>OY782766.1:0-4932313 GCA_963678235.1 Prolixibacteraceae bacterium | reverse complement strand
TCTAAATGATTCCGGTGTGCCTCCAACTCTTGATTTTGAGACTTTATTTTACCACTTTGTTCAATTAGTGACTTGTTATGTTTTTCTATTTCCTCTTTTTGTCTTGCAAGAGCCTGGTTAGCATTTTGTAGATCAATAGTCTTTTGCTCAACAATTTTTTTCAGGTTTTTTTCATTTTTCCTGATAGAGTTAATCCTTGCTTTATAGATACTATAAATGATAATGACTAAAACCAATATCAGGGACAGGATGAACCAGTTTTTTTCCCAAAAAGGTGCAGGAATAATAATCTTTATTGATGCACTTCCCTCATTACAATCACCATCGATATTACTCCCTTTCACCCTGAAAACATATTCCCCGGAAGGTAATGATGTATAGGATGCAAAATTTCTGTTTCCTGCATTAATCCATTGCGAATCGAAATTTTCCAATTTATAGGAATACCTATTATTCTGTGAGCCGCGATAATCTAAAAGTGCATATTCTATGGAAAGATAATCGTCTTTATAATCTAAAACATATTCCTTGTATCCGTTTATGTCACTATCGATTACTTCATCATACTTTTTAAAGGCGGTAATCATCATTGGGGAATTATATTTTCTTTTGTAGGTTTTTAGTGGATTGAAATAATTGAGCCCGTTACTTCCACCAAAATACATTGTACCATCCGATGCTTTAAGATAAGCATTTGGTTCAAATATTTTACCCTGAAGACCATATCGTTCAGAAAAATTTTCAAATTTATTGTTCGGTATATTATATTTTGAAATGCCATTGGCGGTACCCATCCATAAATCTCCATTATCATCCTGTAGAATACTATAAACGGAATTTGAAGACAAACCATCTTCTTTTGTAAGTACCGTAAAACTATTGTTGTCAGGATCGTATTTGTTTAGTCCATCAGATTTGGTTCCTATCCATACAATACCATTTTTGTCTTCAATAATGGAACGGATTTGGTTACTACGAATACTTCCGGGATTGTTTTTATTTTTTAAGAAATGTTTCAGGGAATCAGTAGCTTCATTATATAAAAAAAGACCATTCGATTCTGTAGCAAACCAAAACCTGCCCTGAGTGTCTTGAATTATATCAGTAAAAGCATAACTGTTATTGCTAAAAAAACTTGGATTTTTAGATGTATGCCTGGTAAATTGCTTTGTTTTTGTATCAAATAGAAAAAGACCTTCCTCATGACTCCCTATCCAAAATTCTTCTGAATTCCTGGGCAGAATAAATCGAATACGAAAGTCACCAAAATGCTTAAAAAGTTGCTCATTTTTGTTAAAACATTCCAATCCTTTATCCGAACCAATCCATATAGTGTTTTTATCTTCTATGAAAATACATTCAATACGGTTACTATAAATTGAATGCGAATTGTTCCTATCATGCATATATATCTTAAACGAATGATCCTTAGGATTATACACATTTAAACCACCAGTTTTGGTTCCTATCCAAATATCATGATCTTGATCTTCAGCAACAGACATTACATAATTGTCGCTAAGACATTTCCCTGTATTGTTTTTCTGCAGCAATTTTATTATTGTCTGGCGAGGATCGTATAAATAAAGACCTTCGAATTTCGATGATATCCAAATTAATCCCGATAGGTCTTCATAAATCGCCCTGATTGAGTTACTTCTAATGCCATCCCTATCACCGGATTTAGCATCCATGTAAATCAGTTCCTTCGAATCCAAATTAAAAATACCTAGTCCATTAGTTGATGCTCCAATCCAAAGTTGCTTATTTTTATCAATAAGAAGTTCAGCGATACTCGAATTGTCCAATATTGGCACACCCATTTTAGCGAATTCCATTTTGCTCATCTCTTTTGATGCAATATCATAAACAGAAAGTCCCCCTCCCAGTCCTGTGCCTATATATATTTGACTTGAATCAATCTGTACTGAATATACTCTTAAGTACGAATTTTGACCATTATTCTTTACTTCATATAAATATCCCTCAGCAAACTGCAGTTTCTCAGTAATTTCACCAACACTCTTATCTTTCCATTCATTTGCATTGAGTAAATTATTTCTGGCAGATATTCTTTGTAGTCCTTTTTCTTCGGTTCCAACCCAAATATTTCCATCGATATCTTCATCGATTGATGAAACTGTTATTTCAAGATTATTATTCTCGCTTGGGGTTAAAAGATGGATAAACTCATTCCTGACAATGTTATATTTGGAAAGTCCTTTGTTTGTTCCTATCCATAAAAAACCATGTTTATCAAGGAGAAGATCATATATACGATTACCAGGCAATGCCTGTTCATCACCTTCGTTATGTAGAAATCGGGTGAATGTCCCTGTTGTACGATCAAATTTATTTAATCCTTCTCCTGTACCAACCCAAAGTGAACCAAAGTGATCTTCAACTATTGAATACACAAAATTATTAGAAATGGAAGTACTGTCATTGGGAATATTTTCATAAATCGAAAAATCATTTCCATTGTATTTACACAGTCCTAAAGACTCTATTCCTAACCACATAATCCCATATTGATCCTGAAATAAATCTTGAACTGTTGCTCCTGGAAGACCTTGTTCTTCAGAAAAATGACGCAAGTTTACCTGGGAGGAAACATTATTGTGTATTATAAAAAATATAACAAGCAATAATGTAAGCTTATTCATAACCTCTAGCATATATGCAATTACCTTTACAATATATGAATTTCGCATGTAACCACCAATTACATATTTGAGATAAGTTGTATAAAACCAAATCTAGAATAAGAGAATTCATTATTCATTTGGTTATTGTTCACATCACAATATGACTTAATTTCAAGGTTGTATTGAGCAAGTAAGCCTATCGCACAACAATCACTTTATCCGCTTTTATGCCTTCATCGGTAATCACCTGAACTGAATAAATTCCATTTCTTAAATTGCCAACAAATACGTTCTCCAACAGTTTATCCTGATCGCTCCTGCCTTCCTTCGAATATAACAAATTGCCCGCTTCCCCGATTATCCTGATTTCATAATCGCCCCTGATTTTTTCCAATAAAACATAGATATATGTTGAAGCCGGATTCGGAAACAGTTTGATGGTCTTATTCGGAGAATCCGGAGCACTTGAATCATCTAATATGGTAATTAAAATATCATCTGCCCCGTAACAATTATTCAAATCAACCACCGACACACTCACCTCATTTGTTCCTAATCCCAGGGTTTTATCTACCTCTATTGATGATGTATTTTCTCCTGTATTCCAAACATAATCAAGGTAACCTTCCCCCGCATCAAGCAGGATTGTCTGCGAAGTATAAATAAGTGTATCTTTCCCAAGGAATACTATTGGATTAGCCGCGACTTCCAGGTTTAAGGTCACCACCGAATCACAACCAAATTTATTTATAAATGTGTGTTCATACGATCCGGATGAAGAATAGGCCTGACCTGCAAACAAATAGCTTTCGCCCTCGCAAATAACCATATCCGTTTCTGTTGCCTGAACCGGGTTTACAGTAAGGTTCAAATGAACAATCGAGTCGCAACCATATTGGTTCACAAGACTATCCAAATAAATCCCTGATTGAGAATAAACAGAACTGCCCACAGTATAAGTTTCCCCTTCACAAATAGATTCTTCGAGAATGGTATCGTGAACCGGATACACGGTTAAATGCAAAATAACCAGGGAATCGCAATTGAATTTGTTCTTTAAAAGTATATCATAATCTCCCGCTTCTGCAAATAAGCTTCCCGCAATTTCATAGCTCTCGCCATGACAAATAGATCTATCCAATTCCGTTTGGTTTACCGGATTAACCGTCAAATGAAGCGTAACAATTGAATCACAACCAAACTTATTTTTTAATTCCTGTACATAAATACCTGTTTCTGCGAACTCAATTCCTCCAAATAAAACCCCTTCTCCTTCACAAACAACTTCTTCTAACAGGATATCATGAACCGGATTTATCTGCAATTCCAGATGAACAATCGAATCGCAACCGAATTTATTGGAAAGGATGTCGGTATAGTTTCCTTCTTCTTTGTAAACCGAAGGTCCGATGGAAATACTATTGCCAACACAAATTGATTCACTCAAAAATACCTCATTGGTTGGATGAACCGTTAAATTTACAGTTACCGTTGAGTCACAACCAAACTTATCCTTCAAAACATTGGTATAAGTACCACTCTCGGTATAAACAAAGGAACCAACAGTAAAGCTTTCACCCTCACAAATTGAAGTATCGAAAACTGTATCGGATGGATGGTTAATAGAAAGGTTCAAGGATACAATGGAATCGCAACCAAAGCTGTTTTTTAAATTAATAACATACGAACCTTCTGAAGAATATTCGTTTTCTCCAACTTGAAAGGTTTCTGCCTCACAAATCATTTCATTCAACTCGATATGATGAACCGGAAATACGGTCAGGTTTAACGTAATAAGAGAATCACAACCATCTTTAGTTTCAAAAACTTCACTATACGTTCCTGTTTCCGAAAGGACAGTTTCGCCAAACAAAACTGTTTCCCCTTCACAAATTTCCATATTGGTAATTAAATTGTAGCTTGGATTTACCGTTAAATCAAGGGTGACTGTTGAATCACAGCCGAACTTGTTCTCCAATATTTCGGTGTAAGTACCTGTAGCATAAAAACCAAGCGTTCCAATCCAAACCGTATCACCTTCGCAAATGGTTTCCTGCAACGAAGTTTCACTTTCAGGATACACTTGTAAAGTGAGGTTCACAACGGAATCGCAACCTGCAGTACTCATTAAGGTGTTCGTATAATTTCCGGTTTCGGAGTAAACAGAACCACCAACCTGAAAGCTTTCGCCAAAGCAAATTGCCGTATCAATATCAACAATTTGAGTTCTAACCACTTCTAAATTTAAATGAACCGTTGAATCACATCCGAACGTTGTTTCAAGAATATCGGTATAAGATCCGCTTGAATTATACACCGATCCTCCAACCTGGTATGTATCCCCCTCACAAATGGTAGCATCAAGGTTAAGTGTTGCAGTTGGATGAACAGTCAGGTCAAGTATCACCACCGAGTCGCATCCAAATTGATTGGTAAAAGTAAAATTCCGGATACCTGAACTTGTATAATTGTTCCCATTGTAAGCGTATGTTTCCCCATCGCAAATATGGGCATCGATGTTTGTCACATCCGGCGGACAATATTCAAATATTGGTAGTGTAAAAACAAAATCGTTATCCGATTCATTACTTTCATCAACAGCAGATTCAAAATCAACTAGGTATCCAATATAATATTGCCCGGGTGGCAAGGATGGAAATGCGGATAAAATATCAACTGTTATGCTTTCATTGCTCGATCCTCCGACATTTAATATCGGAACATTATCGGTTCCAAACCTGAGGTCAGATGTTGTAATATTAGCATCATATGATAAATAATAACCTACAGAGCTCACGTTGGCAGTTGAACCTCCCTGGTTCTCCACCTGCAAAGAAACCGTAACATTTGTGCCATCAACGATCAGGTTATTTTCGTTCACATCGAAAGTTAAGTTTGGCAACTGGGTCTGCGAAACCTGCTTATCTGTAAATAAATAGGAATTATCACCTTCATCGGTTTCATCGTTCTCCTGGTTTAAATAATCAATGATGTAGCCAACATAATAATCGCCCAATTCTAGCGAAGGAATGGTGGAAATATCAAAAGAAAAGCTTTCAGAAACTGAAGCGGATGCTGCTAAGCTTGAATATGAATCAGTTCCCATAAGAATGTCGGAGGTTGTAACCGAAGTATTTTCAGACAAATAATAGCCGATTGAAAACGCCCCTGCACTTTGATTGCCATCATTCATCAGTTTTAAATCAAGCTGAAGGTTTGTTCCATTGATACTTAAATTATTTTCTGCAGGATCGTAAGTTAAATTTGGTCCCGGCGTAACAAGTTCTCCCAATGAAAAGGTAATATTTTCACCATCTTCAGCAATATTAACTACACTTATCCCCGATAAATTTGAGTTGTATGAAATTGCATTTGGATTTGTAGCATCGGTAAAGGAAGTATTGTTTGTTGAACCTGGAAACAAGTCGCCGCTATCTCCATCATTGACCGCAAGATCGAGGTCAAGATTTCCATCGGCTTCCTCCAAATCGACTAATTTATGATTTTCGTTATCGTTATCGGAGCTTACACTCGGATCGATATGGAAAATAGCCATTCCATCTCCGTCAAGCGCACTGTCCCAACCTTTGTTATACCTGTTTTCCAAAAGAAAATATTCGCTATCTCCCGGAATTTGGATTTTGTAGCAATCGCGGGTATCGTTGCCCGGACGAAGCGTATAATTGCCTGAACTACTAATAACTGTAGGAGAAATCCATCCCAATTCTTCCTTGCACCATGCCGACATATTGGAAGGAATATCTTCCCTGCCATTCCAACTCCCGCCTGCCATTAAACACCAATCGCCTAGTCCTTCTGAGGAATCATCGGTATCGTACAAATCGGGTAAGCCAAGTGCATGTCCAAATTCATGGCAAAAAACACCAATCCCTACCAACTCTTCACCGCTGCCCCAATTTCTTGTTTCAGGCATAATTACATAATCATCCAAGGTAATTCCGTCGTAAGTGCGGCTTCCCACAATATTCCAACTGTGCGACCAAATGTATTCTGTTTGACCGCCAAGTTCGGCACCTTGCCCGGCATGAACAATCATTAGGTTATCCATAACCGATCCGGATGTATATTCAGAAAAATCAACACCTGCAGCTTCGGCAGCATCAATTGCTTCGGCAGCCAGTTCACGTGCCCTGTCCATTGAATTATCATAACCATAGTAAAGATAATTATGACTGGCAGTGTACCAACCCGCTGCTTCAACAGTCAAAGTCAAATCTCCATCTGAATTATCCAGATAATATTGCCTGAATGAATTGCTGCCAACATTTAACAGGTCTTCGATTTGATTTGGGGTATATTTCGAAGGAAGGTCAGGGAACTCAATTAATAAGAGTAAAACTTTACGGTTTCCGGAACTAGGAAATGATTGTTTAGGCTCATCGCTTTCAGAAGACATTGTTGGGTAATCCTGATCTGGTGTAAGCTGCCTTATTCCTTTAGGCGTGCCAAAAAGAAAAGACTTTTCCTGCGACAACCTGAATTCCTGATCTTTAGCAAGAAAACCACTGGGCATTAATTTGCCGTTTTTATCCAAACGTGCATATTCGTACCTGCCTTCCGGATTTTTCATCACAGTAAACCCATCGGAAGTTACAGTATAAGCATTAAAGGCATCCCCTTTCCCATAAATGGTTAATTTGGTTCCATCCCCATTGTCAAGAACAACAGGATATGGCGCCGCCGGTACTGAGCCATACTGTGCATAACTACTTAAAGAAAGCATCCCTAGCAAAGCTAACAGAAAATATCTCATTATATGTTGAAAAACGTCCATTCCAAAGAAGCACAAATATTTTCAATTTTGCAAATAAAACACGGTGGTTTACAATAGCTTAACTTGCAAAAACTCTCTATCAAACAAACAATTTATATCCATTTAAGTTTTAAAATGCCTGCTTTTCCATTATGCAAATACATTTTACGGATTGTAATGTTTCTAAATAATATCTTAATTTTAGGAATCTTTTTCTTGAACCTTAAACAAATAACGCAATAACATGAAATTATTAGCCACCCTATTTTTTAGTATTATTCTTTTCTCGATTAGCTCCGAAGCTCAGGAGGACGTAGTTTTAAAACATGATTATGATGCCGTTGGCAATGCCCATATAAGAGCATATAATTATACCGGAGTCCCAATTTACATCGCACTTGATTTTACCTTGATTGAAAATACGAGTCTTAACGAAGATCTTCCGATCATAAAAAGGGTTGAACCTATGATTTCTGAATTTCAGGAATTAATGTCAGACTCTAATATTTTAAAACCGGAAATAAATTATGTATTCTCCTGGTACAGGGCACATCCTTCACCCAAAATTGAGAAAGGCTTCCCATATTTGCTTCCAATTGCAAAAAATAAAAAAACATCTGTTTTTCATGTATCAAACCTCTCCGGGTTTAATGGTTCCGATATTTCCGGGAAATGGTATTCAATAGGATTCACTGTTGAAGGATCAAATACAATACATGCTGTTAGAAAAGGACAAGTGGTTAAAGTTGTATCGAATGTTGCCGAACCGGAAATCGATGGAAATAATTATACCGATGTAAATAACCTTCTACATGTTTTACATGAAGATGGAACCATAGCTGAATATACTAACTTCGTTGTAAATGGAATTGAAAAAGTCCTAGGGGATATCGTATATCCCGGAGAAAGATTGGGGAAGGTAAACCCATCAATTCAGCCAATTCCATACGTAGGATTAACTATTTTCCATTCCAAATTAAACACAAAATATTGGAAAACAATCATTCCGAGTTTTTATACATTGTCGGAAGGAAGCGCAAAAATCCTTGCACCCGAATCGTACATAAGTGAGTATTCCAAAAAAATTATCGGTCTTGAAATGACCCGAAAAGAGAAAAAGAAATTCCTAAAATAAAAAGCCCCTCCTTCCATGTCGGAAAGAGAGGCTTTTCAATATATTTTTGAAAGTCTTATTTTACTTTCTTGTATCCGTAGATTGCGCTTGCACCCAATTCTTCTTCAATTCGAAGAAGTTGATTGTATTTGGCCATCCTGTCGGAACGGCTTAATGAACCAGTTTTAATTTGTCCACTATTTGTTGCAACAGCGATATCAGCAATTGTAGCATCTTCGGTTTCACCTGAACGGTGAGAAGTTACAGAAGTGTAACCAGCACGGTGTGCCATTTCAATTGCATCTAAAGTTTCGGTTAAAGTACCAATTTGGTTTACTTTGATCAAAATAGAGTTTGCAGCATTTAATTCAATACCTTTTTTCAGGTATTCAACGTTTGTTACGAAAAGGTCGTCACCAACCAACTGGCATTTGTCGCCAATTGTTGCGTTAAGTTTTACCCATCCGTCCCAGTCGCCTTCGTCCATTCCGTCTTCGATTGAATCGATAGGGAATTTAGCAACCAATTCAGCCAAATAAGCAGCTTGTTCTTCTGAATTACGTTTCACGCCATTTGGCTCAAAAATACTGTAATCATACACACCGTCTTTGTAAAATTCAGAAGCTGCGCAGTCCATTGCAATAGAAACATCGCCACCATCTTCGGCACGGCCAGGTTTGTAACCTGCATTTTTAATTGCAGTTAAAATTGATTCAATTGCCTCTTCGGTACCACCTAACATTGGGGCAAAACCACCTTCGTCGCCAACAGCAGTTGAAAGGCCTTTGGCTTTTAATACTTTTGCCAATGCATGGAATACTTCAGCACCCATTCTTAAACCTTCGCGGAAGGTTGGCGCACCAATTGGACGGATCATAAATTCCTGAAAAGCAATTGTTGCATCTGAGTGAGAACCTCCGTTGATAATGTTCATCATAGGAACAGGCAATGTTTTCGCATTTGTTCCTCCAATGTATCTGTAAAGTGGAAGTCCGGCATACTCAGCAGCTGCTTTTGCTACGGCCAAAGAAACACCCAACATTGCATTAGCACCAAGATTTGATTTCGTTTTTGTGCCATCCAATTCTAAAAGTTTGCTGTCAATTCCTACTTGATCAGTTGCGTCCATACCAACAATTTCTTTTGCAATAATGGTATTTACGTTTTCAACAGCTTTTAATACTCCTTTTCCCAGGTAACGGCTTTTGTCGCCATCACGCAATTCTAAAGCTTCGTTTTCACCGGTTGATGCCCCAGATGGTACAGCTGCACGGCCAATAACTCCACTTTCCAGTACGATTTCCACTTCTACAGTAGGATTTCCCCTTGAATCAAGGATTTCTCTTCCTATTACATTGTTAATTAACATGTGTGTTGATTTTATTGTTAAAATTTTAGCTATTTGTAGCTGATTATTAATCTCTTATAGCGATTTCGAAAAACCAGCACAAAGATAATGAATTGTGGTCAAAGAGACCATACAACACAACTATGTTTGCAAAGATTTCATATTGAATTAAACTGGGCTAAACTGTTGGTATTTCTCGCCCCTTTTGTATTTTACAACTTCCAGTTCCTGCATGGTAAGCAGACCGCCTTTTTTACTTTTATCAAGCAGATCATTTACTTTTTGGGCAAATACATCCAGTTTTTCTTTCGAGTCGATTAGTTCAATAACGATTGGCAAATCGCTTGAAAGGGCAAATATTTTCATGGTGTGAATTGAATGGCTTGCACCAAATGACATCATTCCTTTGGTGACTGTTGCACCCGACATCCCATCTTTTCTGGCTTCAAAAACTATTTCTTCATACAAAGGCCTTCCATTAACTTTGTCGCCTTCGCCAATATAAACTTTTAACAACCAAGCATTTCCTTCCATAATTTTCAAATTTAGTTTATACTATTGCACGCACGAGGATAATCCCCAGGTATACGGCAAGGATACCCAGAACCAGGCTTCCACCGATATTTAAGAAGAGATAATGAATTGAATTATCTTTTAACAGATTCAGGTTATTGTATGCAAAAGAAGAAAATGTAGTGAATCCCCCACAGAAACCAACCGCTAAAAATATTCGCCATTCGGCACTTAATAAATTGCCTTTTTCGGCTAAAGCAAATACAATCCCGATAATAAAACTACCAACAATATTTGCAATAAAAGTTCCCCAAGGGAAAGAACTTCCAAGGCTTTTCTCCATTCCTATTTGTACTAGATAACGAAGTGCACTTCCGATAAAACCCCCTGTTCCTACAATTAAAATTGTTCTAAGCATACTTTTTTATTAAAGCTTTTTATACTTTATTTGTTGACCACAATATACAAATTTATGCTATTAAAGACTTATTTAACTTTTTTTAGCCTTTTTCTTTTTGTAGGAGCTTTTGCCCAGCAAAATTTTGAAAATCAGTTTAGCGCCTTTGTGAACAACCCTAAATATAAAAATGCCACCATTGGTGCCGTTGTTTATGACCTTGGCTCGAAAGAAGAACTATTAAGCAGCAATAAAAACAGATCAATGGTGCCGGGTTCCCTTTTAAAACTGGCTACATCGGGAGCTGCACTTGAAATTCTTGGTCCTGATTATAAATTTCAAACCCCTATTTATTACACGGGTAAAATTACCCCTGACAGCACACTCCAAGGCAATTTAATCATTCAGGGAGGAGGCGACCCTACCCTTGGATCAAAATATTTTCCTGCTGACTTTTTAAAAAATTGGAGTAAAGCTATTTCATCCAAAGGAATTAAAAGAATTGAAGGGAATATATTGATGGACATTTCAAAATATGAAACCCAAACCGTTCCTGACAAGTGGACCTGGGAAGACCTGGGAAATTATTATGGCGCTGGCGCTGGTGCTTTCGCTGTTTTTGATAACACCATAAAAATTACTTTTCAATCGGGAGCTAACGGAAAACCAACAAAAATTATTAAGGTTAATCCTTCCGTTGAAGGCCTTGATTTCAATAATCAGGTGCTTGCTTCAAAAAACAACTCAGATCAAGCATATGTGTATGGCGCTCCTTGGAATGGGAAACGAATTATTCGGGGAACTATTCCTCGTAACCGAAAAGAGTTCACCATTAAAGCCTCGCTTCCCAATCCCGAACTTGTTTTAGGGAAGGTTTTTAAACAATCATTAATTGATCTGGGTATACGGGTAAATGGCGAGGTTAAGATTGGAACTATTTCAGGAAACAATCATGAGCTTTTGCATAAAAATGAATCCAGACCTCTGGGAGAGATAATTAAAGTCTTGAACCACGAAAGTGTAAATTTATTTGCTGAACATCTGGTGAAACAAATAGCAAAAGAAAAAAATGGATCTGGCAATTTAAATGAGGGTCTGAAAATTATTAAGGGCTATTGGGAAAAGAAAGGAATAAACACCCAGGGCATGTTTCTGGAGGATGGCAGTGGGTTATCACACTTTAATGCAGTTACGCCTTTGCAAATTTCGTCGATATTAAATAATATGTACGCTGATAATCAGCTTTCCGAATATTATATAAATTCTTTGGCAACAGCAGGAAAGGGTACTTTATATGTTTTTTCGGAGAACGATTTCCCGGGCAATACTTTGCATTGCAAGAGTGGATCAATGTCGCGGGTAAGATGTTATGCCGGATACCTAAAATCCAATTCAAATAAAGATATATCCTTTGTTTTTATGGCCAATAATTTTGAGGGACGGCATTTGGAAATAATCAAAGAGATCGAAAAATTGTTGGTTACCCTTAAACAAACCATATAATAATCTTTCATTTTATAAAAATCTCTATTCCCTAATTCTACAAACAATAAGAAACACCCAAAAACAAATCAAATGTCATTTATTTATATTTTGTACTTTTATATTTTTGACTCATATTATTAGTCATTTTTCAAACAAATACTAATTTTATTACGAAATGGATCGTATTGACAAGCAAATATTAGAAATACTCCAACAAAACGGAAGAATTACCAATTCAGAGTTGGCAAAACAAATTAATATGTCGCCCCCACCAACACTCGAACGGGTAAAAAAATTGGAGCAAAAGGGATATATCAAGAAATACGTAGCTATTCTAAACCCTGAAAAAATTGACAAAGGATCCTTTATTTTCGTTGAAATTACATTAAGCAGGCATGGCAGCCAAAATGTTCTGGACTTTATGGAAGCAGCAAAAAGCGTTGATGAAATTTTAGAATGCCACCACATCACGGGAGATGCCGATTTTCTTTTAAAGATTGCCGTAAAAAATATTCCGGCATACGAAGAATTGGTATTAAAGTCGTTGACGAACCTGCCAAATGTACAACACCTTAAAAGTTTGGTTGTTTTATCCACCATTAAAAACGAAACATCGTATAAAATAGATAAAGACCATGAAAACCAGCGTTGAAAAAGATGTAGCATATTGGATTGAAAAAGGGAAGCAAATGGTTGCTGATCGTAAGCAAAGAATTGCCATGGCAAAAACTTGGAAATTTGACACCATTGCCACCCATGGTTTATACAATGCCGAACAAGCAACCGAATACAACAACGCCTCAATTATGGAGCCTGTTTATTTGACACCTGCGCAAGCTTATGCAAACAGCGCTGAGATGGAAGTTGCCCTTTCGTATCAAATGCCAAATTGGTGTTATTCGAGAATTGCCAATCCATCCAGCTATTTTTTGGAAGAAGCTGCAGCCTTACTTGAAACGTATGGAAGCGATATACAAGCAAGCTGCCTGGCTACCTCAAGCGGAATGAGTGCCATTAAAACAGCCACAGATCCGTTTCTAGTTAAAGATAAATATTTTCCGAACCCAAATATAGTTACCAGCGCAAAAGTTTATGGAGGAACTTTCCAACAATTCTGGATACGAAGGCACCAGGAACAAGGAATAGAAATAAGATGGGTTACCGAGCCCGATAAATTGGAAGCATGGCAAAGTAAAATAGATAAAAACACGCGTTTTGTCTATGGCGAATTCCCTTCCAACCCTTCGGTCGATATTTTTGATATCTCGGAAGTGGCAAAACTAGCACATTCGTTTGGAATACCATTAATTGTGGATGCCACCTGTGCTTCACCGGCACTAACCCGCCCGCTGGTACTAGGAGCAGATATTGTAATTCAGTCGGCATCGAAAGTAATTGGTGGCAGCGGAACTTCAATTATTGGTTTTTTAACAGCAAAATTAAACATAACCAGTAAAATTGGATCAGATGAAATGAAGGCGGACTTTGCCACCTGGGCAAAATTTTGGCCCTTTCGGGATAATGGTCCTGCACTGAACCCAATGGCTGCAATTATGACCCTGAACGATATGCGGACCCTGCGTATGAGAATCGCACAAATGAGTGATAATTCGTTGAAAACAGCTCAGTTTCTTGAAGCACACCCTAAAGTCGATAAAGTTCATTATCCGGGGTTAGCGAGTTACCATGCACATGACTTGGCAAAAAAATATATGAAACTGGCAGATAGCGGTGAAAATAAGTATGGCTATATGTTGGCCGTTGAAATTAAGGAAGACAAAATTGGAGATTCTACCAATTCAAGGAAATTTTACGATGCCTTAAAAATGATTTGGCGCGCTACCGACCTGGGCCGTGTAAAAACCGTTGCAACTTTAAATGCAATTTCAACCCATCAGCAACAAGGAGAAGAAGGCAGGGCACTGGCATCAATTAAACCAAATACATGTAGAATAGCATGCGGCGTTGAACACGCAGACGATATAATTTTTGATATTGGGCAAGCTTTAGATATCATCTAAAGCATCATAAGGGGGATGTGAGCCCGGACCTGTTTTTAGGTTCGGGTTCTTTTTTATTCACCTAAACCTTCGTTACCCGAATCGAGAATGTATTTCCAATTGCCTTCGGAATCCTTTACCCAAATACTCACATAAGTTCCCTGCTGCACGATTGTATCTACTTTTATCGTGAAAATACCGTAGGTAAACCCCATATCTTCGGACGAACTTATTTTTGCATCCAAAGGTTTCCATGAAAAACCCAAGCTTGAATTAACAGTATCTCCCAAATAACTTATAATTGCCGACTTACCTACAATCGGCATATGGTTTTCCCTTAATAAAATTGCATCCGGATGTGCAAATTCCAAAAAGGCTTTTTTCCATCCATCGTTTGCTGCTGTGTTGGAAAATGCAACATCAACATCCATCAATTGTTTCGTGCCCAAGTTGGTATGGCAGTTACAGGAAACCAAAAAAAGGACAAGTAGAACGTAAATGTTTTTCATTTTAAATAAGATTAAGTGTTTATATATTCCTGGTAAATCTGAAAGTTTTCTTCATCAAACACGCAAAAGAGTATACGAACTATTGAGCTATGCCCTTCTAAAAATTTCGTGACTGTTTTAATGGCAATATCTGCAGCTTGTTTTTTGGGGAAACCATATACCCCAGTACTTATATTAGGAAAGGCAATGCTTTTAATACCATTTTCATTGGCAAGTTCAAGGCTTCTTTCATAGCATGCTGCAAGTTTAATGTCCTCACTGTTGTTTCCGCCGCTCCATATCGGACCTACGGTATGGATGACATGTTTTGCCGGCAAATCGTATGCATTTGTAATTTTTGCCTCACCCGTTGGGCAACCTTGAAGTTTTTTACATTCGGCAAGCAAACCAGGACCCGCAGCCTTATGAATAGCCCCATCAACACCACCTCCTCCTAGCAATGAATTGTTTGCTGCGTTTACAATTGCTTCAACTTTTAATTTGGTGATATCGCCTTGAATCAGCTCTATAAGTTTCATGGCACGGTTATTAAACTAGTTTGTCAATCGAACCCCAATCGCAAATGCATTTGCCGGATTTTTTACAAATATCTGATCGATATCTTCTTCATTAAACCCTGCATCTTTTAAAGCCGGTACTAGGTGCCTCTCTATTAAACCAAGTCCTTTACCTTTTCCACCCTTGGGTTTACCAACCTGATAACACAAAGCATCGTGCGAAAACATGAGTTTGTTTAGAAGCCCATTATCTTTCATCAGTTGGGCAAAAGCAACATATTCTTCTGTATCCTTTGGGACAAATTTGTCAAAAGCAATCCAAGCCCCCATTCTGGCAGCTTCAATTTGTTTTGTATGGTCTTTTTCGTTGTTGGCGTGAGTCCATATAAATGCAGAAGGGCTGATCCCATAATTCTTTAAAATTTCCAATTGCTGAAAAGCGGGAACCGCCAATCCGGTGTGCGACATAATTGTTAATCCGGTGGCTTTATGTGTAATACAAGCGGCTTCAACCACTTTTTTGTTGATCTCCTTTAATGGGGCCCTTTCCACAGCGATTTTAATAAATCCGGGATAAATTCCGGTGCCTTCAATTCCATTTTCAGCCTCATCAATCCACCGGGTTGCCAATTGTTCAGCGGTTTCCGTAAAGGCATATTTCGGAAGATAATTCCCTCGATATGCACTGTATAACCCGGTATTTGTTAAAATCTGTATCCCCGATTCTTCAGAGAGTTTTTTCAAAAGTTCGGGATCACGGCCAAGAAAAGCCGGGGAACAATCCACCAAAGTTTTGTAGCCCAAATTTTTAATCCCGATAAGCTGAGGCAGTACTTTTGCTATAACAGAATCCTTGTCCCACCTATGGTAACCAGTACTATCGGCACCACCCATATCAACCAGCAAATGCTCGTGGTGAAGGGTTTTACCCATATCACCAGGAATTACCGGACCATTTACGGTAATAATTGTTTTATTTTCTTTTGGAGTACATCCAAAAACAAACAAACACAAAAGGAGGGTTTTAAAAACGGAAAGTTTCATTAAGCTTAGCATCTAGGTAAATTTTACTGGTTACAAAATAAGTTATTTAAACCGGATTAATCTGGCTCTATTAGTCAAATAATATCCAATATAACAACTTACAAATCTTTGAAAAAGTATTTAAATTAAAATTATAACAAAATACATTTGTTCATTAAATGAATTTAATTATGTTTGCAGCTTATGCAAAAAACTTCTGCAAAAAATATTTTAAGCGTACCGTTCTCGGTATAAAAGGCAAGTGAGTATGGTTGCTTTTGCAATCAGGATTTTGCTTGTCACCCTTTCGTATGATGCATATTGGTACCACCAATAAGGATTGTCGATTTATGCCTTATTTACATTAATTATTAGCCAATAAGAATTATTGAACAATTTGTTATTTACAACCAGTTCAATTTATTAGGCTGCAACGAGGCAAGTTGCTACAAATATTATTAAAACAACATACAATGAATACAAAAGATATTATCATAAAAGAAACAGAAACAACAGATTTTAACGACATTATGGAGGTTGAAAAACAAGCCTTCGGATATGACAAAGAAGCAGAATTGGTAGCCGGATTATTAAAAGATAAAACTGCTACGCCCTATTTATCTTTGCTTGCTTTTTATCAAAATGAGGCAATCGGGCATATTTTATTCACTAAAGTTACCCTTGAGGATGCCAAACAACGGCCTATGCTGCATATTTTAGCTCCTTTAGCTGTTAAACCCAGATTTCAGAAAATGGGAGTTGGTGGATTGCTTATAAAAACCGGCATTGAATTTCTACGGGAAAGAGGGACCGAAATTGTATTTGTTTTGGGGCACATGGATTATTACCCGAGGTTTGGTTTTATTCCGGATGCAAAAAGCAAGGGTTTTGTTGCTCCCTACCCCATTCCTGAGAAATATGCCAATGCATGGATGGTTTTGCCTTTAACCGGGAAAGTCCTGGATATGAAAATTGCAAAAGTCAAATGTGCCAATGAACTGAACAAACCGGAACATTGGAGGGAATAAAAGTTGTATTGATAGCGGGGAGGGCTTTAAGGCTCACCCCTTTTTTTGTATGAATAAACACAAGACAGTTTAACTTTCAACAAGTGTTATAAGTTGTTTTTGCGGACTGAAACAGAATCCAATTAAACATCAGATCAATATAAAACCTTAACATAAATTTTGAATAAGGCTTAATTGCTGCTATTCAGAATTTTTGCTATAATTAACAAGATCAATTCCAATCAAAAAACCGAACCATTATATAAAATACATTTTCCAATTGCATTCACTTTCGCTTTTTCCCAACAACGAGAATAGCGCCAAACAATAAAATTGCCGCCCCAAGAATGGATAGAAATGTAAACCTCTCGCCATCTATCCAACTTACATTTAATTTGGTCAGCAGCCCCATAACCGTAAATGTGATTAATGGATTAAGTATAATTATAATACTTACTTTATTGGCTTCGGTATGCTCCAATGCTTTTGCCAGAAAGGTATATGCAACCAATGTGTTAAGCCCCAGAAAAACCATAAGTAACCACCAGCCAAAACTCAAATGGAAAAACGGGCTTAGATCAACAAATGGAAGGTAAACCAATGCAGGAAATCCGAACAAAAATAAATTTAAGGTTGACCCCGGTATTTTTTGAACAAGTTTCTTTTGTAATGCAGCATAAGTTGCCCAAGCCATTGCACCCGACAGGGTAAATAGAACACCCTTGCTATAGCTCAATTCAGCACCAATAAACACCTGTATCTGTTGATTATAGAAAAATACCAGTCCAACAATTGCAACAATAAACCCGATTATTTGGATTGACCCAAGTTTTTCTTTAAAAACAATAATCCCGATTAATGCTAAGGTAATTGGACCACTTTGTATAAAAAGTTGTGCATTGCTTGGTGTTGTGTAATGTATTCCCAGCATAAATCCCAGGTAATTCCAGCTTAGTGCTATTGCGGCAAGCACCAGCAACCATGGCGGACGCATTAATATCTTCAATTCCCTAGGCTTATATACAGCATGCCATAAGCCAAGAACTACAAATGCAATTACAAACCTGAACCAAACAATTGTATGCGGATTCACTTCTTTTACGGCAACTTTCAAGGCTATTGCCAAAAATCCCCATAACAATGCCGTTATGGATGCATATAGAATTCCCTTGGTATGGTTTTGCATGAAATTTTAAAATCAGAAAAAGCTAAAACTTGCATATTTGAGCACGAAGATATCTAAAAATAAGGCACAATATACAGTTAAATAAATGAATCGTTGTTTTAGATTAGAAAGGTTTCTATTTTTAACCAAAACTAAATAATTTAACTGCCATGAATGCAATCAAAAGTATTTTAGTCATTGCTATTTGTTCAATAATGAGCTTATCCTTTTCTGGGAAAAAAGAAGTGAAACTCGTTAAAATTTGGGAAACAAATGCGGAGTTTTGGGGACCTGAATCAGCAGTTTATGATAAAGCCAACAAATGCGTTTATGTAAGTAATTTTAACGACAAAGGTGGTTTTAGTAAAAGCGATAGATCGCTGCATAACGAATGCATTTCAAAGCTTGACCTTGAAGGAAATACTATTGAATTTTGTTGGATTGACAGCTTACAGGGCTGTACAGGGATAACCATTTATAAAGAGCATGTTTACGTTGTTGAACGAAATGCCCTTACCAAGATCAGTATAAAAGACAGAGCAGTTGTTCAACGGTTCAGTTTCACCAATCACGGTTTCCCGAACGATGTAACTTTTGATGATGAAGGTACTTTTTACATTTCCGATGGTCCGAAAAAAACAATTCACAGATTAAAAAACGGACAAATGGAAGCTTGGATGGTTAATGAAGAGCTGAACAAAATAAATGGTATTTTATTTGACGATGGAAAATTGATTGTTGGCACGAATGAAGATAATTGTTTAAAATCAATAGATATTAATAGCAAAAAAATTACCACCATTGCAGCAATGGGAGAAGGTGGCATTGACGGCATTAAAAAATTTGGCGAACAATACCTTGTTTCGCTCTATGCCGGAAATATTTACTTGATTGACAAAAATGGGCAAAAAACCGAGTTATTGAACACCCGGGACAACGAAATTAAATGTGCCGATTTTGAATACATTGAATCAAAAAAATTATTGATTGTTCCAGCACTTCAAAACAACAACATACGAGCATATTCAATCAAATAACATTCGTTAAAAATATAATCTAAACAGCTTATATTTCCTCCAATTTTTATCATTCATCTTGAGCATTGAAAGGTTTTTGGTGTTGAAATAATCATTGTTTAATTCAATTAAATGTCGTGTTTTGGCGACACTAAGGGCAAAATAATGGCTAATCCCTTGTGTGAAATTTTCAAAAAAGCACTATATTTAAATAACCCATGCAAATTTTGAATTGTTTATAGTGCTTTTGACGCAAGTAATCATAAACATTTGAGAGCAGTATAGACCAGACATCGTGCAGAATGAAAAAGATTAAATTCCAATACAAACTCACTTTCTTTTATTTGCTTTTTGGTATTCTCTGGATTGTTTTTTCTGATCTTTTAATTAACCAGTTAGTTGACGACGAACATCTGCTTGCAACCATTCAATCGGCTAAAGGAAGTTTTTATGTGACAATAACCGCTATTCTTCTATTTGGTTATACAAGGCAACACTTAAAAAAATTGAATCTCACAAAAGATAAGCTTAAAGAAACTGGTGAACGGTACAAAGCCCTGTATGAGGATGCCCCGCTTGCCTTTCAGTCGTTAGATGAAAATGGCTTTTTCATCGATGTTAACCCAAAATGGTTGCAAACCCTTGGATACACAAAAGAAGAAGTTATCGGAAAACCTTTTACTGAATTCATGCACCCCGATTATTTAGCTCTGTTCAAGAAAAGGTTTTCAGAATTTAAAAAACATGGTTTTGTACAAAATGCTGAATTTAAATTAAAGAAAAAAGATGGTTCGTATTTAATGGTGGAATATGAGGGATCATTAGGTAAAAACAAAGATGGCACATTTAAAAATACATTCTGCACATTCAAAGATATAACCCAGGAATATTTAACCAAAGAAGAGCTCAAACAATCTAATTTATTCAGTGATAACCTGATAGAAACGGCAAATGTAATGATTATTGGATTAGATAATAAAGGGGCAATTCAAATTTTCAATCCATTTGCCTCGAAATTAACTGGTTACAAAATAGAAGAGCTAAAGGGCAAAAACTGGTTTGAAATATTAACCCCAAAATCAAAATATCCGGATGTTTGGCAAGAATTCTCGAAACTTATGCAAGGCAACCTTCCCAAAAGGTTTGAAAACCCAATTTTGACAAAAGACGGAATTGAAAAAATTATTTCCTGGTCAAACAATGAAATTTATAACCTGGATAATGAAATAATTGGCAGCATTTCGTTCGGTATCGACGTTACTTCTAAAAGAAGAATTGAAAAAGAGCTAAAAGACAATCAATATTTATTGCATGAGTCACAAAAGCTTGCCAAAATTGGAAACTGGTCGATTGATTTTGCCGACGAAAAAGTTAAATGGTCGGAAGAACTTTATTCTATATATGGAATAGATCCCGCAAGTCCGGCCCCATCTATTGAGGAATTTAAAAAAATGAATACCCCAAAGACATCCTCCCTTCTTACCGATAAATTTGAAAACTTATTAAAAACAAAAGAAGCCTATGAGTTGGAAGGAATTGGGTTCCACTCCAGTGGCAAACAAATTCATATCTTTTTAACTGCCAACGGAATTTTTAATGACGACGGAGATATCCTAAAAATTTATGGCACAGTTCAAGATATTACAGAACAGAAAAAAATTGAAAAAGAACTGATCCTGGCAAAAGAAAAAGCAGAAGAATCAGACCGTTTAAAATCAGCATTTTTAACCAACCTTTCGCATGAAATAAGGACACCAATGAACGGGATTCTTGGTTTTACGCAACTGCTGCAAACACCCGACCTAACCTCCGAGAAGAAAGACGATTATATAAAGATTGTTCAAAATAGTGGCAACTATCTGTTGTCAATAATCAATGACATCATCGAAATTGCCCGCCTAGAAACCAACCAAATAAGTTCAACACTTGAAAAAGCCGATGTAAATTCTATTTTCCGGGAAGTATTTGATGAAATGCGTATCACCATTCCTATTGAAAAAAGGATCGTATTAATTAACGATCAAAAATTAGCTACATCAGAACAAATAATTTTAACTGATAGTGTAAAACTAAAGCAGTCAATTATTAACCTGATTTCAAACGCAATTAAATATACACATTCAGGCGAAATTGTTTATGGTTGCGAAAAGATTGATGACAACACGGTTCAATTCCATGTGAAAGATACCGGCATGGGAATAAAAAAAGAACACCAAAGCGTTATATTCGATCGTTTTAGGCAAATCGATGAAAATAGCGATGCCCTGCAATATGGATCAGGTTTAGGACTCTCAATAACAAAATCATATATTGAGCTTCTTGGAGGAAAAATCTGGGTAGAGTCGGATTTAGGAAAAGGGTCCAGTTTTTATTTTACACTACCTATTGATCCAAGAAAAAAAGACAGGACTTCGTTGGATGAGCTATCTGAGTATTTGGAAGAAAATGAAAACGGCAATATGACAATCCTGATTGTTGAGGACGACGATATTAATTATCAATATTTATATGAACTACTCTCGGGTCCGAATAAAGAAATAATACATGCCAAAGACGGTCAGGAAGCCGTGGATATCTGTAACACCAACACTATTATCGATTTGGTTTTGATGGACATTAAGATGCCAAGGATGGATGGCTATGAAGCTTTAAAATTTATAAAAGAAATGAGGCCTGACCTGAAAATTATTGCACATACTGCCTATTCTCAAAATCCAAAAGGAACCAAATTACTGGCTGAAGGGTTTGATGGATTTCTTGGCAAACCTTTAGACAAACATAAACTTTTTAGCTTAATTCAATCTTTAAACTAAGCTTTAATTATATCTTTCATTTAGTTCTGGGAAAACCAATACCTAAGTAATATTGAATTATTAATTTCAATGTGGTGCAAATATTTGGTTAAATTATTAATTACCTTGTTCCACTAAAGTTTTAATCTGAAAGTATGGGCAAATTGTTATTATATCTTTCTCGCATATTTATATGTTCCTCCCTTTTCCTTTTGCTTAACTCGATAGTACACATTTCACATGCTCAGGAAATTACGATAAATAGAATTGAATCTGAACTTAAAAATACTTTTGGAATTGAAAAGCTTAAGAACTTAAATACCCTAACGGATTATTACTACCAAATGGAGCATTCCCGAAAGTCCATCCGTTATGGCAGACAAGCAGTAGCGTTGGGCGAGAACATTTTTCTTCATTCCAACTCAACAATAGATTCAACCGATAACGGTCACCTGATGTTGGCTTATTTCCAATTAGGTAAAATTCTGTATGCAAAAGAAGACTATTTAGAAGCAGAAGAAAACCTAAAAAAAGCGAAATCGATTGCGCTGCAAATAAATCAAACCAATGATCTTACACAGATAGAACCATACCTAAATACTATCCAGCAAAAAAAGGAATCGGGCGATGTTAAAGAAAACTTTTTTTCAAAAACATTTGGCGATTTAAACGTCGGGGAAGCCTTTAGCGATGCATCCTCCGACATGAAGCTGAATTCAGCAATCAAATCCGCCGAAATGAGTGCCAATAAAGGGGACTTTCAAATGGCAATCAATAGTTATGAAAAAGCTATTAATTTATTGCGCAACAAAGGGGACTCGAAGAAAATCATGGAGTTTCAATTACAGATTGCCATGTTATTGGATAGCCTCGACCAACACGTAGAGGCACAAAAAATGCTAAATAATGCGATTACGGAATATGAAAACAGCGAAAGCGAACCATTAGAATCAGGAGTTCCACAAACATCGGAAAAGAATCCACTAAAGAAAGATAAGGTTTTATTGGCAAACCGGGATTCATTAAATACTGAAAAAGAAAACCTCCGAAAATTATCCGAATCTTACGCCCGCGAGAAAGAATACGATAAGTCGCTTGAATACTTAAAGAAATATCGTGAACTAACCAAAAAAATGGAAGCCGATAGTATTCAAACTGAACTGGAAAATTCAAAGAAAGAGGACGAAATTCTATTGCTCAGGCAACAAAAACAAATAGCAGACCTCAACGTTCAGGCTATTGAAAAGGAAAAAGAAAAACAAACCAAACTCCGAAAACTTTTCCTGCTTATTGCACTTCTGGTTTTATGTGCAACCATTGTAATTCTTTATTTCTATTTTACCAAACGGAAACAACATAAAAAACTTGCCATAGCTTACCGCGACCTTGCAAAAACCAAAAATAAACTGGAAGGGGCGGAAAAGAGAATCGTTACATTGTTAAGGCAGCAGGTTTCGGGAGATGTGGCCAGTGCCTTACTGAGCAACGACATGGACAAACCGGGTGAGGAATTATTTGTATGCATCATGTTTGTGGATATAAGGGATTTTACCCCAATGGCTGAATCGCTTAGCCCCGAAGAACTTATTAAATATCAGAACAATGTTTTTGGTTTTATGATTGATGTGGTACAAAAAAACCATGGGAATATTAACCAGTTGCTTGGCGATGGTTTTATGGCAACTTTTGGGGCACCTGTTTCAAAAGGCAACGATTGCCAAAATGCTTTCCAGGCTTCGCTTGAAATATTGAAGGAACTAAAAGATCGAAACAAAGCTGGTGTTATCCGCAAAACAAAAATCGGCATTGGTTTACATGCAGGCTATGTTGTAACCGGAAACGTTGGCAACGAAGCCCGAAAGCAATATTCGGTAACCGGTAACCCGGTGATTATTGCAAGCCGGGTTGAGCAACTGAACAAAGAATACAAATCGAAATTATTGATTACCGAAGAGGTTTACAATAAACTGGAAAAACCGGTTAAAATAAACGAACCATTTATTGAGGTAGAACTGAAAGGACGCACACACCCGGTCAGAATATTAAAAATGGCATAAATAAACAACAAGATGATAAAAAAGCCTCAGGGAAATATCCCCAGAGGCTCTTAAGTTAATCAACTTATCGAAAATTATAGAATGAACCTATTTTATTATAACTGGTAACGAAGTGGAGGTTTTGGGTCCGCAAATATGTAAAATATAAAGGCCTTCATGGTTGAGGGTGAAGTTGTAAATCTGCTGCAAATTATTTGTTTCAATTTGTTCCAATAAAACACCCCTCGCATCCAGTATTCCTATCCTATAATTACAGTTGTAGTCCTGGACTTTTGTCAAATCAACAGAAAAACTGCCCTCGCTCGGATTAGGAAATAGTTTGATTTCACCAGATGAAATGGTTTTAACCGATGAACTGGTTTCTTCGATTAATTTAATCGTAAAATCTCCGTAAAAATCTTCATTCTTGCCATCTACCTGAATATAATATGTTTCACCTTCATTCAAACCACTTATGTTATATAAACAGGCAGAGGTAAACTTATCGTAATTATCGTTGGCTGCAATAAGGCTGTGGTCGCCTACATTGCCAGAGGTTAAGCCCGAACAACTGCTAGATTGGTAAATTGCCAACTGATTATCAAATCCCCTGGTCTCGATTGTTACTCCATCAGCATCGGTAGCAACAAATTTGAACCAAACAGTTGCATTTAGTGTATCACCAGGGCACCAACTATTTTGCGAATTACAATTTCCACCTAATGGGAAAGGTTCGTTTTTTTCAACGCTTGCATAAAAGTTACTGTGCCTATATTTTGTTGCTATTTCCAATTCTTTAGCATCGCATGGAGAGTCGTTTTCAGGACCAAGGTTTAAAATTGTTATCATACAATTACCAGTTTCCCCTCCTGCACTTCCATCCATTTGAAGCCAATATGTTTTGTTAGGAATTAATCCGGTTAACACTTCAATCTTTGCAGCATAATCTTCATCGTCAAAGTCATCGTTTGCAGCAAGCAGGGTATATCTTGACCAATCGCCACTCAGGAGGTCTTCACAATTATCGGCTTCATAAACAGCAATCTGGTTGTCAAATCCGTCGGTTTCTATACTTACCGATCCGGATATTGGTGCAACAAAAGTAAACCAGATACTATTTTGCAAGCCTCCTTCCTGGCACCATTGAAGAGGTTCTGTGCAGCTTGTTTGTGAAGGGGCTGGTTCGTTCTCCTGTACAGTTGCTCTTACATTAGTGAATGGGCCATGTGTTGTCCCAAGGCTAAGTCCTATAGCATCACAAACATCATCGTTTCGAGGTGCCTGTAAAACTATTATTCTTAATGAGTCCATACTTTCACAGGTTCCCATTGTTCCTTTTACATAAAGTGTAGTGTCTTTATCCGGTTTACATTTTATCTCAGCAGACGTGAAATCGCCAATAACCATTTCAGAGGGGCTCCATTCGTAATTGATTGCACCCGCGGCCCTGATGTCAGCTGTTTCATTAATAATGATATATAATGTGTCCGTCGGAATCGTATATAGGTCGATCTGATCGCTAACATTTATGTAATTGTAATTGGTAATAGAGTCCTTTTCTCCAATATCACTTTCAATAACCAGCTTTATTGATTTATATCCGTTGGTAGTGTATTTTACACTATGAGGTCCCTTCGTATTGGCTGTTTGAGGTATGGCATCTTCTCCAAAATCCCAATAATATTTGGTAGGATTACCCGAAGAATTACTGGTATAAGTTACTTCTGATTGGTTGCAAACCGTTTTAAAGTTTGATGTGAAAGAAGCTTTAATATTTCTTTTTGTCCCATAAGCTCTTATACATAGGTTAAAATCGAAATCTGTGTTTTCGCCTACTTTCATCCATTCAGTCCCGTTTCCACTTACCCAGGCAACATCGCTTTTGATATCCGAATCAGGATTGTATCCACGCAAGATATACTCAATAGGGATTGGATAATTATTATTTGGAGACAGGTATTTTACTTTTATGTAAAAATCGGTATTGGTATTAAATGGGATGTCAAAAGTGTGATATCCGGGATATTTTACAAAAAACTGTTTGTTGCTTACAAGAGTATCTCTTAGCTCGTCCCCATCTTTTGTTCCATAAATTTCAATGTCAATTAATGAATTCATTCCGTTAACGTAAGTTCCAATTTTATGGAAAGCATAATTTTCGGAAACTTCATATTTAATCAAAGTGCTGTTTTCCTTGCCAAACGTTCCAAAGGAAATTGTTGGACCGAAATAATCATACATAAAAATTGAATCAATATTGTTTAGTTCTGTTCTGATTGGAAATACGGTAGCAGCATTTAAGGCATGAGTATCATTGTATGATAAATAGAAGTAGCCGTTTTCTCCCCAATCATCTCCCCAGCTGTTTTTTATTATCCAGGCTCCTGTTCCACCGGCAGTAAGCTTATTATCATCCCATCCCACTATCAAAACTGCATGGTCAGGTGCTTCTTCTCCATCATAGAAAAAGGTATTGTTGGAGCTGTTGAAATAGAAACTGTTAGAATAGTAGGCAGTACTTACCGGTCCAACATTCATAAGAAAATGTTTAACCACATCAGGATCTCTGGGTAGAAATCTGGCTTCAGGAACATAAAATTGTGGAGTTATATTGCTAGCAGAACACTCATAGTCGGTATCGCTAAACGGATCTTCTTGTTCTAATATTGGTCCGCTTAATCTTGTTAAATAGGCTGTAGCCATTTGCGAATTTCCTCCTTCCGTTAAGGCAAAGCCATTACAAGTAGCCAGGTTGTGTTCCGAGAGATCATATTCACCTAATCCAAGTATAATATTTCTGGATTCAATGGCGCCCATTGTCGCAAAAGTCCAACAATGTCCCGATTCTCCTTGATCTTTAGCCGAAGTTAGAACTCCCGATTGGCGTAAGTCAAATACTGCAGGAAAACTATTCGATCCAAAAAACAATTCTTTCGATTCATCCTCTTTTATAAATGTGTATGAACCAGGATCAGGGATATATCCTGAAGCTTTTGCGTTATCCTCGAAATACTCTAAAAATTTTACATTAACAGGAGCCTTTTCAGGTCTTTGTGCGCACGAAATGTTAACTAGCACAAGAAGCAATAATATAGAAACAAGTATTTTCATTTTAATTAATTTATGTACGTTATTATAATGACGGGGGGAAGCCCAGGTATAAAGAATTTTGGCCCCGGGCTTCAGGATGAAACTTAAGTTGTTGTATATTATGTGGAGATTATTCTGTACGTATTATCTGTTTACTTATAATTTTATTTCCCACTTGAAGTCTACAATAGTAAATGCCAGGTTTCAATGTATTGGTATCCCATTTTACAGAATGAGAACCCGGATTTTGTTGTTCGTTTAAAAGATTTGTCACCTTTTTGCCCAATGAATCATATAAGTCTATCACTATCCTTTCAAAATTCTGTGTAGAATATTTAATGTTTATAATGTTTTTTGTTGGATTTGGATATAATCTTAATCCAAAAGATTGATCTTGAACTTCTTCTAATGAACTTACAATTCTAGAAATATCTACATCGAAAAGGATATAGGCAAGGAGGTGAGACCAAGATGAATTCCACCTTGAAATAGTGAAAAAAGCGTATCCATAAGTACCATTTTTCGAGATGGTGTCTTTTACGGAGTAACTATTTACTCCTTCAGGTGATAAGGCAAGGCACGAATCTAATTTTAGTTCTTCGTCATATGAATTAAACTCATTTTTGATAAGTCTGCGCACGCCCCAGTGACTATGCCCTGGGACTGGAAAACTCTCCTCCCAGTTTGTATTCCAATTTACAGTTACTATTGAATCATTATTTACTTCAGCCCAGGCTTCAATTCTAAATCTTTTATCTTCAGTGATTTCAGTGTAGATTGTAGTGTCTATAACAATTTGACCGGAAGTGTTATAAATCATTAGCGTGTACTCAATCGATTCTCCAATATCTACGTCTTTGTCTTCTATTATTATATTGTGAAATCCTGACTCAATCTGATTAGGGACAAACTCATCTAATAGCATGTCGTTTTTATATATTTCGTATAAATCTATGTTTGCAGAATTCTCGTAAAGTGTTGACATGGATATGTCTACCTGATAGTTGCCAATGGTTGGCATATTGGGTTCTGCGCGAAAGTGCTGAAGTCTAAAGCTATCTTCCACTATAGTTTCTGAAGAAAGTTTACATACTCTAATGGTTGTTGGATCCATTAAATCACCTTCGTTAAAGACCGATCCAGTTGCTAAAATACCATTGTCGCTTGTAAGTTCAACAGAGAAGAACTTGTAGTTGAGGCTATCCGTAGGAATTTCTTTTTCCCAGAATATGTTTCCATCCTTATCAGTTCGGAATATCCATCCGTAATTTTTTTCATTAGAATTTGATTCATTGGTCTTCTCACCGACTATTACAAAGCCACCGTCATCAAGTAACTTCATGTCATAAGCCTCGGAATGGTGACCGGGGAGATGATAGTCCTTTTCCCAAAGATAATTTCCATTTGAATCTATCTTCAAGAGCCAGGCTCTTTCTTCATTATGGGAGCTTTCAAACGGTTCTTTAAAGCCTGCTAATACAAAATTGTTATCAGGAGTTTTTGAAATACCGTGAAAGAAGGTGCCTCCTTTTGAATGAAGGTATTTCTTTTTCCATATTAAGCCACCAGAAGGATCGACTTTCAGAACTAGCAAACCAGAACCTGCAGCAACAAAATCGCTTGCCACAAAATAGCAGCCATCTTCCAATTGTATGATATTTTTGCCGAATTCATTACTATTGTCTCTTCGGCTACTCTCATGATTAAATTGAAAATCATAGGTATTCTTCCATTCTAGATTTGCTTCGGCATCAAATTTCATCAGTAAAACATCTTTCCAAGGTGATTCGCTCGAAGTTCCGCCATGCTCCCAATGATCTTCTTTGGGACTCTCTCTTTGGTGCCCAACCGTAATAAATCCACCATCACTGGTAGGTTCAATTCCTATCATGAATAGCTGCATATACATATCTTGCAGAAAGGTCTTTTCCCACAATTTATTTCCAAATTGATCAACTTTTATAAGTATTCCATTGTATCCAATTTCAGGTTTATATATTAACGCAGGAATAATGTATCCGCCGTCCTGTACTTGTATGATATCTTTAGTAGTTAAAGAATGAAAACTGGTGTCGCTGTATGCAATGTTCCTCTGCCACACTACATCTCCCTGCTGATTTAGTTTGACCATGCGTATTTTTATATCAACATCTAATAAATTCGGTCGGTTATGGAATGAATGACCAATTACAATGTAACCATCATCAACTACTAGAGATTTAAAACCTTTGTCAATAGTTAATTCGCTAAATGAAAGTGTTTTTTTCCATTCTATTTTAGGCTCACCAATGCCTGCTATTAAATGATAGGAGAATAAAAGTGTTAGGAGAAGTAGTAATTCTTTTTTCATAGTTTATAAATTCTAATTGTTTTCTTTTTTTTTATTACTAGGGAGTAAGCCAATTCTTAAATTCGGAGACTCTGTTTTTATTAATGGTTACATCTTCTTGAAAATCGATGTTTTCATTGAAATTCAGTTGAAGGTTCCTTGTTTCCAATCTTTTATATCCTGCAATAAGTCGGCGATTAATGATGCACTTTCTATTGGCATAAAAGAACACGTTTCCAGGTAATAGTTCTTGTAACTTTCTTAACGAGTGGTCCATGATGATCTTTTTTCCATTCCAGGTGTTTATGTATGTTATTCCACAATCTTTATAGGCAATAGCTATTTCATCTGCTTCGATATAAAAACATCGCTTATTTATTTTCACTTCAAAGATTTTAGAATTGCATTCCAGGAAGTTTTGCTTTTCCTTTACAGGCATTTGCTTCCCCTTGCGCTCTTGATTGATGTATAGAACCGCATATATGAGGTTCAGTAGGATTAAATATATGATGGTTGCAGGTATTTCATGTTTGATATGCTGAACAATCATTGTTGATGTTGCCAAGAATAAATAAACACCATAAACGATTCCACAGGAAATCAACAAGTTTATAATATTGACCGCAACATATACTATGAGCCTATCTTGTATTTTACCACCTTCATATATAACCCGGGCCGTAAGCATAATTCCTACCCTATCTAAAAACCATGTAACAAATAACAGAATGAATTGAAAAATTAAAACAACATGGTTTAAATTGCTTATTGTTTCGGAATGAAGCTCATTCGAAAAACCTGTACATTTCCCCAGTAAGAATACCACTGGAAGTATCATCCAGTTTAAATATCGTTGATTATTGTCGACTCTATTGTTTATTCTTAAAACTTCCCGAAACCGCATCAAAGGCATTTTATACGTAACTTTATAACTCAAATTAACTATTAGCCCAATACGGTTACTGCCATTAAAACGCTACAACCTTTTATTTTTTAAACATTTATTGCGAAGCAAACTAGGAATGCCATTGTGATAATCCACATATTAATCAGCTAATTTAGAAACCAGTAAAAAAAAGCCGGAAAAACACAATGTTATTTCCGGCTGCTGTGCTTGAGTAAACCTACCTTATAAGAATCATCTTTTTTGTTTCAACTGAATTTTCTGTTTTCAATTGGAGAAAATAAATTCCAGGCTTTTTATTTTTTGCCTCCCAACTGAATTGATAAACTCCGCTGGTTTGTTGCTGGTCAAGCAACTCATCTACAACTTTTCCAGATGAATCAAGTATCCTTAGGACAATATGCCCTGGTTGTAACAGTGTATAACGTATTGAGGTTAAATCCTTAAATGGATTAGGAAAATTATTTAATATTGAATTAGCTAACGCATGCCCTATTTCTGATTTAGTAGGTGTAACCTTTACAATGTTTACCGATGTTGTGTCTGCTAATATAGATAAAATATAATCAGGGTTCCAATCAGGCATAGGATGATAAGAATAGATTAAATTGTACATGTAATGACGTGTTAAATTGGCAGTTGTGTCTGCATATTGATACGTAAAGATACTATCAGGATTTGCAGCATCTTCTATTGTTACCGTGTCCTTCACCATTTGGTTGTTTTCAGAAAAAGTTCTTTCAATGAGCCAATAATCTATTGTACCTTCCCAGTTTGTTTTCCAGCTTAAATTAACAATGGTGTCTTCTGAAATCCCTGCTTCGAACTCAATCCTGAACCGTGTGTCTTCTTCAACCTCAATCTGTCTTGTTTGTTCTTTTATTTTATCTCCTGCATAATTATGGGCACTAATGGCATAGTTATAACTTCTTCCTGCTTGAAGGTTGGCAGTATCACAATAACTGAAATTATGAAACTCAACAAAGGGCGCATGAGCATCAACTTTCCCAATTAATTGATTGTCTCTTTTGACTTCGTAATAATGTATATTTCTTTCTGATTCGTGGATGGAGGAAACTGATAGGTTGACTTGGTAGTTGCCAATAGTTGGGCAGGATGCAATTCCATAGAATTGTTTTATATCAAACTCATCTTCCACATTAGTTTCAGCACTTAGTTTAAATAATTTCACAAAACTGGTATCATTTGAAAATTCAAAACCGGAAACAAAATATCCGTTATCTGATGTTTCAATTAAAGTGTTGAGTTCAATATCGTATGATTTTACTTCTTTTCCAGAATCTAATTCCTTACTTTGATTTTCTTTTTCCCAGTAAATATTTCCTTCGTTATTGGTCCTGAGAATCCAAGAATAATTGAGGTCAGTCCCTAATGTCTGTTTCTTCCCGGTAATAATGAACCCTCCGTCATCTAAACTATTAATGCTATGAAAAGAGTTATTAAATAAGGGGTTTGAATAATCTCTGAACCACTCTTTTTCACCAATAGAATTTGTTTTAAGTAAACAGCCATATGATTCTGGATTGTTGAAAAGCCCTCCAGAAGTGATGTTATAAGACACAATAAAGCCATTCTCTTTCGTGGTGTCAATTTTAACATGACTAATCGTTTTAGTATCTTTGTTAATTATTTTGGTCCAAATATCGCTTCCATCATTCTCTTTTTTCATAAGTAGAATGGCATTTTCTGATTCGGTTGGTGAGCTACTTTGCGATACAAAACCACCAATAAGTAGTTTTCCGTCCTTCATCAAAATCATATCTGTTGCAACATCATCATAGTCTTGGTTATCGTAGTTTTTCTCCCATTCGAATTCACCGGAGGCATCAAACTTTAGTAACACAATTGCACTACCTCCAATTGATCCCGGAGTCCAGGTACTTCTTATCCCTAGTACAAAAAACCCATTATTTTCCGTAACAACCACATCTTTTATATTGCCAAATAAACTTTCAGAAAATGCTTTTTCCCAAAGTTTTGTTCCGTTTTTATCTACTTTTAAGAAGTATTTATGTTCGTTAAACGTATTTAAATGCATAATGGTGCGGGCAAATAAATAATTACCATCGTTCATCCGAACCACCCTACAGCCTTGATCAACATTGGTGTCATAACCATCCATGTCGAAAGTAAATGTATTATGCCAAATGATTTCACCCAACATGTTAGTTTTGGCCAGGAAAAATTCGCCTGCAACAACCATAGCCCCAATATCCCCCTCAGTTTCGATCTCAGTATACCCTGCATAAACATAACCATCATCCTCTTCGAACGATTGGATAGAATAATCCTTTTTATGTTCTGGCAAAATAATGGTCTTTAACCATTCTGTTTCGGGTGTGCCTACACCTGCTTTTGTGCATAATGCAGGAATTAATAAAAACAATAAAGCGTAAAATTTTGTCATAAAGGTGTCCTCCTTTTTTTTGTGTTTGTATACATTTTGATTTTGTTGCTAAAGGAAAAGAATTGTTTTCTAGCGATTCAATAAATGAAAGCTTTCTGATTTGAAACGGACAAAATTGCAAACCAAGAGGACAATTAAGTTACTTCCCTGAGGCTGACAGATCGGTTTATATTTGTTTCGAACTTTGAAATTAAGATTTAAAAAACCACTTTTATTGGCTCTACAAAACCTAATATTACTGAACCATTGCAAATCCGGGAATTTACTTTTTACGTTAAATAAGCTTAAACTTTTTGTTTGTTGGAATTGCAACTAAGCCACTTTGCAATGAAAACACATTGGCATATTTTGAATGCCTGCCTGTTCTATAAACATGGGAAAAGATATGTGTAAAGAGTAATTCTCAATACTCAAATCTCGGTATTTCAATCTACCTATTTTAAAATGGAAATAAATAGAAACTAAAAGCAATTATCCCGATCAGAACCGGAGGCATTGTTTTAACCCTTCGTTTAGAAAGAATACAATTTTGCAACAAAAAATTACCTCTTTCTACGCAACCAATTTCAAAAAAAACAATCATTTCCCATTAAGCTGTAGCGTAAAGCCGATTTGTTTCGTAATGGACTTAAAAAAATATCGATAAAAAATACATGCTAAAGGCTTCCCGGGATGCAAGCCTCTCTCAAGAGTTGATTGATGGTTGTAAAAAAAAGAAGGTAAAATGCCAGGAATTGTTGTACAAGCAATTTTTTGGATACGCATTATCTATTGCCTTAAGATATATTGGCGACCGAAATAAAGCTATTGAGGTCGTTGACGATAGCTTTATGAAGGTTTTTGATAAAATTTGCTTGTATAACACAAACCAAGATTTCAAAGGATGGTTCAGGATTATCATAATTAATACTACAATCGATAAATTAAGAAAAGAACAGATTTTAACCCAAAGAGAAAGAAAGATTAATGGAGAAAGTGTTTTAATGAATGATAAATGTGATGCCGATTCTGGTGTTCATTTTACCGAGCTTTATGAACTAACAAGCAGTTTACCAGATATTCACCGAACTGTTTTCAATTTATTTGAAATAGAAGGTTTCAACCATAGAGAGATTGCACAAATGCTTGATATTCCTGAAAGCTCGTCAAGAACCTATTTAACACGCGCAAAAAAAAGGTTACGCGATTTGTATAAAAAGTATTTCCAATGAAAAAGAAAGAAGGCGATAAAATAATTAATGAGATAATCTCTTCTTTGAAAAGCCTGGATGAGAGTTATATCGAAGGCTCATGGGAAAATTTTCAAAAGAAAAGAGAAAGTAAAAAGAAGAAAAGGTCGTTGTTATTTCTTTTATCGGGTGCAGCTGCAATAATCCTAATTCTTTTAATTATTCGTTCTGTTAATGATCATAATGTTATATACGAAAGGGATTCAATTGTTTCTTTGGAGAAAAAAACCATAGAACCGGAAGATCCTGAAGAAGTAAAAGAGAAGGCTATTTACGATGATAGTAGTAAATATTATAATCGGAGAGTGGGTTCCTGGAGAGAATTAAGGATTAAAAATCAAAATGTATTACTAGATGAGCCCAAGCCCCTTCTTTCTCTTATGCAACATTCTCAGATTGCATTTTCTGAACAACAAGTTGGTTTTGAACAAAGCCATGTAGATACAAGTCGGGTTTTAACTATTAATATCAAGGATAGTGTAGTTCAAGTCTCAAATGATTTAAATGGATGGGAAATTCCTGATAGAAGAAAAAAGAAGAAATTTAGTGTTGGTATTGTTATGAAAGAATCGGTAAGTACAACACAGTCGTCATCCAACGTAGCTCTCGCCGTAGGGATTGTAAATGAAATTAATCTGAGTAAAAGAATAGCATTAAGTAGTGGTGTAATTTATGATAGATATAATCTATGTTACAAACAAAAAGAGCTTTTTTCTCCTGATGCTCCAACTTCGATAAATGCAGAATTAGCATGTTTTGATATTCCTCTAAATATAAAAATGAAGGTTTTAAATATAAAGCAGGGAGATATTTTTATAACAGGAGGATTTTCAACTCTGGCTTTTATAAAAGAAACGTATCGTGAAGAATATAGATTTGATTCTCCTAAAATTACTACGCATAAATTTCAAAATATTGATTTTGCAGGTCAACTTAATTTCTCAAGTGGTTGGGAATATAAGTTTTCTGAAAAGTTTAATATAACCATTGAGGGATATTTGAAAATTCCACTCTATGATCTTGGAGAACAAGACCTTCAATTCAACCAATCAGGAATAAGTATAAAAATTTCAAAATAGCATCCCAATACTGTAATTTTTTTCTTTTCTGTAGCGATTCAAAATTTAGGTTCGTAATAAATGTAGTATATGCAAGTTCACTTATTACTTGCCTTATTATTGAAAATAATTTATAAATGAAAACTAAAAAATCAATTGTAATGATGAAAAGAAAATTAATGGTATCCCCAAAAGTTACCTTATCCTTTATTTTAATTAGCATGATAGCTCTTGTCGTAGTTTCTTCTTGTGATAAATCCTCTGATAGTGAAAGATTACACCAATTCAGAGATGAATACCAAAATGATGGTTTGCATTATTCTGGATGTAAAGGATCTGGATTGAAAAGTATCAGTGCTGGAGATACGTGTGTTGTACTGCAAACAGCTGAAGCTAATTATTTAAAGGTAAAACACTTTGACGCTGTTTTTAACTGCGCTTTTGATAGTTTGAAAATTGATTTTACGGTAGATGCTAATGAGATTTATGTGAAAGAGTCGCATATTAATCCAAATATGTTCTGCACCTGTACATACGACATTGAATATAAAATAGGCCCTCTGGAATATGGGACTTATACAATTAACATCTTGGATGAATCAACAGGACAAAACGAAGTGACAGTAGATTTTGAATTTACTGAAAACACTAACGTAACTTTGTGAAATAAACGACCGCATATAAGAATTTAATCACAGGCATTAGTTTAATTTTCAATACATTAATTGGCTAATTGAGATCATCCTATTGGGTGGTCTCTTTTTATTTGTTCACAGTTCATTCTTGTGCAGATCAGTTCAATTTTAGCATGACAAACCTGAGCTAAACTAGCTGAATAGCAAGAAGATTTTTGGTAAGTTGAAAACTTTCCACGATACAAAAGTGCTAAATGGAGAAATAGATGAATATGTAACAATTGCCAGTAAGTCTGGCGAAGAATGGTTTATAGGAGCCATAACGAACATAAAAGAAAGAGAAGTTGAAATATCTCTTGATTTTCTGGACTAAAAAAAAGTTACCGATCAGCTATATACTATGATGACGAAAATTTTAACTCCAGAACGCAAGTAAATATGGAGGAAATGAAGGTTAATTCATCGAAAAAGCTAACTTTATAAATGTTACAAAGCAGAGTAGTAGCCATCCTTTTGGTTCCAATGAAAGAAAATATATTATCGAAGTACAGCACCTAATTCTTTCTCAAACAACATCACAAAACGTTTCATCACTTTGTCAATTTGTTTGTCTTTTAAGGTGTTGAAATCGTCACGTAAAATAAAACTTACGGCATACGATTTTTTCCCTTCCGGGATACCTTTACCTTCATAAACATCAAACAAATTCACATTTCGCAACAATTTACGCTCGCTTTTAAATGCCAGCTCTTTTATGGCAGCAAACTTAACATTCTTGTTAACCACCAAAGCCAGGTCGCGCCTAACTGCTGGATATTTAGGTAATTCTTCGAATACTACTTTGTTCTTTTTATGGCCATCAAAAACCTGCCCCCAGTCAAGATCAGCATAAAATACTTCGCCGTCAATTCCATATTCCTTTTGGATTTTTCCGGCAACAATACCAACTTCTGCAAGTTTTTTATCGTCCAATGAATAACATAAAGCATTGGAGAACAATTCGTTTTCCGATTCTTCAATGGTTATTTTTAAAAGATCAAAGCCCAGTTTACGAAGGATATTTTCAACAAAGCTTTTAAGCTGTGAAAATCCACCAGCAGTTTCTTCAGTAGCCCAGTTGGCTTCTTCTTTATTTCCGGTTACAAAAATTCCCAAATGCTCTTCTTCGTAGTAATTATCAGCAGGTTTATCTTTTAATTGAGTTCCTTTATAAAAATAGCAATTGCCAAATTCATATAATTTTAAATTCGGATTCTGACGGTTTGCATTATAAGCGATGGATTCCAATCCTCCAAACAACAATGTTTGCCTCATACCATTCAAATCTGAGCTTAAAGGATTTACAAGCTTAACAGTCTGTTCGTCTTTTAGCTGGTTCATCCCTTCGTATGCTACAGCTTTTGTGAGCGAATTTGACCATATTTCGTTAAATCCCTGTGCCGACAAGAACTCCGCAATGGTATTTCTCAGTTTATCAGGATCAGGTTTCGGGGCTGTTTGCAAGGCTGATTTTACCTGAGTTGGAATTTCAATGTTATTATACCCGTAAATCCGCAGTATTTCTTCAATCACATCGCATTCCCTTTTCACATCAACGCGATATGGAGGAACCAAAAGTTTTAATCCTTTTTCGTCTTCTTCCTTGACTTTAATCTCAAGCGAGATCAGAATATTTTTAATTTTTTCGGCACCCAATTCCTTGCCTATCAAACGCGTTACGTTTGCATAAGATATCTCAACCTCGAAATCCTCAATTGGTTCGGGATAAATATCAATAATCTCTGAAGAAATGCTTCCCCCACCCAGCTCTTTGATTAACAAAGCAGCTCGTTTCAACGCATAAATCACACCATTGGGATCGGTCCCTCGTTCAAACCTGAACGAAGCATCGGTATTCAGACCATGCCTGCGGGCTGTTTTTCGTACAAATACAGGATCAAAGCATGCACTTTCCAGAAATATATTTTTTGTTGATTCTTTTACGCCAGATTTTATTCCTCCAAAAACACCACCAATACACATCCCTTCTTCCTCGTTGCAAATCATCAGGTCATTTTCATGCAATTCCCTTTCTTCCTCATCGAGGGTAACAAATTTTGTCCCTGCCGGCATGGTCTTAACCAGCACTTTGCCTCCTTTAATCTCATCAGCATCAAATGCATGAAGTGGTTGTGCCGTTTCCAACAACACATAATTGGTTGCATCAACAATATTATTGATTGGGGCATGGCCAATAGCTTTAAGCCTGTTTTGTAGCCACTTAGGTGATTCCTTTACCTCAACTCCGCTAATTGTTACTGCAGCATACCTCGGGCAAGCTTCCGGATTAAGAACTTCAACCGGAATTTCAAGATTGGTGTTATCCACTTTAAAAGCATCAACCGATGGGCGATTATAACCAATATCTTTTGTTTGCCTTAAATAAGCAGCAACATCACGGGCTACACCAATATGAGAGGCTCCGTCAATCCTGTTTGGCGTAAGGTCAATTTCAATGGCGAAATCATTTTCGATTTTGAAATGTTCACTTGCTTTTGTTCCTGCGGCAACGCCGCCATCAAGTACCATAATGCCACTCGCATCAGAACCAAGCCCTAATTCAACCTCCGAACAAATCATACCCTGTGATTCTTCGCCCCTGATCTTGGCTTTTTTAATTTTAAATTCTTCGTCTCCGCTATACAATGTTGTCCCAACAGTTGCAACCAAAACAGTTTGACCTGCCGCAACATTTGGGGCACCACATACAATCGGAAGAACCGTATCGCCAACATTTACAGTAGTTTTACTTAAGTGGTCCGAATTAGGATGAGGTACGCAAGTTTCAACAAAACCTACCACAACTCCCTTTAAGCCCCCTTTTATACTTTCAACTTCTTCTATTCCACCAACTTCAAGACCAGTATCGGTTAATACTTCAGCTAACTTTTCAGGACTTAAATCAAAGTCAATATAATCCTTTAACCACTTATAAGAAATCTTCATATCAAAATATCACTGTAAAATTATGAAAGGACAAAAGTAAAGATTTTAATTTATATTTGAAGGCATAAATTGACTTACTGTAAGGTAAAACAAGAATTGAATTTCATCGAAAATGATTAGTTTTAATCCAAAAGGATATTCCAAATCTATTTAAGAATTATTTCATTAGATTTTTTTCGATTGTAAATGATGTTTATTCTTGCAGAAATAGTTGTAACCTAATCTACATAAATCATGAAGCGACTAATTATTTCATTGATAATCTTATCATTTTTTGTATTAGAGAGTTCGGGGCAATGCAACAAGGTTAAACCAATCCCAAGAGATACTTCATACACACCCTACTCAGCATGGGTGAAATTAAAGAAATACTACCCTGATATTGTTTTGGTAAAGCCTGAAATGCCAGATGGAGTAAAAGCTCAATTCGACATTGTTTATGCCACTTTGCCAGACACTCCCTATGGGGAACGAAACCTACATCTTGATATATTCAGCCCAAAGCAACCTGGAAATTATCCGGCTTTGATTATGCTTTTTGGAGGTGGCTGGTTAACCGGAAGTAAATCGGCACAAATTCCCATGGCACAAAAAATAGCTAACCAAGGTTATGTGACCATTCCTGTTGAATACAGGCTTTCACCTGAAGCACTTTACCCGGCAGCAGTTTACGATATAAAAGCAGCAATCCGATACGTTCGGACCAATGCTGATAAGTACAACATCGATCCCGATAAAATTGCGATTACCGGAAGCTCGGCAGGAGGCCAATTAGCTGCTTTGGTTGCATATACCAGTAAGGTGAAAAAATTTGATGGGAATGAGGGAAATAATGATGTTTCAGCAGCCGTACAGGCAGTAATCGATATGGATGGGATATTGGATTTTACCACTCCCGAAGAAAGTTTGGGTGACAACATACCTGGCAGGCATTCGGCAGGATCACTGTGGTTTGGGGCGACAATTAAAGAAGACAGGGCAAAATGGGTAGAAGCGTCACCAATGATTTATACCGGGGAAGATTCGCCACCAACATTATTCATTAACAGCACCCAACCCCGGTTTCATGCCGGGCGTGATAGTGTAATTACAATATTAAATAGGCATAATATTTATTCAGAGGTGCAAACGATTGAAAACAGCCCACATTCATTTTGGCATGTGCATCCATGGTTCAATGAAACAGTTGAATATATGGTTTCTTTCTTAAACAAAATTTTTAAATGAAAATGATGAGATTTTAAATCGATAACCTAAACTTAAAATCTCACTTTAATTTGAACTTCAACTTCCCGGCAAAAAAAAGTATCTTAGCATTCTTTATTTACCAAATAATATTTTTCAATACTAAAAGTATTTCACACCATGAACCAACTTCTTAAAATATCGAATATTATTGTATTCATTTTATTCATTTCAGCGAATTCATTTGCACAGTATGAAACAAAAATAACAGTTGCCCAGGATGGTAGTGGTGATTACACAAGTATCCAAGATGCCGTTGATGCATGCAAAGCTTATCCTGATATGGATGTCACAGTTTTTATAAAAAATGGAGTTTACAACGAAAAGGTATTGGTTCCGGCATGCAATACGCACTTATCGTTTATTGGTGAAAGTGCCAATAAAACCATACTGACTTATGGTGATTATTTCAGGAAAATTGACAGAGGCCGTAACAGTACGTTTTATACCTATACTTTAAAGGTGGAAGCCGATGATTTTCATGCAGAGAATATCTCCATAATAAACTCCGCTGGTCCGATCGGACAAGCAGTTGCCCTTCACGTTCAAGGTGACCGATGTACTTTTAAAAACTGTCGGCTTTCAGGTCATCAGGACACCTTATATACCGAAGGGGAAACAAGCAGGGTACATTTTACCGAATGTTTTATTGAAGGCACCACCGATTTTATTTTTGGGGCTGCAACCGTACTTTTTAGCAATTGCACGATCAATAGTTTGAGTAATTCATATATCACAGCAGCCAGCACTACCAAAGACAAACCTTATGGCTATGTTTTTAAAAACTGTAAACTTACAGCTCAAGAGGGCGTTACGAAAGTATTTCTTGGCCGTCCATGGCGGAAATATGCTAAAACGGTTTTTTTAAATTGCGAACTTGGTGCCCATATTGCCCCACAGGGATGGGCGGCCTGGTCGAATGCTTCTGAGCTTCAAACAACCTATTATGCTGAATATAAAAACTCAGGACCTGGTGCCGATATCTCCCAAAGGGTAGATTGGAGCCTGCAATTATCGGATGAAGAAGCATCGCTTTATTCTGATGAGAATATTTTGGCTCCTATTCTTTCGAAGCCTTTTAATTTGGCTAAATAAAAGATTTCTATTGCCATTTTGTTCCCCAAGTATGAATAGTGTTCAGGGATAAGTGTGCGGATTATCATTCTACACTTTGCAATAATTTGTTATCTTTTCAGCCAAATCAAAATTATTTTTACAACAATGAAAAAACTGCTTGTATTTATCTTTATTATTGGCGTGGCTGTAGCATGTCAAACAAAAAAAAGTGATCAGACTACCATGGAAAATCCATTTTTTTTAGAATGGGATACCCCTTATGGCGTACCTCCATTTGATAAAATTACCGAGGAACACTATGTTCCTGCTATCCAAAAAGGAATTGAAGAACGTGAAAAGGAAATTGATGCTCTTGTAGCAAATTCAGAAGAACCCACATTTGCAAACACAATTTTAGCGCTCGATAAATCAGGCGGGTTGTTAAACAAAGTGTCTGGTGTTTTCTATCCATTAAGCAGTGCAAACACCAACGAGAAGATGCAGGAAATTGCCCGGGAAATAACCCCAATGTTATCCAAGCATCGCGATAATATTTCGATGAACCCGGAGTTGTTCAAAAAAATAAAAGCTATTTATGACCAACGCAACGAACTTGGCCTTGACGATCAACAAATTAGGGTAACCGAAAAATATTACGAAGATTTTGAACGCAACGGTGCCAACCTTCCAGCCGATGATCAGGAAATATTAAAGGGAATTAATACTGAATTGTCCACATCTTACCTTCAGTTTAGCGACAACCTTTTGGCCGAAACCAACAAAAATTTCATTTTAACCATTGATAATAAAGAAGATCTTGCCGGGCTTCCGGAAGATGTAATAGCACGAGCTGCAATTGCTGCCGAAAAAGCAGGTGAAACTGGTAAATGGGTATTCACATTGGCGAAACCAAGTTGGATTCCGTTTTTAACATTCTCCGAAAAACGTGATCTGCGCGAAAAACTGTATCGCGGTTATTTTATGCGTGGTGACAATGACAACGAGAACGACAATAAAGAAATCATAAAAAAGATAATAAAACTCAGGGATCAAAAAGCTAAGTTGTTGGGCTTCAAAAATTTTGCTGAATATAAAATTGCCATTAATATGGCTCAAAACCCCGGCAATGTATATGATTTCTTAATGAAACTTTGGGAACCTGCCCTAAAAATGGCGAAACAGGATGTAAAAGAAATGCAGGCCATTGCTGATAAAGAAGGGGCAAACATAAAAATCGAATCATGGGACTGGTGGTATTATGCTGAAAAATTACGCAAAGAAAAGTTCGACCTGGATGAAGCCGAATTGAAACCTTATTTTAGTTTGGATGCAACCAAAGAGGGAATTTTTTACGTTGTAGAAAAACTTTACGGTTTAAAGTTTATTAAGCGCGATGACCTTCCAACCTACCATGAAGAAGCGGAAGCGTACGAAGTACAGGAAGCAGATGGCACTCACCTGGCGATTTTATATATGGACTTTCATCCACGTGATGGAAAGCGGGTTGGTGCATGGTCAACAGCATTTCGCGATGTAACCTACAAAGATGGTAAACGAATCCCTCAGGTGGGTTCTATTGTGATGAATTTCACAAGACCGGCTGGCGATACCCCTGCATTGTTAAGTTTTGATGAGGTAAGCACATTTTTCCATGAATTTGGGCATGCCTTACATTTTATGTTTGTGGATGGCAAATACGACCGTACAATCGGATCAGTTCCACGCGATTTTGTTGAGTTGCCTTCACAGGTAATGGAAAACTGGGCTGCTGAACCGGAGGTAATAAAAGTGTATGCCAAGCATTATGAAACGGGCGAACCCATTCCCGATGAGTTGCTGGAGAAATTAATTAAGAGCGGTACCTTTAACCAGGGATTTATAACAGGTGAATACGTGGCAGCATCGTTGCTTGACCTTGATTATCACACGACCGAAAACCCTGTAATTTCCGATGTTCGTGCATTCGAAAAAGAAGCAATGGATAACATTGGGCTCATCCCAGAATTTTTGCCCCGTTATCGGAGTACTTATTTCTCCCACATTTTCACAGGAGAATCTTATTCGGCAGGTTATTACGTTTATATTTGGGCGGCAGTTTTAGATACCGACGCGTTTAATTATTTTAAAGAATCAGGTGATATCTTTAATCCGGAAATTGCAGCAAAATTCAGGGAATTGCTTGCAAAAAGCGGTTCAGACGATGGTATGAATATTTACCGTAAATTCCGCGGACAAAATCCTTCAAATGAACCTCTTCTCGAAAAAAGAGGACTGAAATAAAGTAACCTTTCAAAATACATTTAAAGGTGCTTCATGTTTGGGGCACCTTTTTTTTTCTTTGTATTCAGTTTTCTGGGTGAGGAGATTTCCAATCTCCTCTAAATGCAATTACTGCTTCATTCACCCAAATACAATTCCTATTTTTCTGCCTAAAAATTCTATTTTTGCAAGCAATTTAATTGTTTAATGTACACACGAGAAGAATTAAAACTATTACGGATAGAATTTTGGCAACTATTTGCCAAACGATGCGAGATTGTTCCCGAATTGCAGGAGCGGAAAAAGAACTGGATCCTTCATCGTACAAAAATCAATAACGTTGCTTTAAAATTCGATACCGGCAGGGAAAATGCACAGGTAATGATCGAGATCAGCCATAAAAACGAGGATAAACGCCTTGAAACATTTATGGCAATTGAAAAATATAAAAACCTCCTTGAAAAAGGTTTTGAAAACGGTCTTACCTGGGATTATACCTATTCTCGATTTGATAGTGGACAGGAAGTATGCAGGATTTACACCACATTAGACAATGTTGATTTCCATAGAAAAAACCACTGGCCCGACATTTTTAACTTTTTCATTGAAAACATGCTCAAGCTGGAGGCAAATTTTATGGAAATCCGGGATTTGGTAAAAGAGGAAATAGGAAATGCCTAAAGCCGTTTAAACCAGCTTATCCATTATCCCATCCACAATTCCGTAGGCTAAAGATTCATCTGCCGACATCCAGTAATCACGGTTAAAATCTTTCATAACCTGATCAACAGGTTGTCCACAATTTTCGGCTAAAATTTTTGCACCCAATTCTTTGGTTTTGATCAGTTCTTTCACCTGGATTTCGATATCGGAAGCCGGACCACCGGCACCTCCACTTGGTTGGTGGATCATAACCCGGGCATGGGGCAAAACAAAGCGTTTCCCTTTTTCTCCAGCCGATAAAAGAATAGAACCCATGGATGCTGCCAGGCCTGAACAAATTGTTGAAACAGGACTGCTAATACTTTTCATGGTATCGTAGATGGCAAAACCAGAAGTAACATATCCACCAGGACTGTTAATTATAAGTTGTATTTCTTTGCCCGGACCAACCATTTCGAGATAAAGAAGCCTTTCAACCACATGTTTTGCCGAATCATCGTCCACTTGTCCCCACAAAAATACTTTTCGTTCGTTTAATATTTTCGAATCAATTATGTCCTGTAATTTTATATTATTTTCCATCGATCTTTATGTTTATTGTTAATATGCGTTTTCAAGGCATAAATATATTCTAATTATTCCTGTGAATAAATTTTCATCGGAAAAAATTATCCAAATTAAGAAAATTAATAAATCACCTTATTTTTTACCCTAGCGCCACATCAAGGGTCATCATCACTGCAAAACCTGCCATAGCACCTAAGGTGGCGATATCGGTATTTTTATCTAACTGTGATTCTGGTATTAACTCTTCAACCACCACATAAATCATGGCTCCAGCAGCAAAAGCCAGCGCATAAGGCAATATTGGACGCATAAACAGCACAGCTGCTGCACCAATTACCCCGGCAATAGGTTCAACAATTCCGGATGCCTGCCCATACATAAAACTTTTACGTCGCGACAAACCTTCGCGCCTCAATGGAACAGAAACGGCTGCCCCTTCCGGAAAATTCTGAATCCCAATTCCAATTGCCAATGCAACAGCACCAGCAACCGAAGCAGCTGGAATACCAGCTCCAGCAGCACCAAATGCAACCCCAACTGCTAATCCTTCCGGAATATTATGAAGCGTTATTGCCAAAACCAGCAACACGCTTCTTCTCCACGACGTTGAAATTCCTTCAGCCTCGCTGGTCGGAAACCCCAAATGCAAGTGTGGTAGCAATTGATCAGCTAAATAAAGAAATCCACCTCCCGCCAGAAAACCTATTACAGCAGGAACCCAGGGTGTTTGTCCGGCCTCTTCTGCCAGCTCAATTGCCGGGCTTAATAAGGACCAGAAACTTGCTGCGATCATGACTCCTGCCGCAAATCCAAGCATCCCATCCAAAACTTTTCGATTAATTTCCTTAAAGAAAAAAACCATGGCTGCCCCAACTGCAGTAACAAACCAGGTAAACATTGTCGCTAAAAATGCTTGTGTAACAGGACTTAATCCCAAAAACCAATCAATCATATTAAAGGTGCTTTTAAGGTTTTAATTGCAAACAAAGTTACAAAAAGATGTTTCAAATTCTTTCACCATATCCAACATATAATGGTTATATATGTTTCTTCCAACTTTAAAAAAGAAAAAATAGTAATTTATACTCAAGTTGATAATTTATATCCTAACTAGATTTTGAAAAACTTTATGTTCATACGTCTTATTTTCCATCCAACCTTTGGGCAATATCACCATTTTATCTATATTTTTATTGAGTAATGCTCCCCACCACGAAAAGGTACTTGCTGCGCAAATATTATGTTTACAATGTGACATCAGCAGCATGTCAATGTAACTTCTTTCATGCGTATTCCAATCAATAAATGTTTTCGATGGTAGTTTGCCAAACTTTATTTTGCACCATTCAATATCATCAGAAAATAAATAAAAATGGGGTGATATTATTTTTTCTTCCATGATTTGTATGGCTTGTTGATAATAATCTTCCTTGCAAAACTTAGACAAGAATGGATCAAATAAATAATCTCCTCTTCGAATATGTATGCTTACAGACTTTTTATTTTTTATCTCTTCCAGTATCAGTTGATTAATGCCCTTCAATAATTCATCATTAAATTTAAAGAAAACTCTGTGTAGGTCTTGCATATCCAAAAGGTACTTTTCATTTGCCCAATAGTCTTTGTAGTGCAGAACCCTTGCTCTTTTTTTCTTTAAATCAATTGTAGATTCGGTGATAAGCCCAAATGCCCTTGCATTGTTTTTTTTGAAAGTAATAATCTTTATGAAGATTCGAAATAGTCTCCAAAGTTTAGGTTTATACAGAACCTTTGAAACAAAACAACTATAAACAGGAGCATTAATATTTAAAAACGCATCTTTTAATATAAAACTCTGTGCATGAGCTCTTTTACTGTATTTATAACTGAAAAAATCAAGGTTAATATAGGAATTGTATCTTCTGGATTCTAATTGAAGATAAAAAACATACTGAAACATTTGATTCCCCAAGCCACCGAAGATGTGTACAACATGTTTTTTTATTCCGTTATTTTGGAATTTAAAATCCATAAAGTATGATATTTAGTAAAATTTCAGTTCTACCATATTGAGAAACAATATATTAAATAAAATTCATAAAAACTTTGTAAAATTTAATATTTTAGTCAAGAGAACTCAGTACCATAAAGATTTAAAATTACCAGGAGAAAATTAACAGCGACATGGAAGTTTTTGTTTCTAAAAAGATTCCAAACAATAATTTATTTTTAATGAATTATGCAGACGAAAATTTTTCAAAAGCACAATTCAAAAATAGTCGTTCAGCACTCAAAAATGGAGGGTTTTGCAAAGTCTTTTCTTATTCGCCTGCCGATATTGATCGCGATTTTATTAACAGGAATGACCAAATCCTATCACAAAAAACAGGTAATGGTTATTGGTTATGGAAGCCGTATTTGATAAAAAAAACCTTAGAACAAATTGATTTTGGCACATATCTTTTTTATTGTGATTCAGGAAGTTATTTTAAAAATTCAATTGTTAAGATTATCTCAGCCATCGATCAAAATCAATGCATTATCCCCTTTGAAACAAAAAATAAGGAATACTTCTGGACCAAAAGAGATGCATTTGTTTTAATGAATTGTGATTTTAAAGAATATTCAGATACCCGTCAAAGACTTGCTGGTTTTATTCTAATGAAAAAAACTTTGTTTACAATGAAATTCATTGACGAATGGCTCAAGTATTCCCAAGATATAAGACTTATATCAAATGCAAACAACACGGAAGGGCTGTCAAATTATGAAGGATTTATTGAACATCGGCACGATCAGTCCATATTCAGTCTTTTATCCAAGAAATACAAATTAGATGCGTATAGAGATCCTTCTCAATATGGAAATTATCGTATTTCTCAGTATTCAAATTCAAATTATAATCAAATCATTGAACTTACAAGAAAACGAAATAATGATTTCAAGTGCCTAAGCATTTGTTTCAATTTAAAATACAACTTCATTCGATTAAAAAGACACCTAATAAAAATCCTAAAGCATTTGAAAACTTCAGGATTTTTATTGTTTAAACCAAAAGATTCCTTTAGATAATTGCTCACGCCCTTAGCGGCTATGAGCCCGCTTAGGGCTTAAAACCTAAATAAAATTATCCAAACAAACCATCATCGATAATAAATTTCGATTGATTGTGAAACTCTTTTTCATTTAAATTTACCAATTCAAAAGCTATGTTCTTATTAATTAGTGTCCCTTCTCTTAATCCTGAATAGTCTCTGAATGAAGAGAATTCCCAATCTTCTTGTTTTTCTACAAGACCAGCAACAAGGGGATTTTGATGTATATAAAGAAAGCATGCAGTCGCGTAATCAAAATTTATTTGCTTGAAGATATCCGCACCAGAAATTGGTGAATTATCATTTAATAATTTTGCTTTCGTTTGGTGAGCAAATAATCTACCTTTTCTGTTTTGTTGCTTATTAATTGCCAAGGTATATGAGCTTAATAATGTTCCTATATTTTTTGATAACCTTTGCAAACTAGGACGATGGTTTTCATCTGCATTAATGGTACTTTCACGAGTAGCTTGAACAAGAAGATGAAAGTGGTTGGGCATTAAGCACCATGCTAAAATGTTACAATATGGAAATATTAATCTTTTTACTTTCTTTAGAAAATACAGATAATTTTCGCGGGTGTAAAATAGAGTTTCATTTGATCTATTGAAAATGTGATAGGAGGCATTCTCTTCAAAAAACATTTTTTATTTGAAGATAAAATATAAATTTTAAAATGCTAACTCTTCTAAGCCCTTAGCGGTTGTTAACCGCTTAGGGCTTGGCACGGCTTGGCATTAAAAAAACCGGAACATTTAAAATCATTTTTTAGATCTAATGCGGTTATGTACAACTATGGACCTTTTGTAAAAAAAAACAAAAGCCCGGAACAAAAGTCCGGGCTTATACTTGATCTATAAGAATGAACTTCTTCATCCTTAAGCATGCGCTATCTTTTAGATGATGGCTTCCATGGCTTCCATAGCCTCTCGAAGCTCAGCACCAATAATTTCTACATCGTGGTACCTGATTTCATCGTTAATTTCAATCAATTCTTTATTATCCACATGGCCATCTTTGCCTTCGTTAAAGTTTTTACCAATAACATTGGTGTCAATTTTCGACATAAAGTCGGCTAACAATGGTTTTGCCGCGTGATCGAACAAGTAACATCCATACTCGGCAGTATCTGAAATTACACGGTTCATCTCGAACAGTTTTTTACGTGCAATTGTATTTGCAATAAGCGGAGTTTCGTGCAATGATTCATAGTATGCAGACTCCTCTTTAATACCGGCTTCGGTCATTACTTCAAATGCCAATTCAACACCGGCTTTCACAAAAGCAACCATTAAAGTTCCGTTATCAAAATATTCCTGCTCACTTATCTCCATATCACCTGCTGGTGTTTTTTCGAATGCTGTTTCACCAGTTGCAGCCCTCCAGGCAAGTAAGTTTTTGTCGCCGGCAGCCCAGTCTTCCATCATGGTTGAAGAGAAAGTTCCGTCCATAATATCATCCATGTGATGTTCGAACAATGGGCGCATAATGGTTTTTAGCTCCTCAGCAAGTTTGAATGCTTCAATTTTAGCAGGATTCGAAAGCCTGTCCATCATGTGGGTAATTCCACCCAATTTTAAAGCTTCAGTGGTAACTTCCCAACCATATTGAATCAATTTTGAAGCATAACCTTCGTTAACGCCTTTTTCGAGCATTTTATTGAACATCAAAATTGAAGCTGTTTGCAGTACACCACAAAGAATGGTTTGCTCGCCCATTAGGTCAGACTTAACCTCGGCAACAAACGAAGAATGAAGAACGCCTGCTTTATGGCCACCTGTTCCAACACAATAGGCTTTTGCAATGTCTAAACCATCGCCGTTAGGGTCGTTTTCCCTGTGAACTGCAATTAAAGTAGGAACACCAAATCCACGCAGGAATTCAGCCCTTACTTCAGAAGCCGGTGATTTTGGGGCCACCATAATAACGGTAAGGTCTTCACGGATTTTCATTCCTTCTTCCACAATATTGAAACCGTGGGAATAAGATAAACATGCACCTTTTTTCATCAAAGGCATTGCAGCATTTACTACCGGAGTGTGGTATTTATCAGGTGTTAAATTTAATACCAAATCAGCTTTAGGGATCATTTCCTCAAATGTTCCAACTTCAAATTTATTGTCCACAGCATTTTGGTAAGAAATCTGCTTCTCATCGATTTCAACCTGGCGGATTGCGTAAGAAATGTCCAATCCACTGTCCCTCATGTTCAATCCTTGAGCAAGACCCTGTGCGCCACAACCAAGAACCACAATCTTTTTACCTTCCAGTTTCTTAACTCCATCAGAAAATTCTGATTCATCCATAAAATCGCATTTCCCTAATTGCTCCAATTGAAGGCGCAATGGTAATGTGTTGAAATAATTTGCCATCTGTTATAATTTTTTAATGTTTGAAATCACTACCTTTTCATCTCGAATCTGTTTTTCTTAACAATGGAAACCTCAACTTGTAAATTAAGAATCAGATTTCACGGTCGAACTTTCTTCGAAATGATAGAACTTATTTTTCTTTTACAAAGCAATAAAATAATTCAGTCAATCTCTAGGAAAAAAACATGTATTTTAGGTATTTTTTATGGATTCGAGGATTTAACGTTTCACTTTAACATAAATAATCTTTTTAATAACCAACTATTTACATCCAATATGACAATTGCCAATTTACAAGATAAGCATATTATTTTGATCGGAACTGAAGGGGCGACATCCCGGTTTCGCGTTTAAAAAACTTTGTAAAATACGATTGGTCCTGAAAGTTTAAACGGCCGGCTATTTCGGACACACCCAGATTGGTGTGCACCAGCAATCGTTTAATTTCCAATATTTGTTTTGCCCTGATTATCTGTGAAGATGTTTTTCCGGACAGTTGTGTGACTATTTGCGTTAAATGATTTGGGGTAACTGCCAGCATTTCGGCATACTCGCTAACCGAAAGGTTCTTCAGGTAATTTTCTTCCACCAATTGAAGGAATTTTTTAACCATGATATGCCCTTTCCCCTTCAGGCTTGAATCTTTATCTACTTTGTAAAGAGCAGCGCATGTGGTCAATATCAAATCAAGAATGGAGTGAAATAGATGGGTTGATTGACCATTTCTCTTTTCTAATTCCGAAATTCCTTTCACAAAAAGGCTTTTAATAAATTCCACGTCTTGCTTTTCGTGCAATATCAAAGGTGGATTATCCTGCTGAAGCGTAAAAAAGAAAGGAAACTCAATTAAACGGTTTTGATTTACCTGATTGATCAAATAAAAATCGGCTGTGAAAATAAAAATATAGCCTCCAATGTCGTGCGAAAACTCCAGTTTATGTGCCTGTCCGGGTGACATAAAAAACACACAAGGTGGTTTTATCTCGTATTTATTACTATCGATGATATGAAAACCCGATCCTTCGGTCAGATATAAAACCTCAAAAAAATCGTGTCGGTGCGGATACTGCACCTGAAAGTGCCGATTGGCATCAAATATTTCTACCTGAAACTGTTGCTCACTATTATCCGGCGAACTAAACTTATCCAGGCTATAAACAGGTATTTGGTTCGATTCCTTTTCCATTTTCAGTAAATATTTCCAACCCCGAATATACGCATTTATGAAGATTCATGGAAAGAATAAAAAATCAAGTCAATCCGGTAAATTGTTTTCGATACCTGCTAGGCGTATGCCCTGTTACTTTTTTAAATTGTTTGTTAAAAAAACTCAGGTTGTTAAAACCGCTGTCCAGGCTCACATCAAAAATGCTTAAATCGTCGTCCATTAATAATTTGCAGGCATATTCAATTTTTATTTTATTCAGGTATTCAAAAATGGTAATGCCCATTTTTTCCTTAAAAAACCTGCATAATGAACTTTTCGCCATGCTAGCCAATTCAGCCAGGTAGTCCAACTCAATTTCTTCGCGGTAATTATTCATCAGGTACTCATGAATAATATTGATCCGGTTGTTTGCTGTGGTGAACCGCTTTTTAATAAAGTCTTCGGAGGTGAGCAATTCCACCGATTTACTTTTACCAATAATATCCATCAATTTGTAAAAGTTCATCATTCTATCAAAAGTCTGCATATAAGGTAATTGAAGCATAATCTTACTCACTTCATTTAACGTATCATCCAGGATTCGCATCCCTCGCTCAGAATCTTTCAATGCCCGCTTTACATTTACAAACTCAGGCAAGTTCAATAATTCTTTGGGCAGTACATCGGCACTAAACTGTAAATAAACCATTTCGAGCGTCCTGCCCGAAGGTGAGGCAGTATCCTTATCTGCAATCCAAACATGGGGCAACTTTCCTCCAATAAATATCAAATCCCCGGGATGGAATTCTTCAATTGAGTCGGCAACAATCCTTTTCCCATGTCCTTCTGTAATAAAGCATATTTCGTAATTGTTATGATAATGCCACGAAATCTCTTCCATATTATCCTGAAAAATACCAATGTAAAAAGAAGAATCTTTCTCTAAAGCTATTTGCTTAAATGTAGCTGTCATGGTTCTAATTTGACTTTATTTTAAATCAATGTCAATATAGCATTATTATTTGTATAAATAGCAGTAGTTTAATTGCTAAAACCTTGATATTTTTACAATATCCTAATTATTAAAGCATTGATATTACTTCAAAATAAACCGATATGAACGACATTATTGAAAAATTACATGAATGTGTAGAATTTGGGAAAGCTGACAAAGCATCACCATATCCACCTCAGTTAAAAGGACAGGACGGATCAAAAGAACTTACACAGCAGGCCTTGGAAGCGGGAATTAGTGCAAGCGACATTTTAGACAATGCCCTGGTTCCGGCAATGGCCAAAGTGGGTGAAAAATTTTCGCAAAATAAAATATTCGTCCCACAGATGTTAATGTCTGCAAGGGCTATGGGTGCATCTATGGTTCAGTTAAAACCTTATTTTGCTTCCGGGGCGGTAAAAGCCAAAGGCACGTTTATTATTGGAACTGTAAAAGGTGATTTACATGATATCGGTAAAAACCTGGTTGCCATGATGGTTGAAGGTGCAGGTTACACCATTGTTGATCTTGGTGTTGACGTTAGTTCCGATAAATTTTTGGAAGCATTAAAAGAACATCCTGACGCGGTTATTGGTTTATCCGCATTGCTTACAACCACTATGGTGAGCATGGAAGAGATTGTGGAAAAAATTAAGGCAGAAAGCCCATCCTCAAAAATATTGATTGGAGGTGCACCTGTAACCGATGAATTTTGCGCAAAAATAGGTGCCGATTTTTATGCACCTGATCCTCAACGGGCTGTTGATTATTTGAACAAAGCATCGTAGCTGCTTAAATAGCCGTTTCACTTATTTAAGAAAGAAATGATTACCAATTTTGGTAAAATGGGATAGCTATTGCCATAAAGGAAATCACCATAACAATTATAACCATTTGATTATTAACCTATTTAATAAAAAATGAAATACAAGAGCTTAAAAATTAATAATCCCCGGGAATTGATGTTCGGAATTGCCCCTAACCCTGTTAAAACCAGGCGTGGACTTATAATTGGTGGAGGACAAGTATATTCTGAGTTGAATTTTACACTTCCAACCATGAAAATTAACAGCGACACTTTAAAACAGGTAAATACGCACTACAAAGAAATTGCTGAAGGTGCCCTGGAAAGAGCATTGCATTTAAATTCGAAAGGAGTGATCCTGGAATTTGAAACGCTGTTGGAGATGACAAAAACCCCTTCGATTGGGATTGACATTGTCAAAATAATGAATGAGGTTTGTGAAAATTATTATCAAAAGCATGGCTTAAAATCAGAAATACGACTGACCCCGAACGACTTAAGGGAATTCGAACGACCAGCTTTACAGCGTTCATCGCAATATCTTGAGCCCATGTGGGAACTGTTTGAACAAGGCATGATCGCCGGAGGAGATTTGCTTTCCATCGAAAGCACCGGAGGGAAAGAAGTTTCTGATGAAGCATTAATGATGTGCGATATTAAAGGGATGATGTTCGCCCTTACTGTGTTGGGAGTTCGCGATATGCAATTTATCTGGAATAAAATTACGGAACTGGCAGATAAACATGGAAAAATTGCAGCTGGCGATTCGGCATGTGGTTTTGCCAATACGGCAATGGTTCTTGCCGAGAAGAAATATATCCCAAAAGTATTTGCAGCTTTGATACGCGTTATCTCTGTGGTGCGCTCAATTGTTGCGATGGAAGAAGGGGCAATTGGACCGGATAAAGATTGTGGGTATGAAGGTCCATTTTTAAAAGCAATAACCGGAATCCCAATTTCGATGGAAGGAAAAACAGCGGCATGCGCCCATTTCAGCCCAATCGGCAATATTGCCTTTGCCTGCACCGACCTGTGGAGCAATGAGTCGGTTCAAAACATAAAACTCTTATCGGGGATGGCGCCAACAGCCTATCTGGAACAATTGGAATACGATGTACGGCTTTCGAACGAAGCACTGAAACTCGGATCACAGCACACACAAATATTTCAGCAGTTGTTGGTAAATTCCGATGTTTACACCGATCCTCAGGCTTTGGTTTTATCGCCCGAGAATGTAATTCGCATATCAGGTGCATTGGTAAAAGGCGAAAGCTATATTACCAATGCAAAAAACGGTGCGTTGGAAACCCTGAATATAATCGAAGAAGCATTGGATTCCGGACAAATGAAACTCTCAGAAATGGAAACTACTTACCTCCCACTCTTAAGGGACGATTTAAACAGCATTCCTGATAACGAAAGCGAATTTGTGGAAATGATGCTTCCGTTGCTCGACCAAAGCAAATTCATTTTAAAAGAATATGGTTTATAAAAGCCCCTCCTAACCTCCCCAAAGGGGAGGGAATAAAGGTGAACATTACTGGGATTAACCAATTGTTTGAAAGAGCCTATCTTTTAACCTATTTTTATATTTAGCCGATCAATCAAAAAGTGCATAAAACAACACCTGTAAATATCATCACTGGTTTTTTGGGATCAGGAAAAACAACGGCAATCATCCATCTTCTTAAACAAAAAAGGAAAGAAGAAAAATGGGCGGTAATTATCAACGAATTCGGGAAGGTATCCATTGATTTTATGACCTTGATGCCATTGACTGGTTCCAACGAAAATATATACGAGATTTCCGGTGGGTGTATTTGTTGTTCAGCCCAAAGCTATTTTCAGGAAGACCTTGAAAAAATAACGCAAACTGCAACCTACCATCGAATACTTATTGAGCCTTCGGGACTGGGAGGAATTGAAATGGTTACCGATATTATTAAAAACCAAAAAGAGTTTCAATTACAAGCGGTTATTTGCTTGGTGGCAGCAACGGCATATACCGATCAACGAATGAAAATCAATCCCATATTCCGGTCTCAGCTAAGCAATTCCGATATTATTTTGCTCAATAAATGTGACCTTGTTGATGAAAAAGAGCACGAAAATATATTGGCAGTAATCCGGGAACAATATCCTTACAAAAACTATTATGGGAAAGTACTTCGAGGAGAAATAGACCCGAATATTTTACAGATGGAAAGTACAGAAATGTTAGATTACTTGGATTTTCAAAACCTTAGTTTTACAAAAAATGAATTAAGTGCTGCAAATTACCAGCAACGAAGTATTTCTTTCACACAAAATTGTATTTTTAGCATTGATGAGCTGGTAGCAGAAATTAGAAAACACTCAAATATTATCCGGGCAAAAGCATATATTCGCTTGGAACAGGGTTGGTATCTTTTCAACTATTCGATAGGAGAATTTGACCTCATCCCCTGCGCCGAGAAAAGTGAAAATACACTCATAATCATATTTGAGAACAGTACAAAAGAAGAGAGTTTATCCATCCGAAAAGAAATTGAACGATGTATTAAAGAATTGTTGTAATCACCTATGAAACAGTATAAAATCAGGCTTCAGCCATTGGAGAAAGAACTAAGCGCAAATGAAAACACACCTCTGATTGATGTTTTGCACGAATATGGCATAGAATTCCCGTGTGGGGGGAAAGGCACCTGTGGGAAATGCAAAGTGAAACTTCTGCATGGTAAAATAACAATAAACGAAATCCACCAACGAAAACTGGATCAACTAAAATTGGATGAAACTTGGCGGCTTGCCTGTCATAGCATTTGCACCGAAGATATTACACTCGAAATTGATCAGTTAAACCACCTGATATTAGCCGATGAAAGTGAATTTGCTTTTACCCCGATGGACGGGTTCGGCATTGCCATCGACCTGGGCACAACAACCATTGTCGCCCAGCTAATAAACCTTAAAACAGGTGCTGTAATTGCGGCTGAATCTTCGCTTAACCCACAGGTAAAATTTGGGCACGATTTAATTTCGCGAATTGAAGCTTCGCTCAGTGGAAAAGCAACTGAAATTACAGAAATTATTCGTGTCCACATTGGAAAAATGATTGAAAATATCCTAAAGAACCATCCTGTGGAACTTAAAAAAATAGGTATTGTTGGCAACACAGTTATGCAATTTATCTTTTGCGGAATTGACCTTACACCTTTGTCTACATACCCTTTTCAGTCGGACAATATGGGCTTAAAAAGATTTACGCCAAATGAGCTAGGTTGGGATTTCAATGCTCAGGAAAATGTACTGTTTTACCCATCGATTGGTAGTTTTGTTGGAAGCGATATTTTAGCGGGAATTGCTGCCACCGGAATCCATAAAAAAGAAAAGCTCACAGCCTTAATCGATTTGGGCACCAATGGCGAAATTGTGGTTGGCAATAAAAATCGGATTGTGTGTGCTTCAACTGCAGCAGGACCAGCGTTCGAAGGGGCAACCATCTCTATGGGAATGCGTGCTACCACAGGCGCAATTGCTACGGTTAAAGCAAACAACGATTCTTTTGAAGTTACCACCATTGGCAATGTAAAACCAAAAGGAATTTGCGGAAGTGCCCTTATTGATGCGGTTGCTACATTTCGAAAACGAGGAATGATTGGAAATTTCTGTGAGATTTTATCCTGCAGCGAGAGTATTGAAATTCAAACCCCGGTGATACTAACACAAAAGGACCTATACGAATTTCAATTGGCAAAAGCTGCCATCTCAGCCGGTTTGTTTATCCTCACTAAAAAACTGGATGCGACAATGAACGACATTCAGGATATTTATATAGCTGGTGGATTTGGAAGCTATGTGAATATTGAAAATGTAGTGGCAACCACAATGATTGAATCAGAGCTTGAAAAAATCTATCAAAAAGGAAACACAGCTTTGATTGGCGCTAAAATGTTCTTATTCCAAAACGAAAAAGAAATTGATGGTATTCTATCCAAAATCAGCCATGTCAATCTTGAAGGAGAACCTGACTTTCAGGAAATATATGTGGATAAAATGGCTTTACCATAGGTTTGTGAGTTAAAAAAATAATGATCCATTAGGATGTTTCATCAAAAAGGAGTAAAAAAAGAACCGTTCTCTATTAAAAGAACGGTTCTTTTTTATTCTTAACAATGTTAATCTTGCTGGTTAAGGAAGGCATCTCTTTCATTAAGAAACTCCGACAACCTTTCAATCGGGTCGCGGGTAATGGCTACCCTACCCGAGCGGATAAACTGCAATACTTTAAATTGATTCAATTCATCAAATAAAGCCTGGGTTTCTTCTTTATGGCCCGTTTTTTCAATCACTGTATATTCGCGGGTAATTTCCAAAATCCTGGCGCCGGCATTTCTTGCCATTTTCTCAATCGAATCGCTTTTATACAGCTCCTCGGTACTCACTTTGTAAAGGGCAATCTCCTGATAAATCATTTCCTCATTGGTGTGGTAAAATGCCTTTAATACATCAATTTGCTTTTCGATCTGCCCAACAACTTTTATCGTTTGTTCTTTCGTGCTGTTAATAACAATTGTGAATTTAAAAATACCCGGAATTGCAGATTCTGATACCGTTAAACTCTCTATATTGATTTTTCTCCTTGTGAAAACAATGGTGATCCTGGTAAGTAATCCAATATGGTTTTCAGAGAATACCGTTATAATAAATTCTTTTTTCATAATCTTATTTTTAATGCTATCAGTGTTTTAAGGTTCCAATATTATTTCAGAAACTGAAGCCCCGGTTGGCACCATAGGGAAAACGTTGTCTTCTTTTTCAACAACAACTTCTAAAAGATATGGACCATCATGGTCAAACATTTTCTGTAACCCGCTGTCCAGATCTTCCCTTTTCTCCACTTTATGACCGGGTATACCGAATCCTTCGCCTATTTTAATAAAATCGGGATTGTGCAATTCGGTAAATGAATATCTTTTTTCGAAGAACAACTGTTGCCATTGACGAACCATTCCCAGGAAATTATTATTTAAGATAATGATTTTTACCGGAAGGTTATTTTGCCAGATAGTCCCCAATTCCTGGATAGTCATTTGAAATCCACCGTCGCCAATTACAGCAACCACTGTACGGTCTGGTGCACCAAGTTGTGCCCCCATACTTGCCGGAAGTGCATACCCCATTGTTCCCAAGCCACCAGAAGTTACCACACTTTTTGATTTCCTGAATTTAAAATACCTTGCAGCAACCATTTGTTGCTGTCCAACATCGGTTACCAAAACAGCTTCATGGTTGGTTTTTTCACTGGCCATCCGGATTACTTCACCCATGGTCAGCCCAACTTTTGTGGGATTTACATCTTTATTGATAACTTTCTCCTGTTCAATTTCATCGCATTTTTTAAACTCATTGAGCCATTCTTCGTGCGAATTTTGTTTCACTGCATCAGTTAAAAGCATTAAAGCCTTTTTGGCATCACCAACAATTGGAACATCTGCTTTAATAATTTTATCGATTTCAGCTGGATCAATTTCAATATGGATAACTTTTGCATCTTTTGCATATTCCGATACCTTTCCGGTTACCCTATCATCAAAACGCATTCCTACGGCAATAATCAAGTCAGCCTCATTGGTCAATAAATTTGGACCATAATTCCCATGCATTCCAAGCATTCCAACATTTAAAGGATGTTCGGTTGGAAATGCTGATAAGCCAAGCAATGTCCATGCGGCAGGTATTCCTGATTTTTCAACAAAATTTTTGAATTCCTCTTCGGCACCTGAAATAATTACACCCTGACCGAAAAGTATGAGCGGTTTTTGGGCTTCATCGATAAGCTTTACCGCTTCAGCAATTTTTTCCTTTTTCACAGGAAATTCAGGCACATAGCTTCTTATTTTTGTGCACTTCTCATAACTGAAATCAATTTCTGCAAACTGGGCATCTTTTGTAATATCCAATAATACAGGACCTGGCCTTCCGGTTTGGGCTATATAAAAAGCTTGTGCGATTGCCTCCGGTATTTCTTCCGCCCTTGTAACTTGAAAGTTCCATTTAGTAACCGGCATTGAAATACCCACAACATCTGATTCCTGAAAAGCATCGGTACCCAAAAGTGGTGAAGTTACCTGACCTGTAATACACACCAGCGGAATTGAATCAATCATAGCATCGGCAATACCTGTGATGAGGTTTGTTGCCCCCGGACCTGACGTAGCAAAACAGACACCAGCTTTTCCTGTAACTTTTGCATATCCTTCTGCAGCGTGCACCGCTCCTTGCTCGTGACGGGTTAATACGTGTTTAACTTTTTGATCGTAATCATACAAGGAATCGTAAACGGGCATAATTGCCCCTCCAGGGTACCCAAAAATGGTATCAACTCCTTCTTCCAATAAGGAAAGAATTACGGCTTCGGATCCTGTAACTTTTTTTGTACTCATGTTTATCATTTTAGCTTCACGCTTTGAGCTTTAAGCCCCAAGCTTCATATATTTCACCAATTATTTTCTAATCTCGATAATTTTGATTTCGGAAACCCTTAATCTATTAACCTTATTGCCCCTTTATCCGATGAAGAAACAAGGCTAGCATATGCCTTTAATGCTTTGCTTACATTTCGCGGGCGTTCAACGGCAGGTTTCCAGGCATCTTTTCCTTTCGCGTCTTCAGCTTTTCTTCTTTCAGCCAATTTCTCTTCAGAAACCAACATATTTATTTTCCTTTCGGGAATATTAATTTCAATTTTGTCGCCATCCTGCACCAGTCCAATTGCACCCCCGGCGGCAGCTTCAGGTGAAACGTGACCTATAGATAAACCGGAAGTTCCTCCTGAGAACCTTCCATCGGTAATTAAAGCACAAGCTTTATCAAGCTTAACCGACTTTAGATAGGAAGTTGGGTAAAGCATTTCCTGCATGCCTGGCCCTCCTTTGGGCCCTTCGTGACGGATAATAATAACATCGCCTGCCTGCACGCTATCACCCAAGATTCCGTTACATGCATCTTCCTGCGAATCAAAAACCTTGGCAGTTCCTGTAAATTTCAAAATCGAAGCATCAACCCCGGCTGTTTTAACAATACAACCATCCAATGCAATATTTCCATACAGAACTGCTAAACCGCCATCCTGGCTATAAGCATTTTCAATTTCCCTGATACACCCTTTTTTACGGTCGGTATCCAGTTCTTTATAATAGCTTTCTTGTGAGCCCATTACGAGGTTTCTTCCTCCACCCGGACTTGATTTGTATTTTTTCGTTGCTTCATCGGATACCGCTCCGTTCATAATATCAAATGTTGCCAAGGCATCTTTCAACGAAAGTCCATCAACCCTTGATACGCTGGTCTCCAACAATCCTCCCCTGTCCAGTTCGGCAAGAATTCCGAGGATTCCTCCAGCACGGTTCACATCCTGAACATGGTACGAACTGCTTGGTGCAACTTTACAAAGGTTCGGTGTAATCCGAGATAGCTCATCAATATCCGACATGGTAAAATCCACATTTGCTTCATGTGCAATTGCCAAAAGGTGAAGTACCGTATTGGTTGATCCCCCCATTGCTATATCCAGTTTCATGGCATTTCGGAAGGCATCTTTTGTAGCAATGCTTCGTGGCAATACACTTTCGTCGCCATCTTTATAATAAGCATACGTTGCATCCACAATTCTATTGGCTGCATCTTCAAACAACCTTTTCCGGTTTGCATGCGTGGCAACAATAGTTCCATTGCCTGGTAGTGCAATCCCTATTGCTTCAGCTAAACAGTTCATCGAGTTTGCTGTGAACATTCCGGAACATGAACCACAAGTTGGACAAGCATTACGTTCAACAACCGACAATTTGCTTTCTTCAACAGAATCATCGGCGGCCATTACCATAGCATCTACCAAATCGTAATATTTACCATCAACTTCGCCTGCCTCCATCGGTCCTCCGGAAACAAAAATTGCCGGGATATTCAGACGCATGGCAGCCATCATCATCCCGGGGGTAATTTTATCGCAATTCGAGATACAAATCATTGCATCCACTTTATGCCCGTTGCACATATATTCAACACTATCGGCTATAATATCGCGCGAAGGCAATGAATAAAGCATGCCGTCATGCCCCATTGCGATTCCATCATCAATAGCTATGGTGTTAAATTCGGCAGCAAAACAACCTTTACTTTCAATTATCCCTTTGATGTATTGTCCAATATCGTGAAGGTGAACATGCCCCGGAACAAATTGTGTAAATGAATTTACAATGGCAATAACAGGTTTGCCAAAATGTTCTTCTTTCATTCCGTTTGCACGCCATAGGCTTCTTGCCCCGGCCATCCTTCTACCTTGTGTGGTTGTATTACTTCTTAGCTGCTTTTTCATTTTGTAGTACTTTAAATACTTTTATGTCCTTTATTTTATTCTTACAAGAAAAAAGCCTTTCTCGTTTTCTGAGAAAGGCTTAAATATTTTTAATCTATACAATAAACTAGCCTTTCTCAGATCTTCCAAGAAGCACGACAACGACTAGAATAATGACAGATACTAATTTCATTTCTTTGATTACTTGTTTTTCAACCTTGGCAAAAGTAAAAATTAATTTTAAGATGCAAAACGATTTGAAAGTAAAATTCAGTTTTTTAAATAAAAAATTAACCGCAAGTCCAGTTCCACTTTCAATTTATATGATTTAAGTCATTTTTAATAATTGCACAAAAAACTTTGCAATCCTATTTCTTAAGAATAGTTAAATTTAATAATCAGAAAAACCAGCAAATTTTAAATTTCTATAAACCCAAATCATCGCTTATTTCCTTCATTGCTGTTAAAGCAAGTTGGGCAAATTCATTAATTGGGATCCCGATTTTTTCACATTCCATAATGTTTTCCCTCTTAACCGATGCCGCAAATGCTTTTTGTTTCATTCGCTTGGTAATTGATTTTGCCTTTACACTTGCCAGTTTTTTGTCGGGATAAACGAGTGTAGTAGCAGTAATTAGCCCGGTAATTGTTTCACCTGCCGCAAGTGCGTGCTGAAATTCGCTAACCCTTTCTTTCCCGGTTGCTACTTCGTTATGCATAACAATTGCATCAATTGCTTCTGCCGAAAGCTTTCCTTCAAGCATTTTTTCGGCATACGGACCATGGGTATAAGGATCGGCATTGGTGATTTCAACATCAATATCATGAAGCAACCCAGCAAGCCCCCATTCATCTTCATCCTTTCCCAGGTGCCTGGCAATAACCCGCATTACCGATTCGGCTGCCAAACAATGCTTTCTCATATTTACGGATTGGATATTTGCATCCAAAAAATTTAATGCTTCTGATCTGCTAAACATAATAAGGGTACGCTTGTTTTGTGTTAATTGACAAATTTAACAACAACTGAGTTCATTTTTTACTATCAATATTAATTTATTCTGCATATAACGAATGAAAAGAGTAAACATGCAGAATTTGTATTGGATATGCGTAATTTTAATTTTTATAATAATGCAATCATGTCCAAAGAAATTGAAAGAAAGTTTTTAGTAGATCAAAATAGTTGGGAAAAGCAGGGAGAAGCGCTTGCCATTACCCAGGGATATTTATCGATTGATCCGGAACGGACCGTTAGGGTGAGGGTAATTGGTCAAAATGCATATATAACCATTAAAGGAAAAACTACGGGGATAACACGTGATGAATTTGAATATCAGGTTCCGTTGCCAGATGCTTTTGATATGTTAAAAATGGCTGTTTTTCCTCCTTTAGAAAAAATAAGGCATCATATTAGGTTTGAGGGCAAACTTTGGGAAGTGGACGAGTTTTTAGGCGAAAACCGTGGGCTTATTATGGCGGAGATTGAATTGGTCGATGAAAATGAAGCTATTGTAAAACCCGCATGGGTATCAGAGGAAGTAACAGGGGATAAAAGGTATTATAATTCTTCTTTGGCACACTATCCGTATACCAAATGGGAATAATCCCAAATCTATGCATCCATAATTTTTGGTAAAATTTTTGCTTGTACATCATACCAATGGAAGTAACTTTTCGTTTGAAAATAAATAATTAACTAAACCACTATACATTGAAAATACTCATTTTTATTAGATGAATAATATTTAAATTGACACAAAAGCATGTGATTAAAGTATTTAGTAATTGGATTTAAAAAAGCGAAATCCTTGTCACATTGAAGAAAAATTGATAGCAACTAAAGTATCTGTAATATTCCCGATTAATAACGGGTGCAGGATTTTAACAATTAACAAGAAAAGTAAAATATGTCGCTAAAAAAGCAACTCGTATTCTTTTTGTTTTCCCTTTATCTCACACAATCGTTTGCTCAAGATACGCCCCATGGTCAAAGGATTTTTAGTTCAAATGACAGTACCGTACAAAACTATATACAATACCTCAACCGATATTTCTCAGGAAACGACTGGCTTATATCTGATCCTAAAATTGGGGGAAATGTGAATGGATTAATCCATTTTGTCAATGACCAACCTATTGATATAATTATAAATAATATTCGGTCACTTCCTGTTGATCCCGGTAAAAATTTTGTAGACCGCTTGCCTGGAAATGTGCCTGATTCACTTATGGTTAAAGGTTTTATTTCCCGAAAAATGAAACAAACAAGACTGGAGCAAATCAAAGAAGGTGTATTGGAAGAATATGCAAATAAGGAGCTTATTGTTCCAAATGAGGAATTGGAAAATCTGGATAGCAAATTGGCGTTGATCCCTCCTGGGCAAGGCATGCGTTTGTTTGCCGATTCGGTTTATGTCCTACCCGACAGCCTGGCTGAATTAGACGTAATTTCGGACAACCGCGTAAAAAATGCCTTCGATTTCCAACGTATTGTAAAAATGGACAGCATTCGGGCAAAATATGTAGAAGCAAAACGTATTTTCTATAACGATTCTATTCGCAGGGCATACCGCGATTCTATTTTACTCTCCTACCGCAAAAACCTAATCCAAAAAGATATTGATATCCGGGCTAAAAGACTGAGTGATTCGATTACGCTGAATAATTATTCAGTTTTAAAGGCTTATAACGACTCGGTTGTTAAAAATGTAAACGACTCAATTGCCGGTATCCTTTCGGTCTTAGCCGAATATGCAAATTCAATTGACACAACCAGGATCAACTTAAGTAACCTTAATGGGAAGCAAACGCAAATTACCCTGGACGATAACAAGCAAACATACACCAGGATTTGGCTTAAAAACGAGCAAAATGATTCTTTAAGTGTACTTGTAAAAAACACCGATAAAAGCAGCATTTCGATGGTGATTGATGATGGGGTTACCTTCAAGCGATTTGCACAACAGGAAATCATAAAACATGATTTTAACACCTTAAGACCTTCGTACGAGCTGGAAAAAGTGCAATCAAAATACAAGATTGAAACGCCTTGGAACATGGGCGGAAACGGAGATCTGGGATTTACCCAAACCTATCAGGAAAACTGGAAAAAAGGGGGTAAAAGTGCCATCTCGATGCTCATGGTTTTAAAGGGGTTTGCCAATTATTCGGATAAAAAAATAAAATGGGAAAATTCAGGTGAGATTCGAAATGGCTGGATAAAGCTTGGAAACCAGGACGAATCAGATAATCGTATCCAAAAAAACGACGATAAGTTTGAACTCACTTCCCGCTTTGGTATAAGCGCTTTTAAAAAATGGTATTATAGTGCAGAGCTAAATATCCAAAGCCAATTTTTTAATGGATACAAGTATCCGGATAGGGAAAATCCGATTTCCAGCTTTTTGGCGCCCAGTAAAACCCTTTTTAAGATCGGTTTGGATTATAAACCCAATAAAAACCTATCTATTTTTCTCTCTCCCATCACTTCAAAAACGGTATTTGTAAGAGATACGGTTAACATCGATCAAACAAACTTTGGGGTTGCCGAAGGAAAAAAAAGGTTTTGGGAACCTGGTCTGAATGCCGATGTAAAGTTTAAACACGAGATCGATAAAAACATTACTTATGAGACTAAGTACAAAATGTTTGTGAACTATACCAGCCCTTTTTCAAAATTTGATATCGACTGGGAAAACCAACTGAAGGTGCAATTCACTGACCACATAAATATGCAACTGATGTTTCACATGCTGTACGACGATAATGTCCTATTCACCAAATACGATGATAACGGTGAAGCACTTAAAAACCCGGACGGAAGTGCGCAAAAAGAAACAAGGATACAGTTAAAAGAATTAATTACGGTTGGTTTCACTTATAAAATCAATAAAAAAGTTTTCAGGTCAAGAAGGATTTAATTATCTTTTGTTGAAGGTTATTCCTATTTTTAAGGAAATAAAAACTTACAACTATGAAAATCCTTCAAACATTCACTATTTTACTTCTTAGCATTTTATTAGGCTTTAATAATAAAGCACATGCCGTAGCTGACTTGAATCTGCCTGTCGATACAATCGCAAATATTGGATGGACTGTTATTCCTTTTTTGATATTCACCTTACTTGCATTACTTTTTTGGGTAATCCCGATGTACTTTACCATAAAAGCAACTTTCCTTACACAAACAGAAAAGATACTTTTAATATGCCTTTTAATATTTGCCCCTTTAATAGGCATTATTATGTTTTTAGTCATACGCCACCAAAAACGGCAGAATATAAGCTGAACTTTTCGGGGTATAGGCGGTTGAATGGATAATGGGATTTGATTACTAAAAATGGGGCTTCAAGATTTTAACATTGTGCTTTTTGATGGTTATTGTAATTTTTGCAATGGATCAGTCAATTTCTTGATCAGGGTTGATAAAAAAAGGGACTTAAAATATATTGCCCTGCAGTCGCAGCTCGGGAAAAAAATAACGAACCATCTGCCAATCCCTGCTGAAACAGACAGCATTATTTTTATTAAGAAAGGCATCCTGTATTTTGCATCAGATGCAGTTTTGCAAATTTGCGGGGAGCTGCCATATCCATATCGAATATTTTTTTATTTAAAATATTTCCCAAAAAAATTCAGGGACTGGGCTTATGTCCTTATTGCGCGGAGCAGGTATCGGTGGTTTGGCAAAAGGGATTATTGTCGAATTCCAGAAAAAAATGAAAAGGATCTTTTCCCTACTGACATCGAATTATAGCTCGAGTTTTCCCAGTTCAAAATCTTTGTACAAAGCTGAAAGTTTGGATAGAAATTTCCCAAATCCTTTCATTGCTTCCACTGTTTCAGGCGATACTTCTTTTTTCTGAAGTTTTAACATCAGGTACATGTATAAACCATTAATGCATGCTATAACATCGCCTGTTTTCTGAGAAGTTTTGCTTTTAAATTCCTGGATTATGCCAGCCATTGTTTTAAACAAAGCAATATATTCAACTTGCTCATTTTCCTGAAGGATTTTGAGGTGAAAATTTTCGAGGTCGTTCATTAGGTTCACCAAAAACTGCAAATGCCCTTTCTCCTTTAATCCTTCTTTTACCATCATTAAAGAAAGGTTGTGGTACCAGGCAAGAATTTCTTTTTGCTGCCCGTTTGAACCAGCATATTGTTTCACAACAAATTCATCCAATTTTTTCGGATCAAACTGAAACGCCCTGATTAAGTCTTCAACCTGAAACATATATAAAATATATTCGGCAATATTCTCTTTTCTTTTTTTTGTTGCAACAAGCATTTATATTGGTTTTTGTTTATTCATCAAACATCCTGTCGATATCCCTACGGTCTTTTTTTGTAGGCCTTCCTGACCCTTTTGGCCGGGTAAAAAAGAAAGAGTTTTTTTGACTCTCCAGTATATCCAACTCCTCCTGTGGGGTTTCATCGGCTAAATAATCTTCCACCAGTTTTGCCGACATTCTTTTTTCGACCAATGCTTTCACACGATAGGTCCTGTATATTCCTGATTTACGAACCTTAACAACTTCGTTTTCTTTGATTGTCCGCGAAGGTCTAACTGCAATCCCGTCAATAATAACCTGCCCTTTTTTACATGCCTCACTAGCCATGCTCCGTGTTTTAAAAACACGTACTGCCCACAACCATTTATCTACACGAACATTGGATCCCATTATTTTCTTTTATTAAAGAAATTCATCGTTCGTTCGATACCAATTGTTCCAAAACTGTGAATAATATCTATGCAGTCATGGTATTTAAAAGGCAGCTCTTTTTGTTCTTCTTTGGTCCATTCAGAAAGAACATATTCCGATTGGAAGCCCGGGTAAAAATCGTTTCCAATACCAAAGCGCAACCGTGCATATTTATTTCCAATAAGCTGGGCAATATTCTGAAGGCCGTTGTGCCCTCCATCACCACCTTTCGCCCGGACACGTAACACACCAAAATCGAGCGCGATATCGTCAACCAACACCAAAAGGTTCTCTGTTGGGATTTTTTCTTTATTTAGCCAATAGTTAACCGCCCTTCCACTTAAATTCATAAAGGTGGAAGGTTTTAATAAAATAAAGGTCCTGGCTTTATATTTATATTCGGCAACCATTCCATAACGCTTATCTATAAAAGAAATATTGGACGCATCAGCAAGAGCGTCCAATATTTTAAAGCCTATGTTATGGCGTGTATTTTCGTATTCTTTTCCTATGTTACCTAACCCGGCAATAAGGTATTTCAAAACACAAATTTTTAGGTTTATTCCTCCGTAGCAGCAGCTTCTTCGCTTTCGCCACCTTCTTCTCCTTCTTCATCGTCTCCTGCTTGTCCTGCGGCAGCTGATTTAGCCAACCTTGTTATATTAACAGAAACAATCACATTCGAAGGGCTATCTAAAAACTCAAGGTTTTCAATCGACATATCCTCTACTTTAATGTTTTGTCCTATTTTAAGCGAAGTGATATCTATTTCAATGGTGTCAGGCAGGTCTTTTGCCAGCGCTTTAACTTTCAGTTTGCGAAGGTTATTTTTTAATTTTCCCCCAGCTTTAATACCTACTGCCAATCCTTTGGTTACAACAGGTACACTTATTTTAATTGGTTTGTCTTCTTTTATTTGTAAGAAGTCGATATGCAATACCTGCTCATGAACAGGGTGCCATTGAATATCTTGCATAATTACAGGAATAACTTTTCCGTCTAATTCAACATCAATTAAAAATACACTTGGAGTGTAGATAATTTTCCTGAATTCATTAAAATCTGCGTAAAAATGGATTGGTTCATTATCCCCATAAATTACACAAGGAACATTATCTTCCCTTCTAAGTTTTTTCGCGTCTTTTTTTCCAAGGTTTTCGCGAAGGATTCCTTTAATAACTACTGATTTCATTGTTCTGATTTTAAATTAAAATTATGGTACTCAGCCCTCCCCTGCCTTTAGCAAGGGCAAACAGCATGCATAATTCACAGCTGGCTTTCCGAAAAAAGCGGGGCAAATATAGCAATTAACTATAATATAATGAACTAATTGACCTATTTTTATAAACCCTCTCGATTGCTTCGGCAAAAGCGGTTGCCACAGAAAGGTATTTTATTTTTTCAGAATTATTTTTTGGCGCAATTGAATCGGTAAAATAAAGCTCTTCAATATCCGAATTGTTAATGCGGTCGATGGCCGGACCAGACAATACGCCATGTGCCGCGAATGCACGGACACTATTGGCTCCGGCGGCTTTCATAATGTTGGCTGCTTTGGTAATCGTTCCTGCAGTATCAATAAGGTCATCAACAAGAATTACATCTTTTCCAACAACATCACCAATAAGCGTCATTTCTCCAACAACATTGGGCTTGGCCCTTGACTTATGACATATAACCATATCGGTGCCCAACATTTTTGCGTATGTGTTTGCCCTTTTGGTCCCTCCAACATCAGGCGATGCAATTACAATATCTTTTAATCCCATATTGCTTATAAATGGAATAAAGTGCGCAGATGCGTATAAATGATCGACCGGAACATCAAAGAACCCCTGAATTTGATCGGCATGCAAATCCATAGTGATTACCCGTGAAACACCAGCAACCGACAACAAATCGGCAACTAATTTCGCACCAATTGAAACACGTGGTTTATCTTTTCTGTCTTGGCGTGCATACCCAAAATATGGTATTACTGCAATAATTTTATAGGCACTAGCCCTTTTGGCAGCATCAATCATTAACAATAATTCCATTAAATTGTCTGCCGGAGGAGGTGTCGATTGAACAATAAATACGTGAGAACCGCGAATTGTTTCTTCATAACAAGGTTCGAATTCCCCATCGGCAAAAACCGGACAAGAATATTTTCCCAATTCAACTCCTAAACCTTCACAAATTTTTGTGGTTAAATACTCTGTTCCTCTCCCTGAAAAAATTTTTAAGGGATGCGTTTTTTTGGTCATAATCAGAAATCTTTAATTTTTGTAGCTGCGCTGGCGCAAAGGTAAAAAACTTTATAAGTTGAAGATAATTTTACGTTTAAGTTAGCTTAATTTAATAAATAAATCAACCCTAATTTTTGTTTACTTCGTCAATAAAATCCAAAATTTCTTCTTTTCCGGTCCTTTTTTCGGCTGAAGAAATAAAATAGGTTGGCATTTCTTCCCAAGTCTCAAACATTTTTTCGGTGTACTTTCCCACCATAACTTCCAGTTGCTCTGGTTTTAATTTATCAGCCTTTGTAAAAACAATACTAAAGGGTATCTGACTGATTCCCAACCATTCCATAAATTCGAGGTCGACTGCTTGAGCAGGATGCCTAATGTCAATTAAAACAAATACGCAATAGAGGTTTTCACGTTTTAATATGTAATTCCTTATAAACAATTCCCATTTCTTTTTTTCGGCAACCGGGACTTTTGCAAAACCGTAGCCTGGCAAGTCAACCAAATACCACGACTCATTGATTAAAAAATGATTGATCAATTTTGTTTTTCCTGGTTTAACCGAAACCTTTGCCAGCGATTTGCTATTGGTAAGCATATTTATGAGGGACGATTTCCCAACATTTGACCTGCCAATAAAAGCATATTCAGGCTTGTTAGGGGGTGGGCATTTTGAAACATCGGAGTTGCTTATTAAAAATTCTGCTTTTTTAATCTCCATCACAAAAACTTAATTGTTACTACAAAAAAAGGCGTCGGTTTTTTCGACGCCCCTATATTATTTTATATATACTTCTAAAATTTTTGCACCACTCGTATTTGGCTTTAACTGGACACTGTTTATGCTCGCAGGCAACAGAACCGTTTCACCCTGGGCAATGCTTTCCGTCCCCTCTTCATAAGAAATAGTAAATCCTCCTTCGATGCACATGTACACAACAAACGAATCCAATTCGAAATAATCTTTCTCTATGGTTTTATTTAGTTCAATAATATTTGTTGTAAAATAAGCACAGCCAACCAGAGTAGAAGATTCATTAGGCTTACTCACGTACTCCGTTTTATAATCGTCAAGATGCTCGTAAGAAATAGCGTCTAATGCCAGCTCAGTGTGCAATTCACGCTCATTGCCTTTATCGTCTTTTCTATTGTAATCGTAAATCCGGTAAGTTACATCCGAAGTTTGCTGGATTTCGGCCAACAAAATACCTTTTCCTATGGCATGAACCCTTCCAGCCGGAATAAAGAACACATCACCCTTAGCGACTTCCTGGAAAGAAAGGATTTCATTTAGGTTCCCACTTTCCAAAGCTTTGAGATATTTTTCCTTATCGACTTTTTGATTGAATCCCGAATTTAAAACCGATCCTTTATCGGCATCAAGCACATACCACATTTCTGTTTTGCCGTATGCATTGTGGCGTTCTTTTGAAAGTTTATCATCGGGATGTACCTGAATGGATAAATCATCTTTAGCATCGATAAATTTAAAAAGCAACGGAAATTCAATGCCGAATTTATCGTAAATTTTATCGCCAACCAGGTCGCCCATATAAATTTCGACCAACTCTTGCAGGTTGTTCCCTTTTAAAAAACCGTTGCTTACGACTGAAATATTTCCTTCGACACCAGAAAGTTCCCAACTTTCGCCACAATTTTGAAGTTTTCCAAAATCTTTATTTAACCTGGTACTTATTTTGTTACCTCCCCAGATTTTTTCCAGGTAAATTGGATTAAATTTTAATGGATATAGCTCGCTCATTAACCTTCGTTCTTAAAATTCAAAATCAACGGCAGCCCTTGTTTCGGCAGTTTCCTGAAAACGTGCCACAACTTTTAAATGTTCAGGGTGGACCCTATATTTATCCAGGTCTTCAAAACTTTTAAAATGCGAAATTAAAGCAATATCGTGGCTTTTTCCTCCCAATTCGTAATTCAGTCCAACCTCCAGATAATCAACTTCTTTAATCTTGTCTTTTAATCCTTCCAATAAGGATTTAAGCTCGTTTCGGACAGCTTCTTTTTCTGCAGCCGGATAATCCTTTAACTTAAAAAGGACAACATGATTTACCATATCTTTTATTTAATTTGTATATTTAATACCATGCAAAAGTACTATTTATTTAGCTTTACTTAGGTACAAAAAATTTAAAAATCAGGAATCTTAACAATAAGCAATTATAAATGTTGGTAATAGGCATAGCAGGAGGAACAGGCTCGGGAAAAACAACTGTGGTCAATAAAATAATAGAACAATTCACTCAGAATGAAGTGGCGGTTTTATCGCATGATTCTTACTATTACGATAACAGTGACCTCACTTTGGAAGAAAGAAGGAAAAAGAATTACGACCACCCTGACTCAATTGAATTCCCTCTAATGGTGCAGCACGTTAAGGATTTAAGGAACTATAAAGCCATTGAGGAGCCTATCTATTCGTTTATTACTTGCACCCGGGCAAGTGAGACAGAAACCGTTCAGCCAAAACATGTATTAATTATTGAAGGAATTTTATGCCTTGCCGATAAAGAACTTCGCGATTTAATGGACATCAAAGTTTTTGTGGATTGCGATTCGGACATTAGGCTTGGAAGGGTAATTACACGCGACATACTTGAACGTGGCAGAAATGTACAACAGGTATTAACCAGATATGAAGAAACCGTGCGTCCAAGCCATTTGCAATTTATCGAACCAACCAAACGATTTGCAGATATTATTGTGCCCCAGGGAGGAATGAACCAGGTAGCTATTGATATTTTAACCAACTACATACAACAATCGTTAAAAAAACAATCCAAACACGATGCTTAAAAATTTAAACCCGGAAGAAATTTTATTTTTAGATATTGAAACCGTACCGCAATCACCTGAGTTTGATAAGCTGGAAGACAAATGGCAAGAACTCTGGGAAAAGAAAATGGCATTTCAAATAAATGAAGAAACCACCGCGGCCGATTTATACGAACGTGCAGGAATTTATGCCGAATTTGGAAAGATAATCTGCATCTCGGTTGGATATATATTTCAAAAGCAAGGGGAATTTTTCTTTCGCGTAAAATCGTTTTACAACGAAAATGAAAAAAAACTGCTTCAGGAATTCAATAATTCTTTGGAACAATTTGCCAAATCCGGGAAAAAGAAACTGTGTGCGCATAACGGACAGGAATTTGACTTCCCTTACATTGCACGAAGGACCTTAATACATGGCTTAAAATTGCCACGCATACTCGATATTGCAGGTGCGAAACCCTGGGAGGTGAAAGATCAGTTGATTGACACTTTACAATTATGGAAATTTGGCGATTATAAACACTACACTTCACTGGCACTTTTGTGCGCTGTGTTTAATATCCCAACACCAAAAGACGATATTGACGGATCGCAAGTGGCAAAAGTTTATTACGATGAAAACAACCTCGACCGCATAATTATCTATTGTGAAAAAGATACCCTTGCAGTTGCCAATTTATTATTACGTTATCAGGGAAGAAAAATAATCCTTGCGGAAAATATGGAAGTAGTTTAAGAGGCAGTATTGATAGAAGAATAAAGTGCCTCATAAAAATCATTATACGATTGTGTACCTGTCGCCCTCCATTTAATGTCTCCTTTTTTGAACAATATAAAAGTCGGAATGGTTTTTATCTGAAATTCGGTAGCTATAAAAGGATATCGGTCAACATTCACTTTTATAATTTTAATATCCTCTTTATAGCAATCTTTCAACTGCTTCAAAATCGGGTTCATGGTTTTGCATGGCGCGCACCATTCGGTATAAAAATCGACCAAAACCGGTTTTTCAGAATTAATTATGCTTAGAAACCGCTTATTCATCCTTAGGTTTTGATTTTCTTTTTTTCAAATAACCATCAACCATATCACCGACTAAATAGCCAAGTACCGCGCCCCATAAGGTGCTCCAATACCAAACTGATTTAATCGCACAGGTTCCACTTTCGCATCCAACAAACCGCCAATACAAAAAACCACCAATCGCTCCTAGTAGTGCAAAAAGCAGTATTATTTTTTTGTCTCTTATAAATTTCACGTAATTTTCTTTTAATGCCTAAACTCTTCAACAAGAAAAAATCCATAAAGTTTTATCATCGATATTGAAATAAACTAATGGGTATAGAGAAATTGAATCATAGGTACCTTCTTGGACATAAAAAAGCCTTTCACTTTTGATGAAAGGCTTTGGTGGGGAGAGCAGGATTCGAACCTACGAAGGCTGAGCCAACAGATTTACAGTCTGCCCCGTTTGACCGCTTCGGTATCTCCCCGGTAAAATAGCCTTGAGCTTTCTGGATGAGCACAAGACTCTTTATTAAGAGCCGAATCTCAGATTCGAACTGAGGACCCCGAGATTACAAATCACGTGCTCTGGCCAACTGAGCTAATTCGGCTTATTTTGATTTTCAAATTTGTTAAGAACGTTGTACTTTTCTAATTCAGCGGCGCAAAGTAAAAGATTAATTTTTAATTCTGCAATACTTTTTTTTAAATTTTTTCGCCTTTTAAAAAAAGTGGGTAAGCTACCTGTATCGCACCGCTACAACCGCCTACCCTTGCTGTCTTCCGACCCTGGGGGGATTCAGCAGGAGCTGGTCGTACAGGACTTACCCGGCCACAAAAGTAGAAAATTTTGATTAGCCCGCAAATAATTTCTTCACAAGTCGTAACATTTTTAAAAACCCACTAACTAATTCCATGTGAAATTGCTTATTTAATAACTTGTTTGACTTGTAAAATGAATCGTAATTTTACAGAACAATCCTTATAATAAACTTTAAAAAACATATATTTGTCGAATCATTTTTCCTAAAAACCCAATTATTATGGAACAAAAAAGTACTTCTTTAATGAAATCATCCATGGTATACGGATTATACCTTGGCTTAATCTCTATTCTTGTATCAGTCGTTATCTGGGCTGGTGGAATCATCGAATCTGCCGGAATGTGGGGAGGAGCTATTATTGGTTTATTCTCACTCATCCTTAATTTCATCCTTTTATGGATCTTTAGCAAATCTTATAGAAACAAAGAGTGTGGCGGATTTATAAATTTTGGATCTGCATTTAAATTTGCTTTTATGGTTATCATCGTTTCAACCATTATTTCAACCATTTATAATTATATTTTCCATACCATAATTGCACCTGATTATATGGAAAATTTAATGGCTGTTATGCAACAAAACACCCTTGAATACATGGAAAATATGGGTGCCCCAGAATCTGCCATAAATAAAGCAATGGAAAAATTTGAAGATATCCCTACCATTTGGAAGACTTTGAGGCAAGGAATAATGTTTGGGGTAATTGGCGGGGCAATTATTGCTTCAATTGTTGCCCTGATTGTAAGGCGTAAAAACGAAGAATTATAATTATAGAACTTAAATTTACTCAATAAGCAATGGATATTTCCGTAATTGTACCCTTATTTAATGAAGAAGAATCGTTACCGGAACTAGCTGCCTGGATTGACAGGGTGATGACCGAAAACAAATTTACGTACGAAGTTATCATGATTGACGATGGCAGTAATGACAGTTCGTGGAAGGTAATTGAAGACCTTAAAAAAGAAAACGATCATATTAAAGGAATTAAATTCAGGCGCAATTACGGAAAATCTGCTGCCCTGTTTTCAGGGTTTAGTGCCGCAAAAGGCGATGTGGTTATTACTATGGATGCCGACCTTCAGGACAGCCCTGAAGAAATACCCGAACTTCGCCGCCTTATTGTCGAAGAAAAATACGATATGGTTTCGGGCTGGAAGAAGAAACGCTACGACTCCTTTATTAAAAATAACACCAGCAAAATATATAACGGAACCGCACGATTGGTTTCGGGAATCAAACTGCACGATTTTAATTGCGGACTTAAATCGTACCGAAATACAGTTGTTAAAAGTGTGGAGGTATATGGCGAAATGCACAGGTACATTCCGATTTTAGCAAAATATGCCGGTTTTACAAAGATAGGCGAAATGGTAGTGCAGCACCAGGCACGAAAATACGGAAAAACTAAATTTGGATTGGAACGTTTCATCAATGGTTTTCTCGATCTTTTATCGGTAACTTTTATCCAGAAATTTGGGAAAAAACCCATGCACTTTTTTGGTTTAATGGGAACAGTAGTATTTTTCCTTGGTTTAATATCCACCATTGCCGTTGGTGCCAATAAACTAGTAGCAATAGCTAACCAAATAAAAGCACCAAAAGTTACTGAAAGCCCCTATTTCTTTTTGGCATTAACAGCAATGATTATTGGTACACTTCTTTTTCTGACAGGTTTTGTGGCAGAATTGGTTACACGAAGTTCATCGGAAAGGAACTCATACCACATTGAAAAAACAACGGAAGATTTATAAAATCGAGGGAGGCGAGAAATGCAAATTCGGAAAGTTAGGGAAGTGGGCGAAATTTTGTCCGATTCATTTCTATTTATTAAAGAAGAAATCAAACCAATTTGGAAGTTATCACTTAGGTATGTTCTACCATTCTTCCTTATTTTCACATACGTACAAATAACTTTGCAGCAAAAAATGGTTGGGCTTGATATCCCGGACGATCCCGAATATCTGCTGGAAAGCCTGAAACCTTTGTATAAGAACATCTTCATTGTTAGCAGTTTTAGCATATTTGTGCAAACATTGTTCATGGGGGTTGTGTATTCCTACATCGCTTTATATGCTGAAAAAGGCAAAGGTAATTTTACCATACAGGATGTAACCGAACGCATATTCTCAAATTCATTGATGCTTCTGGGTGTGGTAGTTATCGCAATCACCATCTCATTTTTGGGGCTGATGGTGTGCTTTCTTCCCGGTATTTATTTTGCCAATACATTCTCGGTGGCGGCAATTGCAGTCGTGGTCGAGAAAAAAGGTATTGGGCAAGCACTTTCCCGATCCTGGAAATTAGTGAATTCCCAATGGCTGAATACATTTGTTGTTAACCTCGTTGGATTATTATTTATACTGGCAACCGGGTTTGCCCTTTCAATTCCCTCCATGGTTTCCGGTTTTTCCACTTCACTGGCCGGTTCATTACAAGGGCAATCTATTGAATATCCGAACTGGTATTGGATAATGCTTGGAATTACGACGGTTATATCATCATTCTTATATATTGTACCTTATATTTTTATCGCATTCCAATACTTCAATCTGGTTGAACGGAGTGAAAAAGCGGGTATATTTCCTGAAGAATAGAGAATAAAGAAAATTTTTAATGTTGATCATCTCCGTTTCAAGCCAAGAGTAATTATACGATTAAAACTGATATTTTTTCCCAGATTCTAATTCTTGTTTAGCTGCATTGTATTCGTCTATCATCCTTTTTACAATTTCGCTAACGGGAAGGATTTCATTAATTTGGGATGCTACTTGTCCTATTTCAAGTTCTCCATTTTCAAGGTCACCTTCAAACATTCCTTTTTTAGCCCTTCCTTTACCTAATAATTCCAGTAATTCATGGCGTTTTGCCCCCATGCTCTCCATCTCTTCAACCTTCGAAAAGAACTCATTTTTTATCAAACGAACCGGAGCCAAAGATTTTAAAGAAAGTTTGGTACTTCCTTCTTGCAATGCTACCACAAGGTTTTTAAAATCGATATGTGCCGATGATTCTTCGGAAATTGCAAACCGTGATCCAACCTGCACGCCATCGGCACCAAGGGCCATTGCCGCCAACATTGCTTTACCAGAACCAATACCACCTGCGGCTATTAAAGGTACTTTTATCGTTTGCCGAACATCGGGAATAAGCGTCAAGGTAGTGGTTTCTTCCCTCCCATTATGCCCACCTGCTTCAAATCCTTCGGCTACCACAGCATCTACACCAGCATCTTCACACTTCCTGGCAAAAATAGAACTCGCAACAACATGAGCCACCTTAATTCCATGCCCCTGCAGGGTTTCTGTCCATTTTTTAGGACTGCCCGCCGATGTGAAAACAATTGGTACCTCTTCATCAATGATTATTTGCATTATTTTCTCCACTTCAGGGTACATTAGCGGAACATTTACCCCAAAGGGTAGGCTTGTTGCGCCTTTCATTTTTTGTATATGTTCCTGCAAAGTTTCCGGATGCATTGATCCTGCTCCAAGCAGTCCTAAACCACCAGCGTTGCTCACTGCTGAAGCAAGTTTCCATCCTGAACACCAAACCATTCCCCCCTGAACAATTGGGTATTTTATATTAAAGAGTTTACAAATTGAATTCATACTTTAAGAGATTATATTTTAAGTCTTGAAAGGGGGTAAAGCTGATCAGACGTTTATTAAATGCTTTTCTATCCTGTTTGCCAATTGCTTGGGAGTGATGTCTTCTTCCAGTTTCCCTCCCAACGAAAAGGAAATATTTCCTGTTTCTTCAGAAACAATAATTGCCAGTGCATCCGTATTTTCTGTTACTCCCATGGCTGCCCGATGGCGCAACCCCAGGTTCTTATTTTTCAACTCGTTTTGTGTTAACGGAAGAATGCACCTTGCCGAAACAATTTCGTTGCCTTTTATTATTACAGCCCCATCGTGTAATGGCGAATTTTTAAAGAATATACTTGTTAACAAAGCAGAAGAAATCTTTCCATCGATTTTTTCCCCACTGTTAATTATTTCCAACAATTCTGTTTTACGTAAAATAACAATTAAAGCCCCGGTTTGCGAATTTGACATTGTTTCACAAGCATCAATAATTTCATTTGCCAGCTGTTCTGAAATAGTTGGAAATTTGCCGGCATTAATTAATTTATCGAGCGACAAAACTTTATTTAGGTTATAATTAGTTCCTATATAAACAAGGAATCTCCTAATCTCGGGGTGAAAAACAATTATTAGGGCCAGTACACCAACACCAATAAATTGCCCCATTATTGAGCCTAAGAGTTCCATATTTAATGCCCTCACAACAATCCACATCAGATATAATGAGAATAAGCCGATAACAATATTAAATGCAACGGTACCCTTAATCAGCCTATAAATCTGGTAGAGTAAAAATGCCACCAGAAATATATCCAATACATCAAGAAACCTAAGCGTAATAAATCCCAACATTTATTCTGCTGTTAATTTTAGTTCATCAAAAATATTTATCGCTTCCATTGCCTCCTTAACATCGTGCACGCGAAGAATATCGGCACCACCCAAAAGTGCAAGGGTATTTACAACTGAGGTTCCGTTCAACGCCTCATCAGGCTTAATATTTAAAGTCTTGTGGATCATTGACTTCCTACTAACCCCAACCATCAAAGGTAACTGAAAAACTTTAAACGAATCAAGCCTGTTCAGTAATTCAAAATTATGTGCAAGGTTTTTACCAAACCCAAATCCCGGATCCAAAATTATGTCGGTCACCCCTGCTTTGGTCAGTTTCTTCACATTCTGACTGAAAAAAGTAGAAATTTCCTGTATTATATCTTTATATTCCGGGTTTTGCTGCATGTTCACCGGGGTACCTTTTATGTGTGATAAAATGTATGGTACCTTTAAACGCCCAACGGTATCAAACATTTTTGAATCCATGGTACCTCCCGAGATATCATTGATAATAACTGGCCCAACTTCATCGATCACCCTAACGGCTACCCACGACCGAAAGGTATCTAAAGACAATATTTGCTCCGGAAATGCCTTACGAACCGCATTCACGGCTGGCAGCAACCTGTTAAGTTCCTCTTTTGTTGAAATTGATTCTGAACCCGGTCTGGTTGAAATGGCACCAATATCAATAATGGTTGCGCCATCTTCAATCATTGTCTCCACTCTTTTCAAAAGTGATTTTTCGTTTTTAATCCATCCACCATCGTAAAAAGAATCCGGGGTAACATTAATAATGCCTGCAACAATCGGACTTTTTAAGTCGATACAATAATCATCAAGATGAACAATGCTGTCCCTTTTAACGAACCGGGCTTCAGACTGGGTAATCAACATAACAAATTGAATTTAGTTTAAAATTATGGTGACTACAAAAGTAAAATAAAACCGACCAAATTCCTCAATTTTTAATACTTTTATGCCGCATGATAAAATAAGTTTATGGAAAAAACTATTCAACAATATGATCAGGTAATTGGCATCTGCGCAAGTGTTTTTCAAAAAAAAATGAAGGATTATGGCACAGCCTGGAGAATACTCAGGGCAAGCTCATTAACCGATCAGATATATATTAAAGCCCAAAGGATTAGAAGTATCGAAGAAAAAGGGGAAATGAAAGTTGATGAAGGCATCCGCTCCGAATTTATTGGCATAATCAACTATGCAATTATTGGCTTAATACAGTTGGAACTTGGAACTTCTGATGCCGAAATTTCAAGCGATGAAGCGACCAAATTATACAATAAATACTTCGAGGAAGCAAAAGAGCTTATGTTAAACAAAAACCATGATTATGGTGAGGCCTGGAGGAATATGCGTGTGAGTTCGTACACCGATTTAATTTTAATGAAGATTAAACGGACTAAACAAATTGAGGACAACAAAGGGCAAACCATTATTTCGGAAGGTATTGATGCCAACTACCTTGACATGATTAATTATTCGGTTTTTGCAATGATCAAAATTGAATTCGAAGATTGATTGTAAAGCCACCAAACTTGAAACCATTAACAGTTCATTAATAATTAATCACAATTGTTTAACAGTTTTCAAATTAAAACATTGGTATTTTTAGTGTTTAAATTATACTAGAAAAATTCAGATTATGAAGTTTATATACCACCTTTCCCGAATCTTGCTTGGAATCACCTTAATATTCTCTGGTTTTGTAAAAGGAATTGATCCCTGGGGTTCTGCTTTTAAGTTTAAAGATTATTTTCAGGCAATGGGATTGGAATGGTTAAGTTGGTCGGCATTCGTATTGGGCATCCTGCTTGCTTTCGCCGAATTTATTATTGGAGTATGCATCTTATTAAAAATCCGCGTGAAGCTGTTCGCCTGGTTTGGGCTTTTGTTTATGTCCTTTTTTACTGGGCTGACTTTATGGATTGCGCTAAAAAACCCGGTAACCGATTGCGGTTGCTTTGGCGACGCACTTGTCATATCCAATTGGGAAACATTCTACAAAAATATTGTACTCATCATTTTAGCCATTATAATTTTTGGCTATCGGAAAAAAGGCTGGGAAATAATTCCCGTAAAAGTAAATTACGCATTGGGTGCAGTAGTATTAATTGCGTATGTGGGCTCCGCGTATTATTCTTATCAGCACTTACCGATTTTTGATTTTCGCCCTTATAAGGTTGGCGTAAATATTCCGGAAGCAATGTCCTACCCTGATGATGCAAAACAGGACGTGTATGAGAATATTTTTCAATATAAAAACAAGAATACCGGAAAAATTAAAGAATTCACGGAAGAAAACTACCCATGGAAAGATACTGTTAATTGGGAGTATTATAACCTGGAATCAAAGTTGGTGAAAGAAGGGTATAAACCACCAATTCATGACCTGACATTTATGACGCGCGAAGGCGATGATATCATTGATTATTTCATTCGCGACGAAAACTATGTATTTATTTTTGTGTCTTATGACCTGTTCACAGCCAAAACCAAGTCGATGGACAAAGTTAATACGCTTGCCAAATGGGCCAACGAAAACGGATATTCGTTTATTGGGTTGACTTCAACACTATTAGAAGAAGCTGAAGTATTCACAGGAGAAAACGGTGCCTCGTTCGAATTTTTTAACTGCGATGAAATTACATTAAAAACGATGATCCGTTCGAACCCGGGACTTATGGTACTAAAAGACGGGGTAATTGTGGCAAAATACCATTTCAACGATATTCCTACGCCTGAGGAATTTAGTGCTGAATACAACTAGGCTCAAGTATCAAGTAGCAAGACAAAGTACACAAGATTCCAATCGGTTTCGATTAAAATAAGAAATATGTAGAATTGGTCATGGAGTATCTTCAATGTTTTTTATTGTAGTTTTACCTTAACATTGTAGACTTAACTAAAAAGTCTATTGTGAGTTCGACCAACATTCTGAACAAATAGTTAAATTTCCGGGCTTTGGCTTTCACCAACTTTTATATCCTTCGGCAAATACTATTTTTGTAGGCGTTGAAAATCAAAAATCTACCATTAATTAAAATACTTCATAATGAGAAAAAAGATAGTTGCAGGAAACTGGAAATTAAACACAACCGTACCGGAAGGAGTTGCTTTAGCAGACGCCGTAAATGAATTGGTTACCACAAAAGGGGCAGACGATGTTGTTGTCGTATTGGGCGTTCCATTTACACACCTGACAAGCGTTGTTGGTGCTGTTAGCAATAGAATTGGAGTTGCATCACAAAACTGTGCTGCAGAGGCTAAAGGCGCATACACTGGCGAAGTTTCTGTTGATATGATTAAATCGACAGGTGCCGGATATGTTATTTTAGGCCATTCCGAAAGAAGGGAATATTATGGTGAAACAAGCGAAACATTAAATAAAAAACTGGCATTGGCTTTGGAAGCTGGTTTAACACCGATTTATTGTTGTGGTGAAGCGTTGGAAATTCGTGAAGCCGGAACTCAAAACGAATTTGTAAAGAAACAATTTGAAGAAACAATTTTCACGCTTTCTGCAGAAGATTTCTCAAAATTGGTGATTGCTTACGAACCAATCTGGGCGATTGGAACCGGGGTAACAGCATCATCAGAACAAGCACAGGAAATGCACGCTTTCTTAAGGGGCGCAATTGCTGAAAAATTTGGACAGGAAATAGCTGATGGAACTTCCATCCTTTATGGAGGAAGCTGTAATCCAAAAAATGCAAACGAGCTTTTTGCCAATCCTGACGTTGACGGCGGACTTATTGGTGGAGCTTCCTTAAAAGCTGAAGATTTTATTCAAATAATAAATGCATATTAAGCATATATAAAGCAAGGTATTATTAAAAGCTGTGGTATTTTGCCACGGCTTTTTTTATACCCTTAATTATAGCTCACTTCGATTTTTGCAATAAAAACGTTCAATTTTTTTTCAAGTAGTTGCAATATTTCTTTTATTTTGTACTTTTGAAACTGTCAATTTTAATTACCACCCCATTTTTGCATACCTAACAGAGCTAACAGTCCTTCAATGAAGGGGCTTAGTAACTTTGGCAATAAGGTATTCGTAATTTATCAAAACAAAAAAAATCGAAATGAAAAAGCATTTATCATTGATAGCAGTTCTTGCACTCCTACTGGCCACAGCATGCAATTCAAATAAAAAAAGCAGTGAAGTTGCAAGTTATACCTACGAAGAAGAAAAAGTTGAACTGAACGACAAACTAACTACAAAAGTTGGCGATTGGATCGAAAAAGATGTGGTTTGTTACGGGATAGTTGTTTCGGTTGACGAAAAAGGAACACCCATGTTTGGGAAACCTGTGAAAGCAAAGGTAATAGCCATAAACAACAACGAAATAAAAATGAAATCGTTGGAAGATATTAGTTTAATGGAGGTTCAGGGATGCTCTAAAATGGGACTTTCAAAAGGCGAAACATGGCTCGAAACCGATGGAGACCTGTTTAAAACAAAAGAAGAAGCAACGGAATATCTCAAAAAGAAAAACCTGATTCGAAAAGAAAGTGCAAAGGCAAAAGTATAAATGAACGACAAGCAGTTAATAGATCAAATATTAAAAGATAATAACCTCGCCTTTCGGTCACTTATCGAAAAATATAAAAAACTGGTCTATAACACTGCCTATCGTTTAGTTGGAAACCATCCTGATGCGGAAGATATTTTTCAGGATGTTTTCCTGGAAGTGTATAAATCTTGTAACTTTGTACGCAACGAAGAAGACTTAACAATGTGGCTATATAAAATAGCCTATAACAAATCAATTAGTTTTTTAAGAAAGAAAAATCCCGCGAAAGCAGAAAATCAACCAGAAAACGAACTCCCCCAAAACGCCCAAATGCAAAAAAAGTATACCGAATACAATACCCCCGATAAAAAGCTGGAACAAAAGGAAGCAGTTAGCCAGCTTTATAAATTTATTGACCAACTTCCGAAAAACCAGAAGCAAGTACTTCTGATGCACAAATTCGAAGGATTCTCACAAAAAGAAATCTGCGATCAACTCAATCTATCCCCTACTTCGGTTGAGTCGCTCATGTACCGGGCCAAGAAAAACCTGAAACAGAAACTTACAGACTATATAAAACATAATTCCTAAAGAGATGAATACAAAGCAAAATACCATGAAGTGGTTGAATATATTTTTACTCGTAATAAATATATCAGCCTTTGGCGCATTTCTTTTCATGAACCAAAACCAAGATACCGAATATATTGATCAATATAGTTCCGATGAATTTTTAAAAGAACGATTAAAATTATCGGAAGAACAATTCCAGGAAGTTCTTAAAATGGACCAAAAAGTTTTTAGGAACTATCAATTGCTTATTGATATGGAATGTGAAACAAACTTTGAGCTTATCAAACAATTATCGTCCGAAGAATCTTCACCTGAAGAAATAAAGCAGCTCATCGACAAATTAGGAAGGCAGCATGCCTTGGTAAAACGACAAACCGTTCAACACTTTCAAAACATAAAAAGCATTTGCGATCCTGAGCAAAAACTATTACTTGACGAATTATTATTGGAAATGATGGAAGCCGGAAACCAGTGCCGTTACTGCAACAAGGCAAATTGTTCGAGGCGAAATCAATTAAATCAGAAAAAAAATTAAAACAAAACGCCAGATTTCATTTTCAATTTCGTCTTAAATAATAGACATGGATAATAATCAGAAAGTAAATAGTATTTTTTCAGGAAAAAACGGCAAAAACCGCCAAACTTCCAAATCCGACTTAAACGAACAAAATAATTGGGTGGAAGAAGTAATGGCAGTTATGGAGTTGGAAGTTGAATTACCTGATGCATAGTTGAAAAGGTTATGCAAAAAAAGGAAAGGGTTAAAATTGACAAAACATCCGGATTCGACTTCTTTAAATACCTGCAAATAGCAGCAGTTTTAGCCGCCGGAATGTTCCTGGGTGTCCTGTTGGGAAGCAATGCCGATATCAATTCGTTTAACAGAGAGAAATCGGACAAAGACCGGGCAGTGATGGAGCTTTGCGAAAAATACCACATTACCGACGATTATTCATTTGGAAGGTTATAATCTGGGTTTCAGTTCTTATTGATCTTTTTCCTGGATTAGCTCTACAGCTACAAGATTTAATTTATGTGAAATTTAAACTTCGGTTTAAATAAAGATGTACCTATGAAATTAAAAACCAAAAGGACTAACTGGCCGCGCCTTGCCGTTCAGTGGGGAGTTATTACATTTATTTTGATCCTGGCATTTTTACCAGGAGTGACGAACATTGCAACGCCTGATTTTGAGGCCTATTGCCCGTTTGGAGGATTACAGGCATTGGGGAGCTATTTACTAAACAATGCCCTTTCGTGTACAATGACCAGTGCCCAAATTGTTATGGGCGTTTTGCTCCTTTTGGGAGTTATTGTGTTTAGCAAGCTGTTCTGTTCATATATTTGCCCAATTGGCACTGTAAGCGAATGGCTTGGAAAGCTCGGCGACAAACTAAAGGTCAGGTTCACCATTACAGGAATTGCTGATAAAGCTTTACGCTCCTTAAAATACATTTTACTGTTTATAACCCTGTATTTTACACTTTCGTCCAACGAATTGTTCTGCAAGAAATTTGATCCTTACTTCGGAATTGCATCCGGATTTAACACCGATGTTGTTATTTTGTACGCAGTAATATCCATCGTTTTGGTCATCTTTGGATCTGTTTTTATACGACTCTTCTGGTGTAAATACATATGTCCACTTGGTGCAATTTCAAATATTTTTAAATTCTCCATTTTCTTTGTTGCAACAATGGTTATTTACCTTGTTTTGCTAAAAATGGGCGTTGAAGTAAGCTATGTATGGCCACTGGCTGTTATTTGCGCAGGTGGTTTTATCATCGAATTGTTTGGACAAAAAAGCCGGTTCACACCTTTTGCACGAATCACCAGAAACGTTACAACTTGTACGGATTGCCAATTATGTACAAAAAAATGCCCGCAAGCAATTGATGTGGCAAGCCTCAAAACCGTGAAACATGTTGACTGTAATTTATGTGGCGATTGCCTTCTGGTTTGTCCTGCAAAAAACACCCTTACAATTAATAAACGCAAGGAATTTAAATGGCTTCCTGTAATAATGACCATTGTTTTGGTTGTTGTAGGTATAACTTTGGGTAAGGTATGGGAGGTGCCAACCATTGACCAAAAATGGGCAGAACCTGAAGAAATGGTTGATGCGGAAATTTTTACACAATCTGGGTTGAAAAACATTAAATGTTATGGTAGTTCCATGTCGTTTGCAAGTAAAATGAAAAGGGTTGATGGCGTTTACGGTGTTGCAACTTTTGTGAAACACCATCGCGTAAAAATTACCTATGATCCGAAAAAATTGACCGAAGAAAAAATCCAGGAATTATTGTTTACGCCACAGAAAAAGCCATTGGTACCAATAGCAAGAGATATTGACAATGTATATGAAGTATCCTTAAAGCTAGAGAACTTTTTCGACAGTTACGATTTTAGTTACCTGAGTGTACTGCTCAAACAAGAAACAAACGCTGTTGGATTAATTTCTGAGTTCGATTGCCCGGTGGTGGTGAAAATATATTTCCCTGAAGAAGTGGAAGACAAAGAAGGTTTGATTTCGATCATTGAATCGGAAACCCTAAGTTATGAAACAAAAGCAGGGATCAATACCGTTGAATTGGAATACGAAGTTTCAGGGAAACCAGCGTATTCAACGCTCACACGAAAGGATTATATTTCATTGTTGTTTTCGCCCTACGAAAGTATGTTTAACAACCGGACCGATTATTCAGATGATGTAATTGGTATTTACACCTTGCCAATGGGTAAAAACAAAGCCTTAAAAGCACGGTATTCATATCTGGTTAGCCACCTGTCAAACGATGATGGTGTGGTTGAGTTTAGTACCAAACTTGACTCAGCCCTTCAGGAAGTTGCAGAGATTTCGTTTGTGGACACGATGACAAATCCTGCAAATATTATCAGTGCATTACAGGTAGATTCACTTACCATTACCTACACCAGTGGAAAGGTGGCAAAAGTGAAGAATATGTTTGATTTTACAGATGAACTTGGCATAAACCATGAAGACTAAAATCATAAGATATGGGGATTGCAGCCACTATATAGAATAGCTTATTTTGAATACTGAAAAAGAACCTGGGTATCGATATTTAAATAAAAATTGTATGGCAAACGAATTAAAAATACTATTTATTTTAATTGTTCTTTGTGTGCCGAGATTCGGAATGGCACAAGGTTCAAACCGGATTTCCGGCATCGTTGAGGATAAGGATTCTAAAGAAAGAATCCCGCTGGTTGCCATTCAGTTAACAGAATTGGAACGATGGACCACATCGGATATGAACGGGGAATTTAATTTTAAAAATATCCCTTCAGGAACCTATACAATTCAGGCATCGTGCCTTGGTTTTGAGAAATATGAACGAGTAATTACCATTTCGAAAGATGTATTAAACTACAAACTGCAATTAATAGAATCATCGCTTGGACTTGAAGAAGTAACCATTGTTGCAAAAGAAAATACAAGTTTAAGTTCCTCATCAAAAATAGAAAATACAGCAATTGAACATGTTCAGGCTACCAATTTGTCAGATATTATGCAATTGGTTCCCGGGCAAATAACTTTAAATCCGGACATGTCTTCCTCCAATCAAATTACGATTCGGGATATTAACACAACGAATGATCCGGATGATAATAGTGCCATGGGAACAGCCATTATCGTGGACGGCACACCAATAAGCAACGATGCAAATATGCAAACGTTAAATACCGCCAGTGGAGGAACAGCACAGGATTATTCTACTGCCGGACAAGGTGTCGACCTTCGGCAAATTCCAACAGAGAATATTGAATCTGTAGAAGTGATTCGGGGAATTCCTTCCGTTGAATATGGTAACCTAACAACTGGTGCTGTTTTGGTAAAAACAAAAGCGGGTAAAACAAAATTGAGGGCAAAAATTAAGGTGGATCCAAGAATCAAACAATCTGCTATCTCCAAAGGATTTTTATTGCCCGGGAACAATAATGGAGCAGTTAACCTTGATTTTGACTATACCAATTCAATGGATGATCTGCGAAAACCTACAAAAAGTTATAAACGTATTACCGGACAACTTGGCTATTCAAACGTTTTGTTTAGGGAATCAACACCCTTGAGTATTAATGCGAAGGTTAGTTATTACAATACCTTCGATAATGAAAAAAATGATCCTGACATGCTGCGCGAAGAGATCATCCAGGAAAAAGAAAAGAATATTAGCATGAAGTTGTATGGTAAATATTCAGTAGAAAAACCCTGGCTTACAAACATCGTTTATAATTTCTCAGGTAATTTTACCCAACAGGAAGTATACGAGTACCGCATGACCACCAATAATGGTGCTACTCCTCTCCCTACTGCAAATACTTCCGGGGAGTATGAAGCAGTATTGTTACCAACACGCTATTTCAGCGATCTGACCATCGATGGAAAACCATACAACTATTTTGGTTCGATAAAAGCAAATATTACCGGGAAATATGGTGCTATTAACAATACTTTTATGCTGGGATCCGATTGGCGTACCTCTGGAAATAACGGAGATGGAAAGATTTACGATGTAACCAGACCTCCTTCGGGAGCAACTTCCACCAGACCACGTGCTTTTAAGGATATTCCTGCCAGCAATACGCTTTCTCTATATCTACAGGATAAGATTTCAATCCCTATCGGCAACATTGTGTTTAAGGCACAGGCAGGAGTCCGGTACACCAATTTGTTGCCTACCGGATTATTTACTACCGATGGTTATACAACCCTTGAGCCAAGAGTAAATACATCTTTAGAAATATTTAAAAACCGAAGAACAAATACCTTAAAAAACCTTTCTGTACGATTTGGTTTTGGAAAAACATCTAAAACACCCAGTATGATTTTCTTATATCCTGATAAATCATACGAAGATGAGATGAGTTTTAACTATTACCCCGACTTAATTGTATCGACAACGGAAGTAATTGAAGATACCAGTAATCCGGATTTAAAACCTACCACAAATACCAAATTTGAGACAGGAGTTGATTTTAATGTATTAGGCATTAAAGTAATGCTAACCGCTTTTAAGGAAGAAATACTCAACGGATTTAAGTGGACATCGCAATACTTTGCAATGGACTATAAAAGATGGAACCAGCTGGAAGGGTCAGGTAAAAATCCCCAATACAATAACGGTGAAATCACCTATACGGAAGATGGGAAAACACTAACACTACCTTATGAAATTAAAAGTGATTTTCATTCCTATAAAAGACCCATCAACAATTATAGTATTTATAAAAAAGGTGTTGAATACGTTATCGATTTTGGTAAAATTAATGCCATAAAAACAAATTTTTCAGTTAGCGGTGCTTATTACAATATTAAAAGTATTCAAGATGTTTTACCCTTTACGGAGAAAGAAGGTGGTTCTTATCAGGGAGAAAAATTTCCATATGTTAGTATATTCCCGGGGAACCGAGGAAATGTTAAGCAACGTTTAAATTCTAATTTTAAGATTACCACCCACATTCCGAAGCTAAAAATGATCTTTTCATTAAATACACAGCTTGTTTGGATCGATAAAACAAACTACTACTGGAAGGATGAAAACGATCAACCTATTGCATATTCATTAACTGAAAACAATGCAAAAATTTATGGACAATTTGAAGGTGTCGATAAAATATACATTGATCCTATAGCCTATTTTGATAAAAACATGCATCAATTTGACTTTCAGGATCCGCAAAGTTTTGAGGTGCCCTATTCAAATATGGTAAAGTCGTTGGATAGCGACTATTTTATGGCTACTACCTATCCTCCAATCTGGCAGGTAAACCTCAAGTTAACAAAAGAGTTTAGCAACAAGGCAAAATTATCGTTTTTTGCAAATAACTTTTTTAACCATCGCCCTTTAGTTAAAATAGAGCGGACTGACTCATTTACACGCAGAAATCAAACAGCTTATTTCGGTGCAGAATTAATACTCACTTTATAAAGTTTAAAACCATAAATCATTTCAATCATGAAAAAATTTCTTAATTATGTCCTTGTTCTTACCTTCAGTTTACTGATCATAAACTGTCAAGATGATGTTACCCCCAGTTACAATTTAGATCTTACCATTTTATTTCCTGACGGATTTACTGCCACAAGCATCCCTGACGGGGTAACCGTTAAAGCTGTAAATATTCAAACAGGAAGAGAAACTACATCTCCTCTATTGGCATCTGGCGTTGCATCATTCCTACTTGTGGAAGGAACTTACGACTTTAGCACAAGCTTTGAAGTTGTTGATGGCGATGATAGCTATGCTTTCAACATGCTTTTAGCGGGATATTCTTTAATGAAGGAATCATCTGCAACCGCAGAACTTATTATGGCAAACAACAGTGGAGGTTTTATTTTTAAAGAAATCTATTTCTCGGGATCAAAAACTCCGGAAGACAAAAATTATTATGCCGACCAATTCCATGAAATCTATAATAACTCAGGTGAGACTTTATATGCTGATGGCTTGTGCCTAGGAGTGCTAAAAGCAACCAGTTCAAAACCATGTGTATGGACAAAAGAAGATGGAACATTAATGGATGAGATGGCCACTACTTATCACTTATGGAGAGTTCCAGGGAATGGTACTGATCATCCTGTTTTACCAGGCGAAAGTATTTTAATTGCACACGATGGAATTGACCACAAAACGGATGAAAATGGCAATCCAAATTCACCTGTTAATTTAGAAAACGCAGACTGGGAAACCTATGTTGAGATTTCAGGAAAAGATTTAGATGCCCCAGGCGTTCCTAATTTAACCATGATGTACACCTCTTCAACAACCATGATGGATTGGTTGCATTCTGTTTTTGGAGCAGGTGTTATTCTATTTAATTTGCCAGACTGGGAAAGTTATGTGGCTGATGCCAACAACTTTAAAACAACTCCTGGGAGTAGTTCTACGAAAGAGTATTTGATGATTCATAAAGACATGGTTATTGATGCTGTTGAGATTGTACGATTCGATGAAGAAAAGCGTAACAAAAGAATTCCTGCTGAATTAGATGCTGGTTATACTTATCTTGAAGGTGGAACATATTGTTCTAAATCAATTCGCAGAAAAGCAAAAATGATTGTTGAAGGACGTGTTATTTATAAAGACACAAATAATTCTTCCGAAGACTTTTTACATGACCTGGATCCAACTCCGGGAGTGCATCCATCAGCTGTGGAAAACTAATAATTTTATCTGTCTGCCTAGAGCATTTGCTTTAGGCAGACAATAATTCAATCAATTAAAAATGGTAGCTTATAAAACGTTAGGGTCATTATTGCTTTCTTTATTTTTGCTAACCAATATCTCGTTGGCAGGTGATAGCATTAATGTGAATACATTCAATTTTTCCAAATGGAATAAGATCAATAATCCCTGGATGAATACATCTAACATTGCAGGATTGGTTTATAATACATCTTCTTCGGGTGAGTTTAATACTGGATATAATCATCAATCCGGTGACTTTAAACCACTTATGAATGGTGATAATTTCAACGAATTCTTCCTGCAAACAGTTGGCTACCAAAAGATTAACAAACTTTTTCTGTTTGGTGAATTTACCTATAGTTTAAACAATGAGGAAAATACCTTGTGGAACGGTACCTATGATCCATACCGAGGAAATCCATATATTATTGGAGACTCGGTAAGAGGCGCCACCTACCATAAAGAAGAATACAGACTTAATGCCGGAGTGTCAACATCTTTGAATAAAAACACAACGTTAGGGGTTAAATTCAACTATTTAGTGGGTGTTGGAGCAAAACAAAAAGATCCAAGACCTGAGAATACGGTTACAATGTTTGCCATTAATCCCGGAATTATTATCCAAAAAGGGAAAATGAAAATTGGATTTGACCTTGGTGTCTCAAACAGAAAAGAAGAAATTGATTACATTCAGGTGGTCACCGATAAGTCTGATCCCTCCTATTTTACTTTTAAAGGATTCGGATTTTATACCTATGAAATAAAAGCTAGTTACGATAGATTTCAATCTCAAAAAGAGATCTTTGGAGGTTTTCAATTAGAAACAGACTTTGCTAACCTACACTCTATTTCTGAAATAAGGGCAAACTATGGGATCGAAGCAATTGACGATGGAAGCTCAGTAATCAAAAAGTCTGATGCGGGAGACTGGAAACAATTAAAAATAGTGTTTAATGAGCAACTAAAACGTGCCAAAAACAATTCCATTCAATTAGTAAAACTGAATGCTGGTTTTGTTGACGGAAAAGGTATTGAATATAACCAGGAGCGTGTTTATGAAGGAAATACAACACAGTATAAAACGATCTCAAAAAACATGAAATTTAACCGCACAACTATTTGGACGCAGGCAAATTATAATTTCTTGAGCTTAAAAGAAAACGGATTGGTTCATTGGGATCTTAAAGCAAACGCAGGATTTAAATTTAACCAGGAAAAATACCACTATATCCCGGAAGTATTCTCAGCAGACTATATGAATGTAGACGGTGGTATTAGTATTACTAAAAATATATATGCAAAAAGATTGCATTTTGCACCTGAATTGTCCGCCTCTTATCAGTACAATTTATCAAACAGTATAAATCTTTCCAACGACGAGGAAGTCACTAAAAAGCAATTTCAGAATGTTTATATTGGAGACTTTAATTATTTCAAAACCGATGTATTAAATGTAATGGCATGTTTAAATATCGGGCTAAATACAACACAACTTGAAAACATTAATCAGGTTTACCTGAAACTAAGTTACAATTATTCTAATGCAATAAATACTGATCAAACATTAGGTATTTTATCTGCCAAAATTGGATTTGTATTTTAGAATGTAATGCTTACAAAACAGATGGACAAAAAAGGTTAGAAAAGGACAAAAAACCATCGGATTGTCCGAATTGACAGTTACTAAAAACTTTATTCAATATTTTATGAAACGATTCAGATTATTGCCATTACTAATGGCAGTGTTAGTAATGTCTTGCACCCATGAGAAGAGATCAGGGTTTGCAATTGTAGTAGATGAAGCCTCTTATTCGCAGGCTAAAACAGAAATAGAAGCGTATGCTGAATCAATTGATAAACAAGGACTAACAAGCCAGATTATCGTCGACAAATGGAACCATCCCGACTCCATCCGGGAAGTATTAAAAGACCTGTATTACTCTAAAAACAACAAACTGGAAGGGGCTGTATTTATTGGTGATGTTCCAATTGCCATGATACGGGGTGCACAGCACATGGCTTCGGCGTTTAAAATGGACGAAGAGCGTTATGCCTGGAGCAGGTCTTCGATAGCCAGTGACCGCTTTTACGAAGATTTCGATCTGAAGTTTGAATTTCTGAAACAAGACGAAAAAGATAGTTCCTTGTTTTATTACAACCTTACCCCGGATTCTCCACAAAAGCTTTCTGTTGATATTTATTCGGGAAGAATTAAACCCAATGAAGGTGAGGATAAATACGATAAAATCAGGTCTTACCTAAAGAAAGTAGTTGCCTTCAAAAACAATCCTGACAAGGTAGATCAAATTTTATTTTTTACAGGTCATGGGTATAACTCAGAGTCGATGCTTGCAAGAATAGATGAAAAGGTAACACTTAGCCAGCAGTTTAATTATTTGGCATCACAACAAAACCTGATCAATTACATTAATTATGATTTTGACACCCATGTAAAGTTCAGGTTGCTTGCAGAGCTTAAACGTAAAGACCTTGACCTGGCTTTCCTTCACCACCATGGTGGCATAACCGCCCAATACCTGAATGGGATGCCCGAAACAAGTTCCAATGCAGTAGCCATCGAAAATATCAAATATTACCTACGGTCAAAGCTTAGATCGGCAAAACGAAGGGGCAGCAATTTAAATGAAGCAAAAAAATATTACCACGAATGGATGGATATCCCAATCGATTGGTTTGAAGGCTCTTTCGATGAAGAAGTAATTAAGGCAGATTCTTTGTTCAATGCAAAACTCGATATTTATGTGGAAGATCTGCAAAATTATTCTTCAAACGCAAGATTTATACAATTCGATGCTTGTTTTAACGGCTCTTTCCAAAAGAACCAGTATATCTCATCCGAATACATTTTTGACGAAGGCAACACCATAACCGTTCAGGCAAACTCGGTGAACTCTTTGCAGGACAAGTGGCCGGGTGAAATGAATGGACTGCTTGGGCTTGGCTTGCGAATAGGGAACTGGCATAAAATGAGTTGTTATATTGAAACACACCTTATTGGCGATCCAACGCTAAGCTTTACCCCCTTCGATCCAAAACTTGACATCAATAAATTATTGGTTACAAAGACTAAAGATGTGGCTTTCTGGCAAAAGCAACTCAAAAGCCCCTACCCCGACATGCAAGCATTGGCGCTTCGTTTGATTTATACCAACACAGGAAATGAAAATACTGATTTATATTTAAAAGTATTTCAGGAATCGCCATCCAATTCGGTACGTGCCGAAGCATTTAAAATACTTAGCTTTTGTAACGATGCAAACTTTGTAAAAGCAATTAATTTAGGAATGAACGACACCTATGAATTTATACAGCGAATTGCTGCATCGTATGTGTTAAAGTCCGGGTCGCCGAAACATATCCCATTCCTGGCAGATGCTTTATTAGAAAACAACAAAGGAAAAAGAATCCTTTATCATTTGCGTGATGCAATTGAAATGTATGATCCTGAGTTGTTAACAAACGAAATTGACAGGCAAATCGGACAAAAAGAATACTTGCTTGATCCTGAAAAAACAAAAACTGAATTGCACGAATTAATAGAAAAAGAAACAAGCACAATAACGAGATATATTTCTGACCTAAACAGCGAGGAAGCGACAGAAAAGAGCATGTATAACGATCTTCGATTGTTTAGGAACAAAACTGCCCATAGCAAACTTTCCGAATTAATTACATTCATCGATTCCGTGGAAAGTGAGAAAGTTAAATGGGCAGGAGTTGAGATGCTGGGCTGGTTTAACCACTCGTATAAACGCGATGAAATCAATCAGTTTTGCGATCAACTCATAAACTCGGAAGAAACATCCGAGAAAATTAAAAACGAAGCGATTAAAACCAAAAATAGAATTAATCAATAAAATAAATTGTATGAGCAATGCAATAGAATGCAATAACCTTACCCATTATTATGGGAAGAAGCTGGTTTATGAAAACCTGAATATCCATGTGAAAGACGGGAGTATTCTGGGACTGCTGGGTAAAAATGGCGCAGGAAAAACAACCACCATTAATATTCTGAACGGATTTTTGCAGCCCCGTGAAGGCGAATGTTTAATTTATGGTGAAAATACACAGCACCTTACGCCCGAAAACAAAGCCCGGATAGGTTTCCTTATTGAAGGGCACGTGCAATATTCGTTTATGAATATTCACCAGATCGAAAAGTTTTATTCGGGATTTTATCCCAAATGGGATAACGAGCCCTATTGGGAATTAATGTCGAAACTAAAGGTTACACCAACCCAAAAAATATCTACCATGTCGTGCGGTCAGCGCTCACAGGTTGCCCTGGGGCTAATTTTGGCTCAAGACCCGGATTTATTGATTTTAGATGACTTTTCGATGGGGCTTGACCCGGGCTATCGGCGATTATTTATCGACTATTTGCGCGAATATGCAAAGTCAAAAAACAAAACCATCTTTACCACTTCGCACATTATCCAGGACATGGAACGGCTGATCGATGATGTTTTAATTATGGACTATAACCGGGTTTTGGCACAACGAAATGTAAATGAGTTTATGACAGAATTTAAACAGTTTTACCTTGAAGTTGAAAACCCGACGATCGATTTATCGAAAGAAGATTTCGTGGCGAATTTCGAAAAAGTGGGCAATAAAGTAGAAATTTACACCTATGAATCGGAAGAATTTGTCACAAAATTCCTTCAGGAAAATGGAATTGCGCACAAAAACTTTCAGCAAATCCAAATGGGGCTCGAAGATGCGTTTATTGGTTTAACCGGAAAATATTAGGCTATGTGGAAATCAATCATATATAAAGAATGGTTAAAAATCAGATGGTTTTTAATCGCATACGCAGGATTAGGAATTCTTGCCGTCGGGAACATCTTTTTGAATGTTCAACACGACTTTAAATTTAATGAGGCAACCAATTATTGGTACCTAATGTTGTTTCAGGGAGTGAAATATTACAGCTATTTAAATTATGTGCCAATTGTTGGTGGATTAGCAATTGCTATTGCACAATACTTTCCCGAAACCGTTAGCAAACGAATTAAACTTACCTTTCATTTACCACTTAATGAGAATAAGGCATTGATTATAATGATGCTATTTGGAACGGCTTGTTTGCTCGGTATATACCTGGTGTTGTTTCTTCTTTTTTACGGTTTAAGTGCCATTTATTTCCCTGCAGAAATTATTGGTGCTGCACTAATAAGCATTACGCCCTGGTTCTTGTCCGGGTTTGCGGCTTACTTTTTAGTTGCATTAGTTGTTTTAGAGCCAGTATGGAAATACCGTTTCTTTTATTTCATTGTTATGGCTGCATTTGTTCCAATATTTCTCGAACGATCAGTATCGGGAGGATATGCACCCGCAAACCCAATTTTAGTTGTTTTGGTAATCATTTTAAGTATTTCGTTATTATTCTCGGGATACCGTTTTAGGAAAGGAGAAATGTAGTTATGGTTAAGTTAAGCAGATATTTTTTAGTTCTAGTTGCCATTGTTGCTTTCGCAATTGTAATCCCCAAATTATATTGGATGGCTTTTGCCAAACCAATCAGCACACCATTTGTAATGTACAGTTGTATCGACAACGATTTTATGATTCAACGAAACAACAACGGGCTAACCCGTATGGACAGAAAAGGGAATACCTATACCCGCGAAGAGTATGAACAGAAGCTTCCGATGATGTACACCCGCCAATTATTGATTTCAGGAACCATGTACGATACCATTAAAGGTATTGCTATGGATATGCATGACATTGGCATGAACCGCTCGACATACAGAAGCCGTCCAAAATACCTGATTGCCCCCGATCCGGGATTATACCCACTGTTCGAAGCCGAATCAGGACGTGCAAACCTGGAAATGCCATCCGACTATTTTCGTATCACATGGCGAATGGAATTTGTGGATGCCCAAAGCAATAAAGTGGACGAAGAAAAAAGCCAAATGTTTTCGGCAGTATTATTTAAACGCGGATTTAAATTTCCGGCCACATCAATCAATGGCTTGCCAACCACACGAAAATCATGTGATGAAGGCTACCTTGTTGTTGATTCTTCCAATCAGTTATTCCATGTAAAAATGATCAAGGGCAAACCCTATGTTAAAAAAGTAGATCTTCCGGAAGGGCTAAAATTCAAAAGCATCGATTGTGTCGACTTTAAAAATAAGAAATATTATGCCTATCTGTATTCTCAGGAGAATGAACTTTATATCCTCACCCAGGATGAATATCACCTGATAAAACTTCCGGTTGATAACATTGATCCTGTTGAACAGAATATCCGAATTTATGGTGATATGTTTAACTACAACATAATAACATCTGATGAAGGTTTTATTCGCTCACAGATACTTGATATCGACTACAATAAAGTTGACGAGTATAAAGAAACATGGCCGGTAAGAAGTGAACGCACCGAAGGTAAGATTTTCAAAATGCTGTTCCCAGCTAAAATAAATCTGTCTGATGGTAAGTCAAATTATAATGATTTCTATTTTGAATTCACAAAATCAATCAATTGGCTATTGTTAAGCCTCGTCCTGGTTGCTGCTCAATTTGTTGTGATCAGGCGAAGAAAAGAAATCGTGAAAAACCACCTCATCGATCTCTGTATTGTTTTGGTTACAGGAATCTTTGGTTTTTTAGCGGTGAACATATTTCAGAATAAGTTCTTCGCTTAATAAGCAGGTTTTTCTGGATTGAAAGCAGCTACCTTATTTTAGGTGGCTGTTTTTTTTTAACTTCGAACCTTTATTTCAATCGCATGGATTATCAAAAAATAACACTGACCATTACGCCTTTTTACGATTGGTTATCGGAGTTCCTTATTGCCAAATTTGGGGATATTGGTTTCGAAAGTTTTGTGGAAAACGAAATAGGATTTGAAGCCTATATCCCAATAAATAAGTATTCGGAAACAACCCTAAAAAAATTGATCTCAGAAAATAACTTTGAGTCGAAACTTAGTTTTGAGGCTGAAACCATTCCCGATCAAAACTGGAACGAAGTGTGGGAGAAAAACTATTTTGAGCCATTGGTAATCAAAGATACTTGTCTGATCAGGGCTCCATTTCATAAAGAGTTTCCGAAGTGCCCCATTGAAATCGTAATTGAGCCCAACATGGCGTTTGGTACCGGAAACCATGAAACCACATCGTTAATGGTTGAATCGATTTTGGAAGAAAACATTGGCGGAAAATCTGTTTTAGATATGGGATGCGGAACAGGGATCCTTTCCATTCTGGCATCAAAACTTGGCGCATTAAATGTACTTGCCATTGACATTGATAGCTGGTCGTTTGAAGGAACTTCGGAAAACGCAGTTATCAACAAGTGCGATAATATTGTTGCCAAACATGGTGATGCATCTTTGCTCGGGGATGAAACCTTTGAATTTGTTTTTGCCAATATCCATAAAAACGTTTTAATAAACGATATGAAAACCTATGCCAAAAGCATGAAATCGGGCAGTAAATTATTACTGAGTGGTTTTTATACAAAAGACATACCTGCAATTACAGAGAGTGCAGAAAATGAAGGATTGAAACCATTGGGGCAAAAGATAAAAAATGATTGGGTAACGCTCACTTTTGTAAAATAAACATGGACGAAATATTTGCATATTTTATTTCCTTCAGGCACCAATCTTTCCCAAAAAAAATTGATCCGGCAATTATCGGGCACATTCATAGCCTTGGGCATAAAAAACGCGCACAATTACGGCATGCCCTGTTCGAGGCAAGCCACCAAAGTACGATTGAGAATGGACAGTCAGGTTTGAAATGGATCCAATATTGCTTCGAACTAATCGATAAGTACAGCTTTAGTTACCACAAAGTATTTTTCAGTCCCGGGAATTCCATCAAAAAGAGTATTACAAACTTGCTCACGCAAGCCCAGGATTCAGTTGATTTATGCGTTTTCACCATTACCGATGCTGCACTTGGAAGGCAAATAAAAAAATGCCATCGAAGGGGCGTAAAAGTCAGGATTATCACCGACGATGAAAAAACCATTGCCAAGGGGTCCGAGATTTTCAAATTAGAAGCCCTTGGGATTCCCATAAAAATAGACCATTCGCATTACCACATGCACAACAAGTTTGGCATTATCGATAAAAGGGTTGCTATTACCGGAAGTTTCAACTGGACCTACACCGCCAGTATTCACAACCAGGAAAACCTGCTTGCCACAAGCAACTACCAAATTGTAAAACAATACCGAACCGAATTTGAGCGCCTTTGGCAGGAAATGTATACACTTTAGAAAGAAGACTTGAAAGAAAAACAGTTTGCAACCAAAACTATTTCATCAGCAACATTTTACCTCTTTGCTCAGACAAACCAGATTTTAATCTATAAGAATAAACCCCGCCTTGTAAATTGGTTCCGTCGAAAGAAACCGTATAGTTTCCCGGTAATTGCATTTTATTAACTAAAGTTGCTACTTTTTTGCCCATTGCATTATAAACATCAAGCTGAACTTGATTTTTAGTTTTTAATTCATAAGTGAGGGTCGTGACCGAATGAAAAGGATTCGGATAACTTTTAATAGGTTTCAACTCATTTTTTAGTATTCTTGCTTTTGTTGCAATTTTTGTTAAGCTGTTCAAATATATTTCAAGATTTGTATAACCGTCTTCACCAATACCATTTCTATCTTCAGGATTGTTGATGCTTAATCCATTTGCCGTTTCCCAGTCGTCGGGCATACCATCATGATCGGTGTCAACAGGAGCTGTTTCATTGTTTAGAACAGGCCAACCACCAACATCGCTGGGACTATCGATAATACCATTATCGCCATATTTTGCTATTCCATTAATTACATCATCAACAATATCTTTATCAACTATATCGCGTTTGGGAAATGAACAACCTGCATAATCAAGAACATCGATGTACGCATTTTCTGCCGTTTGCTGATTAATAGGCATAGCATCCCACGGCTCATTTAGAATGTAAGCCGTGCTTGTTTTTGTAACGCCCAGTAAATTGTTTGCAGTAACATCAGGATAGCCATCGACAATATTTCCAGAAATATACCATTTCCCGGCATCAGCATCTCCATTGCGTGTTGAAGGATCAGCAATTCGTTTCCTTACGCCAGATTCAGTTCCTGGTCCCGGCTTATAATAATTAGCGACCATATTAATCGTAGAATGTTCAATTGGTGGATTTCGTCTATCACCACTTTGGTGTGCTTCACCTCCATAGCAACTGTTATAACCCCAGTTGTACATCACATTATTTCGGTAATCGTTATAACCGCAACCCGACGCCCAACGTGGATTTCGACTGGCATTGTGCGCAATCAAGTTATGATGCCAGGTGCCATAATTATTTCCCCAGATGCCCCCAAACCTATGTTCATCGGTGGTGCCTTTAGGGCACGCTTGCGCGATAATACACCATTGAACGGTTGTGTATTCATTATGGTATAGAGTCATCGTCTCATCGGTACTCCAACTTGCTGAAATATGGTCGAAAATAATATTCTTTTGATACCTACCTCCCATTGCGTCTTTTTCACCCATGGCAGGATCCCACCTTACACGAATATATCGGATGATTATATTATCGGCACTTGTTGAAAGGTTTCCTTTAATACATATCCCGTCGCCGGGCGCTGTTTGTCCGGCAATAGTAATATTGCCATTTTTGATGGAATAATTGCCCGTAATTGTTCCCGAAACCCTGAAAACTACCGTCCTGGCACCAGAAGCATTAATAGCAGCGGCGAAACTTCCAGCTCCCGACGAATTTAGGTTTGTCACTTCGATTACTTTACCACCACGCCCTCCGGTGGTATATTTTCCATAACCTTCGGCGGTTGGGAATGCAAGTTGTTGCCCAAATAAATTTGAGCAACAAAATAGAATTACAATGCTAGATAAAAGTTGTTTCATGATAGGTTATTCACTACTATTTAGAAATCAGAACTGTTTTTTTTACTTGCCGATTCGAAGCACCAAAATGGCATCTTCCCATCTGGAAGGCGGTGCCATGTTTCTCGATTCCTTTTCTTTAAAGGAAGGTACCTTCTCTATTTGTCCATTTCTTGGATAAAACCAATATGCTTGAGCATCTTTATTTAAAATATTTGTTACCTGGCAATGTGATTTATCAGGAAAATAAACCAACGCCATATCGTTCGATTTGGTTGTAACAGCATTTTTCGTACTTTCTTCAAAACCAGGTGCCAGTATAACATTGCCATTGGGGATCCATTCATTCCACCTATGATCAATCATGAATTGTTTTCCTATACCTGCAACGTGTGTCGCACCTGGAAAATCCAATGCTTGCTTCCAGGAAAAGCCACAATTATAGTCCCCACTGTTTCCTCGCATCGACCAAACTGGAGCGGCTCCGTAAGTATGTCCAGCTCCACCAGCAAAGAAAGTTTGATAAAACTGCCTTCGTATTCTTAAAGGTGTAACCCAACCACATTCATGACGATAAGTACCATATTCATATGAACCTTCCAGAAATAAGCTTGGCTTAATCGGATTTTTTAATTGGTAATGATCAAGCATGGTTCTATATAAATCATTCACTTCTTTAAATACTTCTACTCCATTAGCATCTTGCCAAACATCATCATGAAACCATTGTGCAGAACCGTAAGGGTAATCACCGTTTGGATGATAAGTGAAGAATACTTCATCCCAGGCCGTATGTTCCTCGTTCCATGATGGGGTTTGTCCGGTTACTCCTTGCACTATACCTTCTGCCATTGCCCGATAGATATGCCGATTATCAAATTCTACATATTTTTGGTATTTGTCAAAGGATGCAACTTGAGCCTTTGTATCTCCACCCATTATCCAAATAATATTTGGTTCATTTCTATATCGTTCGCCTAAAAACCTTCCATAAGATTTAGCTTCGTTTACTGTATACTCCCCTTTTTCGGTGATCATCTGTGCACCCCAACAAGCTACAAGAGCCAGATACATATCGCGTTTTTTTATTGCCTCAACAATGTAGTCTGCATGGTCCCAATAATCGTTCGGTGAATTCATATCCCCTCCCTCAACAACCAAAGGTTCAGCAGTATTAGGAGAGTCTTCTTCTCCGGTAAAAGGACGATGCCCATATGCATTTGCCGCATTATCAGGACTCCTTTCCAATCCACCTCCGTGTGGTGACCAGTGGGCAACTGTTTGGATTACGGTAAAACCTTGTGCCTGACGAGTATCTAAATATAAATCAACGTCTTCCCTTGTAAGTTGTTGAAACAAGCCCCATCCTGTATCTCCAATCCAAAGGAAGGGGCTACCGTCTTCATGTTGTATGTAATGTTGGTTGGATGAAATTTCAAGTTTCCCATGCTCCAACCATGGTGTTTGCGCTAGTGATTTATTAGCGTAGATAAACAATACGCTTAACGTTATTAAAGTACTAAGTTTCATATTTTTAATATTTCATTTCAACCAAACAATACGATCCAGTAAACACTCCAGACTAGATCCTACTTCTTATGGGGCAATACTTTGACTAGTTCGTTGTAGAGTTTTACAGCCATTTTTGTATTTCCTTTGTCATTTGGATGATACTTATCATAAGGAACACCAGGATACCTTCTTCCGAGCATATCGCCACCTTCGTATGGAGGATTGGCATTGAGATCGGGCAAATTATCGGAATAATCGAGACCTGCTCCGTTTTCCATATCAACCAAAATGATTTTTATTTTATCGCCCGATCGCGCTTTTACCATATTCGCCACCTCCGTGTTAAATTTTGTTGTGGGAGCGGCATCCTCATCAATAAAACGGTTAATGATTAAACAAAGAAATACGGTAATTGGATAATCTTTTTTTAGCGAATAAGTATTAATCCGATCAAGCATATTTTTAACTTGTGCTGGTTTTTCATCCCAATCCCTTCCATTGGTACCAACATGAATAAGCAAAATATCCGGTTCATAAACATATAAAGCAGTATCAACCTTGTTTGCGATATCTGGAATTTTCCATCCCGGATAAGCTTCGTTATTCCAATCGTACCAGTCTTTATCGTCCTCAGCCCGAATCCCATGTTGTTGTGATCCTACGAAATCGATTGAATATCCTCCATCAATTAGCAATTCATAAAGCGCCTTACGATAACCGGTCCTTTCTTCTAATGCCGGAAATTTGTAATGTTCTCCAGCTGTTATTGAATTTCCAATGGGCATGATTTTTATTGTATCTTTTTTCTGACATGAAACAAGCAAAACAAAACACAAAATAACAAATAGCACAATTCCTTTCATTGTATTGATATTAATAGGTTTATAGTAAAGCATTAAAAGTACAAAATTCAGCTAATTTCAATTATCTATTTTACCTGAAGATCAAATATTTCAATCAACCAGTCTATTGCTTGATCATCAAAGTCAGGAAGGTGATTCTTCCATTCAGTCATACGATGTGGAGCACCAGGCAATGTTAATATGTCACATCGATCACCGTTACTTCGCATTTTCGTCTGAAACAAAAGGGATTGTGCATAAGGCACAGAGTTATCTGAATCACCATGGATTATCAAAAATGGCGGCATTCCTGATCTAACATAATTAATTGGCGAAAGTGCTTCCAGCATTCCAAGAGATTCCATTGTTAATTCTTGTGGTCGGTTTAATAAGCCACGTTGTGCCCTTCCCAAAATATTACCTCTTTTAGGGAGCTCCTGAACAAAATCGGTCGCGGGCGCAAAACCAATGACAGCCTGTACCTGAATACTTTCATCGACAACTGTTGCGGCATATGTAACTAATTGCCCACCAGCTGAATAACCGATCAACACGATACGTGAAGGATCGCCTTTGTAATGCGCTGCATTGGCTTTCACCCAACGAATTGCCGATTGAACATCATTCTGACAAGCAGGCCAGCGATGTTTTGGAGCAAGACGATAATTGATAGAAAACCAGGTGAACCCACCCTTGCTTAGCATTTCAAGTGCAGGAGCATCATCAGGATTTGCTTTATCGCCACCCGTCCAGCCTCCACCATGAACATAAATGGCAACTGGAAATGGTCCCTCCCCATCAGGTATATGAATGTCGAGAAGAAGTTCTTCACCAGCGGCTTGACCATATTTCACATTACTATGGGTAACCTGAGCATCAGCCTGCACTGACCAAATCACGAATAAGACAATAATCTTAATAACCGCTAATGACCTTATATTAAAAAAGTGAATTGAATGTTTATTAGATTTCTCCACCTTGACTTTTAATTTGGGATTATTTTTTATTTGATAGTAATTACTACACGTTGGTATCTGGTAAGCTGAGGTGAACCATTATCTGTTACCTCACAAATTATATGGATGGTATCTCCTCTTTTTGCATCTGCTGGCACTTCAAAATATGAATCCTGCTTATTCGCATTTTTAATTTCAACACTTCCTATATAAGAATCAGCTTCTTGGTACTGCCACCATTTGTAACTCAATTCATTCCCATCGGGATCGCTTGTACCTTTCGCACTTAGCTTAACTGTACTGCCCAGTGTTGCATTTAAATCCAGTGCATTGGATAGTTTGACTACAGGAGGATGGTTAGCCTCGTCATAAGATTTAACACACCAGTCGGCACGCGAGGCGAAATCGTTTTGCAAAGCTTCGATCCAGCGCCAAGTTGGCTTTAGGTATTCTGTAAGTGCTGCATCGTTTGGTATTTTCTTGCGAAGGCGTTGGCGCCCCCATGCTGTGCTGGTGTACCATCTTCCTTCCGGATATTTGTATCCGGGTTCCAACACCGGGTCGAGCCATTCATTGTCGCGAATATTCACATAGCGGCCACCCCAGCCACCCCAGTCGGGTGATTCCATGTTTCGAAGACCAGTTTGAATGTTGTGTAAAAATGCCGGAGAATCCCCTTCCGAGCGAAAATCTCCGTCATCGAATTCATCTTTAGCTCCTTCAATATGGGCTTTATACTCAGCAGTTAAAGGGCCATGTCCTTTAATGATATTCTCATTCATCCATGCCCCTTCCAGATATTTTTTTTCTTTTTCAGGCAGATACTCCTTCCAATTGTAAAAATAAGAAATGAACTGATCAGAAATGATAGTGAGGATGTTGTATTTGCCCCAGTTTGGTTTGATGTACTCCTGGTAAGTTGCATCCTGCTCCCAAATTAGGTACATTCTTATTTTGTTTGCCACATATTCCATTTTTTCAGGATGTTCTTCCTGAATGGTTTTCAGGGCTCGGGCAATAGTATTTACTCCTCCCCAGGCTTGCAGCCAGACAGGACGGTTGTCTGTTTCATCCAGCAACACGTCAACTATAAGTTGCGATCCTGCAGTAACTTCCTCCATCTCTCCCTCGGCTTTAACATTTCCAAGTAGTGTTATACTTCTCAGATATTCAGGTGTTGGATACCCTGATTCATGTTTTAAAAGGTTTGGATAAACCTTCTCGTAGGCATCAAGGTCTGGATTTATCCAATCGTCGCCCGCCCATTTATGCCCTTGCCAATGGTATTGCGAACTCGATGTAATAATACCTTCTATATCCCATTCATTGGCATACATTAGAAACCGAATCATAGAACATTGGTCATCAATTTCTCCGTCGCTAGTGACGATTATACGCGGTTTCCCGGAAGATTCAATTTCAGAAGTTTTTAACACTTGATTTGAGCATGCCTGGCTAATTAACAGAATCGCTATATTGATAATAAAAAATATATTTTTCATTCGTTTTGACATTTAAATTGTTGTAATTTATTCTACCACATCGATAATAACCCTTTGGTAACGCGTTAAACGAGGCGTTCCATGGTCTGTTACTGCAAGTATTATATGCATGGTGCCAGTTCCCGGGCGCATCACACGACTGGTTTTAACCTTTAGCCATGCTTTCTGCTGGTCGAAGCCAACAATATCATGCTTCACACCTGTACTGGAGTTCGACATTCGACGAGTACCTGCCTCTTCATAACAAAACCATTCATACGAAAGTGGATCGCCGTCCGGATCAGTTGTGCCCACCGCACTAAGATCAACACGCTCTCCTTTTTTTGCTTTGATATAGGCCGGATGTTCGAGTTTCACAATTGGTGGATGATTAGCCTTTTCATAAGGCTTAATGGTCCAATCCATTCGTGCCGCAAAATCGTTTTGGTAAGCTTCGCGCCAACGCCATATGGTTGCATGGTTAGTTGTATGCCATTCGCCATCATTCCCTAAAACTTCATCCTGTACATTGGTCCAGATAGGACGTGTCTCGGGTTTATAGAACCACTTCTCGGTTTTTGGTGTATAAAGCTCGTAACGACCTCCCCAGCCTCCCCAGTTTGGATGTTCCGGACTGTTTAATCCATTGTTTATTAAAAACATAAAACTTGGAGAATCTCCTTCCATCATATATTCCCAGTGAGGATACATCTTACCTAGTGGACCTTTTCTTCTAATATTCTTTTCGAGCCACTCATTGGTAACCAACGAAAAATCAGCACCATCAAAACGACCATGAAACTTATCGCCGCCAATGGCGATCCAGGTAGCGTGGTGAAAACCACCACCTGCATTAGCACCTGGAGTTACTATATAGAAAAGGTCTGGAAAAGCTGCACGGATATCCGGACCGGTAGGATCCTGATCAGAGATAGAATAAACACGTAGTTTGGATACAAATTTGGAGACTTCCTCTGGCGACCGGGTTGCACGAACCCGCCATAGCGCTTGCCCAAGCACACTTGGACCACCCCAGATATTTACCCACAGCGGTCGTGGATCATCGCGATCCACCGCCTCAATCAATAATTTCACACCTGGTGAGGCCTCTTCCTGATTGGTTTTGTCAAAATCCATTATTGTTTCTGCTTGTGCAATGCAAGCCATCAGTTTGTCAACTTTTGGAAATCCAGGCTCATGCAACTCCAGGTTATCGCGCACTTCTCCATATGCCTCAACAATTTTCTCAATTCTAACATCCTGCCCCTGCCGATCGGCAACCAATCCTTCAATGTCAATATGATTGGCATAAGTTAATAAGCGAACCATCGACATCTGATCATCGGGATCTCCCCCTATATCGGTAAGAACAAATAGACGTGGTTTATCAGCTGCATTAACAGCCAGGCTTATAAAAGCAAGTGCGATTGCAAACAATATGTATCCGCTTCGCTGTTTTAGTAAAACAAATGTTTTCATTGGAACTTAGTTTTATTAAATAAAGTATTTTTTATTTCTTGTTAATGGTTAAAACCTTCAAAATACATTCGGAGCCAACTCTGCTCCTAATTAAAACCGGAAGCAGTATAGAAACTAACAGTTTCCATAAATTTTCATTAAAAAATGAAGTAGGTTTAAGTACAAAGAATTGAGTATCAAGAATTATTTTGCATTTTCCCTCTTCTCATTACTCAATACCCATGTCTGTTTCGTTCATTTTTTTTGAATCTCATTCAATTTTATACCTAAGTATTTTCAGTGCATCTCATTTTAGTTTGATACATCAACAATCACCCTCTTATAGCGGGTTAGTGCAGGTGTTCCATGGTCGGTTACTGCCAAAATAATATGCATGGTACCCATCCTTCCTTTTTTAGGTGCGATAAACCAGGCATCCGCCATATCCGCATCGTTGATTTTAACAGGGTCACCTGTTCTTGCTGTTCCGAGTGTAAAAGTGCCCGGTTCTTCATAAAAAAACCATTTATAGGAAAGATTATCCCCATCCGGATCAGAAGAACCTTTTGCGCTTAATTCTACCCGTTCTCCTGATTTTGCTTCTAAATACTCAGCATGATTAAGTTTAGGAACCGGAGGGTGGTTTGCCTGTTCGTAGGATTTAATGGTCCAATCCATACGTGCTTCAAAATCATTCTGATAAGCTCCTCTCCAACGCCATATTGTAGCATGATTTGTAGTATGCCAACGCCCATCATGCCCAAGTACTTCATCTGCAACATTTGTCCAGATTGGGCGGGTTTCAGGTTCTAGAAACCATTTTTCGGTACGAGGTTGATATAATTCGTAGCGACCTCCCCAGCCTCCCCAGTTGGGATGGTCAGGATTATTTAAACCATTGTTTATAAGAAACATAAAACTTGGAGAGTCCCCTTCCATTAGGTATTTCATATAAGGATATTGTTCTCCCAATGGTCCTTTTCTGCGGATGTGTTTATCAAGCCATGAATTTTCCACTAAACTGTAATCACCTCCATCGCAACGTGCATGGAAAAAATCACCACTAATACCACTCCAGGTTGCATGATGGTAACCATCGTACTCATGAAATCCAGGGCTGACAATGTAGCTTAGGTCTTTAAAAGTGTTTCTCATCCAAGGGCCACTATCATCCTGATCAGAAATAGTGTAAATTCTAAGTTTGGATACAAATTTATTCAATTCTTCAGGCGAACGTGTTTCCTTAACCTTCCATAGTGCCTGAGCCAAACAATTTGGTCCACCCCATGCAAGTACCCATAATGGGCGATCATCCTCTCGATCAGCTGCTTTAATGATTAATTCAGAACCATCCGAATCCATTCCTTTACCAACAGCGTGCATCCCGTAATCTTTTCGTCCTTCTGTAACAATAGATTTTAGGTAATCGTATGTTGGATAACCTTGCTCATGTTTTTCAAGATTATCCCGTACTTTGCCATAAGCCTCCAGAATCTCATAAATTCGCCAAGTTGCAACTTCTTTGCGTTGATGTACTGAAGTTGTGGCAACTAAACCTTCAACATCAAATTGGTTTGAGTAGGTTAAAAAACGAACCAGCGACATGGCATCGTCGGGTTCATTTTCAATATCGGTGAGCACAATAATCCGTTGTTTTTCTGCAGCTATCAAGTGGTTCGAATCAAATACAAATGACAGAAACAGTCCAATTAATGTGAGATAAGATAAGCTTAATTTAAGTTTCATAATGATAATTTATTATTGTTAGTCACTAGTGTTTTGATATAAAAATAATAAGTTCTTTGAAAATATTGATAGATAGGGTTTGTAGCGTTTTTTAAGGTTCAAACGATTTGAAAAAATAGTTTTGTTAAAACAAGACTATTTATGAATCGAGGAAAATATGTTTTTGCCCAGTTGTTTGAGTTTGTATCTCACAACGATTTTCTAAAATGCGTCAATAAATACAACGGAGACTACAAGACCAAGCATTTTAGTTGTTGGAAGCAATTTCTCTGCATGGCATTTGGGCAACTCACACATCGGGAAAGTTTGTCCGATACTATTCTTTGCCTTAATGCAAATAAATCTAAGCTATACCATCTTGGTATTGGCAAAGCAATTAGTAAATCAACACTTAGCAAAGCCAATGAAAACCGTGATTGGAGAATTTATCAAGACTTTGCATTGTTATTGATTGAACACGCTAAATTACAATACCAAGGAGATAGCCAATTAGAAATTGACATTAAGAACAACATATTTATTATTGATTCATCAACGGTTGACCTTTGTTTAAGTATTTACCCTTGGGCAAAATTCAGGAAAGCAAAAGGTGCTGTGAAACTGCATACAAAAATGGATGCAAAAACATCTATACCTGATTTTATCCATATTTCTGACGGTAAAATGCATGATGTCAATGTCCTGGATATTATAACAATTATTGCTGACAGCTTTTATATCCTTGACAGGGGATATGTCGACTATGGAAGGCTTTACCGCATACATAAGTCCGAAGCTTTTTTTGTCACTAGGGCAAAAAAGAATATGGACTTCGAAAGGATATATTCTTCAAAGGTTGACAAATCAATAGGTGTAAAATGTGACCAAACAATTAAACTCAAAGGGTTTTACGTTTCCAAGGACTATCCTGAAAAACTCAGGAGGATAAAATTCTATGATGCAGAAAGAGGCAAAACTTTGGTATTCATAACAAATAATTTTGAACTGCCTGCAATAGAAATATCAATGCTGTATAAAAACAGATGGTTTATCGAGATATTCTTTAAATGGATAAAACAGCACTTAAAAATCAAATCCTTTTGGGGAAGGTCAATAAATGCTGTCAAAACTCAAATCTGGATCGCTATTTCTGTTTATGTGGTTGTCCTAATTGTTAAGAAAAAACTAAAATTAGAACAATCTATTTACGAAATATTACAGATTTTAAGTATTAATATATTTGACAAAGAGCCTATAAATCAACTGTTTGACAAACCTAATCTACATAATTTCAAAGAACCTGGTTATAATCAACTGAAAATGTTTGATTTATAACGAAACGCTAGTGATTGTTAGTTTAAATTTTAATTTTTTGCTGGATTCATATTTTTCCCATAAAGAACTGCAGCTTATTCAAACCGTGAAGCCTTATTCATTTTAGAAACCGATCAATACACCAATATGAATAAAAATTTCTTCGCATGTGATAACCTAACTAAAAACCACTCTAATACAATAAATTTAGCCAGCAACTATTCATTGTACGGAACGGAAAAGACTTTCACGAATTCATTATAAAATTTTACAGCCATTTTGTGATTGCCCTTATCATTAGGATGATATCGGTCAACAGCCACTCCCGGAAATCGTTTTCCAATCATATCACCTCCTTCATATGGAGGATTTGCATCAAGGTCAGGCAAATTATCTGAATAATCAAGGCCAGCCCCATTTTCCATATCTACTAAAATAATATTGATATCATCGTTAGCTCTGGCTAAGACCATATCTTTTATTTCCTTATTAAATTTAGAAGTTGGTGCTGCATCTTCTTCAATAAATCGGTTAATTATCAAACATAAAAAAACGGTTATCTCGTGATTCTTTTGAACAGAATAAATGTTTATCCTATCAAGCATTTCTTTTACCTGATTAGGTTTTTCACCCCAATCTTTCCCATTTGTCCCTACATGGATCAACAAAACATCTGGTTGATACTTGATTAATGCTGTATCCAGTTTTCTTGCGATATCTGGTATTTTCCAACCCGGATATGCTTCACAATTCCAATCGTACCAATTTTTATCCTCTTTGGATCGAATTCCATGTTCTTGAGAACCAACAAAATCAACATTGTACCCAGCTTTAACCAACATTTCATAAAGAGGTTTGCGATAGCCTGTACGTTCTTCTATTGCCGGGTATTTATAATGTTCACCAGCAGTAATAGAATTTCCTACAGGCATAATTTTAATTAAACCTCCTGCATTTGAAGATAGGACACTCGCGATAAAAATTAAAACAATTGCTAAGACTAACTTTATCATTGCGAATAATTTTAGTGGAAGATAATATATATGGATATATTTTGACATATTTCATACCTAAATTGACTAAGTGAAGTCACTGAATTGAATAAATATAAACAGAACATTTTTTTTGCATATTCAATATTTATTGATTGATTTTTTGCAGCCATTCAGGATATCTGTCTAAAACCATTTGGGGCGCATTGGTGTACCAACTGTAACCGTTTCGACGTTCGTGGCTAATCTCGGCAAGTGTGTTTCTTTTGATACCATCACGGCTGCAGAAGAAAGGTTTCCCGGTTTCTAAATCGCAAAAACGCCCCCAAAGTGCTGGTGCATTTTTATCTTCAATAACCATACGGTCCCTTTTCCCATCTTCACCAGTTATGCGCTCCACTTTAATCCCTTCGATTTTGTGGTTTTCAAACCAGGATACTGCCCCTTTTATCGAAGCAATTATTTCTTTGGAAGGATTTTCTTCATCCATTAAAAGCATCACAACACCAACAGATTCGGAGCCACTGAAAGAAGCCAATTCATAACTTCTTGCATTGGCAGGCTCTAATGTAACTTCATGGTGCTGGGCACACCAAATGGTTGGTTTTCCATCGATCCTAATTTGGGTATTGAGGATACATTGTAATCCTTTGTCGAAGGCATTTTTTGCTTTTCCTTTATAATCATTAGTGATTTCAAAGGATGAAAAAGTTTCATCATTGGTAAAAACAGCTTTTAAAAACCTCATTGTATTTACCATTGCATTATCGTTGAATGTTATATGCATTGAATAAGGCACAGTATGGTCAAGCTGTACTTCAGAATTAGCATCTTTTATGGGATAATACTGAGGCCAGCCCCCGTTTTCATACTGTGAAATAATGACATAGTTCAGACCATTTAAAAATGTTTTTTTATACCGTTCGTCTTTTATTTGGGCATAAACCTTAGCAAGGAACCGAAGCTCGGTAATGGTTGCTCCGTTATCGAAAGTGCCTCCAATTTCCTTTTTGCCCTTGATGTACTCCTCTTTCTCTGCCGGGGTAAGCTTATGGTGGTAAGGCTTGTTTTTTGCCCATCCTCCAATTTCTTTTTGGGCTATCAAAACATTATCGGCCACACGTTTAGCTTCATCCGATCCATACCATTCTTCGGGCATTCTGTTTGCAACATATCCCCACCGCATGCGATTAAAATCAAATGGTCTGTTTTGTGCAAAGCTCAATGTGGTGGATAGGGATAACACTACAAAAAAAACGATTCTAATTATTTTCATAATTAATTGATTTAGTTGGTTTAAATTATTTATGAATAATTATCTGTTTAAATCTAGTTTATTTCCATTTTGGTCGAAAATTAAATAGTTCTGTCCCCCAGATTTTCGTATCCTTAATATGTATCTGATTTTTTCGTTCTCTTTGACCAAATCGGCATCCCGAATATCATAATTACTATACATATCATTCAACGAATAAATGATAGCTTTCGGAATTTCATTTTCTTTAATATCGTACTCAAGTTTTAATAAAATTACTTTATCATCAATGGTAATAACATAGTCCCGATTGTTTATTTCCCCTCGAATGATATAAATTATTTTCCCATTTTCTTCCACATATTTTGCCCGGTCGAATTCAAATGCGCCCAGCTCATTGGCTATGTACGAAAAAATAGGCTGGGGAATTTCCGTTTCATTCAACTCTTTACGGTATTTAACTATTTCTCCGTTTTTATTCACCCAAAAGAATTGATTGTTACCATCACTTTTAAATCTTATCTCATATACGACAGAATCCCCTATTTCATATTTATCAGCATCATGAATATCAAAATAACTAAGCCTCTTTCGAATCGCTTTATTCACAAAACCAGGCACTTCACTGATATACAAGTCTTGTGAATGCTTCAAGACCATACCTTTGTAATCGAGGGTTAATTGATTTAGTTTGCCATTGATTTTAAAATCCAGCTGATAATTTCCTTTTACGAGTTTCCAATTAACGCTCTCTGCATTCGGATATTTGAGTTGAAAAGAATTTACAACAACAGCCGGAATATTACTTTGATCAATATTCTGTGCTAATGAATTCGTTGCAATTATAAAAAGGATAATCAATCCAACTAATATTCTCATTGGCTTATTCAATAATTGGTACAAATTAAAGCAACGATTCTGGAAAAAATCTGGAAAAAGGATCAATTTTCGATAATAATTTAGGCAGTATAAAAAAACAACTTATTTATTAGCCTTAACTTCAAACTTATGTGTTTCAGAATAAGTGTAAGAAATGTTTAAATCAGATACATCAACAATTGCCTTTACAATTGCCAAGCCCAAACCCGTTGAATTATTGCTTATCCTGCTTTTATTAAAACGTTTAAACAGGTTTTCTTCCGAAATTTGGGGCTCGAAACTCGTGTTTTCGATGGTAAATGATGAAGGATTTAAACAAATAGACAGATCTCCCCCAGCTATGTTATGTACGATCGCATTTTTCACCAGGTTCATCACCATTATTTGGGCTAAGTTCTTATTCATTTGCACAAACCATTGGCCTTCTACATGATAATCAATTTGTATATCCTTAAAATCGGTATAGTCTGAAAACTCCTGAATTACCTTTTGGAATACAAGGTCAAGACTTATTTGCTCCACCTGAATAAATTGTTTGTTTTCAATTTTTGAAAGCAAAAGTAAAGACTTGTTCAAACTTGAGAGACGTCGGAATGCACCAATCAAATCGCCGATTTTTTGGGTTTGCTCAGGCGATAAGCTTTCTTCATCAGCGAACAATTCCAACTTATTGATACCAATTGCAAGCGGGGTTTGTAATTCGTGTGATGCGTTTTCAATGAACTGCTTTTGACTCTTAAAAATATCAATATTGGTTTTTATCAGGTTCTGAATGGAAGCATTCAATAAGGTGAACTCCTTAATTTTACTTTCAGATAATTCGCGATAAGCACTTTGATCGAGCCTGAAATCATCGAGATATTTTAGCACTTCATAAAATGGTTTCCAGGTTTTTTTCAATACGAAATTGTTAACCAATAAAGTACTTACAGTTAAGAATAGAAAAAGCAATACCAACGATAAAACAATTTTCTGAACAAGATTTCCTTTGTCTATTTCATGTGAAATAATTTTCAATTCATAATACCCGCCTTTTGTGCTAATAAATGCTGTGGTTAGCAAACGAACCTGATAGCCGGTATTTTTTAATTCAGAATAAATCAGGGTGTCTTTATAAGAATCCCTAACCTGCAGGGCGTATCCTTCACTGATTTTTTTTACCAGGTAATTATTGTCCAGAAAAAAATTCTGTTCTACAATTAAACTGTCATCTTTCAACTTATCGATAATGACAATTTTATAATTCTCCAATCCTTCATCAAGTGTATTTTTAACCTGTTTTTGTAACTGAGAGTTAAAAATAAATGCCCATAAACCAACCGTAGTAAATAAAATTACTGAAAGGATCAGAAGTGTATGGTTAATTAATTTCATTTAACTACCAATTTATAGCCAAGTCCGTAAACAGCATTGATATCAATCGCGGCCTCACTTATACGTAGTTTTTTTCGGAGGTTTTTTATTTGTGAATAAATAAAATCAAAGTCGTTTGATTGGTCGATGTAGTCGCCCCAAATATTCTCGGCAATAGAAGATTTACTTACAACCCGTTTTTTATTGGAAATCATAAACACCAGTATATCAAACTCTTTTCTGTTTAAATCTATTGGTTCGCCATTAATCAAAACATTACGTTCTTCTATATTGACCTGAACGTTCTCAATTTCGAGCATTGGTTTCCCGTTTGATTTTTTCCGTCTGATCACTGATTTTATCCTGGCATTTAACTCGGCGATGTGGAATGGTTTGGTAAGGTAATCGTCGGCGCCTAAATCAAGGCCTTTTATTTTATCGTCTAAAGAATCTTTTGCAGAAATAATTATTACGCTATCAGCTTTACCGAGTTTTTTTAGTTCTTGTAATAAATCAAGTCCATTGCCACCGGGAAGCATTATATCCAAAAGGATACAATCGTAGTCATACGAAATAATTTTATCCAAACCTGAATGGAAATCATCGGCTTCTTCAACCGTGTAATTTTCCTGCTCAAGGAATTGTTTAATCAATCCTTTCATTTCAGGTTCATCTTCAACAACAAGAATTTTCATTTAACAAAGCTATTAAATAATTCTTGTTTTGGATTTCCCCGTAAAGCAATAATTTATACGCAACTCACCAACAACTGCTATAATCAAACAGTCTGTTTAGGGAATTTGTTGCCGTGATTTTTTTTGAGGTTTAAAACGAGATACCCAGCCGAAGCCCCCCAACGAGAAGGGTGCCAGAGTAACCGAGATCAAGCCAACTATCGGTATAGTACTTATGCAAACCAGAGGTTTTATTGTCGACACTTAAACGGATTCCTGTTCCAATGTAGGCATCGAGATAAAAGAAATCATTGATCACGGTTTGCAAACCAAATACAAAATTACCCCCGAATTTAAAGATGTTTGTGTTCACGGTTCCATATTCCAGACCAATATAATCGTTCCCATTTTCATCGAACAGGTAGGAATTGTAACCATCACTTTCAACCGAATAGTAATTAAAAACCGTTCCGTAACCAAAGTAGGCTCCCCTGGGCTGAGGATCGTTTTTATGCAAATAAATCCTATGTTGTAATTCAATTCCTACCCCAAACATTTCTTCGTAGTCGCTATATCCAATGTTCCCATCGTCATAAAAAATCAATGGGGAAACAACCAGCCAATGGTTTTTTTCATTCAACCGAATGTCCAAATCGGATCGCATTCCACCTAACAAGGAATATTGGGGAACCAAACCAACGCTAAATTTTTTCACCTCTATTTCAGGAATCTCATCCTGAGCTAAAAGAAAATTTGGGATAATTAAAAGCGTCAAAAAAAGAGATCGGATGTATAGCTTATTCATAAATTAAAAGTTTACTAAGTTCGTTTATTTGGTTGTTTTTAAGTTCAAACTGATAAAATCCATCATCGCCGACAGTCATCAAAAGGTTTTTATTTAAGATGACATCCCTTGCTTGAATAGTGTTGTTTTGATAAAGCAATTGAATATTTTCTTTATCGGAAACATCGTACAGTTTCAATCCATTATCGCACACCCACAGGGAATCGTTTTTTATTCCCAATCCTTGCGGACCATCCATTTGATAGGTCTTTTTTAAGGTCGGGTTCGACATGTCTGAAATATCGATGATCTGCAACTCATTGGTCCATCGCCAGCATCGTTGGTTGTTTGAGTTAAGGGTAACATAAGCAAAATCATCGTCGGCAACCACAGGGTCGCAAGCCATTACATGCTCAAAATACGAAAGTTGGCTCGGGTTTCTTCCATTCGAAATGTCGTAAATAAACATGCCCGTTGAAGTTCCAATAAAAAGGTTCTCTCCTTTCGGGAAAATGGTTTCTGCACCAAACCCAAGGTTCATTTCATTCACAAAAGACGGTTGTTCCAAATTGGTAATATTAAATATATTCAATGAATTTTCATCAACGGTGTATAAATAATCGCCAGCAACCGTAAACCTGGCAAGCGAACCACCAGTTCCTGAATCGTTGTATGAATCAGAATTTACATCGGAATCGCTGTAGGAGCATGACATTATCATCGCAGCCAAAGCAAGCACAATCGATATTTTTCCAACTATCTTTTTCATTGCCAATTCTCCTTCCATCTTACTAAAACTGCATTATTCGGACGCGCCTGTTCCTGTCTCCAGGTCAATCCGCTTCCATCTGGTGATAAAAATTCCGGGAATACATTCCGATTCCGCGAAGTCACTTCAATTGTGGTGAAGCTATCTGAAAACTTAATTGCCAATAAATCAACAGCATTGTCGGCATAAAGGATGTTTCCTTTTACGGCAATATCTACACAACCATCGATATGGATAAAACCAAGCTTATCGGGTTCTTCAGGGTTCACATTGTCAATAATATGTACGCCCATGTATTTTTCCACAATAAACAGGTAATTGTCTTTGACATAAATCTTCCCCGGGTTTTCCAATATTCGTGCACCCTCCAGTTTAACGGCGCTTTCCATATCCGCCCTGAACATAAAAATTGGTTCGTATTGATCTTCATTGGGTGAAAAACCAAACAGGCAAATTAGAAGTAAGAATAATAAAGGCAGTTTAACTTTTCGCATAAGTTTTTATTTCAAGACGCTAATATATAATTTGGGTTGCGTTTTTTCCCTATTCCGACATAAGATTAATTGATCTTTAATATGAAATACCAGTTTTATACAAATTCCAGGCTAATTGGTAAGGTAATTGTATATAAAGGTTGTATTATTTTTATGAAATATTCCTGAAAATTCTAAAAAATCAGAACTTATAATAAAATGTAAACTATCGGACCATGAAATACATTCTAATCTTCCTAATTTCAGGATTATTTTTTCAAATTGACTCTAAGGAAAATCATAAAAGCAATAAGGTTGTTTTTATTTATTTTGAAAATAACGTGGATGGCATGGCTAAAATTGACGAAAATAAAACCGACAGCATTTTCTATTATACGATCAATCTTGACAAACCATATTACTGGTACGGATTTGAACCTTATGAAGCTGGAGAGATTGTTACAGCGTCATACTTTGAAACACACATTAAAGATATTCTCAACGACATTAGTTGGATTCGCCAAATTTGCAAAAACAATCCAGACTCATTATATAAATGCATGGATATTAGGATAGTTGAGAAGATTTCCAACGATTACAAAGTGACCAAATGCAAATTTTTCATGATGATTGAATAGCTTAAAATTTAGCTGTCCTCTCAAGCATATACCTACCGCTTTATTTGCCAAATTTCCAGGTCTTTTATATCCGACTGATCGATTACAAAACGGATTGCTGTTCGGAATTTATGGAAGCCATGTGCCCCGGCAGCACCCGGATTTATATGCAAAAAATTTAGTTTTTTATCGAACATAACCTTTAAAATATGGGAGTGCCCGGAAATAAACAGATTGGGCGAATTGGTATAAATTTCGGGTTTTACATATCGCTCATACCTCCCGGGGTACCCACCGATATGCGTCATCCACACATCCACTTTTTCGCACATAAACCTTTGGTGCAAAGGATGAACAGTACGTACTTCGTGCCCATCAATATTTCCATAAACACCTCGTAAAGGTTTAAATGCAGACAATTGGTCGGCGGTTTCCAAATTCCCAAAATCCCCGGCATGCCAAATCTCATCCACATCCTTAAAAAATGAAAAAATGCGTTCGTGAATTAAACCATGCGTATCTGATAAGAGTCCTATTTTAATCATCTATACTAAAAGCTATTTTTATTCGCCTAAAAATATAGTAATTTTACCATACAAGCATTAACAAATTATGAAACATCTGGTAATAGTCCGGCACGCAAAATCGGTTCCCTATGGGTACGATGAAGATTTTCACAGAGATATCAAAAAAAGAGGTGAAAATGATTCAGTCCTGGTCAGCAAGAAATTGAAAGAACTCAACTATCTGCCCGGATTGATTATTTCGAGCCCTGCATTGAGGGCAAAACGCACTGCAAAAATATTCGCCGACACCTTTGGTTATGCATCAGAAAGAATTCAGATTATTGAGGACCTTTACGATGGTGTTTCAACCCAGGAATTTGTTGAAATATTAAAAGAACTGCCTGATGAAAACAAGGTGGTTTATGTGTTTGGGCATAATCCTACGGTTTACTATCTGGTAAACAGCCTTCTGGATAAATTCTACGATGATATGCCAACTACCTCATCGGTTGGAATTGGCTTTAATGTGGATTCGTGGAGCGAAGTTGGATTAAAATCCGGGAAAAAATTGTTTCACTATACCCCAAAAATGTTTAAGTAAGTACCCTCGATTTTTTATTATCTTTAGCGTGAAAATATTATTTCATGCATCTGTTTTATATTCCGGAAATAAAGGGAGACAAGCTCTCATTAAATGAAGTTGAGTCGAAACACTGTGTAAGGGTATTGAGGCTTACCGAAGGTGATAAAGTGCAATTGGTGAATGGAAAAGGCGGATTATTCGATGCAGAAATTGAACATGCAAACCCCAAAAAGTGTACACTGAAAATTATTACCAAACAGTTGAATTCTGCCCATCATCCTTATTATTTACACATTGCAATTGCCCCAACAAAAAATATTGACCGGATGGAATGGTTTCTGGAAAAAAGCACTGAAATAGGGATTGATGAAATTTCGCCTTTGTTATGCAGGTATTCCGAAAGAAAAAACCTTAAGCCGGAGCGCCTGAAAAACATCCTGATTTCGGCAATGAAACAATCTTTAAAAGCCTATTTACCTTCATTGAATGAATTGACCAACTTCAAAGATTTTGTCGGTCAACCTTTCGAAGGGAAAAAATTTATTGCCCATTGTTATGAAGGTCAAAAAATAGCATTAAAAACAAATATTCAACCTGAGGATAAGGTGCTGATACTGATTGGTCCCGAAGGGGATTTTTCGGAAGAAGAAGTTGAACTTGCCAAAGCAAATGGTTTTACGGAAATAACCCTTGGAAAAAGCAGGTTAAGGACCGAAACTGCAGGAGTTGTTGCCTGTCATACCGTTAACTTAATTTGTGAGGGGTAGAATGATTGAGTTACTGAATGATTGAATGATTGAATTACTGAATGATAGAATGATAGAATGATAGAATTACTGAATTTTGAGGAGAAAAAATGAAAATAATTACAACGATATATATAATTCTGGGTGCAAGCTTTGGGCTTTATTCACAGGATTCCAGTGTAAAAATTGCTTTGCTAAAATACAACGGCGGGGGTGATTGGTATGCCGACCCGACAGCTTTGCCCAATTTAATTGAGTTTTGCAACCAAAACCTGCACACGAATATTTATGTTGAACCTTCAACCATTGAAATTGGTAGTTCGGAGATACTTAACTACCCATTTGTGCACCTCACCGGGCATGGAAATATTATTTTCTCCGACAACGATGTCAGGAACTTAAAACGTTACCTTCTGGCGGGTGGTTTTTTGCACGTGGATGATAATTACGGTTTGGATGAATATTTCAGAAGGGAAATGAAAAAGCTGTTTCCAGGGAACGAATTTATTGAATTGCCCCCTTCGCACGAAATTTTTCATCAGAAGTACGAGTTCCCCAATGGGCTTCCAAAAATCCATGAACACGATAATAAACAAGCACAGGCATTCGGGCTCTTCGTCGATGGACGGATGGTTTGCCTTTATACCTATGAATCGGATTTGGGCGATGGATGGGAAGACCCTGAGGTTCATAGCGATCCTGAAGAAACCAGGCAAAAAGCCCTGCAAATGGGCGCAAATATTATATCATTTGTGTTTAATCAATGAAGCATATTATACTGTGTGATTGAAGTGCTGAATGACTGAATTACTGAATTACTGAATGATTGAATGATTGAATGATTGAAAATATCAGTGCATAAGTCATATGAATTAAATATATAATAAGAAATAACCAACTATTTTAAATTTAAACCCTCCAAAATGACGATAAACCAAAACATACAATTTAGGGAAGACCTGAAGATACGTCTTCGACAATTTGTGCTGGATTTAATCAAACTCTGCCAACAATTAACATTCAGCACAGAAGTGAATATCCTAAAAAAGAAACTTCTCCGATCAGGAAGTTCTGTCTATGCAAATTATCGTGCAGCCAATCGAGCACGATCTAAAGCGGAATTCTTTAGCAAGATATGTATTGTTGTTGAAGAAGCGGACGAAACCGAAATGTGGTTAGATTTATTTATACAATCAAACCTAAGTAATAATCAAAATACGATATTATTGCATAAAGAAAGTCTTGAGTTATTAAAAATTATGGCAACAATAAGAAAAAACCTTCACTGAAACAAAGTGATATTTTCTATATTTCAGTATTTTCAGGTCTTCAAAAATTCAATCAAATAATATATGAAAGTTGTAGCCTTTAACGGAAGTCCAAGGAAAAATGGAAATACATCGATTTTAATCAAAACAGTTTTTAATGAACTAAAGCCTCTGGGAATTGAAACGGAGCTTATCCAAATTGGAAATAAGCAGGTTCATGGCTGCACTGCATGTGGGATTTGCCGCGAAGCCCAGGACAAAAAATGCCATATTAAAAATGACCTTCTGAACCTTTGTATCGAAAAAATGGATGAGGCGGATGGCATATTGATCGGATCGCCTGTATATTTTACCGATGTTACCCCTGAAACCAAAGCACTGATTGACGTTGCAGGTTATGTTGTGAGGGGCAATGGACAGTTTTTAAAGAAGAAAGTTGGTGCAGGCCTTATTTCAGTACGCAGGGGTGGTGCACTCCATACCTTCGAAACCATCAATAATTTCTTTTTAATTAATCAGATGATCATTCCCGGATCGTCGTACTGGAATTTTGCTTTCGGCGGTGCCCCAGGCGATGTTTTAAACGACGAAGAAGGGATTAAATGCATCAAAACTTTAGGACAAAATATGGGTTGGTTGCTTAATAAACTGGCATAAAAAAGTCCCTGGAAATACATCCAGAGACTTGCGTATTATAATAAAAAAAGGAATTAAGCTTTTTCTAATTTTAAGGTTTCGGTAGGTTGGTCGCAAACCGATGATGGACCAAAATATTGGATCGGACCGGGATAAACAAAACTGGTTTGTTTTGCCCATTCATCGCGTTTCGATTCCAGGAATTTAAATGGCGCATCATCTAACTCAACCAAGGCTTTTTGGATCACAGGTTTCATGTGCCCATGCCTTCTTTCCATGTTCATCATCATGGTAATTGGAACACCTCCGGCAATCCAATTATCGGCTGATTGTGTAAGGTTTCGGATAGATGACAGGTAACCTGTTTTACCCGCAGCAATTAACAATGCAGCATTTACTCCCAGTGAATAGGTATAATCAGCATCGAAGTTTGAAGGGGCAGCACACCTGCCTTCGTAACCGAAAAAGTGGTATTGCGCGCTAAATTTACCAGCATATTGATCTTTTTTCTTCAAATCTTTCATTTTCGATTTAACCATTTCTCCTAATAGCTTTTCTGTTTCGATGAGCGAAACCTGAACGTTTCCGTGTGGGTCACGATCCAGTGTAAGCTGGGTAGCAATGCCAGTTGGCAACGACTTAAATACTTTTGCCGATTCAGGTGTAAGGTGTTCAGCCAGCCAGTCTAAACGCACACTTTTACGCAACAACTGGTATTCTTTTTCCAATTTAGAACCTTCAGCCAAAATATCGTTTAGCTCACCGATCAAAGTCTTCATTTCAGGTATAAACTCGATCAATCCTTCCGGAATAAGTGCAACCCCGTAGTTTCTTCCCATATTTCCACGAACTGCAATAATTTCTGCCATGTAATCAACAACTTCTTGCAAAGTCATTTTTTTAGCAGCAACTTCTTCCGAAATCAAGGTAATGTTTGGTTGGGTTTGCAAAGCACATTCTAAACCAATATGAGAAGCAGAACGTCCCATTAATTTAATAAAGTGCCAATATTTTTTTGCCGAACGGGCATCCCTTTGGATGTTACCGATCAATTCAGAATAAACTTTTGTGGCTGTATCGAACCCAAAAGAAGCTTCCACCATTTCGTTTTTCAAGTCACCATCAATGGTTTTCGGGCAACCTATTACCTGAATTCCTGATTTTATGCTTGCGTAATATTCTGCAATCACACATGCATTTGTATTTGAATCGTCACCTCCAATAATAACAAGGGCATTAATTTCAAGTTTTTTTAAAATCTCCAATCCTTTGTCAAATTGGGCAGTTTCTTCTAATTTCGTCCTTCCTGATCCGATAATATCAAATCCTCCGGTATTTCTGTACCTGTCAACAACTTCGGCGGTTAATTCGCTGTAATTATGGTCAACCAATCCGGCTGGTCCGCCAAGAAAACCATAAAGTTTACTGTCCTTATAAATTCGTTTTATCCCATCGAAAATACCGGAAATTACGTTGTGTCCACCTGGTGCCTGACCACCAGAAAGGATAACGCCCACATTGATTGGTTTGTCACCACCTTTTTCGCCACCTGGCTCAAAAGTTAACAAGGGCATACCATAGGTATTCGGAAATAACTTTTTGATATCCTCCTGATCTGCAACAGATTCAGTTTTGGCACCTTCGACAAGGTTCACCCCACTTTTTAAAGAAGTTGGAAGTTTAGGCTGGTATTTAGCCCTTTCTCTTTGTAACGGACTTATAGTTGTCATAATTTTATTTTGGTATCTGATTAATTGTTCAACCAAAAATAGCCCAAAAAAGGGAGTACTGAATATTTAAATCAAATAAGCAGGGTAATTTAAAGTAAATTTAAAAGCAAAAAAAAGGGTCTGTACGACGCTTTTTATCTTTTTGATCCATATTTAATTTGTCAGGAAATCAAGGATATTGCTTGCCCCTCCTGATCTTCCTCCCCGGTAAAATTCCGTGTACCCACATTGCGTGCACGAAACACTTGTAAACCTTCGGTTTTGGATATTAAAGTATTTTGTAAATCCGGAACCTGTAGTCCTGATTTCATCAAAATCAGCTTTTCTGTTTCCGCATTTTACACAACTATAACTTCTTTGGTTCATGGCTATTAATTTTATGGTTATAATTGATAAGTAATAAGGGAGCTACACAAATTACTAAACTCCCGAAAATCATTTTATTTTTTATACCTCTTTGCCTGTTTCAGGGAGTTACTAATAATCCATTCTAATTGCCCGTTAATACTTCTGAACTCATCTGCAGCCCATTTTTCTACTGCTTCCAACATCTCCGGATCGACCCTCAACACAAATGATTTCTTTTTCGCCATAATCAGTTTAATTAAACTGTTTCATTCTTTCAAGTCCTTTGGCAAACAAATTGGGTTTTTGTGTGCCCAAAATAATTTTTTGCCCATCTGTCATATTTATTTTTATTGCTTTACTTCCATGCACAATAAAAATATTTTTCATCCTACCATATTTTCTTCTGATATTCCACCCACTATATTCCCTGAGTTTTTTATCATTAATAATCTCAAAACTATGAATGGAATCTCTATTAAACTCCCGGAATTTACCAATAAAAGGAAACATCCTAAAACGAAGGCTGCTACCTGAAACATATGTTTCCAGCTTTAACAATGACCCGCTTATCAACATATAAACAAAATAAAAATTGAGAATTGCGGATATCCTGAGCAAGGTGTAATTTAATTTACCAGGTATCGAAAAATCAGCAATTTGAAAATATTCAAGCAATGTAAATAGAAAAACACCCAACGATAAGGACGAAACAATCCCAACAATTGTAAAGCCCGATTTTTGAAGTTTCTGTTTTTCTTTGAAATAAACCATTTCGCTTGAATTCTCCCAATTAAATTCTTTTTTGAGACATTAATATAGAGATCCCGTATTCACAACCGGGGTTGCTTCTTTATCACCACAAAGAACTACCATCAGGTTGCTTACCATGGTTGCTTTCTTTTCTTCATCCAACTCAACAATTTGCTTCTCACTCAATTGCTCCAATGCCATTTCTACCATGCTTACAGCCCCTTCAACAATTTTGAACCTTGCCGCAACAATAGCTGTTGCCTGTTGGCGTTTTAACATTGCCTGGGCAATTTCCTGTGCATAAGCAATATGGTTTATTCTCGCTTCTATTACATGAATTCCTGCAATCTCAAGTCGTTCAACAATTTCTCTTTCCAACATCTCATTTACTTCTTCACCCCCGTCCCGTAAAGTAATGCTTGCATGCTCATCTTCGATGTTATCGTAAGGATATAAACCTGCAAGTTTTCTTAATGCTGCCTCACTTTGCACTACTACAAAATGTTCAAATTCATTGACACCAAATGCTGCTTTGTAAGTATCTTCGACTTTCCAAACCAATACTAGCCCAATCATGATCGGGTTTCCAAGTTTGTCATTTACCTTAATGGTTTCGCTGTCAAAGTTTCGTGCCCTCAGCGAAATTTTCTTTTTTGAAAAAAACGGGTTTACCCAATAAAAACCATTGGTTTTGATAGTCCCTTTATATGCCCCAAATAATACGAGCACACAACTTTGATTGGGATCGACCACCGTAAAACCGACGGCAATAAGAATGAAAACCGGAATTAAAACGATTGAAGGGACGACCATTCCCCGGATAAAACCAAAAATAATTATTGGTAACAGAATGATTTCTAGCAACAAAAACAAATAACCGGTCAATGCTGAATAACTTTTTTCCATGACATTATAAATTTAGTATTTTGATATTATTTTGATATCACTAAATTAAATGAAATTTTTTAATAAAACAATAGGGCAAGAAAAAATATGGCATAAAAAAACCCTGACCAGTAAACTGATCAGGGAAATTTAAAAGGAGTTAATAATTAATTTAAATTCATTTCGATTAAACCTGTATGTTCGGTTTCCAACACTTCATACGAAGCTGCAAAGTCTAATATTGAATTGATGGATTTTTGCGATGGAGCAAAATCTTCGCAATCCATCTCGATTAACATATCTTCCAATTCAGTTTCCAAAGCCAAACTTGGCTTATTTTCATTTAAGGAAGAATATTTTTTAATCAAATAAGTTAAAGTAGAATTTTTAATCATAGGCACGAATTATATTTTTATTTCCAATATAACGCTACCTATAAGTAAAAATTGTGTTAACAAAAGTTAAATAGCAGTTAGGCTTAAATTCTTTTCATCTATTAACTTTCGTAAATTAATCAGTGCATACCTCATTCGCCCCAAAGCTGTATTAATGCTAACATCGGTTTGCTCTGCAATTTCTTTAAAGCTCATGTCCATATAATGCCGCATATAAATCACTTGCTGCTGGTCTTCCGGCAGTTCTTTAATCAAATCTTTAACTTCCGAGAATATTTGCTTACTTACCAAATCATCTTCGATGGTCGTTTCAGAAAATTTCTTGGAATTAAAGATATCCACTTCGCAACTATCATTTGAAATAGTCGCTTTTAGTTTTTCTTTTCTAAAATGGTCGATGATAAGATTATGCGAAATTCTGAGTACCCATGAAACAAACTTGCCATTCTCCACATATTTTCCACGCTTTAATGACTTAATGACTTTGATAAAAGTTTCCTGGAAAATATCCTCAGCCAATTCCTGATTTTTTACAATCAAAAGAATATAAGAGAACACTCTGTTCTTGTGTCGGTTTACTAAAATTTCGATGGATCTCGTGTCGCCTTCGATAAATTGTTGAACGAGCGAATAATCGCTCAGGGTTTTTGTACTGAACATTACTTTCTAGTTTATTTCTGTATAAATATCAAAAAAGTAAAGTTTATACTATAGGCGACCCGTTTTAAGAATTAATGAAACAATTTTCTAATTTTACAGTTGTAAAAGTGCGCTTTTTAATTGAAAAATACAAATTTTTGTATCAAAACTGATTTTGGGAAAATATGCCGAACATAAATAAAGAAAAGAAAGTAATTGAAATTCAAGGGGCTAGAGTACACAATTTAAAAAATATTAATCTTAAAATTCCACGAAATAAATTCATTGTAATATCCGGAGTATCAGGTTCAGGGAAGTCTTCGCTGGCTTTTGACACACTGTTTGCAGAAGGGCAAAGAAGGTATGTTGAAAGCCTGTCGTCGTATGCCAGGCAATTCTTAGGAAAAATAAATAAACCCGAAGTTGATTTTATAAAAGGTATACCACCAGCAATTGCCATTGAACAAAAAGTAAATACCCGAAACCCACGATCAACAGTTGGTACTTCCACCGAGATATATGATTATCTGAAACTTTTATTTGCAAGGTTAGGAAAAACAATTTCTCCAATTTCGAATACCGAGGTAAAATGTGACGATGTAACTAACGTGGTAAATTACATCAACTTGTTTAGTGAAGGAACTAAAATTATTATTACAGCCCCGCTTTCTCCCAAAAACGGCAGGTCAACTTATGAAGAAGCAGAATTGTTGCTTCAGCAAGGATTTACCAGATTGGAAGTAAAAGATGAAATAATACGTATCGATGAATTTTTAAAGTCGAAAGATTCAGCGTGCACAAATTGTGCCGTTGTTATTGACCGGCTAGCAGTTAGTACTGATGAGGACACACAAAGCCGACTTGCCGATTCTATTCAGACTGCATTTTTTGAAGGTCATGGTGAGTGTTTTATTAAAGCTTACACAAAAGAAGGAACAGTTAGCAAATCATTCTCCAATAAATTTGAAGCCGATGGAATTGAATTTGAAATACCGTCCGTACACATGTTCAGCTTTAACAACCCGGTTGGGGCATGCCCATCGTGCGAAGGATATGGTAAAGTGATTGGGATTGATGAAGATCTGGTGGTCCCCAACAAATCACTTTCAGTTTACCAGGATGCTATAGTTTGCTGGAAGGGAGAAAAAATGAGCGAATGGAAGAAAAAGCTTATATACTCTGCAGAGAAATTTGGCTTCCCAATTCATAAACCGTATTACGAGCTTAGCCTTGAACAGAAAGAACTACTATGGACTGGGAATACGTATTTCAAGGGCTTAAACACTTTTTTTAAACATCTGGAAGAAAAAAGTTATAAAATCCAATACCGCGTAATGTTATCAAGGTATCGGGGAAAAACAACCTGCCCCGAATGCAAGGGAAGCAGAATAAAAAAAGAAGCGGCAAATGTAAAGATTGCTGGCAAATCTATTCAGGAACTGGTGCTAATGCCAGTGGTAGAATTAAGAAATTTTTTTCAGAAACTTGAATTTTCCGCACATGACCTTGCTATTGCCAAACGAATACTAATTGAAATTACTAGTCGGCTTGAGTTTCTGGATGACGTTGGCTTGGGATACCTGACTTTAAACCGGTTATCTGCATCACTATCGGGTGGTGAATCTCAACGAATTAACCTGGCGACTTCATTAGGGAGCAGTCTTGTCGGATCAATGTATATTCTCGATGAACCAAGCATTGGGCTGCACTCAAGAGACACGGAGCGTTTGATTTCGGTATTGAAAAAGCTCCAAAAATTGGGGAACACGGTTTTGGTTGTTGAACATGACGAGGAAATCATACGAGCTGCAGACCAGCTCATTGATATTGGTCCGCATGCCGGGATTCATGGTGGTGAAGTAGTTTACAATGGCATTCATAGCCAACTGAATGGAAACGACCTCAGCCTGACATCTCAATACCTGACTGGAAAAGAAAACATCCCTGTTCCCCAAAAAAGAAGAAAATGGAGCAAATCCATTGAAGTAGTTGGCGGGCGCGAAAACAATTTAAAAAATGTCCGGGTAAAATTTCCATTGAATTGTTTAACTGTTGTAACTGGAGTGAGTGGTTCCGGAAAATCATCGTTGGTATCAAAAATCCTATCGCCGGCATTAACAAAGCTTTATGGAGGTTATGGCGAAAGGACCGGATTGCACGATGCCATTTTAGGCGATACAGAATTAATACAGACTGTTGAGTTTGTTGATCAAAACCCAATCGGAAAGTCTTCGCGGTCAAACCCGGTAACTTACCTGAAGGCATACGATGAAATAAGAAAACTATTTTCAGACCAGCAAGCCGCAAAATACCAGGGCTTAAAACCTTCACATTTTTCGTTTAATGTTGATGGCGGAAGGTGTGATGAATGCCAGGGTGAGGGAATTATTAAAGTTGAAATGCAATTTCTTGCCGATGTTTACCTGGTTTGCGAAAGCTGTGGTGGAAAGCGCTTTAAAGAGGATATTTTAGACGTCCGCTATAAAGAAAAGAACATCGATAACATTTTAAATCTAACGGTTAATGAAGCCGTTGATTTTTTTAGTGAAGGAAAATCATCAACCGAGAAAAAAATTGCAAAAAGGCTCAAACCACTTCAGGATGTCGGCTTAGGTTATATAAAACTTGGGCAATCGTCAAGTACACTTTCGGGCGGAGAAAGCCAACGGGTTAAACTGGCATCTTTTCTTGTAAAAGAAAAAGATTCTCCCACCCTTTTTATTTTTGATGAACCAACAACCGGGCTCCATTTTCACGATATTAAAAAGCTTTTAGGATCATTTAATGCATTATTATCCAGGGGGCATACCATCGTAATTATCGAGCATAATATGGATATTATAAAAAGTGCCGACTGGATTATTGATATTGGTCCTGAAGGAGGCGATAAAGGCGGAAATATTGTTTTTGAAGGCATTCCCGAAGAATTAATAAATGTAAAAGAATCGCATACTGGAAAAGCTTTGCTAGATAAGCTTTGTTAAGGTTTGCCTATTTGGGAAAGAATCCTGATCACGAGGCTAATCAACGGTAAAAAAATAATCAAAGCAGTATAAACAAGCCAAAGGATGAAATTAGTGCTATCTGCAAAACTGTATTGCCAGTTTCCTGAAAAAATATAACTGATAATGCCCCAACTTAATCCAAATATTAATGCGATTGTAGTCAATAACAAGTACAGTTTGCCATTCCTTTTTCCCCGTCGAAACCATTGAAAGAAAAATGACGGAAATATTGTAAGCATAATCCACGTGATTGCGTTTCCGATTGGGAACTTGGCATTTTTAAATATTGGTGCAATCAAAAAATCCAGACCGTTTGTCAGTATTACCACTCCTGGAATAAATACAATAAGAAATACAAATTGAATAAAGTAATATGTCTTTTTAGTAACCATAGATTTTATTCAATGATCAAGCAAGTTCTTGCACTGTAAGTTTTTTCCATTCCCGGATGGTGAAATAAGTAACCACCAAAGCACTTAAGGAGTCGGCTATAGGAAGTGAGATCCATATTCCGGTAAGTCCATAGCGGAGTGGTAAAATGTAAAGCAAAGGAATTAAAAACAATACCTGTCGCAATAAGGTAAGGAACATGGCAATTTTGGCTTTCCCAACCGATTGAAAAAAATTAGAGGCAACAACCTGAAAACCAATAACCGGCAATCCAATTAATGCTAGACGAAGTCCGGGCACTGCAATTGCGAATAAATCGGGATCGTCCGTGTTAAATAATTTGATCATAAATTCCGGAATGGATTGTACCATGGTAAATGCTGCAATAGAAATGAGTGTTGCCGATATGATCCCCAGTCTTAAAGTAGCCTTCACCCTTAACACCGATTTAGCCCCATAATTAAATCCGATTATTGGCTGCGATGCCATATTCAAAGCCACAATACTCATAACAATTAAAGTCGCAATTGAATTTAAAATCCCCATTGCACCAACTGCCAGGTCGCCACCATAGTAAATAAGTTTTTTATTAATCAAGCCCTGCACAAGGCTATTCGCAATTTGCATTGCAAATGGCGCCATTCCAATTCCAAGTATTTCAAAAGTAATTTGCTTGTCAAATACAATATTTTTTCGATGCATTTTCACAATTGACCGACCTCCCATAAAATGGAATAAAACCCACATTGCAAGTGCTACCATTGAAATAAAGGTCGCCCACGCTGCCCCTTTTACGCCCATGCCAAAACCAAAAATAAATATGGGATCTAGTATCATGTTCAAGCCTGCTGATAGAACCATCGATAGCATTGCAACACGCGCGTTTCCTTCGGACCGGATGACATTGTTTAACGAAAACCCTACCACCTGAAATATTATTCCCGCAAGAATAATGTTCAAATAATCGTTTGCATAATCAATAATTTCATCGGTTGCACCAAAGGAGCGTAAAATTGGTTCTTTTAGCGTATAAGTTACAATCGTTGCAAAAACCGATATGATTATCATTAACAGAAAACCTGTTCCTAATACTTTCTCTGCTTTAACGATATCTTTTTTGCCAAGGTTAATTGATATGATCACTCCGGTTCCGATACCGATTAGCATTCCCAGAGCCATCATTATCAACATAATAGGAAATATCACCGAAATACCGGAAAGTGCATCGGCACCAACCCCTTGCCCTATAAAAATACGGTCGACGATATTGTATAAGGCATTGACAAATACACCAATAAAAGCCGGAATAAAAAATTTCAGCATTAATTTTCCAATATTAGCTTCGCCTAATTCCCGTGTTTTCTCCATAATATTTTCAAATGAGGCTCAAAAGTATGGATTATTTCCAACAAAAGTAAACCGAGTATGTTCTTCCCAAGAAAAGAATTATTTTTGTGGCACTAAAGATTTAACATTGATGGAACAAAATTCGAAAACAAAACTCAATCAAAAGATAATTACGAACCTGAAGTCAGACAAAGAATCAGAGAACTTATCCGGGCTAACCAGTTTAAGGCAATCGGGGAAGGCTCAATATATGCCATTTCTTATTGGAATTTATCGTGAATCAAAACACGAATCGGTAAAAAAGGAAGCTTTTAGTATTCTTTGTGAATTGAAACAACAAGATATTGTACCTTATCTGATTGATGCAATTGTTGGAAAAGAGAATAAGAAAATACAAAAAAAATTGATCGAGGTTTGTTGGCAAAACGGATTAAAATACACACAATATTTACCACTTTTTGTTGATCTTGTTATTGAAGAAGATGATTTAACCTCTTTCGAAGCCCTAACCGTTATTGAGAACCTGGAATATTTACCCGCTGATGATCTTGTGAAAAAAGAAGTGGATAAGATCAAAAAAATATTACCGAAAGCTAGTGAAAATAAAGCTTATTTCTTAAACGTAATTTTGAAATTTCTGAATCAACCAACAGAATAAGGCATTTATAAAAAAAAAGAGCAATATTTCTATCGCTCCCAAGTTGTTACAACAACTATATCCTTATTCCCTTCCCGAGAAATATTTCATAAACTGTGAACGCTCATATAGCATCGGATCAGGAATTTTATCATACGATAATCTTCCGATAAAATCGTCCAGGTTTTCAAATCGCCATTCTTCCATAAAACTTTCAATTTCCTGAAGGATTTTTGCGATTACCTGCGAGCCGTTTTGATAAATAACCGAGCAAAGTTGTGCTGCTTTTGCCCCAGCAAGTAATTGTTTCAAAACAGCACTTCCATCATGAATCCCTGTGGATGACGCAATATCCAGGTTTTTTACTTTCGAGGCAATTAATCCAGTCCAGCGTAACGATCGTCTTAAATCAGCCGGATGGCTAAAAATCTCGGATGAAGTTATCTCCAGTGTTTTTAAATTTATATCAGGTTCATAGAAGCGGTTAAACATCACCACACCAGCTGCTCCATTAGCTTTCAGTTTTTCGGTCATACCAACTAAATTGGTAAAATACATGCCTATTTTAACCGCAACCGGAATATTTACTTCTTTTTTTACTTTTGAAAGGATATCCAGGTAAACCTGTTCTATTTCACCTGATTTTTTATCTTTTTCGGTTGGCACATAGAATATATTAAGCTCCAAAGCATCGGCTCCAACCTCTTCAAACTCCTTGGCAAAGGTTGTCCATTCGGCGCCTGAAACACAATTAATACTAGCAATAACCGGAATATTAACAGCTTCTTTCGCCTCTTTTACAAGATTTAAATGTGAAGAAACAGTATTGTCGCGCAGATAAGTTTTCATATAATCTTCTGCTTCGGGGTACGATTCCGATTTTAATAGGCTGCTTAGCTCGTTTAGTATTTGTTCTTCAAAAATTGATTTGACAACTACGGCTGCCGCACCGGCTTCTTCCAACTCTTTTATTTTTTTTACCGAATTGGTAAGCCCCGAACTAGCTATAACCAGTGGATTTTTCAGTTTCAATCCTAAATAATTTGTTTCCAGATTTGCCATAATTCTATGTCAATTATTCATTAGTAATTCCTATTCCCAAAAATGCTGGTACCCACCCTGACCATCGTACTGCCTTCTTCCACGGCTATTTGATAATCATGCGACATACCCATTGATATTTCGGTAAACTTTTCCGAAGCCACAAAGTACTCACTTTTTAGGATATCAAATATATTGCGCAACATACGAAACTCATTTCTTACCTGATTTTCGTCATTGGTATAGGTTGCCATGCCCATAACACCAACTATTTCAACATTTTTTAAATCCTTAAATTCATCCGATCCCAATAATTCCCTGGCGTCATTTAACGACAATCCAAATTTTGTATCCTCTTCGGCAACATGAAATTGCAATAATACTGGTATCGTCCGCTTGTTCTTAAGAGCTTCTTTATTGATTATTTTAAGCAGTTTTAAAGAATCAACTGCATGCACAAGACCAATAAAAGGTGCTATATATTTTACTTTATTTGTTTGAAGGTGCCCAATAAAATGCCATTCAATATCTTTAGGCAGAGTCGCATATTTATCAACCAAATCCTGCACTTTATTCTCCCCAAAAATTCGCTGCCCGGCTTCGTAAGCCTGCATAATCACATCGTTTGGTTTTGTCTTCGAAACTGCAACCAGTTTCACATTATCGGCAAGTTCATTTTGAAATTTAGTTATGTTTTCTGCAACACCCATCAAATTTAATTTTTCCCAAAAGTAGAAAAATTCTGTGTCAAAAAGGTTGATTTTGGCATTCTATATCGTTCACTAAAAATTTTACCTTTGCACAGCACAGTAAATGAAAAAAGAAGAAGCAATACAAAAAATGAATCGATTGGGGAAAGACAAAATCCCCTTTGTATTTCTTGTAGATTACGAAATGCAAAATATTCTTGTGCTTAAAGAAGACGAAACAAATAATTCACTTTTTTATTCCATCCCAAACAAAACAAACTGCCCTGTTCTAAGCTATTCACCAAAAGATTTTGAATGGGAAGTTGAGCCAATAACCCTTGAAAAATATAAAATAGGTTTTGACCTTATTAAAAGCCATATTTTAAATGGGGACACCTATTTATTAAACTACACGCAACCTAGCAAAGTATATACAAATATAGGTTTGGAAGAAATTTTTCATAGAAGTGCAGCGCCTTATAAAATCTATTTAAAAGATAAATTCGTTTGTTTTTCCCCGGAAATTTTTGTGCAGATCAGATATGGAAAAATATCCTCTTTCCCGATGAAAGGAACCATTGATGCCTCAGTTCACAATGCAAGGGTGGTACTTAAAAACGATCAAAAAGAACTGGCAGAACACAATACCATCGTTGATTTAATCAGAAATGACCTCAGTATAGTTGCCGATCATGTGGAGGTGGAAAAATTCATGTATATTGATCGCATAAAAACCAATCGGAATGGCCTTTTACAAATGAGTTCACAAGTTACCGGTATGTTACCGCCAGACTACAGGGAAAGATTAGGCTCAATTTTGTTCAGTATGCTTCCGGCTGGTTCGATTAGCGGAGCCCCAAAACCAAAAACCTGTGAAATAATCCGAAATGCCGAAAACTACAAAAGAGGTTTTTATACAGGAATTTTTGGAACTTTTGACGGTAGCAATGTTGACAGTTGCGTGCTCATTCGATTTATCGAAAAACAAGGAGAAGACCTCATATATAAAAGTGGTGGTGGTATTACATTTATGAGCAAATGCGATGTAGAATACGATGAATTGTTAAAGAAAGTTTATGTGCCAATTGCTTGAAACCATAAAACTAAAAGACGGACAACTTTTTAATCTTGAATTTCATAGCAAAAGGTTGAACGAAGCCAGAAAAGCATGTTTTGGTGAGCGTAGCGAGTTAAATTTACGCGAACTAATTCGTGTGCCCGATGATAAAAAAAAGGGTTTGTTCAGGTGCAGGGTTACTTACACAAAACACATCGAAGAAATTGAATTTATCCCACATATTTACCGATCGGTAAAATCTTTGAAACTTATCGTTGACAATACGATTGATTATACCTATAAATACAAAAACCGCGACTATTTGCAGTCGTTATTTAAACAAAGAGGCGATGCCGATGATATCCTAATAGTTAAAAATGGTTTTATTACCGATAGTTTTACAGCTAATCCCATATTTTTTGATGGAAATAGGTGGTGGTCACCAAAAACTACATTACTAAATGGCACACAGCGTGAAAAACTGATTACTGAGGGGAAAATATTTTGTTGTGACATTCGACCTGAAGATTTGCAAAAATATCAAAAAGTAGGTTTGATCAATGCATTACAAGATATGGAAGATATGCCCATTATTGACTTAAGAAATGTTTAAAGCTTATATAAAACCGCATGTACCTTAAAATCATCATATCTATCTAGCAACTCGCCATTATCCTTTAAATATTGAAAAATACAATCATTCCCTGAACCCTGAACATCTGTTCCAATAAACCATATTTTACCTTTTAGGCTTTCTGCTGCTTTTTTGTAACCATCACACCCAGGTTCTATTTTCCCTTCAATTATAGCATCCTGGAAGGGGATAATCCCAGAAAGTTTGTAATAACGATATGCACTATTGAAATCCCAATTGACATAAAATTGTTCATCCGGTTTTTTATTCTCGAATACATATTGCAATGCTTTTCGGCTCTCCATGCGTTCGTACGGAAATAGTTTCATGTTAAAAAATGATAGTACTACAAATACTATAAAAACTGTTACAACAGCAACCTTTCCGGATACTTTGCTCTTTATAAAACGATAGATGGCATTTAAACCAAACGCAAAAATCAATATATAAAAAGGTGTGAGGTACAAAACCAATCGAAGATGATAGGGATATATTTTTAATGCTGAGATTAGGAGGTGCAACACAATGGGAAAGAATATAAATAAAAGAAGTTTGACGTTTCTTTTCACTGCAATCTTCCAAATACCTAGTGCAAGCATTAGTGCAATAAATGCCAATATAAAAGCATAGTTTATCGTATTATATACAAATATCATTTTAATGGAATATCCAATTTTTTTGACAACAAAATTGATAAACTCGTGTGAAAATGGATTTAACGGCATGAAATTAGGCATCCAAAAACTAAGCATAAAATCGCGTGTCGAATGTCCTTGTATAAAGTAGATATAATAGAACCCAAATAAAATTGACCAAATAAACCCTGTTATGATGAACCAATAATCAATCTTACGTATTTTTAATTGTTTGTACAAACTATAAACCCCAATCGTTACAAATATTAATGGCGCAATATTCGAAAGAAATATACCCAATCCTCCCACTAAAATTAAATAGAGGTTTTTCGGTTTAATGCCCAGGGAACTACTTGCTATACAATACAAAACCAAGGTAATGAGTACATCAACTGCATATTGTTTTACCTCTGATGAATAATAAATCAGTGAAGGGGCTAAACTATAGGTAATTAAAGCAATATAAACCAGCCTTTTATCTTTCGAAATATTTTTAAAAAACAAATAGGCAAATGGCAGCGATAAAAGAGAACATAACAGCGGAAACAAGCGCAGAGCAAGTTCTGAAGGTCCCAGCAGATAAAAACTAAATCGTTCAATAAGTAAAAATAAAATTGGTGCAACCTGAAGGTTCTCTAAAGGCTTTAACAATGAAATTTCCGGATTTATAATATTCAATGCTAGGCTCGCTTCGTCCATCCATAGTCCCCGGTTATAAAAATATTGAACCAATCGTAAAACGATCCCTAAACTTATTATCAAAATAATATACACTTGAGATTTTTGTCTAATCATCACTTTTAAAAATACTTCAAAGACATACAATTACTTCAGTTCACCAACAACACTCTAAAATGCATACAAATATTTGACAAATAGCTATCCTAAAGTTTTATCGACAGCCATTTTTTTTTACTTTTATCAAACATTTATCCACCCCCAAGGTTTTATTGCTAAAGATAAAATATAATATGAAAACTTACCATTTTAATTCCAGGGTCGCAGCTGACTTGTTTGATGAAGAAATAATAATTGCCAATTTAGATAGTGGTTTGTATTACACCCTAAACGGAACAATTTTGCACGTAATCAATGAGCTTCCTTTTCCAAATATTGAGACTGTTATGGAGTCTGTTACCAAATTGTTTCCTTCGATGATAAAAGAAGTAGAAGGTGATCTGACTAAAATCTGGAAAGAGCTGTTAGATGAAAAACTGATTGTTTTCGACGAGTCAGAGAAAAACCAAAAAAACATAGAAATAACCCCTCCATCTGAATTTGTTCCATCAAAACTAAGCCGGTATGCCGACATGCAGGATTTGCTCATGTTGGACCCAATACACGAAGTTGATGAAGAAGGCTGGGTTGCTAAAGATAAGGAAGGAACACCAGCGGATGAAACAAAAGACACCCAATGAGCTTAAAAAAATATTTCGAAGAAACGTTTGCTGTAATCTCCAAATCTGATTTTAGACAAGACACACTCTCAATTGCCGGACGAAATATTCATCTAAAAACCCCATCTGAAAAATTAAGGGAAAAATTTTTACCTTCTATTTCTCATTTGCTTACTGACGACTCAGATAAAGCGGAAATGGATATATATTATGCCGATAATGACAGTCTTGATATAAAAATAAAAGCGCCCGAATGGAATTTGATTGAATTTAACGGTCAGGGCTATTCAGCCGGCCTTGATCAGGAAAATTACCAAATTCTTTTTCAGCCTTGGTTAAGGCAAGTTTATCTTTATTCTAAAATACATAAAACAGGAATTTATTGGGTTTATTCATGCGATGAAGTTCCCTGGTGGGAGACAACTTTTTCTTTTCGCTTGCTTTTACATCTTTGGACCCGCGAACTGCCAGCGCAATTAATACATTCGGGGGCAATTGCATCACATGAAGGTAAAGCTTGGTTAATTACAGGCCCGAGCGGTTCTGGCAAATCAACAACATGCATGAACTTGCTTAATTCAGGGTACAAATATCTGGGCGATGATTATGTTTGGGTTGAAATGGGAGAGTCCCCAAAAGTTGTTGCCTTGTACCAAACTGCAAAATTAGAGGCTGACAACTTTCATGAAAGGTTCTTTGATTGGAAGGAGCATATACTTAACCCGGATACCTATCTGGAACAGAAAGCCATTTTTAATATGCATAAGCAATTCCCCGATCGATGGTTAAACGAGGCAGAACTGAAAGGGGTATTGTTGCCAGTTGTTAGTGGTAAAAACGTGGGAACGATTATGCCAACAAGTTCATCAAGGGCATTTATGGCAATGGCGCCCACCACTTTACACCATTTGCCACATAACCGGGCAGAAGCATACGAGAAAATCAAAAACCTTTCCATCCAATTGCCTACTTTTGAATGGCAATTGGGAACAGAAGCCTTAGAATGTGAAAGAAATTTTAAAACCCATCTTAATCAATATGCTTCTAATTAGTGTTATTATTCCAACGTACAATGATGGCGACGATGTTGCAAAAGCCATTCAATCAGTGTTTAATCAGGAAGCACCTGAAAAATACGCTTATGAGCTGGAGATAATTGTTATTGATGATGCATCAGAGGAACAAAAATTTCAGGAAACACTTAAACTTGCGAATAAGGATAAACGAATTCAACTTATCAGGTGTGAAAAAAACGGGGGACCTGCAGAAGCCCGGAATATTGGCTTAAAACAGGCAAAAGGCAACATTATTGCTTTTATTGATGCAGATGATTTATGGCCAAAGAATAAATTAAAGTTGTTATTACCCTTTGTTTTGGAGGAAAATTACAGTATTGCTGGTGGAAAAGTAAAATATTTAATGAATGAAGGCAGGGAACTTGATATTGATGCATGGGAAGATGAAGAGAATAGACTTACTCATGTGCACTTGGGGGCACTGTTGGTTAAACGGGATATTTTTGATCAAGGATATTTCTTTAATAAACAATTACGGTATAGTGAGGATGTTGACTGGTGGATGCGACTAAGGGAAGACAAGCAGAAAATTATCATTCTGGAAGATACCACCTTAGAATACAGGATCCACGACACAAACATGACCAAACAAACAACGGTTCACGACCTCAACTTACTGAAAGTACTGCATTTATCGTTAAAACGGCGTAAAGAAAGGGACGTAGCACCTGTAATTCCGCAACTAAGGGATTTCCGGAAATTCAGAAACTTTCCGTTAATTAGTGTAATCATTCCTATTTTCAATGGAATGAACACCATTCAGAAAGCCATACAAAGTATTAAAAACCAAAACTATCCGTCAATTGAGATCATTGCAATAGATGATGGATCTTCCGATGGAAGTTGCAGGTTTATAACTGAAAACCACCCTGAGATAAAACTCATTTGTCAAAAAAATAAAGGCGTAACAAATTCAAGAAATATAGGTATCGAGGCTTCCAATGGTGAGTTGATCGCATTTCTTGACCAGGATGGTGAATGGCTTCCGGGGAAGCTGACAGAACAATGGGAACAATTAAAAAACGATCCATATTGCACTTGGGTTACCTGCCTTCAACAATTGATGTGGGGCAAGGATGTTCAAAAGCCAACATTTTTAAAACCTGAGCACGATGAACCTCACCGATCTTTCATCCCAAGTAGTTTATTGATCAGAAAACATACGCTGCTTGACATGAAGGGATTTGATGAAAAACTGGAAGTAGGAAGCGACCTTGATCTGATTGCCCGGCTTAGAAAAGGAAATTACCCTGAAGCAAATGTTGAAAAAGTGTTGCTATACAAATGGTTTTTTTGAGAAAATGCTAGTTTAAACAAAAAAAATGTGTCGGAGATTCTAAAAATTATTCATCATAACATTCAAAATTAGAAAAAAATGGGACCCAAAGTTGATGCTATAATACCTGTTCACAATTGTGAACGATTTATTGGTGAGGCAATCGATTCGATACTTAAACAAAGCTACCAAAACTTGCAGGTTATTGTTGTGAATGATGGATCAACAGACCAAACAAAAATGGTTGTTGAAAAAAAAATAATAGAAGATAACAGGGTAAGTTTGATTAACTCCAAAAAAAAAGGATTAACAAGTGTATTAAATATCGGATTCAAAAATTCTACTGCCCCGTATATAGGTTTTTTGGATGCCGATGATCTTTGGGAACCAACCAAATTGGAAAAACAACTGAGTTACCTTGTAAACCAAGAACATGAGCTTGCTTGCTTCACGATGATCCAGGAATTTGAAAGTTTTCAGGACCCAACTTTGCCGCAAAAATACCGTGCGAGAAAAGAAGTAATGAACGGGATGGTAAGAGGAACATTGTTGGCAAAAAGACAATTACTTGACATTCTTGGCGATTATAACCCGGAAACAACAATGGGTGAATTTATGGAATGGTTAAGCCCTTTGCTCTCAAAAGGAATTAAGTTTTATACACTTCCTGAAACACTTACCCTAAGACGGATTCACGATAATAATATGACCAGAGGTGTAAGCGCCGAAGAATATTTAAATATGATAAAAACTCATTTATTATTAAAAAGAAACGCATAACGGTTAATTTTAAATGGAGAAGAAAGCACCTTTCAATATCAAACGTTATTTTCGGCTTACACCCAAAAAGCTAATTATTTCTTCGGTTATATTTGCTGCAATCCGGATTGTATTCTCCATTGCCTGGCCCTATCTTTTATTCCGCCAACTATTCGACAAAGACAACATCGATTTGGATGCCATTTATAGGGTCGTACCATTTGTACTAGTCTTGTTTGGGATATCGCAATATGCAACTTTTAAACAACTTTTGATCAATACAAAAATTATTGATTCGTCTTCATTAGACCTCATATCCGAACTTTGGAAAAAAATGGTTTCTCTTGAATGGCTGGCATTTAAAGCAAAAAACAGGGCCTATTTCTTTGATATTTATATGTTTGACAGTTGGCGGATAAGGTTGGGAATCATGGCAATTATTGAATCGATACTGCCCTACTCCATCATTTCGTTGTTTTTACTGGTATTTGTATTTTATATCAGTCCGCCAATATTTATTCTGTATGCTGTAGGTTTTGTATTAACCAGTATAATGCAATTATTGTCAAACTATAACCTTCGCCCAGTTATACGGAACTTTCATAATGCCTGGAGGAAACAAACCAATAATGTAGGCATCTCTGTTGATAAGTATGATTTAATACGTATGGAACGGGGCAAAAGTGAATCGTATTCAAAATTTAAAACAGGTACAAAATCATTCCTTCAAACGAACTCGGGACTGTTGATTGCACAATCACGTTGGAAAATCATAATCCAGGTTGTAATCCAGTTTACAAGGTTGCTAGTGTTAATTATTGGTGTTTATTGGATTAAACTCGAAATAATTACCTGGGCAGAATTCTTTTTTACCATTTTTATTATTGGAATAATCCAAACAAATTTAAGCCAGCTTCCTCACAGTGTCAATGTTCTTTTAGAAGCCCTTGAATCATTTAAAAAGGTGAATGAATTCCTTCAATTGAAATCGGAAAACAATCTTGGACCCGAAGATAGTTTTGAAACAGGAAAACCCATAGAAAAAATTGAAATAAAAGGGTTAAACTTTGCTTACGAAGGCAGGGATCAATTGTTCAATGACTATAGCTTTTCGCTTGAAAAAGGAAAAATTTATCTTTGGACCGGACGTAACGGATGCGGAAAATCTACGCTTTCACATATTCTTTTAGGTTTGATACAACCAGATAGTGGAAAAATCTCCATTAACGACAAAAGCATTTCCTGGGATGATTTAAGAATGCTCAGAAGCAAATTTGCATTTATTCATCAAGATGCCATTCTTTATGCTTCATCAATAAAAGACAACATAACCTTTGGCCATGAAAATCAGGACAAAGTTTGGGGACAAATGCAAAAAAGCTGGTTATCAGACCTGCTTCCAAACGGAAAAAACATAGCAGAACGCATCATTGGTGAACGTGGCGAAGGATTATCGGGTGGAGAATCTCGTAGGCTGATATTAATACGCGAATGGTTGCATTCGTCTGATTTAATTATTTTTGATGAGCCGTTGAATCATTTAGATACACAATCTATAACACAAATCACCGACGAAATATTGCACCTGAAAAAAAATGCAATTGTAGTAATTATTAGCCATCAAAAAGGTTTTGAAGCAGCAGCTGATGAAGTAATTAGAATTGACGAACGATAATGAAGACCAATTTTAAATTAAAGGAAAATATATTAACGGTCTGTCTTGGATCAAACAAAGAAGAAAAACAAGCAGCATTGCAACATTGGGATACCCATGTTAACATTGACAATATTGAGTATGATTCGATGAGGCTGGCCCCTTTTTTTCATTACCAAATAATGAAGAATGGATTAAAATCGGTACATGAAAAAAGACTTAAAGTGCTTTACAAATTTTGGTGGTTGAAAACCAAGCACTTAAGCGATCAGCTTGAAATCTGTTGTGGCATACTGAAAAAAAACAATATTGACCCGATAGTTCTAAAAGGTGGAAGCATCATGTATTATTATCCCGATCCGGTGTTGCGCCCTATGTCAGATATGGACATCCTTATCCCATATAATAACGTTGAAGATGCGCTTTCTCTGCTAAAAACGATCGGTTATACATGGAAGAACCGGGAACTAAAATTTATCCGGAAATTTCCGAAAGCAACCTTTGATTTTTACCATGCAATTGGGCTAAAGCACGAAAAGTTAGGTATTGAACTTGATTTACATTGGAGGGTTGGAAGTATTTTAAGCTATGAATTTACTGAAAAGTTATTCAACAATGTGTTTGAGCACCCTGGCATAAGCTCAGCCTTTAGGCCAAAACTCGCCTATGATATTTGTTTAACCATACTGCACGGGGTTATTTCAAAAAACAGGGATAACCTAAACTGGATTATTGATATATTGATTGTTGGGCAACTAGCCGATAATGATATTTGGAAAGAGGTGTATAAATTGGCTCTTAACGAGGGGAAATTGTATTTATTAAAAGATGGCATCTCATATTTGAATGCTTTAGGATTGACAATTCCTCTGGAAAATGAATTGGATATTTCAAAGAAAAACAAATTAATTACCCAAAACAAAGAATTTACTGAAATTTCCAATCCGTTAAAGGTCTTTAAGCACAGGTTTAATAATTCGCGGATTATAGTTAGGGAACTATTCCCAAAAGCCGGGTTTTTCAAAAGATGCATACATTTTTTTCGATTATTGAGCATGCAGGTATTACGGTATTTTTTACTGCACAAGAAAATTTTTCAACGGTCATGAAAACATTCACGGTTCCCGGAAATCACCAACTGCAATGAAATTCAAACAATTAGAGCCTGGGTGCAGCAAATTTTATTTGCTGAAATAATAATGCGGATAGATCCCGATAAATTATCGGGACGCATCATCCGAAAGCTTTCATAAAAAAACCACCCTCCGGAACGAAGAGTGGCTTTCTTATATCTCACCTCAATATTAGTCTAATGCATGAACCACAAGTCCTGACCTGAGTTTGGGCTCGAACCAGGTTGTTTTTGGTGGCATAATATTTCCAGAATCGGCAATATTGATTAATTGCTGCATGGAAACCGGGAATAAGGCAAAGGCAACTTTCATTTCGCCACTATCCACCCTCTTGGACAATTCTCCCAATCCTCGGATCCCACCAACAAAGTCAATTCTGTCTGATGTCCTTAAATCTTTAATATCTAAAATTGGTTCCAAAACCTGTTTCGATAATATGGTTACGTCCAATACCCCAATTGGGTCATCATCGTTATAGGTCCCTGCTTTTGCAGAAAGTTTATACCAATTTCCATTCAGGTACATACCAAATTCATGCAATTTGGCTGGCTTATAAATATCTTCCCCAACTATTGAAATATCGAAAGAAAGGGACAATTTACCAATAAACTCATCCACAGTTAATCCGTTTAGGTCTTTCACAACCCTATTGTAATCTATAATCTGCAACTGATTGTCAGGGAAATGCACAGCCATAAAGAAATTGTATTCTTCATCCCCGGTATGGTTTGGGTTTTGATCTTTTTTCTCCAAACCAATCCTTGCCGCAGCTGCAGTTCTGTGATGACCGTCGGCTACATAAGTATAAGGGACTTTTGTGGCAAAAAGCTCCTCAATTTTTTTGTTGGTTTCCACATCCTTAATCACCCAAAAATGATGGCCAAATCCGTCTTCAGCTACAAAATCATAATCGGCATCCTGTCCTTCCACAATGCTTTTAACAATTCCATCAATCTCGTCAACAGCACGGTATGCAAAAAATACCGGTTCGATGTTGGCATTCAAATAACGGGTTAAAACCATCCGGTCGTCTTCTTTCTCAGGACGGGTTAGCTCATGCTTTTTAATTATCCCATTATGATAGTCGTCGCAAGCAGCTGCCCCAACAATTCCATACTGGGTAATCCCATTCATGGTTTGCGCATAAATATAAAACCTGGGTTCTTCGTCTTTTACCAGCCAGTCGTTTTCTTGAAAACTCTCAAAATTTGTAACTGCTTTATTATACACTTCTTCAGAATGCACATCCACACCTTCGGCACAATCAATTTCGGCTTTTGTAATGTGCAACAAAGAAACATCTTTGCCTTCAGCCATCACTGCAGCCTCTTCACTGTTCATTACATCGTAAGGCAAACACGCTAATTCTTGTGCAATTTCCTTTGGAGGCCTTAATCCTTTAAATGGTTTTACTATTGCCATATTTTTTTGTATTTGGCGTACAAACAAGTCAAAACCTATTTCCGCCATTTTTAATAAATATTATTCATTTCGATAGTTAGCAAAAATGTAAAATCCAAGATAATTGCTAAGCTATTTAATTCACTTTACATGATATATCCCCTTCTTCAAAGAAATCGATTATTTGTTTAGCTGCAGCTACCCCGGCGTTCATATTGGCTTCGGCAGTTTGTGCACCAGCTTTTTTAGGTGTCGCAAAATACCTGTCTGCATATTTCTCCTGTAAAGTATCTTTACAATCCGGAGCTACGTCCGTGAGGTATTTTACATCGGTCCTTTCTGCCATAAACGCCAAAAGATCCTCTTCGTTCACAACTTCTTTTCTGGCCGTATTCACAATTATCCCATCTTTTTTAAGATGCTTTAATACATCCATACTAACCGATTTAATGTGCTCACCCCTTGCCGGAACATGAATAGAAACAACATCTGACTTTTCGTACAATTCCTCTAAAGAACCAACCACTTTTAACCCAATTGCGGCAGCTGCATGTTTGCTATATCTTGTGTAAACGATAACTTTCATTCCGAAAGCCCGGGCGACCCTAAAAACATTTCGGGCTACAAAGCCAAATCCGTGCAATCCTAACGTCCTTTTTCTTAATTCACCGCCTGCTTTTCCTGAAAAGTATTCCCTTATTCCATAAATGGCCAAGCCTACGGCTAATTCAGCGACTGCGTTGGCGTTCTGTCCGGGCGTGTTCATCACCACGATTCCTTTTTCTGACGCAACCTGACAGTCGACATTATCGTACCCTGCCCCTGCCCTAACTACAATCTTCAGGTTTTTGGCAGCATTCAATACTTCCTCATCAATTTTATCGCTTCTGACTATCAATGCATCCACATCGGCAACTGCGTTAAGCAAAGTGCTTTTATCGGGATATTTTTCACATAAAACTAACTGATAACCTGCTTTTTTAAGAATCGATTCTATCTTTTTGATTGCTGCAGGAGCAAAAGGTTTTTCTGTAGCTACAAGTACTTTTTTCATGGTATAAAATTTAATTTTCTTTATCGATCAATGTTTTGATTATTTGCAACAAAAGGAAATTAATTTTAACAGAAAAAAGGTGCAGGACCCCAAATTGAAATCCTGCAAGGTATTTTTTATTGTTTGCTTTCGAATTCTTTCATGCAATCAACTAAAGCCTGAACGCTTTCCATTGGCATTGCATTATAAATTGACGCCCTAAACCCACCAACTGAACGGTGACCTTTTATACCCATCATGCCTCTTTCAGTAGCAAAAGCCAGAAAATCTTTTTCCAATTCGGAATATGCAGGGTTCATTACGAAGGTTACATTCATCATTGAACGGTCTTCGACTGCCTTAATGTTAGGTTCAAATAATTTATTGCGATCAAGTTCATCGTACAACAATTTGGCTTTAGCAGCATTAATTTTTTGAATAGCTGCAACACCACCTTTTTCTTTTAACCATTTTAGGGTTTGCAGGCAGGCAAACACCGGCAATGTAGAAGGTGTGTTGAACATCGATTCTTTTTCAACATGCGTTTTATAGTTTAGCATGGTAGGAATCGCCCTTTCTGATTTTCCAAGAGCGGCATCTTTAACAATCACCAATGTTGCACCTGAAGGTCCAAGGTTCTTCTGTGCACCAGCATAAATTAAGTCGTATTTTGAAATATCAATTGGACGGCTGAAAATATCGGATGACATGTCAGACACAAGAGGTACGGATACTTCCGGGTCTTTATGGATTTGAGTTCCGTAAATGGTATTGTTTGATGTATAATGATAATAATCTACATCAGCCGGAACTTCAATATTTTTCGGGATATAATTATATACTGCATCTTTTGATGAAGCAACTTCAACAACTTCGCCAAAAAAGGCAGCCTCTTTCATTGCTTTGGCAGCCCAAACACCTGTGTTTAAATATGCAGCTTTCGACTTCATTAGATTGTATGGTCCCATTAGAAACTGTGTCGAAGCCCCACCCTGAAGAAACAAAACGGAATAGCCTTCCGGCACTTCCAATAGTTCTTTCACTAAAGCTACTGCTTCGTCCATCACAGCAACAAACTCTTTGCTTCTGTGTGACACTTCCATGACAGACAATCCTGTTTCAGCAAAATTCATGGCAGCTTCGGCTACCTTTTCTTTCGTAAACTCAGGCAAAATTGATGGTCCTGCGTAAAAGTTGTGTTTTTTCATTGTGTAATTTTTTTTGTTGAAAATTCAGGTTCCAATCTTTACAACTAAAGAAAGAGCTTGAAAAATCTTGGTTTTTTCCATACTCACTAATTAAAACTACTTAATTTCAACCATTTTGTTTCTTAAAATAACATTCCTTACTTATTGCAAATAATCAAGTAAATGAAAGGTTTTTGAAACTTATGACAGATGAGAAATATCAATTTCTCCCATAAAATCTTAGGTTATATAACACCCTGCGTGTAAGTAATTCAAATAACGAGCATTTAATAATTTTTGTCAAATATATAACAATTGTAATTCAATAAGACTTAAAATAAGGAGACTGTTAATATTATTTAATAAAGAATTGGAAAATGTAAGTTTTGCGTCACAAAATCGCCTTTTTTCAAAAAAAAGAATGCCAACTTGAGCATTCTTTCGTTTTATCTATTTCAGGTGAATTGCCACTAAATAAATGGAAGTTTAACAATTTCTGCTGGTATTTCCTTATTCCTTATTTTGATGTATATCTCTGTTCCCAATGCGGCATACTCTTTTGAAACATATGCCATACCAATGCCTTTATTTAAAACCGGGGACATGGTTCCAGAAGTTACTGTTCCAATTGTTTTCCCGTTTTCATTCACAATTTCATATCCGTGCCTCGGGATTCCCCTTTCCAGCATCACAAATCCTTTTAATTTTCGGGAAACACCTTCAGTCTTTTGCATTTTTAAAAACTCCCGGTCAACGAATGATCTGCCATTATTAAATTTAGTTATCCAACCAAGCCCGGCTTCTATTGGTGATGTGGTATCGTCAATATCATTTCCATACAGACAATAACCCATTTCAAGGCGTAAAGTATCCCTCGCGCCCAATCCTATTGCCTGGATATCAAATTCTTTTCCGGCTTCAAATATCGAATCCCATATTTGAGAGGCATCTGCATTATCGAAATACAATTCAAAACCACCAGCCCCGGTATAGCCTGTTGCCGAAATAATTACATTTTCAACACCTGCAAATGTTCCGGTTGTAAAAGTGTAAAATTTTATGTCAGACAAGTTAGCATCGGTAAGTTTCTGCAATACTTTTGTGGCATTTGGTCCCTGAATTGCCAATTGGCTAACGGAGTCAGAAGCATTTTCAAGACTGGCACCAACGGTATTTTGTGATACTACCCAGTTCCAATCTTTTTCGATATTGGATGCATTCACCACCAAAAGGTATTTCTCATGTGAAAAACAATAAACGATCAGATCGTCAACAATACCACCCTTCCCATTTGGGAAACAAGAATATTGCGCTTGCCCTGGATTTAATATTCCAGGATCATTTGATGTTATTTGACCAATTAATTCTAGTGCTGTAGGTCCGGTAACCCAAAATTCGCCCATATGCGACACATCGAAAACCCCGACATTTTCCCTAACACACATGTGTTCGTTTTTAATACCACTATATTCAATTGGCATTTCAAAACCAACGAATTCAACCATTTTTGCACCAATCTGCTTATGTTTCTCGTTAAATGCTGTTTTTTTCATAATTTATAACCTTATCAATAAGGATTTTTTTGGATAGATTTCTTTTTTTTGAAGTACAAATTTATGGATATAAGTCGGATTTAACACATGAGCAAAGTCACAATAAATTTTATCCTGTACGATTCCTTCTAAATAAGTTTATAAATATATTTTATTAAATTGCATTCACAAATTAAAAAAACGAAAAATGCCTGACTTGAAATATACCGATCTAAGCTATTTAAAAGAAGTTACTGGTGGGGAAACAGAGTTTATGAAAGATATGATTGGCATCTTTATGGAACAAGTCCCCGAATTTATTGAGAACATGGAGAAGCATTTCGCCAGCGGTGAATACATTGAATTGGGGAAAGAAGCGCACAAAGCTAAATCTTCAGTTATTATTCTCGGCATGAATGAGTTAGGCGTTAAAATGAAAGAGCTTCAAATCCTCACCGAAAATAACGAGGGAATTGAAGCTTATCCATCTTATATCGAAAATTTCAAAACGCAATGCCTTGGTGCTATTGAAGAACTAAAAAGGGAAATGGATAACATTTAGGTTCGAAAAACCAGTTCCTGATCTTCAATATCAATGATGATTTTTTGATCCTTTGAAATATTCCCCTGAATTATTTTTTTCGACAAATCATTGAGAATATATTTCTGAAGGATTCGTTTAATTGGTCTTGCCCCAAAATGCGGATCGTAACCAACAGTTCCTATCCAATCGATGGCATTATCTGTGATTTCAATATCCAAACCTTGTTGGTTCAACCTTTCCAATATCCGGTCAAACTGTATTTTTACCACATCTTTAATATCATTCCTTGTCAAAGGTGTAAATATTATTGTTTCATCAATCCGGTTTAAAAATTCCGGACGGATTGTTTTTTTCAATAAGTCAAGCAACTGATTACGTGTTTTTTCCAGAACTTCTCCGCGGTTCTTTTCAGTTAATTCATCGAAATTATTCTGGATTAACTGAGAACCTAAATTGGAGGTCATAATGATAATTGTATTTTTAAAATTAACAATCCTCCCCTTGTTGTCCGTTAGCCGTCCATCATCGAGCACTTGCAGCAATACGTTAAAAACATCGGGATGTGCTTTTTCAATTTCATCGAACAACACCACAGAATATGGCTTATGCCTTACTGCTTCGGTCAATTGCCCACCTTCGTCGTAGCCAACATATCCCGGAGGGCTTCCGATCAACCTTGTCACCGAGAATTTTTCCTGATACTCCGACATATCGATACGGTGGATCATGTTTTCGTCATCGAACAAATATTCTGCAAGTGTTTTTGCCAGCTCGGTTTTACCAACCCCGGTTGTCCCTAAAAAAATGAATGAACCTATCGGCCTTTTTTCATCCTGCAGCCCGGCACGGCTTCTTCTCACCGCATCCGAAATTGCCGAAATTGCCTCATCTTGCCCAATGACCCTTTTGTGCAATTCTTCTTCCATGTGCAACAGTTTTGCCCTTTCGGTTTTCATCATTTTATTTACCGGAATTCCTGTCCATCTGGAAACTACCTCGGCAATATCTTCTGCATCAACTTCTTCTTTAATCAAGGAATCTTTCTTTTGTATTTCGGCAAGCTCAACTTTCAGTTTTTCAATTTCGGCTTCCGCCTCCTTTACTTTTCCATATCGAAGTTCGGCAACACGCCCATAATCGCCATGTCTTTCGGCTTCTTCAGCTTCAAATTTCGCCTCCTCTATTTCTTCTTTTGCTTTTTGAATGCGGTCAATGACGTTTTTTTCCCTTTCCCATTTTGCCCTGTATTTCGATTGATCATCTTTCAGATTGGCAATTTCTTCACTTAATTGGGCAAGTTTTTTCTCATCTTTTTCCCTTTTAATTGCCTCGCGTTCAATTTCCAATTGTTTGATCCGTCTTTCAATTTCGTCCAGCTCCTGTGGCAAAGAGTCCATTTCGAGCCTTAACTTTGAAGCAGCCTCATCCATTAAATCAATCGCTTTATCGGGCAAAAACCGATCAGAGATATAACGTTGCGACAACTCTACTGATGCAATTATTGCACTATCTTTAATCCTTACTTTATGATGGTTTTCATACCTTTCTTTTAAGCCACGAAGAATTGAGATAGCACTTAAGTTATCGGGTTCTTCCACATGCACAATCTGGAACCTTCGTTCGAGGGCTTTGTCTTTCTCAAAATATTTTTGATACTCGCTCAATGTTGTTGCACCAATTGCCCTTAGTTCACCTCGTGCCAGGGCAGGTTTCAGGATATTGGCGGCATCCATTGCCCCTTCTCCTTTTCCGGCTCCAACAAGTGTGTGAATTTCATCGATAAATAAAATTACCTCATCGTTTGATTTTGTTACCTCATTTACAACGGCTTTTAGGCGCTCCTCAAATTCGCCTTTATATTTTGCCCCGGCAACAAGGGCTCCCATATCCAATGAAAATACTTGTTTTGTTTTTAGGTTCTCCGGCACATCGCCCCTAACAATCCGATGTGCAAGCCCCTCTGCAATAGCTGTTTTTCCCGTACCGGGCTCACCAATTAAAATTGGGTTGTTTTTTGTCCTTCTTGAAAGTATCTGGAGTATTCTTCTAATCTCGTCATCTCTGCCAATTACGGGATCAAGTTTCCCGGAACGTGCCATATCGTTCAGGTTCAACGCAAACCGATTTAAAGAGTTAAATCTGTCTTCTGCCGTTTGGCTATCCACTTTTGCCCCTTTTCGGAGTTCATCAACGGCAAGCTTCAATTCTTTTTTTGAAATTCCATTATCCTTTAATAACTGGGAAACATCATCACCTCCATCCAAAAGTCCCAACAAAATATGCTCAACAGAAACAAATTGATCTCCCATTTCCTTGGCAACGGAAATTGATTTTTGAATGACCTTGTTTGCTATTGAAGATAAATATGGCGATCCTCCACTTACTTTCGGGTAACTTGCAATAATGCTATCCAGGGCTTGTTGCAAAATGGTGGTATTAACACCTAATTTCTGAAATAAAAACGATACAACATTTTCCGCAGAATGAAATATGCCTTTTAAGATATGCCCAGTTTCAATTCCCTGCTGTCCATACCCTTGTGCCACTTCAGAAGCATGTTGAATTGCTTCCTGTGATTTTATGGTAAAATTATTCAAATTCATGACTAAATTATTTAACTGTTTCGAATATCTGCGGTCAAAAATTTAGCCAACAAAAGAAATGCAATTTTATGGAAAAAGAAAAGCCATTAATTCTGAAATAATGACATTTTTAAAAGAATATTCGTATGAAAATTTGACATAAAAAAAACAAGGATGAACCTTCACCCTTGCTCCCAAACCTAACTAAACCTATTTTCTATGAAAAAATCTTGACTTTTAAAATTATTGTTACAACAAAAATAATCCATATTTAAGTTAACATCTTAAAACCAACGTTAAAGAATGTTAAGTGTAGAAAACTCCCCATATTCACATCTATGTTTCTACATAAATTAATATATTTGTTGCCTCAAAAGTAAAAGATAAATAATTATCGAAAAATCATGGATTTCAAACGGTAGTGATAATATTGTCAAATAATTAGTCAACAAAGTATTAACAAGATTAAAATTTGATTGAATAACATGCACAAAATTTTTCATTTAGAAAATTTGAACTACTTTAGTAATCCCAAAAAAATTAGTTTTAATCTGAATCTATAATAAAAAAATCACACTTTATGGCAAAACACGTTTATACATTCGGGGCAGGGAGTGCCGAAGGTAGAGCTGACATGAAAAACCTCTTAGGAGGAAAAGGCGCAAACCTTGCTGAGATGAATTTGATTGGTGTTCCTGTTCCTGCAGGTTTTACAATCACAACAGAAGTTTGTACAGCATATAACAAACTTGGTAAAGAACCAGTTATTGAAATGCTAAAAGCTGACGTAGAAAAAGCAATTGCTGACACAGAAGCTGCAATGAACGCAAAATTCGGCACTAAAGGCGAAGCATTTCCACTAATGCTTTCTGTGCGTTCAGGAGCACGTGTTTCAATGCCGGGTATGATGAACACCGTACTTAACCTTGGAATGAACGATGACGCTGTTAAAATATTGGCAGAAAAATCAGGCAATGACCAATTTGCATACGATTCATACCGTCGTTTCATACAAATGTATGGCGATGTTGTTATGGGTGTTGAAGCAGAAGAAGGTGAATATGACCCATTCGAAGAAGTTTTAGACCGTGTTAAAGACGAAAAAGGATATAAAACCGATGCGGAGATATCGGCGGAAGATTTGAAGGGAATTGTTGAAGAGTTTAAAGCTATTGTAAAAGCAAAAGCTGGTAAAGAATTCCCAACCAACCCATGGGACCAATTATGGGGAGCAGTTTGTGCTGTGTTCGATTCATGGAATACGCCACGTGCAATCCTTTACCGCCAAAAAGAACAGATTCCTGAAGAATGGGGAACCGCAGTAAACGTTCAGGCAATGGTTTATGGAAATATGGGCGACAAATCAGGAACAGGTGTTTGTTTCTCACGCGACGCTGCAACTGGCGAAAATATATTTAATGGTGAATACTTAATTAATGCTCAAGGTGAAGATGTTGTTGCCGGGGTGCGTACACCACAAGAAATAACATTGGAAGGTTCTCGTCGCTGGGCAGAACGGAACGGAACTTCAGAAGAAGACCGTAAGGCTAAATTTCCTTCATTGGAAGAAGCTATGCCTGAGGTATATGCCCACTTAAATGAAATTCAACAAAAGCTTGAAGACCATTACCATGATATGCAGGATATGGAGTTCACCATTCAGGATAGCAAACTTTGGATGTTGCAAACCAGAAATGGTAAACGTACTGGTGCTGCCATGGTGAAAATGGCGGTTGACATGCTTGAAGAAGGTATGATCGATGAAAAAACTGCACTTTTGCGTCTTGAAGCAAACAAGTTGGATGAGTTACTTCACCCTGTTTTTGATCAGGAAGCAATTGCCAAAGCAACTGTTCTAAGTAAAGGATTACCGGCATCACCAGGTGCAGCTACCGGAATTTGTGCATTCACAGCCGATCGCGCAGTTGAACTTGCCGAAGCTGGAAATAAAGTGATTCTCGTACGTCGTGAAACTTCTCCTGAGGATTTAGCGGGTATGTATGCTGCTGAAGGTATCCTTACCGAACGTGGGGGAATGACATCACATGCTGCAGTTGTTGCCCGCGGAATGGGTAAATGTTGTGTTTCTTCAGCTGCAGGGATTAATGTTTCGATGACCGCATTAAAAATTGCAGGAAAAGAATATAAAGAAGGTGATTTTATTTCGTTAAACGGAACAACCGGTGAAGTTTATGATGGGAAAGTGGATACAATCACTCCTTCGTTGGACGGTGATTTCGGAAAAATCATGGACCTGGCTGAGAAAAATACAAGGATGTATGTACGTACAAATGCCGACACCCCTGCCGATGCACAAACAGCACGTGAATTTGGTGCAAAAGGTATAGGGCTTTGCCGCACAGAGCACATGTTTTTCGAAGGTGACCGTATTTGGAAAATGCGCGAAATGATTCTTGCAAAAGATACTGAAGGCCGTAAGGAAGCTTTAGCTAAATTACTTCCTATACAGCGTGAAGATTTCTACGGAATCCTTAAAGCTATGGACGGATTTGGTGTAACAATCCGTTTATTGGATCCACCATTGCATGAATTCACTCCAAACGATCTTGAATCTCAAAAAGAGATGGCAGAAAAATTGGGCGTGCCTGTGGAAGTTGTAACCGAGAAAGTTGAAGGACTACACGAGTTTAACCCAATGTTGGGACATCGTGGATGCCGTTTAGGAAATACCTATCCTGAAATTACAGAAACACAGGCGCGTGCTATTATTGAAGCTGCTTGTGACCTTAAAAAAGAAGGATTAGATCCGAAACCTGAGATTATGGTTCCACTTATCGGAACAGTTAAAGAATTCCAACTTCAGGAACAAATAATCCGTTCCGTGGCTAAACAAGTGATGGAAGAAAAAGGTGTGGAGGTTGACTTCATGGTTGGAACAATGATTGAAATTCCACGTGCTGCATTAACTGCGAACGAAGTTGCTGAATATGCTGAATTCTTCTCATTTGGAACAAATGACCTTACACAGATGACCTTTGGTTATTCACGTGACGATGCTGCCAAATTCTTACCAATTTATATTGAAAAAGGAATCTTGAAACAAGATCCATTCCAGGCACTTGATCAAACTGGTGTTGGACAATTAGTAGAAATGGCTGCTGCAAAAGGCCGTTCGGTGAATGAAAAACTAAAATTGGGTATTTGCGGTGAGCACGGTGGTGAACCTTCATCAGTTGAATTCTGTCACAGGGCAGGATTGGATTACGTTTCATGTTCTCCATTCCGTGTGCCAATTGCACGTCTTTCAGCTGCGCAGGCAAATCTTAAATAATAAATCAATTCATTACAATACATCAAAAGGGCTTTCTGTTGAAAGCCCTTTTTTATTTGCACTTCAATAAAAACCCAAGCATTGCTTTATTAACTTTTGTTTTATATTTTTATGCAACAAATAACCACCAATCTTTTTGCCCAATAATGAAATTACCTTATATAAACATTCTAACATTAGCTTTTTTATTCTTATTAAATACAGGATTCGTATTGTCTCAAATCAAAATACCAAATCAAACAAATGCGGATTCGATGCTTACACTTGCCCAGAGATATATGAGCATTGATGGAAATATTGCAAATCAATATGCCGACAAGAGCCTACAACTATTAACGGATTCAACAAACATTTCAGCGCATATTAATTATTATATTACAAAAGGGGAAATCGCCTATTACAACGATCAATACAATAAATCTTTATTGTTTTATGATTCTGCCGGGGTTCTCTTGAAAAATGAAGAATTCCCTGAGCTTAAAGCCAAGAATTTCGGAAACCTTTCAAGAACCTATGCATGTATGGGGCTATATGTTAAAGCTTTGGAAGCAAACCAACAATCAATCCTCGAAAAAGAAAAGATCAATGATATTGAAGGTATAATTGGCAGCGAGAATTTCATGGGGGCAATTTTTCTGGAATTTAAGGATTTTAAAAATGCTGAAAAGTATTACAACTTAGCATACAAAAAAGTCGGGCAACTTAAAAACCCAATCCTGGAAGCAACACTACTGTTAAATATTGGAAAATTAAAATTGGAACAAGATAGTTTGGATTTGGCTGACAAATATGCAGCACAAGCCTATCAGATCGCTTTATCAAAAGGCGACCTTCGAAGGCTTGCTGCCTCCAATATTATTAAGGCAAAAATATTTAACAAAACAAGCCAATATCAGCAAGCTATCGGGAAATTAGATAAAGCTGAAGCTATATTCCTATCACTCGATGAAAAATATGGTTTATGTAATATTTATTTGTGTAAAGCAATTTCCTATTTTGGACTTACAAACCTTAATAATTCATACCAATATGCCAAAAAAGCAAACAAGTTAGCCAGTCAAATTAAAAGCCAGCCTTTAATTGCCGAATCGTGTTTACAACTCTCAAACGTTTATAAGGAAAAAGGAGAATATAAAAATGCGCTGGAATTCGCACATGATTATTACGAGATTCAGGAAGAAATAACATCAAAAGAAACAGAACAAAAAATATTGTTGCTTGAATTCCAATCCCAAATTGCTGCAAAAGAAAAAGATATCCAACTTCTTAGCCAGGAAAATCAGCTCAATAAATTGCACAACTCACTTCTTTTATCAGTAATTGTAATTATTTGCTTTGCAACTATTTTCATCTTTGTTTTTCTTCATCTGAAAAATAAGAACCTGAAACAAAAACATGAGCTTCTTGAAAATCAAAAAAAAGTAATAGAAATTGAGAACCAGGTTCATGAACAAAATGAAAAAATATTGAACCAGGACCTTGAGCAAAAAAACAAAGAGTTGGCCAGCAAAGCTTTGGCCCTACTTCACCTTAACCAAACCCTCCATGACATTGCACAAAAAGTAAACGCTCTCAAGCAAAAGCAGGAGCAAGTCAATAAAAATTCACTGCACCAAATCATCCAGGACATATACTTTGCAACCAATTCGAATATTTGGGATGAATTTGATCATGCCTTTAACCGTGTCCATAACAACTTTTACGAAAAATTAGTGGAATCATACCCTTCGCTAACTTCCAATGAGATTAAAATTGCTGCCTTGCTTAAACTTAACCTATCGACCAAAGAAATTGCATCCATCACATTTAAATCAATAAGTGCAATCAAAACCGTAAGGCATCGCTTAAAAAACAAGTTAGATATTGAAGAAGGACAATCATTGAGCTCTTTTTTAATTCAATTTTAAAGGACTGCTTTCCCATATTTGACGAAAGTATTCCTATCCATTTGCCAGGTTCTCCACCCTGCAACTTTTTGTAACCTCCCCTGCAACCTCATGAATCCTACATTATGAGCGGAAATATTGCAATGATGCGTATTGTTGTATGGTTAAAACTACGCACATGGGTACCAAAGCAAATGAAGACAAGTATTCGGCTTTTATAAAAAAACTGGAGACACAAAACAAAGCATTGAAAAAAATCATTAAAAAAAATTTATCCTCAAAAAATAATCTATTAACAAATAAAAAAAACAAGCAATGAAAAACATTTTCTTCTTAACCTTATTTTTATTAATCGCCGGTACATCATTCTCGCAGGTGCCGGATTGTATAAACTACCAAACCGTTGTAAGGGATAATTCGGGAGAGCTTATAAAAAACACTCCTATTAGTTTAAAATTTTCTATCCTGAAAAATTCCGCCACCGGACAAGAACAATACTCTGAAACACATGCTGTCACAACCAACGAATTTGGGATTGTCAATCTGAAAATCGGGAGGGGAAGCACATTATCAGGGAGTTTTGAATCCATAAATTGGGGAACATCCAGCTATTTCCTGAAAATCTATTTGGATGCAAATGGTGGTAGTAACTATACCGAAATGGGAGCATCGGAAATGGTTTCGGTACCTTACTCATTTTTTGCCGGATCTATTTATGTTCATTACTCAAACGACACCTTATATATTGGGGATCAATGGGTTTACATCCCTTCTGGGGGTAATGGATCAACCGGAAACAATGTTGTTGATTATGACGGGAATACCTACGGTACAATTGTTATTGGCACACAAACCTGGCTAAGCGAAAACCTAAAATCAACCCATTATTCAGATGGCACAATCATAGATGGTTGCTACAACTATAATAATAACTCAAGTTATGGTGAAGATTATGGCAAATTATATACCTGGGATGCAGCAATGCGAAATGCAAGCCCTTCAACTTCAACCCCAAGCGGTGTACAAGGTGCATGCCCAAGCGGATATCACCTGCCAAGCATCAACGAATTTCAGACACTAAAAGACTATGTATCCTCGGTTTACGGTGGAGGAAGTATTATTGGAAAAGCATTAAAAGAGCCAGGGACAAACTATTGGGAAACGGGAAACGGCACCAACGAAACAAATTTCGGGGCTCGGGGTGCAGGACAAATGTACATCCAAAGCAATGCCCCACAATACCAATACATAAAAGAAAATGCCTATTTCTGGTCAACTACGCAATTAAGCACAAACGCAAACCAAGCTATGTGGTTTAAATTTTACGATAGTGGTACTGTAACTACAAACGCCGGTACAAATAAAACAAATGGAATATCCGTAAGGTGTATAAAAGACTAAACAATGAAATATTTTTACATTTTTCTTATTAACTGTTTGATTGCTGTAACCGCCTCTGCTCAACCAACAATTGATCATATCCTTCAATTAAATCCCGGAGACAAATATACTGTTCAAACAAGCGAATCGGATATTAATTTAGCTCTTATAACCGAGGGCACTAACCAAACCTGGGATTTTAGCAACATAGTACCAGGCAACGATGCATCTACAGTAGTTTGTATCGATCCCGGCACAACCCCATTTGCCGATTCAGTGGAAGTTGTAAACAGTAATTTAGCTCTTAAACCATTTGGTACCGAAACTGACACAATGCACTTATATCAATATTACAATGTAAACAGCAGCGGATTCGAGGCAACAGCTGTTGGCATTCATCACCAATTTTCAGATGCAAACTATAGTTATTCAAAATGGCTTGATCCTCAAACCGGATTAAAATTCCCATTTAGCTACGGTGATAATTTTACCGACCAATATGTAGTATGGATGAACCACATTCCTGAAAACACTTACATACTTAAGGATACAACCCTGGTTCAATGTTCGGCTATTGGCTATGGAACCGTCAAAACTCCGACTGGTACCTTTCAGAATGCTTTATTGGTAAAAACCGTAAAAAACTGGACATGGTGGAACAACTATGCAGGTGTAGTTTACAAAACCCAGGGAACCGATATTGACTACCAATGGTTTGTTGAGGGAATAAAGATTTCAGTTCTGAATATTTATATGGATGCATCAGGTCTTATGTTGACTTCCTATCTGTCAAACACCGAATTTGAAGAAGGAGGAATTAATAATCCACTAAATGGAGGAACAAGTGGTGGTACCGGGGGAGGCACAGGAGGTAATACCGGGGGCAATTCGGAAAATTCTTATCGGTTAAATGTGTCTGCTGCTGCTGGCGAAGTTTTTACTAATGCAGCTGGTTCATTGAGTTGGACTATTGGTGAAGTGGCAGTACAAACAACACATTCAGCAAACAGCATTCTTACCCAGGGCTTTTGCCAGGCCATGGAATTAATTACCGATGCAGAGCTTTTTAATCTTGACACTGAAATATCTGTTTATCCGAATCCAGTTCATTCTATCCTTAATATTCAATGTAAAAATATTGACGATGAAGGTTCCGCTATTTTATATAATGGGCAAGGACTAAAACTAAAAACTATTGCATTGAATAGTAGTTTGAACCTTATGGATCTTCAGGGATTAAAACCAGGAATTTATATCCTGCATATTAACACAAAGGAAAGTATTAAATCATATAAATTAATAAAAAGGTAAACATCATGGATAAAAAAATTATTATACTGATTTTAATTCTGTTATCATCTATTTCCCTAAAAGCACAGATAAGTGTTGGAGGTGGGTTGGTTTATGGAACAGAAATTGACAATATTGGCATTTCAGTGAATGGATTGTACGAAGTAAATGAAACCTGGAAAGCAGCGCCAACCTTCACCTATTTTCTTGAGAAAAATTATGTAAACTGGTCAGTGCTTGACTTAGATGCCCACTATAATTTGACTGACTTAGAGAATATAGGCAATTTATATGCCTTAGGCGGTTTAAGTTTTACTTTTTGGAGTTGGGATGAATCCTATAACTGGGGAATCCCTGGCCTTGATTTAAATGGAACCGAACTGGGAGTAAATTTAGGAATAGGAATACGAAAAGAAATCAGTGAAAAAATGTTTATTACTCCCGAGATAAGATACACTTTTGGCAATGCTGACTATCTACGGATTAGTATTAAAATCTTCTTTTCACTGGATCATTCGAAATAGATACAGGCAAAAATTAGGCAATAAAAAAGTCCTGACATGCAGGACTTTTTTATTATGAGCTTATATCTTACCTGTAATATTCATCCAGGTAGTAATTATCGTTGAATGAGTAATACCTTTCAGGGTAATGTACCAATCGATAACCATCCCAATCGCGTTCGAAGAATAAATTTCCAACCCTAAAATACATGTAACCGTTTATATAAACAACTTCGTAATCGTATGGTAATTGATTAAACACCAATCCAAATGGAATCTCAACTAAAACGTACCCAACTCCCCTTCTGTACTTAAAGAAATGTCCATCGTGACAATAATATCTGTGGTTATTATGGTAAAATATGACTGGAGAGGTAATGAACCGCCTGATTACATGTCCAAAATCGCGGTGATAATAATAATGCTTGTGATGTTTATAGCTGTAAAAATCATAACGTCCGTAATAATCCCTCCAACTATTACGGTTCCATTTATAGTTTTGCCAACTTCTGTCCCAGTTATTATGATGTCTGTAGCTTTTATTCTTTGGACTTTTATGGCTCCAGTACTTATTACTTCCCCTGTAATCTTTTGCTGGCGTATAGCGATCATTGTCGGCATGTCTTCTAGAATCGTATTTCCCATCTCTCCTGTTCATTTGGCTTGCCCCCCTATCACTTCGTGATTCAGGTTTATACGTATGGTTTCGAGAAGAATTTACATCTTTTCCCTGGCGTTCATTCCTTCTTTGCGTATATGTTTTATTATTTTCAGTTGCCCGGTTTGTGACAATTCTTTCTCCCCTGTCATTTCTGGAATTATTTTGAGAAGAGCTTCTGTAGCGATTATCTGAACTTCGGTCAGTTTTGGCTACATCACTACTTTTAGTGCTTTTTTGTACTGGCTTCTTATAAGCTGTACTTCTGGATTTGGGTTCCATTTTCTTAGCCCTTGTTGATGAAGCTGTTCTTGATCTTGTAGAAGTAACCTTACTTTTATCCCGACCCCGATCTTCCCTTCGTTGGGCTTCAGCAGGAACTGCTGTTATCGTGATGGCAGCTGCCAGAGTAATCATCGTAGCAATCAGCCTTATTTTTGTTGTTTTCATGGCTAATTATTTTAAAGTTCAAATAATCAAATTTTCTGGTTTTCAATGGCGCCATGTCTTTAAGTAATATTACACCCAAAGTATTGCAAAGCCTATGCCAAAATCAAATAATCTTCAATAAAATCCCGTAACACATTCATTTGTAGATATTTAATTTTCATTGCTTATGTTCCCCGTCTTAAAACCGCTTGCTAATTTTCTTTTAGATTGCTTTAGCAATTATTGTATTTAGTATTACTTTTGTGAAAAAAATTTTGGGAAGGATAATTGCAATAGATTATGGGAGAAAACGGGTAGGTTTAGCTGTAACAGATCCTTTGCAGATTGTTGCGAATAAACTTACAACCGTAAGTACACATACACTCATTGACTTTCTGGAAGACTATTTTAAGAAAGAAGATGTGGAGTGTATGGTGATAGGATACCCAAGGCAAATGAACAATGAAGCATCCGAAGCTGTTCGGTACATAAATCCTTTTTTGAAAAGGTTTGCCAAACTTCATCCAGAGATTCCGGTTGAGCTGGTAGATGAACGATTTACTTCAAAAATGGCATTTCAAACCATGATTGATGGAGGGATCAAAAAAAAAGGAAGGCAAAATAAAGAACTTATTGATGCAATTAGCGCCACCATTATTTTACAAACATATTTAGAAAAAACAAAATACCAGAAATGACATATCCGGTAACTGTATATGGAGACCCACTTTTAAGAAAAGTGGCAAAACCAATTGATAAAGATTACGAAAACCTAGATGATTTTATTGCAAATATGTGGGAAACCATGTACAATTCGGATGGTGTTGGGTTAGCTGCCCCTCAGGTGCATAAATCAATTAGGCTGTTCGTTATTGATGCATCCACAGCTGCCGAAGAAGAACCGGAACTTGCTAACTTTAAAAAGGTTTTTATCAATCCGGAGATACTAGAAAGGACAGGCGAAGAATGGACCATGAACGAAGGTTGTTTAAGTTTGCCCGAAATTCGTGAAGATGTTAGTCGGCCTGAAACCGTTACCATAAAGTATTTTGACGAAAACTTTATGGAACATACCGAAACCTATTCGGGTTTTGCTGCGAGAGTTATTCAACATGAATACGACCATCTTGAGGGTAAATTATTTATTGATTACCTAACCCCTTTAAGACGAAGATTGCTTAAAAGTAAACTTACAAATATTGCAAAAGGGAAAGTTACCCCTCCATACAGGATAAGAATTCCCAAGAAGTAATTTATTGTAACCATTTTTCTCCAATTCCGTTAAATTGCTCAAAATGTTTAACGGCCTCCAAATTGGAAAATACATTACAAAAAATACCATTCTTTCGATTAACGCTTTGTTTTTCCATTGGTATAATTGCCTCTGAAGCTTATAATTTCAGCATCCCCTATTATGTGCTCCCAATATATCTTTTGGGAATCTTTCTTTTTATTTCAAGAAATTTCAATTCCAGGCTATTCTTATATCAATTTTACACTTTTTTACTTAGCATCTTCCTCATGCTGGCTGGATATATCTATGCAGAAAACTATAATCAGCAACCTCAATTTAGAAACGGTGAATTTTATCTTGCCACCATTCTTGAGAAGCCAATACCAAAAGAAAAATCGTTCAAATCTGAGCTTCGGATAAAACAAGTTTATTGCACCCATAAACACTACCAGACAAATGAAAAGATGATTGCCTACTTTGCAAAAGATTGCAAGGTCCACGAACTTCAGGCAGGTAAAAATTTGCTATTTAAATCAAAACCTGCTTTTGTGTCGAACAAGGGCAATCCATTTGAATTTGATTATAAAAATTATCTTGCGCGAAAACGCATTTACCGACAAGTTTATATTCCATCACATGATTACAAAACTGTCGCGATAGAAGGTTGCAAGCCTTTGCGGATTTTTGCAAAACAACTAAGGGAAAAGCTACTTAATATTTACAGAGAAAATCATATTACTGACGACGAATTTGCCATATTATCGGCGCTTACCCTTGGATATAAAGACGAACTTGATGACGATGTAAAACATGTGTTTTCATCGGCGGGTGCAATGCATGTGCTAGCGGTATCAGGCTTGCATGTTGGAATTATCTACCTGATTATTAATTTTCTATTTGGCTTTCTAAAAAAAAGAAGGATCGGCAGGCATATATTCATGGTCCTATCAGTAATATTTTTATGGATATATGCCTTAATTACCGGTTTCTCACCATCTGTGTTACGAGCTGCTACTATGTTCTCATTCATTGTCATCGGTGAAAATCTGCGAAGACCATGCAACATTTATAATACTTTGTCAGCATCTGCATTCTTTTTATTAGTGCTCAATCCTAATTTAATATTTGAAGTCGGCTTTCAATTGTCCTACTGTGCTGTTATTGGAATCGTATTTTTCCAACCTAAGTTTTACAAACTTTTCCATTTCAACTATTGGCTACTAGACAAATTATGGGGATTATTTACCGTTTCACTAGCTGCACAATTGGCTACTTTCCCTTTTTCTATTTACTATTTTAACCAATTCCCAACGTATGCCTGGCTTTCCAACTTTATTGTTATTCCGGCAGCCTTTTTATTTATTTACCTTTCAATGGGTGTGTTATTATTTTCTTCCATCCCCCTGATATCTGAAGCTTTAGGCAATTTGATTTCTTGTTTAGTCCATCAATTGTATTCAATATTATCCGGCTTTAAGCACTTGCCAAACTATATTATAGTCGATATTTATATTATGAAACAACAGTTATTTATTTTGCTTGGAATATTGATCTTTTTAATGTTGTTTATCAACTTTAGAAAACCAAAATATATAACGTTAATATTGGTTTCGGTTTGCCTAATTACATTTATTAATGTGCTTCAGGAATTAAAAGCAATTCATCAAAAGGAAATTATTATTTACAACGCCAACAAAACAAAGCTTATTCATTTGATAGACGGTAAAAAGAATTATATACTGTCAGATTCACAGATAAATGATAATACAACTTATCTAATTAAAACTGTTCAATTAAACAAGAAACTTGAACCCCCTATTTTCGTCCATCTAAACCAATACTACAAAACTTCGAACCTGTACGTATCTCCACATATTATCCTTTTCCATGGTTATAGTATTTTATACAACCCAAATTTATCGCTGAGCCCCCAAATACCCATTGATGCAGCTTTTTGCTATTCAACAAAACAAATTAAAACCATTCAGACACAAACGTTTATAAGCAATAATCTAAAATTCGATCCAAAGTCTCATAATAAAAAATTTCATTCACTTTTAATAAATGGAGCGTATTTAGTTAAACTTTAATAAATCTAGAAATAAGTAACTATTGGGTTAAATTAATGCATAAATTTGATTTATTATTTTGAAAGTTTAGTTGTTATTGATTTACTTTGTCCCTTCTGAAAAAAGAAGAATTTTGAATATGAAGATAGTTATAGCTGGGGCAGGTGAAGTAGGTACTCATCTTGCAAAAATGCTTACGAACGAGAAGCATGATATAATTTTGTTGGATGATTCTTCGGAAAAACTTGCTAAAATAAGCCGGGAAGTTGACCTGTTAACCATTACCGGATCAGCCCATTCTTTTCAGGATTTAAAAGATACTGGAATTGCTAAAGCTGACTTGTTTATAGCTGTAACCCCATTCGAAGAGCGAAATGTACTTGCTTGTACGATGGCAAGTTATTTGGGTGTTGGACGAACCATAGCCCGAATCAACAATTCAGAATATCTTCAGCCCAGATATAGGGCAAAGCTTCGTGATATGGGCATAAATGAACTAATTTATCCTGAAAGCCTTGCTGCCAAAGAAATTGTTGCATCGATTAAACAAACCGGAACACGGCAATTAATAGAGTTCTCAAACGGAAAACTAATTCTACTTGGCGTAAAAATCAGGAAGAATGCTCCCATTGTTAACAAATCATTTCAGGAAATATCATTTCTAAATAACGGGATATTGGCAGTTGCCATTAACCGCGACAATGTTACCATCATACCGCACGGGAACGATTATGTTCGTGATGGCGATATCGTTTTCTTTATCACAACGCGCTCCAACCAGCAAAATGTATTTGACTTATCCGGTAAAAAACCTTTTGATGTTAAAAACATCATGATTTTAGGAGGTAGCCGGGTAGCCCAAAAAACGTTGGAAAAACTTGGTGACCAATACCGGATTAAAGTTATTGACAGTGACCTTGAAAGATGTCAAAAGATTGCCGACAAATATGAAAATGTATTGGTAATAAATGGCGATGGCCGAAACCTGGAATTGTTAAAAGAAGAAGGCATTGAAAAAATGGATGCTTTTGTGGCTGTTACCGGAAATTCCGAAACCAATGTCCTATCATGCCACCTTGCCAAATCTATTGGCGTTAAGCGAACAGTCGCCGAGGTTGAAAATCTGGCATTCATGGAAATTGCCGAGAACATGGACATTGGAAGTATTGTAAATAAAAAACTTAATGCCGCAAGTTATATCTACAGGTTCACTTTAAACGCTGAGATATCGAACGTGAAATGCCTTACTGCATCAGAAGCCGAAGTTTTCGAGTTTATCGTGAAACCAAATGCAAAAATTACACAAAAACCAATCAAAGACTTAGGTTTTCCGTCTGAAGCATCTATCGGCGGCTATATCCGAAAAGAGCAAGGATATGTTGCAAGTGGGGAAACTCAAATTATTGAAGGCGATAAAGTAGTTGTATTTACATTGCCGTCCGGCATTAGCAAACTGGAGAAATTTTTCAAATAAAGTATGCTATCTTAGAAATTCAATGGTAAACTTTAAAATTATATTCAGGGGACTTGGTTTTTTGCTTATCGTAGAAAGCATTGCCATGGCTATTGCATTGCTTGTCTCTTTAATTTATCAGGAATCTGATACACTTGCATTCGCCATATCAGCATCAATAAGCTTTGGTTTGGGTATTGTTACCGTGTTAAGCACACAAAAAGCAAATAAAAACATGGGCAAACGTGAAGGGTTTATCATCGTTTCGCTAGTTTGGATTGTTTTTTCCCTATTTGGAAGTATCCCATACATGTTAAGCGATGCGATCCCAAATTTCACAAATGCATTCTTTGAAACCATGTCGGGCTTTACAACAACCGGATCTTCTGTTTTAAACAATATTGAAGAAATGCCACACGGGATACTTTTTTGGAGAAGTATAACACAATGGCTTGGAGGAATGGGGATAATTGTATTATCGCTGGCAATACTTCCCATTTTTGGGATTGGGGGAATGCAGCTTTATTCAGCGGAAGTTCCTGGTCCGACACCAGATAAAATTAGCCCAAAAATTCGCCAGACTGCTAAAACACTATGGGGAATTTATATGGTGTTCACCTTTACCGAAGCCGCCCTTTTATTTTTTGGAGGAATGGAGTTGTTTGATGCAGTTTGCCATTCGTTCACAACCATGGCAACTGGGGGGTTTTCGACAAAACAAGCAAGTGTTGCCCATTGGGAATCGCCGTTTATTCACTATGTAATTATCTTTTTTATGTTAATTGCAGGAACAAACTTTTCTCTTTCCTATTTTGCCTTAAAAGGAAAATTCGGTAAAGTTTTTAAAGATGAAGAATTCCGGTACTACTTACTATTTACGGCTGCTTTTGTAATCCTAATTTCAATTGGGTTATATGTATCCGCAAATATTGGCGTTGAACAGGCATTTCGTGATTCCCTGTTCCAGGTAGTTTCTATTATTACAACTACTGGCTATGCAACTACCGATTATTTGCTGTGGCATCCAATATTAACGATACTAATTTTTGCTTTGTTCTTTTTTGGTGGATCAGCAGGATCAACAGGTGGCGGAATAAAAATCATGCGTATTGTTGTATTAATGAAAAACAGCTATTACGAACTTAAACGAATGGTTCATCCAAACGCTGTTATTCCCGTAAGGTTCAACGGACACACAGTTGAACAGAAAATTGTAAACAATGTGCTTGCCTTTTTCATTATGTATTTTTTGATATTCATTTTAAGTGTTATCATATTTACATCAATGGAGCATGATTTGGTAACATCTATGGGGGCTGTGGCAACTTGTCTTGGGAATATTGGTCCTGGCTTAGGTAATGTTGGTCCTGCGGAAACATTTATGCATGTCCCGGTTGCCGGGAAATGGTTCCTTTCATTTCTGATGTTGCTCGGAAGGCTGGAGCTGTTTACGGTTTTAGTACTTTTCTCTGTATCTTTTTGGAAAGACTAATCCTTACTGAGTATTCAGGCATTTAAACCTTTAGTTAATAATCTAATTTGCCTTTCCCTTCGCGTTCCAATGTTATTTCACCACCCGTACAATTGATAATAGTCGATGGGATTAATTCTCCCGATCCGCCATCAATAACCAAATCCACCATGTCTTTAAACTTTTCATAGATTAGTTCAGGGTCTGTATAATATTCAACAATATCATCATCACCATGAATAGAAGTTGACAGGATGGGATTGCCCAATTCTTCCACAATTTGCCTTATAATATTGTTATCAGGTACACGAATACCAACGGTCTTTTTCTTCCCTTTAAAATATTTTGGGACATTGTTGTTTGCCTCCAGTATAAATGTAAAAGGACCTGGCAGGTTTCGGTTCATTAGTTTAAAAAGCTGATTACTAATCGGGCGGGTATAATCAGAAAGGTGGCTTAAATTACTGCAAATGAAAGAGAAATTCGTTTTTTCAACCTTCATTCCCTTAAAGCGCGCTATTTTCTCAACGGCCTTGGGTTTGGTAATATCACATCCCATGCCGTAAACCGTATCTGTCGGATATATTATTGTCCCGCCATCCCGCAGGATTTCAACAACTTTTTGGATATCCCTTAAATTGGTATTTTCGTTGTATAATTTTAATAACATACCTGAACTGAAAATTTACAGTTGGCAAATGTAGGGATTTTCGTAATATTGCCTTCGAAACCAAGCCATATTTTTTTATGCAATCCAACATAATAAAGACTTCTGATGGTTCACACACCCTATATGTTCCCGATATGGATGAACAATACCATTCGATTAACGGAGCCTTAACTGAATCGATGCATATTTATATAAACAGCGGGTATTTGTATTCGAAGCTCCATTTAAAAACCATATTTGAAGTAGGTTTTGGAACCGGGTTAAATTGTTTTTTAACGGCTATTGAAGCAGAAAAGGGCAAATGCCAAACAACGTATATTACCATTGAAAAATATCCCGTGAAAGATGCAGATTGGAAACAACTAAACTATGCTCAAATAGTACCTTCTGAAGATGTTGACCTTTTCCAAAAAATCCATATGGCAAATTGGGGCGAATCGATACGTATTTCACCATTTTTCACATTACTAAAAATAAAACTTGACTTGGTTAAAGAGAAATTGCCTGGTTTCCCCAAAGCCAATATCGTTTACTACGATGCGTTTGGTCCAGACAAACAACCTGAAATGTGGGATCCCGATGTTTTTAAAAAAGTAACCAATATTATTGCGCCAACCGGGGTATTCGTGACTTACACCGTTAAAGGAACTGTAAAAAGAATGCTCAAAGAATCTGGGTTTACCATCGAAAAACTTCAAGGACCTCCGGGTAAAAATGAGATTCTCAGGGCATATAAGACACCATAGTTTAATTAAATAAAAAAAATCACTTATCTTCGCGGTTCACAATTGCAAATAGCGAATATGACAGATAAAAAATTAAGTGGTGACCTCGAAAGATTCAGTTATTCTTTAGGGATGAGCATCACAAGCAACCTCATTAATTCAGGCGTTACAAAAATCGATTTAAATACTTTATTTGAAGGGATAAAAGATACTTTTCAAGGCAATATGCCACAAATTATGCCGGAAGAAGCCAACAAAATCCTGGAAGCATTTATGGCAAAATCAGCTTCACAGCAAGGCGATGCCAACCTGGAAGCGGGACTTGCATTTTTAGCCGAAAACAAATGTAAAGAAGGGGTTACTGAACTTCCAAGTGGATTACAGTATTCCGTATTAAAAGAAGGTGATGGAGAAATTCCAACCAGCACTGATCAAGTAAAATGCCACTACCACGGAACGTTAATTGACGGAACCGTTTTTGACAGTTCGGTTGAAAGAAAAGAGCCCGCTGTATTCCCGGTCAACGGTGTAATTCAGGGATGGGTGGAAGCATTGCAATTAATGTCGGTTGGATCAAAATGGAGACTTTTTATTCCGTCTGAGTTAGCTTATGGTCCAAGAGGTGCTGGTGGTGCAATCGGACCAAATGCAGCACTTATTTTCGATGTTGAGTTATTAGAAATCGTTTAAAATAAATCCAATTATGAAAATCAAATCTATTCTTTATTTCGCCATTGCAGCACTTGTTGTACTTGGTTTCGGATGTCAGCAACAAGGCACCGTAAATGTTAATAAACTTGAAACCCTGGGAGACTCTACAAGTTATGCACTGGGGGTATTAATTGGGGCTCAAAACAAGGAGCAACTGAACAACGCCCCTGGAAACGAAGAGCTTAATCTCGAAATTCTTGCTGAAGTATTTAGGTTATACCTGACCGATACAACATCAATGGATCCGATGGCTGCCAATGAAATTGTACGTAAATTCTTTACAAAAGCAAACGAAGCAGAGGGACAAAAAGCCCTTGAAGAAGGAAATGCTTTCTTGGAAGAAAACAAAGCTCGTGAGGGTGTTGTCACAACCGAAAGTGGCTTACAATACGAAGTGTTAAAACAAGGTGATGGACCAATACCTACTGCCGAAAGTACTGTTAAAGTGCACTACCACGGAACTTTAATTGACGGAACTGTTTTTGACAGCTCTGTTGAAAGAGGTGAACCTGCACAATTCGGGGTAACACAAGTTATTGCTGGTTGGACAGAAGCATTACAATTAATGCCTGTTGGTTCAAAGTATAAATTATATATTCCTCAGGATTTAGCTTATGGCGCCAATCCAAGACCAGGCGTTATCAAGCCATACATGGCCCTTATTTTTGAGGTTGAATTATTGGAAATTGTTGAGTAATAAAGGCATATTTTATTACTTTTATAGAAAATAAAAAAAAGAGTTCCTATAGGTATTTATAGGAACTCTTTTTTAAAGAAATATCGGATGAGTTTAAGTGTTAAAGGAAATATCGTTAGTATTTTAAATCCGGAGTCTGGGGTAAGCAGGGCCGGGAAGGAATGGAGCAAACAAGAATTTGTAATTGAAACTCAGGAACAGTTTCCAAAAAAGGTTTGCTTTACTTTGTTTGGCGATAAAACAAGCCTATTAAACGGTATTTCGAATGGCGCCGAGGTGGAAGTTTCTTTTAACCTGGAGTCAAGGGAATACAATGGCAGGTGGTTTCATAATATCAATGCGTGGAAAATTGACACCGTACAACAAGACATCCCACAACAAGAAGCACCACCTGAATTTAGGGCTGAAGACATTCCGCCAGAGCCAGCAGATGGTCCGGATGATTTACCATTTTAGGTACACAAATTCATATAAAATATTTTGAAATTACTCCCTGTCTCGGGTAAAAACCAGTTTGTTTTTTTGAGATAAATATGCATTAAACATATATCCCTCCGAAGAAAAAGCTTTTAATTCTTCGGAATCGGAAATTCTGTTCTCAATAATAAACCTGGTCATTAATCCCCGTGCCTTTTTCGCGAATAAAGAAACCATTTTGTAAGTTCCATTTTTCCCTTCTTTAAATTCCGGGGTAATTATTTCGGCATCAAGCTTCTTCTTATCAATGCTTTTAAAGTATTCATTTGAAGCCAAATTGATCAAAACATTTGTACCACTTTCTTTTACAGCCTCATTTATTTTGGGTGCTATTTTTAATTTCCAAAAGGCATACAAATCTTTTTTCCTTGCAATCGGTAATTTGGTTCCCATTTCCAGGCGATAAGCCTGCATTAAATCCAAAGGTCTTAGAACACCATACAATCCCGATAAAATACGTAAATGATCTTGGGTATATTTCAACTGTCCTTCCGATAAGGTTTTTGCATCCAATCCCTGATACACATCGCCTGTAAAAGCCAACACAGCTTGTTTCGCATTATCGGGGCCAAATGGAAGTTGCCAGTTTTGAAACCGATCGTAATTTAATTGTGCCAATTTAGGGGATATCCCCATTAGGTTTTGAATTTTTGCCGGCTTCATTTTCCGAAGCTTGGTTATTATAACCTCTGCTTCTTCGGTAAAATCCGGTATAGAATAATCCGTGATGACAGGTTTTGATTCAAAATCCAATGATTTGGCAGGAGATATAACTACTAACATTTATACTTGTTTTAGGATTGATAAACGATAACAATGGTAAAGTTAGAAGGTTTAATTTTCAAAACAATTTAATTACCCTATTTAATATTTAATGCCACCAATGCCTGCTGAATCTTCATTTTATCCGTTTGTAAAATTGCCTCGCTTTTTAAGGCATTTTGGTAAAGCTCTTTGGCTTTCTTAATATTTCCGGTTTGCTTATAAACCTGTCCCAAAAAGAATATTGAATTTGTATGGTCCGGATGTTGTTTTAAAAGTTGTTTTAAGGTATTTATTGCACCTTCTGCATCTTTCATTTCATTCTGATAGAAAGCAAGCGTATAAGCATATTTTGGATTTTCGGGCATAGCCTGAGAAGCCATGTTTGCATATTCTATTGCCTCTTCAAGAGAAGTTTTTGCCCAAATCACACTTAAATTATACGCCGCAACAGCTTGTGAAGGGTTAACTTCAATTACTTTAGTGAGGGCTTCTTTTGCATCGTTAATATTTCCGGTTTCAGCCAGCAACAATCCAAGGTTTAAATTTGCCGCTTCGTTATCGGGATCTAATTCTATAGCCTTTCTTAACTTTTCTTCCGCCATCTGCTGATTACCAATATAGGCGTACAACAAACTACTGTTAATTAAAGGGAATATTGCCTCAGGATAGAGTCTTGCTGATGTTTCGTAATTTGCAAGGGCTTTATCAGTTTCTCCCCTGTTTTGATGATAGATGCCCATATTGTAATGGGAACTCCAATCGTCAGGTCTTGTAACCAAAGACTGCCTGTATTCTTCTGTAATCTTTCCGATTAATACATTTTCATCTTGTGTAAATAGATCCAATGGAAATCCGGCTAATGGAAGTGCTGCTGAAATCCTTACAAGCCTGTATTCATCTTCACAAGCTTTTAGCAATATTGTCTTGGCTTCATCCGTATAATTTCCCTGAAGTCCGGAAATTGCTGCAGACCTAACCAGTGGTGATTCCGATGAATAGGCATTAATCAATGTTGCCCATTTCTTTTCATTTGTACAGTTCGACAGCGTTCGGATAAATGCAGTAGTTACAATTTCGTCGTGCTGATTATTTTCAATCAGGGCAAGTATAGCATCCAAATTATTCCAGTCCATTTCCCGGGCTTGCTTTAATAGGTTTGCCCAACGAATCGTTTCTTTTCGATAACTGTTATCCGGGTGCCATTCTTCAACTTTTTTTGCAGCCCATTCAGGCGATTTATCTTCATGGCAAATATTGCATGCATTGGGAGAACCAAACTCCATCGATGCTGCTGGCATTGGAGGCCTAAATGAATGGTCGCTTCGTATCATGTGCCCAAACTCGGTTTTAGGCAAATGACAGCTTACGCATATTGCTCCTTCCGTGCCTTTCTTATGATGAGAATGAATTTCAACTTCTTCCACCCGGGATTCATGACACGGTAAACACGCGTTATTTGCCAATTCGCCTGCAAATCGGTTCCTACCACTTGACGTATGGCATCTAATACAGTGTAATTCACTATTTGCAGCACATTTATTCATTCCCCATCCGGTCATAGTATAGTTTTCACCCAAATCCCTCCCATCCGGGTAAAAATCATTGCTCTCAATGGTGGTTAAATTATAATTATCGTAAAACTTTTCACCGGGCATAAATGAAGCTGTGATCGGCTGCATTTTGGCATGGCAGGGTGCACATGATGAATTATGCTGCTCTGCAGTAAAATTCTTAGTCACAACAAGCCCCACATCTTTCGGGATTTTATCCCCCTCTTTCCAGCCCTTAAATAGTTCAATATGCTTTGCACTTGGTCCATGGCAGGTTTCGCAATTTATACCAGCTTCCCTCCAGGTCGTTTGGTAAGAATCCTGTTCCAAATTAAAATTGGTGGACAATTGACTAACATGGCAACTATAACAGGATGTATTAAAAGTGTACATCCGGTCACGCCAAGGTAAGGCTTCATCGGTCATTTGTGCATCAGGGAAATGGCGCATTGCTGATTCCGGGTTATTATACCATTCGTTGGTATTCAGATTAAATGCCAATGGTATGGTTTGCAATTTCCCTTTTTCTAATTGGGTTAGAAAATAATAGACATTTTTGCCTCCTAAAGCCCATTCTATTTCGTATCTGGTTTGCTCATTTTCACCTTTCTCCATCATATATAAAACAGAATCTTCCTGAGAAATACGATAGGTTTTCCCTTCTATTTGAAATTCTTCTTCCAAAGGAAATGTATTCTCTTTCAGAAATCCTGCATTGACAGCTTGCATTGCCTTTCCGTGGTGGGATGGAGACCAAAGCTCATAAAAACCCTCATGGCATTCGATGCAACTCTCGGATCCGGAATATTCGGACAATGATGTTTGATTTGAAGGTCGATTATTGCACGAAAATAAAAATATGATGGGAATAAGAAAGGCAGTAAGTTTTAGTTTCATTGGTGTAGATAATTTTAGCAAATATGTAAAATTAAACACAAAGCACAAAGAATTGAAGGAATCACAAAAGTTTTAACGATGCTAATAATAGCGTATTTTCTTTCTTCTGATTTTATCGTCGATCGTGTAACTTACCATAACCTCATGCGTTCCGTAGTTATATCTCCCAAGGTCAGATGAGGAAAAATCAACGGCATAACCCAGATGCAGGTTATTGCTCACCATATATTGTCCGGATAAGCCAAACGATCCTTTAAGTCTGTACATAATTCCCAATGAGACCTGATCTTCCAACAATAGGTTTGCGGAAAGACCTAAATTGATTGGAGCCCCAATTACAATCCCGGTATTAATAGCAGGCTTAAACTTTATATGGTAGCTTATTGGATACAGATATCCGGCATGAATATAAACATGCCTTACCTGGGCATAGGATACAAAACTATTCCCATTATTCGACAACTCGTTTTGCAATACTTTTGGCAAAGATATCCCTGCATAAAAATCGTCGGAATAAAGAAAAGCTCCAATTCCAAAATTTGGGACAAAAACCATCTCAAATGACCCCTGAAATGCCGGATCAACATCGTGGTTAGGATCGTAAATCGTATAAGAATTCAGGTTATTGGAATAGGTGCTAAATCCAAACTTGAAGCCCAAACGCACATGAACATCGCGGGTAAGGTCAACCTGATGGGAATAATCTCCGTAAATCCCAAAGGTTTTCTCTTTCCCAATTTTATCGTTTAAAATGGATAAGCCAAATGCCGTTTTTTTCTTATCAAAACAATACTCTGCCAAAAGCGATTGCGTTGATGGGGAACCGTCAAAACCTATCCATTGCTTACGGGCAAGCGCAGAAATATTTGTTGTATTCCATACGCCAACATAGGCAGGATTGATAGTCTGAAAACTAAAAATATCCTGTGAGAAAATAACCTCTTGCTGGGCCACAACACCCTGAAATGAAAAAAGTGCTGCCAACAAGAGTACGATGGAAATATGTTTAAACCTTCTTTCCATTAAAACTTCATTGAATCAGCGTTTCTACTTAAAAAGATAGTTCCTTTCCTGATTTCCGAACCATCGCCAAAATCCAGGATATACATATAGGTAGAAGGTGACAATTTACCGCTTGTGACAGTTAATCCCATATTGGTTGAACCATCCCAAAATGCTTTTCGTGGTCCCCAAATATCAGTATTACCATAATGATCCAGCTCATAAACTTTTTGTCCCCAACGGTTATAAACAATTAGTTTAGCGTTTGGATATAAATGGATACACCGAATATAGAAAAAGTCTGCAATTCCATCCCCATTGGGAGAAAAACCATCAGGAACAACTATTTCACAATATTGAATATTATCCAGATAATCGGGAACACCATCCAAATCGGTATCGTCATCCATCGGAACACCACTGTTATCTGCATCTTCAGCAAGCGTAGGAATTGAATCATCATCGTCATCGTCGTCCCTCCAATCGCTTACGCCATCAGAATCGGCATCCTGCAACAATACGTTTGTTCCAGCCATATTATCAGGCGAACTAAATCCTTCTTCGGTATCAAATGCATTATCAAGCCCATCGCCATCAGAATCTACGCCAAATGGGGAAATATCCGAAATCCCATCCGAGTTTCCATCATTTCCTTCAACCAGATCGGGTGCATTGTCGCCATCGGAATCAATATCCTGAAAATCAAAAACCAAATCGTTATCAGTGTCCACATAACTAAGTTCGGTACCGCCTTCCATATAATCAAATGCAGCATCCCAACCATTTAAATTATCGTCCCTCCCAATTGGATACCTGATTTCCCCCTGTAATTGAGCCTCAATAAAATCAACAATTCCATCGCCATCGGCATCAATATCAAGGTTATCTGTGAAACCGTCCATATCGGTATCCATTCCTTTTTCCACCATATCAGGAATTCCATCGTTATCGGCATCCGCATCAAATGGATCAGCAATTCCGTCTTCATCGGTATCATGCTCGCTAAACAAATAAACGGTTGCCGACATACAATCGCCCCACACATCGCAAATTTGATATTGAAAACTATCCAACCCATAAAAACCATTGTTTGGTTGCCCCCATAAATTCCCAAGAGAATCGAGAGTCAACGAATAAAAATCAGGCGAAGTTAGTTGTGTCAATTGATAATCGCCATCTTTTGAAAATTGATCGTTCTCTAGAATATTAACCTGAACCTCTGATCCGTTGACCGACCATAAGCTATCGGATTTAAGTTGTAAAGGGATGTATTCCACAACCACGTTGATAAAACTCCATGCCGTGTCGCAAACCCCTTTGGTATCGCACAATACATATTGAATTGAATCTTTGCCTTCAAAACCAAAATCAGGAGTGTAGGAAATAAGGTCCAGATCGTTTAAAATTGAGTAAGTTCCATTACTCGGACCGGTAATGATTTCAATTTGATTTAAAGTTAAATACCTGGAGCAATACAAATCGTTTTGAAATGGCTGAAATTGTGCACTTTGATTTTTATAAGCAGTAAACAAATCGTCGATGGCAACATTAGATTGAACAATCTTTACATTTTGAACGCATGTACTATTGTTTCCATGGACATCGGTAGCTATCCAAATAATACTTGAATCGCCAGGGTGAAAAATCCCATAAGCCTTATTTCCCCCGATTGTTGAATCGAGAGAATGGGTAATTGTAACCGTATTGCTGCTATCGTTGTCGCTTGCCGAAGGGAATTTAAAAACCAAAGATGTATCGCATTGCCCTGGACTCAATTGAACTTTAATATTGTATGGGCAATCTATAATCGGTTGTTCATCATCAACAACCGTTATGGTAAAGTCACAAAAACTTTTATTACCATGAACATCTACGGCGCCCCACACAATCGTTGTATTCCCTAAGGGGAATTCTTCCCCGGGCAACAAATCATCATCCGGAAAAATAAGCTTCTTTTTGGAGCAATCTTTTAGAAATGGCTCTTCATAATCAACAGTTGCGACCAATTTACCCGGATCAATATTAAAGGTATCATCAGGAGGGCATACTATTTTTGGTGCTACGCTATCATGAACGATAACATCAAAGCTACAAAATGCAACAGTATCGTCTTCATGTAAAAGATACCGATCCAATGTAGTTGTTCCCACTGGGAAGTAATCACCCGAAACATTTCCTGGTGTAATATAATCCAAATCTTCCAGGGAATATGGCAAACACGGACCAACATTTACAATGGTATCCGGGAAATTAGCAATTGCTAAACAACTTGAATCGGCATACGCATTAACCACTGGAGGGCATTCAATAGTAGGAACGGAACCAACAACTTCCACCGTAAATGGGTATGAAAGGAAGTTCTCATTTACATCTATAATATAAAGAATTATTTCAGTGACTCCAACTTTGAAGAACGGAGAATCAACATTGACTTTTATTTCTTTTCCCTTGTAATTTCTATAATAAAGAATCTTTTCAATTCCACATTTATCATAAAGATTTGTAAACTCTTTATACTTTAGAAAATCATATTCAATTTCACAACTACTATCATCAATTGTAAAAACCGTATCGCGCGGATATTCCAACAGAATTGGTTTGGTGGTATCGACTACCATTTGGGCACTATCAGAATATGTCGTGCATATTCCATTCGTCACTTTAACCCTAAACCAACTTTCATCAACATGCACATTTTCTGAACCATGATCATCAACATTTAGTCGCATGGTGTTTTCACCCGAAAACATTACAGTTGGAATTTGAGGGATAGTAGCATTGACTTTTAACCAGTTAACATATCCCGGCAATTTAATTTCCCATTGGTAATCGTATGAAATATCGGACTCAACTGACATAGAAAAAAGATCGTAAGAACAAATCTCAATGCTTTGTGGCTGCGCTGAAATAACCGGTTTTTGAATGACTTCGTAAATTAGGGTATCGTTGATAATAGTGAGCGAATCATTAATTGAGATTATATGAAGTGTATCTATCCCGGCTGTATCAGCAACGGCATTGCCAAGAATTCTGGACTGAATTGAATCGACAGCAGTTAAAGAAACCGTACTTGTAGTACTCGGATTAGCCCCATAAATTTCATAGGTTATATAATATCTTAAGCCGGGCTCAAGCCCCTCCAACTCAATTACCGGAGGTGATCCAGTACAAATATTTTCAACCGAAACTGTTATTGTATCGCCCCAGGATTCAATAGAATTATTATCGGCATATAAGTGATAAGGTATAAATAAACTTAAAAGTATTCCAATACAAATAATTGCAATCGAATATACTTTCAATAATACCCTATTGTTGAGTCTTTTATTTAATTTACTCCCTTTCACCCTTCTTTTCAAAACATTTTGTTTTGGGAGCTCAAAATTTTGGCAAATATAGCCTTTATGGCTTAGCAACATTCCTAGAATCGTTCTATTTTAAGGAATAATAACAACTTTAACATCTTCACATTTAACAACATATAATATTATGTCATCATTTCCTCAAATTTATAGAATATTCCAGCAATCCATAAATTGAAACACCCACAAGTTGATTAACTTATACCCAATACAATGTTTATAACGCAAAAGATGTAAAACTATTTCAGGGTTTTCTCCAACAGAACTACATTTTCAACATGATGTGTATGTGGAAACATGTCAACTGGCTGGATTGCCGTTACATGATAATTATGGGCGAATAAGGAAAGGTCGCGTGCCTGGGTTGCCGGGTTGCAGCTAACGTAAACAATCTTTTTAGGATCAGCTTTTAAAATAGTGTCCACCACATTGGTGTGCATTCCAGCACGTGGAGGATCGGTAATTATAACGTCCGGTTTGCCATGGACGTCAAAAAATGCTTCGTTTAAAATATCCTTCACATCGCCAGCATAATAAGTTGTATTCGAGATGTTATTAATTTCCGAATTTAACTTTGCATCGTCAATTGCCTCAGGTACATATTCAATACCAATCACTTTGGACGCACTACCAGCAACAAAATTTGCAATGGTTCCTGTTCCTGTGTATAAATCGTAAACAACCTCACTTCCACTTAATCCGGCAAAATCACGTGCGACTTTGTACAATTCATAGGCTTGTTCCGAATTTGTTTGATAGAAACTCTTCGGACCAATTTTGAATTTTATGCCTTCCATTTCTTCCCAAATATGATCGTTCCCAGAATATACCAATACATCCTGATCAGTAATTGTGTCGTTCCCTTTTTCGTTGATAACATACATAAGAGATGTAATTTCAGGAAATTCGTCCTTTATTGCCTGAAGAAGTTTCCCTCTGTTTTCAACATGTTCTTCAAAGAAAGTGACAATAACCATTAACTCACCTGTAGAACTCGTGCGAATGATCAACGTACGCAAAAATCCTTCTTGTGCCCTGCTATCAAAAAATGTTAATCCATTTTCAACAGCATGTTTAAACACAAAGTTGCGGATCGAATTGGAAGGATCAGCCTGCAGCCAGCATTTATCAATGTGAACAATTTTATCGAAGAAACGAGGTACATGAAAGCCCAATGACGGGTTTTCCCCAAAATCCTCGTCTTTTGCAATTTCCTCGGCACTTAACCACCGCTTGTTTGAAAACGAAAATTCAAGCTTATTCCTATAAAACGTATTTTTCTGTGAACCAATAATCGGTTTGATTTCAGGCAATTCTACTTTCCCGATCCTTGACAGTTGATCAACAACTTGTTTCTGTTTGTAAAATAATTGTTTCCCGTAAGGTAAGAACTGCCATTTACATCCACCACATGTTCCAAAGTGCTTACAAAATGCTTCAACACGGTCTTCTGAGTAAGAATGAATGTTTTTCACAATGGCTTCTTGAAACCTTTTCCTTGACCTTGTTACTTGTAAATCAACAACATCACCAGGAACTACATGTGTCGTGAACACGACAAAATTATCCACTTTTGCAATTGATTTTCCTTCTGCACCAATGTCAATAATCTCTACATTTTCGTAGAATGGCTTGCGTTTATTCCTTCTTCCCACAATTTTTTTGGCAAAGATAACTTTTCCATCAGAAATTTTTATATATCTTCACACTGTAAAAGTTCTTTTTAAGGGAATGATTCCCAAAATGAGAAATAAAATTAGTTGAAGTGAAAAAGATTTAATAACTTGCTGTCAACTATTTATATGTAAAGAAAGTTATCGTGTTTAATAGCACGTTCAAGGGTAAAAAATATAAAGATCTTCGGGGAAAGTAACTTCTGTATTTATGATTGGTTTTGTGTTTAGGGGTTTGTAAATCATCAATCATCTTCAAAAAGCGTCCATAGTTGCTTTCCCCTCTTCTATTAAAAATGGGTAAATATTTAAAAACTGCTGTTATTAGCAGTTTTTTTTATGACTGACTCAATGTTATTTAGGTTAATTAATTGAACAAACAATTCTTGATATTTATAAACTAATCACAACTACAAGACGCCTTCAAATTCTAGTTTTTATCATAAATATGGGAACTAAATTCCCAAAATGAAACACTTTCTAATAAAGTAATTTCAATTGGTTGCTTATTATCAATGCGTTATGTTTTATGGAACAATTGTGGTAATACCTCAAACTGTTCGAAAATAAAAAAGAAATTAGATTAAACTATAAAGATTCTTCGGGGAAAGTAACTTCTGTAATGATTGGTTTTGTGTAAAGGGGTTTGTAAATCATCAATCATCTTCAAAAAGCGTCCATAGTTGCTTTCCCCTCTTCTCATTAAAGGGTGAATATAGGAAAGCTGCCTGTTTTGGGCAGTTTTTTTTTATTTCTGATAGACCTATTCCAATATTTTTTCACACCGATATTATTCTCGGCATAAACCGATAGATTAATTATCTTTGCAAACTTATTTGTGAAAGATGATTTCAGTAGAAAAAGTATACTTAAATTTTGGAGGATTTGACCTGTTTAAAGGGATTTCGTTTTTGATCACCCCTAAAGACAGGATTGGACTGATTGGTAGAAATGGGGCAGGAAAAACCACATTACTGAAAATGCTAAACGGCAAAGACCAACCCAGCTCAGGGCAAATAACAGTCCCAAAAGATTTAACCATAGGATATTTGCCACAGCACATGGTTGTTTCGGATACTTTAAACCTGAAAGGAGAAGTTACTTTGGCATTCGAAGAGTTGCTTGCCATCGAAAAAGAAATAAAACACATCAACCATCAGCTTGAAAACCGCACGGATTATGAATCGGAAAGTTATTTAAAACTGATTGATAAGTTAACCGAATCAAACGAAAGGTATCAGATATTAGGAGGCGAAAATTATGAAGCCGAAATAGAACAAACACTCATTGGGCTCGGTTTCAAACGAAGTGATTTCGACAGACCTACATCTGAATTTAGCGGAGGTTGGCGAATGCGCGTTGAATTGGCAAAAATCATCTTAAAAAAACCTTCCGTGTTTTTACTGGACGAACCTACCAACCATTTGGACATAGAGTCGATTCAATGGCTGGAAGATTTCCTGAAAAACTATAAAGGAGCCGTGGTGATGGTGTCGCACGACAAAGCATTTTTAGATAATGTTACAACGCGGACGATAGAAATTAGCCTGGGCAAAATTTACGATCAGAAAACCAATTATTCGGGTTTTATTAAATGGAAACAAGAAACCCGGGAACAACAACTTGCCGCATACAACAACCAACAAAAAATGATTGCCGAAACCGAGCAATTTATTGAGAGGTTCAGGGCAAAGGCTACCAAAGCTGTTCAGGTACAATCGAGAATTAAGCAACTGAATAAACTGGAAAGACTAGAAATTGAGGAAGAAGATACTTCGGCAATGAGGATAAAGTTTCCTCCAGCACCACGCTCAGGTTCCATCATTGTGGAAGGAAAATCGATTTCTAAAAATTATGGCAGCCTTTCGGTGCTTAAAGACATTGATATTCTTATTGAAAAAGGTGAAAGGGTTGCATTTGTTGGGAAAAATGGTGAAGGAAAAACTACCCTGGCAAAAATTATTTTGGAAGAAATACAACACGAAGGGCACTTTAAACTCGGGCACAATGTAAAAATAGGTTACTTCGCGCAAAACCAACCCCAGCTTTTGGACGATGACAAAACCGTTTTTGAAACCATCGATCACATTGCCGTTGGCGAAATCCGTACAAAAATAAGGAACATTCTTGGCAGCTTTCTTTTCTCGGGGGAAGACGTGGACAAAAAAGTAAAAGTGCTTTCCGGTGGCGAAAGATCGCGGCTGGCAATGATAAAACTTTTATTGGAACCTGTAAATTTCCTAATTCTCGATGAGCCGACAAACCACCTGGATATAAATTCAAAAGAAATTTTAAAAAATGCCCTATTGGAGTTTGATGGAACAATTCTGGTCGTATCGCACGACAGGGAATTCCTCGACGGATTGGTTAATTGTGTTTACGAATTTAAAAACAAAAAAATTAAGCAACACCTTGGCGGGATTTATGATTTCCTTCAGAAAAAGAAAATTGAAAGCCTCAACCAACTGGGGGCAAGCCAGACAAATAAAAGCTCAGGTGCACCAAAAGCGCAAGAATCAAAAAACATTACCTTTGAAGAACGAAAAGAGATCAGCAGAAACATTTCAAGGCTTTTGAAAGGTATTGATGCCTTAGAAGAGAAGATTGCTGATTTGGAAGATAAAATTAAAGAACATGAAGATTTGTTGGCCAACCCTGAAAAAGTGGAAGTTGAAACCTTATATACGACCTACGAATCGCTAAAAAAAGACCTTGACACTGTGATGCAAGAATGGGAAACAACTCATGAAGAACTGGAAAATTGGAACGAAAAAAAGACCTGGTAATGAATAAAGAAGATTATGTTTTTGGAACAAGAGCGGTAACCGAAGCCGTAAATGCCGGGAAACCCATTGAAAAAATACTGTTCAAAAAAGGACTGAACAACGAATTGTTTCACGAGCTTTACCAAAAAATCAAGGACGCTGAAATTCCTTTTCAATTCGTTCCTGTTGAAAAGATAAACAGAGTTACAAGAAAAAACCACCAGGGTGTGATTGCGCTGCTATCTCCCGTTGAATTTCAGGGCATTGAGAATGTTTTACCTCTTATTTACGATACTGGCGCTGACCCTCTTTTGTTGATTTTAGACCAGGTATCGGATGTGCGTAATTTTGGGGCAATTGTCCGCTCGGCCGAGTGCGCCGGGGTACATGCCGTAATAATTCCCGAAAAAGGCTCGGCCAGAATTAATGCCGATGCCGTAAAAACCTCAGCTGGTGCTTTGTTTAATGTGCCAATTTGCAGAACGGACAACTTGAAAAAAACCATCGAATTTTTAAAAGATTCCGGTGTAAAAATCGTTGCAGCTTCCGAAAAAGCAACTAATCTTTATACGCAAACCAATATGAACCTTCCTCTGGCAATAATTGCCGGATCGGAAGAACATGGTATTTCCAATTCCCTGCTCGAACTTTCTGATGAACTCATCAAAATACCAATTTTAGGAAAGATTGAATCGTTAAACGTTTCCGTTGCAAGTTCACTGATGGTTTACGAAGCTGTTAGGCAAAGAACAAGCATTTAGGAATATCCCTCGAAAATAATTTTAAGTTTACCTTAGTTAACTGTTTACCGGAAGCGGTCGTTTAAACGTCTCTTCAAGCGATATGAAAGTTTCGGTGCTTGCAATTCCAGGGATCTTCTGGATTTTTGCATTCAAAACATTCTTTAAATGCTCATTGTCTTTCGCGTATACTTTAATAAAAATCGCATATTGACCAGTTGTGTAATGACATTCAACAATTTCAGGTATTTGTTCCAATTGTTTTACGGCATCGGCATAGGTTCCACCCTTTTCAAGAAAAATACCAATATAGGTACAAGTTCTAAAATCCACTTTTTTAGGATCGATTAAATATCCGGAGCCCGTAATCACCTCCATATCGATCATTCTATTTACTCTTTGATGAACTGCTGCCCTTGAAATCCCAACTTCTAAAGCCACGTCTTTAAATGGAATTCTTGCATTATGTACGATTGTTTCCAGAATTTTAAGATCTATATCGTCTAATTGATTTCTTAGTGTCATGATTTATATCTAATTTCCTGTAAAAGTATTTAAAACTGAACGTTTTATCAAGTATTCCAGCATTATTCACCAATATATTTCCAACAAATAACACAAAACGCCTTATTGTCATTTTGTTATTATTTTATTACTTATATTAACAATTTAATGTATTTAGAGAAGTTTTTTTGGCAATTAAATATTTATTTAACATTTTTACCAACGATTCACACAGACAGACAGATTAATTTATTCACGAATAAAAATTATTAAAGGATGAAGAATAATACTAGTTGGTGGGTTATATTAGCCCTATTGATTGTTGCTGGAATAATGGGGATACTTATTCCGGCGGGTACAACAGGAATGGATGACCCAAACATTGTACCGGGCGACACTGCCTGGATGCTGACAGCAACCGCATTGGTTCTGTTAATGACTCCTGGTCTTGCATTTTTTTACGGAGGAATGGTGCAGCCTAAAAACATCATTTCGACCATGCTACAAAGTTTCATTGCAATGGGACTGGTGAGCGTATTATGGATTATCGTTGGTTTCAGTATCGCGTTTGGTGAAAGTGTTGGTCCTGAAGGATTTGGATTATTTGGGAATCCGCTTACCTTTTTTATGTTTAAAGGAGTTGGTGGAGGCACAAATGCCGATTTAAGCCCTACCTTCCCACTTGCGCTTTTCGCAATGTTCCAATTAAAATTTGCAATTATTACCCCAGCCCTTATTACCGGATCGTTTGCAGGTCGTGTAAGATTTAGGGCATACATGCTATTTATGGTATTGTTCGTAATCTTTATTTACGCACCACTTGCTCACTGGACCTGGCATCCAAATGGGTTCTTAAGGAATTGGGGAGTACTTGATTTTGCCGGAGGAACCGTAGTTCATATGTCTGCAGGTTTTGCCGCACTGGCTGGCGCCATTTTCCTGGGCAAGAGAAAAGATTTCCATCACGAATTTAAACCAGCCAACATTCCATTTGTGCTTCTTGGTGCAGGTTTATTATGGTTTGGATGGTTTGGTTTTAATGCCGGATCAGCACTTGCTGCCGACTCAGTTGCAACTATGGCACTGTTAAATACCAACACGGCTTCGGCTGCTGCAATGTTGGCATGGATATTTATTGATGCTGCAAAAGGGAAAAAACCTTCCGGAATGGGAGCCGCCATTGGACTTGTTGTTGGATTGGTAGCGATCACGCCTGCTGCTGGTTTTGTTGACGTTGGTTCCAGTATTTTTATTGGGGTTATCGCTGCCGCAGTTAGTAATTATGCTATTGCACTACGCACAAAATCATCACTGGATGACACATTGGATGTATTTCCGGCACACGGTATGGGCGGTATCACAGGTATGATTATGACTGCCGTGTTTGCGCAAGAAGTTGGTTTAATCCATGGAGAAGTAACCACTTTCTTATACCACTTATTGGCACTTGTAATTGTTTCAATATTCACATTCGGAGGCTCTTACCTCATGTATAAAATAACTGATCTTATTATCCCGATCAGGGTTTCTGCCAAATCAGAAAAGATTGGATTGGATATAAGTCAGCACAATGAATCATATGATTTTGAATACAAAGATGTAGACTAAATGATAAAAGAAAAGAGGCTTAAAATTAAGCCTCTTTTTTTATTGTATTGGCACTTGCCTTTTAAAGTCCTGCTCTAACGATATAAATGTTTCTGTTCGCGCAATTCCTTCTATCTCCTGAAGTTCATTGTCAATCAAACGTTTTAAATGCTTATTGTTTTTTGTTTGCACTTTAATAAAAATTGCATACATACCTGTGGTATAATGGCATTCAACAATTTCAGGTATTTTTCTTAATTGCTCAACCACTTCCCTATGGTATTTCACTTTGTCAAGATGAACACCCATATATGCGCAGGTATTGTACCCTAATTTTTCAGGGTTCACAACAAACTCGCTTCCCGATACAACGCCAACATTTTGCAAGCGCTGAACCCTTTGATGAATAGCTGCCCCGGAAACACTACATTCGCGAGCAACTTCTAAAAAAGGAATTCTTGCATTTTTAGTTATCAGTTTGAGTATCTTTTCATCCAACTCATCAATGTCAGGTATTTTTTCTAAATAATCTTTTGTATTCATGATATTTAATTGCTTCTTATTTTAGTAACAAATTAACAAAAAACAGCCATATTATTCTACAATTTTTAAATCATAGTGCTGAATAACATACAATCACTAACAAATTGTAAATAATTATTATTGTCGGAATCGCGCAAAACCACGATTTTTTAAATAAAAAACACCTAAAATTGAAGGACTTACTTTGAAATCTGATGGATATCGAACCCACTTGGTTCCTGAAATACCCTCAACTCAAATTCAGGGACTACAGCTAAAATATGGTCGAATATGTCGGCTTGTATGGCTTCATAATTTGCCCAGGCTTTATCTTTACTGAATACATAAATTTCAATAGGCAATCCTTTTTCATTTGGCTGCAATTGCCGCACAAGAAATGTCATATTTTTATTAATCATCGGATGCTTTTCCAGGTACAATTCAAGGTACTTCCTAAAAACGCCAACATTGGTCTGGCTACGCCTGCTAATCCGATCGTCTGACGGGATTCCTTTTTCTTCGTTATAGGTTTCAACCTCTTGTTGCTTGTTGGACACATAATCTTTAATCAATTCAAGGTTTTTGAATTTATCCAATAATTCATTATCGCAAAACCGGATGCTTGACATATCAATTGAAACCGATCTTTTAATGCGCCTTCCATCTGATTCTTCCATTCCTTCCCAATTATTGAACGATTCGGCAACCAAGGCATACGTAGGAATAGTTGCAATAGTTTTATCCCAGTTTTGAACCTTAACAGTATTCAGCGTAATATCCAGAACAGAACCATCGGCACCATGGCTGGGCATCGAAATCCAATCGCCAATTTTTACCATTTTATTTGCCGATAGCTGGATCGAAGCAACAAGCCCAAGAATCGTATCTTTAAAAACTAAAATCAATACTGCAGCCAGGGCTCCCAGTCCTGCCAACAAAACTGTTGGGTCTTTATCTAAAAGGGCTGCAATTATGAGAATGCCAGCCATAAAATAAACGAATATTTTCAATAACTGAATATATCCCTTTATTGGCCGATGGTGTGCATACGAAGTTTTGTTGTATATCTCATTTCCGGCATTTAATATTCGACTTACGGCAATTATAATAATGAAAGCAAAATAAACCCGGACGCCTTTTAGCAATATTTTCCCTAAGGTAAAATAATGATCTGCAGATAATAATTTAAGCACTTCGTCGGAAAGCTCGCTTAACTCTTGATGAAGAACGGGAGCCGCAAAATTAAAACTGTAATACATAATAAATGCCGGCACCAAATGGGCAAGGGCTGCGAAAACTTTATGCTTAACTAAAATATCGTCCCAATCGGTTTTCGTTTTTTCAGCAATGCGTTTAACCAATTGAAGGATGATTTTTTTGGTCAGAAAAAAGGCCAACCACGCCAAAATTAATATCAGAAAAAATACGATGGTTGCAGCCAACGGCTTAGAAATTACCTCTAACGATTCAAAACCTCTCAAATATTCCAATAAATACTTATAGATCGATCTCATTTTTTAAAGTGCTTTATTTGTTTATTTTTAGCTTTTAAAAATAATAAAAACCCAATGGTTATGAAGAGTAAATTACTAATTGTTTTTCTATTGGTCCCTGTGCTAGGATTCAGCCAAATAGATTTCAATAAATACTTTAAAAACAAGTCTTTACGCTTTGACTTTCTATTGGGAGGAAACAACGAAGAAGTTGTTGTGTATCCACAGGAAATGAAACAAGAACCTTTTTGGGGCGGACCAAAAACAAATACCATTGATTCGTTTGCTTATGGAAGCTATCGATTTTTGGTTTTTGATAAGGATTCTGAAGAACTAATTTTTTCAAAGGGTTTTAGCACCTTGTTTCAGGAATGGCAAACCACTGCTGAAGCCAAAGAAACGGATAAAGCATTTTACCAATCTGCAATTTTTCCTTTTCCTAAAAACGATGTTATTTTGAAAATTCAAGCCAGGCAATGGGACGGTGAATTCGAAACTTTGTACTCAACCGACATATCTCCTAAAAATTATTTTATACTTCATGAAGAAAAAGAAAAATTTGAGGTTAAAGAGCTAATGTTGAATGGCGCCCCAAGCAATAAAGTCGATGTGGTGTTTTTGGCGGAAGGATATACAAAACACGAAATGGATAAATTTGTTAAAGATGCAAAACGCCTAATGGATGGTTTGTTTTCGGTTGCCCCGTACACAGATTACAAAACTTCTTTTAACTTTTATGCAGTCCTATCTCCATCCTCTGAATCAGGAACTGATATTCCCGGTGAGTTTATTTACAGAAACACCTTGTTTAATTCAGGTTTTTACACTTTTGATTTGCCGCGATACCTCACCAGCAGTGACATGAAAACGATTTACGATGTCGCCTCAGCAGTTCCGTACGATCAAATTTGCCTGCTTGTGAACAGCGAACGGTATGGTGGAGGCGGATTTTATAATTTTGTATCGGTATGTACGGCAGACAGCGAACTTGCAGAAAAAGTTTTTATCCATGAATTTGGACACGGATTTGCCGGTCTGGCTGATGAATATTACACCTCGGATGTTGCATACGAAGATTTTTACAACCTTGAAATTGAACCATGGGAGCCAAACATAACAACACTCGTAAACTTTGATATAAAATGGAAAGACCTACTCGATAAAGACACGCCGATACCAACCGCAAGAAACTTAAAAAACAGCAATAAAATTGGCGTTTACGAAGGTGGTGGTTATATGAGCAAGGGAATTTATAGCCCTATGATGGATTGCAGAATGAAAAGTAATGCAACAGAACATTTCTGCCCTGCATGCCAACGAGCAATTGTAAGAACCATTAAGTTTTATTCGAAGTAATTTCAAACTGCCATAAGATCCCCCTCATAATTAGGTACTGTGCAGCAATGTATGTGGTCATCACCAAAATCCCCTCTAAGTATATTGGTGTTACAAATCGGTTATAAGCTATCAAAGTATCCGATAACACAAACAGTAGTGAACCAAACATAACCAATCGGAAACTCGTTGAATAAGCATTCCCATGCCTGTTTAGTGCCATAGCAGCCATGGTTAAGATTGCAAGCATATAAATAAATACTGCAATTTTCATTACCTCGTCCAAGTGAGAAAATAAAACTCCATAAACACAAATACCATATATAACAAATGGAATTACCCAAAAAGGGTGATTCACAAGAAACGCTTCCCGCTTTGTTGATGTATTTGTTTTATAAAATAAAAGGATATAAAATATGTGAGCCGTTAAAAACGACAATAAACCGAAAATAAAAAACAACGAATTAAGGTTCGTGAACATCAATAATACATCGCCCAACCAGGAAAATAGGAATGCGGGTACTATCCTGCTTTTAATACCAACCGGAACCTGCTTTGCATTGAATAAAAAATAAGTAGTAATCCACAAAAGCAAAGTCGGTTTAAACAAATAATCTAACCATTTTATACCTAGTGCTTTTCCCGTTAAATCACCTATAATAAATATAAAAAAAAGAATGTGCAAATAGGTATTCCTCATCGAAGATAGGTTTTATGTTACTGACTACCAGCAAAAACAAAAATACGTCACCGAAAAATCTGCAAGTCTATTTTGTTACAAAATTAATAACAAAGCTGTTTGGCAAGATAGTTAGATACATAATCCCTAACCCCATCTTCAAGGTCGATAAATGGTTTAGAGTATCCAATCTCCCTCAACTTTTGAATATCGGCTTCGGTAAAATATTGGTACCTGCCTCGGATAGACATCGGGGTATCCACAAATTGGATTTCCGGATTTTTGTTCATACTATCAAAAACCGCACGTGTTAAATCCAGGTAAGAGCGCGCTTTTCCTGTTCCTACATTGTAAATTCCTGAATTTTTCTGGCTTTCCCAAAAGAAAAACATAACCTCTGCAATATCATCGACATGAACAAAATCACGTTTCTGTTCACCGTCTTTAATATCATCACGGTGAGATTTAAATAATTTCATTTCGCCTTTATTCAAAATCTCCTGGTAAGCATGAAGCACCACCGAAGCCATACTTCCTTTATGGTATTCGTTGGGGCCATAAACATTAAAAAACTTTAATCCGGACCAAAAAGGCGGTGTCTGTTTTTGTTTCAATGCCCAAACATCAAAATCGTGTTTCGACCATGCATACAAGTTCAAGGGTTTTAACTGCCTCAAAGATTCATGTTCATCTGAGAAACCAAATTTACCGTTTCCGTAGGTTGCGGCTGATGATGCATAAATAAAAGGGATATTGTTTAAGGAACAAATTTGCCAAAGTTTTTGGGAGTACTTTAAATTCAATTCCTGGTATATTTCAACTTCTTCACCAATAGTATCTGTTCTGGCTCCAAGGTGAAATACAATTTCAATCTGATTCGAATTATTTTTAAACCAGGTAAAAAAATCTTCTCTTTCTACCAGTTCAAGGTATTTCTTTTCTTTAAGATTACCTTCTTTTAAGGGGTCATCGTATGTATCGACTAAAACAAGATTGTTAAAACCTTGTCGATTAAGTTTGCCAACTAAAAAACTCCCTATAAATCCGGCTGCTCCTGTTACAACTATCATTCTTTACAAGTGAAAAGGTTTGGTTCAGCATTACTTTGTTTCTGTTTTCTGGCAATTGTGGCTTTCTGGAAATAATAACTTCAATCGTGATATATTATTGTCCAAAAAAAGGTTTTTTTTTGAAATAATTCCATTTTTGCAAAAAACTCGCGCAAATGTAACAAAATCAATGAACAACAACATTTAATTTCGACAAAACCTCAAATACGGCAACGTTAAGGTTACTTAAAGCGAGAGGTATATTCCAATTTGAAAATTCGCGTTGTTCAACATAATTTGAAACAGCCCTTAATTCAAGAAAGGGAACACGCATATTTTTACACACATAAAAAACTGCAGCTCCTTCCATGCTTTCAACTTCACCATCAAACCTTGATGATAATTCATTAAGCATCGTACTTCTTCCATAACTTTTATTAACCGTAATCCCCTTCGCAATAGGAAAGTCTGTTTTGATAAGTTGTGCGGTATTGTTAATGACCCCATTTTCGAATGGAAATTCGTTTTTTTGTAAATATCCCAAATCAAAAAGGCTTTTAAAACCCGAATATTTTTCAACACCCAGGTCGGCGAATTCTTCTGTTACAATGTTATATACTTGCCCAAGTTCCATTCTTGTTGAAAAACTCCTCGCCAATCCAATATTTAAAACAAGGTTGTAACTTTCGCTTTGAAGCACCCTGGTTAAATGATAGCTTGTAAATATTACACCAACCCCGGTTGTTAAAATATCTATTTCCAATGGTACGAGCGAAAATCTTTTTATGTTTTTATCTATTTTCTTTTCAAGGGTTAACTCGTCTGCCAAAAGCTGTCCTTCCAATTCTGTTGCAACAACCACCAATATCTTCATCTCAATTCTTTAATAGCTTTTAAAATCCTCTCCCCCTTTTGTACTTATTTTATGAAAAAAAGTTAATCTTTGTAGGTAATTTAAACTAAAATTATGGAAACTTCTCTGAATGATAAATCGGGAGCATATCAAAAAATTGAGCGATACGACGAAACCAAAACAACAAAAATTGCCGATTTATATAAGCAAATAATTACACTGAGCGGAGAAGATATTTCTCGCGAAGGCCTTCAAAAAACGCCTTTGAGGGTTGCAAAAGCTATGCAGTTTTTATTGCAAGGATATGAAATGGATCCGGTTGCCATTCTGAAATCGGCAATGTTTAAAGAAGACTACCGACAGATGGTGATTGTAAAAGACATAGAGATTTTTTCGATGTGCGAACACCATATTTTGCCTTTTATCGGGAAAGCCCATGTTGCATATATTCCAAATGGTTATATTACGGGATTAAGCAAAATAGCACGAATTGTTGATGTTTTCGCCCGAAGGCTTCAGGTACAGGAAAGGCTAACATCAGAAATTAAAAGCTGTATCCAGGAAACCTTAAATCCACTGGGTGTTGCAGTGGTTATCGAAGCCCAACATTTATGCATGCAAATGAGAGGGGTACAAAAACAGCACTCCATCACAACTACTTCTGATTTTACTGGTGCATTTCAGAAAACAGCTACAAGAGAAGAGTTTATACGGTTAATCAGCAATAAATTATCGTAGAGCCAATAAAAAATAAGTATGAAACCTTATTGAATTCTCACGAATAAGCAATAAATTTCATTTTCAACTAAAAAAAATACACAATGGATAAACCAGTTATTGCATCTAAAAAACCAGCAATGGTCAACCTCGAACCAGGTGAATACTATTGGTGTGCTTGCGGCAGAAGTTCAAACCAACCCTTCTGCGATGGTTCGCATAAAGGAACAGGGATTACCCCGGTTGCATTTAAAATTGACACCAAGAAAGACGTTTTTCTTTGTCAATGTAAACAATCGTCAAACAAACCATTTTGCGACGGGACCCACTCAAAATTATAGATTAATCAATAATCTTGAATTTCAATACTTAAAGACCTGATGAACAATCAGGTTTTTGGTGTTACAACTTATTAAAATAGTCTGTCCCAGCATTGCAGATAGGGCACTTATAGTCTTCAGGCAGATCTTCAAAAGCTGTTCCTGGCTCAATTCCTGCTGTAGGATCTCCTTCCTCAGGATCATACACAAATCCACATATGTTACAGATATGTTTTTCACCAACAGAGGAACTTTTTTCATCTGATCCCACTGACAACTCTTCATCTACCTTTTCATCCAACTTATCTTTTTCTATATATGTTGGGGCATTCTTTGGAGCCAACATTTTATATTTTTCGCGATAATATGAATAAGTCAAGACCTCATCATCACTTAATATATCGCATTCCAGAATTTCACCTATTATTAAAATATGTGAGCCAACATCAACCTGACCAACAACTTTGCAATCAAACCAGGCAACCGATTGATCTGTCACAATAGGTGCACCTGAAATTTTTACTTCCGGCTCAATTTTCCTAAACTTATCAAAATCACTGCTCGACATAAATCCAAACTCCCCGATTAGAGATGTATCAACATCTTTTTTTAATACCGATACCGAAAAAATTTTACTTTTTAAAATAATATCGGTGGTTGCATTATCCTTATGGGAACTGATAGCCAATTGTGCTGGTGAAGAAGTTATCTGAAAAGCCGTGTTTGCTATATATCCCGATTTATTCCCTTCGTATTCGGATGCAATTATGTAGAGGCCATATGATAATTTGTGAAAAGCTTTGTATTTCATAATAAAAATGGAATTATTAAGTATATAATACGAAAATAACCAATCCGCACAACAAATAAGTGTTTCAAACTATTTAAATACAAATTCCAATTGCAAGGTCATTCATTTCACATGTACAAACAATGATTTCCCAAAAGAGTAAAATCCCCCTCGAATGTAATATTGTTTTATGAAGGGAAATTTAAATTATGAACAAACCATTTTGGAGAAATCCAAGGTAAGGGAATTTCCTATGTCCCGATGTTTCTCTAAAATGTCATTTTGGGATTTTCGATTTATGTTTTCCATTTATATGCCAGTCCCCTTCAAACATTTTTAAAATTACAGGTCTTCTAATTGAATAAAACAAGGTTACAATAAATATATGATAAAACAACTTTTGTAATTCTCAATCCATATATTATCCTGCTCAAGTAATACTAAATAATACATATGCAACATTCATCAAATAAAACCATTATTCCTCTGTATAACTGCTACTTAAACAAGACAATATAATAATATCAATTAAATATATGTTGTATTGGCAGGATTCTTATTAGAGCATTTACATGCAAAAATTAATATAATTTTTTATCATCTCGCCTGGTTTTTGGGTATTCAAAACTTTATATTTCGAAAATTAATTAACAATTCTATTTATTTGATTTTTTTGGCATCCTTCCAATAGTTAAATATGTCCCATTTTGGGACATTAAGTATAAGTTTATCAGGGAATCCCCTAGTTAAGGCTTCGATTTTTCCCATATTTGGACAAATACCACACATTTACTGTTGAAAACTTGACAAGATTTGTTTTAATCCCTACTTTAGTCTCGACGATTTACAAACATTTAATATTATGAAGTCCCCTAGGAAAAAGAAGAATTATAAAATTTTCATTGTGGAGGACAACAAGCTTTACGCTAATGTGCTTAAGAAGCAGTTGTCTCAGAATGATGCATACCTTGTGAAGGTATTTGAAAATGGACGGGATTGCGTAGCAAATCTAGCTGACAATCCAGATGTGATCACTTTAGATTATACTCTTCCTGACATGAACGGAACCGAGATACTTGCTAAAGTACGTGAGAAGTCACCAAATAGCCATGTAATTGTAATATCAGGGCAAAACGATATTAACACTGCAGTAGGTTTATTAAAGAATGGTGCTTACGACTACATAATGAAAGGGCCAGATACCCGCGAGAGGTTGGCAAATATCATTAAAAACATTCACGAATCAGATCAACTTCGGGCTGAAAATACATACTTGAGAACAGTTGTTAAAGAGAAGTATGATTTCAAGAACCTTATTAAAGGGAGCAGTCGTGAAATTGAACATGTGTTTGACCTTATGGCAAAAGCCGTTAAAACCAATATTTCTGTTTCCATTACCGGAGACACCGGAACCGGAAAAGAATTGGTAGCCAAAGGAATTCATTTCAACTCAAACCGAAGCAACAAACCGTTTATTGCAGTTAATATATCGGCAATTCCGGAAGGCTTGATCGAAAGCGAGTTATTTGGCCACGAAAAAGGTGCCTTTACAGGTGCTGATTTCAAGAAAATCGGGAAATTCGAACTTGCAAACGGAGGTACTTTGTTTCTGGATGAAATTGCAGACCTCGACTTAAATATCCAGACAAAATTATTACGTGTAATTCAGGAAAGGGAACTAATGAGAGTTGGCGGAACTGAAACAATACCTTTAGATGTTCGGATAATTACGGCAACCCATAAAAAAATGAACGCCATGGTTTCCGATGGTACGTTCAGGCAGGATTTATATTACAGGCTACTGGGCTTGCCGATTGAAGTTCCACCACTACGGAACAGAGGCAACGATGTGATATTACTGGCAAAGTATTTTGTAAATGAATTTTGCAAGGAAAATAGTATGTCATCAAAAACCATAACGGAAAGTGCAAAATCAGTCATACAAACTTATCCGTTTCCCGGGAATGTGAGGGAATTAAAAGCAATTATGGAGTTGGCCTGCGTAATGACAAACGATGATATTATTGATGCTGAGCACCTTAATATGAACAGTAAAGAAAATGTAAATAATTTATTGGCAACTGAAAAAACGCTTGAGAAATACAACGAAGAAATTGTATTCCATTTTCTAAATAATTACAATAACAATGTACGTTTAGTTGCGTCAAAACTAAATATTGGCAAATCAACCATTTATAGAATGATTCAAAAACAGCCGAATTAGGCAAGCGCTATAAAACAAAAAACCCGGTTATCGCCGGGTTTTTTGTTTTATAAATAATCGATATTATTTTTCAAAACTACTAACTCCAGATGTTTCAATTTTCCTGTCAACTTTTTTAATCAGCCCTTGCAGTACGCTTCCTGGCCCTACTTCAGTAAATGAAGTTATGCCATCATTCAGCATATTCTGAACAATCTGCGTCCATTTTACAGGAGCGGTTAATTGTGCAATTAAATTCTCTTTTATTTCAGTGGCTTTGGTAACAGGTTGGGCATTCACGTTTTGGTAAACCGGACAAATTGCATCTTTAAAATTGGTAGCTTCAATTGCAGCAGCCAATTCTTCCCTTGCCGGTTCCATAAAAGGCGAATGGAAAGCACCACCAACAGGAAGTTTTAAAGCCCTTCGTGCACCTTTTTCTGTTAATATTTCGCAAGCTTCGTCGATCCCATTCATCGATCCGGAGATCACCAACTGCCCTGGGCAATTGTAATTGGCAGCAACCACAACTTCATCAATTGAAATGCATACTTCTTCAACAACTTCATCTTCCAATCCAACAATTGCAGCCATTGTTGAAGGTTCAATTTCGCAGGCTTTTTGCATTGCCATTGCCCTTTTCGAAACGAGTACCAAGGCATCCTCAAAACTTAAAACACCTGAAGCCACCAATGCCGAAAATTCACCTAAGGAATGTCCTGCAACCGCATCGGGGTTAAAATCTTCAATGGTTTTCGCCAATAACACAGAATGCAAGAAAATGGCAGGTTGGGTAACCTTTGTTTGCTTTAGATCATCCGCAGAACCATTAAACATAACATCTGTAATACTGAACCCAAGTATTTCGTTTGCTTTCTCAAAAAGTATTTTTGCTTCTTCTGAATTTTCATACAAATCTTTTCCCATTCCGGGGAATTGTGCTCCCTGTCCGGGAAATACAAAAGCCTTCATATTTGTTTATTTAAAATTTGCTGCAAATATAGGTTTTTCATTAGCAATCGGAAAAAATAGCTGATCACGTTATTAATAATGACATATTCTTCACTTTTCCTTCCGTTCCTTTCACTCCACAATATTACCATTTGAAAAGAAGTAATGCTGGCATTAGAAAAAAAGAATCCTTATATTTATTAGGCACCATAAAATCAAACAAAATCAACATCCATGAACACTAAATTCTATTTAATACTCTTCATCATATTTGCATATTTTCCTTCCATAGCTCAACTTGATATTACATATCAGAAACCACCAAAAGAAATCCTTGAACTAATCGATGTAAAAGATGCACCAGATGTCCGTATCAACGATGTAGGCGATAAAATGCTACTTCTTTTTAAGGACAATTTTAAAAACATCGAAGAACTTTCGGAGCCGGAAATGCGCCTGGCGGGACTTCGCATTAATCCGCAAACCAATATAGGAAGCCGAACCAGGTATTACAATAACTTTAAATTAATGAACATTGGCGATTCTTCTATTATTGAAATTATCGGATTGCCCACAACTAAAAAAATAGCAAATTTGCTTTGGTCGCCTGATCAAACAAAACTTTCGTTTACAAATACCACCACTAATGGTGTAGAACTATGGCTTATTGACATTGAAAATGCATCGGCACAAAAATTAAGTGGAGCAAATATCAATGCCAACATGGGCAATCCTGTTGTTTGGGCAAAGGATAGTAAAAGCATGCTGGTAAAATTGATTCCACCAGACAGAAAGCAACTCATTGATAAAACAAACTCGATACCTGTCGGTCCTAAGGTTTCGGTTAGCGATGGCAAAAAAGCACAAAACAGAACTTATCAGGACCTATTGAAAGACAAGGCTGATGAATTTAATTTTGAACAGCTTGTTCTATCAGAAATACACCGAATTTCAGTTGAAGGCAAATCCAACTTATGGAAAAAAGCTGCCATGTTTTCTTCCCTACGTTTTTCTCCAGACGGAAGCTATATTATCGTTAATACCATTCAAAAGCCCTTTTCATATCTTGTCCCCTATCAACGTTTTCCCTTCACAACAACCATCTATACCTACCATGGCAAGGAAGTAAAAAAAATAGCCGAAACTCCCTTAATTGAAGTATTACCATCAGGATTTGATGCTGTGCAAACCGGAAAACGAAATATTAGATGGAGGGCAGACAAACCAGCTACCCTGTTTTGGGTTGAAGCACTAGACGGTGGCGATCCAAAATCCAAAATTGAGTTCAGGGACGAAATATTTTCGTTGGATGCCCCATTTGATGGAGAAGCTAAAAGCATCCTTAAAACCATTAACCGTTTCCGTGGAATTTATTGGGGAAATGATGTTTATGCAATTGCATTTGATCGTTTTTGGGAAACACGCAACACAAAATCATATCTTTTTAACCCTTCGGACATTACTAAGGAAAAAACTGTCCTTTTCGACAGAAATTACCAGGACAGATACCATGATCCCGGAAATCCAATTACTACAAAAAACAAGTTTGCACAAGACATATTGTTATTAGATCAAAACAGCATATTTTTAAGAGGCAATGGCTACTCTAAAGAAGGAATCCGGCCGTTTATAGACAAGTTGAATTTAAAGAACAAAAAAACGAAAAGACTTTGGCAAGCCGATGGAATATCAACCCTGGAAAGAAGCATAAAACTTTTAGATCCTAAAAAAGGAATCCTTATTAACAGGATGGAGTCAAAAAATGAATTTCCAAATTATTTCCTTCGGAACATAAAATCGAAAAAGCCACCTCAACAAATTACGTATTTTGAAAATCCTTATAAGAAGTTACAGAACGTGCATAAAGAACTCATAAAATACAAACGTGAAGATGGTGTTGAATTGTCTGGAATGCTTTATTTGCCTCCTGTCCATGATCTGGAGAAAAAAGAAAAGCTCCCGATGTTGATGTGGGCTTATCCGCGTGAATTCAAAAATAAAGACAATGCAGGGCAAGTCACATCTTCTCCCCATGAATTTACACGTCCATCGTATGGATCACCTATTTATTGGGTGATGCGCGGTTACGCAGTATTAGATCGGGTTGCATTCCCAATTATTGGAGCAAATGATGAACAACCGAACGATTCCTTTGTTTCTCAATTAGTTGCAAATGCCAGGGCTGCTATAATTGCAGTGGATAGTTTAGGATATATTGATACTGAAAGGGTTGCAATTGGGGGACATTCGTATGGTGCTTTTATGACAGCAAACTTGCTTACACATTGTGATTTATTTGCTGCAGGAATTGCCAGAAGTGGTGCATATAACAGAACGCTCACACCATTTGGGTTTCAGGCTGAAGAAAGAAGCTATTGGGAAGCACCTGAAGTTTATAATTCAATGTCGCCGTTTATGCATGCAGACAAAATGAAACATCCTCTGTTACTTATACATGGTGAAGCCGATAACAATTCAGGTACCTATCCCCTACAAAGTGAAAGGTATTTTAACGCGTTAAAAGGGCACGGGGCAAACGCCCGCCTGGTAATGTTGCCAAAAGAAAGCCATGGATATGCAGCCAGGGAATCCGTTCTGCATGTCATTTGGGAACAAGATCAATGGTTAGAAAAATGGGTGAAAAACAAAGAAAATTAAATAGTCATGAACAAAGAATTAGAAAGTAAAATCCAACAATTTATTGTTGATGGTATAGATGAAGAACCAGTAAGTGCCAAACCTGATGAGTTTTGGCAAAACCTAAAAAACACTGGAACTGAGCTTTGGCTCGACACAGGCGATATGGATGAAGCCGTTGCAATATGGTCTGCAGAAATGACTGCTCTAACCACAAACAACACCCTCGTTAACAACGAAATACAAAAAGGGATATACGACGATTTTATTGCAGAAGCAAAAGAGATTGTTAAAGAATTGCCTATCGATGAACAGGTAGTTGAAATTGCCTTTATACTAAATGCGAGACATGGATTGCGGCTTGCCAAAAAATTTGGAGGTTTTGTGAGTGTTGAACTTCACACTAATACTGCCCACGACCTGGATGCAATCGTTAACTATGGAAAAAGGTACCACGCCATAAACCCAAAACAATTTATTGTAAAAGTTCCGTACACAGCTACCGGGTTAATTGGCGCAAGAAAACTGCGTGAGCTTGGAATAAAGATCAATTTCACCCTGGAGTTTAGCGTGCGTCAAAACCTGATGGTCGCAGCTATTTCGAAACCAAATTACTTAAATGTTTTTTTAGGAAGGCTTGGGGCTTACATTGCTGATAATAAGCTTGGTGAAGCAGAAGGAGTAGGCGAAAGAGCAGTTATTGAAACACAACGCCAGGTTACAAGATTAACAAAGAACAATGTCGTCCCCACCAAGCTTATTGCTGCCAGCCTCAGAAGTGCCACACAATTGGAATCATTGGCCGGAGTTGATGTTTACACGATGCCTACAAAAGTTGCATCTGCAGGAAAGAAAGAGCTTTCTGGTAACTTTACTTCAAAATTAGGTGTCGATTATGAAGTCTCCCTTACAAATGATGCTAAAAATTATTTTGTTGAAAAACTTTGGAGAGTTTCAACCAAAGAACTTGAACTTGCACTCGACCTGGACAAAAATCCTCCAAAAACCGGGGATGAATTAATTGAAAGGGCACGAAATGCGGGATTAACTGATATGTTCCCAATTCTTTCGGAAACCGATTTCAAAATGATTGATGAGGATGGAAAAATTCCGGTTCATGAACATTGGAAAGAAAGGATTGCCCGGGAAGAAATTGCAATCGACACTTTGTTGAACCTGGCCGGGCTGGCTAGTTTCACAAACGATCAGGCAGCCTTAGACGAACGAATCAAGGAGATCATTCAATAGGATTATCCCTTTCGTCCAAATACCTAAAGTTTATTTAAACTTTTTGTTTGCTTGCGCTTTCGCTCGTTTCTCCCAATTTTCTCGGGCTAGTTTTTGCAGGTCTTCTACTTTGTCCGACTCATCAATAATTTCAAGGCCTAATAGCGTTTCAAACAAATCTTCGAGGGTAACCAAACCAATGGTACTCCCGAATTTATCGGCAACCATAGCCATATGCTGCCGCTTTAAAACCAGGGTATCCATTAGTTTAAAAACGGTAATGTTCTCTTCCACAAAAAGAATATCGATTTTAACATCGCTCAATTTTTTGTGGTGGAGATCTTCTGCAAGGTTCTGTAAAATATCGTCTTTAAGTACCATTCCCGTAATATTATCGGGTTGCTCTTTAAAAACCGGGATCCGGGAATAAATTAAAGGTTTGTTTTTCACGTAGGCTTCTTTCAACGACAAACTTTCATCCATCGTCTGAATGACCGAACGTGGCGTCATAATATCCTCCACAGTTAGTTTTTTAAGCTTTAACAGATTATGGATAATGGAGGATTCCTCCTGCTCAAGAGCACCGCTTTTTAGTCCGGCATCGGCCATTGCAGCAACATCAGCCCTGCTCAAAACACTTTTATTACCTTCTTTTTTAACAATTCGGGTAATCCAATTTGCCAGCCAAACAAAAGGTGCCAACAGTATAAGCAAAAATTTAAGTGAAGTTATGGTGAATGGCGTAAGTACTTTCCAATAAGTTGCACCGAGCGTTTTGGGAATAATTTCCGATAAAATAAGAATTGCCAGGGTCATTAAACCAGCAATGAGCGATTCATAAGAAATCCCAAAAAACATAAAATCTATTACGCTATTTCCGAATAGTTTTCCTGCCTCAACCCCAACTCCAATTGCACCAACCGTATGTGCTATTGTATTAAGTGTTAAAATAGCTGAAAGTGGCCGGTCGATATCATCTTTGTAGGTGTTGAGCAATTTTCCTATCACCGGTTTTTCTTTTATCATTCGGCTTACATAAGATGGCGTAATGCTTAATAAAACGGCCTCCCAAATCGAGCATAAAAATGAAAATACAATTGATAAAGTAAAAAAGAGTATAATTCCTGCCATCTGTTTTTGATATTCCTATTTATCGTTTCGTAAATATACCGGATTTACAATAAGTAGGCAATTTCAGAAAGAAAATAAAATTATTTGGTAGGATCATTTGATATTTCCTTGTATATAGGTTTTAAAGCCCGGTACATTTTCGAATATCCTTTTTTAAACAAACTTTGGTAGATTTCTACATTCTCTTTTTGAGGATAAAAGATTTGCTCGTGACTTACCATTTTTTCTACTACCTGCCCAATTGAATCATACAATCCCAATCCTTTGGCAACAAGTATTGCCGCACCCAGACCCGAATTTTCAAAGGTTTTTCCCCTCACTATTGGCAGGTTGAAAACATCAGCAGTAATCTGGCAAATTTCATCGCTTTGTGATGCACCACCGGAAACCGTAATTTTTTTGAACTTCAATTTGCCCCTTTTCTCCAACTGGTTTTTACCTTCGAGCAATGCAAAAGCCAAGCCTTCAATAATTGATTTATATACGTGTGCTTTTGTATGCACATCGCCAAAACCAATAATTGCCCCTTTCGCCAAAGGTTCCGCTAAACCAGGGCTCCAATAGGGCTGAACAAGTAATCCATCAGAACCAGCCGGAACTTTTTTCAACATCTCATTCATGAGTTCTTCAGCCGGAATACCTTTTAGTGTAGCCATTTGAATTTCCTTATAGGCAAATTCCTGTTTAAACCAGGTAATCATCCAATAACCTCTGAATATTTCAATTTCCGGATTAAATTTCCCGGGAATTACAGCCGGGTATGGTGGCATATACGGACTTGGTTCCAAATAATCGGAAGTGGTGGTTTGTATAGTGGCAGTCGTTCCCAGGCTCAAACTAGCCATGCTTCCATCCAAAACTCCCATCCCAAGCGTTTCACAGCCTTTATCCGACCCGCAGGCAACCACTTTTACCCCAACAGGTATACCAGTCTGAATGGAAGCGTTATCGGTAATCCTCCCAATTATATCACCCGGTTCCACCAATCTAGGAAGCTTTTCCGGCTCAACAGGGTAAATTTTACCACTAAAAGCAAATGGCAATTTGGTTGTTGACCATTTCAACCTTTTATAATCAAAAGGGATAAAGCCAATTTGCGACGCAAGTGAATCATTAAACTGTCCTGTCAACCGGTGGTTTAAAAATCCCGATACCTGAACATATTTATGGGTATTCGCCCAAATGTCAGCTTGATTTTGCCTGATCCAATTGCATTTTCCTTCCTTTTGCATGTCAAGGATTGTTTGGTCTTTCCCAACTATTTTTAATGCAAGATTTGTGAGAATTGGAGGCTTGTAAATTGGCTTAGCTTTTCGCTGATCTAACCACACCATGATAGGGCGCAACGGATTTCCATCTGCATCAAGGTTTACCATTGAATTTCGAAGTGCCGTAACCCCTACCCCTTTAATTCTTTTGAATTTTTCAGGTTCCCTTGCCTGAATGGTTTTACAAGCTTTGCATAAACTTTCCCAATAAAGCTCGGCATTTTGTTCAGCCCAACCGGGCTTAATACTATAATATGGATTGTACTCAACCTTTTCTTTGTCAACAACCGATCCATCTAATGAAAAAAGTATAGCCCGCAAACTTTGCGTTCCACAATCAATGGTCAGTACCAATTCCTCCATAAGTAATCCAGTGGTTAATGAAATTTTGAATTTACTATTTATTCATGATTGTACAAAGCGAATACAAAAGTTAAGAAGTACATGTTTAAGATCGAAAGAGAATATTAAATTTGGTTATTTAGAATGAATAAAAACTGTCAATTATGAAGAAAACATCACTTTTAATTTAAAAAACAGCAATAAAAAGCCAATAATATTTTCATTTTAAAAAATTATTTTCATATTTGCAGCTCAACAACGTAAAAATAAATGAAATTATCAAGTAGCATATTTATTCTCGACCTCCTTCTAGGTATTCTTATCCTTGGGATTAAGAAGTGAGAATGGTATGTTATAAATGATTATAAAAGAATTAAAAAAAGAACCATTCTCATTACAGAGGATGGTTTTTTTATGTAATGAGAATTATTAGTAACTAAATAATATAACAATGAGTGACAGGCTTTACATTTTCGACACCACATTACGAGACGGGGAACAAGTACCCGGGTGTCAGTTAAACACAGTTGAAAAGATTGAAGTAGCCAAAACACTTGAATCACTTGGAGTTGATGTGATTGAAGCAGGATTTCCAATTTCAAGTCCTGGCGACTTTGAATCTATCGTAGAAATTTCAAAAGCGGTTACATGGCCAACAATTTGTTCGCTTACCCGCGCAGTTCAAAAAGATATTGATGTTGCTGCCGAATCACTCAAGTATGCCAAAAAAGGGCGTATCCATACGGGTATTGGTACTTCTCATTATCACATTTACCATAAATTGAATTCAAATCCCGATGCTATTTTAGAACGTGCAGTTGAAGCAGTTAAGTACGCTAAAAAGTATGTGGAAGATGTTGAGTTTTATGCAGAAGATGCCGGCCGTTCCGACAATGAATATTTAGCAAGGGTTATCGAAGCTGTAATTAAAGCTGGTGCAACCGTAGTGAATATTCCGGACACAACCGGATATTGTCTTCCACATGAATTTGGCGAAAAAATCAAATATTTGGTGGATAACGTGAAAGGAATCCATAAGGCTACCATTTCAACGCATTGCCATAACGACCTTGGAATGGCTACTGCCAATACAATTGCCGGAATTATGAACGGTGCCCGTCAGGCAGAGGTTACCATCAATGGAATTGGCGAAAGAGCCGGGAATACCTCTTTAGAAGAAGTAGTAATGGCTTTAAAAAGCAGGTACAAAGTATTGAATATTGATACCAATATCAATACAAAAAAAATATACGGTGCAAGCAGGTTGGTTTCAACGTTGATGAACATGCCTGTTCAGCCTAACAAAGCGGTGGTCGGAAGAAATGCATTTGCGCACTCTTCTGGAATCCATCAGGATGGGGTATTGAAAAACCGTGAAAACTACGAAATCATGGATCCAACCGATGTTGGCATCAATGAATCTTCCATATTGCTTACCGCCAGAAGTGGTAGGGCTGCATTAAAACACAGGCTTGAATTAATCGGCTTCACTTTGGATAAGGAAAAACTGGATAAAGTATATGAAGAATTCCTTATTCTGGCTGATAAGAAAAAAGAAATCCGTGACGATGATATCGCATTGCTGGTTGGTGATGCTACCCGTCAGGAACGTAGGATTAAGCTAGATTTTTTACAGGTGGTGACCGGAAAAAATATGGTTCCAATGGCAACCGTAAAATTAAATATTGCCGGGGAAACATTTGATGCAACAGCAGCTGGAAACGGACCAGTTGATTCAGCAATTAAAGCAGTGAAAGAGATAATCCATCGAAAAGTGATTATCGAAGAATTCCTTGTTCAGGCAATTACCCGTGGAAGCGATGACATCGGGAAAGTTCACATGCAAGTGGAATATGAAGATGTAATATATCACGGATTTGGTGCAAACACAGATATAATTACTGCTTCCGTCGAAGCATTTTTAGATGCAATTAATAAACTTCCACCAGTAGCGAATTAAGAATTTAAAACTGTTGATCCGATCAAAAATAAATGGTCGGATCAATAAAAATATATAATATGACAGCAAAAACATTATTTGATAAAATTTGGGATGCACACGTAGTAAAAGAAGTTGAAGGTGGTCCAAATGTTTTATACATCGACAGGCATTTAATTCATGAAGTAACCAGCCCTGTTGCATTTTTGGGATTAAAAAACCGGGGATTGAAAGTTTTCAGGCCAGACTTAACAACTGCAACGCCCGACCATAATGTTCCGACCATCGATCAACATCTTACCATCAAAGAAGAATTATCACGCCATCAGGTAGAAACACTTCGCAAGAATTGTGAGGAACATGGCATTGTTCACCACGGTCTTGGCTCCGAAGGACATGGTGTGGTTCACATCATCGGTCCTGAAATGGGATTGACCCAACCTGGCATGACCATTGTTTGTGGCGACAGCCATACATCTACGCATGGAGCTTTTGGAGCTATTGCCTTTGGAATTGGTACCAGTGAGGTAGAAATGGTTTTGGCTAGTCAAAGCATTATGCAACCAAAGCCGAAGAAAATGAAAATTACCGTGAATGGTGAACTTGGGAAAGGTGTTACAGCAAAAGATATTGCATTGTACATTATTTCAAAAATTTCGACCAGCGGAGGTACAGGGCATTTTATTGAATATGCAGGTTCGGCAATTACCAGCCTGAGCATGGAGGGAAGAATGACTTTGTGTAACATGAGTATTGAAAGTGGCGCTCGCGGTGGATTAATTGCGCCCGATTCTACCACTATTGATTATATTAAAGGTCGTGAATTTGCTCCTAAAGGAGCTGATTGGGACAAATCAGTTGCCAAATGGAAGGAGCTAAAATCAGACGAAGGTGCTGCTTTCGATGCTGAGTTTACCTTTGATGCAGCTGATATTGAGCCAATGATTACCTACGGAACAAACCCGGGAATGGGAATTGGAATTTCTGCAACGATCCCAACATCAGAAAACCTGAAAGGAAGCGATAAGACAACCTATGAAAAATCACTTCAATATATGGGTTACGCCGAAGGCGATAAAATTGCAGGGAAACCCGTTGACTTTGTTTTTATTGGTAGCTGTACCAATGGTCGTATTGAAGATTTCAGGGCTTTTGCCGACTTTGTAAAAGGTAAAAAGAAAGCCGATAATGTAACGGCATGGCTGGTTCCTGGGTCAAAACAGGTAGAGAACCAAATTAAAAAAGAAGGGTTGGTTGAGATTTTTGAGGAAGCAGGATTTAGCCTTCGTCAGCCCGGATGTTCTGCATGTTTAGCAATGAACGACGATAAAATTCCGACCGGAAAATATTCTGTATCAACATCCAATCGTAACTTTGAAGGAAGACAAGGTCCGGGTGCAAGAACATTGTTGGCAAGCCCATTAACGGCTGCGGCAGCTGCTGTTACCGGAATGGTCAGCGACCCAAGAGAAATGTTATAAAGGTCTAATTATTAATGTTTATTGATTAATTATGGATAAATATGAACTAAAACAAAGAACAAAGACCTTTGCGCACAATTGTGTTAAATTTGCGGGCTCGCTTCCTAAAACTAAATTAGGATCTCAAATCGAAGGTCAATTAATTAGATGTTCAACATCCGTTGCTGTAAATTACAGGGCAGTTGTTTTAGCTCATTCCACAGCTGCATTTGCGGCTAAATTATCAATAGTCATTGAAGAAGTTGACGAATGTGATTTTTGGATTGAATTTGCCAAAGATGAAAAAATTGCATCAGAAAATGAAGTTAATCCTTTAATGAATGAAGCAAAAGAATTAACCGCAATATTTATTGCCTCCAGAAAGACAATTCAATCAAGAAAATAATCATTAATAATTCATAAATAATAGTTTAAAATGGCATACGATAAATTTTCAATAATAAATACACCGGCAGTTCCCCTTCCAATTGAGAATGTGGATACTGACCAGATAATACCTGCCCGCTTTTTAAAGGCAGTTGAAAGAAAAGGTTTTGGAGATAACTTATTCAGGGATTGGAGATACGATTCTGATAACCGGCCAAAAGCTGATTTCCCTTTAAATAACCCAAAATATTCCGGAAAAATCCTTGTTGGTGGTAAAAATTTCGGAAGTGGTTCAAGCCGTGAACACGCTGCATGGGCAATCTACGATTATGGATTTCGGGTGGTTGTTTCAAGCTTTTTCGCCGATATATTTAAAAATAACTCATTGAACAATGGCCTTTTGCCGGTTGTTGTTACTCCTGAGTTTTTGGAAGAAATATTCAGTGAAATTAAACAAAATGCCGAAGCAAAATTTGAGGTAAACCTTTCGGAGCAAACGTTTACCATTGTTTCTTCAGGGAAAAAAGCCGGGTTTGAAATCAATGCATATAAAAAACATTGTTTGCTAAACGGATTAGACGATATCGACTATTTGGTTGACATGAAAGAAGAGATCGAGGCATTTGAAAAAACAAAATAAATGACCGGAACAACAGTTGAGATACATGGGAAACAACTCCTGATTATGGACACCACCCTTAGGGATGGTGAACAAACAACAGGTGTTTCTTTTTCAGATACGGAAAAATTAAGCGTTTCGAAAATCCTTTTGGAGGATGTTTGTGTCGACAGGATCGAAATTGCTTCAGCCCGGGTGTCTGATGGTGAATTTCAAGGCACCAAAAAGGTGATGGATTGGGCATCTAAAAATGGGCATCTTGAGAAAATTGAAGTCCTTGGTTTTGTAGATGGAAAAGTATCGTTGGAATGGATCAAAAATGCAGGTGGAAAAGTTATTAACCTCCTTTGTAAAGGTTCGTTAAACCACGTTACCCATCAGCTTAGAAAAACACCCGAAGAGCATTTGAATGATATTAGGAATGTGATTTCAAATGCAGAGGAAATGGGGATTTCTGTCAATATCTACCTTGAAGACTGGTCGAATGGAATGCGTGATTCAAAGGACTATGTTCATTTTTTGATTTCAAACTTAAAGGAGGAAAAAGTTAACCGGATTATGTTGCCCGATACTTTAGGAATCCTTGATCCGGATGAAACATACGTTTTCTGCAAAGAAATGATTGAAAGCTTTCCAGATGTTAATTTTGATTTTCATGCCCATAACGATTATGACCTTGCAATTGCCAATGTATTCCATGCGATAAAAGCCGGAATCAGATGTGTTCACACAACCATTAACGGATTGGGCGAACGCGCAGGAAACGCTCCTTTGTCGAGTGTGATTGCTACTATAAAAGACCATCTGAAAATGAAAACCAATGTGAACGAATCGAACCTTAACAAAGCTTCGAAATTGGTAGAGTCATTTTCGGGTATCCGGATTCCGACCAATAAACCTTTGATTGGTGAGTTTGTATTCACACAGTGCAGTGGCATCCATGCCGATGGTGACAGCAAAAAGAACCTGTATTTTAACGAACTTCTGCCAGAACGTTTTGGTCGGATACGAAAATATGCCCTGGGAAAAACATCGGGGAAAGCGAACATTAAAAAGAACCTGGAAGACCTTGGTATTGAGCTCGATCAGGAATCGCTTAAAAAAGTGACCAACCGGATTATTCATCTGGCCGACCAAAAAGAAACGGTTACCAGTGAAGACCTCCCATATATTGTTGCCGATGTGGTTAACAACCAGAGCATTGAACAAAACATCAAGTTGATCAATTATTCGCTCACCCACACCATGGGGTTAAAACCTGTAGCTTCGGTTGCCATAAAAATAAATGGTAAAAAGTATGAAGAAAGAGGTTATGGTGATGGTCAATACGATGCATTTACCAATGCCCTTCGTAAAATTTACAAATCCATGGGACGCAAATTCCCAAAACTGGTTGATTATGTGGTTACGATCCCTCCGGGCGGAAAAACCGATGCCTTGGTGGAAACCGTAATTACCTGGCAAAACGACCATGAATTTAAAACCCGTGCATTGGATCCTGACCAAACGACGGCTGCCATTAAAGCAACCGTTCGGATGCTAAATATCCTTGAAGCAGAGTTTAAACCGGGAATAATCAATCAGCTTTTAGATAATTTGAAAGCCTAACAAGAAAAATATAGTTAATCAAAATACAAAAAGAACCAAAAATGAAGCTAAATATTGCAGTATTACCAGGCGATGGTATTGGTCCTGAAATAGTGGAACAAGCAATGAAATCAGTAAAAGCAGTTGCCGAGAAATTCGGTCACGAACTAAACTTTGAATATGGACTTACCGGGGCAATTGCCATCGACCAGGTTGGCGATCCTTATCCGGAAGAAACACACCAGTTATGTATGAAATCGGATGCTGTTTTGTTCGGGGCAATTGGCGATCCAAAATTCGACAACAACCCAAAAGCAAAGGTCCGTCCGGAACAAGGCTTGTTAAGGATGCGTAAAATGCTTGGATTGTATGCCAATATTCGTCCGGTTGAAACATTTCCATCGTTAATCCACAAATCACCGCTTCGCAGGGAATTGGTGGAAGGAGCCGATTTTGTGGCGATCCGCGAACTTACAGGAGGAATTTATTTTGGCGAAAAAGGCCGTAAAGATGAAGGGAACACTGCTTTCGACACCTGTACATATACCCGTGAAGAAATTGAAAGGATACTTAAACTTGGGTACGATTTTGCAAGAAAAAGGAACAAAAAATTAACAGTTGTAGATAAAGCCAATGTTTTGGAAAGCTCTCGTTTGTGGAGGGAAGTTGCCCAGGAATTGGAACCACAAAACCCGGATATCAAAACGGAATATATGTTTGTGGACAATGCTGCCATGCAAATTATTCAATGGCCTAAAAATTTCGATGTGATGGTAACCGAGAATATGTTTGGCGATATCCTGACCGACGAAGCCAGTGTAATCACCGGATCATTGGGATTATTGCCTTCGGCATCTATTGGGATCCATACTTCGGTGTTTGAGCCAATCCACGGTTCATACCCACAAGCTGCCGGAAAAGATATTGCCAACCCAATTGCAACGATCCTTTCGGCTGCAATGATGTTCGAATATGCCTTCGACCTAAAAGCAGAAGGAAAAGCCATTCGTGATGCGGTAACTGCATCTATGGAACAAAACGTTGTAACCGAAGATATTGCTGAAGGAAAAGCTTACAAAACTTCGGAAGTTGGCGACTGGATTGCAGAATATATTTTGAAATAGCTACGAGCCTCAAGCTAAGAGTTTCGAGGATTAAACAGGGCTTCACAAAATGTAAAGCCCTGTTTATTTTGGTTGCCGGGGTTTAAAACTGCGTTTTTCTATTCCCAAAATGCAAACAATTACTGGTTTTTGCACATTATTTAACGAACAACCTTTATTTCATCCCTTAAAAATCCCAATTTCCCATCGCCCGATATACCTTGTATAATATTTACATATTTAGTTTCTCTTTCAGCTGTATAGAACGAAACTTGGGCTCTTCCTAGTGTATCAGTAATAATAACAGGTTCCCAATGGATTGTAGTTCTTAAATCCTTATATTCAAATTTATCATTTCCCGGTTCGTAATTTGGGGCATAAAACTCACGAATCCTTTGATATGCTTTTGGTTTTATATTTTCAATACCTAATAATATTGGAGTTCCTGATCTTGCTCCAGCTTTTTTTGAAAAGACAACAATAACCCCGTTTCCTCCTCTACTCCCATAAATTACCCCACTAGTTCCCTTAAGTATTTCAATCTTTTCAATATTTGAAACATTTAAATTACATAATTCTTTAACCCCACTTTGAAGTGGCATACCATCCAATACAATCAATGGTTCACCTCCTCCCCTCATAGAAATCCCAAAATCAGGACATTGCCCCGTTACGTCTACACCAGCAAAACGCCCTCTTAAGGCTTCAACAACATCGAATGGAGTATTTGTCAAATTATCCAGGTCAAGTATATGATCCGCAACACTATAAATTCTATAATGACCATCATCTTTTTTAGGCTTTCTTCCTTTTACTTCCACTTCTTCAATCAAAATATGGTTTTTTTGTTCTGCTATTTCAACCAGATATTTTCGTTCTTTAGCCACATCATAATATCCAGTGTTTTCACTTTTTAGTTTATAACCAACATCATCTTGGTATTTTAATACGGGTGGCACATATTCAATATTATCGAAAAAGATTTCCGTTTTTCTTTTTTCCTTTTGGTTGAATGCCTGTACTACAAGACTGGTTGTATCCAATAGAAAGATATTATTAAAAGCAAAGCAACCAGCACTATCCGTCTTCGTTTCAAAATAATTCAAACCATCCAAGAAAGAGTACATCGTAACCCTTCCTTCAGATATAGATCTTTTTCCAAATAACTTATTAACCTTGCCCGTAAATGAAAAACCTTGTTCATAATCATAATTATGCGTAAACGGAGTGTTCGTTATTTCTTTCCAAATATATTGCCTCCACCCATGTGTTAACAAAACCAAATCAAGATTATAAAGTGTTTGTTTATCCTTCTTTTTAAAATACTGCGAAGGATTTTGAATTTTACCTCTAAAATTAGAATTTAGAAATAAGTACGAATAAATATCTGGTATTTGATTGGATTTATCCAAGCCAATTTGATCAACCACCGCCAACGATAAATTCGTACTGATCGGCTCACCTTCTTTATTTAAGGTTTCAATATTTAAGGTAACTTTTTCTTTAAAATTATATTTTTCCTTTTTGCTTGTAATTGAAATAGCAAAATCACGATCCTCTGGATTATAAATTAAACGTTCCACTAAAGGAACATCCTTTTCATCAACAATTGTAAGAGTAGAAATTCCGGCAGGAAGCTGAGATCTATCAACTTCAAGTTTAAGAGGCGTTTTATCCATATTAATATCTATTGCCGATGCCAATATGCCGCGGGAATGAATAAGCAATCTATATTTTGATGGATTGAATGTTTTCGGATTGGCCGATACCAATAATTCAATATTTTTGGTCCATAAATGATAAGATGTAAGGCAAATTCCTTTTTCGTGAGCATCAGGCAGCCAGTATTTTATTTTGGAATCGGGATGAGTAAGTTTTACATAATATCTTTCATTTGATTTTGGTTGTATCTGAATAATTCCCATGCCATCATGAACACTTGAGAATTTATTCAATAGTTTATCCTTATCATTAAATAAAACACCTTCAATATTTACAGGATTCCCTATCGGATTAATAGCCTTAAAAGCTACTTTTGATGCAACATTTTGGATAAAACTTCCGCCCTCAGGCATAAACTGAAAGTCTATTGAGTCGTTTAAATTTTTCTCTATTATTGTTTCCGAAAATTCTTTGAATCCCTTAACATTAATTTTTTGTGTAAAAAACATAAGGTCATCAAAATTGCGCATAAAATTGGTATATGCCCTAATTGTATATTGCCCTCCTGGCAACGAATCAGATAAATGAAAATCGCCAGTACCAAAACCATAATACAAAAATGTAATGTTACTTTGAATTATCTTTCCTTCCGGGGAAATAAGTTCAACATGTAAGTTATTACTTATTTCTGAAGGTAAGAACGTATAATCATCGATTAAGTAAGCTTTATACCAGATATCACTGCCTGGTGAATATATATTTCTGTCAATATGAAGAAATACTTTTTCATATTGATAATAACTCAACGAATCAAGATTTGATTGGAAACCTTCTTTATTCTGTGCAGAAATTGAAACAAATAATTGGCTAAATACAATCGTTAGCAGAAAAGGGATTAAATTAGTTTTCATGGTATAGTAATATTTGTTGTAAAGCTTATGAATTACGATAAAGAATAAAACTACATTTATCATAATTTTTAAGATAATTGAATATATTTCGAAGTAAGCCACGCTCGGATAGTTTTTAACTGCATTTCTACATCCCCGATTTTATTCCCAAAAACCTTTCATAAGTTATCTTCGTTTTCTTAACAAAGTATTTTCCCAGGCAATAGTTAGCGATTAAATCCTATTTTTGCACCTGGATTTTTGAAGACAATGAATAAACATTTTCAGGAAATTATATTAAAAGCTACAGGGGCTAAAGAAGCGTTCGAAATTGAAGTCATACAGAATTTATGGAGTGGTTATGGCGAAATTGTGCGGATGGGCTTAAAAGGTTCGCATTTACAAAGTGTCGTTGTAAAACATGTGAAGCTTAACCATGGCAATCATCCCCGTGGATGGAATACCGACTTGTCGCACCAACGAAAATTAAAGTCCTACCAAATAGAAACTGAATGGTATAAAACATGGTCGGCAAAATGTGGAACGGATTGCCGGGTTCCAAAGTGCCTGGCATTGGAAGCAACAGAAAACGAGGTGCTCATGGTTTTGGAAGATTTGGACGATAGCGGATTTTCGAAACGCCACACTTCTATTGGCTGGAATGAAGTAGAAACCTGCATCAGCTGGCTGGCGAATTTCCATGCAACTTTTCTACACCAAAAACCAGAAGGATTATGGGAAACCGGAACTTATTGGCACCTGGAAACACGCCCAGAAGAATTGGAAGAACTGACCGATTTTCAACTGAAATCTGCAGCAGCAGCGATTGATCAAAAATTAAGCGAAAGCCCATTCCAGACCTTTGTTCATGGTGATGCAAAGCTGGCAAATTTTTGCTTTTCGGATACGGGACATAGAGTTGCCGCAGTAGATTTTCAATACGTTGGCGGAGGTTGCGGCATGAAAGATCTTGCATATTTTACAGGCAGCTGTATGAACGAAAACGAAAGCGAACGTTATGAAGTAAAAATCCTCGATTTCTATTTTGAGAAACTAAAAAGTGCCTTGTCGAGTACAAAAAGCGGGATCGATTTTGATGCGTTAGAAAACAATTGGAGAGGGCTTTATCACTTTGCCTGGGCAGATTTCCATCGGTTTTTAAAAGGATGGTCACCGGGACATTGGAAAATCAATTCCTACAGCGAAAAAGTCACCCAAAAAGTAATCCACTCAATCCAACAAAAATGAAACTAAGTTTGAAAGATTTGGAGGACTTGTGCAAAATTGCCATTAATGCTGCCCAAAAAGCGGGAAACATTATTGCTTCGTATGCAAATACAAATATCGCAGTTCAAAACAAGGCAGGTGGCGATAGCGTAGCTTCGCAGGTGGTTACCGAAGTTGATGTAAAAAGCCAGGCAATCATTGTAAACGAACTTCGTGAAAGCATGGCGAAGTATGACCTTGCCCTATTAACCGAGGAAAGTCCGGACGATAACAGCCGATTGGAAAAAGATTATTTCTGGTGTGTTGACCCAATGGATGGTACACTTGCTTTTATTGAAGGAACTCAGGGGTTTGCCGTTTCCATCGCCCTGGTTTCAAAAGACGGTGAAAGCCAACTTGGCGTTGTTTACGATCCGTCAACCAAAACACTTTACCATGCCATAAATGGTAATGGTGCCTACAAAAACAATAAGATGTGGACACCGGACTTATCCCCGGAAAAAGCATTTGAGTTCACTTTATTTATCGATAAAAGTTTTAAAAAACATCCAAAATTTGCACAGGTTAAAAGTAAATTTCAGCAGTACGCGGAACAGAACGGATTAAAAAATGTTCGTATTATTGCCCATGCCGGAGCAGTTTTAAATGCCTGTTGGGTAATGGATAATGCCCCGGCGTGTTATTTTAAATTCCCCAAAAAACAAAAAGGCGGTGGCAGTTTATGGGATTTTGCAGCTACTACTTGCATTGTGAAAGAAGCTGGGGTTTATGTTTCCGATTTCCATGGAGAAGCGCTACACTTAAATAAACCCGGATCCAACTTTATGAATCAAAAAGGGGTGTTGTTTGCAAGCGATTTAAACATCCGGAATTTTGTCCTGGAAATTAACCGGTTACTTTCGAAATAACTATACTTCTGTTGCTTCCTGAAGAGGCTGTTCCAATTTCACTTTTCTGGTCAATACCGAAAAATCCCATTTGTAATATCGGGCAAATGCAATAAGCACCAGGGCACAAATAATAAACAATGCAATAAAGTCGCGCATCGGGTCCATTTCCAGTTGTTCGTACAATGCACTGGTTTGCAAAACCGATGATTTATGCGTCACCAATATTCCGGAAAATACATTGTTTGCAGCGTGCAATCCAATGGCAATTTCAATTCCATCGTCGAGAACACTGATAAGGGCGAAAAACACCCCAAACAAAAAATACTGGGGCATGGTGAGCCAAAAACCAAATTCCTTTACTTCCGGATTTGCATAATGCAACAATGCAAAAAACACAGAAGGGACAAGGATCGCAACGATCCTGTTTTTTGTCCACCCGGCAAAACCCTGGGCAAGGTACCCACGAAAAACAAATTCTTCGGTAGCAGCCTGAAGCGGAATAAATAGAAAACACACGAATACCAAAGGCAGGAAAGATGCCAATTCAAATTGAAGTTTAAAATTATCGGGATCGATCAACAAATCAAGTACAAATAATACGGTGGAAAGTACAGCCCAAACGGCAAATGCCCCAAACATCCGTTTCCAGCGAATTTTTGACCTTCCGTTAATTACTTCGTTATAGGTTCTTTGGTGAAAAGCCTTTACCAAAAGGATAATAAAAAACAGGCTTACAATAAACGGGATAACCATTAAGAACAATCCGAGGTTTGAATCAATTCCCCAGGCTTCGAAATTCATCATATTTGCCGGATCCACATCTACCCCACCATTTTTTATGGCAACAATTACAAAAACTGCTACCAATGGGATAGAGCCCAATAATTGCCCGACTAAAAAGCCTAATAGCAATACCAATAAATATTTCCACCATTGGTTTTGACCATCTAAAGACCGCTCTAAATGCTTAAATAGGATTGTATTTTTCATGTTTATTGCTTAATAAAACACATCCGGTTATAAAGAAAAATTAACGTGTTCCACCTTCGTTCATCAAGGTTTCAACGAAGCGACAAGTTAACAATATATCGGACAAAATTCAATTTACATAGGCACTTTTGAGAAAGTTTTAGCAAATCACTATCTACATAAGTTTTGAAGAATTTAAGACTTTTTTGAAACTAATTTTGACTTGGTATGGTTTTTATCCGATTTGTTTTTAATTGTTCGGCAATATGCCATAAATCAAAATCGCCATAATGTTCCAAGGAATTGCCACAATGAACGATAATAATTTCCTGGTCAGGAAGAACATAAATATTTTGCCCAAGATTGCCTGACGCGGCAAACTGAAACGTGGTATCGCAATTTGTGTGTCCCCACCACTGGTACTTATAATACACTCTTTTACAGCCATCCCAAAACCATTCGGGGTAGATTTCTCGCGGTATATTTTTATCTTCACTGGTCGATTCCAAAGCCCAATCTTTCGATATGACCTGATCCCCATTCCAATTTCCATCATAAAGAAATAACCGTCCGAACCTGGCATAATCAATTGCCCGTGCAATTAAGCGGCTGGGCATATATTCAAATCCCGACTTCTTACTATCCACAGAAAACAGGGCATCGTATTCCATAATTCTCGACCATAAGGTTTCTTCCAAATATTCCGAAACGGTTTTGTGCGTTGCTCTTTCAATAATCAAACCCAAATAACTTGTATTGTAATTGCAGTATTGAAAAGTTCCTCCAGGCTCCCCTGCCACTTTTACTTTTTTAAGCAATAACTTTCGCACATTCGGATGGTAATACCCCACTGCCTCATCGTGCCAAGGTGCGTGTATGTAGATCCCTGGAATAAAATCGGTATTGTAGGCAAGCCCTGAACGCATTTCCAGCAAATGCCTGATGGTTATTTTTTCGAATCGCGCATCTCTTTTTTGCAGCTCGGGAATGTATTTTGTCATCGGATCATCAATATCTGAAATAGAACCATCGTCGATAGCTGCCCCAATTAAAAATGAAATAAACGATTTTGCCATCGATTGTGAATGGAAATAAGAATCACGCTGAAAGCCATTGAAATATTTTTCGTACAAAATAGTATCCTTACGGATAAAAATCAGGGCTGTGGTTTGCGATTTTTCTGCCCACTCGTTAAAATCATTAAATCCCGATTGCTCCACCCGATCATTAAATAAGGATTCCACAAAAGCTTCCTGGGGCGCTTCATAAAACTGAAAAGCACTATCCGAACCTTGAACCGTTCTGTTTTCGTAAAGTTGATAATCGTAAACATCGGGCACATTTTGCATAATCAACCGATACACATATACTGGGGAAAAGCGGATAGATAACACAAGAATGAATAAGATCAGTACAATTAAAGGAGTAAGTAGGATAATTTTGATTGCGCGTTTCATCAGCGTTGTTTTTTTTGCATTGTTTCTACGCGAGTTTTCCTGATTCCAAAATAGATCAACCAGAAAGCCAAAAGGATTTCAGCAAGCGCCATGGGCAGGGCAAGTACCGCTTCAATGGTGCTAATCAGCGTGTAATCGAAAAGCTTTAACTGTCGGGCAGCGTGTATAAACACATAAGCGAAACCTCCAAAATACAACAAGCTACCTAAAAGCAAATGCACCAATTTTGATTTAAACGACAAGTAGCCTAAACCAAGCAAATGAAAGCCAAATACGATTAACCCAAACGACCAAAACCGTTCAAACTGCTGAAAATGGAAAGCGGTTTCAATTTCCCTTAGGTCTAATGACACATCATTTCCAACGCTCAAATTTGGGACTATTTTGAACAGGTGGAAAATTGCAATTCCCAATACCAGGCTGTAAACAATTCGGATGACGGCTGTAATTTTCGATAGCCGCTTATCGGTGTCCTGAAAAAAATGGTATAGGGAAATTGCCACTATCAGATCAGTAACAAAAATCACCGTCCACCCTAGCAATTCTGCACAATACAGGGATTTATTCGCGATTAAGTTTTGTAAAGTGATCTCCGGGGAATCAACAACAAGGCTGTTATGCACGTACCCAAAAGAAAATCCCGCGGCAATCGCCATAACAATTAGCGAAACACCTGCAATAATTCCAAATTTTTTCTTCTTGTTTTCCATACTAAAAGCGAATCTGTTTTATGGAAATAAACACAAACCAGGGATCATTGTTTTCGAACTGGAGAATATTCTGGAAGAAGAGAACTATGAGCAAATGTTAAATAATAGAATTTTTATTTCTATGCTATTATTTTTGCGGAATCAGAATGAACCTGTCATTTGTGAGTGGAGTCCAGGTTTCTGGTAATGGATCCTCCGACAAATTCACATATGCTGCAAAATCACCTTCCGAGCCCCAATCCTTGGCAGTTGCAGTCACCACAAATGTATGTTGGCCATTGCCCTGACTGACGTTTTCTTTTGCATCCGAAATTATTCTGGAAGAATTGTAATTATCTATATTATTGAATCCAATCATTATCGTTCCAGTTTGAAGGGAACTTAATTTATACATAACCGTGACTTCAAAAGAATAGGTCTGTCCGCCTGTTAAATTTGTTGTTGGAGTTGCGCAGACAATGTTAATTGCATCCGTTAGGTTTTCCACATTATCAGGAAGGGTTTTTATTCCGATTACCGAATCGTATGCAATTCCGGTACTATTTATGGCATATGCCCTGATGTAATATTGGGTGTTTGGATTTAAATTATCGATCGTACAATTGAAGTTTCCTACTCCCTGACCATCTATCACTTTGTTTTTCAAAACAGTTGGTTCTAAAGAAGTGTCCCAACATACACCCCGTTCCAATACTTCATCGTTCCCATTGTCGGTCACAGTACCGCTAAGGCTTACTGTGCTGGAAGTAACAGAACTTACTTCTGTAGCACCTAATTCCGGGACAAATTTTAATTCTTCTTCATTTTCTTTTGAGCAGCTGGATACAATGAGTAGCGATAATCCAATTAAAATAAAAAGGTTAACAATTTTTGGTTTTCTCATGGTTGATATTTTTAATGTTTGAATTTGTTTGTGAGTTGTGTTGATTAGTTGTGAACGAAGTCGTGTTGGTATGAAATGAGCCTAGTCAATCCGACCAAAACTGAGGTTGGGACGAGATTCGACAAGTCGAATCCGCACAATCCCAGCCATGTCTTATACCACGTGTTAGCCTTAGTTTTTTTCTTTTTTAGTCAATGTAAGTTTCTTTTAAAACCGATTTTAATTCTTGAATTTCAAAATCTTGTAATTCTCCAAAAACTTTTATTATTCTTTGCCTGTCAATTGTCCGGATTTGGTCTAAAACAATCCAGCCGGTTTTATTGTCATGTTTAACTTTTACCCTTGTCGGATATTTTTTTGAACTTGTTGTCATTGGCGCAATTACAACTGTCCGCAAATATTTATTCATCTCATTTGGAGAAATTACCACACAAGGTCGGGTCTTTTTAATTTCACTCCCAATTGTCGGGTCAAGATTGACTAAAATGATTTGATATTGTTTTATTTCCATTCTTCCAGGTTTTCATCGTCAAAAACATCGTAAATCAATAAATTGTCATCTCCATTTTTAGCCATTTTTTCAAAAGCTTTTTCCCATCCTTTTCTGGGCTTTGAAATTGGTTTTATAATAATCTGTCCGTTATCCATTATTAAATCGACAGTGTCTTTGATGTTGTACCTATCAAGAAGGGTTTTGCTCAACCTAATACCCTTTGAATTCCCGATTTTTATAACTGAAATTTCCATAATTGAATTTTTAAATGTGTAATTACAAAGTTATAACATTTTGTCGGATTTCAAAATTAAGGCTAACGGTCACTTGTAAGTTGTCGTTGCGGATTTCGGAGCTCGTTCCTGTCCGGCAGGACGGAACGATGTTGCGAGAATCCAGCGTAAGACACACCACGAACCCCGCAATGCAATTTACAATTTGTTGGCGTTTCGTTGTTTTATTTTTGTCAGATTAGTTTAGTTTTAAAATTCTTTATTATTCGAAATTCAATTTAAATTGATGTTCAATTTTTGGGTGAAATGTACCAATTATTATAAATGGATTTGGCGCTCTAAGATGATGTATCATCGTTGTTCCCAAATAGAAATACAAATCTTTTGTTTTAGCAAAATCATCCCAATATTTTTTTCTGACATCTTCGCATGCTGCCTTTTCATCTCCGTCGTGTCTTTCCAAACAATTCCAATACAGTGCACCTAACTCCCAATCCTCATTCATAAGAGTACTAACTTTCCCATTTATATCAGAAAATACAAAACTGAACTTATAGGGAAGTTTTCGCACAACTTCAAAATTCCTTTTTTCTTCAAATAATTTACCTTGTAAAAGAGCAGCCTTTTGTTTTTCATTCCAGTCACGATTACAAGGTTCATAAATGAAATCAATAAATTTTGTAGGCTTAAAAATAGCCAATGAGGTATATTTCCCTTTAGTTTTAGCTTCTGAAATCAGCAAATTCAGGTCAGTATAAATATTTTTCAATACAATCTTTTTTCGTTCTTCCCAATTATTTTCTGTTCCAATTTTGCCATGAAAAGTTATAATATCATCGGAATCGATATTAGCAGGACGATAACTTTCTAGTCTAAAGTCACGAGTATTCTTTACCAAATCCATTTCTATCCAATGGTATTTTTGATATTGAATATTATAATCTAGTTTTCTAAATGGGATTGGATAAATTCTTACCCAATTTCCATCTTCATCAATTCCAGCGGTACAGACTAATTCGTCGTATTTGGATGAAATTGATGGATAAGTTTTTACTGTAATGAGGATTTTTCTTTTAGGCATTATAAATGTATTATGGGGATTTCTGAGTCTAATGAATGTACGGCATTTGCTACTCTGGTTCTATGACATTGTTTTGGTAATGCTTCATAACAAGTTAATGCAACTCTGCCATAAGTTTTTATTAAACTATGAATTAGTTTAATTTCTTTTTGTTGATTTGGAAGAATTTCTTTTTCATAGTCAACGAATAAATTGTCATAGTCAATTTGTGTGTTAAGATTTTTTCTTTTTTCGCTTACAATTCCTAATTCGGGCAGATGAATATATTTTATATTAACTGATTCACAAGCATTTTGTAAGGTCTTTTTAGCAAATCCATATTTTCTGCTCAATGGATTCTTTCTTACATCGCAAAGGATTTTTACATTTTGTTGAATTAACGTATTTAAGTAATTCTCAAGACTTCTTCCTTCATAACCAATCGTGAAAATTCCTTCAGTTGTAGTCGTTGGTTTAAATCGGTTAACTATTTCAATTTCCTTTTCATTTAAGTGTTTTGAAACAATTTCACTGTTGATTGCAAAATATGGATAGTTTAAATAGACTTGTCTTATTAATTCGTCGGTGGATAAATTTCCAAATTGCAGTTTTAGTTTTGACAAAATCTTCCTGTCTGTTTCTTCGATAGTGTGAATAAAATTTGCATGTTCAATGTTTGTTTTCCAATTTCTAGTATTTGCTAAATATCCTTCTTTTATCAAAGAATTTTTGTCAGCCATCGCTTGAAATGAGAAACATCCATATTTGTATGGAACAAAATCATATTTTCTATCCGTTTGTTTTTCTGAGAAAAGGAATAAAATCTTTTGAAAATCAGTTGCACTTACTTCATTGCCGAATAATTCAACAATAGCAAGTAATATTTTTTTTCTATATAACATTTACAATTTTTTTTCTGAATAATCACAAATTTAATTTAATTCCTTGTCAACTAAAAAATCTCGACTAATAGTTTGATTTTCAATATTCACTTTTAAAAGTAACATCTAATTATCTGTGTTTTACAATTCTGACTAACGTCAAATTTTGTTGTTTTTATTCAGTATCCCTTTATTCATAGTCAATTCCTTCATTTTCCCTTGTGATTTTCTTTGAAAAAACCTAAAAATTTTATCGTTAGCATCAGAAATTAATCAGTTATTCTGATGTGGGGAATGAACGCCAACGTACATATAAACGAACTTTGCTAAAAATGTCTCGTTACACTTCCATAATAATCAATTCTAATAAAATGCATTGGAAAACCGGGGTTGCTTTACTGCCTTTGTGTAGGCTCTCTTCTTAACTTTTCTCTTCCCATTGTGCGGAAAAGAGGATCATTCTTGTGCGTATCCGGGTTTCATTGCAGCAGCAAGTTAATCATAAATTTTTGATTATAAATAGGCTTGAGTTTTTTAGAGTGGGTTTAAATAAGGAGGAGATGTTAGCCTCTAGCTGCTAGCTAAGTGACTCGTGACTTGAAGCTTGAAGCTGCTTGTTAACCGGATGTTAAATTGCTGTCACGGGCATCGTATTTCGGGCATTTTAATTATTTTAGGCTAAAACCAAATTATCCACCTATGAAGACTTTTTATCTCCTGCCGATCATCCTTCTTTTTTTAAGCAGTTGTGCCCAAAAACAAGCCAACTGGGACCAATACCTGGGACCAAACCGCGATGCAAAAATTACAGGTCCTGAAATTGCACAATCCTGGGGCGAAGATGGTCCTGCAAAACTTTGGGAATTCCCATTGGGTTCGGGTTATGGCGGAGCCAGTATTTATGACAACGAAGTATTTGTTTTGGACAGGAAAGATGGCAAAACGGATATCCTACGTTGCATTGACCTACAAACAGGAGAAGAAAAATGGAACTTCGAATATGATGCTCCGGATGAACTACCATTTCCTGGATCGAGAGCAGTACCAACAGTTGATGAAAACTACGTGTGGTGTGTTGGTCCACATGGTCATTTTCATTGTATTGATAAAAACTCGCATGAGGTGGTGTGGAAACGCAATATTGTGGAAGAAAACGATGCAGAAACAGCGAACTGGGGAATTTCACAGTCTCCAGTCATTTATAAAGACCTGGCAATTGTTGCCCCCCATGGCTCCAAAGCTGGTGTGGTTGCATACGATAAACTTAACGGAGAAATTAAATGGAGTACCCGTGCCTTAAAAGGGCACAACTACTACGTTTCGCCTATTTTGGCAAACTATGGAGGCATCGACCAGGTGATCGTAATTAGTCCATACGACCGAAGGGACTCTACCAAAACACAGGAAGTGGTTGCTTTTGAAGCCAATAGTGGCAAGGAACTTTGGAGCTACACCGGATTAAAATCTTTTGCAACCATTACCCCGGCAACAGTAATTGACGAAACCAGACTTTTCCTGACCGATTGTTCGTACAACGGAAGTTACAAACCAGTATCCATTTTATTGGAAATCACCAAACCTGAGGATGAATTTGTGATAAAAGAGTTGTTTAAAACCGAAGAAGCTGGCTGTAAAATGCATCCTGCAATATTTGTTAACAATCATTTTTATATCAACAGCAACAAACGTCCCGGGCAGTTTATGTGCCTCGATATGCAGGGCAATGTGGTTTGGGGTAATGAAGATTCCCCTGATTTTGAAATGGGAGGATTAATTATGGTCAATGGATTGATTATTAACCAAAATGGTGTAAATGGCGATATCCATTTAATTAAACCTTCACCGGAAGGCTATAAAGAATTGGGCAAAGCATCGTTTTTTGATTCCGAAAAATCGCAAGCCTGGGCACCAATGGCATCCAGCCAGGGAAAATTAATTGTGCGGGATATGGAAAAAATGGTTTGCGTTGACCTTCAGTAATAGAAGAGATAACAAAAAGACTATATTTAATACCACTACAGTAGCTTAGAACTTTTTCTTATATAATATTTTACTATTTACTGAGTAGCCACTTAAAAGCTATATTCTCCGTTGAAAATACTTTTCTTTTTGTGTTGCTTGATGCTAAGTCTTTGGTAAAAAGTATAGAATAGGCAGTTAAATTAGGTTGAGTTACAAGGAATGCTGTTCGCACGCTATCGTATGTAAGAGTGGCCTTTTTGGCGGCTTTGGAAATTGCGAATATATCTTTAAGGGTAATTTTCATTTTTGCCTCCCTTAAATCGTACAGCAATAGAATATCTTTGTTTAACGAATCTATTTTCTCAAATTCAAGCAGGTAGTCTCGAATATCATTTACATTTACCTCTCCCCTAAAAATAACCTTGAATATGCCCGAATCTTCCAATGAATACTCTATCATAACACAAAATTTTCACAAAACTTCCCTTAAAATAGTAATAAATAAACTATGCCACAACTTTTGTTTCAATATCAACTTTGAGCGTCGAGAAGTTGATGCAGTTAAAGGGTGGTTCTCAAATTTGTGTTATATTTATCGCTTAAATTATCGGACATGTTTTTCACCAAAAAATTCAATCTTTTTGCCCTGGCAGTTTTTGTGCTTGTGACCTTGGCAGGCATGTGGGTACCATTGGTAATTAATGCTGCTAAGTACGCACAAATCAGCCGTGAAATTATCGATTCGGGCAATTGGATTGAGCTTACTATTGTGGGGGATGCTTACAACCAAAAACCACCACTGCTGTTCTGGCTGGGGGCGATTTCATTCTCTATTTTTGGCGTATCGACCTTTGCATTTAAGCTTCCGGTAATCCTTTATTCATTGGGGGGAATTGTGGCTATTTACAAACTTTCCAATATTTTATACGATAAAACAGCGGCAAAATTCGCAGCATTTTTCTGGGCTACTTCGCTGGGTTACTTGTTTTTTCACAACGATATTCACACCGATACCCTGCTCGCAACTAATGTGATAATTGCAATCTGGCTTATTACCGATTCGTTTACGAACAACAGAAGGTATAACTTCTATTTAGGGGCATTTTTCACAGGGCTTGCAATGCTTTCAAAAGGACCGGTTGGTTTGGCTGTTCCGGCTATGGCTGTAGGTTCACAACTTCTTATCCACCAAAAATGGAAGGAAATATTTCATTACCGATGGATCCTTGCGTTGATTATTGTTGTGCTCACCATATCCCCAGCCCTTTTGGGTTTGTATCGGCAGTTTGGAATGGAAGGCCTGAAATTTTATTTCTGGACAAATAACGTCGGCAGGATTACGGGCTCGTACCAAGGCGGAAATACCGATATATTCTTTTATTTTCACAACTCCTTATACATTTTAGTTCCCTGGACGTTTTTTGCCTTTGCCGGGATTGGACTGGAAATAAAATCCAAAATTATCCAGTTGAAAAACAAGGTTCTTCTGAAACAAAATAGTGAGTTTATAAGCCTTGGGGGAATATTCCCCTATTTAGTGGTGCTATCGCTCGCAAAGCAAAAAAACCCGCATTACCTACTCGCCATTGTACCTTTAATCCTTATGTTGGCAGCAAAATGGGTGATTCCAATTTTTGAAGATCCAAAGTATAAACTAAGCAGAAAAATCCTTAGTGTTTTAAACTATCTGCTGGCTGCGGTTCTTTGGTTTGCCTTTCTTTCCATCTTATTGGTTTACTATCCGGAAAATAAAACCTCGATTTGGGTATTGATCATTCTGTCAGCAATTGCATGTCTGGCATTCCTGGTTGTAGCAAAAGGATTAAAAAAACAAGTTCCGCTTTTATTAACAAGTTCCGCTTTGCTTTTGGTACTTATTTATACAAGTATTTTTCCAAAAATGATGCAATACCACAGCCCGCACATTGTAGCCGAAACTTTTAACCAGCAAGCAGATGATAACGATCAGTTATATTCGTTCAGGGTACGGTATTGGGGTGTTTTCTTTTATTCAAAAAATTACGGCACCTGGATAAAAAAACAGGAAGAGCTTTCCAAGCTGACCGACCCGGAAAACGCATGGGTTTACACCGATGCTTATGGTGTGGATATTCTAAAAGAAAAAGGTTATGATTTTGATGTCATTGAAACAGTTCTCCATAAATCAATAACAGGACAATCGCTTAAATTTCTGACATCAAAAGACCGAAAGAGCCGATGTTCGGAATACTATCTTTTGAAGTTAAACTAAACTTCTATGCATCGAAAATAAAAAGGTTTTAAGAATTCGAATAAAATTCGATAGTTAAAATGATAATTGGAGGGAAGACTGAAGTCAGAAGATGGAAGACAATTTTACTTCAGACATCTAACTTCCAACTTTAATTTTATTTCTCCATGTCTTGCGAACTCCGAGGGTATTTATATTTATCTTTGTGCAAAATTTAAACAATGAGCAGTAATACCATATATTATCCCCAGGTGCAGGATATCACCAAAGCAAAATTAAACCTGAAAGATGTTGTTTTAACAACCCCACTGCAAAAAAACCTGAATTTATCGGAAAAATTTCAAGCCGAAATACTCCTAAAAAGGGAAGATTTACAAATTGTTCGCTCCTACAAACTACGAGGGGCATACAATAAAATAGTAAGCCTCTCAAAAGACGAAAGGGTAAAGGGAGTTGTATGTGCCAGTGCCGGGAACCATGCCCAGGGGGTTGCATATTCTTGCCAGAAGTTGGGGATAGAAGGCAAAATTTATATGCCCACAACCACCCCAAAACAAAAAATCAAACAGGTAAAAATGTTTGGTAAAGAGTTTATCGAAGTTGTGCTGGTTGGCGACACCTACGATGCTGCCCACACTGCTGCAATGGAAGATTGCCAAAAAACCGGGATGGTGTTTATCCATCCTTTTGATGATCCGCTTATTATTGAAGGACAAGCAACCATTGGTTTGGAAATTTTACAAGATAGTAAAGCACCTATCGATTATATTTTTGTTCCGATTGGCGGAGGTGGATTGGCATCAGGGCTGGGTGCATATTTAAAACAGCTTAGTTCCAAAACTAAAATTATAGGCGTGGAGCCACTTGGGGCTCCTTCCATGCAGGAATCGTTAAAAAAAGGCGAGGTTGTAAAACTGACCAACATCGATAAATTTATTGATGGTGCCGCGGTGCAGGAAGTTGGGAAATTAAACTTTGAAATCTGTAAATCCGTTGTGGATGAATTCGTGTCGGTGCCCGAAGGTAAAGTTTGTACAAAAATATTGGAACTTTACAACCAGGATGCAATTGTGATTGAACCCGCCGGTGCTTTATCGATTGCTGCACTTGATTTTTATGCCGATAAAATTAAAGGGAAAAACGTTGTTTGTATTGTCAGTGGCAGTAACAACGATATAACCAGAACGGAAGAAATAAAAGAACGTTCGTTGTTATTCGAAGGATTAAAACATTATTTTATTGTCCGTTTCCCGCAAAGGGCGGGTGCTTTAAAAACTTTTGTTGATTTGGTGTTGGGACCTAAAGACGACGTGACCCATTTTGAATACAATAAAAAAACCAACAGGGAAATGGGACCTGCTGTGGTTGGGATTGAGCTTCAAAACAGGGAAGATTTTGATGGATTAATTGCACGAATGGAAGAGCACGGCTTTATTTACGAATACCTGAATGAAAAGCCAGATTTGTTTCAATTTCTTATTTAGATAAAAAAAACGCCCCCCTCACGCAACTCTTCCGGCTTTTGTTAGTCTAACCTTCGATAAATATAATTTTTCAACGCAAACGAAAAAGTGTCGTTGAACTTTAAACAATTTAATAACATTATTTAAGCTATGAATTTAAACATTTTTAAAGCCAAAAATTTTAAACAAACAATCAAACTTACCATTATTTCCTCTTTAGGCTTATTCTATTTCAGTTCGTGTAACCAAGAATCATCCAATAAAGATTTTGATGCCGATGGAGATGTTTTTATCCAAAAAAGAGTGGTTGATGACGAAGAGCAATATGCTGCACTTTATTATATTTTTGGCAATCAGGTAATGGATTCGGCACATGTGACCACTCCAGGTTCACAAACTTTAGCTTTGAGTGGTGGCAATTACACCAAATTTAAGGAACCAGAAGAAGAAGATTTTTCAACTTCGATGATCGCAACCGGTGAATATGTATTTGTTGCAAACTATGGAGACGAAGAAACTTTTCAAGCCTATGATATTTTCTCGGGCGACGAAATTGATGTTCCTGTGTTCGATTCCATATCGTTTAATACAAGCTCTGATTATCTTTATTTAAGTTGGCTTTCTGTTGACGATGCTGATCTTTACAATGTAAAATTGTTTACTACGGATGGTGATTTGGTATACAACGGACCATCGTTGAATGATGAAGCAACAGAATATGCATTTGATGCTAACGATGACACATGGCTATCAAGCCCAAGTGACGGAACACAATATATTCTTAGGTTAAATGCTTATTTACTGGATTCGGATGCCGATGAAACCAATTGGGTGTATAATTTCGAATGTAATTCATATTCTGAAACCGAAATTACCTGGGGAGAATAAAAAACTCGATACGTATTATTTGATATTTGGGGTGGTGTTATTACGCTAATTAAGCCGAGTAACATTCCCCTTTCTTTATTCATTTCCTGCCCGTCTTACATTATGAGGCTTTTTGCTTTTATTTTGCTTTTGATTTGTTTAATGTGCCATTTATAAAACGGATTGTCCGATAAATTTACTTCTTCCAGCGTTGAAATTTCACCGATCGACAATGGAATAAGCATAAAATTATTTGAGGCAATATTTAAGGTTTTAAGCCTATTTAAGTAGTTAATTTTTTTGGTCATTGTTTCCAGGTTATTCCCTTCAAGATTTAAAAATTCCAAGTTTTTTGCGCCCACAATACTCTCCGGCAGGTCGGAAATTTCATTGCTCCCTAAATTCAAATGCTTCAATGAATTTAGGTTTTTAAACCCAAGTTGCAAACGTGAAATTTTGTTCATGTCCAGATCAAGAAATTCAAGCTTTGAAAGTTGATCGGTATTTGGCCTGAAATCGTTTATTTGATTGATACTAAGGTCCAGTTGTTTCAATTTGGGCAGATTTACAACTTCACCTTTAATTGACTTTAACTTATTTTCACGTGCGATTAATACTTCCAATTCCAATAATCCTGAAAGGGATTGTGGTAAAGAAACCAGCTGGTTTTTAGAAACATCGAGGCTTTTGAGCTTATCCAATTTACCAATGCTTTCAGGAAGTACTGTTAAGCTATTATGATCGAACTTTAACTCTGTCAGCAATGTCATTTCGCCAATTGATTCCGGCAACGATTCCAGGTTGTTATGGTCAAGCTTTAAAACCGTAAACTGCTTTAAGTTTCCAAAATTCTCAGGCAACGATTTAAGTTTATTTTCCTGAAGCTTAAGTTCTTTTAATCCGGTTAAATTCGGAAAGTTTTCGGGCAACGCAGTCAATGCATTTTTTTCAAGTTTAAGGATTTCCAATGAAGTTATGTCCCCAAAATTTTCAGGTAACGATTCCAGTTGGTTCCAATCCAAATCAAGTTTTTTCAGGCTCTTAAGCTTTGCAAAATCGGTCGACAATCCTGTTAACTTATTTGAAAAAAGATCGAGTTCTAACAGGTTCTCCAGGTTTCCTATCCCAGCCTCCAGGGTTTCTATCTGGTTTTCACCAAATTTTAAGATTTTCAGCTTTGAACAACCGCCAATCGTGCCCGGAACACTTTTAAGTTGGTTGGCAATCAAATTTAATTCAAGTAATTCTTCCAGGTTTCCAATGTCCTTTGGAAGAGTTGTTAGCTTGTTCCCTTGAACGTAAAGCTTCTGAAGATTTGGCAAAAGAAAAACAGATGCGGGTATTTCTGTAAATTGGTTGTAAGCAATCGATAACTCCTGCAATTTAGAAAGCTTTTCAAATTTATTGGGCAATTTCGAAAGTTTTTGCCGTTCGAGGTTTAAACGATAAACCGATCCCCGGTTAAGCATGGCTTCCTCAACTGATGTATAAACCTTTTTATTTTGAAGTGCTTCCTCATCCAATAATTTGGGTTTCTTTTTAGCGAATCCGGGAATGGTTAACAACAAAATAATTAATACAGGAAATATGTTTTTAAGTACTTTCATTTATATTCGTTTATTATTTTTGAAGTTTAAGCAAAGTTTATGCCCCTTTGAATTTGAAGAAAGCACAAAGAAAAGAAATAATACTAAGGCAACTAAAAAAGGCAGGTTTTAAACCCGCCTTTTAATAATTCGTTTAACTATCTTGTTTATATGCTTATAATGCTTTAAACCAATCCTGGAAATAGTGACCAATCCAAGGTAGAGGTTTGGTTTCACCCTGAATGCACCAGATTAAACTAACCAGCCAAAAAATGAACAATGCAATTCCTCCAAATGCCGAAACAAGCCAACCGATAATAGGAAAAACACTTAAAATACCGAGGGCAATTCCTGTGAGCATCAAGCCAAGTTGCTGCCGTATATAAAAACTTGCATACTCTTCTTTTTCTGTGTTGTTAAGAATAAAGGCAATTAACCATCCTACAATGGTCAGGTGTGCCACAATAGCTTTTGTTTTATCATCCATGGTATTTTATTTAAAGATTGCATCTAAATTACTAAATTATCTGTTTGGGAATGCTAAAAACAAGGAAAAGAAATAAACTATTATTGGTCGGGTTCTTCTTCAGTCAACGAGGCTTCCCCAACCGTCGATGTTAGCCTTAAACATTTCAGACGCACCTCACTTAGTTTTCGATTGCCCGGACCATCGTCACCAAAACAAAAATTAATTAATTTGCGAACGCCATTTTTTAATCCTTCATCACTATCTGCCGTAATAATTATCTGTGTCGCTAATATTTCGAGTACAAATCCACCGCTTCCCAAATTCAATTCTGAGTCACTTACCAATAGAATATCCGAACCAACGAAATTTGCTTTTGCAAGTATTTTTTCATTCGACAAACTATCCCTAAAACTCAGGGCAGCCCCCATCCCGATTCCATCCCACGATATAACCGTGGCATTCTTAAATACATATTCCCCTTTTAGTTTCCTAATTTTTTCTTGTGGCTGGGACCAAGCTTCAGTTCCAATGAACAGGATGAAGCCAATAATGCAATAAATAATACTATCTTTTCCCATAAAATGTAATTTGCGTGAATGAAACAGACAAATACAAGGTAAGGATAAAACACATATTTAAAACAATCAATAGAATAAAAAAATACATACAATGGGAGTTGAAAGGGATTTTATCATGCGGCAATTAATGATGCTTTTTAGTTTTCTTCATAAAGTTATTGCCTTGCGCAAAAAAGGGGAAAAAGAAGAAGCAGAAGAAACAATCCATGAAATTTACTCTGCCCTTAAAATAGAAGAAGATTTATCGGAATTTTCTTTGGAAGATTTGTTGGAATATTTAGAAAAACAGAAAGAACTTTCATTGGAACAGCTGGAAATTGTTGCATTGGTTCTACGTGAACAAGGGGAATTAATTAATTCAGAAACTGCCAAACTTGATTTTTTTAGTAAAGCCTATTTTATCCTCCAAAAAGTTGATTTGAATAGCGTTACATTTTCAATAAACCGTCAACTCGCCCTACAGGAATTAAAAGAAATGCTTCCAAATTAAAGGAAAAACAAGCCTACGCCAACTACGGTAATAATTGCCCCTAATATTTCCTTCCAATTAACTTTTTCTTTGAAAATGACAATTGCCGGAGGAATAATCAGTACCGGAACAATAGCCATGAGGGTTGCAGCAATTCCTGCTTTTGTATGTTGAACAGCGAGCAAAGAAAATGAAACACCCAGAAAAGGACCAAAAATTGCCCCGAGGGTTATCCTTTTCATGGCTGATTTATTTTGAACAGCCACCCAAACTTTCGACCAACGACGCATAAAAAAGAACAGGATTACAAATCCCACCCCACCAGCCAGAACCCGTATTTGCGCAGCCGAAAAAGCATCATACTCACCCATGCCTTTTTTACTCATTACCAAGCCTGTAGCCTGCCCAAGAGCCCCGCCAAGTGCAAGCAAAATTCCCTGCACCGAATAGTTTGACTTAATCCTTTTTTTAATTTCACCGTTTTTCTCACTTTTTTCTCGTTTAAGGATCACGATCACAATCCCGGTAAGGGTTACTGCCATTCCAAGCCAGTTCATTGGGGTTAAAACTTCGCCAATAATTATCCAACTGATAAATGCAGTAAATGGTGGTGTTAAAGCCATCATTAACATTGAAATTCGTGCACCAACTTCAACAAATGCCTGAAAAAGAAGCAAATCACCAATTGTGAATCCAATTAATCCTGACATGATCAACCATTTCCATTGGAAGGAAGTAGCATCGGTTGGGAAGAAAAAACCCCGCGAAATAAAGCTATAGGTTCCGATTAAAAAAAATGCGATTACCAAACGAATCAGGTTTACCGATAACGAACCCACTTTTTTCCCAGCTGACTCAAAAGCCATGCTGGTAACAGTCCAGAACACGGCGGTTAACAATCCAGCTATTTCACCAAAATAATTCTGCATTCTGTTCCTTAGCTTTTAATGTCCTTATCTATATCGCTTAAATGCAGGTCGAGGGCTTTAACCGATATTTGGATTTCACGAATGGATATCCCCAAGGATGCTATTAACAAAAGCAGGGCAACCCCAAATATAAACTCCGCCATCATCTGTTTTTCAATGTAAATCAAAAACATACACAACACACACAACAACAAACTCAGGATACCTAATATTTGCATCGAACGGGTTAAATAAAGCCGTTTCCGAAGGTTTTTTATCTGACCGACAATAAGCTTACTGGGATCATTTTTTAGTTTTTCGTGCAATGCCCTCACAACGGATGCATAGGCCAAAAACCGATTGGTATATGCCAATAAAATCAGTGAAATTGCTGAAAACAAAAGCGCCGGAGTGGTTAATGATAAGATATTCATATTTACAAAAAAAAATGTGCGTAAAACTACAAATAATAATTAGAATATTACTTCATGCAGCTTTTCGCACACCTTTGATCGGAAGTACTTCCCGAAAAATTAGTCGAGTAATTCCGCTATTTTTTCCCTAAGTGCTTCTTCCCTTAAGTTTTTTGCAATTATTTTTCCTGTTTCATCAACCAATAAATTGGAAGGAATTGAGCTTATGGCGTATAATTTAGCCGCAGCATTGTTCCAATACGATAAATCGGATACGTGTTGCCAGGTCAATCCATCATCTTCAATTGCTTTTAACCAGTCTTCTTTTGTACGGTCCAATGATACGCCAAATACCGTAAAACCTTTTTCATTATAATCGTTATAAACAGCCACCACATTTGGGTTTTCACCCCTACACGGACCACACCAGGCTGCCCAAAAATCGACCAAGGTATATTTATTTGCCTTATACACATCAGAGAAGGTAATCGGATTTCCTTCCGGATCGTTTTGGGTAAAATCAGGGGCGATTTGACCAACAGCAACTTTTCTTAAAGACTCCACCCTCTCTTTAATTTTTATTATTCCAGGTGTCACATCTAGTTTTGGATCCAAAGTAGCAAGTATGGAATCGATTTGCTCAACACTTTTGCTATGAATTGTTTGTGAAAGAATTACCGGGGTTACAAACGATGCCGGATTTTCGGCAACAAAGTCCTCTTGCAATTTACCTGCACCTTCGTATATTTTCTGTACTTGTACCATTAATTCATTGGCTTTAGCAGTATCGCCGGCTGCATTCGCTTCTTGCGCTTGCCTATACAGTCCCATATATTCATCGCGTACTTCATCCATTTTTACTTTCAAGACATTGTATTCGTCTTGTGTGGCAGAACCAGTAACCGATGCCATTGCAATAGAGTCAATTTGCCCGTTAATTACGATTTCTGAGTTTTCAAGAAACAACATCAACTTATTTCTTGATCCTTTAACTGAAATATAGTATGGTTCGGGAATATCAATTTCTCCAACAAAAGACGCCTTCCCGTCAATCACTTCAGAAGAATCAACAGCCTCCAGTTTATTATCAACCACCTTTTCAAGCATAAGCTGACCTTCAGCTCCTGAAAGGGTTATATCTATTTTATAGCCTTCGTTTTGGGTACAGGCAAAAGCACCGATCATCAACAAAAGAAATAGCAGTTTTTTCATTTTTAAAATTTTAAAGATAAATGTAGAAGTATTTAAATTACAAACAGTTAATCAAGTTAATCCTTCGAAGATATAAAATAGTTCTTCAAGAAAAAAAGTAAATCTAATTGATGATAAAGATAGATTAAAAACCGAATAAAAAAGTATCCTGAATATTAAGCTATTTTCGATTTACAAAAAAGTTAGTAGGAAGTTACGGATATCTGGCTATTTTTAGATATGGGGAAAATATTGATCGTAAATAACGCTGAGCCGGGATTGACTGAATTTACAAATCCTATAAAAAAAATATTAACCGGCTATAACGTGCAATCTGAAGTAATTGAATATGCTGATAGTAAAAGGATTGATTTAGATATATTTGATGGAATAATACTAAGTGGCTCACCACAGGGCGATGATATTGTTGAGCATCACCTTCCTTATTTTCAATGGATAAAAGAATATAAAAAACCAATTTTTGGAATCTGTGCCGGACACCATTTGGTCGGTGCTTTGTACGGATCTGAGTTATACCGAAACCTGGAACACGAATCGGGGGAAAGCACAATAGATATTCTTCAGGATGATCCGCTTACCCATGGACTGCCAAAAAAGCTCAAGGTTCAACAAATGCATAATGACTCTATTAGTCTTCCAAAAAGGTTTATCCTCCTGGCAAGCTCTTCAATTTGTAAAAACCAGATGATGAAACATAAACAAAAACCAATATACACCTGTCAGTTTCATCCGGAATATTATAATCCTGAATTATTTAAAAACTTTATTGCGCTAACCAAAACCCAACACTAAGCCTAAAAAAAACAAAAAGCCCATTCCTAAATGGAATAGGCTTGATGCTTTATTGTATATTATACCTACGCCTTTTTAATATCTTCGAATGTTTTTCCATCTCCATGTACAGTATTTACTGCCCTTCCAGATGGGTCTGCATTATTTTGAAACGACTGGTCCCAAGCTAAAGCAGCAGCAGTACTACATGCAATTGATTCTTCTGATGGCACACATGCCGCAGCCTGGTCTGATGGGAAATGTTCGCTATAAATAGCCCTGTACATATATTCTTCTTTGTTTAACGGAGTATGAACCGGGAACCTGAATTTAGCGTTTTGCATCATTTCATCAGTGACCTGTTCCATCGCAATTTTCTTTAACGTGTCAATCCATCCGTAACCAACACCATCAGAGAATTGCTCTTTTTGCCTCCAGGCAACACTTTCAGGAAGGATATCTTCAAATGCTTTACGAACTGGCCATTTTTCCATTTTGCCATCTTTCGCCATTTTTGCTTCAGGGTTGAAACGCATGGCAACATCTAAAAATTCTTTGTCCAGAAATGGAACCCTTCCTTCAACACCCCATGCAGCCAATGATTTGTTTGCCCTTAAACAATCGTACATATGCAAACGGCTAACTTTCCGAACACTTTCTTTATGGAATTCTTCGGCATTTGGAGCTTTATGGAAATAAAGGTAACCTCCAAAAATTTCATCGGCACCTTCACCGGTAAGCACCATTTTTATGCCCATCGATTTAATTACCCTTGCCAACATATACATTGGTGTGGAAGCCCTTACCGAAGTAACATCATAAGTTTCGATATGGTAAATTACATCCTTAATGGCGTCTAAACCTTCCTGAATTGTATAATGTATTTCATGGTGGATAGTTCCAATATAATCTGCAACTTCTTTGGCAGCTTTAAGGTCAGGAGCCCCTTCCAGTCCAATCACAAACGAGTGCAACTGCGGCCACCAAGCATCATGCTCATCGCCATCCTCAACCCTTTTCGAAGAATATTTCTTTGCTAAAGCTGAAGTAATTGACGAATCGAGCCCACCAGAAAGCAACACCCCATAAGGTACATCTGACATTAATTGACGGTGAACCGCTGCTTCCAACGATTTTGCCAACTCATCGACACTTGCCGGATTGTCTTTCACATTTTCATACTCCGTCCATTCACGGTTATGCCACCTTTTTATTTCGCCATCTTTACTATATAAATAATGCGCCGGCGGAAATTCCTGGATTTTGGTACAGTATCCTTCCAAGGCTTTTAATTCTGAGCCTACATAGAAGTTCCCAAATTTATCCCATCCCATGTATAGTGGAATGATCCCAATATGATCCCTTGCAATTAGGTAACTGTCTTCCTCCTCATCGTACAGGCAAAAAGCAAAAATACCATTCATATCGTCAATGAATTTTTCTTTTTTATCGCGGTACAAAGCAAGGATTACCTCGCAATCAGAACCTGTTAAAAACTCATACGAATCTTTATATTTTGCCCTTAATTCCTGATGGTTATAAATTTCACCATTTACACCAAGAATTAATTTCTCATCTTTACTTAACAAAGGCTGCCCACCAGACTCGGGATCAACAATGGATAACCTCTCATGTGCAATTATTGCTTTATCGCCACAGTAAATCCCAGACCAATCGGGCCCACGATGACGAATTTTCTTTGACATTTCTAAAACCTGTGGCCTTAAGGTTTGAGCATCCACCTTTAAATCAAAAACTCCTACTATTCCACACATATCTAATTTTTATATATTCTCTAGTTAATGTACGCCAAAAATATACATTTTGACATAATTCAAAAACTTTATTTATCTTTTTTCTAAAATATTATTCTTTTAGTTACATAAAGATTAAATATCATTGTTTTTTCAAGAAATTTATTTTATCAAAAATTACAAACCACCCCTATTATATTCACCCCTTCGAAACAAAAACATCTTATTTTTTAGCAACACCCCCTTTTTGCCATATGGTGATTGTAATAAATAAGTCTTTTTTACAAAAAAAACGTGTTTTTGTAATTTTATATCACGCTAATTATTAATTAAGTGATTTTCTCAAATAAATAATGTGAAAAACTACTACTACTTAGAAATTTTAAGCAGGCCGGGAGATTAATTTAATCCTGGAATTCTCAATAACGGATAATATCCTTTAAAAAGAGTGCCGATAGAAAATATCTTTTTTCAAGTACTAAACGTTGAACCTGAAATGCATGATATCGCCATCCTGTACGATATAAGCTTTTCCTTCAACAGCTATTTTCCCGGCATCGCGGCAAGCTGCTTCTGAACCGAGGGTAACATAATCGTTATATTTTATCACCTCTGCCCGAATAAATCCCTTTTCAAAATCGGAGTGGATAATTCCGGCTGCCCCAGGTGCCTTTGTTCCATCAGTAAAAGTCCAGGCGCGCGTTTCATCAGGTCCGGTGGTGAAATAGGTTTTTAATTTCAATAGTTTATAAGCCGAATGGATAAGTTTATTAACTCCCGGTTCATCCAAACCAAGTTCTTCTAAAAACATTTGTTTTTCGTCGTAATCCTCCAATTCGGCGATATCGGACTCTGTGGCTCCGGCAATTATTAATAACTCAGCATCCTCTTCTTTTATGGCTTCCCTAACAGCTTCAACGTACGTATTACCTGTTTTTGCCGATGCTTCGTCAACATTACAAACATACATAACCGGTTTGTTGGTCAACAGGAAAAATTCTTTTGCTATTTTGGCTTCTTCGTCGTACAATTTTAAGGTCCTGGCTGATTTGCCTTGCTCTAACACTTCTTTGTACCTGACTGCCAGCTCAAACATTTTTTTTGTTTTCGGATCGTTGGTATGCCTTGCTTGCTTTTCCAATTTCTCAATCCTGGACTCAACCGTTTCCAGGTCTTTCAATTGAAGCTCAGCATCAATCACCTCTTTGTCCCTCACCGGATCAACAGAACCATCCACATGCGTAATATTATCATTGTCGAAGCACCTTAAAACATGCAATATTGCATCCGTTTCCCTAATATTTGCCAAAAACTTATTGCCAAGTCCTTCACCTTTGCTTGCACCTTTTACCAACCCTGCAATATCAACAATCTCAACCGTTGTTGGAATTACCTTAGCTGGTTTATCTATTTCTGAAAGTTTTATAAGCCTTTCATCTGGTACGGTTATCACACCAACATTTGGTTCGATGGTACAAAAAGGAAAATTAGCGGACTGCGCCTTAGCGCTTGACAAACAATTAAATAGGGTCGATTTACCAACATTCGGCAATCCAACAATACCACATTTTAAAGCCATCTTTATCTTCTTAAAATTCGACGTGCAAAGTTAATTTATTAAAGTACATTTTAGCTAATTTTACGGGATTATTAAACGAAAGGTGAATTTCTTGATATTAGCAAACAATAAACTTTGTTTGAAAGTCCGACCACAATTTTAAACCTTTAATATAGTTGATGGTCATAGATTAAAATTTGTATATGCAAAAAGAAAACAAGGAACCTATTTCTGACAGGAAACAAGAGCAAACCCTGGAACTGAAGTTTCAGCATCTTGTGGAAAAGTACCAGGAGCGCTTGTATTGGCATATACGAAAGATCGTTCTTGACCACAACGATGCCGATGACGTTCTACAAAATACATTTATAAAAGTTTGGAAAAACCTGGATAAATTTAGGGAAGAATCGGGGCTTTATACGTGGTTGTATAGGATCGCAACAAACGAATCGTTAACATTTTTAAATTCTAAAAAAAGAAAAAGCCTGGTTCCTTTAAACGATGTAAGTGAATTTTTACTGGATAACTTAGAAGCTGATCCATATTTTGAAGGAAATGAAATACAAAAAAAATTACAAAAAGCGATTATTGCACTTCCTGAAAAACAGCGATTGGTATTTAATATGAAATATTTTGATGAAATGAAGTACCAGGATATGTCGGAGATATTAGAAACTTCGGTTGGGGCCCTTAAAGCTTCCTACCATCATGCAGTAAGAAAAATTGAAGAATATCTTTCAAAAGAAGAATAAAGAACTGATTTTAAACTTTTCCCGAGTTACGAAGTCAAAAGATCATTAAAATGGAAGAATTAAAAAACATAGCACCAAAATTGTCCGGAATTAAAAAGGAAAACCCTTTTAAAGTTCCCAACAATTACTTTGAAGACTTTTCTGCAAGGTTAAAGCCTACTCTTGAAAGTTCTGATATAAAGGCAACAAAAAAGCAAAATGCCTTTATACGAATATTAAAACCAACTTTAGGATTAGCAGCAAGTTTTGCACTTATTTTTATGTTGGTTTATTGGCCTTTAAGTATGTTTAATAATAAATATGCCGATAACAAGGATATTTCTGAAACGACAACTATTGACAATAATTATTATTCGTTAATTGCCGAATTGGACGAAAATTCACTATACACTTTACTGGAAGAGAATACTAAAGAAGAAAGTTTCAGTGATGATGAACTGGTTGCATATTTGTCAACTACCTTAAATGATTATGACCTATTTTTTGAATCAAAATAAAAACGATATGAAATTTCTTAAAACTTTTTTTACTACCCTACTCTTACTTACATTTTTAATTGTAAATGTAAATGCACAGGGCAGAAGGGGCAAGCAAGACTGGGACAAATTCAGGGCAGAGAAGATTTCATTCTTAACTGAAAAATTGGAATTAACACCTGAGGAAGCACAAAAATTTTGGCCTGTATACAATCTCTTTGAAAAGGAAAGAGGTGAATTGTTTGGTCAAAAAAGGGAAATAGAAAAGAAATTCAGGAATGATGACATGAACCTTAGTGATAAAGAAATCATTAAGTTGATCGATAAAATGGTTGCCTTATCGCAAGTGGAAACTGATCTAATGAAAAAGTACAACAAAGAACTTCTCGAAGTAATTCCACCTCAGAAAGTATTGATCCTATTTAATATGGAACATGAATTTCGAATGCACATGTTGAACAAGTACCGCTCAGGTAAGGATAAAAAATAAATGGAGCCGTTCAAATTTGAACGGCTCTTTTATTCGATGAATTTACCTTTATCAAGAAACTCAATTGTCTCGTTAATCCCTTCATACATAAGTGTATCCTGTTCAACAAACTTCACGCTTTCGCGATATACATGGAAAAAATCTTCCAAATAAACCGATGTTTTTTTAGGCCTTCTAAACTCCAAAGCCTGCGCAGCATTGTATAATTCAATTGCCAATATCTTTTGCACATTCAAGGCAACTTTTAAAGCCTTGGTTGCAGCATTCCCCCCCATACTAACATGGTCTTCCTGTTCGTTTGAAGAAGGAATAGAATCAACTGAAGCAGGCGTACAATATTGTTTGTTTTGGCTTACAATAGATGCTGCAGCATATTGCGGGATCATAAATCCAGAGTTTAATCCCGGATTGGCAACCAAAAATTCCGGCAAACCGCGTTCCCCTGAAATTAAACGATACGTTCTTCTCTCAGAAATGCTTCCCAACTCTGAAATGGCTATAGCCAAAAAATCAAGTGAAATAGCCAAAGGCTCGCCATGAAAATTCCCTCCGGATACGATCATATCTTCATCTGGAAAAACGGTTGGATTATCGGTTACAGAGTTAATTTCTGTTTCAATTACTTCTGACACATATTTCACTGCATCTTTCACTGCTCCATGCACCTGCGGGATACATCGAAACGAATATGGATCCTGAATATGTTCCTTTTTTTGGTTGATTAGTTCACTTCCCTTTAAAAGATACCTGAAATTAGAAGCCGTTTGCGCCTGTCCTTTGTGCGGCCGGATATTCTGGATGTTTTCTCCAAATGGCTCCAACAGACCATCAAAACTATCCAGCGAAAGAGCCCCAATGATATCTGCATATTTTATAATCCTGAACGTTTTAAGCAAAGTATAAACCGCATGAGCACTCATAAACTGTGTGCCATTCAACAAAGCCAAACCTTCTTTTGCTTCCAGTTTTATAGGTTGCCAAGCAAATTGATCCAAAATATCGGAAGCAAAGTATTTACCCCCTTTGTAATAAACTTCGCCCAAGCCTAACAACGGCAAAAACAACATTGCCAAAGGCGCTAAGTCGCCACTTGCTCCAAGCGAACCCTGTTCACAAACAATGGGCAAAACTTCGTTGTTGTATAAATCCAGTATCCTTTGCACTGTTATCAACTGAACAGCAGAATTTCCCTTCGATAAAGCATGTGCCTTTAACAACAACATGAGTTTCACAACATCGGCAGGAACCTCGGAACCAATATTACAAGCATGTGAAATAACAAGATTTTCCTGAAGTTTACTCAGGTCATCTTTGGGAATTTCGATATCGCATAAAGATCCAAAGCCGGTATTGATCCCATACAAAGGTCCCTCAGATTCAAGAAGTTTTTTGTCCAGGTAGGCTTTGCTTTTTTGTATTAGTTGGATGGATTCTTCAGATAATTCCAGCTTATACTTCTTTTCAAGGATATCTTCGATTTGCTCGAAAGTTAAATCTTCTGGCGTTATATAATGAATTTTACTTTCCATGATTAAAAAATTAGATGGTTAAATTCCACATTCATAAAGGGGTAAAAAAAAGAAGATTGTGTTGCAAATAGCAATAGTTTAGAATTGAGCCAGAATCAGGGAAACCTGATATCGGCACCAATGGATCTAACCAGACGGCTGGGACGTGAAATAATTGTCATTTTCGAAGTCTTTATAAATGACAAGAAAGTTAAATTTTATCTATTAAGACAGGATTTTTATCAGTTCAGGAACAGTAAGTAAGTTTTGTTCGCCGGTTGCCATATTTTTTAAAGTGACCTTTTGTTCCGCAATTTCGTTGTCGCCAGCTAAAATTACAAAAGGGATTTCTTTTCGGTTGGCATAAGTCATTTGCTTTTTCATTTTAGCCGATTCGGGGAAAATTTCAGCATTGATATTGGCTTTTCGTAATTCTTTTAAGATATTCAGGCAATAGGCTTCTTCTTTTTCGCCAAAATTCACAAATAAAACCTTTGTGCTTTCCATTGATTCTTTTGGAAAACCATCCAATTGCAGCAAAACATCGTAAATGCGCTCGGCTCCAAAAGATACGCCAACTCCCGAAACATCGGGCATACCAAATATCCCGGTCAAATCATCGTAACGACCACCACCACAAATACTTCCAATGCCAACATCTTTTGATTTCACTTCGAAAATGGCACCAGTATAATAATTCAAGCCCCTTGCAAGGGTTAAATCCAGTTCCACTTCTGTGGTTAGGTTCATGTTTTCGACATAAGCAAACAAGGTTTTCATTTCCTCAATTCCTTTTGCCCCCACTTCGGTTTTGCCAATGACCTGTTCAATCTGATCTAATTTTTCCGCAGTACTTCCTTGCAATTCTAAAATGGGTTGTAATTTTTCAACTGCAGATTCAGAAATACCTTTCTCCAGCAACTCCTGATTTACTTTCTCCAAACCAATTTTATCCAGCTTGTCAATCGCAACTGTAATGTCAATGATCCGATCCGCTTCACCAATCGTTTCTGCAATTCCGGCAAGGATTTTTCGGTTGTTTATTTTCACCAGGGTATTCACTTTCAGCCTGGCAAAAACCTCATCAATAATTTGAACAAGCTCAGCTTCATTTAACAGACTATCGCTCCCAATCACATCCACATCGCATTGATAAAATTCGCGGTAACGCCCTTTTTGAGGCCTGTCGGCACGCCAAACCGGCTGTATCTGATAACGTTTAAACGGAAAAACAATGTCGTTACGATGTTGCACTACAAACCTTGCAAACGGGACAGTTAAGTCGTAACGTAAACCTTTTTCAGAAATTTTGGTGGTTAATTTCGTTGAATTTCGTTCACTTAAAATATCTTCAGAAACCTTCGAAATAAAATCGCCAGAATTAAGGATTTTAAACAACAGCTTATCGCCTTCTTCGCCATATTTGCCCATTAATGTGGAAAGGTTTTCCATGGCAGGTGTTTCAATTGGCTGGTAACCATACAATTTAAACACACTTTTAATGGTATCGAAAATATAGTTCCTTCGGTTCATTTCGACCGGGGAAAAATCGCGGGTCCCTTTTGGGATAGAAGGTTTTTGTGCCATTGTTTATTCTTTAACAGGCTGCAAAAATAGGGATTTAAATTTAGTTTTCGGAATATTCTTTATGTATGTATTGTATCAAGGAATAATGAATGTAATGTTTTTTCCTTTCATAAAATTAATCGAGTATTGTATTATGTAAATGAATGCTTTTCAAACTAATCTTTAACACAGCGGACACTGAAACCCCAATCTTTAGTACTATAATGATCCCGGTGAAGAAGATCATAATCATAGCCCAAATATAATCTCCATGGATAATTAGAAGAGAATTCTGTGGCGGACCACCAAGTACCATAATTTCCTGCCGATCCAAAGCTTCCAGTACTTTGACGAATTCCTCCAGGATAAGCAGAAAAGCCAAAATCATCAATTCCACTTCCATTTCCGTTGTTCCAACCATCGGTTGATTTTAGATGTTTGCCAACGCTATACCAGGTATTCTCATCTATTTTGCTATATCCTCCATTTTTATCGCTAATAAATTGTGCTAACTGTTCCCATTCCTCATTGCTTGGCAGATGCCACCCATCTGGACAAGCTTCAACAGCGGCTGACCAATTGTACAGAACACCGTATGCATTATAATTGGAAGTTTCTTTAGCTTCACTTACACTGTTGCCATCATAATCATATACATAAAAACAAGCATCTATAGCAGAACCTATCGTCGGTATATTTACGCTCGGTAAAAATGCTAAATTTTCAGCCATCCACCATTGATCCCCAATTTTTACCGTAATGTAAGTTTTTCCATCTCGAGAATCAGTCATCGTTCCAGTTTCCAATTTAGTTATTAACCCATAAAGACCTCCATAAGATGTACCTGCACTATTTGTTGCATAAGCCCTAATATAATAAGAGGTATTAGATTCCAAATTTGAGAGTTGACTACTAAAGGTACCTGTACCCGATCCATCGATTGTTTTGCTGTCGATTATTGTTGGATTACCTGTTGTATTCCAACAAACACCTCGCGCAGTAACTTCAGCACCACCATTATCTGTTACATTTCCTCCTCCTAATGCAGAATTAGAGGTTATATCAGAAATTGTCGTGGTTAATACCGTTGGAAGAGTAGCAACAAGATTATCCTTAACAATAATTTCTCCGCTTTGCAAATTCTGGGTTGAACCAAACTTTTGCTTGATCTTGTAATTTTTGGTTCCAACAATACCTTCTTCATCCGGAATCTTAACATTATAGGTAATCTTTGTTCTACTATATGTTGTATGAGGTTCATCACCTACAAGAATTCCATCAATCCATAAGGAAACAGATTCAGCAAGATTTTCCCCTTCAATCTCAAATGTAATTTGTTCCCCACGTAAAACAGTATCAGGTGAGAATTTTGAAATAGTAGGAATCCAAATTCCGAATGTAATTATTCCACTATGTATAATTGAAACCGCTTCTGGACTTGCTTTTACCTTGTATTCTGTTTCTCCACCAATATCGTATGAAAAAGGCACATCTACTACAAATGTCACGAATGAAGGACTATGCGTTGTTGGGCTTTCTTCACCCGTCATCACTCCATCAATCCATAACGAAAGTGTTTCCGGAAGATTAGTTCCTCTTACTTCAAAAGTCATCTCTATTCCAGAAGTTGCTTTTGTTGGACCAACAGAAGTTACTGTTGGTGCTATATCATTTGTAGTAAACACCACTTGATCTCCATAGCTTGTCCCCATACTATTTGTTGCATATGCCCGAACATAATATGTTGTTCCTGATTGAAGATTGACTAATTGTCCTGAATAACCACCTATTACTGTTTTAGCATCAACGTCTTTTGAATCATCAATCGTTGGAAGTCCTGATGTATTCCAGCAAATTCCTCGTTCAAGAATTTGTATTCCGCCATTTCCCTGAACACTTGCGCCACAAGTTGCAGAATTAGTCGTAATATCATCAATATTACCTGTTGATACTTCTGGTGTTGTATATGATTCGGTCGCCCCTTGAATACAGCGGATACTTGCTCCTGAGGATTTCATAAATGCCGATAACCTGAAGTCATCAACACCCTTACCTACCCAATATAGATATGCACCAATCGAAGGATTTCCTTCCCAGTCCGTTGCTGACCAGAAGTAACCATCATGACCCTCATCTGCAAAATTGCCAGGAGAACCATTTTCAAATATTCCTCCAAATTCGGCAGCAAAACCATATTTATCGTATGAATCAGGCGGTCCATCAGGTCCCCAATCATAACCATCGGGAGAAATTAATGACCGATAATCATATCCATCGGAAGCAGCTTTATCAAACAACAGCTGCCATTCATCAGTTGTTGGCAGGTGCCATCCAGAAGGACAAACATTGAGTGAAGTTGTCCATTCGTACAATACACCATAATTATTAAAGTTATCTTGATTCTCTGCTTCTGAAATTGAGGAGCCAGTATATTGATACACCCAAGCATCGTTATTGAGCATATCCGATGACAGGTACGCCAGGTTTTCAGCCATCCATGTTTGTTGTCCTATTGTAATTGTTTTATAGACCTTACCATCTCTTGAATCTGTAAATGATCCAAATTGGAATCCACTTTCTTCCGTAGTAAAATCAAGAACACCACCTCTCACTGTACCCACTGCATTGGTAGCAAAACTGCAGTAATAATATGTTGTGTTTGGTTCCAATCCGGTAAGGTCTGATGAATAAGCTCCTGTTGTCCCACTCACAAGCTCTACATTATCGCCGGATCCGGGGGAAGCATTATCCTTACTCCAATAAAAACCACGTTCCGTTATATCAGCATTTCCATCGGAAGTTACGTTTCCGTTGAGTGTGGCAGATTCCATGCTGACATTTGTGGCAGCAACTGTTGACACTGTTGGGGCGGACAATTCCTGGCTTGTCCTAAATTCTAAAACATCGCCTATGGATGTGCCCTCGCTATTTGTTGCAAATGCACAAAAATAATAGCGCGTATCAGGATTGAGACCAGTTATAGTTTCGGTAAAGGTGCCTGTGGTTCCACTCACCATAACTACATTATCGCCATCGTCTGGGGTGTTATCGGTTGAACTCCAATAAAAACCACGTTCTGTAACATCTGCATTACCATCGGATGTTACGTTTCCGTTGAGTGTGGCTGATTCCATTGCCACATTCGTGGCTGAAACTGTTGACACTGTTGGGGCAGACAATTCCTGGGTTGTTCGAAATTCTAAAACATCGCCTGTGGATGTGCCCTCGCTATTTGTTGCAAATGCACAAAAATAATAGCGCGTATCAGGATTGAGACCACTTATAGTTTCGGTAAAGGTGCCTGTGGTTCCACTCACCATAACTACATTATCGCCATCGTCTGGGGTATTATCGGTTGAACTCCAATAAAAACCACGTTCTGTAATATTTGCATTTCCATCGGAAGTTACGTTTCCGTTTATTGTTGCTGATTCCATTGTCACATTCGTAGCTGCAGCTGTTGACACTGTTGGGGCAAACAATTCCTGGGTTGTTCGAAATTCTAAAACATCGCCTATGGATGTGCCCTCGCTATTTGTTGCAAATGCACAAAAATAATAGCGCGTATCAGGATTGAGACCAGTAATAGTTTCGTTAAAGGTACCTGTGGTTCCACTCACCATAACTACATTATCGCCATCGTCTGGGGTGTTATCGGTTGAACTCCAATAAAAACCACGTTCTGTAATATCTGCATTTCCATCGGATGTTACGTTTCCGTTGAGTGTGGCTGATTCCATTGCCACATTCGTGGCTGAAACTGTTGACACGGTTGGGGCAGACAATTCCTGGGTTGTCCTAAATTCTAAAACATCGCCTGTGCTTGTACCTTCACTATTGGTTGCAAACGCACAGAAATAGTAGATCTTATCAGGTTCGAGACCGGTAATTGTTTCGCCATATGCACCAAGTGTTCCGCTAATCGTTACAACATGGTCGTTTTTATCGGGCGAACTATCGGAAGAACTCCAGTAAAACCCGCGTTCGGTAATATTCGCATTTCCATCGGAAATTACGTTCCCATTTAATATGGCAGAATTTGTGGTAATGTTCTTTGCTTCAAGGGTCGATACCAAAGGGGTAGTTGTTTCTTTGGTTGTTGTAAAAGATAAAACATCGCCGTATGAAATTCCAACACTGTTTTGGGCATAAGCCATTATGTAATACGTGGTTTCGGCTTCGAGCCCCATAAGTGTCACATAAAAAATGCCGGTTCCGGCAATTTCTGCTTCTGCCTGAATACCTTCACCTCCCACAAAATTTGGATTTGTACTATACTCGATACCTCGTGAAGTAACTACAGCACTGCCTTCAGAAGCAACCTCTCCACTACAATTCGCACTAAATGAAGTGTAACTGATAGCTTCAGAAGTAACGACAGTTGGCAGGGTTGCAGTTTGCTCTTCATCTTTTACACAACGAACCGAGAAACCTAAATTAGTATCACCATAGGCTCGATGGAGGGTTTCCGAATTTGACCACAAATTATGGTAATAAGCTTTACCGTGTTTTGGGGTCGAAGTCCAGAAATAACCATGTGTTGTTTTACGTGCAAACTGTCCACTATTTACACGATATCCGCCAGGCAGTGCAGAAAATCCACTTTTATTAGTCGCCTGGATATTAGGCTGAAGCCAATAATCCAGCCCAACGGTTTTCATTTTACCTCCGGCAATGCTTTTACCGCCTAAATAATCTGCCAATTCGGAATATTCACTGTCACTTGGCAAATGCCAACCACTTGGACATACACCCTGGACAATTTCTGAATTATCATCTAAGCCCTCTGTACCATTTGTCGCGGCTGCCCAACTGTACAGTGCACCATACAAATCTTTATTTTCATCCAAATTTCCATAATAACAAAAAGAACTTTCGTTGTCGGCAAGTTCCTTCCATGTTTCAATGTCCTCCACCAAAGGTACCGCAGTACCATCAGCATTCCGGGTAACTTTTAAGTTTTCAGCCATCCACCATTGTTTTCCAATTTTAACAGTGTTGTAATTGTTTCCATCAATATCAATAAGGGTACCCGTTTGTTGAACACTGCTTGCCTGCGTATTAAAACTCCAAACCGGACTATCCTTGGTTTCTCCTGTTTCCAATGATTTAATGGTCACCTTCCAATAGTATTTGGTATATTCTTGCAGGTCGTCCAGAACAATTTCATTTCCACCAAAGTGAAAAGCAAGCATTTTTAAGTTTGAGAGATCCGTGCCCAGATAAACATCGTATTTATAATTCCCTGAATCATTATTCCATTTCAAAGTAACTGGCAATTCGACGTTAGAATTATCAACAGGTGCTAATAAAACGGGTTGCGGAATTTCCATTGACATTCCACTTAAAGTGTAAAATGAATACTCAACGGATGCAAGTTCAACGGAGAAAATATCTTTTAATACAATTTTACAAGTATATTGCTTTCCATATTCGAGGTTTTGATTATGAATGTAGGAATACAAATTATTTTCAATATCTGTATTCCCAGCAATATCTGAAGCAATTTTTGAATAATCCTGATCCTCATTTTTCAAATAAATGTCAAAGTATTGTGAAATTGAATATTGGGCAGCAACCCATTCAAAAGCGACATTTGTGACATCAACAAATGATCCCTTAACGGGCTTCAGGGCTGTTATTGCGGGTTCATCTGATTGTTCAATAACCACACTCTTCTGCACTTTGCAACCATTTGAATCCTCCAAATAAACCTGATGTGTACCAGAAGAAAGTTGATTGTAGTGGGTTTCATCGCTAAAGGTTGAAAGATCGTCGATTGCAAAAAGGTATGGAGGAGTTCCCCCACTGGCTGTAAGCTGCAGCATTGAGGATTGAACAACAATCGCATTTAAATTTAAGTCACTGTTTTGACAAGGATTTGAAGAATCAATTGTAATTGCCCTGGTAACGCGGCAACCATTTGCATCCTTGACATAGATGTAATATTCACCAGGTAAAGAAAGATCATAAACAGGCTGGTCTTCCGAGAAATTAATTCCATCTTCAGAATAAAAGTAGGGCTGCAAACCACCACTTACCTCAGGTAAAATATAGCCAGACTCTGTTTTTAAACTTATTGATAAGTTTGTGTTTGCGCAATTGCTTTCTTCATCCGTATTTGCATATGCATACACAGGTGAGCCCTCAATATTTTCATTGTCGCAATTTAAAACACTCGCTTTAAGAATTCCCAAAGGTTGATTACCTAGCGTCCAATAAACTTTTGCCAATCCATTACTATTTGTGGTGAGCAGTGGCTCATCCACCGAACCATTTCCACTTTCTAATTGAAACCTAATTGGTACAAACGGACTATTTCGCCCCCAAGAATCAACAACTTTATACACCAACGGCAAAGGAAGTTGTTCATTTGGGTTTGCAAATTGGTAATTACCAGATAACAATTCAAGTTTTTGTGGAATTTCTAAATGTTCAAAATCCCGTTTAAAAAGATCATACCTAAAATCAAAAAACTTATTGCCAAGAATTTCTGCGTTGGCTCCAATGGAACCTTCTGCACCAAATTTAACATCGAGGTCCCAATTGCCCTGGTTATTGAAACAAAGTTCGCTTTCAACTTTAAATGGCACTTTGAAAAAGGGGCCAACCACATCGTATAAACGACAAGAAACATCCAAGCCAATTTTAAACTCTGACATAAGGCTCCCCTGCAAAAGGAAATTTGAATCTTCGGTTGTTTGTTCCACCGAACTTGTGACCAGGTTAAGGCTGTTAACAGTTTCTCCAGCCACAATTGCGGTAAATGTTTTTCGGTGATTTACTGTATTATTCACCTCTACCTCAGCATTTGCGCTGGCTTTTAATGTAGCCTCAATATCAAAGTTTGCAGTAACAACCACCGGAACCGGACCTGCCATAAAAACAATATACTTTGTTATGCCAACAATTTTTTTCTTAATCGGGTCAACAATATAAACTGGCGCTTTTATTTTAAGTGAAGTTTTATAATTGTACTCAAAAACTGCATTGTCGAGTCCAAACATGACATTTTTCAACTTGGCAGGGAAGGTATAATCCATGTCAAAAACCAAATTTGGGGTCAAACTAAGGTAGGCATCCTCAACCGATAAAACCAGTTCTTCATCACTTGTTTCAATCAAATTTGCATCGGGCAAGGGAATTGTAAACGATCTTCCATCGTCTTTAGCTGATTTCAGATGTTGCAAATTATGGCCGTCCTTCGTTTGTATGTATAAAACTTTTATTCCTTTATTCTCCCTATTTTTTCTGATCGTTTCGCGGGTTGGAAAAACGATGGCACTTTTAGTTTCAGCATTATCATCAACCGACTGATTAATTGCATCACCAACGTTTATTGTGCCCTTTTTAAACAGGTCTTCAATGGTGGCTTTTTGGGTATTTATTATGTATCTACCATCATTTATTGTATATGAAATTGTTTTGACCAAAAAACTGTAATCGCTTCTCATCCCGACTAAAATTGAAGAATCGCTTGGATGAATTGATGGGTCACTAAATCTAACTTTTATTATTCCTTCGGCAATATCAGTGCTGTCGCTGAATAATTCATCGGTATTATCAACAATTATATAATTTGATTTTGCATCAATTTCTTCGAACTTAATAATAACGGTATCCGAACTTTGTCCACACGAATTAGTTAATGTCCAAACCAGGATATTTTCATCGTATTGTTCACCCGTAAAAACTGATCTAGGGTTTGAAGGTTCAGCAATAACACCACTTCCTGAAATACATGTCCATTCACCATGTGCGCCATTTTCTTCATTCGCCAACAAATTTGTCTCCGTCCCCCCAACAATCCGGTCGCTTCCGGCATTGGCAATGGGCGGTATTTGAACAAATGAAACGGCAGAATAAAGCACATCGCAACTGGAAGTTTTAACGGCAGCCCGATAATACTTGGCTTCTTTCGGGAAAAAAGAATAGCTTTTCCCCGATTCTTCAGGTATCGTTACCCACATGATTGAATCAATGGATTCTTGCCATTCAATTAAACCAACATGGTAATTATCAACTTCTAAAATAACCGTATCGGTTCCACAAACATTTACCAACTGCGCATTCGTTTGAATAATACAAAAACCCAGTATGATGAAGAAACTTAGCTTTTTAAACATTGCTTAATTTTTATTGACGATAAAAGATTGGGTATCTACAAAATCAGAACAGGTGATTTTCAGCACATAACTTTGCGGGCTAAGTGCCAATAAATCAATTTGCTTTATTAATTCTTTTGAAGGACAATAAATCTTTTCAGAAAAAACCTTTCGGGAATCCATCGAGAAAATTTCGATGGTGGCATCTTCAATGGTGGTGTTTGCAGAAATCTTGACTCCCAAATATCGTTTTGTAGGATTTGGGTATAAACTTACACTCGCTTGATTTTCCGATTTAACCTGATTTAAAGAAGTAATTGCGCTACAATTATCTGGCAACACTAATTTTACTTTTATCTGTGCAAAGAGGCTATTGTTCACAATAAAAAAAACTATTAAGACTAAATATAATTTCATAGGAATATTATTTGTTTGATTAACAATATTTTAGCGCAATCTCAAATTAAAGCTGATAGAAATTTTTTGTGCTTATAAATCTATTAAAAACTTATCCTTAGTTATACCCGAATATTCGGGTATAATGGTGAGAATCGTAATCAAAATCGATTCCAAATAAGAAGCATTATTTCATTCTGAAAACTAAAAGTTTGAGGGTTAACAATTGTAATTAAGGTATTAAGTTTAAACCTGAAAATTATGGTTGCTTGGAGTTTATTGCGAATTTGAATACAAAACTGCAAATAAATGAAATAGCGAAAATCCCGAAAATTCGGGAATTAGGTTTTAAGTAGTTTCAAGATCGAAAAAGCCAATTTCGCGAAACCAGAACATAATGGATGGAACGTCTTTTTTATTCAATAATTTGTATAGCGCTTTTCGATGGTCGTTTGCCGTGAATTTGGAAATTGAAAGCAATGCTGCGATTTCTTTATCCGACTTTCCTTTCAAAATCTCCATAAGCACTTCCCATTTTCGGTCCGATAAATGCAAAAGGCTCTCAATTTTAGGGTCTTTACGAACCATTTGCAGTGATTTTAGTGCATTTGATGAATAATATTTCTTTGAAAGGACTATATCGGAAATAACCAAATTCCAATCGGGCAATTCAATTTTTTCAATAACAGCATCTACCTGAATACCCAGTCGATGAAGTTTCACAAATAACCAGGGAGAAATATAAGATGAGTAAATGATTATATTAACCTGCTGCAACTGCTCCTTATTGTTTTCAAACAAATCGAAAGCACTGGAACGGTTTGATAAGCGGATATCACAAATGAGCACATTCAGCTTTCCATCTTTCAATTGAGCTTTTGCACATTCAATATTGCCACATTCAAACACTTCAAATTTTTCATCGTCAATCTGATTATGAATTGATTTAATAATAACCGGATGGTCTTCTAATATGCCAACAACCAACTTTCCCATATTAATTAATTGGCAGGTTTATGATAATCAATGTACCCTTCGAATTTTTGCTGCTAAAAACAATATCACCACCGTATTCTTTTATTCTTTTTTCCATGTTTCGAATGCCATTTCCTTTAGTTTTATCATTGAAACCAATACCATTATCATAATATTCGAGGATCAATTCCTTATTTTTTTGCAAAACTTGAATAGATACATGTGTTGAACCAGCGTGTTTAATTGTATTTGCAGAAGCTTCACGTAAAACCCTTTCCAAGGCAGTTTTCTTTTTAAGCGATAAATTATCCCATTCCAAATTTTCGGCAATATTGATTTCAACCTCGTTGGAAAGCTCCAAACCTGTTGATTCAATGATCTTATCAATAAATTCACGAATTTCAAATTTATGCCAATCGGGCGTCTTTAATTCATTGGAAATATTTCTGGTATCTTCATATATCGAAGAAAGGAAATTTTGCAAATCTTCCAGTTCAGATGTATTTTCAATGGGCTCAGAAATTGCTTTTAATTTCATTTTAGCCCCAATTAAATCGCTGCATACTTTATCGTGGAGTTCGGCTGCAATTTTACCCCGAAGTTGCTCACGGCTTGCAATCTGAGCTTGCAGTTTTTCAGCTTCTTTTTGCTTTTTATAGATTCGAAACCAGAAAATTATGATCGTTGCAATTAATAGAATAAATAGTACCAAAACATAACTTACCCATCGTGCAATTTGTGCTTCCCTTTCCTTGATTTTATTTTCCAAACTCAGCTGAGCAATTTCGGCATCTTTCTTTTCCGTTTCGAATTGTACTTCCATTTTGGCGATTAACCCTGCGGATTCCGCTTCACTCAACGAATCCCGCATGACAACATATTTATAAAACCTCTGGATGGCATCTTGTCTTGGATTCAATCCAATGGCGCTGGCAGTGAGTAATTCTTTTGCATAATAAATTTCCTCTTCTGCATTTGCACTGCTTGCCAATTCCAAAGCTTCGTTGGCACATCGTTCTGCTTTTGAATACTGATCAATATACATGTACAATTGTCCAAGTGTATTCAAGGTTGTTGCTATTTCTTTGGGATTACCATTTGTACGCTTAATTTCCAAAGCCTGTTCCAATACTTTGATACCTTCCTGATACCTGGCCTGGCGCTTGTATAAAATACCCAGGTTTGTTAAATGTTTTGAGAGCGACAGGTAGTTGCCCAACTTTTGACTTAATTCAATTCCCTTTTTATAATATTCTTCTGCTTTATCGTACCTATTCAGGTTTTTACACACAATCCCTAAACCGCTCAACGAACGCGCATAGGATAAAGTATCGCCAAGAACCAGGAAATAGTCGGAAGCTATTTTCATTCGTTCATAAGCTTCTTCATAAATTTTATTGAACATCAATATGGCTCCTACCTGGAAGTTAGCCCTTGCCAATGAAAATGAATCTTTTAATGCAGTAAATTTCTCAATTGAAATATGGTATTGTTCCAGGGCTTTTTCATATTCCCGTATTCGGAGAAAAGCTTCAGCCCTGTACATACTCAACTGTGCTTTTGTTTGTTCCGTGAGTTCCTGGCCCGTATGTTTTTCAACTAAATTTACCAATCCAATCATCTCGGTATAAAACCCACGTTTTTGAAATCCAGCCAATAAATCGGTTAAGACTTTTATATTTTCTTTAAACAATTGATTAATAGCTATAATTGACTGATTATCATTTGTCTGACAAGCGATTTCAACTGCCGATTTCATAAGGGTTAGGTACTGTTCGCTACTTGCTGAAAAGTCTTCGGCAAAAGAAATAAATGCCTTCACTTTTTGTGTCGAATCTTTTATGCTTTGTATATTGGAATTTATACTATCCAATGAATCATTCGGAATACTTGCTTGTGTATTTGTTGCTATAACTATTATAAAGCAAGCCATAAAACAAAACACCTTGCTAGCCAATATAGATTTAACAAAACACATATTATTTTTATTTAACCAAGACATTAAACCTTATTTATCCCAATTTAATGATCAATAGAAGTGCTTGATCATACTTCTAAAAATAGACAAAAAACAAATCAAATAATTATTTATTGAAAACAATATAGATTTAGCAACGCAATTTGTAAATAATCTACATTATCGGGAAAGCTTTGTCAAATGAATCTTTAAAACAGAAGAACTTTTACATGTTTTTTTTGCTAATAGTCCTTTGTTTAGATATCGTTAAAGGAGCATTTCTTTAAAATATTATCCAGATACAAATTTGATTCTGATGAATTTTCTGAAGGAGCCCATGGTGCAAAATTTTTATCATCATCCGGGTTGTATGGTCCATCTTTAATTTCATAAACTACCGTTCCCTCTTCGAGCGATATTAACATGTGCCATTTTTGGGGAGGGATTTCTACACCATAGTTTTGTTCTTTATCAATAATAATATGTTCAGTAATATTTCCTGAATTATCAAAAAACACAAGTAAAGCCTTTCCTGTCAATAGTAAGAAAACCTCGCGTTTATCCGGATTTTCGTGTTTATGGGGCTGGACATACGATCCCGGATTAATTGCATTTAGCATTCGGTTGATGGGATCAGAAAACTCTTTATGGAAATTATAGGTTGATCTTTTTCTCGGCGATATATTAGCCTCTGCCTGAACTTTACTGATCAATTCCGAATTAATTGCCTGAATCATTAATGTTTCTAACTTAGATTATCTAAGAAATTTAATGGTCATCGGGTATCTATAGTAAACGCCTTCGTTGGCTTTTATTGCACCAACAATCGTTAATATCAGCCATGAAATACCAAAACCGATTAACAATAAGATACCAATCCCAACCACAATAAAAATGATGGAAAGGAATAAGATAATTGACCATGTTATCTGGAAATTCAGGACTTCTTTTCCCTGGTTGTCCACAAATTGGTATTCGTCTTTTTTCATTAAATAAATAATGAGAGGACCAACAATATTACCAAAAGGAATAATAAAAGTTGCCAAAGCAGCAAGGTGGGTAAACATTCCCCATTGCCTTTCATTGGGATCATCAATAATTCTTTCCATAATTGTCTATTTTGATGGTCTAAATTACAGATTTTTTTTCATTTTTATCTTTTGTAAAAAAAGAGAGATAAAGAAATGGAAGAAGTAAAGAAGCGGGGCAGGTATGAAAGAATTTACAAACAACTTTCGGAGTTGGTTTTAAAAAGTGATAATACAGAAGCGAGAATGGCAACCATTATCGCGGTTTTACACCATAAAATGGACTATTTTTTCTGGACAGGGTTTTACTTATTAAAAAATGGTGAAATGACCGTTTCGATGTACCAAGGACCGGTTGCCTGTCAGATACTTGAAAAAGGAAGTGGCGTTTGTTGGGCAGCATTTCATCAGAAAAAAACAATTGTGGTTGAAAATGTGCATGAATTTCCGAACCATATTGCTTGTGATTCAAGATCGAACTCTGAAATTGTTGTACCATTCAAAAATAAAGAAGGTGAAATAGTTGGCGTTCTTGACGTGGATAGCCAAAGTAGATCATCCTTTTCAGAAGTAGATGCAGAATGGCTTGAAAAGATTTTGCTTCTGGTACATGCATAAAAAATATTAATGAATCCCGAAATAACCAACAGGGATAAAAATAGAACTATAAGAATTTGGTACAGATAATTTTATTCGCCAAATAAATAATGCGGATAGAATCCGCATCACCCAAATATTAAAAAAAAAAGCTAACCTTTTCAGATTAGCTTTCATTTATTTTTTTACAAAAAGAGAATTATTCCTCTTTTTTGCCTTCTTCTTTTGTTTCTTCAGCAGGTTTTTCTTCTTCAACCTTTGCTTCAGCTTCAGGAGCCTCTTCTTTAACTTCCTCTACTACTTCAGCTTCTTCAACAGCAGCAACTTCTTCTACCACAGGTGCTTCAGCAACCGGAGCAGCTTCAGTTGTTTTCTTAGCCCCTGCACGGCGTGAACGACGTTTTTTAGGTGCAGCTTCTTCTTGTTTCGCAGCTAACATAGCTTCGTTGAAGTCAACAAGCTCAATAATACACATGTCGGCATTATCTCCCAAACGGTTTCCTGTTTTAAGAATTCGAGTATATCCTCCCGGACGATCAGCAATTTTTGTTGCTATTTCGCGGAACAATTCTGAAACGGCCTCTTTGTTTTGCAAATAACTAAACACAACTCTACGTGAGTGGGTAGAATCTGTTTTCGCTTTTGTAATAAGTGGCTCAACATACATCCTTAAAGCTTTCGCTTTGGCAACGGTCGTATTGATCCTCTTATGCACAAGCAGAGAACTAGCCATATTAGCCAACATCGCTTTTCTATGGGCAGATTTCCTGCTTAAATGATTAAATTTTTTATTATGTCTCATTACCTTTAATCCTTATCTAATTTATATTTCGCAATATCCATCCCGAAATTAAGACTCATGCCATTTAACAAGTCGTCTAATTCGGTAAGCGATTTTTTACCAAAATTCCTGAACTTCAATAAATCGTTTCTGTTGTATTGAACCAAATCACCTAATGAGTCAACATCTGCTGCTTTTAAGCAGTTCAGTGCCCTCACTGACAGGTCAAGGTCAACCAATTTTGTTTTAAGTAGCTGACGCATGTGCAATACTTCTTCATCAAACTCTTCGTTGGCAAATTTCTCTTCAGAATCCAAAGTAATTTTTTCATCAGAGAACAACATGAAGTGATAAATAAGGATTTTTGCCGCTTCTTTTAAAGCATCTTTTGGATGAACAGAACCATCCGTTGTAATTTCAATAACGAGTTTTTCGTAATCCGTTTTCTGTTCTACACGAAAATTTTCAACAGCATATTGCACCTGTTTAATTGGTGTGTAGATTGAATCGATTGGGATTAGCCCAAACTCACTTTCTACCGGTTTGTTTTCGATAGAAGGAACATATCCACGTCCTTTGTTGATGGACAGCTCCATTTGTAATTTTACGTCGGGTTCCATTCGACAGATAACCAATTCGGGGTTTAATACCCTAAATCCGGTCATAAATTTATTGATATCGCCGGCAGTAAATTCTTCCTGTCCGGTAATAGAAATGGATACTTTCTCACTGTCAAAATCTTCAACTTCTTTTTTAAACCTTACTTGTTTAAGGTTAAGAATAATATCGGTTACATCTTCAATTACTCCTTTTATTGTTGAAAATTCGTGGTCAACACCTTCGATTTTAACAGTGGTGATTGCATATCCTTCCAGCGATGATAATAGGATTCGACGCAGGGCATTACCTATAGTAATACCATAACCTGGTTCTAATGGACGAAATTCGAATTTTCCGAATTTGTCATCAGATTCAATCATTATCACCTTGTCAGGTTTTTGGAACGCTAATATTGCCATAATAACCTTAAATTTATTATTTAGAATACAACTCTACGATAAGTTGTTCTTTTATATTTTCAGGAATTTCTTCTCGTTCTGGAACATTTAGGAATTTACCAATCATTTGGGCTCCATCCCATTCTAACCATTCGTAACGAGAACTACGATGAGAGTTAAGGGCTTCTGTAATCTCTTCCAAAGATTTTGATTTTTCACGTACGCCAACCACGTCGCCAGGTTTTACCTGGTATGAAGGAATGTTTACAACTTCATTGTTCACTGTAATATGCTTGTGTCCAACAAACTGACGTGCAGCACTACGTGTTTTTGCAATACCCATGCGGTAAACTACGTTATCTAACCTTGATTCTAACAACTGTAGCAATACCTCACCAGTAATACCTTTTGAAGCAGAAGCTTTTTTAAACAAATTACTAAATTGTCTTTCAAGAACTCCGTAAGTATATTTAGCTTTTTGTTTTTCTTTTAATTGAATTCCGTATTCTGATTTTTTTCTTCTCCTTGCAGAATTACCATGCATTCCTGGAGGATAATTTTTGTGTTCGAATACTTTATCTGGTCCGAAAATTGGTTCACCGAATTTTCTTGCAATTTTTGATTTTGGTCCTCTATACTTTGCCATTACCTTAATTTTAAAAATTATACACGTCTTCTTTTAGGTGGCCTACAACCATTGTGTGGTAGAGGAGTTACATCAATAATTTCAGTAACCTGAATACCAATTGTATTTAAAGCCCTAATAGCAGATTCGCGTCCGTTACCAGGTCCTTTAACGTAAACCTTTACTTTACGAAGCCCCAAATCGTATGCAGTTTTTGCACATTCTTCGGATGCCACCTGCGCAGCATAAGGTGTATTCTTTTTAGATCCGCGGAAACCTTTTTTCCCGGCAGATGACCAAGAGATTACTTCACCGTTCATATTAGCAAGTGTTATGATAATATTATTGAATGAAGAGTGTATGTGAGCTTGTCCGGTTGCTTCAACAACAACCACCCTTTTTTTACTTGATGTAGTTTTCTTTGCCATAATTCAAATCCCTTATTTAGTGGCTTTTTTCTTATTAGCAACAGTTTTCTTTTTACCTTTTCTTGTACGGGCATTGTTTTTTGTGCTTTGTCCGCGAACAGGTAAGCCAATACGATGACGAATTCCACGGTAACTACCAATATCCATCAACCGTTTAATATTCAATTGAATTTCGGAACGAAGTTCACCTTCAACTTTAAAATTGTCGCCAATTACACGACGTACACTAGCAAACTGATCATCGTTCCATTCTGAAACTTTAAGATCTTTATCAACACCAGCTTCTTCAAGGATTGTATTTGCCCTGCTCCGGCCAATGCCATAAATATATGTAAGGGCTATTTCGCCCCTTTTGTTATTAGGAATATCGACACCTACTATACGAGCCATAAATAATTTTTTTTCAAGTTAATGATTATCCCTGACGTTGTTTAAATTTCGGATTCTTTTTATTAATCACGTACAAACGCCCTTTTCTGCGTACTATCTTGCAGTCGGAACTTCTTTTTTTAACAGACACACGAGTTTTCATTGCAAAAGCTCTTTAATTTTTATATCTAAACGTTATTCTACCTTTTGTTAAATCATAAGGAGACATTTCCACTTTAACCTTATCGCCTGGTAGAATTTTTATATAATGCATACGCATTTTACCTGAAATATGGGCAGTAATAATATGCCCGTTTTCTAATTCTACACGGAACATCGCGTTGGATAGTGATTCTATTATCCGTCCGTCTTGTTCTATTGAAGGCTGTTTTGCCATAAATAATTATTTTTATTTACTTGTTTCTCAACTAATTCAAAATTCGATAAAACATCTGCTTTTTCGAAACCTACAACAACTGTATGCTCGTAGTGGGCAGAAGGTTTACCATCTTCGGTTTTAATGGTCCAACCATCGTTTAGCTGGTAAATATTTCTCTTTCCTGCGTTTATCATTGGTTCAATTGCCAACACCATGCCTTCGGTTAACCTCGCCCCTCTCCATGATTTTCCATAATTTCGTACTTCAGGTTCTTCGTGAAGATCCTTTCCGATACCGTGGCCAACCATCTCGCGAACAACAGAATAACCGTTTTTTTCTGCATGTTTTTGTACTGCATTTCCAATTGCTCCCAGTTTATTTCCTTCAACTGCTTTTTCAATTCCTTTGTATAACGCTTCCTTTGTAATTTTGCATAAACCCTTTTTTTCTTCGTTAACATTTCCGATTAAAAAAGTATAACATGCATCCCCAAAGTAACCGTTCTGTTGAACTCCGCAATCGACTGAAACAATATCCCCATCCTCAATTTTATATTCGGATGGAATACCGTGAACGACCACATCGTTAACCGAAATACAAAGCGTATTTGGAAATCCGTGGTAGCCTTTAAATGCAGGAACAGCATCATTATTTCGAATGAACGTTTCAGCAATTTGGTCTAACTCAAGTGTGGTTATACCTGGCTGAATGATTTCGGCAACCCGTGCCAGTGTTTTACTTACCAGTAAACAACTTCTCCTTATTTGGTTAATCTCTGCCTTTGTTTTAAGGTAGATCATAGCCAGTATTACATTCCACCTCCTGGGCGTCCTTTAATCCTTCCTGATTTCATCAGTCCGTCGTAATGGCGCATCAACAAGTGGCTTTCAATTTGCTGCAACGTATCTAAAACTACCCCAACAAGAATCAACAATGAAGTTCCACCATAAAAATAGGCGAAAGATTGGTTAATTCCAATCATCATGGCAAATGCCGGAAGAATTGTAACCAAACCTAGGAAAATTGATCCCGGTAAAGTTATTCTTGACATTACGGTATCCAGAAATTCAACGGTACGTTTTCCAGGTTTTACACCTGGGATAAAACCTCCATTTTTCTTCATATCCTCTGCCATTTGAGTAGGATTTACGGTAATTGCTGTATAAAAATACGTAAATGCAACTACCAATGTAAACTGTAAGAAGTTATACCAAAAGCCGGTGATATCTGATAATGCAGCCGCAACACCACGCATACTTTCCGAATTGGCAACTCCTACAATAGTGATAGGCACCATCATAATTGCCTGGGCAAATATGATAGGCATAACACCTGCAGCGTTCACTTTTAGTGGGATGTACTGACGCACACCACCATATTGTTTGTTACCAACAATCCGTTTTGCGTATTGCACCGGAATCCTTCTGGTTCCCTGAACCAATAGGATGGATGCCATAAACACAATAAATAGGATAACAAACTCAACAAGGAACAATACAAGTCCACCTCCCTGCTGGCTAATCCTGGAACCAAATTCCTGAACAACCGATAGAGGCAAACGAGCAATAATACCGATCATGATTATTAATGAAATACCATTACCAATACCTTTATCGGTAATTCTTTCGCCTAACCATAATACAAACATTGACCCGGCAGTTAAAATTATTAATGATGGCACGGTGAACAGTGCACCACTCATAGCAAACGCCGAATCCGGTAACTGATAATGAAGATTTGTCAAATAAGCTGATGCCTGTGGAATTAGTATAATTACCGTTAAATAACGGGTAATTTGATTAATCTTCCTTCGTCCTGACTCACCCTCTTTCTGCAACCTCTGGAAGTAGGGTACTGCAATTCCGAGTAATTGGATCACAATAGAGGCAGTGATATAAGGCATAATCCCTAAAGCAAAAATAGAAGCTTTTGAAAATGCGCCCCCAGAGAACATATTAATTAATCCAAGCAAACCATCAGAGGTTTGGTCTTGCAAAGCCCCTAACTGAGCTGGATCAATCCCTGGAAGCGACACAAACGATCCTAACCGGTAAATTAACAATAATAACAATGTTGTTCCGATACGAGACCGTAGGTCTTCAATTTTGTAAATATTCTTTAGAGTTTCTATAAATCGTTTCATTACAGTTTACAGTATTTCAGTTGTTCCTTCTAATTTTTCAATTGCTTCAATGGCACTTTTTGAAAAAGCATGCGCTTTTACAGTAAGTTTTGTGGTTAATTCGCCACCGCCAAGAATTTTTATTTTATCGCTTTTTGAAGCCATTCCAGCATCCACCAAAACAATTTGGTCAATCGTGGTTAATTTTTTCTTTTCAGCGATATATTGTAATGAATCTAAGTTAACAGCTTTGTATTCCACCCTGTTAATATTCTTAAATCCAAATTTTGGTACAACACGTTGTAAAGGCATTTGACCTCCTTCAAAACCGATTTTTCTTGAATAACCAGATCTTGATTTTTGACCTTTATGTCCTCTTGTTGAAGTACCTCCTCGTCCTGAACCTTGTCCTCGACCAATTCTCTTTTTTGTTTTAGTTGATCCTTCAGCAGGTTTTAAGTTACTTAAATTCATAATTTCAGAGATATTTCAATTTATTTTACTTCTTCTACCTTTAACAAATGACTCATCTTTTTCACCATACCGATGATTTCAGGTGAGTTGTTATGTTCCACAGTTTGGTTTAATTTACGTAAACCAAGTGAAGCGAGCGTAGCTTTTTGGCTTTTGGTTGAGCCAATGCCACTTTTTACCAATGTAACTTTTAGTTTCGCCATGATTCTTTATCCTTTAAATACTTTCTGTAATGAAACACCACGATTCTGAGATACAGTGTACGCATCCCTCAACTCGGTTAGTGCAAGCATTGTTGCTTTTACCAGGTTGTGAGGGTTTGACGATCCTTTAGATTTCGCCAAGATATCGTGAACTCCAACGCTCTCTAACACAGCACGCATCGCACCACCGGCTTTTACCCCGGTACCTGATGATGCTGGTTTCAACAATACGTTGGCACCTCCAAATTTTGCAACTTGTTCGTGAGGTATTGTTCCGTTGATAACCGGAATTTTCACCAAATTCTTTTTAGCTGCATCAACACCTTTTGAAATGGCAGTAGTTACTTCGCTAGCTTTTCCAAGCCCCCAACCAACAATACCATCTTCGTTACCAACAACAACAATTGCTGAAAAGCTGAACGTACGTCCACCTTTGGTAACTTTAGTAACGCGGTTAATGGCTACCAATCTGTCTTTTAATTCCAGATCGCTGGTTCTTACTCTATTAATATTTACTGACATAGTGTTTAAATTTTAAGGCCACCTTCGCGGGCAGCGTCAGCTAATTGTTTAACTCTTCCGTGGTATAAATAACCATTTCTGTCGAAAACAACAGAGGTTATTCCGGCAGCTAAAGCTTTTTCGGCTGCTAATTTACCAACCATTTTTGCTTTATCTGATTTTGTACCTTCTTTCTCCGCAATTTCTTTTTCTAATGATGATACGGCTAAAAGTGTTTTACCAGCCATATCGTCAATAATTTGCACAGATATTTGTTTGTTGCTTCTAAAAACGCTTAAACGTGGGCGCTCAGAAGTACCAGACACAATCGTACGAATGCGGCTTTTTATCCTATTTCTTCTTTCTTGTTTCGTTAATGCCATAATAATTTTCCTTTATTATTTAGCAGCCGATTTACCAGCTTTACGCCTTAGAACTTCGCCAACAAACTTAATACCTTTTCCTTTGTATGGTTCAGGTTTACGCAACGACCTTATTTTTGCCGCTACCTGTCCAATCAATTGTTTATCACAACATTTAAGTGTTACAATTGGGTTTGCACGTTTATCAGAAACTGCTTCAACGTTAACTTCTGGTGGAAGCTGAACAAAGGTATGGTGAGCAAAACCTAAAGATAGGTCGAGCACGTTATTAGGCATTACTTCAGCCCTGTAACCAACTCCTACCAGCTCCAGTTTAATTTCGTACCCTTGTGAAACCCCAATTACCATGTTGTTCACCAATGAACGATATAAACCGTGCATAGCCCTTGTTTGCTTTTGGTCATTAGCTCTTTTAAAACTAATTGTATTATCTTCTACCGACAGTTCGATAGACTCGTCAACTTTCTGTGTTAACTCGCCAAGAGGCCCTTTTACGGTCACGACATTTTCGTCGCTCACCTTAAAATCGACCCCGGCGGGTATTGATACGGGTAATTTACCTATCCTTGACATAGTTTATCCTCCTAATTAATAAACGTGGCACAGTACTTCACCACCTACATTTAAATTACGTGCTTCCTTATCGGAAATAACGCCATGAGATGTAGAAATTATGGCAATACCTAAACCGTTTAGTACTCTTGGAATAGAGGTAGCATCACAGTATTGGCGTAAACCTGGTTTACTGATACGTTCTAATTTTTTAATTGCATTCACTTTCGTCTCAGGATGGTATTTCAAAGCAATTTTAATGTTGCCCTGAAAATTTACATCATCCTCAAATTTGTAGTTAAGGATATATCCTTTTTCTTTCAGAAGTTTGGTAATTTCCTTTTTTAAATTTGAGGCAGGAATATCAACCACCTTGTGTTTTGCATGAATTGCATTACGAAGGCGTGTTAAATAATCTGCTATTGGATCTGTTATCTTGCTCATTTCTCAATATTTATAGAATTTACCAACTTGCTTTTTTAACTCCTGGGATCAAACCATTTGAAGCCATCTCACGAAAATTAATCCTGCTAATACCAAATTGGCGCATATAACCTTTAGGCCTTCCGGTAAGTTTACACCTGTTGTGCAAACGTACTTTGGAAGAATTTTTAGGAAGTTTTTGCAAACCTTCCCAATCACCTTCGGCTTTTAACTGTGCTCTTTTAGCGGCATATTTTTCAACTAATTTTGCGCGTTTCACTTCGCGAGCTTTCATTGATTCTTTAGCCATGCTTAGTTCTTTTTAATGTTTTTAAATGGCAATCCCATTTCTTTTAATAAGGCAAAACCTTCTTCGTCGGTACCGGCTGAGGTAACAAAAGTTACGTTCATACCGTTCATTTTATTTACCTTATCAATCATAATTTCCGGGAAAATTATTTGCTCTGGAACACCTAATGTGTAGTTTCCATTTCCATCCATTTTACTTTCTATGCCCTGGAAGTCACGAATACGTGGCAGTGCTACAGAAATTAAACGCTCAAGAAATTCATACATACGCTCGCGACGTAAAGTAACGCGAACACCAATAGGCATCTTTTTTCTCAGCTTAAAATTAGAGATGTCTTTTTTCGACACGGTTTGCACAGCTTTTTGTCCTGCAATAGAAGTAATTTCTTCTGTTGCAACTTCGATAATTTTTTTATCGGCGATTGCTGCTCCAACACCCTGGTTGATAATAATTTTCTCTAATTTAGGTACTTGCATAACGCTTGAGTAATTGAACTCTTTTACGAGTGCAGGTACGATTTCGTCTTTATATCTCTTTTTAAGAGTTGGTTCGTATGCCATTACTTAATCTCCTCTTCAGATTTTTTAGAATAGCGCACTAATTTTCCATTTGCATCTAACCTTCTGCCAATTTTGGTAGCTTCGCCTGATTTAGGGTCAGCAATCATTAGGTTAGAGATATGGATTGGTGCTTCCTTATTAACAATACCGCCTTGTGGGTTTTCTGCATTTGGTTTCGTATGTTTTTTAATCATATTCACACCTTCAACAATTGCCCTGTTGGTTTTACGGATAACTTCCAAAACACGCCCTTTTTGGCCTTTGTCATTACCAGCAATTACCACCACGTTATCGCCTTTTTTTATGTGTAATTTTTTCTGCATTTTTCAGCTTTTTACTGGTTAAAGTACTTCGGGTGCCAATGAAATAATCTTCATGTTCTTATCACGTAATTCCCTGGCTACAGGCCCGAAAATACGAGTTCCCCGAATTTCGTTAGCAGTATTTAAAAGAACTACTGCATTGTCATCGAAACGAATGTAAGAACCATCGTTCCGGCGTACTTCCTTTTTTGTACGCACAACAATTGCTTTCGAAACTGTTCCTTTTTTTACATCGCTACTTGGTATCGCACTTTTTACAGTAACCACAATTGTATCGCCAAGTGAAGCGTAACGTTTCCTTGTACCACCTAGCACGCGGATACACAATACTTCTTTTGCGCCACTATTATCGGCTACTACGCATCTTGATTCTTGTTGTATCATGATTACTTAGCTCTTTCAATAATTTCAACTAACCTCCAACATTTCTTTTTACTTAGAGGACGTGTTTCCATAATCCTCACAGTATCGCCAATGTTGCATGTATTGGATTCGTCGTGAGCATAAAATTTGGTAGTTTTGTTAACAAACTTTCCATATATAGCATGCTTCACTTTACGTTTTTCGGCAACCACAATTGTTTTAAGCATTTTATTGCTAACAACCACGCCAATACGCTCTTTCCTAAGGTTTCTTTCTTTAATCTCTTCCATCGCTGAATTAGTTCTGATTTTCATTTAATTCCCTGCTACGGAGTATAGTTTCCATTCGCGCTACATTCCTTCGGCTTTCAACTATTTTCATTGGGTTTTCCAAAGGAGAAACAGCATGATTCAACTTTAGGCGGGTTAGGTTTTCCCTTTCCTCCATCAGTCGTTCAACTATTTCCTTACTCGTCAATTCGTTAATTTCAGACGTTTTCATAATCCACTTATTTCTCTATTGAACAAAATCACGTCTTACGACGAACTTAGTAGTAATAGGCAACTTTTGAGCTGCCAAGCGCAATGCTTCTTTTGCTAATTCAAATGGAACACCGTCGGCTTCAATAATGATCCTACCTGGTGAAACTGTTGCAACAAAAGCTTCTGGAGCACCTTTACCTTTACCCATCCTAACTTCGGCTGGTTTTTTGGTAATCGGTTTGTCGGGAAATACTCTGATCCATATTTGCCCCTGACGTTGCATGTGACGGGTTACTGCAACCCTTGCCGCCTCAATTTGACGACCAGTAAGCCATGCTTCCTGCAACGATTTTATCCCAAAAGATCCGAACGCAAGTTGATTGCCTCTTTGGGCATTCCCTTTCATTCGTCCCTTTTGTACTCTTCTAAATTTTACTTTTTTCGGCTGTAACATCCTTTTTAATTCTGAGTGTTATTCCACTATTTTCTTCTACGATTTCCGCCGCCGCGCTGAGGCCTTTGGTTTTGTGACCCACCACGTTGTTGTTTTTGCCCAACGTTTGGCGACAAATCACGGTTTCCATAAACCATACCTTTACAAATCCAGACTTTGACACCAATCAAACCTGTTTTTGTTAAAGCTTCAGCAAGCGCGTAATCTATATCAGCACGCAGTGTATGTAAAGGAGTACGACCATCTTTGTACATTTCTGAACGTGCCATTTCAGCACCATTTAAACGTCCGGAAACAAGGACTTTAATTCCCTCAGCTCCCATACGCATGGTTGATGCAATAGCCATTTTTGTAGCCCTACGGTAAGCAATTTTACCTTCGATCTGACGTGCAATATTACTTGCAACGATTCTGGCATCAAGCTCTGGGCGTTTAATTTCAAAAATGTTAATTTGTACTTCCTTATTCGTAATTTTCTTTAGCTCTTCTTTAAGTTTGTCAACTTCCTGACCCCCTTTACCAATAATAATACCAGGGCGGGAAGTATGAACAGTGATGGTTATCAGCTTCAGGGTACGTTCAATAACGATCCTTGAAATACTGGCTTTTGCAAGACGAGCATTAAGGTATTCCCTAATTTTCGTATCTTCAACCAGCTTGTCGCCGTAATCATCACCACCAAACCAATTGGAATCCCATCCTTTGATGAATCCTAAACGATTTGAAATCGGATTTACTTTCTGTCCCATTATTATTGATTTATATTTTCTTCACTATTTGTATTACTATTCAGGTAAATCGTCACGTGATTTGACCTTTTTCGGATCCTATGTGCCCTTCCTTGAGGAGCAGGACGCAAACGTTTAAGTATCCTTCCTGAATCAACCATAATTTGGCTGACAACAAGTTCACTTTCTTCAAGGCGAACCCCTTCATTTTTTGCCTGCCAATTTGCAATGGCTGACAACAATAGCTTTTCAACTTTGCGAGAAGCTTCTTTGGAAGAAAACTTTAAAATATCAAGCGCCTGGTTCACTTCTTTGCCACGGATTAAATCGGCTACAAGCCTCATTTTACGTGGAGAAGTTGGGCAATTTTTCAAAACAGCAAAATATTGTTGTTTTTTCTCTTCTTTTCTTTTCTCAGCTGCTAGTCTTTTTCTGGCACCCATTTTATTACTTTTTTAAATTTTTCAAAATGCAATTATGCCTTATCTTTTACCAGCATGCCCCCTGTATGTACGCGTTGGTGCAAATTCTCCCAATCTGTGACCTACCATATTTTCGGTAATGTACACTGGGATAAATTTGTTCCCATTGTGAACTGCAATCGTATGCCCTACAAAATCAGGAGAAATAACTGATGCTCTTGCCCATGTTTTCATTACCGATTTTTTACCGGATTCATTCATCCCGAGGACTTTTTTCTCCAGTTTAATATCGATATATGGACCTTTTTTTAATGAACGACTCATCTTTTAAATTCCTTTAATGTTATTTTTTCCTACGTTCTACAATATACTTATTGGAAGCTTTCTTTGGTGAACGGGTTTTATACCCTTTAGCCAATACTCCTTTACGAGAGCGTGGGTGTCCACCTGAAGAACGGCCTTCTCCACCACCCATTGGGTGATCGACAGGGTTCATTGCTACACCACGAACACGAGGACGACGGCCTAACCATCTTGAACGTCCTGCTTTTCCTGATTTTTCAAGGTTATGTTCAGTGTTTCCAACAGTACCTACTGTAGCACTACAGCTTGTGAGTACCATACGAGATTCGCCTGAAGGTAATTTTAGAATTGCAAATTTACCTTCACGTGAGGTCAATTGCGCATAAGCGCCTGCACTACGTGCCATCACTCCACCCTGTCCTGGGTGCAGTTCAATATTATGTACAAGAGTACCAAGAGGTATTTCTCCTAATGGGAGCGCGTTTCCAACTTCAGGGTCTGAGCCAGGTCCACTAATGACCTTTTGCCCAGCTTTTAATCCATTTGGTGCTACCATATATCGCTTTTCGCCGTCTTCATAAACAAGCAAAGCAATACGTGCAGTACGGTTTGGATCATACTGAATTGATTCAACTACAGCAGCTACACCATGTTTATCGCGTTTAAAATCGATTACACGGTATTTCCGCTTATGGCCCCCACCTCTATATCTCATTGTCATTCGGCCCTGATTATTTCGGCCTCCCGATTTTTTGAGAGGTTCCAACAATGATTTCTCAGGTGTAGATGCAGTAATGCTATCAAAAGCACCAATTATTTTGTGCCTTTGACCCGGTGTTACTGGTTTTAATTTTCTTACTGCCATTATTTATTATATATTACTATAAAAATCAATACTATCGCCTTCTATTAACGTTACAATTGCTTTTTTGTAAGAACTGGTTTTTCCGGTAATAACACCAGACTTTGTGAACCTTGACTTACTTTTACTTCCGTATACCATAGTATTTACGGTAGCAACACTAACGTCGTACAAACTTTCAACAGCCTTTTTAATCTGCTTTTTGTTTGCGTCTTTCCTGACTATGAAGCCATAACGGTTGTACCGTTCTGACTGTTCCGTCATTTTTTCGGTTACCAAAGGTTTTATCAAAATATCCATTATTCTGCGTCTTTAATCTTAAGTACTTCTTCAATCTTCTTTACCGAACCTTCTAAAATTACTAGCGTTTTGGTATTCAATATCTGATAAGTTGTTAATTCAGAAGCAGTTACAACCGAAACATCCTGTAAATTTCTGGAGGACAAATATATGTTTTTATTTTCGACTGGTAAAACGAAAAGTGACTTTTTATCGGCAATTTTCAAATTATCTTTAATTGCCAGCATTTCACGGGTTTTTGGCGCCTCTAAGCTAAAGTCTTCCAGTACAATAATACCTTCTTCTTTTGCTTTATATGCAAGTGCCGATTTCCTCGCCAATTGTTTCACTTTTTTATTAAGTTTGATACCATAATTTTTTGGGCGTGGTCCAAAAACTGTACCTCCACCTCTAAATACAGGAGACTTAATACTACCAGCACGAGCGGTACCAGTACCTTTTTGACGTTTGATCTTACGGGTACTTCCTGCTACATCAGCTCTTTCTTTGCTTGCTGCAGTTCCCTGGCGCTGATTTATCATGTATTGTTTTACATCGAGATAAATAGCGTGGTCGTTTGGCTCAATACCGAAAATTTGGTCAATTAGATCAACTTTCCTTCCGGTTTCTTTCCCTTGTATATTTAATACGCTTACTTCCATTGTTTCCTTAAAATTACGGTTGATCCTTTTGCACCAGGAATAGAACCTTTTACTACTAAAAGATTAGATTCGGGTATAATTTTAATAACTAACAGGTTTTCGATTGTAATGGTACTGCCACCATCGCGGCCTGCCATACGAATTCCTTTAAATACACGAGAAGGATAAGATGAAGCTCCTAGAGAACCTGGAGCCCTTAAACGGTTATGCTGACCGTGTGTAGAATCACCAACACCACCAAAACCATGGCGTTTAACTACACCCTGAAAACCTTTACCTTTAGTGGTCCCAATGGCATCAATGTAATCATTCTCATGAAAAATGCCAACAGTAATTTCATCTCCTAATTTGAAGTCGCCTTCAAAATTATTTCTAAACTCAACTAATTTGCGTTTAGGTGTTGTTCCGGCATTTTTAAAATGTCCGAATTCGGCTTTTGAAGTTTTTTTCTCCTTCTTTTCGCCGTAGCCTAATTGTAACGCATCATAGCCGTCTTTTTCAACGGTCTTAACTTGTGTAACAACACAAGGACCGGCTTCGATCACAGTGCATGGGATATTTTTCCCCTCAACACTGAATACGGATGTCATTCCGATTTTTTTACCAATAATTCCAGCCATCTTTTTCGACTACTTTAATTTATTATACTTTAATTTCAACCTCAACGCCACTGGGTAATTCCAGTTTCATTAGTGCGTCAATGGTTTTTGCTGTGGAACTGTAAATGTCAATCAAACGTTTGTATGACATTAGCTGAAATTGCTCCCTTGATTTTTTGTTTACAAAGGTTGAACGTAACACAGTGAACACACGGCGGTGTGTTGGAAGAGGGATAGGCCCGCTTACAATTGCGCCTGTTGTTTTTACTGTTTTTACGATCTTCTCAGCTGACTTGTCAACAAGGTTGTGATCGTACGATTTAAGTTTAATCCTGATCTTTTGACTCATAATGAGAATTCTGTTATATTAATTATATTAAATCAGTTTTTCCCTGAACTTCTTCAAGCACTTTAATCGCCAGGTTTCTTGGAACACCTTCATAGTGGCTAAATTCCATAGATGAAGTTGCCCTACCTGATGATAATGTACGCAAAACAGTTACATAACCGAATTGTTCTGCCAACGGAACTTTCGCATTAATTACACGTGCTCCTGATTTTGTTTCCATTCCATCAACGCTACCACGACGACGGTTAAGGTCGGCTATAATATCACCCATATATTCTTCGGGTGTAACAATCTCCAATTTCATAATTGGCTCAAGCAACTGAGGTGCTGCTTTTGAAGCGGCACTTTTAAACGCTTGCCTTGCACATATCTCGAACGACAATTGATCGGAGTCAACTGCGTGGAATGAACCGTCCAACAAGGTAACTTTTAAACTATCTACCGGGAACCCGGCAAGTGGACCATTGCTAAGTGCATCTTTGAAACCTTTTTCAACAGAAGGGATAAATTCCCTTGGAATGCGGCCTCCTTTTACTTCATCAATAAACTGAAGCCCTGCAACTTTTTCATCGTCCGAAGGTTCAACCCTAACAATGATATCTGCAAATTTACCACGTCCACCAGATTGTTTTTTGAATACTTCCCTAAGTTCAACACTTTTGGTGATTGCTTCTTTATAAGCAACCTGTGGAGACCCCTGGTTACATTCAACTTTGAATTCACGTTTTAACCTGTCAATCAGGATTTCAAGGTGAAGCTCACCCATTCCCCTGATAACTGTTTGCCCTGAGTTTTCATCAGTAAAGACCTGGAATGTTGGATCTTCTTCGGCTAATTTTGCCAATCCATTTCCAAGTTTATCCACGTCTTTTTGTGATTTTGGTTCAACTGCAATACCAATAACGGGTTCTGGAAATACCATGCTTTCCAATTCGATCTGGTTTTTAGCATCACATAATGTGTCTCCTGTACGGATATCTTTAAAACCAACAGCAGCACAAATATCACCCGCTTCGATTACGTCAATCGGGTTTTGTTTGTTTGAGTGCATTTGGTATAAACGTGAAATACGCTCTTTTTTCCCGGTACGTGAGTTGAAAACTTGTGTACCAGCAGGTAATTTACCCGAGTAAACCCTCATGTAACAAAGCCTCCCAACAAACGGATCGGTAGCAATTTTAAATGCCAATGCTGCAAATGGCTCTTCCGGATCGGCATGCCTGATAATCGTATTTTCTGTTCCTGGTTCATTCCCTGTAACTTCATCGTTATCAAGCGGACTTGCCAAGAATGAACATACAGCATCTAAAAGGCGTTGTACGCCCTTATTTTTAAACGCAGAACCACACATCATAGGAATAATAATTCCTTCAATGGTAGCCTTACGAATAACTGCAAGCATTTCATCTTTGGTGATAGAATCCGGATCTTCGAAATACCTTTCCAATAATGCATCATCCAATTCTGCAACCGATTCTACCAATTTACCTCTCCACTCTTCCGCTTGTTCCTCCAATTCAGCAGGAATTGGGTCTAATGAATAGTTTGTTCCCATTTGTGCATCATCGTGCCAACGCACAGCTTTCATTTCAATAAGGTCGATTACCCCTTCAAATGAATCTTCGGAACCAATAGGTATTTGAACTGGAACCGGGTTAGCACCTAGTTTTTCTTTAATATCGTTATAAACGTTAAAGAAATCGGCACCTGAGCGGTCCATTTTATTTACAAAAGCAATACGTGGCACACCATATTTTTCAGCTTGTCTCCAAACTGTTTCTGATTGTGCCTCAACACCACCAACTGCACAGAACAGCGCCACTGCACCATCCAAAATCCTAAGCGAACGTTCAACCTCCACGGTAAAATCAACGTGTCCGGGAGTATCAATAATATTGATTTTGTGTTCAACATCTTTGTACTTCCAGAAGGTTGTTGTTGCTGCAGATGTAATGGTAATCCCTCTCTCCTGCTCCTGCTCCATCCAGTCCATCGTAGCAGCACCATCGTGTACTTCACCAATTCTATGTGTTAATCCAGTGTAGTACAAGATACGTTCTGTTACGGTAGTTTTACCGGCATCAATGTGTGCCATGATACCGATATTTCTCGTATATTTTAGATCTTGCTTCGCCATTAATTATATATTTCTAGTATCTTGATTTAAGATTTAGAACCTGAAATGTGCAAATGCCCGGTTGGCTTCCGCCATACGGTGTGTATCTTCTTTCTTTTTGAAAGCACCACCTTCTTCGTTAAACGCGGCAATTATTTCAGCTGCTAATTTATCAGCCATTGATTTCCCTGATCTTTTACGAGCAAAGATGATCATGTTTTTAATACTGATTGCATTTTTTCTTTCAGGGCGGATTTCCATTGGAACCTGGAAAGTAGCACCACCCACCCTGCGGCTTTTTACCTCAACCCCAGGTGTAATATTTTCCAAAGCTTTTTTCCAGATTTCAAGTGGAGCAAGCTCTGTGTCTTTAACTCTTTTTTCAACGAGGTCAAGCGTATCGTAAAAAATTGTATACGCAACTGATTTTTTCCCGTCAACCATAAGGTCATTAACAAAACGTGTTACCAATGTATCCCCAAATTTAGGATCGGGTAACAAATGCCTCTTCTTTGGTTTTGATTTTCTCATTTTAAACTTTTTAGCGTTATTTGAATTGGCTGCCCATAGGGTCTTCAGATCATTCCCGGAAGACGGTGGAATTTATTTACTCAACCAAACCACTAAACAAATAACTAAATTAATTACTGTGTTTTCTTATTTCTTTGGTCTTTTTGCACCATATTTTGAACGACGCTGTAAGCGGCCTTCAACTCCAGCGGTATCGAGTGCACCACGAATTAAGTGATAACGCACACCTGGTAAATCTTTTACCCTACCACCGCGTACAAGCACGATTGAGTGCTCTTGCAAATTATGACCTTCTCCCGGAATGTAGGCGTTCACCTCTTTTCCGTTGGTTAACCTAACCCTTGCAACCTTACGCATTGCTGAATTAGGTTTTTTAGGTGTAGTAGTGTACACACGTACACATACACCACGACGCTGCGGGCATGAATCCAATGCCGGAGATTTACTCTTATCCGCTTTCGTCTGTCTTCCTTTCCTAACTAACTGTTGAATAGTTGGCATAAATACCTGTTTTTTATTTAGTTAATAATGTTTTTCAAAATGGACTGCAAAAGTATCCTATTTTTTTGTAAAAACAATGCTTTTGGGCGCTATTTTTTAGCCCCAGCCTTAAAATTCGGCACGCAAAAGTACTAATTTTCAGCAAAGATCAATGAGATATTGTAAAAAAGTTGGAAAAATTAAGATTGGAAATAACCGTCAACATTTGATCGATAAAGCAAAGTTTGCCTCGATTTTTTTTTTGGTCAATTATTAAGGGATTTTAATAGAATTACTCTTTGGTTTCAATTCGTTCTTTCCAAAGCGCTTTAAGTGGATTTAAAAACCGCTGAATTAAACGAAGCTCCTGTGTAATTATCTCTGCAACTCCCGTTATTTCATTTTGTAATTCAAGGGTCTTTCCATAGTTGGTAACAAGGCCATCAGGGAAACTTAATTCAACGGTATAATAATCGTCTTCAGGAATGGCAGAAATTGTTTTTATGGTTCCTTTGACCATACCAAATTCCATGTATGGGTAATTGTCAAACTTTATGTTTACATCCTGCCCTTTACTCACTTTTCCTGATCTTAATACCGAAAGCTTTGTCCTTCCGACCAATTCACCAGCATCATCGGGGATGATTGTAAGCACTTTATCACCTTCCCTTACATTTTGGTTTTCGCTCCAATAGGCATTAAACGAAACATTTCCTTCGATGGGCGCTTTTAATATATATGTTAGCTCCCATTGTTTAATTGCTCCCGAAAGGTTGCTATATGCTTCGGTTACCTCCAACTGAAGTTGTGTTTTTTGATCAAGGTGGTTTTTCTCGTTTTCAATTATTCTTTGATCGACTGCCAATAAATCCATTTGCATTTCGGCCAAAGAAGTCCTTACCTGCTCAAAATCGTATTTTTTATTCAACATTTCTGATTCCGACTTTTCTAAATCCTGTAAGGATAGTACCTGATTTTTATGAAGAGCAGAATCCCTTTTGTATTTACTTAATGCAAGTTGATAATCCTTATCCATAATTTGGCGTTGGGTCCACAACCGATCATAATAAATACGCGACATCCGTTTTTGGTCTTCCAATGATTTGTTAATTCGAGGGAAATAGTCTAACTCCAGAAAACTTAGATAATCATTGTACTTTTTAATAAAAAGTGAATACTCTTCCTGGATTGGCCCCAATTGCAAATTTTTAGGGAAGTCTATTTTCTTGGAAGTGTTATAATCAATTAGGAATTGCTCAATGGAAGGAATTAATTGATTGAGTCGAAGTACGTCTTCGTAATTCCCGGGATTTTCGATTATTGCAATTACTTCTCCACTTGATACGTGCTGCGTGTCGCTAACAAACAATTCTTTTATTTGCCCCGTTGCACGTGCTACAATGGTTGCCGGAGGCCTTTCGGTTGTCACCACAACCTTTGAACTTATGACATCGGGATATTGGAACAACCAACTAAAAACCAGCAAGAGAACGAAGACCACAAAAATGGTTAATATTCCATAACGTACAATCCTGGACGGAACGCCACCCAAAATCTCCTGAACTTCGTTGCTTCGTATTTCAATATGTTTTTTTTCGTTTTCCATTAAATCTCAACTAACTTTTCTAACCGCAAAGGCGCAGAGACGCAAAAATCATTTAATTAGCCTCCAAGTTCCAACTGGTCTTTTACCAAATTATAATAGTTGCCTTTTAATTTTATTAATTCATCGTGTTTCCCTTTTTCAACCATTTCACCTTTATCAAGAACAATTATCTGATCTGCATTTTTCACCGTGCTCAACCTATGGGCAACAACAATAACCGTTTTGCCCTTTGAAAAGGATGCCAGGTTTTCCATAATAGTTTTTTCATTTTTCGCATCCAGGGCATTTGTAGCCTCATCGAAAAACAGGTATTCCGGGTTTTTATAAATTGCACGCGCAATCAATATCCTTTGTTTTTGCCCCTGACTTAGCCCAACTCCTTCCTGCCCAATTTTTGTATTATACCCAAGAGGAAGGTTTTCCACATAATCCTGGATATTTGACAGATGAACAGCATGAAGCAATCGTTCTTTGTCGATGCCCTCGTTGCTCACGGCAATATTCCGTGCAATAGTATCCGAAAAAATATAGCCGTCCTGAAGCACCACTCCACATTTTTGTCGCCAAAGCTTTTGCGAATAATTTTGTAAGCGTGTTCCGCCAATTTTTATTTCGCCATCTTCGGGCAAGTAAAAACCCAATAATAACTTAAGAAGGGTCGTCTTTCCACTTCCGCTGGTTCCAACAATAGCTGTTGTTTTTTTATCGAAAATTTCGAGGTCAATATTTTTTAAGACCTGAGGCGATCTTGGTCCATCGTACCTGAAACTTACATTTGTTATTGAAATAGTTTTATTCTCGGGCAAAATGGTGGATTTTGGCACACCCGGGATTTCTTCGTCTTCTTTTTCGTGGATTTCGCTTAATCGTTCCAAACTTATTTTGGCATCCTGGGCACTGTGCATAAAACGGATCAACTGCTTCAAAGGAGTATTTAATTGCCCAATGATGTACATTATGGCGAGCATCATACCAAGGGTAATACTTCCACTTATGACCGATGTTGCTGCAACTATGGTAATCAGTATGTTTTTGGTTTCATTGATAAAAACTGAACCTGCATCCTGATACTGTTCCAATGATAATCCTTTTACGTTTACCCTAAACAGCCTTGCCTGAATCCGTTCCCACTCCCATCGTTTTTCGGTTTCGTAATTGTTCAGTTTAATTTCCTGCATTCCCTGTATCAACTGAATGAGTTTGCTTTGGTTATCGGAAAGTTGCGCGAATTTTTTGTAATCTAATTGTCGGCGCTTGTGCATAAATAAATATACCCAGGCAAAATACAGGATTGATCCAAGCAGGAAAATCAGGAAAATCTTCAAACTATAAATAAGGAGTACAATGGCAAAAATTACCAGGCTAAATACCGAAAACAATATACTAATGGATTGAGCAGTTAAGAACCTTTCTACCCTCTGGTGATCTTCGATCCTTTGCATAATATCCCCAACCATTTTTGTATCGAAAAAACCCAAGGGCAATTTCATTAATTTGGAAAGGAAGTCGGAAATAATTGAAATATTAATCCGGGTGCTGATATGCAGTAGAATCCACGAGCGTAAAAACTCTACCGACATACGCGAAATAAATAAAAACAATTGCGCAATTAAAACTAGGTAGATAAACGGGATATCCTGGTTATTTATACCAACATCGACGACACTTTGCGTAAGGAAAGGAAGTATTAGCTGAATAACGCTTCCCATTAAAAATCCCAATAAAAGCTGGATGAGAAGTTTTCGGTAAGGTTTTAAATAGCTGGTTAAAAACCGGAAGCCGGTCCGGTTTACTTTTTCATCTTCTTCCTTGAAAAATTCGGGTGTTGGTTCGAGCAAAAGGCAAATACCTTTTTCTTCGCCTTTTGAAACGGTTGCCAGCCAGTGTTGTCTGAATTCATTTTCAGTGTAGGTAAGTTTGCCAAATGCCGGATCGGCAACATAAATTTTCCCCTTTTTAATTTTATAAACTACCACAAAATGATCCTGGTCCCAATGCACTATGCAAGGCAGTTGTGCCTGGTTTTTTAGCTGGTCGAAAGTAATACGGACACCCATCGTGCGGAAACCAACCGACTCCGCTGCATCGCTAATCCCCAACAGCGATACCCCCTCACGCGTAATGTAAGATCGTGTGCGAAGCTCATCAATGGAAAAATTCTTGCCGTACGATTTGGCAATCATTCGAAGACAGGTTGGACCACAGTCCATTGCATCGTGCTGCAGAAAAGACGGGAAATTAATCATATTTGCTTTCCGTTTCAAACAAAAATACCAAGAACACATTATAATATAACATGCATCAACTTAATTTTTAAAATACTTTTGAACAGCTATGTTTTAGTAACTGTTATTGTTCTAACTAAAATACGTTTGGACATGTGCTTTCAATAAAGCGAAAAGGAACTTTACCTGTTCCCGACAAACATTTTTAGTAGATTGTAAAAGTTGTTATCTTGTAAAAAATTGACTAGCTGCAATGAAATTACTTATTATTGAAGATGAAAAAGCCCTGTCGGACTCGGTTGTTGACTATCTGAACGATGAAGGGCATTTGTGCGAGGCTGTATATAATTATGCCGATGCCGATGAAAAAATTGCTTTACACGAATACGATTGTATTGTGGTTGACATCAACCTTCCGGATGGCAGTGGCCTCGATTTGATCAAAAAAGTTAAAAAAGCAGCCAAACAAATGGGCATTATTATCATTTCTGCCAGAAATTCACTCGACAACAGAATTGAAGGTTTGGAAATTGGCGCCGACAACTATCTTACAAAACCTTTTCATTTGGCGGAATTAAATGCGCATTTAAAATCGATAAACCGGAGGGTAAATTTCAGTGGTAATAACCAAATCGTTGTCAATGAAATTAAATTACACCCCGATGAACATCAGGTATTTATTAACGATGATCTGCTAAAACTTACAAAAAAGGAATACGAACTTTTACAATTTTTTATCGCCAATAAAAACAAAGTAATTACGAAAACTGGTCTGGCAGAACACCTTTGGGGGGATTATATGGACATTGCCGATTCGTACGATTTTTTATACGGACAAATTAAAAACCTTCGGAAAAAACTGATTGACAAAGGATGCAAAGATTACCTTAAAACCATTTATGGGGTTGGGTATAAGTTTGAAGTGGACTAGAGTTGGAAGTGGACTAGAGTTGGAAGTGGACTAGAGTTGGAAGTGAACTAAAGTTGGAAGTGAACTAGAATTGGAAGTGAACTAGAGTTGGAAGTGAACTAGAGTTGGAAGTGAACTAGAGTTGTTAAAATATGGAGAATAAAGAGTTTGGCATACAATTAGAAAAAAGAACAAAGAAATTTGCCATAAACATCATAAAACTTTTAACCAAACTCCCCTCGTCAACCGAATGCAAAGTCATAAAAAATCAACTTACTAAGTCAGGAACCAGTGTTGGAGCAAATTATAGAGAAGCTAATCGGGCAAGAAGTAAAGCGGATTTTATGAATAAAATTAAAATTTGTGAAAGTGAAGCAAGTGAAACTGTTTATTGGTTAGAAATTATTTTGGAGCTCAAATGGACAGATTTAAAAAATATAGAACCTGTCATCAAAGAAGCAAAAGAAATACTTGCGATTTTTACTTCCATTGGAAAAACTTTAAAACATTAAAATGAAACTTTAAGTAATTTAGGCACTTTTACCTTTAGCCCACTTGTAACCAGATTACACTCATGAAACTACTTACAAAAACAAGCCTTAATTTTTTAACCATCTCCCTGTTTATCTTTATGTCGGGGACCATTATCTTTTACTATTTGTTAAGGCAACAGGTTGACCAAAATATCAACATCGAACTCGGCAAGCGAAAAAGTTCTATCACCAGCAAACTGGAATCGGTTCACTCTTCGGCGCAATTGCCACCTACCCAGGATGAAAAAATCACGATCGTTCCAATTGAGAACAATTCGAAACCTGCTGTAAGCTTTTCCGACACGCTCATTTTTAATCAGGATTTAAATAAATACTTGGCATATCGTCAGATGAACTTTGTGGCCCAGGTCAACAACCAGGATTATTTGGTCACCATTTATAAGTCCCTTTCGGAAACGGATAATTTGATTGTCAGGATTTTATTCCTGCTTACGGCAATTGTTGTTTTACTAATTAGCAGTTTGTTAATTTTGAATAGACATACCTCCCTAAAAGCCTGGAAGGTATTTTACGATACGATTGAAAAAATAAATGCCTACGATATCAATACAAATAGTAGTTTATTGCTGGAAGAATCGGATATCAAAGAATTTGATGATTTAAACCAGGTTTTAAACAAGATGACCGACAGGATCAACAAAAATTATCTCAGTCTGAAGGAATACACTGAGAATGCAGCCCACGAATTGCAAACCCCTTTGGCAGTAATAAATTCAAAAATGGAATTGTTATTGCAATCCGACAATTTAAGTGACAAGCAATTAAAAGCCGTGGCTGATGCATTTGAAGCAACCACCAAACTTTCGCGCTATAACAAGACCTTACTTTTACTGGCAAAAATCGAAAACCGTCAGTTCCCCGAAATAAAAGAACTTAACGCGGCTTCCATCATCGAAGAACAATTGGATGTTTTTGAAGACTTAATTTCGGCAAAGCAAATCAAGGTACAATCCTCCATTGATAACAATATTGTTTTGAAAATGAATTCCCAATTGGCTGAAATATTGTTTTCCAACCTATTGAAAAATGCCATCCGGCATAACGTAAAAGGAGGCGAAATCCACGTATTTTCTTCAGATAAATCAATTACCGTTGCCAATTCAGGGATTAAAAATGAACTGGATGACACAAAACTTTTTCAACGTTTCCAAAAATTGGGAAATTCAGCTGAATCATTAGGACTTGGATTGGCAATTGTCCAGAAAATTTGCGAGGTTTCAGGCTTCGAAGTAGATTATGATTTTCAGGATAATAAACATCAGTTTAGAATAAGGTTTTAGAAGATATTAATCCTTTAACATTCAACTTTAAAGAGGCAAATCGGAATTCGCCTCACCCAAATGCAAAATATCCGTAATTTCAATTTATTCTAAATAAATAATTTTTATTGAACATATGCTATGCTTGTTTGTTTATTAATAAAACAAATACAGAACTATACAATTGTATATTGTTGAATATATGACACTTACGATTACTTTATTTCCCAACCATGAATACCAATAATAAAATTTTGAAATTATTTTCTCATTGGAATATCCCGGCAAATTAGGCTTAAACTGAAATCTGAAATTTCTACAGATTTTCTACAGATTGTTTTTATAAACTTGAATATTAAATAAAGTCATTGAAAAGATATGATAGGATTATTGGGATTAAATCACAAATCGGCACCCATCGAAATCAGGGAACGGTTTGTTTTTTGTGAAGAGGACATCAAAAGATTCGTACCTGCCTTGAAATCAGAAGGATTTAATGGCATCATCATCATTTCAACCTGTAATCGCACCGAATTTTATTTTGACATTAACCATACCGATATCACTTCCTATTTTAATAAATTGGAGCATGCCTTGTTTCAGTCCCGAAAAGTTGACAAAAACGTGGTTGCCCATTTTTACAAAAAACAGGAAGAAGATGCAGCCCAGCATTTATTCAGGGTATCGTCGGGTTTAGATTCAATGGCTTTAGGTGAATACCAAATTGTTGGTCAGCTAAAAGATGCCTTCAGCATCAGCGATAAATATAATTTCCATAGTCCGGTACTTATCCGTCTTTTTAATAAAGCATTCGAAGCTGGGAAAAAAGTGAGGACACACACGGAACTTAGCAAAGGGGCAATTTCAATTAGTTATGCGGCTGTTGACCTGGCATCTAAAAAATTGCACAACCTGGCAGCTCAGCCAACATTGTTGATTGGTGCCGGACAAACGGGTGAACTTACCGTTCAAAACCTAAAGAAAAAAGGGTGTCACCAATTTACAATCATTAACAGGACTTTCGAAAAAGCACAAGAAGTTGCACACAGGTATGATGGCGAAGTAAAAGAATTTGACGAGCTCGTACCACAACTCATAAATAATAATATAGTCATTGCATCAACTGCATCAAAAAAAGCAATTATCACCAAAGAATTGGTTGAAAAGGTGATGATTGAACGTATCAACAAGCCCATCCTGTTTGTTGACCTTTCTGTTCCCAGAAACGTTGCAAAGGATGTGGCTGAAGTTGATAATGTTTTTGTTTTTGATATTGATGATTTAAATGCTGTTGTGGATGAAACCTTTGGTAAAAGAAAAGGTGAAATCAGCAAAGCGGAAAAAATTATTCACAAAGTAGTGAAAGACTTTTCGGATTGGCAGTGTACACGAAATCTAACACCTACTTTCCAGAACATCAGTGAAAATTTCCAGAAAATTAATGAAGCTGAATTAGAAGGGTTTATAAAACGTCAACAGGATATCGATCCGCAGAAAACTTCTGACTACGCCGAGCACATTACCAATAAGTTTATCCGTTTGATGATTAAAAACGTTAAATCGATCACCGATAACGGGCGTAAGGAAGAAGCTATATCTTTGGTAAACGAACTATTTGATATAAGGCAATGAGCAATCCTGTAAGGATAGGAACCCGTGGTAGTAAACTCGCACTTTACCAGGCTTTCCGTGTAAAAGAAGAATTGGAAGCCCAATTCCCGGCAAAAAATTTCGAAATCGTAATTATTAAAACAAAGGGGGATAAAATCCTGGATGTTGCCTTATCGAAAATTGGCGACAAGGGTTTATTCACAAAAGAATTGGAGGTTGCTTTGTTTGCCAACGAAATTGACATGGCAGTGCACAGCCTGAAAGATTTGCCAACCACTTTCCCTGAAGGTACAAAACTTGGGGCAGTTTTAAAACGTGGAGAAACGCGCGATGCATTTGTTAGTGTTGATGACCGAAAACTTCATGAAATGACCCCGGAAGATATTGTTGCCACGTCGAGCCTTCGAAGAAGGGCACAATTGCTTAGAAAGTACCCAAACCTTAAAATCGTTGATATCCGCGGGAACGTAAATACCCGAATACGAAAAATGCAGGAAGGATATTGTTCTGCCATGGTGATGGCCGCAGCAGGTTTGCAAAGACTCGATATGGGCGAACATATTACGGAAGTTATTGATTTGGATGAAATGATCCCTGCATGCGGACAAGGAGCCATTGCCATCGAAATTAAAGATAACGATCCGGAAATCGAAAACATAATATCTGCAATTAACGACCGGGTAACATTAATTACCACCAATGCCGAAAGGGCTTTTCTGAAAACATTGGAAGGTGGGTGCCAAATTCCGGTGGGTAGCCACAGCAAAATTGAAGGCGATACTTTTACCATTACTGGTTTTATCTCAAGCATCGACGGATTAAATTTTATGAAAGAAACCGCTCAGGGGAAAATAGATGATGCCGAACAGTTATCCATAGAAATTGCTAAAAAAATATATATCCGTGGTGGTAAACAAATCCTGGATCAGGTAAGAACGGAAAACATAACAGAACAGGTTGAGAGTAAAAAGTTACAAGGCAAAGTATTGATAACCACACGCCCAATAGATGCTGATGATGACCTACCCGATTTATTAAAAAATGAAGGTGCCGAAGTTTTGGCATTGCCCATGATCGAAATTAAAAGTGTGACTCCGACCGAAAAAGAAAAAGAAGCTCTAAATAAGCTAATTAAGTTTGACTGGGTATTTTTCACCAGCAAGCACGGGGTTGTTCATTTTTTCAAACACCTGAGTGAAATCAATGGCAACACAAACTTACCAGACAGCCTTAAAATTGGAACTGTTGGCAAAAAAACAGCAGCTGAGTTGGATTATTACGGTTATGCCCCTGATTTTATCAGTACAGGGAATACTTCCACTGATATGCTGGACTTGTTTTATAAAAAATACTCGCCCAGAAATTTAAATTTCTTGTTGGCTTTGGGAAACCTTGCCGATGACACCCTTGAAAACAAGCTTTCTGAAAAAAACCAGGTCACCAGAATTAATATTTATAAAACCATGTCGCCGACAAGTGCTGATGAAACTATCTTAAAACGTATTGCCAATAATTCTTACGATCTGATTTTGCTCACCAGTCCATCAACTTTTAGTAACTTGAAGTCATTTATTGATCTGAAAGAACTAAAATTGGCAAGCATTGGGCAAATCACAAGTAAAGCAATTCAAAACGAAGGGCATAGCCCATTAATAACGGCTACAACTTCAACAACAGAAGGACTGTGCAAAGCAATCATTGACTATTATAGCACGAATCAAAAATAGAAACCTAAAAAAATCCATACCATGTTATTTCCAGAAACAAGACTTAGAAGACTTAGATACAATTCCGTATTACGGGATATGGTTACTGAAACAAAACTAACAGTTGACGATTTGGTAATGCCGCTATTTGTAATTGCCGGAACCAATATTAAAAATCCTATAAGTTCTATGCCGGGAAATTATCAGCTTTCGGTTGAAAACCTGGTGGAAGAATGTAAAAAAGTGGTTGCATCCGGGGTACGTGCAATTTTGCTTTTTGGTATTCCGGCAGAAAAAGATGAAGATGGAACCGTTGCCTGCCAGCACAATGGTATTGTTCAACAAGCCATTAGGGCAATAAAAAAGGAACTTCCCGACTTATACATCATTGCAGATATATGTAATTGCGAATATACAGTTCATGGGCATTGCGGAACAATCATTGATGGCGATGTGGATAACGACACCACCATTGAAACCCTTGCCAAACAAGCAGTTTCACTAGCTGAAGCCGGAGCTGACATGGTTGCCCCAAGCGATATGATGGACGGAAGGGTTGGCAGGATGAGGGAAGCCCTTGATGAAAACAAATTTGAAAAAATACCGATCATGTCGTACTCGGCAAAATATGCATCCGGATTTTATGGCCCATTTAGGGAAGCTGCCGAAAGCGCCCCGAAATTTGGGAACAGGGCAACTTACCAAATGAATCCGGCAAACAGTGATGAAGCAATCCGCGAAGTAGATTTGGATATCGCCGAAGGAGCAGATATAGTTATGGTAAAGCCAGCATTAAGCTATCTCGATATTATTTACAGGGTAAAATCGGAGTTTAAAATGCCTGTGGCTGCGTACAATGTAAGTGGTGAATTTTCGATGGTGAAAGCTGCAGCCGAAAAAGACTGGATTGACGGCGCACGTGTCATGATGGAAATATTAACCTCGATTAAACGTGCCGGGGCCGACATTATCCTGACCTACCACGCAGTTGATGCAGCAAAAATATTAAAGGGTATGTAGTTAAGAGTTACGAGTCTCGAGTTTAAAACATACTCATATCGCGTAACTAATCACTCGAAACTAAATTGAAAAATGAATAATATATACAGCATAAAAGCTTTTAAGGAAGCTCAAAAGACAATTCCCGGAGGGGTTAATTCCCCGGTGAGGGCATTTAAAAGTGTCAATTTAAATCCGGTGTTTATTGACAAGGGTAAAGGCTCAAAAATTTGGGATATCGATGGAAATCGCTATACGGATTTTGTTGCTTCATGGGGACCATTAATTTTTGGTCACGCACATGATACTATTTTGGAAGCATTAAGTGAAGCTGCCCAGAAAGGTACCAGTTTTGGTGCACCAACTTTGTATGAAACCGAAATGGCTGAACTTATTGTGGATATGGTTCCTACCATTGAAAAGGTTAGAATGGTAAACTCAGGAACTGAAGCGACCATGAGTGCAATCCGATTGGCCAGGGGGTACACCAAACGAGATGCCATATTGAAATTTGTGGGAAATTACCATGGTCATGGCGATAGTTTTTTAATTAAAGCAGGTTCCGGGGCAATAACACTTAATTTACCTGATAGCCCTGGTGTTACAGCCGGAAATGCAAAAGATACTTTATTGGCAGAATACAATAATCTGGACTCAGTGGAAAAAGTATTTGCCGAAAAAGGAGGAGATATTGCTGCAATTATTGTTGAACCTGTTGCGGGAAATATGGGTGTTGTTCCACCAAAAAAAGAATTTTTAGAAGGCTTAAAATCTATTTGTAAAAAGCATGGTTCATTGTTGATTTTTGATGAAGTAATAACAGGCTTCAGACTTGCAGAAGGCGGAGCTCAGGAATATTTTGGTGTAGAACCGGATCTTACAACTTTAGGGAAAATTATTGGAGGTGGTCTACCTGTCGGAGCTTACGGAGGTAAAAAAGAAATTATGGATATGCTAGCTCCTACCGGACCAGTATACCAAGCCGGAACTCTTTCTGGAAACCCTTTGGCCATGGCTGCGGGAATAGCTATGCTGAAACTCATAAAAAACACTCCAGACTTTTATTCTGAATTGGAACGAAAAGCTACAATTCTGGAAGAAGGAATTAAAAAGAATTTGAATACTTCCGGAGTGAGTGGGGTAATAAACAGGGTTGGATCAATGATGACCTTATTCTTTACGGAAAATGAAAAGGTTACTTCGTTTGATGAAGCTATGACAAGCGACACAAAAAAATATGCGAATTATTTTAAACAATCGCTGGAAAGTGGAAATTACATTGCGCCCTCGCAGTTTGAATGTTTGTTTGTGTCGTATGTACACACCGACGATGATATTCAAAATTTAATTGAAGCAAACTTGGAGGCACTAAATAGCCTCCCCTAGCCCTTCAAAAGGAGTGGAATTAAAATTTATTTATTGAAGTAATAAATAGAAACTTTGTGAACCTTAGTGATTTTGTGCCTTTGTGGTAAAAAAAACATTAAGTGCAAAAGGGGATAAGTAATCAGAAAGAAGAAGTTGAAAGAATGGAAAATTCAATATTTGTAAAGACATTAAAGGGAGAAAACACGGAAAGGCCACCTGTGTGGTTTATGCGTCAGGCGGGAAGGGTTTTGCCCTCGTATTTAAAAATGCGTGAACAATACAGTTTCAAAGAATTAATGAGTTCCCCAAAGCTAGCCGCAGAAGTAACCTTACTGCCGATATATGACTTAGGGGTCGATGCTGCCATTTTGTTTTCCGACATATTGGTGATTCCTGAGGCATTGGGCATGGAATTGAATTTTACAGACTCAGGGCCACGCTTTGCCAAGGCTTTAAAAGACTCAGGCACGCCAACGGATTTATTAAAACCGGATGCATCAAAACTGGAATATATTTACGATGTAATTGACGAAATACAGGATACCAAGCCATTAGATACGCCCTTAATTGGCTTTTGCGGCGCTCCGTTCACTACCTTCTGTTACATGGTGCAAGGATTGGGAACCAACCACATTTTTCCGGATGCGGTAACCATGCTTTACAAAGACTTGAAATTGGCTGAGCAAATTTTAGAAGAAATTACAGAGTTGTCGATAGAATATGCCTTAAACCAGGTAAAACATGGAATTGCGGCTTTTCAGATTTTTGAAACCCATGCAGGATTAATTCCTTCCAAATTATATTTTGAGGTGATCATGCCCTATGTCAGAAGAATTTCAGCGGCAGTAAAAGAAGCTGGTTGCCCGGTAATATTCCTGCCAAAAGGATTGGGCACAGGCATTGGAAAAATCACTACTGACGATACCGACTATTTGAGCATCGACTGGCAAACCCCTATCGAGGAAGCTCGCAAATTGGTGCATCCTGAAATTGGGCTTCAGGGAAACCTTGACCCAAGGTTGTTGATGGCAGATCAAGAAACCATTATAAAAACATTGGAAGAATACCTGCCTTTTGGTACAAACAATACCAATTGGATTTTTAATGTTGGTCATGGATTTGTGCCTGGATTGCCTGTTGAGAATGCCAAACTGGTAGTTGATTGGATTAAAGAAACAAACTGGAACAGAAGCTGATATTAATTTATGGAAGCCACAATTATCATACAACAAACAACCATTAAAACCATCCACTATGTGGTGAGTTTTTCGTTTCTTGTTTTTGCGTTGTGGCTTACCGTGCGGTCGGTTCGTGGGATCGTTGCTTCCAAAGAATACATAAAACTGGACAAATTCCTGGCTTATGCTTTTATTATTAGTCTATACCTGCAATTAATATTTGGTTTAATTCTTTTTACCAATCTCGGATCTCCCGAAGGATACGAATACCTGGGTACTGAAGGTGTTGAAAAAAGATTGTGGCCGGTTGAGCATATTGTATTGATGCTTTTTGCATTGTTTATCGCAAACCTGGGGCTAATTTCATCACACCAATCGAAACAAAGCAAAGCCAAACACAGAAAAGTATTGATCTTTTACCTCATCTCTGTTTCGATCATTGCATATTCCCTTTTATCGATATATGTGCTGTAATTTTCCCTTGGTGTCCCATTTTCAGAATGCATTCGCATAATAATTAAAGCCGGCATTTTTACCGGATTTTCTTGAATATATTTTACAACATCGGACAAGTTTCCTTCTACAATCGATGCATCCTTATGCCCCGATTTTGACACAATGCTTGCATAAATAAACCCATTCTGCAAACCAGACAGTTTTTCTGCAATTTCTTCCAAAACCCTGACCCCCATATAAATTACAGCAGTTCCGTTATTTTTAATGGCATCGTATAATTGTTGTATGTTCAACAAATTCCCCGAAACATCACGTCCGGAAAAAATGTGCAAAGAGTTGCTTCCGTGCCGATCAGTCAATGGAATCCCAAACTCAGCAGACACTGCATTAAATGCAGAAATACCCGGAATTATTTCAAAGGGTAAATTATTTTTTCCTAAAAACTGAGACTCCTCTGCCCCACGGCTAAACACCATCGGATCACCTGATTTTACACGAGTTACAATATTACCCTGCAAAACTTTCTTTTTCATAATACGATGAATTTTCGCTTGCCTTTCAGTAATATCCAAACCATCACCTGCCCTTTTCCCAACAAATATAAGTTCAGCGTTTTTGGGGAATAAGTTTTTTATTTCTTCTGAAATTAAGGCATCGTATAAAATTACGTCCGCATTTATAATGACTTTATATGCTTTAATAGTAAGCAGGTCAGGATCGCCCGGACCCGCCCCAACAATATATATTTTCCCTGGTTTCTTCATTTCTATATAGCTTTTAGCTGCAAGCGTTAAGCGTCAAGTATTTTATAACTTGATCAATTATTTACTTATTCAGATACCCTTCTTTTCCTATTTCCAAAGGATTTTTATACTTAAACGAATAATCCAAATCATCCATCAATTTTTGGCTGCTCACCCGCTTTCGGTTAACATCAAATTCTTCAGAAATTTCAATTGTTTCGAAGCCAAGTTTTCTGATATGCTTATAAAGTGTGCTGCGCAAAGGTTGTTCGGGACAACTTGCATTGTAAATCTTTCCCTTTGGATTTTTGATTATGATCTGATGAATAATAGAGATACAATCGTCTAAATGTATCAGGTTTACCGAACCATCCGACAAACTCACCTGTCGTTTGGTAACCCCAGGCACCCTTCCCGGACCAACCAATCCGCTCATTCGAATAACTGTAGTTTCAAATGCTGGATTATCCAAAAAATGATTTTCGGCTTCTAAAAGCGTCCGGCTTCTTTCGGTTAAAGGGGAAGCATCAGTTTCACTTACCAATTGTCCGTTTTCAGGATATACGGAAGTTGCTGATATAAATATCACTTTTTGAATATTAAACTTTGCCACTTCTACCGACAAAAGTTTCATGCTTTTGGGGTAATTATATCCTGCCGCCCTTCTTGGCGGGATATTCACAATCAAAATATTTGCATCAAAGAAATTCTTATTATCATATTCTACATTTGCTTCGGTGCAGGATACAAAATACGAATCAATCCCTATCTCCTTCAATTTAGGTAATTTTTCATGTGAAGAAGAACTTCCTTTCACCCGAAAACCTTCTTTTTGTAAATAAAGTGCCAATGGTTTTCCAAGCCATCCACAACCTAGTATGCTGATGTTTTTCATTATATTTTGGTATTTAGTTATATAATCCCCCTGAATCCCCCTTTACAAAAGGGGGACAAAAATAGTTTTATACTACAAAAGATCTGGTTCTCCTGCCTGAATTCCCCTTTACAAAGGGAGACAAAAACAGTTTTATTATACAACGAAACAGGTTCTCCTGCCTGAATCCCCCTTTACAAAAGGGGGAATAAAAAGCCCTATTGCTGAGCAAAGGCTCTTTAATGTCTAAAATCGGATCCTTTCAAAGTTGCTTTTACATATCCTTTTCGGATGACAAAATCGCCAAAGTGCTCCTTGCTTTTTTTGTTATTGGCAAAGTCTGCAATCAGAGGTTCTAATTCCTTTAGGATTTCAGTTTCCGAAAGGGTTTCCTTGTATAAGGTATTGAGCCTGTCACCAATAAAACTCCCTCCAAGATACAAATTATAATGCCCAAGCGATTTTCCTACAAAACCAATTTCTGCAAGGTACGGTCTTCCGCAACCATTTGGGCAGCCCGTCATCCGAATTACAATCTCCTCTTTGGTGAGCTTATGCACAGCCAATAATCCTTCAATTTTTGTGATTAAATCAGGAAGGTACCTTTCAGCCTCAGCAAAAGCCAGGGGACAAGTATTTAATGCCACACAAGCAATGGAATTTTTTCGCAAACCGGAAATCTTTTCTGGAGATGCACCGTTCACTCTTAACCGTTCGTTTACCACCTTTTTGTCGATATCGGAAAGGTTCGCAATAATAACATTTTGGTTTCCTGTTAAAATAAATTGTCCATCAATCAATTCTGCAATTTCCCTCAAGGCAGTTTTAAGCCTGAAACCATCCTTGTCTTTTACCCTGCCTCCTTCAACAAATAGGGTGATGCTCCATTTACCATCAGCTCCCTGTTTCCAACCTAAACGATCACCGTTTCTCGAAAATGTAAACTTTTTGGCTTCCTGTAATTCGCAGCCAAGATATTTCTGTACTTCTTTAATGAAATTATCCAACCCCATCCGGTCAATGGTATATTTCAACCTTGCCTGTTTTCTGTTTTTACGATCGCCATGGTCACGCTGAACAGCAACCACTTTTTCAGCCACATCCACCACCTGTTCGGGCAAACAAAAACCAATGATGCTTGCAGTTCTTGGGTACGCTTCGGGCATTGCAAACGTAGAACCAAGCCCGCCCCCGGCAGTTACATTGTAACCAACAATTTTACCTTTCTCCACAATAGCAATAAATCCTAAATCCTGGGAAAAAACATCGCAATCGTTGTAAGGAGGCAGTACTACCCCAATTTTAAATTTTCGAGGCAAATACCTATTCTTATAAAGTGGTTCTATTTCTTTTTTGCTGTTGGCAACCAGTTTTTTATCCAACCAAATCTCGTGATAAGCTTTTGTTTTTGGCAATAAATGCTCGCTTATTTGTTGCGCCGTATCTACAATCTCTTTGTGCAAAGGTGACTCCGCCGGATTTGGGTGGCACATAACATTCCGGTTTACGTCGCCACAAGCTGCAATGGTATCCATCAAAACTTTATTCATTGCCTTGATGGTTGGTTTGAGGTTCTTTTTTAATACGCCGTGTAATTGAAATGTTTGCCTGGTTGTAAGTTTCAGGGTTTTGTTGGCATATTGTTCCGACAAGGCATCCATTTGAAGCCACTGTTGGGTTGTAAAGACACCACCGGGCATCCGAACCCTGATTAAAAATGAATACGCAGGTTCCAGTTTTTGTTTTTTACGTTCTTTGTCGATATCCCTGTCGAATTGCTGATATATACCATGAAATTTTGAGATTTGGGTATCACCTGGAGCAATAGCCCCGGTTATTGGATCAGCAAGACTCTCAATGAGGGTGCCCCGCAAATAATTACTATCGTATTTTAATTTTTCAACTTCCGAAAGTTCTTTCCAATCAATTGTTTCGCTCATTATTTTTGTTTTGATAGTTATTTTATATTTATCCTGAATAAAGCCTATAAGTTTCACTTGGGCTCCAGTAAACTATTAATAAACATCTACCTGGAAGCGTTTTTCTTTTTTCAATTTTTTGATGTATTCTTTGGCTTTCGTTTCCGATATGCCACCTTGAACCTGGATGATTTCCAGCAGTGTCTTATTCACATCTTTTGCCATATATTTCATATCGCCACATAAATAGAAGCTTGCCCCATTTTCCAGCCAGTTAAAGAGTTCTTGTTGATTTTCTTTAAGTCGGTGTTGCACATAAACTTTCTCTTTTTGATCGCGCGAAAAGGCAACATCCAATTTTTCGAGATATCCTTTTGTCAAAAGTTTTTGCCATTCTACCTGATACAAAAAATCAGAATAAAAACTTCTGTCGCCAAACACCAACCAACTTTTGCCTTTCTTATTTGCCGATTCACGATGTTGCAGAAATGCACGATAAGGTGCCACGCCAGTTCCTGCACCAACCATTATGATCGGGGTATCGCTATTTTCAGGCAATTTAAACGATGGGTTCTGATCAATATAAATCGGAATTTTATCCCCAATTTCACATGCTTTGGAAAGGAAAGAGGAACATGCCCCAACTCGATTACGTCCTTTATTTTCGTAATTCACCACCGAAACGGTTATGTGGACTTCGTCTTCAACAGCCTCCTGGCTCGATGAGATTGAATATAACCTTGCAGGAAAGTTTCTGAGTATCTCAAAAAAATCCTTGGGTTCCCAATGATGCGGATATTCATCCAGAAGGTCTAACACATCGTGACCGTATAAATAATCTTCCAATCCTTTTTCGTCCGAAAGAAGTTCCTCAAGCTTTTTGTTGCCCGATTTTTCCGCATATTTACGAATTACATCTTTAGTTAATACGGTAATTTCATAGTGGTTTAATAAGGCATCTTTTATACGTACTTCTTCCTCTTTTATCCAAACCTTATCCTCCGGATCGAATTTAGTTTTTTGGAGGATTGCCTGTACCAATTCAGGCGGATTGTTGGCAAGAATCCCGACTGAATCTCCCGGCAAATAGTTTATTCCTGAATCGTCCAACGATAATTCCAAATGATATACTTCTTTATCAGAATCACGCCCGGTAATTCTTACTTTATCCAATATTTCGGCATAAAATGGATTTTTTCTTGTATACGTATGTTTTTGTGAAACGGAACCAATTTGACTAAGATTAATATTGGCGTTGGACTGAGGTGCGGTTTGCTTCAACTTATCCAAAATTGAACTAATCCAGGCTTCAGCATTATCTTCATAATCAACATCGGTTGTGGCAATTGGCAAAAGCTGTTTTGCCCCATTTTTAGCCAATGCTTTATCGATATCAATACCTGTTTGGCAAAACAAGTTATACGACTTATCGCCTAAAGCAAACACAGCATAGTTTAAAGTGGTCAGCTGGGGCAATCTTTTACTTCGAACAAAATTGTAAAAATCTTCCGCCATATCCGGAGCTTCGCCTTCACCGTGCGTGCTCACAATTATAGCAAGGTTTTCTTCTTTCGCCAGTTGCTTAACTTTATACTCTTCCATGCTAAAAACACTTGCCTTGATTCCAAGGTTTTCGGCCACACCTGAAAGCTGGTTTGCAATTGCCTGGCTATGCCCTGTATGCGTACCAAACAAAATCGTCAATTTCGCTTGGTTTTCAGAATTGGGCTTAGTAATTGCCGTTTGTTTGCTTCCGGCATTTAGCAATCCCTGAAAGTAGCCGTTAATCCAAACAAGCCCTTCCCTGTCGAGTTGTATGGTCAACTCATGCAATGCTTTTGCCTGCTCATCGTTTAATGGATTATAAATGGTTTTCATAATACGATATATTAGATTGTTTTTTTAATGTTATTTGTTGAATTTTCTCTTAGAAATTGAGCAATCATATCCCTGGTTTTAATCGATTTAAAAACATCTTCCCCATTTGATCCAACCGCAACGGTAAGGTTTCCTTCTTTATAAATCGCCGGGGAAATAAACTGGCACAAACCGGGTTTGTCGTGGATATTTACAAGCACGCCCATCGACATGGCATCCTGAACAATTTGTTTATCAAGTTCTAAATCATTCGAACAGGAATAGAGCATTAAATACCCTTTTATATCTTTCTTTTCATATTTCTTTTGCTTGAACTTGATCCCGTTTTCTTTTATTTCATCCAGGATTTCTAAAGCCAGAACCTCCACTTCAACACCAAAATTTTGTAGAATTTTTATTTTTTTAAAAGCACTTTTTCCTCCCCCGATTATCAGAACCTTTTGGTCAGTAATATCAATACTGATGGGTAAAAATTTCTTTTTCATAAGGCTAAATTTCATATTCAATCGGGGTATCTTTAACCTTCCCGAATTTTAGTTTATTCCATCCTCTTTCGTGGAAATAATAGAGTATCATTTTTGTAAATAGTTCAATTCCTCCAATGGTTACCGCAAAATCAAGTTTCCCTGTTACCAGAAACGAAATAACAATGGTGTCAATCGTTCCAATCGTTCGCCAGGAAATGGTTTTCACAATGCTTCTGTACGTTTTATCAGCCATAATTTATCAACTATCAAGCATAAAAAAAGCCCTTCCGCAAATGCAGAAGGGCTTCTATCAGCCATATAATATTTTATATATCAATATTTCTCCTGCATATTCTTAAGAAGGGCACAACACATACAACAACACATTGCATTTGCACTATTTAAGATTATATCAGATGAAATAAGATTCATTTTTGCTTCAATTTTTCTGAAAGCAAATATAGGTTCAAAACTGTAAAATCAAAATAAATTGATCATTTTTCTTTTATTTAGTCTAAATAAGAAAGGATTTATTAACAAATAACATTTTGTTTCAGCAACAAATAACAAAACCAAAACCAGTCGGTTATAATAAATTAACTAAATTGCATGGTTTTAGGACAAAGATGAACTTTGCCATTTGGCAAACCAAAACATCGTATGAAATGAAGTGTATTATTCTTGATGATAAGCCTTTAGCACAAAATACCCTTTCTGATTTTATTGATCATGTGCCTTACCTAACCCTGGTTGCGAAATGTTCTACCGCATTTGAGGCATTCGAGGTACTTCAAAACCAGAAAATTGATTTGATTTTTCTGGAAGTTATCCTTCCAAATGTTTCGGGAATCGATTTCATAAAAAGCCTTGAGAACAAGCCTATGATTATTTTCACAACGGCATATTCGGAATATGCTATTGAGGGTTTTAACTTAAATGCAACCGATTACCTGATTAAGCCAATAACTTTCGACAGGTTCCTAAAATCGGTTAATAAAGCATACGAATTTTTCACCTTTAAAAACTACAAATACAATAGCGGCAGAAACGAGAAGGAAGCCAGCAACAGCAAGGAGTTTATTTTGGTTAAAGCCGATTATAAAACCATCAAAATCAATATCAATGATATCCTTTATGTGGAGGGATTAAAGGATTATATAAAAATATATACCACACAATCGGCAAAACCGGTTATTACACTGAATTCATTGAAAAACATGCAAAAAAACCTTCCTTCGGAAAAATTTTCAAGGATACATAAATCTTATATCATTGCACTTGATTATATCAAAACAATCAATAAAGCACAAGTTGTAATAGGTGATACGTATATTCCTATTGGGGAAAGTTACAAGAATTTTTTCCTGAATGAAATGAATAACAGAAGGTTGTAAACTATATGGTTAAAAGTATTTCCGTTTCATAAACCAAATCTCATTGATACTGAAATTCATGTGAAACTGCACATAATTTTCCTTTACCTGCCTGCCTGAACTTGATCCTTTGGTTCCAACTTCTACAGCAAAATTTAGCGCGGAACCAACATTTCTTGCTTTCTCATTTTTTATTGGCACCCCAATTCCAAGGCTAATACTTTTTTCGTCTAATACTTGTCCGCCAACTTTCAGGTAACTTGTACCGTAGTTTAAACCTGCACGGTAAACCCAATTTTGAAACCCTTTATTAATCACCCGCATTGGCCATGGCCTAAATTCGGCACCAACCGAAAAATTGTGGTCATCTACAAAACTTTCGAGCTGTGTTGGGTAAACAACATCCGACCATTGTTGAAACTGATAATCGACGGCAATTGTATATTTTTCGCCGTTTTGAACAGCCAATCCAACACCAATCATATTTGGAACTTCAATATAATCCAATTCTTCTTCTTCGCTTGCAATTGCAGTTGTACCTTCCAAAACTGTTACAACATGCCTTGAATCAAGGCTTTGTTTTTGGCTAAATGTGGCTCCAAATGCATAATCAATATCCTTAATTTTAAAAGAGTATTGCAATCCGTAGTCAAAGTAAAAGCTTTTCAAGTAATCTGTCCGTACAATGGTATAAACTGCATTAGGTGATATGACCTGTTCCGTTAATGTTTCTTCCTGGATCACAGAACCAAACATATAAGAAGTATTTACCCCCAATGAAAGGTTTCCGAATTTGAAGGCATTTGCAATATACGCCTGACTAATACCACCTGACCCAACATAAGTTGATAGGTATTTACTGTTCGTCCCTTCTACATAACTTGCAGATGAAATATCGTAACCAACATTTGTATATGGTGTTAACCCGATCGAAGCAGCCCACCATTTATCAATCCTAAACCCCAACGCAAAATATTTAAAATTAGCAGTCATATCATTCCTGCTATCATTTTTCTGTTGGAAGTTTGAAAATTTTGCTTCCAATCCAGCAGAATAAATATAGTGCAAGCTATCAATCCCGGCATATGATGCAGGGTTTAAATTATTAAGGAATGTCCCTGATTGTAATGCAATTCCGGCACCTCCCATTCCTTGTAATTTACCAAATCCTTTTTGTTGGATTTCTCCTGGTCCAAATATGGAGTAAGGCGAGGTTGTATTTTGCGAGTTTGCATAAAATGAAAGCGCAAAAAAAGAAACAAGGAAATATATTTTGTATTTGAACATTATGAATGCAATAATTAATTATAAAATATAAAGTACAATTTTAGCATAGAGCGATAATCCTGGTTATATGAACCATCAAATACCACCCTATCCATCGATCCTCCAATGCTAGTTTGTGTTAATCCTACTATCAAACCATGATCAACATCAAAATGAGCATCCACCAACTCAGAAGAAATATAACTGGTAACATCAAATTTATAATAGGTATCCTCTTTATAAATCTCGTCCACATTTAAATCAGCAGCCAGCGTGCTCCCATCGCTGCTCTGGATTTCCGAAACTAAGCTGTTATACTTATCGGAATTGTATAATACCAGCTCTGAAGGCAAATTTATATCATCGTAACTGCCACGTACAGGCCTAAGGATTAATTCTGCTTTTGCCAGCACAAATTTCCGGTCCTTTTCCAACAATGTAGTTAAACTTGGAAAGTCTAACCGAGTGAAGATTCCTGCACCAGCTTGCATAAAAGATTTTTTCCCTGTCTGGCTTGAAGAAAGTTCTTCCCTACGTGTATACAATTGACTAATAAGTGTATTTGACCTGTCCCCGTTTATTTCATTGAAATAGATCCCGTCCGTGTTTAAATTAAACTTAAAACTGCTTTCAATTTTTTCAGCTTCAACGCGGTGTGTATATAAAACAAGACCAACTGTTGTATCCTGTGCTACAAAAGAGAGTATTGCTCCGTTATTTGTTGTACTCTTTAAAACTAAGCCATTAAAATATTCGATAAACTTTGACTCACTTGTAATAACTTCATTATCCGCTTTTCTTTTTGCCAAAAACTCCCTTCCCAGCGTATCAGCCAAACGAATTTCAAGATACTTATCCTTACCTGGCTCTGGCATAAAAGTAATCTTTCCAAGTGGAGTTTCATCATGCGGAAATGAAGTAGAATTATATAATTGACTATCGTCATACTCGTCCATTTCTTCATTTATTCGGAATACCTCAAAAGTATGAGGCGTTAAAGTATCCCCATAAACCAAATCAGAATACTTTAATTTAAGAGTTAATGAATCTAGAACATCGTCATCATCGGGCGAGAAATTTTCAGGTATAGTAAATTCCATATAAGCATTGGAACTCATTTGTCCGAAATATTCATCCTGGTATTGACCAGCAAATAAAATCCCTTTTCGTAAAGTTGCGATAGAATCTTCAATTACAGTCGACATCCTTACTGAATAAGTATCCACCACAGCAATACTGGTTTGCGAACTAACAAAGTCATCCCCAATCGTAATTGAACCTAAATCCCCTTCTTCTTTGCAAGCCCCAAATGCCACTACAATTAGCACAAAAAATAACCAGAATTTATTCATTTAAACTGAATATTTAATAATTAGAGCCCAAAAGAAGATAAGATAATTCTGAGGAGAAAGAAATATATACAAAATTGAATATAATATAGATGTAAAGGGGTTTAATAGGGGTTTTAGATTAAATTAACCAAAACATCATCCTGAAATAACGTTTAAATACGTGAATATCGATCTATTTTACCATTTTATCTATATTATATGCACGTTTGTCTAGTTTCCTTTTTTTACAACCCAGCTACTGATACGTTTGCGTTTAAATAGCACGTGAAATCTATTAAATTCGCAAAATTTTAAAAAAATCAAGTAATAAAATAATTGTATGAAAAGCAAGAAAATCAATTTTCAGGTAATTTTGTTCGCATTGAGTATATCGTTGTTAGCTTTTGGTTGCAAAAAGGATGAAGATGAGGAATTATTAGGGGACTGGACAAAACAATCTACTTTAAATGGGACGCCTAGGAGCGCCGCTGCTTCTTTTATGATCGGAACAAAAGCATATGTCGGTTCAGGTTATAATGGCGAAGATAGGCTAGAAGACTTTTGGGTTTACGATATAAGTTCGAATAGCTGGAGTCAAATTGCCGATATGCCGGGTAATGCAAGAATGGATGCTGTAGGTTTTGCTATAGGATCTAAAGGATATGTTGGAACAGGATACGATGGTGATGATCATCTTGCTGATTTTTATGCATATGACCCAAGCACAAATGAATGGAGCGATATTGGCGAATATCCTGGAAAACCTGTGCGTGGTGCTGTTGCTTTTTCAATTAACAACAAAGGGTATGTTGGAACGGGTTATAATACTGATTTTGGAGGCACAAAAGATTTTTACGAATTTAACCCTTCAAATGGTGAATGGACGCTGATTAGTAACTATCCTGGAGAAAAAAGAAGGGATGCTGCTGTATTTGTAATAAGTGAAAAAGCATATTTGGTAACAGGTATTGACAATGGTATTTATGATAATCAGTTGTACGTATTTGATCCAGCAAATGGAACATGGACTGAAAAAAGAAAAATAACCAATGCAAAGTCTGATGAAAGTTTTGATGATGACTATACTTCTATTGCACGTCAAAATGCAGTTGCTTTTTCAGTGAACGGGAAAGGCTATTTGGTAGGAGGAAGCAGTTCATCGTTGGTTAACAACGTTTGGGAATATAATCCAGGCACTGATTTATGGGAAGAAAAAACAGCGTTTGAAGGATCAACCAGAACAGAAGCAGTTGGTTGGGGAAGTGGCAACTATGGATATGTGACTACAGGTAGAAGCAGCAGCTATTACTTAGGTGACATTTGGCGCTTTGACCCAACTGCTACTTACGATGACGAAAACTAAGAAGTTAATTATACCCCTCCTTATTGTAATTATAGTTGGTGCAGTACTGGTTCTAAATAAGAACTATTACAAAAGTAAAAAAGCATTACCGACAAAAAAGGAAGCTGTTGAGCTTGTTGTAAATAAGACGATAGATGGATGGGGTTATCAAATTTATAAACAAGGTATCTTATATATAAATCAGAAATACATACCTGCCATACCTGGGAAAAAAGCATTTGCAAGTAAAGAAGATGCAGAAAAGGTTGGTGAAATTGTCAAAAAGAAAGTAATTAACCTTGAAATTCCACATATTTCGACACAAACGCTTGACAGCTTAAAAATTAAATACTAAGTAAAATATTTATATATTTTTAAAGCTCTGGAAATAAAATTCCGGGGCTTTTTTTATGGCATTTAATTATCTATTGATATGTTATATAAACTTGCTATTTTATTAAAATAGGTTTAAAAACATTTTTATCTCAACCATTACCTCAATATTAAGAAACCCTTTATTTAAGGCACCTTCAAGGATATTGCAAGAATAGTCTGGACATTTTTTATAACAAAAATGAATTCTGTTTCTATGCAACTTGATTGTTAACAAATTATTACTAAATTTGGTACCCTCATTTACAAAAAGAATAAAAACTATAATCAAAAAAACTATATAAAATGAAAGTCTTTAAAACGGATCAAATCCGAAACATTTCGTTAATTGGAAACGCTGGCAGTGGGAAAACCACCCTCGCCGAAGCGATGTTGTTCGAGGGTGGAGTAATTAACAGAAGAGGTGAAGTAACCTCAAAAAATACTGTATCTGATTATGCACAAATTGAACAAGAATTTGGCAACTCAGTCAATTCGACCTTATTATATACAGAATGTAATGGCAAGAAAATAAACATTCTTGACACACCGGGAATGGACGACATGTGTGGAGCTGTGGTATCTTCACTTGAAATTACTGGTTTAGGCCTTATGGTGCTTAATGCAACCACAGGTGTGGAAGCCGGTACCGAAGGTGCAGGAAGGCATGCTGAAGCCACCAATACACCATTGGTTATGGTGTTCAATCAGTTGGATCACGACAATTCAAATTTCGACCAGGCTCTTGATCAGTGTAAAGCAACTTTCGGAAATAAAGTTACCGTCGTACAATATCCAGTAGATGCTGGTCCTAATTTCACTTCCATTATTGATGTATTAAAAATGAAGATGTTCAAATACAGTGGTGATGGTAAAGTTGAAGTGTTGGACATTCCTGCGGAAGAAGCTGACAAGGCGGCTGAACTACAAAACGAACTTATTGAAATGGCTGCTGAAAATGAAGAATCTTTAATGGAACTTTATTTCGACAAAGGGACCTTAAGTGAAGATGAAATGCGCCAGGGAATGAAATTAGGAATGCTGGAACGCAGCCTATTCCCGGTATTCTGTACTTGTGCCAAGAAAAATGTTGGGGTTTCAAGGTTAATGGAGTTCATTTCAAATATTGCACCTGCACCAAATGAAATGCCTCAAAGGAAAATTGTGAAAGGTGCTGAAGTAAAAATGGAAGAAAGCGAAACTCCTTCTTTATTTGTATTTAAAACCGCCATGGAATCGCACGTGGGTGAAATTACCTACTTTAAAGTAATGTCGGGTAAAATCACAGAAGGATTAGACCTTATTAACTCAAAATCGGGCAATAAAGAACGTTTATCTCAATTATTTGTTGCTTACGGTAAAAACAGGGAAAAGGTAAGCGAAATGGTAGCGGGCGATATTGGATGTACCGTTAAACTTAAAGACACAAAAGTTAATGCTACCCTTTCAGAAAAAGGAAAAGACACCAAATTTATTGATATAACTTTCCCAAAACCAAGGATCGACACAGCCATTAAAGCTGTAAACGATGCAGACGATGAAAAAGTTGGTGAAATCTTAAACCGTATTAAATACGAAGACCCAACCTATTTGGTAGAGTATTCAAAAGAATTAAAGCAATTAATTATTCACGGCCAGGGAGAATACCACCTGAATATTCTAAAGTGGTATTTTGACAATACCCACAAAATTGAAACAGAATACATCCAACCAAAAATACCTTACAGGGAAACAATTACTAAATCAGCCAGGGCTGATTACAGGCATAAAAAACAATCAGGTGGATCAGGTCAATTTGGCGAGGTGCACATGATTATTGAACCTTACACTGAAGGTGCCGAGCCTAAAAAAGTATTCCACTTTGAGGGAAAAGAACAGAAACTATCGGTTCGCGATGTACAAGAACATGAATTGCCATGGGGCGGAAAACTTATTTTCTGTAACTGTATTGTTGGTGGTTCAATCGATGCACGTTTTTTACCTGCGATCTTAAAAGGTATCATGGAAAAAATGGATGAAGGTCCGTTAACCGGATCCTATGCCCGTGACATTATGGTTTACATTTACGATGGTAAAATGCACCCGGTTGATTCCAATGAGATTTCATTTAAACTTGCCGGACGAAATGCATTTAGTATGGCATTTAAAAATGCAGGGCCGAAAATCCTTGAACCAATTTATGATTTAAATGTATACGTTCCAGCCGACCGAATGGGAGATGTTATGAGTGACCTTCAAGGCCGCCGTGCGCTAATCATGGGAATGGGTACCGACAAAGGATTTGAAAAAATTACTGCCAAAGTTCCTTTAAAGGAAATGAATAAATACAGTACTTCATTAAGTTCATTAACAGGAGGTAGAGGCTTATTCACGCTGGATTATGCCGATTATGAAAAAGTACCTGCAGATGTTCAGGACGAATTATTAAAAGCCTACGAAAAGGAACAAGAAGAAGAATAAAGACGATCTATTATAACAAAGACTGGCCTCGGGATACAAATCCCGGGGCTTTTTTTTATTAAAATCTATCCGTAATACTTTTAAAACTAAAATAAGACTTTTAAAATTTAATGGAGAAAGTTACGAGAAGATCACTGACCACTAATACTTTGATTTAGAAATCATTTTATCCTATTGGATGGTTAATCTTTTTTCCGAAACAGGTGAACAAAGCCGTGAGCCCTTCTTCGGGTATCATCACGCCCCCATCCTTCAATCATATAGTAATAAACTCCCGGACTAGCGTATTTATTGCCAACTTTTCCATCCCACACCGATTCAACTACTGTGTTTTCAAATCCTTGAATATTTCCTTTTTCCCAAACATGCACAACTTTTCCCCAACGATTAAATATCTCTATTTTAATCGATTTCATAGACCAAAACTTGACAGTAAAATTATCGTTATAACCATCGCCATTGGGAGTAAAAACATTTGGAACCTCTATAAACGAAGAATCTACTATAATATAATCCTTCAATTCAAATGTGTCGGTACACAAGTGCAATTCCGATTGCTTTTTTGAAACCAACCGTACTAAATATTCCCCGGTATTTTCATATGTATATACAGGGCTCTCATTATATGCCCTATCCAAAATACTATCAATTGGGCTTATTCCATCTTCGGCATCTTTTTTTATGGCGTTAATATCCCGAAAGAAAAACCATTCGTATTTATCGGCATCACCATTCACTGAAGTATTCGTAAAAGTAACTTCCAATGGAGCTTCACCATCAGCCGGATCAACCGTAAAACTTGCTTCTGTAACAATTGAATTATAAGTAACTTTCACACTTCCTTCACACCCAAAACGATCGCTAACCACATATTCATATTCTGTATCCTCTGCGGGTGGATCTTGCACTTGCTGAGAATTAATTCGTGAAAAAATGCTACCCCCTTTTTTCCAAACAACCTCCGTATCTTTAAGAAGGTCTATTTTAGTATTATTATCCAGATCGTAATAACTTAATGCAGCAGCTTCAAATGCTCCTTCCAACTGAAAAAACGAACAATTTGACTCACCAATTTCTGCCGTAGGTTCAATCCAATTGTTCATTACCCAAGCCCTGTACGTTTCAACTGTGTCAGCCAATGTAACTGTAACCTGGTAACAGCCATTTTCAAGGTTTGAAATTGATGATTGCAGCCCATCCTTACTTTCCGAGAAATAAAATTCGAACGATCCGCTTTGCTCGTTATATTTCTGCCAATTAAATGTTTTCGTTCCAATCAAAGTAGTTTCAACTAGTAAGCTCCCGATGGCAGCATCGCGGTTCGCACAAAAAACAAAAATGTTATCTGTTTCTTCAAATACCGGATACTGCGTATTTTCAACCGAACTTGAACCTGGGGCTAAAAGCTGAGCATATCCTGTGCTTAAACCTGCTAAAACAAATATCCATGTAAATGCCAATTTGGCGAGTAATCGAATCTTCATTTGTCTCTTGTTATGAATTACAATATTAACGTATAATTTTTATTTAATTGTCTTTAAGCTCTGAAATCTGGCTATTTTTAAACTATAATTTGCTTCCGTTTACGAATTTATTTTCAGCTTATCCATTCTTCAACGCAATCACTTTCCTAATTGTTAATAAATGAAGCCTCAAATTATGCCTCAAACCAGTTTCATCTTCTATTTTTGTAGGATAATCAAGAATTTGAAAATGTGTTTGAATATTTAGATAAATTAAACCCGGCACAAAAAGAGGCGGTTGTAAATACCGAAGGACCATCGATGGTCATAGCAGGGGCAGGTTCCGGAAAAACCAGGGTACTAACCTACCGCATTGCACATTTATTAAAACAAGGTGCAAAACCCTGGAGTATACTTGCTTTGACGTTCACAAATAAATCGGCTAAAGAAATGAAAAGCAGGATTGCCGATGTTGTTGGGGAAAACATGGCAAAGGCTTTGTGGATGGGAACCTTTCACTCTATTTTTGCAAGGATTTTACGAACCGAACACGAAACAATTGGTTATCCTTCCACCTTTACAATCTACGACAGCGCAGACTCGAAAAGCCTTATTAAAACAATCATTAAAGAATTACTTCTCGATGATAAAATTTATAAGCCAGGTGTTGTTGCAGGGCGAATTTCAAATGCTAAAAACAACCTGATAACCCCGGTTACTTATGCCGAAAACGTGGAGTTAAGGCAATTTGATAAAAGCATTCGAATGCCTAAAATATTGGAAGTTTACAAGGAATATAATAAGCGATGCTTTCTCTCAGGGGCGATGGATTTTGATGACCTTCTTCTAAAAACAAACATCCTTTTTAGGGATCATCCGGAAGTCCTTCAAAAATACCAGGAGAAATTTGATTACGTTTTGGTAGATGAGTATCAGGATACAAATTATGCCCAATATTTAATTATAAAAAAACTGGCAGCAATTCACAGCAATGTATGTGTGGTTGGCGACGATGCACAAAGTATTTATTCTTTCCGTGGGGCAAGGATCGAAAATATCTTAAACTTTAAGAAAGACTACCCACAGCACAAGCTGTTTAAACTGGAACAAAACTATCGTTCGACCCAGAACATTGTGAATGCGGCAAATAGCATCATCAAAAAAAACAAAAGGCAAATACCCAAAGTCGTGTTTTCGGAAAATGAAAAAGGTAGCCTGATTAAAGTTTTATCGGCATTGACCGACAATGAGGAAGGCTTTTTAGTTGCAAATGAAATTTCGGACACGCTGCACCGTGATCACTTTAAATACGAAGATTACGCCATACTTTACCGAACCAATGCGCAATCCAGGGTTTTTGAGGAAGCTCTGAGAAAGAGAAATATCCCATACAAAATTTATGGAGGCCTTTCGTTTTATCAACGTAAAGAAATCAAGGATTTGCTAAGCTATTTTCGAATGGTCGTAAATTCAGCCGACAATGAAGCATTAAAACGAATTATCAATTTTCCGGCAAGGGGAATTGGCGCAACTACCCTATCAAAATTGGAAAATGCAGCATCGCAAGCCGGAACACCCATTTGGCAGGTCATTGAACAATTACCACTGGTGAATACTGCCCTTCTTAATAACGGAACAATTAAAAAAATACAGGGATTTATCGATTTAATTCTGCAATTCAAAGAATTTGCGGAAACCCTGGATGCTTATGAACTTGCCAAAACTATTGCAGAAAAATCGGGAATAATGCAAGATTTATATAAGGACAAGTCGCCCGAAGGCGTGAGCAGGTTCGAAAATATTCAGGAACTATTAAACGCAATCCAGGAATTTACCATATCAGGAAGGGAAGAAGGGCTGCCCAACCGCCTGGCGAATTATATGGAAGAGGTCTCGTTATTAACCGACATGGACAATGAAAAACCCGAAGATTTTGACAAAGTTTCTTTAATGACCGTCCATGCCGCTAAAGGACTTGAATTTAAAAACGTATTTGTTGTTGGTCTGGAAGAAAACTTATTTCCGTCCAACCAATCCGGGCAAAAAAAGACTACAGAAGATTTTGAAGAAGAACGAAGGTTATTTTATGTTGCTGTAACAAGGGCTGAAACCAATGCTTACCTTTCATTTGCCTTGCAACGTTATAAATGGGGGAATCTTGAATTCTGCACACCTAGCCGTTTTCTTGAAGAAATCGATCAGGAATTTGTTGACATGACACTTGCCCAACAAAAACAAAGCTCACGTTTTGGCTCCACAATAGAAACTCCAAAAGATCCCAACCAGCCCTGGAAAAAACCAAGCAGACCAGAGGTCTCCCCAATGGCTGGTAAAAACCTTTTGAACAGAAATTTCGTTAAGCTTAACGACAGTTTTAAAAAATCATCCGAATTTGTTGGAGACGATCCATCAGGAATTCACACAGGAATGACAGTCGAACACCAAAGATTTGGAATTGGTAAAGTATTGAGGATTGAAGGAATTGCACCAAACCTGAAGGCAACAGTGTTTTTTCAAACAGCCGGGCAAAAACAATTGTTGCTTAAATTTGCTAAACTTAAAATTGTAAGCTAGCGTTTTTATGTTTTTCGTTCGGGAAAATATTGTGGATTTCAAGTAAATCATTAGTTTTGTGCCATATTTATCCTTCATTTTGATACCTAACCAATTGCCTAAGTTATATTTAGAACCAAAATAATATTCAAATTCATTACATGGATTATAATTCACAACGTAAAAAAATGGCCTTACCAGAATATGGTAGGAACATTCAACAAATGGTCGACCATTTGTTAACCATTGAAGACCGTGCAGAAAGAAACCGCGCAGCACAAACCATCATTGATGTGATGGGTAATTTATACCCATACCTCCGGGATGTGGCTGACTTTAAGCATAAATTGTGGGACCATATTGCTATCATGGCCGATTTTAAACTTGATATTGATTATCCGTATGACCCGCCTTCACCGGAATTACTGACGGAGAAACCAAAAACAGTTTCCTACAACAGGCACCGGATTAAAATACGCCATTACGGGTACAACATTGAGGATATGATCGATGCTGCGGTGAAATATGAGGAAGGCCCGGAAAAAGAACTTCTAATTGAGCTTTTAGCTAACCACATGAAAAAAAGCTTCCTTACCTGGAACAAAGATGCTGTGACCGATGAAAAGATTATGGAAGATTTAAAAATCTTATCCAAAGGAAAAATCGATCGGCCAGGCATGCAACTTGCCGAAGTGAAATCAATGGCTGTCACCAAGCAAAAAAACAAAAAACAAGGAGGTTATAAAAACCACAAGAAAAACTAAACCCTAAATTATATTTCCTCATGGCTACTTTCAAAATCGAAGGAGGACGCAGGTTGAAAGGGGAACTACAACCCCAGGGAGCTAAAAACGAAGCGCTTCAAATACTATGCGCGACCTTATTAACACCTGAAAATGTTACCATTCATAACATTCCTGAGATAAGTGATGTCCTTAAACTTATTGAGGTTTTAAAAGGGCTTGGTGTTGTCATAACAAGAGTTTCAAAAGGGGAATATATTTTTAATGCGGCAAATATCAACATCGATTACCTTAAAAGTGAAGACTTTTCCAGAAAGGCATCTAAACTAAGGGGGTCAATAATGATAATTGGTCCGTTATTGGCCAGGATAGGAAAAGGTTTTATCCCACAACCAGGAGGGGACAAAATAGGGAGAAGAAGGTTGGATACCCATTTCATTGGTTTTGAAAAAATGGGTGCCAGGTTTGTTTTCGATGCAAAAAACTATTGTTTTAACATCTCTGCAGAAAAGTTAAAAGGCTGTTATATGCTTCTCGATGAAGCTTCGGTAACCGGAACAGCAAATATTGTAATGGCAGCTGTAATGGCTGAAGGAACAACAACAATATACAATGCCGCATGCGAACCATATTTGCAACAACTTTGCAAAATGCTAAATTCAATGGGGGCAAAAATTAGCGGTGTTGGCTCTAATTTGCTTACAATTGAAGGAGTGACTTCGCTTTCAGGGTGTGAACACACCATCTTGCCTGATATGATTGAAGTTGGAAGTTTTATTGGTTTAGCTGCCATGACTTCATCCGAAATCCTTATAAAAAATGTTGGAATTAAACATCTCGGAATAATTCCTGAATCGTTTAGAAGGCTTGGAATTGAAGTTGTTCAAAAAGGGGACGACCTTTTTGTCCCTTCGCAAGACCACTACGAAATTGACACCTATTTAGATGGTTCAATAATGACCATTGCCGATGCACCGTGGCCTGGTCTAACACCTGACCTTTTAAGTGTATTCCTGGTGGTTGCCACACAGGCAAAAGGTAGTGTGCTCATTCACCAAAAAATGTTTGAAAGCCGCTTGTTTTTCGTCGATAAACTGATCGACATGGGGGCTCAGATTATTTTATGCGACCCGCATAGGGCAACAGTTATCGGGCTGAACAAAACCCATAAACTAAAAGCTACAAAAATGACCTCGCCCGATATTCGTGCCGGAATTGCCTTGCTTATTGCAGCGCTTTCAGCGGAAGGTACAAGCACCATCGATAATATTGAGCAAATCGACCGCGGTTATGAAAATATGGAGGTACGGCTCAATGCACTCGGGGCAAATATTACAAGAATTTAGAGTTCTAAAAAAATGTTAAAGGGTGAACCGGAAATACAAAACAATGTTATTATTTAGAAGTTTTATTATTTTTGGAATCTTTAAAACAAAATACAAAGTAATGAAAAGTAGTTTTTTAATATTTATCACTGTACTCATTGCAGGAGCCCTTTCGGCGGCAGATCCTAAACTAGGAATTAATATTGGTGACAAAGCTCCTGAAATTATTGAAAACTCAGTAAATGGAGAAGTAATAAAATTATCAGACTTAAAAGGAAAGATGGTTTTAATTGATTTTTGGGCATCATGGTGCGGTCCTTGCAGAAGAGAAAACCCTACGGTTGTAAAAGCCTATCATGAATTTAAGGACTCAAAATTTAAAAATGCAAACGGGTTTACCGTATTTGGGGTTTCTTTAGACAGGACAAAAGAAGCCTGGGAAAGAGGTATCGAAAATGATAAATTGGTTTGGCCATACCATGTTAGCGATTTAAAATATTGGTCGTCGAAACATGCAGCGGTCTATCGTGTTAGGGGAATTCCTTCAAATTTCCTGATTAATGGCGATGGAATTATTGTAGCCAAAAACCTTAGGGGCCCGGCATTGGAAAGTACACTTAAGAAGTTCTTGAAATAAAAAATACTACATAACATTCCTGAATAAGCATTCGGGAATAAACAAATTGGCATTCTTTGAGGATAAGGATGTCAATTTGTCTTTTTATAAAAGCATGGCAGGTTATTTGAATAGTGCTCTGCGTTAAAAATTTGGAAGAAAAATGGCAGAAAAAAAATCAAAACAAAAAGAAAAAGATATAAACGCAACGGAAGAAGCAAAAGTACAGGCTGAAGATACTGTAGAAGCTTCTGCAGAACAAAACCAGGAAGAAGTGGTTGCGGACAAAAAGAAATCATCGAAGAAAGAGAAAAAAGATGCTTTAAAAGCACTTGAATCTCAGTTGGATGAAATTTCAGATAAGCATTTAAGGCTTCAGGCAGAATTTGATAATTTCAGGAGAAGGACCCTGAAAGAAAAATCGGACTTGATAAAATCTGCTGGCGAGAGCATATTGCTTAATTTATTGCCGGTTATTGATGATTTCGACCGGGCACTCGAAACACTTAAAGATGTGGATAATGAAGAGCCTTCCAAAAAAGGGCTTTTACTTATCAATACAAAATTTAAGGAATTCTTGAAACAAAACGGAGTGGTTGAAATTGATGCCCTGCATCAGGAATTTGACTGCGACTACCACGAGGCAATTACGAAAATACCGGCGCCAAGCGATGACCTTAAAGGGAAAAACGTGGATGTAGTTCAAAAAGGGTATTTATTGGGCGAAAAGGTAATCCGGTTTTCAAAAGTTGTGATTGGAGAGTAAGTATTTAAGAAAAAACTATGTCGAAAAGAGATTATTACGAAGTTTTAGGGGTTAGCAAATCAGCTACACCTGAAGAATTAAAGAAAGCTTATCGTAAAAAAGCGATCCAATACCATCCTGATAAAAATCCCGGGGACAAGGAAGCTGAAGAAAAATTTAAGGAAGCTGCCGAGGCTTATGAGGTATTAAGCAATAGCACTAAAAAAGCCAGGTACGATCAGTTTGGGCATGCTGGCATGAGCGGTGCTGCCGGAGGTGGTGGATTTGGTGGCGGATTCTCTGACATTGAAGACATATTCTCTAGTTTTGGCGATATATTTGGTGGGCATTTTGGCGGATTTGGAGGCTTTGGCGGAGGCAGCCGACGTGGTGGACGAAGGGTAAACCGTGGATCGGACCTTCGGGTAAAAGTGAAGCTTACTTTAAGTGAGATCGCCAATGGAGTAGAGAAAAAACTTAAAGTTAAAAAATATGTCACCTGCCAACATTGCCATGGTTCTGGTGCCGAAAATGGAAGTTCGTACAGCACCTGTTCAACCTGTGGGGGAAGCGGTCAGGTAACACGGATTGCAAATACCATTCTTGGGCAAATGCAAACCTCTTCAACCTGTCCAACTTGTCAGGGAGAAGGAAGGTCAATTACAAATAAATGTAGGCACTGTGCCGGAGAAGGTGTTATCAGGGACGAAGAGGTAATATCCATAAAAATACCTGCAGGAGTTGGAGAAGGAATGCAGTTAAATGTTTCTGGTAAAGGAAATGCAGGGCGCAGGGATGGTATAAACGGTGACCTGTTGGTTATAATTACCGAAGAAAAACATCCAGAGCTTATCAGGGACGATACAAATTTGATTTATAATTTATACTTGTCGTTCCCGGAAATAACCCTTGGAAAAACAGTGGAAGTTCCCACTATTGATGGCAAAGTAAAAGTTAAAATAGAGGCAGGAACCCAACCCGAAAAAGTATTACGCTTGCGCGGAAAAGGAATCCCCGATGTAAATGGTTACGGAAGAGGCGACCTTCTTGTCAGGGTGCATGTTTGGATTCCGAAAAAGCTAAATTCGGACGAGAAAAAAATGCTGGAGAAACTTCAAAATTCTCCGGGTTTTTTAGAGGGACCTTCAGCAAGTGACAAAAGTTTTTTTGAAAAAATGAAGGACATGTTTTGATAAACATTTCAATAAAATTGAATGAGTAATGGCAATAACGTACAATTGTTAACTCAATATTTCCCAAAAGGAAAATTATCCATCAATTAGTACCATTTGCTTCAAATTATCAGCATTTATATTGCATGGAAAACAATTTATAACTATACTTGTGCTCATTTCAAAAACAAATGATAAAAAGAACAGGACATAACGGCCACCATCATTGGAAACTACTTGAAGTAGGTAGGCTGTAGATATTATGTTTGTATAAAAGATATTTAACAATCAAGGCTTGCCGAAATATGGCAGGCCTTTTTTTATTTCAATTAACATGGAAAACAGACTAAAAATTGCGATTCAAACCAAGGGAAGGTTAAACGAAGATTCCGTAAAACTTATTCAGGAAACAGGTATTAAACTTAATGTTGGAAAAAGGCAACTGGTTGCTTCTTCGAAAAATTTCCCAATGGATGCATTGTTCCTTCGCGATGATGACATCCCTCAAACTGTTGCCGATAATGTCTCAGACATAGGCATTGTTGGCGAAAATGAAATGCTCGAAAAGCAGGAAGATGTTGTCATTGTAAAACGTTTAGGTTTTAGCAAGTGTCGATTGTCATTGGCAATCCCAAAATCAATTGATTATCCGGGAGTTGAATTCTTTAATGGTAAAAAAATTGCAACCTCCTACCCGGTTATTTTAGATAAGTATTTAAAAGAAAATAACATTGATGCTGAAATCCATGTAATCAATGGCTCGGTTGAAATTGCTCCCGGAATTGGATTAGCCGATGCCATATTCGACATTGTTAGCTCAGGGTCAACGCTGGTTAGCAACCGTTTGAAAGAAGTTGAAGTTGTTTTGCACTCGGAAGCGGTATTGATTTCCAATCCAAATTTATCGCCAGAAAAGAAAGAAATCCTGGACGAATTTATTTTCAGGATGGAATCCGTTCAACGCGCCGAAGGTAAAAAATACATCCTCTTGAATGCGCCAAACACCAAAGTACAGGAAATTGCCAGTCTGCTGCCCGGAATTAAAAGCCCAACAATTGTCCCACTGGCACAGGAAGGTTGGAGCTCAATGCATTCGGTAATTGAAGAAGTTGATTTTTGGGAAGTTATTGGCAAATTGAAAAAAGCCGGAGCAGAAGGAATCTTGGTTGTTCCAATAGAAAAAATGATTTTCTAAATGACCCTCAGGCAATATATATTATACTTTATTCCAACCCTAATCTGGGGATCGACATGGTACGCCATTAAATTTCAATTGGGTAAAGTTGACCCTCTGGTATCGGTTGCCTATAGGTTTCTGTTGGCTGGATTATTGCTTTTGGCATTTTGCAAAGTTTCAGGGAAAACGCTTCGCTTTAACATACGCGAACATTTCTTGATGTTGCTCCTTGGAATAAGCCTTTTTGGTTTTAATTACTGGTTTGTTTACCAGGCCGAGACTCTTTTTACAAGCGGGGTTGTTGCCGTTATATTTTCGCTGATTATATTTTTCAATATCTTTTTTAACGCTTTGTTTTTAAAGGGAAAAATTAAAAAAGAAGTATTTTTTGCTGCCATTTTGGGTGTAGGAGGAACCGTTTTACTATTTAACTCAGAATTTTCGGAAATCGACTTTAATTCAAAAAATATTTTTGGTTTGTTTTTTTGCCTTGCCGGGATTACTCTTGCTTCGCTAGGAAATATTATTTCGGCATATAAACAAAAAAGAAAAATCCCGGTAATACAAGGCAACGCTTTTGCAATGATCTACGGAAGTTTGGTCATGTTCATTGTTATTTGGGTACTCGGAATACCACTAAATTTTGAAACCTCCATTTCATATTCCATATCTTTACTATATTTAGCGATATTTGGTTCCATCGTAGCATTTTCAACCTATTTAAAATTATTAGGGGAAATTGGTCCCGATCGTGCCATATACATTGCTCTATTAACTCCGGTTATAGCAATGATTATCTCTACTATTTATGAAGATTACAAATGGCAGCCAGCAGCATTGGCAGGCATCATCCTCCTTTTTGCAGGTAATTTTTTAGCATTAAGGTTTAAACGTCAAAAAGTATAAAATTATGAAGGTATATGAAAATCCATCCCCATCCGAATGGCAAGGTATTTTAACAAGACCTTTGTTTGATGTATCAGAATTAAACGAACAAGTTCGTGAGGTTTTAAATGAAATTAAAGTAGGTGGAAAAGAAGCCCTTCATAAATTCACCGAAAAATTTGACAATACGGTGGTAGAGAATTTCTTAGTTTCCGATGAAGAAACTGAAGCTGCTTCACTTACTCTTGAAGATGAACTAAAAGAAGCCATGCTCACGGCAAAAACCAACATTGAGTTATTCCACAAATCACAAATTCAATCGGTAAAAAAAGTAGAAACGACACCAGGAGTATTTTGCTGGCAGAAACCTGTTGCCATCGAAAAAGTTGGTTTGTACATACCCGGAGGGAGCGCACCTCTCTTTTCAACAGTTTTAATGCTTGCCGTTCCTGCAAAATTAGCCGGATGTGAAGAGATTATTATGTGCACACCGCCCGATAAAAACGGAAAAATAAATCCGGCAATCTTATTTGCAGCAAAAATATCAGGGGTCACAAAAATATTTAAGCTAGGAGGTATACAGGCTGTTGGGGCTATGGCTTACGGGGTCGATATTGTTCCAAAAGTGCATAAAATATTTGGTCCCGGTAACCAATATGTTATGGCTGCCAAACAACTGGTTGGAAACTCTGATGTGGCAATTGATATGCCTGCTGGTCCTTCAGAGGTAGCAGTTATGGCCGACAAAACATCAACCCCTTCGTTTATTGCAGCCGACCTTTTGTCGCAGGCCGAACATGGTCCTGATAGCCAGGTAATATTGGTATTAAAAGGGGATGAACTGGTCGAAGAAATTCAAACCGAAATTGGGAAACAACTTAACCAGCTTCCAAGAAAAGAAATTGCTTTAAAAGCTTTGGAGAATAGCCGGATTATCATTTTTAACAATGATCAAGATATGATTGATCTTGTTAACCAGTATGCTCCTGAACACTTGATTATTTGTACCGATAATTATGCAGAAATTGCCAACAAAATAAAAAATGCAGGATCAATTTTTCTCGGGAATTTCACTCCCGAAAGCGCAGGTGACTATGCATCCGGAACGAACCATACCTTACCTACTAATGGATGGACTACTTCGTATAGTGGAGTAAATATGGATAGTTTCTTTAAAAAGATCACGTTTCAGGAAATAACGCTCTTGGGAATAAAAAACCTGGGACCCACCATTGAAAAAATGGCGGAAGCCGAACAATTGTTTGCTCATAAAAATGCAGCGACCCTGCGAATTATTAAAGCAAATACAAAAAGCTAAAAAATGAACATTAACGACCTTTTAAGGGACAATATAAAAAGCTTAAAACCATATTCATCTGCCCGTGACGAATTCTCGGGTCAGGCAATGGTTTACCTGGATGCCAATGAAAACCCATACAACCAGCCATACAACAGGTATCCCGATCCACTTCAAACCGAAGTAAAAGAAAAAATATCCGGCATTAAAAAAGTTGCGAAAGAAAAAATATTTCTTGGGAACGGCAGCGATGAACCAATTGATTTACTGTTCAGGTTGTTTTGTGAACCCGGAAAAGATTCCATTGTAACCATTAATCCGACTTATGGAATGTATATGGTTGCGGCTGACATTAATAATATTGGTGTAACAAGCGTGCCTCTTAATGAGGATTTTGAACTGGTCTCAAAAGACATTCTCAAAGCAGTTACCAAAAATACGAAGCTGATATTTTTGTGTTCCCCAAATAATCCAACGGGAAACTGTCTGGATAAAAATGAAATGCTCAAGGTGGTGAATAATTTTGATGGTTTGGTGGTAATCGATGAAGCTTATATCGACTTCGTACCGCAAAAGAGTTTGTTGCCCGAGTTGGACAAATACCCAAACCTGGTAATCCTTCAAACCTTTTCAAAAGCATGGGGAATGGCAGGGATCAGACTTGGAATGGCATTCGCCTCCACTGAGATAGTTTCGTTATTAAATAAAATAAAATACCCATACAATATCAATATCCTGACCCAACAGAAGGCCGTGGAGCTGCTTACCATGGAGGATAAAAAACAGGAATGGGTTGAGAGGATAAACAATGAACGTGAAAGGCTTGCAAAAAAGCTTGCTTCCTTTGAATTTGTTGAAAAAGTTTATCCTTCTGATGCCAATTTCCTGCTGATAAAAATGTTTGATGCCAATGGTATTTTTAACTATTTAATGGAAAAAGAAATTATTGTTCGGGACCGCTCAAAAGTTTATTTGTGTGAAGGAAGCCTGCGGATTTCAATCGGGACCGAAGAAGAAAACAATATGCTGGTTCAAGCATTGGAAGAGCTTGTATAAAAGGAAATAAACAATATTCAATACTCAATTTCGAATATTCAACTAAATCATGTAAGTATAATATTCAACACTATGACAAGAAAAACATTTGATTTAGAAAACAGGCTTATAGAATTTGTCCTTTCTATCGACCAAATTGTAGAACTTTTTCCAAATACGAAACTAGGAAATCATATTGGAGGACAATTGATAAGAAGTGGCTCTTCTCCAGCATTAAACTATGGAGAAGCACAATCAGCAGAATCTCAAAAGGATTTTATTCATAAAATGCAAATTGTATTAAAAGAGCTAAAAGAAACAAGAATTTGCCTTAAGATTGCCTTACGGAAACCACTTCTAGAGAAAGAAAAAATTATTACCACATATGATGAAAATGAAGAATTAATTGCAATTTTTGCTTCAAGTATAAAGACGGCTAAATCTAAATTATAACTTATTTTAGCATTGTTTATTGCTTATTGAATATTTTTTCAATATTCTAAAACAAAGAAAATTATTAAAAAAATCTTTATGTAAATCATAAAAATAAAAAAATGAAACGTTGCCTTTTTATCGACCGTGATGGAACACTTATAAAAGAGCCACCTGTTGACTTTCAGGTTGACTCGCTTGAAAAACTGGAATTTGTTCCCAAGGTACTAAGGAATATGTACAACATTTGCAAAAACCTCGATTATGAATTGGTTATGGTAACCAATCAGGACGGTTTGGGGCAGGATGTATTTCCGGAAGACACCTTTTGGCCTGCACACAATAAAATGATGCGTACGCTCGAAAATGAAGGGATAATTTTTAACGATATTCTCATCGATAAAAGTTTACCCGAAGACAATGCGCCAACACGAAAACCAAGAACCGGAATGCTTACTAAATATTTAGATGGCGGTTACGACTTGGCAAACAGTTTCGTAATTGGTGATCGTTTAACAGATATTGAACTTGCGAAAAACCTGGGAACGAAAGGGATTTTATTAAATAACGGTTCGTTAAAAAGCGAGCTTGAAGTATCAGCTCTTACTGAATATTGCGTATTAGTTACCGAAGATTGGGACGATATTTATGCAAAAGTTTCGGCTCCGTTAAGAACAGCATCTGTTGTGCGAAAAACCAAAGAAACCGACATTTCAATTCTTCTAAATTTAGATGGCAAAGGAAATTGTTCCATTGATACTGGATTAAAATTCTTTGACCACATGCTGGAGCAAATTGGAAGGCACTCAGGATGTGATTTGGAGATAAAAGTGAATGGAGATCTGGAGGTGGATGAACACCATACGATTGAGGACACAGCAATTGCTCTCGGCGAAGCATTTTTGTCGGCATTGGGTAATAAAGCCGGAATTGAGAGATATGGTTTTTGCCTGCCAATGGACGATTGTTTGGTTCAGGTGGCACTCGATTTTGGAGGAAGGCCATGGCTCGTTTGGGATGCCGAGTTCAAGCGCGAAAAAGTTGGCGACATGCCAACCGAAATGTTCCTGCACTTTTTTAAATCATTTTCGGATGCCTCAAAAAGCAACCTGAATATTAAAGCCGAAGGACAAAATGAACACCATAAAATTGAAGCTATTTTTAAAGCACTCGCGAAAGCAATAAAAATGGCCATTAAAAAAGATATTTTTAACTTTGAACTACCTTCAACCAAAGGAAAACTATAATACGAAAAATGAAAACCATAAAGCCTCTTAAAGAGAAAAAAGACACTGCAATTTTATTGATTAACTGTCCCGACAGGCAAGGAATATTGGCATTGGTAACTGAATTTCTGAATAAAAACAACGGTAACATTATTTACCTTGACCAGCATGTTGACAGGGAAGAAAAAATATTTTACATGCGGGTTGAATGGGAACTATCAGGATTCGCCATTCCAACCGATAAGATCGGTGAGTATTTCGACACTTTGATTGGATCGAAATTAAAAATGGATTGGAAAATATTCTTATCCGAAGACATTCCAAGAATGGCCTTATTCGTATCAAAAATGCCCCATTGCCTCTTCGATATCCTGTCGCGTTATACTGCTGGTGAATGGGATGTTGAGATTCCATTGATTATTAGCAACCACGAAACCTTAAAACCAGTGGCCGATAGGTTTGGAATTGATTTTCACTACTTCCCAATAAATAAAGAAAACAAAGCCGAACAAGAGAAAAAGGAAATTGAACTCCTAGAAAAATACAACATCGATTTTATTGTACTGGCAAGGTACATGCAAATATTATCGGAAGACTTTGTTTCTGCTTACCCAAACCGGGTGATAAATATCCACCACTCATTCCTTCCTGCATTTGCGGGGGCAAAACCTTACCATGCAGCGCGTGAACGCGGCGTAAAAATTATTGGGGCAACCAGTCACTATGTGACATCCGATTTAGATGCTGGTCCAATAATAGTACAGGATGTGACCAGGTGCAGTCACGTTGACAAGGTTCAAAACCTGATCAGAAAAGGAAGGGACTTGGAAAAAATCGTACTGTCAAATGCGGTATACAAACACCTACAGCACAAGATATTGGTATTCAACAACAGAACAGTTATTTTTAATTAAAACAACGGAAATGAAGCTGCTTCTTGTTATTTTTTCATTCGTTATACTAACCCTCACCTTAAATGCCCAATTAAAAGAAATTCCTGCAAAGGAAATTCCGAAAGCCTATGGCTATATCGTAAAAATTGGGCAACAAGCGCCTGATTTCACCATGCAACTTACTGATGGCACATCGGTTACCCTTAGCGATTTAAAAGGGAAGGTTGTTATGCTTCAGTTCACCGCTAGCTGGTGTAGTGTTTGCCGAAAAGAAATGCCACATATTGAAAACGATATTTGGTTAAAAAATAAGGACAATAACAATTTTGCACTTTTCGGAATTGATTTGGACGAACCCCTGGACAAAGTCAAAAAGTTTAAATCGGATATAGGCATCAGTTATCCTTTGGCACTAGATCCAAATGGCGAAATATTTTATTCGTTTGCGGCACAAAAAGCAGGAGTTACAAGGAATATAATCATCGACAAAACGGGGAAGATTGTTTATATGACCCGGCTTTTTAATATGGATGAGTTTAACGAAATGAAAGCGGTAATCGAGTATTTGCTTCGATCGTAGAAAGTGGGAAAAAATTATTGAAGATTTATTGTAGCAATTTAAGAAAATGAAAATTGTAATTATTAAATACAATGCGGGGAACATTGAATCTGTAAAAAATGCGCTGGCAAGATTAGGTGTTGAAGCTGAAATAACAGCAGATGTTGAAGCCATAAAAAAAGCCGACAAGGTAATCTTCCCGGGGGTTGGCGAAGCAAAAACAACCATGGCCTATTTAAGGCAAACAGGCTTGGATAAAGTTATTGTGGAACTAAAACAACCGGTATTGGGCATTTGCCTCGGCTTGCAGTTAATGTGTGCACACTCCGAAGAAAACGACACGGAATGCCTTGGGATTTTCGTAGAAAAAGTAAAACGGTTTGTACCTGAAAAAGGAATGGAATATATCACCAAAGTTCCACACATGGGCTGGAACACCATAAAAGACTTAAAAACAAACCTTTTTGATCCGTCCATCGAAGAACAATTTGTTTATTTCGTGCACTCGTATTATGCAGCTATTGGTGAACATACCATTGCTACCTCTGATTATATACTCCCTTTCAGTGCAGCTTTGCATAAGGATAATTTTTACGCAACACAGTTCCACCCCGAAAAAAGTGGGTCGGTTGGGGCAAAAATCCTTGAAAATTTTATTAACCTTTAACTAAACACATAAAATGGATCGACTTACAATTATTAAAGTTGGTGGCAAAATCGTTGAAAACGAATCTGACCTGGATAAATTATTGACGGAATTTTTAAAAGTATCCGGCTACAAAATCCTTGTGCATGGCGGTGGAAGAACGGCTACTACCATTGCCTCCCAATTAGGCTATGAAACAAAAATGGTTGAAGGCAGGAGAATTACCGATAAAAATATGCTGGATGTTGTCACCATGGTTTATGCGGGTTTGGTGAACAAAAAAATCGTTGCTAAACTACAAGCACTTGGGCGGAACTCAATTGGGCTTACGGGTGCCGATTTGGACACTATAAGGGCTAAAAAGCGCCCTGTTGCAACTATTGACTACGGGTTTGTTGGCGATGTGGAAGAGGTAAACACAAGCGAATTAAGGCTCGTTATTAACGAAAACGTCATTCCGGTTTTTGCTCCTTTAACGCACGATGGGGCAGGTCAACTACTCAATACAAATGCCGATACCATTGCCTCGAAACTGGCATCTGAACTGGCATCATTCTTTAATGTTAACCTTATGTATTGTTTCGAAAAAAAGGGTGTTCTTGCAAATGAGGACGATGAAGATTCCGTAATTCCCGAACTCACCAAAAGCGAGTTTCTTCGATTAAAAGAAACAGGTGCAATTAATTCTGGAATGATCCCAAAACTCGACAATGGGTTTAATGCGAAGATAAATGGTGTTGTAAATGTGATAGTTACAAATGCCGAAAGTATTTCAAGTGGAAAAGGCACCAGACTGACCTTGGAATAGAATGCTGAATATCAAGCATATGTTAATATAAAAAAAAGTAGAATGTCTGCCTTTTTTTAAACTTTATTTGTTATGTTGCTGTTATCTTTTTAGGCATCAAATGGAAATTATTTTGTAAATTGAATAGTTCTCATTTTAAAGACTTTAGGATGGCAGTTTTGATGGACAAGAATTGTAGTGGTTGTAGTAACGATAGAAGTTGTTGTTGTGTTAGCTGTTTTGAAAACACTGATGGGAATATTTTTCAAGCACTAAAAAAAGACGAATTAGAACTATTAATTTCTGAGAAACAACAAATAAAATTTAAAGCCGGAGAAACCATTATTAAGCAAAATACAACCTCGACCCATGTAGTCTGTATTAAAGAAGGATATGCAAAAGTATATGTAGAAGGGGTAAAAGACAAAACTTTAATCCTACAACTTATTACCAACCTGAATATTGTAACTGGTGGCAGCATGTTTAACGGAAATATCAGAAACTATACGATTTCAGCCTTAACCGATGTTACCTGTTGCCTCATTGATTCTTCGAAACTGGTGGAATTATTCTCAAAAAACAATGAGTTTGCCATTCAAATCTTAAAACACCACACCAAACAAAACAGTATTCTTTTAAACAAGCTCGTCAATTTGACTCAAAAATATATGCCCGGCAGGGTTGCTGATACCTTGTTATACCTGAAAAACAATGTGTTTAAAACAAATCCATTCCACTTGCCAATAACCCGGCAGGATTTGGCTGATTTATCGAACATGACCAAAGAAAGCTTTGTAAGGATTTTACAGGAATTCAAAGCCTCCGGATTTGTTAAAACCCACGGCCATTCCATTGAAATCGTTGATGAAGATGCCCTGGTTTCCATTAGTAAAAATGGATAATTGACATATATCAATAATTTTATTATTAAACCTTTCGTAAAAGCGTGCTAAAATATCAATTTTTAAGCATGAATGTATCATTGTAACTTCTTCAAAACGACCCCAAATCTCCCGTAAATTTACCTAAGTAACATAGGGAAACTATTTTTATTAAAACCAATTCTAATTAAATATATTATGAAATTCAATTCGACTATTAAACTTATTATTTTAGGGTTTGTATGTGCCTTATTGGCAACATCTTGTGTAAAAGAAGGACCCATGGGACTAGCCGGTATAAATGGTGATGATGGCGCAGATGGTGCACCAGGATCAGACGGGCAAAACGGAGTAGATGGAAATGTAACCTGTTTGGTTTGCCATTCAGGCGAAAACATGCTAAACAAACAAGCACAATACGTTTTATCAGGACATAAAATTGGAAAATTCACATTGGAACGTGAAGAATGGGGTGCAGATTGCGGAAGATGTCATACGCCAACTGGATTTCAACAGTTTGCTGCACTAGGAGCTGATCCGATTTATGGTGATATAGAAAATGCTGAAACCTTTGATTGTAATACATGTCACGGTTTACACGAAACTTTTGAAGCCACTGATTATGCTTTAAGGATATCAACCGCTTCTGTGCCTTCTTATACAGGTGGTCCTTCCATGGATTTTGGAGGAAACAGCAATTTGTGTGCACAGTGTCATCAATCAAGAAGAGCTGGCCCTGTTGATGAAGATCAGTACAATAGAAATGGATCTGTTGCTGATGTTGCGGGTAATGGATTATATGCAATTACTAGTACACACTATGGTCCTCACCATGGTGCGCAGGCAAACGTTGTTGCTGGTATCGGATTTGTTGAAATTCCGGGAGAAGTTAACTACCCTTCACCAAACACAGGAAAACACTTTGAAGCCGCTTGTACAGGATGCCACATGGGTACATTTGACAACGTGAAAAATCTTGGAGGACACAGTTTTGCTCCAAATCTAAACACCTGTAATGCTTGCCATAATGCAACTGATAGCAATTATGATTATAAAGGTGTTCAAACAAATACACACTTGTTATTGGAACAACTAAGGGACAAGTTAATAGAACTAGGTGTAGTTGCAGGTGATGATGAACATGGATACCATCCAGTTGTGGGAACTTTCCCTATCGAACAAGTTGAAGCATTTTTCAACTGGGTTGGATTAGAAGAAGACCGCAGCTTAGGTGCTCACAACCCACACTATGTGAGGGCACTACTACTGAATTCTATTCAGGCACTCGAATAATATTTTTTATATATGTCAAAAAGGCTTCTGAAAAATGAGAAGTCTTTTTTTATATAAATTTTAAAATTAAATGCAAAATGAATAAACTAAAATATATAATACCTATAGTTGTTGTTGCATTAATGTTCGGTGCATGTAAATACGATTTTATACTTCCCGTGGTTGAAGATGAACCTGTGGTAGTTGATCCGGAAGATCCAAATGCAACAGTGTATGGGTTTGCTGAGTATGTGCAACCAATATTTGATGCAAAGTGTACTTCCTGCCACAAAACGGGAAGCCAAACACCGGATTTAACTGCCGGGAACTCCTACGCTGCATTAAATAGTAGCCGATACGTTAATAAAACAACTCCTGCGCAAAGTTTAATTTATACCAAGCCTCATCCCGATGCCAGCGGAAACCATGTTAAATATACGGCAACCGAAGCATCCTATGTATTGGCGTGGATAACACAGGGAGCTAAAAACAATTAAATACTCATGACTATGAAAAAACTATTTATACTTGTTATACTTTTTTCTTTCGCATTGAGTAATTTAATTGCGCAAGAAACGGAACAAACGGAAGTCAAAGAAAAAGACAAGCCGGTAAGGACACCATGGGAAAGTGGTATCCTGATTGATCAGCAAACATCTGTCATTCCATACAAAAAAACCCTTGAATTTTTGATTCAACACAAATTTGGGCAAATAAATAGCGGCAGGTCCGACCTATGGGGGATTTATTCCACCGGAAATGTAAGGCTGGCATTAAATTATGTTGCAGCCAAAAACTTTCAATTGGGTGCTGGTATCACTAAAAAGAATATGTACACCGACCTTAGTGCAAAGTGGACGGTTTTGGAGCAAACCAGAAAGAATAAAGTACCTGTTTCAGTAACACTATATGGAAACGTTGCCGTTGACGGCCGAAGCGAAGATGTGTTTGGGACCGGAAAAGTTCGGGTTGCATTCCAAAACACTAAAGTAAATGAATTTGCCTTCGAAGACCGGTTGTCGTATTTCTCACAATTGATTATTGGGAGAAAATTTTGCGATGCATTCTCATTGCAAACAGCTGTAAGTTTTACGCACTTTAATGCAACGAACATTACAAACGTGCAAGTTCCCGATGGAAGGTATATTCATGAAGATCATGATAAAATAGGCTTACATTTTGGTGGTAAAATTAAATTTTCGCCACAGGGTTCAATTATAGCAACTTATGACTTGCCCTTAAAAATAAAGGATATCTCAGAACAGTTGGATTGGCTGGATGCTTATCCAAAGCCAAACTTTGCTTTTGGGGTAGAATTTTCAACAAGTACACACGCATTTCAGGTTTATGCAGGAAATGCAAATGGTATTGTACAGCAAGATGTGATGTTATATAACCGGAATGATTGGACAAACGGAGGTTTGGCATTTGGTTTCACAATTACACGCCTTTGGGGATTTTAAAAAAAAGTACTCAATCATTCATTGAATTCGAACATTAATTAACTCAAAAAAAAATAAAAACCGGAGGCAGGGTTTGTTTCCGGTTTTAAATTAAAAATCACCATGTTGAAACTGTTTCGAGGCTTAATAGTTTGTTGTTTTCTTATCAATTTATTTTTCCCGGCAAGGGCACAGGAAATACCGGAAGAAAACTGGCTGTGTTTAAAATGCCATACATCACAAACATTTACGATTCATAATGAATACACGGAAATGAATGAAAGAAGGCTTATGAACCCTTTTTATATCCTTGATACCATTCAACTAAAAACCGGGGTACATAGTAGTTTCAGTTGTACCGACTGCCATTCGTATGAATATAAAACCTATCCACACAACGGAAACCTAAAGCTGGAACCACTTTTAACATGTATCGATTGCCATGGTGGCGATGAAACCTATGCATCGTATCAATTTGAAAGGATTGTGGAAGAATTCGAAAAAAGTGTCCACTTTGAAGCCCACAATGAAACATTTACTTGTTCGAAATGCCACTCTCAACATTATTACAAAGCTACGGCAAGGACAAGTTCCAACGTAAAAGAAATTGTTGAATACAGCAATAATATGTGTATTTCATGCCACAACAGCATGAGTAAATACCAGTTGGTAACTGACGGAACCAACCCGCAATTGATCCAGGCACATGAATGGTTACCAAACCAGGAATTACATTTTAAACATGTGCGGTGTATTGAGTGCCACACATTAGTAGTTGATTCTCTAAATGTTTCACACAACATCCATGGAATTGAACAAGCTGAAAAACTTTGCGCTGAATGCCACTCTGCAAATTCAAAATTGCAGGCTTCCCTTTATAAATACGAAAATATTCAGGCACGGTCGGGAAATGGAACGATTAACACAATAATTGCGAATGATTCTTATGTAATTGGTGCATACCAAAACCCATTGTTGAACCTATTGAGTGTTCTCATATTTTTGGCAACATTGGCAGGTATTATCATACACACATTATTCAGGATCTTAAAAAAATAAACTGGGATGGCAAAACTATATTTATATCCGATTTGGCTAAGGATTTGGCATGGAATTAATGCGCTGGGGATTATCTTGTTAATACTTACCGGACTAAGCTTACAGTATTCTGGATCGTGGTTCTCGCTATTTGGTTTTGGACTGGCAGTCAACCTTCACAATATTGCAGGGGTTGTGGTTGCGCTGAGCTACCTCTTGTTTTTCCTTGGGAATATTCTTTCGGGAAATAAAAAATATTATCGCATTAAACCAAAGGGCTTAAGAAAAAGGCTGATTAAACAAGCTAAATACTACATGTTTGGCATGTTTAAGGGAGAAAATGCCCCCTACCCGATTTCCGAAAAAAGAAAGTTCAACCCTCTCCAAAAATATTCATATGTGGTTGTAATGTATTTATTTGTCCCATTTGTAATTGTATCTGGAATAGCGCTGCTTTTTCCTGAGATAATTATTGAAAAAGTTTATACCATCAGTGGGATTTCGCTTACAGCTATACTGCACGCTGCGATAGGATTTTTAATTTCAATCTTTCTTTTCGTACATCTTTATGTTTCAACAATAGGTAAATCACCAAGAGATAATTTCAAAAGCATAGTAACAGGTTGGCATCATGTAAAAGAACATTCGGATTAGTTTTAGTTAGGGAGGAATTTTCTGCAGAAACCTGATGCAGAAAAAATATAGGAGGGAATGGTTATGAAAAAACATCGTAATACACTGTTGAAGCAAAATTTACCTAAACACCCGGGTAAGCTACATTTGCTTTTTTCGATGAAGTACCTATTCTTCCCTCTCTTGATGCTTGGAAGTATTTTACAGGTGGCAGCCCAATCCGACGAGGATTGTTTTATGTGTCATGAAGATAAGGAACTAACCACCATGCGTGGCGGCAGGGAAATTTCCTTATTTGTTGCACCCGATGCATTAAGTCATTCTGTTCATAAAGATGTTTCATGTGCTTCGTGCCACCCCGATGCTGATGTGGAAGATTTTCCCCACCCGGAAAACCTGGAACCTGTTGATTGTAGTTTTTGCCATGATATTGCCATGGAACAATTTACTAAGGGAATCCATGGAAAAGCCTTTCTTGCAAACGACTATAACGCACCCGATTGCAAGGAATGTCACGGTACACATAATATTCTAAGCTCGCTTGACCCAAAATCGAAAACCTATAAAATGAATATTCCTGTGCTTTGCGGAAGCTGCCACAGGGAAGGCGCCCCGGTTGCCAGAAAATATAAAATTACAGAGCATAATATTGTTGAAAATTACAGCCAGGGTATTCACGGACGTGGATTATTTAAAAGTGGTTTGACGGTCACGGCTACGTGTAACGATTGCCACGGCAATCACCTAATTTTGCCGCATACACAAACAAGCTCAAGCATATCATCCAAAAACATTGCAGCAACTTGTATGAAATGCCATGCACGGATTGAAGATGTGCACGTGAAGGTAATTAATACCGAATTGTGGGAGAAAAAACCAGGAGCGATTCCGGCATGTACCGATTGCCACCCTCCACATAAAGTTGAATTTCAAAATGTCGTAAATGTAATTTCCGATCAAACATGCCTCCAATGCCACGAAGATCAAAATATCCATAAAGTTGTTGATGGTAAGGAAGTCCCCTTAAATGTTGATGTGCTTGATCTCGCAAATTCTTCCCATAAAAATATCACTTGTGTAAAATGCCATTCTGATGTAACAGCAAATATTCACAGGCCATGTGAGACGGCCAGAAAGGTAGATTGCTCAAATTGCCATGCGGAAGAATCTGAAATTTACTTCTCAAGCGGGCACGGCGAAGCCTATTTTAATAATAGGGATAATGCACCTTACTGTACCGATTGTCATGGCACCCACAAAGTTATTTCGAAAGAAGATGAAACATCACCTGTTTTCCGCTCGTCAATTCCAACCTTGTGCGGATCTTGTCACCGCGAAGGTGGAAAAGCAACCATTGGCACAGATTTGCATGAAATTGATGCATTTTTAGATTATTCGACCAGTGTTCACGGTCGGAGCCTTACCGAAAAAGGATTGCTTTCAACAGCGGTATGCACTGATTGTCATACCACGCATTTTATGCTGAAGGAAGATGATAAACGTTCATCTGTAAACCCGAACAATATTGCTGCAACTTGTGGAAAATGCCATAAAGGAATTTATGACGAATATAATAAAAGCGACCATGCATACCGTGAAAGTTCAGGAGATTTGGAATACCCAACCTGTGGCACATGCCATTCGGCGCATGTTATTTCTGAAGTACATGAAGATAAATTTATGTCGGAAATAACCCTTCAATGTGGAAAATGCCATTCAGACCTAACAGAAACCTATCTGGATACCTACCATGGTAAAGTATATCAATTGGGATATATGGAGGCTGCCAGGTGTTCCGACTGTCATGGCACACACAATATCCTAAAAATGGAGAACCCGGAATCGGCAATCAATCCTTTAAATATAGTTGGTACCTGCCAGAAATGCCATACCGACGCTAACATGAAATTCACTGGTTATTTAACGCATGCTACACATTATAACAAAAGCAAATTCCCATGGCTTTATTATACATTTTGGGCAATGACCGGACTGCTGGTCAGCGTATTCGTATTTTTTGGACTTCACACCTTATTGTGGATCCCAAGGTCGATTACCGCGATGCGTAATAACCGGAAAAAGAAACACATTCATACTCCGGGAAAACAGGTTTATGTCCGACGCTTTACCAAAAGCAATAGAATCACACATATTTTTGTAATCGTTAGCTTTTTATTGCTTGCATTAACCGGAATGATATTGAAATTTGCTTACATGGAGTGGGCAAAATGGTTGGCTAATATAATTGGAGGAGCAGTGGTTGCCGGAACAATTCACCGTTTTGCCGCATTGATCACTTTCGGCTATTTTGGATATCATATTGTCAGTTTAATCATCATCAAGAAAAAGAAAAAGGTAAAATTCAAATCCTTTATTTTCGGCAGCAATTCGTTGATGTTTAACCGTCAGGATTTAAGGGATTTCTGGGCAACCATAAAGTGGTTTGTTTGGGCAGGTCCACGCCCTTCGTATGGAAGATGGACTTACTGGGAAAAATTCGACTACATGGCCGTTTTCTGGGGGGTAATTGTTATCGGCTCATCGGGTACGGTGCTTTGGTTTCCCGAATTTTACACCAAATTTTTCCCTGGTTGGTTTATTAATGTTGCGCAAATAATCCACAGCGATGAAGCATTGCTGGCTGTTGGATTTATTTTTACAATTCATTTCTTCAATACGCATATCCGACCCGAATCGTTCCCAATGGATACGGTTATTTTTACCGGACATGTGCCAATTGAAGAGTATAAAGATGACCGTCCGCGCGAATTCGAAGAGCTTGAAAAATCGGGAAAACTTGAAAAGGTAAAAGTGGAGAAAGATTTCTCGAAACAAAAAATACGTTGGATTAAATTCTTTGGTTTTATATTCCTGTTCACAGGAATTGTTTTGGTCGTACTAATTTTATATTCTTTGTTAACACACTAGTAATCAAAGATATTATTTTGTAAATTAGATAAGGTTTGCTGTATTTATTACTTATAAACTTACACAAATGAAACTACCACAATCATCCAAAAATATCCTCACAATTATTGGGGCATCCATTGCATTGATAAATTTAGTGCTCATTGTGTTTCTATTTGTACTAACTACCTTTTTTATTGAATCGGGATCCTATATTGGTATATTCATTTACATGGTACTTCCAATTTTTTTAATCGGAGGTTTGTTAATGATACCGCTGGGAATGTACCGTGAAAAGAAGCGGATTAAAAAGAAAGCGACAGATCAAAAAGATTGGGCAATTCTTGATTTTAATAAACCATCGGTTCGTAATGCAACAATCATTTTCATTATCGGGTCCATATGTTTGATTGTGCTATCATCCATCGGAAGTTTTGAAGCATTTCATTTAACCGAATCCAACGAATTTTGTGGAAAACTTTGCCATGAAGTAATGAAACCTGAGTATACAGCCTACCAGTCGTCATCGCACGAAAGGGTTGGATGTGTTAAATGCCACGTGGGTTCAGGTGCAAGTTGGTATGTAAAAAGTAAAATGTCGGGATTATATCAGGTATATTCTGTTCTGGCAAAAAAATATCCGAAACCAATCCCCACCCCAATTCATGACCTTCGCCCGGCACGGGAAACCTGCGAACAATGCCATTGGCCGCAAAAATTTTACGATCGGAAACACCGCAACAAAAAATCGTACCTGGCTGACGAAGAAAACACGGAATGGAACATCCACTTGCAAATGAAAACCAGTGCCAGCACAAGCGCACTTGGTCAGGCTGAAGGAATTCACTGGCACATTAATCCCGATGTTAAAATTGAATATATAAGTGAAAATTACGATAGGGAAATAATCCCATGGGTGAAATTTACCAATTTAAAAACCAACGAAACCGTTATTTATCAAGACGAAGAGAATAATCTCACACAAGAACAACGAGATACACTTGAGCTAAGAACAATGGATTGCCTCGATTGCCATAACCGCCCGTCACATAATTACAAAGCGCCACAAAACTTCATTGATGAGTATTTAAGTTCGGGCGATATTTCGCAAAAATTGCCTGAAATAAAAATGGTGGCAATGGAAATTCTTGGCCAGGATTACCCAACAACCGATAGTGCATTAAGCACCATTAAAAACCATGTGCTGGAATATTATTCATCTTCATATCCGGAGTTAATGGATTCAGCAAAAACCGATGTTGATAAAGCCATACTTGCTATTCAAAGTGGATTTTCGCAAAATATTTTTCCCGAAATGAAGGTAAAATGGAGTGCCTACCCAAATCATCTGGGCCATATGGAAACTTTGGGTTGCCACAGGTGCCACGATGATAAGCACACAGCAGAAAACGGCAAAGTTATTTCACGTGATTGTAATTTATGCCACGAAATATTGGTACAAGGGAAAGCAGGTGAATTGGAAATCTCAAATTCATTGGAACCACTTGAATTTAAACATCCAATTGAAATTGATGAAGCATGGAAAGAAATGATGTGTGCCGATTGCCATTCACAACTTTATTAGCTAAACTTCTGTGCACAAAATTAAATTGGACTAAAAGGATATGAAATTTAAATATAAAAACTATTACACCTGATTTGAGACATTAGATATTAGATTCAAGATTTTTATCTCACATCTCATATCTAGCATCTTATAATCTAAAGTGTTTAGAAAAAAAAGAAATTTTACTAATCCCGAGCGGAATCGGGTGAAGATTTAAACTTTACCAGTAGAAACTGTATAAACTGAAATCGTTCTTCTGAAATACTGGAATGGGATTTGCTCTAATTTAAATACGTTTTATATAGGCTAATTTACTTACTATATGACGGTTAATACATGTGGAGATTCTTTGAAAAACAAATATTTTTATGCATTTTTACTAAGGATGTTCAAGAAAAAGAGAAAATAATAAGTCGTTTTTAACATAGGTTCTTTACCATAAAAAAAAGTATAAACAAATAAATCAATATCGCTATGAATTACAAAAAATTAGTATTCTTAATCGGAATAGTTTTCATTCTTACATCTGTTGCTTCGGCGCAGGATTTTGAGTATATCGGTGCTTTAAAGTGCAAAATTTGTCACAACAAACCCGATAAAGGTGCCCAATATAAGTTATGGCTTGAAGGGCCACATGCTAATGCAATGAAATCTTTAAGTGATGAAGAAGCTAAAGATCCAAAATGTATTAAATGCCACTCAACAGTTGGTCATGCAGATCCGGATTTGGTGGCAACCCTTAAAATTACAGAAGGAGTATCCTGCGAATCATGCCACGGACCAGGTAGCATGTACAAGTCAAACAGTGTAATGAAAAACAAGGAATTATCCCTATCTAAGGGAATGATTGAACCAACTGAAATGGTATGTAAAAAATGCCACAACGAGGAAAGTCCTCATTACAAAGGATTTAATTATGCAGAATACGTTGCAAAAATAGCGCATCCTAATCCTTTAAAATAACCGATTGTGGCTTTAGTATTGAAATCCTTTGTTTGTTAGTAGCAAACAAAGGATTTTTTTGATTTTTACCTTCTAACAAACCATTCTTTCTTACATTTGTTATTGGCTATAGTTCTATAATTTGCTCATTATAAATACCATGAAAAAGACATTTGCCTTTTTATCCTCTATGCTCTTCACGGGGATTTTAATAACTGTTTTTGCAATATCTATTGCTTATGCAACCTTTATCGAAAACGATTATGGCACGCAAACTGCAAAAATCCTCATTTATAATTCCCGATGGTTTGAAATATTATTGTTTATCATGATTATCAATATGGTTGGCAGCATTGTGGTGAACAAACTGTGGAGTAAAAAGAAATGGAGCATGTTTCTTTTTCATGTTGCATTTATTGTAATTCTAATTGGTGCTGCAGTAACACGATATTTTGGTTATGAGGGAAGTATGCACATAAGAGAAGGGGCAAGTTCTTCAACCCTGGTTTCCGAAAGTACGTATATATCAATTCGTGCAAATAAAAACGGGGAAGTCCATTTATCCGAATCAGAAGTCAGGCTTTCAGGCTATACTGGCATTAATTTTAATAAAAACATCTCCATTGCAGGAGAAGAACTTACGCTGGAAGCTTTACAATTTATCCCATCTTCTGTTGAAACTATTGTTGAAGATGAAACCGGAAGCCCAATCCTTTCGCTTATTGCTTTTGGATCTGGAATGCAAAGAGATGATTTTACTTTAAAACATGGAGAAAGCAAACAAGTAGAGGGGCTGAGGTTTGGCTTTGGCTCACAGGATAATAACCTGGATGTGGTTTTAAAAGAAGCTGCAGGCAACATCATTTTTACAGCTCAGGATACAATCACCCGCTTTGAAATGATGGGTAACCGTACTGAAAAAATTGCCCCCGGAATTGCTACTGTGTTAAATGAAAACATTGCCTTTAAGGTTGGTGAAGTGAGTTTTGGGTTGAAACAATACATTGCGAAAGGCCGTTCAAAACTTGTCTATCAGGAGCCAGAAAAAAATACACAGAATCCTGATGGGTTGCACATTCGTGTGAGTTCTGGAGGCATATCAAAAGATATGTTTGTGTTTGGATATAAAGGCGCAATTAACAAACCCTACGCTACCTCCATCAACGGAATTGAAGTTGCTGTCTCTTACGGTTCCAAGCTAATTCAACTGCCTTTTGAAATCAAGCTGAACGATTTTCAATTGGAACGTTACCCTGGCTCTATGAGCCCTTCATCCTACGCCAGCGAAGTAACGCTAATTGACAAAAAAGAAGGATTGGAAACCCCTTATCGGATTTTTATGAATAACATTCTTAAATACAAAGGCTATCGTTTTTTTCAATCCTCCTTCGATAGAGATGAAAAAGGGACCATCCTTTCCGTAAACCACGACTTTTGGGGTACCTTCATCACTTATTTTGGTTACCTGATTATGGTTCTCGGGATGGTGTTCACTTTATTTAATAAAAACAGCCGTTTCAAAAGGTTGGTGCGGGCTTCCTCAAAACTTCGTTTGGAAAAAGCCAAATACCTGAGCATTTTTATTTTGGGCATGTTTATTGGCACAAATTCATTCGCTCAGAATCCTAATAGCCAGCAATTTGACAAGCTGCACATGAAAAAATTCAGTGAGCTTCTTATTCAAACCAATAAAGGAAGAATAGAACCTGTAAATACCATCGCTTCGCAAATAATACGGAAGACTGCCAAAAAAAGTACGATCGATGGAATGTCGGCAACAGAGGTCTTCCTCGACATGCACATTCATCCAAATAAGTGGAAGAACCAGCCAATTATTAAAGTTGCCAATGCTGAATTGAGAAATATGTTGGGCACCTTTGATGATAGGGTTGCCTTAAACTCACTCATTGTTTCAGGTTCCGGAGGTGGGTACAAATTGCAGGAATTAGTGCGAAACGCCTATGAAAAAAAGCCTGCCTTAAGGACAAGATTTGACAAGGAAGTTATTAATGTTGACGAACGGGTAAATATTTTAATGGGCGTATTTTCCGGAGATTATTTGATCCTCTTCCCTATTCCTGGACATCAGGAAGACAAATGGGTTGGAATCAACCAAACAAGCCAGCTCGGTACGGAAGCAAAAGCTTATGCTGAAAGCATTTTAAAAGGATATTTTACGGCTGTTGAAACTGCCACAGCAAACGGGAACTGGGCAGAAGCGGACAAATTATTATTAACCTTGAAAGAATACCAACTGGCTTACGGAAACCAGGTTATCCCTTCCACGGGGAAAATAAAACTGGAAGTGTTTTACATTAACTTCCATATTTTTGGCAAACTGGCTAAATATTACCTGTTTACAGGACTTATTTTCCTATTACTTGTTTTTATTTCCTTGTTTAATACCAAATATAAATTTCGATTTATAATAAAAATATTAAGCACTATTATCATCTTCCTTTTTGCCGCTCATACCTTTGGCTTAGGAATGCGTTGGTACATCTCAGGACATGCCCCTTGGAGCAATGGTTACGAATCGATGTTGTTTGTGGGTTGGGCAACATGTTTGGCAGGACTAGTTTTTGCAAATCGGTCAATTATTACCTTGGCACTCACAACAATTCTATCTGCCTTAACCTTGCTGGTTGCTGGTATGAGTTGGATGAGCCCAGAAATAACAAACCTTGTTCCCGTCCTAAAATCATATTGGTTGATAGTGCATGTGGCCATTATTACGGCGAGTTATGGTTTTTTGGCTATTGCATCGTTACTTGGGATGTTAAACCTTGTTTTAATGTTGTTCCGCACCAAAAAAAATATTTCCAGACTAAATATCACCATCAAAGAACTAGTTTACATTATTGAAATGGCATTGATTATTGGTCTGTTTATGCTCACGGTCGGTTCTTTCCTTGGAGGAGTTTGGGCAAACGAGTCGTGGGGAAGATATTGGGGCTGGGATCCAAAAGAAACCTGGGCATTGGTAACCATCTTAGTCTATTCTTTTATTGTACACATGCACCGGATTCCAGGATTTAAAGGGCATTTCCAATTAAGCGCCGCTGCTTTGGTTGGTTTTAGCTCAGTACTGATGACCTATTTTGGAGTTAACTATTATCTGTCCGGATTACACTCTTATGCACAGGGCGAAGCAATGCCAATTCCAATGGGGGTATATATTGGGGCGGCAGCTATTCTCATACTTATTGGTTTAGCAGCCATATCTGAGTCGAAAGTAAAAAACCAGGGAATTGTAATAATGGACGATTTATGATGTTTTCAATGTTAAATGTGAAAGAGCCCGTAGGAGTACATAAGACTTTTTTTATTTATTTTGCAGCACAAATAAATTTTATTCTTGATGCAGGAATATATTGAACTTTTAAAGGAGCTGATTAATACACCCTCGGTAAGCAGGGAAGAAGAAAATGCAGCAGCAGTAATGCGCCGTTTTTTAATTGAAAAAGGTATTCAGTTCAACATAAAAAAACACAATACCTGGGCAGTAAATAAACACTTCTCGGAACAAAAACCAACAATACTTCTAAATTCGCACATTGATACAGTCAAGCCGGCAAAGGGTTGGTCGGTTGATCCTTTTCAGGCAATTGAAGAAGACGATAAATTAACCGGATTGGGAAGTAACGATGCCGGAGGTCCATTGGTTTCGTTATTGGCAACATTTGTACATTTTTACCATCGCGATGATTTGCCATTTAATTTAGTATTTGCAGCTACCGCCGAAGAAGAAATTTCGGGTGCGAACGGAATTGTTTGCGTTCTGGGTGATATGCCAAAGGCAGACTTTGCAATTGTTGGAGAGCCCACAACCATGGATGTTGCAATCGCGGAAAAAGGCCTTTTGGTACTTGATTGCACCGCGCACGGGAAATCAGGTCATGCAGCCAGAAATGAAGGAGTTAATGCTCTATATAAAGCAATTTCGGATATAGATATTTTAAGAAACTATCGGTTTGATAAAAACTCTGAAGTATTGGGACCTGTAAAAATATCCGTTACCCAAATCAATGCTGGCGACCAACACAATGTGGTTCCCGATGTCTGTAATTTTACGGTTGATATCCGTACGAACGAACATTATACCAACATGGATGTGTTTAAAATAATAAGCAACCTATTGGAATCGGAAGTACAAGCCCGTTCATTTAAACTTAATTCTTCCGGAATTAGCGTAAAGCATCCATTTGCACAAAAAGCAATGTCGCTCGGAATCCATTGCTATGGCTCACCAACAACTTCCGACCAGGCAGTAATTCCCTACCCTTCCGTAAAAATGGGACCAGGGAAATCAGCGCGTTCACACACCGCCGATGAGCATATTTACATATCAGAGATTTTTGCCGGTATTGAACGATTTATAGAGCTACTCGAAGGACTTGAATTATAAGAACGAATACTTTGAAAAACGAACAGCCAAACAATCCATTACATGGAATAACCCTTGAAAAGATGGTAACCCAATTGGTTGATTTTTATGGTTGGGAACATTTAGGGCACAAAATTAAAATTCGTTGTTTTAATGAAAATCCTAGCATTAAATCAAGCTTAAAATTTTTAAGACGGACGCCCTGGGCACGTGAAAAAGTAGAACAAGCATATCTTAAAATACACAAGCTGGAAAATTAATTTAACGGTAAGGAATTAATTATGGAACAAATAAAAAGCATTGAACGAATCGGCTAGGTTTCATCTGTTAACACAATTATATTCCAATATATTTTCAACCCAGTATCATTACTTATGATGCCTTCAACACCATAAATTATAAAACTTAATTTGGCTTTCAAGATAGCCAATAATAAATATAGAATAACCGAATTTCAATTCAAAATAACCATCTGTTAACTCAGTGCCCAAAAAATTAATTTTCAAACATACATTTGTTTCATAATTCATAGTTAACCTTAATTTTACGATAATGAAACCTATACTCCTTGTATTATTGTTTTTGCCACTTCTGGTTTTTACAAATAGCAGTTCGGCTAATAAAAATAATTTCTTTAAACTACATGAAGCGATTAAAAAAGGAGACAAATGGATGATGGGAATTCAGATTGACAATGATCTAATTAATCCTCCTTACCCCTTCGTCAAAATACCATTGCCTGTTGTTATTAGTACGTCACATTCGTTAAGCTTAAACACACATTGGAAAGTAGAGTGCATTGAAAGTAATATTGAAACCATAAGCTTAAAGTTTACTTTAAAAAGATTAAAAGTTGGATTGGAAGGAATAGATTTTACCAACAATAAAATAGAGTACTTTAACGATACAAAGTACCCTATTGCTAGGAATTTCTGGATACCCAATGTAATAGATAGCTCGTTTTACTGTTCATGGGACACCGAGAGCATAGGAAGCAAGGGAATTGTTTACAAGAGTGATTTCAAGGGAGATTTAGGAGGTAATACCATGCAACAAAACCCTTTCAATATAATGTGCCAATCCAACCTATGGCACTATTATTCTGCCTTTGCTGGTGAGAATATTATAAACCATATTCAAACTTGCTTTTTCGATGTTATTAGGAAATCAAATACCGACAATGTTGAAAAAGATAATTTCACAGAAAAAAACATAAATACGGTAATCAACAATAATCCATTCCATTTCCTTCCTACTTCAGAACGAGATTCTATATTGGAAGTCTTAAAAAATAAAGATCCTTTTAAAAAAGCAGATTCAATTCCCAAAATTCATATTGGCATTAATACGAAAAATAATCTTCCAATAATTTTTAAAGACTCACTAGTTTCATTAAAGGCATGGGTTTACGATTTCAAAAAGTCAAATAATACTCAAATCAGCGGAAGTTTCAAAGGAAGTCTTGACGAAGAAGTTACTTTGCATATAGAATATCCACTTTTCTACCCAGAAAGAAAATGTAGGCTAGAGAATGGGGAATTCAAATTGACACTCAACTTAAAGGAACCTGTTTTTGGATATATAAAAATTGCTAAACGAAAACTAAAATTATTTATATCTCCCGGAATGGATGTACATATCCAATTTGATTCTCGTACTATTAAAGGTGAAGGAGCTAATGATATCATATGTTACAATGAATGTATAAAAGAACTTAAAATTCCTAATTATAAGGTATCGGATAAAACCTATTTAACAGAACTTCAGAATGGCATGAAAAACTGTGAAAAGATGCTCAAAAGCTTTGAAGGTAAAGTATCTCCTGAATGTAAAAAGTTTACTCAAGAAGATGCAACTTTCAAAATGGCATATTGGTTACTTATGCGAATGTTTGAACTTAAAATATATGACAAGGATACTTCAGGCTCAATCTCAAATGCTGCAAATGAAATCATAAACATAGTAGAATCCATGATAAAAAACGGAAATATTTCTTATACATCTCCATATTATCATCGTTTTATTACAGAATATCTTGATTATACACAACGTATTTTAAAAAAAAATAACAGAAATTTCTCCGGTTATCATTTTGAGGAACGATTCTCATTTATCAAAATGTTTTATGTAGGGTACCCTGCTGATTATTCAAATTACAAACTATTTGAAGAAGGAGTTTTAACAAGGGATTTAACAAAAGCTGCTCAAATCCTACAACATTTCCAAAAAGAATGTAAAGATGATAAAATGGTAACAGCAATGGAGACTCTTTATACTGAAATGGAAAAACTGCAACCCGGACAAAAAGTGACTCTAGACGGTATTACAGATTTTAATGGAAAACCTATAAAATTACCGAGCAATCAAATAACGTTATTAGACATCCGAAGTAAATCCTCAAGAAAAGAAAATAAGAATCTACAATCGTCAGTTAAGGAACTTGATCAAATGGATTATAAACATATGAATATAGATCGAATTAATTATTTGATCCTATTTGACTATGAATCAAAAGAAAGAATCACAAATATACCTACAGCTGATCATGTTAATGTACATCACTATTTTCTTCCTAAAGATGACGAAATAGCCAGAAAAAGATTCAAAGCAGAGAAACATCACCGATTACTAGTTTTGGCTCCCGATCACACTATTATAGAAAATAAAGCTGGTAGTTTTCCTGAAAATTTATATCCCCATTCGCTTCAAAATATTATTTTAAATTATTTCAATTCCACCAATAACTCCAAATCAAAAACAGATAAAAAATGGCTTTTACTTATTGTCTGTATGAGCATCTGTATTTTTGGAGGATTGGCTTGGGGAACTGTTCAACTCCGAACCTGGCAAATCAGGAAACAAGAAGCAACACGACGTAAGGTTTCTGAATTGGAACTAAAAGCAATTCGTTCTCAAATGAATCCGCATTTTATGTTTAATGCTCTAGGTTCAATACAGAACCTAATCAATCATAATAAAGTGAAAAGTGCAAATAAATATTTATCAAAGTTTGCTTTTCTCATGCGTTTGGTACTTAATAATTCGGAGAAGAAATTAGTTCCTCTATCCGATGAAATTAATCTGGTTACGCATTATTTAGAATTGGAACAATTACGATTTCCTTTTAATTATAAAGTAAACCTAGAACCTGAGTTAAATATTGAAGAAGAAGAACTACCTGGAATGTTGATACAACCTTATATAGAAAATGCTGTAATTCACGGAATTTCCACATTAAAATCCGGAATAATTGAACTAAACATCTATAAACAGAATAAAATACTTTATATAGAAGTGTTAGATAATGGAGTTGGTATAAACTCAACCGTTAAAAGTAGAGGAAACGGTGTGGCAATGCATTTAATAAATGAAAGAATAAAACTTTTAAATTCACAGCCTGATTTCGATATTACGCTTAAAGTCGAAGATCGTAAAGAAAAAGAAAATACGACAGGAACAAGAATAACGATTTCAATACCAGTATAGCACTATGATTAAAACCATTATTGTAGAAGACGAAAAAAACATACGTGAAAATCTTCAGAAATTACTTAAAGAATATTGCCCTCAAGTTGAAATAATTGCTGTGTGCGGTTCCGCAAAAGAGGGGCGAAAAGCTATCATAAAACATAAGCCAGACCTAATTTTTCTTGATATAGAAATGCCAGAAGAAAATGGTTTTCAAATGTTAGAGCGTATCCCATCAATAGATTTTGAGGTGGTTTTTGCTACCGCTTTTGATCAATACGGTATTAAGGCAATTAAATTTTGTGCACTTGATTACCTACTTAAACCAATTGATATTACTGAACTTTTAAATGCCATAAAAAAAGTTGAAGAAAGAATTCAAGAGAAATCCGCCAACAATAGAATACTACAACTTATTAATAATAAGAACTTTGCTAAATCATCAAAAAAAATAGCACTTCCATTATCCGACAAAATAGAATTTGTAGAAGTACAATCTATTATTCGCTGCCAAAGTGAAGGCAATTACACTCACTTCTTTCTGAAAAATGGTCAAAAGTTAATGGTATCGAAAACCTTAAAAGAATATGATGAGCTTTTAACAGACTCCGGTTTTCTTCGTACACATCAATCACACCTAATCAATCTTAAAGAGATAAAGTCCTTCGTAAAATCAGATGGAGGTTACATTGTAATGAATGATGGATCGACAGCCTATATTTCGCGCCAGCGGAGAGAAACCGTACAGGACCATTTAAAACTAATCTGTAAATAACAAATAAAGACCATATATGTAAAAGATTTATTCATCACAAAAAAGTATTCATTATCTAACTTTCCTTAATATTGTAGGAAATAAGAAAATCGAAACATATTCCTAAATTATGGAAAAGATAAAAAAAGCCCTAAACGAATCGGCAGCATTTCGCTGGGGAATACTCATTTTAGTAGGTTTTATTCTTTCTACCAACTATTATTTTTATGATGCCTTCTCCACTTTAAAAGACATGCTGAAAGCCGAGTTTGGCTTTGATAATACAGACTACGGACTATTTGTTTCCTTTTATTCCATTCCAAATACCTTCCTCCTGATGGCAGTTATTGGAGGTATCATCCTTGATAAATTTGGAATTAGAAGAACAGGCTTTGGTTTTATTTTCTTTATGGCACTGGGAGGGATTTTAACCGCCTATGGGGCATCCGATTATTACGGCGAAGGTGGTTTGGGCTACGGATTTATGCAGTCCTTTCTTCCAAAATATTCCTCCGAACTTAAAATGATGTTGCTCGGACGGTTCTTCTTCGGATTAGGTGCTGAAACCAGCATTGTTGTTGTGAGTAAAATTTTGGTAAAATGGTTTAAAGGACGTGACCTCGCCCTTGCATTTGGTTTAAAAGTAGGTTTTGGCAGATTAGGTACTTTTGCCGCACTTCAAATTTCACCAGTGGTTGCTAACGAAGGAGCAAACCTTAGCACTGCAATTTGGCTTGCAGCCATTTTAACACTTACCGGATTGCTGGCTTTTGTCATTTATATGCTTTTCGATGCTAAGTTGGATAAACAGCTAAACGTAGAAGAGGAAAAAACTGAATCCAAAGAAAGATTTCAGCTTAGGGATGTTTTTGGCCTGCTTAACAACCGAGCATATCTATATATTGCCCTGCTTTGTGTAACGTTTTATTCAGCGGTGTTCCCGTTTATGGCATACGCCCCGGATTTTTTTGCAGATAAGTTTGGCTTTACCGATGTCCAAAGTGGACGTATTACTTCCCTCCTGCCATTGGGAACCCTAGGTTTTACCCCCTTGTTTGGTTTCCTCATTGATCGTTATGGGAAGAGCGCAACTGCAATGATTTTTGGATCAATCCTACTATTAACTGTTCACTTGTCTTTTGGGATTACCAATATTTTACCTTATGCGCCTATGGTACTACTTGGAATTGCATTCTCACTGGTACCGGCATCCATGTGGCCAAGCATGGTAAAGTTGGTTCCCGACAAACAAATCGGAACAGCCTACGGATTAATGTACTCCATCCAGAACCTGGGTTTATGGGGTTTTCCACTAATTGCCGGAATACTTTTGGATAAAACCAACCCCGGAAACCCCGAAGTGGCGGATTATACAGCACCAATATTTATGTTTGCAGGGCTTGGTTTGTTTGGGCTTATATTTGCTCTTCTTCTTAAATATGAGGACAAGAAAAAACACTTTGGGGTGGAACTTCCTTTGAATAAAAAATAAAATGGAACTACTCGAAATCCATAAGGTTCCTAAAGAAGCAGTTAAAAGTCGATTGTCAGATTACGTTATCGGAGTTTTTCAGACTATTCCTTCCCGCAAAGGTATGAAAAAAGCCATCAGCAAAGGATTGGTAAAAGTAAACGGAAAAACTGCATATTCATCTGATTATATTGAAGGAGGCGAAACCATTGAATTATATCAGGAAGAAATTTCTAAAAAATTTCCAACAATTAACCTAAAGCTTGAGGTATTATTCGAGGATGATTTTTTGGCGCTTATTAATAAACCACCAGGAATTGAAGTGAGCGGAAATAAAAAGTGGATCCTCGAAAATGCTTTTGCTTTAAACCTGAAACCCAGTAGTCAAAAAGATGCATTGCCCAGGGCACAAGCTATTCACCGTCTCGATTACCCTACAAGCGGTGCAATTTTAGTGGGGAAAACCACAAAATCAGTCATTTTATTAAACAAACTTTTTGAAGAACGAAAAGCCGAAAAAATTTACCATGCAATTACCATCGGTGAAATGAAAGATTGGGGCAGTATTGAATCAAATGTAGATGGCAAAGAAGCTATAACGATATATCAAAAACTTCAAGCTGTTGCTTCAAAAAGGTTTACGTTTTTAAACCTGGTTGAATTATCGCCGCTAACTGGCAGAAAACACCAGCTTCGAAAACACATGAACGAATTAGGTAATCCAATACTTGGTGATGCTACTTATGGAATTGAAGGAATGGTACTTAAAGGAAAAGGATTGTATTTACACGCCAGTTCCCTTTCATTTGCCCATCCATTTAATGATGAAAAAATAAAGGTAAGTGCACCGCTGCCCAAAAAATTCCTGAAAATATTTCCCGACTATCCTTTTGATAAGAATTAATCGTTAAGTGAAGGACTTCTTTTGGTATCAACCAGAGGTTCGTCTTGCACACCTCGGTTGTAAATGACTAATCCGTTCAAGAAATTTCTGAGTATCTGATCTTTTAACACCATATATTTTGGGTGCGTATCTTTCCTGAAAAATGCGCCCAATTCACTTTTAGAAATGGTGTACCCAGCAAGTTTCAGGATTTCAATTATATCATCGTCCCTCAACTTTAATGCTACCCTAAGTTTTTTTATTATATCATTGTTTGACAGTGCCATTGTATATTTTTTATTCTGCAAGTTACATTAAATGCATTGTTAAAGAATTATATTATCATTTCTTTTCCCTCTTTCCGATAAAAAATTAAATTTACCCAGGCTCTTGTCCGCTTTGATATGAAACAGATGCAGCAAAACAATAAAATATATCCAACAATAAAACCAGGTTTGCACCCCAGAAATAAACATCGCGAACGATATAATTTTGAGGAATTGACCAAGGAATTGCCCGAATTAAGCAGGTTTGTTCATGAAAATATGTACGGCGACGAATCCATTGATTTTTCAAATCCAAAGGCAGTTTTAATGCTCAACAAAGCTTTGCTAAAGCATTATTATGGAATAAAAAAATGGAACATTCCTGAAAACTATTTATGCCCTCCAATTCCGGGAAGGGCAGATTATATTCATTATATGGCCGATTTATTGGGGAAAGATGGAGAAATACCAAAAGGCTCGTTTGTTCGATGCCTTGACATAGGAGTTGGGGCAAATTGTGTCTATCCGATTATCGGAAACAAGGAATATGGTTGGTCTTTTGTGGGTTCCGATATTGACCCTATTGCCTTGCAGGCGGCAGGTAAAATTATTAACTCAAATCTGTCACTTAAGGATAAGGTGGAATGCCGTCTTCAGAAAAACCCTAACGACATTTTTTACGGCATTATTAAGAAAAATGAACTATTTGACTTAAGTTTATGCAATCCTCCATTTCATTCTTCAAAGGGTGAAGCACAAAGGGTTGCAACCCAAAAAATACGAAATCTAAATACTCAAAAAAAATCTGATAAACCATTAAATTTTGGAGGTCAAAGCAATGAGTTATGGTGTAAAGGAGGCGAGGAAGTTTTTATAAAAAACATGGTGCGTCAAAGCAAAAAATTCGCATCATCGTGTTTGTGGTTCTCTACGCTGGCCTCAAAAAAGCATTCATTGCCTGGCATTTATGCGGCATTAAAAAGAAGTGAAGCATATCAAGTTGAAACCATTCAAATGCAGCATGGAAATAAAAACAGCAGAATAGTTGCATGGACATTTTTTTCAAAAGAAGAGCAAAATAAATGGAAGGACCAACGATGGAAATAAGGCTCTTCTAATCCAAAAAAAGATAAACAATGGAAAATAATATTTCAGACGGAAGAAAGCTACGGAACATCAAGGTTGGTTACTATGTTTCGATAGTTAAAAAACAACACCAGCGAACAGGTGAGCTAACCGAAGGCAGGGTGAAGAGGATTTTAACAAAGTCGGCAAGCCATCCTCATGGCATTAAAGTGATGATTGATACAGGTGAAGTTGGTCGTGTAAAGTTTATAATTGAGTAATTTAAACGATCTATTTTTAGGAAGATGACATCCCTAAATTCAATTATCACTGCAAGAATTGCCAGCCAGCCAGCCTGTCGAATAAGCAATTTGCAAGTTGTAGCCGCCAGTTTCGGCATCCAAATCAATTAACTCGCCTACAAAATATAAACCCTTCACTAATTTCGATTCCATTGTTTTTGGCGATATTTCGATGGTAGGAATGCCCCCCGCAGTAATAATTGCCTCTTTAAACGATCTGTTTTTCGTAATAGTAAACTGTAGGTTCTTCAGCAAATACTTAATTTTTTTTCTCTCTTTCGAAGATACTTGATGGCATTCTTTATCCGGATCGATGCCCGTGAGTTCTATAAAAACCGGGATCATTGACGAGGGTAACCAATTTTTAAAAATATTACCAACCCTCTTTTTCCCATGTTCGTTAAGGTCGCGCAGCAGCCTTGCATCCAGCTTTTGTTCGTCAAGCGCTGGTTTGAGGTCGATGCTAATCTCCACTTTATTGCCTTTTTGAAGTTCATCAACCACAATTCGGCTTAAGGTGAGAATAATAGGCCCTGAAAGTCCAAAATGGGTGAATATCATTTCGCCAAAATCTTCACCTGCTTTTTTGCCATTTACCCAGACCACGGCCTTTACATTTTTCAGGTTTAATCCTTGCAACTTTTGCGCGATATCCCCTCCAGTTTCAAGCGGCACTAGTGCTGGACGAACATTTTCCACCGTATGTCCTACAGCTTTTGCGAGTTCGTAACCGTCTCCGGTTGAACCCGTTCCAGGATACGATTTCCCTCCCGTAGCAAGAATAACTTTTTTAGCCTGAATTACTTTTCCATTCGCCTTTATTCCAGCAATTTCTTCATTTTCAACCAAAAGCCTTTCAACTTTCTGATTGCATAAAATTTCAACTTTTAGGTTTTTTACCCACCTCAGTAGTGCATCTAATACATCGGCAGCACTGTTCGATGCCGGGAAATACCTGCCACCCCGTTCTAAAGTTGCCTCTACGTTGTACTTTTGAAGGAGTTCAAGAATATCTTTTGAGTAAAATGCGGAGAATGCATTGCGAAGAAACCGCCCATTGGGATAAACGTGTTTGATAAATTCGGATGGGCTGGCATCGTTGGTTATGTTACATCTTCCCTTTCCTGTAATGAGGAGTTTAAGACCAGGCTGGCGCATTTTTTCAAGAATTATGACCTTGCAACCAACTTCTGCAGCCCTTCCAGCTGCAATCAATCCGGCAGGACCTCCGCCAATTACTAATACTTCTGCTTTGCTCATTTGCCACAAAGGTATTTTAAAAAGTGGTTTCTAAAGAATTCAAATGAAAAAAGTAAGTGATGGTAAATCTCAAAAATTAAATCACTATGTAAAAGTAAATATGCTTAAAATTGAATAAAATTTAGAAATAATGGACAAAGCAGAAAAGAGTATTGAGTATTGAGTATTGAGTATTGAGTAGAAAGAAAGCATAATGATTCTCAATTCGCAAATCTCAGTACTCAAATCTACTTCATTCTAAAATCAAAATTTATAGAAACAAAAGTAGCTGCAATGAAATTACATGATTTCAAGCCTTAACTAGAAAATAAAAGTGTACCTTTGGAAAAATTCAGATTTGAGAATTTGTGCTTTAGTCCACTAATTTATTCCTCAGGATTAGTTCATTTCGGCCCGACTTTTTAGATCCCATTTTAATTTTTACGATCGCTACATTATAAGCTGGTTCTTTTTTGTACGCCTGATCCTAAACTTTGCAATATCTACTTTTGTTGGAACTTAGAAAACAAAAGATTATATTAACACAATAAATTAAAAAAGCAGTACTATTTTATGGGTAGATCACAAGAGACATTTAACAAAAAAGAAGTTAGAAACAAAAAAGAGAAAAAAAGAAAAGAAAAAGAAAAAAGAAGACTTGCCAGAAAAGAAGCTGATAAAAGTGGTGGATTGGATGACATGATCGCTTATGTGGATGAAAATGGGATGATATCCAATACTCCGCCAGATCCAACCAAAAAGCAAGACATTAAACTCGAAGATATTTCTATTGGAGTTGCAAGAAGCGAGGATGAACCAGATGCAGACCCAATAAGAAAGGGTGTAGTTGCCTTTTTTAACGACTCGAAAGGATATGGTTTCATTCGTGATATGGAAACAAAAGAAAGTGTTTTCGTTCATATCAATAACGTTATTGATGAAATTAAGGAAGGTAATGCCGTTACCTTTGAAGTTGAAATGGGACAAAAAGGACCAACCGCAGTGCGCGTTAAACTCAATAAATAGACTTAAATTTTCAATATACTTGATACCCCATTCATATCCCGTAATTGATCACTAATCTCTTTTGGGTGAATTGATAATTATATTACTTGCAACTCCGAAAATGGTGGAGTCCATTGAAATTGCTGGTTATTTTGAATTATAGCCAAATCAATTTCATTATACATAAGCTATTTCCCTTTTCAACAGTTTATGTATTTTTAGTTCCAAAATAGATAGCATGCGTTTTTATATTCTTATCCCATTTATAGCTTTTTTTGCAGTTGCGTGTGTGGGCAAACCCGATAATTCGGATAGCCTAAGTTTTCATACCCGTGATGTTGAGATCTTGGATAATACCATTGATAAATTTGCCGAAGAAAAAATCCCCATATCCGATTTAATGATCAACGTTGGCAAATCGTTTTTAGGCACACCCTATGTTGCACATACTTTGGAAATAAACGAAACAGAAAAGCTGGTAGTTAATTTGCGTGAATTTGATTGCAATACCTTTATTGACAATTGCCTGGCAATATGTAATACTATTAGAAATGAAAATCCTGGTTTTGATACCTTTACAAATGAATTAACTGCAGTTCGTTACCGAAATAAAAAAATCACAGACTATACTTCAAGGCTGCATTATTTTAGCGATTGGATATACGAAAACCACCAAAAAGGATTCGTTGAAGACATTACCTCACAGATATCTGCATCGGAACTGGCAAACGAAATAAATTTTATGAGTACCCACCCGAAGAGCTATACACAGCTAAAAAACAACACCGCACTAATTCCACTCATCAAACAACAGGAACAAGCAATTAACCAACGGGTAAAGTATTATGTTCCAAAGGAAAATATTTCTTCCATCGAAGAGCATTTAATGGCTGGCGATATTATTGGAATCACAACCAATATCCCCGGCTTAGACATTATGCATGTTGGAATGATCGTCAAAAAAGATGGCAAAGTCCACATGATGCATGCTTCATCCGATAAAATGAAAGTTGTGGTTACCGAGAAAACGCTGGTTGAATATTTGAATTCGCTTAGCAGGGCAACCGGAATTATGGTTGCGCGACCAAAATAGCGGCTGGAAATATATGCTTTATATCAGATAAGTATTGTTATCTCGGAGCTTGGAAAGGGCAAAACAAGATTTAGTTTAAAACTGACAAGTTCCTAATTCATTCAGAATTACAGCCTTTTACATTTTCGTAAAACTTCGTTAATTCAACGAAAGTTCATCTTTAAGCCACTTCGGACGATTGGTTGTGATGGCTTCAACGCCCAAATCAATCAATCGTTTCGCTTGTTTTGGATCATCTATCGTCCATGATAATACCCGCAACTTATTTTCTTTTGCCATGTCCATTATCTCCTGATCGATAATCTTATAAGAAAGATTAATTCCATCAAGTTTGGCGTCCTTTACTTTTTGAATATTCTTTTTAACCGCCGATTTTGATTCGCTCAACCAATAACATTCGTTATCCGGAAATGCTTCCTTGGTTGCAACAATTGTTTTAAAATCAAAGGCAATAAAAACCAACTGTTCTTGTTTGCTACTGTTTTCAACTATCCGAACAAGCTGACGGACAACCTCTTTGTCGCATTTTATTTCAATAACAAGCTTTTTATTTTCGGGGACCGCCTGAATAAGTTCTTCTATAAAAGGAATCTTTTCACCCTTAAATTCACTGCTAAATTTAGAACCAGCATCCAAATCGCGCAACAGCATGGACGGTGCTTTTTCGATCGTAAAATTTTTTCCAAGGCAGGTTCGGCTGGTTGTTTTATCGTGAATTGCCATAACCCTGTTATCAAGGCTCATATGTATATCAACTTCAACAGCATCGGCACCGAGCTCCCAGCCTAATTTAGCTGCTGCCAATGTATTTTCAGGTGCAAGGTTCGATGCGCCACGATGCGCAATAAATTGTGTTTGAGCTTGCGTATTTAAAGAAATTATCAAACAGATCAGGCTAAGGGTTTTCTTCATTTTACTCATTTAATTGTTCAATTTTTGGCTTTTCAACTTACGATTGCAAATTTTAAATGCGCTAGTAAAAATAAACCCTTTATTGTAAATACAGGTCAAAATAAAGAAAATTCTTAAAGTTCATTATCCCCATGGCAAGCTAAGGGCATTTTCTCCAACATTATTCCTGCTTAAAAGCGGTAACACGAATTTTCTTTATTTACCCCTTTGTCAATCTATCGACAAACATCTCCCCTTGCAGGGGCGAATAAAAGGAAAGCTTGCGGCAAACCTTGAGGAATTATATGAATAAACAATAAATCCATTTATTAATGATTTTTTTGAGCAGGAATGGTAATTTATTTAACTTCGTATTTCAAATTAATGTCACGAATTCAGAACATATCTTCAGCCTATGGAATATGGCTTTTAAAGCTAATTTCCAAGCTTTCATTCAGTTGCTTGTTTTTGCTTTCTGATACCTTGTTCTTTTTTCTTTACTATATTTTTAGATATCGAAAAAAAGTCGTTTGGAATAATCTAAAAAATTCCTTTCCCGAAAAATCCGATGACCAGTTAAAAAAGATTTCCCGGAAATTTTATAAAAACCTTTGCGACACATTTGTAGAATCGGTTTCACGGTTTGGAAAAGGAAAAAACAGTGTTGAACAGCGAATGGATTTAACAGAAATTGAAGAACTAAACCGTTATTTCGACAAGGGGAAAAGTGTCTTTTTGTTGTCCACTCATTTTGGCAACTGGGAATGGGTAAAAGTTTTTCCAATGCAGGCACAACATAAAACATTATTGGTTTATAATCCTCAACGGAACCTAAAATACGATGCATATATCAATCAATTACGATCGGAATATGGGGCAGATCTTGTTTCCACCAAAAGGATTTATAAAAAGTTATTGGCTTGTAAAGAAGCCCAAGAGCTTACTTTAACACTGCTTGTTGCCGACCAAACCCCAAAAAAGAACAGCAAGTTCTGGTGTGTATTTTTAAATCAGGAAACCGCCTATTTCCCGGGACCGGGGAAATTGGTATTAAAACACCCCAACGATCCCGTTTTTTTCTACTATATGGAAAAAACAGCGCGTGGAAAATATAAAGTTAGGATTGAACTTTTAATTGAAAACCCGGCTGACTTCACCAATGAGGAACTATTGTATGCTTACTCGCAACGGGTTGAAAAGCTGGTCAGAGAGAACCCTGAATATTATTTATGGTCGCACCGAAGATGGAAACACCAGCGACCGGCAAACATTCCATTATACCAACCAATTACAAATTAAATTATGCTGGATAAAAGGTACCACGAAAATATATTTCAAAAGATAATTAACGGGCTTGGCGTACTTGTGCTTAGGTTTATTTCGCACCTTCCATTTTGGGTTCTTTATGGATTCTCTGATTTTATGTATTTGTTGGTTGGGAAAGTTGTAAAATACCGTAAAAAAGTAATTACGGAGAACCTTAGGAATTCGTTCCCCGAAAAAACCGATGAAGAAATCCATCTAATCACCAAAAAGTTTTATCGGCATTTTTGTGATTTAACTGTTGAAACAATTAAGACCTATAGCATGTCGGGCAAAGTTTTTGAAAAGCGGGTTCTTTTACCAAATTACGATGTTTTTAACGACTATTTTAAGGAGGGTAAAAGCATTATTTTACTTGCCATGCATTATAACAACTGGGAGTGGCCATGCTATCTTCAGCATAAAGTGCAACATCAAAACCTGGCAATATATAACCCTGTTAGGGGTAATAAAGCCTTGGAAGATTTTATGGTTAATTTAAGGGCAAGATGGGGAAGCATACTTATTCCAGTCCACAAACAGGGACGGGCAACAATTAGCTTTCACCGAGGTGAAAAGCCAGCCATTTTATGGCTCTTGGCAGATCAAAGCCCCCACCCAACTACCAAATTCTGGACAAATTTTTTAAATCAGGAAACCGGATTTTTTAATGGTGCCGAGAAAATAGCCCAAAAAACCAATCAACCTGTTTTTATCTCGGTAATGAAAAAAATAAAAAGAGGGCACTACGAGGTATATTTCCATGAATTGGTAAAGGAACCAAAAGAGACGAAGGAACACGACATAATGCTTGCTTATGCGAGAAAATTGGAAGAAACGATTAAAGAAGCTCCTGAATATTATTTATGGTCGCACCGAAGATGGAAACACAAAAGACCAAATGAAATTCCTCTTGCCGAGTAAAAATTTATAATTTGGGGATCGAATCAAAAAGAAAAATGGTTGCCTACTCGTAATACCTATACGTCATACCTTAGGTCTGTAGCCTACTATATTCTGAAATGCCGTATTACTTTCGGCAACCACATTCTATGAAAAACTGCACTTTTAATATCTTGTATGCCTACTTTTTTTTAGGACCTTAAAAATACATCAACGTTTGCAGCCGCAATTTTACCACACTGTATTGCATGAACCACAAGGCTTGCGCCACGTTCAACATCACCGGCAGCAAATACTTTATCTATTGATGTTTGTTTTTGTTCGTTGATTTTAACATTACCCCTGCCATCGTATTCAACACCAAGGCTATCCAGTAAACCAACATGAACAGGTTGTGTAAATCCCATTGATAATAAAACCAAATCAACATCAACAATCTCGTTGCTTCCTGCAACTTCGTTCATTGTCCATGCTCCACTTTCATTTTTGCTCCACTCCACGGTAACAAGCTCAGCTTGCTTCAACACTCCGTTTTCACCAATTAAACGTTTGGTGCTTAGGCTCCAACGCCTTTCGCAACCTTCTTTATGTGAGCTGGAAGTGCGCAAGGTATTTGGCCAATATGGCCATGGATTTGAATCCAGCCTTTTTTCCGGTGGTTTTGGCAATATTTCAATTTGGGTAACCGATTCGGCTTTTTGCCTGATGGAAGTCCCAACACAGTCGGAACCTGTATCACCACCACCAATTACCAATACTTTTTTATCTTTTGCTGTGATTATTTCCTCTTCAGGGATGGTTTGTCCGGCAACATGTTTATTTTGTTGCATCAAGAAATCCATTGCAAAATGTACACCTTCCAAATCTCTTCCTTCAACTGTCAGGTCTCTTGGTTTTTCGGCACCAATAGCTAGCACAACTGCATCAAATTCTTTCAGAAGCTCCTCTTTAGTGATATCAACACCAACATTTACATTTGTTTTGAAGATAATCCCTTCATCCACAAAAATATTTAAACGACGATCGATAATACCTTTGTTCAGCTTAAAATCCGGGATTCCATATCGTAAAAGACCTCCAATGGCATCGTTTTTCTCAAAAACGGTCACGAGGTGACCAGCTTTGTTTAACAAGTCGGCAGCCGACAAACCTGCGGGTCCGGAACCAATTACCGCTACTTTTTTACCTGTTCTGGTTTTTGGAGGGTTCGCAACAATTGCACCTGCTTCAAAAGCTTTCTCAACGGTTGCACATTCATTTTCGCGAATGGTTACTGCTTCTTCGTGAATTGCCAACACACACGATTTTTCACATGGTGCCGGGCAAACCCTTCCAGTAAATTCAGGAAAACTATTGGTGGAATGTAATATATAATATGCTTCTTTAAAATTAGCCCTGTACAATGAATCCTGCCATTCAGGAATTTTACTTCCTACCGGGCATCCCCAGTGGCAAAATGGAATTCCGCAATCCATACATCTGGATGCCTGTAATTTCCTATCCTCTTCGTTTAAGGTTTGTTCAACCTCTCCATAGTCGTAAATCCTTTCGTTTTTTGGACGATAACCACCCTCTTTTCTGGGTACTGTCATGAAACCTTTTGGATCTCCCATATCTATAATAAATTTAATTTTCTTCTAAATGTTTTAATACTCCCTAACTCTTACTCGTGGCGTGAAGTCTCTTCTTCCGTAAGTTGTAATTTCTTCTGAAGTTCCTTCAATTTTAATTCTTCCAATACTTTTTTGTATTCGAAAGGAATGACTTTTACAAACTTTGGCAAATATTCATCCCAATTGGTAAGAATTTTAGAAGCCAGGCTACTTTGCGTATAAATCAGGTGTTTATTGATCATTCCCTGCAATTCGTTCACATCGGCTTTATCCTCAACAGGTAGTAAATCAACCAATCCTTTGTTACAGTAATAATCAAAATCACCATTTTCATCCAATACATAAGCAATACCACCACTCATACCAGCAGCAAAGTTACGTCCGGTTTTACCAAGTACAACTACCCTACCACCAGTCATGTATTCACAGCAGTGGTCGCCCGTTCCTTCAATTACGGTATTTGCACCTGAGTTCCTTACACAGAAACGCTCACCGGCAACTCCCCTGATATAGGCTTCACCTCTGGTTGCCCCATAGAACGACGTGTTTCCAATGATGATATTATCCTCTGGTTTAAAGGTTGATCCTGCTGGTGGTACTACAATTATTTTACCACCTGACAGACCTTTACCAATATAGTCGTTACAATCGCCTTCGAGACGGAAAGTAATTCCTTTTGCAAGGAAGGCACCAAAACTCTGTCCTGCTGTTCCGTGGAAAGTACAGTTAATGGTATCGTTAGGAAGTCCTTCTTCACCATATTGCTTTGATACTTTTCCTGAAAGCATTGCCCCGGTAGTACGGTCAACATTAATAATTTTATGTGATATCCATACTTTTTCACCAGCCTGGATTGCTTTGGCAGAAGAACTAATTAGATCAAGGTCAATATGCCCTTTTGATTCTTGCGTATTCAAATGCGTATTATGGATGGCATTCGTTTTAGCTTCTTCCGGCATGTAAAGCAGTTTGGAGAAATCAACGTTTTTCATTTTCCAGTTGATCACGTCTTGATCTACTTCCAATAAATCGGTGCGACCAACAATTTCATCAAAAGTGCGCATACCCATTTCGGCAAGATATTCCCTGATTTCCTGGGCAATGAATTTGAAATAATTAATTGTATATTCAGACTTGCCAATAAACCTTTTTCGTAATTTTTTATCTTGTGTTGCAATACCTGCAGGACAAGTATTCATATGGCACTTCCGCATCATAATACAGCCCAAAACGATTAATGCAGAGGTTGAGAAACCAAATTCTTCACCACCAAGGCATGCCAATGAAACAACGTCACGCCCTGTTTTAAGCTGACCATCAACCTGAAGTTTTACCCTTCCCCTCAAATTATTTAACACCAGGGTTTGTTGAGTTTCGGCAATACCTAACTCAACAGGTAAACCAGCATGTTTGATGGAGCTTGCAGGACTTGCCCCTGTACCACCATCACCTCCGGCAATGATAATAATATCGGAGAACGCTTTTGATACACCTGCTGCAATTGTTCCAACACCATCTTCAGACACAAGTTTTACAGAAACTTTTGCAGTTGGATTGGTAATTTTTAAATCGTAGATCAACTGTGCAAGATCCTCAATCGAATAAATATCGTGGTGAGGTGGTGGCGAAATCAAGGTAATCCCAGGTGTGGAATTCCTTGTTTTAGCTATAATTTTATTCACTTTATACCCTGGCAACTGACCACCTTCTCCGGGTTTTGCCCCCTGTGCAACTTTAATTTGAAGCTCATCGGCGTTTACCAGGTAATTATTGGTCACCCCAAACCTACCAGATGCAACTTGCTTAATTTTACTGTTTTTAATGGTTCCGAAACGGGTTGGGTCTTCTCCACCTTCTCCGGTATTGCTTCGCCCACCAATTGTGTTCATGGTTATGGCTAAAGCTTCGTGTGCTTCTTTACTTATCGAACCATATGACATTGCCCCTGTTACGAAGCGCGCCATAATATTTTCAATTGGTTCCACTTCCTCAATCGGAATTGGGTTTTTCTTATATTTGAAACAGCTTCGGATGAAAGCAGGTTTTTTATTTTGCTCATCCACCAACTTACTGAATTCTTTGTATTTGCTATAGTCGTTGGTGCGAGTTGCCCATTGCAGCAATCCAATAGATTCAGGATTCCAGGCATGGTGCTCCCCGTATTTTCTCCACTCGTAAACACCACCGCTTTCAAACCTAAATGGTTCAGGTGTATTGTCTTCAACAAATGCTTCTTCGTGGAACATCATTGTTTCTTTGTAAATTTCCTCGAAACCTATTCCATCAATTTTTGTTGCTGTTCCTGTAAAGTATTTTTGAATAAGCTCACGGCTCACACCAATTGATTCGAATACTTGCGCCCCATGGTAACTTCTTAAGGTTGAAATTCCCATTTTTGATAAAACTTTAAGCAATCCTTTATCGATTGCTTTAATGTAGTTTTTACGGGCATCTTTATACTCTAGTTCAATTTTGCCGCCTTTAACCATCTGATCGATGGCAGCAAATGCCAAATACGGATTAATTACAGATGCACCATAACCAAGAAGTAACGCAAAGTGGTTAATTTCACGTGCTTCGGCCGTTTCAACAATAAGCCCCACCTGCATTCTTTTCTTCGCATTAATAAGGTGGTGATGAACCGCTGCAACCGCTAATAATGAAGGTATTGGTGCCGTATCTTTTGAAACCGACCTGTCGGTCAGGATGATATAATTCTTTTTATCATCAACAGCAGCCTCAGCTTTTTCAAGCAATTCATTAAACGCTTTTTTGAACGCTTCAACACCTCCATTTGCTGGGAAAACCATTGGTATTGTACGATGTGTGAACATCTCATCCTTAAGGTCTTTTATTTTCCCAAGGTCGGTGTTGGTAATTATCGGGCTCCTGAATTTAATAAGTTTGCTGTGCTCCGGGGTTTCAATTAATATATTTGAGCTTAAAGATCCAATGTAATTGGTAAGCGACATTACCAATCCTTCCCTAATTGGGTCGATAGCAGGATTTGTAACCTGGGCAAAAACCTGTTTGAAATAATCAAAGAATCTTTTAGGCTTATCAGAGAAAACAGCCAATGGAGTATCGTTACCCATTGATCCTGTTGGCTCGGCACCTGCAGCACACATGCTCTTAATAATTTCATACATGTCTTCTTTGGTGTAGCCAAAAATCTTAGAGAAAACTTCAAAGTCCTCCATTTCGGAAGGTACCCGTTGTTTTACTTTTATATCGCTCATCAGGGTGCGGTTTTCTTTTAACCACATCTGGTAAGGATTTCTTTTACTTAATTGGTCTTTTACTTCCTGGTCAGGAATAATAATACCTAGTTGGGTATCTACCAATAATATTTTTCCTGGCCTTAAACGGCCTTTTTCTTTAATTTCTTCCGCTTTAAATGTTTGAACCCCGACTTCTGAGCCCATAACAATTAAATCGTTCTTTGTAATCACATACCTGGATGGCCTTAAACCATTCCTGTCAAGTGTACCACCAATGTACCTACCATCAGAAAATACCATTGAAGCTGGTCCATCCCATGGCTCCATAATTGTTGAATGGTATTCGTAAAATGCTTTTAAGCTATCCGGAATTGGGTTTTTCTCATTGAACGACTCAGGGATCATCATACACAATGCATGAGGAAGTGACCTACCTGTCATATGCAGGAATTCCAATACATTGTCAAACGATGCTGAATCTGATTTTCCGGGTTCGATAACAGGAAGTAATTTTTTAAGGTCTTCACCATATACTTCCGATTTCATAAGTGCTTCACGTGCCTGCATCCACAAACGGTTACCACGAACGGTATTAATCTCACCATTGTGCGCCAGCATTCGGAAAGGCTGAGCTAAATCCCAGGTAGGAAAAGTATTGGTACTGAAACGTGAGTGCACCAATGCAATAGCACTTTTAAATTCCGGATTTTGAAGGTCAAGGAAATACTCCCTTAATTGATCCGGAGTAAGCATCCCTTTGTAAATGATTGTTTTACAAGATAAGCTTGGCTGATAGTAACAATTTTTACCCGCAAGATCCGATTCCCTAATTTCCCTTTCGGTTAATTTTCGAACCAAATATAATTTACGTTCCAGGGCATCTTGCTCAAGGTAACCTTTAATAAAAACCTGCTTAACTTCAGGCTCGGTAGTTTTTGCAATCTCCCCAGGTGCAGAACTATCCACAGGAACATCACGGTACCCAACCAAAGTGAGGCCTTCTGATTCAATATTTTTATTGAGGATATCAAGGCATTTACCGGCTTCGATTTCATCTTTTGGCAAGAACACCAAGCCAGTTCCATATTGCCCTTTTACGCCAACATTGATATTTAACGTTTTGGTTATAAACTCATGAGGAATTTGCATTAGAATACCTGCCCCATCACCTGTTGCATTATCAGCGCTGGTAGCACCCCTGTGGTCCATGTTTGCCAACACTTCCAGACCGCGCTCGACTATATTATGTGAAGGCTTTCCTTTAATATGGGCCACAAATCCTATCCCGCAGTTATCATGTTCATTCGCAGGATTATATAAACCCTGTTCTTGAGGTAATCTCTTTTGCATCATTTACACATTTTTAAAATTTAACACCATTCGCTTTTACGCAGACAAATCCTACTAACACACATTTCATGATCATTAGCAGAACCTGAAAACTTAAAAATGAAAGTAAAACCCAATTTTTACTTACGAAGTGAAATCAAAAATAACCAAATTGCTTAAATTCTCCAATTTTTCCACGATTCAGATATGTTAGATAACACACATTTAACCTTTACTAAAAATAGGCAATGGGAACCTTTAAACGAAATTGACCCGACATCAATAGCCTAAATTACCAAAATGACAAGCTATTGCTTACAAGCACACCTTTATTTGGTTAACTCAATCAACTTTTGGTCAATTTTATTGAAATTAAATGCCTTTAACGCTGCTGTTTTCTTTTCATTTATTTCGGGAAGGCATAAATTGCCGATACTTCCTTCGTGAACATGTTTTATATTCCTGTCAGGCATAAAGTACCCCTCTTCTATTGCTGCACCAACCTGTTTATATGCATCACGGAAAGGCACTCCCTGCTGAACAAGTTTGTTCACTTCTTCTACGCTAAATATATAATTGTATTTAGGATCGTCAAGGATATTCTTTTTAACGGAAATATTTGTCAAAGCAAAATTTGCAATCTGGACACAATCCAAAAGCTCGTCAAAGGCCGGTAGAAATACTTCCTTAATTATTTGCAGGTCCCTGAAATATCCACTGGTCAAATTATTTGCAATTAAAACAATTTGTTGGGGCAAACCTTGAATTTTATTACATTTTGCCCGTATCAATTCAAAAACATCCGGATTTTTTTTGTGTGGCATAATACTCGAACCAGTTGTAAGCTCTGCCGGAAGGGATACAAAACCAAAATTCTGGCTCATGAACAAGCAAACATCGTAAGCTAATTTTGACAAAGTACCAGCTAGATTTGCCAAAGCAAAGGCAACAATTTTCTCCACCTTACCCCTGCCCATTTGTGCATACACCACATTATAATTAAGCGAATCAAACCCCAATAATTCAGTGGTCATTTTTCGGTTTAGCGGAAACGAAGAGCCATAACCGGCAGCGGAACCCAATGGATTTTGATTGACAATTTTAAATGCCGACTGCATAAATACAAGATCATCGACCAAACTTTCGGCGTAAGCACCAAACCACAACCCAAAGGATGAGGGCATGGCAATTTGCAGGTGTGTGTAACCCGGCATCAGGATTTCTTTGTAGGTATCGCTATTGTGTAACAAAGTATCGATTAGCTGCGAAACTCCTTCGACTGTTGATTTAATTGCATCGCGAGTAAAAAGCTTTAAGTCCAGCAACACCTGGTCATTTCTTGAGCGGCCACTGTGAATTTTTTTACCAACATCACCCAGGCTTTCGGTTAAAAGGATTTCAACCTGTGAATGGACATCTTCAACACCTTCCTCTATTGAAAAATCACCCTGAACAGCTTTTTTATACAATTGCTTTAATTCCTGCTCAAGTATATTTAGTTCATCCTGTTTTAATAAATCAATGGACTCCAGCATTTTAATATGTGCTAACGATCCAACGATATCGTAAGGGGCAAGAAATAAGTCAAGCTCCCTGTCTTTTCCAACCGTAAAATGTTCTATGGCTTCATTCACTGAAGATCCTTTATCCCAAAGCTTCATCTGCTAAAAAATTTTTCCAAAGATAGGCAATTTAAAATAATGAAATCATTCTTTATAGAATCATAAATATCATTAGTTTTGTTTTCAGCTTGTAACAATGAGGCTATTTCCTTTTCAAAAAGAATATCTTCACTGTTTCATGAAATTAAACAAAACATTAAGCGTTAATTAGGCATAACGTTAGACTCTAACCAATTAAATGGAAAGATTTTTTAAAATAAGTACAATCATCACACTGCTATTTATTGCGGCTGGCAGTATCCTGGTTTATATCTATCCCGTGAAATTCCGTTTTTTTGTTGACGAAGACGGAGTAATTGAAAACCTTACTGCATTTGTATTGTTACTTGGCACAGTTTGTTTACTCATCCGACTTGTGAAACTTGCCCCTAAGAAAAATACGCTTTGGATTGTTTTTAACCTGCTTATGATATTGGGTTTATTTTTTTGCTTTGGTGAAGAGATTTCCTGGGGACAAAGGATTTTCTCCATCGAATCAAATAGTTTCTTTTTGGAAAATAATTCACAGCAGGAAACAAATTTCCACAACCTGGAGTTCAACGGAATAAAATTGAACAAATTAATATTTGCCAATCTTTTAAGTATTGTGCTGGGGATTTATCTTACCCTATCATTGATCTCCTATAAAAAACTGGGTAAAATCAGGCAACTTATTGATACGATTGGACTTCCGGTACCTAAAGTTCTGCATACTATATTGGTGCTCGTAAGTTCGATATTAATTGTAAGCACAAGCTTGGTAAGAAAATGGGAGGTTTTGGAATGCATCATAGTTGTTGTATTTTTCTTCATACTATTGGATCCATATAACCGAAAAGAAAAACTATTCCCACCCTATAAATAATATATGAGCTAAAAACCTCGGAACGAAATCTGAGAACCAGCTCTGCAACCAAAGGATTATGCCCGAAAAATCGGGATATTTGCAATCCTTCAGTTCAAAAAATCATCACATTCTTTTCGAAACCATAATAATCATTAGTTTTGTTCTTATGTTGGTTTCCTACCGAATTATGCTGAATAATTCAGGAAACGAACTACTTTGAATTACCTGTATTTCTAATTTGAGATGTTTGAAAAAAAAGCATACTACTGGATTATTTTTGGAGCTATTATCTTAACATTTATCAGCTATTTTTCCGGCTTGTTTATTGATGTTACGCACGATTGCGGCAAATATGCCACGGTAGCCAAAGAAATTTTCGAAAATAAAAACTTTGTCAACCTTACCGTGCATGGCGAGCCTTACGACCAAAAACCGCCTTTGTTGTTTTGGCTAGGGGCACTTGGATTTTACATAGGTGGGGTATCCAATTTCTGGTTTAAGTTTCCAATATTTTTGGTGGTATTGCTTGGATTTTATTCAACCTACAGATTAGGCAAAGCAATGTATTCGAAAAAAGTTGGATTGTTGGCCGTAGCACTCTCATTTTTTTCGGTGATATATTTATTGTATAGCATGGATATTCATACCGATACTCCATTACAAGCTTTTGCCATTTTTGCATTATGGCAACTATTTGAATTTATTAAAACCGGAAAAAATATTCATTGGATATTAGGTTTTACCGGAATTGGGCTTGCTATGTTAAGCAAGGGCCCCATTGGAGGGGTAGTTCCTGCCTTTGCAGTAATTGGGCATTTAGTTTTAACAAAAAATTATAAATCATTCACCAATTTACGTTGGTACCTCGGAGTTATCCTTGCATTTATAATCACCAGCCCGGCATTAATTGGGTTATACAACCAGTTTGGCTGGGAAGGAATTGAATTTTTCTTTTGGAAAAACAATATCGGCAGGCTCACAGGCACCTATATTAAAGCTACAAACGACCCCATATTTTATATTCACAATGTTTTAATGTTATTTATACCATGGTCGGTACTATTTTTTATTTCCGCATTTTTAGACATCAAACTTCTGATCAAAAACAGGTTCAAAGCAAGTGAATACTTCACGTTTACCGGCATCTGGGTATTTTTTATCATCCTAAATTTATCGCGAAGCCAATTGCCTAATTACATGTTCATCCTGATCCCCTTAATCTCGATATTAACTGCGAAATGGATCATAAATGCAAGCAGCGATAATAGCAAACTTTACAAGCTATTCCTTAAAACACAAAACAGCATTGTGGTTCTTTTATGGGTGATCATCCTCGCCCTTTCAACCTATTTTTTCCCACTTCCAAAATGGTACTTTATACTTATTTGTACTCTTTTGTTGGGTGCAACCTTTTACGTTTATAAATTTGGAAATTCAGGAAGGAGTAAGCTCATATTACCAACCATTCTAGCATTCACAGCTTTGGGATTGTTAATGAACAACCATATTTTCCCATACATTTATGGATTACAAGCTGCACCAAAAGCAGCCAAACTTTATAATCAGGAAAAGAAAGAAGGTGAAAAATTATTTAATTTCCATTATCACCAGTACGAACTCTTTTTTTACACCAAAACCCCAGCTGAGCAAGTACACAACATTGAACGCATTAAAGAAGTTGCAAATAATGGCAACTGGGTTTTTACAAATCCGAAAGGTTTGGACAGTATAAAAGCCGAAAATTGTGCCATTGATACTACGATTACATTCAGCCATTTTTATTTAAATCAGGGTGGAAAATTTATTATGCCTGCCACCCGCAACGAAGTATTTAGGCCACTCTATCTAATAAAGTTTAAATAACGGAGATTTGATTATGAGATTATTTAGCAATCTTGAAAAAAAACATTATTTCCTGATCATCGGATGGGTAATTATTAATATCCTTCAGTCAATTTTCACTGACTTACATTCCGATGAATCCTATTACTGGCTTTATTCAACACATTTAAGCTGGGGATTTTTTGACCATCCGCCAATGACGGCTTTTTTAATTTATATGGGCACACTAATTTCTTATTCGGAATTGGGTGTGCGATTGCTATTTTTAGTCTTATCTACACTTACACTGGCAGCCTTGCTCAATGAATTGAATGAAAAGAAAGACCTTTTGTTTTTAAGCATTTTTGCATTGTCTTTTCCCTTGTTGCACACCCATATTGCAGGTTTTCTGGCATTGCCCGACACACCTTTGGTATTTTTCACCCTTTTATTTTTCCTTACTTACAAAAAATTTCTTAAATCCCCGTCATTCTTACTTTCGGGCGCATTGGCAATGATTGCCGCGGCAATGATTTACAGTAAATACCATGCCTTTCTGGTGCTTGGTTTTGTTGTTTTGTCGAACCTAAAATTACTAAAGAATAAATATTTCTGGACCACAATTATTATAGCCATAGTGCTGCTTATACCGCATATCTTATGGCAATTCGAAAATGAGTTCCCAACATTTCGGTATCATTTATTCGAACGCACCAAACCTCTGCAGTTTAAATACTTTTTCGACAATCTGATTAGTCAGGTTTTGGTTGCCGGGCCACTAACAGGTGTAATTGTCTTTTATCATCTTAAGAAATTTAGAATTCAAAATGACCCGTACAAAAGGGCTTTGGTATTTAACATTATAGGATTCTATGCTTTTTTAACCATCATGAGCTTTTGGAACAGGATTGAAGCCCATTATACAGTTGCAATTACTCCACTTTTGATGATTGCGAGCTATCCAATTATTTCAAATAATGAAAAAACCAAAAAGTGGTTTAAACGTTTATCAGTGCCAATAATCGTTCTGTTTTTTATGCTTCGCTTTTATATGGCTGCTGATTTTATCCCGAATGTTGGAGCTTTAAAACTAGGATTTGCCAACCGTGAAAGCACTTCAATTCAAATACAGGAATTGGCAAAAGGAAAAACCGTTGCTTTTTTTAATAATTACGCTTCACCCGGCATGTATGAGTTTTACGCCAAAGAAAAATGCCTTCATTTGGCTACCATCGATTATCGTTTTTCACAATTCGACCTTTGGGACGATGTATTAAATGGGAATAATGATTCACTATTTATTGTAATCCCAAGCAGACTTGATCCAACAGCAACTTCTGTGCTGAAAAACGGGAAAAAGGTAAAATACAAAAGTACCCCGAGTTTTCAATCTTTAAAGAAAACTGCTATTAAATGCAATAATCTCACACAAAAAGGTTCTGTTATAGTTACAGATATTGAATTAGTTAATAACTCCGATAAAAACCTTTTTCTGGAGCACGAAACCATGCCTTCCATTGCTTTTGCCCAGGATAAAAAAGAGATTCAATCCTCAACGTTGTTTGAATTAACGAATAAAAAAATACTGGAACCCAATGAGCACATTGCTTTCTCCTTTGAAATCCCAATGGAAAGTGTTGACCTGAACCAACAGATTGTAATCTTCACCAAAACGAATGAAAACAACCGGGGAACCCTGCTCCCTATCACAACCGAACAGATTCAACATGCATTAAGCAAACAAATGCCAACGCAACCGTAACAACAAAAAGCCATTATACTATTATGTATCAAAATAAACTATTCAATACAAAGCAAAACCAGGTCATATTTCTTATCATACTTGCCTTTGCGCTGCTAACATATTTTATTGGCTTATTTGTGGATGTTGCAGGTGATGCAGCAAAATATGCAGCGATCGCTAAAAATATATTCAGGTCAGGCGATTTTATCAACCTCACCATTCAAGGCCAAGCTTACGACCAGAAACCTCCATTTATGTTTTGGTTATCCACTTTTGGTTACTTCCTTTTTGGTGAAAACAATTTTGGTTTTAAATTTTTTCCGGTGCTTTATTCTTTTTTTGGGATATTTTGCACCTATAAATTAGGACAATCACTATATAACAAAAGAGTGGCAACTTATAGTGCCTTGCTTATCTCATTCTCGGTTTTTTATTTTTTATATAATATTGACATACACACCGATTTGGTTTTGCTTTCCAATATCGCATTTTCGTTGTGGCAGCTTTACGAGTATATTAAACGTAGAAAGGCTATTAATTTCATTCTTGGCTTTTTCGGTGTTGGACTCGCCATGCTTAGTAAGGGTCCGATTGGAGCCTTTGTTCCGGCATTTGCACTCATAAGCTATCTGATTGCCAGTAAAGATTTCAAACAATTAGTTCATCCAAAATGGATTTTAGGAATATTAATTTCACTGCTCACAGTTTCCCCTGCATTATTGGGACTATATAACCAACTTGGCACTGAAGGGATCAAATTTTTCTTTTGGACCAACAACACTGGTCGGATAGTCGGTTCGATTGTCGCCGATAGGAACACCGATTACTTTTTTTACCTGCATACATTATTATATATATACGCACCCTGGGGATTTGCTTTGATGTTTGCCATATTTTACGATTTCAAAGCGCTATTTAAAAAACAGCTTAAGCCAACAGGCTATTACGTTCTGGGTGGTATTTGGTTGTTTTTTATAATTATCTCCATTGCAAAAGGAAAATCACCCAATTATTTGTCTGCATTAATTCCGCTTTTTTCAGTTATGTTGGCAAAACAACTCAGCAATTTTCTCGAAAACCCCGGCTCCAGGCTATTTAAAACAATTTCTATCATCCAATTGGTTACTGTAATTCTTTTATGGGTTTTTATTGTCTTATTGGTTGGCTATTTATTTCCGATCAAACAAATTTTCTTTTATCTGGTTTTCGCTGCCGGACTTGCGCTAACCATTTTTATTTATCGAAAAGCGAATAGTGATATCGCAATGAAGTTTTTTGCACCATCCATTCTAGCTGTCACACTCATCATGTTCAGCATTAATGCCAATATATTACCATATATTTTACAATTCCAATCATCGATTGTGGCATCGCGGATTTTTAACGAAAATGAGAATAGTGATGCCCAGCTTTACAATTACGATTACGAACAATTTGAATTATTCTTTTATGGCAAGGATAGGGTTATCCATATTGCGGATTCCATTGAATTAAAAGAAAAATGTGACAACTCAAAAGCCTGGATTTATTGTTATGAAAAAAGGCTAAAAGATGTGGAAGCACTAGAAACGCCAATTGATACTATTTATCAATTTAAACATCGGGGTATTTATAATATGGGCGTTCCGTTTATTTTACCGGCAAACCGTGAAGCCTCCTTTGAAAATACCTATCTGGTAAAACTTAAATAATTTTCATAGGACATCCGGAAAGGTAAAAGGCTGCTTATTCATCCAACTCTAAAAACGGATGTTTGCCAATCATTTGCCTGTAAACAGGAAAATCCCCCTGGTAATTTTGAGGTATCTTGAAATTCTCGCAATAATAAACCTGCAGTTTCATTTCCACAACGCCACCACGAACAATATCAATACCTTCGCGCGGACTTACCTTATCGAAGAATAAATCCAGTTCTTCAGGATCTTTATCTGAATGAAACCTTACCACTACGCAATCGTAACCAAGCATTTTGTCGGGTTCAGCAAAAAAAGCATAATTTCTTGGATCGTTGTTAAAAATCACAACGTCCTTTTTTCCCTTTAAAGCCCAATCAACTTTTCCGGTTTGCCACCATCTGGTAGTTCCCACAAACAGGCTGTCTTGTTCCAACCAACCTTCTTTCTCAAAACGATCAAGAATCTGGTCGAAATCAAATCCTTCCATTGTTGGGTCATGGGTTCCCCCGAATTTCTGAACAATTTCACGCGGTCCGTAGGTTTGCCAAAATCCAATATTCATTTGCAGCGTTAGAAAAGTTGTTATTACAAGCAATGCAATTGCACTATTCCTTAACCACCGTTTGGTTTTTTTCGCCTTTGTAGCATTTTCAAGTTTGTTTGCAATGGTAAATCCCAAGGGCATAAATAATATTAAATACCCGAGTGCCTGCCAATGAAAATGATATTGACTGTTTGACCACAACGTAATAATGGTAAAAAAAGCAATTGGCAAAACCGCCAAGCAAAATATAAATGCGTATTTCGAATCAGAAGCAAATTTTTTAAACGATTTAAAAAGCTCTTTGATGGTTGGGTACCAAATCCAGGGCGCCAACCACAGTGCCTGCCCCAAAACGCTTCTTAAAAACCATTCGGGATGTAAACGAAATCCCGATGATCCGGAAGCCCTGCTTCCCTGAAACAGAAAAGATATCCAATGATTTTGGCTGTTCCAAATAATTACTGGCAACAAAGAAGCGATAGAAATTAGAGCTGCAATATACAAGCCCGGGTGTTTTAGCCAATGGCGATTCTCTTTATTTAGTATGATGAATAGTCCTCCCCCGGCAATAATAAATATGGAATGGTATTTCGCTAAAGATGCTAACCCAACTGAAATTCCCAATAAAATCCACCAAAAATAAACGCTTGATATTTTACGCTCGCCAGATTTTTCAGGATCGTAGAAGAATATATTAATTAATATAAATACGCTAAGCATCCCAAAAAACATTAAAGGCGCATCTGGTTGGTACCAAACAGCAACGGGCAATGTAAATACAAATGACATGTTTAATATTAAAGCTGCCCAAAATGCTGCCCATTCGTTAAATATTTTTTTTGCGGATAAAAAAGTTAACAAAGTAGTGCCACTAAAAAATAATACAGCCGGGATACGTAACGCAAAATTATTTAGCCCTAAAAGTTTGACAAAAAGCCCACTGATCCAGAAAAAAAGCGGTGGTTGATCAAAATAACTTAATTGCAAATCAACTGCACCCCTAAAATAATACGACTCACCAATACCTAATCCAGTTGTTGATGCCACTACAATCCTAAGAACGAACGTAACAATTATTAATAGCCAAACCAATACGGTTGGTTTTAACGAAGACATTTTCATTGAAATTTGAGTTTACATTTAATACCTATAGTATACTATGTGAATTGCGAAATTGGTTTTCCCACAATTATCAGACGAAGATACATAATACATAATAAGGAATCACATAATATATATAATATATACCAGTGCTTGGATTGGTTTAATTTTTACCTCAATAATATTTACCCAATTAAACCGTAAGTTTTCCCATGATTAACAAGAATTTCTATCAGTTAATAGCAAAATATTTAACAAACACCAATATAGCCAAGGTGATTGTTTTCTTTCTTTTTTCTTGTTATTATCTTATTTGGTGTCTTTTTGATGCTTTTATTTGTTTTTTATTGGACATTTTCTTGTTTAAAGACGAAAAAAACTCGAAATCGACCAAAAAACATTAATTCAATGTTAATTTAATGCACCACTCCCATTTTTTAGGGGGTCATTTTGTTTTTTAAACATATTTTTGACCCGTAATCAATTTTAAACAGGGGGTTAAATAAATTATTTATACTTTTTTTTAAAACTATTACACAATTAAAACCCAATTAAAAAGAAGTAAAGGATAAAAGAGTTTATAAACATTTTAAAAATTGAAAACATGAAAAGAAAATTTACATTATTAGTTGTTGCGGTGATCGTTTTTTTTAGCTCAAGCAGTTTTGCACAAGATGGCGGATCTTTTGATGCAGGAGTTGATCTTTACAGTAATTATGTATGGCGTGGTACAAAGTTTGGATCAGGACCAGCTGCTCAACCTTGGTTAGAGTATAGTGTTGGTGGATTCGCAATTGGAGCATGGGGATCTTACGGATTTACAGATAACGAATCTCCGGAAGCTGATCTTTATGCAAGCTATGGTTTTGACCTTGGCGAAAGCAGTTCATTAACTTTTACAGTAACTGACTATTATTTCCCTGGCGATCTTTATTTTGAAGGAACCAGCCACTATTTCGAGCCAATGGTAAGCTTGGGATTAGGCGACTTTTCTTTAACAGGTGCATATATGATGAATGATGGCGAAGGTGACCTTTATCTTGAAGCAGGTCTTTCTGTAGGTGGTGTTGACATTGCACTTGGTGCCGGTGATGGAGCATATACAGTTGATGGTGAATTTACTGTATGTAACATTAGTGTTGGTACATCAAAAGAGATCAAACTTACAGATAGTTTTTCTCTTCCTCTTTCAGGAGCTATTGTACTGAACCCTTCTTCAGAGCAATTTAACATTGTTGTAGGTATTTCCCTTTAATATCAATCAATTCGAAGTATACCTTAAAAATAAATAGAGATGAAAAAAATTGAAGCCATAATTCGTACCACCAAGTTCGAAGAGGTCAAAGAAGCTTTAAAAGAAGCAGGAATTGAATTCTTCTCATTCTGGGATGTACGAGGAGTAGGACAAGCACGTGAAGGTCGTGTTTACAGAGGTGTTTCTTATGATACCAGTAGTATTGAACGTACGAAAATTTCCATTATCGTTCGTGACAAAAATGTTGAAAAAACAGTACAAGCACTCTTAAGCTCTGCCCGAACCGGAGAAATTGGAGATGGTAAAGTATTTATTCTTCCCATCGACGAGTCGTATCGAATTAGAACAGGAGAAAAAGGAGACGAATCCCTTTACATAAAAGGTAAAGAAGAATAATCATAAAAAATTATACGTATCATGGAAGAAACTTTACAAGGCCTACAAATAGGTATTGACAATATGTGGCTGCTCATTGCCGGTTTTATGGTGATGTTTATGCAACCTGGTTTTGCGATGGTGGAAGCTGGTTTTACCAGAAAAAAGAACACTGCAAACATCTTAATGAAGAACTTAATGGACTTTGCTATCGGTTCATTGTTATACTGGATAATTGGTTTTACACTTATGTATGGAGACTCAATAGGAGGATTTGTTGGAACGCCTGACTTATTCTTTATGAGCGACGGATTTGGTGATAATTATTCAGACTATGCGGATCTATTTTTCCAAACTGTGTTCGCTGCAACTGCTGCAACAATTGTATCAGGGGCAATGGCTGAACGTACTGAATTTAAAGCTTACCTTATCTTTAGTATCGTAATTACAGTAGTGATTTATCCAATCTCAGGTCACTGGACTTGGGGAGGTGGATGGTTGAGCCAACTTGGGTTCCACGATTTCGCCGGATCTTCTATCGTTCACTCTGTAGGTGCATGGGTAGGTTTAGCTGGTGCTGCCATTATTGGACCACGTATTGGAAAATACAACAAAGAAGGAAAACCAAATGCAATTCCTGGGCACAACCTGGCTATTGGAGCCCTTGGTGTATTCATCCTGTGGTTTGGATGGTTCGGTTTTAACCCCGGTTCACAATTAGCTGCTGCCGGAACTGACAATGCAGTTGCTATTGGGCACATAGCCGTTACTACTAACTTAGCAGCTGCTGCTGGTGCTGTTACTGCAATGATTGTTGCATGGTTCCGCTACAAACGTCCTGCTCTTTCAATTTCGTTAAACGGTGCATTGGCTGGTTTGGTTGCTATTACTGCTGGTTGTGATGCAGTTGACCCAATGGGTGCTGTTGCAATTGGAATTTTAGCTGGTCTTGCATTACCATTTGCTGTTGAATTCTTCGACAAAGTATTAAAAGTTGACGACCCTGTAGGTGCTATCTCAGTACACGGTGTTGGTGGTGCTTTAGGTACTTTGGCAGTTGGACTATTCTCAACTTCTGAAGGATTATTCTACGGTTTTGGACCAAAATTATTAGGTATTCAGGCAATTGGAGTTCTTGCATTCTTTGCATGGGCTGCCGGTACTGGATTCATCCTATTTACAATATTGAAAAAAGCGAAAGTATTACGCGTTTCTAAACGTATAGAAGAAGAAGGTCTTGATGTTTATGAACATGGAGAAGGTGCTTATAACTAATTAGTACTTCTTCAGCCTTTAAGTCTGTAGCTGTCTGTAAAGCCCACCTGTTGAGGTGGGTTTTTTTTGTTATCTTAGCATGGATACAAATTTTTAATCTTAAAAAATGAAAACCTTGCTCGCCATTTTATCCATACTTATTATTGCTGGTTGTAATTGCAATAGTTCACATAAGCAAGAAAATACCAATAGCACAGAAGTTATTTATTCATACTCTGTCCTTGCCGGGCTAAACAATAGTGTTTTTAGTGGCAATCTGAAAATAGCGGACTTTAAAACAAAGGGAGATCTTGGACTGGGGACTTATGAAGACTTAAATGGTGAAATGGTATTTTTAGATGCAACCGCCTGGCAGGTTTTAGAAAATGGAAATATTGTGGAAGCCAATAACGAAACTACCACACCTTATGCAGTCGCAACATTTTTTGAGGAAGATGGCTTTGTTAGTATTTCGGATACCATTAATTACGAAAAACTTAAAACAATAATTTTGGATACCATTACAAGCGAAAATTATTTTTATGCATTTAAAATAACCGGAACATTTGATTCTATTTTATGCGGAGGTGCACCAAAACAGGATAAGCCTTACACAAAAACGCTTGGAGAAATTGTGCCGGTACGACCAAAATTTAAAGCAGAAAGCATAAGTGGAACAATTGTTGGCTTTTACAGCCCTTCATATGTTGGAGAAGTTACATTGGCAGGATTTCACCTTCATTTTATTTCTAACGACAGGTCCATCGGAGGACACCTCATCGATTTTAAATCATCAGACCTAAAAGTTTCATTCGATGAAACAAAAAGCATGACCTTCGATTTATCGGACAATAAATTATTTAAGGATGTAAACTTAAAATCGGGACAGGGGTATTAATTATACACCTTCCGCTTAACAATAATTCTGGAGAATAATGTTTAATTCCTTATTCAATTAGATTTTGCCCACCAGTTTAATAATATTAGAATTTTGCTTCATTGAATCCCAGAAACAGAGAGATTCTTTCAGCAGAATTTTTACAGTCTGACTGCTTCTCAAATAGACAGTTTATAATTATTGACACTGTTTATAAATTGTCATAAATAGACTCATTCATTTCATAAAAAAAACTACATCATAGCTATTTTTGCAAAAAATATATACAGATATGATGCAATCGTGGTTTGAATGTAAAGTTCAATATGTTAAAATAGATGAGGATGGCAGGGAGCGAAAAGCAACTGAAAACTACCTTTTAGATGCTGTTTCGTTTACCGATGCCGAAGCAAGGATAGTTCGAGTAATGCAAAGCCTTGTGAACGGTGGAGAATTTGTGGTTACCGACATAAAAAAATCGAGGCTTGGAGAAGTGTTTCAATTTGAAGATGGTGAATGGTGGTACAAAGCAACCGTTAACCTGGTTACTATTGATGAAGAGCAGGGGAAAGAAAAAAAGGTGCGAATTTATTATTTGGTGGAAGCCGATGATATTCAGGAAGCGCTAAAAAGGCTCGATGAAAGCCTATCAGATATGGTCGTTCCATACATTGTTTCGGCGATTACTGTGAGTACCATTGTGGATGTTTACCCACATAATGCCCCTGAGTTTCAGATTCCTGCAAACCTAAAACCAATGAGTGAGGTGGAAGAAGAAAGTACGCAAGAAGCTGAATAATCAGGAAATAAAGAAAATTCTTCAGAGTTAGTTGTCTAGACAAAGGGTATGCAAACCAATTTTATTTCAACTTTTTACTATAACTGGAATTTTCATTATTTACCCCTCTGGCAGTCAACCGACTGACATCTCCCCTGGAAGGGGAGAACAAATATTCACCTTGCAGCAAGTCACAAGAAATTACTTAAAAAAGCAATTCCATAAAAAATCCTGCGAAGAAAACTCGCAGGATTTTTTTGAGTAAAATTAAACCTATGTCGCATCATAAGTTCCTGAGTACTTTGTAGAAATTGAAACTATCCCTTTTTATGGGATCGAATTGGTAATATGCAATCGCAATCCTACAAATATCTTTGATGGTAGAATAAATTTCTTCCACTTCTTTTTGTCCGTATTGATTGATGTCGTTTTCCCCCTCCAAAGCTTCGAAACACCCTTTATAATCCCTTATTTGGTTGGTGTAATTTTCAATTTTTTCGAATATGGTATCTGGAGAACCTTTACTTAATATTTTAGCTTTTGTTTCTTCATCGATGTTTGCAGAAAACTGCTTTAAGAATTTATACAAACAAAGGTGGTCACCATTTTTGGCATCGCTGAAATACTCTGAATAACCAAGGTTTTTGAATACTGTTTTCTGAAATTCTTTATCATCCTTAAAATCGACTTTGATGGATGCCCTGAGTACTTTTAAACATTGCAAGGCAGCAACCATTACTTCCTGCCACTCGCTCTGACCAATTTCTTTGAACTCCTCAACAGCCTCTCCATAATGTTTTTCAATGGTATCTTCAATCCAAATATTCAAAGAAGTTGCATACTCTGGGTCCCACTCCTTTCTTACTCTTGACAATTCGTAGATGTTTTCTTTAAAAGATTTTGCAATTCCCTGACAAGCTAATATTGTTGCCGTATTCGTCGAACATAATGTGCTGGTTTCCATAAATTCGGGCATTTTGATTAGTAAGATTGATTATTTGGCACTGAAAAATTACAAACTATCAGTCAAAAATAAAATGAAAATTGCCCTATAACATGGATGTTATACAGTTATGTTATATAGTTATGTTATGAAATTATGTTCTGTAAAACATTTGCTTTCTGATGACAACCAAATAAATGCGTTTGATTTTACTGACCAACAGCTACTTATGAATGTCGTTTCTGAAGTTCTTTTACTACATCTTCAATTCGGTAGCCTTTGTGCGTAAGTAATACGATCAGGTGATAAAGAAGGTCACCCGCTTCATAAATCATGTTTTCATCATCGTTGGCCATTGCACCAATGATGGTTTCAACTGCTTCTTCGCCAACTTTTTGGGTAATTTTACGAGAGCCTTTGTTAAAAAGTGAAGTTGTGTACGACCCCTCTGGCATCTCTTTTTTTCTTTTATCGATAAAATCCTGCAAATAGGTTAAAAACCCGATGGTATCTTTATTGGATTCCCCCCAACAAGTATCGGTTCCTGTGTGGCAGGTTGGGCCTACAGGGTTTACCTTAATCAAAAGGGTATCTTTATCGCAATCAGGTAATATCTCCACAACATTTAAAAAATTACCGCTTTCTTCCCCTTTTGTCCACAGCCGTTTTTTTGTCCTGCTGTAAAAAGTCACTTTTCCTTCCGACACCGTCTTTTGATATGCTTCTGCGTTCATAAAACCAAGCATAAGTACTTTACTGGTGGTTGCATCCTGGATAATTGCCGGAACCAAACCTTCTAATTTATTGAAATCGATTGACTGAATAACCTCCATTACGGTTTATTATTTTTTACAAATATGGAATAATTTTACAAACGGATTGCAACACCATTCTCATTTAAATATTTTTTTAACATTGGAACAGGAATTTCATTAAAGTGAAAAATGCTTGCCGCGAGCCCTGCATCGGCTTTCCCTTCTGTGAAAACATCCACAAAATGCTCCATTTTCCCTGCACCTCCAGATGCGATAATTGGAATTTTTAACATCTCCGACATTTTTACTAACTGCTTGTTGGCAAAACCATTTTTTGTTCCATCATGGTTCATTGATGTAAACAGTATCTCTCCAGCCCCGCGTTCTTCAGCTTCTTTAGCCCATGAGAACAGTTCTTTATCGGTCGGGATCCTTCCCCCATTAACGGTAACCGTCCAATAATCATTTTCATCGCCGCGTGCATCAATGGCCACCACAACAAACTGGCTTCCAAAATTATCCGCCATATCGTTAATAAGTTGCGGATTTCTCACTGCAGAAGAATTAATGGATATTTTATCGGCACCAGCCGCCAACAATTTTTCGGCATCCGAAAGTTCGCTGATGCCACCACCAACGGTAAAAGGGATATTGATATTTTCGGCAATCCTTTTTACCAGCTCCACAAAGGTTTTTCTCCCCTCGTGAGTTGCTGTAATATCTAAAAAAACCAACTCGTCAGCACCCTGAGCTGCATAAGCAGCGCCTAACTCAACAGGATCGCCAACTTCCTTTATATTCACAAAGTTGACCCCTTTTACTGTTTGCCCGTTTCGGATATCAAGGCAAGGTATGATTCTTTTTGCAAGCATTTATATTTAGTTAAAAAGCACTTAAGGCAGAAGCCAGAAGTCTTTTGTTTTTATATAATAATTCTATTTAAATCGATTCGATGATTTAATCTTTGTTATTAGACTTGACAACATCTTCTCTAATTCAAAACTAAGCGAATATAAAGATTTATAAACCTTGTCAGACATATAATTTAATCGATTGCAAATAGTCAATTGTGTTTGAAATTCATATAATGAGCCAGAGGCGATATGTAAAAATCGGAGATAATCATTTGTACTATTTCTACCATATCCCTCAGCAATATTACTCGGAACCGAGACAATACTTCTTCTTATTTGAGATGTTAATCCATAGTTTTCTTCCTTCGGTAACAATTCACTTTCCTTATACAAGTTCACAACCAAATCAATAGCCTTTTGCCAAACAATTAAATCTCTGTAGGTTTGCATATTTACATTTTTGTGGGTTAAAGTTCTAATCTTAAAAACCTTCGGGTTAACTTGCCTTCTCTCTTCTGCCTTCTCAGCTTAATTACTTATAAATCTTTCTATTTCTTTCAATGAAATTTTATCCTCGTATATTGCTTTTCCGGTTATCACTGCCGGGACATTGATTTCATCAAGCTTCAGGATATCATCCATACATGCAATACCACCACTGGCAACAACATCCACTTCCGGAATTTTATCCATTATTTCTTTGTATAAATCAAAGGAAGGACCGGTAAGCATTCCATCGCGAGCAATGTCGGTAGAAATCACATTTTTAATTCCTTCTTTTGAATATCCTTTAATAAAATCGATGACCGTCAGTTCGGTTGTTTCTAACCAACCACTTACCGCGACTTTTCCGTCTTTTGCATCGGCACCAAGGATAATCTTATCTGGTCCGTATTTCTCCAACCAAGCCAAAAACACATCTTTTTCTTTCACAGCAATGCTTCCCCCGGTAATCATTTGAGCTCCCGAGCTAAAGGCAATTTCAAGGTCTTTGTCTGATTTTAATCCACCCCCAAAATCGATAATGAGATTGGTAGATGTAGCAATTTTTTCGAGAACCTTATAATTTACAATATGCTTTGCTTTAGCGCCATCCAAATCAACAAGGTGTAACCTTTTTATTCCGGCACCTTCAAACATTTTTGCAACTTCCAGAGGATTTTCGTTATACACTTTCTTTTGCGCATAATCTCCCTGCGAAAGCCTTACGCATTTCCCTTCGATGATGTCGATAGCTGGAATAATTTCAATTTTATTCATACACAAAAGTGATTGTTTTTTTGAAAAGGATTGCATTAACCAACAACAAACCTTTTAGTATTAATACAATCGCAATATTAGGATTGCTCCAGGATCATTTTCAAAACTGTCTGGGCTGTCACCAAGCGGTTCGCTGCCTGTTGCACCACCACCGAATTTGGACTATCGATTACATCGTCGCTCACAACTACATTTCGGCGAACTGGCAGGCAGTGCATAAATTTAGCATTGTTTGTTAACGCCATCTTCTCAGAATCAACGGTCCATGAAAAATCTTTAGAAAGTATTTGACCATAATCAGAATAGGAAGCCCAATTTTTTGCATATATAAAATCTGCGCCTTCAAATGCTTTCTTCTGGTCATATTCAACTTTCACATCGCCCATAAATTCAGGCGCAAGCTCATAGCCTTTTGGGTGTGTCACCACCAATTCGTAATCCTGAAGTTGCATCCATTCAACAAATGAATTTGCAACCGCCTGTGGCAATGCCCTTGGGTGTGGTGCCCAGGTTAAAACAACTTTAGGACGAGGCTTGTCTTTTAATTCTTCGATGGTCAATAAATCGGCAAAACTTTGCAAAGGATGCCTCGTTGCCCCTTCCATGCTTACCACAGGTACTCCTGCATAGTCAATAAATTGTTGAAGTATTGTTTCCCGGTAATCGTCTTCTTTATTTTTAAATTTCGCAAAAGCCCTTACCCCAATAATATCGCAATAGGTGCCAATCACAGGAATTGCTTCACGCAAATGTTCTGGTTTATCGCCGTCCATAATTACACCGAGCTCCGATTCCAATTGCCATCCATCCTCATTAACATTAAGCACCATGGTATTCATTCCCATATTCATAGCAGCTTTTTGGGTACTCAACCTGGTCCGAAGGCTTGAATTAAAGAATATCAAAACCATGGTTTTGTTTTTACCAAGATGACCATAGGCATAAGGGTTTTTCTTTACATCAAAGGCAACATCGAGCGCTTTTTTAAAATCTGGTATATCTTTTACGGAAATAAAATTTTTCATATTGTTTTAGTTAGATACTAGACACAAGAATCAAGACAATCAATTACATTTTATGCATCAATAAATTCTTTATCTCAATTATTTCATGCCATGTTTAATTAAAAATTATTACGTTAGAAGCTTTCTTTTTTTCGCCTCATATATTACCACACCTATTTTGGACGGGTTTGTCCATCCCCATCAATGATCCATTTATAACTGGTAAGTTCCTCCAAGGCCATAGGGCCACGGGCATGAAGCTTCTGGGTGCTTATTCCTATTTCGGCTCCCAAACCAAATTGTGCCCCATCGGTAAAGGCAGTTGAAACATTGGCAAATACAGATGATGCATCGACCATTTTTTTAAATACGGAAATGGTTTCTTTATCGTCTGCAACAATTGCCTCTGAGTGCTTCGAGCTGTATTTATTGATATGTGCCAAAGCCTCCTCAAAATCTTCGACCGTTTTAACAGACATCTTCATTGATAAAAATTCTGTTCCGAAAGATTCTTCATCAGCTTCAAACAAAAGTCCGGATGGATATTTCCCATTTAAAACTGCAAAGGCATCTTTATCAGCAAATATTATAACCTTCTCTGTCTGCATTTTTTCAACTAATTCAGGAAGGTCGTTCACGCGTTCTTTATGAATGATGAGGCAATCCAAAGCATTACAAACTGAAGGGCGCCTGGTTTTTGCATTAAAAACAATTTCTTTCCCTTTGGCAGTATCCCCACTTTTATCAAAGTAAGTATGGCAAATTCCGGCACCAGTTTCGATAACCGGGATCTTTGAATTTTCCCGCACAAAATTAATCAATCCCTGGCTTCCCCTAGGAATAATTAAATCGATCAATCCATGTGCCTGTAGCATTTGGTTTGTTTCTTCGCGACCAGCAGGCAGCAAACAAGCTACATTTTTGCTCAGACCATGTTTTTCAAGGATTTTATGGATCACAGAACTAATTGCAAGATTTGAATATTCAGCGTCGCTACCACCTTTAAGCACACAAGCATTACCCGATTTTAAGCAAAGTGCAAAAACATCGAAGGTGACATTGGGCCTGGCTTCGTAAATTATTCCAATAACACCAAATGGTACCGTTACCCTGCTAATTTTCATACCATTATCCTTAATGGTTTCACTCAACACTTTTCCCAAAGGGCTTTTAAGGGTTGCCACATTTCTCATGTCGCTTGCTATTCCTTCAATCCTATCTTTGCTCAGCAGAAGCCGATCGTATTTTGGATCGTTTTTATCCATGCGGTCCAAATCTTTTTTGTTTTCCGTAAGGATAAAATCGCACTGAACAACAGCTTCATCTGCAACTTCGTTTAATATCTGACTAATTTGATCATCAGATATAAGGTTTAATTTTCTGCTTGCTTCATTAACCTGCTTTAACGTTTCTGTAATATCCATTTTTTTTCTAACTTTAAACAAAGTACCCCCTCCAGGGGAGGAGGGGGTAAGCCCGGAATCCTTTCTATCTAAGGCATCATAAAAGGGGATACGAAAGGGTAGTAACTGTAATCATCCCGGGCCAATATTAAATTTCTTCTAAATACAAATAATCATAATGAATAACCGGTTTTTGTTTATCACCGTCCATTCCTTTCTTATTTCCGTTTATTTCTTCCAATAGTTTTTCTGAATTATACTGGGCTTTCCCAAGTCCCAACAATTCATTGTTTTCGTTAAATATTTTTAGTAAATCCCCTTTATGGAATTCACCTTCAACCTGCACCACTCCAACCGGTAATAAGCTCACTGCCCTATTCGAAAACAAAGCTTTTGAAGCCCCAGCATTAATTACCAAGTGTGCTTTTGCAAAGCTATCAGAATATGAAATCCAGCTTTTTACAGCCGAAGTATTTTTCTTTTGAGGAACAAAATAGGTATGTTCCACTTCCTTATTTTTATCTAAAATATCGCTTAAGATATTTTCTTTATCGCCTTTTGCAATATGAACAGCGATCCCATCTTTGGAGACTTTCTTGGCAATCCTAAACTTGGTCACCATTCCTCCCCTTCCGAATCCGGATTTACTTGTTGCAATTGATTTTTCGGGGTTAAAATCGTTTTTTGAAATCTTAGCAATCAGTTTTGAATCTTTATTTGCCGGATCACCATCGTAAATTCCGGCGACATTGCTCAAAATAATCAAGGCTTGCGAACCAGCCATGGTTGCCATCAGCCCCGAAAGCTCATCATTATCGGTAAACATTAATTCATTGACCGAAATAGTGTCGTTTTCGTTGATCACCGGAATTACATTATTTTCCAGTAAACTGATGATACAATTCTTCATGTTCAGGTAGTGCCCCCTGCTCGAAAAGTTTTCTTTGGTAGTTAACACCTGGGCGCATAACATTCCATGCTCGCTAAAAAAATCGGAGTAACGGTTGATTAGCTTCACTTGCCCCAGGGCCGACCATATTTGCCTGGATGTAACTGCATCGTTCCTTCCCAATGTTTTTAACACTGCTTTGCCAGCAGCAACTGCACCTGAAGAGACCAAAATAACTTCCACCCCATTTTTCCGAAGCAGGGCAATCTGATCCACCAAATGTGCGATTTGGGCAACATTTAATGTTCCATCCGCTTTGGTCAGCACATTGCTCCCGATTTTTATTGTTATTTTTTTGTACCTCAAGTCCATGAAAAGAATCTGTTAATTATCAATTTTTTTGTAAGAAGCTAATAAACCCTGAATAAGCGATGAACTAAAACCTTTATGTTCCATTTCGTTCAATCCGGTAATAGTTACTCCCATTGGAGTTGTTACTTTATCAATTTCACGTTCAGGATGATGTTCCGTTTGAATTACAAGCTCGGTTGCTCCCTTTACAGTTTGCGCAGTTATAAATTGAGCCATTTCAGCACCAAAGCCAATCTCGATTCCGCCCTGCATTGCAGCCCTGATATAACGCAATGCAAAAGCAATTCCACAAGAAGACAGAACCGTTGCAGCAGCCATTAATTCCTCCTGGATCATGATTGTTTTTCCCAACTTATTAAACATTTCAAACACATAGTCTTTGTGGTCACCAACATTCTCATTGGCAGAAACGCAAGTCAAGGATTCCTGAAGTGAAATGGCTGTATTTGGCATTGCCCTAAATATTGCCACTTCGCTGCTCAATTCTTCGCCCAATTGCTCCAGCCCTATTCCTGCAACAATTGAAATTAATATCTTTCCCTTGGTCAGAACCGGTTTTAGTTCACTAAGAACACTTTGACAATGGTAAGGTTTAACGGCAAGAATAACCACATCGGCATTTTGGGCAGCTTCCAGGTTGTCTTCGTATACGTTCACACCTTTTGCAGCCAATTCATCCAATACTTTTTTCTTTCTATCCCCGGCATAGATGTCTGATGCAGGTAAAAACCCGGATTTTAGCAAACCATTAATAATTGCCCCTCCCATGTTCCCTGCTCCTATTATTGCAATTTTTTTATTCTTCATACTTTTCAAATTTACAAAATGAATAACCCATTTGTTCTTAATTCCCCATTTGTTCAACTAACTGTGGGAAGATGTCAGCCATCACCAACTTAAGTGCTTTTATAAACGTTTGTGCCTGTTCTTCGTTCATACACAGTGGCGGAAGTAGCCTAATGGTATTTTTTCCTGATACCCCTGTAAATATTTTATGTTCAAACAATAATTTTTTCCTAATCTCTGCTATTTCACCCGGAAATTCTAATCCAATCATTAGGCCTTTTCCACGTATTTTAAAATCCATGTCCAGGTTTTTCAATTCATCCATCAAATATTCACCTATTTTATATGAATTTTGAACCAGACCTTCATCTTTTAGGATATCCAATACTGAAATTGCTGCCGCACATGCCAGATGGTTTCCACCGAATGTTGTTCCCAACATACCGTACCATGGTTTTAATCCTGGTTGAATTAATACCCCCCCAATCGGGAATCCATTTCCCATTCCTTTGGCAACGGTTATAATATCAGGCTTGACAGATGTATATTCAAAAGCAAAAAACTTTCCGCTACGTCCATAACCTGATTGAATTTCATCTAAAATCAGCAAACTATTGTACTTTTTTGTTAATTCACCCAGTTGCTCCAAAAATTGAGGGTCTGGAATATTAATACCACCTATTCCCTGAATTCCTTCAACAATTACTGCTGCAATTTTCCCAGTTTCAAGTTGTTTTCTGACGGCTTCAATATCGTTAAACGGTAAAATAACTGCATTGGAAGTTTCGTTAACCGGAGCAACAATTTTAGGGTTATCGGTTAAAGCAACCGCAGCCGATGATCTGCCGTGGAAACTTTTTGAAAAACTAATAAACTTTTTCTTACCCGTTTCGAACGATGCCAGTTTTATGGCATTTTCATTTGCTTCTGCCCCTGTATTACATAAAAACAACTGATAATCGACATAGCCAGAAATTTCACCCAACTTTTTAGCCAATTCTTGTTGTAATGGATTTTGAACAGAATTGGAATAAAAACCTAATTTTTGAAGTTGTCCGGAAATTGTTTTTACATAATGTGGATGGCTGTGCCCCACAGAAATAACAGCATGTCCCCCATACAAATCAAGGTATTTGGTCCCTTCATTGTCCCAAACATAACAGCCTTCACCTTTTACGGGAGTTATATTAAATAGCGGATATACATCGAATAATTTCATACTAAAATGCAATTGATTTAAGGTTTAAACCTTCTGTTTCTTTCAATCCAAATATCAGGTTCATATTTTGTATTGCCTGACCAGAAGCTCCCTTTATTAAATTATCAGAAATACTGATAATGACCAGTTTATCACCATGCTTTTCAAGATAAACGATTACTTTGTTGGTATTCACAACCTGTTTTAATCCGGGATTTGACATAGAGACAAATACAAATGGATGATCCTGATAATAATCTTTATATAGTTGGTTTGCTTCTTCCAAATCACCATCAAATTTTGTATATGCAGTTACAAATATTCCACGTGTATGATTTCCCCTTACGGGTATAAAGTTAAACCCATTAGTAAAGCTGTTTTGTAATTGCGACAGTGACTGAATAATCTCCCCTTCGTGTTGGTGTTGGAATATTTTATAAGCTGAAAGGTTGTTGTTTCGCCAGCTAAAATGTGTTGTTGCACTTGGAGCCTGACCTGCTCCTGTCGATCCGGTTATGGCATTCACATGAATATCATCATGGATCAAGTGGTTGGCAGCCAAAGGCAACAATGCCAATTGAATGCCCGTTGCAAAACAACCCGGATTTGCAATATACCTGGCATTTTTTATCGTTTCGCGCTGAAGCTCTGGCAAGCCATAAACAAAATTATTGCCATCGGCTTTTAAACGGAAATCGTGGCTTAAATCTATAATTTTTACATCTTCAGGAATATCATGATCCACAATAAACTCCTTTGATTTGCCATGCCCCATGCATAAAAACAAAACATCAACTTTTGAAAATGGCATTTCACCAGAAAAAGTTATTTCAGTGGCTCCCAAAAGATCCGTATGAACATCGTACAATTTGTTTCCCGCGTTGCTGGAACTGTGCACAAAAACGATTTCAGCACCTGGATGATTTAAAAGAATCCTGACAAGCTCTCCTGCCGTGTACCCTGCTCCCCCTATTATTCCAACCTTTATCATTTAATCCTCCTTATTTACTGTGTGGTATATTTTCATGGATGTTGACAATACTTTTGTGAATCCAATAATATCGTCACCAGTCCATGCTTTACTTGTTTCACCATACTCACCAAACTCTGAACTCATCAAATCGTGCTTCGACTCAATACCTTCCAATTCAAAATGATAAGGCCTCAGTTTAACAAAAACCTTCCCAGTGACATATTTCTGGCTATCTTCCAAAAACACTTCAATGTTCCTCATCACTGGTTCCAAATATTGAGATTCATGTAAAAACATTCCGTACCAGTTACCAAGTTGTTCTTTCCAATACATTTGCCATTTCGAAAGTGTATGTTTTTCGAGTAAGTGATGTGCATTTATTATAATTAAAGGTGCGGCAGCTTCAAAACCAACCCGTCCTTTAATTCCAATAATAGTATCGCCAACATGGGTATCCCTTCCAATTGCAAATGCGCTTGCCAATTGTTCAACTTTGCGGATAGCTGCAACTTTATCCTCATATTTTTCGCCTTCAACACCAACCAATTCGCCCTTATCAAACTCAAGCTCTATTTGTTTTTCTTTGGTTTCTTTCAGTTGAGAAGGGTAAGCTTCTTCCGGCAATGATTTTTTGGACGTGAGCGTTTCTTTTCCACCAACACTTGTCCCCCACAATCCCTGATTTATGGAATATTGAAGCTTTATATAATCATCTTCAATACCGTGCTTTTTCAAATAATTTATTTCCTGTTCCCTGCTTAACGACAAATCCCTGATTGGTGTGACAATTTCGATGTTCGGAGCCAAGACCTGAAAAGTGAGGTCGAAACGAACCTGGTCGTTTCCTGCCCCGGTTGAACCATGTGCTACTGCACCTGCCCCAATTTCTTTTGCATATTCAATGATTGCCATAGCCTGGAAAACACGCTCCGAACTTACGGATATTGGATAGGTATTGTTTCTTAAAACATTGCCATAAACCATGTAGCGAATACATTTTTCATAATAAGTTTCGGTAACGTCAAGCGTAACATGCTTAACGGCGCCCAGTTTGTATGCTTTTTTCTCAATTTCTGCCAATTCTTCTTTCGAGAACCCTCCGGTATTTGCAATTGCGGTATATACTTCATAACCTTTTTCGATGGATAAATATTTTACACAATAAGAAGTATCCAATCCTCCGCTAAATGCCAAAACAATTTTTTTATTTTCCATGCCTCTTGTTTTAAAGAGTTGCTACTCTTTCATCTGTTTAAATTTTTTTGATTTCTGAATGTTCAAAAAATTTGAATACATTCAGGAACTCACATAAATTTTAATCATCCTTTTGTGTGAATTTAGAATGATGAAAATTCATGTTCGTTTCATTTTTAAATTCCTATTCTTTAAAAGCAGCCATAAACAAGGACATCATTTTATTGCCTTTTTTATCGCCACTGGGCTTTAATTTTTTAATGATATCCAGCAATGACCTTTTTCTGATCCCGTTGCCATTGGGCTTAATTTCGGTTTTTTCCCAAATAGGATCGTACAACATGCCTGTGCACAAACATTTCGAACGCCCGGTCCTCATTAAAATATCATAATTCACACAACCTTTACAACCATTCCAAAAGGTATCGTCATCCGTTAATTCAGAAAAAGTAACCGGACGGTATCCAAGTTCGTGGTTAATTTTCATAACTGCCAGTCCGGTTGTCAACCCAAATATTTTTGATTCCGGAAATTTCTTTCTCGAAAGTTCAAATGCTTTCCGTTTAATTTCTTTTGCCAGGCCAATTCCCCGGTATTCAGGAACGACTATCAATCCGGAATTAGCTACAAATTTGTGGTGCCCCCACGACTCCACATAACAAAAGCCGGCAAAAACATCGTCATCCAATGCAATGATTGCCTTCCCTTCCAGAATTTTAGCTTCCAGATATTCATAACTTCTCTGGGCAATACCAGTACCTCTTTCTTTCGAAGCTGACTCAATAGAATCATTTATGGTATCGATAAATCGAACATGCTCTTTTCCGGCATGTAAGACTTTTATTTTTTTTATGTCTTTCATAAAACTAACTACCCAATTTTTTCCTTTAGATTTGGCATTGCCAATACTAAACTATTAATTACTTCCCTTCTGCTCACCCCTTCACGTAAAATCAACAAAATCGTATCGTCACCAGCAATAGTACCGATAATCTCAAAAGGATTATTCCGATCGATAATTGCAGCAATGGTATTCGCATAACCCGGTTGAGTTTTAACGACCGCTAAATTCCCGGAAAATTGTATCCCATTAAAGCCATCCGCGAGAAAATTCCCCCGGCCTCCTCTTTGCATAGGTTCCATCGGAACAGTCTTTTCAGGGATTGTATATATATATCCATTTTCCCTGTCAGCCATTTTTGCCACCCGAAGCTCTTTCAAGTCCCTTGACAAAGTAGCCTGGGTCAAATCAAAGCCTTCATCTTTAAGAATGCTTAATAACAACTCCTGACTTCCAATATTATTTTCCGTAATTATCTTCCGAATGGTCAATAATCGCTGGACTTTATTTTTCACTTTGTATATTTATACATTTTTGATGCAAATTTATTCACTTTTTATGTAAAAACAAATTATTTTATCAGAAATATTTATATTTTTGTACCAGAATTAAAACAGCAGGGATAACCTTTGATGATTCATAAGAAGAAAATATATAAACGAGCATAATTCATGCGTTTGAACGACAAATTGTTAGATCAAACGCATTTTTTTTAATTGGATAAAACGAAAAGGATGTTAAAAGTTAAAAAGGCAAAGCTGATATTGGAAGATGGCACTGAATTTATCGGAAAATCATTCGGATATGAAGGTTCAGTTGCGGGCGAAGTTGTGTTTTATACTGCAATGACGGGTTATCCCGAAAGTTTAACTGACCCGTCGTACACCGGGCAGATTTTAGTATCCACTTATCCGATGATTGGAAATTACGGGGTACCAAAGGATGAATCGAACGAAGGGGTGTATGAATTTTACGAATCACATAAAGTACATATTTCAGGATTGATTATTTCCGATTATTCTTTTGAATACAGCCATTGGAATGCCATTAAAAGTTTAGGCGAATGGCTAAAAGAATCGAAAGTCCCGGGATTATTTGGTATCGACACCAGGGCTTTGACCAAGATATTAAGGGAAAAAGGATCGTTGCTGGGGAAAATCGAATTTGAAGGAGAACCAATTGAGTTTATGGATCCAAACAAAGAAAACCTGGTGGCAAAAGCCAGCATCGACAAAAAAGAAGTGTACGGAGATGGGGAGCACAAAGTTGTTTTGATTGATTGTGGTGTTAAACACAATATAATAAGATGCCTGCTTAAAAGAAACTCTACCGTAATAAGGGTGCCTTGGGATTATGACTTTACAAAGGAAGAATACGATGGCGTATTCATTTCAAACGGTCCTGGTGACCCTGAAATGTGCATGGCAACAGTCGAAAATGTAAAAAAAATAACTTCAGGTGATAAACCAATCATGGGAATTTGCCTCGGGAACCAACTATTGGCGATGGCAGCAGGGGCAAGTACATACAAACTGAAGTATGGGCACAGGAGCCATAACCAACCTGTTTTGCTAAATGGCTCCAACAAATGTTATATAACTTCGCAAAACCATGGCTTTGCAGTATCTCCTAACTCACTGTCGGAAGATTGGGAGCCACTGTTCACCAACGTAAATGACGATACCAACGAAGGAATTAGGCACAAAACAAAGCCATTCTTTTCAACGCAGTTCCACCCTGAAGCTTCAAGCGGACCAACGGATACCGAGTTTCTATTTGATGATTTTATCAAAAATATTGAGGATTCAAAAAAATAATTAAAGTTTCACGATCAAAAAAGCAAATTACGATGATAAATAACAAAATAAAAAAAGCACTTATACTAGGATCAGGAGCTTTAAAAATTGGTGAAGCCGGTGAATTTGACTATTCAGGCTCGCAAGCTTTAAAGGCATTGAAAGAAGAAGGGGTAGAAACTATTCTAATCAATCCAAATATTGCGACCATACAAACATCCGATGATATAGCAGATAAAATATACTTCCTTCCTGTAACCCCATACTTTGTTGAGCAGGTGGTTAAAAAGGAAAAACCAGATGGAATTCTGTTGGCATTTGGAGGACAAACCGCATTGAACTGCGGTGTTGCACTTTATAACTCTGGGGTGCTTGAAAAATATAATTTGGAGGTTGTAGGTACTCCGGTTCAGTCGATCATTGATACCGAAGATCGGGATATCTTCTCAAAAATGCTTGCCGAAATTGGTGTTCTTACCCCAAAAAGTATTGCAGTTGAAAATATAGAAGGTGCAAAAGCGGCTGCCAAAGAACTTGGATTCCCAATCATCATAAGGGCAGCCTATACTTTAGGAGGTCTGGGTAGTGGTTTTTGCGAGAATATGGAAGAACTGAATGTGCTTGCAAACAAAGCCCTCACCTATTCCCCCCAGCTTTTAATTGAAGAATCGATTAAAGGCTGGAAAGAAGTAGAGTACGAGGTCGTTCGCGACAAATACGATAACTGTATTACGGTATGTAATATGGAAAATTTTGACCCGCTTGGAATCCACACGGGTGAAAGTATTGTGGTTGCACCATCGCAAACCCTTACCAATGCCGAGTACCATAAACTAAGGGCTATTTCTATAAAAATAATCCGAAGGGTCGGTGTGATTGGCGAATGCAACGTTCAGTTTGCCCTTGACCCAAATTCTGAAGACTACAGGGTTATCGAAGTTAATGCAAGGCTTTCAAGGTCTTCTGCTTTAGCATCGAAAGCTACGGGCTACCCTCTTGCATTTGTAGCAGCAAAACTTGGTTTAGGATATGGTTTGCATGAACTTAAAAACTCGGTGACCAAAGTGACCACCGCTTGTTTTGAGCCTGCTTTGGATTATATTGTTGTGAAAATACCCCGTTGGGATTTAACCAAGTTCGAAGGTGTGTCGAAGGACATTGGCAGCTCTATGAAAAGTGTTGGTGAAATCATGGCCATTGGAAGATCCTTCGAGGAAGCGATCCAGAAAGGTATTCGGATGGTTGGAATTGGCATGCACGGCTTTGTTGGAAATAGCGGCGAAATCAAAATTAAGGAGATTGAAAAAGAGCTGGTCGAACCAACCGATCGCAGGATATTTGCTATTGCTGAGGCGATGAACAAAGGCTATAGTATTGATGAACTCTTTGAAAAGACCAAAATAGACAGGTGGTTCCTTCAGAAATTACAGAATATTTACAAACTAAAAGTTTCCTTGCACGAATATAATTCCTTGGAAAGCTTACCGCTTGAGTTGTTAACTGATGCAAAAAAAGCAGGATTCTCCGATTTTCAGATTGCAAGGCATGTGCTAAAAAGTGCTAACAATAAAATTCATGCTGACCTTAACAAAGTAAGGCAACTCCGCAAAGAAAATGGAATTGTTCCTTTTGTAAAACAAATCGACACGCTGGCAGGTGAATATCCGGCACAAACCAACTACTTATATTTGACCTATAACGGAAATGAGCACGATATTGAATTTGCACACGATAATCAATCGGTTATTGTGCTTGGATCAGGAGCCTATCGGATTGGAAGCTCGGTAGAGTTTGACTGGTGTAGTGTGAATGCAATTAACACCATTAAAAAAGAAGGGAAACGATCCATAATGATCAACTACAATCCTGAAACCGTAAGTACCGACTACGACACATGCGACCGTTTATATTTTGATGAATTGACCTACGAACGGGTGATGGATATTATTGACCTTGAAGTGCCAAACGGAGTTGTGGTTTCAATGGGAGGACAAATTCCAAACAACCTTGCAATGAAACTGCACCAGCAAGATGTTCCGGTTTTAGGTACTTCGCCAGTAAAAATTGACAATGCCGAAGACAGGGAAAAATTCTCATCACTGCTTGACAAACTTGGGGTTGATCAGCCAAGATGGGCACGCTTATCAACAATTGCGGAAATCAATAAATTCGTGGATGAGGTTGGTTACCCTGTACTAATCCGCCCATCTTATGTTTTGTCGGGAGCAGCAATGAATGTTGTCTCGAACCCTGACCAATTGGAACACTTCCTGCAAATGGCCGCGAACGTTTCAAAAGAACACCCTGTTGTTGTAACCGAATTTATCGAACAAGCAAAAGAAATCGAAATTGATGCAGTTGCAAAAAATGGAGAGATTGTTGCCTATGCCATTTCAGAACATGTTGAGTTTGCCGGGGTACACTCAGGTGATGCAACCATCGTTTTCCCTCCTCAAAAATTGTATATTGAAACAATCAGAAGGATCAAAAAAATATCGCGCCAAATTGCACAGGGACTGGAAATTTCAGGACCATTTAACATGCAATTCCTGGCGAAGGATAACGATATAAAAGTAATCGAGTGCAACTTAAGGGCATCCAGAAGTTTTCCTTTTGTTTCGAAAGTAATGAAGATCAATCTGATTGACATTGCCACAAAAGTGATGTTAGGCATTCCGGTTCAAAAACCCGACAAATCGTTGTTTGAATTGGATTATGTTGGCGTAAAAGCACCTCAATTCTCTTTTGCGCGTTTATTAAATGCTGATCCGGTATTGGGTGTCGATATGTCTTCGACCGGTGAAGTTGCCTGTATCGGGGAATCTTATTACGAAGCAATCCTGAAATCAATGCTTTCGGTTGGATACAGGTTTCCTGAAAAAAATATTTTGATCTCATCGGGACCTTCCCGTTCAAAAATTGAGTTGTTGAACAGCGCCAAAATGTTAAAGGAAAAAGGCTACAATATTTTTGCGACCGAAGGGACAAGCAAATTTTTCCTTGACAATGGTGTTGAGAATACACTTTTATACTGGCCCGATGAAGAAGGAAGCACCCCAAATACATTGGATTACCTTCAACAAAAGAAAATTGATTTGGTGGTGAATATTCCAAAGAACCATACGAAAAGAGAGCTTAACAATGGTTATATGATCCGTAGGAACTCTATTGATTTCAATATTCCATTAATTACCAATGCCAGGGTTGCCAGTGCATTTATTTATGGGATATGTAAATACAAAGAAGAAGATATGATTATAAAAAGTTGGGACGAATATACCAACTAAAGAAACTACATTTAAGGAAATAAAAAACACCTGACTTTTATAGCTAAGCAGGTGTTTTTTTATATAGGGTAATAAATTTAATTCTTCTTAGTTTAGCATCAATTTGAATGACCAATCGATTTTTTTAATGGGTTTCTCCAATTTGTTTTTGGGAAAATCAACCGGTATTTTTAATTGTACCTTCCACACTTTTGTAAATACTTTTTCCATCTTCATCTTGTGTCCTTAATTTGATTAGTTCAATTTAACAAATTCTATACCAAAAATAAATAGCTATTTTTTATAGCTTAAACAGAGTTTCAAACTCTTTATTGTTGATAAAGATGGAAAAACCTGAGAATGGTTGCGTTTTAACAAAAAAGGCACCCAAAGAAGGATACCTTTACGCACAATTGTTAAATTCTTTTATGCAAAGTCAGATAATCACTCGCTTGCGACACTTGCTTTGTAACCTCTCGAATCTATTGTTTTAATAATTTCATCTACCGTTACTTTTGATTTATCAAATTTGACAACGGTCGTAGAATCATCAAGAGTAGTTTCAACCAAATCAACACCTTCCAGCTCACCAACACTTTTGTTGATGGAAGCAACACAATGATCACAAGTCATTCCGCTTACATCGAATGTTGCTTCTGTAAGTTCCGCAATTGTTTGTGTATCTGAACCAGCTTTTGTTGATTTGTTATTTTGACAAGCAAAAAGCACCAAGGCTAAAATAATGAATACAAAATTTTTCATAGGATAAGTTATTTAATTACAGACGCTAAGATAAGTTCATTTTCTGTACTTGCTTCAGCCATTACCGTATTTATTTTCTTTCCCAGAACTTTTGCAATCAATCCGGCATTCATTCTTGAGATATAAACTTTACCATCTTTCTTTTCGTAAACGGCAATCCTACACGGCATTAAAGCCGAAACGTACCTCTCTTCGCTACCACCAAGTATTTCGTTGGCAATAGATGGTTTACAAATAGAAAATACTTTTACCGGGTTTACATCAAACCCATGCTTTTTCATTGTTGCCTGAAGGTCATACTGATTAGGCATGCTCCATTTATTTTCAGACACCGATTTCTCAATCTGTTCAACTGTTTCGTCGAAAGAATATTTGCTTTCGTCCACCAGGAACATTTGCTTCGGAATTACAAGCATTGCAAAAATAACAGTCAATGCAATTCCAACTATTAATCCAAATATGAACATTTTCATTTATATAAAATTAAACAATTCGAAATATATAGATATAACAATATTTCAATTACAAAGTTCTAAAATTTGAAGAATTAATCCATATAAATCATAAAAAAAGGCACCTTAAAAAGATGCCTCCATAATTTTCTATATGATTTTTAAATTTTAATTGACATTCACCGGCTGCTCAACCTTTGATTTTAACAAGGCAATGTCCAACACATCCATAATCGTATTCACAAAATGGAATTTAAGTCCTTTGATATAAATTTCCTTTATTTCTTCCAGGTCTTTTTGATTGTCTTTCGAAAGGATTATTTCATTGATCCCTGCACGTTTGGCTGCCAATATTTTTTCTTTGATACCACCAACCGGAAGTACTTTCCCGCGAAGGGTAATTTCACCGGTCATTGCGATATTTTTCTTCACCTTTCGCTGCGTAAAGGCCGATGCAATAGATGTTACCATTGTTATTCCGGCAGAAGGGCCATCTTTAGGAATTGCCCCTTCGGGAACATGCACATGAACGTTCCAATTGCCAAAAATCTCAGGTTCCAATTTCAATTCTCCAGCATGTGATTTTAAATATTCATGAGCCAACATAGCCGATTCCTTCATCACATCGCCCAAATTACCTGTTAAAGTTAAAGCTCCTTTCCCTTTGCTCAAACTGGTCTCAACAAATAGGATTTCACCTCCAACAGCAGTCCAGGCAAGACCTGTTACAACACCAGCAAATTCATTACCCTGGTATCTTTCTTTGGTAAATTCAACCACACCAAGATAATCGCGCACATCTTGCTTTGTGAGTTTTTTATTATAGCTCTCATCAAATGCTATTCGTTTTGCAATTTTCCGGATTAGTTTTGCAATTTTCTTATCCAATCCCCTAACCCCTGATTCACGCGTATAGTTTTCAATTATATTTTCGATAACTTCTTTCCCAAAAGCAATTTCCCCTTTTTTAAGGCCGTGGTTTTTCAATTGCTTTGGAATCAGGTGCCTTTTGGCAATCTCAACCTTTTCTTCCACAAGGTATCCGCTCACATCGATCAATTCTAAACGGTCACGCAAAGCGGGTGCTATGGTGCTCAATGAGTTTGCAGTTGCAATAAACATTACCTTAGACAAATCGTAATCAACCTCCAGGTAATTATCGTGAAATTCAGAGTTTTGCTCAGGGTCCAACACTTCCAAAAGAGCTGAAGCCGGATCGCCATGAAAGTCTTTTGAAACCTTATCGATTTCATCCAATATAAATACCGGATTAGACGATTTTGCTTTCTTAATGTTTTGAATAATCCTTCCTGGCATTGCCCCGATATATGTTTTTCTGTGCCCACGAATTTCCGATTCATCGTGTAAACCACCCAAACTCACCCTTACGTAATTTCTTCCAAGCGCCCTTGCTACCGATTTCCCTAACGAAGTTTTTCCAACTCCAGGAGGGCCATACAAGCAAAGGATTGGCGATTTCATATCGTTTTTAAGCTTTAAAACGGCAAGATGCTCAAGAATACGATCCTTCACCTTTTCCAAACCATAATGATCTTCATCCAAGACTTTTGTCGCATGTTTCAGATTAAAATTATCTTCGGTATATTCATTCCATGGCAAGTCAAGCATGGTTTGGCAGAAGGAAAACTGGACCGAGTATTCACCAGCTGCAGGATTTAAACGGCTTAATTTTTGAAGTTCTTTATTGAAAAAATCCGCAACTTCTTTTCCCCACTTTTTATTTTCAGCTTTCTTTTTAAGCTCATCGATTTCCTGTTCAATAGGGTTACCGCCAAGTTCGTCCTGGATGGTTTTCATTTGCTGGTGCAGCATAAACTCCCTCTGCTGCTTATCCATATCGGTTTTTACCTTCGATTGGATATCCCTTTTTAATTCGAGAACCTGAACCTCTTTTACAAGGTAGCTTATTGCCTGCACACCCCTTTCCCTAAGCTCAGCAATTTCCAACAGGCTTTGTTTATTTTCTACTTCGATATCGGAGTTGGAACAAATAAAATTGATTAGGAAAGTTGAGTTTTCAATATTTTTTACTGCAAATGTGGCTTCCGGCGGAACGTTTGATGCAAAGTTTGCAATTTTGATAGAAAGATCTTTGAGCGAACCAACAATAGCATTAAACTCCTGGCTTTCATTTCTGGGCATTTCGTCCATTAAAGCTTCAACCGAAGCTTTGTAATAAGGTTCCGATTCAAGGAACTCCCTAATTTTATACCTTCTTTTTCCTTGAATAATTACCGATGTTGACCCATCAGGCATTTCCAGTATTTTTAAAACCTCAGCAACCGTTCCAACATCGTACAAATCAATTGGCCTTGGATCATCGTTTTTATAATCTTTTTGTGCTATTGTCCCCAATAAGCGGCTTCCCCTATAAACGTCTTTTATTAGCTTCAAGGATTTTTTTCTTCCAACGGTAATTGGAAGAACAACACCCGGAAACAAAACGGTATTTCTGAGCGGCAATATTGGTAATACATCCGGAACCTCAACATCCCTTAAATCAGAATCAGATCCATCAGCGATTATTGGAATAAATTCGGAATTTTCATCAATTAAATCAGAAAATAATATGTTTTCAAAGTCTTCGCTTTTAAGCTCTCCCATAGTAAATAATTAAGTGACAATATGTCTTTACAGTTTGTAGTAATTTTTAACAATTCCCAAAATACAATAGTTATGCCACAGACCAGAATACGCTATTCATCAATAATCCTGACATAATCGACACTCATTGGACTGTCAATATTGGAAACCGATTCCAATTTTGGAACTATTTATCAAAACACAAAGCATAAAAAAAGCCCTACCATAGCAGAGCTTTAATTATATCGTTTTAAAGAAATTTACTTTTTCTTTTCACTCAGGTGTTTTTTGTAACGTGTATTAAATTTATCCACACGTCCTGCAGTATCAACAAGTTTACTTTTACCTGTATAAAACGGATGAGATGTATTAGAAATCTCCAATTTAACAAGCGGATACTCTACGCCTTCTATCTCGATTGTCTCTTTTGTTTGAACTGTAGACTTTGTTAGAAAGGTATGCTCATTTGACATATCTTTAAAAGCGACCATTCTATAAGTATCTGGATGTATTCCTTTTTTCATTTTACCTAATTTTTTCTAACGGTGTGCAAAGATATATATACTTCCCTTATTTCCAAAAATATTTTATCTATATCTTACATTTTTATTGTATTATTCTTCTGCCCCAATAATTGGTGCCCTTTTAAAGGGTTTTTCACGGTCGAATAAGTACCTCATCGTGTAATGTGTTTTCACATGTTTCCCTCCAACGGAGTGATATAAAGCCACAATTTTAGGATTAAAGTCGCCAGCCCACGACAATTCCACCTCTTTATACCATGGTTTATGTTTCATTAATTTATCCTGATGCCAAAAAATTGCAGACTCAATCCCCGACTTCTGAAACTTAGGAACAACGCCCATAATCAGGATCCGTGTCCGGGTAATGGCATGCGTTTTTTTCAAATACATAAATTTCAGGATATTGATAAAATTTAACTTGCCATTTAATTTTGCCAGTATTTGATTGATATCAGGTATCATCACAAACAACGCTATTGGGCTACCTTCATGATAAGCGAACCATATAAATTCGGGATCGAGGATTGCTTTTGACGTAGAAATAAAATCACGCAATTCATCCTTGTCCAGTGGTTGAAAATGCTCGTGAAAACGCCATGCTTCGTTGTAAATATGGGCAAAGTCATCGATATATTTTTCTGATTTGCTAAAATCAAAATGCTCGAAACTGTAAGCTGGTTTATTGGCAACCCACCCGGCTATTTTCCAGAACCTTTCGGGGAAAGGAACCGAATAGTTTAAATGAAAACTGAATTGTTTGAAAAATATCTTAAACCCATAGGTTTCGAATAATCGGACATAATATTCAGGGTTGTAGGGCATTCCGTATCCCTGTGGCATAAAACCTTCAGCCAACAATCCCCAATTCACGTAGTTTTCGCCAAAATTAATGGGACCATCCATGGCTTCCATTTTATTTTCTTTCAGCCAGTCACGAGCAGCATCAAATAAAACATTGGCAGCTTCCTGATTGTCAACACACTCAAAAAAACCACACCCACCTGTTGGCTGTTCGTAGGTATTCGATTTTTTATAATTAATAAAGGCTGCTATCCTGCCCAATAAATTCCCATTGTTATCCGTCAAAATCCAACGAATAGCTTTTCCGTTTTTAAAGGATGCATTTTTCTTTGGATCGAAAATATCTTCCACCATTCCATGGAGGGGGCATGCCCAATTAGGATCGCCTTTATATATCAAATGAGGCACTTTATGAAAAGCCTTTACCGCTTTTTTATCTACTACTTCGAGAAGCTGCATGTTGTTGATTTTATTTGGCTACAAAATAAGCGAATCTAATCAGAAATAATAGGAAGTCGTTTAAATTCTTTTTCCTGATCGAAAAGGTACCGCATGGTATAATGTGTTTTTGTATGATGGCCCCCAACAGAATTAAACAAGGAAATCATTTTAGGATTAAAGTCCCCTACCCAACTTAATTCCATTTCGTTGTACCAGGGTTTTTGAAGCATTACCTTTCTTAAATTCCAAAAAATACCGGATTCCAAACCTGATTTTTGAAATTTCGGCACAACCCCCATCACCAATACCCTAACCCTGTTGATTGTTTTCCGCCTCTTTAGGTATAGGAATTTCAGGATACTCACAAAGTTTAACTTGCCGTTCATCCGTTTCAGGATTTGGTTGATATCCGGAATCATCATAAAAAACGCAACCGGCTCACCTTTGTGGTAAACAAACCAAATGAATTCTTCTTCAAGTGCCACTTTCGATTGGGCAATTAATTCCCGCAGGTTGTGGTCCTCAATTGGTTTATAGTTCGCATGTTTACGCCATGCCTGCTGGTGGATTTTGATAAAATCATGGATATATTTTTCCTGGTTCCTAAACGTAAAATGCTCGAAGGTAAAGTTTGGTTTTTTTGCAACCCAGGCTGCTATTTTCCAAAACCTGTCGGGCAGGTTTGGGTCTGTAATATCCAGTTCATAGGTAAATTGCTTATAGTACAATTTAAACCCATAATCTTCGAACAGTTTCCGGTAATAGGGCTTGTTGTAAGGCATTCCATAGCCCTGTGGCATAAATCCTTCGATCAACAACCCCCAATGAAAGAAGTTTTCGCCAAAATTTACCGGACCATCCATTGCTTCCATTCCCTGCACCGACAACCAATTTTTTGCCACATCAAACAACCTTTTAGATGCACTTGGGTTATTTACACACTCAAAAAAACCGCACCCACCGGTTGGCTGGTCATTTAAATTTGCATTGTTGTTGTTAAAAAAGGCAGCTATCCTGCCCAAAGGATTGTTTTTATGGTCCATTAAAACCCACCGCGCCGCATTTCCATTTTTAAAAAGTGCATTTTTTTCATCACTGAATATTTCTTCAACAGAATTGCGAAGTTGAGGTACATAATTAGAATCACCTTTATAAATAATCGAGGGTACTTTATAAAAAGCTTTCAGAGATTTACGATCGTTAACCTCAATGATCCTCATAGATGTAGGTTTTAATTTGAATTCGAAAATAATACAATAAATGAGAAAAAAAAACATCCGTTTGATTTATTCGAATCGTCAAATATCTAGGATGCTTAGTATAAAACAGTTGTAGAATAGGATTTCATAAGACTTCCCAACTTGGCCCAGATTAATTTTATTTCGGAGTTTGTAGGCATCTTTATAAACACATGTTTATAATTCGTCCTAAATAAAAAAACCGCCCAATCTGCAAAAAACAGAAAGAAAGGTCTTTTAATTATGAAGCAATTTTTTCTTGTTACATGTTGCTGTTTAAGACATTTTCCAGTTCAGTATAGGTAATCATTCCTTTGTGCGTCCAGGCCTTTTTGCCATCCTTAAAAAGCACAAATCCCGGGATCGACTGAATTTGATTGGATTGCGCAATTTCACGGTTTGCCTCCACATCAATTTTTTCAACTTTCACCTTTCCTTTATAATTCTGGCTAAGCTTGTCGATAACCGGTGACATTTGTTTGCATGGGGCACACCATACCGCGTGAAAATCGACCAAGACCAACTTTTCGGATTGTACTAACTGATCAAAATCAGAAGTGCTATAGGTTTTGCTTTTGCTGGCAACGGTGGCCTGGCTTTGAACAACAGGCAGGTTGTTTTGCTGCCAATCGAGAATTCCCCGTTGCAGGTTATACACTTTTGAAAAACCCTGCTGAACCATATAATTAGCCGCTGCACGGCTACGGCTTCCAGTCAAACAATATATATATACAGGTTTGTCTTTCTGTAATAAATTCACTTTTGTTGTAAATTCCCTGTTGGCAATATTGATTAAGGTAGAACCATCAATATGGCCACGCGAATACTCTTGTGGTGTCCGCACATCCAGAATAACACCTTTCTCTGACTTCATTAAATTGCTGAACTCTACTGCATTTACATGCAAAGTTGATTGGGCTGTAGTTATAAACATACTCATTAACAGTGGAATTGTGATTAATAATAATTTATACATATCTATATTTATATATATTTACATGCGAATATATCAAAAAATCACAGCCAGCATGTTAATGCACTATAAAAAAAACCAGAGTTTAACTTAATGTAAATAAACGGTAATTGCGAAGCCTGAATTAATAAACCGCTTAATCCCTGCTTGCCAATTTCGACAGCAACCTTAATATTTCAAGGTACAACCACACAAGGGTTACCATAAGTCCAAAGGCACCATACCATTCCATGTATTTGGGTGCTCCCGATCTGGAAGCCCTTTCGATAAAAGCAAAATCGAGTACCAGGTTTAATGCGGCAACAACCACAACGACGAGGCTGATTCCAATACTCAAATTACTATTTCCGTAAAGGAACCCCATATTTGCCCCAAACATTCCGGCGATAAAGCTCACAAAATACATGAGCGCAATTCCACCTGTTGCAGCCATTACCCCAAGCATAAATTTTCGGTTAACGTTAATCATTCCCGAGCGGTAAAGGGAAAGCATTACCACAAAAACTGCGAGTGTTAATCCCACTGCACGCATAACAATATTTGGGTATTGCATTTCAAAAACAGCGGATATGCCCCCAAGGAACAAACCTTCAAGAACAGCGTAAATTGGGGCAGTTACCCCTGAACTTTGTGGACGGAATGTGGTAACCATTGCCATAATAAAACCTCCGATACCACCAATTAGCAACCAGGGTAAAATTGCAGACATGCCCGCACCCGGATTATCGTAGCTGGCTCCATTAAAAAACTTTCCCCATGTAAATACCGCACCAGCCAGCACCAAAAGAAGCATTAAAGCTGTTTTGTTTACTGTTCCATTAACGGTCATAACCTCATCAGAAGTCGTATATCCTTTTGCGAAAACCTTATCCTTTAATACAGGATTGGATGATTTTGTAAGATTCATAATTTTAAAATTTAAAGCGACAAGAGTGAAACAATTTCCCTGCCACGAAAGTTTTCATGACAAGCTTTCAGTTTTTATTGATCAAACCTCTCCTGAATAAATTCCGAGCTTAATTCTTCATAAACCAATCCGGCAAGTTTTTTAGCAACCTCCGAGTCAGATTCCTTTAAATCATTCACAAAATTAAGGCAAAGCCCATTCAGGTATTTTGACCGGCTTCCTAAGATATTTAGGGAACGATAAAGAACAGTTGACAAACTGGCATCTTTTGTTAAAGGATGTAAAATCTCAAAAAAAGGTTCAAACATTTCGTCCAATGCCTTTTTTTCGACCATTGCCAAACGCCCCATTAACTGAATCCCGGTGTACCTTACCAAATGCTTTTTTCCGCGCATCCATTCAATTGCCTTCACAAAAGCAAAGGGAGTTTTCACCCAAAGGTTTGCAACAGCATGTTCAGCAATTTCGGTATTTTCAAAACTTTTGGTCCAGAAATCCATTTGCTCCTCGGTGACCAGTTTTGGATCATCCAGCAAAGTCGCCAGGATCATGCTCTCACGCCATTGTTTGTTCCACAGTTTAAGCGCCAACAAATGGTTTGCCGGGTATTTCCTGGCAATTTCTTTCAAATCCATAATCGAAACACCCCAATTAAAAGCATACTTGATCCCCTTATCTTTCATACTGTCGGAAACCGGGCCATTTTTTCGGAGTTTAATTTCATTTTGCAATTGTTGAAATTGCTTTTCCACTATTGGATCATCGATTAAAAACTGCATAAAACCTGTTTTTTCAACTTGATTTAAGGTGACAAAATTACTTTATCCGATTCAATAAAAACAAATGCTCTGCACAATTTTATTATTTTTAACATGTTATTTGCATTGCACAAATTAAGTTTGACCTGAATATTTTTTACAAGTATCCAATCGTTTATGAATAAAATTCGCAACATCATTAAAGAAACCATTCAAAGTGAATTTTATCGGGATATTTTTAAACTTTTCACCGGGACCTTTATTGCCAGGATTATTCCTGCACTTTTTGCATTGCTCATTGCCAGGCTTTATGCGCCTTCTCAGTTTGGTAATTTTGTGCTATATCTAAGCATCGGATCGTTCTTGTCGATTATCTCAACTGGAAAATACGAAAGCGCACTATTGATTGCAAACAACCAGGAAGAGAGAAAACACCTTTTCGGATTTAGCATAAAATTAAACTTTGCCTTCAATTCCTTCGTACTGCTTCTTTTTTTACTATGGGTATCTTTCATCCAAAACAAGTTAGGGCTTGAAGAAAAATTGATGCTTCTTCTGGTTCCGGTTTATTCATTTTTCTTTGCCAACATCCAGGTATTAAGGAATTTATTCGTCAGCCAAAAACAGTTTAAGCGCATTTCGATTATGGAAATCAGCCGTGCCGCGATCGTTGGTTTGTTACAAGCTTTGTTTTTTATCGTTCCTGAAACAGGTTTGTTTTTGGGAGTCGTATTGGCGCAAATCATCGTTTTTGTAATTTATATTGGAAAAGCCAGCAGGTCAAATGCCTTTTCTTTGAAGTTCCCCAATACCGAAGAAATCCGGCTTGCAAAAAGGCATATTAAATTCCTAAAATTCTCGGTCCTTAGCGAAAGTTTTAATTTCTTCAGTGGGCAACTCCCCATTTTTTTGCTGAAACCAATATTCGGGGAAACCATTCTTGGGCTATACTCATTTCCGCATCGTTATATTAGCACACCTATTCAATTAACAAGCACTTCCACTGCAAGTGTTTATGTTGAAAAATCCCAGTCATTAAATAAGTTTCCCGAAAAGTTATCTACCCTAACGATGTCTTTGTTTAAACGGCAGTTTATCTTAGGTGTGTTGCCATTCACAATATTAGCCCTGTGGGGAAAAGAGATTTTCCAATTTATTTTTGGGATGGAATGGTCAACATCGGGGGAATTGGCGCAACTTATAGCTCCATGGCTTTTTGCTGTTTTTCTGGGTTCTCCCTTATCTTCCATTTTAATCGTAAAAGAAAAACAACATATATCGTTAAGCTATAACATTTTGCTCTTGTTTTTCAGGGCTGCAGCCCTTTTAATTGGAGGATTATATTTTCAAGATATATTTTACACCATCGCCTTATTCAGTTTGGTCGGGTTCGCATTTTTTTCTTTTTTAACCTTGTTTTCATTAAAACAAGCAGGCGTTCCGCTCTTGCAAGTAGGTATTTATGTGTTTAGAACTTTATTATTTACAAGCCTTCCACTGATCTTGATTAAACTATGGATATAAAATTTCACATAAATCTTTCCAAATACAAATGGGAACACAAACAATCGGTTTGGGTGGTTGGTATTTGCTGGGATGGCAAGACTTGTTTTCAGAAAGATTCTTTTATAAACTTTATCCATCAACATTCGGATACATTTGAAATTTTTGCAAGCACTGTGAAAAAGTTGAAAGGACAATTTTCAATCGTGGTTTTAAAAGAAGAGGAAATTTGGCTTGCATCGTGTTATTCTTGGAGTTTCCCTGTTTTCTATTTTACCAATGACCAAACAACTTTCATCGCAGACTGCCCGGAACACCTTTTGGACAAAAGTATGTCGCCTGAAATTGACCAGGCTTCAAAAGACTACTTTTTACTTTTTGGCGTTACTCCATCAAACAAAACCCTTATTAAAGATTTATTTCAATTAAAACCGGGTGAAATCTTAAGGATTAAGGGAAAAGAGGCCCATTCCACTTCCTTTTTTAATCAAACTCCATTTCAAAGCAAGGGAGAAAAAACCGAGGTACAATTGGGACAAGCAATCCGCTCAACGTTTGATCGATATTATTCATATATCACAAACAAACAAGTACTTGTCCCACTAACCGGGGGATACGATTCCCGTTTACTTATAAGCCTGTTAAAAGAATATGGTCACAACAATGTGATTTGCGCCACATGGGGCAGAAAAAACAATCGTGAAGCAGAAGTAGCCAAGAAAGCTGCAAATCAATTAGGCTACAAACATGTATTTGTTGAGTACAATAAAAACCGAATTGCAGATTTTACCAATGATCCAGTCTTTCATTCCTACAGCCAATTTGCCGGTCATTTTTCGTCAATGCCCTACCTACAAGACTACTTCGGGATAAAATATTTATTGAACGAGAAGATCATTGACAATTCGTGCGTTGTTATGCCGGGCCATTCGGGCGATTGTTTTGCCGGATCACACCTGAACACCAACATGGAAAGTACCAACAACGCTAATTTTGCAAAACGGATAATTTCAAAATATGGTACTTCTTTAAAAATAAAACCGGAAGATTTAAAAGCTATCCATAAAAACCTGACCAACAATTACTTTTCAGGAAAAAAGGAACCCTGGAACTCTTTTGAAGATTGGAATTACCATGAAAGGCAATGTAAATTCATAAGCAATTCAAATCTGGTATATTCTTATTTCGGATTGGAAGTTTTAATGCCTTTGTTTGATACCGAATTGATAGACTTTTTTAAAAATGTCCCGTTCCAACAACGATTGGACGCAAATCTTTACAACCGTACCCTCGTAAAGCATTTCTTTCAGCCCTTAAACTTAGATTTTAATTTAAAAACGAAAGCAAGTTCTAATTCCGGATTTAACGAACTAAAAGATTTAATAGTAAAAGCTACCCCCCATTTTTTAAAAAAAATGTATTACCCAACAAATGATGCCATTTTTTACAAGGAAATATGTAAAATGCTAATAAAAACAGCTAAGGGACATAGTTTCAAACATCCACAAGTGCCACATAAATACAATGCATACATCGTACAATGGTACTTGATGACAATGCAAAAGCCTTTGCCGAAATAAATTAAATTCAATCAAAATTCCAGATAAACTTTTCGAAACCCGCTCATGCGTTTATTTTTTTTAGATATTTGTTAAAAATACAATCCGCTTATGATTTCAGTGAAAGGGCGTACCCGAAACATCCTATTAATTCTTGGAGGAATCCTTATTCTTTATTTGCTTTGGTACTTTGGTGCAATCGTTACCTACATCCTTATTTCAGTGGTACTTTCTTTTCTTGGCAGGCCAATGGTGAAAGCAGCACAAAAAATTAAAATCTGGAAGTTCAGGGTTTCGAAAACACTGGCTGCCTTTCTCGCGCTAGTTGTTATTTGGCTTGTGTTTATTGGTTTTTTCCGCTTTATGATCCCGTTGTTAATCAGTGAATTTGAAATTTTGTCAACTGTCGATTATAATTCGATGCTAAAAACCATTGAGGAACCTTTGCGACAAATTGCAAATTTTACGGATAGCGAGCCAATTGTTTTGAATAAAGAATTTTTTACCAGGCTGGCATTAGGTCAACTTGATAGCAGTAATTTTTCGGAACTATCAGGGGTTTTAGGCAAAATTGCAGGTTTTATCGGCACGTTTCTTATTGCATTTTTTTCGGTTTCGTTCATCACCTTTTTCTTTCTGAAGGAACAAAGCATGTTTCGCGATGCACTGATGTTGATCGTCCCATCGAACCTGGAAGAAAAAGTTGCGCATATCATGGATTCCATTTCCCGTTTATTGCGTAGGTATTTTATCGGTTTGGTATTCGAAGTTTTTATGGTGATGGTACTAGTAACACTCGGACTTACCATTGTTGGGATTGAATTTAGCCACGCCATTGTAATCGGGCTGTTTTGCGGCATGTTTAATGTGATCCCATACCTCGGACCGTGGATGGGTGCAGCCGTCGGACTTCTAATTGGAATGGCAATTAATATTAATTTCGATTTTATGAACCACACTTTGCCCTTGTTGGGATTTATGGTTCTTGTTTTTGCCACCGTTCAAATCCTGGACAATATATTATTCCAACCAATCATTTATTCAAACAGTGTAAAAGCACACCCGCTCGAAATATTTTTGGTAATAATGGCTGCCGGTAGCCTCGCCGGAATATTGGGAATGATTTTGGCTATTCCTGCTTATACCATCTTAAGGGTTATTGCAAAAGAGTTTTTTGATAATATGAAACTGGTGCAAAAACTCACTAAAAACCTTGATGAGGTCGATAAATAAATTCTTAAGGCTTGATTAAAATACGATATAATGTTTATCCCTTATTTATAACACATTATGAAAAAAATATTGCTCGGAATACTAATTCTAGTCTCTACCTTCTCATACTCACAAGATAAAATTGAGGCGGACTCATTAAAATTGAGAGTTCTAAACGATGGAAAATATTATATCAAGGAATTAAGAATAATTGTGGATGGGGTAATATATTTTGTTGAAGACATTGAAAAAAGGAAATATTCGGACTTTATAACCCTTCCATACATTTGGAATTATAGCAATCCCATGTCAATTACCTTAATCATTAATAAAAGTGGATTTGACTATTTGAAGAAAGTTTCGGAATCTCCAATTGATCATATTGGAGAGCAGAAAATTGAATCAGGACTTTATACCTTAAAAGTAAAAACACAGTTGAAAAAAAGGCATCTATATATAGAAAGGGACTTAATCAAAGAATAAAACAAATTATTAAACAACCTATTACAATTGTAGGCGGCAGGCAGGAATTTAGCAACCTGCCAAGTCAGCCCTCGCCTAATTATACCCATAATTATTTAAAATTAACTGGATTACGATTGTACCTTCAATGTCCATGAAATCCTGAAAAGCACGTTTCATTTTCCCCATAAATAAATGAATTTCAAGTGCGAGTAAAAATTCTTGAAAAAATCTTGAAAATTAGAAAACCTTCAGGCCCTAATATTGTTTATTTATTTTGTATCTTAATAAGAACTAAACATTTGTAAAAAACCTATACAGAATGAAGAAACATTTCTTTGGAAAAATAAGGTTGGTAAATCTATCCACATTCTTATTCATTCTTCTTATTATTTTAACCGGATCAGGTATCTCTACAGCAGATGAAAATGCTGAAAAAACACTTTTAATTGATGGTCATTCACACGATGATTTAAAAAGGGGCGAACGTTTTTTTAAAGGGCTTCTTCCTTTTAAAAGTGAAGCCAATTCATGCGTTTCGTGCCATAATATTGTTCCGGTAGATACTTTAAACTGGAATCCATCTGCCATGGACATTGCCCAGAAATATGCCACAATGGATTTTGCATCGTTCGAACAAGTGGTTATGTCACCAACGGGCAAGAAAATGAGCGAGGTACATCAAAACTTTCCGATTGAAAGCGAAGATTTAATGCTTGTAAAAGGCTACCTCGACGAAATGGCGCACAAAGGTTATCCGCATGAAAAAGTGGAAGTGATGTGGCTTGTGGGCTTAATTTTACTCGTCCTCATCATCCTGTGGGCTTTAATCGAACTGATCTTTTTACGAAAAATTAAATTAAAAATTATAACCGTGGTTATTCTGCTGGGAGCATTTACCTGGCTAATTAATATATTATACCACGAAGCGGCGGCCCTCGGAAGGCAAGAAGCTTATGCGCCTTTGCAGCCCATAAAATTTTCGCACGAGGTTCATGCCGGAATTAACCAAACCGATTGTTTTTACTGCCATAACACTGCCGAATACAGCAAATCAGCAGGAATACCACCTGTAAATGTTTGTATGAACTGCCACGTGATTGTGCGCGAAGGCACAAATTCCGGAAAATTTGAAATCAACAAAATACACCATGCTTTCGAAAACAACATTCCGATTGAATGGGTAAGGGTACATAATCTACCCGACCATGTGTTTTTTAGCCATGCCCAACATGTTGGGGCTGGTAAACTTGATTGTGTTGAATGCCACGGACAAGTGGAAGAAATGAGCCTTCTGACCCAGCACAGCGACCTCTCCATGGGATGGTGCCTCGACTGCCACAGAACCAAAAAAGTACAGTTCGTTGAAAACGATTATTATTCAAGCTATAAAGAGTTCCACGAACAAATTACCAACGGAAAAATTGACTCGGTAACCGTGGAACAAATTGGTGGAACCGATTGTATGAAATGTCATTATTAATTTAGTAAATCTGCGGATTTGATGGAAAAAATATACTACAAAAGCATAGAGGAACTTAAGGAAAAAGACGGCTCGGTACTTCTGACAAATAAAGGAAGGAAAACACCCAATGAACCGATAACAACCTCGCCTTCAAACCGAAGGGATTTCCTGAAACTTTTCGGATTTGCCATTGCATCAGCCGCTGTGGTTAGCAGTTGTGAGCAACCTGTGCGAAAAGCAATTCCTTATCTTATCAAGCCTGATGAAATTACCCCCGGGAAAGCCAGTTACTATGCTTCAACATTCTACGATGGAAACGATTACGGAAGCATTTTAGTAAAGGTGCGCGACGGACGGCCCATTAAAATTGAAGGGAACGAACTTTCTTCCATCTCAAAAGGTGGAACAAATGCACGTATTCAGGCTTCTGTTTTGAGTTTGTATGATACAGGGAGGTACAGAAACCCCGTCATTAAAGGCATAGTTGCAGATTGGGGGAAAGTGGACAGCGAAATTATTGAACAACTGAATGCAATCAAAGCAAAAAAAGGGAACATTGCCATTCTTAGCCAAACAATTATAAGCCCATCAACCCTTGCAGTCATCGAAGAATTTAAAAAAGCATATCCAAATACAAAGCATATTCAATACGATTCCGTTTCGGGAAATGCGATTTCATTGGCAAACAAAAATGTTTTTGGCAAAGAAAGTATTCCTTCCTATCATTTCGACAAGGCAAAAGTAATTGCTGGATTTGGGGCAGATTTTCTGGGAAGCTGGTTGATGCCGGTGGAATTTACCAAACAATATGCAAAAGGCAGGAAACTGGATCATGACCATGGACTTATAGACATGTCGTACCATGTGCAATTCGAAGCGGGAATGTCGCTCACCGGAAGCAACGCCGACAAAAGGGTTGTATTAAAAAATTCGCAGCAAAAAATTGCGCTGGCTAATTTGTACAATGAAATAGCTAAACAAAGCAACAGAGAAAGTATTTCCGTTGCTGAATCCCCTGTTGAAGTGCAGGACCTGGCACAAAGGCTTTTGTTGAACAAAGGAAATTCATTGGTGGTTTGCGGATCGAACGATGTTGAAACACAAGTTATTGTTAACGGCATAAATTACCTGCTTGGCAATTATGGCAATACCATTGATTTAGACACACCCCTTCATTTGAAAAAAGGAAGTGATCCTGAAATGGCAGCTTTGACTGAGGATTTACAAAACGGTAAAATTTCAGGGCTTATTTTGTACGGAGTAAATCCCCTCTATGATTACCACGACCATGCAGCATTTAAGGCTGGGATGGAAAAAGTTCAATTAAGCATTTCATTGCCAAACCTAAAAGATGAAACAGCTGAAGAATGTACCTATCTGTGCCCCGACCATTATGCTTTGGAAGCATGGAACGACAACGAAATAAAAAAGGGCGTTTTTAGCCTTACACAACCTGCCATTCGTCCAATTTTCAAAACACGTTCGGCACAGGAAAGCCTGTTAAAATGGACCGCGAATGAAACAAGTTATCTTGACTTTATAAAAAACCGCTGGAAAAATGAAGTTTTTCCTAAATCGGGCTTCAACGGAAGTTTTTATAATTTCTGGAACAAGTGTGTCCATGATGGAGTGTTTGAAAGCACACCCAATAAAATATCGGGAATCAACTATACGGTATCCGCAATTCCAAACATTGTTGAAGGTTCAAATTCTGATGGATATGAATTGGAAATTTATGAAAGCGTTGGGGTTGGCGATGGCAAACAAGCCAATAATCCCTGGCTTCAGGAATTACCCGATCCCGTATCGAAAGTTACCTGGGACAATTATGTAAACATGTCGCAACAACTTGCCGAAGAATTGGCTATTGAAGAGGGCGACCTCATCAAAATTGAAGATTCGTTAACGCTTCCGGTATTAATCCAACCCGGGCAGGAACATAAAACCATTTCAGTTGCGCTGGGATATGGCCGCACAAATGCCGGGAAAGTTGCTGATGGTGTTGGAGGAAATGCCTATCCTTTGGTGAGTTATAACGGTGAAACACGCTTATATACAAAATCCGGAATTCAAATAGAAAAAGTGGAAGGTGATCATGAGTTTGCAAAAACCCAGACCCATCATTCGATGGAAGGAAGGGCAATCATTCGCGAAACAACACTCTCCGAATACTTAGACAATCCTGCATCAGGAAATGAGATGCATGAAAAAATAGAACACCACCACACAACTTTGTATAAAGAACGGGAATTTAAAGGGCACCATTGGGGAATGGCTGTCGATTTAAATTCGTGTACAGGTTGTAATGCATGTGTTGTAGCTTGTAATGCCGAAAACAATGTTCCGATTGTGGGCAAAGAACAGGTGAAAATGGCACGCGAAATGCATTGGATCCGAATTGACAGGTACTATTCGGGCGACCTGAAAAACCCGGAAGTGGTTAGGCAACCTGTTATGTGCCAGCATTGCGACAATGCCCCATGTGAAAATGTTTGTCCGGTTGGTGCAACCACCAACAGCAAAGAAGGAATCAACCAAATGGCCTATAACAGGTGTATTGGCACACGATATTGCAACAACAATTGCCCGTACAAAGTGCGAAGGTTTAACTTCCTTGATTATACAAAAGCAGATGCCATTCCTGAAAACACCTATGATCCTGCGGAAATGACCATGGATTTGAAACGAATGGTCCTTAATCCCGATGTGGTAATCCGTGCAAAAGGGGTGATCGAAAAATGCTCCATGTGTGTTCAACGGATACAGGAGAAAAAACTGGATGCAAAATTAGAAAACAGGCCATTGGCAGATGGTGAAATTAAACCAGCTTGTGCCCAAGGATGCCCGGCAGATGCCATTGTGTTTGGTGACCTGAACGATAAAAACAGCAACATTTCCAAATTCTTCGAGAATGAAAGAAACTATCATCTTCTGGAAGAATTACACACCTTGCCATCGGTAGGATACCTTACCAAGGTTAGGAACAAAGAAGCATAAATTGCATCAAATAAACGAGTAAGAACAACTAAAACAAACATAGAATGTACGTTTCACCACAACGTGAACCACTAATTAAGGGAATTAAAAATTATTCCAAAATCACGGAGGAGATCACAGCCCCAATGGCTGGGAAACCAGGTAAATACTGGTACCTGGGAATTGGGATTTCTTCATCGGCCGTGCTAATTGGTTCAATCGCTATTTTCATGACAGTTTGGTTTGGGATAGGAACCTGGGGACTTAACAAAACCATTGGTTGGGGTTGGGGAATTACCAACTTCGTTTGGTGGGTTGGGATTGGTCATGCCGGGACTTTTATTTCCGCAATCCTTTTGCTTTTCCGTCAAAAATGGAGAACAAGTATTAACCGGTCAGCCGAGGCAATGACCCTTATGGCTGTTATGTGTGCCGGATTTTTCCCGCTAATTCACATGGGACGGCTTTTACTTGGTTTTTTTATTTTTCCTTATCCGAACACCCGTGGTGTCTGGGTGAACTTTAACTCCCCACTGCTTTGGGACGTGTTTGCAATATCAACTTATTTCCTGGTATCACTTTTATTCTGGTATGTTGGATTAATACCTGATATTGGTACAATCAGGGACAGGGCTACCAAAAAAATCAAGAAAAAAATATATTCCTTACTTGCCATGGGTTGGGTAGGCTCAGCAAGGCATTGGGCAAGGCATGAGTCGCTCAGTTTAATTTTAGCCGGATTGGCTGCCCCATTGGTACTTTCGGTACACAGTATTGTAAGTATGGACTTTGCAACTTCGGTGATTCCGGGCTGGCATACAACCATATTCCCTCCCTATTTTGTTTCAGGGGCAATTTTTTCAGGGTTTGCAATGGTTTTAACCCTGCTTATAATTGCACGAAAAGCAATGAACCTCGAAGATTATATTACCGTAGGGCATGTTGAATCGATGAACAAAATTATTATTGCAACCGGATCGATTGTTGGAATTGCTTATTTGACGGAGCTGTTTATCGCATGGTATTCGGGAGTTGAATACGAACAATATGCCTTCCTGAACCGGGCAACCGGACCTTATTGGTGGGCTTATGCTATTATGATGACCTGTAATGTGATTACCCCTCAATTGTTCTGGTTTAAGAAAATACGCCGAAACCTGGTTGCAACTTTTATAATCTCCATTTTCGTGAATATAGGTATGTGGTTCGAACGTTTTGTGATTGTTGTAACCTCTTTGCACCGCGATTACCTTCCATCAAGCTGGAGCATGTACAAAGCAAGTATTGTGGAAGTGGGGCTTTATGTATTTACCCTGGGGCTGTTCTTTACTTTGTTCCTCTTATTTATTAGGGTTTTTCCAGTGATAGCCATTTCGGAAATTAAAAGTGTACTTAAAAGTTCAGGAGAAAAAAAGATAGAAAAATGAAAAAAATAAGCAAATACATTTCGGCTTTCTATGAAGATGAGGAAGATCTTCTTTCAGGAATTAAAAAGCTTAAAGAAAACAATGTGAATGTGCTGGATGCATTTACTCCTTTCCCTGTTCACGGACTTGACAAAGCTTTGGGCATCCGACGCTCATGGTTGCCACGTGTGGGATTTATTGGTGGGACTATTGGTGCACTGACCGGATTTTTCTTTCAGAAATGGGTTTTTGCCGAAGGATACCAGATGACCATTGGCGGTAAACCAATCTTTGCGATCCCCTCCTTCATTCCGGTTACATTTGAGTGTACGGTTTTATTTGCCGCATTTTTTATGGTCTTTGCTTTCCTTTTCAGATCGAAGTTGGGATTGGGCGCCGAAAATAAAATTTACGACTTGAAAATCACCGATGATCATTTTGTAGTGGTTGCCGGGTATGACAATAACAGTGCGCAGGTGAAAGCACAAATGGAAGCTGCCGGAGCTACCATTATTGAAGTAAAAGAATAAAAAGACAGTTTGGATATTATGGAAAACAAGTTTGTTTTTACACAGAAAGTTAAAATTGTTTTGCTCGGGATGATTGCCATTGGGGTACTTGCACTGGTGGTTGGTGCTTTAAGCCATGGGATCGATGAATCCCGTTTTTGGGCAAACCTGTTACTGAACAATTATTATTTCCTTGCCTTATCGCTTGGCGGGGCATTTTTTGTTTCTGTTCACCTAATGGGGGAATCCGGATGGCACACAAGTGTTCAGCGCGTGCCCGAATCGATGAGCCGTTTTATACCAATTGCCGGAATTTTAATGTTGTTCACTTTTCTTTTCGGGATACATCATTTATACCATTGGACACATCCGGGAGATGACCACATCCTTCAGGGAAAATCAGGCTATTTAAATCTTCCGTTCTTTTACATTCGCTTTGCGGTATATTTTGGGGTATGGACTCTTTTATCCTATTCTTTAAGGAAAGCATCCATCACCATGGACACAAACGATGATATTAAATATTTCAAGAAACAACGGATATTGGGTTCCCTGTTTGTGGTATTCTTTGCCATTTCGAGTTCCACTTCAGCATGGGATTGGCTCATGTCGATTGATGCCCATTGGTTCAGTACACTTTACGGATGGTACATCTTTTCAGGCTTGCTGGTGAGCACCATTGCAGTAATTATTTTATTATTGATATTCCTTAAAAATCAAGGATATATGCAACATGTGAACAAAGAACATATGCACGACCTTGGCAAATATTTATTTGCATTTTCTATTTTATGGATGTATTTGTGGTTTTCGCAATACCTGCTCATGTGGTACAGCAACATTCCCGAAGAAACCATTTATTTTGTGGAGAGGCTTAAAAACCACGGCAACCTGTTTTATGCCAATTTGATTATGAATTTCGTGCTGCCATTTTTAATTTTGATGGCACGAAATGCCAAACGAACAAATTTAATAGCCGGATTGGCTGCCGCAATTATTTTTTGTGGCCACTGGGTCGATTATTTCCTGGCTATAATGCCAGGAATTGCAAGTGACCACACAAGCATTGGCTTTTATGAAATTGGGCTGACGATTGGATACCTGGGATTATTCTTATTTGTTGTTTTCCATGGTTTAACAAAAGCATCACTTGTTCCCAAAAACCATCCCTATTTTAAAGAAAGCCTTGAATATCACACAAACTATTAATTGAATACAAATGAACAGAATAAAATATATTGGAGTAATAGTTTTGATAGCTGCAAGCCTGATTTCGTGCAACAGGAAAAAAACTGATCCGGGGTATGTATATTTTCCCGATATGACTTACTCCAGGGCTTTTGAAACCTATACCGAAAATCCGAATTTTGCCGACAACATGACACTTCGTAAACCTGCCGATGGAACTATTCCAAGAGGATATGTAACATTTCCATATGAAAAAACCGAAAAAGATATGATTTTGGCAGGGAAAGAACTTACAAACCCTTTTGAGCCAACAGATGAAAATATGGTAAGAGGCAAGATTGTTTTCGAACGGAACTGCAAACAATGCCACGGAGTGCTCGGCGACGGCCAGGGCCATTTGTACACAAGCAAGCGGTATCCATATCCCCCGGCATCGTTAATCAACGAAAAAATGCAGGCAAAACCTCAGGGCGAAATGTACCACCAGATAACTTTAGGATTTGGGATCATGGGATCGCAAGGGCAAATATTAAGGCCCGAAGATCGTTGGAAAGTAATTCTCTATGTTAAAAATGAGCTTCAGCCAAATTAATTTTCATGCTAAGTTGAAAATACTAATGAAAAGAAAACCTCATAATTCTGGATTATGGCCCGCATTCTTAAAAAAATAGGTTATCTATATTTATCTATTCGGCTTCTAAGTTTTGATATTGTTTTTGGCGCCCTTTGTGGTGCCTTTTTTGCTTCCAGGGTTTTCGATTTATCCGCTTCTATTTACTTTTACATAACCTTAGCATCAGCAGTCTGGGTAATTTACACGCTTGATCATATCCTTGATGGAAAACAGATGAGTGAGAATCCTGTTAAAAGCCCAGAAACACTTCATCACAAATACAGAGGCACTTTTATTTTCTTAATCCTAATCATCTCTACTTTGAATCTTTATTTGGTGGTAAAATATCTTGAAAAAGAATACCATCTTTTTGGATTTTCAACATTGGTACTGGTATTCTTTTATCTTCTTTTGAATTACATTTTACGAAAACAAAAACGCTATTTCCCAAAAGAATTTATTATTGCAGCCTTGTACACCTGGGGCATTTTCGGTGGCTTTTTATTTCTAAAGGACGTAATCACTAATCTGCAAATTCTGATATCAGTTAATTATTTTTTATTGGTGCTGGTCAATGTGCTTCTGTTCTCACTTATTGAAATTGAAAAAGATAAGGCAAATCAATTCCATTCATTTGCTACCTATTTTGGCAAACGAAAAACGAAAAAACTTGTATTCCTCTTATTAAGCACAGCTGGTATTTTTAGCTTCATAATTTTTATTTTCAATTCAGTTTGGATTATTCCATTTATCTTGCTGACTATAAATTTTTCGCTTTTTGTTCTCACACAAACCGCCAATACGGAAAAATCCGGTTCAATAACAGGCATTTTAACCGATGTAGTTTTCTTTTTACCAGCCATTCTTGTACTTATTTAAGTACCAAATTCCCTACGTACAAAAGCGAATTATGTTATAAAGCTTATTTGTGATATTTTAGTTTCGCTTCTTGTAATTCTTTCTTGGATAGCATTACGAATTCATTTAAATTAGTGCTTTAACTTTCATAATTTATCCAAGATGATAATTACTTCGATTTTCCCCAATTGGTCTGAAACAAGTATGTTTGAGCAAATTTTCTGGATTATTGCAATCCCGGCTACTGTAATCTTTTTACTTCTTCTGATTCTTACAGTTTTTGGAGGAGATGCCGACACTGATGTGGATACCGATGTTGACGGGGATATTGCTGATGGGGATTCCATCCCGTTTCAATTCCTTTCTTTAAAGAATATTGTGGCTTTTTTTACAGTTTTTGGATGGTCAGGCATTGGTTTTATCCAAACCGGAATGGCATCATGGTTGGTAATTGTTCTCGCAACACTTTGCGGCATTGTAATGATGGTTATGATGGCAACACTTTTCTATTTCATGTCGAAATTAGCCGAAAGTGGAACATTAAAAATGAAAAATGCCATTGGTAAACTTGGTGAAGTATATTTGGTTATTCCGGCAAAAAGAGGAGGAATGGGTAAAGTACAATTGAATGTTCAGGGATCCATGCGAACCCTTGACGCAATAACCGATGATGAAGAAACAATCCCAACCTCATCTATAATAAATGTAAAAGATGTGATTGACGATCATATTTTATTAGTGAGCAAAGAAGGTAATTAGAAACCCTTAAATTAAAACTTAAAAAACATGAATGATTATTTTGTAGTACTTATTAGCATTGCAGCATTATTCCTTTTCATTATTATTGTTGCAATGATGAGGCGCTATAAGCGTTGCCCCTCAGATCGTATTTTAGTTGTATATGGTAAAGTTGGAAAAGGAGCTGACCGCGAAACCCGCTCGGCAAAATGTATCCACGGTGGGGCCGCTTTTATATGGCCAATTATCCACTCTTATGCATTTCTGGATTTAACGCCTCTTTCCATCGAAATAAACCTTACCAATGCGCTTAGTAAACAAAACATTCGGGTTGATGTCCCTTCCAGGTTTACGGTTGGTATTTCCACCGAACCGAATATCATGAACAATGCGGCAGAAAGGCTTTTGGGATTGCCACAGGATGCCATAAGCAACCTTGCAAAAGATATCATTTTCGGACAACTTCGTTTGGTGGTTGCTACCATGGAGATTGAAGAAATTAACAGCAACCGCGACCTTTTCCTTGCTGCCGTATCAAGCAATGTGGAAGCTGAACTTAAAAAGATCGGTTTAAAACTGATCAACGTAAACGTGACCGATATCAACGATGAATCTGGTTACATTGAAGCCCTTGGAAAAGAAGCAGCCGCAAAAGCAATCAACGACGCCAAAAAAAGCGTTGCCGAGAAAATGCGTGACGGGGAAATTGGCCAGGCTCTGGCGCACCAGGAACAAAGGGTACAGGTTGCCAAAGCAGACTCCGAAGCTGTTGAAGGTGAAAACCTTGCAAAAATCACAATTGCCAATTCAGATGCCGACAGGCGTGAAAAAGAAGCCGAAGCCAACCGAAAAGCGGTTGCAGCCGAAAAGGTTACCGATGCACGCGCGCTGGAAGAAGCCTATGCGGCTGAAAAACTTGCCGAGCAGGTTAGGGCAGAAAGGGATAAAGCCACGCAAGAAGCAAACATTATTGTTCCTGCAAAAATTGATAAAGAACGGATCGAAATTAATGCCGAAGCTGTGGCTGAACAAATCAGGCGCGAAGCCAGAGGTCAGGCCGACGCTATCTTCCTGAAAATGGAAGCCGAAGCAAAAGGTATTTATGAAATATTAAGCAGGCAGGCACAAGGTTTCGACCAATTGGTGAAAGCTGCCGGCAACGATGCACAAAAAGCTGTGCTTATGATGATTGCCGACAAATTACCTGAATTAGTGGCTACCCAGGTAGAAGCAATAAAAAATATTAAAATTGATAAGGTTACCGTTTGGGAAACCGGAAACGGCAAAGATGGAAAAACCTCGACAGCCAATTTTATGCAGGGAATGCTGGGGTCAATTCCTCCACTTGACGATATATTTAAATCAGCTGGAATGGAGTTGCCGGATTATCTGAAAGGGAAAGCTGAAAAAGAAGAAAAACCGGAAGATTTTAAGGAAGAACAAAAACCCAATGAACCGGATGAACCAGAAGTAATTATCCCGGAATAAGGGACTTTTAGGAATAAACTTAAGGAGGATTTAAGCATCAATAAAACGCTGAATCCTCCTTTTTTGTTATTTTTGATTCAAAATATCTTAAGACATGAATAAGAAAAATACATTACCAGGAACAGACATTGAAATTACACCAATAGCTTTTGGAGCATGGGCAATTGGAGGTTGGTTGTGGGGTGGCACCGATGAAAAAGAAGCAATTGCTGCACTCGAAAAATCAATTGATTTGGGTATTACTACCATCGACACAGCACCTGCATATGGTTTTGGATTGAGTGAAGAACTGGTTGGCAGAGCCATTAAAGGGAAACGCGACAAAGTTCAAATACTCACTAAATTTGGCATGAATTGGCACGAAAAATATGGGATTCTCAAAGCTGCAGGAACACAAATGAACGACGGTACCAAAGTCGACTTATATATTGATGGAAGAAAAGAACGAGTAATTAAAGAATGTGAAGAATGTCTAACACGATTAGATACAGATTATATAGAACTTTTTCAGCAACACTGGCCAGACCCAACAATTCCTATTGAGGAAACCATGGAAGCAATTGAAATTTTAAAAAAGCAAGGAAAAATACTGGCTGGTGGAGTGTGTAATTATTCAGTTGAACAAATGACAGAGGCTTTAAAATATTCACGCCTTTCAATAAATCAGGTTCCATATAGCATGGTAGCACGAGATATTGAAAAAGAACTGGTTCCATGGAGTTTAGAAAACAATGTTGGTATTATTGCCTATAGCCCGCTTCAAAGAGGTGTACTTACAGGAAAAATAAAGGCTGGTTACAAATTTGGTGATGGTGATCACCGTCCTAGCACCCCGTTTTTTAAAGAACCTAACCTCTCTCGAATCAATGCTCTTCTTGATTCTATTCAACCCATTGCCGATAAACATAAAGTGACACTTGCCCAATTGGTTTTACGATGGACAATTCAACAGCCGGCAATTACCTGTGTCTTGGCAGGATCAAGAACCTCGAAACAAATCGAGGAAAATGCCGTTGCACTAAATTTTGAATTAAGCCGGGAGGAAATCACAAGCATCAACCAAAAATTAGAAGGGCTTAAACTCGAAATTTAAATCAAACTTTTACCCCCCTTCCCTTTCTTTATTATATGTATTCATACTAAGATGCAAAATGTTGGAATTAAACATCTGGAGCATTAACGTGCAGTTGTTATCGCATTCAGATTACGCAATTAAAATAAATACTGAAATTAATTTCAGGCTTATTTTATTCCCTTATATTGGGATTATGAACTATAAAATATGCTTTAATTTGTACTTTTCGCAAAACTTTTAGTTTATATTTGTTTGTAAGTACAGAGGACATGATCAAATTTTACTTACTCGGTTTATTTCTTTTTGTATTTGCTGGCATAAGCGCTCAGGTCAATGTGAGCATATCCGGAAGGATTTACGATGCAGAAACTTCAGAAGAGCTTCCGTTTGCTACCGTAGCCCTCTATCAGGATAGCTTGTTTATTAGCGGAACCATATCGGGCGACGATGGAAGGTTTATATTGTCAGGAAATTTTAAGGGTGATTATACGGTTAAAATTTCATTCATCGGGTATTTACCAACCCGGATACCTATTCTTATTGGCGAACTTAATACCAATTTTAACCTTGGAAAGATAAGTCTTGCATCCAGCGCTACCGAATTAAACGAAGTGACTGTGAAAGCCCAAAAATCTTTGGTTTCATCGGAAATGGATAAAAAGGTTTTTGACATGAAAGATAATGTTGCACGCTCAGGCCGTTCAGCTTTAGATGCTTTAAAAACACTCCCCGGGATTACCTTTAGCCAGGAAGGAAAAATATTTTTACGCGGAAGCGATAAAGTTGCCGTTTTGATTGATGGCAAACAATCGAGCCTTACGGGTTTTGGAAATCAAAAAAGCCTGGACAATATTTCAGCAGCAAATATTGAAAGCATTGAGATCATTCATAATCCATCAGCAAAATACGATGCCTCCGGGATGGCTGGCATTATTAACCTTATCTATAAAAAACAAACTAAAATTGGACTAAATGGCGATATCGGTGTTTCCCAGGGAATGGGAGCGTTTTCGAAGGTAAAAGCCGACTTGCCAACACGTTTGGGAAGCTTCTCAATGAATCCCAAATATGCACCATCAGTAAACCTAAACCTAAAAAAGTCAAACCTAAATTTCTTCCTTCGCTCCGAATTAATGCTCCTCGAAAAGCTGCCGAACAACGAATTTACCACCAGAAATTACGACAATGGAAAAACTACCATTTCGCAGGTTCCCGAAAACCGGGAACAAACCCATGTTGTTATAAATGCAGGATTGGATTGGGAACTTGATCCCAACAACTTATTCACATTCTCGGTAGCCTACGATTGGGAAAGTCATGTGGATACCGCGCAAGTTGCCTATTTCAGGTACGATACTTCTTTGAACCCAACCAGTAAAACCGATTTTTACAGGTATTACCACTGGAATGAGGAAGAGAAAACAGGTTTTATGAACTACGCTGTAAGCTACCTGCATAAATTTGCAGAGCCCGGGCATGAACTGAACACCAACCTACAATACACCAAAGGTTGGGAAGATGAGAGTTATTTCCTAAACGACAGTTCAGCCACAAGGATTGGAAAAGATGCCACCCACATACTGGCAAAAGAGCATACCACAAGTCTCTCATCCGATTATACCAAACCACTTAAAAACGGAAAACTTGAAACAGGTATAAAACTAAGGTGGCGAAGGCTTCCTGTTGAATATACCATTACCCCCGGAACCAATTCCATTATTTATCCCGGTATGGGAGACTGGTCTGATTGGGGAGAAGATATTTATGCCGCTTATGTCAATTATTTGGTGGAAAAATCGTGGCTTACCATTGAAGCAGGTTTAAGGGCTGAATATTCAAAGGTATTTTATGAAATTGCACCTGAAAATATCTATTATAGCGAAAGTGATTCGTACGATAATTTTGAATTCTTTCCGAATGCCCGTTTAACTTTCAAACCAAACGATAAAAACGGAATTTCCCTTTTCTATAATCATAGGGTTGACCGTCCCGAAGAGCCTGAATTGAGGATTTTCCCGAAATACGACGATCCTGAACTATTGAAGGTTGGGAACCCTTATTTACGGCCTCAATATACCCAGTCGTTTGAATTGGCATACAATTATAAATGGCAAAGTGGCTCAACTTATATTGCCGCATACCACAGGTCTATAAAGGATGCTTTCCGGCGTATTTATAGCATTGACGAATCAAGCGAATACTCCATCGTAAATAAAATATATCAGAATACAGGAAATGCCAGCAACCAGGGAATAGAATTACTCCTCGAACAAAAACTAAACAGTTTCTGGAAATTTTCAGGAAGTGTGAATTGGTATGTGAACACTTTAGATGCCTATACCGGAACGATATTATTTCCTTACCAAAGAGAATTTCATTTGGAAAAATCAAAAGATAACAGTTGGGACATGAAACTGAACAACCAATTTGATTTCCGAAACGGGGTGCAAATCCAACTCTCCGGAATTTATTATGCGCCCAAAAATATCCCGCAAGGAAAACAATTGGCACGTTCATCCATCGATTTTGGCATTAAGGACAACATCATGGATGACCGCGGTGAAATAAGTTTCTCCATTAGCGACATCTTCAATAAATTTGGAATTCGCCAGGAAATCAATGGTGATGGTTTCACAGCTTTGTATGAAAACTATTACGAAACCCAAATTTACAGCATTGGTTTGAAGTATTTCTTTTAAATCATCATTTTCGATTAATTCTACACTTTTGTTTGGACAATTTCTTAGGATTATTGTTATAAATTATCTTAGTAAAGATTGTAACAATATGCCCTCAAGCTTTACTAAATAAACAAAACTGTATTTATGGAATTATTTCGCGCAATCGATGTAAATAAAGAATTTGCCACGGTCAAAGCCTTGTCAGATGTGAGCATTTCTGTAAACGAAGGAAGCATCTTTGGATTACTTGGCCCAAATGGAGCGGGAAAAACAACCTTAATCCGAATTATCAACCAAATAACGGCACCTGATTCGGGGCAACTGCTTTTTAAGGGCAAACCACTTAAACCCAATGACGTGGAGTTAATTGGATACCTTCCGGAAGAAAGGGGCTTGTATAAAAAAATGAAGATCGGGGAACAGGCTATTTACCTGGCGCAATTAAAAGGTCTTAGCCGGGGTGTTGCTGTTAAACGCTTAAAAGCCTGGTTCAAAAAATTTGAAATAGAAGCCTGGTGGGACAAAAAAATCGAAGAGCTGTCAAAAGGAATGCAACAAAAGGTTCAGTTTATAACAACAGTGGTACACGAACCCAAGCTCTTTATTTTTGATGAGCCCTTTAGTGGATTTGACCCAATAAATGCCAACCTCATAAAACAAGAAATCCTGGAATTGCGCAACAATGGCGCGACCATTATTTTTTCGACACACAACATGGAATCTGTTGAAGAACTATGCGACCATGTTGCCCTCATCAATAAATCACATAAAATACTTGATGGCCCGGTGAAAGAAATCAGGCAACAGTTTAAATCCAACACTTTTGAAATCGGCTATAAAGGCGATTTTCAGAAAGTTGAAAATATCCTTGACAAACAATTTGAAATTCTTGAACATCAGGAAGAGATGGATTTAAATACGATGAAAATTAAATTCCTTAATGGTAGTTCAAGCAATGATTTGCTAAAAGCGCTAATTCCAGAGATTGAAATATCATCGTACAATGAATTGATTCCCAGCATGAACGACATTTTCATCAATGTGGTTGAGAGCTCAAACAACAGTAAAAACAACTAACATGAATAAGACCTTATTAATACTAAAAAGAGAATATCTGACCAGGGTAAAAAAGAAATCCTTCATTATTTTAACCATGTTGGTGCCTTTTTTAATGGTGGGAATGTTTGCCCTAATTATCTACCTTTCGGTGAGTGAAGATAAAGAAGACCGGACTATTGCTGTTTACGATGAATCGAGCATGTTCCTGGGTGAATTTGCAGATGATGGAAACACCAAATATGAATTTATACCACAGGAAACCTATCTGAAATTAAAGGAGGACATACATAAAAGTTCATATTACGCCATCCTGTTTATTCCAGGAAATATCTATACCAATAACTTCGCACGGTTGGAATCGACCAAACAAATCCCCTTTGAACTCAGTGATAAAATTGAGCGCAAACTTAGTCGCTTTATCGAAAACGACAAACGCCAAAAGGTAATTGCCGAAACCAATATCCCCAACCTCGATCAAAAACTAAATGCAACAAAAACCCGAATAAAACTTACAACCTTAAAAATATCAGACAAGGGCGAAGAAAAAAAGAGTTCATCAAAAATTGCATTTATAACCAGCTATGCCATGGGCTTTATTATCTACTTTTTTGTGTTTATGTATGGCGCCATGGTTATGCGCAGTGTAATGGACGAAAAGAAAAGCAGAATTGTGGAGGTTATTGTTTCTTCGGTAAAGCCATTTCAGTTAATGGTTGGCAAAATAGTTGGAACGGCATTGGTTGGTTTAACGCAGGTTGCCATTTGGGTTGTTATGGGTGTAATTTTAATGGGTGTTGCCCAGGCATTTTTCACCCCTGAGTCGGCACAACAAATGGGACAAAGCATTATGGAAACCCAGCAAATGGGTGCCAATCCGGTTGCTGCACAAATGTCTGACCAAAATAAGGTTACCGAAGTGTTGAACATGATTTCATCCATGAATATTCCTTTAATATTGTTTTCATTCATCGCCTATTTTTTAATTGGCTACCTTTTGTATAGTTCCTTATTGGGTGCCGTTGGCGCAGCGGTGGATAACGAAGAAGACTCGCAGCAAATGGTTTTCCCGGTAACAATTCCGCTAATCCTGTCGATTATGCTGTTGTTCCCAATTGCCAAAAACCCTGAAGGACCCGTTGCATTTTGGTTTTCGATGTTTCCGCTAACATCACCCGTATCAATGATGGCAAGGATTCCCTACGACATTCCAACATGGGAAATTATTGTTTCTTTGTTGATTTTAATTGGAACAACAGTTGGCGCCATGTGGGCTGCAGCAAAAATTTATAAAACCGGAATCCTGATGTACGGGAAAAAAGTTAACCTTAAAGAATTGTACAAATGGTTGAGGTATAAAAGCTAAAATCAGTTTCTAGCTTCTAGTTTCTAGTTTTCAGTTTATCAATATAACACTCATCTTGTGAAAACAAATTTCAGAAAAATTGATTATAGAATTGATACTTTAAGATCAACAATTAATTCCCCTGAGGACGCAATTCTTACGCTTAAATATAAAACTCACCAAAAATTAAACATAATACTTTAGGATTGTTATATGAATATTAATTTTAGGACGAATTGAAAAATAATCCAAAATTGTTATTTAGAATTAATAAAAATTACATATACTTGTAAGCAGAATGAAAAAGATGAACAGATATATGAATACTTGTTGTTGTTTCACCTTAGTGAAGGGGAAGACAAGGATTTAATTATGTAGTTTAGCCAGTTAGAATAGAGATAACATAAATAAATACGAAAAGCCTTCCCGGAAAACCGGGGAGGCTTTTTTCATTAAAATTTTAAACAAATGAAGGTACAAAACATTTTAGAAACCATTGGAAACACACCTCACATTAAAATTAACAGGTTGTATTCAAGCGACTATGAAGTTTATGCAAAGGTTGAAAAAACAAATCCAGGTGGAAGTATAAAAGACAGGATTGCACTCTCGATGATTGAGGATGCCGAACGAAGGGGCGTTTTAAATGCCGATTCAACGATTATTGAACCAACATCCGGAAATACAGGGATTGGACTTGCATTGGTTGCTGCAGTAAAGGGTTATAAAGTAATCCTAACGATGCCCGAATCAATGTCGATTGAAAGAAGGAGGATATTGACTGCCTTTGGTGCACGGTTGGAGCTTACCCCAAAAGAAAAAGGCATGAAAGGTGCCATTGCCAGGGCAGAAGAGCTAAAGGAGTCGATTGAAAATTCATGGATTCCATCACAATTCGATAACGATGCCAACGTGGATGCCCACAGAAAAAACACAGCTCAGGAAATTCTTGCCGACTTCCCGGAAGGAATCGATTATATTATCACCGGCGTTGGTACCGGAGGACATATTTCGGGGGTCACAGAAATCCTGAAAAAGAAATTCCCGAAACTACAGGTATTTGCCGTAGAGCCTGAAGCCAGTCCTGTAATTGGTGGCGGCGCACCGGGGCCACACCCACTGCAAGGAATTGGTGCAGGTTTTATACCTGATAACCTTAACACGGGATTATTGGATGGCTCAATCCCAGTGAGCAAAGAAGAAGCATTTGAATATGCAAAAAGGGCTGCAAAAGAAGAAGGCCTCTTTGTGGGGATCTCATCAGGGGCATCACTTGCGGCAGTTGCAAAAAAAATAAACGAATTGCCTAAAGGTTCTACCATTTTAACCTTTTCATACGATACCGGCGAACGATATTTATCTGTTGAAGGTTTGTTTTAGACAGCTTTTTAACAGCCATAATAATAAATTAGATAATGTAAAAATCCGGGCTTCAATTACCCGGATTTTTTGTACCATGTGTTTGGGTGATGCGATTTCCAAATCGCATATAAATTTGTGCAAAAGCGAATTGGAATTCGCGACACCCATCCTATTCCTTTTTTTTAGTTGAGGTAATTTTATCGCTTATATCCGGTTCTTTTTTGCAATTTCCAAATCGCATATAAATTTGTGCAAAGGCGAATTGGAATTCGCGGTACCCTACTTTACTTTTTCTTTTTAGTAGAAGTAATTTTCTTGGAATTCTTTTTGTTTTTCTTTTTTTTGAAAAGGCTCCCGATAACTGCCGATGGCGAAAATTTGTAGATTTTCAATAAACCGGCATCGGTTTTTAAAATCCTATTATTAGCAGTAATAAACTCTGTTATCCTTTCCTCGTCTGAGTATTCCTCGGTTGGCTCCGGCAATTTGGTATAGTCGAATAATTCCAGGTTCTTCCGCATGTTTTCGATTTCATCGACCTGGTTCTGAAATACATTAACCTGGCCAATAAAAATAGTGTCTATTTCAAGGTAAATTATACGGTTATTGTTTAACGAGTCTAAATGGATAATCTTGCGCAAGTACGAAATATAAGAAACAACCATGGAATCACCCTGTTGCACTGGAATGGTTACTTTCCCATACTTGTTGGTGGCATAAACATTATAGGTCCGATAGTTAATCAGATATGCATTTTCAAGGGGTACAGAATCGTGCGACATGACCTGTCCTGTAAAATTGAATTCTGTTGTATCCTGACAAAAAGCAAGCAATGGGCCCAAACTTAAAAAAGCAAGTAAAAATATTCTCATGCATTCGGTTTTCTATCCCAAAGTTCTGAAATAATGCCCTTAAATACCGCTAATAAAAACTAAGGATTGTTAAACGATTTTGCAAGACAAATCTTTGAATACAGTGAAAATCTGGGATTCGCTCAACAGTATTTTTACTACTTTTAAGCCATGAAAATAGCTGTTATTGATTTAGGGACAAATACCTGCAACCTACTCATAGCCGAAACCAATGGGAAAGCATTTCAAATACACCACCAAAGCAGCCAACCTGTGAAACTTGGAGATGGTGCAATTCAAAAAAATGTTATTAGCGATGCAGCCATGGAAAGGGCAAAAATTGCCCTCCTAAAACACAAAGCAAACATTGACCTGTTTGGCTGCGAAAGCGTTAAAGTATTTGGGACTTCTGCCATACGATCAGCTGAAAATAAAATCGAATTTCTATCTTTTATAAAGAATAACACTGGTTTCGTGATAGAGGTTATTTCGGGTGATCAGGAAGCCGATTTAATATACAAAGGAGTACTTCTGGCATTTAAAGAATTAAATTCCAATAGCCTTATTTTAGATATTGGTGGCGGAAGCAATGAATTTATCCTTTGCAATAATTCAGGAATCCAATGGCAAAAAAGTTTCCCCACAGGCATTTCAAGGGTAATCCATTCCATTCAACTTTCAGACCCTATTCGCTCGGAAGAAATCGAGGCATTGCAGGCTTATTTTGAAAAAGAACACCAGCCAATCCTGAACCAGGTTTCAGAAATCAAGGTGCAGACACTCATCGGCTGTTCCGGGGCATTTGATACCATTGCCGATATTTTAGATGAAGTAAACCCCAACGAAAAACCAAGGGTAAAACAGCTTATTTCGGTTGATGAATTTTATTTGGTTTATTACAAATTAATTGGCGAATCAAAGGAAGAACTCCTACAAATAAAAGGAATGAACCCTGTTCGGATTGACCTAATTATCCCGGCGATGATCTTAATTAAACAAGTGATTGAAAGCGCCAATATCCAGGAAATTTACCAGACTGATTATGCTTTGAGGGAAGGTGTGCTATGGGAAAAAATGAGCGGGTAAGTTTGATTACTTATTACTGCTTGAAATTTCAGAAATCTGTTCCATTTCAATTTTAGGGGTTGCGCCCATTTTCGATGCAACTAATGCCCCCAGCGCGCACGCAAATTCCAATACCTTTTCCATTGATTTATCTGCCAGCAAAGAATGAATTAATCCTGCTAAAAAAGCATCACCCGCACCGACGGTATCTACAGCTTTAACTTTAAATCCAGGATGTTCGTATAAATTCCCTTGATGATAGATTACAGCCCCATTACTGCCTTTTGTTACACAAATCATTTGCAAATTGTACATTGAGGTCAACCTTTGTAATTGAGCCTTTTCTTCCAAATTAGTCAAATGGTGCCACGATGCCACAATTTTTAACTCATCATCATTAATTTTTACGAGGTTTGCCTCAGTCATTAATAACTCAACAACTTCCCGTTGGTCGTATGGTCTCCTTAAGTTAACATCCATTATTTTAAACGCATCGTTGTCAATCACGCTCAAAATGGTTTCCCTTGTTGCCAAGCTTCTTGATGCCAATGATCCATAAACCAGTATCCCTGAATTTTTAGCAGTATTTTTTAAGGCATCCGTAAATTGAATATTATCCCAGGCAACAGGCTTGCATATTTCATACGTGGCATTGCGATTTTTATCTAAACGAACCAGCACTTCACTGGTTGCCAACCGATCGTCTTCCTGAATCCAATCACACAATAATCCCGAATCGCTTAAAAAATCAACCAACTCCTTTCCAGCCTGGTCCTTCCCCACCCTGCTTGCCAATATAACATGTGCGCCCAAATGATTCAGATGAACTCCCGTATTTAAGGAAGCGCCACCAGGTTTTGATCCTGCAGGAAACCTATCCCAAAGGACTTCACCTATGCATAATATTTGTTTGTTTTTGATGTTCATGACGATAGCAAAAGTGAAAGATATTAAAAATACCTATCCTAACAAACTATCAATCATCAGGAAAAACATCATGAAAAGATATAGAAAATTAAGTTTAAAAAAAGCAGGCCTTGCTTCAAATTCCTTTTGAACTAGGAAGTCTTTAGTAAACGAAAATAGTAAATACAAGATGTAAATTAACAATAAAAAATATAAGAATTTATGTCCAAAAACGTAATGGATTACCAAAAGCGCCGAGGAAATTGTAGTTAATATCCAGGTAAAAGTAAGCCTTTTAATTTGGTTAGGATTAAAAACCTGGTTTAAGCTTGGCATGCTGGCAAGTTGGTATTCATCGCCAAACATTAGTAATAATAACCAGAAATGCGGAATTTGTCCAAGAAAGAAGAAGCTCCCAACTAATAATATATTCTGATCGAATAGGTTACCACCAGCAGCTGCCCAACCAATAAGCGGGGGCAAAGCACCAGTTAATGAACCTGGCAATACGGCAAATGCGGTCACCTTCTTTAAAGGTGTATAAACCAAATTATAAGTAACCAAGGTAAAAAGGCTTAGCCACATGGCTATCGTTGGCAAATATAAATACAATAAAACAAGGCCAATCAAAGTATATGTGGTTGCCACAAGAAAAGCAGCTATTGCTGATAACCTTTTGGAAGGAATTGGGCGGTTTTTAGTCCTGGGCATCAAGGCATCCTGTTTTCGTTCCTGAAAATGGTTAAATGCACTTGATCCACACGAAACCAGAAATACACCGAGGGCTAAAAACCATGCCCCCTGATCCAGTATTTTTGTAAACATAAGGTATCCGGTAAGTGCCGATAAGGCCACCGGTAAAGAAATCCGCACTTTCCCAAGCTCCAACAAAATTTTTAAATAAGAGCCCTTTTGCATTTCTTATTTTAAGGTTTTAAGATAATCAATGATCAAACCAATATCTTCATCCGAGAGCTGTCCTTCGTAAGAGAGCATCAATCCCTTGTTAAACCCTTCCACAACATCGTCATTCGGATTGAGGATGGAATTCCGGATATACAAACTATCTGCGATCACCTCGCGCTTTTCTTTTTTCGTAATAACCACCTGCGCATGTCCGTACACCCCTTTTAGTGAAGGTCCAACCAGTTTAGAACCATCGGTAGTATGACAGGCAAAACAACCAATTGATTCCATTATGCGCTTTCCTGCGGCAACAGGTGAATCAACCTTTATTGCTACCTGTGTGGTATCAACATACCAACTATTAAATGCGCTGTCTTCCATTACTTTTGCAATGGAATTCATATAGGAGTGCTGCAAGCCGCAATATTCGGCACAAAAAATATCGTAATCCCCTTCTTTCTGTGGCTTAAACCACATGAAATTATTTTCTTTACCTGGAACCATATCCTGCTTTACCCTGAATGCCGGAATATAAAGGCTATGGAGCACATCAAGGGCCACAAGGTTCAATTTTACAGGTTGGTCTTTTGGCAAATACAGCGTGTCCGTTTTTTTACCATTTTCGTATTCAAACATAAAGTTCCACATCCTTCCGTAAACAGTGATCTCCATACTGTCTTTTGGTGCGCGTTTCATAGGTTCCCAAGCTACCCAGCCATAATAGAACATCAGTAATGTTAACAGAAAAGGAATGACTGTCCAAAGAACCTCCAACGTAATGTTATCTTTAGTTTTTCCTGCAACCGGATGTTTCTTTTTGTTGTACTTATAAATAAAATAGAGCATTACGGCAGTGAGCCCAATCAAAAATGCAAAACATATTCCAAGGATAATTAAAAAGGCCAAATCAACCCCCTGGACAAAATTCGATGCTTGTGTAATTTCTGTATTCATAAGTAAACCCTATCTATAATAGTAATCTAAAAAAGTAATAATAATAACCACAACGAATATGGAAAACACAAACCCAACCATAATCCGGATATATGGTTTGTCAAATTTGAGGTGCATAAAAACAGTCAAAACCAGGTACGTTTTTACAACTGCAAACAACAAAGCCCCTGCAACCGACCATTCTCCGAGCTCAATACTGGTAATTCCGATAGATGCAATTGTTAGTACCACTAATGCAAGCAATACTTTTACAAATGTTTTGTAAGGAACTATATGGTGCTTTTCTTCTGTCATGATTCTTGGCATTAAGTAATTAGATAAAATAAGGGGAACAGGAATATCCAAATTGCATCAACAAGATGCCAATAAAGGCCACTGTTTTCAAGCAGGGCAAACCGATTATGGTGGACTTTCCCTTTTTTAACATAAACCATTACCCAAATAATAAAAACCATTCCGATAATAATATGCAAGGCATGTAATCCGGTCATCACAAAATAAAGCCCAAAAAATAGGATTTCTCCCTGACTAAAACTCTCAAGCATGTGTTCAGAACCCGGGAAGATACCATGTTCTAATTTCACGCTCCATTCAAAATACTTATTTACTAAAAAAACCAAAGCCAGAAAGACCGTGATCCCCATAAGTATTTGGGTTAATTTATAATCTTGTTTTTGGATAGCTGAGGTAGCCATAGCTATGGTCATACTGCTTACAAGCAAAATTATAGTATTTACTGCCCCAATAGTGGTATTTAGTTCTTCCGCAGCCAAATGGAATGCATCCGGGTTCAGGTATCTATAGACAGAATAAATAATGAATAAACCTCCAAACAAAAGGAGCTCCGTAAAAATAAACAACCACATCCCAATTTTCGATCCTTCCGGATCGTAATGGTCATGTGCCGTGTGTAAAGTTTCTTCCATAGTCAGGTCTTATTTTATCAAAAATCGTATGTCTCTTTGTCTTCTGGAATCACCGGGATCTCATCGAAATTTTCGAGGCTTGGAGGCGACGAAACTGTCCATTCCAGTGTTTTTGCATTCCAGGGGTTCTTTTCTGCTTTCGGTCCGTTTTTAGCCGATTTAACCAGGTTTGCGATAATGATAATCAAACCTGTAGCAAGTAACCAGGAGCCAACTGTGCTTAATATATTTGGTCCGTGAAATTCATTCAGATAATCGTAGTAGCGCCTTGGCATTCCTTTCATTCCTAAATAGAACATGGGGGTATAAAGGGTTAAAAAGCCAATGAAGAATATGAACCAACCTGTATTTGCCCATTTCTTGTCATACATTTTTCCAAATATTTTTGGAAACCAGTAATGCAAACCAGCAAAAAAGGCAAAGCCAACCCCACCGAACACAATAAAGTGGAAATGCGCAACCACAAAAGCGGTATCATGCACATAAATGTTTGCAGCCAATGCTCCCAATACCAATCCTGAAAGGCCACCAATCATAAATACAAAAATGAAGGAAGCTGCCCAGTAAAATGGTGTATCTAATGTTATTGATCCTTTATACATGGTTGTTATCCAGTTGAAAACCTTTATGGCACTTGGTATGGCAACAAAGAATGTGATCAATGAAAAATAGTATTGTGCAGTTCCGCTCATTCCGGCAGTAAACATGTGGTGTCCCCAAACCAAATAACCCACAAAGGCAATTGCCATCGTTGAGATAATAAGCGCTTTATATCCAAATATTGCTTTTTGTGTAAAAGTTGGTATGATTTCGGAAATTGCCCCCATTGCCGGAAGAATCATAATATATACAGCCGGGTGCGAATAAATCCAGAATAAATGCTGGTACAACACCGGGTCGCCACCCAATGCCGGATCGAAAACACCTATCCCAAACACCCTTTCCAGGGAAACTAGCACCAAGGTAATCCCAATAACGGGAGTAGCCAATAATTGGATCCAGGCAGTGCCATAAACCGTCCAAATAAAAAGTGGAAGTTTGAGCCACTTCATTCCCGGGGCACGCAACCTGTGGATGGTTACCAAAAAGTTCAAGCCAGTTAATATGGACGAAAATCCTAGGATAAATGCACCGAAAATTGCCGGTAATAAATTAGTGCCTGATTTGAAACTGTAAGGTGCGTAAAAAGTCCAACCAGTATCAGGCACACCATCGCCAAAAAGCAGGGAAGCCAAAACCAGGAAAACACCCGCGATATAAAAATACCAGGATAATAAATTTAGTTTAGGAAATGCCACATCTTTGGCCCCAATCATTATTGGCAATAAGAAATTACCAAAAACCGCAGGCAAACCCGGAACAACAATCATAAAGATCATGATAACCCCATGAACCGTGAAAACCGAATTGTAAGTCTGGGCATCCATGATGGTTTTCCCGGGAGCCAATAATTCCAGCTTCATCGACAATCCCAGCAAAACCCCCACAACAAACATGGTGGCAATAGAATACAGGTACAGCAAACCAATTCTTTTATGGTCGGTCGAGAATATCCACCCAAGGAACCCGGTGTACTTTCCTTTATATTCAAGGTAACTCACTTCGTGAGAGGTGTTTGATTCTTGCATTAGTAGGTATTTAAGTTTATGCTTTTTTTCTTTTAGGTTTGAACACGATTACCAATAAAAACAGGAAGGCGAAAAACATGATCACTATTCCGCTCACCTTGGTAATATTCATCACATATGTTTGTCCCACAGGATCATACGAATAACAAAAACGTAATATTTTATTTAATGTTGGACCGGATTTGCCTTCCGATGCTTCAATTATTGCCATCTTCCACTCAAAAGGAAGAAAGAACATTCCATTTAGGTACCTGGTTATTTTTCCATCGGGGCTCACAACTGTAACCGATGCAGCATGCAAATAATCAACGCCAGTTTTTTTGTATTTAAAACCTGTTGCATTGGTTGCACGTGCAATACTTGCACTATCACTCACAAAAAAATGCCATCCTTTTGCTGCCTGCTCGCTGTTTTGCATCAGGTTTAGATAATTCTTTTTCTTACGGATACCAAGGTCAATGGTCTCTGTCGGGTCGAAGCTAATGGTAAGAACCTGGTAATCTTCTCCCGGAACCAAATCCGAACGGTCCATTACTGAAGCAATTGCTTCCATCAATGGACTACAAATTCCGGGGCATCGGTAATAAACAAAATTAATAACCGTGGGTTTGTCAATAATATCGGTCAAGTTTACTTTCTCTCCAGCTTCGTTCACCAACGAAATATCATTGGGAAGATATTCGTCGAGATGCTCAACAACACCAATTTCAACATCGTCGGTTGGCGAGGATGGAGTTTGCGAATACGACTGTACGGAGGAGATAACAAATAGGCATAATAAAAGAATTACGTTTTGTTTTACCCTGAAAATTGAATTCATATCGATATAAAGTTTTCAGTGGCTTGAACCACTTTTTTTTCATTTCATCAATTTAACCCAAAAGTGTTCTGAATGTTTAGTGAAAATGAGCATTTTGGGTCAATTTTATTATTTCATGGAACGCCCTAACCTCACAGCCCACAATAAACAGCTGTATTTGAAACACTTATAAAAAAAGAGACAAATTAACGTAAAGGAACTTTTTCCAATAGTTATATTTTTATTGAGAATTATTGAACTCCTATTAAATTAGTAAAACTATTTGAGACAAAGAAGCTTATTGTTGAAGAACACACTACAAAAAATTAAACAGTCAATCTTAATAATCCGATTATATTCTAGCAATGCATACCGGCAATCTTAATTTTGTATTATGTTTTACAGCATTTTTTTCAAGCGCAATACATTAAAATAATACCTGACTGTATAATTTTTAGCAAACTGGATTAAACATTGTTTTCCCTGAAAAGTTCATTTGGTATCCATTTTTTTATTCGCATCCTCTTTCCAATCCGTTCAGGTACCTTGTTTATCAATAATTTGAGCCGCATAAAAAAGTTGAAAAAATATAAAGTACTACCCATAACCTTCTCATTATTAGGAATAAAACCTCTCTTTGTCTTTTATTTTTCTTCGTTTTTAGCAATTTGTTCTTTCGCTTATATTCTTTTAAATTCGTTGAAAACGAGATGAAATTAATTAGCTACACTTTGATAAGTTCTTCAAAATATTAAACCTATGGAAGAGAATAAAAATTCACGAAGGGATTTTATGAAAAAACTTGGTGTAACACTTGGCGTTGTTGGTGTTACTGCCGGTTCAAGTGTTTTATCGTCCTGCAATAGGGTTGAACAAACAAGCGGTGACAAGATCAAGCTTCTCACATCAAGCGGAGAACTTGTTGAGGTTGACAAGTCTCAGTTAAAACCAATGGAAATACCTTCTTTGTCGGAAAACCAAAAAAGAGGGAGAAAAGGTATTTCAGGGAAAAGCTGGGTGATGGTCATCGACCTTTCGAAATGCCGAAATGCCCGTGAATGTATGAAAGCTTGCCAAAACCACCATCAATTAAGGCCCGAGCAGCACCATATTAATGTTCTACAAATGCAGGATGCTGAGCACACAGCCCCCTATTACATGCCAAAACCTTGTATGCATTGCGACAATCCGCCATGTACAAAAGTTTGCCCGGTAAATGCCACCTTTAAACGTGAAGACGGCATTGTCCTTATCGACAATGAAAGGTGTATTGGCTGCAGGTTCTGTATTGCCGCCTGTCCTTATTCAGCAAGGGTTTTCAATTGGTTTGAGCCGCGTGATGCCGAAAAATACGAGGGCGTAACGTATAATATCGAAGCCAACGTCCCACAAAAAAAGGGAACCATTTCAAAGTGCCTGTTTAGTGCCGACAGGCTAAGGGACGGCAAATTACCATCCTGCGTTTCAGCATGCCCAAATGGCGTATATTGGTTTGGCGACCGCAATGAAGATGCCGTAACCAATGGAACTACCAAAGAAACAGTATCGTTTAGCAAGTTACTGGAATCAAATGCCGGATACACCTCAATGGAAGAACTCGGAACAAAACCAAGGGTATATTACTTGCCTCCAAAAGACAGGGCATTCCCATTTCAAGGAGAAGTTAATGAACATCATTCTTAACCAACGCATCAATTAAAATGGACAAAATAAAAACACCACAAGAATCGAGAAAGTTATTGGATAAAATGATTTTTGATTTGACCAGATCGATCATTAAAAAAGACGAATTAAGTAGGTTCTGGTTCTTCCTTTTGATTATGTTCAGCGGAGTTGGATTGTGGGGATGGATCATCCAAATTGACAAAGGGTTGGGCGTTACCGGAATGCGCGATTATATTTCCTGGGGAATGTACATTGCCAATTTTGTGTTTTTTGTAGCAGTCAGCCTAATTGGCTTTTTGATTAGTTCTGCCCTGCATCTTCTTAAGATTAATTGGGGAAAAGCTGTTTCAAGGGTTGCAGAACAGATTGCCATTGCCGCTGTCGCATTGGCGGGAGTAATCATTGTTATGGACATGGGGCGCCCCGACAGGTTCTTAAATGTATTCCTGCACGGAAGGTTTGCCTCCCCTATTATCTGGGATGTGTCGGTTGTAACGACCTACCTTACCATTTCTGTGTTATTGTTTTATATACCATTAATTCCAGACTTGGCAATGCTGCGTGACCGCGACGACCTTAATATTCCGGGATGGAAAAGGAAAATTTACAAAACACTTGCACTTGGGTGGAAAGGCAATGCCCAACAATTTAAAACCCTTTACCATGCCATGCGGGTATTAATGTTATTAATTATCCCGGTTGGACTATCAATACACACAGTAACTTCATGGCTTTTTGCAGCTACCTTACGTTCCGGGTGGGATACCACCATTATGGGGCCCTATTTCGTGGCAGGTGCGTTTGTCGCAGGCGCTGCAGCAGTAATAATTTTAATGTATGTGTACAGGCTCAGGTACAATCTGAAGGATTATTTTACCGATTATCATTTCGATCAGATGGGAAAACTTCTGGTATTTGTGTGTCTGGTTTATTTATATTTTAACATCAACGAATTTTTGGTTCCCGGGTATAAAATGAAAACCGCCGAGGGAAATCATTTAATTGAATTATTTAAAGGTGGATTTTCAACCATGTTTTGGGTTGTGCAGGCGGGAGGTCTGGTATTGCCAATAGTCCTTATCCTTTTCCGCTTTTTCCGAAAACCTTTAGCCCTGTCCATTATATCATTTTTTGTATTAGTTGCAGCGTGGTTTAAGCGCTATCTGATTGTTGTGCCAACCCTGGAACATCCGTTTTTACCGGTTCAAAACGTTCCTGAACATTTTCATAAGTATGCACCAACCAGCATTGAAATAACCATCACCATGTTTTCGTTTGTGGCTGCCTTGCTGATCATTTCTGTTTTGGCAAAAATGTTTCCGGTTGCAACCATCTGGGAACTGGCAGAAGAAGAAGGGATCGATAAAAAGTATTTATTAGAACAACCTAAAAACTAAGCACCTATGAAAAATGCAGGATACTACCTATTAATGATTCTTTTCACACTTAGTTTTCAAAGTGTAAGTGCTCAGGAATGGATTGTTCCCGACGACCAGTCAAACATAACCAATCCCTCAGAATATAATTTACAAAATGTAAACAGGGGAAAAGACATCTACCTTAAAAACTGCAAATCGTGCCATGGCGATGCAGGAAAAAACAATGCCCTGCCCCTGGTTCCAAGCCCACCTGATGTTACATCTGAAAAAATGCAGGCGAACACCGAGGGATCTTTGTATTACAAAATCACCCATGGAAGGGGAACAATGCCTCAATTTGAAACGCAGCTTTCGGAAGACGACCGTTGGAGGGTAATCAATTACATCATGAATTTTAATTCTTCAAACGAACCTTTATTGGTTGATGCGCCTAAAATAAACGCCAAATTGTTATGCTCTGTAAACGAAAATGAAAAGAAAGTTGAAATATTTGCGGAGTATGAAAAGTCCAAAGGGGTTTATGATAAACTGGTGAATACGCCCATTTTGATCAATGCAAAAAAGACCTTTGGAAGCATAAAAATCGGGGAAGCAATTACCGATCAAAATGGAAGGGCAGTTTATTCGGTCCCTGAAACCGTGACTGGTGATGTCGATGGTAAAATTGATCTGGTGATTTCGCTGGACGAAACTTATAAAGTAGATAATGTGGTACTGGCTGATGCCAGGGTAGCCACTCCCGGCGAAACCGAAAATTTATTTAAGGAAACCGTACTTTGGGGAACCAACGACCGCCTTCAACCATGGTTATTAGTCTCCTATCTATCGGCTGCTTTGGGCGCATGGATGGTAATTCTATACGTCATTTACCTGATCGTAAAAATAAAATTACAAAGTCGCGAGAGCTAAAACGATGAATATATTTTATCTGTTAATTGGGGTTAGCTTGCTTGCTGCATTGGTGTTTCTTGCAGCATTTATCTGGGCAGTAAAGTCCGGGCAGTTCGATGATAACGAAACCCCTTCAATAAGAATCCTCTTTGACGATGAAAAAACAGATAAAACTGAAAATATACAGGAAGAAATAAAAAACTAAATAACTGCATCTATGGAAAATCAGAAGTTTTTCTACGACAACAAAATTGTCAAATTATTTGTACTTGCAACCATTATTTGGGGTGTTGTCGGGGTTTTGGTCGGGGTTGTTATTGCCCTTCAACTGGCATTCCCTATTTTTAATTTCGGGCTCGAATTTACCACCTTCGGAAGGGTAAGGCCGATACATACAAATGCGATCATATTTGCATTTGTTGGAAATGCAATTTTTGCAGGAGTATATTACTCGCTTCAAAAGCTGCTCAAGGCCAGAATGTTTAGCGATGTTCTCAGCAAGATCCACTTTTGGGGATGGCAAACAATTATTGTTTTGGCTGCGGTAACTTTTGTATTTGGGATTACAACCTCTAAAGAATACGCAGAGCTTGAGTGGCCTATAGATATATTAATTACACTGGTTTGGGTAGTTTTTGGCTGGAACATGATTGGAACCATCATAAAACGAAGGGTTCAGCACATTTATGCCGCCATTTGGTGGTACCTGGCAACCTTTTTGGGAATTGCAATCCTGCATGTGGTAAATTCGCTGGCACTGCCAGTCTCTTTTACAAAAAGTTATTCCATTTATGCCGGGGCACAAGATGCAGTTGTGCAATGGTGGTATGGCCACAATGCCGTAGCTTTTTTCCTTACCACTCCGTTTCTCGGACTTATGTATTATTACCTGCCTAAAGCAGCAAACCGACCGATTTATTCCTATAAATTGTCCATCATACACTTCTGGTCGCTCATATTCTTATATATGTGGGCTGGTCCTCACCACCTGTTATACCAGGCACTTCCTGAATGGGCACAGGCACTTGGGGTCACTTTTTCGGTCATGCTGATTGCCCCTTCATGGGGAGGAATGATCAATGGGCTATTAACACTCCGTGGCGCTTGGGACAAAGTCAGGGACAGTGCTGTGCTCAAATTCTTTGTGGTTGCAGTTACTGCATACGGAATGTCAACATTTGAAGGACCAATGATGTCGTTGAAAAACGTGAACCAGATTTCACACTTTACCGATTGGACTGTAGCACACACCCACATTGGAGGCATGGGCTGGAACGGAGGAATTGTTTTCGGCATGCTTTATTGGATTGTACCTAAAATATTCCGCACAAAACTATTTTCCGAGAAACTGGCAAACACTCATTTTTGGTTGGCAACCCTGGCAATTTTGCTGTATGCGATTCCTTTGTATTGGGGCGCAATTGCACAATGGCTCATGTGGAGGGAATATACTCCTGAAGGTTTTCTTGCCTATCCGAACTTTTTGGAAACGCTAACCCAACTAATACCGATGTATATGGTCAGGGTAGTTTCCGGTGTCATTTTCCTACTCGGATTTTTGTTAATGGTGTACAACCTGTTTAAAACCATGGTAATTGGGTCTATTGAAAACAATGAAGCTTCAGAAGCTCCGGCACTTGTTTTGGCTGGGCAAAGGAACCCGGTGAAAGAAACCATTCACCGCTGGATGGAAAGAAGGGCCGTGAGGTTTTCCATTTGGGTGTTTATTGCTCTTGCAATTGGTGGGGCAGTTGAAATTATTCCGATGCTGACCATCAAATCAAATATTCCGACCATCGATGCAGTAAAACCCTATACCCCTCTTGAATTGGCAGGTCGTGATGTGTACATTTCCGAGGGTTGTTATACCTGCCACTCACAAATGGTCCGCCCATTCCGATGGGAAACCGACCGATATGGAGAATATTCAAAAATTGGTGAATTTGTTTACGATCATCCATACCAATGGGGATCACGACGTATTGGACCAGATTTGGCACGTGCCGGGGTAGTTACCGGAACCATGTACAAAAATGCAGCGTGGCATTACAACCATTTTATGGACCCTCAAAAAATGAACGAGCAATCAATCATGCCAAACTATGCCTGGTTAGCGAAGAAAGATGTGGATTTAGATATGATCCCAAGAAAAATCAGGGCAATGCAAACCCTCGGAGTCCCCTACGAAAAAGGATACGACGAGCGTGCAATTGACGATTATATGGTGCAGGCAAACAAAATTGTTAAAGACTTGAAACTTTCGGGAATAGAAATAGAACCAACAAAAGAAATGGTGGCAATGATTGCCTACATGCATAAACTGGGAAAAGATATTTCTGCTCCGGTTTCAGAGCCTGAAAGTGTTAAAGTGCTCAGCAACGAAGATATTGTTTTACCGACAAGCCCTGAAGATATGGAGGCAGCATCAAAACTATTTACCCAGCATTGTGCCGTATGCCATGGTGCCGACGGTAAAGGGTTTGCTACCTTCCCAAGCCTGGTGGATGATGAATGGATCCATGGAAATTCGCCATCGGATATCCTGAACCAGATCACCAATGGAAACATCACTAAAGGAATGACCCCGTTCAAGGGAGTACTTTCAGAAAAGCAAATGCTTCAACTTACAAGTTACATCTTAAACAATCTTAGCGATGAAAATAATTAGTAATATCCTTAGCGAAATTGAAGGCATACAGATTTACTATATTGTTGGACTGCTGATTTTTGTAACTCTTTTTATTGTTATTACCATAAAAACAATGAGACGTTCAAATAAAGAAATGGATGAAATTAAAAATTCCATTTTAGGGGATGATGAAGGGGAAGGATTACAAACTTTAAAATCGTAAAACCAAAATTATGGCAACAGATAAACAAAAATCAGATGAATTGCAGGATTCGATTCTCGACCATGAATACGATGGAATAAAAGAATTGGACAATCCACCACCAAAATGGATTATGGCTATATTTTATATAACCATTGGTGCCTCCATAATTTATGGGGCATACTATTTTTGGCTTGGGGTTGGCGATCACCAGGAAGCAGAATATGCAAAAAAGAGCGAATTGCACGATGCAAAATACCAATTGGCAAATCAATCTTCGGAAGACTTGGTAATGCTAACCGACGACGAATCCCTTAAAAAAGGGGGTGAAGTTTATACGACCATGAATTGTTTTGCCTGCCATGGTATGCATGGCGAAGGAAATGCTATTGGACCCAATTTATGCGATGAATACTGGCTAAATGGCTGTTCGTTCAACGATGTATTTAATATTATTAAAAATGGAAATCCGGCAAAAGGAATGACCCCTTTTAAAGGACAAATCAACGATGAAAAAATCCAACAGGTTGCCAGCTACATTTTAGGTGAACTTATGGGAACCACACCTGAAAACGCAAAAGCACCTCAGGGCGAAAAATGTAGCCAATAAAATATTTTTTACTTTAGAAGGGAAATGCAAGGTTTCCCTTTTTTGACGAACCAATTTGAACATATGGCAGATAAATCAGAAACTTTTCGTGAACGCCCCATCAACATGGATGAAAAAGGCAACAGACGATGGGTTTACGCAAAAAAACCGAAGGGAAAATGGTACACAAGAAGAACCATATTCAGTTGGTTTATGCTTGTCTTTTTTGTAGCAGTCCCATTTATCCGGATCAATGGTAATCCCTTTGTTTTAATGGATATTGCTGCCCGAAAGTTTATCATTTTTGGTGTGATTTTCTGGGCTCAGGATACCTTTATCCTGGCTCTGTTAATGCTATCGTTTGTCTTGTTCATAATCTTGTTTACCGTAACTTTTGGACGCATTTGGTGTGGATGGGCCTGCCCTCAGACCATTTTTCTGGAAATGGTTTTTCGCAAGATTGAATACCTAATTGAAGGGGATTACCGTAAGCGCCTTGATTTGGACAATGGTCCATGGACAAAAGAAAAAATTTTCAAAAAAACCCTTAAACACGGCATTTTTATATCGATTTCGATTGCCATGACCAATACCTTTCTGATGTGGTTTATTGGCTCCGAAAAATGGTTAACATTGATCCGGGAGCCCATTCAAATGCATCTGGGAGGATTCCTAATCATGCTTTTGATATCCGCATTTTTTTATTGGGTTTATTCCTACTTCCGCGAGCAAATTTGCACCATGGTTTGCCCCTACGGAAGGATGCAGGGAGTTTTGCTCGATTCGAAATCGATTGTAGTTACCTACGACTACCAGCGCGGTGAGCCCCGTGGAAGGAAAAACGAAGGCGATTGTATCAATTGCAAAAGGTGCGTTTCGGTTTGTCCTACAGGAATTGACATTAGAAACGGCACCCAATTGGAATGTATTAATTGCACCGCTTGTATTGACGAATGCAACAGTGTAATGAAAGCAGTTGAACAAGAACCAAACCTCATTCGCTTCGACTCAATGCACAATATCAAAACCGGCACAAAATCAATCTGGAATGCTAGAAACAGGGCATATTCAGTTGTACTGCTGATTCTTTTCAGTTTTTTTGTTTATACCCTGGTAACACGACCAGCCATTGAAACCACAATTTTGCGAACACCCGGCTTGCTGTATCAGGAAAATGCAAACAACACTATTTCAAATGTTTACAATATGAAAATTGTAAACAAAACGCATGACGAAATTCCATTGGAAATTAAATTATTGTCGCACAAAGGAAATATACAACTGGCCGGAAGCAACATTGTGGTAAAAGATCAAAGTTATTTTGAAACGACCTTTATTTTATTTATTCCGAAAGACGAACTAAAAAGCGATAAAACCAAAGTAGAGTTTGGTATATTTAAGGGTGAGAAATTATTGGAAACCTATACCACCTCTTTTGTTGGACCTTAAACTAAACGACTATTAACTGCAAGTAAAAAGGCTTTAAAATGAATGAAATTTAAAAAATATTGAACAATGCAGACAAGAGCATTGAGAAATGAGTAGAGAGAAAAATCAAAATAATCCTTAATACTCAAATCTCTGTACTCAAATCTACTTTATTTTAAAATGAATATTTATAGAAACCAAAGTAGCTGCAATAACCCCGATTTAAAACGGGAGCAGGGTTTTATCAATTAACGAGAAAATAAAAAAAGTAATGAAGATTAAGTTTAATTGGGGAACAGGCATATTTCTATTCTTAACATTGTTTGTAACAGCGTGTGGGATATTCATATACTTTGCTTTTTCGCAGGATGTAAACCTGGTTCATAAAGAGTATTACGAAAAAGGGGTGAATTATACCGACCAAATGGAAATGAACGCCCGATCGGTGGAGTTTCAAAACCAGGTTTCAGTGGAAGAAGATTCGGATAAATTCACAATTAAGTTTGCCCCGGAATTTGCGCCAAAAATTGAATCAGGAACGGTACTTTTTTATTATCCGGCAGGAAGCTCACACGATATTCTGGTAAATTTAGATGCAGAAAATAAAACGGTTTCGGTGTTAAAGTCTGATTTGCTTTTTGGGAGGTACGAAGTTAAAATCAACTGGGTTTCTGACGAGCTAAAATACGAAGCAGTAAAGACAATCATCAATAAATAAAATCGCATCCAAATTCTTTCAAACGGCTATATATTAACTATTTATACAATACAAATGACCATTTTATTATCAGCACTTTTACTTGGTTTAATGGGCAGTTTCCATTGTGCAGGCATGTGCGGTCCCATTGCCATTGCACTACCGTTGCACGGAAACACTGTTGCTCAAAAAATCTTTGGCGGAACTTTATACAATCTCGGAAGGGCAATAACCTATGGAATAATGGGCGCTATTTTCGGGATGTTGGGACAAGGGTTGCACTTAATTGGGTTTCAGCAAAAAGTATCGGTAATAATGGGAGCATTAATGATTATTTCAGTACTTTTCCCCTCCCTCTTTAAAAACCAGTACAAACTTGATAAAAGTTGGTTTAAGTTTGTTGGAAAGCTCAAAAAATCGCTGGGAAAATTGCTCACTGTCCGATCGTTTTCAAGTTTGTTTTTAATTGGCTTATTAAATGGTTTACTTCCCTGCGGATTGGTGTATATGGCTGTTGCCGGGGCAATCGGAACGGGTGAGGTTGCACTTGGGGCTTTTTACATGATTCTGTTTGGCATTGGAACTATACCCATGATGTTATCTATTTCGCTAGCGGGAAATTTATTTAGTACTGCCCTTCGAAATAAAATCAATAAGCTAATCCCAATCCTGGTTGTGTTGGTCGGGATCTTTTTTATACTAAGGGGATTAAGTCTTGGTATTCCGTTTTTAAGCCCTCCAAAAGAAAAAATTGAGAAAAAGTTTGAAAAAAGCTTGAAACAGGAAAACGAAACCCTGCACAAAAGCTCCAAAGGGGATTGTTGTAGTTATTTTTTGCATTGAAAAAGATTTATGCCACAAAAGCACAAAGTCTCAAAGAAACACGAATATTAATACCCAGTTTAATTCCCTAAAAACACACATGATGAAATACAAAAAAGTTGATCAAGAAACAGAAAATATTGCGAAATTGATAGTTGATTCAGCGTACAAGGTTCATTCGTCACTTGGACCGGGGCTATTAGAAAAGGTTTATGAAGTTTGTTTTTGTCATGAACTTGCAAAGCATGGACTTGAATTTAAAAGACAATTGGATATTCCAATTGTTTATGATAACATCCAATTTAAAGAAGGTCTCCGATTGGATGTTTTAGTTGAGGATCAGATAATTTGTGAACTCAAAGCATTAGAGAATGTTAATACAGTGTGGGAAGCACAAATATTAAGTCATTTAAAGTTAACCGGAAACAGATTAGGTTTTCTGATTAACTTTAACGTACCAAGAATTAAGGATGGTATTAGAAGATTTGTAGTATAAATAATTGATCCTTGCATTTTGTGTAAGTGAATTCTTTGTGACTTAGTGACTTGGTGGCAAATTAGATAAACAAAAGACAAATGACAAGGGTTGTTGAACCTGGAAAATGGGATCAGACAAAGCAAATAAAATAGCATGCGTGCATTGTGGTGCCGATTGTGGCAACTCACCTGAATATTGGAACGAACTGCCCTTTTGTTGCAATGGCTGCAAAACCGTGTACCAAATCCTGAATGAAAATAAACTTTATACCTATTACAAACTCGAAGAATCTCCGGGCATAAAAGTCGAAACTTCTGTTCTCGGTAATAAATACGCATTCCTCGACAAAGAAGAAGTTCAAAACAAACTGATTTCTTTTCAGGAAGGCGATATATGTAAAGTGAAGTTTTTTATCCCGGTTATTCATTGTGCATCCTGTATTTGGTTGTTGGAAAACCTGCACACCCTCAACAAAGGCATTAAATATTCATTTGTGAACTTCGCCAGAAAAGAGGTTGACATTACGTTTGACAAATCAACAATCAGCCTGCGTAAGCTTGTGGAACTGCTCTCATCCTTGCATTATATTCCCGACCTGTCGTTATCACTTTCCGACAAAAAGGAAGATAAAAAAAGTTACAAAAAGCTTTTATACCGAATTGGAGTTGCCGGATTTGTATTTATCAATGTGATGACCTACAGCCTCCCGGCCTACTTTAATGGCGAACCCCTTGAAGAAAGCTTGCAGGACCTTTTCAGCATTCTTAGTTATATCCTGGTTATTCCGGTTGTTTTGTATAGCGCAAGCGATTATTATATCTCGGCATTTAAAAACCTTGCCAAGAAAAACATCAGCATCGATTTGCCCATTGCAATCGGGATAATCGTCTTGTTCCTGGTAACGTCGTTCGAAGTAATATCAGGCAAGGGACCGGGCTACAGCGACAGTCTTTCGGGCCTAATATTTTTTCTTCTGGTTGGAAAATGGTATCAAGGAAAAACTTACGAAGCCCTTTCGTTCGATCGAAATTATAAATCGTATTTTCCGATAGCTGTAACAAAAATCAACAAACAAATTGAGGAAAGCATTTTACTTGAGCACATTGGCGTTGACGATGAACTGATTATCCGAAATAAAGAACTGGTTCCGGCCGATTGCGAGTTGGTGGAAGGTGAAGGAAGGATTGATTACAGCTTTGTAACCGGGGAATCGACTCCGGTAATAAAAAAGAAAGGTGACTTTATTTATGCCGGAGGCCGGCAGATGGGTGGAATCATTAAAATAAAAGTAAAAGCCGAAGTAAACCAAAGCCATTTAACCAAATTGTGGAACCAGGACAACACTTCCAATAAACCAAGCGATTCGTTAAAGTCCCTGTCAGATACCATTAGCAAATACTTTACGATTATTGTGATTGCCATTGCTGTGGGCGGGTTTATTTTTTGGTTATCAAAAGGAGAATTCGAAACTGCTGTTTTCGTATTTACGGCAGTATTAATTGTTGCTTGTCCGTGTGCACTGGCCCTATCTATTCCTTTTACTTTTGGAAATACCATGCGTATATTTGGAAAGACAGGCTTATACATAAAGAATACCGATGTTATTGAAAAATTATCGCATATCGATACCATAGTTTTTGATAAAACCGGAACCCTCACCAAACCAAACTCAAACAATATCGAATATGTTGGGAAGATACTTTCCGCCGAAGAAAAACAAGCAATTTACTCACTGACCAAGCAATCAACACATCCGTTAAGTATTGCCATTGCAAACCAATTCACGGATGTAACTTACAATGAACCTGAACATTTTGTGGAAGTGGAAGGCAGAGGGATTTTTGGGAAAGTCGGAAACTTTGAAATCAGGTTGGGATCGCAGGAATTTGTAGAGCATTTAGACGATGAAAACCTAAAGGCAAGCTCCGAAGTTCATATTTCCATTAATGATGAAATAATCGGGCACTTTAAAATTTCCAATGAATATCGCGAAGGATTTAAGGATGTGATTAACACGCTCAAAAACAGGTTTACCCTTTATATGATTTCCGGGGATAACGATTCGGAAAAGGAAAACCTTTCGTCAATTTTCGAATCTGACAAACTATTCTTTAATCAAAAACCCGGGGATAAAGCGGAATTTATAACAAAACTTCAAAAAAATGGTGCCCACGTACTTATGACCGGCGATGGGCTTAACGATGCCGGAGCCCTGATGCAAAGCGATGTGGCACTTACGGTTGCCAACAAAGTTTACCATTTCTCACCCGCCAGCGATGCAGTATTGGAAGCCGATAAATTTAACCTTTTGGCACGCTTTGTCCGCTTCACAAAAACATCGCTTGCCATCGTAAAACTTAGTTTTGCCATTTCGTTTTTTTACAATATCATCGGGATAGGATTTGCTATTTCGGGCAACCTCTCTCCTATTGTTGCAGCCATCTTAATGCCTGTGAGTTCGGTGTCGGTTGTTGCATTTGCAACCTTTGTTACAAGAATCAGCGGGAAACTAAAATTAAACTAACCAGAGTTCTGAATAAGACCTTTGATTTTCTACAAGATTAATTCTTTTCTTCTTTAACAAATACCAATCTCATACTTAACGTTTTATATTAATTCCCGACCAAAAACCCCCCTTCCCAACTTTTGTATGTTTAAACATTATGTTGTATATTGATAGTCATTCCTATCAAAAATCGACCGATGAAAAAACCAAAACGAATTTTCAGTTGTGTAGTGTTAACTTGCCCAAGATACTATCTACTCCAATTATTTTTGCTCTGTTTTATGTTCACTCCAATAGTTGGGTTCGCACAAAACACACAAGCTTCACAATGGGCAAGCGCCGGAGGTAAAATGATTCTTTCGGGAAACCACAACTTTACTGAAACATGGGCATCTTACGGTGGGCCAACGGGTACAGAAAGTAAGTGGTGGAAAGGAGGGTTTTGGGATAGGGAAAATAGATCTTTTGCCCCATGGGAGAATACAGTTCGAAAGTCTGTAGCACCTAACAAAGGGCAATTTACAGTCATGGGGCCTTGTAATGTTGGGCTTTACCAACGAGCAAAAGGCCCACGGATTTATTTAAATGATCATCAAACCAAAGCCGGATTTACAGCCTGGACAAACACCATTGCATTTTCAAGTCAGGTTTGGAGTGGAACTGTCAAGGAATTTAATGTAAATGGTGAATTCTGGGGATATATTCCTGCGGGGACAGAAGTTACTTTAGATGTTACGGCTATCATGGGAGCTTATGACAATAGAAATGGCACAGGTGAGGTATCTTACACTGCACCACAAGACATTGAATATGAAATTTGGTTCTTCCCCCGCGGAGAAGGATGCCAGATAAAAGATGTTAAAAAGGTTTGCGCAAATGGCGATATAATTGATGTTACAAACGGCGATATACCATGTCCGGGAGAAAACAGTAAATGTGAAGAACTTAAAAAGAGCCTTGCAATATTTACCGAAGCAAGAAAAATGACGATTCAAAGCATTGGTGATTATCAAAAACAAATTGATGCACTTAACCAACACAATCCGCACAATACTGGGTATTTGAATGAATACCAGAATAATACTTTGGGCAATGATCCTGTTTGGAATAAAAAGAATCTGCAAATACTTCAAAGTGGGGCAGGTGGAGGGACTGCTTCATACCTATACAATACGGAGAAGTGGAAAAACCAACTCAATAAATCCATTGAACTTCAAACGCTTAACCTCGAAAAAATAAACTGGGAAATCTCGAAATTAGAAGAGCAATTAAAACAATTAGGATGTAATTAAAAGGGACAAAATCATGAAAAAAACCAGCATATTAATTGTACTTATCTCGATTATACTTCCTGCATATGCGCAGGTATCCCAACCAAGCCTCGAAGAATATTGCCAAAAACTGTTGGGGCTAAAAAAACAAGAACTCAAACGCCTCGAAAACGGGGAAAAAGGCGTGGAAGGTTATGCCATATATGGAAATAATACTCCAGCTTGTTTAATTAGCGGAGACGATTTTACCGATCAATTGGTGGCTTCAAAAAGCAGGATAAATATCCTGAATATAGAAATAGCATCCTTAGAAAATGTACTTGTTAGTTTAAATCAACAAACACCGAATATAAATTCCAGCGGCTCAATGCTATCACCGATTGCGGATTCACATGTGTATGCCTACTCTTATTCGAATTGGAGCAGGGCCAATTGGGGCAAATATGAAGTGCTTGGAGCTGGCTGGAACCCAACCGGAGGCGAAAAACGATCGTACCTAAAATTTGATGTTTCAGGAATCGATAAATCGACTTTCGAAAAGGCTGTGTTAAAATTGTACCATTACCACAATGCAGGAACGCAGGCAGCAGAGTTGGGGGTTTATACGGTGCGTAGCTCCTGGAATGAAGGAAATGGAACCTATAAACCAGCAAATATTGCAACTTCCGGCGAAATTTGCTGGATAAACCAGCCATCCATCGATCCATATCCCGTTGCATATTTTAATCCCGGTGCCGGCACCAACAAGTTTATTGAAGTTGATATTACAACGCTTGTAAAATCATGGCTAAATGGAATGCCAAACCACGGAATGGCAATCAAAGCCGGTGAAAACTATGTGTCCGGTCCCGAATCAATGTATGGTTTTTATGCGCGTGAGCATTCCGATGTTGACAAAAGACCTGCACTTATTATTAATGGAGGAGGACAAAAAATTATTACAACAACACCAACAGAAAACCTTGTTAAAAATGGAAGCTTCGAACAACCCGTTGTGGGATCCTACAAGAGTTATTATCCAGGACAAGATATTGAAGGCTGGCAGGTTATAAAAGCTTCGGTTGATATAACAGGCACCTACTTTAAAAGTTCTGAAGGCAAACAAAGTATAGATTTACATGGCACTGGCGGATTTGGTGGAATCCAACAAACAATTGCCACAAAACCAAATACAAAATATACGCTTACGTTTGATTTTGCGGGGAATGCAATTGGAGGCCCGACGGTTAAAGAAATGAAAGTTTCAGCTGCTGGACAAAGTCAGGTTTTTAAATTCGATTGCACCGGGAAAAGTACCCAAAATATGGGTTGGGTTGGTCAAACATGGCAGTTTGTTGCAAACAGTACAAACACTATCCTCATATTTGAAACCCTTACAACATCGGGTGTTGACAGATACGGACCAGCCATTGACAACGTGAAAGTGATGGAAGGTTCTGGCTTGGGGCAAATCGTATCAAATGATTCAAATAACCTCCCTATTTTTGAAGATTTCAGTAAGGGCCTTGGAAAATGGGACATTGGAGACAATAATGCAGGGATAAGCGATGGAAAGTTGTTTTTCCATACAGGAAATTCCTTACTAGGAACGTTTAACAAAGAAGTTCCAATGGAAAATATCGAGATCGAATTTGATGGATATACCGAAACAAACGGAATCAATGTTTATTTACACAATGATAAGAGCGAAGGTTACATTGTATTTATGGGAGGTTGGTTTAATGCTCAATCAGGTTCTGATGTTGGGAAAGTTGCCGAAAATAGGGAATTGACACAAGGAAAAGTCTGGGAACCAAAACAATGGCACCATTACAAAGTAATAAAATGTGGGAATACACTTTCAACATTTTGTGATGGACGAAAAATATATGAACGAAATATTTCCAGAAAGTTTAATGGAAAAGGTAAAATAAAATTTAGTTCGTGGAATACGCGAATAGGAATTGATAACATAAAAGTTTCAATGTGTTCTGTAAATCAAATCACTACTGAAGGGAAATTATACCCTATAAATATTACAGGCGATTGGCATGTCAATCAGCATAATGGTTTTATTGGCACATTTACAATTCAACAAAACCAATCAGGACATCTTACCGGAAATGCAAGCTGGGACCGTCACGCCAGCGGAACAATTAGCGGACAGGTATCAGGTAATTCAGTTGAATTTACCATAAGTTATCCAAATGGCATTAAAGGAATTTATAAAGGAAATGTGACTCAGAACGGAATAGAGATTGTTCAAGGAAATGTTACGGCAAGTGATGGTCGTACGAGTGCCACCTGGGAAGCATCAAAAGTTGATGTGGATTCATCAATAACTGGAGAATGGAAGGTTAACCAAAGCACCGGGCATCATGGAATATTACGTTTTCAGGTAAATACAATGGGGCAATTTACGGGTTCTGCCTCGTGGAATGGCAATTTATTTGGTTCTATAAAAGGTTCGGTATCGGGTAAGGCAATTGAATTTACAATCTCCTACCCTGGCAATGTCACAGGTTTATATAAAGGCACTTTGAGTGATGATGGAACAAAAATAAGGAATGGGACAACACAAGGAAGCAATGGAGTAAGAGCCACCTGGGAGGCTTCCAGGTAGCCTCACTTGGTTATTTCTGACACTTGGGTGTAAGGTTATTCTCTAAATTCGAACTTATTAAAATTGCTTGCGTTAATATTATGATGGAGGATTGTTTTAAAAATTGTTCTGCAATGGATTCTATTGTGAATGAATTATTTCAGGTTTTCAACAAACCAATACATCTGCCACAATACTCTATTAACTATAGAATTGCACACAACAACAAAACAAATTAATTAATAGTTAGATTTATTGTTTAATAAAAAATAGCCAAATGAGACGATTTGTTTTTTTTTCAATTCTGTACGTTCTTATTGTTTTATCGGGCGCTACTGTTTATTCCCAGAATCAAAAAAGTGAGATTATTAATAGAGGAGCGGTTCAGATCGCAGAACTTGAATGGCAATTGGATCCAGGCTGGTGGCAATATCACCCCAGTTGTGATGGCCGTAAGTGGATTTCAAACAGTCAGACTTTTGAACCACGAACCGATCAGAAGGCTTCCTGTGACCAACAAATTCATGATTACGAAACTGTGGTGGCACCCACACTTTCTAAAACTGCTGAAGCCATCGTTCCGGCTGATGGGACAATTATTGTTTTATACGAAATAAAACAAGGTAAAGATTACGATAAAGAGCCCTGGATTAATTCCTCACTTTATACACCAACCGGAGTAGAAACCAACATGCTGTATAATATGGTAGGCGGCACAAAGAAATTGCTTGAAACAGATCAATATCCAACCGCAAGCAAAGGCGATAAAGTAGTGTTAAAAGTAGATGCGAGACTAAGAGATGGCTCGGGAAAAAGGTTTTTGTTACCACAGGGAGTTAAACTTATAGCTTACCTTATTCCAACCAATGGAAGCCTTTTTTTGAATAATTACCTTAATAAGCCCCAACCCGGAATACTTTATTACTCGGATAAAGAATGCAACTAAACTAAAAAATAGTTCAGATGAAAAAAATTATTAGCAAAAACAGTTCATTCGTTTTTTATCTTTTGTTGTCCTTTTTTATTCTTCAGGAAGCAAATGCATCTCTTGGTACTAAAGTGAGAATTTGTGCTGTTAAAGGAACAGTTCAAACAGGTTCTGCAACACAAACAGGTTCAACATATAGTTGCACATTGAAACAAACACTAGACAAAACAGAATGCCGGGTAGTTAATCAGGAAACAATGATTGAAACTGGTGCTGATGGTTGGGCCACTATCCAATACCAGAATGGAGATATTGTTAAACTACAACCGAATACAAAAGTGGTAGTTCAACAAAACTACATATTCATAGATTCTGGTAAAAGCTGGTTTAAGGTTGAAAAAGGGTCGGATGGAAAACTATTTATAAAAACACCTACTGCTATTGCAGGCGCTGGAGAGGCAGCTGGTGTTGGAATGAGTAATGTCATCAGGAGTGCTGAATTAAATAAAAATGTTCCAACTACAAATACAGGAATAAGTAGAACTGAATTCATAGTGGAAGTGGTCAAAGACGGCACTACCAAATATGGACTGAATAAAGGTGCATTGGAAGTAACTGATGCTAATCGGCAATCAAAAATGAATTTAACTGCGGGAATGGAGGTTTCAATAGCTGCCAATTCTTCTGTTTTGACACCGGGAATTTTAAATATCAATAAATCGGATGAATGGTGGACCGATTGGCCAACCCTTGTTCCTATTGCCGAAATGCCTGGTTATAGTGATATTCCAACGTCAAGTTCAACTTCTATTGGGAATCAGAGAAATCCAATTGCCGACTCACACGTTTATGCCTATTCATACGCCAACTGGAACAGAGCTAACTGGGGGAAGTACGAAGTACTTGGAGCAGGTTGGAATCCAATTGGTGGAGAAAAACGAGCCTATTTAAAGTTTGATGTTTCGGGAATTGATAAATCGAGTATTAAAAAAGCAGTATTAAAATTATACCATTACCACAATGCTGGAAGTCAATCCGCCAAATTGGGGGTTTATACTGTTCGAAGTCAATGGATTGAAGGAAATGGAACTTACAAACCATCCAATATTGCTTCATCAGAAGAAATTTGTTGGAACAATCAACCATCTATTGATCCCTATCCTGTAGCTTATTTTAGTCCGGGTCATGGAACAAACAAGTTTGTGGAGGTTGATATAACAACGCTTGTAAAATCATGGTTAAACGGAATGCCTAATTATGGGCTAGCCATAAAAGCCGATGAAAATTATGTTTCCGGTCCCGAATCAATGTACGGTTTTTATGCACGCGAATACAAAGATGTTTCAAAAAGACCGCAATTAATTATTAATGGCGGCACTGGTATAGGTATTTCACAACCAGAAGTTAAAAAGAATTATTCTTTGACAGGGAAAATAAAGACTGACAAGATTAATTCCTTTGAAATCCCAAATCTGGGCGGGAAATATGCATGGGAACACACCCAGAACATTAGTATCCTGGGCGAAGGAGCAATTGTATTTGAGGCGAAAACAGTTTCAGATTTAACCATTGGGTTTGCAGAGAATATCGCTGATCGAAATTCAATGTATGAAATTGTAATTGGTGCTTTTGGGAATGCCAAAGCATTGATTCGTAAAGGGGCACAAACCCCACTACAAGGACATGCTCAGGTTGGAATAAATACAAATAAAATGGCTTCAGTACCTTCAAACCAATGGATTAGTTATTGGGCTAGTGTGAAGAATGGGCTGGTTAAATTTGGTCGGGGGAAAATGGTTGGGCAAAACGAAATACTTCAATGGCAAGATCCAGATCCTCTTCATAATATTCAGAAAGTTGGTTTCTCAAGCTGGAATACCCCAATTAAATTTAGAAATGTAGCTATTTACAATACAGCTAATCCTATTTCTACAGAAGGTGAACTTAATAATTGTCCTGAAATTGATATAGAGGAATCTATGACAATAGAAAAAAGCAATGCTACTTACTCCTGGAATTATTTGGATAATGTACAACTATCAGGAAATGCTGCATTTAGTTTTGAAGCAAAGGCAACTGAAGATCTCACTGTTTGTTTTGCAGAAGAACGGAATAACAAAAGTGCCATGTATGAAATAGTTATTGGCGGTTGGGGAAATACACGAACTGTTATACGGAAATTCAGGCAAAACCCACAATTTGGCTTTGCCAGCGTTACGGTTAACGAAAATCCAGATGCTATGGTTACCCCAGGGGAATGGGAAAAATATTGGATTAGCGTTAAAAATGGCTTGATTAAAATTGGCAAAGGGAACGAAATTGGCAGAAGAATTATACTTGAATGGCAGTATCCAGATAACCCGTTGGAGTTTATTTCAACAATTGGTTTGATGTGCTGGAATAGACCGTACGAAATAAGAAATATAAAGATTTTACCGATAAATTAAAGAAATGAGAATCTGGGTTCGAAGAATTTTAGCCCTTGCATTTATATCCCTTGGATTGGCATTGGTATTTTTACCATTTAACAATACTCAGTCGGGGTCAGTTGAACAGGAAGTGGCGTATTTGCATAAGGTAGAAATGCTTGCTCCTGAAAAAATCATGTCTCAATTTCCGGGGGAGGAAATCCAAGAAGTTTCCGGTCCGGAATTCACAGAAGAAAAATTTCCTGAGATTTGGTGGGTGGTTAATAATTTAGACAAAAATTGGGTGACCGATACTTGTTCCATTTCTGAATGGAACAGCTTTCAAACTGCTTTTTTTAATGAGGTAAAAGAATTTAGGCTAATTGTTTTCAGGGAGGCATTAATTACTTGTTCAACCATTGAAACTGAGGAAAACCTACCATCTGTTCAATTCTCTTATTTGGGAAGGTATAATACCCATATCAAAGAATTAAAGGAATCCGACTTAAATAAATATCCAAGCATTTTAAAAGCCATTAAAAATGTAAATTTTGGCAAAGAATCAGAACGTGAATTAACACCTATACCGAATAAGGAATGGTACAAAATGGTGGATCGTTATTTAAATCCTATGGAAGATTCACAAACCTTTAAGTTCGAAGGTGTTTTTTATGGTCCCGAGTTTGCTTGGGATACAATTTATAAAGACGGAACTATTACCGGCCTACATATAATTTTAAAGATAATTGGGATTATACTTTTTGCTTGTGGAATACTATTACTAAAACGACTATATGTACGCAAACAAGGAATAATGATTAATCCAGCACGAATTGCCCTCCTCTATGACTTTATAACGCTGCTTTTTGGGGTTCCTTCGGCTTATATGTTGGCCAATGTTGTAATGTTTAAATTATTCTATATCGAACCCATTACTTCTGAAGAATTTATTTTATTTCAAGGTGCTTTTTTCTTTGTAGTCGGGATTCCATTCATAACATTATATACTTGTAGGTTTACCTCTCAAAGTGTATTAATTAATTCAGATGGTATTTTTGTTGACAATTTACTTTTTACAGATTTTATTACCTGGGAATCGTTAAAATCAATCGACTTTGCGAACGATTACGTGCTGGTAAGCCGTGTAGGAATGCCCATGCCCAAAAAACTTCAGCAATGCCTGAAATTGATAGATGACAACGAAAAAACAATTTTAATTAATGAACCTCAACTAAAATCGGTCAAGAAAAAGATTATTGCAAAATTTGACGAGCATACCCCTGCTTCAATAAAGGGCTTAATTTTGGAAAAGCTAAAAAATTGGTAAAAGTATTTATATCCTAATTTTTCCACGGTCGATTGCTAAAGACCAGCCACTAAAATGGAATCACAATCGGCTGCCTTTAATCGGTGTTTTAATATGCCCTGGTATTCGTCGGAATTATACCATGCGTCAAAATCTTCCTTTGATGGGAATTCAATTAACACAGTTCGTGTATATTCCCATTGCCCCTCCAAAACTGTTGGATTATTATCTACTGCAAGATATTTCCCCTTAAACTTCTTAAAAATGGCACCTGCTTTATCAATATATTTTTGATACTCCTTGGTATCATTTATTTTTATTTGAGCGACAAAATAATGAGACATAATCATGCATTTTTGATGAAAGACAAATTTAGCGAGAATACTCTTAAATAGAGTTTTGAAGTTTGGCATAAATCAAATTATATTCCACATCCTTCCAATATATTTTCTATTTTTAGCAAAAAATAAACCTTTACTTATTTATGCAAGAAGAAAATAAAAAGAGATTATTAATATTTATTGTTGCATACAATGCAGAAAAGCATATAGAGAAAGTCCTGGATAGAATTCCTAAGAAAATAATTGATAAGTACGATTATGAAATATTAATTATTGACGATTCATCTTCAGATAAAACTTTTGAAACAGCACAAAATTACCTAAACACAAATAGTAATTTAAACATACGAAATCTTTATAACCCAATTAACCAAGGCTATGGAGGCAATCAAAAACTCGGTTATGAATATGCAATTCAGAATAATTTCGATGTAGTTGTTTTGCTGCATGGTGATGGGCAATATGCCCCGGAAGTTATGGACGATTTGGTAAAACCAATATTCCAGAAAGAAGCCGAAGCGGTTTTTGGTTCGAGGATGTTAAAAAAGGGGGACGCAGTAAAAGGAGGAATGCCATTGTATAAATATTATGGCAATAAAATTTTGACTGGTTTCCAGAACAAAATGCTTAAATCCTCTTTATCTGAATTCCACTCTGGTTATAGGGCATACTCCGTAGATGCGTTAAATAAAGTTCCTTTTAAATCAAACTCAAACGATTTTCATTTTGACACACAAATAATAATTCAATTTATTATCTCCAAAATGAAAATTCATGAAATTGCCATTCCAACTTATTATGGAGAAGAAATATGTCATGTGGATGGAATGAAATATGGATGGAATGTAATTAAAGAAACTATTGCGAGTAAACTTCATCGGCTTTCCATCTTTTATAAACGGGAATATGACATAACCAACCCAATGGATGATTATTCATTAAAACTTGGATATATGTCTTCTCACACACTTGCTATTAAGGAGGTTGCAGATGAGTGCAAAGTTTTAGATATTGGAGGTGGACAAGGAAGGGTTGCATCTGAATTGAAAAAGAAATCTTGTTTTGTTACCGGAGTTGATCGCTGCAAACTGGCTGAATCACAAAACTATGACAATTACATTCAGCAAGACCTTGATTATATTAAATTTGACTTCAACCTTGGTGAATACAACTCCATTTTACTACTTGATATCATTGAGCACTTAATAAATCCTGAAGATTTTATGGATAAATTAAGGGCTGGGGTTGGTATGTCTCAACCAAAAATAATCGTTACAACCCCAAACATTGCATTTTTCATTGTTAGGTTGCAGCTCCTATTTGGTAAATTTAATTACGGTAAAGAAGGGATTTTGGATAAAACGCACAAAAGGCTATTCACGTTCAAAACATTAAAGAAAATGTTTATTCAATGCGGATATACAATTGAAAAAACCATTGGAATACCAGCTCCTTTCCCAAAGGCATTAGGAATAAATTTTTGGGGGAAATCTTTGTTAGCCATTAATCGGTTTCTAATTTTCCTAAGCAAGTCTCTATTTTCATATCAAATTTATATGGAAATTAAACCAACTCCTTTAGTAGAAGCCCTCCTTGAACATTCAGTTTCTGAAAGTAAAAAAAGAAAAGAGAGTATTAATCTTTGAGTCATTCCAAATTTATAGAAACTACTCATAATTAAATCGATATTTAGGAAGTTTGGAATGTTATTCCTGCTAAGCAAGAATATGTGCCATGGTTATTTGTGAATGTGAGATTGATTTCTTGGTTTACAAATTCTTGCTATTTTTACTTTTCAAATAGTAACTTTAAAACAACTTATATATTAATTGTCGGTAAGTTGTAATAGAGCCTAGATAATTATTTCAAGAAAACTATGTTTATGAAAATAAATTTAGCCGCTAAAGTCCCCTTAATTAATCCAATAAATTAAACGAATTACCAAACAAATGATTTTTAGAAACTGGAAAAACTCTTTCACAAGCAACTTTTTACTTTCTTTGGTACTGCCGATACTAATGGTTTTATATCTTTTATACCTCGGAGTAGCCAATGGACATTTTTCTTTGACAGGTATTGATGGTGAATATGTTTATTTATTGAACGGATTAAATGTTTCAACCCTCCGCTTTGACAATATTGGATTTACTGATCACCCGGGCACTCCATTTTTGGTGCTCATAGGTATTTTCCTCAGGCTGTCTCATTTGCTGTTCGGGCATGGAAATATTATCGATGATGTAATTGCCCGTCCCGATTTTTATATTAAGGCATGTTCGATGTTTATGTTGGGCTTATCTTCACTTGTTTTAATTTGGGGAGGCAAGAAAATACTTGACAAAACAAAAAGTATAACTGCATTGCTGTTCATCCAGGGCACATATTTTCTCTCAGAAATAGTCCTTGCAATGCAACTCAGGCTTATTGTGGACAGGTTGTTACCATTGGTAGCCTTCATTTTTTCAGTGTACACCATCTTGTATCTATATAAAGAAATTTCCGAAAAAAAATACGCCCTGATTTCCGGAATAATTATGGGTTTTGGATTTATCGCTAAATTTAATTTTGTGGTGTTGGCTTTTATTCCGCCACTTATTTTACACGGAAGAAGTTGGTTCAGGTACGGATGGAGTTTTATTCTTGCAGCGTTTATTTCTTTCCTTCCCGTAATTGACAAGTTTGGAAATGCAAAAAGATTTATACTCCAGCTTTTTCTTCATAAAGGAACTTATGGTGGTGGTGAACGGGGAATCCTTGATGTTGATAAACTAGTATCAACCATTGACAAACTATACAATTATGGAGAAAATTTCGTTTGGTTTTTTGGATTAGGGATAGTCTCCATTCTGATGTACTTGCTGTTCAAAAAAGGGAGAAAAGAAAACCGGAAAAAAGTGCTTTTTTTAGCCGGATTCCTTATTTCTTGCCTATTAATTGCCTTAATGGCTTCCAAAAATTTTAAAAACTATTATTTAATACCTACGCTTGGTTTATCTGGCATAGTTGCATTTCTATCGGTACAACTTATTTCGTATTACTTTAAGTTTCGTAATATAGCTCAAACCTTGATATCCATAGTTCTTTTAGGATTTCTTGTTATCCCAACCATAATAGATTTAAATGCCAGCAAAGAAAATACGATTGAAAAGAAACAAGCGCGAATTGAAACCAGGAACTTCATTGATAAAAACATTGGACCAAATAATTATTGGTTACTTGAACCCGGTTGGGTATCAGGACCATTTGAGGCTAATGGGTTGCTTTGGGGAATAAGCTATGTTGCCGGGAAAAACAGTTTCACAAAAAATTACATGGAGCTGTACCCCAAAATTCTGACATTCGAGGGCATTGACAGACCATTCAAACATTTTCGCACAAAAGATGCAGAAATTGATACTATTATTAAAGAAGATACACCGATTTACTTATTTTCTTCGCCAGGACGAAGGACAAGACTTTTAAAGCAGGAACTTATAAACCAGTCTGAATCATTGCAACTCGAGGTTTCTCTGGATACCATATATACCAATACAAAAAATAACGACCAGGTTATAATGGCAACATTCGAACAAATTATGGATACCGTTATTTATGATACGATTACCACATTTAACGATATGGAAAAAGAGTATTACGGGTGGAAACAAAATGCAATAAGCGAAGATCATGCTTTTTCCGGACAAAAATCAACAAAAATACTCAGGGGGGATAAAACCAGTTCTATCTATCGAAACGATTCGATTCCGCAATCTATTGAAAATTTAAATTCAATCGGTATTTCGTGCAAATACTACCAAACGGGTTTAAAAAACAATACAAGGATTGTTATTGAACTTACTTTGCCTAACGAAGAAAGATTTTGGTATTCGATATATTGTATTGATTATTTTAAGAAACTCGATAGTTGGGGCGATTTACATTATAAGATGTTTGTCCCTAAAAAATTCAGGGCAGCTCAAAAGCTGCAAATATATTTTTATAACTCTTCAAAAGATCCTGTTTTTATTGATGATATTAAAATTGAACTGCACCAAGCAATAATTTAATCGGAGGAAAATTATTTTATACGGTAATTTAAAAAAGTTTCTGTTTTTTGTGATGAGTATCGTGAAACAGGATCTGTTTACTGGTCAAATCATCTATTTTTTTGTAAGAAATTGAATTTTAAAATCGCCTAATACCTGATTCTTATCCACGTCTTCAATGTTCAAACGTATTGTTTTATTATCCAGGTTATCGATTTTTGGAAGGATAAAGTCATAACTCCCGATTTGAAATTGGTTAAATTTTTCATTTGCAAAATGAATATGCCAAACCCTATGGTAATAATAGTTTTTCTTGTCCTCGCCATTAATAGACAATACTATCCTAACTTTGTCCCTAAATTTAAAGGCGTTTGTAAAAGATATTTTCACAAAGTCAATCTGGTTAATATCAGGAAGATTACCACAATTTTGCGCCCAAATTTGCGCCATGTTATTAGCATCTAATTTTAGGTCCCCAATTATTTTTTCAAATTCAACATTAAATGCCCTGTAATCATGCATTTTTTTATAAAAAATTCCTTTAAGTCGTTTATTCGTATTTAGAAAAACCTTCCAATACCTTGTTTTATCCATATCAGTGGCATGTAAAATATAAACTTTGTACTGGTAGGTTTGTATAAGGTTAATTGGAATTGTAATAAGTGCAAACACAATTACCACTGTTTTTATCCAAGCTCTTGTTTTCGCCAAAAACATTCCTGTTAAAACAAAAAACACCGGATAATACTCTATATAAGCCCGCAATCCATAACTTCCACCGTAATACCAGCTCCACCAGGAAGATAAAACATAGGTGAGGATTACAAAAAAAGATAACCAGGAAAATGCCAGGTAATATTTTCCGGAATAAACCAACCATACCAAAGAAGGAACACAAAGCAATAAAACTGGTGTATAAATAAACAATCCCTTTCGATAACTAAACAAGATATTTAAAAACTCAGGGTGCAAAAAATTAAATCCTTCACCCTGGTAAGAATAAACGAAAAAATGCCCTGTTTGTAAATACCACAAAAATAATTGTATGAAAACTACCCCTGAAAACAAAAGGATGCCTGAAATTAGGATATGGGGTTTAAGCACCACTGTCCTTACCCCATTTTTTAACGAGTCCCATGAACCCGCAATAAAAGGAAGAAATAAAAAGATTAGGATATTAATTTGCCTAAGGATAATAATCAATCCTAACACAACACATGCCCACAAAAAATTAGAAACATTGTTAGTTACGAAAAACCTTTTTGCGAAAAATAAAAACGCAGTTATTGCAAAAAGGGAATAAACATGGCTAAATGCCGAATTTGACGAAGCATATTGAGTAACAGAGGTTGAAAAAACCAATAAAACCTGAATTAAAGTAATAGATTTATCACTTAGCTTATAATAGTTCAACAATCCCTTTAACAGTAAAAGAGTAATAAATAAATAAAAAATGGCGGCATAAAAAACGGCAGCGTGAAAAGGTTCCTGATATCCATCATCATGGTTGCCATTCATTTTTGTAAACAACTTTGTCACGAAAAAGAAAGGGCTTTGCAAAACAGCCACGCCACAAGGATATTTATTTAATTTATGTTCTTCGTAATCTACATAAACACCATATTTCTTTACCCGTTCAAAAAAATCATTTTTTGATTGTTCTGAAATATCCTTACGGTTGATATCATGATGGATAAATAGTGATGGCAAATATTCATAATAGCCAACACCATCACCCGTTATGGTTTTGCCAACAAAATTGTTTAATAGCAAAACAAAAAAAAGGAGAATTATTAATTCCGTTTTAAATGATTTGAAGGAAAAGAATGATTCAGCCATTTTAAATAAATTCTAATTATAAAAAAACATCAAAATGATAACTGGACTAGAATTGCCAGATCGTTATATTTTATTAGCAGCCTAAAGTAATGAATAGTTTAAAATTAACTAGCTCGTTGTGAAAAATAATAATTTATACCTTGATTATTTGAAGAAACAACAATAAACATAATTTTATATTTTTGTGCTGTTTTATTTTTATACTATTTGTTTATTATAATTATCCATCATTATGCTCTTTAGTAGCCTGACATTTATATTCATTTTTCTTCCCATAGTTTTATTTATCTACTATACTGTTAATCCCAAAGGCAGGAATTTGGTATTAATGCTGGCAAGTTTGTTTTTTTATGCCTGGGGAGGTGTTTCATTATCCATAATATTATTTCTATCAATAATCGGAAACTATTTGTTTGGATTATGGATAGACAGAACAAAAGACAAAAGTAAAATCCCCTTGTTTCTGGGAGTATTTTTCAATGTTTTAATGCTGGGAACATTTAAATATGGAAATTTTATTGTAGAAAATATAAATTTAATAGGTGCTAAATTGGGCATGAACCCATTTAAAGATCCGGGAATTGTTCTCCCCTTAGGAATTTCATTCTTTACCTTTCAGGCACTCTCTTATTTAGTAGATGTTTATAAAAAGGAAACTCCCGTTCAGAAAAAATTATTTTATTTAGCATTATATATTTCATACTTCCCTCAGTTAATTGCTGGGCCTATTGTAAGATATAACCAACTTGCCCCCCAGCTTACCAATAGAAAGGAAAGTATTGAAAATTTTTCTAAAGGAATTGAGCGCTTTGTTTTAGGTTTGATAAAAAAAGTTATTATTTCTAACCAATTTGCAATTGTTGCAAAAGAAGCCTTTGAACTTCCACCGGAAATGCTCCCTCAACAAATTGCATGGATTGGAGTTGTTTGCTTTTCTTTTCAAATATATTTTGATTTTGCTGGTTATAGCGATATGGCAATTGGCCTTGGAAGAATGTTCGGGTTTAAACTTCCGGAAAATTTCAACTATCCATATATAACAGGTTCAGTAAGGGAATTTTGGAACCATTGGCATATTACGCTGGGAGCATGGTTAAAAAACTATTTATATTTCCCACTTGGCGGTAACCGAAAAGGAAACTCAAGAACTTATTTTAACCTTTTTATTGTTTTCGTAATTTGTGGCTTTTGGCATGGTGCAAGTTGGAATTTCCTTGTTTGGGGCCTGGTTCACGGAACATTTATGATTTTTGAACGTGCATGGTTTGAAAAGAGCATCTTGAAGAAGGTCCCAAGGTTTATACAAATATTTTATACCTTCTCAATTGTTACATTAGCCTGGGTATTGTTTGAAACCAATGACTTCCAACATACTTCAGCATTTTTTAAGGTATTGTTTTTGGGCAATCCTGAATATATTGGTTCCAATTATATCCTTAAAATAATCAATTCAGAATTTCTGGTTATCGGTATTCCTGCAGTTGCTGGAGCCTTTGGTTTTTTCAGATGGTTACAAAATTTTGCTGAAACCAAATATCCAAGATTAATCCCTCCGGCAATACAAACTATATCTAAAACAATATTTATTCTTGGAGCTTTAGTAGTTATTACAATATTATTGATATCAGACACATATAATCCTTTTATTTATTTTCGATTCTAGCTTTATGAAAAAAATATATCCATATATTTTGTCTATTGGTTTCTTAGTTTTTCTCGTTTTTCCTCAAATAGCCAGTATTCTGAAAATTTTTCCAGAAAAAACAGGCGATGAGAATAGAGAATTGAGCGAAAAACCATCCATTGATTACAAACATCTGGATACATATCCAAATAAATACGATGCCTGGTATAACGACCATTTTGGTTTAAGATCTGTTGGACTGAAAGCTTATAACGATTTTAGCTATTTCTTTTTAAAAAGGTCGCCAGATCCAAAGTCAGCAATATTGGGAAAAGAAGGTTGGTTATTTCAAGGAAGGGATATTGATATTTATAAAGGAACCAAAAGGCTTACAACAGATGAGCTGGAAAGATTGGAAGTAGAATTTAAGAAACGTTGGGAATTTCTGAACAATCACAATTGTAAATTTATTTTTGTTGTAATTCCAACAAAAAAAATTATTTACCCTGAATACCTCCCTGATGGATATTTTCAGTATTCAAAAAGAACAATGACCGATCAGTTTATTGAAATGCTTAAAACAAAAACAAAAGTCGATGTTATTGATTTAAGGCCTGTTATTCTAAATGCTAAAAAAAACCATCCTGTGCTATACCACAAAATGGATAATCACTGGAATGATTATGCAACTTTTTATGCATACAAAGCAATTACCGATCACATTACAACATTTGCTGACCTAGGACATATCCATTCTCTCGAAGAATATACACCTGACACTACCACTTATTATGGTGGAAGTATTGCTAAAATGTTGGGCGTACAAGATAGTTTGATTGATTATCGGTTAAAATTAAAGCCTAAATTTAAATCTGGGGAAACCAGGCTCCCTCAGAAGTATAGCGCCCCGGAAAGATTTGCATACCCTGGATCCTATGAAAGAAGATACACAACAGAAAATGACTCTCTCCCACGATTAATGATGGTCAATGATTCCTTTGGAGAGTACTTTCATAAATTTTTACCCGAACATTTTTCTTATAGCATCTTCCTGTTTGACAGTTGGGAGTTTAAACTGCATCCGAAAAAAATTATAAATGAGAAACCTGATGTGTACGTTCTAGCCACATTCGAGGGTTTTATACCAAACATTCTAGACAACATCCATAGGGATGAAAATAAAATACCTGAACCTACAGCAAACAGCCAATAAAAATTATAAATTCGTAAGCAATATAAATTTCACGACATCATGAAAAAAAATACCTTAACGATTATTCTTATTTCTATTTTAACCTGTGGTATTCTTTTTTTTATTTTCAAACCTATCCTTCAGCATCCAAACGGATATTTATATTCAACATCAGGAGATGCTGTAAAAAGTTACTTTAACTTTTCGTATTATTTAAAATACGATGATGGAATTAAACATGATGGTATCAATTATCCTTATGGAGACCACTTACAATATATAAATTCGCATCCTTTGTATGTTCAGGTAGTAAAATTTGTGGATAAATTTTACCCCGTTGCTAACTATGGTGTTGGAATTCTTAATTTAACGATGATACTCTCGTTGCTGCTGGCAGTTCCTTTTCTTTTTTTACTTCTTCGCCATTATTCATTACCCCGTTGGTATGCCGCTATTCTATCCATAGTCCTATTGTTTCTAACCCCACAATTTGACAGGATCCATGGCCATTTTGAAATGGTTTATGCATTTTTCCTCCCTATGTTTTGGTACTTTCTGATTCAATTTAGAGATGGAAAAAGAAAGATATTATGGGGAACCTTGCTCGTTTCGGCTGGTCTCATTGGAGGATTTACAAGTGCCTATTATGCAGCATTTTTCTCGATATTTTTATTTGGTGTGCTGGTTGTTGATTTATGGAAAAACAAAAATAACCTTGGTGCCTATTGGAAATCGGGACTACAATTGTTTATCATGGCGGTCCTACCTTTACTTATTGTGAAAGGCTTGGTTTCTTTAACTGACTGGGTAACCGACCGTCCCAATAATCCATATGGATTTTATGTTTATCATGCCAATTTTTTAAGTGTTTTTTTACCATTCAATTCTGATTTAAAATCTTTATTGGGAAATCATATTAACATGGATTTTCAATGGGAAGGAAGGGCTTATGTTGGATTACCGGCATCAATTCTTGCAGTATCTATTTTTTTTACCGGATTTTATAACACTTTCTCGAAGAAAAAAATTAGCTGGAAAATATTTGCTCCCGGAAAAAATATTCAGACCTATTTTTTTGCATCCATCCTAATTCTATTATTTGCAATGTGTATTCCATTTAAATACGGTTTTGGTTTTATAATCGACATTATCCCTCCTATTGGGCAATTTCGGGCATTGGGTAGGTTTACCTGGATATTCTATTATATTTTCACGGCATATACCGCAATATTCTTTTATAAATTATACAGGCTTCTAAGATTAAAAAATATGTCATTGTTGGGCATTTTACTTTTAATTTTTGTTCTTGGATATTGGTCTATTGATGCTGGAACAAATATCCGTAGAAGCACTGGAGGATTATTAAATAAAAACGATAAACTTGAATCATCCGATAGTGAGTATCTCGCAAGGTTTAAAGATGCCGGGGTAAATCCAAAGGATTTTCAAGCAATATTTTTCCTTCCTTATGCAAGCACATGTGGTGATAAATTGCTTTTCGAGAAAGGAATGAATGCATTTAATGATGCGATGAAATGCTCATACCACACACAATTACCATTAATCCAGAGTTTTTCTCCAAGGTTATCCTTTTCTAATGCATTAAGTAGCATCCAAATGCTTGGGCATCCTGCAATTCCAAAAACCAGATTAAATGACATGAATACTAAACCCATTCTTTTGGTTTGCACCAAAGAAAAAATGAACACTGATGAAGCCTGGCTACAATCAAAAGCCGAGGTATTTTGGGAAGATAAGTACATTACGCTCTCAAAACTCCCTCTTTCTGTATTTCATAATAGCCACCAACAATGGTTAGACGAAGCCAAGGTAGAAATAGCAGGGTTGGAGGGAGAGGGAGATATCTTATTGGATTCATCTACCAAATCAATTCTAACATATAATTATAACGATAAAAACACGGGTATAAAATTCTCCGGTAATGGAGCAATGACACTTCGGAAAGGACGTAAGGAGCTAATAAATGAGGTTTTGGATGATTCATGGCAAAAAGGCACCTATGAGCTTTCTTTTTGGTTATATGTAGATGGAAGAAAATTTGATATGCCAAAAGCTGATTTGAAGATTGTGGATGTAAATGGCAATAAGAAGCTAGAGAAAAGACTTAATACCAGAGAAGTTCACGATGTTTATAATCATTGGATAAGAATCTCTGAATCTTTCAACTTGGAGCCGGGAAATAAAATTCAACTTTGGATTAAGGGTGAATATATTGCAGTTGACGACATTTTACTTAGGCCAGTTAATTCTTCTGTTTTAATGAAAACCGATGGAAAATTTAACTTGCTAAATAATTACCCCTTGCCTGTGAACTAGAACCGAATAAGCATTAAGAAATTACTCCATTCCCAAGGCTCATTCCACCAAATGTGCGCATTGTATTTATAGGTAAATAAAACATTAAATACAACGAAGAATCCAAATGTAAATGAAAGGGCATACTTAATTATTGCCTTCTTTTTTAAATAAATATTCTCGAAAAACCAGGCAAATGGAATTGACATAAAAGGCAGGTATTCAATAAGGGCACGATATCCGGCTGCCGAGCTAAAAGTTGGCCTCCACCAACTTCCGTTCATGTAAATAATTAAAATCAAAACAAAAATAATTGCCCACGAACTTAATTGACGTTTATATGCAAGATAGATGAGGCTAAGAGCTGAAAAAATCATTAACGGTGTATATAAAAACCATCCGTTTCGAGGTCCAAATAGAACTGTAAATATTTTTGGGGATAAAAAGTTTGTGAATCTTTCATCCATATACGAATAAACAATCCAATCTCCTGTTACCGTATGCCAATAAAGCATTTGGGGAACATACATAATAAATCCCATGATTAACATAACCAATAGGTAATGCCAACTCTTCAGCCAATACATTATCCTGTTTTTTAGATCCTTAAAACTATAAATACCATAAAGGAACAAGTAAAAAGCAACAAAAATATTCGTAGGCCTGATTAGAGTAGCCAAAGCAAGTGGCAACGACAATAATAATAGGTTTTTTATACCAGGTTTTTTATAGAATTCGGGCACAAAATAAATAAAAGCCGCAATTGCCGAGAACGAATATGCATGTGAAAATCCTGGAATTATTGCCGTATAATAAAGCAAATTAGTAGCAAAGTAAATTAATACTATTGTCCACAATGCAGCTTTATGACTAACTATATTTCTTAGAAATTTATATATAAATAGGAGTCCTAACAAGGCATAAAAAAGCGATGCAAAAAAAACGAAAGTAAAATATATGGGTGTGTAGCCCGTCATTTCGAGACCAAAAAAATAGCTAAAAGCATGTGCTATTAAAAAAAAGGGGGTTTGCATAATCGCAACTCCACAAGTATATACATTTAGGGTTTTCCCATCATCATATCGTTTCGCCCAATGCATTTTATCCATTTCACCCCAATCCTTAATGAAAAAATGAGGCAAATACTGGTAATATCCCTCCGAATCATTTCTCATAAGAGTCTTTTCGGCGGTAGTGTTCTTATCATGTCTATAAACATCGTTGGCTACGAATCCAAGAATACAAAAAATTATTACAAACCATTTTAATTGGTTTTTTATCATTTTATTCGAATTCTTATTATTCATTTTATACGATATAATAATTAATCAAATTGGTTAGGGCAACAACAAATTATTTAAAAAAGCTCTTTTTAGGAACAAAAATATTGTACTTCAAAATACAATAAATAGCACGCATTCCGTCTTTCCAACCAATCTTTTTTCCTTCTTCGTAGGTACGTCCATAATACGAAATTCCAATTTCATAAATCCGAACCTTTGGAACCCTAGATATTTTAGCAGTTACTTCCGGCTCAAAACCAAACCTGTTTTCCTTCAAATTTAAGCTTTGTATCATTTCCGTTCTGAACATTTTGTAGCACGTTTCCATATCTGTTAGGTTAAGGTTGGTAAACATGTTCGATATCTTGGTTAAAAGCTTGTTTCCAATGGAGTGCCAGAAAAACAATATCCTGTGCGGATTACCGCCCATAAAGCGGGAACCATAAACCACATCGGCAAATCCTTCGGCAATGGGCTTTAAGAGGTCATTATATTCCCTTGGATCATATTCCAAATCTGCATCCTGAATTACAAGCAATTCCCCCTTTGCCTCTTTAATCCCCCGGTGAAGCGCTGCACCCTTCCCCATATTTTTTGGCTGGTGATAAAATTGGATATTTAAGTCCGCATTATCTTTTATATAATTCTCAACAACCTCTACCGTTTTGTCGGTACTAAAATCATTCACAATGATCAATTCTTTTTTGTAGCCATACTTTAATTCTACTTCTTTGATTTTATCAAGTATGGAAGTTATGGTATTTTCTTCGTTATATGCAGGTATGACAATTGAGAGTACTTTTTCCTTCATTATGATAATAGTTAAATAGTCTGTTCTGTTATTATTTGGGAAATCAAAAATAAGGATAAATACGTAACAACAATCATATTGGCTTGCATAATTGGTTGTTCAACTATTTTTATTTGTAAAATGAACTTTTATCTTTGAGAAAAAGAACAGCTATGGCAAAATCTCTTGTCAACACCAATGCAAAATTCGGCACAATGCCGGTATTCCTTACCGCATTATCAACAATCCTGGGTGCAATTTTATTCTTACGTTTCGGTTGGGCAGTTGGCCAAGTGGGCTTCTATGGGGTTATTGGCATCATTGTTTTGGGGCATGTGGTTACCATTCCTACTGCTTTTGCGGTTGCCGAAATTGCAACCAACCAGCGTGTTCAGGGAGGCGGGGCGTATTATATTATTTCACGCTCATTTGGTTTAAATATTGGTGGTGCCATCGGAATTGCATTGTTTTTATCACAGGCAATTAGTGTAGCATTTTATGTAATAGCATTTGGTGAAGCATTTGAACCTGTGGTTGACTGGGTACATCAAAACTATAATTTTGTTATTCCCGACCGACGTTGGATTTCCATCCCCACAATGTGTCTTTTATCGTTACTAATTCTTACCAAAGGTGCAAACATCGGAATGAAAGCCTTATATGTGGTTGTCACTTTGCTACTTGCATCACTTGTCCTGTTTTTTGTAGGTGATTCACCCATTAAACCACAGGAGATTAACTTTCATGCCCATGTATTGGAAAACCATAACTTCTTTTTTGTTTTCACAATTATTTTCCCTGCTTTCACAGGCTTGGCCGCCGGGCTTGGGCTTTCCGGAGACCTAAAAGACCCTAAAAAATCAATCCCTAAAGGAACACTTTGGGCAACGGTAGTTGGTATGGTTATTTATGTCGCCATTGCCTATAAATTCACAGTTTCTGCATCTCCTGATGATCTGGTCAGTGACCAACTCATCATGAGTAAAATAGCACTTTGGGGACCAATTATCCCAATTGGGCTTGGTGCTGCAGCACTTAGTTCTGCCCTCGGATCTATAATGGTTGCCCCAAGAACCCTTCAGGCGATTGGCTTTGACGATATATTCCCGAAAAAAGCTATTAATAATTGGTTTGCTAAAGGAAAGAAAATGGATAACGAGCCTGTTAACAGTTCTTTTATTACCATAATTATTGCTTTTGTTTTTGTTCTTATTGGAGACATCAACTTTGTTGCGCAAATCATCTCCATGTTTTTTATGGTGACTTATGCGGCTATTTGCCTCATATCATTTTTAGAACATTTTGCTGCTGATCCGGCATATCGACCAACTTTTCGCTCAAATTGGTACATCTCACTTATTGGCACCTTGTTTTCGTTTTGGTTAATGTTCCAGATGAATGCACCTTATGCAGCCATTTCGCTGCTCATTATGGGTTTGATTTATTACATGATCAACCACACAAAGCAACAGGAAAAGCATGGTTTAAATAAACTTTTCAGAGGTGTTATTTTCCAACTTAACAGGCAATTGCAGATATTTCTTCAACGAGCCGACAGGGACGAGAAAGAATTTAGCTGGCGACCATTTGGGGTTTGTATTTCGCACGATACCTTTAAACGCAGGTCAGCATTTGATATTATGAGGTGGATTTCCTATAAATACGGGTTTGGAACCTATATCCATTTTATACAAGGCTATCTCGATCAGAAAACCACCAACGAATCAAAAGAAGTATTAGATCGCCTGATACATCTTTCGCATGGCAGTAAAAACAGGGTTTATCTGGATACAATTATTTCGCCATCTTATACTTCAGCTATTGCCCAAGTGGTTCAGCTATCAGGGATTTCAGGAAAAGGGAACAATCTCATATTGTTTGAATATTCACGAACCGATCCGGGAAACTTACAGGAAATAATATCAAATTACGGCATTGTCGATTCTGCAGGTTTCGATATCTGCATTTTAAATACTTCGTACAAAAGCTTTGGGTATAAAAACGAAATGCACATATGGATCAAGCCCGATGATTATAGAAATGCAAATTTGATGATTTTGCTTGGATACATTATTCTTGGCCATCCGGATTGGAAAAAAGGACATATTAAAATATTTGCGCTTTACCCTCCCGAAGAAATGGATGAAAAAGAAAAACAGCTACTTAGCCTAATTAAGGCAGGTAGGTTGCCCATAAGTCCATCCAATGTTTCAATGGTTTCGTTTGAAAAAGAGAAGAAAAAAGAGGTTATTTGTAAATATTCTGCAGACGCAGATTTAACAATAATCGGATTTAGCCCGGATATGCTTAATGACACATCTGAATTTACAGATGGGTACAGCGATCTCGGTAACATTTTGTTTGTAAATGCCAATAAGGCAAAAGCCATAAACTAAATGCCCAAAATTCGCGTTAAAGATATTGGAATAGATAGTTGCCATCATAAAAACTAAAAATGGAAAGAGTTGCAATATTTCCAGGTTCATTTGATCCATTTACCATTGGTCATGAATCGATCGTGAGAAGAGCCATCCCTATGTTTGATAAAATCATTATCATGATAGGATACAATTCAAATAAAAAATCTTTCTTCCCTTTGGAGAAAAGGGAAAACTGGATAAACCAGGTGTTTAGTAATGACGCAAATGTTGAAGTTAAAAGCTATGAAGGATTGACCGTTGATTTTTGTAAAATAGTGGATGCCAAATATATTTTAAGGGGAATTCGTACCTCTTCCGATTTTGAATATGAAAGGGCAATCGCACAGGTAAACAAACAAATGTACCCCGAAATTGAATCGGTATTTTTACTTACCACACCTGAACATACGCCAATCCAATCGACCATTGTCAGGGATATAATTCAACATGGCGGCGATGCAAGCAGGTTTCTGCCTAAAGGATTAAACTTTGACGAATTTAAACCCGAATAAGTGCAAATGTTTCAACGGATTATTTTCTTGTTCAGTCTTTTTTTTGTTTGTTCAACGTTTGCCCATGCAACAAAAATAGTTGGTTTTGAACCTGATTATGCAGGCAGGATTATCCAGTTTTATACTTATTCTGATCCTATAACAAAAAAACATCAGGATATTTTTTCTATCCATATCCAAAACGATGGAAATTTCTCACAAAATGTAACTATCGAAAAAACAACAGTCTGTTATGCCGATTTCGATGTTTATTCCGGCATCCTGGTTCTTGAACCCGAAAAAGAACTCAAAATAAAATTGCCGACATTAAGGACTAAAACATTTGCAGAAGAAAAAAACCCTTATTTCAAGCCTGCACGTTTTTGGTTTCATATAGAAACGGATAGCAAAGATGAAATAAATAGTGTTTGCAGCAGGTTCGAGTTAGAATACAATGAACTCGTTGACAAGAACTTCAACGAACTTTATTTCCGGCAATCTAAAACAATGCTTGATTCAGTTAGCAAAACACTACAGGCTAATTTTAAAGAATTCAACAATCCGTTTGTTCAAAACCTAATTCAATTTCGCTTGAAGATACTTAAAGGTGAAGTGCTTAGGCAAAACCAGGATAAAATTCTTTCCTCACTTCGCCCAGCTGACTTTACTTGCTTTAATCCCGGATTTATCGATATTTTGGACCGCATATTTACCAACAAACTTGTTTTTGAAACCAACTCGATAGGTGGCAACGATCTTAGAAATACTATTAACAAAGGTAATTTGGCTCGCCTCAAAGAATTTGCAAAAGAAAAATATGCATTACAAGCAGGTGTGGACGACCTTGTCCTATTAAAATTGCTTCACGACGCATACTATTCGGGAAGTTTTTCAAAACAGGCGATTTTAACAATGCTGGGAAGCGATATTTTCAAACAAAACACAAGGAAGGAAATCCAGGCATTTGCAACTTCTGTTGCAAAAAAAATTGTTTACCTCACACCTGGAACAAAAGCTCCAGAAATTTGCCTTCCGGATATAAATTCAAAGGTTATTTGTACGTCAAAAAGCGATCGAAATATTTATCTGATGTTTATGGATATGGAACTTCAGATTTGCAGGGAGCACCTTAAATACCTACCTACAATCACAGAAAAGTTCCAAGACAAATTAGAGGTTTATATTGTACTTATAAATCAAAGATCAGAGAAGATAAATGAATTTTTAGAATCTAATAAAATTAACGCAAACGTACTGTTTGACACTGGTTTTCGGAATACATATAAAATCAAATCCTACCCCAGCTGTTTTTTGCTTGGAAAAGATCAGGAAATAATCCTGAACCCTGCAAAATCACCGCTCGATGGTTTTGAAAATCAATACAGGGAATACCTCAAACGCATAATGTTTCGACAAAACAAATAATAACATTTTCAAGAAGGAAAAACTCAGTCATCCTTTCCAATATAATTATCCCAAAGTTCTACAATGCTGGCATATGAATTCTCCCTAAGTTTTGAGGTGCATTCGCCCTTATTTGCCCAAATTACTTCTGTGATATCTTCCTCTGCCTGAGGCTTTAGCTCTTCACCCCCACCATGTTGCATTTCAAACCACGAGGTCTTTTTCAATATCCATTTCCCTTTTGATTTTCCTAACTCTGATTTATAAATATGCCAGGTATTCGAAATTTTTCGTTCAATTTTAAGTTGCGCAATTCCGCACTCTTCTCGCACTTCCCTTAAAGCAGCTTCCCTGGTCGATTCCCCTTTGTCAATTTTTCCCTTAGGTAAATCCCATTTCCCCCTTCTATGCATGATTAAATATTTATCCTCTGCCGTTACTATTCCACCAGCTGCCTTTACAATCTTAAAACAGCGCTTAAATGCTTTCCATGCTTTTTGAGGTTTGTTTGTGGTCAATATTAATTCTTTATTATCGCTTTTAAAAAAATGATTAAGAATAGTGTTCATATTTAGTAGCAAATCTCCGTCAACAGGCTGTATTTGTGAAGATTCAAAAAGTGAATAATTCTCAATTACAATTTTTATTATTCTATCATTAAAAAAAACTTTATACATTTGTTTTGAATTTAGAAAACACACTACAACTATGGAATTAATGCAAAAAGAGGTTGCCCAAAGGCTCCTACAAATAAACACAATAAAAATCCAACCTTCAAATCCTTTTACCTGGGCTTCGGGTTGGAAAGCACCAATTTATTGCGATAACAGAAAAATTTTATCTTACCCGGAAACCCGGACATATATAAGAGACCAGTTTGTAAAAATAATTAAAGAGAATTACCCAAATGTGGAAGTAATTGCAGGTGTTGCTACCGGGGCAATTGCACATGGCGTACTCGTTGCCGAAGCTTTAGGGCTTCCATTTATTTATGTAAGGTCGAAACCAAAAGGACACGGGCTTGAAAACCTTGTGGAAGGTGATTTAAAACCAAATCAGAACGTGGTGGTTATTGAAGACCTGGTTTCAACAGGGGGAAGTAGCTTAAAAGCGGCACAGGCAATTGATAATTTTGGGGGAAATGTGCTGGGAATGGTTGCAATTTTCACCTACAATTTTCCACAGGCAAAAGAGAATTTCAAGAATGCCAATCTTGAACTTATAACGCTTTGCAGGTATCAAAACCTGGTTGACATTGCCTTGGAAGCAGGTAACATCACTGAAATAGAAGTTAACAGTTTAATGAACTGGCGTGAAGACCCTGAAAACTGGGGAAAATAAAAATAATTCGAAAAATTCAATAAATCATCCCACGAAAGTGGGATTTTTTTTATTCCGACATGGGCATTAGCAAGTATGTAAGCGAAGTAAAATACATTTATAGTTCTCAAGCAAAAGTATTTAATTACCTGTCAAACTTCGAAAATCTTTCGAAATACGTAAATGAAGGATTGCTGCAAAAAGTTACTGAACAGGTTCCGCAAGTTAAAATCAGCAATTTTGAATCTGATATGGATTCTTGCCGTTTCCAGATTTCAGGGCTTGGATTAGCAGAAATACGTATTGTTGAGCGTAAAGAATTTTCCACAATTAAAGTGGAAAGTTCAGGGGGGCTTCCATTGTCATTGACCTTTTGGATACAATTGCTGCCAAACGGAGAACATCAAAGCAAAATGAGGCTTACACTTCATGCCGACATGAGCATGATGATAAAAATGATGGCTGGAAAAAAACTGGAGGAAGGCATTAACCAACTTGCAGATACCTTGTCACGTTTGCCTTATAATGGGTAATTCCAGAGCTTGATTTCATCAGAATAGTTTTTTCTATTCTGTATTTGATTCCGGGGGCAAAACATATTCAACTTCTTTAAATAGAAACCTCAATGTTTTTCCCTCCTTGTTGACAATTTTTAACCTGCCAATTTCGTCAACGCCCATAATTTTACCTGAGAATTGCTTTTCGTTGGCAATATAATCAGCCCAATCGCCTTTTTTATACAAACGCTCATGGTATGACTCTATAAGTTCATCAATTCGTCCGAGTTTAAGTTTCTCGTACTGTTTTTCGATCGCTAAACAAATATGCATCAAACAATTTTCGATATCGTAATCAATTTGGGTAAGTTGTTTTAACGATACTGGATTTGGCAAAGCAGCCGAAAATCCTTCCTGGTTTAGGTTAAATCCAATACCAATTATCGATTCTGTGATGCTATTACCCGAAATCATGTTTTCGATCAACATTCCGGCTACTTTTTTATGTCCAATGTAAATATCGTTTGGCCATTTTATGGTGACATCTTCGATCAAAGGATTCAAAAAATCAGTAATTCCCAAGGCAGTTGCCATAGAAATGCTAAACTGTTTTATTGGTTCGATAAAATAAGGACAAATAACGATACTGAATGTTAAATTCTTTCCTGCTTCGCTTTCCCAACTATTGTTGGCATATCCACGTCCATTTTTTTGACAATGTGCCAAAACGACAGTACCTTCTTCTGCCTCTTTGTGCATAAGCAGTCCCTTGGCATAGTTGTTGGTAGAATCAACGTCGTTTAAGCGAATAATCTTAGCCCCAATCATAAAGTTCTTTTTTAGTCGTTAGTTCTAAACTATTTTGTAAAAATAAGGTTAATTAGCTTAGTATAAATAATATCACAATAATAACCGGAAACAATGAAAAAAAGTTTCCATATTTTTAAAAGCGTAAATACTAGAAACCAATGAAATGCAGCAAAAAGACTATCTTTGTATTTCGATATAAAAATATATGAGGAAAAAACAGGAAACGGAAAAAATAGAAATAGAAGCCATTTTAGAAGGAATCCAAAAATTAAAAGGAAAAGAAATTCTAAAAATCGATTTAACAAAGATCGACCATTCAGAATGCAATTATTTTATTATTTGCCATGGAACATCAAATAAACATGTTGAAGGGATAGCCCAATCGGTTGAAGCAACAGTTGAAGAAATGCTTGGTGAAAGGGTTTGGCATAAAGACGGATATAGAAATGGCATTTGGGTTTTACTTGATTACGGTACCATAATGGTGCACGTATTTCAGGAAGAAGCGCGAAGGTTTTATAACCTTGAAGCGTTATGGGCAGATGCAAAAGTTAGTAAAATTGAAGAACAGAGTTAACCTTAAATTATGACAGATAAGAAACAGAATAAGAATAACCCCCCGAATTTTAAGTCACCCTTTGGAAACCTTGGCGGCGATGGGAAAAAACCAAAATTTAATCCGTATTGGATTTATGGAATAATTGCACTTGTTTTTATCGGTGCCAATTTCTTGTTCAGTAGTAGCAGGGGACCTGTTGAAACTAATTGGAATGTTGTAAAAACAACCATGATGCCGAGTCAGGACATTACCAAAATTGTTGTGATCAACGAAAAAAAAGCAACTGTATATTTAAAAAGTGATCGTCTTGACAAATATCAGGCGCAACTCAATGGAAAGTTCACAAAACCTTCCGCTTCCGGACCTCATTTTTATTTTCGGATCGGATCGCTGGAAACCTTTGAAAGAAATTTGCAAGAAGCCCAAGAAGGCTTGACGGAAGAAATTATCCTTGAATTTGATGAAGAAAAGAATGTTGCCGGGGATTTACTTTGGACAATAGGCCCATTTGTGCTTATTATAATTTTGTGGTTCTGGATTTTCAGAAGAATGAGCAAAGGTGCCGGAGGCGGAGGAGCCGGAGGTATTTTTAATGTTGGCAAATCGCAGGCAAAAATATTTGATAAAGACTCAAGGGTAAACACCAATTTTAAGGATGTTGCAGGCCTATCGGAAGCTAAACAGGAAGTGGAAGAAATTGTGCAGTTCTTGAAAAGTCCGGACAAGTATACGAAACTTGGAGGTAAAATTCCCAAAGGGGCATTATTGGTTGGGCCACCTGGAACAGGAAAAACTTTGCTTGCAAAAGCAGTTGCCGGTGAAGCAAATGTGCCTTTCTTTTCAATGTCAGGGTCTGATTTTGTGGAAATGTTCGTGGGTGTTGGTGCTTCCAGGGTAAGGGACCTTTTTAAACAAGCAAAAGAAAAAGCACCTTGTATTGTATTCATCGATGAGATTGATGCCATTGGCCGCGCAAGGGGTAAAAATCCGAACATGGGCTCAAACGACGAGCGTGAAAATACCCTTAACCAATTGCTTACCGAAATGGATGGGTTTGATACCAACAGTGGTGTTATAATATTAGCTGCAACCAACAGGGCAGACATATTGGACAGGGCTTTGATGAGGGCAGGAAGGTTCGATCGGCAAATCCATGTTGAACTCCCTGACCTCAACGAAAGGGAAGAAATTTTTAACGTCCATTTGAAACCGATTAAACTTTCAAACAAGGTGAAAGTTGATTTTCTGGCTAAACAAACACCCGGTTTTTCAGGTGCCGACATTGCAAACGTGTGTAATGAAGCAGCCTTGATTGCCGCAAGAAAAAACAGGGACGCCGTTGGGAAACAGGATTTTCTGGATGCCGTTGACAGGATTGTGGGTGGCTTGGAAAAGAAAAATAAAATCATTTCGCTCGACGAGAAAAAAACCATTGCTTACCATGAAGCAGGCCACGCAACCATTGGTTGGTTGTTAGAACATGCACATCCATTGGTGAAAGTAACTATTGTTCCAAGAGGCAAAGCATTGGGGGCTGCCTGGTATTTACCGGAAGAAAGGTCAATAACCACCAAAGAGCAACTTTTAGATGAAATGTGTTCTGCACTGGGAGGCAGGGCTGCCGAGCAAGTTGCTTTTAACAAAGTCTCGTCGGGAGCACAAAACGACCTGGAGAAAGTGACCAAACAAGCTTATGCCATGGTAAGTATTTTTGGCATGAGCGAAAAAGTTGGAAATGTTAGTTTTTATGACTCATCAGGGCAAAGCGATTATTCGTTCACCAAACCGTATAGCGAAAAAACGGCAGAACTTATTGATGAAGAAGTTAAAGTTATTATTGATGCCCAATATGAAAGGGCGCTTAAAGTGTTAAGGGAAAATCACGAAGGACATACAAAACTTGCAGAATTACTTCTTGAAAAAGAAGTCATCTTTAGTGAAAACCTGGAAGAAATTTTCGGAAAACGCCCCTGGGATGAAAAAAAGAAACGTGAAAGGGAAGAGGCTGCTGCAGTAATAAAAAACAACAAAAAACTTGCTGCCGAAGCTGAAGAATCCGAAGTAAAAAAGAGGGCGGCAATTAACATTGACAAACAAGAAAACAAAGAAGATGCAAAGGCTTAAATGAACAAAGCCCGAAAAGAAATATTAGACAGGCTTCAGGGGGGACACAGAAAAAAACAATCTCCTTTGAAGCCTGATTTTTTATCACCAATGTACCATCCTTTGGGGAAAGACCTCCCTGCGATGTTTAAAGACAAAATGGAAGCCGTTAGTGGGCATGTCCATATTTGTGAAGATCTAAACCAATTGATAAGCGAATTAAGGATATTAATTTCAAATATTGGCACTGAGGTTTATTGCAACGATCCTGAGCTTCATATAATGCTTTCGGAAAACAATGTTCCAGTTAAAAATGAACGTAACATCCCGGAAACAATCAAAGCAGGAATTACCGACTGCGAATGTTTGGTTGCGCACTTAGGTGCAGTTGTTGTTTCTTCGGCACTAAAATCCGGCAGGAAAATGTTTGTATATCCTCCAATTCATATTGTTATTGCAAGCAAAAAACAAATTGTGGGTCATTTAGAAGATGCCTATCAATTTTTATCGGACAAATATAAGGATGGACTTCCATCATTGATTACTACTATTACAGGTCCAAGTCGAACCGCCGATATCGAAAAAACATTGATCATAGGAATGCACGGACCAAAAGAGGTGCATGTATTTATCTCATAATAAAAATTATTTCGCTAATTTTGCGCTATGGAAAAAGGCTGGAAAGAAGTATATATGACTTCACATGAATACAAGGTTGCAATTGCAGAGGCTTTGCTAAAAGATAACGGAATAAAATCTGTAGTTATGAACCAACACGACTCTGCATATCAGACTTTTGGCGAGTTTAGAATTTATGTGGAAGAACACGACGAAACAAAAGCGATTGAACTTCTCAAAGAATTGAAAAATTGACAGATCTACTTAAACGTTCAATAACAGGGGCAATCTTTGGGATTGTTCTAATTGCCGGTATAATTTTTCATCCAATAGCATTTGGAATTGTATTTGCAGCCATACTAATCCTTTCCTTGCTTGAATTTTATTCAATATGCCAATCAGAAAACATTGAGCCGCAAAAAATTACCGGATTGATTATTGGAACCTTGGTTTTCTTATTACTTTTTGCCTTCGGGAAAGGCTTCATAAGGTCATATACGGTATTCTTTAGTTTTCCGTTGATTGCCGTAGTATTCATCGTTGAACTGTTTCGAAATAAGAGCAACCCTTTGGGAAATATTGCATTAACAATTCTTGGAATCGTTTACGTAGCAGTTCCTATTGGACTTTTAAATTTTGTCGTATTTCCCGGGCAGGCACAAAATAAAATGTACTATCCTTGGATTTTAATGGGTATATTCCTCATTATATGGATTTATGATTCGTTTGCCTATCTTTTTGGTATTTGGCTTGGGAAACACAGGCTATTCGAGCGTATTTCTCCAAAAAAATCATGGGAAGGAGTGATTGGTGGCGGTATGTTTGCGATCATTATGGGAATTTTGAATTCGGTATTTTTCCAAACTCTTGAACTGATTAGCTGGATTGTTATAGCCCTTATCATTATTATATTTGGGACGTTTGGCGACCTGGTTGAATCAATGATTAAAAGGAGCCTTAACCGTAAAGACTCAGGTACATTATTACCCGGTCATGGAGGTATGCTCGACCGTTTTGATAGCCTTTTGCTGGCAATCCCTTTTATTGTAGCCTGGCTACTGATTTTCAATCATTAATTTGCTTATTTACCAATATGAAACTACATAAAGAAGGTAAAAAGGTCATCCCAATAGCAATGATTGTACTGGCAATAATTGCAGCTTTAGTATGTCTTTTACTTAGAAATTACCTAATCAGTTATGTACTTTATGCAGGGATTTTATTTCTGGCAGGCATGGTTTTTTGGTTTTTCAGGGATCCGGATTATCCTGTTGAGTGCGATGAAAAAAGTGTCCTTTCGGTATGTGATGGCGAAGTAGTTGTAATTGAGCCGGCGATGGAGCGCGAATATTTTAAAGAAGAACGTATCCAGGTATCGGTTTTTATGTCGCCGGTAAATGTGCATATTTGCCGTGTTCCCGTTCTTGGTGAAATTGTATATCAAAAGCATAAAAACGGAAAATTCCTTCCGGCTTTCGTTGCCAAATCGTCCGAAGAAAACGAAAGGTGCACCACTGTTATTAAGATGAACGATGGCACAGAAGTTTTAATGAGGCAAATTGCAGGAATATTGGCCCGTAAAATTGTTGCTTACATTAAACCAGGTGCAAAAGTAACGCAAGACCAACACCTTGGTTTCATCAGGTTTGGTTCAAGAGTTGACTTATTTCTTCCTAAAGACTGTGATATAAAAGTAAAAATAGGCGATACTACAAAAGGCGGAAAAACGGTAATCGCAAGGTTCAAATAATAAATGTCAGGAAAAAATAACATATTTGGCTGGGTTCCCAATTTTATAACATCTTTAAGTGTTGTTTGCGGAGTACTTGCCACTTTTTTTGCCGTTGATGGTCATTTAGAATTTGCGGGGATTTTTATTATTGCGGCTTCCATCTTTGATTTTATGGACGGTCTTGCCGCCAGGCTATTAAATGCTTATTCCGAAATGGGCAAACAATTGGATTCTTTAGCAGATGTAATCTCCTTTGGGGTTGCGCCGGCCGCTATTTTATTCACCATGCTGGAATTTTCGTTGTTCGGAAAAAACCAACCAATTTACGAAATCCAGGGGAATGCCCTTGATTGGCTAATCTTAGCTTCAGCTTTGTTAATCCCGGTTTTTGCTGCCTTAAGGCTTGCAAAATTCAATATTGATGATAACCAAACAAGTAATTTTAAAGGACTTCCAACCCCTGCCAATGCTATTCTGTGGGCATCTTTTGGCTTAATCCTACATTTTCAGGAGCATGCAGAACTATTAATATTGATTTTTTCAAGTAAAAACCTTGTGTTATTGTCCGTAATAACCTCTTTATTGTTGGTTTCGAGGGTACCAATGTTTTCCTTAAAGTTCAAAAACCTCAGTTGGAGTAAAAATTGGTTCCGTTATGTCTTTATTATAATGGTAATCCTATTAGTCATACTTTTCAATGTGTATGCCCTTCCCCTAATAATTGTGGGGTATATCCTTTATAATTTTGTGCTTTATATCGTTAAAGTTGATTTTGAATAAATTTTAATCCTTGGCATAAAAAAACCTCTGAACCATAAGCTGTATTTTTTTTATTTCTGTAGGAAATAAAGCAAGGTACCACGATTAAAATGGTCAACTTATGCATTCAGAGGCTTAAAAAACACGCATGGCAATAATTGACGGTTATTGCTCATTAAGTTGTAACAATAAATTGATGAAGTTGTTTTTAATGAATTCAAAAAAACTACTTAGCGGATTGGCGAAGCAAAATTCAAGACGTCATCTGCCTCTATTTTACTGTTACACAAGATGATCAAACGTTCAATAACATTCCGGAACTCCCTAATATTTCCGGTCCATGTTACTTTTTGAAATTCCTTAATTGCATCTTCGGTAATTGTTTTTAGGGGCATTCCATATTCAGCACAAATCTCTTTGATAAAATGATTTGCCAACAATGGAATATCTTCCAATCGCTCATTCAATGAAGGTACTTTGATCAGGATAACACTCAAACGATGGTACAAATCTTCCCTAAAGTTATTGTTTTGAATTTCTTCCGAAAGGTTCTTATTGGTTGCAGCCACCACGCGAACATCGACTTTTATTTGTTTGTCGCCACCAACCCTCGAAATAATGTTTTCCTGCAAAGCCCTTAGTACTTTAGCTTGCGCCGACAAGCTCATATCCCCAATCTCGTCTAAAAAAAGTGTTCCTCCGGTTGCCTGTTCAAACTTTCCTTTGCGCTGTTTCACTGCCGATGTAAATGCACCTTTTTCATGACCAAACAATTCACTTTCAATTAACTCTGAAGGAATTGCAGCGCAATTGACTTCCACAAACGGACCGGAAGAGCGGTTGCTATTATCGTGTATCCTTCTTGCGATTAATTCTTTACCCGAACCATTTGCCCCGGTAATTAACACTCTGGCATCAGTTGGTGCCACACGGTCTGCCATCTCGGTAATATGCGTAATTGCCGCTGATTCCCCTATTATCTGAAACTTTTTATTTACTTTCTTCTTCAATATTTTTGTTTCATTCACCAATTGTGACTTATCCATAGCATTGCGGATGGTAATCAGCAATCGGTTGAGGTCTAATGGTTTTTCAATAAAATCGTATGCTCCTTTTTTTATTGCTTCAACTGCGGTATCGATATTTCCATGACCTGAGATCATTACAACCGGGGTATCCGGACTAAGAATATTTATCTTTTCCAGGGTTTCAATACCATCCATTCCGGGCATTTTTATATCGCATAGGATTATTTTAAACTCACCATTCCGAACCTTGTCAATCCCAACATTGCCATCTTCTGCTAATTCTACTTCGTACTTCTCATATTCCAGGATATCTTTTAAAGTATTCCTGATACTTCTTTCATCATCAATAACAAGAATTCGTGACATAATTATGTTTGTTTTTCAAATTAAAAATTAAAGGTAGATGATTTCGAATAAAAATTATGCCAAAATGGCAAAAAAAAAGATCCTTTCAAAAAAACTGAAAGAATCTCTGTTTTACCTTAGGTGACTTGACCGTAATTATTCCATCTCCCCTATTTACGGTTCATGATCAGCATCCGCCTTGTACTCTTTTCTTTTTCTTGCGTTTAGTAATAGGCGGTTTCGGACTACTTGACGTTGTTGGCTGAGAAGTTGTAATTGCTGCTCCTCCCAATGCCATGCCAGCACCTTTTCTGAAATTATATTTTGCTAATTCCTCATTCGGACTTGCAGAAGTTGGTTCTTCAGGGTTCATAATGGTTTCAACCCAATAGTTTAGCCCTCCCTGCAGGACATAGTTATTTTCATACCCAAGCTGGCGTGTAATCATCCATGCCTGGTTAGCATCGTTGGAAGCGTTCGAATAAAACACATTCAGTTTTACATCTTGGTAAATATAATCCTCCCATTCAGGATTTAGGATGTCAATTAATGGTATATTTATCGCATTTGGCAAACTAAATTTTTCAAATTCGTCTGCACTCCGAACATCAATGAGTTGTAACGATGGATCACTTTTAATGATCATATCCGCCACCTCATCCGGACTCAGAAATTGAGTTCCACTTTTTACTTCTTCCAAAAGCTCTTCCGCAGTTAATTTATATTGTTTGGTCGTATTTTCCGGAACAGCTGCAATAATAAGCCCCAGTGGAATAAGAATATACGCTAATACTAATCTTGCTTTCATTTGATTTTGATTATAAAGTTATATTACTTTTGATGAATGGTATAATCCTCTCTTGAAAAACGTTTTTCTGCCCATTCGCCAACCCAAAACATACCAAGGGCAACCAAAATAATCAAGAAAGTCAATAAGCCCCGTGAAGCGCCAAAAACATCGCTTAATAATGGGGATCCCAGGAATTTTGCATTATAAAAACCTTCCCAAAGAGGAAATCCTTCCGTGAAAATTAAGATTCCAATAAAAATACCGCCAATGAATGCCAAAGCATCTATTTTTCCGATAGAGGCTGCGCAAAAAGACGTACCAGGGCAATATCCTCCAAGTATAAATCCTGCCCCCATTATTACCCCTCCGCCTAGTGTTGACCAAAGGTAGGTTGGGTTAATATAAATGTAGTTTAAGTTGATCCATCCAAAAAGGCTCATAAACAATAAGCCCAATGCGCCAACAATGGCAGCAGTAAAAAATACTTTTAATACGGTGGTATCGTAACCGTAAAACATTCCTGCCAAACGACGGCTGGATGAAAATCCATTTGATTCAAGAATAAAGCCAAAACCTATTCCGATTAGAAATGCCAAAAAGAAATTGGTGTTTTCTGATATTATTTCATTTACAATTAATGGTCCCATTTTATAATGATTGAATTACTGAGTGATTGATTTACTGAATTATATCCAAAGTTTTCTGGCAAAATATGCAAGGGCAAAGGCAGTTCCAAAAATTGCAGCCATCGATAAAAAGCCACTTAATGAAAGCACTGCCATCCCGGTTAGTGCCGATCCACTTGTGCACCCTCGCCCAAGTTGCGATCCAAACCCAAACAAAATACCTCCGATCACCGCAAAAACAATCCTTGTTTTGTTGGTGATTTTTGGTGATTTCTCCACCTGAAATTTTAACCTCCCGGCAATTGCACCAGATAAGAAACCTCCAACAAGAACGCCTAGCATTTCGAATACCAACCATGATTTTAATGGTTTTGGATGCGATTTCATATAATTGGTATAAAATGCGGAATTTTCAACGTGTTTAGGCGCCAATGTTTCAACACCAGCCACAATAACACTTTTTGATGCACCACTGGCACCAAGGCCTCTTCCCGAAACCCAAAATGCAATGACCAGCACAATTCCTAAAAGTGCGCCACCAATATATGGGTTCATGTAAGGTTTTTGCTTTTTTAATGTCATGATATTTTTATTTCAATATTGTAATTAATATAACCATCTACTTAATTGTCCGGCATAGGCAATTATAAACCTCAACATAAGGCTTCCGAACAAGACCAATACTACCGGAATAACTGCAGGTATATGAAATTTTCGTAATTCCAACCATTCCAAAACTGCAGGTAAGATCATACCCAGAATGACCACAAAAATCCAGAATGGTGCGGTGTATGGGCCTCCTAAAAACAAGTTAGCTGCTTCAATTTGCACCTGTGTGCTTGCCAAAAATCCCATAAACATATGCACGATCAGGAATAATTCGATCCCAATCAACATAATATCGATCTTAGCGAAATTAATCCTCTCTTTCTGCCTTCTTGAAAACAAAATAATTACCGCAGCTGCAGCTGATAAGCCGGATGTCAGGAACAATGGTCCTAAAATGGATGTATTCCAAAGCGGCCTTGCATTAAAAGCTGAAAACAGGATACCGGTATAAATTCCCAGGATAACGGAAAAATAGAGTATGACCCATGCCAGATAAACTTTATACTTTAGGAAGAATTGTTCTATTTCTTTTAAAATAGCAAATTTCCAATCCCAGTTCGGAAAAAATTCTTTTATATGGATTGCAACCCAAACAATAGATAATGGCGTAATTGCCATTAAGGTCCACGCCCCCCATGACATAGGTGATTCAATTCGGATGATTGTATATAATTGCCAGAAATACAGTTTATGTTTCAGGTCGAAAAACAATGCTGCTAACCCAATTATTAATAGAAAAGGCACTATAATTGGGGCACGTTTTACGGCTCCGGCATACTTATTTTCTTTGCCAAGAATAGTGTACAAACTGGCAAAAAATAAAATACCGGCAGCCAGGCCGCCAAGGAATAAATACAGTGGAATATGCCAGTGCCATATTTCCAAATGCGGATCGATATGCGGATTTAACCTTCCTGATGTAATAATTTCTTCTCTCATTTTTATGATTTTAAATCAGGTAATAAACATGCGGTTTTGTCCCTGCTTCGGGGATCAAAGTTTTATGCTTTCTCTTTTTAAGCACTTGAGAAACTTCGCTGTTCGGATTGTCGAGATCACCAAAATACATACATTTTGTAGGGCAGACTGCCACACAAGCCGGCTGTTCACCTTTTTTCACCCGATGCATGCAAAAGGTACATTTATCCACATACCCTTCGGGATGGGAATACCTTGCATCGTATGGACAACTGGTAATACATGCACCGCACCCAATGCATTTATGATGCGTAACCGTAACAATTCCTCCATCTTCATAATGACTTGCCCCTGTTGGGCAACACCTAACACATGGTGAATTTTCGCAGTGGTTACAACGTTCTGAGCGTATTTCTATTTCTAATTGTGGATAGGTTCCATCGGTCACTTCAACAATCCAATCGCGACAATAGCCAATTGGCACATTGTTTTCTGTTTGGCAAGCAACAACACAGTCAGAACAACCTACGCATTTTTTAGTATCAATAGCCATTGCATATCTCATGATTCTGCCTCCCTTTCTTTTTCAAAACGAAATGTTACAAAATTTCCCCTCATTCCGGTACCTCCCATCACCGGGTCAATTAAAACCCGTGTAATTAATTGGGAATCGCTGGCTCCTTTGCCATGTGCCCGACTCAGTTTTTTATTCGAATGTCCAAAACCATGTACCATGTAAACCGAATCGAAGCGAATACGTTCTGTAACCCTCACTTTTATTTTAAAATCAGATATTATCCCGTCTTGATTTTCAAGATAAACCTGTGTTCCATTTTTCAGCCCCCATTCTTTTGCAACCTTCGGGTTTACCCAAACCGTATTCTCATCCATTAAATCAGTTAAATTCGGATTGTTCGAAGTACGGCTAAAGGTATGCATAGGCGCCCGCCCATAGTTCAAGTGGTAAAATCCTGCTGGCGGCTCCATGTGTGGTGTATAAACCGGAAGTGGATCAAAACCTTCTTCTTCCATGGCTGTAGAATACAATTCGATTTTTCCTGTGTTGGTATTAAACTCAATATCTTCACCATCTTCAAAATATAAGCCTCCGTATTCCCTTGGGAAATTTTTAACGCCAATCCGTTTCATTTCTTCCAACGAAGAACCTATTTGTTTCAATTGCCAATCTAACACATCCTCGAAAGAATCCCAGGCAAAATATGCCTCCAATCCTAACTTTTTACTCAACTCTTTTGCCATCCAATAGGCAGGTTTTGTATTGTATTTTGGTTCGGCTGCCGGCATGCGTAAAGCAATATTCGGATTGCGCCCCTGCACAATCCTCAAATCATCCCAACGTTCGAGATAGGTACATTCCGGTAAAACAATATCGGCATAACCCGTAATTTCCATTGGCATGGTATCAACCACTACCAACAAATCAAGGTTATTAATTGCATCAATGGTTTTTTTCTGATCAGGCAGGGTCATAATCAAGTTTGTTCCATTTACAATCCAACCTTTGATATTGCAATCTAAATCAGGGGTAGGAATTGTTGCATCACAAACTCCTGAAGCTAACGCAAGATCAGCCAAGTTATATTTTCCTTTCATGGCATCGCGCCAGTTGCGTGAAACCTTTGGAAACTCAGGGTGTGGATATGCAGGGACACTTGCTTTTTCTGGTACGAAAAAACCTCCACGTCGTCCCCATGAGCCAAGCAAAGCATTCAAAATTGCTACCGCCCTCAGACGTTGTGTATCATCACCATACCAGGTGACATGCCTTCCAGGGTGGATGATTACCGAAGGTGAGGCATTCGCCATTTCGCGTGCAGTTTCCCTAATTTGATCAGGCTTAATGGTAGTAACACCATATGCCCATTCAGGTGTAAATGGTTGTACGTAGGCTTTCAATTCTTCAAAGCCATAGGCATATTTTTCAATGTATTTTTTATCGTACCAATCGTTGTTGATTATTTCACGAATCCAGGTCAGGAGAAGTGCGATATCGGTAGCCGGCTTAATTGGCAACCAGTATTTAGATTTACTCGCTGCTGTTGAAAATCTCGGATCAACAGTAATAATTGTAGCCCCTTTATCTATGGCATCCGACATTTCCTGTACCTGCCCATTGTGCATATTTTCACCAATATGTGAACCTAATAGCACAAGACATCGTGTGTCCCGGATATCGGTTGGTTCCGGTGAGTTTAAACCATCACCAAAGGTTGCAATGAAGGCGACTTCGCGAGGCCCCCGACATTGTGCATACGAAGGTGCTGCAATATTGGTCGATCCAAATGCCTTTAAAAGCGTACCCCAATAATGCCCCCCAGATCCATGGGTAAACAATGCTGTACATTCAGGACCGTGCTCTTCTTTGATTTTTTGCATTTTTTCTGCAATAAACTCAAATGCGTCGTCCCAGGAAACTTCCTTGTACGTTTGCTTTCCATCTTCACCCGTTACTCTTTTTAACGGGTTTTTTAACCTGTCTTCATCGTAGTACATGCCAACACCACCAGTGCCACGTGGACAAAAACGCCCGTTGCAGTTGGTATCGTCATCGTTTCCAACGATTTTTTTAATGGAGCCATCTTCATTTTTATGCACCCATCCGGCACATTTCCAAAAACAAACCTCGCAATAGGTTGGTGTTCTTTTGTTATCAAGAGGACCAAATGTTCCCAGTTTCGAATCTTTAAAAGAAGGCAAAGCCGAGTTCAATATTCCACCTCCTGCAACAATTCCTGCGGTTGTTAATGAAGATATTTTTATGAAATCACGTCTGGTTTTTGACATCTCAAATTGTATTTAAGCCTACAAACATATACATTTATCGATATTGAAATATCTAAAAGTATACATGTTTCACTTTGTTTCAAAAGAGAATAATCATATGATCAAAACAACACCGCATACAAGGGTACTTATTTCACTCAATCACTGACACTTACAAAACAGTTTAGAAGGGATTTAAATAATGAACGAAAGTAAATTTAAAATGATTCTAAAGAAGTAGAAATAATTTGTTGGTGAACGAGTGAATTAAATCCAATAAAACCATAAAAAAAACGTCACCATTCATAAGATTGGTGACGCTCCTCCCCTCTACTTCTCAATCAATTCCTTAGGTAAAAATTATTTGTGTCCCTTCGCCACCTGCCATCGCATAAAATTCACCAATGGTTATGATATCCTTCACATGTTCGCTAAAATCTTCTTTTTTCAATTTAAACATATCCACCGCGAGCTTGCATGCATATATCTCACCACCTCCGGCAGTGATCATGTCTAAAAACTCATCAACCGGGGGAATATCCAAAGCATCCATTTGGCTTCTCATCATTGCCGAAACACCAGCCTCAACTCCGGGTATTGCCCCAAAAAGTGTAGGAAATGGCAATCCTCCGGGCATTCTCATTGCCGGGTTTCCAACCGTGCTTGTGTGTAGTTTATTCATTCTTTTTTTTGTAATGGCATCCAATCCGAAAAATGTAAAAAACAATTTTGCTTCAATTCCTTCCATTACGGCGCCATTACCCATCACCAGTGTTGCATACACATCTTCGATTGCGCCTTTAGCGCAAATAAGACATACCTTTTTTAAAGGAGTTTCGTTTTTTAAATCACTCATTTTATTCGTTTTTAGGTTATACACAACTTGTTGGTTTGGGAATTCCAGCCAGTTTTGAAGATATTTTTAAAGGCCCCCCAGGAAATAACTGGTATAATCCTTTAATATCAACAATTCCCGACTTCCCTACTTTGCGGATCGTCAGGGTTTCGCCCGCAGCTTCTTTTTCGCGCAGGTAGTTCAGCACCTCAAAATGTTTTTCGGTAAGTTCAATTCCGACTTCTTTTGCAATATCTGCTGCTACTTCTGCATTCCAATCCGCCATGTTTGTCAAGTAACCTTCTGCTGTTACTTCAACATTTTTTCCACCTAATACTTTTTCTGCCATAACTTTATTTTTAAATCCTATTAATTATTTGCCGATAAATTTTTCATGAATGTTACAAAGAACCCCAATGCCTTTTTCATTTCGGGCTGGTTTAGTTCTCTCATAACTTTCCATATTGAATACTCAGGTATGTTTTCTGTTTCGATGCTTCCGTAAACTTTAGCGCCATTATTAATGGCCTTCATCATTTCAGGTTGTGTCGCTGATCTAATAGTTTCCATAATGGTCACAATGTTATCTGCCAAAGCTTTTACATCATCAGGTGAATAATGCGTGATAATGTTATCGAAAATGGTCCCAACTTCCCTAAAGAATTCGAAATAGCCTTTTTGATCGTATTCATGTAGTTTCTTTGAAAAATCGATAATAACCTCATTTGCAATTGGCGATACATCTTTCATCAAATCCGAAAGGCTTTCGAATGTCTCAAGAAACTGGTTGATATTTCCAATATTTCGCAAAACCCTTAAGCCCAATCCTTTGATCTCATCCAAATCCAATTCGACCATCCGGTTATCCAATTCAACCACGGCGCTATCGTAAGCATCTTTTCCAACAATGGATAGATCAGACATAAAATCTTCCAATTGATTGGTTTTGAGCCTTTGCTGATTTACATATTCAAGCAATAAATCAACTTTTTGATTTAACTCTGTAATCTGAGTTTGTAGTTGCTTCTCTTCCATCTCACTTCAGATTAATTTATTTTTTTCTTTCCTGCCATAGTCATTAAGGGTTCAACCGGAAGCTCTTTCCCTTTTAGTAAAATATGCCAGTAAATCCACCTAAACATCACTTTCCCATAGTGGTTAATTTTGGTATTTTTCAATAATCCAAAAGGTCCAATGCCCGGTAATGGAAATGTTCCCGGTAGTGGTTCAGTGTTGTAATTAAAGTCGATAAGTGCACCTTTACCGTGTCCGGTTTCTATATAACAGTTTGCATGTCCGTCGAACTTTGCCATCATTGGTCTGCCTTCGATTGTGTTCATCAGATTTTCAAATAGGATCTCAGCGGCAAAATGCGCTACTGATCCGGCTTTTGACGTAGGAATATTGGATGCATCGCCCAACACAAAAATGTTCTCGTATTTTTGCGACCTTAGTGTTTCTTTATCGGTTGGAACAAAGTTCATATCGTCACCAAGTCCACTGCGTTCAATCATTTCATCGCCCATGTTTACCGGGACAATAGTTAAAACATCGAAAGGGATTTCTTTTTCATCGTACGAAACCAACTTTTTGTTTTCGTTATCTACCCTTTCAATGTAATAATCAGGAACCACATTGATATTTTTTTCTTTAAGCAATTCGGATAACATTTTTGAGGCAATAGGCTTGGTAAATGCACCTGGCATTGGGGTAACATAGGTAATGTTCACTTTGTCGCGAATGCCTTTCTCGGTAAAAAACGCATCTGCCAGAAATACAAATTCAATTGGGGCAACCGGACATTTGTAAGGCAACTCTGAAATTGCCATGACCAAGTTTCCGCCTTCCCATGACTTAAAATATTTTTGTAGGGCAACCGCACCTTCTACGGTATAAAAATCAAAGATGTCTTTATACCACAATTTATCCTTAAGCCCCGGTGTTTCTTCCGGGTATGTTTTTGTTCCTGTAGCAATAATCAGATAATCGTAATGTAAAACTTTGCCATCCGATAGTCTTACTTTATTCTCGTCTGCTATTATCTGGTCAATCTCAGCATAAATAACATTAACCCCGGATGGGAAAAAGTCTGACTTTGGCTTCACCACATCTTCCTTATTGTAAATCCCGAACGGGATAAACAAAAATCCTGGTTGGTAATAATGTGTTTTAAATTGATCGACAATTGTGATTTCCCATTCATCGCGCTCAAGAACTTTTCTTAATTTGTTTGACATCATGGTACCTGCTGTACCTCCCCCTAAAATTAAAATTCGTTTCATCCTTCTGGTATTTAATTTCTGGACTAATTCATTTATTCTTTCGGAAAGTTAAGTTCATTGGCAGAAAGAAAATAAAAGGTTGATATGATAATTATCACAATGTAATGGATATCATAACTTTTTGGTATTTTAGAGGAAATAAGCTGTTATAAGTCATGTTAGATAACGATCCGAAGTGCAGTTGTGAAAATTGTGACCTGAAAGCCTTGTTTTTTTCGCATGTTACAATTGAAACTCTAAGCAACATTTGCGAAATCAAAATTGAAAAGAGTTTTCAAAAAGGGGATTATATAATTCGTGAAGGGGAAGCAATCAAAGAATTTATATACCTAAAGGAAGGTTTGGTTAAACTATCACGAACCGCTCCTGACGGGAAAGATCAAATTTTAAGTTTTTCGAAACCATTTGATTTTGTGAGCCTTTTTAGTATATTTTCTTCGGATGTATATAATTATTCTGTTACTGCAATTGAAGATTCGGTTATTTGCATGCTTGACCTTGATAATGTAAAGAGGTTAGCTCAAACCAATGCGATGTTTACCATGGATTTAATGAGCAGGTTTAGTGCAGTCGCCGACCTAATCCTGAAAGATAACCTTGATATTCGACGTAAACACCTACGGGGCCGGGTAGCCCATGTATTGCTATATTTCTCAAACTATATCTATAAAAATAGTAGTTTTGAGTTGCCAATTTCAAGACGTGAAATTGCTGAATATATTGGAATGACTACTGAAAATGTAATTCGTACACTTTCTGAATTCCGTAAGGATAAAATACTGAAAATTTACGGGAAAGATATTGAAATAGTTGATTTCAAAAGACTGGTTAATATTAGCGAGCATGGCTAATTAACTAAGTCGCTGGGAGAATTAAAATTTTTGAATACATCGGGATTTTCATTCACCAAATCAGAAACATCAACAAATTTTGTGTGAAGTTCTTTAATCAATAGTTTTAATTTATATTCTTTTCTCTGAATTGAACCTTCAATAACCTTCAATGCTGATTTATTATAAAATGCCACCAAAGGTTCAGTCCTTCCATTATGAATGGGAACAATACAATCGTAATTGCCAATATTTTGTTTTAAAGTTTCAACAACATTTTTTGTAACAAATGGGGTATCGCAGCTAATAACTAAATTCCAATCAAATTCAGCTTTTTTTAATGCTGAGTAAATACCACCGATTGGACCGCGAGCTTCAAATTCATCAGCAACCACGGGATAACCCAAACGCTCATATACTTTGCTGTTGGCACTAATTATAATTGATTCACAAAAATTCGTTGCCAAATGAAGGCTATATTCAATTAGCATACTTCCTTTATATTCTACAAAGGCTTTGTCCTCACCCATTCTGGAGCTTTTCCCACCTGCCAAAATAATACCTCCAATTTGTTTCATCTGCTTACAAATAATCAAAGTAAAAGTAAAAATTATTAAATAACCCGGGAATTCTGATCGGTGTTTGTACGCTATTTTTCAAATAAATGAATTTAAACTCTTTTTATTTACATTAATTTTTCTTAACTTGGATATGCAATATGCATCCTGCATATTGTTTGTTTGGGGGTTAACAATTAAAGGGAGGCTGTTGAGCTTCCCTTTTTACATTATTAACCGACCAATTTTTTCAGCTTAAATATAACGCAATTGTAACGCCAATAAAGGTTCCAACTATATATCCCAAAATTCCAACCAGAATTCCGGGTGTCACCAGTTTTTTTTGCCCCAGTGATGCCGCCATTGGCGCTGCAACCGATGGTCCCATTATATTTGCAGCCGATGAAATGATCACTTCATAAACATCTAATTTGAAGAGCTTTGCCAGCAAGAGCATAAAAATGAAATGAAACACCATAATTACCACATAAAACAATAAAAGCAATGGTGCTACGTGCAAGATGTCGTTTAAATTGGTTGCTGCACCTATCACCGCAAGAAAGATATACATCATCCAAATTCCAATGGCAAAAGCGGTGTCTTCCAGCTTTTTTAGTTGTTTGGGAAATAAATTGGCAACTAAAACCGCAAAAATCGTAATGAATAAAATACTTAGATTTAATTCTGTGTGGATTAGCCCCTGAACCATTGGCGCTAAAACGCTTCCAATCCCGGCTACACCAAGTGCAATAAATAATGATACGGCAATCCGTTCCAAAGTAATTTCCGATTTCGTTCCAGTCTCAGAAACCTCACTTCGTTTGTTTTCCTCTTTTGGTTTCGCAAAAAAGCGGGTCAGCAGCCCAATTGACGGGACTAAAAACAGCAACAATACATATAAATTTGCAACAAAATTATCAATGGCAATGGTTGCCGTAAAAAGCGGATTGGTACTAAAATTTAGAATTTCAGCGGTGGCAATAAAATTCACACTTCCACCGATTAAAGTAGCTGCAATTACTCCAGCCACATTGCCTTCCCCTTCGCCAAGGTTAATAAACGAGAATGCAATAAAACAACCAATTACAATTCCTACTGCACCTAAAATATAGGCAACCAACAATTTGCCACTTTCTTTGACAATTTTTAAAAGGTTTGAACTAAACAATAATAATGGGATTGCAATTGGGATGAAATAGGTGAAAACCATTGAATAGACATCCACTTTTACTTTAGGGTTGGACGCAATAGGTATGATTCCGGTCATTGACAAAACCGACATAAAAATCATGGTCACTAATATGCCGGAGACCTTACCAAACCATTTCTTATGTTCTGAATAAATACCAAATGCTGCAGCCCCTGCAATTATTAATAAAAGTACGATATGATTATCGGGAGAAATAAATGAGTTCATAGGTTATGGTGTTAAAAAAGCCTGAATATATCCTGAATTTATTTCTTATTCAAACAGAATAAACGATAAATAGTTTTTAAGGGTGATGGTTGTTGTTTTAAATTGTGGTAATAGATTTAGAATTGTTTTTTAAGTACTGATTGAATTTTTGAAAGAATCTTTTTATTCGTACACTTTTCAACACTAATTTTTTCGCAATTGTGAAAGGCTGCAAATTGCATCAATCGCTGTACAAACAAGTGGATAAAATGGTCGTTGCATTCAAACCCATTTTCAAAATACAGGTTCTTTAAAATAAGAGTTTTGTTTTTACGGTCGGCTTTTGGATCAAACCTACCAACCAGTTTATCTCCAAATAAAATTGAAAAAACGAAATAGCCAAACTTTCTTTTGGGTTCGGGAACATAACATTCAAGCGAATAGTCAAAATCAAACAATTGTTTGGCACGCTCACGTTGAATAATTAAATTATCAAAGGGGGAAAGAAAATGCAGGGTTGGTTGTGAAATATTGTCAAAATTTTCTGACGTTTGATTTTCATTGAGCATATAATAATTCCCTTCAATTCCCTCGACGCCCACTTTTTTAATTTCCTTTTCTTCCTGCATTTCCAATAAACAATGCTCAATATGTTGTTTATCAACCAGCGTTAAATCTGAATCACGTGATGCCGAAGGCTGCATGAATTTCATGATTTCCTTTTTATTTGCCAGCCCCATTGATTTTAATGCCCCCGAAATTACAAAGCAAGCCATTTCGTTGGTATCCGGAAAAGTCAGGTCTATCCCATCAGGCAATACCCTTTCCGTTAAATCGTATATTTTTTGAAATTTATTTCGTTCACTTACCATCAATTTCCCTTGCCAATACAATAGCTCCAAAGCAAGCTTGGCTGGTTTCCAATCCCACCATTCCCCACTTTTTTTACCATCTTCATTTTTAAAGTCTTTTGAGCCCAGCGGACCTTCCTGCCCAATTCGTTCATAAACATCGTTTATTATGTGTTTGCATTTGACCAAACTGTGTTTTGCCCATCTCGAATTAGGATTTTGAAAATTCTTCATTCTTGGCAAACTATAGCGAAAGTCCTCCATTGGCAAATAAGCCATAGCATGTGCCCAATATTCATAAATCTTTCTCTCGCCCGCCTGAAGCTGATCCAATTGATTTTCGTTGTATGAGTTGCATCGTGTCCATAATGTTTGATGATGTGCCCTATTAACAACCGAAATAGTATCAATTTGAACATATCCCAATTGCCGAATGATTGGATAAATTGTGGTGGCAGTATTTACAGAACCCTGGAAAGGTAATAATTGAGCTTTAAGTGCTAGCTGCCTGGCAGTACTTTTTGATAGAATCGGTATTTCCATATCCTTATAAAATTAGAAAACAAATCCCAACAATCCTTTACAAACAAAATAGATTTTATTGGATTATTTAGAATATATTATCCAAGATACAATTCAAGTTTGAGATTCACTGGTGATCGTAAAAAAAGCCCCTCATTTCTGAGAAGCTTTTTGGGGTGGAAGACCGGATTTGAACCGGCGACCTCTGGAACCACAATCCAGCGTTCTAACCAACTGAACTACATCCACCATTTTATTTTTGCGGTTGCAAATATACTATTTTATTTTTTCTGAAATTAAAAATCAATAAAAATGTTCGAACTTTTTAGCAAAATATTTTTCACTAAAAGTTTGACTTTGAAATGTAATTCCATTTTTTTTTCTTATTACCTTTAAATTTTGCAACCCTTCGGTTTATTTACTGTCATTACTATTGAAATTGAAAGAACTTGGGAAGGACTGAATTTATACATAAAGATATAATTGAGGCTAGCAAAAGTGGCAAAGACAAGGCCAGGTTTGAGTTATATAATCTTTACTCAAAGGCAATGTTCAATGTTTGCTTTCGCATGATGGGCAATCGCGAAGAAGCTGAGGACATGCTACAAGAAGCATTTACCCAGGCTTTTTTAAAGCTGGACTCGTTTAGGTATGAATCAAGTTTTGGGTCCTGGTTGAAAAGAATTGTGGTAAACACATGTTTGAATGCCATTAATAAAAGAAAAGTTGATTTGGTTTATTGTGACGAAGTATATTCAAACGAAAAGACAGAAGAAGAACAAAATGATGTTGAGTTTAACACAAAAAACGTGTTGGATGCTATGAACCAGTTACCAGAAGGGGGGCGCATGGTATTTTCGCTCTACCTGCTTGAAGGGTATGACCATGGAGAAATTGCACAAATAATGGGCATTACTGAGTCAACCTCGAAAAGTCAATTTATGCGTGCCAAAAGGCGGATTGTGGATATTTTGAAAGAACAAAAAAGTTTTGTGTGATGAATACAGATAGATTAGAAGAGTTTGTAAAAGCTAACCGCGATGAGTTCGACCACCTCGAACCTTCGCCGGCAGTTTGGGAAAAAATAAACAGCAGGCACAAAAAAACAAAAACAGTTAAACTACGAACATTTATGTTTAGGACTGCTGCTGTTGTGGCAATTGTTTTAGTATCATCGGCAGTATTAATTCATCAAGGCTATTTAGGTGGTGGCAAAATGGCAACGATTAATGATCCTGAAGTAAGGGGCTTGCTCGAAACGGAAGCTTTTTATGCACAACAGGTAAATGGGAAAATGAGTGAAATAAGAAAGTGTTATTCAACCTTTCCAGAAATAAAAGCTGAAATAGAAAGTGATTTGATTGAATTGGAATCGATGTACCGGGATTTAAAAACAGACCTAAAAGACAATGTGTCAAATAAAATGGTCATTGAAGCAATGATTGAAAACAACCGTTACCGCTTAAAGCTGGTAGATTCGGTTTTGGAACAAATTAATTGTTAAAAAGAGAAAGAAAATGAGGCATATAATAGTTATTTTATCAACATTCATATTTTGCTTGGGCTATATGCATTCTGCAAATGCCCAGTTTACCGAAACAAGGGAATACAGCAAACGATTTAAGGTTGCAAAAGAAACCCAAATTGAGATTCTCAATAAATATGGAAATATTGAAGTGAATACCTGGGATAAAGACTCGGTAACAATTGATATTAACCTTCGTGTGGAAGAAAAGAAACTCTCGAAGTTGGAAAAACGAATGGAAGAAATTGATTTTGATTTTACCAATAGCCAACGTTTCCTTATAGCAAAAACAGTCTTAAAAACTAGCAGTAGCACGCTCGAAAAAGAAATCCGAAAATTTACGGAATCAATTTTGCAAACCGATGGAAATATGGAAATCGACTATATTGTTTGGATGCCAAAAGGAAACAACCTTAAAATAGAAAATAAATTCGGGAACATTATCCTGAATGAACTTAAAGGAGATGTGGATATTTCATTGGAAAACGGGAACCTGAAAGTGCATAAACTGGAAGGCAAAACCAATATTAACCTAAGCTTTGCCGATGCTACAATAAACCACATGAAGGATGCAAGGATAACAAGTAATTACAGTGAATGGTATTTGAAATTTTGTGGTGATTTAACCATTGAAAGCAAACAAAGTGATTTTGAAATTCTTGAAATGAGGGATTTAATTGCAGATTCGAGAAGGGATAAATTTAGGGTAAGGCTTGCCAGCTTAATTGATGCATCTGGTAGTTTTTCCAGCTTCCGGGTAAATGAACTGGACGATAAAGTAAACCTTCGGCTAAGTCACGGAGATGTTAGCTTAGAAGAAATTAACCCTGAATTTAGTAATATTTTTATCGAGTCGCGAAATACTGATCTGGACCTGTATTTTGATGATTCATCTAATTTCAGTTTTGAGATTGTAAATACAAAAGCATCGTTAAACCTTGCCCGCTCAATTACTGTAGATAACGAGGAAATCATGGATGATAAAACCGGAAAAATAAAAATAAAAGCATCCATGGGGAAATCAAAAACCAGCAATGAAAAGCTTTTCATAAATGCCGAAGGTGGCGAAATCAATATTATGAAAAACTAAAATTATTTTATCCTAATTCCCTTACCACCAACAATTAACCCACAATACATATGCATGGATTTTATAACCATGTCCCTGTTCCTGCTACCATTATCAACTAATAATTTTTCAAAAAAAATTATTTTTTTTTCATTCGATTGCAACCCTTCAAAAAAACACTTGTCATTAAAATTGAAAACAAATAAAAACAACTATTAAACAGCAATAAGCATTCATAAAGCCAAAAAAAAGATGCTTTTAAATTAAAAGATTAAACCATGAAAACAATTAGACAATTTTTCCCTTTGATAGCACTTTTATCCCTTCTGGGATTCTCCAGTTGCGATGAGCATTTTATCAGAGGCAACGGCATTTCCGAAAGCGAATTTAGGTATTCATCTACCTTCGAGAAAGTAAAATCCAGTGGCGAATTTGATGTTCATATAACCAGTGGTGATGAATTCGAAGTTATGGTCAATGCCGAATCAAACCTTCTTCAATATATCGATACCCGAGTTGTTGGAAACAGCCTGGTAGTTGACGTAAGAGGATTTTACAACCTCAGAAACCGTTTGCCCATGGAAGTGTATATCACCACTCCAAACCTCGAAGGCATAAAACAAAGTGGATCTGGAAACATAACTACAGATTACTTCTATTCCGACAGGTTTGACATCGATATTTCAGGGTCCGGAAGAATCCAGACCGGTGTCGAATGTGAAGATCTTGAAATAAACGTATCGGGATCGGGGCAAGTGCAAATCTCCGGGACAGCCGACTTTGCCGACCTGAAAGTTAGCGGATCGGGCAAAATTTATGCTTGCGAACTGGAAGCCAGAAATTGCTCAGCAAAAATATCGGGATCGGGCGATATATGTATTTATGTAGAGAACTTCTTAGATGCAGCAATATCTGGCAGTGGCACTGTATTTTATCGTGGAAACCCTTCCATCGAAAGCCATATTTCGGGATCGGGCAAAATAATTCCCGAACATTAAACGTATATCTATAAAAAATTATGAAGACAATACGATTAATAGCTTTGGCCCTAACCTTTTTAGCATTCGGTGCAAACGCACAGGTACACAAACAAGCAATTGGAATAAGGGGAGGCCTTTCGTCGGGGTTCGAATACAGGGTTTATACCAATGAATATAATTCATACAAATTGCTGCTGAGTTCCCGCGACAGAGGATTTCAGGCCACAGGGTTAAAAGAATTTCATGAATTGGCCCTATTTAATGAATCGGAACAGTTGGTATTCTTTTACGGGATTGGGGCACATGTTGGATATGAACGTTGGGATGAATACCATTATACTTCTGATGTGAGGTATTCAAATACAAAAACATCTTTAATTGCCGGATTAGACGGGCTTGCCGGAGTTGAATACAATTTTCTGGAAGTGCCAATCTCCCTTGGATTTGAAGTCAAGCCATTTTTTAACGTTCTCGGCAGAAAAACTTTCGATGTGCAATTGTTCGATTTTGCATTTACCTTAAAATATATATTCTAAAATTTAAAATAAATAAAAAACCTTTTTTATCATGAAAAAAATAATCGTGCTGCTAATTATGGTAGCCTTGGCAAATACTGCCTTTACTCAGGATGACGTCTACTATAACGACGATGAAATGCAAACTATATTCTCCCAAAAAAGGAGCAATGGTGCATATGGTTCTTTTTCGCTTGGTTACTCACAAATTGATGGGAAAGATGCTTTTGTAACAGGTGCACGTGGTGCATTCATAATTAACCATTCATTGGCAATTGGTATTGGTGGTTATGGCTTTATTAATGACCTTGACTATGACCATTACCATTACAACAACCAAAGCAGTGGGTACAACCTTGCTGGAGGATATGGTGGTTTTTTTATTGAGCCAATTGTGGCTCCAAACCGGGCAGTGCATGTGTCTTTTCCGGTTATGTTCGGTATGGGTGCCGTAACTTTGGTTGAAGATAACGATTATTGGTTCGACTATGATCCGTTTTATGACCTCGGAACCGATGTATTTCTTTTTATTGAGCCTGCAGTTGAGGTTGAATTCAACCTGTTAAAATTTATGAGGGCTGCTGCATCTGTAAGTTATCGACTTACTTCAGATATTGAATTAGATGAACCTAGTATTGACAAAGATGTACTAAATGGACTGAACATGTCTCTGGTTTTTAAATTTGGTAAATTCTAAGTAAAACCAAGCATATAATATTTATAGGAATGCTCCTCAAAGGGGCATTATCCTCCCAAGTGAAACCAGTCTGTTGAGACTGGTTTTTTTTATGCCCATTGCTATCTGCTCTTTGTTATATTTGTAGTGTCACAAAAAAGCAGTTAAACTGTACTATGAGAAAGTTTGCATCATTGGGAAAGATTAATAGTAGAAATCCGCTCTTGTATATCTACTTGTTTCTGGTACTATTTCTTCGGATCATTTATGGGGCTTCCACAAACTTTTCGCACGAAGATTATGCGCAAATTTACTTGATCGGCTTAAAATTCTATACCACGGGCATTTGGCCCTATTGGGGACCAGATATTACAATGACCATTTCTCAAATTCCTGGGGCATTACAAGGTCTTTTGGTTGGTATTCCGTTTTTTATCCTAAAATCTGCAATCGCACCATTTATCCTGGTTAATTGCATCTCCACCTTCGCTTTAGCTTTTTTTGCATGGTATTTGGGAAAACGCTTCTCCAATATTCCGAAGTGGTTTATCTGGATTTGGATTTTTATTGCGCCCTGGTTTATTGGTTACAGCACTACAACAATAAACCCTTCATATATCCTTCCGACAGCAATCTTCTTTTTTATCTCGATTTTCGAAATATATCCTTTTTATAAGCATAAACTATTGAACCTAAACCTGGCTTATTTCTTTTTGGGAAGTTCAATAATGTGGGTAATGCAACTGCACATGTCATGGGTGCTTTTACCTTTCTATGTCCCTTTTGCGTTCTATTTCTCCTATAAACAACTTGGCTTTAAAAAGTCTTTTGTGAAGATGCTGTATTTTCTCCTGGGAATTCTGTTCATTGGTGCGCTATTAATTCCGACATTTATAAAATTCGGGGTTATCTCGGGAGGTATGGAATCAAACATTGTATTTAATAGCAGGAATGCAAAACGTTTTTTAGATATTCTACTAAGGTTCAGCGCATTCAGCTCTTTCGAAACCCAATATTTTTTAAAAGGCAACTTATCTGAAGAAATAAGCTTCTTAAAAGAGAACCTTTGGGCAGCACCTTTTATCGTATTTGTTTTTATCACCGGGCTTCTACAATCGGTGTATTTTATCGCCAACTTTTTTATAAAAAACAAACGTGTTGAATACAAATCAGTCGTCTTTTTTACGGTATCCAGCTTTTTGTTGGTTTACTTAAGTTACCTCTTTGCAATTCGGTCGGTTTCTTCCCATACTTTCTATGTTTTAAGCCCGGTTGCAGTTTGGTTTTCATTTTATTACATCGAAAGGCTCCTTAAAAAAAGGTTCTGGCGAAATTATTCAATGCTTTTTTTATTTTCCGGCATCGTTTTTCACATTGCACTGGCTATTAATTATTCATCCTTACACGGAATAAAAAACCATTCCTCAAAAATAAACGAAGCAATTTTGAAAAAGAATTCCCGTATATATGGGCAACGAAGGGTGGCAACTTGGGAAAAAAAGGAAAGGCAAAAATTATGGATAAAAAAAACCTATAGCAGGGACAGTATTTCTTACATCGAATTTTCAACTGATTTTGATTTATTTGATCCCTACATTCGTCCTGAGAATGTATATATAATTGAAAACAACTCGGGTTATTATTGCAAAATTGACTCTGTATACGATACCAGTACACAATTTTCTATCCCGGTGAAAAGAGTTGAAAACATGCAACAAATTCAGGTTTCCTTTAATGCTATGGGCAAAGGCCCAAGTGATCATGTTTTGGTTTTCGACATTAAAAATAATGGGCAGCAAGAGTTTTGGAACGGAATTAAATTACCGGCACAAAACATTAACGAGAATTCTTGGAGCAGTATCGAGTTCCAGCAAACGATCCCCAAAAACCTAACTCCCGGTTCCATCTTATCTATTTATGTTTGGTTACCTTCCAAAAATACCAGCCTAAAAATTGATGATTTCACTATCAAATTTCACAATTAACCGGCAACTGGTTACATGGGTTAAATTAAACCCCCTTAAGCGAATGCGAACATTTATTAGGAGAGAAACCAAATTCGGCATTGCACCATTTGCAGGATTAAACTTTTCATTTTATATTTAGCATTGGGTATTTAATGCAATCTTATTCACTTCCTACATTAAAATAATTTACAAACCATACACACCGGGTGTTTTCCTATTTCAGTTAATTGAAAATAAACTCCTTATTAATATGGACGTTGTACAGATTAGTGAAAATGGATATTGTGTTGGGGATCATTCTGTTTTTGTTTTTCCTTCCGAGAATTTAATCCATGGTATAATCAGAGGTGAACAAACACCTGAGTGTGCCAGAGCTATTGAATCGCTTATCGTAAAACTTAATGAAACAATAAAAGGCAAAACCAGTTATCTTGTTGATTTAAACGAAGCGGGCAAAAGCTCATCAGAAGCAAGAAAAACCTGGACAAGGCTCAGCGACGAGAAAAATATACATAAAGTAGCAATGTTTGGCATTCATCCGGTTGCAATGGTATTAGCCTCGTTTGTAACCAATATCTCAAAGAAAAATGAAATGCAGTTTTCTAAAACAAAAGAGGAAGCTTTGGCTTGGATTAAAGAGAAATCCCAGGTGTTTGGAATGAACTGCCCTTCCATATAAGTATTAGTTAATCAATAATATTTTTAAACTTTGGGTATTGAAAGAGAACCCTTTTTAACCTATAATCAACTCAGGGATTTAATGTTTGCACATTTAAGCAATTCATTTTATATTTATGCTGGGTATTTTTAACATATTGGATCTCTAGAATCTAAATTTCCTAAAAAATTTGCTGCGTGCAGAGGTAGTGCGGTTGATAAGGCTTCATAATATAATGTTAGGTAAATTAACGTTAAGGTTTTTGGTATGGAAATAAGGTACATTAACGACAAAGAACTTGCAATTGGTGAAAATCGGTGCGTTGTGCTAAACAACAATATAATTTTTATAACTGCAATAGATGAGCAAACTGACGAGATTGCCCGCTTACAAGAGGAGGGTAATACTAAATTGAGGGAACAGGTTAAAGGGAAAGTTAGTTATTTGATCGATTTAAACCAAGCTGGAAAGAGTACCCCGGAAGCCCGAAAGATATGGAACAAGTTAAGTGAGGATCAAGGGACCCATAAAGTTGCCCTTTATGGAATGCACCCGGTTGCAAGGGTTTTGGCTTCGTTTGTAATGACAATAACAAAAAAGAACGAAATGGAGTTTTTTAAAACGAAAGAAGCGGCATTAGCCTGGCTGAAAAAATAATACGTGAACTCTTCAAAAATTCTTATTCCAATGCAAATAACTAGTGTTTCCGATAAAAAAAGGATTAATGAAATGGTACATGTCGTGATGCAGGTTGCCAGCGGGAACTATAACGCGCAAGTTAAATTATCGGGTAAAAACGATGATTTAGATTCATTGGCCATGGGCTTAAATATGATGATTGATGATATTAAAAACAGCATAAATATTGAGCAACAAAACGAACGGTTTAAACGAATTAACAGAGAACTAAGCCAGGCAAAAAAGAAGGCGGAAGAAAGTGACAAGCTAAAATCTGCTTTTCTTGCAAATATGAGCCACGAAATTCGTACCCCAATGAACGGAATACTTGGTTTCTCTTCGTTGCTAAAAGAACCCGGACTAACAGGAAAACAACAAAGCAATTATATCGCATTAATTGAAGAGAGTGGCGCACGAATGCTGGAAATCATCAATGATTTAATCGATATATCAAAAGTGGAATCGGGGCAGATGGAAATATATATTTCCGAAGTAAACATAAGCAAAGAAGTAAGGTTTATTGTTGACTTTTTTCAACCCGAGGCAGAAAAGAAAGGGCTTTCGCTTACTTGCACCAATCCAAAAGAACAATCAGATATTATAGTTAAAAGCGACAAAGCTAAATTCAACGCAATTTTAACCAACCTCGTAAAAAATGCCATTAAATATACTAACAAAGGAACAATCGCTGTTAGCTATGAACAAATCGGCGACTATATTCATATACATGTAAAAGATACGGGTATTGGCATAACAGACAGCAGGCTCAACGCTGTTTTTGACCGATTTGTCCAGGCCGATTCATCGATATCAAGTAATTATGAAGGAGCAGGCTTAGGGCTCGCAATTTCTAAAGCCTTTGCCGAAATGTTGGGCGGGGAGATTTGGCTTGAATCAAAAATAAAGGTAGGATCCAGGTTTAGTTTTTCTATCCCTAACGAAGGTACCATTAAAAAAAAGGTAGATAAAAATAATCAGGAAATCAAAAAGGATAATAATACGGATAAGAAAATTAAAATTTTGATTGCTGAAGATGACCTGACTTCTGATTTATTGCTGTCGACTTTAATAAAAGAAATATCGAAAGAAATCCTTCATGCCACAACCGGAAAAGAAGTCATTGAAATTTGCAGGCTAAATCGCGACATTGATTTAATTTTAATGGATGTCAGGATGCCCGAAATTGACGGATACAATGCCACAAGGGAAATACGCAAATTTAATAAGGATGTAATTATTATTGCCCAAACAGCGTACGCACTTCAGGGGGAAATACAAAAAGCCAAAGATGCCGGGTGCAACGATTTTATTTCAAAACCACTTAAAAAGATTACTTTGCTGGAATTAATAAATAAATATTTCCCATAAAACTGGTGCTATTTCTGGAAATAGTATAAAAACTATTCTACATATTCAGCCTGGTTCAAAAATTCAAGGCTCTTTTTTACACACTCAAACGGATTCATAACTTTAGGTTCAACTTCCACAATCCCATACTTCATCCCGCTAATTTCTTTGGCAGCATAAATAGTTTCAAAATCTATTTTACCACTGGCACCAACCACTGCATCATCTTTAATGTGCCATAATTCAAAGCGTCCCGGATATTTTTGAAAATACTGCAATGGATCACCACCCCCTTTGCTTATCCAATATAAATCTAACTGGAACATAACAAATTCCGATTGTGTATTCTCCAATAAATGATCGTACACTGCCTTGCCATCAAATTCTGTAGTAAATTCCTTATCGTGGTTGTGGTAACCAAACCGTATTCCGGCTTCATTACATTTTTTCCCAACCACATTATAATATGCACAATACCTTTTTAACGTTTCGAGGCTTTCATAGGCATCATCGTCCATCGATGGTTTTACAATATATTTGGCTCCCACAGCTTTATGCGCCACAATACATGAATCCCACCAAGCCATTGACTGGTCCCAGGCGGTTGCATCCGGGACATCCAAACCCTTATGCGATGAAAGTACTTGCAGTCCATTGCTATCGCAAAGCGCTTTAAATTCGGCAGGTTTCATACCATACATTTTCCCATTTTCATAATCTGCAAGTTCAACAAACGAATAACCCATTTTCGCCACTGCCTGTATGGTCGTAACCGGGTCTTTTTTCATATCTTCTTTGAAAGAGTATAATTGAAGGCCTATTTCCTTTTTAACCTTAAGTTTCGAATGTTTGCATGCCCCTAACAAACCAGAGGCAGCAACAACTGCCAGAATAAATAACCTTAACGTTCTTGATCTTCTTGATATTTCACGTTTCGAATGTTTGCATGCCCCTAACAAACCAGAGGCAGCAACAACTGCCAGAATAAATAAAACACTTTGAACTTTCATACGAAAGATTTAATCGGATTAATGCAAGTGTCACGAAGATAGTATTTTTAGGCTTTCTTTAAAAAGCCAACTATGTTTCAACGTAAGAAACATATAAAAAGCAAGTAAATCTCTATTTTTGCATTTCAATTTATACCATGAAAATAAAAACAGGCATATTAAATTACGGAGCCGCAATTGTGGCAATGTTGTTTTGGAGTTTTTCATTCGTCTGGTTCAAAATTGCCTATATCTCATACCAGCCAATTACTGTTGTAATTTTCAGGTTAACAATTTCTTCAGGACTTATTTTCATTATTGCCACTCTGCTTAAAAGGTTACAAAAACCCAATCGGAAAGATTTATTCTTAATCATCCTAATGTCATTTTTTGAACCCTTCATTTATTTCCTGGGCGAAAGTTATGGTCTGATGTACGTCTCCCCAACCGTTGCAGCAGTAATTGTAGCAACAATACCTTTGTTTTCACCCATAATCGCAATCTATTTTTACAAAGAAAAAATTTCGGGAATGAACTTTTTGGGCATATTCATTTCGTTTGTTGGCGTTGCCCTGGTTGTGCTAAATAACAATTTCAGGTTCGATGCCCCACCAATTGGAATTGGACTTGAGTTTGGAGCTGTATTGGCAGCAATTGCCTATTCAATCATCCTGAAAAAAATAGCATATAAATACAATACGCTTACCATTATTGCATACCAAAATTTAATTGGTGTTTTGCTTTTTCTTCCCATATGGATCAGTCTTGAGATGCGGGGCTTTATTGAAACGCCATATAACCCAAAAGCTTTCAGGGCAATCATATTATTAGCAATTTTTTCTTCCACCCTGGCATTTGTATTTTTTACCCAAAGTATCCGAAAAATAGGGGTTACCAGATCAAACACGTTTATTAATCTCATTCCGGTATTCGTAGCTGTTTTTTCCTTTATTGTAATAAAAGAGGTACTCACCCTGCAAAAAGTTGCCGGAATAATTGTGGTTGTTTGCGGATTATTTTTAGCACAAATGAAAAAAATTAGCCGAAAGAAAAACCGAAAAGCATTTGAAATTCATAATACGTAACAGGAATGGATTTGATACCATATAAAACACCCAAAATACTTGAAGAACTAAGCAGGAAAAGCTTTCAGGAAACCAAAGCGTTCGTGAAAAAGTTAAAAAAGAAGCGTCCGAAAAACCTCGATCCTATAGTTCATTCCTTACACGAAGAAGCATTTAGTAAATTTGACTGCCTTGACTGTGCAAATTGCTGCAAAACAATTGGGCCAAGGCTAACCGACAAAGACATAGATAAACTGGCAAAACATTTCAGGGTGAAAGCGTCTGATTTTATATCCCAATACCTTAATATTGATGAAGACAACGACTATGTTTTCAATACCAGTCCATGCCCGTTCCTAATGCCCGACAATTATTGTATGGTGTACGAAAACCGACCAAAAGCATGCAGGGAATACCCGCATACCGATCGCAAAAAATTCTACCAACTTTTGCCCCTCTCGCATAAAAATTGTGAGACTTGCCCAGTGGTCTATTCTATTTTTGAAGACCTGAAAAAAATGCAGTGGTAGGAATGTAGATACAAAAAGAAATAAAAGAGTATATTTGGCGTTATTGAAAAAACGATTGAAAAGAACATGCACATCTTTAAATATACTTTTTTCTTTTTATTTCTGACTACCCTGAACACATTTGGGCAAATTGGGGGTGAAACCACATACCAATTTCTTGAATTAACAAACTCGGCAAGGATAGCCGCACTTGGTGGAAACCAAATTGCCTTAAACGATTCCCAGGATTTAAACCTTCCATACCATAACCCATCACTGCTTAGTGATGATATGCACGATCAAATTTTGGCAAACTATGTTAATTATCTCACTGATATAAATTACGGGTATGCTTCGTATTCCCCAAAATTCAACGTCCCCGGCAATGTTGCATTCGGCGTACATTACATCAATTATGGGGAATTCAAAGAAGCAACAGCCGATGGTGTGCTTACCGGAAATACGTTTAATGCTGCAGAATATGCCATTCATGTTATTTATTCGAACAATTATAAAAAGCTTCATTACGGAGTTACGTTGAAACCAATAATTTCCATTTTTGAAAGCTATCAGTCATTCGGGATTGCGGCAGATTTTGGCGTAAGTTTAAGTAGCGAATCCGGATTAACAACCATTGGCTTGGTAGCCCGGAATGTAGGATCGCAAATTACACCCTATTACGAAAATGGGGATATTGAACCAATACCTTTTGACCTGCAGTTTGGGATTTCAGGCAAACTACAACATGCCCCGGTTAGGATTTCAGCAACATTCCAACACTTAAACAATTGGGATTTGGCAGTTGTAGAGCAGGAAGAAGACTCAGACGAAGTTATTTTTTATGAACCTCAGGAAAGTATTGCCAAACAAATTGCCAGGCATATGGTGCTGGGCGTAGAATTGCTTCCTTCTCCAAACTTCACTATCCGAGCTGGATATAACTACCAACGTAGGCAAGAGCTAAGGCTAGAAGAAGTTGGTTCAACCGTTGGTTTGTCATTAGGTTTTGGCGTAAAAATCAAAAAGTTTAAATTCGATTTTGCAACAAGCAGGTTCCATGTTGCTGGCTCATCCAACCTGTTTTCTTTGGCATTTGCCCTATAATTATATTCGATCGCTTGCTTAAAAAGCAAGGATTTTAGATACTACTTAAAAGCATTAATCCTGAATTAATCGCTAAAAAACTATCTTTGTGTTTTCAGCAATAAGTTTATGGTATCTGATAAAAAAATAGTAATTGCCATTGATGGATTTTCATCCTGCGGGAAAAGTACAGTCGCTAAATCGCTGGCGAAAAAACTCAATTATATATATATCGACAGCGGTGCCATGTATAGGGCGGTAACGTTATTTGCCCTTCGCAATAATCTAATTGTCAATGGCGAACCCGACAAAAGTAAGGTAATCGATTCACTGAAAGATATTTCCATAACGTTTAAATTCGATAAAAAGACCGAGAAGAACACCACTTTTATGAATGGTGAAAATATTGAAGAGGAAATACGGAAACTGGAAGTTTCGAATAATGTAAGCCCAATCAGCACCATAAAAGAGGTCCGGAAAGAAATGGTGAAGTTTCAGCGTAAAATGGGTGAACAAAAAGGGATTGTAATGGATGGAAGGGATATTGGCTCAGTGGTTTTTCCAAATGCCGAACTGAAAATATTCATGACCGCTTCGCCTGAAATAAGGGCTCAACGAAGGTACGATGAATTGCTGGCAAAAGGTCAAAAGGTTTCTATCGAAGAGATTATTAAAAATATAAATGAACGCGATTTTATCGACCAGAACCGAAAAGAAAGCCCGCTGGTGAAACCCAAAGATGCTATTGTCCTCGACAATTCTAACTTTACCCTTGAAGGGCAGTTGGAATGGGCAATGGATAAAGTAAACAAAATTATTGCCTGATTTATGAAGGTCGAAATCAATAAAAATTCGGGTTTTTGTTTTGGCGTTGTAAATGCGATAAAAGTTGCAGAAGAAGCTTTAACAAAGACGGATAAGTTGTACAGCCTTGGGGATATTGTTCATAATGGGGCAGAAATTAAGCGCTTGAACCAATTAGGCTTGGTTACCATTTCCAAAGAAGAATATTTCAAGATGCAAAACTGCCACGTTCTGATTAGGGCACATGGCGAACCTCCGGAAACTTATGCCTACGCTAAAGCAAACAATATCATCCTGATTGACGCAACATGCCCGGTGGTGTTAAAACTTCAAAAAAGGATTAAAAAATCGTACAAGGATGGTCTAAAAACAGAAGGTCAAATTGTACTACTTGGCAAACAGGGACATGCAGAAGTTATTGGACTTGCAGGCCAAACCGAAAACGAAGCAATAGTTTTAACTTCGGAAAAAGACCTCGATAAAATAGATTACTGTAAACCAATAATCATCTATTCTCAAACCACTTTTTCGCTGGAAGATTTTAATTCACTTACCAGTGAAATAAAACAAAGAGCTGAAAATGCAAAATTGGTTACGGCAAAAGACACCGTTTGCCGACAAGTTGCCAATCGGGTCCCTCAACTTAAAAAATTTGTAAAAGATTTCGATTTGATCTTATTTGTTTCAGGCAAGAAAAGTTCTAATGGGAAGTTTTTGTTCGAAGAATGCAAAAAAATAAACCCAAATACCAGGTTTGTTTCATTCCTCGATGAATTGGAAAAGGATTGGCTTTCCAATATTAATTCAGTAGGCATTTGTGGTGCTACCTCAACCCCGCAATGGTTTATGGAAGATGTTGAGGAATGGGTAAAATCGAATTCGTAATCTTTATTCATTCAAATCGCCAAATAATTCCTCATGCTTTGCCACTAGATCTCTTTATATTCTCCTCTGAAAGAGGAGATGTCGGTCGATAGACAGACAGAAGGGTTATAATGAAAATTCGTATTGCAGTCTTTAAGTCAAAATAAAGATGGCGAAAATCCACATAGACTTGCAATGTGGATAGCCAACTATAAGAATTTTCTTTATTTTTACCTACCTTGAGGGTTGGCAAATGCCGGCCTTATTTTTTATGAAAGAAAAATACGCAGATATAATAATTCCACTCCCCCTCGAAGGTACATTTACCTATCGTATCCCGGCTCATTTACACAACGAAATTGAAGTTGGTGTTCGGGTGATTGTGCAATTCGGGATTAAAAGGTTCTATTCAGCAATTGTTTCTAAAATCCATGAAAATGAACCAAGCGGGCATGAAATAAAAGATATCCAGTCGGTAGTTGACGAACGCCCCATTTTATTTTCGGAAAATATCCAACTTTGGCGCTGGATCTCGGAATATTACTGCTGCAGTATGGGGGAAGTTATGAAAGCTGCGCTCCCTTCGGCAATGAAGCTCGAAAGTCAGACAAAAGTACTTCGGATTACCCATGAACAGGATATTGTTCTTTCCGAAATGGAGGAAATAATATTTCAGAACCTAAACGAACAAGCTAAACCATTGTTACAGTTGAAAAAAGAAGTCGGGACCCAATTTTCTTTTAAAGCCCTAAATTCTTTGCTCGACAAACAATTGATTTCGGTGGAAGAAAAAGTTTCTGCCAAATACAAACAAAAAACCGAAGAGTTTATCTCCTTGTCGCCAAAAATCCACTCCGAACAAAAACTTCATGAGGCATTGGTTGGGTTAAAGAATGCAAAAAAACAAAAAGAGCTGCTGCTTCATTTTTCGGAGATTACAAAAGTCTTCAGTACAGATCAATTGGAAAAAATCAGCAAAAAAGAACTGCTATCGGGTACAAATTTTAGTACAGCCATGGTCAAAGGATTGGTTGGCAAAAAAATTTTATACTCCAGTTTTATTCCGGTTTCAAGAATTGAACATGTCCACGAAATTCAAGGTGGACTTAACCTGTTAAACCCTTTTCAGGAAGAAGCATTGCAAAAAATAAAGAAAGAGTTTGAAACCCAGCAGGTTGTTTTATTGCACGGTGTAACTTCCAGTGGAAAAACAGAGATATATTCCCATTTAATTGGAAAAAAAATCAAGGATGGACAGCAAGTCCTTTATTTAGTACCAGAAATATCGTTAACCACTCAAATTACACAACGTTTAACCCGGACATTTGGGAAAAAAGTAGGTATTTACCATTCAAAATTAAACGATCAGGAACGGGTTGAAATCTGGAACAAGGTACTTGCTTTTGAAAATGATCCTGAGAATTCATACCAGGTCATACTCGGAGCTAGGTCATCTATTTTTCTCCCCTTCAGCAACTTAGGCTTAATAATCGTTGACGAGGAGCACGAAAACAGCTATAAACAATTTGATCCGGCACCAAGGTATAATGCCCGGGATATGGCAGTTGTTATGGGCTACCAAAATAAAGCAAAAGTATTGTTAGGAACGGCTACCCCTTCGTTTGAATCGTTTTACAATGCCAGGACGAAAAAATTTGGATTTGTTGAACTCAGCCAAAGGCACCGGAAAATGGAAATGCCGGAAATCAATATTGCTGACGTTCAATGGGCATTTAAACGAAAACAAATGAGGTCGTTTTTAACCCCGCTATTGTATGAAGAAATAGAAAAAGCCCTGGAAAATAAAGAACAAATTATTTTATTCCAAAACCGGCGCGGTTACTCCCCTTTTGTTGAATGTATGCAATGTGGATGGATTCCCAAATGCACAAAATGCGATGTTAGCCTTACCTACCATAAATACAAAAACCAACTGAACTGCCATTATTGTGGATATTATATCCAAATGCCAACAACCTGCCACGATTGTGGTGCGCCTGATTTAAAAACGCGTGGCATGGGCACCGAAAAAATTGAAACAGAGCTAAAAGAAATATTTCCAAATGCCAGGGTCGGAAGGATGGATTTTGATTCCACCAGGGGCAAAACTTCTTTTGAACGAATAATAAACAAACTGCAAGATAAGAAAATTGACATCCTGGTTGGTACCCAAATGGTGACTAAAGGATTGGATTTTGACTATGTGAGCATTGTGGGCGTATTAAATGCCGACAATATGCTAAACTTCCCCGATTTCAGGGCACACGAACGAAGTTTCCAGCTTATTTCGCAAGTGAGCGGACGAGCGGGCCGTAACCATAAACGCGGCAAGGTAATTATTCAAACCTCCAATCCCGAGCATGAGATTATTACGGAGATCCAGAGAAATGCCTATAACGAAACTTTCGAACGGCAATTAACCGAGCGTAAATTATTTAAATACCCTCCTTTTTACCGAATGGTGAAAATAATTGTAAAGCACAAAAATAAAGACTCGGTAAGTGCTGTTTCGATGAAACTGGCAACTAAATTACGAAGCAACAATCGCTTGATTATTTTGGGACCAGAATTTCCTGTAATTAGCCGAATTAAACTGTGGCACCACAAAGAAATATGGGTGAAATTTAGTAAATCAAACGATTTGGGAGAGTTGAAAAAATATATCATGGAATGCGTCCAATCCGTAAAACATTTGCCCGGGAATAGCGGCACTGCTTTTAACATTGATGTCGATCCAATATAAAGGTTTCCCCAGCTTCGAATTTTTATTACATTTGTAGCTGTTAATTTTGACTTGTGAAGAAAACATTAGTAAACCAAATATTCCAGAAATTTGAACAACTCAAAGTGATTGTTCTTGGAGATGCAATGGTTGATACCTATTTATGGGGTAAAATTGAAAGGATTTCTCCGGAAGCCCCAATCCCAATTGTGACCATTACCGATCGTGAAAACCGCTTGGGTGGTGCTGCCAACGTATCCTTAAACATAAATTCGCTGGGAGCAACACCCCTGTTATTTTCTGTAATTGGCGATGACGAAAAAGGAAAGGAGTTTGTAGAACTTTTGAAGAAAAGAAAACTTTCTTCGGATGGGGTTATCGTGGATCCTGATCGGAAAACAACCGTAAAAAATAGGGTGATCAGTAATGGGCAACACATTGCACGAATTGATGAAGAATCCATTGATTATATATCCGCTGATTTTGAAAACCAACTTTTTGATTCCATTAAAAAAACCGTATCCAAACAAAAAATTGATGTTATTATTTTTGTGGATTACGATAAAGGGGTGATAACCCCGCGCCTGATAAAAAGGGTAACCGAGCTGGCCAAAGAAAAAGGTATTTACACCGCTGTTGATCCAAAAACCAGGAATTTCCAAACCTATAAAAATGTTGATCTGTTCAAGCCCAACTTTAGTGAATTCCGGATTGGAACCCGGAAAAAGCTAAAAAAAGGTGATTTGGAAGGATTGCTACACGAAGCTGTTGCCCTAAAACAAAAAAAAGGGTATAAACTTATATTCGTAACCCTGTCGGAGCTTGGGGTTTTAATTAGTAATGGCGTGGAAGAATCACACTACCCAGCAAACATACGCTATATTGCTGATGTATCGGGAGCCGGGGATACCGTAATCAGCGTTGCCAGTTTATGCCTTTCGGCAGAATTGCCGCCAAAACTTTTGGCTATGATGTCGAATATTGCGGGTGGTTTGGTTTGCGAAAAAGTTGGCGTTGTACCTATCGACAAAGAACTTCTTAAAAAAGAAGTGATTGCCAATATTGACCTGTAGCAATCGCCAAATTTGTTAATTTCTTACAAGCTTATCAACATACAATTAACAAAATTTATTGAATTGGTTTCTGATAAAGTATTAACTTTGAAGCCACCTTTAAAATGTATAATATATGGGTAAGATTATTGCATTGGCAAACCAAAAAGGAGGCGTTGGAAAAACAACCACAACCATTAATTTGGCCGCCAGTTTAGCTGTTCTCGAAAAGAAAGTCCTGATTGTTGATGCCGACCCACAGGCAAATGCAACTTCGGGTTTTGGGTTTGAAGTGAAAAATGTGCAGTCAAGCATATACGAATGTTTGGTGGATGGAATTGACCCAAAAAAGATTGTCTTAAAAACGGCTATTGATGGATTGGACCTAATTCCATCACATATTGATCTGGTGGGTGCCGAAATTGAAATACTTAACATGCCCAATCGCGAAAAAGTATTGAAGCACACCATGCAAAAAATCAAAGACGATTATGACTTTATTTTTATTGACTGCTCCCCTTCCCTGGGTTTGATTACTTTAAATGCGCTTACAGCTTCCGACTCAGTGGTAATTCCGGTTCAATGCGAATATTTTGCCCTTGAAGGTTTAGGTAAACTTTTAAACACAATTAAAATTATCCAAAACCGTTTAAACCCTGATCTTGAAATTGAAGGCTTCCTTCTGACGATGTTCGATTCAAGGTTAAACCTATCGAACCAGGTTTACGAAGAGGTGAAAAAACATTTTCAGGAAATGGTATTTGAAACGGTTATCCAAAGAAATATTAAACTAAGTGAAGCTCCCAGTTATGGAAAGCCGGTAATACTATACGATGCCAGTTCGAAAGGTGCCATTAACCATATGAACCTGGCAAGGGAAATTTTACAAAGAAACTCACTCACCAAAATGTCGAGCGATGAGAAAATCATTAATTTTTAATCTTTTCAAATGGTAAAAAGAAGTGGTTTAGGAAAAGGTCTGGGCGCGTTAATAAACGATGCCGATAAAATTCAGGAACAGGGTGCAAGCATCAATGAGGTAAAAATATCCAGCATTGAGGTAAACCCTTTTCAACCCCGTTCAAAATTCAATGAGGAAAAACTTGAAGAACTTTCTCAATCGATAAAAGAATTAGGGTTAATCCAGCCACTTACCTTACGAAAAGTTGGAGAAGACAAATACCAGATCATTGCCGGTGAAAGGCGTTTCAGGGCTGCAAAACTTGCAGGATTGGTCAAAGTCCCTGCTTTTATCCGTGAAGCCGAAGACGATGGTATGCTTGAATTGGCTTTGGTGGAGAACATTCAGCGTGAGGACCTTGATGCAATTGAAGTTGCATTTAGCTACGAACGATTAATTGAAGAATGTAACCTTACACAGGATCAACTAAGCACTAGGGTTGGTAAAAAAAGATCGACCATTGCAAATTATTTGAGGCTGCTTAAATTGCCTGCATTGATTCAAAAAGGATTAAGGGACAAACAAATATCGATGGGCCATGCCAGGGCATTGATAAACATAAAAGACGACAACACCCAGGTTTCTATTTTTAACCAAACCGTAAAAAATGACTTATCGGTAAGAAAGGTTGAAGAAATGGTTCGCGAGCTTAGTAATGAACCTGAAAATGTGGAAACGAAACCAAAAGCCGTTTTGGTTCCTCAGGAATACCTAAAAATTAAGGACAAACTAACTTCCTATTATAAAGCGCCGGTTAACTTTTCCATAAACAGCAAGGGAAAGGGCAAAATAACTATTCCGTTTAACTCAAAAGATGATTTCGACCGAATTGTTGAATTGCTAAAAAAGGGAAAATAAATTTGAAACTTCTTCGCAGAATATCACTCGTATGTATTGCGTTGCTCATTTTTTTAAAACCGGCATCTACGCAGGTTATAAATGAAACTGTAGCAGTGGACACAACAATGGTTAAAACCGAATTGGTACACTCACCAAAAAAGGCAGCCATTTATTCCGCAGTACTTCCCGGACTTGGGCAGGTGTACAATAAAAAATACTGGAAAGTACCCATTGTGTACCTTGGCTTGGGAGGGCTCATTTATTTCGTAGGATGGAACAACGACAATTATGTTTTATATAAACAAGGTTATATCGACCTGACCGATACTCAAACCGATCCGGACGATATCCTTACAACATCCTACCTCCAAATTAAAGGTAGCGAACGATTTGACATTTCAATTAGTACAGAGCGAACACAATTTAAGGATGCTTTGTTAAAGTTTCAGAATTACTATAGAAGAAACCGTGATTTATTGGTCATATTCTCAGCTTTGTTTTATGGCTTGAATATTATTGACGCCAGCGTTGACGCGCATTTTTTTGACCTCGACTTGACGGACGATCTCACCTTTGACTGGAAACCTTCTGTTCACACATTTAACAACGAAAATATTTATTGCATCCATTGTACAATTACTTTTTAAATTCGGAATATGCGGCTCATTTCTGTTCTTATTTGTTTTTCTATTCTATTTTCTTTTCAAATCCAGGGTAACGATAAAGATAAACTAAAGCAAATTGGTCAAATTCGCGTAACTTCCCTTGATACGGTCAAAGGTTACACCCACGAATTTGTTGAACCCGATGAAAACTTAAACGACCTTTTCGAAGAAAAAATGGATAGCCTTACGCAAACATGGTATGTGCAAAATTTGTTTTTAAATGATCAGGTTGAAATAGACACCAATTTTTCTGTTGGAAAAATTTTGCCCGACTCGGTTTATATTGAAAGGCTCAAAAAAATCGACACCCCAATTGATCTTTCCTACAATAAAGTCGTCAAGAATTTTATATCGATGTACTCGGTCAAAAGACGCGAACAAGTGGAAATAATGTTGGGCCTATCTGCATATTACTTTCCTATTTTTGAGGAAATCCTGGATAAATATGATATGCCAATGGAGCTAAAATACCTGCCAATAATTGAATCGGCACTTAACCCAAAAGCAAGATCATGGGCTGGGGCAAGCGGCTTATGGCAATTTGTATACGGAACCGGAAAAATGATGAAACTGGATGTGAATAGTTTTGTGGATGAAAGGCGCGACGAACTTAAATCATCAGAAGCAGCAGCCAAATACCTCAAACAATTATACGATGTTTATCAGGATTGGCATCTGGTAATTGCAGCCTACAATTGTGGTCCGGGCAATGTTAACAAAGCAATACGGCGATCGGGCGGGAAAAGGGATTACTGGTCGATTTATTACAGGCTACCACGCGAAACCAGGGGTTATGTTCCTGCATTTATTGCAGCAACCTATATCATGACCTATTATAAAGAGCATAACTTAATGCCCATTTTGCCGGAAATTCCGTTAATGACGGATACCTTAATGGTGCAAGACTATCTTAACCTCAAGCAAGTTGCTAAGACCCTTGATATTGAGCTGGAACAGTTGCGTGAACTGAACCCAATGTACCGTGCTGATGTTATCCCGGCGCGTCCTGAAAAGCCGTATCCAATCAGGATACCCGTGGAATATGTGGGCGATTTTATCGATCAGGAGACAACTATTTTTAATCACGAAAGGGAAAAATATTTCCCTGATAACTCACTCCTCAAACCAGCTTCTGCAAGTACGGCTTATTATACTCCGATTGATATTAAAGGAAAGGAAAAACTCTATTATAAAGTAAAATCGGGCGATAACATCGGGTATATTTCAAGCTGGTACAATGTGCGTGCATCAGATATCAGGTATTGGAACAATATTCGGAGAAACCTCATCCGAGTTGGTCAAAAATTGCTCATTTACGTTCCGAAAGACAAAAAAGAGCAATTGGCAAAAGTAGATGGGATGTCGTTTGAAGCCAAGCAATGGATGATTGGAAAAACACCGGGATCCACCACAAAGAAAGAGCCGACTGTCATTGATCCAAACTACGAATATTATACCGTAAGAAGAGGCGATAACCTCTGGGACATTGCATCAAAATACGATGGTATATCGAATAAAGACCTGATGCAATTGAACAATATTAAAGACGTAAAGAGCCTTTATATCGGGCAAAAATTAAAAGTTCGAAAAAAGAGTTAGCCCATATTGAGTGTAAAACAAATAAGTGAACGTATTTTTTTCACTATCTTTTAACTCTCAACTTAAATTCTTTTATGAAGCCTTTTAAACTCTTCTTGTATTTTACCACAGTTTTGCTTGTTCTAGGCATTTTTTCGTGGATTACGCCACAGGAAGGGTGGAATGTGTTCGGATTAAATATCCGATTTCTAAAATTAGAACCCGTTTCTATTGCAGAGTTGCCAGTTCAAAAGAATGATACCACAGTCGCTATCCAAAAAGCTAAAACAGATTCGATGGTTCAGGATTCCTCCGTGCTGAAAATTGTACTAAAAAATGCCCCTTCATTAAATACACAAAATCAAGACGTATTAAATAAAAGCGTGGAAAACTCTTATAAAGAAGCTGATTCTTTAATCCATACGAATAATTTTATCGATCAAATATCGAAATACGATTCCACAAAACAACAGTTAAGAATCTTATATTATGGTGATTCCCAAATTGAAAACGACCGTATAACTTCTACTCTGAGGCATCGGCTTCAACAGCAATTTGGCGGCTCTGGAAGAGGGCTAGTACCCATAACGGATATATATAATTCTGCCAACAATTTTATTATGTCGGTTTCGAAGAACTGGAAAAAAACATCGGTTGTGGGAAGCAAAAGTAAAAACCTCAATGCCGGGATACTGTGCGAGTCTTATTCAATTAAAAAACATAGAAACTCAAAAGACAGTTTGGAAAGCTCCTTCATTAAAATTAAAACCATAAATCCTTCTAAAGCGAAGGGATACACTATGGTCCGTATGTTTTATCAATCCTCCGGGATGTCAAGTTTGGATGTTATTCAAAACGGAAAAACTGTTTATTCGCAGGAACTTATTTCAGGTTCCAAAATCCAGGAATTAAAATTAAACTTTGGGGATCAGCCAAATCTGTTGGAATTAAAATTAAGTACCGATACTGAGCTTATCATTTACGGACTTTCACTTGAAACACCCACCGGAATCCAGGTTGACAATATAGCCTTAAGGGGAAAATCATTGCCTGAATTTACCAGGTTAGATTCAAGCAAATATATGGAAATGTCCAAGCTGTTGAAGCCTTCGTTTGTGATATTGCATTATGGTGTCAATGTGGTGCCGAACGTTACTGGCAACTATAATTTTTATCGGGATATGATATCCACCGATATCCGTTTTCTGAAACAAAAACTTCCTGGTGTACCGATATTGCTAATTAGTACATCGGATATGGCCCATCGGGTCAAGGGTAACCTAAGTTCTTACGCCAATATCCCGGACATTGTGAAAGCACAAAAAGAAGCAGCTCTCGCCAATAATTGTGACTTTTGGAATTTATACGAAACCATGGGCGGCGAAGGGAGCATGGTTGAATGGGTGAAAAAAATACCACCTTTGGGAAATAAAGATTTTGTTCATTTTACCCCTTTGGGAGCATCGGGTGTTGGTATATTCTTGTACAATCGATTGGTTGAACAAGAAAAGCAACCTATAGCAAACGAAATTATTGCAAATGAATTTGCCAATTAAAGACATCATACAGGAAATGCTGGTTTATTCGCCGGAGCAGCCATTGCTTTACACAAGACCTGTGTTTTGGTTTTTGTTTGTTTTAATCATGGGGCTTTATTCTTTTTTCTATAAAAAAAATCCTATTCGCAATTTTTACCTGCTGGTAATCAGCTTATTCCTTTACTATAAAACCAATGGATCGTTCCTGTTTCTTCTGGTCTTTTCTTCGGTTTTAAATTATAGTATTGGCATACTTTTATCCTTCATAAAAAACTCATCTGGTAAGAAAACTATCCTATATATTGGGATTCTTATCAACCTTATAATCCTGGGCTATTTCAAATATGCTTACTTTTTTACCGAATCGTTTAACCAACTGTTCCACACACAGTACGAAGTTGTTAACTGGCTAATTTTATGGCAAAATAACTTTACAGGATCAGCTTTTAATGTCTCACAAATATTGCTTCCGGTTGGAATATCCTTCTACACATTTCAGGCACTGAGTTATGTGGTCGATGTGTATAAAAAAAGGGTTGTCCCGGTAAAAAACATTTTTGATTTCAGCTTTTACCTTGCATTTTTTCCGCAACTGGTAGCGGGTCCTATTGTCAGGGCATCTTCCTTTATTCCACAATTATATAAAAAGTACCAACTCTCAAAAGCCGAATTTGGGCATGCACTTTTTCTGGTATTAAAAGGCCTGATCAAAAAAATCCTTTTTGCCGATTTTATTGCAGTGAACTTTGTCGACCGGGTATTTAACTCGCCCCTATCTTACTCTGGCATCGAAAACCTTTTTGCGGTTTACGGATATTCGCTTCAGATTTACTGCGATTTTTCCGGTTATACGGATATTGCAATTGGTATTGCCCTTTTAATGGGATTCAAACTTCCGGTGAACTTTAACGAACCGTATAAAGCATTTAGTTTATCGGATTTTTGGAGGCGTTGGCATATTTCACTTTCCCTTTGGCTAAGGGATTATCTCTACATTCCGTTGGGCGGCAACCGAAAAGGGAAAGGCAGAACATATCTTAACCTTCTTATTACGATGATACTCGGCGGCTTATGGCATGGAGCTAACCTGCGTTTTATCGTTTGGGGCGGAATACACGGAATCGGCTTGGTTTTCGATAAAATTTGGGAAAAAATAAGCCCTAAAAAACTCATTACTTCTAGTTTCGGAAGAATTGTTGGGACTATTATCACTTTTAACCTGGTAACATTTGCATGGATATTTTTCCGGGCATCAAGCTGGGAAGTAGTGCGACAACTTTTTTACCAGTTACAGTATAAATTCAATCCTGAAATCTTCTCCGAAGTATTAAAAGGATATTATCTCACCTTCAGTATAATGTTTTTAGGTTTTGTTGTTGTATGGCTACCCGTTAAATGGAAAGAAAAGCTACGGGGAGCATTTATAAAATCTCACCTAATTATAAAATTAATCGTAACTGTATCGATAGTGGTATTTCTTTACCAGGTTGCCAATTCCGAACTTCAGGCATTTATTTATTTCAGGTTTTAATCTTTTGACTAGCCAGCTATTAACTAAACCACCATTCACTGGAAGTACTTAAGTTGAATGATATTCAAGAAATAATGACAAGTCAGATACGAGTATTGAGTAATGAGCATATAGGAAAGCAAAATAATTCTCAATACTTAAATCTCTGTACTCAAATCTACTTGATTTAAAATGGGGAAATAATGGACAAAAATAGTGGGCAAAACGTCTGGGATTACCACTACTTGAAAAACAAAAGCCACTGGCTTAGTAACCAATGGCTTCAGGAATTTTATATTTGCGATATTTTACAATCCCAATTTTTCTTTCACCAATCCCGGAATTTCTGATGGTTCTTTCGCCACTGGAACCCCGGCAGAATAAAAAGATTTAATTTTTTCTTCTGCAGTTCCACTTCCGCTGGAAATAATTGCACCTGCATGCCCCATTCGTTTGCCCGGAGGAGCAGTTTGCCCGGCGATAAATGCTACCACAGGCTTGGTCATTTTATCTTTAATATATTGTGCAGCTTGCTCTTCTGCATCCCCGCCAATTTCACCAATTAGCACAACGGCATCGGTTTCAGGATCGTTTTCATACATCTCGAGCAAATCGACAAAATATAATCCGGCAACAGGGTCTCCGCCAATACCTACACAAGTCGTCTGTCCTAAATTACTATGGGTAAGCATATTAACCACTTCGTAAGTTAAGGTGCCACTTCGGCTTATTAAACCAACATTTCCTTTTTTGAATATTGATGCAGGTAGGATTCCAATTAACGATTCGTCGGGAGTGATTAATCCAGGGCAATTGGGTCCAATCAATTTCGTACCATTCTTTTTAAGCGAAGGCATTACCCTGATCATATCCAACTGAGGTACATGTTCGGTAATACAAACAACTAACTCGGCTCCTGCATAACTGGCTTCTAAAATTGCATCGGCAGCAAAAGGTGCAGGCACAAAAATTATGGAAACGTTGGCCCCGGTTGCTTTAACCGCTTGTTCAACGGTATCAAATATCGGTACACCGTTAACTTCCTGACCTCCTTTGCCCGGAGAAACACCAGCTACGATATTCGTTCCATATTCCATCATTTTTTTGGCATGAAACCCTCCGTCACGCCCTGTGATTCCCTGAACCACTAACTTTGTATCTTTATTAATTAAAATACTCATTCTATTTACTTTTGATTCACAGTTTCAGAAACCGCTTAATTTTTGCTTAATTCAATGGCCGTTTTTGCGGCTTCACTCATGGTGCTTACGGTTGGCAAGCCTGTGCTTTTTAACAATTCCAAGCCTTCTTCGGCATTTGTACCTGATAAGCGGACAACAATCGGAATATCTGTTTTAATTTGATCCAACGCAATAATTAATCCGCGCGCCACATCGTCGCATCGTGTAATCCCCCCAAAAATATTAATCATCACAGCGGTTACATTTCTATCGCTTAAAAGGATATTCATCGCCTCGATTACTTTTTCAGGGTTTGAACTACCACCAATATCAAGGAAATTGGCAGGTTCGCCACCATATAATTTAATCATATCCATGGTTGCCATTGCCAATCCGGCACCATTAACCATACAACCAATATTTCCGTCAAGTTTAATATATGAAAGGCCATTTTCATTGGCATCAATCTCTTTTTGCTCATCCGCCGTCACTTCCCTCATTTCAAGGATTTCCTTTTGACGATAAAGCGCGTTATCATCGAAATTCATTTTGCCATCAATTGCCATCACTTGTTTATCCGGAGTTAAAACCAGCGGGTTTATTTCAGCCAGTGAAGAATCCGTTTCCACATAAAGCTTGTACAATTTTTGAAGGATTACAGCTGCCTGCCTGGCTTGTTTTATGTCCCCAAAAAGTTTCAACGCCACTGCCCTCGCTTGAAAGTCCATTAATCCGGTTAATGGATCAATCGGAAGTTTAATAATTTTTTCAGGTGAAACCCTGGCCACTTCTTCAATCTCAACACCACCTTCGGCACTGGCCATTAAAGTCACCGACTTTGAATTCCTGTCGTTTATAAAACTAACATAAAACTCTTTTTCAATGTCAACAGCATCAGCAACAAGCACTTTTTCAACAGTTAATCCTTTGATGTCCATTCCTAAAATCTGACCAGCTTTTTCAACAGCTTCGGCTTTGGTTTTTGCGAGTTTAACGCCACCTGCTTTACCGCGCCCCCCAACATGAACCTGGGCTTTTACAACTTTTAGTTTTCCATCGTCTGGAACATTTTCTTCAACGTCTTTTACTGTATAACATAGCACATCGTCTGGAACAGGAATCCCGTACTTCCTAAATAAATTTCGGGCTTGATATTCGTGAATTTTCATTTTCTAATTTTGAATTATAGAAATATATTTGATTGCTTAAAAGTATTAAATATATTTAAGAATCTACCTACTTGGATAGGTCGATTTTATATGACCTTAAACAGTTTTAATTGCATAAATATGAATATTATGTAAATAATTATTCAATTCAAATAAAGCTTTCCTGTCACACTTTTGCGATATTATTTTAATCTTATGGGCTACATTATCCTGTGGAAAGATCAAATAAAACCATTAGCTTTGCGCCAACATTTTAAACGAAGCAAATGCTGGATATTATAAAAGATGTATTTGAAAAAGAAGCCAATGCTATTCGTAACATTCCGGTTACGGAAGAGTTTAATAAAGCTTTGGACATTATTTATAAGCGTGTGCATGAACTGAATGGGAAAATAATTGCCAGCGGCATGGGAAAAGCAGGGCAAATAGCATTAAACATGGCCACCACATTTAGTTCAACCGGCACGCCCGCAGTATTTCTGCACCCCAGCGACTCGCAACATGGGGATCTTGGTGTGGTTCAAAAAAACGACGTACTTCTTCTAATTTCAAATTCCGGAAAAACCAGGGAAATTATTGAACTGGTTCATCTGGCAGACAATTTATACAAAAACCTGCCAATAATTTTAATATCAAGTAATAAGAATGGTGAACTTGTAAAAGTTGCCGACGCATTTCTAAATACAGGAAACCCAGACGAGGTATGCCCTTTGGGATTAACCCCCAGTACCTCAACTACCGTGATGACTGTGATTGGTGATGCATTGGTTGTTTCGATGATGAAACGGATAAATTTCACCAACGAAGAATATGCAAAACGTCACCATGGCGGATATTTAGGGGATAAATCGAGAGCACAAAGTAGAAAAGGATAAATTTAATTGAATGAGGATTTTAAAAGAAAATACCCTGGGATTGGTGATAGATATTCAGGAAAGATTATTGCCTGTGATGTTTCAAAAAGAACAATTGGTGAAAAATTCGCGCATATTAATTAGCGGACTCAACGAACTGGGAATACCAATTACCATTTCTCAGCAATATACAAAAGGGCTTGGTGAAACAGTGGAAGAAATCCGATCTTGTTTACCTGATTTTAGTTATCTGGAAAAGAGGGATTTTAGCTGTTGTGATGATGAAAATATATTGGCAAAGTTGAAAAACAGCGACCGAAAAAACTTGCTAATTTGTGGGATTGAGGCACATGTTTGCGTTTTACAAACTGCAGTTGATTTAAAAGATGCAGGCTATAACCCAATTGTGGTGACGGACTGTGTTTCGTCAAGGTCGGAGGCAAATATTGAACTTGCCAAAGAACGGTTCAGGTTCGAAAATATTATGATTACATCGTACGAATCCATTTTGTTTGAACTAACCAGGTCGTCAAGTGCCGAAGAATTCAGGGCAATTTCAAAACTCGTCAAATAAAATTAGTTGCTTACTGAAATGAGTGATAAGGTTACAATATGCGCAATCGCTTCGGGGAGCAACGGAAATTGCTACTATATTGGCAATGAAGAGGATGCCATATTAATCGATGCAGGGATTACTACCAAAAAGATCCTTAAACGGATGAAAGAACGTAACCTTGACCCTCAGAAACTCAGGGCTGTTTTTATTACACATGAACATGGCGACCACGTGAGGGGAACCCGTGTTTTATGTAAAAAACTGGATATCCCGGGCTATTTTACACCTAAAACTTTGGATGCCTTGTATTATACCTACAAACCCGATGCTGCATGGACTTTCGAACCGGGGGATAGGATTGAAATTGGACCTTTTAAAATTCATTCATTCCTGAAAAACCACGATGCCGTTGAGCCATGCTCATTTAGGGTGGAGTACAAGGATAAAAACATTGGTGTTTTCACAGACATTGGCACACCTTGCGATAATTTAATCTCGCATTTACAACACTGCAATGCAATATTTCTGGAGACAAATTACGACGTAGAAATGTTGCAAAACGGCAGTTACCCATATTACCTTAAACGAAGGATTGCATCTGATGTGGGGCATTTATCAAACGATCAGGCTTATGCCTTGCTTGAAAACCATGCCGGGGAAAACTTAAAGTGTGTTTATCTCAGTCACCTGTCAGGAGAAAATAACGCACCCGAAATAGCATATAACCTTTTACAAAAATTTGAACCAGAATTTGAAGTCCGACTCACATCAAGGTACGAAGCGGGTGAGGTTTATTCGTTTTAGTGTTTCGTGAACCTTTTTCGGTCAAGCACCATATAAACAAAACCAAATTCATCGTCGCAACCTGAAAATATAAAAAGGAATAAAAAGGGAAGTACCCATTTAAGTTTGCTTGTTTTCATATCGTATTGTTTTATGGCTTTTCAATGAAAAACAAAAAACATATTATGAACAAAAATGTTATTTGGCTCAATTTCTAAGCATTAGATTTATATAGGTTTAAAACTGAAGGAAACTCAAATAGAAAAGAGTATTAAGTACTGGATATCAAGATTAAAAAACTTCATTTTAGTTTATTCTCAATACTCATATCTCTGCACTCCTGTGCAAATTACATATTTAATATTTAAGGAATCTGAAGGTAGCTGTAATAATTCCGATCTGAATCGAAAATAGGCTTTTATCAATTATATATAAAATAAACAATTACAAACAAAACATGCCTATACAGACGGAATAATACAACTATCCAAATATTGAATCGGAGTTGTAAGCTTTTATAAGGTTCCGCATGTTATATGTTGAAGCCATCACTTCGCAATAAGCCCCTGCCGAATGAATAGCCAACAGATCGCCTCGTTTTGATTCCGGCAATGGAACGTCTTTCTGAAAAATATCGGTCGATTCGCAAACAGGGCCCACAACGTTGTACATTTTGTTTTCCCCTGATCTTGAAAGCGAAGAAATTTTGTGGTATGCCTGATAAAGCATTGGCCTCAGTAAATCGTTCATACCACCATCAACAATAAGGAAATCGCTGTTCAATCCTTTTTTCAGAAATAGTACTTTTGTGATAAAATAGCCACATTGTGCCACCAGCGAACGCCCCAGTTCAAAATGAAGCTCCTGCCCTTCTTTTAATTGAATATTATTGTGAAATGCTTCGAAATATGAATCAAAATCGGGGATTAGGTTTGCTTCAGGATCTTGGTAATCGATGCCAAAACCACCGCCAACATTTACGTGTTCTAGCGTGAAACCATGCTTGTCAAACCATTCCTGAATCAAATTTATTTTCAGGCTAAGTTGTTTGAAAACATTGATATCGGTAATCTGGCTCCCTACATGAAAATGGATTCCGGTTAATTTTAAATTGGAACTCTTGCTAATGGTTTTTGCAACATCCTCAAAATCCCAATGGTTAATCCCAAACTTACTTTCCTTAAGTCCTGTAGAAATAAATTTATGGGTTTTGGGATCTACATCCGGATTAATCCTGATGGCAATTGGAGCAATTTTACCCATGCTTTTGGCAATTTCATTAATTACCTCCATTTCATGGATCGACTCACAATTAAAGCTAAAGATACTATTTTTGAGCCCGGTTATGATTTCCTGATCGGTTTTACCAACTCCTGCAAATGCGATTTTTTTTGCGGGAAAACCCAGATTAATTGATTTGGTGATTTCATTGCCACTCACACAATCTGCACCAATGCCATATTGCTGAATGGTGGAAAGAACCGCATCGTTATTATTGGCTTTTAGTGCAAAATTCAAAATATATCCATACTTATCACTTGCCTTTTTTACTTTCTGCAGAGTTTCATTTAGCAACTCAAGATCGTAGAAATAAAAAGGCGTTTCCAGTTCTTTAAAACGTTGAATATATTTTCCCTTGATCATTAATTTGCATTTAACAGATTATCACTCAAAGCTTTTAGTGTATTTTTCTTTTGGTTTGTTGGAACCAACACCGAAATATTGTATTTACTTCCACCGTAAGAGATCATTCGGATTGGTATTCCATCGAGGGCATTAAAAACTTTAGATGCAAAGCCACGTTCCTCTTTAATAATAGTACCGACAATACAAACAATTGAGTGGTTTTTATCCACTTCAACCGAACCAAATAATTTTAGTTCAGCAACAATCTCATCCAAATAGTGCATGTTATCAATGGTTACCGAAACAGCAACTTCTGAAGTAGAAATCATATCGATTGGTGTTTTGTATTTCTCAAAAACCTCAAATACGTTTTTAAGGAAACCATAAGCCATAAGCATTCTTCCCGAACGGATTTTTATCGCCGTAATTTCATCTTTGGCAGCAACTGCTTTAATTCCCTTTCCAGTTGTTTTGGCGGCAATCAAAGTTCCAGGGTCGGTTGGGTTCATCGTATTTTTCAACCGTACAGGTATATTTGCAACCTTTGCTGGCATGACGGTTAATGGGTGCAATATTTTTGCCCCAAAATAGGCAAGCTCGGCAGCCTCATCGAATGATAGGTTGTCAATTTTTTTCGTGTTCTCGACAAATCTCGGATCGTTGTTATGAATCCCGTCAATGTCCGTCCAAATTTGGATTTCTTTGGCTTCAATTGCAGCCCCTATTAGTGAAGCAGTATAGTCACTCCCTCCCCTTTGGAGGTTATCAATATCTCCCGAATGGTTTCGGCAAATAAATCCTTGGGTGATGTAATATTTAGACTTTGGGTATTTATTAAAAACAACTTTTATATTTTTCTTAATTGCATAAGCATCAGCGGCTTTATCGCTATCAATACGCATAAAATCGAGGGCAGGCAAAAGTACTGTGTCATGCCCGTTTTCTTTCATTAATAAGGTGAAAAGTTTCGTAGAAATTAATTCACCCTGTGCCAATATGGTATTTTCGGCAACCTTGTTATAGCCTGTTGATAAAAACGATTTGATTGTATCAAAACTACTTTCGCAAACATAGGTTCCTGCCTTTTTATTTTCTTCTTCTTTGAACAAGCTGGCAACCACTTCTTTATATTTTTGCTCCAATTTCCCTATGTTCAAAAGGGCAGTAGCTTTATTTCGTGCACCAAGGTAATTGCAGATTTCGACTAACGAATTTGTTGTCCCGGACATGGCAGATAGTACAACTATTTTTTCTTTTCCATCGGTTATGAGCTGCATTACGGCATTCATATTTTCAACCGTTCCAACAGATGTACCTCCAAATTTTAATACTTTCATGTTATTTTAACTAATGACTTAAGTAATGTATATAAATGCAAAGATGTCGAATTTTACCGCTTTTTTAACAGTTAGCTTACATCAATCCTAACTAGCTATTAAATACTTAACAATTTGATTACTATACCTTAATTTAGAATGCATATATTTTAAAAAACTTTGATGCGAAACCCAAATAAAACACTGACATTAGTCATGTTTTTCGCGCTATGATATATGTCATAAGCCCTTTGTAGTAAAACATTTACAGAATACATACATTTGGCTTAAATCAATAGATAATCAGATGAAAAACATTCTTATTCTTGGGCTAATCATGCTTCTTAGTGTATCAGCATTTGCACAAAACGATGAATTAGCACCTTATTTATTACTAAAAAAAGAAGATTCTTCTATAAGCAAAGAGGTAGATAAAGTGAAACGTTCTTTACTTACAGCCAATTTCAGGATCACGGGTGAATATGCCCCTATGGCATCAGAAAACTTATACGTTTTAACATACACCAGGGATGACCTGGAAAAAATTGCAATCGATTTTGAAAATAGAGGGGCACTGGCAGCAACGCTCAAGGTCGGATTTAAAAAAGAAGGGAAATCGATATCTGTAAGCATGACAAATCCAATGTACCAGTTTTATGCCTATTTCACCGATAACATAAAAAAGCATGAACAAGACTTGTTAAATATATCAAAAGAAGCAATTGCAGCCCTAAATGTTGGTGTAAAACCAGAACCATTTGGCGGTTTGTTAAAAATTGAAAAACTTCAAAAGTACCATTACAAGGTGATGATGCCCTATTTTGATGATGTTGACAAACTACAAATTTTTGCTTCATTCGAAGAGGGACTAACCACCATTCAGAAAAACTTATCGGATGGGAACAGCGATTGTTTAAAAGTATATGAACTCGTATATCCTGAAAAGCAAATTGCGGTTTTCGGTGTTGGCTTATCCAACCCTGAAAAAGGAGAAGCTCATTTTTTGCCAATCATTGGAGACGGGCATGTTTGTGCGTTGCCCTATGAACTAATCCTTCAGGGAAATGAAGCCAGCAGCCTTGCCGGCAAATATAGAATTGCACTTCACTGGCCAGAACTAACCATGGGGACTTTTATGAAAATAATGAGTACGCCCGGGGATATTAAAAAAGACTTGGAACGATTGACCAAATAATAGCACTTGTAAAACGTAAAATAAAAGAGTCCATATTTATGGACTTTTTTTTTGTGCCTTGCATTAGAAATAGGTTTCTTTGCAATAAATTTATTTCTCATGTCTACATTGGTTTGGATTATTATACTTGTTGTGATCGCTGTTTTAGCATTATTTGGATTTGGTGCTTATAAATCAAAAAAGGTTGCTGATGTTAAAAAAAGCCCCAAAATTAAAGTGCTCGAAAAGAAAAATTTTAAACCTGCAATACGAAAAGGGTTGGTATTGGTTGATTTTTGGGCTGCGTGGTGTGGACCGTGCAAAATGATGGCTCCCGTGCTGAATGAGATTGCTGACGATCCGGAAAACGGAGTTACGGTAGCGAAAGTAAACGTTGAATATCAGAAAAACCTTGCTGCTCAATTCAATATCCGAAGCATACCCACATTAATCCTGTTTCTGGATGGGAAAGAGGTAAAAAGGCTGGTCGGGTTTAAAACCAAAAAGGCAATCCTGAAGGAAATTAAAGAATTTGTATAAACATTAGTTGCTTCTTTCATACATCACTTGCAAAACGAAAAAAAGGATGCACAAATGTACATCCTCTTTCGTGAAACTCAATTTTCGTTCAATTTACCGAGAAATATTTTCAGCAAGAAGCTTTCTTCAATTTGAAAATGGCGTAATATATAGAAGTTATCGCCGGGAAGTAATATTTTCACATTCCGCATACGAATGTATGACTTTGGATAAAAACTTTGCCAGTCACTGGTAAACACGTTCCCGGACCGTTGTGGGTAAACCTTTTCAGTAACCAACAAAATTACCCTATTCTCCCGAACGATTACTACCAACTCATTATCAACCAACACTTGCGAATGTAAGGTGATTAAATATTGACCATTCCCTGTATCTTTAAGATAATCTATGATCTTGATTTCATTTCCTAATTCTTGTTTAATAATGGGTGACCTTCCGTATAAAAACTGATCATTTATTTCGTTTTGTTTGCTGCTATTTTTCATGACTATTAATTTAAAATTAAACAACAATGGCAACCTATGTTACCGATAAAGTTTAACTCTTTAATCCTTAAACAATAAGGATACTCAAAGGCGTTTATGATTTAGCCACGAAAAAAAGGAGGGGGAAGATCAACAAGCAGGTTATTGATGTTTGATGAATGGGATATATTTATGCGACAAATAACAAGTATTTCATCTTCAACAAGTTCTTTTTCGGTGCAATTATCAATGTAAGGAATCAATACTACTTCACTAAAATCGTTGGCTTCGTTTTCTTCTGATAAAATGAAATCAAACCCAACCTGAATATTTGTAGCTGAATTGCTAACTAAAGAAACTGTTTGATCACGCTCGATTATCCGAATTTGCCTGCCAGCCCTGCAATTAATTGTAAGGATGAACAAAAACAATAATATGGTGACGATTGCTTTCATAATCAACTACATGGTAAAAGTAGCGATAAAATCACGTAAATTCGGATTTGGAATGTTAAGATGAGTTAACGCCATTAAAAAAATACTGTCGGAAAATCAATCCAAATTGTATGATCAATAATCACTGCCTATTATTCTAAAATAGGGCTTAATCCCACTTACAAATAGACTGGATATAATCTGCCGAACCATCTTTTAGCCAGGCGTCCAATTGGGCAACTTCTTTCAATTGCTGCCCCCTTGAGCGTTTTACTTCAAAAAAGCCTGTATTTAAATTATCCAAGGAAGTCATGTCTCCCCACAATTTCTCAAATTGGGCTACCGGATAAATATCTTCCTGTCCTTTTCCCCAACGTTTTTTTACTTCCTTCAAAGTAATATAGGCAGGCATAAGTTGGGCCATACTTATAATTGCGTCTTTCACTTTATCCGGCTGGTTCAAATTAGTTCTATTTATACCAAATGCATTCAATAGCGGATCGATAGAGAGCCAGAACGTATTGGAATTATAATAGGTTAGGTTAAATTCAATCTTTTCATTGGGCAATGCCATTCCTTCAATCAAACGTACTTTGCCATTAATTTTTGCCAAGCCACCACCACGGTCATCCAGCCATCTTGGAATTACTTCAGCCGATAAATCAAAACCATTTTGAATATGCGCGCCAAGTACTTCAGGATCAGCATTTGCACCAAGGGTATCAATGTTGTGCACCAATAAATAGTTCAATCCCGGGTTATCCTCCAGCATTTTTTGAAGTGTGCCATTAAGCAACATATTTGGTATTTCAAACCAATGCCCAACCGGGTGAATACATTGTTGGGGTTTGTTTGCTGTATAATCATCGCCTTCGCCGTTCGATTTTGCCCAGTTGATCAAGGCATGGTGAAGGCTGTCCTGCATTTTTTGAGCTTGCTCATCCAGCAACTGCTGGGGCATCTCATCCCAATAAAATCTCAGGTCACGTTCTGTCGGATATAAGCGTTGCCCAATAAACCGTCCTTTTGAAAGATAAACCGATTCGTTTAAATCCAACTGATTTATATATTCGGTAATTGGATCGTGGGTAAGGTAACTTGTTGTAAAAACATGTGGGATTTTTGCCCCAAAACCAGTTGCAATTTTACGGTTTTTGGCAAGTTGTATATCCAGGAAATTACGATGAATGCCCGAAAATTTTATAAACGGATGAAGCGATTTTACCACACCCGCGCCTTTTGTCCATCTGCTTCCAACTCCACCGGCCAGCGTTACAATCGCCAATTCATTGTTTCGAATTGCCTTTTCCCCAATCTCCCTGTTTTGTTCTATTACTTCTGACAGATTTATTATTTCTTGTTTTTGAGGATCTGAAATCTTAGAATTTACAGGCAACCTATTCTGTGCCAATCCAATCCGCCCGGCTTTTAGTTTGCTTTTAATTTCTTCATGGAATTCTTTGTCAAAACCATTTTCATTGAGTAAATCAGGTAGTTTTTTCCCTTCCTCGCCTGTGACTTCTTCTTGAGGAATAATTCGTTCGAACAGGTTTGTGATAAAGCCCGTATATTCTTTATTCTTTTTATAAGAATCAGATAATATTCTTAACTCATCGCGCTGAGAATCGGTCAGTTCACTTATTTCTTTTTTTAATAAAGCTGGAAGTATAAGCGTATAATATTCATTTGGCAATAAGGCATCTTCTCCTATCTTCAGATTACCAAATGTTCCATTTTCATTGATTTTAAAATCGTAAACCACCGGATCCATGGCAAATGGCAATGATTCCTGCAATTGCTTTTTCAAGTTTTTCATTGTTTCAAGCAACCATGCCTTCGCCTCTGTTTTTATTTTCGGATCGAATATAAAACCCATTCCGCCGCCTGACATTCCACCCATCATCCAGAATCCCCAAAACTGGTCATTATATTTTTCACGGGTTTTACGAATTAATTTTTCGGTAAATGCATTTGATGCCCATGGAATAATATCCTGGATAGGACCCTCAAAATTTTGTTGGGTAAAAGCCCCGATTTTTTGAATATCCCCATTTTTCAGCTCCTTTACAACATGGTTAAAGTATTTAATGGCATTTTTACGTGCCTGCCATTCTTTTGGCGACCGAAGCAAGTATTTTTCGGTTACCATTTCCAAAATCGGCCCCACATCTTGTGCCATTCCACCATGAACTACAACCAAAGAGTCTTGAAGTTTTTTTCTTGTTTCTGAAGAAACATCTTCTTCGGTTAATATTTTATGAGTCGGAAGCAATTGTCCTTTGCTAATTCCAAATTCAGGGTCGTTTTCTTTCGCCTTCGCTCCACTAATTATTTTAATTCCTGGCCAAACTCCTCCCGAATCCTGCCATCCACCACCCGAACCACCAAGCCATTCGCCAAGGATTGCTTTGGCAGCAACCAGCCTTCGTTCGTTTTCTTCTAAAGCCCCATCAATGTTATTCACCTGACCAGTTGCCCTTAAACAAAGTGAAATTAACGAAGCAAGTAAATTGGTAGAAACAGCCAGGCGTGAACCTTTGGGAATATTATTAACCTGACTGACAATCTCGATCCCAAGCCCGGGACCAACCATATTCTCAAGTAAAGAACCAACCGGCATTTGAATTCCTTCCAATCCGGGAGGAACAATGCCCGATGCAATTAGCGCTGCTTTTAATAAACCAAGGTAGTCTTTTGCAAAATCAAATACTTCAGCTATTTGTTTGATATCTGCGCTTGCTTCCAAATCGGTGCTGGTTAATCTAATCACAGGCTCCTCAATTACCCTTAAATAGGTTTCAATTGGGGGAGTTGGTTTGTTTTGGGTTCCCGAAATGCATAAATTAACCGAGATATTTAAAACTTTGGCGCCTTCAGGATAATCCATTCCCAAAAAGAAAATATCGCTCCAACAACTGTGTGATAAATCCATTCGGACGGGTGTTGTTTCAGCTATTACCGGGAATAAACCAGTTTTGGGGTCTTTTCGGGTTAAACGTGAATCAAAACGCAAAGGGTGATCAATTGGGTGCCCCATTCGAAACATCCAGTTGTTTCCAGCAGTTGTACGAACACTAATTTTCACCTGATTTGCAAGGGTTTGAAATCCAAGCTTATGGTATGCATCAGCCAAAGCGCTTGAAATTCCCTCGTTTGGTCCATTGTTTTTTTGAATACGCAATAAAATCAAAATTGCATCTTCGAACCTACGCTGCAAAATATGCTCGTAGGCTTCGTATGGGATTAAACCTTCGGTAGTTGTTTCTTTTCTGAATGGAATATAAAAACGATGAATCGCATATAAGAAAAACAGTGCCCGAACTTTTTCATACAAATTTGAGCTGCTAATCCTGAACTGTTCAAGTGCTTCACATTCTTCGATTAAGGTTTGGGTACTTGAGTTTTCACAAAACGACTCAATGGACTGGTCCCTTTTATCGGCTTGTTGAGCTGTTATAATTTCAACCAGATATGCCATTATCCTAAGTCGTTATTGTATTTTTCACGATCAATAAAAAACTGTGTCAATTCCGATAAAATCAAATCCCTGTCTTTTCCCGATAAAGAAATCGCCAGTTGAGCTTTTAACAAGCCATAATCCTGCCCCAGGTCATACCTCAGGTTATTCATTTCCAAAGCCAAATACTTGCTGTGTTTCGATAATTTGTCCAATGATTCGCTTAAGCCAAGGTTGCTGTTTGGATTATTGAAACTGTTCTTTTCTAACAATTCCAATATCAAGGGTGTAAAAACATGCATCCCGAAAAAACAAAGGTAGTATCCTGCCCTTAAGCCTGGAATCATTAAATTTTGCTCAGCGTAGGTTGGTGTTGGTTTTTCCTTCACCTGACTAATTTGAAACAATTGATTCTTTCCCTGAATGCGCATGGCACCAATTGTTCCAAAATTCATGATACTATTTTCGCGGGTTGCCTGAACAGTGGAAACCGAACATTTATTATTCTGCGCCAATTCAATTACCTGACGGGCAATATTTTCACCTTCGCGGCTAAGGTATAAGTGGTCACCAACCAGGTGCAAAAAAGGTTCATTATTCAAAAATGAAGATCCTGCCAAAAGTGCATGCCCATACCCCCGGGGATTGGACTGAGGAATAAAAGTGATGTTATTTTTCTGGTTACCAAGGGCTTTCTCAAAATTTTTAATATCTGAGGGTTGAACCACCACCCCAATTTCTTTGATTCCTGCGGATAAGATTTCATCTATCAGGATTTCCAGCACCGATTTTTTATTTCGGTTTTTATCTATTAAAATTTGAAGTGGCAAATTATGTTGATCAGGACCTGCCGCTGTTATTAGGGCTTTATTTATTTTCATATACCTATATTTAACCTGTACCTCAAAATTAATAAGTTATTTGATTGATTCAAGAAGTTTATAATGAATCAGGATAAAACATTTTCTAAACCCTGTTTTTGTATTTTATTCAAGCCTTTCAAAAAAAACGGGGCCATGAAATTTTGAGCCCCGTTTTTATATCCAATTGTGCTTTTTTTATTGCCTAACTATTTTCACTGACGATGTTTTCCCACATGCTTGCACCGTTACAATGAACGAACCAACCGGGGCAAAACCACCATTTGATTTACCATCCCACTGAACTACTTTTCTGCCTGCTGTCAGGTAATGAAGTTTTTGGGCATAAACCAAATTCCCATTGATACTGGTAACGGCAAGGTTAACATCGCAATCTCCGTTTACGTTGAATTCAATATTTAAGACTTCATCTGCCTTACTTGGATTTTTATAGACAAGCAAGCCAAGTTCGTCAGTTTCGGGTATCAGCTCACTTGAAGTCGGGATAAAAGTCATCGTTGAATCGTAACTTTCGGAAACCACCGACTCAACCATTGCGGCATATTTGCTGGTTGAAACCTGTGGGAGGTATGGTTCCCCGCTTTTCGACAAGCGCCAGTTTACGTATTGCTGCCTTGTTCCGGCAGAATCGCGCTGATTGGTATCATCTTTAAAATACAAACCTCTGGCTGTACCAACATCGCTAACACCTGATACAGTTACCCAATGTCCTCCATGCCTTTTCCCATCTTTGTCATAATATCCCCACTCAAGCTCAACATCTTCATCGTCTTTCATTTCATTAACAAGCCATTCGAATGTAGGATCGGCTTTAGCCGAATCGTTTTTGTTGTGGGCATAATGTTTATAACTGGTATTTGGTGAAGGAATGGAATCGGTTCCAAACTTATAACTCTGAAACTTAACTTTTATGGGCAACTTATATTTATCGATAAATGCAAGTTTCCCTTTTATGAATTTATCGGTATAAACCCCTCCGTTGTTTGCACGGTCCATCATTGCACTTAGCTCTTTAAGTTTCTCGCGATGGGTGGTATTTGACTTTATTTGTGGGAATTTATTTTCGAGCCACTGCATGCTATTTGCTGCTCCAACCGGACCACAGGCATTTTTATCTCCTGCATATCCCTCAACCGTTGTCGGGTTGTATTTGGAAGAGTCAAGGTCCATATTTGGAACTTCGCATCCGCGATAATGCCAAACTGTTGTACTGCCATAATTGATGTCTTCAAGCACCGAATAAAACTCCGGAACTTCCCTTGTTGCAGGTTCAACTGTGTTAAGTGGTTTAAAGAACACCTCTGTTTCAACCGGCATAGGTACCATCTTGCCTTCAAAAAGGGCAGCACCGTAATCAACTATTCCCGGGCTTACGCCAAAACCAATATCAATTTGATTAATTACATCGCCAGCCACAAATCCCAGCCATCCGAAATCAAACCAAAGCGAAAGCATTTGGTCATTGGCAAATGGAGGCAAGAGGACATTCCTGGCTATCCAAACCGGATCACTTCCTTCATCTGGCCGTGCAAATACATTCAGAAATCGGTTTTCATCCGCTGCAACAAAGGTGAATTCAAACAACCCTTTCAATCCTTCCCACCAACTAAAGCCACCTTGATTATCCAGCTTTTTAACTTTTGGCTTTTGAATATCAAAAGTAATGGTAGAATCGTAGCTCTCTGAAACAACAGCTTCCATCATACAGATACTATTTTTTGATGAGAGTTGAGGCAAATATGGTTTCCCTTCTTTATTATATGCCACATTTGTGAATTGCTGTTTGGTTCCGCCAGCTTCTTCCTGATTGCCATCGTCCTTTACATACAAGCCACGATATTTCCCAACTTCACTTACACCTGATGCCGTTACCCAATGGCCACCTAATGACCTTCCGGTTGTATCGTACCAGGCTATCCCAATTTCAACGTCCTCATCGTCTTTCATTTCGTTAACCAGCCAATCCCACGTTGGATAAGCACCGGTCGAATCATTTTTATTATCGGCAAAATGTTTGTATTTCGCATTTGGCGAAGGAATACTATCGGATCCAAAGAATATTCCCTGCATTTTAACCCGGATTGGTAGTTTATATTTATCGATAAATGCAAGTTTCCCTTTCACAAAATCTTCATCGGATACGGTTGAATTATTTGCCCTGTTCATAAATTTGCTCAACTCTTCCAGCTTCTTCCGGTGGGTAGTTTTGGTATCAATTTCCTTATATTTGTTTTCGAGCCACTGCATACTGTTTGCAGCTCCGGCTGGTCCACAGGCATTTTTATCGCCTGCATAGCCTTCCACTGTTGTGGGATTATAAGTTGATGAATCAAGATCAATATTTGGGACTGTACAACCGCGATACTCCCAGGTTTTATATGGTTCCAACTCAAAAGTTGGAAGATGGTTTGTTGGAATCGTAACCTCGATATCAGGGACATCGTTCTGATTTAATTTAATTGCCAGTTTTTCCTGTGTAACGGGCAAAGCCATTAAAGGACCGACAAAAGGAGTGCTATTGAAATCCTTCCCCTCATCTCCGAGTTCGAATCCAATTTCTATATCAGATATTGATTCATTGGGCAAATATCCCAACCATGAAAAATCGAACCAAACAGATAGCTGCTGGCTTATATCAAATGGGGGCAGCATAACATTTTTAGCTATCCATTCCGGATCATCAGTCGTTCCGGGTTGCCTTGCAAATACATTTAAAACACGCACTTCATCGGAAGGTGTAAAGGTAAATTCAAATAAACCTTTCAGGTTATCCCATAGTGTGGGACCTTCTTTCACTTTTACTTGTTTTACTTCCGGGTTTTCGATGCCAAAAGTAATGGTTGAATCGTAGCTTTCGGAAATGGCACTTTCCACCCAGCAATAATTGTTGACGCCTTGCAAACCTGCCAAACGTGACCATCCGTCGTCACCTTCTACCCAATTTACATAGGTCTGACGTGTGCCTCCTTCTCCTTCTTGTTCGGCATCGTCTTTAAAGTATAATCCTTTGGCAGTACCAACATCGCTGACCCCTGTCAAAACGACCCAGTGCCCACCATGCCGGTTTCCCGATCTGTCGTACCAGCCAAACATTACTTCCACATCTTCGCCTTTTTCCATTTCGCTTCTAATCCAGTCAAAAGTTGGTGGCTTACCAATGCTGTCACTCTGGTTTTCGGCAACATGCCCATATTTTGGATTTGGTGAAGCATAGCTCGAATCCCTGTTAAAAAAACTTTGGTATTTTACATGGATTGGTAAACGGTGCTTATCAATAAATCCCAGTTTTCCTTTTAACATTTGTTCAGTAGTAACCCCCTGCTCGTTTTCACGGTCCATGAGCTCACTCAGCTCTTCCATTTTTTCGCGATGAGTGGTATTGCTGGATGGGACATTCGGATTTTTATCTTCCAACCACTGAAGGCTGTTTGCGGCACTCACCGGACCGCATGCATTCCAGTCGCCAATGTTGCCTTCCATGTCCCTCGGATTATATTTGGATGAATCTAAATCGAGGTTTGGCACTTCGCAACCCCGGTAGTGCCAGGTTATTACATTAATTGGCTCCCACATAATTTCAGGAAATTCCAGGGGGATTTCCGGCTCGATTGCAACAGGGTTATTATCAGGGACATTATAGGTAAAATCATCTACGCCAACCCGAACAAATCCTTCTGTTGGAAACATTTCCGAAAGAGGTTCTTCCGAAACCATAATGGCAACATCAAGAAAGGGTACATTTTGTCCATTTCCGACACCCAGTGGTTCTAAATCAATCCAATGATCAACCATTTGATTATCGGGAAAAGGTAGTATGGGCTGATTCTGAACAATCCATCCCGGAGGTGCTGAGGGATCGTCAGGATTAGCTCCAACCACATTTACGAATACCGGTGGTCCGTCCATTGGAGGAAAATTAAATTGAAAATTGCCTGTATTTGAATTCATTTGATCAAAAGGAGCAATAAAATTTGTTTGACGTACCTCAAATTCAAATGGAGGTGGATCAATAACTTCCAACTGAACGGTAAGCATATTATCGCTTGGATTAATATCATCCTGCGAATAAATTTCAAAGGTTACCTCAACATTTTGCTCTGCCCCGGGCATCCACATTTCATCGAGGCTTAAATATGCGCTTGAATTTGGTTCAAAAACATTCGTCCGGCTTGTGGATTGAAATAATACCTGACTATTGGACAAATCAACTACCCGCACACTGAAATCAAGATTGTTGGCAGGATATGCTTCATCGTTTTTTACTTCGGCCGTGAACCTCATTTCCCTTTCGCGATACACACGATCCCGAATATTGACCCAGCCCGATAGGCGCGGATTTCCCGCAAATAGATCAGGGCTCAGGCTAAAAACAAGTACAAATATTAATGTGTATGGGAAGATTTTGAGGGTAGTTAAATAGTTAAAAGTAGAATTTTTCATAACTCTAATTTATTGTTAAACAACTGGGTATGAAATAATAAGTTACGAAATAATTTCTTTATTTAAAACAATTCTAAATACAATACAGAAAAATAAAGAGTTTTTGGTATGTTTTTAAGGTCGATTAATAAACATATTATGCACTTATGTGGAATTAATTTATTGGGGTAGCATTTCAAGCCTTTGACAAACTGTTAATTATGTTAGATGCAAATACTGTTAAATTTTATCTTTTTTATTTTTCTTAATAAGACATTAAATAATCATGAAATTCAAGTGTAGTATTTATTATAAACCATCGAAAGAGATGACATCTGTTTGTAGAACCCTTTAGAAAATCCCCTCAATCCCCCTTTTACTAAGGGGGATGATATTAGGTAGTAAAATTAATACCTCATTTGGCGATTTGGAAATCGCCTCACCTAATAGTAAAAAAGAATTTGTGTTTTGGGCAATGCGGTTTTTAACTGCATATTACTGCGGACAATATTCGTTGAACTTTAAAAATCCCCCTCATTCCCCCTTTTGCCAAGCTACCCTTTATACACATCTTTTAAATTTAAAAAGTTTAAAGCAACTTGATAACCTTCAAACTTATTATGGAAGATATCAAGTCCATTTTTAATAGATATATATCCAGGAGGGCCGTGTGATTTATAACCACTCCAGCCGCTCAACCTTGCTATTGCCCAAGCACACCATGCCAGAGTCCTTTTAGGATATGGGTTTTGTTGCTTCTTTGTTTTTCCTTCTATTTCCGTCATTAATAATTTAATAAACTCTATTTGTTCTGCTGAAAAAGTTATTTCAGCTTTTACTTGTTGTTTTTTGTTGAGTGATAATTTAAGCATCATTACGGTTAAGGCAATTTGAAGTGCCATAACTACTTGTTTCTTCAATGCTGCCCCAGTTTCAAGCTGTGACGCTTCCAGTTCAAGCCCTTTGCTTTTCATGACCCGAAAAAGTTCTTCTATAAACCACCTGTTACTGTACCATTCTAAACACTTCATGGCATCTTCGACCGTTGTAATTGAGTGGGATGTCAATAACCTCCAAAGCACTGGTGCTTCCCCTGCCGGGGTAGTTTTTTGCAATTCCCTGGCTTCTATTGCCCAAACTTCAACAAAGTCGGGATAGTTTTCCATGTGTGCCTTTTGCGGCTTTTTTATTTTGACCTTGACATATTTTAATGCCATCTGGGCGACCCTGTTTTTTCGCTTCTTGTTCCCTTGTATTTGTAGTTGATAAACGGTTTTTTGTTCTTGCTCCCCTAATTTTTCGAATAACTTCTTTTTATCACCTTCCAACCTCCTGTTGATGCTTGAACGGATTAATAATTGTGTCCGTTCATCTGGGACAGTTGCAAGTTCCTCGTAAATATCCGATTCCCTATCGCCAATAATGGTCAACATTGGGGTTTCTGATAATACTTCTTTAGCCGCCTGGGCACTTTCGACCCAACGGTATGATTCTTTTTGGCTGATTTCCTGGCTTTTGTAACCCCGTTCGTATTTATCCTGTTTGTCCCAGGACCGATTCCATAACTTTATATAGGTGATGCCTGTGGGTATTTTATCCTCAGCATCTACCACCAATACTGGGTGGCAAAAGAAACCAGCATTCTCATTTTTTGTAACTGGACCAATACCTTTATCTGTTTTACCTATCCTGTTGATATGGTGGGTGAAGTTAAATTCTGTAGTATCTTGTATACAAAGTAGATGCCCTGCTCCTTGATTATCCTGACAGGATTTTATAACTCCTTGTGCCAGGTTGTTAAAATCAAAACTATTGTTCCCAAACATACGATATGCCCCTATTTTTTCTGTAGAACTCGCACAGAATTTATTTACTACTACTTTCCCAAAGGTAAACATATCATTCATTACTTTTTCTGCTCTCTTTTCAATACGTAAATCAGGTAAAGACCCACTGAAAAAACCGTTAAACTTGTTGATTATCATGCATTTAAGATAATGAAAAATAATCGGATATTCTAACTTAAATGTCTGTATATCAATGAATTAAATAGCTAATTGTCAACAGCCATTTGTTAACTCAACAATATTTGAAAGAACGAATATTTGTGTATAAAGGGTAGTTTGCCAAGGGGGATGATAAAATTATGAAAGAATGCCCTTCTTGGACAAGAGGGATACAGGGAGATCGACATGTAATTCATAAAAAAGCCCTGGATTTCTCCAAGGCTAACTATTTTTTAATAGCTACAAACAATTGTAGTTGGCAACTCTAAAATAAAGAAACAAACAATCCATCATCGGTTTTTTCAACCTTCGCCAATTTGTGTTTTGTAAGGCCTTTGATCGTTTTATCCCATTTTTTATTGCTTAATCCAGCCTGCGTTTTTAACTCGTTTAAATCGATTGGCGAATTTGCTTTTAGCAGTGCAAGGACTGCTTTCTCTTCATCGCTTAATTCCACAGCTTTTTTCTCCGGCTTCATTTGTGGGAAAAACAACACGTCCTGAATGGAATCGCTGTTGGTCATAAACATGGTCAATCGATCAATTCCCATTCCCATTCCTGAAGTAGGCGGCATACCATATTCAAGCGCACGTAAGAAGTCCTGATCGATAAACATGGCTTCGTCGTCACCCTTTTCAGAAAGGCTTAATTGGTCTTCGAAACGTTCACGCTGATCAATTGGGTCATTTAATTCAGAGTATGCATTTGCCAGTTCTTTTCCATTTACCATTAACTCAAAACGTTCTGTAAGGTCTGGGTTATCACGATGTTTTTTTGTAAGTGGCGACATCTCCTTCGGATAATCAATGATGAATGTCGGTTGGATATAGTTGCCTTCGCATTTCTCTCCGAAAATCTCATCAATTAACTTTCCTTTACCCATGCTTGGATCGGTTTCAATATCCAGTTTTTTACAAATTTCACGAATGTCATCTTCTGATTTTCCTGTGATATCAAATCCGGTATATTCTTTAATCGCATCGGTCATTGTCACCCGAGGATAAGGGGTTTTATAATCGATTACCTTATCACCCAGTTGCACTTTTGTGGTTCCATGCAATGCCAGGGCAACGCGCTCACATATTTCTTCGGTAAAGGCCATCATCCATTTGTAGTCTTTATAAGCTACATAAATTTCCATCACCGTAAATTCCGGGTTATGGGTCCTGTCCATTCCTTCGTTACGAAAATCTTTCGCAAATTCATACACGCCTTCAAAACCACCAACAATTAGTCTTTTCAAATAAAGCTCGTTGGCAATCCGCATATACAAAGGCATATTCAGCGAGTTGTGGTGTGTAATAAATGGACGGGCTGCTGCTCCTCCAGGAATTGGTTGCAATATTGGCGTTTCAACCTCTGCATATCCATATTCGTTGAACATCTGACGCATTGTATTCACAATCTTTGTACGCTTCAGAAATACATCTTTCACCTGTGGATTTACAATGAGGTCAACGTAACGTTGCCTGTATCTTTGCTCCGGATCGGTAAAAGCATCGTAGGTTTTGCCATCTTTTTCTTTGACAATTGGCAAAGGACGAAGCGACTTACTTAAAATAGTCAGCTCCTTCACATGAATAGAAAGTTCACCTACTTGGGTTTTAAATACAAAACCCTTTACACCAATAATATCACCAATATCCAGGTATTTTTTAAATACGTCGTTGTACAAAGTTTTATCCTCTCCCGGGCAAATCTCATCACGATTGATGTACACCTGAATTTTTCCTGTATGGTCTTGCAACTCGGCAAACGAAGCCTTGCCCATAATTCTTCTACTCATTATCCTGCCGCCAAGGCACACATCCTGCATTTCACCTTCAGCACCAGTATATTTTGTGCGGATATCGGCTGTTGTAATGTTCACATGATATTGCTCGGCAGGGTATGGATCAATTCCTGCTTCCTTTATTTTTTGAAGTGAATTTCTTCGGATAATCTCCTGTTCACTAAGTTCCAATTGGCTCATTTACCTTTAATTTTCTGTATCAAATAATTGTGCAAAGATAAAAAAAGTATGTGAATCAAGCCATGGAAATACATTGGCGAATATGCAAACATTCACTCAATTTTACGTTAAGAAAAATCGACTGATCAAAGATCTTATTTCTTCAATCAATCTTTTATTTCCAAAACGTTAAAGGGCACAGACTTGCATAAAATAATCTAATGCTTAGGAATATTGACTATCAATACTATAGCAATATTATAAACAGATGTGTATAAAAACTGGTATTGTAAAATTAGAATTGGTATAAATAAGACGGCTCATTTTCGTACCTTTGGCAAGTTTATTATCAATTGAGGAAGCATCGTATTGTAAGAATGGAAAAACTCTGGAAAATCAAACCGCAAGGTGATCCGAATGAGGTGAAACACCTTTCAGCAGCTTTGAATGTTGAAATGGTAATCGCCAAATTACTGGTTCAAAGAGGCATAAGTACCTACAACGATGCTCGCGCATTTTTCAGGCCTCGTTTAAGCGATTTGCATGATCCTTTTTTAATGAAGGATATGCATAAAGCAGTTGAGCGAATTGAAAAAGCTATTGCCAATCAGGAAAAAGTAATTATTTATGGTGACTACGATGTGGATGGGACTACTTCGGTTGCCTTAATGTACCAGTTCCTAAAAAAAAGAATCAAAGACCTGCAATATTATATTCCTGACCGCTATTCGGAAGGATACGGAATTTCGCCGAAAAGTATTGAGTACGCTACCAGTGAAAATGTTAGCCTGGTAATTGTGCTTGATTGTGGAATAAAAGCAGTTGAAAAAATTGAAGGGGCTAAAAAACAAGGAATTGATTTTATAATCTGTGACCATCACAATCCGGGAGAAGAAGTTCCGAAGGCTTGTGCTGTTCTTGACCCTAAACAAAAGGATTGCAATTACCCATTCAAAGACCTATCGGGATGTGGCGTTGGATTTAAGCTTTGCCAGGCATTTTGCGAACAAAATGATGTGCCCATTCAAGAGCTTTACGATTTGCTTGACCTGGTAGTGGTTAGTATTGCTTCAGATATTGTTCCGGTTACCGGGGAAAACAGGATTTTGGCTTACTACGGATTAAAAAAACTGGCTTCGAACCCTTGCCTGGGACTAAAAACCATTATTCAATACTCAAGCCTCAATGGAAACGACATTAGCATTAGCGATATAGTATTTAAAATTGGTCCCAGGATTAATGCTTCAGGGCGTATCGAGCATGGAAAAAAGTCGGTTGCGATTATGGTTGTGGAAGATGAAAAAGAGGCCATGGAGTTGGGCGATGAAATAAATTCGTACAACGAAATCAGAAAAACACTTGACCGGGATATCACACAGGAAGCACTGGATATGATCCAGAACAATGAATATACCCAAAACAATAAAAGTACCGTTCTCTATAACCGGGATTGGCATAAGGGCGTTGTTGGAATTGTTGCTTCAAGAATAACGGAATACTATTACCGACCAACCGTTATCCTAACTGAATCAAACGGCATGGCAACAGGTTCGGCACGTTCGGTAAAAGAATTTGATTTGTACGAAGCAATAGGGCAATGCAGTGACTTGCTGGAATCGTATGGAGGACATATGTATGCCGCCGGTTTGACCATGAAAATTGAAAATATTCCGGCATTTGCCAAACGTTTTGAAAAAATTGTGACCGAATCGATCACCAAAGCACAGCAAATACATACGATAGATGTGGATGCAAAAATCCAGTTGAGCGATATTACCCCTAAATTTTACCGTGTTCTAAAACAATTTGCACCGTTTGGACCACATAATATGACCCCGGTTTTTGTAACTGAAGATGTACTTGATTCAGGTTCGAGCAGACTGGTTGGAAAAAACGAAGAACATATAAAACTAGACTTGGTAGAGCCTGATTTTAATTCAGAAATATTCCCGGCAATTGCGTTTAACCAATCCGAAAAATTTAATATTGTAACCTCCGGGCTACCTTTTAATATTTGTTATACGGTTGCCGAAAATGAGTTCAGGGGCAAAACCAACCTACAATTGTTTATCCGTGACATTAGCAACGACATTGCCAAATAACCAAGGTATATTCTAACTTATTTACTTCGAAGAAACTAAAAGATCCTGTAGGGAATTCAACACTTTCACCCCTGTATTTTCAAGCCTTTTTTGTGATTGGTGCCCATCTGCAATAAGAACGCACCCGATGCCTAGTTCCCGAGCCACTTCAAAATCGTGTTCGGTATCGCCAATCATCAATGCCGTATCTTTTTTAATATTGTTCCTTCGGATTAGTTCCCTGCCCCGTTCAACTTTTGATGCAGCGTAATGGTTGTCAAGTCCAACAATATCCTCAAAATAATAGTAAATATTGTTCTGCTTTAGCGTAGTGTTTAACATATCCTGTTTCATTGCAGAAAGAATGTATTGTTTTAACCCATTGATTTTAAATTGTTCCAGAACTTTCACCGCATTTTCGTGAAGGTCACACTTATTTACTTCAGAATTGTATTGATCAATAAATTCTTTTGCCGGGATTTCGAAACCTTCTTTCGAGAAATCAAATCCAACTTTTTCATAATAATCTTTCACAGGAAACGAAAACACTTCTCTATAAGAAGAAGTATTTAATAAAGGTAGTCTCCGTTTCTCAAGCAACGAGTTTATAGTTTTTATACATAGCCCGAGATCGTTGAGTAATGTTCCGTTCCAGTCCCAAATAATAGTTTCAACAGGCTTGTAAATATCAGGAGTCATATTTATTTGCATTGATAACCGGGGTTGCATACAATTTCAGGAACCTTTCGCGCACTTCTCCTTCGTGGTCGCCAATACAGTCAATTGCTTCTTTAATCAATCCTTCGAATCTGGATTTGTCAGTTTCTGAATATTGCTCAGAATATATATTTGAGCCGTTTAACAGATCAAAAGCCACGTAGTTATTAGGCCAAAGCTTAAAATTACAATGGATCCTCTTATCGATTAATTCGGCAACATCTTGCAAAAGGTCGTTTGTTGGGCGGGTTTCATCAATATTTTTAAGAAACGTATGAATTGGTTTCCCATAAGAAAAATGTACCCTTCCTTTTTGGTTTTTTACGCCCAGTGCCATGCTTTTAAGGTCATCTTTTGTGGTTTTCAGAAAACCATCTTTGTCTTTCTGAAGTGTTTCGTGAACTTTGGATATGCCACAAGGCTCAATTTCATAGGAAATGGATACAGGGATAATATTTAATTCGGTTATCCCATTCAGAAATCCATTTTTATTGCTCATGTGCAACATTTTCAGTAAACCTTGTTGCGTATTGTCATTGCCATCTTTAGTCCTTCCCTCTTTTTGTGCTATCCAAATGGAAGTATTATCATCACGAATGGTTTTTCGGATGTATTCGGATAAAATATGCGATGATTTTAGCAGTTCACGGACAGCAATATTCCGTTTAACAACAAACGAGCGGTTGAGCTTTACGGCATGAGTGATCCACGGATATACAAACAGGTTGTCGCCAATTGCAATCTGGGTTGCCTTCATACCGTTTTGGATATTCAGGTAATTTAAAAATGCAGAATCCAAAATGATATCCCGGTGGTTGGATATGAACAAATAGGCTGTGTTTTTATCCAATCTTTCCATACCACTGCAAGTGAGGCCATCGGTAGTGGTGTCGATAATCATTTCAACCATCCCTTTTACAAATCCAAGTTGCAATTGCTCAACGGTTTTCACCTGTGACAACTGATGCCGAATCATGGTTATGGTCTTTGGATCTTTATATAGGTTTAGGAGGACTCTATCGAAAACAGGATCAGCCAGTAACTCTTTAATTTTATGACTTACTTCACTATCGTTGTAGGGCCTTATGTCACTGTACGCATCCGTTTGGTTCATTCAGTTTTTTTAAGTTGGCGGCAAAGTAACAAAAATAGGATTAAAACTTCAAACGAAGCTGCAATTTAACTTCCGTTAAATTTTCTCCTTCAATTTCATTATTCCCCGAACTTATGGTTTCGCGGTCGGTCCAGTGCGTATTTGAAAGCTTTAGCCAAAGTCCAATCATCGGGGAAACTTTGTATGACAAATTCATGTAAGCACGTATTCCTTTCCCATAATAAGCCGGAACTGAATAATTATACAAAAGGTCGTTTTCGTATGCATATACCCTTGCATCGTAACTTCCGGTATTAAAAATCACAAACCTTAGATAACTTTTCAGTGGAAGTTTTGCGGGACTATACACAAGGTCTTGAAAAAACATAAGCCCGTTAACTGACTCGTAGTCTTTAAAATTTATCACCTCAACCCTGCTTTTTAAAGTAATTTGATCATTTAATATATGTTGCACATGTAACCTTGTTTGTTGCTTTCGCTGTTTTATCTGGATATATTTTTGATTGTATGCAAACTTTACATCTTTTTCTTCGATTTTATACCTACCATAAAACAACCAATCACGAGCCGGACGATACTCCAATTGCATAAAAACCTCGTTGCCTGACGAAGGGCCCGATGTTGTATATTTTATCCATGGGAATTGATAAATATCTGTGTAGGCAGAAAATGTAAATCCTTTTGCCGGAAGCAATTTTAAGCCCATATACAACCCTGTTTCGTTTATTGTTGACCTTGTTTCGGAAAATGCACCGCTGTACAATGCTTGGTAGTTTTTATCGAAATGCCTGAACAAAAGCGAGAATATTGCCCGGTCATGCAGATGTGCAAGAACACCTTGTAATACTGCAAAACCTTTTGACTTTGAACGGGCTACCTCTCCAAAAAACTGATATTTGCCGAGGAGGTATCTGTAATCAACGCCGATATTAAAATTCTCGTCACCACTAAATTTATACAAATTATAAGGTTCATCCGATAAATTAAACGGGAGGTCGAATTTTTGGTAGAAGAAAGTTGTTCCGAGTTTTAACCTGTTTTTCTGAAATGAAAGGATTGCTCCCCCTGCATTCTCCTGCACGCTTTTTTCATCCTCAATTTCACTATTTGTACGATGATATCCCGAACTTTGTAAACTTGTAAAAAAATCGTGGTCTTCCCAGCCAATGTCCCCAAGGTTTGCATCCTTGCGCTTTTGCGAATAAAAAAGTTGCAGATCCAGATCATTCAACCTAAAGCCAGCACTAGCTCCTCTGAAAAATAAGTTTTCATCGGTTGAAGTATAGGGCCTGGTACCTGACACATTTTTTGAGATATTCAAAACATCGGCCGATTTCCCAGTTGCAAACCCCTGATGAAGAACCAGCCCCTGCCCCGATCTAACCACATAATCCCCAACAGTAACATTGCTTAAAAGAGAATTAAAATTCATACTTATGTGCCCTGAATAATAATCAAACCCATTTTGGTTCGATCCATCAAAAAAAGCTTCGCCCGGATCCTTTTCTGCCGTTATTCCTGCAGAAATCTGGTCTTTTAACTGGAAGCGATATCTCGTATAAAGCTTTTCCCTTCCTCCCTCATATTTCGGATCTTCGCCCTCAATGCTTTTATATCCTTTCGCTTCCTGAAACACCCTGGTTGTGCGAAACAATACTTGGTGTTTCCCATATTTCAAAGGCAACATTTTGTATGAATATCCATCTTCCTCAGCTTCGAATTTGATAAACGGTGTGATTTTTTCAAGAACTTCACGATTAAAACCTTCAACATTCATCAACTCAAAAATTGTATAAATCTGCCCGTGAAACTTACGATAATCCAAAAGATTGGTAATCTGCAGCTCGTTAAGTACCGATAACCTTTTTAATTCAATTGGCGATGCAGTGTTAATGTTAAGTGGGTTTTCGTAATATTCTTCGAGGTATTCCAAAATAGAGAAATAATCCGCTTCATCTTCCAAATCTTCAGCCATTGCTTCAACAATCGTTTCAAAACTTTGTGAGATTGAAACTTCCTGTCCCATGATGCTGAAGGCATTGATTAAAGAATCCACCCTCAAAGAAGGTGGACTTATAAGAAAGCCCCTATAAGGGGCCAAAGTTGAGCCGATGTTGCTCTTCGAGACGTTCTTGATCTTCTTGATATTTCACGTATTTCTTGATCTTATCTTCGTCAAGACCGATTGTGTCAACACAATATCCTTTGGACCAAAAGTGATTGCCCCAATATGGTTTTGTTCGCAATTGAGGATAACTTTTGAAAATCTTAATGGCGGTTTTGCCTTTCAATATCCCCATTAGTTGCGATATTGAAATCTTGGGTGGAACACTGACAATCAGATGAATATGATCTTTTTGAATATTCATCTCCATCATTTCACAGGATTTCCATTCCAACAACATCGGGATGTCATGCTGAAGCAGTTCCTTGACAAGACCTTCAAGAACGCGAAATCGATACTTGGGTGTCCATACAACATGGTAAGTACACCTATAAATTACATGATTCAATTTCTTAAAATTACTCATGTAACGAAGTTAAATAATTTTTAGGCTTAGCCAATTAAACATGACCACCCCCGAAGGAGGTGGTTTTAACGATTATAATAAAAACAGAAGCAAAAAAATATGTGTTAGAATTCGTTGCATCACAGATGAAATTGAAGTGAAATTGCTGGTGTTAACCCAAGGTTGCCATGGTAATGAAATCCAATATCCGTTGTTAATTTTCCGAAGCGGTAGCCAATACCAGCGGTATAGGCAAATGGTTTTGTTGATACACCAAACCTGATTGCCATATCCTCGACGGGAAGAAACTCAATCCCCGCTTTATAAATTGGTTTGTTTCCCGTTGATTTTTCAATTTCGGCACAAACAAGAACACCTTCTGTAATTGAATAGTTAGCTCCTGTTCTTACTAATACAGGGGATTTTATCTTCCCGTTCAACCCTTCAATTCCTCCTTGAATGGGATTAAACACATGGGCGCCAATACTAAAATTTTCCAAGGCTTGGTATATAACTCCCCCTTCGAAGGTTGGAAAGCCTTTTGCTTTTTCATTTTCCGGCATCAAACGCATTAAATAGTCCAATTGGATTCCGGCAGATAGTTTCTCTGACAATTGTTTCGAAAAAGCCACTCCAAACTTCGTTTCTTTATACGTTCCTGATCCAAACTGAGAAAAGCTGATGGCAAATACACCTGAATTTGTTGGCAAAATGACATTTCCTGCGGCAAGCGAAAGTTCATCAATCATGAACCGGGATTCGAAAAACATCCCTGCGTTTATGCTCACTTGCTTTGCCAGCCCTGCCTGGTTATGAAATGAAGACCATGAATCGTAAAATGAAACAAACGCATCGGACAAAGAAATAGCCCTTGCACCTGCTATTTGGTTTTCAACAGCAGATAATTTTGCAACGCTTAAACTAATGACAAAAAGGGTTAAGATGCCAAACTTCTTCATAAAATGATGAAAAAAAAGGTGTACAAAGTGGATGTACACCAATATTGGCAATTTACATATTTTTTGGCAAAATGCCCGCCTTAGTTTGTCTTGAATTTATATTTTACTTCGGAAAGTTCCTGATTTGCCTTTACTATTTTCTGTTTAAGTTCTTCCTTATATTTTTTCGTTTTTTCCAGCAATTCTTTATCGCCGGTAGCAATCATTTGCGCTGCCAATATTCCGGCATTCAACGCACCATTAATTGCCACTGTGGCGACCGGAATTCCCGGAGGCATTTGCACAATTGCCAAAAGGGCATCCATGCCATCAAGACTGGCTTTTATCGGAACACCGATAACAGGTATCGGGGTCATCGCAGCTATAACGCCACACAGATGGGCTGCCATTCCGGCTCCTGCAATAATTACTTTAATGCCCCTACCCTCAGCTTCTTTTGCAAACTTTTCCACAGCATCAGGGGTACGGTGTGCCGAAAGGGCATTTATCTCAAATGGGATTTCCATTTCCTCAAAAAATTTAGCAGCTTTTTCCATTACCGGCAAATCGGAAGTGCTGCCCATGATAATACTTACAATTGGTTTCATTTTTTATGGAATTTATTTTTTCAGTGACAAATTGTTTTATTATTTTGTGTCCTTCCTTTTCGAAGGCGAAAATACGGTAAAATCACTAGTAAAAAAAATCAATATACTTACATAAACAATAGAATATGAAGAAGGTTAAAATTCATGATAAAGAATTTGAATTATTTATTCCTTATGAAAAAATCAGGTCGGTAGTAGAAGATCTTGCGGAGAGGATGAACAAAGATCTGGATGGGAAAAACCCTTTGTTTATTTGTATTTTGAATGGCTCATTTGTGTTTGCTGCAGAGTTGTATAAACGAATCGGATTAATTGATTCGGAAATAACTTTTGTTAAGCTGGCTTCTTATGAAGGTGAAAAATCAACCGGGACCGTAAAGCAATTAATCGGTTTTAACGAAGAAATTAAAGGAAGGACAGTTGTCGTTTTAGAAGATATAGTGGATACAGGCATTACCATTAATAATATAATGGAACAGTTGAAGAAAATGGGGCCAAAGGATATTAAAGTTGCAACCTTGTTGCTAAAACCTGACGCCCTTACCATGGAAGTTGACCTGGATTATGTAGGATTGGAGATACCTAACGACTTTATTGTGGGGTATGGATTAGACTATGATGGAAAAGGGAGAAACTTGATCGATATTTATACTGTTGTTAAATAATAAAAAAACCATTCGCTATGTTAAACTTGGTACTATTTGGTCCTCCCGGAGCCGGGAAAGGGACACAAGCTGAATTTCTTATTAAAGTATATAACCTTATCCACCTGTCAACCGGAGATTTGCTGAGAAGTGAGATTGCTGCTGGAAGCAAACTGGGCATGGAAGCAAAAACCTATATGGAAAAAGGTGAGTTGGTTCCCGATGAAGTAGTAATTGGCATGATTAAGGGAAAACTTGCCAGCGAAAAAGAAGCTAAGGGTTTTATTTTCGACGGATTTCCACGAACCGTTGCACAAGCAGAAGCTTTAGATAGTGTATTGGTTGAAAACGGTACCCCGATTTCGGCTATGCTAAGCCTTGAGGTTGAAAAGCAAGAACTGGTTAATCGCTTATTGGCTCGCGGAAAAGTTTCTGGCAGGGCCGATGATCAAAACCAGGATGTTATTGAAAACCGAATTAATGTTTACAACGAAAAAACCGCACCATTGGTTGATTACTACAAATCGTTTGGAAAGCATTTTGGAATTGATGGTATGGGAAGCATCGAGGAAATTGCAGAGCGCTTGAAAAATACGGTTGATAAGCTTTAATCAGAACTAAAAGAATATAATTTCCCTTATTCCCAGATCAGATTGGGATATCCCCTTGAATTGGTTTATTTTTGCATCGTCAAAAAAAGCAAATCTAAATATTTCGCAAAAATATGGCTGAGAAGAATTTTGTTGATTATGTAAAAATATTTTGTGCTTCAGGAAACGGAGGAGCAGGCTCAGCTCATATGAGGCGGGAAAAATTTGTTGCCTATGGTGGTCCTGATGGTGGTGATGGCGGAAGGGGCGGACATGTAATCATCAAGGGAAATGCCCAATTATGGACCCTGTTACATTTAAAGTTTCAAAAACATATTCGGGCAGGTCATGGCGAAGCGGGCGGAAAATCAGGAAGTAGTGGTGCTTTTGGTGAAGACATAATTATAGAAGTCCCGCTCGGCACTATTGCCAGGGATTCGGAAACCAATGAAATCCTGTTCGAAATAACCAATGACGGAGATTCGGAAATTATTGCGAAAGGCGGCAGAGGTGGTTTGGGGAACCTTCATTTTAAATCGTCGACAAACCAAACCCCACGGTATGCACAACCCGGCGAAGAAGGTACCGAAGGATGGTTTATCTTGGAACTGAAAGTATTGGCCGATGTTGGGCTGGTAGGTTTTCCAAGTTCCGGAAAGTCCACACTTTTATCGGTGGTTTCGGCAGCAAAACCCAAAATAGCCGAATACCATTTTACAACGCTTGTCCCTAATTTAGGAATTGTTGGCCATCGCGAAAACCAATCGTTTATAATGGCTGATATTCCGGGGATAATAGAAGGTGCACATGAAGGCAAAGGACTTGGACTTCGATTTTTGAGGCATATCGAACGAAATTCGATGTTGCTATTTATGGTACCTGCCGATAGCAAAGACCATCGAAAAGAATATGGAATATTGGTCAATGAACTTGAAAAATACAATCCGGAGCTTCTGGACAAAGAACGATTTTTAGTGATTAGTAAATCGGACATGTTGGATGAAGAATTGATGGAAGAAATAAGCAAGGAATTTACGGATATCCCGCACATGTATATTTCTTCGGTTGTAGGTTTTAATATTGTTCGGTTGAAAGATAAAATATGGCAGATTTTAAATAGTTAACATGGAGTTTATCGATAAAATAATTCACCTGGACAAAGAGGCTCTATTGTTCCTCAATAGTTTCCATAGCGATTTTTGGGATTTGCTCATGTTTTTTATTACCCGAAAAGAAACCTGGATCCCGTTTTATCTAATACTCCTTTTTTATATTATCCGAACATACAGAAACAAATCCATTTTGGTGGTCATTATGCTATCATTAACGGTTTTGGCTACCGATCAAATTTCGTTTCAACTAAAAGAATTAATCATGCGCTTGCGCCCCCTATACGATCCTGAAATCATGGACCAGGTGCATATTTTTGGTAAAAAAAGCGGATTATATGGTTACTTTTCCAGTCATGCAGCCAATTCCTTCGGCATATTAACATTTACAACTTATCTATTTAAAAATAAGACCTATAAACGATCCGTATTTGTTTGGGCAATCCTGGTGAGTTATTCAAGGATATATCTTGGGGTTCATTTTCCTCTGGATATTCTAACAGGTGCTTTATTTGGTTATTTAATGGGCTACCTATTTTACAGGCTCCTAATGTTTATTGAAAACCATTTTTTCATAGCGCGCCAACCGGCAATAAAAACCGCAAAGTTATATATAAAAGATTCTCTGGTCGTTTTATTGGTTTTAGCGGTTACTTATGCCATCCTGATTAGTTGTACCCACATCCTCCTTTATTATCAACTTGTATAATTATGAACAAAACCCCACTTGATTATTATAGTCAGGAACTTAAAAAATATCAAGACTTCGATATTGTTCTCCGAAAAAAAATACGAATAATTTCTCTTCTGCGTTTTGCTGTTTTTATTGGATTAATTGTTTCATTATTTTATGCAAATTCGCTGGGATGGTTAACCGGAACTGCCCTTTGCGGTGTGCTGCTTACCAGCTTTTTGTATCTAATTAAAGTCCATATAAATGCAGGCAAAGAGAAAAAAAGAAATTCCATTCTTTGTTCGTTTTGTGAAAGCGAGCTTAAGGCATTAAACCATGAGTTTAGCCAATTTAATTCCGGTGAAGTTTTTGAAAACCCCGACCACGATTTCACCTACGACCTGGATATATTTGGTAAGGGTTCCCTTTTTCAATACCTGAACAGGACTTCAACCATTAGTGGAGAAAAAAAACTAGCCCAATGGATACAAAACCCTTCGCTGAACAAAACTGAGATTGAGCAAAAGCAGCAAGCCATTCAGGAAATTGCAGGTTTGCGTGAATGGCGGATAAATTTCCTGTCATGGGGTAAAATGTTTGAAGAGTCGGGTCAGCAACACCAGGAAGTGGAACAATGGGCCGTGAAAAAATTTCAATTTAAAAATGCCCGCATTACTGCTGTTTTAATAATTGCACTTCCGACAATAACCATTTTATCTTTTGCAGCTATTGCTTTCGGATGGAATTATAACATCGCGTATATATTGGTTCTCCTGCAGTGGTTTTCCATGTATTTTTATCGAAAACAAATCAAAGAATATTTTCGTTTTTTCGGAAAGAAGGCTTTGCTAATTGAGAAGTACAAAACCCTCCTGAAAGAAATTGAAGAGCAAACTTTTCAATCGATATGGCTAATAAAACAGCAAAAGTTGACCGCTAGCCCAGAGTCTGCCTGCAAAACCATTCATAAACTAGGGAAACTGGTACGGCAATTTGAATACCGCCAAAACGTACTGGTAGGATTTGTATTGAATTCCGTTTTTATGTGGGATATCCGCTGCGTTTATAAATTGTACGAATGGCAGTCGAAAAACAAAACTAAATTATTAGATTGGTTAACAGCAATTGAAAATACCGATGCAATTATAAGCCTGGCTAATTTTGCCGACAATCATTCCGATTATGCCTATCCTGAAATCAATTCAGACATAGTCCCGCTCGAAGGGCAAAACCTGGGGCACCCATTGCTCCATCCTGAAAAGCGGGTGTGCAGCAGCCTTACAATTGATAAGCAGCCCAAAGTAATTATTGTAACCGGGGCAAATATGGCCGGCAAAAGTACATTTTTGCGCGCAGTTGGCGTTAACCTGGTTTTAGCCGGAATTGGCGCACCGGTTTGCGCTAAAAAGTTTGGTTTCACCCCAATGGCTTTATACACGAATATGCGCACTACCGATTCGCTGTTTAAAGATGAATCTTACTTTTTTGCTGAACTAAAAAGGCTGGGGCAAATGCTTGAACGCTTAAGAAACGGAGAACACTTATTTGTGATCCTTGACGAGATGCTAAAGGGAACCAATTCGGTGGATAAACTAAACGGATCAAGAGAACTGGTAAAAAAAATGGTGCAACACAATGCTGTTGCCCTGGTTGCAACGCACGACCTTAAACTCGCTGAACTTGAAAATCAATTGGAGGAAGTAGTTAACAAGTGTTTCGAAATTCATATCGAAAATGACGAACTTACATTTGACTACACCTTAACCGATGGTGTTACCGAATCGATGAATGCCACATTTCTCATGAAAAAAATGGGGATTATTTAAGGTTGCTCAATTGCAGAAGATTCTTCGGTGGTGAATTCAATCTTGGCAATATGTTCAAATCGGATATAAGTCAATTTATTTTTTGTTTCCATCACCTCTCCTTTTTTTATCTTTCTCAGTGAGGTTTTGTCCGATAATACCACTCCATCCAACATAATTTCATGCACCTCGCCTTCAATGGCATTTAGTTTATGATAGATATAATCAGAAAAACTATCTCCATAAGAATTTGGGTAAATGGAATACACTGTAACTTCTGTTTTTTCCCTTTTAGCTTTTCTAAAAATCCTTTTGTAGTCTGAATTATCTATTTCCTGGGAAAAGGAAGTTAACGTAAAAGTCAGGATTAAAAAGGTGAGAAATGCTTTCATAGTCTGATGTTTTAATTTAAGCGCAAAACCGTCAAAAACAATGCCACATACCAGGCACCAAACAAGCTAAAAAAAATGAACATAACACCTCGTTAACAAAGGTTTCAAAATCATTAACAATGACCTGAAATAGTGTGGTTTATATTTGTTCATACAAACAATTAAAACTACTGTTATGAAATTTTTAATCACATCTGCACTTATTACTTTATTGGTAGTAACAAACAATTGCCTGATTTTTGGATCAACCTTTAACGAAAAAGATGAGCCTGTTTCAAAGGTCGAAAAACTTGATTGGGCTCCTGATCTTTATCAATTTGAGAACTTCTATTTAAGCGGACAACCAGACGTGGAGACCTTAAAGTGGTTTAAAGAACAGGGCGTTGACCTGGTTATTAACCTTCGTTCCGAAAGGGAAATGGAGAAATTTGCAAGCTCAGATTTCGATGAAAATTCGTTTCTTAAAGAAATGGATTTGACACTGATTTCCATACCAATTGATGGATACGATTCCTTCACGCCTGAAAACCTACAAAAGTTTGCCGATGCCTTAAACTCCAATCACAACAAAGTACTGATTCATTGTGCCAGTTGTGGCAGGGTAAGTTATTTTATGATGGCATATTTAAAAAAGTATAAAGATTACTCATTGGAAGAAGCTATAAAGTTTGGGCAGCAGCTTAAATTTAAATTTCCAATAGAATACCTCCTTGGAGAGGAATTAACATGGAATGATAAATAATCCTAATGAAACTCCTCCCAGCAAGCTGACGAGGTATCATATCAGAAAATCATAATTTTATTCGCACCAAGGCGCGGGGAATAAAACCATGAGATCCCTCGTCTATCTCTCGGGATCAGTTCGGTTGAATGATTTTGAAAACAAAATCATAGTCTCACTGATTTAAGCAAGCCATAAAAGGGCTACCACTACATAAGTTAGGAATGCCCTTTTTCGGTTTATTTTTGTTGGTTTTATGATTTATTTTACAATCTGGAATAAATTCCTAAAAAATTGTAAAGTAATCCATAAGGGCAAAATCTTTTCCCGAGAATGCCTTTCAAAAACGAGCTTGAATCAATAAATCAACGCTTCAGCTCTTTCAAATACTTAAACCAGCTGCGATTATTCTTTTACGATTTTTCCCCGCCAAATGCCTTTTTCATTTGTGATGGTTAATAAATACAATCCATCTGCATAATCCGAAAAATCAATCTCTTTGGAAACATCGAACACTTCTGTTTTTAACAATACCCCGTTCTGGGCATAAACCCTCGCAATACCAGTTTGCATGCCTTTTTCTGATTCAATCCTGACTTTGCCCCTGGTTGGGTTGGGATAAACTGAAATTGTATTTAATTCTTCTAATGGCGAACTTACCGGAACAAAAGCCTGCCAGAAATAATCCGTCCGGCTACTGTTTTGCCAGGCATTATCGTAAGAACTCCACCACTGGCTGTATTCCCACGTCCTGTAGCCGATTGTCTCCTCAAAAAAGTCAAAAGACCTTGAACTATTTTCCCACTGTGATGCTTCGCTATTCCAACTTTGGCATAACGATTCCACTTCGTCGTCATTAGAATTATAAACATAATCACATTGGTTAAGATCTTTCCATTGCCCGGCTTCGGTATCCCATTCCTGTTCTTTTTCCTGGGTTAAATTACCTTTTGCATCGTAAACATAGCTTGTTTGAGAGCTATTTTCCCAGGTGCCATCTGTTGCTGATTTTACATAAGGGGAATAGTCCTGTGAAGCAATTGCCGCGGAACTTGATTCGGGAATGATAAAATACTGGCTAAACATTAGTATCAGGTACAGTGCTGCATTATAAGAATAAGCTGTTCGATAATAATTTACCCATTGATTGGAATCAAAAGAAAGAATCTCAAAAAGGACCAAGTACAAGCCATAACTATTGGAACCCGAAGTATAAATCATGGAACCCGAAGTTGAGCCTGATTTTGTGGTTGTTGCACTAGCTGACAAATCTTCATAGTGGTAAACAAGCTTTAAATCATTTACCCAGGTTCCATCACTAGTACTCCAATTTTGAATGGTAACCATTCTTACATTTCCTTCCCATGCATATAGTTGATTCGAACTATTCACCCAGGCAGAAGAACCGCTGCTCCATGTTTCAGTTGTTACCTGGGTTAAAACACCTTCGTTATCGTAGAATTGTTTTATTCTGGATTCGTTTACCCATTCTTGCGTTTGGGCATCCCAATTCTGATCAATCCGTTGAGTTATTTGGGCATTCTCGTTACGGGTATAAATGCTTTTACTTCCGGAACTAAAGTTATTTGAATAATCACTCCAATTTTTTGAGTACAATACTTTCAAATTACCAGCATCATCACTTTGCTCATAATAACTGGTGTCAGCCCACGCTTGTATTGCCGTATTCCACGGAAACTGGACATACTTATTCCTTGTCATGCCATCATCCATATAGCTTATTTCACCCTTAAGCTTATTTATCCAGGATGAACTTTCCGTATCGAAATAATGTTGCAACAAGCTGGTGATGTTCCCATGTTCATTTCGTGCCATATTTTTCACTCTAAAATTGATCATCCATTCATCTCCTTCTCCTGAATAATAATAAATAGAATCCTGCACATAAATTTCATTCACACTAAAAACGTCTTCCATTTCTTCTGGTTCCACCAAAGGTATTTCGGAGCTTAACAGGTAATTTTCTAAACCAGGTGCCAGTAATTTTGATTGGATACACGGTTGGGCCATAAGCGTAGAAGTGCTTAGGACAAAAGCCATCAGGGAAATGATTTTTTTCATTGGTTTTTTATTAGAAGATTTTCACGGGAATTTACGGAAATTATTGTAAATCCGCCTCATTTTTCATGCTTAAATTGACAATAATTTGATTTCACATCCCGTGCTTTAATGTTTATAAATGATTAAGTTTTCAACGTCAATTTGTTAGTTATTGGGCATAGCGAACCGCCTGATTTAATCAATGTTTTAGTTATATTTGTGGCAAATTGCAGATATTATGACTCCGAAGTATGATGAAGGAAGCATTAGGACGCTGGATTGGCAAGAACATATCAGGAAACGCCCTGGAATGTACATTGGAAAGTTGGGGGATGGATCTTCAACAGACGATGGAATCTATGTGTTGCTAAAAGAAGCATTGGACAACTCCATTGATGAATTTATGATGGGGTTTGGGAAAAAAATTGAAGTTGGCATTGAACAAGATAAAGTATTTGTACGGGACTACGGTCGTGGAATACCACTGGGTAAATTGGTCGATGTAGCCAGTAAAATGAATACTGGTGCAAAATACGACTCCAAGGTTTTCAAAAAATCGGTGGGGCTGAACGGAGTTGGAATAAAAGCCGTTAATGCACTTTCATCCACATTTACAATTAAATCGGTTCGCGAGGGCCAGGCTAAAGAAGTTACATTTAGCAAGGGATTGATGCTCGAAGAAAAAGACCTGGTTGAAAAGGGCCAGCAAAATGGCACAAGCATTTATTTTGAGCCTGATATCGATATTTTTAAAAACTACAAATACATCAACGATTATGTGGTTAACATGCTGAAGAATTACACATTCCTCAATGCAGGATTAACCATTGAATTTAACGGGGAGAAATACATTTCGAAGAATGGGTTAAAAGACCTACTCGAAGAAAACTTAAATACCGATCCTTTATATCCCGTTATACACTTAAAAGGTGAAGATATTGAAGTTGGCATAACTCATGGAAATCAATACGGCGAAGATTACTATTCGTTTGTGAACGGACAGCACACAACGCAGGGAGGAACACACTTACAGGCTTTCCGGGAATCGATTGTGAAAACCATACGCGATTTCTACAAAAAAGACTATGATCCGTCAGATATCAGGGCATCGATTATTGCTGCGGTTAGTATTAAGGTGGAAGAACCCGTATTTGAATCGCAAACAAAAACAAAACTGGGTTCGAAAGATATTGGTCCCGACGGACCAAGTGTACGGCACCATGTGAGCACATTTTTGCAATCAGAACTCAACAATTACCTGCATAAAAATCCGGATGTAGCAGAAGTAATCCACCGAAGGATTCAGGAATCGGAAAGGGAGCGAAAAGCAATTTCCGGTATTAAAAAACTTGCAAAACAAAGGGCTAAAAAATCCAGCCTCCATAATAAAAAGTTACGCGATTGCCGGGTTCATTTCAATAGCAAAAATGATAACAAAGAGCAATCCAGCATTTTCATAACCGAGGGGGATTCGGCAAGTGGTTCAATCACAAAATCGCGCAATGTAAATACACAGGCAGTATTTAGCCTAAAAGGGAAACCTCTGAACACCTTTGGTTTGACCAAGAAAGTTGTATACGAAAATGAGGAATTTAATTTATTGCAGGCTGCCCTGAACATCGAAGAAAGCATTGAAGATTTACGCTATAATAAAGTTATAATTGCAACCGATGCCGATGTAGATGGAATGCACATCCGTTTGTTGCTCATTACCTTCTTTTTACAATTCTTCCCGGAATTAATCCGTAAAGGACACGTGTATATTTTGCAAACCCCACTATTCAGGGTACGGAATAAAACAAAAACAATTTATTGTTATTCGGAAGAAGAAAAAGAAAAAGCGATTACAAAACTTAAAACAAAAACTGAAATAACACGGTTTAAAGGGCTTGGGGAAATTTCGCCAGACGAATTTAAGCATTTTATTGGAACAGATATGCGCTTAGATCCGGTATTGATGAAGAAGCATGAATCGGTCTCTCAAATGTTGGAATTTTATATGGGGAAAAACACACCTGAGCGGCAAGATTTCATCATTAACAACCTTTACATCGAAAAAGATGAGGTGGCTTAAAACCAATCTGTCCAGAAATTTATTTCAGGTATAACTATTAATCACAGGTTTTAATTATTGTTGGAAGAAGATGTCAGAAGAAAATGTAAACATAGAATTATCCAATCAGGACGAACCAATTGAGGACGTAACTTATTTGTCGGGAATGTACCGACAATGGTTTATGGATTATGCCTCGTACGTTATTCTTGAACGGGCAGTTCCATACATTAACGATGGATTAAAACCGGTTCAAAGGCGTATTATGCATGCCATGCGCGAAATGGACGATGGCAGGTATAATAAAGTTGCCAATATTATCGGGCAAACCATGCAATACCACCCACACGGTGATGCATCCATTGGCGATGCCATGGTACAACTTGGGCAAAAGGAATTATTGATCGACACACAGGGAAACTGGGGTAACCTTCTAACCGGAGACGGATCAGCTGCCCCAAGGTACATTGAAGCACGCCTTTCGAAATTTGCGTTGGAAGTACTCTTCAACCCAAAAACTACCAACTGGAAATTATCGTACGATGGGCGGAAAAAAGAACCAGTAACCTTACCGGTTAAGTTTCCGCTATTGTTGGCTCAAGGAGTTGACGGTATTGCCGTTGGGCTTGCTTCAAAATTGTTCCCGCATAACTTTATTGAATTGCTGGATGCGTCAATTGCATACCTAAAAGGCAAAGACTTTGAACTGGTACCTGATTTCCCAACCGGAGGATCGGCCGACTTTAGCAAATATAACGATGGTTTACGAGGCGGTACAATTAAAGTGCGCGCCAAAATTGAAAAACAGGATAATAAAACACTGGTTATTAACGAAATACCTTACGGAAAAACAACCAGCTCCCTCATTGAATCGATAATCAAAGCAAACGACAAGGGCAAAATAAAAATCAAAAAAATTGATGATAACACTGCTGCCAATGTCGAAATATTAATTCATCTGGCCTCGGGGATTTCATCCGACAAAACCATTGATGCATTATATGCCTTTACCGATTGTGAAGTTTCTTTATCCCCAAACTCATGTATAATTCAAGATGATAACCCTCTTTTTATTGGCGTCAAAGAAATTTTAAAACGATCTGCCGACAACACACTTCAACTTTTAAAGCTGGAGTTGGAGATTAAAAAGAGTGAACTTGAAGAATCGTGGCACTTTGCTTCGCTTGAAAAAATATTTATTGAAGAACGGATTTATAAGGATAAGAAGTTTGAAGACTCTGAAAATATGGATCAGGCTGTGGCCCACATTGATAAGCGGTTAGAGCCCTGGAAACCAGAACTAAAACGGGAAGTTACCCGCGACGACATCCTGAAACTAATGGAAATCAGGATGGCCAGGATCCTTAAATTCAATACCGAAAAAGCCAACGACCATTTATTAAACATAGAAGACGAAATTGCCGAGGTGCAAAACAACATCGACAATATTGTTCCATACACCATTAAATGGTTTAGCCACCTGAAAAACAAATATGGCAAAGGCCGTGAGCGAAAAACCGAAATCCGGAGCTTTGAAAACATCGTTGCAACAAAAGTTGTGGTGAAAAACGAAAAATTGTACATCGACCGAAAAGAAGGCTTTATGGGGACAGGCCTTAAAAAGGACGAATATGTGTGTGATTGCTCAGACATTGACGACATAATTGTATTCCGGAAAGACGGCTCGTACTTTATTACAAAGGTTTCTGAAAAAGCATTTATCGGAAAATACCCAATGTATGTTGCAGTATTTAAAAAGAACGATAAGCGGACCATTTACAATGCCGTTTACCGGGATGGGGAAACAGGTTATGCGTACATGAAAAGATTCTTTGTAACAGGTGTTACCCGCGATAAAGAATACAATATCACCAAAGAAACCAAAGGATCTCGGGTTATTTATTTTTCTGCCAACCCTAATGGGGAAGCCGAAACCATTAAGGTTGTTTTAAAACCAAAACCCAGGATCAAAAAACTCAATTTCGAAACCGATCTTGGCGAGTTGGCTATTAAAGGCAGGGCATCAATGGGGAATATTCTTACCAAATACGATGTCCATAAAATTTCGTTGAAAGAGAAAGGTGTTTCAACATTGGGAGGACGGAAAATTTGGTTCGATGAAGATGTAAAACGTTTGAATGCCGACAACCGTGGTAAATTCCTTGGTGAATTTACGGGCGAAGATAAAATCCTGGTACTCACTAAAAGAGGAACCTACGAATTATACACCTACGATTTGAGTAACCACTTCACGGAAGATATCCTCTTGATTGAAAAGTTCGATCCACGAAAAATATTGTCGGTAGTGTACTTCGATGCCGAGCAAAATTACTACTACCTGAAACGCTTCGAAATTGAAGTGGTCATAAACAAAGAAATTACCTTCATTGGTGAAAATTCGGACAATAAATTGATCAGCATCACCTGGGTGCGCTACCCAAGACTTGAAATTGAATTTAGCGGGGTAAACAACGATCGCGAAAATGAAATTATTGAGGTTGCTGAGTTTATTTCGGTGAAATCATGGAAAGCCAAAGGCAAGAGGCTTACAAATTACGAAGTTGGAAAAGTGACTGAAATTGAACCTGTTGTAAAAGACGAATACGATAAACCGGAAGAAAAGGCACCTGAAGAAACCAACAATTCCATTGAATTTGACGACATCCCATTCGAAATAAAAAGACCAGATAAAAGTGCAGACCAAATGTCGCTATTTGATGACGATTAATTTAAGAAATTATTCATGAGAATTTACTTAATTGGATATATGGGGTGTGGAAAATCAACCTTGGGAAGAAGGCTGGCTGCCGAAATGAACCTTCAGGTTATTGACATGGACACCTACATTGAGGAACGAAATTACAAAACCATCCCACAAATATTCGAAGAAGAGGGTGAAAAAATCTTTCGCAAAAAGGAACAAAAAGCCCTACATGAGCTTACTGAATTTACAGATGTGGTAATTGCTACGGGGGGGGGAGCACCGTGTTTTTTTGACAATATGGAAGTCATGAATAAAACCGGGGTAACTATTTTTATGGACATAGATCCGGCAATATTAGCCGATCGGCTGTTAAAATCGAAAACCGAAAGGCCTCTTATTAAAGGAAAATCGAAAGAAGATCTGATCGCTTTTATTGACGAAAACCTGGCTAAGCGTCGTGCATTTTATAGTAAAGCCATGCTAACCATTAACGAGCCCGATGTTGAAACCCACTTGCTCAAAGAAGAAATAATCAAGGCATTTAACCAGCGCTAAAACAAAATAGATTATTTGTCTTTGGCGACCCGAAAACCATAATTTAAACTGGCATACTTGGGCGAATAGCTCAACCTAAAGTCGTTGGTACAAAAATGCTTGTGTACAAACCAGCTACCACCCCTTAAAACATTATCGGTATCCGAAAAGTTTTTGGGGCGGTCAGCCTTATCAATATGCTTGTTTTCAAAATACCAATCGCTGCACCATTCCCACACATTTCCCGACATATCGTAAATCCCAAGTTCGTTAGGTTTTTTCAACCCTACAGCGTGAACCTTTTCCTCCGCATTGTCGACATACCACGCCACCTCATCGATTGAATCGCTACCACTATACAAATATCCCTTTGTACGAACGCCTCCCCTGGCTGCGAATTCCCATTCTTTTTCACTTGGCAAACGTACTCCTGCCCAATTACAATAGGCATTTGCCCCAAACCAGGTTACCATCACAACCGGGCAGTTAGCTGAAGGTATAAATTCATTTGCCTCAAACACAAATTTTCCGTTTTTGTATGCCACCGGACAATCATGGTCCTGAATTAAAATGTAGTCCACTTCCCCAAATTCAGGGTCTAAAAAAACTCCTGTATTGTCGCATCCAATTGAATTTAAAAATTCAATGTATTGCTTATGCGTCACTTCAAATTTGGAGATATAAAAACTTTCCACCTTGACTTCATTTTCCGTCCAGTATTTTTCCGATTCATCGGTAAAATCTTTCAGAACAAAGGAGCCTCCCTCAACAAACACAAATTCATTTTTTAAATCCTTTTCAGGGAAAGAAAAAGACAAGAGTAGCAAGCCAATTAGTAGCTTTAATAGCAAACGCATCATACAACAGAAGTTAATATCAGAATAAAGATAAGCAAAACACGAGTTTATTTGCGATCAATTTCCTGATTTTGCATAATCCAATCATTCTGATAACTTTATAGAAATTCTCCATTCACCAACTAATAACTAAATCGAACAGCTATGACATCAGAACTTATTGTCCTGTTAATCCTGTTTATTGTAACCCCAATTGTTGTTATTTATTTGGAAGGACGGTATTCGATCCTAAAAAAGATCGGTGCCGTATTAATATGTTATGCCATTGGTTTGGTGCTGGGCAATATGGGTATTTTGCCCGAAGGTTCCATGAAATATCAGACCATGCTCACTAATGTCACTATACCTTTAGCTTTGCCCCTCATCCTTTTCTCTATGGATGTGAAAAAATGGGTGAGAAATGCCGGATCGGCTTTATGGTCTCTTGCCATAGGTTTATTCTCTGTATTGGTAATGATTTTTGTTGGTTATTGGATTTTTAAAGGAAGCGTGAGTGAAATTTGGAAAGTTGCCGGAATGCTCGTGGGAATTTATACCGGAGGAACACCAAATATGGCAGCAATGAAAACAGCTCTGGATGTGTCTCAGGAATTGTACATTTTAACACATACCTATGAGTTATCTCTTGGTGCCATCTACCTGGTTTTTATCCTATCCATCGGGCAACGGGTATTTCTCACATTTCTGCCGGCTTATAAACCTCTTAACGGAGGAAGCACAAATGGGGAAGTAGACCTGGAAGAAGAATTTGAATCGTATATCGGATTTTTTCAAAAGAAAACGTTCATTCCATTGCTTGGCGCGTTTGGTTTGTCGGTTCTTATTTTGGGGGTAAGTTACGGACTAAGTTTATTGCTCCCCAATCAATACTCTACTGCTGCAATTATTTTGTTTATTACGACATTTGGCATTGCTGCTTCCTTTGTGCCTAAAATTAAAACTATAAAAAAAACATTTCAATTGGGAATGTATTTAATTTTGATTTTCTGCCTCGCAGTTTCATCCATGGCCGACATCAGTAAATTAGCCAATATATCCTTTTCGCTGTTTTATTATGTTGGGTTGGCTATGTTTGGTTCACATATTTTGCACGCCCTTATTGCGAAAATATTTAAAATTGATGCCGATACAGTTATTATTTCCGGCTCTGCACTTATATGCTCCCCTCCTTTTGTTCCGGTTGTGGCCGGGGCACTTAAAAACCGAGAAGTGATATTAACCGGGTTGGTTGTGGGCATTGCAGGCTATGCCATTGGAAATTATCTAGGCGTATTGGTCGCTTTTATGCTTAAATAATTCATAATCCAAATTAACCAGCAATATAACTTTTGGCTATCCATAAAAAATCAGGCTATTCTAAAGAGCTAATATTCAAATTGATTTACTAATTTTGAACAAATTCGAGAAATAGCCGAAAATGGCAAAAGGCAAAAATAAAAGGGTTCCGTTTAACAATGCTGTCATTCATAATGCAGGGGCAATTTTTGGAACTGTGCTTGCCCTCTTCCTGTTTTTGCTTTTTTTCCAACCACTTGATCCTGCTTATATTGAATTCAATCCGAAACTTCTGATTATTTCAACTTTTGCAGCAATTACCCTGGTATTTATGTTTGTTTTTCGGGTATTTATCCCATTGCTGTTTAAAAGGCTTTTGCATCCCCAAAAGTGGAACACTACAAGGGTTTTTGTGCTCAGTTTCCTTTTTATTTCGTTTAATTCGGTTGCCTATGTCTTTTTTGCCAGGTATGTTGGCAAAATCGAAATCACCTTTCAAATGGTAATAAAAATTGTATTGCTGTCAATAGCCCCGGTAGCATCTATTTTGATTTCAAGTCACTACAAATATTTAAAAAACCACATCCAAAACCTGATAGAATTGAGGCACAACCGAAGTCATGTAATGAACCAAGACAATTATGTCAACTTCGAGTCCGACAATAATTCAGAATATCTTAAAGTGGATGCAAAAGACATTATTGCATTAAAATCTGCTAATAATTATATCGAAATAAATTTTATATCGGATAATAAACTGGTCAAAAAATTAATTCGAAGTACCCTGAAACGCTCTGAAGAAAAACTGGATGCTTTTGACACAATCATTCGTTGCCACCGGATGCATATTGTCAACACGAACCATGTGGAAGAGCTCATAAAAGCTTCGGAAGGATATAAACTCCGAATGAGACTAATGTCTGAAACAGTTCCTGTTTCGCGCCAACATATCATGAAGGTAAAGGAACTCTTGAAACTGTAATTTCATCCATATTTATAAATGCATTTCGCCACTTTTGAATGGCATTCACCACCCGGCATTGAGCTTTAAACCTTATATACTGTCCTACATCCCTTCCATTTCATAGATCACGGCACATCAAATAGTTTTGCTGCAATTCCATAAACAAACGTGCTATGAACATTCTATTTGTATACCCAAAATACCCCGACACCTTCTGGAGTTTTAAATATGCACTGAAATTTGTCTCGCGAAAAGCTGCCAATCCGCCCTTAGGTTTATTGACTCTATCAGCATTAATGCCTCCTCACTGGAACAAAAAATTGGTGGATATGAACATCGAAAAATTAAGGGACAAAGACATCCTTTGGGCAGATTATGTGTATATCAGTGCCATGTCAACACAAAAGGAATCGGCAAGTCAAGTAATTAAACGCAGTCACCGCCTCCAGCGAGAAGTTGTTGCCGGAGGTCCTCTTTTTACTGTAGAACCTGAGTACTTTGGTGAAGTTGAACACCTTATTTTAAACGAGGCTGAGTTAACCTTTCCAAAATTCCTGAACGATTTGGAATATGCCTTTGGGAAACCAATTTACGAAACCACAGAGTTTTTCGATTTGAAGAATTCACCAGTTCCGGATTACTCATTGATTAAAGCATCTAAATACAATTCATTGTGCATTCAATATAGCAGGGGATGTCCATTCGACTGCGATTTTTGCGATATTACTGCTCTGCTTGGCAACAAATGCCGGGTAAAAACCAGTGAACTAATACTCACAGAACTGGACAATTTATTAAGCATTGGCTGGACAGGCGACGTGTTTTTTGTGGATGACAATTTTATCGGGAACAAAAAAATCCTGAAAGAAGATTTGCTCCCTAAAATGATCAACTGGATGGAAAAGAACCAGCATCCATTTACATTTTCAACCGAAGCATCGATCAACCTGGCGGACGATCCGAAATTAATGGAACTTATGACCAAGGCCGGGTTCGCGGCTGTATTTGTGGGGATAGAAAGTCCTGAAGAAGATGCGCTGAAAGAATGTAGTAAAACACAAAACCAGCACCGGAATATGGTAAAAAGTGTACATACAATTCAACAAGCAGGTATAGAGGTTTTGGGCGGTTTTATAGTAGGTTTTGACAGCGATACGCCACAGGTTTTTCAAAACCAGTTGAAATTTATAAAAGAAAGCCGGATAATTTCTGCAATGGTGGGCCTTTTAAACGCCCCTAAAAAAACAAAACTTTATGCCCGTCTTGAAAAGGAAGGACGGATACTAAAAACCTCATCGGGCAACAACACCGATTATTCGATGAATTTTATTCCGAAAATGGATAAAAAACAAATGATGGAGGGTTATGAAAAACTGGTTTCAGAAATATATTCAGGTAAAGAATTTTACGAAAGAACCATGCTCTTTTTGAAAGATTATTCTCCAGCTGTGAAAAATAAAACCAAAGTAACATTTCGGAAATTTATGGCTTTAATAAAGTCAATGATTATCATTGGCATTTTCGATAAAAACAGAAAATACTATTGGAAACTCTTCTTTTGGTCACTTTTTAAACGCTCGCAAACTTTTCCTCTTGCAATTACTTATTCCATTTATGGATACCATTTTCGAAAAGTATATGCAGATGCAGCATAAAAAGCAGATTAATTTTTAATGAAATTCCAAGTTCTAACTTTATCATTTTCAAAAAAGTAAGAACAATAAGCAAGTACAATTTCACCAAACTGGAACGCGAATGCCAGTATGGAAAGTTATTCTAAAAAAATCTTGTTAAATTTGTGGCTCACCTGAAAGCTAAATATGATTTCTGAAAATAAAAAGGTAGCGGTAATAGGAAGCGGAAGTTGGGCAACAGCCCTTGCAAAAATATTACTGGAAAATCTTCCTGACATTAACTGGTTTTTCAGAAAAACAGAAAGCATTGAGCAGTTCCAAAAGTTCAACCACAACCCGGGCTATTTAAGAGGCGTTGAATTTGATACCGACAGGATTCATTTTTACAGCGATATCAATAAAATTTCTGAAGAATCAGACATACTGATTTTCGCAATCCCTTCGGCATTTTTGGGCAAAGCACTTGCAAACCTTACCTTTGATATTAGCAAAAAGTTTGTTGTTTCCGGAATTAAAGGCGTTGTGTCGGAAGAAAACCTTTTGGTTGGCGAATACATGAACAAATATTTCAATGTGCCTTTTGACTCGATTGGGGTGATTGCCGGGCCATGTCATGCAGAAGAAGTTGCATTGGAACGCCTCTCGTATTTGACAATTGCATGTCCGGACGAAACTAAAGCCAACAAATTTGCAAACTTAATTTCTTGTGAATACATCAAAGCCAAAGTTTCAGATGATATTTGGGGAACCGAATACACATCCGTTATAAAAAATATTATTGCCATTTCTGCCGGAATAGTTCATGGTTTGCGCTATGGCGATAATTTCCAAAGTGTATTAATGGCGAATGCAATCCAGGAAATTAAACGTTTTGTCGACAAAGTTCACCCAATCACGCGCGACATTAAAAGCTCTGTTTATTTGGGCGATTTACTGGTAACGGCTTATTCGCAATTTAGCCGTAACAGGTTGTTTGGCACCATGATTGGCAAAGGCTATTCGGTTATTACTGCCCAACTCGAAATGCATATGATTGCCGAGGGTTATTATGCTTCGAAAGCCATTCACAAGCTTAATAAAAAGTTTCAGGTTGATTTGCCAATTTGCGAAGCAGTTTACAATATCCTTTACGAAAACAGCCCACCAAAAATCGAGATCGAAAGGCTCACTGAGAAGTTAAATTGATCCCAATCAAAAACAAAAAAGCCACAGAATTTTAAATCCCATGGCTTTCCTTAAGTAATTTCTTTTATTCTTTAACGCATACTCTTATAGGCATTGATAAGCCCATTGGTTGATGCGTCGTGCACGGTCACTTCATCGTTGTTTTCCAGCTCCGGAAGTATGGCATTGGCAAGTTGTTTGCCCAATTCAACGCCCCATTGATCGAAACTGTAAATATTCCAAATCACACCCTGTACAAAAATTTTATGTTCATACATGGCTATTAACGAACCTAAAGTGCGGGGTGTAAGTTTCTTCACCAATATTGAATTGGTTGGGATATTTCCGGGGAAAATTTTAAATGGCAACAATTTTGCAATTTCTTCATCGGTTTTTCCTGCAGCTTTAAGTTCTGCGGTAACTTGTTCTTCAGTTTTTCCAACCATCATGGCTTCGGTTTGGGCAAAATAATTAGCCAGCAATTTCGGATGATGATCGCCAACCTGGTTATGGTTAATTGCCGAAGCAATAAAATCGCAAGGGATTAATTTTGTTCCCTGGTGAATTAGTTGGTAAAAGGCATGTTGACCATTTGTTCCGGGCTCGCCCCAAATTATTGGTCCTGTTTGGTATTCTACCTGTTCTCCGTTGCGGTCCACATATTTCCCATTGCTTTCCATATTCCCTTGTTGGAAATACGCTGCAAACCGGTGCATATATTGATCGTAGGGTAAAATCGCCTCGGTTTCGGCACCATAAAAATTATTGTACCAAATACCAATTAAAGCCAATATTACAGGAATGTTTTTATCAAAATCTGCTTCTGCAAAATGGGTATCCATTGCGTGTGCTCCTTCCAACAGTTCTCGATAATTGTCGAAACCAACTCCACAAGCAATGCTTAGCCCGATAGCCGACCATAATGAATAACGGCCTCCTACCCAATCCCAAAAGCGGAACATATTTTTTGTATCAATACCAAATTCTGCAACCGCCTCTGCATTGGTCGAAACTGCCACAAAATGGTTCTTCACAAACGAACCGTCTTTTGCTGTGGCAAGAAACCAATCACGCGCCGTACGTGCATTTGTCATAGTTTCCTGGGTTGTAAATGTTTTGGATGCAACAATAAACAGGGTTGTCTCCGGGCAAACGCCTTTCAGGGTTTCTGCCATGTGCGTTCCATCCACATTCGAAACAAAATGCAGGTTGATATTTTCTTTTTTATACGGTTTTAAAGCCTCGGTAACCATCAATGGTCCAAGATCTGAACCGCCAATCCCTATATTTACAATATCACTTATCGGCTTTCCCGTGTACCCTTTCCAAGTGCCATTAATAATATCATCCGAAAACGCTTTCATTTGATCCAGCACAGCATTTACTTCGGGCATTACATCATCCCCATCCACCAGAATTGGGGTATTGCTACGGTTACGTAAAGCAACATGAAGGACCGAACGATTTTCGGTGGCGTTGATTTTTTCGCCCGAGAACATACTTTTTATGGCATCCTTCAAACCACATTGCCCTGCCAATTCAAGTAATACGGTTTTCACCTCATCACTCACAATGTTTTTTGAATAGTCGAGCAAGATATCTTCAAATTTCAAGGAGTATTTATTAAAACGTTCTGCATCAGATGCAAAAAGGTCTTTTAAATGGATTCCTTCAAACTCGAAATAAACCTCTTCTAACTCTCTCCAGGCTGCCGTTTCTGTCGGATTAATTTTTGGAAACATATATCTTTAATAAAATTGTTACTACTTAAAGTTGCTTTATTTAAATCGGTGTAAAGATAAAATATTCTTTACAAGCCACCTTGGTTTGCTGGAGTTAAATCGGCATTGAAATTTTGAAGATGTGATTCAATTAAAAAAGAAAGGATGTCATCTCCTTTTAAAAGAGATGACATCCTTATTATTGTAATATCTGAATACGGCAAACTATTAAGGCAACCAATCAACAAATAAGGTTAAATCTGTTAGTTGAGAATCTTTCATCTGGTTATGTACACCTAGCTTTTCTCCATAGCTCAACCTATCAATTGAATATGCTTCAAATACATTGACTATCCCATGGAATATAATTTTTTTCTCCTGCAAATCAATTATTTCAACTATGAGATACTTATCTATGGATAGCTCTTTTTCCGAAATATGATCATCATAAATAAATGCTGGGGATTCAAAACCTATCGTATCACTTATCAGGTGTTTAATTATTTTTTCTTGTTTCTGTAAATTTTCTTGATCTACAGTATAAGAAAATTCTACTTTCAATTCTTTCTCGTAATATAATTCAAATGATTTTTTTTGATTAAAGAAGAATCCTCTCAGTTGAATTTTTGTAGCAGGAGAAGGGATCTGAATTGATTTGTATCCCTCAAAAAGTCCTCCTTTCCATCCTTCAAAACGAACCTCATGCGAGCCAGGATCAAATAAGAAAGCTTCCGAAGTAATATTGTCAATGCTAAGTGCAACCAACGTATCATCAACTACCCATCGAGTCCATGACCAATTGCCTTCAGCTTTAATAGTTACACAAACTGGCGAAACATCATCATTTAGCTCAAAAATAAAATTGTTGTATGGTGATGCCTTCTCATCTTCAAATACCAAATTACAGGATGAAAAAATTAAAAGTAGCAAGAAAAAGAATTTATGCTTTATCATTGATTTTTGTATTTGGAGATTCCACAAATATTAAATTGATTTTTGGGGAACCAGAATTAAATTAACTTGATAAAGGTAAGTATTTCTTTTTAGCAAATTAATTAATTATTAAAAAAGAAAGGATGCCATCTCCTTTTAAAAGAGATGACATACTTCTTAAGGTTAGAAATGCAATTCAGGTTAAATATTAAACTGCCAGTTAATTGTAGGGATTTATTCTTTCTTTTTCCGAAACAAGGAAATAATAAATATCACAATGCCAACAAGCCCCAACCCGGCTAAAAAGTAAAAGGCATTTTTTTGCCAACTCCCAAATAATTGAGGTATTTTCCATACCACCATTGCCATTGCAACAGATAATAAAATAAGGATCTTCGCAACTCGTCTGCAACACATAATTTCGCGTTTTAATTTTTCTATTTATCGTCCGCACCAGATCAAAACCCGAAAATAGGGAATCCTCTTTTAACGACAAAAATGGGGAAGGACTTTCCAAGTCCTGATCGTTTGATAATTAAAGTAAAAAACTTCAACCTATAAGAAAGGATTTTTCTAATCTATTTATATTCCTCTTTTTCGTACTTTTGCCACCATGAAAACCGATAAATTTAAAGGGTATTTATTTGCATTGATTGCAACCCTGGCATTTTCCAATGTTTATATTTTTAGTAAAGCTGCTTTAAACGAGGTTGAACTGGCACAGTTTGGAGTATATTGGTTTGTCATTGGTCTGTCGCTGAGTGTGATTTATGCAGCAAAAACAAAAAAAATTACTCAAATTTTCAAACTGAACAAAAGACAATACAAAATCCTGATTATACTGGGAGTACTGGAAATATTGACAACCACTTCGTTTTTTATTTCCATCAATATTATTTCAGACCCATCGGTGACTTCTTTTTTAGGAAATATGTACCCCGTTTTGCTTACGGTTTTTGGTATAATCTTCCTAAAAGAACGATTTTCATTGCTTGAAGGCATCGGTGCAGGAATTGCATTGCTTGGAGCTTTTGTCATCAGTTATCAGGGAGGTACATCTATTAAAAACCTTTTTATTCCGGGGACAACTGTGGTTTTCATCAATGCGTTTTTTGCTGCAACAGCATCAATTGTTGTAAAAAAGAATGTAAAAACCATGAGCCCCGAAACACTAAATATGAACCGTTCGTTTTGGCTATTGGTGTTCTCCATTATCATGCTTATTATTAATGATAATTCTTTAATAATTCCCTTTTCGGCATTAAAAAATATTGCCATTGGCGCCACCTTCGGACCATTTCTCGCAATTCTTCTGGTTTATTATTCATTTCGCTACATTGAGGCATCCCGATCGAGCATTGTTCAGGCACTTAAAGGAATATTTGTTTTGCTTGGAGCCTGGCTATATTTCCACACCTTACCCCTGCCCCACCAAATTGCCGGCGGTATTTTAACCGTAATCGGCATTCTGATTATGACTGCATCAAAAGCTTTTAAATGGCGATTGTTCCTAAATAAATAAAAGTCTACGTATTGAACGCTTAAGCACAAACAATCCTATCATATTTGGTAAATTAAACCTTTTCGCACGGATATATTCTGCCAATTTATTGCTAATTTAGATGAATTCTTAAGGGGAAAAATATTCGATTATGGAAGATCAGGAATCAACACCAAAAAAAATCAGCACTAAAGTTTATGAAGAAGAACTTAATAAGCTACAAATTGAGCTTGTTAAATTACAGGAATGGATAAAGCACAAATCGTTAAAAGTTGTGGTGATTTTTGAAGGTCGCGATGCTGCCGGAAAAGGCGGTACCATAAAAAGGATAACACAAAGCCTGAATCCAAGGATTTGCCGTGTGGTAGCTTTAGGCACACCCACCGAAAAAGAAAAAACACAATGGTATTTTCAACGATATGTCCCACATTTACCCGCAGCAGGCGAAATGGTTTTGTTCGACCGAAGTTGGTATAACCGCGCCGGGGTTGAAAAAGTAATGGGATTCTGTACCAACGATGAATACTGGGAATTTTTACGTTCGTGCCCAAACTTTGAACGAATGTTAATCCGGTCAGGGATTATACTCATTAAATATTGGTTTTCGGTAAGTGAAGAAGAGCAGGAAAAGAGGTTTTCAAACCGGATTAAAGACCCGACAAAGCGCTGGAAACTGAGTGATATGGATTTAAAATCGAGGGAAATGTTTGTGGAATACTCCAAGGCAAAAGACGAAATGATGGCTTATACTGACACTAAAATTTGTCCGTGGTATGCCGTTGATGCCGACAATAAAAAGCGGGCAAGGCTAAACTGCATCCATCACTTGCTCACGATGATTCCGTACAAAGATTTAACCCCCGATCCGTTTGAACTGCCTCCCAAAAAAGAGAATAAAGGTTATGTACGGCCACCAATCGATGAAATGACATATGTTCCGGAAGTATACTAATTGTCCCTGGTTTGGGTCATGTCGAATAAATGGTCGGCCTGTTCGCCCAGGAACCCGGAAAAGAGTTTCAAGTCACCGTCAATTTCAATAATCCCACGTTGTGCCAGTTCATAATAGGCATAGGTCCACTCGATTCTTTCCACATCCCCATTCTGATTTCGCACGTCAACCATTTCTTTAACGGCCTGTGTTGCCGACTGCTGAAGTTTACTCCCGATTTCCCCTTCAATACTATCTTTCATTGGGACGCCTGCCTCTGCCAATCCCTTGCAGGTAGTTGCCAAATCAGGCCACTCCGCCACTTCATGGTAATTTATAAATGCTGTAAAATGATTCACCGAGTTGCCGTGCAGCAACACCCATGCCGCATATTGCGATACATCATTTAAAGCCAAAACATCTTCTTTTGAAGGAACGTTCCAAGCCCTTTGGAAATACCCCGCAAGTTCTATAACCAACAAATCGGCAGCCTCGCTGGGAATCTTCCCATTTTCCTTTAAAAGGTTTAATAACTCAATGGCATTATCCGATAATAAATAAGAGGTATCCGCAACAGTTTTATGGATTGTTTCCTGTGCCCACTCCGGAAGCTCCGAAACTTCGAGCTGGCTAACAAATATTTTAGGGAACATTGGGTTCGCATGTTCGAAATGGATAGCATTTAGTTTTTTCTTTTTAAAGACATATTTCGAAACAGGCTTGTATTCTAAATACTTTAGAATATGACTGATTGCTTTAATTCCCTCAGGTTGTTCACCTGTATGTGTGTTTAAGGTCCTCAGTGCAATATGGTCATTCACTACTTTCCCTCCCTTTTGGGTAACCAAATCTGAGTAAATCCTGGCATAACTTACACGCCTTAAATACTGCTCCCATAATTCCTTGAGCAGTGACCTTGTTAAATCTTCTATTGTAGTTTTCATTTTATTTATTGTTAGTTGTTGATTAAACTCAAAATCAACATGAAAAGTTTCCATAAATTCTATGTTAAACAATATTGAATAATCTAAACACTAGTTTTTGAAACTTATCGCAATAGACTATTTAAATGAATCCAAGCTAATTTTTGCGGAATAAAGGGTTACAAAAGCATTTTCATTGCCCTTATATATTTTTATGTTAAGAGTAATTCTAAAATAAAGAAATTATAAGTTCATATTTTGTAACTTAGTGCTTTATATTTTACAAGTATTTTGTAATTTCTCCCATCGCAAAGTAATTATTTGTGGTAGAAAGGTGAATTAAAATAAGGTAGATGACTAGCAGCAACAAACACGCATCAGATCAACTAAACTATTTTCTTGAAAAGGTGAAGGAAAATGATTCTCTTTTTCAAGAATCCAATAAAATTGCCCAACTCGGATCGTACATATTTGACATTGCCAACAATCAATGGTATAGCAATGAGGTACTTAACGAACTATTAGGAATACCTGAAGACTATGAAAAAACTTTCGAGACTTTTGTTGAATTAATTCACCCCGATTTTAAAGAAGCATTTAGCTCCTATTTTAAATCCAATACTTTAATAAAACACGAGCCATTTAAAATGGAGTTTATCATTGTCAGACCAGGTTCGAATGAAGAAGTTTGGGTTTTGGGCATGGGCGAAATTAAATATGATGATGAAAACAACCCAACCTTATTAATCAGCACTATTCAAAATATAAACAAAAGAAAATTAGCCGAAGCCGAATTAATTAAAGAACGAAACCAGTTTCAGCAATACTTAAAAGTTGCAGGGGTTTTAATTGCGGTACTTGATAAAGATTTGAACCTGCTTAAAATTAACGACAAAGGTTGTCAGATTTTGGGCTATAATGAAGAGGAAATAATCGGGAAAAACTGGGTTGATAATTTTATACAGGAAGAAGAAAAAGACGAGATACGATTGGTACTTGAAAAACTTATCAAAGGCGAAATTGAAAACCAGGAGTACCGTGAAAACCAAATTCTCACAAAGAAAGGCGAAATAAAAACAATTGCATTTCACAATTCGATTTTGTGCGAAGAGAACGGACTGGTAACCGGCATTATGTTCTCTGGCGAAGATATCACCGAACATATCTTAATGGAAGAAGAATTAAAAAACATTTTTAACCTTTCGCCAGATATGGTTTGTATTGCTGACTTAAACACGCTTACCTTCAAAAAAATAAACCCTGCATTTAAAAGCATTTTAGGTTATTCGAAAGACGAAATAATTGGAAAGTCATTTCTTGAATTTATCCACCCTGATGATCTTGAAAAAACAAAAAGCATCATTTCTGGCTCACTGTTGAAAGGGGAAAAGGTACTTGGTTTTGAGAACAGGTATATTGCAAAAGATGGATCTGTTAAGTGGTTAGAATGGGTATCGCACCCAATACCTGAAAAAGGTATTGCTTATGAAATTGCACACGATGTTAGCAATAGAAAAGAAAATGAAAAAGCACTGATAACAAGTGAAAACAGGTTTAAATTTGCTTTAAAAGACTCCAATATTACCGTATCCAATCAAGATAAAGACCTAAAATTTATCTGGTATTACAATCCAAGTTCAGGTTTATCTGCCGAAAATATTCTTGGTAAAACCGATTTCGACCTTTACCTGGAAGAAGAGGCGATCATGCTTTCGAAATTAAAAAACAAGGTCCTTAAAAACGGGAAAAGCGAAACCGCTATCGTTCCTTTGCACATAAACAGGAATAAAACTTATAGCCAAATTTCTATTGAACCCTTACTTGATGAAGCTGGAAGTATAATTGGAATTTCAACCATTTCTGCAGATATAACCGACCTCGAAAATGCGAAACAAAAAGCACAGGAAAGTGACAAACTAAAATCGGCATTCCTGACCAACCTTTCGCACGAAATAAGGACCCCGATGAATGGTATTGTTGGGTTTTCGCAATTGATGAACGAGCCCGATACGTCGGAAGATAAGCGAACGCAATACGCGAAAATTATCAACGAAAGCGGTAAGCAGCTATTGAATATCATCAACGACATTATCGATATTTCGAAAATTGAATCGGGACAAATTGATATTAACCTGCATAAAGTATCGTTGAACCAAATGCTGTATGAACTGCATGGTTTTTATAAGCCAATGCTTGCGCAGAAAGACGTTGACCTGTTTATGATCAAAGGATTTAGTGATAAAGAAAGTGTGATCATATCGGACGGAACAAAATTGCAGCAAATATTAAATAACCTTATTGGCAATGCTTATAAATTTACCTCACAAGGGTATATCGAATTTGGGTATTACCTAAAAGGAAAATTTATAGAGTTTTATGTAAAAGACACTGGCATGGGTATTATGCCCGAATTCCAGGATAAGATTTTTGAGCGGTTCAGCCAGGAAAAATCAAGTTGGGAGCAAAAACAATCGGGCACTGGCCTTGGCCTGTCCATATCAAAAGCTTATGCCGAGCTATTGGGCGGCAAAATATGGCTTAAATCGAAACATGGGGCTGGCACTACTTTTTATTTTACCATTCCATTTAAACCAACTTCGGCAACCCAAACGTTGGAGCAACAACACGACGAATCAAAACGCGAGCTTGATATGGCAAATAAAACCATATTAATTGCGGAAGATAATGCTATGAATTACATGTTGCTTGAAGAATTTCTAATGACTACAAAGGCAAAATTAATTCATGCAAAAAATGGGCTGGAAGCAGTTGAATTCTGTAAAAAAGTATCGAAGATTGATATTATATTAATGGATATTAAAATGCCAGTAATGGATGGTTATGAAGCTATTAAACAAATAAAGCACTTTAAACCGGATATTCCAATTATCGCCCAATCGGCATTTGCGATGCTTGAAGATGAAAAGAAGGCTATTGATACAGGGGCAGATGATTATATCTCAAAACCCATTAAAGGATCGTTATTGTTTTCAAAAATGAAAGCCTTACTGTTTGACGGGGACGAAACTAATTAGGTAGTTCCCTACGTTCGCCCGATTTGATAAGTTTTAAAATTTCTTTCTTTTTCACAGGAGTTGTTGCCCCCATGGTTGATGAAACCATTGCACCTGTTGCATTTCCAAATTTCAAGGCTTCTTCAACCGACTTACCAGATAAGTAATAATGAAGAAATCCTGCAGAAAAACCAACCCCGGAACCCACCGTGTCAACCAGGTTAATAATATATCCCCGATCTTCATAATAATTCTCGTTATTGTCTAAGGCATAAACACCATGCTTGCCCCTTGTAACCAGAACTAAATCAATGCTGTATTTTTCGATCAATACTTTGGCAATTGCTTTCGGGTCTTCCACTTCCAATTTGATTTCCTGCTTTAGGCTAATCAGTTCCACTTCTTTTAGCCTTAAAATAGTGGCGTAATGAAGGCTGTTTTCGATAATGCTTTTATTGTAGCAGTTATGCCTTAATTTTAAGTCTAAGAATTTAATGGTTTTTGGCGCTTCGTGAATTATTTCCCTTAAAGTATTTTTAGAAATGCCATAACGCTGAACCAAAGTGCCAAAACTAATGCATTTTGTTTTTTCAATTAGATCCAGTACTTCCGATGATAGTTCAATATGATCAAAAGCCACATCTTTCTGGATAATGTAATCAGGTTCTCCATCCTTATTAACATTCACCAGTACACTTCCGGTAGGAAAAACATTATCTCTTTGAATATTTTCGGTGGATACGCCCAAGCTTTCAATTTTTTTGAGTGCCTCATCCCCTTCAACATCATCACCAACCCTTGTAAGTAAATTTGCCTCGTGCTTGAACGAATTAAGCCTGAAAACCAAATTTGCCGGAGCTCCTCCCAATATCTTGCAATCGGGATAAATATCCCAAACTAATTCCCCGAATGCCAAAACCGAATTACTCATGTTCTTACAATAGTGTACAATGAACAACAAAAATATATTATTTCATCGTTTAAACAAGTGCCAAAGTTGTTTAAACTGGTATAATTATTTAGGCATTTTGATTTCAAATCTGTCCAAAACAGAACATTTCGCGGTTATAAATATTGGTTTATATGGTACCATTTTTTATTTCCAATGAAAATAAGTACCATTGGCAAATTATTCGAAATAATCTTTTAAGCAATACACCATAAGTATTAATGAACTTTTTGGCACACCTTTATTTATCAGGCAATAACGAACAAGTATTAGTTGGGAATTTCGTAGGAGACTACGTTAAAGGACGTAAATATTTAGACTTCCCTGAAGATGTTCAAAAAGGTATTATCCTGCACCGGAATATTGATTCGTTTACCGATTCACACGCCTTGGTGAAAGAATCTATTCACTATTTCAGAAAAGGTTACGGAAGGTATTCGGGCATTGTGGTGGATGTAGTTTTTGATTATTTTCTGGCAAATTACTGGGCAAACTATTCAAGTTTAAGTTTGAAAGAATTCACCAAACAAGCACATTCCATCCTTTTATCTAATTTTGGGATATTGCCTGGAAGGGTGCAGTTATTTTTGCCGATTATGATAAGAAGCAAAAGGCTCGCATCGTACGCAACCTATTCTGGCATAAAGAAAGCGCTGGATATTATGAGCAATTATTCCTCCCTTCCAAATGCATCAGATTTCTGTATAGAAATCCTAAAAAAAGAAGAAGATATTCTTCAGAATTATTTCCATCAATTTATGTCGGAACTTATCCTATACGTTGAAACTAATTTCGATGTTAAGATAAACCGGTCTTAATTCATAATGCGGAACAATTCATCGGCATAAAAGAAATATTTTTCCCCGAAAGCTGGTTTGAGGTCTGAAATCCAAATGGCATCAGGATCGTACTTGGCAAAAAATGGTTTCCCTACCCAGGCATGGTTTCTACCCTGTAAAAAATTTAACACAAATACTTTTTCTCCTTTAACTTCACTTATCCCAACAATTTGGATTTTTCCCGGAATGCATGACATGCTGGGTCCCCGAACTGTTCTGCAAATGCCGCTAACATGGCTATACGACCATCTGAATATATTCCAGGCCCGTTCAAGCGTTACCGCAAAATAATTTTGGGCGCCGGTATCACGTGGTATAAACATATAATACGGAGTAATTCCTAATTTCACTTCCAGCTTCCATTTTCTTGTCCAAAGGGTAGAATTATCGTTAATATTTCGAAGGATTGGCGATTGCGATCTTATCTGAACACCTGCATCAAGCAAGTTTACTATGGCATCTCTTACGGCTTGTGTATTTAATTCATCGGGGTGATTAACGTGTGCCATTAATGCAATGTTTATTCCCCTGGCTTTTACCTTTTTAAATAATTGTAACAACTCACCTGAGTCTTCATCCGTTGTAAATCGGTATGGCCAATATGTTAATGCCTTTGTACCTATTCTGATTGTTCGCAGGTGTGAGATATTTGCGTCAAGAATAGCATTAAAGTAGTATTCAAATGTTTTGGTTTTCATAACCATTGGATCTCCGCCCGTAAACAAAACATCGGTAATATTTGGATTCGACTTAAGGTATTTAACCATTAAATCAGCCTCTTTCATTGCGAATTTAAAATCGCTGTGACCAAACTGTGGCCATCTGAAACAAAAGGTACAATAGGCATGGCACGTTTGCCCTTGTGAAGGGAAAAATAACATTGTTTGCCTGTATTTATGCTGTATGCCACTTAGCCTGACCCCGTCAAGCTCCGGCACATTGCTTTCTTGTCCTGCAGGATTAGGGTTTAATTCTAATCGGATTTCATCCACCACCTCTCTTATTTCATTTTTTGGGGCACCCTCCTTAATAAGTTTTGCAACCTGATTAAAATGCTTTGGTTTGAGCATGTCCTTTTGAGGAAAGGTCAAAATAAAAAACGGATCCTTTTCAAAATTATCCCAGTTAATTAATTCATCAACTACATAATTACTGGTTTTAAATGGTAGCACTGTCCCAACAACCTGGATAATAAATTTTTGCTCTTCAGATAACCGTTCAATTTGAGGTATTTGCCTAAAATTATGTAATGTATAAGATTTATATCTCATATTCTTCTAAAAATTAATGTCTAACCCATCTGAATTAGATCTTATGATTACATATAAAAAGTGGATTTCACAATGATGCGAAAATTTTGCCTTTTTCCCGTAAGGAGCGTAAATTTACTAAAAATAAGCGGAATTAAAAAATCACGTAACGCACGTCATATAAGTGTTTTAACAATTTTACGCAATTTGTTGCATCCTGCTTGCATCAAGTCTCAAGAAGATAAAAAGTAGAATGGTAAATGACCAAAGTGAAGACCCTCCATAACTAAAAAAAGGCAAGGGAATACCAATAACTGGCATAAGCCCAATGGTCATACCGACGTTAACCATAAAATGGAAAAATAAAATGGAGACAACCGAATATCCATAAATCCGTGCAAACGATGACCGTTGCCTTTCGGCCAGCCAAACCAGCCTCATTAAAAAGCCCACAAAAATTGTAATTATTATGAAGGTTCCAATGAAACCCCATTCCTCTCCAACGGTACAAAAAATAAAATCGGTGCTTTGTTCAGGCACAAAATCAAATTTCGTTTGCGTGCCTTTTAGAAATCCTTTACCACTGAACCCGCCTGAACCAATTGCAATCTTGCTTTGGTTAACATTCCAACCTGCTTTAAGGGGATCGGAACTTATACCCAAGACATTATTAATCCTGTTTTGTTGGTATGTACCAAGTAAATTCTCAAATGCATAATCAACGGTTAAGGTAAATGTCAATGATCCAATAAATACCAGAAGTAATAATATGTAATTATTCATTCTTTTCCTTATGGAAATAATCAATAAAACCAAACTGGCAAGCAAGGTAGTTACAATTAATATGGTTTCCGGAGCAATGCCAATTAAAAGCAATTTGCTAAGGAACCAAATCAGTCCTCCAACCGGAAGCAGGACAGCCATTACCTTAAAAAAAGCTTTTCGCTTATGTTGAATAAAATAGAACACCAATATAGCAGCTGCAATTAGTATGCTTATCAACAAAATCTTCTCCATCATTAATGTGAGGATAAAAAGGGTAATTGCCAAAACACCAAAAAACAAGACAATACCATTAAGTCCCTCGCGATAAAGAACCAGGATGAAAGAAAGGTATACCAATGCAGAACCTGCATCATTTTGCATTAAAATAAGAAAAGAAGGAACAAATAGGATTAAACCAACCTTTGTAAGTGATTTGAATGTTTGCAGTTTAAAGTTAAACGAACTCATGTATTTTGCAAGTGCCAAACTGGTTGCGAACTTTGCAAACTCAGTAGGTTGTATGGCAATTCCACCCAAATTAAACCACGATTTTGCCCCGTTAACCACATTCCCAACAAACAAAACCGCCAGCAATAAAAAAAGCAAAATGCCATAAATAGGGTAGGCAAAAAAACTATAAAAACGCGAATCAATAATTAAAATCAGAAAAGCCAAAATACTTGCAGCCCCAATCCAAATGAGCTGTTTTCCATATCGCTGGCTTATATCAAATATACTGTCGTATTCTTCGTTGTATATTGCAGCATAAATATTGATCCATCCGAGAAATACTAAAACAATGTAAAACCCAATGGTTAACCAATCAATATTAAGCCAGGTATTATTTCTTCCTACCACAATTAAAATTCTTTAAATGGATCTAAAAGCTCTGTTTCCAACATATCTTTTTCAAGATTTTTCCTTCTTCCCGAAATTTCACCTTTTAGGTATTTTTCAACAATTAAGCTGGCAATTGGAGCTGCATAGTATGCTCCTTCACCTCCATTTTCTATATAAACAGAAATTGCTATTTCCGGATTTTCACGAGGGGCAAAAGCCATAAAGACTGAGTGGGCTGTGTATGGTGGATTTTGTGCCGATCCTGTTTTCCCACACATTCTAATTCCCGGTATTTTTGATCGCCAGGCAGTACCACCGGCTTCCATAGCACCTTCCATTCCATCCAAAACTTTTTCGAAATGCTCGTCCTCAATAATTGTCTTGTGTTTTTCCAGGAAACGGGAATCGATTTGATTTTGCCCTTCTATCCCTTTTACAACATGAGGCGTAAAATAATACCCTCTGTTTGCTAAAATTGATGCATAATTTGCCAATTGGAGCGGTGTTACTCCCAATTCGCCCTGCCCAATTGCCAATGAAATAATTGGAAGTGCCCTCCATCTTGAACGCTTGAAAACATGCTCTTCGTAATAATCGGAAGTGGGAACAAAACCCGATGATTCATTCACAATATCGGTTCCTAATTTCGATCCCAAGCCAAAACTCATAACAGATTCGCGCCACCTGTCATATCCATTTCTTACTCCCCCGAGTGCCGGTTTCTCCACAATATACCTAAAAACATAACAATAATATGCATTGCATGATTGTGCTATTGATCCCGTTAAACGAAAGGAATAATCATGATGGCACCTTTGGGTGAAACTACCAACATGGTAACCATGTTCACATTTAAATTGGGTATATGGCGAAATCACCTGTTCGTTAAGGGCAATTAAACCATTAATCATTTTAAAAGTTGATCCCGGAGGGTAATGCGACATAATCGCCCGGTTGTACATAGGTAATGAAGAATCGGATAAAAGATCGGCATAATTATTTCCACGCTCCCTTCCGACCAATAAATTAGGGTCATAATTTGGGGAACTGACCAAAGCAAGTACTTCACCAGTTGATGGTTCAATTGCGACCACACTGCCTTTTTTGTTTTTTAAAAGCAGCTCGGCATATTCCTGCAGATCGCTGTCAATTGTTGCTGTTATATTTTTACCAAGAACCGGCAATTCATTGTCTTTACCTTCTTTGTAACTCCCTTTCACCCTGTTGTGCACATCAACCAGATAGTATTTAACACCCTTGGTGCCACGGAGTTCTTCTTCATATGCTTTCTCAATACCATTAATTCCGGTATAATCGCCCTTTTTATAATAATCATCTTCCTGCAATTCCCTTTCCCCAACTTCTCCAACATAACCCAATACGTGCGATGCAATTTTACGGGGATATTCCCTCAACGTACGCGTTTGTATATAAAATCCGGGATAATTGTACAATTGTTCCTGTAGGTAAGCATAAGTTTCCGGTGAGATTTGCTTGACAATAATTGAAGGTTTATAACTGGAATATTTTTTTGCCTCTGCAATTTCATTTTCCAATTCTTCTCTTGTGATATGTAAAATATTGCAAAGTGTTACGGTATCAAATTTTGTAACTTCACGGGGTGTTATCAATAAATCGTAGGCAGCTTTATTAATCACCAACAATTCACCGTTCCGGTCGTAGATTAGCCCTCGGGAAGGATATTGAACGATTTGTCGGACTACATTGTTGGTTGCAGATTGTTTATAGGTGGTATCCAGCACTTGCAAGCGAAACAATTTTACGATAAAAACTATCCCGATTAGCAAAATGATTGATCCTATTACATAACGCCTGCGAGCAAGTGTATCCACAACTTATTTTTTACTCCGAAAAAATTAAATACTGACTTAACACGATAATAAATACTGTAAATATTGAACTGGCAATACTACGCATGAAAGTCATAAAAAAGCCTGAAAAAGTAAACAACTCAATATAAAAATAGAACAAATGATGTGCAAATACCATAATCCCGGTATAATATAAAAACCAGGTAAACCCATATTGTTTTAATCCAGGGTAATCGCTTTTATCCATTTCCCTTGAAGAAATCATATTCAAAATAAATGGACGAATAAATGCAACAAATACCGTAGCCGAAGCATGCATTCCGGGGGTATTCATAAAAACATCAATAGTTATTCCGGTAAAAAATCCCAACAATAATAAGGCATAACGGGGAATTGATATTGGAAGCAGTAATATAAACAAGACATAAATGTAAGGGTTTATATACCCATTGAATTGAACCTGGTTAAGCAGTAACACTTGTACAAGCACAAGACTAACAAACATGATCCCATATTTAATCCAAATTCTCATCGCCCTGATTTAAATTAGTTAAGCTTTGAATCTCTTCCAGGTTCAAATTTGTAATCACTTGCACAAAAGACAAAGACCTAAAATCGGCAGCCAATTCTACCGAAACAGTATAAAAATTTTCACCTCTTTCCTGTTCAAAAGAATGAATTGTACCAATTAAAATACCCTCAGGGAATTTAGAAGAAAATCCGCTGGTTACCACCGTATCACCTTTAGCCAACTCAACATGAAACGGAATCTCGTTTAATTGAATATACCGATAATCCTTCCCATCCCAGTTAACAGATCCTTTTTGCTCGTTTTTTTTAAGCTTTGCTGTGGTTAACAAACGCATATTCAAAAGCGACAGGCCAATAGCATAAGAGTTGGAAGTGTTTGATATCACCCCAATTACGTTATTGTCAGAAATTATTCCCTGGCCAGGTTTAATACCATCTTGTAGCCCTTTATTTATGGTAATGTAATTGTTTTGCTTGAAAACCGTATTATTGATCACTTTTGCATTGGTGAAACTATAAGTCTGCTTGTGAAGGCTGGTATCTTCTAAAAATGAAGTTCCTAAATGAAGTTCATTTTGAAGTATATTTATTTGGTTTAAAAGCTTGCCATTTTCCTCTGCTAAATCTTCATTTACCCTACGAAGTTGAAAATAATTGATCACCGAATTAAACGATCCGTAGATTGACGCACTTACCCTGTTCGTTGAGTTCAGATAAGCAACTTTCTGGTAATTATTATACCTAAATAACAACACCAATGAAAATATTTCAAGGATTAAGAAAATGTAAAACACATGGTTCCTGACAAAATATCTAATTAAACTTCTCATGTAAAAGTACTGTCAAGTCCCTTCTCAAGAAATATTACTTAATCAAGAAAGAAAAATTATCTACATTTTTTAGGGCAATACCTGTACCGCGGACCACCGCCCTTAATGGATCTTCTGCAATCCTGAATTTTATTCCAATTTTAGATGATAATCGTTGGTCAAGCCCTCTGAGCAATGCCCCACCACCTGCAAGCCAAATTCCTTTATTTACAATATCGGCATAAAGTTCAGGAGGTGTTTGCTCAAGGGCACTTAACACAGCAGTTTCAATTTTTGAAATTGATTTTTCAAGGCAGTGCGCAATTTCCTGGTACGAAACCGGAACTTCGATTGGCAATGCAGTCATTTGATTTGGTCCCTGAACCACAAAATCAGATGGGGCATCTTTTAACTGGCTTAATGCAGAACCCACATGCAATTTAATTTCCTCTGCGGTTCTTTCGCCAATTTTAATGTTATGTTGATGCCGCATATATTCCATAATATCTGCAGTAAGGTCATCACCAGCAATACGGATTGATTTATTTGTAACAATTCCGCCAAGCGAGATTACCGCAATTTCGGTTGTTCCCCCACCAATATCCACAACCATGTTTCCTTCTGGTGCCTCCACGTCAAGGCCTATTCCGATTGCCGCAGCCATGGGTTCATAAATCATATAAACCTCTCGTCCACCCGCATGCTCCGAAGAATCGCGCACAGCCCTAAGCTCAACCTCGGTACTTCCCGAAGGGATACAAACCACCATTTTAAGTGCCGGAGAAAATAATCTCGACTTGGGATTAATCATTTTTATCATCCCCCTGATCATTTGTTCTGCCGCATTAAAATCGGCAATAACGCCATCTCTCAAAGGTCTGATTGTTTTAAGGTTTGCATGGGTTTTCCCTTGCATCTGCCTGGCCTTTTCCCCAATTGCCACCAGTTTCTCTGTCTTTAAATCAATTGCCACAATAGAAGGTTCGTCCACCACAATCTTATCGTTATGGATAATAATCGTATTGGCTGTTCCAAGGTCAATTGCTATCTCTTGTGTTAAAAATGAAAATAATCCCATTCGCGTATTATTACTCGTTGCTTTATCGTGTTTCGAACCTGTTAATGTTTAAAATGCCTCCTTCCGGTAAACACCATTGCTATCCCATATTCGTTGCATGCCTCAATTACTTCGTCATCGCGGATGCTTCCACCCGGCTCAACGATGTATTTTACCCCATATTCGTTTGCAGCTTCAATGCTATCACGGAACGGGAAAAACGCATCAGAAATCAAAACTGATTCTTCTATTTTTATGCCTTCTTTTAAATTAAACCTAGGAATAGTTAAATGCCTTAAGCTATCCAGCCTGTTTGGCTGCCCCATCCCTGCTCCGGTTAACCAAAACGATCCGTCTTCGTTTTCTGTTACCAAAGCAATAGCATTACTTTTTAGATGTTTGCAGGCAATAATTCCAAAGCGTGTAAGGTTCATTTTTCCTTCATCAAACTGAATATTGGTTACATTTTTAAAATCAGGTTCTAAACCTTCATCTTCGTCCTGCACCAACATTCCTCCACTTACCGATCTATATAATTTTTCACCAGTAATTTCATCTTTTATAGGGGTTTCCAAAACCCGAAGGTTCTTTTTCTTTCCAAACACTTCCAAAGCTTCAGATGTATATCCGGGTGCAATTATTATTTCCACAAATTTCTTTGAAAACCATTCGGCAATTGCTCCTGTAACCGTATCTGTAAAACAGATAATGCCGCCAAAAGCACTAATTGGATCGCCAGCCCATGCCAGCTCCAATGATTTTTTAATCTCATTTGTAACTGCTAATCCGCAAGGATTTAAATGCTTAATTACAGAAACGGCAACCCTGTTTTCCATGTACGGAACAGAGTGGTAAGCATCGCTGGCTGATTTCCAGGCAGCATCGGCATCTAACATATTGTTGTACGAAAGTGCTTTTCCTTGCAAAATTTTGGCATCCGATAAATTAACGCCTGAACCTGTATTGTCAAATTTAAAAAATGTGGCACTTTGATGCGGATTTTCACCATACCTTAACACATGCCCATCGTTAATGCTAATTCGCTCTTTTCCTGAATTTTCAGGGTTAAAGTATTTAAAAATAGCAGAATCGTAGTTCGAAGACTCAGCAAATGCCTGTGCAGCAAATCCTTTTCTATCTTCCAAGGAAGTTTCGCCTTCTTTTTCGTTCAACAAATCTAATAAACTGCCATATTGCCCCATGGATGAAACAATAAGCACATCTTTAAAATTTTTGGCTGCAGCACGGATGAGGGAAATACCCCCAATATCTATTTTTTCAATAATGTCTTGTTCTGAAGCACCACTTGCAACAGTTTCTTCAAAAGGGTACAAATCTACAATAACAAGGTCGAAAGCAGGAATTTCATATTCCGAAAGTTGCTGGATATCCCCTTCGTTTTCGCGACGGGCAAGTATCCCACCAAATACTTTTGGATGTAAGGTTTTTACTCTTCCCCCTAGAATGGATGGATACCCTGTGATTGACTCAACAGTTTCAACTTTCACACCTAAATCTTTAATAAAACTATAGGTTCCTCCTGTTGAATATATATCTATTCCTAAGGCTTCCAGTTTTTTAACGATATCGTCAAGCTTATCTTTGTGATAAACAGATACTAATGCAGATGTAATCTTTTTAAGTCCAGACATTTAAAAAATTTTAATTTGATGCGCAAAGATAGTAAAACAGCTACTAAAAGTGCCTAAAAACATCATTTTTTCGAAAATCATTTGAATTTATCAAGATTTTAAATACAATCAAAGCACGAAGTTGTAATCATTAAGAAAAATTAACACTAATGTGGATAAAAAAGCAGGGGCAAATTTAGGGGGCATTAGTTTTTGTTTTCGCAACAATAATTAATTTTAACTTGTGTTAACTTTAAAGATTCAAGAAACTGCCCAAAAAGTATAAGCTTAAGCAAAAAGCTTTAAATATTTAAGATAATGAAGAGGTTAATAATTATACGGTTACTGATTGAAAGCTTTAATTTTGCAATCAATTCACTGAAAGTGAACAAACTAAGAACATTCCTTTCTTTATTAGGAATAACCATTGGTATTTTTGCCATTATTTCAGTGTTCACAGTGATTGACTCATTGGAAAAGTATATCAGGGACAGTTTGGATTCAATGGGAAATAACATGGTTTATGTACAAAAATGGCCATGGACACCTCCCGAAGGTGAAACTGAGTATCCATGGTGGCGTTACCTGAACAGGCCTGTACCTGAATACTCCGAGACAATGGAAGTTGTAAGAAGATCGAAGTTAACAGAAAATGCCGCTTTTCTGTTTGGTTTCAGCCGAACTGTTCAACAAGACAACAATACAGCCGAAAATACCGAAATACTGGCAACATCTCATGCGCTTTTAGATGTTTGGAACCTGGACATTGTAAACGGAAGGTATTTTACAGAATCGGAAATGAATTCGGGGGCGCCAATGGCAGTAATTGGCGATGAAATTAAAAACGAATTGTTTCATGATGTTAACCCGGTTGGCAAAACCATAAAGATTCAGGGGCGTAAGCTTTTGGTAATTGGTGTATATAAAAAAACCGGGCAAGATATGTTTGGAACAAGCATGGACAAACGAATCCATATTGCAGCGCCAATGGCCTTTACTATGATTGACATCCGAAACAGGGACAGGGGGCAGACAATCTGTGTTAAAGGAAAATCAAACAGTGATGCAAACGAACTCAAAGCCGAGTTAACAGGTGTTATGCGGTCTATACGAAATCTGCGCCCAATGGAAGAAAATGATTTTGCACTTAACGAGGTTAGTTTCATATCGGGGCAATTTGATCAGTTTTTTGTTGTATTCAACCTTGCCGGATGGATAATTGGTGGATTTTCAATCCTGGTTGGAGGATTTGGAATTGCCAATATTATGTTTGTTTCTGTAAAAGAACGCACCAAAATCATTGGTATTCAAAAGGCAATTGGAGCAAAAAAATACTTCATTTTGTTCCAGTTTATTTTTGAAGCAATTATCCTTTCAGTGATCGGGGGACTGGTTGGTTTATTTTTAATCTTTATTGGGACAGTTATTTTTAGCAATGTAGCCGATATGAACATTATGCTTAGTATGGGAAACATTATTAAAGGGCTAATGATTTCAAGCATAATTGGGTTTATTGCCGGATTTTTGCCTGCAGTGTCGGCTGCCAGGCTCGACCCTGTTGTGGCAATTAATGCAGTCTAAATAAAATTGAAAAACAGGTTTCCAACAATGAGGTAAATAAACAATCCCAGAATATCGTTCATTGTTGTAATAAATGGTCCTGTTGCAAGTGCCGGATCAACCTTTAACTTGTTCAGCAACAGCGGAATTAAAGTTCCAAACAACGACGCAAAAATAATCACTATAAATAAGGAAACCGAAACTGCCCAGGTTAAAATCATGTCCCCTTCTTTAATAAAATTAAATATGAAAATCAGCACTGCAAATACAGCGGCAGTAATCAGGGCAATAGCAAATTCCTTAACTAATTTCTGGGGCATGGATTCAATATCCCTGGCTCCGCTGGCAATGCTCTGAACAACAATGGAAGATGATTGTACACCAACATTCCCGGCCATCGCAGCAATTAGTGGGATAAAAAATACCATTTGCGGAATTTGTTTCAAGGTTTCATCGTTGTGTCCAATAACTATAGCTCCCAGAATACCTCCCAATAGACCAATGAACAACCATGGAATGCGCGCCCTGGTTAGTTCCCATACCCTGTCGTTCGACTCAACATCGCCGGTAATTCCAGAAACCATTTGGTAATCTTTTTCTGCTTCTTCCCTGATAATGTCGATCACATCATCAATGGTGATACGCCCTTTTAAGCGCCCGATACTATCCACCACCGGGATTGCCACCAAGTCGTACTTTTCCATTTTATTGGCAACTTCTTCTTGTGGAGCTTCGGTTAGTACACTTTTAACATCGGTATTATAGAGGCTGGATATTTTCTGGTTCGTTTTTGCAAGGATCAGCTTTTTAAGCGACAATATTCCTTTTAAAACACCTGAATCATCAACCACATAAACATAATAGATTTCGTCAACGTTTTCTGATTGTTCACTAATCTCTTTCAAGCAACCCTGCACCGATAAATTTTCGTTAACGGAAACCAGCTCCTTTGCCATAATTCCCCCGGCAGAATCTTCATCATATTCCAAGAGGTCAACAATGTCTCCGGCCTGCTCAATGTCTTCTATTTCATTCAGTACTTCCTGTTGAACATCTTCATCTAACTCTCCCAAAATATCAGCAGCATCATCAGAATCCATAAATTCGATAAATTTGCTTGCGATAAATTCTGCAGGAAGCACCCTCAATAGCTTTCTCCGGTCATTTTCCGGAATTTCAATCAAAGTGTCGGATGCAGTTTCGCCATCGAGCAATAAATAAATATGTTTTGCTTCTTCTAATGAAAGTTCATCCATTATTTCGGCAATATCAGCCGGGTGGAGATTTCCAACCATGGCTTTAATCTCAGCTTCATTACCTAACTCGATTAACTCTCTGATTTTATCTACAAATTCTCTTGTTAGTTCAAACTGCATAACTTTAACTTTAGTTTTGTAATTGCCTGGTTAAGTTAATAAACATTTTTACGCTCATTTGTTCAGGGCGGAGCATGGCAAACTCATCCGGTATGATTTCACATATGCCTTTTAGAGAGTTTCGTAACATTTTTCGGCGCTGGTTAAATGCCGCTTTTACGACCTTAAAAAACAGGACTTCGTCACAATCCAGATTAATATCTCTTTTCCGAACCATCCTTATCACAGCCGATTTTACTTTTGGTGGAGGCAAAAAAACATTTTCATGAACTGTAAACAAATACTCAATATCGTAATATGCCTGCAATAAAACACTTAAAATACCATAGGTTTTTGAACCATGTTCTGAACAAATCCGCTCTGCAACTTCCTTTTGTATCATTCCCACAACTTCCGGGATTCGCGCACGATGATCAAGGACTTTGAAAAATATTTGAGATGATATGTTATATGGGAAATTACCTATAACCGAAAACTCATTCTGAAATAAAGAAAGTAAATCAAACTTTAAAAAATCCGCTTCAATAATGTTCCCTTTCAATTCCGGATAATTCTCCGATAAGTAATCAACAGACTCTGAATCCAGTTCAATAACTTTTAGGGATAGTTCAGGATTGCCAATTAAGAATTGAGTTAAGACTCCCGTGCCAGGACCAATTTCAAGTACATTTTTAGTACCCTCATTACTCAGCTTGTCAACAATTTTTTGCGCAATATTTTTGTCCTTCAAAAAATGCTGACCAAGATTCTTTTTGGCCCTTACATAACTCATTACAATCCGACTCGTTCATTTCTAATTCGAACTTATTTCTATATTTTTTCCTCCAGTATGAAACAAATTTATATTTTTGTTTTCATAGTTTATCAAAAGAGAAGTATAAAATTAATCTAACTGGCAGCGAATTTAGGAAAATTTCCTATTCATCCTGTTTTTAGGAACCATTCATTAAAATATTTTTACTTTGAAACAAAAAGCCATTAAAGCCCTAAAGTTCCTGGTATTTTTACTCATTGGTTTAGTCATTTTCTGGCTTATCTACAAAGATCAGGATATCGAAAGAATAAAAGAAATCTTAAAAAACGATGTTCATTATAGTTGGCTATGGTTATCCCTTTTGTTTGGATTGCTAAGCCATATAAGCCGCTCAATACGTTGGAACCTTTTGATTGAACCATTAGGAAACAGACCGAAACTTTCCAATACCTTTTTGGCGGTTATGGTTGGTTATTTAATGAATATTGCGTTCCCAAGAATGGGTGAAATTTCGAGGTGCGGTGTTTTATCGAGGTACGAAAACATTTCATTTACAAAATTAGTGGGTACAGTAGTGGTTGAACGCTTAATTGATGTGATTGTTCTATTATTGCTCACCTTATTGGTTATTGTTACCCAATTTGGCCATGTTTTAAGTTTTATCCATAATAATCCCGAAATAGAAGAGAAATTACGTTCGGTAATTGTTTCACCATACCCATACATTTTATTAATTGGAATGGCCGTTTTCTTTTTTCTTTACAGAAAAGCATTTAAGAAAACAAAAATTTACTCTAAAATAGAAGGCACAATCAATAACTTCAAGGAAGGACTGAGGTCGTTTAGGTTTGTAAAGAAAAAAGGGGCATTTATTTTCCATACTTTTTTTATCTACCTCATGTATTACCTCATGTTTTACGTTGTGTTCTTTTGTTTCGATTTTACGAGCCACCTTTCGCTAATGGCTGGCCTAACGTCTTTCGTGCTTGCCAGTTTCGGAATGGTTGCCCCTGTGCAGGGTGGAATCGGGGCCTGGCATTTTATGGCAAAAGAGGCTTTAAAGCTTTATGGGATTCCCAATGAAAACGGGATCATATTCGCGTTATTAAACCATTCTGCAATGACCTTAATGTTAATCGTGTTTGGGCTAATATCTTTAATGGTCTTACCGTTTTTAAACAGGAATGCAACTGTCCCTAAAAAGGTAGATGAAGAAACTGCACAAAGTACTTAAGCGCTTTTATTTGAACAGCTTGTTTTAAGCAACAAATAGTTTTGTTTTTCCTTGCAAATAATCGAAGAAGTGTATTTTTGTATTGAAATTTAAGTTGGATGAATACAGAATTTTTCATTGCTAAAAGGCTATTTTTCGACAAGGAAAATAAGAACCAACTGTCGAAAAAACTTATCAATGTGGCATTGGTAGGTATTGCACTCGGGCTGGCAGTAATGATCATTTCAATTTCAATTGTTACGGCATTTAAAAAAGAAGTTCGTACAAAAGCCATTGGATTTGGCTCACATATCCAAATCATCAACTTCGACTCCAACTATTCGTATGAAACGCAACCAATCAATAAAAAACAGGACTTTCTTCCCGAATTAGCTAAACTTAAAGGCGTGGTTCATGTTCAGTCGTTTGCAACAAAACCCGGGATTATAAAAACAGAAGATGCCATTCAGGGCATTAATTTAAAGGGAGTTGGAACCGATTACGACTGGTCCTTCTTTAACAAACATTTAGTTGAAGGAAAGTTGCCTTTGATTGTTGATTCAGCACGGGTAAATGATATCCTTATCTCTACACAACTTTGTAAACTCCTGAAAATTAGCCTTGGCGATAAAATAGTGGTATATTTCATACAAGCCGATAAGTGGCCCCCGAAGTTCAGGCAGTTTACCATATCCGGGATTTACAACACAAACCTTATTGAGTTCGATGAAAACTTTATTATTGGCGATATTAAGCATATCCAACTTTTAAATGGCTGGGACAGTACGCAAATAAGTGGCTATGAACTACTAATTGATGATTTTGACCAACTGGACCAGCTTGAAGTTGAGGTGCGAAATAAGGTTGTAAATTATGAACTCGATCCTGGCACTACCCTAAAAACAACAAATATTGCCCAAAAATACCCGCAAATATTTGACTGGTTAAACATTCTTGACATGAATGTTTTGGTAATCATAACCCTGATGATAATTGTTGCCGGCATAAATATGATCTCCGGACTTTTTGTTTTAATATTGGAGCGCACCACAATGGTCGGAATATTAAAATCGCTTGGGAGCCCGAACTGGAATATCCGAAAAGTATTTCTTTACCTTTCCGGGTTCCTGATTCTGAGAGGTTTGTTATGGGGCAATATTATTGGAATTGGGCTGCTTCTAATTCAAAAATATTCTGGGTTAATGCCTCTTGATCCTGAAACTTATTACGTTGATGTTGTTCCGGTTAATTTTTCGGCTGTTCATTTATTTTTCGTTAATGGAGGAACGATGTTTGCGACTTTATTAATGCTTGTGGTTCCAAGTTATTTCATCAGCAAAATATCACCAGACAAATCATTACGATTTGACTGATAATTCGATTATTACGAGTCAACTTTCATTCAACTATACGTTTGTGATTAATATAAACCATCTAAAAAAAGAGCTTAAAAAGGCAATTGAAAAGGATCTTCCGGGAAGCAAATCACATAAAAAAATGCTACCACCCAAACGTAAACTATCCTACCCGCAAGACGAAAGCAAGCGTATAAAAAAAAGCAGCGTTCTCATCCTGATTTACCCGGATGGTGAAGAAATATATACTTGTTTGATGAAACGGCCTGAATCAATGAAACACCATCCCGGACAAATAAGTTTCCCCGGCGGACAAGTAGAACCCACAGATAAAAACGGAGTAGCAACCGCCCTTCGTGAAGCGAATGAGGAAATAGGGCTAAAGCCGGATTGTGTTGAAGTGATTGGTAAACTATCTAAATTATATATCAGTGTAAGTGGGTTTGACATTTATCCTGTAATTGCATTCACGGGGCAAAAACCATCTCTTCATATTAATAAGAAAGAAGTCCAGGAAATGTATTTTCTACCTTTGCTGGCTCAACTAACGAAAGATAAATTCCCTTTAACCAGCATACACACAAAAAGGGGAAAACTAATTGTCCCTTGTATAATTTTTGAAAATGAAATAATTTGGGGTGCAACGGCAATGATCCTTGCTGAATTACTGGATGTTTTAAGAGGGATATCAATTAAGCCGGAATAAGGTTTTCGTAATGATGAAAGTTATCTAAAACTTTTTTTACATACTCGTAAGGCTCCTCGCCCCTGCAATAGCCCCATCGAACAACTTCATCTTTGTAGTATTTTTCAGACGATTTGTTTAACAGATAGAAGTCAACGTTATCCTTCCAAATATTTGGGTCCTTCCCATATTTTTTTGCCAAACGTTGTGCGTCCTTCACATGCCCAAGTCCAACATTATACGAAGCCAAAACAAAATGGATCCTTTCAGCAGGATCGACAATAACCGGGGTAAAATATTCATCCAACCAATTTAATATCCGAATACCTCCATCAATATTCTGTGATGGATCGGTAAGGTCGTCTATTTTAAAAAACTCTGCTGTTTCGGGCATTATCTGCATCAAACCAACTGCTCCCACCCAGGAACTAATATCATGCTCGAATCCCGATTCCACATAAATAATTGATGAAACAAGCCTCCAGTCCCAAGGGGTATCTTTTGTTTTCTCCTGTATAATTTGGTCAAAATCAGAAATTTTACCTCCAGCAATGCTATGAAATTCACTATTTACCCTTCGTTTCGTTCTGGGACTTAAAAAGTACTTAAAATAGATATACTCGTATTCAGGTGATTTTACAAAATCTTCAATCCAATTGTTGAGGTATTTTAACCATTCTTTTGATCCCTTTCGCACTGCCCATGCAATATTCTGTGAAAAGCTAATAGGTGTGGCAATATCAAGGTTTGGGTAATAGGTTTTATTAACCAGGGCAACATTTTCATCGCAAACCGTATAATCAATTTCTCCTTTGGCAACCAGTGCAACCAATTGTTCCACCCCATATATCGTATCTTGCCTGATGTCAATATCTTTTCCTATTTCTTCCGACAAATTCTCCAGCCTTTTATAATACGAAGTGTTTTTTTGAACATAAATTGTTTTTCCTGCTAAATCTAGTTGATTGCGAATAAGTTGTCCTTCATTACCTACATTTCTCTGAACCAAAACCTGGTGTGTTTGCTGCAAAGGGTGAGTAAAATCAACCATTCGGCTCCGTTTTTTTGTTACAGTTAAGTTCTTTGCAATTAGGTCGTATCGCCCCTCATTCACACCGCTAAATGTTTCCTGAAGATTATTGCTGATTACAATTTCTAATTTTACATCTAAATCAGCAGCAAGCCTTTTAAGGAGTTCGTATTGAAATCCCATTGGCCTCGCCCTATATACAAAATAGTTTGTTGAGTTATAGTCGACAACAACCCGTAAGGTCTTATTCTCTTTTATTTGATTTAAAATGGCACCTGATTTTTTTCTCTTATCGGTATTTGTGCCAGATGCTGAACCATCTTTAGATTTTATGCCACAACTGTAAATTGAGAGGGTTACAACTATTATAAGTATGTAATTAACTATCCTCATTCCCTGATTTAGAAACCCTAATCGTACCAAGTCCATGCAACACCAAGGCGAAAAGTCCTGCGGTTCATCGGATGATGCAGTGCCCCAAAATAATTATCGCCAAGGAAATCACTTGCAACATTAATCCATTTAAAAAACACGCGGGTCCTTTTCAATTTCATATTTACATAAGCATCAATATATGGATAATTTCCGATTTCTTTTTCATTTTGAAGGTAAAATAATCCTGTAGCAGGATTATAGGCATCCGCATAAAATGCTGTATTATACCTCATATCTGCCCCAAGTTGCGTAAATAATACTTTTGACCAGATAAAGTTATAATTAAGCGAAACAAACGCCGAAAAATCAGGCAAATGAATATATTTATCGTCTGAAGCTTTCTGTACCAACATGTGTGCAGTTATAACGAAATTCTTTAGCTGAATTTCTTTTTTTAAGAAAGCCCCCAATATTAATAGCTCATCACTGGTTTGTGCCGGGAGTCCCGATTCATTGTGGTAGATAAAATTATTAATTAGGGAATAATGAGCTCCCGCCTGCAAGTTGTATTTTGGTGAACTGAACACAAATTTTGCATTCATCATCTGTTCATTCTTGTATGTGCTATTTGACCATTTAAAATGATTGGAGTAAAAAGTTTCTATGAAGTAATCTGGAACCAGGGTTTGTAAGTTTCCTGAAATTTCCATCGTTGCCATGCTATCCCGAAACAATTTAATCGGTTTAGATATGATACCATTCAATTCGGTCTGCCCACTTTTGTATCCAACTGTATATAGTTTTCCATCGAAATTCCACGTCCAGAATTTTCCTTTTTCCCTAAATATTCCACCACCAATATAAACATTTGTATATTTATCGGAATTTGGAGGTCGATCCCCACTTCTGGGAATTATTGTTTTCTCGAAATCAAAACCAAGAAAGACCCTTTTGCCAAAACTCGTTTTTCTATCTGCATTTTCATATTGTTTTATTTGAAAAACATTCGCCACTTTATTAAATCCAATTGATTCTAAAGTCTCGGTCGAATCCATATATGTATTTTCAAAATAATCAACATTGGCTCCATCTTCTTCCTTATAAATTTTCTCGTTATTTTGTAATTCAAATTTATAAATCAGTCCAATTAAAGGTTTAAAATGGGTTGATTCAATCTGTTCTCCATTTATTGCAGTATCAATGACCGTAATATATTTCCCTAGTTTATATTCTGAATTAAGAAAGAAATAATTATTCTTATATTCTGATTTGGCGTTTACTAAATTAAACAGAATATTTGTCTGATCTTTCTCCGATAAGTCAGCATCATCTTGCATACCACCATTCTCCTCGTTCCTAATAACATTGGATATAAAACCACCATGAATTGTCAGTGCATCTTTGTTATAGCTTGAATACAAGGATATTGAACTATTTTTATTTGCCTGATAATTATATTGTCCATCCGACTTTGCCTGATCATACCTAAATGTCACGTTGAAAAATTCATTTACGTTTTGTGAGTGGATCACATTAAACCTTGTTTCGTTCTGTGTATTTTGATTTTCACTTTGGGAATAATCAAATAAGGTATAGGGCGTTGTGGTATTAAAATAACTTAATCTTTCAGGGGTGAGTAAATATGCATCATGGTTTCTAAAAAAATAAAAATTGGTTCCGTAGCTGCGGTTGAAGTAATTATTGTTTATATGTGCTCCTCCGTAGTTTCCGGTATAGGTGTTCGTTATTGCATTTTTATATATTGGATTAAAAATTTGAAATCCCTTTTGAAGGGTGTCCAATTTAAGAGGATTCATAAATGAACCGTCCCCCGTTAAATTCCATATCCTAATTTGTATATCGACTCGTTCCTTTTGGCTATCAACCTTGTTTTCACCAAGTCCCTCGTCAATTCCTTGCTCTAAAGTTGAAGATCTTGTTGGAGAATTAACAGCCGGACGAAACTGCCCCCAACTTAACGCCGGGTATACAAATAACAAAAACAATAGTATAGAAGTCCACTTTCCCATTGACCTATTTTAAAGTTGACACAAAACTATAAAAAGCTTTTAAGCCTCAGGCAATTCTACTCAATTTTTCACGATAATTAACAACAATTGTAAAGTTTCCAGTGTATTATTATTGCATAAAAAAAGCCCGGTAATTGATTACCGGGCTTAAAGGATGGCGGCGACCTACTCTCCCACAATAAATGCAGTACCATCGGCGCTAGTGGGCTTAACTTCTCTGTTCGGAATGGGAAGAGGTGGTGCCCCACTGCAATAACCACCTAAATTTTTACCTGCCCATGCATTTTACATGGAAAGGTGCCGCGGATTTTGCTTTGCGCGGCAAATACCTTAAGGCAGCCAGGATATTAGAAAAATCTTACAACAAACGAGGTGTTTAGACATTGAAAGCTTTCGGGCAATTAGTACTGCTCGGCTTTGACGTTACCGCCTTTACACCTGCAGCCTATCAACGTAATAGTCTCTTACGGCCCTTAATGGAGACCTCATCTTGAGGTGGGCTTCGCGCTTAGATGCTTTCAGCGCTTATCCCGTCCAAGCATAGCTACCCTGCAATGCAGCTGGCGCCACAACAGGTACACTAGAGGCTTGTCCATCGCGGTCCTCTCGTACTAGCGACAGAGCCTCGCAAGTCTCCTACGCCCACAACAGATAGGGACCGAACTGTCTCACGACGTTCTGAACCCAGCTCGCGTGCCACTTTAATGGGCGAACAGCCCAACCCTTGGGACCTTCTCCAGCCCCAGGATGTGACGAGCCGACATCGAGGTGCCAAACCGCTCCGTCGATATGAGCTCTTGGGAGCGATCAGCCTGTTATCCCCGGAGTACCTTTTATCCTTTGAGCGATGGCCCTTCCATACGGAACCACCGGATCACTATGCCCTAGTTTCCTACCTGTTCGGCCCGTCGGCCTCACAGTCAAGCACCCTTATACCATTACACTCTACTGGCGGTTACCAATCGCCATGAGGGTACCTTTGGGAGCCTCCGTTACTCTTTTGGAGGCGACCACCCCAGTCAAACTACCCACCACGCAATGTCTCCCGCTAGGGATTAGGCCCCAAATAAGCAAAGGGACGTATTTCAAGGATGGCTAAACTACTCCTGGCGAAGCAGCATCAAAGCCTCCGTCCTATCCTACACATCACTTATCCAAGGTCAATGCGAAGCTGCAGTAAAGGTTCACGGGGTCTTTCCGTCCCGTTGCGGGTAATCGGCATCTTCACCGATACTACAATTTCACCGAGCTCGTGGCCGAGACAGTGCCCAGATCGTTACACCATTCGTGCAGGTCGGAACTTACCCGACAAGGAATTTCGCTACCTTAGGACCGTTATAGTTACGGCCGCCGTTTACCGGGGCTTCGATTCAATGCTTCTCTTACGATAACATCCCCTCTTAACCTTCCGGCACCGGGCAGGTGTCAGGCCCTATACGTCACCTTTCGGTTTAGCAGAGCCCTGTGTTTTTGATAAACAGTCGCCTGGGCCATTTCTCTGCGTCCCGCCTAATGGCGGGATCCCCTTCTCCCGAAGTTACGGGGTAATTTTGCCTAGTTCCTTAGCCACGGATCACTCGAGCGCCTCAGGATTCTCTCCTTGACTACCTGTGTCGGTTTGCGGTACGGGCCGCCATACTCGCTTTTCTTGGAAGAAACTTCACTGCTTCGCTTCGCCCGAAGGCTAGGCTCAACGTACTATTCCGTCAGTACCTAGCAGCTACATCTCTCCGTCACTTTTAATGTATGGCGGGCGCAGGAATATTAACCTGCTTGCCATCGGTTTCCCCCTTCGGGTACACCTTAGGGCCCGGCTTACCCTGATCCGATTAGCGTTGATCAGGAAACCTTAGTCTATCGGCGAGGGGGTTTCCCACCCCCTTTATCGTTACTTATGCCTACATTTGCTTTTCCAATTGCTCCAATCTGGCTCGCGCCAAACCTTCAGCGCCGTTGGAATGCTCCCCTACCGCTTCATACTTAGTATGAAACCCACGCCGTCGGTGATATGCTTATGCCCGATTATCATCCATGCCCAGCCGCTCGACTAGTGAGCTGTTACGCACTCTTTGAATGAATGGCTGCTTCCAAGCCAACATCCTAGCTGTCTCTGCAGCCGGACCTCGTTTGATCAACTTAGCATATACTTGGGGACCTTAGACGGTGGTCTGGGTTCTTTCCCTCTCGGACATGGACCTTAGCACCCATGCCCTCACTCCTACAAATCATTTTATAGCATTCGGAGTTTGTCTGGATTTGATAGGCGGCGAAGCCCTCGCATCCAATCAGTAGCTCTACCTCTATAAAACTATTGTAAGGCTGCACCTAAATGCATTTCGGGGAGTACGAGCTATTTCCTAGTTTGATTGGCCTTTCACCCCTACCCACAGCTCATCCAAAAGCTTTTCAACGCTTCCTGGTTCGGTCCTCCATGTTGTGTTACCAACACTTCAACCTGGCCATGGGTAGATCACAAGGTTTCGCGTCTAGCGCCACTAACTTATTCGCCCTGTTCAGACTCGCTTTCGCTTCGGGTGCGCACCTGAAGTGCTTAACCTCGCTAGTGACGACTAACTCGTAGGCTCATTATGCAAAAGGCACGCAGTCATTCCGGTAAACCGGAACTCCTACCGCTTGTAAGCGCACGGTTTCAGGTACTATTTCACTCCCTTGTTCAGGGTGCTTTTCACCTTTCCCTCACGGTACTTGTACACTATCGGTCTCTCAGGAGTATTTAGCCTTACGGGATGGTCCCCGCAGGTTCAGACAGGATTTCACGTGTCCCGCCCTACTCAGGGTACTACTAACTAAGCTTCTCTTACATATACAGGACTGTCACCTCCTTTGGTTAACCTTTCCAGGTTATTCTATTTCAATCAGCTTCGTATATCGTAGCCCTACAACCCCAACAATGCCGAAACATCATTGGTTTGGGCTGTTCCCCGTTCGCTCGCCACTACTTGGGGAATCATTGTTATTTTCTTTTCCTCCGGGTACTTAGATGTTTCAGTTCCCCGGGTTAGCCTCCAAGTAAACTTGGATATCCACTTATGTGGATGGGTTGCCCCATTCGGGTACCTATGGATCAATTCGTATTTGCCAATCCCCATAGATTTTCGCAGCTTATCGCGCCCTTCTTCGCCTCTGAGAGCCAAGGCATCCTCCGTACGCCCTTACTTAACTTTCTTTTGTTTATTATAAACCCTCGTTTATTATGTCATCTTCTAATATTTTCCCAGCATGCCAAAGAACTTTTTTAACTTCACGGGCAAACCTGTTTTTCACAAACCTTGCTAAAACCATATCTTAAAGCTTGTGCCAAAACCGCCAACCTCAGTTAAACGTAGGTAATGAAGGATTCGAACCCCCTGTTTTAAGGCTACCTGCCTTACCCCTATATTCCATTATGTCTTGAACGTTTTGCCTTTTTTAGTGTGGCTTCACTTTTTTTATTTCCGGCTTATTTCATCCCCTGTGGAGAATAAGGGAGTCGAACCCTTGACCTCCTGCGTGCAAGGCAGGCGCTCTAGCCAACTGAGCTAATCCCCCAAAAATCAGTATCAAGTATCAAGTACATAGCCTCAAGGTTTTTGCCTTGACCCTTGTGCCTTGCGGCTTGCTACTTCGTGTGTAGTCCCGCCCAGACTTGAACTGGGGACCCCTACATTATCAGTGTAGTACTCTAACCAGCTGAGCTACGGGACTGTCCAATACAGCTCCAAGCTTGTTGCCTTAAGCGTTTTAGCACCAGCCCCCTGCTTGTAACTCCATTTATTTTTTTAAAAGAAAAAAGCAAGGACAAATACCTTTGATCCCCAAGTTGTACAACTGGCTCCAGAAAGGAGGTGTTCCAGCCACACCTTCCGGTACGGCTACCTTGTTACGACTTAACCCTAGTTACCAGATTTACCCTAGGCCGCTCCTTTCGGTTGCAGACTTCAGGTACCCCCAGCTTCCATGGTTTGACGGGCGGTGTGTACAAGGCCCGGGAACGTATTCACCGGATCGTTGCTGATATCCGATTACTAGCGATTCCAACTTCATGGAGTCGGGTTGCAGACTCCAATCCGAACTGGGACAAGCTTTAGGGATTAGCACCACGTCGCCGTGTAGCTGCCCTTTGTACTTGCCATTGTAACACGTGTGTAGCCCTGGACATAAGGGCCGTGCTGATTTGACGTCATCCCCACCTTCCTCTCACCTTACGGTGGCAGTCCCGCTAGAGTCCCCGGCTTGACCCGATGGCAACTAACGGTAAGGGTTGCGCTCGTTATGGGACTTAACCCGACACCTCACGGCACGAGCTGACGACAACCATGCAGCACCTTGCAAATAGCCCCGAAGGGAAAACCTGTTTCCAAGTTATGCAATCTGCATTTAAGCCCAGGTAAGGTTCCTCGCGTATCATCGAATTAAACCACATGTTCCACCGCTTGTGCGGGCCCCCGTCAATTCCTTTGAGTTTCAACCTTGCGATCGTACTCCCCAGGTGGTTCACTTAATGCTTTCGCTAAGCCGCTTACTGTGTATCGCAAACAGCGAGTGAACATCGTTTACGGCGTGGACTACCAGGGTATCTAATCCTGTTCGCTACCCACGCTTTCGTGCCTCAGCGTCAGTGATGGCTTAGTAGGCTGCCTTCGCAATCGGTGTTCTGTGTAATATCTATGCATTTCACCGCTACACTACACATTCCGCCTACCTCAACCATACTCAAGAAAAGCAGTATCAATGGCAGTCCTACCGTTAAGCGGCAGCCTTTCACCACTGACTTACATTTCCGCCTGCGCACCCTTTAAACCCAATAAATCCGGATAACGCTTGCACCCTCCGTATTACCGCGGCTGCTGGCACGGAGTTAGCCGGTGCTTATTCCTATGCTACCGTCAATACGCTACACGTAGCGTCCTTTCTTGGCATAGAAAAGCAGTTTACAACCCATAGGGCCGTCATCCTGCACGCGGGATGGCTGGTTCAGGCTTCCGCCCATTGACCAATATTCCTCACTGCTGCCTCCCGTAGGAGTCTGGTCCGTGTCTCAGTACCAGTGTGGGGGGTAATCCTCTCAGAACCCCTACTGATCGTTGCCATGGTGGGCCGTTACCCCACCATCTAGCTAATCAGACGCATGCCCATCTTATACCACCGAAGTTTTAACCAAAATTCCATGTGGAACCCTGGTACTATGGGGTATTAATCCAAGTTTCCCTGGGCTATCCCCCTGTATAAGGTAGGTTGCATACGCGTTACGCACCCGTGCGCCGGTCGCCACCAGTCCGAAAACCGTGCTGCCCCTCGACTTGCATGTGTTAAGCCTCCCGCTAGCGTTCATCCTGAGCCAGGATCAAACTCTCCATTGTAAATATAAAAAGTTAAATATCTTTCGCTCTAGGTGTACTCTTTTGGAACCAAGGTTATTTGTTTTTATTACCTTGCTTTTTCTTAAATCTTTGTTTCAATATCTTAAAGAACGTCTCTTTTTTATTCGTTATACCGTGGGCGTAAACCCATCTAATATACTTTCTCAAAACGGCACCGGGAAAACCTACCAAAACAGCACCCCTGTGTTACCCGTTTTTCGGGTCGGCAAAGTTAAAACTCTTTTCCGTTCCAGCAAAATATTTTTTGCCTTTTTTTTAAACCCTAAACATCTTTTCAAATCTTTTCGCCCCGGTCGTTTCCGTAAGCGGCTGCAAATGTAATCACTCTTTTCGTTCCTGCAAGGCTTTTCTTGCCTTTTTTTCGAAGAAATTTATCTTCTATTTTTAAACTGCTGAATATCAAATTGTAGGAATTGAAAAAAAATAACAGATTTTAGAGAGGAAAGTTTACATACGAAATACAAAATACCAAAACTGGCATTAATATATTCTTAGGGACACCGATTTAAACAGACAAAATACTTTCAAGCCCGGTTTTAAACCTAAAGAAAATCGTGAAGCTTCGGTTATTTCTACAAGAATTTTATCTCCAGCATCGACCAAACAAAATGAAAAACCATCTTTTTCTATGATTTTTTCAATAATTCCTTCCACCTGATTGCGAAGTGAGATACCAGAAATTGGTGAAAGGGATAGTGAAATATCTTCGGGACGAATCAAAATCCTTACCTTTTCATTTAATTTTAAATCGCCTTTAAACGAATGAGTCATTGCCTGAATTATAAAATTATCAGTTTCCCCTTTAAGCAAAACAATATCTTTTGATTCATGAAAGGCAAATACAGATAAATCAAATCCATTAAAAATACCCGTTCCTTGTAATAGAGTTATATTCTTTTCGTTTGCTACAAGCTTATGAAATTTTCCGGCATCCATTATCTTACCATTATATAATAGTATAATATAATCTGTTAAGCTTATCAAATCAGACAACTCATGACTAACAATAAGCATGGGTATTTGATATTCTTTATTTATACATATTAAATACGGTATTATATCTTTTCTAAGGCGATTGTCGACAGCAGAGAATGGTTCATCCATTAATAATAAATCGGGATTGCTTAATAATGCCCTACCGATTGCCACCCTTTGACGCTCGCCCCCGGAACATTCTTCGGGATGTTTTGCAAGCAAATGTTTGATCTCAAGAATGTCGATCACATCATCAACCTTAATTTTCCCATTCCCTGAATAAGCATATGTAAGGTTTTTTAGAATATTCAAATGAGGGAACAGCCTATCTTGCTGGAATACATATCCAATTTTTCGTTTTTTTACAGGTAGGCTAAATTTTTTACCTGCATCAAAAACAGGTACCTTATTAATATATATGAGTCCATCATCGGGATTTACAATTCCTGCGATAGAATTTAACAGACTCGTTTTCCCATGCCCGGATGGACCATAAATACCAGTTATTCCTTTGGGAACATCAACTTTCATATGCATCTGAAAGCTATTCCTCTGGAGTTTGATATCTATTTTTAGGAATGAGTTCATGTATATTATATTCTTTTCTTTTTCCTGTTTAATACTTTTTTATTAATGTACTCTGCGCCGATCATAGCCAAAAGAGAAATAATAATGGACACAATGACTAATTTTAGAGTGGAACCTTCCTGACCCGGAATTTGCATTTTAGAAAATATAGCCAATGGCAGTGTTTGCGTTTCCCCTTGAATATTTCCGGCAAAAGTTATGGTTGCGCCAAATTCGCCAAGGCTCCTTGCAAAACTAAGGATAAAAGCGCTTATAACACCAGGCAATGCAAGAGGTAGTGTGATGGTATAAAAAACCCTCCATGATGAAGCCCCTAAAGTCCGTGCAGCTTCTTCATAGTTTTTATCGACCAATTCAATCGCCAAACGAATAGATCTTGTTGCCAGTGGGAATGAAACAACAATAGATGCAAGTACAGCAGCCCAAAATGAAAATGCAATCCTTATTCCCCAAAGTTCATACAACCATTTCCCTAATATGCCCTGGGTACCGAATATTACCAATAATAAATAACCTGTGGTTACCGGGGGAAGCACCAAGGGCAAATGTATAAACCCTTCGAGCAATGATTTTCCATAAAAAGATTTACGTGCCAGGAACCATCCAACAGCAATGGCAAGAGGTAATGCAATTAAAGAGCAAATTAGTGCAACTTTAACTGACAGTTTAATGGCTAAAAGTTCTTCAGATGTAAAACTGAATATATCCATGGGCACACATCATTGTTGAAAACCATATTTTTTCCAAACCTCACGGGCTTCATTTGATTGAATAAAAGTATAAAAATTTGAGGCAATTTGAGAGCTATGGTTTTTCATCATTGAAATGTAATAACTTATTGGCTGTTGCAAAGTGTCCGGGAAACTTCCAATTACCCTTACTTTTTGGGAACTTAAAGCATCGGTTTTATACACTATTCCCAATTCGGTTTCTGCCAATTCGACCATCATTAGCGCCGACCTTACATCTTTTGCCGGAAGCAAACGATCCTCCAATTCATTATAACATCCCAACTTCTGAAGCGCCTGTTTTGCATAAGATCCGGCAGGAACATATTCAGGATTTCCAATGGATAACCTCCCTGAAAATAATTCCGGAAGCTTGCTTATATCTCTCGCATGGATACTCTCTAAACTTGATTTTGATGGTGCAATAATAACCAGTGTGTTGCCGGCACACCTGGCAATTGTGCTGTCTTCTGTTAAATCGATGGTATATAAATAGTCCATCCACTTTTTATTTGCTGACAGGTAGATATCGGCAGGAGCACCCTGTTCGATTTGCCTTGCCAATGTACCGGAAGAAGCAAAATTCAGGTTTATTTTAATATTGTTTTCATGCTGGTACCTCTCTGAAAGATCACTTACAACTCCCGTTAAGCTTGCCGCACAATAAACATTTATTTCTTCCTTTCCTTTTTTATTGGAAGTTTGACAAGCAAGCAAAAACACGAATATGACAATTACGAACTTTCTCACATCTAACCTATTTTAGGAACAGATGATAATTGAATATCAATCCATTCTTTTAATTCATTCATAAAAGAACACATTTTTTCGATATCCTCATCACTGGGCTCTAATTTTGGCATAATCTCGAGTGAGCAGAAATTCATGTATCGGTTTAAAAGCCGGGCATCTTCAAAAAAGGACTTTGGCACCTCGTAGTTCTTTTTTAATTCACGAAGCATACTTCCAATCCCTGAATGTTGCGGCATCATTCCGTCCCTGATTAATAAACAAGTCAATAGGTTCTCAATACTCATACTCACTAAATTATAAACAACAGTATTGCCCAATCTCTTTTTTTTCATAGCTCCTATGGCTGTTTTTAAGTAGCCATTAGCTTCGTCGTAATACTTTTCCCAATCCATCTAACTATGTTTTAATTTTTAATTGAATTGCCAGGCAAGCATAGTTGCCCATACTTTTATCTGCACTTACAAAGTGGTTTTTTGTTCCATTCCCTGAATGCATTATATAATGTAATCCTATTTTTATTTTTTTATTGGCAGAAATCGCATTCACACCCGAATCCACTATTTGGTCGGTGCCATCGAAAAACGAAGCTTCCAAATAATTATCATCGCCTTTAAAACAATCCCACATAATTTGAGGCTCAATAATCCAACCTTTTGTTGTTGGAATATTTGCTGCCCCCCTCAACGAATAACAATGCGCTTTGTAGTTTGATCCCGCCTTTCGGATTAGTTTTGAATACGAGCCATCTATTTTTATGGAATTGTAATAAGCCACAAAATTGGTACTGATGCTTGATGAATTTGTAAAAGCATCGGTTTTGCCCTGGTTGGAAGCACCTACACCGATGGTTAAACTTTTTTGTCGTTTATAACTGTTGTTATTTATTGAGTATTTGTACGATTTCCATTCTGGGTCACCAAGGTTTATCATCACATGCCCATTGAGCACCGGGCTCCATTCGGTTTTTAATATGCTGGTTTTATCCTGCCTGTTGACAATTGCAAGATTGTAATTTAATAAACTTTTAAGAAGCTTTAACAATCCCCCAATATTAATTCCAGGGCATATTCCGTTGGTTTTACCGGTGACAAATTGCCTCAAGTAGCACGAAGTTTCCGCTTTATCGAGCGAACTGGTAGTCCAGGGGTTGGTAACCGATTCGCGGCTAATGTACGGAAGGAAAGTTCCAAGTGTAATATGAACTGCATCCGTTATTTTCGACAATTTCCATGTGATATTCGCACTCCAAACACCAACAGTTCCGGTGTTGGGTGTTCCTTTTGAAGATAAATAAGGGTCTTTTGCCAAATAGTCGAAATACAGCATAAGATTATATGAAAGCGAAGGATCAAGTTTTCCTTTCAAACCTGCCCTACCTCTTCTGAAATAAGGTGAAATCCTGTTGGCATAAGCCTCTCCTCCAACTGAATATCCCGTACTATAAACATTCCAAAACTGAACATTAAGGTATGGATTTATGCTTGGCGCGAATTCTTTTGTTTCTTGAGCATTTGCCAGGATATTCACCATGCATAAAAATACAATGACGCCAACCTTTAAAAATTTCAGCATATCTTTTCAAATTAAAGGGTAAATCCGTTTACAAATCCCAGCAACTCAGGAATGCTTAAATTTCTTTTTTCTTTTAAGGAAAAATCTTTCACCATTTGCATTAACCTGCTTACGTCCTTATCGCCAAGTGAAACATTTTTTTGTTCCAATATTTGTTTAACCAGACCAGAGCCTGAGTGGCGCCCCAGCACCAATTCAGTTTTCGCACCAATATCTTCGGGAAGAAATGGTTGATAGGATAGTTTATTTGATTTTAGGCTGCGGCAATGAATTCCAGATTCATGCGTAAATACTTTTGATCCGGTTATGGGTTTCGATTCCGGCAATATACGTCCTGATGCCTTTTCCACATATTTTGAAAGCTTATACATTTTTGTGCCATCAAAAGAAAAACCGTTGCTTGAATATTTCAAAGCAAAAAGTACTTCTTCCAAAGCACCGTTCCCGGCCCTTTCGCCAAGTCCGTTGACTGTTAAACTAACCGCTTTTGCCCCGGATTGTAAAGCCACCAAATGGTTCGCGGTTGCCATCCCCAAGTCGTTATGCCCATGAAATTCAAAATCGGTATCAGGGAAGAATCCAAAAAGATCTTTAAATAAAGCCGAAACAGACATAGGATTCATAATCCCCACGGTATCGGCAATACGTATCCGTTTAGCTCCATAATGCAAACAACTTGAAATGTATTCTTTCAAAAATCCGGGTTCAGCACGCGAGGCATCCTGGGCACCAACAGCTACAAACTCAAAGTTATTGCTGGCAAATTCCATTATTTCGGGCAATGAATTCATCACCCATCCTGTGGTTTTACCAATAGCACTAAGTTGCACCTCTGAAACAGGAAAAGAAATATTAATACGTGTTGCACCACAATCGAGCGCGGCTTTCATATCGTTAATGGTAGCCCGGGCCCAACATGTCGATTTAAACTTAAACCCCTGGTTTAATAAACATCGGATATTCTCCTGCTCCGATTTCCCGATTGCCGGGGTTCCAATTTCAAGTTCCGGAATCCCAATCTCATCGAGCAAACGAGCAATATGTAATTTTTCTTCTAAGGAAAAAACAACTCCGGGCGCTTGTTCGCCATCCCGGAGAGTTGTGTCCATAATGTAAGGATTAATCATAATTGGGTTTTTTGATTGTTTTGAATTTTAATCCCGCATTATTAATTACTATAGTTATTGGTAGAAAAGGTTCAATTAAAACGAGATTACTTAGTCGCTAATCAGGTAATCTTCCACTGCTTCTCCTTCTTCGAGGGCATCCAAAATTTCATCAATTTTATCTTCGTTGATGCCTCCATACCAGAAGTTGTTGGGATGAATAACCATAACCGGTCCTTGTGAACAAACATTAAGGCATGCTGTAGATGATACAGCCACATCTAATCCGCGATCGTTGCATTCTTCCATGATGTACTGGATATAATCGGCTGCCCCGTTTTTATTACAATAACCTTTGGCATCGCCTGCAACGCGGTACGAATTGCATACTAAAATATGATAATCTGGTTTTTTCATTTGGTTTTATTTTATATGAATAATTTGGATATAGTTTTTAAATCTGTGCAATTGTACAATTGCATACCATCACTTTAATGCCATTTTTCATCAGGTTAAAACCCGGTTTGTCACCAATTTTCTGGGTGTACAGAATTGCACAGTCTTTTATGGTGTTTAACACGGACTGAAATCGTTGTTCTGAAAACTTATGGTTTGGATCGACAGGTTCATCGTTTTCGCATTGGCAATACGAATCCACTGTTCTTTTCTCCAGTAATTTAAAATTACCATTCACTTTCTCGTAAATCAAAAAGCTGGTGGCTTTCCCAAAATGTTGGTTTACTTCAATCCCGTTTGTTGATGTAATAGCTACTTTCATATTTTTAAATTATAGACACAAGTATCAAGTCGTAATTATCAAGAATCAAGACACTAGAATCAAGATGTTAGACTTAAAATATTTCATTTGTATTGCAACAAGTTTTTTGTGTCATGGATATTATTTTGTCATTAAAAATGAATTTGTTCTTACCTTTCATATAGATTTGATGAGGTTTTTATCCACACCCGGTTCCTTTACCTGAGCATTCAGAACCACATTTAAAAGCATCGGCTTTTTTAAGCGTTTTTAATTCTTTGCCTTTGTAAACCGCATCCAATCCTTCATCAATCAGCCCAGTCATTTCAATTATTTTTATACCGAACCTTCCAATAATTGAAGATGGAGAAGGACCAATTCCGCCAACCAGCAATGCACGGCAATCATCGATCGATTTTGCAAGTTGTGCCCATCGCTCGTTACCTGATCCAGGTTTTGGTGTTGGTCTTTGGTCAACTAATTTGTATCCATTAGGAGTTTCCCTGAAAATGTATAGTTGTTCAGCTTCGCCAAGGTGTTCGTTCACCAACAGTCCTTCGTAGCTAGCAACTGCCACATAAGGTTTGGTTTCATCCATGTTAACACACATGTTTGCAACTTCAGAAAGGATTTGTTTTGCTTCCGGATCATCTTTCCCTAAAAGACCAACGGCATCGGCCCTGCACCTTGTACAATGCGTCATTGGAGGAAGGTGTTTTTCAACTTCTTTGCGGATTTCTTTCATCATTGCAGATGAAGGTTCTTCCAGATTTTCGAAAGGTGTTCCTTTTACCGGGAAAATTGGGATTGTATTCATTACATCAGCGCCCAGTTTTTGCATCTCTTCAGCGATATCGCTAATGCTTGAATCATTTATTCCGGGAACTACAATAGTATTTATTTTAACGATGAACCCTTCGCGTTTCAACACCCGGATTGCTTCCATTTGGTTTTTAAGCAATATTTCTGCCGCTTGTTTCCCGAAGTATCCACGCTTTTCGAAACGAACCCATTTATAGATGCCTTCCAGGGTTTCAGCATTTGTCCCGTTTAAAGTGATGGTAACGTGACTAACTTCCAGCTCTTTAAGTTCCTGCACATAAGGTAAAATATTTAATCCATTGGAAGATAGGCATAAAACCATTTCAGGAAATTCTTTACGGATAAGCCTCAACGTTGCCATTGTTTGGATCGGGTTGGCAAAAGGATCGCCAGGGCCAGCAATTCCAACTACTGACAGATGCGGCATTTTTTCTTTTAGGCGGATAAGGTAGGCCAGTGCCTGTTCCGGCGACAAAACTTCACTTGTAACTCCCGGACGGCTTTCATTCACACAATCAAATCCTCTTTTACAGTAGTTGCACTGAATGTTACACAAAGGTGCAACCGGTAAATGAACCCTAGCGTATTCGCCTTTAGCTTCTTTGTTAAAGCATGGATGTGTTTTAATTGCCTCCCCCAGCCCCTCCGATAGAGGGGAGCTTGGAATTGTATTTCTATTTTTATTTCTCATCTCTTTTAAAAGTTTAAACATTCATTTTTCTTTTTCTTCTTTTACACCTCCCTTTAGGGGAGGACGGGAGGGGCTTTCCTACATATATTTATAGCCCACCGGGGAAACTTCTTGTTTATGTTCAATTAAGGCATTTGCTATTTTATCGAATAGCTCCTGGGTGCCTTCGTACCCAATGTGTTTGATTCGCTGCCCGCCAATCCTGTCGTGAATTGGGAACCCAACCCTGACAATCGGGATATTCAGTTCGCGTGCAATGTAATATCCCTTGCTATGTCCGATAAGGATTTCAGGTTTGTTATCAAGGCACCATTCGCGTATCCGTTCAAAATCAAAACCTTCTTTGATTACCATCTTATCTTTATTTTCAGGGCAGTATTTTTTTAATTCCTCTTCGAGCATTCCACTTTCGGCACCCGAAGCTGCGAGGCTTATTTCTATTCCAATTTCATCGAGGAAGGAACACATGGCAACTACAAAATCTTCTTCGCCATACACCACCGCCTTTTTCCCAAACACATATTTGTGCGCATCCACATACGAATCGATCAAGCGGCCTCTTTGTTTTACATATTTTTCTGGGATTGGATTTCCTGAGAATTGTTCCAATTGCTCGAAGAATAAATCTGTTTGCGTGATGCCAATTGGCATTGGAATATTTTTAAGTGGCACATCCATTTCTTTTTGAAGGTATTGTGCCGCGGTATTTTGCTCACGAATGTTTTTTACCCGCCCAACAAAGTTTCCTTTATTTTGGATAGTTCCCAGTTCAATTGAAAGTTTGGCACTTCCGGTTTTCTCAAGCTCGGCAATACTGGTGCCTCCTTCCGGTATCCTTTTATAACTCTTCCAAATTGGGTTATCCAGTGTTTCCGAATAATCGGGAACAACAATGCATTCGATCCCGAAATCAGTCACAATTTCTTTGATTAAACGGATATCTTCTGTAGAAATAAACCCGCTGAATATATTTATGTGCTTTTGAGTTTTCCCATTCCTGGCAAACTTACGGATGATGGATGCAACAGCCTCGTGAAATCCATCGATATGGGTTCCCTGATAACTTGGTGTGGAAGCCAAAACAAAATCGGTCGAATTTTCTTTTGTGGCAGAATTATATTGACTAATAAATAATTTCACATCATCGCCGATGGTCTCGCTTAAGCACGTGGATGCAATGCCCACAATTTTAGGATTATATTGACTGATTATATTATCCAAAGCAACCCGGAAATTTTGGTTGCCACCAAATATGGTTGATTCTTCGGTAAAGTTTGACGAAGCAATATCAATTGGTTCTTTATAATGACTTATCAGATAGCGCCTGATGTAGGTCGCACACCCCTGGGAACCGTGAATTAAGGGAACGCATCCTTCAATACCTTTAAATGCAATACTTGCTCCTAATGGAGAACACAATTTACAAGCATTACGTGTAGCTTTATAAGAAGCCTCCCCTGCCCCCTCCAAAGGAGGGGAATTTAACAAACTGGTATTTTCAAAATTATTTCTCATTTCTTTATAATTTAACCAAGCACCTTTTGTTCCCTCCCCTTGGGGGAGGGCTAGGGAGGGGCTGTTATTTTATGAATTTCCAGACCGGGCTTGTAACCGATGCATATACTTCTTTGGCAAAATTCAGCATGCCAACATATCCGGCAAGTGCCTCTTTTCTTTCGTGGTTATGATCGCAAAATCCCAAGCCAAGTTTATGTGCAATTGGCCGTTCTTTTACCCCACCAATAAAAAGGTTTGCCCCTGTAAGTTTCACGAATTCAGACAATTCGTTTGGATTAGAATCATCCACAATGATGGTTCCTTCATCGCATAATTCTTTAAGCAACTTGTAGTCATCGGCATTTCCGGTTTGAGATCCCACCAACACCGTTTTCATTCCAATTAGGCGAAGTGCCTTAACCAAGGATATTGCTTTAAATGCCCCGCCAACATAGATTGCTGCCTTTTTCCCTTCCAGCTTTTCGCGGTAAGGTTGAAGAACAGGCAAAAGTTTTGAAATTTCGGCTTTTACCAATTCGCGTGCATTTTGCATCATCTGCTCGTCTTTAAAATAGCGGGCAACTTCGTACAAAGCATCCGACATATCTTCAATCCCGAAATAGGATACTTTCATAAACGGAATCCCATATTTTTCTTTCATGTCTTTTGCAAGGTGCATCATAGAACCTGAGCACTGCACCACATTCAGGGAAGCTTTATGAGCCCTGCGAATCTGCTCAATCCTACCATCGCCAGTCATGCAGGAAATAATTTCAACCCCAAGTTTTTTGTAGTAGTCTGCCAAAATCCATAGCTCTCCGGCGAGGTTAAAATCCCCTAAAATATTGATGGCATATTTTGTTGGCTTATATTCATTGCTTGTACCAACCAGTGTTGAAAGCGCGTCACACGCAATTTTATAACCATCTTTTTTTGTGCCGTTAAACCCTTCGGACATAACAGGAATAACATCAATTCCCTGCTCCTTTTTAACCTGACGGCACACTGCCTCCACATCATCACCTATAACCCCTACAATGCATGTGGTATACACAAATGCTGCTGCAGGTTTATACTTTTCTATCAATTCGGTCAGGGCCAGGTACAATTTCTTTTCGCCACCAAAAACAACATCTTTTTCCTTTAAGTCGGTCGTAAAACTAAGTCTGTGAATTTGCGGACCGGATGATAATGCCCCTCTTATATCCCAGGTATAAGATGCACAACCCACAGGACCGTGAATTAAATGCAAGGCATCGGCAACCGGGTATAACACTACTCTTGAACCGCAAAAAACGCATGCTCTTTGGCTTACCGATCCGGCAAGGCTCTTTTTTTCACAGGCAATCTCTACATTTTCCTGCCCTTTAACGACCACTTGTTTTTCTCTGTCTTTTAAAATACGGTTCATAGCTATATAGTTTTAACCTCCCAGGCCCCGAAAGGCCCGGAAGATTTTGATAACATGAATTACATTACTAATTCGAAGGATTCTTCAGGGCTTGTGGCATCAAGCTTATCCATCAGAATACCAAGAATTTTTTCTAGTAAGCGCATAGCTCCCTGATAACCCACCATAGGGAAATAACTATGTCCAATTCTGTCAAGTATAGGAAAACCAACCCGTAGGAATGGTATATTTTCGTCGCGCGAGATATACTTGCCATACGTGTTCCCAATTATTAGGTCCACAGGTTCTTCTTTAATCCATTGGTGCATTAGGAACATATCTGCATTTGCACCGTTTTTCACTTTTGCTTCAGGTACTTTCTCTTCTAACAAACCGTTCATTATTTTCTCGAACTTTTTGCCCGGTGTTCCTGAAACGATGTATACTGGCTTCATATCCAGGTCAAGTAAAAATTCTGTTAAAGGAATCAGGTGATCCGGGTCACCGAACAAGGCAACACGTTTTCCGTAGAAATACTGGTGCATATCCGTAATCACATCCATTAACCTTCCCCTTTCTTCAGAAATACTTTCAGGGATAGAAACTTTTCCTGCATTGGCCAGCAACTGTATAAAACGATCGGTAGCACTCACACCAATTGGCAGCTCAGTCATATCGAAAGGCACTTTGCATTTGTTGTCGAGGTTAATGGCAGCTTTTTTTGTACACCATTCGCCCAAAGCCACCGTACGCATACTATTTCCCATGCTTGCCATTTCAGGTATAGTTGTACCCCCTTTGGGGTACATATCGTATTTACCGGTCATTGGCCTATCCAATACATCGGATGTATCAGGCAACAATACCGTTTTTACTTTCATTAAACCAGCAAGGCGTTTTAGTTCCCTCATGTCGGAAGGTTCCACCCAACCAGACAATAAGTTAACCTGGCGCAGTTTTTCATCGGTTTTAAAAGCAAAGTATTTTACAAATGCTTCAAGCATGTTTGCATATCCGGTAACATGCGAACCAACATAACTCGGGGTAGATGCCTGAACAACATGCTTTCCTTCTGGAACTTTACCATCATCACGTGCTTTCCCTACGATTTGTCCAAGGTCATCACCAATAGTCTCTGAAAGACATGTGGAGTGTACCGCAATAATCTCAGGTTCGTAAATTGCGAATATATTGTCGATGGATTGCAAAAGGTTTGCCTGTCCACCAAAAACAGATGATCCTTCGGTAAATGAACTTGTTGCAGCCATAACCGGCTCTTTATAATGCCTGGTAAGGGCACTTCGGTGATATGAGCAACAACCTTGCGACCCGTGGCTATGAGGAAGGCAACCATGCACACCAAGTGCAGCATACATTGCCCCAACCGGTTGGCACGTTTTTGCCGGGTTGATTGTTAACCCTTTCCTCTCTTTAACTTCTTTTGTTGTATGTCGTAATAACATTTCTTTTCCTCCTATTCTTTAAACTTCAATGGTCATGCTTCCAACGATTTCAGGCTCATGTTTCCATGGGGCGTCAATCATTTTCCAAATTTTGGTTGCAAGCATTCTTTCCATTTCCCTGTAAAAATTAATAGACCCGCCAAAGGCAGCATAAGGTCCGCCATAATCATATGAATGCAACTGTTTTAAAGGCACTCCATATTTTTGCACTACATATTTTTCTTTAATCCCGGCACAGAAAATATCCGGTTTATAGAATTCAATAAGCTTTTCAGTTTCCCAATGGTTGACATCATCAACCACCAATGATTTTGAATTCATTGTTGGCATCATTCCGTCGTAATCTTTGAAGCGGTAACCAGACTTTTCAAGTTCGGCTTTTTTAGCTGCAAGATCGTCGCGGTAAAGAGCCTCGTCTTTTTCGACTGCCAAATCCTCAATATTCCTGGTATCGGCATCAATTTTAATGTTTGGTATTACTTTTCTTCCTTCGTAGTCGTCGCGGTGGGCAAATTCGTATCCGGCAGAAACAGTTTTTATGCCCAGTTCTGAGAATAGTTCCTGGTAGTGGTGTGCCCTTGAACCTCCAACAAACATCATGGCGGTTTTGCCTTCAAGCTTTGGTTTCACCTCATCAACAACTGCTTTTACTTTTGTAAGCTCGCGCTCAATGACTTCTTCTACTTTGGCTATCATTTTTTTATCGCCAAAATATTCTGCCATTTTCCGAAGCGATTTTGCAGTAGCATCAGCCCCAATAAAGTTTACTTTTACCCATGGGATACCATACTTCTCTTCCATCATTTCGGCAATGTAGTTGATTGACCTGTGGCACATTACCATGTTCAAATCGGCTGTATGTGAATAGGCAAAACTATCGATGGTTGAGTTTCCACTGTAGGTTGAAAGAAGGGTAATACCAACTTCTTCGAACAACTTTTCAATTTCAAATGCATCACCACCAATGTTGTATTCACCAAGAAGGTTTACCTGATATTTTCCTGTCCTCTCCCTGTCAATATTTCCAACCACGTGTTTGAAAATACCGTTGTTAGCAATGTGGTGGCCTGCCGATTGAGATACCCCGCGGTAACCTTCGCAGCTAAACCCAAATACATTGATCCCCAACTCAGCTTTCATTTCACGGGCAACAGAATGGACATCGTCACCAATCAGTCCTACCGGACAAGTTGAGAAAATACTAATTGCTTTTGGTTTAAACAGTTCATGTGCTTCCCGAATTGCAACTTTTAATTTTGCCTCACCACCAAATACGATGTTCTCATCTTGCATGTCGGTTGAAAAAGCATAGGTCATAAAGTTGTCTTCACCTTCAGGAGCATGAGTTTGGTTCCTACGTGTTAACCATGCGTAAAAACTACAACCAATTGGTCCGTGCACCAGGTTCACAATATCCCTTGTCGGACCCAGAACTACCCCTTTACAACCAGCATAGGTACACCCTCGTTGGGTAATAATCCCCGGAATTGTACGAACGTTGGCTAAAATCTCCTGATCGGTGCCAGGTTCATTAATAACCATGGACTTTGCCCTTTTCTTCGCTACTTTCCTGGGATATTTTTTAAGGATCTCTTCTCTTAACTTTGAAGGATCCGGTAATCCGTTTGAATAATCTTTCTTTTGCATTTTCTTCGTTTTAATCCAGTGTTAAATCACCTGTTTCGCCTGTCCTCACCTTAATAGAATCTTGGATCGGCATCACAAAAATCTTCCCATCACCAGGTTGTTTCGTCTGGTTCACTTCAATCAGAGTTTCTACCACCGTTTCAACCTTATCATCAGGCACCACCACCGTGATCACACGTTGTGGTCTTAACCTTGGCTCGGCACCAAGGTGGCTCAATGCTTCGGGGATATCTTTTTTAGCCCCTTCCATTACTTTCGCATCCCAAAATCCTTTACCACGCCCGAACACTTTTCCGGTTGCGGTCATTGAGGTAATTCCCGCTTGGGTTAATGCCCGTTTTGTTTTATTCATTTTATCGATGCGGATTATTCCCATTATCATCTTCATAGTGCTGGATTTTAGGATTTATAATTCTTTACTTCCCCTACTAATGGTATAAGCTTCATCTACCGGGGAAATAAATATCTTACCATCACCAAATGCACCTTTAGGTTCAGTGCGGGCCGCTTCAAGAATAGTAGTTACCGCAAAATCTTTATCCTCGTCTTTCACAACGATAATTAACATTTCTTTGGGCAACTCATCGTAGGTTACATCCCCAATTTTAATACCTCTTTGCTTACCACGGCCAACTACCGGTATTTTGGTTACGGCTACATAACCTGCTTCAAAAAGCGCTTTTAAAACTTTACTTGACTTTTCAGGACGTATAATTGCTCTTATCATTAACATAATTTGTTCCTCCTTTTTTATGGTTAGCTGGCAATGCCAAAATCGATTAATAATTTTTCAAGTTCTTCAATTGCTAATGGCTCCGGAATTACGAACTTGTCGTTTTCGTCGATGGCTTTTGCTAATGCCCTATACTCATCTGCCTGGTTGTGAGATGGTTCGTATTCAATTACTGTTTTTCTATTAATCTCAGCTCTTTGAACCATGTTGTCGCGAGGCACAAAATGGATCATTTTTGTTCCCAGACGTTTCGCCAATTCTTCGATCATTTCTTTCTCGTTATCTACTTTCCTGGAGTTGCAAATAAGTCCTCCAAGCCTTACTGCTCCTGCCTGAGCATATTTCTTGATACCTTTACAAATGTTATTTGCAGCATACATTGCCATCATTTCACCAGAAACAACGATGTAAATTTCTTCGGCTTTACCCTCACGAATTGGCATGGCGAAACCACCACAAACAACGTCACCAAGTACATCGTAAAAAGTGTAGTCAATTTGGTAGCTTTCATCCCATGCACCTAACTGCTCCAACAGGTTGATAGAAGTAATAATACCACGACCGGCACATCCAACTCCTGGCTCAGGACCACCTGATTCAACACAACGAACACCGCCGTAACCTTCTTTTACAATATCATCCAAATCAACATCTTCACCTTCTTCACGAAGCGTATCCAACACTGTTTTTTGTGCCAGACCGCCTAAAAGCAATCTTGTTGAATCAGCTTTTGGATCACATCCTACTACTTTGATTTTTTTTCCTGCCTCAACCAGACCAGCTACTGTATTTTGGGTAGTTGTTGATTTTCCAATACCACCTTTCCCGTAAATTGCAATCTTTCTCATTTCGTTAATTTTTTATGTTTTTAATTCGTTTGACCCCCTAATACCAGATGCATGCCACAAAACATGCTGTGCAGCATATTTCCACTGCCTGGTACCTTACAACTACCTAAATAACTGCACTTTATATTTTCTAAAATATTATTGATGAAAATAAATTCGGGGTGTAAATCCTACATAAATGTAGGATCGGATGGATTAAGCTACATTCGATGAAAAATCGCACAAACTTCTTATATTATGACACTTACAGACCTTAACATTCGCTTAACCTACATTTTTGTAGGAATAATTGAATACATAAAAAAAAATAGTGATTTACGAGTGTGAGCTTTTTAAACGAGCTACAAATGAAAGAATAATTTGCTACTCGTTTCAATCTCAATTTCTAATGAAAGAAAGATAAAACATCATTTTGTTTGGGCATTACCAATTCGGGGAATGTAAATTTTAATCTTTGAAAAAGATACTGATCACCGCAGGTCTATTCAAAAAAACAACCCCAAGATGCGCTTATTCCGATAAATCGGAATTGCTTTCTCAGGGCTATAAATATATTGCCCTTACAGGTCAAAAGACTCTACAAAAGTTTTTTCTCCCAAAAAAGATAAGGTGGGTTTCCTGAGGCAAAGCCAATTTTTTTGTACAGGTTTTGTGCTTTAATATTGTCTTCCCTGACTTCTAAAGTAATTTTACAACATCCCTGGCTTTCAGCATAGATGGCAATATTTTCCAATAAAAATGTTCCAATTCCCGATTTGCGGCTTTCGGTCACCACCACAAAATCATGAATATTCAGAAGAGGCTTCGCACGAAAAGTAGAAACAGCCATAAAACAGTTGGCCAGTGCAACGTATTTTTGATCGGAAATAACAAAAAAGCCAATATAGGTTGGTTGTTCTTTTAATAAGGCAATTATTTTCGAACCTAAATCAAGTGGCATTGATGCACCAATTCCCATTTGATCTTCCATGTAGGTATTCATAAGAATTAGTAATTGCTTGCAGTGCCCCTCGTTGTTCAGATCAATCTTTTGAAATATTTTTTGTGCCATGGGTGAAGTTATTTTGTTTGAGTGCCCAAGATATTAAACAGATTTAAAACGCCACGCATCGATATTGTATTTTTTTAACCGGGTACCAAGCATCCGCTCGGTAATTTGCAAATTTTCGGCAGCTTTCACAATATTCCCATTTGACGATGTTAATGCTTCCCTTATTAGCTGTTTCTCAACCTGTTCCAAGGTGTAGGGCATACCACCTTTTATACGCGTATTTGTTGAATCGGCTGTTTGAAGCGATGGTGGCAAACTATAGCTATGAATTACATTATCGGTTGAAAGTATGCAGGCACGTTCGATACAGTTTTCCAACTCCCGAATGTTTCCCGGCCATGAATAAACCATGAGCATGTTTAATGCCGATGTGGTAATCCGTTTAATCCCGGCAGCATTTTCCCTGTTGAATTTTTCGATAAAATGGTCTACCAACAAAGGAATATCGTTTCTTCTTTCACGAAGTGGAGGAATAAAAATCGGGAATACATTAATGCGGTAATACAAGTCTTCGCGAAATTCCCCTGCCTCAATCATTTCTTCCAGGTTCCGGTTTGTCGCAGCAATTATCCGAACATCGGTTTTGATGGTTTTGGTACCACCAATACGTTCAAACTCCCTTTGCTGTAAAATCCGTAATATTTTTACCTGGGTCGATAAGGGGATATCCCCAATTTCATCGAGAAAAATGGTGCCATTATCTGCCAGTTCAAACCTTCCTTTGCGAAGGCTGTCAGCCCCGGTAAAAGCACCTTTCTCATGCCCAAACAATTCGCTTTCGATGAGCGTATCTGGCAATGCCGAACAGTTTACTTTTACGAAGTTTTTAGTTTTTCGTGTACTTGAATGGTGCAAAGCATCGGCAACCAATTCTTTTCCAATCCCGCTCTCACCGCGAATAAGAACTGTTGAGTTTGTTTTGCTCACCATCTCAACCAGCTCGTAAACATCCCGCATTTTACCGGAATTCCCGACCATATTCATAGCTTTGTTCGATCCAAGCAGTTTCTTTTCAAGCTCTTCATTCTTTTGCTTGAGCAGCTCAATTTCTTCAATGCTTTCTTGTTTTAAGCGGGCAATCCGTGCAATCATTGCCCCAACTATGGTAAGTGTCCGGTTATCTTCTTCGAATGAAATATGGGGATTGAATACCCTTACAACACTCAAGGTACCAGAAACTTTTCCCTCATCGATTATCGGGACACATACAAAAGAAAGTTCTTTCCCATCTTTTAATAATTCTTGTTTTGTTTTATTCAGGAAGAGGGACGATTTGGATATTTTTTCGATGATCACCGGACGGGACATTTCCACTACCCTGCCAATTACACCTTCGCCCAATTTGTAGGTTCCCCTTGCTTGTTGTGCAAGACTTAATCCATAAGCAGCCTCCACAATTATTTTTGAATTCTCACGGTTAAAAATGGTCAGCATGCTCCGCTCAGCCTTCAAATATTCAACAACCATTCTTAATATGACCGGCAACTCGCTCTTAAGTTTTTTGCTATGTATCAACCTTTGGCTTATATCAAAAAGCAGGACCATCTCCTTCAGCCCATAACACTCATCCCCCGCTTTTCTACATTTTATTTCCATAACATAATCTTACTCTTGATACAGAATTCGCCCATTCGGAATATTTATGCTACAAATTTCACAGATATAATAACAATATGTCGTTATTTTATGCTTTTTAATATCATTTTTAATAATAGGTTAACAAGAGATATATCTTCCAAAGATTAAATATATTAACCAGGCATGATCAACAAAATACTTGTTATTCATATTTTTAAGGTATTTAATCAGGCGCAACTAATGGAATAAAAACAAAGCATTTTAAAGGTTCGTTTCGTTTAAAATCTTAAATTAGCAGCAAAATAAAACTTACATCAAGTGGAAAAATATTTGGTAATTATCCCAACTTACAATGAGATTGAAAATGTTGAAAAAATGATCCGTAAAGTATTCACTTTGCCATCATCTTTTGACTTATTGATAATTGAAGACAATTCTCCCGACGGAACCGCTGAAGTTGTAAAAAAAATGCAGAAGGAGTTTCCTGATAAACTTTTTATGATTGAAAGAAAAGGGAAACTTGGGCTGGGAACCGCCTATATCACTGGATTTAAATGGGCTGTTGAGAACAAGTACGATTATATTTGTGAAATGGATTGTGATTTTTCACACAACCCCGATGATTTGGAAAGACTCCTTGAAGCTGGCAAAAATGGCGCAGATGTAGCAATTGGGTCAAGATATATTTCAGGAATTAATGTTGTGAATTGGCCACTTGGCAGGGTACTCATGTCGTATTTTGCATCGAAATATGTGAAAATAGTAACAGGCATGAAAGTTAAGGATACCACTGCCGGATTTAAATGCTTCCGCCGCGAGGTGTTGGAAACCATAAACCTTGATGAAGTAAAAATGAAAGGTTATGGTTTTCAGGTGGAGATGAAATTTACCGCCTACAAATTCGGGTTCAATATTGTAGAAGTACCAATTGTATTTACCGATCGTCAAGAAGGAACTTCGAAAATGAGTGGGGGCATATTCAGTGAAGCCCTATGGGGAGTGTTGAAAATGAAAATGAGAAGTTGGTCGAGAAGTTACAAAAGATAATTTCAAACTACATATAATAATATAGAAAGGCTGCTATTTGCAGCCTTTTTTTGTACCTTTTTCTAACTGAAGTTGTAACAAAACTTGGAGGCTTTGTCTATGTAGATAGAAAGTAGAAAATTATGGGTGCAAAAGAAATTCAGTTTAAAGAGCTTTTTAAAGAAAATAAAGACAGGGTATATAGGATTTGTTGTTCTTATGTAAAAAATGAAAACAACAGACAAGACTTATTTCAGGAAATATTTATAAACGTATGGAAGAACCTAAGCACTTTCAGAAATGAAAGTCATATCAATACATGGATTTATAGGATTTCAATCAATTCTGCAATTAACTTTTGTAGATTGCAAAACAGGGTTGATAAACCTTGCCAGGAAATGAATGGAGATTTTATTTTTGAAGGAGACACAGACCTGAAAAATAAAATTGCACTGGAAACAGAACTTCAGCAAATGTTTCATGCAATAAATAGATTAACTGTATCTGAAAAATCAATTATTAGTTTGGTATTGGAAGGATTGGATCATGCTTCCATTGCCAAGATTTGTGGAATGACAGAAGGAAATGTAAGGGTAAAATTCCACAGGATAAAAAAGAATATTAAAAAAATAATGGAGGAAAAATAATATGGACTTTAAAGAATTTTCAGAAAAATATAAAAACATAAAATCACCAGGAATATCAGAAGATTTGGATCACAAAGAATCAGACATCCCTTCTAATTTGTTGGAAATGATTAAAAAAGAAAATGCCAAATCAAAAAAATATACCAAAAGGTTTTACATCATTTTTGCAATTACTGCTATTGTTTATGTGTTGATATTTATAGTCAATCCTGATCCTGATTTAACCCTCATAAATAGAATTGCAGGTAGTTGCTATGTGATTGCAAGCCTTATTCTCTTTACACTATTCTGGAGGAAACATAAAAAAATAAAAAACACCAGTTATTTAGCCTCACCAAAAGAATTCTTAGAAGAAGCAAAAACAAGATTTCAGTTTTGGAACCCCAACCAGTGGTGGTTATTAGTGGTGGTGGTCCTAGTAGATATAGGCGCAAGCTTCTCCCTTCTCAGATATTTGGGAGAAATGGATAAAACTATCGGTATTATTATCTTTCAGTTTATCTATATTTTACTTTTAATTTTTGGGTTTTACATGGGTAAAAAGGAGTGGATTAAAACTAAAAAACCATTATACACAGAAATTGAGAACATGCTTTCTGGATTTGCAGAGTGAAATTTGCTTAACTTTGCTAAAAATACAGGTACATGAAGACTCTAATAAAAAATGCCACCATTATTAACGATGGATTACACTTTGAAGGCAGCGTATTAATAAACGATAAGCACATCGAAAAAATATACCCAAGCATTCTTCCAAAAGACTTACCCATTGATACATACAAAGTTATTGATGCAAAAGGCTTGTACCTTATTCCGGGAGTAATTGATGACCAGGTGCATTTTCGCGAACCCGGATTAACCCATAAAGGGGAAATAGCAACAGAAAGCGCTGCGGCAGTTGCCGGGGGTGTGACCTCGTTTATGGAAATGCCAAACACTTCGCCCCAAACAGTTACCCAGCAAGCATTGGAGGAAAAGTATAAAAGGGCAGCCGAAGTTTCACTGGCCAACTATTCGTTTTATATGGGTACCACCAACGATAACCTGAACGAAGTTTTAAAAACAGACCCGAAAACGGTTTGTGGCATAAAAGTATTTATGGGTGCCTCAACTGGCAACATGCTCGTAGACGATGAAGAAACATTATCTGAGATTTTTAAAAACGCCCCAACACTGGTTGCGACGCATTGCGAAGATGAGAAAACTATTCAGGAAAACCTGCAAATTGCACTTGGAAGGTACGGCGAAAATATCCCTATTTCGAGGCATGCGCATATTCGAAGTGACGAAGCTTGTTACAAATCGTCATCGAAAGCCATTGAACTCGCAACAAAATTTGGAACCAGGCTGCATGTGTTGCACCTGTCCACTGAAAAAGAAATGAGCCTTTTCCAAAAAGGAAAAATTAAGGATAAAAAAATTACTGCAGAAGTTTGCGTGCACCATTTATGGTTCGATGAATGTGATTACATCAAGCATGGAACTTTTATAAAATGGAACCCTGCAGTAAAAAGTTATAAGGATCGAAATGCCCTTTGGAATGCTTTGCTTGATGATAAACTGGATGTAATTGCCACCGATCATGCACCACACACTGCCCAGGAAAAAAACAATCCATATTTAAAAGCCCCTTCAGGAGGACCTTTGGTACAGCACTCGTTGGTTGCCATGCTCGAAAAAAGCAACAATGGCTACCTGTCGCTCGAAAAGGTTGTGGAGAAAATGTGCCATGCCCCGGCCGACTTGTTTCAGGTCGAAAAAAGAGGATATGTGCGCGAAGGGTATTATGCCGACCTGGTATTAATTGACCCGGAAAATAAATGGAAGGTTTCGAAAGAAAATATCTTGTACAAATGCGCATGGTCGCCGTTTGAGGGAACAGAATTTACGCACAAAGTAACCCACACTTTTGTAAATGGGAATTTGGTGTATGAAAAAGGGGAAATTAACCGTGAGTATAAAGGTGAGCGATTAAACTTTGAGCGATAATCAAGCGCTATCTAATAGTGCTATATATACCTTACTTACAATAATAGCTATAATATCTAAGTCCATACTATCTTCTTTGTTGGGGCTTTGCCCCAATCCCCATTTCATTTCTTTTCCTAGATGAAAAGAAACGAAACAAAGAAAAATCAAGTCAAAATTAAGCTTTACAGTTTTTCACAGTAACGAATTAGCCCGCTTCACGCAATTTTGACACGCACGCAAAAAGCGAATTTACTAAATATCCGCAATTTGAATCCTTTATAAAATAGATCTCAAATTATCTGAATTTGGGTACAACGAATTTTATTCGCTGAAGAATAATGCGGATAGAATCCGCATCACCCGAAGACTTTCAGAAAAAAAGCCTGCCACAAAATTTGAAGCAGGCTTTCCCAAATGAGTTTGATGTGCTGAATTATTTTTTAGTGAGAATCTTAATTGCCCCATTTTTCCCTTTATTTCCATATTCTTTTTCCGCTTCCTCTTTTTGTAGGACATTGATGGATTCTATTTTGTCCACATCCATCGATTCCAAGTTATTTAACGTGGAAGATTTACCATCGATAAAAATAAGCGGGATGTTTTCGGTATCCTCCAAGCTCAGGGAAGTTACGAGGGCACCTGTATCAAAATCACGTTTTTTCACTTCCCTAATTGCAACCTTTTTTTCTTCCACGTTTTCTTTTAGAAGGATATTCTTTGTGTTTACGGTTATCTCAACAACACCATTTTGGGCAGTTCTCCCATATTTAGCAATTGCATCATCACCTTTTAAAACATTAACCGATTCGATGGCTTCCGGGTTAATATCTTCCAACTTAAATGAAGTTCGGTTTCCATTTAAATAAACTTTGGGAGCATTATTTTCTATGCTACCAGTTTGATCCCCTGGTTTTAATACACCAGAATCAAAATAAACTCCAGGTTTATTTCTTTTCTCGTTGAAAGCTCCCACCCTTAATACACCTGTATCTAAATTTAGCATAAAATTCTGGTCGTTCTTCATAGATTTGGAGTGTGAAAGACCATTCTTCCCTTCCATTGTAATTTCAATTACTCCATTTTCATCTGTCCGTCCATAATTTACATTAGCTGAATCTTCGTTAACTGTTTGCACTCTATATGTTCTCTCACCGCCCCATCTATAATCTTTTTTAGTGGCAATAAACACCACACCGTTTTTTCCTTTTTCGCCATACCACTCCATGGCTTGCTCACTTTTAAACACATTGACTGACTCAATGCTTTCCGGGTCCACATCATCAATGTTATCAACTTCTTCGCCGTTGAGCATAAACATTGGGGGATTCTTCCCGTCCGTTCCCTTTAAATCAACTTTAACACTGTTGTTGCTTTTTTTAATCCAGTTCCTGTTATTTGTAACAACCTCAATCACACCATTTTCACCTATTTTGCCATATTTATCAATGGCACTTTTATCTTTCATGACCTCCACTCGTTCAATTGTTTCCTGATCAAACTGCTCCAAATCAACATCCGATATTTTCCCGTCAACAACATAAATTGGGTTTTTATCACGATTGAAATTTGAACCATTGATTCGAATGTTGTTATTCGTAGCCTTGTAGCCCATAAGATCTGAATCCTTATACTTTTTAGTGGTAATCACAACAACCCCGTTTTTGCCTTTTTCCCCATATTCTTCTGTGCCATCACCCATTATAGTGACGGCATTTATTATATCAGGATCAACCTCATCCATAGAGCCTATTTCCTTACCATCCAGAATTATTAACCGGGATTTTGAATTACCACTTTTAATTGTTTCTTCTTTAGGTGGCAAGCCTTCAAAAAAACGTTCTTCTTTATTCAGTTCCCTTAGCTGGACATCGATTTCATTTTTACCCGAAATGTTTACTTCCTTTGTTTTATATCCTGTCTTGCTAAAAATCAGCACCTCATCTTCATCTTCAATTTTAATTAGGAAGTTTCCAAACTTTTTTGTTATCGTTCCCATCTTTCTTCCCTTGCAAATAACATTTACCCAATTTAATGGTTCCCCTTTTTCATCGGTTACTTTCCCTTTAATCTTTTTTTCTGCCTTTACGCCAAGAATAGACTCCATTTCTTTTTGTCTGCTTTTACTAGTAATATGAACAACTCCATCTTTTGCTTTTTCTCCATAGAGTTCTTTTGCCAACTTATCATCCAAAACTTTTACTTCAGCGATAGAATCCGGATCTGCCCCATTGACAGATTTAATTTCTTTACCATCAAGGATTATTAATGGTGACTTGAGAGAATAAATGTCCCTAATGCTTATTGCAGTTTTTGAGTTACTTTTAATACTATCCTTTTGGGGTGGCAAGCCTTCAAAAAAACGTTCTTCTTTATTCAGTTCCCTTAACTGGACATCGATTTCATTTTTCCCTAAAATGTTTACTTCCTTTGTTTTATAGCCTGTCTTGCTAAAAATCAGCACCTCATCTTCATCTTTAACTTTAATTTGGAAGTATCCATCATTATCTGTTATCGTTCCAATTGGTTTTCCTTTTATAATAATATTTGCTCCATTTAACGGTTTCCCTTTTTCATCGGTAACTTTGCCATTAATCTTTTTTTCTGCCTTTACGCCAAGAATAGACTCCTTTTCTTTTTGTTTGCTTTTACTAGTAATATGGACTACTCCATCTTTTGCTCTTTCTCCATAAAGTGCGGTTGCAGACTTGTTTTTTAAAATTTCTACTTCAGCTATAGAAGCTGGATCTACACAATTGACAGATTTAATTTCTTTGCCATCAAGGATTATTAAGGGAGCATTTGACGTGTCACTAACATTAATTTTGACACCAGACTCGGAACTACTTCTTAGTACAATCTTATCTTCTTCCAATTCGGCTTCATCCGCATCAAATTGTATTTTTGCCTTAGAAGAAACACTTGTATCCGCAGCTAATGTTTCCATTTCAATTTTATGCTCAACATACTCAGTTTTTACTTCTTTGCTTGAAAGTCCCATGACCAACATGGCTAGTATCGGCAGGACCAACAACTGTTTTACGATTGCATACTTGTTTTCTGTTTTCTGTTTCATCATGATAATTCGGTTTTTTAGTTGCGATCCGTTGAGTGCGTTGAGGAAGGGGGCAACCCCTTTTTTGTCGGCAAGTGAAAGCATGGCTAGCTGGTAAGCCTTCGGATCGTGGTGTTTGATTATTTGGGCATCGGTTTTATATTCCAGGTTGTTTTTTATGGCATCTTTAATCAACCAGGCAAAAGGGTTAAACCACTGAAGCATAAATAGAACTTCGGACAGAAGAATATCAAGGGTATGATTTTCTTCCACATGGATTCGTTCATGGCTTATGATCATTCGGAGGTTCGGATCGTTAATGGTTCGGTTGGAAATAACAATTTTCTTAAAAAACGAAAAGGGGTGAACATCTTTAAAAGAGATATGAACCAGGGTTTCAAAGAGTGTTTTTTTATTGCTTTTCTTCACAATTGAATTGGCTCTGAAATATCCAAGCGATAAATGAACCAGAAAACCGGTTATGACCAATATGTACAAGCCAAAAACATAATGGTACCATTCAAAAACCTGTTGAAACTGGTCAATATTTTCAGGTTCCTGAATTAAATATGCGAGATTGGTTAAGTTTAAAGTGCTTGGTTGGGCAATCGCTTCCACATATTCAATCCTTGTAAAAGTTACTAGCGGGATACTAAAACTTAACAGCATGGAAACGGGAAGGTAAATACGGTTAAAAACAAATTGCTTTTTGTTTTGGAAAAGCAACAGATAAACCAGATAAAAAGCAGCAGTTGCTAGCGCCGATTTTCCAATATAGATAAGAAAACCTTCCATTACTTTTTCTCTTTAATGATTTTGATCAACTCTTCAATTTCATCATCGGTAAGGTTCTTTTCCTTAACAAAAAATGCCACCGCACTTTTATAGGAGTTATCGAAATAATCGGTAACCACTTGTTTCATAAACGATCCGCGGTATTCTTCTTTCGAAATTAAGGGATGGTATTGGTAGGTATTTCCATACTGTGTGTAGCCAATAACACCTTTGTCTTGCAGTAACCTTACCAAAGATGAAACCGTATTGTAATGCGGTTTGGGGTCGGGATATTGCTCCACCATATCTTTCACAAAAGCTTTTTCAAGCTTCCAAAGTATCTTCATTAATTCCTCTTCTTTTCGGGTAAGTTTTTTCATGTCATTTCATTTAGTCATCCCTTGACTCAAAGTCAAAGGATGACTTGTTAACTCAACAAACATACAACTGATTTTTCAGTTATGCAACTATATTTTCAGTTTGTTAACGTATTTTTCAGTTGTTGCATAAAAAAAAGAACCGTCCCTATCAGTTTTATTGCTAAAGGAACGGTTCCTATATTTTTGATTTTTCCTGGCGAATCCCCGATTAATCCTTGGTTATGGATTCTCCTTCCTTGATGATTTAAAAATCCTACACAGTAACCGAATTATTTTTGTCATTTCGACGAGTGTGCGAGGATAAATCCCTCCATTGAGAAACAGATTTCTCACCTTCGTGCCTCAGGTTCGAAAAGACAGTTTCGGTTTTTATTGACTTACCACCAACAAATATTTCGATGCTTTCCAGAATTCCTGTGGATTATCTACAACCAACTCATCAACGGTTTTTTCGCCTGTAATATGGTATGAACCTGCCGGATGAACCGTTAATACCACCGCCTTTTTCACGTTAATCGGAAGTGAAGCAAATTCCCTTAAATCGGTTTTTGTAAAATACTCTTTATTGAAGTCCTCTTTAATTTTAATGTCTTTGCCAATACCCAGAAATCCTCCTTCGCGGACAATAACACCTTCGGCTTCCAATTCTTTCACATTACCGATGGCATAATAAACCGTGTTTAATTTTTGAATTTGCTCATCAATCACTTGCGATTTTTGTTCGCTCTCGGCAACCACGGCATCCATTTTTCGGTTCAAATCCGAAATATTCAATTCCAGGTTTTTAACTTTATTGTTTAGCACAACAATCTCGGCATCTTTCGCTTCAACTTGCTGCGTGAGGGAAGCAACCATTACTTCCAGTTCTTTCACAACTTTTTCCAGTTTTCCGTATTGATACCACGAATTGTTAAGCTTTTTCTGTAACGAGGCAATCGTTTCCTTGTTTTGTTGTAGCAATTCGTTCAAGGTATTCAAATCCTCCAGTATTTGCTGTTTCTTTTGCTTTGGAAGTTCCACCCCTGCAGTTTTCTCCACATTAATCAACCCTTCCAGTTCTTTAATCGAATCCAGGTTCGTTTGAATCTCATTTATGTCGGTTAAAAACTCAAGCAAAGCAGAATCCTTTGCTGCGGCTTCCACTGAAATACTATCTTGCACAGCTTGTAACCTTTCAATTTCTTTCTTTCGTTGCTGGCATGAAAAAAGCATGAGGGCAATTAATAAAAACAATAAGTTCTTCATTACAGTAGTTTTTAGTTTTTTGCAAATGTACGATTCGTTGCGTAATAATGATCAAACGGATTTCCTTTTTTAATATTATTTAAGTATTTAGATTTCAGCAAGTTTTAAGAAAATTCTTTTTTTAGGCAAAACACGCAGCGTTTTTGACTAATTAATTATTAACTAAAACATTCTATTATGAACTTAAGAGTATTTTTAGCTGGTCTTGCTGCTGCATTCGCAGCCTTTTTTGTTGGATGGATTATTTATGGCATGCTGTTAATGGGATTTTTTGAAGCCAACACACAAACGTATGAAGGGCTTGTTAAAGACCAAACGTGCTTTGCACTTATTTTTGCAGCCAATTTGGTGTACGGAATCCTTCTGGCATGGATGTATAAAAATTTTAAAGGCGCAAAATCACTTGGCAAAGCAATTGGAATTAGTGCCGTAATCGGAATGGCCTTTTCGCTCGGGATCAACTTGATGTTTTTGGCAAGCTACAATTTGATCAATGTAAAAAGCACCGTAGCCGATGTGCTGGCATCGGGAGTATTATACGGGGTAATGGGCTTAGTGATCGGGCTAATCATAAAAGATAAAAAAGAAGCTTAAAACTTACTTATACCTGTTTTAAATCCTTTGGTTCACTAACCAAGGGATTTTTTATGCTTCGTTATCCGATTGTGTTCAATATTTTTTGTTTTTTTGTCGCTAAATAAAAACCACAATGAAAAAAATACTTGGCTATATTCTTACTCCAATCTACCTGCTTGTTTTTGGGTTAATTATTTTAATCTTTCATCCGATCCAGGTAATCCTTAGGCACATTTGGGGCTACGAAGCGCGAAAAAAATCGGTGGATATTTTGAATTACCTGCTTTTAAAAAGCCTTTGGATTTTAGGATGCAGGGTATCATTTATCGGATTTGAAAAGCTGCCCCAGGGCAAGCCCTTAATTATTGTATCGAACCACCAAAGCATGATGGATATTCCGCCAATTGTTGTCGGTTTCAGGAAACACCATCCAAAATACATTTCGAAAATTGAACTTGGCAAAGGTATTCCAAGTATTTCATACAATTTAAGGCATGGGGGCTCTGCACTCATCGACCGTAAAAACCGGGGGCAGGCTGTGAAGGAAATTATTAAACTTGGAAGGCACGTTGAAGAAAATAATTATGCCGCCAGTATTTTCCCGGAAGGTACCAGAAGTAAAACCGGGAAAGTTAAGAAATTCCAGGAAGGCGGTATCCACACACTTCTAAAAGTTGCGCCTTCGGCAATTGTTATCCCGTTTTCCATTAACGGAAACCATAAATTAATGGGAGGTAAAATGTTTCCAATGGGAGTTGGTATCCACTTGAAATATACGGTGCATGACCCAATTGACCCAAAAGGATTTAGTGCGAAAGAAATTGCCGAAAAGTGTGAAGCCATCATAAAAAAAGAATTGGGGCAATAAGTTTTCTTACTTTAATTCCCATGTTTGGAAACTGTAATTCGTCCCATATATGGGTTTATTAGTCCATGGTAAATTGGTCATAAAACAACTTAAAATTGCTTTGTCGAGGTTGATTTAATCAATTGCTTTTTGTACTTTCATTGGCAAAATCAACAAAAGCTTTCGCCATGCAAAAAAACCAAACTTATCCATTGGGATTCGTGTTTTTTATCGTTTCCTTGTTTTGTTTGATCCTGTCTCCCACACAACTTTATTCACAACAAAATTATGGTGCCTATTACATTAATGAGTCCAATGGTTGGATGTATTCACCTCAAAACAGCAATGGTGAATATTTTCAATTTGATAACAATCAAGTTGGTGTTCAGGTAAAAATCAGGAAAGAAGCCATCGTTTGCGAAACGCAGCCGGAATTCAACAGGGCGATATTGGGAATTATCCAAAACCTCCGAAATACACAGGAGTACATGGAGCAGCGTAAACAAGCTACCCCTTATGCTTGTCTTGGGCAAAAAAATTGCGCAATGCTTAAAATCAAATCCAGGGCTACCAACCAACGACGATTTGTTTTGACCCCTTATGTTGATGGCAAAATGTATGAAATTGATATCAGTGCCGGGCAAAACCAAACTCCGGCGCCGGAAGCATTAGCATTTATAAGCCAGATAACATTGGATGGATCATCGGCACCTCTTGCGCAAACTGTTTCACAAGCAGCACAAAACCAAATGCAACCAAACCCACAAATAGCAACAATACAGAATCAAGACGATGGATTATCTTCTTTTAAGAAAAACAAAGCAATTGCTCCTCCGGTAACTACCAACAAAGCAACGAAAGCAACGACAACTACGAATGCAAAACCAAACAGTCCGGAACCTGCAACGAATCAAACTAAAACAACCCAAAATTCCCCATCCACTACTTCTAAGAATAAAACTTCCGATTTTAAAATAAAAGACATTACGGTACAAAAACCAACCATAAACAAAGGAAACATTCCTGAAATCAAGTTTTCAAGCACTAATCCCTGCGCGCCAAGCAATCCAAAAGAGGATGGTTTACCTTGGGAAATGCCAAAAGACGATAAGATTAGACTTCCTGATGGGGTTGATGCTGCTATTCCACCTGCAATTCCGGGTTTAAATAACCTTTCGGACATGGCATATAATTCGGCAGTATCATCAGCCTTTGAAGCAATGAACCTTGTTTATGGTGAAATGTCGGATAAAGAAGCAATAGCGTTTCAGGCAGCTTGGACACCATTGTTTGATTTTCCTTCACAGGAAGTTGTAGATTACCTGAACAAGTTAAATCCGATCGTTAGTCAGTTTTTAGTATGCCGTGAAGCCTATGCCAGAAACATGGCTGCCATTCAAATGGTATTACTTGATGCCGCAACCGCCATCGAATTTGATGAACAGGAAATCTGGGAATCGGCAATGGCAGAAGCAAGTATGTACAGTACAAGCCTGCCTCCACTTGAAAATGCCATGAAGCAGCTCATTATAAAACTTGAAGTAATTGGCAACCCGCCAAATCCGGTTGCTGCCAAATGTGAAGCAAGGAGGAAGTATAACAAGGTCTTTAATAAACCAACAGAATTTGAATGTTCCTCCCCTCTAACCGGAGAATGGATTGGATACATTGAAAGTGATTCTTACGAGAAATACCATGAAAAACAGATTTTAAACATTGTCTTTTCTACACATAAATCGCACAATGCCTTTGTCGAAGAGCCTCTATGTGGGAAAACAGCCTATAGCCTGAGACCTAATTTAATAAAAATGGATCGAAATTGGGCTTCAATTGAAAAAATTGAATCCTGGGATGCTCCCATTTCAAGAGATGGTTTGGGTGGTGATAGAGAGAATGTTTTAGACGCTCTAAATGCAAATGAAGATATAATAGACCTAAGCATTACCACAGAAAATGCAACTTATCATTATGTCCTTGAAAGAGCAACAAATGCAAATATTCAAGAAACAATAAACAATGGGTATAAAAGAATAGAAGAACTAAAAAAAACTCTTAAAGGTATTGAAGATAAAAGAAAAGCAATTGAAAATAGCTATGATCTTGAAAATAGTGAATCCTACGCCCCTTGGGAAAACAATGAAGAATGGCAAAAGGCAGTAGATGATTATCAGCATTGTGACCGAGCAATATCTCAATTGGAAGAATATTTACCAGGAATACCAATATTTCATGGTGCCTGTCAAAATTGGTTAGGTAACCTTAATCAAAAGATCTATGATTACATGAATAATGAAGACATTGTGGATTTTACAAAATTGATGCAAAATGTTGTCCTTAATGTTATTCCAGAAGAAGTGACAAATAATGAAACTCAGGCAATCCCTGCCCCTGAAACCAATGCTGGCAACAGTGATAAAGATAAAATCTCCGAAGAAAGTATTAAAGAAGCCATTGAATTTCACAATGAAATGATTGGCGTTGTAAAACACAACCTCGACCGGGAATTAAAAGAAAGAGAAGAGGTAATTAAAAAACTCCTTAGCTCTAAAACAAAGAAGGAAGCCGAAGAGCATGACCGGAGATTGAAAGACTTAAATTTCAGGATTATCGGCCTACAATCGAATATCCAATCCGAAATGGATTTGGTTGCTTCCTACAAAACAGGACAATTGGTCCATACGCGCACAGCATTTGATAATTACGCCCAGCATAAATTTATCAACGGAATTAAACAAAACATTAAAAACATTGAGGATACAAGAAGGATTGCCGAACGGATTGAAAGGCAAATAAAATTATTGCCAAAGGAAGTCCAGGGAAAAGCCAGGGATCTGGCAAGAGAAACTTTAGATGGAAAAACCATTGCCTCAGGAGATATTGAGAAAGCCAGAAAACTTGTCAATACTTTTGGAAAACAGATTGAAGGTTACGCCGGCTACGATTACGCCATGGCAAAAGAAGAAGAAGCGTATGCCGAAATTAAAGAACAAGCAGCACAAGCGGGAATTATGGTTGTTGGTGTGGTTGCTGTTGGATTTGGATCGGCCGCATTGGTGGAAGCGTACGGGGCTGAAGCAGCAGCAGCTATTTATGGACCAAAAATACTTGGGGCAATTTATGGTGGGACAACCGGATTAATCAGAGGTGGTCCAAAAGAAGGACTTTCGGGAGCGTTAATGGGTTATTCACCAAATGGTTATGCCCTTTCACAATTTATTGATGGATTTCAAAATGCAGGAAATAAAAAAGATGCAACCTGGTCGTCGCAAGCCTGGGAAGGGGCAAAACAGGCAGGCTATGCCTGGTGTGTCGGGAAAGTATTTGAACTGGGAATAACGGGTGTTACAAAAGGGTTACTGGCATGGCGGGGCCCCAATAGCAGGTTGTTTAAACCGGTTATTCAAACATCTGCCCAAAGATCGAGACAATTGCAGGATGTTTTAAGAAGTAAACAGCAACAACTGGATGCCGAAGATATCGTACAGACTTTTGAAACCCTTGAAAGGGAACTGGCTACCCTAAAAATGGATGAAGTAAAGAATGCCATAAAAATCCAGCAAATGGAAGATGAGCTCCAACAACTCACCGCTTCAATGAATGCGAGTTACCACGCAAAATGGCAATTTAAATACAAGGCATCACCACGCACAATGCGTGCATTTGACCGAAGGGTTCAACAAAACTATGCCAATATGGAACCGGGAATGGTTGCCAGAATGGATGCCATGGGCTATAAAATGGACCGGGTTCAGTTTAAGCAGTTTAGAAATGCAGGCAGTGGCGGGAGTTCGAGCATGGACCTTGATTTGGTTCCCGTTCAGGCAGGTACTTCAGGAAAACCGAAAACAACCTTTATGAAAAAGGATGGTACAATTGTGTCAGCCAAAGAATTTATGGACGACTGCCAGCGTGCCATGAATGAAGAATACAAACAATTAACAGGAATTAGTGCTCCCGCATCGGATATGAACCTGGTTACTTCGGCACATAAAGAAGCATTTGCCACATCTAAATTATTGGATAAAAATATTGACATGTCGGAATTTACCGATGAAGAAATCGCCAGTATTGGAAAGGTATTACGCGTAAAAGCAGAAGGAATTGATGCCAATAAAATGCTTACTAATACCAATAAAATGCAAGCGAAAGCCAGGGAAACTGCCAAAGAAATTGAAAACATGATGTTGCGCAAATTAAAATCGGATTTAAACAATGCGCCAGCCGGAAGCGCCAAAGCAAAAGATATTCAAAACCAAATCACTTATTGGGAGAATATGCTAAAACGTTTCAAACAAATCGGGATGCAGGAATCGGACCCAACAGTGCTTATGGAACTGAGCAACCAGGTGAGAAGGGAAACCGGAGGTAAAGATGTGCATGCAGTAATGGACGATGTTGCCAGGTTCTTTGGATCCAATTAAAATAAGGAAGCCCGGGGTTTAAACCCCAGGCTTCCAAATAGTTTTCAAGACTATAGTTCTACCTAAAAACCCACATAATGTCGTTATAGGTTGGTTGCTGATTTTCACCAAAAGCAACGCCTACGTCGCGAAAAGCACGAATACGAAGTGATTCGAGCATTACCTGATTCTCAAAAACCTTTTCCATGAAACTCCAATCGCGGTTTTCATCCTGAAGCACTTTTTGAGCCATCCGGCTAATAATTGCCTGTGAGTCGCCATAACATCTTGAATCGGGATCAATTTGCGAAAGCACTGCTCCGGCCTTCATTGCCCCGTTTGAAGTTGGCTCGGCAGCAAAAACCGAAGTTGCAACATTGATAAGGATTTGGCAATCATGGTCAATCATATCCTGATAGATAGGACCTATTTCATTGAGAGCTTTCATATAACAATCTTTACAAACTTCAGGAATAGTTGACAAGGTATTTAAGGCTGCCGGAAACTGATTTTGCGTAGCCAAGGATTTAGCCCGTGCAATCACAAAATCGCACCTCGAATTGTAATATTCTATTATTTTTCGCTTACCATCGTCCAGAAAGCGGTCAACGGCAGAGTTTTTTAGCGAAACCGTTCTTAAACCATTGGTATATGCTTTGTTTTTATTGCTTCCTGCGCCTTTTGTACTAAATGTTGTGGAAGCAACAATATTCTGGTCCACAAAATCAACAATATACAGGTACACTTCGAAGGTATAAGCTTCCATTGGAGGAACCGTTGGGGTTACATCTTTTGTAATAATTTCCATGTTGGCGGTGAGCAAAAACCGAGGGCTAACCCCTGCCCCTGCCATTCCTTTTTGCGTAACTGCCTGTGTAAGTTTATTCGTCAGCAAACTTTTTGCATGAGAAGGGATACCTTCAATTTGTTCCGGAATAAAAACATCCAGTGCAATTCGGGCATAATCATCGGCCGAACCAAGATTATTTTGGGCAATACTTAAAAAAGGAAGTATTCCCAGCAATAAAAAGACTAATTTTTTCATGGTCATTTATTTTATTTTTCACCAACAATTAACCAAACCTCACCCAATCCGCGCGTATAAATTTTACATTCCTGGTTGAAAGGTGTCCTTCCGATCATCGACCGTAAATCCCTGATCCATCTTCGGGTATCGTTTGCCCTTCCACGATCGTCGTAAAGAGGAATCCGAACCTGTTCAAACCGAATCACATTTTCGGTATAAGTAGATGTGTTGTAGCGCCCTTCAACGGTATTTTCGTACACCCAATCCTCGATAATTTCACCAAGTTCAAGGCTTTCACCATTTACGGTAAACATTTCTTCAAAATCAATAATTGATGTATCCCAAATACGTGTTTGAAAAACAATTTCACGACCATTGGCAAATAAATCGTTAAAATATTCCTGAAGGCGTGAATTAAAATTATCGATATGAGCCAGCACAGCTTCTTCCAACAACACAGGTGTTTCTGTTGCAAACGATGGTTCCCCGGTTCCTTGTGCCCCGGCAATTTGCTTGTTCGTGTAAGCATCAAGCCCCTGAAGCATAAATGTGATGGAGCGCTGAGGACCGTTTTGATTGATTACATAAGTTAGCTGGATTACAATATCGGCATTGGCAGTCCGCTGTAAAACATCAATCGGGCTTTCAGCAATTGCACCTCCCGACTTACTTCCCAGCATGGCTATTTCGGCACTTTCCTGTTCCATGTTCCGCAATGCGCTTTCGAGGTTCACCAATGGGAATCCGCGATCGGCCATCATTGTATTGATTTTGCTTATGGTCATTAACAGGTCCGTTTCATTTTGGATCGCTAATTTATAATCGGGAAGGGTTTTTAGGGTTCCCATATCGTCATACGTCATGGTATATCCATTTCGGATACACCAGTTATCGCTGGGAACCACCATAATTGTTGGTTTTTTTGCCTGCCCAAAGGCGGAAACTGCCAGTACTAATAATAAGAGTGTATATGCACAACTTTTATAAATATTCTTCATAACAAAATTGCTTAAAATCCTTGTCCAAGTTTTTTGATTATCCCAACATCTTCCAGTTCCCTTCTGAGTTGTGAGTGCATTACTGCCACAACAACGCCAACCTTGTATTCTTTTCTTGAAATTTTAATGCGGTCAACTTTCCCATCACCGGTTTGCGATACGAACTGCAAATAGCGGCCTCCATTTGAAAAGAAGCTATTAAAATACTCCTGGTGCATTCTCTCAGCTGATGGACTGGTTATTAAAGGCCTTGACATACAACCTGGTTTGCCTCCCTGGATACCTTTAAACATTATTGCATGCACTGCATTCTTCTTTGCCTGATAAATGGCTTTATCCGGTTTATTTCCAAAACCCCACACTTTAATCAATTGTGTTCCATCCATTCCGGTTCCCATGCATTCCACCTCATAATTCCCGATGAGATAGCCAGCCATTTTTTTCTGCTTCTTGTTTTGCCCAACAGCTAGTATTGAAGCCACAAAAAATAAAATAACAATGAATCCTAATTTTTTATTCATGATCGTAGTATTTAAAACATTATTCTTAACCCTGCACTTACCCCGAATCCCATACGGTCGTCAAAATAGTCTTTGTATTGAAAATCTTCTTCAATCACAACACCATCCGAATCCTGCCCTTCTGAACTAAGCAGCATATAGTAATTTGCCGACCCAATTAACTGGATATTATGCGTAAGGTTAACACCAACCCTGGCTCCCATTTCAATAAAATCGGACAGGATTTTATCCGTATCGCTTTCCCAGGTAACGGTTTCCATGCCATAGCCAATAAAAGGGCCCCAATGCAGGAAGTTCAAAGGATAAAAATCTTTGTTCAAACCAACGCTCCACCTGGCAAAGGAAAAATCTTCGGGTACGCCAAAATCATATTCTTTTTTCCCCCATGCTCCTTCGGCATATAATTTAATTGCAGTTAGCCCCTGTGCATTTTTCCCTCCGGAAGCAACTTCACCAAGAATTTTAGAAATGTAATATTCTGCCCTTCCTGTAAACCCTTCCAGCCCACCAATGGTTGTTCCCAAAAATACGTTCAGCCCGGCGTCGTTATGCTGTTCTACAAACATCCCGTAATTATCAACCGAACCACCCGCAATCTGGTAAAACAAGGAAGGGTCGGTTTGTCCGGTGGTTACTTTCCGATTATCCACCACTTTCATTGATTTGATCACACCAACGCGCCTTGAATATACATCCCCATTCCGACGTTCGCGGTTTTCATAAACAAAATATCGCTGGTCAAATTTTAGTCCTTCCTTTTTCCCAATTTTAGCGGCAATTGGTTTAACACTGCTAACCATTGCTTTTACACGAAAAGCTTCATTTCTTTTTTCTATTTCGTTCATCACCTTATCGAATGCCATTTGTGCCAATTGGGCAAGCAATTCGTCTTTGGTTTTTTGCACTTTTGGTGCAAGGGTTTGCCCCGGATTGAACTGTGTGCTAAGCAGCTCGCCATAATGATTTGTAAGAGGGACAAAAGGAAATTCGGCTTCATTAAATGCGTTTACTTTTGCCTGTTTATCGGAAGTTTGCGCCCCAATCCAATGGTCCTGAAAAAATACGGCTGCAACCGAATCGTTAAATTCCAGTTTATATAAATATGCACGCATTGAAGCCCTGTAACCATTCATGACACGTTTTGAAGTTTCTACCTCATTCGCATCGTAATATTGGTTCATGTCCATAATATTGTAAAAATCGAAAACAAGCGCATACGATTGATTAACCAACTGCAAGCCCATGTCCATCAGCGAAGCTTCTCCCCTTTTTGAAGCACCGGCAACCATAAAATCATTATCATCGGCATTGAATAAACCACGTTGCTTAAGCACATCCACATTAAAACTTCCATCGGACTGCCTGTTAAACCAGGTTGACAATATTTGTTGCCCAACTTTATTGTCGTTTAACCAACCTTCAATTACTTCCGGTTTTATCTGTTTCAAAGTATTTGAAACACCATCACGCCCAACACCCGGCTTTAAAACCTTTGATTGTAATGGATTATCGTAATATTTATCAGGGATAGCAAGCCCCGAAAATTTTGACATCAGCTGGGAACTTAGGTTTTCAGAGAAATCAAGTCCGACAAGTGTTAATGTATTACGGTTGTATTCGGAAGAAACATAGTTTTTTACTTTTTTCCCACTCTGCTCAACATTTTGTGCAAATGCAAAGCAAGAAATAACAAGTAAAGCCGCAAGAAAAGAAAGTTTTTTCATTCGTCTGGTTTTTTGGTAATTTAAGAAATAATCTAAATATCCTATACTAAGCTCAGTTAATATAGATTCAATCTATTTAATACTCAAATGGTTTTTTGATTCACACCCTTGTTTATCAAAGCAGTTTTTATAATTTTTTAGCTGCTTCTATATAATCTTTATCTTTTATCTTTTGTAAACGATCAACTTCTTCCTGTTGCATTTCGGAATCCGTAATTTTACACCTTACTGTGTAACTGTTTAATGCATGTTCTTTAATTCCAAGTTTTATTTCCTTGGTTCCGAATTGCCATTTATTTATCCAATAAATCCCTGTTTTTTGCACATCAAAAATTGAGGGGAATCCCGTATTTGTTTTTGGCTCGCCATATTTAATGCTCAATATTTTATGCAAATTATAATATTTGGATTTTAACCCATTATCGTAATTTATTGCCTTCTCTGGGTTTGAATCAAGCACTAATGAATACAACTGACCATCGCCGTTATAAATATTGGTGCTATTAAAGGAATACTTCCCAAGTTTTTGCTTTTTTACCGACAGGCCTTCAACCTCTTGTTTATACATTCCAAATTGCACATCGCCAATCGCGGTTTTTTCAGTCAATTCAAATTCTGCTTTTTTGATGCTGTCCAGCTTAGCTTGTTCTAAAGCCGCTATTTCTTCCGGCGATAGGGTAATTTCTTCAGATGATTTTTCGGAATCCTTGTCCTTATTTTTATTTAACATCCCACAGGATGTACATAAAAAGAATAAACATATAAAATATGTGAGACAGTTTTTCATATTGGTTTTTATTCGGGACTATTGCAGCATAAATTTAATAAATAAATACCATATTATTTCTTAAATTTGATTTTTGTGTTGAACAAAATATTTTTTAATCTATTAAAATCTGCTGCTATGAAATACCTTATGCTTCTTATTTTATTTTCAATTAACATTGTTGCATATTCACAGTTTAATCGTGACCCGTATATTGATGCCGATGATGGTAGTTTCCACCTTAGGAACGGAAAAGCTTATTTTCAGAAAACATATAACACGCCAATTTCTTTTGAACAATTGGAAAAGAAACTAACTTCATACAACTCGCCCAGCGGTGGGTTTCAGGTGAAGAAAATTGAAGGAAACACCATGAATGGCGTTCTCGTAAACTATCATTTGAATTGGAACCACGATCAACTTAAAAGCAAAAAGATCCCATTGTTTATTAAGTATCCGGCAAATGCAGCTTTTGAAGTTGAAAAAGTGGCATCAGGCTATCAGGTAACCGTAAACAACATTTGGTTTTCGAACAGTTCAAGTTCAAAAAAACAGGAAAACCTGACCCTCGAAAGTATTATTGTTGGGAAAAAAGGCGTGGTACTTACCAAAAACAAAAAAATACTGCTGGGTTTGGATATGATTGATGGAAACTTTCAGGAAATATTCAGGATGGTTGGAAGCACAAAAGACATAAGGTTTTAGCGGTAAATTCTTTTAGATAAAAACAGGGTCGCCATAATTCTTCCTTCAATATTCTTATCTTTGCACGAAATAATTCGAGCTTGGACATTGGAGAATTAAAGTCGTTGACCAGGGGGCTTGAGCAATTTACAGAGGTAAATAAAATCATCAATACCCCCCCCGCTGAAAAAATCCAGCTCAAGGGAGTTATGGGCTCGTATAGAAGCATGTTCATTTCCGAACTGTTCCTTCAAAACAAAAAGAACCTTGTTTTTTTACTTAACGACAAAGAAGAAGCAGCGTATTTTTTCGATGACCTCAACAATCTTGGACTAGAAGATAAAACCCTTTTTTTCCCTTCATCATACAAACGTTCTGTTCAATATGGGCAGCGCGAACAGGAAAACATTGTATTAAGGGCCGAAGCATTGAATAAGCTCTCGCAGGCGGAACTAAAACATATATTAGTTACCTATCCCGAAGCCGTTATTGAAAAAGTCATTTCAAAGAAAAACCTCGAAACAAACACCCTGCAGGTAAAAAAAGGGGATAACCTTTCCATAAGCTTTTTAAATGAGTTTTTGTACGAATATGGTTTCGAAAGGGTTGATTTTGTACACGAGCCGGGCCAGTTCTCTATTAGGGGAGGAATTGTAGATATTTTCTCGTTTTCGAATGAAGACCCGTATCGGATTGATTTTTTCGGTGATGATGTGGAAACCATTCGTAGTTTTAACATCGACAATCAAATATCAAAAGAATCGTTTGAATGTGTAACCATACTTCCGAACATTCAGGATTCAAGCAATGGGGAAGAAAAAATTTCTATTTTTGAGTTTATCCCTGATAATGCGGTTTATTTTGGAAACGATTTAAATTTATTCTTCGATCTGGTCGATTCGGTTTACAAGCACACCATAGAGGGAGAAAAAAAACATTTAGTGGAAAACGAAGATCTTCCCGAAATTAGCCAATTAATAACAGGTAAAGAATTAAGCACAAAACTAAACGATAAAACGGTTGCGGAATTTAATTCAACTACTTTTTTCACTCCTTCAAAAACAATTGTTTTTAACCAGTCAAGCCAACCGGTTTTTAATAAGAACTTTCAATTACTGGGCGAAAACCTGCAAAAATTCAAAAAAGACAAATACGGGCTTTTTATCCTTTCGAACAATGAAAAACAAATTGAAAGGTTAAAGGTAATTTTTCGGGATACAGAAATCAATGTAAAATTCAACGCTCTTCTTTTTACACTTCATGCCGGATTTATTGACCACGATCTAAAAATTTGCTGTTACACCGACCACCAGATATTTGAGCGTTATCATCGGTTTAACCTCAAAAGCAGAAAAGCGCAGAGGGAATCCATCACCTTAAAAGAATTGAACAAACTCCATCCCGGTGACTATGTGGTACATGTGGACCATGGGATTGGGAAATTTGCGGGTTTGGTAAAAACCGAAGTGAACGGAAAACAACAAGAAGCAATTCGCTTAATTTATAAAGACCAGGATTCATTGCTGGTTAGCATTCACTCGCTGCACCGGATCAGCAAATTTAAGGGCAAGGACGGAACTGAACCTAAAATGAACAAATTAGGTACTGCAGCATGGCAAAAAATGAAAAGCCGTGCCAAAGCAAAAGTGAAGGATATTGCCAAAGAATTGATTGCTTTATATGCCCAAAGAAGAGCGGAGAAGGGCTTTGCCTTTTCTCCGGATTCATACTTACAAACCGAATTGGAAGCTTCGTTTATTTATGAAGATACACCCGATCAGGAAAAAGCAACCAACGCCATAAAGGAAGATATGCAAAATGCGATGCCCATGGACCGGCTTGTATGTGGTGATGTGGGCTTTGGTAAAACCGAGGTGGCAATAAGGGCAGCATTTAAAGCAGTTGCCGATAGCAAACAGGTGGCTGTGTTGGTGCCAACCACCATTTTGGCCTTACAGCATTTTAAAACATTTTCGGAACGATTAGCAGAGTTTCCGGCAAAAATAAGCTACATAAGTCGGCTTCGCACTAGTGCCGAAATCAGGCAAACCTTAAAAGACCTGAAAGAAGGGAAAGTTGATATTATTATTGGAACCCACCGTTTGGTTAGTAAGGATGTTGAGTTTAAAAAACTGGGCTTATTAATTGTTGACGAAGAACAAAAGTTTGGCGTTTCGGTAAAAGAAAAGCTAAAACAATTGAAATTAAATGTGGACACATTAACCCTCACGGCGACGCCAATTCCGCGTACCTTGCAATTCTCGCTGATGGGGGCGCGCGATTTATCCATTATTAATACGCCACCACCAAACCGCTTCCCAATTGTAACTGAACTTCACGGATTTAATGAGCAAATTATTAAGGAAGCAATTACCTACGAGGTTGAACGCGGCGGGCAGGTTTTTTTCATCCATAACCGGATTCAGAATATATTTGAGGTAGAAGCTACAATAAACAGGATTACACCGGGAATAAAAACAATTGTTGGGCACGGGCAAATGGATGGGCAGCAACTTGAAAAAGTAATGCTCGATTTTATTAACGGGGATTACGACGTTTTGGTAGCAACAACCATCATCGAATCAGGACTGGACATACCGAATGCAAATACCATTATAATTAATCAGGCACAAAACTTTGGCTTGAGCGACCTTCATCAACTTCGCGGACGCGTTGGGCGCTCGAATAAACGTGCGTTCTGTTATTTGTTGGCACCACCCTTATCTGGATTAAGCCCCGAATCACGAAGAAGGCTGAAAGCGATTGAAGAATTCTCGGACCTGGGGAGCGGCTTTAATATTGCAATGCGAGATTTAGATATAAGGGGAGCCGGAAACCTGTTGGGAGGAGAACAAAGCGGTTTTATTGCCGATATTGGATTTGAAACCTACCATCGGATTTTGAACGAAGCGGTTCAGGAACTTAAACAGGAAGAATTTTCCGATCTTTTTAAAGACAATGAAGAAACTTCGGATGTATTCCTGAATTTAAAATATGTGAATGATTGTATCATCGATACCGACCTGGAGTTATTATTCCCCGATGCTTATGTCCCGAGTGTTTCAGAAAGAATGCTCCTGTACCGTGAACTGGACGATATTGATAACGAAGAAGCATTAATAAAATACAAAGATGCTTTAAAGGACAGGTTTGGTTCAATACCGGAACAAACTTCCGAACTCATTGAAGTTATGCGATTAAAATGGCTTGCAATTGATTTGGGATTGGAAAAGATTACCTTAAAGCACAAAAAAATGATCTGCTACTTCATTTCCGATCAAAAATCAATGTTTTATAAAACCCCTGTTTTTGAAAAAGTATTGTACTTCATTCAAACAAACCAAAAGCTTTGCAGAATGAAGGAAGGGAACAATAAACTCACCCTTACTTTCGAAAACATTAAAAACATTTCTGCAGCCAAAAGCATTCTCGAAAAAATCCTGGAAGCATAAATCAATACATAAAAATCTGAATATCAAACAAAAGCAATCCGTAAATTTTAATCTACTATATTTATAGTATAATTATTATTAAAATAGTTTGTTTATTAAATTTATAATACTATGTTTGTAGTAGGATATTCTAACATCGTTTTATTTATTATGAAACAATTAACAAAAGCAGAAGAACAAATTATGCAGATACTCTGGAAACTTAAGGAGGGTATCGTGAAAGATGTGGTTGATGAATTTGAAGGTACAAAACCGGCTTATACAACTGTTGCAACGGTATTAAAAGTTTTAGAAAAGAAAGGTTTTGCTTCACATCGCTCCATCGGAAACACACATTTATTTCAACCAGCAATTAGCAAAAAAGAATATGCCAGGTACCAAATATCAAACCTGGTGAAAAACTACTTTAATGGGTCATTCCCGCGTATGGCCACTTTTTTTGCAAGTGAAAACAATATTAGCATTGAAGAGCTCGAGCAAATGCTAAAATTAACCGAAGAAGAAATTAAAAATGAAAAAGACCAATAGCCATGGAAACATTTTTGATATATCTGCTTAAAGCCTCGTCAGGCATAGTATTGCTCTACGCTATTTACTGGGTATTTCTGCGGAAAGAAACCTTTTATCAGGTAAATAGATGGTTCCTTCTTGTAGGGCTGTTAATGGCAGCACTCATACCCCTATTCCCATTCCATTACACCGTTTTCGTTGATGCCGAACAAAGCTCAAATGCATTAAATGGTATGCGTTCAATCAGTACGAATACAAATTCATTTAATGATGAAAACCTAATGAAGGGTTCAGGAATAAGCTGGCAGCAGGTCTTGTTTATCGTATATCTGACAGGAGCGTTTATTTTTCTTTTCAGGTTGGCATTCCAAAGTTTCATTTTGTTGTTCTTAATCCTAAAAAACAAAACAAAACAATTTAGAGGGGTAAGAATATTGGAAAACGAAAAATATGGCCTGCCATTTTCTTTTTTCAACATAGTATTTATCAATCCAAAATTTCACAAACAGGAAGAATTGTCAGAAATTCTGGCTCATGAAAAAGTGCACATTCATGAATACCATTGGTTCGACCTGCTTATTATAGAGCTGTTAACAGTCGTATTTTGGTTTAATCCTTTCATTTGGTTTTACGAACGGTCGATCAAACAAAACCATGAATTTCTTGCCGATGCCGGTGTACTTTCCCGGGGCTTTAGCATTGGCAGATACCAGGCTTTATTAATTAATCAGTTGATGGGCATGCAGATAATTGGAATTACCAACAACCTGAATTTTGCCCTTAACACAAATCGTTTAAAAATGATGACAAAACAGAAAACACCAAAAATAAAGTCACTAAAGTTAGCGCTTGCAATACCTGCAATAGCATTGCTTTTAGTGGCTTTTGCAAAACCCAGCTACCGGACAGCAAGTGTTGATCCAGCCGACTCTGATCTTTCCATCCGTGAATTGCGTGCTACCAAATCGGTAACCATACATGGAAAGGTAATTGATACCAATGGAGACCCCATGCCAGGTGCTGCCATATTGATTAAAGGAACAGCAATTGGAACTGTTGCCGATATGGATGGGACTTTTACGATTGAAAACCCACATCCAAAAGTTGTGAACGAAGAAAGCAATCCTGTTTATGTAAGCAATTTGGTAGTATCCTTTGTTGGGTACCAGACTTTTGAAAATGAAGTGAGTTCTGCGGGAAAAGCGACCAATGACGCCAAATACACCTTTGAGCTTCAGCGCGAAAGTATTGCAATTGGCGATATCGATGAGATTCTCAGTTCACCGCCACCACCTCCGCCACCACCAGCTCCTGAAAAAGGCAAGATTGAACCTACCAAACTAAAAAAAGGGGAAAAAGAACGTGAAGAATTTTATATTGTGGAAGAGATGCCCCAATACCCAGGAGGTGTGCATGCCTTGGCAGAATATGTGAAAAAAGTAAGCCAGAAATATGCTAAAGCAAAAAAAATAAATGGGAAGGTATTGGTTGGATTCACCGTTGGACCAAAAGGAGATGTGAAAAACATTCAAATACTTAAAAAGTCAAACGATATGGCTGCCAAAGCGGCTTATTCAATAATTGATGGATTGGAAAACTGGAACCCAGGAAAACAACGTGGAAAACCGGTTTCGGTTGATTATACCATTATTGTAAAGTTTAGCTAAACATAAGCTATTCCTTATATTAAAGAACCGTTCTTTTGATAGAGAACGGTTCTTTTTTTTATTATGCAATTTGAATTTCCTTAAAAAGTAAAAGGCTGTCCTCTGACAGCCTTTTTGCCGGTTAAAAACCGGAACTAACCTAAACCAACTAAACCTAATAAACCTTCCACCCTGTAGTATGAGCTTCCGGTTTAAAATTATCTTTGAATATTATTTTTCTATCCCACAGGGAATAAGTTCCCCTTTAGAAGGGCAAATATAGTATAAAAAATCTAAACTCTCATCCTTCTAATTGGCATATCCTCAATTTTTAAACGAACAAAATAAAAACGCCTGATATTCGCTCAATCCCGGTGGAAAAAAATTAATTTATTTAATGGCTCTTTTAAAATATCTCCGGGTATTAACCGATGTTCGTCCAGTACTTTTAACAAAATCTCTTTAAAATAAAATCCCACAGAGCCCACAAAAGACACAGGCAAATTGTTATAATCAGTGTACCCAAGGATATTTCTTCGAATAAACAAATCAAATTCGTTGTAAACAAATTCATAACAATATTCTACTTCTGAATTTTCAACAAGAAATTTTGTTAAACCTGCCAAAAACTGATTTGGTTTATCTTGTTTATACACCATATTTAAATAATCAGTTCGTGAATACGGATAAGCTTCTTTAAATTTATGCTGCAACTCAAGGGGCATCATCTTCTTTAAATAATCACCAACCAGCTTTCTTCCCATCACTGCCCCACTGCCCTCATCGCCAAGAATATAACCAAGGGGCGACACATGTTCAATAATTTCTTTTCCATCGTAAAGGCATGAATTTGAACCTGTGCCCAGAATACATGCAATCCCCCTCTCCCGGTTCAATCCGGCGCGGGCTGCCGCCATTAGGTCGCTATCTACATCAAGCCTGGCAAAAGGGAAAAAACGCGCAAGGATATCTTGCATTGACTTTTTTATTTCTTCACCTACAATACCGGCACCATAAAACCAAACTTCCGAGATTTCATTTGTTGTTACGTTAATAAGTGCATCTTTCAACTCCAAATAAATATCGTTGGCTCTCATATGAACCGGATTAATCCCATCAGAGTTAAAAAAGACGGGCTCACTGTCTTTATCCAAAATTGCCCAATTTATTGTGGTCGATCCACAATCTGCCAATAATTTCATTCAATAAAAATAAGAAACAATCGTCACCTTCCACACACACGCAAAGCATAATTTTTTATATTTAAATTATGAATTGGATTATCAACATTATTGCTTGGATGAAGGAGTTTTTCAAGAGGATTATTCTTTTGCTCTTATTAGGTTTTGTGGCTTACTTCTCATTTGGGCAAAATGCCCCAAAATACGAATTCAGGGGTGTTTGGGTAGCTACGGTAGAAAATATCGACTGGCCCTCAAAACCGGGTTTAAGCACAAAGGAACAACAAAAGGAAGCAATTGAAATCCTGGATAATTTGCATGCCCTGAACCTGAATGCCGTTATACTCCAGATCCGTCCTGCATCGGATGCTTTTTACCCGTCTGCACTTGAACCCTGGTCACAATATTTAAGCGGAGTTCCGGGCGAAGCCCCCTCGCCTTTTTACGATCCTTTGCAGTTTTGGATCGAAGAAAGCCATAAGCGCGGACTTGAGTTCCATGCCTGGATGAACCCGTACCGGATTGCTCAGAATGCCAATGTGCCAATTGCCGCAAACCATATTGCATTTAAACATCCCGAATGGATTGTGAAATACGGCAATAAACTCTATTTCGATCCAGCAATCCCAGAAGTACGTGATTTTGTTGCTGAAGTAGTAAAAGATGTGGTGCTCAGGTACGATATTGATGCCATTCATTTTGATGATTATTTTTATCCATACCCATTGGCAGATGAATTCCCCGACTCGATTTCATTTCAAGCCTACCGGGATACTTTTTCAATGGATAATAAGGCAGGTTGGAGAAGGAACAATGTGGATTTAATTGTCAGCCAATTGCATAAAACCATCAAAGAAACCAAAGCGTGGGTAAAATTTGGGATCAGTCCGTTTGGGGTATGGCGGAACAAAAAAGATGATCCCATGGGTTCTGAAACTAATGGTGGGTTAACGAATTATGACCACTTGCATGCAGATATTATAAAATGGCTTAAGAACGATTGGATTGATTATGTCGTACCACAATTATATTGGCGGATTGGGCACCCCGCTGTTGATTATGGAAGACTGGCAGACTGGTGGTCGCAAAATGCGAATAATAAAAGCTTGTACATTGGAAACGGAATCTATAAAATTGATCCAAAAGCAACAATTTCAGATTGGACCGATTCCAGGCAATTGCCAAATCAGATAAAAATAAACAGGGCAAACCCAACAATCTCAGGAAATGTTTTTTATAGCTACAAGCATTTAAAACGCGATTTGATTGGCTTTCAAGATCGTTTGAAACAACACATTTATGCCTTTCCATCCATAGTACCTCCTGATAAAATGAATAATTCCAATAAACCCAAGTTGCCCGGGCAACTAAAAAAACGCGGTAAAAAGCTTAAATGGGCTGAAGTGGCAGCAACTATAAAAGCTCCAAGAAAAAACAGATATATTGTTTATAAATCTGAAAAAGGGAAATCGTTTAACCCGAATGATCCTTCTACTATTTATTCTATAACGAATAGCACAAAAATTAAATTCAAAAGGGAAAACCGAAAAAGAAAGGAATATGAAATCCGAATTTCAACCCTTGACAGGCTCAATATTGAAAGTAACATTAGCGCGCCCTTACTTATAAAACTATAAAAATGCCTCAGTTCGATTGTTTTATTGCCTTCTATAACTATGAAGAAACCACCAAGCTGGTCAATTCAATTTCAGGAAATTCCTTAGTAAATGCTGTTTACATCCTTCACCCAAGTGAGGTCAGCATTGAAAATACCAATTGGATGGAAACTAAAAATTTGTTTTCAACAAAAAGCATCCGTAACATAGCCCAAAAAGCTTCCGCTAAATACACACTTTTTATATTACAAGATTCTCCAACCACTTTGGGGCAATACGCGATCGAAAGGCTTGTTCAGGTGGCAGAAAGCACAAATGCTGCAATGGTTTATGCCGATTATATTGAAAAGGAAGGAAATAAAAACGTTGCCCATCCGCTTATTGAATACCAACCAGGCAGTCTCCGCGATGATTTTGATTTTGGTCCCGCTCAGCTCTTTCAAACAAAAATATTAAATGACTTTGATGAAGAAGATTTTTCTTTTGCGGGGTATTACTCCCTTAGGCTTGCAACGTCCCGTGAAGGCGAAATTATCCACATCCCGGAACTCTTATTTTCCAAGGTAAAAACCGACCACCGAAATTCAGGGGCAAAACAATTTGATTATGTGCAAACTAATATGCACGAAATTCAATTGGAAATGGAACAGGCATGCACCAGCCACCTGAAAAAAATTGGTGCTTATCTTAACGCTACATTCAAGAAAGTTGGCTTTGAAAATGATAAATTTCTGGCAGAAGCTTCCGTATTAATTCCAGTTTTTAACCGAGTAAATACCATAAAAGATGCCATTGAATCGGTATTATCGCAGCAAACCAATTTTAATTTTAACCTGCTTGTGGTAGATAATTATTCAACTGATGGAACCACGGAACTTCTCAAACCTTATGCCGCACAGGGAAAAATTATCCATATTATTCCTGAAAATAAAAACCTCGGGATTGGTGGTTGTTGGAACGAAGGAATCAATCATAAACAGTGTGGAAAGTTTGTGGTTCAATTAGACAGCGATGATGTTTATGCATCAGAAAATACCCTGCAAAAAATTGTGGATCAATTCTATATCGATCAATGTGCCATGGTAATTGGAAGTTACCAGATAACCAATTTCGACATGGAAGAGATTCCTCCGGGATTGATCACCCACGCTGAATGGACCGATGATAACGGTCCAAACAATGCACTGCGAATTAACGGACTCGGTGCGCCACGGGCTTTTTATACCCCGCTAATTAGGGAAATTAAATTCCCTAACGTAAGTTATGGCGAAGACTATGCTGTTGGTTTACAAATCTCAAGGGAATATAAAATTGGGCGGATTTATGAATCCTTATACCTTTGTCGAAGATGGGAAGGAAACTCTGATGCCGCCCTTGATATCCAGAAGCAAAACATGCATGACCTTTATAAAGACAAAATCAGAACGATTGAATTGAAAGCAAGGATAAAACAAAATTCAAAATAAACGACTATGCCCTGGAAGTTCATAGGTTTAAAATTGAATGCCTGCCTGTTCGGCAGACAGGAAATTCAAAAAAAATAATGCAAAAAAATAGACATGAGAATTGAGTACTGAGTAGAGAGAAAAAGCAAAATAATTCTTAATACACAAATCTCTGTACTCAAATCTACTTCATTTTAAAATCGAAATTTGTAGAAACTAAAGTGGCTGCAATGCTCCGAATATAATTCGGCGGTTTTAAACATTAACTAGAAAATAAAGAACATACAATACCAATAAAAGAAAAGCTACGTTTATCGATTATATTTAAACCAATTATAAACCTTATACCTCAAATGAATACAATTATTGTAATCGGAACCAATCCTCCTTGTCCGAGATGCGGATTATTAGAAAATGTAATGAAAAGAAAAGTACTTGAATTAAACCTGGATGCGGAGGTGGTACACTGGACATTTACCGATGAAGAGGCGAGAAATTATGCAAAAAATCTTGGTTTGGAATCGGGTACTGCCAAAGATGTTGCAAAAAAAATTGACCAAAGCATTGACCAAAACAGGCTTGCCTATCTGATGGTCAACAATCAATCCGCTCAAAACCTGGAATATAAGGATTACAACAATTGCAACTGGTCGTATGAACTGGACGAAATACTCAGGCCTTTTGAAAACAAAGCCAAAGAATGCGGGATATTAATGACTCCGGCAATAATCATTAATGGCGAACTTAAGCATCAGGGCAGTATCCCCAGGATTGAAAAAATAAACCATTGGCTTGATGAACTTAGTGCGTAAAATTTAATACCAAATAATAATTTCTTTTGAGGTAAAATTGTTGCTTCATTTTAATTGGAAGGTTTATAAACATTGTTGTTAATAAATTCTTCGTTGAAACGCTTATATTTTATGCTATCTTAGGGCTTCCATGTCACAACAGAGGACTATATCAGATGAAAAACTCCAAATATATGGCTCTGTAGAAACCATCAAGGACAAACTCATTGCATTGTGCGAACAACAAAAAGCAAGCTGGAAACTGGCAAAGGATAATTATGATGCCTTGTCATCAATTGAAATAAACAGGCATTATTTTGGGGGTTTTAAAATCGAAACGCACTTTAACCCTGAACGAATAAGGTCAACGGCAGCAAAAACAGACAAAAAATCGATTGAAGCCAGAAAATGCTTTCTGTGCCTGGAAAATTTACCCAAGGAACAAAAAGGAATTTTGCTTCATAATGAATACCTGATCTTATGTAACCCATATCCGATTTTTGATTTGCATTTTACCATTTCGAAGTTGAGCCATACACCACAGTTGATTAAAAACAACTTCATCGATATGCTGGCAATCAGCAAGGCTCTTGCCGGGTTTACAGTTTTTTACAATGGACCGGTTTGCGGGGCTTCAGCCCCTGACCATTTGCATTTCCAGGCATGCTCAAAGGCAGTAATGCCAGTTGAAAAAGAGTATGAAAAACTGAAAAATAATTTCAGCAATATGCTGGTGGCGAACGATAAAATCAAGATTTTCTCGGTTAAAAACTATTTAAGGAAAATGATTGTGCTGGAGTCATGCAGCATCAATTCAATTAAGGAATATTTCGATTTCGTTTATCGCTTGCTAAAAATACATCCCAATGAAGAAGAGCCAAGAATGAACATTATTTGTTCTTTTGAGGATGATTGTTGGAAGGTAATCCTGTTTCCAAGGGGAAAACAAAAACCATCACATTACTTTCGCGAAGGGGATAAACAATTTATAATTGGTCCGGCTTCTGTTGAAATGGGTGGGATATTTATTTTGCCCAGAAAAGAAGATTTTGAAAAAATCACCCTAAAGGACATTGAAGAAATTTTTCAGGAAGTTAGTCTCTCCGATGAAGAATTTGAGAACCTGGAATTGTACATTTAAGCCTTATTTTATCTCTCAATGAAATACCCACAAAACATAGCAGTCGGAATACTTACAAATTCCAGGATTGAATTTCAATTGGTCGGATCATTCCAAAGTAGTTGCAAAGAACCAATAAAACTCGATTCTGGCAATTATACCATAAGGACAGCTAAAAATCAAATGATTATAGAAAACCAGGATTTTACGATCAGTTCTTCATCACCAATTACATTAGAGCCGGTTTCCCCAAACAACGTTTTCATCCTGAAGAAAGTAACCATTGGCATCGATTTTCATTGGGAGCAAAAAGAAGACCAGCGCTTTAGCGGAAAGCTTAAATTTATAAAAGACGGAGATCAGGTTTGGGCAATTAACCTCATTCATTTGGAAGATTATTTACAAAGTGTTATTTCCTCCGAAATGAGTGCAAATGCTTCGCTTGAATTTTTAAAAGCACATGCCGTAATCTCAAGGAGCTGGGTGCTTGCCCAAATACAGAATAAAAGCAAATCCCTGATCAAATCCGAGAAAAAGGAAAATACTAATCCTACAGAAATCGAAAGGTGGTACGATCATGAAGACCACCAACTTTTTGATGTTTGTGCCGATGACCATTGCCAACGTTACCAGGGAATAACAAAAATTGTGTCGGAGAAAGCATTGAAGGCTGTACAACAAACCGAAGGCGAGGTTTTGGTTTTTAATAATGAGGTTTGCGATACCAGGTTTTCAAAATGCTGTGGCGGAATAAGCGAAAATTTCGAAAATGTGTGGGAACCCGTTTATCATCCATATCTAACAAAAGTTGTGGATTCAGAGTTTGCCAGTACCACCTGTGTTGATCTGAGGGTGGAACAAGAAGCTGAAGAATGGATTAGAAACAAGCCTCATGCTTATTGCAATACAGATGACCGAAATATTATACGTCAGGTTCTTCCGGGATTTGACCAAAAAACAAGCGACTTTTTCCGCTGGACAATTACTTATACGCAAAAAGAATTAGCAGAAATGCTCCAAAAAAAATCGGGCTTTGATTTTGGTGAAATTATCGAACTGAAAGCAATAAAAAGAGGCCATTCTTCCCGGATCATCCTCTTAAAGATTACAGGCACCAAACTCTCTGTAACTGTTGGTAAAGAGCTTGAAATACGCAAATGGTTATCAGAAAGCCATTTGTACAGCTCAGCTTTTGTGATCGAATACAAAAAAATAGAAAATGGTATCCCTCAGCAATTTACACTAAGCGGAGCAGGCTGGGGACATGGTGTTGGTTTATGCCAGATTGGAGCAGCAGTTATGGGCGAAAAAGGATTTTCATACCAAAAAATCCTTCAGCACTATTTCAAAAATGCAAAGCTTATTAAACTTACACTATAATTGTTTTTGAATGTTGTTTATCATAACTATCAAAATTGTTTTAATGAACTTTTTAAAATTTTTCATCTAATTAACGTAACATTTAATAGTGCTTTCCCTAACTTTCCGCTCTGTAATAAAAGCCATTGAAAACAAATGAAAATATTTTCCCTACTGTTCATCCTCATATTTATTTCGAAACTAATTTTTGCACAGGGCATAAAAGGAACAATCGTTGATAAAAACAACGAACCCATTGCCTATGCCAATATTTATGTTCCGACACTTAAAACAGGAACGACCTCAAACCTTGATGGCAATTTTGAGTTAAAACTTTCACCCGGCGAATGGGAAGTGCTGTTTCAATATATTGGGTATAAAAGCCACCGCGAAAAATTTAAAATTGACAGCACATTTATTGAAACCAGAATTGTGTTTGTACCCCAAAACATCCGGATAAAAGAAATAAAAGTATTGGCATCGGGCGAAGACCCGGCATATTATGTGATGAGAAGGGCAATTGCCATGGCACCTTATTACACCAACCAGGTGTCGGAATACGACTGCAAATTATATCTGAAAGGAAGTGGTGTTGTGCACAAAATACCAAAGGTTTTTAAGAAACAATTTGAGAAAGAAGGCGTCGAAAAAGACAAGCCTTTTGTGATGGAATCGATTAATAAAATCCATTTTGAATTGCCCGACAAACTCGATCAGGAAGTAATAGCAATGCACGTTTCCGGAGCCGACAATAACACCAGTCCGTTGGAAATGATCACCACAAACCTGTATAATGTTTCCGACTATGGGATTGTTTCGCCAGTTGGCAGGTTCGCCCTGAAAAAATACAATTTTGAATTGATGGGTGTTTTTGAAGACCAGGGCAAGCTTATCAATAAAATCAAGGTAAGCCCGAAAGTGAAAGGCAAAGGTACTTTTGAAGGGTTTATCAATATTGTGGAAAATTATTGGAATATTCATTCCGCCGATTTAAAGTTTAGCATGCCCTTTATGGACGTGCAAATGCGCCAAATATACGCCATGGTGGATGACAATACATGGATGCCAACCAGCCTCGATTTCGAGATGGATATTTCAGTTTTAGGGATTGGAATGAAATATAATTATGTGGCATCGTTTTCCGATTATTCGCTGTCATTGAACGATCAGCTCGACCACACTTTTTTAGATGTAATTAATCAAAAAGTAACGGCAGACAAACATGTTCTTGATTCCATGTATCAGAAGGAGGAAAAAACCACAGTCCAACAAATCGAACCAACAAAAGAACAGGAAAAGATTAATGCCCTAATGCAAAAAGAAGATTTGTCGAACCGGGAAATGTACAAACTGGAGAAACTTCTCGAGAAAGAAGTGAAAAGAACCATGCCGCCCGAGCCTTTGGAAATAAAAGAACGGGTGAAGGTGCAAGGCGATGTGACAAAAAACGATTCCCTTTATTGGGCAGAGCTAAGGCCAATTCCTTTAACACAAAAAGAAAATAGTTCGTTTGGTGAGAAAGATTCAATAATGCAGGTCCAAAGTACTCCTGAGTATAAAGATTCGATACGAAACTCCATGCGTAAATTTAAATTCAAAGATGTGATTATGGGCAGAACCTATCGGTACGAAGAAGATAGTGCGAGGTTTAGTTCCAGCCTCTCTGTTCCGGGCTTAATATCCATTTCCGAAATTGAATTTAATACGGTTGATGGATTTAAATTATCCTTCCCTTTCAATTACAGCCTTCGTGACACATTGGGCAAACGCTTGTATGCATCGTCGGAATTATCTTATGCCTTTTCGCGGCAAGCAGTGAATGCAAATGGATCGGTTTATTACCTTATTAATGGAATTAAAAGAAGCTGGTTTAGGGCATCGGGCGGGAAGGTAACAGCCGACTTTAAAAATAAATATGCCTTGAAACCTATGGAAACTTCCTTCTATACCCTTGAGCTAGAAGACAATTTTCAAAAATTTTATGAAAAGAAATATGTAAACATCAGCGGCGGCACTGAAATTTTTAATGGTTTTCAGGCAACTATTGGTTTTGATTATACAAACCGATCGCCCCTGGAAAACCACTCGGGTTTTAAAATGATCAACCGTAAAAACAAAGAATATACGAACAATATCCCTGAAATAGAGGGCTTGGAGAATTGGCAGTTAGGTGCTAGTACATCATCCATTGCCCGCTTTGGGTTTACCTACAGGCACAAACAGAGGTACAGGATCAGAAATAACATTAAGTATCCTGCAAGCTGCAAATTCCCTACAATTGGCATGAATTATAAAACAACAATTGGAGGCGAAGCTAATTACGAGTTATTGGAAATGAACCTGACCCAAAACCTTCGGATTGGATTTAGCAGTACCCTTGAATACAGATTGGATGCAGGCAAGTTTCTGAATAACGATGTGCTTTTTGCCCAGGACTTTAGGTATTTTAATGCCAACGACCGCTTGTTTGCCTTTGCCAACGAAAGCAATAAATTTCAATTGCTTGATTACTACGAAGCCGCTTCAAGGGATTATTTTCTGGAAGGTCACCTCATCGGCAACTTTGAAAAAATCATCCTAAAAAGGCTGCCAATCCTGAACAGGACATTAATCAGGGAAAACCTTTTTGTAAACTACCTTCATACCGAAAACATGAAGCATTACGCAGAACTTGGTTATGGCTTGCGCGGTATCTTATTGATGATTGATGTAGATTTTGTTGTAGGTTTTGAAGATATGAAGCAAACAAGAACCGGGATTAAAATAAGTTTGAACCTAAATTAACAAGGGGTGAATCCAACATGTGTATACGTTTTTAATTACCTAACTATCATCTTTCTGGCAATGGAGCTTCCTCCAAAACTAAGCCTATAGAAAAGCTCTTGTCCTTTAAAGCCATTCGAATTCCATCTTACTAAATGTTTCCCTACACTTTTGTTTTCATCCACAAGTACTTCAATTTCACGTCCTAATGCATCAAATACTTTTAACTGAACTGCTCCATCTTCCGGTAAGTAATAAGAAATTATTGTAGAATTTTGAAATGGATTTGGATAGTTCTGAAATAATTCAATATCAGTTTTTGTAAAGTTGAAAGGTGCGCTTGAAGGAAAATCATCCTTAAGGATTAATAAGCCTCCATCACCGTCAGCTAAATAAATAACTGTGCCGTCAACAAATAAATAGCTAGCGTCTCCACCTGAACCAAAGAAGCTATTTTCAACAGGTGCATTTAAATCTCTTATATCAATACTTCTTATTCCACTTTGAACCCATACGTAGTTCCCATTGTCGGCCAAATAAATATCATTGCCACTTTTGCCCATTCCTGTGCACCAAACACCAACATTAAGTTCACTAATTAAAGTCGGATTTGTTTTAACCGTTATATCCATCACTTTAAAAGTGTTTCCTATGACGTATGCATAATTCCCATCTACAACTAACTCTCTTCCAAAAGTATTTCCAACTTCATGGTTATGTTCTAGTACAGGGTTGGTAGGATCCGAAATATTAATAATGTACATCCCATTATGCCCTACCGCATAAGCATAATTTCCCTGTACATCTATCGCTTTCATCAATCCTGCCACGGTACCTACTACATTTAAGTTTGAAGGATCGGAGATATCAATAACGGAAAGTCCTCCCCAGCCAAGAGCTGCATATAAATAATTTCCATCCAACTTTATTTTTTCGATGGTTGTGACTTGTAAATGTCCTGCAACTATTGGATTTAAAGAATCTGAAACATTTATTATATATAAACCTCCATCATATCCGTAATAAATCAAACTATCTTTTATCGCCAGACAAAAATACCTATAGGGCAAACCGGAATCATCAGGATTGAAAGAAGCTAATCTTTCTATATTCGATTTGTTGCTAACATCAAGAATTTGCAATCCGTTCATCATATCAGACACATATGCCAGATTGTTTTTCACCACCACATCGTTTATTCTACCAGCTGTTTGAAAGAATCCAACTTCTACAAGATTAGCTTTGTCAGAAGAATTTATAATATGCAATCCGCTATATGAATCACTTACCAAAACAATATCATCTTTTTTAGCAACTCCTCTAGCAAAAGTTTTAGTGTCATATGTACTTACAAGAGAAGGATTCAATGGATCTGTAACATTAACAATTTTCAATCCATTTTGGGTTGCTGTTAAATAAACATAACCATCACTCAATATCATTTCATCTTTCACTCTACTTAAATACTGTTGGGCTACCTGCTGAGGATTAGTTTTATCCGTAATATCTATAATTAACAATCCATTGCTACCTCCTAAATAAGCATAATTGTCTTTTACTAATATACAACAACCCCAGATTTCTTCATTCATTTTTCCTTTGAAAGTTGGATTTGAAGGATCAGAAACATCCACAATCACAAGACCATTCCACGAGTCAGCGAGATAAGCAAAATCTCCTTCCACAAATACATCGTAGGTTAGGTATCCTGTAGTATAACTTCCAAGTTCCTGAGGTGATGAAGGATCGCTCACATTAACAATCTGCATCCCACCTCTTTCATTGGCTAAATAGATTAGATCTCCCTTCTTAAATAGCTTTAAAGAAGATTCGTCGTTATCTAAAGAACCAACAATTGACAGGTCGTTTACATTTTTTATATCTATAATTTGGAGCCCGCTTTCTGTATTTGCTACATATGCATAGTCTCCATCAATTACAATACTTTTCACTAAGCCCGGCATAAGGATTTTAGATATTTCTGTAGGAGTTTCGGGTGTCGAGATATCAATCAAAGTAACATATGATCCACTGCCAACAAAAGCTGTATTGCCGTCCAGAACTACACAATCTGTAGCCCCATAAGCCCAATGTCCAATTAACGAAAACTTATTTTCTTGAGAAAAAACCTGAGTTGAGAGAAAAACAAATAGAATAAAGAATGCCCTTTTCATTTGGTAAAAGTTTTTGGTTTTTTATTGAGTATAAATATATTATTGTAAATCCGATTCCCAATTAAATTACGCTCATTGTTGACATAAGTTTCATTTTATCTTATTGAGATTTACGTCCTGATTTAATATTTCCTTATTTTATGAATATTTGATTATCCATGCTGTGTTGGTTTTCAAACTCGAAATAAAGAAACATTCGCTACTTTTGGGAAAATTTTTTACTATGTACAAGTCAAGTAAGAGGAATGCCTGGGCATGGATTCCATCATTATATTTTACCGAGGGATTGCCCTATGTTTTTGTAATGACCGTTTCGGTAATCATGTACAAACGACTGGGCATTTCAAATACCGATCTTGCACTTTATACCAGTTGGCTTTATCTGCCCTGGGTTATAAAACCCCTGTGGAGCCCTGTTGTTGATATCCTTAAAACAAAGAGGTATTGGATTGTAGTAATGCAATTTTTTGTTGGTGTTTCCTTGGCAGGAATTGCGTTTACCATCCCAACCAATTCATTTTTTAAATATACACTGGCATTTTTCTGGTTGTTGGCGTTTAGTTCGGCTACCCACGATATTGCTGCCGACGGGTTTTACATGCTTGGCTTAAGCAAACACGATCAGGCTTTCTTTGTCGGGATTCGAAATACGTTTTACCGGATAGCCATGTTAACCGGACAAGGGTTAATCGTGATACTTGCCGGGCAATTGGAGGTATTTTCAAACAGCAATGTACTTGCCTGGAAATATACTTTTTTAGTACTGGCAGTCTTGTTCATTGTTTTATTCTCGTGGCATTCTTTTATCCTTCCCTATCCTAAAGCGGATAGCAAACAAACCACTACATCTTTGAAAAAAATCATCGTAGATTTTGGGGATACCTTTGTTTCCTTTTTCAAAAAAGACCAAATTGGTATTGCCCTTTTATTTATTCTGGTATTCAGGCTTGGCGAAGCACAATTGGTAAAAATGGCATCGCCATTTCTTTTAGATGAACCAGATGTTGGCGGACTTGGATTGAGTACCAGCAACATTGGCTTTATTTACGGTACTGCAGGTATGCTTGCCCTCACCCTTGGCGGGATTCTTGGAGGCATAGTTGTGTCGCGAAACGGATTAAAAAAATGGATGTTCCCGATGGTACTTGCCATGAACCTCCCAAACCTTGTGTATGTTTTTCTGTCTTTTGCCCAACCCCAACAATTGTGGATTATTACAAGCTCGGTCGTAATTGAACAATTTGGCTATGGATTTGGATTCACTGCATTTATGTTGTATATGATTTACCTTTCTGAAGGAAAAAACAAAACAGCGCATTATGCCTTATGCACAGGTTTTATGGCTGCGGGAATGATGTTGCCGGGAATGATAAGTGGTTGGATTCAGTATCTAATTGGCTATAAACTATTTTTTGTTTGGGTGATGCTTTGCACCCTACCAGGGTTTATTATTGTCAGGTATTTGGTTTATGATCCTGAATTTGGAATGAAAGAAAATCAAACATAATTACTATCCGGGAGCCAAAATTGTAAATGGGTAAAATGGGATATTCCGGATTATCCAAAATAGAATGATCAAAATCAAAATCACCAATGGCGTTTTTGGGTGTTTCATTAAGTTGGGATAGTTTTTTTCAAATTTTCGATTAATGACCGGAATGGAAATACCATAAACGACCATTAGCAAAGCCGGAATAAACAAAACATTGTTACTTACAACCCCGGCAAAATTTAAGTGTACCAAACTATGAATAGCACGTTGCGAACCACATCCGGGGCAATGTAATCCGGTCATCGAATGAAAAATACATTTGGGAAAAATCGGATGAACCAAAGGATCTAAAAAATAGAAAAGGATTGCCAATGCAACAATTGCTATCAGCAACCCAATTTTTATATATCTTGACATATTTTGTGCTTCACGCATGAAACAAGCCTCTCCTTTCTACCACAAGGAAGAAATTAATAAAAAAGACTGTTCCAAGAATGCTCAATTTTACATATCAATCCACTCTGACCAGAATGCAGCGCCAATGCCCAATGCCATTAATACAAAAGAAATAACAACTATGATTATACCAAACGATGCAGCTAACCAAGCCCATAGTTTTGCATTTTTACTGGCACGCATAGCTCCTTCATAATCGCCCGAAACCCAGCGCGAATTAACCATTGCAGCAAAAACAATGGAAACAATGCCAAATGGTTGGCAACAAAAAATAGTTGTTAAAATAGCCCAAACCAAATAATTTGGGGGCGGCGATTGCGGATTAACCGTGTTTTTTACTTCTTCCATAAGTATGATTTTAAAAGATTAGTTTTAATACCTTGCCAAACAAATTTACACGATGTTTTTTAAAAATAAAATTATTGTGCAATTAATACTTATAAGCCATAAATACCTTTCTTCACCTCATACAATATTGATCATTTATTATTTGCTAATCGCTAATAAGTATTTTTTTGCTTATCCTTTTTTCCGTATTGCGCAGCACCAAAGTATAATTACCCGGTCTTACATCCAATTGAAACGATGTTTTCAAGGTTTCAAAGTTTTTTATGCACTTATCTGAATACACTGTTTTCCCAGCCATATCGTAAACCAATACATCCAGTTCCCCGTTCATATCGCCATTTATTTCCAGGTTAATATCCCCTTTCGATGGATTTGGATAAACAACAAGTTGAATCCCATCTTCAATGGCAAACGCATCACTGGAAACCAGGTTATCGTACTCAACCGACCAAATGCCCCTCCCGTAAGTTGCAATTACCACATTCCCATCCTGCAAAAACATTTGCGTGATTGGAACTGCTGGCATATCGGAGTTCAGGATTTCCCAAGAAGCCCCAGAATCCTTTGATTGAAATATACCAATATCGGTACCAGCCCAAATTTGATTCGGATATTCAGGAAATATAAGCAAACAATTACATGGCACTTCAGGAAAACCATTGGAACTGCTAGTGCCTGTTGAACCATAACCTGTAAGGTCTTCCCATGTTTGTCCATAATCTTCTGATTTTAAGATTTTTGGAACTCCATAGGCTGCATAGCTAATAAAAACCGTTCCTTCTTCATTGGGATGGGGCGTTATAGATCTTAGATAATAAGGCATATCCCTTAACGAATAAGCCCTCCCCTGTGTAAAAGAAATCCCTTTGTTTGTTGATGCATAAAATGCTAACCCATTTAAAGGGTTGTTGGATGCGCCACAATAAACCACCGAGTTATTGGCTGGCGATACCTCCACCAAGTGCCAGGATGTAACGTCCCCGCTTGTCCAGTTTATTCCAACCGACCTGTTTGTCCAGCTAGATGCACCGAAATCATCCGACACCCATAATCCATTGGTACCAACGGCATATAAACGGTCTGGTTCCTGTGGCGAGTTTGCCAACCTTGAAATAAACGGGCCATCTTCATCAATTCCAGCATCGGCAGCTGACCAGGATTGCCCTCGATTAGTACTCCTATAAAAAGCATTATTATAAACAGATCCAATTATTTTTAAATCGTTTGTTTGATGCCAAATGCATTCAAAACCATCTCCTCCAAGTTTGAAAAAATAATTTGAAAACTGATTAGACTCACCAATAAGTGCCGACTGCCAAGAACCATTATCCTGCGTTCCCCCAAAATACTGATGCTGTCCCGGACGCTTTGCAACACCATAAAACTGTGTTGTAACCATGCCTTTTTTTATTTGAGTCCAGTTTTCGCCATTGTCTTTTGAAATACCGAGACCTCCATCATTGGCATTTAATATCCAATATTCTTTTTGTGCGTCATTCTGTTTAATTGGGATTAAAGTATGATGATCAGGGTGAAAACCCGGGATTGAAGTTGTTCCAAAACCCTCGCTTTGACTGTAATTGTCGCCACCACCGTAATTATTATAGGCATCGGCAACCGAACGGACAGTTCCATATCGTTTTGTGAGGGAAGAGTAAACAATCTTTATGTTTGATTCAGGTAGGTTTGCAGCATCCCATATTCCATTTTCAGGTAAGATAGCCCAAAGCATAAACAGGTTTTTATATTGATGCCCACCATCCCTGGTCAAATACCTGTTCCCGCCATTTTCATCGTATTCAACGGCATTTACATAAATATATTCGCGCCCTAACAAACCATACTCTCCTTCCAGTTCATCGGGCGACCTCGGATATAAATTAAACGCACCATCCCTTTCCTGATCGCGAAAAGAAACCGATAATTGTTTATTATTGGTAATATCCCAAACCTCAAACGGAACTTCCACAAAATCTTTATACGAATAACTTGAAGCGGCGACCCCGGAAGTTGCCTGAAATGGTACTTCGAACCGATATGCTTTTTGCTTTTTATCTGGTCCAAACCGAATCTCAACACTTGCCCAATCTGATTCTACCAAACTATTTGCATCTGTCTCGCTAACAGATAATCCGGTAAAAGTATTTCCAGAGAAACTTACCCTTTGAATAAACGACCCTGTATTGTTTTCATCAACTCTTGTAACTTCTTTCGCCCCAACTTCAACAGAATCCGTTCTTGTGAGCTTCCAAATATTTACCCCGCCCACAAAAAAGATGTTTTCATCGTATGGATCAACGGCAATGGTGTTATCGTACCAGCCTTGACCTCCTAAAAAATCATCAAACGAATCCAAATCTTTAAATACTTCCCAACTTTGTGCTCCGTCTGAAGAAACATAAATTAAAGAAACTTCGTCGGTATATTCCCCGCTCACATAGATTTTATCAGGATTACTTGGCGATATCGCCAATTCAAAACGATAACCATTTGTTATCCCCTCACTCGATAAATTCCAAGTTTCTCCAGCATCAGTTGACTTTACAACACCAACCGAATTAACACATCCATAAAGGATGGAAAAATTATTGGGATCAGCATCTAAATCTTCCACATTGCTGTTTTCGTATTTTTTCACCCAATTAGTCCCCCCATCAGCGGTCTTAAATATTCCTGTTGAAGTTGCTGCAAGCACAATATTTTCGTTTTCAGGATCTATAATAAGTCGGTTCACATATCTAAAATCCAAATTTTCAGATGTTGATCCCAATTGCTCCCAGGTTTGTCCTTTATTGTTCGATTTAAAAATACCACCCCCGGTATTAAACCTTCCGCTAAAACTTTCGCCGGTACCGACATAAATTGTATTGGTATTTGCAGGCGACATTACAAGTGTTGTTGTGGATAAGTAAGGAATATCGGGTGTTAAATTCGTGAAACTATTGCCACCATCGCTCGTCTTCCAAACCCCACCAGTCGCAGTCCCAATAAACCATGTATTATTGGTCGGGTCATCCGGGTCAACAATCAATCCGCGTACCCTACCGCCAACATTTCCAGGGCCTCTCGAAACCCATTCAACCGCGCTTGCAGACTTTTCCCATATTTTGTTTTGTTGCGCTTTTTTCAATTCCTTCATCAAATAGTTAGGAGGATAGTCCTCCCCTTGCCCAACAATAGGATTTCGTAAGCCCTCAAAATACTCTTTCATCCCTTTTGCCTTTGCTACCGCATATTCCCGGCTTTTCACAAAACCATTTGCCCGCCTTTCTTTTTTCTTTTGATACTCAGCTTCCCAACCACCAACATTTTCTTTTCTGCTGTTTACGATATAAACAAGCGTAAATGCTACAATAATTAAAAGGCTGAACCCTACTATTAAATGGTGTTTTTTCATGGTATTTGTTTCTATAATGCCGACTCAACTTGTTGAAGTTGTTTTGTTGGAAGTATTAATTGATAAGTAATTCTGTTTTCGTTGTACTTTTTTGTTATATCTTCCCCTGCTTCCAATTGTCCAATAATTTTTTCCAGGTACAAAACATCACCTTTCCAATATGCTTTTCGATACACATTCTTGCTTTCAAACAAACATTCACGTTTTATATCAAAAACCATTATTTGAACGAATGCAGGTTCCAATTTATTCTTTATTCCGCTCACCAAAACATAGTTCCCATTGTCTGAGAACGTATATTTTTTTTCGCCTGTAAAATCTTCCGAAATTTTTTTGTCTATTTTTCGAATAACTTTCTTTTCTGTTCTGGCTATTTTCAAGGCTGGTGAACAGCCTCCTATTCCAAACAATAGAAGCAATATTATAATGTTGGTTTTTAAATTCACTTTGTTCAGATTTTAACTAATGCCTTGACTGAGATTATTGGTAAACGTATTCAAATATAATTACTATTCTCCCGAGTTTAAACCGAAGTATGTTAAAGAATCAAAATAATCTGCCAACGAACAATTATTTGAGTTTTGTGCAAAAAAAAGAGCCCACAAAAGGCTCTTTTCAAATCAATTAATAAACTAAACTATACTAATCTTCTAAACGTGCGTTCAATTCAATGGTAGCTGTCCCTCCGGCATACAGCCTTGAAATTGGGCAACCATCTTTTGCTTTCAGCGATAATTCTTTAAATTTTTCTTGTGATAAACCATCGCATTTTACAACACAATCCAACACTATTTTAGTAATTGCCGGACCGCCATCCAGTTGGCCTAAAGTTACTGAAGCTTCCGTTTCGATTTTTTTAGGAACCAACTCTTCTCCACTAATTAAAGCAGACAAAAACATTGAATAACAACCTGAATGTGCAGCTCCTACAAGTTCTTCCGGATTTGTGCCTTTTGCATCTTCAAAACGGGTTGCAAAGGTAAATGGTCCTTCATATCCCGTAATTCCCATGGTTCCGTTACCTTCTTTTAAGGTTCCGTTCCAAACTGATTTTACTTTTCTAACTGTCATGATTTTGTTTTTTTAGTTTTGTTATAACAATGCGTCTCCAGGTTCCCAATTACAAGCTGTTAAGCCGGGATTTTGAGTAGCTTCTAATGCGCGAATAACTTCAGAAACATTCCTTCCGGTACCGTCATTATTACAGTTTACCCATTGGATTGTCCCTTCTGGATCAACAATAAAAGTTGCCCGGTATGCTACTCCTCCTGGTTGCAATATCCCTAATTTTTTACTTAATGATTTTGTCGTGTCTTCAATTAACGGGAAAGTTAATTTAGATAACTTTGGATCGTTGGTTTTCCAAGCTAAATGCACTTCAGCGGTATCAGTTGATGCACCGTAAAGCTCTGTATTTAGTTCTTTAAATTTTTCGTGATTGTTATTAAACTCTACAATTTCTGTCGGACAAATAAACGTAAAGTCTTTAGGGTAAAAAAAGTATACTGCCCATTTCCCTGCGCCCTGATGATCTTTAGAACTTACTTCCGCGAATTGATTGTCTGCCAGAACTGCTGTCTTTTTAAATTTTGGAAATTTATCTCCTACTGATTTCATAATTATTATTATTTTAATTTAATATTCTTAGATTTTGGTTCAAAGATAAGTCCTTGGCAGCCACCAATCAAATAGAATTTTTTGAAGCAGAATAGAGAAATCCTATAGTTAGAGGTTTTGTTTTCAATCCTGTTTATTCAACCAAGCGCCAATAATTCTTAACCCGAATTACCCCGTCAATAAACAGAAGACAAATATCATTTTCTAAAACCTCTTAATATCCTTATCTTTAATAGAATTTTTTTAGTCACCTTAACCAATAATAAAATGAATCATAAAAGTTCAAACAAAAAAAGCATTTCCAGAAGGTCATTTCTGGGAACCAGTACCGCGGTTGCTGCCGGGGTCACAATCCTTCCGAGTAATGTAATAGCAGGCTTAGGTCATAAGGCTCCCAGCGACAAATTGAATATTGTGGGTATTGGTGTTGGCGGGATGGGTTTCGCTAATTTAAAGAACCTGGAGTCTGAGAATATTATTGGATTGTGTGATGTAGATTGGAAATATGCGAAACGATGCTTCGATCATTTTCCCGACGCGAAAAAATTCAAAGATTTTAGGGTTATGTTTGATGAAATGAACAAAGACATCGATGCAGTTGTAATTGCCACAGCCGACCATACGCATGCAATTGTTGCTGCAACTGCAATGACCATGGGCAAACATGTATTTCTTCAAAAACCGTTGACCCATTCTGTTTATGAATCACGTTTATTGACCAAACTTGCAAAAAAACATAAAGTTGCCACGCAAATGGGCAACCAAGGGGCATCTGGTGCAGGGGTTGCAAAAACCTGCGAATTATTATGGAGTGGTGCAATTGGCGAAATAACCAAAGTTGAATCGTTTACCGACAGGCCCATTTGGCCTCAAGGATTAAATACCCCAGAGCAAGGCCATTGGGTACCCGATACCTTAGACTGGGATTTATTTACCGGTCCTGCCAAAATGGTTCCCTACAACGAAGTTTATCATCCCTGGAACTGGCGCGGTTGGTGGAACTACGGCACTGGTGCCCTTGGCGATATGGCCTGCCATATATTGCACCCTGTTTTCGAAGGGCTAAAACTCGGCTATCCGACCAAAGCACAAGGAAGTTCTACCTTGTTGTTAGATGGATGTGCACCAAATGCTCAGGCGGTAAAATTAACCTTCCCTGAGAGGGAGAAAGTAGGTAAACTTAAAATGCCCGAAGTAGAAGTTTCATGGTATGACGGCGGAATCAAGCCAATGTTACCGGATAATTGGCCAGCAGGAAAAGAGCCTAATAAATCGGGTGGAGGAACATTCTTTTATGGAACTAAAGGTGTTATGCATGTTGGTTGTTATGGTGTAGACCCTGAGATTATTGGCGCTGAAACCCCGGAAGTTACAAAAACCGAACGTAGGGTGGAAGAAGAATTGGGAAAAACCTGGGACAAAGGTGCCCACGAAATGGATTGGGTCAGGGCATGTAAAGAAGATGCAGAAAGCAGAACTCCATGCACATCTGACTTTGCCGAAGCCGGTCCATTTAATGAAATGGTCGTTATGGGAGTTTTAGCTGTTAGGTTACAATCGCTAAACAAAACCCTTGAATGGGATGGGGAAAATATGAAATTCACAAATATCGGGGACGATGAAAAAATAAAAACGGTTATTAAAGATGGATTTAAAATTCACGATGGCCACCCAACATTCGACAAAACCTGGACCGAACCAGTTTCGGCAAATGAATATGCTGCAGAACTTGTAAAACACACCTATCGAAAAGGATGGAAATTGCCAGAAATGCCAGCATAAGAAGAAAAAATACAATGTGAAAGGGTGGAATTAATTTCACCCTTTTTTTAGCAGTTATTAGGTTATTTTAAGGAATAATAAGTTAAGCAAAGTGAAAATTGGATTTGCCGAATACATATTATTCTTTAATTTGTACCCTGAATCCCATTAGTCACCATAAAAGCAATGAATAAAGACAACAATACTCAAAACCAAAAGATCAGCCGCAGGAATTTTTTATCAACTTCGGCTGTTGCGGCAGCAGGAATAACCATCATTCCCGGTAATGTTATTGCCGGATTTGGACATAAAGCGCCAAGCGATAAATTAAATATTGCAGGAATTGGCGTTGGAGGCATGGGGTACAACAACCTTCTGAATATGGATACCGAAAATATTGTTGCCTTGTGCGATGTTGATTGGGATTACGCCGGGAGAAATGCATTCAGGAAATGGACCAGGGCAAAAAAATACAAAGATTTCAGGGTGATGTTTGATGAGCAAAAAGACATTGATGCAGTGCTTATTGCTACTCCTGATCATACACACGCTTTGTCGGCCGTACTTGCCATGCGCCATGGTTATCATGCCTATGTACAGGCTCCGCTCACCCACTCCATTTATGAATCACGGATATTAGCTGAAACTGCACGAAAATACGGCGTTGCAACGCAAATGGGCAACCAGGGGAATTCAAGCGATGGGATTCGTGAAATTTGTGAGTGGATATGGTCAGGAACCATTGGTGAAATAACACACGTTGATGCATGGACTAATCGCCCCATTTGGTCGCAGGGTTTGGAAAGGCCAGAAAAAGACAAAAGAGTGCCTAAAAACCTGGACTGGGATTTATTTATCGGTCCTGCTCAATGGCGCCCGTATCATCCGGTATATACACCCTGGAACTGGCGTGGATGGTGGGATTTTGGAAACGGTTCACTTGGCGATATGGCTTGCCATGTATTGGACCCGGTGTTTAAAGCTTTGAAATTACAAGCACCTGATACAGTTCAAAGCTCCTCTTCTTCTGTAAACCTCGAATCACCTCCAAATACAGAATTTATTATTTATGAATTCCCGAGAAGGGATAACCTTCCAAAAGTAGCTATGCCGGAATTAACCGTTCATTGGTACGATGGTGGACTAATGCCTCCAAGACCTGATGAACTGGAAGATGGGGAACAAATGGGCGACGATAGTGGTGGCTGTATTTTTCATGGCACAAGAGGAAAAATAATGTGTGGCAGTAACGCACAAAACCCTACACTTTTACCCCTTTCTAAAATGGAACATTTTAAACAACCTCAAAAAACCATAAGAAGGATTACAAATGCCATGGAAGGCGGGCATGAACAAGATTGGATCAGGGCGTGCAAGGAAGATAAAGAATACCGTTTAAATGCATCTTCAAACTTTGATTATGCAGGCCCCCTGAATGAAATGGTGCTTCTGGGTGTACTTGCAGTTCGTTTGCAAAACTTGCGAAGAAAACTTCATTGGGATAGTGTTAACATGCGTTTCACTAACATAGGCAGGTTTGAAGAAATGAAAGTGCTTACCAAAGAAAATTTTGAGATCATAAATGGCGATCCAAAATTCTCAAAAGACTATAAAACAATACCTGCTCTCGATAGTGCCAATGAATGGATAAGGCACAATTATCGCCAAGGCTGGGAAGAAATATAATATATATCATAAAGTTCCTATGTAGGATAAGCTACTTTTATTCTTTCATATTAAATGTAAAAGTATGCTTTACCGGAACTACCTATTGCTTGTAATTTTCTTTTTTATTGGCTCATTATCATCCTTTTGTCAGAAAGGTGAATTAGACTTTTCATCGGTACTATCTTATAGAAACCTTGGTCCGTTCAGAACCGGCTCCTGGATTTCTTCCATTGCTGTGCCCCATAATAAAAATAAAGAATATAAAAACACCTATTACGTTTCGGGCAGATATGGTGGCGTATGGAAAACTACCAACAATGGAACAACATTTATCCCGATTTTTGACTCGATTGGTGTGAGTAGCATTGGTGCTATTGGCATTTCATCATCGGATCCTGAACAGGTTTGGATTGGCACCGGGGAAGCATATAATGCCAGAAGTACGCACGCTGGTGAAGGCGTTTTCTTTTCGAATGACGGTGGGAGAAACTGGAAATCAAAAGGACTGGAGGATACACACCATATATCAACATTGATTGTTCATCCAACCAACCCTGAAATCATTTTTGTTGCAGCAATGGGGCACTTATTCACTCCCAATACCGAACGCGGGGTATTTAAAACATCAGACAGTGGAGAATCATGGAAAAAAGTTTTGTTTATTGATGAAAATACCGGGATAATCGACCTGATAATCAACCCGGAAAACCCGGATATTCTTTTTGCAGCAGCCTATGAGAAATACAGGTCACCATGGCACTATGAAGCTGGAGGAGAAAAAAGCGGTATCTATAAATCAACGGACGGAGGAGAGAATTGGGAAAAAATAAGCTCAGGACTTCCAAGTGGAAAACTTGGCCGCATTGGTCTGGCTTTGTGTTATAAACAACCAAACATTGTTTATACGGTAATCGAAAACCTTAATCCTAAAAAAGGGATTGAAGTAGATGAGAGCATACAAATGAACCAGCTTCGTGATCCTTATTTCGACCAGCTTATTGGAGGTGAAGTATATAGATCAACAGACGATGGCAATAATTGGAAAAAAATGAACACTGATAGTTGCAATATGAGTGCAAAAGCGGCATATTCATTTAATAAAATTATGGTTTCACCAGATGACCCAAACAGGATAACCATAAGTAGCGATGCCTTGCTAACATCGTTGGACGGCGGAAAAACCTGGCTGGATTGCACATGGCCACAAAAGCATTTCTTTCTAAATATGTTTGGCGATATCCGGTCGTTTTGGGTCAATCCTGAAGATGGAAACCATATGATGATTGGAAGCGACGGAGGTTTATATGTGACTTATGACGGTGGAATTTCGATGGAACACAAGTACCTGCCCTTAAATGAAATTTATACCGTTGAAACTGATGACTCCTTACCTTACAATATTTATATCGGATTGCAAGACCACGAAGCCTGGAAAGGACCGATCAACAGTTGGTCAAGAAATGTTGGGTTTGAAGATTGGAGAGTGGTTGGAATGTGGGACGGAATGTACACCAAAGTTGATCCGGTGGACAATCGATGGGTGTATACAACTACCCAGTTTGGCGCACATCAAAGAGTTGACCAAAAAACCGGGACCAGGATAAAAATTGAACCAATGAGCCCTGATTCAACGCGCCCGTACAGATATGCCTGGACACCTCCGTTGGCAATTTCACACCATAACCATCAAACGATTTATACCGGAGGGCAAATGCTGCTTAAATCAACTAACCAAGGCGAAAATTGGGAAGAAATCAGCCCCGACCTTACAACCAACAATCCTGAAAAAATTGCCGGAAAAGGGCATATGATGTATTGTACCCTTACTGCTATATCAGAATCCCCAATTTCTGAAGGAACCATTTGGATTGGAACCGACGATGGCCGGGTACATTCAACAAATAATAATGGAAAAACCTGGACAGAATTCACAGAAAACATAGATAAACTTGGTGGTAAAAAAGACTATTGGGTGTCTAGGGTTGTAAGTTCCATGCACCATCCGAAAACAGCTTTTGTTGTTAAATCCGGATTTCGAAACGATGATTTTGAAGCACTGGTTTTTAAAACTGAGGATAATGGTGAAACATGGACTAAAATAACAAATGGGCTTCCGGCGTCACCAGTAAATGTTATTTGTGAAGATCCTAAAAACCCTTCCCTTTTATACCTCGGGAACGATAAAGGCGTTTATATTTCCTTCGATCAGGGAAACAACTGGCTGGCACTCAAACTTAATATGCCTTCTGTCCCGATTAAAGACCTGAAAATCCATCCACGCGAAAATGATTTGATCGTGGGCACTTATGGCCGGGGCGCATACGTTTGCGATGTATCTTTAATCCAACAACTCACAAAGAAATTTGAAAAAAATATTCTTTATGATATCGAATCCAAACCCCAGAGAAATTTCTCGGAACAAGCATGGTGGGGAAATTATGAATTGACAGGTGATAACCATATTTCAACCCCAAACGAACCAAACGGTTTGGTAATTTATTGCTATTTAAACCAAACATCAGCCACAAATCCAACCATTAAAATCACAAATAGCCAGGGTGAATTAATCCATTCGTTTGACCTAGAAAGTAACACCAAAGGCTTTCATAAAACAATTTGGAATACTGTCCGCGCCAAACCTGGGTCATACAAAATAACACTAAATGTTGATGGGGAAGTTCATGAAAAGAACGGGATTGTTACAAATTCTCCGGTTTGGCCGGTGGGGCCCATCGTTAATTAATTCTAGTTTAATTGACCACTGAAAAGCAAAAAGGCCATCTCTAAAAAGAGTGGCCTTCACAGACTAAAACGAATACATGAAATCGAAAATTTTTTCGTCTGCTTTTTAACTAACGGTTTCTTGTATCAAATAGTATTCATGGCTTTGTTTTTCCTATTCTTCCTCTGTTTCTACTTCGACTTTAACCTCAACTTCTTCTTTGTCATCTTTTTTAATTTTCTGCATCCGAATGATTTTGCCATCTTTTTTGATTTCTTTTACACCTTCACCCATGTCTTTTAAAAGGAACTCTGATTCTTTACCTCCTTCGATAATCTTGACAAGGCCATCGTCAGCAGCAATCACCTTAATTTTTTTCTCCACATGAGGGAACTCTCCTTTAATTTCATCCACGATAACATTAACATCTATATTTTCCAGTTCTTCATCGGCCACTTCATTCCTAATAATTTCGATTTTTTCACGGCCGCCGCTCAACTTCTTTTTCTTATAAGAAATAATTCCCGGATCACTTAAATCAATAACATTTCCTTTCACCTTTTTCTTGATGATATTCACATGAGGTGATCCTTTTTTCGCGGTCCAAACCATGTGGTCACCATGCAGCTCTTCCAAGCAACCATCGCCACTAAAGAAAACATTGCCATGAGCATCATCGTCACTAAATTTAAATTCCTTCACCATTTTATTATTGCCATCATCGGTCATATACATAATGACTTTATGCTTCCCACCCTCGTCATCCATATCCATGTCGATATCAAATTTGAATTCTTTTAGCGAGTCTAAATCTCCAAAATCCTTACCAATCCATTTAAATCCTTTGGCTGAGTCGCTTTTCAAAACAAAAACACTTTCATCGCTTAAAACAGTATCCATAACAGTTTTTTTACCGTCTTCAATTTTTACCATTTTAATGTGTTTTTTATGCCCTCTTGGCGGGTCTTGCGGTAATTCCCTTAACGAGAAAGAAGTTAATACCAAAAATCCAATAATAAGTAGTCCGGTTGCTGATAAATAATTTTTCATCTTTCTATTTTTTAAAATTTTATTCTCTGCCAACAAATATAGCTTAGCATCAACCTATCAATCAGTTATAGCCTGGTTAAATTCTGTTAAGGAAAAGTTAAATGCCAATTTGCACTTTTAGAAATTCCTATATTTGAATCATGAACAAAAAATTATTCACAGGTTTGGTCGTTTTAATGGGTATTTCCATTCTTGGGATTATTAGCATACAGCTAATATGGATGAATAATGCTTTAAACGTTAAAAACGAATTGTTCATGAGAGGGGTTGATGATGCATTGGTAAATACGGCCGAACGCCTTGAAAAAATCCAGGACCTTTCGTTGATAAATGATATGGTTTTTGCAGATTCCTTACCACATAATAATATAACGGTAGATGTTGATTATATAATAGATGAGGATGAGGACGAAGACAACAAATTGCTTTCGGACGAGGATGAAACCATATTAATAAAAAAAGGAAGCCCCAGAATAATTTCCCTTAAAAAGCAAAATACGCATCAAAAAGAAAAGCCTATACAAATTATTAAAGGAATTAAAACTGCCACCGGAAATGCACAAATACGAATGCATTTTGAATCGGACAGCAATAAAATTGGAAAGTTTACCTATAAAGTTGAACATATTGGGGATGCTGACAGCAACCGTATAATTGTAAATACCAACAGCAACGGAAACCTTGTTTTGGTTAAAGGGGATTCGGTAACTACCAAAATTAATTCTTTGATCGAGTTGAAAGACCTTCATGTTGATTCGTTACTTACAAAAATCGATACAACAATTGTGTTTTTTCCTGACGTTAGAAAGAAAGCCGAGAAAAGGGTGTGGCAAATTAAAGAAACCATGAACCAGTTTGTGACCGAAATTGCCACTTTCGACCTTAAAAAGCTGGATACCAAACTCATTGAAAAAGTATTAAAGGAAGAGTTAAACAATAGAAATATTCCAATCGACTTTGAATATGGGATATTTGTTGATACCATACTCACGAGCAAATCAGAAAACATTGAGGCCGATAAACTTCAGCAGAGCAACCTTCATACAAAACTTTATCCCAACGATGTGATTGAAAAAAACATCAAACTTGCAGTTGTTTTCCCCAAAAGGGATTCGTTTATCTACAAATCGGTAAGTTGGTTGTTAATTGCATCCCTCGTTTTTTCCTTGATTGTTTTATTGACTTTTGCACTTAGTATTTACTACATTTTAAACCAAAAGAAAATTTCGGAAATGAAATCCGATTTTATCAATAATATGACCCACGAATTCAAGACCCCTATTGCTACAATTTCGGTGGCAACCGATTCTATTTCAAACGATAAAATAATCAACAATCCGGAAAAAATAAAGTATTTTACCGGAATGATCAAAAAAGAGAATATCCGGATGAACCGACAGGTTGAGGATATTTTAACCATTGCCCGGTTGGACAAAAAGGACTTTGAATTTAAGTGGGAAGCAATTAATGCACACGACATTATTAACGATGCCATTCAGGGAATTATACTTCAGATTGAAAAACGAGCCGGAAAAATCCATACAAATCTGGAAGCCACAAATCCTGTCGTTACAACCGATAAAATGCATTGTACTAACATTGTTTATAACCTACTGGACAACGCCAACAAATACTCGCCAAATACACCGGAAATAAAAGTTAGTACAAAAAATAAAAACAACGGCTTATTAATTATAGTTTCAGATAAAGGAATTGGAATGACCAAGGCTGTTCAAGGTCGGGTATTTGAACGGTTTTACAGGCAGGCAAGCGGGAATATCCATAATGTTAAAGGATTTGGACTGGGTTTAAGTTATGTGAAAGCCGTTGTGGAAGCAAACAAAGGAACAATTAGTGTTCAGAGCGAACCCGAAAAGGGAAGTGTTTTTACCGTATTTTTACCTTTTACGAGGGAATAAGAAAAGCCTCCCCTAACCCCTCCAAAGAAGGGGAATTAAAAAAAGAAGTCGTGCTATGTTATGACTGCTTAATTTAAAATTTAATGAAAGAAAAGGAGCACATATTTTTAGTGGAAGATGACCTGAGTTTTGGAGCGGTGTTAAAATCGTACCTCGAAATTCACGATTTTAATGTTACCTGGGTCGATGATGGTAAATTTGCCGTTGACAGGTTTAAAAATGCAACTTTTCAACTCTGCATCCTTGATGTAATGTTGCCAAATGTGGATGGATTTACTATTGCCAGTGAAATTAGAAGGGTAAATGAAAGTGTCCCTATTATTTTTCTGACTGCAAAAGCACTAAAGGAAGACATATTAAAAGGGTACAATGTTGGTGCCGATGACTATATCACCAAACCATTTGATACCGAAGTTTTGGTTTATAAAATAAAAGCAGTTCTGAAGAGAAAAGATTTTGGAGATGCCCGGGAAATCAATGAATTCACAATCGGAAAATTCACCTACGATTATAAGCTTCGAAAAATCACCATGGGCGAACACGCCCAAAAACTTTCGCCGAAAGAGGCAGAACTCTTGAAACTTCTTTGTTTGCACGAGAATGAACTCCTTTCAAGGGAAACTGCCCTAAATAAAATCTGGGGAGAAGATGGATATTTTACCGCCCGGAGCATGGATGTGTTTATTACAAAGCTCCGAAAATACCTTTCTGCCGATCCGAATATTGAAATAAAAAACATTCACGGAAGTGGTTTCCTTCTGGAAATAAAAAAATAGATTGGTATCTTTAAAGCTTAAAGAACAAGTCTTTTTGTTTTATCCAAATCTATTTGACATGACCAACAAATCAGTGGCAATTATTACTGGTGCCAGCCGTGGAATTGGAAAAGCGGTCGCAGAGTTTTTTGCAAATGCAGGATACCAACTGGTACTTGTTGCACGAAACAAAGAAAAGCTCGAACAATTATCCAACGACATTCAAAAACAAAACAATTGTCCTGCACCAATGCTGTTTGCTTTTGACGTGGGCAATTCTGAAAAAATAAATTCTTGTATCAACCATGTTATTGACACCTTTGGCAGGATAGACATTTTGGTGAACAATGCCGGGATTTATTTGGAAGGCACATCATCCATCGAGCCTGCAGACTTTAATAAACAACTGGCAATTAATTTAACAGCCCCCTTCGAATTTCTTAAACTGGTTGTCCCGGTAATGAAATTACAGCAAAGTGGCGCTATTTTCAACATTGCTTCGCGCGCAGGCAAAGTTGGTTTTTCGGATAGTGGCGGTTACAGTGCCTCAAAGTTTGGGCTGGTTGGATTAAGTGAATCGTTTTATCGGGAGTTGGCCCCGTTTGGAATCTCGGTGACCGCAATTTGCCCGGGTTGGGTCAATACCGAAATGGCATATGTCGCAAGCACCCCGCTCAAAGGGCAAGAAATGATACAAGCAGAAGATATTGCAAAAACCATCGAATATGTGCTTAGTCTTTCCCCAGGGGCACGTGTAAAAGAAATAATACTTGAATCAGCAAAAAGCATACACTAATGAAAACCATTGGAATAGTTGGAGGAACAAGTTGGGTGTCAACAGTTGATTATTACAGGCTTTTAAATGAATACACCAATCAAAAACTGGGAGGGTTAAACGCAGCCAAAATAATCCTTTATTCGGTCAACTTTGCCGAAATTGATTTGATCCTTAAAACCAAAGGATTGGAAAATATTTACCCAATTATTCAGCATGCTGTTCAATCTATAAAAAATGCGGGTGCCGATTTTTTACTTTTAGGGGCAAACACCTTGCATCAATTTGCCGAACGCATTGAAAATGAATTTGGCCTCCCGATTGTTCATAATGCAAAAGAAACAGGCAAGACCATACGAAAACAAGGCATCCAAAAAGTAATTTTGCTTGGAACAAAATATACCATGGAAATGGATTTTTATCCCCAGGCACTTCATGATTATGGAATCGATGTTATTGTCCCTGATAAAAAAGACCGCCTGTATATTCATGATGCAATTATTAATGAACTACTGAATGAAGAATTTAAGGCATCAACAAAAGCTAAACTATTATCGATCATCAAAGAGCTATCAAACCAAGGTGCCGAAGGGATCATTTTAGGATGTACAGAATTACCACTTATAATAAAACACGAGGATACTGTTCTTCCGCTTTTTGACACCACAAAAATTCATGCACAAGCAGCGGTTAATAAATCAAATGACTAATATATACGACAATGCCGGAATTAAACTCACAACCGACTCTAGCTAACTTTCAAAAATATGTTGAACAGCTCGAAACGGAAAGAGGATTTGCCAAGCAAACCACCATTGATAAATGCCTCTTACTTGGCGAAGAAATAGGTGAACTGTTTAAAGCAGTAAGGAAAACAGAAGGATTACTAATCGATGAAAATTCCAACTTTTCAGAAATTGGGGATGAACTTTCCGATATATTTATCTATTTATGTGCCATTGCCAATCGAAAAAATATTGATTTGGAAAGTGCATTTCGCAACAAAGAAGAAAAAAACAAACAACGAACCTGGAAGTGAAGCAAATGGGAACGATCAAAGTTACTTATGATGAAATGAAATCGGAATTCCAAAGGATTCTGACAAAAGCAAAATTAACACCTGAAAAGGCTCAAAAATGTGCTGAAATATTTGCCACAAATAGCCTTGAGGGGATTTACTCACACGGGGTTTATCGCTTCCCAAGGTTCATCGAATACATTCAAAAAGCCTATATTAATGTTCATGCTGAGCCAGAATTAATCCACTCAATAGGTGCATTGGAACAATGGGACGGTAACCTGGGCCCCGGACCATTAAATGCCAGTAGTTGCACCAATCGTGCCATGGCACTTGCCAGTGAACATGGTATTGGATGTGTTGCCATTCGAAACACCAACCATTGGATGCGCGGCGGGTATTTCGGATGGGAAGCTGCAAAAAACGGTTTTGTTTTTATTGGTTGGACAAACACCATTGCCAATATGCCGGCTTGGGGCGCCAAAGATATCCATTTGGGAAATAACCCATTGGTTTTTGCCCTACCCTATAAAAATGATGCAATTGTGCTCGACTTTGCCATGACCCAATTCTCGTATGGAAAAATGGAAGAGCTGGTTGTCAAAGAAAAAGATTTACCTTTTGCCGGAGGGTATAACAAACAAGGCAAGCTGACAAACAAACCTAATGAAATTCTGGAAACAAACAGGGCACTTCCAATTGGGTATTGGAAAGGTGCTGGATTATCGCTTTTATTGGATATCCTTGCAAGCATCCTGTCTGCAGGATTGGCTACCCACCAAATTAGCAAATTGGAAAGCGAGCATAGTGTATCACAGGTATTTGTTGCCATCGATATAAAAAAACTGCAAAACTTCCCAGCCATCGAAAATTCTGTTTCTGAAATCATTCGTGACTTAAAAAAATCAATCCCGGAAGATGAAGCCCAAAAAATCAGGTACCCGGGCGAGCGGATTGTTCAAACCAAAAAGGAAAATCTTGAAAATGGCATTCCCGTCGATAAAAACGTTTGGGAAGAAATAACCCACTTATAAATTCAATGGAAATAATTAGAAATCATGGAACCGTTCTTTTTTAAGAGAACGGTTCCATGATTATTATTCATACTCTTGTATAATTGTCCCAACAGTTCTTAACAAAGCTGTTTGCGTATCGATAAAATTATAAATTGCGATTAGCCTACCCTGTGCGGCATTTAAATAAAGGTTCTGTACATCCCTGAAATTAAAAGAATTAATTGCACCAGCCTCAAACTTTTCCTGTGAAATTTGAAGGTTCAATTTTGCAGCTGTAAGATTTTCTTCTGCCAGGTTCAACAGGGCTTGCCTTACCAAATAAAATTCATAAAGGTTTGCAAGGCTATTGCTTAGGTCATGTTTCATATCATCCACCTCAACAAGGCCAACCTGTTCTTCGATTTTTGCAATTTGAAGGGCTCTTTTTCGGTTGCCTCCGCTAAACAAATTTATGCTAAGAGTAAAATTGCCATAGAAATTTGCAGCACTTTTCCAGTCGCCACCATTTACTTCATATTTGGTCCGTGCATTGCTTAAACTTGTTCCTCCGTTAAATGTCAAACTTGGCATAAAATCGCTTTTTGCCGATGCCACAGCATTCTCCAATAACCTTTGATTGATATATTGGTTCTGAAGTGCCTTATTGTTTTCGAACATTTGCGCCTGCAAATCGGATAGAACATATTCAACCGAAATTGCAGAAAAATCCTCCGTAAGTTCATATGAAGGATTTCCATTTACTGCCATCAAATAATTCAAATCACGAAGGGCGTTTTTATATGCCACTTCTTGCAAAAGATAGGAAGATTGATCGGAGAGATAGGAATTTTGTGCCTGAAGAACATCATAGGTTACAGAAGTCCCGAATTCCTTTTTTTGCTTTTCTTTCTCGAAACGGTCTTCCGAAAGTTTCATCACTTCGTTAACAGTAGCGAGTTTCTCTTTCTCCAACAAAGCAGAATAATAGGCAAGTATCACCGATTGAATTGTGCCTTCCACCATAATTGCGGTATTTTGCTTGGAAAGGTTTTCCAACTCTTCAAAACGCTGTTTATTTATCCTTACTGCATAACCATCAAAAAGAGTCCAGTTTAATGATACACCAGCAGAAATACTGTTACGAACATAATCTTCGCTCTTGTTTAAATTGGATGCATTATCCGATCCCAACGAAGCAGAGATGTAAGGATACCTTCCGGCATTCCCCCAGTTGTTCCTAATTTCAGCAATTTGTTGGTCTTGCTTTACGATCTGAATACTATAATTATTCTCAAGAGCTGTAGCTATGGCATCGTCCAAAGATAGTGCCTGCTGGGCATTTGTCAGCACTACTAACATCAAAAACGTATATATTAAAAATAATTTTTTCATGCGAATATTTTAACTTTTAGTATTTATTGCTATCATTCTATGCCTACAATAGAAACGAAAACAGAACTTTACCGCTAAGGTGCAAAGACGCAAAGTTTTCCTTTGCATCTCAGCGGCTCTGCGGTTAATATACATATCCTTTATTTCTACCCATTTTATCCTATTTCCCAAGAGATGAAGCTTTTAACTTTTTAATTTGTTGGTTTTTATCGGTAAAAATCTTAATCCCGGTGAATTTTCATCATTTCTATTCGTGTCATTTTAATTATTAGGTTCATGGCCGTTACTTTTTACCTCCTCTTCTTCTTCGTGGTAAATAGACTCGTCAAATTTGCGCTGCGCATTTAGCCATGCTATTTCAACATGTTCAGGTTCAAGCTTTTTCCCTGACCACGCTTCACGAACAAAGCGCCTAATATCATTTAAAACCATAATTAATGCAGGGAAAAACAATAGGATAAACATGGTTCCGAAGGCCACACCATAAACCAATGAAATTGCCATTGGAATTAAAAACTGTGCCTGAAAACTCTTTTCCAAAATTAGAGGGAACAGTCCGACCGAAGTAGTAAGCGTGGTTAAAATAATTGGCCTTAACCTTGATTTACCCGCCTCAATAATGGCATCTTTTACCTTTTTCCCTTCTGTAATTAATAAATTAAACTTCGCCAGGAATACAACAGCATCGTTCACGATTACCCCCGTAAGCGCCACAATTCCCCACAAACTTAAAATCGAAAGCGGTTTTCCATGAATTCCGTGCCCCCAAACTGCGCCAAGTATTGAAATCGGGATCATGATAATAATAATCATTGGCTGTTCAAAGGATTTAAAATTGATCATCAGAATAAAAATAATTGCCAAAAATGCCATTGGGAATAAAAACATCAAATCCCCCATATTTCGTTGGCTTTCTTTTTGTTGCCCCTGAAATTCAACCCTAATCCCCGGAAAATGGAGATTTAATTCCGGTATTACCTCTGCTTTTACCAGTTCCAGGATTTCAGTGACCGAAGCATCAGGATCAACCATATCGGCATTAACCCTAATTTCACGTTTACCATTATAACGATTAATATTTACAGGACCACGTTTCATTTGATAATCAACAAGTTCTAATAAAGGAAACTCCCCTTGTTGCGTTACTATTTTTAATTTTTCCAATTGTCCAAGGCGTTCACGACCTTCTGATGGGAATCTCACCCAAATCCTGATTTCATCGCGCCCAACTTGCATACGTTGTGCTTGTCCACCATAAAACGCCTGACGTACCTGGTTAGCAATGGTACTCTCGTTTAATCCCATCATGTAAGCTAAAGGCTTAAGTTCCAATAGGATTTCCTGTTTCCCCATTGCATTTGTATTAACGACATCTTTTAACTGTGGATACTGCTGCAATTTCGCCATAAGGAAATCACGTCCAGCTTCAAGTTCCTCAATATTGCGTGAAAGTAATCCAATAGAAACAGGATCGCCAAAACGGCTACGCGCCCCAATGGTATATTTTTCAGCTTCAGGAACGAGACCAATTTTTTGCCGTATTTTTTGAATTATTTCAAATGAGCTAATGCCTGTTTCTTCTGAATTTCGTGGAGAAACATCTACGCTCCCGGTATGGGCACCACTTTCCGACCCGTCAAATGCTGATCCAAGCTCAATAATGCTATTCTCTATAATTGGAATAGTATCTCCATATTCTTCCATTAATTCCTGGTTTACAACCCAAACAATACTATCAAACCGTTCCAGATATTCCATGGTTTGTTTTTCTCCCGATCCTGGTGTAAATGCAATATTTATGTTAAAGGAATCAAACTCCATACGGGGGAAGAATGTGGTTTTGATTATCTGACCTCCAATCAACCCAAAAGTGATTACAATCATAGCCACCGGAACCCCCATTACTATGTAACGCCATTCGATAACCAGTTTAATAACAAGATCGTAGGCATAATCACGTAACCAAGTAAAAAATCCCTCGGTATATTTTTTTAGCCCTTTTGCTTTTCTTTGCAAGGCCTCCCTATTCAAAACCTTCTTGTTTCCCAGGTGGGCAGGAAGTACTAAAAATGCTTCAAAAAGCGAAACCATTAAACTGGCAATAACAATGACTGCCATTTCGTACATCATTTCCATTCGCCCTGTAATAAAGATAAGCGGAGAAAATGCAACAACAGTTGTAAGAACAGATGCTATAACGGCAGGAATAACCTCAACAGTCCCATCTACAGCCGCACGCATTGGGCGCTTGCCTTTTTCAAAATGTTGAAAGATGTTTTCACCAATAACAATTCCGTCATCGACCAAAATTCCGATTACCAATATCATCCCGAAAAGCGACATCATATTGATGGTCACACCCATAAGGTTTACGATGATAAACATTCCCAGGAATGAAGCTGGAATACCCCAGGCGACCCACAAAGACAACCGCGTGCTCAGCATCATTCCCAATATAAGTACAACGAGAAATAAACCCTGTCCCCCATTTTGGTACAACAATTTCAAACGTGAACCAAGAATATCAAGATATGAGCGGGAGAGAATCAGTTCAACACCCTGTGTTTTTGCATTAAATTCTTTCACATAATTTTTAATGTACTTGTCAATTCCATTTAAATCTTCGGTTATTAATTTGTTTACCCGAATACTTATCAGCGGATTGCCTCTTTCAAGCGCCTTATTCGGAACATCTGAAAACTTCATTTTTACCATCGCAATATCCCGAATTCGCAGTACGCTTCCGTCAGGGTTGGCACGTAATATAATATTCCCAATTTTATTCGGATCGGCACTTCGCGAACGCATACGAATTAATAGTTCTTCTTCCACTGAGCGGATTTGCCCGCCGGAAACATCACGGTTATTTTGTGAAATAGCATTTTGAATATCGGTAAAAGTAATCCCATAACGAAGTAAATCTTCTTCACTGGCTTCCACAGAAATTTCCAAAGCAGGGAAACCACTAATGCTCACCTGGCTAATATGCCCCGATGCCAAAAAATCTTCCTCTACTTGTTGTGCGTAAGATTTTAAAGTCATTAAATCAACATCGCCTGTAACCATTAAACGGGCTGCCGGTGAGGTTGTCCTGGTTTTTGAAACAATCGGGCGTTCAGCAGCAGTAGGCAGTGCAGATATACCATCAACAGCAGTTTTTATCTCAATCATTGCTTCGTCCACATCGTAATTAGGCTCAATTTCGATGGTCACCCTGGAACTGTTTTCCGAAGACACAGAATTAATTTCGTAAATCCCCGGAATCGCCCGAACCGCTTCTTCAATCCGGGAAGTGACCCCTTCTTCCATTTCCACAGGCGAAGCCCCCGGATACGAAACACTAACCCTCAGGATATGCGATTCCCTTTCGGGGAAGAACGACTTTTTCATGGAGTAAAGGCTAATGCCTCCAACAATAACCAGAAAAACAATAATCAGGTTAGCGTAAAATGGAAACTTGACAAAAAGTTCAACTATTTTTTTCATGTGTATTCCTTATTTTGTTTGTGGTTTCCCGGGCTTTTTTCCTGAGGTTTGCCCGCTTTTAGCCTTTTCCTCACCCAAAATTCCTACTGGCATATTCTCTTTTACATTAATAAGTGGCTCTACCACTATTTTCATCCCTTCGTCAAGACCATTAAAAATTAACGTAGTCTCTGTATGCTTAATTACATTAACATCCTGCTTTTTAAGTTTCCCATCCTCAACCGAATAAATAGTATTTGTATTAAAAACAGCATTTCGTGGAATTTCCATCGCATCCTTAATTTCATGGCCAGGAAAATCAACTACCCGATATTCCCCTGTTAATAAAGGATCACTAGAAGTACTATTAACCTTAACAAAAACACTTCTTGACTGGGTAGTAGGATCAATAAAATTGGCTTTTCTTACAACAATTCCTTGTTTCTGGTTTTGATAGTCTTCCTCATAAACCAAAACTTTATCACCAATTTTAATCCATTTACTTTCTTTATTAGGCACTGGAACTTCAATTTCAACATGGTCGGTTCGGATCATTTTTCCAATTTGACCACCTGTGTTAACATATCCTCCAACCTCAAAATTTACCTGTGTAAATGTTCCATTAAACGGCGCATATAAAGAATGCCGCATCAATTTTTTTTCATCCTGTTTTATCGAATAATAAGCACTAATCACATTCCTACTTGCCAGAAATATTTTCAATTTATCGCTTTCCATTTCGGGTAATGGAGGAATATCTTTTTCTAAGTCGATTGCATAAAAGAACTTTTCGTAATCCGGGTAATAATCTGGATAATCAATTTTAAGATCCGGCAAAAGTGTAGTCATTGTGGTCAAAAACTGGCTTTTTTTTGCTTGAAGTGCCAATTCAGCTTCATCTTTATAAATAACCGCAAGCAGCTGACCTTTACGAAAAGCTTCTCCTTTCCGAAGCAATACTTCTCCCGGTTCAATTTTTCCGGCAGCTTCGGCAACAAGTGTTACTTCGCTTCCCGTAACTGCCCTCCCCTCTTTCGACAGGGGTGAGACTATATCTGTGTAAACAACGGCTTTTGCTTTTACAAAGCGTTTCATTTCCACTTCCGGTTTTTGCTTTTGCTCAGGTTTCATCGAAACAAATAGTTCCGAAAGTGCTGCTGATCCTCCCAGCAATACAATCAAAGCAACAATAATAAATGTAATTTTTCTCCAACTCATGGCTATTTTTCTTTGTTTATTTGTAATCTGCAATTAGTATTTGTGTAATCGAACCCCCAACCTAAATTTTGAAAAATGGATAACAAGGTCTCCCTCATTTCATCGATTTTTGACGCACTAACGTTTTTTAATGCCCTATTGTTATTGTTTTTAAGAATATCAACAATCATTGTTTTATGGTTTTCCGCTTTTTGGGTGTAACATATAAGTTTCTTTCTTCGGTCTGTGGGATCAGCTATTCGTTGTACCCATCCATTTTTTTCCATGGTATCAATCAGACGGGTAAGGGTTGTTTTGTCCTTTCTGGTAATTGTTGCCAGTTCCTGTTGTGTAAGCCTGTTTTGATTAAATAACTCATGCATAATAGCCCACTGCTCAATTATAAGTGGGATTCCTGCCTTTTGTAAGGAAAGATTTATATTATGGTGCAAGGCCCTATCAGCTTGATAAATTAGATAGCTGATGGGAATTTCTTTCAATTTATATTTCATAAATTCAGTAACAAATTGCAGCACCAATAGTTGTACTGCCAACTTAACTTTGCGAAATTAACTTTTCTTTCGCATTTTAAACTTTCAATAAGATCAAGAAAATAAAAAAAGGTTTAATGCTATTTTATAATAAGAATGAGCATTTGTAATTTTTATTAACCGGATAAACTTAATATTTCATCTCTCGTTCATAAAAAAGAAAATTTAAACGAAGCTAAATACCTTAAATAATTATTGTCATATTTTGGCAACAATCATCTTCCTTGAATATTATCATCGTTTTCCTATCTAGAAGTATTAACTTTGCTATCCAATTTTAAGTCGCGCATTGATGCAAATATTAGAGTTTGAAACACTAATTGTGGGAAGTGGATTGGCAGGGCTCTCAGCGGCATACCATTCATCAAATCACGGATCGGTTGCTATTGTTACAAAATCTGAACTTGATATCAGTAATTCATATTATGCACAAGGGGGAATTGCAGCGGCAATAGCAAGCGATGACACTCCTGCCGCCCATATGCATGACACGCTTGTTGCCGGAAGAAGAATGTGCGACAGAGATGCTGTAAGAATACTGGTAAACGAGGGGAAAGAAAGGGTATTGGAGCTGATTGAAATGGGAATGCCTTTTGATAAAGTCGATGGAAAAATTACCTTGGGACTGGAAGGAGGTCACAGTAAACGAAGGATTTTACACGCGGGAGGCGATGCTACAGGAAAAGAGCTTACTTCCTTTTTCCTAAAAAAAATACAGGATAAAAACAACATCCAGGCATTCGAATATACTGCAGTTGTCCGTTTACTAAAAAAAGGGAATTGCATAACCGGGGTACAGGCAATTGATTTTATTTCGGGGAAAAATGTTGTTTTCAAGGCAAAAGCAGTAATACTTTCCACAGGTGGGCTGTCGAGGGTGTTTTCAAGGACCACAAACCCACACACTGCTACTGGAGATGGAATTGCCCTTGCCTATGAAGCCGGAGCCAGAATTGCCGATTTGGAATTTATCCAGTTTCATCCGTCTGCATTGTACATCCCAAACCAGGATGCCTTTTTAATTAGCGAAGCTGTTCGCGGCGAAGGGGCCTGGTTATTAAACGAAAAAGGTGAAAGGTTTATGGTTGACATACATCCTTTAGCAGAACTTGCCCCAAGGGATATTGTAGCCTTTGCCATTTATAACCAAATTAAAAAATCGAAATCCAACGTTGTTTACCTTTCGTTGGCACATCTCGATGCCAAGAAAATAAAAAACAGGTTCAAAACAATTTATACTAAGCTTCAGGAATATAACTTCGATTTATGCAAAGACCTCTTGCCAGTTGCTCCAGCAGCCCATTATATGGTGGGGGGAATACGAACAGGTTTAGAAGGGGAAACCAATATTGAAGGCTTGTTTGTTTGTGGTGAAGCTGCATCTACAGGAGTTATGGGAGCCAACAGACTTGCAAGTAATTCTTTACTGGAATGCCTCGTGTTTGGGAAACGTTGCAGTGATAAAGCCGCTCAATTAAACGAAATCGATTGCGACTTACAAAAGGAATTTAAACCAATGCTCATTAATCCTGAAAATGAGAATTTCTTTTTAGAAAAGAAAAACGAAATCGCTAATCTGATGAGTGAGAATGTGGGGATTGTAAGAACAAAGTCGAAGTTGCAGGATGCGTTAACAAGACTTGAAGAATTGGACAAAGAACTATCGGGACACGAGGATGAATACAATAAACATAAAGTTAAAAACCTGATTCAGGTCAGCATGTTGATCACTCGCTCGGCCATAATCAGGGAAGAAAGCCGAGGAGTGCACATTCGTGGCGATTTCCAGAAGCAAAACACCGATTATAAGGAACATATCATCCAACAAAAAGACAAAGAAATTATTTTTGAACCAATTAGGACATAATTTAATGAATAAGGAAGAACTAAAATCAGCCGAGGCGCTAATTAGTATGGCGCTCGAAGAAGATATTGCTGGAGGGGATATTACAACAGATAATTTAATCCCTGCTGAAACCAGAAAAAATGCAAATATGGTGGCAAAAGCCGATGGTGTTATTGCCGGACTTGAAGTTGCCAAAATGGTTTTTCAGAAATTAGATCCCGATTTAGTTTGGAATGAACATAAGCCTGATGGCTCAAAAGTTAAGAAAGGCGATACAATTGTCTCTTTTTCGGCATCCTACAGGGCTTTACTAACCGGGGAAAGAACAGCATTAAATTTTTTGCAACGAATGTCGGGAATAGCAAGTGTTTCAAATATCTATGCGGAAGAAATCAAAGATTATAAAACCAAGATATTGGATACGCGTAAAACCCTGCCTGGCTTTAGGTTATTGGATAAATATGCCGTTAAAACCGGAGGAGCTACCAATCACAGAATTGGATTGTTTGACATGGTGATGATTAAAGATAACCACATTAAAGTTGCTGGTGGAATTACCAATGCAGTGAACGAAATACGTCCGAATATTCCCAAAGGTATTAAAATTGAAGTGGAAACCACCAACCTTGATGAAGTGGAAGAAGCACTGACTGCCGGAGCAGATATAATCATGCTCGACAATATGGACAATGCAACTATGAAGGAAGCAGTGGAAATTATTAAAGGCAAAGCTGCAATTGAAGCTTCCGGAAATATGACTTTGGAAAGATTGAAAGGCGTTGCCCAAACAGGGGTTGATTTTATATCGATTGGTGCATTAACCCATTCTATTTCGGCATTGGATATTAGCCAAAGAATTATCGATTAATTATGAACCTTGTAATAGATATTGGCAATACAAGGACTAAATTCGCCCTTTTTAACAGAGGGGAAATAATGATTTCAGTTCCTGTTGATGAATTTTTACCTGAACATGTCACAATTTTAAAAGATGAACATCCGTCCCTTGACAAGGTAATTGTATCGTCCGTCAAAGATTATTCATCAGAGTTAAAAACAAAGCTAAGAGAAGAATTTGATCACTGTTTAGATCTTGACCAGACTACGAAAATCCCAATAGAAAATAAGTATGCATCAAAGGAAACCCTCGGGAAGGACAGAATTGCTGCGGTAGTCGGGGCAAATTTTTTATACCCCTCCGAAAATATACTTGTTATTGATACAGGAACAGCAATAACTTACGACTTAATCACCAAAGAAAACACGTATCTGGGGGGAAATATATCTCCCGGAATTGATATGCGCTTCAAAGCTTTAAATAAATTTACGGGTAAACTTCCATTGGTTTGTCTTAAAGACGAAAAACATTTATTTGGCACAACAACAGAAACTGCAATTCGACTTGGTGTGCAAAATGGGGTAATTTATGAGGTAGACCATACAATCGAAGAATTTAACAAAAATTATCATGATCTAAAAGTTATTTTAACAGGTGGCAATAGTGATTTTTTTGATAAAAAGTTAAAAAATTCTTTCTTTGTAAACTTAAATTTAGTAGCGATAGGATTAAACAGGATTTTGGAATTCAACACAGATGCTTGATTGCACTATGTATAAGCTCTTTAAGATAAATTTACATTTTTTGGCTTACATTCATTTTAAAAGTAAAAAAATATGCTATCCGAAGTTTTCCAAACCTATTTGAAATGAATTCTTACGAGACGATGATTAATTTAAACTAATATTCCAACTAAATAGTAATATTCTATTCTGTACATTTTGGCACAAGTTTTGAAAGTTAAGGATTGTTACCTAAAAATTTAGTTAGAGATAATAAATGAAATAAAAAATAAAAACACTATTCATTATGAAAGCAATTATTCGGAAATCGGTATTATTCTCGTTTGTTATTATAACCATGGTAATTGGTGCCACAGCACAAAGGGTTATTAAAGGTACCGTTTACCGTAATGGAGAGCCTGCGGCTGGAGTAACAGTTGAAGGACACAGGTGTTCAGGCACGTTTTATACAAGTTTTGACGGGAAATACGAGTTACAAGGTGATGAAAAAACCAAATGGCTAAGATTTACCGATGCAATTGAATCTAAAAAACTGGATATTGAAGGTAATACAAAAAATGTGATCAACTTTAGTTTTGATGGTATTATGCCGGCTGAAAATGAAGGTGAAGATGGTCCAATTCTTAAAACAAGGGCGCAGCTTTTAAGTGAACAAGACAAAGATTTCATCAATGAAGTTTCTTTATACGATGAATTTTACAAACAAAAAGATTACAAATCTGCACTTCCACACTGGGAAAAAATTTACAATAAATATCCAAAATCTTCACAAAACGTTTATATCCATGGTATAAAAATGCATGAAGACTTACTGGAACAAGCAGCAACCCAAGCTGAAAAAGATAAGTACATTGATAAAATACTGGAAATATACGACAAAAGGATAAAGTATTTTGACAGGGAAGGCTACAACAAAGGTAGAAAAGGAACTTTCTGGTTCAAGCATAAATTAATGGATGAGAACATTGATGGCGAAAAACTTAAAAGTGTTCACAAACAAGGGTATAATTGGTTGGAAGAATCGATTAATGAACAAGGGGACGAAACTGAAATCCCTATCTGTGTTGTATTCATGCAATCCACCAACTTTTTATTCAAAAATGGTGAAATCTCCAAAGAAACCGTTATTAAGAATTATGAAAAATGTAACGAAATAATCGACAATTACCTTGTTGACAATCCTGGAGACGTAAACGCACAAAAATCAAAAGATGCCATTGAGAAAATATTTGGTTTATCAGGAGCTGCAGACTGTGAAGCACTTGTAAACATTTACGCACCACAATTTGAAGAAAACTCAGGTGATGCCGAATTTATTAAAAGTATGTTGAGGAAATTAAACAGGGCTGGTTGTGATGAATCTGATCTTTTTGCTAATGCTACCGAAAAGCTTTATGAATTGGATCCATCAGGAGAAGCAGCATTTAATATGGCCCGCAGGTTCCTTAAAAAAGACGACTCTGAAAAAGCAAATGAATATTATAAAATGGCTGCCGAGCAAATCACTGACCAGGAATTATTGGAAGCCTGCTACCAGGAATATGCACAATTCATATTCTTCAAACTAAACAACTATCAATTATCAAGAACTTATGCAAAAAAAGCATTAAGTATAAATCCAAATAACTGCGAGGCTTTAATGTTAATCGGAAACATTTATTTACAGGCCAGTTCGAAATTTGAAGGAGATGATTTTGATAAAGCTACTGTTTTTTGGGTTGCTGTAGATTATTTTAACAAAGCTCGAAGGGCCGGAGACGAATGTACCAGTGAAGCTGCAACTTTAGCTTCAAAATACAAAGCCTACTTCCCTAATAAAGAAGAAGGGTTTTTTAGGGGTTATTCTGAAGGTCAAAGCTATACAGTTGGAGGCTGGATAAATGAAACTACGAAAGTTCGATTCTAGAACACAAAAAAAATATATTAAAAGCACTATAATTGCAGCTCTGGTTTCCGGGGCTGCAATACTTTTCTTCGGATGTGAGAATAATTTGGAAACTATCAAGGCTTTTAGTTCCCCAAAAGACCTTCCTATTATATACGCCGAAAACTATAAGTCAACAAGCATAGACTCAGGGCAGGTTCGAACCTATCTGGAAGCACCTGTTTTACAGCAATTTGAAAGTGATGGGAATCCATTTATCGAGTTTCCTAAAGGTGTAATCCTTGACCAATATGATAGTCAAAAAAGAATTATTTCCAGCCTTACAGCCGATTATGCCAAGAATTATACCAAAGAGAAAAAATGGGAAGCAAAAAATAATGTTGTTGCGGTAAACAACGAAGGGGATACGCTTAAAACAGAACACCTGATCTGGGAAGAAAACGCAGGCAAAATTTACTCTGAACGATATGTAAAGTTTGTGCACGACGATAAAATAATTTATGGAAATGGTTTTGAGTCGGATCAGAATATGGAGAATTGGAAAATAAAAGATGTTGAGGGTATCATATATATAAATATGGAAGAAAGCGACAAACAAGATTCTGCTCCCAACAAATCACAGGTGCAAATTCCGAACGAAAACAACAAACTAAAACCGATAGTTAACGTAAAAAAACCAATTAGCATCCAAAAGTAATCTTGCCAAATGAATCTCGTAGTGATTATTTTATTGACTATCGTGCTTTCAGCCTTTTTTTCGGGGATGGAAATAGCATTTGTTTCCGCGAACAAATTAAAACTTGAGCTTGACAAACAATCCGAGCCTTTCAGTTCGAAAATACTACATTGGGTAACAAAAGATTCAGGTCAATATATTGCAACCATGCTTGTTGGGAACAATATTGCTCTGGTAATTTATGGAATCGCATTCGCCAAGTTAATCGAGCCGGGCATTGAGGTTTATGTGCAATCAGACACATTCGTGTTGTTAATTCAAACTATAATTTCAACCTTAATAATATTAGTCTTATCCGAATTCCTGCCAAAAACCTTGTTCCGAATATTCCCAAATTCATTATTAAAAGTGTTTACGATTCCATTGGCATTCTTTTATTTCCTTTTTTATCCGGTAACCACTCTAACTATAGGTTTTACAAAAACCTTGTTTAAAAGATTTTTAAAGAACAATCTTCGCGAAGAAAACGAGAATCCGGTATTTAGCCGTATTGATTTAGACCACTTTGTTAATAAATCGGAAAGTGGAAGCATTATCCATGAAATGGATATGGAACAATCGGTAAAACTTTTTCGGAATGCACTCGATTTTTCAAAAGTTAAATTAAGGGAAGTTATGATCCCACGTACCGAAATCGAAACTTTGGAAATTAATGCCAGCATTGACGAGCTAAAACAAAAATTTATTGACACCGGGTATTCAAGAATACTCATCTATGAAGAAAACATCGATAATATTGTTGGATACGTTCACTCTTCGATTATTTTTAATAATCCCGAAAAATTAAAACCACACATCAAGAATGTTTTAATTGTTCCGGAAACCATGTCGGCAAACAAATTATTGGGCACATTTTTTAAAGAACACAGGAGCATAGCCATTGTAGTTGACGAATTTGGAGGAACTGCAGGAATGGTAACTAGCGAAGACATCCTTGAAGAAATATTTGGGGAGATTGAAGACGAACACGACACAAGCGATACCACCGAAAAACAAATCTCAGAGAACGAGTTCATTTTTTCAGGGAGAATTGAGATTGATTTACTCAACGAAAAATATGGTTTTGGAATTATCGACACTGAAGATTTCGAGACCCTTGCGGGCTTTATCCTGTTTAATTACGAAAGTATTCCGAAAATAAATACCGAGATTGAAATCGACGGTTTCAAAATTAAAATCCTGAAAGCCAGCAATACTAAAATCGAATTGGTAAAACTCACTGTTATTGAATAGCAAGGCATTGAGCTGCCTATTTTCTTCAAAGAACTAAAGGCAATGCTTTTATCTGCTGCAAAAACTTTAAAAAAAACATATTTCTTAGGTATAATATTGAATTTTATTATCTTCGTAGCTCGAAAATTTTAAGTAAACTTTGCGAATTATTATTTTAATATAAATGGCTACATTACAAAATATTAGAAATCGTGCCGGGATTCTGGTTGCAATAGTAATCGGACTGGCATTAGTTGCGTTTATTTTAGGAGATGCGTTGCAACAGGGCAACACCCTTTTCCAAAAATCTCAGAATAAAATTGCTGAAATTAATGGTGAATCTATTCAATACCTTGATTTCCAAAAGAAAGTGGAAGAACTTGGTGAGATTTACAAGCAAAACAGCAGACAATCACAATTAGATGAAAATACCTGGGTACAGGCAAGGGAAACCACCTGGCAAAACTACCTCAAGGAAATTTTAATGGGTGAGGTTTATGAAGAGCTCGGAATTAATGTGAGTAGTGAAGAACTTTACGACCTAATTCAGGGGAATAATATCCACCCGATTGTCCGTCAAATTTTTGGGGACCCAAATACTGGACAGGTAAACCGTGCTGCAATTGTTGGTTTTCTGAAAAACCTGGAGACAGGTGTTGCTGCTGACCAAAGAGCTTACTGGTACTATTTGGAAAAACAAATTGAAGATGATAGGGCTATAACAAAATACAATAACCTGGTAAGGCAAGGTTTATATGTTACAACCGAAGAGGCACAAAACAGTATAAACAAAAGTTCACGTCAGGTGAGTTTTGATTTTATTTCATTGCCACATACTTCTGTTGCCGACAGTACCCTTAAAATATCGGATAGGGACTTAAAAAAATATTACAACGATCATTCGGAAGCGTATAAAGAAGAAAAAACCAGGAAAATTGAATACGTTGTTTTTCCTGTAGTTCCTTCTCAGCAAGATGACCAGGCAGCAAAAGCATGGATTGAAGAAATAAAAAATGACTTCACTGTTACGGAAGAAAACGTTCAGTTTACCAATGCAAATTCAGATGAGAATTTTGAGGACATTTGGGTAAAGGAAGATGCACTTAACAGCGAAGTAGCCACTTGGATTTATTCCGAAGGGGCAAACGTTAACGATGTTTACGGACCCTACTTTGAAGACGGTGCCTATAAACTTGCCAAAGTGCACGCTATCGAAATGTTGCCTGATTCAGTGCAAGCAAGACACATTTTATTGGAAATTAAAACACAAGCAGAAATTGCAACAAAACAAGCTTTAGCAGATAGTTTAAAAACTTTGATTGATAATGGTGCTGACTTTGCTGCGCTTGCTCGTGAATATTCTTCCGATACTGGTTCAGCCATTGAAGGTGGTGATCTGGGATGGTTTACCCGCGCTCAAATGGCTAAACCATTTGCCGATGCGGCATTTGAGAATAAAAAAGGCGAAACTTCAGTAGTTATTTCGCAATACGGAATCCACGTTGTTCAACCAACAGAAAGAAGCCCTTTAACAAAACAGGTTAAAGTTGCATATTTGGTAAGGGTGGTAAATGCAAGCGATGTAACTTTTCAAAAAGCTTATGCTAACGCGAGTCAGTTTGCAAGCGAAAGCCGTAACCTTGCGAAATTTGAAGAAGCAGTGAAAGCTCAAAACCTAAGTAAACGTGTTGCGACCCTTCGTGAGCAGGACCGTGAAGTAATTGGCCTGGTTAATCCTCGTCAATTGGTAAGGGCTGCCTTTAGGGCTGATGTTGGGGATGTGCTAACTGACTTTAGGGAATCTTCCATTTTCGAACTTGGTGATAATTATGTAATTGCTGCCTTGGTAGAAGCGAAAGAAGATGGAGTTGCACCGTTTGAAAGTGTTAAATCGCGCGTTGAATTGGCAGTAGCCAAAGAAAAGAAAAGTGAGCAATTGATTCAAAAAATGGAATCTGTATTAAGTGGAAACGATGATTTCGCAGTAATTGCACAGGAACTTGGCGCATCGATTCAAACTGCCGAAAATATAAACTTTAATTCATTCTCCGTACCAAATGCAGGTGCCGAACCAGCACTGGTTGGAACTATTTCAACCATGAGTGCCGATCAGATTTCGAAACCAGTTAAAGGAAACAATGGTGTATATTTAGTTAAAGTAACTGCTGTTATCGAAAATGCTGAAATGAATGTTGAGCAAGAGAAAAAGAATTTAGCACAAACGCTTGGTTACAGAGCAAGTTACTCAGCTTATGAAGCAGTAAAAAATGCTGCAGAAATTGAGGATAACAGATCTCGATTCTATTAATAAAAATATAACATAACATAAGGAAAGGCTGTTCGCAAAATGCAAACAGCCTTTTTCCTTTCCTACACTTTTGTTTAATTTAACCTACATCAGCAAAGCTTTAACCTTTGCAGCAATATCTTTTCCATCGGCTTTGCCTGCCAACATTTTAGATGCCATACCCATTACTTTTCCCATATCTTTCATTGAGCTGGCATCAACCTGATCAATAATTTCTTTCACCTTTGTGGAGAGTTCTTCATCGCTCATTTTTTCAGGCAGGAATTCTTCCAAAACCTCAACCTGGTCACGTTCCTGTGCATATAAGTCATCACGTCCCTGAGACTTGTACATTTCGGCAGACTCATTGCCCTGTTTTGCCAGTTTCTGGATAATTTTTAATACTTCGTCATCTGTTAATTCCGATCCGGCACCTTTTGCCGAAATTGCCTCGATGATTACTTTTTTGATGTTCCTTAAGGCTTCCAACCTGACCTTTTCACGAGCCTTCATTGCAGCCTTAATATTCTCGTTAATTTGTTCAACTAAACCCATAATCTTGTTTTTAATCTATATTATCGTGTAAATAACTATTGTTCGATCCAAAATTAATATTCCCGTACCTATCTTTTGAAACAGAAATAGAAGAACGTTCGGCATTCTCATTCGGATTTATTTTTTTTTTGCCCTGCTTTCTTAAGTAAGCAGGTACGTTTTCCAATTCATCAACAGCTTCATCTGAATACTCAGAAAAATCCACCTTCAAACGGCTGCTTTCCTTTCCTTTTTCCCTTTCCCTGTTTGTTTTAGGATAAAGCGAATCAAACTCACTTGTTGGTTCCTGTTGCTGTTTAAGGTTAAACTCAAAGGTTCGTTGTTTAGGTTTTTCTACAACCTCTTTTTCTTCCTGAACCGTCTTTTTATTTGGTTTTAAAATCGAATCATCTTCCAAATAATGTACTTGTTTTTCGGGCTTTTTAGTCAGCAACATTTCCGGAATACTGCTCATGCTAAACCCGGTAGCAATTACGGTAACCGATATTTTATCCCCTAATTCCTCATCAATCCCATTTCCCCAAATAAGATCGGCTTCAAAGCCAGCTTTATCCTGCACAAAATCAGTTATCTCGCCAATTTCATCCATGGTAATTTCATCCACCCCGGATGTTACGTTGAGTAAAATATTTTTAGCCCCGGTAATATCGTTGTTGTTCAAAAGAGGTGAAATTAACGCTTCTTCCACAGCCCTTAAAGCCCTTCCCTCTCCTTCTGCAACACCAGTTCCCATTAAAGCCACTCCGCTTGACCGCATAACTGTTTCCACATCTGCAAAATCAACATTGATATAACCCGGAACGGTAATAATCTCAGCAATTCCTTTCGCAGCAGTGGTTAACACGTTATCGGCTTTTGCAAAAGCTTCAGAAATTGGAAAGTCGCCATACATTTCGCGAATGCGCTCGTTATTAATCACAAGTAACGAATCTACATGCCCTTCCAGTTGTGATATTCCTTCAATTGCCTGTTTTATTCTTCGCCGTCCCTCATTTCGAAATGGGATAGTCACTATTCCAACCGTCAAAAGCCCCATTTGATGGCAGGCATCGGCAATTACCGGAGCAGCTCCTGTACCTGTTCCCCCACCCATTCCGGCAGTAATAAAAACCATTTTCGTATCGGAATGAAGCATGCTTTTAACATCTTCAATATTTTCAACGGCAGCCTCTTTTCCCACTTCAGGTTTATTGCCCGCTCCTCGTCCTTCAGTGAGCGACGCACCCAACTGCAGTTTGCGCGGCACGGGACTGGCTTCCAAAGCTTGTGCATCTGTATTGCACACAATAAAGTCAACATCCCTAATACCCTGGGTGTACATGTGATTAACTGCATTTCCACCTCCACCTCCAACGCCAATTACTTTAATAAATTGACCGTCTTTTCCTTCCATTTGAAAATTTACTACCTCTGAAGCCATATCTTTTACATTCAAATTGTTATCTTTTTCTCATCTAATTTCTGAAAACTATATTAATTTTCAGACGTATCTTCATCCTCTAACGATTGGTCATCTCCATCAAAAAACCGGGAGAATTGCCTGTTGAACCAATTATCAATTGGTACCTTTTGCGAATCGGCTTGCGCAACTTGTTTTTTATTTGCTTTTTTCTTTTTCTTTCTTTCAGGTTGCGTCATTTCCATCTGAAGAACTTCTTCCTCTTCTTCTTTAGGATCAATTTCCAATGAATCTTGACCTTCATCATCCATAGGATCTTCATCCATATAATTAATATCTGGCTCTTTATCGCTTAGTTCAAATTTCTCTTTTGGCTTTTTCTTTTGCATCAACTCATTTGGGTCAGTCTCGAAACCTGTTGCCAATATTGTTACGCACACATCATCGCCAAGCGATTCGTCGTAACCATTACCCCAAATAATATCTGCTTCCTGACCAGCCTGATCCTGTAACAATTCAATAATTTCACCAATTTCACCAATGGTAATTTCTTCTTTTCCTGATATAATATTTAATAAAATATTTTTAGTTCCGTAAATATCGTTGCTGTCCAAAAGTGGTGATTCCAGAGCCCTTTCCACAGCCGTCATTGCACGGTTTTCTCCACTGGCATAACCAGTTCCCATAATAAACACTTTGCTATTGGCCATTACGGTGTGCACATCAGTGTAATCAATATTTATATTTCCATGCACGGTAATAATTTCGGCAACGCCTTTAACAGCGGTGGTAACAATATTGTCGGCCTTTTTAAAAGCTTCCCTTGCCGGAAGGTCGCCATAAATGCTCCGCAACTTTTGATTACTGATAACCAGCATACTATCCACGTTTTCGCGTAACTTTTTGATGCCTTCAATTGCCTGTCCAAATCGTTTTTTACCTTCAGCAGGAGATGGAATTGTGACCACGGCAATCGTTAAAATATCCAGTTGTTTTGCAAGTTCAGCAATAACAGGAGCAGCACCAGTACCTGTTCCACCCCCCATTCCAGCCGTGATAAAAAGCATTTTTGTGCTTTCTTTCAACACATTTTTTATGTCTTCAAAGTTTTCCCTTGCTGCTTCTTCGCCTCTTTCCGGATTATTTCCTGCACCCCGCCCTTCGGTTAGTGTAGCACCCAATTGGATTTTCACGGGAACCGGGCTGTTTTCCATGGCCTGGGCATCGGTATTGCACAAGATATAATCAACTCCCCTGATTCCTTCTTCATACATATAACTGACAGCATTACAACCTCCTCCACCAACTCCCAATACTTTAATAATGTTAGTAGAAGTGTTTGGTATTCCAAAGTTTAAAATTTCTTCAGCCATATCTTCAGTTTTAATTTAATTCTAAATCATCTTCGTCAAAAATCATGGTTATTTGCTGGGACATTTTTTCAATCCGGGCCCTGAAAAAGCCACCAGTAGATTTCTTTTCTGTTTCTTTTTCTTTTTTCTTCCTAGTCTTTTCCTTCGATTCGGTTGAATAATCGCGATTGTTTAAGGATACTTTTAATAATCCCAATGCCGTGTAATATTCCGGTTGGTTGAGTTCTTTAAAATTTGATTCGATGCCAATAACCGGAAATCCAATGCGGGCATCCATCCCGGTACGGTATCTTACTAACTGATCAATGTTTGAGAGCTTCGATGTTCCCCCGGTCAACACAATTCCTGCACCAAGTTTATCTAAATATCCCGAGTTTTCAATTTGATAATAAAAGCTATCGATAATTTCCTCCAACCGCGCCTGGATAATAAATGCCAGACTTTTAAAGGATATTTCTTTGGGTTCCCAACCATTGTATGCAGGAATGGTAACTACCTTTTCGGCTTCGGCAAAATCGCCCATGGCCTTTCCATATTTTACTTTCAATTGTTCTGCCCATCTGTAAAGAATGGAACACCCTTCTTTAATGTCTTTTGTAATGACATTCCCGCCAAACGGAACAACTGAACAATGGCACAAGACACCTTCAAAATAAATTGCGGTTTTGGTTATACCCCCACCAATATCTACCAATACAACCCCGGCTTCCTTTTCGTCATCGGTAAGTACTGCTTCTGAGGTTACCAAAGGCGAAAACATAACTTTACCAAGATCAATGTTGATTTTATTTAATGCAATTTCCACATTTTTTTGATACGATTCGGGAGCCGATAAAAGATGGTAAACTGCGTCAATCTTATTGGCTGCGCAACCAACCGGACTGCTGATTCCCGGCTCGTCATCAATGATATATTCCTGAGGAATAACATGGTAAACCCGATCCCCATTCGCCGATTGCCGATTTATCACTTCTTCATACAACTCATTAATATCTTCCTGGGTTACAATCCCATCAGCCGATGTATACCGATACCCTTTGTACTCGATGGTTTTAAGCAAATGACCGGCAATGGCAACATTTATTTCCGATATTTCAGTATCCAGTTGATCCTCAATGGCATTTATTGCTTCATTTAAAACGGTGATAGTTTCTTCAATATTTAAGACAACCCCTCGTTTAATCCCTCTCGAAGCAACTTTAGAACATGCGAGTACATTAATTTTATTGTTCTCGGTTCTAGTTCCTGCAAGTGCAATAATTTTTGTACTTCCAATATCTACAACAGCGACCATATTTTGTTTTGTAGCCATATTTTTATCGTTTAGTACCGATTACCTGGTTTTTATATTTAAGGCTTATTTGTTTATAAACATTCCATTTCCCCTGGACCAATACCTGCTCATAAAAAGCTTTCAGGTTTAAAAGCTTTTCGCGATAGTTTGTTAAATCACCCATCTCAATCACATGATCCCCAACCAAAGGGATTAAACTAACTTCACCTTCAGATGACACAAACACCTGCTCAATTTGGGCTTTCCAAAATGCATTGTGCTCTAAATCTTCCACAAAAGGCAACAACGATTCTTTTGCAAACTTATCTGTTATTGTTCCGCTGGCAACCAAAACGTTTGCCGTATATTTTGTTGAAACAGGGAATTTTTCTCCTTCTTCATCCAAATAGTAGCTTTCAGATGAGGTTATTACGCGCAATATTGGTTCCCTGTGTTTTATTTTTATTGCAAGTATGCCTTTATAGTCACCTGTATCTTTTGACACGGTTTTATATACTTCGGCATTTTCAATGGTCAGGTGTTTCTCCACTTGTTCTTCAATAACTTCGGTATTTATTTGATACAGTTTCTTTTCCAAAATTTTAGCATCTGCATTGTTTGCCAGTTTTAGAACTTCGTCTTTATCAATAGAAATAACCTGTTCGCCATCGTATAATATATTTATTTCAGAGCACATAATATCTTTCCATTCCATAGAAGTGAAAGCCAGGGTAACTATAAAGAATACAGCCAACACCAACCATAAAATGCTATGTAAAACCTTTTTAATCATTCGTATTTGCTTCTAATATTTTAACAATATCATTTACAATATTATCAATATCGCCTGCACCAATGGTCATTAATATTTCGGCAGTATTTGCTTTTATCCACTCCAAGACTTCCTTTTTCCCCATCATTAAAACACCATTATTATCCATCAATCCGGCAATCATTTCTGATGAAACACCCGGAATTGGCAATTCCCTTGCCGGATAAATTGGGAGCAAAATTGCCTGATCAAGCTGCGCCAGGCTTTCGGCAAAACCTTTTGCAAAATCCCTTGTTCGCGTGTATAAATGTGGCTGGAAAATTCCTGTTACTTTTTTGCCGGGGAATAACTCCTTGACTGATCGTATCACTGCATTTAACTCTTCCGGATGATGGGCATAATCGTCGATATAAATTGTTTCCTTGCTTTTAAAGCGAATGTCAAACCTTCGGTTAACCCCTTTGTATCTTGCAATCCCTGACTTTATTTCATCATCGGAAACTCCCGCAAGCCAAGAAAGCGCTGCTGCCCCAATGGAATTCTCAACATTTACCAATCCCGGATAATTTAATTGCACATTATTTATTTCACCTGCAGGAGTATGAAGCGTGTAGGAATAAAACCCATCTCTTAGACTAAAACTGCTCCCATAAAAGTCTGCTTTTTCTTTAAGCGAATAGGTATATAGTTCAACCCCATTCAACGTTTCGACATTCTTTTCAAGCCCTTTTTTAAGTACACACTTTCCTTCCGGCTTAATTTGGGAAACAAATTCCTTAAACGACTTTTGTACATTCTCATGTTCCCCATAAATATCCAGGTGATCTGAATCCATGGAAGTAATCAATGCCATTTTAGGATGAAGGTTTAAAAAAGAACGATCGTATTCATCGGCCTCGGTAACCAACCAACTTTCTTCAGTTTTGGGCAAAATAAAATTCGTTGCATAATTTCTTGAAATGCCTCCTAGAAAAGCCCCACATCCCAACTTTGATTCCTTAAGGATTACCGTCAACATAGTTGAAACGGTTGTTTTCCCATGAGTTCCGGCAACGGCAATACAATTTCCCGAGCTGCATAATATTCCCAATACTTTTGCTCTTTTGAGAATACTATACCCTTTTTCTTTTAACCAGTTGAATTCGTTATGATCGCCGGGAATAGCCGGCGTATAAATGACCAGTGTATTGTTTTGGTGCAAATAAGCAGGTAATTCGTTGATGCTATCGTTGTAATGTACTGGAATTCCTTCCTTCACAAGATTGATGGTTAGTGGCGTTTCGGTTTTGTCATAACCCGACACACGTTTCCCGACCGACTTGAAATACCTTGCAAGGGAACTCATCCCTATTCCGCCGATTCCAAGGAAATAAATATTCTCTATTTTATTGAAATTATCCACTACGCCAATAACTTTTCTATTTCATCAACTATTTGTTTTGTGGCATTAGGTTTTCCCAATTTCAAACAATTTGCAGAAAGCAATTGTAACTTTTCCCGATCCTTAATTAACTCAAAAGCTTCCTTAAAAAGTTTTGTATCGATCTCATTATCTTTTACCATAACTGCAGCATTTTTATCTGCCAAAGCCAAAGCATTTTTTGTTTGGTGATCTTCAGCAACATTTGGTGATGGAACCAAAACTGAAGCTTTACCCAACAAACACAATTCGGAAATGGTACTGGCACCTGCCCTTGTAATAACCAAATCGCTTGCAGCGTACGCCAAATCCATTCGGGATAAAAATTTATGTAAATGCAAATTATCTGGTTTGTTATTCGCGACAAGCCTGGTCATTTCATCGAAGTAATATGCACCAGTCTGCCAAATAACCTGTACACCCGAATTTCTGATTTCCTCTATGTTTTTTATTACCGCATTATTAATGGAACGTGCACCTAAACTACCACCAACAATCAAAATTATTTGTGCATTTTTCGTAATCCCATAATGACTTTGGGCTTCTTGTTTGTTGATCTCGGAAGATATCAAGTCTTTTCGAACCGGATTCCCGGTAAGTATTATTTTTTCTTTAGGGAAATAACGCTCCATATTGTCATAGGCAACGCATATTTTATGAACTTTTTGACTTAATAGTTTATTGGTCATTCCCGCATAAGAATTCTGTTCCTGAATAAGGGCTGTTACCCCTTTTTTAACAGCAGCTTTCAATATTGGACCGCTGGCATAACCTCCAACCCCAATGGTAATATCCGGCTGAAAATCCTTGATGATTTTTTTTGCTATGCGCATGCTCTTTAAAAGGCTGGTTGCGAATTTTACCATTTTCAATCCAGGTTTTCTTGGGAAGCCAACCACAGGCAAACCAATCATTTTGTACCCGGCAGCAGGCACTTTTTCCATTTCCATTCTTCCAAGGGCACCCACAAATAGGATTTCAGAATCCGGATATCTTTCCCGAATCTCATTGGCAATGGAAAGTGCAGGAAAAATATGTCCTCCTGTTCCACCTCCGCTTACTATGACTTTCAATTTATTCATTCTTAAAGTTTCTCATCTTCATCGGGGGCAGTAACCATAACAGGTTGTTGCTCCTGTGCTTCTTTGTTTTTTTGATTATGATGGCTAACGCTTAATATGCATCCAAAAGCTATTGAGGTAAACAACATTGATGTTCCTCCCATACTTACCCAGGGCAAAGGTTGACCTGTAACTGGCAATACACCTGCCGACACCCCAATATTTACCATTGCCTGAAAAACAAGCATTAGGGTTAATCCGGTTACAAGAAATGCCGGAAAAGTCCGGGTAGCCCGTCTTACAATAACTACTCCCCGGAAAAAGAAAATCAGGTAAAGGAAAATAATTGCCCCTGCTATCACCAGACCATATTCTTCCACGATGATTGCGAATATAAAATCGTTGTAAGCAGAAGCCATATAGTTGCTAACATCGGAATGCCCCGGACCTTTGCCAACTAATCCGCCTTCATAAATGGCCAATTTTGCATAATCAGCCTGCGTAATTCCTTTTTCAGAGTTTGGATCGCCATGCACAAAACGCTCGATACGGCCTTTTATGGTACCTATCCTTGACAGGTTTCCGGGAAGAAAGTCTGCAGTAAAATAGATCAGTACCAAAGCCAGGATTCCGGCAGCAATCACCATTCCAAGAAATTTAAAGGGAACCCTACCGATAAATAACATGCACATGATGGTGAGGAATAATAGTGCAGATGTTGAGAAATCCGAGAAAAAGATTAATCCACAAATAATTGCCGTATATAAAATCGATGTTTTGAATGCTTTAGATAGTTCTTCTTTGGTTTTTTGGTTTCGGCTTAATACCCGGGCCACAAACATTATCAGTGAAATTTTTGCAACCTCGGCAGGTTGAAATGAAATAAATACCAGATTTAAGGTCCTTCCGGTAGAATCGCCGGCATGACCTGTCAGTTTTAATCCAAATGCAAGTAATAAAAGGGCAATACTGCCCAAAACAGCTAAACGGGAAATAATTGCATACAGTTTTACGGGAATAACATTGACCAGCAAAAGAATAATTCCAAATCCTATCCCAAGAAATATAATCTGTCGTACCAAATAGTGCAAGGTAGCTCCGCCTTTCGCCCGGTACGCCAAAGCACCAGTTGAGCTATACACAATTAATACAGACAAAAGCGACAATAAAAGCAAGACTATCCATATAACCTTGTCGCCTTTAATAATATTTCTCAATGAAAAATTCATTCAAGTTTGATTAAAGGTCCCTAACTGCACGTTTAAATTGGTTGCCCCTGTCCTCGTAATTATCGAAAAGATCGAAGCTTGCACAAGCTGGTGATAAAAGCACAGCATCGCCGTTTCGTGCCAGGTAATACGCCGACTTTACGGCATCTTGCATGCTGTACACATCAACAATATCGGGTACTAGCTTTTCAAAAGCCTTGTGTATTTTTGCCGTGTTTTTACCCAGGCATACTATCGCCTTTACTTTTTTCTTCACTAATTCCGAGATCATGGAGTAATCGTTCCCCTTATCAATTCCACCAACAATCCATACCACCTTTTTATTCATACTTTCGAGGGCATACCATGTTGAATTCACATTTGTTGCCTTCGAATCGTTAATGAAACTAATGCCATGAACCGTCAGGAATTTTTCGAGACGATGCTCAACTCCTTTAAAATCGGAAAGGCTTTCACGTAACTTGTCGTTACGGATTTCTAAAACCATGCTGGCGATACCTGCCGCCATCGAGTTGTAGGAATTATGCTTCCCTTGCAATGCTAAATCCAGAATAGACATACTGAACTGTTTTTCGTTTAACTGTATATTTAACTTCCCGTTTGATATTCCTGCACCATATTCCATAGGTTCACCCAATGTGAATGGAATTTGCACAGCTTTTATATCCCGTTTTTTTATTTCCTCTTTAATGATTTCGTCATCAGAACAATAGATGAAAAAATCGTTTCCCGTTTGATTTTGAAGTATTCGAAATTTTGAATTGGTGTAATTCTGCATCTGGTGGTCGTACCGATCTAAATGATCGGCCGTAATGTTGAGTAGAATTGCAATGTCGGCTTTAAACTCAAACATCCCGTCTAATTGGAAGCTACTTAATTCAAGTACAAATACATCGTAATTTTCTTCAGCTACCTGACGCGCAAAACTCTGCCCAACATTTCCCGCCATGCCCACATTTACTCCTGCATTTTTTAGAATATGGTAAAGCAGCATCGTTGTGGTGGTTTTACCATTGCTCCCGGTAATGCAGATTGTTTTTGCATTCGTATATCTACCTGCAAATTCAATTTCCGATATTACTGGAATGCCCTTTCCCTTCAATTCAAGAATTAAAGGAGCATTGTCTGGTATCCCCGGGCTTTTTATGACCAGGTTTGCATCTAAGATGAACTGCTTTGAATGCTTCCCTTCTTCAAAATCAAAACCATTATTTCTAAGAACTTCTTTATACTTTTCTTTAATTTTACCCAGGTCTGAGACAAACACCTCAAACCCTTTTTTTCGAGCCAAAATTGCGCTCCCTACACCACTTTCCCCGGCACCCAATATGACTATCTTTTCCGCCACCCTTACCTGATTTTAAGTGTCACCATAGTGAGTACTGCCAGCATGATCCCGACAATCCAAAAGCGGGTAACAATTTTTGCTTCCGGAAAACCTTTCTTTTGAAAATGATGGTGGATTGGGCTCATCAGAAAAACCCTTCGCCCTTCGCCAAATCGTACGCGTGTATATTTAAACCAGAACACCTGAATGACAACCGACAGGTTTTCTATCACGAAAATCCCACATAACAGAGGGATTAAAATTTCTTTACGGATGATAATTGAAAAAACTGCGAGTATCCCGCCAAGGGCAAGACTACCCGTATCGCCCATAAAAACCTGTGCCGGATACGAATTATACCAGAGAAAACCAACGGTAGCACCAATAAAAGCACTTATAAAAATTGCCAGTTCCCCAATATTTGGAATGTACATTATATTTAGGTAATCGGCATAAATAATGTTACCACTAACGTAGGCCAATATTCCGAGGGTAGCACCACTAATTGCGGATGTTCCGGTTGCCAGCCCGTCCAAACCATCGGTTAGGTTTGCAGCATTTGAAACCGCCACGATAATCAAAATAATCGCAATGGCATATATAATCCATTTTAAAGTTGCAGCCTGTTCGCCAATGAAGGCAATCAACCATTCGTAATCAAATTCATTTCCTTTAAAAAATGGAATGGTCGTTTTTGTAGATTTTACTTCATGTGTTAAGGTTCGGACCGATTGTTCACCGGTTTCGGCATCCACCACAATTTCTTTCACAACCTCGCCATTACTATCCAGCACATCTTCACGAACCAAGACTTCTTCGCTTAAAAACAAGGTAGATGCCACCATTAACCCTAAGCTAATTTGACCGATAACCTTAAATTTTCCGGCCAATCCTTTTTTATTTTTAAGGAATACTTTGATATAATCGTCGGCAAAACCGATGAGCCCTAACCATGTTGTGGTTATAAGCATTAGGAGAATATAAACGTTGGTCAATTTTGCAAAAAGCAATGTTGGGATAATAATGGACAATAATATAATTATCCCGCCCATGGTTGGAGTCCCCTTTTTCTGTAACTGACCCTCCAATCCTAAATCACGGATTTCTTCACCAATTTGTTTTCGTTGCAGGAATTTGATGAGTTTTTTACCAAAAGCAAGTGTTATTATTAATGAAAGGATTATAGCGGCACCTGATCGAAAAGAAATATATTGGAACATTCCAATCCCCGGAATATCATAATCTTTCAAAAACTCATACAAATAATACAGCATATCTTATTGTTTTGTAAGTTCAAATAGTTCTTCTAAAATCTCTTTATCGTCAAAGTGATGTTTTACTCCATTAATTTCCTGGTAATTTTCATGGCCTTTACCAGCCACTAAAATGATATCGCCCGGAATTGCAAGCATTACAGCAGTTTTTATTGCTTCTCGTCTATTCACAATCGAAAGCACTTTGTTTTTATTGGAAGCTGTTATCCCTGTTTCCATATCGGCAATAATCTGAGCTGGATCCTCTGTTCTTGGGTTGTCGGAAGTAAGGATTACTTTATCGCTTGCTGCCAATGCTTCTTTGGCCATTTCGGGTCGTTTGGTTTTGTCGCGATCGCCACCCGCGCCTACAACTGTGATTACCTGTTCATTTCTTGTCCTTAGCTCGGTAATGGATTGCAGTACATTTTTAAGCGCATCGGGAGTGTGGGCATAATCAACAATCGCAAGTTTCCCATCAAGGCTTCGGATAGTTTCAAACCTTCCCTGAACCGGGGTCAATTCGCTAATCCCAGTTAGAACTTCTTGCTTTTCGAAGCCTAAGCACACCATGGTTGTATATACTGCCAAAAGATTGGAAGCATTAAATTTGCCCACAAATTTGGTCCAAACTTCTTCGCCATCCATATTCACCAGCATCCCATCCAAATGGTTTTCAAGTATTTTACATTTGTAATCAGCCACTGCCCTTAACGAATAGGTAAATACCTTTGCTTTACTGTTTTGTACCATCACACTTCCATTCCGGTCGTCGGCATTAATAATTGCAAATGCAGAAGGAAGAAGGTTATCGAAGAATTTTTTCTTGGCTTTAATATATTCTGCAAAAGTTTTATGATAATCGAGATGATCGTGGGTTAGATTTGTAAATACCCCGGATTCAAATTTAATCCCTGCAATCCGATTTTGATGGATGGCATGTGAACTTACCTCCATAAAACAATATTCACAACCTTCGTAAACCATTTGGGCAAACAGCGACTGTATGGTTAAAGCATCAGGTGTAGTATGCGAAGCAACAAGTTCTTTGGCTCCGGCAATATATTTTATGGTGGAAATTAATCCGGCTTTATACCCTAATTTTTGAGTAAGCTTGTGAAGCAAAGTTGCGATAGATGTTTTGCCATTCGTTCCGGTAACTCCAACCACTTTTAATTTTTCAGAAGGATATCCATAAAACGAAGATGCCATTAGCCCAAGTGCGAAATTGCTATCTTGAACGCGCAAATAGGTTACACCAGGATCAAAATTAGAAGGCATTTCTTCACAAACGATTGCACATGCGCCTTTGCCAATTGCCGCAGGAATAAACTGGTGCCCATCGACAACAGTCCCCCTTGTTGCGACAAATAAAGAATTTGCCTCCACTTTTCTTGAATCAAAAGCAATCCCATTTACGGCAATATCTGTATTGCCAATAACTTCAAGCAATTCTAACCGTTCTACTATTTCACTTAACTTCTTCATATAAACTTATCCAAGTGCCAAATACACTGTTTGTCCTTTTCTATATGTGCTACCGGGCAAAGGAGATTGTTTTTTCACTTTCCCCATGCCTGAGATTTTTACTTTCAAGCCTAAATTTTCGATGAGAAAAATGGCATTGGCAGCGCCCATTCCCCGAACATCAGGTACTTTATCTAATTCAATCTGATTTTCTTTCAATTTGATTTTTGCCTCGCTGGTTTCCAGGGCAACGAATTCTGTATTCGCCTGGTCATCCACTAAATCTTCTATTTCGAGTTCCTCAAATACTTCTTTGATATCCTCTCTTTTTCCTTTTTTCACATTTGGAATCTTGCCTTCTTCGGAAGAAGCTGCTTTGTAAGCATATTGCGGCGACTGCATTTTGATGGCATAAATTTTCTCTGCCATTTCTTTAAATACAGGACCTGCAACCGATCCTCCATAATATATCCCCGACTTGGGCCTATTCACGGTTACAATAATTGAATACATTGGATCATCGGCCGGAAAATAGCCACAAAAAGAAGCTAAATACAATCCTTTTGCATATGTGCCATTGGCAGCAATTTGTGCGGTTCCGGTTTTACCTGCAATCTTAAAAATGTCGTTTTTAAGACCTCGTCCAGTTCCGGTTTCACACGCCCCTTCTAACATTGCCTTTGCCTTGCCAAGGGTTTCTTTTGAGACAATCATAGGGTTCATAACAATCGGTTCGAATTTCGAAACAACGGTCCCCTGATCCATTATTTTTTCCACCAACTGTGGCCTGACCATTTTTCCGTTATTGGCAATTGCATTGTAAAAAGTCAGGACTTGGAGGGGTGTCATTTTTATTTCGTAGCCATATGACATCCATGCCAGAGAAGTTCCCCACCAATCTGAATCACCCGGATATTTAAAATAAGGTATTCCCTCTCCTTTTATTTCCAGTCCAAGGGGTTTGTTCAAACCAAAACTATAAATGCGGTCCACATAATCTTTAGGATTTTTTTCGTAACACTTGGTAATCACTTTGGCAACACCAACATTCGATGATTTTTCAAATATTCTTTTTACGGTCATTTCACCATGGGTGCCCCTGCCATAATCACTATCTTTTATTACCCTGTCCTTATACCGCCATGACCCATCTTCCGTATCAAACACATCACTGGTATCAACCAAGCCCTGTTCCATTGCAACAATAAGCGACATAAGCTTGAAGGTTGATCCAGGCTCATAATTCCCGGCGTGCCCTAATGCATAATTATAAATCTCATCGTAATAGGAATCATCTACTCGCCCAAGGTTTGCGATCGCTTTTATCTTTCCGGTTTTTACTTCCATAAGGATGGCAGTACCCCATTCAGCCTTCATTTTTTCCAGCTGGTTATAAAGTGCATTTTCGGTTATATCCTGTAATTTCACATTTAGGGTTGTGAAAATATCCATCCCGTCTTTGGGCTCAATTTCGGTTCTGGTCACCCATCTCCCTGACAGGTTTTGCTTGTAACTTACACCGGGTTCTCCTTTTAAATAAGGTTCAAATGCGCCTTCAATTCCGGTGTAGCCAATACTTCCATGCCTAATCCCATAAGCACCTTTGCTCAGCTCACCAATGGTTCTCGAGGCAAGGATTCCCAAAGGAACAATCCGGGTATTTTCCTGTTCAATAATTCTCCCACCGCCGTACTGGCCATATTTTAAGATCGGGAAACCTTTCATTTTTTGAAGCTCCAGGTAATCAATCCTGCGAGGTGTCAATTTCAATCCACGGTTTCCTTTTTTATAGTTATCGTCAAGCCTTTTTTTGTGCTCCCATTTTGTTTGTTCCGGAAACATCTCTGCAAGGCTTCGTGCAAGGGCATCCGCTTCTTTTTCATATATTTTTTTGACTCCCGGTGCTGCCAAATCGATTCGAACGATATATCCAGGAACAGAGGTTGCAAGCACACTACCGTCATCTGAGCAAATATTGCCACGGTTGGCTTCTACCATCACCGTATTTTTGCTTAGGTTTTTAGCAATTTGTTGCCAGCGCTCCGTTTTTATATTCTGAACGGCAATCAGCTTAAACACCACTACTACCCCCATGATTAACATGAGAAAATAGATAATAGCCAAACGCGATATGATTGCCCTTCTTATTTCCATTTTCGTTTTTTATCTACCACAATTTTCTGAGGAGGCCTTGTTGGCTCTTCCAAACCAAGGTTGGCACCTTTCACCCTGTTCACCACTTCGGAAGGCCTGCTTACATCCATCAGTTTTGCAGAATTCGTAATGGATTCAGACCTTAATTCTTTCAAGGTTCCCTGTAAAACTTCGATCTCCCGAATGGTTTTTTCCGACCAATTCCTGTTCGTGATCAGAAGCAAACCCAAAAAAGCAAGGAATAAAACAAAGGGGATTTGTCGGGTCACCCTCTCATCGGTAAGGATAGTTCCCCCGATAATGGGCTTTACCCCTTTTTTCTGTCGAGTTGAATTTGTCCCTTTTCCTGCCATGTTTTAGATTTTTTCTGCAATCCTCAGTTTTGCACTTCTCGATCTTGGATTCTCTTTTAATTCTTCTGCTGTCGGAATAATCAACTTTCGGTTTACCAAACGGAACGGCGAACTTGTTTTCCCATAAAAATCTTTTTCCACTTTCCCCTCCAGGTTTCCTGCTTTCAGAAAATTTTTCACCATTCGGTCCTCTAAACTGTGGTAAGTCATTATTACTAGTCTGCCACCAGGCTTTAAAACCTCAAGCGATGCAAAGAGGAATTCTTTTAATGCTTCCATTTCCTGGTTTACCTCAATCCGCAAAGCCTGATAAACCTGGGCCAGATATTTGTTTTCCTTCCCTTTAGGGATACAAGGCGCAATTGCCTCTTTCAACTGACCAGTTGTTTTTATCATGCGCGCTGACCGACTCTCAACCAACTGTTTTGCCAGTGTAATTGAATTCTTAACCTCTCCATAATTTTGGAATATCTCCTTCAAACCATTCTCCGGATATGTGTTCACCACATTGGCAGCGGTAAGTGTTGATTTCTGATTCATCCGCATATCGAGCTTGTCATCGAAACGAAATGAAAATCCCCGGGAAGCCACATCAAAATCGTGGGAAGAAACGCCCAAATCGGCTAAAATCCCGTCAACACTTTCAACTTGATGATATTTGAGAAAATTGCGAAGGAACCTGAAATTATGCATGATAAAAAAAAAGCGCTCGTCAACGAGAGCATTTTCAGAAGCATCTAAATCCTGATCGAAGGCAAACAACCTTCCTTCTCCAAGCAAACGAAGTATTTCTGCAGAGTGACCGCCTCCGCCAAAGGTTGCATCAACGTAATCCCCGTCGGGTTTGACCGCCAGACCTTCCATGCATTCCTGAAGCATTACCGGTATGTGATATTCGCTCATTCTCCTTATCCATTTGGATTGTTCCCCAATTTCTCTTTGTACATATCACGTAATGATTTCCGGGTCTTTGTACGATTTCCAAATCGCTCAGCATCCCACATCCTAATTAAATTCCCCATTCCACTGAAAACCACATTTTTCTTCAGGTTTGCATAATCCATAAATTCAGCGGGAATGTTTATCCTTCCATTGGGCGCCATTTTTATCTTAACAACGTTTTCATAAAACTGCTCCCTCAACTCCTGGTCTTCTTCATCGAATGGGTTCAGGCGCGATTCAAAATCGTCCTTTTTAACTTTCCAATACGAAGCAGGATAAATGTTTAAACAGTCAACATAAATGTCTTTTTCAATGGTAACGGACAGTTCAGCCTCCTCACCCATCTCTTTTTTAAGGGATGCCGGAAGGACAACGCGTCCTTTATCATCAATTAGTGCATTATATGTGGCCGTAAAATCCATTCTTCTTGTTACCAGACTTTAATTAGTACGTAAAATTAAGAATTTTATTCCATTCCGTGGCATTTCATTACATTCTATTCCACCTGAAAATAATGCATTTTGGGCAATACTTTGTTGATTAACTGTTAAGAGGTTTTTAAGAAGATGTTTAAAACTTCCATTAACAACTGATGTTCAGATATTTATATACGCTAGATTATTTATTAACAAGTGTTTATAACTCGACAGGATTTAACAAAAACTAATTCATGGATAATAAATATTTCAGAAATCCGCCTCCTAAAAAATAATTGCTTTAATTTGCAGAGATTTTTTATCTATTTGTTTATCTAAACCAATAAGTAGATGACAGCAGCAGATGGCTTTAAGCCAATTGATATAAAAGAAGTAATCACAGAAAAAAGTCCGGGAGTGGCAAAAGTTCTTCCCGGATTTGTTTTCAGGTACATACACCGCATTATGCATATTGATTTCATCAACGAGATGTTGAAGAAACATGGACGTTTGCAGGGAATCGATTTTGTAAATGGTATTGTGAAGGACTTTAATGTTACTGAAAATATTTATGGGCTGGACGCCCTTCCTAATGATGGGAAATTCATATTTGCGGCCAACCATCCCTTAGGTGGATTTGATGGAATGGTTTTAATGAAAACGGTTTTTAATAAATTTGGAGACCTTCGTTTTTTGGCCAATGATGTACTAATGAACATTTCCAATTTATCTGACCTTTTCCTGCCATTAAATAAACATGGGGGGAACAGCCGCGATGTGGCCAAGGCTATCAAAGAACTCTATTTGTCTGATAAACAGGTATTGATCTTCCCATCTGGCTTTGCTTCCAGAAAGATCAAAGGAAAAATAATTGACCTGGAATGGCAAAAGCATTTTATTGCAAAATCTATTGAATACAAACGTGATGTGGTGCCAGTATTTATTGGAGGACAAAACAGCAAGCGATTTTACAGGTTAGCAAACTGGAGAAAAAAATTTAAGATAAAATGGAACCTGGAAATGTTCTTTTTGCCCGATGAAACCTATAAACACAGAAACAAAGATGTAACCATCTATTTTGGCAAACCGATTTCCTATACCTTATTTGACAAATCAAAAAACCACAAAGAATGGGCGCAGTATGTTAAAGATTTTATATATACACTGCCTCAAATGGAAAGAAATAACAATTAATTATCTAAGCCTAATTGTCCTAAAATATATTTTTTTACTTTTATAATTCGATTGGAAAAAACTTACTAAATGAAGGATATTATCGCACCTATACCAAGGGAAGAAATAATAGCTGAATTAACCCCCGATAAATTATTAAGAAAGACAAATAAAGGTGCTAACGAGATTTACGTCATAACCCATCACGATTCGCCAAAAATAATGTTGGAAATTGGGAGATTAAGGGAATTGACCTTTAGGAGTGCTGGTGGAGGAACCGGAAAAGAAACAGATATTGATGCGTACGATACTGCCGATAAACCTTACAAACAACTTATTGTTTGGGACCCGGATGCTAAAGAAATACTTGGAGGCTACCGTTACCTGATATGCGCTGACGCAGCAAAGGATGAAAATGGGGAAGTGTTATTGGCAACATCAAGGCTTTTTCATTTTTCAAAAAAATTCAACGAAGAATACCTAACGCACACACTCGAATTGGGCAGGTCGTTCGTTCAACCGGCATATCAATCAAGCAAAGCAGGGGCGAAGGCTCTTTTTGCCCTCGATAATCTATGGGATGGACTTGGTGCATTAACAGTTGATCATCCGGAGATTAAATATTTCTTTGGTAAAATTACCATGTACTCACACTTTCATACCGAAGCCAGAAACCTGATTCAATATTTCTTTAAAAAATATTTTAGGGACAGGGATAAGTTGGTTTATGCCAAAAACCCGGTAGAATTTGATTTCGACGAAGAAAAAATGAAGGAACTGTTTTGCGGGGCTGACTATAAGGAAGATTATAAAATATTGACGCAAAATGTTCGCTTGTTTGGGGAAAATATTCCTCCGCTTATAAACGCATACATGAACCTTTCGCCATCGATGAAAACCTTTGGTACCGTAATTAACGAGAAGTTTGGGAATGTACTGGAGACAGGCATAATCCTTACTATTAAAGACATTTATGAGATTAAAAAGGACCGCCACATTGAAACTTACATCAAATTAAAAGATGATGGGGAGTGGCCGGATCCGGAATAAGCCATCAAGATAGGTTTATTGAAAAAGGATCAGTTGCCAACGAAAATTCGCAATTGATCCTTTTTTTGTGCCTTAAAGTATTTTATAGGCTTAAAACCTCGTCAATTATTTCTTGCTTCTCATTAATAAGTTTTTGATATTCCTTTTTCTTAAAGATTGACAATAAGAACAAGTTTCCCCTGCCAATCGTTTTTTTAAGCAAAATATACCAATTCATCGCAACCCATCCTGCAATTGGCTGACAAACTGCAAAGCCAATTTTACACCAGGGCGTTGGAAGGAACCTCCAGGCAATTGCTAACCAAATTGCATAAAATACCGGGAAAACAATCATGCTCAACACCAATGCAAAAGAACTCCAGAATGCCTTGTCACGTACTTTCTTTTTTACAAAAAAATCGATCCCGAAAAAAGGGATGCTATTGAGAATAAACCCACATATAAAAACTGGGAGAAGTAGTAACAATACCAACTTATTAAATACGATGTGTAAGAAATTGAAGTTGTTTTTCGCAACTACCCAACTGCGCATATTCTTACTTTTCACCCTTTGTATAAATGACCGCGCCTTTTTTGCAAGATCTTCAGCACGCTGCGGGTTGTCAATTTCTAATTGGTCAAGTTTAGCAACCAATTGTTGATCCGATTTTAATTGGTTCACCAACCCTTTTTTAAGCCCAACCTTTTTCCTGAACGCCTTGCCAGCAATCGTCCTGATTTCTTCAAAAGCTTCATAGTATTTTGAGCTCCTTATGTGGAGTGTTAAAGGCAATAACTTGTCCCTAATATCATCCCTAAGCCGGATAATCGTTGCTTGTTGGTTTTCCAGATAACTTTCTGTGTAGTCTTTTACCGCAATTGGTTCTCCGTACTGCACAACAATACTTCTTCCGAAATTATAATAATGACTGTAATATATCCCTACAGGAACAATCTGGATATCCAATTCGAAATTGTATTTTTCCTGGGCCATAAAAACAATACGGGGTACTGCTTTTTTATGCGCTATTGAGTGCCTTCTTCCAGAATGCGCGGCTTCCGGGAAAAGCGCCAACGATTTGTTGTTCTTAAGAACGGTTATGGAATCAGCAAATGTTTGATCGTTCTTGCCCAAACTATCTTTGCCATCACGAATACGGTAAACAGGCATCATCTTCATAAACCGAAGGATAGTTACAACCACTTTTGACTTAAAAACATCGGCCCTGGTTAACCATACCGGCTGCAAAGGAATATGCAAAAGAATTGCAAGCGGATCGCTTAATGCATTTTGATGGTTTGGGGCAAATACAATGGGTTTATTTTTAGGAATGTTCTTTTTATCAATATGAATAATCCTTTTGTGAACTATACGGTGAAAAATGTTCACATATATCTTCGTCAGAAGATAGCCAAACGACCAATTTTCATATTTCATTATGCCTCCACTTTTTGCGTTGACAATTTCGTTTTACTCAGTTCTTTCCGTGACCAAAGGCCAGAAATTGACAAACCACTTATGATATGCCAAATACCCCACCACGCTGCAACCACTGCCATTCCACCAAGCTCATATTCCGGTGGGAATATTTTTGGATTAAACATCAAAACAAGGGCAAGTCCTGAGTTTTGTATTCCTGTTTCCAGGGTTATTGCACGCCTATCAATCCTTGGTCGTTTCATAATTGTACTAAATACAAACCCGGTTCCTAAAGCCAAAGCATTATGAACCAAAACAATAAGGAAAATAAGATGGATAACACGTAAAAAATTATCGAAATTTGCTGAAAGCAATACAAAAACAAATGCAATAAAAATCAGAATGGAAGCTTTTCGAATTGGTTTCTTAATTTTTTGAGTAATCCTGGGTAAATAAGACGAGAACAACAAGCCTATAACAACCGGAAGACCCAACAAAATGGTCACTGTTTGTACCATTTGAAAGAGATCAATTTCAACAGGCACTAGTAAATTTGAAGCTCCTGCATTATTATAAAAATCGATATACAATCCTCCCCATAATGCAAAATTTAGCGGGGTCATAAATGTTGCCGCAAGGGTTGCAACAGCTGTTAAACTCACGGATAAAGCAATGTTTCCTTTAGCCATTGCACTCATAAAATTCGAGATGTTTCCTCCAGGGCACGATGCAATTAAAATCATTCCCAAAGCAACTGTTGGTGTTGGATTTATTAATAATATCAACGCAAAGGTGAGTGCCGGTAATAAAACAAACTGCGATATAATTCCGGTTAAAGCCGAAATTGGCTTCACAATCACATCTTTAAAGTGAACCCATTTTATATCTAAAGCGACACCAAACATAATAAATGCTATAGTGATATTTAGTGCTAATAAACCAGATGGGGAAAAATTAAGTCGTACATGGTCGAGTACTTCCAATGATTCTTTCATAAGTTCGGTTTTGGAACTTTGAAAATAAAAAAACTTCTGGAGAATACAATAGAAGCATACGATATGTATCCGTCATATCGTGCTTGTTGTGTTAGGAAGTATCAATAAAACGAAGACCGATAAGCTATTTCCCCAATAGCAGGCTTTTGATTTTTTTATTGATATCGGTATTATCCATAATTCCGGTAAAATTTTCGGCTCCGGGCCCAAAGGCAAAAACAGGAACCATTACGGCACTATGGGTGTGCGAGGCAAATGCGCCCTTGGTTTCACCTGTATTAAAATCGCCTCCAATAACAGCAAATGCACCGGTTTCATGGTCTGCGGTAATTACCACTAAAGTTTCCCCATCTTTTGCTGCAAATTTAAGGGCATTGCCGATGGCAACATCAAAATCCAGCATTTCTTCAACCAGGTATGTGGCGCTGTTTTGGTGACCAGCCCAATCAATCTGCGAACCTTCCACCATTAAGAAAAATCCATCTTCGTCATTATCCAATATTTTAATGGCTGTTTTTGTTGCTACCGGAAGCATATCGCCCCTTTCGGCAACCCTTTTGGTATGTTCGTAAGCTACAATACCAGCAAGTTTTCCTTTTTTTACCTTTGCAACATCTTCCATATTTTGCAACACCTGATAACCATTTTCTTTTAATTTAATGGTAAGGTCCTGTCCATCTTCCCTTTCGGTGAAATGCTTATACCCTCCGCCAATCATCACGTCAACATCTGTTTTAAGATAATCTGCAGCAATAGCTTCGTACGACCCCCTGCTTTTTTGATGGGCAATAAACGAAGCCGGTGTGGCATGTGTTAATGCAGAAGTTGCAACCAAACCTGTTGCCAATCCATTTTCTTCAGCCTCTTCTAAAATGCTTTTTATAGCTATTGTGTCTGAATTTACACCAATGGCACCGTTATATGTTTTAATGCCGGTAGCAAGCGCTGTTCCGGCAGCTCCCGAGTCAGTTACATAATCGGAGGCTGAAAAGGTTGTTGAGAATCCTGTATATGGGCAATTCTCTAAAAATAAATGCCCTCCATTTGCTAATAAACCTGCATACACATGGGCAATTCCCATCCCGTCACCTATCATAAAAATGACATTTTTGGGCTTTTTAACACCTGATTCGAAAGTATATTCTTTTACATCATAAGCTTTACCGCCTGTATAAAGGTCATCGCTTTCAACAATTTTCTCTTCTTTATATGTTTCCTGCGCCAAACACTGGAATGCAAATACAACTAATAAAACAATACCACTTAATAACTTCATTATGATTATTTTTTTTATGAATCCAATTTTACTCAAATAAAATAAACTAAGCGTAAAATTTATGCTAAGTTTTATTTAAACTAAATTTAAGCTTGTGTAAATTAACAAATAGTTCTTCAGTAAGACTTAAATTCTTACAAAAGGTTCAATGTTTGGATAAGTAATTTATACTATCCTTTCAAACTCCAACAAACCACAAATCTAAAAACAAAAAAATCCCGGATATCTCCTAAGAAATCCCGGGACAAATAATTTTTAAAGCTTAGTTACTGGGATATCCGAACTGCCATATCGTATCCTTCAAAGGTCATATTAGCCTCGCCATTATCAACGTTTGCTTTTACATGAATTTCATCGTCCTCTTTTATTTTTTCTATATAGGTTAGATTATCAGGAAGGTTCACTTTTGGATATTTGATATCCATTATAAGATTATAACTTGTACCTGATTCTAAGTCCATGCTCACACTGGTATATTTTCCTTTAGCAAATATTTTTTTAAATCCTGATTTTACATTCTCGACCGAGATATTATCATCGTAACCAGAAACAAAAAGCGAAGTGTTCAATGTTCCTATTTTGTAATCCGAATACTTGCTTTCCTCAATATTTAATGATCCTAAATTTGAAACTTTCAATATGTTGTCGTAAGACCTGGTAGAATGAACCGATCCAATTTTATCAAAAGCCAACTCCGAATATTTACTGGTAAAAGCAAGTTCTTTTACATTGTTGCCTTTAAAATTATCATCGTAAATACTCAATACCAGGGAGCTAATAGTACCTCCAAAATCAAAATCTGAATATTTGGACGTAATCTCGCCATTTCCTAAATCCCTTATTTGCAAGCGATCGTCATACACTTGACCTTTAAGGTTAGCTACTTTACCAACTTCGAGGCTAGAATATTTGCTTTTCAAGGCTACATCTCCTGCTTCATCTGCTATTAAGTCTGAGTCATATAAATCAAGTTCTAAATCCTTACATTTCCCGATGGACCCTTTTGCATATTTCATTTTTATTTCAGAAGGTGAACCAAAATCCCCGGCAACTATTTTCCCATCGTATTGGCTCAAATATACCCCTGAATTTATATCTGCAAGCTTCAAATCGCTATACTTATTCACCAAATTAAGTTCTGACTGCCTGGGAATAATGAGCTCATGGCTTACCTCAAATTTTGAAATACGGACTTTCTCACCATTCAATAATTTCATGGTAGTTCTTCCGTTTATGGAATTCATACTCTCCCAAAAACGGGTGTCAATTTCAAACTCGTTACCATCCTGTTCGAACTCAAAATCGTCGATTGCTTCCATAACTTTGTCCAGGTCTTCCTGCGACTTGCCAACTAAACGAACGGTGGTTGTAATTTTAACGGTATTCGCATCGGAAATACGAACATCAAGGTCACCGGATTTATTTTGAATACGTATCCTTGTTCCTTCAGGCACCGCGGCATTTTTACTCAAGGTTTTTGATACTTCGATAGCCTCAGCATGCAATACAGTTCCAAGTCCCAATACCAGGGAAATTGCAATGCATTTAAAGTTCCAAATAACTGATTTCTTCATCTTTATTTTGTTTTTCGATTTCATGTAATATGTTGTCCAATATCCTTATTTTTTTGGTGTGGTAATCAAGTAGGGCATGTACAATAAATTCATTGGCTCCATCTTCCTTCAGATCCGATTTGTAGGATGCATAAATTTCATCCAATTGGTCAAGTTCTTCCAGTAAAAATTGAAGCTGGCTCAGGTCACTGCCCGATGTTTTTATCAGCTTCCACTTTGCTTGCGCAGTGTCAATTAATTCAGTTTCCTGCTTTTTTAATTCGGGCGAAATATCGGACAATTCCGTGTATTTTGATTTGTTTGCTTCGTTATAAACAACATAGGTTGTTGACACCACAAACAAGAAGATTGCTGCCACTTTCCAGAATATTGTAGCATTCAAAGTCCGTTTTTTATTCATCCCCGCTTGGATTCCCTTCCAAAGAAGATCGTCATCAGGCGAATCAACATCAAGTGTTAACCTTTTCTTTTCTAAATATTTCTCCAGGTTCTCTTTCATGAATTTGTTTTTTAATCAACTTCCCTAATAGCTGTTTTGCCCTAAAATATTGTGTTTTTGACGTAGATTCGGTTATTCCCAGCTTCTCAGAAATCTCTGCATGCCTATAGCCTTCCAAAGCTTTTAATACAAGAATTTCGCGTGCCCCATCGGGTAATTTCTTAATGGCTTCGTGCACCAATTCTTCATTCATATTACTGTCAAATCCCTCTTCTTCCAAGTCTTCTGGCAAATCTCCGTCACTAGTTTCTTCAAAATAAAATGGCTTCTTTTTTTTCCTGTAATCTAGGCACAACCGAATGGTAATTTGTTTTAGCCATCCCCCAAATGCAAAATCATCTTTTAATGTTTTAATATTTGTAAACGCTTTAATAAATGCATCCTGGGTAATATCATGTGCCTCTTCCCTATTCCCACTCATCCGAATGGCAATGTTAAACATAGCCTTTGAATAAAGCTTGTACAATTGAAACTGCGCCTGGGCATCGCCTTTTTTGCACAATTTCACAAGTTGATTGCCATCAATTATTACATTCAATTTAAATCACTTTGTATGTATGACGAAGACCTTTTAAAAAGGTTGGAATAATTGATATGAATTTACTGAAATTTCTTTAACTCCAGTTGGTTAAAATCTTCGTTTAGCTTAAAATAAGTAATGTCTTTTCCTGCTTCCATAACCAGGATATCGAGCAGGATAAAATTGGAAAGGATATCGATTGCTTTGTTCCTTGAAATTGGTGCAGTTCGCATAAATTTAGAGAGGGTAATACTGCCATGTGAATTTAAATAATCAACCAGGAATTTTTCATCGTCGGAATAGGAAATATAAATCCCTTTGGGGCTTTTTTGTTTTTTCCAAACCTCCACCTGGATTCTGTTAACCACAATATTTTCATCCCTTTTGCGAATATAAGCAATCCATTTCCCCGAATCGTCTTTGGCAAAATGCGGTTTATTGGGGCTGGCATCCACGTTAATTTCTAAAACGGTTTTGCCGTTTACATTCCACTGATAGGTGGTAAAAGGTATTTTGGGTTCGGCATACATATTGGCTGCTGCCTCAATCATGTAAAACTCTTCATCGGAACTTACGCCAGCAATTTTCCCATTATCTTTCACTCCAAGCAAAAGGCGGCCACCATCAGTATTGGCAAACGCCACCAACGATTTAGCAATTTTCCTGGAATCACTCACACAGAACTTAAAGTCCTGCATTTGATGTTCCCCTTCAGCAATAAGTTTTAAGAGTTGTGAAGGCATAATTTGAGATTAATATCGTTTTCTAGTTCAAATTAAAGTTTGGGCTAATAAAAACATTTAATATAATGCCCCTACACTTATTTCATCCACTCAAAGGTCGAATAGTGAGTCCCGTCCATTCCAAGCTTGGTATAAACTTTCTGTGCCTTGGTATTGGTATTGTCAACATAAAGCCGAAGTCCTTTGATCCGCGCCTCGTTCACCACAATATCCTGAACATGCTTGTACATTTTAGAATATATGCCTTTTCTCCGATACTCAGGTTTTATATAAACGGATTGAATCCACCAAACTACACCGTTTCGCCAGTCGCTCCATTCAAAGGTGATCATTAATGAACCAACAATTTCCCTGTTGTTTTCTGCAACAAAATAAATTCCTTTTGATCGGTCTTTAAATACTGCATCGACCCCCTTGAGAACAGTAGGTAAATCCAGCTGAATGCTTTCTGTTTCAAGTGCCATTGCAAGCTGAAATGCAGCAATTGTTTCTTTATCTGTAAAATTTGCTTCCCGTACCGTCATTTTGGTTTTTTAAATTCTACCCCCCCCAAATTCTGTTTGCATTATAATAAATGAACCCAATTCAACAAAATATATTGAAAATAAAAAGAGGGAATGTAAAAACAGAATGTTGTTATTTAATTTTGGTCAGGATATCTTCTATTTTAATTCGTTCTTCCTCCATTAACACCAACTGCATTTTATGCTCTTTAAGCACGTCCTGCACTTTTGGTCCAACTTCACCTGTTACAATGGTTGTAACCCCATGTTTTTCAAGAAATGCAACCAGGCTAACCCCTGCTTTTTCACCATCTTTAAAGGGATTATCAATAATCGCATGGTCTTTTTTTATTGCATCGTACAACACAATACTTTCGCACCTTCCGAAACGAATATCCAGAAATGATTTGAGGGTTTTACCTTTAGAAGATATTGCAATCATTTTCTTCATTTTATATGTATTTATTTGGTTGCCCAAGATTTATAACTTAAACTAATCCCTTGCTTATTTGTTCACCAGTTCCTCCCAATATTCAAGAGCCCTTCGTGTATGCGGTATTACAACACTACCAGCCGCAACATTTGCAATTGAAAATACATCAAAAAGTTCTGGTGTAGTAAGACCTTGTTCGAAACATTTTTCAAGGTGGTATTTTACACAATCATCGCAACGCAAAACCAACGATGACACCAAACCCAATATTTCTTTTGTTTTAACATCCAACGCACCTTTCTGATAGGTTAAGGTATCCAGGCTAAAGAACCTTTTCATTACTTTATTATCTGACTCCAGAATCTTTTTATTCATTTTATCACGGAAGTCGTTAAACTCTTTTCTTTTATCGCCCATAGCCTATTTTTGTTTATATCGATTCGCCAATCAATGTGGTTTGCGTACAGTCATTAATTTTAACATGAACAATATCGCCTTTTTTGAAATTTGCTTTCGGGAACACCACCACCTTATTTTGTGATGATCTTCCGAAGAGCTTATCTTTCGATTTTTTTGAGGTTCCTTCAACCAACACCTCAAAGGTACGACCAATATCTTTACGGTTCATTTCCAACGAAAGTTTGTTTTGCAAAGCTATTATTTCATTTAACCGCTCGCCTTTTTCTTCTTCCGAAACATCGTCCTTTAAATTTTTATGGGCAAAAGTCCCGGGTCGTTCCGAGTATTTAAACATAAACGCCGAATCAAACTTTGCCCACTCCATTAATTCCAAGGTTTGCTGATGGTCTTCAGCACTTTCGGTACAAAAACCACAAAAAACATCGGTTGTAATGCCACAATCCGCTATGATTTCACGAATTGCACGAATACGATCCATGTACCATTCACGATCATATTTTCGGTTCATAAGCTTTAAAATCCTCGAACTTCCCGACTGCAAAGGCAAATGAATGTGCTTGCAAATATTGGGGTATTTCGCTATCATTTTTAACACTTTGTCCGACATATCTTTCGGATGGGATGTAGTAAACCGTACCCTGATTTCGGGAACCGATTCGGCAACAAGCTCCAACAAATCCCAAAATTTTATTGGTTTCCTTTCGCCTTCGGGCAACCATTTATAAGAATTCACGTTCTGTCCAAGCAAAGTAACTTCTTTGTAGCCGTTTTTCACCAAATCCCGAACTTCGTTTAAAATATCACGTGGATCACGGCTTCGCTCCCTTCCGCGGGTGTATGGAACAATACAGTAGGTACAAAAATTATTGCATCCCCTGGCAATGCTTACAAAACCGGAAATTGATTGGTCCCCAATCCGAATTGGGGTAATTTTATCATATGTTTCATTTTCCGATAAAGCAACGTTTATTGCTTTTTCACCCTGTTCTGCTTTATCGATCAAATAAGGCAAGTCACGGTAAGCATCTGGTCCGGCAACCAAATCCACAGCCTTGTGCTCTAACAATTTATCCTGGATTCGTTCAGCCATACATCCAATAACCCCAACAAGCAACTTCTTATTTTTCCTCTTTATACTGTTGTACAAATCAAGCCTTCCCCAAATTCGTTGTTCAGCATTTTCCCTGATCGAACAGGTGTTCAGGAAAATGGCATTGGCACTTTCAGCCGAATCGGTAAGTTGATAATCCTTCTCCTGCATTACAGCCGCCACCACCTCACTATCAGCAACGTTCATTTGGCAGCCATAGGTTTCTATGTATAATTTTTTAGTCACCTCTTTTTGAATTTTAATCTGCAAAAATAGGGGATTTTTTCCATATAAAATTTGATTGCCCAATTTTTCAAGTTCAGATTAACTTAACATTCCAAATAGTTATTAACAGCTTATTATCATTGTATTAATACTCAGGCGTGGATTATTTAAGCCAAAGCAATTCCTTGTGGATAATTTCGTTATCGATATAAATCAATTTAATTTATATTTGCAACCTCAACGAGTATATAGAATGAAGAAGATAATTGTCTTAATGCAGGCTTTATTATTTAGCTATTCTATGTTTGCCCAGGAATCTATGATCGAGACAGAAAGGGCATCAACCAATCCACCTGAAATCATTTCAAAAGTTCGGCCACAACAAGATGCACGCCTTGATAGTATGCTCAATTGGCATATTGAAAATAACCTGAAAAAAGGTGGTGTGGATGGTTTCCGGGTTGAGATCTTTTTTAGCTCTGCACCTAATGCAAAAGAAAAAGCACTGGAAATAAAAAGGGAATTTTTAACCCGCTTCCCCAACATTGATGTATATATTAAGTTTAATGCCCCAGATTTTAAAGTAAGGGTTGGCGATTTCAGGACCAAAAACGAAGCGCTTAAGCTGAAAAAAAAGCTTGACAATAAATATCCAAAATCATTTATAGTACCTGATTTAATAAAGTTTCCAGAACTTATTTCTTCAGACAAAGAAAAAAACCAATATGAGTGAGCTTATTAAGCATGAATGTGGAATTGCCCTAATACGGTTATTAAAACCTCTTGAATATTATAAAGAAAAATACGGTACCTGGAAATATGGAATGAACAAGTTGTACCTGCTAATGGAAAAGCAGCACAACAGAGGACAGGATGGTGCTGGAATTGTTAACATTAAAATGAACCTTGAACCAGGTTCCGATTATATCGATAGGCACCGCTCGGTTGCACAAAACCCCATTAAAGACGTTTTTGAAAAAGCAAATAAAAGCTATTACAAGGCTTCGAAGCATCATAAAAAAGAAACCAGTTCAGAATGGGCATACAACAATTTGCCTTTTACCGGTGAAGTATCGCTTGGGCATTTGCGTTATGGTACTTTTGGCAGAAACAGTATAGGATATGTGCACCCGGTAACACGCCAAAACAATTGGCGGTCGCGAAACCTGGTGCTTGCCGGAAATTTCAACATGACCAATACCGATGAGCTATTCCAGCGCTTAATTGATCTTGGGCAACATCCAAAAGCTTACACAGATACCGTAACAGTTCTTGAAAAAGTCGGGCACTTTTTAGATGAAGAAAACCAATTACTTTTCAGAAAATATAAAAGCGAAGGTTTCGACAACAATAAAATTTCTTCATTAATTGAATCAAACCTTGATGTCCAGAACATTCTTGAAAGAGCTTCAAAAGACTGGGATGGCGGATATGCAATTGGTGGTATTATTGGCCATGGTGATGCTTTTGTAATGCGTGATCCATGGGGAATACGACCTGCTCACTATTATTACGATGATGAAATTGTAGTGGTAGCTTCCGAACGGCCTGTAATTCAAACTGTAATGAATGTCCCCATAAAAACGGTGAAAGAAATAAAACCGGGGGAAGCTTTAATAATTAAAAAAGACGGAGAGATTAAAAACCAAATGATCAGGGTTCCGCACAAAAGAACTTCTTGTTCGTTCGAAAGGATTTATTTCTCACGTGGGTCGGATGCAACAATTTATGAAGAACGTAAAAACCTCGGAAAACTTCTTACCCCAACAATTTTGGATACAGTCGACCATGATTTCGAAAATACCGTATTTTCTTATATCCCAAATACTGCGGAAACTGCATATTATGGGATGATGGAAGGACTACGTGAATATTTGGTTGATTGGAAAATAAACGAGATCAGGGAACAAAATGGTTCGCTTACCAATGAAAAAATAAAGGAGATTATTTCACGTGAGCCACGAATGGAAAAAATTGCCATTAAGGACGTAAAATTGAGGACTTTTATTGCAGACGATGATAGCCGTGATGACCTTGTAGCCCACGTTTATGACGTAACTTATGGAGTAATAAAAAATGATAAAGACACGCTTGTTATTATCGATGATTCTATTGTTCGGGGTACCACCCTCAAGCAAAGTATTATCAAAATTCTTGACAGGCTGCACCCAAAAAGGATTATCATAATTTCGTCGGCCCCACAAATTCGTTATCCTGATTGTTATGGAATTGACATGGCACGCCTCGACCGCTTTGTTGCATTTAATGCGGCAATTGAGTTGTTGAAAGAAAACGGGATGCAGAATATTATTGACGAGGTTTATGAAAAATGCAAAGAGCAACAGTATTTGCCGAAAGAAGAAATAGTAAACTACGTGAAAGATATTTATAAGCCATTCACTTACGAGCAAATTTCAGCAAAAATCGCTCAAATACTTACACCCGATGGATGTAATGCAAAAGTGGATATTGTTTACCAAACAGTTGATAATTTGCACAAAGCCTGTCCCAATGATTTAGGTGATTGGTATTTCACCGGCGACTACCCCACTCCGGGCGGAAACAAAGTGGTCAATTTGTCCTACATCAATTTTGTGGAAGGCAAGAATGCAAGGGCTTATTAACTAACTCAAAGAATTATGGTCCCGATCGTTGTAGAACACACCTTTACTACTGATATTCAAGAAGTATGGAATACTATAACGAAGTTGGAATTAATGAAAAAATGGTTTTTTGAAAACATTGAAGATTTCGTTCCTGAAGTTGGTTTCAAAACACATTTCAGTGTTAAAACGGAAAGCAGGGAGTTTGTGCATCTATGGAAAATTATGGAAGCAATACCGCCACGAAAAATCAAATACAACTGGAAATATGAAAGATTTACAGGTGATTCGTATGTGACATTTGAGTTGTTTGAACTTGGCAAACAAACAACATTAATACTCACACATGAAGTAATAGTTCCCTTCCCAAAAGAAGTCCCGGAGTTTTCAAGGGAAAGTTGCTTGGGAGGATGGAATTATTTCATCAAACAAAGGCTACCCGATTTTATTGAGCATAAGTAGATATCATTCAAAATGAAGAAGTTGACTAGTGGCTTGCTTCCCAATAATTTCCACAATATATAAGTTCCCATTTACATCATGATCAATTAATTCATACTTTTCTTTGCCGATTAATTCATTCACAAAATCAGGAATGGTATTGCTGTGCCCAATAATTAAAACCGTTTTTCCTTTTGTTTTCTTCTTAAAATCCTGAACATCGACTTTTGTTGGATGATAAAGTGTTACCTCTAAGCTGTGACCTTCTGCCGTAGGTTTTGCTGTTTCAATGGTTCGGATATAATCGGTAGAATAAACGGCATCTAATAGTATATCTTTAAAAACCTCAGCCCATTTCAGCGCTCTTTTTTCCCCGTCGGGATGCAATATGGGATCCGGGTTCTCAGATTTTACCTTTTCAGCATGCCTGATAAAATAATAAGTGCTATGCTTTTGTTTACCATATGCCAATACCTGAAAACTCAGAAATAGGCTAATTAATAGAGCTATTTGTTTCATTTTTTATTTATTAATATTTGTTTAAATCTTTAGGGTTTATGTTCTGATAAATAAATCAAGCAAAACTACTCATTATTGCGAATTTCTACGCCGGGAAGTTTTATCTTTAACAAACAATAACATCAAACCACCCATGGCTGAAAAATTAAAGGATATTTTATTCCCAAAAGATAAAGTAGAAGTATTTGCCTCCCTGTTAAAAAAGTATTATCCCCCATTTGAAAGCACTGCATTTGTAGAATACGTTTGCGATGACAAATGGAAAGAGCGTGAACTAAAAGAAAAAATGAGGCATGCGACCATTGCACTTAAAAAGTTCCTTCCTGATGATTACGAAAGATCCATTAATATATTGTGGAACCTTGTGCCTCACATCAAAGGATTTGAGGCAATCGTATTGCCTGATTTTGTGGAAGTTTACGGACAAGATCATTGGGATATTTCCCTTCCGGCATTGGGTGAATTTACCAAATGTGGATCATCGGAATTTGGCATAAGACCCTTTTTGATTCATAATTTGGAAGGTGCCATGGAATACATGCTTAAATGGGCTGATGATGAAGATTTCAGGGTAAGACGCTTTGCAAGTGAAGGTTGCCGTCCGGCATTGCCCTGGGCTATGGGTATTCCGGCTTTAAAAAAAGATCCCTCCCTTATTTTTCCCATCCTTGAAAAACTTAAAAACGACCCGGAAGAGTTTGTACGAAAAAGTGTTGCCAACAACCTCAATGATATTTCGAAAACACACCCTGAAAAAGTACTTGAAATTTGCAAAAGATGGCAAGGCAAATCAAAAAACACCGATTGGATAATTAAACACGCCTGCAGGACACTTCTAAAAAAAGGAAATAAAGAAGCAATGCTGTTGTTTGGTTTTGCAAATCCCGAGAAAATGGAGATTAGCAATTTTGAACTTTCCGATAAGCAAGTTGCCATTGGAAATGCAGTTACATTTAACTTTAAGCTCAATCTCAAAACAAAAATGGAACAAAAGGTACGGTTGGAATATAAGGTACATTTTGTGAAAGCAAGTGGGAAATCATCACCCAAAGTATTTCAGATGAAGGAAGTTGTTTTAAAACCCGGTAGCCACGACATTTCGAAAAAACATTCTTTCGAAGATATGTCCACCAGAAAGCACTATCCCGGTTTTCATTTGTTTGAAATTATTGTGAATGGAGTATCAAAAGCACAGGTCGAAATCGAAGTTTTGCCATCAATTTAAACCAACTTTCTTTTAAAGAACTACCAGCAGCAGTATGCAAAACAAGGCACTTACAAACAATGATATCCTATTTCTGATTAATCCAAACTCGGGGAATAAAAAAATTGAGAGCATTGTTGAAAGCCTCCAAAGCTTAACTCCCCCGATCAAATACATAATCAATGTCGAAAAAAAAGATTTGAAAAAATCGTTTCGAAAAAACCTTGAGCAATATAAAGTATTTGTTGTTGTTGGAGGCGACGGAACCATTAATAAAGCAATAAAACATCTTCACAAAAACCCCGATAAAGTTTTTGGGGTATTGCCAGCAGGTTCGGGCAATGGATTTGCGAATGAAATGGGATTTCGAAAATCTGTTACATCATTACTGGAAGATATAAAAAATGGCAAAACGATTCCGATTGATATTCTCTCAGCCAACAAAAAACCATGTGTCAATGTTGCCGGAATTGGTTTTGACAGTTATGTTGCTCACCAATTTCAAAAAAGCAAAGGAAGGGGCTTTCGAAACTATGTTTTAATTACCCTTAAATCCATATTCAGATATAAACCGTTCCAGGCAAAAATCAGCTTTGGGGAAAAATCCATACAGGATACTTTCCATACCATTAGCATTGCAAATACCCGCCAATTTGGGAACAATGCCATAATTGCACCAATGGCAAAACCAAACGATAGGCTAATGAATTTGGTGCTAATCAGGCCTTTTCCTATGATTCTGTATCCGGTTTTTGTTTTCCGGCTATTTATGGGAACTCTGAATAGCTCCAAATACGTTCAGTATATTACGACAAATGCGGAGATTGAAATAGAGACGGAATTTAATATTTACCATGTTGATGGAGAACCAAAATCGTTCCAGAAAAGCCTTCATATAAAACTCAAAAAAGAAAAAATATCCCTTGTGAAAACCAAAGCAAATCCTCTCAAATCATGATCGAATTAATACCACTAAAAGATACTTTTACAATATACAAGGTTAACAATGAAAAAGAAATCCCGGTGGAAATTATGGACGCCGAATTTTATTCCATCACCAAAACCAGCGATGAAATTTCAATTGTTTCCAATTGTAAAACAGAATACAAGAACCTAAAATCAGAAAGCGGATGGAAAGCAATTAAAGTGGATGGGATTTTAGATTTTTCATTGGTTGGTATCATCCATGATCTTACGCGTCCCTTAAAAGAAAACAAGATTAGTGTTTTTGTTTTGTCAACATTTAATACCGATTACCTCTTTGTTAAAGAGGATATGTTTGAACTGGCAGTTAAAGTTCTGAAGAATACGCCTAATATTCAAATCAAAGAATCATAATAATTGATTTCGTTTGTTCATTGGGCTGCTATTATCCTCCACCGCCCTGATGATTCCTAACGATTATACGGGTTTCATAAGTCAGTCAAAATTATACAATAACGTATGTTGGATTAATATTTTTACTAACTTCAACTATTTTACCAATCAAATTAAAAATGCGGATAAAGAGCCAATCATTAAAACCCCATTTGCAACTTTTAATGTTCATCATGCTGTTAGCATTTGCATGTAAAGACCCTTCGAGCCAAATGAAGCGTCCGAACATCCTTTTTGCAATTAGCGACGACCAATCGTTTGCCCATACCAGTTTTAACGGTTGTAATTTCATAGCAACACCAGCATTTGACAAAGTGGCAAGCGAAGGGATTTATTTTTCGAATTGTTATGCCGGATCGCCGGGATGTGCACCATCTCGCAGCTCCATTGTTACCGGAAGGTACCACTGGCAAAACGAGCAATCGGGGCAACATGCCTCATCGTGGATGAAAAAGTATGTTCCCTTTATTGATTTATTGGAAAACAACGGTTATGTAACCGGTTTAACCGGGAAAGGGGTAAGTCCGTTTCAATATGCCCGAAACAGCAACGATTCGCTCTGGAGGGAAACCAATGCGGCCGGGATAAAGCATAGCGACATAAAATATACCGCCGACAACGACATTCGTTTTGGAAACGGAATTAGCAATGTAAATTATTTTGAGAACTTTAAATATTTTATTGAAAATGTAAAAGGCGACAAACCATTTTTCTTTTGGTTTGGCGGGCATGAGCCACATCGGGACTATGAAAAAGATTCGTGGAAGAAAATGGGGAAAAAGCTGGAAGATGTGGAGGTTCCCGGATTTTTCCCGGACAATGAAACCATAAGAGGTGACCTATTGGATTATGCCGTGGAAATTGAATGGTTTAACCTTCATTTAAAGCAAATGCTTGAGTACCTTGAAGAAACCGGCGAACTTGAAAATACCATTGTAATTGTAACTGCCGACAACGGCATGCCATTTCCACGGGCAAAAGCCAATTGTTTTGAATATGGGGCACATGTGCCATTGGCTATTCGATATCCTGAACATTTCCCGGGCAAGCGCATTGTGGACGACCCCATTAGTTTTGTTGACCTTGCTCCTACCATCCTTGAAATAACCCAAACTCCCGATGAAGGAATGTTGCCAATTTCCGGAAAAAGTATTTTAAACATTCTGGAATCGAAGAAACAGGGAATTGTTGACCAGGATAAAAAATACGTTTTTGCAGGCCGTGAAAGGCATAGCTGCTCAAGGTATTTAAACTGGGGCTATCCGCAAAGGATGGTCAGAAACGGTGACTTTATATTTATTTGGAACTTAAAACCAGAGCGTTGGCCTGCAGGTGCTCCTCAAAAGTACGACCCAAACGACAGTACCAAACTTTTGCCCATGTATGGCTTAGATGAAAACCAAAAGTATCTTTATCAGAGTGCTTATACCGACATTGACGATTGCCCATCGAAAACCTACCTCATTGAAAACCGAACAGATGAAGCAACCAACGTTTATTTGGAGCTGGCTGTTGGAAAAAGACCAGAATATGAATTGTACAACGTAGTGCAAGACCCATTTTGCCTTGAAAATTTAGCGGGCAAAACCGAGTTTCAGGAAATCCAGTCAAACTTAAACGAAGTATTGTTCAACGAACTTACAGTTTCGGCCGATCCGCGCATTGTTGGTCCCGATAAAGAAATATTCGACAGCTATTTGAGATATTCACCAATGAGAAAATTTCCTAATCCGGCTGATAGCCAGGAATAAGAATTGCAAAAATTGTAGAAAGTGAAACATTTAATCCCAGCTATTTTATTTATTGTTGTAGGCTATTCAGCATGTGCAAAGGCTCCAAAGTTAAGCATAAAGGAATTGGCATCTCCACCGCCAAGGATTATCAGAACATGTTGTTCATTTGGTTCAAACGTGAGTTTTGCTCTTATTTCTTTTGTAAAATATACAGACATCACGTCCTTTCAAAATATGGGACCACATGAGTATCTTGGATGCAGGAGCGAGCAAAATGGTACGGTTTATACCCAAAAAGGAGGATTTATTGACATGGGGCATTTGCGTGATTGTGCCGACTGGTCCGCCTATTTGTACCAACTAATCATCTCTAAAAAAGGCATAGACAATTTCAGTATAAAACTTGGAAAGGAAGGAGGAACAAAATCTTTACACCTCAATTTGCCATCAGATTTATCGGATCAAACAGCCCGTGAAATTGCCGGGAAAATTGCCTATGAGTTATCGCTTTGGCACGAAATTTCAACATGGTACGGGGCTTCTTATGTTCCTTTTGTCCCAGAACGCTACTCCAGTTTTTCGCCAGAAGATATGTATTCAAACCTGATGGGAGTTACACTCGCCATGAAAGCAATTAAAAGTGATTTGGAGTATAATGAAGCAATGACCATTCTAATTGCCAATACCCTTGATAGCCTCGGATGTGTTGAATCATCGTACGATACATTCATGGCAATGGAGAAAGTTGAAAACCATTGGTGGACACGCACAAAACGTCTGCCCAGCAAAAATGTGCTCCTAAAAAGGTACATCGATAACGACAGCGTATTAATTCCATGGAGGTTGCGGGAAGATGAAATTTCATTAAACGCATATCCTTTAAAAAAACAATCTGAAAAGCTCAATGATTATTACGAACTGAAAATCAGGTTAAATTCTAAATTTCCTGTCAAAAGGAAATTTTCACCTGCCCTGGGGAAAGAAATATCGCAAACCGATTTTGACCTGATCAAAGGTTTCATTGCCGAAGATGTTGACAAACTGAACCGTAAAGTTGAGCGTTGTTCCCAGAGAAAATTAAAACGATCAGAAAAAAAACTAACCCGAAAACTGAAATTTAAATCGCAATCCAAATCTTACGACAACTTTTTAAAAAATAACCTCGCTAACAGAACTAAAATTAAATCGTAAAAAGAAGCAGATGAGTGGTAATTTTAACGTTGATAAAAAATATACGGGCAATGATTTCTCCAACTCTGGATTGGAAACAGGAACTTACGAAAACTGCACATTCACAAATTGCACTTTTATACAATCTGATTTAAGCGAATTCCAATTTCAGGAGTGTACTTTTGTAGATTGCGACTTAAGCATGGCAAAAATTTCATCAACTGCCTTTCGTGATGTCAAATTTATCGGATGCAAATTGCTTGGTTTGCACTTCGACGAATGCAATACCTTTTTGCTAGAAATGAGTTTTGACAATTGCCAATTGAACTTAGCCTCATTTTACAAATTAAGCGTGAAAAAAACAGTTTTTAAAAAGTGCGTCCTTCATGAAGTTGATTTTGCGGAAGCCGATTTGAGCCTTTCACAGTTTTTAAAGTGTGATTTAAGCGGGGCTATTTTTGACAACACCAATTTGGAGAAATCAGATTTTCGGACTTCGATCAATTATTCCATAAATCCACAAGCCAATAAAATCAAAAAAGCACAATTTTCAATTCCTGATGTTATTGGGCTTTTAGATGCATTCGATATAAAAATCAGTTAAAATGAAATCGCTAACAGATTTACCAAACATTGGTGTTACCCTCGCTCAGAAATTGGAGCAAGTGGGAATTTGTACGCCACAACAACTAATAGAAACCGGAAGTGAAAATGCATTGATCCGGATTTCGACACTCGAAAACAATGGGGTTTGCATCAATATGCTTTACGCTTTGGAAGGGGCAATTGAGGGTGTACGCTGGCATGGATTGTCTAAAAACAAAAAGGAAAAGCTAAAGGAGTTTTACAGAATATTTGCTAACGCGTGATCACGGTTTCCTGCCAATTTTTCGAAACTTTGGGAGCATTATTAAAATATATGCCAAACCATAACTAAGGGTAAATAAAACTTCAACACACCATTTGAACACCTTCTTTTTTGTTTTAAAATGATTATGAAACCATCGTAATTTTTCATCGACCCAATTGGTTTTTAGCCTCATTGCCAGTTCTTCCGGATTGTCAAATTGAATTTTAATTGGATCAATGGAATCAAGCCGAAGGAATTCTTCCATCATTATTTCATGGCTAAACTTAAATAGTTTATCAATTTCAGGGTGGTAATCCCTGTTTCTACTATCGTAAGCCGGATTTACGTTTATTTCCCAAACTTGTTTTTTCCCATCTTTTAAGGCATAATCAATCCGGCCATAATCAATTCCTGCCAGTTCAAAAACGGCTCTTCCCCATTCTTTATGAGGGTTTTCATGCATAAACTGCCAATAGTTTTGTAATATTTCCGAAACAGGTTTATCCGTTAGTTTAAGGTCTGTTTTTAACATCCACTTTTTGCTAAGCTCAAAATACCTCGGAATTATTTTCGAACATAGACGTACCAATGCATATTTATTCCGCACTCCATCGTTATTCTTCACATCGCAAAATTCCATAATTAACAATTCATGTTTTGAATACCCCAGCAACAGTTTCGCAACAATATTTCGGCGCAATTGCTTTTCATTATAAATTAAGCTGGTAAGTGCCCCATTGTGGTTATTCTCTTCGCGCAAAAATACCGGATATTTAATCATTTGCCATGATTCATTTATCCTAAATACATTAAAACTGTTCTGCCCGTTTTTATGTAAGGTTTTTAATAAATCATATCGTCTTAGCACCTTCGCCGGATGATTTAACATCTGGATAGTGGGATACTTTTTTTGAATAGAATTTGCCAGCTCGCTAAGCGTTTCCAGTTGTTTGGTGCTTAACCGATCGTGATCAGAAAACACAAGGGTTGTAAGCGATGCATTATTTAATTTTTCAATCTCATGGTATTCTACGATCCTTATTCGTTTTGCAATTTTTTTACCTCGGTATTTTTTATAATTGCGAATCGTGAAACTCCCTGATTTATGCATTAAAAAGTAAATCATACTATCAATCCATTTTAAGCTTCAATTTCGTGCACATCCAATGCTTTTTTGCCAGCAACAACTGTTGTAACGGTCATAACTTCTGTAACATTCAGCAGGGTTTTAAAAATATCCGGTATTTGATCAATTGCTTTCATCAACAACACACCTTCCACCGGAATTCCTGCGGCAATATAAATGGAAACATTAAAATAATGACCACCGCTTGGGATTCCAGGGCTCCCGAAACTAACCAGTAACTGCACTAAAGTAAAAATTATTACCGTTACAAAATCAAGGTTGATCTGAAAAACGTGTGCTAAAAATATTAACCCAAAGGTGGTAGATATGGCATAATTCACCCGAAATGTACTCACAAAAAAAGGAATAATCACTGCTGATACCGATTTGTTCAAGCCAATCCGGTTTTCGGCACATTCAAGCAATGCAGGCATCGTTGCCAATGACGATCTCGAACTTATTGCCATAAGTTGCGAAGGTAACATTGCCCTAAAAAATTTCCCAAGGCCAACATTTCCCCAAACTGCCACAATTACATATTGAACGACAATAAAAATAATTAACAAAACACACAAGATCGCAATTAAATAAGCTGCTGCACCTACGGTGTACACCCCCTCCTTAAACGAAAATGCAAACAACAGGCAGAATACCGCCAACGGGAGTCCGCGCAATAACAATGTTTGTATGTTTGGTATTGTCTATAGTTCATTATTATGAGGTTTTTAGAGGCCATTAAAGGTAGTTAATATTCTGATGTGTTTTTCGTTTGGTGCAATTTTTATTTGCTTAAGATGGCGCATTTTAGCCCATATTTGGCAAAAAAGTAAAGGACAAGTTTTTCCAGCCTTGCTTTTAATTCATTTAGGTCAAAAATTGACATAAGTCTACGAAGGTTGTAACACATCATCATTAGGTTTACTTCACTAAGTACGTTTTGTTTTCCTTTCATTAAGGTGAAAGTAAATCCCCATTGCCTTTTAAGTGTTCCGAACTGGTGTTCGGTAATTTGCTGGCGCAATTTGTAGTATTCGGGGTTTTGATTTACCCGTTTTTCATTTTCTTCGAGGGCTTCCTGATATATACTTCGTTCAATATATCTTCCTCTTTTGTTCTCGGTACATTTTTCACGTAAGCTACATCCATTGCATGCTTTGGTTTTGTAGTGTTTTACGCGATGCTTACGTTTTTTATATATTGTCCCATTTGTGGTAAGTATGTCTCCTGCGGGGCATGTGTAAGTGCCGTTCTGTTTATCGTACTCAAATATTTGCATATCGAACAGTCCATTGTTCTGAGATGAGTGTGCCTTTGGGGAACTGTAGGTGGTTATCCCGTTTTTTGTACAGGTATCAATATGTAGCCCGGTTGTGTAGCCTTTATCTGTGAGGGTGTCCATTTTTTCAACCCTTAAGAGTGCTTTTGCATCCAATGCCATATCAGCCAGGGCATGTGTGTCGTTAACCCTTCCAGTATCATTATTTACAAATAGTTTATGTTTTCCATCGCATCCTGCTTGTATGTTGTATCCTACGTTAACTACATTTCGGTGCAGTACTACTGATCTGGCATCTGGATCATTGGTGCTAAGTTGTGTTTCACCACTTTGTTGAAGTTCCTTTTCAATTTTCTTGTATTGTTTGCGTCGTTTTTTCTGGGTTTCTATTTTTTGTTCCACTTCTTTGATTTGGCTGTCATCCATTTCTTGGGTATCCAGCTGTTTTTCAAATTCGTCAATTTTAGTATCGACATACTCCATATGTCGATCAATCTTAGCTTGATTAAAGTTGTTTTTCAGGCTGTTTTGAGCTCTTATTTTAAAGGAGTCTATAGCAATAGTTTCACCGCTAATGAGATTCATTTCTTTAAGCATAAGCACAAAGTGCCGGAAAGCTTGCTTGAAAGCCTTGCTGTTGTCTTTGCGGAAGTATGCGATCTTACGTGCCGATGGTCTAAGTCCCCGCAATAGCCATATTACTTCGAGGTTTACCCTGCACGCTTCTTCAAGTTGGTAGCTCGACCGAAGCTTTTTCTTGTACCCGTACATAAATAGTTTGAGCATATCAACTGATCTGTACGGAGGCCTACCTTCAGAATTGAGTACATCTTTGAAACCTAGTTTATGAAGTGGGAGTGCATCCACAAACCAGTCGACAACTCTAGCCCACGAATCGCGAGCTACATTTGCTTCAAAGTCCATCATGATTAGTTGATCCCTTGAGAACCCATTAATAAAGTCCATTGAGATAGATGTTTTGTTTGCTAATAAAGATAACAAACGTATGGTTTACAAGGTGTTGGTAACTGCAGGGCTTATAAACAATTTGTAATTATTTTTTTGGTTTGGAGGTTATTGCGCAGTCTGACGGTAACGATAATAAAAAATATTCGAAAAACGAAAACGAACTCTTTGAAATTAGCTCCGATTTTTTAAAAATATATGCTTTTAACTTCCCTCTCATCCTACCAACAATTAAGGCTGTTACTATGGCAAAAAAAATAAAAACAATCACCACCTTGCCCAAAAGCAATTGCAATTGCACTAACATTGTTTTTATAGATTCAAAAGAATAGCTTCCCCCGGCATTTAAGCGATCTAAAATCTCCGTTGCTCCCTTAACATCGGTAAACAATGGGATTTTATCTTCAAGCAATTGTATTGCCAGATAACCAAAGCCATAGCCAATGCACACACCAATAAAAAGGATAACAGTATGGAGCAAGATTGACCGACCACCAAATTTCCCGATTTCTTTGGTGTTTGTGATCGAAATAAAGACATATAAAATATATGAACCTGCTAAGGGAAGAATCAAAATTAACAGTAAAACGACCCATAGTTTTCCGAATAATTCAAAATATGGTGCCAGATGCATTAGCCCGGACAATTGCAGTTTTTTACCAATAATCCCAGCTGCAACCCCAAACAACATGGCTATCATTGAACCTATTGTAATAAATCTGGAAACAGCAGAATTTGACATCATATAATTTGTACTTAAGAAATACCTATACAGATTTATACCCCAAGAATTGTAGCTCTGAAATTAGAAAAAATAGGTTACTAAAACAACAAATTGATTTTCTATTTCTCTTGGACTTTATGAAGCCCTACAACATAAATTGACCTATTAAAGAAGTATTATTCCATTCACAAAACAACGCTCACGAACATCATCAGGCCAGATTCCGAATTGAACCTCACCAATATGAGCTTTCCTTAACAGAAACATACATAACCTGGAAATACCTATTCCCCCACCAATTGAATTTGGAAGTTCACCGTTTAAAAGTTGTTTATGCCAGGAATGTTCAAGGATTTGTTCGCATTCTAACATTTTGGCCTGTTTCAACAAGGAATTTTTATCGACCCGAATACCCATTGAAGAAAGCTCCAAAGGTTGTTTTAATATCGGGTTCCAAACAATCAAATCGCCATTTAGCCCGACATAGTCATTTCCCGAGTTTGTTGACCAATCATCGTAATCGGCAGCACGGTAACCATGCGATTTCCCATCGAAAAGTTGATTTCCTATTCCAACAATAAAAACACTTCCAAACTTTTCAGCAGCTTCCGACTCGCGTTCAAATGGACTTTTGTCCGGATACTGTTTCCGTAATTCTTCCGAACTAATAAAAGTTATCTGTTCATTTAAACAAGGAGCTATTTCCGGGTATAATGCAGAAACATACTGTTCAGTTTTTACAATATTGGCATAGATGGTTTTAACCTGTTCTTTTAAAAATTGCGAAGTACGAAAATGATCAGCAATTTTTATTTCCCAATCCCATTGGTCAACCTGGAATGAATGTACATTCGACAACATTTCATCTGGTCGGATTGCAACAACTTCGGCAAGAATGCCTTCTTCCACATCAAACTCCAAATCCGCTAAAACCTTGCGCTTCCATTTTGTTGCCGACCGAATAATTTCTACTTCATCTTCCCCAAAACCATTTAAATGAAATTTAAGGGAATCTGCATGCCCATCAGTTACATCACTCAGTCCTGATTTTTTTTCGATCATAAGCGGAGCATCTACTTTTTGCAAATTCAGGTCGCTCGCCAATCCTGATGAAAAGAAGCTTTTAATTTGTTGAACAGCTTTAAGGGTTAGTTTTGCAGATAAACAGGCTTGGTAATTTTCAGGTATAATCAGGTTTTCCATATATCCAAAATCTTTAATTTGATTTATTTAATAATAGATCAAATAATTTTTTAAAGGAAATGCCTTGACCATATTTCGGGAAAAGCTTAAATACCAGCGCCATAAATGCGACAAACACAATTGTTCCTAACGCACCTCCGGCAAAAAACTGGATAAAACTCAATTGCGCCTGTTTAATGGATGGAATTATCCAAAACAATGAAATAGTTCCAGCCATAAATAGTGAAGCAAAAAGTGGGGGCAAAATTATTTTAATAAGTTTAAACACAAAACCACGAATATAAGTGGTCAATACGGCCAGCCAGCCGATGAATGCGACTGTGTTAGCAAGTGTTACGCTGATTGCAACACCCCGAACACCCATCTCCGTGCCAAGTATAAACATAAAACCTATCAATGAGGCTATTTTTAGAAATTGAAGTACAACCATCAGTTTTGGCTTTCCGAGCCCTTTAAAAAATGGGTTTCCGGAAGATACAAGCAAGCCAATAAATGCAGCAATACTAAGTAATTGAATAAGCGGTATTATCGAACGCCATTTTTCGTCCATAAACAGTGTTGTAAATGCAGGCGATAAACAAAGCACCCCGGTAGTAATCATCATCGAAATAATAATTACGGCATGCAATAAATTTAAATACGACTTATTTGCCTCTTCTTTTTGGTCCTGTAAAACAGAAAAATATGGGAAATAAATCTGCGACAAAACATTTCTCAATTCACTGGTTCCTGTGTGCGCAAACCTAAAAGCTACCTGATACAATCCGAGGGCGGTAATCCCAATGAGTTTTCCGACCAGAACCTTATCTAAATACATGGCCATTAAGGTGATGATTGCCGACACAAGGATCCATTTGCCAAATTGGAACAGTTCTTTTATTTTTTCTTTCTCCAGGTGGAATTTCGGACGAAATTTAAAAAGGACATACGATAAAATACACCTAAGTATGCTTCTTGAAATGTAACCGATAAACAATGCCCAATAACTTTTTAAAATAATGGCAAACACTATCGCAAGAACGAAGTCAGCGAAATTCCCGCCAAGGTTATAAAAGAAATAGGTTTTAAAATTCAGGTTTTTAAGCAAGTAAAGGTCAGCAATATTTGACACCGCACGGATAATATAAATAAATGAAATTGCCCTGATTACGGCTATCGACTCCTGCGAATCAAAAAAACTTCCGGCTAGTGGTGCCGCTGCAAAAAGAATTGAAGCCATTAGTACACTTCGAATAAGCCTAAATGTCCAAACCGAATTAAAATAAGGTTCAACATCCCCCCTTTTTTGTATCAAAGCCTGCTGAAACCCGGTATGGGTGAGGTAATCAAGAATATCTAAGCAAATAAGGGCTACACCGAAAATACCAAACTCGGCAGGAGATAAAAAGTGGGAAAGTACGGTGAGTTTAACAAAATTGAAGGTCATCACACTCATCCGTTGCATGCCCATCCAAAAACCACCTTTAACCAATTTTTCCTTTATTTTACTCACCGTCGTTTGAATTTGGAAGCAAATTAGAAAAATATTTAGGAATTTAATTCTTTGAGTGCACAAGGTTTCTTAATATTACACATAAAACAAAACCAGACTGAGTGAAAATCATCAAAATTGTATTCAGCTATATTAAAAACGTATTTTATTTTCTTTTTCACAAGCAACGTCGTTTTCGAAAAAGCTTGTACTCAAAACAGAAAATCAAAAAGCTTATCCGAAATAATTCGATACTTAGAAGTAAAAAAGGGCTTGATAAAGAGTATCTGAAAGCATGTAAAATTTATTACCGCCAAAAACTAAACATCAACCTAAATACCAATTGGCACTATATATTTTCGACATTTAACGGACAAAAAGAACTGGGATACATACCGGAATATTTGTTTTTTGCATTTATTGAGCCAACATTAAACGATCAAAAGCTGTATAAAGCTTATACGGATAAAAACGCACTTCATTTTTTTGTCGATGAAGAACATTTGCCAAAAACATATTTTCATATTGTAAACGGAAATTATTTCGATGAGAATTTTGAAATGGTAAGTATAGAAAAAGTAGTGACTGCCTTGAAAGACCTGAACAAAACTGTTGTGCTAAAACCGGCAATTGATACTGGTGGAGGGAAAAATATTTTAATCAAAGAAAGCCAGGAGATAGCAACCGTTCTTCAAAACAATTTGAAGTACAACACCGATAGTTATATTATTCAGGAACGAATTAAGCAGCACCCTATTTTAGACCAATTTCACCCTGCTTCGGTAAATACCATACGAATTATGACTGCGAGGGTAAAAGATAAAATTGAGGTACTTTCATCTTTTTTCAGGATGGGAAATAATAACAGTAATATTGACAACAGCATTGCAGGAGGAGTGGTATGTGGTCTAACGAATGAAGGTAAATTGCGAAAATCAGGAACCAACATGAATTTCATCACCTATGAACAACACCCCGATACCGGAATTCCATTTAACAATGTGGAAATACCCGGCATACGCGAAGCCCGGGCGTTTTGCAAAATTACCCATAAAAAAATGCCGCACTTTACATTTATTTCCTGGGATATTGCTATTAATGAAAGTAATCAACCCATTTGTATAGAATATAATATTAGCAATCAGGGGATATTTGCACATCAACTAAATAACGGTCCATTATTTGGAAAATATACAAATTATTTTTTTGAAAAATATACTCAACGAAAAGAGGCAAATAGGCAGCAAAGTAATTTTCACTATAAACCTTAGCAAATGATCAACCTAAAACATATCCGATTTGTTCTAAAAAACAAATACCTGCGCCTATACAATTTTCAACAAAAATATAGGGACATTAGAAGGCGCGAATCTCAGCTTCGAAAACTTCTTAAGCATGATGACCGCTTCAAAAATGTCAATAGGGATAAAAAATATTTAAACGAGGCGAAGGATTTTCTTACATCAAATTTCGATGGGTACAAAAATACGGATTGGCATTTTTATTTTTCATATTTAAATAAATCCTTCAAACCTGAATACATACCCAGCTCCATATTTTTCCCATATATTGAGCCAACACTGAATAAGGTGGAATTGGCTCCGGCATACGTGGATAAAACCTCATATGACAATCTATTTTCGAAATCGGACATGCCCGAAACGGTTTTTAAAATGTTTAATGGAAAAATTTTCGATGCAAACAACGATTTTGTTGAAAATGATACTGCATATAAACAACTGGAATCGATGGACGAGACCTTAATTATCAAGCCGGCAATACATAGTGGAGGAGGCAGAAATATTGAACTTGAAGAAGCCGGGAAACTTGCATCAATGATTAAATTAAATTCCTTTTATTCAAAAGGCAGCTTTATTATCCAGAAAAAAATTATTCAACATGAGTTGATGGCAAAACTTAATCCTAATTCGGTAAATACATGTCGGATAATGACAGCGAGGATTAAATCAGATATCGTGGTTCTCTCGGCTTATGTCCGTATTGGCCGAAAAAACTCAAAAATAGATAATGCCCAATCCGGCGGGATTTTTTGTAAAATCAATGACGATGGAAGCACTGAAGATAAAGCTATTGACAAAGCTTACTACTCTTACGATAAACATCCCGATTCCGGACTAATATTTAGTGGCTTTAAAATTCCGAATTACAGTAAAGCAGTTGAATTCTGCCTGAAAAACCACAAACGTTTTCTACGATTTACCTTTATTTCATGGGACATTGCCATTCGAAACGATGGTGCACCTGTGTTTATTGAACTTAATTTATCGCATCAGGCAATAAACGGGCACCAGGTAGTAAATGGTCCGTTGTTTGGAGAACATACATATGCAATAATTAAAAAATATCAGGAGGAAAGAAAGAATGATTTTCTAACGATATAGACATTCTATAACCTGGTTCAATGGACATAACCAACATTTTTTATGAACGTTAAAGTACGACAATATTTTAAGATCAAATATAAAAAGCTATTTCAATACCAAAGACAATTATTTGGTGTTTGGCGCCATAAACGTTTAATAAAAAAAGTTATTACGAACGACCCTAAATTTAAAACTAAGATAAAAGACAAAGCTTACTTAACCAGTGCACAACACTTTCTGAAACAAAACTTGTTTAGCTTTCAAAATACAGATTGGCACCATTATTATTCATGTCTTAATGGGATTCAAAGCCCTGAGTATATTCCTGATGGCTTATTCTTCCCCAAAATAGAACCTGTTTTGAATCCATATCCGTTTTCATTCGCATATTCAGATAAAGTTGCGTACGATGTGTTCATACCGGCAAACAATAGCCCCAAAACTATTTTTAAAATACTTTGGGATTCTTACTACGACGATGAAAATAACCTCATTGAAAAAGAACAGGCACTTTCATATTTGAAAAAAATAAAGAATGAACTTGTTTTAAAACCCGCAATCAATAGTGGTGGCGGTTTAAATATAGTGATTGATTCTGGAACCAATATCGCGAATTTGCTATTGTCCAAAAAATACAGTTCAGAAAGTTACATCTTACAGGAAAAAATAAAACAACATCCTGAAATGGCAAAGTTTCATCCAAGTTCCTTAAACACGTGTAAAATCATGACCGCCCGCATTCAATCTGAAATTGTGATTTTAGGGGCATTCATGAGAATGGGACGTTTTAATGCCAAAATTGATAATGGAAAAAAAGGAGGATTGGCATGTCAGATTTTCAGCAACGGAAGTATTTCTGAATTTGCCCTGGATACTTTTAACAATCGTTTTGATCACCATCCGGATACTGGTTTAGCTTTTCATGGATTCAAGGTGCCGAACTACGAAAAAATCAAAGAATTTTGTATTTCACAACACAAAAGGTTTATGCGTTTTTCTCTAATTTCGTGGGATATTGGAATTAGGGATGATGGAAATCCGGTTTTTATCGAATACAATTTAAAACGACAAGCCATTGATTGGCTGCAAGTTTTTAACGGACCATTATTCGGAGAAAATTCAAGATTTTTATTAAAAAAATATGCTGAAGAAAAGGATATATGCAGCCTATAAAATTCCGTATTATATTAAAACGAATAATCCACGCCTTTCAAGTTTATCAAAGGAGGAAAATTAATGCGTTACTCAGTGAACGTAGCATCAAACGGAAAATAAAGAGAGATTTTCCAAAATCAAAGCCACCTAAAGATAAAAAGTACCTGAAACGGTCGAAACAGTTTTTAAAAACAAATTTTTCAGGATATACGAATACCAACTGGCACTATTATTATTCGTCGCACAACCAAATTAAAAAAGCGGAATATATTCCTGATTCACTCTTTTTCGCAAAAATATTCTCACGCTTAAACTACACAGAGCTAACTTCGTCGTACATGGACAAAACAGCTTTTGACCTGATATTTGAAAAGTCGGTGATGCCACGCACAATTTTTAAACTTATGAATGGGGATTTTTATGATTCTGAAAATAATAAAGTCCATAAATCGGAAGCAATTGCAAAACTGGCCCAGAGCGATGAAATAGTAGTTTTAAAACATGCCGTTAACAGCAGTGGAGGCAAAGGTGTTATAATCGACAAAGCAAAAAACCTGGTTGAAATGCTCGAAAGCAAAAGAAGTTATAAAAGAAGTTATATTTTACAGGAGAAAATAGAGCAACACCCTGAAATGGCAATATTCCATCCTGCATCAATAAATACCTTAAGAATAACATCTGCGCGAAAAGGCTCAAATATTGAGGTTTTATCCTACTTCATGAGGATGGGGATTAATAATAGTCCGATTGACAATGGTAGTAGCGGCGGCATTATGGTAGGTGCCAACTCAAATGGTAAATTGAACGATTTTGGCATTGACCTGCAATTTAACCGTTATTACCTACATCCGGATTCAGGAATAAAATTTAAGGATTTTGAAATACCCAATTACAAAGAAGCATTAAACTTTTGCATTACGAATCATAAAAAAATCATGCGATTTACCATTATTTCATGGGATATTGCCATAGGAAAACACGGAGAAATTATTTTTATCGAATATAATTTCAGGCAACCTGATATCAGTGTACATCAATATTTTGATGGACCATTGTTTGGCGAACATACCGATTACTTCATTCAGAGATATAAGGAAGAATGCCAAAAAAATGAATATTTTATTTAATCTTTTATAGCATAAAAAAGAATAAAACCGACCTATGTTAAAGCTTTCAAAAATTCGTCAACAATTAAAAGCAGGATTCCAAAAGATATTTTTTCTGCAACGCCAAAAACGTGATATTTGGCGAAGCACAATTGGCATTCGAAAAAGGATCAAACGTAATCCGAACCTCAAGATGGTTAAAAAAGACAAAGCCTATCTTCAGAAATCAAAACAGTTTCTCATCAATAATTTTGAGGGATATAAAAACACAAATTGGCATCACTATTATTCTTCTATAAATGGCATTAAGAAAGCAGAATACATACCCGACAGCTTGTTTTATGCATCGATAATCCCAACAATTAACAAATTAGATTTATTCCCTGCCTATGCAGATAAAACTTCATACGACTTATTTTTTGATGCGAAAGACATGCCGGAAACATTGTTTAAAATATATAGAGGCCGTTATTTTAATAATGACAATAATTTTTGGCAAAAAGAACAGGCAATAAAACAATTAGCCAGCATGAAGGAAGTGCTTGTTTTAAAGCCGGCAATTCAGAGTGGCGGTGGAAAAGATGTTGTCCTTGATGATGCAGAAAATATAGCAAAGAAATTGGAGGATGACCACAATTATACAGAAGGAAGCTTCATCATTCAAAAAAAAATCAACCAACACCCGGAAATGGCAAAATTTCATCCGGAATCGGTCAATACCTGTAGGATTATGACTGCCAGAATAGAATCTGATATTGTTGTTTTAGCTGCCTATTTTAGAATCGGAAGGAACAATTCAAAAGTAGATAACGGCGGCTTGGGTGGCTTGATGTGCAGTATCAATAAACATGGATATATTTCAGATTATGCAATTGATATGCACGCAAAAAAGTATGCACAGCACCCCGATAGCAACATAAAATTCACTGATTTTAAAATCCCAGAATATGACAAAGCAATCGATTTTTGTAAGAAAAATCATCAGCGGATTTTACGTTTCACACTCATATCGTGGGATATTGCAATTGATTCTAAAGGAAACCCGGTGTTTATTGAATACAACTGCAGGCGACCGGCAGTGAACGGGCACCAATTGCTGGATGGCCCAATATTTGGTGAGCACACCAACTATTTCATAGAACTTTATAAACGGAAAAAACAAACAGAAATTTTTCAGCAAACTACCTAAATCTAAAAGCGAACCAGTGCCTTTATTTCAAAAAATACGAATCCTTTTTAAGCGAGCATATCTTCTTTCTTTTAAGCGCCAAAGAAGGTTCTTTTCTTCTGTGCGGATTAAAAGGAACATGCAAAATCAAATCAAAACCAATTCTCAATTCAAAGAAGTACGGCTAGATATAGGATACCGAAAAAAAGCCAGGCAGTTTATACAGAATTTTTCAAGTCAAAAAAGTACGGCTTATCATGTTTACTATGCTACATATTACCAGTCGAAAAAAATAGGGTTTATCCCCAATAATATATTCTTTCCGAGCATTGAACCTACCCTTAATAACTTTGATTTGGAAACTGCTTATTCCGATAAAATCTCTTACGATCTTTTCATTCCAAAAAGATTTATGCCAAAAACTATTTTTAAAATAATAAGCGGTAATTTTTATTCGGACAATCATCAATTACTTACAAAAACCGATGCCCTGAACTTATTACTAAAAAAGGATAAAGCCTTGGTGCTAAAACCAGCGATTGTAAGTGGTGGTGGAAGGGACATTGTTTTTGCCAATGCACACGAAATTGCAGATTTATTGTCTGCGGAGAAGAAGTATTCTGTTGGAAGTTACATCCTTCAGGAACAAGTTGCCCAGCACCCGGAAATGGCTAAATTCCATCCGCCATCGGTAAACACATGTCGCATAATGACTGCCCGTGTTGATTCAGAAATTGTTGTTTTATCTTCATTTTTCAGGATCGGAAGGGACAATAAAAAAATGGATAATGGACAATCGGGAGGAATTAAATGCAAAATAAATAGTGACGGTACAATTTCTGGTCCTGCTATTGATAAATTTGCCCGAACCTACGATGTTCACCCGGATACCGATATTAAATTTGACGAATTTTCAATTCCAAATTATTCTGCAGTTGTCGATTTTTGCCTGCAAACCCATAAAAAACTCATGCGTTTTACTTTTATCTCGTGGGATATTGCCATCGACCAAAAAGGAATGCCAGTTTTCATTGAATTTAACCTTCGAATTCAGGCAATTACATCGCATCAAATTTTAAATGGCCCATTGTTTGGGGAATATACAGATTACTTCATCGGGAGATTTAAAGAAGAAATGGGAAAAGATATACTTTTAATTTAATTATCAGACATTTGTAAACTGCATGTAGAAATGATTCGTAGAGCAAAATTTAATCGAGGTATAAAAATACTATACCACAAATTATTTTTTTACCAAAGAAGAGTATTTGAAACGAGTAGACTTGAGAAAGGAATAAAAAAAACTATTCGGACGGATCCTTTGATAAAGGTAGCAAAGAAGGACAAAGCTTACTTATCAGATGTAAAACAATTTCTTCGATCGAATTTTTGTGGATATAAAAATACCGATTGGCACCATTATTATTCATGCCTCAATGGGAACAAAGATTTGAGATATATACCCGATGGTTTGTTCTTTACTACTTTGATTGACGTTTATAACCGAATAGACTTACACCAAGCCTATACCGATAAAACGTCCTACGACATCATTTTTAACAAAAACAGTCTGCCGGAAACATTGTTCAAACTACATCGGGGTAGAATATTTGATGGAGAAAATAAGCTGATAATGCAAAATGAAGCAATCAGCTATTTACAAAATTTAAACGAAGAATTAATCGTAAAACCAGCCATTTTTAGTGGAGGGGGGAAAAATATATTGGTCGATTTCGCCAAAAATATTGCTGATCTGATTTCGAAAAACCCTGATTATTCAGAAGGAAGTTACGTAATTCAAAAGATGATAATACAGCATAAAGAAATGGCAAAATTTCACCCCCAATCGGTCAATACATGTAGAATTATGACTGCCAGAATTGGTTCTGAAATAGTGGTTCTTGGAGCATATTTCCGAATTGGAAGAGGCAACACAAAAGTGGATAATGGCGGGCAAGGCGGAATAATGTGCAGCATCGATCCCTCTGGACAAATTTCGGAGTACGCCATCGATATGGAAGGGAAAAAACAATTTAAGCATGAAGACAGCGGGTTAAAGTACAATGGTTTTATAGTTCCGGGTTACAAAAAAGCCGTTAATTTTTGTAAAAGCTATCATAAGCAAATTTTGCGATTCAAAATTATCTCCTGGGATATTGCAATCGATGAAAATAAAAACCCCATTTTTATTGAATATAACTTTAGGCGTCCGGCAATTCATGGCCATCAAATTTTAGATGGCCCTTTGTTTGGTCAACATACCAAATATTTTATCAACTATTATCTTAAACACAAGAATAATAAAAATTTTATCGAAACGTTTTAAGGTACTTTCATATGTCTATACGTAGGAATATAAAACAACTTCTAAAAACAAAATACCAGCATTTTTATGAATTGCAGAAAGTAAAAATCGATTTAATTAGAAGACAAAGACAACAACGGAAACGACTTAAATCTGATTCCCGATATAAAAAAACGCCAGAAGACCAAGACTTTCTTAATGAATCAAAACAATTCCTTATGAAGCATTTCTCAGGATTTAAAAATACCGACTGGCACTTATTCTACTATAAAATCAACAAAATAGCAAAGCCGGAATATATCCCCGAAGCACTCTATTTCCCAATCATTGAGCCACATCTTAACAAAACTAAATTATCTCCTGCATATTGTGACAAATTATCGTACGATCTGTATTTTAATAAAACAGACATGCCCAAAACCATCTTCAAACTGCTTGATGGATATATTTTTGACGATGAAAACAATCTTGTGAATGAAACTGAGGCGTTACAAAAAATTGCCTCAACACCAGGGTCTTTGGTTTTGAAACCTGCCATATTATCGGGAGGGGGAAGGAATATAATTATAGATACCGCAGAAAATATTGCTTCGCTACTTAAAAATAATAAATCGTATAAATCGGGAAGTTATATACTACAAGAGAAAGTAGTTCAGCATGAGCTAATGGCCAAATTTAATCCGAAGTCGGTAAACACATGCCGGTTAATGACTGCCAAAGTTGATTCTGAAGTTGTAGTTTTGGGAGCATATATGAGAATTGGTCGCGGCAATTCGCAAATAGATAATGCATCGTACAATGGTTTGTATTGTAACATCGAACAGGACGGTACAATTTCTAATTTCGCTCTGGATAAATATGTGAATTATTATTCGGAACATCCCGAGTCAGGAGTAAAATTTAGTGGGTTCTCGATTCCAAATTACAATCAGGTTGTTGATTTCTGTGTAAGCAATCACCAGCGATTCCTTCGGTTTACACTTATTTCATGGGATATTGCAATAAAAAAAGATGGCAATCCGGTATTCATAGAGTTTAATCTTAGCCGGCAATCGATAGTAGGCCAGCAAATCATGTACGGCCCTCTGTTTGGTAAACATACCATGTATTTTATAAACAGATATAAAGAAGAAAAAAGTAAGGACCCATACTATTTTTAAGATAGATACTCCTAACAAGGCAGACAGCCAAACTCTTTTGTATTAAATATAAATAGTTTGAGGTTTAATGATCTCAAAAATCTTATCGTCTCCTTTTCCCTTTTTTATTCATTTTTCGAGGATCAAACTTGCTAATGTATTTTTTCTTTTTTTCTGATTTTTTTTTGCGCTCGTGGAATGCACCCTGAAAACTGGGATCATCAATTTTTTTCTGTCGGTCAATTTCGCGCAATTGCTTTTGTTGCTCATCAAACGAAGTTCCAACAATTTCAACTTCCTGTGGCAAATCAACCACTGGAAGCTTCATCCGGATCAGTTCTTCAATCCTTGGCAAATGCCATTTTTCGGAAGGATCGACCAAGGTAATTGCAATACCTTTGTTACCAGCCCGGGCAGTTCTGCCAATGCGGTGAACATAGTCTTCGTAACGTTGTGGAATATCAAAATTAATCACATGGCTTACCAAACTCGCATCTAATCCACGTGCAGAAACATCAGTGGAAATAAGAACCCGTATTTCCCCATCTTTAAAAGCATTGATTGAATTAATCCTGGAAGTTTGACCTTTGTTTGAGTGCAAAATCCGAACCTCGCCTTCAGCCTTTCGTTTAATAACCTTGAAAATTCCATCTGCATGATCTTTGGTTTTCGCAAATATGATCACCCTGGTATATTTTTCTTCATCGGTCAACAGGTGTTTAATCAGGTTCAATTTAGTGCGGTAATTTGGCACTTCATAAACCAATTGTTTGACCAGTTTTACGGTAGTTGCTGATTTCGATACTTCCACTTTTTCGTAATGGTCGAGGAATTCTTCGGTCAACATTTCCACTTTTCCCGAAAAGGTCGCCGAAAAAAGCAGGTTTTGCCTTTTGGAAGGCACAATTTCAAATATTTGCTTTAATTGCCGCATAAAACCCATATCAAGCATGCGATCTGCTTCATCAATAACCAGGTACCTGACCTTTTTCATGGATAGGTAGCCACTTTTATGAAGGTCCCAAAGCCTTCCCGGTGTTGCCGCCAAAATATCGATTCCCTGATCAACAAGCTCAGCATGTTTTGTCCATCCAACCCCTCCAAAAACAGCGGCATATCGCAAATTTGAATATGTTGTAAGTTCTTCGATATCTTCGCCCACCTGAATTGCCAGTTCGCGCGTTGGTACCAATACAATTGCCCTGGGTTCGTGCCCTTCAGCTTTGACCAGTTTGGTGAGCAAAGGCAACAGGTAAGCAGCAGTTTTTCCGGTTCCGGTTTGGGCAATACCAATAACATTCGCCCCCGAATTAATAATTGGAATTACCTGCGCCTGAATCGGACTTGGCTTTTTAAACCCAATTTCATCCAAACCCTTAAGTATTGATTTCGATATTTTTAAACTTTCAAAGGTCTTTTTCATCCTACAAAAATACAAAAACATATTGAACCCAACTTTAAAGGGAAATATGAAAGAAATGCTTTAGAATTTAGCCTTTAAAAGATCTGGATTTATCATAGAATTAAGGCGAATTTCAATTGGAATTATTGATATAAGCACAACAAATCTCTAACAATCAAAACAAATCACAACTATTATTTGACACGATACACTTTACCCGGTAAAGCAAGCACCAATCCTTTAAACTCCATTTCGAGAAGGGTTGCTGAAACTACGCCCATGGGTAAATTAATTTCGGAACAAATTTGGTCAATAAAAAGCTTCTCCTTCTCCTTCAGCAAATTGTAGATAGATTTTTCTTTCCCTTTTAGCTCAACAAATAGACTTGGCTGGACGGCATCCGGCTTCGATTTCCCTTTTTCCCACCCCATAATATATTCAAGGTCGTCGATTCCCTCAATCAGTGCAGCTCCATTGTTCTTTACCAATTTATTGCAGCCTTTTGAGTAGGCATCACCTACCCTTCCGGGGAAAGCAAATACATCTCGGTTATACGAAGAAGCTATATTTGCTGTAACCAAAGCCCCTCCTTTCGAGCCCGATTCAACAACAATTGTTGCATCAGCCAGTCCCGCAATAATCCTGTTTCTTTGCAAAAAGTTTTGTGGATCTATCTTTGTTCCGCTCCGAAAGTCTGAAACGATACCGCCTTGCAGTTGCATTTTATCAGCAATTGGTTTATGCAAAGCCGGGTAGAGTTTATCTAAACCATGTCCTAAAACGCCAATGGTCGGAAGTGAATGTTTTATTGCCGATTTATGCGCTTGTACATCGATACCATATGCCAGTCCGCTAACAATTAAAACCTTGTGCTTCCTTTCATACAATTCACGTAATAAAGTATCGCACAATTCTTTTCCATATTCTGTGGCATTTCGGGTCCCAACAATGCTCAACACTTTTTCCTCATCGAAATTAAAACCGCCTTTTGCATAAAGCACTACTGGGGCATCCGCACAATTTGACAATCTTCTTGGGTAATTGCTATCAGAAATAAAAAAAGCTTTGATATTGTTTTTTTGAATATAATTGAACTCCTTTTCGGCATCAGCAATTACCGAATTCCCGGTTATCCTTGAAGCGTTCACCATTCCAATTCCGGGTATCTTCAGAAGCTTATTCCTTGATTCGGAAAAGACAGCCTCGGCGCTTCCACAATAGGATACCAGGTTGCGGGTTAAAGAACTACCAATGCCCGGAATCATCGATAATGCAATCTTATATATGAAGGAGTCTGTCATGATGTGAATGAGGGTTGATCGTTTATTTCTGTTCTAATAGGGACTGCAAGGTATGGTTTATTTTAAGAATATCTTCTTTTCGTAATGCGGTTAAACTCACCGAGGGATATTCTGCAATTCCGCGCCTGGTTTTTACCGTAATTACCAAATCGGAAAACAAGCCCATCATTGTTTTTTCAACGTTTGCATTGTGCAGTGCCTCAAAAGGAAATTCTATGGAGCTAAATTCCTTTTTCCCGAATTTGCCAACAGGATAATAACGTAAAATGACACGTTTGTTCTCCATACTAAAATTGATGTATTGAAAATCTGCAAATTGAAAAATCAGCAACCAAAGCATAAATGCCCCTCCCAATATGACCGCTTGTTTATACATTTCAAAATAAACAAACACGGCAGCAACAAGGGCTAACACACTTCCCAGAAGGAAAATCAGTTTGATTATTTTAGAGCGTTTTTTATTTTCGATTTCTATTTTTTGCATTATCAAATTTAAAACTTTAAGCTTTACAAAGTGTTCCTATCGTTCGGATATTAATTTAAAACTTAACTTTGCCTTGCAATTTAACACAGCGAAATGACTATTTCAAAGAAAAACTCTGAAATTCTGTTTACACATGATATAAAACGTAAACTGGATGAAATTATTGAAGATTACCCGAAAGGTAAAATTTTTCTTGCTACAGAAAGCAATGTGAAGGAATTATGCCTACCTATCGTTCAGGATTTTATTAACAACCACAACATATATACCATTGAAATTCCTGCCAATGAGACCAATAAAAATATAAACTCTGTTGCTATTATTTGGGAAGCCTTGAGTAAAAACGGTGCCGATCGTAAATCATTGCTGATTAATATTGGTGGTGGAATGCTCACCGATTTGGCAGGATTTGCAGCAACAACATTCAAACGTGGGATCGATTTTGTAAACATCCCAACAACACTTTTGTCACAAGTTGATGCTTCGGTTGGAGGAAAAACAGGGATGAATTTTAATGGCTTGAAAAATGAAATCGGGACCTTTAAAGAGCCAAATGCTGTTTTAATCAACACTAATTTTCTTAAAACCATCGATCGCGAAAACTTTATATCAGGATATGCCGAAATGATTAAGCATGGCTTGATTAAAAGTGAAAACCACTACGAAGAATTAAAAGATTTTGACTTAGATACGATTGATTATAAAATATTACAAGATATCATCAAACATTCGGTATCTGTAAAAGAATATTTCGTTAGTAACGACCCATTTGAGAAAAACATACGAAAAGCCCTGAATTTCGGACACACCGCTGGCCATGCTTTCGAAAGTTTCGCCATGTACCAGAACCGACCAATTCTTCATGGCTATGGGGTCGCCTACGGAATGTTGATCGAGTTATTCCTTTCCTCAAAGGTTTGTGAATTTTCCACATCACTTTTAAAAGAAATTTCGGACTGGTTGTTATCCCTTTACGGAAAGTTTGAAATTGAAACTTCTGACTACGAAGCGTTATATAAATACATGACCCACGATAAAAAGAACGAAGATGGAAGAATAAACTTCACCCTCATTTCTGAAGTTGGGAAGTTTAAAATTAACCAGAATTGTAACAAAGAATTGATATTTGAAGCCTTAGATTATTACAAAAACCTATAATTCAAGAAATTCACCGGAGTCAAAAAGGGCATCGATCATGCAATACAAAATAACTGCACCAAAAAATATAACGGGTGAAATAAACCTGCCTTCATCTAAAAGTATTAGCAACAGGGTACTTATAATTAATGCCCTAAATTACAGCCCATTTCCTATTGGTAACCTCTCGGACAGTGACGACACAAAAGTAATGCAGGACGTTTTGAATTCGAATACCAATACGTTTAATATTGGTCATGCCGGAACTGCAATGCGTTTCCTGACGGCATATTTGTCAAAAATTGTTGGGCAGTGGGAAATAACAGGCTCGCAACGAATGAAGGAGCGCCCAATTGGGATTCTTGTGGATGCACTTAATGCCTTGGGTGCTAAAATTGAATACATTGAAAAAGAAGGATACCCTCCGCTTCGGATATTCGGATCGCATTTAAAAGGGGGAATACTAGAACTTGATGGAAGTATTAGTAGCCAATACATTACAGCACTTTTGTTAATCGCACCCTATCTTGAAAATGGACTGACACTTCGTTTGAAGAATAAAATCACTTCAAGATCGTACATCGAGCTAACCCTTAATTTAATGGCTAAATTTGGGGTTCACCATGTTTGGAAAGGAAATGAGATACGGATTGAGGAACAAAATTACTTGCCAATTGACTACACCGTGGAAGGCGATTGGTCGGGAGCATCGTATTGGTACCAAATAATAGCCATGTGCGATCATTCTGAAATTCAAATTAACGGACTACAATTGCCCAGTCTTCAGGGCGATGCAAACATAGCCCAATGGTTTGAAGAATTTGGTGTGGAAACAATTAGCAACCAAGAAGGGATTCAATTGCTAAATCGCGGGAATAAAACCCCGAATCACCTTTCACTTGACTTTATCGAAAACCCTGATGTGGCACAAACCATGGCGGTTTTATGTGTTGCTAAAAAAATCCCCTTCCATTTTAAAGGTTTAAAAACCTTAAAAATTAAAGAAACCAACAGAATTAAAGCGTTACAAGATGAACTGTTAAAGTTCGGTGCAATTTTATCGGAACCTCAGCATGGCGAGCTTAAATGGGATGGAAAGATTATCGATTCAGAAAAAGAAGCTACCCCAATTATTGCCACTTATAAAGACCATAGAATGGCAATGGCGTTTGCACCCCTTGCAATCAATGCACCCATAATTATTCATGAACCACTCGTGGTTACCAAATCCTATCCTAATTTTTGGAACGATTTAAAGAAATGTGGTTTTACAATTGAAGAAGTATAGAACCATTCTAGGGAATTCCCCGAAGTAAAATCAGAATATCCCCTATTTCCCACCCGTGCCTCTCAAGCTATCTTTGACGTATAAATTAAAATAAGTATCAATAAAAAAATACGATCATGGCTTTATTATGGTTATTACTTGGAGTTTCTGCAGCGATTGGATTATTTATAAGCTATTACTGGATTAAGTACGGAGTGCCAATTCTTGCGCTTCTTACCAGCATGGTTGGTGTATCTGTTTTTTTATTCTCAGTTGCCTGGGTGATTAAATCGATGTATAACGGAGAGCCTTTGGCTGCTTCATCAGGATTAATCACATTTGGATTACTAGGAATCCTGCTCATCGTAATTGGTTGGAGTTTGATAAAACCAAATATCGATAAGCAATCAAATTAGACAATAAGTTGATTATTTATATTTACAAACACCCTTTACAAGCCGGTTTTTCCGGCTTTTTTATTGCCGTTTATTCTTAAAAAACTCCTGTATTAGTTGTTTGCTCTCATTTTCAAGAACTCCGCCAACAACTTCTGTTTTCGGGTGTAAGGCATTGGGTGCAATGGATTTATAACCACGTTTTTCATCCGGGCAACCATAAACGACCTTGCCAATTTGTGACCACGAAAGTGCCCCGGCACACATCACACAGGGCTCAAGTGTTACGTATAAAACACAGTCGTTCAAATATTTACCTCCCAGGGTATTTGTTGCTGCGGTAATCGCCTGCATCTCAGCATGGGCAGTGACATCGTTCAGCGTTTCGGTTAAATTATGTGCCCGGGCAATGATCTGCTGGTTGGCGACAACAATTGCACCTACCGGGACTTCCCCCTTTTCAAAAGCATAAGCTGCCTCCTGCAGTGCTTTCTTCATAAAATAATTGTCATCAAATGGCTCTATCATCTCCCGAAACAAGAATTATCAACTTCAAAAGCCGAAATTGCTAAAAACTTCTTATTTTCGCAAGCAAATTATAACTGGTATAACATGTATAGGACACATACTTGTGGAGAACTTAGAATTGAAGATATTAATAAGGAAATAACATTGGCAGGCTGGGTGCAAAGAGTAAGGGACCTTGGGGCAATGACTTTTATTGATTTGCGCGACAGATATGGGATCACACAACTTGTGGCGGATGATAATACCACAAAAGAACTTTCGTCAAAAATTGAATCGATTGGCCGTGAATTTGTCATTCAGGTGAAAGGAATTGTAAGGGAAAGGTCCAGTAAAAACACAAAAATCCCTACCGGGGAAGTTGAAATTGAACTGACCGAATTAAACATTTTAGGACCTGCTGAAACACCTCCGTTTACAATTCAGGACGATACCGATGGTGGCGATGAACTTCGAATGAAATACCGTTATCTAGACCTTCGTAGAAGCAATGTCCAAAAAAATATCGTTTTAAGGGCAAAAATGGCCCACGTAACACGGAATTATTTAAATAAGCTGGATTTTATTGAAACTGAAACCCCTGTGCTTATTAAATCAACACCGGAAGGAGCCCGTGATTTTGTGGTCCCATCACGAATGAACCCACATGAATTTTATGCGCTTCCTCAATCTCCCCAGGTATTTAAGCAATTGCTTATGGTGGCCGGGTTCGACAAGTATTACCAGATTGTAAAATGCTTTAGGGATGAAGATTTGCGTGCAGACAGGCAGCCTGAATTTACACAAATTGACTGCGAAATGTCGTTTGTGGAACAAGCCGATGTTTTAAGCACTTTTGAAGGATTGACCAGGCATTTGTTTAAAGAAATAAAAAACATCGACATACAGGATTTCCCTATTATGCCTTACGCTGAAGCAATTGAGAAATACGGATCGGATAAACCGGATACCCGGTTTGAAATGTTATTAAACGATATTTCATCAACTGTGAAAGGAAATAATTTTGTTGTTTTTGATTCTGCTGAATACGTTGGGGCAATTTGCGCCAAAGGATGCGGAGATTACACCAGAAAACAATTAGATGCACTAATTGATTGGGTAAAACGCCCTCAAATTGGTGCCAAAGGTTTGGTGTATGTAAAATGCAATGAAGATGGTACATATAAATCGTCGGTTGACAAGTTTTACGGACAAGATGACCTGAAAAACTGGGCTGATAAAGTGGGTGCAGAGGCAGGAGATTTGATTCTGGTAATGTCGGGAGATAAAGCACCAATGCAGGTTGCGCTGGGTGAATTAAGGCTTGAAATGGGAAAACAACTTGGGCTTAAAAATAAAAATACCTTTAAACCACTTTGGGTGGTTGACTTCCCACTTTTAGAATGGGATGAAGAAAGCAAACGTTTTTACGCTATGCATCACCCGTTCACATCACCAAAACCGGAAGATATCCCGTTGTTGGAATCTGATCCTGGAAAAGTTAGGGCAAATGCTTATGACCTTGTGATAAATGGTGTTGAAATTGGTGGTGGATCGGTTCGTATTTTTGATTCGGCACTTCAGGCAAAAATGTTCGATTTATTAGGTTTCACTCCCGAAGAAGCCAAAGAACAATTTGGCTTTTTAATGAATGCATTTAAATATGGTGCCCCACCTCATGCCGGAATTGCTTTTGGTTTCGACCGATTGGTTTCGTTGTTTGCAGGAATTGACAGTATCCGTGATGTAATTGCTTTCCCTAAAAACAATTCAGGAAGGGACGTCATGATTGATTCACCATCGTTAATTGCAGAAGCACAGCTAGACGAATTACTGCTAAAACTAAAAGAAGAGCAATCATAGATATTCAATATTATATTATAAAAGGCAGGTTAAAATCTGCCTTTTATAATAGTTAATTCTCATCAGTCACCTATCTTCCTGGGTTCTGCTTCCGATATTTTTTGAGGATAGATCATTCGAACTGCATTTTTCCTATCCTCATCCAAACTTTCATAAGACTTGCCAAACTTGCTTATTGCTAGTTCATTCCTCAGTTCATTAATTGCCCCAACTAATTCGTTCTGAACGGTAATATACGTTCCATACTGGGTACCTACATCGTTCCATAATGAAATTATTGCTTTGGGAGAAATTAAATATTCTCCAAAATACGGTATGGTTTTAGTTTCCTTTTCAGGAAGGTTGCTTGCATTGTTTGGATTTTCTAAAAATTCTTTCGCTTTGCCCCGAAGGTCATTAACATTTCCCATTAATTCGCCTTCAACCATCAAACGATTATTCTGATCAACCAAAACAACAAAAACATTTCTCTCTTTCTTTTCTGTATTTTCAGGAACATCTAAAGGCATTGGGGGCAATACCCTGCGCAATCCACTATCTACATCCATAGTAGTAGTAACAAGAAAAAAAATGAGCAACATAAAGGCGATATCTGCCAATGAAGCGCCGGGCACTTCTGGAATTCTTTTAACCATAACTTTATCCTCCTATTGTTTAATTGTACATTAGTTCAATAAAAACAATATTTGTGCCCCAAATCAAAAAATATAGCTGTCACCAGGCATAAAAACTAAGGGGAACGCAAATTACGCCCCCCTTAGTTTTCCATCAATTTAATAATGTAAATATTATTTCCCTTCTTGATATTATATAATAAGTTTATAACCTTTCCCGTGTACATTTATTATTTCAACTTTTGGCTCGCTTTTCAAATGTTTTCTTAGTTTGGTAATGTATACATCCATACTTCTGGCATTGAAATAATTGTCGTCAATCCAAATAGATTTTAGCGCGAAATTCCGTTCTAAAACCTTGTTTGCATTTTGGCAAAGCAATTTCAGCAGATCAGATTCTTTAGTAGTTAATTTCACGGTTTCTGACCCATCAGATAATATTTGTTTTCTGGAATCGAACAGAAATTTTCCAATTTTAAATTCCATTTGAGCCCCTGATTGTCCTTCCGGTGATGACCTTCTTAAAATCGCTTCTACCCGGAAAATCAGCTCTTCCATGCTAAATGGTTTTGTAATATAATCATCAGCACCAATCTTAAATCCTTCCAAAACATCTTCCTTAAGGTTTTTAGCTGTAAGGAAAATAATGGGCATTTCGCTATTAACCATATGGATTTCTTTGGCCAGGGTAAATCCATCTTTTTTAGGCATCATCACATCTAAAACACATATATCGTAATGGTTTTTTGCAAAACCTTTGTAAGCAAGGTCGCCATCGGGATAGAGATCTGCATCAAATCCTTTAGCTATGAGGTATTCTTTTAACAACAATCCTAAATTTTCGTCATCTTCTGCTAATAATAATTTAACTTTTTGTTCCATGCTTAATTGTATTTATTGGAAAATATAAACTAAACTTTGTTCCTTTATTTAATATGCTTTCAACTTTTATTTTACCATTATGCGCGTCCACAATTTTTTTCACATAACTCAATCCTAAACCAAACCCTTTTACATCGTGAACATTACCTGTCGGGACCCTGAAAAATCGCTCAAATATCTGATTTTGGTGGTCTTTTGCAATTCCTATGCCGTTGTCTTTTACCGAAATCACCACAAAATCTTTTTTGGTTGCGGTTGCCAATTTAATTTGAGGTTCTTCTTTACTATATTTTAATGCATTATCAAGCAAGTTAAAAATAACATTTGTAATATGTACCTCGTCCCCATTAATTTCATCCATTGAGGCACTAAGATCGGCACTAAGGACCCCATTTTTGCTTTTAACCCTAATTTCGAAATTTGTGTATACTTTATTCACAATCTCGTTAAGATGCAATTCGCGGAATTTTAATTTCAATTTTCCTTCATTAAAAACGGCCATTTGCAACACCTTTTCTACCTGAAAACCTAAACGTTTACTTTCCTGGCTAATAACTTTGGCAACATGTGCTATTGTGCTTGGAGTATTTGACACCCCGGTATCTTCAAGCATCTGGCTAGCTAATGAGATGGTTGCTATTGGCGTTTTCAGCTCATGGGTCATGTTGTTTATAAAGTCATTTTTAATTAATGAAAGCTTCTTTTGCCTTAAAATAATCAGGATAGTATACACAAATATTGCAATTAACAAGCTGGTCAAAATTATAGATGGGATAACCATAATCCCCGTTTGTTTAATCAAATAGCCCGATCTTTTCGGAAAATCGACATATAAATAATTGGGCTGACGGTCATTAATATCGTTTGGGAACAAGTTTGCCACAATTGACTTACGCACACCCGGATTATAATCAGGATCGACCAATATCGTTTTTTCTTTCCCCAGTTGGAACGATTTTACGGCAATGTTATAATCCAGATCGATCCTACATTCCTGAAAAGCATCTTTTAACAGGTTTACCAATACTGTGGAATCAATTCTCTCTTCGATTGGACGGCTCTGAATTTTTTGTTTTTCAATTGCAATTGCCGTGGTGGCTATTCGTGCCTCCATGGCTCTTCTTCGCATAATATTTTGTGCTGTTAACTGTATAAATCCAGCCTGTTCCTCTTCCGATTCGCCCCTGGTTGGGTTGTCGCCCTCATCCTTTTTATCTTCTTTAACACTAAACTGCAACTCTTCGCGGTACGAACCAAACATATTTTGCAGCGAATAGGTCAGGCTAACACTACTTCCTCCAGGCAAAGTAATAAAGCTATTTTGAAGCCTGGGAGGGGGATCATTAAGAGTATGGTAATTTACAACCTGCTGGGCAAGGTTAGTCTCATTGGCTTCCAGTTTCATAATTACCATATCAATGGCTCTTTTGGCCCAAGCCTCAAATTGTTCTTCTTTAATGTCAGATGCCTGTTTTAATGAATTAAATTGAACCAGTATCAACCCACCCATTACAAAAGCCATAATAACGATTAAAGTATATAACATCCTTCTACTCATGGCACAAAGATAATTTTAAAAACTCCCTGATATTTAACCTCTTAACATTATTTAACAATATGATTTTAACACTTTCGCGCAATTCTCGCTTTCTGTTTAAAACTCAGTACGAAACAATTTTGTGCTTCTTCTTCCCTCAAATTGCGAATTAACAGGTATTAACTTAATTAAAAAGAATTTAACCCGCCAAACCGACTACATTTCGTTCAAAACCTGCTTAATTATTTGTGGGAAATGTGCATACTCCAGCTTATGGATCTTTGCGGCAACATCAGTGGCAGTATCAGTTGGATCTATTTTACAAGTTGCCTGAAAGATTATTTGACCATCATCGTATTTCTCGTTCACATGGTGGATGGTAATACCCGATTCTTTTTCATTGTTCTTCACAACCGATTCATGAACATTCATTCCATACATACCCTTTCCCCCATATTTTGGTAAAAGTGCCGGGTGAATATTAATGATCTTAAATGCGCTGGTCATGTTTTCAGGTATCAGCCAAAGGAATCCTGCCAAAACAACCAAATCTATCCCTCGTGAAACTAATATATCAACAACCAAATTGGTTTCATAAAATTCTGAACGATTAAATACAAATACCTTAACTCCCGCACTTTCTGCCCTTTTTATCACATAAGCATCTGGTTTATTTGTGAAAACAGAATCTACAGTAACCATTTTATCTTTTGAAAAACAGTCAATAATGTTTTGAGCATTAGTCCCTGACCCTGAGGCAAATATGGCAATTTTTTTCATTCCGATTTTTTACAGTTTTAAAAGATTGAACAATCCATTTCAATATTCAAATATTATTGTTTACAAAGCCTTGCAAATATAGCTTAAAAGTATTTTTTTATTTTTTTTCTTTGAATTATAAACTGTAAATTTATTACTTTGCACCGAATTTTTTAAGAATAAACAAATTAGTATTAACCAAAAATTAGAGTTATGTCTGACATAGCAGCAAAAGTTAAAGCAATTATTGTTGACAAATTAGGTGTTGACGAAAGTGAAGTTACAAATGAAGCATCTTTTACAAATGACTTGGGAGCTGACTCTCTGGACACTGTAGAGTTAATCATGGAGTTTGAAAAAGAATTTGACCTGGCTATACCAGACGATCAAGCTGAAAAAATCTCAACAGTTGGCGAAGCAGTTGCACACATTGAAGAAGCAGTAAAATAAATTAAATTCTAGATTTGTATTTATGGAATTAAGGCGGGTAGTTGTTACCGGACTTGGAACCCTAAATCCTATAGGAAACTCAATTGATGAATTTTGGGAAAACCTAAAGAATGGTGTTAGTGGTGCAAAGCCCATAACAAAGTTTGATTGCTCAAAACATACAACGCAATTTGCATGTGAGGTAAAAGACTTTGACGCTTCGGAATACATGGAGCGAAAAGATGCCCGCAAATATGATTTGTATACGCAATACGCATTTGCAAGTACACATCAGGCAATTGTTGATTCTGGCCTCGATGTTGAGAACCTCAACAAAGACAGGGTCGGTGTGATTTGGGGAGCAGGCATTGGTGGGTTAAAAACTTTTTTTGATGAAGCCAGGGCTTATTCAGAAGACAGACCACGTTTTACCCCATTTTTTATTCCAAAAATGATCGCAAATATTGCCGGGGGATTATTGTCTATCAGATATGGGTTCAGAGGTCCTAATTATACCACTGTATCCGCTTGTGCATCGTCCTCGCATGCAATAATTGAAGCATTTAATAAAATCCGTCTTGGTTATGCCGACATCATGATTACCGGTGGCTCCGAAGCCGCAGTCAATGAAGCGGGCATGGCTGGGTTTAATTCAATGAGGGCAATATCCACAAGAAACGATGATCCGGCAACGGCATCGCGCCCTTTCGATTTAGACCGTGATGGTTTTGTAATGGGGGAAGGAGCCGGAACACTTATTCTTGAGGAATATGAAAGTGCGGTAAAAAGAGGTGCAAAAATTTATGCTGAAGTTGGTGGTGGAGGTATGTCTGGTGATGCATTTCACATGACTGCCCCGGATCCTGAAGGAAGAGGTGCCCTTTTAGTAATGAAGGGAGCTATTGACGATGCAGGATTAAAACCTGAAGACATTGATTACATTAATGTTCATGGAACTTCTACTCCGCTTGGAGACATAGCTGAACCTAATGCGATCCTTAAAACATTTGGCGAACATGCTTACAAATTAAGTATCAGTTCATCAAAATCAATGACTGGTCACCTTTTAGGTGCTGCCGGAGCTGTTGAAAGTATTGTATCAATCCTGGCTATGAACAATAATGTGGTTCCACCAACCATTAATCATTTTACAGATGACCCTGAAATAGATAACAAACTTGACTTTACGTTTAACAAAGCCAAAGAAAGGGAAATCAATGTTGCATTAAGCAACACTTTTGGTTTTGGGGGTCACAATGCAACTGTAATATTTAAAAAAATCTAATATCCCGTGGTAAGGAAATTAGCAAAAAGAATAAAACTCTTTTCTTCTCCGAGAAAAGAGTTTTATTTGTTTTTAAAAGACTTGCTTGGTTTCTTTCCAGAAAATTTAAAACTCTACGATATTGCCTTCATACACAAATCTGCATCCATGGTAGATTCACAGGGTTCGTTTGTAAACAACGAAAGGCTGGAGTATTTGGGGGACGCAGTTTTGGGGGCAATTATTGCTGATTTCCTTTACAACAGATTTCCGCAGGAAGATGAAGGGTTCCTCACCAAAATGCGTTCAAAATTGGTTAACCGGGAGTTCTTAACAAAACTCACTTATGACCTTGGGTTGGATATTTTTATTGAATCAAACACAAAAAACACGCTCGAAAAAAGCCATATATACGGTGATGCCCTGGAAGCACTAATTGGGGCAATTTATTTGGATAAAGATTACATGACTACCAAATATTTTGTGACCAAAAGAATCTTATCCCAATATGTGGACCTTTACAGGATTGAACAAGAAGATTCGAACTTTAAGAGCAGGCTTATTGAATGGAGCCAGAAAGAAAAAAAGGACTTAAAGTTTGATACTTTTGACAACACCCCGGAAGGGGGCAAACACCCAATGTTTTCTGCTACGGTTTCAATCGATGGAAATAAATCAGGAACCGGAAAGGGCAGTTCTAAAAAAGAAGCCCAACAAAATGCAGCAAAAGAAGCATTAAAGAAAATTTCTGATTAATTATTTAGATAATCATTTGACATTTCGGGCATCTCCCCCCATTTTACGTTGAGTATTGTTATATTTGTTCCCAATCTATTGTAACTCCATGAATGAATATCTTATATACGGACTAGGTTTTTTCGCACAATTACTGTTTTTTGCCCGAACCATAGCACAATGGTTTAAATCAGAACAGGCAGGTAAAGTAATATCTCCTGTTATATACTGGCAAATCAGCCTTTTGGGATCAATTGTAATGCTCACCTATGGGATTTTTAGAAACGATTTTGCGATTGTGCTCGGTCAATACATCGTTTATTTTATTTATATCAGAAACCTGCAACTGAAAAAAGTTTGGAAACTCTTTTCTCCCGTTGTCCGGATTTTGGCTTTTGTCACACCAGTTGCCTATTTATTATGGCTCTTTTTTGGAGCAAACCACAATTTCAAAGAAATCTTGGGAAACCAGGATGTTAGCTTTCTTTTAATGGTTTGGGGATCTGCGGGGCAAATCATCTTTACTTTTAGGTTCGTTTATCAATGGATATATTCTGAAAACAAAAAAGACTCGATCCTTCCAATCGGTTTTTGGTATATCAGTACTGCAGGGTCATTGATGATTTTTGTGTATTCACTTTACCGGCTTGATCCTGTGTTATTCGCAGCCCACAGTTTAGGTTTGTTTGTTTATACGAGAAATATCTTACTCCATTTTGGAAAAGGAAGCCTGCTTGACAAAGTAAACATCCCAATCATAAATAAATATCTTAAAAAAGGTAAAGAATAAATATTACTTCTTCTTATGAAAATCTTCGGGTAATGTGTCCCGATTTGATCGGGATTTATCCGCATTATTATTTCAGCAAATAGAATTTGCTACACCCAAAAATCCAATATTTTGATTTTCATCCCTATTGGTGATCCCCGAAAATCATGACTGTTTTTTGAGCAAGGAGATTTAATTTCTCCACTCAAAATATTTTTTATTCCCTGATAATTCTCATCCATTCCGAAGAAATAGCTTTGTTCTTTTGCGGTCGTTTTAGTAGAATTAATTTATTTTGTGATGTTTACGAAATTGATGCACATGGACAATAAACTGTCAAGGCTTATAAAAGATTATCTGGTCATTACCTTTGGCTTAATGGTTTTCACCCTTGGCTGGTCGCTTTTTATAATTCCTGCCGAAATAACGGGAGGAGGAATTGCGGGTATTGCTGCCGTCGTTTATTATTCAACCCACATACCTATTAGTATTACCTATTTTATAATCAATATCATACTTGTTGGAATTGCCATAAAAGTGCTTGGTGCCAGCTTTGGGATAAAAACCTTGATTAGCATGGGTTTGGTAACCTTATTTTTTGCCCTTTTTCAAAAATTAAGCATCGGTCCAATTATCGATGATTTGTTTTTATCTGCAGTATTAGGAGGCATTTTCAGTGGTGTTGGGCTCGGAATCGTTTTTACACGAGGGGCGAGCACAGGTGGCACCGATATCATAGCAATGATCGTAAATAAATACCGTAACATTAGCCCCGGAAGGGTAATTTTGTATTGTGACGTATTGATAATCGCTTCATCATATTTCGTTTTTCAATCGGTTGAAAAACTGGTATATGGCTATGTTGTAATGTGGGTAATTTCATATACTGTGGATGCTTTTTTAAATGGTGCTACCAAATCGGCACAGATGTTTATTTTTTCCAGTAAGCATAAAGAAATAGCTGATTCGGTTTTAAAAGAAAACAAAAGAGGTGTTACTGTAATTGATGGTACAGGTTGGTATACTAAAGAACCTGTTAAAATCGTTATGACTGTTGTCAGAAAAAAAGAGACCAGCTCGATATTTAGAAAAATAAAACAAATTGACCCGGATGCCTTTATTACTATGGGAAGTGTAATGGGCGTTTATGGCAAAGGGTTTGACAAAATCAAATTATGAAAAAATACATCCTTGAAATAACTTTCGTTGTAGTTGCATTGCTTATTGTTTCTTCAATTATATATTTCCCATCGTCAAAAGACAAGCCCATTGAAATATCTCCAGTAATAAAAGCAGAACCGGTCTTAAAATTTGGGTTAGAAATTGATTCCTTTGTGGTAGAAGAAGGAAGAATACAGAGGAACCAAAACCTAAGCGATATATTAAGTAACTTTGGTGTCAGCATGGCTAAAATTGATCGTTTGGCAAAAAACTCAAGAGATACTTTTGATGTACGGAAAATCAAGGCCGGAAACAAATTTCACGTTTTTCAAAGCAGGGATTCGCTTCGTGAAGCCCAGTTCTTTGTGTATGAAAACTCACCTTTCGATTATGTTGTTTTTAACCTGAAAGACAGCCTCAATGCTAATTTTGGAAGGCGGGAAGTTATTAGTGAATTGAAAGAAGGAACTGGTGTTATTGAATCTTCGCTGTGGAATACGATGTACGACAATAATTTAAACCCAATCCTGGCCATTGAGCTTTCTGATATTTTTGCATGGACAATCGATTTCTTTGGGATCCAGAAAGGGGACCGGTTCAGGGTAATCTACGAAGAACAATTTGTTGACAGCACTTCTGTTGGGATAGGCACTATTCACGCCGTACAATTTGACCACATGGGACAGGCAAATTATGCTTTCCGGTTTTTTCAGGATGAACGATACGATTATTTTGACGAAAATGGCAATAGTTTAAGAAAAGCATTTCTGAAAGCACCTTTAAATTTCTCAAGAATTAGTTCCAGATATTCCAACAACAGATATCATCCTGTACTAAAAATCAGGCGTCCGCATCGTGGAGTTGACTATGCAGCACCAAGAGGTACTCCAGTAGTTTCCATAGGCGATGGAACAGTTGTCGCCAAAGCTTATCAAAAAGGCGGAGGCGGAAATTATATCCGGATAAAACATAATTCTGTTTATACCACTACATATATGCATTTGCATGGATATGCAAAAGGTATGCATACCGGGGTGAGGGTAAAACAGGGGCAGGTTATTGGTTATGTTGGTTCCACAGGACTGGCATCGGGCCCGCACCTTGATTTTCGCGTAAACAAAAACGGACAGTATGTTGATCCGTTAAAGGTAAAAGCCCCTCCGGTTGAACCCGTAAAAGAAGAGAACATGGAAAGTTTTATCCTTGTTAAAGATTCGTTGTTAACTAACCTGGAAAAAATTAATTGGGCTGAAACCCCATCCGAAATTAGTGTGAATTAAAAGAATTTTGGTTCCGGGTGAATAGTTACTACATAACCAAATTTAGCCTGAATAGATTTTTCAATTTTTGTACAAATTTCATGCGCTTCAACAAGTAGCATTTGCGGCGGTAATTTTATGTGACAGCTTAGTTCAGAGTGGTTGCCATAATTGTGAATGTGAATATGGTGCAAAAAGATTTTTTGTTTGCATGCTTTCTCTCCAACCTCAATTATCTCAGCTAAATGTTTTTCAGAAGGGCTTTCTCCAAGCAGTGATTTTATTTCTGAAGAAAGAATCTTATAACTGGCATAAGCAATCATAATTGCCACAATAAACCCAAGGGCAGCATCGGTCCACCATACATAATTCCCAACAAAAATACCAGCCAAAATAACCAGCGAAGACAATGCATCGGTCCGGTGGTGCCATGCATCTGCTTTTAATACTGTAGAATTTGCTTTTCGTGCAGCCCAAAAAGCATATTGTGCCATCGCTTCTTTTGCCAAAATGGATACAATTGTTACCACCCAGGCAATAGTCCCAAAAGTTGTTTTTTCTTTGGACTTAAACTTTTCCAAAGCATCTAAAATAAAATCAAATGCAACCAAAGCCAGCAACACGCCAATAATTATTGCTGCAATATGCTCCGCCCTACCATGCCCAAACGGATGTTCTTCATCCGGAGGCTTTCTGGATATCTTTCCCCCAATTAATACAATTACTGAAGATACAGAGTCGGTAAGCGTATGCCAGGCATCTGCAACAATTGCGATTGATCCGGTTACAACGCCAGCCCAATATTTTAACCCAAAAAGCACCAGATTGAGAATAATCGAAAGCCAACCTTCCCGATCAATGTATTTCTTTTTATCCGTCATGTGAAGGATTCTATTTTTACACTACGTTTACATTATTTAAATGCAATATGCAAAATATATAACTCATTCTAAATTATTGCAAAATAAATTATGGAATTATCGATGCAATTCCGTTTTGAAAATCGCACATTAAATGCTTGGATAAAAAATGAATGCAAAGAAAAGCCAATTTTAAAAGGAACAAATTCGGGCTTAAATTATTGATTTCCCCGATTAAGGTATTTGTCAACGTTGGTTTTATAATTTCTTCCGATAGGCAAACGGATAGATTCCAATTCAACAAAACCCGAGCCTATCGCTTTTACCGACTTGAACGATACGATGAAGCTTCTGTGTATCCTTAAAAATCCTGAACCTGGAATCATTTCGCATATATTGCTGATCCTTTCTTTAGTGATAATTTTTTTTGCCTTTGTATGCACAATCACGTAATCCCCCATACTTTCAAAATAAAGAATACTATCCAATTCTATTTTGTGGTGTTTTTTGTCGGCTTTAACCAGGATATAATTCTTTTCTGTTTCGTCCTGCACAGCAGCAGAATTTGATACATTTTCAGAGCTAATGGACAATTCCAGGAACTTGTTTATTGCCTGGGCAAATCGCTCGAAAGAAATTGGTTTTAATAAATAATCCACAATATTCAGGTCAAATGCTTCAATAGCATAATCACGATAAGCTGTAGTGAAAATTATTTTGGGGGAACTTCGCAGGCTTTTCACGAATTCTACCCCGGTTATATGTGGCATCTGAATGTCGCAAAAAATGAGGTCGACATTTCCCTGAGGCAAAATGCCCATCGCCTCAATTGCATTTGCACATTCGCCAACAACCTGAAACTGTGTGAAGGCAGAAAGGTGCTTCTTTATCACTTTAATGGCAATGGGTTCATCATCGATAATAATACATTTAAACATGTTGCTGGCTTTTAATTACTAAATGAATGTGAAATTCTTTTTCTTTATTTTCTATTTGTAAATCATAGTTGTCCGGATAAAGAAGTTCCAATCGTTTTTTGACATTTTCCAGTCCAATTCCATTCTTTTCATTTGTTCTGAATGGATTTTTAGAATTCGACAAATCAAATTCAACAGCTTTGTCGACAATTTTTAATTCTAATTGTATATAGGCTTCCCCGGGGTTGTTACTAACTCCGTGCTTAAATGCATTTTCAACAAACGGGATAAGCAATAAAGGCGCAATTTTAACGGAATGGTTTTCTTCGGGAACGGAAACTTCAACCCGCAACCTGCTCGTATGCCTTATCTTTTCAATTTCAATGTAGTTTTTAAGGTTCTTAATTTCTTCGTATAAAGGCACATATTTTTCATTGCATCGGTATAATATATAGTCAAGAATATCGGATAATCTTAAAACCAAGTTGGGAGCTTCATTTGATTTTTCCAAAGTCAAACCGTACAGGTTATTTAAAGTATTAAATAAAAAATGTGGTTGAATCTGGGCTTTTAGAAGTTTAAGTTCAGCTTCCTTTAACTTCAGCTCAGTCGTAAGTTTCATTTTTTCAAGCTCGCTTTTTTCCTGTTGAACAAAAAATAAACGCTTCACTTGTTTGATAGAAATAGCCAGAAACACAATAAAATAGAGAACAGCTACCTGAAACTCGGGATGTATATAGGTTGGATCAAGATTTGCACCAGGTCGGTTCACCACATAAATGAGAACAAACATTACTATAAGAAACGAAATCCAAAGTGAAGCCAGAATGGCATAAAAACTAAAATAAAAGAAGCGGCCATATCTCTTCTGAAGAAGAAATTTTGGAATCAAAAAATAGTTAAAAAAATAAACCACCCCGGCAGAAATTGGAACCAGACAAGATGTTAACACTATAGTTATCAGCGAATTTCTATTATTCCATCGAAATACCAGTAATAAAAAAACATATACCAAAGACCAAAATAACATATGCACGATTATACGCACATATATATTATTATTAATTGTGGAAAGAATTTTATCTGCTTTTATTGAACTCATGCCTCAACCTGGTTCTTCTCAAAAAATACAAGTTACATAACTTGTAAATTATATCGATAAAAAAGTCGATCAATAACGAAAAATCGGAACTAAATAACCTACATTTATATGGATTTAAGCTAATCGTTGAATTATGCTGAATGATACCCGGACGATGTAGCTCGACAAAAAAAATATGGTTTTGATACAAAATAATAGAACTTAATCCCAGTAAACTTTAAAGATCAAAGACATGAATTTATTTGAAATGTACAGAGCAGGTGGTCCTTTCATGCATTTAATCTCTGTGATGGGACTATTAACCCTTATTATTATTGTTCTCAAAATTAAAGAAGTTGTAACCCGAAAGACTGGTTCTGGAAAACTGCTGAGCTTAATCCTAATGTCGGGCAGTGTTGCTCTTGCTATTGGGTTTCTGGCACAAATTGTTGGGATTACACTAGCCTTATCTGCAATTAGGGATGCAGCCGATGTGTCCCCTCAAATTGTTTTTAACGGTGCAATCTTAAGCTTTTATGCCCCCATTTGGGGACTAATTGTTTTTATTTTTTCGACCATTGCATTTTATATCTTAAGGGAGATAACAAACAAACAAATGGTATATTAACTATTCCGAACAAATTAATTCAAAATAAAAGGGAGGCGAATTGCCTCCCTTTTATTTTTTGAAGTTTAACCTACACTTACAATTTTGTTTTTTTCCTTGAAGAGTAGTTTATATTTCTCGCTGAAACCCTTCTGAGTTCCAATTTAACTTCATTAACGATCCCCATTTTAGTATTCTCATCTACTTTTAAAGACGTGATCATTTGAGGAACTTCAGCTTCATCCCTGGCTTCCCGTTCAACGGTAATGAAATCAGGTATATCATCAACGTTCGCAAAAACATCGTTAAGCTGTACACGTGGGGCAGTACCGTATAGCTTTTGGTATTGCGCATGTGGTTGCCCAACATATATATAACTTACCAACGATTTTTTCTCAAGCTTACTTAATTCGGTAGCCTGAGGTTGTGTCATTTTTACTTTTAAAGTTACTTCACGCATGGTAGTACTTACCATAAAAAAGAACAGTAACATAAACACAATATCGGGCAGCGAAGCAGTTGAAACCGGAGGGAGCTCTTTTTTGTCGTCTTTCCTAAACTTACTCATAACTACCTTCCTCCTACTTTTTTAGGTTCAGCCTCAGAAATTTTCTGAGGATAAATATCACGTATAGCCCTTTGTTTATCTTCATCCAGGCTTTCGTAAGGTTTTCCGAACTTGCTTCTTGCAAGTTCATCCCTCAACTCGTTAATAGCACCAACTAGTTCGTTTTGAACAGCTACGTACATCCCATATTGAGTACCAACATCGTTCCATAAAGATATTACCGCATTTTTATTAACCGTTATTTCCCCAAAATAAGGTATTTCTTCCCTTATTTTTTCGGGTTGGTCATCACCGGTTGCTGAAATATCGAGGAATTCTTTCGCTTTTTCGCGAAGGTCTTCAACATTGTTCATTATCGCACCTTCAACCATTAACCTGTTGCTCTGGTCAACCAAAACAACAAATACGTTCCTCTCGTTAATCGGAGGAGTGTCCTCAATCTCTTCAGGTGGCATAGGTGGTAATACACGACGTAATCCACTGTCAACGTCCATTGTGGTTGTAACAAGGAAGAAGATAAGCAACATAAATGCTATATCAGCTAACGATGCTCCTGGTACTTCAGGTACTCTTTTTGCCATAATTTTTTCTCCTGTTTTTAAACCACAAATAAACTATTTAAACAATTTGGTAACCGATGAACCTGCAATTCCTAATATTGCCAGAAATAGCATAATATAGGTTGCATAAAGTCCGGTTCCTACCAATTTTGATACTTTTGGTGTTAATGTTCCGTCTGCAATGTATTTCTCAACACCAACAAATGTTGGAATAGCATCGCTTGCCAATACATAGGCAATCCCGAATACAATAACCATAAATACCAGGGATATCAGGCCTTGTTTAGCCGCTGCGGCATCTGTAAAGGTATGCATCAATGAAAAAATAACAGCGATACCAGCTCCTAGTCCTACAAGTATATAAGCCCATACGAGGTTTGTATCAATCCAACCAAGCATGGTAGGATCAGCGTCATTTTCAGCATTAATGTTCACCATTAAAGAAACTACCAGTACAGCTGAAACTACCAGAAGAACCCATAATACTATGGTCATTAATCTTCCTAATTTAGTCATAATCTGTACGGTTTATTTTTTATGGTTATGTTTTACTAAAATATCTACAAGTGAAATAGAAGCATCTTCCATGCTGTTTACGATAGCATCGATTTTACTTACACAGTAATTATAGAAGAATTGAAGGATAATTGCTACAATAAGACCGGTTACGGTTGTAATAAGTGCAACTTTAATACCTCCTGCCACTAGAGTAGGGGAAATGTCACCAGCTACCTCGATAGCGTTAAATGCACCGATCATACCAATAACTGTTCCCATGAAACCAAGCATCGGGGCAACAGCAATAAACAATGCCAACCAGCTCAAGTTTCTTTCTAACAAACCTGCTTGAACACCACCGTAAGAAACGATTGATTTTTCAACAACTTCCATACCTTCGTCTGATCTTTCCAGACCTTGGTAGAAGATACTTGCAACAGGTCCGCGTGTATTACGACAAACTTCTTTTGCTGCTTCGAGACCTCCATTATCCAATGCATCTTCAACATTAGCTAATAGTTTTTTAGTATTTGTTGTAGCTAGGTTTAAGTAAAGAACCCTTTCAATTGCAAATGCCAATCCGAGGATTAATGCGATTAATACAAACGACATAAATACCGGTCCACCATCGATAAATTGTTTCTTTAATTCATTGTGGAATGATCTCCCTTCTTCAGCTTCTGCAAATGCTTGCTCTTCAGAGTCAACGGCTAAATCAACCTCACTAGTTGCGGTTGAGTCGACTGCTTGTTCAGTTGCTTCGTCGGTCTGATCCTGGGCAACTACAGTGTTCGATGCTCCGAATACAAGCATCCCAAAAACTGCTATTAACGCGAATAGTCTTTTCATAATTGATTTGAATTTTAATTAATAATCTCCTTGATTTAAATTTTGATTTATAGTTATTTTATTAATAATCGTTTCAAATGCCTCACTTTATATTAATGAACGTTAAGCATTAACAAATTTCGTGCCTGTTATCTTACTAATCATTAAAAGAACTAATCATTTAGTTGAAAACCTTATTTGCATCCAGTCCAAATAAGGCAATCGACCAATTAACACCATTAATTTATGCTTTCCCATTAATTTATTTCTCGCCAAAATTGCGGAGAGAGGGGGATTCGAACCCCCGGTCCCGTTCCCGGAACACACGCTTTCCAGGCGTGCCAGTTAAGCCACTCCTGCACCTCTCCTTATTACATTTCCGGCATCCTGGAAATAAACGGTTCGCAAATTACAAAAAAAATGTGAAAATAGGTACGGCTATTCACTAATTTCACCACTTAAATTCTTTCGCATATGCATTTTAATTTCAGAAGGTTTTAATCCCTGCCCCAAAAGGAACATAAGCTTTGTAATTGCAGCTTCGGTGGTCATATCTTCTCCTGAAACAACACCGGCAGTTACCAATTTCAGACTTGTTTCGTATTGGCCCATTGTTACCCTTCCACCTACGCATTGCGAAACATTTACAATGATAATACCTTTCTTTATGGCTTTCCTCAGACTTCGCCCTAGCCATGGTGTTGTTGGGACATTTCCTGACCCAAACGATTCTAAAACAATACCTTTCAGCCCCGGGATCTCAAAAATAGAATTAAAAACAGACTGGTTCATACCAGGGAAAAATTTTAAAATAGCCACGTGCTCATCAAAACTGGTATTCACCTTTAAAATACCTTTGTTGGAAGGATAATGGATATATTCTGTAAAATATTTAATACCGATACCGGCAATAGCCAACGAATGGTAGTTTCGGGATTCAAAGGCACTAAAATTCTCCGAATCTTTCTTTACAGTCCTGTTTCCCCTGAATAATTTAAAATCAAAATAAATACACACTTCCGGCACCATTGACCTCCCATTATTTTTTTCTGCTGCTATTTCAACCGCAGTAATCAGGTTTTCTTTACCGTCTGTTCGAAGTGTCCCAATGGGTAATTGAGAGCCCGTTAAAATAACCGGTTTGTCAAGATTCTCAAACATATAACTTAAGGCCGATGCAGTGTATGCCATTGTATCGGTCCCGTGAAGGATAACAAAACCGTCGAAATTATTATAATTTCTTTGAATCGTATTGGCTAACCTTTTCCAAATTTTGGTAGTGATGTTTGAAGAATCAATTGGTGGATTAAATGTGACTGTTTTTATGGTATACCCAAATTTTTTTAATTCAGGAACTTCGTCAATAATTTGTTCGAACTTCATGGGGGCTAAACTGCCTGATTCGGGACGGTGAACCATTCCAATAGTTCCACCTGTGTATATAATTAATACTGCCGGTTTTATTTTATTTGAATTTGCCATTTCCCCAGCTTAAAGGTTAAACAGTTTATTTACATTATTAGTAGTTATCTTCGCAACCTGATCAACAGGTAGCTGATACACATTTGCAATTGTTTCTGCAACCAGCGCCAAATAAGCACTTTCATTTCTTTTCCCTCGAAATGGGACCGGTGCCAAATATGGTGAATCGGTTTCCAATACCAAATGATGGATGTCAACCTCCTTTAAAACATCCCTCAAATTACTGTTTTTAAAAGTAACCACCCCTCCTATTCCAATTTTAAAACCTAAATCAATTATTCTATTTGCATCATTTACGTCACCCGAGAAACAATGAAATATCCCATTTAACTTCCCCTTTTGTTTTTCTTCAATAACTTCAAAGGTTTCTTGAAATGAATCGCGCACATGGATTACCACAGGTAAGTCGTTGTTTATTGCTAAATCTAATTGATATTCCAGTGCAACTTGTTGCTCCTTTAAATAAGTTTTATCCCAATATAGGTCTATCCCTATTTCACCTATGCCATAAAACTTTTCTTTTCCGAGCCACATTTCAACATCCTGCAATTCACGCTGATAATTTTCATTTACCGAAGTTGGGTGCAATCCGATCAGTGGATAACAAATATCTTCATAGGTTTTACAAACATCAAGCATTCGTTGTGTTGAGCCGGAATCAATATTTGGCAAAATAATTTTGCCAACTCCAGCTTTCTGTGCACGTAAAATTACTTCCGGAAGATCATTGTCAAATTCTTCGGCATATATATGGGAATGAGAATCTATAAGCATCATGTACAATAATAATTACTGCAAAAATAGGGATAAAAAAGAAAAGCCCACCAAATGATGGGCTTTCATATGTAAATACAAAACTTTAAACGATTCCCTGGGCAAGCATTGCATCTGCAACTTTTACAAATCCACCAATATTTGCCCCATTCACATAATTAATACGCTTGCCATTGCCACCATATTGAACACAGGTTTCGTGAATATTTCTCATAATCACCTGCAGTTTTTCATCCACTTCGGGTGCCGACCAATTCATTCGCATGCTATTTTGGGTCATTTCTAAACCCGAAACTGCAACCCCTCCCGCATTCACTGCTTTTCCGGGTGCATAACTAATGTTCTCGACCAGAAAATCGACAGCTTCGGCAGTGCAACCCATGTTAGATGCTTCAGCCAATAAAAAACAACCATGTTTCACCAGTTCTTTCGCATCGTCAATGTTCAATTCATTTTCAGTTGCACAGGGTATTGCCACATCGCATTTCACCTCCCATGGACGTTTTCCCGGAATAAACTCAGCACCAAATTTCTCGGCATAGGGTTCCACCACATCATTATTTGTCGCCCTTAAGTCCAAAATATAATCCACTTTTTCGCCCGATATCCCATCTTTATCATAAATATATCCATCGGGACCAGAGATGGTCACAACCTTGCCTCCAAGCTCATTTATTTTTAGAATTGCGCCCCATGAAACGTTTCCAAACCCTGAAACGGCAAAGGTTAACCCATCCACATCTTTCCCTAAATGATGAAGCATATGCTGAGCAAAATAAACTGCCCCATATCCTGTGGCTTCGGGTCTTACCAGGCTACCTCCCCAATTCAACCCTTTTCCGGTGAGTATCCCGCTAAATTCGTTTTTTAATCGTTTATACTGCCCGAACAAATAACCAATTTCTCGGCCTCCAACACCAATATCTCCTGCCGGGGCATCAGTATTTGGACCAATATGCCGATAAAGTTCACTCATGAACGATTGGCAAAACCTCATGATTTCATTGTCCGTTTTTCCCTTTGGGCTGAAATTAGAGCCTCCTTTTCCTCCGCCCATTGGAAGTGTAGTCAGGCTGTTTTTAAAAGTCTGTTCAAAACCTAAAAATTTAAGGATACTCAGGTTCACACTTGAATGGAAACGCAAACCTCCTTTGTATGGACCCAATGCCGAGTTAAATTCAACCCGATAGCCGGTATTAACATTAACGTCACCTTTGTCATCGACCCAAGGTACCCTAAAAATGATTGTTCGTTCCGGAACAGCCATCCGCTCCAAAATATTCGCCTTCACATATCTCGGATTCTGTATATAGTAATCCCAAACTGAACCCACTACTTCTTCCACTGCCTGATGAAACTCGTATTGTCTTGGAGTACTGATTTTCAGCTCCTCCATGAATTCATTTAAGTCTGTTCTCATTTTAATATCGATTAAAAATAAAGGCACAAAGGTATATGCGAAAATATTCCTGCAATGGGTTTTATCCAATATTTACTATTTTGTATATTGCTGTCTATCTGAACATTACACAAAGCCACTCAAGTGTTTTACAGCAGCCTGTGATAAAAATCAGTATTTACAAATGCAAGGAGGGACGTAATTCGCAAAAAAAAGCCTTTACAACTGAATGCAAAGGCCTTTGATATATTATTTGTGGTTGATATTACATCATTCCACCCATTCCGCCCATTCCTGGAGCTCCACCTCCCATTGGCATAGCCGGAGCATCTTCTTTTTTCTCCACGATTACCGATTCGGTTGTTAAGAACATTCCAGCAATTGATGCAGCATTTTCAAGTGCCACGCGAGTTACTTTTGCCGGATCAATAACACCAGTTTCCAATAGGTTTTGGTATTCGTCAATTCGGGCGTTATACCCAAAATCTCCTTTACCTTCTTTTACTTTTTGAACTACCACAGCACCTTCTTTACCAGCATTGGTAACAATTTGGCGAAGAGGTTCTTCGATAGCACGTTTGATGATTTCAACTCCTGTTTGTTCATCATCGTTGTCCCCTTTGACATCAGCAAGCGCTTCAGTTGCACGGATATAAGCTACACCACCACCTGGAACGATTCCTTCTTCAACAGCAGCACGGGTTGCACTTAGTGCATCATCCACACGGTCTTTTTTCTCTTTCATCTCAACTTCAGAAGCAGCACCAACATAAATTACGGCTACTCCACCAGCTAGTTTAGCTAAACGTTCCTGTAACTTCTCTTTGTCGTAATCTGATGTTGTGGTTTCGATTTGAGATTTGATTTGCGCAACACGGGCACTAATTCCATCCTGGGCACCAGCACCATTCACCACAGTTGTATTTTCTTTATCAACTGTAATTTTCTCAGCTTGTCCAAGGTCTTCAATGGTAGCCTGCTCCAGTTTCATACCTTTTTCTTCGGTAATAACTGTTCCTCCTGTAAGGATAGCAAGGTCTTCCAACATCTCTTTTCTTCTGTCGCCAAATCCCGGAGCTTTAACAGCACACACTTTTAACGAACCACGAAGGCGGTTAACTACCAAAGTAGCCAATGCTTCACCATCTACATCTTCAGCAATAATCATCAATGGACGACCAGACTGTGCAGTTGCTTCCAATACAGGAAGAAGGTCTTTCATTGTACTGATTTTCTTGTCGTGAATCAGGATATATGGATTTTCAAGGTCTGCCAACATTTTTTCAGCATCGGTAACAAAGTAAGGAGAGATATACCCCCTGTCAAACTGCATACCTTCAACAACGTCAACGTAAGTATCGGTACCTTTTGATTCTTCAATGGTAATAACCCCTTCTTTATTTACTTTTTCCATTGCTTCGGCAATCAATTTACCAATGGTTTCATCGTTATTTGCAGAAACCTTTGCAACAGATTCAATTTTTGCATAATCGTCACCCACATTTTGCGACTGACCTTTCAGGCTTTTAACAACAGCAGCAACTGCTTTGTCAATACCACGTTTCAAATCCATCGGATTTGCACCAGCAGCAACGTTTTTTAATCCTACGGTGACAATCGACTGGGCCAATACTGTTGCAGTAGTTGTTCCATCACCAGCATCGTCGCCAGTTTTTGAAGCAACCTCTTTTACCATTTGCGCCCCTATGTTTTCGTATGCATCTTCCAAATCAATTTCTTTCGCAACAGTTACACCGTCTTTTGTGATTTGTGGTGCGCCAAATTTTTTCTCAATTACAACATTTCGGCCTTTAGGACCCAAAGTTACCTTTACAGCATTTGATAATTGGTCAACACCATTTTTTAGCAGATCACGTGCTTCAATATCGAATTTAATTTCCTTTGCCATCTTATTTTCTTTTTTTGATTTTAATTATTGGATGAATAATACATCGCTTTGCGACATTAACAAGTAATCGGTAGAATCAATACTTAATTCAGTACCTGAGTATTTTCCGTAAAATACCACATCACCAACTTTAAGTTCCATTGGTTCATCTTTTTTATCTGCCCCAACCATAACAACTTTACCAACTTGTGGTTTTTCCTTTGCTGAATCCGGAATAATAATTCCGCTTGCTGTTTGAACTTCAGCTTCTTGTGGTTGAACCAGGATTTTACCTGCAAGGATTTTTCCTTTTAAATCTGCCATTTTTAACTATTTTATTTGTTAAACATTTTTAATTTTTCCGACTAGGCTAATTGCATATATTGTGCCAAGCAAGAAACATACTGGACAAACCCAATTTAATGGACAAATTAACACTTAAAATGCAATAAAATCTTAGTCTTATAGCTGTATTGCATTGATTTATTTAAACTTACACACTTGTCACTTCCCCTGTCATGGTGACAGGAAAATATGCTAAAAAGAAAAATGCCGCCCCAAACAGGACGGCATTTCCATATCTTAATTCGTATTTAAACTTGCTCTATTCAGCACCACCTTCACCTGCATCATCAGCAGTAGGAGTAGTTGTTGCCGCATCAGGTGTAGCTGTTGGGAAACTTGGAATCTGGTTAGGATCAATTTCGTTTTCAATTTCATTTTGAATCCTTGATTGGTCAACACCTGCTTCTTCCCTTACAATAAAAGCTGAGCTAATAACAGCTAAGAATAATAATGCCCCTGCTAATCCCCAAGTTGTTTTTTCTAAAAAATCGGTGGTTTTACGAACCCCCATTACCTGGTTTGACGATTGAAAATTACTTGCCAAACCACCACCTTTTGAGTTTTGAACCAAAACGATCAAAATTAAAAGGACACAAACTATAAAAATTAAAACTGTTATTAGTGTATACATGACTTCCTGATTATTCGTTTTTTATCTTATTTATTTCGTCAATTTGGGCTGCAAAGTAACTATTTTTTTCTGGAAACTTCAAACATAATTTTTCAAATGCATCAATTGCTTTATCATATTTTTTTTGGTCGACAAAAATTTTAGCCAAAGTTTCCGTGATTATTTCATCATTTTCTTCCTCGCTTTTTAATGAAATGTCTTTCCCTGGCAACGGTTCTTTCTCGTTTGCATTTAATTTTAAGGATGGCTGCGCTGCTATAAATGAATCAATTAAGCTATTTTTTGAAATCGAATCTTTTTCTTCACCATCCAGATCACTTAAAGGATAATCGCCAATATTCGAAGCGGAAGATTTCGACAAAGCATTCAAAATAAATTCAGGACTACCGTTCTCAGGATGCAAAAAGTGATATAGTTTTCTTCTATCCGAAATCCGAATGGCAACCTTTTTTAGTTCCGATTTATATTTCGGATGGTTAATTACTTTAAGGTTTTTTATATATAGAATCCACGCCGTTTCGAAATATGGATATTGTTCGGTCAGGTTTTTAATCCCCTCAATGGTATCTTTGCCCAGTAGTGAAGGATTTTTAATATATGCTTTTAAATCTAAGGTATCCATTGTTACCAATTTGCGATGGTAGCATTAAATAAATCTTCCGTAATTTTTTTTATAATGGTATCAATTAATTCTTCTTCAACGGCATCAAATGATGCGGTTGAATCATAATCTTCATATCCAGTAAATGACTTTTCAAAATCCTGTTCGTGATCCTTATTGTTCACATATTTAACATTAATTGTAATGGTGAGCCTGTTTTGAGCCGCTAAATCGTTTTTCTGAATCGCCATGGGCCGGATATCATAGCCACTGATATACCCTGAATATTCTAAATCCCCCATTTCGTCTTCTTCATTAAGTGAAGTTTGCCGCGTAAGTTTTTCCCTAAATTCTTCGGTGAATTTTTGGCTCAAATTTGGATTTATAAGTTTTGCCCTGTTCGGAAAATATGCAACTGAAAACGATTTAATATCCGCAGCAAGGTTTGTCCCTGTGAACGAATAACTGATTTTACACGAATTAACCATCGGCATCATAAGGAAAATACCAACGATTAACAAATATATTTTATGGGACATTAATTTAGCCATTGATGTTGTATTCTTTGATTTTTCGGTAAAGGGTCCGTTCAGAGATCCCTAATTCCATTGCGGCATACTTTCTTTTGCCATTATGTTTATCCAGTGCCTTCGCAATAAGTTCTTTTTCCTTGTCTTCAAGGGATAATGATTCTTCCACAAATTCTTCCGTGTCTTCCACTTCAACCTTATCCATGTGGTCGATATGAATTGAATGCGATTTAGGTTCAGGAACAAAACCCCTCTCTTCTTCTTTGTAGAGGTTCCTTATTATTTGAGAATGTTCGCCCGACAGCTTATCAACACTTCCGTTTTGCATTAAATCAACCACCAGTTTCTTAAGGTCGTTCATATCCCTTTTCATATCAAATAATACCTGGTAAAGGATTTCGCGTTCGTTGCTAAATGTCTTTTCGTTCGACGAATTAAAAATTGCCGGAAGGTTATCCCCCCTGCCAATCGGCAAATATGCTTTTAATGCTTCAGCCGATAAATCCCTGTCCTTTTCGATGATCGAAATTTGTTCGGTGATATTTTTAAGCTGCCTGACATTTCCAGGCCAACTATAATTCAGTATTAATTGTTTAGCCTCATCGCTTAACGACAAAGGTGGCATCCTGTATTTCTCCGCAAAATCGCGCGCAAATTTTCGAAAAAGCAACAACACATCGTCCCCTCTTTCGCGCAACGCGATCATGGTAATTGGCACCGTATTTAACCGGTAATATAAATCTTCGCGAAATCTGTTCTCTTCAATTGCCTTTGGTATATCAAGGTTTGTTGCAGCAATCACACGTACATTTGTTTTGATTACTTTCGATGATCCAACCTTAATAAACTCCCCTGTTTCAAGCACACGGAGAAGCCTCACCTGGGTTGATAATGGCAACTCGCCAACCTCGTCAAGGAAAATAGTCCCTCCATTGGCTTCTTCAAAATAACCTTTACGGTCTGACAAAGCTCCGGTAAACGCCCCCTTTTCGTGCCCAAACAATTCAGAGTCAATAGTCCCTTCGGGTATTGCCCCACAGTTAACGGCAATATATTTACCATGTTTCCTGGATGAAAATTGATGGATTATTTGTGGGAAAAACTCTTTCCCTGTTCCACTTTCCCCGTTAATCAAAACAGATAAATCAGTGGGAGCCACCTGAACTGCAACCTCGATTGCCCGAATTAATCCAGGTGAATTTCCAATAATCTCAAACCTTTGTTTAATATTCTGAATATCCATTTACATGCAATTTATAAGCTTACAAAGTTATAATTTTTAGGTTGGAATATTTATCGACATAGTTATTTTAACCTTTTTTAGTTACAATCGCTTATCTTTACCTGCACAAAAAAATAAAATATGGTCTTTTTAGGAATTATACCTGCCAGATATGCATCCACAAGGTTTCCGGGAAAACCGCTTGCAATAATTAACGGTAAGCCAATGATCCAGCACGTTTATGAAAATGCAAAAACCGCATTGGACGAAGTCTGGGTAGCTACTGATGACCAGAGGATATTTGACTCGGTAATTTCATTTGGGGGAAATGCTATATTTACCTCTGAAGATCATAAAAGTGGTACAGATAGGTGTGCTGAAGCAGCACAAAAAATAGCACAAAACCTTGATTTCGATTTTGTAATTAATATACAAGGGGATGAACCTTTTTTAAAAGGGGCACATCTTGAATCCTTGAAAGATTGCATTAATGCTGATACAGAAATAGCCACCCTGGTAAAAGAAGCTACGCGAAATTCAGAAATTTTTGACCCGAACAAACCAAAAGTCGTGCTTGATAACGAAGGCAATGCTTTGTATTTCAGTCGCTCACCAATACCCTACCTCCGGGATTCAAACCAAGATGAATGGATTAACAAACAAGACTACTGGATGCACATTGGCGTGTATGCCTACAGAGCAGATATTTTACAGAAAATAACGCAAATCGGACAAGGATATCTTGAGAAAGCCGAATCGTTGGAACAACTCCGATGGCTTGAAAATAATTTCAAAATTAAAACCGCTGTTACCAATTATGAAAGTTTTGGAATTGATACCCAAAAAGATTTAGAGAAAGCCTTACAACTATTTAAATAATATCTTGTCAGTAAAAGTAAGGCATCAAATTTGCATAGTTTGCCTTGCATGAAACAATTAAACAAATTTAAAGATGAGACATTTTTTACTTTTGCTGGCATTTACTTTCGAGTTTTCACTTTTAGCCTTATCTTCTGAACAAACGAAAGCCAATCAGTTTGTGCAGGATCAGGAAAAGGAAATATTCGATGCAAAGCTCAAGGTATTCCCAAATCCCGTAACCGGGAAAACTTTTCAAGTTACCGCGAAAAAAGAAATAGAAACCATTCTGGTTACTAACTTATTGGGGCAAAAAACTACCATTGATTCAAACAAAAAAAACGAAAGCCATTTTTCGGTGACCTTAACTAAAAAAGTTGCAGGAATTTACCTGGTTACTGTTTCGTTTACCGATGAAACGAAAGAAGTAAAACGGATCATAGTTAAGTGATTTTAAGCTCCTAAAAAAGTGAGATAACACTATTTTATCTAAGATAGGGTTCTAATGTCAGATTATTAATTTTCTTATCGGGATTTTTACGTTCAACACAGCTACCCTACCATTATATAAAAAAAGAACCCCGAGTGCCTCTGCTCCCGGGGATTGTCAAACCTAACTAAACCAAACTTATGAAAAAAAGTACTTGAGTAAGAATTTCAAGTACAATTATTTGAATGACAAATCTTATGCCAAAAAACCAATGGCATTTAAAAACCGAAAATTTACCCAAAATCATCCCTCTGCCTAAAGACTTATTTTTCTTCTCATAATCTATTAATTATTTCCCTTTATACACAGATAAATAATAAATTAACAATTCATCTATCAATTTTATATCTCCATTTCACAAGTAAAAAAATTAAATATCTTTGCGGGAAACTGTGCAGAACTATAGAGCTTTTGTATTTTGAAAAAAAGATGAATGAAGAAGATTAGGAATTTTTGCATCATTGCTCATATTGACCATGGGAAAAGCACCCTTGCCGACAGGCTGTTAGAAACAACACAAACGGTGGGTGAGCGTGAAATGAAAGAGCAAGTGCTTGACGATATGGAGTTGGAAAAAGAGCGGGGAATTACCATAAAAAGCCATGCAATCCAAATTGACCATCTGCACAAAGGAGAAAAATATAAGCTTAATTTAATTGATACACCCGGGCATGTTGATTTTTCATACGAAGTTTCAAGATCTATAGCCTCTTGCGAAGGAGCGCTCTTGATTGTTGATTCAACTCAAGGAATACAAGCCCAGACAATCTCGAATCTTTATTTGGCAATTGAAAATGACCTGGAAATTATTCCGGTTTTAAACAAAATGGACTTGCCAAATGCCATGCCTGAAGCAGTATCGGACCAAATTATTGACCTGATTGGCTGTGACCAGGAAGATATTATTGAAGCAAGTGGAAAAACTGGCTTGGGAGTTGAAACCATCTTAGAGCATATCATTGAAAAAATACCACCTCCAAAAGGTGATCCTGAAGCACCATTGCAAGCTCTGATATTCGATTCTATTTTTAATCAGTTTCGTGGAATAATTGCCTACTTTAAAATTACCAACGGTACCATCAAAAAAGGCGATCTGGTTAAATTTGTTTCAACAAACAAAGAATATCTGGCTGATGAAGTTGGGGTGCTAAAACTTAAAATGGAACCAAGGGATGAGCTGTCGGCAGGAGATGTTGGCTATATTATTTCCGGTATAAAAACTGCAAAGGAGGTAAAAGTCGGTGATACGATTACACATGTAAAAAACCCATGTAAAAATATAATAGAAGGGTTCCAGGAAGTAAAGCCTATGGTTTTCGCTGGTGTTTACCCAATTGATGCTGACGATTATGAGGACCTGCGAAATGCAATGGACAAGTTGCAACTGAACGATGCTAGTCTTACGTTCGAACCTGAATCGTCGGCAGCATTGGGATTTGGTTTCCGGTGTGGTTTCCTTGGTCTTTTGCACATGGAAATTATTCAGGAAAGGCTCGACCGCGAATTTGACATGAATGTGATCACAACCGTGCCAAACGTTTCGTACATGGCCCACTTAACAGATGGTTCCCAAGTGGAAGTTTACAACCCATCGGGAATGCCATCACAAACATCACTGAGTTCAATTGACGAACCATATATCCGTGCCAATATCATTACTGCTTCAGAATTTATTGGACCAATCATGAATTTATGCCTTGATAAAAGAGGAACGCTACTTAACCAGAATTATTTAACTTCGGAAAGGGCAGAACTTGTTTTCAACCTGCCTTTGGGCGAGATCGTTTTTGACTTTTACGACAAGTTAAAAAGTATTTCGAAAGGTTATGCCTCGTTTGATTATCACATGAGCGGATATAAACCGGCAAAATTGGTAAGGCTCGATATATTATTAAATGGCGAAATGGTGGATGCATTGTCAACATTGATCCATTTTGACAATGCCTATACTTTTGGGCGAAGGATGTGCGAAAAACTAAAGGAACTCATTCCAAGACAACAATTTGACATTGCCATTCAAGCTGCAATTGGAGCAAAGATTATTGCCAGGGAAACAGTCAAAGCTGTTCGAAAAGATGTAACCGCTAAATGTTATGGTGGTGATATTACCCGTAAGAGAAAGCTTCTTGAAAAACAAAAGAAAGGAAAGAAGAAGATGAAACAAATCGGGAATGTTGAAGTTCCTCAAAAAGCTTTCCTTGCAGTCTTAAAACTTGATTAACGATTCCCTCATGGGGAAATCATCCATAAAAAAACCAGTTTGCATATAAATCATACAGACTGGTTTTTTGTTTTCAAATCAGGCATTTTTATAATACCCAACTTCAATCTATATAAAAGGTATTAACCTACAACAATATTGATAATCTTTTTCGGAACATAAATTACCTTGCGAATGGTTTTTCCTTCGAGCCATCTTTGCGCCTGCTCATGCCCTTTGATTATCCCTTCCACTTCTTCAGGTTTTATATCTATTGGAAGCTCCAGCTTAAACCTCATTTTTCCGTTGAATGAAACCGGATACTCATAGGTGTCTTCCTGCAAAAGTTTCTCATCGGCTACTGGCCAAGGCTCGTAAGTCAATGTGCTTTCATTTCCGTACAATTGCCAAAGCTCTTCGCCTAGGTGGGGAGCATATGGAGCCAGTATCCTTGCAAAAAGTTGAGCTGTTTCTTTGGTAACCCTACCTTTTTTAATGGCTAAATTGTTAAACACCATTAATGCTGAAATACCTGTATTAAATTTCAGGTTTTCAATATCGTGACTAACTTTCACAATGGTTTGATGAAGAAGTTTTTCCACTTCTTTATCCTCCTCCCCTTCTACAATGTTGTTGGTGTCGGCAAAAAACCTGTAGACCCGAGCAAGGAAGTTAAATACTCCTTTTACGCCATTTTCAGCCCAGGGTTTACGTTCATCTAATGGTCCCATGAACATTTCGTATAAACGAAGTGCATCGGCACCATAATTTTTTGTAACATCATCAGGGTTAATCACATTTTTAAGTGACTTCGACATTTTTGCAACAATCTGTTTCAGCTCTTCCCCTGTTTCCTTGTGAAAATATTTACTGTCTTTTTCTTCTACCAAATCCGATGCAATTTTTGCCCCGGTTGCAGTTTCGAAAGCAAATGCCAGTATCATTCCCTGGTTAAACAGCTTTTTAAAAGGCTCGTTGGTCGAAACAATTCCCAGATCAAATAATACTTTATGCCAGAACCTGGAATACAATAGGTGCAATACGGCATGTTCTGCCCCTCCAATGTATAAATCAACCGGCATCCAATAGGCTTCTTTTGCCGGATCAAAAATATCCTCTTTATTCTTTGGATCGATATACCTTAAATAATACCAACAAGAACCCGCCCATTGCGGCATGGTATTGGTTTCCCGCCTGCCTTTTCTGCCATTTTTGTCAACCACATTTAACCAATCGGAAGCATTTGCCAAAGGTGATTCACCTGAATCACCGGGAGTGTATTCCTGCATTTCGGGCAACCTTAATGGCAAGTCTTCTTTATCAAGTAATGTCACTTCACCGTCCTCCCAATGAATAACAGGAAATGGTTCGCCCCAATAGCGTTGCCTGCTAAACAACCAGTCGCGCATTTTATAATTCACTGATGCATTTCCCAATCCTTTTTCTTCTAACCAGGCAACAACAGTTTTTATTCCTTCTTCTTTGTTTAAGCCATTAATGTTTATTCCGGTTGTTTCATTTCCTGAATTGATATATGCTCCATCGTCGGTCCAGCATTTTTTCCCGGCAACCACCAATTCGCGGTCTTCACCAGCGGCTTCTTTCGGATCAAGAATACAAACAATAGGGATATCAAAAGTCTCCGCAAATTCAAAATCGCGTGTATCGTGTGCAGGAACGGCCATAATTGCCCCGGTTCCATAACCCATCAGTACATAATCGGCTACCCAAATAGGGATTTTAGTATTGTTCACAGGATTAATTGCATACCTCCCGGTAAACACACCTGTCTTTTCTTTTGCCAAATCGGTTCTGTCCAATTCCGATTTTAATGAAGCTGCTTTTAAATATCCTGCAACTTCAGCTTTCTTTTCAGGAATTGTAATTTCATCCACCAATTCATGTTCAGGCGCAATAACCATATATGTTGCCCCAAACAAAGTATCAGGTCTGGTAGTATAAACCCTAAGTTTTTCATCCAGCCCGTCAATATTAAAGTCAACTTCGGCTCCGGTTGATTTGCCAATCCAGTTTTTCTGCATGTCGATGACACCTGCAGGCCAGTCCAGTTCATCCAGCCCTTCCAACAAACGTTCTGCATAATGGGGAATTCTTAGCAACCATTGTTTCAGGTTTTTTCGAATTACCTGATGCCCGCATTTTTCGTGCGTGCCATCAGTTAAAACTTCCTCGTTGGCACAAACAATCTTACAATTGTTACACCACCAAACCTGGGCATTGTCGTAATAAGCCAATCGTTTGCTGTCCACAAATTCCTTTACGGCAGCATCTCCCTTTTCCTTTATTTCAGCAGGGATTGGAAGTTCATCAATGTGTTTCCCTTTGTTCGCTTCGGCATCAAACCAGGTCGTATAAAGTTTAGTGAAAATCCACTGTGACCATTTAAAGTAATCCGGATCAGTGGTATTAATTTCACGGTCCCAATCGTAACTTAAACCCAAGGCTTTAATCTGCCTGCGGAAGTTATCGCAATTTTTTTGGGTAGTAATAGCCGGATGAGTTCCTGTTTGTATGGCATATTGTTCAGCTGGCAATCCAAATGCATCCCATCCCATCGGATGCAATACATTAAATCCTTTCATCCGTTTGTACCGGCTTAATATATCCGTTGCAGTGTAACCTTCCGGATGACCGACATGCAAACCTGCCCCCGAAGGATAAGGAAACATATCAAGAATATAATATTTAGGTTTCGAAAAATCATCCTCTGTCTTAAAGGTTTTATTCTCTTCCCAATACTTTTGCCATTTCTGTTCAATTTCAGTGAATTTGTAATCCATGCTAATTATTTCTTCTAAAGATTCTGGTTTGAAGCCGCAAAGTTAGATAAATTGTTGGATTATGAACAGCGATTTACTTTCATATTTAACGAAGCATTAAACCGGAATAAATAATCAATAACAGCATTTTAAATATGCATACAAACTACTTGGTTCCTTTTACAAATACAAAAAAAATGACGTTTGTAAAAACCTGACCTTAATCAGGTTGTGATAATTCAATAGATTTCCAATCTCCAAAGTATTAAATTAATATTGGGCGAATCCATAAAATATCACTTATATACAAGCCGAAAACAAGAACTGCTGTATAACAACTTGACTGTTACAAAAGTCTTTTCGATCTTTCATGTACTAAAATTAATAAAAACAGTTATGACAAATAATGCAGAACAATTCGTAGCAGATTTTATGGCTTATGTAAAGGCCAAAGATCCTGGTCAGGCAGAATTTCACCAAGCCGTGGAAGAGGTTGTTGAATCACTGGGAGAATTTCTTCTTGACAATCCTCGATATGTACAAGCCAAAATCATGGAACGCATGGTCGAGCCAGAAAGGGTTATCATGTTTCGTGTCCCCTGGTTGGATGACAGGGGCAATATTCAAGTAAATCGTGGTTTCAGGATTGAAATGAGCAGCACCATTGGTCCATATAAAGGAGGTTTACGTTTTCACCCTACAGTTAACCTTGGAATCCTAAAATTTTTAGCTTTCGAACAGGTTCTTAAAAACAGCCTCACCACTCTTCCGATGGGCGGAGGAAAAGGAGGTTCAGATTTCGATCCTAAAAACAAATCAGACAATGAAGTTATGCGTTTTTGCCAAAGCTTCATGACCGAGCTACAACGCCATATCGGTCCAAACACCGACGTTCCTGCAGGTGATATTGGTGTTGGTGGCCGCGAAATAGGATTTTTGTTTGGGCAATATAAACGATTGAAAAATGAATTCACTGGTGTTTTAACCGGCAAAGGAATTGGCTGGGGCGGATCCTTGATCAGACCTGAAGCTACAGGTTATGGAACTGTATATTTCGCAGAAGAAATGCTAAACACAAAAGGCGACAGCATGAAAGGCAAAGTAGTAACTGTTTCAGGCTCAGGAAACGTTGCCCAATATGCTACCGAAAAAGTACTAGAACTCGGAGGAAAAGTTGTTACCCTTTCCGATTCAAGTGGTTCTATTTACGATCCGGATGGAATTGATACTGAAAAGCTTGCTTACGTAATGGAGTTGAAGAACGTGCAACGCGGAAGGATTCGTGAATATGCAGAAAAATATGGTGTTCAGTTTATGCCAAACGAAAGGCCATGGAGCATAAAATGTGATGTTGCATTGCCTTGTGCTACCGAAAACGAAGTCAATGGTGAAGAGGCTGCAATGCTTTTAGAAAATGGTTGTATCTGCGTTTCCGAAGGAGCCAATATGCCTTCTACACCGGAAGCTATTGAACATTACCTGCAAAAGAAAATTCTTTATGCACCGGGGAAAGCCGCAAATGCTGGTGGGGTTGCCGTTTCAGGTTTGGAAATGAGCCAGAACAGTATGAGAATGAGCTGGACACGTGAAGAAGTTGACCAGAAATTACACAGGATAATGAAAGATATTCATGCAACCTGTGTAAAATACGGAACCGAAAACGATGGTTGGGTAAACTATGTAAAAGGGGCCAACATTGGAGGCTTTGTTAAAGTTGCCGACTCAATGATTGCCCAGGGTTTAGTGTAAGATATCAATATAGAAAAATCATTTTAAAAGGTTTTGCTCTTATCGGCAAGACCTTTTTTAGTTCCCTATATCTGACATTAATCATGAAATAAATATTAAAACACGCCTACAATCGGCATGATTATTGATGTTTGGAGGGTTTGCTCATAAACTAAAAACAACCGTGAAAAACAGCCTTTTAACCATCCTGTTTGCGATGTTCTATTTTTTCAACTTCGCACAGGAAATTGTCGTTCTGGATTCAAAAACCGGAAAAAGCATCGAAGGTGTATTAGTTGTTGGCAAAGAATTTACAACCCAAACAAATAAAGATGGAATTGCATCCCTAAAAGATATCAAAGAAACTGACTACCTCGTATTTCAACACTCTTCTTACCTCAAGTATAAAACCACGAAAAAAAACATTTGGTCGAGCGGAAACAAGGTGTTTTTAGTGGAAGACCCGGTGCGCCTGGATGAGGTTGTGGTTTCGGTAAGTAGGCGTGAGCAATCGAAAGCCGAGATCCCAAACAAGATTGTTACTATAAATGCCGGGGAAATCCAAAACCAAAACCCACAAACTACTGCTGACCTTCTTGGAAGCAAAGGCGGGATATTTATCCAAAAAAGCCAGCTTGGAGGTGGTAGCCCTATGATTCGGGGTTTTTCTGCAAACCGTGTATTAATTGTGGTTGATGGCATCCGAATGAACAATGCCATATATCGAAGTGGAAATTTGCAAAATGTAATTTCCATTGATGCAAACAGCATTGAACAAACAGAGATTATTTTTGGTCCCGGATCAGTCATATACGGTAGCGATGCACTTGGGGGGGTGATGAGTTTTAACACCACAAAGCCAAAGCTTTCCACCTCTGCACTTTATAATCAATCCAATCAGGTATTTGCCCGGTATTCCACCGCAAACAAAGAAAAAAGCATGCACGGACAATTTAATTTTGGTGTCGAAAAATGGGCCGCACTGGTAAGCCTGACCTACAATAACTTTGGTAACCTGAAAATGGGTTCGAATGGCAACGATGAATATTTGCGACCAGAATATGTCACTTATGCGAATCCCTGGAACGGAGATCAAATTATACAAAACGAGGATCCCGAAATTCAAAAGCAGTCGGGATATAATCAGGTAAATTTATTGGCAAAATACCGTTATCGACCAAATGCTAATTTTGAATTGAATTTAGGATTGCACCATTCTCAAACTTCGGATGTGCCCCGCTATGACCGCTTAATTGTTTACAAAGGAGACGAACTTAAATATGGTGATTGGTATTATGGACCTCAGAAATGGAGCCTCCTGTCTGGAGAAATCCGAAGCAAAAAAGAAACTGCTTTATGCGATAATCTTGGAGTCCTAATTGGTTACCAAAATTATGAGGAAAGCAGGCACAACAGGAAATTAGACAACTCAACCTTAAGCCACCGGACCGAAAAACTCAATATCGTTTCACTTAATGTAGATTTGGACAAAGAACTAGACGAAAAGAATAACCTGTTTTATGGAGTTGAAGGTTATTACAATTTTGTGAACTCGGAAGGAACTGGAGAGGACATCTCCAATGCAAGCGAATGGGATATTGACACTCGATATCCCGATGGGTCAACTTATTATAATTTGGCTGGCTATCTTATTTACAAACTTAATTTGAATAAGAAGTTTACCTTCCAATCGGGTGCGCGTTATACTTACACAGCTATGGAAGGAGAATTTTCAAAAGAGTTTTTTGATTTACCCGTGGATAATTTTTCTTCGCATAATTCAGCCCTGACAGGAAACATTGGACTTGTTTTCCACCCCGATGAAGGTTGGCAAATTAATATGGATATTTCCTCCGGTTTCCGCTCGCCAAATATTGATGATATTGCGAAAGTTTTTGATTCTGCTCCTGGAAATGTTGTGGTGCCGAACCCGAACCTGAAGCCAGAGTACACAAAAAATGCAGAGATCAGTATTATTCGCAGTCTTGGGGGAAAAACCAGGATTGAACTGAATACTTTTTACACCTATCTGAGCGATGCAATGGTTCGCAGGGACTTTACATTGAACGGTCAGGATTCGATAATTTATGAAGGTGAATTGAGTAAAGTGGAAGCCTTGGTGAATGTCGATTGGGCAAAAATTTATGGCGGTAGTTTCACGTTTGAATATCTTTTTAACCAAAAAATCAGAACAAGGCATACCCTAACAAAAACCTATGGCGAAGACTCCGAAGGATTGCCAGTAAGGCATGTGCCCCCCTTGTTCGGAAATTCCCATTTGACATACCAAAACCGGATCTTTTTTGTGGATCTATATGTTCAATATTGTGGCGAAATAAGTAACGAAGACCTTGCCATGGACGAAAGGGAAAAGCCATACCTTTATGCCACCGATGAGGATGGAAACCCATATTCCCCATCCTGGTGGACTCTCAATTTAAAATCGACCGTGAATCTTGGCAAGAACTTTTTATTAAGTGGTGGGATTGAGAATATTCTTGATAAAAGATATCGCCCCTACTCTTCAGGAATTGTATCACCCGGAATTAACTTTATCGCGGCCATTAAAGCGAAATTCTAAGGAATGTAGCCAATATGCAATGAACCTTATGCACAGGGTTTCGTTACAATTAATAAGTAAGAGAAAATGAGAAAGGTCGTTTTATATATCGCATCAAGCCTGGATAATTTTATTGCCCGCCCCGATGGTGATATTTCATGGCTACAAACACCTGATCTTACCATTGAAGGCGAAGACTTCGGGTACATGGATTTCTACGAAAGTATTGATACCACATTAATGGGCAACAAAACATACCAACAAGTCCTCGGTTTTGACATGCCTTTCCCTTACGATGAAAAAGAAAATTTTGTATTCTCAAAGAGTAATACGGGAAAAGACAAATACGTCACATTTATCTCTGAAAACCTTGTGGAATTTGTAACTAATTTAAAAAAACTACCCAAAAAAGATATTTGGCTAATTGGTGGTGGGGAGATAAACAGTATTTTATTAGAAAACAAACTTATCGATAAAATAATTTTGACAATCGTGCCTGTTTCGCTTGGAGAAGGAATCCTAATCTTTAACCAAAAACCGGAAGAACAAGGTTTTATACTGGAGAAAAGTACCTCCTATAAAAATGGAATGGTACAGTTGGTTTTGAATGCTAAATAACCCCTTAAAAATTATGTTAATACTATATCTAGTTTATTAACAAACAGGTGTTTACTAATAAATTTTAAAAGCCAAAATTTAACGCTTTCCGAAAGCCTTTTGTTCCGATAAATATATATCTTCACCCTCGGAATTGGATTAAATAATAAGACGTATTAAAAATGAGTATCTCTGCAATATTGTTGGTTGCATTGATGAGTATTGTATTCCTGATGGTCATCATGTGGGTCGTCAGTGTGATACTGCACAATGCAAGTATAGTTGACCTATTTTGGGGAATAGGTTTTATCATCACCGCAAGTATTTATCTTTTTTTAAATGATGGATACGAAACCAGAAAACTAATCGTGTATGCTTTAACAGCCATTTGGGGGCTGCGATTATCGATTCATATTAGTTTGCGGAATTTTGGCAAGCCCGAGGATCCTAGGTACCAGGAGTTCAGAAAAAAATATGGCGAAAAAAGATATTGGTGGTTTAGTTTCTTTCAGGTGTTTCTGCTCCAGGGAGCTTTAATTTGGATCATTTCAGCACCTCTATTCGGAGTAATGTACTTTTCTAAAACAAATACCTTTGGCGTCCTGGATATAATTTCCCTATTGGTTTGGACTTCAGGTTTCCTTTTCGAAACCATAGGGGATTACCAGTTAAAAAAGTTTAAATCGGATAAAAAAAATCAGGGTGAAGTTTTAAAAACTGGATTGTGGAAGTATACCCGCCACCCCAACTATTTTGGCGATGCCATGGTTTGGTTGGGCTTCGGATTGTTTAGCATTGCTTCTGGTTGTTATTTGGCATTTATCAGTTCGTTGTTAATGACTTTTCTGCTTATGCGAGTTTCGGGAGTAACATTGCTCGAAAAAGACTTGAAAAAATCAAAGCCGGGCTATAAAGAATACATAAAACAAACAAATGCATTCTTTCCCTGGTTCCCAAAGAAAAAATAGTTGTATTTTATGGTTTGAACTTTTAGTTCTTAAACAGGTTACTAAATCAATACGTTTAAACCAAAACTGCAACAATGAAAAAATTTGCCATTGAAATTAAGTGGGGCATCCTCTTCACCATTATTACATTATTATGGACCTATCTTGAAAAATCCTTCGGTTGGCACGGAGAATTAATTCAAAAACATGCCACAAACACCAATTATTTTGCGATAGTGGCAATTGCTGTGTATGTGATTGCCTTGCTCGACAAACGAAAAAACTATTACAGCGGCAAAATGAAATGGGTACAGGGCTTTTCAACAGGCATGTTTATCACCCTGATTATTGCAATCCTCTCGCCACTGGCACAATACATAACACATATATTTATTACTCCAGGTTTCTTCCCGAATGTGATCCAACATACAATCGAACAGGGGAAATTATCGCAAGAAGAAGCTGAAGCCTATTTTAACCTTAAAAATTATATTTTTCAAAGCATTCTTGGAGGGGTTATTATGGGTGTAATCACATCTGCAATCGTTGCAATATTTGTAAAGAAGAAATAAGTTACTGGAATTAATTCAGAACATTATTTCCGCTAATATTAGTTGATACGGTAAAATAAATTTTCTATTCCAACAAACGAAGCTTTTCATATTTGCATAGAATATATTACAGTTTGCAGATAATTGATTTCTCTTAATAACTTTTAGCGTATATTCATGAAAACCAAAAATTGTTATCATGAAAATCTCTTGTCTGCTCGTGCTGATCTTTACTATCTCTTGTTCAAGTCCTGAACCATTTGACCATCAAACAAGAAGAGTAAAGCTTCACTACGAAAACTCAAGTGGGGAAAAAGGAGTATCTACTTTTGAGTATGATGGCAACGGTAGGGTCATTAAATCGAAATGGGAATTGTTGGATGGTTCAAGATATTCAATTAATTACCATCTCTATGATGAAAACAACCGGGAAATAGAAAAATACAGGGAATTTTCCGACAGTTTAATTACAAGTTTAAAATTCTTTTACGACAACAATGGAGTTAAAACATCTGAAGAATTTTTTGCGACTGATGGAAGAGAAGGGACCACAACTTTTAAATACAACGAAAAAGGACAGCTAAAATCGGCAAATTGCAAACAGTATTATGGATGGTTGGACGGGCAAATGAACTTTATTTCTAACGAAGAAGGCAACCTTTTTTCAGCTACGTTGCAAAGGCCATCACCCCCAAATGCAAACATTGTTTATGAATACGATGAAATGGGGGACCTAATCAATGAAATCTGGGATTTTGAAGGCAAATGGAAACAGGTTTTTCATTGGGAATATGAGCCGGTACGTACATCTTATACTTCTTCCAACGTGTTTATTCCTGAAAATAGCCAATATTATCTGTCAAAAGAAACTTATACCTTCAATAATGAAAACGGAGGTCCATCTGAATTCATTTACGATAAAAATGGAAAGTTATTGGAAAAGATTTTTACGCGGTCTGATTCTTTACAAACAAAAACTATTTTCAATTACAATCCCGAGGGTATTTTAAATTGGTCGGAACGTACTTATTCAGACAATAAAACCGGAAGGTTCTCTTATGCTTACAATGGGCTACGAAAACTTACCAAAAGAGAATTTATCTGTTCTGATGGGACAACATCAAGCGAAGAATATTTTTACGATGCAAGTGGAAACCTGTACAAAGCCTATTGGGTTAATTTCGATAATTGGCTCACGGGCGAATTAACCTTTTTCCATAACCGAAAAGGATTGCTGGATGAAGGGGTTTTTAAAGGAAAAGATAACTTCGATGCAAACCTTAAATTCAGTTACAACAAACAAGGAAACCTCTCCAAAATCCGTTGGGATTTTAGCTTCGGCAAAATGCAGGAATACAACTTCGAATGGAAAAAATTCCCACTTTAAAATCCTTTTAATTATCAACATTCAACGGTTAAATTAATCCTAAAATTTGTTCCCATAGCCTGCAATTAATTCTTTAATTTCACGTTACTCATTTACTATGGAAGCTACAAATTTTGGATTATGATTATTAACAATAAACTAGACAGGTCGTTTGGAAAAGTTGGGTTCGTTTCAGGCTTAATTTTGATTATTGCCGGATTGGTTTCTATAAAATCAGGCTTTACGATAATCTTAGTTTTTCTAGGTGCTTTTATTGCATTCTCTCACTCTGGGGTACAAATAGATACAATTAAAAAAAGGATACGCCTTTACCAAAATATTTTTGGCGTTTTTAAGACTGGAAAATGGCAACCCATCGACAAATTTCATGGCGTAACATATTCCCCATTTAACAGGATTACCCAAATGGCAAGTTTATCGAACCAGCATACTACTTTAGAAGAGCATGATTACCGGATATTTATCTTAAACAAAAAATTAAAGCCGGTTTACCCTATAAAAAGATGTAAGACCAAAGACGAAGCTATGACTGAACTTGACGAACTTTCATTGCTTTTAAAGCTTCCTGTTTTTTCTATTTTAAATGATGAAAAGGTAAAAAAACAATAAACCACTTCTGTTGTTAGTTTTTTTGAAGTGAAAACAAATGGTCATGAAAAGCATTTTAATAATCCTCCTTGCACTAATTTTTACCATGCCTGTTTCGGCGCAAAAGAAACGGACAAAAGTGAAAAGGAAATATCAGAAAACGAACCGGATAATAGAATCAAAGCCTGATATTTTTGTTCGTGGAACCATTAAAAACCAAGATGACGAATTATTGGTAGGTGCATCCGTGGTTTTTAAAAACATGGGGAAATCAGTCCATACCAACGAAGATGGCGAATATTACCTCGCAAGGGTACCATCGGGGCGGCACTCCATTCAGGTATCGTTTATCGGGTATAAAACCAAGATTACGGACTATACGGTTAGCCCTGGGCAAAACTACATTAATTTCACGCTAGACGAAGAACCGATTAAAATCGATCCTATTGTTGCCCGTCCGCGAAAAATCGACCAACAGGTAATCGATATTCCTTCCTCTGTTTCAGCCCTTTCATCGAAAGAAATAGAATCTTTAAATAGCAATGAATTGGATTATTTTTCGGATTTCATTCCGGGCTTACAAATCAATATGCAAAGTACACAACGTCCGGCATTTATTATAAGGGGGATTACGAGTGACGAGGTCAGTGCCAGCGCTCAACCCAGGGTTTCTGTTTTTTATAATAATATTCCGATTAGCCGGGCAAGCGGATCGGCAATCGAGCTTTTTGATATGGAACGCGTAGAAGTGTCAAAAGGACCCCAAGCAACCTTGTATGGGCGCAATGCAATGATTGGGGCAGTTCATTTTGTCACTAAAAAACCAACGGACTCTTTCTATGGGACTCTCTCGGCGAAAGCAGGGAATTTTGCACAAAAGGGACTGGAAGGAAATGTTAATATACCGATTATTCCCAAAAAGCTTTTTACCAGGATTTCGGGGATATATGATTATCGTGATGGGTATGTGAAAAATACTTTTGGTGGAACATTAAATGGCAAAAACACTGTAGCAGGACGGTTCTCACTAAGGTATTTACATTCCATATTCACCAAAGCAGATTTGGAGATTAGCTACCAAAAAGACGATGCCCCGGGTGTTGCATTCATGAGTAAAATGTTCCCAAACACAAACGGCACAAGCGATATGTTTTCGTATGAAGCTTCATTAAACCAAGGGGAAGATTTAAAAAGCCAAAAAGACATTTTTACTTCGATATTAAACCTGCGCCACTATCTTGATGAGCACACTTATTTCACTTCAATAACATCATATCGTAAAAACAATTCGTTCGAAATTTGGGATGGAGATGGTACTGCTGCGGATGCGATTAACATGTCGGAAGATATTTCTGCCAACCAATTCACACAGGAATTAAGGTTGAATTTTAACCTTGGAAGCAGGTTCGAAGGAATTGCAGGGGCGAGCTACTGGCGTGAAAAAGCAAAACAAGACTATTGGTTTGGCACCAACGAACAATATATGGCTCATTTATTTTTCAATCCGTCTGGGTTAATCGACTCTCTCGGGCAGGCAGTTGCAATTCAGGGAATACCAACAGAAACCGGGTATATTGCCCTTCCGGAAAAACATGAGGAAATGAACCTTTCCGAGGCAACGAACAGGGCTATGGAAGGATTCCTGGATGCGTCTTTCCAATTGACAAACAGAATTAAAATAACTGCGGGATTAAGATATGTAAGGAAAAAGTTCAAACTTACCAACGAAGGAGTTGCAGGTGAAGATCCGGCTTCACTTTTGGGAACTTACACCGGAAATTATCCCAATTTGTTGTTCCTGCCAAGTGAAGAACAAACACTCGAAGAAAAATTTACAGCATTAACCTATCGCGGAAATATTCAGTACAAATTCAATGAAAATGCCAATGTTTTTGTGGGATATTCAAAAGGAAGACGTCCGAATGTTTTGCAATTTACATCAACGGGTGAGCCACAAACCATGGCTGCCGAAATAGTAAAAAGCTACGAAGCCGGGTTCAAAACCATTTACAAGAGTAAACTTTGGTTCGATGTGAATTTATTTTATCAAAACTACTCCGATTTTCAAACCAGCGCATGGGTTGCCAATGCTACTTCCGGCGAGTTTAACTACCTGGTGAAAGATGGTGGGAAGGCCACTTCATACGGATTGGAATCAACTTTAAAATACCAAATCATTAAACAACTACAGGTATTTGGGAATTATGCCTATCTGCACGCGCAATTTGATTCAACTGATGTGGATGGCAGTGCACAGGAATATGCAAAAAATTCCTTCCGTTTAAGCCCTGAACATAGTTTTAGTATTGGCTTTAGGGGCGATTTTAATGTAAATTCAAATATCCATGTTTTCGTGATACCAAATTATTCCTATAAAAGCCATTTCTTTTTTGATGATGCAAATACACCAGGTATTGAACAGGATGCCTATGGAACCTTAAATGCTACTGCCGGAATAAGTTTTGCAGAACCAGCAATAAGGGTTTCCTTTTATGCCAGAAATATTTTAAAGGAGAACTATCTGGTCAGTGCCGGAAATACAGGAAGCCTGTTCGGTGTACCAACATTTGTTCCTGGAATTCCGAGGATGTTTGGCACAAAACTCACATGGAACTTTCAAGTAAAAGAGAAGCCGTATTACAAACGGAAAAATAAATAATAAATAACATTGATTTGTTCCATAAGTCAAGAGATAATATTACTTTTACACTATCTTTATACTCTTTCTGACATTTCCCAATACTGTCATTTTCAGACATTTATTAAATATATGCACTATGATTATTGGCATGAAAAAAGTAAAATCAAAATTAAGAAGTATTCCTCCGGCAATTATTGGTGCAGTGATTTTCATTATCCTTTTTATTGCGTCCAATTGGTACACAAATTATAAAAAAGGCTTATGGGAAAAAGATATCCGTTCTGATATTCTGCACGTTATGACCGGGAAAAAATCGATGTTGGAAAAAGCCCTGTTTTCAAGAATTTATTATACCAAGGGAGTTGCAGCGTTTGTTTCGCTTAAGCCTGATATTACCGATGATGAGTTCAGTAAACTGGCACAGGAATATATAAAAAATGATACGGTGATAAATTCCATGGCCTTGTCGAAAGACTGCATTTTGAATGCCATTTACCCACATGAAGGACATGAATCAGCCATCGGGTTGAATCTTTTGGAACACCCTGAACGAAAAACCATGGTGGAAAAAACCATCGAAACACATTTAACTTTTGTTGCTGGTCCTGTTGAACTGGTTGAAGGTGGGATTGCTTTCATAAGCTATACGCCAATATTTGATCAAACCCAGGAAACTAAAGATATTTTTTGGGGCGTTACAGATATTGTAATTAAACAAAATAGCCTTTTAAACGAAGCAACACTTTTCCCTGAGGAATCCGGGTACAAATTTGCCTTAAAAGGGGAAAATGGAAGTGGTGAAAACGGTCGGATTTTTTGGGGTGATCCGGGAATATTTGATAACAATCCTGTAAAAGTGAATATTAACCTGCCAATTGGGTCATGGGTTCTGGCTGCAGTTCCCTCTAAAGGATGGACAAAATACGATGACCAGAACAAAGTTTTGTATTTCATTCTTCTTTTTAGCGCATTTATTATTAGCATACTTATATGGCTTTTTACACGCGCTTTACTACAAATAAAATACAACGAAAAAGAGCTTAAGGCAATTTTCGCTTCCATGGATAGCCTCGTTGTTGAATTCAACAGCCGGGGAGAATATTTAAAAATTAGCTCCGTAAACGAAGATCTTTTGTACCTACCAAAGGATGAGCTAATTGGCAAAAAAATCACAGATGTTTTTGACCACAGGCAAGCTGATTATTTTATGAAATCAATTCAAACATGCTTGAAAGAAAAAAGGCTTGTGATCGTTGATTATCCCCTTGAAATAAAAGGAAAAAAACATTGGTTTGCGGCAAGGATAAGCTACAAAACAGATTACTCGGTAATATTTAATGTGTACGATGTTACCCAGAAAAAAGAACAAGAGGAACAACTGTTGAAATCGGAACAAAAGCTGCAAGAACTCAATAATATGAAAGACAGGTTCTTCTCCATCCTTGCGCATGATCTTCGAAATCCGGTTGGAGGTCAAGTTTCCATGATCAATTTAATTTTGGAACAACTGGAAGATTTAGAGGATACTGAATTAAAGACATTCTTACAGGAACTGCAGGAATCCTCACTCCAGGTTCACGAGCTGTTGGAGAATTTGCTGGAATGGTCGAAATCGCAATCCGGAAAAATAACAGCAAATATTAAATCTGTGCAACTGCATGAAATGTGTTCAGCATTACAAGTCCAATTTAAATCGGATTGTAAAAACAAATCCATAAAATTAATAAATAACGTTCCTGAAAATTTAGATATTAAAGCAGATAAAAACTTGCTTGAAACCATCCTTAGAAACCTTGTTTCAAATGCGATCAAATTCACAAATACAGGTGGGACCGTTACAATTGCTACCGAAGCAGTGAACGTTAACGAACAGCTTTTCTATAAAATATCGGTAACCGACAATGGTATCGGAATACGCCCAAAAACTTTGAAAAACCTGTTTCGCATGGATGCAATGCATTCAACGGTAGGAACCAAAAATGAAAAAGGTTCCGGCTTAGGACTTATTCTTTGCCAGGAATTTGCTGTAAAAATGGGAACTACAATAGAAGTTGAAAGTGAAGTAGGAAAAGGAAGCACTTTCTCCTTGTTATTAACATCAGACTAAGCTCCCATTTAAAACAGGTTTATTGGCTTAATTGCAAAAAGAAAGAAGAACGGCTGCCCATTCTTCTTTCCATATTAGTTGTTTACAAATACTTATTCATTCCAAACCGGAACCCTGCCCGGTGTCCAGGGGGCGCCAATATTATTTAGCTCGGCTTCTAATGCCGGAATATCTTGCTCAACAATTTTTGTCAACGCTTTCAGGATTGGAGGGAATTCTTCTGTTACAATCTCATATTCCATCTTTTCAGTGGAGGTAATTGCAGAGGTCGATCCCATGTGGGTATAACTAATATTATCCATTCGTGTTAATAAAGGTACCTGCGCCGGAGGGATTTCCTCGCTGCTTGCCTTCGCACTTACCCCGTTAAATTTAAAACGGAGCTCTTCCAGTTCAAGGGCAAGTTTGCGCGCTTTGTTCATTAATTCCTGTCCGGCACCTGGTGTTGCATAAATAGCTTGTTTAAAATGCTCAACTTTCGAAATTAATTCTCCGGTTAACCTGCTGCTACCGTTTACTGCTACTGCCAGACGACCAACTTTTTTAGCGAACTCAATATTCTCCTGATAGTCTGATGCGGGTAAAGTTGTATTCATTAATTTCCTACACTTGAATTCAACCGGAGGCACGAGTTCTTTTACTTCCCCATTAGACCACATTGTCAAGCCAACTTTGTAAGTTCCGGGCATTACCAAAAATCCTCCACGAGCAGCCCTCCCTGCCGTCACCGGATCAAACAAAGCCTTCACACTCACTGTTGAAGGCAATGCATAGCGCATATCCCAGTTAATCCGGTTCACTCCTTTCGAAGGGCCTTTTGTTAAGGTTCTGACCACATTGCCATCTTCATCGTAAATCGTAAAAATCAAATGTGTTTTTTCCACTTTTTTCTCTAGCTCCAATTCCCTCCATGTGGGCTGTGGTATTGGTTTTCCTTCTTCAAACAATTCTTTTTCGGTTTCTTTTCTTTTGGCTGCATCCGATTTAGGCGCTTCCTTCATAAAATAGGTAAATACAACTCCAAACTCCGGGTTTTTTGCCCGATAATAGGTACTTCCCTGGTTCCCTTTACCGCTGGTTTGTACATACATCAACCCATCTTTGATATCAAAAATATGGGCTTCTTTTTCCACCAATTCTTCCGTTAATTCCCTTAAGGGGCTGTAGTCGTCCAATATATAAAAACCTCGTCCAAAGGTTGCCAAAACCAAATCGCTCTCGCGTTCCTGGATTGCAATATCCATAATGGCAACGGGTGGTAATCCTGCTTTTAACTGAACCCAGTTTTTGCCATCATCGATGGTGAAAAATACGCCAAACTCAGTTCCAACAAACAATAATTTAGGATTTATATAATCTTGCTTGATCGTATGGACACTCCCGTTATCAGGCAGGTTACCTGCAATCGACACCCATGATTTCCCTTTATCTGTACTTTTCAGAATATATGGCTTAAAATCGTCGCGCTTTAAATTGTCGAATGAGGCATAAACCACATTTTCATCGAACCTGTCGGCGCAAACATCGCTTACATAAGTTAACTCAGGAACTCCGGTAAATTCTTTCACCTGATTCCAGCTTTCCCCTCCATTTTCAGTAACCGAAATAACACCATCATCGGTACCAGAATACAATAATCCTTCTTTTACGGGCGATTCATCCAATGAAACAATGGTTCCCCATTGCGATGATGAAACATCTTTTTTTACGGCTTCTGCCGGCCAGTATTTCCCCATCACCGGAATACTGTTCCGATCAACCTGAGCTGTAAGGTCATCACTAATCACCGTCCATGTATTTCCCCTGTCTTCACTACAAAAAACTTTGTTAGCAGCGGCATACAATCGTGTTCCTTTGTGCGGGCTCACAAATAATGGGGCATTCCAGTTCCATTTATACATCAGTTCCCCTTTTCGCTCGCGTGGTTTTATGGAAATACTTTCACCACTTTTTTTATCGTACCTGTACATATTTCCATACTGGTATTCTGTATAAACAATGTTTGGGTCATCCGGATCGGTTGCAGCCCAAAAACCATCACCTCCAAGTGTAACATACCATTCATCATTGCTTACCCCGCTTTGGCTTGTTGTCCTTGACGGACCACCCATTGAATTATTGTCTTGTGTACCACCATAAACATTGTAAAAAGGTTCTTCATTATCTACATGCACCCTGTAAAATTGGGTGATTGGTAAATTTTCCTTAAAATCCCAGGTAGAGGCATTATCCCAGGTTTCGTAAATTCCACCATCCCCTCCAATCAAAATATGTTCGGTATCCGAAGGATCAATCCAAATGGCATGATCATCAACATGGCGGCTATTATTGCTTACCCTTGTCCAGGTTTTACCTGCATCCCTGGTAACTTTTGTGTACGTTTCGGTTGAATAAACTTTATCCACATCCACAGGATCGCATACTATTTCATTGTAGTATTGGCCACTGCTCGCATAGTCGCCCATTTTCGACCAGCTTTCACCTTTGTCAACTGAACGGAAAAAACCGCTTTTGTCTTCGGCTGCTTCCACAATCAAATACACAACATTCGGATTAACGGGTGAAACATCAATGCCCATTCCTCCGAGCTGAACTGAAGGAAGCCCTGTCATTATTTTACGCCAGTTTTCACCTCCATCGGTCGATTTATAAACAGCAGATTCGGGACCACCACCAATTTTGGTAAAATGAGTCCTTCTTCTTTGTTCCGATGTTGCGTACAAAATATCCGGATTTGAAGGATCCATCTTGATGTTGTTCACACCAGTGTTTTCACTAATATCCAGAACTTTGTTCCATGTATTCCCACCATCAATTGTTTTGAACAATCCGCGGTCGCCACCCGGGCCCCATGCAGAACCCTCGCAAGCAACGAATACTACATCCGAATTTCTGGGATCAATAACGATTCCCCCAATTTGACGGCTTTCTTTTAGTCCCATATTTTTAAAGGACTTGCCCCCGTCAACTGATTTATAAATCCCATTTCCATATCCAAGTGCCCTTTGGTGGTTATTTTCCCCGGTACCAACCCAAACTACGTTTGAATTAGTTGGATCAAGTTCAACATCCGAAGTAGAATACACTCCGTATTTGTCAAAAATTGGCTTCCAGGTTGTTCCATTATTGACTGTTTTCCACACATGCCCACTGGCCACAGCAACATAGTATTCCTTTGTATTTTTAGGATTAACCGCAAAGTCAGCTATTCTGCCACTTGCCCATGCAGGTCCAATATTCCTGAATTTCAATCCGCTAACAACACTGCTGTTGATTGGATGCTTCGGCTCTTCCTTTTTTTCTTCTTTTGTTTTTGCCCAACTAATTGGGGCAAGTAATACAAGTACAATGCTAAAAAGTAGAATTTTTCTCATGATATATTTTTATGGTAATATTATTTCGACTCAAAACGCTTCAAAAAATAGTAATATTTAGATGCCGTTAACAGGATAAATGTCACAATACCTGCTTTTAAACTTTCTTCTCGTAACAATTTGGCAATGCTTTTTATAATCCCGCCAGAACCTCCTCTAAAAAAAACATATCTTTCCTTCAACCAAGACTTAATTAAAAGGAAAATCTGTTCCGAGTATGGGCAAATCTTATTAAATTGCATATCAGACCCATTATTGGTTTTAGATTTGAACTATTAATTACAAAATATTTACAAATGAAAAAATTAGTAATCCTGACAGCTATCTGTTTATTTTTTGCGGCTGCCGGAGAAACCCAGGCGCAAGGTTTATTAAAAAAATTAAGCAACAAAGCGAAAGAAACCATTGAAAAGAAAGTTGAGAAAAAAGCAGAAGACAAAGTAGAAGAAGAAGTAGGCAAAAAGGTTGACGAGACTTTTGAGTCGATGGAAAAGGAAGCCGAAGAACAAGAAAAACAGGAGCAGGAATCAACAACCGAACCAAGAGGCATGGGTGCTTTAAAAGGCATGCTGGGAAAAATGGGAATGGATACGACCCCCGTTGAAGTTGAAGATAATTATACCTTCACATCGAACGTGAAAATGCTTATGGAATCGTATAAAAGCAATGGTGAATTGGAAAGCAAAGGGGATATCAATTCCTTTTTCAATGAATCGAGTAACACTTTTGCTTATGAAATTAGCGACCAGAAAAACAAAAACCAGGGAGCAGCATTTATGATTTACGACCAAAAGAACAAAGCGTCCATCATTCTTTCGGAAAAAGATGGCAAAAAGCAAGGCATTGTTACCGGCATAAACCTTTCAATGTCGGAAGCAAATATGCAAACACTTGATGATGTAGATGATCAGGATTTAACTGCATTAAATGCGAATATTAAAAAAACCGGAAAAACAAAAACAATACTCGGCTATAAATGCAGCGAATATAAATACAAAGACGAAGAGGTGGAATCTACCTTTTGGATGACCAAAGAAAAGGTTTGGAAAGTTAACAACATGATGTCGGCAATCTATAAAAGCTCCCAGTATTCAAGCGGGTTCCCGGCAGGTTTTATGATGGAAATGGAGAGCAATAACCTGCAAACCAAAGAAAAAAACATCCTTAAAGTAACGGAAGTAAACGAGCACATTAAAAAAACAGTATCACTTTCAGATTATGAAGTTATGAATATGGGCTCTATAAATATGGAAGGAATGGAATAGGCCTTTTATTGTTATACAAAAAGACCTCAGGCTTTTTAACCTGAGGTCTTTTTGTATGGACGGTTACTATCCAATAATTTAATATCTAGTGGCTATGCCCATGGTCATCTTCATGGAAATAAACATGTTCAAAATCGTGAACCGTTTCGTATAGTTTTTCAATTATATCCACATCGGTTGACTGTTTGCTTTTCATGGCAAATACCAAAATATGATGAAGAAGCTCTAACTGCGTTTGGTATTTTTTATAGGCAGCTTTGTCTTCCGGATCTGCAAATTTTACCCTTTGATGCAGGAAATACTGGCTAACAATATCCTGAATTTTTTTGGCATGTTCTTCTTTATTTACCACCCATCGCACAAGCATATTATATTCGGGATTTTCGCTTGCTGACAGCTCATTGATTTTAAGCATCGACTTCTCGACAGTCGAAATATGTTCCTTAATTAGCGCAATACGAATAGAGTCGCCATATATTCCACAAGGAATTTCACAATGTGCATACGAATTTAAACCAGTAAAAGAAAGCACTCCCAGAAAGAATGTAATGATTGTAATTTTTTGAATATTTTTCATTGGTTTCTGTTTTAAGTAATAATTTACCTATGTAACAAGAAACCTTACAATTAGTTTTGAGCAATACCAATCGTAAACATAAAAAATGGACAAATTGCGTAAACTTCGAGGCTAAAATATGTTGGAATAATTAATGGGATGCCTTCATCTAGAAGTTCAAGGTGCCTTTAATATTTTTATAACCCGACTTGCTTACCTTTAACTTGGTTTTATCATGTAGGATTACAATGTATGATTCCTTTTCATATTGCTGTATTTCAGCGATTTCAGCAACTCTTACAATGTAGGACCTGTGAATCCGGATAAATTCATTGGGATTTAAGGCCGACTCAAAAAACTTCATTGTTTTCTGTTTGATATGCCTGCCTTCGTTTGTATAAATCATTACATAATCATCCATCGATTCGAAATATCTGATCTGGTCAACCGGAATGATATTGATTTTGTTCCTGTCTTTGACTACAATCCTCTCCAGATATTCATCTTTAGGGAAGGATGACACTTTATCAACAATTTCTGAAGGAGCTGCTTTATTTCCGATTTTCTCCTTCACATTTGCAAGGGCTTCCTCAAGCCTGCCCTTCGAGTAAGGTTTTAAAAGGTAATCGGCGGCATGAAAATCAAATGCTTTTAATGCATATTGATCGTAGGCTGTGGTGAAAATTATTTCAGGTTTATGATCCAGTAATTCCAGCATTTCGAAACCAGTAATTTTAGGCATTTGAATATCCAGAAAAATTAAATCAGGTTTTAATTCATTGATCATTTTTACCCCGTCAAATCCATTTTCGCATTCGTGGATAAGCTCGATTGATTCCTGGTCTTTTAAATACGATTTTAGCAAATTACGAGCTAACTCTTCATCTTCAACGATTAGTGTTCTAATTTTATCAGTCATAATTACTTTTCTTGAGGAATAGACAAAGTTACGGTAAATTTTCCATTGGCATTAACCGTTTTGATCAAACCAGGATTTTCATAGATTATTTGCAAGCGCTCACGAATATTTCGAAGGCCAATCCCCTCCCCTTTTTTACTGATCACATTTGGGTCGAAGGTATTTTCAATTGTTATGACCAAAAAATCGCCATGTTTTATACAAGTGGTTATAATATCAACTGGTTTTGTTGTTTCATATACCCCGTATTTAATGGCATTTTCATACAAAGGCTGCAATATCATATTTGGGATCCGCGCCCGAAGGCATGCTTCATTCACATCGAATATGGCATTCATTTTTGATCCAAATCGTACTTTTTCGATCTCTAAGTAATGTTTACTGTTATCCAATTCTTCTTTAAAGGGAACCAGGTCAATCTGGTCGTGCTTCAACGAATACCTCATCAACGATGAGAGGTTAATTACCATCTCTTGTGCCCTCGATGGATCCGACATGGTTAAGGATGAGATGCTATTGAGACTATTAAATAAAAAATGTGGGTTGATTTGTGATTTTAAAGCATGTAATTCAGCTTCCTTTACCAACGACCTTAATTCCCCTTCTTTCCTAATTTTATCCTTTAGGTTCATATAGTAGGTGAGCGCCATATATGAAATGACAAACACAATATAAATCAGGTAACCTCCAAAAATCCAATATGGTATGGAGTTGCTGACATATTCTTCTACCGGAAGACCTATTATTTTTACTAGAACCGATGAAATATATAGCCAAATTGCATTGATAATGGTAGCAGTGATTGCGTGTGCCGATAAAAAACGTACCGTTGAATCTTCTTCAAACGAAATATACTGATTGATAAACCAAATACTGGTACCGATTACTGCGAAGGAGAAATAAAAAACGACATTAAATATCAATGCAACAACAAAAGTTATATCGTTCCAATGCCATTGAATAACAGAATTTATTAAGGCTACTCCAACCCAGAATATAGCATAAACAATTCCAAGCCGGGGAAATGTTATAAACGGATGCCTCATTAATTATGATTTATACAAGCTTAACTTCAATACCTCCAAATGCCGAAAACCCTTTTATGATTAGCGTTTTTGACGGGTCGGTAGTGTCTTCATGAAAAGTTGCCCCACGCTTATCGGCAAATGCCCCAAACACGGTGGTCACTTCATTTTTGACTGTCCATGTTGGTGGAACTTTAAAGGTGCAACCACCAAACAAGGTTACGCAATCAACCACTGCCCCATTGGGCGATAAAACCGAACGCCTCATATCGTATTCTGTTCCACCAAAAATTGAGGTTGTTTTACCTCCGACCAATCCCTGCGAATTGACAAATATTTCGCGCCCACCAAAAATTACAAAATCGTCAAACACATCCATATTGGGTGTACTTGATTCAAATACAGGATCGTTTTTTTTAGGATTCCTGATTAGCAAAACCACCCCAACACCGACCAACAAAATGGGCCAACCAATTTTTCTCAACTCATAAGATATATCAAAAACTTCAGGAATCAAAAAGAAAGCACCGACTAAAATCAATATCAAACCCGGGGTACGGTTTCCCCCGATAATTGAAAATACGCCGATCCCGATTAAAAGCATCTGCCAGGATATAATTATATCGTCAACAATGCTTGGAATTATGTCCAGCCTTTCGAGAATCCAAATGCCCCCTAAAGCAATTAAAAATAATCCAAAATATAATCTTTTATTCGCCCTATTATCATGTTCCATCACACGTGGTATTTATCTTTAACAAATATAACTTTTATATCGCCCCTTTTCGTCCGAAACAAATAAAAACCGGACATTTCAGGTAAATTAGTTTTTCTAGTGTTTCCTGACTACCATTGATATTCCGATTGCAATTAAAACTACCGGCAATAATATTGAAATAGCTATCCCCGGCACGAAAAATATCCGGGGTAAAAGAAATATTCCACCTATTACAATTAATACAACCCCCGACCTTCGGTTTCCTGCCATAAGGATTAAACCAATAATAATTAATAAAGAAGGCCAGCTAAAAATAATGTGTCCAAAATTTTTAAATAGGGAATGGATAGGATAAAATATATGTTCGAAATGTATTTTGGGGATGTTGAAATGAATACCGATTTGGGAGAGTAACCATAGCATACCAATTGCAATTAATATAATAGCCAGGATGCCTTTTGATGTATTACTAGATTCTTTTCTCATTTCGATTCTTTTTATCAATTTCAGAACCAAATGTATAACATCCTAATAAATAAGCCATTTTAAACTCGGCTAAAGAGGGGTTACTGTCGGTAAAAACAGATATAAACAAAAAAAGCGGAAAAATCCGCTTTTAAGTTTTGTCCTATTTATTTTTTTGCTTTGCCCAGGTATCCCTTAACTGAACGGTCCGGTTAAAAACCAACTTTTTGCTGTTTGAATCCGGATCAACGTTAAAATATCCAAGTCGTTCAAACTGAAACTGATCCAATGCTTTTGAACCTACTACAAATGGTTCAAGGTAACAGTCTGAAAGTATTTTTAACGAGTCTTTATTCATAAACTCTTTAAAATCGACATCTTTATGTGCCAGCGGATCCTCATCGGTAAATAACCTATCGTAAAGCCTTACTTCTGATTTAACGGCATGTTGCGCAGAAACCCAATGCAAGGTCGCTTTTACCTTTCTTCCATCGGGTGAATTGCCCCCCTTGGATGCAGGATCATAGGTGCAGTGTAATTCTGTTATTTCGCCATTTTCATCCTTGATTACATCGTTGCAAGTAATAAAATAAGCATATCGCAAGCGCACTTCACGTCCCGGTCCTAATCGGAAAAATTTACGTGGAGGATCTTCCATAAAATCATCTTTCTCAATATAAAGCACTTTCGAGAATGGCACTTTTCGCTTACCCATGCTTTCATCTTCCGGGTTATTTACGGCATCCAATTCTTCTTCCTGCCCATCAGGATAATTGGTAATAACTACTTTTAAAGGGTCTAAAACACCCATCACCCTTTGTGCCGTTTTATTCAGATGGTCTTTCACGCTGTGCTCAAGCAAGGTAACGTCAATCATGCCATCCACCTTCGTGATCCCAATCCTTTCGGCAAAATTCCTGATAGATTCAGGCGAATATCCCCTTCTTCTCAATCCCGAAATAGTGGGCATCCTCGGATCATCCCAACCATTTACATGCTTATCTTTTACCAGCTCCAGAAGTTTTCTTTTGCTCATTACCGTATAGCTCAGGTTTAAGCGTGCAAATTCAATCTGCCTTGGGCGGTAATCCGTTTGCTGCAATTGGTCAACAAACCAATCATATAATGGGCGGTGTACTTCAAATTCCAAGGTGCAAATTGAATGGGTAATTCCTTCCCAATAATCGCTTTGTCCGTGCGCAAAATCATACATTGGGTAGATGCACCATTTATCGCCTGTACGGTGATGATGCGCCTTCATAATCCTGTAAATAATTGGATCACGCATGTGCATATTCGGCGATGCCATATCTATCTTAGCGCGCAGTACCCTGGAGCCTTCGTCAAACTCCCCGGCTTTCATCCGAACGAATAAATCTTTGTTTTCTTCTACAGTCCGATTTCTGAATGGACTTTCGATTCCTGCCCTTGTGGGGGTACCTTTTTGCTCGCTTATTTTCTCCGAATCCTGATCATCAACATAGGCTTTGCCATCTTCAATCAACTTTACTGCAAATTCATACAATTGATCGAAATAATCTGAAGCATAAAACAATCGGTCTTCCCAATCGAAACCGAGCCAACGAACATCTGCCATAATAGAATCAACATATTCTGTTTCTTCTTTCGATGGATTTGTATCGTCGAAACGGAGGTTTGTTTTTCCTCCATATTTCTGTGCAGTACCAAAATTTAAACATATCGACTTTGCATGCCCTATATGCAAATATCCATTTGGCTCGGGCGGAAACCGGGTGTGGACCCTTCCATCATTTTTCCCTTCAGCCAAATCCTTATCAATTTGAAGATCAATAAAGTTCTTCTTCACAGGTACGTCTGCTTCTTTCATATTATTCTCTGCCATATACTCTTAAGCCTTAATGATATTATTTACAAAAGTATAAAATGATTTGAGCCAAAAGATAGTTGCACTTGAGAAAAGTTTATTTGTGGAAGATTTTTTAATGAATCTCTGCATTCCTTGCCTATTTCCCAATTCCCTGATTGGAATTATGAACAACATAATTGTAAAATAAATTGAGATTTGATTTTTGATATTGGTAATTTTAAAGCATATTTAAACTATACTTCAGGCTATAACTGAGTTCGTGGTTTCAACAATAAATTGTGGTGGAAAATGGGATTAATTGAAATTGAAGGAATGGAATTTTATGCCTATCATGGGCATTTTGAAGCAGAACAGATTGTTGGGAATACATTTTTATTGGATATTTCCCTGGAAACCGATTGTTCTACCGCTGCACAATCGGATAATTTGAATGATGCCTTAAATTACCAATCGGTTTATGAATTGATCAAAGAGGAAATGAAGATAAATTCTTCCTTGCTTGAGAATGTTGCCCAACGTATCCTCGACAGTTTGCACAAACAATTTCCGGCGATTCAAAAAGCCACACTCAAAATATCAAAAATGAACCCTCCGATGGGTGGGCAAATTAAAAAAGTAAGTGTAACTTTAAGCAAATAAGGTGCGAAAATAAAAGTCCTTCAACAAAAATAAACTAAAGCTACTATTCAAATCTATGAACCTGGTTATAAGAATATTTATAAGTGTTTTTTTATTGATTAACCTAAGCCTCAGCTATCCATCTTTTTCTGAATTACCAGATACAAATCCTACAGAACAACTTCAAAATTCGGAACTCCAGGAATCAATTATTGAAAACAACCAATCGATCATTAAGCTCCAGAAAAATTTCATTTATTTCACCATTACTTTACTTATTCTTATAATTATTATAACCTTTTTAATTTATAAAGGACTGAGGACCAACAAAAAGTTGGTTGCAGAACTTCGTTTATCGAACCAGTCGATTACAGAAAAAAACGAGCAGTTGGAGAAGTTGGTTGCCGTGAAGGATAAAATATTCTCTATTATTTCACACGATTTAAAATCTCCGATTGTGTCGTTAAACAACTCGTTGCTTGTTTTAAAAAACGATGCCGTAAAAAAAGAGCTGAAGAATAAGGCACTTGAATCGTCGAAACAACAATTGGACAACACCATTGCTCTTTTAAACAATCTATTGGATTGGGCAAAAACCCAAATGGAAGATATCAAACCGCAGATTGTGAAGGTAAATATATGTGAATCGATCACGAAAAATGTAAAACTAATCGCCCCGTTGGCATCCAGGAAAGAAATTGAAATTGACGTTAATTGTGATTCAAAACTAATGGCAAATGCCGATGTTGAGTTAATCAACCTGGTTTTACGAAACCTTCTTTCGAATGCGGTTAAGTTTACTCCTCAAAAAGGAACCATAAAAGTGGATGCATGGTCCAATAACGGAACAATCAATATTTCGGTAACCGATTCAGGCATTGGTATTTCAAAAAACGATCAGGAAAAAATCCTCAGTCCCGATAAGTTTATAAAAAAATATGGGACCGATTTTGAAACCGGAAGCGGAATTGGATTAAAGCTTTGCCTTGACTACATAAAATATATGGATGGGGAACTTACCATAACAAGCGAACCCGAAAAAGGAAGTACTTTTTCATTCACGCTCCCTTCTCATTAGTCTCATTTCGTTGTCTATATGATGTAAATGTAAATTTGCATACAAACATCAATTCAGAACTCTTATTAATTCATTAAATATCAACATGCTAGATAACAAATGCCCTAAAACATTTAAATTTTCAAACAAATATTTCCTATATTCGAAAAGTTGATTTGCAAATAGGAAAAACCATGTTTTTATCGTTGATAGGATTAAATGAAGGTGCTTCGGAAAAATCCAATGAAGAAGCAAAGAAGATGGAGCTAAAAGAAGGATGTAACCCAAAGTCGGGGACGTGTAAACCAATTGCTCAGGGTTGGCAGTCAAACCGAAACCAGTCGCTCGTAAATTCAAACTGGGAAAAACTTCGCAGATAAAAAATAGGCTGCTGAACATAACAGTCAAAGCAATGTTTATATCAGGTTCGTACCTTTATGAACGAGACTAAGGTCATTCTAATGCCTTTCATTGTTAGAAGCATTAGTGCATTTATTTTTGGATGAAAACTATTGTGAATACTACAATTTTTCTTAGATTTGCACTCCGAAATAACAAAATGGTCTCTTGGCCGAGTGGCTAGGCAGTGGTCTGCAAAACCATGTACGGCGGTTCGAATCCGCCAGAGACCTCAAAGCCCGTCTATAAATTTATTGATGGGCTTTTTGTTTTTATTGTATCTAATCCAAAAATTATATATGAATCATAATTAGAACAAATGTAGCAATTTGGAAATCACCACACCCGAAAATAAAGCATCTAGTCATAGAATTTAATCATACAAGAGCGAACCATATTGCCACTTAATTTAGCGATTTGAAATCGTCTTGCCCGGGATTTGAAACTATACCCAGTGTTCGCGACATTGTTTAATTATAAAACTTCATTCAACAACTCATAAATTTTAAGTCTTACGAATAAAACATGCCGCAACTTGACCTATTCCAAATAATCCTTAACTTACAATTCCAAATAAAACCAAGATGAACTACGAGCAGGTTATTATTTATTTTTTCTCGGGTACGGGAAATGCGAAACGGGCAGCATCGTGGATCAAAGATATTGCTCAGGGAAAAGGGATTCCGGTCCATCTCATAAAAATTGAAAAAGGAAAAACCTATGATTACCCCGATAAAAATAAGAAAACACTTGTTGGTATTTGCTCACCTACCCATGGCTTTAATTTACCCCCGCTGGTTTTAAAATTCCTAAGAAGGTTTCCTAAAACCAAAAACGCAGATACTTTTATTTTAAATACACGAGCCGGAATGAAAATATCCAAACTTTTTCTCCCGGGCTTAAGTGGACTGGCGCAAATTTTCCCGGCTTTATTATTAAAAATTAAGGGGTATACAATTGTTGGCATGCAGCCACTTGACTTACCTTCAAACTGGATTCTTTTGCATCCCGGATTAAGGGAAAAAGTCGTAGATTCGATATTCAAACGCTGCCATAAAATAGTGGATCGTTTTGCCAATGATATTCTTTCCGAAAACCACAAATACAAAGCAATGTTGTCGCTTCCAATCGATCTGTTGGTTATTCCTATCGCTTTGGCGTATTATTTTTTAGGGCGCTTCTTCCTGGCCAAAACTTTAATTGCTACAAACGCATGCGATGGATGTAATATTTGTGTCAACACCTGTCCGGTGAAAGCAATCAAAACCGTTGACGAAAGACCATTCTGGACTTACAAATGCGAAAGCTGCATGCATTGCATCAATATCTGTCCGCAAAGGGCTATTGAAACTGCCCATGGATTTTCAACACTAATTATCCTAGTTTTTTCGATGCTGGTTTCACCTTTATTGCTGAAAGTCTTAAAGGCAACGAAATTATATGCATTCTTCTTTCAATCCTGGATTACAGAACGATTATTAAGCGTACTCGATGCGATTTTATTTCTTGCGCTGATATTTATTAGTTATGGGATATTGCACATACTCCTGAAAAACAAATGGATTAATCGGCTTATCGCATATTCATCCTTAAGCAAATACCAATTTTGGAGACGGTACAAAGCCCCAAAATAGACAAAATTCTTATTTAAGGTTAACCGTTTTTGCTACATAATATGTATTTCGGTAACGGGTACTTAAAACAGCAATTATGGTTACATTCTTTTTATTCGAAGTGTGCGGAATTGTCAATTCGCCAACACCACTTTTCGTCAGCAAGGGTACAATATTTTTGGTTACATATTTGCCATTCAAAAGGGTGCCTTCATAAAATTTAACGTTTTTCGCATTGTTTGACATGCTAGCTTTAAGGTAGGTCTGGTGATTGATAACTTCTTTACTGACATTTAGTCTAGGCAGAGTTACCGGATCGCCTGAATCTTTCCACTCTTTTAGTCCAACTGCCGGAAATCCCTCGTAATATTCATATTCTGCCTGAATCTTTCCATTTTTATGGTAACGCTTGCAAATCCCGCTTAATTTCCCGTTGACATATGGTTGTTCTTTCCAAACCTTTGGTTCTGCTCCTTTATATTCCGGGTAATAGGTATATGCCATTCCCGATTTTTTCCCCTCTTTGTAATTAATTTTCGAATATACACTCCCATGATCGTAAAAACGCGTTTGGATACCGTGCTTTATTTTGGTGCCTTTTTTTACCGACACCTCATATTCAACCTTGTTCCGGTTGTTTTTAAAAGGTGCCTTTAAAATTTCTGTGGTGTCGTTAACACTCACATCTTCTCCCGACGCTGTTTTCTTTTTTTCTGATGGATTGAAACACGAAACTGTAATTAATAAAGAAATAATACTTAGGACAAAAAAATGGGCTTTTACTTTCATGGTTATATAAATTGATTGTTTCTGGTTTTTGATAAAAACAAAGATAAAAATATACCTTTCAATATGAAATGATGGGTATCCTTTATTTTATGGATAGATATTTCCTAGCCTCTTCGTTTTATGAAAACTTTTACATATAAAAATATGTAGTAACTTTGTCCAATACTATAAATACAATTAAAGAAAATATTATGAAACAAGCTGAAATTCATACAAGTAAAGGGGTAATGAAAGTGAACTTTTATGAAGAAGATGCCCCGGGAACCGTTGAGAATTTCATAAAACTGGCAAAAGATGGCTTTTATGACGGATTAACTTTCCACAGGGTAATACCTGATTTTGTAATTCAGGGAGGTTGCCCAGACGGAACAGGCGCTGGAGGACCGGGGTATTCTATTAAATGTGAATTGGACGGAAATAACCAATACCATGACCGAGGCGTTCTTTCAATGGCGCATGCCGGAAGAAATACAGGAGGTTCACAATTCTTCATTTGCCACAGCAGAACAAATACTGCCCACCTCGACAGAAACCATACATGCTTCGGCAAAGTATACGAAGGTTTGGATGTGATTGACGATATCAGGCAAAACGATGAGATTGAAAAAATAGTGATCATCGAAAGCTAAATTATTGCGATGAATGATTGGTAATTCACCCCTGGATTGCCAATCATTTTTCTTCTTGTTTTGAACCATTCGTTTGAAACAATTCTTTTCAAATTAATGTGTGTTTTTGATCTTCTTGCTTAATGGAAATTTTGATAGGAATACTGGTAGTGATTTTTATTTTTGTGGCAGGTGGTACTTTCCTTGCCTCAAAATACAAAAAAGGTGATTCTCATGCAGATGAGATTATTGCGCCACCTTCAGACTGTTGTGGTGCGCATGAGGTTTGCGAACTTGACCTCCAAAAGAAACTCTCGGACGAAATTGAATATTTTGATGATGAGGAGCTGGATCGTTTTAAAGAGAAAACCCCATCGAACTATAGCGATGAAGAAATAGAAGAAATAAGGGATGTGCTTTATACTTTGCAACCAAACGATATAAAACCATGGCTCGAGAGCATTGAAAAAAGGCAAATTTGTATCCCCGAAATCCTTCAACAAGAAGCCCGACAATTACTTTCGGAGGCTTCGTAACAAAGCGTCCGCTTTCATTAATTCTTTAAATAAATATATAAATTAAGTGATGTTGCCACCAAAAGCCAAAGAACATACGGCAAAATCAAAAGTGAAATAGCTTTAAACCTGGCAAAATAAGCAAGCAGAAAATAGATTACAAGAATTGTTAAAGCTGTAATGACTACCAATGCTGGCAATACATGGTGATATTTAAAAAATACCGGGTTCCAAAGTACATTTAATACCCACTGAAGAATAAATAGTCCAAGCAATAAATTCCGGTTTTCAACCATTTTCCAGGCAAATGCCATATAAATGGAAAAACAAATCATGATGGTAGTCCAAGCTGCACCAAAAACCCATCCCGGTGGTGTCCACGGAGCTTTTGCAAGGTGCTGGTACCATTCGGAAGGAACACCTGCCCCTGTAAACCGACTGCCAATTGCAAGCGCCCCAAAATTCAGAACTAAAAAAAATGCTATTCTTAAATACATAGTTCCCTCATTCTAACTATTCTTTATAACAAACTGTTTGGACTTTAGTTGAGTGTGCGACTATTGAATATTCTCAGATGTTAAGCTTTCTATTGAAATAGTTTCTTCAGGTAACAGAGTGTAATCATCGCCGAACTGCCCTAAAAATTCGATGCTAAACGCCCTGAAGGTATAAGTTACCGGAAGAAGGATTATGGCGCCTACAACGGGTATGACCAGCAACAATAAACCAATACAGCATGTTGCCAGAGCAAAGAATATAATGGCAATAGCCGCGCCAATACTCAAAACAAAAATAAATAGTCCATAAACTATAAATGGTCCCAGGTTTTTTCCTAATAAGGAAAGAAATTTAAACCACGCCTTTCCAACTGGTAGTTTATGTTTATACATTATCGGGACCACAAAATCTTTTAAAAAGAGCGAGATATAGCCAAATAGGATGAGAAAGATCAAAAAGACCAAAACCATGCTAACAATCGATGAAATCTTAACGGCATCAGGGACTCCTCCAAAATACATTTTTTTGAATGATAAAAATCCGAAAATAAAGAACCCGATAACCATAAAAAAAGCAATCCAGGAATAAAAAAACTGCCAAACAAACAAAGAGTTTCCTAGCTTTTTAAATTCATTCCAGGGTTTTCGCACCTCGTCTTTATCATAAACAACATTATAAAGGAACATAAATTTACCGCGCGAGCTAAGCCACATCAACACTGTTACCAGCAACATTAACAAAATCACTCCTACAACTATAAGGCTAAACCAGAATGTATGATCGTTGAGCCATTGCCAGGCAGTTTGTGGCATATCAAAGAACTCTCCAAAATCATGTTTGTTTCCTATGTTCGAATTATTGCTTCCACTACTTCCATTACAATCGGTAAAACTTGCCAGCCAGGCAGTAAAACCTATGTTTACCCATTTGTTCATATTAAAAGGTTGGAAAAGGGCTTTTTTCATTCGAGCCCAAGCCCGCGATAAGGGATCAGAATAACTTATGTTCATGGCGGTTGTAATTTTTAGTTGAGGGAAGTTACAAAAAAGTCAAATGCAAAATGTTTTTTTCGAATGAATTGTCCGTTAACTTTCGCGTTTATATAAACGCAGCTTGTCTCCTTGAAAAGTACGGTCTAAAAAGTAGTCTTCTTTCAACAGGTCCTCCACAATTTTAAATCGATCCTTTACCAACACGTATTTGGGTTTTTGATCCATAATACGCTGAATTTCTTCCTTATTATCGATACCAAAAACTTTGTAAAGGTCGGTGGATAAAATCGAAGAATGTACATATTTTGTTGGCGATTCTGTTTTTGTGAGGTAATAAATAATTTGATCGGAATTGGATGTGTAAATTATATCGTCTTGGCTTAAATCTTCCATAATATAATCTGCAACAAGCTGGTGCTTATCTTCCTGAAGATAATTTTCCATAAAACTTGCCGTTTCAGAGGCAGAAATAAAAAGGATCAGAAAAACCAACCCGACTTTTTTGTTGAGTATTAAATTCACAAAAGGCCTATCATTTAATTCGGGGCTAAAAAACAGCCCGGCGACAAAACTAAAGGGCACCATCAATTGAATGGAATAATGGCTAAACCCTTTCCCGGGAAGGAACATGGCAATTAAAACCCCGGCTATCCAAACCAAAAAGAATTTTTTATGCCAACTCACAAGTGCACGGTTTTTGGTAAACAACACGTAAAACACCAATATTGAAAAAGGAAAAAAACGCAACAGAAAATCAAAAACTATTTTAAAATAAGCCCATAATTCAGACTGGTTTCCATACGATCCCGGAATAGTATAGGTTATAAAATAAAAATCGCTGAAATTTACCCCGGAATAGAAAAATAGGTTCACGCATACAAAGGGCAGAATAAAACCTAAGCCTGCCAAGGCAAAATGAGAAAAATAGCGCCAGCTAAAACCCTTTGTTTTGTATATCTCTAAAATAAAAAAGAACAAGGTAATGGCAACAAAATCGAGCAAAACCAAATACTTCACCATAAAGCCCAAGCCAAACAATATTCCTCCTGCGAAATATGTAAATCCGTTTTTTTGTACTAAAAACAGGAGCCCGGCAATGGTGAAAAAATTAAAAAATACTTCGGCATTTGGCGACAAACCAAAATAACCCCAAATAGATATGTACAAAATATAAATTGCACCAGACCAAAGCGCAACCTTTTTATCAGCAAATAATTGTTTAGAGATAAGGTATATAAGATGTGCGGAAGCCCCGATAAGCACGGCAACAAAAAGGCGTTTTAAAAATATGGAATAACCAAAAATGGCGTGTAAAAATGCGTAAATAATAAAAATACCAACGGGCTTTGTATCGGTTACATCGGTATACAAAAGTTTCCCATTAAGAATATCGCGCCCAATAATCATATAGGTTGATTCATCGTGGTCAAGGGTAGTCGGATAAAAACTAAAGAATCGTAATAGAATCGATATCCCGATATAAATAAGAAATATGACCGTACTTTTATTCAACCTCATATTTTGCACAAAAAGCTGCTAATATAAGGCCTTTAATGGTTTTCTCATCATTAATAAATAAAAAAGCGCTGGTTTTTACTTTTGGGGGATTTAGAACACCTAAGGTATGATTTTAAAATGCTAGTTAAAATAAGCTACTTTCTTTTATATAAATGTATCTTATCATGGTGAAAGCTTTTGTCGAGAAAATAATCCTCTCTTATTAAATTTTCGACAATCTCAAATTCATTTTTGACGATTACATATTTTGGTTCCTTATCAATAATCTTTTTTATTTCGACATTTGGATCGATACCGTAGATTTCATGAAGGTCAGAACTTAATATTGAACGGTGGATATATTTCGTAGGTGCATCTGATCTTGTTAGGTAATACATTATTTGCCCAAAGTTTGAAGGGTAAATCTGTTCTCCCGGTTCCAATTCCTGATTAATATAGTTAGCAACTTCTTTATAACGATCTTTACGAAGAACATTTTTCCCCAAACTAGCCACTTCTAAGCCAACCACAAAAGTGATCCCAATAATCACCCCGATCTTTTTACTTAGGATAAATTTTACGAATTTTTGCTCCTTTATTTGGGGATGAAAAAACAAACCAGCAATCAAACTAAATGGAACCATAAGTTGAATTGTATAATGATTAAATCCTTTCCCTGGCAAATATATGGCTAGCAATACCGCAGCAATCCATACTATAAAAAACGCTTTGTGCCAATTTTCCAAAACCTTATTTCTTGCCAATAGCACATATGCAATTAAAACATGAAATGGCGCAAACCAGATTGCGAAGTCGATCAGCATCTTTATAAATTTATCAAACGAAGGATTAACCGCATAGGATTTCGGTATGATATACATTGCAGAATAAAAATCAGAAAAATTATTACCAAACCAGAAATATAAATTAATACTTAAGAAAAGGATTAAAAATCCCAACGCAGCGAACAGAAATGGAGAAATTATCTGCCTGGTTAATTTTCTGTTTTGGATTATTTGAAGGATAAAAAAGAACGAGCAAATAGCCAAAAAATCAAAGAGTACCACATATTTGATCATAAAACCAATACCGAAAAGCAGTCCACTTACGAATAATGCTAAATTGTTCTTTTTGATAAGGAAATGCAAACCGCAGATGGTGAAGAAGTTAAAAAAGATTTCGGTATTAGGCGACAAACCATAATAAATGCGGAGTGAACTAAAAAGGATATAAATTGTACCAGACCAAAATGCAACTCTATTATCCTGAAAGATTTTTTTTGAAATATGCCGAATAAGAGATGCTGATACACCCACGAGCAGAGCAACAAAAAGTCGTTTCAGATAAATGGAATAACCAAACAACCAGTGCAGAATTGCATAAATTATAAAAATCCCTATTGGTTTATTATCCGTTACATCGGTGTACAGAACTTTTCCTTGCAGGATGTCCCTCCCAATAACCATATAGGTTGATTCATCGTGGTCGAGCACACTTGGGAAAAAACTAAAAAAACGGAGAACAATGGATAGGCCAATAAAAAACAAGAATGCATATGATGATTTGTATATTCTCATACGATTAAATTAGTGTTTTATGCTATATTACTTTCTCTCCCCGCTCATAAAGTGTTTTCATGGCTAAATCGGTAAGCTTAAATTTCTGAGCCCGGTCCATATCTGCGGTTGGAAATTCTTCCACAAAAAAGATGTATTTTGGGATTTTTATGGTGGCAATTTTATTTTTACAGAACTCTTGCACTTCTTCTTCCGAAAGTGATTCACCCTTTTTTACAATAATAAATGCACCAACCTGCTCGCCGTATTTGGGGCTTGGAATACCAGCCACTTCCACACTTTCTATTTGCGGCATTTTTAGTAAAAACTCTTCGATAGGTTTCGGATGGATGCTTTCCCCGCCGCGTAATATGGTTTCCTTAATTCGTCCGGTTATCTTATAAAACCCATCCTTGTTTTTCACTGCCAGGTCGCCCGAAAGCAACCAGCCATCCTTATTAAAAGCCTTTTTACTTACCTTTTCATTTTGGTAATATCCTTTCATCAGGTTATAACCTTTGCAGCATATTTCCCCTTCTTCGCCAATGGCACATTCTTCCCCGGTTTCTGGGTTAAGGATTTTCACCTCAACGTTTGGCAACTCAAAACCAATGGTTGACGACCTGACTTCTGCCGAATTATGGCACCGGGTTGCAGTCATTGCCGGCGAAGCTTCCGTTAATCCGTAAACGATGATAATATCTTTACAATTCATCTGCCCCATTACTTTTTTCATTAATTCGATGGGGCAAGGTGCACCCGACATGATCCCGGTTCTTAACGAACTAAGATTAAACACATCAAACATTGGTGATTCCAGAATTTCAATAAACATGGTTGGCACGCCAAATATAGCTGTACACTTTTCTTTCTGAATGGAAGCCAGCACTAAAAGTGGATCGAATTCTTCGGTGATAACCATAGTTGCGCCATGAGAAACAATGGAGCAAACGCCTAATACATTGCCGAAACTATTGGCAAGGGGCACGCATAATAATAATTTCTCATCGGAAGAGAATTTCATACATTCACCAACTGAAAAGCCATTATTAATAATGCTATAATGTGAAAGCATAACGCCTTTGGGGCTACCAGTTGTGCCCGAAGTATATTGCATTAATACCACATCATCACAGGTCAACGACTCTCTTAAACTTTCAAGTTCAATATTATCAATGTGTTCACCCAAAAGCATCAACTCCTGGATACTAAACATACCTTTGTATTTCTGCTGCCCAATATAAATAACGCTGGTAAGGTAAGGCAACTTCTCTGATAATAATTCTCCCCTGGGGTGAAGTTTTATCTCGGGGACGAGATTAAGCAATTGCTGTACAAAAGAATGATCTTTATGCCCTTCTGCAACACAAAGAACCTTAATATCGGCATCTTTCAGGAGAAACTCCAATTCTGAAGATTTAAAACCAGTATTTATTGGAACTAAAACTGCCCCAATTTTGGCTGTTGCAAACATAAAGGTAGTCCAGTCGGGAACATTTTTTGCCAGTATTCCTACCTTATCCCCTTTGTTTACACCAATGTAGAGAAGTCCTTTCGCCAGCTTGTCAACACGCTCGTTAAATGCAAAATAATTGAAGCGTAAACTTCGGTCAGGATAAGCAATAAACTCTTTTTCGGGAGTATTAATCGCCCATTTTTCAAGTGCTTCTCCTAATGTATAATCCAGCAATTCCATAATTGGCTTTTTAGTGGTTTTATTTAGGCAGGAATATAAATTACAGCAAGCATTTTTGCACTTTGGTTTTGGTAAGCGTGCACATTATGGGCAATGATCGAATCAAGGTAAATGCTGTCCCCTTTTTTCAAATGGTACAGTTCTTTCCCATAATTAATTTCAATTTCGCCATCCAACACATAAATAAATTCTTCACCCTCGTGCGATGATAATTTATAGTTGGATTCGTTGTTTGCTTCAATGTCAATAATAAAAGGCTCCATGTGCCTTCCCGTTTTATCGTGCGCCAGCGAAAAGAAATTAAGGTGCTCGCGCGTACCAATGTTTTGTGAAGCAAAGCTAATGGTATCGTGTTCATCGCCAGCCCTAACCAGCACAGGTCCAATCTGGTCTGAATCGTCTAAGAACGTTCCGAGGCGGGTTCCCAATCCCCTGGCAATTTTGATAAGAGGTCCCATAGAAGGGATTTCCTGTTTATCTTCGATTTTGGTTATTTGCTCCATATCCAAACCAGATCGTTCAGACAATTCGTTTCTTGTAATTTGTAAGGATTCCCTGTATTGTTTGATTTTGCTACCAATATCTCTTTTACCTTCCATAGCCCTGTAGTTAAGTTCCAATACAAATGTAAAAGGACTTAGGGAAAGAACAAAGAATATATATTAGGAAGTGGCGGGCAACATGCATATTAATAACAATGAATTGAGAGCTTTTAATTTCAGAATAATAATTGGGAGGATTGAAGCTGTTTTTTCCTTCGGCTTTTTGGATGATGAGTTTTAGAGGCAAACCTATCCAGATTAAATAAAAAGGGCGAACATCAAAAATGAGTCCGCCCTTTAGAAATATTAGTGTTAATAAATCAAATCCATTTTATGTATTTAAATTCCTGCGCATGTGGAAGGTTCTCATTTTTAGGGAACAACCTCATGCCATACGAGTAAGAACCCGAATAATCAAGGTGCATATCCAGGATATAACAACATACGTTGTTTTCAAAACTTTCGACCCTGAATTGCATTTTCTTCACCAACTCCGGCTGGCTATCTTCCCCATTTTCGGTAACAACCATCTCCAGGCCAACCTCATCAGCCGATAAGCCCTTTAAATCAACCAAAACCCTCACCGGATAGTCTTTCCCAACTTTTAATACATTGGTGATTCCATCCAGCACTTGCACATCTTTCACTTCTATTTCGTCCCATTTGGAACTTATCCAATGTTTCCAGGCAGCAAGGTCACGTGCAACTTTGAAGTCATCTTTTTTCATCTTGCTGGTACGCTCGTACTGCGGATTGTAATACCTAACCTGATAATCTTTTATCATACGGGCAGTGGTAAAGTTTGGCGCCACCTGGGCCAGTGTATTTTTAATATAGCCGATCCACTTTTCCGGAATTCCATCTTTATCCCTTTCGTAGAAGCTTTCAATTATTTCATCTTCCAGAATATTATAAATAGTTTCCGCATCCAATTCATCTTGGTAGTCCTGAACGTCGTAAGCCCTTTCTAGTGGCAATGCCCATCCGGCATCCTTTTTATACCCTTCAACCCACCAACCGTCAAGAACAGAGAAATGAAGCGTACCGTTCATTACCCCTTTTTCGCCACTTGTACCAGAAGCTTCCAATGGCCGCGTTGGTGTATTCAACCAAACATCAACACCCTGAAGCAACATTTTGGCAAGATTCATATCGTAATTCTGTACAAACAGGATTTTTCCCCTAAACTCAGGTCTTTTTGAAATCTCTACAATATGTTTGATCAAATCCTGACCAGCTTTATCAGCAGGGTGTGCTTTTCCTGCAAACAGGAATTGTACCGGACGTTCTTCATTATTCAAAAGCTCAGAAAGCCTTTCCAGGTTATTGAATAACAGGTGTGCACGTTTGTATGTTGCAAACCTTCGGGCAAAACCAATGGTTAATGCATTTGGATTCAAGCCTCCCATAACTTCCGTTATCAATTTCGGATTTTCGTGCCTTTTGATCCATATATCTGAAAAACGCTGTTTGATGTAATCAATGAGTTTAAGCCTAAGTTTTTGCCTTAGTGCCCAAATATCTTTGTCCGGAACTTTGTAAATCTTATCCCATAAGTCGAAATCCAATTGATTATCGGGGAATCCGCCACCAAAATATTTTTCATGGATTTCCCGCCATTCTTTGGCAACCCAGGTTCCATAATGTACCCCATTGGTTACATAGCCAATTTCCAATTCTTCTTCCAGGAAACCGGGATATAAATCTTTTAAAATTGTTTTGCTAACATCGCCATGCAACATACTAACCCCATTTATCCCTTGCGAGAAATGACATGCCAGGTAACTCATATTAAAGTGGTCTTCATGGGCATTTGCCTTTCCGAATTGCACAAACTCATCCCAACTGATGTTCAGGTTTTGGGAAAACGACCCCATGTAAGCCTTGAACATATCGTCGTGAAATGAATCATGCCCTGCAGGTACAGGTGTATGTGTTGTGAAAAGTGTGGAAGCGGTAACAGCTTCTTTCGCTTCGGCAAAAGTAAGCCCATTAGCATTAATCAGCTCAGCAACACGTTCTAAAACAATGAATGCGGCATGTCCTTCATTACAATGATAAATGTCGGAATTATAGCCTAATTTTCGTAAAGCCCTGATTCCTCCCAATCCGAGCACCATTTCCTGCTTAAGACGGTTTTCGTTATCGCCACCATACAAATGATGGGTAATGCTTCGATCTTGCTCCTGGTTATCTTCGTAATCGGTATCCAGCAAATATAACCTTGCTGCACCAATTAATACTTCCCAAACCCTGGCTTTTACCATTCTGCCCGGGAAAGTAATATCCACAACTACCCAGTTCCCATCTGAATCGTAAGCCGGTTGAACCGGAATAGTTGAAAAGCGTTGCGCTTCATAAGTTGCCATTTGTTCACCGTGCAAATTTAAAACCTGCTTGAAATATCCATAACGGTAAAGCAAACCGATACCAACAATATCGACCTTTGAGTCGCTGGCTTCTTTCATATAATCCCCGGCTAGGATTCCTAACCCTCCGGAGAAAACCTTCAAACTATCGTGCAGGCCATATTCCATGCTAAAATAAGCAATGGAAGGACCAGATTTTTCGTTTCTAGCTGCCAGGTACTCGTTTAAAAGCTTGTGCGTATCCTCCATTTTACCAAGGAAAACTTCATCTTTTTCAAGCTCTTTCAACCTGCTGAAACTTACTTGTTCCAACAATAAAATTGGGTTATGTTCACATTCTTCCCAAACTTCAATATCGATGCTTTGAAATAGTTCACGTGCCTCGGGGCTCCACACCCACCAAAGGTTTTTCGCAATTTCGCGAAGCGGTGCCAGTTTCTCCGGCAAATTTGATTCTACGATGAATTTCTTCCAGGAAGGCTCCGCAACATTGGGCTTCCTGATATATCTTACTCTATCAATGCTCATAGTAAATAATTTTATCTTTCTAATCCATTTAAAATAGCTGGTAAATGTATATCCTTCTTGTTTAATTTTACACTACGGGTTCACATTTGACCAAATAAAGTACCATGAATTAATAAATACTTTACTCAAATAACTGAATTGCCTTCTCTACTTTCTTTCCTTCTTTTTTGATTTATTTTTAAGGTTTTCCAACTGTTTCTCCATTTTTATCAATTGCGCATTTTTGTCTTCAATGATTTTACTAAGCGATGCAATCTCCCGCTGTTCTTTGCTTTCCGGAACCAAAGCATCCAAACGGATTTTAAAATCACTCAAGACATTCATGTAGTTGATAAAAGCTTCGTAAGGAGAATCATATGGGTTGAAATATTTCTGTCCTTCCCTTGCCGAGAAAAACTTTGTCGACATATAGTAAAAATGGTCGCTAATTTGCAAATGGTTCCAATCCTTCTTTAGCTCTTCATCTTTACTTTTCAGAACTCTGGCTTTTAACCCATACAGGTTATTAAAAGCTTCATTTTGCATTTCATTTCCCATCCAGGGAGTAAGGTCCCTTTCTTCATCGGCCCATGAAATTGCATAGGGTACGCTAACTATCGACACCGGCTGAACTTTTTCTACAATCTCGCTTGGTGTTGCAAATATTATTTCTTTTGTTTTCAGTGCTTCTTTTGGCAATTCCCTTAGGAACTCAAATATTCCGGTATTGGAATTTTGATAGCCTCCAAAGGTTTCATAGTCAAGGAAAATATTAAAAATCTCCTCATTTTGACCTGATTCTACAATCCAGGAAATATATTTTTTAGGCGTTAAAGGATACTCTGCCCAGTTTTTATCACCGAAACGGAATGCCAAATCATCGCTTAGCCTAAAATTCCGCATCATTACTTTTAACCTTGGGTTGATTGCATTGACGTAAAGGAAATTTGGGCTTTTCCACCCAAGCACATGTTTGGCACCTTCTGTGAGCATTCCTTTGTAGCCCATATTTTCGACCATGGCTCCAATTTCATCGGAATAAATCATTTCCGTATTCTTAAAAACCTTCGGTTGTTGCCCGAATAGTTCCTGAACCTTTTCAGAGTGTAACTTCACCTGTTCTTCAAAAATATCCTGATCTTGAAGGGATGCCAGCGAATGTGAATAGGTTTCAGCAAGAAATTCTACATACCCAGTTTCTGCCAATGCCTGAAAGGAATCAATAACTTCGGGAGCGTAGATTTCAAATTGTTCGAGTGCCACACCTGTTACCGAAAAGGAGATTTTAAATTTCCCTTTGTTTGCATTCAATATCTGAAGCAAAAGATGATTGGCAGGCAAATAGCAGTTTTCCGCTAATTTCTGTATAAAACTTTCGTTGGCATAATCATCGTAATAATAATGGTCGTTACCGATATCGAAAAAACGGTACCGTCTGTATCTTAATGGCTGATGTACCTGAAAAAACAAACAAATTGACTTCATACAGATTCCTTTTAATATTCAAGTTCTAATTTTTGCTTCAATCAAATGATTACAAAGCAGAGTAATAAACGTTTCTCACATTTTGCGCCGAGTTTTTCCACTTTAAATTTTCCACTTCGGTTTTTCCTTCGGTTTTAAACAGCCCGGAAAGTGCCGGATAATTAATCAGGGCATAAATAGCATCTGCCATGGCATTAATATTCCAAAAATCAATTTTTATGGCATATTTTAAGATTTCGGCAACCCCGGATTGTTTGGAAATAATAACCGGAACATTAGATTGCATGGCTTCCAGCGGAACAATTCCAAAAGGCTCAGAAACAGATGGCATAACCAGGACATCGCTCATTTGGAACATCTGCAACACATCGTCGCCCTTTAAAAAACCTGTAAAATGAAATTTGCCGGAAATTTTAAGTTGGGCAACCCTATCCACCATTTTGTTCATCATATCGCCACTACCAGCCATCACAAACCTTACATTGTCCATTTTTTGCAGGACCTGATGAGCAGCTTCCACAAAATACTCCGGACCTTTCTGCATGGTAATCCTCCCGAGAAAAGTCACAATCTTTTCATCAACACCCTTCGTTAGCGAAATTTTATCCCCCTCATCGGCAGGTTCCACGGCATTATAAACGGTGGTTATTTTTGCAGGATCAATCCCATATTTTTCAATAACAATATTTCTGGTAAGGTTACTTACTGTAATAATCTTATCGGCAGCTTCCATCCCTTCCCGCTCAATTGCATACACGGTTGGATTTACATTTCCGCCCGAGCGGTCGAAATCGGTGGCATGAACATGAATGACCAACGGCTTTCGCGATATGTTTTTTGCAGCAATACCTGCCGGATAAGCCAACCAGTCGTGGGCATGTATTATATCTACCTCGTTATCGCGGGCAATTATTTCGGCAACAAGGGCATAATTTCGTATTTCCTGATGAAGGCTATCCCCATACTTTCCGGTAAAATCAATCTTGAAACCCTCATTGGTTTCCACAAATTTCGCATTTTTTGAATAACGCTCGCTTTTAAGTTTCCAAAATTCATCGGGATCGCAATAGGGAATTATTTCAGAACTAACCTCATAATACGCCATTTTTTTCTTGAAGTCGTCGAACGAGATATGTTTTTGGGTGACAGGAACCTGGTTGGCGCCGATAAGTTTCATGGTGCTTTGGTCTTCATCGCCAAAAGCCTTAGGCACTACAAATGTTACATCCATATCGTCAAACTCCGACAAGCCTTTTGTTAGTCCATAACAAGCAGTTCCGAGCCCTCCTGAGATATGTGGTGGAAACTCCCACCCGAACATAAGTACCTTCATAATATTTTCCTTTATCGTTTACTCAAAATCTTGCACCATTTTATATGCTTTAACAACTCCTGCCACATTCCACGCTTGCGAAATTGCCCCTTTTGCAGTGTGTGGCGGATTTCCATTGTATGTTTCAGAGATTGTCCCAATACTATGTTGAGCCAATTCTTCTTCAAATCCATCCATCACTTTTTTCACAAAAGGAAGGCCTCCCCTTTTGTGTATTTTCAAGTACCCCTCCACAAAAAACATGATCAACCAGGGCATAACAGCCCCCAAATGTGTTGCCAGTTCCCGTTCCTGAGGACCTCCTTCGATTACTCCCTTATAATCTGAATCTTCCGGAGACAAGGTTCTTAATCCCCGTGGGGTTAAAAGTTGCTTTTTAGCAACACTTAAAACAGCTTTCTGGATTTCTTTTGTTACAGGCGAATAATCAAGTGCTGCGGCAATTATCATACTTGGGCGCACCGACCAGTCTTTTCTATCTTCCCGAACATTATCAGCTAAGTAGCCTTTTTCTTCGTCCCAAAAAACATCTTTAAATGAATCCCGGATTTGTTGGGGCACCATTTCCCAGGTATTCACAAAACTTGTGTCTTTCTCCCTTCTAGCCAAATCGAGTGAGAAGTTTATTGCATTGTACCATAGGGCATTAATTTCGACCACATACCCATTTCGGTTCACTGCCGGAATACCATTATAATATGAATCCATCCAGGTTAGGGCGCGTTCTTTATTGAAACTCCAGATAAGCCCATTGTCATGCATTTTTACGCTTTCCCCAATTCCATATTTAAAGGCGCTTAAAATACTTTTAAAAGCCCTGCCATATTTTTTCCAGAGCCCTCGAACCCCTGTTTCTTTGTCATATTCCTGCACCGACCAAATAAACCAAAGCGAGGTATCAATACCATCATAAGCGAATGGCGTTGAATCAATATTATTCGGGAATAATCCCTGGTTTACATATTTTAAATAGGTATCTACAACTTTTTCAAACAAATCAAAACTACCTATGGATTTACATAATCCTGGCAGGGCAATAAATGTTTGCCTCGAAATACTTCCATACCACGGATAGCCCGCAATAACATCAGTTTCCTTACCATTTAGCGAAAAAAACTGGCCAGCTGAATTTTGTAAAAATCCAAGAAAATCGTCCTTCTCCGGTCTTTTATTAAACTCGCGTGTAAACCTTTGTTTAATAATTCTAGGATTTGTATCCTCTGTCCCTGCAGCAAAAATGATGCTTTCCCCTTTTTCTATAGGGACTTCAAAATATCCGGGAACATATAAATCTTCGAGATATTCATAACCTCTTGCTTTTTCCTTCATGTATTCCACATCGTAATACCAATCGGGAACAGGTATAAATTCACCTTCTTTGCTCAGTTGCATGTGCAGATAAGGATATCCCTCGTACAATTTCATTTTAATCCCATTGCGGATAAACTCAAATTTTGTGTTCACATTCATATTAGCTTTACTCAATTTATGAATGTGCCTAAAAGCAAGAAATGGTTTAAACCGAAGGATGGTTGGAGAATTCGCTTCTTCCAGTGTATATTTTATCAGTACCTGCTGCTCTTTTTCTACTAAAATACGCTCTTTGCTGAGAACCACACCCCCTACCCTGTAGGTGGTTTTCGGTATTTTAGTGAACGTAAGGTTGCGAATATATTTATGGCCTTTAGGCTCATAATTTTCATTTTTGTATTTTCTTATTCCAAGGTTAAACTCTGCCCCATGTTGAATTACCGAAACATCAAGAGAAGATAAAAGCACATGCTTTTCCCCGTTCATTTCATCAATTGGGCTAACCAACAATCCATGGTATTTCCGTGTATTACAATCGTTAATTGCAGTACAGATATAGGATCCGGCCTTATTCGTTCTCAAAATCTCTTTATGAAGCGAATATTCGAGATTGACCAATTGCCCTTTGTCGAATTTTAGGTAACTCATAACAAACAGGAATTAAATACCAGCAGATTTGAGGCAGAATAGTTAGGTGGAGTACACATCAAAAATAACTGGAATAATTTAGAATTCATTCAAATAAGCTTTAATTGTTTTGCAAAATACTCTTTTTCTAACTTTAAGTTAATATATGCATATTTGCCTTCCAACTCTTCACATTTCATTAAACAATTGGATAAAAACTTCTGGTGTTTCTCGGTTTTTGGATTGAAAGGCCGATGGTTTTTTGCCCGTACAATTTTTTCTATTTCCATTTTTAACGATAAGGTTCCTGGCTCCATAAAAGCTTGTTCAAATTTCTCCCAAATATGATTGGTTGCCACCTCAGAAATATGCAACTTATCTTCTGCGTAAAACCGATAATCACGCAATTCATCCATCACAATCTCGTACGATGGAAAATAACTGCACGCTTCGTTTCCTGCTTTTTTAACTATGGAATCTATTGCCAACAATAAAGTTGCTTTACTTACCTGGTTCTGTATTGCCCCATCTTTCCAGTGCCTGATTGGGCTGACCGTAAATACCACCTTCAAACTAGGATTTACCTGAAATAATTCCTTTAGCAGATGGTTAAACCTTGCCACAATTTCATCGACACCAATGCGGTACCTTGTAAACTCAGAATTGGGGATTTTATGGCAATTGGAAACAACTTGCTGTGTCTCTTTATGCTCGTAAACCCATGCTGTTCCGAAAGTGATAAAAAGCGAATTGGCAGTTCTGAGAAATTTTGACGCAGCCCTTATTTTCGAATTTATTTTCCGTAAAGTTTCCGTTTTATTTTCGTGGGAAAACCTGCTATGGTGAAAAAAACTATGCCAAAGCCCATCACGGTTTATTAATTCATGTTCCTCCACTTTTTTATTTTGCAACAGCATTCGGAGGCTATTTTCAACAGATACGGGATTATATAAAATTCCAAAAGGGTTTAAATCTATATTGAATTTAGAATCAATAAGTTTAGATCCGATGTTTTCGGCAAAACATGATCCCATAAACATACTTAATGATTGGTAATCCAATTGCCAATCGTATTTCGGAATTTCTACTATGGTTTGAAATTTACTCATGTAATACGTCCCTAATTTTGGTTATTAATCCTTGAAACCTACAAACTTTATTTTACCTTTTTGAGTTCAAAACGCTCTAAAACAATTGCCGTGCGGGCCGGAAGGTATTGCATTAAATAATGCTGGCTATTTTTTCCCGCACCAGGCAAGGTAAAGTGGGTAATTTCTTCATCTACCCTATCCTGTCCTCCGTAATACCCCGAGTCGGTACTTAAAACCACTTTATATTTGCCTGCACCCAGTGGTATCCCATAATCGGAAAACGATTGGTTAGGGTTAAAATTGAATATAAACAGGTATTGTCCGCGGTGAAAAGCAAATACTTTGTCGGGCTTGTTTTCAAACACCAGATCAACCGAAGGGTGCGACAATAGCTTGACCTTTGAGACGAAGTTTACCAAATCTTTGTCGAAATCGTAGAGCCAATGAAATTTTAGCTCAGGATCATCGGCAATACTCCAAATGCGCCGGGCATGTTTGTATGACCATCCATTTCCTTCACGCGGGAAATCGATCCATTCGGGATGCCCGAACTCATTGCCCATAAAATTAAGATAAGCTCCTCCGGCAGAAGCCAGGGTTGCCAGCCGGATCATTTTATGAAGTGCTATTCCCCTCTCAACAATTAAATTCGGCTGATCTTTGCGCATGCTAAAATACATTTCCTTGTCAATCAACCTGAAAATGATTGTTTTGTCGCCCACCATTGCCTGATCGTGTGATTCGCAATAACTAACCACTTTCTCATCCAAACGCTTCGAAGTGAGTTCATAAAAAATAGTACCCACATCCCAATCATCATCCGACAATTCTTTGATTATTTTAATCCAGTAATCAGGCACGCCCATTGCCATTCGGTAATCAAATCCAAGCCCGCCATTTTTAATACTTGATGCTAAACCCGGCATCCCGCTCATGTCCTCAGCTATAGAAATTGCATTAGGTTTCAATTCATGGATAAGTTCATTGGCAAGGATAAAATAAGTGGTTGCCTCTTCGTCCACATTTTCATTAAAATAATCGCTGTATTGTGTAAAAGCCTTCCCCAATCCATGATCGAAATACAACATGCTGGTAACCCCATCGAAGCGGAAACCATCGAATTTAAATTCATCAATCCAATATTTTATGTTCGATAATAAAAAATGAATTACCTGGGGTTTGCTGTAATTAAAACAATACGAATCCCAAGCCGGATGCTCGCCTTTTGGTCCGTCGTGAAAAAACTGGTAACGTGTTCCGTCATAATTTCCGAGCCCTTCAATTTCGTTCCGAACAGCATGAGAATGCACCAGGTCCATAATTACGGCAATGCCCATTCCATGTGCTTCATCGATTAATTGCTTCAGTTCTTCGGGAGTCCCGAACCTAGAAGAAGGGGCAAAAAAACTGGATACATGATAGCCAAAACTCCCGTAATACGGATGTTCCGGGATTGCCATCAACTGAATTGTATTGTACCCATTTTCTTTTATTTTGGGAAGTATCTGCTCCCTGAATTCGTTATAGGTATGTACACATTCTTCTTCTCCGGCCATGCCCACATGGGCTTCGTAAATTAATCGTGGTTCGTTGCTTACCGAAAAACCGGGGTTCTCCCATTTGTAGGCTTTTTCAGGGACCCAAACCTGGGCATTAAAAATATGGGTGTCAGCATCCTGAACTGCGCGGGTAGCCCATGCTGGTATCCTTTTTCCATACCCTCCGTTCCAATGCACCGACAGGGCATATAAATCTTCGTGTTTGATCTGGTCCCTATCAAGAAACAATTCCCAATTGCCATTTCCAATTGCCAAAAACTCATAAGCTTCTTCTTCCTGCCAATTATTGAATACCCCAACCAAATATATTTTAGTGGCATTTGGCGCCCATTCTCGAACAACCCATCCGTTTTTTGTTTGATGCAAACCAAAATATAAGTGACCACTGGCAAAATCGGTCAAACTTCCGGTAAACAATTCTTCCTTTTTCAGCGCCGCTTTTTCCTGCCTGCGGTTTATTATTTCTGTAAATGGTTCAAGCCAAGTGTCATTGGCTACTATTCCTGGTATCTTCATTCGTTTCATTTTTTATAAAGATAAAAATTAGGGATTGAACAAACTTTGAATTGTGTTAAAAAATTTTGTTGATTTTGTTAAGAATAGAACACTGAACCATCTTATTTTTCAAATAATTACGGATGAAAATCCTTCGATATCAGTTGAATCCGGATTACCAGCGTTCCGTTTAGTTGAAACTCGTTGCTGCAAGCCAACGAGGAATTAGCTCACCGGAATTCAAATTGTTGGAATTCTCTTTAGAAATTTTTAGCCTTCAATCAAACCTTTTAAAGGATCCTATCGAAAGTTGCTTTGTTTTTATTATACCTTCAATTCGATCCCAATCGGACAATGGTCCGAACCAAATACATCGTTCAGGATAAAAGCATCGGCTAGTGATGAAACAAAAGGTTCGCTCACCAAAAAATAATCGATTCTCCAGCCTACGTTCTTCGCCCTGGCTCCTGCCCTGTAGCTCCACCAGGTGTATTTATTCTCCAAATCAGGATAAAAGTGCCGAAAAGAATCGACCAATCCATTGCCAGTATAGGCGTCCATTCCATCGATTTCTTTCTGCATATACCCGGCTGATTTATTGTAGTTTGGTTTTGGACGTGCCAAATCTATTGCTTTGTGCGCCACATTAAAATCTCCACAAATAACAACAGGCTTTGTCTTTTCCAGATTTTTTAGGTAGGCTAAAAAAGCCTTGTCCCAATCCTGCCTATAATCAAGACGACGAAGGTCATTACCGGAATTCGGCACATAAACATTGATCAAAAAGAAGGATGGATATTCAAGGCATAAAACACGTCCTTCGTTATCGTGAATTTCAACACCAATATCACGCGAAACGCTCAAAGGTTCCGTTTTTGAAATGATCGCCGTCCCCGAATAACCTTTCTTTTCGGCCGAGTTGGAATAGATAAAATAATCGTTGAGTGATGACAGGGTTTCGGCAACCTGGTCGTCCTGGGCTTTGGTTTCCTGCAAGCACAGAACATCCGGGCCCATTCGTTTAAAATCCTCAAAAAAATCTTTTTTAGCAACTGCACGTATTCCGTTTACATTCCACGATATTATTTTCATTGTTTATGTTTTAGATTTAAGATTCAAGAACAAAGACGCAAGATAGATTCAAAAACAAAGACTCAAGACCCAAGTAGCAAGACTTAAAATTCTTCTTTTCATGTAAGGATTCATCTGCACTGAATGTTTACTATTGTTTAACTATTTTGTCTTATATTCTCATCGACTTATAGCGACAATATAATCAATACAAATTATTTTGAGTTCTATTTTGGTGGATATTATGGTGATAAATTAATTTTATTTGCAGCCGTACAATTGCATCTCCGCTGGCTCAAATTTGTAATTTGTTTCTTTTCAAATATAATACTTTGTAGTGTGCCAATCTTAACAGATGCCTTTTTGATACATTGTAAATGTCAAAACAAACAACCCCTCGTCACCAAAGACGAGGGGCAGTTGAAGTTAAATCATTTTACTTCGCTCCAATTTATCGAACCTAATAAGTAATATGAGTATATTAAGCTTACAATTATTAAAGCTGTCAATAATATAACCGCAATAATTCCAAGGGTATCTATTTTCCTTTCCAAACTTTTAAACTGTACAATTTTCCCTTTCCATTTATCGTTGTGCGTAAATAAAAAATGGTGTATGACTCCTATTCCAGCGCAAAGCATCAAAGCAAAAACAGGATAATCCGATAACGTTATTGTTCTAAAATAATAAAAGTGAAAATTACAAATTGTCGAAATTAAGGCAATCCATAAGAATATCATGGAAATTATAGCTTTCCATTCGCTCCACCACCTAGAGTGCCCTTTCTCCCAAAACCTATAAAAGCTAAAAAATAGATAATTATATATCATACCAAATTAATACTTATTAAAATAATTATACCAAGGATATTGCATCATTCCTTGTTCTGCCTCAGTAGCTGCTTCAGAAGCCCCTCTAAAACCACCAGGATAAAATAGCTCATAACCAAAATAAATTGGACTTGCTGCAGGATTCCCTTGCTGCCGCACGATTGTATCGTGTGGTATTATATAACTACAATAACATTACCTAAAATACCTTTTTCGCCGGCATAATCAGCAGCACTACTATATAAGTACTCTTCTGCCCTAAAAACCAAGCCCTCCTTAACTGGATTATTATGGATGTAATTAATTTTCTCATCAATTACTTGGTTACTCCATAATTCTATCGGGTTATTATCATGTCTCCAAAATTGATACTTGTTAACATTTGAAGATTTAGCTCCAGCTTTTAGAAATTGTTCAAGCAACCAATCTTTCCGACTCTCTCGGGGATTGTTAATAATTGCTTTGACTATTTCTTTACTGGTGAATCGTTTAAAGTCTCCAAGAAGCAATTCTGGTTTCTGCCCATTTTTACTTCTAAAAATCAAATGTATATGGTTTGTCATTATGCACCATGCAAATATTTCCATTCCTTTATTTTTTTGGCAATAATGCAAGCTATCAATGACAATATTTTTATACTCATTTCTAGTAAAAACATCCAGCCATTCTACAACTGCAAATGAAACAAAATAAACACCTTCAGGATTATGAAACTTGTAATTTCGGCTCATGAAGCAATAAGTTCTTCGTACAAAGCTATAAAGTTAAGAAATAACCAGGATCTAAACTTCTAAACCACGCGATAAAAAATCTCGCGGGAGCTGGATTTTATGCCAAAATTTTAAACTCTTTAATATTTACTATTTATACTCCAACTCTTACATTTGCCAAACAATTCATCTAAAACGTTGTTGCTTACAAAAAATAGAATACCCATGAAAAAAACCGGATTTACGACCAAAGCCCTGCATACAAATTTCGCAAAAAAAGATCCGCACAATGCATTACAAATGCCTGTTTATGGCACTGTTGCTTACGAGTTTGACAGCGCTGAACAGATTATGGCAAATTTTAAAGGGGAATATCAGGCGCATGTGTATTCCAGGACTTCAAACCCCACAGTTGAGTATTTTGAACTAAAACTTCAGGAACTCACACAAAGTCATGGTGTGCTTGCAGTTTCATCGGGTATGGCTGCTATTTCAAATACCATATTGAGCTGTGTAAAAAGCGGCGACAACATTATAGCTGGCAAACATTTATTTGGGCACACTTTCGCTCTTTTCGATACCACATTGCCTGAATTTGGAATAGAAACCAGGTTTTCGGATCTGAAATCGGAAGCTTCAATTGAAACATTGATTGACTCAAATACTAGGGCAATTTATTTTGAAACGGTCACAAATCCGCAATTGGAAATTGCAGAAATTAACATGCTTTCGAAGGTTTGTAAAAAACATGGAATCCTGCTGATTGCAGACTCAACCCTTACGCCACCAAATGTTTTTGGTGCGGCAGAATTTGGCGTTAACATTGAGGTCGTTTCAACCACAAAATATATTTCGGGAGGAGGAACTACGTTTGGGGGAGCCATAATTGACCATGGTAACTTTGACTGGAATCAAAACCCAAATTTCTCTGCTTACACCAGCAAGTTTGGGAAAAATGCTTTTATTGCCAAACTTCGAAAAAACATATACCGCCACACAGGCGGAACAATGACCGCGCAAACTGCCCTTTTGCAAATTCAGGGCTTGGACATTCTTGAGCTCCGGGTTGAAAAATGTTACCAAAACTGCATAAAGCTGGGGGAATTTTTAAACGTCCACCCTAAGGTAAAAAAGGCGGATTACCCAGGATTAGAAAGTTCGTCGCAATACCAGTTGGCAGCCAAATATTTTAATGGTATTCCGGGAACAATCATAGCATTTGACCTTGAAAATCAAGAACAATGTTTTGCATTTATGAATGCCTTAAAGCTTATAAAGCGTGCAACAAACCTAAACGACAACAAAAGTTTAATTATCCATCCATATTCGACCATTTATCAGGAATTTACGGAAGAAGAACGAGAAGACATGAAAATTAGACCATCTATGATGAGGCTTTCAGTGGGTATTGAAAATGTGGAAGATTTGATGGAGGATATAAATACAGCCCTGGAGTTAATCTAGTTCGTTACCTCTTAAACCCCTCTTCTTTAATCCTTTTCAGGAACATTTCAAGGCGTTTTGCCCTGGTTTCGGGGCGTTTGGCTTCGTTAATATGATTAAACATTGCAGAGCAAATAGAAAAAGACAATTTGTTGTACTTTCTGTTTAAATCGGGATCGTCATCCAAAAACCATTGAAAATCATCCGGGACAATCAACTCCCTTGGGCGGAGGTTTTCAACCACAAGCACCTGAACCTCATCACCTTCCTGCCTGCCAATTGCTTTTCTGATTTCGGCGTTCACATGAATTGCATGTTGACCTTCACCCATCGGAAGCAAACTGCAAAATTTATGGTGTCCGTCTATCCAGCATTCAACCCGAACAGGGCCCCTGGTTCCAAATTCTTTATTTCCATCAAATGGGAAACCAACATAAACCCCGCCCCTTTCAGGAGCAAACAATTCGCTTCTATATTCAAATTTTTTAGGTTTCATCGCTCAAAAAGTCCAGGTTTCGTTTTAATCCCCCGAACCCGGTACGTTTAACAGCTGATTTCCGAAATAGTTCGTTAAACAAAGGCTTATCCATAGCTTCCCATTCCTGTTTCGAAAGGTTTATTAGCAAAGAATTTGGTTCAAATTGAGATTCTGAATGTGCCTCCGACTTTAAATTCCATGGACAAACATCCTGGCAAATATCGCAACCAAAAACCCTGTTCTCGAACTTCCCTTTTAAAGATTCGTCCAGGTCACCTTTGAGTTCGATTGTTTGGTATGAAATACATTTCCGGGCATCCACAACCCTGTCGGCAACAATTGCTTTTGTTGGGCATGCATCAATGCATTTGGTGCATTTACCACAATGATCCCTGATTTCCGGTTTATTGGCTGAAGGCAGCTCTAAATCGAGGATTAATTCACCAATAAAAAAAAAGCTACCGTGTTCCAATGAAATCAGGTTGCTATTCTTTCCAACCCAGCCCAAACCTGCCTTTTTTGCCCACGCCCTTTCCAAAACCGGTGCTGAATCCACAAATGCCCTCCCGTTACAGGGTGCAATTTCTTTTTGAATAAAGTCAAGGAGCTTATAAAGCTTTTCTTTCAATACATGATGGTAATCAACTCCGTAAGCATATTTTGAAAGCAAAGGGGCTTCGGGGTCTTTTTGTGTTTCCTTCGGGTAATAATTTTGAAGCACAAGCACCACACTTTTAGCATTTTTCACCAAAAGGCGTGGATTAAGGCGCATGTCAACGTTTCGTTGCATATAGCCCATTTCGCCATGCATGTTTTTGTCCAGCCAATTTTGAAGGTGTTCTTTTTCTTCCGATAAGAATTCGACAGGCAAAATACCACAATCGAGGAAGCCAAGTTCGAGGGCTTTGGATTTAATTAATGCAGATATTTCGATCGATTCAGGCAAACTAATTTTTAGCCTAATATACTAAATTCGGGTAAAATGAAGATTAAAAGAAACCAAGTTCGAGCCTTGCCTCTTCGCTCATCATTGATTTATCCCAGGGTGGTTCAAACGTTAGTTCCACATTCGCCCCTTCAATACCTTCGACCGTTAATGCAGCCTGTTGCGCATCTTCAACCAAAATATCGGCAACCGGACATCCCGGGGCAGTAAGTGTCATAATAATATTCGCCTGGTTGTTTTCATCAACATCGACGTTATAAATAAGCCCCAAATCGTATATGTTCACGGGGATTTCAGGGTCATAAACCTCTTTTAAATTCTCAATTATAAGATCAATCCTTTTGTCCATCTTAATTCCCTCCTTGTGCTTCGATCCTGTTATAAGCAACAGCGTACATCCTGATTTGTTTTACCATTGCCAACAAACCATTGGAACGTGTGGGTGATAAGTGTTGTTTTAATCCAAGATCATCGATAAAATGCAACTCATTTTCAAGCAATTCAGCCGGGGTTCTTCCTGACACAACGCGCAAAAGCAAAGCAACCAAACCTTTTACGATAACTGCATCGCTTTCGCCGCTAAAATAGATTTTACCATCGCGAAACTCAGAAACCAGCCAAACCCTCGATTGACAACCTTTGATAAGGTTTTGATCCGTTTTTTTAGTCGGGTCCAAATCTTCCAGTTCATTCCCCAACTCTATCAGATAACCGTATTTATCCATCCAGTCTTCATAGATAGAAAACTCTTCGATTATATCCTGCTGAACTTGTTCAATTGTCATTTTTCTGCTATTAAAGACACAAATGTCGCAAATTTTTGCTTACTGACAATGATAAATACAATACCAATAGGTATTTAGTTAGTTATTATTTAACACCTAATGAAGTCAATACAATCTTGGTATAAAAATTATGCCGTATAAACATTTCCAATATTGCCGTGTTTAGAAATAGATAAAAACATCTTTTTAACTAAAACAACGCAATTATGAAAAGATTTTCCTTCTTACTTATTCTATTATTAATCGTGGGTATTACCTCGGCACAAACTGTTGGCGATGTTGAATTTAAAGACGCCGGTTTTGCCCAGAAAAAATTTAAGAAAGCCCCAAAACGAATTTATATTGCCCAATTCAGGGTTGTTTATCAACTTATGGCAAACTGGAGCGAAACAGCCCAGGGAGGAAGAACCCTTGGAGGAGGTGTTCGTGGCGATGCAACAGCACGTTTAGCCCTCGCAATAAAAGGAATTGAAGAGAGCGACCTCCAGGAAATGACCGACAAACTTTATACAGACTATTTGGCAAAACTGGAAGGTGCAGGTTTTGAAATTATTGGTCCGGATGAAGCCGGAAAAATTGAATTTTATTCCGAATATGAAAGAAAATCGGGAGGAACAATAAGCCAGGCCCAATTCCCTGGCTATATAATGAATATACCAAACGGATACGATTATTTTGTAAAAAGGACAGATAAAAAAGGTCGTGAAAGAAAAGCATTTTTGGACGATTCACCTAAGATTTCAGTCGACTTAGAACAGGCAATAGTTGCCAAAGTGAACTATGTAGTGCAATTTGTCAGGGAAGCAGAATCAGCCGGGAGTAAAATGCTGGGCAAGACTCTGGGCGGGCTTGCAAAGGTTGTTGCCGAAACCGACTACAGGCTGGATAAAGACGGGGTTGCCGGGGGAACCACTTTTTCAGTAGAAGTTGCCAGCAACATGGCAAGTTACTGCACTGCAACACGTAAAATGGCGCCTGATGCACAGGCAACTTACTACCTTAAAAAAAGTGTTCCGATTGATGGTGTATTTGAAAAGAAAAAATACAAATCAGTTGAGACTGCCCAATCCGATATCTGGGGAACCAGCTATGGGGCCATCCGGGTGTTCTCGGCTGATAACACTTTTTATGAAAACCTTCAGGCTATCCCGGTGGACGCCGACAAATATAAAAACGGCTTTTTAACTGCCGCAAACAAATTTATGAACAGCACTTTAGATGATTTTATTTCCTACTTTTAATAAGAATCGATAACCATACAAAAGCTTTCCGGTACCGGGAAGCTTTTTTTATACTCTCTCTAAACTATTATAAAGACCTTTATTGCTTCGCAAATATTAGTTACCTTCAAGCAAAATTTTAAAACCAAAAATCATATAAAATATGGGATCAATTAAAGGTACACAAACAGAACAAAATTTATTAAAAGCATTTGCCGGTGAGTCTCAGGCAAGAATGAGGTACGATTACTTTGCCTCAGCAGCAAAAAAAGAAGGCTTGGAGCAAATTGCAGCTATTTTTACTGAAACAGCATTGAATGAAAAAGAGCATGCCAAACGTTTCTTTAAGTTTTTAGAAGGCGGCATGACCGAAATTACAGCCACTTTCCCTGCAGGGATAATCGGAACCACAATGGAAAACCTAAAAGCTTCGGCTGATGGGGAAAATGAAGAATGGACAGAACTGTATCCTGAATTTGCCAAAGTTGCAGAAGAAGAAGGTTTCAAAGATATTGCTGTTGTATTCAAAATGATTTCGAAAGCTGAAAAGGCACACGAAGAAAGATTCCGGAAATTGTACGATAACCTGGAAGAAGGCAAAGTATTTGAAAGGGACGGAAAAGTAGTTTGGAAGTGCAGGAACTGTGGATTCTTGCACGAAGCCAAAAAGCCACCATTAAAGTGCCCTGCATGTGCACATCCACAATCTTATTTTGAAATTAAAGAAGAAAATTATTAAGGATAAGGTCAAATGGGGTTTCACAAAAGTGGAGCCCTATTTTTTCCTAAAACATCGCTACCACTTTTTTCAATGCAGCAATAAAAATATCTATTTCTTCTATTGTGTTATAAACTCCAAAGGAAATACGCACATTGCCCTGTATGCCATAATGTTGCATAACCGGATCGGCACAATGATGGCCCGTGCGAACGGCAATGCCCATTTTGTCGAGCAGCATTCCGAGGTCGTACGAATGAACCCCTTCAATATTAAAAGAAATTACACCTGATTTATTTTCAGACTCCCCATAAATTTTTATTCCCGGTATCTGTTTCAATTCAGAAGTAGCATATTTCATCAACTCATTTTCATGGGCTGCAATCTGGTCGAGACCTATTTCATTGATCAAATCAAGTGCAGCACCAAATGCTGCAACACTTGTAATGTTTGGCGTTCCGGCTTCGAACTTATACGGAATTAGATTGTAACTTGTCCCGGCAAACGAAACTTCAGAAATCATTTCCCCTCCACCCTGGTAAGGTGGAATGGCTTCTAAAAGATCCCGCTTCCCATATAAAATTCCAACACCATTGGGCCCATACATTTTATGCGCCGAAAAAGCGTAAAAATCAACATCAATATCCTGCACATCAACTTTCAGGTGTTGGGCTGCCTGTGCCCCATCCACAAAAACATGAATGCCTTTTGTATGCGCAATTTGAATAATTTCTTTGATCGGGTTTATTGTTCCCAAAACATTGGAAACATGCGCCAATGCAATAAGTTTTGTATTCCTGGTGATTAGTGATTCGAGTTTTTCAAGCTTAAGTTCTCCGATTTCGTTAAACGGGAGCATTTTAACGACAGCCTTTTTACGCTCTGCCATCATTTGCCATGGAACAATGTTGGAGTGATGCTCCATCTCCGAAACTATTATTTCATCGCCCTCTTCAATATAATTCTCTCCATACGAAAAAGCAACAAGGTTAACGCTATCCGTAGTTCCCTTCGTAAAAATAATTTCTTCCCTTTCTTTTGCATGTATAAATTGCCGAACCTTATCCCTGGTTTCTTCATATTTCATCGTGGCCTTATCCGCCAAATTATGTGCTGCACGATGAATGTTCCCATAATACTCATTGTGAAGTTGTTCCTCGAGCTGAAAAACCTGTAGTGCTTTTTGGGCAGAAGCTGCACTATCAAAATAAACAAGGTCTTTGTTGTACACCTTTTGTTCAAGAATAGGGAAATAACTTCTTATTTTTTGGATATCGTATTTCATTTTAGTGCTTTGCAGGGAATTTCACTTATTGGAAAACCTAATATTTAGCATTCACATTTGTAGGCGCACTCGTGGCACTGACTAATTTCACCTTTGAGCCTTTTCTCAATTAGCTCGTCAATCCGTTCACGCAAAGGAACAATGGAAATATCCTGAACCACTTCATGCGCAAAAGCATTCATCATCATCAGGCGTGCATCTTTTTCGTTTATGCCCCGTGCCCTTAAATAAAACAATGCTTCCTCATCAATTTGCCCAACAGTTGCCCCATGGCTGCATTTCACATCATCGGCATCAATAATTAGCTGGGGTTTGGTTTGCATTTTTGCACTGTCGGTTAAAAGCAAGTTATTATTTCGCTGAAAAGCATTGGTCTTCTGGGCATCTTTCACCACATTGATCCTTCCCGAAAATGCTCCGGTTGCACTATCGTCCAACACATTTTTATAAACCTGGTTGCTATAACAATTCGGTTTTGCATGCACAATTTGCGTGAAATTATCCACATGTTGTTTTTTGTCCAATAGCGACATTCCATAAACATCTGCCTGACAATTTTCGCCGTCAAGTATTACTTTTAAGTTGTTTCTGATCATCCCACCGTGTAAAGCAATGGTGTTCGTTCTCAACCTTGAATCACGCTCTTGTTTAAAAATAACGTTTGAAAAACTCGCAGACTTATTGTGTTGGTTCTGTACGATATAAAAATCTACAGATGCATTTTGTTTCAAATAAACCTCGCTAACCGAATTGCTTAAATAACGGTTCACATTTAAAGTATGGTCGCAAAAAATAAGTTTTACGTTTGCCCCCTCATCGGCAATCACCATATTTCGTTGGGTTACGTAAGTATCAGCATTCGACTGCATCAGATTTATTACCTGAATTGGTTTTTCGACAACCACATTTTTAGGCACATATAAGAAAAAACCATCTTTGGCAAACATGGTATTTAATGCCAGGATTGAATCATTTTCAGGAAGCGCCAGTTTTGAATAATGCTCTTCAAACAGTTCGGGATGCGATTTTGAAACCTCTTCAAAACTACCGAGGATTACTCCTTCCGGAAGATCACCTATCTTAGAATTACCCTGATAATACCAACCATTTCGAAGCAAAACCAAATGCGTGTCAAGTTCAGGAACGTTGCATTTAAATACTTCGTGCAAATCAACCTTTACCTCTTCTTTATCGATCATAAATTTATAATCAGGGGCAAAGGATGGATTTACATTGGTGTATTTATAATCTTCGTTTTTAAGGGACGGCAATCCATGCATAATAAAACTTTGAAAGGCAGATTTTCTGGCGCCATTCAAAATCTCAGACGATCCTTTGTGAACAGTTTCCTTAAGGTCATTATATTTTCCTGTCATTTTTAGCGACAGGTCTGCTTTATCAACTAATATACTCATAACTAGTTTTCATTCGCTTGCTTAATCCAGTCGTACCCTTTCTCTTCCAATTCAAGGGCAAGTTCCTTCCCCGAAGTTTTAACAATTTTCCCTTTATAAAGTACATGCACAAAATCAGGAACAATATAATCAAGCAAACGTTGGTAATGTGTTACAACTATGGTTGATGTTTCGGGTGATTTAAGGGCATTCACGCCTTTTGCAACAATTCTTAGCGCATCAATATCCAAACCTGAATCCGTCTCGTCTAAAATGGATAATTTTGGTTCAAGCATTGCCATTTGGAAGATTTCATTCTTCTTCTTCTCTCCTCCCGAGAATCCTTCATTCACAGATCGATTGGTTAACTGGGTATCCAATTCAACCAATTCTTTTTTCTCACGCATTACTTTCAAAAATGCTCCGGCTGTGAGCGGTTCTTCACCTCTGTATTTTCGATGCTCGTTTAAAGCTGTTTTTATAAAGTTAACCATTGGTACACCAGGGATTTCAACCGGATATTGAAAGCTCAAAAACAAACCTTTTTTTGCTCTTTCCTCAGGTGACAATTCCAATAGATCTTCTCCCATATAAGTTATTTCCCCTTTTGTAACCTCATATTCTTCCTTCCCGGCCAAAACACTGGCAAGGGTACTTTTCCCAGAACCATTCGGTCCCATTATTGCGTGAACCTCGCCAGGTTTAATTTCAAGGTTAATCCCTTTTAAAATTTCCTGTCCTTCGACAGAAACATATAAGTCTTTTATTGATAACATCTTTTATAGTATTGAGATTGTGAGTACTAAGTATAAAGAAAGTTTTACCTAATACCTACATTCATTATTTTTTTATCCAACACTTCCTTCAAGGCTGATTTGCAACAACTTTTGAGCCTCAACGGCAAATTCCATGGGCAGTTTGTTTAAAACCTCTTTAGCATATCCGTTCACAATCATCCCAATTGCATCCTCGGTTGAAATGCCCCTCTGATTGCAATAAAAAATCTGGTCTTCCCCAATCTTCGATGTTGTAGCCTCATGCTCCACAATAGAAGATTTGTTTCCAACCTCGATGTATGGAAATGTATGTGCCCCACATGTATCGCCCAAAAGCAAGGAGTCACATTGTGAAAAGTTCCTGGCATTCACCGAATTGGGCAACACCTTTACCAAACCACGATACGAGTTACTGCTCACTCCGGCAGAAATTCCCTTTGAAATAATCGTGCTTTTGGTATTTTTCCCGATATGGATCATTTTCGATCCGGTATCGGCTTGCTGGTGGTTATTTGTAACTGCCACCGAGTTAAATTCTCCAACCGAGTTATCCCCAATCAATATACAACTTGGATATTTCCAGGTAATTGCTGAGCCAGTTTCCACCTGGGTCCAACTAATTTTAGATGAAACCCCGCGACAAATTCCCCGCTTTGTCACAAAATTATAAATTCCGCCAATCCCTTCTTTATTTCCGGGATACCAGTTTTGCACGGTCGAATATTTTACTTCTGCACGATCGAGTGCAATAATCTCGACTATTGCCGCATGCAACTGGTTTTCGTCACGCATTGGGGCAGTACAACCTTCCAGGTAACTCACATAGCTATCGTCATCAGCAACAATCAGCGTTCGTTCAAATTGCCCGGTGTTTGCAGCATTTATCCTGAAATATGTGGAAAGCTCCATAGGGCATCTCACACCTTTCGGAATGTAACAAAACGACCCGTCGCTAAAAACAGCTGAATTTAGTGCCCCGAAAAAATTATCGGTTGAAGGAACTGCAGTTCCAAGGTATTTCTGTACCAGGTCGGGATGCTCCTGAACTGCTTCCGAAAACGAACAAAATATAATGCCTTTTTCCGCCAGTGTTTCTTTGAATGTTGTTTTTACCGAAACACTATCCACCACGGCATCAACAGCCACACCTGCCAAATGCTTTTGTTCCTCTAAAGGAATTCCGAGCTTATTAAAAGTATCAATTAACTCAGGGTCAACCTCGTCAAGGCTTTCATATTTTGGTTTTTGTTTTGGTGCCGCATAATAGCTAATGCTTTGAAAGTCAATAGGTGGTATTTTTAAATATGCCCAATCCGGCATCTTCATTTTTTGCCATTTTCGAAAGGCATCCAAACGAAACTGGAGCATGAATTCCGGTTCATTTTTCTTTGCCGAGATCAACCGGACCACATCTTCATTCAGTCCTTTATCGATTATATCCGTTTCAATATCCGTTATAAAACCGTATTTATAATCGCCTCCCGTTACTTCACTTAATATTTTATCTTGCTCTTCCATAGACCACTAAAATTCTCTATCAGTTACAGTTATAACAACGAACGAAATAGACTGTTTAAAAAACATTGCAAAGATATAAAAGTATAGGTACTTTTGCATTGCTGACAAAGCGAATAACATACTTATTTATCTTAATTTAAAATAGTTGAATTTCTTATGAGTACAGAGCTTTCGGAACTTGGGGAATTTGGATTAATAGAAAAACTAACCAAAGATATTCAAATAAAAAATCCATCGACCATTAAGGGTGTTGGGGACGATGCAGCTGTTCTTTATCCAAAAAACAAGCAAATACTTGTTTCGACAGATATGTTAACCGAGGGTGTACATTTCAACCTTATGTATGTTCCTCTTAAGCATTTAGGATATAAGTCGGTAATTGTAAACCTGTCTGATATATATGCGATGAATGCTTCGCCCAAACAAGTTACGGTAAGCATTGCCATATCCAGTAAATTCTCCCTACAGGCTTTGGAAGACTTGTACTCCGGGATTCATTTGGCGTGCGAGCAATATGGCGTTGACCTTGTTGGTGGAGACACCACCTCATCGATGACCGGGCTTGTAATAAGTGTAACTGTAATTGGGGAAGCCAATAAAGATGAGATTGTTTACCGAAGCGGCGCAAAAGAAACTGACCTGCTTTGTGTTACCGGCGACCTTGGCGGGGCTTATATGGGCCTGCAGTTGCTGGAAAGGGAAAATGAAGTATTTAAAGTAAACCCGCACATGCAACCTCAATTAGAAGGTTACGATTATATTTTAGAAAGGCAATTAAAGCCGGAAGCACGAAAAGATATTCATGGTATTTTTAAAAATCTTGGAATAAAACCAACCTCGATGATCGATATTTCGGATGGTTTGTCTTCCGAAATACTTCATTTATGCAAGGCCTCGGATTTGGGATGCAAACTATTTGAAGAAAAAATCCCATTGGATAAGCAATCCAAAGACATGGCGGAAGAACTCAACATTAACCCATTGGTTGCTGCACTGAACGGAGGAGAAGATTATGAGTTGTTATTCACCCTCCCGGTAACTGATTACGATAAAATTAAAAATGATACCGACATTACTGTAATCGGTCATATGACTACGAAAGACGAAGGCTCAAACTTAATTACTACCGGGGGCTCTTCAATAGCAATTAGCGCACAAGGCTGGAACCCGATTGGAGAAAAACAGGCATAAAAAAAGCCTCTTGAAATACATCAAAAGGCTCGATAATTATCTTTTAAAACTATGGTTAATCCGGGAAATATCCCCTAATAATTCCACGTTTTGAATCTTTTACAAATAATAAAATCTCATCTCTTTCAGGAGTTGCAGGCATGTCTGCTTCAATAATTTCAACAGCTTGGGCGGTATTTAAACCCTTTTGATAAATATACCTGTAAATATCCTGGATTTCGCGGATTTTTTCATTATTGAAATTCCTTCTTCTTAAACCAATGGAATTTATTCCAACATAAGATAAAGGTTCCCTTCCTGCTTTAATAAACGGAGGAATGTCTTTCCTTACCAATGAACCTCCTGAAATCATAACATGCGATCCAATATGGCAGAATTGGTGAACTGCAACCATTCCACTTAAAATTGCATAATCATCGATAATTACTTCACCTGCCAGCTGTGTGTTATTTACTAAAATAACATTGTTCCCAACAACACAATCATGTGCAACATGCACATAAGCCATTAACAAACAATTTTTACCAACTACGGTTTTCCCTTTAGCTGCTGTCCCCCTGTTAATGGTTACAAATTCGCGAATGATAGTGTTATCACCAACCTCCACAGTGGAGTATTCGCCTCTAAATTTTAAATCCTGGGGAATTGCGCCAATAACAGCACCCGGAAAAATATTACAGTTTTTACCAATTCTGGTTCCGGGTAAAATTGTTGCATTGGAACCAATCCTGGTTCCCTCCCCAATCACACAATCTTTATCGATTGTAACAAACGGTTCAATTACAACATTATCAGCCACCACTGATTCCGGATGTACATATGCAAGTGGTTGTTTCATTACTTATATTGTTTTCAAGTTTCTAGTCTTCAGTTTTAACAATTTGAGCCATAAAATCTCCTTCAGCAGCAACTTTCCCACCCACATAACATAATCCTCTCATGTTTGCAATTCCACGGCGAATTGGCGAAGTTAATTCTATTTTAAATACCAATGTATCTCCTGGCACAACTTTTTTTCTGAATTTCACATTATCAATGCGAATAAAATAGGTTGAAAATTTCCCTTCTTGTGAATCCAACACGAACAACCCACCAGTTTGAGCCATGGCTTCGACCAACAAAACCCCAGGCATCACAGGCTCTTCAGGAAAGTGCCCCGTAAAAAACGGCTCGTTAAAGGTTACGTTTTTTATTCCGACAATATCCTTGTCTGTGATTTCCATAATTTTATCTACCAGCAAAAATGGAAACCGATGAGGCAATAATTCTTTGATTCGATTGACATCCATATAAGGTACCTGTGCCGGATCATAATTTGGTGCAGCTGACTTTTCTTTAAGCATTGCTTTTTTCAAAGTCTTTGCCATCATTGTATTTGCACCATGGCCAGGTTTGGTTGCAATAATCCTTCCTTTTATCCTTTTCCCTACCAACGAAAGGTCGCCAATAACATCTAATAATTTATGACGAGCACATTCATTTTCAAAAATAAGGTCCACATTATTTAAAATCCCTTGCGGGCGTACTTCCACATGCTCGTGATTAAACAAATCTGCAATACGGTCAAGTTCTTCTTGTGAAACAACTTTATCCATAATTACAATGGCACTGTCAAGGTCACCGCCTTTAACAAGGTTATTATTAAGTAGGAACTCCAATTCATGAAGGAAAACAAACGTCCTACAATTTGCGATTTCGTCCTTAAAATTCGAAATGGAATCAAGAGATGCAAATTGGTTATTTAATACGGTGGAATTAAAAGAAATCAAGCAATTTAAACTATAATCGCTATCAGGCAGGGCAATTAATTCCGATCCTGTTTTCTCATCTTTAAAAACAATCTTTTCTTTAACCTCAAAATATTCGCGATCAGCATCTTGCTCAACAACACCAGCTTTATCGATGGCTTCAACAAAGTATTTAGCACTCCCATCCATAATTGGAGCTTCTTCATTGTTCACCTCCACCAGTACATTGTCAAGATCCATTCCAACCATCGCCGCCAAAGCATGTTCGATTGTACCTATTTTTGCGCCATTTTGCCCTAAAAGTGTCCCCCTGGATGTGTCAATTACATTATCGCAATCGGCATCAATAATTGGTTCCCCTTCCAGGTCTAATCGTTTAAATTTAAATCCATGATTAACTTCGGCCGGAAGGAATTTCATAGTCACGTTAACACCTGTGTGCAACCCTTTTCCTTCAATTGTAAATGCGTTGGCTAAAGTTTTCTGTTTTACTGCCATAAAATAGTATTTAGTCAAGCCATCCGATATTATTCAGGCTTCAAATCTTTTATTTCCTTTTTAAGTTGGTGTACATCTTTTACCAGACCTGGCAAGTTTTTTAGTGCCACAAATGATTTTGCAGCAAGTACGATATCTATAGCCGGAGAACCAAGCAATGATTTACCATCCTTAATATTTCCTGAAACTCCCGCTTGCCCACCAAGTTGAACATTATTCCCAATTTTGGCATGACCTGCAATACCTACCTGACCTCCAAATTTACAATTGTCGCCAACTTTTGATGAACCGGCAACTCCGACCTGGGCTGCAAACACTGTATTTTTACCTATTTCACAGTTGTGCCCAACCATAATTAGGTCATCAAGTTTTGTACCTTGTCTTATAATGGTTGATCCCATTGTTGCACAATCAATACATGTATTGGCACCAATCTCCACATCATCTTCAAGGATTACATTCCCAATTTGAGGTATTTTTTTATACGTTCCGTCATTTTGAGGTGCAAAACCAAAACCGTCGGCACCAATTACAGCGCCAGCATGGATAATGCAATTTTTTCCAATCACACAATCCTCGTAAATTTTTACACCAGAATATAAAATGCAGTTGTCTGAAATGGTTGTATTGTCTCCAACGTATGCATTTGGATAAATTTTTACGTTATCCCCAATGCTTACATTATTTCCAATATATGCAAAAGCACCAAGATAAATATCTTCTCCAATCTTAGCCGTTTCACTAATAAAACTGGGCTGTTCAATGCCCTTTTTAGCATTTGCCCTTGCTTGCACATAAAGTTCGAGCAACGATGCGAATGACTGATATGCATCGTCCACTTTAATTAATGTGGGCTCTACTTCCGACTTTAATTCTACATTTTTATTAATGAGGATAACTGAAGCCTTTGTGGTATATAAATAAGCCTCGTATTTCGGGTTAGCCAAAAATGCTAAAGTGCCTGGCTGCCCTTCTTCTATTTTCGAAACATTGCTTATTCTTACTGATCCGTCTCCAACTAATTCACCCCCTAAAAAAGCAGCAATGTCTGATGCTTTAAATTCCATTCATATAATTTTAGCGTTGCAAAAATAGGTTTTATATACTAAAAGTCCAATTCTTTTGGAAAACAGAGAAAAAATTTGCGGACGGTTTTCGTTAATGCCGACAAATTTATATCAGATGCATCCTTTACATCCTCTATCTTACCTGACTTCTGAAGTATTTGAATATTTTCATTGTATTTATTGTAAGCACTGTTTATTAATTCTCCATTTATAAGAAAGTAAGAAGCATCTTCTTTTGAAACGTCATATTTTTGTTGGATTTGGATTAACAAATGTTCCTTTTTCTTTTGTGTGAATTCTTTTTCCTTCAGCTCAATTCGAAACAATTTTCGGTTAATCAATCCCAGACTTAATTGCGAAAGAATTTTATCGGGATGCTTTTGCCAGATTTTCACAGCAGTTAATATATCGTTGTCGTCAAGCGATGCAAACTCTTCCAAAACATTGCAAAAATCGGCATTCCCTTTTTCTTTAAAATCAACTAAAGAAAAAGAGCTTTCTAAAAACAATTTAAATGAAGGTGGCGCAAACAAATCCTCACCCTTTGCCATAAGAAACCTAGCCCTTCGAAGAATATTAACAAGCATAAATTCTGCCGACACCACAGCTTTATGCAAATACACCTGCCAATACATCAACCTTCTTGCGATTAAAAACTTTTCGATGGAATAAATCCCTTTTGCATCCACCACCAAAGTATCGTCATAAACGTTCAGCATTTTTATGATCCTGTCAATCCCAACAAGCCCTTCCGTAACACCGGTAAAAAAACTGTCGCGTTGCAGGTAATCCAAACGGTCCATGTCTAATTGGCTTGCCACAAGTTGGTGCAAATAGGCTTTCTTATGTTTGTTCTTAAAAATTTCAATTGCCATGCTTATGCGTCCATTAAACTCTTTGTTTAATTTTTCCATAAGCATGAGTGAAATTTCTTCGTGCGAAACATTTAGGAGTGTATTTTCGAGCACATGTGAAAATGGACCATGTCCGATATCATGTAACAGGATAGCAATGGTTACTGCCTCGGCTTCATCATTTGTAATTTCATGCCCTTTGTTTCGTAAAACAGCAATTGTTTGCCGCATTAAATGAGTTGTGCCAATGGCATGTTCGAACCGTGTATGGTTGGCACCCGGAAAAACCAAACAAGAAAGCCCAAGCTGCTTAATTCGCCTTAACCGCTGAAAATAAGGATGTTCAATCAAATCAAAAACAAGCTCCGACTGGATACTGATAAATCCAAAAACAGGATCATTTATTATTTTTTTCTTGTTAATTTTTTTATTTATCAACGTTGTTTCTTTTCTGGTTTCAACAAATGTATAAAACTTTTTAAGATTAAGAATTGGTTTAAAATCAGGTGCAAACCAATTCAATACCTATCGATTTATTTAACTTTAATTCCAACTCTAATAATCAGCATTTTATATCCCCTTTCAATTTTGCAGATTTCATAGATTTTACTATTTTTGCGCTGAATTTACTAATTAATGTGGTGAAGGGGACTGGAGTCCCCTATTTTGTTGCTAAAAAATGATAAAGAAAGAGACCATCATAAAACTTGCAGAAGAGAAACTCTCGGAAGGAATGTTTCTGGTAGATGTTTCGGTTAGCAGCACCAATGTTATCAATGTTTATGTGGATAGCATGGATGGGATCACCATTGATGAATGTATACAAATTAGCAGGAATATTGAAGGAAACCTGGATAGGGAAGTAGAAGATTTTGAATTGCATGTTTCTTCGGCAGGGCTTGAGAAACCCTTTAAAGTTTTTCAGCAATACCTTAAAAATATTGGAAAAGAGGTTGCTGTTGTATTAAAAAAAGGAGAGCCATTAAAAGGCATTTTAAAGGAAGCCACCGAAAAAGGTATTATAATTGAGACAAGCAAATTGGAAAAAGTAGAAGGAAAAAAGAAAAAAGAAAAAGTGGCACAAAGCCATTTTTTTAGTTTTGAGGAAATAAAGACAACAAAAACAATAATTTCATTTAAATAAATTAAGAGCAATGGATAATGTGAACCTGGTAGATACCTTTGCTGAATTTAAGGAGCTAAAAAACATCGATAGGGCAACCATGATGAGTGTTCTTGAAGAAGTTTTCCGGAGTGTTTTAACAAGACAATACGGAACTGCCGAGAACTTTGATATTATTATTAATATTGACAAGGGAGACTTTGAAATGTGGAGAAACCGCATGGTTGTGGAAGATGATAATTTAGAGGATCCTGCGCTCCAGATTACCCTTAGTGACGCAAAAAAAATTGACGATGACTACGAAGTTGGCGAAGAAGTAACCGATGAAGTTAAATTGGTCGATTTTGGAAGACGCGCAATCCTTAACTTGCGCCAAAACCTTGCAAGTAAAATACTGGAACTCGAAAAAGACTATATTTTCTCCAAGTACAGGGACAAAATCAATGATATTGTAACTGGTGAAGTTTACCAGGTTTGGAAGAAGGAGATGCTTGTTTTAGATGACGAAGGAAATGAATTAATCCTTCCAAAACAAGAACAAATCCCTTCAGATTATTTCCGAAAAGGGGACACATTAAGAGCTGTAGTCCACAAAGTTGAACTTAGGAACAACAACCCTTTAATAATCCTTTCAAGAACTTCTCCTGCATTTTTGGAGCGTCTATTTGAATTGGAAATACCGGAAATTTTTGATGGTTTAATCACCATCAAAAAGATTGTACGCGTTCCGGGCGAAAGGGCGAAAGTAGCTGTTGAATCGTATGATGAACGAATTGACCCTGTTGGGGCATGTGTTGGAATGAAAGGTTCAAGGATTCATGGTATTGTTCGTGAATTAAAGAACGAAAATATTGATGTGATCAATTATTCAGCCAACCTCCAGCTATTTATTAAACGATCACTGAACCCTGCAAAAATATCTTCCATAAAAATTTTGGAAGAAAGTAAAAAAGCAGAGGTTTATTTAAAACCGGAAGAAGTTTCGCTTGCCATTGGTAAAGGCGGGCTGAACATCCGCTTAGCAAGCCAATTAACTGGCTACGAGATCGACGTTTACAGGGAAATGGCACAAGACGACGAAGATGTGAATTTGGAAGAATTCGCAGATGAAATAGAAGACTGGATCATTGATCAATTAAAAGCAATAGGTTGTGATACGGCGAAAAACGTACTCAACTTAACAAGGGAAGAATTGATTAAACGAACAGATTTGGAAGAAGAGACTATTGATGAAGTGATTCGGGTTCTGCAAACAGAATTTGAATAAATTGTTGCTTCAATTAAAATTATTGGCTTTTAAGTTGTGGGTTAAAGATATTGCAGTTAAACTTGCAATAAGTTAAAGAACTGGAGGCTTTAGGATTACAAATAAATATTGAAAAAGTTTATGACATTAGGCAAGACAAAACGGTTAAGCAAACTTGCAAGAGAATTCAATGTTGGTATTTCAACGATTGTTGACTTCCTGCATAAAAAAGGGTTCGATATTGATTCTAATCCCAATACAAAGGTATCGGAAGAAGCTGTTCATCTTCTTGAAAAAGAGTACAAAAGCGACATTAACCTGAAGAGGGAGTCTGAAAAAATCCAGCTTAAAAGTCAGCGAACAAGAAGTGAAAGCACCGAGGAGGATAAAATTGAAGTTGATAAAACCAATGATCCTATTGTAGAAAAACCAAAGCCTGAAGTTGCAAAACCAACAAAAAGCGAAACAAAAGAAGAGGTATTTTCACCATCGTCAAAAGCAGAAGATGGTATAAAAGTAGTTGGTAAAATTGACATCGATAAACCAAGGAGAGAAAAACCCGATGTTCAGGAAGCACAAAAAGTTAAGCCTGCAGAAGAAAAGAAACCGGAAGTTATTGAGGAAAAAACACAAAAGGTTGCTAAACCGGAACCAAAAACCGAAGTGGCTGATAAAAGTGTAAAAGAAGAAGCAAAGGTTGCAGAAGCTCCTGCAGTTAAGAAAGAGGAAAAACCGGTTGAAGATGTCAAGGAAAAGCAAAAACCGTTTGAGTCCAAAGAAAGCACTCCTGATAAGAAAAAACATATTAAAACAGATGTGCCAAAAGTTGAATCAGTAAAGGTAATTGGAAAAATTAACCTTGCTGATATCAACCAAAAAACACGCCCTGCAAAAAAGTCAAAAGAAGAGCGTGAAAAGGACCGCAAAGAACGTTTAAAAGAAAAAATCAAAAACCTGCAAAAAACGCCGGGAAGAGATGGGCAAAGCAGGGACCAACATAAAGGGAAACCTGGACAGGAAGTTTATAAAGCACGGACTGAAAAATTAAATGGTCCAAACGTAGTCGGGAAAATTGATATTAACGACAACGATAAAAAAGGTCAATCGAAAGGTGGGGATGCCAGTGCAGGTAAAAAACGAAGAAAAAGGATTAATAAAGACGGGCAACGGATTTCGGTCGATAATAAACAAGGTGGCGACAGAAACAGGCCTGATAATAAACGTAATATTTCAAAACGCCCACTTCGAAAAGAAGTTTCGGAAGAGGATGTTCAAAAGCAAATTAAAGACACACTTGCAAGGTTAACCTCCAAAGGAAAATCAAAAGGTTCGAAATACCGTAGGGAAAAAAGAGCTGCTGTAAGTGAAAAAGCACAAGTCGAAGCCGACTTGCAAGAAACACAAAAGAGTGTCCTTAAAGTTACGGAATTTGTAACAGCATCGGAGTTTGCAACCATGATGGATGTGCCGGTAACAAAGATTATCGCAACATGTATGAGTTTAGGGCTGTTTGTTTCGATCAACCAAAGGTTGGATGCGGAAACAATGTCGATTGTTGCAGAAGAATTTGGGTTTACCGTAGAATTTGTAAGTATTTCTATTCAGGAAGCAATTGAAGAAGACGAGGATAAAGAGGAAGATCTGATTCCACGTCCACCAATTGTTACAGTAATGGGGCATGTCGACCACGGAAAAACATCGTTGCTCGACTACATTCGCGATACCAATGTAATTGCCGGTGAGGCCGGAGGAATTACACAGCATATTGGAGCTTACCATGTTAGCCTGCCAAGTGGAAAAGATATCACATTCCTTGATACCCCTGGTCACGAAGCATTTACAGCTATGCGTGCCCGTGGTGCACAGGTTACTGATATTGCAATTATTATTGTTGCTGCAGACGATGATATTATGCCACAAACAAAAGAAGCAATAAACCATGCAACTGCCGCAGGTGTACCTATCGTTTTTGCAATTAACAAAATTGACAAACCAGGGGCTAATCCTGAGAAAATAAAAGAAGGGCTTGCCAACTTAAACTTTCTGGTAGAAGAATGGGGAGGTAAATACCAATCGCAAGACATCTCAGCTAAAAATGGGATAAACATTAACGAGCTTCTTGAGAAAGTCTTGCTCGAAGCTGAAATGCTTGAACTTAAAGGAAACCCTAACAAAAAGGCTAATGGTACCATCATTGAATCAACACTTGATAAAGGTCGCGGTTTCGTGGCAACTATGTTGGTTCAAAACGGAACCCTTCGACAGGGAGATATTATCCTTACCGGACAATTTTACGGGCACGTTAAGGCCATGTTTAATGAGCGTAACCAAAGGGTTGACAGCGCAGGTCCTGCCGAGCCGGTAATTATTCTTGGTTTGGATGGTGCACCTCAGGCTGGTGATAAATTTAACGTGATGGAAACAGAACGTGAAGCCAGGCAAATTGCAAACAAACGCGAGCAGCTTGCACGTGAGCAAGGATTGAGGACCCAAAAACATATTACCCTTGACGAAATTGGAAGAAGGATTGCAATTGGAAACTTCCAGGAATTGAACCTGATTGTAAAAGGTGATGTGGATGGTTCCATCGAAGCACTTTCAGATTCCTTAATTAAACTTTCAACTGAAGAAATACAAGTGAATGTAATTCATAAATCGGTTGGTGCAATTTCCGAATCAGATATTATGTTGGCAACAGCATCGGAAGCAATTGTTGTTGGATTCCAGGTTAGGCCAACATTAAATGCCAGAAAAATTGCAGAAAAAGAGCAAATTGATATTCGTTTATACTCGATTATTTACGATGCCATAAACGAAATTAAACTGGCAATGGAAGGAATGCTTTCCCCTGAAATTAAAGAAGAAATTACCGGAACGGCAGAAATACTTGAAACATTTAAAATTACCAAAGTTGGTACCATTGCTGGTTGCTTGGTACGCGATGGAAAGATTTCACGTTCATCAAAAGTTAGGGTAATCCGTGATGGAATTGTAATCTATTCAGGCACACTTGGCTCGCTCAAACGTTTTAAAGACGATGTGAAAGAAGTGAAAAATGGATATGAATGTGGTCTGAACATTGAAAACTTTAACGACATTAAAGTTGGCGACCATGTGGAAGCTTACCACGAAATTGAAGTTGCAAAAACGCTTTAATTCTATATTTACTTAAGAGCAAAAAAGAACCGTTCTTTTAAAAGCGAACGGTTCTTTTTTTATTCAGTCTAGGGCTATATTTTTAAATAATTTCCAGCATTTTCCCCACTTTCATAAAAGCATCGACGGTTTTATCAATTTGCTCAAAAGTATGCGCTGCCGAAAGTTGTACCCTAATCCTGGCTTTTCCTTTTGGAACAACAGGATAGCAGAACCCAATAACATAAACGCCTTCCTTCAGAAGTTCATCGGCAAATTTAATAGCCAAAGGTTCATCGTAAATCATTACTGGAACAATGGCAGTATCCCCTTTTACGAGATCAAATCCGGCAGCTTCCATTTTCGTTCTGAAACGATCGGCATTTGCCATTGTTTTGGCAGGAAGCTCATCAGAACCCGAGAGCATATCAATAACTTTTAAGGTTGCCCCAACGGTTGCAGGTGCCAAGGTATTCGAGAACAAATACGGACGCGACCTTTGTCTTAACATGTCGATAATTTCTTTTCGCCCGGAGGTACATCCACCGTTTCCTCCACCCATTGCTTTCCCAAAGGTAGTGGTGATAATATCTATTTTTCCCAGTAAATCATAATGCTCAGCAGTTCCCCTTCCGGTTTTGCCAATATAACCTGTTGCATGCGAATCATCAACCATTACCAGGGCATCGTATTTTTCTGCGAGCGCCACAATCTCAGGAAGCTTTGCAATATCACCATCCATTGAGAATACTCCATCGGTAACAATTATCCTATAAGTTAAATCTTGCGCATCTTTTAGACATTGCTCCAGTTCTTCCATATTTGAGTGCTTGTAACGAAAACGTTGTGCTTTACACAACCTTACCCCATCAATAATGGATGCATGGTTCAATTCATCCGAAATTATTGCACTATCAGCACCAAGCAAAGGTTCAAACACTCCCCCATTTGCATCAAAACATGCACAATATAAAATAGTATCCTCTGTACCCAGAAATTCAGAAACTTTCTCTTCCAGTTCTTTGTGGATTTGTTGTGTTCCACAAATAAAACGTACAGAAGATAAACCAAACCCCCATTTGTCCATTATGTCCTGGGCAGCTTTTATAACTTCAGGATTATTTGCCAAACCAAGATAATTATTGGCACAAAAATTAAGTACTTCTTCACCAGTTGATACAGAGATTTCTGAACTTTGTGACGAGGTAATAATCCGTTCACTTTTATATAATCCCTGTTCTTTAAGTTCTTCAAGTGTTTGTTGAAGGTCAGTTTTTATTTTTCCGTACATGTTATAATTGTTTTTGATTTCTGTTGTACAAAATAAAGAAAATTAGAAGGATTAAAAAGTGATTTTATGCAGAATCCACGAGGTCTTTTCGCTGAAAAACCTTATAAAATTTACATACATATATTAATTGTAAATCCCCCTATTCAATATTTTTTACTTCATGTGAATAAACAAAAAGCGTAGTGCCAAGATTTCCAAGCCCTTCAAAATATTTTGCTTTTTCATGTTTTAATAATTCTTCCCGAAGGCCAATTATTGTCAAACCTGCATCTGATGACCGTTGGTTTATCATCACTTTTGGGTTCACATTTGGATCTTGAATTATTATTTCAATATTCTTTTCGGTAATAGGCAACCTCCCTGTATTCACCAGCTCTTTCATTCGTTTTTTAGTTTTATCTACCTCCTCTTCCAGGCAAATATCGAAGACTTTTATTTCGCTCTTTTTCCAATCGGGATGCCCCTGAATAATAAAACTTAAAAGAATTAAAAGATTGGAATTATCTACATCTACCGATTTTATCCATACATGGATTCCATGTTTAAAGTCAATTTGTTTTTTGCTGCTGGCTAAAATACAAATGTCAAAATTGCCCGACGCAACCAGTGAAAAGTTTTCGATGATTTCCGTAAGATTTTTTGGATCATCCTTGTCGTATTCGAAAATTACCATATTATTTTCCATTCCCGACATTCCGGGAACCTGTATTGCCTGCGCAATTGCAGAAGTATTGGATGGTGAAATAATGGTATCAACATAAACATGGTTCTCATCAATGGTAACCTTCTCCAATAGGCGATCAAGTTCGTTGCTTGCCTGATCCACTGTTTTTTTCGAATAATATCCTTCAATGTGGTGCAAATAAGTTCCAAATCCATACTTGTAACAAATCCATCGTAGCAATTGAAATGCACGGTCGCGATCAAACGAATGCTTCGAAATACAAATCACACTTGGCCTCCAGTCACTGGCATTGTCTTTATTTTTACGCTTTTGCAAAAACACCTGCAAATTTCTATTTAATTGAAATATCGAATTTGTAAAGATGGAAGCAAATCCATTCCGGTCTTTGTGGACATAACTCAGGTAGATATAAATTGCTGTTATTAATACGAAAGCCATAAGGGCAAAAGGCGTACTTATTTTAAACATCACCCAAACGGAAACAAGAAATCCCAGCAGGGAAAGTACCCATTTTGACCTAAACGATGGACGATAAGAAGGGGAAGCACCAAAATGATTTAAAAAAGAAATGAGGCATAGAGCACCGTAGGTAACCATAAAAAACATTGAAATGATGGATGCTACAGCATTTACATCGCCCATAGCAACAAATACAAAAGCTATAACAATCGTAATTAAAGATGCATTTATTGGTTCCTGGTCTTTTTCCCTGTTTGCTGCCAGCCATTTGTTAATTTTTCGGGAGGGAAATGCACGGTCCAAAGCCAATGCCTGTAATGTCCTGGGAGCCACCATAATTGATCCAAGTGCACTTGAAAAGGTAGAAGCCGCAAGCCCCAGGGGAATAATTATAAAACCGCCAATGGCAATTTTCGACATGATTAATTGGTGCTCTATTAAGTCTTCCGATGAAGCTGAAACATCCATTTTCCAAATAATGAACATATATATCACCATGCCCAACACCGTTGCCAAAATAGTTCCCAATGGGATTGACTTAGATGGGTTTTTTAATTCTCCCGAAAGCCCGACACCGGCAGTCATTCCCGTAAACGCCGGGAAAATAATTGCAAAAACAAGAAAGAAATCTTTGGTATTTTTTAATCCTCCATCACTAAGAAATGATGTTGTTGCTTCAGTACTATCTATTGGAGAACCGAGGAAGAACATCACCAACGACACAAATAAAATTCCGACTATAAAGTAAAGAGCTTTAACTCCAAGGCTGGCCCCTTTTTTCAGGATTAATATGGCCAGACCTGCCATTACAGGAATACTAATAGCCTGTCGGGGCAGGATAAAATTATATTTCACCAATAAATGATTGAACAGAAATTCGAAAACTTCGGTAAAAGCAATCACATAAAAAGCCACGCTAATTGCCTGTGAGACAAAAAGGGTGATGCCAATGGTTGCCCCAATATTTAACCCAAACGACCTGGAAATAATAAAATACTCGCCACCGCCTTCAACACGTTTGTTGGTTGCAAGCTCTGAAATTGCAAGGGCTGTTGGGATTGTTACCAAATGACCTAAAAGAATAATCAGCATTACGCCCCAAAAGCCAAGGGTGCCAACTGCATAACCAAACCTAAGAAACAGAATTGCCCCAAGAATAGTTGAAATTGCCGTAAAAAACACTGGGGCTGTGCCAAATTTTTTCCCGCTCATGTTGCCGTTTATTTATTAATTACGAAATATCTTTTCCCTCCTTATTCTTAAATACAATCGTTCGATATGGGAATGGAATTTCAACGCCTTCTTTATCGAAACGTTTTTTTACACTCTCCAGAACATCACATTGTAGCTCAAATGCATCGTCGTTTGAATTAGTCCAAACATAGGCCTTCAATATAACAGAAAAATCTGCTAAAGAAATTAACCTAATAACCACATCCGGCACGCCGTTACTCAGTTCTTCTTCGGTTCGTGCGTCAATAAATTTAGGGTGCTTCCTAATTTCATCTACAATTATATGTTTGGCAAGATCGATGTCTGAATCGTAGCTTATCCCAAACTCCACATGTTTTTTGATCCGTTGGTCCGAAATTGTACTGTTAACCAACGTGGTTTCGCTAATTAAGCTATTCGGAATTATTATCCTTCTATTTTCATAATTGCGAATGATAGTATGCCTAAGTGTGATTTCCTCTACGACCCCTTTCATAGCTTCAGATGTAATTTCAAGGGTATCGCGTACGCTAAAGGGTTTAAATATTAATATAAAAACACCACTTAGAATATTGGAGAATGCCTTTTGCGATGCGAAACCCAGGATTGCAGCCAATATTCCAGCCCCTGCAAACAAGCCTTTCCCCACGAGCTTTAATTCGGGTGTATATAAAAATATTAAGATGATTGCAATACTGAAGATTATAAAAGACACACTGTTTTTCAGGAATACAAACTTTGTTGGATCTTCATTTAAAAAAATCGACTTTTTGTTTATTGCCCTTGCCAATAACTTCCTTGAAATGAAAGACAGTAAGTAGGAAACAATGAGGATTGAAGCAATAATTATCCAATCTATATAATCAAATTCCTTCATAATATATCTACAAATTTAAGTTGTTCTATTTCAGTTTTTTAACTTCAAAAATATCTTTTCTCCTGTCTTTTAAATTCCGCACACTTCCAAACTGGTTTAATTCGCGCAGTAAATCAATGTCAACATCGGCAATTAAAATCATTTCGGTGTTTGGAGTGGCTTCTGCTTTTATCCCGTTTGCCGGAAAGGCAAAATCACAGGGTGTAAAAACCATGGACTGGGCATATTGAATATCCATGTTATGCACTTTAGGTAAATTCCCCACACAACCTGCAATTGCCACATAACATTCGTTTTCAATGGCACGTGCCTGCGAACAATTTCTTACCCTGGAATAGCCGTTTTGCGTATCCGTTAAAAACGGGACGAAAAGAATGTCCATTCCTTCGTCCGCCAAAATCCTGCTCAATTCGGGGAATTCGGAATCGTAACAAATTAGTACCCCTATTTTTCCACAATCGGTATCGAAGGCTTTCAGTTGCGAGCCTCCCTGCATTCCCCAAACTTTTATTTCATCGGGTGTAACATGCAGCTTTTCGTACCTATCGGTCGATCCGTCGCGGCGGCATAAATATCCGGCATTGTATAAATGGTTATCAACAATTTCAGGCATGCTCCCGGTAATAATATTTATATTGTAGGATATTGCAAGTTCCGAAAATTTTGCCACAATTTGGCTGGTATATTTAGCCAATTCGCGAATAGCCTCGGCTTCCGACAAGTGGTTGTTTTCTGCCATTAATGGTGCATTAAAAAACTCAGGGAACAAAGCAAAATCGCAACGATAACCAGATACGGCATCCACAAAAAATTCGACTTGTTGCATCAACTCATCAAAATTTTTGTATGGTCGCATTTGCCACTGAACCAAACCTATACGGATAACCTTTTTTATGGTCATGGGCTTTTTACTTGGTTTCTCGTAGAAAATATTGTCCCATTCTAAAAGCACAGCATATTCCTGAGAAGCTTCATCCCCCTCAAGGTACCCTTTCAAAATCCTGCTGGGATGAAAGTCGTTGGAGATTTGAAAATTAAGAACAGGGTCATGAATCTCCCTTTTTCTAACCTTTTCAATATATTCTTTTGGGGTTAATGTATCCATATACCTGTGGTAATTCGGTATCCGGCCTCCAAATACAATCCCTTTTAAATTAAGTTTTTCGCACAACTCTTTTCGGTAATCATATAACCTGCGACCTAACCTGAGCCCACGAAATTCAGGTTTTATAAAAACATCAATCCCGTATAAAATATCGCCTTCCGGGGTATGTGTTTTAAATGTATAATTTCCGGTAATTTGCTTATAGGTATGGTTTCCTTCAAAGTCGTTATAATTAACCACAATGGACAATGCACAACCTGCCATTTGTCCATTTACCTTTAATACAACCTGCCCTTCAGGAAACCGGTTAATCAGGGATTTTATGTGGTGCTCTTTCCAATATGCATCAGGCATGCTGGAATAGGCTTCAATCATTGCTGCCTTTAACTCCTTATAATCACTGAACTTTAAATAGTTTAATTCAATATTTTCTATATTCTCCAGTTTGTTTTCTTCACTCATATTCCTTCTTTATAATCGTAAACAAATTATAGCCATTTTTTCTTTTTAAAATATATAAACAGGGCAATTATCGTAAATACAACAACAACCCAAAATATGGGATAGGCATATTTAAACTTCAACTCGGGGATATAGTCGAAATTCATTCCATATATCCCGGCAAGGAACGTTAATGGTATAAAAATGGAAGCAAAAATGGTTAATACCTTCATTACTTCATTCATCCTGTTTCCCATATTGGCGTTGTAAATATTTAATTGATCAGAAACAAGGTTATTATATAGCTCAATAGTATCGGTCGAATGGATAACCAATTGGTTTAGTTCGTTCAGGAATACCTTGTTTTCGGGTTGAAAGAAAGAATCTTCTGATTTTAGCAAATGCACCATAAAATCCTTTACCGGGCGAATAGATTTTCTCAAATAATTTAATTCGGTTTTATAGGAATATATTTCGTTCACAATTCCAGTTTCGTTTTTCAAAAAAAGCCGGTCCTCTAAATCTTCAACCTTTTGCCCTAAATTTTCAATTAGAATTGTATAGTTATCTACGATGGTATCTAATAATGCAAAAGTTAAATAATCGTTCCCGCATTTTCGTATCCTCCCCTTACTTTGCCTGATCCGCTCACGAACCGGAGCAAAGACATCCCCTTTTCTTTCCTGCAGGGTTAGCACAAAGTTTTCGCCTAAAACAATGGAAATCTGTTCCGCGCTTATTATTTTCTTTTCAGGGTGTTCATGCAGCATTTTTAAAATAAAAGCATCGTAGTTTTCCCCATCCGCATATTTGGGCCGTTGGTCGGTATTCAACATATTTTCAAGCAAAAGAGTTGGCAATTCAAATCGGTCTCCTAAACTCTTTATCAATTCAAGATCATGTAAGCCATAAATATTTACCCAGGTAACTGCATTTGATTTAATACCTTTCGCTGCTTCCTTAATAGTCCCCACTTCTTTTTCAATCAACGAATTATTATCAAACTCTATTAATTGGATAATTGGAGCCTCCATCTTTTTCCTTCCTAAAAATACCAAGGAGCCCGGAACCTGTCCTTTTGCCTTTAAGCGATTTTTAATAAACCTGGCCATACCATATTATTTAATTATTATTCATGCTTTAAGATACATAAAATAATAAAAGACTGTTTTGAATTTATAGATATTTGTTTGGTAAAATGGGATGCACGAATGCATCCCAGGATCATTGTATTATTCACCTCCTAGATTGGTAAAGTAATACCCGAATTGATATTTTTTCATCGAAAAGTGCACTTAATAATAGGCTGAATTCTTTTCATTTAGCTTTAGTAATAAAACATTTGGCATTTAAGTATCAAAGCCTCTCAATACATTTTTTGCGAGCGTAATATTCCAACATATTTCAATATAAAAACATGGATAAAAGTCATGTTTTCGAACTATTTCAATAAAATTATTTTGTGGTTGCTTTGCGAATTCGTTTATCTTTGCAGCAATTAAATTTTCAATAGATGAGCGATAGAAAAACAAGGGTAAGATTTGCCCCGAGCCCAACAGGACCATTGCATATGGGAGGCGTTAGGACCGCACTGTTTAATTATTTATTTGCCAAGCAACAAGGCGGTGATTTTTTATTACGGATTGAAGATACCGACCAAAACAGGTATGTTCCCGGAGCTGAGCAATACATTATTGAAAGTTTAAACTGGTGCGGGCTTAAACCTGATGAAGGCCCTGGAATTGGAGGTGAATTTGGACCTTACCGCCAAAGCGAACGGAAAGATATTTATAAAAAATACGCTCTTCAGTTAGTGGATAGCGGATGGGCATATTATGCATTTGACAGTGCCGAAGAAATTGAAAACCTGAGAAAACAAGCCGAAGAAAAAAAGGAAACTTTTTCCTATGGAATTTCTACCCGAGAAAAGCTAAATAATTCGTTGTGCCTCGCGACAGAAGAGGTTGAAAAAAAGATCAATGCCGGGGAGAATTTTGTAATCCGGTTTAAAATGCCTGCCGATACAGATGTTACTGAAGATGATCTGATCAGGGGAAGTGTGACATTTAATACCAGCAAAAGCCTTGACGACAAAGTATTGTTTAAATCGGATGGAATGCCAACCTACCATTTGGCAAATGTGGTTGATGACCATTTAATGAAAATTACACATGTGATCAGAGGTGAAGAATGGTTACCTTCCATGCCACTTCATGTGCTGCTTTATAAGGCTTTAGGCTGGGAAGATACCAAACCCCGGTTTGCCCACTTGCCACTGATTTTAAAACCCGTAGGCAAAGGGAAACTTAGTAAAAGAGATGGCGACAAATTAGGTTTTCCTGTTTTCCCATTGGAATGGGAAGATCCTAATTCTAAAGAAATATCAAAAGGTTATCGGGAAGAAGGTTATTTCCCCGAAGCATTTATAAATATGCTTTCATTGCTTGGTTGGAACCCGGGAACAGAACAGGAGTTTTTCACGCTTGATGAATTGACAAAAACATTTGATATTGGGCGTGTAGTAAAGTCCGGATCGCGTTTTGATCCTGAAAAAGCGAAATGGTTCAATAAATATTATTTCCAGCAAAAATCAATTCCCGAACTTTCCGAATTATTCCGGAAAACCTTGAACGAGAAAAATATTGAAGCCAATGATGAAACTGTTGAATTGGTAGTTGAAAATATTAAAGACCGTTGTGAGTTCCCGGCTGATTTATGGGAACAAGGATATTACTTTTTTGAGGCTCCAATGAGTTACGATGAAAAAACAGTAAAAAAACGTTGGAAAGAAGATACGGCAGTAAACCTTTCGCAAATAGCAAATGAATTTACCAAAATAGACAATTGGGAGGCCAGTATAATAAAAGATCAGTTTTCGGCTTTTATGAATGAAAAAGGATGGGGATTTGGTGCTATTATGAACCCGCTGAGGTTAGCTCTTGTAGGCGGCAATATGGGACCCGATTTGTTTTTAATTTGTGAAATACTTGGCAAAGAGGAAAGCTTAAAAAGGATACAAAGGGCAATAGACAAAATATAGTGCGCTAATCAAGCGCATCAATTTCCTCCATCACTGCCTCATCAATGTCCTCCTGCGAATAAGGAAGGATAAAACTGAATTCGGAACCCTTTCCTAATGTAGATTCCAGGTTGATAATCCCACCTAAATCTTTTGCAAGCAATTTTGCAATATATAATCCAAGTCCAACGCCTCGGTATAACTTGCTAATATCGTCTTCCACTTTCGAAAAGCTCTCAAAAATAATTTGTTGATTTTTTTCTGATATGCCTATTCCAGTGTCGCTTACAAAAAAGATTATTGAACTTGATGTGGTCCTGAACCCTAGCCTAATGGTACCTTCTTCGGTAAACTTAATGGCATTGCTCAAAAATATACCCAGGAGTTTATTAAGTTTTGACAAATCACTTGTGAGCGCATAATCTTTACCTGGAAGATCCAAATCAAATTGTACTTTATTGTTCTCGCTTCTCTCTAATTTACCGGAATAAAAATCAAAAAGTTCAATTAATTTGCTATTAACGATAAACTTTGAAAGCTTCACTTTACCGATTTGCGACTCAAGGTTTGAAATTTCAATAATTGTATCAATAAGCCTTACCAATGAATTACCACTTTCTACAATATATTTTAAGTATTCTTTTCTTTTCCCTTCATCAACAAATGAATGTTGAAGGAGATCTGAAAAACCAATAATTGCATTCATTGGGGTTCTGATTTCGTGGCTCATGTTTGCTAAAAAAGAAGCTTTTAATTTATTTGCACTTTCGGCATTTTCTTTTTCTTTTTCTAACTGGATATTGGCTTCCTTCAATTGTGAATTTAACAAGCCTATTTGGTTATTTGCTTTCGTAAGTTCTTCATTTTTATCCTTAATAACATTCAATTGGGTTATTAACTCCTCTTGAATCCTATTCCTTCGCACCTGACTAATGATTAACGCAACAAGGGCGACACTCAACAAAATGACTAATAAAATTGAAACTAAAAATTGGGTCCGGTATTCTTTGTCAGGACGGTTTAATATGATTGAACCTTTAGGGAGGCTGCTTTCATCCACATCGAATTTTGAAAGCATTTTAAAGTCGAAAAAATAATTTGATTTTAATGTATTGATATGGTCAAATTCTTTAGTACCATCACTATCAAGGATATCCAAAAGCAAATTCCCCATTGCTTCGCCCTGATCGTATGCTGAATTCCAATACCCTCCAAAACTTCCTTTGCCCATGAGTATTTCATCATCACAAAAAACCGGGACTTTTGCCAAAGACAACAACTTTTCGGAAAAAGGATAAAAGCTAACCGGGCTGTTATTGAAATCGCGATGCACTCCCCGCAGGTATATTATTTCGTCACCTTCCATATTTTTGACCAAGTCTAAAATGCGATCAATAATAATTGCATCGGGAGCCACAAATTCAATCTCCGGATATTGATTCTTAAAGTTCCTAAACTGATTTTTGTAAATTGTTCCGGTGGTTGAGTTGTCGGCAATAAGTGTTATGCGTTTGACTTTCGGGAAAGCTTTTTTAATGACGTTTAATCCAATGTTGGCATCCACATTTTCTTTGAAACCATAAAACCTTGTCCCTTCAAAGTGATAATCTTCCGGATTACTTATCCCACAAAACAATATTGGTATGTCCGGAAATAGATCGTCCGCACTTTCTATTACAAAATTTAATGCATCGTTATCGCTTACCAGAATAGCTTGAAAGTTTACATTCTTATATTTCTCGCTGAGGAGGACTGTTTTAAATAAATCTTTGTTATGGGGAAGCCTGTGCGAATCGAGATATTCAGTAAAAACAACTATATCCTTGTTTTCGAGGACCTCATAAATACCATTTTCGATATGGTCGCTCCATTTATATCCTGGCCGGTAGGAATTTATGTATAAAACGTATTTTTTCGTATCCATATTTGCCTCAGCAAATGAATTAAGAAACAAAAGGAGGGCAGAAATACTTAGAAGACAAAAAGTCACTAATTTCCTCATAAAAGAGCCACTGGTTTTGTATTTTTTTGAAAGATAGAAATATTTAGTTTAACGCAAAAGCGATTCCCAACATGGGACAAATTATATAAACTTTGATAGTTTATATTGCCATAGCACAATTGCCACTGTAAAAATCCCAAATCTTTTAACCATGCAATAAAGCTGTTTTGCCAGGTTTCCGCCGCAAATCCCCTTCCTATTCCCGGCAATTGCATGCGGCTAAAATAAAAAAGCAAATGCTTTAAATAATATATATAATAGTATGATTGTAAATATCGGGAATGAATCTAATTTATTCGTACCTCAAACTGTCAACTGGGTTTCTGGTTGCGGCTTTCCAGCTTTGAATACTGACCGTTAACAGAACAATGCATAAAGCCAGCAATCCGGACAGAAGAAATATCCACCAACTGAGATTGGTTTTATACGCAAAATTTTCAAGCCATTTATTCATTGCAAACCATGCTACCGGACTCGCCAATACAAATGCGATGATTACCCAAAGAACAAAATCCTTGTTTAAATGTGCCAATATCTCCGATACCCGCGCACCATTAACTTTCCGTATTCCTATTTCTTTTATTTTATGCTGTGTAATAATAAGGGCCAACCCAAACATGCCCATTGAAGAAATAAATAATGCAATGATTGTAAATATGGACAAAAGCCTGGCTTGCAACAATTCTGCTTTGTACACATTCTTATACATCACGCCAACATCCTCATACCTGAAAGGAAATTCCGGGAACAAAGAACTCCAAATATTACTCATGTCAAGTAATGCCTGTTCGCGCATTCCCGGCTTAAAGGAAACAACAAAATTAATCAACCACATTTTATCACGCTTGAACATCACCAAAGGTTCTACCTCTTTACGAAGGCTTGATAAATGGAAATTTTTAACCACCCCAATTATTTTCCCTGCAGGCATCGTAATATTAGTTTCTGGTGTTGAAAAAATAAGTTTGAAATTTTTTCCGATAAGCTCTTCGGCAGAGGTATGATTTAAGCGGTTTACTGCAGCTTCATTAATGATATATTCGCCTGATCCTTCAATTTCTTTATTGTTTTCGGTAAAATTTTGGCCTGCAATAAATTTAAGGTTGAATAAGCTGGCAAAGGAATAATCGCAAGGAAATACACCAATGCGATCGTAAGTTGCATTCTCATTTTTAACGGTGTAACCTTCCATTTCAAAAGGAAACATGTCATTAGCCTCACCTCCTGGTGGGTCCATCATTGCCGAAACCGACTCAATACTGCTGTATTTTAACAGTTCCTCTTTAAAAACCTCAAATTTTTGTTGAATGCTTGCGTGCACAGATTCCATGCAAATAACATTTCCTTTTTCTGCCCCCATACTACTTTTGAAAGCATAGTTTGTTTGTCGCGATATTACAATAACCGCAATTATTAAAGCAATCGAAAAGGTATATTGTAATACAATTAACATACGGTTTATCCGGGCTTTGCCTCCCAATACAAAATTTCGTTTATCAGACAAACTGTTTAAAGAAGAAAAAACTGTTTTTATAAGCGGAAGCATGCCAAAGAAAAGCGTTATAAACGCAAAGAACATCACCACAATAAAAAGCAACTGCGCATTTCCGGACAAAAGGTTTAAACCATAAAATTTCAGGATTAACGCATTAGCAGGAATAGAAATTAGCATTGCGGTCAATAACGTAAGCAAAATTATAATGGAACCTTCTGAAAGAAAATATTTTGTAGCTGATGTTTTGGAAGATCCCAAAAGCTTGTTCACAAACAGGTATTTTGCATTAAATCCTGCCATACCGATATTCAGGTTTGCATAATTGCTAATTGCGATCAGGATTAAAATAACAGCTGCTATGCCAAGTACATATATGTAACGTGCATTTCCGTTTTGCTCGATTTCGCGTAACTTATGGGAATACAAGTGAATCTCAGTAAGTTTTTGCAAATGCACCTCCGAATCCATTTTTTCAGAATCCGGGTTTTTATTTGCTATCAGATAATTCGCAATCCCACTTTTCACACGTTCCTCTGATGCATTATTCCCCAGCACAAGATATGTCCATGCCCAGCCGTATTTAAATCCGTCCTGAACGGGTGTTGCCACAAAATCAGGATGAAAATGGCTGTTATTGGGGAACTCTTTCATAATTCCCCGGATGGTGAAGTCCTGTGCAATGCCATAATATTGCCCGGCAGGCAGCGTAAGAATTTGACCTATTGGATCGGAATTACCAAATATTTTTTCAGCAAATTTTTGTGTAATTACTAATGACGCCGGAGTTGCCAAAACATTATGCTTGTCACCATATATTAATTCAGCATCGAATACATTAAAGAAAGTGCTGTCGCATTCAAAAGCCCGGTTAAGCCCGTAATATCGTTCACCATATTTCATTAATCCCCCACGTACCGGCTTCAACCGGACAAAATTCTCAATTTCAGGAATTTCATTTTTAAGGTCCTCAACATACCCCGGATTATACAATCGTGCAAAATGTTTGCCTCCAAGAAAATCGGGATCGGTGACCGAATACCTGTATATATTCTGTGTGTTTGAATGGTAAGCATCGTAGCTTAATTCATAACGCAAAAAAAGCAGGATAAATAATACCCCAACCAAAGACAAACTTAACCCAACTACTTTGATGAGATTTAAAAACGGGTGCTTTTTAAGATTCCGAAAAACAACTTTAAATATCATTCCGAAACAATTATTTCAAAAAAATCGGTTTAACCAAACCGTTATTATCGGACTATTATTCTACCTGATAATCTTCCCTGATCAAACCATCAACCAACTGAATAATGCGGCTACCGTATTGGGCATTTTCTTTCGAGTGGGTTACCTGAATGATTGTCATTCCCTGATCGTTCAATTTTTTCAGAAGCTCCATTATCATTGCGCCTTGCTCAGAGTGAAGGTTACCTGTAGGCTCATCGGCAAGAAGTAATTTTGGACTACCAATAATGGCGCGTGCAATTGCCACCAATTGCTGTTGCCCACCTGATAACTGGGTCGGGAAAAGGTCTTTTTTTGCCACCATATTAAAACGGTCCAATAAATCGGCAACCAATGCCTTTCTTTCCTTCAATTTTACATTTCTGTAGATTAAAGGCGTTTCGATATTTTCATAAACATTTAACTCTTCAATTAGGTGAAATGCCTGAAAAATAAAACCAATATGGCTTCGGTGGTACTGTACTTTTTGCTTTTCTTTGAGTTTATGGGCAGGGTTGTCTAAAAAAAGGTATTCGCCGGCATTGGGTTCATCCAGCATCCCGATAATATTAAGTAGCGTTGATTTCCCGGCACCACTTGGTCCCATTATCGATAAAAATTCACCTTGTTTTACTTCAAGATCGACCCCTTTTAAAATAAATGTTCGTTGAAACTTCGAATCATAATATTTATCAATGTTTTTTAGCTTTATCATAATTTTTATGTTTTTCCAATCAACTACCCAATAACGATGCCCGAATTTAACCTTGTGAATATAAGCTTTTTACAAATACATAGAAATAATTTAGTGTAAATTTATTTTACACTAGGTTAAATTTTTTTACATATATTTTCCAAATTATTTAAATTGAACAAGGGGCACCGCTGAACTTAACCTCAAAGGGTGATTGAGCCCATAGGATTAAAAAGACTAAGCTACTATGCACTGGAAGTACATAGGTTTTAAATTGAATGAAATGCAAAAAATAGATATGAGTATTGAGTAATGAGTAGAGAGAAAAAGCAAAATGATTCTCAATACTTAAATCTCTGTACTCAAATCTACTTCATTTTAAAATCGAAATTTATAGGACCTAAAGAAGCTGCAATGCTACTGATTTGAATCAGGAGAAGGATTTAACCATTAACTACAGAATATAGATTACAAATAATTAGCGAGCACATTCATTAATTCAACACGATTGATTGGTTTAGTGACATATGCATCTATATTCCGATTTGCAATTGATTCCTCCACTAATGTTTTTGAAAATGCGGTTTGCGCAATGATTGGTATATTCGGATCTTTCTTCTTTAAAATTTTTGCAGCATCAACACCGTTCATTACCGGCATTTTTATATCCATTAAAACAAGATCAACTTTTTGTTTTTCGAACATTTCACATGCTTCCATTCCATCTTTTGCCCATAAAATATTAGCACCAGATTGCTCAAGAAAAGCATGCAACAATTGATAATTTGAGATCTCATCTTCTGCAATAAGTAAAGTATATTTACTTAAATCCAATTCATCCTGCCGAATATCGGGATCACTTGTTTTTACCTTCTGCTGCTGAATATCCCGCGGGTGGGTAAAGTAAAAGGTTGTTCCTATATTTTCTTTTGATTCATACCAAATTCTTCCTCCCCAATGATTAACCAGGTTTTTACAAATTGCAAGTCCTAAGCCAACCCCCCGATAAAGTTGATCCTTGTTTTCTTCAATTTTTAAGAATTGATCGAAAATTGTATCCCCCACATTTTTGGGAATTCCAATTCCGGTATCTTTTACGTAAAATGTAATTTGATCTGCAACTTCAAAAACACCAAATTCTATCGACCCTTTTTCCGTAAATTTTATTGCATTTGACAATAAATTGGAAATGACTTGCTTAAACCTAACCCCATCGGTTACAAGGGTAAGATTTTCGTGCTTCGCATCGAGATTTAGCCTAAGATCGATAGGTTTCTTTTCCGCTTCAAGTATAAACGTGTTAAATATTTCTTCAAAATACTCCTTTACAATTCCGGTATCAAAATTGAATTTTAATTGATTGGATTGGATTTTCGATAAATCCAATATATCATCGATCAATACCAGCAGAGCTTCACTGTTTTTTATAATAATATCGTAAAAAGCTTTTCTTTTTGTTTCATCAATACTTTCGTCTTTAAGTAAGGATGAAAAGCCAATTATAGCATTCATTGGCGTGCGAATTTCGTGCGACATATTAGCCAGGAACGAGCTTTTTAAACGATCAGATTCCCTGGCTTTATTCAAAGCATCCATGAGTTCTGATGTTCTTTCTTCGACCAATAATTCCAGTTTATTTCTATGTTTGTCAAGTTCAATATTTTGCTCTATAATTTCCTCTTTTGTTGCCCTTAGGGTTTCGTTCTGCGAATTAATTTCTTCTTGTTGCTCTTCTAAATAAGAATTAACCTTCTCGAGCTCCAAAGTACGTTCTTTAACCTTTTGCTCCAACAATAAGTTACTTTTTTTAAAGCCAACAATCCTTTGCCTGATAAAAAACCCGACAAGAATTATTATAAACAAAAGGAAAAGTATTTTGAACCAGAGCGTCATCCAAAAAGGTGGCTTTATTGTAATTTTCAATGATACTTCATCTTCCGGGTTACACAGAACCCCATCGTTATTGGTCGCCCTGAGCTTAAATGTATAATGCCCGGGCTGCAATCCGGTAAACGAAGCCCACCTTCGATTGGCATCTGTTTGCAACCAATCTTTGCGGTACCCTTCAAGCTTATACCAGAATCTATTGTTTTCAGGTACGGCAAAATGCATCGCCGAAAACTGGAGGGTAAAATCGTTCTCAAAGTGTTTTAAAACCAGTTCGTTGGTATCCCAAATTTGATTGTTTAACACAACCCTCCCATTTAAACTATCACCAGGTCCAATATCGGCATTATCAATTTGAAGGTTGGTAATTGTTGGCTTTGCTAAATATGGATTACTGGTAAATTTATTCGAATCGAAATACAACATACCTTTTGGGGAACCGAGATAAATCAAACCATTATGGCTCAAACAACTTGCTGTTGTATTAAATTCATTGGCGGGCAATCCATCTCCCTCGTTAAAGAAAGTGCATTCCTTGCTTTCTTTATTGAAACGGATTAGTCCATAATCGGTAGCCATCCACAAATTATTTAAGGCATCGGGGATAATTGTATAAATACTGTAATTATACAGGCTCTGTTTCGAATCAACAGGTGAGAATTGCTCCGTTTTTTTATTAAATCGGTTTAAACCCAAAGTCGTTCCTATTAAAAAAGTACTGTCTGTTTCTTCGTAAATAGTATAAACCCCATCACCACTAATGCTTGTTTTGTCTTCCGGAATATTCATAAAACGACGAACCGTTTTTGTTTCCGTATTATAACGTACCATTCCCCCATTATACGAACCTGCCCATATTATTCCATCCTTATCGATTGTTAATGTTCGATAAAACCCATGATTAGGATCGTAGGTGTCATATAGGATGGTATAGGGAATTATTTTCTGGGTTTTTCTGTCCCACTTATGTACTCCAGATGATGAAACAAACCATATATTTTTATCCTTATCTTCTGCAAATTTACGAACACCAAAAACAACAGTTTTTTCTGAATAGATTTCGGAATAGGTTATCTGAAGCGAACTTGTATCAATTCGTTCTATTCCTTCGTAATAATTTCCAACCCAAATGTCGCCCTCGCTATCTTCAAACAATGCCGAAAACATGGTCTGCTCATCTTCTTTAACTTGAACCGATTCAAATGAATTCGTCTCCCGGTCAAAGCGAATGATGGATTTTCCCGTTGCACCTACCCAAAGATAATTTTGGCTATCTTCCATTAGTGAAGTAATATTTGAATCGTAAAAGATATGGTCTGTTTGATCGGGATTATTGAAGTATACTTCAAATGGTTTTTGATTTAAGTCTGCTTTATCCAAACCCTTTCGATAATTACTCAACCATAAATTATTTGTTTGATCGATAAAAGCAAAATTAATTACATTGGAACTTATTGATTGACTTTGAATTGGATTATGTTTATAATGAACAATTCCTGACTTTTTGTTAAACATATCAAGGCCTTGTGAAGAAGATATCCAGATATTCCCGGCTTTATCCTCATTTATCCTGTAGAATCGCACCTGCTCATTGGTATTAAATAACCGATAGGTGGATAGAGTAATTTCAGGTTTTGTCGCAACATCGATATAAAATAATGTATTGCCAGTATTTGAGAATATATAAACATCTCCTTCACTATCACAAAAAATGGAGTGTACATTCGAAATATCCCGGCTATAATTCTTCAATTTATTATTTGAGATATCATAACTATATAAACCATTATTTATAGTGCTAAACCAAAGTGTCGATTTGCGATCAGAAGATAGAGCATTGATTTTCAATGAATCAATTTCTGGTTGATTGACCACCTCTGCCAGCGATATTGTTTCATAACTACCCCGGTTAATCTGACCTATACCATTAGTTGTCAAAATCCATAAATTTCCCAATGAATCATCAACTGCAGTTGCAATTTTATTACTGGGAAAAGATTTACTGGTAGTTGATTCCGGCAAAACTGATTTAAACTCATCCGTTTCACTATTGTAGCGAAACATACCCTCGTAGCTTTTTAACCACACCACTGAATCAACGTCTTCAAATATATCGATACCCCTAAAACTTGAAATTCCTCTAGAATTGACCGTATCGGTAGGATAATTAATTATCTCTCCTGTTGGAATATGTAAACGATTTAGTGCATTTTCAGTAAATCTGATCCATAAATTCCCATGTGAATCACCATACAAATTGTTTACATGTTTATAGCTTAAACTATTGCTTTTTTGTGGATCGGGTTGAATTAAATTAAAACTATGTCCATCGTAGCGGACAACGCCAATATGAGTTCCAAACCACATAAAACCATTTTGATCTTGTACGATGGAAAGTACAAAATCATTTGGCAATCCGTTTTGAGTAGAATAATGCGTGAATCGTACCTGCGCACTAGTACAGATAAACAATGAACCGAGAATATAAAACCAAGATGTGAAAATAACCCGGTTAATCATGTGATTATTTTTTAATTTCCAAAAACCCATAATGCCCTCTTAGCAAATAAGAGATATACGATATTCCATCCTAAGATAAAATAAGATTTAATCGAAGAATTTTACTTCCCTTATTATTCCTAATAAAAATACAATATACTTGGTTATTTTGAGATAGGAAGTCAGTTTTACTAATTAAAACATTGGAATAAACTGCCTGGAAAGACATAACAAGCTAACAATCTATATTTTACATCAACCGTTTTAATTGTTTTCAAACGGTAATGAAATTCCAAATAATGAACATAATCTAAACTGTTATTTAGTTAGATTTTCATATAAAGTGATCTGATTGCTGCTCGTGTCTTAGTTCCGGATTTAATCGGGATCAACCGGATTTCGCGTAGCTGCTTTCCAGCTATTTTTCAATTTTCATTTTGACCCCATCTCTAAATCCCCCAAAAGGGGACTTTTAAGAAGCCCCTCCCAACCTCCCCAAAGGGGAGGAGTTAGGTCTGGGATTATTTGTAATTTTTAAACATGTTCATTTTTTCAATTTTGCAGCTCCAAGTTCCCCTCCTTAGGAGGGGTTAGGGGAGGCTTCCTATTCATATCTCAGAGCTTCCACCGGATTTCGTGTTGCCGCTTTCCATGAATGCCAGGTAACTGTTAACACAGCAATGATAAGCGCAAGTGCCCCGGATAGCGCAAAAACCCACCAGCTTAAGTTAGTTTTATAGGCAAAATTTTCGAGCCATTTTAGCATGATAAACCAGGCAAGCGGGCAGGCAATTACAAATGCAATGAGTACCCACCTAACAAAGTCTTTGTTAAGCAGGAACATTACTTCGGCAATTTTTGCGCCGTTCACTTTTCGCACCCCGATTTCTTTTTTACGGCGTTCGATCACAAAAAGTGAAAGCCCGAATAAGCCAATGCAGGAAATAAAAATAGCGATAATTGAAAAGTACCGGAACAAACCCGAAATCTTAATCTCCGAATTGTACATCGATTCAAGGCTGTCGTCAAAAAATTTAACTTCACAAATTGATTCCGGCAAAACACTGTTCCATGTTCTTTTTAGTTCTTCAATAGTTTGCGAAAAAACCTTTGGATCGATTCGGGCAATAATATAATCGGGTTCATCAAAAAGGGGATAAATTACCAGTGGTTCAACTCCCGAATGCAGCGACTGAAAATGAAAATCTTCAACCACCCCAACAATCGAACCTTTCTCAGAATCGCCTCCTGACCTAAAATATTTTCCAACGGGCTGCATAATATGCATTCTTTTTACAGCTTCCTGGTTAAGGATAACCTTAGGTGCGGTAACCTCATCGCGGTCAAGAACCTTAGAATACATTTCAGGGAAATTGACTCCATCCGCCATTTTTATGCCCATAGTTTTAAAATAATCCCGGTCGGCGTACATTGAGCAAATCAGCACTTTATTATCCGGGTCCTTTCCTTCCCAGTCATATCCCCACGATGAATTCCCTCCATAAAACGGTACCCTACTCGACCGGGTTAAACTTTCAATTCCCGGCAATTGGCTGAATTTTTGGCTCAAAGCTTCGTGCTTATTTTTCGCTTCACCACTTAATGGAAGATAAATAAGGTTTGCCTGTTGATAACCGAGATCGTAATTATTGATATATTTTAATTGTCTGGAAATGAATATCGTACAGCTAATCAATACAACCGATAATACAAATTGAACAATCACCAATAAATTCTTTAATCCTACTTTCTTCTTCGCTGGTGATTTTTTTATAGTTTGTGCCGGATTAAATGAAGAAATATAAAAAGATGGATAAATGACCGATAAAACCAGAATACTTAATACTACTGTTAAAAGCATGTAGAGCATATACTTGTTTTGCAACAAACTTAATGTAACTACCTTGTCAGAAACCGATCGGAACGCAGGGATAAATGCCAATACCAGAATCACGCTCAATAACAAGCTCAACCCTATTAAAATGCCCTTTTCCTGCACAAATTGATTTAATATGGTTGTTTTGTTTGCGCCTAAAACTTTTCTGATCCCAACTTCGGGGCGGCGCTGCTCAGCTTTGGCGGTCGAAAGGTTAATAAAATTAATGGAAGCGATTAGAACAATTATGAAAGCAATGCCCAAAAACTGATATACATATTGAATCCGGTTATGTTTGCCCGAGTATGAATGTAATCGTTCATTATCAAAAGGGGAAAGGTGCAAAGTGGTATTCTGCTGATCTTTTTCCTTAAGGAAGTTTACAATTTTATCGTTTAACTTATCGGTATCGGTATTTTCGGATAAAAGTAATGAAGTGCGAGGCCAGTTATTGCCCCAACGGTTTAAATCGGCCCCATACGCTTCAACCAATTGCAGTGGGACAAGAATCTTGAAATCAATTGTTGACTTTAGTTTATCTGTTTTTACAACCGCCCCAACTGAATAATCATGCCTGTCGTTCAACCGGATCATTTTCCCCAGTGCCGGCTCATTCCCAAATAGCAGGGTGGCAATTTCTTCGTTAATAATGATTTTGTCAGGTGCCGACAAAGCATCTGCATCACCCTGTACAATTTCAAATGAAAATATTTTTAAAAACTCATTATCAGTGCAAATTAATGGACCCTCTTTATATTCTTTATCGCCATAACGGATCAATTGTTTTCCGAGGTTTGAAAATGTTGTTGCATTTTCGACTTCGCTAAATACATTTACTAATTCTTTCGCCAAAGGGAATGGTGTGCATGAGGTAAACAATTCCTGCCCATCGGAATATTGCTGATGCTCATACACGGTATAAATTTGATCCAGGTTTTCGTGGAACTTGTTATAATTTACCTCATCGACCACCCAAAAAAGAATGAGCGTTACCACTGCAATGCCAAGGGATAAACCGGCAATATTTATGATGGAAAAAATCCCGTTTTTTTTGATATTTCTCCAACCAATTCGTAAATCATTAAAAATCATACGTTGTTTTTTTAAAGTCAAAGTAAGCTAAGGTTCACAATCAATACTTTTAAGACGTCCAAAAAAAGAAATTGTTACAGGGTTTAACTGCTACCTTCAGCGTGCCACTTTGAGTGATGATCTACTTGCTGCATGAAGATTCTTTCTTCTTATTTAATTTTCATTAAAAAAAGATGACCCCCTCTTTAGTTCTCCTCCTATATCCCCCAAAGGGGGACCTTTTAAGAAGCCCCTCCCAACCTCCCCAAAGGGGAGGAGTTAGGACAGTGATTATTTGTAATTTTTATACCTGTCTATTTTTTTCAATTTTGCAGCTCCAAGTTCCCCTCCTTTGGAGGGCTTAGGGGAGGCTTATTCATATCTTAAAGCTTCCACAGGATTTCTGCTGGCAGCTTTCCAGCTCTGCCAACTTACAGTCAATAGTGCAATTCCAAGAGCCAATAAACCGGACAAAGCGAATATCCACCAGCTGAGCTTTGTCTTATAGGCAAAATTTTCGAGCCATTTGTTCATTGCAAACCAGGCAATAGGAACTGCGGTAAAATAGGCAATTGCGACCCAAACCATAAATTTTTTATTCAACATAAACAACACTTCCGAAATTCGTGCACCATTTACCTTTCGGATTCCTATTTCTTTTCTTTTGTAATTAATGGTAATAATTGACCTGGCTATTAATCCAATTATGGAAAGGAAAATGGCAATAAAACAAAAGAATGTAATGAATCGGACCATTAGGTCGTATTTCGCGTGTTTTTTATTAAACCAATCGCCAATTGTCCAATAATCAAAAGGAAAATCAGGGATTGTTTTGTTCCAGCTTTCCTGAACATGCTTCAAACCTGCCTGATATAATTCAGGATTAATTTTTACCAGAACATTTGAACCGGAATTCGAATATGCAATCATGGAAGGAGGTATTTTATTCTCCAATGAATTCCAATGGAAATCGGAAACAATGCCAACAATCTCATTTTTTGAACCTGGTAAAGTTTTCCCAATCGGGTCTTTCAGGTTAAGATATTGGATCATTGCCTGGTTAACCAAACACTTCTTACTGTTTTGTGTTGCCGATGGATAAAAATCCTGCCCATCCAAAAGGCTTATTCCAAGGGTATTGATATACTCATGGTCGCCAGAGAAATATAATGGTGAATATTCTTTCTTTTCTCCATTTTCTTCGAAAGAATATAATACCATTGCACCTTCCCTTACCGGAGATGCGCTGCATATCGAAACCTTATCGATTGACGGATTTTCCAACAGTAATTCTTTTAGAACCAGCGATTTGTCGTTATTTAATGGGGGTAATCTCATTTCAACAATATCACGGTTCAATCCAATATCTTTGCTATGCACATATTTTATTTGTTTAATGATAAACAAAGTGCAAATAATTAGTACCGTAGAAACTGCAAACTGAAAAGTGCTTACCACCGGGAATGATGTTGCTTTCTTAAGTTTTGAGGCTCCACTCCTGCTTTGCTTTTTAACGTACAAGAAAGTAGCTAAATAACTCAGAATAAATACGAAAATTACAACCAAGAATATGTAACCAAGTACTTTTGGCTGCATAAAATCGGCAAAAACCAAAGCCGATTGATTAATCGCATTAAAAACAGGCAGGAAAAGTTTTATTCCGAGAAATCCAAGAAGCGTTGATCCAAGTATAAGAATTGAGAACTCAGCTGCCAATGAACGAACAATATTGGCATATGACCCACCAATTATTCGCTTGATCTTAACCTCATTTTCACGTTCAAAAATCTGTGTCGATATGAGGTTAAAATAATTAAAGAATGCCACAAAAAGAATCAAAACAGCGATGATAACAAAAATGGTTATTTTGGTCTTTAATTCTTTAGACATATAAATTGACATCAAATTTTCAAGGTAATAGTTTACATTAGTATCGTTCCTGAAGAATGGAATTTCAGCCTTGTGGTTTTGAAGTTTCTTTTCGAAATCGGCAGCTGAAGTATTTTCCCTCAACAATAAATAGGCATTACAACCCCTGAATTCTTTCCCTTCAATTGAGGTTAGCATATCGAAATATAAATGTGACCTGTTTTTAGGCGTTTCCACAACACCGGAAACCAAATAGTTTTTTGTTTCATTCCGATGCTTTATGGTGATTGGCTCACCAAGCACATTGGAGGATCCAAATATCCGTAAGGCCGTTTCTTCCGATAACACAATATTGTTCCTGTCAAGAAAAACAGCGGATTGTTCCCCTTCTATTAGCTTAAATGAGAAAATGTCAAAAAAGGAAGCACCCGTTTCGTAGATTTTAAAATCTTTAAAAAAAGTAGTGTTGTTTGCCTCCAGTTTTTCATAGCCGTTTTTGTTCCATTGCACATAATCCACCACTTCCGGGAAACTATTTTTTATAAACTCAGGAGCTGCTTTTGTAATGTGGGGGAAGGTATGACCTTCTTCCCATGGATCGTCCGATAACAACCGATAAATGTTTTCCTTCTTTGAGTGGTAACTATCCACAGAGTATTCATTAATTACAAACCCGGCAATTAAGAATGTCGAGACAAAAGCCACAAAAAGGCTAATGATGATAATGGTTGAACTAAATTTCCTTTTGAGAAAACTACGAATTATTGATTTCATTTTATTATTTAAAGCCCCTCTCAACCTCCCCAAAGGGGAGGAGTTAGGACAGTGATTATTTGTAATTTTTATACCTGTCTATTTTTTTCAATTTTGCAGCTCCAAGTTCCCCTCCTTTGGAGGGGTTAGGGGAGGCTTATTCATACCTTAAACTTTCAACTGGATTTCTATTGGCAGCTTTCCAGCTTTGCCAACTAACCGTAAATAGAGCAATTCCCAAAGCAAATATCCCGGCAAGGGCAAAAATCCACCAACTGAGGTTGGTTTTGTAAGCAAAGTTTTCGAGCCACTTGTGCATTGCATACCAGGCTATTGGCGTGGCGATTACAAAAGCGATGGCAACCCATTTTACAAAGTCTTTATTTAGCAATGTGAGTACTTCTGAGATTTTTGCACCATTTACTTTGCGGATGCCAATTTCTTTTGTGCGTTGTTGTGATATAAACAGCGCCAAAGCACTAATACCAATCATGCTTATTAATATTCCAAGAATAGAAAAAGTAAAAAGGATTCGGCTCAAAATCGTTTCAGCTTTGTATTGTTGGGCTATTTTCTCATCCAAAAAGAAGTATGACAATTCCTGACCCGGGTAATGATTTTCCCAGGTTTCGCGAATGGAACCCATGGCATTATGCAAACTACCACTCCCTAAACGAACATGAATAAAACGAGAAACGTGCCTAAATTCGCTCAATAAAAATGCAAAGTCGCCAATTGATTCATGTGCTGAACTGTAATTAAAATCGTCGGCAACTCCAATAAAATTTATACGGCTCTGTCCCTGTTCCAAAGGCTGGGTTTGCTGGTATGCATTTACTGCTTCCATACTTCCATGCCTCTCCAAAAGCCTTTTATACAGGTGATTGTTGACTACCATTCCATTAACCTGATCCTCTTCTGGATTAATCCAGTTCTCAATCAATTTAATATTCATGGTTTTCAGGTAGTCGTAATTGGCAAAAACAAATTCTGCCGACCCATCGATACCCATACCACTCAAAGGAATTTCCTGTGCGGGATATCCAAAATGTTGGGCAGTCATCCCAACGGAAGAAATAAAACTTTGCTTTTTCAATTCATTTACAAATACCGCCGGATCTTTCGAACGGTCTTTTAATTCAAGCACCACTACATTTTCCTGATCGAAGCCCAGTGGCTTGTTGAGCACAAAGTTGATCTGTTTATTCACCAAAAATGTTCCGGACATTAATATAACAACTATGGCAACCTGACCAACCAGCAAGGATTTTAGCACATAATTTCCAGAATAATTAGCTTTCCCTGAAAGAATATTAATGGTTGAGTTTTGCCCAAACAAAAACACTGAAATAAACAAAGCTGTTGATCCGAGACAAACTACAAGAACTGCCAAAATACTCAAAACAAAAACCGGCTCAGCATAATAAATTGCAAATTCAATATCAAAAAAACGGTTAATTAAAGGTTTTGTAATCTCAATGGCAATTAGCGAAATTCCTATGGAAAGGAAACAAAAGAAAAGTACTTCTGTTAAAACCTGCCTGATTAGTTGCGCCTGGTTTGCACCAATCGACTTTTTTAGACCAAGCTCTTTTGAACGTTTAATCAGTTTAGCAATGGTTAAATTGGTAAAATTCATTAACGACACCAGCAAAATGATAAAGGAAATGGCAATAAACAATCCGATATTTATTTTGCTTGAACTCTCCCTTAACTCAAAACGATAATCTGATTTTAGGTGAATATCATCCATCGGAAATAAAGCAAATGCGTATTCTTTTGGACCACGTGTTTGTTTCAAACTGCTTGCATCGTAAAATGCCTGTACTTTTTGAGCAACCAACTTAGACGATGCCCCTTTTTTAAGTTTAAAATAACTATACAACCATTGTGTTTTTTGAGTTGGTTGTTGTTCGATACGTTCCTGTAATCCTCCCTTTTGAGAAATCAACAATTCATATTTAAAATGTGTTTTCGGATGTGTGTTCTTTACAATGCCCTTAATTTCATAATCGCCCAAATCCCTTGAATACTGCAAAGCTTCTATGTTAATGCTTTGCCCAATTGGGCTAATTCCTCTAAAATATTTCTTTGCAAAATCTTCGCTAATAAAAACTGTATTTGGTTTTTCAATTTCATTAATATCACCCACTATTGTCTCAACATCAAACATTTTGGTAAAATTGAGATCAACAGACATAATATTAGGCTGTTGGATCGAATTATCGCCAATTTTGATATTGCCCACTGCGCAATGTGTAAACTGGGTTGCCATTTCAATTTCAGGAATATTGGCTGAGGCAGGTTTGATAATCCCAAGGCTTCTTGCCCATGGGGCATTTTCACGACCACCGGGAATGGAAGTTACACGATAGATTTGTTCGTGCCCGCTTATATGTTTATCGAAACTCTTTTCATTCGATACGTACAGGAACAAAACCAAAAATGAAGTAATCCCAATTACAAGGCCAAAAATATTGATGCCGGCGAAAGCCTTGTCTTTTAATAAACGACGAATAGTAATCTTTAGGTTATACATAGTTTAATCTTATAAGTTTAATCTAATGGGAACTGATCTTTCCCAGAACTTCATATAGCCACAGCCAGCTCGATTAAAACAAGAACGTTGCCAATTTTCCTTAAAAAACAATATCTGTAAAAAAGATTGACAGATTTAATTGAATTTTTTTAAAGTTTTGCAATTGCACCAAAAGAATCGTTTACCACTAAATCCCCGAGGGGCATCTTATGCCAGTGACTAAAACCAAAGTAGTTTATAATCATCTTCAGTAGCTTTTGCCGTTTATCCCTTTAGGGAGTTAGATGATGCAAAAGCGGATTATTCGTATCGCAATGCATCCACCGGATTTTTGGTTGCAGCCCTGTACGACTGAAAAGTAATTGTGAGCATGGCAATGACTAAGGCCATAAGCCCTGCCAAAGCAAAAATCCACCAGCTCAAATTGCTTTTGAATGCAAATGTTTGCAGCCAACTATGAAGAAAATAATAAGCAACCGGGCATGCTATTACAAATGCTATTGCGACCCAAATGGCAAAATCTTTATTTAACAAGGTCAAAATTTCGATCAGTTTAGCGCCGTTCACTTTTCGGATACCAATTTCCTTGGTACGCTGTCCGGCAATAAATACCGATAATGCAAACAAGCCAATCATCGCAATAAAAATTGCCAACCCGGTGAATAATAGGAAAAAGGATTTCATTCCCGCTTCTTTGTTATAAAGGGCTTCAAATTTTTTATCTAAAAATGTATAACTAAAAGGAGATTCGGGATACGCTTCTATCCAACTGTTTTGCACAAAATCAATGGTTTCTGACAGGTTTCCAGGAGCAGTACGTAGAACCATATAATTATGAAAAGCCCTGAGTTGGATGGCAAACGGCTTTATCGTTTTATGAAAGGATTCAAAATGAATGTCTTTTACAACCCCAACGATTTTTAAACGCGTTAGTTCCTCGCTGGTGGTACGAACTTCACTATTATACACATACTTCCCTACCGGATCAACAAGCCCTAAAGTCTTAACGGCAGTTTCGTTCAGGATAATACTATTTTGGTCGTCGTAATTTTTAGCAAAGTCACGGCCCTCAATTATATCCAAGCCAAGCGTTGATACATAATCGTAACTCCCTTCGTAGGGAATAACCATCTGATGGGTGTTTTCACCCTGTTTTTTAAGGTACAAGGGAAAACTAAACTCTCCATCGCCCGGAACCGTATTGGCTGTTGATACTGCTAATATTTCTGGTTTGCTCAACAACTTTGCCTTAAAATTCTCAAAATTATTCCGCAAAGCCATAACAGGTGCCTCACACACCATAATATGCTCATTATCGAATCCCGGATTTTTACTCAACATAAAATCCAACTGTCGCGACACAGTAATGGATGAAACAATTAAAATAATGGCAATCACAAATTGTGAGATGACCAAAACCTGACGAAATCCATTGCCGCTTTTACTTTCTTCAAACACTGATTTTAGCAAGAGGATGTTTCTTGTTCCAATCATTTTAAGGGCAGGATAAACCCCACCTGCTACTCCTGAAACCAGGATCAAAACAAGAACCAAAACATAGGTTAATGGCTCTTTAAGTATCGCCAGGTCACGAATTCCTGCAGAAATTGGTTCCAATAACCGAAACGAGAACAAGGTAATAACCATGGCAATAACCATTGCAATCAATACAAAAAATACCGATTCTGAAATAAAACCCATAAACACAGTACCTTTATACATCCCGGAAATCTTACGAACAGCTATTTCTTTTGAACGTTTCAGGTTGCTTACGGTAAACAGGTTCATATAATTCAACAAAGCAATTACCAAAATCATAATTGCGATTCCTATCCCAATTTTAATATTCTTAATGCTGCTATTGACTTTTAATTCACGTTCGTAATTTGATTGTAAATGAATGCTGGTAATTGGTTGCAGCGTGTACATCCAATAATCAGAAGCCGTATTTTCACTTAGGGCGAATTCTTTTCCATATCCGGAGTTCACATATTTATCGACAATCCCCTTAAGTTTATCTTCCACCAGTTTTGGATTGGAAGCCGGGTTCAGGAGGGCATACGTATAGTACGTATTGTTCAGCCAATGGTTGGTGTTGCTATCCGGATCGTTACTGCTTGAAAATAAGATGCTAAACCCAAAATGAAGTTGTTTTGGTGGTGTTTCGCAAATTCCCATTATCTGGTATGGACGATATCGGCCGAAAAGTTTCATATGAAGGTTTTTACCCAATATTTCACCACGGTCGAAGGCTTCTTTTCCAAAATATTTAATTGCAGTTTCTTTTGTTAAAACAATCGCATTGGGACTTTTCAAGCAGGTTTTTACATTGCCTCGAAGCAATTCAAAATCGAACACATCAAAAAAGTTGGAATCTGCCTCGGTAACCAAATCTTCATTGTAGGATATTACTTCACCCTGATCGGTTTCCTTTTTTACTGAGAGCATCCATTGCCACAGCCGCGTTGCTTTTTCAACTTCCGGAATTTCCCGCACCAATGTTTTGGCCAGTGGCGGAGCAACCATTGCTGAGCTAAAATCAACACCACCCATCCGCACTTTTGATGCGACCCGGTATAACTGCTCATGCTGCTCAAAGTTTTTATCATACGAAAACTCGTTTAAAGTGTACGAATAAATAAGCAAACAAGAGGTGAATGCTATCACCAGGCTTAATATATTAATTGCTGTGCTTGTGCGGTTTTTAAAAAAATGCCTCCTCAGGAAACTGTTCAAGTATCTTTTCATGTTGGTAGTTTATGTCGTTTTTTAGTCAATGTCCATTAAATTTAAACCTATTTCTATTCTGACTTTAACACACTTGTTGTGCTTAGACGTATTACTTTTTGTGACTGAATATATATTATAAGCATAAAAATAATGCTTAATAGAAGAACGGGAAGCATTAAATGTACCCAACTTAGGTTGATATGGTCTTTATACGTATTTAAAAACCATTTCTGGAAACCAAAAATACCCAAAGGTACAGCCACTAAAATTGCTGCAATAAACTGCTTTGACATGCTTTTGGTGAGTATCACATAAATATGAGACAATTCGGCGCCAAGTACCTTTCTAACGCCCATTTCTTTTAGGTTCTGATTGATGGTTATGATAATCAATCCCAGAATACCAATCACAGAAACAGCAATTGCCATGAACGAAAACACCCCAAAAACTGCGGCAAACGTTTTATCGGTGCTTAAATCGGTGGTTGCTTTTTGTTCGATTATTGAATAATCAAACGGGCTTCCCGGGAAAACCTCGGCATAGGTATTTTGGAAATCTTTTAAAACCGGCTGCAAACTTGCCATAGTTGTTTGACTAACTTGTACACCCATAAATTGTTTGCTGCTTTCCCTTAGGGTAAATACTGTTGGTACCGGATCAACTTTCACCGAATAAAAATTGAAATCCTGAAAAATACCAATAATTTGGTACTCAACCCTACCATTTGTAACTACTTTGTTGATTGCTTCTTCGGGATTGGTAAAGCCCAAACGCTGCATTCCTTTTTCATTTAGAAGAATATTGCGTTGACCTTCCTGGTCGCTTTCACGGAAATGCCTTCCGGCAAGCATTTTAATATCGTAAAAATCACCAAAATGCTGATCAATATCGATCCTAAAATATGCTTTCCCATCGGTTCGGTCGAAACCTTTACGGTATCCAAAAAACCAACTGTTGATCTCATGCCCCGGAATTTCAGAAGCAAAAGTATAGTTCTCAACAGCGGGATGCGATGCCAGTTTATTTTCTAAAACTTTCAATTTACTGCTATAAACCGAATGATCTTCACCTGGCTTTGGTGCCTTAATAGCGATTTTCGATTTATAGTTTAAGCCCATGTCTTTATGGAGCAAAAAATTAACTTGCTGATAGGTAATAATGGTTCCGGTCAATAAAATAATGGAAACGACAAACTGAACAGTAACCAGGCTTTTCCGAAAAGCAATGCCTTGTTTTGTATTCCCAAACTTCCCTTTTAAAATACTTGCCGGTTTAAACGATGAAAGTACAAAAGCCGGATAAAGGCTTGAAAGTAGTATTCCGCCAACAAAAAACAACAACGCAACCATTCCATTCTTTATCGTAAGGAAACTTGTAATGCTGTCGATCCCGGTTAAACGCATGTAAAACGGATTTATAATAAACCAAAGTCCAACTACTATTAGCAAACTAATCAGGTTAAACAAAAAAGCTTCGCCAATAAATTGAAAAACCAATGACTTAGCGGTTTTTCCACTTACTTTTTTCACCCCGATTTCCTTTGCCCGTTCAATCGCTTTTGCCGTAACCAGATTAATGTAATTAACCCAAGCAATGATGATAAAAAAGATGGCAAAGCCAAAAAGGATTTTCACTGCCTTGGCATTGCCCGGTGTTTCTGTTTCGTATTCGATGTTTGAATGGAGATGGATATCAGGCAAAGGCTGAAGAAAGTATTCATCGCGTGAATTTCTGCTTGCCAATCTTTCCGCATAATTATCCTGAACCATTTGTGGCAATGCGGTTTGCTCAAACCTATTATAATCACTTCCGGGAATCATTTGGATGTAGGTGTGTAAATAGTCGCCACTCCAATTGTTGCGTAGCCCCGGATTTCGGACTAAAATATCTTCGAACGAAAAGAGAAAGTCGCTTTGAAGATGTGAATTCGAAGGAATGGTTTTGTAAACCCCAACGATTGTATGTTTTTCAGTATTGTTTACGGTAAGTATTTCCCCTACCGGATTTTTATCGCCAAAGTATTTAGTTGCAGCACGCTGCGAAAGAAAAACCGAGTTGGGTTTGTCCAAGCCATTAGTATTTCCCTGTAATAGCTCAATCGAAAACATGTTGAAAAGAGAGCTGGTGGCATAATACGTTTTATCAATATTGAACGATTGTTTTTCGCCACTTTTGTCAATCAATGAAATCAAAATATTATACTTCCTGGAGATATTGGCATACTCTTTAACCTCTGGAAATGTATTTTTCAGATATCTTCCGGTGGGGCAAAATGAGTTGGCGGTTTTCCATTGCAATTCCCCATTTTGGTAGCGGTTATAAACCACTCTGTAAACATCTGAAGCATTCGCCTGGTATTTATCGAAACTCCAATGAAAAAACACGTATTCAAGAATCAGGATTGTGCCCAGCAAACCCAATACCAATCCGGCAATGTTTATCCCTGAAATAATTTTGTTTTTTGAAAGGTTCCGGAAGAATAATTTAATAAAATGTGAAGTCATGTTCTCTATACTGATTTATAATTTGGTTTAAATGATATTTTATATTCAAATTCCTGGTTTATTGGATTTTTAATTGAAAATTTGTCCCTGATTTATCAATTCTGAGCATTTTGTTTTCCTCAATATAGGTGTAAGCATCCGCCCCTTTTACTTTTCGGGGTTTTACTTGTTGTTTCACTAAAAATACTACATCTAATTTTCGTTCTGAATCAACCTTAATTGATCCGTTTTCTTCGTCAACAATAAACTGCTCTTTTGTTGAGGGTATCTTCCAGTAACCACCTATTTCGCAGGCAATGCCTGAAAAACCGTAGTTAGCTGAAAGATAAATATTTTTTAACTGGTCTTTAATCCCTTTGCTTTGCAAGTCTTCAACCATTTGTTGCGCTTGTGGGTATCTGTTGGTATCCCAAATAAAATCGTTGTACTGAACCATCCACGGACTATCAATAATCAATGCGTCAACGGGAATTTGATGATCAAAATAAGCCTGCGTTAATTCCGTTACAGCATCTGAGGTGTTGCGCTCGTCCTCCCAAATCCAATGGCCAAATGCCCAATAAGGAATAAGAGGGGGCACTTTATCTGGATCAATAGAATAACTAACGCTTTTTATAAAAAGAAACAGGAGGATAAAGATGAGCCGTTTTATATTCAAGTTTTGTTTCAAGTTCATTTAGGTCAAATCCGTGGGTTTTCAAGCCAAAAATTATTTGCAATTACCTATTCAAATATGAAGCCTAACTATAATCCACTGATGCTCTGAGCATAACAAAACAAAGCAAAACAGCCAATGTCTAATTATTTTACATCAGCTGTCTAATTTTTTGTCAAAGAAATATGCCATTCGACAATTAGCTTTCAACGAATATTCAATTTTAATTCTTTAAAAACATTAATATGACCCCCTCTTTAATTCTCCCCCTGAGATGCAGCCCCCAAAATCCCCCAAAGGGGGACTTTTAAGAAGCCCCTCCCGACCTCCCCAAAGGGGAGGAGTTAGGACTGTGATTATTCGTTAATTTTATACATGTTCATTTTTCAATTTTGCTGATCCAAGTTCCCCTCCTTTGGAGGGGTTAGGGGAGGCTTATTCATACCTTAATCCCGATTCAATCGGGATCAACAGGATTTCGGGTTACAGCCCCCTATATCCCCCAAAGGGGGACTTTCCCAAGTGTACTTTGTTTTTTTTATTCTTCATTTTTCAATTGTTTATTCCTGATCTATCTGTACCATCTTCCCCTCCTTTGGAGGGGTTAGGGGAGGCTTTTATTCATACCTAAGTGCCTCCACCGGATTCCGGGTTGCCGCCTGCCAGCTTTTCCATCCAACAGCCAGAAAAGCAATTAACAATGCAAAAACAGAACCTGCCAAAAAGTAAACGGGCGATAAAGCAATCCTGTCAACAAAACCTGCGAGCCAGTTTTGCAGAGCATAGTAACTCCCAACACAAGCTATTGCTATTGCAATGCAAACCAGAACAAAGGTTTCGGAAAGTAATGAGCGAACAACTTCAACTTCAGAACTTCCGATTACTTTGCGAATACCAATCTCTTTTTTACGGCGGTTAACGTTCAATATGGAAAGGGCCATTAAACCAATAAAACTTATAATAATTGCCATAATGGCACCGGAAGATACAAGTTTAATAATACGTTCTTCCCCTTTAAATTTATTGGAATAGACATCTTTAATGGAAAACTGGCTATAAATAAACCCGGGCGAATAGCTTTTAAATAATTGCTCAATTTGTGTTTGTTGTGCAAGCGACAAATTGCTATGTGTCCGTATGTAAATATTCCGGACATTATACCAGTAATTTGTTAATACCAACGGGGCAATTGCTTCCCCGGGGTGATCGATATAAAAGAAATCTTTTACGATGCCAATAACAGTTAATGCTTCCCCGTGCATATCAACAAGGCTTCCTGTTTCCACATCGCCACCAAGCATTTTTACAGCCGATTCATTCAAAATCACGCCATTTTTATCGGCTTCCGAATTATTAAAGTAACGACCCTCAACCAACTCCAACTGCATAGTTTTATCAAAACCGGGATTGATACGGTATTCGTTTATCCCTAATGAGTTGTCGGGGGAGCCATACATTTTAATTCCCTGGCCACTGGTGCCATTCCCCATTCCATGTGTCGATGAGCCCACCTGCTTAACAAAGGCCAATTGACGAAGCTCATCCTCGATTGAAGGCGCACTTTTTCTAATAAGTTGATCAAAATTGGTAATCCCAATTACCTGATCGGGATTAAAACCAAGGGGCATATTTTTCATGTAGTGCGTTTGTGCCAAGACAACCGAAAAGGCAATTATCAAAAATACGGAAATTGTAAATTGTAATACCACAGCAACCCGCGACAATGCACTTTTTCGCTTTATTTTCAGCGACTTGCCTTTAAGTGCATTCACCAAATCAAGTTTCGACAGGTAATAACTTGGATAAGCCCCGGCAGCAAAGATCAATACGAATAAAATAAGGATAGATACAAATATCCCGGATGATGAAAACAAATCGTGGTAGCTTATTTTACTTTGCATTACCTGTGCAAAATAAGGATGCACAAGCACCGAAAAAATAATTGCCAGTACAAACGAGATTAATCCAATTACACCCGTTTCACTGAAAAATAGTTTTGACAGGGCGGCTTTTGTTGCACCTAGTGATTTTCGTGCAGCAATTTCTGCAATCCGTTTTTCACCATGCAACACATATAAATTTATAAAATTGATGAGCGCGATAAGCAAGATAAAAAAAGCAATTGCAGCCACAATCATAATCTGTGTTGTATTTGCTTTTGCCGATAAATCACCACGAACTACCGTATGAAGGTGCAAGGCAGTTAGTTTCTCGACACCTGACTTAACGCTTGCATTAAATGGTTGTGCCCAGGGTTGCATAATATTGTCATTTGCAGCAGCTATTTTTTCACCAACCAAATTAATATCTGCACGATCGTTTATCCGATAATATGTAAATAGCTCCAAACCGCCCCAATGTTCGGGGTGAATTGATTCCATGGAAGCCAAAACATCGAAATTAAAGTGCGTGGCACTCGGTAAGTCTTTAATTACACCGCTCACCGTAACCGGGTTATCCGACATTTTGATTACCTCACCCACACAATCTGTGCGCCCAAATATTTTTTTTGCAGAAGTTTCGTTTAATACAATTTTATCTAAACCGGCAAGTGCTTCCTTTTTGTTGCCGTAAATCAACTCAAGTCCAAAAACGTCAAAAAAATCTTTATCGGCGTATAACAATTGTAACCCAGGGTAACGCTCTTCATTCAGCTCTGTTGTTACCGTCCAGCCCCTATAGATTTGGGTAGCAGATTCAATCTCGGGAACCTGCCCAGGCAATTCGGTGTACGATTTTCGCAAACAAATGCCATAATTGGTAGAATTTCCATTTGCTGTCACCGAATTATACAAACGCACCACATGGTCTTTATTTTTGAAGTGCTTATCGAAACTTAATTCGTGTTTCAGGTAAATTGAAAGTAAAATAACCGCGCTAAGACCTATTGCTAACCCTGGTATATTTACGTAAACCAATAGCGGGTTTCGTTTAAACATCCGAAAAATAAAATGCAAGTTTTTCATAACCTATATAATTTCTAAATAATTCCCTTCAAATACTTTTTCATAACTTTGTCCCGATTAATCGGGATCGACAGGATTTTACGTTACTGTTTTCCTCCTGTTGTTCAATCTTTATTCTTTCATACTACTATTTTGACCCCCTCTTTAATTCTCCCCCTATACATAGAGAGAGATGAAGCCCCTCTAAATCTCCCCAAAGGGGAGACTTCTACTAAATATTTGTTATACTTCTTTAAATTGTTTATTTCAATTCTTTAAATCCTTTTTTCCCTTCTTTGGAGGGGTTAGGGGAGGCTTTTATTCATACCTTAAACTTTCAATCGGATTTCGAACTGCTGCTTTCCACGATTGAAATGAAACCGTTAACAAGGCAATTGCCAAAGCCAAGATCCCTGCTAGAGCAAAGATCCACCAACTAAGGGTGGTTTTATAAGCAAAGTTTTCGAGCCATTTATGCATCGTGAAATATGCGATTGGTGATGCAATAACAAAGGCAATGGTAACCCATTTTAAAAAGTCTTTGTTAAGCATAAGCAATACCTCAGAAACTTTTGCCCCGTTTACTTTTCGTATGCCGATTTCTTTCGTGCGGTTAATACAAAAATGTGATGTTAACCCATAAAGTCCCATAAAAGAAATCAAGATGGCTATAAGTGTCAGGTAAGAAAATATTGTAATCTCTTTTTCTTGCTGTTGATACAAGCTTGCCATATGTTCATCCATAAACTGAAACTCAAAAACTTCATCAGGAAAAAGTTTTTCCCATTCTTCTCGAATAACAGGTATATCTCCGGGAGTTGTTTTTACAAATAAATAAGCCGGCTGCCCTTGTATCATTGAAAAACACAAAGGCTCAATCGGATTATTTAAAGACATAAAATTGAAATCTTTAATAACTCCAATAATTGTTTGTGACCCATTTTCTCCTATATTTTTCCCAACGGGATGTTTCCATCCCATGACTTTAGCATACGATTCGTTTATTATTACCGCCCTGTCTTTATCTGTAGATATATTAGATGAAAAATTTCGCCCATCAAGCAGTTCAAGACCAAACAAGTTAATGTAATTTTCATCAATCTCAGGAAGGTTCAATATAAACTGGACATCATTCCCTTGTTCATCTTCATCTGCCATAATCGATTTTATCCATTGACCATCTCCAAGCATTGTACCTCCACCTCCAAAAGCTAACGATTCCACTACAGACAATGATGAGAAACGCTGACGAAGGACTTCTTTTCCAGAAATATTTTTAGGTTTCGAAGGAATTGAAATTGCAAGTAATTGCTCTTTATCAAAACCCAATTCGGCATGTTTCATAAAGTAGACCTGATTAAATACAAGAATAAGTCCCGCAATCATAATAATAGCCACTGCATTTTGAAATGTGACCAATGATTTTCCGAAAAGGTTAAACCCTTGTTTCCTGGCATAGTTTGTTCCTGCAATTTTTAAAGCAGGATACAATGCCGATAGTATCCCCAAAAGTGTAAATACCCCAATTAATGGCAATTTTATACTTAAAATTGATAACATTTGAAAATCCTTTTCGAAAAAATTGTTGAATAATGGAAATACCAATACTGACAGTACAATTGAAAGTGCCAAGGCCAACAAAGTACTTAGTAACGACTCCCCCATTATTTTAAGTACAATACGTTGTTTGCTACATCCTATGGTTTTTCGTATAGAAAATTCTTTTTCTCTTTTTTCAATTTGGACCAAAGTGAGATTATTGTAATTTATACTTGCGATAATTAAAATAAGCAGGGCAATAACAGAAAAAACATAAACCATCGATTTGTTCCCTTTTGGGGTATCCGCAAATTTTGAATTGTCGAAATGGATACTTTTTAGAGCTTGAAGTTGGTGAACAAGTTGAAAACCTCCTGCTTCTTTTAAGAAATCAGAATATTCTGTATCTGTAATTTGAACGACCTTATTATTCAGTGCTTCTGTTTTATTATTTTGAGTTTTTAAATACACGTAATAATCGCCCCAGTCAATGATACCTTCAAGCCTTTCTAAATCAGCGGGGACTAATACTGAAAACTGCATATCAGAATTTATAGGCAAATCTTCAATTACTCCCGACACTTCAAAATTTTCATCTGCAATAGTTATTGATTGTCCTATTGGATAAGCGTCTCCAAAAATTTGCTTTGATAACGATTTGGTTAAAATAACGGTATTGGGAGCTTTTAAAAAATTGTTTCGATTGCCATAAACAACCTGATAGGTAAACACATCAAATAATGAAGGAGTTGCAGTTCGCTCTACCAAGTTGCTGTAATGATTATTTTCAAAAGTTATTTTACATTCACTGCCAACACTTATGCAGGCAACATCTTCAACTTCGGGACAACGGTCTTTTATAATTTCTGCAAAAATTGGATTTGCAAGAGCCATATCGGTAGTTTCTCCATTAGGGGACGTTAAACTTGTTGTTATCCTAAAAATCCGGTTGGCATCAGTATGGAAATTGTCATACGTTAACTCATTTTTCACATAAAGAGAAATGAAGATAAATACTACCATTGCAACTGACAGTCCTGCCAGGTTAATAAAAAAGTCAACTCTATTTCTTGTTATAATCCTTAATAATTTACCCATAATACCACATTTTGATTTTTCATACCTCAATCCCGATTAATCGGGATCGACAGGATTTCGGGTTACAGCCCCCTATATCCCCCAACTACCCTTTATACACATCTTTTAAATTTAAAAAGTTTAAAGCAACTTGATAACCTTCAAACTTATTATGGAAGATATCAAGTCCATTTTTAATAGATATATATCCAGGAGGGCCGTGTGATTTATAACCACTCCAGCCGCTCAACCTTGCTATTGCCCAAGCACACCATGCCAGAGTCCTTTTAGGATATGGGTTTTGTTGCTTCTTTGTTTTTCCTTCTATTTCCGTCATTAATAATTTAATAAACTCTATTTGTTCTGCTGAAAAAGTTATTTCAGCTTTTACTTGTTGTTTTTTGTTGAGTGATAATTTAAGCATCATTACGGTTAAGGCAATTTGAAGTGCCATAACTACTTGTTTCTTCAATGCTGCCCCAGTTTCAAGCTGTGACGCTTCCAGTTCAAGCCCTTTGCTTTTCATGACCCGAAAAAGTTCTTCTATAAACCACCTGTTACTGTACCATTCTAAACACTTCATGGCATCTTCGACCGTTGTAATTGAGTGGGATGTCAATAACCTCCAAAGCACTGGTGCTTCCCCTGCCGGGGTAGTTTTTTGCAATTCCCTGGCTTCTATTGCCCAAACTTCAACAAAGTCGGGATAGTTTTCCATGTGTGCCTTTTGCGGCTTTTTTATTTTGACCTTGACATATTTTAATGCCATCTGGGCGACCCTGTTTTTTCGCTTCTTGTTCCCTTGTATTTGTAGTTGATAAACGGTTTTTTGTTCTTGCTCCCCTAATTTTTCGAATAACTTCTTTTTATCACCTTCCAACCTCCTGTTGATGCTTGAACGGATTAATAATTGTGTCCGTTCATCTGGGACAGTTGCAAGTTCCTCGTAAATATCCGATTCCCTATCGCCAATAATGGTCAACATTGGGGTTTCTGATAATACTTCTTTAGCCGCCTGGGCACTTTCGACCCAACGGTATGATTCTTTTTGGCTGATTTCCTGGCTTTTGTAACCCCGTTCGTATTTATCCTGTTTGTCCCAGGACCGATTCCATAACTTTATATAGGTGATGCCTGTGGGTATTTTATCCTCAGCATCTACCACCAATACTGGGTGGCAAAAGAAACCAGCATTCTCATTTTTTGTAACTGGACCAATACCTTTATCTGTTTTACCTATCCTGTTGATATGGTGGGTGAAGTTAAATTCTGTAGTATCTTGTATACAAAGTAGATGCCCTGCTCCTTGATTATCCTGACAGGATTTTATAACTCCTTGTGCCAGGTTGTTAAAATCAAAACTATTGTTCCCAAACATACGATATGCCCCTATTTTTTCTGTAGAACTCGCACAGAATTTATTTACTACTACTTTCCCAAAGGTAAACATATCATTCATTACTTTTTCTGCTCTCTTTTCAATACGTAAATCAGGTAAAGACCCACTGAAAAAACCGTTAAACTTGTTGATTATCATGCATTTAAGATAATGAAAAATAATCGGATATTCTAACTTAAATGTCTGTATATCAATGAATTAAATAGCTAATTGTCAACAGCCATTTGTTAACTCAACAATATTTGAAAGAACGAATATTTGTGTATAAAGGGTAGATATCCCCCAAAGGGGGACTTTCCCAAGTGTACTTTGTTTTTTTTATTCTTCATTTTTCAATTGTTTATTCCTGATCTATCTGTACCATCTTCCCCTCCTTTGGAGGGGTTAGGGGAGGCTTTTATTCATACCTCAACGCTTCCACCGGATTCCGGGTTGCAGCCCTCCAACTTTGCCAACTCACTGTTAACAATGCAATCCCTAGTGCCAGAACTCCAGCGAGTGCAAAAATCCACCAACTTAGAGTAGTTTTATATGCAAAATTTTCAAGCCATTTATTCATCGCATAAAATGCAATTGGGGATGCAATTGCAAAAGCAATCAATACCCATTTTATAAAGTCTTTGTTAAGCATGGCAAGGATTTCCGATACTTTGGCACCATTAACTTTACGGACACCGATTTCTTTAATGCGCAATTCAGCTGAAAAAATGGATAATACAACCAGTCCTAAACAGGCAATGAAAAGGGCTAAAAAGGTAAAAATATTCAAAAGCACATTCAGGTTTTGTTCCGCCTTATATTGACTCCCTAAGGTTTCATCTAAAAAAGAATAGGCAAATAAGCTGCCCGGAGATGTGGTTTGCATCAGCTTCTCAATATCGGATAATGCCCCGCTTATGTTCGAGCTATTAATTTTAACGTACAAATTGACCAGAAAATAATAGGTGTTTGTTATGGCGAGAGGTTCAACTTCGGCATGTAAGGATGAATAATTAAAATCCTGCACAACGCCAATAACATTATGTTTGGTATCTCCAACAACAATTTGTTCGTTTAGGGGATTTGTAAAACCATAGGCGTCAACAGCTGCCTGATTAAGAATAACCGAAGGTGTTCGCGATTTGGTGAAGTTACTTCCGTCTGAAATTTTCATATCTAATAGCGAAATCAAACGGCCATCGGTGTTTAAAACCCTCACATCGGGTAAGTTTTCCCTGTTTCTTTGCGATAAGGGATAAATGGTGGCAAACCCTATTCGTTTCCCTAATTCATAGGAGGTAAGTGATACGTCGAGAATGTTTGGATTTCTAAGTAACTCATTTTTTAGTACATCCCCATTTTTCTTGAACTGGTTATATAAATCACCATAAAGTTTGACCGATATTGTTGCTGATTTGTCAAATCCAAGGTTTTTGGTATTTATATATTTCATTTGGCTGTGAACGCCCAGGGTGCAAACAATCAGAAAAATAGAAGCTGCAAATTGAAATACAACCAAGGCTTTCCGAAATCCTGCATTCACATTTTTCTTACTTTTAAGCGCATCGGAAACGTTATATCTGAAAACAACAGATGCTGGGTAAAAGCTTACAAAAAGTGTGGTGAAAACCAGTAGTGAAAAGATGATTAAGGTACTAAAACCGGTCACCTTTAAATCTAATCCTAAAATATATCCGTAATTTTCGTTGAATAGAAATACAATTGCCAATGCAAAAACAGAGGCGATTAAAACATACACAAACGACTCGTGAAAGAAATGCAGGACCAAGCTCTTCTTTGATGCTCCCAATACTTTTTTTACCCCGAATTCATTAACCCGTTTTAAGGTTTTTATTACACTAAGGTTAATATAGTTGGCACAAGAAATAAACAGAATGAGTATAGCAATAATTGAGAAAATAAAAATATACAGGATATTGCCATTGCCAGGTATTTCTTTTTCCAGCTTCGAGAATAAGTGAATCTTATTTATAGGCTGAAGTGCAAGACTAATTTCCTTCTTTTCTGAGTATTGCAGAAGTTGCACATAACTTTCTGCGAAATTATTAAGTTTGGTTGCAACCATTTCCTTATTGGCTGATTTTTCCAATAGACAATAGGTGTAAAAATTTTGCCATCTCCCATACCTATTTACATTATTGTAGGTTTCAGACATAGAGAGAAAATAATTTAATTTTAAATGCGTATTTGATGGTAAATCCTCAATAATTCCTGTTACACTGTAGGCATTTCCGTCAATTTCAACCCTTTCCCCCAATGCTTCTTTCTTATTAAAGTATTTTTTAGCAAGCGATTGCGTTAACACAATCGAAGAAGGATTGCTCAAAGCCGTTTCTGTATCTCCCGATATCCATTTAAATGAAAAAACCGAAGAAATTGAATTATCCGCATTACAACCATTGTTTTCAATAAATGATTCTTCATTAACTTTTACTATTTGTTCTTTACAAAGCGATAAGCGTGCTGTGTTTTCTATTTCCGGAATTTCCTCTTTCACCATTATTCCAATGGTCGGAGGAATAGCTGCCCAATACGTAGAGTTGTTTTCTTCGGTCAAACGGAAAATTCGTTCAGAATCGGTAAAATTACTTTCATAAGTAAGTTCATTGTGAACATAAAAAACAACAACCATTGTTACTGCTAGTCCAAACGCTAAACCAATAATATTTATTGACGAACCAATTTTATCCCTGCTAAATCGTCGTAATGTCAATTTCAAGTTTGTGTTGTTCATTTTATTCAATCAATTATTTATATGTATTGTGAGCAATTGTACTTTGTCTCTTAAAATTATTCGTACCTAGTCCCGATTCAATCGGGATCCACCGGATCCTGGTCGCAGCTTTCCTGCTATTATTCAAATTTCATTTTTTTAATACTATTATTTTGACCCCCTCTTTAATTCTCCCCCTATACATAGAGAGAGATGAAGCCCCTCTAAATCTCCCCAAAGGGGAGACTTCTACTAAATATTTGTTATACTTCTTCAAATTGTTTATTTCAATTCTTTAAATCCTTTTTTCCCTTCTTTGGAGGGGTTAGGGGAGGCTTCCTATTCATACCTCAACGCTTCTACAGGATTCCTGGTTGCTGCCTTTAACGTTTGGTACCCGGTACTTAAAAAAATGATTATTAAAATTAAGAATGCTGCAAAAAATGGCATCCAAACCGGAGGTGCAATTTTAAAGTTTCCTGGCAAGGCATTGTACAAAGCATAAGCAAGTGGAATGGCAATTACCAAAGCGATTCCGAGCAATACAAAATAAGTACGGTTAAGCAGGAAGAATATATTCTTAACTGTACTTCCGTTGATTTTCCGCACACCAATTTCTTTCGTCCTTCGAGAAGTTGTGTACGAGACCATTCCCAATAATGCGACAATGGTAAGAATGACAATAAATACTGTAAAAAACAGAATTGATTTTTTTATTTTCTGATAAATCTTAAAACTATTTTCGGATTGGATTGCACTTTCCAGGTTATTAAATTCAAATGGGTCATTTGGGAAAAGTGCATTGAACTCATCGCTTAGAATTTGTTTTACTTTGGATAAATTCCCGTTTGAATAGCGAAATGCAAATGTTAACTCCCCTTCAATTTTCCCGGATGACAACAACAATACTGCAGGATCAATAGGGTTATGGATATCAGCCAGATGATAGTCGTCAACCACACCTATAATCGTCCATTTCTTATCTTTAATGCGCTTTCCGATAGGATTATCCCAATTGAATACCTTTCGGGCCGATTCGTTTATAATACACGAATTTTCATAATCTGCAGCGTACTGATCTGAGAAATTCCTACCCTGAATTAGTTTCAAATCCATGTTCTCAATAAAATCCTTTGTTACATAATTTGATCGATACAAAGTTTTTTGTGTTGGATCACTTCCTTCCCAATTTAGCATTCCTCCGTTCATACTCACAAATGGCAGGGTGCTCGACATGGAAGCACTTAATATCTCAGGGTGCTGCAACAGACGGTTTTTTATCGGTTCGAAATATTTATTGCTATTCTCAGTGGTCAGTTTTGTGAAGAGCAGGTTATGCCTATCGAAACCTAAATCTTTTGTAGCCATATAATTAACCTGCGTTACCATAAATAAAGTGAAACAGATTAAAAATATAGAAATGGTAAATTGCAGTGCAACCAGCACTTTTTTAAGGTCGAATTTTGATCCTGCAGAAGAAAACATCCCCTCCTTAATTAACTTAACTATTTTTTTGGATGTCATCACCTTCGACGGGTATATTCCTGACAGCAAACCAATGATTATAGACGAAAGCACAAGCCCTAAAATTACTTTCCAGTCATCTACAAAGGTCATTGTTATCTCAGCCTCAACAAAGGTGTTATAAATCGGCAAAAGCATTTTAACCATAAACAAAGCGAAGGTTGACGCCGCCAGGGTTAATAGTAATGTTTCTACCTGGAATTGTGCCGCCAAAGACAGCCTGCCTGCCCCTACTAATTTTCGAACTGCAACTTCTTTCCCGCGAGTTGATGATGTCGCAATTGTGAAATTTACATAATTAAAAGCCGACATAATCAGAATAAACAAAGCAATCAAGCCAATAAAAAAGAGCATGATATAGAGGTCTTTCTGTCCATTAAATCCAAGATAGATTTTTGAAAGTGGACAAAGTTGCAATTCAACAAAATCCCTTCGCTTAAATTCTTTATAGGCATCCTTAATTTTTGCTTCGAGGGCGTCAACGTTGGTGCCTGGTTTTAAAAGGGCATAGGTCATCACATTTCCCTTCCAGCTTTCGTTTCTATTTATATGTTGGGTGCTTCTCAAGGTCGTAAATGAGAGGATATATGCCGGGCGAATGGTCGAATTTTTTGGTAAATCCTGATATACACCTGTAACTTTAAAATTTAGTTTCTTTTCGTACACGACATTTTGCCCCAAAGCTTTTTCATCTTTGAACAACTTATCGGCCATTGATTGCGACAGCACAATCGAAAATGGTGCAGAAAGGGCTTCTGTTTGGTTCCCTTCCGTAAAATTGTAGGAAAAGATATCAAAGAAATTATGGTCGGCAATAATGCCGGTTTCATCGTAAAACTGGGTTTCAGGCACTACCGAAAGAAATTTGCCTTCTTCTTCACGAATAACAGAAACCTTTTCGAACTCCGGGTTCTGTTCAATAAGCGAAGCGGTAATCACCAGGGTGTGGGGGGAAATATTGTTTCCCGCGCGAGCGTTTACCGCGTTTGTTTTATATTCCTGGACGCGATAAATTTGATCGTAATTTTCATGGGTACTGTCCCAGGTCAATTCATACCTTATAAATAATGCGACAATCATAAAACCTACAAACCCTACCGTCAGCCCCACAATGTTGACCGCTGAGAATAGTTTGTTTTTTAATATGTTTCGCAATGCGATTTTCCAAATTTTAGAATTCATCTTCCTTTTTTTAATAAATTATCCAATACACTGTATTAGTCAGAGTTTCGCTTGGAACGACGCTCTGACTAATACTCGTACCGTAGTCCCAATCAAATCAAGATCCACCGGATTCCTCGTTGCTGCTTTCCTCCCCCCGATAGTTTTCGGGGCTATCGGAATTGTCAGCTTATTCTCAATTTTATTCATATCTTAAACTCTCTATAGGATTTCTGCTTGCTGCTTTCCACGATTGAAATGAAACCGTTAACAATGCAATTCCCAATGTCATTATTCCGGCTAGCGCAAAAATCCACCAACTTAAAGCAGTTTTGTAGGCAAAGCTTTCAAGCCATTGCGACATGCTATACCAGGCAATTGGTGTTGCAATGCTAAATGCCAAAGCAACCGATTTGATAAAATCGCGGTTCAACATTGCCAATAACTCGGATATTTTTGCACCGTTCACCTTACGAATACCAATTTCTTTGGTCCGATTCAGGCTATTTTGGAACGAAACTCCCAAAATCCCAACACAGGTAATTATAAAAGCCAATAAGGAAAACAAGCTTAAGATTTTTCCAGCCTTTTCTTCTTTTTGATACATGGAATCAAAAAATTGATCGTAAAATGTAAAATTAAATGGCAGGGTTGGAAACATCGAATCCCACTCCTTTTTAATCGATTGGAGCATAGGACCGGTACTACCTTTTTGAAACTGTATATTTATTTGGGCATAATCGTTCCTATTATCCCCAAAGATCAAACATACTGGCACTGGCAGGGTATGAAGTGAGCTAATGTTAAAATCAGAAGTTGCTCCAATAACATCCATATCGCCTCGTCCCCGGTATTTTTTTTCTTCAAAATTATCCCAGCCATATTTTTTAAAAGCAGTTTCGTTAAGAATACAAACATTGTTATTTTCATCGGGACGAAAATCGCGTCCCATTAGTAATTGAATTCCCATTGTTTTAATAAAATCATCATCGACAAGCAGTTCACTAACTTCGAAATCACTAAATCCGGGATTATTTTTCGCTTCATTGCTGCTGCCCGTATAATTAATCATACCGGGTACACCGTTACTCAAACTAGCAGACTTAACAAATACAAACTGATCAATCCTGTTTTTAAATGATTTAGCTTTATCTTCTGAGGTTCCGATCGGAAACTGGACATATGTAAGTTGCTCTTTATTAAATCCGATATCGGCATGTTTTATAAATGCAATTTGTTTATTGATTATAAAAATGGATGCCAACAAAATAATAGAAATAGACAATTGAAAAACGGTTAGAATACTTTTGCCAAATGTAACACTGCCCTTTGATTTTACGCCCGAAAGGAATGTGTTAATATCGAATCGTGAAAAAATATAGATAGAAGCACTACTGTTTACCAAAACAACTGCAACTATTAAAAAAATTGAGGGAACAATAAAAACCGGTTTAAGTAATAGCGATGGTTGTAATGCGCCCATAAATAAGTGGTTGACAAAAGGCAAAGCCATCAAGGTAATGAGTATGGAAAAAACAAATGCAATGAATACCTTTAAAAAACTATCCATAATAAATAGATTCAGGAATTCAGAAGTGCCAGCCCCGTTTGATTTGCGTATCCCAATATTCTGAAGATTATTATATTGCAGGGATAACTCGTAACTCGTATTATTAATTACCGACAGCATCAGAATTAGAAGAGAAACAGCCAGAAAAATATTCAGCATTTTCTTGTTTCCTGTCTCGTGGGCATTGTATTCCATATCATTTGAATACAGGTATATGTCATCTAATCGTTGTAAAGCAACCTCTTCTACCTTTGGTTTCTGTTCCGATATAAATGAGCTTAATTTGTCCGATAGTGCTTTGATATCTGTCCCTGGTTTCAGAACTAAATAATGACATGAGGTGTTGACATTATCGGATTGCCCGAAACTTTTAAATATTGGGTTGTTGCCATCAATAATAAAATTGCAATTGAGGCTTTTATCCGAGAAGTCTTCAACAACAGCATTTATAAAAAAATCAGCAAATCCAAACATGTTGATATTTTTCCCCAATGCTTCCCCATCAGGATATAATTTGTCAGCCAATGATTGTGTGATTACTGCCGACTGATAATCAGCCAAAGGATTTTCGGATAGGGATTTTACGACCTTTATATTAAATATTTCGAAGAATTTATTGCTAGTTAAAAAAGCCTTATTTTCGACCGTAAAATTATCTTCACAACTTAATGGGACATCGAAACCATAAAAAGTCCTAACCGCGCAGGCTTCCTCAATCTCAGGATAATTTTCCAGAAATTTATTACTTAGAGTATAGTCAAGTGCAACATTTTTTTCTTTTGAATTATACAAGCGATATATGTTTTGGTAGTTAGCAATACTCTTATCCTTCGAGTATTCATTAATTAGGAATACGGCAATAATGGTAACCACCGAAAAACCAACGGATAACCCGGCTATATTTAAGACCGAATATGTTTTGTTTTTACCAAGCTTTTTTACAGCATATTTTAAATTTCGTAGCATCACATTTATTTTTATTCTATTGGACAAAATATTTATTCATATCTAAGCGACTCAACAGGGTTTCGGGTTGCTGCTTTCCACGATTGAAATGAAACCGTTAACAAGGCAATCGCCAAAGCCAACAAGCCTGCCAAAGCAAAAATCCACCAACTTAAATCCGTTTTATAGGCAAAATTTTCGAGCCATTTATTAATAGCAAACCAGGCGAGTGGTACAGCAATCACAAAAGCAATAAAAATCCATTGGACCAAGCTTTTATTAAGCAGAATTAGCACTTCAAAAATACGTGCCCCATTTACTTTACGAATTCCGATTTCCTTCTTCCTTCGAACAGATGCAAAAGAAATCAAGCCCAGTAATCCGAAGCAGGCAATAACAATTGAAACAAAGGCAAAAAGGCTCACCAATTTGCTTAAGCGCTCTTCGGTTTTATATTGTGCATCGAACGAGCTGTCCAGAAAAAAATATTCGAACGGAACTGTGCTTGTCAATTCTTTCCACTTGGTTTCAACAAGGTTTACGACGTCCCTTGCTTTTCCTTTTTGGATTCGGATGGCCAAATACTCTGCAATTTCCGTTGTTCTTAAAATGGCTGGTTCTTGTTCATATTTTAATGACCCGAGGTGAAAATCCTCCACAATCCCGATCACATTATAATTTTTGCCCCCATCGTTATAATCAAAAATGATTTTATTTTCACAATCGTTCCATCCTAATAATTCGGCTGCTTTTCTGTTTATTATGGCGTTGTGTTTTTCTTCGTTAAATTTATCCGAAAAAAAGCGGCCATTTACTAAATTTAGATTCAAAGTATTTAAGAAACCTTCATCAACATAGAGCCTGTTTAAAAATATCCTGTCGTTATCGTCAGATCTTCTAAAAGGATTGGAGGACCCACTAAACTTTGATGGCAAGTCGGAAGCTAATGAAGCATCAATTACGGAAGGGTATTTCTTTAGTTCGGCTTTTAAAGCCAGCGAATTATTTCCTAATTTTTGGCTATTGTTAATCACCAACACATTTTCTTTGTCGAAACCCGGATTAAAATTTTGCAAAAAATACAGTTGTTTTTTTATAGAAATAGTTCCGGCAATCAACAAGATAAATACAACAAATTGAACAGCAACCAAACTATTTCGGGCAATACCAAACGAGCCCTTGGTTTCGGTATGCCCTTTAATGACATCTACAGGGTTGTATTTTGAAATTATTACTGCTGGCAGAATCCCTGTTAGGGCTGCCATCACAAACGGCAATATCAATGGGAATACGATTAATGGGAACTGAACAAAATCAACAGGCGAAAATTCTATTCTGGTTAGGTAATTCAACAGAGGTAATAAAAGAATTAGCAATAAAAACGAAAGTAGTAATGCCGAAATACATAATACCAGGGTTTCAGAAAGCACATGCGAAATAATTGTCCATTTGGAAGAACCTAATACTTTTTTAACACCAATCTCTTTGGCTTTTAAAGATGCCCTGGCTGTTGCCATGTTAATAAAATTAAAGCTTGCAATAAAAAGTATTAACAGCCCAATTGCCCCCAGAATGTATAAAATTTGGGCATTGCCATACACAAATATGTCATCCACATACCTATCGTTCAGGTGGATATCAATTATTGGTTGTAGATGATGCCTCACAAAATTGCCCTGGCTTTCGAAATCAGCCATTGTCATTCCCATGTTGGCTTTCATCATTGTTCCATAATATCGTATGGGCAATTCCTTAAATTTTTCGTGCAGCAAAGCAAAATCGGTGTTGGGTTTTATTAAAACATAGGTATAAAGGTTCCAAAAATTTCCCCAATTGAATGCACCTGTCCTTTTGAATTCTGACAAACTGTTGTACGATGCCAATGCTTCAAACTGAATATGCGAGTTTTTAGGAATATCTTTTAATACCCCCGTGATCGTATATGACATATTTTTGTCGCCAACTTCAATTGTTTTGCCAAGAAGTGGTACATCGCCAAAGTATTTTTTCCCAAAAGCATTGGTAACGACTATTGAGTTTGGTTGTGATAGTGCCTGAGTTTTGTCCCCTTCCAATAAATCAAAATCAAATACCTCAAATACATTCTTGTCGGCGTACCAAAGACGCTCTTCAATAATTTTTTTATCGCCAACCTGAAGGAGCTGGTTTTTATTAAAGTAAAACCTGATTGCTGCCTCGACCTCAGGCAAATCACTCTGAACAGCTGGTGCCATTGGATTTTCAGAATTGGTCAGGGTTTCTTCAGTTTCACCCATTTTTACATCGCAAACTACCCTGTAAATACGATCAGATTTTGAATGAAATCTGTCAAAGCTTATCTCGTGATATATAAAAGTAGAGATATAGATAATCGCTGAAAACCCAAGTGTCAACCCGATTATATTCAGGGACGACTGGTACACATCTTTTTTTATGTTTCTTATCACCGAATTAATAAAACGTTTAATCATGGCTAGTTTTTATTGTTTATAATATTTAAAATCATCTACTTCCTTATTCTTATCATAATCCCGATTAAATCGGGATCAACCGGATTCCTGGTCGCAGCTTTCCTGCTATTATTCAAATTTCATTTTTTTAATACTATTATTCTGACCCCCTCTTTAATTCTCCCCCTAAAGCCCCTCCCGACCTCCCCAAAGGGGAGGAGTTAGGACTGTGATTATTTGTAATTTTTATACATGTTTATTTTTTCAATTTTATAGCTCCAAGTTCCCCTCCTTCGGAGGGGTTAGGGGAGGCTATTATTCATATCTTAGTCCCGATTGAATCGGGATCCACCGGGTTCCGTGTTGCTATCTGCCAACTTTACCAGCTAATTTCTCCACCCCTAAATCCTCCCGACTTCATCGGGACTGGCTCTGAAGGGGACTTTTTCGTATCCTTGGTTGACTAATATTGTTGCATATTTAATTATCAAATTCATTTTCATCTATATTATTTTACCTACCTCTGATAAGCCCCTTTAGGGGTTTGGGGTAAACAACTACTCATACCTCAGCGCCTTAATTGGATTAAGATTAGACGCTTTTATCGATTGATATCCACTGGAAATTAATGTTACCAGAATTGATATACCGAAAACTATACACAGATCGAAAATTGTAAAGTGGTATTTATATGCTCCCGGAGTAATGCGCTCCAATAAATATGCAAATGGTATTACATTAACATTTGCAACAATAACTAATATTGCAAATTGTTTTGTAAGTAATGGCAAAATCTGATGTGCGTGAGCTCCTTGTACTTTTCTGATACCAATTTCTTTTACCCTGCGCTGAGAGGCAAATACCACCAAGCCAAATAAGCCCAACACAGCAATTATTATTGCTAAAATGGTAAAGAAGGCAAAAGTGTCTTTCACATTAGTCCATATTTGCAAAGCCAAACGATTAGTCTCTTCATCATAACTGTTTACTTCAAACAATACGTTTGGAAATAGTTCTTTCAGAACCTTATTGACATGTGCCATGCTTGCTTGCATTGAGGACGAATTAATCTTAAAGGTCAGATCATTATTCCTATTCAGATTTTCTTCATGTAAGACTAGTATATATGGTTTGATGAGATTATGCACATCTTCAATATTAAAATCTTTAATTACACCAACAACCGTATATTTGCCATCGTCATCAATCCATTTCCCAATTGGATTTTCCCACCCAAAAGTTTTAACAGCAGCTTCATTTATCAAACAAGATTGAGAATCAGCAGAATAATCCTTAGAAAAATACCGCCCCTCAACTAGCTCCATACCCATTGTATTTAGATAATTAGGACATGCTTTATTCCAACGAGCACGTGTATCCTCTTCTGTTGAACCACCTTCATATTTTAACCTAGTTCCGTTAGTTGAGTGTAGGGGAGAATTGTAAGAAATAGACATATTCTCAATGTCTGGATTAGCAAGGATCCGTTCTCTAAGAAAGGCATATGAAACATTTGTATCAACTTTTGGAAGCTTGCAGTGCAAAAGATGTTCTTTATGAAAGCCAAGATCTTTGTCTGTAAGAAAGTTAACTTGTTTATACATCCATAAGCTTGATGTTATTAAAACAATGGACAATATGAATTGAAAATAAACCATCGCCCTTAATCCTGTTATTTTACCCTTTTTAAATGGCGTATTTCCCTTTAAAACAGAAACTGGTTTAAAACCTGAAATAATTAGAGCTGGATAACTTCCCGCGATAAGACCCGTAATCAATGCTGTTCCAACTAAAAACAACATAAAAATTGGATTACGGTGTAGTTGAAGTTCGATTTGCCTGTCTACAATCGTATTGAAGAACGGAAGTATGAGATAAGAAATAAGAACTGCAAATCCCAATGATACAAAAGCAAGAATTATTGCCTCGGAAAGAAACTGCCATGTAATGCACCGCTTGGTGCTTCCGGTTACTTTTCGAACTCCAATTTCGATAGAACGTAAAGTAGAAAAAGAAGTGGTTAAGTTCATGAAACTAACACTTGCCAGCAGCAAGGTTAAAATACCTATATAAGAATAAAAGAATATTACGGAACCTCTATCATCACGAGGATCTGAGTTTAAATGTAGTTTAGAAAGTGGATTTAAGTATAAATATCTTTTAGCATTTTTATCGTATACATTTAGTATGTTTTTTATCTTTTCAGAAACGACAGATTCCAATGCATTTGGCTTTAGCCAAACGATTGATCTATATGATTTGCTTGTCCAATTTTTGTCCTGTTTTTTTAAAATATTTGTACTTGACTTAAAGTAATTTGATTGTATGTCCGACTGTTCAGGAATATCTTCCATAATTCCGGTAATTATAAACTCACTTTTTCTAGCATCCAAAATAATTTTCCCCATAGCATCCTGACCGGGGAAATACTTTTCGGCCATTGTTTGGCTAATTACAATGGAATTTGGATTATCAAGTACATCCTGCTTATTTCCTCTTAACAACTTAAATGAAAATATTTTAAAAATATCTGATGGTGCAAGAAATCCTACAGGTTCAAAAAAAATATGTTCGGCATCTGACGATAGGTACTCTCCATAAACTTCCCTAAGTGTAATTGCATTTTCAACCTCAGGAACATTATCTCGCAGGTACTTACTTAAGGGCGCAGGCGTATGGTTGCCAACATTCATCCTATCATTTATTTTGTAGGATTGAACCTTGTAAATCCGCTCAAAATTCACATTAAATTTGTCCCAATCTTTTTCATATTGAATGTAACGTGCCACCAGGATAAATGCTGCCATACCAATTGACAGGCACACTATCTGAATGATAGATAATGATTTTCGTCTTTTTATGTTTCGCCAGGCTACTAATATAAAATGTCTAATCATAACATGATATTTTTTCATTCAAATCTCAAACCTCTCCCTACTACTCGTACCGCAGTGCCTCCACCGGATTCCGGGTTGCTGCCCTCCAACTTTGCCAACTAACGGTTAATAACGCAATTCCTAAAGCCAACACACCTGCCAGCGCAAATATCCACCAACTTAAGTCCGTTTTGTATGCAAAGTTTTCAAGCCATTTATCAATAATATACCAGGCAACAGGGCTTGCAATTACAAAAGCAATGGTGACCCATTTTAAGAAATCCCGGTTGAGCAATACTAAAATCTCGGAAACCTTTGCCCCGGTAACCTTTCGCACCCCGATTTCTTTTGTACGGTATTGTACAACCAGCAAGGAGAGCGCAAACAGTCCAAGGCTGGATAAAACAATGCTTAAGCCTGAAAATATGTACATCAAAAATGTTAGTTTTTGTTCTGTTTTGTATTGGTTTTCAATTGCCTGGTCTAAAAAACTATAGTCAAACGGATATTCAGGATAAATTTGATTCCATGTTGCATTTATATCCTTAAATAAGGATACCATTGAAAAGTTACTTCCCTCCTGATTTTTGACCTTAACAACAGCAACCGAGCTATAATCCAAATCCCTTTTAAAATCAATATACTTGTATATTTGTGGTTCGACAGCTTTATGTAAAGACTGGAAATGGGCATCTTTTATTACACCAATAATCTCAAGGTCTTTCCCATTAAACTTTACATTTTTACCGATAGGGTTTTCATATCGTATACGCTTGATCAATGCTTCGTTTACAATAGCCGTATTTTGACGATTCGAAATAAGATCCTTTGAGAAATTTTTCCCGTCGGCAAACTCTACATTCATTAAATCAAGGTAATTATAATCAACAGAGTTGGTCCCAACCCATATTTTTTCATCGGGCAGTTGCCCATCCCAATGAAGCGAACCATTGGTGCTGTTAAAACCCAAAATAGAGTGGTTAATGAAAGATACTGATTCAATATTTACATTTTTACATAATTCATTGTTAAAACTCCTGTATTTTGTTTCTGAATTGCTTGATATTGGAATACTTACGATATTTTCACGGTCAAAACCAAGGTCTTCATTTTTCATGTAATTTAGTTGCTTGCTAATACCAATTGCCCCCACAATAAGCAATACCGACAATGCAAACTGAACCACCACTGAAACTTCACGAAATGAAAATCCCTGACGGTTCACAGGCCTTTTTTTATTGAGGATATTGATGAGTTTGTACGATGTCATTAACAATGCCGGATAAATACCCGACAATACTGTAATGAGAATCACCAAAACAACAAATCCAATCAAAGACTGTAGTGAAAACAAATGATAGTTGATCTCTCCACCAAGAAAATCGTTGTAAATTGGACTAACTGCAGATATAATTAAGAAGGACAACAAAAATGAAATTAGTACCACAACAAAAGTATCCACAAATACTTGTTTGATTATATTGCTTTTCGAAGCTCCCAGGGTCCTTTTTACCCCAATTTCATTGATGCGTTTATTGTACAACGACAGGTTGAGGTTCACATAATTGATTATGGAGATAATTAAAATTAGCAATGACCCAATGGATAAAATATAAATGTATGTCGGGTTTATGGTCACTGCATTGTCAAAATCCAATTTGGTATTGAAATGGATATCCCTTAGTGGTTGAAGCACAAAGGTTTCCCGATTATTTCGGCGATGATTATCCACCAAAGCCTGTACCTTAGCTTCCACATCTACCTTATTGGCATTTCCCTGCAATTTCACGTAGGTATTTGGGTTCCAGTTATACCAACTATCCATATCAAACCCTAATTCTTTCATGACTATAAAGGGGATGAGGCAATCAAATTGAAGGTGAGAATTGGAAGGTAGGTTCTCCATAATGCCAGTTACAGTTGCAGGCAATTTGTTGTCAATCAATATTGTTTTTCCGATAGGATTAGCATCCTTAAAATATTTTTCCGCCATTCGTTGAGTCAAAACAATGTTGTATGGTTTTGCCAATGCATCATCTGCATTGCCAACACTAAAACGATAGTTCAGGATTTTGAACAGTGAAGGATCTGCCAATGCAACATTATTCTCGTAAAAAACTTCATCACCTACCTTGAATGTTAAGGCAGGGGCATTCTGATAACGGGATGCAATTAGTACATCAGGCAACTCGCTTTCTAATGCTACTGCCATTGCATTTGGGGTTTCGGCACCAGATGTTGTTGTAACCCTGTAAATAGATCCTTTATCTTGATTAAAGTTATCAAAACTAAGCTCATAGCGGACCCACGACATGATCAGAACAAATATGGAAATTCCGATGACTAGTCCTATACAATTAATTAATGAAAACCGCAGTTGGGCAACAATGTTTCTAAGGGTATTACGTAATAAAAATTTTATCATGGCACTAAAAATTAAATTCAACTATTTGTTTGGAGCTTATAATCTGTTTGTCATTTTTCAAATACGACTATTTTGACCCCCTCTTTAATTCTCCTCCTATGTATAAGAGGAGATGCAGCCCCCTATATCCCCCAAAGGGGGACTTTTACTAAGTATTTGTTATACTTCTTCAAATTGTTTATTCCTTTCTATTTTATATCCTTCTTCCCCTCCTTTGGAGGGGTTAGGGGAGGCTATTATTCATATCTTAGTGCTTCCACCGGATTCCGGGTTGCTGCCTTCCAACTTTGCCAACTCACCGTAAGCAATGCAATTCCTAAAGCCAGCAACCCAGCAAGGGCAAAAATCCACCAACTTAACGAGGTCTTGTAAGCAAAATTCTCCAGCCATTTGTTCATGATGAAATAAGCAATAGGCGATGCAATAACAAATGCAATTGCCACCCACTTAATAAACCCTTTATTAAGCATAAGTATTACCTCTGCTATTTTGGCACCATTCACTTTGCGGATGCCTATCTCTTTGATCCTTTGCTGGCACATAAAAATTGATAAGCCAAGAATTCCCAGTATGGACACGATAACCGAAAGCAAACCGAATACAGTTATTAAGCGGGCTTGCTGCTGTTCTTTTGCATAAAGCATATTTAAATGGTCATCGAGGAAAAAACTGCGGAATGGTATTTCCGGGCAAAATTCCTCAACTGTGGACTTAACCGAAGCAAGCACATCTTTTGTATTGCCACTGTTGAATTTGATGCTTATGGTCCCAAATTTTTCCAGGCTACTTTCTTTTCGGAATACAAATGGGTCGACACTTTCCCTAAGCGAAATCATATTGAAATCTTTCATAATTCCAACCAGTTGACCGTTGTTAAGCTTATCCCCTACTTCCCATGCATATTTTTTTGCTGCTGTTTCGTTGCAAATAAAATTCCCGTTTTCGGCTTCACTGTTTTTTAAAAAACCACGACCATCAATAATTTCGAAGCCCATCATTTCCATATATTTATCGTCTACAGCCCAATTCCAGGCAGCATATGATTTCCCTTTAACACGAATCGTCGTCCTTTCCTGAGCTATGCCTGGCACTGCTCTTGAGCAAGCAATTTGTTGGATATTTGGATTGGATAAAAGCCGGGATTCAAAAGCACCAAAGTTTTCGCGGATTCCCTGATGAAACCTTACCACCATTGTGCTGCTTTTATTAAAACCCAAATCGGTTTTTTCCATAAACTTCACTTGTTTTATTACCGAAATTGACGCAACAATAAGAGCGATAGTTGCAGCAAACTGGAAAATGGAGAGCGAACCCCTAAAACGTTCATTCATCCCTTTGCTGCTCCTTTTGAGCATCAAGATAGGTTTCCCTTTTGCACTAATTAATGCGGGGTATATGGCCGCCACAACAGATGATATTAACCCCAAGCACGAAGCAAGTACAATAACGAATCGATTTTCGGCAAAGGGCAAATTATAACCCAAAACTTTAAATGAAAACGATTGCCCAAGAAACTTTGCCACAAACAATGCCAGTGAATAAGAAACCACAAAAACAAAGACTGTTTCAATTAATATTTGTTTTGCCGAGTTCCACTTGCTACTGCCTATAATCCGGCTAATATTATAGGTCCTAAGCCGCATTGGTAAATTAGCTGTCAACAAGTTTACGTAATTTACCAGGGCAACCAAAAGGATAAGGATACCCACAACAAAAAGTGAATCAACAAACATTTTGTTATTGGTTTCAAACATTGGCGATTCTGATACTTCGTTTGTAAACCTCAGATCGGAAAGCGGTCGTGTTATTATGGTTGCGGAGGTTTGCCCATTGTCAAAAAACTTGTATTTATCTTTTAAAATAGACTGGCTGTTAATTCTCTGGTTTAAGTCACTGATATCCGTGCTTTCTTTCACCAAAATAAACTGTGGGTAATTGGTTACATCCCATAGTTTTCGGGCTTCGCCAATAAATCCTTTATTCGGGATTTTTAATATTATTGGGCAGGTAAATACGCTATTCATGGGCAAGTCTTTAAAAACAGCCTTCACCACATAATTTGTTCCCATTACCTTTAATTGCTTCCCAATGGGGTCATTGCCACCCCAGGCCTTTTGTGCAAACGTTTCGTTGACCATTGCTGTTTCAGGATCCGTTAATGGATTGCCACTCCCACCACGGATAAAATCAAATGAAAAAATACTGCACAAATTTTCATCGGCAAATGAATAATCTTCGTAGCTACGTTGTACCCCCGAATTGTTTTCGTATGTAAACGCTTGTTCCCCCCATTTCCCCCATGGCATATAGGTGGTAGTATTTTCAATTTCCGAAAATTCGTTGACAAGTGTTTCCCCGGTAGGTCCCAGCAAAAATACCGATGATTTTCCTTCATTAGGGTTTTTATATTCAACCCGGTAAATATTCTTCTCATTTTTTTGGAAGCTATCCATGTGGTATTCATTCCACACATAAAGCATTATTAAAATAAATGCCACAAATGCCCCGGTCAAACCAAATAAATTAATAAAAGTTGTTGCTCCGGTCTTTTTAAGATTTGCAAATAAGATTTTAAGTTGATGTTTCATGTCTTTTGATTTTTCCTTGCAATCCCCTAAGGCAAGACTGTGCTTACCTTATGCGATAATTGCAGGATGATATATGTTTAATTGTTCATGTTTTTGGCTTAATTATCAATGTTTTCTCCAATTTCGGGCAATATTTTGGCAAATCTGACCCGAATTTTGAAAAAAAGGCTATCCCGCACAAGTGCATTCCACAATTGCAGTGCCTTTTTCTTAACACACAGGTTAACAACACATTAATGATTTTCAGAGAATTAAGGGTGTTAAATTTCTTTACACGAGTGTCTAATTTTTAGATTGTTAAAGGCAGATGTTTGAGTCAGAGCGTCAAAATTGGTGGCGCTCTGACTGCTATTTGATTTTCATTTTTTAATACCCCCCTTTAATTCTCCCCTAAAGCCCCTCCCGACCTCCCCAAAGGGGAGGAGTTAGACTGTGATTATTTGTAATTTTTATACCTATCTATTTTTTTTCAATTTTGCAGCTCCAAGTTCCCCTCCTTTGGAGGGGTTAGGGGAGGCTTTCTATTCATATCTTAATGCCTCCACAGGATTTCTCGTCGCAGCTTTCCACGATTGGAAACCACTTGAAATAATAATTATCAGAATTGATCCAATTGCAACTAATAAAACATCCCAAACAGTAGCTTGGTATTTATAAGCTCCGGGTGTAAATCTTTGTAGCATTGGAAAAATTGGCACCACATTTAATATTGCAATTAATAAAAGTAGGATAAGCTTATTAATTGACAACAAAAACATTTGTGATGTTTTCGCACCATGCACTTTTCGAATACCTATTTCTTTGATCTTTTGCTGTGTGGTGAAAACAACCAAGCCAAATATTCCAACAAGGGCAATAACGATAGCGAATACGGTGAAAAAACCAGATGTATTTCTAACATTGGTCCAGAGTCCTATTTCCTTACTATCCCTACTTTCTTCAAATTCACTTACGTTAAAAATCGAATTTGGAAAGAAACCTGCAAGTTTATTTTTCACATCTTTTTTTGACTGATCGATTTTACCGGAATGCACTAAAAAAGTAAAACAACTTGATTTATCCATGTTGCCGTCATGCAATAATAAAACGTACGGCTCTATAAAGTGGTGCAAATCATTTTGGTTGAAGTCTTTCAGAACGCCAATAACCTCGTATTTTTTACCTCCATCTTCAATCCATTTACCAATAGCGTTTTCCCATCCAAATTTTTTAACTGCCGTTTCATTTACAAGGCACTTATCACTATCTGTTGAATATTCACGAGAAAAGTTACGCCCCTCAAGTATGGTGAAATTATAGGTGTTTATAAAATCGTAACAGGCTTTATTATAATGAACTTGGGTCAGTTCATCTTTAGGACCTCCTTCGTAAAAAATATTTGCCCCCCAATTATGATGTAAAGGCGTATTACCAGATAAGCTTAGGTTTTTAATATCAGGGTTACTAAGGATTTCGTCACGTAAAACATGGTAAGAAACATGGCTGTTGTTAGATGGTATTCGGGTGTGTAAAAGATATTCTTTATTAAATCCTACTTCTTTATTTTCCAGAAAATTTACTTGTTTGAAAATCCAGATGCTTGAACCAAATAAAATAGTTGAAAGTATAAATTGGACATATACCATTACCATCATCCCTGAAGATTTTCTTTTTGTCCCAATAAAATAGCCTTGCCATTTTAACATCTTAATTGGATTATATCCGGAAGCAATATATGCCGGATAAATTCCAGCCAAAAAACCAGCAATTAGAATAATACCCAATGTCAGAAATATTAATCCCGAATCGTTTAAAAATGATAATGAAAGATCTCGCTGTACTACAGCCCTGAAAAAAGGCAATAATAAAATTGTCAGTAAAAGAGCTATTAGAAAAGCAAATGCTGAAATAATAATCGATTCGGATAAAAATTGCCAACGAATATTACCCCTACTGCTTCCATTTGTTTTTCTAATACCTATTTCCTTTAAGCGTTTGGTTGCCATTGAAGAGGAAAGGTTCATGAAATTTACATTTGCTAAGATTAAAATTAGAACCCCGATTAAAGAATAGAAAAACACCATGCTTTTTGAATCTCCTGATTCGTCAGGTTCAAGATGTAACTTTTTTAGCGGATGCAAATACAAATCAGTTTTATTTAAAGGGATATGATCGTCATAGATAGTTTTAATTTCGAGATCAACAGTAGAAGCAGATGTACCGGGTTTTAACAGTACATAGGTCATACAAGACTCATTGTCCCATTTGTTAGAATATTTATCGCTTGTATTGGTTATGGAACGGAAATAATCAGCCCTAATGTGGGAATTTTCAGGGATGTCTTCCATTATTCCGGTTACCAACAATCCTTTTTTCTCTTTATTATAAATTATTTTACCAACAGGATTATCATCAGGAAAGAATTTTTGAGCCATTGTTTGTGATAAAACAATAGAATTAGGTTGATCAAGTACGTTCTCTTTATTTCCTTGAACTATTTTAAAAGAAAATATATCGAATACTTCACTAGGCGCTGATGCACCAAAGGGCTCAATAAATGTCAGTTCTGGTGACGCTGAAAAGATCTTGTTCTTTTCAGTATCTATCGAAATAGCTTCTTTAACATCTGGGATATTATTTTTTAGATAATTGGCAACAGGAAAAGATGTTTGAACCCTAATATCCTGTTTATCCCCTTTTTTATAGCCTTGTACCCTATAAATCCTATCGAAATTTGTATTAAAAGTATCCCAGCTATTTTCGTATTGGGTATATTTAGCGATAAGCAGAAATGCTGCAATACCTAAAGATAATCCAACAATCTGGATAAAAGAAAGTAGTTTGTTTCTTTTAATATTCCTTACTGTTGTGTTTAGATAATGTTTAATCATATTTTTTAAGTATAAATTATATCTCATTTTTAGTCAGAGCGTCAAACCTGGTGGTGCCCTGACTACTATTCGCAATTCAATTATTTTAATTCTACTATTTTGACCACCTCTTTAATTCTCCCCCTATTCATAGGGGGAGATGTCGAACTTGTGAGACAGAGGGGGTTATTCATATCTTAGTCCCGATTCAATAGGAATCGACAGGATTTCACACGCTTCCTATTCATACCTTAAAGCTTCCACAGGATTTCGCGTGGAAGTTTTCCAACTCTGCCATAAAACAGTGGCTATAGCTATTGCTATGGTGAATATTCCTGCCAATACGAAAACCCAAATATTTAATTGTATGCGATTTGCATAATTTTGCAACCATTGATCCATGGCATACCAGGTTAATGGAATTCCTATTACACTTGCAATAATACCGGAAACAACAAATGGCTTAATGAACCGGGCACAAATGGAGAACACACTTTCTCCGAGGCACTTTCTTATACCAATTTCTTTGATCTTTTGCTCTGCTAAAAATAACACCAACCCAAATATCCCGAGTATTAATACGACCAATGCGAATGCCGAAAAGATACTTACCAGTTTTCTGGTATTTACTTCAGATTCTAATAATTGATGGTACCTGGCATCTAAAAATTCGTATTCAGGAGGATAGGCAGGATCGAGTTTCTGGCAAGTGTTTTTTACATGTGCCAACAGGTTCTCAACTTTCTCAGTATTCACTTTCAGAATTAAATACCTGTTGCTTCTGCTATCAGCAGTCTGCTGATAGATTACCATCGGTTTGGTTTCCTCTGAAAGTGAATTAAAATGTATATCGTTGACTACACCACGAATGATATATTCATTGTTGTTTCTTCTGATGGTTTTTCCTTCGAAACTATCCCAGCCAATCTGATCAGCAAATGTTTTGTTAATGAGAATTCCAGATTGGTTTTGTCTGAACATGCTTCCTTCTGCCATGCTCGCTCCGAATGTTTCCAACATGTTATGGTCAACTCGCCAGTTGGTCACCAAAAGTTTGAATTCAGGATCCATTCCCGCCCAACTCCAGTCTTCACTGTTATTTCCAATAAGAATTGGAAGGTCGGATACAAAACTTGTTTCTAATACATCCGGTGAGCGTTTAATTTCCTGTTTTAAAGTAGCAGCCTTTTCTTTTAGTTTACCATTAAGTGGAATGTACATTAATTGTTCGCGCTCAAAACCTAAATCCATGTTTTGCAGATGATTGGTTTGTTTAGAAATTATCAATGTAGAGCTCATTAGAACAATGGAAACAATAAAAATCACAACAACCATTGAGTTTCTTAAAAGCCCCCTTTTATGAGCTGATCGATAATTCGAACTAAGCGTTTTTATTGGAGAAAATGAAGAAAGAAAAAATGCCGGATAACTACCTGACAATAATACAGTAAAAACAAATATTCCAGACAATGCCAGTAAGGGAATTGGTGAGAATAGGCTCGAGAAACTGATCTCTTTCCCAATGGTGTGATTAAAAATATTTAAGCCCGCAAAAACAAGAATCAAAGATATAGATAGCGCAATAAAAGTAACAAACGCAACATCGGTATATATCAGACTAACAATGCTTTTGCGCGATGCTCCAATTGTTTTACGAAGACCTGTCTCTTTTGCTTGTTTTGTTGAACGAGCAGTGCTCAAATTAATAAAATTAAGGGTTGCCGATAGTAAAACCAAAAAGGCAATTAATACAAATATTTTTACTTTTCGGATATTGTTCTGCTCGTACAAATATCCATCTGCAAATTTGTAAGCTCGCAGAAAATTGGTAGAATTAGGTAACTCTTTTTGAATCCGGTTTGTTACGTTTGCTGCAATTTTCTCAAAGCCAGTCTCGTTGTTTAATAGTCCGAAGGTAACAAATGAATTATTATACCAGCTGGTAAGATAATTATCTCGTGTGTAATAAAATCCTATATTATCAATCGGAATAATTGCATCAAAATTAAATGTTGAATTTTTAGGTATTTCTTTTAGTACACCTACTACTGTAACATTTAATCTATTGTCGAGGCTTAAAATCTCTCCAACTGGATTTTGTTTGCCAAAATATTTTCGTGCTGTTCTTTCAGTTAAAATAACTTGATTTGGGTCACCTTTCTCACCTTTCCCTCCATACAAAAAGGGCAAGGAAAAAATATCAAAAAGTTCAAATTCTGCCATGGCTGTTCTTTCAATAAATTTTCGATCCCCGGAACGAAATAAATATTGAAAATACGGAGGAATATAACGACAGGTTTGTACAACCTCTGGATATTCATTTTTTAACGATGGACCTACAGCCGGAGGACAACCGGGAAAATCAATCTTTTCTGTTCCTCCCTCTAAATAAGCATGAACCGTAAAAATTCTGTCGAGGTTTTTATGATAGCGATCATACTGCACCTCATTGGTTACCCACAGAAAAATAAACATAACACAAACCAATCCGACCACCAAACCTGATATGCCAAGTATGTTTGCCGATTTATTTTTCGTAAGTCTTCGTAAAATTAGTGATATTGTTCTCATGGCATTATTTTTACTTTATTGAAATTTTGGGTTTCTGAAAATGTTGACTTTATCGTGATTTAGTTCCAGAATTCCTTTTTAAAATTAAGTGTAACAAATTACAGCAAGTTCAAAAAGAGCTGTTAAAGCATTTGCATTTCAGCGTTAATGTTTTCTGTAATAATCTGTCCATCAAACAAGTTAACAGTTCTATGGGCAAAACCTGCATCGTGCATGGAGTGGGTAACCATAATAATTGTTGTTCCTTCTTTGTTTAATTCGGTTAACAGGTTCATGACTTCAAGGCCGTTTTTAGAATCAAGGTTACCGGTTGGCTCATCCGCTAAAATTAATTTTGGGTTGGCGACCACTGCCCTCCCTATTGCAACTCTTTGTTGTTGCCCTCCTGACAATTGCTGAGGGAAGTGTTTTGCCCTATGCCCTATTTTCATTCGCTCAAGAACAGCATTGACCATTTCCTTGCGTTCTTTCACTTTCATTTTTAGATAAATAAGAGGTAACTCAACATTTTCGAAAACGGTTAATTCATCAATCAAATTAAAGCTTTGGAATACAAAACCAATATTTCCTTTCCTGAGTTGGGTACGCTGGCGTTCTTTATAGGATCCTACTTCGGTTCCGTCAAAATAATATTCGCCAGTGCTTGGATTATCGAGCAACCCAACGATATTCAAAAGAGTTGATTTTCCACATCCTGATGGTCCCATAATAGCTACAAATTCACCTGACTTGACATGCATTGATACCTCATTCAATGCAAACGTTTCGACTTCCTCGGTACGGAAGATTTTTGATAGTTTTTCTATTTTGATCATAATGTTTTCATTTATTCCCGCAAAGGGGAAAATGTTAATTAATTCTATTTTTAGTTCTCTATTTTAAAACCAATTTATCGTTATCGCCAAACAAATCGTAGCTTGATGTAACTACTTTCTCCCCTTTCTCAAGCCCTTCCAGCACTTCGTAATATTGCGGGTTTTGGCGGCCAATCCGAATATTTCGTTTCACCGCAAATGTTCCGCTTGGGTCCATTACATATATCCACTGGCCCCCCGTGCTTTGGAAAAATGCCCCTTTGGGAATAATAATACCTGTTTGTGGTTGTCCAAGTTCCAAATCAACGTAATAGGTTTGCCCTGTCCTGATTTTTTCAGGCAATTCATCTTTAAAAACCATATCGATCTGAAATTGCCCTTCCCGTACTTCAGGATATACTTTTTTTACGACCATGGCATGTTTTTGATCGTTCCTTTCAAATGTTGCGGGCAAACCTGCCCTGACCCGATCAATGTAATGCTCATCAATCAGTCCCTCAACCTTATAATTAGTTAAGACGTTTATTTGTCCTATCCTGTTACCACTGGTTACCAATTGCCCTATTTCGGCATCTAACATACCAAGTTGCCCGTCAACAGGGGCTTTTACATTCAGGTTTTCCAATCTTTCGTGAACCAGTTGGAGCGTCTCCCGCATTTTCTCCAAATCTTCCTGAAGGGTTATCATGGAGGTTGCACGGATTAAGGAGTCGTTTTTAGCTTTTAGCTCGTTAATCTCCAACAAGCCAACTTCGTATTCATAATCTTCTTTGGCGATCAAATAATCTTCTTTCGAAATAAGATCTTCTTTAAACAACTTCTCGTATTGTTCATAGGTTCTTTTCTTGCGGGTCAATCGATATTTGTTATCAAGTAAATTCTTCTTTGAATTGATCAATTCTATTTCAAAGTTAATGCGTGTGTTTCGCAGGTAATTCTCTTTTTCGGCCAAAGCAGCTTCGCTATTTAAAATGGTCTGGTACAATTGCCTGTTTTCCAGGCGCAAAATAACATCCCCTTTTTTTACCATTGTTCCTTCTTCAATAAAACGTTCCTCAATGCGTCCCCCTTCAATGGCATCCAAAAAAATAATGCTAATGGGCTGCACAACTCCATTAACTTTTGTGTAGTCGTTAAATTGGCCATACTGAACTTCTTCAATTGAAATTTTATCGGCTTCCACCTTATAAACCGAAGTATTTGAATCCGCAACTATTTTTACAATTAAGGCTATAAATGCCAGTCCGGCAACTATATATATAATATGCTTTAAGCGTAAGCCTTTTTTCTTTTCTATTTTTCTGTCCATGCTCATTTCCGGAAATATTTATTGGTTGGTTTTATTGGTTGAATATATTGGTATACCCATAAAAAAGTCGATAGTGCGACTTTTAAGTTCATACTTTAATTTTGTACTTAACAGATTGCTTTTAGCCCTTGCCAAAAGGTTTTTTGAATTGTAATAATCGATCGCATTTATTAATCCCTGCTCCAGTTTTTTACTTGCCGATTGAAATGCCAGCTCAGCAGCATCGCGCTGATTAACCATCTGTTCAAACTCCGAAGACAGGGCAAAAAGATCTTGAAAGTTTTTTTCTATTTCCTGGTTTATTTGTTGAATATTTAAATCTAAATCAACTTGCGCCTGTTCCAGATTAAGTTGTGCCAGTTTTATATTCGATCTGTTCGCCCAACGGTTAAATATCGGGATGCTTAATGAAACCCCAACATATTGGGATGCATTGTTTTTAAATTGCTCATCGACAGGTGTGATATCTTCGCTGCCAACTAAAGCTGAATAACTGGTTGAATAACCGCTATTCATACCTAAATAAGGATACAAGTTACTTTTTATAATTGCCAGGTATTTTTCGGCAGCCAATTTTCTTAATACGCCGCTTTTAATAAACGGATTGTTTTCTTTCGCAACCAGTAATACAGAATCCTGTGAAACTGTTAACCCTCCGGGGGCAAACATTAATGTATTTTCTTTCCCGATGTTGAAATTTTCATCTAAGCCATAATTCATCAACTGTTTTAAAGACAAAAGGTATTCGTTTTTTGAATTTAAAGTTTGAACCACAAAAACCTCTTCTTCTGCCATTCTTGATTCCATTTCAAGCAAATCGGCTTTCGCTTTCAAGCCAGCTTCCACCATTGATTTTGCCTGCTTTAAGCTTAATTCCGAAACCTGTTTTTGTTCTTTGGCAATCTCAAGCAAGCCATCATAAAACAAAACATAAAAATAGGCATCCATGACCTTAAAAGCAATATCGTTTTTCTCCCGCTTATCGTCTTCCAGTCCCGCCAGGTAATTTAATTTGTTGTACGAAATCCTGTTTAATTTCGAAAAACCATCAAATAAATCCATGCTTGCACTGAAGCTGTAACCTGCCGAGAAAAAAGTCTTGTCAACATAATCGTTCGTATTTGGGTCGATAGACTTACCAAAGTTAAAACTCGAACTCGAACCAAAACTTAGCGATGGAAGGATATTACGTTTTGTCTGCTCATAATTTTCCTTGTTAATTTTGTTTTGCAGGGTGCTTTTTTTAATCGTTAAATTATTGGCCACAGCATAATCAATACATTCCTGCAAAGACCATAATTTTTGGGCGCGTATGCTCATACCAACCATCATAAAAAAGATCAGCGATACACATATTTTGCCAATTGATTTTGACATTTTTTCTATTTCTTTTGATTTGGTGCATTAAGAAGTGCCAAAAAGATGCCATAAATCTAATCGCCTTAATTCCTGTGAATTACAGTTTGTAAATGCTGCTAAATCACGTTATTTTGTAAAAATAATGGACAAATACTGTAAAATATTTTTACATCCGGTTTGATTAGAATAACAAGCATCTTACCTTTGAATAGGCTCAATTTAAGGAAGGCAGGCTGTTTGCCGGGTTAAAACTTTCTTTGGTATAGTTTTGGTTTATTTCGTTGTCTAACATTATGCACCATGATAAAAGGAAAAATTTTAGTAGTCGATGATAACAAAAGTATTTTAAGTGCAATGGAAATGCTTTTGCAAGACGAATTTGAAGACATAAAGACAATTTCATCCCCAAATTTGCTTCCTTCCCTACTCCAGTCAGAATCTTTTGACCTTATTTTATTGGACATGAATTTTTCGGCGGGTGTAAACACCGGGAATGAGGGGATTTATTGGCTTCAAAGAATAAAAGAAACCAACCCGAGCATCGAAGTTGTTTTGATAACGGCTTATGGTGATGTTGAACTTGCCGTTAAAGCATTAAAAAAAGGTGCAACCGATTTTGTGTTAAAACCCTGGGACAACGAAAAATTAAAAGCTACCCTTCGCAATGTTTTTAACCTGCAGCAATCAAAAAAAGAAATAAAGTTACTTAAGCAAAAGGAACATATCCTTAAACAGGAGATTAACAGGGAACAGAAATACTTTATTACAGAATCGCCGGAGATGATAAAAATTATGGCACTTGTAAGGAAAGTTGCGCAAACCGATGCCAACATTTTAATTACAGGAGCCAACGGGACTGGTAAAGAACTTATTGCACAGGAAATACACCGGGCATCAAAAAGGTTCAACGAACTAATGGTCTCGGTTGATATGGGGGCAATTTCTGAAACCCTTTTTGAAAGTGAGTTGTTTGGGCATAAAAAAGGATCGTTTACAGATGCCAATAGCGACAGGACTGGTAAAATTGAAACCGCAAACAACGGAACACTTTTTTTGGATGAAATTGGAAACCTGCCCATTCATTTGCAACCAAAATTATTATCATCGCTTCAAAATCGGACAATTACTAAAATAGGCGAAAACAAGCCTATACCTGTTAATATCCGACTAATTTGTGCAACCAACCAAAACCTGGAAGAAATGGTTGCAAAAAACCTGTTTCGCGAAGACTTGCTTTATCGAATAAACACCATTCATATTGCCATTCCTCCCTTGAATGAACGTGTGGAAGATATTGAAGTAATTGCCAATTATTTTTTACGAAAATATTGTTCAAAATATCGTAAAGATTGCCTTCAAATTAGTAAAGAAGCCGTTGTTAAACTGCAGAATTACCAGTGGCCTGGAAATGTGAGGGAATTACAGCATACCATTGAAAAAGCAGTTATTCTTTCCGATAAGAAAACCCTGAAACCGGACGATTTTTTCTTTAAAACTATTGTGCCCGATTCTTCCGATTCACTTTCAGGAACCCTGGAAGATATGGAACAAAAACTAATTTTAAAAACCATTGAGAAGCATAAAGGAAATTTATCGTTGGCGGCCGACAAACTTGGGGTAACCAGACAAACCCTCTACAACAAAATGAAAAAATACAGGATGTAAAAAAACAGATTGCAAATTGAGGAATAAAGAAAGTTCATTTAATAATGTCTTCAAGAAGTATTTAATATTGTTCAATTACAAAGTAGAAAAATAACTACATTTAGGACAATTATTTTCTAAAATTCAGAATTACAATAGGCAATTTAGATTTTAAACTTGGAGCTATATACTCAACGTAATTTTTAATCCATGGGAAGCAGAAACCTATTTTTAAATATCATCATCCGATCATGCATCTTGGCGCTTGAAGCAATTGGATTTGCATTTCTGCTTGTAAGTGAAAATTACATTTTAAGCTGCATCTTCTTTCTGATTTTTATGGGATTGGTGATTGAGCTCATTTTTTTTATTAATTCAACCAACCGGAGAATGGCATTCTTTTTTGATGCTATCCGGAACGATGATTCAACCTTGCATTTTACCGAAAAAACCAATAACAAATCGCTAAGGGATCTGAATGCCAGCTTAAACAAGGTGAATGAACACATTAAAAAAATAAAGGTTGAGCTGCGTGAACAGGAACAATATTTTCAGGCAATTTTGGAACACGTTACCATAGGTATTCTTAGTTTTAACGACAAGGGCTATATTTTTTTGGCGAACAGTGCTGCCAAAAAACTTCTAAATTATGAACAACTTACACACATTGATCAACTTAAAAAAGTTGACGATAACCTGCACCTCAGCATAAAAAATATTAAACAGGGCGAACAGAAACTTGTGAGCATAACATCTGAATCCGGACCAATTCAATTATCCTTAAAAACCAGCATGTTTAAAACAGTAAATGAAAACCTGATGTTGCTGGCTATACAGGATATAAAATCTGAATTGGAAGAAAAAGAGTTGGATTCATGGATTAAGCTTATCCGGGTTTTAACCCATGAAATAATGAACACCGTTGCCCCAATTACTTCGCTTGCCCAAACATTATTGAGCTACTACCAAAAGCATCAGGATGAACAACCAACGCAAAAAATAATCGACAATACCGTAAAAGGGCTTTCTGTGATTAACGAAAGGGGTACCGCTTTAATCAGTTTTGTTGACACATATCGGAAACTAACGAGGTTACCCCAGCCAACTAAAAAAAGAATTGCTTTATCCGAATTTAGCGAAAACATTTTGACGCTATTTGATACGGAACCACGATACAAACACATAAAATACCACCTTCAAATATCACCAATCGACCTGGAAATAATTGCAGATGAAAAACAAATTTCACAGGTACTGATTAACCTTTTAAAGAATAGTAGTGAAGCTATTTTAGATTCACAAAACGGCGTTATTAAACTCGAAGGAAGCATATCGGATGATGGTCTTCCACAAATTTCTGTGATTGACAATGGACCGGGAATCCCCAAGGATATTATTGAGAATATTTTTATCCCATTTTTTACAACAAAAGATACCGGATCAGGAATTGGGTTGAGCCTGTCGAGGCAAATTATGCAACTACATGGGGGAACAATTAAAGTATATTCAAAACCAAATATTGCAACAAAATTCACACTATTTTTCAATAAAAATAAACTCCCTTAAATTCGAAAAATTCAAACATTTTGTATGTTTTTTGTGACAGTTGTTAGAATTATACTCTGTTTCGTTCAATTATTTGAACAAGATACTTCACAATCATAATTTTCGGCTATCAATACAATGAAATTGTATGTTGGGTATGCTATTAAATGGTAACTTTCTACCATAATAATTTGGGATTGATACTGTTTAATTGGAATGCATCGGGGGCTACTATGAAATTACTACTGTTAAATGAATTTGCACTAATTCAAAAAGGGTTGGCACTTATTATTGATCAGGAACCAAAATTTTCAATTATAGGCAAAGCCCTTAACACGGATGAATTATTAAGGCAGTTACGCAAAAAAAACACAGATATTATTATTATTAACTTGTCGCTCCCCTCTGCAAATATTAACTCTATTTGTAAAAGAATCTATTCATCTCATCCCAAAATACCGATTTTGCTGTTATTGGATTGCTCCACAAATATTAACATACCCGAGGCAATAGTTAACGGAGTAAGAGGTATTATTTGGAAAGAAAACAGTGAAGAAGAATTGGTTGAAGCCATTAAAAAAGTTGGAAGCGGAGGGTTGTTTTTTGAAAATCCTGAAAATTGCAGATTAAACTGCCGGGTTTCTGAAAAATTGAAAAGGAATAAAGAGAATAAAAATATTAAGCAAATTTTGAGCAACCGGGAAATTGAAGTTTTAAATCTTTTTGCAGATGGCCTATCATATAAAGAAATTGCAAACACATTAAACATTAGTCCACGAACCGTTGAAACTCACAAAAATAATATTCAATCAAAACTCACAATCAGTAGTACTGCCGAACTTATTCGGTATGCCATAAATAACAACCTCTCGTTTTAAGGTAAACCGAAGAAGTACTGATTTTGCATATATTCATTCATACTAAGTAGTATCCCCTACGTAATTTAGGTACAAATACCGATTGACTTCCATTGGTGCTTACGTGTATCTTGCAAGAGTAAATTATCCATTAAAAATTAAAGCTATGAAACGAATATTTTTAGTACTTGTGTTAGCAGTTTTTTCGCTTACCGCAATTTCTCAGAAAAACGAACCTTTGCTTATCGGCGATGATGCACCATCGTTTAAGGCAATTACCACCAATGGTAAACTTAATTTCCCATCTGATTTTGGCGACAGCTGGAAAATATTATTTAGCCACCCAAGAGACTTTACGCCTGTTTGTACATCAGAAATACTACAACTTGCCCACATGCAAAAACAATTTGATGATCTGGGTGTAAAAATTGCAATTATTTCAACCGACAATGTATCACAACATGCCATGTGGAAAAAGTCGATCGAAGAAATCAATGTTCCTGGAAAGGAATCAGTAAAAATTATGTTTCCACTAATTGACGATGAAGACGTAAAGATTTCACGTTTGTATAGTATGATCCATGATAAAACCAGCACAACCAAAGATGTTCGCGGAGTTTACATTATTAGTCCTGATAATGTGATTCAAACGATCAATTTTTATCCAATGCAAGTAGGAAGAAACATTGATGAAATTGTTCGAACAGTGGAAGCACTTCAGGCTGTAGCCGAAAACGATGTGCTAACCCCAGCCAACTGGACTCCCGGAGGCGATGTTTTAATGCCTTACTCACCTTACCCAAGTAAAGAACTAGATGAAAATCCGGAACTTAAAAAGCAATACTACAATGTTGGTACACACATGTGGTACAAAAAACAATAGATAATCAAACGCACATCTTATTTATAGATAGTTTTAAATTAGCAATTAAATTACTCAAAGAGGCCGCCCCTGGTCTCTTTTTTGTTTTCCTTTAAAATTCAAGCAGATCTTCTTTTCCCTCATAGATGTTTGATAAAAGCTGCCAAAAAAATTAACGCCTTCACTCCACCGCAATGCTGATATAATTCATTCCTATGATTCCCTGTTTTTTATTCGGAATTTTTATCTTTGAGTCAGATATTTAGTTATAGCTATTCATGACCATAGAGGAAATAAACAATTTTTGCCGCAATACCTTAATCAGCAACCTCGAGATAAAATTCATTGAAGCAGGGAACAATTACCTGATTGCTCAAATGCCGGTTTCATCAAAGACCAGCCAACCCCTAGGTTTTTTACATGGCGGGGCTTCACTTGCTTTAGCCGAAACCGTTGCCAGTGCCGCATCATTTCTTTTGGTTGATATTGAAAAATACATTGTTTTTGGATCGCAGGTGAGTGCTAACCATTTATCCACAATTAGGGAAGGAATGGTAATTGCAAAAGCAGAGGTATTACACCAGGGCAAAACCACCCATGTATGGAATGTAAACATTACCGACAATCAGGGTAAACTTATTTCAACTGCAAGGGTTACTAATAGTATTAAAGAAAAGGTTTAAAGGATACAGTTTAATGCAAAAAGTTGCACAAATCACCATATCGGTCCCCGAAGCTATTTCAGTTTGTCTGGCAAACAATCTAACATTTGCCGCTTATCAATTGCCAAATGCCAATGATCCGGTTTTGGTTGTTCAGAAAACTGCCGGGGTACAAACCATTGATAATTTAACGGCACTTAAAGAAAGCAAAGGTTTCCTTGTTGCACCATTTTTGAAAAATTCATGTAATTCCATGTTTCTTATCCAACCTGATTATGTATTTACAAAAAACCTCAGTCAGGATGAATATAACATACTACAGGAAACAAAAGTCGATTATTTAAATGGCACGGTTTGCAATTATCCTGAAGAAATTTCCAAAAGCCTCTATCTCGATAAAATAAATGAGTTGATCGATGCTATTAAGGAGAATAAGTTCGACAAGGCAGTATTAAGCAGGGTTAAAATCCATGAGGGGAATTACATGGGAAAAATTAGTGAGTTGTTTTCCGAGCTGTGTTCTTCCTACCCCAATGCCTTTATATATACTTTTAAAGCCGGATCGCATTTATGGATTGGGGCAACCCCTGAGCCACTAGCCTATGTCGAAAATGGAAGTTTTAAAACAGCATCGGTAGCCGGAACAAGGCCATATAATCCTGAGTTTGAGAACCTGAACAGTTGGAACAACAAAGAGCGTGAAGAGCAAAATTATGTAACCTGGTACATCCGAAGCATATTAAAAGATTATCAACTTAATAATTACAATCAGATTGGTCCGTATGCTAAAAAAGCGGGAAACCTTTTACACCTGAGGACAGATTTTTATTTCGATACATATCGGCTTAAAAACAAAATCGGGAACCTGATTGAGAGCCTGCACCCCACTCCCGCTGTTTGCGGGATGCCCAAAGAAATAACCATGAAATTTATTTCGGATATTGAATCACACGAACGGGAATATTACACCGGTTTTTTAGGACCTGTCGGAATCGAGAAATCCATCTCTTTGTTTGTTAACCTGAGGTGTATGAAAGTTTTTAAAGACAAACTTGCTTTGTTTGTCGGTGGTGGAATCACCATTGATTCAATACCTGAGGATGAGTGGCAGGAAACCGAAATTAAAGCAGAAACACTGTTGTCTGTTATCCGAAATTTACCTTAACAATGTTGCACAAGCATCAATATATTGTTCAAATTGTTGACATCCTTTTTACGCTCGGAATAGAAGATGTTGTTATTTCGCCCGGATCAAGAAATGCTCCATTAACCAATGCTTTTTATGCTAAATTCGGTTCGAAATGCACGAGCATTGTTGATGAACGAAGTGCTGCTTATTATGCCCTTGGGAAATCCTTACAAACACAAAAACCAAGCATTCTTGTTTGCACCTCAGGTACAGCTGCCCTAAACTATGCACCAGCAGTTGCCGAAGCGTATTTTCAGGGCGTACCACTTTTGGTCTTAACGGCCGACCGTCCTCCCGAACTTATTGGTCAACAAGACAATCAAACCATTTACCAAACAAACCTTTATGGTAAAAACATAAAAAAAAGTTTTGAATTTCCGGCTGATGTTTTGACCAACAGTGCGATAAAAAAATGCGAACAAATAATTCAGGAAGCATTTGAAATAAGTACTCAGGAATTTAATGGTCCTGTTCATATTAACATTCCTTTGCGGGAACCTCTGTATGAAGAGCTGCCCAAGGCAAATCCTGTTGCCCTCACTCCTGAAATTTCAGTAAAAGAAAAAAGTTTTTCCCTGCCCAATGAGTTTTTGGAACATTGGAACAATGCCAATTCTATTTATATTATTTGTGGACAATCATCGCCAAATAATGAATTGGAAGAAGCGCTCGATCGAATAGAAAAAGACCAAAGGGTTGTTGTTTTTGCCGAGGCTATTTCAAACATCCAAAAAGGAGTTACCATTTGCTCACCTGATGTTTCCATCAATGTATCGGATAAGAATATTCCGAATTCGGGACCAACAATGGTGGTTTATTTTGGGGGCCATGTGGTATCCAAAAAAGTTAAGAATTTCTTGCAGGAACAAACGCATGCCGAATTTTATTTTGTTGAAGATTCGGAAAGAATAATAGATACTTATTGTTTGCTTAAAAACACTCTGAGAATTTCACCCTCAGGTTTATTAAATGAACTTCCAATAAAAGAAGGAAAAGCCAATAGCTTCAAAAAATATTGGGAAAATAAGCAGGTAAACTGTTTGAAAAAGGGACAAGAATATTTGCGGGAGATCCCCTTTTCCGACTTAAAAGTATATGAAAAAATAAGTGACCTCTTACCAACAAATGCGGTTGTATTTGCGGGAAACAGTAGTGCGGTTCGTTACCTTCACTATTTCGGACAGAAAGACCGGATATTTTATGCGAACCGGGGCACTTCCGGAATCGATGGTTGCTTATCGACAGCCGCAGGCATCGCTTCAAAAACAAACCAGGAGGTTTATGCCATTTTGGGCGACCTGAGTTTTATCTACGATTCGAATGCCCTGTGGAACAGGGATTTTCCGAAAAATCTTAAGATAATTGTTGTAAATAATAAAGGTGGTGGCATTTTTAAGCTTATTCAAGGTCCCTCAGATCATGCAAGTTACAACGACTTTTTTAAAGCTCATCACCCTGTTCAAATCAATAAAATGGCTGAAGCTTTTGGTTTTACTTATTTTTACTGCAATACAAAAGAACAATTAACACAAAGTATCCAACAAATTACAGAGAAAAACGTAGATCGTGTTATACTGGAAATTGAAACACCGGATGACGGAGATATAGGAACAACAAAAAAATTCTTTAATTATATAAAAAGCGAAAATGGGAAATAAGCGAAAATGGGAAACCATTAAAGAATATGAAGAGATAAAATTTGAATATTATAACGGAATTGGAAAAATAACCATCAATCGTCCGAGGTACAGAAATGCCTTCACGCCCGACACAACCAAAGAGATGTGTGAAGCAATGGTTTATTGTCGCGAAAGCCAGGATATTAATGTAGTTGTGCTAACCGGAGAAGGCGATAAAGCGTTTTGTAGTGGTGGCGATCAAAATGTCAAAAGTTTTGCAGGCTATATTGGGAAAGATGGAGTGCCAAGGCTAAACATTCTCGACATGCAAAAACTGATTCGGTCAATCCCTAAACCAGTAGTGGCAATGGTAAATGGTTACGCCATTGGTGGAGGGCATGTATTGCACGTGGTTTGTGACCTTAGCATTGCTTCTGAGAATGCTATTTTTGGTCAGACCGGACCCAAAGTTGGTAGCTTCGATGCAGGGTTCGGATCATCTTATCTGGCAAGGATCGTTGGGCAAAAAAAGGCACGCGAAATTTGGTTTTTATGCGAACAATATTCTGCACAGGAAGCCCTTGAAATGGGACTTGTAAACAAGGTTGTTCCGCTGGAAGATTTGGAAGATACAACTGTTGCGTGGTGCGAGAAAATGATGGAAAGAAGCCCTCTGGCTCTGCGAATGATCAAAGCCGGATTAAATGCCGAACTTGACGGACAGGCGGGAATACAGGAATTTGCTGGAAATGCAACCATGTTGTACTATATGACCGAAGAAGCGCAGGAAGGGAAAAAAGCATTCCTTGAAAAAAGAAAGCCTGATTTTAAAAAATACCCTAAATTGCCTTAAAACAGTTTCAAGCTTTAAGCTATAAGCTTTGAGCACTTTACACGTCAAAATACAAGTAATTGAATGAATAAAATAGCAATTTGGATTGATGCCTTTCGTTTAAGAACCCTGCCCCTGGCTTTATCAAGCACTTTTGTGGGAAGTTTTTTGGCTGTTCCCGAAGGAAAATTTAAAGCACCTGTTTTGTTATTTTCTGCCCTTACAACCACTTTTTTACAAATACTTTCGAACCTGGCCAACGACTATGGGGATTCGAAAAATGGGGTTGACAATGAAAACCGTGTTGGTCCACAACGAACCGTACAATCAGGGAAAATTTCGCTTGCCGGAATGAAAAAGCTGGTAATCGCCTTTATTATTCTATCGCTTGTTTCAGGATTATTACTTATTTATTTTGGCTTAACAAAACTCCCATTTCTGTATTCCCTATTGTTTTTAATCATCGGCATTTCAGCCATTGTTGCTGCCGTAAAATATACTGTCGGGAAAAACCCTTATGGTTACAGCGGTTTTGGCGATCCATTTGTATTTCTCTTTTTCGGGCTGGTTGGTGTTTGTGGGACTTATTACTTGCACACCAATGAATTCAACATTTGGACATTGTTACCGGCCGCAGCAATCGGGCTGCTAAGCACAGGCGTGTTAAACCTAAACAACATGCGCGATATTGAAAACGACAGCCTCAGCGGGAAAAAAACCATGGTAGTGCGCCTCGGAGAAAAAAATGCCAAGATTTACCACACTTCGTTAATTGTTTTAGCAGTTTTAATTAGTTTGCTTTATACCCTTATCTTCTGGGAATCGTATTATCAACTGTTGTTTTTACTCACCCTACCCTTTTTGTTTTTAAATATTAAAACAGTTCTTGGAAACAAAATCCCAACAGAATTAAATATTGAACTAAAAAAACTTGCGTTAACCACTTTTGCATTTTCGCTTAGTTTCGGGGTTGGGCTTATTTTATAACACGAAATGAAAGCTTCCGTTTCAAAAATTGATTTGATATTTAAAGCGCCTGCCGGAACTTCAAGAGGAATACTTAGGTCAAAAACTTCATGGTATTTATCACTTTTTGACGAGCAAAACCAAAGCCTCAGGGGAATTGGGGAAATCGCCCCTATTCCCGGGTTAAGTGTTGATGATCTATCTAAAATAGAAGTTGAAATTTCAACGCTTGTAGACAAAATAAATAGTTTTGGAAAAATCCCACCAACTCAATTCCCTGCTTTCCCATCGCTGCAATTTGGCCTTGAAACGGCACTTTTAGATTACCAGGCGAAAGGGTCAAAAATCCTTTTCCCTTCAACATTCACCTCGAGTGAAAAATATATTCCGATTAACGGATTGGTTTGGATGGGCGATGAAGATTTTATGGTTGAACAAGTGAAAGCAAAAATAAAAGCAGGCTTTAAATGCCTGAAACTAAAAATCGGCGCAATTAACTGGGAGACCGAATTGTCGATCTTGAAAAATATCCGAAAACAATTTTCAATTCAGGATTTGGAATTAAGGGTGGATGCCAATGGCGCTTTCACACCAGCAGAGGCAGCAACAAAACTCAGACAATTGGCAGAGTTGGATATCCATTCCATTGAACAGCCAATAAAACAAGGGCAAATTGAAGAAATGAAGGATATCTGTTCAAGAAACATACTGCCTATTGCCCTCGACGAAGAACTGATTGGGATTCAGGGACGAGAAAACAAACAGGAATTATTGGAAAAAATTATGCCTTCGTATATTATCCTGAAACCTACACTTCTTGGCGGATTTAAAGAAAGTGAAGAATGGATTAAATTGGCGGATGATCTTGGAATAGCTTGGTGGGTGACATCGGCTTTAGAATCAAATATTGGATTAAACGCCATTGCCCAATGGACTTCAACCCTTAAAAATGATATGTGCCAGGGACTTGGAACCGGTGCTTTATATACCAATAACATAGATTGCCCGTTAGTATTAAAGGCGGATCGATTATTTTACAATCCAAACAAGACCTGGAAACTGGATAATATTTAACGTGTTAAAATGAAATTTGAATTTAAGGGGCTCACACTTGATAATACCTATTACTCGCTTCAGGAGCTAGTTGATTTCTGCTTATATGAGATTATAAGTAAAGATTTACCAAGCTGGAAAAAAGAAGTATATGGTTTTATTGTGGAATTTATTTCGCCAACCGATTCAATTTCGCAAGCCACTTCCGGAACCACTGGCAAAGCAAAATATATTTCCCTGAAAAAAGAGGAAATGATTGCTTCCGCCAATTTAACGGCAGATTTTTTTCAACTGAAATCAAATCAGAATGCGCTTCTTTGCTTGCCAATTAAATATATTGCCGGAAAAATGATGGTAGTCCGGGCTTTTGTATCCGGAATGAACCTGTTACTTTCCGAACCAAAAGGGATTCCTGAGATTTCTTCTTTCAATTCCATTGATTTTTGTGCAATGGTGCCCATGCAGGTTTCCAATTTATTAAAAAGCAATGCAAATTTTGAAAACCTAAAAACCCTGATTGTTGGAGGTTCTGAAATTGATGCTTCCCTGAAACAAAAATTACAGGATATACCAACAATTGTGTTCGAAACCTTTGGCTTGACCGAAACATGTTCGCACATCGCTCTAAAAAAGATCAACAGACAAGAAATCAACAACTATTTTGAAACATTAAAAGGTGTAAAGATTCAATTAGACGAACGGAAATGCCTGATTATTAAAGCTCCTTTTTTGAAAGAAGAAATCACAACAAACGATATGGTTGAGTTGATCGACAACCAACATTTTAAATGGCTTGGAAGGTATGATAATATGATTAACTCAGGGGGAATTAAAATTAATCCGGAAATTCTGGAGCAACAAATTGAAGGTATATTAAAACAAAAAGTAATCGTTGCCTCTGAACCGGACGAACTGCTTGGCCAAAAAACCGTATTGGTTGTTGAATCCCAAAATCAAACAATTGAGTCAAACGAAATCCTAACAATCCTAAAGAAAAAGCTTCAAAAACACCTGGTGCCCAAGAAAATACGAGTTATGCCCGAATTCCCAAGAAACAATAATTTGAAAATCGATCGGAAAAAGTTGAACGTAATGTTATAACCAATCTTTATAAGATTCTTTTGAAGTAATAACTCCTTTTTTCCGAGTGGTTGTCAAAAGTATAGACTTCCGAATTTTTATGTTGTTCGAAGAAGCTCATTAAGCCAATATCGCCTGCACAAAACAGGGAATGCAAGCTCATCACCAGAAAGAAAAAACACCAAATTGGATGATGTAGAAAAAGCACAATTCCTAAAAGCGATATAAATTTGATTACAACAAATGGTGTTAAAGCGACAAAATAAAACTGTTTTCGGTTAAGCACAAACCCGCTTGCTTCGGCATAAAAAATAAATTTCTTTAAATAGCCACCATATCGGATCTGAGGAGCACCAAGCAGTTTTAAGGCAATGCCATGTAACAATTCATGGATCACCACCATGGCTGAAAATGAGAATAGTAGCGCCAAACCCGAGAACAGCACCAAGCTATAATCACCTTTAAATGCTTTATAAATAGTATAAATGAACAGGGCAACCGCTAAAATGATCATTGCCAGTTGATAAATCATGTACCAGAAAGTCAGCTTCCCTCCTTTGCCAATCTGTTCAAAAACAAATTCCTTGATTTGGGTATGGTCCAATGTTTTAATAAGCTCAAACCCATCCTCATCGAATAACTCTTTTATCGAAGGATTTTTTTTCAAGATTTAAACATTATGATTTCGTAAAGCGATCTAAGGTTTATCAGTCGGATAACAAAGGCAATCAGCACAGAAACACCGATGAGCACAAAATATCCGTATACCCAATTATCAATGTACCTTGATGCAATTGCCGCAACCAAAACCAGGGCACCATAAAACAGCACGTGCCCAATAAATTGATAGTTAATCCGCAGTTTAAAAATCGTAACCGCAATAATTACCTGAATTAATGCCGTATAAATTTGCGTAATCATACTGGCATAGGCAGAGCCCAGAGCCTGAATTTTCGGAATTAAAATGAGGTTAAGGCAAATGTTTAAAACCATACCCGACAAAGCCATTAGGTTCAATTGTTTCAAGCTCCCGTTTGCGGTTAAAAGTGTCCCAAAAATATAAGTTGTCACCAATCCCAGAAAACCAGCCATAAGAAATCCCAAAATAGATGCCGACTCGTGTGCACTTTGATGGTACAATAAATTCATTATTTCATGTGCATAAAAAGCACTGGAGATAAATATTACTATTGCCGGTACAAAAATAAGGGTGAACGAAAGTTTTACCATTTGCCCGACATGTTCCTTGTCTTTAATCATTTTTGAAAAAATCGGAAGCAGCAATCCTCCGAATAAAAGTCCAAACATCGATACGGCATCATTCAGTCGAAATGCTTGTGCATAAATCCCCGCCTGTTCTTTCCCGATGGGATTTGGTAGCATTCGTTCCAACATAATCGAATCTACCCGATTATAAAACGACATAAGCAAAATCAAAAGCGCATACGGATAAGATTGTTTTAAAATAACCAGGAAAAAACGCAGGTCGAAACGGAGAACAAACTTTTTGGCTTTCGATAATACAATTGTAAAAGTAATTAGGGTTGACAGTACATAAGCAATGGTTTGCGCATATACAAAAACCTGAATATTAAATTCAATGGGCACCACTTTTGTAAAAAGCAGCATTCCAATTATTACGATCATAAGTGTTCGATCGAGAACTGAAAGGAGGCTATCGGTGCGAAAAAGGTGAAGTGCACTAATGTTTGACCGCAAATAAAGTGTGAATGATATCAGAAACTGATTGAATATCAAAAAAAACAGGAGATGGAATTGAATTTTATCGTACCCGATAATGGCAGCCACAATCAAACAAATTAGGGCATAAAAAACCGACAATAGAAATTTCAACCCAACAATATTTGACAGGTGCTTCGTCAGTAAATGGTTATTCTGGGCTATGTTCCGGTTATTGAAGTTTGTTATTCCAAGATCAAGAATAATGTTAAGGATTACCGAAAAACTAAACAAAGCAAAATAAAGCCCAAAACTTTCATTGCCCACAACATTTTGTACGGTCCTTTCTATTCCAAAAATCCAGAATGGTTTGATCAGGAGGTTCAGAAAAAGTAACAATATAAGATTGGTGACAAATTTGCGCTTCAAAACGTGGTTTTTCTCCTTTTTAGTGCTGAAATTCAAGGATAAAAATAATAATTTTTTGCCCAGACTTTGTACATTTACGAAATAATCAATTAATACGAGTAATATATGATTATCGCTGTTAATACACGATTGCTCCAAAAGGGAAAGCTGGAAGGGATAGGTTGGTTTTCATACGAAACTTTGAAAAGGATAACAGTTGCACATCCGGAACATCAATTTATATTCATTTTCGACAGGCCATTTAACAGCGATTATATTTTTGCTGACAATGTAACCCCTATTGTTGTTGGACCTCCAACTCGTCACCCATTTCTCTGGTATTTATGGTTTCAGTTTCAAATTCCCCGGATGCTAAAGAAATACAATGCCGATTTGTTTTTATCGCCCGATGGGTATATCTCCTTGCGGACAAAAGTCCCGCAGTTGGCTGTTATGCACGACATTAATTTTGTGCACCGCCCTGAAGACCTGCCTTGGTTAACTGCAAAATATTACAACCATTATTTCCCGAAGTTTGCTAAAATTGCAACCCGGATTGTCACGGTTTCGATGTATTCAAAGGAAGATATCACTCGCTTATTTAAGGTTGATTACGACAAAATCGATGTGGTTTACGATGGGATTAACCAATCGTTTTCGCCAACTAGCCATGAAGAACAAATAGCAACAAGAAATAAATATACTAATGGCGATCCATACTTTTTATTTGTGGGGGCACTTCATCCAAGAAAAAACATTAGTGGTTTGCTAATGGCATTTGATGCCTTTAAAACCATCGAGAAAAGCAATGTGAAACTTGTTATTGTTGGTGGCGAAATGTTTAAAACAGGCGACATTTACGATACCTACGAAAATACGCGTTTTAAAGAGGATATCATATTTGCGGGAAGGGTTAGTACCGAAGAGTTGCACCAAATTCTAGGAGCAGCTCTTGCCCTGACCTTTGTTCCTTTTTTCGAAGGATTTGGAATACCTGTGGTTGAAGCAATGAGTGCCGGGGTTCCGGTTCTTTGTTCCAACACAACCTCCATTCCTGAAGTTGGTGGAAATGCCGTACTCTACACTGATCCGTGCCGCACCGATGAAATTACAGAAGCAATGTATAAAATGGCCAACGATGAAAACCTTCGAAAAGATTTGATAAAAAAAGGCAGTATTCAAAAGGACAAATTTAGTTGGGAAAAAACTGCCGAGAACCTCTGGGTAAGCATTGAAAAAGCTTTACAGTAATAGGATAGTGTCTCTTGTCAATGAATAAATTACTTCCTTTTTTAGGAGCAAACAGAATTGAAGCTGGCTGCGACGAGGCCGGACGCGGATGCCTCGCCGGACCTGTTGTTGCTGCTGCCGTTATCCTTCCTGAAGATTTTGAAAATGATTTGCTAAATGATTCGAAAAAGCTCTCCGAGAAACAACGTGATACTTTACGCCCAATTATTGAGAAGCAAGCCTTGGCATGGGCAGTTGGGATAATCGACAATAACGAAATTGATCAAATAAATATCCTTAATGCCTCTTTTTTAGCAATGAACAGGGCTGTTAAAAAACTAAGCATAAACCCTGAACATCTTTTAATTGATGGAAACCGTTTTCGTACGAAACTTGATATCCCTTATTCGTGCATCATAAAAGGCGATGGGAAATTTTTATCGATAGCCGCTGCATCTGTGTTGGCAAAAACATGGCGCGATGAACTAATGGAAAAATTGCATAACCAATACCCTCAATATAACTGGGGAAAAAATAAAGGATATCCTACCAAACAACACAGGGATTCAATAAAAGCGCACGGAATATCTCCATACCACAGAAAAACTTTCCGTTTGTTGGATGAGCAAATGGAAATTGACTTTTAATGTATCTGGAAACCATTTTACGCGATAAATGCTGCCTTGAACTAGGTGCTTTCTTAAATGGAACGTTAATTTTCAAAAATGCGAGTATGAATTGGCATCTTAAATACATAAAAACCAAGAAAATATAGGCTGCTTGAAGGAATAAAATATAGAAAATCGAAATAAAATACCTCAAAATTACGAAGTAATGCAAATTAATTTAACTTTGCAGTGTTAATAAAATATTTAATAATGAAAAAAGGAACAGTAAAATTTTTTAATGAATCTAAAGGATTTGGATTCATTACCGAAGAGAATTCAAAAGATGATTATTTTGTACACGTATCTGGTTTGGTTGACGAAATCAAAGATGGTGATGTTGTTGAATTTGAATTGACTGAAGGTAAAAAAGGATTAAATGCAGTAAACGTAAAAATCGTTTAAGAAAAGCATTAATCTTTTTAGAGATATAAAGCCTGTTTTTACAGGCTTTTTTTATGCTCCAAAGTTTCCTATGGCTTAACTTTATTAATAGCTAAAACTTCCTGGCTATTTTTCATCTTCCAACCTATCCCCACATGAGCCTTAAATTAAACAATCCGGTTTAAACATAATAATTAAAAAGAATTACTACATTTAGGGAATCCACCTAATGTTCACTCTAAACTAATTAAACCAAAAGTTGACTTATAATGGTATTAACCAGGTTGAAAAAAGTAGTTCAAAGAATCAAAGATCTACTTTATTTAATGGACAACCCTCATATTTCAAGGGAAGAAAGCAAGCGTTCAACATTAATCTTTTTACTCTATCTAATTGTAATACTCAGCTTGTTTCCATTAACCAGTGGGGTAATTGAACAGGTTTCATATAAGTTAAATGGCTACATCTTTTTTTACTCCTTATTTTATATTCCACTTCTTGGTGCAATAATTTTTAGGCATAAGATTTCATCCAATACAATTACATTTTTAATTATACTAAGCGCCTATTTATTGGGAACCTATTTTTTAATCAGTGAAGCATTTTATGGTGCTTCTATACTGCTCTATCTGGGGATTGTCATTATTACATCATATTTTTTAGGCTTCAAAATTGGAATGTTATCATTAGCTATCTGCATTATTTCTATGGTAGTTGCCGGGCATTCGTTTATTGATGGGATACTGATAATGGACTATAGGATTCTGAACAGCTATAAGCATTGGGTAACCTGGGCATCTATTATCATCCTATTTTCAATAATTTCGATGTTGATATCCGTTAGTTTGTTATTGATACAACGTAAAATAATTAGTTCATTAAATTATGCCGAGAAAAAAACAACTGAACTAAATATGTTAAATGATGAATTAACAAACTTAAAAAAAGGACTGGAAGATATAATTGAAACAAGAACCTCGGAACTTGAAACAAAAAACAAAAAATTAATTGAATCTAACACCAAGCTTAAAGAACTTAATATGGAACTGGAAAGGTTAAATGCCCTTTTTGTTGGGAGGGAATTTAGAATAAAAGAATTAAAAGAAAAAGTGAAGGAACTTGAAAAAGCTTCCAGAACCTAAACGCAAAAGCTATTCCGATTTTCAAAATCCGATTTATTGTTAAACCTTTAAAACATGAAAAAAAACAAAATATCAAAAGTTTACAATTCGTATGCAGCCTTCTACGATATAATTTTCAACAAAGTTTTAGATCAGGGCCGAAAGAAAGCAATTGGAATCATGGATTTCTTGGATGGAGAAAAAATTCTTGAAATTGGAATAGGTACAGGGCTTTCACTTAGGCATTATCCTCAAAACATACCACTCTCTATCACAGGAATTGATATTTCAGAAAAAATGCTCGCGAAAGCAAAAAAAAGACAAAAGAAATATCCAAATATTAATCTTACGCTGCATCATATGAATGCGGAAAGTACAACTTACGATAATTCGGTTTTTGATAAGATAGTTATTATGTACGTCTACTCAGTTACTCCTTCACCTGAGAAACTTTTATCTGAAGCCCTTCGACTATGCACTGATGAAGGAAGCATTTATATTGTTAACCACTTTAGTAATTACACGAATAAAGGCCTATCTTTTTTTGAAAAAATGCTTAGCTCAATGAGCAATACCATTGGATTTAGTTCTGACTTTTCATATCAAAAATACATTGTTGATAATAATGTGATTATGGAAAGTATAAAATCTGCCAATATATTTTCATTGTCAAAAGTTATTCACCTGAAAAAAAATAAAAACCTTCACCTGATAAAAGAACCATAAAATGTTGCTTAAAAGATTGCTTGCATTTAATGTTATATTCTCCTTATCGGCTATTGTGTTCTTTTATTATAAATTCTCACTACTGCCAATTTCAATTCCGGTTCACTTGTTTTTTGTTGGATATGGAATGTTGTTTATTAGTTCTCTTTGTTTACTAAGCATTAGGTACCTCGGCAAAGTAGCTTCCTGGATTATTGTTGCACTGCTAACAAACCTTAGTTACATCTATCTGTTCAGTACATATCTTTTGTACTATATAAGTATTGATAATTGGGGCCATGCAATAACCTTAGACATACTTTTGGTCTATTTAAAAGAGATTCATTATTTGATTGAATCATTACCTATTAATAAAACTACCCTTGCGGCAATTCTTGTAATACCTAACTTTTTGATTTTAGTTACAGGATTCCTGCTTTCAAATAAAATAGTTCGAAACTTTCGAGAATTTCACAATCATTTATTCCAAAAATACACAGCTTTAAAGCTGTCAATTATGGTTCTAATTATTTCTATACCCATTATATGTTTACAGTTTAATGAATTTAAAGAGACTCTGGGACGTGGGCAACAAGTACGGGAAGATCCCTTTGTTTCACTGCTTTTTTATAGAGCGCACAGAGAAAAAATAACTGCAATTGGAGGGGATAATATTGCCTTACAAAATGCCTATCCTTCCAATCTTCAATTTAAAAAGAAGAATGTTATTCTTATTATTTGTGATGCATTGCGATCAGATCATCTTGGTGCTTATGGATACAAGAGGAATACCTCCCCTTTTTTAGATTCACTTTGCAAAAATCAGGATTGTATTCAAATGAAAAATTTCTTCTCTACGAGTTCCAGAACGGTTTTGGGCGTTTCAAATATATTATCATCGACATACGGGCTTACCTACAATAATTTTTTCATACACGATTTATTACATTCACAAGGCTACCAAATCAATTTTATTTTAAGTGGTGATAATACAAACTTTTATGGTTTGCGAAAACATTTTGGAAAGCATATTGATACTTATCACGATGGTTTAGATTTGAGTATTAAAACAGCGAATAAAACATCAATCAATGACGATGAAAAAGTTATTTTAGATCATTTAGAAAACTTTCCTCCTTATGAAAATATACCCGTGATGTTCTATCTGCATTTCATGAGTGTGCATCAAATTGGGGTAAAAGATACCTCTTTCTCACATTACCTACCCGATAAAATAAATAAGTTTAATAACGCCAATTCAGGAATCCTTATAAACGATTACGATAATAGAATTCTGCAAGTAGATTCATATCTGAAAAGATGCTTATCGACACTAAAAAAGAAAGGGTATCTGGAAAATTCCATAGTAATTATTACTTCAGACCACGGACAAGCATTGCTTGAGAATGGCAGGTACTGGCATGGCAAATCGACCTATTTGAGCGAAATAAATATTCCCTTTTTGCTTATCGATACAGGTAACAGCTCAATCCGGACCAAAGAAACATCACCATTGGGAAACCAACTTGACATCGCCCCAACAATTGCGGATATGCTGGGTATTCCTATCCCAGAAACATGGCAGGGGAACTCAGTTTTCGAGAATCAAAATATGCGACCAATCTACCAAAGTGAACGCGAATATTATTCAATGATTTGGAGTGAAGATAGTTTTATATACCAGTTTGTCTTCAATAATAAAACGAAGTACAAAGAATTATTTAACATTTCAGGAGATCATTTTTCAAAGAACCTGATAAAAACCATTGACGCATCAAAAGCAGACTCGCTTCAAAACTGTATTCTCAATTTCTTCAACCTAAAAAGATAGATATACCTAAAAACTTAATTTATTATTCAACAATTATAAAGTTCTTCTCGGAGGGCTTTGATTTTTTCACTTGATTCGTACTCCGAATATTCCATTTGCCGGTTTATCATTCCATTTGGTGTGAGTTCAATTACCCGATTGCAAACAGTGTTGATAAATTCGTGGTCGTGCGATGCCATTAAAATATTCCCCTTAAAGTTGATCAACCTATTGTTAAATGCCTGTATCGATTCCAGGTCCAAGTGGTTTGTTGGGGTATCTAAAAGCATCACGTTGGCATTTTTCAGCATCATCCGGGCAATCATGCACCTCATTTTTTCGCCCCCTGATAGTACATTCGAAAATTTATACACCTCTTCGCCCGAGAAAAGCATTTTACCCAAATATCCACGTAAAAACATTTCGCTGGTATCGTCCGAAAATTGGCCAAGCCAATCCATTAGGGTCAGTTTTTTTGTGAAGAATTCACTGTTTTCAAGTGGTAGGTAGCTTGTTGTTATGGTTTGTCCCCAAACAAATTCCCCGGTATCCGCTTTTAACTTTCCATCCAATATCTCAAAAAGTGCTGTCATTGCCCTGGCATCGCGCGAAACAAAAACAATTTTATCGTCTTTCTCAACAGTGAAACTAATATCTTTAAATAGCTGCTCGCCTTCTAGGGAATAACTCAAGTCTGTTACCTCTAAAATATTATTTCCGGGTTCCCTATCGGGGGTAAAAATAATGCCGGGATATTTTCTTGTGGAAGGCTGAATATCTTCAAGGTTTAATTTTTCCAACATTTTTTTGCGACTGGTTGTTTGCTTCGACTTGGCAACATTGGCACTAAACCGTGAAATAAACTCTTGCAATTCTTTTTTCCTATCCTCTGCTTTTTTGTTTTGCGCCTGCTGCTGGCGCAAAGCCAATTGGCTTGACTCATACCAGAAAGTATAATTCCCTCCAAAAATCTTTGCGGTTCCAAAATCAATATCTACTATATGCGTACAAATGGAATCCAAAAAGTGACGGTCGTGCGAAACCACCAATACTGTATTATCAAAGTTGGAAAGGTAATTCTCGAGCCAGGTAATTGTTTCCAGATCAAGATCGTTTGTTGGCTCGTCCAATAAAAGGTTGTCAGGCTGCCCAAACAGTGCCTGAGCCAGCAAAACTTTCACTTTAACTTTCCCATCCATCTCCGCCATGGGTTTTCCATGAAAATTTTCTTTCACCCCAAGGCCACTCAAAAGGCTTGATGCGTTGTTTTCGGCATTCCAGCCATCCAATTCTGCAAATCGGTCTTCCAATTCCGAAGCCCGGATACCATCGGCTTCCGAGAAATCTGCTTTGGCATAAAGTACCTCTTTTTCCTGCATTATCTTCCACAGTTCATCGTGCCCAATCAACACAGTATTTAATACCGTAAATTCATCAAACGCATTATGCTCCTGTTTTAGAACTGATAACCGTTCACCTGCCCCAAACGAAACCGATCCTGAAGTTGAATCAACTTCACCGTAAAGCATTTTAAGAAATGTAGATTTTCCGGCACCATTTGCACCAATAATTCCATAACAATTGCCATTTGTAAACTTCATGTTCACATCGTTAAACAATACCCTTTTCCCAAATTGAATGCTTAAATTTGATACCGTAATCATCTCCCTCTTTTTAATAATTGGGCGGCAAAAGTACGCAATCTACGTTAGCCTGCAAATATTCTAATGTTTGATAATAAAGAATTAACACCTTGTTTAATCCTCTAATAAAGAGGCTAAATGTTTGCCTTTACTAAAAAAGATACCTGAATACTTATTAAAGTATTGACCATTATCTTAAGATATGTACATACATTTCATACACTTAAGGCTATTGACGTATATTTACGTTTTATGAAGCAATTACTCCTTTGTATATTTATAATAAACTTATGGTCATTTTGTTTCATGATTTTTTTAAAGAATGGCGCAAAGCTTGTATCTTTATGTTATTCAAAACAATAAGCCATGCATTGAAAAAACTTCATTCTGAAATAGACAATCACAACAAAAAAAACAGCAACATATTCGCATTTGAAATGTTATTAAAGGAATTAATCACCGATCAAAAAAGAATTAAAACATGGATGTTGAGATATTAGCCCGGATACAATTTGCCTTTACCGTTGCCTTCCATTACATCTATCCACCTTTAAGCATTGGAATAGGTTTACTCATGGTGATTTTTGAAGGTCAGTTTATTCGGACCAAAAAGAAAGAGTACGAAATTTTAGCTCGTTTCTGGACAAAAATATTCGCCTTAACTTTCGGAATTGGCGTTGCGACGGGCATTGTCATGGAATTTGAATTTGGAACCAATTGGGCTACCTATTCGCGCTATGTTGGCGATGTGTTTGGGAGTGCACTTGCAGCCGAAGGGATTTTCGCATTTGCCTTGGAAAGCGGTTTTCTCGGCATTCTTCTTTTCGGGTGGAACAGGGTAAAACCGGTGGTCCATTTTATTGCAACCCTTGGGGTATTTTTAGGATCCATGTTTTCTGCCGTTTGGATTGTTGTAGCAAATAGTTGGATGCAAACCCCTGCCGGCTACCATATCGTTGGTGAAGGCTTACAGGCAAGGGCTGAAATTACTGACTTTTGGGCAATGGTATTTAATCCATCGAGTATCGACAGGTTAACACATGTTTGGCTGGGAGCAATTTTGTCGGGGGCGTTTTTGGTCATGAGTGTACACGCCTATTATTTAATTAAAGGAAGGTACGTCAAGATTTCGAAACAAGCCTTTAAAATTGCCTTGGTAGTTGCCACAATTTTTTCACTTGGGCAATTGGCAACAGGTCATAAATCAGCAGATGGTGTTGCAAAGAACCAACCAGCAAAACTTGCTGCCCTTGAAGGGCATTTTGCAAGCAATGATCCCGCCGACATGTACCTTTTTGGATGGGTCGATAAAGAAAAGCAAAAGGTAATTGGTTTTCGGATTCCTGGTGGATTATCATTCTTATTGGAATACGATTTTAATGCCCCGGTGAAAGGATTAAATGCATTTCCGAAGGAGGACCAACCTTCACAGGTGAATGCCATTTTTCAGTTTTATCACTTAATGGTTGCCATCGGAATAGGCATGATACTTTTAACCCTTTTGGGAAGTTATTTATGGTGGCGAAACAAGTTATTTCATTCGAAATGGGTATTATGGCTTTTTGTATTTGCTGCCCTTTTGCCCCAAATTGCGAATCAAGCCGGATGGTTTGCTGCTGAAATGGGTAGGCAGCCATGGGTTGTTTACGGTTTGTTAAGAACCTCCGAAAGTTTTTCGCAAGCAGTTTCGGCCAATCAAATTGTAACATCGTTGATTTTGTTCTTCTTAATTTATAGCCTGTTATTTACACTTTTTGTGTACATGCTGAACAAAAAAATCAAACATGGTCCATATGATGAAGATAATTCGGAAGACCGCCCGCTTACACAACAAATTACAAATGTTTTAACTGAATCATAGACATGGAAACTCTTTTTGGAATAGATTATCCCACCTGGTGGTTTTTAGTAGTTGGAGGCTTATTTTCAGGATATGCAGTATTAGATGGGTTTGATTTTGGTGCGGGTGCCTGGCATTTGTTTTTCAGGAAAGAGCAAAGCAGGCGGATTGCCCTTAATGCCGTTGGTCCGGTCTGGGACGGAAATGAGGTATGGCTGGTAATTGGCGGAGGTGCACTTTTTGCTGGCTTTCCGGTGGTATATGCAACCCTGTTCTCGGCAATGTACACACCTTTTATTTTGTTTTTGGTCTTCATTATTTTCAGGGCTGTTTCCATTGAATTCAGAGGCAAAGAGAAAATGAAATGGTGGCGCCAAGCCTGGGATATTGCTTATAGTATTTCCAGCATCATGCTTGCTTTCCTGTTAGGCGTAGTTCTCGGAAATGTATTATTGGGAATTGCCATCGGTCCTGACTATAGCTACCATGGCGATGGATTTTTTGACTTTCTACATCCCTATGCAATTATGGTTGGAATAAATACCCTGGCTTTGTTTATGTCGCACGGTGCTATTTATTTGCTCCTGAAAACGGAAGGAAGGTTGTACGCCAAATTAACCATCCTCCAAAAATATGGTATGATATTTTTTATGGTCAGCTTTGGCATAACTACCCTTTATACCCTCTTATTTATTCCACACTTATCCGATCAGTTTAAACAAAAACCGGAACTGTTTATTCTTCCAATCCTGGCATTTTTAAGCATCGCAAACATACCAAGGCTGGCGCAAAAACGAAAGTTTTTTCATGCCTTTGTTTTCTCATCATTGAGCATCTGCTTTTTACTTTTGCTTGTTGCCATCGAATTGTTCCCAAATATTCTGATCTCCAGTATTGATCCATCCTATAACATTGATGTTTATAATGCTGCTTCTTCAGAAAAATCGCTTAAATATATGATGATAATTGTAGCAATTGGTGCACCCTTGGTTTTGGGGTATACTTATTTTGTGTACCGCACATTTAAAGGTAAAGTAAAATTAGATGAAACAAGTTATTAGTCCCTTTTATTAGGGATTTTGTATTTGATTATTTATAGCAATTTGTATCGGATATTGCTATCCCTTAAAATTGATTCATTTTGCAAAAATATACCTATTAAATACATTGAAAGAGTAAACTGTTTTATATTCTGAATGAGACTGTTACCTCAATGTATTCTTAACCTTAAATCTGGTGTTTGGTAACCGATATTTAAAAAATTTGTAACAATTCCTTAAGTTCTTTTCTGGTTTAAAATGCGTAAATCACCCTCACGAACAGAAGTATATAAAGTGTGGAAAATTATCAAGAACTAAACGGAACGTTTCAACAAGAATTAAGAAAAGAATTGGACGCTTTTCTTTCTCAGCAAAAAAACAAGTTTCCTGAAAATGAGGTATTAACAATTGATTTACACTGCCACGATCACAACAGCGATGTGCCTGACGAATTGCTCGGCAGAATACTACACCTCCCGGAAACCTGGCTAAAAACAAAAAAACTTTTAAAAACCCTCCAAGCGAATGGCTGTAATGCATTAACCATTACCAACCATAACAATGCACGTTCGTGTTACGAATTGCAAAAGAAAGGGATCGATGTATTAACAGCTGCCGAATTTAGCTGCACAGTTCCTGATTTTAATATTGGAATCCACGTGTTAACGTATGGTTTTAACGAAGAGCAGGAAAAATCACTCAATAAGCTTCGTAAAAACCTCTATAACTTTCTTGAGTTTGCAAAACAAAATAACATCCCAACAATTTGGGCACACCCATTATATTATTACAGCCGCGACGGAATCCCTCCCATGGATTTTTTCCATAAAATGGCACTGGTTTTCGAACGTTTCGAAGTTCTGAACGGACAACGTGATACCTGGCAAAACATGCTGGTAAAGGAATGGATTGAAAGGCTTACCCCTGAACTAATTAATGAACACGCTTTAAAATACAAAATTGATCCCCGGAAATATTGCCACGATCCTTATAAAAAGTCGTTCTCAGGCGGATCAGACAGTCACATGGGAATATTTTCAGGGCTAACCGGAACAAGATTGTATATCCCTGACCTTCAAAAAAGGATTGCCAAAGAGAAAACCAGCGACCTGGCTCTGGAAGCCATCCGAAATGGGAATCTGGCTCCCTTTGGCGCACACCATAACACCGAAAAACTAACCATTGCTTTTCTTGATTATGTTTTTCAGGTTGCAATGAACATGAAAGATCCGGGGTTAATGCGGATACTGTTACACAAAGGAAATACGCAGGATAAAACCATTGCCCTGCTGGTTTCCAATGCATTTAGGGAAATCCAGCACCATAAGGTTACCATGAATTTTGTGGAATTGTTTCATAATTGTTTCATGGGGAAAATCCCTTCGAAATCAAAAAGATGGATGGTTCCGAAGGTTTACAAACCAATATTTGACGAAGCACAATCCATTGCCGAAATAAAAAAATCGGGATCAGACGATATGGTAAACCTCTTTTCAAGGTCCATCGATTCGATGAGCAAACACTTGAACGCGATTTTGCATAAAAGGCTTGCTGAAAAGCTCAAAAACGCAAAAGCCAAAAAAAAGCTGGAAGAATTCGATCTGAACAACTTTATGGAAACCTTCGAATTACCAAGTGAAATAAGGACTTACATTGACAACAAGGATAAATCCATTTTTAAAAGCAAGCGGAATTTTATGGTGCCAAATGTGCCTAAGTTCTTAGATGGATTATCTTTCCCTTTTTTAGCTTCCGGATTAATACTCGCAGCAAATTATACAAGTGCCCGGGTTTTATACAATAATCGCCCGTTATTGGAAACTTTTTCATCGAATATAGGCAAACTAAAGCATCCAAAACGCGCACTTTGGCTCACCGATACTTTTGAAGATAACAATGGTGTTTCGATCGTTTTAAAAGCAATGCATGAAGAAATAAAACAGCAAAACCTTCCCATTGATATTCTTGTGTGCAGTTCAACCCTACCTCCGGACGATCATTTGGTTGTTTTAAAACCACTGGAAGAATACACATTACCATTTTACAAGCAACAAACATTCAGGATCCCAAATTTTCAGGATATCCATACCCTCTTTCAGGAAGGTGAATACGATCGCTTGATTTGTTCATCGGAAGGTCCTATGGGTATAGCAGCCATTTACCTTAAAAATGCCTATTCGGTAAAAGCACATTTCTATATCCATACCGACTGGCTGGTTTTTGCCCGAAAAGTACTGCAATTGGATCATAGCAACATTAGCAGGTTACGAAGGTTGCTGCGTGCTTACTACCATAACTTTGACAAATTGTTTGTTTTAAATACCGACCAACAAAAATGGTTGACCAGTAAAAGCATGGGCTTTTCGTCTGAAAGTGTATCGCTTACAGCACACTGGGTGGATGAGATTTTCAAAAAAAAATACCTTTCAAAAAATGAAGTTTTTAGTGTGGAAAATAACACACAGATATTACTTTTTGCCGGAAGGGTAAGTTATGAAAAAGGCGTTATGGAACTCCCTCCGATTCTGGAAAAAATAAAAAAAGAGGTTCCGGATGTTCAATTGGTAATTGCCGGTTCGGGACCTGCTGAAGAAGAACTAAAGGAAGCACTTCCAGATGCTATTTTTATGGGCTGGGTTGCACATGATGAGCTTCCTTATGTGTATTCGGCTGCCGATTTATTAATCCTCCCTTCGAAGTTTGACACATTTAGCTGCGTGGTTTTAGAATCACTGAGTTGCGGACTTCCGGTTATCGCTTACAAAACAAAAGGTCCGAAAGATATTATTCAAAATGGGAACAGCGGTTTTCTCGTAAATACAAAAAAAGAAATGGTGAACGCTGCAATTTCCTATTTTAAAGAAGGGGAAAACCAGAAAATGGTCAAATCGGCAACAATTAAAAGGGCAAAGGAATTTTCGAAGAACGACATTGTCAACAAACTTTTGGTTGATTTGGAGTTAAAATAATCTACTATGCATTGAAAAGGTATTAAGAATTTGAATGAAATTCGATAATTAAATGATAATTGGCGGGAAGGCAGAAGGCAGAAGACGGAGGAAAAACATAACCAGCTCAGGAATTAACTTCTGGTTTCAGACTTCCATCATTAAAATGAAATCATTGTTGTCCATTAAAATATATTTCGTACAGGACTTTCTTCTGAAATATGTAACTCTTATTCTACCAACATTTTGCCCCTCTGGGGCTGTTCCGCCAGGAACTCAATATGTGTAGAAATAAAATACAAGCCCCAATACCTTACAGTTCCGTAGGAACGTAATAAAATCATAAGTGCAGAGATAATTGTAAAATTTTACCGGACACCAATGAAATGAAATATATAAAAACTAAAGTAGCTGCAATGATCCTGATTTGAATCGGGAGTTGAGCCTGAAACTATATTTTAAATGCCTTTTTTAAAATAAATTTTATTCCAACTATTATGAGTATGGTTATTGCTGCCCCAACAAAAATAAAGAAGATAATATTCTCAATTTGAGGGAAAAGAGCCTCGATTATTCCTCCGAAGTAATAACCCAAAAAGCTAAACAGAAGGGTCCAAATTGATATTCCAACAAGTGAATAAGGCAGAAACTTTTTTACAGGAACCTTGCTTGCTCCCAAAACAAGCAATACTACAATCCTGAAACCATAAATATACCTGTAAGAAACCAAAATAATGGTCGGGTTGTTCCTGATCCATTGCGAAACAAGGCTTTGCTGCTGTTGGATTTTTTTTATTCGCATCAGCTTACTTCCCAATAATTTACCTGTGAAAAACAAACCCCAGTCAACCAGCAAGGTCGCTACAAATGCAACAAGCGTAACCACATAAACACTCAGAAGTCCATTTCGTGCGGCTACCATGGAAGTCAAAAGGCTTATTTCCCCTTCAAGGCAGATGCCCACAAACAGGATAAAATACATATAAACCATATGCGGCAAAATTATTCTATTCTACAGAATACAGGTTAGAGCAAAATTAAATTATGAATAAGCTTTGATCAAATTATGCCAGCTTGTTCGATACCATTTTGTATTTAGGATCTTCCCAAATATTCACTTCTATAATGGCAGATGCATTGTCTAAAAGGGTTCGGCAATCCTGGCTTAAATGCCGAAGATGAACCTCTTTGCCCACTTTGGCATACCGTTCGGTCAGTTTATTCAAACTTTCGATTGCAGAGTGGTCAAGTACTTTTGATTTTCGAAAATCGACGATAATCGTTTCTGGATCATCTGCCACATTAAAACGTTCCTGAAATGCAGCGATAGAACCAAAAAACAACGGGCCATCCACTTTGTAAATCTTGTTTCCATCTTCATCGATCTGAGGACGGGCATGGATATTTGTTGCATGCTCCCATGCAAATGCCAGTGAAGAAATAATAATCCCGATAAATACTGCCACTGCGAGGTTATGAAACACGACTGTTACTCCCGCAACCACAATCATAACAATAACATCGGTAATGGGCATTTTTCGGAACATCTTTAGGCTTGCCCATTCAAAAGTTCCTACCGAAACCATAAACATTAATCCAACGAGGGCAGCCATCGGCACTTTTTCAATATAGGATGATCCAAAAAGGATAAACATCAGCAAGGTTATTGGCGCTACAATGGTTGAGAGCCTCTGCCTACCGCCTGAACTTACGTTAATTATACTTTGTCCGATCATGGCACAGCCGCCCATGCCCCCAAAAAATCCACAGGTAACATTGGCAATTCCCTGGGCAATACTTTCTTTGTTTCCACGGCCACGTGTTTCGGTCATTTCATCAATAACGGTAAGTGTAAGCAAACTTTCAATCAGTCCAACTAATGCCATTATTAAAGAATATGGAAAAACAATTTTTAAAGTTTCGTAGGTGAACGGAACTTTCGGTAAATGGAATTTTGGCAATCCGCCCGATATGGATGCAATGTCCCCAACCGTTTTTGTCGGGACATTTAAAAGTATAATTAAGGCAGAAACAATCACAATTGCTGTTAGTGGAGCTGGCACCACTTTAGTGATTTTTGGCAAAAAATGTATAATTGCCATAGTAAGCAATACAAAAATAATCATCATCCAAAGCGCATTTCCCGAAAGCCAAGTTTCAACACCTCCCGAATTGGTTTTAAAATGGGTTAACTGTGCCATAAAAATTACAATAGCCAGACCATTCACAAACCCGTACATTACGGCATGTGGTACCAGCCGAATGAATTTTCCAAGTTTAAGGAAACCAATAATCATTTGGATGATGCCCATTATTACCACTGAAGCAAATAAATATTCGACACCATGGCGTGCAACCAGGCTAACTATTACCACTGCAATTGCCCCGGTAGCGCCGGAAATCATTCCCGGACGGCCACCCAAAATTGCGGTGATCAATCCAATAATAAATGCCGAATATAAACCTACCAATGGGCTCACTCCGGCAATTAGTGAAAAAGCCACTGCTTCGGGCACCAATGCAAGTGCCACGGTTAATCCGGATAAAATTTCATTTTTTGCGTTGTATTGCGTTTTTTTAAGAAGACTTAATAATACCATTCCTGTTTCTTTAATTTATTCCTAACTCACCGCGGGTATTGTTGTTTTTTTGAAGGGCGCAAAAGTAGGGATTAAACCCAAAAACATGCTATGAAACATAAATTATGGGTCATGCTTAATGTTTCATTAATGAAGTCAGGATAAAAATTGAAAATTGAACCAACATAATCGTAATTAACATAACGATATTCATTATTTTAGCAACATAAAAAATCAAAACATATGACCACCAAAGTATTACTGACATTGCTGATTTTAGCAATAATAATTGGATGCAAATCTAAATCCAACGAACAAACAAAAGCCTCCTCCTCAAAAATAGAAGTAAGCTATCCTGAAAATGGCACCTTGTTTATAATTGGAGGAGGGGCAGGTAATTCTGTTTATACAAAATTTATGGAACTGGTTGGCGGTACCGATGCACCAATTGTAGTTATTCCAACTGCAAGTACCAGCGATACAATTACCGAAATGGATAAGGAAAGGTTCAAAGATCGATTTGTGCATAGAGGTTTTACCAATGTTACTGTTTTACACACCAGGAACAGGGACGAAGCAAACTCAGAAGCATTTATCGAACCTATTAAGAATGCCGCGGGCGTTTGGTTCAGTGGAGGCCGCCAATGGAGGCATGCCGACTCCTATTTAAATACCAAAACGCATGAAGCATTCAACGAATTGCTTAAAAGAGGCGGTGTAATTGCAGGCAGCTCTGCAGGTGCAACCATCCAGGGTTCGTACCTTGCAAGAGGAGATACCGCTACTAATACAATTATGATGGGCAGCCATCAGGAAGGACTTGGGTTTATCGGAAATGTAGCCATCGACCAACACCTATTCGCCAGGAACAGGCAATTCGATATGTTTGAAATTCTTAAAGAAAGGCATGAACTTTTGGGGATTGGCTTGGACGAAAACACAGGAATAATTGTTAAAGACGGGAAGTTTGAAGTATTTGGTGAAAGTTATGTAGCTGTTTACGATGGTACCAGATGGTCGGAAGAAAGGGATACCATCTATCAATTACCTCCCGATAGCAAGGAGTTTTATTTATTAAGAGAAGGGGACAAATACGATTTGAAAAAACTTCAAGTAATTATGGAACAATAATTAATACCAATAAACTGATCTCTAAATATTATGCATTTAATCCCCAAATTTTGCAGATATATTAAATATTAACTCACCAAAACTACACAAAATGACACTTTTAGGATTTATCGGACCGCAGGAAATTATTATCATTCTAATTTCAATAATGTTTGCAGGAATATTGCCAATTATAGCTCTTGTTGATATCCTCACGAACAAATTTGAAGGCAATAACAAACTTATCTGGGTACTGGTTGTAATTTTCGTTTATATTATAGGAGCTATCCTCTATTTACTGATTGGAAGAAAACAACGTCTCCCAAAACACACTCTTAAAGAATGATTGAATAAACACCAGCATGTCTCAATTATTTCCTTGTAAACACCAGGAAATTTATACTTTTGCGCACAATAATCGAATTTTTGAAGAATGAGCATAGAAAAAGAACTACAAAACAGAAGCGGAAATACCTGCGAATTGTGTGGTGCAAAGGAAAACCTGAATGTTTATGAAATACCTCCAATTGGCGAGGTGGGTCAAGATAATTGTATCTTTATTTGTTCAACTTGTTCGGGTCAAATTGCCAACCCTGAAACGATGGATGCAAATCATTGGCGATGCCTCAACGATAGTATGTGGAGCCAGGTCCCGGCTGTTCAGGTTATGGCATGGCGCATGCTGAACAGGTTAAGAGCCGAAGGTTGGCCGCAAGATCTTTTGGATATGCTCTATTTAGATGAAGAAACTTTAGCTTGGGCAAAAGCAAACGGTGACAGTGAAGAAAAAGAAGAAACGATCCAGCACAAAGACTGTAACGGAGTGGTTCTTGAAGCAGGTGATTCGGTTGTATTAACCCAGGACCTGAACGTGAAAGGTGCCGGATTTACAGCAAAAAGGGGAACAGCAGTTCGAAGGATTTCCTTAGTGGATGATAACCCTGAACATATCGAAGGAAAAGTTGAAGGGCAACATATCGTCATCCTTACTAAATATGTAAAAAAATTAAAATAAATAGTTAAGGTGAAAAAAATTATGGCTTTTGGCGCTAGCAACAGCAAAAATTCCATTAATCAACAGTTTGCAAAATTTACTGCATCTCAGATCCCAAATTCTGAGGTTAAAATCTTAGATTTGAACGACTTTGAAATGCCAATATACAGCATTGACAGAGAAAACAAAACTGGAATTCCACAGCTTGCCAAAGACTTCAAAAGAATCCTTCATGAAGCTGATGGAATAATAATTTCGTTTGCCGAACATAATGGAGCTTATTCCACTGCTTTCAAAAATATATTCGATTGGATTTCAAGAATGGGTAAGGATATTTGGGGAAATAAGCCAATGCTTCTTTTGGCCACTGCCCCCGGACCAATGGGAGGTAAAACAGTTTTACAATTAGCGACAGCCCGAATCGGCAGGTCAAACCCGAACATGGTAGCACATTTCTCCCTCCCTCAATTTGCTCTAAATTTTTCGAAAGAAAAAGGCGTTTCGAATGTGGAATTAAAACAAGAGTTTCTGAATCAACTGGATATTTTTATAAAAGCCTTAAATTAGTTCATTATTTGTACCTAATTTAATGAACCAGGATCAACCCATAAGGATCAATAAATTTATAAGCGACACAGGTTTCTGTTCTCGTCGCGAAGCCGATAAATTAATCACTGATGGCCGTGTTACCATAAACGGGGGAGTACCCCAAATGGGCACTAAAATTCAACCCGGCGATGAAGTTCGTGTTGATGGTGATTTAATCTCGAAACCCAAAGAAAAATACATCTATATTGCTTTTAATAAGCCGGTCGGTATTGTGTGTACAACAGATGTAAAAGCAGAAAAAAACAACATTATTGATTACATTAACCACCCAAAAAGGATTTTCCCGATTGGCAGGCTTGACAAACCCAGCGAAGGATTGATTTTTTTGACCAACGATGGTGACATGGTCAATAAAATATTGAGGGCACGAAATAATCATGAAAAGGAGTATCTGGTAACCGTGAACAAGCCTATTACCAACGAGTTTGTTCGTAAAATGGGAAATGGAATTCCAATATTAAATACAGTTACAAAAAAATGTTTCGTTGAACAAATGGGCAATAAACAGTTTAAGATAATCCTTACTGAGGGCTTGAACCGACAGATCAGAAGAATGTGTGAATACCTGGATTACAAAGTCGTCAAATTACAAAGGATAAGGATTATCAATGTAAAATTGGACATCCCTATCGGAAAATGGCGAAATCTGACTGATAAGGAAATGAAAGAAATTAACCGACTGGTTTCCTCCTCCTCTAAAACGCATGATGGCTAAATATTTTAGAAATTAGAGTTAGGTACTGACCTTGTGCCTCGTGAGTGAACAAATCACTTAAGTTTTCGGTTTTTAGTAGAAAATACAATGCACATTAAAGCAGGTTCACCCGAAGAATATATCGCTAAAATTCCGGCAGAAAGGCAGGAATTCTTTCAACAATTAAGACAGGTGATTTTAACTAATCTACCAGAAGGATTCAAAGAGCAAATGACTTATGGAATGATTGGTTATGTTGTCCCGCATTCCGTTTATCCGGCAGGTTATCATGTAAAACCAAGCGAGCCTTTGCCTTTCATAAACATTGCTTCACAAAAAAATTTTATTGCCTTCTACCATATGGGAATGTATGCCAATAAACCTTTATTGGATTGGTTTATTAAGGAATATCCAAAACATTGTAGCACAAAACTTAATATGGGGAAAAGCTGCATCCGGTTTAAAAAAACTGACCATATACCTTTTAAATTGATTGCAGAACTGGTTCAAAAAATAAGCTGTAACGATTGGATTAGTTGCTACGAAGCTCAACTGAAAAGATAAAAAGTTTATAGGCAAGGGCGCCTGCCAGCTTCAACAATTCTTATGTCCTCTCAGGAAATCCCTACCCCCTATTAGGGTTCTCCCCGATACCCTGATTCCCTGCTCATCCGTACTTTTACATAGAAAGAATAAAGAAAGGGGATTAAAATGAAAGTCTTAAAATTTACACCAGCAATTTTAATAAGTTTCGTACTTACTGCCGCCCTAAGCATTTCTGCTTGCGCAAAAACAGGTAATGGATCTACAGAAACAAGCATGTTCCGAATTCCAAAGAAAATCACTTGCGTGGATGATCTGCCGGAAGAACTAAGACAAGACATGCAAAAAAAGGTTGTAAAAATTCAGTTATTCCCTGAAGAAGTTGCCCAAGATGTGAGGGAGGAAATTCCTGAACCAATTGCAATGGTGGAAGATTTCACCTATCATGTAGTAACTGGCAGCTTTAATATTAAAAAGAATGCTCACCGTTTGGCAAAAACGCTTAAAAACAATGGATACGATCAAACCAGTGTTGAGTTTTATGAAAACGAAGGCCTTTACAGGGTGATTGTGCAACGTTACGATAATGAAGAAAGTGCGGAAGCTTATATTCTTCAATTTAAGGCAGAAAATCCAAAATTAGAAGAAGCCTGGGTTTATCAGGGAAAGAAAATGCAACGCGAATATTTGGCTTTATCAATGGCAGAATAGAAATAGAAAAAGTATAAAAACAAGGGGTTAATCATTCGTGATTGATCCTTTTTTTTGCTCCATAATTTAGTTCAACATACCATTTGTATTTGAAAAAAATGCTGTGTGTCGCGTTTATTCGCAAACAAAAACAGGATCCCAAAATGGAACCCTGCATTTATTATTTACTTGTCGTAATTACTTATTCCGGCAAATCGTTTTCACCTTTCACATAACCGAAGTTTGCAAGGATTCCACCATCCACATAAAGAATATGGCCATTGATAAAGTCAGCAGCTTTTGATGCTAAAAACAAACTGGCATTACCAACATCTTCAGGTTCTCCCCAACGTCCGGCAGGTGTACGTGTCATAACCAGGTCGTTAAACGGATGTCCGTTTACACGGATTGGAGCCGTTTGCGAAGTTGCAATATACCCAGGACCAATACCGTTCACCTGAACATTGTATTTTGCCCATTCGCAGGTCATGTTTTCGGTCAATAATTTTAACCCACCTTTTGCAGCTGCATAAGCCGAAACATTCTGACGTCCATAAACACTCATCATTGAGCACATATTGATAATTTTCCCCTGGCGGCGCTCAATCATTCCCGGGGCAATTCGTTTTGCTACGATCAGCGGTGCCACAAGATCGACATCCAACACCTGCACAAAATCTTTTACCGGCATATCCAAAATTGGAATACGCTTGATAATTCCTGCATTGTTTACCAAAATATCAATTGGTCCAACTTCTGCTTCAATTTGGCTGACACCTTTATCCACCTCTTCTTCGCTGGTAACATTGAAATTTACAGTATAAACATCGATGCCATCTTTTGCATATTCTTCTTTACACTCAGCTAGTTTTTCGTCGCTAAGGTCGTTCACACAAAGTTTCGCACCCGCTTTAGCCAATGCCTTTCCGCAAGCCATTCCAATGCCATGCGTACCTCCGGTTACCAAAGCAACTTTTCCTGTTAAATCAAATAATTCTTGAATCATATGAGTAATATTGATTGATTGTAATTTTATTCAATTTGTTCTTATTTCAACTCGGTTGGTTGAACCACATCCATATCGGTATAATCCAGGTTCTCACCTGCCATGCCCCAAATAAATATGTAATTGCTGGTTCCTGCAGCAGAGTGGATTGACCAACTTGGAGAAATCACAGCTTGTTCATTTCCCATCCAAATATGCCTTGTTTCATCTGGTTGTCCCATAAAATGGCAGATTGCTTGTCCTTCAGGTACATCAAAATAGAAATAAACTTCGTTCCGACGGCTATGCAAATGCGCAGGCATGGTATTCCAAACACTACCTGGTTTTAACTCGGTCATACCCATTTGTAACTGACAAGTATCTACAACAGTATTAATCAACAACTGATTGATGTTTCTTTCGTTCGAAGTTTCCAATGATCCAAGGTGAAGAACATTCGCTTCACCCATGGTTACATGTTTCACAGGAAATTCTTTGTGGGCTGGTGCTGAGTTAATATAAAAATGGGCAGGGGTACTGGCATCATTCGATTTGAACAATACTTCTTTACTACCTTTACCAATATACAAAGCATCTTTATATTCCAATTTGTATTCGGTTCCGTCCACTACAATGCTACCGGCACCACCAACATTGATAACCCCTACTTCACGCCTTTCGCAAAAATAATTTGCTTTTAACGGATCAATGGTCTCCAATGGTAGCGCTTCTTTTAATGGAACTGCTCCGCCAACAATATACCTTTCGGCAAGCGAATGAACCAAACGAACATTACCAGGATCCATAATATTTTCTACGAGGAATTCTTTTCTGATTTTTTCTGTATCGTATTTTTTAAAGTCTTCTGGATGATAAGAATACCTCTCTTCATAAAATGTTGCCATATCAATAAATTTTAAATAGTTATACTTTTTACAATTACCCAAAAATATAAACTATTTTTGAATTATGCAATCGATTGCACTAAATTGGAAAAATAATTATGGATTAAATTAAATTTATTTTCATCTTTGTAATACAGACATGGAACTATGACCGATAAAAAAGAAATTACGATTCATGATTTAGCAAGGGAACTAAATATTTCTGCGTCAACGGTTTCACGTGCCCTGAACAACAACCCAAAAATCAGCCCGAAAACAAGAAAAAAAATCCAGGACCTTGCCACAAAATTAGGATACAGGCCCAACACAGTTGCATCAAACCTGAGAACCCAAAAAACATATACCATTGGCATTATTGTCCCCTTAATTAACCGGCATTTTTTCTCTTCAGTAATTAGTGGTATTGAAGACTATGCATCTGAGGCAGGGTATAATGTGGTAATTGCACAATCACGGGATACATTTCTGAAGGAAGAAGCCATTTCACAATCGTTTTACAACAGCCGGGTTGATGGGGTAATAATTTCCATTGCTATGGAAACCAAAAAAACGGACCATCTGGAAGTTTTTACAAATAAGAATATCCCACTGGTTTTTTTCGACAGGGCAGTGGAAAACATTAATGCGCACAAAATCACGGTGGATGATTATGCCTGTGGATACAATGCCACAAAACATTTAATTGAACAAGGCTACAAAAATATCGGGCATATTGGAGGTCCGATTAACCTTCACACCTATAAAAACAGGTTGCTCGGTTATAAAGATGCACTTACGGATTCGGGATTGGAAGTCCATGAAAACCTTATTATTCACAACCGCCTAACAAAAGAAGATGGTCGCAAAGCTTTCAGTCAACTATTGCAAGAGAATCCTAAACCAGATGCTTTTTTCTGTGGCAACGACACCAGTGCCTTGAGTGCCATTATTTTCTGTAAAGAAAAAGGAATAAGAGTCCCTGAAGAAATCGGGATAGTGGGTTTTAGTAACGAGCCCTTTTCCGAATTGGTTACACCTTCAATTACCACCATCAAACAACCCGGTATTGAAATGGGACAAACAGCCTGCAAACTTCTGATCGAACAAATTGAAAATAAAGGCGAGGGAGAATTTAATAACCTCGTGCTTCCTGCCGAATTAATTGTTCGTGAATCTTCTTTAAGGAAATAAGAGTCTGTTTTGATTTTATTTTTTAGATATATTAGGAAGGATTTTTTGTTTAAACAATGCAAAATTGACGCGAATAGCAGTTGCTATATAAGGAAAATTTGCGGAAGGATAAGTGAAAAAGACAAGTAATAGAATAAATGGATAAATTCAAATCAGTCTTTGCATTGTTTGCATTTAAAAATTCACTAATTTTATCACGTAAAATCAAAATCAGGTTAAATGCCAATAAAACAGCACATATCGAACCTTCTTGCATCGTACCGATGCCTTTTTGAGTGCTGGATTTTGTACGCTTAAACACTTCACTCCCCCAATCCTCATTTTCATATTTCTTTTTTATTTATTGATTTAAATTTTAGTACGATGTCATTTGCTAAAGTAAAACCCAAGATATCTCCCGAACGTCCTGCTGGCGCCGAAGGTAATTTTTACGGCCCCTCCAAAACCGCTATTGGTCCGGGCATGAACGAACGAATCCAACGTTTAAGAAAATTAAGTGTTGAAACACAAGAATCCCTCTCCATCGAAAGGGCTTTAATATCTACCAAATTCTATAAAGAAAATTATGGAAAATATTCGGAGCCGGTAATGCGCGCTTTGAATTTTCTGGAAATCTGTAAACAAAAAACAATATATATTGGTGATGATGAACTGATTGTTGCCGAACGTGGACCAAAACCTAAATCAGTACCAACTTTCCCTGAGTTAACCTGTCATAGTGTTGAAGATTTTCATGTGTTGAACACCCGTGACCAACAACGCTATATTATCCCACAAGAAGACATTGACACCTACGAACGTGAAGTTATTCCCTATTGGAAAGGCAGGACCATGCGCGAACGTATTTTCGGTCATGTGCCAAACGAATGGAAACGAGCCTATGAAGCGGGAGTTTTTACCGAGTTTATGGAGCAACGTGCCCCGGGCCATACCGCATTGGATGGTACGATCTACAAAAAAGGAATGCTTGATTATAAACAAGAAATAAAAGAGCATATCAACAGGCTTGATTTTTTAAACGATCCGGAAGCAACCTCCAAATTGGAGGAATTAAAGGCAATGGATATTTCCTGCGATGCCGCCATTGTTTTTGCTGAACGCCATGCAGAGTTGGCAGAGGAAATGGCAACGAAGGAAAGCAATCCAACACGGGTGAAAGAGCTCAAAAAAATTGCGGAGGTTTGTCGCTGGGTGCCTGCCCATGCCCCCCGGAATATGTGGGAAGCAATTCAAATGTATTGGTTTGTGCATTTGGGTACCATCACCGAACTAAATGGCTGGGATGCTATGAACCCCGGACATTTTGATCAGCACCTCACTCCATTTTATGAAAAAGAAATTGCTGAAGGCTCTTTAACAAGGGATGAAGCCAAGGAATTAATAAGTTGTTTTTGGATAAAAGTAAACAACCATCCTGCACCTCCAAAAGTGGGGATCACCGCCCGCGAAAGCGGAACGTTCAACGATTTTACAAACATCAACATTGGGGGAATTAAGCCGGATGGCAGTGATGGGGTGAGCGAAGTATCGTATATGATGCTCGAAATAATTGAAGAACTGCACATCCTTCAACCCGGAAACTCTGTCCATATTGCAAAGGTTACACCCGACAAATTCCTTCATGCAGCCGGAAAATTAATCCGGCAAGGACATGGCTACCCTTCAGTTTTTAACCCGGATATTTATGTTCAGGAAATGATCAATCAGGGCAAATCATTGCAAGATGCACGCGAAGGGGGTTGCAGCGGTTGTATTGAAGTGGGTGCTTTTGGTAAAGAAGCTTATTTATTAACAGGTTACCTAAATGTTCCTAAAATACTGGAAATAACACTGAATAATGGAATTGATCCCTTAACCGGGAAAGTTGCCGGAATAGAAACCGGAGATCCTAGAGGTTTCAAAAGCTACGAAGAGCTGTACCAGGCATTTTTAAAACAGCTCAATTTCGTAGTCGACCAGAAAATAAGGGTGAGTAACTACATCGATCAAATGTTTGCTAAATATGCCCCGGCACCCTTCCTTTCTGTGGTAATTGAAGACTGCATTTCGAAAGGAAAAGATTATTACAACGGGGGACCGCGATACAATACCGACTATATTCAGTGCACCGGGTTAGGCACGGTTACAGATAGCCTTTCGGTACTAAAAAAACACGTATTTGAAGATAAAACCTTTAGCATGGATGTTTTGCTGGATGCAGTTTCGAAAAACTTTGAAGGGGAAGAAGTGCTGCGCCAACGGATTTTGAACCGCACCCCGTTTTTTGGGAACGACGATGAATATGCCGATTCTATTGCACTTAGGGTTTACGATGATTTATTAAATGCAATTGAAGGAAAGCCAAATACCAAAGGCGAAACCTTTCATTTAAATATGCTTTCGACCACTTGCCATGTTTATTTTGGACTGGTTTTGGGGGCAACACCAAACGGGCGTTTCTCCGGAAAATCAATTTCGGATGGAACATCGCCTTCACACGGTTGCGACACACACGGACCAACCAATGTGATTCGATCACTGGGAAAATTAGACCATACAAAATCAGGCGGAACGCTGCTAAACCTTCGTTTTGTTCCAAGCCTGCTGAAGCGCGATAAAGATGTTGAAAAACTCGGTCACCTCATTCGAAGCTATTTTTCGCTGGGCGGGCACCATGTCCAATTTAATGTGGTTGACACTGCTACCCTTCTAGCAGCACAAGCTTGTCCTGAAGATTACAAAGATTTATTGGTACGAATGGCCGGATACAGCGATTATTTTAACGACATGAATGCCGACCTGCAACAGGAAGTGATTGACCGTACACAAAATGAAGCTTTATAAATTGATTAATAGTTTTAAGTAGTGAGTATTGAGAAATTGTCTTAGTACTCATTACTAAAATCTCACTACTAAAATGACTCCATTAATTTTCGATATAAAACGCTATGCAATTAACGATGGTCCGGGCATACGGATAACCATTTTTATGAAGGGCTGCCCCTTAAGCTGTAAGTGGTGCCACAACCCCGAAAGCCAATCGCCCGGCGTACAAAAACTATATACTGAATCACGTTGTATAGGTGCACAGGAGTGCATTAAAATGTGCCCTGAAGATGCACTCACCTTAACCCCAAAAGGAATTGTTACCGATTTTAAGGCATGTACGCTTTGCGGTATATGTGCCGATGTTTGCCCCACAAAAGCCATTGAAATGTCGGGACGAATATATGAAATAGAAGAGTTGCTCGAAATCATCGAAAAAGAGCGCGTTCATATTGATCAATCAAATGGTGGTGTTACTTTTTCGGGAGGAGAACCATTGATGCACCCTGACTTTTTGCTTCGGATGTTAAAAGCCTGTGGGGAAAAGAATTTGCACCGAACTGTTGATACCTGTGGTTTTGCAGATACCAAGACCTTGCTTGAGGTTGCTAAATATACCGAACTGTTCTTGTTTGATTTGAAAATTATGGATCCTGAAAAACATAAAAAATGGACCGGGGTAAGCAACAAACTTATCCTGGAAAACCTTCGTGTGCTTTCAGAAACCGGGGCAAAAATCAATATTCGGATACCACTTATAAAAAATGTAAATGCAGATAAAAAATGCATCACGGAGATGGCGAAATTTGTTGCCGGACTACCAGGGAAAAGACCAGAGGTAAGCCTGCTTCCATACCATAACATTGCAGCCAATAAGTACTTCAAACTGGGTTCAACTTATCAGGAATTTGATATGGACGAACCTTCTGTTGAAATACAAAACAAGGCAGTGGAAATTTTTGAAAAATATGGTTTGGTTGCGGAACTTGGAGGATGAAAATATTGAAAAGGCCCGTTCTGTTTAAATAGAACGGTCCTTTATTTTTTAATTATGCTGCCTTGGCTCAGAACAATTTTTTACCAATTAACAGGCGCCCTTTTATAAATTTTTTCTTTGAACGAAATTCCGTATTCTTCCAGCTCTTTCAAAATGGGTTGGTACAATTCCTTGCAGGTAGGGATAAACATGCCTTTAAGGTTAATTTTCCCTGTTAATACCAATTTGGCTGCAATTCCCAGAGGCAATCCCACCGTTTTGGCCATGGCTGTTTCGTCTTTGTTTTCACCAATAACCGCCAGCGAAGAGGTCATTTTTACGCGCTTTTTTGTTTCTACATGCTTATAAATAAATTTATGCCACATCACAATCATATCTTTATCTTCGGGCTGCAATTGCCATTTTTGTTTTAATAGGTGTTCCATGACCTGTGCCGGAGTTGCCTTTTTTAGCCCTATTGGTTTATCCTCAAAAATACCAAGCCACTCAAGTTTTTCAATCACATCCGAATCCTGATCGATGTGTAAATAATGAAAAAGCTTTGTTTCCACCGAATCGCTTGGGTGGTAATATAAAAATGAATTGATAAACTCCCGATAGGTCATGTTCTCAACACCTTCCAGTTGATAGGTGTCGTCGGTGGCGCCAAGGTCAACAAAAACATTCCAGGCCCGGCTAAATCCCGGACGGCGAAGGGTTCCTCGATATATGGTTGGAATACCATGCAAATTATATCGATCAATGTAAGATAGAGAATCCCGGTTGGCATAACCTTCAAATTTCCCATAGCCTTCAATTTGTATCCTTTCTGTGCGCTTGAATAGCCGGTTGTAAGGAATGTACTTATACTTGCCTTCCTGAAGGAATTTGGCGGGACCACCCTGCCCGGCCACTACTACATTTCTTGGGTTCCACGAAAATTTATAGTTCCAGGGATTATCATCCGACTCCGGGGCAACCAAGCCACCAGTAAACGATTCGAAGTTTAATAGTTTATGTCCCGCTGCTTTAATTTCATTGATAATTTTCATTGCCGACATGTGATCAAGCCCGGGATCTAATCCCATTTCATTCAGGAATAACAAACCTTTCTTTTCCACTTCATCTTTAAAAGACGACATTTCCTCATTTTCATAGGATGCTGTAAGCAATGATTTGTTGAATTTCAGACAAGAGATTGCCACTTTTTTATGAAACCTTGCCGGCAGCATTGAAATTACCAAATCCGCCTTTTGTACTTCATTTCCGGTTGATTCATCATCGTTAATATTTAAAGAAACCGCTTTGGTATTTTCGGCAACTTTTTCTTTTACCAATTTTAAATCACGATCGGCAACAGTTATTTCCCAATGAAAATTTACAGCACAATTCTCCAAATATTTTATCAGCGATGAAGCTGAACGCCCGGCCCCTATGATTAGGATTTTTTTCATATTCTTAGATATTAGTCTTGAGATACAAGTATCAAGACACAAGACTTAAAATCACGATCTTGATTGTCACCTATATCTTATTGTGTTATTCCCGTATTCGTTTGGTAAATAGATTATTTCTTGTTTACATGCCCGCTTGGTCAGTCTTTTACACATCAAACTCAATACCTTGAGCCAAGGGCAGATCGGTACTATAATTAATCGTATTGGTTTGCCGGCGCATGTATGCTTTCCAGGCATCGGAACCTGATTCACGACCACCTCCGGTATCTTTTTCACCACCAAATGCACCTCCGATTTCCGCTCCCGAAGTCCCAATATTTATGTTTGCTATGCCACAATCAGAACCTGCATAGCCCAGAAATTTTTCTGTTTCCAGAATGTTGGTCGAAAACATTGCCGACGATAATCCCTGTGGAACGTTGTTGTGGATTTCGATTGCCTCTTCCAACTCCGAATATTTGATTAAATACAACAAAGGTGCAAAGGTTTCATCCTGAACAATTTTATAATGGTTCTCAACCTCCGCAATACAGGGAACCACATAACATCCTGACTCATAGCCGCCCCCTTCTTTTACTGTTCCACCATAAAGTATTTTGCCACCTTCGTTTTTAACCTGCTCAACTGCCTGCAAATACGTTTCGACTGCCCATTTGTCGATCAACGGACCAACCAGTGTTGATGCATCAAGTGAATGCCCAATCCGGACACTTTTATACACATTAATCAATTTTTCTTTGAGGGCTTCATAAACCGATTCATGGATAATTACCCTTCTGGTAGAGGTGCAACGTTGCCCACAAGTACCAACAGCACCAAAAACAATTGCCCGCATGGCCATTTCCAAATCGGCATTTGGTGTCACAATAATTGCATTGTTCCCACCCAATTCGAGGATCGATTTTCCGAGCCGTTCACCCACCAACCGACCAACTTTCTTCCCAATTTTGGTTGATCCGGTAAACGATATAAGTGGTATGTTTTTATCGCTAAAGAAATTATCGCCCAAATATTTTGATCCTGCGGCTATCAGGTTAACAGTTCCCTCGGGAACATGGTTTTGTTTTAAAACTTTGGCAATTATATTGTGCACGGCAACTGCACAAAGCATCACTTTTGAGGAAGGTTTCCAAACTACCACATCGCCGCAAACCAGGGCAATCATTGCATTCCATGCCCACACAGCCACCGGGAAATTAAACGCAGAGACTACGCCTACAATCCCTAAAGGATGGTACTGATCATACATCCGGTGGAGAGGCCTTTCAGAGTGCATTGTAAATCCATAAAGCTGCCGTGACTGACCTACAGCAAAGTCACAGATGTCAATCATTTCCTGAACTTCTCCCAGTCCTTCCTGATAGATTTTACCCATTTCGTAGGATACAATTTTGCCCAATGGCTCTTTGTATTTTCTGAGTTCCAAACCTATTTGCCGAACCACTTCGCCCCTTTGCGGTGCAGGCACTTTCCTCCATTCTTTAAACGCATTTTTTGCTTTCTCAATCACCGAGTTGTATTCGTCAAGGTTTCCCTGATTAATTTTGGCAATCAGTTTCCCATCGGTGGGTGAATACGACTTTATGGGCTCACCACTTCCTTTTATCCATTGAGTTCCTGTACAAATTCCATCGTTTAGCTCTTTTATTCCCAGTTCAGCCAAAGCTTCATTCATTTTAAACTTATTCATTTTTTATCTGATTTTTAATTTCTATACTTTTAAGATACTTTTCACCAATCCGCCTTTTTCTAAAATCCCCAATAACTTTGGCGGCAAGGGGCTAAATTCAAACTTTTTATCCTGAATAAATATTTCCCCTTTTGACAGGTTCAAGTCCACCTGATCACCGGGTTTGTATTCTTCCACAATTTTGGGAAGAACAATTACCGGGAGCCCCTGATTAATTGCAGAGCGGAAAAAAATCCGTGATACCGATTTTACAATCACTGCTTTTACCCCCGCAAATGCCAATCCGACTGCCGGATGCTCGCGGGAGCTCCCGCAACCAAAATTATGTCCACAGAAAAGAATATCCCCCTCTTGGATTTTTGTGGCAAAAGAAGGATCGAAACCTGCAAATAAATGAGGCTTTATTTTTTCGGGTTCGGTACTGTTCACTTCGTAGGTAAGGTTTCCGGCAAACATCTGGTCTGTGTTTAAATTGTTCACATCGGCATAATTCCACACCCCTTTAAAATAACGATTATCATCGGAAGAAATGGTAATAATTGATTCTTTTTTATTGGAAGCGTTCATGTTCAACGACTTGACCTGCGCATCAGGATTATGAATATTCCCTGCCAATGCCGACCAGGCAACTGTTGCCGGGGAAGCCAAATATACGGAAGCATTTTTATTTCCCATTCTGCCCAGAAAATTTCGGTTGGCCGTTGAAATCACGTTTATATGATCAGCCGGAATACCTTGCCCTGTTCCCAAACATGGCCCGCACGAAGGCGATAAAATATTTGCCCCAGCATATATCAAAGTTTCGATGATTCCTTCTCTGATTGCCTGTAAGTAAATTTCTTTGGAAGCCGGAGTTACCAGCAATTGGAAACCATCAGGAACCTGTTTCCCTTTTACTATTTCTGCGGCAATCCTCAAATCTTCAATCCTCCCATTGGTGCAGGTACCAACTAGTGCTTGCTGAACCGGAGTACCTTCAAGCTCAGCAATTGGTTTTACATTTTCGACCTGATGCGGGCAGGCAATCATAGGTACCAAGCTACTTAATTCGATGGATAGTGTTTTCGCATATTCTGCATCCTCATCTGCAACGATTCCTATCGCTTCAAAATCATTTAAATGATCCATTAAGGAATAATCCAAAGGGAAAACTGCATTTTTTGCCCCCATTTCCGAAGCCAGGTTTGCAAGGGTCATCCGATCGGCAATTGAGAGTGTTTTAACCCCTTCACCAGAATATTCAACTGCCATATAATTTGCCCCATTGGCACCAAGAATCCCAATTATATATAAAGCCAGGTCTTTTGCATAAACCCCTTTCGGAAGCTCGCCGTTTAAGTTAATTTTGATCGTTTCAGGAACCCGAAACCAGGTTTCTCCCGTTTTCCACAACCCTGCTGTTTCGGTCCGGTCGATTCCGGCGGCAAAGGCATTAAATGCCCCGGCCGTGCAGGTGTGGCTGTCGCTGCCAACAATAATCATCCCCGGTTTGGCGTAGTTCGCCATTATCTGGTGGCAAATTCCATCACCAGCATCGTGAAATTTTGTGATGCCTTGCTCTTTAACAAAATCCCGAATTTGCTGGTAGCTGTTTGCCAAATTTGCATTGGTAGGCGGGGCATTGTGATCCAACACAATTAAAAGTTGATCCGCATTTGCAACATTGACACCATTCATTTTACGGAATATTTTTTCAATGCTTGCAGAGTTGTCATGCGACAGAACAATATCCGGTTTCTTAAATACAATGCTTCCAGCTTTACCTCCAAGAATTTTCTCAACAAATGTTTTTCCAGCCATAATCCTTAATTTACTTTGTTTTATCCTTATTCCTTTATCCTTTCGCGACTAATAATCCACCTCTTTTGTATATTTCAAGTTGTACCTCGGAAAATCCCTGAACGACAATGGCCTTATTGTTTCTTTTGTTGGTGATTTGTCCGTATACAAGATTTACCTGAACCACATCCCTTTGTTTCAGCTCCAATGCATCCAATGATTCATAGCTAAGGACCGGGAACCCTGCATTGATGGCATTTCTTTCGTAGATTGCGCCAAAAGATTGTGCGAGAATTAGTTGTGTTCCCAAGGCAATAAAACAGTCAACCGCTTGTTGTCTGGAACTTCCCGCCCCAAAATTTTTCCCGGTAATAATTATATCCCCTGGTTCACATTTTTGAGGATAATCCTCCCAACCACTAAGGTTTCCAAAGGCGTGTTGCCCCATTTCGTCCAATTTGGTGATGGCAAGATGTTGGTTATGAAAAATCATATCGGTATCGATATTATCCTCATTAACAATCCATATTTTCCCTTCTAAGACCTCGGGTTTGACTTTCTTTGCTTTTCCTTTCTTTGAAACCGGACCGCCTGAATCTTTTTTGACAACCCTTTCAATATTTAAATGCCCGTCGGACGGCAAAGACAAATAACCGTTAATGGCAGATGTTGCTGCAACTTCCGGAGAAACCAGATAAACATCGCCTTTCCCCTGTTTGCCCGCAAAATTTCTATTGCCAGTGCTAAGTGTAACTTCACCCGGACCGTTTTGCCCGATTTGCCCGGAGGCACAGCCTGCACAGCCTGCATTTCCAACAAGGGCACCTGATTCTTTAAAAACAGAAATCCAACCCCTTTGCAAGCATTCGTCCCAAATCGTATTGGTTGCGGGCACAATTTTGAGAACCACACCCTGCTTCACCTTTTTCCCTTTCAGGATATTTGCAAGTACTTGCATATCCTCCAATCGACCATTGGTGCAACTTCCAACAAAAACCGAATCTATTAAAGTTCCTTTTACCAAATTAATATCAACCACGTTGTGCGGCTTACCTGGCAATGACACAACGTTGGTAAACGATTCAATATCAAGAATAAATTCTTCTTTGTAGTTGGCATCCTGATCGGCATAAACCGGGTTAAAACTTTTTCCGGAATATTGTTCGCACATTTCAATAATTGCCCTTGAAGGCGGAATTAAGATGGCAATGGCACCCATTTCAGTTGCCATTGATGCGATGGTTATCCTTTCGTCCAGTGTTAGTTTTTCAACTTCATCGCCATACAATTCTACGGTATGCCCCAACAACGAATTTGCACCAAATTCCTTAAGCAGGTTTAGAATAATATCTTTTGCCGATAATTCAGGATTTCTCTTTCCTGTCAGGGTAATTTTTATTGTTTCAGGAACTTTGAACCATACGCTGCCATTTGCCCATGCAGCAGCAATATCTTTGTCACCCATTCCTTGTCCGAAAGCGCCAATTGCCCCCACTATATTTGCATGTGAATCGGTTGAAACCAAGGTGCATCCGGGCACAGCCAAGCCTTTGTCAATTGCAAGGTGAGTGCCTATTCCGGCATCAATATCGTACACCTTAATGAGGTTTTCGCGGGCAAACATCCGGCAAGCCTGCTGATTGGCTGCATATTTTTGGTCCGATCCGGTTGGATTACAATCAAAAGTAAAGAAGGTGTTCTCAGGATTGTGAACCTTCAATTGATTATCGATCAGATTTTTTACCACATTTGCCCCGCCAAAATCACGCGCCAGCTTTACGTCGATGACGATGTCAACAATTTCGCCCGGTGCTACCAACTTTTTGTTGGAATGGGTTGCTATTATTTTTTCGATAATGGTCATTCAATTCATTTTTAAATTTCGGTAATGATGTCTTTTAGTCAATAGGTCAATTGCTTTCTTTCTGGTCAATCGAGCTGTAAGCGGCTTTTGAACGGTAAAAAGGTCATAAAGTCGACATGATGCACGATGTATGCTTCTGTGGTTCGCTTAACCATATCGCCTTCGCCGGCATGTGTGGCAATTATGTGGGTGACCTCGGCTGGCACGCCACATTCTTCGGCAATGGAAACGCCCGAAAACGGATGCCTTAAATATTTACCGTATTTTCCCTGCACAGCATTGCCTTTTTCATCCAAAACATATTCTAAAAGTTTGCCCACGTCTGCCAAAATTGCCCCGGCAATCAGCACATCCATATCAATAGAAAGATCGTCTTTAAAAAACTCTTTGATTTTTACACCGCTTTCCCTGGCGATATGGACAACTGCCCTTTTATGATCCATAAAACTTACTTTCAGATCGGGACCACATAACAATGTAAATGGGATTGTTTTTAAGTCATTTGGTGTTAATACACTTCGCTCCAAAGCTAATTCCCAGGTTTCAGCTGTGGCATTTCTTAAACTTTCATTTTTAATCCAGTTCAATTCGGGCCATAATTCAAATACTTCATTCATTGTATTGTATTTTGTATTAAGTAGCAAGATGCTCTATCTCAATTTTTTAATGATTTCGTTGCTTAGTTCTTCGGTTGATGCAGCTCCTTGATTTACCACATTGGCATTGCCTTTCATCATTAACATATCGTAGGTCCGGACTTTTCCTTCAGAAACAACTTCGGCAACAGCGGTTCGTATTTTTACTGCTTTATCTTGCTCATTTATAAAATCAAGCATCATACAGGCAGATTCGATCATGGCAATTGGATTTACAATGGAAACCGGATAATTGGCATATTTAGGTGCTGACCCATGGGTTGGTTCAAATACCCCAACACCAGTATCAGGATTTATTTGTGCAGAACATGCAAACCCGAGTCCACCAATGAGCCCGGCAAAGGCATCAGAAACAATATCCCCAAACATATTCCCGGCTACAATTACGCCATAGTTGTCTGGATTTTTAGTTAACCACATCATTTGAGCATCGATATTGGTATTCCAAAGTTCGATTTCCGGATAATCTGAACGCTGTAATTGTTGCGCCATTTTATACATCATTCCTGATGTTTCGCGTATAACATTTGGTTTTTCGCAAAGTGTAACTGATTTATAATCGTATTTTTGCGCATGTTCAAAGGCTGCCCTTAAAATCCGTTCGGTAGCCCTTTTCGTAAAAATCCTTGTCGAGACTGATAGCTCTTCAACGGGGGTATTACCAAAATTCTTCTTAAACTTTGGATGGGTCATTAAGGCCTCATACACCTGTTTTGGGGGATTACTCCATTCAACCCCACCATATAAACCTTCGGTATTCTGGCGGAAAATAGCAACATCTACATAAGGTTCTTTTACACCTCCATCGGCTGTTCTTTGGATAAAATTTAATGGATTCCCTTTGTATGTTCGGCACGGACGCAGACAAATATCCAGTCCGAAATGCTGCCGTAAAGCCACAATTGGACTTGCGTACACCAATCCTTTTTCTTTAAGTTCCGGTACCAGTTCTTCAAAGGCTTCATCTTTTGGTTTTGATGTGATGGCCCCAAACAAAGCTATTTTATGCTTCTCAATCAGATCGATTGTACGTTGCGGAAGCGGATTTCCTTCTTTTCGCCAAAATTCCCAACCAATATCTGCTTCTTTATAGTCAGCCTCAAAACCTGAAGCCTTTAACACCCTAATTGCCTGTTCAAGGACCGTTTTCCCTATTCCGTCACCCGGAAGTGTTACAATTGTTTGCTTAGTCATTATCGTTTATATTATTGGTTAATTTTTTATTGTTTAACATTTGAATCAATAATTGATCATTGATTTGAACCTTCGTTTTTAACTTGTCTAACCACATCGATTACCGTACCATCTACCCATTTGATGGCTGCAATAACCTCATTGGTAAACTGTGGTTTTTGTGGCTTTCCGCAAATCAATTCTGCCTCTGTTTTTAGTTCCTCAATGGTTTTTATGGGAAGGTTTGAGCCCTTCATTTTCTGCAGCAAATCTGCCCTTTGGGGATTAATTGCAATTCCTCTTTCGGTTACCACCACATCAATTAATTCGCCGGGGCCACAGAGCGTGGTCACCTCATCAACAATTACCGGAATTCGGTCTCTGAAAAGAGGCACGGCCAGGATTACATTTTTAGCATGGAGACAATTTTGCCACCCTCCGATGCCATGCAATAAATAGCCATCAGAATGGGTAACCACATTTCCATTAAAATTCACATCTACTTCGGTGGCCCCAAGGGTAACCAAATCAATCATGGATGTGAGGTTCCCTTTCGAGTGGTAATTGTAGGCATCGAATACCGAAAATGGCTGGTGCATGGGGTTTGCATTTAATGATTGAATGGCATCGGTATCAAACACTTGTCCTTCCAACATTTTTTTTATGGTACCATCCTCCAGCATTTTTACAGAATATTTTGTGCTCCCGCCAAAGCCTACGCTGGCACTCCACCCTTCTTTTTTGAAGATTTCATGAATAAAAACACTGATTGCCAAAGAGATGCTTCCTGCACCTGATTGCATAATACATCCATCGTAAATAATGCCTGCTTGCTTGCAAAACTCAGCCGTATATTCGGCAATTTTTAACCTGTCGGGGCTTTTGGTAATTTGCGTTGTGCCCGAAACAATTTTTTCGGGAATTCCAATTTTTTCGACTTCAACAACATAATCAATGTAGTTGCCCTTTAAATGAATGGGGAGGCATGGAAACCCCACCAGGTTGTCGGTTACAATGATTGATTTTGTTGCATATTGGACATCCATTTCGGCAAAACTCAAAACACCGCAAGCCGATGGACCTGTCAAGGCATTTGCATTCCCAAATTTATCGGCAGTTGGTGCTGCAATAACAGCAATATCAATCTTAACTTCACCATCCTGAATTGCCTGCACCCTGCCTCCGTGTGACCTAAGAACAGCCTGACCTTTCATTTTTCCCTCGGAGGCAAACCTGCCCAACGGGCCATTCATACTCCCTTCTATCCGTTCGATAGTGCCATCTTCCAGATAAGGAATTAAATGGCTGTGGCATGGAAAAGATGCTGAAGGAAACCATCGCAGGTTTTTAATCCCAAGTTCATGGGCAATATCAAAAACCATATTTGCTACAAAATCCCCATCGCGTAAATGGTGATGGGTTGAAATGGTCATCCCATCCTTTAATCCGGCTTTCTGAAGGGCATCTTTTAAACTTGCCACAACTTTATTCCCATCGTCAGGAAAATCAATACAAGTTGGAATTACAGGAGCATAAATACACCCTTTTGGCCTGTGTTGCCCGAGCCCTTTATATGGGATTACTTTCCCCCCATTTATTTCCGAAGGGATCCATCTTCCAACAGCGTTTTTTACATCCTTACCCATTCTGTTCCCTCCAATCTTTCGTTAGGTTATTGCAAATAATTGCGTTTTCAATCACATTCAATGCACGTTTGACCACTGGTGGATCGACCATTTTCGATCCAACTGCAACTACACTTTTGCCATTTTTCTGAGCATCGTAAAAAGCCAATACAATTGTTTTTGCTTTTTCAATTTCAGATTCGTTGGCTGAAAAAACATCGTTCACAACTTTTATCTGGGCTGGATGGATACACCCCATTCCCACAAATCCAAGGGCTTTTGATTCTTCCGCAACTTTTCTCAATTCTTCCAGGTCCTGAAATTCTGAATACACCGAATCAATTGCCTGAATTCCGGCAGCCGCAGCGGCATTTACAATCCTTGACCGGGCATAAAAAGATTCTTTTCCTTCGGCAGATCTTTGGGCGCCAATATCAGCAGTATAATCCTCCAGGCCAATCGCAAGAGCAACAATATTTTTAGAACTGCTAGCTATCTCAAAAGCATTTTCTATACCCAGTGCACTCTCAATAATTGGCATCAGAAATTTTTTTTTATCGCCCGGAACAATCCATTTCTCAATTTCTTTTTCGACCAATAACACATCATCTGGTTTTTCGACTTTAGGAATTAAAATGGTATCCACATTACATGGAACATTTGCTTTTAAATCATCGGCTCCTAAAGGCATTTGGTTAATGCGAACCATTTTTTCTGCTCCATAAAAATCAATTTGCCTCAATGCATTTCTTACCAGAATCCTGGCTTCATTTTTTTTCTCAGGAGAAACAGAATCTTCGAGGTCGAGAATGATTGCATCGGCACCATAAATCCCTGCATTGATCATTAATTTTGGATCATTCCCAGGAAGGTACAATCTTGACCTATGCAATGAATTTAGAGATATGTGGACATTTGCTTTTATCGGATCCGAAAGGAGAAAATTTTTATCGCTTGGTTTGAGTTTCTTTATGGCTGTTTCGAGCCTGGCTGCCAAAACAAATGGTAAGGCACCTGTATCTTCTATTTCAATCTGATAGTTATCTATTTCATAAAAAGCGGTAACCTCATTACACAACTTTATAATTGAATTACCATATAGCTTTTCCACTTTACTTTTGAGGATTACTTTTTGTCCTTTCAAATTGTCAATAGTAATTCGTACCTGGCAATCAGACCGTGTGGAGTTAGTATTATTTCCTGATATTGCATGCATTTGAAGAATGACTTTACATTAATTTTTGAACACAATTATGGAGAATGCAGATCGACTTAACAGTCAGGCTCAAACTTGACAGGAAGGAATACCAATTGGTAGAAAAATAAAGCTGTGTGCAAATAAATGGAATGAAAACGTGCCTAATTATCGGCACAGAAGCCCAAAGGATATTCCTTATAAATCCTTGTGTGGATTTTCATCAAGGCATTCCGCAAGGCCCTGATAGAAGAATATGGGACATTGATAAGACTGAATCATGATATTTGTATGAAAATTACATGCTTTCATATCTATTACTGTTGTTACTTCAACTTATGCCCCTAAAGTTAGGAAGTTTGCGACTGAAAAAATATGATATTTATTATCCGTTTCATGCATCGACATACATAAACATAGGAGAGTTCATGTATCTGAAATAGAATTAGAGATTGTAGTAAATTGGTTTTCCGGATTTACAATTCAGGGTTGTAACCCGTATCATCCTTTAGGTTTGTTTGCATGGAAGCTTCCACGGCAAGTTCATCGCAACGTTCGTTTAAAAGATTATTTGCATGACCTTTGACCCAAACAAATTTAACCGTATGTTTTTCATAAATTTTAAGGAAACGCATCCAAAGATCGGGATTTTTTTTCCCTTTGAAACGTTTTTTTACCCAGGAAAATACCCAACCTTTTTCAACCGCATCTGCAACATACTTTGAATCGGTATAGATGGTTACGTCGCAATTTGGGATTTTTAGTGTTTCGAGTGCCACAATAACAGCTAACAACTCCATACGGTTATTTGTGGTCAACTTGAAACCCTCCGACATTTCTTTTCGGTGCGGACCCGATAAAAGCACAATGCCATATCCTCCAGGTCCGGGATTTCCACGAGCAGCCCCATCGGTATAAATGGTAATTTTAGTTTGAGTCATTCTTCTATGTCGTCTTCAATACAAAACTAACAAAAAACCCCGCCAAATCAGGCAGGGCTTTATAATTTTCTAAGACAAAATAAATTACTCAACAATGGTCATCTCGTCGATAAGATGTGTAGCACCTGCATATTTATCGATTATCCAAAGTACGAAACGCACGTCAACATTGATGCACCTTTGCAGTTCAGGTTCAAAGGCAATATCGCCACTCATTGCTTCCCAGTTCCCATCGAAAGCCAAACCAATAAGCTCGCCTTTCCCATTTATCACCGGGCTTCCTGAGTTTCCTCCAGTAATGTCGTTGTTTGATATGAAGCAGGTATGCAACGTTCCATCCTTATCCGCATAGCGTCCATAATCTTTTGCTTCGTAAAGCTCCAACAGTTTTGGTGGAACATCAAACTCAATATCTCCGGGAATCTCCTTTTCTGCATATCCTTTCAAGGTTGTAAAATATTTGTAATTAACACCATCCTTAGGGTCATAATCCATCACTCTTCCATAGGTTAAGCGAAGGGTTGAGTTCGCGTCCGGATACATAAATTTGTCCTTGTTCATTTCCATCAAACCAGCAACAAAAAGCCTCTCCCCTTCAGCCACAATCGGATCGGTAGAGCTTACCATAGAACCCAGCTCGCGGAACTTTTCGAAAATAGAAAGTGCTGTTTGGTAAGCCATATCTTTTTTGAGAACTTTTTTACTTGGATTATCCAGAAAAGCAATTACCTTTTCTTTTTCATCAAAAATAGACTTATCAAACATCTTGGAAGCGTACCTTTGAAAGTTGCCTTTGTATTTTGTATTTATTGTATTCAATACAGCTGGATGAAATTTCTCATCCACATTTTTGCTGTACAATTCCATCAATGCAGCAACAAGCATTTCATCTGTTTTTGCACTATAATCTTTAAAATAACCATCAAGCATGCCTTTGAAACCAGCTACCATCCGCTCAATCCGTCTTTTGTTTTTTTCAGGATCGTTAAGTAACTCATCGATAATCCGCATCCGGTTCACATAGGTGAAAATTTCTGGTCCGCCAATCATTGATTCCGCCATGTAACTTTGCGCATAATCGTCAGATAGGTCAGCATAACCTTCCCTGATAAGATCGAGGGCTTTTCCGTATTTTGCTTTACGCTCCGCATTTTGTTTTGCCCAATTTGTAAATTCTTCCTCGATGGCAATCTTCTTATCAATTACCTTTAAGTTGGCAAGTCCGTTGTTTTGCCCGATGCTGTATTTATAATAATTAGAACTTCTGGCTGCTTTTGAAGCGTACTGAATGGTTGCATTTGGACTGGTTTTCATATAATCTTTAATGATGCCCAGTTTTACTGCCCGCACTTCTTCGCGCACATTATTGGTTACTTCAATAGTTCGCTGCACACCAGTTGAGGTAAGGTATCGGTTTGTTCTCCCCGGGTAACCAAAAACCATGGCATAATCGTTAAGTTCAACCCCTTTTATGGAAATAGGCAAATAATGTTTTGGCTCCAAAGGGATATTATCTTCGGAATAGGAAGCAGGTTCACCATCGGGTCCGGTATATACCCTGAAAATACAAAAATCCCCGGTATGCCTCGGCCACATCCAGTTATCGGTGTCTCCACCAAATTTCCCGATTGATTTTGGTGGACATCCCACTAAACGAACATCTTTAAAAGTTTCAGAAACCAGAAGGTAAAACTTATTGGATTCGAAGAAACTTTTTACGGTAGCTTCGTATTTATCATCTTCTTTTGCTTCTTCCGAAATTTCCCTGGATATATTTGCAATGGCAGAGTTGCGTTCTTCAAAACTCATTTCATTGTTTACTTCCGCAAGCACACGTTCCGTAACATCTTCAATCTTCTTTAAAAAAGTGACGGTTTTTCCCGGGTTGGGCAATTCTTCGCTCAACGATTGCGCCCAAAACCCATCTTTTAAATAATCATGTTCAACGGTCGAATGTTTCTGTATTTCACCAAAACCACAATGGTGGTTGGTAAACAAAAGTCCTTTTGAAGAAACCAGTTCGGCTGTGCATGATCCACGGTCAAGGGCAACTATTGCGTCTTTTAAACTTGAATTATTTACACTATAAATATCCTCAGCACTTAACTCACATCCCATCTCCTGCATATCTTTGATATTCATTTTATGGATCAACGATGGCAACCACATGCCTTCATCAGCAATTGCCGAAACCATGACCCCAAATGATAATGCAAGGCTTAATAATAACTTTCTCATAATCTCCTTTAAATTTTTGAATTGCAAATATATATTTTTAAGATAATTAAAAACGACATCTTAATCATGTCCTTCAACTGGTTTTCCCAACTGCCTGTACCAATAATAATATAATGACCCAGCAAGAACAATAAAAAGTATACCTCCGGGTATCGCTTCCGGGACTGCATTTACAACCATTTTTTCGATGACTTCGAAAATCAGGAAAATACCAAAGGTTATAGGCAACCAGTGAAAGTTTTGCCGAATGAAAAATAAATAAACAGCCATGATAAAGGCACCAAAGAGCAATGCCGATGGAATCCAGAATAAAATTTGTTCGCTATCCGAAGTAGTGATCATTAATGAAACTACAATGAGTGTTATTATGGTAATCACTTTGCGCGATGTAAATCCTTTTGATATAAAATGAATCCCGAGAAATATCAAGATCATTAAAGCCGGAAGCATTATCCCTTCAAAAAGTTTGGATGAAGCAAAACCAAAGATTGGCACAAAATCGTTTAATGACCCAATACTTTCCCAAACAGGTTTTGTTTTTGGAGCAAAGCTTTCAATAAATGCCAAAATCCCATACAAAAATACGCCAAGAGCGATCGCATTCAATATGCTTTTATTTTTAACTTTATCCTGAACAGGTAGCCATTTAATGGTTGCCCCAACAAAAATACCAGCAAATAAACTCCAGAAAATTCCAACAATTACCACCCCTATTAAAGCCATTGTTATGAAATTGGAATACGGTAGAAATGTGGTGTAACTTGCTTTCACCGAATCCCAGCTATTGAGAACATCCAGCAAATACACAATTACTACAAATAAGGACACAATTATAAAGGCTTTCAACCTAAATTTCTTTCTGGTCCAACGTATAATACACAGTACCAGTCCAAATATTATGATACCTACACTAAAAATTTGACCAGCCATCTTAACGATCGATTGCTTGCTCTGTTTATCCTTATATTCACGCATCCAGTCTTCGGGTACATATATATATTTGGAAACACTGGTTACCTCATCACCTGCAATGGCAACCAAATATCGACCCTGCCCAAGTTTAAGCGAATAATTTACCGTATCTGCATAAATAAACTCCCAATCGGTTCTTTTATCCTGTTTTTTTGGCGTAACCGATATTTCTTTCAGGGAAGTTCGTTCCACCGAATGTTTACTTAAAAGGGCTTCATCAACCAATACTTGCGCCGAATCTTTTGAAAGAACTGCCCCTTCCCTTGATTCCGGAATTGTATGTGAGGTATAAAATACTTCCTTGTCAATAGTCACATTTGCCAAAAACTCTTCTCCTCGTTCTTCGACAGCGCCTGTTGTTTTAACAAGCCTTATCTTCCAATATGGATTCCCCAGAAAATCACCAAGCAAATCCTTATAGGTTTCCTGTCCAAATTCTCTCCAAATAAAAATATCCTTTATATCTACATTCGATGAAACAGAGCTGAGAACTTCCCATTCGTTTACATCAATTCCATATTCATTTGATAAGGTTTCTATGGCTATATCTATAGCCTCTTGCTTTGATACATCTAGGTTGGGGGCATCTTGTTTGAAGGGTGTAAAAGTGAACCACAAAACCAAACCAATAATACCAGCAGGCAACAACCATTTTTCAAGCTTATACGATTTTGATTCAACCTTTACAACTTCTTCCTCAATTAGTTTTTCTTCTTTTTCAGGAACCAACCAAGCTGCATTTCTGGCTTCTTCGGGCACATCTTTCAGTCTCTTATTTTTTATGTAATAAAATACTATTATCCAGATTGGCACAAAGAGGAAGAGCAAAACAAGAATACGGTCAAGCCATATTCCCGGTGCCGATGACACCCAAAGAGGCAAACTAATCCAAAATACATCGACAGCATAGTGGGCAATTATGGCAGGCAATAATCCATAATAAATGTAAATAATACCCATGATTGCAAACGGAACCACCATTTCAACAACCCTTGCATACGATGGTTGGTTTGGATAGTTGGCATGTCCAGCACCAAATACCAGGGTTTGAACAATCAGAATTAGAACCACCCAAATGGTTCTTGATTTTTTGTTTTTTGTAAGAAGAAATACCCCGGCAATAGGAACTGCACGGAACAATACTTCTTCCCAAAAACCAGCTTGAAGCGAAATGGCAATTGAATCTAACCACGGAAGGTAATTGGCAAGAATATTTGGATCGGATAAACTTCCGGCTGGACTCCACCACCCCAAATGAGTAGTTGTGATCCTGTAAAATAAGACATCAATGCCTAATATTATTATTGCAAAAAGGTAGCCTGCCACCGATCGTCCCAGCACCTGTTTCGATGCTGCAACATCTTTGCTCCATAATTTCCAGAACTGAATTTGTTTGGGAAATGCAAGCCTACCAAGTCCTTCGGCAGCCATTGTTGAGATTGCTATAATTGCTCCAAAGCCAAATGCACCCAATAAACCGTTTAGCAGTTGGCGAAACAGAAAATTTGACTGTGACGTGGAAGTATCGTATGAAAACCATGAAATTGGAAGGTTGTTAATCGTTAATAAAAAAACAGAAGCCATTGCTATCGCCAATCCCCAAAACAATGGTTTTTTCCAGATTAAAGACCTGCGGCGCATTAGGAAAAATATGCCAAGAATTACACCAAGAATTCCATAAAAAAGGAATATAACCCCCGATGCAATGGTTGCAATGGTATCATTATCCGAACGCATTTCGGAATAACGCCTATCAAACTCTTCGGGAACCTTTACGAAATAATCCACAGCACTTAACTTATCGCCGCTCACCGTAAGTTTCACCCTGAATTTACCTTCACCAATGGAAATGTCCTCGCGTTCATACACAAAGGTGTGATCAATCCTTCCACTAATCCGTTCCTCACTTGATTTTTCTATAATCTGATAAAGCGAAAAATCAACATCCCAATTATAAGCTGCATGATGTTCAGCAATTTTTAAAGCTTCTTCTTTCGAAAGTGCCGCTCCTTTTTCTGCTTCTCCAATCTTTTCGGAAAAGCCAAGTGGCTTTCCTTCCGGAGTAAACCAAAATTTTACTTCGTTGGTTTCATGCTCCTTAAAATGCCTGACTTCCCAATAATAAGCATAGTAATTGCCCTTTTCAATGCAAGAAGTAAACGAATCCAGTCCTCCGGCTTCGAGCTCAACAAAGGTTTGAAACCGACCATCGCGATCAAAGGCGGCAGCTTGTTTATACCCGGTTGGACCAATCGAAAATTCCGATGCCAAGCTTTGCGCTTTTGCCAAAGCCGATTCCCTGTCCATTTGAATATCCAAACTAACAATCGGGTTTGCACTTTCAAAATTCTGATAGGTATAAAAGGCTGCAGAAACAGCAATTAATACAAATACAACCCAACTCACCGGACGGTAAAACAGATCTTTTCTATTCATTTTCTTTGGTTTTGGTTTCTTATTGTAACATTAATTAGCTATAATTACAGAGATTAGGAATAAGAATCGTAATTGCCTGGATTTTTGTAAAGTTTCATAAATATACCATCAGAACAGGACACAAAATAGTATCTTTCAGCATAATTTGAGAAAATAAGGGAAAACAAGCATTTTCTGATTTTTTGTTTGTGAAAAAGGATATTTTTCCCTGCACCAACGAAGTTCAGTAAATCTTTATAAATTTGTTGCTTCCAAAAAAGGAAAAACCAGTGGCGAAAAAAACGAAAAATAGGATTGTTGACAAACTGAAAGGTAGATATAGGTTAATTATTTACAACGATTCAACCTTTCAATCGGTTTGGAGCACAAGGCTTACAAGGTTAAAAGTATTCACCATTACGAGCCTGGTTTCCGCTGCATTGGTAACCGTTGTAATTATCCTGATTGCCACTACACCCTTACGGGAATACATTCCCGGATACCCTAAAAAAGAATACCGCCAAATGATAGTCAACAATGCACTTTTAGTCGATTCATTGGAAAACGAACTCCGAAAAAGGGATGTGTTTTTTAATTCGATCAGAGCCATTGTGAGTGGCGAAGTGCCGCAAGACGATCTTCCGGATACCACAAAAAATATTGATAACAATCAAATTGTTTTTCAGGAATACAACCACGATTCTGTTTTCAAAGACAAAATTATTGCCGAGCAACTCAGCCTTTCGCTGCAAAGCAAAGAAGAAAAAAATACCGACCTGAGCAGGATTTATTTTTTCACCCCGGTGAAGGGATTGGTTTCCAATACTTTTGACTCATCGTCGGACCACCTGGGCACCGACATTGTAAGCGATGCCAATGCACGTATATCTGCTGTTTTGGACGGTGTAATTATATTTGCCGGGTACACGCTAGAAACTGGTTATGTGGTGTATATTCAGCACGAAAACAATCTGGTTTCGGTGTACAAGCACAATTCTGAAATTCTGAAAAATACCGGAGATAAAGTGCGGGCTGGTGAAGCAATTGCCATTATCGGAAATACCGGGCATTTATCTTTTGGAACGCACCTCCACTTTGAACTTTGGCATAATGGAAGGGCCCTGAATCCTGAACTTTATATCGACTTTTAATTTTTATGAAGAAAAATATTGCCATTTTAGGCTCCACAGGTTCAATTGGTACGCAAACGCTCGAAGTTATCGAAAACTACCCCGACAAGTTTCAGGTAGAATTACTTTCGGCACACAACAATTCTTCACTTTTAATTTCCCAGGCGAAAAAATTTCAACCAAACTGTGTGGTCATCACCAATGAGCAAAAATACCCGGAAGTGCAAGAAGCTTTAAAGGATGAACCCATAAAAGTATTTGCCGGGGCAGACGCCCTAAACCAGGCTGTTCAGGCAGAGGAAATCAAAATCGTACTAACTGCGATGGTCGGGTTTTCGGGACTAATGCCAACCTATTACGCCATAAAAGCAGGCAAAGATATTGCATTGGCAAATAAAGAAACCATGGTTGTTGCCGGTGAAATAATCACAAAAATTGCCAACGAAAAAGGTGTGAATATTCTTCCTGTTGACTCTGAGCATTCCGCCATATTTCAGTGCCTGACAGGCGAGTTTATGAATCCCATGGAAAAGATAATTCTTACCTGTTCCGGCGGACCATTCAGAAAGAAATCGTTGAAAGAATTGGCGCTGGTTACACCCGCAGATGCACTGGCTCACCCCAATTGGGATATGGGCGCAAAAATCACCATCGATTCGGCAACTTTAATCAACAAAGGTTTCGAGATGATTGAAGCCAAATGGTTGTTCGGGCTGCCGTCCAGCAAAATTGAAGTAATCGTGCACCCGCAATCCATCATACATTCACTGGTTCAGTTTACCGATGGATCGATAAAAGCACAAATGGGCCTGCCCGACATGAAATTGCCCATTCAATATGCCCTTACTTTTCCCGAAAGGTATACAACTAATTACCCCAGATTCAATTTTTTAGATTACCCAAGCCTCGATTTTGAAGCCCCAAATACAAAAATTTTTCGTAACCTTGCACTTTCTTATGAAGCTATGGAAAAAGGTGGTAACATGCCCTGCATCCTGAATGCTTCAAACGAAATTGTTGTGAGCGCTTTCCTTCAGGGAAAAATTGGATTTATCCAAATGTCTGAAATCATTGAACAGGCGATGAAACAAGCCAGCTTCATTGCTAAGCCAGATTTAAATGATTATTTAGACAGCGATGAGGAAACAAGAACGATCACAAAAATGTTAGTAGAAAACAGAAACTAAAAAAGAAACACAATTTAATGGAATCGATATTAATCAAAACAGCACAGCTTTTACTCAGTTTATCCATATTAGTCGTTCTTCACGAGTTTGGGCATTTTATGTTTGCCCGTTTATTTCACACCAGGGTCGAAAAGTTTTACTTGTTTTTTAACCCATGGTTTTCACTTTTCAAAGTGCAAAAAGGCGAAACAGAATATGGTGTGGGCTGGCTGCCCCTTGGTGGTTATGTAAAAATTGCAGGAATGATCGACGAATCAATGGACAAAGAAGCCATGAAACTTCCTGCGAAACCTTACGAATTCAGAGCAAAACCCGCATGGCAACGTTTGTTGATAATGCTTGGCGGAGTGTTAATGAATTTCATTTTTGCCTTACTAATCTACATCGCGGTCTTGTATGCCTGGGGTTCGCAATACCTGCCAACAGCAAACCTGAAATACGGAATTGAAGTGAACGAAGTTGGAAGAAGTATCGGTTTCGAAAACGGGGATAAAATTCTTTCGGTGGATGGTGAATACATCGAAAATTTCGGAAAAATCGTTCCGATGATCGTGCTTGACAATGCTAAAACAGTTCAGGTTGAACGCAATGGCCAGCAAATTGATGTTGAGATTTCGGTGGAAGATTTAGCTTTATTACTGAAAAGCAAAGGAGTTATGGCGCCGCGTATGCCTTTTGACTTTACCATTGGGCAATTGACAAAAGAAGGAAATGCAAAGACTGCCGGACTAATGGTTGGCGACAAAATCCTTTCTCTTGATGGTAACGAATTTGAATATTACGATGAATTTACTGCATATATCATAAGCAAAAAAAGCCAGTCCATAAATTTCCTGGTTTCCCGTAAAGATGAAACCAAATCGATAGATATCAATGTAGATGAAAACGGGAAGATTGGCTTCTACCCGCAATTTTCGGAAAGTGCAATTCCTGAATATGCGACCATTGAATATGGCTTTTTTGAGTCCTTCCCGGCCGGAATCGCGCGCGGGGTTGAAACCACAAAAGATTACCTGAAACAGTTCAAACTGTTCTTTAAACCTGAAACTAAAGCCTACGAATCTTTAGGAGGTTTTATTACAATTGGAAGCATTTTTCCTGGAACATGGGATTGGTATTCGTTCTGGAATATGACCGCATTTATTTCCATTATCCTTGCCATTATGAACCTGCTGCCTATCCCGGCACTGGACGGTGGTCATGTAATGTTTACCTTATACGAAATGATTACAGGACGTAAGCCCAACGAGAAATTTTTAGAATATGCTCAAATTGCGGGAATGGTATTGTTATTGGCTCTGGTTTTATTTGCCAATGCCAACGATATTATAAAACTGTTTAAATAAGAACAATTGAATAAAAAAAGCTATTTTTGTACCAAACCAATAAACAAAAAGTCATGAATTTATTTGTAATCGCCGGATTTGTTGGTCCGCAGGAAATAATAATAATCCTCATAATTGTCGTACTTCTGTTCGGTGGACGTAAAATACCTGAACTAATGAAAGGGCTTGGAAAAGGCATGAAGGAATTTAAAAATGCCACAAAAGAAGACGATTCCGAAGTGAAAAAAGAATCCGGAAAAATAGAAGAATAAACCGGAAACCGATAACTTACTAAATCCTGCTTTGCGTTCTGAAAAATGAGAACAAAGCAGGATTTTTTATGCCTAAGCATTTTCAAAAAACTATATTTTTATTATTGGTAAGATTTTTGTTAATTCAATGCCAAACTAAAATCCTACTGTCATGAAAATTCGATTTGTACCTTCACTTATTTTAGCAACAATCGTATTATTTTTCTTCTCTTGTTCCAATCAATCGGGTACTTCAACCCACAAATCAATTACCGGAAAACCGGGAGAAATGGTTGTCGTAATTTCAAAAGAAAATTGGAAAAACGAGCCGGGCGAATTAATCCGTAAAGTTATAGCCCAACCGCAATTGGGACTACCTCAAGAAGAACCGCTTTTCACCATTACCGATGTCCCAAAAGAAGCATTTAAGGATATTTTTAAAAGTACCCGGAATATACTCACTGTCCATATCACCTCATCAATTGAAGAGCCGGGCGTTACCTACCGCGACAATGTTTGGGCTGCACCTCAGGCAACAGCCACCATCAATGCAAGCAATACCGATGAGTTTATCGAAATATTCAATAAAAACTCCGATAAAATAATTGCCTATTTCCTAAACCGCGAAAAACAAAGGCTTACCGAAACCTATACAAAAATTCACGAGCAATCGGTACTGAACACTTTGCGCGACAAATATGGAATGACCATGAACACGATCCCCGGGTTTAAAATTGCTGAAGAATACAAAGATTTTCTTTGGTTTAGGTATGAAACACCGGAAATTTCACAGGGAATATTTTTGTATTGGTTCGATTATGAATCTGACAGCACATTCACCCCTGACTATTTATTGAAAAAAAGAAATGAGCTGTTCCACCAATACGTTCCTGGTGCTGCCGAAGGAAGTTACATGACCACCGAAATGGATATCCCTCCAGTGTTTAACATATTCGAACACAACGGTAATTATGCCGCCGAAATGCGCGGGCTTTGGAAAGTTTACGGTGATTTTATGGGAGGTCCTTATGTATTGATTGCCGAGCTTGACGCCTCACGCCAAAGGGTGGTTGTTGCCGATGGTTTTGTATATGCCCCTTCCAAAGAAAAACGTAATTTGTTAAGACAGGTGGAAGCAATGATTTACTCACTTAAGTTTACCGATCAGGAAAAAAACGATAAAATAAACAGCCAGGTCAAAATGGGAAATTAAAATCCCAATGATCTGATTATTAAACCCACCATGTATATAAATGCCTGGTGGGTTTAATGTTAATTCCTAAAATACAATCCCATGAAATCCACACTTCTGCCCATCCTTATTATTCTTCTTTTTATTTCTTCCACAACCCATGCCCAAAAGACAGACAGTATCTCCCCAATTTATTTGGAAGGCACAACGATTAATGTGGCAGGGATGAAACCGGGGTTTAAGGATTTAAAGGTTGAAAAAGAAGAAATAAAAATAAATAATACCAAATATAAAGTTGTCGGAAAAGAAATCCATATTCCTAATAACAGACAACATTTCAGGATTACAAAAGAATTGAGTTATGCAGATACTATAAATACGGACTATCAATCAAGATACTTAGTTCAGTTAGAAATTTTTGATGCAAAAGGAAAGTTTAAATGGAAAGATGCTAATCCTGTATATTATTCTACTCCTATTATTACAAATAATAGAAGTGCTATCTTATGGGGCGATAGTGGCACTTTAATTATTTATGATAGAAATGGGGAAAAGATTCATAAAGTGCAAAGTATACAATCGTTTGTTGTAGATAATAATTTAGATAAGATTGCTTATGTAAAAAGAATCAATGAAATAGACTATTATGGTATTCTTTTAATTCCAAATAAGATACTTTGGGAAAAACAATCACCAGGTTATAAAAATTTAGGTTTTAACTGTTTCTCCGAAAATGGTGATCTAGTGGTTAGCAATGTTAACACAATATATTCCTACTCACAAGAAGGAAAGCTAAAATGGAAGAAACCTCGTTTTACTGGAGATATGATAATAAATGAAACAGGTACAAAAATATTTGCTGGTATCTCCACACCAATGTTAATAGATAATAATAACGGAGAGATTCTGGCAAGTTCCATTCATTCATTGGAGCCGGGAGTTAAAGTTACCCATGTTCAAAGTAAATTTTTTGTTGATAATTCTTCCTATTTAATGGTCTATTTTTATAATTCAAATAACGAAAAATATTATTTAGGATTGTTGAATGAAAAACTGGAATGTATCAGCATAAAAGAAACAGATTATGGCATTGAAAGACATTGGGAGTTTGCTTTTAATTATACCGGGACAAATAAAATTCAAGTTTTATACCATGATGTTATCATTGATCAATTTATTTTTTAGAATATTACTTCTTCCCCTCTTTTGTAACGGGGGCAATATAAGCGAATAAAATACCATCTAAAAAATATCCCGGAATCTCGAATCCCCCTCAATCCCCCTTTGAGAAAGGGGGACGATGAAGTTCGTTGAAAAACTAGTTGAAGATTGTTCACTTTGGAAAAGAGGAACGATGAAACTCGCTGAAACGATAAATTGAAAATTATCCTCTTTGAAAAAAGGGGACGTAATTTTCATTAAAACAGATTATCCCTCTTGGTGAAGGGGATTGAATATACCATCCAAACCAATCGTCCCTTTATGAGAAGTGGATTGTATATGTCACCTAAAGATTATCCCCCTTGGTGAAGGGGATTGAATATACCATCCAAACAAATCGTCCCTCTATGAAAAGTGTATTGTATATGTCACTTAAAAATTATCCCCCTTGGATAAGGGGGCAAGGGGGATTGATATAATGAGAGCCTATTTGGCTGCATAGACAGATAGAGGATTTAGGGGGATTGAGATAGAAAATATTGATCTATCCGCACAAAAAGAAAGGACAAAGTGGGATTAAAAAACAAAAATAAATCCATTACCTTTAACCTAACCAAAACCCAATCACAATGTCCAACAGCTCGCATTATAACAAATTCCTAAAAAGTCGTGCCAGAAGATTGCGAAAAGAAGGCACTAAAGGAGAAGCAATCCTTTGGAAACATGTTTTAAGGGCAAAACAAACAGGATTTCAGTTTAACAGACAATTCCCAATTGATAATTATATCGTCGATTTTATTTGTCGGAAGCTAAAGTTGATTATTGAGATTGACGGTAGTTCCCACATGTTCAAACAAGATTACGATAGGAAAAGACAAGATCATTTGGAAGGATTGGGCTTTAAAGTGGTACGATTCTCAGAATCAGCTGTGATTTTTAAAATTGATGAAGTTGCCGGAACAATTCAGCATGCCATCCATTGCTTAAGTGATGAAACTCGAATCCCCCTCAATCCCCCTTTAGGAAAGGGGGACAAAACATTAATACACAAATCGTCCCCCCTAGAGAAGGGGGCGGGGGGATTGATATAATGAGAGCCTATTTGGCTGCATAGACAGATAGAGGATTTAGGGGGATTGAGATAGAAAATATTGATCTATCCGCACAAAAAGAAAGGACAAAGTGGGATTAAAAAACAAAAATAAATCCATTACCTTTAACCTAACCAAAACCCAATCACAATGTCCAACAGCTCGCATTATAACAAATTCCTAAAAAGTCGTGCCAGAAGATTGCGAAAAGAAGGCACTAAAGGAGAAGCAATCCTTTGGAAACATGTTTTAAGGGCAAAACAAACAGGATTTCAGTTTAACAGACAATTCCCAATTGATAATTATATCGTCGATTTTATTTGTCGGAAGCTAAAGTTGATTATTGAGATTGACGGTAGTTCCCACATGTTCAAACAAGATTACGATAGGAAAAGACAAGATCATTTGGAAGGATTGGGCTTTAAAGTGCTACGATTCTCAGAATCAGCTGTGATTTTTAAAATTGATGAAGTTGCCGGAACAATTCAGCATGCCATCCATTGCTTAAGTGATGAAACTCGAATCCCCCTCAATCCCCCTTTAGGAAAGGGGGACAAAACATTAATACACAAATCGTCCCCCTTAGAGAAGGGGGCGGGGGGATTGAAAAATAGAAACAATCCTATTCAATCAGAAAGAAAAAGGAATGAATAGAATTGAAAAACAACTAAAAACCACAACTTTTCTATACCCTTTTTGCAAACAAGAGGCAGAAGAAGGGACGAATATTTCATATGAGAAATATCCCATAAACCCGAATCCCCCTTGGAAAAGGCTATCTAAAATATCTTCTAAACAAATCATCCCCTTTGGTGAAAGGAGACGAAGTATCAAATAAAACAGAATATCACCTTTAGTGAATGGGATCGAATATGTCACCTAAAAATAGTCCCCCTTGGTGAAGGGGGATCGTATAACAACATAACCCCCATCCTATTAATCTTTCTTACAAATAAATTGTTTGGGTTTTATATCGTATTTTTATGCGACCATAAAATCTGACATCATGAATATTCAAATCACAAAAATAAAAGACACAAAAAAGAAGGTATCAACAGCATTGTTGTTTAGTGAGTCAACACAAATTCCTGCTGGTTTACTACAAAGAAACGAAGCTGCTTACCTTAACAACAAACTGGATAAAGAGGAAGAAGAAATCGTTGTACATTCATACCCGAATATCTCTTTTTTTCAGAAAATTAGCGGAGACTTGAGCCGGGCAGCCAAACTCGAAAAAGCACGTTCGGCAGGCGGAAAGCTTTTTAAACATTTAAAAGCGGAAGGGATAAAATCGGTACAGTTATTGAATTTTTGCGATCCAGAATTAATGTCGGTATTTGTGGAAGGTATATTATTGGCATCGTATTCGTTCACAAAATACTTCACAAAAAAAGAGGAATATGGACTCAAGCAAATTTTTGTAAATGATGTAACGACCACCGACAAACAGTTGCAGGACCTCGCAGCAATCGCAGAAGCAGTTTTTGTTGCCCGCGATTTGGTCAATGAACCACTTTCTACCTTAAGTGCAGTAAAACTTGCAAGTGAAATCTCCAAATGCGGTGATAAAGCAGATTTTGATGTGGAGGTTTTTAACCATCAGAAAATCAAATCGCTTAAAATGGGTGGTTTATTGGCTGTAAATAAGGGCAGCATTGATCCGCCTACCTTTTCGGTTTTGGAATGGAAACCTAAAAATGCCCGGAATAAAAAACCGATTGTTTTGGTTGGAAAAGGGATTGTGTATGATACCGGGGGATTGAGTTTAAAACCAACCCCGAATTCGATGGATTATATGAAATCGGATATGGGAGGTGCGGCAGCAGCAATAGGTGCACTTTATGCCCTGGCAAAAATTAAATCGCCAATTCATGTGATTGGATTAATCCCTGCTACCGACAACCGCCCCGATGGAAATGCTTACGTGCCAGGTGATGTAATTACCATGTTCGATGGAACCACTGTTGAAATAAAAAACACGGATGCGGAGGGCCGTTTAATACTTGCCGATGCCCTTAGTTATGCGAAAAAATTTGATCCTGAATTGGTAATCGACCTGGCAACATTAACCGGATCGGCCGCCGTTTTAAGTGGCAGTGCGGGAGCAGCAATTATGGGAAATAGCCCGGAAAACATACAACGTTTAAAAGAAATTGGGGACCTCACCCACGAACGCCTAATTGAATTGCCCTTGTGGGACGATTTTAAAAAACCTTTGAAATCACCCATCGCTGATCTGAATAATTTAGGAACGCGCGAAGGACAAACAATGATAGCCGGAAAATTTTTGGAGCATTTCACGGCATATCCCTGGATCCATTTAGATATTGCGGGCCCGGCATTTATTTTCGAAGATGAAGCATATCGACCTAAAGGTGGAACCGGAATTGGTACCCGTTTGTTGGTTAATTTCATAAATTCCATGACGTAACCCAGGTAAACTTTGGGAAACAAAAAACTAAAAAAACATTATTAAAACGGTTAATCATTCCGTCAAATACGATTCAATTTCAATACGAAGCAATGAATTAGTATATTTAGCGGCAATCACTTGAACGTTGGACTAATACGGGGTACATTTTTCGAAACACATCGTTTTTGAAAATTGAGTTTCACGAATAAAAGAGTAACTTTGTGACCTTTAGGATTTGAGTTGCTTTTACGGTTAAAGCACTCCTCAACAAAAACAGACTAAAATGCAACATAAAGACAAAATAAAAGTAGGCATTTCGCAGGGAGATATTAACGGGATCAGTTATGAGGTAATCATGAAAACCTTAATGGATAACCGGATTCTTGAGTTTTGTACACCAATTATTTATGGCTCTCCAAAAGTAGCAGCCTATCACCGAAAAGCTCTGAATATAAACAACATAAGCTTCAATCACATTAAATCTCCAAACGAATCTCTTGATAAAAAAATCAACATTATCAATTGTATTCCGGAAGATGTGCGTGTTGAGTTGGGCAAATCAACCGAAGTTGCCGGCGAATCGTCTTACAAGGCTTTAAGCAAGGCTGTAAGCGACCTTCAGGCTGGGCAAATTGATGTGCTGGTTACAGCCCCGATAAATAAAGACAATATCCAAAGTGAAGATTTTGCTTTCCCCGGGCATACCGAATATTTGGTTGAAAAATTCAGGTCTGAAAATTATGCCATGTTAATGGTCAGCGAGCAAATGCGCGTTGGTGTGGTTACTGCACATGTCCCATTATCGGAGGTTGCATCGAAATTATCCAAAGACCTGATACTTTCTAAATTACGGATCATTGCTCATTCACTGGTTCAGGACTTTAGTGTAACCAATCCAAGGATTGCTGTTTTGGGATTAAATCCACACGCCGGAGATAACGGCTTACTAGGCGTTGAAGAACAAGAGATTATTATTCCCGCCATTAAAGAAGCAAAAGACGAAGGTATTGTCGCTTTGGGACCTTACCCAGCTGATGGCTTTTTCGGGTCGAGCGATTTTACCAAATTCGATGCAATACTGGCCATGTACCACGATCAGGGATTAATTCCGTTTAAGCTCACATCCTTCGAACGGGGAATTAATTTTACGGCCGGGCTCTCGGTCATCCGGACTTCCCCTTCACACGGAACAGCTTATGACATTGCCGGAGAGGGCAAAGCTTCACCCGAATCATTCAGGCAAGCACTCTATCTTGCCATTGATGTATTTAGAAACAGGGCTGTTTACGATGAGATTTCAAGAAACCCGCTTAAAAAGTGGACATCAATCCTAACCATATCGATGAAAGTGTAGACATTGAGGCTTCGGAAGACTAAACCAAAATTTCGCTGTTGTCATGTATGAATATATAAAAGGAAGCATCGTTGAATTAAACCCTGCTGTGGCTGTTATTGAAGCAGGCAATATTGGGTATTCGATAAAAATATCCCTTAACACCTATTCCCAGTTAAACAACCTACAGGAAGCAAAGGTACTCATCCACCAAATTGTACGGGAAGATGCACATCTTTTGTACGGATTTGCTGATTCAGATGAGCGGGAATTATTCAGGAGTTTGCTATCGGTAAATGGTGTTGGAGCGAATACCGCAATTATGATGCTTTCCTCGCTTAGTTCCGATGAAATTCTGGGTGCCATCAGTACCGATAATGTGAATGTTTTAAAAGCCATAAAAGGGATTGGGTTAAAAACGGCTCAACGGATTATTATTGATCTTAAAGATAAGGTTGGCAAAATAAAGGAAACAGGCCATATTTTACCAGCTGCAGACAATACTATCCGAATTGAATCGTTATCAGCATTAGTTATGTTGGGCTTTGCCAAAAAAGAGGCTGAAAAAGCGGTGGATAAAATTCTGAAAGAGCAACCTGAACAGACCGTTGAGAGTGTTTTAAAGCAAGCATTAAAAAGGTTATAATTTTGAAGATATTGGAACGACGTTTTTACATTAAAATATATATCCTGAACCTAATTGTTTTCCTATCCCTTGCGGGAAACAATTTAGCTTCTGCCATTGTACCTTCCAGCCCGGTCTTGGAGGTTGGTTTATTACCCCAGGTGCAGGATACTATCAATGCCGATACCATCGGAAATTTACCCTTCCCTTTTAAAGATCAACCCTCTTTTGATTTTCAGGAAAGGGAAGACACTTCCAAATTATATTTAGGAAAGCCGTCGAACATTAAATACGAAATTCAATATGATCCTGAAACAGGCGAATATATCTTCTATGAAAAAGTAGGAACCTTAAATTACCGTTTGCCAAAAACCATGTCGTTGGACGATTATATCGATTATGATTTTAAAAACTCCATTGAGAGCTACTGGCGGCAAAGGACCAATATTGAAGATATGCAACACCAGGGATCACTCATCCCTAAACTAACTATCGAGGGAGAAGCATTTAACCGGATTTTTGGAGGAAACACTGTAAATATCCGTCCACAGGGTTATGTGGAAGTTTCATTTGGTTACCAGATGAATGCCACCGAAAACCCTGCCATTCCAGAGCGGCTTCGTAGAGTCCCAACCTTCGATTTTGATGAAAAAATACAGATGAACGTGGTTGGTCAGATTGGCGAAAAAATGAACATGCGGGTAAACTACAACACCGAGGCAACCTTTGATTTCGAAAATAAAATGAACCTGGAATATACAGGCGATGAAGATGAAATTATCAAAAGGATCGAAGCTGGAAATGTTTCCCTCCCGTTAAACGGAACTTTGATCACCGGCGCCTCCAACCTCTTTGGTATTAAAGCCGAAATGCAATTCGGAAAGCTTTCATTAACAACCCTGATATCGCAAAACAAAGGGGAAACCAAAGTTGTGCAAACCGAAGAAGGCGCACAGGTTTCAACGTTCGATATTGAAGCCCTGAACTACGATGCCAACAGGCACTTTTTCCTGGCGCAATATTTTAAGGATAATTACGATGCAGCCCTAAAAGATTTACCTGTTGTAAGGTCAAGCATTACCATCAATAAAATTGAAGTTTGGGTTACGAACAAGCAAAACAACTCAGATAATACAAGAAACCTGATTGCCCTTCAGGACTTGGGAGAACATGAACCAAACATTTACAATAATATCCCTGAATTTGCTGAAAATCTTGGTTTGCCATATCCTTTGAATATTTATCCGGCAAACGAAGCAAACGGAATGTATGAAGCCTTAACAACTACATACAGTGCCATTCGAAATGCTTCCGATATTACTTCTACCATGTCGGCATTTGGCAGCAATTTTTCTGGTGGCCGTGATTTCGAAAAAATAGAACGTGCCCGAAAATTATCGGAGTCCGAATATACTGTTAATAAACAATTGGGGTACATCTCTTTAAATTCAGCGCTTAACAATGACGAAGTGCTCTCGGTTGCATATAACTATACTGCAAACGGGCAAACATTTCAGGTAGGGGAATTTTCTACCGATGGTATCAACGATCCCCAGGTACTTATTCTTAAATTATTAAAAGGAACCAACCTTTCGCCATCGCTTCCTACCTGGGATCTGATGATGAAAAACATTTACGATATTGGCGCTTCATCGCTCACTAACGAAGATTTTATTTTTAGGGTCATGTATCGTAACGATTCAACAGGAACTTTTATCAATTACATTCCAGAAGGACGGATTGATGGAAATATCCTTCTGAGCGTTATGAACCTCGATAAATTGAACACACAGTTGGACCCATACAAAGACGGTCTGTTTGATTTTGTAAATGGCGTAACCGTAGATGCCCGGAATGGAAGGATTATTTTTCCGGTACTTCAACCATTTGGGGAACATCTGGCGGATTCAATCCAGGATCCGGCATTGATCGAGAAATATGTATTCCAGTCGCTGTATGATTCAACCAAAACCTTTGCATCGCAGGATGCCGAGCACAATAAATTCAGGTTACAAGGTAGTTTTAAAGGATCTTCCAGTTCAGACATAGCCATTGGCGCTATCAATGTTGCACGTGGATCGGTAAAAGTTACTGCCGGGGGAATGACCCTGACTGAAAACTCTGATTATACGGTAGATTATGCCCTTGGAAGGGTGAAAATTATAAATCCCGGATTAATTGAAGCAGGTACTCCAATTCAGGTTTCGGTAGATACTGAAGACTTGTTCTCCATGCAACGAAAAACGATGCTGGGGGCGTATGCCAATTATGCTTTTTCCGACAATTTTAATATTGGGGGTACCTTTTTGCACATGCAGGAAAGGCCGCTAACCGAAAAAGTTGAATATGGCGCAGATCCGATATCCAATAGTATTTTTGGTTTTGAAACCAGCTATACCTCCGAAAGCCAGTTTATCACAAAAATGCTGGATGCCCTTCCCCTGATCAATACCAAAACAACTTCTTCTATCAATTTTGAAGCGGAATATGCCAAATTGATACCCGGACACTCGAAAGTGGTTGGTGAAAGTGGAACCGTTTATGTGGACGATTTTGAAGCTACTAAAACATCCATCGATCTTAAATCAAGACAAAATTGGGTACTTGCAAGTACCCCGCAAAATCAGGAAATTTCTTTTCCGGAAGGGAACTTAAACGGTGCATTGGATTATAACTTTAACCGTGCAAAACTGGCATGGTATGTTATCGATCCATTGTTCCTCCGAAATAATTCTATTACTCCGAGCCATATTAAAGGCGATGTCGATCAACAATCCAATCATTATGTACGCGAAGTATTTGAAGAAGAAATTTTCCCACAAAAGGAATCTGTAGTTGGAGAACCAACAAATATTGCAGTGCTTGACTTGGCATATTATCCTTCAGAGCGAGGTCCTTATAATTATGAAACCACAGGAGGTATTTATTCAGCCGGATTGAACGCCGATGGAACTTTACGCAACCCTGAAAGCAGATGGGGAGGTATCATGCGGGAAATACAAACACCCGATTTTGAAACTGCCAACATTGAATTTATCGAATTCTGGATGATGGATCCCTTTATCTACGATACCCTTGGAAATGCAATAGGTGGTGATCTATACTTTAACCTCGGGGATATTTCGGAAGATATACTTAAAGATTCACGAAAAGCATTTGAACATGGGCTACCAACATCGGAAGAGGTGGTTGATGTGGATACATCCATTTGGGGACGGGTTTCTACCCTGCAAGCTTATGTTGAAGGTTTTAATAACGATCCGCTTACAAGGGACTATCAGGATGTTGGGCTCGATGGATTAAGTGATGCTGACGAACGTACTTTCTTTGAAGATTATTTGAATAAATTAACCGGAGTAGTTGATCAGGAAGCCCTGGATAAAATCATTGAAGACCCTTCCAGCGATAATTACCATTATTTTAGGGGATCAGATTATGACACTCAGGAACTTGGAATATTAGAGCGCTATAAAAATTTTAATGGAACTGACGGGAACTCTCCAACCGATGAAACCTCTCCAGAGTCCTACATAACTGCAGCAAAAACAATTCCCGACATAGAAGATATCAACGATGATAATACACTTAGCGAATACGAACGATATTACCAGTATCGGGTAAGTATCCGTCCGGAAGATCTGGTAGTTGGGAAGAATTATATTACGGATGTGGCTGGTCAGCCTGTGGAGCTTGAAAACGGTAAAGTGGAAGCAGTGAAATGGTACCAGTTTAAAGTCCCGGTTACCAATCCTGAAGAGGTGTTCGGATCCATCAACGATTTTAAATCAATACGTTTTATACGTATGTATATGAAAGGTTTTGAAAAACCGGTAATCCTCCGTTTTGCAACACTCGACCTTATTCGTTCCGATTGGAGAAAATATACAAACTCGCTGACAGAACCTAACGGATTGGAATCACTTAATTCTACCTTTGATATTTCTGCGGTTAATATTGAAGAAAATGGTGACCGTGATCCGGTAAATTATATTCTTCCTCCTGGAATTGATCGTGTAATAGACCCTGCCAACCCGCAACTTAGGCAATTAAACGAGCAATCACTGGTATTAAAAGTTACCGATCTGGAGATGGGAGATGCAAAAGCAGCTTATAAAAGCCTTTACATGGATTTCAGGAATTACAAGACCTTAAAAATGGAGATCCATGCCGAAGAGATTGATGGTTACGATTTGGAGGACGATGACCTGTCGGTTTTTATTCGTCTGGGATCAGATTATAACCTAAATTATTATGAATATGAACTCCCATTAAAGCTAACACCACCTGGTAACTATAATGGAGACTTTGAAGCTGACCGATTAGTTGTTTGGCCCGATGAAAACAGGCTGGAAATCCCGATGGAATTATTTACGGATGCTAAATTGTTACGAAACCAGGAGGTTAGAAAGGTTGGCTCTAACATTACCATGCAGGATGTTTTTGAAGTAATTCATGAAAATTATAACAACAACCAAAATACCATAAAAGTAAAAGGAAACCCGAACCTGGGTAACGTTGAAGTAATGATGATGGGTGTCAGGCATAAAACCCGAAGTGGATTTAATCCGGGTCCCAAATCGGTAGAAGTTTGGTTAAACGAACTGCGCCTTGGCGATTTCGACGAAGAAGGTGGATGGGCTGCCAATGCAAGGGTAAGCGCCAGACTTGCCGACCTAGGTTCGGTTACTATGGCAGCCAGGCACAGATCAGCAGGATTTGGAAGCATTGAAAGCAGTGTGAATGAACGGTCAATGGATGACATTACCGAATTTGATATTGCAACATCGCTCGATTTGGGAAAACTTTTGCCTGAAAAATCCAGGATTAGGTTACCCATGTATTACAGTTATTCAAAAAGCACCACCACGCCAAAATACGATCCATTAAACCCGGATGTTGAATTGGAAGAATCTTTGAACCAGTTTGATACCAAACATGAAAAGGATTCGATTAAATCAATGGCTCAGGAATTGGTGATACGGAAAAGCCTGAACTTTACAAATGTTAAATTAGACCCAAACCCAAAACGTACCAAGCCACGTATATACGACCTCTCGAACTTTGCGGTAACCTATTCCTACAACGAAACTTTCAGGCAGGATGTAAATACGGAAGTCAATTTGAATAAAACTTACAGGGGAATGCTTTCCTATAATTATAGCACCCGCCCAAAACTTATAACGCCATTTAAAAAAGTGAAGTTTTTGCAAAAAGGGCCCCTTAAGCTGATTGGCGATTTTAACTTTTATCCTTTACCTGCGCAAATTTCATTCAGGACAGATTTATACCGCCACTACAACGAAATTAAAACACGGAGCATTACCAATCCTGACCTGATTATTAAGCCAACATACAACAAAGAATTTCTTTGGAACAGGTACTTCGATTTGCGTTATAACATAACAAGAACGTTAAAATTTGATTTCTCATCGAACAGCACTTCAAGAATTGATGAACCTGAGGGCAGAATTAACAGAAACGATGATGATTATACCTGGAAACGGGATTCCATCATATCCAATCTCCTGGATATGGGGCGTCCGACCATTTATAACCATAACATTAACATTTCGTATCAACTCCCTTTAAACAAGATCAAGATGCTGAATTTCATGAATGCTTCCACTAGGTATCGTTCAACCTATAATTGGACTGCCGGAGCAATTACGGCAGATACAATTAACCTTGGAAACTATATTCAGAATACACAAAACTGGACCAGCCAGGCTAGCATTAACATGACCAACATTTACAACAAGGTACCATACTTTAAGAAAATTAATGCGCAGTTTAAAAGCACAGGTGGTAGCCGGTCAAGAAGAAGCAGGGCAGGATATCAAAATCAACAACAGCGCACCCCTGTGAAAGCCGTTGAAAAAGAACTTTCTTATAGCGGTAACATTGCAAAAATGACTGCCAGTGAAGCCACAGTTGTTAATCACAAGCTGGCAACCGAAAACGTAAAAGCAACTTTTAGAACCGAAGACGGTAAAGCAATAGCCGGAAGGCTTAAAGTAATCGATAAAAATCAGATTGAGTTCACTCCAACTGCTGATGCAACTGATGTGGTTGTAGCTGTTACCGGAATGAAAGAAAAAGTGAATACCCTGAAAAAAATCCTGGACTTTAGCACCAGGGTGATGCTAGGCGTACAAAATATTACCTTTAGTTATAACATTACGGGAGGAACATCCCTGCCGGGATATTTGCCTACACCCGGTTTGTTTGGTGGAGGCAGGTTTAATCCAAATGCAAATTCATTGGGCGATGCTATCAATAGCAATTATGCTCCAGGTGTTCCATTCCTCTTTGGTTGGCAGGATGAAGGTTTTGCCAGAAAAGCGGCCGAAAAAGGATGGCTTACGGACGATCCATTACTGAACCAGCCTTTCATAATGAATAAAAACGAACGGATTAGTATTCGCTCTGTGGTGGAACCAATTCCTGATTTACGAATCGATTTCCAGGCTGATCGATCATTCTCTAAAAATGTGAATGCATTTTATAATTCAGATATTGGAGATTTTGATCCAAACAGCCGAACCGTATCCGGGAACTTCTCCATGTCATTGTTTACATGGGGAACAGCATTCTCATCTATTGGAACCGATAAAATTGAGCAATCGGAAGCATTTGAAACCTTTAAGGATAACCGAATAATTATTGCTGAACGCCTGGCTGATCAACGAAAATCAAGTGTTCAATCGTATAGCTCAACCAGTGCAAGCAGTAATTTCCCTGATGGTTACGGAGAAACTTCAGCAGAAGTGCTGGTGCCTGCATTCCTTGCAGCATATACAAATAAAGATCCGGAAACTGTTTCGCTCGATTTATTCCCATCAGTAAAAGCAATCAGACCAAACTGGCGGGTTTCATACGATGGAATGGTGTCTAAAATACCTGCTTTAAATAAACTAATTAAATCCTTGAATTTTACACATAGTTATAACTCAAGGTACAGTGTTGGCTCCTACCAAACCAACCTGAACTTTACGGATGACATGAACGGATATACCTTTGCCAGGGACATCCAGAATAATTTTGTAATGCAGTATGAGTTTAATTCCATCAACATCAATGAAACGTTTAATCCGTTGATTAATATGGATATTATGTGGAACAATGACTTTACCACACGGGCTGAAATTAAACGAAGCCGAAATATGACCTTGTCATTTTCTAATAACCAGCTTACAGAAGTACTTAGTAACGAGTATGTATTTGGATTGGGATATCGTTTTACGCAAATGGATTTAATCATCAAAACCAAAAACTCACAAAAATCGTATTCAAACGATCTAAATATTGCAGCAGATTTCTCGTTCCGGAAAAACAAAACCAATATACGTAAACTGGATGAACCGGACCAGATTTCAGCCGGACAAACAATTTTAACCATAAAATCAACTGCCGATTATATGCTTAGCGACCGTTTTCAACTGAGGGTTTATTTTGATAAAGTAATCAATACGCCACTTACTTCGGTTACATTCCCTACATCGAACACGAATTTTGGGGTTAGCTTCAGGTTTACTTTAGCCCAATAAAAATTAAGGTTTAAATAAATATTGGCACTTTTTTAAACCTATGGTTGTTTTTATTCGAAAATTTTTATTCTTTTGACAAGAAATTTACAACAATGAAACAAAAAAATACAATATGGCTTCCGTGGTGGGGTCTTTTTACGAAAAGTAAGAAGTAATAGCCATATTGTGATTTTTAAAGATATTTAACTGGCCTGCTTCTTAATAAAAAGCAGGTTTTTTTATGAAAAGAGATATGAACATAATGACAAATATTTGGTGGTGGCAAGTATATTTTTCACAAAAATCGTGAGGAAGCAACCTGTTATGCACCAAAGCAAAAAGGCTTATCGAATCACGATAAGCCTTTTTTGTTTTAAAAAAGATAGTTGAATAAAACAATTACGAATTGAAAAAATATTAAATAAGCATACAATGAAAAAATTAAAATTTAATCCAATTGTTAAACAAGTACTGGCCGATACGGTTACGCCTGTAAGCGTTTACCTCCGGCTTCGAAACTTATATCCAAAATCAATACTTTTGGAAAGTTCAGATTACCACGGAAATGAAAACTCATACTCATTCATCTGTTTTATGCCAATTGCCAGTTTTACGGCAAACAATGGAATCGTGAAGCAGGAAGTGGAAGGTGATCCATGCCATGAAACCCAAATTACCAAAGAGAATACTTTACATCAACAATTAGATGAATTTTTTCAATCCTTCGATGTGGACATCTCAAAAACCGACCTGCCAATAAATGGTTTATTCGGTTACACAAATTACGATGCCATTAAATATTTCGAAAAAATAGAAGTGAATGCAACCCACAAAGAGGGATACCAGGTTCCCGATGTCAGATATTGTTTTTATAAATATGTGGTTGCCATCGATCACCATAAAAACATCATCAACATTGTTGAAAACCTGCGAGAAGGTGAAAATTCGCAAATAGATTATATCCAGCACCTTTTAGTCAACCTTAATTTTTCTTCCTCAAAATTTGAAACTTCTGAAGAAGAAACTTCAAACATCACCGACGACGAATATAAATATATGGTTCGCAAAGGAAAGGAACATTGCTATCGTGGCGATGTATTTCAAGTGGTACTTTCACGACAGTTTTCACAAAAATTTGAAGGTGATGATTTTAACGTATACCGCTCATTGCGTTCCATCAATCCTTCGCCCTACCTGTTCTATTTCGATTATGGCGATTACCGTATTTTTGGGTCAAGCCCCGAAGCACAAATCCGTATCTTAGAGGATAAGGCATACATTCACCCAATTGCCGGAACCTTTAAACGAACCGGCAACGATGAACAGGACAAAAAACTTGCAGAAGAATTAAGTAAAGACCCAAAAGAAAATGCAGAGCATGTTATGTTGGTTGACTTGGCCCGGAACGACCTTAGCCGAAATGCAGATAATGTGGTGGTTGAAACCTATCGCGAAGTACAATTTTATTCGCATGTAATCCACCTTGTTTCGCAAGTTTCAGGGCAACTACCTGAAAACAGCAACCTGGTTAAGGTGATTGGAGAATCGTTTCCGGCAGGAACACTTTCAGGGGCACCAAAACACCGTGCCATGCAATTGATAGATCAATATGAAAACCAAAACCGAGGATATTACGGAGGATGCATTGGGTATATGGGTTTCGACCGCACTGTAAACCAGGCGATCATGATCCGTTCATTTTTGAGCAAAGATTCAGTACTGTATTATCAGGCTGGAGCCGGAATTGTTGCTGAATCGAAAGAAGAAAATGAACTCCAGGAAGTGAACAATAAATTAGGAGCTTTGAAAAAAGCAATTGAAATGGCCAAAACAATTAGTTAAATCCGAAAATTAAAAATCATGAAAATATTAGTTATCGATAATTATGATTCTTTCACCTACAACCTGGTTCATGCCATAAAAAAAATCACTGGCCTTCCGGTTACTGTTTGCAGAAACGATGAAATTAAATTGGAAGAGATTAATGAATACGACAAAATTATTTTATCACCGGGACCTGGAATTCCATCCGAAGCTGGCTTGTTATTAGATATTATTAAGGAATATGCACCAAGTAAAAGTATGTTGGGCGTGTGCCTGGGACATCAGGCTATTGGTGAAGTTTTTGGTGGCAAACTACACAATATGAACAAGGTTTTGCATGGAATTGCAACACCAATCTCAGTTGAAAAAAGAAGCAGTACTTTGTTCAATGATATATCAGATTCGTTTGAAGCAGGCCGTTATCATTCATGGATCGTGGAAAAAGAAAACCTGCCCCATTGCCTGGAGGTCACAAGCGTTGATAACGAGGGCCTGGTCATGTCAATGAAGCACAAAGATTACGATGTGGAAGGAGTTCAGTTTCATCCCGAATCTGTGTTGACGCCCGAAGGTGAAAAAATGCTCAAAAACTGGATATATAAATAATCTTCAACCGTTAAATTCACAGTTTGGTAATTATTAAAAAAAAGTTCAAAAAAAACGATTTAGATATAAGATTAAAGTATTGAGTAATGAGTAGATATCATTTTAAAAAGAAAAGTTTAACTTTCTCAATTCTCATATCTTCTTTTCTTCTAATCTTTGTATACACATTTATTGAATTAATAATTAGCAAGATACACTTTTCAAGATTCAATCTAATAGTAAGAAACTAGCACAATGAAAGAAATACTCACAACCCTTTTTGAAGGGAACAAACTAAGCTTCGAGGAAGCAAAAAATACCCTTCTCGGAATTGGGGAAGGAAAACATACCGAGGTTGAATTCGCTTCCTTCCTTACGGTTTTTCAAATGCGTAAAATAACGGCAACCGAACTTTCCGGATTTCGTGAAGCTATGGTACAATTAAGTTTAAAAACCGATTTATCGGATTATAACACCATGGATATTGTTGGAACTGGCGGCGATGGTAAAAACACGTTTAATATTTCAACCCTATCTTCATTTATTGTCGCGGGTGCCGGAATCAATGTGGCAAAACATGGAAATTATGCGGTTTCTTCAAACAGTGGTTCTTCAAACGTATTAGAAGCACTCGGGTATAAATTTAGCAACGATCCGGAGAAGTTGAAAAGTGACCTTGAAAAAGCAGGCATTTGTTTTCTGCATGCACCACTCTTCCACCCAGCCATGAAAAATATTGCGCCTGTACGAAAAGCATTAAAGGTGAAAACATTCTTCAACGTTCTCGGACCAATGATCAATCCATCTTCGCCCAAATATCAATTGTTGGGTGTTTATAATAAAGATATTTTTGATTTGTATAAAGAGGTGTATAAAAACCTGGACATTGCTTATTCCATCATTAATAATGTGGATGGTTACGATGAAATTTCGTTAACCGATGATGTTCGTATTGCCAACAATCATTCTGAAATTATCTATACGACGAACCAGCTCGGATTTGAAAAAATAAAACCGGAAGATCTATTTGGTGGAAATACGGTAAACGAGGCTGCAAAAATCTTTACCGATATTTTGGATGGAAAAGGAACTACTGCACAAAATAATGTAGTTCTTGCAAATTCGGCAGTGGCAATCCAAACGGTTTATCAGAACAAATCTTTGGAGGAATGCACAGCAATTGCTAAAGAAAGCCTTGAGAGTGGCAAAGCCAAAAATGCATTAATAAAAATGGTAGGATAAATAAAATGACTATTCTTGATAAAATAATTGCAACCAAAGAAAAAGAAGTATTTCAGCAAAAGCAACTTGTGAGTGTTGAAGAACTAAAAAACGCTCCCCTGTTTGCCAGGAAATGTAATTCGCTCGCTAAAAACCTGTTAAAAGAAGGGGCATCGGGGATCATTGCAGAATTCAAACAAAAGTCCCCGTCAAAAGGGATCATCAACGATCATTCAACCGTTGTGGAAGTCACTGCTGGTTACAAATTGGCTGGAGCCTCGGGGATTTCAGTTTTAACAGATAAAGAATATTTTGGCGGTTGCCTCGAAAACTTGCAAAAAGCCAGAAAAGCCAATCCTGAAATGCCCATCCTCAGAAAAGATTTTATGATCAACGATTATCAGATTATAGAAGCAAAAGCACACGGAGCTGATGTTATCCTGTTGATTGCTGCCTGCCTTGAAAAGCACAACTTGGAACAACTTGCAAAAACTGCGAAGGGCTTAGGTTTAGAGGTTTTGGTTGAAGTGCATAACGCCGAAGAACTTGAAAAGCTAAATGACTTTGTGGATATTGTTGGAGTGAACAACCGAAACCTTAAAACTTTCGATGTTTCCATTTCACGATCACAGGAACTTGAACCACTAATCCCGGATAGTTTTGTGAAAATATCCGAAAGTGGGCTATCAGATCCGGAAAGCATAAAAACACTTCGAAAATCCGGATTTAAAGGATTTCTAATTGGTGAAACATTTATGAAAACCAAAGATCCTGCTAAAGCCTGCAAAGATTTTATTTTATCCATCCCAAAATGAAAAAAGAGCTTAAAATAAAAGTCTGCGGAATGAAATATCCCAAAAATATGCGGGATGTTGCCAAACTGGACATTGATATTCAGGGGTACATTTTTTATGCCCCTTCAAAAAGGGATGTGGGGCATCTCGACAAAGAAAACAAAAAGCTTTTATTTCAAACCAACAAAGAAAAAGCAGGCGTTTTTGTAAATAAAAGAAACGATTTTATTCAAACCATCGCCCATAAGTATAAGCTGGATTACATTCAATTGCATGGGGATGAAAGACCCGATGAATGCAAACAACTGAAAGTTACCAACTGTAAAATAATCAAAGCGTTCCGTCTTGATGAAAACTTTGATTTTAGCCATCTAGCTGCATATGCAGGTATCGTTGATTTTTTCCTTTTTGATACCAAAGCAGAGCTTGTTGGCGGAACAGGCAAAAAATTTGATTGGTCGATCCTTGATAATTATAAACTGAACGTTCCATTCTTCCTGAGTGGTGGGATTGGCCCCAACGATGCCAGCAGTATTCAATCCATTCATCATAAAATGTTGTATGGCATTGACCTGAACAGTGGTTTTGAGGATAGCCCCGGATTAAAGAACACTGAAAAATTACGAATATTTATCTCACAATTAAAATAAACAAAAGTGAACTATCAAGTAGATAAAAACGGATATTACGGTGAATTTGGGGGTGCCTGGATTCCCGAGATGATGTACACAAATGTGGAAGAATTGCGTACCAAATATCTTCAAATAATCAACTCCCAGGAGTTTAAAGATGAGTTTACACAACTCTTAAAAGATTATGTAGGCAGACCATCGCCCTTATATCTTGCCAAACGATTGTCGGAACATTACGGCTCAAACATTTACCTTAAACGCGAAGACCTTAACCACACGGGCTCACACAAACTTAACAACACTATTGGGCAAATAATCCTGGCTGAGAAGCTTGGTAAAACTCGGATTATTGCAGAAACAGGCGCAGGTCAGCACGGACTTGCAACAGCCACAGTTTGTGCCCTTAAGGGACTTAAATGTGTTGTTTATATGGGTGCGCTCGATGTGGAACGACAAGCCCCGAACGTTAAAAAAATGAAGATGTTGGGTGCCGAAGTAATTCCCGTTCACAGTGGCAACAAAACACTGAAAGATGCCACCAACGAAGGCATGCGCGATTGGATCAACAACCCCTTTGATACACATTATATTATAGGCTCCGTGGTTGGACCGCACCCTTATCCCGATATGGTTGCTATTTTCCAATCGGTAATAAGTAAGGAAATGAAAGCCCAATTAAAAGAACAAACCGGAAACGAGTTACCAACCCGTATTATGGCTTGCGTTGGAGGAGGGAGCAATGCGGCAGGGGCATTTTACCATTATCTCGATGAGACTTCAGTTGAATTAATTGGCGTTGAAGCTGCCGGAAAAGGTGTTGACACAAAAGAAACTGCCGCCACCCTGACCATTGGATCGCCCGGGGTGCTGCATTCCAGTAAAACGATGTTGATGCAAAATGCCGATGGGCAAATAACCGAACCATACTCTATATCAGCCGGGCTCGACTACCCGGGTATTGGACCGATGCACGCGCATTTATTTAAAAGCGGAAGGGGAAAATACCTCTACGCCACCGATAAGGAAGTATTGGAAGCTGTTCTTCTTCTTACCCAAAAAGAAGGAATTATTCCCGCGCTTGAATCGGCACATGCCTTGGCCGCATTAAATAAAATCGACCTCAACCCCAACGAAGTTACCGTAGTTAATCTTTCGGGACGAGGCGATAAAGACATGGAAACATATCTGAATTATTTTGGCTATTAACCTAAAAACAATCGAAGAATGTACAATAGAATAAATAAGCTGTTTGAGCAAAAAAAAGAAAATATCCTAACCATATATTTTACTGCCGGGTTTCCTGAGTTAAACGATACCGGATACATTTTAAGTGAACTGGAAAAATCAGGTGCCGATATGGTTGAAATCGGAATCCCATTTTCTGACCCCACTGCCGATGGCCCGGTTATTCAGCACAGCAGCCACCAAGCCCTTGAAAATGGGATGAACCTCGAACTTCTTTTTGAACAAATAAAAGTAATTGCGAAAAAAGTAAAAGTACCCTTACTGTTTATGGGTTACTTTAACCCGGTTTTACAATATGGTGTCGAAAGGTTTTGTGAAAAATGCAAGGAAACCGGAATTGATGGTGTGATCTTACCTGATATGCCGCTAAACGAATTCCAGGCAAATTTTCAAAGCTATTTTGAAGAAAATAACCTTCATAATATTTTATTGATCACTCCGCAAACATCTGATGAGAGAATCCGGCAAATTGATGCCCATTCAACAGGATTTATTTATATGGTCTCATCTTCCTCAACAACCGGAAAAAATAAAAAAGTGGAAGATTTTCAAACAAGTTATTTTGAGAAAATCAAAAATATGCAGCTAAAGTCACCCACATTAATTGGTTTCGGTATTTCAAATAATGAAACATTTACCAATGCCTGCCAATATGCCAATGGGGCTATTATAGGTTCTGCCTTTATAAAAGCCATACAGAATAAAGGCCTCGCGCTTGATAAGTCAATTTCTGGTTTTGTAAATGAAATTTTAAATGAAAACTGAGTTTTAAAGGGAATGCGATTCGAAATGTTTCAAAACATTTTTAATAGGTTTTTACATAACTCACAAAAGCTCAGGATACTAAAAAAAGCTACCGAAAAATCAATGGTTAATAAGTGTTAAGGTATATTTCACAACATAACAAAAATAAGTTTCGGAAGTTATATTCATTACAGGATTAAACAGAAAAGCCATGATAGAATATGCAAAAGTAATTCTTCCGAAAGTGAGTTTTAGTGAAGAGCTATTTCAAAAAGAGCTTTTGAAATGCATTAATTGGGTTAACAAAGGAGAAATAGAAGATTTACGTGAATGGTGTTTTGCAAACTTTGGGGAATTGCACCCTGAGATTTTGGAAAAAGCCTTTGCAGGCATTGCAGCCTAATTATTCTTTATCCATTAATTTGTTCAATGATAGTATTAACCAGGAGGATGCTAAATTTCAAAAGGAATTAAGATCCTCCTTAATTTTTGCCTTCCAAGCCTAAATTCATACCAATCTAGTCCCCGGGCAGGTTATCTTATATAAAATCAAACTACCAACAACCTTCCCAAGGTCACAAACAACCACATTTAACAAACATAATCACATATTGGTCGCATTTTGCAGCTTGTCCCTCAAAACTATACCGTTGATTGATATTCTTTTCGTTTTGTACCTCAAATGGGTATGTTTGATCAAGGAACAATAGAATCGTTTATTAAAATGTTAAAAATTATTTTAATTGTTCTTATTAAGTATAGCATCACAGGGGAACAGGGGATAAAACAAATATGTTGATTAGATTAAGCTGGTTATCAGCCCTTCATTCTAATTGAGCATGCGTGCTATTTATGTAATAGTACTAACTGTTATCTCAAAATTCTTTTTTACAAATTCCTTCGATCCATATGCTTGCTTTCATGAGTTCGTTCTTTTACATTACGATCGCTTCAATTATATACTCAGGCTTCTACAGAGATGCTCTTTTTGGAAAAACAAGTGCTCCTCAATCTGTTAAAAATTCCAAAAACAATCCAGTATTTAACTTAAATTTTATTCTATGAAAAGTAAATTACTATTAATTATGATTCTGTTTTTGAGTATAGGAAGCATTTACGCTCAAACCAGAAGAATTTCAGGAACTGTCTCATCTACCGATGATGGCAACCCGATTCCTGGAGCTACGGTATTAGTTGAAGGGACAACCGTAGGAACAATAACCTTACCTGACGGATCCTACTCCCTCAATCTTCCAGATGGCGCTGAAACACTTATTTTTTCATTTGTTGGAATGAAAACAGTAGAAGTTGCAGTTACCAATTCGAACACTTACAATGTTTCTTTGCAAGCAGATGTATTGGGTGTTGATGAAGTAATGGTGGTTGCTTATGGTACTCAAAAAAGGCGTTCTATAACCAATGCGGTTACTAAGGTCAACTCTGATGAATTATCAAAAATGCCGGTTGTAAGTTTCGAAAATGCGCTTTCAGGACAAGCTGCCGGATTACAAATTAACACTGGTTCGCGCTCGGGTGAAGCAAACACAATCCGCATCAGGGGAACATCATCCATATCTGCAAGTTCTCAACCATTGTTTGTTATTGACGGAATTCCTCAAGGAGACTATCAATTGGGATATGCCGGAAATAATTCACAAACTAGTCCATTGTCAACCTTAAATCCTGCTGATATTGAAAACATACAGGTGCTTAAAGATGCTTCTGCAGCTGCATTGTATGGTTCCCGTGCATCTAATGGTGTAATTATGATTACAACAAAAAGAGGAACCAGTGGCTCGACAAAAATCAACCTAAATTATTACCGGGGCACACAACAGGCAACCAATTTTATGGATGCATTGAACGGTGCCGAATATACCGAACTGTTTAACGAGGCATATTACAATGCCACAGGGGTAGAAAATGTATTAGGCTCGCCCGAAGATGCCATCAATACGAATTGGATTGATGAAGTGTCACGTAAAGGTGTGATAAGTCAATACGACCTATCAGCGAGCGGAGGAAACGATAAAACCCAGTTTTATACAGGACTTAGCTATCGTGATGAAGAAGGATATACCATTGGTAATGATTTCCAAAGAATTAATGTTCGTGTGAACCTGGATCATAGTGCAACCGAAAACTTAAAATTTGGTACCAATATCAGTGTTGCCAGAACATTGAACAACAGGGTTTCCAACAACAATTCAGTGGCATCCATGTCCACATCAGGAATCCTTCAATATCCCAACATCCCTGCTTATGGCGATGGATCTGATTTATATGGTCCTGAAGGTACTTTCTATTTAGGAAATGGTGTGAACCCATACAACAACATCGCTTATAACCTCTTAAATGAAGTGGAGGAAAACATGCATGAAGCAATTACCGTTCGTCCACAAGTTACGACGTATGGAGAACTTAAATTCTTAAACGATTTTACCTTTAGAAGCGAATGGTCTTTAGATTATATTGATGTATCGGAAAAAATATTCTGGGGACTAAACTCAGGCGACGGAGGAGGTAGCAATGGTGTTAGCCAAGCTCTTAGCTTCAGGAATACCAACTGGATTACATCGAATACAGTAGCCTATAACAAACGATTGGAAGAGAAACACGAAGTTTCTGCCATTGCAGGTTATTCTTTTCAGGAAAACAGACGTGAGCAAAGCAACGTAACCGGGGAACAATTCCCTAACAATGATTTATGGACTGTGACCAATGCGGCGGAAATTACCAACGGTGGTGGAACCATTACACAATTTGCCATTGAGTCGTTCTTTGCAAGGGTTAACTATTCTTATATGGATAAATATCTTTTCGAGGTCTCAATGCGTCGCGATGGTTCTTCAAGGTTCGGTGCCGATAACCGATATGCCAATTTCCCGGCAGTATCTGTCGGGTGGATTGCCAGCGATGAAGAATTCCTTTCAACATTCGAGTCAATTAGCTTGCTGAAACTACGTGCAAGCTACGGTTTAACCGGAAACGCTGAATTCTTGACAAGTACAGACAACCCACGTTATGCTTATGGGGCAAACTTCCCTGCCTTAGGCCTTTACGGAGGCGACAATGATGGTAGCGATTATGGTGGGCTTCCCGGTTTGGCACCCACACAATTGGCTAACCCTGATTTAAAGTGGGAACAAACATCACAGCTTGACATCGGTATGAACCTTGGTCTGTTTAAAAACCGCATTGATTTTGAAGCCGATTATTATTACAAAAAAACCAACGACTTATTATTGGATGTGCAGATTCCCGGTACAGGAGGTTACACCTCTATTGCCAAGAACTTAGGTGAACTTGAAAACAAAGGATGGGAATTCGCCTTGAATACCCGAAACTTAGTTGGTAAATTCAAATGGAATACTTCCTTCAATATTTCGTTCAACAAAAACAAAATTACAGACATAGGTGGTGAGATCATCGAAAATGGTATATCCAGAGCTGTTGAAGGACAACCTATCGGCGTATTCTATACGGTTAAGTTTGCTGGCGTTAACCCTGACACAGGTGAAGCACAATTCTATGACCTGGATGGAAATGTAACAAGCACCTACAGTAACAATTATCGCCAGATTGTTGGAGACCCCAACCCGGACTATATTGGTTCATTTGGAAACACTTTTGCGTATAAAAACTTTGATTTGAATGTTCAGGTCCAATTTGTTCAGGGCAACGATATTTATTTCGATGCCGGAAGGTATGCATCCAACAGTATGGCATTATACTTCAACAATACACGCGACCAGTTGGATCGTTGGCAGCAACCCGGAGATATCACCGATATCCCAAAAGCAGAATTATTTAACTCTGAAAACCGTTCACATTCATCAAGGTTTATTGAAGATGGATCATACGTAAGGATAAAAAATATCTCTTTAGGTTATAATGTTCCAAATCAATTGCTTACTAAACTGAACCTAAAATCAGTAAGGTTTTATGCGACCGGATATAACCTATTTACATTTACAGATTATCGTGGACACGACCCTGAAGTATCTTCTGAAGGAACTCTAAATATCGGGCAAGGAATCGATTTCTTCCAGGCTCCACCATCAAAAAGCTTAATCTTTGGTGTTAATATTGGTTTCTAACATATAAATAAGAAAAAGAACTATTATGAAAAAATATAAATTTATACATAAAATAATCCCGGGTCTTATAGGTGTTCTGTTTCTCACAATTGCGTGTGAAAACAGATTAGAAATTGACCCATGGCAGTCGCTCAGCGACCAACAAGCGTTAACCACTTTAAGTGGTATTGAAAATGCCGTTACCGGTTGTTTTGATGGGCTTCAGGATGAAAACCTTTTAGGTACCAATGTGATTCAATGTGCCGAGATAAAAAGCCAATATATCCATTGGCAAGGTTCATATGCCACCTATACCGAAATAAGTCAAAAAAACATCACTCCAATAAACCTTGATGTTGAAGGCATGTGGGTTAGTGGATATGATGGGATTAACCGTTGCAATAAAGTAATCGAAGCAGTTACAAAAGGACTTGACGAAGCCGGATTTGACGAAGTAAAAGACCGGATTCAGGGAGAAGCCCTATTCTGCCGTGGTGTTATTTACTTTGAAACAGTACAAAATTTTGGACTTCCATACAGCTCTTCTTCAACCAGCGATTTAGGAATGGTAATTAAAAACACGCCTTCCAATGATTTGGAAAGCGCAACCGAACAATTGCCAAGATCAACGGTAAAGGAAACATACGACCAGGCCATTGCTGACTTAAAAGCTGCTGAAGCACTGTTGCCATTAACCAGCGACTACGGCAGGGCAAACAAATATAGCTGTAGGGCTTATTTGGCAAGAATATATTTGCAAATGAAAGATTACAGCAATGCGGCAAGTTATGCACAACAAGTTATCGGTTCGGGCAACTATTCATTAACAACCGATCCCACCAAAATCTTTGGTGAAACTTTTACCTCTGAAATGATTTTCGGTATCGTACATACAGCAACAGATAATTTTGGTAGCAACAACGAATCGTTGGCAAACTATTTTAACCCAACCCAACGGGGCGATATCATCCTCAAACCTTCATCAATCGATCTATACGATGTGACTGATTTACGACTTGGATGGTTCTATCTTTCCGATGATTCATGGTGGACTAATAAACATGATCAAAATGATTACGATGCCCCAATTATTCGTTTAGCCGAAATGATTTTGACGAAAGCTGAAGCCTTGGCAGAATCAGGTACCAACCTTGACGAAGCTTTGACATTGCTTAACCAGATTAGGTCACGAGCTGGGCTTGTTGCACTCACAGGTTTATCGCAAAGCGAGCTTATAGAGGCAATCCAGGCTGAAACCATTAAAGAATTTATGTGCGAAGGCCATTCAATCTATGACCTACAAAGATGGAGAAAAGATATTGGCTATAGCAATATGGATATAAACACAACAAAACCATGGAACGATCCAAGTATGGTATTCCCAATACCTCAACGTGAAATGGATGTGAACGACAATTTAACGCAGAACCCTGATGCCAATTAATAGTTAGTTGGTATTTAGATGCTAGCCACCAGGGAAAGGGGATTAGATTCCCTTTCCCTTTTTTTGCATCTTACAGTTCAATTAAACACATATATCCGTTAAAACATGTCGCTCGTTGATAAAAGGTGTAGGATAAATATTATTTAGATAATTTTGAATCACAACTTTAGCACATGTGTTTCATTTTTTTAAAACACGAACGTGCTTGGTTTAGTTTTGGCACCTCAATTTAATCATAGAGATAGTAAACAGTATCAATTAAAAAAATTGTTAGTGCGATTGTCACACAATGTGATTTAGCCCTTGAATCCCCTTTCAAGGGCTTCTTTTTTCTTAAATTTTTCGGATTTGTAGATATATTATTTCACGATTCGGATATCGTTTATCCGGACCGGAGGAGTCAAATACTGATTATGATCGGACTGTTGTTGAATAGAAAGTACTACAGGGTAACCACCAATCACTTCCCCAAATGCAGCAAAACCTTGTCCGTCAGGATTTCTTTTGCCTCCAAAATCGAGTTCTGGCTGATCACCAACACAAATAAAAAACTCGGTGCATGCAGTTCCCGGTTCGTACCTAGCCATTGAAATAACACCTTTCAGATGTTTAATTCCAGTTTCTTGTGTTGTTTCATGCTTGATAGGGACATAATTTACCAATAATGAATCGTGCATCAAACCACCCTGAACAACTTCTATTTTTACAGGATTATTAGGTTGATTATCTAACCGGACCACACGGTAAAACATTGCTCCCTTATATGTCCCTTCTTCAACAAGGTGCAAAAAATTACCCGCTGTTACAGGTGCGTTTATGGTATCCAATTCAACCACCATATCCCCAAGTTCTGTTTCGATAATAACTTTAGGAAGCGGTTTTTCAGAGCAAGATAGAATTAGCAGTAAACATCCGAACCATAAAGCACTTGTTGCCTTCATGCTATTGTATTAAGATATTAGTCGATAAAACGTGGTGTTTTAACATTCCGGCGTGTGGTATTAAACGGAATGTTCAGGAAAATTTCATTGGTACCTGTAGCAAACGGGTTTAATATATTTTTATTCAAATTTGCTTTAAAAGCATATCCAAACATAATGTTTTCGTACACTTTTAATCCTGCCATAAAGGTTAAATCCTGAAAATCGCTAAATGAAACCCCTCCCCAGAAGGTATTGTTATAATAGGCCGTAATGCCAGTTTCAACCATAAATGAGCCCCTCCAATAACGCATCAGCAAACTTGGATATACCGTGAACATTTTATTTACCTCGTAAGCATATTGCGCATATGCATAAACATGTGAAGTTAAAACTTCGTTAGCCGAATTATTTAACAACTTTCCGAAATGCGTAAACGACAATCCTACATATAACCTGTCGTAACGATATTCAGCTCCAAAATCGTAATCGAACCATGTTTTGGCATAATCTACCAGACTCACCGGATCATTATCTTCATCAAAAGTTAGTTTTGTTACCTCCAGCTTCCGATGCACTGCCCCAATTGCCAACCCCAACGAAAAAGAGGAGTTTTTTGTAAGGTCAAATTTCTGTGCATACCGGCCTTTTACATTCTGTATTAAATCAAACCCAAGTTTATCGTTTATAAAATATATTCCGAATTTTTGGTTTCCACGAAGCATACTAAAATCAATAACCTGTGTATGTGGATTATTATCAAACCCTCCCATGTTGTTATTGTATAACAGAAAAACATTATAGTCGTTGGCGATTAAAAATGAAGAAGGATTAATATTGTCTTTATAAAACATATTCTGGCTAAACACAATATCTTGCGAAAAACCACCTAAAGAAAACAGGGTCATTGCGATAAAAAGAACCCCAAATGCCTTCCTATTTATTATTGCTTTAGTAATCAACATTTCATTTCATTTTTTTACTGTTCCATAACTATTAAAAAGCAATCGCCATACCCTCTTTCCCCCAGTACTTTTTTTAACTGGTTTGCATCGTCCCTGTCGCCCACCGGACCAAGCTGGTATTTGTACATATTATTTATCCGGACTGTTTTAAGCCCGTACTTTTCTATCAAATCTGCAATTTGTTTCATCTCAATATCCACGTCAACAGGCTTACTGGTTGCATGAACCTGTACTCCATATTTTCCTGTGATTTTTGTTGATTGAGGTTTATCTATTTTTAAATGATTCGATACGGATGTATTTTGGTTTTTATACTTATCAGCCAGAACTTTTTCTTTTTCCAGTCCCTCGTTAATAATTTCCGCATTGTATGCCGTTCCTAATATTTCAAAGGTAGTTCGTCGGTTAAGTTGGTGCTCTTCATCGGTTTTTGCATTTTTAACTACCAGGGCTGATTCACCAAATCCTTTGGAGAACAAACGGTCGTTTGCAATTCCCTGATGTATTAAAAAAGTTACCACACTTTTCCCTCGTTCATCCGACAAACGCTGATTGTAGGAATCGCTTCCACGGGCATCGGTATGGGAGTTGACCTGAATTGTTATACTTGGGTTTTCGGTTAATATATTCACCAGGTTTCCAAGCTCAATTTTTGAATCGTCAGTAAGTGTCGATTTATCAAATTCATAATAAATATTGTCTATCCTGAATTCTTTTTTCAATTCGATTGGGTACAACCTGAAGTCGGTATCAATTCCATTATTTGCTGAAATAATACCGGGAGCTATCTCTTCCGAAAGCAGAATATTTTTTGATTCCGATAAATAACCTGGCTTTGAAGCACGCACGTTATAATAATCGTTTGGCGAAATGTTCTCCGATCTCCATATACCTTCAGGCGTTGAATAAACAGTATCCTGAAATCCTTTCACACTGGTTACAACCAGCAAGGCTTTATCCAAGGGTTTATCCGTATTCCGGTCTCTCACCGTTCCGATTAAAGTATTGTTATGCAACCCTCCGCTCAGTAAAACAATTAATTCATCTTCATAATTGCAGGCTACATCAATTGTTTTTGTTCTATACCCGCTTTTTTCAACTACAATTTTATGCGTGGCACCACAATTTGGATGGGAAGCCATAGGCAAAACAAACTTGCCCTGACTATCAGAACTAACAATTTGCTCGGTTTCCGAGTTGGTTTTATAACTAATTTTTGCCTGTGAAACAGGCGTTAGTTTCAACGAATCGTTTACAGTACCTGTTAAGTTTGAACTAAAAAGATTGTGCGAAAAACTAAAGATATCGTCGCTTTTTTCTTCGTTTTCGCGATTACTACAAAACATTCCTCCTACTCCATCCTGATGAAGCAATATGCTAAAATCATCGGATGTGGAATTGATTGGTGCACCTAAATTTGTAGGTTTCGAGAAAACACCCTGGTCGATTTCTGAATAAAAAATATCCAATCCCCCCATGCCAACGTGCCCTTCTGACGAGAAAAACAGGATATTGTTTTCGTAAATATATGGGAACATTTCATCTTTTTCGGTATTTATTTTATCGCCAAGATTTTGAATGTTCTCAAGTGCGCCCGAAGAAGTTATGTTCGCTTTCCAAATATCTTCACCCCCGAACCCTCCGGGCATATCCGACACAAAATAAAGCGTTTGCCCATCTGCAGAAATACTTGGGTGCGCAAAATTGTTTTCTTTATTGGAGAACGAAAGTACGCTTACATCGATAATTTCTTCATTCTCATATTTCCCCTTATAAATCTGGCACCTTTCTGGCACCTTTTTGCATTGGGTAAAAAAAGCAGTATTGGTGTTTTTATCGAAAGCAAAAGTTCCGTCGTTATATTGACTATTAGCTTCACCTTTTAGCTCAACCGGGTATGAATACAAATTATACATTGGATCTAAAGCTGCCATGTACATATTGGAAAAGCCCTGGTTAGTACGTCCGTGAATGGAAGAAAAATCAGTGCCCAACCTTTTCGAAGCAAAAACAAGGTAATCGTTTAACCAGGCCAAACCAAACTCACTTTGCTCCGAATTAATTGCTTCCTGATTAATAATCGCCGGCAGGTCTGTTTTTTGTAATTCATTGCGTGCAAAATCACAACTTGCCAACATTCTTCCAAGCTCTTTATTGTCCGGTTTTTGTAAAAGCAGATTTTCGAACTGGGCTTTGGCTTTTGTAATTTGTGCTGTTTTCAGGTAAAGGGTTCCCAAATGAAATACCGGATCGTATGCCGGGTTTTTCGATAGAATCACATATTGCTCATAATATTCTATCGCCTTTTCATATTGGTTCATGTTTTCATTACACTCCGCAATTTTCATCAACAGGTCTGGCTTTTCGTCAATACCTGCACTTAGCAATGCCTTCGAAAACAACTTTTCGGCCTTGGTATAATTCTTTTGCTCGAATTCATATTCAGCCTTCAGCAATTTTTTTTGTTGGCCAACTGCTGTGGTAACAATCATTACCAGAATGGGTAAAATATAGTATATATAACGTTGTATATTCATAAATTAATCCCGTACGATGGTTACCGATCCTTTATAAATAACTTCACCAGTGGTGTCATATGCCACAAAATAATAGGTTCCTGCAGGCATATCTTTTCCGTTCGATTGTCCGTCCCAACCTGTGTTCCCGTCAAATAATATTTTGTCTGACCGATCAATTACCACTATTTTTTGACCATTCAGAAATACATCATTTATTCCATCGCCATTGGGTGAGAAAGCATTTACCTCAAATCCTGGGATTAGACCTCTTTCTTCCCGTTCCACGAAATACATATCCTCGACCGAACAGCCTAAATCGTTGCTGGTGCGAACAATTATGGTATCGTTTGCTTCAAATTCACCACTGTAAGCAAATGTATTTGAAAACCCGGATTGCAGAACATTCCCGGAAGCATCTAAAAATGTATAATCAGAATAATTGGAAGGGTAAACCTCAATTATCCGTTCCCCATCTACTTTTTCAATGTCAAAAAACGGAGATTCATTCACAGAAACAACGATCTCGGCATCGGCCACGCAACCATTTGAATTGGTAACAGTTACAAAATAACTGGTCTCTGAAACCGGACTAACGGTAATTGCACTTGACGTTTCACCTGTATCCCAGCTGTATATATGATCGTCAGAATAAACAACTGCTATGGTAACTTCCTCCCCTTCACAAATTAATGCATCGTTGGTGTATTCTATTTCCATATCATGAACGGTAACGTGAATGGTATCAACCAAAACACATCCAACAGAATTGGTTGTTTGGACCGAATAAAATGTGTCTATTTTTGGATTGACCTCAATAGATGAAGAAGTTTCGCCTGTGCTCCATAAATAAGTCAGTCCTTCAGGAACCGAAAGTACCAGGTTCTCATTGGAACAAACACTTGTGTCTTGTGGTAATAAAGTATGCTGGGGTTCAGAAACTTCAATATATAATGTATCTGTAGTCGGACTACAATTATTAGAACCATGAGCAGTGACTACAACTTCGATAGTTCCTGTTTCTCCAAGCTTTGGAATATATACCGGGTTATTAGTATCCACATCTTCCAATACGCCTTCTCCATTGTGGTCCCAATCAACCTGAGATGCATTACTTATAACTACTCCATCAATTGTTAAACTATTTCCATAGCAACCTGCTAATTCTTTTTGTGCAATTTGAATGGAAGGAGAAGTTCCCAGAAATAGGTTCAAGGTATCATAAACCTGGGTACACGAAGCCGTCCCGTTCCCAATTAGAATGATCCTAACTTTTCCCGATTCAAATTCATCGGGAACATATTCAGGGGTCAAGGTATGTGTATTTATCAATGTCCCTTGTCCATTATGTGTCCAACTAAAATTTTGCACATGACTAATCGTTGGTGGTTCTGAGAATACAAAATTTTCGTTGTTACAAATTGTGTCTGCTTTTACATTCAACTCAACTATTGGCAATTCTGCAATGGTAAGCTGTAAGGAATCTGATATGTCATCACAATATAAGATGCCTCCAGTTGTGAGCATAATATTTACAATGCCAATTTCTCCTTCTGCCGGAAAGTAAATGGGTGTATATGAATTTGTATCCAATAGCATTCCTTGTCCGTCATGGCTCCAGTGGAATTCTATAGAATTATTTGTAAAGGCATTGCTAACTTTAAACTCCTGGTTTTCACAGACTATCCCATCATTTCCTGCATTCACCTCCGGTTTGGGAACAACCACTATTTCAATGCTGTCCCTAAAAACAAGCACATGGTCAACATCTGTTACAGTTACAAAATATATGGTTGAAACAAGCGGAAATCCACGCGGATTTACAATGTTATTATTCGTTAATGTTTCGGCATTATCCCATTCAAAAGTCAGGTTATTATTTCCTGTTTGAAGGTACTGCACATTTAACTGAATAGTATCCCCTTCACATATAATATCTTTGTCTGCAATAGCATTTATACTTTCAAGCTGGGCGAAAGAATGAAATGCACTAATGAATATAAATGCAAATAAAAGAACAACCTTATAGTTCATATTTTGCTTTTTTACAATTTAAAAAACAAAAGCCAGTAGGGATTAATTTGTAATTAAGATCATTGATATTCCCAAATGACTTTAAAACACAAGTATCTTTACACCTTTAAGTTATTGACTTACGTTTCAAATGTAGAAAAACAATTGGTTACAACAGAAAATGCCAATTTCTTTTTTCAAACATTTATAAACACAAGCCTATTAATATTAAAATAGAATACACCCCTATACCTATTTTAATAAGCAAATTACCTTCTTTGCCAAGAAAGTTCACAATTTACGTTAAAAAACCAAAAAAGTATCACCAACCACTTATTATTTACAATAATTATTTGTTACAGACTTACTTTATATGTGTAAAATACCCGGTTTTATATATTTATCTTCATCCATTAAATGAAATTGGGGATTATTATTCCAATAAAAAACGAAATCATATCGGGAAAGCTGGTTATATGATGGTTTATAGATCATGTCAGATTACATTTGCATTACGAACATTGATCCTTCGAAAATTTCAATTGAATGTTCGATTTTATACTGACCTAAATCATAAAATAATCTAAAAAACATACCCAAATGTTAACATTTATTAATATCAATTGCTAAATTTGGTTTGTTTATAACTAACTAACTTATCTAATTTATGTCCAGAAGTAGCATGAACAGGCGTACGTTTATGAAATTTGGAGGTGCTGCCGCTGTAGGTATGGGGCTTTTAAATTTTCCTTTTCTTGTTAATGGAACTAACACTACCATATCTTCGTTAAAGTCGAAGTTTTCCATACGAACACCTAAATGGGTTGTATACGACGATGGAAGCTTTGATTTGATCACAAACTCTATTTCTATAAAAGGTTGCCGTCCTTCGTTAAATGGGCAGGCAATTATGCCCAGGAATGTATTTTTAGGTGATTCACCGAAAGGCAAGCGAATAGTTTATGAATTGCGTCAGGGATTCCTTATGGTGGATTTAAAAATTAATGAAGATACTGCATCCTTAGGAGCTGAGCTTAGTGGTTTTGCTGAAATACCCGAATGGTTTTCGCCTATTTCATATGGACTGGTAGAAAACGTGCAAACCTTTTTTAAGCAGGGATTGGGATATGGTGGCGAAACCGGGATATACTCGCTTGACGATCCTCTGATTTACGAAAAATCGGATAAGGTTGAAGACAGAAATTGGTCGTTTGATAGTTTTCTAACGTTTAGTTTAATAAACGGACAAGACACCCTGGCAATTGGTGCATTGGACCACAACGACTATTTGCATAGAAGTACATTATTTAATCGTACGCACCGAACTACTCCAGGCTTAACACCTGATGGACATAATCCTGTTTTTTTCGAATCTGGATTTTCTTTGGAAAAAACCGGATCGAACAGTGAATTCCTGAAGCTTCCCGATATCCATTTTATTTTCGGCAATAAACCTTTCGACACCATGCAATATTTGTCGTGGAAAATTGGAAGGCACATGGAAGCCCGTTTCGGAATGTGTACTTGTTACCATTGGTCTCCAAATATCAGCGATTCCGATATTTTTACCTTCGATATGCTGCAAAACCAAATTGAGTTTTTGCAACAAGTTGAAACCCCGGTTCCAATTCAATCTATTCAAATAAAGGACGATTATTGTTATCACGGCGATTGGTTGGAAGCAAATGAAAACTGGCCCGGATTGGATCGCACGGCACGTGAAATATTCAGGCATGGCTATAAAGCCGGAATTTGGATTGCCCCTTTTAAAGTTGATGAGAGAAGCAAACTTTTTAAGGAACATCAGAATTGGCTGATTCACGATGAAAGTGGTGAACCTTTGGTTAAAATGGTTGACAAAGGTATTAACCAATATGTACTAGACAGTACAAACAACGATGTCCGAAACTATCTTTACGATGTTTTCCGGACCTTGCGTAAAATGGGATATACCTTCTTTACAACCGATTATATGGATTGGGGATTTAAAACTGCAACCAATGTAAAACGACGCTACAGAGGAAAAACCTCTGTTCAAATCTACAGAAGTTTCCTAAAAGATTTACGAAAAGAAATGGGGGAAGGAAGTTTCTGGTTAAGTGGGAATTCGCCCTTTGCTCCAATGATTGGTTTTGTTGATGGAATGAAAATTACCAAGGAAATAAACTGCAGCTGGGAAAACGATGGTGTTGATACCATACTTCGCGAATCTTATTTTGCACAATACTTTAATAATGTTTTCTGGCAAAACGATCCTAATACCTTATTATTATTGGACGAAAGTTGTGGTTTGAACGAGGTGGAGAAAAACAGTGTGACGCTTTGGAACGGTATCTTGGGAGGTATTATCAATACTTCCGATAATTTTAAAGGACAGGCGGAATCAGATTTGAAACATTTTCGTTTTTTAGCGCCAAAACAACGGCCAACCAACGCGATACTTCCATTTTGGCCTAACCTGGATGAAATTAAGGTTGCTGTTAGGAGTTATTCTGCACTGAATAGTTGGGGCGCGCTTTTCTTAAACGATAAAAACGAATCGTTCACCAAGCTGTTCCGCACCGAAGACCTCACTGGGGAAACTATACAATGGGTGTATGTTTGGGATGAAAAAGAACCAGAGCTGTTAGGCGAACTGGAGGAAATAATTATTCATCTGGAACCACATGAGTCTAAACTACTTTATTTCAGTGATGACCGCACAGCGCCACCTTCGAACTTGAGTATTGGTGGGTACATTGCCGAAAAAATTTAGCTTTAAATTCGCATAAAGTTTGAACATTTGCGAAAAGTAATTATATTTGCACCCGCGTTTGACGAAAACGATCAGTTGACATAAGATATTTAAAATATATTGCGGGATGGAGCAGTTGGTAGCTCGTTGGGCTCATAACCCAAAGGTCGTAGGTTCAAGTCCTGCTCCCGCTACTCAGTAAAAGCCGGTAGAATTTCTACTGGCTTTTTTATTTCCCTAAAAAATATACTTCAACAGATAATTATTGGATCACTTCAAAATCAAGTGGATTAATTTTTATTAAAAGTTTCTTTACAACATTTTTCTGATATTGATGGACAAGAAACTTTTGGATTTCATATAAACATTGCACTATCGTGCGGATTTTACTCTTTGGCTTAGCCCAAAGAGTAAACAGAAAACCCAAGGCTGATTTTGCCCTTATTATTTTTCCTTCATAAAACCTAAGTTCGGACGGGTGATCTCCTCATATCTTCGGAGCTACCCGCTCTCCCTAAGGTTTTACTTCGACTAAATAAGCGGTCCAAATATGCCCCATATGCTAGAGGCATTTTTGAGCATATCGTGCAACTATGTTATTTATAACCACCTACATAATAATGCGTTAAAAAATTTGGGGAATGCTGCGTCAAAAAAGAACTGTATAAACCAGGTTGAGCAGAACTCTGCACTTAGGCAGATTTAAGCTACTCAATTTTTCAAAAAACCATTCTGCTCCACCACATATTCAATGTAATCCTAATTATTGTTCCAAAAAGGCAATAATCCTGTTTAATACATTTTTTAAACTTTCACGCCTTCTGATATAATGCCCTTCGTCATCAACCAACATAAATTCTGTTTTTGCCTTGGTTTTGCAGTAAAGCACATATTTGTATTTCGAAAAATTGGTGGCAAAATCGTTTTCCCCTGCAATAAACAAATAGCTGTGGTTTGAATGTTCATTCCGCAATTTAATACCAGGGTAGGAATAACTCAGTCCGGAAAAATCAATAATTTTATCTGCCATTTCAGGATAATTTTCAACAAAATTATGGGCAAGCATTCCCCCATAACTAACCCCAATAATAGCTATCCGTTTTTTGGGGACTTCAATTTCTTCAAAAATTTCATCCAAGGCATTTTTAATATACTCCGATTGAATTTTCAGGTTGTTTTTTGAGCTGCTGTTCCGAAGTTCAAATTCATTCCCCAGACCAATCGATCCAATATAATTAATACATACGATGCCCCAACCTTCTTTATTTAGATAATTATAAAATGCATTATATCTGGGCGATATTTGTTCGTGCGGTCCTCCGTGGATCCAAACTATCCAACCTTTAACCGGCTTATTTAATGGCGTAAAAACGTAATGGCTCATCAAATCTTTGGTCCTAACTTTTTCAACTTTTGAATACAGTTCAACCGACTCAGGATTGATAAGTTGTTGATCGACACTACCTTCTTTTTCTATCTGGATAGATTTCGGATGGTCAATGTCAGAAAACAGATTAATGTTTACGCCTGAACCTTTAAAATAGTTGTAGGATACGCCGCTATCGTTTCCGCCAACCTGAGAAATCTGCCCGTTTACATCCTGGCAATAATTGAGAATTTGCCCGTCAATATTCATCCTGAAATACAGGTTGCCAAGAGAATCCATCTGTGGCGAATAAAGATCATGATTGATATTTATCCGCATATCAAGTTCTTTTGTTACCAGGTTTAGTTTATATATTTTACTAAACCCTTCATGATCAGAAATAAAAAGCAAAGAACTATCAGCAGTAGCGAACATTTTCGGCACAAACGATTTTGAAGGAGATGACCAAAGACTGGTCAACTTGTTGTTGATTGGATTAAGTGACCAAATATTTGAATTATCATCATCAAAGAAAATCAGGTTATCGGCAGACCAAAAAAAGGATTGAACCTGCTTGGAAGAAGAATAAATAATTTGCTCTTTTTCAATGGAATAGATTTGTAAAAATCCGGATGATATCCAGGCAATTTTATTTTCTAAAGGCGAAAATTGTGGATTTCCCTCATCATTGTTTTTGGTATTGGTTAAATTTTCTACCCTTTTTTCGTGCATATCATATAAGAACACATCGTATTTTTGGTTCCCATTATTATCGGAAACAAACGACAGGTATCGGCAATCCGCAGAAACCGAGCGAACGAATAAATCCTGAGATATTGGTATCCCGATTTTTGAAGGCGTGAAATTATCTTTCGAGAGCCCTACCTGATAAACTTGATATATATTTTCTTTATTTGATGAGTAGAACAGGGTATTGCATTTCTTTGAATAAACCAGAAAACTGCTGATATCCTCAGGTATATTTTTCACAATTTCTTGTTGAACATTGGGCATTGAACACCCTTGAAAAAAGAGGATTAGCAGTAGAAAATTAATACGTTTTATCTGTTTGTTCATTCACCAAAATAAAATCAAACTCACGGAACCATACCAAACCAGATGTATTTCATTAATTCAACACAGGTTTATTGTGAATTCCTGATAAACATAACAATAATAATTTTACCGGAATATAAATTACCGGAATAGTTAGCAAAACAAAAGCCGATAGATTTTTCCATCGGCTTTTTGATACACATTGCACCTACATTCTCATTCGCACCTGCAAGCAAGTGTTACAACTTTTTTGTCATCCGACTCAGCTGTTGAAATTTCCTTTAAGTTACAGATTTCCCCATCGGCACAAGAACCCGCACAGAAAACACGCTGAGGACCACCTCCTTCTCCTGCACCAGGGGTGTACAATACTATATGGCAATCGGTGGGTTCAGGTTTGCCACCATACCATTCCCTGATGCCGCCATGGTGGTTTGTGTCGGCAGTCCATGCATTCATTTCCCCCAATTTCTCATAGGTAATTTCGCCTGTTTCTTTGTCTGTTGTTTTCTTAATCCTACCCGTATCTTCTTGTTCACCACAAGAAAAAAGCGCAAGAATCAAAAAAATCCCAATACAGAACAAATAATTTTTAAAAGCAGTTGATTTTTTCATTTTTGGATCCTCCTTAATTTGAATGTTTGACAAGTATAGTTAACTGGTTTCCTTCCCTTTACGGGATCATTCTAAACTTGGTTACAATTCATTTTCTTGAAGATCGAAAAATTACTTTCAGGTCTTAAGTTATTGATAATTTTGGGTTTACAACTAGTATATGATGAGACTATTTCCTATCTACTTTCTTTAGGTCCATAAATTGGTAGATATCATCGGATCCTTTCCCTCCCGGACGGTTTGAACTAAAAAAGCCATCCTTTTTATTTCCCAAAAGGTTTATCCCGAAATCATCGTAGGAAGAATTTATTGGCGATTTCAGGTTAAAAGGTTTTTGCCATTCCCCGTTTTTGAAATAGGTAACAAATACATCCAAACCTCCATAGCCCATGTGCCCATCGGAAGAAAAATACAAGGTAGTATCGTTTGCCAGATAGGGAAAATATTCATTTCCGAAAGTATTTACATTTTCCCCTATATTAATTGGGGCACTCCATTCTTCGTTTTCCTTTATACAATAATACAAATCGCTTTCGCCTTTCCCACCAGGCATGTCAGAAGAAAAGAAAAGGGTATTTCCATCCTGTGAAATAGTAGGATGCCCAACTGAAAAATTATCCCCATTGTATTTGAAGGCATCAAATTTTAGTTTCTTCTCCACCATTTTGGCATAGAAAATCTTGGAGTAATTTACCTTAATGGTATCTTTCCTACTAATTTTATGTTTGGAGGTCCTGGTGGTATAAATAATTTGTTCATCAGAAGAAAAACATGCAGGACCATCATGGTATTTTTGATTAATATCGTTCGACATCTTTTGCGGGGCAGATATAATGCGTAACGAATCATCATTAATTTCCATCGAAACTTTGTATAAATTAAGGAAACCATTTCCGGTCCACAGAAAATTATTATTGTCAACCATGTCAACTTCCCGGTCAGAAACGAACATCAACCCTTTTTTTAATAATACCGGAGAGAATTCGGCAAACTGGGTATTCACCGATTTCAGATTACTTATATCGGCACTTGCTTCAAGGTTTTTCCATGCAGCAATTTCATCACAAAACTTTACATATGCCACTGCCCTTTTATCTTCCGGATTGAATTTTAGATACTTGTCGAAACATTTCCTTGCTTCTTCGTAATTCCCTTTGCTTCTTAATACTGTTCCATAATTAAAATAAACTTCCGGGTCAACATCTTTTCCTTTCAAAATTTTTTCATACCATTCCGATGCTTCATCATAAGCATTAATCATTCTGTAGCAATTGGCAAGCTTCACTGTCGCCAGTTTCCGTTCCTCAACCTTTTTTGATTCGGTAGATTTTAAGAAATAAGGAATTGCCTTGTTGTATTTATATTGATCGTATAATTTATTTCCGGTTTTAAGTTGTGCAGAAACCGCCAATGGTCCAAGCATCAGAAATAAAACGGTAATCTTAACCACAATTTTTTTCATGTCATCCATTTTTCACGTTAGAAATATCTTGGTGTTACCATTCGTGATTCAAACAAACGAATATCAAATTCCAGCCTGATTTCACTGGAACCATAATTATAGAGCTGAAGTTCGTTAAAATAAATATCGTATGAATATCCCAAACGAATTTTATCGGTAAGCGCAACTTCCGTCATCAGGGTGACCGCTTTTTCCGTTCTAAACGAAGCACCAACCATGAGGGAATTTTTAAAAATGATGCATCCGGTAACGTCAAACTGAACTGGTGCATTACGAACAAATTTTACGAGTGTTGAGGGCCTGAACAAAATTTTATCCCTCAATGGAACAACCCCTCCGGCCATTAAATAAAAATGCCTTGATAAACGGGTAAATGTAGATTTATACCCTTCTGTAATAAAACCATAGTCGTTTTCGAGAAGGTGTTTTGAAGAAATGCCCGCAAAAAATTTCTGCGACTGGTAATAAAACCCCACATTTACATCAGGCGTAATTTTTCTGACATTAGCCGGATCGAAGAGGTAGTCCTCGTCCCTTAAGTTCATCTCATTCCATGCAAAATCAAAGTAATTAACCCCACCTTGTAAACCGAACGAAAAGAAACTGTTTGCCAACATTATCCGGTATGAATAAGTACCCATTAATGAAGTATTTGTGGTTGGTCCAATGGCATCCCGAAGCACGTACAACCCAAATCCCACATTTTTATCCTTTACCGCTTTATGCGCGCTTAAGGTAAGCGTATTGGGAGCGCCGTCGATACTAATCCATTGCGCACGGTTCACCACGTTAACGGTTAAGTCCTCGCGGCTTCCGGCATATGCAGGGTTCACCAATAATTTATTAAAAGTATATTGCGTAAACAACGGGTCTTGTTGTGCAAATGCAATGAGCCCGACAAACATGAAAATGCTAAAAATCAGGAACCTTTTCATAGGTGTTTTTATCGTTACTTTTTCTATCATTTCGTATTAATTTATTACTGAGCGAACCTGCACCCAACCGGTATATGATTTCGAACTGCTGACTTTCACCACATAGAAATAAGTTCCATCCGGGACTTTTTTGCCAAACTCGTTTAGCCCATCCCAATAATTAAACTCATTATTGTAGCCTTGAATTTCAATAATCTTATCACCCCAACGGTTAAATATTTTAACCACATTATTTGGGAAATATTCAATTCCTTCGATGTACCAAACATCGTTGTTCCCATCTCCGTTCGGAGTAAGGCCATTTCGTACATTTATGGAATTTTCATCCGGAGCCTGAACTAAAATCAACAGGCTGTCAGAAGCAATACAACCCGTATTAAGATCCATAACACTTACAGAAACCTCTGTATCTTTTTTCAGGATTACAGTCTCGGTTTCCCCAGCATTTGGATATAAGAACTGCTCTTCAGGAGCCCACAAATATTCATAATCCCCATTTTCAGGAAGAACATTGGCAAAAAGAATTGCCGAATTATCGTATGAAAGTTCGCTGGTTCCGGAAATGGTAACCGACAGATCATTTTGATAAGTAATTTGAAGTGTATCTGCGAAGTATCCTGAACTACATGCGCCTTCACCTGTTGCAACCAAAATCATCTGCACAATATCATTTTCATCATTGCCCGGTAAATACGTTGGCGATAAGGAGAACTCATCCTGAATTTCACCTTTCCCATTGGTAAACCATTGCAATGCCACATAGTTTTCAGCTACCGCATTCTCAATCCTTACAGCTTCCCCTTTACATGCGTTGTAATCATCGCCTGCATCTAATTTAACTTCGGAAGACAGATTTATGCGCAAAGTGTCGGAATGATCGCTGCAAACGGAATTACCAAATCCTTTCAGTATCAATGTTACCTTGCCCATTACAAAATCAGAAGAGCCAGGTGTATAAACAGGGTTCAGTAATTCAGGATCATCAAATGTTCCATCGCCTGAAGTTGACCAAAGGATATGATCGGTTCCGGAAGAAGTTGCATTGTTAAGATTTATGGAATCGTTTCCGCAAATATCCAGATCGGAACCAACATTGACTCCAACAGCCTGAGAAATGCTTACAAATATTGTGTCGGATCGATTACCACAAACCGCACCACCAATACCCTGAAGCACAAGGCTGACATTTCCATTTTCAATATCATTCAAGCCCGGAGTATAAGTTGTTTGAATTGCTGTTGGATCACCAAATGCCCCATCTCCCGAGCTGCTCCAGGTTACCTGATTGGTTCCTGAAACCATTGCACTGTCGAGAACCACTATATCTTCACCGCAAAGGCTTAAATCTTTGCCTGCAGAAATTTCAATTGCCATTTCGAAGTGAATGATCATCGTATCGGATTTGCTTCCACATGTTTCATTTCCAAAACCATTTAGAACAAGGGCAACATTTCCATTTTCTAAATCAAGATTTCCTGGCATATACACCGGATTGATGATTGATGAATCGTTAAATGACCCGTCACCTGAAGTCACCCAATTTATCTGGGTTGTTCCGCTTGCAGATGGACTATCGAGGTAAACCAGTTCATCAGAACAAAGGGTCAAATCCTTACCTGCATTAACTTGTACCTCGTCTACAAAGCTTATCATTAGGGTATCTGAAACATCTCCACAAACCGGATCTCCAAATCCTTCCAATATCAATTGTGCGCTTTGGTTTTCCTGATCTGTAAGCCCTGGCATATAAACAGGACTCAGAAGTGAAGAATCGCTAAACACCCCGTCACCAGAACTTCTCCATCGAAGGGTAATTGCCCCTGTGGCTACCGTATTATCTAAATGAACCGGATCAGTTCCACAAATTGAAATATCATCTCCGACATTTAATTCAACTGACATCGGCAATTGAATAATAATTGAATCATTGGAGCAAAGTCCGTCAACGACATTTTCACAGATTGAAACTATTATAGTATCAGTTTCTCCATCATGATTATCAAATGAAGCATATTCAAAACTTCCATCTGGATCAATACTGAAATCGCCATATAATGGACTTTTCAAAAGATCGTTCGCTACAATCAAGTCCTCGCCTTCCGGATCGTAATCACCATTGGATAAAACATTACCCTCTAAAACTGAGCCTTTACAAATTGTAAAGAATTCGTTGATGACAACCGGATTATCGTTCCTGCTTTGTATTTTGATGCTTATTTCGGCACTGTCATATCCGCCGTTTCCATCGTTAACGGTATATGTAATTATTGGAACTTCACCATCAAAATTAGTATCCGGATAGAATACAAAATCTCCGTTTTCTTTGATAATTATCTTTCCAACATCAGGAATTAAAATTGTATCCCCAACTGTATATTCGATCCCACCAATATTGATTCCAACAACTACCAAGGAATCCATTGCCGTAATATCGTTGGAAATAATATTCCCATGAATTTCCGAATCCTCTTCCATATTGTAGGTATCATCTACTGCCAATGGTCCGTCGTCAACCGGAATAATGGTAATAAACACGGTTGCTTCGTTTTCGCTCCAGTTAGCACCATCGTACACTGAATAATTAAACTGTGTATCGCCATTCCAATCAGGATTTGGAATAAACATTAAATTATCCAAATCTGCCCGATTTATGTTTTGCCCAATAGAAACAGGATTGTTATTCCAATACAATAAACCATTCTCCGGCAATGATGTTATCTCTATCCGATCAAGTTGATCACCATCCTGATCATTATAAGCTGAAATAAAATCATTGGAAGAAAAATAAATTGTACTGTCTTCAAGCCCGTTAACCGTAATATCATTACATTCCGGATAATGATCATCATCAGTAATAGTACACACCCCTGTTGAAGTTGCTATTCCAATTTGGATGCTGGTACTGACTAAATTAGACAAACTAACATGGAAATATTCTTCCGGCTCAACCGTTGAATTATCGATGATTGGAACTGATATTATTCCCGTGCTACCATTAGTTGATCCAGCCGGGAAAGTCACTGTACCACTTCTGTTAGCAAAGTCAGAACCTTCGGCAGCTGATCGTTCCGAAGTTTCAAAATCAACGCTTACTGCATCCTGAATGTTCCCTGTCAGGGTAAGTGTGAATATTGCATTTCCATCCGATTCATCAACACGCACATTATTGATCGAAACACTTGCCTGATCATTGTCGATAATTAACCCTATACCTACAGAGTCGGCAATGGTTACCAATCCGCCAGTGATGTTTGATATAATCACAGAATAATATTCATCAGGCTCCACAAAATTATCATCGATAACCGGAACGCTAATTGTTTGAATTGTTCCATCGGGCGAATCATCCGGGAATGTTATCGTTCCAGTCGAAGTATAATAATCCGATCCGGCAAGAGCTGTGCTATCAGAGCTTATAAAATCAACAGAGAAACTATTCTGGACATGACCATTTAATGTAACCGTGAATATAGCAATACCTGCATCTTCATTCACTTCAACACTATCAATGGAAATACTTGCTGCGTCATTATCCGTTATTGTTCCCAACCCAATACTATCCGTAAAATGAACCAGTCCACCGCTTATATTGCTCAATGTTAAGCTATAATTTTCGGTTGGTTCCAGTTGGATATCGTCAGTAATATCAACCGTGATTGTTTGTATTTCCCCATTCGCTGAATTCGTTGGGAATGTAATACTACCTGTTGCCAGGGTATAGTCTTCACCGTTTAAGGCAGATATATCGGATGCTGCATAATCAATGGTAAATTCATCCTGTACATTTCCGCTAAGCGTAACAGTAAATGTTGCAGAACCTGCATCTTCGTGAACTGAAACATCGTTGATTGAAATGTTTGCATTATCGTTATCCGTAATAGTCCCCAATCCTACTGAATCTACAAATTGAACAGAAGCGCCGGATATGGAATCTAATTTTACAAGATAATATTCTGTAAATTCTACATACGTATCATTAATTATGTCAATCGTAATGTATTGTACTTCGCCATCACCAGATTCCGCAGGGAAGGTCACATAATTTTGGGAAGAAGTATAATCATCTCCAATACTAGTAGTGCTATCGGAAACGGTATAATAAATCCTAAATTCATCTTGAACATCACCGCTTAGACTAACAGTAAACCTTGCTGTCCCGGCATCTTCTGCAACCAGAACATCATCAATAGAAACTCTTGCTGTATCATCATTTAAGATGGTCATTCTAGCCTGATCGCTTATATCAACATTAAGCACGGTACCAGTCAGGTTGGCTTGTTTAATTAACGCGATTTCATCACCTTCAAGTTTTGAATCCGACGTTGGTGTGAAGCTAAACGTTATTGTTTCACCTTTGTTACCAGCAAAATTGAGCGTCTGACCTATTATCTGGGTATAATCACTATCGGAAATAAATGCTGTTGAATCTGAAGTGAATACGTCAACCGTAAATCCACCCTGTACAGCATAATCCAATGTGGCTGTGAAAGTTACGAACCCATCGTCTTCAAATGAACTTATATCTTCAATGGTAACCCTGGCAGTATCATCATTGGCAATGGTAATTATTGCAGTATCGCTAATTCCAACATTTAATGATGTATTCGCCAAGTTGCTCATGAATACTATTATATTTTCGTCAGGTTCCAATTTATTATCCGATGTTGGCACAAAACTAAAGGCCTGTTTTTCTCCTTCATTCCCTAAGAATGTAAGCGTATGATCGGTAATTGCTGTATAATCCGAATCACCTAATTTTGCAGTGCCATCTTTTGTCGAAACATCCACCGTAAATCCGCCTTGTGCTCCGTTATTTAGAATTGCATTGAGCGTAACAGTTCCATCATCTTCATAAATAATCGTATCTGCAATTGTAACAGATGCTACATCGTTGTCCAATATCGTGCCCGTGCCTGTATCGCTGTCGTCAACCTCACTGTTCCCATCAAATAGGCTTAAACTTGCCGTGAACGTCTCGTCCTCCTCAAGTACACTGTCGTCGTTGGTTGGGACGGTAACTGTTTTTGTGCCTTTCGCACCTCCTGTAAACGTGAAACGTTGCGTGGTGGAAGTGTAATCACCTGACGAGGTTGTAACATCACCAAAGCTTACATCTACTATTACATCGCCTTCCACATCCTCCGTCAGTTCAAGGGTAAATTCTATGCCCCTGCCCTCTACCGTGTCTGCATCACTGATTGTCAGTGCGGCCACATCGTTGTCCAATATCGTGCCCGTGCCTGTATCGCTGTCGTCAACTTCACTGTTCCCATCAAATAGGCTCAGGCTGGCAGTGAACGTCTCGTCCGTTTCCAGTACACTGTCGTCGTTGGTTGGGACGGTAACTGTTTTTGTGCCTTTCGCACCTCCTGTAAACGTGAAACGTTGCGTGGTAGCCGTGTAATCACCGGACGAGGTCGTGACATCCCCAAAGCTTACATCTACTATTACATCGCCTTCCACATCGTTCGTCAGTTCAAGGGTAAATTCTATGCCCTTGCCCTCTACCGTGTCCGCATCACTGATTGTCAGTGCGGCATTGTCGTTGTCCAATATCGTGCCCGTGCCTGTATCGCTGTCGTCAACTTCACTGTTCCCATCAAATAGGCTTAAACTTGCCGTGAACGTCTCGTCCGTTTCCAGTACACTGTCGTCGTTGGTTGGGACGGTAACTGTTTTTGTGCCCTTCGCACCTCCTGCAAACGTAAACTGTTGCGTGGTGGAAGTGTAATCACCTGACGAGGTCGTGACATCCCCAAAGCTTACATCTACCGTAACATCGCCTTCCACATCGTTCGTCAGTTCAAGGGTAAATTCTATGCCCCTGCCCTCTACCGTGTCTGCATCACTGATTGTCAGTGCGGCCACATCGTTGTCCAATATCGTGCCCGTGCCTGTATCGCTGTCGTCAACCTCACTGTTCCCATCAAATAGGCTTAAACTTGCCGTGAACGTCTCGTCCTCCTCAAGTACACTGTCGTCGTTGGTTGGGACGGTAACTGTTTTTGTGCCCTTCGCACCTCCTGTAAACGTAAACTGTTGCGTGGTGGAAGTGTAATCACCTGACGAGGTTGTAACATCCCCAAAGCTTACATCTACAGTAACATCGCCTTCCACATCGTTCGTCAGTTCTAGGGTAAATTCTATGCCCTTGCCCTCTACCGTGTCCGCATCACTGATTGTCAGTGCGGCCACATCGTTGTCCAATATCGTTCCTGTGCCTGTATCTGTCGTGTCAATCCCGCTGTTGCCCAATACAAGGCTTAAACTTGCCGTGAACGTCTCGTCCGTTTCCAGTACACTGTCGTCGTTGGTTGGGACGGTAACTGTTTTTGTACCTTTCGCACCTCCTGCAAACGTAAACTGTTGCGTGGTAGCCGTGTAATCACCGGACGAGGTCGTGACATCCCCAAAGCTTACATCTACTATTACATCGCCTTCCACATCGTTCGTCAGTTCAAGGGTAAATTCTATGCCCCTGCCCTCTACCGTGTCCGCATCACTGATTGTCAGTGCGGCATTGTCGTTGTCCAATATCGTGCCCGTGCCTGTATCGCTGTCGTCAACTTCACTGTTCCCATCAAATAGGCTTAAACTTGCCGTGAACATCTCGTCCGTTTCCAGTACACTGTCGTCGTTGGTTGGGACGGTAACTGTTTTTGTGCCCTTCGCACCTCCTGTAAACGTAAACTGTTGCGTGGTGGAAGTGTAATCACCTGACGAGGTTGTAACATCCCCAAAGCTTACATCTACAGTAACATCGCCTTCCACATCGTTCGTCAGTTCAAGGGTAAATTCTATGCCCCTGCCCTCTACCGTGTCTGCATCACTGATTGTCAGTGCGGCATTGTCGTTGTCCAATATCGTGCCCGTGCCTGTATCGCTGTCGTCAACTTCACTGTTCCCATCAAATAGGCTTAAACTTGCCGTGAACGTCTCGTCCGTTTCCAGTACACTGTCGTCGTTGGTTGGGACGGTAACTGTTTTTGTGCCCTTCGCACCTCCTGCAAACGTGAAACGTTGCGTGGTGGAAGTGTAATCACCGGACGAGGTTGTAACATCCCCAAAGCTTACATCTACAGTAACATCGCCTTCCACATCGTTCGTCAGTTCAAGGGTAAATTCTATGCCCCTGCCCTCTACCGTGTCTGCATCACTGATTGTCAGTGCTGCCACATCGTTGTCCAATATCGTGCCCGTGCCTGTATCGCTGTCGTCAACTTCACTGTTCCCATCAAATAGGCTTAAACTTGCCGTGAACGTCTCGTCCGTTTCCAGTACACTGTCGTCGTTGGTTGGGACGGTAACTGTTTTTGTGCCCTTCGCACCTCCTGCAAACGTGAAACGTTGCGTGGTGGAAGTGTAATCACCGGACGAGGTTGTAACATCCCCAAAGCTTACATCTACAGTAACATCGCCTTCCACATCGTTCGTCAGTTCAAGGGTAAATTCTATGCCCCTGCCCTCTACCGTGTCTGCATCACTGATTGTCAGTGCTGCCACATCGTTGTCCAATATCGTGCCCGTGCCTGTATCGCTGTCGTCAACTTCACTGTTCCCATCAAATAGGCTTAAACTTGCCGTGAACGTCTCGTCCGTTTCCAGTACACTGTCGTCGTTGGTTGGGACGGTAACTGTTTTTGTGCCTTTCGCACCTCCTGTAAACGTGAAACGTTGCGTGGTAGCCGTGTAATCACCGGACGAGGTCGTAACATCGCCAAAGCTTACATCTACAGTAACATCGCCTTCCACATCGTTCGTCAGTTCAAGGGTAAATTCTATGCCCCTGCCCTCTACCGTGTCTGCATCACTGATTGTCAGTGCTGCCACATCGTTGTCCAATATCGTGCCCGTGCCTGTATCGCTGTCGTCAACTTCACTGTTCCCATCAAATAGGCTTAAACTTGCCGTGAACGTCTCGTCCTCCTCAAGTACACTGTCGTCGTTGGTTGGGACGGTAACTGTTTTTGTGCCCTTCGCACCTCCTGTAAACGTAAACTGTTGCGTGGTAGCCGTGTAATCACCGGACGAGGTTGTAACATCCCCAAAGCTTACATCTACTATTACATCGCCTTCCACATCGTTCGTCAGTTCAAGGGTAAATTCTATGCCCCTGCCCTCTACCGTGTCTGCATCACTGATTGTCAGTGCGGCCACATCGTTGTCCAATATCGTGCCCGTGCCTGTATCGCTGTCGTCAACCTCACTGTTCCCATCAAATAGGCTCAGGCTGGCAGTGAACGTCTCGTCCGTTTCCAGTACACTGTCGTCGTTGGTTGGGACGGTAACTGTTTTTGTGCCCTTCGCACCTCCTGCAAACGTAAACTGTTGCGTGGTGGAAGTGTAATCACCTGACGAGGTCGTGACATCCCCAAAGCTTACATCTACCGTAACATCGCCTTCCACATCGTTCGTCAGTTCAAGGGTAAATTCTATGCCCCTGCCCTCTACCGTGTCTGCATCACTGATTGTCAGTGCGGCCACATCGTTGTCCAATATCGTGCCCGTGCCTGTATCGCTGTCGTCAACTTCACTGTTCCCATCAAATAGGCTTAAACTTGCCGTGAACGTCTCGTCCGTTTCCAGTACACTGTCGTCGTTGGTTGGGACGGTAACTGTTTTTGTGCCCTTCGCACCTCCTGTAAACGTGAAACGTTGCGTGGTGGAAGTGTAATCACCTGACGAGGTCGTAACATCCCCAAAGCTTACATCTACCGTAACATCGCCTTCCACATCGTTCGTCAGTTCAAGGGTAAATTCTATGCCCCTGCCCTCTACCGTGTCTGCATCACTGATTGTCAGTGCGGCCACATCGTTGTCCAATATCGTTCCTGTGCCTGTATCTGTCGTGTCAATCCCGCTGTTGCCCAATACAAGGCTTAAACTTGCCGTGAACGTCTCGTCCGTTTCCAGTACACTGTCGTCGTTGGTTGGGACGGTAACTGTTTTTGTGCCCTTCGCACCTCCTGTAAACGTAAACTGTTGCGTGGTAGCCGTGTAATCACCGGACGAGGTCGTGACATCCCCAAAGCTTACATCTACTATTACATCGCCTTCCACATCGTTCGTCAGTTCAAGGGTAAATTCTATGCCCCTGCCCTCTACCGTGTCCGCATCACTGATTGTCAGTGCGGCCACATCGTTGTCCAATATCGTGCCCGTGCCTGTATCGCTGTCGTCAACCTCACTGTTCCCATCAAATAGGCTTAAACTTGCCGTGAACGTCTCGTCCTCCTCAAGTACACTGTCGTCGTTGGTTGGGACGGTAACTGTTTTTGTGCCCTTCGCACCTCCTGTAAACGTAAACTGTTGCGTGGTAGCCGTGTAATCACCGGACGAGGTCGTAACATCCCCAAAGCTTACATCTACCGTAACATCGCCTTCCACATCGTTCGTCAGTTCAAGGGTAAATTCTATGCCCTTGCCCTCTACCGTGTCCGCATCACTGATTGTCAGTGCGGCCACATCGTTGTCCAATATCGTTCCTGTGCCTGTATCTGTCGTGTCAATCCCGCTGTTGCCCAATACAAGGCTTAAACTTGCCGTGAACGTCTCGTCCGTTTCCAGTACACTGTCGTCGTTGGTTGGGACGGTAACTGTTTTTGTACCTTTCGCACCACCTGCAAACGTAAACTGTTGCGTGGTAGCCGTGTAATCACCGGACGAGGTCGTGACATCCCCAAAGCTTACATCTACCGTAACATCGCCTTCCACATCGTTCGTCAGTTCAAGGGTAAATTCTATGCCCCTGCCCTCTACCGTGTCCGCATCACTGATTGTCAGTGCGGCCACATCGTTGTCCAATATCGTGCCCGTGCCTGTATCGCTGTCGTCAACCTCACTGTTCCCATCAAATAGGCTCAGGCTGGCAGTGAACGTCTCGTCCGTTTCCAGTACACTGTCGTCGTTGGTTGGGACGGTAACTGTTTTTGTGCCCTTCGCACCTCCTGTAAACGTGAAACGTTGCGTGGTGGAAGTGTAATCACCTGACGAGGTCGTAACATCCCCAAAGCTTACATCTACCGTAACATCGCCTTCCACATCGTTAGTCAGTTCAAGGGTAAATTCTATGCCCTTGCCCTCTACCGTGTCCGCATCACTGATTGTCAGTGCGGCCACATCGTTGTCCAATATCGTTCCTGTGCCTGTATCTGTCGTGTCAATCCCGCTGTTGCCCAATACAAGGCTTAAACTTGCCGTGAACGTCTCGTCCGTTTCCAGTACACTGTCGTCGTTGGTTGGGACGGTAACTGTTTTTGTGCCCTTCGCACCTCCTGCAAATGTGAACTGTTGCGTGGTAGCCGTGTAATCACCGGACGAGGTCGTGACATCCCCAAAGCTTACATCTACTATTACATCGCCTTCCACATCGTTCGTCAGTTCTAGGGTAAATTCTATGCCCCTGCCCTCTACCGTGTCTGCATCACTGATTGTCAGGGCGGCATTGTCGTTGTCCAATATCGTCCCTAATCCAATGCTATCCGTGAAACTAATATCCCTTCCTTCAAAATTGCCTTCGCTTAATTCAACAATAAAAGTTTCATCTTCTTCTAAGATATCATCTCCGTTCACAGTAATTGAAATTGTTTGTGTTTCTCCTGTTGCCCCGCTAAATTCAATTGTTCCTGATTTTGAGTCATAGTCGACGTCGGCTTCAGAATCCACATCTTTTGTTTCATATGCAACTGTAAATGATCCTTCGGTACTATTGCCATTATGTTCCACCGTAAATACATATTCCACGGTTTGACCATCATCCAATTCTATTTTACTAACACTATCGATTGCCAGTGTGGTTGCATCGTTATCCTGAATGGTACCTGTTGCTTGTAAAGTTGCCCCGCTTCCTGTAAAAATTACATTCTGCCCGTTCGTAGTTAAGCTACTAAGAACAGCGTACAATGATTCTGTAGGTTCGGACAAGTTATCATTATGAATCGTTATCGGAATATTGATCGGACCATTGTTCCCATCCCCAAAATATAAGATGGAGTCGACTACAGAAGTATAATCAAGTAAATCCCCAGCTTTAGCAGTATTGTCCAGGGAATTAAAAGTGAATAAAATCGTATCCTGGATAATGTGATCCGAAGAAATTATAAACGTTCCGTTGCCCGAACTTTCGTTTACATCAAATCCGGTTATAGAAATCGTTGCATCATCATCATCATTGATAATTCCAATGGCACTTCCGGTTCCGATGGCAACATTTTGTTGATTTGCTTCCTGAATTTGAATTGCCCCGGCAAAAATTTCCTGAGGTTCGGTTATATTGTCCCCAATGACCTCAATGGGAATATCCACACTTAATTGACCAGCAGTTATGGTGTATTGTTTTGATTGTTCGGTATAGTCAGAACCAGCCAATGCAGTTGTATCGGAAGTTGTAAATGTTAATACAATATCCTCCTGGGCAACAAGACCCATGCTCGCAACAAAATCATGAAATACGTTTCCATCGATCTCGGTTACGGTAAATCCTGTTAAATTAATTTCGGTGATAGGATCATCATCGTTAATGGTTCCTAAACCGATAGTATTATCAAATGAATTGTCACCTGTGCAAACAAGTTGGCTTAACTCAACAGTGAATGTTTCGGATACCGGTTCGGATATATCATCATCGACAATTGGTACTGAGATCGTTTTTGTTGCCTCTGAAAGGGAACCTGCAGCAAAAATTATGGTTCCGGTTGTGGTTGTATAATCATCGGTATGTACAGCAATATCCCCAACAGTTCCATCTTTAGTCGTATAATCAACAGTTAAGGTATCCTGAATATTACCACTTAATGTAACGGTAAACACGGCAAAACCTGCATCTTCGTTAACAGTTACAGAATCAATTGCAATGCTTGCAAAATCATCATCGGTAATGGTTCCAATAGCAGATAGAGTGTTTTGCCCATTGCTTAAGGTCACTGCTTGTGATGCAGGTGACAAATTGCTTAAAATACCATTTAATGTTTCGGTTGGCTCCACCCAATTGTCATTAATAATTGGTATTTCAACATATTGAATTGAATCATTGGACGCCCCAAACGTTAAGGTTGTTGAAACTGCTGTATAATCATCGCCAGCAATTGCCTGACCGGCAATATCCGCAGTGGCAAACTCAACTGTAAATGCATTCTGAATATCACGACTTAATGCTATGGTAAATTCAGCAGTTAGAGAACCAACATCGGATTCATCAAATGTAAAGCCTGCAATTGAAATTGTTGCCTGATCGTTATCATTGATCGTGTAATTGGCATTCGCATCCACAATATTTACCTGTTGTGCATTATTATTTGTCAATGAAATTGATCCCGTGAATAATTCGGTCGGTTCTGTTATCAGATCGCCTAATATTTCTACAGGTATTTCGTTACTCACAGTTCCTTTATGGAAGGTTATTGAAGTGCCTGCCTGAGCGGAATAATCATTCCCGGCAACGGCACTTGAATTTGAAGTAGAGAAGCTTAAAATTACATCTTCCTGAGCAGCAATATTAGACGTTACCAGATAATTAATCGTTTGCGATCCATCTGTTTCCGTAATTGTACTGTCTTCAAGGGTAATCTCCATCACATCGTTGTCGGTGATGGTTGCTATTGCCTCGCTACCTCCGGAAGTAAATACAACCTGTTGCCCGTTCTTATTATTAAAAGTGATGCTTCCTTTAAATGTTTCGGTAGGTTCGGCAATTATATCGCCTGCAATTGTTGTTGCCGAAACGTCAACACTATCTGTTGAGCCTTCAGGAAGGACCACGTCTATTCCCGATTGTGCAGTAAAGTCACTTGTAGAAATTGCTGAAGGTACAGCTTCTGCTTCGGATGCAAAAACCAGGGTGATTTGAGACTGTGATGCAATATCCCTTGAAACATAGAAACTTTGCGTTTGTGCAGAATTGGTTTCTGCAATGGTAAATGCATTTAAAGTAAGATGTACCGTATCGTTATCGTTGATTGTTCCCAAACCCTGATTATCTATAATACTTACACCAGACTGACTACTGTTATCTAATGCAGATAGATTTACATAATAGGTTTCTACTGCCTCTGCAATATTATTATCAACAATGGAAACATCGATGTACTTTTTCGTACCAGAGGTAGAACCTGATTCGAATGTGATGGAATTGTTTGCCAAGGCATAATCGCTTGTTGAATTGGCAGAAATATCTGCTGCTGCATAATTGAACGATACTTCATCCTGTATATTTCCACTCAGGCTAACGGTAAACCTTGCAGTGGCATCCACCCCTTCAGTCACTTCAATATCATCAATCGCCAGGGTCGCGGAATCATCATCCAAAATTGTTCCGGTACCGATTGTTGACGCACCTCCACCCTCGAAGGTAATGCTTTGGTTATTTAAATCTATAAGATTATCGATTGTTCCGGTTAATGTCTCTGTTGGTTCGGCAATGGAATTGTCGATGATCGGGATACTAATTGTTTGCGCCAAGGCATTTGCCCCACCAAATGTAAATGTCGAGTCGGCAAAAGTATAATCGCTCCCATCGTGGGCGGAATTATCTGAGGTAGCAAAATCGATGGTGAATTCTCCCTGAACAGGTTTATCCAAAGTAATGGTATACATTACCGATACGGTATCTTCCTGTACTTCAAAATCACTTATAGAAATTATTGCAGCATCGTCGTTGGTAATTGTTCCTGTTGCCTCATAATCAGTAAAGCTTAACTGGTTTAGAATATCGACGGGAAGGCTGGAACATTTTATATTGCTAATGGTTGCCGTGAACGTTTCATCCAATTCAATTTTCTCGTCCCCGATTATGGTTATAGAGAATGTTTGCGTTTCTCCATCATCCCCATCAAAACTAATGGTTCCCGATTCTGAATTATAATCGTTATCTGAATCGTAAGCAGTTACATCAGCGGTTACATAATCAATAGTTATTGGTGTGGTTGCTTCTACTCCTTTATCAAGGGTTACCGTGAATACCAATTCTTTGGTTCCGCTATTTCCTTCCGAAATTAGTGTGTCGGCAATTGAGAATGTAGATGCATCATCGTTGTTAATTGTACCAATACCCTCATTATCGGTCACATTAATTGTTTGATTGACCCCAGTCGTAATTGGTGCCGTCAGCATCACATAAAACTCTTCGTTTTGCTCAACTACATCATCCCCTTTTACCTGAATGGTTATATTTTGCGTTTCGTTGGCATCTCCATCAAAACTGATCAATCCGCCATTATTGACCAAGTCACTTCCACGTTTAGCAGTTCCATCAGCAAGGTAAAATCCAACAGAATATCCTCCGATTACCTGAATATTGGATTGAGTAACTGTGAATACAAAATCGGTTGTTCCTGAATTTGTTTCAACCTGGGTAACATCATCGATGGCAATGGAAGCTTCATCATCATCCACATTGGTTACGCTGACATCATCGGGATCAAGCAGATCGTAAATCTCGTCTGTTGTTCCAGCGGTGTTAACCGTATTAACAATTGTAAAATCTATATCTCCATCAACAACCGCGTCATCTATTCCAGTAATTGTTATGGTTTGCGCGGTGTCCCAATTTAAATGCGTAAATGTTATTTGCGAAATATCAACTGTTCCTTCATCGGTGTTATTACTTGCAATATCAACCACAACAACAAATGTGGATGTATCGGTTGCTGGTTTGCTTGTCAAAACTATGCTGAATTCAGCTGTAGTTCCCGTTTCGGATGTTGTTAATGACTGCGGACTTACAATAAACCCTGCATCATCATTGTCAATATTGGTAATTGAAACTGTTGTACCAAAATTACCATCGTAGTCGGTATCAAGGGTTGAAGATGCATTGCTTACGTTGATAATGTATGGAATATCCCCATCGTCAATATCATCGTCTTTCCCTTTGATAGTTATGGTTTGCGGTATATTCCATGTGGTTGGTAAAAATACCAGGGTATCTGTACTAATAATTTCGCCCTCGGTTAAGTCTCCTGAATCAACTTCAAAAGTAAAGATCACCGTATCAATTGGTTCGGTTTTCAAGGAAACATCGAATGTAGTCGTTCCCAAATCTTCAGTTGTTGTTCCCGGATCGGTAATTATCACTCCTGCCACATCGTTATCCAGGTTAATTGCATTTACGGTTGCATTTCCGGCTTGTTCAAATCCGGATGCGTCATCAGTTCCGTCCTGGTTTATGGATAAGGTGATTGTATAATTAATATCGTCATCGTCCACATCATCGTTCACTCCGGTTACACGCACGGTTTGTTCAATATCCCAATTGGACGCATCAAATGTTAAAGTCGCTTTATCAACCGTTCCTTCCCCGGTATCGGAACTTGTAACATCAATAACTACAGTTCCGGTTGGTTCAGAACCCAAACGCACTTTAAATTCTTCGTAATCGAGGTCTTCTGTTGTGGTTACAGCATTGGTATCCAAAATGATTGCCCCGTCCTGTGCATTTATGGTGATATCGAACGTACAGGTATCCGAATTTCCGGCGGCATCAATTGCAATATAGGTTACGGTTGTTGTTCCAACATTAAATATATCGCTTGAAAGTTCATTGATGCCTGAATTTTGTGCTGCTGCCGTTGTTGCACCACTGTATGAATATGTTAAAGTATCGACACTACAGTTATCGCTGTATGATGGGAAACTTATGCTGGAAACAGTTGCAGATGTGGCACCAGCTGAAGCAACCACTTGTTCGATATCTGTCGGACAACTGATTACTGGATTTTCATTGTCGTTGACAACGACATTATAAACCACTGTTCCGGTATTTGAAGCATTGTCTTCAACTGTCCAGGTAACAGTTGTGGTTCCTTTTTCAAAGACTTGTCCATCAAGCGTTGTATTTGGCAGGGTTATATCCGATGTTGCCCCCCCCAAAGAATAAGTTATTGTTGGTGACGAATCACAATTGTCGGTCGGTTCCCAATCCGTTCCCGAATGGGTATAGTGACATTCACCATTATCGGTAACCACAATCCGATCAGATAAATCATCCAGTGTTGGGATTAAGGTATCGGCAACGGTTAAGGTTGTAACACAAGTATCCCTCAATCCAGCTTCATCAATCACCTGCAAATAGATATTGGCAGATCCTATGTCCAGGCAATTATAAGTCAATGAACTCTGGAAATTAATGTTGTCTTTCGAAATTGAGTAGTCTGTAATTCCACAATTATCGGATGAGGAATTATCGATATCCGAAGGGAAAACTTCGATGGTTCCATCGCGCTCCAATTGAGCAGTAAACGCCTGACAAATGGCTTGTGGGTTTTCATCGTCGCTCACCGTAACGGTATAAACACAATGTGTTGTATTCCCGGAAACATCTTTCGCTGTCCATGTTACTGTACTTGTTCCTTTGGCAAATATTTGCCCTGAAATACTTGTATTGAGTCCGGTTAGTGTTGATGGTGAAGAAACGGCATAGTACAATGAATCAATTGAGCTACAATTGTCTGTTGCAATGGCATTCCAGCCCAAATCGTTGTTTTCATAAGTGCACAGACCATTGTCGGTCACCACATTTTGATTGCCCGGACAAGAAGTATATACAGGACTAATTGTATCTGAAACCGTTACAATGGCATCGCAACTTGATACGTTACTATTATTATCGGTGATGGTCAGGGTTACGGTTTGATTTCCCAAATCGGAGCAAGTAAATGCCGTTTTACTTGCAACAGTACTTTGAATTCCACAAGCATCTGACGAACTATTGTTGATATCTGCGGCAACTATTGATGCATTTCCTGAATTATCCAACTGGATTGTTATATCCTGGCAATTTGCCACCGGTGAAATTGTATCTTCAACAGTAACCGTTGAAACACATTGATCCGTATTCCCAGAACTATCGCTCGTTTTTAAGTACAATGTTTTTCCCGACGGATCAACATCGGCACATCCGTAAGAAACTGAACTGGTAAATAGCACATTGTCTTTAGAAACTTCAAAGGTTGAAATGCTGCAATTATCGCTTGAATTATTATCAATATCGGTTCCTGAAACTGATATTGCTCCTAAATCATCGAGATATACCGTAATATTTTTACAAACGGCACTTGGATCTATTGTATCGGCAATGGTCACTTCCGATTCACAGGTAGCACCGTTTCCACTTGCATCGGTTGCAGTAAGTGTCACAGTATTTGAACCAAGATCATCACAGGTAAAATCTGAAGTATTTATAGAAAGCACCGGCGTATCGCATGCATCGTTTGAACCATTGTCAACATCAGCGGTGGTAATGGAAGCATTTCCCGAGGCATCTAACTGAACAGTTATATCCTGACATAAGGCATTTGGATTCTGGGCATCGCTAACTTCCACAGAATAAGAACAGGTGTTTGAATTTCCGGAACTATCGGTTGAAGTCCAGAGCACAACTGTTGTACCTTTATTGAAGCTTATCCCGCTTAACGTAGTATTTGAAGAATTGGATGCAATTTCAGTTGCCCCACTCAAAGTAAAGATGGTTTCAAGGGAAATACAACCATCGCTCGCACTTGCATCCCACGAATCATCAACCGGGGTATAAGTACATTCATCAGTATCGGTATTGACCGATTGTAATCCTGATACCGGACATGATATTGTTGGATCAATGGTATCGGAAACTGTTACCAGGGCATAACAAGTTGCTTCATTCCCGGCAGTATCGGCAACAGTAAGTGTAACTAAATTAGTCAAAGAATCGGTCCCAAGATTGGTACAATCGAAAGCAGTTTTATCTAAGGTAAGGCTTTCAATACCACAAATATCGGAAGAAGCGTTGTTAATTTGATCAGCAGTAATGGTTGCGGAACCGTTCACATCCAACTGGATCGAAATATCCTGGCAAACTGCTGAAGGCGCAATGGAATCGTTGACTGTAATAGTAGTTGTACATTCATCGGTATTGCCATCGCTATCGGTAACCCGGAGTGTAACTTCATTTGAACCAAAATCACTGCAACTAAATGTATTTGGAAGAACAGAATAAGATAAATCACAATTATCGGCTGATCCCTTGGCAATACTATCGTTATTTGCAGCTGTTAAAGTATAGTTTCCGGTTTCGTCAAGATAAACCTGAATAGGATTACAAACTGCAGAAGGTGAAATATTATCTTCGATGCTAACATTCGATGTACAAGTTGATACATTTGAATTCACATCGGTGACGGTTAATGTTACCACCTTATCACCCACATCGGAACAAGTAAATGAAGTAATATCGGCAACAACACTTTGCAGCCCGCAAGCATCGGCAGAACCATTATTAATTTGAGATGCCAGCAAGGTAACTTCACCCAGAGCATCTAATTGTAAGGTTAGGTCGCGACAAGTTGCCGTAGGTGCAATTGTATCTTCCACAGTTAATCCAGCCTCGCAGGTAGCCACATTTCCGTAATTATCGGCCACCGTTAATACGATTGGGTTTAACCCGATATCGGTACAATTAAACGAAGTTGGCTCAACATCCATACTGGCTATTCCACCGGGATCAGTTGTTCCCGAACCAATTGAATCTATATTTGCAGAAGTAAGTGTATAATTACCATCAGATTCCAGATAAACGGTAATGTCATTACAAACAATGATCGGGATTTCATCATCGATTACCGTTACCAAAAAGCTCCCTGTTCCTGTATTTCCATAAATATCGGTGGCAGTCCAGACGATTTCATGCGAACCCACTTCAAGGGTGGTATCAACAATCGAAGTTGTATCGGAAGTCCCCACTTCATCGCCACCATCAATGGAATAGCTTAGTGTTTCAATGGAACAGTTTTCAGTGACTGTTGGGTCCCAACCATCAGCTTCAAGAATGGTATAATATGTTTGTCCTGCATCTACACTCCTAACCTGGTTTGTAACCGTTTGAACAAAAGGATCTTCGACATCGGTTATTGTAAATACGGTCTGACAAATTATACTTGGATTTCCGCTTAAATCGTATACCCGCCACGTTACAGTGGTTGTTGGTTCAAGCGTTGTTCCAACCGGGATTTTAACACCTCCCAGTGTTGTGTTCATATCGCTACCTACTTCAGCCTCCGAATCAATTTGATAGGTAAGTTTTTGCAGTCCATGGTTATCAGAAAAACCAAATGGATCGTATTCCGAACCCGGAATTTCATAGGAACAGAAACCAAGGTCGGCATTTTGGGCAACCGAATCGTCAGCACAATATTGTATAACAGGTTGTTGTTCATCTTCCACGATTACCTGAATCGTACATGAATCTGCATTTCCGGCATTATCAGTTACAATCCAAATAACGGAAGTTGTGTCCACGGGAAAAGTCTCCCCGTCAAGGGAAGTTTCTTCGTTATAATTATTCATAACCGTTAACGATAAATTACAGTTATCGCCAAATGTCACCGGGTCAAATTCTGTTCCCTGCGTTGTATAATATCCTTTATCAGTATCGGTTGTCCTTACGAATGGAGATCCTGAAGGACAAACAATCGTTGGTGTTTCGATATCATTTACAGTAATATCAAAAGTATAATCTGTTGAATTTCCGAATGAATCGACTGCAGTGTAAGTTACTTCTGTGACACCGGCCGGAAATACCGCTCCGGGAATACATGTGTCCGGGCTAACCGTAATAATAAGGGATGAAACCCCATCAGTACCATAATCAATAAAAGTTGGCGCAGTGTAGTTTACAACAGCTTCGCACGAGCCGGAGGTGTTTGCACTGGTATTTGCTTCAGCAGTATAAAGCACCGGACCTTCGTTATCTATCACTGTAACAATAAACGATTCTTCGCTATTATTACCATGGTCATCTTCGGCATACCAGCGTAGTATATTTTCACCAATATTTAATGTCTCGCCTGCCAGGGTTGAGTCACCCGATGCAGTTTCCAATTTAATCACAATTCCACAATTATCGGTTGCAGTAACGTCGTCAAATTCAGTACCGACAACTGTATAAATATTTTTATGCTCATCAACGTAACGTACCTGATTACCCGGAACAACAATAATTGGAGGTTCATTATCATTAATGGTTAAGGTAAACGAACATTCTGCAGTGTTTCCATTGATATCGGTGACAACCCAGTTAATTACTGTTTCGCCGGGATCGCTTCCCCTTGGAATTGTTTTCCCAGACAAGGTATTCGTTCCCCGAATGGTATCGTTTGCATCGGTAACATAATTCCACGCAATGGAATCAATAGCACAATTATCGCTATACGAAACCGGATCAAATTCATTTCCTAGTACTTTGTACGAAGATGTATTGGCATTGGTATTCCGCGTTTGGTCTCCTACACAAACAACAGTTGGATTTTCATCTGTAACAACTACATTAAATGTACAGGTTGACTCATTATCATTGTTATCTATGGCAGTATAGGTAACTTCAGTTGTGCCAAGATTAAATAATGTTCCCGGTGAATGTGTAGAAGTAAAACTTTTCATTCCGCTACATTCATCGGTAGCAATTAGTGCCGGCCATGAAACTGCTATTTGACAATTACTACCCGAAGCGACGGATGTTAAATCGGATACCGGGCAATTCTCGATGATCGGACCCTCATTGTCCAAAATAGTAATTGTTTGAGTTGCAATGCTAATATTTCCACTTTCATCGGTAATTTCCCAAACAACATTGTTGTTCCCCAGCAAAAAGGTATCAGGTGCATTATTTTCGATCGTAAGATTTCCAAACGCTGAACAGTTATCTGTAACACTCGGGTTACTAACAGTCATAACCCGTGAACATTCACCCGGATCTATATTAAATGTGTCATGTACGGGTTGTACAATCACAGGATCAACATCATCAATAATCGTAATCAAATGACTACAGGTGCTTGTATATTCTGTTCCACCAATGGTTTGTTTAGCTGTCCAGGTTATGGTCGTTTCACCTTCCGGGATTTCAGCTCCATTAAGCGTACTTGGATCGGGTGCAGATATGAAATCGTGGGTTAATGTTCTTCCAGGAATTGTTGTTTCAGAAGCAAAAACGGCGTCCAAACCCGTTCCGGATACGGTATAATAACAATCTTCTTCCGATGTGTATTCCAAGAAATCATCGGGGCATTCGATAATTGGCTCGAATGTTTCAACCACTGTAACATTAACCACACATTGATCGGTATTTGAACTTGCATCGGTAGCTGTCCAGGTAATTGCATGATCTCCAATGTCCAATTGATATCCATTGAGATATCTGCTGCTGTTTTTATTGTTCAGATATGAACTGATATAACAATTATCAGAAACAGATGGTGTAAATTCACTTCCATAAATAGTGTAATAATCTACATACTCATTGTCGTATTCACGATAATACGTGCCGGAAGGACAAGCAATTACCGGGTCAATATTATCCACAACAGTAACTGTTTGATTATGGGTTGCCAAATTTCCACGCACATCGTATGCCCTCCAGTGAATTGTTGTAGTTCCTATACTAAACGTGGTTCCTGATGGATAATGAGAATACGTAATATCATTGGAGATATCGCAATTATCAATTCCACTTGGTGTTCCTATGTCAACTCCTGTAGCTTCACAACCACCTTCATCGGCATCAACTGTAATATTGGATGGCCAAGTTATGTTTGGTGCCTGATTATCATAAACAGAGAATGAATATGTACAACAGGTATTTACATCAGTTCCATCTTGCGCTGTCCAAACAATTGGTGTCGATCCCTTGGGGAACACTGCCCCCGCAAGGGTTGTGTTGCTTGGAGCATAAGGCGGTGAGCCAGGAGTGGTTGTTTGAATGTTGTGTGTTAAGGTTAGGGTTGGTGAAGGATTCGTTGAAACTACATCATATTGGGCATCTTCACTACCAACAGTGTAAGTACATTCATCCGTATCTGTTCCAACAGTAACATTGCTTCTACAAGTTACAGCTGGTGGATCATCGTCATTAATCGTAACATTTGATGAGCAAGTATTTATATTTCCTGCGGCATCTGTTGCTGTCCACTCTATTGTATAGGTTCCAGTGGGAATCTGTTCCCCAGCCAGCGATGCAGTAAAGTTATAGTCATTTACATAAGTTACTGGAGTTGAACAATCCCAGTTAGTATATGGTCCAAATTCATTTCCGTTAACGGTATAAAATGTTTCACCATTGTCGACCTGCCTACATATGGTAGTTGGGCAACCAATGGAAGGGGCATCGTCATCAATTAGCGTAACTTTTTGTGTGTGTTCAGATAAATTGCCATGAATATCCCATGCCCTCCAAACCACATTTGTTTCACCAATTGGATAATAATACGATTGGTTGCTTGTGATTTCAGAAACTGCACAATTATCGCTTACCGATGGCGTAGAGAGAGATTGGTACACATAACAATTTGTGCTTGACGATGTATATAAAGTAATATCTGCCGGTGGTGTAATCGTTGGACCCGTTGTATCACCAACAAATACATAATAACTGCAAGTGTTGGTATATATTGTTCCATCAACTTCTTTTGAAGCTGTCCAGGTAACAAGGGTTGTTCCAACACTAAAAACTTCACCATCAAGGGTAGAAGCACTGTTATAATTATTCACAAGTGTTGCACCACTTGAGGATGAAGAAACATCTAATTCTGTTCCATCTACTGTATATTCACATTCGCCAGCATCATTCCCTTTTGATTGATCTCCAAGACAGGTAATAGAAGGGTATAAATCAGAAACAATCTCAATATCTACCGTACATGTTTTAACATTCTCAGAGGCATCTTCTGCTGTCCAAATTACACTATAAGTTCCAACCGAAAGTGTTGCAGGCAAATCACTTGTCCCGTTAAGGCTATTGGTATAATTATTAAGGGTACAATTATCATCCACAAGCGGTTTAAATTCGCCCGCACCCAAGGTATAAAAGCTTTCCCCTTCATCTACTACACGGAAGTAACTTTCGGAAGGACATGAAATAACCGGGGCAACATTGTCGGTCACTGTCACTTGAATCGTTTTTACTTCTTCGTTTCCATAATAGTCTTTAACACTCCATTCAACGGTAGTGGTTCCAATAGGAAACTGGACATAATCCAGTGATTTATAATTGTTCTTATCGTTTGTAATTGTAAAATGCTCAGAAGTACAATTATCGCTAATATTATAAGGATCAAATTCACCGTTTCGTGCAGTATAATAACAATCGGTTGTGGAAGTATTTCTGGCAAAAGTGGCATCCACATCAAAATCGGGAGCTTCAATATCCTCCACCGTGACATTGTATTTCATGGTGCTTACATTCCCAGATGCATCGGTAGCTGTCCACACAACAACAGTAATCCCTACCGGGAATTCAAATCCGACAAGCGTCGATGAATTGTTCTGGTTATTTTTTAAGGTTACCGAAGCGCAATTATCATCGACAGTCGGATCAAGGCCATCCGAACCTGTACCTGTATAACTGCAAGCGCTTGATGGCGCCAAAAATGACTTATCGGTAATTGTAGAAATCGATGGGAAAGTTGCATCAATAATATTGATTTTAAAGGCACAGCTATCAACATTTCCACTTAAATCTTCTACCCACCAAACAATGGAATAGGTACCACCAACAAATTCAGTCCCTGCCAGTGTACTACCTGAACCAGGAACACCATCGATGGAATATGAAATATCTAAATCACCAACCACGTCACAATTGTCCGATAAGCCAATTGGATCAAATTCGGTTCCGTCAACAATGTACTTACAAACCGTATCCGGGATGCTTCTTGTTTCATTTCCGTAACAAGTAAAACTCGGTGCTTCGTCGTCAACAACGGAAATTGTAAAAGGAGTAGGTATTACAGTCCTTCCGTTCACATCAGAAAGTTTCCAGTGAACAGAATATTCATTTGCATCTTTAGGAATTTGTAAGCCAGCCAATGAATTTGAACCGGTAAATGCAGTATCCCCGTCATTAAATATAATATAGGTTGGAGTTTCAGTGCTACAATTATCATCCAGGTTTTGCAGGTCAAATCCTGTACCCGGAACTGTATAATAGCATTTCCCAGGATCGGTTGTCCGGTTATATGCAAACGAACTATCAACGCCGGTTGGTTGCGTATAGGTAGGATCTTCCGTATCGGCTACCGAAACATAAATAGTACATGTTGATGTATTTGTACCGTCATCAGCTGTCCATACAATTGTATCTTTCCCTGCCGGAAGATGTTTCCCTGCCAAAGTTGTTGATCCATCAAAGTCATTGGTTACAACCAAATTATCTGGGCACCCATCGCTTACTATGGGGTCAAATTCGGTTCCTGAAACTGTGTAATAACAGAGCCCAGTTTCGGCATCGCGCTCAAAGGGATTTAACGCCGTACTCCCCGCAGGACAGGTAATTTCAGGGGCAGTGCCATCAAATACAGTAACTGTAAATATTTTAGTTACAGATAATCCTGCAAGGTCAGTAGCTTTGTATTTTATTGTGGTAACACCTACCGGAAATGAACTTCCACTTGCTGGTCCTTCAATCCTGTTGAACGACGCCAAGCCACAATTATCACTTGCAACAGGATCAGGCCAGGTAACTGTTGCAGTACATGATCCAACATCTACATTTTGAGTAATATTTGAAGTCCCTGTAATGGTTGGAACATCATCATCAATAACAGTAATCCTGAACGAACGGGTACTTATATTTGTTCCGTCGCTTGCTGTCCACACAACCTTGTTAATACCCGCACTAAATATTACGCCATCTAAAGTTGAGGCAACAACCGGAGTGCCACTATCGTTTATTTCATAACTCAAGGTTAAAGAGCCGCAGTTATCGTAAGCGGAAATATCAAATTCGGTTCCAACTGTTGTATAACCACAATCGGTATCGGTATTTCTTGTTTGGTTTGCTTTTGCTGCAATTACCGGGGCCTGATTATCAACCACCGTTTTCGTAAATGTGATAGATTCGGAAGAAGTATTACCGCTTGCATCGGTAGCTGTCCATACTATATTATTAATACCAGTATTTAAATTCACATTGGCAAGGGAACCCGTTCCTGAAGTATTTGTTTGGCCGGTAATGGAATAGTTTAAAGTAATCGCTCCTGAACAATTGTCGTTTACAATAGGGTCGAATTCGGAACCATTAACAGTGTAGTGGCATTGCCCATTTGTTGTGTTAACCGTCCCGGTCACTGTTCCCGAAGTTGCAGTAAGAACAGGGGCTGTGCTATCAGCAACTGTTACAATAGCGTCACATGTACTTTCATTTCCCGATCCATCTTTTACCGATAACGTTATTGTTTTATCGCCCAAATCGGAACAACTAAAGCTGGATTTACTCACAGAAAAGATAAGTTCTTCGTCAGGACTACAATTATCGCTGGAATTATTGTTAATATTCGCTGAAACAACCGAAGCAATTCCTGAATTATTCACATAAATTGTATCGGCTTTACACGAAGCAACAGGGTCAACACTATCAATAACAATCACATCAAAAGAACATGGTAAACTTTGGTTGGAAGATTCATCAATGGCTTCGTAAGTTACGGTTGTTGTTCCGGAAGGAAAGAAATCTCCAGGTGAAGCCGTGCTATTTAATTGTATATTGTTAACAGATGTGCAATTATCAGAAACAGTGGGTTCTGTCCAGCTAACCGTTGCTCCACACTGACCTTCTATTGCATTTACAGTAATATCTGTTGGGCATCCCGAAATCACCGGCTTTTGATCATCGGTAACAATTACATTAAAAGAACAAGTATCGCTAATATTTCCTGCTGCATCCGTAAAGGCATATTTTACTTGTGTTGAGCCAACACTAAATGTTGAACCCGGTGAATGTGACCTGTACCTGACCAGGCTTCCTGATGCTGTACAATTATCCGTTGCAGTTGGTTCGGTCCACGAAACAGTAGCTGTGCACGAGCCCGATGCACTTGTGCGGGTAATATTCTCGGGGCAATTCGATATTACAGGCTTTTCATTGTCTTCAACCACCACATCAAAATTGCAGGTATCTCTGTTTAGTGCAGTATCCGTAGCTATTAGTTCGATACTGGTAGTTCCGACATTAAATGTTTGCAAACCAGGTTGTCCCGATCCGGACTGAACGGTTGCACCACTCATTTCCCAAGTGAGGCTGGCCACCGAGCAGTTATCGCTAAAAACAATGGTTGGGATTGTTGTATCTTTTGTACACAATCCTGAAGTGGCATCCATAGTCATTGTTGATGGACAAACGATGGATGGAACTTGCTCATCGTTAATCACAACGTTCAAACTACAGGATTTTGTGTTTGTTGATGCATCGGTAACCGTTAATTCGACTGTAGTTGTTCCCAGATTAAAGGTTTGTGCTCCAGGTTGACCTGATCCAGAAATAATCGTGGAACCCGTTGTTTCCCAGGTTAATACGAAACCAGTACAATTGTCATCAAAAGTGATTTCAGGAATAACCAGGGTTTTGGAACAAGAATCTAATCCTGACGCCGATGTTATATCGGATGGGCAAGAAATTGTTGGATCCTCGCTATCCAGAACCGTAACAAGAAAACTGTCCTGAACAACATTACCGACATTATCGCTCACCTCATATTTTATCCAGGTTGAACCAATTGGAAAGTTACTTCTACTCGCTAAACCTGCAACCTGAGTGATAGAGCCACCTGAACAGTTATCGGAAAACGAAGGCTGATTCCATGAAACAATTGAGTCACATCCGCCATCGATTGCACTCACAGTAATATCTGAAGGCAAGTCGATTATGACCGGATCTTCGTTATCTGTAATAGTTACCGTAAACGAACAGGAATCGGAATTTCCATACGCATCTGTTACCACGAAAGTATTGGTTGTTACACCAATTGGAAAATCAGAACCAGATGCAAGCCCTGCAGTTTGAGTTGTATTTGAACCACTACAGTTATCAGTCCCTGTTGGGGCTGTGTAGGTTACATTTGCAACACATTCCCCTTCGTCAGTATCTTGTGTAATATCGATAGGGCAAGATATTGTTGGCTTCTCGTTGTCGGTTACGGTAACCATAAAACTATCCAATGATGTATTTCCTGCAGCATCGCTTGCAGTATATATAATCGTTGTTTCTCCGATTGGGAAGAGTGTGTTATTGGATGGACCGGAAGTTTGAGAAATAGAATGCCCTGAACAGTTATCCGCTGAAGAAGGTTCTACCCATGTAACAACTGCTCCGCATTGGTTATTATCGTTATTCACAGAAATATTTCCCGGCAAATTATTAATCGTTGGATTAATGGTATCATTCAAGGTAACATTAAACGCGCATGAATCGGAGTTACCTGCCTCGTCGGTTGCAATTAACCATACTTCCTGAATAGTTCCGTGATCTGCAATAAGTGTTCCGGCTACAGGTTTTTGGGTAATCGTTATGCCATTTACCAAATTACAATTATCACTAACAATAGCGCTATCCACATAATCCGGAAGGCTAACCTCGCATGAACCTGCAAGCGCGAAAAGGGTTTGGTTGCCCGGACATGTTATATCAGGTGGTGTACTCTCCAACTCGACCGTAAAAGGAGCTGTGGTGATACATCCAAAACTACTGATTGCCCTCACCGTAAAATTTGTTGTTGAAGTAATTGAAGTATCAAGGGGCAAGTCATTTAATTTTACAATATTCGTTTCATTCCATAATTCGTAAGTGTCTCCGTTGGTGGCAGTGGCACTAATTTCAAAATTAACGCCCGGACAAACGGGCGATGAAGGATTGGTTGTTACCGATATGGAAGAAGGCAGCGGGTGAACAGTTATAGTTACTGTTTCGGAACTTACCGGAAGCGGAATGGAATAGGAATCAATGATCGCCACCAATGAATAGGTTGTGGTGACCAGGGGCGTAACAGAAATTGGGTCTCCTCCATAATCCCCTTCGTCTGAACTGCTTGAATAATTTGTAATCGTATCGTTCACTGAGCCATCCGAATAGACTATTGTATATGGACCAACTCCTGCTTTGGCTATTACCTGAATGGTTGTACTCTCTCCCGTACAAATTGATGTTGCACCAAGATTGGTAATGAAAGAGTTTTGGGCACTTAATGAAGATGAAGAAAGAAAAATAAATAATATAACTAACAATTTATATGATAGTCCTACTTCATCAAAAAAAATACGTTTAAGATTTTTACGATTGGAAAGGTTTCCCATAACATCAATTTTTCGGCTTAGCAAATGAGGAATATTTCTAGTTTATTCAAAAAATACTAACAATCAATATGTTAGATCGGCTCAATGAAATGTAAACATTTGATCATTATCACTAAAAAGATTTAGCAAGGATTTTGACTGAAATATTAACATAATACACTTGATAACCTAAACCCCTTAATATATAGGGCAATATAAAAAAGAAAGCGGTTGGAATGCTTGGAAATTTGCTGATTTAGGCTTCCTAATTTCTGAATTTTAGTAAGAACTATGGAACAAATGCCTGGGGCGATACCAAAAAATTAACCCCCAAAATGCGTAAAAAGGTATATGAAAAAAAACTGCCAACCTGTTATAAAAACAAGTTGGCAGTTTTTTAATTTATTTCAGAAATAGACTTTTCTGAAAATCACACAAAGTTTCTAATCGTTAATAACCTGTGTTTTGTTTGATCACATCTGGATTTTGCGTGATTACTTCCAGAGGTATAGGTATTACAAGTTGGTTTTCGTTTATAGTAATATTTTTAGAACAATTTTTTATTACTGTAATTGCTCTTCCTGTACGTTTCAGATCGAACCAACGATGGAACTCTAAAGCGAGTTCGACTTGTCTTTCGTGTTCGCAAGCCAAAGCAACAGTATTATATTCTGCTGGATAACCGGCAGTTCCGTACAAGGGTAGTCCTCGTTCGGCTCGTACTTCATTTAAGTATTTAGCATCGCCGGTAGCCTCGGTTAACAATAACAATAAATCAGCATAACGTAATACGATGAAGTTATTATCAGCTGCTTCGAGTAATCTATCTACTTCAGCATTTGAATCCCTCCATTTGATCTGAAATTTTACTTCCACTCTTGTACCAGTTGGATCCACATAGCCATCCTGTATAGATAGATCTCTTCTTATATCACCATCTTCGTAGGCATTCCATAAGTCATCGGCTACCATATTGTATCCTCTTCCCCAAACAGTAACAGTACGATTATCCTGAGGAGTCATTTTCCCCCAATATTCGCTATAAGGATTTGCCACGCCACCTTTAAATTGAATTTCAAAAATGGAAGATTTTCCATTCTTTTTACCCAAATCCCAAAGATCGGCGTACGGAACAAGTTCAAACTTACCATATACTTTTAGAAGAGCAGTGGCTGCCTGAGTTTTATCTCCGGTTGTTAAATATACTTTTCCTAAAAGCATATTTGCAGCATCGCTGTTTGCAGCACCAACAAATCGTTCATTTGATTTTGATGGCAATTTAGATGCAGCAAATTGTAGGTCTTCAATAATTGAGCTAAACACCTCGCTTGATGGAGTACGACCTAGTGCATATGCTTCATTAATACCAATAGGAGTAGTTACAAGAGGAACATCTCCCCAGGCACGAACCATGTCGAAGTAATATAAAGCTCTTAAAAATTTAGCCTCTCCAATTAAAGCATCTTTAGAACTAAAATCTAATTGTTCTGTCTTTTCAATTATATTATTGACGATGTAAATTGATTCGTAATAAGTATTCCAGAAATCTCTAACAAGCTCATTTTCATCTGACATTGTATGGTGTTCAAAATCTTCATAATCCTCCACTCTACCAGCATCTACATCGCTATATACGTTATCCCCCATCACCTCACCATAAAATGATTGTAAACTTTGAGGATGATAAATTGTATACAAGGAGTTATATGCAGACCAAAGCGCAGTCTCTATGTCTTCTTGAGATTGATAAAAATCTCCTTCGTTAGGACTTGATATTGGAGTCCTGTCTAAAAATTCCTCACCACAACCAAAAAGTATTGTACTGAATAATATCAGAATATATATTAATCTTTTCATTTTATTTATTTTAAAGTTTATATCTGAAATTTTAGAATGTAATGTTCACACCTGCGGTAGCGGTCATAGGATTTGGATATGCAGCATAATCAAAGCCAACCATAACTCCGGTTTGGTATGTACTACCTTCAGGATCAAATCCGGCATAATCAGAGAAAAGATACACATTCTCTAAATTTACATAAAGCTTTATTCCACTCACTTTAGCTTTTTGAACCAAATTTGATGGTAAATTATACCCTAATCGTATATTTTGAATACGTACAAATGAAGCATCTTCTACCCAGTAACTAGAACCTTGCCCCTGTGCACCAATTTGTGCTGACCTTGGTTTAAATATCTGTCCATCACCTGGATCACTCTCTGATCTCCAGAAATTATTCACAATTGCGAACTGGTTGCGATTACCACCACCACCGTGTGATTTTAAGTATCGACCAATATGATTTACAATTTCTCCACCATGAGAACCGCGTAGCATTACTGACAGTTCAACACCTGAATAAGCGAAGGTATTCGTTAATCCCCAGGAAAAATCAGCTTGATTATTTCCGATGTAAGTGCGGTCGTCTGAACTAATTATACCATCGCCATTCACATCTCTTACTTTTGGATCACCAGGTTCACTTCCCGACCAAACAGCAGTTCCAAGCGAATTAAGTTCAGCTTGCGACATGATTACACCATCAAAAATATAACCAAAGAACATACCAATGGGTTGTCCAACAGCTGTTCTTGAGATCATGCTACTAACACTATAATCAATCGGAGCATCATTTTCGCCAAGTTTTAATACTTTATTGCGGTTGGCAAAAATGTTAAAATCTGTTATCCACTTAAATTCATTGTCAATATTTCTTGTGGAAATATTAAATTCTATACCTCTGTTTTCTAATTCTCCAATGTTGGTTAAAGTGGAAGAAAACCCTGTGATAATAGGGATTGGCACACTTAACAATAGGTCACGTGTTTTGGAATAATAAGCATCCAATGATAAATTCACACGCTGATCAAATATTGTCATATCAACACCGAAATTTGTCTGTCCTGTTTTTTCCCATTTCAAGTCTTTGTCAGCAAACGAGTTCGTTGAAATACCGGTCTCAACATTGCCTCCATTTACATATGGTGCATAACCCAGTGCACCTATTGCACCGTAGTTGGTGATCTGGTTATTACCAGTTGTTCCATAACTTAAACGAACTTTTAAATTATCCAACCACGTTACATCCTGCAGAAACGATTCTTCACTCGCGCGCCATGCAGCTGATACGGATGGGAAATATCCCCATCGGTTATTTGCTCCAAACCTGGATGATCCATCCGCACGGATTGTTGCAGTTAAAAGGTATTTATCCATCAATGAATAATTTGCCCTGGCAAGGTAGGAGATCAATGACCAATCTTCGGCAGATGTGCTTCCGTCGCTTACAACACCAGCATTTAAAGTATGAACCAGATCATTTGGAAAGCCTATGGCATGCATACTGCTCTGATCAATTCTTTGCTCCTGAACTGTATAACCAGCAATAACATTTAAGTCATGAACATCATTAAATGTTTTATTGTAATTTAAGGTGTTTTCCCAAACCCAGTTAACAGATTTTAATGTATTGAAATCAGCGTTTGCATCAATATAACCTGAATATCCCCAATCCTGACCTTCATTCAAATATTTCGTAAACACAATATCTTCAATATTGGAGCTAAAACCAGTTTTGAAAGTCAAATTATCAAGAATGTCATACTCAAGATATGCATTTGCTGTAATCGAAGTCATGATCTTTTCATACTCAATCTCACGAGTCATCGACCATGGATGCCACAACTGAAAACCGTATTTTACAAAGGTGTTCCAAATTGAACTAGGATCTTTAAATCCCAGAGTTCCGGTTTCAACACGAAGAGGGAAAATAGGATCACTTTGTACTGTTAAACCTGTTTCACCAGATTTGCCTGAGGTTCCGTATGGGGTTTCTTTTGCACGACTTAAGCCAATATTTAAAGCCATACGCGCTCTATCACTAAATTGATGCTTCATGTTTGAACGAAGATTTATGCGATCGTATGTATTTTGATCCATGATTCCTTCGCTATCCAAATACCCAGCAGAGACCATAAACTGTGTGTTTTCACTACCTCCCGAAGCTGAAATCTGCAAATTGTGCGATAAAGCTGTGCGAAATGCTACATCCTGCCAATCGGTTCCTTCGCCAATTCGAGCGATCCATTCAGGATCAGTGAATTCCGGAGGTACTGTATATTTTAATTCTCGCGTTGCATTTGGATCGTTCGCAACGATTGTTGCCCATGAATTATTTCTTGCATACGTTTGAAATTCCATCCATTCTGGAGCATTCATCAATTCAAGTGGTCTTGTAAGATGTGAAACACCAAATTCGTAATTAGCTTCCACTTTTGTTTTACCGGCTTTTCCTGATTTGGTAGTAATTATCACAACTCCATTGGCACCTCGTGATCCGTAAATAGCAGCAGAAGATGCATCCTTTAGTATTTGAACCGACTCTATATCATTTGGATTAATATAGTTCATCGGATTTCGATTAAAATTCAAATTGCTACCTGAGGCTACTTTTGTTGAGGTTGAATGTTCTGTATTATCTTCTATTGGAATACCATCAATAACATATAGTGGTGTTGTTCCTGAATTAATGGATGAAGCTCCACGAATCTTAACAGTTGGTGCCAATCCAGGGGCTCCCTGTGTTTGAACAATCTGTACTCCTGAAACCTGCCCCGACATTGATTGCAAAGCATTGCTATAAGGTCTTCCGTCCAATTTATCTGATCCTACAGATATTACCGATCCGGTAAGATCACTTTTTTTAACTGAACCATAACCAATTGCAACAACCTCATCCAGTCCTATTGCATCCGTTTCCATGGTTACATTAATAGAAGTTTGACTGCCCACAGGTATTTCCTGAGACCTCATTCCAATAAATGAAAATACTAGCACGCCATTTTCGGGAATATTTGAAATAGAAAAATTCCCATCTAAATCGGTAACAGTTCCTTGTGATGTACCCTTGATAACAACTGTTACTCCGGGAAGCGCTAATCCATTTTCATCTTTAACAGATCCCATTACTGTTTTTTGCTGAGCTAATAATGATTCTACATCATCCAAGCCTTTTCCATCCTTTCTGATGATAATGTAACGATCTACAATTTTGTACTCTAAGTCAGTTTCCTGTAATGCTTCATCAAGTATTTCGGTAACTTTTGCACCTTTAATATCAATGGAAACATTTTCTAAATTCGCCAATTCTTCCTTTTGGTAGAAAAAGTAGAATTCACTTTGTCTTTCAATTTCATCGAATAGACTCACTATACTATTGTCTTTGACATTTATGTCAAGCAAGGTGTTTTGTGAGTAGGTTGATGCACTTACTGCTATCAATCCGGTTATCAAGAATAAAAATGTTAATTTCATCTTCAATAAAATTTTCATCTTCGATTGGTTAATCCCAATCGGTTTAGATAGATTTTTCATACATTTACATGGTTTAAATTACTACTAAGTTTTAAATCAGTAACGGCTAGGAATGTTCGCGGCATTCCTGCCGTTTTTTTTTGTTTAGCTTGGTTCATAGTTTTAGGTTTCCATAGGCAGATTATTTTTTTGAAAAAATTATTTCATCTTTCCCGTTATTTATATGCATATAATTAATATCCACAGGCAAAAGCAAACCAAAAGCGGTTACAATCTGGTTAAATGGTTTATGCTTTAGTATGGTTCCAGAGAAGCACAAATCACCAATGGAGCTCTCTTCAAATTGAATATCCACATTATACCAGCGCTCTAATTTGCGTGAAATTTCAGAGAGTGGTTGATGATCGAATACAATTTTTCCTTCTATCCACGAAGTATAAAAATTGGTTTCTACTTTAGAAATAGTTGCTTTATTGGTGTTATCGTCTATGTAAATTTGTTCGGAAGGTTTTAATTCTGCGATTTTTCTATTAGATTGGTCATTGATATTTACTTTTCCTTTAATTAAAGTTATCTGACTAAAATCTTCGTCAATATAGGAAACGACATTAAACCTTGTCCCCAGCACTTCCACTTCCACATTTTTAAGTTCAACCTTAAATGGAATTTCATCTTTTGTTACCTCAAAAAATGCTTCGCCTTCCAAGGATATTTTTCGATTATCTTTTCCAAATTTGCTGCTATAACGAATAGTTGTTCCGGAATTAAGCCATACTTTTGTTCCATCATACAATGTCATTTCCGACATTTGCCCTAACGGAACACTTACTTCCGCAAAACGGACTAGTTCGCTTCGTTTGTTGTATTGGCTGGTAATTAATGTTCCTAACAAAAATGCCACAATAATTAGTGCTGCATATTTTGAGAAAGACCAAAGCATCCTTTTGACCTTCCCGTTTATTTGTTTCGAAACGGTTTTCCATGAACGGTTTTCAGAGAATTTTCTTAATTCTTTTGCCTTGGCAACATCTCCATACAGGGATGTTATTTCATGATAAACCTTTTGTTTGTTCTGATCTTCAAGCAGCTTGTCCAATTCTGCCAATTCATTGACTGATGCTTCGTTATGCAATTTGGCAATTGACAGCTCCCAAAGTCTGTTGTATTTATCCATTCTAATTCTTTCAATGAAGAACAGCTGAAAATCAGCTGTTCTTTTTTTTGCCAACTAAACTAAACTATATTCCTGCTGGTTTAGGTTAAAATACCCTTATACATTAATAAGACGTAACGAATGAAAAAACAGGGTGACAGTAAAACGAATTATTTTCGTTCTTTTTTTGTCACAAAAAATAAATAAAAATCGCGTGGTTCTAACAGCTCTTTTAAAAGCTTATAAGCGCGGGAAATCTGTGTCTTTACCGTATTTTTTGAAATGTGCAGCTTGTCGGCAATTTGCTGGTAGGTGAGTGAATCAAACACGGCCAGTTCTAAAATATTCTTTCTTTGTTCAGGAAGCTTTGCAATCGCCTCGTATAGTTTAACATACTGCTGCTGATCGTTAAATTCCATCTCACCAGGCATGTCGGGCAATTCCTCAAAAAGCTCAGCTTTTTCGTGCCTACTTCTGTAATAATCAATGATTTGGTTTTTAAGGATTCTATAAAGGTATGACCTCACCGAAGAATTAATTTCGATGTTTCTCCGGTTTTCCCAAAGTTTAATAAAACAATCGGAAACAATGCTTTCTGCCAACTCATTATCGTGAATGGTTTTCTTGGCAAACAAGCACATTTGATAAAAATAGATGGAGTGTAATTGGTTTAAGGATTTTACATCCCCTTCCTTAATATTTTCCCAAAGTTTTAAATCTTTCACCCCAAATCTGATTTTTGCTGAACAAATATAGGATTTAAATTCCGTTCCTAATCTTTCTACTCTTTTCCGGAATTTATTGCTAATGCAAATCTATAAGTGAACACATTACGCTACTAATAAACATAAAACAGTCAGTACCCCTAAATTGAAACCAACAAAATAAATAATTGCTATTTTTGGCGTTCAAATTTAAAGCATGGTTTACAAAGCTCTTTTATTAATACTATCCTCCATCGTATTTCTTCAATTAAACTTATGTGGACAGCCATTGCCTAATGATTGGGAAAATCCGTTGGTTTTTGGAATTAATAAACTGGATGCAACAAATTTAACGGTTCCACATTCCGATTCCAGTTCTGTGAGCCAGGATTATCGGGATTCCCATTATTTTAGATCACTAAACGGAATCTGGAAATTTAAGTGGACCGAATCGGTGCAACAAAGGATTCCGGGATTCCATGAGCCTAAGTTTGAGGAGCAGGGCTGGGACAACTTGCCAGTTCCTTCCAATTGGCAAATGTATGGTTTTGGTAAACCTATTTACAGCAATATAAATTATCCCTTCGATAAAAACCCTCCGTTTATAAATGGGATAAATAAAAATCCGGTTGGACATTATCGTAAACTATTCAATGTCCCTGAAACGTGGAAAGGAAGGGAAGTTATTATACATTTTGCCGGAGTTGAATCTGCTTTTTATATATGGGTGAACGGGAAAAAAGTTGGATACAGCCAGGGTAGCAATACACCTGCAGAATTTAATATTACCCCTTTCCTGAAGAAAAAAGAAAATGTGCTGGCAGTACAGGTTTTCAGGTGGTCAGATGGTAGTTACCTTGAGGATCAGGACCGTTGGCGCCTGAGTGGCATATTCAGGGATGTTTTTATGTATTCAACGCCAAAAGTACATATCCATGACTATTTCGTAAAACCCAATCTTGACGATGATTACAAAGATGCTTCAATTACTATTGAAACCCTGTTGAAGAATTTTTCGGGAAGTAAAAAGCTGGGGTATGAACTAAAAGCCATTCTTTTAAATGAAAAGGGAGAAGTTGTTTTTGAGCAAAACCAGGCTCTTGGTTTCTTCCCGGGCACTGAGAAAAAAACAAGCATCAGTGCATTCATTAAAAACCCGAAAAAATGGACCCACGAAACTCCAGATTTGTACCACCTTACCCTTCACCTTCGCGACGATGAGAATAAAATTATTGAAAGTCAATCGTGCTACATTGGTTTTCGAAAAATTGAACATAGCAGCTCAGGCTTATACTTAAACGGTCAACCTTTATTAATAAAGGGGGTAAACCGGGTTGAACACAATCCTACAACCGGGCATTACATTACCCAACAGCAAATGGAATCGGAAGTCAAACTGATGAAACAGCACAACATCATGTGTGTTAGGACAGCCCACTTTCCAGCTCCTGCATATTTTTACGATTTATGCAACAAATATGGTTTATTGGTAATTGATGAAGCAAACCTCGAATCACACGGAATGGGTTATGATGAGGAATCATTGGCCAATGAACCTGAATGGGAAATGGCGCATCTTGCCCGAATAAAAGCCGTGGTTGAACGAGACAAAAACCATCCGTGTTTAATAATGTGGTCGCTTGGTAACGAAGCCGGAAATGGAAACAACATGGTGACAATGGAACGGTGGGTAAAAAAACGTGATCCATCGCGCCCGACACACTACCACTTTAGTAATAACCCGAAAGTTGGCGACATTCTTGGTGGAGGAAAAGTAAAAACTATTGCGAACCGCTACCACACCCTTGACGACCTTCACAAAATAGGAAACATGCATGAAATGCAACAGCCATTTTTATTAAATGAGTTTGCTCATGCAATGGGAAATTCAGTGGGAAACCTTCAGGAATATATCGATGTTTTTGAAAAATATCCGAAACTTATTGGTGGCTGTATTTGGGATTGGGTTGACCAGGGAATTTTGAAAAAAACGAACGATGGTAAAAACTTCTTTGCTTATGGAGGTGATTTTAAGGACGAACCAAACAACCAAAATTTTTGCCTGAATGGATTGTTATTTCCCGATCTATCGCTTACACCAAAAATTGCTGAAGTAAAAAAAGTTTACCAAAACGTAAAGTTTGCTGGTTTTAATCCCATCACACAGGAAGTGGAAGTGCAAAATAAATTTCAATTTACGAACCTGGGTTCCTCCGCTATTTTTTGGGAACTGTTAGAAAATGGGAAAGCTATCGAATCTGGAGAATTTCAGGCACCCGACATTGCCGCATTATCCTCCGGAAAAATGTCTATTCCTTATTCAAAAACAAACATACAGCCAGAAAAAGAATACATCCTGACCATTTCGGTTCGAACCAAAAATGCGACAGATTGGGCGGAAGCTGGTTTTGAAATTGCCTGGGAACAATTTATCCTTCAACCCTTTATTTATCCATCTCCTATCATAGAAGATGAACCTGTCAGTGTTTTATACAACGATTTTTTTATCAAAGTTGTAAGCGATGAATTTGAAATTAAATACGATAAAACAAAAGGGATTATCAGCGATTACCAATATAAAAACAGGGATATCCTGGTGCATGGCCCCAAACTAAACGTATGGCGCGCACCTACCGATAACGATGGTGGCTACGGTAAAGTTTTTACGGGAAAAAAGATGGCTGCAGATTGGATCGAAGCCGGGCTTGACAAACTATCGCATAAGGTTTTGGATGTGGAACTTATCAGGGACACTACCCGATTGGTGAAAATAAAAACCCATGAGCAATTGGTATCTGAAAATGGAAAAACATGCATTGATTATACGATGTTTTATCGGATTTCGACAGATGGAAAGATTGTGCTGGAAACAACAATTAATACATTGCCCGATGTTGTTAGCATGCCCCGGATTGGGTTACAATTGGCTCTCCCTTCGTTTATGAACAATATGAGTTGGTACGGAAAAGGCCCGCACGAAAATTATGTTGACCGGAACACTGGCGCAAAGTATGGCGTTTATTCTGGAACCATCGATGAGCAATTTACCAATTATCCTGTCCCACAGGAAAATGGAAATAAAACCGAAGTACGATGGGCAAAATTATTTGGGGCTCCCGGAGGATTTCGTGCAACCAGCCTTCAGGCATTCGAAACCAGTGCACGCCATTACACAACAAAGAATTTAACAGAGGCAATGCACACCTATGACCTGAACCGTACCAGCGAAGTATATTGGAACCTGGACATAAAACAATGTGGAATTGGGAACAATAGTTGCGGCAATGCATTAACTTTGCCTAAGTATCAGTTAAAACCGGAACCGCAAAGTTTTACTTTTATTATTGAGCCAATAATAAATTAACAATCGTCAAATGGAACTTTTAAACTATTGGAAATTAATCTTCTTAGGCTGCGTTTTTATACTTACAGTTATCTTAAGTTTTCACCCAAAAATTAAATTCTACAAAAATTGGATTGCCACCCTCCCTTCCATACTAATTACCGCGCTTGTTTTTATTTTTTGGGATGTAAAATTTGCAAATGCCGGAATATGGAACTTTCATACCATTTCAATAAGTGTTAGTAAGTTTGCAATACCTTTGGAAGAAATCGTATTTTATTTTGTGTTTCCTTTTGCAGGTTTTTTAATCTACGGTTTTTCTAAATCCAGATCGAATCGCATTCCCGATAATGCCCTGCTAATTTTAAGCCTGGTATTAATGTTTTTATTCGGATTAATTGCTTATTTAAACAAAGGGAAATTATACACATTGTCGGCATTTATGTTCACTTTTGCCTATTTGGCTTACACCATATTTCGCAACAGGTTTAAAACAAATTATATCCATTTCTATTTGAGCTATTTTATTCTGATGCTACCATATCTATTGTATCTTATTTTGCCCGGAACAGCTAGTATTACTGATTTTCAAACAAAGCATATTATTGGTTTCTCTATTTTAACTATTCCCATTGAAAATTTCGTGCGCTTGTTTTTAATGATCCTCATGAATTTTACCCTTTATGAGTATTTTTTGGTAAAAAGAAAAATTTAGGGTAACATTCCCAAATCCTTTATTTCAATTCAAACAATACTTGTACATTTGCACAGCAATACAACTTGAAATGGTCATCTTTTACAATTTAGGCATATTCTTCTACGCCCTTTTCATAAAACTGGCATCGCTTTTTAATTCCAAAGCCAAATTGTTTGTCGGTGGTCGGAAAAATTGGGAAGCTACCTTAAAACAAAAAATCGATTCCAATAAAAAATACATTTGGTTTCATTGTGCAAGTTTGGGCGAATTTGAACAATGCCGCCCTGTAATTGAAGAGGTTAAAAGTAAGTTTCCTGAAAAAGGCATTTTGTTGACTTTCTTTTCTCCCTCCGGTTATGAAATCCGGAAAAACTACGAAGGAGCTGATGTAATTTCGTACTTGCCGATGGATACCAGGAAAAATGCCCGAAGGTTTGTGCGCATTGTGAAGCCCGAAAAAATATTGTTCGTTAAATATGAATTCTGGTACCATTACATCACTGAAATCAACAAACAAGGTATTGAACTTTTTGCCGTTTCGGCAATATTCCGTGAAGGGCAACTATTTTTTAAAAAGTCGCCATGGGCAAAATGGTACAGGAAAATTTTAGGTGGGTTTACCCATTTTTTTATTCAAAATAAAAAGTCGGCAGAATTATTAACAAGCATCGGAATCAACAATTATAGCATTACCGGCGATACGAGGTTCGACCGTGTTGCAGCAATTTCGGCAAACACGTCTAAGTTTCCAATAATCGAAGAATGGAAAGGAAATCAACAGCTAATTGTTATTGGAAGCTCCTGGAAACCCGATGAAGAGTTACTTGTGGAGTTTATTAACAAGCATAAAGCAGGCACAAGGTTTATCATCGCACCCCACGAAGTGAGTGAAAACAATCTTCAAAGGATCGAACAATCGCTCCAAAAAAAATACATTCGTTTCAGCCAAATCGAGGGCAGGGATAGTACTGAAACCCAAGTTATAATTATTGATTCTATTGGGATTTTATCATCTTTATATCAATATGGCGAGATCGCATATATAGGTGGTGGTTTTGGTGTTGGTATTCACAATACACTGGAAGCAGCAACCTATGGAATGCCCATAGTTTTTGGACTTAATTACAAGAAATTTGACGAAGCATGCAATTTGGTTGATTTGGGAGCAGCATTCCCAATAAATTCTTACGACGATCTTGGTTCGATTTTTGATGGTTTGCTGAACAACAAAGACAGGCTAAAGGAAGCAGGAAAAATAAGCCGCAACTTTGTAGAAAAAAATCTGGGGGCAAGCTCTAAAATCACCAAAAAAGTTTTCAACATTTAAATCCATTTATCACCACTTTTTTAGTCCCTTTTTGGGACATTTATTTCTTGAATTTAGTTTTAAAATTTATATAAAAATTCCATCGTTTTTTGCAATAGTTTGTTTAAACAAATTTTCGTTTTGGTAAACTTTTTGCTCTTGTAAAACATGTATGTTTCTGACTATCTGTGTACTAACATTTTCAAGTTGATAACTTTTAATTTCTTTTATTGAAAAAGTATTCCATTTATTTGTTTTGTAGCTTATCTTGCATGAGACGTTTTTTGATAGCTGGACAGGGATTATTATTCAGTTAAAACATCGCTTAATTAAAACTTATTTTTTTACATCATTTTATGGACAACAACGTAACTGTAAAAACCGCAACAGGAAGGAAAATTTACTCTCAAGATGAGGCTTTTGATGCTTCCCTGAAGTACTTTAAAGGAGACGATTTAGCAGCCAGAGTTTGGATTAACAAGTATGCGCTAAAAGATTCATTTGGGAATTTATATGAATTAACCCCCGATGACATGCATAAAAGGCTTGCAAAAGAAATCGCACGGATTGAAAATAAGTATGAAAACCCCCTTACAGAAGAAGAAATTTATCAGGTTCTTAAAGGATTTAAATATATAGTCCCGCAAGGAGGACCAATGACAGGTATTGGAAACAACTACCAGATAGCTTCCCTCTCTAATTGTTTTGTTGTAGGAAATGATGGCGATTCAGACTCGTACGGCGGAATAATGAAAATTGACCAGGAACAAGTACAACTAATGAAAAGGCGCGGTGGTGTCGGTCACGACCTCTCACACATCCGCCCACAAGGATCACCTGTAAAAAACTCTGCACTTACTTCCACAGGGATTGTTCCGTTTATGGAACGGTATTCAAATTCAACACGTGAAGTAGCCCAGGATGGAAGAAGAGGTGCGTTAATGTTATCCGTTTCGGTAAAACACCCCGATTCGGAAAAGTTCATCGATGCAAAAATGACCCAAGGAAAAGTTACAGGTGCCAACGTGTCCGTAAAGATACACGATGATTTTATGCGGTCGGTCGAAACCAATCAACCTTATACCCAAAAATACCCGATTCATTCAAATTCACCTGTCTATCAAAAAAAGACCGATGCAAGCCAACTTTGGAATAAAATAATCCATAATGCGTGGAAATCGGCTGAGCCGGGCATCCTTTTTTGGGATACCATTATAAACGAATCGGTACCAGATTGTTATGCCGACTTAGGTTACAAAACCGTATCTACCAACCCATGCGGGGAAATACCATTATGCCCATACGATAGTTGCAGGCTATTGGCTATTAATCTATACTCGTATGTCGAAAATCCGTTTACCAAAGAAGCGAAATTTAATTTTGAACTTTTCAAAGAACACATCCACTATGCACAAAGAATAATGGACGATATCATCGATCTTGAACTGGAAAAAATTGATGCTATTATAGGAAAAATCAACGACGACCCTGAAAACGAAGAAATAAAGTACACCGAAAAAGCCCTTTGGAAAAATATTGGCAAAAAAGCGAAAGAAGGACGTAGAACCGGAATTGGCATAACTGCCGAAGGCGATATGTTGGCAGCACTTGGGTTAAGGTATGGAAGCGAAAATGCAACTGATTTCTCAGAAGAAATACATAAAACCATCACTCTTGAGGCCTACCGTTCATCGGTGAATTTGGCAAAAGACCGCGGTTCTTTTAAAATATATGATAGCAAACGCGAAGAGAACAACCCACTCATCAATAGAATAAAAGATGCCGACCCTGCCCTTTATGAAGATATGGCAAAACATGGGCGTAGAAATATTGCATTATTAACCATTGCTCCCACCGGAACAACCAGTTTGATGACCCAAACTACCTCTGGTATCGAGCCGGTTTTTATGCCGGTTTATAAACGAAGGAGAAAAGTGAATCCTAACGATCAAGGGGTACGCGTTGATTTTGTTGATGAAGTTGGCGACAATTGGGAAGAATACATTGTATTCCATCATAAATTTAAAGATTGGATGAATGTAGAAGGCCACGATACAAATAAATTATATTCGGAAGAAGAGATTGATGAGCTTATCACCAAATCACCCTATTATAAAGCAACGTCCAACGATGTTGACTGGATGTCGAAAGTTAAAATGCAGGGAAGGATACAAAAATGGGTTGACCACTCTATTAGCGTAACAATAAACCTTCCTGCTGATGCAAGCGAAGAACTGGTTGGTGAATTGTATATGGAAGCCTGGAAAAGCGGTTGTAAAGGGGTGACTGTATATCGTGAAGGCTCACGCTCAGGGGTATTAATTTCCAATAAATCGGAAAAAAAGGAAGAAGGCAAAATTAACCTGCCAACCAAACGTCCTGAGGTTTTAGAAGGGGATGTTGTACGTTTCCAAAACAACAAAGAAAAATGGATTGCATTTATCGGATTAATGAACGATAGCCCATACGAAATATTCACAGGTTTATCGGATGATGAAGATGGCATATTGCTTCCACGTTCGGTCACAAAAGGTAAAATTTTAAAAAGTTACGAAGACGACGGTACTTCACGCTACGATTTTCAGTACACCAACAAAAGGGGGTATAAAACCACAATCGAAGGATTATCTTATAAATTCAATCCGGTATTTTGGAACTATGCCAAGTTAATTTCAAGTGTGCTAAGGCACGGAATGCCAATTCATAAAGTAATTGACCTGGTATCAAGCCTTCAGTTTGATAATGAAACCATCAACTCATGGAAAGCGGGAGTTGGAAGGGCATTGAAAAAATATATTCCGAACGGAACACTTGCCGAAGATACAGCTTGTGGCGAATGTGGATCTGAAAATGTTATTTACCAGGAAGGTTGTCTCACCTGTAAAGACTGTGGATCATCAAAATGTGGATAATTTAAATTATTAGCCTAATAAATAAAAGCCCGGGATTTTTTATGGATTCCGGGTTTTTCATTTGAAGGCAACAAAAAAGGCATCTTCTTTTAAAAAATGCCTTCCCTGGTTTGTCTTAAGTTTTTTTTAAGCCTCAATCATATCTTTATATGCTTCCGGTGAAAGTAATTCTTCCAATTCACCTGCATCCGCCATTTTAATTTTAATCATCCAACCTTCGCCATAGGGATCTTTGTTTACAACTTCGGGCTCATCTGCCAATCCTTCATTCACCTCGATAACTTCACCACCAACCGGCATAAACAAATCAGATACTGTTTTAACGGCTTCAACAGTTCCAAAAGTTTCACCTTTGTCTAAATTTTCGCCTTCAGTTTCAATTTCTACAAAAACAACATCGCCTAATTCCCCTTGCGCAAAATCAGTAACGCCTACCACGGCAACATCACCTTCTACACGAACCCATTCATGATCCTGGGTATACTTTAAATTTTCTGGTAAATTCATTTGTTAGTATTTTTAAAGAACAGAAACTCCTGTTTACTTTTGATTTTCAAATTATTCCAAAATTAAACTATTTTTTGGAATAAAAAACCAAATATAAATCACTGTTTGTTTAATATGCCCCTAATTTTAACCCCCTTGATTCTAATATTCTGAAACATTTACTATAATTGCACAAAATAAATGGAATGTATTCTATAAACGTTACATCGTTAAAAGAGCTTGAAGAAGCCGGGAAAAAACTCCTAGAAACATTTCCCGGTCAGAATGTATTTGCATTTTACGGTAAAATGGGAGCCGGAAAAACTACGTTTATTCAGGCAATTTGCCGTGCCTTGGGTTCCAATGATTATATAACCAGTCCAACCTTTGCAATAATTAACGAATACACATCGGGCGACCTCTCCCCCATTTATCATTTTGATTTCTATCGGATAAAAGATGTGGAAGAAGCATTCGACCTGGGTTATGAAGATTATTTATACAGCAAAAACTACTGCTTTATTGAATGGCCCGAAATGATCGAACCCATCCTCCCTGAAAAAATGGTAGAAATTAAACTGGAAGCCCTTGATGATAATACAAGGATTATTTCCGCTAATTTATTAGACAATAAGCAATAGGCTAGCAACTTAATTTCTTTTTCACTCCACCCAAAACTTCCAACTAAGAATTCTCCATTTTGAAAACTCAACATTTGGATGTAACTTGTGTTGCTCAATAAAATTAGTGCTCATGGCAGCCAAGGATAAACCGCAAAAAGAAACATCGTTTCCTAAAACCATGCTCCTCCCGAAAGAGGAAATGCTGGAAATAAAAACAAAAGGACAGAAGGTAAAAATTGGCGTCCCTTCTGACCAATCGAAAGTTGAGTTTCGAGTTCCGCTTACGCCCCAGGCAGCTGAACTGCTTGTATCATACGGACATGAGATTTATATTGAAACCAATGCCGGACAATCGGCAAGTTATCCGGATGAAAAATATAAAGAGGCAGGTGCGGTAATTGTCGATACCAAAGAAGAGATTTTCCAATGCGATATTATTCTTCGGATTTCGCCATTCGACTGCGAAGAAATTGAAATGCTCAGGGGAAATCAAACGATAATTTCGAGTTTGCAAATGCAGGCACATTGTAATGATTCCATCCAAAGGCTTATGCAAAAAAAAGTTACATGTGTTGCCTTTGAATATATGCAAGACGAAAATGGTTTTTTCCCAATAGTTCACCAAATGAGCCAAATTTCAGGGATTGTATCTACAACCCTTGCCAGCGAATACATGAGCAAATCGCGCAATGGGAAAGGCGTTTTGTTTGGTGATGTTACCGGGATTACTCCCGCCGAATTGGTAATTATTGGATCGGGCACTGCTGCTGAATTTGCAGCACGTGGAGCACTTGGTCTTGGTGTAATGGTAAAAGTGTTTGATAGCTCAGTACACGACCTAAACCGTTTAGAAGAGCGGCTCGGGCAACGAGTGTTCACCTCGGTATTTTACCCACGGGTACTCCGAAAAGCACTGTATTCAGCAGATGCGGTAATCGGTGCAATGTCGTTCAACAAACGTCCGAAATTTAAAGTTTCGGAAGAAATGGTACAAACCATGAAAGAAGGAACCATTTTAATTGATCTGAATGTAAGCCAGGGGGGATGTTTTGAAACCTCAAAATGTACGGACTTAAATACACCAACTTTCCAAAAACATGGTGTTACGCATTATTGTGTGCCAAATTTACCATCGCTGGTTGCCAGAACTGCATCCATCTCCTTAAGTAATATTTTAATCCCAATCCTGTTATCGATTGGTGATAGTGGCGGCGTAAACAATTACATTAAAAACTCCCGCGGATTTAGGAATGGAGTGTATATTTACCACGGAATACTGACCAACCAAGACGTTGGTAACGAATTTAATATTCCTGCAAAAGATATTGATTTATTATTGGCAGTATTTTAGTACTATTCACCTTATTCTTTTACTAAAATCATCATTGAAATTGCCGGGACCTTAATTTCCGAACCTGAAAGTTCTTCGATTCCATCTTCATTGATTTCGTTGCCTTTGGCGATTATTTTATAAGATCCTTCTGATATGGAAAGATGGGTATCTTTTTTATTTCCATTAAAAATCAAAACTGCATTTTCCCAGTTATCACCAAGCGTTTTTCCGCGAAGGCAATACGACACAATTCCAGGTTTATAGGGATTACAAAAATCCAGGTTTTCGCGGATAAGGTCTGCCTTGGGCATTCGAAGCACCGGATGGTTTTTTCTTAGTTGAATTAACGCTTGATAATAGCGGAATACCGATTCATTTTTGCTTTTTAAGCCCCAATCAATCTGGTTAATGGCATCGGGCGATTTATACGAATTTTCACATCCGTTTTTTGTTCTACAGAATTCACTACCAGCATGTAAAAAGGGAATTCCTTGCGAAGTAAGTACCAACGCCCCGGCAAGCATCACCATCTTTTGCAATTCATCTTCCGATGCATTTGGAGAGCTTAATTTTAGTTTGTCCCAAAGGGTGTAGTTATCGTGACACGAAGCATAATTGATGCATTGGTTTGGTTCGTGTGCCCATGCCGAGTGTGAAGATTCTACATAATCATAAACCAACTGAGGATGATAGGTCGCCCCAACAACCCCGAATTTTATTGCCTCTTCGCGAAGAGCTTGACCGCTAACAAATCCATGGCTTTTTTTGTTTCCGTGGCTTCCTTTCAGGGCATCCCTAAAATCGTCGCTGAACGAAGCGATTCCAGGTAACCTTGGGGTGTTATGTTTTATGGCTCGGTTGCTTTCGGGCATTGGGCTTTGATCGGCTGCCCAACCTTCGCCATAAAGCAAAATACACGGTTTAATTTTATCCAGTTCTTTACGGATAGCCTGCATGGTTTGTAAATCGTAAATGCCCATTAAGTCGAAACGAAAACCATCAATGTGGTATTCCGTCACCCAAAATTTTAAGGAGTCAATGATAAATTTTCGAACCATTGCCCTTTCCGTAGCAACCTCGGACCCGCAACCGGAAGCATTTGAAAACGTACCATCAGGATTTTGTCGATAATAATATCCCGTTACGGTCTGGTTAAATACCGAACTCTTTACTTTTCCGGTATGGTTATAAACCACATCAAGCACCACACCTATCCCACTGTCATGAAGCGATTTTACAAGCTGCTTAAATTCCTTTATCCTTTCTGTCCCGTTGGCAGGATTCGTGGAGTAGGATCCTTCCAGGGCATTATAATGCAAAGGGTCATATCCCCAATTGTATTTTTCCAAAGGATGTTCTTCATCAACCGTAAAAAAGTCGTAAACGGGCAGCAAATGCACATGGGTAATTCCAAGTTCGAGCAAATGCGCCAGGCCTGTTTTATGCCCTTCCGGGGAATTTGTATTTTGCTCCGTAAAACCTAAGTATTGTCCCTTATGTTTAATTCCTGAATTATCGGCAATCGAAAAATCCCGCACATGCGCTTCATATAAAATAGCGTCGGTTGCTGGTTTTAACCAGCTATAACTATCATTTTCCCATTGCTCTGGATTAGTTTCATTTGGTTCGTAAACCTGGCCTCGTATACCATTAATTCCCACACAACGGGCATACATATCCGGAACCTCGTTTAGCCATTCACCATCATTTATTTTAAAGGTGTAAAATTTCCCTTTTAAATCTCCTTTAATAATTGCTTTCCACGTGCCATTACCTGAGGCTTCAAGATATTCTTTTGCATAGAATTTGCCTCCTGTTCCGGTTTCGTACAAGCGCAATTCAACCTTAATCGCAGTGGGCGTCCAAATCTTAAAAACCGTTTGAGACTCGCTCCAAAAAACCCCAAGGTCGTTTGAAGCATAGTAGGGATAGGTTGAAAAATCGATGTGGTTAAATTTCCAATTCCTCATTAGCTATTCAATAAGGTCTTTCTTAAATAAATATGTTTACTTCCAAGTTTTTTTCCCTTAATATCCATAATTTTTATGCTTGCTTTAGGGAATTTTTTCAAGCTTTTATCATGTTTGTAAAACTTGTTTAAATCAATATCTAATTCGTGGGTTTTCCCGGCTTCTAAATATAATGGGTAGAACGTCCGATTTTCAGAACCTTTTAACCTGAATTTTCGGTTGAGCCAAAAATTACTGAAGACCAACAATGGTTTATCCAGATCAAGGTCTTTTGACCCGGTATTTTTTACAGTTAAAGTCAAAATATCGGGATAGTACTTTTTATCCTTAGCCAAAGAAACCTCAACCTTACGGTAAGCAATAAATGGCTTCTTTTTTTTGCCCGGATTTTTCCTAAAAAATTTATAACCAAGAAAAAGGATTGGCAAGAGAAAAAACAATAATAACCAAACAAGTTTATCGCCATCGGGACCAACTTCGTTTTGAGCCATTAAAACCTTCGAAAAACCTAAAAACAAAAACCCTGCAAATCCCTTTTTCATGCAAAAATAATTTCCTGTAAAAGTAAATGATTTAAGCAGGCAAACAAATGGGAATACAAATTTTAGGCCCCTAAATTTCGATCTCGGTTTTGATTAATAAAATCCGAAACAACACAAAGATTATATATCCTTTGTCTATCTATTTAATTGGATAGGATTTGTGAAATTCATACTTAAGGCTTCTGCCCAACATTCTCAACCAATAAGTTTTCTTTGGTCACATCAATTGCTTCAAGCAGGGTTTTATCAATGTGTTGGATTATTGGGTAAAAACCATCATCACCCAAAATGTTCCTGGCAATGTAAGCTTTGGTTTGGGTACGAATGATAAATTCCGATTCCTTTGCATCCTTTTCATTGTATGGAATTCCTTTTCCTGCGGCATATTTTATCAATTCGTTATATACTTTGTTTTTATCCAAATAATCTTCAATCTCTTTGGGTGATTTAAAGGCTGTTAATACATCCCGGTGCTGATCGGCATAGGCATAGGCAAACTGATAGATTGTACCTTTTTGCACCAATTTCATAAAATAAGTTGAGTAACCAGTGGTATCAACAGGCACAAAAATATCCGGGGTAATTCCCCCACCACCATACACCAAACGTCCGGCTTTGGTATAAAATTTAAGCGATTCATTTCCATGGATGCTATCGCTTTCCTGCAGTTCACCGTTTTGTACCCTTTCCATCAGGTCTTGATAGTATTTATCTTTGCCTTCGTCGTAAGGTTTTTGGATATTTCTCCCGCTTGGTGTATAAAACCGCGCTACGGTCAGGCGCACAGCTGAGCCATCAGAAAACGGGATTTGCTCCTGCACCAAACCTTTACCGAATGAGCGCCGACCTATTACAATTCCGCGATCGTTATCCTGCAATGCCCCGGCAAATATTTCACTTGCCGATGCTGAATATTCATCAATTAAAATGTATGCTTCTTTGTCAATACATGTATTTCTGGCAGTAGCATTATAGGTTTTCTTCGGCTGGTTCAATCCTTTGGTAAATAAAATCAGGTCATCTTTGTTCAGGAATTCGTCAACCATTCTGATCACAGAAGTTAGTGAACCTCCTGTATTTCCGCGCAAATCAATAATAATTTTTCGAACGCCAAGCTTGTCCAGCTTTTTAACACCTTCCATAAATTCATGGTAGGTTTGTTCCCCAAACCTGCTCACTTTAATATAACCTGTTTCTTCATCTATGGGATAAGCCACATCGACACTAAAAATCGGGATATCACCCCTTGTAATTTCAAACTCAAATTCATCGGAAAAGCCGGCACGCAAAATCCCGACCTTCACTTTCGAGCCTTTATCGCCGCGCAACAAGCCCATCACCACATTGTTATCAACACCAACACCCGCAATTACCGAATCGTTTACACTCACAATCCGGTCGCCAGCCAACAGCCCAACTTTTGAAGAAGGACCACCTGAAATTACCTCGATAACACGAACGGTATCTTCCTGAATTGAAAACTGAACACCAATACCAGAGAAATTCCCTTGCATTTTTTCCTGTTCATCTTTCATTATTTTAGCGGGAATATACGTTGAATGCGGATCTAAATCTTTAAACAAAGAAGGGATTGTTTTTTCAATGATGTCATGGGTGTCAACACTATCCACATATCCATGCTCCACCAATTGAAGAATTGTATTGATTTTATTGGTCGTATTGAAATTTAATCCTGCCGTGGTTACCTGCGCATTTTTCATTAAAGAATTCCCGATAAAGATTCCTGTTGCCAGGGTTATTGCCAAAAGCAATGGCACAAAAACGAAATATTTTTTGTTTCCCATAATTTTAAAATCTAATCTACTTCAACCTGCTTTACTTCAATGTTTGCCCTTTTAAGCAAATCAATTCCATCTGTAATACGATAATTATCGCTAAAAATTACCCTTTTAATTCCTGCCTGGATAATTAGTTTTGCACATTCTAAACAGGGCGAAGAAGTCACATACAACGTTGCCCCGTCGCTGCTGTTATTTGATTTGGCTACTTTGGTAATTGCATTAGCCTCGGCATGCAAAACATATGGTTTGGTAATGTTTTCGTCGTCTTCACAAATATTTTCAAAACCCGATGGCGTTCCATTATACCCATCCGAAATAATCATCTTATCTTTCACCAACAAAGCACCAACTTTTCGTCTTTTACAATACGAATTTTGCGCCCAAATAGATGCCATGCGAAGGTAACGCTCATCCAATAAAATTTGTTTCTTATTTTCTGCCATAACAAGTTTTCTGTAAATAGGTGTCTGTAATTGTAATGCAATTACAAAAGAAGGCTAAAATTAGGAATATTCGGAAATTTAAAGAACTTATTGTCTTAATTTCTTATTGATCCCGAAAAAATAATAGAAAAGTCATTTTAGGGTATACCAAATACCCCAAGGGTTATTTAAACTATCCCAATATGAAAACCTACAGCATCTGCAAGCCAGAACACTATTGTTTTTGCGACAAGGCTTACTGCTTAATAAGAAGCCATGAGTCGTAATATTTTGGGAAATTCTGGCGTATGTTGTGTACACTTTGACGGGCTTCCGATTCTTTCGTAAATGAGTTTACGCACAAACGGTAATAACCAGCCTCTTCACTATGAAGGATAATTGGTTTAAAACCTTCCTGAATTAATTCACCCCGACGGGTCTTGGCATTTTCAAGGGCACTGAACGATCCCACAATAACAAAATAGGTATTTGATTCGTTTGCTGCTTTATCTTCAGGCATGGCGAATGTTACGGTTTCTTTACGCACAGCAATTGGTGCCTCTTCAACTTCTTTTTTAATCGGATCTTTACTGGCGTTAATTTCCGGAACCGAAAATACTTTGGTCCCTGGATTTGTTGCAACTGCTGGCTCGTATGCCGAATCCGGTGTTTTTGCTGTTTTTATGGTTTTACAGGATATACTAAGAAATAATACGCTGGCTAATAATATTGCTGTCTTTTTCATGGCTATTCTTTTATATGTTACTCTTAACTAACGAAAGTATGAAAAAGCATATTGTGATTGGATGAAGAATGCCACAAGTTTTACACAGAATGCTGTCAGTAACCATTTTCCTTACCCAACGCTAACTGTATTCCGGAGACTCAACGATATTTTAATGGCAACTAAAAACATTCATGATTCACGGGAATCACCAACGGGAATGATAATCAAACTATAAAAGTTTGGGTGTATTGAATTCTATTTGTTGAAATAATAATGCGGATAGAATCCGCATCACCCAAGAACTTTCAGAAAAAAGCCATTGATCGCTTGACCAATGGCTCATCTATATTTTTTACATTCTTTTTTCTAGAACAAGCTTTTAAAGCCCACTACCTTTTTAACTTCTTTCAACGTTTTTGATGCCGACTCCCTTGCTTTCTCAGCACCCATTTTTGCGACTTTTGACAAATATGCTTCATCTTCTAAAATAGCCACAATTCTTTCCCTGATTGGGGAAGTATATTTGATAATATCTTCAGCGAGCTGCTTTTTCAAATCGCCGTACCTGATTTCACATTTATTATAAAGCCCATCAAAATGAGCCAAGGTATCGGGCGTGGAAACAATTTCGAGCAAGGTAAATAAGTTTTGTACCGCTTCCGGCTTTTGGGCATTCATTTCCGTTGGACCTGCATCGGTTACAGCGCGCATTACTTTTTTACGGATTTGCTTTTCATCGTCGTACAAATTAATGGCATTACCTTCTGATTTTCCCATTTTACCGCTTCCATCAAGGCCAGGAACCTTTAACATATCAGCTCCATCGAAGGTAAACGGACGTGGAATCGGGAATACTTCTGATTTGTACATCCTATTGAACCTTTTGGCAAACTTCCTTGCCATTTCGAGGTTTTGCTCCTGGTCTTTTCCAACGGGAACAAAATGTGCTTTATGGATTATGATATCGGCTGCCATTAAAACAGGATACGTTAACAGACCTGCATTGACATTTTCCGGTTGTTGCCGTGCCTTATCCTTAAAGGAAGTTGTACGTTCCAACTCGCCCAAATATGCGTTCATGTTTAATATGGAGTACAACTCGGATACTTCAGGCACATCACTCTGAATAAAAATTGTTGCTAATTCGGGATCAATTCCACAAGCCAAATACTCAGCTAACACTTGTTTCACTCCTGCCTGCAAGTTTTCAGGTGTGGGATGGGTGGTAAGTGAATGGATATCTGCAATAAAATAATGGCAGTTAAAATCATGCTGCATTTTAACAAAGTTACGTACAGCACCAAAATAGTTTCCCAGGTGAAGGTATCCGGTGGGCCTTATTCCACTAACAACAGTAGGCTTATTCATTGTAATTTATCTGAATTAAAAGTGAGTGCAAAAATAGGGATTCAAGTTGAATGTCAAAAGCTAATTGAAAAAAGTGTCTGATATATTGTACAAATAGTACAAAAACCTGCCCTTAAAACGCAAAAATTGAACTTATTCTGAAAGATATTAATTTGATGAGAAAAAAATATTCTTTAGCTTTATGGGCTGTTAAAAAGAGGAATATGTATAGAACACCATTATACGGGAAAGAGTGGACCTGGCGTAACGTGAAAATGGAAACGCGAGAAGATTCTTTTTTTCAATTGGCTTAAAGCCGAAGGAGGGACTTATTGTGTATGCAATAAATCCCTTCTTTTGTTTTGTACAGTTCGCAAAAAATAATTGAAATAACTAAAAAATAAAAAATCATGGCCAGACAAAAAAAGATTTTTCTTGACGAATCAGAAATGCCCAAACAATGGTATAACCTTGCTCCGGACCTTTTAACACCACTAAACCCTCCATTAGGACCGGATGGGAACCCAGTATCTCCGGATATGCTTGCTCCAGTTTTCCCAATGAACCTTATTGAACAAGAGGTAAGCCAGGAAAGATGGATTGATATTCCGGAACCAATCAGGCAAATTCTGCAACAGTGGAGGCCTAGCCCACTAATCCGTGCTTACGAATTGGAGGAAGCACTGGGTACCCCTGCAAAAATATTTTATAAAAACGAAGGCGTTTCACCAGCCGGAAGCCATAAGCCAAACACTGCAGTTGCCCAGGCATGGTACAACAAAGAATTTGGGATTAAAAAACTCACCACCGAAACTGGTGCCGGACAATGGGGATCAGCCTTGTCGTTTGCGTGCGCACAACTTGGAGGAATTGAATGTAAGGTATTTATGGTACGTGTAAGTTTCGACCAAAAGCCTTTCCGTAAAATGATGATGGAAACCTGGGGCGGAAATTGTATTGCAAGCCCAAGTACCGAAACAAAAGCCGGGAGGGATATATTGGCCCAATTCCCGGACACACCAGGAAGTTTGGGAATCGCAATTTCGGAAGCCGTGGAAGCTGCTGTTAGTGATACAAGCGGACAAACCCGTTATTCATTGGGATCGGTATTGAACCATGTGATGTTGCACCAAACCATTATCGGGCTGGAAGCCAAAAAACAATTGGCGAAAGTAGGCATTAAAAATCCTGATGTGGTTATTGGATGTTGTGGTGGTGGTAGTAATTTCGCGGGATTATCGTTCCCGTTTATTTACGATAAAATAAATGGTGCCGACATACAGGTAATTGGTGCCGAACCATTCTCATGCCCGACTTTAACCAAAGCCCCATTTATTTACGATAACGGGGATGTGGCCCAAATGACTCCTCTTTTGGCAATGAATAGTTTAGGTCATAATTTTGTGCCAGCACCAATTCACGCAGGCGGATTACGTTACCACGGAATGGCCCCATTGGTGAGTGCGGCCCTTAAAGATGGTTTGATGGAAGCACAGGCAATCCACCAAAGCGAATGTTTCGAAGCTGGGTTATTGTTTGCCAAAACAGAAGGCATTATTCCGGCACCTGAAACCACACATGCCATTGCAGCAACCATTAGGGAAGCGAAAAAAGCTAAAGAAGAAGGCAAAGAAAAAACAATTTTGTTCAACTTTAGTGGCCACGGGCTTATGGACCTTGTGGGATACAACAAATATTTAAATGGTGAATTGCACGACTACGAATATCCGGAGTCTGAAATTGCAGAAAACCTTAAAAAACTGGAAGGTTATCCACTACCAAAATAAAGATAGATTAAAACTCAGAAGGCGCGAAGGTTTAACTTTTGCGCCTTTTTTGTTTATTGCCCAAGTACCAAAACCAAAATCCATGGCAAGGCGGTTAAAGCACTCACCACAATCCCAATTTTCGACAATGCTTTGTACTTCTTTCCCCGCATGGATAGCACACCAAGGAAAATACCAATAGCACTGCCAACAAAAACAATTATAATTCCAGACAAACCAACCAAAATTGAAATTTTTGCCAGCTTTTGAGATTCATTGTGCTCTTTGCTCTCTTTCAGGTATAAGCGGTAAAGGCTGTAAATTGAGATTAATGCCCCTCCTATTCCCGATCCAATAATTACCTGCCAAAATGTATCCATCTTATTGCTATCCTGTTAAAAAAATGCATTCGCCAATTCTGTGTTTTTTTCGGATGAATATTCCATAACAAGTTTGAATAGTTCTTGAAATGAATGCCTTTTATTATGTAATTGATTTTCTACTGCTTTGTTTTCTCCTGAAGAAAAATAATCCCCTTCAATTTGGCAGGATTCAATTAATCCCTTTTTTACATGTAATTCCACATCCAGCTTTTTCCCACCAATTTCCATTGTATTTTTAAAGGTATATTTGGGCGAATAGCCATAGTTCCATTCCCAGGTCGAGAACTTGTCATTTACAAGTTTCTCAATCTGAATTAGATCGTCATCCGTCAATTCATAAACTGAATTTCCTTCTTTTTCAAGCTGATGTTCCAAAAGAAATTTTAGGAATTGATTGGTATTCATTGCAGATTTTAAGAAAGGTGAAATATTACAGACTTCGCTTCTGTTTGACTGGATCGCCTTCCCGATATATTTCCCGGGAATAACTTTTATAGCCTGCCCCAGGTTCTTAAGGTCTGAATTAAAAAGCAATGTCCCGTGGTGCAACACGCGGTTTTTATAGACGTGTTCGGCATTCCCCGATATTTTTTTTCCATCGATTAACATATCGTTTCGTCCGGATGAACCTGCTTCGACACCCAATTTTGCAAGTGCATCAATAATAGGTTGCGTAAAAATTTTAAAATTAACTTCTGCTGGACTATTTACGTTTTTTATAAAGGAAAAATTCACATTCCCTTGATCATGAAAAACCGTTCCCCCACCCGAAATCCTCCGGGCAACAGTAATCTTGTTTTCCCGCACAAAAGGATAATTAATTTCGCCCAGGGCATTCTGATGCTTACCAACAACAACGGTATTTTCACTTTGCCACAACAAAAATATATCCTCTTTGAAATTCTTCAATAAATACTCTTCCGCCGCAAGGCAAAAATATGGATCTTGGTTTTTAAGATGTATACAAATCATTTTCTATGGTATTGATTTTGTATCCAATTCTGAAAAAGCACATCATAAACACTGTAGTAAGTTTTCCCATCCTTATCCAAATCTTTATAAATTAATTCCTTTGACAGAAGTGAACTTAGGGACCTTCTTACTGTGGACGGGCTTCCCAATTTATGGTCTTGGATAAAATCTTTGGAGGTTAATTCACTGGGGTTCTTTTCAAGGGCAATTGATCTTAACAAGTTCCATTGTTGTTTTGTGAGTACATCTCTATACGAAAAAAATACGTATTCCTGCTCTTTTAAAATTCTTAGCGCTTCTTCTCTCCAAAATTCAGAACTATTTTTATTCTTGTAATTTATATAAACCCTATTACACAAAAGCTGTACATAGTAGGTATGTAGATTTGCCCAATCAAGTATTTCGGTAATGGTTTTACTACTTATTTTTCTTTTATTCTCCTGAAACTTTTCATGAATAAATGCATGATACTGTTCGAATTCAATTTTTTCAAGTTTAAGAAACTGGGTGCTCCTGAAGAATGGCCTTGACGGATTTGAAAACATTTCGTTCATTAAATGCTGTTGGCTTCCTGAAAAAATAAAAACCACATTTTTTAATTGTTGTATTATACTTCTTAACCATGCTTCTGTATTTGTTTCAGTATATTTCAATATTTGTTGAAATTCATCAATCGCAAACAGTGTTTTTTTATCCTGTTTCTCAAGAAATGAAAACAAATTTTCAATTTGCAATTTACTTTGATCCTCATGTATATTAAAAGAAATAGTAGGATCTCCTGAAAGTGAATCGAAAGAAATAACAGGCCGGAGTGATTTCAAAAAATTCCAAACCTTTGTGCCAAATGTTGATTTTTCAGGAATAGAATTAACGATTGACGTTGCTAAACTATTGAGAAAATCCAGCATATTCTCGGTAGGCAAAATATCTAAATAGATACAATTCATACCATCCTCTATTTGGTTTTGAACATGTTTAATTAATCCGGTTTTCCCAATTCTTCTAATTGAAATAAGGGTTGTTGACATCCCTCCCCGAATATTTTCTATGACTGAACGCGTTTCTCTTTCCCTGTCGCAGAAATATTTTGGACCAAAGTAGCCTGTAGTTGGAAAAGGTGTGGAAGGAATATTTTTTTTCATGGCGCAAAATGTATAATACAAAATGCAATATACAAAATGCGTTTTAAAACTCCAATATTATTCCAATGGTTGGCAAAACTGTTCCTGAAGAATTCGGAACTTCTTCAAAAACATATCTGGTTGCGTTATCCGTTAGAACAAAATTTCCGTTTGCATCTTCTTTTCGAACGATGATATCCTGTTCATCCGACTCAAATCCATACAGATTTTGAACATCGATGTAAAATTTTGCCGTGAGCCTTTTAAGGTAATAGGCTTTATCAATGCGGAGGTCAAGTTGGTGGAATGCATCAAACCTTTCTTGGTTTAGCCTTGAAAAGTCGTGGTACGGCGCCCCTTTTAAATTCCAGGCTTCAACCAGTGAACTTCTTTCCAAATCGTATGGTGTATATGGCAATCCACCTGCAAAACGCCAGCGAACACCTACCAGCCATCCCTTTTTCATTGTTTTTGTGGATGTCAAAACCAATAAGTTTCGGCTGTCCCAACTGGATGGGGCATATTGTCCCGATGCATCGGTAAATTCGCTCCTAACCAAGGTATATGACAGGTTTAAATTAAAACCATTTTGCGTATTTATTCGCGTTATAAATTCCGCTCCATAAGCTTTCCCTTTTGAATCGGAGGTAACTTCCTCATCGCCGATTACGCCAAAATCGGCACCCTTGTTTGCAAGGCTTATCTGGTCTTTTACCGAAAACGGATAATCATTGTATTTTTTCGAAAATCCTTCCATCGAAAAAAGAACCATTTGCGAAGGACGAAACTCAACTCCAGCAATATAATGTGCAGCTGAAATATACTTTAATTCATTGTTTTTATTAACCATCTCCCCGTTTTGCCTGAAACCTAGCGAAGTATATGAAGGCAGCTGATAATATTTTCCAATATTTGCGTTTATACTCCATTTATCGGTTAATAGATAGGATGCAGAAAGCCTTGGCGAAAACTGTTTAAACAGATTATTCATGTCTTTTGAATAATTGTTGGCATCCATTCTTGCTCCTGCCGACAACACAAGCCTCTCTTCAAAAACAGATTTACTAACCTGGGCAAAAGCTCCCCATTTGGCAAGATTTAGATTGGTGGAATAGTTAACATTTACAATATCATCGCCATAAAACCTTCTCTGCTGCGTGTTATTTTTATAGGTAACCAAATCGATGTTTATTCCGGCGTTGAATTTAAATCCATCAATCCGGGTTGAATTTTCCAATCGAAATTTATTTTCTATCTCTTCCGAAGAATAATCAAGGATTTTATTCTCTTGGGAACTATCATCATTTTCAAAATATTTAATGCTTGTATTGTTTAAATGGCTTCTGCTCAGGACCACCGTTTGGTAACTATTATCCCTAAAATGCTTGTAAACAGCCCCCAGGGTATAACTCCATTGTTCGTTAACCGGAATTTGGCTCAGGATATATTTTTGCCGTGCATCCGGATCTTCAATATCCTGGTTCAAATCGAACAAATCAATGGCACCAAGGCCAACAAAAGTGATTTCGTTTTTTTGATCGATTCTCGATCGCAGCTTAAATTGCATATCGTTAAAAGTCGGTAAAAACGGAAGTTCAATTAAGCTAAACAGAAACTTCAGGTAAGATCTTCGTGCCGAAAACGTTAAAGATGTATTTTCAGAAATCGGTCCATCGAGGGTAGCAGTAACTTCGGATGCCCCCAGGGATGTTTTAAACTGGAATTTCTCCGTATTCCCATCTTTTTGTGCAAATTCGAACACTCCACTTAAGGCATTTCCCCTGTTTGCAGGAAAAGCACCCGAGTAGTATTCCACTTCCCTTAAAAGGTCAGCATTTATAATCCCGACTGGACCGCCCGATGCACCCTGGGTTGCAAAATGATTGATAAAAGGAACCTCAACCCCATCCAAATAAAACCTGCTTTCGGAAGGACCTCCTCCGCGAATAACAATGTCATTGCGAAATGATGGCGATGATTGCACACCCGGAAATGACTGAATAACTTTTGAAATATCGCGGTTTGCTCCCGGGCTGTTTTCAATTTCCGAAATACCAATTGTTTTTAAGGAGACCGGGCTTTCTTCCGTTTTTCTGAACGGAGACGCCTTAATAGTCACCTCATCAATCTCTGTATTTGATTCTTCCAAAGGAATTTCAATATAGGGGATTTTTGATGCGCTCACTTCTATTTCGGCAGATATCGCCCGTTTAAAACCGACAAATGATGCCTCCACCCGAATAAATCCGGGTTCAATCCCATCCAACTGAAATTTTCCATTCGTATCGGTTATGGCTCCAATGGTCGTACCCGATACAACAACATTCACAAATGGCAATGGCTCATTATTTTGCTGGTTATAAACCCTTCCTTTTAATGAGGCATTTTGGGCGCCGAGAAACAATGGAGCAATTAAAACGAATACAGTGATTAGCCAATATTTTTTCATATTTTGTTTAATAAATTTCACAATTCTATAAACACAAAAAGTGCAAAAAAGTTTAGTTATATTTGAACTGCTTTAAATTTACCAAAATGCGCGTTGTAGTCCAAAGAGTTTCCGAAGCATCTGTAACCATACAATCAAAAATAAATGCATCCATACAGCAAGGATTGTTGATTTTGTTAGGAATTGAAAATGAAGATTCGGACCAGGACATTGAATGGCTGGTGAAAAAAATTGCCCAATTGCGGATTTTTGATGATGCCAATGGGGTGATGAACCTTTCCCTGAAAGATATAGATGGAGATGTAATTATTGTAAGCCAGTTTACTTTGCATGCATCCACAAAAAAAGGGAACAGACCATCCTACATTAAAGCTGCGCGACCGGAGATATCCATCCCTCTATACAAAAGGTTTATTTCTGCAATGGAAAAAACACTCGGTAAAGAAGTTGGTACCGGAGAATTTGGGGCAATGATGAATGTTGCCCTGGTGAACGATGGTCCGGTAACGATTATAATAGATTCTAAAAACAAAGATTTTTAAGAAAATCTATATTTGGGGAATCCCATATTAAATATTTGGCATGAAAACAGCAGAAATTTCGATATCAGAAGCCCAAAAGCGAGTAGATCATTGGATTAAAACCATAGGTGTCCGTTATTTTAGCGAACTTACCAACATGGCTATCTTAACCGAAGAGGTGGGCGAATTGGCCAGGATTATGGCTCGTAAATATGGCGATCAATCTTTTAAAGACTCCAAAGAAAATAGTAATCTTGCAGATGAATTGGCCGATGTATTATGGGTACTTATTTGCCTTGCGAACCAGACCGGTGTCGATCTTACCAAAGCATTTCGAGAAAATATAGAGAAAAAAACAAACAGGGATAGTTCCAGACATAAAAACAATAAAAAACTGCAATAATGAATATTCCAAACATTCCATTTACCAATGAAGAACTAACAAAAAAGCTTCAGGAAATCAACAATAAAGCATCAAAAAACGCAACGATTGAAAAATTAAAGCTCGCATTTTCGTGCATTGATTTAACCACATTAAATTCAACCGATACCATCACACATGTGTCGGAATTTACCTGGAAAGTAAATAAATTTTCAAGTGAATATACTGATATGCCAAGTGTTGGCGCAATATGCGTGTACCCCAATATGGTCGCAAGTGTGAAAGAAACATTGGGCGTTGAACAAGTTCAAATTGCGGCTGTAGCCGGAGGGTTTCCTTCCTCCATGACTTTTGAATCAATAAAAGTACAAGAAGCCGTTTTGGCTGTTGAAGCCGGAGCCGACGAAATTGATATTATACTCCCTCTCTGGGCATTTTTGGATGGCAATCTGGAATATTGCTTTGAGGAAATTAAAGCCATTAAAACCGCCATTGGCAATGCACACCTGAAGGTGATCCTTGAAAGCGGAATTCTTGCAGATCCGGAAAAAATATGGCAGGCATCCATTCTTTCATTACAGGCAGGAGCCGATTTTATAAAAACCTCAACAGGCAAAATGCCGGTGGCAGCCACACCCGAAGCAGCCTTTGTTATGTGTTCGGCACTAAAATGGTGGTGCGAGACCCAAAACGAAAAACGTGGCTTTAAGCCTGCTGGCGGAATTTCAACGGCAGAAGAAGCAATGTTATATCTTACGATTGTAGATGAAATTCTAGGTGAAGAATGGATGAACAATAAGTTGTTTAGGATTGGTGCAAGCAGGCTCGCCAATAATTTACTGTCGGAGATATGCAATGAGGAGGTAAAGTTTTTCTAAAATAAAGAAAATTATTAAAGCTAGTAAATACCCCTTTGTCTGTCTCCCAACAGACATCTCCCCTGAAAGGGGCGAACAAAAGGAAACCTATTGCCAAGCAATGAGCAATTTTTTGATTAACATTCTAAAAGTAATAAGAAACGAAATCCTCCGCCAACTGAAGTTGGCACCTCCTTTAATAAGGAGGACGTTTCTCTTACTTTTTTCCTGAGTTCCGCACTTTTTTCAACACAAAACACTCATCTCTCTAAATATCAATGAAATAACCTAAATAATGTAGATGTTTTGGGTGTCCCAGGCTGTTTTTGAAAATTTATTTTTTCAAATATTAAAATATCAGAGGGTTAACTTGGATTTTTAATTGTTTTTTACGCAATTAATGAAAATTGAAAAAATATTTGGTATCCCAATACGGAACTAATGAGTTGGCACCTCCTTTAAAAAGGTGGACGTTAACTCTTTATTTTTTTCTGGTGGTAATATAATTAACCAAGGTTATTAATGATTCTTTGGCCGGGCAATCGTCAAACTCATTTAGTCCCGCAATTGCTTTATCCCTAAAATCGTTCATTTTTTGGGTGGCGTACTCAATGCCTCCTTTTTGAACAACCAGCTCGATCAATTCGCGAACTACAGCCGTATTTTTATTCTTTCTTTTGATAAGTTTTAATATCCGTTTACGCTCCTGCGAATCTGAATTTTTAAGAACGTACAAAAGCGGAAGAGTTATCTTTTTTTCTTTTATATCGTTCCCTGTAGGTTTCCCAATTATTCCTTTATTCTGGTAATCGAAAATATCGTCCTTTATCTGAAAAGCTATGCCCACATCTAAACCAATGGCATACATTTTTTCGGCAAGTTCTTCGTCATCCGAAACCGAAGCAGTACCAATTGCCATACTTGTTGCAATTAGCGAGGCAGTCTTTTTTCTAATAATTTCAAAGTAGGTTTCATTGTCAATATCCAGTTTTCGGCTTTTTTTCATTTGCAGGATTTCACCTTCAATCATATCCTCCACAGCTCTCGAAATAAGGTGCAAATAGTTGTATTTTTTATGTTCGAGTGTCAAAAGAAAACCCTTTGCAAGGATAAAATCGCCAACTAAAACTGCAAGTTTATTTTTCCAAAGCGCATTCACCGAAAAGCTGCCCCGCCGTTCATACGACTCATCCACCACATCATCGTGGGTTAACGTGGCTGTGTGCAACAATTCCACCGAACACGCTGCCAGTTGTGACATTTCATTGGTTTCGCCATGCAAAGCAGCCGAAAGGAAAACAAACATTGGGCGCAATTGCTTACCCTTTGTCCTGTATATAAAATTAAGTATTGTACTAAGCAAAGGCACATCGCTGTTCAGCGATTTTTTGAAGTAAGGCTCAAAATCCTTTAGCTCTTGACTGATGGGTGCCTGTATTTCCTTAAGTACTGTCATTTTATAATAATAAGGCAGCAAAGTAGCAAAAAAAAATTGTCAACACCATATACATTTTGATTATCTAAGTCCCAAAATCCCTTAATTAAGTTTTATTAAGAACCAATGCTTTATTCAGAATTATTTCAAATGAACACATAGGCATAGGATAATTATTAAATATTTATATATTTGCATTTGTAAGAATTTAATTATGGTAGATATCAAGGAGTTAGATACGGGAAGTTTGGAAACAGCTGCAAATATGCTGAAAGCCATTGCTCATCCAATGAGGATTGCAATCCTTAAACATTTGGAGGGAGGGAAAAAATTGACTGTTACAGAAATACACGAACTGCTTGGTATTGAACAATCTACCACTTCACACCACCTGGGCATTTTAAAAGACAAAGGCGTTCTTTGCTCCAGAAGAGAAGGCAAAAACACCTTTTATTATTTGAAATACGATATTCTTAGCCAGATTGTAGATTGCCTTCACAAATGCACTTGTGAATAAATATTTATCGCCAAATTTTCGAACTTTATTTCTTGTTCTTCTATTCAACTCTTGTTTTTGTGTTAAGAATTTTGAATTACTGAATTCTATATAATAATATATTACCTACAATATTCAATATAATATTTAAGTTCATATTATATGACTAGTTGGGGCTGTGCCCCAATCCCCATTTCATTTCTTTTTCTTAAATAAAAAGAAACGAAACAAAGAAAAATCAAGTCAAAATTAAGCTTAGCAGTTTTTCATTGCAACCAATTAGCCCACTTCGCGCATTTTGACAAGCACGCACAAAAATATCAGATTATTTAAGTAGAATCCGGTGCTTAAAAAGCGTTTGCCCGGATTACTTCAACCTCATCAATGGTTTTTGGCTTTGGTTTGCCCAATCGAACAGCCCCATCTTCGGTCATTACAAAATCTTCTTCGTTTCTGATTCCACCAAAATTTCTGAATGCTTCAATTTTATCCCAATTATAAAATTCACCAAACCGTGGTTCACTTTTCCACAGATCAATAAGTTCAGGAATAAAATAAACACCAGGTTCAATTGTAAAAACATGACCTGCTTTCAGTGTTTTGGCAAACCGCAATGATTTTAAACCAAACAAGGTGCTTTTCGGTTGCCCCCCGTAGCCAACCCACACTTCGCCCAGGTCTTCCATATCGTGTACATCCAGTCCCATCATATGTCCGGTCCCGCAAGGGAAAAACAAAGCATGCGCACCTGCCTCAACGGCATCTTCCATGTTTCCTTTCATCAAGCCCATTGCTTTTAAACCTTCCGCAACCCCAAGGCATGCAGCAGTATGCGCATTTCGGAACGGCTCCCCAAATTGCAGGGCAGCAATAGCTGCCTCATGGGCATTTATACTTACCTGAAAAATATCTTTTTGCTCGGGGGTAAATTTTTTGCTCACAGGGAAGGTACTTGAGAGATCACCCGCATAGCAACTGCTTGCTTCGTATCCGGCATCCACCAAAAACAAATCCCCTTCTTTTATCTTATTGCCATGATAATGGTTGTGTAGGGTTTGTCCGTTAATGGTTGCAATTATTGGGAAAGCAATATCGCCACCCGCAGCTAAAGCAACCTTGTGTATTTCAGCCGTCACCTGTGCTTCAGTCATTCCTGGCTTTGCTGTTTTCATTGCTGCCACATGCATGTCAACCGACACATTCACAGCATGGTGCAATTCTTTTATTTCTTCTTCATCTTTTATTTCCCTTTGCGAAACTACTGCCTTCACCAAATCAACCGAAAACTTATTTTGAATGTCGTTGGGCAAAATACCTAACAAATTTTGTAGTTTAATTTTATTTTCTGGTCGGTATAAAGGAAGGAAATGAATTATTTGTTTTTTACTTTTCGCATTATCCAAAATCGCCTTGAGTTCTTTAACAGGTTTAACCATCGACACCCCGCATTTTTCTGCCCTTGACAAAATGGTTGGTTGTGAACCCATCCACACAATATCGTCAATGGTATAATCATCCCCGATAATTATTTCCCGATCATTGTCGATGTCGATAACTGCAGCTAGACCCGGATGTTGAATACCAAGATAATATACAAAAGTACTGTCTTGTCGGTAACGATAAGTATTATCGGCGTAATTCATCGATGATTCATCGTTCCCAAACAAAAGGATTAACCCTGTCCCAACTTTTTCCTTTAACTCGTTTCTTCTTCTTATATACGTTTCCTTTTTGAACATATTTATGTAGTTGAAAATTTAAGATGCCTAATTATATGTGCTGATATTGAATTCTTTTGGCGGGGTTTCTCCAAGCAAATGGGTCACAAACCAATCCCAACGTTTTCGTATAAAATAAGGATGGTCGGACATACCATGGTTTTTGTTAGGAATTAATACCAACTCAAAATCTTTATTTGCTTTGATTAGTTCTGCTGCAAAACGTTGGCTCGAAGCAGGGTTTACATTATTGTCCATGTCGCCATGCATCAACAACAATTTCCCCTGAAGGTTTTTTGCCAGGGTGAGGTTCGATTGTTCCTGGTAATGTTTACCGGGCATTCCCATATATTGCTCGGGCCACCATGCTTTCGCCATTCCGTGATCGTGATTTCCGGCTGAAGAAACTGCAACAGAATAAAACTCGGGATGTGTTAAAAGGGCATGCGCTGCATCGTAGCCTCCGGCAGAATGCCCATAAATTCCTACCCTATCCAAGTCCATATACGGGTGGTCTTTGCTTAATTGCTTCATCCCTGAAATATGGTCTTCTGCACCAATATCGCCCAAATTTTCGTACGAAAAATCATGAAATGCTTTTGAACGTTTGGCTGTTCCAAGGCCATCAATTGTTACCACAATAAATCCAAGTTCGGCAAGTGATACATCTGTCGACCTATACGCCCTTTCAAAACTTTTAGGTGTTCGCACTGCTTGCGGGCCCGAATATGTTGCATCAATTACCGGATACTTTTTATCAGGATCAAAATGTGTGGGATAAAAAATGGCCCCATAAATATCTGTTTCCCCATCGCGTGCCTTAACTTTAAAAGGCTGGGGCATTTTATAACCTGCCGACATGAGCTTGCTGATATCGGAAATTGCCAGCTCCGATATTACCCTTCCGTTACTTGCACTCCGTAATACATGTTTTGGCACTGTTTCAATAGTGGAATATGAATCGGTAAAATAATTTCCCAAAGGAGATAAGGATATCGAATGATCAGCATTTTCAGAAGTGAGTGTTTTGAAATGGTTTCCATTAAAGTCGATCGAATAAAGATGCCTGTAATACGGATCCTTTCTTTTTTCTTTTCCGCCAACAATAAAAAAGATCGACTCATTTTTTTCGTCTACTTTTTCAATAGAATGAACAACAAATTCGCCTTCGGTCAGTTGCTTAATTACAGCCCCTGTTTTTCCATCAATGGCATAAATATGGTTCCAACCATCTCTTTCCGAGGTCCAGAAAAATTTGCTGCCATCGTTAAGCCATTTACAACTAATATTTTGATATTCAATCATAGTTAACGATTCGTCGGAAAAAATTGTCTGTGCTTTCCCTGTCCGGGCATCTATCCGGAACACATCAATTTTTTTATATCCCCTTTCGAAACGGGCAAGGTATAATTCCCTGCCTTTATCGCCTATCCATTGAGGATCGATGCTGCTGTTAAAATCAGCAAAAGCAGGAATGTCAATTTTTACGTTCTCCTTACTAATTACATCAAAAATGTAAAATTCCTTTTTAATGGGATTTTCACCGGGCAGGGCCCTCTCATACGACCATATTTTTGCTTTCATCCCGCTATCGGGCAAACTTTGGTACAAATATAAATTCCCCACTTCGCGCCTGTCGAGGCGAAAACACACAAATTTTCGGGAATCGGGTGACCAGTTTATGGAAATTACAGGATCGTATTCATCTGTGCCATCCGATTCGTTTTTCAATTTATACCATGATATTGGGGTTGCATATTCGTATTTTTCAATTCCATTGGTCGTTAGCGCAATTTCATTTCCAGTATCAACATCTTTTAAATAGAGATTGTACGCTTTTACGGATACAATCCATTTCCCATCGGGCGATCGTGATTGGTTTTTCAACAATTCTTCGTCTTTATCAATAATGGAAATATCGTAAAAGGCAAGGTTTACTTTTAGGATTTTATTATCCACTTTAAAGGTGAGGTTTCCACCTTTGCCAAATTTAATATTATCCAGATTTAAGGAATCCGGATTTTGTTTTTTCCCGATCAGACCTTCAATGGCATCAGCCATTTTACGATGATCGAAAGCCTTAGCAAGTGTTTTCCGATCGGCATTAAAATACATGTATTGATAACCGGAAACGGTTTCTATTTTATACCAAAAATCATCGCTGTCTTTCACCCAACTAGGAATGATATGCATATTCCGAACTAATTTCGATATGTTTTTGGGCAACAACTGTTCTGCCTTTTGATAACGCTCAAGCATATTTTGTGCACTTGAACCTAATCCCAAACAAAAACAAATGATGAAAGTCAAAAGAAGGCCTTTAGTCTTCATGATAGCGTTTTTAACGGTAAATTATTTTAACACAAAGATGGTTTAAGCTAATCAATCCCAATTCCCATGAGAAATCGGATTTAAAGGTATTAAAATTTAAACAAAAGTACTATGACCTAGATTGGTACTTGTTAAGGAAAAAATATATATTGATAAAAAACTTAATACAAGAAAACATGTATGCAAACGAACTTTTAAACTCCGAGATTTATAGGATAGCGAATAACAGTAAATGCTTAAATGTTATTTCATATTTTTCCATAAAAATTTGATCTTTACAACAAAATAATCAGATATGGGCTTTCAGGAATTATTGGCAAAACGACAAAGTGTACGAAGGTATCAGAATAAAGCGGTTGCAAAAGAAAAACTGGAACTGTTAATCGAATCGGTAAGGATTGCCCCGTCGGCATGCAACTCGCAACCCTGGAAATTGATCCTTGTGAATGACCCCGAATTAAAAGACCAGGTGGCAAAAGCCACATTTTCGAAAACCATTGCTTTTAACAAATTTGCAGTGGAAGCGCCTGTAGTAGCAGTATTTGTACTTGAAAAAGCAAAATTAATCGCTCAAATTGGGGGAAGCCTAAAAAACCGGGAATTCCCATTAATTGATATTGGAATAGCTGCAAGCCAGTTTTGCCTTCAAGCTGCTGAGCTTGGTTTGGGAACATGCATGATTGGCTGGTTTGATGAGAATAAAATAAAACAACTATTAAAAATCCCATCCAAAAAAAGAATAGGACTTGTCATTACTTTAGGTTATGAACCTGAAGGTTATACACAAAGGGGGAAAATCAGGAAATCATCTGATGAGATGAGTAGTTTTAATAGTTATTAACTTGTTTGATAAGAATCCCCCTAAATCCCCCTTTAACAAAGGGGGAAAATCAGAAAGTTATCTGATGAAATGAGTGGGTTTAATGGGTATTAGCTTGGTTGATAAAAATTCCCCTAAATCCCTCTTTAGCAAAGGGGGACGAATCACATTTTTATTTTGCTACTTAATTCCTCAACCTCTTTAAACACCCTAAAAAAATTGCCTCCCCACACTTTTTCGATTTCCTTTTCTGTAAAGCCTCTTTTAAGCATTTCAAGGGTAATATTTGGAAACTGGCTCACATCAACGCAGTCTTCTAATCCCCCACCCCCGTCAAAATCGCTTCCTATTCCCACATAGTCAATTCCAACCAGGTTTTTAACATGATCGATATGATCTACATAATCGGCAACGGTGGGTAATTTCCTGGGATATTTTTCGTAAATCTCATCCCGTTTTTTTCGGACCGCATTTTTTTCTTCTTCCGAAAGCTCCTCCCATTTTGAATAATATTTTTCATGGATTTCCTCCATAAGTTTAAAACTTACAGCAGTTGTGTCCGGATCTTTTACATATTGATCAAGCAAACAAATTTGGATAACCCCTTTGTTCTCTGCAAGCTTTTTAATCATTTCATCGGTCATGTTCCGGTTATGATGAGCTATTTCACGAACACTGGAATGCGATGCAATTACGGGTGCTTTGCTTAAGCTAACCACATCAAAAAACGACTTGTCGGAAATATGCGAAACGTCAATCATCATTCCCAGTCTGTTCATTTCGCTTACCACCTTTTTCCCGAATTCGCTTAATCCATTGTGTTCTGGCCCTTTGCTGTCGGTTGATGAATCACATATATCGTTATTAAACGAATGGCAAAGCGTAATGTACCGAACGCCCCTATCGTAAAACTCCTTCACCCTTGCTAAATCTGTCCCAATCGGGAATCCATTTTCCATACCGATATAAATAGCACGTTTCCCTTCTTTTTCGATCCGTGATGCATCGTTGGCAGTTATTGCTACTTCAGCCAAATTGTTGTATTTTTTACACACGGCATAGGTTGAATCGATCATTAAATGTGCGCGTTCATAAGCTATTTGGGTATTCTCGGGTGTCCTTGGTTTTTGACCCGTAAATGCAGCAAAAAAGATGGCGTCCAAACCTCCCTCTTTCATTCTCGGAAAATCGACCCGGTTTTTAGGAGCTTCATTTCTTACTCCTATGTCAAATCCCGAATACAATAAATTCATCGGGGTATCGCAGTGTGTATCAACCGTCAATGCTTTTTCATGAATTTCTTTAACTTTTTCTTCCGAAACCTGTGTTGCATTTTTACATCCAAAGAATACGATGAAGGCTGCAATACTCACATATAATTTTAACTGCATTGTTTTAAATCTGTTTAAATAATTTTTCTTGCTATTTCTTTTAAATTTTTTCCATCGAAATTACCGGAACTCATAAGCAGGAGGTTTGTGTTTTTCCAATTCATTTTTAAAAGTTCCGTAAACAATTGATCGGAATCTGTGCTTATAATCAGGTTGCTTTTCCCAAAGGCTTCGTAAACCAACTCTTTTGAAATCGGCTCCAGTTTTTTGTGTGCAACGGTATGCGGGTTGTAATACACATAGGCAACATCTGCTTCGTCCATCGTGTTTTTATACAATGGCAGAAACTCTTTTTTCAGCGAGCTAAAGGTATGAAGTTCCATACAAGCAACCAGTTGCCGCTCGGGAAACTGATTTTTTACGGCAGAAACCGTTGCTTTTAGCTTTGAAGGGGAATGGGCAAAATCCTGATAAACAATACATTCTTTGTTTTTCGACAACTCCTGCAAACGTCGTCCGGCACCTTTAAAACTTGTGATTGCTGCATAAAACTGTTCCTCGGAAATGCCAATCTGTTTACAAACTTCTTTGGCCCCCGATATATTTTGCAAATTATGATCGCCAAAAACCTGCAAAGGATAATCCTTCCCTCCAGACTTCAAAAATGCTTTCCCTTCAATAACTCCAGATGGATGGGTACGATATGCTTTTGAGTTTAAATTAACGTGGCGCGAAACAATTTTTTGAATTTCAGCATCTTCTTCAAAATAAGTAAGAAAACCGCCAGGCATAACCATCCCCACAAAATCGTCGAACTGCTGCACATAGTTTTCAAAAGTTGGAAAAACATTAATATGGTCCCAGGCAATTCCGGTCAATAAAGCAATGTGCGGTTTGTATAAGTGAAATTTTGGACGCCTGTCGATGGGCGAAGACAAATATTCATCGCCTTCAAACACTGCAATTTCGGTTTCATTGCTTAACCCAACCATGGTTTCAAACCCCTCCAAATTGGCGCCAACCATATAATCAAAGGCAATATTATTTTGTTTTAACACATGCATCACCATAGAGGTAATGGTGGTTTTACCATGGCTCCCACCAATAACTACCCGGGTTTTATTTTTAGTCTGCTCGTACAAATATTCGGGGTATGAATATACTTTCATCCCTATTTGCTGCGCTTTTAACAATTCCGGATTATCGGCACGGGCATGCATTCCCAGTATAACAGCGTCGAGGTTATTTGAAATATTTGCCACATCCCAGCCAATTTTTGAGGGCAATAATCCATAGGCTGACAACCTGCTTTTCGATGGTTCAAATATTTCATCGTCCGATCCGCTTATTTGATATCCTTTTTTATGGAGTGCGATGGCCAGATTATGCATGGCACTGCCACCTATCGCAATAAAATGAATGCGCATTTTCATAATTTTCAGAAAAAAATTAAAGATAATAGTTTGTGTGGTATTAATCCTTTAATCCTAAAAATTGTTGTTGATTATATTTCTTTACTTTTGGATCGTTAAAAACTTGGTTTATGAAACTTATACCTATTTCTGCTGGCGATTTTAAATGCGACGGAGGAGCTTTATTTAGCGTTATACCAAAAGTTTTGTGGAGCAAATCAATGTCGGCGGATGACTCTAATTTTGTGCAATTAATACTGCGGTGTTTATTGGTTGATCTGGGGAAACAGAAAATCCTTATTGAAACCGGGGTTGGGAACCATTATTCTGAAAAATATAGCAAAAATAACGGCTTAGAGGGCGGTCATATTTTAGAAAAATCATTGAAAGATGCAGGTTATCTAGCAGATGAAATAAGCGATGTGTTTTTTACCCACCTGCATTGGGACCACTGTAATGGTGCCGTGAACAAAACAAACAAAGGTCTGGAATTGGCTTTTCCGAATGCGAATTATTGGTGTAGTAAAACGCAGTGGGAACATTCCAAAATTTCGAATGTTAGGGAAAGGGCTGCTTATCATCCTGAAATCCTGGAATTCCTGTTTAACTCTGGCAGACTAAATTTGGTAGAAAACGAAGGGGAACTTTTTCCAAATATCACAGTTCGGTTTTATGATGGACACACCCCCGGAATGATGATCCCCTTTATTAACTACAAAGGCAAAACCATTGTTTACATGTCGGATTTGATTCCAACTGCCGCGAATATCCCATTGGTTTGGTTGGCAGCTTACGACCTGTACCCGGTTACAAGCCTGGAAGAAAAAGAAGATTTTTTGAAGGACGCTGTAGAAAGGGATTTTGTCTTGTTTTTTGAACATGATTTTTATACCGAATGTGCGACAGTGCAATTTGAAGAAAAGGGCTTTAGGGTAAATCAGAAATGTAATCTCACCGATTTCTAATACTTTTTATAAGGCAAAGAATATTTTCTTATGCCTTCAAACTTGCCAAATTTAGCTAAATACAGAAACTAAACTTGCCAAATTTAGTTTTTTACAAAAAAAGTGCTACTCCATTTCTGAAGTAGCACTAAGGAAAATTTTGTCGTGGTATATTAGCTTCTAGCGTGGTATTAGAACAGCATCAATTACATGGATTACTCCATTTTTGCCGTGAATATCAGCTGAAATAACATTGCTTGAATTAATTTTCACACCATCAGAAAGATCTACTTTAAGTTTGTTGCTTTCGTTCAGTGTACTTACCATACCATTTGACAAATCTGTAGACTTGACTTTCCCGGAAACAACATGATAGGTTAATATTGGCATTAATTGTTCAACCGTTAGGTCAGAAACTCCCTTAACTCCGAGTTTAGTAAACAAGCTGTTAAATGCATCGTTTGTAGGTGCAAAAACAGTGAAGGGTCCTTCAGCGCTCAAAGCTTCAACCAATCCTGCCTTTGAAACTGCCTCCACCAAGATCGAAAAATCAGGGTTCGAAATGGCAATATCTACTACTGTTCCTGCTTCTTCAACTGTTTCAAAATTTGTTTCTTCCAGCATCCACTCTTCCAGTACCATTGAAGGTTCTACTTCAATTAAGTTAGAGTTTAATAGTTCTGATGCACTTAGTGATAGGGTAAATGTTGCTAATAATGCAACTGCGAATGTTCTAATAATAGTTTTCATTGTGTAAATTTTAATTGTTATTTAATTTGTTTTCGTTTTAAGGAATAAGCACTTTGTTAATTACATGTACCACTCCGTTTGCTCCCTGAATATCAGCAGCAACAACACTGCTTTCATTTATTTTTACTCCAGAAGACAAATCAATCATTAGTTTCTTATTTGTATTTAAAGTCCCCACTTCACCGTCTGATAGATCTGTTGATAATACATTTCCTGATACAACGTGATAGGTAAGAATTGGTGTTAAGTCTGCAGCAGTTAAGTCTGCAATTCCCATCACACCAAGTTCACTAAACAATGCTTGAAAAGCCTGATTGGTTGGAGCAAATACAGTAAAAGGTCCGGAAGCACTTAAAGCATCAACTAGTCCGGCTTTAACCACCGCTTCAACTAAAATTGAAAAATTATCATTATCCAATGCAATATTTACTACAGATGGTGGCATAATAACCTTATCTACAACATGAATAACTCCATTTTCAGCAGGAATATCCGCAGCTGTTACCATAGTGGACTTATTAATATATACCCCACCTTCTACATTTATGTACATTGACAAGTTATTATCACTAAAAGTTGATAGTGTCGGATAATAACCTGTGGACAAACTGGAAGACATTGCTTTGCTACCAATTACATGGTATTTTAAAATATTTGCAAGAGTTTCATTGTCCAAATCATCCAAACCAGAAAGATTGAGCTCGGCTAGTAAATTAACAAAAGCCTGATCTGTTGGAGCGAATACAGTAATATTGTTTTCTGTACTTAGAAAACCATCTAAACCAGTTCTTTGTGCAGCTTCAATTAGAATATTAAATTGTCCTGCTTGTTGTGCAACCTCAATGATGTTTGATGCATCCGGCATTTCAACAACATCATCGTCATCATTACATGCGGCAATTGAAAATATTCCCGCCAATAAGAAAATTTGTAAAAATCTAAATTTTGTTTCCATAATAAAAAAGTTTAAATCTATCCCTTCATTTCGTTTAACGAATACTATGACAATGTTAAACATCTTTTGTTCATACATTCTTTATTATCAATAAACATTATTACATGTTTTATCTCTTCTAATGCCTATTTTACTTGTCTTTTGCCAATATGTTAATTAATGTTAATTTATTTTTTTCATTTTATTCATTGTGAATTACAACAACAGCAGAAATGCCTCAAATTTATTTATATTGACATAAACACATCTATATTGTTATCTATATAAAAGCCTGATATTCATCAGGATATTTGTTAACCTTGCGTTAAAATCTTTTCGTATTTCATTTCGGGAACATAAAAAGGGCTAATTTTGCAGGCTGATTATCAAAAAATTTCAATATGACTAAAAATAAAACAACCCTTTTCAGCGAATTTGAACCCATATCAACAAAGCAATGGGAAGAGAAAATTATTGCTGATTTAAAAGGGAAGGATTACGAAAGAGCCCTGGTTTGGAAAACATACGAAGGCTTTAACGTAAAACCTTATTACAGAGAAGAGAACCTAAACGGATTGGACTATCTCGATTCCCTGCCAGGTGAATTCCCGTATGTTAGGGGGAATAACAAAACAAATAATGACTGGCTTGTGCGTCAAAACATTTTTGTGGACGATTTTGAAAAAGCAAACAAAAAAGCCCTTGAGGTACTTGGCAAAGGAATAACCTCCCTTGGCTTTTATTTCAGTAATTGTCAAACGATTACAAAAGAGAACCTGGGTATTTTGTTAAAAGACATTTGTTTGGAAGCTGCCGAGGTAAATTTAGTTTGCTCTGACGATTCGGTAAATTGTGCTGAAATTTTTGCACAATATTCTGCCGAAGGAAAATGGGATCCAAAGAAAGTTGTCGCTTCAACTTCAATCGATCCAATTGGTACATTTATCTTAAAAGGGAAACTTGATTCGGAAGCAATATCCAATCTTGGATCAGCCATTGAAAAAACAAAAAACCTTCCAAAGTTCAGGACAATAGGAGTTCATGGAAAGTTTTTCGCCAATAGCGGCGCATCTATAATACAGGAACTTGCATTTTCATTGGCACAGGGGGCTGAATATTTAAGCCAGTTAACTGACCTGGGATTACAAATTGATGATGTCGCAAAAAACATCAAATTCAATATGGGGATTGGCAACAACTATTTTATGGAAATTGCCAAATTACGCGCTGCCAGATTGCTTTGGGCACAAATAGTAAAAGCTTACTCACCCGAATGCAATTGCTCTGCAAAATTTATTGCCCATAGTGAGACCAACCGTTTCAATAAAACTGTTTACGACCCTTATGTTAACATGCTTCGCACACAAACGGAAGCAATGTCGGCTGCATTAGGTGGAGCACACTCGATTACGGTATTGCCATTTAATGCGATTTATGAAGAAACTACCGATTTTTCAGAAAGGATAGCACGTAACCAACAAACATTGTTAAGAGAAGAATCTCACTTAGATAAAATTGCGGATCCGGCAGCTGGTTCCTACTACATTGAAAATATAACTGCTTCTTTGGTTGATGAAGCTTGGAAACTATTCCTTGCAGTGCAGGAAAAAGGTGGATTTATTGCTGCTTTTAAAGAAGGCTTTGTGCAAAGCGAAATAAAAGCTATGGCAACCAAAAAAGACCAAAACATTGCCCTTCGTCGCGAAAATTTATTGGGAACAAATCAATTCCCCAATTTCACAGAAAAGATTGATGCCGAATTTGACGGATCATTGTTCGATCCTGTTGATTTAACTGAACCGGATGCAGAGGTTGAAACCTTAAAACCATATCGTGGAGCCCAGGCTTTTGAAGCATTGCGTTATACCACAGATATGTATTCGAAGGAAAACAAACGGCCAGTGGTATTTATGTTAACCATTGGAAATTTAACCTTCAGAAAGGCCCGCGCACAGTTCAGCTGCAACTTTTTTGCTGTAGCCGGATTCAAAGTAATCGATAATAACGGTTTCGAAAGCATTACAGAAGGCGTGAAAGCGGCTAAAGAAGCCAATGCCGATATCATTGTTCTTTGTAGTTCAGATGATGAATACGCTAGTCTTGCCCCGGTTTTAAGCTCAAAACTCGATGATGAGATTTTGGTTGTTGCAGGAGCTCCTGCTTGTAAAGCAGAACTGGAAGAAAAAGGGATTACAAACTTTATTCATGTGAAAAGCAATATACTGGAAGAGTTGAAAGAATACCAAGAGAAATTAAATATATAGATAAACGGATTTTCGGATTACCGGATTTTCAGACGAAAGAAAAATGCATAATTATCACGAGTTAAAAATATGGCAAGAAGGAAGGAAACTGGTTAAAACAGTTTATTCTGCATCCGCTAATTTTCCAAAGGAGGAAATATACGGACTTACTTCGCAAATAAGAAGAGCTGCCATTTCTATTCCATCTAACATTGCAGAGGGAACCGGCAGAACAAGTGATAAGGAATTTAAAAGATTTCTGGATTATGCAATCGGCTCACTATTTGAACTTGAAACTCAAATGATTCTTGCCAACGATTTAGATTTCATTCCTAATGAAGATTTCGAAACAATCCAACAAGACATAAAATTACTTTTACGAATGATTGTCAAATTTACAGGCATTTTAAAAGTCTGAAAATCTAATATTCTGACAATCCATAAATCTAAAGAAATATGAAACCGAATTTTAAAGACATAAATATAAAAGCAGCAACTGCACAAGCCGATACGGCTGAATGGTCTGCAAAAAATAATATTAAAAAAGACTGGAATACCCCAGAACAAATTCCTGTTAAACCAGTTTACACCAAAGAAGATTTGGAAGGCATGGAACACCTGAATTATGCTGCCGGATTAGCTCCCTATTTACGAGGACCATATTCAGCAATGTATGCCATGCGCCCATGGACGATCCGCCAATATGCCGGATTCTCAACGGCTGAAGAATCAAACGCTTTTTACCGCAGAAACCTGGCTGCCGGACAAAAAGGATTATCTGTTGCATTTGACCTTGCCACACACCGTGGATATGATTCTGATCACGAACGGGTAATTGGCGATGTGGGTAAAGCCGGAGTTGCCATTGACTCAATTCTGGATATGAAAATCCTGTTCGATCAAATACCCTTGGATAAGATGTCTGTTTCGATGACCATGAACGGGGCTGTACTTCCCGTTTTGGCATTTTATATTGTTACAGGATTAGAACAAGGTGCAACTTTAGAGCAACTTTCAGGAACCATTCAAAATGATATCCTTAAAGAATTTATGGTGCGTAATACTTACATTTATCCACCTGAGTTTTCTATGAAAATCATTGCAGATATTTTTGAGTACACATCTCAAAAAATGCCAAAGTTCAACTCTATTTCCATTTCAGGTTACCACATGCAGGAAGCAGGTGCAACCGCCGATATTGAAATGGCCTACACTCTGGCCGACGGACTTGATTACCTTCGTACGGGAGTAAAAGCCGGGTTGGATATTGATGCTTTTGCACCACGTTTATCATTCTTCTGGGCTGTGGGCATGAACCACTTTATGGAAATTGCCAAAATGCGAGCTGCGCGTATGATTTGGGCGAAATTGGTGAAACAATTTAATCCTAAAAACCCAAAATCGATGGCATTGAGGACACACTCACAAACTTCCGGTTGGTCGTTAACCGAGCAGGATCCGTTTAATAATGTTGGGCGTACTGCAATCGAAGCAATGGCTGCAACTTTAGGAGGAACCCAAAGTCTGCATACCAATGCATTGGATGAAGCAATTGCTTTGCCAACCGATTTCTCGGCAAGGATTGCCAGGAACACGCAATTATATATCCAACAAGAAACTGAAATTTGCCGTTCTGCAGATCCATGGGCAGGTTCATATTATGTAGAGACCCTGACCAAAGAACTTGCCGACAAAGCTTGGGCTTTAATACAGGAAGTGGAAGAGCTTGGTGGAATGGCAAAAGCAATTGAAACCGGTGTGCCTAAAATGAGGATTGAAGAAGCTGCTGCGCGCGCGCAAGGTAAAATTGATGGTGGATCACAAACCATTGTTGGCGTAAATAAATATCGTTTAGAAAAAGAAGATCCAATTGATATTCTTGAAATCGACAACACTGCCGTTCGCTTATCGCAAATTGAGCGCTTGAAAAAATTACGTGCAGAAAGAAATGAAGAAGAAGTACAGGTTGCTTTAAAAGCAATTACCGAAAGTGCAAAATCTGGAAAAGGAAATTTATTGGAATTAGCTATTGAAGCTGCAAAAAAACGTGCATCTTTGGGTGAGATTTCAGATGCTTGCGAAGCAGTTGCTGGAAGATATAAAGCAGTAATTAGAACAATTGAAGGCGTGTATAAATCAGAAGCAAAAGATAAGTCAGAATTCCAGGAAGCACAGGAACTTACCAAAAAGTTTGCTGAAATGGAAGGCCGTCAGCCAAGGATTATGATTGCCAAAATGGGGCAGGATGGCCACGACCGTGGTGCAAAAGTAGTAGCCACCGGTTATGCCGATCTTGGTTTCGATGTTGACATGGGGCCATTGTTCCAAACTCCCGAGGAAAGTGCAAAACAAGCGGTCGAAAACGATGTGCATGTTGTTGGTGTTTCTTCTCTTGCCGCCGGACATAAAACCTTGGTTCCTGCAATTATTGAAGAATTGAAAAAACTTGGTCGCGATGATATTATGGTTATTTGTGGGGGCGTTATCCCTGCACAGGATTACCAATATTTGTACGATGCAGGCGCCGTTGCCATTTTTGGCCCCGGAACCAGTGTTGCTGCTGCCGGTAAAAAAATATTGGAAATATTGATTGAAGCTTATAAAGAAGACTAAAGGTTGAAGCAATTTCCAAATTGCTTTAAATGTGGCAAATTGGAATTTACCACACCCAAAAAAATAGTAAAGCCAGCTCTGAAAAGGGTTGGCTTTTTACTTATTAAAAATTTGGTGAAGCGGTTTCCAAACTGCTTAAACGTGTCGAATTGGAATTCGACATACCCAAAAAAATGACAATACTTCCAAATTAAAGGGAATTATAAAAGCTCAACAATTTTTTAAGATCCTCCGGGTTATTGTATTTAATTTTGTGATCTTTTACAAAAGCAGAAATTTCATTCTGATGATCGGAAAAATATTCAACCAGCATTTTTTTATTTTTTACGCCTATTGCCATAGTATCCCCTTCTTTTAGTAATAAAAACTGTGTTGGTTGATTTACAAATTCAGGAGGTTTGGGCGCACTTTCCAGTGCTTTCTGAGGTTCTGATTCTTTGAACTTTTTTGAATAATGACAATATAGTTTAATCCTGTCTTCCTTCAACAATTCAAGATAACCACTACCTTCAGTCTTTCCTATACGGAAAGGCAAATACTCAAATTGTTTCTCGCCAAGCTCCACACTTTTTACCAACTCTTTCGAAAGTTCGTACCTTTTTCCTTCCGCGCTTGCTTCCATAATATCATTAAAGATGTTGTACCTGAGAAGTACATTCTTATACACATCCCCACTAACCATTCTGATTTCACCTTTTCTGAAAACATTGTCCATAAAAGGGGTACCAACAATACTTTCCAATAATTCTTTTTCTAATTCTTCGGGGCTCAATCGGCTGTTTTTATCGATATTATGAATTAAATTATCAATGATGCTCCGGTTTAAAGAACCAATGCCTGTAAGCGAAGAACCAAACCCTGAGTTGTTGCCTGACTGTTGCCCTGATTGTGGAAATACACTAATTGCCAATAAGCATAAACCAAATATAAATGCTATTCTTTTCATGATAAAAAGTTTTATGGCAAATTTTTCACGGAGAGTGTATGTGCAATTTAAATAAAATTATCCGCAATTAAAAATCAATTTCGGGCAGAAAAATACCCCTGAGAATATTAAAAACACTATTCCCTTTTAACAATAAATGCTTTACAGATACATGCACCTTTAAATATTCACCTTCAAAATTCATTTTATTGCCGAGGATGTTTAAATTAGCAATACAATGAAAAAGCCGGATATTAAAATACAAACCTCTTTCCTTTCAATTATCATTGCCTTTGCAATAATCACTTTAGGGTATTTTGGTTATAAAAGTTTATCCCAAATTGTAAATTCCATACACCAAGCTGCTATTCCTGATAATAAACTGTTGGTAATAAAAAGCATTGCTGCCGATCTTTTGGAGATAGAAAACAACGTAAGGATTTATATTCTTACCAATGAAGAACAAACAGCAGAGCTTTACCATTCAAAACGTGAAGTTGTCTATGAAAACTTAAATAGTCTTACTAAACAACCATTCCAAGAAGATAATGATGCGATCATTTCCGATTCACTTATCACAATATTATATGAGAAACTTAATATTTGGGAAAGTATTTTTCAGCTACATGAGTCAGCAAAAGAAAGTCAACCATCGTTATCTGAAATTTATACCAAACTCGGAACACCGATTATTGATACCATCAAAACAGAACGTAGGAAAGGTATTTTTAGAAAAATATTTGGCGGCAAAAAAACTATTATTGACACCACAATTATAGAAAGGGAATTAGGGAACGAAGAAATAAAACAAGAGATAAAAGAAATAGAATCAAGTATTCAGGAGCAGGGCAAACAATTTAATATACTCGAATCGAAACTTATTGAAAAGAACCTAAACCTAAGTGAACAACTATCCGAGTTGATTTTACAGGCTGAAGAAACTGAAGCTAATGAGCTTCTTGAAAAGACAAATGGAGCAAATCGGCTTGCCTCCAAAACCTATATAATACTTGCCGTATTTTCTATTGTCGCAGTCTTGCTTCTCTTACTGGTTGAGTTTTTACTTTTCAAATATTTCCGCGAAGCCCGGGAGCGACAACAAGTATTACAAAATGCAAAATCGGAAGCCGAAAAGTTTGCCCTGGCCAAAGAACAATTTGCCTCGAATGTAAGCCACGAAATACGGACACCAATTAATGCCATACATGGAATGGCTGAGCAATTACTCCAGAAAAAGATGGGCGATGAAGCCCGGCAACAGTTAATTATATTGTCTAAATCGGCTCAATATTTAAAAAATATTGTAAACGATACCCTTGATTTCACAAAAGCCCAGGCTTCTAAATTAAAGCTTCGGTCGGAGCATTTTTCACCATCTGCAATTTTTGAGGAAGTAGTTGGGATTGAACGCTCAGAGGCAAATTCAAAAGGGCTTGAGCTTAAATTTACGAAGAAAGGATCCACGGAAAACATAGTACTTGGTGATCCGGTCAGGCTTAAACAAATCCTTCTTAATTTAATTAATAACAGCATAAAATTCACAGAAACAGGTTTTGTTGCCCTACACACGGAAATCGTAAAAGAAGAAGAGAAATCGTGCATCAAAATAAAAGTTGAAGACACAGGAATTGGTATTTCCGAACAAGATCAGCAAACGGTGTTTGATGAATTTGTCCAGGTCGAAAACAATTCGTCTAAAAAACAAAAAGGCACCGGGCTTGGATTATCAATCGTTAAAAAAATTGTGGAATTGCACGATGGTAAAATTTCCATATCCAGTGAATTAAACAAAGGCACGGTTGTTTCGGTTGAGCTTTGTTACCCTGAAGGGGACCCTGAAAAAATAAAAGATCACGAAGTTACGAACCTGGTTATCCCCGAAGAATTTAAAAAACTTTCGGTTTTGGTCGTCGATGATGAAGAATACAACCGTTTTATGTTAAAAGGAATATTCAATAAATGGGGAATAAAATATAAGGAGGCAGTTAATGGCAATGAAGCGATTGCATTTTGTTCTGAAAACGATATTGATCTTGTTTTGATGGACATAAATATGCCGGGAACAAGTGGGATCGATGCCACAAAAGCCATTTTAAATGAAAAGCCTTCCAATAAAATTATCGCAATCTCTGCCTCCACGAAACCTGAGGATATTGCTGCATGCACCCAGGCAGGAATGATTGGTTATTTAACTAAACCATTTTCAGAAACGGAACTATTTGAAGTAATAATCGATAAACTTAATATTGAAACTACACAAGCTCCGAATAAACCAAACAAAGAGATAGCCAGCGAAGCAACTCCCATAAACTTTGCTTCGTTAATGCATTTGGCAAACAACGACCAAGCTTTTTTTAAGGAAATGCTGGAAATTTTTATCCGTTCAGCGAAAAAAGGAATCGATGAAATCGAAAAAAATTATCGTTCAAACAATTTGGATTTAGTTGCCGAAACTGCACATAAATTGGCTTCGCCGGCAAAACATATCCAGGCAATGGGATTGTTCACCCATCTAAAGGCGCTGGAAGAGAATATTTTGCATCATAAGAACCCGGAAACCAACTCAGAAATCATTGAACTTGTTAAACATGAGATAAACAAACTAATTCCAATTATTGAACAATATCTGGCAGAAAACAAGTTTGGAGATGAAGAATAAAAACCCAAAAAATCCTTATATTGGTGCATAAACTAAACCTTTCGGATGACTGAAAAAGCCTTTAAAATATTTGTGGTTGAAGACGATGAATGGTACAATAAATTGCTTGTCCACAACCTGTCATTGAATCCTGATTATGAAATAGAATCGTTTGTAAACGGGAAAGACTGCCTGGATAATTTATATAAAAAACCCGATGTTATTACACTGGATTATCGCTTGCCCGACATGAAAGGAATGGAGGTTTTAAAAAGGATTAAATCGGAAAACGAAGATATTCAAATTATACTTATTTCGGGGCAAAACGATATAGAAGTTGTTGTTGATTTGTTGAAATTTGGGGCCTACGATTATATCGTAAAATCAAACGATATTAAAGAAAGGTTGCTGAACACGGTCAACAATATCCGAAAAGGGGTGCTTTTGAAACGTGAGTTAGTTTCACTTCGTGGGGAGGTTAAAAAAAAGTACAGCTATCAAAACACAATCATCGGGAACAGTGCCGCTACAAAAGGGATCTACAAAAAAATTGAACAAGCCGTACGAACCAATATTTCGGTTATAATAAATGGGGAAACCGGAACAGGAAAAGAACTTGTTGCAAAAGCCATCCATTACAATTCAAAGCGCTCGGAGAAACCATTTATAGCCGTAAACATGGCAGCATTACCAAAAGATTTAGTTGAAAGCGAATTGTTTGGGCACGAGAAAGGGGCATTTACCGGCGCCAACTTCAGGCGAATTGGAAAATTTGAAGAAGCCGATCAGGGTACCCTTTTTTTGGATGAAATTGCTGAGATGGAACTTTCAATGCAAGCCAAGTTACTTCGAGCTTTGCAGGAAAAAGAAGTGGTTAGGGTTGGAAGCAATAAACCCGTTAAAACCGATTGCCGGATAATTGTTGCCACCAACAGGAATTTACAGGAAGAAATAATTAAGGGTAATTTCCGGCGTGACTTATACTTTCGTTTGTTTGGATTGCCAATTGAATTGCCACCTCTACGACAACGCGGAAACGATATTATTCAATTATCGAAATATTTTGTCGCTAATTTTTGCGACGAAAACCAACTACCATTAAAAACATTCTCGAAACAGGCAGCTGATAAGTTACTGGCATATTCATACCCTGGCAATATCAGGGAATTAAAATCTGTCATTGAATTGGCTGCAACCCTTGCCGATGAAAATGTGATTGATGAAGACCACATACTTCTGGGCAATGAAGCATTACTCGCCGATTCTATTAATCAGGAAATGACCTTACGGGAATACAATATCCGTTTGGTAAAACAGTACCTCGAAAAATACGACAACAATGCCAAACTTGCTGCCGAAAAATTGGATATTGGTGTTGCAACCATTTATCGAATGCTGAAAAAAGAGTAACTCCCTCCATAATTCAATTATCATTTTGATAATCGACTATCATTTTGATAGTTGAAAACACAATCTTTCTTCTCATTAATCCCTGTATATCTGCATATTAGGTGTTTTGTTCCTGCCGTGGCATACGTTTTGGCATTTAGCTATTGAAATTGAAAACGTTCTCTTAAATTTTATCAGACTTATGGAAAACTTTACTGGCTTATACGGCATTTTTTACAACTGCCCGGTTGGGGATAGATGCGAAGATTGTCCGATAAAAGAAATAGAAAACATGTCGTTCAAATACAAATTAAAGTGGTTTGAAAAACAAAATAATAAAATGAAGAAGGAGATTTATAAACACCATTTCGAATGTTCAAAAATGAGATGTAAATAATATATCCTTTAAAAGTATTAACCAGGTTATTTGAAGGGTAGATTAAAAACTGAACTAATCTATTCTGAAAAAGACCAAAAAATAAATAAAGTCATGAAAAATAAATCAATCATTTCAATCGTAGCTTTTATAATCTTCATTGTTGCAATAGGAGTTATTAGTGGGGTTATTGTACACAATAAAGAATCAGAAATTAACAAGCTGAATTCAAAAAACCAAAACCTGTCAAGCAATGTTGCAGAGCGGGATTCAACCATTAACGACCTTTTTGCATCAATGGATGAGATCGAAAGAAACCTCACATTAATTACACAAAAGCGAACTCAACTTGAAATCAAACAAGATGAGGTAACTGTGAGCCAGAAAGAATTGATCATGGAAGATATCAGGCAACTTGATGTTATGCTTGAAGAAAATATGAAAAAGATCAAAAACCTTGAAAACAGGCTTTATAAATCAGGTGTAAAAATAACCGCCCTGAACCAAAAGATCGAGTCACTGGCAGCTGATTACGAAGAACAAAACAAACAGATCATTAAATTCAAGCAGACCCTTGAAGAACGTGATATTCAAATTGCAGAATTAAATACACAATTCGAAAATTTGCAGGTAGAATCAGAATGGAAGGACCAAAGCCTTGCTGAAAAAGAAGAACTTATTACCGACCAAACCAATGAATTAAACAAAGCATATTTAGCTTTTGGAACTTATAAAGAATTAAAAGAAACCGGAGTTGTACAAAAAGAAGGCGGAATTTTTGGAATTGGCGGTGACAAATCATTCCAGGAAAATGTTGTCGATGAAAACTTTATGCAGGTCGATATCCGCGAAATAAACAAAATACCTCTGTTCTCGAAAAAAGCCAATTTTATTACCGAACATCCAGATAGTTCATACCACTTTTTAGAAGATGAAGGGTTGATTACTTACCTGGAAATTGAAAAGCCTGAAGAATTCTGGAAAATTTCAAAATATGCGGTAATAGAAACCAAATAGCATTATAAATTTTAAGATTTAAATTCAAATAGAAGAATACAATTCACTTTTTAAATGTTAGGATAGCCGATCATCCTCCAGCTAGTTTAGTTTTCAATTCGGTTGTTGGGGCAACAATTAAATCAATTTGGGTTAACTTTACTATATCGTGAGTAGCCCCAGCAACTAAACTCCGGGCAAATTGTCCGGAGTTTTTATTTTGCCAATTTATTGAATTTTGCGGCAAAATGGATCTCTATTCAGGATGCAACCAAAACCGCTTGTCCAGCCATCCGTCCCGAATAAATTATTTCATTCACCGTTCACACACTTCCATAGCTCCAAGGCGTAATAATTTTATCTTTGTTCTATGAAACTGTACAATGCCATAATAATCGACGACGAAATCCATGTTCAGGATGCACTAAAAATAATGGTGAAGCAAAATTGTCCTGATATCTCAGTCATTGCTTGTGCAGGTTCAGCCGAAGAAGGCCGGCAACTTCTGAAGAAAAATGATGTTCAGCTTATCTTTTTGGATATTTCAATGCCGCACGAAAATGGCTTTGATTTTCTGGCTTCAATCCCGGCTAGTGAATATGCAATTATATTCACCACAGCACACGAAGAATATGCGCTAAAAGCTATTAAAGCAAATGCAATTGACTATTTATTAAAGCCTATAATCCCAAACGAACTTGTTGAAGCAAGCGCAAAAGCAATTGCTTATTTAAACCTTCGAAAGCAAAAAGCAGAGGTTCAGCAGGTCTATGGCAAGTCCATTGAAAACCTTTCGCAACAGGTTCAGAACAAACAGGAAATTGATAAGATTACAGTAGTCGAAAAGTTCGGCTTTCGCATTGTCGAAGTAAATTCTATATGTTATCTCGAAGCCGACAGTAACTACACGATCCTGCATTTGTCGGGACTTAACAAAATAGTTTCGAGCAAATCGTTGGGCGAATTTGAAAAGGTATTAGACCCAAAACAGTTTTTTAGGATCCACAAATCGACCATTATAAATATGAATTGCCTGCAGGGTTTTTCAAGTTACCAGGGAAATTTTGCTATTTTACATGACAATACAAAATTATCGGTTTCCAGAAGGCGTTTTGTTGAATTCAGGGAAGCGGTCAACCAATTTTCAAAGTCAGTAAATTAGTGAAAACAACCTGTTTAATCCTTATTTCTTTTCTTATCTCGCTCCCCATCTTAGGGCAAAACCCTTTGATTACCAATTATACCATTAAGGATGGTTTACCCTCAAATACCGTTTATACTTCATACCAGGACAGCAAAGGTTTTATTTGGTTTGGGACCGATTCGGGGGTGACGAAGTTCAATGGTGAAAAGTTTGAGACCTATAGCATGAACGATGGGATGAGCTGCAATGAGATACTGGATATTAAAGAAGACTGTTATGGCAGGGTTTGGTTTATGAACCTAAACGGGACCCTGAATTTTTATAAAAACAATACCATTTTTAACGAACAAAATGCCCCTTTTCTGGGGGAGATGAAATGTGATGAATTTTGGTTAGATTTTTATCAATCTCAAGACTCAACTCTATTTTTTTATAATTATAAATCAGATATTGTTGGGTTGCAGAATTATGATAAAATAATAATTAAAAAACGCTTATTAAATCCAAAATTACAACTTGAGTACCTAAACATGTCAGAAAATGGTATTTTCCAGTTATGGACCAAAGAGAACATATATAGGTTTAAAGATCTTAGTAAAAACCATACAGGATGTATTACTTACCCAGAGAATAAAACCTTAGGTATTTTCCCTGCTGGTCGTAATGAAACCATTTACCTAGGTAATACAATGAAATATTATATTTATTCCGATACAACAATAGTATCGGTACGAACTTCATCTCTTAATCCAAAATATACTGTATATATTCTAATAGACAATGAAGGTGGGCTATGGGTAAGCAAGAAGGACAATGGTATCCACTTTTATCACAATAAAAAATATATTCCTATTTTAAATATTAAACAATCCCAAAACATTTTACAAGATAGGGATAATAATATCTGGATATCAAGTGCGATGAATGGAGTTTTTAAGCTAGGTTATCTTGTCACAAAAACTTCTCATATTGGTGTTGACAATTTCCAAAATCAAGGTATTCTCGCAATCACTTCAAAAATCATGGACGGGGTATGGATTACCAATGGCAGTACTCTTTTTCTTATAAAAAAAAATAATATATACCCTCTAAAAATTAAACCTGACAATAAAATATTAAATCAAATAGTACCTTACAATGGGAACAATCTTATTATTCATGGCAATAACACAATATATTATATTATAAAAGATATCAAACTGAATACCAAAACCTTAAGCATTGAAACTAAATCAATTAGACATAATATGAAAGCCATAAAGAAAATAATTGTAGCGCAAAGTTTCAATAAATTATTTTCTTATCAAGGTGACCACATTAACATTGGCAGTACAATTATAGAAAATTCAAAAAGGATTGATCCGAATAGAGGAAGAATTAACAATATTTTCTATGACACCAAAAACCAACTTATTATAAATGCTTCCGGGAATTATATTTATGGAGAAGATACTATTGTCCCCTGTAAAGAACTTGAAACTTTAAACGGGGAAATTATACTTTCGCACCTTATCTTAAATAAGAATAATGAAATTTATAATGTAAACGGACAAGAATTATATCTGTTAAATAATTCGGGACTGTATAATCTCTCTGAAAAATTAGAGTATCCCATAAATTTGGCAATTAAACACATCAGCGATAGTGGGAATTTATTGTTTTTCTCGACCATACGAAATATCTATCTAATACCAAATCCTTTGGACGTTATTGATGGAAAAGAATTGAAAATAACAAAACTCTCGGTCGATTTTAACAACATTAACGATATTGAATGCCAGGATAGTGTAATCCACATTGCTTCCGACGATGGTTTAACGACCATCCCAATTCAGGTTTTCCTGGATGAACAAGAAATTGCCCCTAAACCATATATCGATAATATTTTAGTTGATAACAAGGATTACGACTATTTCAACGGAATGGTCACATGCAGAAGTGATCAACGGATTAATATTGATTATTCAGCTATTAACTTTTCTTCAAGCGTACCCATCTTCAATTATATGCTTGAAGGTATTGATAAGGATTGGGTCAGTAGCAGCGACAAAAAGGTATCGTACCAAAACTTAAAACCCGGAAACTATACATTCAGGTTAAAAGCAAGTAAAAACGGGAAGCTTTTTAGTGGAACCATTGAATTGCCTGTTACGATAACCCCAACTTTCTTTCAAAAAACATTCGTAAAAATAATCCTGTTCCTAATCATTGCTGTTTTGGCTTACCTCTTTCAAATTGCACTTTATCGCCGAAAAACAAGAAAAAAAGAGATAGAATCACAATTGGTTAACCTGGAAAATAAAGCCTTGCAATCGATGATGAACCCGCACTTTATATTCAATGCACTTGGTTCAATCCAAAGGTATTTGCTGCAAAATAAAGCCACCGAAGCAGGAACCTATTTATCGCAATTTGCCAGGTTGATCCGACAAAATATGAATTCCCTGAAATCAAACTTCATTAGTATTGATGACGAGCTTGAACGATTAAGGAACTACATTGAGTTGGAACAGTTTAGGATGAACAATAAATTTGCGTACAAAATTGAGGTGGACGAAAAAATTGACGGTTACGAAACCTCCATTCCGTCAATGGTTATCCAGCCTTTTGTTGAGAATGCAATCTGGCATGGGATTACTCCACTTCCAACTGATGGACTTGTAACGGTTCGTTTTGCCTATTTAGATGAAAAAAGCATCCAAATAATTATTGAAGACAATGGGGTTGGGATTTCAAAAACAAACCCTGTAACAAAATCAGACCAAAACTTAAACCTGGGAATGGATCTGACCCGCAAAAGGATATCGTTGATTGGCGAGAAGATGAAAGTAGCAACCAGTCTTTACTCGGAAGATATAAACCCGGTAATGAAAAACCCTGGTACACGGATCACAATAATTGTTCCTGCAACATTCGAAGAATAACGGCACATTATAATGTGCCTTATGATAAACAGGAACAACCGCTCACAATGAATTTTCAGCCATTTACAAGGCCACCATTTAAATACAAATTTTAATATGTAATATTGCTATCAAATACGAAGTTCTTTATATGTTTTGCAATTAAGTATCTTAATATTAAAATAAAAGGAGTGTATTTAGTCACTAATTTTTCAATAATATACTTCCCCAAATAACTAGTTTCTATCTCAATGTTCTAAATTCGACAAGGTTAATCTCACAATTTGGTACATCGCACAAAACCCTCACAGCCCAAATTTTCAATCAAATGCAAAAAGTTTATGAATAAAGGATAGGAACGTTTTAGTTTCAAAAAGTCAGTCGGTTAAAGGCTGACTTTTTTGTTTTTAATGAATACCCGTTTTATAAATATAAAAATCTTCGTTTTTATTTCTGGGGTTTAGCCATTTTATCACTTTATCTGAAAAGCTTGGCTCAATATATTTTTCAAATTGAAGGTTGGGGAAAAATTCCTTCATTTTATCAACACGTTCATCAAGATTAATATCTTCAACAAAAACAATATAATCCGGATATTCAATCCCATTATCCTGCTCAAATATTTTGAATGAATTTGCAACATTTATGTAGGACCACACAGTTGAATAATCCACATTGTCCTCATTCTCAAATTTTGGCATAGCTACCACATTTCTTGCCTTCCCTGAATAAAATACCGGCAACATCATGATCCTTTTTCTTCCAGTATCTTCCACCAAAATTGTCTGCACTTTTTCATCCAATGAATAAAAATAATGCATAGCCTCTACCCTTGATTTTTTTGAATATGTAAAACAAGTTATAAGTAAAAGCATTGTGTTTACCACCCAGAAGAATACATAAGCTCCTTTTAACAATCTTGGGAACTTCTTCCAAAATTTGGACTTTTCTACAAAACTACTCCATCCAATAACCCCTAGTATCACCACCATCGGGACAATTGTAAGTATAAACCTTTCCTGCCTGTTTGGAAAAACCGTGTGAAAGAATATAAACAAAGCAACTGGAAGAAATATCAGTAAGTGTTTCTTTATTTTAAGAAAAAAACCAAAAAACAAAAATGCGCCCACAGGTGGAATCAATATTCCGGGAAGTAACTGAAAATACATCAGGAAATTATCCTGGTTCCCATAATGGTTTTTGTGTTCGATATTGTATTCCACATATTTAATGAAAACTTCGAAAGGTTTGCCCCACACCAAATAATCCAATCCACCCTGAATAAGGGCAAATGAAATCAACGATCCGGTACCAAATATCAATGCTCCGAAAACTTTTTTATTGAACAATAAAGCAATGGTTATTCCAAGAACAATTATTGCAACCTGGTAACGCAGTGAAACAGCAATACCGATAATCAAACCGGAAATCAGGTAAGGCAAAAAATTATGTTTTTTTGATACCACATCCCTGGCTTTTACGATTTGCGACATCCCTGCCAATAAAATTGGAGTTGCTATCACCTCTACAAGGTTTCGAACACTAAAAAATGGCATAAACCAAAGTACCGCTAAAAGTATCCCACTTATTTGAGCGATCTTTTTATTGGCAAATGATTCAGTTATTTTGTAGCCATAAAATACAGTAAGTAATGAAAACAAAGCAAGGATTAGGCGAATAAAAAACATCTCTGTTTTGGGGTTGTCGATGCCAATTGATTGCATGCCTTCAAACAGCAAATAATTGATGCCCGGATAAAAAAAACTATAAATTGAAGGTTCAGCATCAGGTCCTTTGGTTCCCGGCAGCCAACCATTATAGTCTACTCCTTGTGTCCACGACCAGGGTTCCTCAATGGCAATAAAATGATCATCGTGCATGCCGTACCCCTGAGAGAATATGGCTGACAGCAAACGAAAAAACAAAGCCAAAATTAAAATCGACCTCAATGGAAACTTTCGCCAATAATTGGAAATAGGTACAAGCATATTCATATATTCCAGAAATATTTTATCAGTGGGTAAGATAATTAATTTAACAATGCAGTTAAAATGATCGCACCAATAAATGGACGATTCCAACTCTTATAAATTGTTTGACATACAGTATTTTTACGTAAATTTGATACTGCATCAAAAAAATAACGAACATGACTAAACATACTCTTGCATCTTTGTATTCCAATGCCTTTTCTGAAAACTGGAACTCTCTGGCATTTTCCGATTTTGAAGGTGAAACCTATACCTACAGCCAGGTTGCCCAAATAATTAAATCTTTACACTTATTTTACCAAGCTATTGGGCTAAAAGAAGGAGATAAAATAGCAGTTCTGGGGAGAAATGCTTCCAACTGGGGATCTGTGTTCCTATCAGCGATATCCTGTAAAATGGTTATTGTACCAATATTGCCTGATTTTAACCATCACGATACCAACCACATCTTAAATCATTCGGAAGCAAAATTAGTTATTGGGGCTAGTTCCCTTCTCGATAAAATTGATTTTGATAAAGCGGAAACTTTGGAAGCAATTGTAAAATTGGAAGACTTCTCGATTCACAAGGCAAAAAAGAAAGACACAGAATATAAATTAGCCGATGCATTTCAATATTACTACGATAACAGCCTAAGTAAAGAGCAATTTTCATTTGCTGAATGGGAACCGGAAGATGCTTGCGTTATTTCTTACACCTCGGGAACCTCCGGCTTTACAAAAGGGGTTTTAATCCCTTCCAGAAGCCTGGTATCCAATATCGTTTTTGCGAGGGAACACATGCCACTTAAACCCGAAGATAAAATTGTTTCTTTCCTTCCGATGGCCCATGTGTACGGACTATTATTTGAATTTCTGTTCCCTGTTACTTTAGGATGCCACATTACTTTTTTAAGCAAGATACCTTCGCCTGCAATAATTACCAAGGTGTTCGGGGAAGTAAGACCACATTTGGTACTTTCTGTTCCATTGGTGATTGAAAAGATTTATAAGAAAAGGGTGCTTCCTGCATTAAGCAAACCAAGCATGAAAGTTCTATTAAAAATACCCGGAATTTCAAGTATCATCCTTAAAAAAGTGAGAGAGAAACTTGTGGGCACATTTGGCGGAAGGTTTTTTGAAATTGTTATTGGTGGTGCCCCCCTTAGCGCCGAAACCGAGAAATTCTTTAAACGAATCAACTTCCCGTTTACCATAGGTTACGGAATGACCGAATGCGGTCCATTAATTAGTTATGAGGCTTGGGACAAAACTATGCCAAGTTCGGCAGGAAAACTTGTGGACCGAATGGAAGTGAGGATTGATTCTTCTGATCCGTACAACGAAGTTGGAGAAATTCAGGTGAAAGGGGAAAATGTAATGCTCGGGTATTATAAAAACGAACAGGCTACCAAAGAATCATTTACCGAAGATGGTTGGCTTAAGACTGGAGATTTAGGGGTTATTGATGCCAATAATTTTATTTACATACGGGGCCGGTCTAAAAATATGTTGCTGGGACCTTCAGGGCAAAATATCTATCCCGAAGAAATTGAAGCTAAAATGGCAAACCAACCCTATGTGGCAGAGTGCGTGGTTATAGAAAGGGAATCAAAACTTGTTGCGCTTGTTTTTGCCGATGCCGAAGCTTTGAAAACGGATGGAATTAGCGAATCAGAAATTGTGCCTTTGATGGAAACAAACCGCAAAAAAGTAAATTCGGAACTGCCAGGTTACGAACAAATTTCAAAAATCGAACTGGTGGATGAAGAATTTGAGAAAACACCTAAAAAGAGCATCAAACGATATAAGTATTTGTAATACTATAAAAAAAGAAAGGTGGTTTCTTAACTTACAGAAAACCACCTTTTTATTTGATTATCAAAGTTTTTATTTGTCCATGTGCACATCCACTTGTGGGAACGGAATTGAAATACCCGCTTTATCCAAAGCATTCTTCCCATCTTCGTAGGTATCAAAATATACCTGCCAATAATCTTCAGGTTTGGTGTATGGTCTTACTACCAAATTTACTGAACTATCGGCCAATTCAGATACACCAACAAATGGTGCAGGTTCTTTTAAGGTTTTAGGATGGTTTTTTATTATTCCCATCAAAATATCTTTTGCCTCTTTGATATTTGAATCGTATGAGATCCCAAATGTCATATCAACCCTGATGACCCCTTCTGTCGAATAATTTACAATATCGCCACTTGAAACAGCTGAATTAGGCAATATGATTGTTTTGTTTTCACCCGATAAAAGAATGGTTACAAAAATATGTATCTCTTTAACTTTTCCTTTATGCCCTTGCGATTCAATGATATCCCCAACTTTGAATGGTTTAAACAAAAGTATCATTACACCACCTGCAAAATTTGAAAGGGTCCCTTGCAATGCCAAGCCTATTGCCAAACCAGCTGCTCCTAAAATGGCAATAAAAGAAGTGGTTTCAATTCCCATAATCCCCGCAACACTTATAAGCAACATTGCTTTTAGTCCAATACTTATTAAACTTGAGAAAAATCCCCGTAAAGACACATTTACATCCCGCTTTTCCATTAGTTTTTGGGTGGCTTTGACAATCCTTCTAATAATCCAAAAACCAATAATCAGAATAATAATTCCGATTAAAACCCTCATGCCGTATTCGATTACAAACTCTTTAATCATTTCAAGGTACTCTTCAAACTTTTCCATAGTTTTTATTTTTTATTGCTAAATAAATATGTATTCAACCAAGTATTTGTTCACATCAAATAAATAAACTGTCATTGTGAATATATCAATTTTAAAGGAAATATGTAACAACTTCTCTTCACAAGTTTGATATTCAATTCGAATTAACCATGCATATTTCATAAAGCGGTTAAAATTTGTTAAATGAAATAAAATATGTAACTATCTTTTTTTAGCTGCGTAATAAAAATATAACTCTGTGGCGAAAGTTAAAAGGACTTATGTGGGTTGATTGGTTATTGATAGCCACAGAGTTAGAAAAGTCATTAGTTGTTTGTCTTTCAAGAGGGAAGCGGTGGAAGGTTACCACCGCTTTTTATTTGTGCATTTTTCTTTACATTTTTCATCCGGCAAATTATTTCTTCTGCTTCCATTTTTTAAAATCGTACCTTTACAAAATTCTTGTTTTGTTGCATGAAAAAAATTGGATCAAACATATTAAAGGGAATTGGCTGGGTTTTACTCTTGCCAGTTTATTTTTATAAATATGTTATTTCTCCCTGGACACCAGCCTCGTGCCGCCATATACCTACATGTTCGCAGTATGCTGTTGATGCTGTAAAAATACATGGTCCTTTTAAAGGTTTTTTGCTGGCAACAAACCGGATTTTACATTGTCACCCATGGGGCACCCATGGCTATGATCCAGTTCCGGAAAAAGGTAAAATAAAAGTGAAGAAATGCTCAAAAGAAGATTAATCTTTATCCTTTAAAATGCTTTTCTGAAGAATATCCCCAAAAAATAACCCTCCAATACAAAACAGTAAAAACAAATAAAATCCTGCCTGTAAATTTGTCCCGTTGGTTGTTAAGATTTCTACATTTTCACTAACATCGTTCAGCTGCGATAACTGACTGCTTACAATGCCATTAAAACCAATAAATGCCATAAAGATTGCAACCACAAAAACATCGGCCATCGACCATTTCCCCGATTTAAAGGTGAAAAAATAAATAAACATAGATCTTCCAAATCTAGGGTGGTAAACGCAATTCAGAAAACTGGAAACCAATTTAAGAATAGGGAAAAGCACACTGAAACCAAAAATTAAGAAGCTTACAAAAACCATATCGATTTTCCAAGTGGATAAAAGCACCCAAACAACGTCCAAAATTGATTTGCTTTGGAAAAACAAAACCTGGTTCTCAAATACAATACTTTCATTTAGCAAGTGAAATGTCAAACGGCTAATTTTTGCCTCAATATCAATCATAGGCATTGTTACTCCGCAAACAAGCAAAACCGTAATTGAAGCCAATAAAAAAAGGTTATTTGTTTTGGTAGGCATTTTAATCCTAAATGAGTTTATTGCATAAACGATAAATAAAAACAAGATCAGCAATAAAGCATTTATCCTTAAATCGTTTCCTGTTTGGTTCGAAAGAACATCTAAATAATACGATGCATCTTCTTTATTTTTATAATCATATTTTTCAAGGATTAATTGAAGGTCTTCCTGCCCATCGTCACTAAACGTATTGGCTACAATCGTATCAAGTTTTATAAGAATGTATTCTTTCAGTCCTTCTTTGTTTTCGGGAGCACTTAATTCTTCCAACAAAGTATCGGCAAATTCCGGAACGCTGTTTCGAAGTTTATCCATATCCATAAACACATTCATTAGCATGCGTTTAATTTTGCCCACATCGCTTTTCAGGATTAATTCTACCTCATCTAAAAGCGCATACAACATATTTTCAACCTGAGGTTTTAACTTCTCCTGGTTCTCGTCTGTCAGTTCAAATTCTTCTACTTTCTTCGTAAGGATATTTGATAAATGAACCTTCCATTCGTCCACATTTAATAATCCATATTGAATGCTGTTTACTTCAGCAAGATCGTTTCTATATGCCTGGTTTTCTTTTGCCTGATAAATAATCCTCGCACATAAAAACACAGAAAGAGCTAAAAGCAGGATACTTAAAATGAATTTAAAATAACGGGTAAGTTTTGTCAAAATAAAAGTTTTAGGTTATTCTCTATTTTTAAATAAATAGTCTAATGCTAAATAACTTATCGCCCTCATTCCTGCAGGGATCGATTTTTCATCCACCAAAAATCTGGGGGAATGGTTTGCTTCAATTTCACTTGGATCAGTATCAGGTTCCAGGTAACCAAGAAAGAAATACATTCCGGGAATTTCTTTCTGGTAATATGAAAAATCTTCTGCTGGCATTACCGGGTATATTTCGCGCACATTTTTCCCCGCAAATGCTGCTTCCTTTAAAACTGGGATCATTTGCAAAGTGAGGTCCTGATCGTTTACCGTTGACGGATACAATGTGTCTATAACAACTTTTGCCTTGGCACCGTTTGCCTCTGCAATATTAGTGGCTACTTCCACAATTTTTTTATGAATGGTTTCCCTGGCTTTTTCATTATGTGTACGAATTGTTCCGAGCATCTCCACATCATCTGAAATAATATTATTACGTGATCCACCATGGATACTACCAATGCTAAGCACTGCCCCGCCTTCGTTTAAAGCAACGTTCCGGCTCACAATTGTTTGCAGCCCCATCACAATTTGCGATGCCGTTACAATAGGATCAACACCTTGCCATGGCAATGCCCCGTGAGTTCCTCTTCCTTCCACAATAATTTTAAAATCATCCACACTTGCCATAAATGCCCCGGCACGATATCCGATGTCACCAACTGGTAGAGGCCAAATATGCATTCCGAAGATGGCATCCGGTTTTGGATTTTCTAAAACCCCTTCCCTAATCATCAATTCTGCGCCCCAGCATTCTTCCCCAAAGGCACCTTCTTCAGCTGGCTGAAAAATAAATTTCACCGTTCCCGGCAAATCCGCTTTCATCCCCGCCAAAATCTTGGCAACACCCATCAACACACTGGTATGGACATCATGCCCGCAAGCATGCATTACGCCAACCTCCTGTCCGTTATATGTAGTTTTTACTTTTGAAGCAAAAGGTAAATCAACTTCTTCTGTTACCGGAAGGGCATCCATATCGGCCCGAAGTGCTACAACAGAACCAGGCTTTCCTCCTTTCAAAACTCCAACAACCCCGGTCTTCGCAACTTCGGTTTGAACCTCCATCCCAAGGGATTTTAGATGATCGGCAACAATTTTTGCTGTACGATATTCCTGATTGCTTAATTCCGGGTTTTGATGAAAATCCCGCCTCCATTCAACAACAACATGTTCAATTTTTTCAATTTCATTATCAATGGACTGTTTAAACTGATCAAGATTTTTCATTTGGGCAAAGCTGTTTAATGTAAATACAAATAGACATAGAATTTGAAAGATGTATAGTTTAACTTTCATTTGTTTTATGTTTGCATTACGACTTTTTAAAAGTAACTAAAAATCTACAAAATAGGACCTTAAAAAATCAACAGTAAATTTATTGCATTTGTTTTTGAATGGTATTAATAACATCCGATTTCCGGAATTTAAAACTAAATTTGTACCTGGTTGTTATGTGGGTAAAATAAAGATTAAAACGATAAAACATCATGAAATTTAGCTTCTGGATCATCATTGTAATGGTTGTTATTTCTTCGTGCCAACCTGCGAAAAAGGAAGAAAAACAAAAGGTTATTACAGTAAGTATTTTGCCGCAAAAAACTTTTGTAAAAAAGATTGCCGGCGATGATTTTAAAGTGAATGTATTAATTCCGGATGGAGGAAGCCCTGCTACCTATTCACTGCTTCCGGCGCAAATGAAAGACATAGTAGGTTCAGAAGCATGGTTTAGGATCGGATATATTGGTTTTGAGCATGCCTGGATGGATAAGATAAGGGAAGCGAACAAGAACATGGAAATTTATAACCTTGCCGAAGATCTTGACCTTATTGCTAGTTCTATGGAAAAACATGGAGACCATGTTCATATGGATGGTATTGATCCGCATGTTTGGTTGTCCACAGCCAATGTTAAAAAAATGGCGGCCACGATTAAGATGATCCTTACAGAACTAAACCCGGATGGAAAAGAGAAATATGCAATCAACTACCTCAAGTTTGTAAAGGAAATCGATTTGTTAAACATCGAAATTAAAAACACCTTAAGCGATTTAACTAACAAAACAATTATAGTTTATCACCCATCACTTGCCTATTTCGCAAGGGATTATGGTTTAATCCAGGAATCGTTGGAACATGAAGGCAAAGAACCAACGCCTCAACATTTAAAACGAATGGTTGATTTGGCAAAAGACAAGAATATAAAAAGCATTTACATTCAAACTGAATTTGATCGGGAGCATGCCCGCTTATTTGCCAATGAAATTGGGGGAGAGATTATCCAAATTGCACCCTTAGACGAATACTGGCAGGAAGGAATGTTGTATATTGCAGAGACCATCAGGGATAATAATTAATATGGAGCCATTAATCAACATAAAGAATGTTACCCTTGCATACGATAAGGAAGCAATTCTTGAAGATATCAACATCGAGATATTTGATCAAGATTTTATTGGGATTATTGGTCCAAATGGAGGCGGCAAAACCACATTATTGAAAGCAATTCTGGGATTACTAAAACCAATAAAAGGAGAGCTTGTATTTAGTGATGAAATGAAAAAAAGGAAAAATCCTTTTGGCTACCTTCCTCAGGTTAGGAACATCGATAAAAAATTCCCAATAACTGTTTTTGATGTTGTTCGGTCAGGATATCTTACAAATCAAAAATGGTGGAAATCAAACGATGAAAAAGAAAGAGCTTTGTTTTTATTGGATGAAATGGGAATCTCAAAAATAAAGGACAAAGCAATAGGTGAATTATCGGGCGGTCAGATGCAAAGGGTGTTTCTTTGCCGGGCTTTAATAAGCGACCCGAAAATTTTAATTCTGGACGAACCGGATACATTTGTCGACAACCGTTTTGAAGGGGAATTGTACGAAAAATTACAAAATTTAAATCAAAGGATGGGCATCATTTTGGTTTCGCACGATGTAGGCACCATTTCAAGTTATGTAAAAACAATTGCCTGCGTAAATAAACATCTTCATTACCATCCGAGCAATAATATATCAAACGAACAATTGGAAAAATATAATTGCCCTATCCAGATTATTACCCATGGTGAAGTTCCGCATACCGTATTAAAATCACATCATCACTAAGCATGCAGGGATTACTTGAAATATTTACTTATGGCTTTTTTCAGAAAGCATTTATAGCCGCAATTTTTGCAAGTATTACCTGTGGGATAATCGGTACTTACATCGTTTCTAAACGAATAGTTTTTATTAGTGGGGGAATCACACATGCATCTTTTGGAGGTATTGGTATTGCTTTTTTCCTGGGTTTAAACCCATTGCTTGGGGCTGTAATTTTTGCCGTTTTTTCAGCACTTGGAATCCAGTTTTTTACCAAAAAGGCAGACATACGCGAAGATTCATCGATTGCAATATGGTGGTCGCTAGGCATGGCACTTGGTATAATTTTTATATTTATAACTCCGGGCTATACCCCAAATCTAATGAGCTACCTTTTTGGAAGCATTTTGACGGTTACATCAATTGAACTATGGATGATGTTTGCCCTAACTGTCGTAATTGTTAGTTTTTTTGTTCTCTACTTTCGAAAAATATTGTACCTCGCTTTTGATGAAGAATTTGCAAAAGCTTCCGGAATTCCTGTGGTTTTTTTCAGCTACCTGCTTATTACTTTAATTGCCCTAACCGTGGTTTTAAATATCCGGGTTGTTGGCATAATCCTTATTTTATCGCTACTAACAATTCCGCAAGCCACCGCAAATTTATTCACCAAAGATTTTAAGAAACTGCTGGTACTCTCCGTTTTATTTGCGTTTATTGGTACAGTCACCGGATTGCTTATCTCCTACTTTGCCAATATCCCGTCTGGCGCAACAATAATATTTACCCTGATTGTTATTTTTGGATTTCTGCGTTTATTTAAATTTCTAAGATGATTAAAATAACGCCTAAAGAATTTACCTGCAAAAAATGTCTCAAAATATTTAATGACTTAGATGCAGATAAAGTTTGCAGCAATTGTTTTGCTTGTACTGGTTGCGAAATATTCATTTGCCCCCACTGTGGAAATGAAATTACTTATAAACCGGTCAAGCAGATGAAACAGAAAAGTACGGATAACTGAGTGCATAATTCGATCTTATAAAATAAAAATTGAAAATGAAACCACCCATTTCAATATCCGGAATTTTTATGTTTAACAAAACCTTCTAATAGCAAGAATAACGGGTAATTTAATTTGTTTCAAAACTAAAGAAAATGTACTTTCGTGTGCATTCTTGCTAAAAGAATCAATTCGAAATTATCCGAAAATACTGTTCTTAGTTTTAAGGACAGTATTTTTATTTAGCGGGTTTATAATTAAACTTTTCACGATTATTTTGGTTTCAATCATACATTGTTTTCCAAGTCTCACTTCTAAAAAATCCTTTAAAAATTGTTGCAAATAATTTCTTTAGATTTTTAATAGTATTAATTTTAGTTCAACTTAAAACCAATAAAATGATTAGTAAAAGAATCGGCATTCTTTGGGTAATTCTTTCCTTATCAACCTTACTCAATGCCCAGCACAGAAAAAACATATATATTCCCGATATCCCCGGTTATAAAACACTAAAATGTGATTTTCATTTGCACACCGTTTTTTCCGATGGAAATGTTTGGCCAACCGTAAGGGTAGAAGAAGCCTGGCTGGAAGGGCTGGATGCAATTGCAATTTCAGATCATATTGAATATACTCCTCATTCGCAAGACATAGTAGCCGATCATAACCGATCATATGACCTTGCCCTTCCTGTTGCAGAAAATCTGGGAATTACCCTGATCAAAGCTGCCGAAATTACCCGGGATATGCCACCAGGGCACTTAAATGCTCTTTTCATAACAAATGCCAACCTGCTCGACCGGGAGGATTATATGGATGCTTTGCAGGAAGCTAAAGACCAGGGTGCATTTATTTTTTGGAACCACCCGGGCTGGAAGCGTCAACAACCAGATACAACACTCTGGTGGGAGGAACATTCAATATTACACGAAAAAGGATTAATAAATGGAATTGAAGTCTTCAATCATTCCTCTTTTTATCCGGAAGCCCTCGCATGGACAAAATTAAAAGACTTAACCGTACTTTGTAATACCGATCTTCACGATCCGGCACAAATGGAATTTAATAATATAGGTTCGCACCGCCCGATGACTTTGGTTTTTGCTAAAAATAAATCACAGGAAGCAATTAAAGAAGCACTGGTGGGCAAAAGGACTGTTGCTTATTTTAACAATACCCTGGCTGGTAAATCAAGCCTGGTTGAAGCCTTGTTTTTTAATTCGATTCAAATCGGTCAAACACCTTTAAAGCTTGAAAACCACAAGGTAAGTTCTATCCTGATTAAAAATACTTCGGATATTGATTATGAACTTGAACTGGTTCAACCGCCACTCGGATTTGAAGCTCCCGAAAAAGTTCTTCTGAAGGCACATCACCAATCCAGAATTGAACTAACTGGCAATTCTGACGAGGTAGTAAATAAGGAATTTTTAAACCTTTATTATTCGGTAAAAAATATACTTACCGGACCAAACGAACATTTGGTAGTGACTTTGAAGTTGCTGAACAAATAAACCTATTGTGAAAATACTTTGTAGCTAATGAACAATTTATGAAATGATTCATTATAAATAGGAATAATATATGTCCTAATTACAAAAATGGATTCAGACCTTCAAAGAGAAATAATAACCGGCAACCTCGAAATTTCTCCTGGCGTACATGTCATCTCATTCAAAAGAAGGCATGAATTTATTGCCGGACAAGTAGTTAAAATTGCCCTAAACCTAAATGATCCACCACGAATTTATAGCATATGCAGTGGAAATCATGAAGCTGAAATCCATATTCTTTTTAATATTAAAGAAGATGGTTACCTAACACCTAAGTTAGCAACCCTGATACCAGGAGATGAACTGTACGTTTCAAAACCATATGGAAGTTTTCATGGGAATAAAGAAACCGCATGGTGGATTGCAACAGGAACTGGTATTGCTCCATTTTATTCGATGTTTAGATCGGGATTACAGGATGGGAAAACGTTAATCCATGGAGTGAGTTACTTAAACCAATTGTATTTCGAAGACGATTTGAGATGGGCATTAAACGAAAATTATATAGCTTGTTGTTCTCGCGAGCAAAGTTGTGGTGCTTACCCGGGAAGGGTTACGGATTACATTCGCGAACAAAAAGAATTACCCACAGATTTTAAATATTACCTTTGTGGCAAAGCATTAATGGTTGTTGAAGTAAGGGATTTGCTTATTTCGAAAGGGATAGCTTATGAAAATATCCTCTCCGAAATATATTTTTAATTGGAAAGAAAAAAGTTGTCAAATAAGATGGATAAGGGAAAAGAAGCATTATTTGGAAAAACCTTAAGCGAATTGCAGCAGGTCGCTGCTGAGAATGGGTGGGCTAAATATATTGCTTCACAAATAGCTGACTGGCTTTATAAAAAAAATCCAACATCCATTCATGAAATGACCAATCTATCGAAAAAGGTGCGGACTCAATTAAAAGAACAGTTTACCCTTGGCTTGCATCCGCCAACCAAACTTCAGGAAAGTGTTGATGGAACACGAAAATATCTTTTCCCAACTACCCAAGGCAACTTTATTGAAACAGCAATGATCCCGGAAAATGAACGAAGGACAGTTTGCGTTAGTTCACAGGTTGGATGCAAAATGGGTTGTTTATTCTGCATGACCGGAAAACAAGGCTTCCAAAGTAACCTCACTGCAGGTGAGATTGTCAACCAAATTAAAAGTATTGAAGAGCACAAAGAAGTTTCCAATATTGTTTATATGGGAATGGGCGAACCCTTTGATAATCTGGATGAAGTATTAAAAAGCCTCGAAATCCTAACCTCTGAATGGGGATTTGCCATGAGCCCGAAAAGAATAACTGTTTCGTCAATTGGTATAATCCCGGGCATGCTGACTTTTCTGGAACAAAGCCTGGCCCATTTAGCGATTAGTCTTCATACCCCATTCGACGATGAGCGAAAAACACTAATGCCTGTTGAGGTTGCATACCCAATAAAAGATGTGGTAAAAGAAATCAAATCATGGGATTTTGGCAGGCAACGGAGGGTTTCATTCGAATATATAATGTTTAAAAACTTGAATGATTCTCCGGCTCATGTGAAAGAGCTCTCTCGTTTATTGAACGGTATAAAATGTAGATTAAACCTGATTCGGTTCCACCCTATTCCGGGAACACCATTATTGGGATCTGATGAAGAAAAAATCCAGAAATTTAAAGATGACCTAAATAACAGCGGCATTTTAACCACCATTAGGGCGTCAAGAGGGCAAGACATTTTTGCTGCCTGTGGATTGCTTTCAACAAAAGAATTGGTAAAAAATAATCAATATTAGAAGTTGTTTGGGAGTTTTTTTGCTTAATATATTCCCAATTAATAGATATTTGCATGTGTAAATGTACTTCCCCTTATAGGTATTTATACGTGTTTTAATACGACTAAAACTCATATATGGCTCAACATCAATTGATTATATCTTTATGTGAAATTGTGCTTTTTTTTATCCCTCTCGGAATTAATTAATTTTAGGCCATAATCATCTATTTATACATGACTGTTTATACATATTCTACCATACTTGATATGGCAATATTTATACGCTTAAAAAATAAAAACTTATAAGGTTCAATGAAAAATGACTATCTGCTAAATCCTTTATTTTTATTACTTTGCATAAAATTAAACTAATGGAGATTCCTGACAACTCAGATGTAATAATCATACTATTTGTTGGAGCCCTTTCGATTATAAGCCTCGCTTTAGGGATTTTATTCTTTTTTATATTTTACCAAAAGAAATTGCATAAAAACGAGCTTCAAATAAATAGTATCAAAGCTGAGCACCAAAAAGAACTCCTTAAAAACTCATTGCTTGCGCAAGAAAACGAACGTAAAAGATTTGCTGAGGATTTACATGATGAAGTTGGAGCCTATCTTTCTGCTATAAAATTAAGCTTAAGCAGAATTGCAAAAAAAACTGAAAATGAAGACACACAGGAATTGGCAAACGAAACTAAAATACACGTAGACTCTGTTATTTCACATATTAGAAGAATTACAAGAAACCTGCTCCCACCATCGCTCGAAAAGTTAGGGCTTGCAAAAGCAATTAATGAATTTGCAAATTGGGTCAATAAATCATCCATTTTCGTGGTTGACACGTGGGTAACAGGCAGGCAAGTCCGTTTCACACCAAAATATGAAATGGTCGTGTATAGGGTTTTTCAGGAACTAACAAATAATGCGATTAAGTATTCAAAAGCAAAGACCATTACGGTGAAGTTGAAATTTTCAGGAAACTATTTGTATCTATCAGTTTGTGATAACGGGAAAGGTTTTAATATGAATGAATCAAAAAATTCGGGGCTTGGATTAAAAAACATTGAGTCCCGCTTATCCTTATTAAATGGGAAATACAAAATAACATCAAAAATTAATAAAGGAACCATTGCAATTGTTTCTGTAAATATATCAGGCCATATTTTATCATAATACCATGGAACCTAAATTAAAAATAGTTATTACAGATGATCATGCACTTTTTAGAAAGGGACTTAAAGCCTTGCTTTCTGATTTCCGGTTTATTGGTGAAATACTTGAAGCAGCAAATGGAATCGAGTTGCTTGATTTGATGGAAAAAGAAGAAAAAAAACCGGATATTATTTTATTGGATATAAAAATGCCGGAAATGGACGGTATAGAAGTTACCGATAAAGTAAAGGCGCTATACCCTGATGTGAAAATTCTAATACTTTCGATGCATGACGACGAACATTTAATTTCGCATTTGATTGAAAAAGGGGTAAACGGCTATTTATTTAAAAATTCAGACCCAGAAGATGTCGAAGAAGCAATAATTAAAGTCCTTGATAAAGAATTTTATTTCAACGATAATATTTCACAATTGGTTTATCGCGCTTTTGTAGGCAAAAACAAAAAACCTGCACTTGCAGATTCAACCTTCTCGAACAGGGAAATCGAAATTCTGGAAATGATATGCCTTGAACATACAAATGCCGAAATTGCAGAAAAACTTTTTATTAGCCAACGAACGGTTGAAGGGCATCGTAAGAATATGCTATCAAAAACAGGCGTTAAAAACACAGCCGGACTTATTATTTATGCGATAAAAAATAATATTGTACAAATATAAAAGGGGGAACAGCTTTCACCGTTCCCCTCCTGAAACACTCTTTCTCCTCCTATAAAAATCGTATGCTTTTCTGGGTAAGATTGAACATTACTTCTAGGCTTATTGTGCATAAACAGAAGATATTCAAGTGCTTCATAAAATAAATGAACGAGATGGGGGGAATAAGTACCAAATCTTATTCAAATAATTTAAATATTGTTTTGTGCGTAATTAAAATCTAAACAATAGACCAGGTGATTACTGTAAAGGTTTTCAACTGTTTTACCAGTTGTAAAATTTGCAAAATTATCGTAAGTATCCTAGAGTATTTATTGGTGAAATTGAGAAACACGTATAAATACGTGCTCAATAGGTATTTATACGCTTCTTGATCATGGTTTTTGAGCTAAAAGAAATCTTCGATAGTCTCGATTTCCTCATGTGATTCGTTGGAATCGTTACAATCAAGGTTGATATTAAAATTTGCAGGTTTTTTAAATTCAACATCCTGTGTATAGTTTAATGATTCGTCGGCAAATACCTTTTTAAGGAAATGCCCCCAAATTGGAAGTGCCATATTTGCACCTTGCCCGTAAGTAATGTTTTTAAAGTGGATACTTCTTATATCTGCTCCAGTCCACACACCTCCAGACAATTCTGGGGTAATCCCGATAAACCATCCATCAGAATGATTCTGTGTAGTTCCAGTTTTTCCTGCAATAGGAAGTGTAAACCCTCCATAATCAGGATGCCACCTCAACCTGTTTCCTGTTCCTTCATCTACCACGCCCTGAAGCAAGTTCAACATTAAATAAGCAGTTTCTTTGTCAATTGCCTCATGTTTTTCAGGTGTAAAACGTGCAATTACATTGCCATGCTTGTCTTCAATTTTAGTTACAAAATATGGCCTTGTGAATACCCCTTGGTTTGCAAACGTAGTAAATGCCCCAACCATTTCGTATAGGGTAATGTCCGATGTTCCAAGAAACATGGAAACCACAGGATCAATAGGACTATAAACCCCAAGTTTTTTCATTATGTCAACAACTGCGGAGGGGTTAAATTGCTTCATTACCCAAGCCGAAATCATATTTCGGGAATTGGCTATTCCCCATTTTAAAGTAACCAGTTTACCATAGGTTTCTTCATCATCTTCCGAATCTTTTGGTTCCCAAATAGTACCATCGTAAAGCTTAAACTGCTGCCTCACATAAGGAACTTTATGGCAAGGGGTTAATCCATTTTGCATAGCAAGTGTATATAAAAATGGCTTCACGGTAGATCCAACCTGACGTTTTCCACCTTTTACCATGTCATACATAAAATGCTCATAATTAGGACCTCCAACATATGCCTTTACTTTTCCTGTACTGGTTTCGGTAGCCATAAACGAAGACCTGAAATATTTTAAATACCATTTGATAGAATCCAATGGCGTCATCGTTGTGTCAATATCCCCATTCCACGAAAACACCGACATTTCAGCAGGCTGCTTAAATACCGCTTTAATTTCCTCAAAACTTTTTCCTTGTTCCCTTAAAGTCCTGTAGCGTTCACTTTGCCTAATCGAACGATTTAGCAATTCTTCCACTTCTTCCGCATCCATGTCATCTGAGAATGGAGGATTTTTTAGGTTTTTTAATCCCTCATCAAATATGGGTTGCAAATCGCCTTTTAAATGCATTTCAACGGATTCAACTGCATATTTCTGAAGCCTTGAATCTATCGTTGTGTATATTTTTAGGCCATCTTTATATAAATTATAATTTTCACCGTCAGGCTTAAAGTTTTTATTGCACCAGCCATACAAAGGGTTTGTTTCCCATTCTACGGAATCTTCAATAAATTTTTGCCCCTGCCAGGAAGCATAATTGGCTCGCTCTGGTTTGTTTGCTGTAAGTGCAATCCTTAAGTATTCCCTAAAATAAGGTGCCGGTCCAAGTTTATAATCTTCTTTTTGAAAATCTAAACCAAGTGGGAGGGTAATTAACGAATCATATTCCGCCGTGCTTATAAAACCATACTTTTTCATTTGAAAGAAAACAACATTCCTTCTCTGTTTTGTAAGCTCAGGACGTCGTAATGGATTATAAAGCGAAGAATTTTTTGCCATTCCTACCAACATTGCTGATTGGTGTATCTTCAGCGAATCCGGTGGAATATTAAAATAGATATTTGCGGCAGATTTTATACCAACTGCAAGATTCAAGAAATCATACTTGTTAAGGTACATTGTAAGTATTTCCTGTTTGGTATAACTCCTTTCAAGTTTAACACCAATGACCCACTCCTTGAACTTTCGTAAAACAAGCTGTGCTTTGCTGGTAAACGATTGGCGGGGAAAAAGCATTTTTGCAACCTGCTGGCTAATTGTACTTCCTCCACCAGAACTTACATCAAAAGTGACAATACCTTTTAAAACCCTTACCAGTCCCCTTAAGTCAATCCCAGAGTGTTCATAAAACCGAACATCCTCGGTCGCAATTAATCCATCAATTAAATGCTGAGGAAGGTTTTCATAAGAAACAAACGATCTGTTTTCAGAATAAAAATACTTACCAAGTTGAACACTATCTTCCGATATAATTTCCGATGCCAGGATGCTTTCCTGATTTTCAAGCTCCTCGAAAGTAGGCATAAAACCAAGGTTTCCGTTAGAAATCAAAAAGAAAAGAAGGATAATGCCAAGCATTCCAACTGAAAAAAATATCCAGAATCCACGTAAATATTTTTTGTACGGCTTTTTATTCGAATCCATAAAAAATGCTTTGATTTTATGCTGTGTACAAATATAAAGAATATCCTTACTTACACCATTTTAAAATAACTTTCAAAGCAAATGAATATTGTTTAAAATAACAAAATCATCTATTTCAATTAGATAGAAAAACAGAAAAAAATTGCATTTAATTTTGATCTTAGCCAATCATTTACGTTATTTTGCAAAATTTTATATAATTCTATGCAGGAAAATCTGGTAATTGTGGAGTCGCCGGCAAAGGCGAAAACGATAGAGAAATTTTTGGGATCCGACTTTTTGGTTACCTCAAGCATGGGGCATATCAGAGACCTTGAGAAGAAAGATTTTGGGATTGATATTGAAAATAATTTTGAACCAAAATATATTGTTTCGCCCGACAAGAAAAAGATTGTTTCAGAACTAAAAAAATTATCCAAAGCCGCAAAAACGGTTTGGATCGCTTCGGACGAGGACCGGGAGGGAGAAGCAATTGCATGGCATTTAATGCAAGTATTAAAACTCGATCCTGCAAAAACGCGCCGGATTGTTTTCCACGAAATTACCAAAGATGCAATTGTAAATGCAATTGAAAGTCCGCGTGATTTAGATGTAAACCTCGTTAATGCCCAACAGGCAAGACGTGTTTTAGACCGCATTGTTGGATTTAAAGTCTCTCCTGTTTTGTGGAAAAAAGTAAAACCATCCTTATCCGCAGGCAGGGTCCAATCTGTAGCAGTTAGGCTTATCGTTGACCGTGAAAGGGAAATCATGAATTTCTCAAGTTCCTCTAATTATAGGGTGACAGCTACATTTATTGTAAATGATCAGGATAATAATGCTTCGGAACTAAAGGCTGAATTAACCAAAAGGTTCGAAAACAAAAAAGAAGCATTGGCTTTTATCGAGAAATGCCAGAATGCCGAATTTAGTGTTGCCGATATTGTTAAAAAACCCGGAAAGAGATCTCCTGCAGCACCTTTTACCACATCAACATTGCAACAGGAAGCAGGGCGTAAAATGGGATTTTCGGTTTCTCAAACAATGGCTGTTGCACAACGCCTCTACGAATCGGGGAAAATTACATATATGCGTACAGATTCGGTCAACTTATCCGGTTTGGCGATAAATACTTCTAAGAATAAAATCAAGGATCTGCATGGCGATAAGTATATAAAAACACGGCAATATAAAACCAAGTCAAAAAGTGCCCAAGAAGCGCATGAGGCCATTCGTCCAACCTTTATGGATAACGAAACCATTGATGGTTCGTCGCAGGAGCAACGGCTTTATGAGTTAATATGGAAAAGGACTATTGCTTCTCAAATGGCTGATGCAATCCTTGAAAGAACTACCGTAACTATTGATATTTCAACAACAAGCGAGAAATTTAATGCAACCGGAGAAGTCCTGATTTTTGATGGTTTTCTGAAAGTATATATGGAATCGTCAGACGATGAAAACGGAAATGGAAATGGCTCTCAAAATATTATCCCTCGAATAAAGAAAGGGGATCAATTACTGGAAAAAGAAATTACAGCAACTGAACGGTTCTCAGCGAGGCCCGCAAGATATACCGAAGCTTCGTTGGTTAAAAAAATGGAGGAACTTGGAATCGGACGGCCTTCAACTTATGCCCCAACTATTACCACAATCCAAAATAGGAATTATGTGGTAAAAGAAGACAGAGAGGGAGTTCAAAGAAAGTACAATACAATCTCGCTTAAAAATAAAGTTGTTACACAAAAAGAAAACACGGAAATTACCGGAGCCGAAAAATCAAAATTGTTTCCTACTGATATTGGGATGGTAGTGACCGATTTCCTTCAAAAGCATTTTGACCATATTCTTGATTACAACTTTACCGCAAATGTTGAAAAAGAATTTGATGATGTAGCTGTTGGAAAAAAGATTTGGAACAATATTCTTCACGAATTCTACCAACCATTTAACGACAGGATTGAATCTGCATTACAGGCAACAGGAAATACCAGGGGAGAAAGGATTCTTGGTACCGATCCGGATACCGGGAAACAGGTTTCAGTAAAAATTGGGAGGTTTGGTCCATTGGCACAATTAGGGGAAACGTCAAACGGGGACGATGAAAGCGAAGAAAAACCAAAATTCGCAGGGTTGCGCATCGGTCAGCACATCGAAACAATTACACTTGAAGAGGCTCTCGAGCTGTTTAAATTGCCAAGAGAACTTGGTGAATACGAAAATAAAAAAGTTACGGTTGCTATCGGAAGGTTTGGTCCGTACGTTAGGCACGATAATAAATTTGTTTCTTTAGGAAAAGACCAGGATCCGTTCTCTGTTTCACTTGACGAAGCAATCATTTTAATTGAAGCTAAAAGGGAAAAAGATAGAAATGCAATTATCCGAATATTTGAGGGCGATCCTGAAGTCAGGCTATTGAATGGTAGATGGGGGCCATATATTTCCTATAAAAAGAAGAATTATAAAATCCCAAAATCAGTTAAAGCAGAAGAACTGGGATACGACGATTGTATGAAAATAATTGAAAGCACACCAACCACAAAAAAGCCCCGGAAAAAGAAAAAATAATTTGATATTAACTTCAGAATTGACAAGTTAAACTCTTTTAACTTAGTTTATTAATCTATTGTTTTCAAAAAATATTTTGGGATTATAAATAATCCTGCTTGTAAATTTAAGGCTTTGAAAGATTCCAAAATATTTCAATTTGCTAATTCTCAATAATTTATATCAACAATAATTTGTTAGTATCCTTTGTTTTATTCAAGATGCAAACACCTACGTTTTTTATTTTTATTGGTATTTTTATTGCATGGATATTAGGTACTATTTTGACACCATAGATACTGTTGATTTACAGCTGGATAAAATCCTAAAAGACAAAAGTTCTTTGGGATATTTAATTTCCAGGAATATGTCAAATTTTTCCTCGGAAGAATTTAGCAGCTATGATGTTGCAATAATTGGTGTGCCATACGAAGAAAAAACCCCAAACAAAGGAACAGCAAAAGCTCCCAATGAAATCAGGAAGCACCTGTATGCCCTGGATAATTTTGACTCAAAACCTAGAATTATCGACTTGGGCAATTTGAAAAAAGGGAACGGAAGTAAAGATATCTATTTCGCATTAAGGGATGTGACCGACTACCTCTCCGAATCAAATATCAAATGCATTGTTATTGGGGGAGGACAGGATATTGGGGTCGGAATAGCCAGGGCATTTAAAGAGGATTCTTTTTTTACGCTTACAACCATTGATCCTTCAATCGACATTAAAACTCATTCATCACCGGTTGATTCAACAAATTACATTTCAAAAATACTTTCAGAAAACCCAGACCTGTTTCATATAAATTTTTTGGCTTATCAAAGTTATTATGTTTCCAACAAAACCATTTCGGAAATAAATGAGAATTTATTTGATTATATTAGGCTTGGTAACCTGCGATCGAATATGGAAGAAATAGAGCCTGTAATCCGGGATTCTGATTTTGTTAGTTTTGATGTTGGGGCAATCAGGCAAACCGATGCCCCCGGACACTATAACGGATCGCCAAATGGGTTATATAGCGAAGAAGCATGCAAAATTGCGCGTTATGCAGGATTAAGCAATAAGCTCAAAGTATTTGGAATTTTTGAATCGAATCCTGACTATGATTTACGTGACCAAACATCCAAACTTGTAGCTCAAATTATCTGGTATTTTGTAGAAGGGTTTCTTCATCAAAAAAACAATTCCTTGCCCAATTCTGCGGATAAAATTACCCAGTTTAATGTGCAGTTGGAAGAATTAGATAAACCAATTGTTTTCTTTCAAAACAAACAAACCGAACAATGGTGGATGCAAGTGAATACAGGTGAAAATGAAAGCGTTTCATTTTCGTGTTTGAAAAATGATTATTTGATGGCTTCAAAAAAGGAGATACCTGAGAAATGGCTGAAGTTTATTAGAAAAATAGACCGTATGTCAAAATAATAAGAAATTAGTAACGTTCTTTGCATATCAAAGCTTGGCGCGCTTGTTTCAGAAAGCTTTTTTTTCTTTCTTTAGCAAGTTGAATCAGGCTAAAAGTTGTAGCAGCAGATTAAGTATGAAAAAGTCCATTTCTTTTTTATTTTTTATAATAATAGTTAATTTAGCGGTTATTGCACAGCAGGATCCACAGTTTACAAATAACATGTTTTACAAGTTAGGCGTAAACCCTGGATATGCAGGTAGCGAGAATGCCTTAAGTGGCATAATTTTAAACCGTTACCAATGGGTTGGATTTGAAGGAGCTCCTGTTACAACGGTATTTGGTGCTGAAGCAGCTGTTGATGTATTCGGAAAACCCAGTGGGATTGGATTAAATGTTGTTAATGACCAGCTTGGATTTGAAAAAAATGTATCGGTAAATTTTGCTTATGCATACAAGCTGGACGTGAAACCGGGAACATTAGGAATTGGATTATCGTTTGGGTTTTTTAATAAAAGCATAAATGGCGAATGGGATTTTCCTGAAGGTGAGTATTGGGATGAAACAGACATTTTACTCACGGAAGGTGATGTAAGCCAAATGGCAATTGATATTGGAATGGGTGTATATTTAAAAGCAAGCAATTATTATGTTGGTGCTTCAGTAACGCATCTAAACCAAGCTAATATCGAGTTTTCGGACCTTGCAAGTACGTACTTGTCAAGGCATTATTATTTGTCGGGAGGATACAATATTAAACTTCCCGACCCGTTATTTGAATTACGACCGTCGTTCCTATTTAAATCGGACGCTGCCAGTTGGCAACTTGATTTAAATGCAAATATTGTATACGACGAAAGATTATGGGGAGGTTTATCCTATCGTTACCAGGATGCTATTTCCCTGCTGTTGGGCGCTGAGTTAAACAATGGACTTGTTTTTGGCTATTCGTTTGACCTGACAACCTCAGCAATTGGTAGATATGGTTATGGTTCTCACGAGATATTTCTGAGCTATTCGCTCGATCTTGAAAAGAACCGGACACGTAAATATAAGAGTATAAGATTTTTATAAGAAATAAAGCTATTAATATTGAGCTATGAAAAAATTTCTTTTGATAGGAGCAGTAATTTGGAGTGCATTGAGTTTCACTGCATGCAATAATCAATCGGGAAGTGGTGAACTAATCGGTGTACAAAACAGGGGAAGATGGAATGAATCCTCTCCATATGGTATGGTTTTCGTTCAACGCGGAAGTTTCAACCTGGGTCCAAACGATCAGGATCCTGCCTGGTCAAATACACAATCCAAAACCATTTCGATTGATGCCTTTTGGATGGATGATACCGAGATTACAAACAATGAATATCGTCAATTTGTAACTTGGACCAGAGACAAGCTTGCAAGGGAATTACTTGGCGAACAATATCCTGAATTCCTGATATCAGAAGACAGGGATGGAAATCCTATTGATCCTCCCCTCATTAATTGGGACGAAAGGATAGATTGGGACGATCCCGACATGCAATATGCACTTGAAGAATTGTATATCCCTGAAAACGAGCGTTTCTTTAACAGAAAATCTATTGATTCCAGAAAATTATTTTATGAGTATTGGTGGATTGATTACCAACAAGCAGCCAAACGCTCAAATATGTATAATTACGAAACCCAAAGCTACCAAGGTACTGTTTATGATTTGGAAGGAAATGAAATCCCAATTGAGAATAGGGCATCGTTTATTATGAAAGATCGTGTAAATGTTTATCCTGACACCTTAGTTTGGATACGTGATTTTACCTATTCCTATAACGAACCATGGGCAACACGTTATTTTTCCCATCCCGGATTTGACGAATATCCTGTTGTAGGAATTACTTGGAAACAAGCCAATGCCTTCTGTAATTGGAGAACAAAAATTCAAACCGATTATTTGGAAAGCCGCGGCGAACCAACCTTACAAGATTACAGGTTACCAACCGAAGCTGAATGGGAATATGCCGCTAGAGGAGGAAAAGACCTATCTATGTATCCATGGGGTGGTTATTATACGCGTGATGATGATGGTGTATTTCTTGCAAACTTTAAGCCTCTTCGTGGTAATTATGTAGAGGATGGTGGAATCGCAACCATGAAAGTTGGTAGTTATGATGCCAATGAGTATGGTTTATACGACATGTCGGGTAATGTCGCTGAATGGACTATTGATGCTTATGATGAAGCAGGATATAGCTACTTAAATGACTTTAACCCTTCATTCAAATATAACGCCCTTCCTGATGACCCACCAGCAATGAAACGTAAGGTAATACGTGGTGGTTCATGGAAAGATATTAATTATTTCCTCCAGGTTTCAACAAGAAGTTATGAATACCAGGATGAAACTAAATCGTATATAGGATTTCGATGTGCGAGATCATCTTTTAGCAACGAATTTTAACAATTCTCATTTGATTATTGAATTATGAATTTTGGTGAAATAATAAAAACAAAACGGTGGAAAGTCTTTATGGGCTACGTGTATGGTTGGGGTGCTTCAATCGTTTTAATTGGAGCCCTTTTTAAACTTGAACACTTGCCTTATTCCGGGTATATCCTGGCAGTCGGACTTTTAACAGAAGCCTTCATATTTTTTATTTCGGCATTTGAACCACCAATGGAAATTCCGGATTGGGGAAAAGTATACCCCGAGTTGAAAGAAGACTATGAGATGATTGATTTTGATGAGTTGGAAAAAGATGATGCGTCAAGTCAGTTTAACAACTTATTGAAAAATTCGGATATTACACCTGAGTTGATAACCAAAGTTAGCAAAGGTTTGAATGACCTGAGCAACACTGCCAGAGGAATTAGTGACATTTCAACTGCGACCCTTGCTACCGACCTTTATGTAAAAAACCTGGGATCGGCATCTGAATCAATGAACACGCTTGCCGAAATTAATAACAAAGCAAACGAAGAAATTAATAATTCGGTTGGAGAGCTCGTAAATTCTTATTCAAGTACCGCTAAACAACTATCTGATTCAGGGCAAAATGTAATTTCAAAACTTAACCAAACAGGAGAACAATTTGCAAGCAAAGTTCTTGAATCTTCTGATTTATTGGCAAAATCATACGCAGAAGCCTCTCAAACTATTTCGGTTGACCTGAAAAGTATCGGTGCCAATTCAAAACAATATTCTGAAAAAATGGGCGACCTTAATTCAAATCTAACCGAATTAAACAACTCATTTATTGAACAATTGAAAGGGACCAAACAACAGTTTGAGGCGAGTCGTAAGTTTAGTGCCGATTTACAACAAATAAACGAAGTTTTATCCTTATCGGTGGATGAAATTAAAAAGTATAAAGAGAACGCTGAACAGTTAAATAAACACCTTGAGGCACTCAATACTATTTATGGTGGAATGTTGGGGGCTATGAATTATAAAAAATAATAGTTAAGAGGAAATTCTGATATGGGTGCAAAAAATTGCCCGGAAACAGCGAGGCAAAAAATGATAAATATGATGTACATCGTTCTGACGGCTATGTTAGCCTTGAACGTTGCTGCTGAAGTATTGGAAGCTTTCAGGGTGGTTGATTCCAGTCTTGCCCAAACTATTAATACGGTAAATAGTAAGAATGAGCAAATCTATTCAAACTTTGAATTTGCCTATGATCAAAACAAAGATAAGGTGGATGAATGGTATGATAAAGCAAAACAAGTTCGCAGAAATACCGATTCACTCATAAACTATATTTGGAGGCTTAGCGAAAATATTGTGGAAACTTCAGGCGGGGTAATGGTAGATGAAGAACACCCATTACGTGAAGATAGTCCATATTTTATTACTCAAAAAGGAGATACCATCCGCTTAAAAAAAGAAGACGATTTAAATACACCATCTGAAATATTGATCAACCAGAAAAAAGCGACAGAACTAAAAGAAAAAATTGTTGCGTATAAAAATATTTTAGCCTTGTTGATTGCTGAAGACGATAACGATTTTCGTAAAACAATATTAGACGAACTTGACACTTCCGATCCGCCAACCAAGTTGGGAGAACTTACCTGGGAAGTTCAATATTTCGATAGCAAACCTTTAATTGCTGTAATTACCTTGTTTAAAAAGATTCAATTGGACATTAAAAATGCTGAAGCACATATGATCAACTATCTATTTAGTAAAATAGATGCTGAGTCATTTAAATTTAATAAGCTTCAGGCGCAGGTAATCCCAAAATCAAATATTGTATTACAAGGTGATACGTACGAAGCAAAAGTATTTTTGGCCGCTACGGATACCACACAAGAACCTGAAATAATAATAAACGGAAGGTCAGTAGAAGTTGTTGATGGGCAGGCGATTTTCAAAGTTCCGGCATCCACACCGGGAACATTTAAATGGAGTGGATTAATTAAGTATAAAAATCCGGCGGGCATTATACAACCATACCATTTTGAAGAAGAATATCAGGTAACACCACCAAGTATAACCGTATCTGCAACAAAAATGAACGTTTTTTACCGTGGATTGGCAAATCCTGTGGATGTTGCTGTTCCGGGAGTTTCGAAAGAAGATGTTCGCATTGAAGTTACCAATGGTACCTTTGAAAAAAACGGAGATTCATATTTTGTTTTCCCATCAGAACTTGATGAATTTGGAAGAAGAACAAAAATAGATGTTTTTGCCACTGTTGGTGGACAAGAAAGGCATTTGGGAGAAACCAAATGGCGGGTTTTACCTGTTCCGCCACCGGTAGCACAAATTGCCGGGAAAAAAGGCGGGAATATACGTAAAGAAGAATTAAAAGTTCAGGACGGAATAGAAGCAGCCCTTGAAGATTTTCTTTTTGATTTAAAATTTACGGTTACCAGGTTTAATATCAACATCACCTCTGCCAGCGGATATGTTACCATGTATGCATCTGAATCAAATCGATTTACACAAGAACAAAAAGAACAATTTAACCGATTAAATATAAATTCGATAATATATATTGATGAAATTAATGCTGTAGGTGAAAATGGCAGTAGATACACATTGGATCCTATCAGTTTTAAAATAAAATAAGGATGAAAAAGTCAGTAATTTTTTTAGGAGTTTGCGCAATGTTACTTGGCCTGGTTCACACCAGCGCAGATGCGCAAATTATAAATGGAGCTTATCAACGCCGTGATGTTTACCAAAAGAAACCGATGCCATTAACTGAAGTTAGGGAAGCGGATGTTTTTTGGTCGAAAGTAATTTGGCGTATTATTGATGTTCGGGAAAAAATTAACCAGCCACTTTATTTCCCCACACAGGAAATGGACGGAAGGGTTAATCTAGTTTCATTGCTGCTTCAAGGAGTTGAAAGTGGTCAGATTACTGCTTACGACGCACGTCAGGACGACGATTTTAAACTGCCTATTACCTTCGAAGAAGTTAAAAAACAATTTGGGGCAACTACCAGTGTCGTTCAAAGACGAGATTTTGATACTGGTGAAATGGTAGATGAAATTGTTGCTGGTGAGATCCGTAAAGAAGAAGTTAAGCAATTCATGATTAAAGAAGAGTGGTATTTCGATAAAAATAATTCGACACTTAATGTACGCATTGTTGGTGTTTGTCCGATAAGGTTGTTTGTTCGTGAAGATGATGCAACCGGTCAAATTCAGCGCCAGCAGGTATTCTGGGTATATTATCCAGAAGCCAGGGAATTGCTTGCTACAAATGAGGTGTTTAATCCATACAACGATGCAAAAAAAATGTCGTTCGATGATCTATTCATCAAGCGTTATTTTAATAGTTACATTGTTAAAGAATCCAACACTTTTAATAACCGTGATATTTTCCAATATCTTCAGGGAAAAGAAGCTATGTTGGAATCAAGAAGAATCGAATCTGAAATATTTGATTTTGAACAAAACCTTTGGGAATATTAATAATAAACAAAACATAAATATGCCTTATGGTCTTTCCCATAAGGCTTTTTTTGCAATTTACTGCAAAACCTTTAATTGAATATTTAAAGACCGGAGTCAGAGTCTATTGCAGAAATGAAGAGACGCCTTACAATATTATTTCTATTCACTTTAATCCTCGTTTCCTGTAAAAAGCCTACAGTGTACTTACCCAGTGCTGCGGCATCACGAGGTACATGGTTTGAACCTTCTCCATATGGCATGGCATATATAGATAGGGGCTCTTTTAACATTGGTCCCAATGACGAGGATTTTTCAAATTCAACTACACCAACCAAAACCATTACCGTTGAGGCATTTTGGATGGATGACACGGAGATTACGAACAATGAATACCGCCAATACGTCTATTGGGTTAGGGATTCAATTGCGCGTAAACTACTTGGTGAGGTATTTGCCGAATTTTTAGTCTCGGAAAACGTACGTGGTGTTGCATTAACTGAAACAAATATTAATTGGGAAGAACCTATCGAATGGAATAATCCTGAATATCAGAACATTCTTGATGAAATGTATATTCCAGAGGAAGAACGTCTAAATTTTAAAAAGACAATTGATCCGAGGAAGTTGAATTATGATTATTATTGGATCGATTTCAAACAAGCTGCAAAGAGGCAAAACGCATTTAATTACGAAACACAGAAATACGAAGGAAGCATAATCAATCCTGAAGGAATGGAAGTGCCAATTCAAAACAGAAGATCGTTTTTAATTCATGAAAGCATACCCGTTTATCCCGATACTTTAGTTTGGATACGTGATTTTACGTATACTTATAACGAACCATTAACTAGAAAATATTTTTCGCAAAGTTCGTTCGATGATTATCCTGTTGTTGGAATAACCTGGAAACAGGCTAAAGCATTTTGCAATTGGAGGACACAATTAATGACCGCTAACCAGAACAGGTTAAAAGAAGCAGCGCCGCATGACTTTAGGCTTCCAAGTGAAGCAGAGTGGGAAATGGCAGCCAAAGGTGGTTTATTGAACTGCCTTTATCCGTGGGGAAGTTATTATACCAGGAATCAAACAGGATGTTTTGTTGCCAATTTTAAACCTCTGCGGGGCAATTATGTTGCCGATAGTCCATATAATGTTACAACGATGAAAACAGGATCTTTTGATCCAAATCCTTATGGACTGTATGACATGGCCGGTAACGTTGCAGAATGGACAAACACTGCATTTTATGAATCTGCCTACGATGTTATGGGGGATTTCAATCCTGAAATTGAATACAACGCCAAACCCGATGATCCAGAGGTCTTAAAACGAAAAGTAGTAAGGGGCGGTTCCTGGAAAGATATCGCACATTTTATTCAAACATCTACCAGGAGTTTTGAATACCAGGACGAAGCAAAATCGTTTATTGGATTTAGGTGCGTACGTACTTCATTTAGAAACGAGCTTCAGGGACGTTAATCACGTACAAACCAAGCAAAACAAACTCCCTTTATATTTATTTCTGCTTTCCAATATTCTTAATTATAGATAAATCCATTTCTATTATATCCTAAAAATACATTCCAATAATGATAATTCTTTATAAAGATTGATAAAATTCGATTTTTGTTTTTTACTAACTAATTTTATATCGAAAATCACATCTTTAAAGAATTATTCCCCATTTAAATTGATTAATGCTTTATGCCTAACTGGGCTGTATAAAAGTTGAATTAAATGTAGTATTCTGGCAAATTGATAAAAGCAGAATATTATTTTACTGAATATAGGATATAAAAACATCGCAGAATCCATAAATAAGAAGAATTCGCTTTTTCTGTTTCCATCTATCTTAGATTGTATATTTTCTTTTATGCATTTCTTTCATTGGTGTCCGGTAAAATTTCAACATTATCTCTGCATTTATGATTTTTTCGTTCCTACGGAACTTTCAGCATTGGGGTTCGATTTTATCTCTACGCATATTGAGTTCCTTACGGAACAGCCCAAAGGGGCAAGTATTGGTAGAATAGGAGTTGCATTTTTTAGAAGAAATCCCTGGGGGACAAAATGTTTTCTAACGGACATCAAGGATTTTCTTTATTGAATGCCTTATCTTCTTTCTCTAAATAAGTGAATTCTATCAACTTTTTTCAACGTTTGAGGATACTCTCCATATTGTGAATACGTTGGTGTTATCTAATGAAATTGCCCTTTGCTAAAGGCACTAATTCTGGTCTTAACCTAACAACGATACAATGTATTACCTTAAATAATAACTTCAACAAATACTCTTATTTCATTATTTATTTAGATAATTAGCAAATCAATTCTTTACTCGGATATTAATGTGATCCTTTTTACAATTACGGATTGTAACATGAATCTACAGCAATCGTTTCTAATCTTTTTTTAATGCTGCATAATTTGCACAATGAATTACAGGCAAAAAAAAAGAAGATACTCTTTCGAGCATCTTCTTTTTAAGTGTAGGTTAAACTTTACCTTATGATTACTTGCGATCAAGAATTAATTTCTTAACCACTTCGTTACCATCAACATTTAATTTAACAAAGTACATTCCGCTTACGTGCTCACTCATATCGAACTGGATAGCATCAGTAGTTTGGAAATCTTTCCTTAATACTTCTTTACCTGTGATATTCATAACCACAACCTCAACATCTGAACCATTGTTTCCACTGATTTCCAATGTAACTAAGTTCTTAGCCGGGTTCGGGAACATTTTAACATCTATGTTTTTGAATGCATCCTCGATACCAGTTGGCCAAGGCAATACACATACTTGGAATACATCAGTTACACTTGCAGCATCCGGATCAGAAGCTACAACTTTAACTTCAACACAACCAATATTAGAAGTTGTTGGAGTTGCAGTTAATGTTCCACCAGCGTAAACTAACCAAGCTGGAAGTGGATCACCATTTTCTAATGTAACCTCGAATGTTAATACATCACCGTCCACATCGCTAAATGCAACATCAACAGGAATATCTAAAGTATGGTCTGCAATAACAGTAGCATCTGCAATAGGATCAACAACTGGTGCATCATTAACAGCATTAACAGTAACCATGAATGTATCCATAGTTGTATTCATGCCCATTCCTTCAGTACCACCATTATCCATAACAGTTACAACAACAGTTGCTGTTCCGTTCATATCTGGAGCAATTGTTAATTCAAGTCCTGCAGTAGCATCACCATCAACATAAGTAACTACAATACCAGTAATTAGTGCGTTGTCAGAAGCAACAGCCGCAACTGAATCTACCATTTGAGCAGCATCACAATCACCACCAGTTCCAATACCTGTTAACAATACGGTAATTGGAGAAGGATCTTCGTCCACTACGATATCGTCTGTTGGATTAATAACAGGTGCAGCATTATATGTAGTAACTGTAACTGTAAAGGTTAAAGTATCGGTATTTCCACCCATATCTTCTACAACCCAAGTTTCAGTTGTAACACCAAGTGGGAAGTCACCATCAACTCCTAATCCTTCAATTAAGGTATATGTAAGATCATCTTTACATGCATCATCAGCATCAATAGTTGGATATTCGATTGCAGTTGAACAAACTCCTGGTTCAAGTTCAACCTCAACATCAGCAACATCTGTGAATACAGGTGCAACATCGTCGATAACTTCAATTACAGAAGTACAAGCATCTGAATTTCCATGAGGATCGATTACGGTTAAAGTAACTGTATTCATTCCAATAGCATCACATTCAAATACGTTTTCTGATAATGTCATTGATTCAATACCACAAGCATCATAACTTCCACCTTCAAGGTCGTTATAGAATCTTGCCCATTCCGGAGTACTTTCGTGGTCGTCTCCATCATTTACATCACTTTGATATAAGATTGCGCGACCATTTTCATCCAAAATTAATTGAACTGTATCTATACACATAGCAACAGGATCGGTTACATCATTTACTTCAACGTAACAATATTTTACTGTTGTGTTTCCATGCTCATCAGAAACAGTGTACTTAACTTTTGCAGAATCAGTTTCAACATTCACACATTCGAATGAGAATAAATCAACTGCGATATCATCGTAGTCAAGATCTGTACAGTTATCCCATACATCTTTAACAAGTTCTTCTTTTTCAGTATCGTCTAATACATATTCTCCATTTTCCCAAAGGTCAACAGACAATTCATCACAAACGATTACCGGATCATATTGATCTTTCACAGTAACTGAAACATCACAAGTTGAACTGTTTCCACTATCATCGGTAACTGTTACGTATGTCATAATAGTATTATCTACCTGAGTACAATCGTAAGCAGTACCTGTATATTTCAATGTGTAATCACAGTTATCCCAAACTGATTCAACCAATAAGCCAAAGTCTTCCATAACCGCTAATCCATCCTGATCAAGATAAACCGTAGTGTCGTAAACACAATCGATCATTGGATAAATTTCGTCCCAAACAGTAACAGTTGAAGTACAAGTACTTTCGTTACCATGGTTATCCACAACTTTTAGAAGAACATCGATATCACCAACATCTTCACAGTCGAACCAAATAGAATCAGTAAATACAGTAGAATCGAGACTTATTAATAAGGTATCAATTCCACAAGCATCCCAGGATCCACCATCAACCATATTTGCACTAACAGCAGTATTGCCCATTGAATCAAGGTAAATATTTACATCTTGACATAGTTCATCTGGTTTAATAGTATCCATTATGGTAATTGAAGTCCAACAAGTACCCCAATTTCCAGAAGCATCAATAACTGAAACTGGAATAGGTCCATGCGTCCCAACATCTCTACAATCAGCAGTGATTGTATCACCCCCAGTAGATTCAGAACCTTCAGCTCCTAGAACTAAAGTATCAATCGTACAATTTTCCCAGGTTGAATCCACAAGAACACCAGTAATATATAAATAGGTATCCATTGTATCGGTACCATCATAATCTAAATAAATAGTATCGCGTTCAACACACCAAATTTCAGGAGAAACTGTGTCTAATACAGTTATTGTGGAAGTACAAGTACCATCGTTTCCAGCGTAATCAATTAAGGTTACCGTAATTGTTGTATCGTAATCGCCTCCCATACAATAGAAGAAGGTATCAGAAAGCATTGTGTCCTGATTCACCAAACAACTGTTTTCCCAGGTTGAGTCAACCAATTCCGGCATCATCACCTCAGCAAATCCGTCCCTGTCAAGATAAATAGTATCGTTCAAACAGAAGATTTCAGGAGAAGTGGTATCTAAAACAGTAATAGTTGATTCACATGTTCCTGTTAAACCGACATGGTCTTCAACAATTACAAGTACAGTGCTATCCAGGTTAACCTGATCACAGCTGAACCAAACGGTATCGTTTCCAGCTTCCATTAATGAGGTGTCAACTAATGAACAGTTGTCCCAAGCAGAATCTAAAACATTCATCCAGGTAGCAAATGCAATTCCGTCATCGTCTAAATAAACAGTGTCTTTAGCAATGCAGAAAGCTTCTGGAGAAACAGTATCCATTACAGTGATTGTAGAAGTACAAGTTCCGCTTAACATTGCATGGTCATAAATGGTAACTGTAATTACAGTATCATAATTACCTGTTGCACAGTGGAAGAAAGTATCTGACATTACAGTATCAATGTTTGTCAATACTGCTTCACAAGAATTTTCCCAAATGGAATCCAGAATATTAGCAAGCAATACTTCTGCATCTCCTCCTCTATCTAAATAAACAGTATCGTCTAAACAGAAAATTTTAGGAGCAATAGTGTCTAATACAGTAACTGTGGTTACACATGTGCTTGAGTTGCCGTAAATATCTGTTACAGTTAATGTGTCATTGTAACTTCCGGTATCAGCACAAGTAAAACCATAGTTGCTTAACCACATGGTATCAATTTCACAATTGTCCATTGAAGCACTATCAATATCGGCAACAATTAATGTTGTTGCGCCTAATTCATCAATATACACAGTATCCTGAGCATAACACAACGCAACCGGAGAAACAGTGTCTGCAATAGTTACATAAATTGTAGCAACTGATTCGTTAGGAAGGTTTCCTGCAGATGCAACATCGCCACTATCCAATACTGTAACTTCAACAGTATGCGTAGTACCAATATCGTCACAATCGAAATTTTGAATATCAAAAGTAACATCTAATGGAGTTACATCACAGTTGTCGTTTAAAACAAGATTAAAGGTATCAGCCAATGCAACAGCAAGATCAACATTACCAGTACCATCAACTTGTACTGTGTACGGTTGACCGGCAATTAGACTTACGTCAGGTGCCTGCTCATCCGAAACAGTAACTGTAAAAACACAGGTAACCGATCCTGAATTAGCTAAAGTATCAATTGTGTACGTAACTGTAGTAACACCAACGAAGAAACTGTCTGTCATTGATGTGTACAATGGGGTAAATGACGATGATGATTGCGTTGTTGCCCCACTCAAAGTATACGTTATCGTATCCGCAAACCCATTTGGCAGGTTCCCGGGTAACGGCAATGATACATTTGACGCAGAACATTCGTCTACGTCAGTCGCTGCCGATTGATTCGATGGGCATGTTATCTGCCCATGAGCAAAACCAATCGTCAACATTAAAAAAAGTAGAAGATAAAGTTTTTTCATAACCTAATAATTAAAATTAAACTTGTATTTATTTTCATTAACTAATTTATAATATATTACTTCAAAAAGCCTTTTTGAGTAATCGAACTACAAAATATGACTTTTTTCACAATTATTTACAACTTCTGCCAAAAATTATAGGCATTACACCAAAAAAAACCACTATTTGTTAACCTTGTCAACATCAGCAGGTATTTTTATTACAATTTAACAACCTGGACTTATTCTAAAACCCTATTGTTTATTTAATTAAATATTTACCAACAAACCCCAAAATTATCTTTTCAAATTGGCAATTCCAACAGATTATATTTATTTTCTGTTTAACAGAATGTTAAATAATTACTAAGGTAAAGCACGCTTGCCTTAACACTTCGTTAAATGAAATTGTTTATGGAAAAAATAAATCTGGTTTTCATATTTTGTTTGGTGAATAAAATTCGATGCTAAAGTATAAAAAATGCATTAAAAAGCAACTTGTTGGAGAAACATATTGAAAAAAAAAGAATTTAATAAGGGAATAGGGGAAAAAGCAAAAAAACAAACCGTTATTTTTAATCTGTTCTCACCTAATTTTAACAGGTCAACCATTGCGTAAATAGCCATTAAAACAGAATATATTTTTACTGTGAATCCCAAATTTGGTTCTACATTAATTAGCAATAACTTCACACCATTTTGAAGTGGATAAATTGCACAATTAACTAAACCACTTGCACTGGAAGCAAAATAGGTTTAAAATTGAATGCCTGCCTGTTCGGCAGACAGGAAATTCAAAATATAATGAACGGTCAGACTTGAGTATTGAGTAATGAGTAGAGAGAAAAAGCAAAATAATTCCCAATATCAAATCTACTTTATTTTAAAAACGATATTTATAGAAACCAAAGTGGCTGCAATAACCCTGAGTAGTTTCAAATGCAGGATTATTAACATAAACTAGAGAATAAAAAATTACAGGAAGACATTTAATAAATTGTAAAGCCCAAATTTCCATGAACAGATATTTAGAAATATATAAAACCATAATCCTTGTGAATCCCATCTTTCAAATTTAGGTAAACAAATATTCGAATTATTCGGTCATCCCTACATGCATTATTTTTCGTAAGGTTTCACGTAAAACATTTTGCATGACTATCCATCCACAATTCTGCTATTTAACCTTGCTCATAATTAATTTGGCGTGTTGGAGGTTTTTAATGGCGACAAGTTTATCCGAAAATTCCGTTAATTTGTACGAAGGGCCTTTTAATGCAATAATTCCCATACAATTAGTAGCATCCAAATAAAAATTTTGGGAGGATAAAACTAATTCTTTATGGCCAAGAATAATTTCAGAAACCCTGGCAACAATGTCCATTTTACTACAATCGTAAACCAATGTTACTGCCCCTGCAACAATATTATCGCATTTCCATTTTTCATCTACCAGGTATTTCTCCAGAACATGCCGAATTGCCTGCGACCTGTTTGCAAACGCATTAACTTCAACAAATTTATCAAGGGTATCCAAAAGATCTTTATCCAAAGACACCCCAAATCTTGAAACAGCCATAATTCTTGAATTTATCCGAAAAATACGTGAAATTTTTGAAACTCGAAAGCTGCTTAAACAGACTAATTTTAGAACTACAAATAACCAACAGACAACAGCATTTTCAAACGATTCCAAATCTTGTCTGGTTAAATATTATGTTAATTTCAATACAACAAGATAGGTTTCATTTTATTCTGATCAGTCTAAGTTCGAATTGTCCTATTTTGATATTGATGTCCCATTAAACCATTTATTGTCCCGTGTTGGGGTTTGTCCCATTTCGATATTTCCTATATGTCTGGTTTATAGCTTCTTAAATATATTACTGTTGTTTTTATAGGGTTTTTCGAAATTCCTTTTCAGAGTTTTCCCTATTTCCAGAATTTCCCCACCATCTAACTTTGTAAGTGCAAATTATGATCAAAAACTACAACAACAGAACAATGAAAACTTTAAAATTTACAGTAATGATTTTACTCATATTCACAGGACTTATAAATACACATGCACAGGATGATAATTCATCCGGGCATAAGGTTACTATAAGTATCCCTGAAGTAGCATTACTCGATCTGGAAGGATCTAAGTCGATCACATTGGCACCAAAAGCTCCAACTGAAGCCGGAGAAGGATTTGACTTTACACAAGCGGTAGATAACAATGTATGGATTAATTATTCATCCGTGGTAGGAAGGAATAAAACAAGAAGTGTCACGGTTGAAATTACCAGAGGATATGTTCCGGAGGGCCTCATATTATTAGCAACTGCAGCAAACGACGCAGGAAACGGCAAAGGAAATATGGGTAATCCTTCAGGGCAAATAAAACTTAGTCATAACCCACAAAAAATAATTTACAACGTTGGAAGCTGTTATACCGGAAATGGAACAAACAACGGACATAACCTTAGTTATAAATTAGATATTGAATCGGACGCAGACTATGCCAAACTAACTAATACTGAAGCAGATCTAACAATTACTTACACACTAACAGATGATTACTAAAATAAATACCCTTTTATAAATTAATATTCACTCTTTAAAATCGAAAAAAATGAAAAAATTAGCTGTATTCACATTGGCGCTAATGGCCACAATCGGTGTATTAAGATCAAATGCACAGGACACGAAAGCTTTCAAACACAGTGTTAAACTTAGTATCCCAGAGGTTGCATTGCTTGACCTTGAAGGAGACTTCTCAGGGATCGTATTGGCCCCTACTGCCCCAACTGAAGCTGGTGAAGCCCTTGACTTCTCTTCGGCTACCGACAACGGAACCTGGATGAACTATTCTTCAGTAGTTGCTGCCGGATTGTCAAGAAAAGTGTCTGTTCAGATTACTAACGGAGAAGTACCTGACGGGCTAACCTTAACAGTTGAGGCTGGTGCCGATGCAGGACAAGGAAATGGCGTGAAAGGAACTGCTTCAAGCACTATTACACTTTCAACTACCCCTCAAAATATTGTGAGCAGTGTTGGAAGTTGTTGGACCGGAAACGGTGCATCTAAAGGCCGTAACCTTACCTATGCTTTGGCACTTACTTCTGATGATAGTTATGGGCTGTTGGATTTCGAGGACGATGATATCGAAATTACATATACAATCTTAGACGACGAATAGGAACTGCTTATCCCCCAAACGGTTTTATTGAATTACCCTTTATAAATTAATATTCACTCTTTAAAATCGAAAAAAATGAAAAAATTAGCTGTATTCACATTGGCGCTAATGGCCACAATCGGTGTATTAAAATCAAATGCACAGGACACGGAAGCTTTCAAACACAGTGTTAAACTTAGTATCCCAGAGGTTGCATTGCTTGACCTTGAAGGAGACTTCTCAGGGATCGTATTGGCCCCTACTGCCCCAACTGAAGCTGGTGAAGCCCTTGACTTCTCTTCGGCTACCGACAACGGAACCTGGATGAACTATTCTTCAGTGGTTGCTGCCGGATTGTCAAGAAAAGTGTCTGTTCAGATTACTAACGGAGAAGTACCTGACGGGCTAACCTTAACAGTTGAGGCTGGTGCCGATGCAGGACAAGGAAATGGCGTGAAAGGAACTGCTTCAAGTACTATTACACTTTCAACTACCCCTCAAAATATTGTGAGCAGTGTTGGAAGTTGTTGGACCGGAAACGGTGCATCTAAAGGCCGTAACCTTACCTATGCTTTGGCACTTACTTCTGATGATAGTTATGGGCTGTTGGATTTCGAAGACGATGATATCGAAATTACATATACAATCTTAGACGACGAATAAAGTAGAGTTCAATTTTGTTTTGTATAAAGCAGGCTTTAGTCCAAGGCCTGCTTTTTTTATGGACAAATTTGGCTTGCATTTTTTTGAACTACCTATCGTAAAATAAGCTAATACAAAATTATTGTATGGTTATTTTTTGGCTAATATTTTCTGATTCTGAAATGATGTGTAAAAGATAATTTCCCGTATCAAGATTTGACAAATCAAGTTGAATTCTGTTTTGAATATCTGAACTTTGATACACCAATCTCCCATCAAAGCTATAAACAACTAATTTTTTTATAAGATTTTCATTTTTCAGGTCAACAACAAATTTCCCATCGGAAGGATTAGGATAAATTAAAATAGAATTTTTGCTCTCCAGTAAAGGCGATGCAGAAACAATATTTTCACCACTAATTAACCATAAATCCGGATCGAACTCCAATTTTGAAATTTGAAATCCCGGGTTAACCGTGAATATCTGTCCACTGTAATCATGTTGAAAGCGATAATCTATAGATCTTGAATGTTCCGGGTTCCAAACCCTAATTGGAACAGGCATCTCATAAAAATCTACCGAACTGTGAGAACTTTCCTGATAAATTACGATTTCAAGGTCCATATTTTCATTTTGTCGATAGTTGATGGTATAAATAGGGTAACCTTCTCCATAATACCAATCTTTAAAATATTCGGTTAAGGATGTATCGGCTTCTGACTCCAAATGCCCAACCAGCTCACTCTGAGAGGCAAAACTATTCCCAATTTCCGGATCGTTCAAATAATTCCGTATCGCGTTAAAGAAAACAGTATCTCCTAAAGTCCATCTCAACATGTGTAAAAGAAAAGCCCCTTTCCGATACGACAACCTTCCACTGAAAATTCGTGGAACGCTCGTTGTGTCTTCTACATAAACTGATCCCCCGGGTTCACTCACAATACTTTCAATCAACTGTGATTTCCATGGCACCCAATGTTTCCCACCCGACAAGTTTTGATAACATAATCCTGTTAGGAAAGTAGCAAATCCTTCGTTGAGCCAGATATCGTGCCAGCTCGAAAGGGTTACATAATCGCCAAACCATTGGTGCGCCAATTCGTGAGAAATTAAATCGAAACCAAAACTGTGCATAAAACTCATGGTCTGATGTTCCATTCCTCCACCCCATCCAAACTGAGCGTGCCCATATTTTTCCGAAGCAAAAGGATATGTTCCAAACAATTCATTGTATAATTCCATTATTTCAATGGTCCTTGGTGTCCACCGTTGCGCATCCTCAAAGGTTTCAGGATATACATAGTTTAATATTTCAATCGAATCGTTCTCATTCAATACGACATAATGCGAGTAATCCATGTAATTTGTGACGGCTATTGCAACCAGGTATGTAGCAATTGGGTATCGGCTTTTCCAATGCATAATCCTATTGCCCTCCCGGACTTTTTCCGAAACCAGGACTCCAATACTTGCCGTCCGATATGCTTCCGGCGAAGTAACAATAATATCGATAGAATCGATTTTGTCCATTAGGCTTTGCTTGCATGGCCACCACTCTAGGGCACCATATGGTTCCGACAAGGTCCAAATTATTGGGGTTTGGTTATGAAAATCCTGAATGAATGCGCCAAAGCCTTTTTCGGGATCCTGATCGGGAGGGGTACCTCGGTAATAAACTATCAATGAATCGGTTTCTCCTTGGAGCACGTAGTCCTCCAGCAAGATCGTCAATACATTTTCGGTATGCGAATACGACAACTTTCCATTGCCCATTTTAACCGAATCCACGATTAAGCCTTTATATAAATCAAACTCAACTTTACTAAGGACTCCTTTAGCAGAAGAAAAATATGAAGTCACTGATCCTGAAATATATTTTATTGCCGGATCGATATTCCATTCCATTCGTTGGTAGGTCAAATCATAATCGGAGTACGATGATTTTTCTTTTATTGTCTTTAATTTTTGGATCTCTCTTGCTTTTGCAAATGAAATTTTATCGTAAAAATATTTATCCGGTTCTTGTGCCCATAAAGTCGAACTAATACAAATCAGGAGTAAAAAAACTATATTTCTCATTTTATTGCATTTGTTAATGACAATAAATTTAGCAAATTGAATCCTAAAGACAGAAAAAGGGTGAATTTAAATCCACCCTTTACAAATATCATTTTGAACAAATTACCCAATTTCCTTCCAGACTAATGCGCTTGCCCCAACAATGGCAGCATCTCCTGCTTTTAATTTCGATGGTAAAATAGGAATCTTATCCCTAAAAATAGGTAGCAAGTTTTCTTCCATTGCTTCTTTCGTTGGTTTAAAGATATAATCTCCCGCAGCAGTTGGTCCGCCAAACAGAAAGATAGCTTCCGGGCTCAAATGGTGCACTGTATCTGCAAGTCCCTGCCCCAAATATTCACCTGTGACCCGGAATGTTTCCAAGGCAATCTCATCGCCTTTTTCTGCTGCATCAAAAATCATTTTCGAATTAAGCTCCTTGAACGATTTATCGGCCAACAAACTATCATTTGCATTGTAATAAGCCATTAATTCGAATGCGGTACGCTTCATGCCCGGTGCCGAACAATAGGCTTCTAAATGACCATGGGTACCACAACCACATAACCTTCCGTTCTCGACCAACATTGTATGCCCGCATTCTCCTGCAAAACCATCGTGCCCATAAACCAATTCGCCATTCACTACTAACCCACTACCAACTCCGGTTCCCAGGGTGTACATCACAAAGTTTTTCATTCCTTTGGCACCACCGTATATCATTTCACCAATGGCGGCTGCATTTGCATCATTGGTTAATGCCAAAGCCTTCAATTCAGGAAAATTCTTTCGAAGCAATTTTACGAATGGAACAATCCCTTTAAAATTAAGGTTTGGCGCATATTCAATGGTCCCACTATAATAATTCCCATTAGGTGCCCCGATACCGATTCCTAATATTTCTGTTTTAGGGTTTAATAATTTAACCGATTTAATTTGTTCGTTAATGGCATCTGTTAATTCTGAAATATAAAGGTCGATATCGCCATGGGTTGGAGTTTGAATATTGTCTTTTACCAGCACATTTCCAGTTTCATCAACTACGCCAATGGCAGTATTTGTACCACCTATATCTATTCCAATTGCAACTTTTTTCATATTTTATAAATTAATTTTGCTTATTATTTAAATGCTTGCCACGCAATATACAAATATCATTAGGCTGTAACAATAGATGAGTGAAAATAAGAAATAAAGCATTTGTTTTTCATATCTATATTTTTTATTCCCAAAATGTTTATTTGGACAAATCTCTGTCGTTTCAACACATAAATTTTGAATTCATATGCATTTATTGTTGCAAAATTCTTTTTTTGATATTCATCAAATTCCAAATTGTTGAACACACAATTAATTTTATAAATAACCAATGTTTATAATACTTTTGGGAAATTATTTTTTAGTTCGAAAAAGTGATTTTATTTGATAAAATTATGTTCGCCAAATAGTTTAAATCTGACCTATTTTTATACCTTTGAATTAATGTTCACCAAAAATTATTTATTGTGAGAAAAATTGTAAAACTTATTTTAATTGCAATTATTACCTGTTCGTTAACCCCGGCTATTGCTGGAAATTATCATGTTGACGACAAAGCTATTGATCAGCTTTTCGCTACTGCTAACGTAATTGCTTTAAGTGATACTGGTGCCGAAGTGCCAACAATCGCTTCTGCTAATTCATCGGTCGTTACCGGCGACAGAGATCCTTTAGTGGCAATTATTTTAGATTTGGTAGTTGGTCCACTTGGAATCCACAGGTTCTATTTGGGTACCGAAACGATCACAGGTATTGGTTATATACTTACATGTGGAGGTATTTTTGGTATTGTGCCATTGGTTGACTTAATCGTGTTGGCCATTAACTACGATGACATTAGTATGTATATTGATAATCCCGCATTTTTTATGTGGTAATTATTGCAAACTTAAAGGCTGCTAATTTTGGGGAAACCAATTTTAGCAGTTTTTTTATTTCCAATATCTTCATATAATGACAAGATATCCTCAACGTATTCTTTTTGTTTTGGTTCTGATTTCAGTTACCTTTTTATGTTCGTTTGGACAAAGCCCCGAGGCCTACATTAGCCTCCACTTGAAAAACCAAACCTATCAGAAAGGGAAACTCATGGAAATTGATGCAGATTATTACTTCCTTCGTGAAAGTGGGGAACTCATTATCCATGGAAGGTCTCCAAAAGAATACATCAAAACATCGAATAAATTTGGGGAGGTTAAAGTATATTTCCCGGAAGATAATTCTGTTTCGATCAAACAAAATGAATTGTTCAGCAGTCAAAATGAATTACTTTATTATTTTTTGTCGAATAATTATACAGATTTGGGCTTGTCAAAAGAGAACTACGAAATTGCCAATACTAAAATGGATGAAAAACATCAGGTTGTAACATGGATAAACAAAAAGGCTGATTTCCCACTTCCAAAAATTGAGCTCGTATTTGATAACGACCGACCAATTTATGCCGCTTATTACAATGCTGAAAATAAAATCCTACGAAAGATTTATTATTACAATTACGAATTTTTCCAGAGTTTTATGATGCCCACAAAAGTGACACAGATATCGTATCCGGCAACAGGGGATTCTGTTATTCAGCGAAATACTTATTCCGATTTTAAAATAACTTCTTTACCTTCATCCCAATATTTTAATTTTAAAGTGCCTGACGATGCAAAAATATTGGACTAGGATTCTATTTTTGTGCTTATTGCTATTCTCCTTTTTATGTTCAAAATCGCAGGAAAAACTGCTTTCTGATATTGCATTTATAAAAGAAACCACAATTAAAGAAAAAGTCCAATCAAAACACAGGTCGTTCATTTATTCTTCCGAAGACCAGCTCACAAAAAAAATAAATCCTCTAAATATGGCTTTTGGAGGACTATTGTATATTTACCAGAACACTCTCTCGCAACAGTTTTCGGCAACTTGCCTTTATCACCCTTCTTGCTCCGATTTCAGTAAGCAATGTATTCACGAGTATGGTTTACTGAAAGGGGTTTTTCTTTCGGCCGATAGGGTTTCTCGTTGCAATCGGATAGCCGCAACTGGTATCCATCCATTAAGGGTTGAAAATAATAAGGTGCAAGACCCTATTTCATTTTATAAATCCATAAAATGAGAAGTTTCTTTTTAACTTTTTTGATCTTGCTCTCAACGACCGCTTTTGGGCAGATCCAAATAAAAAACAAGGCAAAATTTGCTGAACACCTGATTAATTTGGAATCTTATCACGATGCCATTTATTACATTAATTCAAATTCATTGAATGCCAACACACTGTCATTAAGGGACTCTATGAATTATTTAAAAGGCTGGGGGCATTACTCGCTGAAAGAGTTGGAAGCATCGGCAAACGCTTTGTTACAAGTATCTTCCAATTCAAATTTTTATTTAAAAAGCCGTTTTTTTGCAGCCTACAATTATTCACATTTAAAACAAATCAAACATTCCGACTATATACTTAAAACGCTCGTGAATACCACAGGATTTGAAGAGCTTCGGACCTTTGAATTGGCCGGTAATGCATTGTTGAAACGGGATATCCCTTTGTTCGAAAAAACATATAAGAAATTGGAAGGGAAGGATAACTTTGCCTTCTCAATAGAAAAGCAAAAACTGTTGGATTATCATCTCGAGATAAAAAACCATAAAAATAAATCACCCTTTATGGCAGGTTTATTTTCTGCGCTGATACCCGGATCAGGAAAAATATATGCAGGAAAAACAGGCGAAGGAATTGCTTCATTTATTATTGTCGGTGCTGCCGGATTTACAGCTTTGGAAAACTATAATAAGCTTGGCGCAAAACATGCTAAAACGATCCTATTCAGTTCCCTTTTTTCTGTTCTATATATCGGGAATATTTATGGATCGGTATTTACTGTTAAGTTGGTGAACGAAGAATTTAATCATGAAATGGACCATAAAATATTGTTTAATATGCATATCCCTCTTCGGAATATCTTCAACTAAAAGCTATTCCAAAGATGCTATTTTCCAATACCCGGACAGTCTGCTCGGTGCTGGAAATTTGATAGATGCCAGGATAGAATATGAGAAGATTATATTTCTGGATAAATCGCGCGATGTGCAAACTTACGCATTGCTCCAAAAGGCAAACTGCTACAAACGGGAACACGATTTCTCGAATGCTTCTGTCACTTTAAACAGGATTTATACATACAATTTACCTGATAACAGCCTGTTTACTGTTAAATACGAAAAAGCCCTTATGCATTATTTAAACAACAATGCAGGAATGGCACTTGTTGAGCTTCAGGCACTTCAAACCAAACCACGAGGAAACGAACAACTGGCAAGAATTCAGTTTTTAACGGCACTCTGCCACTTAAATTTAAAAGAATGGGAAAGCTCTAAATTGGCTGCAAAAGTATTTATCCAAAACCTAATTCAGAATGAGGCAATACAGGCAAACTACCACCTAAAGCTTGAAAGCCTTTTTGCAAAAAAGAATATTCCTAAACAACTATCTGCAAAAAAAGCACAAAATTTATCCAGGTTTTTCCCGGGAACTGGTCAGTTTTATGCCGGGAAAATTGGTGAAGGACTGGTTAGTTTTACCTTGCACGCATCGTTGCTGTACTTTGGGATCCATCAATTTTCCAACAAATTTTATTTTACAGGATATACGGCTGGTTTTGGTTTATTGCACCGTATTCATACCGGGAATTTACAGCGTGTTCAAGACTTAGTTTTAGAGGTTAATAAAGAAAAAAATGATCGTTTTTACGGGGAAGTATTTCAATTACTTTCCGATGTTGCCAACTCTGCAGATCAATCTTAATTGGATAATTTATAGATTAATGCCAATTTTTATTTTCGATTCCATCTCGAAAATTTTAACCTAATCTGCATTTGGTGAATTTTAATTTAATCCTTTCCATACATATCCTATTTTTGTTAACTTTCAAGGCAAAGAAGCATTATTAATTACTGTTTATGAAAATATATTTTGCAGGATCGATTAGGGGAGGAAGGCAAGATGCCGTTTTGTACCAACAAATAATTAAGGAGCTCGGCACCTATGGCAAAGTTTTAACCGAACATGTTGGCGACACTAATCTGAGTGCTGTGGGAGATGATGGCCCAAATGACCAATTTATACACGACCGGGATATGGAATGGTTATTAAATGCCAATCTGGTTGTTGCAGAAGTCACAATAACTTCAATGGGCGTAGGTTATGAAATAGGCAGGGCCGTAGAACACAACATTCCGGTTTTGTGTTTATTCAGGCCCCAAAAAGACAATTATCTATCAGCAATGATAGCTGGCAACAAGGATATTGATGTAAAAGAATATCAAACATTCGAAGAAGCAAAAGCGATTCTAAATCAATTTTTTACCGAAAAAATATCCTAAGAATATGCTTAAATTTTCAACTCCTCTAAAATCCGGATGAAATCGCCAGATTTAAATGGTTTGCTTAAATATGCATCCATACCAACCTCAAGGCATAACTGCTTGTCTTCTTTCATTGCATTGGCAGTCATTGCAATAATTTTGACTGGTTTGCCAGCATTGGCCGATTTTTCATACTCCCTTATTTTCTCAGTAGCTTCATATCCATTCATAACAGGCATTTGAACATCCATCAAAATGATATCAAAGCTTTGTTTCAAAATAAGGTCAAAAGCGATTTTACCATTTGCGGCTTTCGAAATATTATTGGTTACAGTTTTAACCGAGAGTTCGGCAACTTTCATGTTTATTTCATTGTCCTCCACAATCAAAACCCCTAGTTTATCATTTTTAAACACTGGTTTGGTTTTGGCAACTTCTGTAACCGACGATTCAACAACTTGTCCGGTTGCATTTGAAATAACATTAAATAGTTGCTTCAATTTAATTGGCTTATTCAGATAAGCTTCAAAGCCCGCTTCTTTTTCTTTACCTTTTGCCAGGATATTCGAAACTGATGAGAGCAAGATCAACTTTGTATTTGCAATTTGAGGGTTCTTTTTCACTTCCCTGGCGAAATCAAGTCCATCCATTTCAGCCATTTGATAATCAACAAGGGCTAAGTCATAGGTTTTCCCTTCCAATGCCGCCTGTTTCATAACCTCAATTGCTTCTTTTCCATTCACAGCCTCATCGGATTTGCAGCCCCATATTTCGAAATATTTTTTAAAAATTACCCTGTTTGTTTTATTATCATCGATAATGAGGAAATTAAGGTTTTTGAATGATTCTTGTTTGTAGATTACTTTTGAGGGTTTATGTTCGCTAATGTCAAAATCAACTGAAAACCAAAATACCGAACCTTTGTCCAATTCACTTTCAAGCCCAATTTTCCCTCCCATTTGTTCTACCAATTTTTTACAAATTGCAAGTCCCAGTCCAGTCCCTCCAAATTTTCTTGTGGTTGATGCATCAACTTGTGTAAAAGATTGGAAAAGCTTTGGAATTGAATCTTTTGGTATTCCTATTCCGGTATCTTTAACTTTAAATAAGATTTCACATTTGTTATGCTCATTTTTTACAACTTCCGAAGAAATAAAGACTTCTCCTTTCGATGTAAATTTAATGGCATTGTTCAACAGGTTAATCAAGATTTGGCGTAACCTAACTTCATCGCCAGAAACCATTCCCGGCATATTCGGATCAACATAGGTCACAAGATTTATGCCTTTATTGTTGGCTTTCATCACCAACACATCGCCAACATCTTCCACAATGCTTCTGATACTAACCGGAACCATTTCAAGCTCCATTTTTCCGGATTCAATTTTCGAGAAATCAAGAATATCATTAATTATGGCCAACAGGTTTGAACCTGATTTAATGATTATTTCGAGGTATTCACATTGTTCTTCGGAAAGGTCGGTACGTTTAAGGATATCCGCCATCCCGATCACCCCATTCATTGGAGTGCGGATATCGTGCGACATGTTTGCAAGAAATACCGACTTGGTTTTATTGGCCTCTTCTGCTTTTTCTTTTGCAAACTGCAGGCTCCTTTTTGCCAATTCCTGCGAAGATACATCTCGTGAAATCCCAACCAATCCGGTCACTTCACCATCGTCATTCCGAAGTGGGATTTTAGTAGAGGATAGCCACACAATGGATTTATCATTCTTTTTAATTTTTTCCACTTTATTAATAAGTGGAATCCCCGTTTCCAAAATTGCCCGCTCATCTGAGTAAGAGTCCTGTGCCTGTTCTTCAGGGAAATAATCAAAGTCGGTGCGCCCAATACATTCATTTGGGTTATAAATACCAAGTACTGCTGCCATTGCCCGGTTAACCCTCGTAAACCTTGATTCTTTGTCTTTAAAATAAATCGTATCCGGGATATTGTCCATAAGGGTCTGAAGTAAATCCCTTTCTTCGGTAAGTTGAAGCTCAAAGGTTTTCTGTTCGGTCATATCCCTGTTGATCCCAACTATTCCAATGCAGTTGCCGTCCTTATCGTTCAATGGTATCTTTGTTGCCGAAACCCACAACCTTTTGCCTTCTTTTTCAAATGATTCAATATGATTTATAAGTGGCTTTCCACTTTCCATTATCTCTTGTTCGTCTTTATAAGTCTCCTCAGCATGATCTTTGTCCAGAAAATCAAAATCACTTTTCCCAAATAACTCTTCTGATGAACTTTTTCCAAATAGCTTAGCCAAAGCCATATTTGCCCTTCTGAATTTTGATTCCCGATCTTTAAAATAAATCCGGTCCGGAATATTGTCCATCAATTTTTGCAAGAAATCTTTTTCTTCCCGAAGTTTCAGCTCGAAATTTTTTTGTTCAGTTACATCTCTTGAGATACCTACAATACCTATGGTTTTTCCAGAATTGTCAAATAATGGTACTTTGGTTGATGCAACGTATTTATAGCCCTCTGATGACTTGACTTTTTCAACTTTATTGATTAATGGGATGCCACTTTTTATAAGCTCCTGCTCATCATTATAAGCCCATTGGGCATGTTCTTTTTCAAAGAAATCAAAATCGGATTTGCCAATTGCCTCATTTGGGTCATCTAATCCCATTAATTTAGCTTGAGCCTTATTAACCTTTATAAATTTTGAATTTTCGTCTTTGAAGTATATTGTATCAGGAGAATTATTCATCAAGCTTTCCAATAATTCTTTTTCCTTTAATAAATCTTCTTCCAATTGTATTTGTTTGGTAACATCACGGTTAACGCCAACCAAGCCAATACTTTTGCCTTTTTTATTTTTTAAAGGGATTTTTGTTTCAGAGACCCATCTCTTCACACCATCTTTTTCATAAAACTCAATATGGTTGATGAGTGGCTGTCCTTCATCCATTAATTTTTGTTCGTTGGAATATGTTTTTTTCGCTTGCTCTTCCTCAAGAAAATCAAAGTCATTTTTCCCATACAAATCCTTCGGTGACTGCTTTTTAAACAATTCGACCATTGCTTTATTCACTCTTGTAAACCTTGATTTTTGATCTTTAAAATATATTCTGTCGGGGATATTGTCCATGAGCAACTGCATGTATTTTTGCTCTTCAACGAGCTCCTGCTCAGCTATTTTCTGGGCAGTTATTTTTTCGTACATGCCCATAATTGCGACCACTTCACCATCTTTATCCTTTATCGGAATTTTGCTCTTTTTAAGGTATTCCACACTCCCATCGGGATTTTTGAATTTTTCTTCATAGCCAATTTTGGGCAATCCCGAATCAAGGATTTCTTTATCAAGCAAAGAATATTTTTCAGCCTGGGCTTCATTAAATATATGTCGATCGGTAAAACCGATGACATCCTTTGTATTTTTAAGCCCGTAATCATCTGCAAAAATCCTATTGCAGCCCAAATACCTTAAGTTTTTATCTTTCCAAAAAAGGGCAATAGGGATATTCTGAAGTAAAAGGTTCAGAATCCCGGATGATTTCATCCATCCATTAGAAAAGTCATATGTCCGGTTAATTGCTTCTGTCAAATCATTGATTTTGAAATCAAGGGATATTGTGATTGGAGAAAAGGCGTTTTCAATTTCTGACTGAATTTCATCATCGTTAATAAGAATTACTTTTAGATGATCAGATAATGCTTCTTTAATTTTTTCTATTTTAAGAACCCAGTTAAAATCTTTAACAGTAGATAATAAAAACTGAGGATTGATGAGTTCCAAATCTGTTTTAATGCTATGCAGGTTATCGAAAAAAAAGCATTTGTACCCTTCTAATTCAGAAATTCCAGATAACAATTTCCCTCTAATTTGTTGATTCGTTGTAAAAACTACTATGTTTTCCATAAAAAACTCATGAAATTAATTCATCCAATACGCCCCTTACCAAAATCGTTATAAGATACAAAATCATGTGTAATAAATAAACTATGAAACTATCCAATAAATGAACTTATCAATAATGAACAGTGAATATCTGCCTTGAATTCTGAGTTTTAAAAGCAATCCTGAACAAAGTACAACCAATACCTATCTGCACTAACCAGCATAATTGAATAAATAGATCGATACCTTTTTTAAGCATTTATCTGTTCGGATGAAACCTAAAGATAGGAAACCAATAACTTTCATGTTCCAAGTAAATATTTCTCAATAAGAAAATAATTCAGAGAATAGATAAGAAATTGTGGGACATACTGGATTCGAACCAGTGACTTCTACCCTGTCATCCGCCAGCTGGCGGACTAAACCAACCGAATTAATGTCCCTACCGCTTTTCCCAAATAAATTTTCTCCCCTTTGCTGTCTTCAGTTGTTTTTCCCTTTTCATAGCCTCCTGCTTTGAGGCGAATTCCTCCATGTACATGACCTCCCATGGCTGATACTTTTTAGTCCAACCAGTATTTCTTTCATCATTATGGGCAGCTAAACGTTTATCAACATCAGAACTATAACCAATATAAATCTTGTCGAAATTATTTGAATAAAGCACATACGTGTAATACATGGGGCGGAATTTTTGTGGGACATACTGGATTCGAACCAGTGACTTCTACCCTGTCATCCGCCAGCTGGCGGACTAAACCAACCGAATTAATGTCCCTGCCGCTTTTCCCAAATAAATTTTCTCCCCTTTGCTGTCTTCAGTTGTTTTTCCCTTTTCATAGCCTCCTGCTTTGAGGCGAATTCCTCCATGTACATGACCTCCCATGGCTGATACTTTTTAGTCCAACCAGTATTTCTTTCATCATTATGGGCAGCTAAACGTTTATCAACATCAGAACTATAACCAATATAAATCTTGTCGAAATTATTTGAATAAAGTACATATGTGTAATACATGGGGCGGAATTTTTGTGGGACATACTGGATTCGAACCAGTGACTTCTACCCTGTCAAGGTAGCACTCTAAACCAACTGAGTTAATGTCCCTTTGAACAATTGATCCACAAAAATATAAAAATTGCGGAATAAAATAAAAAAGAAAGCTCCCATAAAAGGAGCCTTCAATATTTTTAGATAAAGAATTTTAAAATAAACAATATTGCTAAAATGATCATCACAAGCGAAACGTCTTTTGCTTTGCCTGTTAACAGTTTCAAAATGACAAAAGATAACATTCCAAACACAATCCCCTCAGCAATACTGTATGTTAATGGCATAATAATAATAGTTACAAAAGCCGGGATAGATTCAGTAAAATCATCGAAATTAATTTTTAAAATCGGCGACATCATAAAAAACCCAACCAGGATCAATGCAGGAGCAGTTGCTGCCCCGGGTACCATTATAAAAACAGGTGCAAAAAACAATGCAATTAAGAACATTCCTGCCGTTGATAATGAAGTCAACCCTGTTTTACCACCTTCGGCAACACCAGAAGCACTCTCCACATATGTTGTAACCGTACTCGTTCCCAGAATAGCACCAACAGTTGTACCAACCGAATCGGCAAAAAGGGCCTGTTTAACTTTTGGAACCTTTCCATCTTTGGTCAATAATCCAGCTTTTGAGGAAACCCCAACCAAAGTACCAACAGTATCAAACATATCCACAAACAAGAAGGTGAATAAAACGATTAACATATCGAATGAAAATATATTTGCAAAATCAAATTGCCAGAAAATTGGTTTTAACGAAGGTGGCAAAGCTACCAAATTCCCTTCCGGGATATGTGTGACACCAAATGGGATTCCCGCAACAGTTGCAATAAAAATGCCGATTAAAAGGGCACCTTTCACTTTTAAAGAAAGTAACACCCCAGTAAGGATTACACCGCCTAATGCGATTAATACAGAAGGTGATCCCATATCACCAAGTCCTACCAACACAGCATCGTTTTTCACAATAACCCCGGCGTTTTGTAAGCCAATAAATGCAATAAACAGACCGATACCCACCGATACGGCATGCTTCAGCGAAAGCGGAATCGCGTTTACAATAAGCTCACGGATATTAAATGCTGTTAACAAAAGAAATATTATCCCTTCCAGAAATACGGCAGTAAGCGCAAATTGCCAGCTATACCCCATTCCAAGGACAACTGAAAATGCAAAAAAAGCATTAAGCCCCATTCCGGGAGCTAATGCAAATGGCAGTTTTGCAACCAATGCCATTACCAATGTTGCAATAAGTGCGGATAATGCTGTGGCGGTAAACAAGGCATTTTTATCCATGCCTGTGGCACTTAAAATATCGGGGTTTACAGCCAAAATATAGGCCATGGTCATAAAGGTCGTGATCCCGGCAAGGATTTCAGTTTTCGTGGAGGTTTTGTTTTCTTTAAGTTTGAAAAATTTTTCCAGCATAATTTTTATCCTTTAAAATGTATATTTCAAACCTAATGTTGGCATCACATTAAATTCATCACCAAGAAAATTATTGCTAAACTCAACCTCTCCACCAAGTGCTAAGTTTTTTGAAGCATTGTACCACAATTGTGGTTCAGATAAAAATCGAAAATCCGTTCCCCAAAACATTTCTTCTTTCCAAAAATCAGCAAAACCAGTGAATGTAATTTTGCCCTCCAACATTTGGATGGTCCAAACCGCTGTTAACTGAAACGATGCATCTTCTTTATCCTTAATGTATTTATAATTTGCCTGCAAGGTTAATATTTTTGAAAAATCGGTGGAAGCCCAGGTTCTTTCAACTCCGGCTAACCAACAGTTTTCGATCGGAACAAACGGGGTATCATCGCCATCCAATTTAAAAACACCGCCATTATATTCAACACGGGGCATAAATTTTTGATTCTCGTTCCATTTAAAAGCGCGTGCGATTTCCCAATAGGCAGAAGATATTCCATTGGTAATATTTCGTTCGTCCGAACTATAATCCATATCAACAAAAAAGAATGTCGAACCACATTTGTCTGGCTTAAACATTTCAACCGTTGAAGTAAGGTAGTTCCTACCTTCACCCATATCGTAATGCAATTGTATATTTTGCGATACAACACTTAAACTTATTCCCAAAAATCCGAATAAAATTAGTAACCCTTTTTTCATGTTTTTCGATTTTAGTAAATAGATATGATTTCTTAGATGGAGCAAAAATAATTAATTATTGCACATTTTATTGTCCGTCATAATCTTTTGAAGTTGATATATATCAATGCAAATTTAACACTCAAACAGCATAAAAAAATAAACCCTGGCTTGGGACGCCAGGGTAATTTCATTGGAATTGGAAAGATAAATAATAAGGGTATTCTACTTTAGTATTCCGAAAAAAAGAAAAAGGTAACCCCCTTTTTCAAAAAAAATTAAAATTTTTCTAGTGACTCGTTTAAAAACCTATTTATCTTGTACAATTCCTTGAATGCCATCATGGATTTCGTTATTAATTTTTCACTCACAACATCCTTATCTTCAATTTGATATGAAAATGCATACGATTTATATCGTATCAAATCGATGTGCTCAAAATCTTTTGGGAAATTTTTTGGTGCAGTCTTTAATTTATCATCGTACATAACTGGAAAATACTTTTTGAAGGTGCTATTTTCAATTATTTCAATAAAATCTTCAGGGTTATTATAAATAGCAGTCCTAATTGCTTTTAAAGGTTCGGGTTGTGGCATATAAACCCCTCCGCCAACAAAACTCATTCCTGGCTCAATATGAAAATAATATCCTGCATAAATGCTCTTCCTCCCTCCCTTAGCAATATAACTTCCCATATTGGTTTTATACGGGCTCTTGTCTTTTGAAAACCTCACATCCCTAAAAATACGGAACAGGCAGTCCTTTGGGTCCATTAACGGAATATCCGGATCAATTTTATGCAACTCGGCGTTCAACAATTCGGTCATAAAAAGCATCTTACTTTTGCTTTCTTCATATCTTTTACGGTTTTTGTTAAACCATTCCCTGTTGTTGTTCTGTTTTAGCTTTTTTAAAAATCCGATTACGTTTTGCATGGCATGCTTTTTTAATTAATTTTATTTTTACACAAAATACGAAGTCATACTTTAAAGAACATTAAACGGATGAAAAAAGTTGCATTAATTGTGGCCGGGGGCTCAGGAACAAGAATGGGTAAAAATATCCCAAAGCAGTTTGTAGAGGTAGCCGAAAAGCCTATTTTAATGCACACTATCGAAGCTTTTTTTAACTATGACAAAGAAATTGAATTTATTTTAGTGCTTCCCGAGGATCAAATAGAAAGTTGGAAACAGCTCTGTGATAAGTTCAATTTTAATATTAACCATACAATTGCCTCAGGTGGGAAAACACGTTTTCAATCGGTAAAAAATGGTTTAGACCATGTACCACAAAATGGGATTGTTTTTATTCACGACGGGGTACGTCCATTTGTTTCCACTTGCACATTAAACAATTGTTTTAACTGTGCACTTGAAAATGGAAATGCTATTCCGGTTGTTAAGGTTACAGAGTCGTTACGTAAACTTGAAGATGGAAATAGTAGAGCTGTAAACAGGGATTCATATAAGTTGGTACAAACTCCTCAAACTTTTCAAATTGATAAAATACGTAGGGCATATCAGCAGAAAGAAGATCCTTCATTTACCGACGATGCCTCGGTGCTTGAAGCAAATGGTGAACAAGTGTACCTGGTTGAAGGGAATCGGGAAAACCTGAAAATTACCTATCCTGAAGACATTCTGTTAGCCGAAACTTTCGTATTAAAATTGTTCCAATAGATATGTTTTGCCGTTTACTTGAATATTCGATTATTTAACCCCAAAAATGACCTGTTTGCCGAAAACAGCATTTAGATAAATTATTCAACCTTTAGTTTTGGTTTGCTTAACAAAACTTTAGAAATCAATGTGCCATAACAAAAACTTAGGAAACTTTTAACATTCCGTAAGTTTATCGCGTATATTTATTTCTATTTTTGCAAATCTATGGAAAAAAAGAAAAAGCATATACTTGAAAAAACCGCTGAGTTGTATCTTAAATATGGCATCCGAAGTGTAACCATGGAGGATGTATCACGTGAAGTTGGCATTTCAAAGAAAACCCTTTACCAATATTTTAAGGATAAAGAAGACCTGGTTAACCAAACAATAGACAACCTTATTTACCAGAACCACTACGAAAAGGCAAAAAAGGAAAGCGACAATGCCATTGATGCCTTGCTCGCAATGAAAAATGAAATTGGCAGGATAATGAAACAATACAATAATAACCTTGAGTTTGAATTGAAAAAGTATTATCCGAAACAATATAATAAAGTTTGCCGCCATAAACACGATGATATTTTTGAAAACACAATTGCCAATATAAAACAAGGGGTTTCGGAGGGCTTGTACCGAAAAGATGTGGATGCCGAGTTTGTTGCAAAACTTCAGGTCGGAAGGGTTTTATGTACAATGAACCCCGACTCCGGGATTTTTAATGAAAATGAAATCATGTCCTTCAAGGTATTTGAAAAAGGAATTGAATACCATCTAAGGGCAATTTGTACCGAAAAAGGATTAAAATATTTCCACAAACAAATAAACAAAGATTAATATGAAGAAAACAACTAAAACAATTATCATTCTTCTGCTAAGCATGTTGGTCTTGCCAGCCGTCACATGGTCGCAAAACGAAGAAAGTGCTTTTAGTTTGGGTGAGGCACAGGAATTTGCCATGAAGAATTCCTACATCCTCAAAAACTCAAATATGGATATTACCAAAGCACAAAAAAAGGTCTGGGAGACAATCTCTATCGGGCTGCCACAGGTTTCTGGAACTGCTAACTACAACAAATTCCTGAACTTACCAGTTTCCTTAATTCCAGGTGAATTTTTTGGAGAAGAAGCCGGAACATATATCCCTGTAAAATTTGGGCAGGATTATAGTTCAGACTATGGATTTACTGTTAACCAGCTCATATTTGATGGTTCATATATTGTTGGTGTAGGTTCCTCAAAATTGTATTTGAACCTTGCAAAACAGGCACACGAAAAAACAGAAATTGACATTCGTGAAGCAGTTGCACAAGCTTATTATATGGTTTTGATCGGGAAAGAAAACAAAAAAGTAATGGAAGAAAACCTGGAAAATACCATGAAATTATTCCAGGATACCAAAGCTTATTTTGAAAATGGTTTCCGTGAAGAACAGGATGTGGACCAAATGAAATTGATGGTAAAAAATGCGGAAAATGAAGTTTTAAAAGCTGACCGCGAAATTAAAATTGCCAAAGTTGTATTAAGATACGCGATGGGCTATGGTATGGAAAATGAAATTTCTTTGAAAGATGAGTTGACAGGATTTGTATTGCCTTTGCTCCAACAAAACGAAGCTATAGCTTTTAATGTGAGCAACCACATTGATTTCAAACTTTCCGAATCCAATTATTTGGCATCTCAGAAGCTCCTGGATCTTGAAAAATCAAGTTATTTACCACGTGTAAGTGCATTTTACAATTGGTCTAAAACCGCTTACGGAAATGAAGGGAACTTGTTTAAATCATCGGTGCCATGGTTTAAATCTTCGTTGGTAGGTTTGCAAATTTCTGTCCCGATTTTTAACTCCGGACAAAAATCTTCGAAAGTGCAACAAGCCCGGATTGATCTTGATAAAGCTGCAAACGAACGCTTACTGGCTTCGCAAACGCTTCAAAAGGATTATTTAACTGCATTGGCAAACATGGAATCGGCCCTTGAAAAATATTCAAACGATAAAGAGAATAAAGATCTGTCTGCAAAAATCCTCGACAAAACAAAAATAAAATTTAACAACGGAATATCAAGCAGTACCGAATTATCACAAATAGAAACCCAATACATACAAGCACATGGCGCATATATCGGATCGGTGCTGGCCTTATTGCAATACGATCTCACACTGAAAAAGGCGCTGGGAAAACTTTAATTTGAAAAACTAAAAACAAAATAAAATGAAACAGAAATTAATACTAATAATAGTGGTACTTTTCCTCGCATCTTGCTCAAGCAAACCTGCTGGCGACGAACTTACCAAAGAGCAGCAATTACAAGCGTTCAGAAAAGAATACAACGAATTGAAACAAAAAATAAACGCGCTGGAGGAAGAACTTGCAGCCAATGAAGAAAAAGAAGTTGTAAACGTAAATGTTACGAAACTTGAAAATCAATTGTTCGAGCATTTTTTCGAAGTAACCGGAAATGTTGAAGCCGAATTGGATGTGAATGTGAGCCCTGAATCTGCAGGGATTATTGAAGAAGTGCTGGTAACAGAAGGAATGAACGTAAACAAAGGCGATGTTCTTGGAAAACTAAATACAAGTGCCTTGCAACGTTCTTTGGATGAAATTTTAATTCAACAGGAATTAGCCAACACAACCTTCGAAAGGCAGAAAAACCTTTGGGAGCAAAACATTGGCTCTGAAATCGAATTCCTTCAGGCAAAAACAAGTAAAGAAGCCATTGAAAAAAGAGTGGAAGCAATGAAAGCCCAAATTGAAATGGCTGTTATTAAATCGCCTATTGATGGCGTTATTGATATTGTATACCAGAAAAAAGGACAAATAGGGAGCCCACAGGTGCCCTTTGCAAAAGTCCTTAACATGAGCAAGGTAAAAATTTATGCCGATGTTGCTGAAACTTATTTGACTAAGATTAAAAAAGGCGATAAGGTAACGGTTGAATTCCCTGCACTGGCAACAGAAATAAAAACTCCGATTTACCGGATTGGAAACACTATCGACCCAAACAACAGAACTTTCAGGGTCAGGTTAAACTTAGACAACTCCAACCAGATGATCAAACCAAATATAATGTCGATTATTAAAATCAGGGACTACGTTTCTAAAGAAGCAATTGTGGTGCCTTCTTTAATTATCAAAGAAGATTTCAGGGGCGATTATACATATATTGTTGATTCTTCGAATGGTGAAAACAAAGCCAAAAAAGTCTATGTTACTCTAGGTGTTTCAGACAACAATATGACCGAAGTGTTGGAAGGTTTAACTGCCGACATGCAGGTAATCACCGATGGGTTTACACAAATTGTGGACGGAACCTTCATCAATTTTTAAAGTAGTTGGGTAGAATCATTAATATTTTCCAACATGGTAAAAGAAAAAAAACAATCTAAAAACACGCAAAATATAACGCGCCGGTTTGGACCAACTTACCTGGCGCTAAAAAACAGGACTACTGTATATATTTTAACTGGGATCATTGTCTTATTTGGGATATTCTCCTATAATAACATGCCTCGGGAAGCAATGCCTGAAATATCAATCCCTTATGTATTCATTCAAACCGTATATCCGGGAAACTCACCAATAGATATTGAGAATTTTATTACACGCCCTATTGAACAGGAACTAAAAGGGATGCAGGGAGTTAAAAAACTATCCTCTGCATCGTATCAGGATGTAAGTATTATTGTTGTTGAATTTAATACCAAAGTCGACGTAAAAGATGCATTGCAGGATACGAAAGACAGGGTGGATAAATCCAAATCGGAACTGCCAAGTGATCTTGATCAGGACCCTCTGGTGATGGATTTGGATTTCTCAGAATTCCCGATTATGAATGTCAACCTTTCGGGAGATTTCAGCATGAAAGACTTGAAAAAATATTCTGAAATATTACAAGATGAATTTGAAGGTCTCAATGAAATTTCCGAGGCAAACATAAGAGGAATTGATGAACGAGAAATTCAAATTAATGTAGACCCGCACAAACTGGAAGCACATGGGATTGGCTTTGACGATATTGCTTTTGCTGTTCAATTGGAAAATATTACCATGGGTGCCGGTGAGTTTACCGCCGACCAGACCCGAAGGGTAATTCGTACGGTTGCCGATTATGAAAACATGGAGCAAATTGCCAATACCATCGTTAAAGTGAACATGGGCAAACCGGTTTATATTCGTGATGTGGCTACAGTTGTGGATGGTTATAAGGAACAGTCAACAATTGCCCGACTTGACAACCGCCCCGTTGTTACTCTTGCAATAACAAAAAAATCCGGTGAAAATATTTTAGATGCTTCCGAAAAAGTAATCAAGGTTATCGCCGAACAAAAAGAAAAAGGATATATTCCTGAAAATCTGGATGTAATCGTTACAGATGATATGACCAATTATATCCGAAATGACATAAGCAACCTTGAAAACAGCATTATCCTTGGAACCCTTTTGGTAATTTTTGTTTTATTCCTTTTCCTGGGATTAAGAAATGCTTTATTCTCCGGTTTAGCAATCCCAATGTCAATGTTCTTATCGTTTATCATACTTGAGCAAACAGATGTTACGCTAAACAGTATGGTGCTTTACGGACTTATTTTAGCTTTGGGTATGCTGGTGGATAACGCCATTGTGGTTGTCGAGAATGTTTACAGGCTCCATAATCTTGGCTATTCTGTTATGTCGGCAACAAAGAAAGGTGTGAGTGAAATTGCTTTTCCTATCATTACATCTACTTTGACAACGCTAGCTGCATTTTTCCCATTATTAATGTGGGAAGGAATCGTTGGTGAGTTTATGTCCATACTTCCGAAAACACTTATTGTAGTGTTGGCATCTTCGCTATTTGTTGCATTAATCCTTAACCCTGCATTTGTATCATCTTTTATGAAGATTGATGATATCAATAAAAAAATAAATCTTAAAAAATCGCTCAAGGTTGCCGGAGTCTTGGTACTCATTTCAGCCTTATTTTATTTAGCAGGAGTAATCTGGATGGGAAATATTCTAATGACCATCGTTATTCTAATGGTGCTTAATTATATTGCCTTGAAGCCATTAGCCAGATGGTTTCAAACGAAATTTTTGGTTTGGGTTGAGAATTTTTATGCCAGACAATTACGTCATGCATTAACAGGCTTCACCCCATTAATTTATTTCTTTGGAACTGTTTTGTTGCTTATATTTTCAGCAGCATTTTATTTCAATAGTTCTCCTGTTGTATTATTTTTCCCAAATCAGGATCCACAAACAATTTATGTTACAATGGAACTACCTCTGGGAACATCGATTGATAAAACAGACGAGGTGTCTCGGGAAGTAGAAAAGATTGTAAATGAAACAGTTGCTCCTTTTATGCACATCATTAAATCTGTTACCACCAGTGTAGGTAACGGAAAAGGCGGGATGTTTGAATCTTCCAGCAGCCCAAATAAATCTTTAACAAGTATATCATTTGAGGAGTACAAGCTAAGAGAAGGTATTAGCACGGCTAAAATAATGCAGGAAATAACCAAGAACCTTGATGGTTTTGTGGGTGCTAAAATATATGTAGAAAAAGAAGATCAAGGGCCACCTGTTGGAGCACCCGTAAATATTGATGTTACAGGAGATGAGTTTGACGTCCTTATTAAAATAACGGACGATCTTATTAATTTGATTGAAGAAGATAATATTCCCGGAATCGATGAATTAAAGTTAAATATCGATGTGAACCAACCGGAAATGTTAATCAATATTGATCGGGAACGTGCAAGATTGTATGAACTTTCGACCCAACAAATTGCAATGGCATTCAGAACTTCTCTTTATGGGCAAGATGTTGGTAATTTCAAAGAAGGTGAAGAAGAATACGACATTTTTGTTCGATTAGATAAGCAATACAGAAACGACGTTTCCTCTTTAATGAATCAAAAATTACACGTAAACGACAGAAGTATTCCTATTTCTGCAGTTGCAGATTTTGAGTACTCAACAACCTATGATAAAATTAGTAGGATTGATAACAAAAGAGCAATCACCATTTCTTCTAACATAGAAGAAGGGTACAACGCCAATGTTGTTAATGAAAGAATCAGGCAAGTAATTGCAGATTACGAAATGCCGAATGGATATAGTTATGCCTTTACAGGAGAACAACAAGAACAAGATGAAAGCAGTGCTTTTCTTATGTTTGCCTTAGGTGTTGTTATTGCATTAATTACCGTGATTCTTGTTACCCAATTCAATTCATTTATTCGTCCGGCAATCATCATGATGACGGTACTATTCAGTACAATTGGTGTATTCCTTGGACTTGGATTATTTAAAATGGAATTCGTGATTATTATGACCGGAATCGGAATAATTTCACTAGCTGGAATTGTGGTGAACAACGGTATTGTACTTATCGATTATATTGACCTTCTGCGTAAAAAGAAACGTGAAGAATTAGGTTTGGCAGAAGGTGCATTTATGGCTCCCGACATTCAGGTTGAAACATTGGTTGAGGCGGGTAAAACAAGGCTTCGTCCGGTACTATTAACCGCAATAACCACTGTTCTTGGTTTAATGCCACTGGCAGTAGGACTTAATTTCGATTTCTTTGGCTTGTTCACTCATTTTGATCCAGCAATTTCTATTGGTAGCGAAAGTACCGCATTTTGGGCTCCAATGTCATGGACAGTTATTTTCGGACTTACCTTTGCAACTTTCTTAACACTTTTAGTTGCTCCGGTAATGTATATGCTTACCATAAGGTTTAATTATAGAATACAAAAATGGAGTGGTCGTTTAACAAAAGACAGCTATGTAAAACCAAAAGCTGCAACACTTGAACTTGAAGATGAATTAGAATAAGAAATAACTAATAGATAGAAGATGCCACTCAATTATTTTGGGTGGCATTTTTTATTTGAATACACTCCGTTTTTTTGCAGAAAATATAAACTTAAACAATTGTGTTATTAAACCTATTTTTAGATGAGGGGGATTTTTTGATAACAATAAAAGTATTGGTAGTTTAGCGTTTGGTCTGAGTATATATTAGTTCCTGTCTTCAGTCCCTGAACACGAGAATTCTTACTTTGCCAATAATTATGTAATTAATAACCTCAAATAATTTTGCCTATGAATCAATAGAAATATTTAAGTTTTTGTTGTTTTATAAGCGATGGTATACAATATGAAAACAATTACAACTACATTATGTCTTTTTATACTCTTGTTTATTTTTAAGGCAAAAGCAGGTGAAAATAAATTTGGCATTAAAGCTGGTCCAAATTATATGTGCCCTTATTTTGAACACTATACTGCAAAAATTGGTTGTCAAGTTGGGATTTATTCAAATCTTCAACTATATAAATTTATTTCTTTGCAGGCTGAAATTCTATTTGCAAAAAAAGAATACGAGTACCTTTATAAAAATTCATGGGAACAAAAAACAAGAGCCCATTATGTTGACTTGCCAGTTTTTGTTCAATTTTACAAACTTAAGCCAGTATCTATTTATGGAGGTGGACAGATAAGTTTAATGGGAAAGCATCATTCATTATTCAATACAGAAAATAGTCTTATACGAGAAAAATACCCACCAGATGATGTTTCGCTTGCCCTATTGTGCGGAATTATGATTAAACCCATAAAACATTTTGGAATGGATTTTAGGTATTCAATTGCATTTGAAAGTTCCGATAAGGTTCAGAATTTCCGTGGTTGGCAATTTTTTATAAACTATGAATTTTGAAAATAGTACCTAACATGTAATAAATACTAATAATGTTATAATAAATCAAATTATGGCAAAAAGTTATATCCACTAATACATATTTATTGGACAATTTATACCAAAACTCTTTTATACGAGTTGATCAATTTAATCTGATAAAATGTATAGAAACATATTTTAATAGATGTGGCAAACCAGCGATAGGTCAAACACTATAATGTAAAAATTATGAAAATTTTATTCAGTTCAATAATATGTTTATTTCTTGTTGTCTTTATATCCTGTGATTCTAAAAATGAATCTAATCCAGAAATTGAATCTCAATGGAGAAAGAACAAGCAAATACAGGAGGGCTTAAATGAGGTAAACGCCTATTTTAAAACCAAATTTATTCTTAATGATTGGGAAAAACTCAAGAACGACAAAGAAGGCTTTGTTAATACCTCATTTATTAACAAAACCACTTTAGGGGAAATTGAATATATTCCCATTCCTATTTATACAATAAATAATTCCAAGATTTTAAAATATAAGGATAGTAAAAGTTTTTTCTTAAATGTTCAACCTGTTATGAATCAACTTGTCTTTCTATTAAAATATAAAGGACAGTATTTTGCTATCTCTGATTTTGAATACTCGCCTTTAACTAAAAAATGGAGACTTTCAGATATTCGAGTATTACACAAAAGTCTAAAATACTGGAAAAATAACGAACAAAAAGAAAAGTTTTTCCTTGGTGTACTGGCAGACAAAGATCATAATGAATCTATATTAATCCGAAAATATTGTTGTCATTTTGAAAACCAGAAATGTTTTTGGGTTTCAACAGATGAAAAAGAAAAATATGAATTTAACGATTTTTTGTCAACACCTTTTGGGAAAATTCTCTCTAATCAGATAAATAAATTATAATTAACGTATGTCGAATCTCCAAACAAGTATAAGTAGGGAACAATATCATTAAAATTTTATTCATTAAAAGGGAGTTTAAAAGATTATTTTACTCCCTTTTAAACATAACCCTCCCCTTTCTTAAGGCGCACATCGGTAACAAACTGGCGGATATTTGATTCGTCGGAACGTTTACAAACCATCAGCATTTCTTTTGATTCAACCACAATATACCCATCCAGACCATGCAGCACAGCTGTTTTTTCGTTGGGCAAACTCACAATACAATTTTTTACATCGTATTTTAAAATGTTATCGCCCTTTACCACATTCCCATCTGCATCTTTTTCTTTGCTTTCGTACAATGAGTCCCAGGTACCCAAATCGCTCCACCCAAAATCGGCTGTTAACACATATACGTTATTGGCTTTTTCCATTACTCCATAATCAATCGAAATCCCCTGGCATTCGGAATATGTTTTGTTGATAAAAGCTTCTTCATTCTCGGTATTGTAGCGTTCTTTGCCCTTATCGAAAAGCTCATAAATGTCGGCTAAATAGGTTTGAAGGGCAGCGCTAATTGCCGGAATTGACCAAAGGAAAATCCCCGAATTCCAAAAAAATTCGCCACTGTCCATAAATATTTTAGCCATTTTTTCATCCGGCTTCTCCGTAAAGGTTTTCACCTTGTACAGGTTGTTTAGCTTTCCGAATTTCTCCCTCTTTTTTATCTGAATATACCCATATCCGGTTTCCGGACGGCTTGCCTTGATTCCCAAGGTCAGTAAAGCGTTATTACGTGCAACAAACTCAAGGCCATTTTCAATTTCCCTTATAAACTGTTCCTGTTTCAGGATTACATGATCGGAAGGTGCAACAATAACATTTGCATGTGCATCTTTTAATTTGATTTTATTAATTGCATAAGTAATACAAGGTGCAGTATTCCTCCGTATTGGTTCCAATAAAACCTGAGAATCATCTAATTCGGGGAGTTGCTCACTCACCAACTCTTTGTAGTCGATATTGGTAACCACCAAAAAATTTTCTTTCGGAACAATTGAAGAAAACCTGTCGTATGTTTGTTGTATAAAAGTGCGGCCAACACCCAAAATATCCAGAAATTGTTTTGGCATTGCTTTCCGGCTAAGAGGCCAGAACCGGCTGCCAATTCCACCAGCCATAATAACACAATATGTATTGCCCATAAGATATGATTTGCTGTTACCAAATATATTAAAATAAAGTGGGAAGCCCAATGAAATGCCCGTGTTTCAACATACTTTAACAGACCATCAATGCTTCATGTCGATCAATGTGTACTCTTCACTTATCTCAAAATAGTTGAATGGTTTTAATCTTTAAGTCTGCACCCAAGCGTATGAATTGACTTTGTACGGTTTTAATTTTAACCAATAATTATTACCACAATCACCATAAAATTGTAATTTTAGGTTTCCTTAGGTTCATGAATGCTTAATGGAAATGCTTTGACGAGAATCAAATGAAAAAATTCTTCTTTCATATAGGCAGGTATTTTTATATGTTGGGCAAAACTTTTGCAAAACCCGAAAAGCATAAATTATATATCCGTCAACTATTCCTTGAAATTGAAAACCTTGGGGTGAATTCTGTGGGCATTGTGATTATCATTTCCCTGTTTATTGGAGGCATTATGACAATTCAGTTTGCCTATAGCATGTCGAATCCACTCTATCCATCATCATTAATCGGGCTGGGAACAAGAGATACGTTGTTGCTTGAGTTTTCATCAACCATGATGGCTTTGATAATGGCCGGAAAAATCGGGTCGAATATTACTTCTGAAATTGGAAGTATGAAAGTAACAGAGCAAATTGATTCCCTCGAAATAATGGGTGTTAATTCAGCCAGCTACCTTATTCTTCCAAAAATTGTTGCCGTGGTTTTAATGATGCCTTTTTTATATGTGTTAAGCGTGTTTTTTGGTTTGCTTGGCGGATTGGTTACCGGCCCAATGGTTGGGGTAGTAACCGTCACCGAATATTTGGATGGTATCCGGTGGTTATTTGTTCCTTACTACATTACTTTTTCACTGATTAAAACGTTGTTTTTCGGATTTCTGGTTGCCTCAGTTCCAGCCTATTTTGGGTATTTCGTACAGGGAGGCGCACTTGAAGTTGGAAAAGCCAGTACCAAGGCAGTTGTAAATACAAACATCCTGATTTTATTGTTCGATTTAATACTAACCCGCTTGTTGCTCACATGATTGAAATTAAAAATATATCCAAGTCATTTGACGGGAACAAGGTCTTAAAAGATATTTCCGTAAAATTTGAAAGTGGGCAAACCAATTTGATTATTGGGCGAAGCGGCTCCGGAAAAACGGTTCTGTTAAAGTCGATACTTGGTTTGCATGAGGTTGATAACGGATCTATTTTTTATAACGACAGGGATTTTACAAAGATGAGCGAAAAAGCGCGCAAAGAAATGCGTAAAGAAATTGGAATGGTGTTTCAGGGGGGTGCTTTATTTGATAGCCTGAGCGTTGAAGAAAATGTTCGTTTCCCTCTGGATATGTTCACCAATAAACCAACAAAAAAGAAAGAAGAACGTGTCAGGTTTTGTCTCGATCATGTGAACATTGCCAGCAAAGCATACAAACTTTCGCCTTCTGAAATTAGTGGCGGGATGCAAAAAAGGGTCGCCATTGCACGGGCAATTGCCTTAAACCCAAAATACCTTTTTTGTGATGAACCAAACTCAGGGCTGGATCCGGAAACTGCCACACTGATCGATTCGCTTATTCTTGACCTTACCAAAGAGTTCGATATGACCACAATTATCAATACACATGATATGAATTCAGTGATTGAAATCGGGGAGAAAATATTGTTTATAAGCCACGGAGAAACCTGCTGGGAAGGCAGCAAAGATCAAATCCTGAAAACCGACAATCAAATATTAAAAGACTTTATTTTTGCCAATAAGCTCTATGCCCAGTTTCAAAAAGGGTAAAGCATTATTTTTTGGGCGATAAAGTAACCACAGGTATCAACATCTCTTCCAATGAAATCCCTCCATGTTGAAAGGTGTTTTTATAATATCCAGCGTAGTAATTATAATCGTTCGGATACACAAAAAAATCGCTACCCTGGGCAAAAACATAGGATGTGCTCACATTTCGTGATGGCAAATAAATACTTCGCGGATCCCGTACTTCAAACACATGTTTCGATTTATAGTTAAGGTTCCTCCCGACTTTATACCTTAAGTTGGTATTCGTTTCCCTGTCGCCAATTATTTTTACCGGATTATTTACTTTTATGGTACCGTGGTCGGTGGTAATAACCAGCTTAACATCGTTATCAGCGAGCGACTTCAAAAGTTCAAGCAAAGTTGAGTTATTAAACCAGCTCAGGGTGAGCGACCTATAAGCTTTATCGTCGCTTGCCAATTCACGGATCATCTCCATTTCAGTACGGGCATGCGAGATCATATCTACAAAATTAAATACCAAAACCGACAAGTCGTTTTCCATGATGTTATGGAAATTTTCGGTGACCCTTCTACCTGATTTTAAACTTCCGACTTTATCGTAAAAGGCTTTTTCTTTTCGCCCAAGCCGCGCCATTTGACTTTCGAGAAACTCACTTTCGTATTGGTTTTTATGTCCTTCACTATCGTCATGTGACCATTTGTTCGGGAATTTCTTTTCAATTTCCGAAGGCATCAATCCTGAAAACATTGCATTACGCGCATACATGGTTGCTGTGGGCAAAATGCTATAATACAGCTCTTCCTCATCGGTATTAAAAAATTGGTTGATCACAGGGCTTAAAATCCGCCATTGGTCGTAACGAAGGTTGTCAATAAGAAGCACAAACACCTTTTGCTTTTTATCAAGTAGCGGGAATACTTTTTGCTTAAAAATATCGACAGAAAACAAGGGCCTTTCGCCCAATGGCTTTTGAAACCAGTCCTGGTAATTGTCTTTCACAAAACGGAAAAAAGCTTTGTTGGCATCGTTTTTTTGCATGGTTAAAACCTCATCCATGGTCGAATCGTCAGAACTGCTCAACTCTAATTCCCAATACACCAGTTTTCGGTAAATATCTTTCCAATCATCAAACGAGAGGCGATCGTTCAAACGCATGCTGATTTGTGCAAAATCGGTTTGATAAGCTGATGTGGTTTGTTGTGTCACCAGCCTTTTTTGATCGATATTTTTTTTCAGCGAAAGCAATATTTGTTTAGGGTTTACAGGCTTGATCAGGTAATCAGCCATTTTTGAACCGATCGCCTCATCCATAATATCTTCTTCCTCGCTTTTGGTAATCATTACCACCGGAATGTTTGGCGACAAAGCTTTTATTTCATTTAAGGTTTCGAGACCCGTTAAACCCGGCATGTTTTCATCCAAAAAAATAATATCAAAATGATTTTCTTTTACCAGATCAATGGCATCTGTTCCATTGTTTGCGGTAAAAACATCGTAACCTTTTTCTTGTAAAAAAATTATGTGTGCCCTTAACAGGTCAATCTCGTCATCGGTCCAAAGTATCTTGATTTTTCTCATGTTGTTCTATGTAAATTATAGGTACAATGTAAAACAAATTTTGTTCCTAAAAAGTATCCTGTTAACAAACTTTAACCACGTTTTGTCTGGTTTGTTATCTAAATTTATCAAATGCGTTGCAGCTTCAAACTTCCGAAAAAAGAAACATTGGGAGCCTATTGCCCAAGGTAAACCCGTTTGTAGAAGTCCATGTATTCGGTAATGTTTTTTTCTTGTAAGAAGGTGTCAAAATTCTCTTCTGTGACAAGGAAATTCCGATAGTTGGCGTTGCCAAGTGGTGCATAAATAGAACGGTCGCGCACCAATTGCCTGAAATATTGCATGGCACCATCCTTGTCTTTCAATCCTGAGATTCTGACAATTGTCCTAAACTCATCCAATGCCTGTTGCCCTATCTCTAAATTAAGTGAAGCAAAGTTGGTACTATTAAAGGTCTCAATCCCGTTTAAGAACAATTGGGTATTTACATCTTCTGAAGGAATTACAAATACAAATAAATGTGCTTTTTCAATGTCCGGGTTATAGGTTCCATCTTCTACGACAACCGAAACTGCAGGATCATTCTGTTGCGTTTTTACGCTTTCTGCCTGTAACTGTGTTGGGGCATTTGTTTGAACTGGCGTTGATGTACCTGAATTTGCTGAAGCGCTTTGTAAATATTCGTTCCTAAAGAAATTCATGTAATCATTCACATCCCCTTCTGAAGTTAATACATCTAGGTTTTCATAAGTGATCAGGAAATTGCGGTAACTCACTTGTTCCAACCCTTCATAGAGACCGCGATCCATAATTGCTGTCCGGAAATACGACATTCCTTCGGAGAACCCTGGTAAACCTTTAACAACCAATAATTGGTAGTCGCCCGATTTTTTCAATTGTAAGGCAAGGTTCCAGGTCCTAAAATTATTGGTATTAAATGTAGAAAACTTCGAAAGCACCGGTCTAATTAAATTTCCGGCATTTTGCACTGCAAGCACAAAACACTGACTGGTATCCACATTATTGTTGTATATACTTCCCTCGGCGCCTTTATTGACCAAAACAAAAGTACCTTGTTCTTCCAAAGCATCCTCTTGCTCTTCAACTTTAGCCATCATCTCTTCCGGAGAAATGTTGTCAAATTCCTCATCTTCAAAATTAGACCCGATAAACCGGCTGTAATTCTTTACAAAAAACCGCAGATAATCAGACAAAGACTTGTCTGCCAAAATTGCCCGGTAATTGGACGAAGATGCCACAATATTGATGTAATCAACATCGGTCAAAGCCTGGAAAACTTCCGATTGCCTGATAATCGACCTAAAATAGATGAGGCTGTTTTGCTTACTACTTAGTGCCCTCACTATTAAAAATGCCGTTTTATTATCGAGGTTTTCGGTTTCTATGTCAAAATCAATTTTGGTGTAATGGTCGATGTTATAATTGGCGATATCAAATTTTAAACGGTTCACATCCACTTCTGCAGATCTTGGATAAGCAACTATGAAGTAATGTAAAAGGTCTTCATCGTAATCAAACTTACCACCAAATTCATCATTGATATTGGTGTTTTCAGCTTTTAATTCTTCATTTTGAATTTCATCGTTCAGGTAACCAAGTTCAACCAGTTTTTGGTAATCGGCCAGGGTACTGTCTTCAATCAACGAAAGTATTTGTTCGGCTAAAACCGTCGTTTCCTTTTTGGGATATTGCTCGGTGTAACCTCTTAAACCAGTTTCCAGGGTTTGCATATTTTTGGATTGAACGCCAAGGGCAACCGTTCTTAAGAAATCAATTTTTGGCGTGATGATCGTGTCCGGTTCCAAATCTTTCATCTGACTTGTGAGCGCAACAACCTGTGCGTATTGCCCCGTTTTATACTTACTAAATGTATATTGGTACAAACGGTTTAAACTATCTTTTTGCATTTCCAAATCGATAAAGAAATTTGGATTGAGCAGGTATTTGGCATATTTGCTATCCGGATATCTTTGAATAATCAGGTTTCGATAATAATCGGAACGGGATTTATCCCCAAGCAATTCATTTAGATCGTATAAATCAAAATATGCCGATAACACATATACGTTGTCTGGGTACCTTTTATTTAAATCTTCAAATGCTTCAATAGACCGTTCGTAATTTGAGAATTCCGATTTAAAAATTTTACCTGCGTTATAAAGTGCATCTTTTATGCGATCGTGTGAAGCCTCCATAAGGGAATCGGTTAAAGGAAGATTCTGGGTATAATACTCCCTTTTTAAAGGATCTTCAACCCGGACAACCATTTCTTCCTCTTCGGCAGGCTCTCCAAACTCGTCAAGCAAATCAACCGAATTGGAACCTTTGTTTGCCCTTCTCCAATCGTCTTCCAGTTTTCGCCGTCCCCAAAGTTGTTGGAATTGGTTTTTCCCGTACGAAACAGTTTGTGGGTTATAAAAATACCACCCTCCCCCTGTCGATGTACTTCCCAAGCCAAACCTGTTTTCGTTTGCCCTGTAAAATCCTGCATTATTTCCACCCATTCCGCTGGCAGCAAAATCTAATTGTTGCTGTTTTTCTTCTTCGGCAGCAATCATCTCATCAATCAGTGCATTTCGTTCTGCCGGTTCCATTAAAGCAATTTTTTGCAAACTGTCTTCCCGTTCAACCAACACAAGGTTCTCCACCAACTGTGTCAGGTTGTTATATCTGATTGTAATATTCTCATGGTTCGGATAATTTTCGTCAATTACAACCATGGCGCTGTCGTAATATGCCTGAGAATTCCGGTACTCCATATCATTGAAATAAATATCAGCCAATGTTATAGCTGACAAAGCCAATTGGAAATCGTTGGAAACACTGGTTGAAACCGAGTTCCTGAAATTCTCAACAGCAAGTTCCGAATTCCCTTCTTTGAAGAAAATATTTCCCAAAGCATAATAAATCTGGTCCTGAAATTCCGTATTTTTCTTATCACGCAACATTTTCCCAAGCTCTTTTTTAAGCTTTTCGGTATCGCCCTGTCCTGTGTAAACCCCTGCTGCATTAATGCGTGCATTAAAAGCCATTTTATAAGGGGCATTCAGTTTTGTTACTTCCCTGAATTTGTTCGATGAATTGGTATAATCCCCCAACTCCTGGTACAACTGTGCAGCAATAAAAGTTAATCTTGCTTTCTGTTTTTTCCAGAATGTTTTGTTCACAGCAATATCCAGGTATTTAATGGCTTCGGCATAATCATTTTGCTGCATGTAATAATCCGCCGTAATAATGGCAAAATCGCGCTCCAGCTTTTTTGGGAAGGCATCGTCGCCCTGCAACGACTGAATCAACTCGGAAGCTTCGGCATACCTTTCCATTTCAGTGTATGACCTGATAAGCCACAGAAAAGCATCGTATTTGGTTTCTTCTTGCGAAAATTTGCGGACAACATACGAGAAATTATCAATTGCTGAAATAAATTTATCCTGATAGAAATAAGCCTTGCCCATTAGAAGATAACTGTCGTCGATCCACTTGTTAAATTCTTCTTTACTGGCAAAATCCATGTATTTTTTCGATTTCTTCCCCTTTTTTCTCTTCAGTCTTTTGGTAATCGAATGAACCTTGATAAGTTTTGATGATTTTAAGATAATGTTTTCCATATCCGCATTCGCAATTTTTGCGGCAGATGGATCACTATCTTTATAAATGGGCAATACTCTTGTATAATCGTCCTCAATCATTTTTTCAATGCGTGCTTCTCCGGCTTTAAGGCTTTCATTTGCATTGAAATAAATATTGTAATGGGAAGTAACATTGTGAAATGTACGCGAAACCCTGGTGTTCTTTTTGGTTGAACAACCCGAGATTAACGTCAACATTAAAACAATTAATATGCTATGTAAAATTCTATTCTTCAAAAAACCTTTATTAACAGCTTAAGGATAAACTCTAATATTAAAATAATATTGTATGAAAATCCTTCAATTTAATTTTCTTAGGAACCCTACTTCCCCTTGTTAAATTAGGGAGTACAATGATACAAAACTTTGAGTTAAATCTTTAAGCATGCTTGTCCAAATTCCGGGTACAATCCATATGTCATCAAATAAATATTTGATTTTGGTTAAATATGCCATCCAACAAGACTTGAAATTGCAAATATAAATCCCCAATATCCAACAAAAAAAGTTATTTTGCCAACTTAAAATTTACAGTCTAAGAATCCATTACAAAAGACTTATGTCGCAATTTTCACATATTATTTTCGATCTTGACGGAACCCTAACGGACAATACTCAAGGAATAAAAAACTCGTTAACATATGCATTGGAGCAAATGCATGTGGATGATTTTACAGAAGAAATCCTTGAACAATTTATTGGACCACCTCTTCAATGGGGATTTAGCAATTTATTTGGGATGAACGAGCGAAACACAAAGTTGGCAGTTGAGCATTTCAGAGAATATTACGGCGAAAACGGATGGCACCAAAATGTACCTTATCCTGGCATTTTAGAATTGCTGGATGAACTTGACAATACTGGACTTCGGATGTATGTTGCCACCTCGAAACTCGAAAAATATGCTTCTAAAATTGTAGCTCATTTTGACATCGATAAATATATTATTCAACTGAATGGGGCAGATTATGGTGGCAAAAAAGCCAGTAAATCTGCAATTATTTCAGAATTAATACAGGCGCAACAATTGCAACCTTCGAATGAAATAGTAATGATTGGCGATACCGTTTTTGATATTGAAGGTGGCAAAGAAAACGGGCTTTCGACAATTGCTGTTACCTATGGTTTTGGGAAGGAAGATGCGCTTCGCGAATCGAAGCCCGATTTTATGGCCGATACTGTGGAAGAATTGTTTGAGATACTCGTTTAACAGGTATTTTGATTTGTTTAATCTCTTCGTTAATTTTAAATCATGAGAATTCCTCCTCCCATTAAAACAGGCGACAAGATTTGGATCGTTTCCCCGGCCGGCAAAATTAAAAAAAAGAACGTTTTGCCCGCAGTATCGTGGTTCCAAAAACAGGGGTATACAGTTGAAATTGGGAAACACGCTTTTCAAGAGTATTTTCAGTTTGCAGGAACAATTGAACAAAGACTGGAAGATTTTCAAACCGCCCTAAACGATCCTGATTGCCGGGCAATTATTTGCTCCAGAGGCGGTTACGGTGCTGTGCAAATTGTGGAACAGCTTGATTTTTCGTTGTTTAAAAAATACCCCAAATGGATTGTTGGGTTTAGCGACATTACAGTTTTACATAACTGTCTTAGTTCGTTAGGTTATGCATCCATCCATGGGGCAATGCCACGCTATTTTTTAGATGAAAAGGGAAACACAACAAATAAGCTTGTTACCCTTATCGATTTATTGAGCAACAAAGCATCCTCGTACACTATTAATGCTGATGGGATTAATAAACAAGGTATTGCAGAAGCTGAATTAACGGGCGGCAACCTCTCCATAATTTCCAGCTTAATGGGGACCCCTTTCGAACTTGACATGAATGGGAAGATTCTATTTATTGAAGATATCAATGAGTATTTGTATAAAGTTGACCGAATCATGTATCAACTAAAATTAAGCAATAAACTGAGTCAATTAAAAGGACTATTGGTAGGTGAGTTTACAGATATGAAAGACAAAACAAATCCTTTTGGAAAATCGATTAAAGACATCATTTTTGATGCCGTTGCAGATTATGATTATCCGGTCTGTTTTAATTTTCCTGCGGGGCATGGTGCAGAAAATGTTGCGCTTTCGTTTGGCGAAAAATATCGTTTGAAAGTTGCTGAGAACGAATGTAAGCTAAGCAAAATCTAATGACTACCACACGTGAATTAGGAGAAAAAGGGGAAAACCTGGCTGTGCAGTACCTGACAAATTTGGGTTATAAAATTTTGGACAGAAACTGGCACTACGGGCATAAAGAATTGGATATTATTGCCAAAGATGGTGAAATGCTTGTAATTGTGGAAGTAAAATCAACCAGCGGATTAAGGTTCAACCATCCTTCGGAAGCAGTTACCCAGCAAAAAATAAGGCATATAATTGATGCTGCTGAAGCATATATTTTGGATCATGATCTAAATTTTGAAACCCGCTTCGATGTTGTTACCGTAATTTTTTGGAAAAATAATCATGAACTTGAGCATTTTAAAGATGCATTTTACCCGGGCATGTAGATTTTTTAAACCCGCTTTTTCATTTACTTTTACATAAATTTTTCACTTATGAATATCGAGCAATTAAGAGAATTTTGTTTAAGCCTTAAAGGTTCATCCGAGGGATTCCCGTTTAACGAAACAGTGATGGTATTTAAAGTTATGGGAAAGATTTTTTTACTGACCAATTTAGAAGGTGATTTTCGGATAACCATAAAAAACGATCCTGAAAAGATAATACAAATGCGAGAGGAATACCCGGCGGTTATTCCTGGCTATCATGTGAGCAAAAAATATTGGAATACCGTTGAAATGGATGGCAGTATTAAAGACCAAATACTTAGGGAATGGATAACAGAATCATACGAGTCAGTTGCCGCAAGCCTGAGCAAAAAACTAAAAGAAGAACTTAAAAACCTATCGTGACATAATGAAAAAAAGGGTTTTAATACTTTTAGTTTTTATAATCGCCTGCAGCTTTGCGCAAGCCCAAAAAGTTGGCAACATTGAAATAAACGATGAAATTATCCTGGGTTTTACTCCTGTAAAAAACCAGGGCAACACAGGCACTTGCTGGAGTTTTGCAACCACAAGCTTTATCGAATCGGAACTCATAAGAATGGGGAAAGGCGAATTCGACCTTTCAGAAATGTATTTTGTGGCAAAGACCTATGAGAACAAAGTAAAACAATATCTATTTTATCACGGCGAAAATAATTTTAGTGAAGGCGGTCAGGCGCACGATGTAATGAATGTAATTCGTGAAAACGGATTGGTAAGCAATGAATCCTTCCCTGGAAAACTAATTGAGGGAAGGTTTACCCATCATGATCTTGTCAACAGTCTGAGCAAGGAAGCAGAAACAGCTAATAAAAAAACACGAAAATTTGCTTTTGATACGGAGAAAATTACAAAGCCAATTACATCCAAATTTATTGGAAGATACCCAAAAAACTTTACTTTAAATAATGAAACTTTTACCGCAAAAACATTTCAAAATTTCTTGGGATTTGACCCGGATGATTATATAGAAATTACTTCATATGAACACCATCCTTTCTATTCGCAATTTGTGCTGGAAATACCCGACAATTGGGCGCATGCGCCATACTATAATGTGCCAATTGAGGAGCTAATTCAAATAATCACAAATGCCATCGAAACCGGATTTACTGTTTGTTGGGACGGCGATAACAGCGAAAATACATTTGAATTTAAAAAAGGCATTGCAGATTTGCCCAAAAATGAAATTGGAAACGTTGATCAAAAACTAAGGCAGGAAACCTTCTTAAACAGAGAAACAACCGATGATCATTTAATGCATATTGTCGGATTGGCAAAAGATGAAAACAATCGTCGGTATTTTTATACAAAAAATTCATGGGGAGAAAGTGGCAATCCCCTAAATGGCTTTCTCTACATGTCGGAAGACTATGTGAAACTTAAAACAATTGCCATATTGGTTCACAAAGATGCAATCCCTGACGAAATCGCACAAAAACTTAAAATAAGATGATCGAATACAAAATTAAAGGGGAATATATTGAGTTAATCAAACTCTTAAAAATACTTGGAATTGCTGAAACGGGCGGTCATGCAAAACTAATTGTGGAAGATGAAATGGTGTTGCGTAACGGGCAAATTGAAACTCGAAAAAGGGCAAAATTACGGCAAGGTGATATTCTTGAAGTGGAAGGGCAAAAAATAAAGCTTTCATAAGCAACCTTTTACCGAATCCGGCATCTTACCCAAACAAGAAAAACTTTGATTTTCAAAGAATTTAGATTTTTTATCCGTAATTTTAATCGATGTTAACACATAAAAACCTGGATCATGACTTACCGAATTTTAGCCACTATTTTTCTGGTTGTTTTAGTTATAAATAATTCTAAAGGGCAAGAAGTTTTTAATTCTGAAGCCTATAAAAATTACAGAAATTCTACAGTTAATTTTACCAGTTCACAACTTAAGAGTGAATTTCCACTACCCAATGAAGCCTATTTTAAAGGTTTTGAAAATGTGCCTTCCCTCGATCAAATCGCTTATCTGGACTCCATCATCCAAAAACTTCAACTAACCAATGATGAATTATCCCTACTTGAAAAAAACCGTTTTTTTGTTTCCGAACGGATGTCGCATAGATCGTTTGGTGATGCTTTTCATACCATCTATAATCATGATTTACCGGTTTTTATAACAACTGATGCAATATTGCACGCTTTGCATGCTTCGTACGACAAGATTTTAAAAACACTGGAAAGGCAAGTCATGAAAAATAACCTCGAACAATACCTTGAATCTTTATATAATAGTATCCCAGATCTACATGCAAAATATCAGGGGTCAACTATTCTGGAAACCGGTCTGGAAGATGCTGCATTATATATTACTATCGCATATTCGCTTATAAAAGATGAGCTTCAACCATCGAATTATACAAACAATGAACGGTTAAACACAATTTGGGATGCCATTGGTAACGAGCAAATGGTAAATCTGCCACTTTTTACATTTAATGAACGATTAAGAAAACTTGATTTCAGTCAATTTACGGTTAGGGGCCATTACGTTTACACGGAAGAAGATAAGATTTGGGGATTCCCATCATTAGAACCCTATTTCCGAACAATGATGTGGCTGGGAAGGATCGATTTTCTGGTCACTCCGCCACCCAAAAACCCGTTTGAAACCGACTGGGAATTTGAAGAAATCCAACGGATGAACATTGCAGCCTTTATGTGCAATGAACTGGTTCAATCATCCGACAAAAAAAGCCTTTTTGAACAGAACGAAGAAATAATAAATTATTTGGTTGGTGAAAGCGATAATGCCACGCCCGATGAATATCAATCTGCAATTACGGCTGCAGGAATTTCAACAGCCAGCCAACTGACCGACAGTATTACCTTAAGCAATTTTTTGAGCAGCTTGCAACAAATTCCTGAGCTTTCTCAAAAAATCCTGAGCAATTTTTATCTCATGGATCCGCTTTCCGACGAACCAGGGGTTTTGCCCATTTCATATAAATTATCCGGTCAACGTTTTATTATTGATTCGTATATTTTAGGCAATGTTGTTTACGATAAAATTGTGTTTAATGGAGAGAAAAAATTGCGAATGATGCCCGATCCGTTTGATGCCCTTTTTGCACTTGGGAATAACGATGTTTTACCTTTCTTACAAGAAGAGCTTGATCGGTATTATTATTCAGGACAGTTGGCAAACCTTCGCTATTTGGTCGATCATAAAAGCTCAGAATTCTGGGACGAAAGTTTGTACAACGTTTGGTTAAACTCCCTCCGAAAATTAAATCCAGATGAAAACAAGGATGAATTGCCACTATTTATGCAATCGGCGGCGTGGCACCAGCAAAAAATGAACACTCAACTGGCAAGTTGGGCTCAACTGAGGCATGATAATTTGCTGTATGCAAAACAGTCATATACAGGTGGCACTGGTTGTTCTTATCCGTATTCTTACGTGGAGCCATATCCAGAGTTTTATCGTACAGTAAAACAATTTGCAGAAAATGCAGGAAATTTCTTTCAACAAATTTCGTTGACAAATACATCCATAAATCAAATAAAAAATTATTTCCCAAAACTAGCTGAAGCAACAGAAAAGTTATCTATCCTTGCCCAAAAAGAATTGGATGGGAAAGTTTTTTCGGACGATGAAAATGAATGGCTTCAATCTATGCTGTTCGCTTTAGGTGGCAGTGGAATGCCGCCCTATACAGGATGGTACAGCGAATTGTTTTTTGATGAATGGGATGCCGCATCGGGGGATTATACCATTGTTGATGTTCATACCCAGCCAACCGATAAAAGTGGAAATGTAGTTGGAAAAGTTCTACATGTTGGTGTTGGGGAAATAAACCTGGGGGTTTTTATTGCAGACTGCCCCGGCACTGAAAATGAACAAATGGCTTTCGTTGGACCAACCATGTCGTACTACCAAACAATTACCGATAATTTCAAACGTATGACAGATGAAGAGTGGAGTGATATGGTTAACAATTCCACGATTCCGGAGCGGCCCGATTGGACCAATATTTACCTTGCCGGTGAAAATGGTGAAGCAAAAGAAGCCGGACGTGAATTGCCTTCAATGCTATACCTTGATGCTGGATTGATAACTTTGAATGAATCGGGCATCAGCAATCTTAAAAGTTTTCCCAATCCCTTTACCGACAATTTAACCCTAACTTTTTCACTTAAATCAAACGCTAATATTGCTTATAAAATAATAAATATCCTTGGTGAAACAGTATACGAAAAGCCCAATCAATTTTTATCTCCCGGCATGTATTCCGAAAACATTAATCTGACAGGCATAAATAATGGCCTGTATTTTTGCCATATTCAAGTTGATGGACTAAATAGCGAAACGATTAAAATCATGAAGCATTAAAAAAGGGTTCCAAAACCGGAACCCCTTATTGCAATTTTTCATAGAGTTAATTCAAATAGTAATAGTGCATTACTAACGACAAGGTATCTTCAACGTTTTTTAATTGCTTAAGTTCCTCGTCTTTAAATGTAACTTTGAAAATATTTTCAAGGTAATACGTGAATATCTTCCAATCTACTGAATCGAAAAACAAATCATCATCAAACGATGCTTTTTCTGTAATAGCTTCTTTCTGTACCCCTGTTTTTCGAAGAACGCGATAAAGGTTTCGGCGTATTGTTTTATTTTCTATATCCATATTTATAACGTTGCCCTCATTCTATTTGCTCTAATTACTTTCCAATTTATATAATAATAGAACAAATGAATTAATTGTTCAAATATATAATTAATTTTTAAATAGCCCAGCACTGCATCTCAAATAATAAGGTACAAGAACTTGTTATTTAACTATTTAATAGTAGACAAGAAAATTAATTCCTGGTTGCAAGAAATTCAGATTTTAATATACTGTAAATTTCAAGATCATGAAATTTATTGCCATGCCGTTCTCCCTCCCGCTCTATTCCTTCAAAAACGAAGCCCAGGCGTTTAGGTATGGCAGAGCTTTTTGTATTCCCTTTGGCGGCTTTTATTTGGATGCGGCAAAGGTTTTTATTTGTAAATGCATGCTCAATCAACTTCAAAGTACATTGTGTCATTATACCATGCCCTTGTTTATTTTCAACCATCCAATAGCCTATTTCTGTTTTTTGGTTAGCCCAATCAATTTCTTTAAAACTGATTAGTCCGGCAAATTCATCTTTATGCCAAATTACATACAGTTCATCTTTGCCCGAATTTAAAATACTCCGTACAAATGCAGCAGTATCTTCCTTTTTTAAACTTAAACTAACAAATGGAAGCCATTCTGAAAGAAACTTCCTGTTATCATTTATTGCATTAAAAATGACCTCAGCGTGTTCCAGCTTAATTTCTTCAAGGTGGGTGAATTCGTTTACATTAAGTGAAGGCATTTGATCAATTGTCTTTATAAATTCCGGGTAATTCAATTTTATCAGCATCAACATTGGTGAAGTTAAAACAAATCAAAAGAAATAAGAGCGCTCAAATCAGATATTTACATTTTTCAATGAAATTAGATTATTTATCTTTGTTTATAAGAATAAAATCAAATTTTAAGTGCATGAGCCGTTTCATTAAAATTATTATTTGCATTGCCGCATCCGCTCTTATATCTTGCAGCAATGCCCAAAATTCCGGAAGGACAAAAGTGTTGATCAGTACAAATCTTGGCGACATTACCATCGAATTATATGACGAAACACCAAAACACCGCGATAATTTTATCAAACTGGTGAAAGAAGGTTTTTACGAAGGCATACTGTTTCACAGGGTGATGGAGAACTTTATGGTTCAGGCTGGTGATCCAGAATCGATCGGGGCAAAACCAGGTGCAAGGTTAGGTGGCAGTGGACCGGGATATACATTGGAGGCAGAATTTAACGAAAAGTTTTTCCATAAGAAAGGTGCATTGGCTGCAGCCAGGCAACCTGATAGGTCGAATCCCGAAAAACGTTCAAGTGGATCACAGTTTTATATCGTCCAGGGCGAAGTTTTTTCCACTGGAAAATTAGACACACTTGAAATGAGGATGAATAATGGCTTGCTTCAAAAGGTTCAAAAGCAATGTTTTGGGAAAGCCCAGGCGGAATTAAACAAATACAGACAAGAAGGCAAACAGGAAGAATTCAGTATCCGCGTGGCAGAACTTAGGGCAGAAGCCGATTCCATCTTTCAATCAACACCCAAAAAATCTATACCGGTTGATCGAAGGCAAATCTATACAACACTTGGCGGTTATCCTTCATTGGATGGCGAATACACAGTCTTTGGTGAAGTCGTTGATGGAATCGAAACCATTGATGCAATTGCTGCTGTCGAAACAGATAAATTTAACCGGCCGATCGCTGATGTGGTTATTCAAAAAATGGAATTGATCAAATGATGGGGAAAATAGGGAAGCTACTTTTTATTGGTGTTTTATTTGCAGCTATAAATTCGGCAAATGCCCAAAATAATGTGGTGCTGATATCGACCAATTATGGCGACATGAAATTTAAATTATACGACGATACACCAAAACACAGGGATGCGTTCCTTGACCTGGCTTTTGAAGGATATTACGATGGAACCCTTTTTTATCGGGTAATTCAAAATTTCTTGATTCAAGGAGGATCGGCAAGTTCCAGAAATGCGCCTCCCGGCAAAATGATTGGCTATGGTGATCCTGACAAAACCGTTGACGATGAGATTGTGAAAACCCATTTTCATAAAAAAGGAGCTTTATGCGCCCCACGTCAGCCCGATGAAAAAAATCCATTTAAACAATCAGATATTTCCCAGTTTTATATTGTAAAAGGCAGCGTATTTACTTCCGGAAGGCTCGACTCAATGGAGCTTGTTATAAACAGGCCAATCAGGAACAGGATTGTTAAACGACACATGAACGATGATATAAGGGAGAAACTTAAACAGCTTAAAAAAGAGAAAAAGGTAAAAGAATTTAGGGCTATTGCCGATGAAGTGAAGGAAAAGATTGAAACCGATTTTAACCTTTCACCTGGCATCTTAGTTTTCACGCCCGAGCAGCGTGAAGCCTATACAACGGTTGGTGGATATCCCGAGCTGGATGGAAATTATACAATTTTTGGAGAGTGCATCGAAGGTTTCGAAGTTATTGATAAAATCGCGTCCCTGAAAACTGATAAAAACAATCGCCCTCTTCAGGATGTAAAAATAAAAGTAAAAATACTTCAGTAAGTGGTATGAAATGGTTTATCGGATTCATATGTTGTTCAATACTAACTTTTTCAGCTTGTAACCGGAAAAAGGAAAAACCGGTGGAGAAACAGAAAAAGGCCACAGAAAACCTTCAGGACAAACCTTCGGGCTGGGAAGATGTGGTTGCATCGATCGTAAAAATTGAATCGTACGACAACAACAGGATACTGGAAACAGGTCAGGCATTTTTTATAGCTGAAAACCTTATTGCTACCAAATTCTCATTAATTAGCAAAGCAAACAAAGCATTTATAACCCCATTTAATGAAACAAAAAAATATCAGGTGAAGGGTTATGTTGCCATGGATAGGATTAACGACATGGTTATTTTGGAAGTTGATGGAATCACCAGAAAACCGATTCCGCTATTTACGAAAGACGCGCCGATTTCTGCTAAATCGTATTATATTACCCGCCCACAGTCGAATACCATCCCTCTAAGGACCGGAAAAATTTTAAGCCTTTCAAATATTAAAGGAGCACGACTTTACAGGGTGACAAACCGGATAACTAAAAGCTCATTTGGGACACCGGTTTTTGTTTCCAACAAACAAACAATTGGCATTGGTTACTCCGAAACTGTTGATTATGAATTACAGGCACTGGTAATCCCTTCAAAATATATCGCGGAACTGCTTCATAAAAAAAGCCCTGTTGCAAAATCACTCGAAAGCCTCAGGACTACAAGCAACAGTGCAATTGCCAAAGAAAACAGCCAAATAAAAGGTTTGCTGATTGAGACCGATATGGGGGACATCAAAATAAAATTATACAACGAAACGGCTGAATATCGGGATAATTTTATCAAACTCACAAAAGAACACTATTTCGACAGCTTATTAATCCACAGGGTTATTGAAGGATTTGGCATTCAAAGTGGCGCAGCCGACACAAGGTATGCCACCAAAAACGATGTGGTTGGATGGAAAGGTCCAGGATATACCATTCCGGCGCATATAGTTCCAAAATACTTCCACAAAAGAGGAGCAATTGGCTCACCACGAAAACCGGACACAAAAAACACCAAACGACGTTCCGATGGGTCACAATTTTATATCGTTTCCGGAAGAAAATATATAGACCTGGAACTTAACGACCTGGAAGAAAGTAATAATTATACCTATTCTAAAGAACAACGTAATACCTATAAAACCATTGGAGGATCGCCCCATCTTGATGGTAGCTATACGGTTTTTGGGGAAGTAATTTCGGGGATGGATGTCGTTGACCGTGTCTCAAATGTAGAAGTTGATAGTGACTTTCGCCCCTTAAACGATATTCGGATAAAAAAGATAAGCATTATTAAATAACACCAGCCGATTTTTCAAAAACCTGCGAAATATTCATTCCGGATTTTAACCATAATCCTTTTAACCCGGCATTTTGCGCCCCGGTTATGTTTTTCTCCAAATCATCGACAAATAAAGTTTCATATGCATTAATCCCGGCATCCTTAACAACTTTTAAATAGGAACTTACCCTTGGTTTTGAATTAAATATTTCATGTGAATAATAAACCTTGGTAAACAAAGATCCAAAATGAAATCCGTGGGTTTGGTAAAATTCCTTTTCTATTTTCTCCACATGAATCGGGTTGGTATTGCTGAAAAGATAAATATTAAAATTAACCTTTAATTTTTGCAAAACAGCAACATTCTGTGCCGGAATATCTTCCACCATTTTATTCCATGCATCTTTTAATTTTTCATCACTTACATTTGGGTTTTCCAAAATTTCCCTTAAGTGGCTATAAAACTCCTCCACATTTAAATCCCCATTTTGGAACCTGCTAAATATTTTATGCGAAAAAATCTGCTCCTTGTCCATAATATTTTGCTTAAACCCCAAAGCATGAAATGCCTTTATACAAGCATTCAAATTAAGGTTTAACAACACTCCTCCTAAATCGAAAATTATATTTTTAATATGGTCTGAACCCATTTCCATTTTTGCCAATATTATATTGAAGATTAAGCGATATTCACCTGTAAAGCTGTATTTTTACGTTCGGAAGATAAATATATATTTTTATTTAAATGAAGATAAAAGATAAACATTATCATACCATTTGGTTAACTAAATCTTATGATGTAGAAATAATTGATCAACAAAAATTGCCATTCCAGTTTGAGATCAAAACCTTAAATACCATTGAAGATGCTTTTTTTGCAATTAAAGATATGCTGGTCAGGGGAGCCCCGTTAATTGGGGTAACAGCAGCGTTTGGTATATATCTTGGCATTAAAACCCATAAAGGAAAAGATTTCCCTTCCCATTTGAAGAAAATAGCAAAGTATTTAACCTCCGCTCGTCCAACTGCCGTTAACCTTGAATTTGCTGTAAATTTAGTTTATGATGCCTGCAAAGATATACCTCAAAATGAAGCATTGGATGTCGCCCTGAAATTAGCAAAGCAATTAAAAAACGATGAAATTAAATTTAGCAGCCTGATTGGCGATTATGGGTTAAAACTCATTGAAGATATTTACAATAGAAAAAAAGATGTTGTGAATATTTTGACCCACTGCAATGCCGGCTGGTTGGCATGTATTGACTGGGGAACAGCTACGGCACCGATTTATAAAGCCCATCAAAAAGGAATACCCGTGCATGTTTGGGTTGACGAAACCCGCCCAAGAAACCAAGGGGCAAGGCTAACGGCTTACGAACTGGGCGAAGAAGGTGTTCCGCATACCGTAATTGCCGACAACACCGGAGGGCACCTGATGCAGCACAATATGGTTGATATTGTATTTGTGGGCAGTGATCGCACCAGTACTAATGGAGATGTTGCCAATAAAATTGGGACTTATTTAAAAGCTTTAGCCGCCTACGACAACCAAGTCCCTTTTTATGTGGCTTTACCCTCATCGTCCATCGATTGGGAAATTAAAGACGGGCTTACTGAAATCGAAATTGAAGAGAGGGGTGCCACAGAAGTTTCCTCGATAGAAGGTTGGGATGGTGAAAAAATTTCTTCAGTTCATCTGCTCCCGGAAAAAAGCCGTGCAGCAAACTACGGATTTGACGTTACACCTGCACGACTGGTTACCGGTCTTATAACCGAAAAAGGCATTTGTAAAGCAAACAAGACGAGTATTTTAGAATTATTCCCTAATAAAAACAACCCGAAATAATTACATATGACTAAAATTGCAATCATTGGTGGATCAGGACTTGAGAACCCGAATATTTTAAAAAATCCGAAACGGATGGAAGCATCAACCAAATATGGCAATCCGAGCTCAGATTTTATTACTGGCGAGATATCAGGTGTTGAAGTTGCTATCCTTTCACGACATGGACGAGAACATACGATCACACCAACAGGAGTTAATAACCGGGCAAATATTCAAGCTATTACAAATTTAGGCTGCACACATATTCTGGCAACAACTGCTTGTGGCAGCCTGAAAGAAGAAATAAACCGTGGAGACCTGATTTTGTTAGACCAGTTCATAGACTTTACCAGGTTCCGAAAAAATACATTTTTTGATTCCTTCGTGCCACATAAACCACAACATGCCCCGATGGCTGAACCTTTTGACAGGGAAATGCGCCTTGTTCTTACAAAAGTGGCAGAGAATTTGGGTTTAAATTATCACCCCAAGGGAACTGTGGTTACGATTGAGGGACCAAGGTTTTCAACTATAGCCGAATCTAAAATGTTCCGACAATGGGGGGCAGATGTTATAAACATGTCAACGGCACCCGAATGCATGCTTGCCAACGAAATGGGTATTCCTTATGCCGCCATTGCCATGAGTACCGATTACGACTGCTGGAAAACCGATGAAGAACCTGTTTCATGGGAAGCCGTTTTAGAAGTTTTTCAAAAAAATGTGACCAACGTGGTTAAACTGATTAAAGAAAGTATCCCATTCATTGGAAAATAAATCCTGATATAAAATTTAGTCTAAATTAACTATACGTTTAGCTTTTTTGGCACAGCTTTTGTAATTCCTAAATCAACTGTCTCAAAGCCATGAAAATATTGAAAACAGTTATTTACATCCAATTAGAAACAATCATATAGACCAGCACAAATGGCGGTCAACAATCTCAGGCAGCATCTTTTTAGATGCTGTTTCTTTTTTAACTATCAAAAAAAAGAGCTATTCCTGACCTTAATGCCTTTAAATTACTGGTATTCATCAAACTAATTGTATCTTATTCATAAAAAACCTGCTTTAACTATTTTCTTTTCCTATTAATCTATGTATTTTTAATAGGAAATATTGGAGGGGTTTTAATTGAACCTCAAAAATAAATTTCCCTTTTACGAAGATATTCACATTTAAGAAGAGCTAGTACCTAACCTTTGTGTATTTGATTTATTGGGATCAACTGCCCGGGAAGGATTAAAATACGATCAGCTTAATTTAACCAAATTATTGGAATAGATCCAGGTACAGAGCTAACTCTTCTGGATATAAACTAGGTGAAAGATTTATATGGGGGATATGAAAGACATATTGGACTTATTACATAGCCAAAGGGGATTGGACTTTTCAGGTTACCATTCTGCAATGCTCGACAGAAGAATCAAAAAAAGGCTTTTCCATACCAAATGCAAAACCATTGATGAATACCTACAAGTTTTGTATCAAATACCCGATGAAACAGATCTATTGATTGATACATTAACCATAAATGTTAGTCGGTTTTTCAGAAATCCAATTTCGTTCGAGTTTATTAAAGAATCCGTATTACCGGAATTGATTTTAGCGAAAACCAAAAAGAATGAGAAAAGCCTTAGAATATGGTCTGCGGGCTGTTCGCGTGGAGAAGAACCATATTCTCTACTAATCCTTATTAATGAAATTTTTGAAAAAGAAAACTATAACCTCAACTTAAACCTGTTTGCAACCGATATTGATAAAAAAGCACTCAATTTTGCTTTAGAAGGTAGATATAGTATTGAAAGCCTCTCAGAAGTTAAGCTTGCGATTTTTAAAAAATATTTTGTTCAAAAAGATAACATGTATGCTGTAATACCAGAGATCCGAAACAAAGTTCATTTCTCATTCCATGATCTCTTAAATGCTTCAACTTTTGTCCCAAGCGAAAGTATCTATGGAGGCTTTGACATGGTGTTATGCCGTAATGTGCTTATTTACTATAACCTGGATTACCAAAAAATAATTTTAAACAAATTATACAATTCATTAAATACAAATGGAATTTTGGTTTTGGGAGAAGCAGAAACGCCAATTGCAGACTTTAAACAAAAATTCATAAGGATTAATTCCTGCTGCAAAATATACAGGAAGACTACGTGACGATAAAACTTAAGCACTTAAAACTAAAAATATGAGCGGGGCAAAAAAAACAAAACAAGAGCTTATAGCAGAAATGGATGAACTTAAGGCTAAGGTCTCCGAATTTGAAGAAATTGTATCCAAAAACAAAAAACTAAAGAATGAACTAAAAGAGAATAAACTACAGTTAAGTGCCTTTTTTAACAATTCTCCGGTTGGACTTGGAATATGGAATTCTGATTTCCAATACGTTTATCTAAATGAAGTGCTTCAAAAAATGAACGGCCCTTCCATTGAAGACCATATTGGCAAATCGGTTACAGAAATATTACCGGAAGCTGATAAAATAATTGTCCCTCTCTTTAAAGAAATACTTCAGTCAGGAAAATCGTTTTTAAACGTAGAACTCAAAGGAGAAGTTCCATCCTCTCCTGGTGAAATTAGGCACTTTCTGGCTTCCTATTTCCCCATTTCCGGCATATCGCAAAAACCCGAAATGATTGGGGCAATTATATGGGATATAACGGACAAGAAAAGGGCAGAAGCTTTTAATTCAAAGCTAATTGAAGCCATGCAAGATGGATTTTCAATATTAGATACAAGTGGAAAACATATAGAAGTTAATAGTTCTCTTGCTAAAATGACAGGGTTTTCAAAGAAGGAGCTAATTGGCACCAAAGCACCACATCCGTATTGGCCTCCCGAAGAAGTGGAAACGATTGAACAAGCCTTTAAAGAAACTATTAAAGGAAACTTCTGTGAGCTGGACTTGGTTTTTATGCGTAAAAATGGAGAACGTTTCCCAGTTAAGGTCACTCCTTCACAACTATTAGATGAAAAAGGAAACGTTGTATCATTTTTTGCAACGGTTAAAGACGTATCGGAACAAAAGAAAGCATATGAAAAATTAAAAGAAAGCGAAGAGAAATTTAAAACGCTTGTCACCAACAATGAAGAAATCGTTTATATAATAGACAAGGATGGGAAATTCGTGCTTTCTGAAGGAAAAGGACTTACCAAAATAGGTATTGAGCCTGGACAGGTGGTAGGGCAATCGGTTTTCGAATTATATAAAGATTATCCTGAAATGCTTATCGATATTAAAAAAGCACTGGAAGGGGAAACACTGACAATAGAACATAAAGTTAGCGGGCAATATTTTAGGAATTGGTACTCACCTTACGGGAATATAAATGGAGAAATAATCGGGCTATTAGGATTATCTGTAAATATTACAGAAAAAAAGATCATAGAAGAATCGCTGATCGATAGTGAAAAAAAACTACGCGATGCCCAAAATATGGCTGGCCTGGGCTTCTGGTTTTGGAATGTTAAAACAGGTGAAGTTGAGTGGTCAGAAGAAGTTTATAAAATATTTAAACTGAATCCTGAAACTTTTACTCCACAAATCGATTCTATTCAGGCTCTTTCACCATGGCCGGTTGAGCATAACAGGGATAAGGAATTGATTGAAAAATTATTGGGAAGCAAAGAATCGGGGGAATATGAACAACGATTCCTGTTTCCCGATGGAGGCATCGGATATTATTATTCTACCTATCATGGAATCTACAACGAAAAAGATGAACTTATTTTTATAAAAGGCACAGTTCAAGATATTACAAAAAGAAAACTTGCAGAAATTGAACTCCAAAACAGGAATAACTATATCGAATCCATCCTGAATAACCTGCCAATAGGAATAGGTGTGAATACCATTGACGATGGAGATGTGAAATATTTAAATACAAAATTCGAAGAAATTTATGGATGCCCAAAAAATATCTTGACAAACATTTCCATATTTTTTGATCAAGTATTTCCAGATGTTGAATACCGAAAAAAAATGAAAACCCAAATAACTGAAGATATGGAAAGTGGCGATCCGGAAAGAATGGTGTGGGATAATTTAAAAATTGTTACCGATAAAGGTGAAGAGCGAAGGGTTAAAGCTTATAACATTCCGTTATTAGACCAGAATCTTATGATATCGACTGCTCAAGATGTTACTGCCCAAAAACTTGCAGAGGAAGAATTAATGTTGTACAAAGAAAACCTTGAAAAACTGGTTGCAGAACGAACATTAGAACTAAAACATAAAAACAAAGAGCTAGATGACGCCATGAAAGTATTTGTGGGCAGAGAAATGCTAATAAAAAAACTGGAGGATAAAATACGTAACTTAGAAGGTAAATAGATGATAAATTATGAAGATGAAATAACTTGTTACAAAACTCTTAAAAACTAACGGTTTAAACCTAATATCAAACGTATGGACATTCTAAAATTTAGAAAGATAAGAACCCGTATCATTTACTGGTTTCTAATATTGTCGCTTTTCCCATTGCTATCTGCGCTAGTCATTACATATTTTCAACGCAGTAAAGTAATCGAAGCAAATGCCTATAACAAGCTAACGGCAATTAGAAACCTTAAAGTCCAACAATTAAATAACTGGATAGAAGAACGATCAGGCGATGTGCGGGTAATAGCAGGTGATTATGAGATACGTGAACTGGAATCAATTTTTGAAAACAAAATAAAATCGACTCAGGATAATGAAAAAATTTTGGTTGCCCATGAATTGTTTTTAAGGGTACTTCAAAATTATAAAGATTACGAAGAAGTTTTTTTTGTAAGTGCCCAAACCGGACTTGTGGAAATTTCAACCAACCCGTTTTTTGAAAAAAAACATGTTGAACATGATTTGTACTATACTGAACCAATTAAAAACAAAAATTTATTTATAAAGGACATATCGTATTCGAAAAGTAGTGGGCGAAACGAAATGACTTTTTCTGCTCCTGTGCTAAGTAGGAAAAACAGCGAGAAAATTATTGGAGTGCTTGTGGTTCGAATCAAGCTTGAAAAATCCCTGTATATGCTGCTCAGTAATCGGGTCGGACTTGGCGAAACCGGAGAAACATTATTGGTCAACCAGGAAGGGTTTGCCCTTAATGAATTACGTTGGTATGAAAATGCACCGCTTAATTTAAAAATAACTGCCCAACCTGCAGTAAGTGCAGCAAGGGGCGAAACAGGTATCATTAATGCCAAAGATTATAACGATACGGAAGTGCTTGCAGCCTATGCCTTCATCCCAAAAACAAAATGGGGCTTTGTGGCAAAACAAAACATGAAAGAATTAAATATTCCCATCTATAATATGATTTGGAATTATGTGTTGTTATTTATCATATCCGGAATTGTTATCATATTAATAGCCATACTAATAAGCAAAACTTTTTCAAAGCCAATTGTGGAAATGAATACTATTGCAAAAAAAATCGGACAGGGCGATTATTCCATCAGGAATATAATTGCTTCAGAAGATGAACTTGGCAGCCTTGCAAATGAATTTAACAATATGGCTGCAACAATCGCTTCCAAAATGAAAATCCTTAAAGGAATTGGGAGTATTTCGGAAACGATGATTGGCAAGTCAAATCTCGAACAATTTGGAAATTCACTTCTCAAACGGTTAATGAAAATTACAAACGCCAATATGGGCACATTTTATATTCTAAATGAAGTGAAAGCACAGTATGAACCTTATGCCTCCATTGGTGCTAATCCTGAAATGCTTCAACCTTTTAGCTCTGATAAACCAGAAGGAGAATTTGGGAATGCCCTATCTACCAAAAAAATATTCCATCTAAAAAATATTCCTGAAGACACCATATTTAAGTATAAAACCATCGTGGGAGAAGTGCTTCCCAAAGAAATTATAACAATTCCTATACTTGTTGAAGACCATGTTGTTGCACTAATTTCGCTGGTGCATATTGTTGGCTTTGGTGACGAATGCTCCGAAATTTTGAAACAATCATGGATTAACATAAATACTTCTTATTCAAATTTAATTTCAGGTGAACGCACAAGAATATTCGCCGAACAATTAACCCTTACAAACCAGCAATTAGAATCACAATCAGAAGAACTCCAGGAACAAGCGGAAGAATTACAAAATCAAACGGAAGAACTACAAAGGAGCTCAGAAGAGCTTCAGGAACAGAATTTTGAGTTGGAAGCTCAAAGGGACCAGGTAGAAATAGCCAATAAACTTAAAAGTGAATTCCTCTCAAATATGAGCCATGAACTTAGAACCCCACTAAATTCTATCATGGCACTTTCTAGGGTACTGCAAATCGAAACAAAACAAAAGCTTAGCGAAGAAGAAACCGGTTACCTGGAAATTGTGGAAAGAAATGGGAAGCGCTTATTACTTTTAATTAATGATATCCTTGACCTATCGAAAATTGAAGCTGGGAAAATGGAAATCATTCCAGAATTTTTCTCCCTTAAAATGTCGCTTCAGGTAATTAAGGAAAATTTGCAAAGTTTATCCGATGAAAAAGGATTGATCTTAAACCTTAATGTTCCTGAAAACCTTCCTAAAATTGAATCCGACGAATCGCGTCTACATCAGGTGCTTACCAATATAATAGGCAATGCCATTAAATTCACAGAAAAAGGAAGTGTAAGCATTGATGCGAAATTTGATGAAAACGAAGTTTTTATTTTTGTGGAAGATACCGGTATTGGGATTTCAAAAGACTCTCTCCCATTCATTTTTGATGAATTCAGGCAAGTTGATGGAACAGCTTCAAGAGATTATGAAGGTACTGGATTAGGACTTGCGATAGCAAACAAAATGATTCAAATATTGGGTGGCGAAATAAGTGTAGAAAGTAAAGTCGGCAAAGGTTCAAAATTTACCATTAAAATACCGATTCTCTGGCATGAAAAAAACCTAAGTGAAATAATTAAAAAACTTCCTGAAAAAACTCAAAACATTACATCCAAGATAACCATAAATGACAATACTGATCCACGTATATTAATGGTCGAAGATAATCCAGATGCTATTATCCAGGTGAAACTTATATTGGAAAAAGAAGACTATATTGTGGATGTGGCAAACAGTGGGAAGGAAGCATTGGAATACATCAAACATAATGTTCCGAACGGCATTATTTTAGATTTGATGATGCCTGAAATGGATGGTTTTGAGGTGTTGGAAAATATCCGCAGTACTGATAGAACCAGAAATATTCCCGTTTTAATACTTACGGCGAAAGACCTTACAAAAAAAGATTTGGATAAGCTTAGCGCCAACAATATCCAACAATTGATCCACAAAGGTGATATTGATATCGATGGATTAATTCGGAAAGTCAACATTATGATGGGCAAAAAGCTTGTTGAAAAGGGCACTACGACCACTGAAAAGAAAGAATTGCCAAAGGTTCTTATTATTGAAGATAATGAAGACAATTTAATCACTATAAAAGCAATTTTAAAAGACAAGTATTCCTTATTTGATGCAAAAGACGGAGAATCCGGACTCGCAGCAATTGAAACAGTACATCCCGACATTATTTTGCTCGACATGTCGTTGCCGAAAACAGATGGGCTTACTATTTTGACGATTTTGAAGAGTAATCCGAATATGAAAAACATACCAATAGTCGCAGTTACTGCACAGGCTATGCTGGGCGATAGAGAAAAGTTTTTTGGAGAAGGGTGTGATGGCTACGTTTCGAAACCAATTGACCGTGAAAAACTTATGGAAGAAATAAATAGATTATTAGATTAAAATAACTAGCTTATAAAGCTTATAACCAAAGTTCCAAACATAATATTGTTACAAATGGCACAGCTAAAAAAAATACTGGCAATTGACGATCAAAAAGATAACCTGACAACCATAAAGGCAGTACTTAAAAGTCAAATGAAAAACTGTTCGGTTATCACGGCCATTTCTGGTAATGAAGGCATCAAACTCGCCATAAATGAACAGCCCGATGTAATTTTGCTGGATATCATCATGCCACAAATGGATGGTTATGCAGTTTGTGAAATGCTGAAAAAAAATGAGTTGACAAAACACATTCCGGTAATATTAATTACAGCCATAAAAACAGACTCCCAAAGCAGGGTTAAAGGTTTAAATATTGGGGCCGATGCATTTTTATCCAAACCAATAGATGCCATTGAATTAACTGCCCAGGTAAATGTTATGCTCCGTATTAAAGAAGCCGAAGATAAACTACGGGCAGAAAAAGTTGACCTTGAAAAGCTGGTGTCCGAAAGAACAATTGAGCTAAAGGAAAGCGAATATAAGTATCGATTGATTGACGAAGCAACAATTGACTATATATACAGCTATGACCTTGAAGGTCGTTTTACGCATGTTAATCAAAGTCTAATCAAATTCTTTAATCTGCCAAAGGAAGAAATAATAGGAAAAACACACCGGGATTTAAATTATCCAGAAGAGACTTGTAAAGAGTGGGACGAACTGCATAAGAAAGTATATAAAACCAATAGTGCTGTAAGAGCAATGACATCCGCCCCAGATAGGAAAGGAGATATAAAACATTATGAGGTAATATTAAATCCTCAATACAATAGCGATGGCAATTTAGTAGGTATTGCCGGTGTGACAAGAGATATAACAAATCGAAAAAAAACGGAAGAAGAATTACATGCCTCTCAGATGATGATTGAGGGAATAATTAATACCATTCCTGTTAGGGTTTTTTGGAAGGATAAACAACTTAAATATTTGGGCTGCAATAAGATTTTTGCTTGTGATGCTGGCTTCGATGATCCGAAAGAAATAATAGGAAAAGATGATATGCAACTGGTCTGGAAAAAACAAGCGAGTTTATATCAAAACGATGATCTTCAGGTAATAGAAAGTGGCAAACCCAAACTTTTAATTGAAGAAACACAAACAACTCCTAAAGGAACCACTATTTCATTGCTTACAAGTAAAATTCCACTTAGAAGCCAGGAAGGAGAAATAATTGGGGTATTAGGGTCATATGTTGATATTACTGAACGCAAATTAGCGGAAGACAAAATAACTAAGTTGTCAAAAGTGGTAGAACAAAGCCCTTCAATAATTGTAATTGCCGATACCATTGGCAACATTGAATATGCCAACCCAAAATTTTCGGAATTAACAGGTTATGCCGCCAATGAAGTGATCGGGAAAAACCCACGGATCTTAAAATCAGGGGAACAGAATAAAAAAATATATGAAAATTTGTGGAAGACCATCACTTCAGGGAAAGAATGGCTCGGCGAATTCCACAACAAAAAAAAGAATGGTGAATTATTTTGGGAAGCCGCCAACATATCCCCAATATTTGACAGTAAGGGTGTAATTACCAACTTTATAAAAGTATCGAAAGATATAACCGAACAAAAACGGGCAGAACAAATCCAAAAAGTATTGTATACTATTTCGGAGGCTGTTGCAACAACCGACAACCTTGAACAATTAATACGCACAGTTCAAAGTGAACTTGGAGGAATAATAAATACCGAAAACTTTTATGTTGCACTTTGCAATGAAAAAACAAAAAAGTTAACCCTGGCATACTTGTCAGACAAAATGGAAACACGCACCTATTTGCCCGAAGGAAAAACCTTGACCAACTATGTATTAAATACACAAAAACCTTTGTTTGGAACCAAAGAAAAGCTCAAAGAATTGGAATCGAACAACGAAATTGAAAAACATGGTCCCGACTCGGAAATATGGCTTGGGGTACCATTAAAAATTGAAAATAAAGTAATCGGTGTACTGGTTGTCCAGAATTATGAAAACCCAAAAGCATATAACAAATCAGACCTCGATTTGCTAGAATTGGTTTCCTATCAAATAAGCATTTCAATTGATCGAAAATCGAAAGAGGAACTTTTAAAAGAAAGTGAAGAACGCTATAGGTCCCTGGTTACTAATTTACCTGTTGGGGTTTTTCGTTCAACAGTCGAAGGGAAGGTTCTTTCCATTAACCCGGAGATGCTTAAAATATATGGCTATAGTACACAGGAGGAACTTTTAAGTGTTCCGGCACAAAATTATTATTCAGATAAAAATGCCCGCAAAAAAATGCTGGATACCCTGGATAAATATGGCGTAATTCTTGAACACGAAACCCTGGAAAACAAAAAAGACGGATCGAAAATATGGGTATCAACCAATTATATTAAAACCTATAATGAAAAGGAAGGAACTCATTTTATTGATGGTGTTGTGATAGATATTACCGAACGGAAAAAAGCAGACGATAAGCTAAAAGAAGCTTTGCATAAGGCTAAAGAAAGTGACCGCTTAAAATCTGCATTCCTTGCTAACATGAGCCATGAAATAAGAACCCCAATGAATGGAATTTTAGGTTTTTCTGAATTGTTGAAAAACTCGGAACTAAGTGGCGAGCAGCAAAAATCATATATTGAGATCATTGAAAAGAGTGGAAAACGGATGCTGAATATCATTAACGACATTGTGGATATTTCTAAGATAGAAGCCGGAATGATGAAAATCGTTAAAAGCACCAGCAATATCAACGAACAAATAACAACTATTTTTGAGTTTTTCAGGAACGAAGCAAATGCCAAAAACATCGAAATAGAATATCAAACAAGTTTGCCAAACTCACAAGCTATCATTGAGACAGATTCTGAAAAGTTATACGCCATTTTTACCAATCTTGTAAAAAATGCCATAAAATATAGCGACTCAGGGAAAATTGTTATCGGTTACGATTTACTTCACAATTCCAATATGCTAAAATTTTATGTCCTTGATAACGGAATTGGAATACCAAAAGATAGGCTCAATGCCATTTTCGAAAGGTTTATCCAGGCCGATATTGGCGATAAAAGGGCATTTCAGGGGGCTGGCCTTGGGCTGGCCATCACCAAGGCTTATGTGGAAGCTCTGGGTGGTAAAATTTGGGTTGAAAGCACCGAAGGCGAAGGATCTGCATTTTATTTTACCTTACCCTACTCCTCTCAAAAAGATGCACCTCAGAATCAAATTACACAGAAAGATGAAGTACCTAAAACTGACCATCTGAAAATCTTAATTGCTGAAGACGATGAACCTTCCGAACAGCTTATAAGCATTGCTATACAACCTCTGTGCAATGAAATTTTAAAAGCCAACACCGGGGTTAAGGCTGTAAATATTTGTAAAGAGAACCCGGATATTGATATGGTTATTATGGATATCCAAATGCCTGAAATAGATGGGTATGAAGCAACCAGATTGATACGTGAATTCAATAAAAACGTTGTTATTATAGCACATACAGCCTATGCCCTTTCGGGTGACCGGGATATTGCCTTGAAAGCAGGATGTGATGATTATATATCAAAACCCGTAAATGCAAAAGAACTGCGGAATATTATTAAAAAACATCGCCTGGAAAAGATTAATGAACAATAGGGTATGTTTTATACTTGATTAAGAATAGCATATTCACACTCAATTTCAAGCAACAAATCTTGTCTGCATATATCCGCCTTAAAAATTAAACCAGGGATATTGCCAAAAAAATCGTTACAAGCATTTCTTACAATTTTGTAATCACTTTCGTGTTTTATATATGCCCTAAAAGTTTGTGGCACGAGATTCTTATTTTGTAAATCAATTCCGTGCACCAATAAGTTTTTATTTGATACTAATTCTTTGATTAAATCGAATGTAAATTTAGCTTGAGCTTCAACGTCATTATTGTCAAGGTTAGTCTCTCCTTCAATGGCTGCAGTGCCCGAAACAAATAACCAAAAGCCGTTATTGCTTAAAACAGCTTTTGCCCGTTCAAATTTAGGAGTTGTTTTGGTGCGTTCGTCCGAAATCCCAACCAGCTCTTTGTCCGAATATTTATGTGCTGGTTTTTGCAATGGATTATTTATTGGGATAATCTTTATTTTAGGACTTTCTGAAACAGAAATGGTTTGTAAAATAATTCCGGGTATATCCATACCAATCCCCGTGGCCGACGGATAACCATGCTTAAAATAACCCTTTTTATAGTAAAGTGACCGAACATCGTTAAACTCCTGATAAGTTTGAACTAAATTATTATCCTGGTTTTGCTCATCTAATATCCCTCCAATAAAATTCCATTGCCTGACCACATCCCCAAACTCAAGTTTACGGCTTACCAGAGCCTTATGTATGCTTTGAAAACACAGGCTTGAATCAATGTTTATTTTCCCGACAAACGAACTTGTACTTGTTAAAAACAAGACATAATCCTCCAAGGCTATCTCTACAAATTTGCAAGAGCTATTATTTTCTAACTGTACAGTAAACTCCTTCCCTTCAGATTGAAAACACATTGCTTTGAAGGCTATCTCCCTGCCAAATGGCTTCTGGGGAATAATCTCATAAATAAAATGAAACGCTTCAAACGCAGTTAAAAACTTTTCGATTGTAGTCTTTTTTTTAAAAAACTCATTGGAACTGTTGGAGCCAACAAAGATATTTAACCTAACTATTGGAGTTGACGATGCAACTTCCTTTGAAAATAATTCCAGTTGCTCAAAACATTCGCGTAACTCAAGCTCAAAACCACCTGGCACTTTGCTTGTTATTGTTTTATAAATCCATTCCAACAATATTCTCCCCCCCTCAAATATTTACTGATCGATTGGCATTATCCAAACCCCGGATTTTGGTTCCCTCGCTAGAAACTCACGTTGTGCATTCTCGGCAGCATCCAAACTAAAATATTTTTCTACCGCAACCACATATAAATTGCCTTGTTTTCCTAAATGAACAGGTTCGTAGCCCAAAGCTTTTACGCGGTTAAAATATTTGTCAGCATTTGCCTTTACGCCAAAACTCCCTCCAACCAAATAATAAACCTGCCCTGCATTTGTTTCCTGTTCAATACTTTGAGTTGTATCAATTGAAACAGTATCCTGTTCCACATTTTCGCTTACCACTGTATCGCTTGGAACTATCTCTTCTTTAACTAAACTGGTGTCTTTTTTGATCTTGCCTGGTTTTTCTATTGGTATATCGTTCAGTGGCGGATATTTATAATTCAAATAAATAAAAATTCCTGCACTAATAAGGGGAACAAGCAGTATCCAAATCCAAACAGACCGTTTTTTCTTCCCGGTTTTTTGCGTTTCATTTATTACAATCTTATTCTCATCCCCAGCATTTTCCTCTTTCTTGCCGACAGGCTCTAAACCAAACGATTCAACTAATAAATTATCTTTTATATCAGGTTCAAAACAAATTTGTTTATCCTCATTTAAATACAAAAAACCGATTCCCTCAACATCAATTTTTTCTCCATTATTTAATTGGTAAAGTATGGCGTCTTTTTCTTTTTCAATTTTTCTGCTTGCCGAAAAATCAGTAATCCCCTCAACTTCTGAAATGTACTTAATTAGCAGTCCATCGTTGTTTTTCAACTTACTGCTAAACGTTATTTCTTTCGAAGGAGGATGAATTACACCATCTTCTTCGTTAATTGATGCTGGTTTGTAATTAGAAACAAAAGCCCCAAGTCCTGGAACAATTACATATTCATGTTCGTATATTAATTCTTTTATATAATGGCTTAATTTCACAGCAAAGAATTTTAGTAAACAAAATTAGTCTTTTTAATTATTTGCGAACATATTTTAAAAATAAATCGATTTGGAAGAGATCCACTATATATTTTTCTAATTTTGAAAAAAACTAAATAATGTCAGGAAAAATATTGGTTACCGGTGGCACTGGATACATTGGATCACATACAGTTGTCGAGTTACAATGCAAAGGATACGAAGTAATTATCGTTGATAACCTATCAAACTCCGATAAAAGTGTTTTAGAAAATATTGAGAAAATTACCGGGATTAAACCTGAGTTTGAAGAATTTGATTTAGCGGACCAGGCTAAAACCAATGATTTTTTTAAACGAAATCAGAATATTAAAGCAATTATCCATTTTGCTGCATCGAAAGCTGTTGGCGAATCAGTAAACATTCCGTTGCATTATTACCGGAACAACCTGGTTTCGTTAATGAACATTCTCGATTGCCAAATAAAATATAATATTCCAAACCTGGTGTTTTCCTCATCGTGCACAGTTTACGGGCAACCTGATAAGCTCCCTGTAACCGAATCAACTCCTCGCAAAGATGCCGAATCACCTTATGGCAACACCAAACGGGTTAATGAAGATATTATGAGTGATACCTTAAAGGTAAATCCTCAGTTGAATGGGATTGCACTTCGGTATTTTAATCCGATAGGAGCACATAAATCAGCACTTATTGGAGAATTGCCTTTGGGAGTTCCCCAAAATTTAGTCCCTTTTATTACCCAATCTGCAGCCGGGATTAGGGGTGCATTAAGTGTTTACGGAAATGATTACAATACACCTGACGGATCAGCTGTTAGGGATTATATTAATGTGGTTGATTTGGCAAAAGCCCATGTAATTGCAATTGACAGATTACTAACGGGCAAAAACAAAAAGAACTACGAAATCTTTAACCTGGGAACAGGAAACGGATTATCCGTCTTGCAAATTGTGAAAGGATTTGAAAAAGCAACGGGTGTTAAACTTGACTATAAAATTGTGGAACGCCGTGCTGGCGACGTTGAAAAAATATGGGCCGACACAACCTTTGCAAATGAAGAATTAGGGTGGAAAGCCGAAATTGGTTTGGATGAGACCTTGCTTTCCGCATGGAATTGGGAAAAAAATATCAGAGGAATAAAATAAAAAGAACTTATTTTCAGTTTAAGGTTCTGTTGAACTAACAGAACCTTTTTTATGGCTTCTATTGTGAGGGCACAAACAGAAATTGTATATTCGTTAGCTCAAATTTAAAAGAATAGAGTTGTATTAACACAGTGCATTTTTTAGTCTTGTGTCTTGATACTTGCATCTTAAAACTATTAAGGATATGAAAACGATCTTAATTACCGGAGGGGCCGGATTTATTGGCTCGCATGTTGTTCGTCTTTTTGTAAATAAATACCCTGATTATAAAATTGTCAATTTAGATAAATTGACCTATGCCGGCAATTTGGCTAACCTTAAAGATGTTGAAAACAAACCAAACTATGAGTTTGTAAAAGGCGATATTGTTGATGCCGATTTTATTCAGCAACTATTTGAAGAAAAACAATTTGACGGGGTAATCCATTTGGCAGCCGAATCACATGTTGACAGGTCGATATCAAATCCTCTTGAATTTGTTTTTACCAATGTGGTTGGTACCGTAAACCTTCTGAATGCGGCAAAACACAGTTGGAAAGATAATTTTTCAACGAAGAAATTTTACCACATATCAACCGATGAGGTTTATGGTTCTTTGGGTGAAGAAGGAATGTTTACCGAAGAAACTGCCTACGATCCACACAGTCCTTATTCGGCAGCAAAAGCAAGCTCCGACCATTTTGTAAGGGCTTATCACGATACATTTGGCTTGCCATCACTAATATCCAATTGTTCCAACAATTATGGATCATTTCAGTTTCCTGAAAAGCTAATCCCGCTTTTTATTAATAATATCCGGAACAAAAAAGCACTCCCGGTTTATGGCAAAGGTGAAAATGTTCGCGACTGGCTTTGGGTGGAAGACCATGCCGCTGCCATCGATGTCATCTTTCATAAAGGTATAATTGGCGAAACGTATAATATTGGCGGATTTAACGAGTGGACCAATATCGACCTCATAAAACTTATGTGTAGCATTATGGATCAAAAACTCGGACGCGAACAAGGCGAATCTGAAAAATTGATTACTTATGTGACCGACCGGGCGGGCCACGATTTAAGATATGCTATTGATGCCACAAAACTGAAAAAAGAGCTTGGTTGGGAACCTTCGCTCCAGTTTGAAGAAGGTTTGGATAAAACAATCGACTGGTACCTTGCCAATGAAGAATGGATGAAGAACGTAACGTCAGGCGATTATCAAAAATATTACGAAGAAATGTATAGCAAACGATAAGAAGCTTGTTTTCTCAGTTATTGCTTAAGGTATTCAGCTAACCCGAATTTCCAACCATCAATTTAAGCACAATAGCCATAAGAATCGCAATAAGGGCTGTTAGCATGAAAACCAAATACAACTGATTGTTAAAATAAAAGATTGCTGCCACAATGGGACCAAGGGTTTGCCCTATCCTCAACACCATTCCATTAATTGACATAAAAGCTGCCCTTTCCGATAATGAAGTTAGCCCGACCATAATGGTTTGAATATTGGGTAGAAAAAAACCATGGGCTACACCAAATAAAAGGATGGAGAAAACCAAAAGAACCCAATTGCTTGCAAATGCCAATATTACCAATGAAAATGCATATATAATCGAACTAAAATATAAAAGGTCATTCGCCTTAAACTTTTTGAGCACCCTCCCAAGCTGCGATGAACAAGCAGCAGTGATAAGCGACATAAGCGACATACACAAACCTATAACCAGCGAATTTGCCTGAAATCGCTCTTCCATTAACAAGGGGAAAAACGACAACAATGCCCCGTAAAGAATTATAAAAACCAAAATATTGGCAATGAAAAGCCCCCAAGCTTTCTTTTGGTTGATCGTTTTCCAAACATTCAAAAGATAAGCTTTAACAGAAACAGTACTTTTAATTTCAGTCGTTTTTAGCTTAAATACAACCACAAAGGCAAACGGGATAATTAATACTGGAAGTAAAAAAGCATAATGCCAGTTAAATGCAGCCAGCAAACCTCCAATTGCCGGGAACGATGCAGTGCCAATACTTAAAACACTGGCATTGTAGCCCATGGCCTGCGACCTTCTTTCCCCTTCAAACAAATCGCCAATTAAAGTCACATTCAATGCCCCAAGCGAAGCTGCCCCAATTCCTTGAAAAAAACGCATCAATAGCAATCCTTGATATTCATTCTGAAAAGCACACAAAAATCCTGCACCCCCAAATAATAACATGGACGGTACCAAAATCGTTTTTCGCCCATATCGGTCGGCAAGCATACCCATTACAGGTGTGATGATTATTCCCGGAAGGGTAAACACAGTGATTAAATAACCAACTTGTTTTGCAGTAAGCCCATAGTGCTTGATAATGCTCGGGAATGCCGGGGTAATACTGGCAACACCCATAACGGCAAATAAGGTAATACTGAAGATAATATAGAGGTCAAATTCCTTTAAAAGCTTCTTCACCATAATCAATTTATAAGTGCGCGTAAATTACATTTAATATTTAGGATGAACAACCGGGTATAAAGTTATGTAACCTTGATTCAACCAAAAGAAAACTATGTACTCATAATTCAAATTCAATGTAAGAAAGTTCTTAGAACTGCCTGCCAAAAAATGGATTTTTAGTGAAATCCAACAAGATTAAAATTTGGATTCCATACCAAATTGCAAATCATAATGTTCAAAAATTAAAGCAGGTTAAAAATCTCAATTTGGATTGCCTAAATAATTGATTTGATTCCAACAGGCTTTTTCATTTGAACAAGCAACCCAACACCGCAAAGCGCCCGAATTTATAAATACAATAAAATAATCTTAGGTCCAGTGATTTCCAAATCGCTGATTCTATGCGGCGAATTGGAATTCACCACACCTATAAAAAATAAACCCACCCACAATTAAGCGGATGGGTTTTGCTTCCAATAGAAGCGATTGTTAAAAGGCACCTACACTGGCGCTGATTGATAATGTCTCTGCTTTTCTTTTCTGCTAACTAAACTAAGCGTATTAACTGTTCACTGTGTAATTGTTTCAATCAGTAAACGATTAGTTTGAAAAAAGATTGTTTTGTTACAGAAAGAAAACACCCTCTTATTTTTCTTTTTTTAAGGTTGAAATTTTGAATGGCACATAAAGTGGGCACCACTTAAATAAGCCTGTGGCAAGCGGAATAATCCCTATTAGTCCGTACCAGCTATCAAAAACAACTCCCAGGATTGCTATTGCCAATCCAACAATAATTCTTAATAATCGATCAATTGGTCCAACATTGCATTTCATAGTTACATAGTTTAATTAAACATAGTCTATAACGATTCTTCCAGAATTTTGCATGCAGTTTTTAAAAAATTGGGACACTTTTTCGTAAAAACTTCTGCTTCGCGTGCAGATTCGGCTTGTTCCGGAATTGAAATATCATATCCGGTTAGTTTCTTACAAAGCAAACTTCCGTGTTCGGCTTCAAACTTTTTATTAAAATCCATAATCAGGGATTTTGTATTTGCTTTATCATTCGGGTCGGTTGAAGAGTGTCCATTTTTCAAACCGATGGTCATATACGAACCAGTAACGGCGCCACAGGTTTCTGCACAAGCCATTCCTCCGGCAAAGCCACTTGCAATTTTCAAAGCTGTTGTTTCATCTAAACCTAACTCAGAGGCAAACAAGCTAAAAATAGTTTGGGCGCAATTAATACTCGGAAACTTTTGATCTACTTGTTGAGTTTTAAGGGACATAAATTTTTCTTTTAAAGGTAAGTGATTCTGTTAACTTTTAAAATGATATGGAATAATTTTAAACCAAAAAAGCCCGGGATTATTGTCCCAGACCTTTTAAAATACTATTGTTTTATTTCTTTATTCTCCCCGAACTGCTGCAACGCCTGGCAAGGTCTTTCCTTCCAGGTATTCAAGTAAGGCACCTCCTGCAGTTGAAATATAGGAAACACCATCGGCAAAACCAAACTGGTTTACACAGGCAACAGAGTCACCTCCACCAACAAGCGAGAATGCGCCTTTTTTAGTGGCTTCAACAATGGCTGTTCCAATGGCTTTTGATCCTTCAGCAAATGTTTCCATTTCGAAAACACCAACAGGACCGTTCCATAGAATAGTTCCTGAAGTTTCGATCACTTCTTTCATTTTTGCAATACTTTCAGGACCAGCATCCAAACCTTGCCACCCGTCTTCAATGGCATTGGCTGCACATACTTTCGTGTTTGCATCATTGCTAAAATCATCGGCTGAAACCACATCGGTTGCAATAACCAGGTTCACACCTTTTTCTTTGGCAAGTTTTTCAATATTTTTTGCGGTTTCAATAAAATCATCTTCGCAGATTGAGTCACCTACTTTTCCACCATTTGCCTTAACAAAAGTGTAAGTCATACCTCCACCTAAAATAAGGTTATCCACTTTGCTCAATAGATTTTCGATGATGGTAATTTTCGAAGAAACTTTTGCACCTCCCATAATTGCGGTTAACGGACGCTTAGGCTCTTTCACTACTTTATCCAGACTTTCAACTTCGCTTTCAATCAGGTAACCAAACATTTTGTCGTTTGGGAAAAACTTCGCAATTATTGCTGTGGAAGCATGTGCCCTGTGCGCTGTTCCGAAAGCATCGTTAATCCAGCAATCGCCATTTTTAGCAAGTTTGCCTGCAAATTCTTCATCTCCTTTTGTTTCTTCTTTATAAAAACGCAGGTTTTCCAAAATAAGGACTTCGCCAGGTTTCACATCGTTAGCCATGGCAATAACTTCTTCGCCAATACAGTCAGGTGCAATTTTAACAGTAGCTCCACCAAGTAATTCTGATAAATGCGCTACCAATGGTTTTAATGAAAACTTATCTTCCGGGCCATCTTTTGGCCTTCCCAAATGCGACATGATTATTGGTGAACCACCACCTTCAATTACCTTTTTTATGGTAGGAAGGGCTGCCCTCATCCTGGTATCATCTGTGATGTTAAAATCTTCGTCAAGCGGAACATTGAAATCAACCCTGATCAATGCCTTTTTGCCTGAAAAATCGTATGTGCTAATATTCTGCATTTTATATTATTTTATAGGTTTCATAAAGTCTCCCAAAGTTAAAAAAATTATGCCGCGCTCTGCTTATGCAAAAATCTTATTTTAAGAATTTAAAATATAGATAATACCATTAAAATGGTACCGAACTAAGCTGTAATAATAAAATGGGATTACAAAAAACATAGGCTCGTCCTCTGTTTAAAGAATAAAAATTAAATTTGAAGAACTTTTGGCAATCCGTCGGATGAAAATCGATACAAACAGAAGCAAACAAGTATAGAATGTTTTTTAAAGATATAATTGGTCAAGAAGAAGTTAAACAAAGGTTAATCAAGTCGGTGAAGGAGGAGCGAATAAGTCATGCCCAGCTTTTTTCAGGACCTGAGGGCATTGGTAAATTTGCTTTAGCCCTGGCTTATGCCCAATACGTTTCATGCCGCGACAGGGGCGAAAATGATTCATGTGGAAAGTGCCCTTCTTGCCACAAATACCAAAAATTGGCACATCCCGATTTACATTTTGTTTATCCGGTTTATTCAACGGGTAGTGCAAAAAAGCCAACCAGCGACGATTTCATAAAACAATGGAGGGAGTTTGTACTTGCGAACCCATATTTTACTCTACAACAGTGGTTTAGTTTCATAAATGTTGAGAATGCCCAGGGAATGATTTATGAAGCTGAAAGTGCTTCAATCTTGAAAAAACTAAATTTAAAATCGTTTGAGTCGGAGTTTAAGGTAATGATTATTTGGCTGCCCGAACGAATGAATATCGCCTGTTCCAATAAATTGTTGAAAATGATTGAGGAACCGCCCAGTAAAACACTTTTTATTTTAATCACCGAAAACGAAGAAAATATCATTACAACCATTCGGTCAAGGGCTCAATTGGTAAAAATACCGAGAATCGACAATGATTCGATGAGGCAGGTAGTACGTTCACATGTTGAAGACGAAGGTGTGGTCGATGAAATTATTCACCTGGCAAATGGCAACTATATTAAATCCCTTGAATTCCAAAACCCAAACGAAGACAGCCTGTATTATTTTACGCGCTTTCAGGAATTAATGAGGAATGCCTACAAAATTGATACCTTGGAACTTATTCAATGGGCTGAAGGGCTTTCGAACATTGGAAGGGAGAAACAAAAAGGATTTTTTCTGTTTGCGCTTCGCCTTATCAGGGAATATTTCATTTTAAACATGAAACAACCAGCCTTAAATTATCTAAGCAAAGAAGAAAAAGGATGGGGACAAAAATTTTCCCCCTTTGTGAATGAGCGAAACATTACCAAAATGAACTCTGAGTTTGAACTCGCATATAAACATATTTCAAGCAACGGAAACCCAAGGATTATTTTTCTAGATATGTCACTAAAAATGGCTAAACTAATTCGGATGTAAGGGTTTTAACCCCAATTGTTCAAACAAATAAAAACCTAAGATCGTAGAGTCTTAATTGTGCCCGAATCTAATTCATAATGAATTTAACGAAAGTAATTCATAATCAAATCGGTAATATTATTTATTTTTGTGGCAATCTTCCATGAATCCATTTCGGATCGGGAGACATGATAAGCTATATCATATGGATGAATTAAATATAATTGAGCGCGGGATTTGCTCCAATAAAACAGGATCTTGTTCAAAACTGTCAGTTACCGACTGGCTTAAAGACCTTAAAAGCATTGCAAACCCGGATGAAATAATTGAAGTCAGGTTTAAAAACACCCGAAAAGATTATTTCCGAAATGTGAACAACCTTAAAATTGAAGTGGGCGATATTGTCGCCGTTGAAGCCAATCCCGGTCACGACATTGGGGTTGTTTCAGTGAAAGGCGACCTGGTGCTTGAATTAATGAAAAAACGCAAAGTCACCCTTGTAAACGGGGAACTTCGTAAAATATACCGCATTGCAAAATCGGTTGACATCGATAAATGGCGCGAAGCAATTGCACTGGAACATCAAACAATGATCCGTTCACGCCAAATTACCAACGACCTCAAACTCGACATGAAAATTGGGGATGTTGAGTACCAAGGCGATAAAACCAAAGCTATTTTCTACTACATTGCCGATGGCAGGGTAGATTTCAGGCAGCTGATCAGGGTTTTGGCGGATACGTTTAAAATCCGCATTGAAATGAAACAGATTGGTGCAAGGCAGGAAGCAGGCAGGATTGGCGGTATTGGACCATGTGGAAGGGAACTTTGTTGCGCCACCTGGGTATGCAACTTTGTTTCGGTAACCACAAATGCTGCGCGCTACCAGGAAATATCGTTGAACCCACAAAAGCTTGCCGGGCAATGTGGAAAACTAAAATGTTGCCTTAATTTCGAAGTCGATTCATATATCGATGCTCAACGAGACTTCCCGCCTAACAATATTCCGCTTCAAACCGAAAAAGAAACCTACTATTTCCAAAAAGCAGATATTTTTAACCGCATATTTTGGTATTCGACCGGGGGAGATGGTCCAACAACTATGGTACCTGTTTCTGTTGCAAACGTGAAAAGGATACAACGAATGAACGAAAAGGGCAAAAAACCTGAAATCCTGATGGCTGAAGAGATTACACTACCAGATACCAACAAGGAAACCTTCCATAATGTGGTAGGTCAAGATAGCCTAAACAGGTTTGATAAACCAAGAAAAAAACACCCCAGAAACAAAAGAAGAAACGAAAAACGAGGAAATTTTAAACGGCCAAAAAAACAATGAGAAAATTGTTAAAATACAGCGCTTTAATAATTCTTATTCTTGCTTTTTTTGCGTGCGACCGAAAAATGGTTTACGAAAAGTACATTCCAATAAATGAAATGAAGTGGTCGCTTGATTCTGTTGTTAGTTTTGAATTTCAAATTGAAGATACGACCCAAAACCACAATCTTTTATTCAACATTAGAAACTCTGTGGACTATTCCTACAGCAATCTTTGGCTTTTTGTTTCTATTGTTCCGCCAAACGGTAAAGAAATGAAAGATACGGTTGAATTTACCCTTGCCGACCCTATGGGCAAATGGTTTGGAAATGGATACGGGAAACACCGTGACATACAGTTTATGTATCGAAGAAATGTATTTTTTCCGGACTCGGGAACTTACAAATTCATGGTTAAACAAGGTATGCGCGAACCCGTTCTTTATGGAATAAGGGATGTTGGTTTGAGGGTTGAAAAAGTTCAATAATTAAACGTTGTGGGAAAAGGTAAACTTGTAAAATTTGCGGATCTTGAGACATATAGTCATGTTATCCAGGCAACTTATAGGGCATTAGATAACGAAGATTTCCATCTCAAAGGAAAATGGGCAAAAGAATTCTTTAAAAATGAAAATCCGATCATTCTTGAATTAGGTTGCGGGAAAGGGGAATATACCGTTCAACTCGCAAAAAAGTTCCCGGAAAAAAATTACATTGGCGTTGATATTAAAGGTGCAAGGATATGGAAAGGTGCAAAAGAAGTACACGAACTTGGCTTAAAAAATGTTGCCTTTATCCGTACCAACATTGAAATCATCAATCTTTTTTTTGGAGAAAACGAGATTGATGAAATCTGGCTTACATTCCCCGATCCTCAAATGAAAAAAACCAGAAAAAGACTAACAGCAACCAATTTCATTGAGATTTATAAAAAGTTTCTTGCAAAAGAGGGAATCATCCATTTAAAAACCGATAGCAATTTTCAATTTCAATATACCTGTGCCATGGTTGAAGCAAACAACTTTGAAGTGCTTGCGAAAATGGATGACATTTATAACTCAGACAACATAAGCGAAATCCTTCAAATAAAAACCTTCTACGAAAAACAATGGCTCGACAGAGGTATTAGTATCAAATATTTGGCATTCAAAATTAACCGGGCACAAGAGTTAATTGAACCGGATATTGAAATTGAAAAAGATGCTTACCGAAGTTTCGGGAGAAGTGCAATTGATTTTCAAGACGATGAGTGATTTTTTTGAACAAGTCTACCAGGTAGTACGTTTGGTGCCACAAGGAAGGGTAACTTCTTATGGAGCCATCGCTAAATATATTGGATCGGCAGGCGCAGCCAGGATGGTGGGTTGGGCAATGAATGCCTCGCACACACAAAAGGAATATGTGCCAGCTCACCGAGTGGTTAACCGAAACGGATTGCTTACCGGAAAACATCATTTCGATACGCCTATGACCATGGAGGAACTTTTAGGGAACGAAGGTGTTGTTATTAAAGATGGACAAATTCAAAATTTTAATGAAATATTTTGGGATCCCTCAAATGAACTTTCATAAAATTATTAATTTTGAACTTATGTTAATTTAAAATTGGTTAAAATGAACGATATACCAAGAAATTTAATTGTACCCAAAAATGTAACCGATGCACTAAGCAGTATCAAATACCCGGGCAGCGAAGAGAATATTGTTGCTTTGGATATGGTGCAGGAGATCCGGATTACAGGACAAAAGGTGGCATTTTCACTTGTATTTCAAAAGTCAGATGATCCTAATATCTCACGCCTGGTAAACCTGTGCGAATCGACCATTTCCAGAAGGCTTGGTGATTCGGTTGAAATTAAAGGGAATATTTCGGTAAAATTTGTGCACAACATGGAACGCCCAATTTTGCCCAAGGTTAAAAACATTATTGCGGTGGCTTCAGGCAAAGGTGGGGTTGGTAAATCAACCATTGCTGTGAACACTGCTGTTGCACTTGCTAAAACGGGTGCCAAAGTTGGCCTGATTGATGCCGATATTTTTGGTCCTTCCATCCCGAAAATGTTTGGGGCTGAAGGAGAACGCCCAATGGGGCAAAAAATTGACAAGCGGGATGTTATCCATCCTGTTGAAAAATATGGTGTTAAATTTCTGTCCATCGGTTTTTTTGTGGCTCCCGAAAATGCGCTTATCTGGCGCGGGCCAATGGCATCCAATGCATTAAAACAACTGATTACTGATGGTTATTGGGGAGAATTAGATTATTTATTGATCGACCTCCCCCCGGGGACAAGCGATATTCACCTGACACTTGTGCAAACCGTTCCGGTAACGGCTGCTATGATTGTTTCAACGCCTCAGGATGTAGCTTTGGCAGATGTAATCAAAGGTGTGGGCATGTTCCAAAGCAAATCAATTGATGTTCCGGTGTTGGGACTGGTTGAAAACATGGCGTGGTTTACCCCTGAAGAATTACCAGACAACAAGTATTATATTTTCGGAAAAGATGGTGGAAAAAAATTAGCCGATAAAATGGGCTTAAAGCTTCTTGGGCAAATACCAATTGTGCAAAGCATACGTGAAGGTGGCGACAATGGTACCCCGGCAGCATTTGATGAAAATACACCCACAGGAAAAGCTTTTGCCGATGTTGCAAAAAATGTGGTTGATCAATTGCAAAAAAGGAACATCGAAGTTGCACCAACCAAAAAAGTGAAGATTTCCAAAAAATAAATGAAATTGAATTCCTTCCTATTTATGGAAGATTTATAGTAAAACAAAAGGGCAGTTGTAAAATTCTGCCCTTTTGTTTCTTTATCAAGAAAGTATAATTCCAGCTAATTAATCTTTCACACAACGAATGCTGTACCCCATATTTTTATCTACTATGTTTCGTCCCACACCATCTTCATAATACACCAAAATTCGAGCCCAGGCGTCACTTGTTCCAACTTCCGATGAAGTCCAGAAGTAAGCAAACCACCCCTTGTAACCAAAGTTCCCAGATTCGTACCTTCCTCCACCGGGAATGGCGTTAAAACCTGAAGAGTTTGTTGATACATTATCACGCTCCCAGCTTGGATTAGGATCAGGAACAGTTTCTAAACTTTTCATTTGAATTCCCTGATCAACCCCGCGATAATCAGTATCTAAAACTTGCGATTCGCTCATGCCTAAATGCCTTTCCAGTTCCATCCAATCTTCATCGGTAGGAATATGCCATCCCTCAGGACTTAAACCACGTTCATTGCCTACTGCATACCAATTGTATAATGCCCCGTAAACCAATGCAACATCAGCATCCGACTCAAATCCATCTAACTTACGATGTTGGTAAATCCCATATGCCCCATAATCTATCGTTCCATATTCTTCGTCACTCACTCCGGTAATTATCTCAGTACCATCTCGATAATGTGTTACTCTTAAATTTTCTACCATCCATTCTAATCCACCTATTATCATGGTTTCATATGTATTCCCATCAATATCAGTAACTGTTCCTTTTGTGCCATCTTGTTCAATAGTGGTAAAACTTAACTGTTCGCTATAACTAGTATCTGCACTTGAAATAACATAAGCACGAATGTTATATGTTGTTCCATGATTTAGTCCATCCACAGAACCTATAAAATCTTCTACAACTGGATCAATAACCAGCTTTCCTTCCTCATTTAGATCAAGTGTAGGATCCATACTTTGGCTAAAAATAATCCCCATCTCAATTACAGAGTCAAGCTCTTCATCATCAATCTCCAAACCGCAGGTAACCGAATTTTGTTTTACTCTTATTATTTCAAACTCCGATAGATCTACCTGAAATTCTTCTGTAACATATTCATCGCATTCACAGTCTTTTTCACAGCTAAAAGTTATTCCTAAAATAAAAATTACTAAAATAGAAAATAGAAAGTTTGAAGGGTTTTTTAAAATGCTCATGAGCTGAATTGTTAATTGAGTTATAGTTTAAAGATTTGCGAAAATTTTTCGTTCCCATCAAATATAAAAATATATTCTGTGGGGCAGCAATTTCAATAGGGTTTAAACAAATTATTTTACCTTAATCTCTGATTGAACAGCATATTCAAAACTTAAATGACTCAAAAAAACTACTATCTTTGTAGCCTCAAAACAAAATCCATATTCTAAAGAAATGACTGATTTCAAACGTACTTTAATTACCACGGCACTTCCTTATGCCAATGGACCAATCCATATCGGACATCTAGCCGGAGTTTATGTTCCTGCAGATATTTATGCAAGATATTTACGTTTAAAAAACGAGGAAGTGGTCCTGATTGGTGGATCTGATGAGCATGGGGTCCCAATTACACTGAAGGCAAAAAACGAAGGGATTACACCTCAGGATGTTGTTGACAAGTTTCATGGAATCATTAAAAAGTCGTTTGAACAATTCGGGATTTCTTTTGACGTATATTCACGTACAAGTGCTGAAATACATCACGAAACGGCTTCTGGATTTTTCAAAAAGCTATACGATGAAGGAAAATTTGTAGAAAAAACCACCGAGCAATATTTTGACGAAGAAAACAAACAATTTTTAGCCGACAGATATATTACAGGTACCTGCCCAAAATGCTCTTTCGAAAAAGCATATGGCGACCAATGCGAAAGTTGTGGTACTTCACTTAGCCCAACTGAGTTGATCAATCCAACCTCGATGATCAGCGGAAACAAACCTGTTTTAAAGGAAACAAAACACTGGTACCTACCACTCGACCAATACGAACCATGGCTTAAAGAGTGGATCCTTGAAGGACATAAAGAATGGAAGAGCAATGTTTATGGACAATGCAAATCATGGATTGATAGCGGATTATTGCCAAGGGCCGTAACCCGCGATTTAAATTGGGGTGTCCCGGTTCCGGTGGAAGATGCCGAAGGAAAAGTATTGTATGTGTGGTTTGATGCTCCTATCGGGTACATTTCAGCAACCAAAGAATTGACACCCGAATGGGAAAAATACTGGAAAGATCCGGAAACAAGGATGTTGCACTTTATTGGGAAAGACAATATTGTTTTCCACTGCATCATATTTCCAACAATGCTGAAAGCGGAAGGAACTTATATTCTTCCTGAAAACGTCCCTGCCAACGAGTTTCTTAACCTCGAAGGCGATAAAATTTCCACTTCTCGTAATTGGGCAGTTTGGCTGCACGAATATTTAGAAGATTTACCCGGCAAAGAAGATGTGCTGAAATATGTACTCACCGCCAATGCCCCCGAAACAAAAGACAATGATTTTACCTGGAAAGATTATCAAACCAGAAATAACAACGAACTTGTCGCCGTTTTAGGGAATTTTGTGAACCGGGCGCTGGTGCTGACCCAAAAATATTACAACGGTGTTGTTCCCGAAAGAGGAGAACTAAGCGCAACCGATAAAGAAACACTTGACGAAATTGCAGCAATAAAAGCAAATGTTGAAAAAAGCCTGGATAATTTCCGTATCCGGGAAGCATTAAAAAATGCCATGGACCTGGCGCGTCTTGGCAACAAATACCTGGCTGATGAAGAACCATGGCAGGTAATTAAAACCGATGAAGAAAGGGTTAAAACGATCATGAACGTGTGTTTGCAAATTACAGCAAACCTGACCATCATTCTTGAGCCATTCCTCCCATTTAGCATGAAAAAACTTCGAGGATTCCTGAATTTTGAAAAGGCTGACTGGTCGGTTTTGGGAAACACAAATATCATTTCAGCTGGCCACAAGGTGAATAAACCAAGCCTATTGTTTGAAAAAATAGAGGATAAAGTTATTGAAGCCCAAATAAATAAATTGTTGGATACTAAAAAGGCAAACGAACTTGCAGAAGCAGTTGTAGCCCCGGCAAAAGAAAACATCACTTTCGACGATTTCGGGAAAATTGACATTCGGGTTGGAACGGTTATCGAAGCTGAGAAAGTCGCCAAAACTAAAAAGTTGCTGAAACTAAAAATTGATACCGGAATTGACCAGAGAACAGTGGTTTCAGGAATTGCAGAATATTATAAACCGGAAGACCTGGTGGGCAAACAAGTGTCGATATTGGTGAACCTCGAACCTAAAAAGCTAAAAGGAATTGAATCGCAGGGTATGATTTTGTGTGCCGAAAATGCCGATGGAAGTTTGTCCATTGTTACTCCAGATCAATCTGTAAAACCGGGTTCGGAAGTGAAGTAAAAAGTACATAGTTATTTGTCGTAAGTCGCAAGAAAAACTTTATTTCAGGATCACTTAAAAAATAAGTGCCAACTCTTGTTGGTGCTTTCCTGTAGGTGACCGTACTGCTAAACGCAGATCGGAAACTTACTCCACATAAAAAAGCCACTTTTGTACGCAAAGGTGGTTTTATTATTTACGAAATAAATAGATTTTGTTCGCACGAATGAGTATCTTTTGGAGCTATTAACCTCAAGGTTGGAATGAAGGGAAAAACTGTATTCAAAATAATCATTATTGTTATTACCGGAGGTATCGTATCTTATTTAGTCCATCTTAATTCTTCTGTTGCCAGATTAAAAGAATCCGAGATAGATAAATTTGCTATGGGTGATCCTCTTCGAAAAAGGGCTATCAATTTTTTACTTGAAAACTCAATCGATAAATACTCCAAAACCTATCTCGATATCCATATCCCGGATAAAAAATTCATTAAAAAAACAGCCTTATTACACCATATTGATGAAGCATTTGCATTGTCAAAATACAGGCTGGAAGACAGTATTTTTACGGAAGAGCAATTTTTAAATTATATCCTGCCATACAGGTTACGTTACGAGTTTCCGGAAGATTGGATAAAAGTGGGAGTTGATAGTTTCCGAACATGCTATGATAAAGATATTTTCATTCATTGTAAAAACATTAATGACCGGCTAAAATCAAAATTTGTTTACGAAGAAGGGGGCAGGTCAAATCGAAAGTTCTCCGATTTGCTTCACGAAAGCAATGGTATTTGCTATGAAATGTCGGATATAGCAGCATTTGCAATGCGGGCAAATGGTATTCCAGTCGCAATTGACTTTGCAAAATGGACCAACATTCGTGGGAGGCACCAATGGAACTCCCTTCAAACCAAAGACAAAAATATTCCTTTTATGGGCATTGAATCAGATCCGGAAATTGGCAATACAAAGTCTATAATTATGTTCGACCTAAAAAAAGCAGCAAAAGTTTATCGCAAAACCTTTCTGAAATATGAGGATAAATACAAAGGTTTCAATCCCAAAAAAGAAATCAATGAAGTGAATTATATCGACGTAACAAAAGAGTATTACCCTGACTGTAAAAAGATTGTTGTTGACATTGGGAACGAACAAACCGAACAGGATGTATTCTTCCTGTGCATTTATGATAAAAATAATTGGGTGCCTGTTGATTTTGCATATCGGGAAAATAATACCTTACAATTTAAAGATGTTTCATTGAACAATATTTTCATTTTGAAAAAGCGAAAGGATACAAAACTCGATTACTTTAAAACCCCATTTACATTTGATCAAAACGGCGAAATAGCCTTTCTACAATCAAATCCTCAGAAACAAGAAACCCTTAAACTTGCTTATTATAACTCAAACGATCGGGAGTATGTTCGAAATTACTTTTCAATTGTAAACGATTCCATTCGTGATGCCATTCTACTTGAAAACAAAACTGCCAAAATTAAAAAAGGAAGCTTATATAAGTTATTTTACTGGGATAAGGAATGGCTTTTGGTTGGCGAGCAAAAAGCAAAAAACGACACACTGCTGTTTACAAATGCCCCGGAAAATGCCCTTTACAAATTGGAAGAAAAAAACGATAGCAATGCTGTATATAACCGCTGCTTTACCGTGGACTTAAACAACAAACAAAATTGGTGGTAAGCTTTAACGGATAATTTCCTGCCCCTTGTAAACCTGCCCCATATATTTTATGGACAAATTTTTATAATACAAATTCAGTTCTTCATCTTCTTGATGAAAAGCAGCCAGGTAAGCAAAGACTTCCGTTGCATCTGGTTCAGGTTTTAAATTATAAACCAAATCATTAAGGAAATTCAAGGTTGGGATATTGTCCATTTTGTCGATCCCGGCATTATGCGCTGAAGCAGGCATCCTTTGGGTCTTATATTGTTTTAATGCACTTTTATAATACTGCACTGCTTTTTTGTCATTCCCGGCTGAACGATAAATGTTGCCTACATATAACATAGCAAGGGCATCGTATTTATTATAAAACAAAGCTTTGTTGAAATAAGCCTCTGTCTGCGTTGCATTTCCACGAGCGTTTTCGAGGTATGCCATATACACCCATGGACGGTTTAAGTTAGGCAGCTTTATACTTACTTCCCGTAGAATTTCCATTGCCCTCTCGGGTTCATCGTCCATTAAAAGTCGTGCCAGGCGCGCTTTAAGGATCAGGCTGTTGTCGTCCCTTATCTGATCTTCTAAGCCTTTAATGGCAATTTGTTTTGCCCTTTCGGCAATTTCCGGATACTTGCTCGAAAAAACCTTATAAAACCTGGATTCGAGCAACGATGGCGAATACCTCAATGCTTTACCCAAACTGTTGCCCGATTCCTCAATCTCTGAATTCTGAAGATGGATCAAAACAGAACTCACCTGATAAGTACTATTAAAAGGAATGAGTTCAATGCTCCTGTTTACATACTTCTTTGCAAGATCAATTTCATTCAAGGCAAAGTGAAGCCAGGCCACATTATGAAGGATTTCATCATCGTTGGGAACCTTCTTTAAAGCTGTTAAAAAATGTTTTAGCGATAATGCCAACGAATCTTTGTCAGAACCTTCGAACGATATCAGCTTTTCATAGGCTTCCGATATCTCAAAATGAAAAGAGTTTTTAGACAAAATCATTGCTTTATGCTTTTGAAGCATACGATCGTTGCGCGAAAAGGACAAAGCTTTATCCAAATATTTATTACTTTTCGATAAATTCTCCTGATAATAGTTGTCCACCGATTGATTATTGTAAAAAACCATTATTGTTCGTTTCCCATTCAGGAAAACCAGAAAAACAACCAACAAAAAAGAGGCAATAAGAATTCTTTTCCCACTTCTTGGACTTAGGTTTAATTCTTTCAAAACGATGTCGTAAGGAGTTAACGAAATGACCAAATAAAACGATAAGAAGTGTACAAAATCGTTATCCAACATACTCGAAAAAGTAAATTCTCGGGAAAGAAATGCAATAATTCCAGCATAAATAACCACTATTTCCAAGAGCTTTTTTTTATCCTTTTTAAACCGTTTTAAATTTTTAAAAACAAGCAAACTCACCAGTAAAAAGAAAAGGGCATAATAAAACAAACCAAAAATCCCGCGCTCAACCAATATCTGGAAATAAGTGTTATTGGTCCTATTCGGGAAAACAATATCCTCTTTTACCAAAGGATTGTTTTCGTTTGCCAATTTGAAATTTCGTTGTCCATAGCCAAAAACAGGCTTGTCGGTAAGTTCTTTAATGGCATGTTCCCAAAGCAATTTCCTGCCATTCGAGCTACGTTTCTGTGAGACCGTTTTATTATAAGATACAGCTGTAACAAACGAATCTTTTACCAACACAACTGAAGGAAGCAAAAGCAAAAGGGCAATACTATTATAAAGGATAATTTTTTTGAAGGGAAAATAACGTATGGCGAATACATTTAAAAGCACCACAAATACAAACAAACTAATGTAAATTCCCCTTGAGAAAGAAACAAAAATACAAAACACGTTGAGGGCAAGCACAAGCAAAACAAGCATTCGCCCGATTCGGCTTTTTTGTTTTAAAAGAAAAACAATATTGAACGGTATAAAAAGCAACAGCGAGCTTGCCCAAACATTATTTAAAGTTCCGTTTTTTATTAGGGAAAGTGGGTGATATAAATTTTTTAAACCGTAAAGGTTGTGGGAATCCAATAACCGACTTTTAAGGTAAAATGAAACAAACGATCCGGCTGTTATAAATAGCAATAAACTACTAAAAATAAAAAACAAAGCCGATATCCAGAATCGATCCTTTACCTTACTTAAAAGGATTTTATAAAAGATGTACAGAAAAAAAACCACAACAAAGCGTGTCAAAGAGCTTAAGCTGTTTTCGGGATAGCTTGAAAAAACGGTTGTGATTATTTCGCCAAGCAAAAGGATTAAAAAAGCAAGGTCGAAATAAGTAAATGAATAGTTTTTCGTCCGGTTTATAAATGCGTAAAACAGAACCACAAAAACGACAGGGAACAATAAGGTTTGTATGTTCAAATATTCCTTAAACCATATAAACACGGGAGCCAATATCACACCAGCAAAAATACCAGCGAAAATGAACTTAATAGTTTGTTTTCCTGCCTCCAGTTTTTGTGCCATTTGCAGGTTTACCAATTAAACTGGATAGTTTGTTTAAGCCCGGCATGAACGCTCAACGGAACAGGGCTTGTTCCGGCAACACTTTCAATCAACTTTTTTTCTTCTTCCGAATAGTTCTTTTTTGGAAAGTTAAATACCATAATCACTTCAGAAACCCGTCTTGGGTCCGAAGCCATAATTTTGGTAATCTCCATTTCAGTGCCTTTCAGATCGATGTTATTGTCGCGTGCTTTAATACCCAAAATCGTCAATATACAGCTTCCAAGTGCTGTTGCCAGTAAATCGGTTGGTGAGAAAAACTCCCCTTTCCCCTGATTATCGCAAGGTGCATCGGTTATTACTTTATTTCCCGATTGAACATGAATATTCTCAGTTCGCAAATCGCCAAGGTATTTTGTGGTTATCGTAGGCATATCGTTTGTTTTAATTTATTACTCGTTGAACCTGTAGTTAACAATCCTGAAATTTCACGATCAGTTTGTCGTAATTCTGGTTAAAGCAACTAAAAATACAAAAGAAATGTTCAATTAACACACATCTGAAAAAGATTATTTTGCCATTGTTTCATTTATTTAAATTGGATTAAGTACTCTTTATAGAATGCACATATGATTTTAAAAACAACTAGTTATCATCTGTGCAACAATGGATTAATAAAATATTAATGGATTATTAAATAATAATTTTCGTAACTTACTTTGTAAAATCAATCTCATTTCCGTCATGAATAAATCTAAATTTGTCATTTTAGCATCAGTCTTTTTTGTTTCCCTGATTTGTTGTTCAGTATCTGCCCAGCAAAGGCAAATCATTTCAGGGCTTGTCATCGATAAATATGAGTTAAAGGATGGTTCCATCACCGTTCAATACCCTGAAAAACTAAGTTCAGGAAAAAGAATTTCGGGTACCGTAATTGTTCAGCCCCAATCTGAAAAGCCTTCGAAGAAAACCAAACAACTTGAGAACCTGCAAAAGCACATTCTTATGTTTGGTAAAAATATCCCGGTAAAAGATGGGATTTTTGTTGTCGATTTGCCCGAAGGGAAAAACCTTCCCATTGGGATTTTGTCTGAAAATGGAGCCAAAATTGGGGAACAATTTGCCCAGCTCACAGAGCCAATTGTGGGTGAGAAACTGAAAATACCTTCAACAATAAAAGCGAACAGCATTGAAATGATTGAAGGGGATTTTCTGGGCGATGTAAGCAAAGCCAATCTCACATTGGATAAAAATCCTGTTGAAATAATAGCCGGAAACGAAAACCAACTGTTTTATAAAGTTGAAAATGTTGATCCCGGAAAACTTAAACTTAACCTTGATTATGGAGATCAAAACCAGGTTCAGGAAATTAATTTGATCGACTATACTTTGTCAATTGATAAAACAATTTTGAACAGAGGTGAAAAGGCACACCTAAAGGCAAAAGTTTTTGGCTTGCAAGAAGTAACAGATGAGGTAAAATTATCTGTTCAGAATATTACTTTGGGAACTGTGTTATTAGAAGGTGGACAGGAACAAAGCATATTGGTAGATCCCCGGGAAATCAATGAATCAGGCATATGGGAAAAGGACTTTGAAATTACAAGCATAAAAAAAGGAACATTTACCTTAAACACAGACCTGATCATATTCGATGAAGCAGAAATAAACCAAGCAGACTCCCTTGCCGAAATGATTGATTTTAAAGAACCAATTGAAATAGAAAACCCTGAAAACAAAACGAATACAAAGAAAAACGAACAACGGGGAACAGAAAACACAGACCCTGACTTAATAAATACCCCAGCCCGGAATAGACCAAATCCTACAGAAATGTTACCCGAACCAAAACCAAGGAAACATTGCATAAAATTCCCGTTTGATCCCAATATTGACGATCGTTTGGGCTGGGATTTGTTTGGCAGCCTTTATTCAAATGGGCAGATCGACTCGGATTATTTGAACGATTTAAGAGGTGGTAGTATTAAGCAAAAACTTAATCAGGCAAATAGATTAAGTGGTTCCTTACAAACAATATTAAACGAAAATTATTTCAAAGCATATCAATGTAACGAATATTTGGCGCATGCCGATGTAGCCCAGGAATTTCCACAATTTCCGTGGGAAGATATTTTCCTTACGGTTGACCTTTGCGATGAAGCAACGGAAGGAAAAACAAGTTTGATAGATTTCCTGGACCCTGACGCTGATATGGATGCCATAAAAAAATGGAGGGAAGATTTTGAAAAAGCTGTTCAAAATTTTGGCATTCCCGAATCTGCTTCAGGCTACGATAATATGTTAGGATCATTCTCGGCAAATACCGCCAAAGCCATGTCAGAAATAAGCAAGGCTTACGATGAATTTCAGGAAGATATGCGCGTAACCCTCGCTCTGAGGTATAATGCAAGCCGCGCACGTTCAAGGATGTGGGAAGCCGTAGCTTTTACTGTCGGAACAGCATTATCGGTGGTAACCGGAGGTGGCAGTGCAGCCCTCGCTGCTGTATTTGTAAGTACCTCAGGCTTTGTTTTGGAACAAGGAATGACAAGCATGGGAATGGATGAAAATATTGCCCAGTTGGTTACTGCTATTGCCACGGCTGGAATTGGGGCTACCGATGTAATTATTGCCAGCTCAACAACTACCGTAGCGGAAGGATTAAATACCCTGTCGCAAAACAATGTGGAAAGTTATGCCATGTCGATGGCTCTGTTGGATGATGATGTGTGGGCAAAAATGATCGAGAATTTGTCGGAAGACTATCGGATTGATGCAATTAACCAGTTTAATGCCCACCGCAATAAGTTTATTGGAGCTGTAAAGGAACAATTGGCAGAATTATGCAAGATTAAAAATTCGCTTGTAAAATTGTTGCCTGAAACAGAAAAAGCAATTGATGAAGCTAAGTTATGGGTAAGCAGCACATTTTGGCGTCAATTATGGAACGAAAGAATGGACGACACACTTGATTGTTGCTGCGAATACAGCGATGGAAGCGGACCACACCAGTCTTGCAAACAAACGATTCCACCACTGGGATTTGATCCCCATGAATTTTTAAGGATGCAGGAACAACGGAAAAAATAGCATGTTTCAAGGCCGGAATTAAGCCAATTATTCTTGTTTGGTTCCAATCCATTCGTAGGCACCAATGTCGGGTGCACCATCCTGGATTCGTGAATTCCCATTTAAATCCAACGGGAACATGGAGCCAATTTCTATATCTCCCGTATTTATAGCGGGAGATAATGAATCAATGGCATAGTTGTATTCCTGAAAATCCACAAATAATGGGTCCTCATCGAAAATTGAATTCGTAAACTTATCGGGTTCAAACTGTGACTCATAAAGCGATTTTAAAAGGCAGTGGTCAAAATGGTAATTAAAATCAGTCGGAACTTTTGTGCCATTATAAGTATGGTCAAATATTATTTCGGGCGAATTATCCCCATAAATAATACAATTGGTAAAATTGGCATCTGTTAAGTCGTAGGCATAAACAACATTGTCGTAAACAAAGTAATTTTTGATAAGCAATGCCGGATCGTTCCTTACGTAATGGGAATAATAATTGGCAACCGTGCAATGATAAAATTCGTAAGAGCCGCCAAATAAAAGTGCCAGGGCATAAGAGCCGCTGTTGGCAAATACACAATTTGAAGCATACAGCGAAGTTGAGCGTGCATCGATACAATTTAAAGTCATATTTTCAACCCTGCTATTAATGATTCGAAGCGTAGGCTCATTTTTATTCTCCATACTATCAATCTGTATTCCCTTATGGGCATTTTTAATAACCGCATAATTTATTTCGTTGCTTTTGCTCCCAACCAGAAAATGGATTCCCCCTAATATATAAATTCCACCACCTTCCAACTCAAGCCAATCGCCCCATTGCCCCGGAATATTTTCATAATATTCTTCCAACCTATCTCCCTGAAAAACAACCGGAGACTCCAAACTTCCTTCAACCTTAAGCGTACCTTTGACCAGCAAACTTGACTTTTTATGAAAATGAACCTGACACCCTTCTTTTATCTTTAAAGTTTCCAAAGAATCAACAATTACCGAGTTATAAATAAGGTAAGGCTTATCATTCTCCCAGGTTTGCGATTGTAAAACCTCGCCCTTAAACAAATGAAAATCCTGCCCGTATGCTTCCAGGTTCACATCCTGTATGTTTCCGTTTATCGAAAAAACTATGGAATCTTTTAAGAGCAAAGGATTATTTACGTTGGTCGGGTCAACGGTGACTTCCACGAAAATATAAATACTATCTTTTGAAGGCAATACTACGTTGCTAACCCTGTCATCAGCAACACCGTTCACGTTCATACGAAATGGTGAGTTACTCCCACCTGCCAAGGTTATTTGGTTTATTTTGACGGCTTGATTGTAGGGATTTCGAATGGTAAAATGTTTTGTGTTCGATCCGATGGTAGAAAATACCGTGTCAAAAGTTATGGTGTCGGACGAGAATTCAAGTTTCACATCGGGCGAATCTATTATTTCTTCTTTAACACAAGAATAGATAATAGAAATGCAGATAAGGGCAAAGACTATTTTTCGCATTGTAATTTGTTTAATTGTTGGCTACATTCTCTAGAACGAAAAAGTGCTGCCTTATTGCATCTGATTCCAAATTTTATGCAAAAAAAAAGGGCTTTGCGTTTTGCAAAGCCCATCATTTAGTATGTGATTTATATTTTTAGTTTAACCCACTTCTTTCGAGCAGTGCATCAACAGTTGGTTCTTGTCCCCTGAATTTTTTGTACAATTCCATTGGATGTTCTGTCCCTCCTTTTTCAAGAATGTTTTTCCGGAAAGAAGCTGCAACCTCTTTATTGAATAATCCTTTTTCTTTAAAAAGGCTAAAGGCATCGGCATCTAATACTTCAGCCCATTTATATCCATAATAGCCAGCTGCATAACCACCAGAAAACAAGTGCCCAAATTGAGTGCTCATGCAAACCTCATCAATTACAGGATAGAGCTGTGTTTTCTTCCAAGCTTTTTCGTCAAATTCTTTTACATCGCCCGTATATGCCTCTGTGAGTGTATGCCATGCCATGTCTAAGTAACCGAAACTCAACTGACGTATGCTCAGGCTTCCGGCCATAAAGTTTTCCGAAGCTTTGATTTTCTCCACCAATTCTTCAGGAATGGTTTCACCTGTTTTATAATGTTTGGCAAACCTGTCGAGAAATTCTTTTTCAACGGCAAAATTTTCCATAATTTGAGATGGAAGCTCTACAAAATCGCGGTAAACATTTGTTCCCGAAAGACTTGAATAGGTTGAGTTTGCAAAAAGTCCGTGCAGTGCATGCCCAAACTCGTGCAAAAATGTATTCACCTCATCGAAGGTAAGCAAAGCGGGTTTCGTTTCGGTTGGCTGTGTAAAATTCATCACAATTGAGATATGCGGACGGGAATCTTTCCCGTTTTCCACCCATTGCGATTTGAAATCGTTCATCCAGGCACCACCACGTTTCCCTTTTCGAGGATGAAAATCGGCATATAATACTGCTAGAAATGTTCCGTCGGCATCGAATACCTCATAGGGTTTTACATCTTCATGGTAAACCTCGATATCTTCGTTCAGTTTAAACGTAATTCCGTAAAGCTCGGTCGCCAAACCAAACACTCCGTCAATAACGTTGTTCAGTTCGAAGTATGGTTTCAACATTTCATCGTTAATATCAAACTTCTTTATTTTTAATTTGTCGGCGTAATAACTCGCATCCCATGGCATTAATTCCCCTTCAAAACCTAAACTCTCCGCAAATTCCTGAAGCTCTTCTTTTTCTTTTTTAGCCACTTTATACGAAGCATCGTATAAATCGTCCAAAAGCTTATAAACACCTGCAGGGTTCATAGCCATCCTTCGCTCAAGTGTGTAGTCGGCATAGGTGTCTGCACCCAATAATTTTGCCTGCTCTAAGCGAAGTTCTGCAATCCTCTTTACATTTTCCTGATTGTCAAACTCATTGCCTTTAAAACCTTTCGAACCATAAGCCATATACAACTCTTTACGGAGTTCGCGGTTATCGGCATATTTTAAAACGGGCAAATAGCTCGGCATGGTAATATCAAACAACCAACCTTCCTGTTCACCTTTTTCAACCTTTGCAGCCGCAGCTTCCAAAACACCTTCCGGAAGGCCCCTCAATTTTGATTTATCGGTTACTAAATATGAATATGCATTGGTTTCTTTCAAAACATTGTTACCAAATTCGAGGCTTAATTTTGAAAGTTCGGTACTGATTTCGCGGAATTTTTCCTTATCCTCATCATTTAGGTTTGCACCTCTCCGCACAAATCCGATGTAAGTATTTTCAAGAAGGGTATTTTCTTCAACCGAAAGGTCCAATTTATCTTTTTGATCATATACTGTCTTGATTTTGCTAAACAGTACTGGGTTCAGGTTGATGTCGTTCTGGAATTCTGTCAACATCGGAGAAACCTCTTGCGCTATTTTCTGAAGTTCATCGTTGGTTTCTGCACTCAAAACATTAAAAAATATTCCGGCAACCCTGCCCATCAATTTACCGGCAGTTTCCAATTTAACAATGGTATTTTCAAATGTAGGTGTTTCGGTGTTATTGACAATTTTATCGACTTCCGCCCTGCCCTCTTCAATTGCTTTTTTGAATGCCGGCATGTAATGCTCATTCTTTATTTGTTCAAACGGGGCCGTTTCGTGTGGCCCGTTAAATGGCTTTAATAACGGGTTCTCTTCTGCTCTGCTCATTCCTAAACTTAGTACGAAAATTAATATTAATACTCCCTTATTTTTCATAGTTCTTGTTTTTATATACGAGACATATGTCCTGTAATTTGTACATACATTACAAATCAGCATATAAAATGTTCAACGAACTAAACCAAAGATCTTTGACAGGTTATTTTTTCTTCTTCTTTTTCTTTTTTTCGACCGACCAGCCGAATTTTCCGATGATTTCGCCCAAACCAAAGTAATGGCCATGGCTATACACCAAAGGTTTGGCTTTTGAAAAACTGAATGCTTCGTTTTCATCCATATAAGTGTCATCGACCGAAACACCAACCACTTCTGAAATAAACATATGGTGTACCCCAAGGTCGATAATTTCTTTCACACGGCATTCGATGTTAACCGGCGATTCTTCAATAATTGGTGCTTTGACATGTTGTGCCGGAGCCGGAGTTAAGCCCATTTCTTTCCATTTGTTGAATTTACTCCCCGAACGACACCCACACCAGTCGGTTGCCTTTGCCAGCTTTTCGGTGGTAAGGTTAATCACATATTCGCCTGTTCGCTTAATAATTTCGTAGGAATGCCTCGATGGCCTTACCGATATATAACACATTGGCGGATCGCTGCAAATGGTTCCGGTCCATGCAATTGTAATTATGTTTTGTTCTTCGGGAGTTTCCCCACAACTTACCATTACTGCCGGTAGCGGATAAATAATAGTTCCTGGTTTCCAATATGTTTTTGCCATTTGGTAATTATTTTATAACCCTGAGAAAATAATGATTAAATAAATTATCACTAATCAAGGATTGTTCTATTCGCGAAGTAAGACAGTGAATCCCCTAGTTTTCTGGATCCATCCAATCGTCGTTATCTTTAATGAGTTGTTCCAGTTCCTCAACAGCATTTTCATACGGGATATGCCTCTTGGTAAGTTGCTGTCCTTTGTACAAATTAACCTTGCCATTGCCAACCCCAACAAAACCGTAATCGACATCGCCCATCTCGCCGGGACCATTCACAACACAGCCCATGACCCCAATTTTTAAGTGGTTAAGGTGCCTAAAATGTTCCTTGATTTTCAAAGTAGTTTCATGAAGGTCGAATAAAGTACGTCCGCAACCCGGGCACGAAATAAACTCAGCTTTGGTTACCCTCATCCTACTGGCCTGCATAATACCAAAACTCAGGTCTTTTAATTCGGTAAACGTGATGTTGTTCCCTGAATTTGAAATACAAATACCATCGCCATAACCATCAATAAACAACCCACCAAAATCAGAAGATGCCTTTATTTGAAGGTCCTCCAGGTTACGTTCACTGTATTTATGATAAAGAATGACTGGAACTTTCCAGATATGTGTTTCGAGCATCATAAAAAATGCCCTTAATTCAGCATATGGGTTTTTGTTAAAGCTCTCAAGGATTAAAACCGTTTTTCGGGTTTGTTTGAGTTTGAATAAAATCTCTGGATGCATATCCATAAAATGGTCAAATTCCATTTTGTTTGTCCGGATAAATTTCATCCTTCCCCACCTGGTGCTTTCAAACAGATAATCTTCCAATGAAATGATTGGATACTCTTCGCCGTGAATATCTTTGATCAGATTATTTGACAAAAAATAATCAGGGATAAGTTTGCCCCGAATTGGGAGCAATTCATTAATCGACCTATCAGCCAAGTCGGCAACCACCACTGGCTGCTGTTTTCCGCCCATGTTTAAAACAGGTCTGGTTGACCTTCGTTCGTATTCAAACGGATTGGTTTGTGCATGCAAAGGCGCGCTTATAGGCTCATGATTTTGATAGCTCTTAAAATGGTTGATAATTTTTTGGGCCACCGGGATTTCTTTTTCCGGGCTTTCGGTGAGCGATACCCTAATTGTATCCCCAATTCCATCTGCCAATAATGCCCCAATTCCAACAGCCGACCTGATTCTTCCATCTTCGCCTTCCCCGGCCTCGGTAACCCCAAGGTGTAGCGGGTATTTCATATCTTCAAGTCGCATTTTGAAATTCAGCAATCGCATGGTATAAACCATGATTCGCGTGTTGCTCGACTTTATCGACACTACCACGTCGTTAAAATCAACCTTTTTGCAAATACGCAAAAATTCCATCACAGACTCAACAATCCCTGCCGGGGTATCTCCATATCTGCTCATTATCCTATCGGACAAGGAACCTTGGTTTGCGCCAATCCGAAGGGCGGTTTTGGTTTCTTTCAACATTTTCAGGAATGGCTTAAACTGTTGTTCAATTTTCACCAATTCAGCCTTATACTCTTCATCGTTGTACAAAACATGTTTGAATTGAGCGCGTTTATCGTAAAAATTACCAGGATTGATTCGGATTTTCAATACATATTTTGCTGCAATTTCAGCCAATTTAGGATTAAAATGAATATCGGCAATTAAAGGTGTATTATACCCCCTTGCAACCAGTTCCTTTTTAATATTCTTAAGATTCTCAGCATCGTGAATTCCTTTAACCGTTACCCGAACGTAATCGGCTCCAGCCCTTATAATACTTATTATCTGATTAACAGTAGCTTCGGTGTCACGCGTATCTGTGTCGGTCATTGATTGGATACGAATAGGGTTGTTCCCCCCCATTGGTGTATTGCCAATATTTACCACAGATGTATGTTGACGTTCGTATTTGGTAAGGTCCTTTATGTAATTAAAATGTAAGTCCTTCATACTTCACAATCTGATTTGCTGAACTGCAAATTTAATCCAAAGTACCTAAAATAAAAAGAATAGATTATTTTTGTTTACGTTAATTAATTATGAGCATACTAATCAAAGACATAACAAAGGCTTATGGTAACCAGAAAGCCCTTGATAACGTTAGCTTTTCGATAGATAAAGGAGAGTTGGTAGGTTTTCTCGGACCCAACGGTGCGGGCAAGTCAACAATGATGAAAATTATTACCGGATATGTACAGGCAAATTCCGGGGAAGTATTCGTTAATAACGAATTGGTAAAAACCGAAAATCCTTCTATTCGCAAAAATATTGGCTATTTACCCGAGCATAATCCTTTATATACCGACCTATACATTAAAGAATACCTTCAATTTGTTGCAGGGTTGTATCAGCTAAGAAACAAAAAAAAGAAGGTGGCTGATATTATTGAGCTCACCGGATTAGGCAATGAACAACATAAAAAAATAGGCGCGCTTTCAAAAGGCTATCGGCAACGTGTAGGACTTGCCCAGGCATTGATACACGATCCTTCGGTTTTAATACTCGATGAACCAACAACAGGGCTTGATCCTAACCAATTGGAAGAAATCCGCAATTTGATACGTACAATTAGCAAAGAAAAAACGGTGCTTTTATCATCGCACATTATGCAGGAAGTTGAAGCTATATGTTCGCGTGTACTAATCATCAATAAAGGGTTTTTAATTGCTGACGGACCTGTAGAACAAATAAAAGAAGGCAACATTTCACAAAAGCAGGAAATTATCATTGAATTTGACAAGGAAGTTAAAAAAGAAGATCTGCAAAAAGTAGCAGGAGTTCATTCCCTAAGTTTGAAAAATAATCGATGGATAGTTGAATCGATGGATGAGGCTGATATCCGGCCGAACCTGTTCCAATTTGCTGTTGAAAACAAACTGATTATTTTAACCTTGCAACAAAACCAGCAAAGTCTTGAGCACGTTTTTCATCAACTAACCAAATAATTATGCAGGTTGAAGTATCGGTCATACTTCCTTTTTTTAATGCAGAAAAAACACTCTGCAATGCCGCTCAAAGCATCCTCCGGCAAACATTTACTAGTTTTGAGCTTTTATTGGTCGATAATAACTCAACAGATTTGAGCAGTGAGATTGCTGCTAAATTAGCGCGTGAAGATAAGCGGATCAAAGTATTGTCGGAAAAGCAGATAGGCGTTGCCAATGCAATGAATAAAGGATTGGAAAATTCGGTCGGAACCTTCATAGCACGGATGGATGCCGACGATATTTCACATCCCGAAAGGCTTCAAAAGCAAGTTGAATTCCTCAAGAAAAACCAGGAGATTGGTTTGGTTGGATCAAAAGTGAAGTATATTTCGCATATTGAAAATTCTGCTGGATTTGAACGTTTTGTCAATTGGTCCAATTCTTTCTGTTCTCCCAATGAAATTGACCTTAACCGCTTTATTGAAATTCCAATTATTAATCCCACCTTGCTTTTCAAAAAGGAAATTTACCAAAAATATGGTGGATGTGTACATGGTGATTTCCCTGAAGACTATGAAATGCAACTCCGTTTTTTGGACAGAGGTGTAAAAATGGCAAAAATAAATGCGCCTCTTGTAGAATGGCATGATTACCCAAGCAGGCTTACCCGAACGGATGAACGCTATTCAAGTGAGGCATTTTTTAGAACGAAAGCCAAATATTTTGTGTCATGGTCAAAACAGAACATTGTTTTTCATCCAAACATTATGATTTGGGGCGCAGGAAGAAAAACAAAGCAACGGGCAAAACTGCTTGAAAAAGAAGGAATACAAATTGATGGATACATCGATGTTGTAAAAACAAAAAATGCCCTGCATTACACCCAAGTCCCATCGGCAGGTAAAATCTTTATCGTTGCCATGGTCGCCAATTATGGCGCCAGGGAACAAATAACCAATTTTCTTATTGATAAAGGATATAAAAACGGAATAGACTTTTGCTTAATGGCATAATTCTAAGGTGTGGTGAATTCCGGTTCGCCATAAAAATGCAGTTTGGAAATCGCATCAACCTTTTAGGTATTTCTGATAAGGCCAAATATTTATTTCTTTCGAATAAGGAAATTCTTCGCCTTGGTAAAGCAAAAAGCCAGTGTCGTTCTCTCGCAGAATTGACTGAATAGGTTTTAACATTCTAGGTTTGAAGGTTTTTGTCAATAGGATGACATCTCTTTCAATGGAGATGTCATCCTTAATCGTAATCGATGAGAATAATATGATTTTACAAGCGCATAATCTTATTCTTGAATAAAACTCCACGCAGCACGGTGCGGGGAATAAAACCCTGGAGATCCCTCGTTTATCGCTCGGGATCAGTTCGGCTTAATGATTTTGTAAACAAAATCACAGTCTCACTGATTTAAAATAATTCTAAATAAGCTTTTTTTTATCCAAAAAGATACTTACTTTTGACCCGTTAAGTGGATAGATTTGTGATTGATTGCAACCACGGTAAAAAAATGCTAAAGCAGTCGGATATATAACCATCCTTAAAATCACATACTCCACTATTTTTTATTTACATAAGTTCGTTTTAAACGATAAAAAACATAGTAGTATGAGTTATTTATTTACCAGTGAATCAGTTTCCGAAGGTCATCCCGACAAAGTTTCTGACCAAATATCGGATGCACTTCTAGATCAGTTAATTGCATTTGATGCAGATTCAAAAGTTGCCATTGAAACCCTTTGCACTACCGGACAGGTGGTTGTTGCAGGCGAAGTGAAATCAAAATCTTACGTTGACGTACAGGAAGTAACCAGAAATGTGATCAACAAAATTGGATACACGAAAGCCGCTTACCGTTTTGACGGGGATTCGTGTGGCGTTTTGGTTGCCATACATGAACAGAGTCCTGACATTAACAGAGGCGTTGATAAAGCCGATAAAAATGACCAGGGCGCAGGCGACCAGGGAATGATGTTTGGTTATGCCAGCAAAGATACCGACAACTATATGCCGCTTTCGTTGGAGCTTTCACATTTGCTTTTGGTCGAATTGGCAGAAATTAGGCGTGAAGGAAAAGTAATGACTTATCTTCGTCCGGATTCAAAGTCACAGGTAACCATTGAATATGCCGATGACAATACGCCAATAAAAGTTCATACCATTGTTGTTTCGACTCAACATGATGAGTTTGATGACGATGAACCGATGTTGTCTAAAATTAAAGAAGATGTCATTCAAATCCTGGTTCCGAGGTTAAAAGCCAAATTACCGGAAAGGATTCAGGCATTGTTTGGCGATGATATTATCTACCATGTAAACCCGACCGGAAAATTTGTTATTGGTGGACCTCATGGCGATACCGGATTAACCGGACGAAAAATTATTGTTGACACCTATGGCGGCAGGGGCGCACACGGAGGTGGTGCATTCTCAGGGAAAGACCCATCGAAAGTTGACCGCTCGGCAGCCTATGCTTCACGCCATATTGCTAAAAACCTGGTGGCTGCAGGCGTGTCCGATGAAATTTTGGTGCAATTGGCTTATGCCATTGGCGTAGCTAAACCCGTTGGGGTTTTTGTAAACACGTATGGAAGAAAAAATGTTGCTTTAAGCGATGGCGAAATTGCTGAAAAAATACAATCGATATTCGACCTTCGCCCGATTGCCATTGAAGAAAGGTTAAAACTCAGAAACCCTATCTACCAGGAATCGGCAGCATATGGGCACATGGGAAGGATACCAACTACAGTGAAAAAATGTTTCGAGTCACCCTACATGGGGAAAATTGAAGTGGAAGTGGAGCTTTTCACCTGGGAAAAACTGGACTATGTTGACAAAGTAAAAGAAGTGTTTGGATTGTAAGAACATTTAAACTTAACCACTATGCACTGGAAGTACATAGTTTTAAGATTGAATGCCTGCCTGTTCGGCAGACAGGAAATTCAAAAATAATGGACAAAGCAGAAAAGAGTATTGAGTAATGAGTAGAGAGAAAAAGCATTATGATTCTCAAATCTCTGTACTCAAATCTACTTCATTTTAAAATCAAAATTTATAGAAACTAAAGTAGCTGCAATAATCCCGATTGAATCAGGAGCAGGATTTTAACCATTAACTTGAAAATAAAATCGAAAAGCGCATTGTTATTAAGAACTTTGCGCTTTTTCTTTTTTAAATATTTCCGCGATTTCTTTGATTGATTGCGATATACTTTTGTACTCAAATCCTTCCAACGATCTTGCAATTTTTTCCCCATTAAAAGAGAATAAAGCATTTGAATTTGCCACAGAATCGCGGCTAATTAGCGCCTCTTTCCCCGTGATTAATTGTTGTAGTGCTGCTAACCTCCAGGCAATTCCCAATAAAAAATCAGATGCAAAATAGCGTGGTGCTACCGTATTCAATGCATTGGCAATTTCCTGAAATAGTTGCTGGTAACTCACGTTTTCTGCATTTAATAAAAAACGTTGGTTCTTATTATTTTCAAAATTCGAATCTTCCATTAATAAAGTCATTGCTTTAATAACGTCCCATACATCAACAAATCCGGTTGTTCCTTTGGTGTAAAACTTCAATCCATCGAAAACTGTTTGAAACAATTTGGGGCTACCCTGTTGCCAATTCCCTGGTCCTAAAATAATGGACGGATTTACGATTACTGCATCCAAACCTTCTTCGATACCACGCCAAACTTCTGCTTCTGAAAAGAATTTGCTGTCGGAATAACCCGAATTTTTCTTAGACGGAATCCATTTTGTTTCTTCCGTTACCGGAATTCCGGCTGAGTTCCTCCCCAACGATGCAATCGAACTAACGTGGCAAAATTTCTTAACTCCATTCTCAAGTGAAGCATTCACCAGGTTTGCTGTTCCTTCCACATTGTTCGAAATCATCTGGTATTTTTGGCGCGGATTAAAAGAAACAATCGCTGCACAATGGTAAACCTCTTCTACTCCGTTTAAGGCGTTTTCCAACGAAAAATAATCAAGAATATCCCCATCAACCCACTTTATTTTTTTAAATAAATTTTCTGAATCTTCCGAATAATAAGCGAATATTTTTTGTGTGATTCCCAGATTGCTGCCAGCTCTTTTTAAAACGACAACTTCTTTATTGCTTTTTACCAGATCAAACAATAAGTGTGCACCAACCAATCCTGTTCCACCGCTTACAAAAATCATATTACCTTTTTTAAACCAAAAGCAAAGATATGTATTTATTTCCGCCTGCTTTTATGAATAAACCACAGCTTGGTTACATTCCTATAAATTGCTAAATTTAAACCATGGGAAAAGAAGACAAAATATTCTTTGAAACAAAAAAAGAAGCAAACAAAAGAAGAAGGAAAGAGGTCTTGAACCGACCTCCAGAAACACGTTTGTCTTTCTTCTTAAACATGGTTGAAGAAAGTATTTTTCAATCTGATTTATCTTTCAGCGAAAATAAAAATAACTTTATTATCGAATGATTTCTCAAAATTCGTTTGACAAAAGAGTAATGGACTTTATCAATCAGTCCAATAAATTCGATGTAAAAATGATTCTGGTTGGTGGGGCTGCCGTCAATTTCCATGGTTATCAACGACATTCGGCTGATATTGATTTTTGGATTGAGCTATCCTCAGAAAACCTCGACAAGTTAAAAAAAGCTATAATACACCTGGGGTATGAAATCCAAGATTTTCCCAAAGAAGTTAAAAGCGGTAATCAAAACATATCGATAAAAATAAGTCCTGTATTTGAAATAGAACTAATCACGAGATTTAATCCGGGGAAAACATTCAATGAAGCTTTAAATAGTAGTGTTTTGGTAGAAAATGCTGGATTACACTATCATGTGTTAAGTTTTGAGGATTTAATTAATAGCAAAATTGCTTCGCCAAGATCGAAAGATAAACTTGATATTATTGAACTGCAACGAATCAAAAAAGAACAGGACAGAAAGCCAGATTAATTTCATTAAGGATTCCAAGGCGTTGTAGCCTTTGCCCCGAATTCTTTTGCTGTAATTTTTCCGATCTTCACTTTAATTATTCCCACATTCACTACAGCTGGTTTGTTAAATTTAAAATCCCTGTTGCTATATTGCCCCATCAGCAAATGAAGACAGCGAAGTTTTTCATCGTAACCGTCCACAATCTCAACTTCACCTTCCACATTAACCGATTTTGATTTCACGCGGTAGCTGCATCCAACATGTTCATCCTGCCACGCCAACTCTTCGCCCAGGGTCCAGTTTATGCAAACTTTCGGATTTTTTTGGATGGTCTCCCACATCCGGCCCGATTGTGCTGAGTGAAGGATTATAGTTTCCCCATCGAGGGCAAAATTCATTGGCAGAACATAAGGTGATCCGTTGTCGGACATTGCCAAAAAACAGGTTTTGCATTCCCTGATTATTTCATCTATTTTCTCTCTTTTTTCAATAAAAACCGTTCGCATAACTTTCTAAATAAATGTTCTGTTCCCCAATTGATCAGACAAGAATTTTCCCACTTTTTTTAGGTTCATATAGGTCGATTGGAACTCAAATACTTCTTCTAAGTTGTTTTCTGAAGAAGCTTTATTTATTTGATCCTCTAATACCTGAAGCATTTCTGTAACCTTTTTTAATTTATATTCATTCACAACCCTGGGCACCAACAAATCAAGAATATCTTCTGCTTGTTCGGTATAAGCACCAGCTTTTCTCCATCGCTTGCTTTCGGTATGTTTTTCTGACAAAAGGTCGCTGGCAACCCTGCTTAGTTCGATATCGGAATGGTGAACAAAATAACTGCTTGGGTTAAATGTGTCTTTATGACTGTTTTCGTGAAACTCATTAAAAAATTTCTGAAAAACATTGTTTTCCGAAACCAGGTTGTCGTTTTCAATTTCTGAAATAATAAAATCACCAGCCAGCGTAACCTCCAATTCACCTTGTTCGTTTTCATCTTCATCCAGTATTTCCAGCCCGTATTTTAAAAGAAACCTCAAAACTTCTTTTTCTTCGTTATTAAGTCCTTCTTCTTTTTGCGGGACTATAACCTGCTGAGGTATTGCTTTTACTGGCGGCGGTTTTATCCCCGAGCGCCTAAAATCACCTCTTTTATTTCGAATGTTTTTCCGCACTTCGGCATACAAAACCTCTTCATCAACCTTTAATATTTTGCTGCATTCACGAATATAAACCGTCCTGGTTATCGTATCCGGAATAACGGATACAGAACGGATTACCTCTGTAATTAGCCTTGCTTTTGCAACCGGATCATTTTCGGTGTTTTTTAAAAGAAGCTTTGTTTTGAACTGAATAAAATCGGCTTCATTCTCTTTTATATACTCCAGAAATTCGTCAGAACTACGTGACCGTGCATACGAATCGGGATCTTCTCCATCAGGTAAAAGCAACACTTTTACATTCATACCCTCTTCCAAAACCAGGTCGATCCCACGCAACGATGCTTTAATCCCCGCCTCATCGCCATCATAAAGTATGGTAATGTTCGGCGTAAATCTTTTTATAAGCCTTATTTGATCAGGGGTAAGGGCAGTCCCCGATGATGCCACAACGTTTTCAATACCCGCCTGATGAAGTGCCAGAACATCAGTGTAACCCTCCACCAAATAACATCGGTCGGTTTTTATCAATTCCCTTTTCGCCTGAAAGATTCCGTATAAAACTTTGCTCTTATGGTAAATTTCAGATTCCGGTGAATTCAGGTATTTTGCAACTTTTTTATCCTCTTTTAAAAAACGCCCTCCAAAAGCAATCACCCTCCCGGCAAGGTTATGAATCGGAAACATGACCCTTCCGGCAAAACGGTCCCTGATCCAATCATCGCGTTTGATTGTCAAACCCGTTTTTTCAAGAAATTCGATTTTATAACCGGCTTTCAGGGCATCATCTGTAAAAACCTGTTTCCCATCGGGACTGTAACCGAGGTCAAATTTTTTGATAATATCGTCACGTAACCCTCGTTCCCGAAAATAGCTTAATCCGATAGAGCGTCCCTCGTCTTCTTCCCAAAGGAAATTTGTAAAATATTTTTGGGCATGCGAAGAAACAATCATCATGCTTTCGCGCTCATCCTTTTGTGCTTTTTCCTCTTCTGTTTCCTCTTTCTCAACAAAATCAATGTTGTATTTTTTTGCCAGCCACCTGAGCGCTTCCGGATAGGTGAGGTTTTCGTGTTCCATAATGAAATTCACAGAATTACCACCCTTTCCACAGCCAAAACATTTGAAAATGCCCTTTGCCGGAGATATTGTAAAAGAAGGTGTTTTTTCGTTATGGAAAGGACATAATCCCAGGTAATTAACACCTCTTTTTCGCAAATTGATAAAGTCTGAAATCACATCGGTAATTTCAGCAGCATCAATTATTCTTCCTATGGTTTGTTGATCTATCACAATTACAAATGTAGGAATTTTGAGCAGAGATTTTTATCAAAACATAGGAATCGGCTTGAGTTAAAATTGTTCTTTGATTTTTTATACTTTTATTGGTCGAATAAAAAGCTGTGTATGAAAAAGCTAGTGGTTTTGTCGGGGGCCGGGATGAGTCAGGAAAGTGGCTTAAAAACTTTTCGTGACGTTGGCGGGCTTTGGGAACAATACGATGTTACCCAGTTGGCAAGCCCTTCGGCATGGCAAAACAATCCGGGATTGGTTTTGGAGTTTTATAACGAACGAAGACAACAACTTTGGGAAGCTAAACCAAATGAAGGGCATCGAGGAATTGCGGAGCTTGAAAAGCATTTTGACACAACCATTATTACTCAAAATGTGGATGATTTGCACGAACAAGCAGGAAGTTCAAAGGTATTACATTTGCACGGCGAACTGAGAAAAGCCCGAAGTACCATTGACCCTTCACTTATTTATACCCTTAAGCACTGGGAACTAAAATTAGGTGACAAGTGCGAAAAAGGGAGCCAACTTAGGCCACATATTGTCTGGTTTGGAGAATCCGTTCCAGCCATAACAGAAGCAATCACAATTGCCGAAAAAGCCGATATTTTTGTTGTAATTGGCACATCATTGGCTGTTTATCCTGCTGCAAACCTGGTAAATTATACAAAAGCGCAAATTCCTATATTTGTTGTAGATCCGAACAACCCGGAAATTTATAAAAGTAATGTTGTTTTTATTCCAGAGAAAGCGAGCGTTGGGGTTAAACAATTAAAAAATGAACTTTTAAAACTTTAACATGAAAAAAATATTCGTATTCATATGGTTTGTTTTGTTCTCAACCTTCACATTTGCGCAACGATTTGATGCCGGATTAATTGGAGGATTTAACGCTTCACAGGTTGATGGGGATTTATATCGTGGCTACCACAAACCGGGGATAGTTCTTGGTGCTTATGTGCAAACGGATATTGCACCCGCCATATTTGGCTCCATGGAAATTAAATATTCGCAAAAAGGTTCGCGCAACCAATACGATGAAGATAAGCCCGAGGAGAATAAATATATCATGCGTTTGGGATATATCGATATTCCTGTAATACTTGGTTTCAGAACCAGCGATAAAATAATGGTCATTGCTGGGGCTTCAGCAGGATATTTGCTCCATGGCAAAGAATTTGATGAATACGGTGAATTTTTGGAACCAGATCAGAATGCTTTTGAAGATTTTGATGTACAGGCAATTGCAGGCTTTCAATTTGATTTGCTTGATAATATTAAGCTCGATTTGCGGATGTGCTATTCCCTATTGCCAATCAGAGGATTGCCCGGCAGCACCAACTACTATTGGAACGATAATCAGTTTAACAATGTGATTTCTTTGGCAGTTCATTACCGGTTTGACCGATGAAGGTTCGGGGGCAAACATTCTTAGTTGTTTTACCTATAAAATAGGTACATAAATTTCGGTGCGTAATTTTTCGGGTTTGGTTTTATCGGGAGAATTCAGGTACTTCTCAAATCCACATGTATCCCTCAATTGGATATTATTGTCCATCATCCATTTGCCATAAATGTATCCATACGAATCGTTTAGTTTGTCATAGGGCCCTTTGTGTGTAAAAATCGCGTATTTCCCCTCTTTTATTTGCTGGATCCCAATTTCACCTTCTGGTTCAACATCCTTTGACACAACCAGGCAGGCATCGTAACGTAGCTTATCAGCATCTGTCACATTTGGGTCGTCATGACTAATGCCTATAAATTCCGTTTTAAAGCCAAACAATCGTTTCTTTTTTGCAAAATCACAGACTTTTTCCCATGCTTCGCCGGCGCTTTTATTGTAATTGCCAAGTGCCTGTGCATAGATCAAATTTTTTGCTTTAATTTCTTTTATTTTTGGTTCCAAACTTTTTAAATTTTCCATTGCATAAATTTTAATTCGTGTACTTTCTGCTTTTGAAAGGCTCCTGTCTTGCCTGTATTCATTGGGCGATATTCCAAATCGCTTTTTAAAAGCTTTATTAAATGAAGATGTATTCCCATATCCAACTTTTAGGGCGATATCGGCAACCTGCATGCTCGAAAACTGCAACAATCCGGCTGCTGTTTCCAAACGCACCCTTACAATATATGCCCCCAATGATTCGGTTAGATAGGCCCGCATAATCCGATGAAAATGGTAGGTAGAGTAGTTCCCTACCCGTGCAAGTTCATTCAAGTCAAGTTCCTTATCAAGATGGTTATTGATATACTTGATTACCTTCGTGATCCTTTCATCATGAAACTTTTTTGTATTGTTTTTTACGTTCATCTTTTGCAAAAGAATAAGTGACTGTTTAAATCTTTGTAAAGGTAAAAGTTCTTTTTATCCAACGCTTTTCCAATCTTGCTAAATTATGGAAGATGCAAGGGTCGCAATGCTTACTTTTGTGTTTTTATGTTTCAATAGGGAAAACGCACAGGCTTCAAGTGTCGATCCGGTAGTTACAACATCATCAACCAAAAGAATATGTTTTCCTTCAAGGCTACCTGGGTCCAATACTTGAAATATATCTTCCACATTTTCCCAGCGTTCAAACCGTGTTTTTCGGGTTTGTGTTTTTGTGTATTTCACACGGACCAGGTTTTCAGAACTCACAGGAACATTAAGAATATTCGCCATTCCTTTTGCAATCCATTCACTTTGGTTATAGCCCCTTTTCTTTTTCTTCTTTTTGTGTAAGGGAACCGGAACAATAACATCAATCAAATTAAAATAATTGGAATTGCTAATTTCCGAGGCAAATGATTCACCTAAAACCTCACCCAATTCTTTTAACCCTCTATATTTTAAAAAATGAATCAAACTTTGATACCTGCTTCCTTTTCTGAAATAAAACCACGAAGTAGCTTTTTCAATCTTTACACGCCCCCAAAAAAGCTGTTCAACCGGATTACCTTCTATTTTATGAAAATTGGTGCGGGGCAGATCATACAAACATTTCAGGCAAATATAATTTTCGCTTGCCAATAGTTTATCTTCACAAGTGATGCATATTTCAGGAATAAACAAAGAAAGAAAATCAAATAAATAGTTGTTGAGAGTCTCCATTTTTTCGGAATTATTTTCATCAAGTTAGAAAAAATAATCCAGCCTTCAAATAGTATAAAATTATGCCATGCTCCTGTTTAACGATCTCTTAATTGTTTAGTAATTGTAGTTTAATAAAAGTAGCCTACCTTCGGGGTACGTTGTTACATCCAGTACGAGTTAACCTCCACAAACACGTTTCCCTTCCAAAATTGTTTCTTTAGGTTGCCTGCTCCTTCAGGGTGACCTATGGTTTTGCCAATTAAAATAGGATAAAGTTTTAAGCTTGAACATGGCTTGCATTTCGATGGTTTTCAATCAAATCTTAAAGTCTATTCTATCGATTCCCACCACTTTGTTGATGGTAAATTACTCCCATAAATTATAGTTTCTCCAACTAACGGAGTTGTGACTGTTAATTTCAGTTCTTCCGACTTTTTCAGCAAGCGCTGAATTGGTTCTTTCCAAGGATGCATGGCAAGGTTAAACTTCGCCCAATGGATGGGGAGAAGCACTTCGCCCTTCAAGTCAACCTGGGCTTGTGCTGTTTCCTCCGGGAAAGAGTGAATGTATGGCCAATTTTTATTATAGGCACCGCATTCCAACATCGTTAAATTAAAAGGACCGTATTTTTCTCCAATTTCCTTGAAATGTTCGCCATAACCCGAGTCTCCTCCAAAAAACACAGTTAATTCATCTGTTTTTAAAACCCAACTGCACCACAAAGTTGAGAACCGGTTGTTAAGTCCCCGCCCCGAAAAATGCCGGGCAGGCGTCGATATAATTTCAATTCCTTCAATGGAACTATCCGATTCCCACCAATCTTTTTCGATTATGCTTTCATTGCCAACACCCCATCGGTTTAAATGGGCACCAACACCTAAAGGCACATAAAACTTTTTTGTTTTTTCCTTGAGTTTTAGAATGGTCTTATAATCCATATGGTCATAATGATCGTGCGAAAGTATAATTGCATCCAGGTTTGGTATTTCATCAACAGAAATTGGCGTTTGTTTTTGGTAAGATTTTGGACCAAATACCATCATTGGGGAAACTGTTTTTCGGAATACAGGATCGGTTAGAAACACCTTGCTCCCTATTTCAATCAGCAGAGTTGAATGACCAATCCATGTTACTTTTAAATCGTTTTCGACTGCATTGCCAATATTTTTGGGATTAATTTTCTGAAACGGAATTTCTGATTTCGGAACCCTGCCTTCGTGTTTTTTCATAAACTCCATCATTGTTCCAAGTGCCGAAGATTCCGGTCCATTCATCGGGGTAAGTTCCAAATTTTGGAATATCCCATTCTTGAAATTTACCGATCTTTGCATCCTCAACACCCTGTCCCCTTTTGCAGTAGCACCAAATTGTGGGGCAAAACTTGTAAATGCCCATGTGAAAATTACCATTGAAACCAGTACTGCAATTATTATTATCCAAACCATATATTTTATTCTTTTTTTCATGAATGAAAATCTGTTTTGAAAACAGACAAGCAAAGATTATGTTTTGTTTGAAAAAATATGTGGCTTTGCAGAATAATTTAATTAAAACCTAGGATTGGGGTAATATTGAACGTAAATGAAATCACAAATAATTCTTACTTTAGTAAAGCTATCCATCAATCAAAATATTATGAAAATCATTAAAAAAATATCACGACTGGTACTTTTTATTGTATTGCTTTGCGCAATATACCTGGCCGTTGTTATCCTTTTCGGAACTATTACCAATTACCAACCAGATGAAACAATCGACCTGGAAATTAAAGGAAGTTTAAACAACGAAACAATTGAAAAAGATACCTTCTCCATTTTATCGTGGAATATCGGGTTTTGTGGCTTAGGTGCCGAAATGGACTTCTTTTACGATGGTGGGAAAATGGTTCGACCGACAAGCGAATTGATTGAAAAATATACAAATGGGGCATGCAATTTCCTAACTAAAAATTCGGATGCCGACTTTATTATTTTACAGGAAGTTGATCAGGAATCGTCGAGGACAAAAAGGCAAAACGAAGTTGAAATTATTTCGCAGGCATTGCCCGAATATTCGTATTCGTATGCCGATAATTACCATGTCCGTTTTGTTCCCGTTCCGTTTACTAACCCACTGGGAAAGGTAAAAGCAGGACAAATGAACCTTTCCAGAATGAATCCAATGGAATCGAAAAGGATTGCATTTCAATCTTCGTATGCATGGCCTAAAAACCTGTTTATGCTTGACCGCTGTTTTATACTTTCGAGGTTTAAGCTTCAAAATGGAAAAGAAATCGTGGTTTTAAATACACACAATTCGGCTTATGATGCCAATGGGAAATTGCGAAATGCCGAAATGCCCCTGATCCGGAAAATGATGCTGGAAGAATATGCCAAAGGAAATTATGTGGTAGCTGGTGGCGACTGGAACCAAAATCCTCCAAATTTCAACCCTGAACTGGTAAATAAAAAATATCCGGTGAAACAACAGGAATCAATTACTGAAGGTTATTTCCCAAGGGATTGGAATATTGTTTACGATAGTAACTTACCAACGAACAGAAATATTGAAACGCCACTGGTTGAAGGGGAAACCTTAACCACCGTTATTGACTATTTTATCCTTTCGCCCAATATTGACGTGTTGAATATAAAAGTTGTTCCACAAAATTTTCAGTATTCGGACCATGAAGCGGTTTTACTAAGGTTTGTGCTACAAAAAGGCTCAATTCCCGAAGATTAAATGGTTTCATGGGTTTGTATCAATTAAACTTTAAGCCCTCCTGTTTTTAGCTTCCTGCATTTAAATGGAATGATTATCTTTGCCCTTCAAGAAATTTAGAGCAACATGTTAGATAAAATTAAACAACTTCAGGAAGAGTTAACAGCAATAACAGCTTCTTCTTTAGAGGAAGTGGACGAACTCAGGATTAAATACATTAGTAAAAAAGGGAAAGTTAACCAGCTTTTTTCCGAGTTTAAAAATGTGCCTGCAGATCAGAAAAAAGAAGTTGGTAATGCCATCAATGTGCTTAAAAATTTTGCCCTTGAACAGATTAACAAATTACGTGAAGGGTTTGAATCATCAACAACCAGCGACGAGGGACTGGATTTAACACGCCCGGGAGAGTCAATGAAATTGGGTACCAGGCATCCACTTTCAATCGTAAAAAACGAGATTATTGATATTTTTGGTAGGCTTGGGTTTACAGTTTCAGAAGGACCGGAAATTGAAGATGATTGGCACGTATTTTCTGCTTTAAATTTCCCACCTGAACATCCGGCGCGCGATATGCAGGATACTTTTTTTATCGAAAAAGATCCGGACGTGCTTTTAAGGACGCATACTTCAAGTGTACAAATCAGGATGATGGAAAGGACACAGCCTCCTATCCGGGCAATTTTTCCTGGCAGGGTATTCCGAAATGAAGCCATTTCTGCCCGCTCACATTGTATATTCCACCAAATTGAAGGTTTATATGTGGACGAAAATGTGTCGTTTGCCGATTTGAAACAAACCTTGCTACAATTTGCGAAAGAACTTTTCGGGGAAAATACAAAAATCAGGTTGCGCCCATCATACTTCCCATTTACAGAACCTTCAGCGGAAATGGACGTAAGTTGCTCCATTTGTGGTGGCAAAGGCTGTAATGTTTGCAAATACACCGGATGGCTCGAAATTTTAGGCTGCGGAATGGTTGACCCTAACGTGCTGGAAAGCTGCAATATCGATAGCCATAAATATACTGGCTTTGCCTTTGGAATGGGAATCGAACGGATTACAATGCTCCGTTATGGGATTAAAGACATCAGGCATTTCTTTGAAAACGATGTGAGGTTCTTAAAACAATTTGAGTCGGCACTTTAGTTTTTATCTATTATTATCCGTTGATTTTTTGCCCAAACTTCAGGCAATTTCCCTCATTTTAAGAGGAATTTTTGGTTAATCTGTGTATTTATTGCCCGTATGGATTGAAAATATTGCTTTAAATACCATATTGATATTCATATTCGTAAGTTTCTGATAATGTGCTAATTAAACACAAATGAAGGCTTGTCCAAATTCGATTTATCAACAATAAAATGTTCATTAAAAACATTCTTTTACTGTCATAACTATATGGTTTTCAGATATTTCGCCATATCTTTTTTGAATAAAAGTTGCTTTTAAGTTTTAAGTCAATATTAATTCATCAAAATAATAAGGGCTGCAAACGCGTTTGTAAACAGAATAAGAAAGTAAATTCTACATTTGCAGCGCAAAAAAAGGCATATAGGTCTTTAAATTCAAGTAAGGAATACTTCAGAAAGCTGAATATTCTGTAACGAAAATTAGAAAGATGAAAACAAACAATCAAATGGAAACACAAAGTCAAATTGTTATTTCAACTTCGCGTGAGGGTGAAAAACAATTGCTACCTCTTAATGTGATTATTTCACTGGCATTGGGATTGATGGCAGGAATCGCATTTATCATTGCCCTGTTTATGGGGGCAAACTACATCGTTAACTTTTAACAATCCTGATAAAAATAAAAAAGCAGTTGGCAGTTTTTTGCCAGCTGCTTTTTGTTTATATCAGAGAGACTATGATTTTGTTTTTAAAAATTATTTAGTCGAACTGATCCCGATTACTCTGCATCGGGATCTCATTGTTTTTATTCCCTGCACCTTGCTGCAAAAAGTTTCATTAGTTTTCCCAAATAATCTTTTTCGATAACCCCGGTCCTTTTTATAGTAGGTGAAAAGGGATCAATTGATTAACTTGCATAACGTTTGATGTTTGTTTATAGCAACGTTATAGCCAATGTTGAAAAAAAGAAAATTCCTACACTAATCTCATTGCTAAAAGTAAATTATTATTTACCTTTGAGTGCGATTTAGAAAAAATTAATTACATGAAATGCTCCGAATTATTTCGACTCTTGAAAAAAGATGGCTGGTACCCAATTTCACAAAAAGGTTCTCATGTAAAATTAAAACATGACCAAAAAGAAGGAATAATAATCTTTCCAAACCATGGAAGTCAAGAGGTCGGAAAAGGACTTGAGAAGAAAATTTTGAGAGATGCAGGAATTACACTTTAAAAACATGAATTATGAAAACTTTTAAGAAAAAAATTAAAATAATAGTTGAAAAAACAAAAACTGGATTTTCAGCATATTCTGAAGAATATCCAATATTTACAACTGGGCGGACTATTCCTGAATTAATAAATAATGCACTTGAAGCAACTCAATTAAATTTTGAGAATGAATTTGAAATTACACATGAGAACTTAAAATTTGAAATTGACTTTGCCCAATTCTTTCAATATTATAAAGTTCTTAACGCAAAATTTCTTGCAGAAAAAATAGGAATGAACCCAACTCTGTTATCTCAATATGTGCAAGGACATAAAAAACCATCTGAAAACCAAACTGAAAAAATATTAAGCGGAATTCACCAAATTGGACAAGAATTATCTGAAATGAACCTGATTTATAAAACATAAAAACACTGGCTATAACAAATTGCAAATTGCATTGCGGAGTTGGTGGTGCGCCATCCTTGGATTCTCGCATCGCAGTTCCGTGTCCTTCGGACAGGAACGCTCTCCGAAATCCGCCCCGACAACATGTGCCAACCCTGTATGTAGCGGTAAAACCGCAAACTGCTACAATAAGACAAATCATCAAAATTTACAATTTGTGCAAGTTTTGATAATTTAAGTTGTAACTTTGTTGAATGGATAACTACACAAATCGAAAAGAATACATAGACAAACTGCTGTCTTACAAAGACAAAGACCTTATAAAAGTTGTGAGTGGTTTGCGTAGGTCAGGAAAAAGTACTTTGCTTAAAATTTACTATGACCATTTATTAAAACTAGGCATTGGTAAGCGACAAATGCAATTTTTCAATTTTGAACTACCAGAAAATTATCTGAACAAAACCTGGAGCGACATCTATTTTGAAATAAAGAAAAAATTGCAACCCGATAAAACCAACTACGTTTTCTTGGATGAAGTACAAAATATCCCATTCTTCGAAAAATTAGTGGACGGGCTTTTTGCAACAGAAAATACAGATATTTATATTACAGGTTCAAATGCATTTTTGTTGAGTAGTGAATTGGCAACTTTATTGAGCGGTCGTTACATTGAAATTTCTCTTTTACCATTTTCATTTAAAGAATACTTAACAGCCCGCAATATTGACACGGGTAACAAATACCTCAATTTCGAAGCCTTATTTTTTGATTATGTAAATGAGACCTCATTGCCAAAAGGTGTTGAATTGCGTGAAAGTGGTTTTGATAAGATATATGAATACCTTGATGCCATTTACACGACGATAATTGAAAAAGACATTACTCAACGACATCAAATAAACGATAAACGTGCTTTTGCAAACATCGTAAAATTTATAGCTTCTAATATCGGAAATCAACTTTCACCAGGTAATATTTCTAAAACCCTTAAGCAAGACGGACAAAACATACATCACTCTACGGTTGAAAAGTATTTGGATTATTTAGTGACAAGCTTTGTATTTTATAAAGTAAACCGATTCGATTTGAAAGGGAAAAAACAATTGGCCACGCAAGAAAAATATTATTTGGTGGATACCGGTTTACTAAATGTTTTGACAGGTAAAGAGAGAATAACGGAAAGTGGTCTCATTCTAGAAAATATTGTTTATTTAGAATTATTACGCAGAGGCAACAAAGTATGGACAGGTACCGCCCGAAATACGGAAGTGGACTTTGTTTGTAAAAATCAAACCGGCGAAATTGATTATTATCAAGTGGCTTGGCAAATGACAAATGAAAGTACCATTGAGCGTGAGTTCGGGGCATTGGAAAAAATCAAGGACAACTATCCAAAATATTTGCTCACTACTGATTCATTTACTCAAAATCGAAGCGGGATAAGACACATTAATGTATTTAATTGGCTACTTGAAACAAACGAAAAGAAATAATAACAAATCACGAGAATGTGTAAAAATAATAGCAGAGATAATAGATATTTGAGCGGTTTTTATCCCGCTTCATCATTCGTATAATTTGATTGGAACAAAGCCCGCTATTGGATACCATTCTTGCACCAACTAAACCCTAATGTTGAAGTCACAAATTAAATCAATTGATTAGCTATAAAAGAAATAAGATTGTAGTCCCACGCTTTGAAGAGGCAAATGGTTTTTATACAACAAAAAAGCGTTCTGCTTTAATGAGCAGAATTAAAGCAAAGGAAACCAAACCGGAAGTTCAGCTCAGAAAAGCCCTCTGGAATGTGGGAATCAGGTATCGGAAAAATGTAAAATCACTTCCGGGAAAACCGGATATTGTTATCTCAAAATTCAAGCTAATCCTTTTTATTGATGGCGAATTCTGGCATGGATACGATTGGGATAAAAAGAAAAAAAGCATCAAATCAAACAAAGCATTTTGGATACCAAAAATAGAACGGAATATGCAAAGGGACGCTGAAAACAATCTTCTCCTGAAAGAACAAGGTTGGACCGTCATGCGGTTTTGGGCACACCAAATTAACAAGGAATTTGGCGAATGCCTAAATCAAATCTTGAGCTATATTACTGAATTTGAGAAATTCCAAAGTATAGGGTAACAAAATTGGGTGTCTGGTTTGGTGTTTTATGCACAATTTTCTATTACTACGCATAAATTCCAGAGAACTTATTCCCTCAAAATTTTCTCAATAGTTGCCAATTCTTCTTCTTCAAAATAAAGGTTGCTTAATGTATCCACATTATCTTCTACTTGCTTCACCGAACTTGCTCCTATAAGTACGGAGGTAATACGTTTATCTTTTAATATCCATGCTAGTGCCATTTGAGCCAGCGATTGACCACGCCTTAATGCAATTTCATTCAATGCAACAACCTTTTTATGCACACTTTCAACCTGATCTTTCTTCAAAAAAACTTCGCGTGTTGCCCTTGAACCTTCCGGAATTCCATGAAGATATTTATTTGTAAGCAGCCCTTGGGCCAAAGGTGAAAATGGGATACAACCAATCCCTTCTTCTTCTAATACATCCAATAACCCATCTTCAACCCAACGTTCAAACATCGAATATTTCGGTTGGTGGATTAAGCAAGGCGTGCCCAGCTCCTTTAAAATTTTTGAAGCTTCTTTTGCCTTCTCTGCCGGATAATTTGAAATTCCTACGTACAATGCTTTTCCAGACCTTATTGCATGGTCCAGTGCCATCATAGTTTCTTCTAAAGGAGTGTTCGGATCTGGTCGGTGAGAATAGAAAATATCTACATATTCTATCCCCAGCCTTTTTAAACTCTGATCAAGACTTGCCAATAAATACTTTCTACTTCCCCAGTCGCCATAGGGTCCATCCCACATTAGATAACCTGCTTTGCTCGAAATAATTAACTCATCCCTGTATGCACCAAAGTCCTGTTTCAATATCTTGCCGAAATTTTCTTCAGCAGAACCTGGTGGCGGGCCATAGTTATTTGCAAGATCAAAATGGGTAATGCCCAAATCAAAAGCTTTATGAATAATTTTTCCTGCCTTTTCAAAATCATCTATTCCCCCAAAGTTGTGCCACAATCCCAATGATATTGCAGGTAATTTTAAGCCCCATTTTCCACAATTGTTGTAGGGCATTTTAGAATATCTTTCTTCCCCAGGTATATAACTCATTTTTATAATATGTTACGTAGTAATGGCATTCTTTTCACGGCCCAGGCAATTCCAAAACAAGCCAAAAGCGCAATTGGTGTCAATACCACAAATTTAAGCAGCTGCACAATGTTCCAATTTAAAAAAATTGCACTAACACCTACAATAATCGGAGGATGCAAAATATAAACACCGTAGGCGCCATCCGAAAGTGCTTTTGCAAGTTTCCCCTGTTTGTTGAAATAATGCTTAAAAATCCCGAAAATCCCGAAAATTAACGAAAACCCTACTAATTGTTCCCAAATGGCGTAACTCAAACTTTCAACATGCCAGCCTCCCATAAAAGCATCAAGTCCATTTTTAGGGGCATTTCCTATGATAATAAAAACCAATGGAAAGCCAATAAAAATTAAAGCCTGCGCAAATAAAAACCATCGTTTCCCCATTTTAAAGCTGATAGCTTCAAGCCAGTTGTTTTGGTAAGCAACAACACCAAAAAACAGCAAAAAAACATATTGAACGAAAAAAGGAAATTGCCAATTTGTGATAGGCATGCTCCAGCCAACCGGCAGTTTTATTCGTATTAAAAACTGTAATAAGGCAACAAAAATTGCACTTGCTAAAATGATCCACGCTTTTGGAAATCCGATTTTAAATTTTAATTTAAACTGTCTCACCAACAGGTAAATAAAAGTAAATACCAGCAATGTTAAAACGAACCACATGGGACCAACGCCCCAAGCCCAACTGCTTTGTATTAAGTCAAAGAATGAAAAATCTTTTCCTTCTATAAGATTTAATTTTATATAAATCGTTAGCGGATTTAATATGAAAAAGAAAAACAAGAGTGGCAAACCAAGGCGTAATAACCTGCCCTTTAAAAACCCGGATGAAGATTTTCGTCTTAAGGAAGCAGCTGCGAAGAATGCCGAAATGAAAAAGAACATCCCCATAAAAAACGCCTGGTTGGTAGCATTAAAAACCGATTGAACAACCATTTCGGGCATACCTGCTTCTGATTCGGAATAATACCAGTCGCCAGGTCCCCCATAAGTGATATTGAAATGCTGCAAAACTACCAGAACAATTAAAAAAATACGTAAATTATCGATGTAAAATAGCCGGGAAGGATTATTAACTGCCATAAGTTTTTTGTTTAAATTATAAATGTAGGTTATGATCCCAAAAAGTCAAAATTATTCGATTGGTAATTACTTAGTTCCTCTTAAAACAGATGCCCACATTTTTTATTCAAACGTGAATTCAAATCAAAGTATTATACCTAAATTCGATTTTTGTCAAATCATCTTGTGATGAAGTTTTGCCTAAGGCTTAAATATGACTTTAATTAATAATTCAAATTTGTTAAACATCTATTCATCATGAAAAAGAAACACTCTCCCATTGGAAAAATCATTGTTGGATCGGTTGCATTTTTATTTTTTCTTTATGGAACCTTCCTGTGTGTTTTATGGTTGGCGGGATCACCAAATCAAGCTCGAATTACAGAATTTAGGCGTGAAATGCAGGAAAGGAATGAAACCATTCGTAATAAATACACTTATGCCTATTCTTATGAGTTTACTGTCTCAGGGAAAACCTATTCAGGTAATTCAAAAAAAGTGCAAGGACCACTATTTCTCAAAAACCAGGAGAACAGCTACATAAAAGTACATTATCTTAAATGTTGCCCTGCGATTAATTGCCCAAGAGACGATTTTAAACCCTGGTATAAAATCTTGATCTACTATGGTGTAAGTGCCGTGTTGGGAGTTTTTATTCTTAAAATGAAGTAATTTTCTGACCTAAATTTAACTGCCTAACCAAGCAGTATCGCATTGCATTTTTTCCCGAGGGGTCGCTAATTCATTCTCAGTTTTTTAACCCGTAAATCAACCAACCTTTCCGACAAGGCTTTCCCTTTGGGTGTCATGAATGATAGCTTATCTTTTTCAATCATCAAATTATATGCTTTTTCACATTCGTCGAGCGCCAATTCAATATTTCCTTTTTGTTCGTAAACCTTGCTCATTAAATCGTGGGCTTCCGACGATTTTTCGTAAAGAGACAAAGCTTCAAAAGCATCATTTTCTGCATCATCAAGCTTATTGACAGAAAGATAAGCTAATCCACGTTGTGAATAATAATATGCCTGTTTATTCTTTGGAAGCCTATTTGATGTCAGATCGAGGCCTTTGTTTAAATCTTTTAGCGCATTATTGCATTCATCCAGTCGATAATTAAGTTCACCACGGAACAATAGTGCTTCTACCTTCACACTATCCAATTTTAAAAGTTTATCCAGATAATAAACTGCTTTTTCTGTCCAACCCATTTTTTCGGCTGCCAAAGCCTGTAAATAATATGCCTCTGTTTTATCGGCGTCTGCAGAAAATGCCCGGTTTGCCCTTCTTGCCAAACGCAATGCCTGGTCGTTATCACCTTTTCTGAAAGCCCGTTGTGCCAATGCAAATTCCTGTTCTGCATCCATATAAAATATACTGACAACCGTAAGGATTGCTGCCAAAAGAAAGGTAAATATCCGAACAAATTTAATCATGGCTTTTTTGTTGAAAGTGGCATGGTAATAAGAATAAAAAAGAACATAAAAAACATATCAACCAACGTAAGGAAGAGCCAAAAACCTCCGCTAAACCCTCCTGAAAAATTCTTGTGCACCACACCTCCGGTCGAAAAAATCCCAAAAACAGACTCAACTGTTTCACCATTCCAAATACGAGCAAACCAGTTAAACGGATCGAAAACCGGCTGGGCAAAACCAAAACCAATTGCTTCGGCAAATACAAATACAAAAAACAAAATAACTGCTATTTTAAACCTATGTGCCGACAAAATATCGTGCCCATCTTTTGCTATTTTTTTGACTAACCATGGAATTGCCAGTCCTGCAATAACTCCCTGAATGAGTATATAATATCCGATCCAATAGCGAACCCAACCAACAAGCAAGCCTATAAGCAATGCAGGTAAAAGCGCTTTTGAAATAATACTAAAGCTTCTTGTTTTTGGTTTATCCATTTCTTTCCATACGTATTTTAAAATCGATTGAGCATCCTAAAATTAATATTTCCCTTTTGTAATATTATCAAAAAAAGCATTTTTCTAGAACTGTATCCTGTTGCTATCCTTAAACAGATAACAATCAAAAACATCGTTTGGGAAAAATATCGCTCCACCGTCAGAATCAATATCAACCCCCTTTGAATTAATCATTGCATGGCGAACAAAAGTTGCACAATTGTATTCAATCGTATCTTCTTTTCCTGCAAAAAGACGATAGGGTTTGTTAAGGTTCACTTTATAAAAATCGAGCAGTTTTTTCTTTTCAGACGAAGTTAAATGTGTTTTTAACAGGAATCTCCTACCTAAATATTTTTCGCCAAAATTTTCACTTGCCGGGTTTGTTCCCACGTTTTTTCTTTTTTCTATTCTTGTATGATCGTAATACCTTGCTTCGACCACACGGATATTTTCCATTGAATTGGTGTTTAGTTCGATTTCACCCTCAGAAATTACAATGGCCATGTGCCCCGGCAGTCCGCTATAATTGTAAAAACGTCCAGATGCCAAAATGTAAAAATATGAACGAAATAAAATATCGCCAATTTCGACTTGCACTTTCATCTGATCGCTTTCGAATGACTTGGCAGCAATGCGATCGGCAATAACCACACCTATTAAAAGTATGCATAGGATAGCAAAAACTATAGCCAGCTTTTTAATCATGGATTGTAATTGTACGCAAATATTTTTTGTGTTAAATGGACAAACCATCTATAATTTAAAATGGTCAATACAGGTAAAATAGCTATAAATTTGACGCTAGAATAACGAACATTAACAATACCTGAAAAAGACCTGGCAGTTTCATGCGACAATTCGTGAATATTCAAAGCCTCGACAATCAAATAGTTTAATGGTAGAAAAAAGATGGCAACTATGATATAAACACCTATTACAGCAAAAAACAGCTTGTTGATTTTGCGACTTATAATCCTGAATATCAAAATAATCATGGTTCCAATAAAGCACCAAAATAGAAAGACTACAAAATTTAAAGCGGCATTATTCCCCAATGGTATATTAAGCTGATAATGGTAAAACCCGGTCCAGAAAAATGCCACGATAGCCGATGAAATAATAGCAACAATAAGTTGTTTCGACCTATCACTTAACGTAGCTTTTTCGAAAATACGGTAGGCTAAATAGCCACCAACCATTCCCACAATAATATCCATGAATACGTCCGGTATTTTTTCGGGCATAAACAATCTTAAAATACCAATAAAAACTGTTGCCTCGAGGGCTTCAAATCCTGCCAGAATAAAAAACAGGTTCTTCCAACGCTTTTTACTATTTAATGCCGACAAACAAGCAAACGCTAAAGCTCCACTCATGAAATGCACAATGGTCCATAAATCCCAGTAAATAAGTTTATATTCAAACAACACATTATGGAGCCAAATGGAATGTTCACGAAAAAAAATAAGAAAATCTTTCATTTCAATAGAACCTTATATTTTGTGCAAGTTGAACATTTGAAAAGAAATTATGGCATCAATGGCAATTTTTTCAACCATTGCTTTTTATTCTTAAGATTAAATAGATCAAAGAATAAATCATGGGGATTAAATAGATGAATAGGGCAACTGTATAAATAACTGCAATTCCGTGAATTAAAAAATAAGCTATTAAAACTGCTAAAGCTACCGGTAACAAGGAATAAATGGCAGCCCTGGATTTGCACAAGAAATCAAGGTCTGTATTTTTCAGGTCTCGAGCCAGTATAATAAGTATAAAACCAACGAGATAACAAAAAATTGCTATCTCATCGCCTTGGTTATTTTTTATAAATGTCAGGGTTTTGGTTTCGAGATATTTCGAATATAAGGTGAATACCTGCCACTGAAGCCATTCCGGTTTTATGCTTAGGTAAATAAAATAGAAACTGGCAACCAGCCCTAAAACCATAAAAACCCCTCCTAAAAACTTACACCAAAAAGGTAAGATATTTAGTGCTTTTTTACCCGGCATACATAATATCCCCAAATGTTAATATCCACTCATATAGGATACGGACCCATCTTCCATTGTAACCACAGCACCCACAATCCCAAATTTATGGTTGGCAGAATACACTACTTTATTAAATCCAGGGTAGGGTAAGTTTTGCTCAACTTCGATTACTTTAATTAGCATTCCTCCCCAATAGTAATCATCTTCGGTTGATTTGGAAATAACTTCCCTGTTAAGGGTTTTCCCACCCAGTGTAGTATAGCTCCATTTGTCACCAACTTTAGCATCATATTTTACTAAAACACTTTGATCGCCATTTGCATTCACATATCCCACACCTTCTGTACTATTAATAAATTTACCCGTAACATTTACTTCTCCATTTGAGCCAACATACGTGGATGGTATTTGTGAAACATACTGGGAAGCTAGTTCGCCTTCCAGCTTTATTTCAACAATCCCATCACTGTTTTCAACAACCGTTGCATTAAACCCTGTTCCCAATGAAACACCATCTAAGGTTCCACGCAATGTGTAAGAATAGCCAACCTCGTTGGTTTCTAAATCCGTACTTCCCCCTATTTTATTATAACTTTCATCATCATTGCAAGCCGCAAAAAAAAGGATGGCAAAAAAACTTAGTCCTAGTAATTTTATTTTCATAATTGGTATTTTTTTAGTTATAGATTCTTGATTGATTAAAATGCAACATGTTTGTCAAAATTAATTGAATGCATATTGCCGAGTTAAAATAATCAAACATTAGCCTATCTCAAAAAACAAAATAACAAGTGGGCAGATTAAGTAATAAGTGGTCATTGTCAATAACAATTTTATATCCCTATAAAATATGCTAATAGGGATTTTACACTGAAGTTCAATATTTATTTATTACTTAACCATAACCATATCTTTAAATTCAAGAGGAATTGGGCTTATAGTATCGTAAGAACTTCCCTCTTCAATTCCATTAGTAACACAGAGGTAATTTTCGGTGTTCCCTTCCAATAGAAAATAAATATTATTTCCGCTTTTTGAAAACATGGTATTATAAATCCAGCCGTACCCGGGAGACGAACAAACAATATATTCATTATTATTTACAAAATCTTTATAATATAGATCACCATTACTTGTACCTACACAAGGACCATTAATTCCCCAAGCATTCTTTTTCACATTAATAACATTCATAGAAGTTTCAGTAATATTTCCTGTATTAAGGTCAAGCACTTGTGTTTTACTATGGTTTGAGTATAGAATATATCTCCTGTCAGAAGTCATACCTAAAATAGTTACATCATTGTCCTCGGATCCTCCCAGCCGTGTATATTGCTTTGTATCAAAGTCGTATTTAAAGAGGATGCTATAGTCCCAATGAATAGAACCACCTTCTGTACCCAGGGCATCAACCGATCCGTAAGCATATCGACCATCGGGAGAGGCAAAAATTGTTCTCGCAATTTGTCCTACTTCTGTATCACTTCCTTGCTCAGGTTGTCCTACGGCAAAAGATGTTGGGCTGCTTGCAATATCCGTTGTATTATCGTCTGGGTTAAACCTTAATAAAAATGGTTTGTATTCATCTCCATAAGACGCATCGTTTGTTGCAGCCGAATATATGATGTAACCATTATCAGAAACATCGCCTGTTGCGGGTTGAAAATAAGAATAATCATTACTTCCTGATGGTTCAACCAATGGAAGATAATAGGCACTTGGATCATTTAGCTCCATGTAGGCTCCATTGTTTTCAAAGTCACTTGCTTTCAGTCCAAGTACCATTATATTATCATTGATATCGCAATTATCCAACATACCGTTTTGCGGATACGCATTTAAAAAAGCAGAGTAAGACAATTCGCCATTACTTACGGATATCAAGGCAATTAATTTTTCACTTCCCAAAACATTTTCTGTTCCCGGTTTATAATAAGCCAAAAACTCTACATCTTCAGAAAGTCCTGGATTATTACTGTCTTTTGTAATATCATCATCTTTATTGCATGACGATGAAGCAAGAAATATTAACCCGAGAAATAGAAATCCTAAATTTTTCATGATTTTTTATATTGGTTTTATATATATGAATTTGAAAATTGAAATACCCTTTCTCCAGCTAAATTAAGGAAGGTTGATCGCCTATCAAAAAACAAAATAACAAGTGGTCACATAAGGTAATAAGTGGTCTTTTTCATAAATATTACTTTTTAATAATTGCTATAATATTTTATTTCAAGAATAAAAATGCCCATCTGTTCTTTCTTTCGACCACTTATTACTTTTCAACTACATATTGCATTAAAATTGAGTATCTTCAAATTTGAAATTCAAATGGACCTAAAGTGCATTTTCCTCGTCTCAATAAATTAATTCTTACAGGACTGTTATTTACTATCAGTCATTTGCTAATTGCCCAGCAAAGGCCTACGGTTAATTATACAACCCACAACGGGCTTCCACAAATTCAGGTGAGAGCTGTTTTTCAGGATTCGCGGGGATACATTTGGGCAGGAACTAAATCTGGATTGGCATGTTATAACGGAATTGAATTTAAATCGTATTTGCCAAATAAAAGTATAGAGCAAATAAATGAAAACAAAAATGGGGACCTTATAATTAAAACAAGAAGTTGCATTTACCGTTATGACGGCAATACAATGCACCTGGTTTTTGAAAGCATTCGGCCCTTTGCGTATGTTATTGCAAACAATGATTTATGGATTTCATGTTCTCCCGACCTAAAACTATTTAAAAATGATACTCTTTTTCAAACTTTTCATAAAGGGAAAGATTTGCCTTCCGGGGGAATTTTAACCTTCGCATTTGACAGTCTGATTAATGCAATGTATTGTATCGATATTTCTGGTAATAATATTTATAAACTTTTTGAGGGAAAATTTCAGAAAATTATTACAGCCCCTGAGAATTCAAAACTCTACTTTAATAAATTAAATAATGGAGAAATCTGCAAGTTAGAAATCTATGATACTTACTTCATTGCAAAAAGTTTGGCCACAAATGAAGAATATTTCCGAGGTTTCTTCCATCAAAACAATATTGATTCTATTTCAGTAACCCACCTTCCAACCAAATATCATATTTACGGACAAGAATACACCTATTATAAAATTGACAGTGCTTCATGTTCAGCGCCGAAAATTGATTTGGATATGATAAAAGCACCTTACCCTGTTATTTTTGATAAAGACATGAATATTTGGGCTGGTTCAGATAACGGACTTTACCATATTTTTGACAGCCCAATTCAAATTTATGACCGTTCATTTATGAACGATTTCTGGACAATAATAAAAGGAAAAGACGGTCAATTTTATGGAGGGGTATATAAACAAGGGTTGTACCAACTGAATTTCGAAACTCAGCAAAAAAAGGAAATTGTTGCTTATCGGCAAACGAATACAAAAGAAACCGACTATTACTATGGTGCATCAAAAGATAAAAATGGAAACCTTTATTTCCCAACTCATTATGGTCTTATAAAATACGATTATACCAAAACCAAAAAATTTAACACGGGAATATCCCTTATTTCGAAATACGATCCGTATAGTGAGCAAGTTATTATTGGTCAAAATCATGGCATTGCATTTATCGATACAAATGAAAATATCGAATATATTCAGGATACCACCTCTAAAATTTTGGTCTCACACCCTGTATCGCTTGAATTTAAAAATGACAGTATTATTTGGATTGGAACGGGTAAAAACTTTGTTCAATTTTCGCGGAAAACAAAAAAATTCAAAACCCTTGTTAAAGGACCAAAAAATGGGGTTATTGCAATGACGAAAGACCATCTTAATAACATTTGGCTTGGAGGCAAAGATGGTTTATGGCTTTACCGTTCTGATAAAGATAATTTCGAAAGGGTTGATAACGGATTTATTAGCAACAATATAGCTGCGATTATTAGCCCAAATCCTAATTTGCTGGTTATTGGAACTTCGCGCGAAATATTTATCCTTAACCTTAAAAGGTATTATTTGTCGGGAGAACTTGAACTTAAGCTCTATAATTACCATAATGGATTAATTGCCGAAGAAATTTGCCAAAATGGTTTTTTGCTTGAAGGCACTAAATTAATAATCCCATCCACTACAAACACCTCCGTTTTAGACCTTGAAAAAATTAATTTTAATACCGAATTTAGTGAAGTCAGGATTATAAAAGTTAATGGCAAAGGCATTAATTTCGGGTCAAACTCTTCGAATCTATATAAAATAAAAAAAGGATTAAACGAGGTTGAGTTTAATTTTGAAACCATAGGATTTGGTTTACCAACAATCCCTCATTTCAGGTATAAACTTGAAGGAATTGACAAAGATTGGAACGATTGGACTGAAAGTAATTATGCACATTATTCAAACCTTCCATCAGGAAAATATACTTTCCAGGTTATTTCAAAACCAGGTAACTCAATATCCAATTCGTTACAAAAAACAGACTTTATTACCATTAAAATTTCGCTTCCTTTTTACAAGGAACCAGGCTTATATAAATATGCCTTTTTTGTTTTCATCATTTTTTCATTCCTGATTATTTACTTTGGATGGTCAAGGTTCCGTTACAAAATTAAAATAGCCGAGCGGGAACAAAAAATAAAATACCTTGAAATCGCGACCCTTCAGGCACAGCTCAATCCGCATTTTATTTTTAATTTTCTCTCATCGATTCAAAACCTGATTAGTGCAAAAAAACCAGAAATAGCAAATTCATTTCTTGTGAAATTCTCACGGCTTATGAGGGCTTATATGGAATCATCTATTAAATCATCGAAAGTATTGTCTGGTTTATCTGCAAGCAATGAGATTACAATTAACGAAGAGATAGAGCTCTTAAAAATGTACATTGATTTAGATGCCATGAAACATGAACCTGGAAAAATTACCTATGAAATACATGTTTCGAATAAACAACTATTAAATAAATCAATACCTCCAATGATAATTCAACCATTGGTTGAAAACGCCATTAAACATGGAATCCTACCAAAAAATACAGCCGGGCATCTAAAAATCAATTTCTCAGAGACAAACGATAAAATTGAGTGTACCATTGAAGATGACGGAATTGGTATAAAACAAGCCTCAGAACTTCAAAACCAGTCCATCAAATTATATCCTTCGCGGGGAATTGAAATCATCAATAAAAAAATAGAGATACTTAATGATCTGGGTTATCATATCCAACTTGAATATCCTGAAGTGGAAAAAGGAACCAAGGTCATCATTCATTTTAACAATTAGCATCATGGATAAAAAAATAAAAGCTTTAATTGTTGAGGATATTGCCGACACCTCAAATTACATTAAACAAAGGATAGAGAAGCTATGCCCTTCCATCCTTCCTCCAGATCAGGCATTCAGTCTTGAAGAAGCTTTTGAAATGATCCAACCTGGCAATTATGAAGTTGTTTTCCTTGATATCCAACTGCAAAAGGGTACTGGTTTTGATTTGCTATTAAAACTGTCAGAAAATGGTAAAATAGATTTTGAAATTATTTTTATTACCGGCGAAAGCGCGAAAGAGCATACCCTGAGAGCTATTAAATATTCGGCAATTGATTTTTTATATAAACCCCTTGATGACGCGGAGTTGGTTATTGCTGTAAATAAAGCCATTGAAAAAATAAAAAATACGTATTTCAACAAACAGATAAAACTTCTCCTCGATCGGATTGGAAACGAAAAAGTTTCAAAAAACAACAATATTGCTTTTCATTTACACAATGGCGTGATCGAATTTGTTAACGTGAAGGAAATTAAATACCTGCAGGCTGATGGTGTTGTATCGTATGTTTATTTGGAAGATGGAAGTAAGTTGACCATAACAAAAAACCTGGGATATTATAAAGATATGCTTATTACAGACTACAATTTTCACCTGATTAGCAACAGCTTATTGGTAAATAACGAATTTATTCATAGATATAACCACCACGATCTTTTACTTACACTAAAAGATGGAACAAAACTTTTCGCGTCAAAACGCTTTGGCAAGGAATTTAAAAATTCCATCAACCAGGCTAAAATTAATTCATCCATAAAAAATCCTCTTACGATTTTATGGAAAAAATGGTTTACATAAAATAGCCATTTCCATGTTTAGGAACCATTGGATCCATTATAATTACTTTTCCCAAACATGGTTAAGCGTAAGCTTTCTGCTCATACAGGGGTCAATTATAGATGTAAAGCGAAGGTCGCCATCTTCAATTACAAATTGGAAAACACCTTCCACATCGCTACATTCACCTTTTGGCCCGACAAGTTTTAAGGTATTTCCAAAAACAGAATAGGTTCCGGTTTGGGTTTGTTCCCCTTCGTTCATCTTGTCTACAAATTTCCAGGTGTTATTTGTGTTAAACGTCCAATAGAAATACCCTGTTTGGGGAAATCCAAACCTCCATGTTCCCACCAATATATTAGTGTGTATTACTCCTTTTTTTTGAATACTTGTTTGTGAAGCATGGGCATTATTGAGCGATGCACCTTCGTAACCCTTTATCGTTGGAGTTGAATTAGTTGCATTTCTATAAGCACTTTCCCATTTATTTTCAGCAATCCTAATATATTTTCGGTCTTTATCCAATTGAATCAAAGAAGCTTTATCATCCTTAATCATTTGTTCTAATCGCTTCATAAGTTCGCTTCGTTTGGCAAGCTCAATAAAACGGTTTTTCAAATCCCGTGCATTTCCGACCTGCCCATTGGTGAACCCATCCACAATATTTACGTCAAAAAAGGTATTCACAAATTCCATGGACAATGAAACCGCTGCGTTACCGCCCGGAATTAATAATTGCAATTGTCTTTCGCCAACTTCAACCTGCAATTGATTAATAATTTGCATTTTTTGTTCCAACGATTTATTTCCCAGTTTTAAGGAATAATCTGACCATTCTTTCACATTGGTTTTACATTGTTCGAAATTTGAGTTCATCAAATCCTGCAAAGGGATATTGCCACTTGGGTACGCCCAGGGTTGACCATATTCTTTTAAGGTTTTTGCACTTCTCTCAATCAATCGTATCCGTTCACTTTCCTCCATTTCAGGATCGGAGAGAGCTTGCTCCAATTCGCCCCTTGCCTCGAGTACCCATTGTGTTTCATGCTCACTAAGAATTTTTTGTGCTTGGCCCATATTGGGTAGCACCAGCATTACAAAAACGAATAACAAATATCTAAGCTGTTTCATTTATTGATTTTATTTGCAGCACTATTAATAGCGCTTTTGTATAACCTTTTTGATTTTAATTCGAAATAGTGATTATCGTTTCCCCAGATTTTGAATCTTAAAATCAAGAGTTCTTATGGAATGAATTAAAGTATTGAAATAGTTGTCAACCGGGGCAATCAATATTTTTCCTGTTCCGGTAAAGGTATTAACCAGTCCTTCGCCTGAAATAATGGTTGAAAAAATGCCTTTCGTGGCTTTTGTTACTTTTAAATCGATTCCAGAAGTCCGTGCAACTGCAAATGCCCCGTCAACCACAAGTTTATCGTTATTTAAATCAATTTCTTCGAGTGGACCAGCCGATGTAATCACCACTTTCCCGGTTCCGGCAACCACAGTTTGAAACCATTTTTCACCGGAAAACATTGCACTAATAGCCCTATTGGTATATGCGCCAATTTCAATGTCCATATCAGATGCGTAATATGCGCCCCTATCGAGTATCCACTCATCATTTTGAAGGTCAAGAATGGTAAACTCGCCAAACGAAGGTTGTAAAAATACCGTGCCCGTACCCCTGATTACCGGTTTAATGATTTTCTCTTTGGTAATCATCGACTTAAACATTTTTCCCATGCCAGGGACATTGGATTCTAAATCAAGGTCTCCCTTCATATAATGCATTGCACCAGCTTCGTATCGAAATGCAGCATTTGTAAGTTCCACTTTTACCATGTTTAAGCGTTCGCGGTTCACCACATCGAAATTTGCCCGAGGTGAAACTTCTGTATTTTGCTGAACAACCGGAGTGCCGCAACTTCCACAAAAAGCTGCAGCCTGATTGATTTCTTTTCCACAATTTGAACAAAAAGCCATTGTATATATTCTTAAAGGTTAATCATCGTCATCAGCAACATCACTGTACTGATCATCATCCCAGTCGTAATTTGTTTTCCTTTTTTTGCCACGCATAAATAACCAACCTACAAAAAAGAAAACAGCCATAAATGCAATACCCATTAAGGCATCGGTGAGTTTTTTACCCGCATCCGGATCAACCTGAAACCAAATTACAAGAGTAAGTACTCCAAGCAATACAAGGCCAATAATGATATTTCTAAAAATCTTCCATCCTTTTGATTTTTTTCCTTTAATCATTTTCCCGGAATAGTTGCCCGATGAGCGAATGGTTTTTGTTGAAGATGATGGTTCCTGAACGTCTTCCTGCACACTTCCATCAAGGATAGTTCCGCAGTTGGAGCAAAACTTATTGACAGGGTCATTTGCTCCTTTACAGTTGTTACAAATTATTTGGCTCATTAATAAAATACCTTTGATTAGTTGATTCTATAAATTTATAATTTATCCAGCAGAAAAATCTAATTAACGAATAATATTATGCTAATTAATTCAGCTTATAGCATATTAAATGACACAAAATTAGTTGTTCGTTTACAGTCAATATATCAAACAATTGATTGTTATGTTCATTAAAAAATAGAAAGGAAAGAAGCAGTTTGGGCTACCTCTTTCCGATACATGTTTAATTGTATAACCGTTTTGGGGTAAACCCGAAGGTTCAAATATTGTCTTAAACCGAACAATAAGCGGAGTATTGAAACAGTGCTTTTCATGAAAAGGTAGAAGATAGACAGCTTTTTCAATTTAAACGAATCCCCGCTTACCCTTCAGCTTATGAAATCATAAAAAGATGGTCAAAAGTACTTCTTGATTGGTAAATATATTGCTCCAATTTGTACATTTAATATTCATATTGTAAATTAGCTCAAGCTACACTCATTGAATTGGAATGCTGAAAGATTTAATTATTTACACCCCTATGTATGTAACTGCTTTTTGGGCAGTACTTCTGTTGACTTCGTTTCGACAAAAAAACAAAACAAAATTTCTATTGGGGATATTTATGGTATTGGCATTCTTTGTTTACCTAAGCCATGCGCTCTACTTTCGTCAACAAGACTATAACTTTAAAATATTCGGTCCTATTTATACTTTTTCATCTCTATCGGTTTACCCCTTTTATTATTGGTATATAAAAACATTGACAATCGACACAAGGGTCAAATTAAAAAATCTGCTCTTTCTTTTGCCTGCATTCATTTTTGCCTGTGCCGAATTGATTGTTTACCAAATCATGGAACCTGCAGAAAGCCTCAACTTTTTTCATGGTTTTGTACATCAACGGGGATTAATCTCCCCTCCATCTTTGCTTTTTAAAGTGCAAAAAAACATTTACATTCTTAGCAGAATAATTTTTTCGGTTCAAATCATTGTGTTTTTAATTGCAGGTCATCGTTTGGTTGTTCGGTATAATAAAAAGATTGCAAACTTTTATTCGGACCTAAAAAGCAAATCGCTTAACTGGGTGAACCTTTTACTGTATTCCATCATTCTTACTTCAATTGCCAGTACTGTCTTTAATGTGCTTGGCAGGGCAACTTTTGAAGATTCAGTTTATCTGCTTCTATTTCCATCGCTAATTTTCAGCATCCTGTTGTTTTTGATTGGATTTCAGGGATATATGCAAAACCACAATATTGTTGACCTGGAAAAGGACCTTGAGGTTCAAAATGAAGTAAATATGAAAGACTATGCCCATAATCACTTAAAAGATGAGCTGATAAAACTGTTTGTAAAAGATCAACTTTTCAAACAAAACGATTTAAAAATTACTAACGTCTGTAAACTATTAAATACCAACAGGACTTACGTTTCTAACTTAATCAACAAGGACTTTAATTGTACGTTTGTTGAATTTGTAAACAATTACAGGATTGAAGAAGCAAAAAAGCTTTTATCCGATCTATCCTTAAAAAACTATTCGCTAAACTATATTTCAGAGCTTTCCGGATTCGGATCACTAAATACCTTTATCCGGATATTTAAACAGAAAGAAGGAATTACTCCTGGCCGTTTCAGGGACCAACATATTGTTCAGGGTTAGTACACATTAGAACTCGAAAAACCATCCCTGCTCTCAGAGATGGCTATTCAATCTTAAGTATAATAGAAATATCAGGCTAGTTAATTTGATTCAATCAACTTTATATCCACCTGATTGTTTTTATCAACTGTTAATTTTTCAACGTAGCTTTTTTCGTAAGAAATGTAAGAAGCGATTAAGTTACATTCTCCTGGATTTACATTTTTAATTACAAAATCACCGTCAAAATCTGTGTATGCTTTTGTATCTGTACCTTCGAGTGTAATTTCAACACCAACTAATGCTTCTCCGGTATTAAAATCAACCACTTTCCCTTTAATCTCAACTGATGATTCAGCTTTTGCAGGCTTTTCTGTTTTTGTGTCACTCTTTTTTGCAAAGCTTACTAGTGTAAAACACGATACGATAAGTAAAACGATTAACCTTTTCATTGTATATAAATTTATTTGTTTCAAACTTTATACTTCAAAGGTACGTTGTTGTTGTTACGCTGTAATTAAAGAGAAATTAAAATACCATTAAAGTTTTATTACGGTTTTTTGAATTTTCTTTTGGACAAAAGCGTTCCAGAGCTATCGTATTTCTTCCAGGTTCCGATCTTTTTGCCTTTCGAATATTTCATCTCATATAGCAATTTACCATCGTTATCCCACACAAACCAATCTCCTTCTTTTTTGTCCTTTTTATAATTAGCCTCCGCAATTTTTACACCCTCTTCATTCCAATTTATCCATGCACCGTCTTTCAATCCTTCTTTATAAGATTTTTGTTCAGCCTGAATACCATTTTCATAATAACTAATTACTAAGCCATCTTTTAATCCATTATGGATGTACATAACCAATTTGGGTTTCCCATTTTCATAACTTTCAATATGCTTCCCTGTGTACAGCATATCTTTTTTATAATAGTAACCATCAATTAGTTTAATGTCCTGTGAAAAAGATTGTAAAACCAAGACGCAAAGAAATGTAATTATTATGCCTGCTCTTCTCATGGATAAATTCTTAAGTACATAAAGCCCTCCAATGCTGGAGGGCTTTAATTATCTAATTTAATGTATTTTTTATTCTATAACTTTTGTTGTACTGTTTACTGTATTTAAAGCATCTGACATCCAGCTTGGTTTTTCAATTCCATTTCCAGCGCCGGTTGCATCTGCATTTTCACCAACAGTTAAACCCGAAATTGCTTTAGCATGTTCACCAATGTTATAAAACTTACAGTTTGTAACTACAATTTCATTGGCATCAATCCTTGCCTGGGCATTGGCATCATCAGCATAAAAATATGCATGTGATTTGCCTTCAACCAATCCACCAATAACGATATTATCAATATTTTGTTTACCACCTCCTTCTTTAAAATAGTACGGTTTCTCGCCCATTCCATAAACAGTCAAGTTTCTTAACGTACAGTCTGTCATTGGAGTTGCAGCACCGTCGTCACCATTGTTTGATCCTTCGATTCCTGATTTTGTGGAATTCATTGAGAACCAATATTCTCCAGTTCCTGACCATCCATCAGCGAAGTCAATACCATCATCGTCGCTATATACAGATACCAGGTGTGAAGCATTTACTGTTCCACCAAAGAATTCGATACCATCATCTTTTCCCTTATAGGAAACTAAATAGTCAACCTCGGTCCCATTTCCTACACCGAAGAATGAAACACCATTAAATTGTTTCTCATCATTATAATTAAAGCCAGTATATTCTACGCGCAAGTATTTAATCACACCTGAATTATCATCCACAACGGTTCCTCCGTAAGGTAAGCCTGACACTTCTGCCCCGGCAGAAGCATCTGATTTGTTTGTTGGTGCTTTACCGCAAACAACCAAACCTCCCCATGATCCTGGTGTTGGATCATCTGATGTCATAACAACCGGTGCATCAGCTGTACCATTTACATAAATTTTACCACCTTGAGCAACTGCGATATAAGATATTTGTCCACCTTTAGCTTCAATTACAGTTCCTGCAGGAATCGTTAATGAAGCACCTGATTTTACAACCAATGCTCCGTAGAGTTTATAATCGTTTGCAGCATTTAATTCAACATCTCCTGTAATATCACCGCTTAATGCAACTTCAACTCCTGAAACCGGATCACCAAATACAGTTTCTGTTCCATTTACATTATTTAAAGCATCCGGCATCCAACTTGGTTTGTTGATTCCATTACCAGCACCAGTTGCTGCAGGATTCTCACCAACGGTTAAACCTTCCACTGCTTTTGGTTGGCTACCATCCACGATGTTTACAAATTTTACGTTTGAAACAACAATGTCACCAGCATCGATCCTTGCTTTTGCATTATCGTCATCGGCATAGAAAATTGCTTGTGATTTTGATTCGACCAAACCACCAATTACAATATTATCAATATTTTGTTTACCACCACCTTCTTTAAAATAAAATGGTTTTTCACCCATTCCATAAACAGTCAAGTTTCTCAATGTACAATCGGTCATTGGTGTAGCAGTACCATCATCGCCGTTATTTGAGCCTTCGATTCCTGATTTAGTGGAGTTTAATGAAACCCAATATTCACCTGTTCCTGACCAACCATCAGCAAAGTCAATACCATCGTCATCGCTGTAAACTGATACGAGGTGAGAAGCATTTACAGATCCTCCAAAGAATTCAATACCATCGTCTTTCCCTTTGTAAGAAACTACATAATCAACTTCGGTTCCGTTACCAACACCAAAGAATGAAACTCCATTAAACTGTTTCTCTTCGTTATAATTGAATCCGGTATATTCAACGCGTAAGTATTTAATAACACCAGAGTTGTCACTTACATCTGTACCCCCATAAGGCAATCCTGAAACTTCGGCGCCTGCAGAAGCATCTGACTTATTAGTTGGAGCTTTACCACAAATAACCAAACCACCCCATGATCCTGGTGTTGGATCATCAGAAGTCATAATTACAGGGGCATCTGCTGTTCCATTAATAAAGATTTGAGCATCTTGTGCTACGGCAATATAAGATATTTGACCACCAACTGCTTCAATTTTGGTTCCGGCAGGAATTGTTAAAGAGGCTCCAGCTGTTACAACCAAGCCACCAATCAATTTATAATCTGTTGTTGCATTTAAAGTTACATCGGTTGTAATATCACCACTCAAAGCAACTTCACCTCCTGAAGGAGCATCTCCAAATACTGTGGTTGAACCATCAACATTATTTAGTGCATCTGGCATCCAATCTGGTTTTGAAACACCATTGCCAGCTCCTGAAGCAGCAGGGTTTTCACCAATGCTTAATCCATCAACTGCTTTGGTTTGAGCGCCAACAATATCAACAAACCTTGCATTTGTCACAACAACGTCTCCATCTGTGATTCTTGCTTGCGCATCTGAATCATCACTATCTGCATAGAAAATAGGTTGTTCTTTACTTTCAACCAATCCACCAATTACAATATTGTCAACGTTTACCTGACCAGCACCTTCTTTTAGATAAAAAGGTTTTTCGCCCATTCCATAAACAGTAATATTTCTAAGTGTTGCATTAGTCATTGGAGTTGCTGCACCATCATCGCCGTTGTTTGATCCTTCGATTCCCGATTTTGTGGAGTTTAATGAAACCCAGTATTCACCAGTTCCTGACCAACCATCGCAAAGTCAATACCATCATCATCGCTACCAACCGATACAAGGTGAGAAGCATTTACAGTACCACCAAAAAATTCGATTCCATCGTCTTTTCCATTGTAGGAAACAAGGTAATCAACAGTTGTACCTGATCCTACACCAAAGAAAGAAACACCATTAAATTGCTTCTCATCGTTATAATTGAAACCTGTATATTCAACGCGTAAATATTTAATTACCCCAGAGTTATCATCAGCTACATCACCACCATAAGGCAAGCCTGAAACTTCGGCACCTGCAGAAGCATCTGATTTATTTGTTGGTGCATTTCCACAAATTACCAAACCACCCCATGAACCAGGCGTTGGATCATCTGAAGTCATAATTACAGGAGCATCTGCTGTTCCGTTTACATAGATTTTTGCTCCCTGAGCAACTGCAATGTAAGAAATTTGTCCACCAACTGCTTCGATTACTGTTCCGGCAGGAATTGTTAAAGAACCTCCTGATTTTACAATTAATGCACCAGTTAAGGTATATGTTTCTGTAGCATCAAGAGAAACAGCTTCTGTAATTTCTCCTTGAAGATTATCCGGATCATCAACGGGACCTGGAATTGGATCATCTTTCTCGCAACTTACAAGGGCAATGGTTAAAATTGCCATCATGGCTAAAACTAATTTTTTCATGATTGTTTTTTGGTTATTAATTAAAATCTTAAAATTTGTACGACAGTCCGAGGCTTAATTTTATGCCTCTCTTATACGATTGAACAAGAAAATTTTGCGATAGATTTTCCTGTTCCCGGTCAACGTTTTGGTTCAATAAATTTTTTGCAGTAAAGCTGATCCCAAACTTTTTTAGTTTCGTTTTCAGTACGAAATCAACCGTATGTAGATTCTTATCAACCTGGTTCCCAAATGAAGATGTTCCAATAAGGTACAGCCTGTCGGATATATAGTTATACACTACCGACGATGTTATTGAATTCTCTCCATTTGCCCAATCGGTCCGATAACTTAGGCTTGCGTTTGCAATTAAAGGCGCTGCTCCCTGCAGCCCTTCTTCATCTTTGTTAAAATTCACGCTTATTTGGGAGTTGCCGTTCTCATCTTTTGTTTCCTCCCTCACTTTTTCGCCGTTCAATTCCTGCTTGGTTTCCATTAGCGATAGGTTGGCAGCCACAGATAATTTTTTTAATCCATCATCGGTAGCAAGGGTAAACAAGTCTTTTTTGATATCAACCTCAACACCATAAACATAGGCCCAATCGCCCGTATTGGCATAGGTAAAATCGTTGGAAGCCGAAGCCATCACAAATTTATTGATCGGATCTTCAATATATTTTCCAAAGGTTGAAACAGAAAGCAGCTCTCCTCTTTTAGGAAACATTTCCCATTTCAATTCAATGTTATAAACATCGGACGGATATAAATACGGGTTGCCCAAGGTAGTTTCTGTGATCCCTTCGAATAGGAAAAGTGCCATTTCAGTGAACTGCGGCAATGTGTATGTTTTGCCCAATGCCAACCTTAAATTGTTTTTTTCGTTCAATCCATACTTTAAAGAGAAACTTGGCAGAATAGCAAGTTCGGTAAAATCGCCTGAGCCTCCTTCAGGGGCCAATGCTGTTACAAACTCAACTTTTTGATATACGTTTTCAGCACGGATGCCAACCAATGCCATTAATTTTTCAGACAATTGGTATTCCAGCGAAAGAAATCCTGCATTTACGAACTGTGTTCCTTTGTATGTTGCAGGCCTTATTGTATTTCCAAAAAAGGTTTTTAAATAAAAGCCATAGCCATCTGCCCTTTCCAGGTTATCGTCGTTTAGAAATGCATCAATATCCAATACATCCACAGTCGCATAATACCCACCCGGAGGTGGATTAAAAATGCTCCTGTTTCTGTAAATATCGTGATTAAACTGCGTTGATTTGAAATCCCTTACTTTGTATTTTCCTGAATATCCAGCAGTTAGTTTACCACGGTTTTTGGCATCTTCATTAAGAGGATCTCCAAATGCTTTGCTAAAACTTGCGTTTAATGCAAACTCATCCTCCACGAAATCATGAAAATACCTGTAATTATCTGATTCATTATCGTCCGTAAAATATGCAACGCCATCGTCATTCAATCCATTAAGAGACAAATGCCTGCGGTCGGGAATAATATTTAATACATGGTTATAAGAAACCCCCCAGTCTGCTTCTGTCGTTTCCCCCAATTTATGGTTTCCAAGAAATTGGTTTGCAATAATGGTGGTCCTCTCAAAATCTGACCTTCTGATTAATGCGCTATCTTCGGCAAGGTCTTTAATAAAACCTCTTAGGTTTTTTAATTTCTGATCCGAAGAGTTTAGCAGCATCGAATTTAAATAGAAATTATGATCCCCGACTTCATAATTTAAGTTCAACATTGCTGTCGACTGGGTTGTGTAATTAAATTCTTCCCCTTCGAGGGTCTTTCTTGGGTCATCACTTCCATTGATTCTTCGCTGGATTAAATCGCTGTATGAATAATCATTATCGAACGATGCAGTAAAGAAGGTATTTAATTTGGAACCTGAAATTTCAAAAGATTTACCTCCAGTTAAGGAGAACCCTACATTTGGACTAATGCTTTTTAATTGAGGGTTCCACTTTGTTTCAAAATCATATTTGCTCAAAGAAGAAGTCATGGTGAAATTATCGAACCCAAAGAAACCGGGACCATCCTGCAAATAGAAATCATCTGCATCGAACACACTGGTGTTTATTCCGGTTTTAAGTCCAAGCTGAAGGAAACCGTTCCCGGTAAATTTTTTAGAAACGATGTCAACATTAGCTCCTGCGAAATCGCCATAAAGGGGGGATGTGGAAACTTTCTCAACGCCGATATATTCAATAATATCCGTTGAGAAAAGTTCCAGATCAATGTTTTTATTTTCCGCATTGTTCGATGGCAACGGGAGCCCGTTTAATGTTGTATTATTATATCGGTCGCCGAGTCCCCTTACATTTAAGGTTTTGCCACCTTCTTGTTTTGAAATACCCGTAATTTTGGTTGCTGCTGTTGCCGCATCAGAAACTCCCTGATTTGATAACACTTCGGCACCTATCGATTCTTTAATTGATGCCGACTGTTTTTGTTCGAGCAAGAGCATTGATTCAGATTCGCGTTTTGCTTTAGCAACCACCTCAACGCCCCCAATTTCAACGACATCTTCATCTAAATTGAAATTTATTTCCGTTTCAACCCCATCTTTAATAATCACGTTTTCCTGTATTTCGGTTTTATAGGAAATAAATGAACATTGAACGGTATATGTACCAACCGGAATGTTCTTTAAACTATATTTTCCGTCAAAATCGGTTATTGTACCGAGGGTTGTTCCAGGAATAACAATGGTAGTCCCTACCAATGTTTCTCCACTTTTTTTATCTTTTACTAATCCTTTTAAAGTCCCGGTTTGACTAAACAAACTCGTTTGAACCATTAAAAAACAACTAACTAATAGTAATCTGAATCTCATAAAAATAATGTTGTCTCTTCCAATCTAGTTTTCTTTAAACAAGAAAATCGGTTTCTTCAGTGACCTTAAAAGTCCTCTATTACACTCTGATTTTCGCCGCTAAGCAACTCCAATAATGTTACATCATGATTAAAGTCCCATAAAGTTTTCGTTACATTTATGTAATAAATATGTAATAACCAGCAAATGCTTGTCAGTACAAAAAACAACCTTACACTTCTGATTTTGTGCGAGTTAAGATGGGTCAATAATTTCGGTTTCAGGGTTCAGATTTTCAGGTGATGCTCGTAATTTTTTGGATGCCGCCTTTAACTCAGTTAACATTAAATTTATAAGCCATAGCCGGGTTACAATTATTATCTTCTTGAGTAAAGTTTGAAGTATTTAGAAAGCTTGTTCTGTTGTTGTCTCCTCAATTTGTATAAAAAAAGGGATGACCCATTGTGCCATCCCTTATAATATCCTAATAAGCGTTTTTTAATTTTTTGCCAGTGAGAATAAAAATTCCAAACCTCCTTTGGGCAAATTCCTCGCAGAAATTTCACCTTTGTGCAGTTGTATTGCATTTCGAACAATTGATAAGCCAAGTCCGGTTCCGCCTGTTTCCCTGGTCCGTCCGGTATCAACACGATAGAACCTTTCAAAAATCCTGGCTAAATGTTCTTCCGGAATTGAATTGCCGGTATTTGAGTAAGAGAAATAGTAATACTTTTCGTCTTCCAAATAGTTCTTTATTTGAATGGAAATATTCTTTCCCCCGTAATTTATGGAATTTGATATTAAATTCTGAAAAATTGAAAACAATAAGGTTTCATTTCCATGAATCAAAACTTCTTCTTCAATTTCAACAGATAGTTTTGCTTTGGCCTCTTCCAGCCTGTTTCCAAGATTTTCGATAACCTCCTGAATCACTTGTTTTACTTTTACCGATTTAAACTCATAGAGTTCACCTGCATCTTCAATATTATTTAACAAGGATATATCGTTGATTAAGTTGGACAACCTTTCGGATTGCATAAATGCTTTGGAGATAAAATGCTTTTGTTTTTCTTCAGGAATACCACCATTGCCAATCAATGTTTCAAGATAACCCTTTATTGAAGCCAACGGGGTCTTTAATTCGTGTGCAATATTTGAAGTAAGTTGTTGCTTCAACAACCTCCTTTTTTCAAGCTTTGTAATATCGGTAATTATAACTTCAAAGCTATGATCATAAAAAACAATACACTGAACCCGAAAATACCGTTCATTTTTTGAGATGGTATAGTCTAACTGTGGAAGCTCATGCCCTTGAATTTCCTTTTTAGAGTTTAGAATTTCATCTACAAATACGTTTACTTTTTTAAACTCTTTAATATTAAAAATATAATCGGCAGAAATGGTTGATTTTTCAGAAATTACGTTAATAAATTGTATAAACTGACTGTTGGATAAACTCTTCTCTTTTTGAGCCGAAAAAAACGATATTCCCTCGTTTAAAACATTCAAATGGCTTAAAAGCTTTTCTTTTTCATTTGAAAGTTCATCTTTTGCAAGTTTAAGGTTGTTATAAATCTGTATTATTTGCCGACTAATTACCCCAAGTTCATCATCTGGGAAAGTAGTTTCATTTTTAATAGGCTCATTTTTCCCGGCATTAATGGCAAAGTCTTTCAGTTTGGTTAATGACTCGCCTATTTTGCCAGTTACGAAATACAAAGCAAAACCAACAATAACAAAAAGGACCACAATAAAGAAAAGAAAGACTCTTTTTGCCTTCAGAAAATTCTGTATTTCAATATTATAAACCACTGCGGTACGCACAAAATACTTTTTATAATATTTTGCATAATAGTAAAACTGCTGATTTGTAGTTGCCGACAATCTGATATTTGAACCTTCGCCAGAAAACAATGCTTTTTGAACTTCGGGTCGTTCGAAATGATTTTCCATTTCAGAATAATCAACCACAAAACTGTCATATAAAACAATGCCTTTATTATCGATGATTGTCAACCTTATATTCGCATTTGGTAATATGCCTTTAATTTGGTTGAGTGCCCGAAAATCACCGGAAACCATCAACCCTTGTTGTTCGATATAATTGTGGGTAATTTCTGAAATATTATCCAGGGTATTTTCCAACTGCTCTGTCCTGTATTTTTTCTCCTGTCCGTACTGAAAAAAAAGCACAGATACCGTGAAAACTACAAATACAGCCAGGAAATAAAAGAATATTTTCCTTCTTATTGAATTCTGTTTCACTTTATTAGTTTTTTAATTAGAATCGTTTTCAAAACAATAGCCATAACCTGACCTGCCTTTGATGTTTTTCCCGTACACCCCAATTTTTTTTCTCAACCTTGCAATGTTCACATCCACATTTCTTTCGGTTACAATTACATCATCTCTCCAAATCCGCTGAAGGATTTCTTCCCGGGCAATATACTGGCCAATATTTTTCACCAACAGTGTCAGGATTTCAAATTCTTTTCGTGTCAGGCTCACTTTCTCATCTGCGATAGTGGTCGTCTTTTTCTTCAGGTCAATACTTAAGTCCCCTATTTCAAATATCGAAGACGAACCGGAAACATTTTTTCCCCTTTTCAGGATTGCTTTTAGCCTTGCCACAACTTCGCGAATTGAAAAAGGCTTTGTAATAAAATCATCGGCACCCACATTAAAACCAGTGAGCACATCGTTTTCACTTTCTTTGGCGGTTAAAAACACAATTGGTGTTGGCAAATTAAGATCCTTACGAACCGTATTGGCAAGTTTATAGCCCGACATCCCACCCATCATAACATCAAAAAGGAAAAGGTCATACTTATCCAGGGATTTTTTTAATGCTTCTTCTCCTGAATTTGCAGTATCAACCTTAAAACCCTCGCTTGCCAGGTTAAATTCAAGTATTTCACACAAATCCTGTTCGTCGTCAACCACCAATATTTTTGCACCGTTTTCAATCATATTAATCTTCATCAAAAGGTTGATGCCTTATATCTTTTCCTTCCAAAGAATAAATTGCAGCTTCGGCAATGTTTGTTGCATGGTCCGCAATTCTTTCAATACTGGAAACCATTTCTTTAATATTTGCAAAACTTAAAAACAATTGTTTGTTTTCATTATCGATATGACTCTTTTTAATGGCCTTCTTAAACATTTTTTGGTTGATCTCGTCACTGATTGTATCGTTTTTGATTGTCCAAATGGCGAATTCTTTGTCGTTGTGGGTGAACGAAAGCAACGATTTTTTAACCATGTTAATGCTTTGCATCAATGTATTGGAAATTACATCCGACAATGAATCGTACACTTCCTGCTTCTTGATCATTTTCAGGAATTTGGTAATTCTTACAACAAGATCGCCAATCCTTTCGAGGTTAATAACTATCCGATAACTTGACATCAGTTTTCTTATATCAGATGCAACAGGGCTATACAAAACAATGGTGCGAATAATTTTGTCGCTTATTTTGATTTCCATTTTGTCAAGCTCATCTTCATTCGAATCAATCTTTTTCAACGTTTTTTCAGCTATCACTAATTCACCCGAACTAACTATTTCTTCTAAAAGATCAAGTTGAAGTAGAACTAAATTTGCAAATTCTTCAAAATCTGAATTTATGCTTTCTATTGCTTTATCCTTTTTTGTAATCATTATACTTAATTATGAATTGAATTTACTAAAATTACCCGAACTTTCCGGTTAAGTATTCTTCAGTGCGTCGGTCTTGTGGATTGGTAAACATATTTTTTGTTTTTCCGTACTCAACCAATTCACCTAAATACATGAACATGGAATAATCTGATATTCTGGCTGCTTGCGACATATTATGGGTCACCATTAAAATGGTATAATTTTTTTTCAATTTAATGAGTAGCTCTTCAATTTTTGAAGTTGCAATTGGATCGAGGGCAGAAGTTGGTTCATCCAATAAGATAACTTCGGGTTGAAAAGCCAGTGCCCTGGCAATACACAACCTTTGCTGCTGCCCACCGGAAAGGAAAGTGCCTTTTTTGGTCAAAGAATCTTTTACTTCGTCCCATAAAGCAACATCGAGCAAAGATCTTTCAACAATTTCATCCTTTTCCGACTTTTTCATCCGGATCCCATTCAGTTTATAACCTGCAATCACATTATCGTAAATACTCATGGTAGGGAAAGGGTTTGGCCTTTGAAAAACCATCCCTGCTTCACGCCTTAATTTAATGGTTGACATTTTCATGATGTCTTCACCATTCAGGTAAATATTCCCTTCGGTTATAATATCTTCATACAGTTCATGCATCCGGTTAATTGCCCTTAGCAGTGTACTTTTACCACATCCAGAGGGACCCATAATGGCAGTTACCGCATTTTTTTTGATATCCACTGTCACATTTTTCACTGCATAGTTTGTTTTGTTATATGCAATGGAAAGGTTCTTCATTGACAGTACAGGGTTTTTTATATTTTCGTTTTCTGTGTTCATTTTATTTATTTGCTTCGTGCGGCAATCCTTTTTGAAATTAGGTTGAGGGACAATACTATAAACATAAGCAATAAGGATGAACTCCAAATCAAGTCAACCATATTGGGATCGTTATAAAATTCCCAAATTAAAAGCGGAATTGCACTGGTAGGTTTTGTAACATCCAGGTTAATTACCGAGCTACCAAGCGCTGTTAGCATTAAGGGTGCAGTTTCGCCCAACACCCTTGAAATCCCGAGCAATATTCCTGTTAAAAGCCCACTAAACCCTGTTGGAATAAGTATCCTTAAAATAACTTTATAATAAGGGATTCCTAGTGCCAACCCAGCTTCTTTTATGCTGTTGGGAATCATTTTCATAGTTTCTTCGGTTGACCGGACAATCATAGGTACCATCATTATTGAAAGCGATAAGCTACCTGCAAGGGCTGAATATCCATTTGTAATATGTTTTACAACCCACAAATATGAAATTAGACCAAGTACAATTGAAGGTACACCCTGAAGAATATCCGACACATTACGAATAAGGTTTGGTAAAAATTTCTCCTGGTTCTCGTATAAATAAATACCTGAAAGAATACCCACCGGGATTGCCAAGATAGCTGCCATAACAACCATAATAAGCGTTCCAACAATACCATTGGCTATACCTCCGGGAATTTTCTCTCCACTAGCCAGTGCCATCATTGCCTCAAATGTATCTGGGGTATTTTGTACAATAAAATTAAGGCTAATTTGACGATACCCTTTCGCAATAAGTTTTGCAATTATAAGAACAATGGGAGATATTGTTACCACTGAAAGTGCGATTACGATCCCCAGAAATATCTTATCCTTAAGCGTTCTTCTTTTCTGGAAGTCTTTTTTATCAATAGTTAGTTTTGCATCCATGGTTTTACGAAAAACGTTTAATAATTAATTTTCCAATCCAATTAACAATTCCTGTTATCAAAAACAGCAAAAGGCCAATCGCAATAAGCGAGCTTAATTTTAAGCCTTCAGCCTCGCCAAATTGATTGGCAATTACACTGGCCATTGAGTTACCGGCGCTAAACAATCCATTTGGGACAACATTTGCATTTCCAATGAGCATTGTAACAGCCATCGTTTCACCAAGAGCCCTCCCAAAAGATAAAATATATCCTGCCACAATTCCAGACCTGGCATTGGGCACAGTAACATTTGTAATAACTTCGAGCCTTGTTGCTCCCAATGAATATGCTGCTTCTTTTAGTTCATTCGGAACCATGGAAATTATTTCGTTGCTCAACGAGGTTGCATAAGGAATAATCATTATTGCCAAAATCAGGCTTGAGGTAAAAATACCAAATCCCTGCCCGGATGCGCCCAGGTCAATCAACAAAGGCCTTAATACGTAAAATCCCCATAAACCATAAACAATCGAAGGAATTCCGGCCAGCAAATCAACCATTGAACCAATAATTTTGGCAATTTTTGTATTCCGGTAATACTCCCCTAAAAACAAGGATGTTGAGAAGGAAAGCGGTAAGCTGATTAGCAGTGCGCCCAAAGAGGTCATCATTGTGCCTGCAATAAATGGCAAAGCACCATATTTTTCACGACCTTCGGTAGGGTCCCATTCATTTGAAATGATAAATTTTAATCCAAAAGCTTTAAATGAAGGAATGGCTCCTTCTACCAAAGAAAAAACCATTCCTCCAGCCACAAGTAATATTAAAAGTGCACCTGATAATAAAACTATTTTGGCTATTTTATCACTATTCATTCAATAAATTATAAGTTGGGAATTTATAAAATAGCTTTCCCTTCAAACGTAACCGATCTTAATATTGCTTTCGCTTTATCAACTGCTAAAGGAGGCAGTGGCGCATAGTTAACCTTTGAAGCATCACCTTGTGCATCGGCACTGATAAGCCAATCCAAAAATTCAACTGTAGCTTTCGCTTGTTCGGCTGAACGTCCATCGTAAGCTTGTTCTTTATAAAGTATAATCCATGTAAACCCGCTAATAGGATATGATGCAGGATCTGATGAATTGGTTAACATGATCCTTGTATCAGCTGGGATATCTCCTTGCGCGGCAGCACTAATAGATTCAATGCTGGCTTCGATATACGCGCCCGAACTGTTTTGTACCTGAGCCGTTTGGATACTTTGTGCAAATGCATATTCAGAACCGATATAGCCAATTGCCCCTTCGGTTTGCTTAATTGTTCCGGCAACTCCAGGGTTTCCTTTGGCACCCATGCCAACAGCCCATTTTAATGATTTTCCGGTACCAATCTGATCAGCCCATTTTGAGCTTATTTTGGTCATAAAATCGCTAAAAATATAGGTTGTTCCGCTACCGTCTGACCTGTGCACAAAAAGTATTTCTTTGTCAGGAAAAGCAACTCCCGGATTATTTGCTTTAATTTTAGCATCGTTCCAATTGGTAATTTCACCCAGGAAAATACCTTCTAAAAGTTCGTTCGAAAGTTTAAGGTCTTCCACTCCCGGAAGGTTATACGCTATAACAACTGCACCAAGGCAAGTTGGAATATGCACAACTTCGGCTGGCATTTCACCCAGTTTGTCATCACTTAAAAATGCATCGGTTGCGCCGAAATCAACTACCTTATCAGTAAGGCTTCTGATACCACCACCTGAACCTATACCTCCGTATGTTAATAGTGTTCCTGTTTCCGATGTATACTTCTTAAAAACCATGTTGTAATATGGCATTGGGAAAGTTGCTCCTGCAGCTGTTAAAGCTACTTTTTTACTATCCGAAGATTTTGTAGAATCACTTTTCTTGCCAGAATTCTGACATGCACTGAAAAGTGCAACTACCGCTAATATTGCTACTAATTTTTTCATTTTTCTAGTTTTTATTTATAGCCTAAAATTTAACTTGAACGTTTAAGAATAAACTTGATGTAAACTTCTGGTTATCGTCAGCGGGATTCCAGCCCCTGAAATTTGGTGCTACTTTAACACCTTTTGCCGGAGCCAACTCAAGACCTACTAAAATCAATTGTCCATCTTTGTTGATATTCCAGGAATTTGAATCGCCGCTCAAAGTATTTGATTTTAAATTGTCGAAACGACCAATTAGTTTAATATTTCCCCCAGGGACATAGTTTACGTAAAACGATGTTCCATAAAGGTTTTCTGAATCAACCATCCCAAAGTTTTTCTGATAGTTGTATTCGGCCCCAAAAGTGAAGGTTTTGGTTTGGTAAGCCACAAAAGTTGCCAATGAGTTTTGCTTCACCTCGTCGCCAATTTGATCGACATATATTCTGGCAACCACATTATCAATTGGTTTAACTGTAGCACCCAAAGCAGTTCTGAACAAATCATCCGATTGAAGCTTTTTATATCCTTCACCGTTTACAACAGAAAAGTCGGCACTGATAAAATCAGTGAACTTATATTCAAGGCTAAAACCAAGATCGGCACTTGAATTAAACTTATGGGCATCCTGAAAAGATTTTTCGATATATCGATTGCCCCAAACTTTTTCTGAAGTTTTAAATTGCGTCGTAGAAATTAATCCAAATAAAGCGGTAAAATTTCCTTTTTTATATTGTAATAATGCATTTTTAAGGTAAGCTGTCATTTCCAATTTACTTCCGTTTCCGGGATCAGCAACATCTAAGACAACTTTTCCCGAAAATTCTTCGCTGAAACTATGCTCGTAACCTAAATAAGCCCTTTGAACCTCAAAGGCAGAACTTGATTCCCCATCCGTAAAATTTGTATGAAAGTTTGAAAACACCAAGATTAAAGGTTTGCCATTCGGTTGAAACTCTTGTTTTTCATTTTGAGCAATTGATGCAATAGCAAAACCAATGATAGCTATCGCCATTAATGTAATTTTTTTCATATACTTAAGATTGTTATAAATTTCAAAGGCAAAAGTGCTGTTTAATAATTACATCATTATTAATATTTTGTTACAAAACGATTAATTTATTTGCTATTGATTCTAAAAAAAACGAAAGCTTACTTGCTGAATTTTAGCTAAATAAAAAGCCACCGATAAATTTATCGGTGGCTTTCACTATTAACCGACAAAAGTCGGGATTTTAAATTTTATTCTCTCTATCGCCCTGTATATGGGCGACTAGTTTATTTTTTCAAATCAGACCCCAGCTTAAATCAGGTTTAATTGAAGCTGACCGGGAGGTTCGCCAACTTGTATTTTATACGCCCGGCTGGTGCTTCGAAGCAATTCTACCATGTCGAGCATACTTATGAGGTGTATCCTTATTAGTGAAGCAACGACAGAGAATGCTTTCTTTGTTTGTGCTATTTTTTGAATAACAGTCATTAACAGTTGGGCAATCAGTGTACACCAAACCTGTGTCCTTATTGCATTTTCGTTTTCTCCATAAAAATAATGCAGTTGGAAATTTTGTTTCATTTTTTTGAACAGCAACTCTATTCCCCAGCGTTTTTTGTAAAGAAAAGCAACCTCTTCGGCAGTTATATCAAAATTGTTGGTTAGGAATTCAAAATACCTGTTCTTTTCATCCTGATAACATACTCTCCGTAAACGGATTTTTTTGAAAACTTTCAATTGCCTTTTCCCGTTTTCATCTTCGGGATGGTAGGTAAGTTCAATAACCTGGTCACGGAGAACTTTGGCTTGCCCTTTTTTTCGGTAGTGTTTCCGTTTTTCTTCAACAACATCATATACCGCATTCTTTTTTAGCCGTGTAACAAAATAGACCTGTTGTGCGGTCCATAAAGCAAACTGGTGGTAATAATTATAAGCTTTGTCGAACACTATCATGCTATGCGATATCAATTCCAAGCTTTTCAGAAAGTTTTTGTCGTGGACTTTTGCTGCTGTGATTTTCACAAACCGTCCTACAGACTGTACCGCGTCAATAAGCATGTGGACCTTCAGCCCACCTTTCTTTTTGCCATCTCCTTTAGGGTTACGCCCAACTCCTTTTAAAATATCGCTAAACAAACGGATTGTGGTTGAATCGATTAAAAGTACTTCTTTAAAAGTCAAGCCAAATGTACGGCTGTCCGATAAAAATGATTTGTACTTATCCACCAAGGCAAAGTATAAATCTTCAAAAAAACGGTTATCCCGGTTTCTCAACCCATCGCTGGCTGTGCTCTTCGCTGGTGCCTTTTCCAAACCAAGATGGTTTAGCTTTCCTCCCAAAGCACGTAATCCTTCACAGGTTTCTGTCATTGAGTCGCAGCGGCTTAAAATCCCAAACAACATGGTAATTAGATGCGTCTTAGCCTTAAATGCCTTATAATACCGGTCACTGTCGTGTGATTTTATGATGGGCGATATGTTGACTTTTAAGACCAAATCTATTATCTGTTTAAAAATTGGCTGTCCGACAAATTTTATTTCTTTATTTTTATCCATGTTGTAAAGAGTTTTCGCAAAAATCAATTTACAACTTTGAAGGGAAACCGAAAGGGAGTACCTTCTTTTAATTATTTTAGTCGGACACTACTGGGTGGCTTTATTAAATTAAAATATTGTGGTTATTTATTTCTCTTCTTCAATTTGTGAGTTAGTAAAGAAATCACGCTGTGCTTTTACCATATTTACCGTATGGTGTAAAAGGTTTTTTGTTTCAGAAATCAGTTTAAAATACACCATTGAGTTTCGCGTATTAACCTCTTTGTTTTTAATTCTTTTAATCTGTATTTTCTCTAATTTGGTTAATTTTTCGATCAGTTCATCGCGTTTTGAAATTACCTCGTCCAAGTTTTCAAAATACTTTTCTTTGACTTGGTGCAACACATAATTAAAGAATGCATCTATTTCCGAAATAAAATGAACAAATTCATCATTTTGCTCTTTTAAGAACGGCTTATGATTATTTTCAAGATGCTCTAACAATGGAACAACGATGTAATTAATGGAGTGTGCCATTTCCCTTCTATAGTCAATTACCTGTACATAGTAGTGACCTGAATCAACAGAATCTTGTTGAAGTTTGGCAATAGTCCCCAAAATTTTCGACTTAAGTTTCTTCGATTTCTTGTTAAATTCTTTATTGAGTTCATAGGATTCATGCAAGCGCGATCTGTCTTCATTCAAAAAGCTTTCAACCGAAACGGTGTAAATTTGATTTGATGAAATAATTGCTTTCACAACTTGTCCTTTACATTTATCCAATACTTCTTCGGTAACACTGGTTGTCGATATTTCTTCGTCGTCTTCATCTGCTTTTGCAGAACGTTTTTTAAATATAAACGATGTGCGAATTACCATTAGAACAGCAATGCCAGAAAAAATAAAGAACATTATGCTTCCGCCAATACTGATCATCCAGGCGATAAAACCTGAAACCGAAAACGCAATTATCGCTGTTAAAAACCATCCTCCGATCACAGTAAATACTCCTGAAACCCGGTACACTGCACTTTCCCTATCCCAGGCCCTGTCGGCAAGTGAAGTTCCCATGGCTACCATAAATGTTACATAGGTTGTAGATAAAGGTAGTTTTAGCGATGTCCCAATAGAAATTAAAATACCAGCAACAATTAAGTTTACAGAAGCGCGGATTTTATCGAAAGCAGGTCTGTTGGGATCCTGAAAATCCTGTGTGTTGATAAATCGGTTATTAATCCTTGCCGAAGCACGGCTCCCTATTAAGTTAATCAGCCCCTTGTTAAAATTAATAGCGTTTCGAACAACGATCCTTGAAAATGCGGAAGATCCAAACCTTTCATCTCCTTCATCTTGTCTCGAAAGATCAACGGTTGTTGCAACCACCGAGCGGGCTTTTCTGGATAATATTAAAGTTATCGTCATTACCAATCCGGCAATTAATAGCATATAGGTTGGTGTTATAACTTTGCCACTAAGCATTGACATTTCAAAAAGATCAGGGCTTGACCCGCTTGCAACCCATGCGTTATAAGAATGAAAACCTGCCAATGGGACACCAATAAAATTTACCAAATCGTTACCGGCAAAAGCCATCGCTAAACCAAAAGTTCCTACCAAAACAATTATTTTGGGAATATCGATTTTAAATATCCAGTTTAATAATTGTAATAATATGGTCCAGCCAACAATACTTAGTAAAATAATATTTACCATATTTGATTTAAGAAAGTTGACGGTATCGGTTGACATAAAAGAAGCACCTTTAGCGCCTTTTATAATCATAAAATATGTCATAGCAGCAATCGCCAGGCCTCCAAATAAAGCACCATAATATTTTAAGGTTTTATTTAAACTGAAGGTAAAAACCATCCTTGAAATGTACTGAACTACGGCACCAACAATAAATGCCACAAACACGGATAATAATATCCCGGAAATAATTGCAAGGGCTTTCCCTGAATTGATATAATGTGATAATTCCCCTAAGCTTTCCCCCGCCCTGTTCAGTTTGACCAGTGCTACAGCAACAGCTGATCCAAGCAATTCGAAAACAATGGATACCGTTGTTGAAGTAGGCAAACCAAAAGTGTTAAACATGTCCAGCAAAATCACATCAGTGATCATTACAGCAATAAATATGATCATGATTTCGGAGAAAAAGAACATGTCGGGGTGAAAGATTCCTTTTCTGGCAACCTCCATCATTCCACTTGAAAATGTAGCACCAACCAGTACCCCAATTCCGGCCACAAGAAAAATTAACCATTTGGGAGCTGCTTTTGATCCTATTGCAGAATTTAGAAAGTTAACCGCATCGTTACTTACCCCAACAATCAAATCGGAGAAAGCCAATGCAAAAAGAATTACAACGAGAATTAAATAAAAATTTTCCATTATACTTAGTTAAGATTGATGTGCCAAATATAAAACCAAATGTTATTTCAATGGTAGGGCTATCATTAAATATATATTAACTAACCATCAAATTACCGTTAATAACCATCTGATATAAAATTTGTTATAATTTTGAACCTTTTACATGTAGTGAAAATACTAAAAAATGAAGAGATTATCTGCAAAACATGCCGTTTTGATTATTTCCGTTTTTAACACCATTATTTATGCTGTTTTAGCGTATTCTGTTTTTATATATTCTGGGAAAGAACCGTGGAAATTAATTGCCATCCCTGCAGTATTTCTGTTGTCCTATCTGTTTGTTTCATGCGTTTTCAAAAAATGCTCGCTAACTACCATACATTCTGCAACTAATTCGATTAGTTCAGTAATTGTGCAGGAAGATCTGAATGCCAGCACAGAGTCGGATGATGCGGATGAAGGGGATATTTGGACAAAATCGCAATTCAAAGAACTAGAAAGGTTAAAAGATTTGGAAAGGTATAGAAAAGAGTTTGTGGGCAATGTATCGCATGAACTAAAAACCCCCATTTTCAACATTCAGGGATATATTCTTACGCTTTTGGAAGGAGGAATTGACGACCCGAACATCAACAAATTGTATTTGCAAAGGACCGAAAAAAGCATCGACCGGATGATTTCAATTGTTGAAGATTTGGAGTCAATTAATAAACTTGAATCCGGTGAATTAAAACTTCGTTTTGAGGTTTTTGACATTATTAGGATGGTAGAAGATGTTTTCGAGCTTGACCAAATGTTGGCCAACGAATACAAGATTTCGCTGCATATTAATAATACACTTGAAAGCCCGTTAATGGTTTTTGCCGATAAAAAACGCATGATGGAAGTTGTTTCGAACCTTGTGCTGAATGCCATTAAATACGGAAAGAAAAAAGGCAATGTTACTGTATCATTTTTCGATGCGGGTGACAAAATAAATGTAGAAGTGAAAGATGACGGAATCGGGGTGGACAACAAAGACCTTCCAAGGATTTTCGAACGCTTTTTCAGGGCCGATAAATCGAGGTCGAGGGAACAAGGCGGAACCGGTTTGGGACTATCAATCGTGAAACACATAATTGAAGGGCACAAACAAAATATTAAAGTGAAGAGTAAGCTGGGTGTTGGAACAACTTTTACCTTTACTATTGACAAAGCAAAACATTAAATATAACTTTGGCTTAACCCTATTGTAAAATATGCTTAACTTTGTCAAAAAAAGATAGATTATTTTTGACCCATAAATAATTCATTAGTACTATGAATGATACAAAACCAAAAATTCTGCTTGTTGATGATGAAATAGATATCCTGGAATTCATCAGCTATAATCTGGCAAAAGAAGGTTACGAAGTTTACACTGCAACCAATGGTGTGGAAGCAATAAAAATTGCGGAAAAGAAAATTCCCAATTTAATTATACTGGATGTGATGATGCCTGAAATGGACGGTATTGCAACGTGTGAAGAACTACGTAAAAACCCGGAATTTAAAAATACGGTTATCGCATTTCTTACTGCACGCGGCGAAGATTATTCTCAAATTGCTGGTTTTGAAGCCGGTGCCGATGATTATATAACAAAACCCATCCGCCCGAAAGTATTGGTAAGCCGTGTTAAAGCATTGCTTAAACGAACGACTTCCAGCACTCCAACAGAAACGGTCATTCTTGACTCAAACATTATTTCAATCGGGAATTTATTGATTGACAAAGAAAGGTACCTGATAAAAATTGACGGGGAAGAAATGATCCTTCCGAGAAAAGAATTTGAATTGCTCTCGCTACTGGTTTCAAAACCAGGAAAAGTATTTACGAGGGAAGAAATATATTCATCGGTTTGGGGCGTGAATGTTGTTGTTGGCGATAGGACTATTGACGTTCATATCCGGAAACTTCGGGAAAAAATTGGCAACGACCACATTAAAACTTTAAAAGGGATTGGTTATAAATTCATCGAATAGAAGAAATACAAAATATACCTCTATGAATCCTTCCATGTTTTGGGAGGATTTTTTTTGCCTAAATCGCAAAAGTTCTGGAAATATTTCTTCTTAAGAAAAAAAGATTATCAAATAAAGCACCGTAAAACCTAGGGTAAAGCCTCCAAGAACCTGTGGCATGTTATGCTTTCCTAGTACCATACGTGAAGTTCCTACTAATCCTGCGAGAAGAACTACGCCAACAATTTCAAATACCGGATTTACGCCCATTCGGAAAGAAAGGGCAAGCATGGTACCTAAAACCCCTCCTATAGCAGCCATATGATTGCTTATTTTCCATTTAAAGGAAATAAACAACAGCAATATTATTACCAAAACCGTTGCCAGTAAAAATATCCTGAACACCGGATAAATTGGCAACCGGTACATCAGGTAATAACCCAAAAGATAATATCCAGCTGATAACAATAATGGAAGGATTCGGTCTTTCGCCTTATCAAAACCTATATTGATTTTTGGGTTTAAAGCCATAATGGAAAAGGTTAACATTGGCAATAATCCTGTGGAAAAGAAAACAACAAGCAGAACAAATTTTTTGATTTCCCACGATAACAAAGAAAAATAAAACCCTGAATTAAACAACAATATAATTCCCAAGGTTGGCACAAGAACCGGGTGAAACAACAAAGAAAATGTTTTGGCTAAGGTTTTGAGCATAGCTTGATATTATAATTCCTTACGTAACCTGGCAACTGGAATGTCGAGCTGCTCACGGTATTTTGCGACTGTTCGGCGCGCAATGTTGTAGGATTTTTCCTTTAAAATTTGCCCTAATTTTTCATCGGTCAGGGGCTTCTTCTTATCCTCATTTTCAATGCACTCGCTCAATATTTTTTTGATTTCACGGGTTGAAACTTCCTGACCATCGTCTTTTTGCATTCCTTCAGAGAAGAAATATTTTAAGGACAAAATACCAAAATGCGTTTGTATGTATTTACTGTTCGAAACCCTTGAAATGGTAGAAATATCCAAACCTGTCCTTTCCGCAATATCTTTTAAGATCATCGGGCGGAGTTTTGTTTCATCGCCATCCTGAAAATATTCTTTTTGATAATCGATTATTTCCGACATGGTTACCAAAAGCGTATTGTGCCGTTGTTTTAATGCTTCGATAAACCACTTGGCCGAATCCAGTTTTTGTTTTACAAAATTAACTGCTTCTTTTTGTCCCTTGCTGTTTTTTTTCTTCTCGTTTAACGAGCGCAACATGCCAAGATAGGTGTCGTTAATCCTTAACTCAGGCGAATTTTTCTGGTTCAGGGTCAATTTTAATTCACCATCATCGTTTTCAAGGATAAAGTCAGGAACAATATGCTGGTTTGCTTTATTTAAAGGGTTGCTATAAGAACTTCCAGGTTTGGGGTTAAGTTTCAGGATTTCAGCAATAGCATCTTTTAACTGCTCTTCATCAATATCCAGTTTCTTTTGAATTTTTTCGTAATGCTTTTTGGCAAACTCATCAAAGTATTTCTGGATAATAATATATGGATACTCGCGCGGGTCAAAACCTTTGCTTTGCAATTGCAGCAATAAACTTTCACGTAAATCGCGTGCACCAACGCCCGGAGGATCAAACTTCTGGATCATTTTTAGAATCTCCAAGAGCTCTTCTTCCGATACTTCCAGGTTAAGATTAAAGGCCAGGTCGTCGCAAATTGATTCAAGGTCCCTCCTTAAATAACCATCCTCGTCAATATTCCCAATGACATATTCTGCAAGTTTCCTTTTATCTTCCGAGAAATCGGTAAGCCCCAACTGTTCAAACAAACTCTCGTGAAACGACTTCCCTATCGAAAAGGGGATATCTACGTTTTTATCGTCGGGCGAATAATTATTGGCTGATAATTTATAGGATGGTATTTCTTCTTCGTTGAGGTAGTCATCCATCGAAAATTCTTCGTTATCGGCATCTTCCTCTGTCCTTAATTCCTGAATTTCCCCATCCTCTTCATTTTGGGAGTTATCTTCCCCAACTTCCAGAACGGGGTTTTCTTCCAGTTCCTTTTTAATGCGTTGTTCAAGTTGAATGGTAGGGATTTCAAGCAGCTTTATAACCTGAATTTGCTGAGGCGAAAGCTTCTGCAATAATTTCTGTTGTAATAATAGCCTTTGTTTCATCCCTTAATTAATAATCTCCAGTTCAAATTTAGTATTTTTTCAAAAAACTATATCAGCGTTTTTTGAATAGTAACTTAAATCTAAAATTCAGCATTCTTTGGTGTTCTGGCAAAAGGTATCACGTCCCTGATATTCCCCATTCCGGTTGCAAACAATACAAATCGCTCAAAACCAAGTCCAAAACCACTATGTGGCACTGTTCCATATCTTCTGGTATCTAAATACCAATCCATTTCATCTACAGGAACATCCATTTCTTCCATCCTGGCAACCAATTTATCTAAATCTTCTTCGCGCTGTGAGCCTCCAATTATTTCTCCAATTTGCGGGAATAATACATCCATAGCCCTAACCGTTTTCCCATCCTCATTCAGCTTCATATAAAAAGCTTTTATTTCTTTCGGATAGTCTATCAAAATAACCGGGCATTTAAAATGCTTTTCAACCAAATATCTTTCGTGCTCGCTCTGAAGGTCAACTCCCCACTCAACCGGAAACTGGAATTTCTTTTTCTTGAATGGTTTTGAATTTCTTAGGATATCGATTGCCTCGGTATATGTACAACGAATAAAATCATTGTTTGCAACAAATTCCAGCTTCTCAATCAAATCCATCGACCTTTGGTCTTGAGGTTTGTTTTTCTCTTCCTCTTTTAACCTTCCGGCAAGAAATTGCAAATCATCCTGGCAGTTTTCAAGTGCATATTTGGTTAAATACTTCAAAAACTCTTCAGCCAAATCCATATTGTCATCCAAATCATAAAAGGCCATTTCTGGTTCTATCATCCAAAACTCAGCCAAATGCCTTGTGGTGTTTGAGTTTTCTGCCCTGAAGGTTGGTCCAAAAGTGTATATTTCACCCAAAGCAGTTGCCCCAAGCTCACCTTCCAATTGCCCTGAAACAGTAAGGTTGGTTGCTTTCCCAAAGAAATCTTGTGCATAATCAACTTGCCCTTCCTCAGTCAATGGTGGATTTTTTGGATCTAATGTGGATACCCGGAACATTTGCCCTGCACCTTCCGCATCCGAAGCAGTTACAATTGGGGTATGTAAATAATAGAATCCTTTTTGGTTGAAATATTGGTGAATGGCAAAGGCCATGGCGTGCCTGATCCTGAATACGGCGCTAAACGTGTTGGTACGAAAGCGCAGGTGCGCATTCTCCCTTAAAAATTCCAGTGTATGCCTTTTGGGCTGTATCGGGTATTTATCCGGATCTGCCAATCCAAGCACATCAATGCCAGTAGCAACAAGCTCAACACTTTGTCCGCTTCCCTGCGATTTGTTAAGGGTACCTGTAACCGCCAGCGATGCTCCAGTGCTTATTGTCCTTAAAGTTTCTTCATTAAAATTTTCGACATCAGCTACAACTTGCAAATTATCAATGGTGGAGCCATCATTAAGAGCAATAAAATTAACATTCTTACTACCTCTTTTGGTTCGTACCCACCCTTTTACTAAAATCTCTTTTCCGACTTCCGCCGATTTTAAAACGTCTTTAATTTTTTCTCTTTTCATTGCGCAGCTTTTTTGCCGTAATAAATTAACGATTGAAACTAGCTCACAAAAATACACTTTTATCTATAGAAAGTATGAATGCCATTCAATTTGATGAAAATTGTACTATTTCACAAACAGTTTGATTTGCGCAGTTTCCCCATAGGGGTTTTGTTGCCTTTCTGGGACTACTGTCCCATTGTGGAACTGTTTTGGTTTTGGTACGAATGCTAACTAATTGATAATTAGGCGCGTGCCATTTTTGGCTTTTGCTTTGCAAGTCTTTTCGTACAATCAGCAATTAAAAGTTTGGACGCTTTTGCAGATTAAATAAACAAGATTTTACAAACAATTTAATACAAAACAAAAATGAAAAAGTTAGCATTAGTATCAGCCATTATCACAATTATTTCAGCAAACACATTTGCAGTAGTATCCCCAGCCGACAAAAACACTGAAGACCACAAAGTAACCATATCGGTACCAAAAGTAGCACTACTCGATTTGGAAGGGACAAAAGACATTACCTTAAAAATTGACGGGCCAAAAGAGGCAGGCGAAGCGGTAAGTTTTGAAAATGCAAGCAACTCAGGAATTTGGGTTAACTATTCTTCAATAGCAGAAAAAAACAAAACACGTAAAGTAACTGTTGAACTAGATAAAAACGTACCTGACGGTATTTACTTAAAAGTATTGGCCTCAAGTTATTCTGGTAGCGGAAAAGGTGCACATGGTTCAGCAAGTGGTGAATTGACCTTGACAACCACTGCAAAGGACATAGTAACAGAAGTGGGAAGCTGCTACACAGGCAACGGCGAAGACAACGGGCACAACCTTACTTACTCGTTGGAACTGACATCGGACGCAGACTATGCAAAATTATTGGAGGGTGACACAGAAATTACAGTAACATATACCCTGGTTGACGAAAACTAGGAAGTAGAAGAAAAAGGGTGAATATAGAAACAGGCCTGTAATAACAGGCCTGTTTTTTTGTGCTAAATAATCCGGGATAATTATTTCAAGCTAAATGTGGTGGTACCAATGTTGTTGCCATCAGCAAAAATATCCACAATATATTCGCCAACCATTAATTCCGGCTCACCAACATTATCCCAATAAATATTTACAGGCAGTTCATTTCCTTCATAATTAACCTCGCGCATAGCAGAATATTGAATTTCCAGATCTTCAAACTTAAAAACATCGTTTTGGTTTTTAACCATTAAAAGCTGATCTGGCCGCATAATCCGGACATACACATTTTTAGCCCCCCGTTTTGCAGTAGCATTGCTGCTCAACGATAAACTGATGCGTATTTTTTCAGCACGCCTGGCATATTTGGTCTCTTTGCTTCTGGAATTTATCGGTTCGGCAATCAAACCCCGGGCTTCGAGTGTAGCAGCTCTTTGTAAATTTTGCTGAAGCCTTTGGTTTTCCTGCCCCAGTAATTGGTTTTTATTTTCAATTTGCCTGTACTGCTCCTTCACCTCTTGGTTTTCGGCCATTAATTGCTGGTTACGCCTGTTTAACGAATCAACCTGAACAATATAATCTCTCATAATTCCCCTTAAAGTTGTAACCTGTTTTTGGTAAACAGCGATCCTCTGGATACTTATTTTTTTTGTTTGTTCAACCTCAGTCAATAAATCTTTCACTTTTGTTTGGGCGTACATAAGTTGAACATTCATGGTATCATTATCTGTTTGCAATGAATCGTATTTGGTGATTATTTCTGTCAACTCAAATTTCATGGAATCTTTTTCAGCCTTTAACTCATTCAGGATAACATTATGATCCATTCTTTGAAGTACAAACAAAACGATTAAAACAACCAGGGCAATCGATAAAACAATTACCAAAATGTTGTTTCTTTTTTCCTTCGATGTTTCACCGAGCCAGTGCTTCTTTTGAGTATTATCTTGTGTCATTGCGTAAAACTTTCATTCATGAACCGCAAAATTAACAATCTTTTCAAGGGCTTACAAATAATAACTTACCTGAAAACACAAATATTATATGACATTGAGATACTCGGGTTAATTCTGGAATCTTGTTTATTTTTGTATTCGTAAGAAGTTTGTAAACGAATATGAAAAGGAGAAAGCCAGAATTTGAGGTATACAGCTATGGACGTTATTCGGAATGGGACCGGGAAAGCAAGGAAATTCCCAAAATATTGGAAATATGCACCCAAATAAAAGCTGAAATTGGCGTTGAATTTGGTTATGTATTGCGGATTAAAAAAGGCAAAGGGGAAAAGATTACGTTTAAAATTGATCATCCACCATTTAAAGATTCGCAAGGCAAAATTGCTGCTCCGTTCATAGGAGAAGCCTATATTGGATCAAACAATTATGAGTTTTTTCTTGGTGATTGTATATGGGAACCAGTGAATGATAAAAGAGGGAAATGGGAACTCACAACCTATTTTCAAGGGAAGGTAGTTGCCAATAAATCCTTTCTTTTAGTTTAATCGCCAATTGCTTCACTCAAATTATCCAATGCTTCATCAATTGATTTAGACAATTCGTTTGAAATGGCCTGGTAATATTGTTTGACAAGCTTTGGATTATCTTTTCCATCGGGATGGTTAACCCTTTTTCGAAGTTCCAAATGCTTTTCAAGGATGCTGTTTGCAACACTCATAACTTTATCATGATCGGCATTTTCTTTTGTCCTGAGGATATAAAAACAATCGTTTAATACCAACGAAAACATCCAATCAATTTCTTTTTTTAAATCCTTAACGCTTGCCATAATTATTTCAGTTTTACTTTTCCAATACCTGGGATTATTTCATCTCCCTTCAATAAATGTATGGAAATTTTATGACATCTGAAAGTCATTCTGTTTCTTGTTCTTGCATCTAAATACCAGAAACAGCACAAACGTATGTTATAAACACAATTTGTGGTTTCTTTTCTTCATATATGAAATGAACTATACAGACAAGAGTATTGAGTGACGAGCCGTGAGAAAAAACAGAATTATGCTCCATTCTCAAAGTCTACTTCATTTTAATATCCTGAATGTCCGGTAAAATTTTACAATTATCTCTGCTCTTATGATTTTATTGCGTTCCTACGGAACTCTCAGGTATTGGAGCTTGTATTCTATTTCTACACATATTGCGTTCCTAACGGAACTGCCCCAGAAGGGCAAAATATTGATAGAATAGGAGTTACATATTTCAGAAGAAAGTCCTGTAAGGACGAAATATATTTTAACAGACAACTCCATTTTAAAATCGAAATTTATAGAAACTAAAGTAGCTGCATTCATCCATATCAGTATTGGAAGCATGCTTTATCATTAACTAGAAAATAAATAAGTTGATTGTAAGGTTATTCGTATTTAAAAACCCGGTACAAAGGATAATATCCAATTAAAGAATTTAAAACCCGCCTCTTCCTAATGAGTTTAGCCCTCCACTACTTCTTTGTGGTTGATTTTTCTTTTTTTGTTCTTCCAGCTTTTTTTGCTCTGCTTCTTTTCGTTTCTTTTCTTCTAATTCCTGGTCATATAAAACTTTCGGGCAGGAATGATCAATAGAAGCATCGAACATTTCTTTATGTTCAAAGTACGATTTCACTTTGATTACTTTTTGCATGTACTGAACCATCTCGGGCTGAATATGGTCCTGATAACTACCCACATCCCATTTCCCATTTTTGTTGGTATCGTAAATCACCTTAATGACGTACTTTTCCGGCTTTAGAAAGTCAAACTCAACAACTCCATCTTCGGCAATAGTTTTCTGCTTTAATACCTCTTCAGATTCATTGTTTTTTACCAATTGAACAATTAATTGCTCATTAACATTTGTCACGCCCAAAATAATCTTACCATAATAATCCAGTTTTTGGGTTGTGAACTTTCGGATTGAATTTTTACTGGTAATCCCATAAATATTTTGTGCAGCAGCAGAATCAATTTCGAGCCTGTACTTAGTATTTTCTTCCCAGTTATATTTAATTCGATAACTCCTGTATTTGGCCGTATCTTTTTCCAACTTAAAAGAAAGAGGTGTTGCCGTTGTATCTTCATCTAGATATAAATGAACCATATCATCGTAAAAATACTTCAGCGGCTCAGGGCTTTTAATTGCAATTGGAATATTTAAATCGAACCCTGTTGACTTTATATTATCAGTAAACGTAAATTGAGGAACAATCACTTTCTCTTCTTCATCGTCCTTTCCCCTTCTTTTTTTCTTTTCCTCTTTTTGCTTTGTTTGTTTGTACGAAAAATCGATGGTATCTTTTTGTACATAAACATTACCGGCCGAATCAAGTTGATTGTATGCAAGTTCCAATTCCAGGGTATCAAGTTTAGCAATTGTTGTGTCTTTTATCCAAAGGGAAATCGTATCCATGCCTTTGCTCGGTTCCAGTAAGAACCAATCATTTGCGGCTACACCAACAGGGGCAACCGTAAAGGTATCAACCACCGACTCGGCAAAAATAATCGAACACTCATATTGCGAAACCCTCTTGGTGCTTACCACATATTGTTCAAAGATATCTTCCAAAAAGTACCTCAAATAAACTGGCTCCGGGGTAAATATAATATGGCCTGAAATTAATAATGAATCGGCACCACTCACCAGCGTGTCGGGCGACTCAACAAATGCAGCTTTTGGAACATATATCGAATCTATAAAAGCTATTTCTTCCGCACCTTCATCGTACAACATATTTGAATTCGCATCAATAACAGAGAATACATGGTAACTGCCCGGGGCAATATTATCCATCATAAAAATCCCTTTTTCATCGGTTCTTGCAATATACGGGGGCCTTACCCTATATACAGCCGAATCATGCAAATTTCGTTGAAGTAAAACCAGTGCCTTTTCAAGAGGTTCCAAATTAAATGCATTTAAAACTTTCCCCGCCATCCTCAGGGTATCAAGTACATCTCCTGTGCTAAACGAAAAACGAAAATTTTCGTATGGGTTACGCTCGTTGTTATCTTCAATTGAATTTTTAAAATCAATGGAATAAGTTGTGCTGTCTTTCAAATCTTCGTTAAACATCAAAATCAACGATTTTGATTTCATCCTGAGCGTTGGCCTTTTTTCCAGTGGCGGAGAAATGACCAAAACATCCATGGCCTTGTCATGAACCACGTATTCATTGAAAGTAAATCGAAGCTCATCGTCATCAAAGTTTAAAGACTTGTATTTCGGATAAGTTTCTACTAAAACCGGAGGAAGGGAATCTTTCGGCCCGCCATCGGGCATTCCCATGTTTGCACACGAAGAGTAAAAAACCAGGTACACAAAAAATCCCAGTATAATATATGGTATTTTATTAGTCAATTTCATTTGACTACAAACATACAAATTCCTTAAAACTTTGAGCATTTCATTTTCTTAATTTAACTTATTTTATGGGCACTTTGCATAGTCCATATAAACTTCACTATCCTGTCAAATTTATTTCTTATTGTTATTCTAAACAGGATGTTTGAAATTTTTCTACCTTCATAAAAAAGTACGACAAATGGCTAAAAAGAAAAAAAGAAGAAAAGGGAAAAGAATGGATTCATTCAACAAACAGAAATTGAAACAAGCAATTCTTTCTTTTCTTTATGATGATCCTTCGAAAACAATTAATTATAAACAAGTTTCTTCGTATTTAAATATAAAAGACCAGGAAAGCCGCCGATTGGTGAACGTGGTTTTAATGGAAATGTATGAAGGGGGAACCCTCGACCAAATATCACGCGGAAAATACCGCCTGAAATCGAGAGGAGGTTATATAACCGGAACGGTTGACCTGCAACCACAAGGTTTTGCCTTTGTGCTCAGCGATGAAGCCGACTCCCCGGTTTTGGTATCTTCTAGAAACCTCAACCACGCAATGGAAGGCGATAAGGTCAGACTTCAACTGTATGCCCGAAGAAAAAAACGTGAACTGGAAGGCGAAGTGGTGGAAATATTGGAACGTGCAAAATCGAAATTTGTTGGAACCGTTACCAAGTCAAGCAACTTTGCATTTTTAGTGCCAACCGGAAAAGTGGGTTTCGATATTTTTATCCCGCTTGAAAAATTAAACGGGGCAAAATCGGGGCAGAAAGCAATTGCCGAAATTATTGAATGGCCGGCAAAAGCAAAAAACCCTTTCGGGCGAATAATAGATGTGCTGGGCGATACCGGAGACAACGATGCTGAAATGCACGCTATTTTAGCAGAATTTGAACTGCCACATAAATACCCGGAAAACATTGAAAGGATCGCTTCAAAAATCCCAATGGAAATTTCAAATGAAGAGATCAAAAAAAGAAGGGACGTTCGCGGAATCACTACCTTCACCATTGATCCGGCAGATGCAAAAGACTTTGACGATGCCTTATCGTTACGTAAACTGGAAAACGGGCTTTGGGAAGTTGGAATCCACATTGCCGATGTAACACATTATGTGAAACCAAACTCTGCCCTGGATGATGAAGCCTACAGCAGGGCAACTTCGGTTTATTTGGTTGACAGGGTAGTTCCAATGTTGCCCGAGCATTTGTCAAATGGTGTTTGTTCGCTTCGCCCAAATGAAGATAAACTTTGTTTTTCCGCTATTTTTGAAATGGACGATGAAGCAAACCTTACCAAACAGTGGTTCGGAAAAACCGTCATCCATTCCAATAGAAGGTTCAGTTATGATGAAGCCCAGGAAGTTATTGAAACCGGAACGGGCGATCTGAAAAATGAAATCCTGGTGCTTGACCAACTGGCAAAAAAACTTAGGGAAAAAAGGTTTCAAGCGGGTTCGGTGGCATTTGAACGGGTTGAAATCAAATTTAATATCGACGAAAAAGGAAAGCCACTTTCGGTTTATTTTAAAGAATCAAAAGACGCCAACCAATTGATTGAAGAGTTTATGTTGCTTGCCAATAAAAAGGTTGCCGAATTTGTTGGGGCTCCGAAAGGAAACAAACCGGCAAAAACATTTGTATATCGAATTCACGACAGGCCCGACCCCGATAAGTTGGACAATTTTAATAACTTCATCCATAAATTTGGCTATGCCATTCAAACCGTAACCACCAAGCAGGTGTCGAGTTCGATAAACCAGTTATTAAAAAACGTAAAGGGCAAAAAAGAGCAAAATGTGATTGAAACCCTTGCCATTAGGGCGATGGCAAAGGCAGAGTACTCGACCAGGAACATTGGCCATTATGGGCTTTCGTTTGAGTATTATTCTCATTTTACATCGCCCATCAGAAGGTATCCCGATGTGATGGTTCACCGTTTATTGGAAAAATACCTTGAGAAAGGCAGGTCGGCCAATGCACAAAAATATGAAGATATGTGCAGGCATTCTTCGGATATGGAATCAAAAGCTGCCAACGCCGAACGCGCTTCCATTAAGTATAAACAGGTTGAATTTATGAACGATCATATCGGGGAAACCTATGACGGAACCATTTCAGGTGTAACCGATTGGGGCATTTATGTGGAACTTGAAAATAAGATTGAAGGGATGATCCTTTTAAACAACCTCGACGACGATTTTTACATTTTTGATGAAAAAAATTATGCCATTGTTGGAAGGCACACCCAAAAGAAATATCAACTGGGCGATCCGATAAAAGTCAAAGTGTGGCGAACAAACCTTGAACGCAAGCAACTGGATTTCAAGCTGGTAGAAAGTTAATTTTTTTATGCTTCCTTATTTTTAAAAATTTAAATTATCTTTGGGCATCATTTGTTTCAGTAAAGAATAAAAACCTATGCAGAATACCAGTGAAAACGGGTCGAAAAAAGATCTGAACAGAGAGACCATCCTCAAGATTGCACAGGAAATATTCAGCAAATATGGATATAAAAAAACTACCCTCGACGACATTGCCAACGCAGTAAGAAAAGGCAAAAGTTCGCTTTACTATTATTTTAAAAGCAAGGAAGACCTTTTTCAGGCTGTAATCATGAAAGAAGTTGATGTTTTAGGAAGGGAACTGGACAAGGTAATTAACCGGAACAGTGACCCGGTTGACAAACTTCGCGATTATATTTTAACAAAACTGACCATTTTCAGAAGCCTGGCAAATTTTTACCACGCCCTTGAAAACGATGTTGCTGCCATTGGCTTTATTGAAGATATTAAACATAAATATGAGCAAAACGAAATCCGGATGATCAAACGGATTTTGATTGAGGGTGTTCGGAAAAATGAATTTGAAATTTACGATTTTAACCTTGTAGCCATCGGTTTAACCACCGCAATTAAGGGCTTGGAAATGCCTCTTTCTGCCGGGTCGTACGGAAAAATTGACCTGGAAAGAAGCGTTGACATTATCCTTAAAATTATGTGCTACGGGATTATGAAGAGATAGCACCAAACTTATGATAAAACGTGAAAAGGGTTTCCTTCGGGGAGCCTTTTTTTTATGCCTACCACCAGTTTACCTTCCCTTGCTTCAGTGTAAAAATCCGTTCTTCACGTCCTTCGTCCAGGTTACGTAGCCATAAAACTGCATTTGCTGGAATATCTGCATAACGAATTGAATCGCCCGCAGCTTTTTGCTTTCCCAACGAAATCCATTCATTGTTCCAATAAAACAGTTCGTACATCATGCCCGGATAAATTCCGTTTTTGTCGTTTCGCGGACAAATTCCCACATGGCTGACTGTTGTTTCATTGTCCGGTTTTAAACCAATCCAAAGATCATCCTTCTGCTTTTTAAACACATAGTTACTAACCTTTAAATCGGTCTCTTTTTCGTAACTCCACACTTGCAGATAGGTTAAAATATCGTTGTCGGTCAACAAATCAATTTGGTTTTGCGATAGTTGGGGCGATGCAAAATAGCTCCCTTCAATTTTAGGAATACCTTCGCCATTGCTGGAATAAAACGCAACTTCGGCAGGTCCGTCAAAAATTGAATCCATGGAATTCGGAAATTTATACCTGAAATACTTCCCTTTCTGTTCAGGCACTTCCAAAATATTCCAATTATATTTTAAAGTATCTACAATTTTGTAGATCAACTTTTCGTCTGAAAAATCCGGTTTGCTGGCAGAAAAAAATTCACCTCCAATTATGGATGCCCTCCTCGGATTATAAATCCCCCACTCCGGAAATTTCCGGATAAATGTGCTCTCAATGGTTTTTGCCGATTCGGGTTTATAATAGGTAATATTTCTGGTGGTATCGGTTGAAAACGGATAAGAAACCGGTCGTAACGATTTTCCTTGTGGCACTGCTGCCAGGTACAAACGTTTACCAACCCCAACGTTTTCGAACAACACCGAAGACTCCTTATTGATTCCCTTGCATAAGGGCTCCCATTTTAGGTTTCCGAAGGTATATAAATACACATCATCACCCGGTGAGGCATTTACTTCAATAGCAAGGTCATACACCTTTATTAATAATTCGGTCGCATCAGTATAAACAGTTTTGTTCTGATCTGATTTGCCGAATTCCTTCAAATACATTTTGGGCGCTACAAATTTTAGATCTTTTTTTGGCCCCGTTTCCCCAAAGTTGAAATAGTGCCACTTTCCATCAGCATCCAACATGGCTGATAGTTCATGCCCAAAACTAATATGCCCCCATTTGGGCACATGGTCTGTAGTTGCCGCGATTCCCAACGCACGCAACATACAAACCCCAATCCTGGCTTGTCCATAACAACTCTCATACGCCATTGCATCCACATGGTTACCAATATTTAATTTAAAACCACATTTTTTGAGCGCTTCTGAAAAAGATAATTCGTACCTGAATTGTTCGTTTAATAAGGTAGCAGCATCCAATGGGTCATCAGAACCTTCGATTGAATCGGCAATCCATTTAAATGCGTTATAATATTTTTTTCGCCAGGGTCCGGGTGCTTCTGTCCCACAACGATAAGGTAAAATATATCGGCAAAAATCATCAAAAGAATATGACCTAGCCCAGGGAAACTCCCAGGCTTTAAATGCATATTCGATATTTTCGATTAAAAATTCTGCTGTCAATGATTTACGGTCGTAATACTTTTGATACCTGGGTTCACCAACTTTTCCTTCTTCAATAGCTGAGTACACAATATCATCGACCAATTTGCGCCGAAGCATTTCATATTGACTACTTGTGTCGGGAAACGGAATGTGAATTTGAGCCGGAATTGATCGAAGGAAAGAATCCTGTTCTTCTTCATTTTTAGCTTTGCAATAATATTCCCCTTTCATGTGGTCAATCAGGAATTTGGCGGCACGAAATTTAAGGCTGTCTTTTGGTTGGCTATAAAACTCCAATACTTTTTGAAATTCCGCATTATTGTTTCCAAGGTCCCATTTTGTACCTTGAAACGGTCGGTTTTTGCATGCAGAAAATGCTATTGCAATAATGAACAAGAGCAGTAAATACAAGTGATGGTATCTTTGAACTTTTCTGTTTGTCAAAATATGCGCTTTATAAATATCCTTAAAGATATCAAAATATTGACTTTCACTATGTATTCCATTTGCATGTAAAAACAAAGGCCGACAATTTGCCGACCTTAAAACTAAGCACTAAATAATCAAGGCTATTATTTCGTAAAAACCAAATAATTCCAGGGTTCAATATCAAATTTCACATTTCCGCCCAACGGTATTTTTTCGTTGCTCCAATACTCTGTATAATTGGTAAGTTCACCAAGTTCAATTTCAACGTTTGCTTCTTCTTCCGAAAGGTTTAGGACCACCAAAACCTGGCTGTCATCTTTCGTTCGTTTAAAGGCAAAAACCTGTTCGGGAGCAGATGTCTCTAAAACTTCCATGTTTCCACCAAAAGAACCATTCCATAAAGCCTTATTTTCTGATTTAAGCCTTGTAAGGGATGTGTAAAAATCTTGCTTGCTAAAATCGTCCCAATCAATTTCATCCTTTTCAAAAAACTCAAGCCTTTTGTTCAATGCTGCTTCCTGCCCGCTATGAATCAAAGGAATTCCGGGAATTGTAAATGAAAATACTGCAAACGCATCGCCGGCTTTGCCCATCCTTTCTTCAATGGTTCCTGCCCATGAGTTTTCATCGTGGTTGGTAATAAATTGCATCGGAAACGACCCTTCGGCGTATTTATCTTTTGCTGTCGTAAAATAGTCTTTTATATCGAGGGCTGTTTTTTCTCCTTTTGCTACCTCGTTCATAATATGGTGTAAATTCCATGCATAGTTGGAATGAAAGGCGCTGTCTAAAAATCCAGGGTGATCTTCATCTTCAGCAAGCATATACACGGGTTTTATGGAATCAAAAGAAGCGCGTGCAGCTTCCCAGAAATCCTGTGGCACACCCCAGGCAACATCGCAACGAAAACCATCAATATTTGCCTCTATCAGCCAAAAATCCATGGCATCAATCATTGCTTTCCGCATTGGTTGCTGGTCGAAATTCAAATCGGCAACATCCGACCAATCAGGTACAGGGGGAATAATCACACCTGTTGAATCTTTTGTGAACCATTCCGGGTGATCGTAAATCCACGGATTATCCCACCCTGTATGGTTTGCAACCCAATCAATTACAACCTTCATTCCCAAATCATGAGATTTATTGACGAGCGTTTTAAAATCATCCATTGTCCCGAATTCGGGATTTACTTTCAGATAATCGGCAACAGCATAATAGGACCCCAAGGTACCTTTTCGTTTGAGTTCGGAGATTGGGTGAATAGGCATGATCCAAAGAATATCTACGCCCAGTTCTTTTAAACGCGGCAAGTGCTCTGCGAACGCATTAAAAGTACCCTCGGGTGTATATTGCCTGATGTTTACTTCATATAAAACGGCATCGTTGATCCAATCCGAAAATAATTCCGGTTCTGTATTTTGTTTGCTTAAATTACAAGATAAAATGCTTATCCCGATCAATAAAATCGCAAGTAGTTTAGTACTATTTTTCATGATAAAATTTTAGTTAAGTTCAAGTATCATCACTGATTTTGCAGGAAGGGTAATTTCAGCAATATTTTCAAATTCTTTTCCGGAAATAATATCCTTCCCTTTTAATTTTCCGTTTATTATTTCTTTGTAAGCTTCTGTTTTGAGTGTGGTTTCGTTTTGATTTTTATTAAGGATGACCATTACAACCTCATCATTATTGTACCTGAAATAGGTATAAATCCCATCGGCTGGTGCAAAATGCTTTAATTTTCCGTGGTGGATAACCTCTTTGTTTTTTCTCCAGTTTTGGATGGCTTTTACATAGGAAAGCATGTTCTTTTGCGCTTCTGACAGGTTTTGCCCGGTAAAAGCATTGACCTCATCGCCTGCCCATCCTCCCGGGAAATCACTGCGGATAATACCGTGTTCTTCGGTTCCTGTATTTGTCATTAATACTTCTGTCCCATAAAAAATTTGCGGTATTCCGCGGGTTGTAAGAAAAAAAGCGATTGCCATTTTAAGCAAATCAACATCATCATTCACCTGGGTTAAAAACCTTGACATGTCGTGGTTATCTGGCAAAATCACCAGGTTAAACGGATCAGGGTATTGAAAATCGTTTGCCAGCAATTCGTAGATTCTTATTAGTCCGGTCCCCCAATCTTCTTTTTCATTAAAACCCTTACTGACAGCTTCCTGCAACGGAAAATCCATTAAGCTCGGGAGGTCACATTTGTACCCATCTTTATTAATTTTTCCTTTTTGCCAATAGGAAACAATCGCAGGGTTCATGCTCCACTCTTCACCAACAATATTCATGTTCGGATATTCTTCTAAAAGCCTTTGAACCCAGCGTGCCATCATGTTTTTATCCGGATAAGGCCAAGTATCCTGCCTTACACCTTCCAAACCTGCATATTCAATCCACCAAATGCTATTCTGGATTAAATAGGTTTCCATAAACGGATTTTTCTGGTTCAAATCGGGCATGGTTTCAACAAACCACCCATCGCTCATTTCCCTTTTGTCTTTTTCCGAAGCATAAGGATCCTGATTTACTGTTCTCCGATGGTTTGTAATCTTGAAATCCGGATAATTGTTTAACCAGTCGTTCATGGGCATATCGTCCATCCACCAATGCTCTGATCCGCAATGGTTAAAAACCATGTCCATAATAAGCTTCATTCCCCTTTTGTCCAATTCATCATTTAACTCACGGTATTCTTCATTGGTTCCGTATCTGGGATCTACCCTATAATAATCGGTACAAGCATATCCGTGATAAGATGATTTTGTCATATTGCTTTCAAGCACAGGATTTAACCAAACGGCTGTAAAGCCCAGGTCTTTTAAATAATCAAGGTGGTTTATTATTCCACGAAGGTCGCCACCATGCCTTCCCAAATGATAGCTTCGGTTTGGTAATTCCTTCATGCCCTTTACAGCATCGTTTTCAGGATTTCCGTTGGCAAAACGGTCTGGTGTTATTAAATAAATGACATCGGAGGAGTTAAATCCTTCCCTTGTTGCTGATCCAGGTTCCCTTTCGTTTAGCCTATATAAATATTTATAAACAGACTTTCCGTTTTGCTGAAAATCTATTTCGAACGAACCCGGTTTTGTTTTTTTCTTAATTTCCAAATCCAAAAACAGATAGTTGGGATTATCAACTTTTGATATTCTTTTTAGTTTAATCCCGGGATAGGAAAATACAACATCGGTTTTTGCAACATCCTCGGCATGAACCATTAATTGAAGCGATGGATTTTGCATTCCAACCCACCAAAACGAGGGTTCAACCCTTATATTTTTTGAGCTTATTGCCGAAGCACTAAATCCTAAAATCAGGCTTACGATTAACAAATAATATTTTGCTTTAAACTTCATCCTATTTATTTTATGACCCGATCAATTTTTTTTGTTTCATTTCCGCGAACCGTTAATTCTTTTCCCCAAACTATCAGGTTCACCACAACATCTGAGTGGTTCTTTACCACAAATCCTTTTTGATCCAACAATAGTTCAAGGTGTGCCCATCTGAAATCAATCCTAAACGAATATGATTTCCATTTTTCCGGCAAAAATGGATTAAAAACCAGCTTGCCTTCCACCGCACGTAATCCTCCAAAACCCATTACGAATGACATCCAGGTTCCTCCCATGGAAGTGATGTGCAAACCATCGTCGGTATCGTTGTTATAATCGTCTAAATCGAGCCTGGCAGTTCTTAAATAAAACTCATACGCCTTTTGGGTGTACCCAATTTTGGCAGCCAATATGGTATGAACGCATGAAGAAAGAGAAGATTCATGAACCGTTAAGGGCTCATAAAAATCAAAATGCCGTTGGATGGATGCCAGCGAATAATCGTTTTCTGCCCAAAGAATACTTTGCAGGACATCGGCTTGTTTTATGTAACATGAACGTAAAATCCGGTCCCACGACCAATGTTGATGAATCGGTACTTCCTCCGGATTTATTTTTGTAGCCGGGATAAGTTCTTTGTCCAGAAATCCATCCTGTTGTAAATAAACATTTCGTTCTTCGTCAAAAGGATAATACATTTTTTCAATGATGTCCTTCCATTTGGTGGTTTCCAAAAGTTCGTTAAACTCCCATTTTCTGGCTAGCTCCGAATACAGATAAGCGTGTTCTTTTTTCAGGTAATCAATTACTTCCAATGTGTATTTTAAAGTCCACACAGCCATATTATTGGTGTGAAAATTATTGTTCACATTGTTTTCGTATTCGTTTGGCCCGGTAACCCCAAGGATCACATAACTTTGTTTTGCCTCTGACCAATTGACCCGCTGTTCCCAAAAACGGCTGATAGCGAGTAAAACCTCGAATCCGTAAGGAGCAAAATAGACCTTGTCGCCCGTATAATTCACGTAATTCCAAATGGCATAGGCAATTGCCCCGTTCCTATGGATTTCTTCGAAGGTAATTTCCCATTCGTTATGGCATTCTTCCCCATTAATTGTAACCATTGGGTACAATGCTGCCCCATTTGTAAACCCAAGTTTCTCCGCATTTTCTATGGCTTTGCCAAGGTGCTTGTAACGATAGAGTAAAAGGTTTTTCGAAACATTTTGTGGTGCAGTACTTAGATAAAAAGGCAGGCAATAACCTTCAGTATCCCAATAGGTAACCCCACCATATTTTTCCCCGGTAAATCCTTTCGGTCCAATGTTTAACCGATCATCGGAACCAGTATAGGTTTGGTTAAGCTGGAAAATATTAAACCGGATTCCCTGCTGTGCAGCAACATCCCCTTCAATAATAATATCGCTTCTTTCCCAAATCGCATCCCATTTTTTCTGGTGTTTAGTATAAAGGTTTTTATACCCTTCTTTTTCTGCCCTTCTTAATGCCCTACTTGTATTTTCTACTAAAACGTCCTTGTCCGAATTTAAAGAAGTAACCTTTGCAACCAGTTTTTCAAGGTGAAACTCTTCTCCCTTTTTGATTGAACATGTTAGGTTTCCGCCTACATATTTTTCTTTCGAAACAGAAGTAATCTCTTTTATGGCTTGATTGTTTATCGTTGCAGAAAAAAGCATCCCGGTACAAACCTGAAATTTAGTCTTTAAGGTTTCAAGGGTTAGAAATCCCAAATTACCATGAATGTCCTTTGAAATTTCTTTCCAGAATTTTTCTTCGTAATTGGAGTCTTCATTAAAAACATCACCGTCTAAATAAGGAGTAATTTGTATCGTTCCTGAAAAATTTAATGCTTTCACTTTGTAAGAGATCGCAGCCAAATCCGGATCGTCCATACTTAGGAACCTTTCAGCCCACACTTCCACCTCGTTTCCTGAATTCAAACGGGCTTTAAAATTTCGGCGTAAAAGTCCATTTTTCATATCCAGTTCACGACGAAATGAAAGTACTTCGGCACTGTTTAGGTCAAGCTCTTCCCCGTCAATGGAGATATCAATTCCTATCCAATTGGTAGAATTAATTACTTTGGCAAAATATTCGGGATAGCCGTTTTTCCACCATCCTACCCTAGTTTTATCCGGATAATATATTCCGGCAATGTAACTGCCACGCAGTGAATCACCGCTGTACTTTTCTTCAAAATTTGCCCGTTGCCCAAACCTTCCATTGCCTATGCTGAAAATACTTTCAGATATTCTATTCCGATCAGGATCAAAACCCTCTTCAATTATTTTCCACTCATGGTGTTTTATATAATCCTTCATTTTACAAATTTTATTGGTCTAAAATTTATCCTACTTCCGGATTGTAATATCGTCAACGTCTTTTACTTTTATTACTAATACAGCTGCAATCAACAAGGATATGCCGCTGGCCACAATGGCATAAATTGAATTTCCACCATACAGATATTTCACAATTGGACCTCCGATAAGGGCATTAATAATTTGAGGAATTACAATAAAGAAATTAAAAATCCCCATGTAAACACCCATCTTTTTGGCTGGTATTGCCCCTGCCAGAATTGCATAAGGCATTGCCAGAATGCTTGCCCAAGCTATTCCTACCCCAATCATTGAACATATCAACCAGTTTTTATCGGGCATAAAATACATTGAAATTAATCCGAGCCCTCCAATAACCAGAGATAATGCATGTGTTTTTTTGCGGCCAAATTTGTAGGCAATTGCCGGCAGAAAAAATGCAAAGACTGCAGCAACAGCATTGTACACCCCAAAAAGAATACCCACCCAATCGCCCGCATCCTGGAATGCTGCTGAATGTGTTTCATCAACAGCTAATCCATAAACATGGTGAGCAATTGCTGGTGTTGTAAATACCCACATCCCAAACAACCCGAACCATGAAAAAAACTGGACCCCACTTAGCTGACGCATTGTTAAGGGCATTTTCTTGAAATCGCTAAAAATGTTTAGCAAACTTGAATTGCTTTCTTCCTCTGTATCGTTTGAAAATTCTTTTAACTGCTGTGGTGTGTATTCTTTGGTACCAATAACCGTAACCAGAATACTTAACACCAAAACACTTGCTCCAATAATAAACGATAACAAAAGGTTAAGTGGAACCCCACCAGCGCTTGAACTATTGCTAATGCCAAACCAATTTGCCAGCACATAGGGCAACCAGGAACCTATTACAGCGCCCACACCAATCAGGACTGTTTGAATGCTAAATCCCAAAGTCCGTTGATCGGATGGCAACATATCGGCAACCAATGCCCGAAAGGGCTCCATGGCAACATTAAAAGAAGCATCCATGATCATTAACATTCCGGCCCCTACCCAAAGGGCAGGCATGAATGCCGTGAACATATCTGCATTTGGCATAAGCACCAATCCAAATGAAGCCAGTAATGCCCCGGTAAGAAAATAGGGCCTTCTTCTTCCAAGCCGTGTCCAGGTTCGATCACTATAATGCCCAATTATAGGCTGAATAATTAACCCGGTTAAAGGGGCTACCAGCCAAAACCATGATAGCTCGTGAACATCCGCACCGAAAATTTGTAGTATGCGGCTCGCATTTGCATTTTGAAGGGCAAAACCCATTTGGATGCCTAAAAACCCAAAGCTCATGTTCCAAATTTGCCAAAAGCTTAGCGAAGGCTTCTTTTTAAATTCCATAATCTAATATTAGTAATACAATATAGGTGACGTAAATAATAAAACCCGCCTCCAGAGATTCCTGAACGCTGTGAAGAATTTTGATAACTAGCTGTGATTGCTGAAACAAATATACTATACCTTTTTTATAAAAAACAAATGTACCTGCTTGTAACAGTAGGTTTTAAACTGCTAAAATTAGCCTCAAAGTACCATTTCAATCGTTTGCGAAAGGAGGGTAAAAAATTTTATTTTTTTATTTAAACGGATTCGTTTTTCATCGTTTTATGCGGATCGATGAACCACGTGCAATCAAATCTGTTTTTAAAACTTTTGTTTCAAAAGGATAATCTTTGTCCTCTGAAAGTATTCTTTTAATCAGCATTTCGCATGCCACAGTACCCATTTCATACCCATGTTGATCAACAGAAGATAAATTTGGATTGGTAATCCCTGAAAACCTTCCATCCGAAAATCCAACAATAGCGATGTCCTCCGGTATCTTCACATTTTGCTTTTGCAAGACTTGCATAGCGCCAATTGCAGTAAGGTCGTTTACAGCAAAAATCCCGTCAGGCCTCGTGCTTAAAGCAAGTGTTTTTTCGGCTGCAACATGTGCTTTTTCAAAATTATCGGCTTCAAAGACCAGTTCATCCAATACAGGTAGGTTGTATTCTTTCACGGCTTTCAGGTAACCATCTTTTCGTTGCCTCCCAATCAAAAGGTTTTGTGGTCCGGCAAAATGGGCAATTCTTTTACAACCAACTTCAATTAAATGTTTTGTGGCTTTATAAGCAGCGTTAAAATCATCGATAATTACCTGGTCAGCAAAAAAACCCGGCACAATCCGGTCAAAAAATACCAGCGGAATATGTTGGTCCCTAAGGTCATATAGATGCTGAAAATCAGTTGTTACTTTCGAAACGGAAACCAGAATTCCATCCACACGATGTGCCAAAAGTGCGTTTGCATTCGCAAACTCGCGGTCATACCTTTCGTTCGACTGGCAAATAATAACCGTAAACCCTGCATTGTATGCCACATCCTCAATTCCGCTAATAACCGATGAAAAGAAATAGTGCACAATCTCGGGAATAATAATTCCAATTGTGTTGCTTCTGCTTCGTTTTAAACTAAGTGCTACAGCATTTGGTTGGTACTTATATCTTTTGGCAAGTTCGTTTACGGCACGTTTGGTTTCTTCGCTAATGTCGGGGTGGTTTTTTAAGGCACGCGAAACAGTAGAAGGAGAAATTCCCAATTCTTTGGCAATATCCTTTATGGTAATCTGTCCACTTTTCATTTAGTTAGTTGTTTAATGTTTAAAAATACGAAATTTCTTTTTAGGGTATTTATAACTATGATTAATAACATTCGTTAAAAATGGTAAAAAATCACCCTACCACTAACTACCTGTTTTATAACACATTCACCGCAATCGTCACCGCAATCGTTTGCGGAAATGAAATGTTAAAAATCCTAAAATTTAATTAACAAATTCTTTACATTGCCTTCAGATTCGTAAGCAGATGTGAAGAATTACGCTTAACGAAACAGTGATTGCGCTAAACGTTTTCCCGCTATAGGGAAAAATTAAACTGTTGAAAATCTATTAATTAATAACTTAAAACATGAGTAATATTTTTAGAAACCTAAGACTTATATTGCTTTTTATTGGGCTGCTGGTTTTTTCGACCGGGTTTGCACAACAAAAAACAATAACAGGTAAAGTTACTGATGGAACCACCGGAGAAAATTTGCCCGGGGTTACAGTTGTTGAAGTTGGGACAACCAATGGAACAATAACCAACATTGACGGTATCTTTACAATTAGCGTAGAACAAGGCAAAACACTATCCTTTACCTATATCGGATATAGCCAGGCACTAGTCGAAGTTGGAGAATCTTCGACCATTGATGTAGCCCTGGAATTGGATGTTGAACAACTTGAGGAAGTTGTGGTAATTGGTTACGGACAGGTGCGAAAAGAAGACGCAACCGGTTCTGTTTCTTCCGTTTCTTCCTCCGATTTTAACCAGGGTACTACAAGTTCCCCACAGGATTTAATCCTTGGGAAAGTTGCCGGGGTTAATATTCAAACTGAAGGTGGGGCGCCCGGATCGGCAGCCAAAATCCGCATCAGGGGTGGTTCTTCCATGTCGGCAAGTAACGACCCATTGGTGATAATTGACGGAATGCCCCTTGATAACAGGACAATTGACGGGATGAGCAACGTACTTACCTCAATCAATCCAAACGACATCGAAACTTTTACAGTTCTTAAAGATGCTTCCTCAACTGCAATTTACGGATCGCGCGCATCTAATGGGGTAATAATTATTACCACCAAAGAAGGAACTAAAAATCAAAAACTAAAGGTTGAAATCCAATCGAAAATGTCGGTCAGTGAAATTAAAGAATATATTGATGTTTTGGATGGTGACGAATACAGGGCACTGATTAACCAACGTGCACAAATTAGTTCTTCGGTTAATCCTGACCTTTTAGGAACAGCAAATACCGATTGGCAAGATGAAATATTCAGAACAGCAATCGGGCATGAGCATAACTTAAGTATATCCGGTTCTTTTGAAGAAGTACCTTTTCGGGCATCAGTTGGATATACCAACCAGGATGGTATTTTGGAAACATCAACCATGGACAGAAAAACAGCTACTTTTAAAGTCACACCTAGCTTTTTGGACAACCATCTGAAAATTACTGCCGGTATTAAGTACATGAATATTGATAACCGATTTGCCGAACGTGGTGCAATTGGTGGTGCATTAAGAATGGACCCAACACAATCAGTATTTAACAAAACCGGAATTTATGGTGGTTATACTACCTGGTTAACTGCCGATGGTTCAAGAAATGTGAACGGAACAAGAAACCCGGTTGCCCAATTGCAACAAAGGCATGATGAATCAGACGTAAACCGTTATATTATTGATGCACAAGTCAACTATAATCTGCATTTCTTACCGGAAGTTACAGCAACGCTAAAGGTAGGTTTAGACAAATCAGAAAGTGATGGGTTCACCAATACAGACCTCGATGCTTCATGGGTACGGACTGCTTCATCAGGTGTTGCCCGCGATTATACTCAAGAAAGGAAAAATGAATTGCTTGACTTTTACCTAACCTATAAAAAAGACTTGCCAGGTATTGAAAGTAAAATTGATGTTGTAACCGGATACGAATGGCAACATTTCTGGTCCAATGCATCTGCTTACGAAGTTGACAGGTTCAATACAGTAATTGTTGATTCAAAAGACGAAACCGAAAATTATCTGGTGTCGTTTTTTGGAAGGGCAAACTATTCCTATAAAGATAAGTATTTGTTAACCGCAACGTTAAGGGCTGACGGTTCATCAAGGTTCCATAAAGACAATCGCTGGGGAGTTTATCCTTCGACAGCATTGGGATGGAGGATTATTGAAGAACCATTTATGAAAGACCTTAATACCGTGAGTAACTTAAAACTTCGTTTGGGATACGGAATCACTGGTCAACAGGAATTAAACAATGGAGACTATCCTTATATGGGTATTTATCAGTTAAGTGATTCACGGACCCAGTACAAACTTGGCGATCAGTATTATACCTTAATTCGTCCAAATGGATATGATCAAAGCCTGGAGTGGGAAAAAACCACCACCTATAACGTTGGTCTGGATTTCGGTTTATTCGATAACAGGATTACTGGTTCGTTGGATATTTATAAACGACAAACCAAAGACCTCCTGAATACCATTCCTGTTCCTGCAGGTACGAACTTCACTGACCGTTTGTTGACCAATGTTGGTGACCTTGAAAACAACGGATTTGAGTTTTCTGTAAATGCAATACCTGTTTCTACAAAAGATCTTAATTGGGAACTTAGTTTTAACATTACAAGGAACAAAAACGAAGTTACCAAATTAACCAACTACGATGATGAATCGTATCGTGGGGTCGAAACAGGAGGTATTAGTGGCGTTGGTGTTGGAAACAATATCCAGATCCATTCTGTTGGCCATGCCTTAAACACCTTCTTCGTTTACGAACAGGTTTATGACGAAAATGGAAATCCAATTGAAGGATTATATGTTGACCAAAACAAAGACGGTCAAATTACGATCGATGATAAATACTATGCCGAATCACCTGCCCCGGATTTGTACATGGGCTTTTCTACCATGCTAAACTATAAGGATTTCGATCTTGGTTTTAATGCAAGGGCAGCTATCGGAGGTCAGATTTACAACAACGTAATTGTTGGGGCCCGTTATCAGGAACTGACTGTAAATGAGTACCTGACAAATGTGCCTTCTGAAATTAATAAATCGAAATTTACAACTGCTCAACAATATTCTGATTACTTCCTTGAGGATGCTTCATTCTTCAGACTGGATAACGTGACTTTAGGATACAACTTCAGGAATTTGCTTAAGAACTCTTTAGGATTAAACCTAAACTTAAGGCTTTATTCAACAATTCAGAATGTGTTTGTAATTACCAATTACTCGGGATTAGACCCTGAGGTAAATAACGGTATTGACAACGATATTTATCCTCGTCCAAGAGTTTACTTGTTCGGATTAAACGTAAACTTTTAATTCTTAAACGATGACTATTATGAAAACAAAATATAGAATTACATTTTTAATGATGACAATTGTGATGATCCTATCTACATTTGTCTCATGTATCAACGATCTGGACACTCTGCCGCTTGACGAGGACCTACTGACTGCCGACAAACTTACCGATGATGCATCGTATAAAGGAATGCTGGCAAAATGTTATGCAGCCTTGGTTGTTGGTGGGCAAACCGGGGTTGACGGAGATCCTGATATAAGCAGTATTGATGGAGGTTTTTCATCTTACCTGCGACAATTATGGAACCATCAGGAATTAACAACTGATGAAGCAATTTGTGCCTGGAACGATGGTAACCTACGCGATTTGCACGACATGGACTGGACAGCTTCGAACGAATTCGTAACTGCCATGTACTATCGTATCAACCTGGAGATTGCTTATTGCAATAATCTAATTTCATTGACCAACGGGCAAGATGAATTTAAAGCTTACAATACCGAAGCACGCTTCTTAAGGGCTTTATCGTATTGGCACTTATTGGATATGTTTGGTACAGGACCATTTGTAAGCGATGCTGACCCGGTTGGTTCTTTCTTCTTTCCGGAACAGGCAACAGCTCAGCAATTGTTCGATTTTGTGGAATCAGAACTAACTGCAATCGAAAGTGAATTGCTTGCACCGGGAACAAACGAATATGGCCGTGCTGATAAAGGTGCTGCCTGGATGGTTTTATCGAAACTCTATTTAAATGCTGAAACTTATTTAGGTACAGCAAAATATACAGAGTGTATTACCTACACCAAAAAAATAATTGATGCAGGATACAGTCTTGAACCTGAATATGAGAATTTATTCCTTGCCGACAACAATCTTTGTACAAACGAAATCATTTTCCCTATTGTTTGCGATGGTGAACATACACAAACCTGGGGAGGAATGACTTTTCTAATCCATTCAACCATTGGTGGCGATATGCCAGCAAGTGAATCCGGAGTTGATGGTGGCTGGGGAGGCAATCGTACAACAAAATCGTTTGTTGATATTTTTGAAGATATTACCGGGGAAACTGACCACCGGGCTATGTTCTGGACCGAAGGACAAGAATACGAAATTGGCGATATCTTTAATTTCAGGCACGGATATGCTTTGCGTAAATTTAAAAACATCACTTCAACAGGTGTTGTTGGAAGCAATTTATCTCATCCAGACACCGATTTCCCGCTATTCCGTTTTGCCGATGCACTATTAATGTATGCAGAAGCAGTATTGCGTGGCGGTAATGGTGGCGATATGGCTACTGCCCTTACTTATGTCAATGATATTAGGGAAAGGGCTTATGGCGATGAATCAGGCAATATTGAAGCAACTGACCTCGATTTGGACTTTATTTTAGAGGAACGTGGGCGTGAATTATACTGGGAATGCCATCGTAGAACCGACTTGAGAAGATACGGGAAACTAAGCGGTGGAGAATATATATGGCCTTTTAAAGGTGCCACTGCAGATGGAATTGCCGTTAATGCAAAATACGATTTATTCCCGATCCCGGATTCAGATATCAATGCAAATCCGAATCTGAAAAACGCAAATTATTAATCTTAATAATTTAAAAAACATGAAAAATTTGAAATACATAATCCTATCACTCCTTGCAATAGTTGCTTTTTCGTGTGAGGATGATGATATCATAAAGCTAAACAATTCGGAGTATGTGCCTGCTACAAATATTCAAGGGTTTGGGACTAGCTTAGCAATATCAAAAGCACAAAAAACTGAAACCATTACAATATCTTATACTCCCGCATCATACGGAGTTGATATTGTTACAACACACAGGCTACAATTAGCGACTTCAACCGATTTTACAAATCCGCTAACTTTTGATGTCAATGCTTCTAATAATTCATTCGCATTTACCGTAGGTGCTTTTAATGAATTCCTAACAGAAAATTTATCATTGCCGGTAGATGCAGAAACAACAGTTGCAGCAAGAGTAATAACTTATTCTCTTGATGGGGTTGACACATTATATTCTGACCCGGTAAGCTTTAGTACAACTCCTTATCTGGATATACTTTTTGCTCCCAATACTTTCTACTTATATGGTGATGGAGTTGGTCGGATTGCACAGAATAATAAACTGCGTTTTAAGAACGTACATTCCGAAGAAGATGTCTGGAACATTGTTTGGATGGAAGCTACCGGAACATTTAAACTGTGTTCTGATCCTGAATACAAAGGCGTCATCGGAAAAATTGGAGATCCGGTTGATGGCGAATACACATTGGGAACCGTTGATAACCGAGGTGATGACATACCTGTTCCAGGAACTGCAGGCTATTATACAGTTGGTGTAAACCTGGCAACCAATACCCTGATTGTTGAGCCTGCAAATGTTTACATCTGCGGACCAAATGTAGATGCATGGCCAACTAGTTCTGTTGTTGATGAAAACAAATTCCAGTTAGATGCAGAAAATAAAAAAATGTACCTGACTAAAAGTTTATTGGGAGGAGAACTCAGGCTTCATGTAACCCATCCATATATTTCCGGTCCTGACTGGTGGCATGCCGAATTCATTTTCCTTGATGGAAAAATTGAATACAGGGAAGATGGCGGTGATCAGGAAAGGGTTAATCTTGGTGCAGGAGAGCAAACCATTGAGCTCGACTTTATTAATCACACTGGTAAAATTAAATAGATATGAAAAACATAAGATATTTTCTAATTGCTATTCTGACGGTATTCATATTTGCCTGCGAGGACGAATTTATGACCCCGCCGGTAACATCAATAGTTGAAGGAACGTCACCCGTGTGGGTGACCGAACCTTCATCCGATATCGATACCGTACTGATGAAAAAGAATGAAGGCGGAACTTTGCTTAGTTTAAGTTGGACTGCTGCTACCTATGTCGATAAAGTTGGAGTCAGGTATTTTCTTCAGGTGGCTGAAAAAGGAACTGATTTTGCAAATGCTTTAGAATTTGACCGCGTTTCGGCAACCGAAATGAATGTTACTATTGGTGACTTAAATGCGATTTTGACAGAACGGTTTGCGCCTGCAACTAATGTTGAAGTAGAACTTCGTATCAAAGCGGTTTCAAACGAAGATTTGGCTGACCTTTTTACAAGTGCCTTTTCTATGAAAGTAACTCCTTATCTTGATGTTCCTGTCCCATCAACCTTATTGATGACCGGAACTGCAACTTCCGTTGGTTTTGATGACATGCTGGCAACAAATCCTAATGGCGATGTATTCTTTAAATACCTAAAATTAAGCAACGATGGTTTATTCCGCTTTACCGACAAAGCCAGCGATGGATACATGTACAATTTTGGCAAATTTGCTACAGTTTCATCAAATATTGTTGCTGCAGCTGATGATGATGCAAACTTCAAATTTACCGGGGAAACTGGTTGGTACGAAGTGAAAGCTGACTTTACAAACAGCGAACTGACAATTGCTCCTTATGTATTTGGCGCAGAAACATACACACACAATCCTACTGAAGTATTTTTGGTTGGCGATTATAGTGCCGATGTTCCTGCCTGGAGCCCTGACCAATCACCTCAAATGACCGAAAAGTCGGAAGGTGTATATACCATTGAAGTATCCATTAAGGACGGCGCTATGTTAAAATTCGTTGGGCAACCAAGCTGGGGCGACCTTGACTGGGGTAACCTGGGTGGAGATGGAGCTGATGGTATTATAGGACCGAAAGGCACCAATGGAAACATAACTTTCGATGGTGCGGACAAGGGTTATATCGTGACTTTAGACCTGAATGCAGGTACCTACGAAATAAAAGAAGCAAAATCAAACTTGTATATTGTTGGAGCCGCAACCAGCGTGGGCTGGGACATTAATAATGCTTTGGAACTGAATATTATTGCTCCCGGAATATGGACAGGAAACTTTGTCTTAAGTGCCGGAAACGATTTCAAATTCTTCCCTGAAAAAGGAAGTTGGGAAAATGGTATTGGTTCCGATCAATTCACCAATTTTATTGGCTGTTCAGCATCTGGTGGAGACATTAAAAATGATGGTGCAGTGAATGGCAACTATTTGGTTGTTGTTGATTTAAATACAAAAACACTTACGGTTACCGAAGGCTTAAGGATCCTCGGAGGATCGGTTGCTTCCGATTGGAATCCAGGCAATTCTGTACCAATGCAAATGACTTCATCCGGAGTTTATGAAACGTACCAATACATTACTGCCGATGGTGGTGGTTTTAAATTCGTACCTCTTGCCTCTGGTTGGGATGGTGATTTTGAATTAAGTGCAGATACACCAGCAGGTTATCTTACTCAAAATGGTGGCGACAACCTTACTGTAAATGCAGATGGTTTCTATCGTGTTCGAATTGATATGAATGATTTATCGTACTCGGTTATTGAAACCAACTGGGGAATTATTGGTGACGCAACTCCAGGCGGATGGGGCGAAGATACCAATATGACTTTAAGGTCAAATACCAAAGGCGAATACACGTGGACCGCAGATATTACATTAACCGATGGTGCCATAAAATTCCGTGCCAACGATGATTGGGGTATAAACTTTGGGGATTACAACATGGATGGTTTTCTTGATACCGAAAATGATAACAACATTCCGGTTACTGCAGGAAACTATCACGTGGAGCTGATCTTGAATTCTGCCACTGGATTTGCTTATACAATTACGAACAATTAATCATTGATATTTTATAAAGAAGCGCATTTAAAAGTGCGCTTCTTTTCTTTTTAAGATTAACTACTTGCATGAAATATTTTTTATTTATATCCTTTTTTCTCTCTTTCAGTATTGGCATAGCACAGGTTACCACCAATCCTGAATTTCCTCAACAAAACCAAGCAGTTAAAATAATATTTGATGCATCAAAAGGGAATGCCGGACTGGAAGGTTTTACAGGCGATGTATATGCCCACACAGGCGTTATAACAGATAAAAGCACCTCTTCATCCGATTGGAAATACGTAGTTGCTGATTGGGGGGTGAATACACAAAAAGCAAAATTAACATCTAAAGGCGACAATATTTTTGAGTTGGAAATAAGCCCGGATGTTCGGAGTTACTATGGTGTTCCAGATTCGGAAACTATCCTGAAAATGGCGTTTGTATTCCGTAGTGCTGACAACTCAAAAACAGGAAGGGCAAGCGGAGGAGCCGACATATTTGTAGAATTGCACGAAGGTGAATTCGATTTTCAAATTACATCGCCCGAACGAATTACCATTGCCAATAAAAATGAAAATATAAACTTTTCTGCGGTAGCCTCTTCAACGGCTAATTTAACCCTTTTTGCCAACCAACAGGAAATTGCTTCCACTTCAGGAACAAGCCTGAATTACACTTTTAACTATGCTCAATCGGGAGACTATTGGTTAAAAGCAATCGCAACTACAAACGACACAAGCATTGCTGATTCCGTTTTTCTACATGTAAAAGCCGACGAAATAATTGAAACCCTGCCCTCTGATTATAATGATGGTATTCAATATCCAAACAATACAACTGCAAGACTAGTGCTTTATGCACCCGGAAAAACAGATGTTTTTGTTCTTGGCGATTTTAACAATTGGCTGCCAAAGAATAATTCCCGGATGAAAAAAGACGGAGACCGATTTTGGATTGATATTGAAAGCCTGAGCCCTTCTGTTGAATACGCCTTTCAGTATTTAGTGGATGGGAATATCTGGATTGCCGACCCGTACACACAAAAAATATTGGATCCGTGGGACGATAAATGGATTTCAGAAACAACCTATCCAAACCTCAAATCATTCCCGGAAAAATACACCTCAACAAGGGTTTCCATTCTTCAAACAAATCCGGAAGGATACGATTGGCAAACAAACAACTACCCTATTCCTAAGAAAGAAGACCTTGTGATTTACGAGTTGCTAATCCGCGATTTTACTGATGAGCAAAGCTACAAATCAGTAATGGATACTTTGGGCTATCTAAAAAAACTCGGAGTTAATGCCATTGAGTTTATGCCTTTCAACGAATTTGAAGGAAACAACAGTTGGGGCTATAATCCTAATTTTTATTTTGCTCCTGATAAAGCCTATGGAACTAAAAATGATCTGAAAAAACTAATTGACAAATGCCATGAATTAGGATTTGTGGTGATTCAGGATATCGTTTTAAACCATGCCTATAATTCCTGTCCCCTGGTAAAATTGTATTGGGATGGAACGAATAATCGTCCGGCGGCTGATAATCCGTGGTTTAATACTACGTCACCAAATCCCGTATTTGCCTGGGGATCCGATTTTAACCATGAAAGCCAGGCAACGAAAGACTTTGTGGACAGGGTTGTAAAATTTTGGCTGGAAGAATACAAAATTGACGGATTTCGGTTTGATTTCACCAAAGGATTTACAAACACTCCCGGAGATGGCGGTGGCTACGATGCGGCAAGGATTGTCATTCTTAAACGAATTGCAGATAAAATTTGGAGCCTGAACCCCAATGCTTTCGTAATACTTGAACATTTTGCAGCTGACACCGAAGAACGTGAATTGGTGAACTATAATAATGGAATGCTCGTATGGGGAAATGCCAATTATAACTTCAGCGAAGCTGCCATGGGATACCACGATTCGGGAAAATCAAATTTTTCAAGGGCATCGTACCAAAACAGGGGATTTTCGCAACCAGGCCTGGTTGCCTATATGGAAAGCCACGATGAAGAAAGACAACTTTTTAAAACCAAAACCTATGGAAATTCTTCTGGCAGCTATAATACCAAAACCCTGGGAACAGCATTGGATAGATCAAAATTAGCAGCTACTTTCTTTTTGAGCCTCACCGGACCAAAAATGATTTGGCAATTTGGCGAACTTGGCTATGATTATTCCATAAACACATGCGAAAACGGAAGCATTAACGACGAATGCCGTACAAGTCCCAAAGAAGTTCGTTGGGATTATTACTCCAACTCCGATCGGAAAAAATTATGGAATGTTTATGCCGGAATGATCTATTTACGTGAAAAATTTAAAGTACTAACTTCGGGCAACGAAACGCTGAATTTAAGCTCCGAATTAAAGAGCATCCATCTTTCAAAAAGCGATACAAATATTGTTGTGCTTGGTAATTTTGGCATGGTTCAAGCTTCTATGAACCCCAACTTTCAGCATTCAGGCGTTTGGTATGAATATTTCACCGGAACAGAGTACAACGTTGCTTCTGTAACAACGGCTATTGATCTGCAACCCGGAGAATATCGATTATACTCCGATAAAGCGCTTCCTGATTTTAGTATTGTCACATCTTCCAATGATTTAATAAATTCAAATTTAAACTGGAAAATATATCCGAATCCTGCTTCCGACCAGGTCAATATTGAGTCAGGCAAACCATTTAAAAAAATACGGATTTGTTCTCTTGCCGGAAATTTCGTTTTCGAAAAAGACTTTCAAAATATTAATCAAGCAAACATATCAACTAAGGTGTTAAAAAGGGGAATCTATATCGTTCAAATTATTCATGATAATGGAACGGAAACACAAAAAGTCATCCTAAAATAGTTGTTCGTTAAATGTAGGGGAAGGGTAAAGCTCTGGTTCATTTGTTTGAATCGGGGCTTTTTTAAATCCTTTTTATCTTTTAACTTGTTATCCATATAAAAAAGCAGAACTATGGCTTACGATGAACTTTTGGCAGACAGGATAAAACAGGTATTAGACGATAAAAAAGCTTCTTATGAAGAACGTAAAATGTTTGGCGGGCTTTGTTATTTGGTGGACGATAAAATGTGTGTTGGTATTGTAAAAAACAAGTTAATGGCTCGTGTTGATCCCGACGATTATGAAAGTTTACTAAAACAAAAAGGGGCAGCACCAATGGATTTTACCAAACGCCCAATGAAAGGTTTTATCTATGTAAATGAAGATGGAATCGACATGGATGAGGACCTTGAAAAATGGGTGCAAATTTGCCTTGATTATAATCCGAAAGCCAAATCAAGCAAGAAGAAAAAATAACCCGGTTGCAGTGAACCCTGATTTGCTACCATATAAATAATCCAAACTCTTTTTTGTAATAAGGAATTGCCAAAGCGTTGTGATTTATCTTTTCAAAAGAACCATATACGAAATCGTTTGTTAATCAAAGTGGCAAGGAAAATTCTTGTTAATTCGAAAGAAGCGAACTAACTAAGTTGCTAAAGCATGGATAAAACACAAGTCAAATGGGGCGATTACAGCCTGGTTGGCGTAGAATCAAACAAGGCTGTTGAGATGGGACTAGCTGATGCCGAATGGTACCAATCGCCTATCCCGCGTGAAAAAATGTGTGAACTTCTGGAACGCAAAAATGGACCTGCCATTCGTGACACGCTTTTATGGTTTGGTTTAATATTGGGCTCAGCTTATCTGGTTTATTTGTTTTGGGGATCTTGGTTTGTTGTTTTTCCTTACATCGTTTACAGTGTGCTTTATGCTTCCACTTCCGATTCGCGCTGGCACGAATCGAGCCATGGAACTGCCTTTAAATCCGACTGGATGAACAATGTACTCTACGAAATTTCATCGTTTATGGTATTGAGGCAATCAACAGTTTGGCGTTGGAGCCATGCCCGGCATCATAGCGATACCATCATTCGTGGCCGTGATCCGGAAATTGCCGTGCCCAGGCCTCCTGATATAAAAAAGTTGGTACTGGTGTTTTTTGGCATTTCAAGCGCTGTGCCTGAATTCAAAAAAATAGTTCGCCATTCCATTGGCCGCATCGACCCACAGGTTGCTACTTATGTGCCTCCACAAGACCATAAAATTGTATTCTTCAAAGCCCGTATCTATATTCTGATTTTTCTCACGGTAATTGTGCTTTCAGTTGTCTTCAAATCAATACTTCCTCTTATGTATATTGGTTTGCCAACCTTATTAGGCTCGTGGTTAATGCCCGTTTACGGATTAACACAACACGCTGGTTTGCAGGAAAATGTATTGGACCATCGCTTAAATTGCCGCACTGTTTATATGAACCGGGTACACCGCTTTTTGTATTGGAACATGAATTATCACGTTGAACATCACATGTTCCCACTCGTGCCTTATCATGCCTTGCCGAAGCTTCATGAACTGATGAAAGATGATTGCCCAAAGCCTTACAATGGCATTGTCGAAACGTTTAAGGAAATTATTCCAGCCATCCTGAAACAGAGAAAAAACCCATCCTATTTTGTGGAAAGAAAATTACCGGAGAAAAAGCCAACTGAATTGACTACAAGGCACACTTTTTTCGGAAAGGAAGAAAATCTGAAAGATGGGATTATTGAGGTTTGTAATTTAGGTGAATTGCCAAAAGGAGAAATAATCCGTTTCGATTTTCAGGAAAAAACCTATGCAATCTATCACACAAAAAATGGCACTTTATATGCTACCGAAGGAAATTGCAGCCACGGAAATGCTCATCTTGCAGATGGCGTGATTATAAACGATTTGATTGAATGCCCAAAACATAACGGTCGTTTTAACCTCGAGGACGGATCCCCAAAACGAACCCCGGTTTGTGTTGGAATCCATACCTACAAAGTTTTGTCGGAAAATGAAAAAATATATTTAAACACAAATCCATCGAACCAAACGGTAAGCCAGGATATTTTAAGCTATAAGGTTGTGAGTAATAACAATGTTGCAACATTTATTAAAGAATTGGTTCTTGAACCTGATACCGATGCTTTGTTAAACTTCAAACCAGGTCAATATGCCCAATTTTTAATCCCTCCACACGAAACAAAATTAAATTCCATTCAAGTACCGCAACCATTCAACAATGCGTGGAAGAAAATGCGCATCTTTGACATAGTCGCAAAAAATTCATTGAACTTGAAGCGAAATTATTCCATGGCTTCAAATCCGCTTACCGAAAAACAATTAAAATTTACGGTCCGTCTTGCATTGCCACCTAAAGGAAAAGAACTTCCTGCTGGTGCCGGATCATCCTATGTTTTTGCGTTGAAAATCGGGGACACCGTTCAACTTACCGGACCATTTGGGGATTTTTTGATCAAACAAACGGACAAAGAAATGGTGTATATTGGAGGTGGGGCTGGTATGGCACCAATTCGTTCACACTTATCCTATTTGTTCGAAACTGAAAAAACGAAGCGAAAAATAAGTTTCTGGTACGGTGCTAGAACATTAAATGATTTGTACTATTCGGATTACTTCGAAAAAATTCAAAAAACTGCAGATAACTTTTTGTTTCACCCGGCATTATCCGAACCTGAAAAAAGCAACACATGGAATGGCTTAACCGGGAATATTCACGGGGTAGTTTTCAATGAGTATCTCAAAAGCCATGACAATATCCATACTGTCGAATTCTATTTATGTGGACCTCCGGCAATGATAAAAGCCAGTTTATTGATGTTAAAACAATTGGGTGTAAAAGCAAAAAATATTGCCTACGACGAATTTTAAATCCTGACTCTTTTGCGGTAATTCCTGGGCGATACCCCCATCTTTTTTTGAAAATCCTTTGAAAAATAATAGGGATCGGAATACCCCAGTAAAAAAGCTATTTCCTTTATTTTCATTTTCGATTGATCAAGGTATTCACACGATTTGGATATTTTTAAATGCGAAAAATAACTTATTGGACTGTAGTTCGTTTCGTTTTTAAAAATCGTTGATAAATAAGTAACAGAATAACCTACCTCATCGGCAATTTCCTGAAGGGTGAGTTTTTTATCGATATTCTGTTCCATAAATAAAATGGTTTTTTGAACTACCGTATTTTCTTCAATTAAAATATCATCGCTGGTCCTTGATGCAAAAACAAAAGTAGCCAGCAAATGAGAAAACGTGAAATTGATGTAATGCATATTTGCATCAAGATACCCCCGCGATGAGTTATTAAACAGCTCATCAAACAACATTTTCCGGTTAGCTACCCTGTTGTTTATCGATGGCATCAAGTCACGAACCACTGAAAATTCCTGTTCAAGAACTTTACTCTTTGCCCCGTTAAACTGACAGGTTAAAAACACGGTCGGATCCGCATTTCCAATTTTCATTTTAAACAGAAAACCTTGTGGAATAATACAAAACTGATCATGCTTCATGGCAACTTTATCTTCCGAAATCGTAAGTTCACAATCCCCTTTTGTACAATAAATTAACAAATGGTTTTCCAGCTTTTCATTAGTATTCCAAAGCGTATTTCTACTTATCAGCAATTCATTGAGTTCGCACATATACAAATCTGATGTGAGAGGATCAGCTTTTTGTGCCTCTATGGTTGATGGCGATAATTTTACAACCCGTTTCTGAATAATCATTTCAAACAATTTTAAATGTAATAAAGTAATATTTTCCATCTTTTTCAAAGAAAATACTATTTTTTGTGCACTTGTTTGGTCATAATTTTGTCGGCAAACTAAATTAAAGAAGATCATGAACGAATTATTGAGCCAGCTTGCAGAGTGTATTGAATTTGGAAAAGTGAACAAAGCTTCGCCATACCCACCACAAATGAAATCTAAAGATGGCGCCGATGAAATTACACGCCAGGCTCTGGACTCCGGAATTAAAGCACAGGATATACTAACCAACGGGTTAATGCCCGGAATGGAAAAAGTTGGTGTTAAATTTCGCGAAAACAAAGTTTTTGTTCCACAGGTATTAATGTCGGCTAAAGCTATGGGCACGGCAATGGTTCACCTGAAACCATTTTTTGCATCGGGCGAAGCAAAACAAAAGGGAACATTTATTATTGGAACCGTTTTAGGCGACCTACACGACATCGGTAAAAACCTGGTTGCCATGATGGTTGAAGGTAGCGGATACAAAGTAATTGACCTTGGGGTGGATGTGAGTGCCGAAAAATTTATTGAGGCAATTAAAGAACACCCGGAAGCCGTTGTTGGCTTATCGGCATTGTTGACCACAACCATGGTCAGCATGGAAAAAATTACCAAAGAAATAAAGGAGGCAGCTCCAACAACCCTGATTGCCATTGGCGGTGCGCCTTTAAATGAAGATTTCTGCAAAAAAATTGGGGCAGATAATTATTCAGCTGATCCGCAGGGAGTAGTTGAGTTTTTAAATTCAAAAATAGCATAAGGGAATATCATGAAAGGATTACAACTGCTTGAAAAAGCGTTTCGTTTGGAAGAAGTACAAAGGGCTCCTTGGGTTCCTTTTGTCGGGGTGCATGGTGGAGAGCTGATTGGTGTTGATGCGGAAGTTTATTTGAAATCATCTCAACATATCGTTGATGGTATTAGCAAAGCAGTTGAATTGTATCGCCCGGATGGTATTCCGGTTGCTTTCGACCTGCAAATTGAGGCAGAAATTTTAGGCTGCGACCTTGCATGGAGCAAAGAAAACCCGCCGGCAGTTGTGAGCCACCCGTTGGCAGACGGAAAGGATTTAAAATCCCTCCAAATTCCGACTAAAAACGATGGTCGTATCCCAATTGTTTTAGAAGCAGCGACTAGCCTGAAAGAAAAATTTCCGGACCTTGCATTGTATGGAATCATTACCGGGCCGTTCACGCTTGCATTGCATTTATTGGGAACCGATATTTTTATGAAGCTGTTTGAAGATACTGATTACATAGCAGAACTCATGCAGTTTTGTGCCGAAGTTGGCATTAAACATTCGGAAATGCTGCTCGAAGCCGGATGCGATGTAATTGCAGTGGTTGATCCAATGACCAGTCAAATTGATCCAGGTTCGTTTGAAACATTTGTTACCCCGTATGCGAAAATGATTTTTGATTTTGTTCGCATGCGTAAAAAATACAGTTCGTTCTTTGTTTGTGGCCATGCCCAACAAAACATTGAAGTAATGTGCGATTGTAAGCCTGACAATATCTCAATCGATGAAAATATTCCTTTGGATTATGTCAAAAAAATAGCCCTTCAAAAAGGGATAAGCTTTGGCGGCAACATGAAACTAACCAGCGTATTGCTGCTAGGCGATGAACTTGATTCTAAAAAAGAAGCCGTTACCTGTCTTGATTTGGGTGCTAAAAAAGGTTTTGTTCTTGCTCCCGGATGTGACCTTCCAATGAAAACACCTGTTGCTAACCTTCAGGCTGTCAGCAATTTGGTTTATGACGAATACGATCAGGAAGTTACGCGAAAACTGGAACATACCTCGTCATTACAAGCCCTTGAATTAGATGGGCATTGGCAAAACGACAAAGTGGTTGTTGATATTATCACCCTTGATTCGGCTTCGTGTGCGCCATGTCAATATATGGTTGAAGCCGTAAAATATGCTTCTGTTGATTTTGGGGACAAGGTTATTGTGAATGAACACAAAATAAAAGATATTGACGGTATCCGAATGATGATGGCTTTAGGGGTACAAAATGTGCCTACCACCTGCATCAATGGTAAGGTTAGTTTTATAAGTCAAATCCCACGCAAAACAGAAATTATTAAAGCGATCGAAAATGCATTAAATTAATGAGCATTCCTTTACATCTGGTAACCGGTTTTTTTGGCAGCGGAAAAACCTCCTTTCTAAAACACTATCTGAGTGTGCTTGGGAAAAGCCAGAAAATTGCCGTTATTCAAAATGAATTTTCATCGGTGAATATGGATGGAAAGGAATTAAGTTTAACCGATAATTACCAGATACTCGAAGTTAATAATGGCTCTGTTTTTTGTGTTTGTTTATTAGGTTCCTTTATTAATTCACTGGCTGCATTTATAGATGAAATACAACCGGAAGTGCTGATCATGGAAGCCTCCGGAATGTCAGACCCCATTGGTGTTGCACAAATCTTCCAAGCCGAAAAAATAAAAAAAAAGGTATATTTAGGGCACGTTTGGTCTGTTATTGACGCACATAATTTTTTCAAAACTACTGCCCTCCGAAACCGAGTGAACCATCAAATCCGAATTGCAGATACCGTTATCTTAAACAAGGTCGATTTGCTAGAAAGTTCCGGTTCTCAAATCATCGATGAGATAAAAAAAGTAAATCCATTTGCCCAGCTTTTGGAAAGTACTTTTGGAAAAATTGACTTGTCGGATTTAAAAAAGCGTCCCAATTTTTTTCCAGGTTCCAGCCAAAACAGCGATGGTCGCCCTGACCTGAATTCGATTGTTATTAAAAGTAATCGGGAAATTGGGGAAAAGCCACTATCCGAATTTCTTAAACTTTTCGGGGATAACCTAATCCGGTGCAAAGGATTTGTAAAAGTTAAAAGCAGCAAGACCATTTTTGTTCAGGGTGTATTTGATGATCTAAAATTTGAGGAAGTACCAACAATTTCAGAACCCACCGAATTGGTTTTAATTGGTACCTTTACCGGATCAGACAATTATCAAACACGTTTTGATGAATTTTGTAAACTATGATCCACGAAATAGCCTTTTCGTTTCAAGAATTGATTATCGACCGTGCTCGGCTGGAAGCAACATTGGGGTTTTCAAATGGTTTGGAAGAACCCTTCGAAACTTACCTGAACGAGGCATGGGATTTTTCAACATCATTAAAAGATATCCGGGCTGCATATGTTATTATTGAACCTATTGAATTTGTTGGTTCATCAACAGAAATGCTTGCCAAAGGGTTAACATTTAATCTCGGACGAATGATAAAAAAGGAGCTCCGTGATTCATCGAAAGCGACCTTTTTTATTTGTACTGCCGGAGAAACCATCAGTACAAAATCAAAATTATTAATGCATGGCGATGATCCTGCGCTGGGTTATGTTTACGATGTAATGGGCTCATTTATTGTGGAGGCAGCTGGTGATAAAATGCAGGAAGAACTTGCCAATGAAGCAATGAAAAATGGCAATAAAATAACCAACCGTTATAGCCCGGGTTATTGTCAATGGCCTGTTGTCGATCAGCATAAAATCTTTTCACTCTTCCCGGAAAATTGCTGCGGTGTCAGTCTCACCCAGTCTGCGTTGATGGATCCCGTTAAATCAATTAGTGGTTTGATTGGAATTGGTAAAAATGTACAGTTTCGTGATTATGTTTGTGCCCTTTGCAACAGCAAAAACTGCCCTTACAGGATTTTGCGAAAAAATAGTTTGTCGATTTAGTTATTTAAAGCTTAGGTGATGCGATTTCTTAATCGCATTTTTATTGGCGAATTAGAATTCGCCACACCCATTTTGAGATTGAATTTTTTTGGGTATAGCGAACTCTGATTCGCTATTTTTTACTTTCTCTTTTCTGGCGAATTGGAATTCACCATACCCGTATAAAGATTGAATTTTTTTGGGTACAGCGAATTCCGATTCGCTGTTTTATTTACTTCTCTTTACTGTGGATTCGGAAATCGTCGCACCCATTTTATCTGTCATAACACCAACACCCTTCCCAATCTCTCCAGCGTTCAACCAATCCGGCAGAAACTGGATTATTAATCGTATATTCTATTGCATAGTGTAAATGCTTATCATCCCTTATTGTTGTTTCAAAACTTTCCTTTTGCCAAACAGATCCTTTTCTGTTTTCTAATTCATTTATTTTATTTGCAGTAAACCGTTTGACTGATTGAAGGATATCCTGTAAATAAACAAGGTTGCCCCTCGTGTCTTTTCGTAAAAGTTGAATGACCCAATGAATATGATTAGGCATAATTGCATAAGCAAGGTTCCGAAGTTTTTTACCTTCCCAGTAAAACAAAGAAGCATTAATTTCTTCCCTTATTGAATCTTTACTAAGGTTTAATGCGGGGTTTTTCTGACAATCCAAAAGGTTATTAAAGGCTTTTATGTATTTATTTTTCACTAAATAATACTTTTCCCTTATATTTTTGTAATCTATTGATTCTTTATCCTTACAAAAATCCTGCTGTGCCTTAAGAATTTTTAGCTCCTGTGAATATTTTACCAATGCTTTTCGAGGGATAGAATCTTTTAGACACCATGTAATAAAATAAGCCTGTCCGGGTTGCTGAAAATGAGGTAAGATGTGTCTGTAGGATTCTTTCTTTTCCATGGTGTTTGGGATTTTTTACACAAATTACAAAATTTTCAGGTGATGCGATTTCCAAATCGCATTTTTATTGGCGAATTGGAATTCGCCAAACCCGTTTAAACATTGTATTTTTTTGGGTACAGCGAATTCCGATTCGCTGTTTTATATACTTCTCTTTACCGGCAATTTGGAAATTGCCGCACCTAATTAAATCATAAGAGTAGTAAGATATGGAAATCACGTTACTCTTATTTTATTAAAATTTTTTCTTTTTCAAGAGTTGCTTTCCCGTCGTCTCCGATAAAAGTTCCTCTAGCAATATAAGTTCCAGACTTGAATAATCCATTATTTCTAATCCAGAAATCTTTTTTATTCCAAGAGTCATAATGTTTTTGAAGTAACATTCTACCTTGAATATCAAAAACCTCAATTGATATATCTCCTGGCTTACTTGTAAATGTTTTCAGATTAATTCCATTTGGTCCGTATTGTGGTTCAAGATCAAATCCTCCTTGCTCAAAAGCTTCTTTTATCCCCGTATTTAAGTCAACCGTAATTGTTTGCTTTGCACTACCAATATTATCTCTAACATCTTTACCAAAGTGAGTTCTTTCAATAACTCTATAATTTGTATCTTCACTCACAATGCTATCTTCATACCACATTTCAACACCATATGGGGAGGCATCACTAAAGCTTGCAACACCAGTTACATCTGGCTCAATTGAAGAACCTTTGTTTACAGTGATATCATTTGGAGCGTAAATTATTGGGTCAATTGTATCATCAACAGTGATTCTCCTCTTCATTGAATCAACCAATCCCTCAAGGTTAGTTCCATTCCATCTCCCTGTACTAATTTCTCCCTTATACACATTCTCTTGAACACCATACTCGGGATAATTTTCATTAAATGGAGTAAATTTAGAACTAACTTTTTCAACAGAAGGCGTACTATATTCAGAATTCGTCTGAGCCGAAGGAGTTCCCAAATTTTCCTCTGACAAATCAGGTTCATTTGCTCCTCTCTCCACAAACATATTTTCATCATTCATGTCTACATATAATGTATGGGGGTCTTCTTTCAGTAATGAAGGGCTGTACCAAAAATCATTGCCTTCTTTGGGAACACCATTTTCTAAATTAAATTCAATAATCTTTCTATCGGCATGTTTCCATTCTCCAAAAGCATTTGGTTGCCAACCAAACCAATAAATATGTACTTTCCCATTCGCATTCATAGAAAAGTCCTCTCGTTCTACATAATGTATTCCTTCTTTTTGAGGTTCAAAGAATTTCCATTGATTGAATTTTCTTGGGTCTGGTTTTTCCTCCGAGTTTTCTGGACCAACAAAAATTCCATTAATCCAATGACCATCTACTGCGGTATTGATCCCTTCTCCTGCTTCTGGATTAATGTCTGTTGCAACCATAAATACTGGAATATTATAATCCCTCATTTTTGTTGTATCAAATTTATGAATATTCACATAATTATTCATATTTTTACACCCAAACATATTAATGGCCTTTTGTTTTCCAAATTCTGCACATTCGAACTTATTATCAAATCCAACATCTTCTCTTCTCTCATATGCATTTTTCCAAGTATCATCTGTTGACCCAGCATTTTCTAATATTTGAAGTTTCTCTGCCCTACTCAAACCATTAAATGCAGCGTATTGCTGACCAAATAAGTCTGGCCGAGAAAATGAATCCATTCCATCAAGGGCAGAATAATCAAAATCAGTTTGTGAATAGGAATATTGTATATTGACCACTATAGTAATACAGAAAAATAATGTTTGGAAATTTAATTTATTCATAGCATTATATTGAATACCTCGCTAATTTACTAAAAATGTAACGACAAAAGATAAAATACCTATTTGCCTATCATTCGGGTGTTGCGAATTCTGGTTCACATTTTCAACAACAATACTTTGTTCTTACTTTGGCGAATTGGAATTGCCACACCTTATAAAACCATTTGGGTGATGCGATTTCCAAATCGCATTTTATTGGCGAATTAGAATTCGCCAAACCCGTTTAAAGATTGAATTTTTTTAGGTACAGTGAATTCCGATTCGCTGCTTTATTTACTTCCTTTTTCCGGCGATTCGGAAATCGCCGCACCTGCTTAATATACCTTTTCTCCGGAAATCCAGGTGCTTACTACTTTCGCAGATAAAACTTCTTCAGGGGTAGCGCTCATTAAATCGGTATCCAATAGTATAAAATCTGCCCATTTGCCAGGTTCAAGGCTGCCTTTTTCGTTTTCTTCAAACGAAGCTTTTGCGCCCCAAATGGTCATCGATCGAAGGGCTTGTTCCCTTGTAAGTGCTTCTTCCTTTTGCCAACCGCCCTCAGGCCATCCTTTTTTATCGATCCTAAACACTGAAGCGTAAAAAGTAAGCATAGGATCTATTTCTTCCACCGGAAAATCGGTGCCATTGGGCAACCACCCGAGCTGGCTTAACAAACTTTGATAAGCATAAGCGCCTTTAATCCTTTCACTGCCAATGCGGTCTTCTGCCCAATACATATCCGATGTGCAATGGATAGCCTGAATGGACGGAACAACAGAATATTTTTCAAACTTTTCAAAATCATCCGGGTGGATAATCTGTGCATGTTCAATCCGCCATCGTCGGTCATTTTTTCCCTTCAGAAACTTTCCGTAAGTATCCAGCATTAACCTGTTCCCGGCATCCCCGATACAATGCGTGGCAACGATGTAATTATTGTCCAACGCAAGTTGACAGATTTTATCGTAATATTCCTGATCTTCCATTTGTAATCCCCTGTTTCCGGGATCGTCCGAATAATCCTCCAATAACAAAGCCCCCCTCGAACCAAGTGCACCATCTGCAAATAGTTTGATGGTATTCACATTCAACCTGTCTGTTTTGTAACTTCCTTTTTTTACAAACTGCTCTATGTTTTCCTCCGATGGGCTAAGCATGGCAGTGATCCGCATTTTTAAAAACGCATTTTTTTGCAGGCTATCCATTAACAAAACCGTTTCGTAGCCAACGCCACAATCGGTAACCGATGTTAAACCAACCGCAAAACAATCAGCCTGCGCAGCCAAAAGAGCCTTTTGTTGTTGGATTTTTGTCGGATCAGGAATATGATTACTAACCAAAGCTTCCGCATTGTCAATCAAAATACCTGTGGGTTGCCCATTTTTCACCAGCACTTCACCGCCCGAAATTTTTGTGCCTGCACTTATACCTGCAATTTCCATTGCTTTTGAGTTGCACCAGGCGGCGTGGCCATCCACGCGAACTAAAAACACAGGGTTGTCGGGGAATAACTCGTCCAGTTTAGACTTGTCCGGAAATTCTTTATGCTCCCAGTCATTTTGGTCCCAGCTTCTTCCAAGAATCCATTCACCTCCGTATTTTTGATGATGATTTACGAGGATTTGATAAATTTCTTCCGGACTATTGCTTCCCCTTAAGTCAGCGAATTTCAGCAAATTCATTCCATAACCACTAAAATGGCAGTGCGCATCGTTAAAACCCGGATATACATATTTCCCTTCCGCATCGAGAATGTTTTCCGAGCTGTATTTTTCAAGGATATCTTTTGATTGACCAATGGCAATTATTTTACCATTTGAAACCGCAAAACTTTCTGCCAAATTAAATTGTTCGTTTATGGTGTAAACCTTTCCGTTTGTAACAATAAGGTCAACTTTTTCTTTATCTGAACACGAACTCATAAGTAAGAGTATTGCTATAATTAACTGAGAATATATTTTCATTGAAACTACATTAGGATGTTAAACAAATATAGCTGGAAATTATTTCTTGCCAAATGACTTTCAATATCTTGATCTATGCTCCATAACAATAAACTAAACGCATGGAATCGCAAACTTTTAACTTAATTCGCCTGTTAAGTAATAAGGTTTTATCTTTACAAAAAAAATATGAATGATAGTAGTTCCAAATAGTTTAATTGATAAATATAACGTACCCATTCCGAGGTACACAAGTTATCCTCCGGCTAATTTTTTTAATGAGTTTACCGAAGCGGATTATATAAAAGCATTGGAAGCATCGAACCGCGATGAACCCAAGAATATTTCCATTTATATCCACATTCCTTTTTGTTCGAAAATATGCCACTACTGTGGGTGCAATACGCAATTCACGCGCAACAGGGACCTCATGCGAACGTATGTGGATGCCCTGAAGAAGGAAATCCTTATGGTGAAAGCAAAGCTGGACAATGACCGGAAAATTTCGCAAATCCACTGGGGTGGAGGTACACCAAACTACTTACCAATTGAGTGGATTGAAGAAATTATGCAATTGATTCATGACAATTTTAAGTTCATCGAAAATCCGGAAATTGCCATGGAATGCCATCCATACCATTTGAGTTTTGAATATACCGAACGGCTTATAAAAAGTAGTTTTAACCGCATCAGTCTGGGTATTCAGGACTTCGACAAGGATGTGCTTAATATTGTGAACCGCGATGATTCTGCCCTCCCGATTGATGAATTGGTAGCTTTTATCCGAAAGTTTCCACATGTGGGCTTAAACTTTGATTTTATTTACGGGCTTCCACACCAAAACCCGGAAACATTTAAGAAAACGTTGAACAAGGCAATTGAATTGTCACCTGATCGCTTGGTTACTTTCTCGTATGCACATGTTCCGTGGGTAAGGAAAGCGCAAAAAATACTGGAGGTTGAAGGGATTGCCAATGCCCAGGAAAAACTCGCCATGTTTGAAGCAGGGTATAACCTTTTGGTCGAAAGTGGCTACAATGCAATTGGTTTAGATCATTTTGCAAAAAAAGAAGACGATTTAACCGTAGCTTTGGCTAGCCGCAAATTACACCGGAATTTTCAGGGATATTGTACCCGTGAAACAACGGGCCAGGTGTATGCATTTGGGGCTTCAGGAATTAGCCAATTGGATACAACTTATGTACAGAATACGAAGAATACCAATAAATATGTTGAACTGATCAATGAGGGAAAATTTCCTGTTGAAAAAGGATACAGCTTAAGCCTTTCTGAAAAAATTGTGCGTAGGGTGATCAACGAAATTATGTGTAACCAATACATAAACTGGGAAGGACTTGCGCAGTTGTTTTCAATGGATATGGCTACCTTAAAAACACATATCCGTTATTCTGAAGAAGATTTAAAAACCTTTGAATCAGAAGGATTACTGGAATTTAATTCGGATAATTTACTGGTATCCGAAAAAGGAAAACTGTTCATGCGAAATATTGCGGGCTCTTTTGATCCCAACTTACAGTTGAGCAAGAAAAAATTCTCAAAATCACTATAAAATGCCTAAAAATTTGAATGAACCCATAGCGATTATTGGTGGCGGACTAACAGGTTTAACCACTGCATACCTCTTAAAGAAAGCGGGCGTTAATTTCCATTTATTTGAAAAAATGGACCGTTTGGGAGGAGTTATTCAATCGGTTCATGAAAATGGGTTTATGTACGAAAAAGGTCCGAACTCAGGGATTTTGTCACATCCTGAAACCGCTGAACTTCTGGAAGAGCTAAAGGGAAAGTGCGAGATTGACAATGCCGATAAAACATCGAAGGTCAGGTTAATTTGGAAAGGCAAAAAATGGCATGCTTTGCCATCCGGGTTAATTGGAGGGATCAGCACCCCGCTTTTTTCGTGGTACGATAAATTCCGGATTTTGGGCGAGCCATTCAGGGCAAAAGGCACCAATCCGGAAGAAAGGCTTGATGCTTTAGTGAAAAGAAGAATGGGCAAAAGCTTTCTGGAATATGCTGTAGACCCTTTTATATTGGGTATTTATGCGGGCGACCCATCATGGCTGGTACCAAAATATGCCCTACCCAAACTTTACAACCTGGAACAAACTTATGGTAGTTTTATCGGTGGTTCGATCCAGAAAAAGAAGGAAGGCACAACCGAAAGGGATAAAAAAGCTACCCGTGAAATATTCTCTGTTAAAGGTGGTTTGTCTCAATTGATAAAGGTTTTATCCGATGAAATTGGGGAAGAAAACTATACCCTGAATTGTACATCGCTTAAAGTGATAAAAGAAGGAGATAGAAATTTCACCATAAAAAATGGAGATAAGGAAGCAAAAGGATTTGTAAACGTGGTGAGCACTGCTGGCGCACACGAGTTGCCAACTATTCTTCCGTTCATCGAAAAAGAGAAAATGGATAAAATTATCCAAATGAAATACGCCAAAGTGGTTCAATTCTCTATCGGATATGAAAACTGGAATGGGATTCCTTTAAAAGCATTTGGCGGATTGGTGCCTTTTAAAGAAGGAAAGGATTCTTTGGGAGTTCTTTATCTTTCCACCATATTTAAAAACCGGACACCAAAAGGCGGAGCTTTATTTTCGGTATTTATGGGCGGTTTACGAAAACCGGAACTTTTTGATAAAAGCGACGATGAGCTTCACGCATTATTGAAAAAAGAATTTACTGAAATGATGGGGGTGGATGAGTTTAAGCCAGACCTATTAAAAATGCATCGATATGCGCATGCGATTCCGCAATATGGTCCTGAGTCAAAAGAAAAACTGGAAAGTATTGCAGAATTGGAAAAAGATAATCCGGGACTTATAATCGCCGGAAATGTGCGCGATGGAATAGGGATGTCGGACAGGATAAATCAGGCACACAGCATCGCAGCCCAATTGCTTGGAAACAATTAATAACGAAGGGAAAGGATGAAAAATAACAAAACTGCGGTTATTCTGCTGAATGTGGGAACCCCTGATAAGCCGGAAGTAAACGCGGTAAGAAGATATCTGACCCAATTCCTTAACGATAAATATGTAATTGACATACCGTGGCTTTGGCGAAAGCTTTTGGTTAACCTGATTATTGTGCCATTCAGGGCACCAAAATCGGCAAAACTATACCAACAACTTTGGACTCCAGATGGATCGCCTCTGGTTATTTACGGAAATGAAGCAGTGCAAAAACTTCAAAAAAAACTTGGTGATACGTATTCCGTTTTTCTTGCCATGCGGTATGGAAATCCGTCGGTGAAAAAAATCGTTAAGCAAATTAAAACGGAAGGATTTGAGAAAATTGTATTAATCCCACTGTATCCGCAATATGCCCTTTCGACCACCGAAACCAGTGTTGTGTACGTAAAAAAACAGCTTCAGAAACTTAACTTCAATCCTGAGATAAAAGTTATTACATCCTTTTATGCACACCCAATGTTTCTCGATGCATTTGTTTCGCAAATTGAACAGAAAAAACCAAATGAATTTGATCACGTCATATTTTCATACCATGGTTTGCCGGTAAGGCAGGTGGAAAAATTGCATCCAGGAATTGCTTCCGAAAACTGTAGTTGCCATGAAACATTTCCGGAACATGGCAAAGCTTGTTATAAAGCCCAGTGTTATGAAACCACAAGGCTTTTAGCCTCGAAACTTAACTTGCAGAAAAAGGATTATAGTGTGGCTTTTCAATCACGGCTTTCGAAAAACTGGCTCACGCCTTTTACCGATGAAACCATCTCAAAATTATTGAAAGAAGGGAAAACAAAAATTTTGGTTGTCGCTCCGGCTTTTGTGGCCGATTGCCTTGAAACCATCATCGAAATCGGGTATGAATACAAAGAAGATTTTATAAAATCAGGTGGCGAAAAATTGGAATTGGTACCCAGTTTAAACGGTGAAGATAAATGGATTGAAACCCTTGAACAGTTGGTTCTTAAATCAAATTAAAATATGCTTTTGTTTATTAGCGAAGATCTTTCATTATCCTTCTTGGCGGTTTGTATTATTACCTTTTTGTTGAATATCCCATTTGGTTATTATCGGGGAAGGACGCGCAAATTTTCGGTTCGATGGTTTTTGTCTATCCATATTCCGGTTCCATTTCTTATTTATACCCGTCATTTATTTCAAATTGAACGAACATGGTTAACCATTCCGATTCTTCTTGTATTCTTTTTCCTGGGGCAATTTTTAGGTCAAAAAGCTTATGTATTTATCCAAAAAAAGAAAACTGGAAAAGGATAAAAGCATTCCGGTTTTGGAGAGTCATTGAGATTAAAAGTGATTCTTTTTTTCAGATGTATTTTCTGTAACAATAAATCACCAATAATCACCATAAATAACACTATTTACTTCACCACCACAGTTTTAACATTCATAAATTCTTTAATGCCCTGGCTTGATAGCTCCCTTCCATAACCACTTTCTTTAATTCCACCAAAAGGCAAGCGGGGATCTGATTTTACAAAATCGTTTACAAAACAAGCCCCTGCTTCCAATTTGAATTCGGCAATATCCTGTCCCCTATCCAAGTCTTTAGTGAATACGGCTGCCCCAAGTCCAAAAACGGTATCGTTGGCAATTTTTATGGCTTCCTCTTCATCTTTTACTTTAATAATAGCAGCCACAGGACCAAAAAGTTCTTCGTCGTAGGCAGGCATACCGGGTTTCACATTAATAAGAATAGTAGGTGGGTAATATGCCCCCTGTATTAAAGGTATTTCGCCTCCAATAATTATCTCTGCCCCCATTTTAACAGAATCGGCCACTTGTTTGTGCAGCTCGTCTCTTAAATCCATCCTTGCCATTGGACCAATGGTGGTTTCTTCGAGGAACGGGTCGCCAAAATTGGCAAGGCTCATAAAATCGACCATGTGTTCTAAAAATGCAGAATAAACATCTTCGAGCACGATAAACCTTTTTGCTCCAATACAACTTTGCCCGGCGTTAAATAACCTTCCTTGCACACAGGTTTGTGCAGCTGTTTGAATATCTGCGTCTTCCAGGATGATGTACGGATCACTTCCGCCAAGTTCCAACACACACTTTTTCAAAACATTTGCCGCAAGTCCGGCAACTGCTTTTCCGGCAGGTGTACTTCCGGTTAAACTAACCCCTTTTATTGCTTTGTGGTTAATTACATCCTCCACCATATCACTCCCAATAATCAGCGACCTAAATACATTTTCCGGGAAACCAGCTTCATGAACCAAATCTTCAATCGCTTTTGAACATCCCGGAACGTTGCTGGCATGTTTCAACACAGCCGTGTTTCCTGCCATTAAAACAGGTGCTAAAAAGCGGAATGTTTGCCAAAACGGAAAATTCCAGGGCATTATGGCCAGAATTGTCCCTAAAGGTTGATAAGAAACATAGGAGTTTGTTGCATCAGTTTCAATTCCTTCTTCCTGCAAAAAGTTTTCGGCATTTATCGCATAATAATCACATACCCAGGCACATTTTTCAATTTCGGCTTGAGCCTCCTTAAAAACTTTGCCCATTTCCATAGAAATTATCCTTGCCAATTCATCTTTTTGGCTCTTTAATAAACTTGCCAGGTTTTGCATCAAGCCCGAACGATGGCTGAAGGAAGTTTTTTTCCATTGGTGCCAGGCTTTATCAACTGAATTAATAATTTTTTCTACTCCTTTTTGGGAATGTTTTTCTACAGAATAAGCTACATCTCCATTTACCGGGTTTATCGATTTCATTTAGTTAGTTTTTTGCCGAAATTTATTTTCGCTAAAATAGGAATTCATACGGCCATAAAAGAATAATTGAAATAATAATCGTGAATTTTTATATACGCGATTAATCCATATTTGTTCTTACAATAACGTGAGTTCGATGTAAGAACTGAATATTTTTCTTGTAAAGAAATAAGGTTTTAGCTATATTTAAGTATCTGACATTTAAATAAATAGCAGGACAAAACCTTATTTCATATGGACAATAAAATTACCGAAATTTTCTATCTAATTGATGAATTTTGTAAAGAATTTGAGAATATTAAGGAGGGGCATATCCTTCCTGAAAAAACTTCTAAAAAGCGAAGAAACCGCAAGTTTAAAATGTCTGATAGTGAAGTAATGACTATTGTCACTTTGTTTCATTTGAAAGGGTATAGGTGTTTGAAACACTTTTATGTTCATCATGTGCAACAACATATGCAATCCGATTTTCCAGAAACTGTATCTTACAATCGTTTTGTTGAACTGCAACAAAAAGCCCTAATGCCAATGGTTTTATTTCTTCAAATATGCTGTCTTGGAAAATGTACCGGTATTTCTTTTATCGATTCTACCCCAATTCGGGTTTGCCACACCAGGCGTGAATTCCAGCACAAAACGTTTAAAGGCTTAGCTACTAAAGGACAATGCTCAATGGGTTGGTTCTTTGGCTTTAAGCTCCACATTGTTATTAATGATAAAGGAGAAATTCTTGATTTCCTTTTTACTCAAGCGAATGTGGATGACCGTGCCCCTTTAAAAGATAAAAATTTTCATGACAAGATATTTGGCAAACTCATTGCAGATAAGGGCTACATATCAAAAACCTTGTTTGACCAGTTATTTATTGATGGCATTCATCTTATAACAAAAATCAGAAAGAACATGAAAAACTCATTAATGCTGGTCCAGGACAAAATATTATTGCGAAAGAGGGCACTTGTTGAAACAGTAAACGATGAATTAAAGAACCAATGCCAGATTGAGCATACAAGACACAGGAGTTTCGAAAATTTTATCTCCAACCTAGTCTCTGGATTAATCGCCTATTCGTTTTTTGATAAAAAACCATCGTTGAACCTAGATATTGTTGAAAATAGGGATATAAACCATGCTGTTTAGGTCGAACTCACGTTACAATAGGTTCTTTTTTACGTTATAAATTGATTTTGCTAAAACATAAAAAAAGGGAATAAGTTTTTACTTATCCCCCATCTATTTAATCCTAATTTTTTTACAATATCTGAATTTCAGTTTCCACATCCATTACTTTTTTGTAAACCGCGCTAACACCGCAATATTTTGTTTCGGATAGTTTTACTGCTTTTTCAATTTTATCCATCGGAAGGTTATCTCCGGTAAATTGATAAATAACCTTCATTTTATTGTAGTGCTTTGGATGCTCTTCGGTTAAATCACCTTCCACAATAACGTTAAATGTATCGGGAACTACTTTCATTTTAGCCAAAATCATGATTACGTCTATTCCTGTACATCCAGCTAAAGCAGTCAGCATTAGTTTCTTAGGTCTTGGACCCAGGTCGCTACCCCCAACTTCTTCGGTAGCATCAATAGTAAGTTTATGGCCATCCAATTCGGTCTCAAAAGCTACTTTATCTGTCCAAGACATATTTACCACATGTTTCATTGTATCCGTTTTTTAATAAAGTATTTGTTTTCAATTCTTTAATTCAACAAATTCCTTAAAATTATAATTTATAACATATATAGAACAACATAAAATAAAATAAATGTCGTTTATTTTGTAATGCAAATATAATATATCTAACTATCTATATACATAGTTTTCCAAATATAATTTGAAATTGTACTTTTATATAATATACAACATAATCAAGAACTAATGAGAAGTGTAATAAAGCGACCTACCGAGGAAGAAACAAATTTAAGTGGTTTTCAATTGTTCAAAAAATTAAACGAAGATGAATTTACACGTTTAAATTATGATAAAACATGCTCATTTTTTAAAAAGGGGACAATTGTTTACAGGGAAGGAAATAGGTTGACTGGTTTTTATTGTGTAACCAAAGGGATTGTAAAACTGTTTAAAACGGGAGTGGATGGAAAGGAACAAATACTTCGGTTTTCGAAGCCCGGTGATATTATTGCTTACCGATCGTTGCTTAGCCAGGAATTAGCCTGCACAACTGCAAAAGTTATTGAAGAAGCTGTTCTTTGCCATATCCCTTATCAAACCCTGCTTTTTCTGATCCAAAGCAACTGGCAGTTTTCGCACCATATGCTGCAGATTATTTGTCGTGAGCTGAGAGAAGCCAATGATTACATCACCGATATTGCCCAAAAAACAGTTAGGGAACGACTTGCGGAAGTATTATTGTTACTAAAAGACAGCTTTGACCTTGATAACCAGAACAACCTTCAAATTTCATTAACGCGCGAAGAACTGGCCAATATTGTGGGTACTGCAACCGAATCGGTTATTCGCTTGTTATCCGAATTCAAACAAGATAAACTTATTGAACTTCAGGGAAGAAAAATAAAATTCTTAAATATTCCGGCACTCCGAAGGGTTGCCAATATTTAACCTTATTGCCCGGTTTTACCGGGTTTTTTTATGCCCAAATCATTTGATCAATTATTCCGAAATCATGCAGTTTTATAATGAAAGCGTGCTCAAAATGGAACTAAACATGGAGTAATAAATAGCTGATTTCTTTTACTCATAGCAATAAACTTGAAAGTTTAGTGTTTTAGCTTTTATCCAGAACGTCAACAAACCTTTAAAATCAACCATATGCAAATCAAAACTCTTGAAAACATAACCGTCGATGAACTGATGTTTACTTTTAATGAAGCATTTAAAAATTACTTCGTTAAAATTTCACTAAGCAAAGAAATCCTTGAAAATAAAATCATTTCGGAGGAAATTGACCTGAAATTATCGGCAGGGGCATTTATTGAAAACAGACTTGTTGGGTTTATTTTACACGGCATCCGCACAATTGACGGAATTAAAACTGCATACAATGCCGGCACAGGAGTTATTGAAGAAGCGCGTGGTAAAAAACTGACGGCCCAAATGTATCAATTCATTCAAAAAAAGCTAAAAGAAGCAAAAGTTCAAAGATGCATATTGGAAGTTATTTCTGAAAATACCCCGGCCATAAAATCGTATAAAAATGCGGGATTTTCGATCATTAAAGACCTTGAATGTTACGAAGGACTTCCAAATAAAACCGAAATTCCTGAAATTGTTAGCTTCTCAAAAATCCATCAAAAAGAACGTTTGGCATTTCAAAATAACTGGGACTGGCAACCAACGTGGCAACATGCGAATGAAACAATTGATAAATCAAGTTCTTACCTTTCGCTTGGAATGTTTGGTCAGGATAAAATGCTCGGATATTGTACTTTTAATCCTCAAACCGGAAGGGTTGTTCAATATTGTATTGAAAAACAAGAACGTCGGAACAACTACGGTCATATGCTATTTTCAAAAGTAGCCGAAACTGTCAATGGCAAGTTAAGTGTGATAAATGTGGATGGTGATGCGAACCCCACCTTGCTCTTTCTGGAAAAAATTTCAATGACAAAATCCCTTAAACAATATTTAATGGAGTTAACTTTAAACGAATCAGAATATTAATATCACAATTATGAAACTATTTGGTATTGCTCTAAATAAACGGACCGTTGTTCGTTGGAAAATATACATTGACCGGGCAAAAATGTATCTTGGGTATATTAATTTTGCGATGATTGCATTTGTTTTCCTAAACTCAATCAACGATACTTCCATTCGGCAATTACTGGATGAAAACAAGTTTATTACTTATCCCGCAATGATCCTTTTATTTTTTAGTTTTTCACTGGTTTTGGGCCGTATGGACACAAAGCTTGGTGTTAGAAAAGAGGAAATGAGAAATGCTTCATCGGAAAACCCGGTGATGATGGATGTTTTAAAAACCGTAAAAGATATCCAAAAGCAAAATGAGATGCTGCTCGAAAAACAACAAAAGAGTTAACGGGCAATCCAGTTTTCTGGATCAAGTTTTTTGTTTTCAAGCCAAATTTGAAATTTCAGGACCGTTTTATTGCCGTCTTTTTTATCGGTAAATACCGATCCGATAAACTGTTTGGCAAATACAAGATCGCCTTTTTTAACGGTTACTTCTTCCAAATTTGAATATACAGTTAGGTAACTGCCGTGGCGGATTATCACAGCCATATTGCCACCGGTAATTCCGAATACCCTGCTCACTTCCCCCTGAAAAACGGCCCTTGCTTTAGCTCCTTCATCGGTACTTATATCCACTCCATTGTTTTCGATGGTAATATTTTTCAACACCGGATGTTTGTGTACACCAAAACGTTCTGTAATAATCCCTCTTTCGAGAGGCCATGGAATCCGGCTTTTGTTTTGGGCAAAATTATCGCCAACCAATTTTTGTTCCGGGGTTAAGGCAAAACCCGAACCTCCGCTTTTGGCTGATTTCCGGGCTTCTTCTTCAATTATTTTTTGTATTTCCTGCGCAAGCTGCTGTTCAACCCTTCTCTGGTTCCTGAGCTTTTGCCGTAATGTCCGTTGCTTGGTTTGTAAGCTTTTTATGTACGCACTTTGCTGGTTTTTTTCGGATGCAAGCTTTTCATTTTCCTTAACTTTTTGTGCCAGCACTCGTTCCTTAGCCTGTGTTTGCTCTTCCAGATCTTTTACTTTTTCTTTCAAAATAGATTGAATCGCATCCAGTGTTTCTGATTGTTTTTTCCGAAAATCAGTGTATTGCTTAAGGTAAAGGTTTCTTTTATAGGCCTGGTTAAAACTTTCGGACGAAAGCAAAAAGAATATTTTATCATAAGCCGAACGGTTTTTATAAGCCAAACTGATCATTTCGGCATACTCGCTTTTAATTAAAACAAGGTCTTCATTCAGCATATCAACAACCATTAAGTTGTCGCCAATAAAACCTTGAATTACTTTTATTTCGGAATTGTACGATGAGATAAGGTTATTTCGTTGGCTAATGCTGTTGTTTAAAAGTCTGACTTTATTTAAAGAAGCTTTTTCGTCTTTTTGGGCTTCGCTTAACAATTTATTGGTGTACTGTATTTCCTGTGCTGCCTTTTCCTTTTCCTGCCGAAGTTTCTCCAAAGATTGCGCATTAATACCAAGCGCATTTATTAACAACAAAAATACTATGGAAACAATAGCTTTCACACACATTAAATTACACAATTTAAAACGCAAATAAAAGCCTATTGTTGCTTCTTAATTAACAATAAGCTCTTCGTATTTTTCCGGGATTCTGAAGCTTAAGGATTTAATTTTATCGGTCGAAAAACCTGCCAACCGGATTTTTAAACTGACATTTCCCTTATCTGTTTGCAATCCAAGATTAATTTCACCCGGAAAATCATTTTTCCCGATTTTCGTATAATCACCAAAGTTAAACTCTGCTTCCCTTTCGTTTGATTTATCCTCGATCGACATTTTTAAAAGGTTGAATGTTTCCGGTTCAATCCAGGTTGTTTGCAAAATCAGTACCTCATCGTCCCTTTTTTTAAGCATTCGGCTTGCTTTTTTATATTTATCTTTCTCTACAATTTTTGAAAGCTTCCGTTCTTTATACGATTGAATTACATATTTATCCTCTTCTACATACGAAATGAAGTTTTTATAATCCCGTTCTTTCGGATCGTTTCGATAAGAAAAAATGCTGTTGCTCAAAATCGCCTGAACAGTCTCAAAATCAAGGTCGATATTTAAAATACTGCTTAAATACGAATAATCATCGAGAAAGTAATTCTTATCCATGTAGTTAATGTATTTAACACTATCTGGCGTTAAATACAATCTGCCTATCAAAATATTTAACTTGCTTATTTGCAGTAAAATACTTTTATTATTGATCGATTTTAAATTTGCTTTGAACGAAGTTCTCCCGTTTTCATCTTCAAATAAACAATTGATCCTCCTTATGGTCAAAAAATCATAGTCAAATGCATTTTCTTCCACTTTTTTAATAATCCTGCCCGTACTCATTGCCTTAACTTTGGCAGTGGTAATTTTTTCGGTCGACTTGCACGAATAAAGTAAGGATAGCAAAATAGCAGCTATGGATAGGTATTTTAAAGCAATTTTAAAGGTGTTCACTAAGCCTATTTTTCGTAATACGTTTGATCTTTAATTTTTCTTTCCAGGACAGTGGATTCATTTCCATTGTCTTTAGCCTTTTGCCAATAATCTCGCGCCTCATCCAGCTTTTCAAGCATAAACAAAATGTCGCCATAATGTTCTAGCAGAGTTGGATTGTCTTTTCCGCCATTGGAAAGTGCGGTTTCCATATAAAACTTGGCAAGTTGGTATTTTTTCTTTTTAAATAACACCCATGCATGAGTGTCCAAATAGGTTGCGTTGGTCGGAAAAACATCGACAACCCTGCCACTCATCCTTTCGGCAACGTCCAATTTTGTACCGTTCAATGATAGGTAATAGGCATAATTATTCATTGCAATATAATTCTCCGGGTTCAATTCAATTGCTTTCTCGAAAAGCTCAAACGATTCGGAGAATTCGTTTAATTTATATTTTGCTTCTGCTTGTAATAAAATAAATTGCCCCTGTAAAGGCGGATTTTCAACAACATAGCTTAAACCTTCTTCACAAATTTCAAGGGTTTCGTCAAATTTTTCGAGCTGAACGCATGCCACGCCATTTAGAAAATAAACCTGTGGTTGGTTTGGGAACAACTCCATGGCACTTTTACTGTCCTCGTAAAGGGCTTCCCACTCTAACAAATCGTTATCAATAAACAGAACCCTTTCCCAGATCATGTAATCGTCCGGATTTAATTCCAATACTTTTTTAAGCTGCACGCGCGCTTCAGAAAGCTCTTGTTTTTGAAGCAGGTATTCCGCATAAATTGTATAAACCCTGAAGTCGTCAGGATGGGTTGTAATTAAAATATTGATCAATCCCAATATCTCTGTTTCCGTGTATTTTTCAGGGGCATCAGGTGCCGAAAGCATAAGGTACAATTGTAATTTTGTTTCCAGCTCAACATTCGTGTTGGTGAATCCTGAAATTATTTCTTCATATGCTTTTTCCTTGTTCCCTTCTTTCATGTAATAATTTGACAAAGAAAAGTGCACATAACCACTTGTTGGATCCATTTCAAGAATTTTGTTGTAATTCTTTAATGCATTTTCTTTATCGCCCTGGTTCATATACAAATCAGCAAGCAAACCATAATACTGGCTTTCTTCCGGGTTCGATTCAATAAGTTTATGAATTTCTTCAAAGGCTTCTTTTACCTTTCCCGATTCGAGGTACAATTGTTGTTTCGAGACCGAAATTTGTTCGTTCAAACCTGTTTTTTCTTCCAGTTTCTCATAGGCCTTTATTGCTTCTGCAGGCTTATCTGCATTGGAAAGCATAATGGCATTTAAATACAGGTAATCCAGGTTTTCCGGTTCTTTTTCCAGTAATTGGGAATATATTTTGGAAGCGTCTTCAAAACGTTTTGATTGTTGATAAATCCGTGCTAATAGCAATTTATACCATTTATTATCCGGGTTGATGGAAATGGCTTTATCAAGCAATAAGGCTGCACTTGTGACATCGTTGTTTAAAGCATGGATATTTGCCAGTTCATACATGGCAACTGCCGAGTTTGGATCAATTTCAAGGCAACTCGACAAAAGGGCAATTGCCCTTTGCGGGTTTCCAATCATTTTTTCCTTTAGTGCTTCCACAAAAAGGTATTGAAACTCTTTGTCTTTCGACGTGGTTTCTTTTATTTCTTCGGTATCTTCAATACTAATTTCCGGTTCGGCTACTGTTTTTTCAACGGTTTTACACGCGAATAAGACAGTAAATGAAATCAGAAATAATATGTTTACTTTTTTCATTTTTTTATTTTTTGCCTGTGTGCCCAAATCCCCCGGCACCTCTTTGCGTATCTTCCAGCGCCTCGCTCAGTTCCCATTTTACTGTTTCGTGAGCTGCGATAATCATCTGGCAGATTCGTTCTCCATGTTCAATAACAAAATCTTCCTGAGAAAGATTAATAAGTATAACGCCTATTTCGCCCCGATAATCAGCATCAATTGTGCCAGGAGTGTTTAAAACAGTAATTCCTTTTTTAAGGGCAAGTCCGCTTCTTGGCCGTATTTGCGCTTCAAACCCGGCTGGAATCTCAACAAATAGACCGGTTGGAACCAATTTCCTCTGCATTGGTTTTAACACAATACTTTCTGTTAAGTTAGCCCTTAAATCCATCCCTGCAGATAGTTCGGTACTATATGCCGGAAGTGGATTTGTTGATTTGTTTACAATTCGGATCTTCATATTTTTTAAGCTATTAATATTCAAAACATTATTTCAAAAGAAAAACATTTTTTGAAAACGCAAAGATAGATAATTCTATAAAGATACTAAGAGGTGTTAACAATATTTAAATGTATGTAGCTGTATTGCCAGATAATATATTGAAAATACTTTTACAAACAATGAAGACTTATCAATAGAAACTAATCAAAGATTGAACGAACACCCAAAAGTTTTTTGCGGTTTTTATGAATTATTTAAAAAGACAAAAGAGTTATTTTTTCGGATTGGATCGACAAATTAAGGGGTTATTTTTCGATTTGAAACGAAATTATCACCTTAAAGCATTACACAATCAATAGTAGAAAGTTGTATCTCTTACTCAACAAACATCAAATTTGCCATAATTTCATCGGAAATGAAGTAACCGTTACGGCTTAAAAAGTAATGTGTAGCACTTTCCGAAATATGCCCGGAATGAATATACTTTTGTACGTTTTGTGCAAAATAATCTACTTTTTCCTTTCCAAATTTATCTTTCAGGCTTTTTTTACCAATACCCCACATTGTTCTTAAGTTGGTCAAAATATAGTCGTTATACTGTTCGTTTTCGGAAAGCATTTCATGTTCAAAATACGGACTGATATTTTGAATTGCATCAACATATTTTTTTACACTGGCAACGTTCCATTGCCTTGATTTTATATCGAACGAATGGGCAGAGGGTCCAAGCCCAAGATATTTTTCTCCAAACCAATAGGAAGAATTGTGCTCTGAGAAATAGCCTTCTTTGGCGAAATTAGAGATTTCATAATGAATAAAACCATTTTCTTTTGCTTTGTTTATCAAACAATTAAATTGTTCGATACTTAATTCTTCTTTTATTTCTTTAAGTTTTCCTTTTTTTCTAAGGTCATAAAATTTTGTGCCTTCATGGTAGGTTAAATGATAGGCTGAAATATGTTTTACGGGAAGGTTAAATGCCAATTCGAGGTTTTCTTCCCATTTTTCCGGGCTTAAGCCCGGTAGCCCGTAAATAAGGTCAATACTAATGTTTTTAAAGCCTGTTTCATATGCATTTCTTACCGCAAGTAATGCCTGATTCGAATCATGCCTTCTTCCCATTGATTGCAAATCATTGTTAATAAATGACTGAATACCTATACTTAAGCGGTTAATTTTTGTTGTTTTAAGTTCACTAAGGTATTTCTTGTTCAGGTCATCTGGATTTGCTTCCAGGGTAATTTCAGCATCCTTATTAACCGGACATAAGTGTTCTATCTCATCTAGTATTTTTGTTATTTGGGTTGCTGTTAAAACCGATGGTGTTCCCCCACCAAAATAAATGGTACTTATTATTTCACCTGAGAGATAGTTCTTCCTATCCTGAAGTTCGTTTATTAAAGCGTTAATAAATAATGGCTTTTGCGAGATATCCTTTGTTTTATAAAAATCACAATAAGAACATATTTTCCGACAAAATGGAATATGTATGTAAATTCCTGCCATAAATGTTTTTAGCTTTGTTTGTATATTTGATCCCTGTTAAATACCGAACCTTTATAACTAATCAATGACTAAATTTATTCCGTTTTGGAAAGCTTTTTTATGTTTAATATTCATCGCTTTTTTAAGCTTAACGCCCGGAGATGATCTCCCACAAAATCCGTTATTTAACCTACCCCATCTGGATAAAATTGTACATTTTTCAATGTATTTAATTTTTTGTTTGTTGTTATTCAATCCTTTAAAAAAAAGGATTAATGCATTAATTTATGCTCCTGTGTTATCATTTATTACAGGTGGAATTTTTGAACTGTTACAACAGTGGCTTATAAATAACAGGGAAGGAAGCATTTATGACATCTTTGCAAACCTATTCGGAATTTGTTTTGCATTCGTAATATACAAATACATTTTATCCGAAAATATTATCCGCAAGTATCTTTAAAGCTGGATAAATTGCTCAAATTTTTTAATGTCGGCACTTATGGTTTGAAGTGAAGTAACCTGGTAAAACTCCCTGATTTCTTTTCTTAGCTTATCGTATTTATTGTGAACCGGGCATAATGGTTTACTGCTATCGTGTGTTTTACAGGCCTCTAAGCCAATGAGGCAATTGGTGAAAAATTCTTCTCCATCCACTTTTACAACAATGTCCCAAAGGCTAATCTCTTCAGGATTTTTTGAAAGCGCAAAACCTCCATTTGGTCCTTTTGTTGAAAGCAATAATTTTTGTTTCACCAGGTTTTGTAAAATTTTACCTAAAAAAGGAGAAGAAATATTCAGGTCTTCGGAAATCTTTTTTATGCCAATTTTTTTCTCTTCATTTGAAAATTTCCCTAAATAAATAAGGGCCCTCAAAGCATATTTACACGTATTTGATAACATAGTTTCTATTATTTATTTTTCCACTGTTTGCTAAATGATTGGTTTGCCAAAGGCGGTACACTTTTCTTGTCTCCAAAAACATTGGCGTTTAAATCTAAAACACGGTTTTTAGCCTTTCCTCCAAACGAATCAAGGCGCGAACGTTTACAAAAAATATATTCAAAAGATTTCATTCCTGTGTTCCATAAAAACGATTCCTGTTTTTTATCCACACTTATTTTACGGTTGCGTAACAATAAATCATGTAGCGGTATTTTTACCGGACACACCTCAGAACACCGTCCGCACACCGTGCAGGCATAACTCAAATGGCTGAATGTTTCAAATCCTTTATAAAATGGTGTAATTACCGATCCAATAGGTCCACTGTAAGTTGTATTATACGTATATCCCCCAACATTTTTATAGATAGGACAAGCATTTAAACACGCTCCACATCTTATACATTTTAGGGCATCCGATTGTTCTTCTTCGGCATATAATTTTGATCTTCCGTTATCTAAAAGAATTACATACATTTTTTCAGGACCATCGGTTTCGTTCTTTTTTCGCGGACCTAAAATAAGCGAATTGTATGCCGATATTTGTTGCCCGGTTCCTAAGGTTGCCAACAACGGAAAAAACATGGCAAGGTCTTTTAGCGATGGAATTAACCGCTCGATCCCGGCTAAAACAATATGTATCTTAGGAAAGGAAACCGACATCATTCCGTTCCCTTCATTTTCGGTAAGGCCAACACCGCCCACATCGGCAACCAGAAAATTTGCCCCCGTAACACCTAAGTCCGAAGCCCTGAATTTTTTCCGGAGCTCCCGACGCACAAATTCGGTCAGTTCAGCCGTATTAGCATCTTTTGGCGTTTGAAAATTTTTTGCAAACAATTCAGCCACATCTTCCTTCGATTTGTGCATCGCAGGTGTTAATATGTGGTAAGGCTTTTCGCCAGCTTCCTGAACAATAAATTCCCCAAGATCGGTTTCAATAGGTTTAATGCCAAGCTTTTCAACTTCTTCATTAAATTCTATTTCTTCCGTAACCATCGATTTACTTTTAACCAATACCGACGATGGGTTTTGAAGTATTATCTCTTTTATATGATCAATTGCTTCCTTTGAATCTCTTGCCCATAAAACCGATGCACCATTTAACGTGCTGTTTTTTTCAAACTCTTCCAGGTAATCGCCTAAATTATTTATGGAAGTGTTTTTAATGTAAGACGCCCGTTCTTTTGCAAGATCGAAATCAATATATCTGGATTTACCTTTTGCTACTGCTTCATCGTACTTAGAAATATTATGCCTAATAGTCATTCTATGCTTTAAATCAAAAGCTATTTCAGATTTTTTAAGGAATATTTCTTTTTGATTGACCATTTAGCTAACAGGTATTTTCTTGATCCTTCTTTCGTGCCTTCCGCCTTCGAAACCGGTATTTAAGAAAGTTTTTACTATTTCAACGGCTTCATTATCAGTTACAAACCTGCCCGGGATTGAACAAACATTTGCATCGTTATGTAATCGTGAAAGCCTTGCAATTTCTGGGCTCCAGCAAATTGCAGAACGAACACCCTGGTGTTTATTTGCAGTGATGCTTATACCTTGTCCGCTTCCACAAAATGTAAGGCCAAACTCAAACTCTCCTTTACTTATCGCATCGGCAAGTGGATGCGCAAAATCGGGATAATCACAACTTTCACTGCTATGACAACCATAATCTTTATAAGCAATGCCATTTTCTTCCAAATATTTCAATATTGTTTGTTTCCTGTCGTACCCGGCATGATCGCTGGCAATTGCTATAACCTTTTTATTCATTTTATTAATTTAGTAATTCACAAATTTAATACTTTTAAGTATTTTTCTTTATTTCTTCTGCTTAATAATTAGTTTGCCAAGATTTTTTCTTTCCAGAAAGAATATGGCACCCGCAAAAACAATTAAAAGGAAAGTATTTATTGTGTATTTGAAAAGCGGTGCACCATTTTTTGTGATTAAGGAAAGGACATAAATAAACGATGCACACATAAAGTATAATGCAATGGATTTTAGGTCATAAGGTATTGGGTAGTGTTTTTTTCCAAGAAAATAAGAGATTAATGTAATCACCAGCATACTGGTAAAAAATGTTACTGCAGAACCCATGTAACCTAGAATTGGAATCAGAATAAAATTTAAAACAATGGTTATAAACGATCCGGTTAAAGCCATATATGCGCCATATTTGGTTTTGTCGGTTAATTTATACCACAACGAAAGCGTAAAATATATCCCGAAGAATAAATTTCCCATTAAAATGATCGGCAATACTTTTATACCTTCCATATATTTTTCATCAAAAATAAAGGAAACCAGGTCGATATAGAACATCATTCCCAGGAAAATAAACAAGCCAAAAATGATAAAATATTTCATGATCAAAGCATAAATTGCTTTGTCGTTGCTTGAATTTTTACGTGCAAAAAAGAAGGGTTCAAAGGCATAACGAAATGCCTGGATAAACATGTTCATTAATACCGCCATTTTAAAACTTGCCCCATAAATTCCTAATTGTTGCATCGGGTTTTCGTTTTCGGGGATTAAAAACGGGATCAAAATTTTATCGATATGCTGGCTTAAAATTCCTGCCAATCCTACAATTAATATTGGAATAGAATAGTTTAAAATTTTTGACAATAAACTTGGATCAAACTGTATTTTTAGTTTAAAAAACTCTGGCAATAAAAGAACAAAGGTCAGGATTGAAGCCAATAAATTTGAAATAAAAACATAGCCTACACCAATATTTTCAGAATAGACAAATCTTAACCATGAGTCCGTATGGTTTTTGATATACGATGGGCAAATGGAAAGAAAAAATATGTTTAGCCCGATGGCAAATCCAATATTTATAAGTTTTATTGCAGCAAATTTTATGGGCCTGTTTTTTAGCCTCAACCTGGCAAACGGTATTGCTGTAAGTGCATCTATTGATACGATAATTACAATCCAAAGGATATATTCTGCATGTTCTTTGTAATTAAGCCAATTGGCAATAGTACTTTTTAAGGGAACGGCCAGCGCAAGAAACAATATAGAGGTAAATAATATGGAAATAACGGATGTTGAATAGACCTTTTCCGGATCCTCGCTTTTTGAAGCAAAACGAAAATATCCGGTTTCCATACCATAGGTTAACAAGATCATTAAAACCGCTGCATAGGAATAAAGGTTGGTAATTATGCCATAGGTTTCGGCCTCAAAGAGAAAAACATAATACGGAACAAGCCACCAATTAAGGAACCTTCCTATTATACTGCTCATTCCATAAATGGCAGTGTCGCTGGCTAATTTTTTAAATGGATTCAAAAACCGTAAATTTTAAAACAAATATATAATTCATTTTATCCATAAAACGAATATAATCTTTATTATTATTTACCAGTATCTAATTGTTCTTAAAAAGATTATTTTTGTTTTGTAAGCAAACAGGAATACAAATAATTAAACAATGAAGAAATTTTTTTTCCCTATTCTCCTGCTAATTTTTATAATTATTACTTTTCTATCGTGTTCAAATACTTCCTCTAAACGCTCACGAAGACCTTTAAGTAATATTAAAATTTCCCCTGAAAAAAATGTGGTTTATGGTGACAATATAACTTTAGATATTAAAACCAAACTTGCCAATGGAGAAATTGACAAAATAAATATTTACCTGAACAACAATCTTTTAACTTCAACAAAAGATTTAAATTTCGAATACGTCATTGAAAATATTGGATCGCTTGGAAACAATACCATTAAAGTGGAAGCTATTAAAACCGACGGTGTTAAAAATAGTAAACTGAAAAATTTTTCAGTTTTTTCAGATATCATACCAAAACAGTATACCTATAAAATTGTAAATGAATATCCGCACTCAAGAGATTTTTTTACCGAAGGATTGGTTGTGCATAACGGTTATATTTATGAAGGAACAGGTGACCATGGAACTTCCGGTATTTATAAAACCGATATAAAAACAGGAAAAGTATTGCAATCGGTCGAGCTTGAAGAGCAATATTTTGGAGAAGGAATTACCATTTTAAATGATAAAATTTACCAACTTACCTACAGATCCCAAACCGGATTTGTATACGATGTGAATGATTTTTCGGTGATAGACACTTTTAATTTTGAATCGACACAAGGTTGGGGGCTTACCAACGATGGAACGCATTTGATCATGGACGACCGTACCAATTATTTAACCTGGTTGGATCCGAACGATTTTTCGGTTGTAAAAAAAGTTGCTGTTGCAGATAATACCCAAAATATGAATGCCATTAATGAATTGGAATATATAGATGGTAAAATATGGGCAAATGTTTGGACTACCGATTATGTTGTAATAATTGACCCGATAACCGGAAGGGTTGAATCTATGATTAATTTTAGTGGTATTTTAAAAGACAAAGATAAACTGCCTTCAAAACCAGTAGATGTTTTCAACGGAATTGCATATGACAAAGCCACCGGAAAAATTTATGTGACCGGAAAATTTTATCCTAAATTGTATGAAATTGAGCTGGTTGAACTAAAATAAGGACGGTGAATCGCCGTATTTTATTTTACCTAAATGTTTGTACGCTAATTCGGTAGCTTCCCTTCCCCTTGGAGTCCGTTTTATAAACCCTTCTTTAATTAAAAACGGTTCATAAACTTCTTCAATGGTTCCCGTGTCTTCGCTTACCGCAGTCGAAATGGTAGAAATACCAACCGGTCCACCTTTAAATTTATCGATGATGGTTGTCAATATTTTATTATCCATTTCATCTAAACCATGTTTATCAATATTTAAAGCATCTAAGGCATAACGGGTTATTTTCATATCTATTTTTCCATCGCCTTTCACCTGGGCAAAATCACGAACCCTTCGCAAAAGTGCATTGGTAATACGAGGTGTTCCCCTGCTTCGCGATGCAATTTCGTGGGCAGCATCTTTACTAATTTCAACATCTAATATATTTGCCGATCGCAACACTATCCCGGTCAGTATTTCAGCATCGTAATATTCAAGATGAGAGTTGATACCAAATCGTGCCCTAAGTGGCGATGTAAGCAGCCCTGAGCGGGTTGTTGCCCCAATAAGGGTGAATTTATTTAATTCTAATTGAACTGACCGTGCACTTGGTCCTTTGTCAATCATTATATCAATCCTGAAATCTTCCATGGCCGAATACAAATATTCTTCAACTATGGGCGACAATCGATGAATTTCATCAATAAAAAGCACATCATTATCTTCCAGGTTTGTAAGTAATCCGGCTAAATCACCCGGTTTATCTAACACCGGACCCGATGTAATTTTTATACCAACACTAAGTTCGTTGGCAATAATATTTGACAAAGTGGTTTTTCCAAGTCCAGGAGGACCATGCAAAAGAACATGATCAAGGGATTCGCCCCTCATAACTGCTGCTTTCACAAAAACTTTCAGGTTATCAACAATTTTACTTTGACCCTGAAAATCTGAAAATCTTAATGGCCGCAGTTTTTGGTCAAAATCCTTTTCATTTTCATGAAACGAACCGTCCCTAAAATCCACCTCATTACTCATGAAACTATTGTAATTTTAAATTTTTTAGAATTTCCTCCAAGTAGCTCATTTTAAATGGCTTGCTCATGTATTCATTCATCCCGATACGGAGGCACTTTTCACGATCGTTATCCAGGGTATTTGCAGTTAAGGCAATGATTGGGGTTTCCCGTTCTTTTTTCATCTCTTTTTCAATCTCCCTTATCCTCACAGTTGCTTCTAAACCATCCATCTCCGGCATCATAATATCCATTAAGATAAAATCAAATTCATCTGAAATAAATTTATCTACTGCTTCTATTCCGTTCATTGCCGAAATAATTTCATGGTTTTCTTTAGCAAGATTAAATTTGACTATTTTTTGGTTAAAGGGATTGTCTTCTACAAGTAATATTTTAAATACTTTCTTCAAAAAGCTTTTATATTATTATTATTTATAATTAAAGATATATATAAAATGATATATATAATATGCTGTTAATTGTTGTTAATAAGTATTTATCAAAAGTAATAAATACATTTATAAGTAATGCTTTCAAAGTTATAAACATCTAATAAACTATTTAAGATTTTATTTATGAATGTTTTGATGAATTATAAACATTTTATTGTTTTTAAAAATATTCTTGTTTGTTTACTTATGAACTGTTAAAATGTAGGTGAACAAAATGTACAAAAATCTAACGGTTATTATTTGTTTTTGTGTTAATTGGCTACTATTACTTTTAATAATAAATTATACAAGTTTAATTATTGTTTTATATTTAAATCTTTTGAACTTTTATATAACTCATTATTAACAAACAATATTTCTCTTAACTTGTTTAAATTTAGCGATTTGAAAAAATATGAACGATAGTTATAAAATACTTGTTGATAAGCTAAATAATTTTAGGAAACGATACTATTTATATAAACTTCTCAGAGGTTTATTAATTACTTCTTTACTTTTTATTATTGTATACGTCGTGGTTTCAATTCTTGAATATTATACGTATTCTTCTTCAAGTATTCGGAAAATAGAATTCTTTGGGATTCTATTGTTTTTTGTATTTGTGGCTTTACATTATATACTAATTCCAGTATATCAGTTATTTATAGCATTTAATAAAAAAGATAGAAAGAATTTAAATGCAATAATTGTAAATCATTTCGGAGAAATAAAGGATAAGCTTATTAATATATTAGAGCTGGCTGATAGTTCAAACGAACAACAATCAAAAGAATTATTATTAGCGAGTATACATCAGAAAATTAATGAGATAAAGATTTTCGATTTTAACAAAGCAATACGGTTTTCGCAATTAAAATATGTGCTTTTTTATTTTCTTGTAAGCGTATTCATTGTTGCAGCTATTTTGGTTTTTGATAAACCTTTGTTAAAAGAATCGAACCACAGAATTGTTAATTACCAACAATCCTTTCAAAAACCAGCTCCCTTTGAATTTATTTTTGAAACCGATAGCATTAAAATTACAAAGGGGCAAAGTACAATTTTAAAAGTCAGGTGTGAAGGTAGCAACATTCCAGAAGTTGTATATATTGTCATAGGAAATACCAACTTTTTAATGAACAATAAAAAAGATGGGAGTTTCGAGTATAAATTAGATGCAGTAATAAATAGTTTTGGTTTTTACTTCACTGATCTTGAATATTCATCGAAAAAATATTACCTGGAAACGCAGCCAAAACCTGGAATTCAGAATTTTACTATAACAATAGATCCACCTGATTATACAAAAGTTGGACAACACATTGTTGAAAATATTGGGGATATTAAAGCACCTGAAGGATCAATGGTAAAATGGAAATTTAAATGCATTGATACAGATACCTTGAAAATAAGTTTCAATTCGAACAAGGACCTCATTTCTAAAGCGGAAAAAAGTTGGTTTAAAGTTTCTTCTAAAATTACTGAATCATCAACTTACGCCATTGATTTAGTCAATGAATATTTTAAAGATGAAAATTCAATTCTCTATTCGATTGAAGCTGTAAAAGATTTGTATCCACAAATAAATATGGTGCAGGTTAAAGATTCAACCCAATTTTCGAGGTATTACTTTAAAGGATCAATTGAAGACGATTACGGATTTTCGGCTTTGAATTTTCACTATAATATTGATAATTACGATAGTATAATCCCTGTGCGATTTGTAAAGTCTTTAAAAGAACAAGATTATTATTTTACGTTTGATTTTAATACAATAAATGCAAGCTCCGGGATAGTTAGTTATTATTTTTCTGTTGATGATAATGATGAAATTAATGGGTATAAATCAACTACATCCGAAAGTTATATTTATAATATTCCAACTACGGAAGAATTATCGGAGATAAAAAAAGAACAATTTGCCGAGATAGAAAAATTAATGAACCAGGGAAAAGATTTGGCAAATGAAATTCGCAAAAATGTTAAGCAACTTCAAATAAACACTATTAATAACAATATTTCGGAATGGGAAAAATCACAGTTTATTCAGGATATCGAACAGCAACAAAACAAATTACAGGATTTATTAAAAGATGCATATGAGCAAAACAAAGACCTAAATAACCTGATGAATTCGTTTTCAGAAGAAAATCAGGAAATAATTGAAAAACAAGAACAATTACAGGAATTATTAGACCAGGTTCTAACACCAGAATTAAAAGATTTGCTGGAGGAGTTTTATAAGCTTGCAGAAGATTTTGATGAAAACAAATTAAACAAGTTATCTGATCAGCTTGATATGTCGTTCGATGATTTATCGAAACAATTGGATAGAAATCTGGAAATGCTTAAGAAAATGAAGGTGGAACAAGAATTACAAAGCGTTACTGATCAACTTTCAAAATTGGCAATTGAGGAAGAAAAACTTGTTGAAGAGCTTCTTGAAAACAAAGACTATGAAAATATAGAACAAAAAGACAGCACAATAAAAAGTAAAATTGATAATTTGAGGGAAGAGTTAAAAGATGCTTTGGAATTAAATAATAAATTAGAAAAGCCCTTAATTTTCGATGAATTTTCAAATGAATTTGAGGATATAAATAAAGGGTTTGAAAATAATAAAGAAGAATTAAAGAAACAAAACAAGAATAAATCTTCAAAAAGTATAAAGGAAACTTCGGAACGAATGAAAAATCTTGCTTTTAATATGCACCAAATGTTGCAAACGAATACAATGCAACAAAACAAAGAAAGCATACAAAATTTAAAGCAAATACTTAGTAATCTATTGTATATGTCTTTTAGTCAGGAAGATATATTAAGCTCAGTTCGGGATATTAAAAAGGAGGATCCGATTTTAAATGTTTTAAAAAGACAACAAAACGGACTTATTAATCAAAGCCTTGTTGTAAAAGATTCTTTGTATGCTTTAGCAAAAAGGGTACCTCAAGTCAATAATTTGGTTAGTGGTGAATTGTTGGATCTAGAAATAAACCTGAGCAGTTCAAATGAGTTAATGGAAGAGCTTGTATTGCCAAAGGCGATGGAAAAGCAACAATATGTAATTACTTCGCTTAATAATTTAACTTTAATGTTAAACGAAATATTAGATCAGATTGAAGAACAAATGGCAAATGCAATGCCGGGCGATCAACAATGTGAAAACCCTCAAGGACAAGGAGGTGAACAATTAAATATGCTAAAAAGTGGTTCGGAAGGAATGAAACAACAGTTGCAGCAAATGATTGAAGAAATGAAAAAGGGTAACTCTAAACAGATGAGTAAAATGCTTGGAGAGTCATTAATGCAACACGAAATGATGCAAAAAATGTTACGGGACCTGATGCAAAATGGTCAGGTTGGAAGCAGTGCAATGGAGCAATTAAAACAAATTGACGACATATTGGAACAAAACAAACGTGATTTAATGAATAAAAATGTTTCTGTACAAACAGTAAACAGGCATAATCAAATTCTTACAAGATTATTGGAAGCGCAAAATGCTGAAATAGAAAGGGATATGGATGAAAAACGTGAATCACAAACTGCTGATGAAGAATTTTTTAGTAACCCCTTAAAATATTTTGAGTATACAAAAAACAATGTGGGGAACATAGAACAAATAGATTATGGTAATCAAAATATTAAGGCTTATTATACAAAAAAATATAAAGACTATTTAAAAACTCTTGAAGAAACAAATGTCCGAAAATAGCAATACCCTTACCATATATTCTGACACAAAAAGCCTTGTGGAAGTAGATGTTTTTTTGAAACGTATTTTGAATGAACATGGTATATCAGAAAACGTTTACAATAGATTCTATTTGTGTGTATCAGAGGCTGTTATAAATGCTATTGTACACGGAAACCACAACGATAACTCAAAGGTTGTGACGATAAGTACGAAAATAGAAAATGATTTTGCACGGGTTAAAATAAGGGACGAAGGAAGGGGTTTTGATATTAAAAATTTATTGGATCCAACTTGCTCTGAAAATATAAGAAAAGAACATGGTAGAGGACTTTTTATAATAAAAACTTATTCGGATGAACTAAGTTTTCAAGACAAAGGAAGTGTTATTGAATTTAAATTAAAACTGAGTGGAAAACATAGAATTTCATCATGAAGATATTTCGGAAATAGCTTTCAATAAGAAAGATATAAAAGAAAAGATTAGTAATTTAATTCGAACGGAAAATAAAATTCCTGGAGATATAAATATCATTTTTTGCTCAGATCAGTATATTTTAGAGGTCAACAAAAAATATTTAAACCACGATTATTATACAGATATTATCACTTTCGATTATGTGGAAGGAAATACCATTAGTGGGGATTTATTTATAAGTAAAGATAGAATTTCAGAAAATGCAAATACCTTTGCAGTAGATTTTTTCGAAGAATTGAAACGGGTCATTTTTCATGGTATTTTACATTTAGTAGGATATGGGGATAAAACTCCGAATGAAAAAATAGTAATGACAGAAAAAGAAAATTTTTATTTAAAAAATGGATAGAATATGTTGCCAGAGTATGATGTTATAGTTGTTGGAGGAGGACATGCGGGTTGTGAAGCAGCAGTGGCAGCAGCAACATTGGGTTCAAAAACGTTATTAATTACAATGGATATGGGCAAATATGCCCAAATGTCATGCAATCCTGCAATGGGTGGTATTGCAAAAGGTCAAATCGTTCGTGAGATTGATGCGCTTGGTGGACATTCTGGAATAATAGCAGATAAAACTACCATACAATTCAGGCTTTTGAATCGATCAAAAGGACCTGCTATGTGGAGTCCTCGTGCACAAAACGACAGAATGAAATTTTCGGAACTGTGGCGCGACACTTTGGAATCAACTGATAATTTGGACCTTTGGCAAGATGCGGTAATAAATCTTATACTCGAAGATGGTTCGGTAAATGGGGTAAGAACGAAAGTTGGGGTTGAATTTAAATCTAAAACTGTTATTCTTACAAATGGTACTTTCCTTAATGGTTTAATACATGTAGGGAGGCATCAAATGAAAGGTGGACGGGTTGGTGAAGCTGCGTCCTATTTTATTTCAGATCAATTGCGTGATGCCGGATTTAAAACAGACAGGTTAAAAACTGGTACTCCTGTGCGTATTGATGGAAGAACGATTGATTTTTCAAAATGTACAGAACAACAAGGAGAAGAAGGACATTTTAAGTTTAGTTATTTAGAAAATACAAAATCGTTGTGCAAACGGCGGTCATGTTGGATAACCACAACAAATCCGGAAGTTCATAAAATGCTTGAATCTGGTTTCGACGATTCTCCAATGTATAACGGAACCATTCAAAGTTCTGGTCCAAGATATTGTCCAAGTATTGAGTCAAAGTTGACTACGTTTTCAGAAAAAGAAAGCCATCAATTGTTTTTAGAGCCGGAAGGTGAAAAAACCATTGAATATTATTTAAATGGATTTTCTTCGTCATTGCCATGGGAAGTTCAGTTTGCTGCTTTAAAATTAATTCCAGGATTAGAAAATGCTAAAATTTTTAGACCCGGTTATGCTATCGAGTACGATTATTTTGATCCGACTCAATTGTACCACACTTTGGAAACAAAAATAATTTCCAATTTATATTTTGCGGGACAGATTAATGGAACAACAGGATATGAGGAAGCAGGAGCACAAGGTATCATGGCAGGTATTAATGCTCATTTAAAAGCAAGCGGGTCGGATAAGGAATTTGTTTTAAATCGCGATGAAGCATATATTGGCGTATTAATCGACGATTTAGTTACGAAAGGAGTCGATGAACCTTACCGGATGTTTACCAGTAGGGCTGAATACCGAATTTTACTTCGTCAGGACAATGCCGATGCAAGATTAACACAAAAGTCGTTTGATATTGGACTTGCTTCTCTAGATCGTTTAAATTTATTAAAGGAAAAAATAAAGCTTCGGGATGAAATTATTGAGTTTGTGAAAAACTTTAGTTTGAAGCCACAATTTGTAAATCAGTTACTTAAGGAAAAGGGAACAACAGAATTAAAGCAAGGAGTCAAATTAATTGACGTTATTTTACGCCCTCAGATTTCCATATTTGATCTCATTGAACCCATTACCCCTTTAAAAACATTTCTAAAACGGGTTCCAAAAGATAGATGGACAGAAATTATAGAGTCTGCTGAAATTATTATAAAATATTCTGGTTACATTGATCGGGAAAAACAAGTTGCGGAAAAACTCAAAAGATTGGAGGATATTTCAATTAAAGATAAATTTGATTATGATAAACTAATAACAATATCAACAGAAGCAAGGCAAAAACTTAAAAACATACAACCAGCCACGATTGGACAAGCAAGTCGAATATCAGGAGTGTCACCATCAGACATAAATGTATTGCTTGTACTTCTTGGCAGATAATGTTCCACGTGGAACAAAAACAAAAACTATGAATTTAAAAAACACTATCCGAGAAATTCCAGACTATCCCGAAAAGGGAATTAATTTTAAAGATATAACAACCATGCTTAAAAATCCTGAGGCGTTCAAGCTGGTTGTCGATCAAATATCAAACGCATATATTGACAAGGGTATAACAAAGGTTGTTTCTCTTGAGTCGAGAGGATTTATCGTTGGTGGTGCATTAGCATACCATTTAGACGCAGGTTTTGTGCCTGTACGTAAAAAAGGAAAGTTGCCAGCCGAAACATTCGGGATAGATTACGATTTGGAGTATGGAACAGATCGAATAGAAATTCATAAAGATGCACTTAATGATGATGATGTTGTTTTAATCCATGATGATTTATTGGCAACTGGTGGAACAGCACTAGCGGCACTGGAATTGGTAAAAATGCTCAACGTAAAAAAGGTATATTTTAGTTTTATTTGTGATTTGTCGTTTATTGAAAATTCCAAGAAAGAAGAATTGAGCACATACGAAACCCATGTGTTGGTAAAATATTAATTATATAAAAGTTGAAATTTTCAGCTAAAAATAAAAACCTCGAATATTTAAAAACCCTGGTTGCAGTTTTGCCTCATGCCCCTGGGGTCTATCAATTCTTCGACAATACAAAAAAAATCATATATGTTGGTAAGGCGAAGGATTTAAAAAAAAGGGTATCCTCTTATTTTTCTAAAAACCATGATAACCGAAAAACCACGTTGCTGGTTCGAAATATTGTAGAAATAAAATACATGGTTGTAGAGTCGGAAGAGGATGCCTTATTATTAGAAAACAACCTAATAAAGAAATACCAGCCACGCTATAATATCCGGTTAAAAGATGACAAAACTTATCCATGGATTTGTATTAAAAATGAGCGATTCCCAAGGGTGTTTAAAACAAGAAATGTTATAAGGGATCAGTCGGTTTATTTTGGTCCATATACGTCGCATCATACTGTAAGTGTCTTGCTTGACTTGGTAAAAAAAATGTACAAGTTACGAACTTGTAATTATCAGCTGTCTAAGGATAATATCGAAAGGAAAAAGTTTAAAGTTTGTTTGGAATACCACTTGGAAAATTGTTTGGGACCCTGTGAGGGATATGAGGAGGAGTCGCATTATTTGGAAGGAATTGAGCAGATTAAGGATATATTAAAAGGCAATGTTAGTGGCGTAATAAAGTATCTAAAAGAACTTATGAAAAGTTTTTCCGAAAATTTTCAGTACGAAGACGCACAGGATATAAAGGAAAAACTAGGAGCATTGGAAAGGTATCAAAGTCGATCTACAGTTGTTAGTTCAACAATAACTGATGTCGATGTTTTTACCATTGATGAAACAGAAAAAGCAGCTTTTGTAAATTATTTAAAAGTAATAAAAGGTGCAATTGTACAAATGCATACCCTCGAAATTGCAAAGTCGATGGATGAAAAAGCAGAGGAAATATTACCTATGGCAATTACCGAAATACGACAAAAAATTTATAGCAACGCGAAAGAAATATTGGTTCCAATAAAAATTGATGCAGTGTTAAATGGCATAAAAATACGTGTTCCTAGCCGGGGTGATAAGAAAAAACTTCTTGACTTGTCAAGCAGAAATGCAAAATATTTTAGGATGGAAAAGGAAAAAAAGCAGTTCCTTGCTGATCCTCAAACCAGATACGACAGGATATTAAAAACAATACAAAAAGACTTGCATTTAAAAGAGCTACCCATCAGGATTGAATGTTTTGATAACAGTAATTTGCAAGGATCAAATCCGGTAGCGGCATGTGTTGTTTTTATAAATACAAAACCTGCGAAAAAAGAATATAGACATTTTAATATAAAAACGGTTGTCGGACCAGACGATTTTGCTTCAATGGAAGAAGTGATTTTCAGACGCTACAAACGTCAGGTTGAAGAAAAAAAAGAATTACCTCAGTTGATTGTAATAGACGGTGGAAAGGGGCAATTATCAGCTGCCGTTAAAGCCCTTGACAAGCTAAACCTTCGAGGTAAAATTAGCCTAATTGGTATTGCAAAAAGGTTGGAAGAAATATATTTCCCGGGCGATTCTGTGCCTTTATATTTGAATAAAAACTCAGAATCATTAAAGATTATTCAGCAACTTCGTGATGAAGCGCATCGTTTTGGAATAACTTTTCATAGGAATAAAAGAACATCAGATTTGATAAAAACGGAGTTAAACGATATTCCGGGCATTGGAATAAGCACATCTCAAAAGTTACTTAAGAAGTTTAAATCTGTTAAATCGATCAAGGAAAAATCTCACGAAGAGTTAACAAAAGAAATAGGAAAAAGTAAAGCAACTATAGTTTATAGTTTTTTTCACACTTCCGAAGAATAAAATTATCCACTAAATTCCGCATCGCCAAAAATTCAAATATTAACCACAACGATTCATTTTTATTCAAAAATTGTTGGATATTTAGTCGATTTTCAAAATTATTTTTTGTTAAATAGAACGACTTTTTCACTTAAGATTTTGATGAAAATAAGATGTTTTTAAACTGTATCCAATGAAAAATACTCATGTGATACAAATGTGTGCTAAAAGCAAACATTATTTAAAATTTTCCAAAACAGCGCCAAAATTAGTTTATTTCAACATAAAACCGGAACTTAAAATAAAGCTTTAAACGATTGAATATAAATAATATAGATGAATTTTATCGATCTGAGATTTGTGTATTTTACAACTTAAAAGGCAGGACGATGTTTTTCATCAATTTCAAGCAAACCTAAATAACTAAAAAAACGGCTTTCTGCAATTCGTCCTTCAACTACAGCATCTTTAACAGCACAACCTGGTTCATGGGTGTGTGAACAGTTGTGGTATTGACATTTTTCAGATTCTTTGAATATTTCCGGAAAGTAATGGGAAATTTCCCAGACATCCATTTCAAGCATTCCAAAACCTTTAATTCCTGGTGTGTCGATTATGTACGCACCAATATCCAAATGAAACATTTCAGAATAGGTGGTAGTGTGTTTACCTGTTTTGTGGTAATCTGAAATTTCTTTGGTAACAATATTTAAACCAGGTTGGATGGTGTTTATCAAAGTCGACTTCCCTACCCCACTGTGCCCGTTAAATACACTAATTTTATCCTTCATTAAATAAATTAATTGATCGATTCCAACACCACTTTTGGTAGAAGTTTTAATGCATTTATACCCAATTTTTGAATATAAATTAATTAAAGATTCAAGTACCGAATTCTGCTCGTCACTATAACGATCAATTTTATTAAATACAAGCACAACAGGAATGCGGTAAGCTTCAGCAGAAGCAAGGAAACGATCAATAAAAGTTGGTGTAGTCACCGGGTAATTAATAGTTACAACCAGAAATGCCTGATCGATATTTGCTGCAATAATATGCGATTGTTTCGAGAGGTTTGGTGATTTCCTTATGATATAGTTTTTGCGAGTTTCTATCTTGGTAATCAGCCCAATAGGCTTATCACTGTCCTGCTCCTGAAGCACAAATTCAACATGGTCGCCAACGGCAATCGGATTGGTGCTTTTAATTCCTTTAATTCGGAATTTGCCCTTTATTTTACATTTAAAAAGCGCATTATTTTCACTCTTCACGGTGTACCAACTTCCCGTAGATTTTATGACCAGTCCTTTGTGCAAAATGTTTTCTATTGATTATGAGCCAAAAGTACTAAAAAATCTGTGGGGTATTAAAGTTTCCACGTGGAACATCGCTTTATGAAATTATCTTTTAGAAAATCTTACTCCCATTCAAGAATAACTTTTCCGCAGTTACCTTCTTCCATGATATCGAAAGCCTTTTGAAACTCCGTATAATGAAAACGATGGGTAATTATTGGCGTAATATCTAATCCTGTTAAAAGCATCATTTCCATGTGGTACCAGGTTTCGTACATTTCGCGTCCATAAATGCCTTTTAAGGTTAAGCCTTTGAATATCAGCTGACTCCAGTTTATTTGAGTCGACGAAGGAAGCAATCCAAGAAGGCTGATTTTACCCCCATTATACATATTGTTAACCATGTCGTTAAATGCAACTGGTGAGCCGGAACATTCCAAACCAATATCGAAACCACCCACCATTCCTAGTTTATTTTTTTCTTCGTTGATGCTTTCGGTTAATGGATCAATAATTTTAGTTGCGCCCATTTTTCTGGCAAGGTTCCTTCGGTATTCGCTAATATCAGATCCGACAATATTTCGCGCCCCAGCAAATTTGGAAACAGCGATTGCCATGGCACCAATCGGTCCACCGGCACCGGTAACCAAAACATCTTCGCCAAGTAAAGGAAATGATAGCGCGGTATGGGTTGCATTTCCTAATGGATCCATAATGGAAACAATTTCGTCCGGGATCCGGGAATCGATATGTAGAACATTTTTAGCCGGAACAGAAAGATATTCGGCAAAACCACCATCGCGGCTAACACCAATTCCAATAGTGTTATCACATATATGCTGCCTTCCACGTCGGCAATTTCGGCAAAATCCGCATGCTATATGGCCTTCAACAGTAACCCTCTCCCCTATTTTTACCCTGTCGACTTCGTTGCCAATTTCAACAACTTCGCCAACATATTCATGTCCAATAACCAAGGGGGTTTTTATGGCTTGTTGCGCCCATTCGTCCCATTTATAAATATGTAAATCGGTACCGCAAACGGCAGCCTTTTTTATTTTTAACAATACATCGTTTGGTCCAACACTCGGCATTGGAACATCCTCCAACCACAATCCTTTCTGGGGTAATTTTTTAACAATTGCTTTCATTGCTTAATTTTAATTTAAGTGCAAGTTATTCATTCAAAAATATAGAAAGAATTGTAAATGTCATGAATTCAAAAAAAGAAATCAATGACCGGATTCATCCATATATTTTCCGGAAATATAGCGTATTGGATACCACGAAATAAGAAAGCCGATTAGCAGCACAACCACAAATGATAAAATAAGATCAAACAAATGAATTTCGACAGGATAAGCAGACACCGCAAAGGAGCCACCTCCTGCAAGTTTAACCAATCCGAACGATTGTTGCACCCAACACACCAAAATGCCTAAAACAAGCCCAAAAACAGCCCCTGTGAGCGAAATCAACCATCCTTCAACCAAAAATATTTGTTTAACCGTTGATTGTTCAGCGCCCATGCTTTTTAAAATCATGATATCCTCCTTTTTATCGATGATTAGCATAGACAAACTTCCATGAATATTAAAAGATGCGATAAGAAGTATAAAAGAAAGAATCAGGAAAATTGCCCATTTCTCAGAATTCATTACCCGGTAAATAGTTTCGTGCTGTTGGTATTGGCTTTTCACGTGGAACGCACTGCCTGTGATGTTTTGAATTTCATCTCTTTTTGTCTTTACATCAACACCATTTTCCAGTTTAATTTCAATTGCGCTTACATTATTAGGGGTATCAAAAAGTTCGCGGGCAAAATCGAGGGGAACCAATACATACTTTGAATCGATACTTTCCTGAATTGAGAACGTTGCTGCAGGATACACATATTTATGGTTAAGCGCACGGGAAATATTGGCAGACATCCTTTCCCCTTTTTTAGCAGCATAAATATCAATAGGTTGAACAAAAGTTAATCCAACTCCCAATCGCATTGCAACTCCTGCACCAAAAACAGCATAATTTAGGCCGTTATTCTTAAAAAATAATTCGCCATGAATAAGGTGTTCATCCAAATCAGTAACGTGAACGTAGTCATCAGAAACACCTTTAACAGTTGCAACATCCTGCTTGTTATTGTACAATAAAATAGTATTTTCTTCCAGCGTTTCTGCCCAGAAAGCAACACCTTTTAGGCTTGTAATAGATTCTTTATCAATTAATAAAGGATCAAATGTTTTACCTTCAACAGCAGTAATTTTTATGGAAGGATCGAACGAACTAAACATCGATTTAACAAGACTATCCAAGCCATTAAACACAGATAAAACAATAATGAGTGCCATTGTGGTAATGGCAACTCCGGCAACAGCCACACCTGATATTATGTTAATAATATTTTGTTTCTTTTTGGAAAGAAAATATCGTCTTGCTATCAGAAAAGGGAAGTTCAAAATGACGTATTTATTTGTTGCCCAGTATTTTATCTATGTTTTCAATATAATCATTACTATCGTCAATATAAAATTGAAGATCAGGCGTAATTCGAACCTGTTTGCCGATTTTGCGTCCAAGCCAGCCCCGGATTATTTTCGTCGATTCTTTTATGCTGTTAATAATACCCTCCGAACCATCGGAAGGAAATATACTTACATAAACTTTTGCAAGGCTAAGGTCTTTTGTAACCCTCACGGTGGTTACACTTATGAGTTTGCCATGGTAAAGGTTTTTGGTTTCTTTAAGAAAATAATCGGCCAGTTCTTTTTGAACCAACCTTGCCACTTTATTTTGTCTTGTGCTAAATTCTTCCATTTTTGATGTGTTATTCAGCAAAAATAAGCATTTAAAGCGAATGCAATTTATGGTAGGTGAAAATAGGTGCTATTAGTAAATACCAATTTTGTTTAAAGAACTGTTTACATCGAAGTATTTAAGTGCTTCCCGCAAGTCGGCATTAGGTTTTATGATATTGAAACTGCCCCAGAATTTTTCATCGTATTCTTTAATTTCATCGGTAAAAATATCGTTAATCGAAAATAATTGACCTCTTGGAAATCGTTTGATCTGGCTTTTTTCAATATCGGTAACCAATATTTCTGACACGCTGTGAAAAGTTGAATTAAGCTTTTCTTTTTTCCCACGTATTTTAAATACAGCAGAAGCCCTTGCCGAACTTAAACACCATTTGTATTTACTTTGTGTGTAATCTACATGATATTCAAGGCTTTGGGTTCGAACTTTATAACCGGTTGGTTTCTTTTTTATTAAGGATTTGTCGGCCGACCTTAAACTTGATTTCCCCATTCTGAAATTGATATGCATAACCACATAGGTTTCACGGTCAACATACATTTCGCCTTCGTAAAAAAGCAATCCAAAACCCTTAACAGGCTTAAATTCAACAATATAAACTGGTCGATTAAGGTGCCACAGAATTTTCGCGATCTTAAAATCATAGTATCCACGAAATTCGGGATCAAGAAACGATTCCATGGTTTTTACAAGATCCAACTGTGTGATTGTTTTTGGTCCGCCCTGAAGCTTGAACTTCACCCATTGAAACGCTGTTTCATTGGTACTTTGCCTGTTTTTTAAAAGCCGGACCTTATCTGCTTTGAACGAGTTGCTATAGGGTGCTTTTAAGACTTCAATTATTGCTTCCGAAACATTAATGTAATTGTTGTCTTGCTTTAATGTTTCACGGTAAAATGCCTTGAGGGTCATTAATTCACTGGAATAGTTCAAATTAATTTTCTCGTAAACCATGTCCATAACATAATCGGGTGTTATTGGCACTACTTTTACTTCTTCAATTTCGATAGCCGATTCGCGAAGTTGAATGAGTTCGTTTTCCGACAGGTCTTTTACAGGAATTGCTTTTGGAGAATAACCAAGGCTTGAAAATAAAACCGTGTCCTTCTTTTCTTCCGGGCGGATTTTTAAAATAAATTCGCCATCTAAATTTGTAATGGTGCCAAAGGTTTTTCCTTTTATGGAGATGTTTGCAAATGGTATTGGATCGGATTTTTTTGCATTCACAATTTTACCTGAAACACGAAGGTAATCGGATGAGTTTATCGCTTTTTCATCTACAATAATTAAGGAATCAGACACGTGGGATTTTTCAATAAGTGCAATTATAATATGGTCTTTTTTCTCTACAAATCTAAAAAGGTTTTCATCAAAGATCTGGCTTAAGATTTCATATATAGTTTGATCACTAATTGTTAACTTAAGTTGCCTGTCGGAAACAACCACCGATGCATCGTAAGAGAAAAATACGCCGGATTTTGCGCTGATAATATTAAGAAGTTCACCTACGGTGAGGTCACTTTTTTCAATGGTGATTTTTTTGTTAAACAAAGATTCGTTGGCTTGTTGCTGCCCCCATAAAGCAGGGACAAGCAACAAAACAAACGATAATATAAAAAGTATTTTTTTCAAACCTAAAACCATTTCTTTAACAAGAAAGTGGTGGCGTATTCTTCGCCATTTCTAAGCACTTTCATTTTGATTTTTTTATCTTCTTTACTTTGGAAAAGAAGATTAATATCGTTCAAAGATAAACTACTTAGATTAGAATTGTTCACTTTTAAGATTTGATCGTTTTCTTTTAAGCCGGCAAAATAGGCTGGTGAATTTTCGCGCACGGTTGCAACTGTAAATACTGGCAATCCGGGCATTGGGTTGATAACTTCAATTCCGCTCATGTTATAATTAAACGGATCTTTCAGGTCGTTGGTTGGGTGAAGTGTTAAGCGTTGGTTCCGGTAGTCGATGGTTACAATAAACCTACGCAGGATTTCTGCACCAAGAGTTCCGTTTCTATCGTTCGAAGAAATTAGTTGGTCAATTAATTCAGAATTTGGGAAAGCAACAATTGGTTTTGGCAATACCAAGGGGCCTACCCAAATGCCATCAATCCTACCCTTCTTCCCATATAAGTCGCCATTTAAGCCTCTACCAAGAAAGGTTTCAATATTGTTGGATGGAAGGGTAATTCGCTTGTCAGAACTGGTTGAAAGCCAAATTGCATCGCTGGCACCAGTGTCAACAAGTAATTTTACAGGAACTTCTGAAAGGTCTTCCATCACAATACTTGTGCGGACAAATGGTTTATTTCCTTCGAAATGAAGTGGTAAAATGATATCGTTTTTACGGTCACGATATTTGTAATATTCAGGTTTGTAGAGGGTTATCTTTTCATTGTAATAATCAATTTTAACAATATAATCTTTAAAAAGGTTGAACCCGATTAAACCATGTACAGGCACTCCAAGCATGTGGGAAATCTGAAAGTTTTCATCGATAATCATCTGAACTTCCTGGTTGTTGGCAACCAATCCCGGAATTTGCATTTTGTTATTACCTGACCGATATGCAGTAAGCCCCTCTCCTTCCCCAAGGCCTTTCACCTGGACGGGCATCATATAATTAAGGTTTAGTTTGTTTATAAACGGCAGCTCGGTTATTATCGGATAACGAACACCAGTGTCCAATATGAAGTTTAATGTGTCAGATTCATTAATGGTTACCGGAATAATAATCAAGTTACTTGCAGTTTCAAACTTAATGGTGTGTGATTTTTTTCTCGGATTCTCGAAAAAGAAACCCCTGTTTGCAGTCGAAAACTCCTTCGTTTCGTTTACATATCCAAGACTTTCATCTAATGGCACATAGTCTCGAACTACCAAAATATTGTCTTCGATTTCAAAAATCAGGTAAAAATCTTTCATTAACTGGTCCAAAACAAACTTTATTGGTTTGTTCGACACATTTAGGCTAATTGCTTTTCCATCAACTAATTTTGAGTTGTAGGAATAGTCAATGTTAAGGTAACCGCATATTTTTTCAATAATATCAGACAATGGCTCGTCTTCGGCAAAAATGCTGATGTTCTGATCTAAAAATTGCGAGTCTTTTTGTTCTTGTGAAAACAAATTTGTTGGTGCCGAAATGCATAGAAATACTATGCTTGCACAGATTAGGCTTATTGATTTTAATTTATTCATGGCTGTGAATTTTTAATTAAAAGTTTGACTTCTTAATAAATACTTATCATCTTCAACACTTAACTCCAGGTTGAAAGTGGCGGTAATTACATCTAAAATGTAATCAACAGATTGATCGTCCATAAAATGCGCCGTTAAATTCAGTTCATTTATTTCCGGACTAATGGCTTCAATAGTAATATGATAGGATTTGTTTAAACATGCGATTACTTTATCCATGTTCGCATTTTCAAAAATCAAATCGTGCGTAAACCAGGCATTGTAATTTGGGTTTTCATTGATGGTTTTATGCAATTTATTATCTGGCTTAATCAGCGTTCCTTTTTCTCCCGGAACTAAAATAACCTGGCTTTCTTTTGTGTTTCCATCGCGGTTTGTGACTTCTACTTTCCCGGTTTTTACAATAACCTCAACAAGGTCGTTTTCCGGGTAAGCGTTCACATTGAACGAGGTTCCAAGTACCTTAATACTTGCCTGCCCGGCTGTTATAATGAATGGCTTTGCCGCATTTGGCTTAATATCAAAAAAGGCTTCCCCTTTTATGGTAACTTCACGGGTATTACCTTTAAAAGCAGAAGGGTAGAAAAGCGTCGAATTACTGTTCAATGTTACAATTGAACCATCAGGCAATTCTACTTCCCTCAGTACTTGTTTTTCAAGCGAGACAACTTTGTTTAAATTACGTGGGCTGTTTTGAAACCCAAAATAATAGGTCAATGCCCCTAAAACAGATATTAAAACAATAGCGGCAGCATATTTGAAAACTTTGTTCATGGCTTTGAAGGCAGGCTTACTCGGCTGCTCAACAGCTATTGTTTTAACCTTGTTTCTGTTTGCATTTATTTTTTCCCAGGCTGCTTTGGTATCAAAACGTTTACTTTGATAGTATAATTTTGCTTTTTCAAATGCATCTTTGCTAGCTTGAAAATCGGCATTATTTTCCTTGGAAGAATTTATCCAATCTTCAACAAGTTTAGTTTCCTCTTCGTTTGCCTCATGGTTTATATACTTTGCCAAAAGGCTCCAACTTCCATTTTCTATGTTCTTTTTTTCTTTCATCACTATTCTATTGACATTAGAAACGATTTATACCCCTATTTATCTGTAAAAAAATAAAACAAAAACATGGAGCCCCGATAGTTTTTTAGTTTTTCCCTTAACGTTTTTAGGGCTAAACCCATCTGAGCCTCAACCGTTTTGACAGAAATATTAAGTTTATCTGCAATTTCTTTATACTTCAATCCATCTTCTTTACAAAGCCTGAAAATTTCCCTTCTTTTCTCTGGCAAAGAATCAATACTTTCTTCAATTTTTTTCACCAGGTCAACTTCAAGGTAAAATTTATCCGGATTGATTTCCTGTTTAAAAAGCTTTTGCGTGCTTTCGATATGTAGGTTTTTGATTTTTTCATGCTGGATCAGGTTCAAGCATGAATTGCGCACACTTCTGAACAAATAACTTTTCAGGGAAGATTCAATTCGAATGGTTTTTCTTTTTTCCCAGATTTTTAAAAATACATCCTGAACAATTTCTTCTGCGGCGTTGTCTTCTTTTACATATTGAACCGCAAAGCAACACAAGGACGAATAATAGGTTTCAAAAATGGTTTTGAACGCAACTTCGTGTTTTCGTTCATCTTCTGAGAATAATAGGTTTTCTGTTTGGCTATTCATATAATTACCAATCAATTAGTTAATTTCTTTTTGCAAGAAAGTTGGTTTAATAATTATTGTTTGAAAAATAAAGTTAAGTAAAAATTACACTGCCGAACAAATAGGGAGGGCGTAAAATGTTTATAAGCATGCACTTATTTTGTTTCTAACAATAAGCTGTTATTTTTGTAGGTGCATCAAAAATAATAATAAAATGGGAGAGAAGCTAAGACCCAATTTTCCAAGGGCATTCTGGGTAGCCAATACGGTCGAGTTGTTTGAAAGGGCTGCGTATTATGGGGTATTTATTGTAATCACATTATATCTATCAAGAATATTGGGATTTGGTGACATCGAAGCTGCTGCCATTGCGGGTATTTTTCAGGCCCTGCTTTATTTCCTCCCAACTTTCGCCGGTGCTTATGCCGATAAAATAGGATTTCGGAAATCGTTAATGCTGGCATTTGCATTACTAACTTTTGGTTATGGCGGAATGGGGCTATTGCCAACTTTCCTGGAATCGTCTGGTTTGGTTGAATACGGTGATAAAACAGTTTTCACAGGGCTTGTAGAATCTTCAAGCAAATATGCAATATTGCCTGTTATGGCGCTGATAATTCTGGGAGGATCCTTCATAAAATCTGTAATTACCGGAACAGTTGCCAAAGAAACAACCACCGAAAACAGGGCAAAAGGCTATGGTATTTTTTACACGATGGTTAATATCGGGGCATTTTCTGGGAAAACAATTGTAAAACCTTTGCGGGAAGCAATGGGTAATGAAGGATTGATTTGGATAAGTTATTTTTCGGCCGGGGCAACTCTTTTGGGATTACTGGTTGTTTTCTTTATGTATCGAAGCAAGCAAACCCAGGGAGAAGGAAAATCCTTAAATGAAATCCTAAATGCATTGGTAAAAATCATCTTAAATTTCAGGTTAATAGTTCTTATTCTGATAATTACAGGTTTTTGGATGGTACAACACCAGATGTATGCAACAATGCCTAAATATGTTCTTCGTTTGGCCGGAGAAGGCGCGTCACCTTCGTGGTATGCAAATGTGAACCCATTGGTAGTATTCTTATTTGTTGGCTTGATAACACAATTAATGCGAAAGCGGACAGCATTGTTTAGCATGGCTGTTGGAATGTTTATAATGCCGGTTTCTGCGTTGTTTATGGCTTCCGGGAACCTGATGACTGAAAATATTTTGGGAATGCACCCGGTCGCATTTATGATGGTTGTTGGAATTGCATTTCAGGGACTCGCAGAAACATTTATATCGCCACGATTCTTAGAATTCTTTTCGCTTCAATCACCAAAAGGAGAGGAGGGGCTTTACCTTGGGTTCAGCCATTTACATTCTTTCTTATCGTCTATTTTCGGATTTATAATGTCGGGGGTATTGCTCGATAAATTTTGCCCTGATCCACGCTTGTTCGACACACACGAATCGTGGGCAGAAGCAGCAAGCAACGCGCATTATATTTGGTTTTATTTTGTTGGAATATCACTAGTTTCAGCAATTGCACTCATCGTTTACGGAAGGGTTGTAAAACGTTTGGATGCAAAAGCTCAAAAAACAGCTTAATATTTTGCTGATTCGGGCGAAATAATTAGTTTTGCTGACCTGTTTATAAAAACAGTACGCCCGGATGGCGGAATTGGTAGACGCGCTGGATTCAAAATCCAGTTCTGGCAACAGAGTGTGGGTTCGATTCCCACTCCGGGTACATAAAGGATTCTTTTACGAATCAAACCATTGTAAAAAAATCCTTTAGTATCATCAAATTTTTTCTCTATGGAGAGACAAAAATGGAATTATTCAATTAATTCCGATGTGCTTCTTAAACCATCTCCGGCACACATAAGAATAACTAACAGTTGTAACTTTTTCGATGGTAGTACTTTGCGCTTTTTTGCGCCATCGGCCTATTGTTCAATATAAAAAATAAAGACTTTTTATGTATAAATTTCGTGATCTAAAAATCCAAAGCAAACTCCGGATCTTTAGTATTTTAGCTGTAAATAGCCTTCTTCTTTTAGGCATTATCTCAAATTATTTTTACAATACCGGAATTACATTAAATCTGATAATCAATGCAGAACGAGTTCACAACAACACCTTTCAGGAAGGCATTGAAGATTATTACAGGCACCTTGTTACAAACAACGATATGTGGTTTGACAGGGCCCTTACTAAAATGGAGTTGGCAAATGAAATGTCGCATACCTTCGGAATAGTTGATCAATTAGCGCAACTTCCGAAAAATGAATTCATTGATACCTTATTTAAAACTTATCGGCAAGCTTATAATGAAGACCGGGACAATGCAGTATTGATGGCAAATAGAATAAAACTATTATTAATCTTAAAGCCCGTTAAGTTAATTGAAGCCCAGGAAATAGCAATGCATGGTTATGAACTGGGAGAAGAAATAAAGGGAAAGGTGTTACAACACAAATCAAACCCTACATCGGATACTGAAACTGCAATTAATGAAGATCTCGAAAAAATGAGGATTTTTTATGATGATTTTGCAGCAGCCATATCAGGGTTAAACAATTACGCCAATAACCTATTGCTAGGAGGAATTATATTAATTGTGCTATTATTAGTTGGATCCATTGCTTTCATATCCATGCTTATTTCCAGATCCATTTCTGTACCGGTACATGAGATGGTAAAGAAATTTGGCATAATTGCAAAAGGTAACCTTAATGCTGATATTTCAATTCATACGAAGAACGAAATAGGGGAATTGGCCAATTCATTTCGTGAGATACAGATTGGGCTTCGAAATGTAATTGACCATACCAAAAAGGTAGCAGAAGGCGATTATAGCAATCAAATCCTACCCAGGTCCGATGAAGACGAGATGAGTATTGCCCTAAACAAGATGGTTGAAAAACTAAAAGAATCATACGACAAGTCGGAACAAGATTCGTGGTTCAAAACAGGAATTAACCTGATAAATGAAAAACTAAGGGGAGTGCAGCAGCCTGAAACAATAGCTTCTCAGACCCTTTCCTTTTTAATGGAATTTCTGCATTCGCAATTAGGTAGCATCCACTTTTATAACCAGGATCATCACTTCTTAAAACTGTTAAGCTCAACAGGTTTTGACACACAAAAATTAAAGAACAAGATAAAATTAAACGAAGGGATTATCGGGCAGGTCGCAAATAGCAAACAAATGCAGGTGTTAAGCGAAATCCCAAGTGATCTTTACCAAAGCTTCTCTTCGGCTGGATCGTTTGTCCCAAAACAAATAGTTGTAGTTCCCCTTTTATTCAATGATTTGTTAATCGGGGTTCTGGAGTTAGCTTCTGTTCAGGATTATTCCAAACTTGAGCTTCAGTTTATGGAAGATGCTTCGAAGGTTATTGCCATCAATTTAAATTCTGCGGAAAATGCATTAAGAACGAATGAGTTGCTGCAAAAAACCCAGGACCAGGCAAGTGAACTTCAGGTACAGCAGGAAGAATTGCGCGTTGCAAATGAAGAATTGGTAGAGCATACAAAAGTTCTTACCGAAAATGAGAAAAAACTTCAGGTCCAACAGGAAGAGCTCAGGGTATCAAATGAAGAACTGGAAGAGCGCACCCGCCAGCTTGAAATTCAAAAAGAAGACATAAGTGTTAAAAACGAAGAACTCACAAAAACAAGAGATAAGCTTGAAACCAAAGCAAAGGAGTTACAATTGGCCAGCCAATATAAATCGGAATTTTTGGCAAACATGTCACACGAGTTAAGAACGCCTTTAAATAGTTTATTGATTCTATCCAATTTGTTATCAAGCAATAAAAAAGGAAATTTAACAGACGATCAAATTCAATCTGCGAAGATTATCCACAAAAGTGGTACTGACTTGCTCCAGTTAATAAATGAAGTGTTAGACCTTTCAAAAATTGAAGCCGGGAAGATGACCCTCGATATAAATCCGGTAAGTACTATAGACCTCAAAGAAGAAATTTTGATGGGTTTTAAAGCCCTTGCCGAAGATAAAGATTTAACGTTTAATGTAGAAATTGAAAAAAGCTTTCCGAAAGCGCTAACAACCGATAAATATCGTTTAATGCAGATTTTAAAAAACCTTCTGTCAAATGCATTTAAATTTACCAGCCATGGGTCTATATCTGTTTTATTTAAAGAAACGCCACAAAAAACCCTATTCGGGTCATCAGATCTAAATATCGGAAACACTTGCTGCATTGAAGTTTCGGATACAGGTGTTGGGATTCCGGAAGAAAAACTCGAAGCAATTTTTGAAGCATTCCAACAAGCTGATGGCAGTATTTCAAGAAAGTTTGGTGGAACTGGTCTGGGGCTGTCTATTTCACGTGAGCTAATAAAACTCTTGGGCGGCGAAATTATGTTGGAAAGTAAGGTTAACATTGGATCAACATTTTATATTTATCTGCCATTGAATGATAATTCTGAGCAAATTGATAGTGTTGCACCCGAAGTTCAGCCAAAGGTTCAAAATCTTGAAAACAAGGAAGAGGTGGTTTCAATCAATAAAGATTCTATTCCGAAACCATTTATTGAGGACGACCGGAACGATACATTAGACGGGCAAACTGTTTTGATTATTCATCCATCGAGGCAGGAAGCAGGGAAATTTTTACAGCAAACCAGAGCTAAAAAGTTTAGTGCTATTGTTGCAGAAAACATTCCGGATGGAATTGTTCTTGCAGAAAAGTACCAGCCCAAGGCTATAATGTTGGCTGCCGAATATGCCCAAAGCAACAATGTTGGTTACAAAAATCTTAAAGACCACCAAATTATTCGAAAACTTCCTATTCACTTGATAACACCATTTGATTATAAGGAACCTGATGAGGAAAGTGGATTAAAGACACTGGAAACTACAAGTTTTGAGGATGCTTTGAAAACATTGGAAAATCATTTTTCAGAGCCTTTCAAACGAATCCTTATTGTGGAAGATGACCAAACAACACGGACCATTATTAAAGACATGTTCCTTTCTTTAAGCATTGAAACTTCGGAGGCTAAATTAGCAAGCGAGGCTTATGAAATTTTGAGTACGGAGAAATTTGATTGTATTATCCTTGATTTAGGGCTTCCAGATTATTCGGGCAAAGAACTGCTTAAAAAACTGAAGGATAATGTCATTCCAATTCCGAAGGTGATTGTTTACACAGGAAAAGAAATGTTAGCTGAAGAAGTAAACGAACTAAAAGCATTTACCGATACCATTATTCTTAAAGGTATTAAGTCAGACGAACGTCTTATGGACGAGGTTACCATGTTCCTTCATCAGGTATCAAAAACAATTCCCGAAAATAAACCAAAAGCCTCTCTAGGTTCTCAAGATGTTGTTTTTAAGGGGAAAAAGATATTGGTCGTTGATGACGACATACGAAATGTATTTGCGTTAGGGCAAATGCTTGAGGAAAGGGAAATTGAAGTGGTGGACGCTGAAAATGGACAAGTAGCAATTGATGTGTTGAACGAAAATAGTGATATTGATCTTGTTCTTATGGACGTAATGATGCCAGTAATGGATGGGTACGAGGCAATTAATATTATTCGAAATACCCCTGCAATTAAAAAGATACCAATTATTTGCTTAACCGCTAAAGCAATGAAAGAAGATCACGAAACCGCTTTAAAGAAAGGGGCAAATGATTATTTGTCGAAACCTTTGAACGAAGAGAAGCTATTTTCGATGTTAAAAATATGGCTTTATAAAAACTAAAAATCAATAAGATAACAAACCCATTGGAAAGAATATGAAACCAAAAATACTGATCGTTGATGATTTGATAGAAAACCTCATAAGCCTGGAAGCAATACTGGATGATTTTGATGTTGAAATCGTAAGGGCATCATCCGGATTTGATGCATTAAAATTGAGCCAGAAGGAGGAATTTGCCCTGGTAATACTTGATGTGCAAATGCCGGGAATGAATGGCTATGAAACGCTTGAAATGATGCGCCAGAGGAAAAAGACACGCTACCTACCGGTTATTTTTGTGTCGGCTATCCATCAAAGCGATTTGCATATTATAAAAGGTATTGAAACAGGTGCGGTTGATTTTATCCCAAAACCAATTATTCCGGATATATTGAAAGGAAAAGTTAGGGTTTTCCTTGATTTATATTTACAAAAGGCTAAGCTTAAAGACCTGTTGGATGAAATGGAAAAGATAAATATGAGCCTTAAAATAGCAAAAAATAAGGCAGAAGAAGCAACCCGTACAAAATCGATGTTCCTGGCAAACATGTCGCACGAAATTCGTACTCCGCTAAACGGGGTTATCGGAATATCCAAGTTGTTGCAAAAATCAGGACTTAATATGGAACAACAAGACTTGATTAATATTATAACCAGTTCAGGAGAAAACTTACTGATGATTATTAACGATATACTTGATTTTTCGAAAATTGAGCAGGGAAAAGTGAAATTTGAATCGATTAACTTTGAACTTCAGGAGCTGGTTGAAAATGTTTATCAACTAATGAAATTTAGGGCTTTTGAGAAAGGAATTGAGTTCAACTATTCCATTGAAGAAAATGTTCCTGCCAAATTGGTAGGTGACCCTCTACGGATAAATCAAATTATTTTGAATTTGGTAAATAATGCCATTAAATTTACAGAAAAAGGAAGTGTAGAATTAATTATTGAACTGTTCTCAAAAAACGAGATTAAAACGGAGTTGTTATTTAGGGTTGTTGATACAGGGATTGGGATTTCTGAAAGCGGACAAAAAATGTTGTTTAAAGAGTTTTCACAATCCGAGGATTTTATTTCACGCCAGTATGGTGGTACCGGACTTGGATTGTCGATTTCAAAAAACCTTGTGAGCTTGATGAATGGGGAAATAAACGTGAAAAGCGAGTTAGGAAAAGGTTCCGAGTTTTGGTTTCGTTTACCGTTGAAAGAACTTGAACACAATAATAAACAAGACAAAAAGAAATGGCCCAAAAACCTTCGGATATTGTTGGCTGAAGACAACCTGATCAATCAAAAAGTGTCTTCATTTGGACTTAAACATTTGGGTTATGATTGTGAAATTGCATCAAACGGTAAAGAAGCATACGAAATGCATAAAAAAATGGCATACGATATTATTTTAATGGATATTCAAATGCCAGTTTTAGATGGACTTGAAGCAACAAAAATGATACGGCAATATGAGCAAGAAGTTAACAACAAAGAGCCTGCTTATATAATTGCTGTAACGGCAAGTTCTCTAAGCGATAGTAAAGATGATTGTTTTAATGTTGGCATAAACAACTTTTTAAGTAAACCTTTTTCGGAAAAGGAACTTATTAATGTAATTATGGAAGCTACAAACACATAAATAGCTTAAAACAGTGTCCAATAAAAGTACTTATGACGAGTCAAATACCGATCTGCTGAATATTGAAATCCATTTGCTTCTGGAGGCAATATACCTTAAATACGGATATGATTTCAGAAATTACAGCAAGTCACATGTTCGCCGAAGGATTCTTAACCGATTGGCAATGAGTGGACTGGAAACAGTTAGCGATTTGCAAAATACCATACTTCGCGATTTAAATTCATTCAGGGAACTACTTGATGACCTTTCGATAAACGTAACAGAAATGTTTCGTGATCCGGATTTTTATCATTCGTTTCGTGAAAATATTGTTCCAAAGCTAAAAACCTATACTTTTTTTAAAATTTGGCATGCGGGCTGCTCCACTGGCGAAGAAGTGTATTCATTGGCTATTTTGTTGCAAGAAGAAGGATTGCTTCACCGGTGCCAGGTGTACGCCACCGATTTTAACAGAAAGGTATTGGAAACAGCAAAAGAAGGCGTTTATAATAAAGCCGATATTGAATTATTCGAACGTAATTACAGGCTTGCAGGCGGAAAGAAAAAATTATCGGATTATTACCAGTCTATGTATGGATCAGTAATGTTCAATAAAGAATTATCGAACCGAATAGTTTTTGCTGACCATAACCTTGTAACCGACAGTGTTTTTGCAGAAGTTAACCTGATATTTTGCCGAAATGTACTTATCTATTTCGATAAAAAACTTCAAAATAAAGTATTAAAACTATTTAGCGAAAGCTTGCCTGCTTCGGGTATTTTGTGCCTGGGAACAAAAGAGAGCATTAAATTTACCGATTTGGAGAATGAGTTTGATCCGGTTGACGAAAAACAAAAAATATATAAAAAGAAGCTTATTTAATGTATAAAGCAATTGTTATAGGTACATCGTTTGGGGGTCTTGAAGCCTTAAAGTTGATTTTGCCAAGGTTCGAAAAAGACTTTCCTGTGCCTGTAATAGTAGTTTTGCATATTGGCGATCACAAGAACGATGTCTTTATTAATCTTCTTAATGATTCTTGTGAACTCACGGTGAAAGAAGCGGAAGTGAATGAACCTATAGTTTGTGGTCATATTTATTTTGCACCACCAAATTATCATTTGCTTGTTGAGGACGACCGTACATTTTCATTATCAACCGAGAAAAAACTGAATTTTTCCCGTCCATCCATCGATATTTTGTTTGAATCGGCAGCTTGGGTATATAAAAATGAGTTAATTGGCTTGGTTTTAACCGGGGCAAATTCCGATGGTGCCAATGGTTTAAAAACCATAAAAAGCTTTGGTGGAAAGACCATCATACAAAATCCGTGTCATGCGGTAGCACCAATCATGCCAAGGTTTGCATTAAAAACAGCTAAACCCGAAATCCGACTAAATTTAGATCAAATAGCAGACAAGTTGATTGAGCTGGCATATCAACCAAAAAAATAAATTTCAACTAAAGTTACCTTCGGATAAGCAACTTTTTGGTACTTTTCCTGCCATTTTCAAAAAATCCCGTTATAAAATAGGTGCCATCTTTATAAGCAGATAAATCAATTCGGGTATCGGAATATATGTTTTTCCGATCGATTAATTGGTCAAGAATATTTCTGATTTCGATGCTTTCAGGTTTATTGAGATGGTTTATTTGCAAATATAAGTTGGCTGGATTTGGGTAAAAATGAAAATCTGTATTTGTTTTATCAATTTCAACTCCAGTTAATAAGCCCGGATCATTAAAAACTTTGTCTAAATAAGTTAATCTTTCATTTAGCCATGTTCTTGTGTATGCAAGATTTTCAAAATCCAGATTTTCACAATCTGGCCAGGCAAGTACTTCCCTTTCGTATACGCCATTTTCTAAAAGATAATTATAATTTTCTTCCAATAACCCAAGCAAATTTTCTTCGGATAAAATGTCATTTCGAAAACTGTTCCACTTACTGGCAAGTTTATCGAGAAAGCCATTTGGACTATTATCCCAGATAAGTCTTTTATAAAAGCCATTCAGCAAAATGTCGTTTGTGATATTTTCCTGTGACCCGTTCCAAATGGTTCCAAATGTTCCGTCCAAATCCCATGGTACGTAGAAGTAAACATCGTCTTTTGTATATTTTGCGAGGTATATATTTTTACCATAATTGTCGGTTGCCCTAACCAGGTTCAGGAAAATGAAATAATCAACGATATTTTCAATATCAAACTTATTAGGGTATTCCGAATAAAAACCCAGGCTGTCTTCATTCAACACGAAGTTTACAAATTCGTAGAGCGTTTCCCAGTTTGTAAAATCGTCGGGATATTCGTATTCAAAACCACTCCAATACCTATTGTTATTGTCAAAATATGGACATTCTTTAAAAGTGGATGCCCCCCAGCTCACCCCTTTGTATAGCTCGCCACTGAGCACATTATCTTCCGATTTAGAAAGTTTTAATTGTTTTCGGTCAATTCTTTCACTTAAAGCATAAACCCCCCGATAATCGCCATTAAAAAACAGCTCAACGTATTTTTGGCGTACACTATTTATTGCTTCCGGTTCCGATGTTGAGTAATGAAGTTTATTTATTAATTGCCATAAATGAAAACAGGTTTTACTTCGGATACGTAATGGTTCGTTATACATTGCCTGTAAGTTCCAATCATCATCGTTACGCATGTTTAACAAACTAATGTTTTTGGTGTTGTTGCCATCAGTATCTTCCCAGAATTCGAATCGAAACGATTTTTTTGGTAAAGACTGGGTCCATCCTCCCCGAAACTCAATTCCTATTTTAGAACGAATACTGTCTTTATTACTTTCCACCATAAAAAAGTTGGCCAACACCCTTGGTTCATCTTCCACATTATTTTCAGTTTCGATATGAATGATTGGTAACCGGGTAAAGTAAAGGAAGTGAGCTTCATTTAGTTCATTATGCACAATATATTGCTTGCCAACTTCAATTTCTGCTACTGGATTTGTAAAAGTGAATACTTCGTTCAAATTTATTGCCTGGTGTATGGTATTGGGTTCCAGGTTTAAACTATCAACATTTTGGTTTATCAGGATTAACTTTTTAGGGCTGTCAACTTGATACATATTATCATGGATGGCAATTGTATCGTTAACAGCCATTAATTTGCTGAAAATCAGCACTAATATTACAATCAGAAGAAGTTTTATGTTCATGTATGTTTGAGATTGTTTTATGCCAATCGCGATTTTCTATTTTTTATGATTTGATGTATTCTATGCCTGTTGTTTGTGGGATATAAATCCAGTTACTTTACCACATGTGCCATCAAAAGTAATAAATGTTTGAGTTAGTTACAATGTTAGTTATAACAAGGTTTCAAGGTTTCATGAGATTGATTTTTAAGCAAAAATTAAGGGCATTTCAGAAAGGTTATTTTTTTGGATGTTAAAGGTGTTTTTCATACACAATTCCCACAAATGGAACTGTTATGAACACCATGTGTTTATTTATTTGTAACCAACACATAATGAGTATAATAAATTAAGTAGTACACAGCCTAGTTATTTGAATTTTCAAGTGTATTTTTGTTGAAATTTCGGATTTTTGTCCGGTTTTCGTACAAATTGCTTTGCCATTCAATAAACTCATTCACTTCCCTGATTCTATCAACAAAAAGGAGTTGATAAAGCGCACTAATAGTTCGTAACCAGCAGATAATCAGTAATTAGAGAAGATCAAAAAGATGTTAATTTGCTTTAAACAATTACTCGTTAATAAGTAGAAGCTTCTGAAAGCCTATTCCCACCATAAATAATTGGCGTTTGCCTAATTTTAAAAGAGTCACGGTAGCATTGTTGGTGAAATAATCCTATAGGGAATGTAAAACGTGATGCTGTAATCAAAAATGGGTAAATGTTTTGGTTTTCAGCAGATTAAAAGCATGACTAATAAAACAACATAATTATGAAATTTTTCACGTTAATTCGACTAACATTTTTAATGGTTTTCTCGCTATTGTTATTTACAACATGTAGCACATCTAAAAAAACAGCAGGTTCAAGGAATATGTTCCGAATTCCACAAAAAGTGGTTGAGGCCGATGATTTACCGGAACATTTGAGGGAAGAAACAGCAAAAACTGAGCATGTGATCCAGCTTTTCCCGGAAGAAGTGTCAGAGATGGGTACAGAAACCATTATTACCACTCCCGTAATGGAAGAAGAAAATACAATGGCGGTAGTTGAAGATGATCCTGTTGAAGAGATTGTTAAACCTTTTGTTTATGTTCCAAAAGAACAAAGGTTTTTTCATATTGTGAGTGGAAGTTTTTTAACCAAACAATATGCTGAAATGTTCGTATCATCGTTGCAGGGTAAAGGCTATGCCAATACCTATTTAAAAATGGGAGACAATGGCTTTTACCGGGTAATTGTACAAAAATATCCGAACGAAGTTGAGGCAAGGCAATATTTGCATGGTTACCGCGAAGATAATCCGCAATATGCTTCGGCTTGGTTATTTTATAAACGAAATGGAGATGGATCATTGGCGTTCAACCAATATTATTAGAAACCCCGCTGTTGCAGGAAAATTTTATTCGGGTAAAAAAGAGCATTTAGAAAAAGAATTAATCAATCTATTTGGAATGGCACAGGGCCCTGAAGGGAATTCGGTTCTCCTCAGGGCTTTAATTTCACCCCACGCAGGTTATATTTACAGTGGTGAAATTGCTGCAAATGCATTTAACCAAATACCACCAAAAGCCAATTACAAGCGGGTTTTTATTTTGGCATCGAGCCACCAAATGTTTTTTAACGGTGCATCGGTTTATACGCGCGGAAACTACAAAACCCCACTGGGCGAAGTAAAGGTTGATACAAAGCTTGCCAAGAAGTTGGTTGCAGAAAACCCGATTTTAAACGACAAAGTTGAACCACATGAGTTTGAGCACAGCCTGGAGGTGCAATTGCCTTTTTTGCAATATAAACTGGGTCGTAACCTTCTTATCGTTCCAATTATTTTGGGAACACAACTGCCGGAAGATTGCCGGGAAATTGCAGAAGCATTAAAGCCATATTTTATCGAAGAAAACCTTTTTGTGGTTAGTACCGATTTTTCACATTATCCAGAGCATCACGATGCGGTAAAAATCGATACTATTACTGCAAATGCCATTGTTTCAAATAAGCCCGGTGAATTGCTCAAAACACTAAAAAGCAATAAAGAGAAGCAAATAAAAAACCTTTCGACATCGCTTTGTGGTTGGACATCGGTACTCACATTAATGAATTTGACCGAGAATAGTGCTTTTCAATACAAAAAGATTGCCTATCAAAATTCGGGAGATGTCCCAATATATGGAGATAACGAGCGGGTTGTTGGCTACCATGCCATTGGTGTTTATTCGAAGAATGAAGAGGTTTTTGAATTTACGGATTACGAACAACATTATTTATTGGAAGTTGCCCGATATGCCCTTGAAAAGCATTTAAAAGTCAAAAGCAAAACAGATGTGCTTGAAATTCCAGATAATGGAATAATGGGACAGAACCTGGGTGCGTTTGTTAGCTTATATGTGAATAAAGAATTAAGGGGCTGTATTGGAAATATTTTTGGGCATGAGCCTTTGACTGAAGTTGTTAAAAGGATGGCTGTTGCCGCATCAAAAGACCGTAGGTTTATGAATATTACGGCAAATGAACTTCATGATTTAAACATAGAAATATCCGTGCTTTCGCCTCTGAAACAAATTTATTCATTGGAAGAAATAGTGCTTGGCAAACATGGAATTTTAATAGAAAAGGGAAATAATTCGGGGACTTTTCTTCCACAAGTAGCCGATAAAATGAACTGGACTGTAGAAGAATTTGTTGGGCATTGTTCTAAAGATAAAGCCGGGCTTGGTTGGGATGGCTGGAAATATGCATCAATGTATATCTACGAAGCATTTGTATTTTCGGAAGAAAAAACTTAACAAACCTTTATTCAAAAACCTCTTTTAATACTTGCGTTGATTTGATTTTTCCCATCGAATCGAAATGTAGTTTATAATATTCCAGAAGTTTCAACAAGAGTGTTTCCCGTTGTATCCGGGTAATATTTAGACTTCCAAGTTCGTGTATTTTCTGAAACATCAGTTGTTTTAATACCGCACTAATTTCTGGGTTTATAAATTGATAATGAGGCGGTTCATGCGACACAAAACTTCCCTTTTCCATGTCAAACCAATCGTATATTTTTAGTTGACTGGTATTTGGGTATATGCCCAGATATTCTGTAAGCCGTATCAGCATAAACAGGTAAAAGTTGCTCACCCCTTCTTCCATCAGGTCAAAGTAATGCAGAACATGCTCAAGAAAATGGTATAAATCTATATTACTTTCTTCCTCCTGAATGGTTTTATAAATTATTTCTGCAATAAAAATTGCCTGGGTTGATTTTCTGATATCAAAAGGAATGGACTGGTAGGGAGCGTTTATTTTTATCTCCTTTATCCTGTGAATATTGCTCGAATGCTTTTGATAAGCCACAATATCAACCATAAATAAAGCTTGTAATATTCCGGCTTTGCTTTTTGATTTTTTTGAGCGTGCAGCATTTAAAATATACGACTGGCGTCCAAATTTTTCGGTAAAAATGGTCGCTATTACACTGCTCTCAGAATAGTTTATGTGGTGTAATACAATTCCTTTGGTACTAACCAGCATGATAGTATTTATTCGATTTATTTAATGAATAAAAAGGAGCTTTGTAATACAGGTTTCTTCTCCTTCCTGATCGGAACAAAAGATAAGGTAAACTCCGGTTTTTACGCGGTTACCGTTTAAATTTTTACCATCCCAGGTTGCTTGCCCGCCAAGCGAAGTTGTTGAATAAACCAGGTTCCCGCTTATATCGGTAATTTTAAGGTCGGTGTCATTAACGAGGCCTTCAATCACAATGAATCCGTCATAATCTTCCCTCACCGGATTTGGATAGGCATAAACGTCTTCGAAAACGCCTCCGCCCTCGGTGGCATCTCCCATATAGGAAATTATCCCTTTATCGGTTGCAATAAATACTTCGCCCGTTTTTGAAAGAATTGCAATACTTCGGATGTTGTTCGACAACAAAGGGCTGTTTTCAGTAGTGAAATGTTGTAGCTCTGTATCCCCGTTTTCTGATACTAAATATACACCTGAACCTTCGGTACCGAGCCATTTTCTGTTTGCCCCGTCAACACAAATTGCGGTTACCCGTGTGTTTTGCAAAAGGGGATGAAATAGGCCATCATTCAACTCAAGACTTGGTTGTGATGCGTAAATAAATCCTGTATCCCATAGCCTGTGGGGATTTGAATATACAGCAACCCCAATTGTGGTACCAAGCCATATTTCACCATCTTTGTCTTCAGCAATTGAAAGGATCTCGCTCATTGGGGTTTTTATTTCAACATCGCCATTATTAAAATAGGCAATAACGCTAAGAGGTGTATCTTCACTTGCATCGTCGTTTACCACATGCACGTTGCCACTGTTTACTACAATCCATTTATCGTTGTTTTTGCTTACCAGCAAATGAGTTACCCTTTCATTTATTAATTCAGTAAGATTGTAGGAATCCCAATCTCCGTTGCTACTTCTTGAAACAAGCACATTAGCTACTTCCGAATTGGTTGCCCAAAGCGTTCCACGTGAATCAAAGTCAATTCCTCCTACTCGGAAATACTCTTCTGGATGTGTTCCACCTGGAAGTACAGTTTCAAGAGTGCTGTTACCATCGTCAAAATGATCCACAAATTGATTGTTGTTAAATTCAAAAATCCCATTTGCCCACGATGCAGCATAAAAATGTTCCGGATTATTTGGATCAACGATAACCTTTATGACATCTTTTTTTCCTTCAAGTTCAGGAAATTCCTTTTCCGTAAAATAAGTCCATTGGTCGTTATTTAACCGCATAATTCCGGCAGGTCGGTCTGTTTTATTCCAAATTCCGGTAACCCCACCTGGGGCTACATATAGATTGTTATTGTTTTCATAAAGGGAATAAACATCATTATATATTGGTCCTTCAGGGTAAATTGCTTCCGAGAAATCAGTTTTGGTGTTAATTAAGCCTAAATTTTCATCGGTAGCCCAAAGTCCTGTTGTTGGCGAAAAAAATGCAGATAATGTAGATAGATTGTTTTCTGTATTATCCTGAAAAGCAAAAGCATTAATTTCAGCTGCTGTTTGGTTATTTTCATCAACTATATATATCTTGGTCTTAGACGATATGGTTAAATAATTGTTTTGCACTTGCATTTCGGTTGGGGAATCGAAATTTCGATAATAATTGTTCCAGCTACCATTGGAATAAGAGTAAAAGCGATCCTGAAAACAAGCTATCAACTGGTTTGCATGAAACTCCAAATGACTAAACTTTGAGTCGGCATTTGGAATATCATCTATGTGCGTCCAGTTTTTAAAATCGATGAGGTTCGGGCTGCTGTAGTCAGCTTTATAAATCCCGGTTTCAGTTGCTGCATAGAGGTATTCTCCATCATATTCCATATCGTAAACCGATAGGAAACCACCATCCTCACCAATATAATACGTGTCTTTTATTTCTTGTTTATCGAGGTTTATCACTAAAATACCAAAGCCACATGATAAGTATGCCTCATTGCCAACAAAAAGGATGTTATAGATGGTTTTATCAGCCGAAAGCATTTTTCGTTTTAAATCGGAAATATTTACCACCCGATTTTCAAAAAATAAATCAATATTGCTGTTATTGTAGGCTATTAGCAGAACATTTAGGTCATTTTGATATGCAATGGTTTTAATGCCAAAGTCCGAAAGGCCATCTAATCGGGTAACCTTGGCAACACTGTTATCGGAAGTATCGAAATAGAAAAGCCCACCATCGCTAACGCAATAAATTTTATCGCCAGCCTGGGTAACTTTGTAACAGTTTTTATATGAAAGATAGTCTTTCCATTGACCCATTTTTTGTGCAAAAAGTTGTCCTGACACGAGGATCAAAACAAGTAGGGCAAGTAAATTTTTATTCATGTGTATTCGATGTTAAGTAATCGACTAATTTTTTTACGGCCCTTCCCCGATGGCTAATTTGGTTTTTTATTTTCATATCCATTTCGGCAAATGTTTCTTTATAACCTATTGGTTTAAAAATCGGGTCATAGCCAAATCCTTCAGTTCCTTTTCTTTCGGAGAGAATTTCCCCTTCCACAATTCCTTCAAATTGCTTCTCTTCTCCGTTAATCACCAAAGATATCATTGTTCTAAAACGAGCCTGACGGTTTTTTATTTTAGAAAGTTTTTCTAAAACCTTATTCATATTTAACTCCGGGCTTTTACTTTCGCCTGCATAACGGGCTGAATATACCCCAGGTTCACCGTTTAAAGCATCTATTTCAAGGCCTGTATCGTCTGCAAAACAGTTGTATCCGTATTTATTGTAAACGTAAAAAGCCTTTTGTGATGCATTCCCTTCAAGCGTATCCTGGTCTTCCGGGATTTCTTCATCGAAGCCAATTTGTTTTAGGCTAAGCAATTCAAATTCGTCGCCCAATATTTCTTGAAGCTCTTTTAATTTATGCTGATTGTTGGTGGCAAATACTAGTTTCATCAATTCATTTTTATGGAAGGTAAAAATAGTGATTTGAGATGAAACTTATTGAATGAAACTGAATTTGCAATGAATAGCTTACAAAATGAAAAAATTGATCCTGTTGGGAATTAGTTAAAAAGTGGATTTTCTTAGTATATGGATTCCCTATTATAGTAGCAAAAGTTATTAAATATAAATAGCAAGTTAACAGATTATAATTAACATATGTTTATATGGTTTAGTGTTTATTAAATCTTCTCAACCTTTTTTAGAACAATAAATACGTACGTTCGGGCAATAAATCACATTGTTTCATTTAACGAATATAAATCATGAGAAAAAGATTTTATCTTTTGTTTAGTGTTGTACTTGTTCCATATTTTTTATGTGCACAGGAAGAGGGTGTTGACTATCAGGTTGGTGATCTGTTTTTTGGGATCAAAACAGGAATTGATTACAATATGAATGCCTATAAAGAATTTGCCAATAATACCGGATTTGAGTTTTTTGGAGAAAGCCCGCATTATAATTTTGGTGTTGACTTGGCTTATATGGCTACCTCAAAATTAAGGCCAAGGCTTGAGGTCAAGTTTGTGAAAATGAGTTACGGGCAATATTGGCCCGAAGAATATACTTCGTTTGTTAGCACAAAAACAAATGTGAATAACATGGGGATAAACCTGCATTTAGATTATGCATTGATTCAAACAAATAGGTTCAAGTTTTTTCTTTCTCCGGGATTAAAATATGAATTTGCAACAGGGAGTAAGTTTGTAACTGAAAAAACAGATGGCGAAAGTACTACTTCCAAGTTTTCAAACCTTGGGGATTATTACCCGAGTAATATATTAGGTGGGGCTTTGGCAACCATATTCAAATATGATTTAAGTGAAAATATAGGTATAACCTTTTCCCCCGAATATGCAGTTTATTTCAGGGGCTATCAGCGCGACAACTCAAATTTGTATCAACGCTTAAGTGCCAATTTTGGCGTTGAGCTCCGTTTTCATTAGATCTCATTATTAAGTAGGTTTTAGATAATCAAGGGGCTGCCTGCACATGTGAAAGATGTACCGTTTTTCGCATGCGTTTTGGTAGCCTCTGTTATTTGGTGCAAATTGGTATATTGGTAATTATACAATGTTTAAAGAAATTATTTTAAAATTATAGACAAGTGCAGTATCTTCATATTTATTTTGTCGCAACTTCATTCAAAATGGATATGGAATTCTTTTCACAGAAAATATTAGATCAACTTTACGAGCTTTCAGACCAGGAAAGGATAGAAAAAACAAAGTTTTTTGCACCAACTTCCATGGAAATTTTGGGCATTACAAGCCCCATCATAAAAGAGCAAATAAACTTTTGGTGGAAGGAGTTAAAAACCTGTAAACCAGAGCAATTTATTGCATTGGTTAAACGAATATCTGACACAAAAATATTGGAATGCAGGATTTTTGCATACGAGTTGTTGTGGAAAAACAAAAATGCCCTGGCCTTATTAAAAATAAAAGATTTAAACGAACTTAAAGAAGGGAACGATAATTGGGTTTGTGTCGATACATTTTGTGTTTGTGTGTCGGGATGGGTATGGAGAAATAAACAAATTTCGGATGATGATGTATGCAGTTGGCTAAAATCTGAAAACCGATGGGAGAGGAGGACTGCAGTTGTTTCAACGGTACCGTTAAATTTAAAATCAAGGGGAGGGAAAGGCGATCCTGAGCGAACATTGATGATTTGCAAAGAAGTAATCAACGATCGTGACGATATGGTGGTAAAAGCACTTTCGTGGGCTTTACGTGAACTTTCAAAAAGCGATAAAACAGCGGTACAAAACTTTATGGACAACTATTCACCGCAACTTGCCGGAAGGGTGGTTCGTGAAGTGAATACAAAACTTACAACTGGAAGGAAAAGCGGATAAGAAGCGCTTACTATATCAATAAATGAAAATAAAATATCGATCGATAAAGAGCTAATACTTATTTTGGGCCCTTACCATCATATTGGCATATCTGATACCCAATTCCCTGTACGATTCTGAACTAAAATGGTAATTTCCGCCATCGCTTTCCAATCCGTTCGATACAACAAATTCAGAAAAAGGGGTATCTTTTATTACGTCTTTGGTGCTTTTTACTATTACACTGGCCGGACAGGTTTTCATGTCGGGGAAATATTTTTTGTTTTCTTTCACAAAGAATTTTCCAAGTTCGCCTGCCACAAACGGAACGTTTTCATAATCGGTCAGTTCCCTCAATCTCTTAATCAGGTCAATAAGCCGTTCCTTATATAAAAAACATTCATCCGGGCAGGAATCTTCCTCGCCTTGATGCCATAATATTCCTTTCAATTCACCGTATTGAAGGGCATATGCAAGCCTTTCTTTCATATTGTCCCAGGGATATGAAATAGTTTGTTCGTGCATAACCCCCGGTTGCCAGTTCGATATTGACGTTCCACCAACTGCACATGGGATTAATCCGATAAGTTTGTCAGGATAATTTTTATGGATTTCTTCCCCGAAACTTTTTGCCAATCCTACGCCTGCACTGGGTTTGTCGAAATGAATTGGATCAGCTGCTTTCATCCAGATTAATTGTTCATTTAAAAAATAAACACTGTCTAACGGAATTTCATCTTCTTCGCTAATCTCTCCACGACCTGCCATATTTGACTGACCGATAAGCAAATACAAATCGTATTTTTTTGAGCTTGAAGAGGTGATCTGGCCATGGGAAATCAAATTGGCTGAAAATAATAGGAGGAATAAACAAACCAGGTTTCTTCTAATCATAGTTAAATTCCGAATTTGAAAGCAAGAAAGATACAAAAATCGAACGAAAATTTTACATGATGTATTTGAAATATAGAACGCGAATCCCTTATTATTTCGAAATTTCCAACATTCGAAGAATAGGAACTTTTGCTTTTTCAATGACATCTGCCGGTAAGGTGACCTCTGGTTGTTCGTGTTTCAAACAAACATATAATTTTTGCAGGCTGTTCAATTTCATATACGAGCAATCGTTGCAACCACAAGTCGAATCAACAGAAGGTGCTTCCATAAAAATTTTATCTGGGGCAACTTTTTTCATTTGGTGGAAAATACCGCTTTCGGTTGCCACTATATATTTTTTTGAAGCATCCGTTTGAACATATTTTAAAAGTGCAGTTGTTGATCCAATATGGCTTGCCAACAATAAAACAGGTGTTTCGCATTCAGGATGTGCAATTAATTGAGCATCTGGATGTTCATCCATTAATGCAGCAATTTTTTCAACCGAATATTGCTCATGAACCATACATGCACCATCCCAAAGTACCATTTCCCTTCCGGTTTTGGTATTGATATAGTTGCCAAGGTTTTTATCGGGTGCAAAAATAAGTTTTTGGTCTTTTGGGAAACTTTCCACTATTTTTAACGCATTTGCCGAGGTGCAAACAACATCGGTAAGTGTTTTTAAATCTGCCGTACAGTTTATATAGGATACAACTTTATGATCAGGATATTTAGCCTTAAACTCAGCAAATTTTTCATAAGGGGCTGAATCTGCCAACGAACAACCTGCTTTGAGGTCAGGTAAAATTACTTTTTTTGATGGATTGATGATTTTAGCTGTTTCAGCCATAAAGTGTACCCCAACAAAAACAATTATATCAGCTTCCGTTTTTTCTGCTTCCTGAGAAAGGCCAAGGCTGTCACCAACATAATCAGCAATATCCTGTAAATCGCTCTCCACATAAAAATGACTTAGGATTACGGCATTTTTTTCTTTTTTGAGCCTTTTTATTTCATCCAGAAGTTTTAAGGATGGGTCAATTGGCTCATCAATAAACCCTTTTGATTCCAACATCTCGGCTGTATGCTTTTGTTTCATTTTAAAGTAACTATTGTTTCCAGTAAAATAGGGCTGCAAAAATACAAATTCTTGCTCTAAAAACAGCGATACGGGGTAAATGTTTGAAAAAGAGTAGGGGAAATTCGGTCTGTTCCCTTATTCTTCTTTTAAGAATTTAGCGTAATGAATACCTTTTTCTTCGAGTGAAACTTGTAGAATATATATGCCGGGATCAAGGTTTTCAACCGATACATGATTAAAATTGCCCGATTTGGTGAAATAAACCCTGCCTGTCATATCCACTATTTTTATTTCTTCAATTATGTCCGTTGTTTTGATTTTAAAACCGTTTGATGTTGGATTAGGATAAATACCTATGCTTTTATGAAGCCGATAATTATCATCGGTATTTGTAGTACTCATAAAATCATTCATATCTCTTGGCAATAGCTGATATGTGCTGCTATATTGACTGACAACTCCTACCAAATCAACGACCCCGGAAGGTAATGTTTTGCCCGAAATGCGCGAATCTTGTTTGGCAAATATATCAGAGCTTCCATCCTGGTTTGAAAAAGTATAGGAAGCATTACCGCCTGAAATAGTATTTCCTGCTTTATGAAATTCAACGTTTTTAACCTTCACGAGCATTCCTTCATACTCTTCATTAATATCGGTAATGGAAACTTCAATTGGGGTAATGGGTTGGTTGTCTTTAAAATTATAGACATAGCTTACATCGGTTAGTTCTGTTAAGTTGGAGTATTCGGTAACTTCGCCTGTAATTACCAGGCTGTCGCCAATATTTCCTGTTTGGTTTGCACCATAAACACAAACCCCATTTCTTGGTTGATCTCCATTTTGAATATAAACAGTTCCATCGAAATTTGCGCATACCCTGCCCGAGATGGTTACAATATTACCTTTTAATGGTGATTGGGAGCCATCGCCTTGTACGTCAGATATTGGTGTGAATGTCAAGCTTTCTTTTGCCTTCGGAAGAAGTATATTTCCTCGGGTGTATTTGATATTACCCCCTTTAACGCTTTTAATTTTGAAATAAACACGTTCCTCTGCCTGAAAATCAAGGTTTATATTGGCAGAATATGTATTTTGATTTAGAGCCATAGTTTGTTGGTTATCCTCAGAATCGTATGTAGTTCCCCAATATATCGTCACTGTTTCGGGGATTTCAGAATTAGCGGCTAAATTAAAGCTTATTGAAATATCATCTCCTGGGTTGGGGATTTCAGGATTAATATTCAGGTTTTCAATAACAATTCCATTGGGGGTTTCATTTCCCCATATATAATTGATAAATTCAGGATGATCTACAAATGGATTTCTATTTTGCTGCATATTAAAAATGCGTTCATTTCTTCTTCGCTCGAAATCGGAAGGAGGATATTGATTGTTCCATTCCAACAAGGTTGATAATTTGCCGTGTTTAGGAGCTGGAGAAGTGTATACTTTGTCAACTACTTCAAGGTCTAATTCCCCATTTGTTCCTTCATATCTTGTAGCCATATAGAACAGTATACGGGCAACCTGGCCTTTGGTCGCCGGGCCTGGTTCCCAGGATGAACTGTTGTACCAACATTCAGTGGCATCAGGGTGTTGTGTTCCCCCGGGCTGGACATTGTCAAAATCTTTATTGCTCCTGCTTGTATTTACCGAAGCATCGGCAGGGCGAAGGTTGAATGCATCTCCATCCATCGGGCGTTTATCTGCAAAAGCACCATGTGATTTAGCCCAAACATGCTCGCGGTTAATGTAATCGCCTCCGGTTCCATAAAGTTCAGCACTTCTTGATTCCTGCTTATAGAATAAAATTACATTGTCCGGGTTTTCAGGATCCGAATCTGAATAATTGATGATGAATTTTGAATAATAGTAAGAAAAGTCCACATGGCCGTTGATAAGTTCATGTAAGGCTTCTTTTAGTTCATCCCCGCTTTTCCCGTCTATTCCATTATAATAGCCTAGTGGTTGGGCATTTGCAAAGGTTGATAAGAAGGAGAGTATTAATAAGAGTTTAATTCTTTTTTTAATCATCATCATGTGTTTTTATCCAGTAAAAAAAGCGTATAAGCTAAATGAAATAAGAGGCTGCCCGGAATAGGCAACCTCTTATTAAAAATAAACAATTTATTTTATTGATAAACGTATGCTCCGCCTTCTAAAATAACATAAACGGTAGCATCGTGTGTTGATCCATCATAGATAGAATAAGTAACAGCATATTTTTGTCCTTCAGCAGCTGATGGGTTGTTTTTTAACAATACATTATTGATTGCCTCTAAAATCATGTCGGTATCCCAAGAATATCCGTTAAAGTTTCCATAGCTGGCCATATTCGCCGTTTCAGATGGATATTTTGATCCAAGTGATTCAACGATATAATCGTAGTCAGCTGCTACAAAGGTGTATTTAATTGTATTATCAGGAACCCATGTACTGCCATCGTGTGAGAATTGTAAGGTTGTATTAATTGTAGATTCATAACCTTTCCATGAGCCATCGGTTACCGTATATAAATTACCTCTCAACTGTGCACCTGAAGAGCTGGAATAATAGTCATAAATAACCAGTAATTCTTCTTCTTCCAACGCATAAGGGTATTTTAAATTCAGGAAAGTTGGCAAATAGTCATCGGGTGATAAGGTACTTCCAAAATTATTGTAATATCCTGGTTGGTTATATTCTTCTCCCATTGAGTCAAAGTCTTCAACAGTTAATAAGTATACGCCATCTGTTGCTTCTTCCCATTCGCCACCTGAGAAGGTATAGAAAGCTTTGTCGTAAACTTTATCACCTGTAACAACATCTTCAATTATTTCATTACTCATGATTGATGTCCAGGAACTGGCCACGCGAATTCCATCAATTGTTCCTGTAGGACCGCCGCCACCTTGGCGAATGCCAACCTTTTGTACGTTTAGACCTGAATTTCCTTCATTTGTTGCTTCAGGCGTACCAGGTTCTGAAGCAACAGCAGATGTCAATACATACAAATCAGATTTTCCACTGCCTATATCGTATGATGATACAAGTAAATACGTTGTGTTCAAATCGTATGCTGTAGTACCGTAAGTCAACGTACTTGAACTTGCCCCAATGCCGAATAAAATTTTTCCAGAGCCATTATCTTTTGCACCCACTCTGGCTGTGTAACCAAATTCTTCATTCATAAAATGGAAAAAGTAAGTTCCATCGCCAACGGCACTTAAATTTACCAAAGCGCTTCCATACACTTTGCCGGAAGTAACAGGAGTGAAAGTGCGGTTAACGTCCTCAGAACCAGACCCGGATATTGTGACAGCACCGCCAACTCCAGAAGTAGGATAACCTGTCATAGACAAATTCTCTGTAACATAACCCACAGGAGCAGAACCAGAGTGATTGGTCCAATCAGTTGTAACGGTTGTAATATCGCCAGCGGTTGATCCGAAGTCAAAATTCTCTTCCAAATGGATTTTTGAGCTAATAACAACAGGTACTTCTGTATATTGGATAAATTTTACCAATTTAATGTCATCATCAGATGGAGATGATATGGATGCTGCCAATGCATCTGCTATATAATCCTTAGGATTTACATCAGGATAGTAACCAAGAACGTTACTACCGCTTAATGCGTAATCATCCATGGTTAAATTATACACATCCGCATAAGTATAATCACCCACGCCAGGAGCACTTCCTACATAAAGTTTGTACCCAACCAATACAGAAGAACCTTTACCCCAAACTGGATATTTTTCTGCTAAAAATGGAGGGAGCATTGCTTTTGCATCATCTAAATTGCTAAAGCTTCCGTATGATAATTCTAAATCATCATAATCTTCATCGGTAAGGGTATAAGAATCGTCACCAACAATAGGATCGACAATGGCATCCAAATCTTTGTTGATGTCATGCATGGGATCACAGCCCGAAGCTATCATCAAGCCTATAACTGCAAATAAATATATAATCTTTTTCATCTTGTTCGTATATATGGATTAAAAATTAATTTTAAGGCTAAGGTTGAAAGTTCTTCCAAACCCATACCAAACCAATGCTGTTGCCGCGTTATTGTCAGTTCCATTTAATGCATCTGCAACATATTCAGTATCAAATATATTGTTTACCCTGGCGAAAAGTGTTGCCTCAAAATCCCCGATATTAAAACCATGCCTTATACCTGCATCAAATAAACCATAAGCCGGAACTTTCCACGGTTGTGGTCCTTCGGTTGTTCTACCAAGCGGGTTATAATCGGCATATAAATTAGCGAAATAATAATAATCTAGAGTAAGGTGGGTTTCAGGTATTAGCTCATAGTCAAGACCTAAAGCAGCTGTGGTTTGAGCAGCATCTGATACTTTAATATCTTTAATGTATAAACTGTATGGATCTCCAACCGGATTTTGATCTTCGTCATAAATCTGAATGTTTTCGATGTTATTAACCCATCTCCAATCACCCAATGAAAGCATACCGGTTATATCTAAATTGTCGGAAGCCTTATATGTGAAATCAATTTCAATACCTTGGTGAAGAGCATTTACGCCTAATAAGTTAGCGAAGTAGGTAACATCATCTACATTAAAATAATCTGAATATGTACGGTCATTCCACTCAGTCCTATATAGGTTCAAGTTTGCAGTAAGTTTTTGTGAAGTATATCCATATCCTAATTCAACACTAAATATTTTTTGGTTTACAGCATCTTCATTTATATGCTCGTTATCATAACCTTGGAAAACAGCATCGAAACCTGCAGCTTTTTCAAAATACCCAATGTTTGCAAACACATTATGAACAGCATTGATATTATAATTTGCTCCTCCTTTAATACCAAATCCCATAAAATTATATTTATCGGTTTCTTGCATTGGATCCGAATCGAGGTATTGGAAATAATCGACCCTTTGGTAAGATGTATTTGATAAAGAACCTGATATGAATGCAGATAACTCGTTTTTATCGTATTCTAACTGCCCAAATAAACCTTGCCAGCCAACGTTTCCGTCGTTGTAGTAATTATATTTATCACCTACTTTCAGGGTTGCATTGGGATTATTTACATCGCTATCATCAAGAATGTATTCTGCACCCATAAGATCGGTAACTTCATAAAAGTGGTGTCCAACATAAGACCGGATATCTAATCCAACCACAAGGTTTAAATTGTCGTTAAGTTGTGAATTAAAAGAAGATAGCCCACCATACCAGCTATGGTCGTTATGTGAAGCCCTTAGCCATGAAGTTGCACCAGCAGCACCATTTGCCCTGTTGATTTCAACAATGTTGTCGAGGTCCATAGGTTGGTCAAATCCGCCCAGCCTGACATTAAACAGGCTGCCGTCACCACCTGTACCACCTCCACCACCTGTACCCCAGGAAGCATAGATTGCAGTTGAAAGGCTTGATTTGTCACTTATTGTCCAATAGTGGTTCAACGAAGTTTGTGATTTGTGGTAGAAGTTATCCTCCACATGGGTTACTTTACCATTCATAATACCCCAGTCAGGATTGAACTTAAACTTACTTTCCGCATTTCGATAAGTTGAAATTAGGCTTCTGTTTTGTCTTTGACCATGCCTTTGCGGAGCACCAAATGAGGTGATGGAAATTTTATGTTTGTCATTGATGTTTTTAGAAAGATTAAAGAAATAACTATATCCTTTATATTCTGTTCCGTCAACATAACCATTCCCGGTAGTTTGTGAAAGGGAAACTGTTGCAGCGAATCCGTTTTCTAAAAGACCTGTTGAAATTGTCCCGCCGTATTTTAAGTATCCATCGTTGCCCATTGTTGTCATAACGTTTCCACCTTGTTCAACATCGGTTGTTTTGGTAACAATGTTTGTTGTGCCACCAATGGAAGGAACAGCTACTTTTGACGCTCCAAGTCCGCGTTGAACTTGCATTGTTCGGGTAACATCTGAAAGGCCTGCCCAGTTACTCCAATATACCCGGCCATTTTCCATGTCGTTCACAGGAACTCCATTAATCATAACAGCTACGTTTTCAGAGTTAAAACCACGAAGGTTTAACCTACCATCTCCGAAACCTCCACCTGATTTTGTGGCATAAACACCAGGAGTAGACCTTAATATTTCAGGAAATTCCTGAGACCCCAGTTTGTTTTCAATTAATTGTGCCGGTACCGAAGAAATAGCAACTGGTGTTTTTCTACTAATAGCGATAGATGCTAAAACCATTACTTCGTTAATACCAACAGCATCTGCTTTAAGTTCAATGGTACCAACATCTGTTGTTTTACCTTCAGATACTTTAACACTCAATTCTTGAGTAATGTAACCAATATAGGAAACAGAAATTTTTTGATCTCCCGGAGTGACGGATAATGAAAAGTCACCATTAAAATCAGAAACTGTTCCGATGGTGGTCCCTTCTACAACAACTGTCGCTCCGATTAAGGATTCATTCGATCCGGACTCTACAATTTTCCCCTTAATTGTTCCCTGTGAGAAACCTGTTAGGGATAAGAATCCAAATCCAGCTACCATAATGGCAGTGAAAATAAAGTTTTTCATAAAATAAAATGTTTAGATAAAAAATAATGCCTTTTTCCAGTAATGAAATTAGGGTATTTATTTCTTTTTATATGTGATATAAAACCCATTAATATAAAATCTTATTAACAAAAATTAACAACTTTGTTAACAATGCAGACAATTGTTTGAATATCAATTTTTTTTCGTATTCGAACATCTGGGCAATTTCGTCCATTTTTATATATCCCTATAATTAAATGTAATTATTTTGACAGGGTAAAGTAAATTTTTCCTGGAATGCACTGGGTTATTTTCCAATTAAAAAAATACTAAATTTTTGTTAAGGGATGTAAATTGTTGTTTTGTTTTCTTTAAAAATGACCCACATTATTAAAAATATTTCACCTCATTTCAGATTTTTTTAAAGCATTATTCTGAACTAGAATTTAACTTATTGTTAAATAGAATTAATTTTTACTTTCAAACCACAAATTTTATTCAAAAAATATGAATTGTTTAAAACACACTAAATCAGTGATATACGTATATGTGTATAAAATAATTTGTAAAAATACAGTACTATGTGTTGCAAAGTACTATGAAATGTTTGTATGTTTGTAATGCAAACAACAGTGCAAAAAAAGGTAATTTATTTAAGAAAGTTCTATATAAGTGTAACAAGTAAGAATTTAAGAAGTCATTAGAGTACGAAAAGAAACAGAAAACAATAATTACAAAGCCATGAAAACAAATTTAAACAAATCAATTAGCGGATCAACTGTTCAGAAAGCAGCATTACGCACCGCAGCAGTAATTATAAGTCTTGTATTAATAAGCTTTACGGTTACCGCACAAGATTTTTGGAAACAATTATTAACAAACAATGGTATTAGTGATATAGCAATGGTTTTGGTCGACCATTCATCCGAAGCTGTTGTAAATGATGTAGTGGAAACTTCAGAAGAAGCCAATTCTGAGGTTTCTGCTTTTTATTATTCAGAAATAATAAACGAGCCGGCACTTGATTTGGAAAATTGGATGCTGGACAAATCTTATTTCAAAAATTTCAACAGCCAGGAAATAATTAGTACCGAAATGCCAACCGAATTGGAGAACTGGATGTTCAATGAAGCTTATTTTTGCGGCGACGATACCGAGGAAGAACACTTGGAATTAGAAAGCTGGATGACTGATGATAATCACTGGAATTAATAAACAGTATTCATTTTTTCGGCAGAATAATAAAAGTAAAAATAAACTGTAGGCATTTAAAATAAGAAAGGGAAACAAAATGAATGTAGAAAACACAAAAGCACAAATGAGGAAAGGAGTATTAGAATACTGTATCCTCCTTGTCCTGGAAGGCAAGCCCTTATATGCCAGTAATATTATCCAGGAATTAAAAGCAGCTAAAATGATTGTCGTTGAAGGAACACTTTACCCCTTGCTTACAAGGCTAAAGAATGATGGTTTACTGGCTTATCGATGGGAAGAATCAACCCAGGGGCCACCACGAAAATACTACGAGTTAACTGAAAACGGAAAAGGTTTTTTACTGGAGTTGGAAAAATCATGGACTGATTTAACCGATGCTGTAGATAAAATTAAGGCACATGCCTCATAATTATTTAAATGAAAACCAGTAAATTGATTTGAAATTCAGAAATAACCATTCAATAAAAAAGAGATGAAAAAGACATTTACAATAAATATAAGCGGCACAGTTTTCCATATAGAAGAAGATGCCTACGAAAAACTACAAAGCTATCTTTTAAAACTCAAGCAGCACTTTGGTTCAACCGATGAAGGAAAAGAAATTATTGCAGACATTGAAGCAAGGATTGCAGAGCTTTTTAATGAAAAATCAAGCGATGAAAAGAAAGTAGTGGTAACCGAATGGGTTGATGAGATTATAGAAACAATGGGTACGCCCGAAGATTTTATGGAAGAAGAAGGAGAGGAAGAAGCTCCAGCGGGTAGAGGGGCAAAACGGAAAAGACGCCTTTATCGGGATCCCGACCACCGTGTTTTAGGTGGCGTTTGTGGTGGCCTTGGTGCATATTTTAATATGGATCCGGTTATCCTTCGAATAATTATGGTGGTCTTGTTTTTACTTAACGGAATAGGGCTTTTGGCATATTTGGTTCTTTGGATCGCAGTGCCTAAAGCAAGAAATACCGCTCAGCGTTTAGAAATGAGAGGAAAAGAAGTTACCGTTTCCAATATCGAATCTTCCATAAGGGAAGAAGTAAAAGAGGTAAAAGAAAGCGTTAAAAAATTTAAGGAATCAAAATCATATAGCAAGGGAAAAGAACACGTTTCAGAATTTGGTGATGTGGTTTATTCCATTTTAAAAGTAGCACTTAAAGTGGTAGTAATTATCATTGGGGTAATACTTATTTTCTCCGGGTTTTTCGGATTATTAGGCATGGTTTCCACAATGATTGTTGGTCATTCCATTGTGTCGAACGTACCAATGATTTGGTCTCCCGAATTACATGTGCCCGGGTTTTTAAACCATTTTGTAACACCAGGTTCTGTCACTATTGGCATGGTCTCCATCATGCTTTTATTAGGGATTCCATTATTGGCAATGTTATTTATCGGTACAAAACTGGTATTCAGGTATAAAACCAATAATACGGCAATTGCCTTAAGTATGGTAGGTATTTGGTTAATTTCATTGGTGACCATTGTGGTTGTATCGGCAAGTCAAATAGGAAACTTCAAGGACAAAACATCGTTGGCAAGCAGCGAAACAATCCAATGTGATAATTGCCAGACTATGTACCTTGAATTAGCGGAGGATAAATGGGATGAATACAGTGAATTGGATTTTGATATTGACAAATTCAAAGTAGCAGTATCCGATGGAGACGAAGTTTTGCTGGGGAAACCAAAACTGGATGTAAGGGAAGCCAGTGGCGATAATTTTGTAGTCGTTGTTCGGAAATCATCACGCGGAAGCAGCCAAAGCGATGCAAAAAATAATATTGAAGAAATAATATATAATTTCCAGAAATCGGATTCTACCTTAACTTTTGATCCATATTTTATTATTGATGAAGATGGTAAATGGAGGGATCAGGAGGTTCAGGTAACCGTGAAAGTTCCGGTTGGAAAAACCATCTTCCTTGATGAAGAAATGATCCGAATTATTTACGATATCGAAAATGTATCTAACACATGGGATGGCGATATGGTTGATAAATACTGGACCATGATGCCCGAAGGATTGACCTTAAAAGAAGCGAACAATTAAAAAGATATGCCATGAAAATGAAATATATTTTCCTATTTATAGCCATTGTTTTAGTTCCGCTTTTCGGAGTTGCTCAAAGTAAATCGTACAAAATGTACGATGTGTTTACCGACAGGGAGGGCGTTACCAATTTTTCCTTTTCTAAAAATATGATTGATGCCATCGACCTTAGTATTGGGGACGAAGATGAAGATGGGGAAAAAAATGTAACCGGAGATTTAAATCAGGTGAGGTTTATGTCGTACAATCCAAATAAAGGAAAATTGTCCGGTCCTGAATTCCTGGAGAAAGCTATAGGTTTTCTTCCAAAATCAAGCTATCATAAATATAAAGATCCGGATGGTGATAACGATGCAGAAATTTGGCTATTGGGTAAAAAGAAAAAGTATAGCGAATGCCATGTGTTTTTTAAAAACGACAATGCAGAAAGCCTGCATTTTATCGTATCTTTTTACGGGGATTTTAAAGTATCCGACATGGAAGGAATGAAAGAACTTGGCAGGGGTTTTTCAGATTAGGCGTGAATAATACATAGATAAATTTTTAAAAGGATGTACATTTTTAGGTACATCCTTTTTTATTGCACAAGCTTAGCCGCAAGTTTCTCGTTTTAGAAAGAAAAACGGGAAACAATTTACATGTTTCTTAAATTTCAGTAATTTCACCATCGAAAAAAGAGAAACAGAAAATGTCAATAATCAGGGTAACAAAAAGATTTCATTTTGAAATGGCACATGCCCTCCACGGGTACGACGGATTGTGCAAAAATATTCACGGTCATTCATACAATCTTGAAATCACATTGGTTGGCCAGGCCCTAAATCAAAAAAACCACCCAAAAGACGGAATGGTCCTTGATTTTAGCGAATTAAAAAATATTGTAAAAAAACATATTGTTGCGAAGTTCGATCATGCGTTAATGATCAATTCTGCAACGTCGGATGATAAAATCGAGGGCTATAAAAATCAAACCGAACGCCTTATTTTGGTTGATTTTCAGCCAACAACCGAAAATATAGTTGCACATATTGCTGAAATTCTTCAACAACATTTGCCGATCAATGTTTCTTTATATAAAGTGCGGCTGTACGAAACCGTTACTTCGTATGCCGAATGGGTCGCATCCGATAATGAATAAGTAAAAATTTATGTCTGAAAACAGTTCAAAAAAGTTATTCCTCCTCGATGCTTTTGCATTAATTTACCGGAGTTATTTTGCCTTTATCAGAAATCCAAGGTTTAACTCAAAAGGGTTAAATACCTCAGCAATGCTTGGATTTACGAATACTTTAACCCAATTGTTGGAAAAAGAAAAACCGGAATTTATTGGTGTTGTTTTTGACGTTTCGAAACCAACTTTCAGGCACGAAATGTTCAAAGAATATAAAGCCAACAGGGAAGAAATGCCGGAAGACTTAAGAAAGTCAATTCCATACATCCGAAAAATTATTGAAGGCTTTAATATTCCAATTATCGAAAAGGAAGGTTTTGAGGCTGATGATGTGATCGGAACACTAGCAAAGAAAGCGGAAGTGGAAGGTTTTCAAACCTATATGATGACCCCTGATAAAGATTATGCACAGTTGGTTTCTGAAAATATTGTGATGTACAAACCCGCAAAAGGAGGTAATGATCCTGAGGTTTGGGGGATAAAAGAGGTACAGGAAAACTTCGGAATTGAAGACCCTGAACAGGTAATTGATATCCTTGGATTGATGGGCGATTCGGCAGACAATATTCCTGGGTGTCCGGGTATTGGTCCGAAAACTGCACAGAAATTAATTGCGCAATATGGAAGCATTGATGGATTGTATGAACACATTTCTGATTTAAAAGGGAAACAAAAGGAAAATCTTGAAACTTATGAAGAACAAGTTCGCTTGTCGCGCAAATTGGCGGTTATTATTCAGGATGTGCCTTACGATTTTGATCCTGTAAGCCTTAAAATTGATGAACCTAACAAAGTAGTACTTAAAGATATTTTTACGGATTTGGAATTTCGGTCGCTGGCACAAAAAATGCAACTTGGTGCTGCCCCGGTTGAAAAAGCCGAGCAAGGTCTGCTTTTTGGAACTGAAAGCCAATTTGAAGCCCCGGTTGTGGAACAGTCGGTTGAAATGGATTCGATTGAAAATGTGCCACACCAATATTACCTGGTTGATAATGAAATGAAGCGAGCAAGCCTTCGTGCCGAACTTTCTGTACAGGAGGAGTTTTGCTTTGATACCGAAACCACAGGATTAGATACACATACTGCAGAACTGGTATGTATTTCATTTTCATTCCGGAAAAACGAAGGATACTGTGTAACGCTTCCGCGGGATAAGGCTGAAGCCACAAAAATTGTCCTTGAGTTTAAAGAAATATTTGAGGATAAGGATATTATGAAAATAGGGCAAAATATCAAATACGATATCCTCATGTTAAGCAATTATGGTTTAGAAGTGAAAGGAAAGCTTTTTGACACCATGATTGCCCATTACCTGATTCAACCGGATATGAAACACAACCTGGATATGTTGTGTGAAAATTACCTGAATTACAGGAAAATACCAACGGAACACTTAATCGGTAAAAAAGGAAAGAATCAACAAACTATGTTGCAAGCTGCTCAGGAAGATCTTGTGAACTACGCTTGTGAAGATTCAGACCTGACATTTCAGCTGAAGGGATTGCTTGAGCCTGAGCTGGAAAAAAATGAGCTAATCGATTTATTCCATAAAATGGAAATGCCGCTGATCCCTGTGCTGGTGCACATGGAAAATGCCGGGGTGAAATTAAATGTTGACGAACTCAAAGTCTTTGCGAATCAGCTTAGAGAACAAATAATTGGCCTGGAAAAAGAAATAATTGAGTTGGCCGGCGAAGAATTTAATGTTGCTTCCCCTAAGCAATTGGGTGTCATTTTGTTCGAGAAACTCAACATCGACCCGAATGCAAAATTGACCAAAACAAAACAATATTCTACCAGCGAGGAAGTATTAACTCGCTTGCAGGAAAGGCATCCGATCATAAACAAAGTGTTGACATTCCGTGGGTTAAAAAAACTATTGAACACCTATGTTGAAACACTTCCAACCCTGATTAATCCGAAAACCGGGAAAATCCACACATCTTACAACCAGGCTGTGGCAGCAACGGGCCGCTTAAGTTCACAAAATCCTAACCTTCAAAATATTCCTATACGCGATGCCGAAGGGCGTGAAATCAGGAAGGCGTTTATCCCTGAAAACAACGATAATGTATTTTTATCCGCCGACTATTCACAAATTGAGTTAAGGATAATTGCGGCTTTGAGCAAGGATGGGGAAATGATTAACGCTTTCAGGGAAGAGAAAGATATTCATTCGATAACTGCTGCAAATATTTATGGATTAAAGCCCGATGATGTAGAACCGGATATGAGGAGAAAGGCAAAAACTGCCAACTTCGGAATAATATATGGTATCTCTGCTTTTGGCCTTTCGCAGCGTTTGAATATTCCAAGAAGCGAAGCAAAAGAGCTGATTGACGGATATTTTGAAAGCTTCCCGGGTGTAAAAGCATTTATGAACCAGGCAATTGAAGATGCCCGAAACCTTGGCTATGTAAAAACAATTATGGGGCGAAAGCGTTATTTAAAAGACATCAATTCGGCAAATGCTGTTGTGAGAGGGGTTGCCGAACGAAATGCCATTAATGCACCAATTCAAGGTTCAGCTGCTGATGTTATTAAAATCGCAATGATTAACATCTATAAAAAGTTTAAAGAACAAAACCTTATCTCAAAAATGATTTTACAGGTGCACGATGAATTAAATTTTGATGTTTATAAACCTGAACTGGAACAGGTGAAAGAAATTGTTAAAACCGAAATGGAAAATGCTGTAGATATTGGGGTTGCTTTAACCGTTGAAATGAATGCAGCAGGCAATTGGTTAGACGCACATTAAAATTATTGTGGAAGAAAGGATTTACACCGAAGATGAATACCGAAGGGCTTTGGTTCGTTTTCTTGAACTTAGCGAAGCTGAGGAAGGCACGCCCGAATACCGCGAGTTTATATGGCTGATGGAATGTATGGAAGAATATGAAAAAGAAAATTGTTAAGCAAATTCATTGAATATTCTGTCAACAGCATTGTTATATTTCTGAGGGTCTTTTGCTTTTTTAATCAGTTTGAAAGCTTTGTGTGTAGGTGAAAACGAATAACAAAAATAGGTCCAGAACTGGGCTAACTTCATCAAAACCTGGCTATCATCCTGAAGAATAGTTGAATATTCAGTAAAAATTTGTTCGTGAAATTTCCATAACCTATCTGCTTGATTGGTTATTTCATTGGTTTGATTAATTATTTTTTCAGGGAGAAAAGGATCCATTAACAAACCCCTGCCCAACATCCAACGATCAATTTCAGGAAATTTGTTTTGAAGCACGGAGTAATCGGCTAATGTGTTTACATCTCCGTTAAAAACCAATGGATTGGTAGATAAGGCATTTATATCTTCAAATAATTCAATGTTTGCTTTCCCTTTGTACAATTGTTTTGCAATTCGCGGATGATAAATGACTTCTTTTAAAGGAAACTTGTTTAATACCTTGATTACCTGAAATATATCTTTTTCGCTATCAAGACCAGAGCGCAATTTTACTGAAATTTTCATATCCAGGTTATCGAAACAAGCATTTAAAATGGATTCAATTTTTTTTGGGAATGGCAATAATCCGGCTCCTTTTCCACGCTTGGTTACCATTGGGTATGGGCATCCAAGGTTGATGTTGATCTCCTTGTACCCATATTCCTTTATTAGAGCCACTAATTGGTTTAATTCTTCTTCGTTTTTGATCAAAATTTGTGGCACGACGTTATCTTGCCTATTATTCTCCAGGAGAACCTCTCTTAGGTGCTTCTTTAAACACACTCCATTTTTAATCGAAATATATGGGATAAAATAGCTATGAATTCCACGAAAGTTTTCTGAATAGATTTTTCGATAAACATAATCTGTGAATCCTTGTAGTGGCGCCATGTAAATCATAGTTCAAAAATAACAAATCATACCGTGCTACGATTATCTAAATCAGTATCTTTGCATTCTGAAAAGGGATATGGAAGAATTTGGCAAATATCAGCAAAGAGATACCCTTCAGTTAAAAGGTTTGTTAGATATACAAAACTTACAGCCGGCACCAATAAAACTGAAGGTAGATAGGATTCCCATTTCCGAGCGGAACTTGCGTCCACTTGATTCTATTGCAAAAGAAAGAGTAGTAGTTGAAGAAAAACCTAAACCTCCAACGCGGGCTCAAATAAGGTATTGGTTAAGAAAGCAGGAAGAATCACTTTTGGTAGGCTCTTCCAGAACAATGAAACCTATTGATGCCAAGCTATTAACTACAGAAATTGGAACCGTAAATGATATCGTATTACCGGTCAGGGCATATAAAAAAACAAGTTTTGATTGGTTAACAATTCTTTTGCTACTAGCCTTAATGATTTTTGCTTCCATTAAAATTCCTTATCGAAAATACCTTGCGCATTTGTTTCAATCACTGGTAAATTTTTCAACGGCAACACGCATGTTCAGGGAACGTGAAATTTCGCTGGTTCATGGATCATTCAGGCTGGAAGTATATTTCTATATTACTTTTTCGGTGTTTGTTTATTTTGTGCTGGCACATTTTGGTACCCGAATCCCCTTGCAGAGTTTTAATTTATATTTATTTAGCTTAGGAATAACATTAGGATATTTTGTCGTAAAAAGAATGATCTATATGGTCATTGGTAACATTGTTGAAGGAACTTCTGAAACAATGGAATATTTGTATAACCTTACGAACTACAACAGGGTGCTTGGATTATTTTTATTTCCGGTTATTGCTTTTGTATTATTCTCGCCAATATTTTCCCAAAAATTCTTTATTCACATTGGGCTAGTACTGGTCGGAATCTTCTATTTTCTTTCGCTTCAGCGTGGTATATTAATATTAATAAAGAAACAATTTTCAATATATTATCTCTTTTTATACCTTTGTACCCTTGAAATTTTACCCTTGTTGTTAATTTACAAGTTGGTGATTGGGTAAAAGGAGGGAAGTTTAATTAAATGTATAGACATTTTGAAAGTAAAGAAAGTATTGGTTTCACAACCAAAGCCGACAAGCGACAAGTCGCCATATTTTGAGCTGGCCGCCAAAAGCAATGTGAAGATCGACTTTAGGCCATTCATACACGTAGAAGGAATCCCTGCAAAAGAATTCAGACAATCCAGAATTCAAATTTTAGATCATAGTGCAGTTATATTTACAAGCAGGACTGCTATCGATCATTTTTTTAGAATTGCAAAAGAACTTCGGATTGTTGTGCCCGACACGATGAAATATTTTTGTGTCTCTGAAGCTACGGCGTTTTATCTGCAAAAGTATATTGTGTACCGAAAAAGGAAAATATTCTTTGGTAACGGGAGGTTTGCAGATTTAATGGATGTGATGAAAAAACATAAATCGGAAAAATTCCTTGTTCCGCTTTCTCATATTCATAAAGAAGAAATCCCAAATCTTTTGGAGAGTAACGGCTACGATTTTACAAAAGCAATTTTGTACAAAACAGTTAGCAGCGATCTTTCAGATTTAAGTGATATCAAATACGATGTTTTAGTGTTTTTTAGTCCATCCGGAATAAAATCATTACAGCAGAATTTTCCTGATTTCAAGCAAAACGATACAAAAATTGCATCTTTTGGTCCATCTACGGCTGAAGCAGTTCGGGAAGCAGGACTTAGGCTCGATATTGAGGCACCAACGCCTCAGGCTCCGTCAATGACCATGGCTTTGGACCAGTATATAAGAAAAGCAAATAAGTAAAAACATACTTCAATTATAATAAGGCTGGCTTAAAAATAGGTCAGCCTTTTTCTTTGTATCTTGGCAAAGCTTTCATTAATTTAGGTAATTATTGCTCAAGGATGTTTACACTTAAGAAAACAGAAAGGCTGCATAGCAGAAAGCTTATTGAACAACTCTTTCAAAAAGGGGATTCGATGCTGGCATATCCAATAAAGGTGGTTTATTTGAAAAATATTACGCCCGAAGAGCATCCGGTACAGGTTGCGTTTAGTGTAAGCAAAAGATTATTTAAAAAGGCAGTTGCCAGAAACCATTTAAAAAGAAGGATGAGGGAAGCATACAGGCTTCAGAAACCTCAGTTTTACTCTGAAGTTAATGGGAATCGGATGGCACTTATGTTTATTTATATTGCCAAGGATAAAATCCCGTATTCAGAGATAGAGAAAGGAATGAAAAAAGCCCTTAAAAAACTAATTGCCCTAAATAATCACCCATAGAATTGTTTACCTTTAACAAAAAATGGTAAACCATGGATCACATCGATTCTATTCTTCAATCACAGAAAATATTCTTTAACTCAGGCAAATCAAAAAAGGTATCGTATCGTTTTGAACGCCTTAAGGTACTTAAAAAGGTACTTGTAATGAGAGAAAGTGAAATATTACAAGCATTAAATGACGATTTAGGGAAATGCATATTTGAAGCATATACTTCGGAAATTGGGCTTGTTAAATTGGAAATTAATACGTGCCTAAAAAGGCTGAAAAAATGGGCAAAGCCACAGAAGGCAAAAACCCCGCTTTATTTATTCCCATCACGAAGCTACGTGCATAAAGAACCTTTCGGGCAAACTTTAATTGTTGGTCCATTTAATTTTCCATTTCAATTGGTGATGATACCGCTTGTGGGGGCTATAGCAGCAGGAAATACAGTTGTAGTGAAAGCTTCGGATAAAACCCTTGCAACGAGCCGTGTTATTACAAAAATAATTGAGGATGTTTTTGATGAAGTCCATGCTGTTTGTGTAGATGGAGGCCTGGAAACAAGTAAACTACTTTTGCAAAAAAAATGGGATTTTATATTCTTTACCGGGAGTACACTTGTTGGTAAAATTGTAGCCGAGGCCGCAGCAAAAAACCTCACTCCTGTAGTTTTAGAACTCGGTGGGAAAAATCCCGTGATTGTTGACAAAGATGCCAATCTAATTAATGCAGCCAGAAAAATAACCTGGGGAAAGCTCCTTAATGCGGGTCAATCGTGTGTGGCTCCTGATACGCTGTACGTACATGTATCTATTCGGGAAAGGTTTCAGGAATTGCTTATTACGGAATTTCAAAAATTTATTTCTATTTCGAGGGAAAGAAACGAGTTCTCAAAAATTGTTGATGAAAGCAATATAAAAAGGTTACAACAAATTACAGAAGGTGAGAAAATCGGATTTGGTGGTAAAATAAATGGACAATGGTTAGAGCCAACAATTGTTTTAGATGCCGATGCGCGTTCAAATATTATGAAAGAAGAGATTTTTGGACCAATTCTTTCGGTACAATCCTTTGAAAACCTGGACGACCTTATTCAACTTTTACAATCCAAAGAAAAATCACTGGCTTTGTATTATTTTTCCGAAAATAAACTCAACCAACAAAAGGTACTTCAGGAATTATCATCAGGCGATGCAGGCATAAATGAGGTTGTATTACATTTTGTAAACAACAACTTGCCATTTGGTGGAGTTGGTGCAAGCGGCATAGGGAAGTACCACGGGAAATATAATTTTGATACTTTTTCACATTCAAAATCGATAATAAAAAGCACAACTTTTTTTGATTTGCCATTTCGATATGTTCCATATAAAAATATGCACTACAAATTGTTACGGTTTTTAATGAAATAAAAAAAGGAGAACAACCTTTTTTAGATTGATCTCCTTTTATATTCTTAAAGAAATTAGGAATTTATTCCTCATCCATAATTTCAGTTTGCATACGAACTGAATCTTCGTGAATCAACTGAAATAATATTTTTATAAATGTTTTATTTAAAGAGAGATCTGTTCCGATTTTAACCCGGTTTTCCATTAATTCGGACCACCGGTTTATTTGCAAAGCCGTTACATTGTTTTCTTTTTTATACTTACCGATTTGCTTAGCAATTTCCATTCTTGAAGCAAGCATTTCTAAAAGCTCTGTGTCAATTGCATCAATCCTTGAGCGCAAAAGGTCTAATTGGTTTTCGAATTGAGGATTTGTTACCGCTGAATTTCGAATCACCAGTTTATCAAGGATTTTTGAAAGCTCTTCCGGGGTAACCTGTTGATCTTTATCGCTTAGTGCACATGACGGATCCCTGTGCGACTCAATCATTAATCCGTCCATTCCCATGTCAAATGCTTTTTGAGAAATCTCACCAAGGAATTCCCTTTTTCCGGCAATATGGCTCGGGTCGCAAATAATTGGAAGGCTTGGAAGCAACCTCTTCAATTCAATAACAGTTTTCCAGCTAGGGTAGTTTCTGTATTTTGTGTCCCTAAAAGGCGTAAATCCGCGGTGAATAGCCACAAGGTTATTAATTCCTGCCTGGTTAATACGTTCCAGTGCGCCCATCCAAAGCTGAACATCCGGGTTAACCGGGTTTTTAACCATAACAATTGCATCAGTTCCTTTTAAAACATCTGCAATTTCCTGCACTACAAATGGGCTTGCGGTAGAACGTGCCCCAACCCAAAGTACATCAATTCCTGCTTTTAGCGCTTCTTCGGTGTGTTGGGCATTGGCGATTTCTGTACCTACCAATAAACCTGTTTCTTTTTTCACATTTGCTAACCATTGCAATGCAACAGATCCCATTCCTTCAAACGATCCCGGACGTGTTCTTGGCTTCCAAACCCCGCCCCTGTAAACAAATACACGCTTATCTTTAGCCAGCAATTTAGCTGTTTCCATTGCCTGCTCTTCCGACTCAAGGCTACAGGGTCCTGATATTAATAACGGGTTATCGATTTTTGGCAACCACGTTTTTATCGGATTAATGTTTAATTGAATTCCCATAACTATTTAGTATATAATTTTACATTTGTTTCTTGATTTTTTATTAGGGATAGTCCTTCACCATCGAGTATTCCCCGTATATTATTTGCATTTTCAATCAAAGCCAATAACTTGTCGTAGTCTTTATTTTTCATGCTGTCCCTGAATTCTTTCAGGTGTTTTATGTATGCATTAAGTGATTCAACAACGTAGTCATTGTTTTGTTGAAATATAGGATGCCACATAGTCGATGAGCTTTTTGCCAGTCGCACAGTAGAACGAAAACCACCACTTGCAAGGTCAAAAATAATGCTGCCTTCTTCTTTATCTTGAACAGCGTTTGCCAGCGCGTATGCTGCAGCATGCGGTAAATGGGAAACAAAAGCTGTTGTATGGTCTTGTTCATCTGAAGTCATATAGGCAATGTCCATTCCAATTAAATGAAACATTTTTTCAACCAATGCCAGGTGTTGTGGACCGCTTTGTTCCTGATCGCAAATGATGGTAATTTTTCCTTTAAACAGGTTTTCGATTGCTGCCCCGGGGCCTGAATTTTCGGTTCCAGACATTGGGTGGGCGGGAATAAAACATTTTCTGCGGGGATGGTTTTTAACCGATTCAACAATCATTCTTTTGGTTGATCCCATTTCGGTAACTGTTGTACCCTCAGGAACAATATCCAAAACCTTGGGAAGAACTTCCAGTACTTTATCAACCGGGATGGCAATAATCACAAGATCGGCATTTTTTAAGCCTTCTTCAAAACTGCAGATTTTATCTACTACGCCCAGTTTAAGTGCTTCTTTGGCATTTGCTTCGCTTTTATCAATTCCGGTAATCGTATCGGCGAATTTTGTTCTTCGCAGGTCTTTTGCAAGCGATCCTCCAATCAAGCCAAGTCCGATAATAGTTACGTTCATGTTCTTAAAGTTTATATAATAAAAAAGGGTCCTGATTAAATCGGGACCCTTGGTATATTGTCTTTTTAAATAACAATAGAGTATTACCTGATCCCTTGTGGAGAACCAAAAAAGTAATACCAGAAATAATATGAATTGTTATTTAAAATTTTCATTTTCTCTTCTTTTCGGTAGCAAATATAGAGATATATTTTAAAAACAAAACATTTAATGATAATCAATCTTTCCATGTTAAGTTTAAATATTCTCCAATACCTATTTTTTCATTATCTTTTTTGCTTCAATAACTTGCCCATTTACAGTCAATTTCACAACATACATTCCTGAAGTTAATCCTGAGACATCTATTTTGTCCAAGAAATTATTTCCGAAAGCACTTTGGTTTTTTGTTAGGACCAATTGACCAAAGGAATTATAAATGTCACAAGAGATTTGATTCAATGGCTTGTATGTAACGATAGAAACATTTAATTCATCTTTTAAAGGGTTCGGGTATAAATAGGCATTTTGGACGATCTCTGATGGGACAGTTTCATTGGCAGTTGGTATCTGTATTCTGATATTATCAATTGCCCAGCCCCAGCCTGCAGAAAGCTGGTCGGAATATAAGCGGAACCGGATAAGGATTGTATCTCCGGCGACAAAGTTTTCATTTTCTGTTAATACAATAGTTTTTGGAATAAATAAATCTTTTGTTCCTACTGTAGTAGAATTGTTTTCAACAATATTTTGATTGTATGCATTTGCCCATAAAGTATTCTCTCCCGAGTCGTACCCATCAATTAGCGGAAGCCAATTATTTCCCATATCTTTGCTTCCTTCCACAATTACATAATCCCAAAAATCAGGATCTCCATAAGAGTTTAAATCTGCACCTGGTTCAACTAAAACGACTTCATCATAAGAAAAACTTCCACCGTCAGCAATTATTATTGGATACTTTAATATTGCTGTGAAATTAAAACTTAATCCGGCCTCAATGGCTTCAGGGTAAGGATGGGGACTGTGTAATGCATCATTATCAAATCCTGAAATGTGTCCAACTGTAAAATCACTACTTATAAATTCCCGTTTGTCTAATGCTAAATCAGAGGTGAATCGGTTAATCGGCTCAAACACTTGTTCAACATTGATTTCAAATGGCTTTCTTGCTGGTAAAAACGTGGTGTTTTTTGAGGAAGAAGCATCAATTGCAACAAGTCTGTAGTTTATTGTATCCCCGTCAACAGGTTCCGATCCACCAAAGTTGAATTTTCCGACATACTTTGTTCCTTTTTGTTTTGTTAATCCAAAAGAAGGTTGTTGTACACCATTTAAAAAGTGTTCAACATAAATGGTATCTATGCCCAAATTATCGTCCGCATCTGCAATAATATCCATATTACTTCCTAATAAAAAATAGGGGATCTTTTCGTGTGTAATTGTTGGAAAAGAATTGTCAGGTCCGACAGAGAATTCATAGGAATCTTCAGGTGCAAATGATGGCTTGGTAAATGCTCTGTTTTTATCATCACGGGCAGAAATATAATAATTGATCTTTGTAATGTCGGATGAGAGGGGCATTAATGCTTCAAATTTATTGGTTGATTTGTTAATGGTAAATAAACTTGAGTCATAAGTTGAAAATGCATCTTTTGAATAGTAAAGAATAATAGCAGTGGAATCCAGCGGGTAATCGCTATGAATCTCTGCTTCAATTTTTCTAGCTTCTGGAATGGTTTCAATATCTTTCACATTTTCATGTGTTATTTGGATTGATTTCCATCCGATATCTGCTAAAATTTCCATTGTAATTGGTCCCGGATCAAGTATTGACTCCCCCAATCCTGCGGCATGGGTCATCAATGAATTTATATTTCCTGATGGGTAAGTTGCATCGTTTAAGTGATAAACACTGGATCCATCGTTCCAGGTAAAAGGAGCATATAATCTGGGCTTTGGGTTCACACCTGAGTTTACAAAAACAGGGCTGTAAAACCATAAGCTATTCGATGTAAGTTGATTCCCAAGTTCTGAAGATGGATTCGGGAATATATTGGTATCGGTTAATTTTTGCCCTGTTCCTGTTGCAATATAACGGTCGAAAGAAGTTGGTTCATTGTCGCCAAAGCCATCATAACTTCCAACCAGTCCGCTTTTATCCATAAAACCAATAAAGCCTAAACCATGGCCAATTTCATGTAATACTGTAGATATCAAATCATATTTATTGAAAGGAGGATTTCCATCCGTCCCATAATACCAATTGATTTTGCTATTAAATTGGGCAGCCATGTCTGGATCGTTTTCATCGGTAACTTCTTCCCTTAAAAGCTTTTCGACCAATGCAATCGGATAATAGGTGTCTTTTTGTAAAGCTCCTTCAAAATTATGCCCGAAATAGGTTGCCCCACAGCTGCCTAAAACGTTGTCATCTAATGAAGAGCTCCATGTTGCTTGTATGTAAATTGGTATGTCGGAATCAATTAAATATTCCCATATTTCAACTGCCGCCTGGAAAGATGCTTTAGCTTCTTGGGAAAATCCAATATAGTCTACAATAATGTTGGCTGTTTTATCATTTCCTGATTTTAACCTTTTAAGATAAGCTTCAGGTGGTGGAATTGATGATTTTTCAACCAAACCGGATGCATAACACACTATTGGATCCATTTGAACAAGATTTCTTTTATCTATTGTTTGTGCAAATGACGAAAAGAATCCCAGAAACATTATTACTGGTAATATTTTTTGAAAATATGAGGTCATTGTATTCAATTTAATTATTCTCATGCAAGTTATTATTTTATAGAATAGCGGGAAATAGATTTATACTTTTTTATATTTTTCTTGATAAACATATGTTGGTTAAACCTTTTAAGAGACAATTGTTCATAATTGTTTTGCACAATGTATTTAAAATACAAACATCGCAGTTGACCTAATGTTTAAAGAAATTAAATGCTATTTTTGCTTTGATTTTAAGAAACCAATGCCATGAAAAGTCCATTAAATTACATACTAATTAGTTTAATTTTTGTCCTATCAACATCTTCAAAGCCAGAGGATGATTTTTATAATGAATTGTACAGGCCCCAATTTCATTTCACTCCAGAAAAAAATTTAGTTAAAGAACCTGCTGCTTTGGTTTTTTCTAACGATCAATATCACTTATTCTATGAAGTAGGAGACTCAACAATATTAACAGACAAAATTCAATGGGGACATGCCATAAGTTCTGATTTGGTTCATTGGGAACATCTTTCCCCTGCAATATCAATGGATCAATCGGATTGCCCGATAAATTCAGGCAGTATTGTTTTGGATGCTAGCAACATTTTAGGCTTACAAAAAGGAAGCACAAAAACAATGGTTGCTTTTTACTCAGGCAAGGGGTGTGGTGTTTCTTGTTCATATAGCACAGACGATGGAAATACCTGGGAAAAACTTTTTGATATGCCCATTTTATCTTTTGAAAAATCAGAGGATATCGCATCTCCCAAAGTTTTTTGGCATGAAGAATCGGGCAATTGGGTAATGCTTTTATCAAGAATGCCCAAAGAGAATGGAATGTTAAAAGGTATAACTTTTTATAATTCTGATAACTTAAAAGATTGGGAAGAAACCAGTCATTTCCCTCTATTATCAGTAAGTCCTGATTTGTTTAAGCTTAATGTAGATAAAAGGGACAACGAGACAAAATGGATCTTGTCAGGTGATGGCGAATCGTATTATATTGGTTCATTCGATGGGAAATCATTTACAACGGAAAGCGCTCTTTTAAAAAGCGATTTTGGTGGAAGTTTGGCGGGTGCTAAAACCTGGGTTAATCTTCCAAAAACCAATAACAGAATAATTCAATTGGCAGCCTTGTCCGGAGGCGAATATCCTGGAATGCCGTTTAATGGGCAAATGAGTTTTCCTTGTGAGTTAACCTTAAAGACCTTTAGTGATGGCGTTCATTTGCTTCGAAACCCGGTTAAAGAAATAGAGCTTTTGCACGGGAAATTAAATTCATGGACGAATAAAAATATTATTCCGGGCATTAAAAATAATATCCTTAAAAACATCAAAGGGGATTGTAAGCACTTCATTTGTACTTTCGATATTAAAACTTCTGATAATTTTGGTCTTATGGTCCGGCACTCTAAAAAAACTGTTGGAACCGAAATTTTATACGATGTAAAAAGGGGAGTACTTTATTGCTTAGGTACCAATGTCCCATTAAAAACAAACGATAATAAGCTCGTATTAGAAGTCTTGGTAGATCGGTCAAGTATTGAAATTTTTGCCAATAACGGAGATAAGGTTATTTCGAAGTGTTTTACGCCTGATGAGGAAAGTATCGGTTACGAAATATTTACAAATGGAGGAGAGCTGATGATTGATCAGATGGATATTTATGACATGAATTCATCGTGGTACGAATCAAAAAATAAAAAGTCTTTACCGTTTGGGAAAAACAAGTAAGCACAGTTGATTAAAAGATAAAAGCCAAAAGCTGAACAATAATAATCAATAAAACCATGGCTACCGGATAAACGGTTGCGTATGCTACGGAAGCCGAATTCGAATCAGTCATTGAGTCTGCTGCTGCAAGCCCGGGCGTACTGGTCATACTTCCAGTAATTGCTCCCAATAAATGCAGTAAATTCATTTTAAACAACCATTTCCCAAGAAGAGCTGTGATAAGCATTGGAACGAGGGTAATAATCGCGCCAAACAAAAATAATCCAAATCCATATTGCTGGAATGTTGCTACAATATTTGCTCCGGCATTTGTGCCAACAGCAGCTAAAAAGAATAAAAGCCCAAGTTGACGGAGCAGCTGGTTTGCAGCTCCTGTCATGGTCCATAATATTGGCCCGGTTTTACCTATTCTACTTAAAACGAGGGCGATAATTAAAACGCCACCGGTTAATCCAAGGCTGAAGGTATAGCTTCCAAAATTTAAACTAATTTTTCCTACCAGTACACCAATGATTATTCCCAACGAAACGGGTAAAATATCGGTATCAGATAATCTTTTGACATCATCGCCGAAAATCCGGGCAACAATTTCCATATTTGCCTTGCTGCTTGCTATTACCAGTTTGTCACCAAACTGTAGTTTTGAACCCGGGGTTGGCGAAATATTGATACCTGAACGCCTGATGCGCGTTATTGTAGCATTATAGGTATTCAGAAGGTTTAGCTGTGCCAGTGTCTTGTTCACAACCTCTTTGTTGGTTACCAGTACGGAACGAACATCAAAATTTGGATCAAGAGCAATCTCCTCTGTGGTTTCCGGGCCAACCAGCAAACTAACCCTGTCAAGGGCATCTACTGTTCCAACAGCTTTAATAAGGTCTCCTTTGTGCAATACCGTATCAACGGTGGGTGTAATTGCAGCACCCACATGAACCACTCTTGAAACAACGGCTTTTGTCATATAACGAATCCGTAATTCGCCGATGCTTTTGCCAAAAATATTTTCGTTTTCAACAATGAAATTCTTTTTTTCAATCTCCGGGAAATCAACTTTTTCAGCCAATTTTTGTTCTTCTTCCGCTTTTTTAATAGTGACTCCCAGAAGTTTTGGCAAGAAACGTACAAAAAGAATCACCCCAATTACGCCAAACGGGTAGGCAATTCCATATCCGATGGAAGCCAGTGGCGAGTTGGTATAATCAATGGCAGCAGCCAAACCAGGAGTACTGGTCATTGCCCCGGTTAATAATCCAATCCCAATGTTTTTATCAATATGGAAAACAAAAATTATGATTGCTGTAATAAGTCCCGAGGAAATAATAAGGATTCCGGCTAAGGATGCAAATGTGCGTCCATCTTTTTTAAACGATTCGAAAAAACCAGGACCAGCCTGAATTCCAATCGTAAAGATAAAAAGTACCAAGCCTAAATATTGAAAATCTTTTGGAATTAGAACCCCAAAATGTCCAAAAATCAGAGCAATAAAAATCACAGCTGAAACATCGAGGGATAAGCCCTTTATTTTTATCCTACCTAGCAAAAAACCCAATGTAATAATCAGAAAAAGAGCTATGTAGCCATTGTTTAATAGTTCCATTTTTCAACAAATATTTGGCAAAGTTAATGATTTCAATGGTGGTATTTTGTAATTAACAAGAAGTTTACGATTCGGCACTTGTTCTTAATATTTAGATAAAGGAAGGTTATTTTGGTCTGTAGATGAGTTTTTGTTGAACAATATACCTTTTCTTTTGTCATGGAATCATTAGGGAATAATCGATATGAAGAAGAACTGGCAAATAAAACTTGGAATTTTTTTAATGCTTTTTTCAGGAGTGTTCTTTGGGGCAACATTTCTTATTCCTTTGTTCGATTTACCCACAAAAACAAAAATCATAGCAAGTACTACGTCATTAATATTAATGGAAGTAGTTTTTTGGTCGGGCGGATTATTGGTTGGGAAAGAATTGTTTCAGAAATATAAGGACAAAATGAACCCCAAAAAATGGTTTAACTCAAGCAGAAATCAGAAAGACTTATCCGAGTAAAAAACTTAGATCGTCAATATCAGCGAGTTCTTTAGGTTCCATACCTTTTTTCATTATCCGAGCTGTACGGTTTCCAATCAGATTCATTTCACTTCCTTCAACTTTTAGCATTGTTCCTTCCCGTAATCCAACAACATCAACCTCAGGGTTAATTTCTAAAAATTCAAGGATTCTTTGTTCCCTTGTTTCCCCGGCATGTCCATCAGGGTTTGCATCCAGGTAATGAGGGTTTATTTGGAACGGGACCAGGTTCATACAATCGAATCCAAGTGGATCGATAATCGGCATATCGTTGGTTGTTCTGAGTGTTGGGCACGCTACGTTCGAACCTGCACTCCAACCAATGTATGGAGTTCCTGAGTTTACTTTTTCTTTGATTGCTGGCATTAGGTTTTGGTCGTGCATCATCCTTACCAGTTGCCATGTATTTCCCCCACCAACAACAATTGCCTCCGCATCTTTTATCGCTTTAACCGGATCATCAAAAGTATGGATTCCTCTTACATGGTGTCCAATTTCTGAAAACCTTTGTTCTACTTTCGATGCATATTCATCAAACGAAAAAGTTACTGCAGCATAGGGAATAAAAACAGCGTTCACGGACTTTTCACCCAATATTTTTTTTATTTCGTGTTTTGGATAATCTAAATATTCTTCACCAGGCATGGTGGAATTGCTGATTAAAAGTAATCTCATAACATCTTTAAACTTAATAGCTGCAAAGATACAGATATGTAAAGGGAAATATATGAGATAATTCACTCTTTTTTGAGGCAGTCCATTAATTAAAAACTTAATAACGTAAAGCCTACAGTAAATGAATTGATTTCAGGTCCCAGATTGTCCTTAAAGAAAGGATTGAGCTCATAGGTTGCAAATAAGTTAATCCATCTGTAGCCCATTCGAACCATTATCCCGGTTTTAAATTTCGAAAGTGAAAAGTCGTCGGGGGTTTTGAGTTTTTCCTTTTGGCCTTCTTTTCGATATTTAATTTTTGTATGGCTATGTAACCAAAATCCACCATATATACCTCCGGAAATATAAAACCTGTTGGCGTAATTTTTTATAGGTATTTGAAATTCTGTTAACAAGGGGACGATAAGATATGCCGATGAGAATTTTGATTTTTGATTGTCCTCAAAAATCAGGGTGTTAGGGAATATCCTGCCATTTCTGGCTTCTTCGATGGTCGTGTTTTGATTCAATCTAAAACTTTGCAACTGCAAGCCAATTCCGGTAACTAATCCAATTGTATTTTGATTGTGCTGCAATCCTATGCTTTGGTGAATAATGTTAATAAATAAGGAATTGGACCGAAAAAAATCGTTTTTCATAAAGTCGCCAAATTCGGGAGCATAACCGGAATAACTTTTATTTAAAAATGTGTTAAAGCCAAAATCTATTCCGGCAAAGTGCCCATTAAATTCATCTTGCCAAAAGTTGAAACCATCTTTGGTAATATCTTTTATGTCGGTAACATTAAGGGATTTCTGGCGGCCTGTGGTACTACTTATTATGGTGTCTGATCCTTGCGAACTTCCTTCAAATACAGGAATTAAGATAAGAAAGCCAATAATTAACTTAATCGTTATATTTTTATAGGATTCCATAAAAATTACTTAATCATTTAGTAAAGGCAAAGCCCAACATTATACAAATGTAGGCTTTTCCGTTTACTCTATGCAAATAAAATTAAGGTCAAATTCTAATCTTATCCGGAGGTTAATATTAATGTTTCAATCCTAAAAATTCAAAAATGAAATCCCAACCGTGAAAGGATAAAGTTCAGGTCCTTTATTATCTTTAAATAAAGGGGTCATGCTATAATTGGCGAAGAAGTAGAAATCTCCAAACGCCAACCTTCCGGTTAGTTCATATTTAAATTCATTCAGGTTAAAGTTTCCACGTTCTTTAAATTTGTCATGATCGTGTTTTACTTTTGTATGCGAACCAATATTAAAACTGCCAATTACCCCTGCAAGCAAATTAACATGTGAAGAGTTGAGCCTCAAAGGTGTTTTTACTTGTAACATTAACGGAACTGTAAGATAGGCAACGTTGAGTTTTGATTTTTTAAGGTTATCGAGATGCGAAATATCTTCCGGGAAAATTATCCCATTTTCTTTGATCAAAGTAATGGGTTCGTCAAAGCGAAAATTCATGGAACTCAGCCCCATTCCGGTGACAAGTCCAAAATTGTTTCGTTCATTTGAGAACACAAACTCTAAAAAGTTGATATTTACCGACAATGATTTTGCCTGGTGCAAATCCATAAATTCACCAAATCCAGGGTTTCCATACATCGAATAATCGGCATCACGGAACATGTTGACGCCAAGTTCAACACCAGCCCAGTGTCCGTTCATTTTTCTTCTCCATGGTGTTCTTTCCGTATCAACTTTTGAGAATTCAACGTGCGAGCCATCGTAGTCTTCAACAACATTAAATACATGTTTTCCGATCCTAATTTTGGTTGTATCGCCAAAGTCGTCGGTAATAACTTCTATGCCTTTTTTATTGCCAATTTTTACATTTGTGCTGTGCACTCCGTCAACAACCGTGACAATATTTTTACTTAAAACTTTAACTTTTGTTGAGTCTTCTTGTGCAGTAATGTTTTGAAAAAGAAATAGGGCAATAAGTATAAACGTAAATTGTTTCATTTTTTCTTGTTTTACATTGTTTGGAGTGTGACGGGCAATGAAACAGAAAAGTTACAGCTAGTTTCTTTTTTTGCTTGGAATAGAGAAACCAAGTAGCCTTGTTTCAACCGCAAATGTTGAAACACTGCCATCTTCTTTTGTAGTATAAGATACTTTATTGTTTGAAATATTGGATGCAAAATCCAATCCTGCTTTAGTAATTTGATTAAACCGGAAACCTTTAAAACCAACCTTCTCTTTGAGTTTATCCGCCAACAGAACTTCTCTCTCCTCGGGAAGGGGGGTATTAAAAATTTTTGTGTTCAGCATCTCGCCTATTCCCGACAAATAAGCTGTAGATACTTCTTCCGAATCAATTTGAATGATAGCAGTCTTAGCAACCATCAGGGGAGGATTAAATTGATCACGTTGTATTATGGCCTTTGCAATATCTTCATTTTTTGTTAACCTTCCTTTACTTTCTTCCCGAAGGCTTTTATGTGCTTTTGGTTTATGTTTTTTTGCAGGTTGGGTTTTTTCGCTTGCTTTTGTTTCCTCACTTTGTTTCTTTTTTTGCGGTTCAATTGTTTCATCGGTGTCGCTGCCAACTGCATATAATGCGTCAGGAGCTTCCATTATTTTATTCTCATTGAATAATGAAGAAATTGCAAAAAGAAATATCAGAATGGCAGCAAACCGGCTTGCCCAGAGTACAACTTTTTTTGTGGGAGTTGATTTATAAAGTTGGTTTTTCCCGTCAAAAACTATGTTATCATCAGCATTTAAGAATGTATTTTTAAGGATAGTTAAATCTTTTTTCCTACCAGGATTTTGTGAAATGTGGTTAAGCAAATTTTCCTGCTCATCAGCGGGAAGCTCATTTTCGAGCATGGCAATTGCTGCATAATCAAACTCTTTGTCCGAATCGTACCTACTTTTAAAAAGCGCTTCTTTTGCAGGGAATTCGATGGTTTCATCAGGAATTTGATGCATTTGGAAAGCTTCCAGTTCTTCTTTTAAATCCGGATTTTGCTGAAGGAATTCGATAAATTCATCTACCAAATCAACATGTAGGTTGCCTTCCAGGTAGTCGAGAAAATATATTTCATAGTTTTCTTTCGTAATCATCTTGCTAAACTAAAATGTCAATTTTACGGATGTAATTTTTTAAAAATACACGGGCCCTGTAAATATATACCTTCACTTGTGATTCATTCAGGGCAACCAGGTCGCCGATTTCTTTGTAAGAGTATCCTTCATAATCGCGTAAAAGCAGTACCATTTTTTGTGTCTCTGGTAATTTGTCAACTGCTTCATTTAAAACTTCTTTTATGTCGGAGTATTGTGTTTCATGATTTTCTTCGGAGATAAAACTATCTTCCAGCGAAGAAATTCTTTTTTCTTTTCTAATTCGGTCTATTAAAGTATGATAAGCTGTTGAAAATAAATACGACCGCACTTTTTGAAAATCTACAGACTCTGCATTTTTCCATAGTTTTTCATAACTGTCCTGCACAATATCCTGAGCTTTATGCTGGTCTTTGCAGTTTTTCAGCACAAACCGATAAACCCTATCGGAGTATAGGTCAACAGCTTGGTTAAATTCTTTAATTGTCATTCAATGGCTTTGAGACACTTTGTACTATGTATGACGATCAAAGTTTTGAAACGTTACAGCTCGAACCAAAAAAAGGCTTTAACTTTTGTTAAAACCTTTTCAGATAAGTAATTGTAAATATTTTTATTCGATTATTTCAACCCAATTATGTGTGTCTTCTTCATCGCCATATTGGATTGCCCTGAGCTTGTTGTATAGTTTCGTGGAAATTTGCCCGGGCTCCTCTCCATATTTATACCAATTGTCGTTATCCGCGTCGTAAACTCCTTTTATGGGAGAAATTACGGCAGCAGTTCCACATGCCCCAACTTCTTCAAATTCTGAAAGCTCTTGCCAAGGTACCTGACGCCTTTCAACTTTAAGCCCCATTTCTTCTGCCAATATCATCAAACTTTTATTGGTAATAGATGGAAGGATCGAATCTGACTTTGGGGTTATATAGGTATTGTTTTTAATTCCAAAGAAATTTGCCGGACCACATTCGTCAATGTATTTTTTTTCTTTGCTATCGAGGTATAAAACGGCCGAGAATCCTGCTTTTTTGGCTTTATGGCCTTCAACCATACTTGCGGCGTAATTTCCACCAACTTTATATTTTCCAGTGCCTTGTGGTGCTGCCCTGTCATATTCCCGCATAATAACCAGGTTAGTTGGTTTAAAACCTTCAGGAAAGTATGGACCAACAGGCATTACAAAAACCATAAACATATATTCGTTTGCCGGGTTTACCCCAATTTGAGGACCTGTGCCAATCAATAATGGACGGATATATAAAGAAGCGCCCGATACGTAAGGGGGAACAAATCGTTTATTCATTTTTACAGCCATTCTCACAGCTTCCTGAAATTTTTCAACCGGAAGTTTTTCCATTAAAATACCATCGCATGAACTTTGCATCCTTTTGGCATTTTCATCCATCCTGAAAACCCTGATTTTTTCATCTTTACCCCTGAATGCCTTAAGTCCTTCAAATGACTCTTGCCCATAATGCAGGCATGTAGCACTCATATGTATATTGATGTGTTCAGATGAACTTACTTCTAATTCGCCCCATTTGCCATCGCGGAAGTAACAACGAATATTATAATCCGCTTTTTTATAACCAAAGCCTAGATTTTTCCAGTCAAGATTTTCCATTTTATTTTCCTTACTCAAAAGTGTTTTATTGAACAACTATTTAGTTATTGATCGATTTAAAATCAAATTAACAAAAAATTATAGAAACAGATTAGGATAAATATCAAGCATTTTGCGAAATTCAGGATGTTTTACAACTACTTAATGTAAAGTGGTATTTTCTGATTGATATTGAAAGCCAACACTGGGTTTCAGGATATTATTTATGCTTGCTAATTCCTTTTAAATTAATAATTCATATACACATAGTACCCATTATGTTTTCTGATATTCAAAACTTGCTGATCTTTAAAAATAAGATATTGCCCTTTTATGCCTGATAGTATCCCCTGAATATTTGGCTGTTTGTCAAAGCCAACAGACTTAACTTTTTCAGGATAGATGTCAACCGGATATTCAATATTAACAATATCGTTTGTTGTGTCTTTGTATTTTTGCAATTCTAAGGGAAGCAAACGTATTGCTTCTTCCTTTTCTGCAAGCAAATCAATATTTTCGTTGATTTTGTTTTGGAGCATAGCCCGCCAATTGGTTTTATCTGTGAAGTGTTTTTTTAAGAACACTTCTATAATTCCTGCGATATGCCTGTTGGGTGTTTTTGCCAATTTAATTGCATAACTTGCCCCTTGGTCAATCCAACGTGTAGGTACCTGGTGCGAACGTGTTACCCCAACTTTTACTTCATTTGATACTGCGAGATAAACATAATGGTCAATAAGGTCGTTTTTTTCAGACCATTCCATGTCGCGCGAAATTCCGAAATGTGCTTTTGAAAGTTCGGGCCTCAAAATAGATTCACTTGCTTCAGGTGCTTTTTGCAGACAGTTGTAGCAGAATCCTTGCCCAAACGAGGTTTTTGTGTTTTTCCCGCACGAAATACAATTGATTTGCCCTCTAAATTCAAGGGAAATATTTTTGCCAAGAAGCGAATTCATTTCTACTTCCTGGTCTCCAAGCTTCATGAAATATAAAACAGGTGAATTTAATTCAGCCCTCATTTTTAGGATATTGCCTTCTGTTTGCATTGTAAATTCAATCTGATTTTTTGTCACTCTACTTCCTCAAAATCAACATAATCACCATCGTAGGATCTGCTTTGTTTTTGGTTTGTTGTACCTTTCTCAACCGTAACTTCCCCCGTTGGTTTATGTTGGTTTTGTTGGTTTCTATATTGTTGGTTCATTTTACTTTCCATATTTTGAACACCCTTTTTTAACAGATAAGGGAGTACAAATCTGGTAAACAAGCGGATTGCATAAAATATGATCAGTATAATTAATAGGGTACGGATAAAATTTACGAAAAATAGGATTACAAATGCTGGCATTGTTTTTTGTTTAATTGTAAGACTTTGAATGTCAAAGATAATAATAATACCAAACCCGGTTAAAATTCTCTTTTCAGGAATTCTTCAAACGTGAAGGGATATTGTTCACCAAAAATTTCCAAATAATTATGGATAAACTGGTTATAATGGAATTTTGCCAGATTTAAGTTGTTATTATCAATTAAGCATTTTAACAATAGTTGATTTCCTTTTTCATTAGTATTGTCAATAGCTAAAATCCTTTCAGCGAGTTCTTTAATAAGGGTTGAGTCGTGTTTTGGGTTTAGCAACGAAATGAAATAGAATAAGTTATCGATTATTTCATTAGTGACATACCCCCTTAATTCGTCCAGCCAGTCCCAATGTATTTCATATAAGAATACCCCTCTTTTAACATAGAAAAAGAAGAGTTGCATATCCTGGATGGTTAGTTTATGCCTTTTGTCAAGAATAGCCTGCGCTTCTTTATAATCGCAAATAAGAGGTTCTTCAAATATAGCTTTCCAATATCCATTATTGTATTGAATATCAAGCCCTTCGACTGATTCAATAATTTTACGGAGTTTATTAAATGTAACACTTCGGTTATTTGCTGCCTTTTGTGGTTCAAAACCCGACCATATTTCATTGGTGAGTTTCTCAGTTTTAATCCCTTTTTTGTTTTTTAAGGTAAACAGAACAATCAAAAGGAATAGTTCTTTGATTTTAGGTGTAAACGCTTCGGAAACATCTTCACCAATTGAATTAAGTAATTGGAAATCACCGAATAAGTTCAGCGCATTTTTTTCAGCTTTTTTAATTTTTGTGCTATCCGGGATTTGAGTTGACTTTTTTCTTTTAAATAAAAAGATTAAAAACAATATTAAAGGCAGAAATAACAAATACAAATAACTCCGTTTAGGTTTCACTGCTTTAACTTTCTCAACCTCAGGAATAAACTCAGAGTTGTAGAGTGTTTGTATTTCATTGTTCCCCAAAGGCCTGTTCCAAATGTATAGATCATCGATATATCCGTTGAGGTAATTTTCCTGGCTAATACTGTTCCCAATTATTAAGATAGAGTCGCCAATATACGATGGATGATTAAACGAAAAGCCAACATTTTCGCCATTCACAAAAATAGCTTGTTCCCCATTGAAATAATTGTATCTGTAAACAATATGGTACCATTTCATTGGGTCAATAATTTTACTTGCCCACAGGTCATTTCCATAAAAGCCAAAATATGGGCGTTTCCCCCTGACAACCAAATGCAAGCCTTTGCGAAATACATTTTCATGGCTGCCCAAAATGCTGTAGTCATCGACTTTCTCATTTTCAGTTAGCTTAACCCACGAACTGACGGTAAAACTGTTGCTTTTTATTCCATATTTGACAGGAGTATTAATTTTAAGGTAAGCTGTATCTTGCAACTTAACAACTTCTCCACGTTCAATGTCGGTTGTAAATTCGCCATCAACCGAGGTTCCAATGTCATCTTCGTCCATAAAGTTGACGTAACTTTTCTCAAATGGGAAATAAGCTTGTAAGCCTTCTTCCATTTTTAAAGGTGTTGCTTCAAAACTTATATTATTTATGGCATTTTCATTATTTATGGTATAGGATTGTGGTTCAAAACTATATCCCGGGATAAAGGGTACTAAATTCAATTCTTCGCCCTCCATGTATGGAAAACTAAAGGTTCCGTTGGTTATGCACCTGTTTGAGTGTTTCCAATAAACCTTTTCAAATGGTCTTTCATTAATTTTAACAATCCCGTCAATTGACTTGAACGTAATAAACCAATTATTGATAAGTGAATTAATCCTTGCGCCGTTTTTTGTAAAAATAAAATTTGGTCGTTTACCAGTGTGCTTCCAACGGTTTAATAAATAGTTGATATAATATTGGTTTTGGTTTAAATCGAGGTTAAACCTTTTTTTAACGCCAATGTCTTCGGGGAGCTGTAGGTCCCGAATCATCAACAATTCTTTGGTAATGTTTCCATTTGGGTAAAATCCATCAAACAATGGATCCTCTATTCCCGATGAAGGGAATTCGGCAATATAGTCCCATGCATAATGGAAGAAACTGTTTCCTTCCCTTGTTTTTTGAAAAGTGAAAACGATGATCGACTTTTTTTTGGTTTTTATATCATCAACGGATGGCCATTTCTCTCCAACGGGCAAGAAATATAGATATTTCGATAAACCGGATTCTGAAAAAGAATTATGTAAGATTCCGGAAGGACCATTATAATTGATAAATATTGGTATTAGTTTCTCTGGGTTATTTACAATAGCCGATTTCAATAATTCAGCAAATTCAGCAAATGGCATTGAACTTGAACTAAAATCCAGGGATAGGGCATGCGAAGCTTCTTCGTATATCAATTTAATCGAGAATCCGTTTCTTTGAATTCTCAGGTCTCTGTCAATTCTTTGTTTCGGATTATCGGTATTAGTTAAATCAGAAACTATAAATGTTATGTTGTTTATATTTTGAGAATATAAAATAAAAGGTTTGAGGCTAAATACACTAATAGCCAACAAAATTATTATGTGAATTATCAAAGTATTATTTATGTATTTAAACCCAAACATTTTAATAAACCTTTCCTGTAAATTAACATCTTAATTTTTTCTACTTCCCCCTTTTTGTGTTAAACAACACGTTTTGATCGTAACATTCTTATTACGAAGAAAATAAAAACAAAATTAAGCAAAAATTAACAAGTAATTAATACCTTTTCTAATATTATATTAAGATTTATGTTAATGCTGCACTTGTATACTTGTGCCAGAGCTAAATTATTGCTACAAATGAGAAGGTTAAAAAAAATAATGAGGGAGCCTAAAATACTGTTTCTTTTGGCAGTGTTATTATGTATCCTACTGTTTTCTTCCTTCAATAAAATTTATACCTATACCTCAACCGATCAGTATTGCATGTCTTGCCATGTACATCCCCATGCAGAAGTTAGCTGGAGGTTGTCTTCGCACAGCGATAATCATTCTGGGGTAATTGTACATTGTGCCGAATGCCATTTACCTCCAAAAGAAAACGGTTTAGGGGCTTACACTTTAGCTAAACTTAAACACGGATCTAAAGATATATATGGTTTTCTGTTTAAAGACATTGAGGAAATTGATTGGGCTGCTAAAAAACAAGCAGAAAAAGCAGTAGGTTTTGTTTATGAAGAATCATGTATAAAATGCCATTCAAATTTTTTCCCATCAACTCTAAGTGATAAGGGTAGCGAAGCCCACTTGAATTATTTGCTTTACCCTAAAAACAGAGCCTGTATTACATGTCATATTAGTGTCGGGCATTTTGATCCGGTTGCTCATGCAAGTAACCTCGATTTTGGATTTACAGATACAGAAAACAAAAAAGTATTTACAAGTCCAACTGAGGTAAATAGTTTTGTCGATTATGTAGAGAAAATCCCGGGAACACCGGTTTCATTCAAAATGAAAGCAATCAAAGGAGGGACTTTTGTAATGGGCAGCGAATCTAAGGAGGATTATCGGCAATCGGACGAAGGACCGCAACGTGAAGTTGAAGTTAATTCATTTTGGATGAGCGAAATTGAAGTTACATGGGATGAGTACCTTGCTTTTTTTAGTGCTACAAGTTCTCAGGGAAGAAAAGAGACAGAACCAGTTTCTGATAAAGAAGTTGATGGTATTTCAGGGGCGACACCCCCGTGGGGGGCACCAGACCAGGGCTGGGGGAAAGGCAAACGGCCAGCAATCACCATGTCGCACCATGCTGCAACTACTTATTGCAAATGGTTAAGTCAGGTTACCGGGAAAAAATACAGACTGCCATCGGAAGCTGAATGGGAATATGCAGCACGGGGTGGAACAACGGGAGCCTATTTTTTTGAAGGCGAACCAAAAGATTTTGAGAAAGAAGGTTTCGTCAATAAACTTTTCGGGGCAAAAACCGAAGGCATAAGTTCTTATGTGGTGTATCAGGAAAATAGTCAGGATAAGACCCAGGAACCTTCGTTTGTGGAGGCAAATCCGTTTGGATTGAAAAACATGCTGGGGAATGTTGCTGAATTTTGCCTCGATTATTACGATCCGGCAGTTTATGGCAAGTATCCAAAAGGAATTATGAAGAACCCACGTGGTCCAAGAAAAGGAACCGAACATGTGGTTCGTGGAGGCTCGTATTCAAGCACTGCAAAAGAGCTTAGGGTTGCCAAAAGGGATTATACAAAAACCAAAGATTGGTTGGTAACGGATCCCCAAATCCCTAAAAGTATTTGGTGGTATTCCGACTCAAAAAATGTTGGGTTTAGGGTTGTATGTGAATTGGATTTAAAGAAAGATTCTGAAACAAAATAAGATATCATGAAAAAGTCAGATATATCCAGAAGGAATTTCCTCGAAAAAACAGCAATTTTAGGTGCTGCGGGGGTAATTGGTGTTTCTGCATTGAATTCGTGTAAAACGAACAAAACGCACGAAGAATTAGGATTGCCCCCATTGTTGGATAAAGCCCCCGATGGGAAAAAGCTAAGAGCTGGATTGGTTGGCTGTGGAAACAGGGGAACCGGGGCAGCACTTAATTTTATAGATGCTGGCAACGGCTTGGAAATTGTTGCATTGGCGGATGTTTTTGAAGATAAAGTTCAAAGTTGTTCTAAGAAGTTAAAGCAATACAAAATAGAGGTTCCTGCAGAAAATATGTTTTACGGGTTCGATGCCTACAAACAACTTATAGAGCTTGACCTTGATATCGTGCTATTAGCAACTCCCCCAAAATTTCGCCCGGAGCATTTGAAAGCTTGTGTTGAGGCTAATAAGCATGTGTTTATGGAAAAGCCTGCGTGTGTCGATCCTGTTGGTGCAAGGTCAATAATTGCTTCATCAAAAAAGGCAAAAGCATTAGGATTAACTATTATCACCGGAACACAAAGGAGGCATCAAAGCGACTATATCGAGACTTACAAGCAAATTGCAAATGGTGCCATTGGTGAAATAACTTCGGCGCGGGCTTATTGGTTGCAATCTCATGTTTGGTTCAGGAGACGCGAAGAAGGATGGAGCGATATGGAGTACATGATTAGGAATTGGAACAACTTCTGTTGGCTTTGTGGCGACCATATTTTAGATACGCATGTGCATAACATCGATGTTATTAACTGGTTTGTTGGGACACATCCGAAAAATGCCATTGGATTCGGGGGTAGGGCGAGAAGGTTAACAGGTGATCAATACGACTTTTTTAGCATTGATTATAATTATGGTGGTGGTGTTTTTTCCCACAGTATGTCGCGGCAGGTAGATAATTGTGCCAACAATATGGGCGAATTTATAATGGGTACCAAAGGTTTTACAAATTGTAAAAATACCATTTATAATCCTGATGGAACCATTAAATGGAGCTATGAGTATCCGAAAGATAAGAATGGAAAAGCAACAAATAGGGTAAAGATTTCACCTTACGTACAAGAACATATACACCTGGTAACAGCAATCCGTACAAATACACCAGTTCAGGAAGCGGAGCAAACGGCAATTTCAACTTTAACGGCAATAATGGGAAGGACTGCAGCTTACACCGGGAAAAAGGTTACCTGGGAAGAAATGATGACTTCCAATGAAATTTTAGGGCCCAAGGAAATTGTGATGGGCGACTATGAGGAGACTTTTGAAGTTCCGGTTCCGGGCACACAACATAAATTATAAGATTGTAAGAGATGATTTCAGTAATAACACCGGTATTCAACGAAGAACTTGTGGTTCATGAGCTTGTAAAAAGGATCATGAAAGCGCTTGAGGCATGCGGTGAAAAATTTGAAATCGTATGTGTTGACGATGGAAGTACGGATAATACTTTGAACCATTTAATCGAATTCAAGAAAGTTTGTCCCGAGTTAAAAATCATTTCCTTATCTCGTAATTTTGGTCATCAGGCTGCTTATTCTGCCGGATTGGTATATGCAAAAGGCGACTATATTGCCATGCTTGATGGCGATTTGCAGGATCCCCCCGAATTGTTGCCAAACTTCTATTCCGTACTTAAAGAAAAAGACTGCGACCTGGTAACAGGAAGAAGGGTGAACGATCCGATAAATTCAGGCAAGAAGGTATTGACAAAATCATTTCATAAAATATTCAGGAAATTAAGCAACATCCAGAAAATTGAAAACGAAGGAAACTTTTGTTTTATGAAACGAAATGTTGCCCTTGCAATCAATTCGATGCAGGAAAAAAACAGGTACATTCCCGGGTTAAGGGCTTTTGCAGGATATCGAAACTATTATTTTAATTATCAGAGGGAAGAACGGGCTAAAGGCGGACATAAAATGAGCTTGCCGAAATTATTCCTGTTGGCTCTGGATGCCATTTTTTCATTTTCAAAATGGCCCATTAAACTATGCCTGTATTTAGGAATTATTGGGCTTATCACAGTTTTTTGTGCAGTGGTTTATATCGTTTTAAGCAAAGTATTGGGATTTGCCCCTTTGGGCTGGTCTTCAACCATGATGAGCCTCTATTTTTTAGGAGCTGTACAGCTTACTTTCCTTGGTGTGATTGGTGAATACGTTTACAGAATATATAAAGAAACACAGAATCGTCCTTTGTTTTTTATAAGAGAAATTATTGAGTGAGAAAGGTGGGAAATTAGAAAGCCATGAAAAATAACATTCACATAGACAAAAGTTTTACTCAGAAGCATTTTCTGTTGCTATCGGGTATTCTCTTTATGGGGATGTTATTTCTGGCTTCCTTTGCCGCAATTAATATCGATGAACTCATTCATAATAAATATGCCAAGGAAGTAACGAACTGGTACGTAACAATGGGCGAAGATCAATCTTGTCTTGATACCCCGAAAACAAACCTAAAATATTACGGGCAATCGGTCGATAACCTGGCAGCCTTTGTTAATCGGGTTTTCTCAATCGAAAACGAATACACCACTCGTCATTTTATTGGGGCAGCTTTTGCTTTTATGCTGTTGATTACAATAGGATATACAGCCAAAGAAATCTCGGGAAGCTATTTTGCCGGGGCAATTGCTTTGCTGTTGGCTTTTATTTCACCACGCTTAATCGGACATGCCTACGGAAACCTGAAAGATATTCCATTTGCATTTGGTTATGCTTTTAGTGTTTTATTCATGATAAAAACAATCAAGCAGTTGCCATCACCTCAGTGGAAAACCATATTGTACCTGGCGCTGGGAATTGCTTTTACCAATTCTGTGCGAATTGGAGGCCTGGTATTGTTTGCCTACTTCGGATTGTTTGTTATTGTCTGGTTACTATTGAATTATCAGGATTATCAGGATGTTTTGTCGCAATTAAAGTTTTGGAGAGGAATCGCTTTAAAAGCATTAGTACTTGCGTTTGTTGGTTATTTCCTGGCCTTTGTTCTTTGGCCTTATGCATTGGTGAACCCTTTAAAAAATCCACTTGAATCCTTATCGGTAATGGAGCATTATAAGATAAGTATCAAACAAATATTTGAAGGGCAAGTGTATTGGAGCACAAACCTTCCTTGGTATTACCTACCCAAGTGGTTGCTTATTTCTATTCCCGAAATTGTATGGATTGGTGCGCTTGCGGCTATTGTTTTTGTGTTGCTTGCTTTATCAAAAATAGATTTTAAAAAGCATTTAAATCATGGAATCGTAGTTTTTGCCTTTCTTTTCCCACTGATTTATGTGATCCTTATTCATTCAAACCTTTATAGTGGGTGGCGGCAAATGTATTTTATTTATGCACCACTCGTGGTTATTTCAGCACTGGGGATAAGGCTTCTGTTATTAAAGCTAAAAGGACTTGTATTATACGGAAGCATCTTAGTGCTTGTTTTTTTAGCCGGATTGCCTGTTGCCCATTCATGCGAGGTTTTCCCTTCGGATTATATTTATTTCAACAGCTTTGCTGGGGGCAATAAAAATGCCTGGTCGAATTATGAATATGACTATTACTGGCACGAAATGAAAGATGTAGCCAAATGGTTGGAAAAGAATGTAGCCAGTGATGAAAAGCCCGTTGCAATTGCTTCAAATTTTAATGTTATTCCGTATTTGGATGCTGAAAACTTTACCCATAAGTACGTTCATTTTTACGATAAGATTTCAACAAAGTGGGATTGTGCCATTCTGGGTGTAAATTATGTACATCCCTATCAGCTAAAAAACAACACCTGGCAGCAGGCTAATGTTGTTAAAACATTTTATCACAAAGGAAATCCAACGGTCATTATTATAAAAGGACAAGATAAAAATGCAGTAGAAGGCTTTGATAGTTTAAAAAAACAGGAATTTGAAAAAGCCGCAGAAAGTCTTGGGATGGCCTTGAAATCAGATCCAAATGATATAAACCTAAGAGTTCATCTTGGTGAGGCTTATCTTGCTCTGGGGCAGTTTAAGGAATTGGACGAGCTGGTTTTTGAGGGACAAAAAATCCACCCTTATTATGAGTCCTTAAAACTATTGATCGCGAAAAAATATATTAGGCAAGAGATGTACGCAGAAGGATTAAATGAACTCAAAAGTATCGTGGAAATTAACCCCAGGTATTTTAGCGTAATTCCCTATCTGGTTACTTGTTACGAGCAAACCGGGGAGCTAGGCAAAGCCGAAGAGATAAAGAAAAAATATAACGTTGATTTGTAAAAATATGAAAATGAAGAAATTAATTCAAACCATTTTAGTAAGTTCCGTGGTATTCTTATTTACCATAACAAATGTTCGCGCGCAAGACGATGTAACTTATATTGAAGAGTCACCGGTTGACAGTTCACACATGGAGCAAACCATAAACCTTGGTGCCGAAGAAGCAGATGAATCGGACCAATCCTGGATTTTATATGCTGGTATTGCAGTAATTCTGGTTGCAGGTGTTGTAATTGTTGTGAAGAAAAAGAAAAAATAAGAAACCTAAGCTGGGTGTTGTGAGCCTAAAAGCAAATCACTTCAAAATATTAGTATAATAAGGCCAATTTGTCGGTCAACCATACTAATTTAGACCAACTATAACTTCTCCTACTAACCTGGGAGAAGTTTTTTTATGCCTTTTATTTTGTGCTGCGAATTCTGATTCGTGGAATTATTTTTGTAGCAATATTCAGGCGATTTAAAAATCGCCACAGCCACTTCTATTCAATAAACAACTCTGCCAAATCATGAATGGCATTTAAATTTGCCCTGCTATCGTTGGTAGTAATCGCAATTACAAGTTCATATTCAGGCATGATTACCAAACTGCTTATTCCCCCAACTGAGCCACCTCCGTGCCCGTAATATTCCCTGCCATGACTGTTTGTTGCAATGAACCACCCAATTCCATAGCCGGTTTCTTTTCCGGAAGTGAGCTTTTGGGTTGTTATTAATTCCTGTTTGGTTGTTTCCAAAAAAAGCTTGTTTGTTAGCATGGCATTTCCAAATTTCACCAAATCTTCCGATGTGGATAAGAAACCTCCGCCTGCCCATTTGTAACTGTTGTCAACGTATGGGGCGTTGATCATTTTTCCATCAGCCATTGCATAACAACCCGCGCGATAAATAATCAATGAATCCATATAGTCGGCACATGTATTTTCCATTCCAATGGGATCAAAAACAACTTTATCCAGATAGTTTAAAAAATCCATTTCGGCGGCTTTTTCAACTACAGCGCTCAAAAGGTTAAAGCCATAACTTGAATAGCTATAATTTGTGCCGGGTTCGAACAGCAAAGTGTCGTTTTGAAATATCTCCAGGCCTTCAATAACAGATGTGTATCGTTTTGAAGAAAGAAATTCATCTCCCCTGTAATGCCTTATGCCGGCAGTGTGGCCTCCTGCCTGCCTCGTGGTTAAAGTCCATCTTTTTTCAGGGAAGGATGGTACATATTCCTGAACAGGTTTATCAATATCAATTTTGCCTTCTTCCATTAAAATCCCAAGCGCGGCTGCCGATAATGGTTTAGATATACTACCAATCCTGAATTTGGTATTTGCCGGATCGGCTGCAACTTGTTGCTCAATGTTTGCCCATCCGAAACCTTTCGACCAAATCAGGTCCCCTTTCACTGAAACCGAAACCGTTAATCCGGGAATTTCACTTTCGGTAATCATTTTATTTATAATCGCTTCAGCTTCGCTGTTTTGTTCATGTGGGGTACAACATGCAGCTATTAATAGGGTGCAGGTAAAAAGAATTAGTAATTGGGATTTAAAGTTGGAAAGTTGCATAACTTGAAAATTTTGGTTTTCGAAAAGTTACGAACTTTTGATAAAAATAAGAATGCAATGTTCAAAAAATTAAGAAGAAAGAAACCATGGCTCAATCATTTAGCAATATCAATTTTCGATATCAGGGTAAGTTTATTAAAGGAAATAGGTGACGAAACTCCTTCGTTTTTTAATGCAAATTTCTTAATATTGAAGACTATATGTAGATATGTAGATATTTTACAGTTTACCATAGAATTAAGAAACGTTTTTTTTATACATAAAACCAATAAAAAACTGATCAATTCATGCATATTTGTGGCCTTTAGAATATCACTCAAGGATTGTCTTCATGATATAAACTATCCGATTTAAATTGTGTAATTTTAAATTCAAAATAAGAAGCCAAACCGCTTCGAAAAGGGGAAGAAATTTAAGTTAAGAAATAAACCAAAAAAGTTAATTTATGAGTAATTTTCTATTTTCGTCTATTGGCAGAAAATTCATGATGAGTATCACAGGTTTGTTCCTGTTGGTATTTATTGCTGTCCACCTGACGCTCAATTTATTTTTAATATTTGACGACACGGGTGCCTTGTTTAACCAGGGGGCGCATTTTATGGCAACCAACCCTGCCATCAAAATTATGGAGCCCATTTTAGCATTAGGTTTTATTGTCCACATTCTTTGGTCGATTGTGCTTACCATTCAAAACATGAAAGCAAGACCAGTGTCATACAATAGGTCAAACCTGGGAGTATCAAGTACATGGGCATCGCGCAACATGTTTGTGTTAGGAGGACTGGTATTGGTTTTCCTGGTTTTGCACATCATTCACTTTTTTGTGAAAATTAAATTTACCGGCGATCCGTTGCTTACTGAAACAATGGTAAACGGCGAGCACATGGAAAATACCTATGCATTGGTAGCAAACCTATTTAAAACCAGTTTGCTTTACTGTATTGTTTACATTGTTGGCGCAGTTTTATTGGCTATTCACTTGTCACATGGTTTTTGGTCTTCGTTCCAAACCCTGGGTTTGAACAATAGAAACTGGATGAAAAGGCTACAAGTTGTAGGATACGTTTATGCAATTATTGTGGGAATTGGTTTCTCCATTATCCCATTGTATTTCATAATTAAATTTTAACCACTTAACTGGAAGAAGATATGAGTTTATTAGAATCAAAAATACCAGAAGGGCCTCTATCAGAAAAGTGGAGTAAACACAAGGCCAATATTAAAGTTGTTAGCCCTGCTAACAAAAGAAAACTTGATGTGATTGTTGTTGGGACCGGATTGGGTGGTGCATCTGCAGCTGCTTCACTGGCCGAGCTTGGTTACAATGTAAAAGCATTTTGTTATCAGGATAGTCCCCGTAGGGCACACTCTATTGCAGCGCAGGGAGGTATAAATGCTGCAAAAAATTACCAAAACGACAACGACTCGGTATTCAGGTTATTTTACGATACCATTAAAGGAGGGGATTACCGTTCACGCGAAGCCAATGTTTATCGTTTGGCCGAAGTTTCCCCAAATATTATAGACCAATGTGTGGCACAAGGTGTTCCTTTTGGGCGCGAATATGGTGGTACTCTTGCCAACAGATCATTCGGAGGTGTATTGGTTAGCCGTACATTCTACGCAAGGGGGCAAACAGGTCAGCAACTCTTAATTGGTGCTTACCAGGCTTTGAACCGTCAAATCAGTAAAGGCAATGTTCAAATGTACAGCCGTCATGAAATGCTGGATATTGTAAAAATTGACGGCAAAGCTCGTGGAATTATTGCCCGTGATTTGGTAAGTGGCGAAGTAAAACGTTTTGGGGCACACGCAGTGGTGGTTGCCAGTGGTGGTTACGGAAACGTATTCTTCCTGTCAACAAATGCAATGGGAAGTAATGGTTCGGCAGCATGGCAATGTTACAAAAAAGGGGCAATGATGTCAAATCCTTGTTTTGTACAAATTCACCCAACCTGTATTCCTGTTCACGGCGACCAGCAATCAAAATTAACCTTAATGTCGGAATCATTAAGGAACGATGGGCGTGTTTGGGTGCCAAAGAAAAAAGAAGACGCTGTTAAATTGCAAAAAGGCGAAATTGGTCCAAACGATATTGCTGAAGAAGATCGTGATTTCTATTTGGAAAGAAGGTACCCTTCATACGGAAACCTTGTTCCGAGAGATGTTGCATCAAGGGCAGCAAAAGAAAGATGTGATGCCGGATTTGGTGTAAATGGTGAAGGGAAAGCTGTTTTCCTTGACTTCAAATATGCCATTGAAAGGTTAGGAAAAGATGTGATTGAAGCCCGTTATGGAAACCTTTTCCAGATGTACGAAAAAATTACAGATGCCGATCCATACAAAGTACCAATGATGATTTACCCTGCTATCCACTATTCAATGGGTGGAACCTGGGTTGATTATAATTTAATGACCAATGTTCCAGGATTATATTCCATTGGGGAAGCGAACTTCTCCGACCATGGGGCAAACAGGCTTGGGGCATCAGCATTGATGCAAGGTTTGGCGGATGGTTATTTCATTTTGCCTTATACCATTGGCGATTATTTGGCTGATGAGATTATGGTTCCAAAAATCGACACCAACGCTCCTGAATTCGAAGAAGCTGAAAAAGCTGTTACCGGAAGATTGGAAAAACTATTCCATATAAAAGGGACAAAAACAGTTGATTATTTCCATAAAAAGTTGGGTAATACCATGTGGGATAACGTGGGCATGTCGAGAAATGAAGAAGGTCTTAAAACAGCTATAAAAGAGATCAGGGAACTTCGCGAAGAGTTCTGGAAAGATGTAAAAATACCAGGTGAAATGAACAACCTGAACCCGGAATTGGAAAAAGCCGGAAGACTTGCCGATTTCTTTGACATTGGTGAGCTAATGGCCATGGATGCCTTAAATAGAAACGAGTCTTGTGGTGGGCATTTCCGCGAAGAGTCAGCTACCGAAGAAGGTGAGGCTAAACGTAACGATGAAGAATTTACTTACGTTTCTTGCTGGGAGTATAAAGGAGAAGGGCAAGAGCCTGAATTACATAAAGAAGATTTAGTTTTTGAGAATGTGAAACTAACTCAAAGAAGTTATAAGTAAATAGAATAGAAGTGAGTAATAAGATTTAAGTACAGAGACTTGTTGATTCATTAATGTATATATAAAAACCTGATGCACAACTATAAAGAATTAAAATTATGGCAGAAAAGTAGGACTTTGGTTACTGAAGTATATAAAATAACTTCAGGCTTTCCAGAGGCAGAGCTTTATGGAATTACTTCTCAGTTGAGGAGAGCCGTGATTTCTATTCCGACTAATATTGCTGAAGGTTGTGGGAGGAGAAGTAACAAAGAGTTGAAGCGCTTTCTTGATATTGTAAATGGAAGTGCATTTGAACTTGAGTCCCTTCTTATCTTAAGTTCCGATTTATCTTTTATTTCTGAAACAGATATGAAGGAATTAAATGCAAAAGTAGATGAAATTCAAAAAATGATATTTGGGTTTAAAAAATCCATATCAGGACTCGAATCATAATACTCATTACTCATATCTTGTATAATCTAAAATCTAAAAAAATGGCGGATAAGATTCTTAAAAAATTAAATATAAAAGTCTGGAGGCAAAACAGTGCCAAAGAAAAAGGTCAATTTGAAACCTACCAGATTGAAAACATATCAACCGGCTCTTCTTTTCTTGAAATGATGGACATCCTGAACGATGAATTGATTCAGGCTGGAAAAGACCCGATTGCTTTTGACCACGATTGCCGCGAGGGTATTTGCGGAACCTGTAGTTTATTTATTAATGGTCGTGCACACGGACCAGACACTGAGGTAACGACTTGCCAGTTGCACATGCGTAAGTTTAAAGATGGCGAAACCATCACAATTGAACCATGGAGGGCAGCAGCATTTCCGGTAATTAAAGATTTGGTTGTTGACCGTACTGCTTTTGATAAAATTCTTCAGGCAGGAGGCTTTGTATCGGTAAACACAGGTGGTGTTCCGGATGGTAACGCAATTCCGATTAGCTATGACGATGCTGAAGAAGCAATGGATGCAGCGGCATGTATCGGTTGTGGTGCCTGTGTTGCGGCTTGTAAAAACTCATCGGCTATGTTATTTGTATCGGCAAAAGTTTCGCACCTTGCCAAATTACCGCAAGGAAAAGTTGAAGCTAAACGCCGTGCAAAAAACATGATCACTCAAATGGACAAACTTGGATTTGGTGGATGTACCAATACTGGTGCATGTGAAGTTGAATGCCCTAAGAGTATTTCAATTACCAATATTGCCCGCTTGAACAGGGAATATTTGGTATCCCGGTTTTCGGAATAAGTACGAAGATAATTTCATATTTTTAAAGCCTTTCAGTTTTCGGACTGGAGGGCTTTTTTGTGCTAACTGTATTTAGTTAAGGGTTTTTCTTAAATATTTTGATATTACCAGCATCAATAAATTCCTCGATCATACTAAGGTTATTTTTTACCTTAACTTTTGGTTTTACTCGTGCTGTTTCTTGTGTGGACTCAAAGTATACATTGTCCCAGATTGTATTCCAGATTTGGCTATTAAGCCCAAAATCGATCATTTGTAGTTTAATTTCAATTCCAAAATGATCCTCCATGGCATTAATTGAAGTATTTAAATCCCTGAGAATCTTGTCATTACATCTAAACGATATTCTTTTCTGCGCGTCAACATTAATCTGAATGTGATTGAATTCATTTACCCCTTCATTAACTGCATTTGATTTTCCGGCACAAGTATTATCCCAAACAATCCATGAATTTTCCGATTTTAAGTAGTAAATAAGGCCCCAGTTTCGTGAATCACCACGAGGAACCAGGGTAAACATCATTGCTGGTATATCATCTGAATTTAATGGAATCATAATGCTATTACTACTATTGTCTTCTAATTCTTTTAACGCCATATCCACATGAAATTCCCAGGGATTTGAAACAGATCGAGGAAATGTATGAACTGCAATTCCCATTTTAGTGGTGGTGGTTGGTGCAATATGAAGTTGCTGATTAATGATGGAGGCATTACAATTATTTAACTCCCAATTATCTAAGTTTTCGAATGTTTCGCCAAAACCGTTTGTACCGTTAATAAATACTTTCTTTGAAATTTCATTAGAAACATTATTAAGATTGATTGCTTTTAAAGTTACCGAATATACGCCTACAGATGAGTAAGCGTGTGTCGGGCTCTGATCAGTTGATAGTTGACCATCACCAAAATCCCATTCAAAAGCGGAAGCATATTGTGACTGGTTCGAGAATGTGATTATATCATCAGCCAATGAAAAATTTGGATTCATTTCAAAGAGGGCAACAGGATCATGAATTGACACATCAATCTGTTTTGATTTATGTGCTGTTCCGCCTACTCCGGTTACCGACAAGGTGACTGTATATGTTCCGTTTTCAGTATAAATATGGGTAGGATGTTCTTCTGTTGAAGAAGAACCATCTCCAAAATTCCAATTAAAATCAGTTGCATAGCTGGTAAAACTTGTAAACGAAACTTGTTGTCCGACAAACGCATTATTGAGACTTACGTTAAAGTCAACAATCGGATTGGGTGGTAATAAAATCAATGTTTTTGTTATAGTACTACTTCCCCCTTCTCCTGTAGCTGTAAGGGAAACATTGAGGTTTCCCCAGGTTTCACAAATGACTTGGATCGGTCGCTTGGGTAATACTATTGTCTCCAAAATCCCATAAAAACTCTGTTGCATCCGTTGAATTGTTTGTAAAGTTGATTTGCACAGGAGCTTTCACACTATTTTGATCAAACTCAAAAGAAGCAACAGGTTCTTTTTTGCAGGCTGTAAATAAAAAGAACAAAATCAGGAAGGGAATTAGATTTTTTTTCATGTTAGTATTTTTGTTTGGAGATTGTATTTATTTCATTCTCGTAATTGAATTTCAAATAACATAAAAATATTTATCTATTTCAAATTTTCTTTTTAATCTTTCGTTCATTCAGGCATTTATATCCTATCAAAAAAGCATTGTAATTGGATACTGTAGGTCCAATTCCTTTTAAATTAAGTATACAGATTTCATTTATAGACTAAATTCAAAAATCATACGGATGAGTTATAAAAGTATTAGATGGAGAGAATTTATGCTTTCAACACATGGTTGTTAATTAAGAAAGAGCCAATACATTGATTATTCTTGTTTTTCTGGCTAGATTTGGATTGGACGAAAAAACAAACAATGCCATACAGAAGATTACCAACAACAGACCAGGCAAGGAAAAGGGCAATAACTGCAGCCCTTCGTATGGGGGAGACGATAAAACTGTCGGATTTGGCATTCTCAAAGCAAAGCCTTGAATCCCTAAATGAATTTCATAATGAATTTGAAATAGCACTTCGGAGAAACAAAGAAGAGCAGGACAGGCAACTTGAAAAAAACAAAGCTTTTAATGAATTCCAGAAAAAAGCCAGGATGTATGTCTCGCATTTTATTCAGGTGTTAAACATGGCTATTTTGCGTGATGAAATTAAAGCGGATACCCGCCTCTATTATGGATTGGATAAAGACGAATCTAATTTACCTCCTTTGGGGACCGAAGATGAAATATTAGAATGGGGGGAGAAAGTTATTCAAGGAGAGCAACAAAGAATAAATGAAGGTGGAAGCCCAATTTATAATCCATCAATAGCACTTGTAAAAGTACATTTTTCCGCATTTAAAGATGTGTGTATGCTGCAAAAGGTGTTGCACGATGATAATGCCATTGTTCGGACCGGAATACTCATGGTCAGGGAAAAAGCCGACAACCTTATTCGGCAGATATGGAACGAGATAGAAGAGAATTTTGATCATTTACCACCTAAAGAAAAAAGGGAAAAAGCAACAAAGTATGGTGTGGTTTATATTTTACGCCGGAACGAAATAAAACAACAACAAAAGCAATCTGAAGAAAAAGAAGTTGTGATTCAACGCGGATTGTTTGATTTTTAGGTATCCGAGAAATTTCCCTTAGCCTTAAACTGCCTCCAGATATACCAAAGTAAGAAAGCAGAAAAAGCAGTACTTATTAATACGCCGTAAAAACTCTCGGGGGAAGCCCCAAACTCTTCGACAGAAGCGTCAATACGCCCTTGTTGAACAAACCACATTGCAACTACCGCAACTCCATTGTTTATAAAATGTGCAAGCATTGGCAGCCACATGCTTCCACTCCAAACCAACAAATAACCAAAAATTACGCCTAACACCATCCTGGGTAAAAATCCATAAAACTGCATATGAAGTCCACTAAACAATATGGCAGCTATCCATATCCCCCAGTGTTTGCTTTTGGTCCAATTAATAAATATTTTTTGGATTACCCCCCTGAACAATAATTCTTCGCCAATAGCCGGCAGTAAGGCAATCATAAATAAATTAAAGAGCAATCCGTTGATGGTCGATACATCTAAAAATTTTTCGGTAAGTACAGCCGCATTATCTTCATTGTTCCTCATCCAGTTTTCAATGCCCGACATCCATGAAGGGAAGGACATTTTTGAGTTGATTTCGCCCAGAAAATTAATGGATGGGGAAATTAAAATGGTAAGCAGGATAACAAGCATTAAAACGGAAGAACTTGTTTTTTTATGGAGCAAAAGGTATTCAGCAATGTTCCCATGAAACAGCCATGCCAATATAATTGGAGGAACAATAAATAAACCGAAGGACTGAACGGTTTGTAAATATTTAAGCATTGATATATTCGATGGATTTGATATATCGGTAAAGGTTTCGATGTTTGCTAGGCTCAGGTTGAATATGGGAATTGCAACAATTATTGAAACTACCATAAAAAACAGGAATGAAATTAATACCACAAACAATGCGAAAAAAAACTGTGGCCCAGGTGACATACCCCGAAAGGCTTTAAACATCATATCTAATTTATTTTATTTATCGAACGTATTGGTAATATTTTAAGCAAATATACTTTTTTAATGGGTTTAATTTTAGAGATATTTATTCTATTCTGAAACAGATTTTGGGATTCAAATTGTGAAGCAGAATAGGACCTTTTAATTAGGATAGGTTTATCTGTACAGAAATGAAATAGTACAATAGGAATAAAAAGTGCTTTAGAGGTATTGTATTTTGCACATTTCAGGCTAAATTTAGAGGTCAAATTAAAGCCTATGCTGTTTGCCGATCCGAAATTAAAACCGCTGGTTGGGGTAGTGCATGTTCAAGCCTTGCCGGGAACTCCCTGCCATAAATACTCAATGACGGAAATAATTGAAAAAGCAATTCGTGATTCTGAAATTTATCTGGAAGAAGGCGTGAACAGTATTCTTATAGAAAATATGCATGACTGCCCATATTTAAACCGTGAAGTTGGACCAGAGATTATTGCAGGCATGACGGCAGTTTGTTCAGAACTCAGGAAACTTACCAATAAACCATTGGGGATTCAAATTTTGGCAGGGGCAAACAAAGCAGCACTGGCTGTTGCATTGGCTAGCGGTTTGCAATATATCCGTGTGGAAGGATTCGTTTTTTCGCATATTGCCGATGAAGGACAAATGGATAGTGATGCCGGAGAATTGCTCCGTTACAGGGCAAACATAGGTGCCAATCAAATACAGGTATTCACCGACATTAAGAAAAAACATTCTTCACATTCGCTTACTGCCGATATTACGATTTCTGAAACAGCAAAAGCAGCAGCATTTTTCTTAAGTAATGGCGTAATTATTTCTGGGGCATCAACAGGTGTGGAGCCTGATTTGGTAGACCTGAAAAAAGTGAAAGAAAGTGTTGATCTTCCTGTAATTATTGGATCCGGAATCACGACAAATAACATCGATAAATTTTATCCTTTTGCTGATGCATTTATTGTCGGCTCTTTTTTTAAGGCAGATGGGAAGTGGGAGAACGATGTGGATACAACCAGGGTAAAAGAAATGATTCAAAAAATTAACTACCTGCGTAAATTATAAAAAATGGCGTTTGAAAATTGGCATATCTGGCTTCTGGCAATGATGGTTTTTGTTGTATTTGAAATAGTTATCCCTTCGTTTGTGATGGCGAGTATCGGATTGGGTTGTTTTTTCGCTTTCCTGGGTGCTGCTGTTCATCTTCCTTTTCCATTTCAGATGGTCCTTTTTATCCTGGGCACTACTACCGGATTTTTAGGTATTAAACCATTAATGGAAAAATATGCGTATCGAAAGAAAAGTATTCATACAAATGCCAGTGGTTTGATTGGGAGAATTGGGAAAGTGATTGAAACAATTGATGAGGAAGCCGGATCGGGATGCGTTGCCATTGATGGGGATATGTGGAAAGCAATTCATACAGATGGAAATATTGTGCAAACTCACGTAAAAGTTAAAGTATTAAAAGTGGATAGTATAGTACTTACCGTTGAAGAATTGGAGACTGAACACCACCACGAGGTCGAAAAAATACCTGAAAACAAAACTCAAAAATTGAAAATCAAGGTTGGTAACCGTACCTATTTTATAGATTATGATGAAATAAAAGGGGTTTATTCAAATAATAAGATCACTTATTTGGTTGCATCTGCTGATAAAAAATACATACACGATTATTCCTTAGAAATCCTCAGCAGATTGCTGCCTTCTGAAATGTTCTTCAGGGCAAACCGACAGTTCATCGTTAATCGAGATACCATTTCAGCAACCAATCCCGCGAATAATGGGAAAATATTGGTAACACTTCAGCCGGAGAGTGGTTTGCCAAAGCACATTTCTGTAAGCAGGCTAAAGGCGCATGCATTTCGGCAATGGCTGAAATAGCCAATAATTCCCTGCTGTTATTTCGTCCTGAAAAAAATATCATTTCAGTAAAATAGGGATCGTTTTTTTAAGGAAAAACTTGCTCCATATATAACTTTGAAAGTGCAAATTTTAAACGAATCGCGATGAATTTTGAATTTTGGCATATTTGGTTAATCATAGCACTTATATGTTTTATTATGGAAATATTTATACCCTCATTTGTTCTTTTTAATTTTGGAATCGGTGCTCTGGCCGGCTCACTTGTAGCCGGGCTCGAACTATCCATTGAATGGCAAATAATCGTTTTTTCAGCGGGCACATTAATAAGCTTTTTTACCATACGCCCGGCAATGAAAAAGTTTGCATATCAACGATCAGACAACACATTGACAAATGTTCATGCAATGATTGGAAGACAAGCAAAAGTGATTGAAACCATTGATAATGACAACAACCGTGGCCGTGTGGTGATGGATGGCGATGAATGGAAGGCAAAATCTCTTACCAATGAACAGATACCCGCAAACAGCGCAGTGGAAATTGTTCAGATTGACAGTATTATTTTAACCGTAAAAACAATCTCATAAAAAATCAAAAAATCATGAATGCAACACTAATTATTCTCATTTTTCTTGCCCTTTTTGTAATCATTTTTGCAGCAGCAGGAATCAGGATTGTACAGCAATCGCAAACCATTCTTGTAGAAAGGTTGGGAAAGTACCACAGGACCCTTAATTCCGGATTTAACATCATTATCCCGATTTTTGACAAACCACGAAAAATTATTTGGCGGTATGTTAAAGAAGATTATAATGGAAACAAAGTTGTTCTTTTTAGATCAAAAGACAGGATTGACCTTAGGGAAACTGTATATGATTTTCCGAGGCAAAATGTGATCACAAAAGATAATGTTGGAACAGAAATCAATGCATTGCTTTATTTTCAGATTATGGATTCTGTAAAAGCATTGTATGAAATTGAAAACTTGCCTGATGCCATTGAAAAACTCACACAAACAACTCTCAGGAACGTGATCGGTGAACTTGATCTTGACGAGTGCCTCACGTCGAGGGACACAATCAATACAAAGCTCCGTATTATTTTGGATGAAGCAACCAATAAATGGGGGGTAAAAGTGAATAGGGTTGAACTTCAGGACATAAATCCCCCAAGGGATATCCGTGATGCCATGGAAAAACAAATGCGTGCAGAACGTGACCGAAGGGCTAAAATCCTGGAAGCTGAAGGATTAAAACGTGCACAGATCTTGGAAGCTGAAGGTTATAAAGAATCACAGATTAATCAAGCTGAAGGTGAAAAGCAGGCAGAAATACTTAAAGCTGAAGGTGATGCCCAAGCAAGGATAAAAAGGGCTGAAGCTGAAGCAGAAGCTATAAAAAAAGTTACAGGTGCAATCGAGAAAAACGGTGACCCAATCAATTATCTGGTGGCAATGAAATACCTTGAAACATTTGAGCAAATGGTGGATGGAAAAGATAATAAAACCGTTTATATCCCATACGAAGCAAGTGGTATTTTAAGCTCAATTGGCGGAATTAAAGATTTGCTGAAAGCTTAAAATTGAGAATAGCACGTTTCTTTGATTTGAAAAGCCCCGTCGGATATTCTCCGACGGGGCTTACTTAATATTTTTTAGCAAAGCTCTTTTTAATTGGCAGAGATTTCAATTCCCGGAGCGAAATAACCCGCATAAATGTCGTTATTGTTTACAATCTCAATCGCTTTTTGAAGCCCTTTGTCTTCTTTTAATGAAGCTCGTATGGCTCCTTTTTGGTAATAATACCTCGAAACAATTTCGTCTTCAAGCATCTCTTTTATTTCAGGTTTGAATTTTATTAAGTCAGATTTTAGGTTGGGTTGGATTTTTTCTTCCAATGCTTTAAATTCCTCTTCGGCAAAGTCAAAATACTTTTCTTTTTTTGCCGTCTCTAATAGTTCTTTAAAACTATCTTTTGTTTGTGAATCGTATTCAAAATTATTTTCGGAAACGAAATTTGTAAATTCCTCGTAAATTTCATCTGTCACTTCAAATTCTTCTGGTGAAGGAATTGATTCAACCCTGTTTGAATAATCCGTGGCAAAATCAAAAACTAAATATCTTGTAACCAATTCAATGGTTAAGGAACTTAGCATTTCCGATTTGACTTTCACATCCGGAACTACACCACCACCATCGTAAACAAACCTTCCCTTACTGGTTTTGAATTGTGTAATCAGTGAATCAGGAATGGTTCCAACGCTTCCATCTTCGTTTCTGTGTGAATAATCTAAAGCCTGAATACACCTACCGCTTGGTGTGTAATATTTTGCAGTTGTCACTTTTAATTTGGTGTTATAGCTTAAATCGCGTGTGGTTTGTACCAATCCTTTCCCAAAGGTTCTGGATCCCACAACAACTCCTCTGTCGAGGTCCTGAATTGCGCCAGCAATAATTTCTGAAGCAGATGCAGAGTTGCTGTTTGTTAATATCGCAATATTAATACTGGTATCAATAGGGTTCGATGTAGCTTTATAAGTTTTGTCCCATTCTTTCACCTTACCGCGGGTACTCACAATTTCCTCTCCTTTGGGAACAAACATATTCATAATCCGTACGGCTTCAATCAACAATCCTCCCGGATTTGAACGTAAATCAAGTATCAGGGAATTTGGCTTGTGTTTTTCTTTCAGTTCAAGAAATGCTTCTTTTACATCGTTTGCACATCCCTGGTTAAATTTCGACAAGCGGATATAGGCTGTATTTTCATCTACCATTCCATAATAGGAAACAGCTTCGATACTTACTTTTTCACGGATTACATCGAGTTCAATGGGTTTCTTTGTCCCAGGCCTTTTTAACTTTAACTTAACTGGTTTGTTAACGGGTCCCTTCAATAGGTTCGAAACATCCTGGGTCGACATGGTTTTTGTATCTTTCCCTTCAACTTCCAAAAATATGTCCCCTGCTTTTAAGCCATTCTTTTGAGCGGGAAATCCTTCGTATGGTTCTGAAATTACAATGTTCCCGTTTTGATAGCCAATTAAGGCGCCAATTCCGGCATACTCACCTGTTGTCATAAAACGGAAATCTTCAATTTGATCTTCCGAAATATAATTTGTGTAAGGATCCAGGGAATTTAGCATTTTGTCGATACTTGATTTTACAAGTTTGTTGGGGTTTATTTCGTCCACGTAAAACGTGTTTAATTCCCTGAAAAGAGTATAGTAAATATCGAGGTTCTTTGAAATTTGAAAATTTTTCTGATCACTGTTGAAACTAAGTAACAATGTACCGGAAATGATAATACTTACTAAAATAATTATGTATTTTCTGGTTTTCATGCTTCTTGTGTTTATGAATTGGCAAAATTATAAAAACTCTTTATAGTTCGTATATATTGTGTGAATTCTATTACGTTAATAATGTTTAAAACTCTTTATTCAGCGGACATTTCTTTTGCATAGTGATATATGCCCAGGGTTCTAAGAGAGATTTTTATAGGTGCTTTAAACCATTTTCCTTCCAGCCAGTCAAACAACGCAAACGATGAAACTATTTTTCAATTTAAAATTAAAAGTCATGAAAACAAAAGCCACAAGTTTAGCAATCATATTTGTATTTGCTGCATTTACTATGTTTGCACAACAACCAGAAAGACGCCACCAAGTGGATAAAGCCAAGGTTCATAAATTAAGGCAGATGCACGCCGAGAACAAGGGCGAAAACAATTTTTTTACGGAAGAACAAAAGGAAGCAATGAAAGCCATCAGGCTAAAAAGTGCTAAAGAAGTTAAAGCGTATAGGGACCAGCTTCGGGAGCTTGAAGCACATCATCAAACTTTAACAACGGCCGATGTTGCCGATCTAAATGCCATTAATTCAAGCATCGAAAAAATAGGCAAAGTTAAAATGGAGTTGGCAAAAATAAGGGCAAAGGACCATCAGGAAGTACGTTCACTCCTTACCGAAGAGCAGCGAATGAAGTTTGATTCCAGAAGAAACAGGATGGATAATAATCGAGAAAGGCATTCTCCAGGGGAAGAGAAAATGAATATGAGAAAAGATAGAAAAACTTTTGAAAGAGGGTAAGATTGATTGCATAATTTTATGCTTAAAAGTCCGGCGATAAATTTGTCGGGCTTTTTGTTTTTTTACCCCTGCTTACCGATAACAAACCCTAATTCAACGAAAATATAAATGCTTCAACCCTATTTTGTAATATCTTAACAACAGTTTAAAAACTTAGGCAGATATTAATCAAAATCAAATTGTTATGGTAAGAAACATATCCGTTGTAATAGTATTTATTCTAGCGTTATTTTTTAGCTCATGTGTTTTTATTGGTCCCACGATAAAGGGTAACGGCAAAGTTGTAGAGGAACAGAGAACAGTTGATGCATTTGATAAGATAAAAGCTTCACGAGGGATGAATGTTTATATCAGCCAGGGCGATGAACAGAAAGTAGTTGTGAAAGCGGATGAAAATATTCTAGAGGTTATATCTACAAAAGTGGAGAATGGCGTTCTTAAAATCACAACAACAGAACGTATTAAAAGTGCAAAATCAAAAAAGGTTTATGTTCATGTAAGCGAATTGGAAAACATTATTGCTACTGCTGGAAGTAACGTATTTTCCGAGACTGAAATAAGAAATGATGTTTTAGATTTAACCTGTTCAGCCGGGAGCAATATGAGGCTTGAAATTTTTGCTGAAAAGGTTTCGGCATCTGCATCTGCAGGAGCAAATTTATATTTAAAAGGAAAAGTAAAAAAAGGCGATTTGTCAGCGTCGGCAGGAGCCAATATAAAAGCTGGTGAGCTTTTGATTTTCGATTGTAATGCAAAAGCAAGCAGTGGTGCCAATGTTTGGGTAGAAGTATCGGATACCTTCTCGGGGAAGGCAAGTAGTGGTGCCAATGTATTCTTTTCAGGTGATACTAAGACCATTAAAGTGACTAGCTCTTCGGGAGGAAATGTGAAAAAGTCAAACTAAAAGTGTAACTTATTTTGCATACATGCGTCCTTTCTAAAATAATTATCCGTAAAATCTATATTCATGAATTCAATTAAAAAAATTTCCTCATTATTCTTAACAGCAATTTTCTTTTTTGCAGTTTTTGCTGCATCTGCTGTAGTTGACAAAAGAAACAGAAACGTTTCTGATTTCTCTGCTATTAAAGTTTCTTCAGGCATTGATTTATATATAACAATGGGAAACACTGAAAAATGTGTGGTTGAAGCTTCTGACGATATTATTGATAAAATTATTACTGAAGTTGAAAATGGGGTTCTCAAGATTTATTTCGACGGCAAATTCACTTGGAACTGGAGGTCGGAAAGAAAAGTTTATGTTACCGTGAAGGAGTTGGCTATTTTACATTGTTCTGCTGGTTCCGACGTGGAATCAGAAAACACTATTGAGAGCGATGAATTATCGGTTAAAGCCAGCAGTGGCAGTGACGTGAAACTTTCTATTAAAACCGATAAATTTACTTTAGATACCAGCAGTGGTTCAGATGCCAGGATTTCGGGAACAACCAAGGTGTTTTATGCCGAGTCAAGCAGTGGGAGCGACATTCGCGCATCAGAATTGAAATCACAAATTTGCAAGGTAAGCGTTAGCAGTGGAAGTGATGCTTCGGTAAGCGTATCGGAAGAACTCTATGCCAGGGCAAGTAGTGGTGGAGATGTTAAGTATTATGGAAACCCGGCGCACAAAGACATAAAGGAATCGAGTGGTGGAGATGTAACCGCAAGATAGTAAAGTAAAGTTAAGCAAAAGAAGTGCGGGCTTGAGTATTTAGGTCCGCATTTTTTGTTAACTAGTTCAACTTCCTGATTCTCACTTCTATTGTAGGTTCATTGTTTAGAAGTTCAAGCAATTTGTTGGTATCAGTGCTCCCAAAATGATATGGATAAAGGATTTTAGGTTGAAACGCTTTTGCAGCATCCGCAACCATTTCGGGGGTCATTGTGTATGGTAAATTCATCGGAAGAAAAGCAATATCTATATGCTTTAGTGATTTCATTTCAGGTATATTTTCGGTATCTCCGGCTACATACACTTTAGTGTCGCCAAAATCAATTATATAACCATTTCCTCTGCCTTTTGGATGAAAAAAAGAACCATCACTCCGTTTATTGACCAAATTGTAAGCAGGGACAGCTGAAATACTTAAGCCTGCTACGCTTGTCTTATCTCCATTTTCCATTATTTCTCCTTCAGGAAATTTCCCGGAACAGCTTTGTGTCAAGATTACTATTGTATTTTCTTTTTTAATTTTTGAAATGGCATTGATATCCAAATGGTCACCATGCTCATGGGTAATTAAGATAAGATTGGCTTTAGGCATAGTACTGTAATCTGCATAATTTCCCACCGGATCAATATGAATAATTTGCTCGTCGTATTCCATCATTAAAGTTCCATGCCCAATAAAGGTTATTGCCAATTCTCCCTTTGAAGTATTAAAAATGTCTTTTTCAAATTCTTGTGCATTGCTAAAAAACGATATGCAAAGGATTGTAATTAATATACTTACTCGGATGTTTTTCATGATTATTACGCTTTGATGGTTTATTTCATTCAAAAGATAAGGAAAAAACGTAAAGTATAAAACCAGGTATTTTGAAATGTTAACGGTAATGCATATTTTTGCAAACCTTTTAAAAAGAATAAGGTCCCATAGTTCAACGGATAGAATAGTAGTTTCCTAAACTATAGATCCAAGTTCGATTCTTGGTGGGACTACAAAAGAAGCCAGCAATGGCTTCTTTTTTTTGCACCTGGTTGAAAAATAATCCAGCTTCCTATTGCCAGCAAAATCCAGGCGGGATTTGTTGGGATTACAAAAGAATCAAATACAAATAATTTCCTTTTAATTTTCTATTTTAGCAGATCTAAACCAATAACCTAAATTTGTGAAGCAAATTTTATTAATTCTCGTTTTTCTTTTTCTAGGAAATTTAATCAATGCCCAACCATCCGTACCCGCGATTAAAGTTAGCGAGCCACCAGAAATAGATGGTATGGTGAATGATAAATGCTGGGAACAAGCTGCAAAAGTTGATGAGTTTTATCAGCGTGAACCCAACGAAGGCTTGCCCATAACCAAAAAAACAGAAGTTTTTATTTGTTACGATGTGAACCATATATTTTTCGGGTTTAAATGTTATGATGACCCGGAAAAAGTTACAGGGAAAGAGCTTGCCCGTGATGTTAGTTTGGCGAATGATGACAGGGTACAGGTAATTCTCGACACGTATAACGATAAACGGAATGCGTATTGGTTCCAGATTGGTCCCCGGGGCTCAATTGGCGATGCGGTTATTAGCGAAAACGGGGCAGCTTTTAATAAGCAGTGGGACGGCCTTTGGACCGGAAAGTCAAAAATTACAGAGAAAGGGTGGGAAGCTGAAATGGCAATACCTTTTAAGACTTTAGGATTTGACAAAGAGAGCAAACAATGGGGATTAAAATTTCTACGGTATATCGTTGATAACCTTGAATCTGGCTATTGGCCGGTTGCAAACCTTAATACCCATAAATTTCAGGTATCGGATGCAGGTGTGCTGAGCGGATTGGAAGGAATAACCCAAGGTGTTGGTTTGGATGTTTCGCCATATTTGGTGAGTGGTGTCGATTCTAAAAAGGGTGAAGAAGGCGAAGGCAAGCTAAGCGTTGGTGGAGATATCTTTTACCAACTAACCCCGAGTTTAAAAGCATCTTTATCAATAAATACAGATTTTGCCGAAACTGAGGTTGATGATAGGCAAATAAACTTAACCCGGTTTGATTTGCATTTTCCTGAAAAACGGGATTTCTTTTTGGATGGTGCCAATTATTTTCAGTTCGGATTGGAAGGAGACCGCGAAAGCCCTGTGGCTAAAAAATTGATCCCTTTCTTTTCAAGGCAAATGGGACTTGACCAGGATGGGGCACCAATTCCAATAAATATTGGGGCAAAGCTTACCGGGCAAGTAGATAATTGGAACATTGGATTGATGCACATCAACGAAAGTCGGGAAGAAGGCAATTCAAATTTTTCTGTTGCGCGTATTATCAGAAATATTGGGGCACAATCTTCTATCGGGTTAATTTCAACCTTTGGCAATGCGATTGGTAACGAAAGGAATATGGTTACAGGGATTGATGTTAAGCTATCCACATCTACTTTTAAAGGCGATAAAAACGCAAGTATATTGTTTTTCGGATTAAAATCTGCTACAGAGAACATGGATGGAGCTGATGGAGCCTGGGGGGCACAGTTTGTATATCCGAATGATTTGATCAGTGCAAGAGTCGGGTATCACCAGATTGGTGAAAGATTTATTTCGGGAATGGGTTTTGTTCCACGAACGAATATTCGGGAAACCTATGGGGAATTTCAATTTGGTCCTCGCCCAAATAAATGGGGAATTATGCAGATCCAAATTGGCGGCGAATTTGATTACATCACGAATATGAAGAACGTTTTGGAAACAAGGGAAATAGAAATCCAACCCATGAGGATTCGGTTTATGTCTGGTGAAGAGCTTCAGTATTCGATCACCAACCAGTATGAAAACCTGTTCGAGGCTTTTAATATATTTGAAGATATCATTGTTCCGGCGAATAAATACTCTTTTTGGTGGCAGCAAATTGAACTTGAAACCAAAGGTGCCCGAAATATTTGGGGTGAAGCATCGTATAGTTGGGGTGATTTTTTTAATGGACGTAAAAAGGATATTGAAGCAGAGCTTAATTGGAAAGTTGCCGTTCCGTTTTTTATTGGCGGAAAATTAACAAGGAGTAGTGTTGATTTGCCCGAAGGATCGTTTATAGCTAATATTTACCAGTTGAATGCAAATATCTTGTTTAGCCCCGATATTACTTTGTATAATTATTTTCAATACGACAATGCTTCCAAAAGTGCTGGTTGGCAATCGCGTTTTCAGTGGATTGTGAAGCCCGGGAATGAAATTGTACTTGCCTGGACATCCAATTTTTTAGAGCGGTTAAACAGGTATCAAATAGATGAAAGTGTTTTACGCCTGAAGTTGAAGTATAATATCCGGTTTTAGGAGAATTAGGTGGTTATGATACTGGGCTGGGTTGAATATGAGTTATTTATGGTTTCTAAATCTAATGGTTCTCCAAAAACCAAATCAAATTCTGGGGGATTGAACAGGTACAATCCACTACGAGGTGTAAAGGTCATTTCACCAAAATAGATCCTTTCATTCTGAATTAAAAAATCAACCCGAACAAACGGGAAACCATGCGATAATTTGCCTGCTAATTCTAAAAGTAAATCAAATTGTTCAGGCTTTTTAATTGCTTTGCCTTTTTTATATGAAGTTTCGCAATTTAATTGTTTCCAGTTTTTAGTGTAAATCGTTCTGTAATTCGTCCTGCTAGGGTAAGCAATAATAAACTCGGGAGATCCATTGTAACAGAAAAGTTTTATATCTAAAAGATTGCCATCGGTTGGCATCAAGTTTTCTTCGCATATTATTTTTGGCGATATGTTTTTATATTGCCACTCTTTACCTGTAGAGTAATAATTGGTTTTGAGCCATCTACGTAATTGCCTGTTTACCTTACCTTTATTTAATTTTGATTTATCATCAGATATCATATTCCATCCCGAACCATGAGTGGCTTTTAAAATAAACCTATCTGGAAGCGATTCTAAATTAACTTCTTTAATATCAGAAAAAACACCTATTAAGGGAATTAAATATTCATCTCCAATTTTTTCGCTAACAAAATTCCGTACACTATATTTATCAGTAAGCTGAGGGAGAAGCGGATTGTGGTAATTTAATTTAAGCCATTGTATTTTTGCATTAAACCCAATTGGTTCACAGTATGAAAAGGGTTTTCCAAAGAGCACCCTGTAACTAAATTGATAGTTGGTCTTAACTGGCAAAACCCTTCGAATAAAAGTATTATAAACCAGTAGCTTACGAAGTTTCAGAAGTACCCTCATTAATTTTTTAATCCAATTGTTTTGGCAACTTTCCTAAGTGTTGGCCAGCTAAAATAGCGAATTTTTCCCATAATGGGAAGTCGCCACGATAATCCCTCACGATATACCACCCTGCATGGATGACATTTTCCGCATGGTTTGGAAAATAGTGTCGGCATAAGGCAGAACCATGTTTGTTTCATTATATCCAACATATCGTTTTCCATGCTCCAATGGTACATGTCTAGCTTCGTAACATCGAATATTGAAAACCTGAAATTTCCATAAATAGTATAAGCATCTTTTCCTTTGGCACTATTATTCATCTGGTAATATGGACCACAATCCGTTTGAATGAACTCAAGATCACTGTTTATCAATCGTCTGGTCCTATTGTCTTTATCAATGATTGCAGTTTCATTGCAAATTTCAATATCGCTGATTTTTTCATCGGCACAAAACCTTGCAAGCCATTCGTATTGTATTGCAATGGATTCGGTCTCACGTAATCTATGGTAACTATTGGTAATAGTTTTGTTTGGTTGGATATCACCAAGCTCCTTAAATATTGTTGGAAGAATTCGTTGGCGGTATACGGGATTTTTTTGGGAAAGTGTATTTTTTATGCTCGCCATTGCCCTTATTTCAAGCTGTGTTGAATTTCTGCCAGGGTCAATTATATAATAAGGCTGAACTGTTTTCCCATAAAGAAAAACTAGTTGGATCAAACGAAACGTTGAGTCCCATCCCCCGGTCCATAACAGTTTTATAGGAATACTATTTTCAGGCATTTGATTTTTTGGTTTTATTAAAATTACAACTTTTATTGAAACTAATAAATTGGGGTTTGGAATTATCTTTTAATTCCAGCCAGTTTTGCAGCTTTTTTTAAAGTTGGCCAAATATGGTACCTGATTTTCGCAGTTAAGGGCAAACGCCAATGTAAGTTTTCTTTATAGACAACCCTGCATGGATGGCATTTCCCGCAAGGATTCAGCTTTTTTGTTGGCATTAGGCAAAACCAGGTCTTGTCCAGAATTTCATAAAAGCCTTTGTTACGGCTATATTCGTATTTATATTGTTTGGTTAAATCAAACATGGGAAACCTGAAATTTCCAAAAGTTGTATAAGTATCTTTCCCTTTTTCTGATGCTTTTATTTGAAAATACCCTTCATAAGTTGTTTCGATTTTATCCATGTCTTTCATTAGCATGTTAAATATCCGGTTTTCGTCATCATGAGTACTTTTTTCAAGGCAAATCTCCATATCATGAATCCCTTCTTCGGCACAAAAACGTGAAAGCCAGTCGTATTGGCTTCCAATATCAACTATTCTTTTAATTCGTAAATAACTTGATGTTATTTCTTGGTTTGGCGATATTCGGTGGGTTTCTTTAAAAATCGTTGGACGGATCAACGCTTTTGTTTCCGGGTATTTTAAAAATAATGCGTTTAAAATGGATTCCATTGCCCGGATTTCAAATAGAATTGAATTTCGATTTGGATCGATAATATAATAGGGTTGTACGACTTTGTTATATACTGCTGCTAATTGGATAAGCCGAAATGTTGAGTCCATTCCTCCGGTCCATAGAAGGTTTATTGTGTGGTTATTGTTCTTCATTAAAAAAGAAAATTAATCTGCAATTATTTTGCAACTGAAAAAAACAAATATAGATGTTTATTTAACAATATCATTTGGATTTAGTTATTCCTGTTTTTCGGATGGCTTTCCAAAAAATATATTTAATCCTTGAAGCAAAAGGAAATCGCCACCCCATTTTTTCAAAAAATGCTGATCTGCATGGAACACATTTTCCACAAGGTTTGTTTTTAGTGGTTGGGACATGGCAAAACCATGTTTGGCACATAATTTCAAAGAACCCTTCTTTTTTACTTATTTCAACCATTTCGGGTTTTGTAATATCATACAAAACAATTTTAATATTCTCAAACAGCAGCAATACTGAAGAATTGTTCGATTTAGACGAAACCATGTAGTTGCCAATATCATTCTCAATGAAGTCAATTTCCCCAAACACTTTTTTGAATCGAATATTTTCGATTGGATCAACCGACTTTTCATGGCTTAATTCCATATCAGAAATATCTTGTTGGTTGCAAAACCTGGCAAGCCATTCGTATTGGGCACCTAATTTATTGTTTTTTTTAAGCCTTAAATAGGCTTCCATAATTTTTTTATCAGGCATTAAATTGCTTAAATGCTCAAATTCTGTTGGCAATAACAAGCTCGTTGCTTCCGGGAATTTTTCAAAAAGCAACCTTTTGATGTTTTCCATTGCAAGCAATTCATTTTGGACCGATTTTCGGTTGTTATCGATAATATAATATGGCTGTACTTTTTTTTGGTAAATTATAATTAATTGGAGTAATCGAAATGTTGAATCCCATCCTCCGGTCCAGAAAAGGTTAATAGGTGCTGGAGTTAGTTCTTGATCCTTCCTATTTTTAGTATCCATTCATTTTAAATTAGCGAACAAGCCGATATGGCTGATTTTATTGGATAATTTGTTCCCTATCCAATTTTTTGTAAATACAATGCAATCTTATATTTTATTAATTTAAGTTCAAAATGCTAGTTATGAAGGGCAACAGGTTTTATCCGACAATTTTCTTATCAATAAAAAGTTGTGCCCATAATTCAAAGGAAAACCAATTCCAAAGGACCATTAAACCAGCCAAACTTTTAGTTTTTTGATATCGGTCCCAAAGGTTTAATATTTCGATGTAGTTTACAATTCCCCTTTGTTTGATTCCAGGTAAAAGAGAATCCTGAATTAATTCCTGCAATAACGGATCTGCGAAGTAATCATGAAGTGGTTGGTTAAAACCCATTTTACGACGATAAACAAACTCGTTTGGATAATATTTTTCAGTAACTTTTTTTAGAAGAATCTTAGTATTCTTATTATGGTTGTTATAGGATAGCGGATTAATATTACTTTTTACAAAATATTTAGATGGCAAAGAAAAAACAAATTCAACAATTTTTTTATCGGTAAAAGGCACCCTGTTTTCAATCGAATGCGCCATGGTCATTTTATCCTGGATCATTAAGGTTGCTCCAAGCCAGGCCCTCATTTCGTAATATCTCACTTGTTTTAACAGATCGGTATTCTCAGGAAAAAGTTCTTCTCTTTGTTGAAAAGTTTTATTTAAATTAATATCAGGCCTAAAATCGGAATATCGATCTAATGAAGACGGACCGCCTTGCCTTAAAAAAAAGTCTTTTGTTGAAATACCAGGTAAGTAACGTTTGCTTGCTGTTTGTCCTTTCCCCGGAATTTTCGACATGATATGTATGATCCCCTGATGTTGTTTTTTATAGCACAGGTTATAATATCTTCTATATCCACCCATCAATTCATCGGAGCCTTCACCACTTAAAAGTACAGTAATATGCTTTGAGGCGTTTTTGGCAAGTTGTTTTATGCCAACAGCCTGGGGAATTAAAAGTGGTTCGTCGTAATGCCATGCTGTGGCGATCAAATTTTCAGCGAAATCCTTAGGTGTGAGTTTGAATTTATGCGAGGTTGCAAATGTTTTTTCCACAACCATGCTTATATACTTTTCTTCAGAGTATTCCATATTTTCAAGTATAACCGAAAAAGTATCCATGTCTGATCGGAAATATTTCCTGGCAAACGTTGTAATTAAACTTGAATCTATTCCTCCTGATAACTGACAACCAACCTTTACATCGCTAATTAATTGTGATTTTATTGCGTGTTTTAATGTTTGCTCGAGGTTTTCCTGTGCGTTTTTTTTCGATATTTCCAAATCCTCGTTGAAGGATGGTTCGTAATATTTGCATAGCTTTTCCCCTTTCATCGATATTTCCATAAAGTGCCCAGGTGGGATTTTAGAAACACGAGTAAACAATGTACGATCGTGTGCACTATAATTATATAGCTGATATTCATCAATATGCTGCTCATTAATTTGTGCATCGAATTCAGGATGTTGTAAAAAAGCTTTGATCTCTGAAGCAAACAACAAGGTGTTGTTTTTTTTGAACCAATACATTGGTTTTATTCCAACATGGTCCCTAACAAGAAAAATCTTATTTAACTCCAGATCAACAATACAAAATGCAAACATCCCATTAAGCAGTTCAAGCATTTTTACAATGCCATAGTGTTGGTACAGATACAGTAAAATTTCAGTATCTGTATTGCTTTTAAACCGAAAGCCTTTGGCGACTAAATATTCTTTAAAGTCAAAAGCATTATAGGTTTCACCATTATATGCAATTACTATTTTCTGATTTTCAGAAATCATGGGTTGATGCCCGTTCATTGATAAATCAAGGATAGAAAGCCGATTAAATCCTATTCCTCCGTGAAATCGTAATTTTGGGTTATTTTCTTCAATTTCAATCTCTTGGATATTATGGTTAGAAAAAGAAAAACCAACATATCCTTGATCATCAGGTCCCCGGTGTTTTATGGATTCTGACATAGATTTGAGATATTCAAATTGAATAGGGCTCATATCAAGATGAACTATTCCCGAAATTCCGCACATAAAAATGGAGTCTTTATAATGAGTACAATTTACCAATTATTGCTTATGCCGCTATTTTTGCTAGTCTATAAAGTTTGTATTTTATTTAAAAAAGCCGTTTTTTTTTCGCCACAATCAATTATATCTTATTTTTGTCGTTCAATTCTGAAAAAATAAAGAACTATGGCACAAGAAGATATCTTCAAAAAGTTAATTGCACACAGTAAAGAGTATGGGTATGTTTTTCAATCCAGTGAAATTTATGACGGATTGGGAGCTGTTTACGACTATGGGCAAAATGGCGTGGAGCTTAAAAACAACATAAAAAAATATTGGTGGGATAGCATGGTTCTATTGCATGAAAATGTGGTTGGTATTGATTCGGCTATATTTATGCATCCAACAATTTGGAAAGCTTCGGGCCATGTAGATGCATTTAACGATCCCTTAATTGATAATAAAGATTCGAAAAAAAGATACCGTGCAGATGTTTTGATTGAAGAAGCCCTGGCTAAGATTGAAGCCAAAATGGATAAAGAAGTGGAGAAGGCAAAAAAGCGTTTCGGGGATGCTTTTGACGAGGTCCAGTTTAGGGAAACTAACCCAAGGGTTTTGGCAAACCAGGAAAAATGGAATGCATTGCACAAAAGATTTTCAGATGCTCTGAACGACAATAATTTAGAAGAACTTAAACAAATTATTATTGACCAGGGTGTTGTTTGTCCAATATCAGGTTCTAAAAACTGGACGGATGTTCGCCAGTTTAACCTGATGTTTTCAACCGAAATGGGTTCGACAGCCGAGGGTGCAAGCAAAATCTATCTCAGGCCGGAAACTGCCCAGGGAATATTCGTAAATTATCTGAATGTGCAAAAAACAGGGCGAATGAAACTTCCTTTCGGTATTGCTCAGATTGGGAAAGCTTTCAGGAACGAGATTGTTGCCCGACAGTTTATTTTCAGGATGCGTGAATTTGAACAAATGGAAATGCAGTTTTTTGTGAAACCGGGCACCGAACTTGATTGGTTTGAAAAATGGAAAGAAACCAGGATGAAGTGGCATCGGGCTCTTGGTTTTGGCGATGAAAATTATCGTTTCCACGAACATGAAAAATTAGCACATTACGCCAATGCTGCCGTTGATGTTGAATACAAATTCCCCTTTGGTTTTAAAGAAGTGGAAGGCATACATTCACGTACCGATTTCGATCTGTCGCAACATCAGCAATATTCAGGCAAAAAAATCCAGTATTTCGATCCGGAATTAAATAAGTCGTATGTGCCATTTGTTGTTGAAACATCTATTGGGGTAGATCGAATGTTCTTGCAGGTTATGTCGGCATCGTATTGTGAAGAAGAAGTTGAAAATAATGGAAAGGTTGATACAAGGGTTGTGCTTAAACTTCCCGCACCACTTGCACCTGTGAAGTTAGCAGTAATGCCATTGGTGAAAAAAGACGGATTGCCGGAAATTGCAAGGGAAATTATTGACGCTTTAAAATTTGATTTCAATTGCCAGTACGACGAGAAAGATTCGATAGGTAAACGTTACAGGCGTCAGGATGCAATTGGTACGCCATTCTGTGTTACTGTCGATCATCAAACAACCGAAGACAAAACAGTAACACTTCGCTATAGGGACAGCATGAAACAAGAAAGGGTTTCAATAACAGAACTACAGAATATTATAGCAGGAGAAGTAAGTTTAAAAAGCCTGATGTTATAAAACGAAACGATAAAGTTTAAATACTAAAGGCGCAATCATAATTTGCGCCTTTTTTTCTGTTTTGATCCAATAATAAAAGCTATTTTTAGTTTATTTAAAGATCAACTATTTTAGCGATGAATAAATCCAATTACAAAATTATTGTATGGGCAATAATAATAATTGGGATTGCTATCAGGCTCATTCAATTTTTCTTCAATAGGAGCTTGATGTTAAGCGAGGTTTCCCTTGCCGTTTCCGTTATTGATCATAACGTTTCGGTTTTTAAGCCGTTGGCTAACAATCAGGTAGCGCCTGTTTTTTTCCTTTGTTTTCTTAGGTTTTTTGTAAGCGTTTTTGGGAACAGTGAAATGGCACTCCGGGCTTTTCCTCTCATTATGTCTATTTTAACGTTTCCTTTTCTTAAGCTATTTGTAGAACAAGCATCTAAAAATAAAATAGTTGTTATTCTGACTTTAATACTATACTCTATTGCTCCATTATTAATAAGATATTCCTCTGAAGTAAAACAATACACTGTAGATGCTTTTTTTACAGTTCTGTTGCTTTCGTTAGCAATTTCAAATAGGAGGAATAAATATCTTCTTTTGTTAATATTAGGTAGTGCTTCTATTTTTTTCTCAAATGTAATTGTGCTGATATTGTTTTCGATAGGCTTATTTTTGACCTTTCAAAATACTCATCATCGGAAAACCCTTCGAAAAGTAATAGGTGTTTGTTTTATTTGGCTATTATTTTTCGGACTCTATTATGCCTTATTCATTCATAATCACCCAACAAAGGATTTCATGAATAAGTATTGGGATTTTGCATTTATGCCAACAGATTTTGGAAAATTAGATACATGGTTGTGGCTTCCAAATGAATTAATACTATTCTTTAAAAATCTAATATTACTTAATTTAAAGACAAATTGGATTTTGTATGCTCTACTTGGAATTAATTCATGTATTTTAATTTTGGGATTTTTATATGTAGCAAAAAATAAATTTTGGATAATTTTATTTTATACCCTAATTCCTATCCTATTGCATTTGGGTATTTCAGCTTTACACTTATACCCTTTTCATGGTCGGTTGCTTTTATATTATTCTCCGATGGTAATTATTCTAATGGCATTTGGTATTTATTTTCTTTATGAACTTGCATTAAAAGTTAATAAAAGACTTTCTTTTTGGGTAATAGGATTATTGTTGGGAAATATAATTGCTGCAAATACGGCATATTTTCCTATAAAAAAAGAAGAAATAAAGGAAAGTATTGAATATGTGGAATCAAACATTGTGCCTGGTCAACAAATATATGTTTATGGTCATGCGGTATTGGCTTTTCAATACTACAAAAAAAGGGGAATAGTAAATTTTGAAAATGTAAAAGTTTGGTGTCACGAAGATCGAATATTTCATTCAGAAAGTAAATTGGAAGCAAAGTTATTAAAAGGGGAAACCTGGTTCTTATTCTCGCATATAAACAGGGTTTCGGGATATTCTGACTATAAAGATATGCTTAAATTTTTAAAGCAAAATGGGATTATTCTTCAGAGATTTGAGACAGTAGGGAGTGCAGCATATCTAATTGACATGAACCAAATTGACAATTAGGTTCTTTAATGTATGCTACTTTAGCAAAAAGAACTTTTTTTATGGTATGTTTAAATTTATTAAAGTTATACCTCTTCTTTTAACTCGGATAAAAGGCACATAATGTTTTTATTTGTCAAATAATTCAAATAGTTTTGATAGGTATAAGCCAATCGTTCAAAGCATTATATTATGAATTTCAAGCCTATATTGAAAAGTATAATACCCCATATTATTGCGATCGTTGTTATGCTAATTGTATCGTCAATCTATTTTTCTCCGGCCTGGCAAGGAAAAACACTTCAAAGAGATGATATTGTTAAAGGATATGGAGGGAACAGGGATAAAAAACATGCTAAGAAATACGAAGGAAAAGATATACTGTGGTCTGACGCAAAATTTTGTGGTATGCCCAGTACTATGGGCGTAACAAGCAAAAGCACTAGATTATTAAAAAATATCTATAATTTCCCCCGGAAAATTGGGATTCCGATGGAAGTTGCATCTCTTGCTTGGTACATGTTAAGTTTATATATATTACTTATCGCTTTAGGTGTAAATCCTTGGTTGGCCCTAATTGGTTCTGTTTCGTTCGGGTTAACCTCTTATAATCTAATAATATTGAATGCGGGGCACTTTAAAAAAGTAAGAACACTTGCATTTATTGCACCGGTTCTTGCCGGTTTTCTTTTATCGTATCGGGAGAAATATATCGCAGGATTTACCCTTATTGCATTTTTCCTGGCCCAGCAAATTGCACATGATCATATTCAGATGAGTTATTATCTGTTTCTCGGATTGATTTGTATTGGTTTTGTTGAACTGTATTATCATGTAAAGGAAAAACAATTAAAGAAATTTGGGCGGTCAACATTGGTAATCCTCGTTGCTGCTTTATTAGCGATTGCGCCGAATTATCCCAAACTGACGGGATTGTACAAATATAATAACCAGTCGATTAGGGGGAAAAATGAGCTGACAGTAGGTAAAGAAAAAAATAAAACAAAATCGGGCCTTGATCGTGATTATATCAATCAATGGAGCAGTAGCAGGGCAGAAACAATGATGCTTTTTGCCCCTAATGTTAAAGGAGGTAAGAGTGCACCAATAAAAGACGATAGAGAGTTATTAATGGACATCGAACCCAGGTTTAGAAAGGCTTTGGAGGGAAGAAATCAATACTGGGGCAATCAACCTTCTACAGGCGGTCCTAATTCGGCTGGAGCTGTTATTGTGTTTCTTTTTATTCTTGGGGCATTTATCGTTAAAGGTCCGTTAAAAAAAGGAATTGTTATTTCTGTAATATTATTTATCCTTCTATCAATGGGAAGGCATTTCCCAATGCTATCGAATTTGTTTATCGATTATATGCCCTTATATAATAAATTCAGGGTACCTGTTTCGATTCTGGCTGTTGGGGTCATTTTTATATGCTTTTTTGCATTTTATACCATATCCAAAATTATTAGCGAACCTGAAATCCTGCAATTGAAATCCAGGTTAAAAATAGGAAAGAATTCCCTTCCATTGTATTTGGTAGCCGGAATGGGCTTTATTGCATTCCTATTGTTGAATATCGCATTTCCAACTTTATTTAACACCTATATTAGCGATAAAGAGATTGAGTTATTTGCCAAATATCGTGCAGAAGGATCAGTTGAACGTGTAGAAACCATCATGAGTGTTTTGGAGGGATTGCGCATTAGGGTTTTCAGGATGGAGTTTTTACGTGCTCTTTTATTTTCTGCCGGAACCTTATTTACCATTATTTTATACAAAAAAGAAAAGATTAATAAGTATTTCTTGATTGCATTGATTGGAATACTGTCTATTTCAGAAGTATGGAGTATAAGTTTAAGATATGTAGACAAAGATGATTTCACAGATAAAAATTTAGTAGAAGAGGAATATCGTTTGACAGATATTGATAAACAAATTTATGCGTACGAGGTTAAGCGCAATCCTAGATTGAAACAGCTTATTGAAGATGCATATAATAAATTTCAGCCAAAAACGGATGCAGAGAAAGAAGATATTGAAAAATACATAATTAACAAGTATACCTTTTATCGGGTTTATAATTTGACCATGATGCCGTTTCAGGAAAATGTTACATCCGGATCACATAATTCGATTGGTGGGTATAGTGCTGCAAAATTACGACGATACCAGGACCTGATAGAACATCATATTGCTAAAGGGGAAAAGGCGGTATTGGATATGTTAAATGCAAGGTATATTGTTACAAAAAATGGATTAAGAATAAACCGTGGAGCAATGGGACCTGCATGGTTTGTTAACGAAATCGTGTGGGCATCAAGTCCTGATGAAGAAATTAAATTGTTAGATTCTGTTAAAGTAAAGAAGCAAATAATAGTAAACGATAAATTTAGAGATAAAATACGTTCTTTCGAGACATCATCTAAAAGAGACAAAATTAGGCTAAGGGCAGGAGATCCTGATCATTTGGTATATAAAACTTCAACTGAAGGAGATCGGCTTGTTGTATTTTCTGAAATTTATTATCCTGATTGGACTGTTTTAATCGATGGTAAACCATCTGAATATTTTGAAGCAAATTACGTACTTCGGGCAATGGTAATTCCTAAAGGAGAACATAAAGTTGAGTTTATTTTTCGTCCCGATTACTTGACAAACACCAATGCCCTTTCTTTGGTATTTTATTATATCCTAATTTTATTGGTAATATCAGTGCTGGGTTTTCATATATTTAAATCGATTAAAGCTGATAAAATGACAGATTGATTTTCCTTAAGCCTCAATTAGATCACATTAATGGTTTGATATACAGCTTAATATGCTGATGTGTCACGAGCATATGCTCCCTATGTTTATCTATATAATAAATGATGAATTCAACAAAGATTTTGCTTATCAAATAAACTATGTTTCCGGTAAAAAATATATGCTAAATTTGTATCTCAAAAAATAAGTAAGTCAATAGGCCAATCAAATAACTTTTTATAAAAAAGACAAATAACCCAATGAAATACAAACTACTTTTTAAGAAAACATTTCCACACCTTATTGCAATTGTAATCATGGTGTTGGTATCTTCCATCTATTTTTCTCCTGCCTGGGAAGGGAAAACATTACAAAGGCATGATGTAGTTAAAAGTATTGGAGGTTCAAGAGATCGTGTGCACAATAAAAAATATGAGGATCAAGAAACATTGTGGTCAAATGCCAGATTTTGCGGAATGCCGGATTTTATAGGTGGTAGGTATAAAAGTTCTGATTTGTTAAAAAGGATTTATGCGTACCCTGAAAAAATTGGAATTCCCAGTGAGGTGTCATATTTAGCCTGGTATATGTTTAGTTTGTACATCTTACTAATTGCTTTTGGGGTAAGTCCCTGGTTGGCATTGGTTGGTTCTGTAGCTTTTGGGCTTACTTCATATAATGTAATTATTATCAACGCAGGGCATTTTAAAAAGGTGCGGACCCTTGCCTTTGTGGCACCAACCCTTGCCGGATTTCTGCTTACTTATCGAGGAAAGTATTTAGCAGGTTTTACCTTGATTGCATTTTTTCTGGCACAACAAATTGCACATGACCATATTCAAATGAGTTATTACCTTCTTTTGGGGATGATCTGTATCGGATTTGTTGAACTGTATCAACATATCAAAAAGAAAAAAATTGTACAATTCGGGAAATCGACACTTGTTATTTTGCTTGCTGCAATGCTTGCTGTTGCCCCAAATTATTCTAAACTCACTAATTTATATCGTTATAATAAGCAATCCATTAGAGGGAAGAGTGAGTTAACAATTGGGAAGGAAGGCATTAAAACCAAATCAGGATTGGATCGGGATTATATTAACCTTTGGAGCAGTGGTAAGGCAGAAGCAATGATGCTGTTTGCTCCAAGGGTAAAAGGAGGTGCCAGTTCTGTTATAAAAGATGACAGGGAATTATATAAAAGAATTGAACCCGATTTAAGAAACACAGTTGGTTATATGAACCAGTATTGGGGAAACCAACCGGGGAGTGGAGGTCCGAATTCGGCAGGTCCTGTGATTATTTTCCTATTTGTTTTAGGCTTGTTTACGATTAAGGGATCCTTAAAAAACGGGGTGCTTATTTCCGTTGTTTTATTTATTTTATTATCGATGGGGAGGCATTTACCAATGGTTTCCAATTTCTTTATTGATTATATACCCTTGTACAATAAGTTTAGAACACCGGTTTCAGTTATGGCAGTGGGGGTAATCTTTATTAGTTTCTTTGCATTTTATACCGCTTCTCAGATTATTCAAAAGCCTGGCATATTAGAGTTGGAATCCAAATTAAAAATTAGAAAGAAACATGTTCCTGTTTATATCGTAGCTGGTGGTGGATTTATGCTTTTTTTATTGTTGAATATTGTTTTTCCTAACTTGTTTAATACCTATTTTAGCGATCAGGAGCTGGAAATGTTTGCCATGTATCGTGCACAGGGTGCCGGAGCACAAATTGATTCCATCATGAAGTCTCTTGAAGAATTAAGGCTACATGTATTCCGGACTGATTTTATTCGAGCATTGCTATTTTCGGCAGGAACCCTTTTTACCATCATCTTATTTAAAAATAAGAAAATTAACAAATACGCTTTTATTGCTGTAATTGGATTGTTAGCCATTGTTGATGTTTGGAGTATTAGTTCAAGATATGTTAGCAAAGATAGTTTTACCAATAAAAACCTGATTGAAGAAGAATATCGCTTGTCGAATATTGATAAGCAAATTTATGCCCTTGAAATTAGTGAGCATCCTGAATTGCTTGAGCTTATAAAAAATGCATACGAAAAATATAGCCCTTCAAGTGAAATTGAAAAAGAAGAGATTCAAAAATATATTATCAATAAATACGCATATTACCGGGTATATAATCTCACAACAACATCTTTTCAGGAGAATGTTACATCGGGCTCACATAATTCGATTGGAGGTTATAGTGCCGCAAAATTGAGAAGGTACCAAGACCTGATTGAGAATCATATAATGAAAAAAAATGCACAGGTATTGAATATGCTTAATGCTAAATATATGATTACCAGCGAGGGTTTACAGGTTAACCATGAAGTGTTTGGTCCGGCGTGGTTTGTCGATACCATCCTTTGGGCTGATAGCCCCGATGAGGAAATTGTGATGCTTGATTCGTTCAATGCTGCTAAGCAAATCGTAGTTAACGATAAATTTAAACAAGATGTTGGTTCTTTTGAACCTGCCGATTCAACAGATATTATACGATTAGAGTCTGTTGAAGCCGATCATATAACTTATAAGACCTCAACAAGTGGCAATCGTATTGCAGTGTTTTCTGAAATATATTACCCGGACTGGACAGTGTTGGTGGATGGTGAACCTGCAGATTATTTCGAGGTGAATTATACATTAAGGGCAATGAATATACCACAAGGAGAACATAAGGTTGAGTTTATATTTAGTCCTGGATATTATACCAATGCAAATAAAATATCCCTGATGTTTTATTATTTAATCCTATTAATTGTAGTTTCGTTGGTAGCTTATCAGGTATATCGGGAAATAAAAAAACCGAATGAGTTAAAACTGGATAATGCAAATAGCCAGTAAACAATTAGTACAATAACGCAGAAGAACTGATGATAAAATATACTGTAATTGTTGCAGTTTACAATCGCACTGATGAAGTTAAAGAATTACTTGAGAGTGCAGAAAAAATGGATTTTGACAGAGAATTATTCGAAATTCTTTTTGTAGACGATGGCTCAACAGATGGTTTTGAAGGATTTATGAAGAATTATCGTTCAGAATCAGGATTGCAAACCAGAACCATTTTTCAGCAAAATATGGGGCCCGGCGAAGCGCGAAATAACGGAATGAGAAATGCCCTGGGCGAGTATTTTATTTATGTGGATTCTGATTGTATGTTCCCACCTCATTGGCTAAAAACCATCGACGACAATTTATCGTTGAATAGACACGAAGTATTTGGAGGACCTGACACCTGGCATGAATCGTTTAGCCCGCTATTAAAAGCAATAAACTATTCGATGACCTCTTTTCTTGGTACCGCAGGAACACGTGGCAAAAAAAATGGTGTTGGGCGTTTTTATCCCCGAAGTTTTAATATGGGCGTACATCGAAAAGTATTTGAACAAATTGGGGGTATGAATAAATTACGCCACGGTCAGGATATGGACTTTTCGCAACGAATTTACGATGCCGGATTTAAAGTTGGTTTAATTCACGATGCCTATGTGTATCATAAAAGAAGGACAAGCTTGTCAAAGTTTTACAGGCAAATTTTCAATTGGGGGGTGGCCAGGATTAATTTAGGCAAAAACCATCCCGAGCTTTTAAAACCGGTACATTTTTTACCAATGATGGTTATTCTTGGTTTATTAGGGGTTGTTATTACCTTTTTACTAGCTCCATATTTCGGTTTGGTATTGCTAAAAATAGTAGGTATTCTTTATGCATTAATTATGATGGCAGCAATTATTGAGTCACTCATAGAATATAAAAACCTTAAAGCCGCATTGTTGTCTCCGATCACTTTAAATATTCAGGTATTTGCTTATGGTTTTGGACTGATAAAAGCGGTATGGCAAACTAAAGTGCTTGGGAAGCATGAAGCTGAAGGTTTTGTAAAGAACTATTATAGCAAAAGGAAAAACGTAAGCAGATAATCTCTGCGACATAGCGGCTCTGCGGTGAAAAAATATTAAAATTAACCGCAAAGACGGAGAGACGCAAAGAAAAACATTAAAATTAACCGCTGAGGCAGAGAGACGCGAAGAAGAATACAGAAAAAACTCTGCAACTTGGCGGCTCTGCGGTGAAAAAATATTAAAATTAACCGCAAAGACGGAGAGACGCAAAGAAAAATACAGAAAAAACTCTGCTACTTGGCGGCTCTGCGGTGAGAAGAAATATTATTTTACAGACAACTAAAAATTTGTGTTTTAAGACTTTTCAGAAAAAGGAATTAAATGAATAAAAAAGTACTCATCATTACTTATTATTGGCCGCCCAGTGGAGGACCGGGAGTACAGCGTATGCTAAAGTTTGCGAAGTATTTGCCACAAATGGGATGGGACCCGATTATTCTTACGGTGAAGGACGGAGAATATCCCGCTATAGATGAGTCGCTTTTAAACGATATTCCTAAAGAATGCAAGAGTTATAAAACAAAATCAATTGAACCTAACACGATCTACAGGAAGTTTATCGGCATAAAAAAGAATCAACGTATTCCCGTGGCTACTTTGGCAAAAAAAGGGGGTGGTTGGAAGTCTAATCTCTCAAATTGGATTCGTTTAAACCTGTTTATCCCGGATGCGAAAATCGGATGGAAATACTATGCCATAAGAAAAGGGAAAAAAATCATACGGAATGAAAAACCCGATTTGATCCTGTCCTCATCACCCCCACCAACGGTTCATTTAATTGCAAAAAGACTAGCACATTGGAGTGGCATAAAATGGATTGCTGATTTCCGTGACCCCTGGACCAAAATCCATTACCTACAAGGGAGAAAGATAAACCCACTTTCAAGAAGTTACAATAAAAAACTGGAAAAAGAAGTTATTAAAAATTGCAGCAAAGCAATTTGTGTTAGTCAAAACTTTGTGGAGCTTTTAACCGAAACACACAGAGATAAATTTCAGGTAATTACCAACGGATTTGATGTGGAAGTAGCTTCAAAAGAGCGTACCGTAAACGATAAATTCACTATTGTGTATATCGGAGGTTTAACCTGGAACCGGTATTATGAGTCTTTTTTTAGTATTTTAGGAAATTTGGTAAAAGAAGGTTTAATCGATAATGACAAAGTAAAATTCCAGTTTGCAGGGAGCATCGAACCCGATATACAGGACAAAATTGAGAATGAACTTGCCGGATTAAAACATATTGAATTCAAAGGGTATGTTTCGCATAACACTGCTGTTGAATTGATGAATAGTGCAGACCTTTTATTATTGTTCCTTGAAAAAGTGGAAGGATACGAAGGACATATTCCAGGCAAATTATTTGAATATATTTCAACACTTAATCCGGTGTTGGGAATTGGAAATACATCGGGTGAATCGGCTGATTTATTAACAAAAACCAATGTTGGGCAAATGGTTGATCCTTCAGATGCAGATGAAATAAGAAGTGAAATTCTTAGGTCGTTTGCAAATTGGCAAAAAGGAGAAATCAGGGAGATCAATCCGGAATTAATTGGTGGATTCTCCAGAAAGCAACTTTGTAAGAAATTAGTTGAAGTTTTTGAAAACATATATACAGAACAGACAATAAGTTGAAAGCTATGCAGTTTAGATCTACTGCGGCGAGAAGCATTAAAAACATAACCGCAGAGGCAGAGAGGTGCAGAGAAAAAAATTAAAAAGAAAACTCAGCGACTTTGCAACTCAGCGGTGGAACAAATTAAATTAACCGCAGAGGCAGAGAGGTGCAGAGAAAAAAATTAAAAAGAAAACTCAGCGACTTTGCAACTCAGCGGTAAAAAACAACAACAATGAAAAAAGCTCTCTTTATGTTTAAAAAGCTTGTGGCTGATTTTAAATCGCCTAAAGAGCGATACCCCATAGCATCCGATTTGCATTCACAAATATTGGGCGATTATTATTTTGTATTCAACGAAAACCGCGTCTCAGCCGGAAAAGATCAGGCATTGATCAATAAATTCGATGAAAACGGAATCCCGATTAACAAAACATACATTGATGTTAAAGACAAAGACCATGTGTATTTCCCGATTTCAATAGGTCAAATGGGTCTATCGGTATTTAACACCTACCTGCAAACAAAAACCGAAGAGGACAAAAAACGTTTCCTGAAGTTTGCCGAGTGGTTTTATGCTAATGCCCACTTATCCGACGAATTAGGCGCACGTTGGTTAACCGATGTAAAATTGCCGGCATATCAAACCCCTGAGAATTGGCAATCGGCATTTTCGCAAAGCAGGGGCATTTCCATCCTTTTGCGCGGTTATCAGGTAAGCGGGAAAAAAGAATATGCCGAGATGGCCGAAAAAGCCCTTATATCGTTTACAAAACCTGTTGAAGAGGGCGGTGTAACATCATTTACACAGTGGGGGCCGTTTTACGAAGAATATACCTCCGAAGTACCAACCCTGGTATTAAACGGAAAAATATTTGCCATGTGCGGTATATACGACTTTGTGCGCGTTTTCCCGGAAAACCGGTTGGCACAGAAATTATATAAAGAAGGAATTGAAACCTTAAAAAACATCCTCCCGGAATACGATATGGGGTATTGGTCCAGGTATAATTTGTGTAAGGCAAGCTGGTACCCAAAGATTGACCCGGCAACCATATCCTACCAAAAATTGCATGTAACACAATTAAAAATGTTATATCAGTTAACAAATGAAGAAGTATTTAAAAAATACATGCTTAAATTTGACAAACAAAACTCCCTGTTTAATGCATTTCGGATGTATTTTGTGAAGTTTAGGGCTTTGAGGAAGATGGGGAGGTTGTAGCTGGGCAACAAACACTTTTTTATATCACTCTCAGATTTTTTTTTGAAATTTCTAATAAATTTGATTAAGACACATTTATTAAATTTGTGATTTCCTTAATATTTAACCACGAATACACTTTCCCTTGAGATATTTTTAAATTGTCTAAGCCTCCGTAAATAATATAATTATTATCCTCTATGTTATTAGTCAATTTGTTCCAATACTTTAAGTTCTTTAAATAATCATCTGCAAATGTCTCGCCTGCTTTTATCTCAATTGGCATCAATTTATCAGGTGTTTCAATAATTAAATCTATTTCTTTTCCGTTTTTATCTCTCCAAAAATATAATTCAGGCTCTATAACCCTATTGTAATAAAATTTCTGAAATTCATTAATAACGAAATTTTCGAACAACGCACCATATAAATAATGGGACTGGACTTGATTTTTGTCTTTTATTCCAAGCAATGAACTAACAAGACCTGTATCGTAGAAATACATTTTAGGCATTTTTACTAATCGTTTGTTATAGTTCTTATGGTGCGGTTGCAAAAAATACACGATATAACTTGCCTCAAGCACCGAAAGCCATGATTTAGCTGTGATTTGCGTAACTCCACAAGCGTTTGCCAAATCCGTGATATGAAGTAATTGTCCAACCCTGCCGGCACACATCTTTAAAAAACGAATAAATGTATTTTGATTAGAAATATTACGTATTTGCTTCACATCTCTTTCTATGTATGTTTGAATGTAAAAAGGATAGAAATCTTCTGATGGTATATTTTTATCATAAATCCGTGGATAAGCTCCTTTAAATAGTTGGGTTTTAAAATTAGTTGAAATAAGTTTAGCTTGAATAAGTTCGTGGTTACTAAATGGTAAAAGTTTTAAAATTGCTATCCTGCCTGCTAATGTTTGAGTTATATTTTCCATTAGCAGAAAATTTTGAGAGCCTGTTATAATAAACATCCCAGTTTTATTAGAACTATCCACAATGTTTTGAATATATGAAAACAGCTCTGGAACCCGTTGTATCTCGTCTATAATCATTCCATCTTCAGCATTGCCTAAAAAACCCTTAGGGTCATTTATTGCAAAGTTTCTTATATCAATATCTTCCAGGCTGAAATATCTATAGTTAGGAAATGTTTGTTTTACTATGGTTGTTTTTCCTGACTGCCTTGGTCCTGTTACGCTTACAACAGGATATAACTTTGCAAAATAGTTTAATTTTTCTGTTAGTGTTCTAAGTATCATTCAACAAATGTAATAAATAAATGGACAAAACACATAGCGAGGTATGCAAAATGTCCAAAAAATAAAGCATTAAATCGATATTACCTGTATCGCTTTAACCTTTGTACAGCCTTCCTAAAATAGACCCTGTCCATTTCTTGCCAAGATTGCATGTAACACAATTAAAAATGTTGTATCAATTAACCAACGAAGAGCTATTTAAAAAATACATGCTTAAATTTGACAAACAGAACACTCTTTCTAATGCATTTCGTATGTATTTTGTGAAGTTTCGGGCATTAAGAAAACTGGGGAGGTTATAGTGAAATTCGCATCGAAAGTTAGTCATATATAATTTAAAATTTATTTTAGGACAGATCTGATCTTATATATATTCTGCTCCATATAAGAAAATGGCAATCCTTACTAATGAATTTCCCCCTGACATGTTTGGGAATTTAATAAACTACTGTTTTATTAGACAAGAGGTGCCCTTCTAATTTTCAAGAATAGATAGTTGAATTTATTAAAAGAAAAGGCTTAGAGTTGATTCATTGTAGAAGAAGTATGGATTTTTTTTAAATAGATCTAAAGGTATGCTCCCCTTTTTTTCATAATAGATCTATTTTTTTTATAAATGAAAATTTTATAAAATTTCAAAAAACTAAATATTATGTAGAAAAATTTCTTTAAATCTGTCTTTTTGATAGAATTTAAAAGTGCTTTAAGTACCAATAAGGAATAAGGCAAGAATTGAAAAAAAATTGATTTATTAATGTCTAGCAATCGATAGAGTAGTTTGCTGGAAATCATATATCTAAATTTTTGGTAAGGTAATAGGGTAGAGTGAACTACTTGTTGCGATCTATTATGATAACCAATTGCTTTGGGAACTACCCCAACTTTAAGATTGTGATATTTAACTCTGCTTACATAATTTGAATCCTCACCATAATGAAAAAATATAGGTGCAAATAATCCGACAGTTTCAATGCATTCTTTCGTTAGTAACCATATGGCTGCATTAACAAACTTTGATTCGTAAATTTGGGATTTTAAATCCCCAACCAAAAGATCATTCATCAGTTTTCTATCTCCACCAATCACATAGTTCAGAAAATAATGATCCACTATTCCTGGATTGAATAGATGAATAGGACTTAGAATGCCAAAGTTGGTATTTGTTTTATGGGCAACAATCAAATTTTCAATTGTGTTTTTCTCAACCCAGGCATCCTGATTAAGAAGGAAGCAATAATCTGCACCTAATTCCAGCGCTTTTTTTATACCTATATTATTTGCTTTGCCAAATCCAAGGTTTTCATTGTTTTCAATAATTTGGACATTTGGGAAATTCGATTTTATATAAAGTACGGTATTATCCTTGGAGCAATTATCTATCACTAATATATAATGGTTTTTAATGGAGGAATCAATTAAGCTTCCAATACATTTATTGAGCCAATTGACCCCGTTGTATGTCACAACGACAGAATAAACTTTTTCTTTCATGATCTATCAAAAAGTTTTATACCTTACTCCGGCTTTTAATACTAAAAGACTTTTAGGGTTTAAACAATAAAGTATATTATTGGATTTAGCTAATTCCTTAATTATATATGGAAATCTATCAGACATTCTTTGACCTCTAATATCCTGAAAACTGTAATGCGTATTTTGTTTTTTGGTATCTTCATATGTGAAATCTTTCCATTCAAAATCAAGTTTTTCTAATTCTTCCTCAAAAAAATATTTACCACCATCAAAATCATTTCCTACAAGATAAATCTCTTTTCCAGGGAAACATATTGAAATATAGTTTAGGACTGAAGTTAAACTTCCCCGGAAATGAAATAGCTTGTCGGATAATGTTGAGGCCCATTTAGAGTTATGAATTCGAACTCCGATTATTTTACTTTCCTTTGGATACTTCATAGGACTTAGTCTTCTTTTTAGAATTAAATTCTGACGCTCACTATTTTTTATGCCAAAGAGGTACTTTAAGAATGGCTTCGACCGATAATATACTATATCAATAAGCAGTGCAATAATATTTAGATATATATTTCTGTCCGCAACGAGGTTATAATATTTATTCGTAATAAAAGTGAGATTTTTTAGATTATCCCGCTCGCAAATCTGTAATATATAATGAAAAATATTAGAACTACCTACCGAAAAACTATCATGAAAATAAATATGGGTAGGTATAATTTTTGATTTCTTATAAAATGCCATGTACTTGTTGACCGCAATAACAACTTTACATTTATTGATATGATTTATGCTTTCTTCAGAAAGCTCCAGAATAGACATCCCACTTCCCAAAATTACAACCTGATCAATATGTCTTTCTTTCAATACATCCATTTTACAAATTTCTCGAATATTCAAATATATTAAAATAAGTTTGTGTGCAGCATTAGTATTTCTCTGAAATTTATATTTCGTAAAGATATAGTTTCCAATATGCTTCTTTATTAGTAAAAGAATCTAAGAGTTTAATGTTTAATTTCTCTTTACAATCTATTGGAACCGAAGATATTATATACTCACAGCCAAGAAATTTAAGTTTGTTCATATCAAAATCTAAATTATTTATAGCTATTGTTGAGTTTTTACTATATAAATAGTTTCTATTTAACTCAGACGAATAGGCATAACATCTACTCCCCCAGTAATTGAAGTATTCATCAATACTTTTATCCTTGGATATTTCATTCTGGATAACCTTTTTAAATTCTTTTTTGAAAGCAAGTGGATAATTGTTTTGATAGCTATCTAAAGTATAAAAACCGTTAAATTGGGCAATATTTGGAAAGAGACCAATTGAGATAATTCTGTAACTATCTAATGGCTTCCCAATTTTATTTTGAATTTCGAAGAACAAATCTTCGGCATAAAATTGTCTAAAAGAGGGTTTGTCTTTTTTAGGTATTGCAAGTATGTTCCTAATATTATTGGTTATTTCCGGATTGTAATATGCAATATTAAGTATTTGAATGAAGATAAGGGAAATTCCAATTATTTTATTTTTTGATGATGTCCAATTAAATTGGTTTAATACTAAAGCAAATAATAATAACCATAAGAACGGAGAAAGGAAAAATATTCGTTCAAAATCAAAGGTTTTGAGTATTTTGATATGGATTGAAAGGTATTCTAATACCAACGGATATAATGAATCCCATAAAACGATAAAAAGAAGTAAGGATATTACAATTAGAATTGGTTGAATATATTTTCTTTTTTGACATTTTAGATACAGAAGAGATATTAGAATTGGGAAAGTTGCCATTTTCCCTGCATGATATTTTGTCCAGAGTATATTATTAATAAATTCTAGTCCAATACTTTTCATAGTTGGATGTCCATTGATTATTAGCTTGTTAAAGTCAATTCTATGGGAAATGTAGTCTGGGGTCAGAAAGGATGTTCTTATAAGCGGGAGCTCAATTATAATATACAAAGTGAACATTATTAATAAAGCTAAATATATTTTAGGATTCACTTTGTTCCTTTGGTAATAACGAATAAGTATTATTAGCGCAAGAAAGGGAATATAAAATGGGAAGGAATAAACAAAAAAGGAATAAAAAGGGAACCCAATAATGAGAAGCCAATTATACCATGCTTTTTTATAATTGAGAATGTTTAGAAAAGCAAAAAGTAAAAACGGCTGTCCTGCAATTCCTAATCCAAATTGAATATGGTAATAGGATAAATATCCATACATAAGGGAAATTACCGATACAATTACCCTATTATTTTTTATAAAATAATTACTTAACAACAAATGCATACCTACAAAACCAATTAAATGAACAATCAAATGATTAGTTATATATGCATAAATAGGTGAAAAAACTCGAAATAATAAAAATGTGAAATTAAAACCCGAACGAAAAACACCTCTAGGAATTCCATTCATTATATTCTCAATATTTGCTTCTTTTGAGTAGTTAAATAAGTTCCCTGAATTTAATAATACTTTCAAATATACAAGCGCATGATCAAGAGAATCATGAATTTGAACATAGCTATTTTCACCCATTAGATACCAGATAAGATATGGGAATAATAGTATGAATAGTGTCAGATATTTGGAATTCTTAAAAGCTAATTTTATATAATCCATATTTATGCTTGATTTAATTGAAATTAAGCAAATGCTCATTTCTTATTAACAAAATATTAACTTGAACTGGAATTGTTTGTGTGTAAAACAAATTCTTGCTAAAATTAATCTTTTAATAAAATATATTCATTTTAAGATTGCATAATGATTGAATTATCAATTGTTGTATTGTGTTATCACTCAGGGAAATCAATTTTACCTTTTTTTAATCAACTTGAGGAATTATTGGTGGAAATGGCTGTTGATTATGAGATAATCCTTGTTGCAAATGACTTTGCTGATAGTAAAGATGAGACAAAGGAAATAGTAAAAAAATTATCTGCAAGTAGAACCAAGGTGAAAACTATTACAAAAATAAAAGAAGGCATGATGGGTTGGGATATGCTTCAAGGTATGAATGCCAGTAAGGGAAAATATATTTGTGTAATAGATGGAGATGGTCAGTTCCCGATTGAAAGCATTCAACAAACTTATGAATATATAAAAACATCTACCCTCGATATGGTTAAAACATACAGGGAAACTAGGCACGATGGTCTTTATCGTTATATAATATCTAATGGTTATAATATTGTTTTTAATATTTTATTCCCAAGACTTAATTCTAAGGATGTTAACTCGAAACCTAAAATACTTACTTCAGAGGCCTATAATAAAATGGAGCTAAAATCTACTGATTGGTTCATTGATGCAGAAATAATGTTACAAGCACGAAAATTAAATCTTCGTTTTGAAGAGTTACCTATTGTATTTAAGGCCAATATAAGCAGAAAATCGTTTGTAAAGGTTAGTGCGATTATTGAGTTTATTATTAATTTAATAAAGTATAGAATCAAACATTAAAAATGAACGTTAAAACTGTCACAAGAATATTAATTACTGGAGCCTCCTCTGCAATAATGGGAGCATTAATCGATAAGTTTGATTTAACCGACCATGAAATTACTTGTATTACAAGAAAAAGAAAAAAACATTTTAGAAAAGATGTTAAATGGATAGAAAGCGATTTATCGAACTCAAAGCAATCTTTTTCTTTTTTGAAGAATGTGGACATAATTATTCATGCCGCAGCAATATCCAACGCATATTCTACTGGGGAATATATGAAGATTAATTTTGAATCTACCAAAAATATTGTTGATGCAGCAAATAGGTATAAAGCAAAGAAAATTGTTTACATTAGTTCAATACTTGCAAGTGAAAAATGTGGCGATTATGGTTTTTCGAAACTTCAATCGGAAAATTATATTAAAATGAATTTTAAAAGATGGCTAATACTTCGTCCATCTCAACAATATGGATATTCAGATAACAATCCGATTGATAAGGTTGTAAATACTATTCACGATAGGTCAATAATTTTTTGTCCGATCGGAGATAAGAAAGGTATATATCCGATGTATTACAATGATTTAGCCGATTTAATATATATTAAAGTTTTGAAGTCTAAAATTAATGTTACGGAATATATTGTTGGACCTGTCGGCTATAGTTATAAAGAATTGATAAAACATGTGACCAAAGTGCTTGGAAAGAATATTGTCATAATTCCAATTCCAAAATTTGCAATTTTATGGATTTACTATTTAATATATTTTTCAAGGTTGAAGATTGGTATATATCCAGATCAATTATATAGATTCTATCATAATAGAATTATCAAGGATGTTTCGATCAATTGCACTAAAATTGAAGAATATATTAAGGATAAAATTTACCATTCCTAAACCTTAGTTTTGGTTATCCTCCTTAATTAAAACATCAGCATACAAATCGTTTAGATTTTTTGTGAAGATTACTATTATTGAACTATAAATTCAAACTTTCATATATAGATTTAGTATTTTCTTTTGTAATATTAAATAGGCGATTTTGGGCTATTTCTAGTTGTGAAATTATTTTTGGCTGATTATTTAAAATATCTTTAGCCTTTCTGAGCAAATCACTTTCAAATGATTCATTTCTGATCTCACATCCCCATTCCGCATGTCCAATATCATCCAAAAACCATTGCATCTTCTCATGTGAGACGATGGAGAGTATAGGTGTTAGACATCCAAATGGAATCATCTGAGCATGTCCTCTCATACCAATCACAAGATCTGGTTCTTGGTATTGAAGTATAATATCCTTGGGATTTTCATTTAATGTAATCAGCTTATATTTAACTTCATGGGAATCAAAGATAGGAAGAATGTGGTTATCTGTATTCATATGAGAATAATAGTGGATATCACAGGTCAAACTTAAGTGCTTTGCAACTCTTGCTATTTGATCAAGTTTTTCTCCAATCCTTTCACCAAAACGCAAATTACTTCTATCAAAAGCACAGTTAAAAGCTACGATTGGAAGTTTATTCTCGGCACGACCTATCAGCTCAGGATATAGCTTTGAAATAATGGTTGTTGGGCAGGGTTGAAATTTAATTATATTATGATACTCTTCCTTTATATAGCGCTTCATATTCCTAATTGACCCATGATTTCTTAAACCAATAAAAGGGGATTTTTGAGCAAGTAAATTAATGTGCTCTTTAAAAATGGGAGCAAATTCGTCTTGATCTCGAAAACGATTATAACCGACCGCAAACAAAACAATTGGTACTTCAATTTTTTTTAATGTATCCTGTGAACAAGACCATTGCCATCCACTAACATCATTTGGATTGGTATCCTTTAAAAAGAGACCTCCTCCCCCTATTATTAAACCTTTTGAGCTATTAATTTTTCTTAGTTTGCGGAAATTAATTAGACTTGAAGTGTGCAAACCCTTCCAGTTAAAACCATAATCAAAAGAGCCGTCAATTGCATTTCTAACCGCTATAGGTAATATGGCATCTCCTGTATTGTAAATGCTAAATGCTGACACATGAAATAGTGTTGGAGATTTAGAATTCCTGCTTTTCTTTTCAATAGAAGGTATTCTTTGTGGAAGAATACCCTTATACCTAGAATATATCTTTTGTTTAACAACCTTTCTACCTTTCTTGGAAAGTACCTGAATAATAATCTTGATAAATTTACTCATTTACAAATTTAAAAATTCCTAATATTAATCTATAACACTTTCTGTGATGGTAATATCATATTTTGTTGCCTTGATATATAAAAACCAATAACCTTAATTAGCCTCCGACTATAACTTACCTTCAAAATCAAAATGTGATCTTGTTTTTTTCGAAAATCAATCATTCTTATATATTCAGTTTAGGACTAGCTTTGATCAATTCAGCTATAATGGTTCTACTTTCGATATTTTAGTTTATCTCTTTGCTCCATTTCAATAGCTAAAATATCTTCTTTCTTAAAAGATAGAGCTTTCTGCGTAGCTCTCAAATCGCGTACTAGTTTTCGAATGCCCTGGGGTTCTAAAGAAGCGGAATGGTCAGTTCCTTTCCAGGTTCGGTCAAGGGTATAGTGTCTTTCTACATATGTAGCACCTAAAGTATAAGCCGCTACATCAATAGCTATTCCCAAATGGTGCCCTGAGAATCCGATCTCTTTTACACGTTCACCAAATTTTTCTTTTAGCAAAGATATTTCAAGTAAACATACATCCTCAAATGGGACAGGATAACCGGAAGTACAGTTATACAAAACCACATCTTTATTCCTTCCTTTATTCTCAAAAAAGCTTACGATATTTTCTATTTCATTTTTAGTGGTCATACCTGTAGAAACATGTAGTTCCCCTTTGTAATTATCACACAACCATTCCAGCATTTCAAAATGGTTATTACATGCTGAAGGAATCTTTATTAAACTTGGTTGTAAAGAGTTTATCTCTTTTGCTGATGATAAATCCCAAACAGAAGTTGAGTATTCAATTTTAATCTCTTCACAATATTCTTTCAATTCGCGATGCTGATCAATTGAAAATTCCAAAAACTCCCGGTGTTCACCATAGGTATCACCATATGAGTTGGCAGGATTAGGATGTGGGGCATCATACTGCTCCTTGGTTAATAATTCTTTATTATTCCTTTTTTGAAATTTTACAATATCCGCATCACAAAATATTTTTGCAACTTTAATAAGCTCTTTTGCAATTTCTATGTCTCCTTTATGGTTACAACCAATTTCAGCTATTACTTTGGGATCTTTCATGATTATTTTATTTTGTCAATAATAAGGTCACATAACTCTCTAACTGCTCCTTTACCACCATGCTTACTAGTAATATAGTCTGCTATTATTTTAATCTTTTTATTGGCATCTTTTGGGGCAACAGAAAAGGTAGCTGCTTTCATACATTCAATGTCATTGATATCATTTCCCATAAAAATAATATTCTGAACATTTATTTGGTTCTCTTCGATATACTTATTCATTGCAAATAATTTATTATTCCCTAGATTTTGATAACATTCTATTTCCAACTTCTTACATCTTTCTGACACAACAGGATTGTTTTCGGTGGAAAGGACTACTATATTAATGCCAGCCTTTTTTAACAATGATATTCCCATTCCATCTTCGCGACTACATACAACTGCCTCCTTGCCTTCTTGTGTAACCATAACCAAATCATCGGTAAGTACACCATCAAAGTCGAGAAATAAGGTGTCAATTTCATCTGGAATTTTATCTTGAAGCATCTTGCGTTGCTGATTTTTCATCATTGCTTCTGCAATCTCTAAGTCTGTTGGTTCGTCAATCTCAATAACCCTGTTTGCTGGCATATTTGACAAAACCGTTTTTCCGAAAAATCGATGTTTAAACTGCAAAAATCCTTTTGTTCTCATTACATAAACTGCACCTGTTTCCAAGTATTGAGATTCACGATCTTGTCGGCGCAATCGCACTTCCTTTTCATGGTTAATACCCTCAGCACCTGTCAGACTATTTTTCCAAATAAAATAATGAAAGTCTGTAACTGTAGTTGCGGAATCTGCTTTCTCCTTCAATATTTTTTCAATGCAACTATCGATATCTTCTGTTGATGTTAGTGGTGAGGTACACTGTAAAAATACAATTAAATCGGGCTTGTAGTTCTCTTTTTTATCCAACTCCTCTATAACATGCAGTAAAGCTGATTCACTAGATGCAGAATCTCCGCTTAAATTATCTGGACGAACAATTACCTCAGCACCATATTCTTCGGAAACTTTTTTAATTTGATGTCCATCTGTTGATACTATTATTCTATTTATAAATTTTGATTGTTTTGCAGCTAAAATATTCCAGGAAATCAATGGTTTTCCAAATAAAGGGACAATATTTTTACCCGGTATACCTTTTGAATTATTCCGTGCGGGTATTATGGATAGAATCTTCATTTTTCGGTAATTCTTTACTTATCTATTGGCTTCGCAAGATATCAGTAATAATTTTCAATCTAAACAAAAGATTTAAATTTTTGTACAGTTTTCAAAAAGAGATTATTAATGTCAACGGAAATTTTAAATCTTAAAATTAATCCACTGTAAATAATTGTTACAGCCAAACTTTTAAATAGAACATTAAAAAACAGGTTTTCTATTGTAGGCAAGATGTAAGCAATGAAAAGTGAAATAAAAGCAATTAGTAATACCAATATGTGTTGAATTTTATAACAAAAGAAGCCAAATTTATGTTTTATAAATCCGACAAGAGCAATAGTGCGATATAAATACGTAAATAGAACAGATATTGCTGCTCCCTTAATTCCCCATATGGGTATTAACAACATATGAAGAATTACTGTTATTACTATTTGTAATATAATAATTATTGTTAGTGATTTATAAAATTTGGACGTAGAAATAATGGTTGCGCTGTTGGTACTAGAAGTCATAAATAATATTCCTAAGGAATAATATATTAATACAGACCTGCCTGTTTCGTAATCGGAAGGTAAAATGTTAAAAATATTGTCAAGATTAATTATAATACCTATAAAAATCAAAGTCCCAATAATTGTTTGAGTTAGACTAGCCTTAGTATAAATACGATTAATTTGTTCAAGATTTTTATCTTTCCATGACTGAGCAATAATTCCAACAGAAATGTTTACTGTTGATCTTGATGGAATCATTATTACTGTTGCAAATAATGCACAAACACTAAAAATCCCAACCTCTTTTAAGGATAGGTAGTTGTTAATTAGTAATTTGTCAATATTATTTGTTAAGGTTCCACTTAATCCATTTATCAAACCAAAAGATGCTACTATCAGCATTTCTTTAATCAATTTTGGGGTAAGAAAATCAATTTTGGGGATTAGATTAAACTCATTTCTTTTTATTAAAGTTATAATAATTGGTACTAGTGGCATTGAAAGTGAAATAATATAACCATATATGAAATACCCAAAGGACAATATCTCCAACGCAAATAATACCGTCAAGATTAGATTAATTATTTTGTGAATAAATCCCCCCCAAAATTGACCAGTTACCGCATCATATAAGACTTTATTATAATTTTCTAGCAATCTGAATAATATCCTAAAGAAAAATAATGGTATTAGTAATACAATGTATTCTATTAAAAGGGGAGACTTTTCAATGTTGGATTCAATTATATGAGGTTTAAAGATAAAGAAGGCTACAAGGCTAATAATAAATCCAATCATTCCAACTGAAACCAGTAAAAATAAAAAACCATGGTTTGCATTATTTTTATCTCGAAAAATTGGGAACATTCTATTAATAACACTACCAAATCCTAAAGTAGAAAAGTTTGTGAAAATTGCAGATAATGCTATAAAAAGCTGAACCAATCCAATTTGTTCAGTTAAGAAAAACATGGGCATTAAAATGCCAACATTAACATAGCCAACAACCAAACCTAAATACGACCATATACTTCCTTTAATGGATTGTTTAATTATTATTCCCATGTACGGTTTTAACTAAGCCTCAAAAATAGTAATTACAGTGGAAGAATGATAAGGCATTTTTTCTTTTATTGGTTTTGCATTACAATTGGCAGGTTTTATATATCAGAGGAGACATTCTTTTGGAAGATAAAAATTTCTTAAGTAGCTAATTGCTAACGGCTTTGTATACAAGGTAAAGCAAGAGTAGGATAGTGTAATGCGATGATGCATAGCAGGTATGCTTGCTTGCGTCATTGAGAGATCTTAGTCAGGAAGATTTATATCCAAGGTTAGGAATTTCGTAAACCGGGAAAGTATATTGCTATTCATGGTTAGAACATTCGTAAACTAGGATATCTTATTGCTAAGTTTGGATATAGCCTTCAGAAACAAGAATATTGTCTTTTCATCTAAGGAAAGAGGATTTGTAAACAGGGATACTATTTCTTTGTCTTAGGTCAGAAGGTTTATGATATGGGATAGAATTGCTCTATCTATAAAAACAGGATTGTTTTTGTTTTCTCTAATTCAAAAAAGAAAGGGCACAAGAGTTTTTCTCTGTGCCATTTCTTTGTTTTGTAATACCCTACCTTTTATTCCTCCCCCTTGGGGGAGGTTAGGAGGGGCGTTTACTTCCTCATTTTCTTTATTTCGAGCACCAGGTTATTGCTTTTACCCAATAGTCCGGTAATGAGGTCAACGGTTGCCGATGCATCTTTATAGGCAACATTAAGTGTTTGGTTCGCTAGGTTTGTTGCATCTTTTGCAGCAGCCTTGGCTTCCTGTTGTTTTGCCTCGGCAGCATCGGCTTCCTGTGCCTGTTGTTTTAATTGAGCCACTTTTGCTGCAGGGTCAAAACCGGCATCGGTTAACAACTGTGCGTTTTGTTCGATTAACACAATTAACTGATTTACAAAATCTCGTTTTTTTGATTCATTTAAACTTGTCATCTTTGTACGAATTAAAGGTTAATAAATAATTGTTTATTGACCACCGCCATCCCAATAGCTTAGCGGCAGGGGTGGCGGTTCGGTTTATATTGTATTATAAGCGAAACGATTGCTTAAGCGGAATTAAAAAGGGGTATATGTATTTTTGAGGAATAAAAAATGAATAATCCTTTTGTTTGGCGATCATTGCAATCATATCGTATTGGTATTTTGGAGTTTTATTATGAACAATAGTTTAAAGTTAAGGGTTAGCACGTAAAATTCCAAAACCAAGACTTAGAAATTTCCTTATGTAAATTGCTTGCAACCCTATTGTAGCTCCTAAACAAAAAACTGCAAAGTGGAATAAACAAATAATATGGAACATAAACCGTTGGTTTGGGCTGTTGGGTGTTTTTTGTATTAACAAACAAAAATTACTTGTTAGTATTCTAAACCAATTTGCTCAGGTTTGAAAAATTGGGGCATAATAACGCCAACATTAACATAGCCAACAACCAAGCCCAAATACGACCAGATGCTGCCTTTTATGGATTGTTGTATAATCTTTCCCATAGACAATGCAAAGAAAAAACAAAAGTATAATTTTTATCAAGAGAAAAGCTTTGAATAGAGCCAGAAATAAGGTTGTTACCTATAAAACTTATTAAATAAGCCAATTCGATTCCCTCTAAGAACCAACGTAAGGTATTGTAAAAAAGAATATTGATGTTTATATCGTTTATGTTTTTTTATCGAAAAATATAAACTCACAACAGGGAATATCAACGGGAATAATTTAACGTAAACAATGCCATTGGCTATTATATTGTTCCTGGTGAATTTTTTGCCCGATGATTCTCTGGAGTGAATGACTATTGGAGTAGGGAAATACCTAATTTTTAGCCCTTTTTTAATGCAGTCTTTAATAAAAAAAGCCTCTTCCCCTTTTGTGAATGGTGCTCCCAACCCAAGATTTTCATTAAACTGGATATTTTTTTCAAGAATCCTGTTTCGTCGAAAGGTTATTTCTACAGAAGAAACCCGCATCATTTTAAATGGCGATTTTAATTCATACGGTTTTGAATGATATTTTTTGTATGGTTTTCTTTTTGGTGTGATTATTTGAAAAAGTGCTACATCTACATCTGGATTATTTTCATAAACCATTTTTATTTGTTTCTCACAGTCTTTTAAGTAGATCAAATCATCATCGCCAATAACACAAATATCTCCCTCAGCATACTTAATAGCCTTATTCCTGCTTCTTGATACACCTTTTTCCTGAACCGATATTATTTTTATCGGTTTATCAGAAGTCGGTAGTTCAGGGATTGAAATATCTATGCATTGATTTATACATACTATTTTTGATTCTAATTTCTCGATATTTTGAAAGATCTGTTCAAGGAAGGAGCTACTGTTCTTATTTGTCGTTGAAATAAGGAATTCTAAATGCATTTTTACGATGCTATAGTTCGAGTATTCTTAAAGATAAACAGTTATTGTTAAAATTAAAAGCTTTCGAATCAGTAATTGAAGCATACACTTTGAATTCAGTAAAATTAAGTATGAGAAAATTGGATTATTTGGAATGCTATTGATCACAGCGTTGATCTGTAAAACTTACAAACAAGATAGTTTCTTCATGGTTCATTGCACAGTGATTCATATAAAATTTGTGGTTTGGATTAATTTCGTGAATTAATTCATGTATAGTAGCAAAATCTGTCATGGAATGATATATGGATATTGCAAGCTTTGGCTTTAATAAGAGAATTGTATTTTTGGCGCCTATAAGTGCTTCTTTTTCGGCACCTTCAATGTCCATTTTTATAAAATCAATTCTTTCTATTTTATTTTTGGCAACAAAGTCATCAATGCTTATTGTTTTAAGTTCGATAAAACTATGGGGTGGCCTTTGAAAAGTTACTTTGCTTCCAAATCCATTATTATAGGTATAAACAGTTTTATTTGGGGCACTCCAAACAGGTTGCTGAATAAGATGGATATTATCTGAATTTGGCTTGTTTTTTTGAATGTTAAGCTTAAAATTAGTGATGTTGTCCGGAATTATCTCAAATGAATAAACTTTGCCCGACAAGCCGGTTTTTGATGAGAAGAACAAGGCAGTATCACCTTGCCAGGCACCCAAATCAAGAACCACATCGCCTTCATTCACAACAAAATCATTGAACTCATAATGTTTATAAACAAATGTGTCGTATATCCACTTTGAATCGTAATTTACACTTAGGTCATAGCCAAATTCTTTTAAACTTTTGAAATTTAAGTTCCCCCTTGAGTTTAATTGGGCAACCTCGTGCAAACTTTTTGAATAAAAATCATTGTTGTATTGTAGTTTTATTTTGCTTGGACCTAATATTCTAAAAGCCAGTACATCAACCATAAGGTTTTTTGATTCGGAATCATCCAGCCTGTTGTAAAGTACATCTAAACTTTTCTTAAACTTATATACAGGGCTTAAAAACAAGGTGTTGAAGCTTTTGTAATGCAGTAAAAAACGAAATAAAAACCGCGGCATAAAACTTAATATAACAAGCTTTATTTTTCTCTGAATGGAATGTTTAAAACCGTTTGGATATCGTAATAGATCAACATTGTTGGTATGGTTATTCTTAAAATCAGCAAGTAATTTGATTTTGAGATGTTCAAAAAAACCGTAATTTGAATGTTGTGTTTTCATTTTTTTTGGTCCTACAGGTTAAAATTAATCACAAATTAGTACTAATTTTTATGAAAACTTCAGTCTTTTATTTAGCCATTCTGATTTCATTTAGCACAATATGATCGGGGACAGAGTCTTTTGTATAGATCTTTTTCAAACCAAATCGTTCTAAAATCCTCTCCCCTGATTTGATTTGTTCAAGTGTTAATTCCCTTCTCCATTTAGACACATTAAAACTTTTTTTCTGTGCAGTTCTAGATGGATTTTGAAATGTAGTTGTTTTAGTAATTTGATACGGGGCAATTTGGTTCAGCCCAATATACTCATTTATCCTTTTTAGTTCATTGTCGGGATCCATAATCCAATCTTCATAAAAGGAGACCAAGAGATCCTTCTCTTTAAATTGAACCAAAGGAATGAAGTTAATTATACACCATATGAGAATTTGCTTGTCAATGTAACTACCATTTGCTGAGATATCCTGAATTAGTTCCACGTATGGTTTTAGAAAATCATCAACCAAATCTTTTTGCTTAAGAAAGTTTGAAGGGCTATCCATCCAATTCCAGTGTTTGGTTTGTTTCTTAGACAATGCAACTGCAAATGGATTCCTTAATAGTAGAATGGGCTTGATTTGTTGATTATTATTACAAATTTCAAATGCAAGCAAACTTGCAAAGATATCTTTCACCAGGATATTCTTATAGTTTACAGACCAGATAAGCTTATTGGAGTACTCAACCCTTGGACTATAGAAACTTCCATTAAATATTTGTTTTGAAATATGTTCGATTTTAACATTTTGGGTTCCCGGTTTTAAATAGTGGTGTTTTTTTAAGCCCAGGGATTTTAACTCTCGAAGTTCGGGATGGAATGGTTCAAAAAGTTCACGATAGGTGTTATCGTGGTTTATTAATGAAGAAATCCACGTAGTTCCACTTCTCCCGGTGCCAATTAACCAAATTGTTTTATGGTAATACTTTGGGTAGAAATTGTAAACCTGCTTCAATAAAACCCTTTTTAAACCTGGACGATTCCATTTCTTTTTCATTTAATTATTTCCTTTTGGTTTAATGGCCTCTCAATACCAATTTTAAAAGCTGGATATCAAAACTATTATATGCTTAAAATATCTGTTTCCTTTTTCGTTAATATTCTTGGCAACTTTTAATTAAATATTACCATAAAAATATAACGAAGTTGCTTTTTAAAACTCAAGTTTCGATACAATTTCTCGCTATATAATAGATAAATGCTTTTGAAACCAAGCTCGTGCAGGTCAACAAGATGTTTTAATTTCGGGTATGCTTTAAATAAATCGTAGGCAAGTCGGTTTATTTCCCGCATAACAATTATTAGCCTGAAATAGTCAGTCTTACAAAGTTGTTCTCTTTTAAATAACTTGTTCATTAGCCGATCAACGCTCTTATATTTAATCCCTAATTTGTTCAAATTTCTTGCTCTTATTTGATTTGCATTTGAAAGCTGAATCTTGTCACCTGATAGTTTAAGTATTTTGTTAGGAATATCCCTATATTTTAATACTGAAGTTGGGATATTAGCAAAGAGGGCATCGTAATTAAAAATAATATCTGACCACAGTTTAAAATCTTCTACACGAATTGCATGTTCATCGTATTGGATATTATTCCTTTTAATAAAGCTTGATCGAAAAATAACTGTTGGGTGGAATAATTTCGGCGAAAAAATAGTACTTGCTTTTATCTGATTGTTATTTCTAGGATTTTTGCTAATTCGTTTAAAAACTTTTCCTTTTTTATCAATCCTTGAAATAGATGCACCGCAAATATCAATTTCCTTATGTTTTTCTAAATACCTGATTTGTTTAGCTAATCGGTGTTTTAAGCATATATCATCTCCATCCATGCGGGCAATATATTCTCCATTAGCTATTTTTAAAGCCTTGTTTAAGGAAGCCGGAAGTCCAATATTGAATTTATTCTCAATTAGCGTAATCCGTTTGTCAGAAAATTGTTGAATAATATTCTTCGAATTATCTTTGGAACCATCGTCAACAATAAGGAACTCAAAATTTGAATAGCTTTGCGAAAGGACAGAATTAATTGCCTCTGCTAAGTAATCTTCATTGTTATATACCGGCATTATAACTGATACCAATGGCGATGTTACCATGATTTGTAAATTTGTACTGTTTTATTCCCCAAACCGATAATTTCCTAAATCTATATCATCTTTGTATAGTTTTTCAACGATTTCGCGATTCTCGTTTGAATAATACTCTGTATAGTGTTTGTGCTTTGATTTATTTAAATGCTGAATTTGGAAGTCAATATTAAGTTGTTCCATAACTTTATTCAAATCATCTGAATAATTTTCCATTTTGCCGATAAAATTTACATCAGTTACCGGGAAAAGATGAATTTGTGGTCTGAAATGTTTGTTAGAATACTTTAAATTTTGTTTTGAGATATACCGTATAAAGAAGTCAAAGTCTTTATCCCAGCATTCACGAAAAGCCTGTTTATTCACTACTTTATTTGAATAGCATGAGACAAGTCTATCCCAAGGGTTTCTAATAAAGCAGAATTTAAAATGATTTTTAAAACGATAAGATAAGTAAGGAATATTGTTGCCCGAATTTTCAATTAGATTATTTGTTTCAAGAGCATTTAAAAAAGTTCTGGTACCATTTTTTGCAATTCGAAACCAGGCATAATTGTGTTGCGAAGAGTACGTCAGATTGTATAGAGGTATGGAAAATAATCTAGATAATCGTTGTTTTGTCTTAAGTTTAAAAGTCATGCTAAATTGGAATTTCACATTAAAGGTATTGATAAATAACAAAAAATTATTCGCATTAAATGTGTTTTATGGGATATGGTGAGTGTGCAGTATAAAGATTAAACCGAAAGTAGTCAAACATCTGTTGGATTTTATCTTTGGTTTCTGCATTCATTTCTTCCAGGTTTTTTTTCAATTGCTTTTTGGGATTAGTCTCCAATGAATTTCTAAAATCAGTGGAACTTGCTTTGTGAAAATTGATATCAGAAATAATATCATCTGAATAATTATCGGAATTCAATTCGTACATTATCCTTTTAACTTCAGTTGCCGGGTTTATAATAAGGTCTTCATAAAAGACAAGAATACAGCTATTCAAAGTTTGCTTGTCGTTTAAAACAGCAACATTGTTTATGCACCAGATAGCAATTTGATATTCCAGATCAGACTGTTGTTTTTTTAGAAATGGGAGGTGTTTGGCAAATTGCTGATTATTTATTGTATCAGGAAGTTGATTTGTTTCTTCGTACCTTGGATGCACCCCAAAAGCCTTGATTTGAGAAATGCAGGTATCTATTGGGTGACGAACAAGAAGAATCGGTTTGTGCCCTAAATTGATATTTTTGATTGTCCATGGTAACAAAAGATTTGCCCGCACAAATTTTGTAATAATCGTTTTTGCATTGAGTAACGAAACAATAGAACAATATTTAAGTGTCCATTGTGAGTGAACTTTAAGTGTGAGTATGTTTTGCATGAATCCAACATACTCTTTATTTAAATTTCCCTTTGGAATAGATGGTCTATCTCCCCATTTGTATTCATGAGGGACAACTCCTCTTTTCGGATGCAAAGGTTCCCAATTTATAATAGTTTGTGGAATTTGAGCAAAGATTTCCATTAACCAGGTACTTCCTCCTCTCGCTTCGCTGAAAATAAGAATTGCTTGTTCAATATCAAATTTTTTAAAAAGCAGAATTATTTTTAATAATGAATAATTTACTTTTTTTATTGTGAATCCTATTATTTTAGAAATCAAGCTCATTCTAATCGTAGTTAATTTTGAATTTAGAATTTTCGAAAGAATCAAAAATAACAAATAAAAGGGAGCTAGGGATTTAATGATTAAATCCGGTCACTCCAAAAAGTTTTAAAATGCTGCATATTATAAAATAAGAACTAGCAAAAAAGTTTTGCGTGAACGTTTAAAATTCTGAAGTATATTTGTTTAATTGCTTTATTTTTTTTGCATGAATAAAAAAGTTGGAATAATCACCTATCATGGTTTGCATAATTATGGTGCAATGTTGCAAGCCTATGCGTTACAAACCGTAATTGACAAATTAGGGTATAACTGCGAGCTGATTAATTTCAGGACAAATGGGCAAAAAAGAAGCTATTTGCCGGCATACAAAGCTGGCAAAACCCTCCGAGATCGTGTTTTAAACAGATTATTTCTTTCGCCTTATAAATCTGACATCCTTATAAAACATGCATTGTTTGAAGATTTTTTAAACAATAAGCTCAAGCTATCTTCAAATGAATATAATTCTCTTGAAGAACTTTATGCAAATCCGCCTGAATACGATTTTTACATTTCGGGAAGTGATCAAATTTGGAACCCCTATGGTAAAAGTTTTAACTGGGCTTATTATTTGCCTTTTGTTAAAAACGATGGGAAAAAGATAGCTTATGCTCCAAGCATGGTTCAAAAATCAGCAGAAGAATTTGACTTAAATACAAGTCAAAATATAAATGAATATATATTAAAGTTTGATCACCTAAGTGCTAGAGAACCAGAATCGGCTGGTAACATAAATAAAATTACTGGCATTTACCCGCCACTTGTTCTCGATCCCAGCTTATTATTAAATGTGGAGGACTGGAAAAAGCAAATATCTGAAAAGCCTATCATAGAAGGGGATTATATATTTTATTATACGCCAACCGATAATGCGGAAGCGCTTCAAATTGGCAGGGAACTTTCTAGAAAACTAAAGCTTAAAGTGGTAACTACTATTGTACGGACTCCTAAAATTATCGTAAAATACCCCGATTTTGAAAAACACTTAACAGTTGGACCATTGGAATTTTTGAATTTATGCATGCATGCAAAATTGATTCATGGTTCATCTTTGCATATGGTGGCATTCGCAATTCTTTTTAACAAACCATTTTTTACCACCAATGGTCTTAAGGATAAAAGAATTAGCCATCTTTTAAATGTACTTCATTTGAATGATAGAAGCATTACGATGGAAGATGTTGGAGAAAAGTACAAACGTGCTTTTCAAATTGATTTTTCGGATGCAAATAGGATATTGGAACAAAAAAGAAAAGAAAGTTTAAGCTACTTAACAAATTCATTGAAATGATTGAACTTTGCGACCCTAGGGCATGTACGGGATGTTCGGCATGTATGAATGTTTGTCCGGAGGATTGTATTCAAATGAAAACGGACTTCGAAGGTTTTATTCAACCTGAAATAGATTACAAGCAATGCACCTCCTGCGGACTATGCCAAAAGACTTGTCCGGAGTTGGAACCTTCACTTAAGAATAATAATAATGATTCAAAAGTATATGCCGCCTGGAACCTGGACGAAACTGTTCGCATGAAAAGCTCGTCGGGAGGGATGTTTTCAGTTCTTGCAGATTATGTGTTGGATAAAAAAGGAGTTGTGTTTGGAGCAATTTTCGATCGGGAAATGAAAGTTCGGCATATTGGTATTGACTCAAAAGACAAATTAAGTTTGTTGAGAGTTTCCAAATATGTTCAGAGTGAAATTGGATATATTTATCGCGAAGTAAAAGCAGTTCTTGAAGAAGGACGTTTGGTTTTATTTACAGGAACCCCTTGCCAAATTGATGGGCTAAAGAGGTTTCTGAATGGCAAATTCAGCAAACAACTTATTACAGTTGATTTTGTTTGTCATGGTGTGCCATCGCAGAAGAGTTTTGATTCTTACTTTGAGAAACTCACTAAAACTCATCCTGAAATTGAAGAATTTTCATTTAGAAATACACACGGGTGGCACCCACCAAGATCCACAGCTAAGTTTAAGGGAAAAACAAAAATATTGAGTAGGAGCAACAACGTATTCTTTAGGTTGTATTTAAAAGGATATTTACTGCGCGAATCATGTTATCAATGCCAGTATGCTACTACTTCGAGAATTGGAGATATAACATTAGCTGATTTTTGGGGACTTGGCACCGAAAAACCATTTATCCATGACACCAGCAAAGGGGTTAATTTATTAATCATTAATAACAGCAAAGGACAGCAACTTATCGATGAGGTAAGGCATAATTGTTTTCTTGAAGAAAGAACCCTGCATGAAGCTTCAGCCTACAAAAACCCACAATTAACCCGTCCGATAAAACGGTTAAAAATACGGGATACGATTCTTTTAGATTGGAATGCCTTATCGCTTGAAGAAATAGAGGAAAAATATATGTATCCGCTGATGCCAACCATTAAGGTTTATTTTAAAAAGGCAAGGCGCAAATATGAACGAATTCTTGGTATTAAAAACCTTTAGGCTGCCTAATTGACCAATGAGAAGACATCCATTTTTATGCGAATATTGTTCAACCCGGCTTTTACAGAAGTATGAAAGTTTGTATATTGATAAAATAAAAGGAACCATTGAGCTAACCATTGGGAAGTTTTTTTGTTATGTAAGTACCCAAACAGGTAAATAAAAATGTTTGTGTAATTGCAGATAAGAAAAATGAATAAAAAAATAAAACTTTTATTTATTGCGAAAAACATTCCTGTACCTAAAAGAAAATCAAATAGGATAGTTTTTGATATTGCAAAAAACATTTCTGAATACTGTGATGTTAATTTTCTTTTTCCCAAAGAAATAGTCCCATTTTGGTTAAGGAATAACAAAAGGTTCTCGTACCTCTATAATCTGAAGCAATGGGATTTTGAAGATTTTTCTATCATGCCCATTCCATATATCAAATTACCCTATCAAAAATTACAATATTGGACCCTTTTTCAATTACCTTACAAAGCAAAGCGGTATTTAATAAAAAATAAAAACTTCGATATTATTCATGCACATTATCTTTTTCCTGATGGATTATTCGCATACAAGATATTTGAGAAGTACAAAACCCCTTATGTCCTCACATTTCGAAGCCAGGACAGGAAATACCTACGATTGATTTCTTCCAATAATCCTGATTTTAAGAAAGCATATAAAATTATCGCAAATGCAAGCAAAGTTTTGGTGACCAATGGTGCGTTTAAGTCATTTGTTGATTCTACTTTTCAAATAAATAGTGTAATTATTCCGCATGGAATTGAAAAGGAAGTTTTCCTGGCAGAGCCAAAAACAAAAGCACAAACGAATGAGGTTTTAATCACGACAGTAGCCCATGCTATTCCCCGAAAAAATATGGATTGGGTTATTCGGGCATTTCAACTATATGAAGGGCCAACACAAATCAAATTGAAAATTGTTGGAGATGGACCAATGCTCGATGAATTGAAGAATATGGCGGGCAACGATGAAAGGATTGCATTTTTAGGACGGATTGAAAGACAAGAAGTGCTTGAATTATTAGGAGATAGCCATATTTTTGCCCTTCCAAGTATTAATGAAACGTTCGGGTTGGTTTATCAGGAAGCCGCCGCAACCCATAACGCAATAATAGGGCATAAAGAAGAAGGAATCTGGGGTGTTTTTGAAGAAGATAAAGAGGCATTGTTTGCTGGTTGTTTTAATTCGTTCAAGAATTTGTTGTTCGAAGTTATTGATGATAAATCACGGAGGGAAAGTTTATCGAAAAATGCATTTGCAAAAGTACGTTGCTCTGAATGGAATAATATAATACAAGCGTACCATAAAATCTACAAGGATGTTTTATGCCCTGAATCTGAACTTGTAATGTAATTACTTTAGATACGATAATTCCGGCAGGAAATTTCACCAATTGATTTTTGAACCCAATAATTCGAAAAGTTCTGAGTTTGCATCTGCATAATATTCTTCTAAAAATATTCGGTCTTCGTCCTTCAGTTTTAACTTATAAGGCCTGGAATGCCTTGGTTCAATATTCAACTTTGAATATTCAAAACTTTCGACCTGAAGAAAATTATATACTTTCTCAAGTGTTAGTTCGGTATTGTTAACCAGGTCTTTAAAACCAAGGATTAATAATTGATCTACATTGAAATAGCGGTGTAGGGATTTTATTTGATTGGCATACTCACCCATACGTAAAAAGAAGGGATCAATGTTTTTACCTTCTTTTTTCAGGTCTTGCTCTAAGCGTATGCATTCCCTAAAACCTGGAAAGCTTGTTCGGTTTTCAAACAGGTGTTTGTGGGTAAAATTAGATTCACCAGGAAATCTTCCACTCTTATTTTTATACGAATTTTTATTTTGTTGGAATTTGTCATTGTACATATTCCACGCCGAGAAAGCCCTGGGAACAGGATCGCGTAGGATAATTATCAATTTAATATTCGGATAAGTCTCAGCTATAAGTTTACAACTTGAATCATAAAACATATAATTGGGTGTGGTTTCGAAAAACAATTTGTTTTTTGCATTGATACTGTTAAAATGGTTTTCGTACCACTCAAGGCTATACCCAAAATTAATCCATTGGTCAAAATAATGAATTTCTTTTGGCCTGGTTCCTACTAGCCTGGGGTGCTGGTTGAGGTAATAATGAAGGGATGAAGTTCCTGATTTCTGGGCACCAATAATCAAAAAATCAGGCTTATTGCTTTTGAGGAAATATTTATGATACTTTTTGGTCCTTTTTATTAAATTTTCCCTGACCAATCGTTTAAAATCTTTTGGAGCCCGATTCCTGTATAAAATAGCGAAGTTCTTTTGCAAATTATTCATCGTGCGAAGTTCCTTTTTTAATGTTGATTGGATTTTCTTTAAAACAAATTCGATATTAATTTTTCACTTTGAGCCAATCAGAATAGTCCATTCCCGTAAGTTTTGATAATTCTATTGTATCAAGTTTGGTGAGCCTTATTATAGTTTGTTGTTGCTCAGGTGTTAGTGTTGGTTTTTCGAGAAACAGCCGCCTCTTAGGTGTTAAGATCATTCGAATTGAATCTTTTAGTTTGGGATTGGTTTTGTTTAGAACAGGTTTCAAAAAATGCAAATATTTATCGTATTTGTAATGAAGCTTTTTGCCTTTAATGGAAACGTTGCTATGCAAGTTCTCAAAGTTTTTGAATTTATTAAAATTAACACATAAAAAATCAGAAATTTTCATCATCACTTCCTTTCGTTTTGAAATAAAATCATCAAAATTGATGATGAGTATTTTTTCCTTTCCGAAGCGCTCAATAAAGGGAGTTATTTGGGTATAGTATCTCGACTTTGTAATACTTGTCCCACGATGTAATACATCGTCGATTGACATATTAATCCGACCTCTTTGATAGGCTTGCATATAGCCTGATATAAACCGATCTATCGGATTTCGAACAATATAAATAAATTTCATTTCAGGGTTATAGGTATAAATATCTTCCCAGATTTTTAAATTGTATTTTGGTAATGCTGTATAGGTATGCGAAGCTTCTCCATATATTTTGCCTTCTTCCTCGTCGAAAAGCTTATGATACTGTTCAACATTATTTTTCCAGTTTTTGGTCCTGCTAAAAAAATTAGGTTCTTTCTTTTTGCAAAAGTTTATATCCGGATGGTCTCTTAAAATATCAGCCATGGTTGTAGTTCCCGATTTGGATGCACCTAAGAGTATAAAATCAACTTTCATATAAGTTTTCTTTTATCGAAATTCAAATTTGTGAATGATAAGTAAATTATTTTTTCAATATAGTTCATTACCAATTTAATTCATAACCTAAAAGTTCAAATAGTTCTTTATTGGGCTCAGCATAGTAATTTTCTAAAAATGCTTCTTCTTCGGTTGACATTCTGGTATTGTAGGTTCTACTACCCTTAGGTTTTACATTAAGCTTTGAAAAGGGCATTGATTCTACGCCTAAAAATTGATATATTTTCTCCAAAGTTTGTTCTGTTTGATTTGTAAAATCTTTAAATCCTAAAATTAAAATTTGTTCTTTCCTGAAATAAGAATAATATTCCTTAATCTGTTGAGCATATAATCCTCGTCTAAGTGTTGCATGCCCATCTAAATTTCCTGAATTAATTTGGGATTGTTCAAATTGAATAAAGTCCTTAAAGTCCGGAAATTTTTTGCTGTTTTGAAAAAAATGCAAATAAGCATCTTTTTTTTCAGGGAAATTATTTAGGTTGTTTAAATAGTTACGCTTATTTTCTTCAAACTTGATGCGGTGCATATTCCAAGCCGAATAGGCTCTTTGAACAGGATTGCGTAAAACCAGTATCAATTTAATATCGGGATAGCACTCTGAAATTTTTTTAGCAACATTTTTTTCAAATATATATTTTGGAGTCGATTCATAGAAAAGTTTGTTCTTAGGGAATAAATGGGTAAAGTGCTTCTCATACCTTTTTAAGGAATATGGCAATTCAACTTTTTTATCAAAATAATGTATTTCCTTGGGGCTTGAGCCAACTAATGAAGGATGTTGTTTTAAGTAATAATGCAAAGAACTTGTACCACATTTTTGGGCACCAATGACAATGAAATCTGGTTTGTGGCCTGGCAAAAAATATTTTTGCAAGCTTTTCAACTTAAAAAAAATAGTGCTAAAAATAAGTTGGATTATTTCACTTGTGCGGTACTTATGCCTGTACAATTCACGTATTTTATGTGAGTAATATTTGTATATGTTTAATGTAAAAATTTTCATCCATAATTGTTTTTATGCGGTTTAAACCCAAAACAGAATAAGTAAAAATGGGTTGTTATTTAATAATGGTTTTGTAATTAATGTTTCCCAGATTGAATATTTCAAACAGTAAATCGTTTATGTTCTGTTGTAATTCATTTTCTGTTAAATTTTTAAAATTGCTAATTTTTACCTCCAGTTCTGGCAAAGTACAAAACTTGTCATTTAATCCTAAAAATCCTTCATTTTCAAATAAGGCAAACCGAAAAGAAGGTAGGCCGCTTGCCAACGATTCGTAATAGGCAGTTGTGTTATAGGAAACAGAGAAATCAAATCTGCCTGAATGGAGCAAATCATTCAAAAGCGTATGATCGTTAATCAAATCTAAATGATGCTGTTTGCATAAAGTCTCATATTTCTGAATCGAAAGCGATGGGTGTGGTTTTATATAAAATTTTGTTTGATTTTGTTCCTGATATTCGCTCAGGATAGTTAGCAGCTCCTCATTTCCCTCATCATATATTTTTCTTCCGAGTAGCACAATGCCATTTTTAAAGCTTTGTTTAACCTTTTGAACGGTGGTGTTTTTATATTTGGGATTTCCCGCTATAATTAGGCTTTCGGGTTTATATCCAAATTTTATTAAGGAATTAAATGTGTTTTTTCCCCAACACAAAACCTTTTTCGAAGGAAGGTTTTCATAATTAATGATGGACATTGGAACCTTATACTTATAGCTCACATATAATCCGTGTTGTAACGAATAGCTTGGAATATCCCATTTGTTTAAAAAAACGGTCCAAATGCTATGGGGAGGGAATGCGCCGTTAAATGCAATAAATGCTTTTGTTTTTATTGGGAACCTTGTTTTTTTTTCAAGCCAATGCAGAAGGTTTTTATAATAACATAAAGATCCCCAATAGTATATTATTTCTTTTAAAGATAGATTGGCTTTTCTTTTTAAAACTTCAGAGAGGCTTTCACGAATAATTTTAAAATTTAAAGTAAATCGCAAGCCTTTTGGACGTTTTACAATCTCTTTGTTACCCTCAATTTCATCCATAACACTTTCGACTAACTCCGCATGATCATTTCTGTATTCGTTAGGCATTGAAAAAATGAATGCATCAACTGTTAGTAATTTTAACAGGTCTGCATGTTTATGGATCATAAAAAATCGATAAATAGACTTTAGTTTAGGGAGTTTTTTATAGAAACATATTTTTGCTATATCATGGGCAATTAGCATTTGTATATCATAGCCGCGAAAAGTAATATCGAATAAAGACCTAATTTGATTATATCTTGTATAGTCTTTGTCGTTGCCCGAATGGTTCATGTAGGATTGTTTGCTGTTAATTATTCGATTTGTTTGGAATATATTTGTGATCTTCAATAGCCAGGACGGCTTTTTCTTCAAATCCGTTAATGGTACTTGCAATTTTAATGTTATCAACAAATCTTTTAAACTCATTGTTGACTAAATCAAGCGCAACACCATCAAAATGTACCCAATCAAGATTTCCTAATTTCACATGTTTTTCAATAATCAGGGCACCAGCTGCAACAGCCATCATGCTGGCTGTCGAGCCTACATCATGGCTTGAATAGCCCGGGAAAAGGTTTGGGTACGTTCCTTTTCTTAAGTCGTTGTAATGCCGAACTACAGATATATTACAAGCTTCCGGGGGCGCAGGATACGAAGATGTACACTGAAGTAAAAATAACCTTCTGTCATGGGCGAACTTTTTTAAAATATAATTTTCATATTCAACGTTTGTAAATCCCGTTGAAATCACAATATCGCCATGGTATAAACTATTTATCTTTGATATAAAATTTCGGTGATTGGAAATTGTGCTCGGCAGTTTGATTAAAGGGAGCTTGTATTTTTGAATAAAATGGTAAGATTTAAGATCTAAAATTGACGTAAACCAAAACAGCTCATTTCTGCTGCATTCTTCACTGAGTACATCGAATAACTCCTCAGTCAATTCAACAGCATTTCTGTAATCCCCTAGTGTTTCTCCGAAAGGGGAATTGTAAGGGGAATTTAGTTCTTGTTTTGTATAGAATGATTCAACATCTCTTTTTTGAACTTTTACTGCGTCGGCTCCTGCTTCTTTTGCCAGCCTTATCATCGCTTTAAGCCTGTTTTTATCTCCAATGTGATTATTGGTTAATTCAGCAACAACAATTGGGATGTTTCTTTTTATTTTTTTAAGGATATCATTATAAAGATCGCTGTTATGTTTTAACTCGTCAGAAGAGCTTATTGAAAGCCCGGCAGAATTAAACCCTAATACGGAAATATCGCTAAAAGAGCGGTTGCCCACATGAACCAACTCAAGCATCTGGCTTCCTTTATAATGGTCTTTTATTGTTCTGAAAATACTTTCCTGAACCTTAAGTACCATATTGGTATATTCAGGCAAATGATTTGAATAGTCCTCCATTACCTTTGTTGGAGATGCTAAAAAATCAAAGCCCAAAAAGAATACCTGAAGTTTTTTATTTAGTAAAGTAGCAATTTGAAAGGACAGTTTTAGAGCAGAAATAAATAAAAAATCGGAAATAAACAGTTCTTCTTTTTCGATGCTCGAAATAATCTTTTCAGGGCTGTCAAAAGTTTCCGGCTTATATGGTAATTTGACAATTTTATTTTGGTCTTGAATATCCCGCGATGAAAAATACAGTTCTGACTTGTATCCGTTTGCTTTTATACTTTCAATTGCCCACAAGCTGTGTAAAAAACAGAACTGTCCTGGTAAGATTCGTTCAGAGTCGTTAATATTAATAATTAAACCATCTGCAAGCAGGTTTTTTTTAATTTTACCAACTGATGCACCTTTGCCTAAAATATATACTTTATTGCCCGGAAATTTTGAAACGATATTTTTGATCCGGTCTAAGTAATTCACCTTGGTATTTTTCTCCATTTACCTCCACTTTAAGTTTGTGCTCTAAGGCTAAATTTAAACCCGGGATAATATCCCAAACCCAGGCTCCTTTGAAATTTTCAAAAGAACAGTATGAGCCCCTAATAACGTTGAACATATTGTAAACACAACAACCAATTATTCTGTATTCAAATCCTTCTTTAATGTGTTGGAGGTCTTCTTTTTTTAGTGACGAGGATAATCCCATTATTCTCGACTCAAATCGGCTAAATGTATCGCCAGAAATCATGTATTCATTTAACTCCGGAAGTGCCAGCATCGACTCTAGATGTTTTCCTTTTTCAAATACACAAACAGCAACTCCCCATTCCTTTAATCCAGAAACAAAATTTTCAGTTCCATCTATTGGGTCTAAGATTAACAATTTATCTTTTGTATGGTTTTTAATATTATTGTTTGGGGATTCTTCGGAGATTAAATAAAAATCGGGATGCTTTTCAGATATATAAGAAAGAATTAGCTTTTCACATAATAAATCACCTTCAGAAACAAAGCTCCCATCTGGCTTTACTGTTTTTTTTGTTCTGAGTTCGATAATTGCATGGAGGTTATTTTTAATGATAGTTTTTATTTCGTGGCAAATGCTCATTTAAGGTATGCTAAGAAATTATTGTCTTCCGTTTGTTTTAGATAAACTTGTTCTGCTATAAAAAAATCAAGAGGGGTATCAATATCAATTCCCTCAATTTTGTCAAGTTCGATAAATTTTGGATCAATTCCTACTATGTTTTTAAATTTTAGCAAATCTGTTCTTCTAATCAAATTAAGGCCAAAATTCAATGCCTTGATTGGAGGTAGGTTCTGACTATTTGGTTGATTGTCCAATGCATAATTTAAAGGCTTTTTATGAAGCCATAGAAACTCTTTTATAGAGGTGACAGTAGCTAAACTGTCATTCTTTGATTGTAAAAATTCTTCAATGCAATTGGTAATTGTTTGGTGCTTAATGAAAGGCGATGTGACTGGACAATAGGCAAATATATCTGTATTGGTTGTTTCTCCCAAATAAGTCAGAAACTGACTGTTTGAGCATTTTGAGGAAGCATAATAGGGCTTCCTGACGTGGAAATCTACGTTCATTTGCCCGGCAATTTCAATAGCTTCCTCAGAGTCGGTATTAACTACAATATTATCTATCAATTGAACATTTAATAACTCCTTGATTTTGAGTTTTAATAAATTCGTTGACCCGAATTTTCTAAGGCTTTTATTCGGAACTCTTTCAGAGCCTTTTCTGACCGGAATTACTGCTGTTAATTTCATTCACCAGAATTAAAATGTTAATGTTTTGAAACGTTTTAATATATATATTTTTGAACACCTTCCTCATGTTTTAATAATGTTTCGATTAATTGAAAATCTTCCAGGTCATCTATATCCAATCCACACACTTTTGGAACTGATACACCTAAAATATTGTTCCCTAAAAAATTACTCCCATCATTACGGGGTTTACCCCTAAAAACATCGGTGCTGTACACTTTATAAAATGTTCCAACATCCTGTCTTCGGATCATTGATTTACCATGGTCATCAAAAATAGGGGATAACTCGCTGTTCGAATCTAATCGGTATAATCTTGATTCAGATTCACATATTGTCCTTGCAGCACTTAATCTAGTATCTTCAATTAGCTTACTAATACATTGTTGCACAGCTTCCAATTTCCTAAAAACAAAAGTTGGCCTTAGCCAGACAAATAAATCAGGAAAATCAATATTATGATCGATAAATCCTGCATACAGGTCTTTCAATATGTCTTCTTCCATTGCATTATCTGCTGATGAATTTGTACCCCTTAGAAATGGTACTTCGGCTCCATAATTGATAGCAATTTTTGCATATTCTTCTGAATCTGTGGAACAAATTATTCGGTTTACGTTTAAAACCTTGGCAAAATTGATGGAGTAGGCTAATAATGGATGCCCGTTTAGAAGTTTTATATTCTTATTTGGAAGCCCTTTTGATCCTGATCGCGCAGGGATTATTGCGTATATTTTTTTAGAACTATTCATGCTATTAAAATATTAAAAATATACATTACTAGCTAAAATAAATTTGGTCTGAATTTAATCAAGCAGAAAAATAAATAGGTAAAAATTTAAGGGATTGCTTTATAAAAATAATTATGACTTGAATACCAGAATGTATTTTCTGGTATTTAATTTTCATTTTTCCTCACGAGTTGATGCAAAGTTTTGACTCCATTTTTAAATAGAATTTCAAAATCTGATGAAACTTTGAAAAGTAAAATAAGGCTAATAAAAAGCACGCTGACCACAAAACTTTTTATTAATATGTTTAAAATTAGAATGTTCGGTTCAGGCACCTGAAAGGTTGCGAAAGCTGCAATGGAGGCAAAAATAACGGTTAAAAGATGCCTGAAACTATAGCAAAACATTTTGAATTTATATTGAATAAATCCTGCAACAATTATTGTTCTTACAGTATAAGTTAGCATAACGGCCAATGCGGCCCCGGTAATTCCCATATTAGGTATTAAAAGAATATGGAATAAAACTGTATAAATTATTTGTGTGGCAATAATTAGCGTAAGAACGCGATAACTTTTTGATGTGGCAATAATGGCATTGCTTGTTGTATTAGAGGTTCTGATAAGTATTCCAATTGAATACAAGATGAGTACCCAACGACCATGACTATAATGTTCCGGGAGTATGTTAAAAATGTTGTCAAGGTTAACGATGATTCCTGCAAAAATTAAAGAACCTACAATTGTTTGGCTCAAACTTGCCTTTTTATAGATGTTATGAATTTGGCTGAGATCATTTCTTTTCCAGGCCTTTGCAATAAATCCCGTTGAAATTTTTGTGGTTGCCCTACCAGGAATCCTGATAACAGTGGCAAATAATGCACATACACTAAAGATTCCGACCTCTTTTAATGACAAATAATTATTAATCAGCAGCTTGTCAATATTATTTGTAAGTACCCCACTAAGACCATTAATCATACCAAAGGTAGAAACTATGATCATTTCACGTACCAGAGGTTTGTTTAAATAAGTAAGATTTGGTTTAAGATGAAATTGTCCTCGTTTTATCAGTACAAATGTAAGTGGTATTACGGGCATGCATAAAGAGATGATATACCCATAAAAAAACTCTCGAAAAGTAATATAATTTGCGGCAAAAAGTAAGATTAAACCGAGGTTCAATGCTTTATGTATAAAATCCTTCCAAAATGCACCTGTTGCAGCATCATGTAATACCCTGTTATAGGTGTCGAGCAACTTAAAAAATATCCGAAAAAAGAAAACTGGAACTATTAAAATAATATATTCCACGAGCAATGGAGATTTCTCAAATTTCGATTCAACAATTGATGGTTTAAGAATGAAAAAAACAATAGCACTAAGAATAAATCCCAACAATCCTACAGAAACAGTAATAAATAGAAAACCATGATGGTGTTTTGATTTATCACGAAATTCAGGGAACATTCGGTTGATAACATTGCTAAAACCAAGGGAAGAAAAATTGGTAAAAATATTGGAAAGGGCAACAAATAACTGGACTAGTCCTATTTGTTCAGCCATAAAAAATGCTGGCATAATGATGCCTACATTTGCATAGCCAACAATTAATCCCAGGTATGACCAAATGCTCCCTTTAATTGATTGTTGAATTATTTTACCCATTTTTTTAATAAGAGAAATTAAATATACAATTTTAAAAGAAAGAGGGAATTTTTTAGGAAAGCATTCTTAAAGTAATTAGCATCATTTTATAAAATGGAAATTAATTGGCAGTGTTTTCCATAATCATTTTCATATCCCAATTTTAAAAAACAAAATCATTTAGTCGAACTCCTGCCTGCTGAAACCGCAGTACAGGCAGGGATCCCGAGGGATAGACGAGGGATCTCGTGGGTCTTATTCCCCGCACCTTGGTGCGAATAAAATAATGATTTTCCGATATGATACCTCGTCAGCTTGCTGCGAGGAGTTTCATTTTTATCTGTTATCTTTGGGATTCAATTATAAGGGAGAAATAATGGAATTTGACCTAACCTTGAATTTACAACTTCTGATAAAGACTTCCATAAATGCAGGTGTTGCAATACTTGATGTTTATAATACCGAGTTTGGTGTTGAATATAAGCGCGACAATTCACCTTTGACCGTTGCTGATAAAAAAGCTCACGATATAATAAGTGCAGCATTAAGTAAAACCGGAATGCCTGTTTTAAGCGAAGAAGGGAAAGAAATACCCTTTTCTGTAAGGGAAAAATGGGAAAAGTTTTGGCTGGTTGATCCATTGGATGGTACTAAAGAGTTTATAAAACGCAATGGGGAATTTACGGTAAATATAGCACTAATTGAAAACGGGAGTCCAATATTAGGAGTTGTTTATGCCCCTGTTTTAGATGAACTATATCTTGGATATATTCAAGGTGCATTCAAAATAGAAAATGCATCTAAATCCTTATCAGGGAATATTTCAAAATGGGGACAACACAGCAAGCAATTGCCTATCACGCAAAACACAGACACCTATAAAATAGTTGCAAGCAGATCTCATTTAAGCATTGAAACGGAAGGGTTTATTAAGAAGAAAAAACAAGAATTTTCTGAAATAGAAATAGTTTCGAAAGGGAGTTCACTAAAACTTTGTTTGGTTGCAGAAGGAACAGCAAATGTTTATCCGCGTTTTGCTCCAACAATGGAATGGGATACGGCTGCAGGTCATGCTATAATCAAAGCTGCTGGTGGGCGTGTTTTAAAAGTACAAAGCCAATCAGAAGAGTTAAAATATAATAAAGAGGATTTGCTAAATCCATGGTTTATTGCAGAAACGAAGTTTTAAATTAACATAAATGAATAAAAACATACATCCGGTTTTTGACCAGATTTTAAATAGAGAGGATAAGGAATATCTGTTAAAACAAAGAGCCAGGGTTATATGGATGACCGGTTTGTCGGGTTCAGGGAAAACCACAATTGCCAAGGCCTTGGAAAAAGAGCTAAATAAACGAAGGTTTTTAACGCAAATACTTGACGGCGATAACATTCGTACAGGGCTTAGTAATAATCTGGGATTTTCGAAAGAAGACAGATATGAAAACATACGCAGGATAGCAGAAGCGACCAAACTATTTCTGAACTGTGGGATTATTTGTATTAATAGTTTTATTACCCCAACTAATGAAATCAGACAAATGGCTTATGACATTATTGGACGTGATGATATTATTGAAGTTTATGTGAATGCATCGGTTGAGGTATGTGAGCAACGCGACACAAAAGGCCTTTATGCGAAGGCGCGTCAAGGAATACTTAAAAATTTCTCTGGAATTGATTCTCCTTTTGAAGCACCAACAAAGCCAAATGTTGAGTTAAAAACTGACTTAATAAGTATAGAAGAAGCTGTTAAAAAGTGCCTGGATGTTATTTTGCCGGAGATACAGTATTAAGAACGGTTGGTAATTTAATATTCCCAAGTTTAAATGTTTGTTTATAAAATCTGTATTGGTGTTCTTATTTTTATCGAAATGGTATGTCTTATTTTAACAAGTCTGCATCTTAAAGTATTAAGCTTAAATTCTTGATGTTTCTCAAATTAAATAGAAAGTAAAAATATTGTTCAAATTTTATAGTAGTTTTGGATTAAATTATATTTTTTGATTATGAAGCCTGCAAAACACAAAAGAAAGGGAATAGAACGGAATTCCACAACCGGAAAAATTATCAAATTTGTTTATCTCTTAATTCTAATTATTTCTTTCTTTAAGATATATCCTTATGTATTTGATGAAAAAATCGACTTAAATGGTGATAATACGCAATATTATCTATTGGGAAAATCAATTGCTCAAGGAGACGGATTTTCAGATATAAAAAGCCCGGAAAAGCCACCATCTAATAGATTCCCTCCAGGGTATCCTTTAATAATTAGTTCTACCATAAAATTGTTTTCGGATGATATTAGTACTATTAAATATGCGAATGGTTTTCTCTTTTTAGCATCAATTGTGGTCCTGTATTTTTTTCTTGTTCTGATTAGTAAGAATATCCATTTGTCATTTGTTACGAGTTTACTTGTATTGTTTAATTCGCATTTACTCAAATCGTCTGTAATAATGATGAGCTCAATATCTTTTCTGTTTTTTTCATTGATGGCATTATATTTTCTTATAAATCTCGACTTTGAGAAGCCATTTTATAAAAATTTGGGCTTCTATCTAATGCTTTTATTTGTAGCATTTAGCTATCATATAAGATCTGCTGGTTTAGCATTGGTTGGAGGGGTTGCATTGGCTTTATTGTTACAAAAGAAATGGAAATACCTGGGAGCTTATATCGCAGGATTTATTTTCTTGTGTTTACCTTGGTTTATAAGGGGAAAAGTTGTTGGTGTTGGAGGTACCGGAGGATATCTGGGACTGTTAACTTATAAGAATCCGTATAGGCGGGAACTGGGCACCATGGAACTCGGAGATTGGTTTACCAGGGTTTTTAAAAACTTTGAACGATATGTGACCCATGAAATACCGAACGGTTGTTTTAGTTTTATACAAGTAAAATACAACGATCCGGTTTTAATTTCAGAATGGATTGTCGGTATTATTATTATTGGAATAATTGTTTTTGGATTGGTAAAACTGAAGTCTTCAAGAACAATAATATTTTCGTACTTGCTAGGGAGTTTTGGTATTTTTCTCTTGTGGCCGGATGTATGGTATGGCGTTAGGTTTGTAATGCCTGTATTGCCAATACTTATATTTTTATTTATTTATGGGGTTTATCTAATTTTGTTGTGGCTTTGCAAATTTTTAAACATTAAAAACCAATTTATTCAGCAAGCTCTAATCCCACTTTCCCTTCTACTAGCAATACCTCTTTTAATTAAGCCGCAGATTGAAGAACTTCATAAGAAGGCATCTTATAATTACCCTCCAAATTATCAGTCATATTTTAAATTAGCATCATGGTCAAAAAAGAATTTGCCAGATACTTCATTGATTGCATGTCGTAAACCAGGTCTGTATTATGTTTTTGCTTCAAGATTTTCCTGCAATTATAAAAGAAGTATTGTTAAAGAAGAGGTTATCAATGATTTTATTAATAAAGGGGTTGACTATGTTGTGATTGATGAATTGGGGTATTCTTCTACTGCCAGGAATCTTGTTCCAGCAATGAAATCATATCCTATGAAGTTTAAAAAGATAAAACAAATAGGAAAAAGTAATACATCAATCTATGAATTTAGACCAGATTTGGGATATGATGGTGAATGGAAAGATGGTGAACGATCGGGCTATGGAAAATATGTTTTTACGAATGGACAAAAATATGAAGGGCAATGGGATAAAGGTGTTAGAAATGGTTATGGTACCTTAACCTTGAAAAATGGATATACAGCTTCAGGAGAATGGAAAGATGATAAAATGAATGGTGAATTTGAGATAAGAACAAAGGATAATAAACTTGAAGAACGTGCAATTTACAAAGACAATAAAAAGATCAAAATAATAAAGTAAGAATTATTTACAAACTCCAATAATTCAAATTTTTAAACCTGTTTCGGTATGCTCCTTTAACATCGGCAAATATGCCGTTTGGGGAAAGGTGCTTTTGTATGGTTTCTTCGGAATAGTTTAGGTATTCGTTATGGGAAACAGCCAGAATTATTGCATCAAACATGTTTTGTTTTTCTTCATTAATGGGGTTCGCTGAAAGCTCACACGCGTATTCTTTCTTTACTTCTTCTGCATTAGCCTTGGGATCGCTAATAGTTACAGTGATACCAAATTCCCTTAGTTCATTGGTGATATCAAATACTTTCGAATTTCGAATGTCAGATACATTCTCTTTAAATGTAGCTCCAAGTATTAAAGCACTGGCACCGGGAATTTTGATGCCATTTTTAAGCAATTGCTTTACAATTTGTTTCCCGGTATATCTTCCCATGGAGTCGTTCACAAATCGTCCGGAATTGATAATTTGTGGGTGGTATTTTAATTCTTTTGCTTTGTGTGCCAGGTAATACGGGTCAACGCCAATACAATGCCCTCCGACCAAACCGGGATAAAACTTCAGGAAATTCCATTTGGTTCCGGCGGCTTCCAATACATCATAGGTATTAATTCCAATGCGGCTAAATATGATGGATAATTCATTCATCAGGGCAATGTTCACATCGCGCTGGGTATTTTCAATAATTTTTGCCGCTTCGGCAACTTTAATGGATGAAGCTTCAAAAATCTCAGCATCTACCACCAACTTATATACTTCTGATATTTGCTTCAAACTTTCCGGATCGTAACCGGAAACTACCTTAACGGTATTGGTAAGAGTATGAATTTTGTCGCCAGGATTGATACGTTCAGGTGAAAAACCAACCTTAAAATCTTTGCCGGCAAATAACCTGGAACTTTTTTCAAGGATCGGGATACAAATATCTTCGGTCACCCCAGGGTACACGGTCGATTCAAATACCACATAATCACCTTGGGAAAGGTGTTTACCAATGGTCTCGGTGGCAGATTTTAAAATGGTTAAGTCAGGGTTGTTTTGTGAATCGATTGGCGTAGGAACTGTAACAATATAGAATCCTGCATTTTCAAGCTGTTTCTCGTTGCTTGTAAAAAGTATATTAAGGTTTTCAAAATCCTCTGATTCCAATTCGCCATTGGGATCAATTGCCTGTTGAAGTTTTCCCAGTTTTCCCTCATCCACATCAAAACCAATGACCTTGGTCTTTTTTGCAAACTCAACTGCCAATGGTAGCCCAACATAACCCAAGCCGATAATCGCAACTTTCGTTTGTTCTTTTACTATTTTAGAATAGATATTCATTACTTTTCTTTTCTTTGCGTCTCCCCGTCTTTGCGGTTAATTTAATTTGTTTTACCGCTGAGTTGCTGAGTCGCCGAGTTTTTTTTAAATTTTCTTCTTTGCACCTCCCCGTCTTTGCGGTTAGTTTAATGTTTCTTCCAGATCTTATCCCGCTCTAAATATATTCTTTCAATGATATCCACCACTTTCATCCCTTCGTAGGCGTTGGTTGAAATATTTTTATTGCTATGTAATTTGTCCACGACATTCTGGATCACATAGTGATGGTTTTGCGCCGAACCCTTGTACAAGCCATAGTCATTTGGCGGATTGCTGGGTGCCAGTTCGGGCATTTTATAATTTTTAATATCGCAATACACTACCTCGTTCATATATTGCCCGGCAACTTTTATTGTTCCGTTTTTACCAATTATAGTCAGGCTACTTTCCAGGTTTTTATTGAAAACCGAAGTTGAATAATTCAAACTGCCCATTCCGCCATCCACAAAATCAAATTGAACCACTCCTGAATCTTCAAAGTCGGTAAGTTGTTGATGGTTAAAGTCTTTAAAGCTTCCTTTGATATTAGTTATGTCCCCAAACAGCCAAAACATCATATCAATAAAATGCGAAAACTGTGTAAACAGGGTTCCTCCGTCTAAAGCATTTGTGCCATGCCACGATTCGTTTGTATAATAACGTTCATCGCGGTTCCAGTAGCAGTTTATTTGTACCATAAATATCTCGCCAAGAAGCTTTTGTTCCATTACATCTTTCAGCCAAACCGATGGTGGAGAATACCTGTTCTGCATTACACAGAAAACTTTTCGGTCGGTTTTTAAAGATGCTTCCAATATTTTTTCAGCATCTGCTTTTGAGGTAGCCATGGGCTTTTCTATTACCACATGTGCGCCATACTTTATAGCATTTATGCTCATTTCGGCATGCAAACCATTTGGTGTACAGATGTTTATAACATCAATTTGCGACTGATTTTGGAGCATTTCATCCATAGAAGGATAAAAAGAATCGCAAATACCGGAAGCGTTGCATTCCTTTTCAGATCGGATATCACAGACCGCAATTAATTCAGAGTCCTGGTTTCTCAGTATCATTTCTGCATGCCGCTTGCCGATATGTCCCATGCCAACAACTGCAAATTTTATTTTATTTTCTATCGTCATATTTTTCTTCTTCTCTGCATCTCTCCACCTTCGCGGTATTGTTTTTATGATTTTACCGCAAAGACGCTAAGTCGCAGAGTTTCTTTTAAGTTTTTCCTTTGTGCCTCTCCGTCTCTGCGGTTAGTCTTAATATTTTTCACCGCTGAGTTGCTAAGACGCAAAGTTTTTTTATTTGTTTACTAATTTCTTCTTTGCATCTCTGTGTCTCTGCGGTTCATTTTTATTGATTTTTTACCGCAAAGACGCTAAGTCGCAGAGTTTCTTTTAAGTTTTTTTTCTTTGTGCCTCTCCGTCTCTGCGGTTTACTGTTTTTTTAACAGCCAAGTCGTCAGGTCGCAGAGTCAAAAATTATTTACAAATCGTTTAAATCCATCTTTTAACAATGGGACATTAAAGTTAATTAAGAATCCCAATTTCATATTTGTAAGTTTTAGATAAGAGATTATTTGTGCTTCATGAACAGACAAAATATAATCCACAGCCTTTAGCTCAATGATAATTTGTTTTGAAACCAATAAATCCAGCCTAAAATCTTTCTTTAAATCTTCTCCTTTATAAAATAATGGAACCGCTACCTGATGCTCAACAAATACATTTCTATATTGTAATTCCTTTAACAAACATAATTCATATACTGACTCTAATAATCCTGGTCCCATTTCTTTATGCACTGTAATTGCAGCATCAAGGATTTGCCCTGATAATCTATTGTATGTTTGGTTATCCATATTGTTTATTTCTGTGTCTTTGCGGTTCATATTATTATTTTTTCACCGCAGAGCTGCTAAGTTGCAGAGTTTTTTTAGTATTCTTCTTTGCACCTCCCCGTCTTTGCGGTTAATTTAATTGTTTTGCCGCAGAGTCGCTAGATCGCAGAGTTATATGATTTTTATAACTAATCCATTTTTTAATTCATATTTTTCACCTGAAAGCTTACAAGTTGCGCATCCTTCTTCATTAAACAAAAGTCTTGCTCCCTGTTCGCTCATCCAGCCGGTGTGGCGTGCAGGGTTACCAATAACTATGGCATAATTGGCAACATCTTTCGATACCACTGCCCCGGCACCAATAAATGCGAATTCCCCAATCGTTGTTCCACAAATAATCGTAGCATTGGCTCCAATACTCGCACCTTTTTTTACCAATGTATTTTTAAATTCTGATTTTCGTTCTACAAAGCTTCTGGGATTTATTACGTTGGTAAAAACAACCGAAGGTCCTATAAATACATCATCTTCGCATTCAACACCTTCATAAACCGAGACATTATTTTGAATTTTTACTTTGTTTCCTATTTTAACATGGTTCCCAACAAATACATTTTGCCCAAGAATGCATTTTTCACCAAGAATAGCCTTTGGCATCACATGGCAAAAATGCCAGATTTTTGTGCCTTCCCCAATTTGTGCACCTTCATCAACCAGCGATGTTGGATGTATATAGTAATTCATAATTAATGAGTAAAAAAGCGTTTAATTGTTTCTGCAATATAATTTATTTGATCTTTTTGAAGTTCCGTGTGCATTGGCAACGACAAAACTTTCGCCGACATACTTTCACAAACGGGGAAATCACCCGCTTTATAGCCTAAAAACTTGTATGCTTCCTGCAAATGTAATGGTTTTGGGTAATAAACCTGGGTAGGAATATTGTATGATGCAAGAAACTTTTGAAGGGTATCGCGCATTTCCGTTTGTATGGTATATTGGTTATATGTATGTGTACAAAATAAGCTTTCTGTGGGTAGTTTTAATTCGGGAATTTCTTGAAGAAGCTTTGTGTATTGTGCAGCTGTTTCCTGCCTTTTCGAAATATAGGTGTTAAGATAGGAAAGCTTCACTTCTAAAATTGCAGCCTGCATGGCATCTAAGCGTGAATTTATACCAATTTGGTGATAATTGTACCGTTCTTTCATCCCATGGTTTGCCAGTGACCTTATGTTCTTAGCTAACTCAGGATCATTGCATATTACTGCTCCTCCATCGCCCATAGCCCCAAGGTTTTTCGAAGGGAAAAAGGAAGTAATTCCGATTTGCCCCATGGTGCCCGATTGCTGCATTCTTCCGTTGATGAACGAATATTTTGAACCAAGCGATTGTGCAGCATCTTCAACTACAAATAGTTTGTGTTTTTGGGCGATTTTTAAAATTGCTTCCATGTTGGCGCATTGTCCAAATAGATGTACCGGAACGATTGCCCTGGTTTTATTGGTTATTACTTTCTCCAGCTCATTTTCATTGATGTTAAAAGTCTCAGGATGGATATCCACAAAAACCGGTTTCAGTTTTAAAAAAACTAGCACTTCAATGGTTGACACAAATGTAAATGGGGTTGTTATAACTTCATCACCCGGATTAAGCCCCAAAGCCATAAATGCCAACTGAAGGGCATCTGTCCCGTTTGCGCAGGCAACAACATTTGAACCTAGATAGTCGGAGAGTTTTTTTTCAAAATCAATAACTTTTCCTCCTTTAATAAAAACAGAAGATACGATGACGTCCTGAATTGCCTGGTCAATTTCTTTTTTTATATGAAGGTATTGACTGTAAAGGTCAACCATTTTTATTGGCTGCATAAAGTAGTTAAGTTTTTTTCAAAGATAATAATTAGTAATTAGCTTTATCTTTCTAATAACGATGCGAACTAAATTTCATTGTGGATGACAAATCATAAACTAAACAAAGATTTTTTCACACGGGATGTGCTAACAGTGGCTCCCGAATTACTTGGGAAAAGGTTGTGCCGGAGATTTGATGATGGTACTGTTGCGAGCTATGTGATTGCTGAAGTGGAAGCTTATAACGGGACAAAAGATTTGGGTTGCCATGCCAGCAAAGGAAGAACAGATCGTACAGAGATCATGTTCCATGAGGGTGGGGTAGTTTATGTTTATTTAATTTATGGTATGTATTGGCTGTTAAATTTCGTGACAGGCAGTGAAAGTGATGCTTCGGCGGTTTTAATAAGAGGTGTTCATGGAATTTCCGGTCCGGGAAGGCTGGGAAGGACCTTAAAACTTGACAAGTCGTTTTATGGAGAAAACCTTTTAACATCAGAGAGAATTTGGTTGGAGGATGCACCAAAAATTACAGATTACGAAACAACACCACGAATTGGCTTAAATTCGGTTCCCGAGCCTTGGAAGTCAAAAAAATGGAGGTTTGTTGCAAAAAATAATATGCTTTAGCCTTTATTTTGTTGAACTTTTGAGAACAAATTTATCGTACAACCAAAGCAATACCATTGCCGTAATTGCTAAGCCTGAATATAAAAACCAAATATTTGAAGGATGGTAATTTTGCCAGATAAAATCGGTTAACTGATCCTGGTTCATTCCCATTTTCGATGCAGCTTGGCTTAAATAGTCATTTTTGGTAAATGTTTCCGATATTTCAGGAATGGACAAGCCACGTTCGAGCATTTCTTTTTTAACCAGGAATACTTTATCAGAAATGTGCTCATAAATATCGCCAGATAGCCATCCTGCAAGCTGGTGGGCAGCAGCAATCGGTAAAAAGGATGTTCCCATGTAAAGAGCTTTTTGATCGGCAGGAGCAATTCTCCCAACATATTCCGTAAATTTTGGCGAACTTGCCATTTCTCCCAAAGAGAAAATCAAAATTCCAAGTAAAATTAACCATCCGCTTTGGTTCGAAAACATTAATCCCAGTCCGCCGGCAAGGACCAAAGTACCACCCATGATTGCGCCCAAAGGTTTAAACCGCATAACAAATGCAGAAACCAGAATTTGAAAGGCAATTATAAAAAAGGAGTCCATGCTTGACATGCTTACGGCTGTTATTCGTCCGTTTTCACCAATGGCATTTGCCAACCAGGGCCATACCTTATGCAAGCCATTGTATACTACAGTTGTATCAATCCATTGATCGATAAATACAGGAAAAGAATAATACAGTTGGTTAAAAGCAGTCCAGAACAGAACCATAATAATTAAGAATAGCAGGTATTTGAAATTTTTAAGCGTAATGCCAATATTGATAAATGCCTGAAGAATATTGCCCCAAAGACTGCTATTATCATCTTTTTTAATTGGGTCACGAAAGAAGAAAAGTGTTATTAGCATATTAACGGCAATCGCCCCTATTGATATATAAAACACATAATCCCAGCTTTTATTCATTAATGCACCGGCTAAGAAAGGACCTATAAATCCACCAATATTTACCATCATATAAAAAATGCCAAATCCAATGGAAGCTGTTTCATCATCGGTTGTTCGGGAAATCATAGCCGAAATAATTGGTTTAAAAAATGCCCCACCAACGCATGTCCATACAAAAGCAAAAAACATCCATCCGAATGAATCGAAGCTATGGATCATATAAAATCCTGAGATATATATTACAAAAGAAAGGAACAAGATTTTTTTATACCCGATTTTATCGGCAATTGAGCCGGTTATAACCGGAAGGAAATACAACAACATGGAACCAGTTCCCATAATAATTCCTTTTTGTGCTTGCGAAAATCCAAGTGCCCCTGTATCTTTTGAGTTGACCAAATAAAGGGCAAATGCCAGATAGAACCCGTACCATGCCCACCTTTCGAAAAGTTCAATAGTATTTGAAGCCCAGAAGTTTCTGTTGTATTTCTTTAATATTCCTATAATACTCATTTCAATTATTTTAGGTTTAAGCTCCTAAAATAATAAAAATGGGATAGCATCTTTATAACTTATGTTACCAAAGGGAATTTGGGCAATAAAAACCTACATTTTTAATAAAGCAGCGGTATCGTTCCCAACTGAAAACTGAAATCATCGGGGAAGAAAATAGCCAAACTAAGAATTACCAGTATGATAATAATCAAAACAATGAAAAATCCAATAACACCAATTTTATATCCTTTCCTGATTTTTATATAGGAAGCGGTTTTAATAGCACGGTTCATTGAAGTATAAAGCTTTTTCAAGGCTTTCTCGTCTTTTACGATATAGTCGAATGCTCCATGTTTTACAATTTCAACAGCAGTTGCAATGTCTTTTTGAGAGCTTAAAAAGAAAAATTCTACAAAAGAATGCTCTCCTTTGATTTTTTTCATAATATCCAATCCATTCATACCTTCCATGTTATAACTGGTAATTACAATGTCCGGTATTTCTTTGGTGTAATTAACACACTCATCACCTGATTGAAACGATCTGATATTTTTAAATCTTGCGGATTTAAGAAATTCTACAATCAAGCTATTATAAATAGTATTGTCGATTACAACAAATATTAATGGATTTTTAGTGTTCTGCATGGAAAATTGGTTTTCAAAAATGAGCGCAGATAAAATTACTATATTATTTTAATTAATCAATTTTGATGTCCTTTTTCGTAAATAAACAGGATTAAATAGGAAATAGTATTTATAATGCAATGTTGTAAACCATGTTTATTTGTAATTGGGGAATTTATAGTTTGGGAACTTAAAGATTACTTAAGGTTATTTCTTTAATTTAGCAGAAAAGAAAACTTATGCTACTTGCTGTTGACATTGGGAATTCAAACATTGTTTTTGGAATACATAGTAAGTCAGAATGGCTAAATCATTGGAGAATCCAAACAGATCGGAATAAAACATCGGATGAATACGGAGTCATATTTCGTTCATTGTTGGGACATGAAAATTTTGAGCTTCATGTTATTGATAAGATCATTATTTCTACGGTTGTCCCAACTTTGCTTAGCCCAATTTACGATATGCTGGAAGATTTTTTTCAGGTAAAGCCAATGGTTTTTAATTCTGAAATTTATGGTAAGTTGCCTGTGAAAGCTCTGAACCCGAATCAGATTGGTACCGACCTGGTGGCAAATTCGGTAGCGGCTTTTACAAAGTATGGAGGAAACACGATGGTGATCGATTTTGGCACAGCTTTAACATTCACAACCATTGGGGAAGATTCGGAAATTAAAGGTGTTGCCATTGCTCCTGGCTTGAAAACGGCAATTCATTCTCTGGCGAGCAATACGGCCCAGTTGCCTTTTGTGCAATTGGCTGCCCCAGCTTCAGTCCTTGGCGACAATACCGAGCACGCAATTCAATCAGGAGTTGTTCTAGGCTACTGGGGGTTGATCGACTCAATAATTGACCGAACCTGCAATGAACTTAATGCCTCATTAAACATTGTTGCAACAGGTGGGCTGAGTAAAACATTTAAAAATCTATCATCTAAAATCCAACATTTCGAACCTTTGTTGACCCTTGATGGCTTATTAATTTCAAGTGAATTTATGTATTAATCCTAAGCGCTTTTAAATAGCGTGCAGGCATTTTGATGCCAAGTTCTTTTGCTTTAATGGCATCGTTTCGCGCTTCGGTAAATGACTTAGACCTATAATATGCATACGATCGTTTAAAATATATGCCTCCGTTTTTAGGTTTTAATTCAATTGCTTTAGAATAGTCATTTATGGCTTTTTTGAACTTTGAGGAAGCAAAATAGGCATCTCCCCTTTCTACATAATAGGCATATTGTCTGGTCGGAATTCTATTAATTTTGACCAATCTCCAATAGCTTCATTATGTTTTTTTAATGATTTATAGGCAATAGCCCTGTTCTGGTAAACAGTCACAAAACTAGAATCCAGTTGGATTGCCCTCCCATAATCTACTAAGGCTTTTTCAACCTCTCCAATAGAGAAATACGCAGCTCCCCGGTTTGAGAATACTTCGGCATTAAATCCGCTACGTTTATATTTGACATAATTGTTGAAATCGTTCACGGCATTTGCATAGTTTTGACTGTTAAAATTATACATTGCCCTCCCATAGTATGGTTGAGGCAGCGTAGAATCACAGGCAATTGCATCATTCAAATCGGATATTGCTTTCTCGGTTTCCCCAATATTCTTATAATAATTTGCCCTGGCATTAATTACTTCTGCATTACAGTTAAACAAATCAATTACCCGGGTCCATAAAGTGCCGGTGTTTTCCCAAACTTTTACCTGTTTAAATGTAAGTACTCCAAACCATATGGTTACGATTCCAACTGCAATTAATACAAGGTTTTTGTTTTTTGAATAAAGCTTAATGGCAATTACTGTTAAAAAGAAGATAACTCCTGTTAGTGGAATATACAAATACCTATCGGGAAGAAAAACTGCAGTTCCGGAGTCTGAAATAGCAATTGCAGGTGATATGGTTGCCCCAAAAAATAATAAGCCCCAAAGTACTTCCGGGACTTTTTTTCTTAAAAAGAAGGCCGTAAGATATATAGCTCCAATCAGAAATGGGAAAATCAACAATCCTTTGCCAAAAAAATCAAGGATGTCTTTTTTAGGATAGATAAGCGCACATTTTATGGGGACAAAAACATGTCCCAACCAAAATGAAAACCGCAGGAAAATAGTTACAATCCTTCTAACTAGTGGGGTGAAAAGATTAAGGGTTTCAAAGTTTGACGCCTGGTGGGATTCGGCTACAAAAGTTAAGCCTGCTGTATCTTTTGAGCTAAAATCAAACAACAGCCCAAACAAATGGAGGCTCACTAAAAATATTGCAAATACTGGAATTTTTTCGATAAGAAGCTTGAAGTTAATTTTTCTTTTATAAAGAATATCTGTCAGGAACAGCACTGCTAGTAGGGTAATTCCCATTGATTTCGACATCATTGAAAGGAAATATAAAATTGCTGTAACTAATAGCCAGATATATTTTTTCTTCTGTAAATATTCCAGATATGTTAACCATCCCCCCAAATAGAAAAACGAAAAAAGAACATCTTTTCGTTCAACTGCCCATGCAACCGATTCAACATGTAAGGGGTGCAACGAGAAAAGTAAGGCAAAAATAAAAGCCCCAAGCTGGATTTTATTTCTTTCTTCGAAAAACCTTCGCAATAATTTAAGCCCGATAAAAAACACCAAAATAACATTAGCGATATGCAGCAATAAGTTGTTTAAATGGTATAAAAACGGTTTGTCCCCAACCAGCATATATTCCGTTCGCCAGGTTAGGGCTGTTATAGGTTTATAATGAGCCCGATATAAATTCCATTGCAAACATCTGGCTATAGGCGTTGAAGGATCACTTACTGCCCGATTGTTTAATATAAGTTTCGGGTCGTCAATGTCCACAAAATCATTTCTTAACACTTGGTGGTAGGCACCAAATGTTACCAAAAGTAAAATAACCGATAAGACAATATTTTTTTTAAGGAGCTCCATTTTATGCGTATTAATTTGCCTCAATGATTTTTAGCAACTCATCAAGTTTTGGTGTTAAAATAATATCGGTACGTCTGTTTTTTTGCCTTGCTTCAGCTGTGTTTTGATCATCAACTGGCATATATTTGCTTCTTCCGGCGGCAATTATTTGTTTTGGATTAACACCAGAGTTTGAAGTTAAAATTTTTGCTACAGCTGTTGCGCGCATTACGCTCAAGTCCCAATTATCTTTAATGGTACCAGTACCATTCATTGGCACATTGTCGGTGTGACCTTCAACCATTACGTTAATGTCATTATTTTGAGCCAGTACATTTGCAAGCTTTTCAATGGCTTTTTTACCGTTCGGATCAACTATCCATTGCCCGGTTTTAAAAAGCAATTGTTCCTCCAGTGAAACATATACTTTCCCGTTTTTTTCGAATACGGTGAGCCCATTGTTGTTGAAGCCTACCAAAGCCTGGGTCACTTTCGACTTTAATTCTTTTACCGCCTGGTCTTTTCGGGCTAATATATTTTCAAGCTCGATTAAGCGGGATTGTTTCGCGGAGAGTTCTTTTTCTGCTGCCAACAATTTGTCTTCTCTTGCATTTAAACTTCCTCGTGTGGCATCAAGTTCTTCCAATAATTTTCTGATTTCAGTTGAGCTGCCCGATTGTATTGCATTGAGTTGGGCTGCTAATTCTTCCTTTTCTTTCTGAAAATGAGACAATTGGTTATTAAATTTCGATTTTTCATATTTCAGTTCATCGTTTTCTTTTGATAATATATTGTTTCTATTGCGAAGCTGTTCTGATTCGGCACCAAGCTCGGTATTCTTCGTTGATAAGTCCATTAGCTCTTTGTTCAAGCGCTCATTTTCTGCTTTTTGGTTTTCCAGTTTTGCCGATGCTTCGTTATATTGTTTCATGGAAACACAGGAAGATAAAAACAATACAATAACTATCGAAATTATTAGTTTAATTCTATTCATGGCACATTTTGTTTTTGATGTTTAAAGTTACTTCTTTTCACAAACAGGCAAAATATGTTTTTTTGAAAATGATAAAAATTATCCTTATTACCAGTGAGAAATTCTATATTTGAAATAATTTTACAATTTAATGGAAGAGATAAAGGGAAAACTTTTAACAAGCATAAATGATCCTTCAGATCTGAAAAAATTGGCATTGGAATCATTGCCACAAGTGTGTTCAGAATTGAGGGATTTTATTATTGATGCGGTATCGACAAATCCCGGGCACTTTGGAGCCAGCCTTGGTGTTGTTGAATTAACCGTAGCTCTCCATTATATTTTTGATTCGCCAAACGATCAGTTAATTTGGGATGTTGGGCATCAAGCTTACGCTCACAAAATTTTAACCGGGCGAAGGGATGTTTTTCATACCAATCGTAAATACAAAGGTATCAGTGGTTTTCCAAAAATTTCGGAAAGCGAACATGATGCTTTTGGTGTTGGGCATTCATCCACTTCCATTTCGGCAGCATTAGGAATGGCAATTGCCGCTAAACTTAAACAGGAAACCGAGAAAAGAATTGTTGCTGTTATTGGAGATGGGGCAATGACTGGAGGGATGGCATTTGAAGGGCTCAATCATGCCGGAGTTGAAAAGTCGAACCTGCTCATTATATTGAACGACAATAACATGGCTATCGATCCAAGTGTTGGCGGTTTTAGCCAGTATTTGCTCAATATCTCAAAGTCGCATACCTATAACAGGATTAAAACCGATGTGTGGGACGGACTGGGGAAAATAGATGGAATTGGGCATAAAACAAGGAGGTTTTTGCAAAAGAACCAACATGCCATGAAAAACTTCTTGTTGAAACAAAACAACCTTTTTGAGTCATTCAATTTTAGGTATTTTGGACCTATTGACGGGCATAATGTTGTGTATCTGGCGAAAGTATTAAACGATTTGAAGGATATTCCCGGACCAAAAATCTTACACATAAAAACAAAAAAGGGAAAAGGATTCAAGTATGCTGAATTAGAACAGACCAAATGGCATGCACCCGGAAAATTCAATAAAAATACAGGGGAATTACTAAGTTGTGATTGCGCAATTGATAAAGCTCCAAAGTTTCAAAATGTATTTGGTGAAACAATTGTTGAGCTTGCTGAGAATAACCCGAAAATTGTTGGAGTTACTCCTGCAATGCCTTCAGGTTGTTCGCTAAATATAATGATGGAAAAAATGCCCGACCGCTCATTTGATGTGGGTATAGCCGAACAACATGCAGTGACATTTTCGGCAGGAATGGCTAAACAAGGATTGGTACCATTTTGCAATATATATTCTACATTCATGCAACGGGCATATGATCAGGTTATCCATGATGTTGCTATCCAGAATTTAAACGTAGTATTTTGCCTTGACCGGGGTGGTTTAGTTGGTGAAGATGGGGCAACCCATCATGGGGCTTATGATTTAGCCTATATGAGAAGCATTCCTAACATGGTTATTTCGTCTCCAATGGATGAAATTGAGCTTCGAAACTTAATGTACACGGCTCAATTAGATAATATGGGGCCATTTTCAATCCGTTACCCGAGAGGATGTGGTTCGTATCTAAATTGGAAGGAACCATTTGAAAAATTGGAAGTCGGAAAAGGAAGGATGCTCTCTGATGGAGATAATGTTGCAATCCTGACTATTGGAAAACCGGGAATGTTCGCTCAGCGGGCAGTCAAAAAACTCGAAAAGGAATCAATAAGTGCTGCCCATTACGACATGAGGTACCTAAAACCTATTGACGAATCAATCCTGAATGAGGTATTTAAAAAACACCAACTGGTAATTACGGTTGAAGATGGAACTGTAAAAGGAGGGTTTGGAAGTGCTGTTGCCGAATTTATGGTGGAAAACAATTATACAGCCAGATTGAAAATACTTGGAATCCCGGATAGGTTTATTGAGCAAGGCACCCCTGAAGAATTGTATAGGGAATGTGGATTTGATACCAAGGGTATTTATGAAGCAGTTAAGGAACTGTTGACAAAATAATTTTTTTATCTTTTTTTCGTTCCTTCATCATACCAAAACAAAAACTACACTATAGTGGATATCTATTTAAAGAAAAGGCGCTGGAAAATCCTCCTTCTTATTGCTGCTGTTTTAATTGGTGCAGCATCCCTGATATATACCAATTGGCTTACCAATAAAATGGCTCTCGAAGAGCTCAAGAAAGTTGAACTTTGGGCAAATGCAACCGAGGGGTTAATTGATATCCAAATTGAGTCAACGTCTGATCCGGTAAGCGCTTTGGCTGCAAATTCCATAGAGATTGCAACCGCAAAAATATCGCAATTGGAAACGAAATACCTTACTTATCTAAACTTGGTAACCGCGCAAAATAAGACCACTCCGATTATTGTTACACAGGATGATAAAATAATATTGGATGCAAATATTAAATATTCTGACAACAGGAAGAATGCAGTTTTACAAAAAGAGCTGGCAAAAATGAAAAGAAACGGTGAACCTATTGAAATTGATTTAGGGGACGGATATAAACAATATTTATATTACCGGGATTCATTTTTGCTTAGGAATTTGCGCCTATTCCCAGTTGCACAACTTTTTGTTATTTTCCTTTTTATAGGAATTGCATATTATGCATTTAACGCTTCGCATAAAGCCGAACAAAATCAGGTTTGGGTGGGGATGTCGAAAGAAACAGCACATCAACTTGGCACCCCGATTTCGTCTTTAATGGCCTGGATTGAATTACTAAAAATGAAAGATGTTGATCCTTCCCTTGTCAGGGAATTTGAAAATGATACCCAAAGGCTTGAGAAAATTGCTGAAAGGTTTTCTAAAATTGGATCTGCACCAGAACTGTTGCATACAGATGTAATCGAGACAATTATGTCGACTGTAGAATACCTAAAAAGAAGATCATCCAATAAAGTTGTGTTTGATGTTAATTCCGATGAGGCTGGAACTTATTTGGTTCCTTTAAACATTGCTTTATTCTCGTGGGTTATTGAAAATCTGTGTAAGAACGCCATAGATGCCATGGATAATTCAGGAAATATAACCATCAGTCTAAAAGAAAAGGACGATACTATATTGATTGATATTGCAGATACAGGGAAAGGTATTTCAAAGTCGCAGCATAAAACGATTTTTGAACCAGGGTTTTCGACCAAAAAAAGAGGCTGGGGCTTAGGTTTATCATTAGCCAGACGAATTGTTGAGAACTACCACAACGGAAAAATATTCATCAAACAAAGTGAACTAAACAAGGGAACAACTTTCCGGATAATCCTTAAAAAGTAGTTTTATTGAAACTATTCTGTTACAATACTTTATTTTTTTCAGGATTATTTTAACCGTTAAAGAAAAATTTATACTTTTGCATCACTTTTTTTAAAACCATGAGTAAGTTATCAATATATGACATTGCTTATAAGGGACTAAAGGAAGGATTACATGAGTTTGAATATGTAATTGATGATAAGTTCTTTGAGCTAGTAGATGGGGGTTTAATTGAGAAGGCGAATGTCAAGGCAAATGTGCTTTTAGAAAAAAGAAGTTCGTTGCTTAGTCTGAATATTCAACTAAATGGTACCGTAAAGCTATTGTGCGACTGGTGCCTAGAAGAGTATGAAGAGAACATTTCTTTCGAGTCAAAGGTTTTTGTGAAATTTGGTTTAGGAAGGAATGAAGATAACGAAGAGGTTTTCTGGGTATCGCCTGAAGCAAACGAAATTAATATCGCCCAACTATTATATGAGTTTTCTGTTTTAAGTTTACCGGTGATACACCGCCATCCCGAAAATGAAAAGGGGGAAAGTACATGTGATCCGGAAATGCTTAATAAAATTGAAAAATATTCGTATTCCCAGGAAGAAAAAACGGATGAAAGGTGGGATGCACTAAAAAAATTAAGAAATAATAATTAAAATTTATATAAAATGGCACATCCAAAGCATAAAATATCAAAATCAAGGAGAGATAAGCGCAGAACACACTACAAAGCTGTTGCTCCAACTTTGGCTACCTGTTCAAATTGCGGTTCTACCGTAAAATACCATACTGTATGTTCAGAGTGTGGTTATTACAGGGGAAAACAAGTAATTGAGAAAGACATAGCTGTATAGCATCTGATAAATAAGCCAGGAAATCCCTGGTTTTTTTATGCAGCCGTTTAAACTTTTGAACATTTTAATTGATTGTTCTACAAGGGTTTACGGCTATTTTTGTTTCAAAATTTTTTTGCTATCCCACATATTACATTTATATTCGAGCCCTGAAAATAAATAAGGGAAATTTGGTCGTAATACACGATCATCGTTAAGATCATATTAAGTTCATTTAATGGAAAAAACTAGAGCTGCAATTACAGGAGTTGGCGCATTTTTGCCTGAATACAGGCTTACAAATGAAGAGATTAGTACCATGGTTGACACGAGCGATGAGTGGATAATGCAACGAATTGGTATTAAAGAAAGAAGGATCATGAAAGAAGAAGGCAAAGCCAATAGCGATATGGGAGTTGCCGCATTAGAAAATTTAATCGCAAAGACAGGAACAAATAAGGACGATATTGATCTTTTAATTTGTGCAACCATAACTCCCGATATGCCATTTCCGGCAACGGCAAATATTATCGCTCATAAGGCAGGAATTCACAATGCCTGGAGTTTTGATTTAAATGCTGCTTGTTCAGGGTTTATTTTTGCACTTGTTACAGCTTCTCAATTCATTGAATCAGGGCAATATAAAAAAGTAGTAGTGATTGCGTCGGATATGATGTCGGCAATTACTAATTATCACGACCGAACTACCTGTCCGTTGTTTGGGGATGCCGGAACTGCCATTTTGCTTGAACCCACTGAAGAAGATCTTGGTATTATTGACCATATCCATCATGTTGATGGACTGGGAAGGCATCATTTACACATGAAAGCCGGAGGCTCTGCGCGCCCGGCATCTTACGAAACTGTCGATAACCGCGAACACTATGTTTATCAGGAAGGTAAAACAGTTTTTAAATATGCGGTATCAAGTATGGCCGATGTTTCTGTAAGAATGATGGAAAAGCATCATTTAAATGCTGATAACCTTGCATGGCTTGTACCACACCAGGCAAATATGCGAATTATTGATGCTACGGCAAAAAGAATGGAAATCGACCCGGAACAGGTGATGGTAAATATCCAAAAATACGGGAATACAACATCCGCGACCATTCCACTTTGCCTTTTTGATTATGAGAAACAATTAAAAAAAGGCGATAACATCATACTCACAGCTTTTGGTGCCGGATTTACCTGGGGTAGCGTTTACCTGAAATGGGCTTATGATGGGGATTCGATAGAATAAAACCTTTCATTTATTGGTTTTGGAACTTATTTTCTTGAAAATGAGATTCCTTTTTTTGAAGAGCTTATATTTTTTTGTAATTTCAGCACCCCCATTGAAATATTTGGAATACATTTCCTTTACAAACAGACAATTAATAAACTATAAGCCATGGCAAAACAAGTTTCCAGAAACTACAACGAAGCAGAAAGTCAAAGTGTTAACCTCATTAACAAAGGGACCGTAATAGTCGGTGATATAACTACCGATGGAGATATCAGGATTGACGGTGAACTCAAAGGCAATATTGATGTAAAAGGACGGCTTGTTATTGGTACAAGTGGGAAAATTGAAGGCGAAATTTCATGTAAGAATACAGAAATTTCCGGGGTAGTACTGGGAAAGATAAAGGCTACAGAACTTCTCACTATGAAAGAATCAGCAAGGATTACAGGCGATATTATTTCTGCAAAACTAACTGTTGAACCGGGATCATTATTTACCGGAACCTGTAAGATGGGTGACAACAGATCGCAAGATGAACCAAGCGCAAAAAAATAATAAAGATAAATTCAATTCCGGTTTTATAAGATACTCGAGCCTGGGCTTCGAAATGGCTGCTATTATAGTCTTTGGAACCTGGGCGGGTTATAAAATTGATCAATGGCTCGAAAACGAATTTAAAGCCTTTACATTTATCCTTGTGATTGTTTCGGTTATTATCTCAATAATTTATGGCGTAAAAAATCTATTAAAAAAATGAATATTTATTTAAAAAAATTTTCTATAAAATTGCTGATTGTAGCACTAGTTATGTTGGCTTTTGGAGCAATTGCATTTAAGTTTTTTTTAAGCGTATTTTATATGCCACTAATGCTTTGGGCACTGCCGTTTTTCTTTTTAGTTACTCTGGGAGTACATGCCTATCAGTTAAAAATGGTAAAAACCAACCCGGCAAAGTTCACGAGGGTAAGTATGGTGATGACTTTTGTAAAACTGTTAATTTACTCTCTTTTTACAATTATAAGCCTTGCCATAAGTACCCAAAATGCCATTGCTTTTGTTTTGGTTGTTATGGTATTGTACGTTGTTTTTACGGTTACGGAAGTAACGGATTTAATGAAAATAGTGCGTTCGACCGGAAAAGATAATTAGTATGGATATTTCTTGTTAAATATTACAAGATTGTTAGGCTTTTTGTGTAGCTGATAAGAAAAAACTTATAAATTTGTGGATAGTCGAAAAATTTCAGATCTCTAAAATGTTGAAGATTTTCAAAGGATTTTTTTTATTTCTTATGTGTATGGGTTTGTTGATGAACCCAACTTTTGCACAGCACGAAGCAGAAGAAACTTCTCATCACGAAACAACTCACGAAGAAGAACAATTTAATGCGGGAAAATTTGTAATTGACCACGTTTCAGATGCTTACGATTGGCATATTCTAAGTTATAAAGAGCATCATATAAGTATTCCCCTTCCAATTATCGTTTATAGCAAGACTAAAGGACTTAATGTATTTATGTCGTCTAAATTCCATCATGGACACTCATCCTATAAAGGTTTTGAAATTGCACATAGTGGTGATAACGAAGGAAAAATTGTTGAACTTGATGAACATGGACATGTAATTGGCAAGCCATGGGATTTTTCGATTACTAAAACTGTTGCAGGGATTCTGGTTTCTGTTATTCTTCTACTCTGGATTTTAATATCGGTCGCAAAAACCGCGAAGAAAAATGCAGGGAAAGCGCCAACAGGATTGCAAAACCTACTGGAACCAATCATCCTTTTTATTAGGGACGAAATTGCAAAACCAGCGATAGGAGATAAAAAATTTGAGAAGTTTATGCCGTTTTTATTAACAGTATTCTTCTTTATCCTTATTAATAATTTTATGGGGTTAATACCAATCCCTCCGTTTGGGGCAAACGTAACCGGGAACATTGCTGTTACAATGGTGTTGGCCTTATTTACCTTCGCAATTACCACCATCAATGGAAACAAACATTATTGGAAAGAAATTTATAATCCGGATGTGCCTTGGTGGTTAAAATTTCCACTCCCATTGATGCCGATTGTTGAACTTTCCGGGGTTATTACCAAACCATTCGTATTAATGGTTCGTTTGTTTGCAAACATGATGGCGGGGCATATGATCGTAACCGTATTTGTAAGCCTTATCTTCATTTTTGCAAGTTTAATGGGTGCCGGTGCCGGTTATGGAATTAGCCCGGTATCAATTGCATTTTCTGTGTTTATTCTGTTATTGGATGTATTAGTATCATTCATACAAGCATATGTATTTACCTTGTTGTCGGCCCTTTATTTTGGAATGGCAACATCAGATCATCATTAATTAATTAAAATTAAAAATTATGTTATCAGCAATTTTAACTGTATTGCTTCAAGCAGCCGCAAGTGCCGGAATCGGTAAAATGGGTGCAGCTTTGGGAGCAGGATTGGCCGCAATTGGAGCAGGTATGGGAATTGGTAAAATTGGTGCAAGCGCCATGGAAGCAATTGCCCGTCAACCTGAAGCAAGTGGCGATATCCGCTCAAACATGATTGTTTCTGCAGCTCTTATCGAAGGGGTAGCCTTCTTTGCTGTGATCATTTGTGCTCTTGTAATTTTTGTGTAAGCAAAAGATTTTTTAAGAACAACTTGAACCCCGGGATTGCCGGGGTTATGGTTGTTCACAAAATGTAAAATTAACAACTATGGGTTTAGTAACACCAAATCTGGGAACCATTGTTTGGATGGTCATCATCTTCGGAATTGTTTTATTCATCTTACGAAAGTTTGCCTGGAAACCAATTCTGCAAGCCCTTAAAGATCGGGAAACATCAATAGCAGCAGCTATTAATTCGGCTGAAGAGGCACGAAATGAGGTGGCAAACCTAAAAGCTGATAACGATAAGTTTATTCTCGAAGCAAAAAAAGAAAAGGATATCATCCTAAAAGAAGCAAAAGAGTTAAAAGAAAAAATTGTTGCTGAAGCGAAGGATAAAGCAAGTGCTGAAGCACAAAAAACAATCGAAAAAGCCAGGGAACAAATCCAGGCTGAAAAAGCTTCTGCCATATCAGAAATTAAAGCTCAGGTAGCTGACCTTTCTGTTATGATTGCGGAGAAAATCATTAAAAAAGAGTTAGATAATAAAGGAGAACAGGAGGATATGGTCAAAGAAATCCTGGACGATCTAAAGTTGAATTAAACTATGAACCAGAGTAAAATATCTGTTCGCTACGCAAAGGCTTTCTTTTCATTAGCAAAGGAAAAAGGTTTGTTAGACACATTTAAAGAAGATATGGAAGTGGTGGCAAATGTTGGAACCGAATCCAAAGATTTTTTGCTGTTGTTGGAGAGCCCGGTCGTAAAAACATCACAAAAGGTAAAGATATTAAACCAAATCTTCTCTGGGAAAATACACGATTTAACCTTAAAATTCATGTTGTTAATTGCTGAAAATAAACGGGAAGTTCATATTCCGGATATTTGCAGAAATTTTCTGGCAATCACTCGTGAAGACCTTGGCATTAAATCAGCAACGATTACTTCTGCCAAGCAACTTTCGAATGAAAGCATGGAACAGGCAAAGGAAATCCTGGAAAAGAACCTTCATTATAAAATAGAACTCACTGAAAAGGTTGATCCGGCAATTATTGGCGGGGTAATACTTCGTGTTGACGATAAACAAGTTGATGCGAGTATTGCAACTCAACTGAAAAAGATAAAATCAAAACTTCTGGAAACAGAAATCAAACAATAATTTATTGCTAAAATTATAGAAAATGGCTGACATTAAACCTGCTGAAGTATCTCAAATACTAAAACAACAATTAGAAGGTTTCAAATCGGAAACTGATCTGCAAGAAGTAGGCACCGTATTACAAGTTGGTGATGGAATTGCCCGCATTTACGGACTTTCAAACGTTGAGGCCAACGAAATGGTAGAGTTTGATTGCGGAATTAAAGGAATTGTTTTAAACCTTGAAGAAGATAATGTTGGTGTGGTATTACTGGGTCTAACCAGTAATATTAAAGAAGGGGATACCGTTAAAAGGCTTCAGAGGATTGCATCAATTATGGTTGGTGAAGGACTTCTTGGAAGGGTTATAAATACCATTGGTGAGGGAATTGATGGGAAAGGGGCGATTGGTGGTGAACTTTTCGAAATGCCTTTAGAGCGTAAAGCACCAGGTGTAATCTTTCGTCAGCCGGTAAAACAACCATTACAAACAGGTTTGAAAGCGATCGATGCCATGATTCCTATTGGTCGTGGTCAGCGCGAATTAATAATTGGTGACAGGCAGACTGGTAAAACAGCCGTTGCCATTGACACAATAATTAACCAGAAGGAAAATTACGAAAAAGGAACCCCGGTATATTGTATTTATGTAGCTGTAGGACAAAAAGGTTCAACAGTTGCGAATATTGCTGCTACTTTGGAAAAAGCTGGTGCAATGCCTTATACAACCATTGTTACGGCAACAGCATCCGATCCGGCAGCACTTCAGTTTTATGCACCTTATGCGGGAGCTGCAATTGGAGAATATTTCCGGGATACCGGAAGGGATGCCTTAATTATTTACGATGATTTATCAAAACAAGCAGTTTCGTATCGAGAGGTTTCACTGTTGCTGAGGCGCCCACCGGGCCGTGAAGCGTATCCGGGTGATGTTTTCTATCTTCACTCACGTTTATTGGAGCGGGCAGCAAAGGTTATCGACTCAGATGAGATTGCAGCTAAAATGAATGATCTGCCCGAATGCCTTAAAGGTAAAGTAAAAGGTGGTGGTTCGCTGACAGCACTTCCTATTATTGAAACCCAAAGTGGTGACGTTTCAGCTTATATTCCAACCAACGTTATTTCTATTACTGATGGTCAGATATTCCTAGAGTCAAACTTATTTAACTCAGGGGTCCGTCCCGCTATTAACGTAGGTATTTCGGTTTCGCGTGTTGGAGGTAATGCACAGGTAAAAGCGATGAAAAAAATTGCAGGTACGCTGAAGTTAGACCAGGCTCAATTCCGTGAACTGGAAGCCTTCTCAAAATTCGGTTCCGACCTTGATGCTGCAACCATGCGTGTTTTGGACAAGGGACGTAAAAATGTTGAAATTCTGAAGCAAGGGCAATACGCACCAATGAAAATTGAACATCAAATTGCAATTATATATTGTGGATCGAAAGAATTATTAAGGGAGGTTCCAATTGAAAAAGTAAAAGCATTTGAAAGTGATTTTCTTGAACTGATGGAATTGCAACACCGCGACAAATTAGATCAATTGAAAGTTGGTACTATTAATGCGGATATTGAGGACGCAATTGTGAAAATTGCTGCCGAAGTTGCCGACAGATATAAGGAATAAATTATTAAACAGATAATCGTTCTGAAGAACTCTTAAAATTCTGTAATAGATTTTAAAATATGGCTGGATTAAAAGAAATAAGAACAAGAATTGCATCAGTAAAAACCACAAGGCAGGTTACAAGTGCCATGAAAATGGTTTCTGCGGCAAAGCTTAAAAAAGCCCAGGATGCGATTTTACAGATTCGACCTTATGCGGATAAATTGCACCAGATCATCACATCTTTAAGCTCCAGCCTTGAGAATGTGGAGGAATCAGTTTACACACAGCAACGTGAAGCAGAAAAGGTTTTAATTGTTCTTCTTACTTCAAACAAAGGGCTTTGTGGAGCATTCAATTCTAATATCTCGAAAAAAGCCATTGAGCTTGCCAAAACAAAGTATGCAAGGCAGTTACAGAAAGGGAATGTAAGTTTTCTTGCCATTGGGAAGCAGGGAGGTCGGTTGCTCAAACATGCTAGCATGAATATTAGTGGTAGCGAAAATGAACTTTTTGACACCCTTAATTTTGAAAATGTTTCGGTTGTTGCTACCAATATTATGAGTTCATTTGCTGATGGTACTTATGATTGCGTAGAATTGGTTTATAATCAATTTAAAAATGCAGCAGTGCAGGTTTTATCGACCGAAAAATTCCTTCCGGTAGAAATCGGGGAAGAGGAAGAAACAGCTGCAAATCACGATTTTATTTATGAGCCTTCTAAGGAGGCAATCATTGAAGAACTTATTCCGAAATCGTTGAAAATTCAGATATACAAAGCTTTGCTTGATTCAAATGCTGCAGAGCACGGTGCCCGGATGACGGCTATGCACCAGGCTACTGATAATGCAACTGAATTGCTGAATGACCTGACCCTGCAATACAACAAAGCACGGCAAGCTACAATTACCAACGAAATTCTTGAAATTACAGGTGGTGCAGAAGCTTTAAAAGGATAATATAAATAGTAGAAAGATAAGATGAAATCCTGATGGCAAATAGTGCCATTGGGATTTTTTAATTTAATGGTACCGGCATTGTATTATAACCAGGTTCCCTTCATGAATTTTGTATACAATTCGATGTTCGTCATTGATCCTCCTTGACCAATAATTTGTCAATACCCCTTTTAATTGCCTGGGGTTCCCTTTCCCAGAAAACGGATTTAGCAAGCATTCTTTTAACAGCTTATTGAGATGATTAAAACTTACGGCATCTGAATTCTGCCAAGTTTTGTAATCTTCTATTGCATTTTTATGCCATAAGATTTCCATGTTGATTAAGGAATTTAAAGTTTGCCAATTAATTTTGCGATACCCTCAATGCTTCCCTTTTCAGTATCCATAATTCCTTCCTCCAATTTTTCTTTATTCTGAGGGGAGCTTAAAAGGTATTGTGTCTCTTTAAACGAATTGTATTCATCCATTGAAAGAATAACAACACTTCGTCCTTTCGATCGGTGTACAATCATAATTTCATGATCGTCGCTAACGGCATCCAGGTTCTTTTTGAGGGAATTTCTAAATTCAGAGTAGTTTACTGTTTTCATAAAAATACGTTTATAAGTACAAATATACGTACTTAAATGGAGACTTAAAAATGCATCATAATATTTGTTTTATTGATCTTCTTTGTAAAAAAATCTCCGAATTCAATGGGATTATCTCGTTTAAAAGTTGGAATTATAAGTATAAAAACCTATGCAAAAAAGAGTTGTTTTTATATTTAAAGAGTATTCAAAGCTTGAACGAAAACTGAGTTTTAAATGTTTGGAAAAAAATATGTACTCCTGTGTGTCTGCAAAGAAAGTAAACGCTAATTAGTGAAATTACGTAAATATACGTATAAATTAATATTAATAATGTTTTAGATCTTAAATTGGCTTGCAAATTGCAACAATATTTGTTGGATTTTGAATTCCAAATTTCTTCAATCTGATTTTAAAATCTTTTGCCAATTCTTGAAAATATGTATGTTCAGGTTTGCCTTGAAGCCTGGCAATTTCATCGTTAAATTTTTCCATCCATAAGTTGAGTACATCTTCCGTTTTAATTTTATTTTCCGGGAACATTTGATCAAAATGAAAAACCACTTTAAAACCATTTTTTTCAATGATGTCTAGAATCTCATTTTTCTTCCAGGTTTCGTGGTGATAATCTCCTAAAATCCGATCAATTTTACTTTTCGCATGGTGATATATTTTTTGGTTTTCTTCAGCATTATTTAGATTGTCGCTAAACATTTCTGCCAGAATTAAAAAACCATCAGGTTTTAATACGCGTTTCATTTCCCGGAATGATTCTGTTCGATGAGGCAAATGATGAAGTGCTTTCGACATTGTAATGAGGTCGAATGTATTGTCATCAAAATCCAATTTTTCGGCATTCATTTGCCTAAATTGAATATTATTATTTTGAAATTTTTCTTTTGCTGGTGTAAAACCATCCGTTCCGGGATCTACGCCAATTATTTCTGACACATTTATATTATCAAGTATTGTTTGGATAAACTGTCCGGAACCAGTGCCAATATCAAGAAGGGAAGCAAAACTTTTGTCTTCAAAAAACGATTTAAGATTTTCCATTTCGTACAGATTAAATTAACAAAAGAAAAGCAGAAATAGCGGTAACTGCGATTACAAATACCCGATAGGTTTTCTCCGGTATTTTTTTTACGGCTTTTCTACCAAGAAATGCCCCAATGCCAATAGCCGGGAGCATACAAATATCGAGTGTTAAAGTTTTCAAGTTGATAGTCTCCCAAACAAAATAGTGCAAAGGGAATTTACTAATATTGATTAATATAAAGAACCATGCTCCGGTACCAATAAAGCGGTTTTTGGGGAGGTGCATGGTTAGTAAATAAACAGCGAATATTGGTCCGGCAACATTCCCAATCATGGTAGCAAAACCGCCTAAAACGCCCATAAAAGCTGCAAACCACCATTTGTCGGGGAATGAATATTGCCCTTTACTTTTATCTTTCCAAAGTAAAAAACCAATGCAAATAAATACTACAATCGCGATGATCTCTTTAAACTGTTCATCGTTCACTATTTCGCCAACCCAAAGTGCGATGCCTATTCCAATAAATGCCCATGGCAAGAGCTTCAGCAAGGGTTTCCATTGCGCATGCCGATGATAGTAGCTTACACCAAAAATATCCGCCATAATCAACATGGGCAACAATATTCCTGTGGAAGATTTTCCACCAAAAATAAAAGCCAAAACCGGAACGACAATCATTGAAACACCCGGAACACCTACCTTTGACATGCCAACTAACATGGCACAAAAGAATAGCAATAACCATTGCAAGGTTGTAAAATCTAAAGAAAACATAGAATAAATTTGGAGCTAAAATATGTAAAAAAGCCGGCTCTTAAACCGACTTTTTTTATTAAATACAGAAACAGAAACAAAGGAAGTTCTTATTTGCCTAAGTATAAGAACTATGCCTTTTGAATTCCAAATAGCATGCCATGAAGAAATGGAGATTGTTAAAGTTTATTAAACCAGCAAAGATTAGGATTACAGGTTTTCCTCAAGTTCCTTAATTTCAGAATCGTTAACCTTGCTAAACCATTCTTTCAGCTGCTCTTTGGCTTTTTTCTTCATTTCAGGATTTATACTTGATGAAACCTCTGATAAAGCAAACATTAGCACTCCTAAATCATCAGTAAAACCAATTGCCGGCATGATGTCAGGAATGGCATCCAACGGGAAAATAAAATATCCCAGTGCACCTATAATTGTTGCTTTTGATTTTAGGGATACACCCTTATCGGTTAAGAGATAAAACAATAACAAAACAGCATAAACAACCTTTTCTCCGGCGGTTTTAGAAAACTTTTTTATTTTATCCCAAAGGTTTTGTTCTGAGTAATGATTTGAATAATTCATTTCATTTATTTTCTAGACAATGGCTTAAACCTCCGAATTGTATTCGGGGCAAAGCGGCAACTTTAGTTTCATTAAATTTCTATTTTAAAATGAAATAGATTTGAGTACAAAGATATGAGTATTGAGAATCATTTTACTTTTTCTTTTTACTCATATCTCCATACTCATGCCTACCTTGGGCTTTATTTTTTTTCATTAAATTTTAAACTTATGTAATTCCAGTAAAACATGGTTTATTTTAAACTGACGTTGGTATAATCCATCAAAACACCTTTGTAGGTATCGGCAATTGTATTTAGTATCGAATGAACTTCGGCGTAAGTTTCTGCACGGAGGAGACTTATTCGTAGTTCCCTGAAATTTGGAAGCCCCGGAAAATATTTTGCAAAATGGCGTCGCATCATAAGAATGGCATTTTTTTCATTTTCTCTCCAATCTATGGTAAGTCTGAGTTGTTCCAATGCAACATTCGTAACTTCCTCGACCGATATCGGTTTAGGAATCGTACCACTTGCTAGATACTGTTTGATTTCCTTAAAAATCCAGGGCCTTCCAATTGCGCCCCTCCCAACCATTAATCCATCAACGCCGGATTGCTCCAAACATAATTTGGCTTTTTCCGGGCCATTAATATCGCCATTGCCCACGATTGGGATGTTAATTCGCTGATTTTCTTTGACTTTCCCAATGAATTTCCAATCGGCTTCACCAGTATATAGCTGATTTCTGGTTCGTCCGTGTATCGCCAGTGCTGCCAATCCAACATCCTGAAGACGTTCTGTGATTTCAACAATCGGAGTACTGGTTTCATCCCAGCCCAGCCTTGTTTTTGCTGTGACAGGCAATTTTACGGCTTTTACAACTTTTGCAACCATTTCCTCCATTTTAGGGATGTCTTTCAGTAAATAAGAACATGCTCCATGTCGGACGATTTTTTTCATGGGGCAACCAAAATTCAGGTCAATAAAATCGGGTTTTGACTCTTCCACAATTTTAGCTGCCTCAACCATTGAATCTATATTATGCCCATAAATTTGTATGGCAACCGGGCGGTCAAAATCATACAAATCCATCTTCACTTTGGTTTTCTCAATATTTCTGATCAAAGCTTCGGAAGATACAAATTCAGTATACATCACATCTGCCCCAAATGACTTGCAGAGATGCCTAAACGACTTATATGTAACATCTTCCATGGGAGCAAGGAACAATGGCAGTTCCCCTAAATCAATTTGTCCAATCTTCATTTCAATATCCTAATTGGCACAAAAATAATCCTTTAGCGCAACTTTTTGCAGTTTTATGCATCTTATGAAAGCAAATATAAACGTTTGAGCTATGAAAAGGATAGTTGTGTTGTTGGTCACTTTATTTATTTTTTCTTGTGAAAAGAATGATCCTGAAAATCCCACTTTCAACTTCGGTCAAAATATGTTATTCGCTTATGAGGTTACTTATGATGCATTAGGAGATGATATGCATATTACAGCGGCCTTAATGAATGATTCGCGCTGTCCTGCAAATGCAGATTGTATTTGGCAAGGATCTGCTGTGGTTGCCATTGCCCTTGAAACCGATCGCTTGCATCTTCTGGAATTAAATACCTATGATAATCCGGCGGATACGGTTGACAATATTAGTATTGAACTTGTATCGGTGGAGCCATATCCGGTTTTGGGAGATGATGTCGAATTGAGTGATAAGGAAATAACACTTAAGGTTGAAAGAATTAACTAAAGAACAGGTGTTCCAGTAATATTTTTCCACCAATTACTATGAGGATTATTCCCCCTAAAATAATGGACTGATGACTTCTTTTTGAAGGAATATTCTTGCCAAAAAGCATTCCTAACATTGAAGCAATAAAAGTTACGCCTCCAATAATAATAACGGGTAAAATAATAGGATCGTCAAGTAAGCCAAAACTTAGTCCAACCACAAGTGCGTCAATGCTGGTGGCAATTGCCAGCCCAATAAGGACTAATGGCTTAAAAGGATCAAGCTTTTTCAAAGATCCATCGGGTTTTACTCCCTCCACGATCATTTTAATACCTATAAACACCAAAAGCCCAAATGCAATCCAATGGTCGGTATTAGCAATTAGATTTTTAACGGATTTTCCAATAAACCATCCCAGGACAGGGAAAATTGCCTGAAAAACAGCAAGTATAGAAGCCACTTTGCATGCTTGAATAAACCTGATTTCCTTTTTGAGAAGCCCACAGGAAACTGATACCGCGAACGAATCAAAGCTCAATCCTATTCCAATAAGAATAAATGTAATAACTTGCGTAAATGGCATGTTGAAAATTTGATGGACAAAAATACATGTTTTCATGAAAATTGCTAATCTCAAAATTTCTTTGTTGCTTTTGTTATAAACACATAAGCAATTCGTCCATACTAATAGAATGACCGCAGAAGAGTTCAAAATACAGATCATTCCTTACTCCAGAAAGCTTTATCCGTTGATAAACAGCATTTTGAAGGATGAGGAGGAAAGCAAAGATGCAATTCAGGAATTAATGCTTAAACTTTGGGGGAAAAGGTTTGAACTAGAGAAAGTATCAAATATGCGGGCTTATGTGATAACGATCGCGAAAAACCATTGTTTTGATTTATTGAAAAAGAAAAAACCTGAACGGATTTCGGACGAACATGAACAAAAGAGCATGCAGGATTCGATTGAAATGCATGAAGATGCTATTGAACGTTTGGAACATGTTCAAAAGATAATTGAAAAATTGCCTGAGAAATATCGGGAAGTAATCAAATTAAGGGAAATTGACGGTTTTTCTTTCGATGAAATTAAAGAAATGTTGGATTTTGAAGTGCCCTACATACGGGTTATCCTTTCAAGGGCACGGCAAATGATTAAAAGTGAATTGAATAAAATTTACGATTATGAGCAAGGAATGGAACAAGCTGTTAAGCAGGTATTATAGTGGAAATACTTCGTTAGAAGAAGAGAAAGAAATAAAGGATGCTTTGTTTCTGAATGATGAAGATTCTGTCGAAAAGGATATGTTTCGTTTTTTCAACCATGAAAGTAAGGTGCCGGAAGGCTTGGAAAACGAATTGAATAAGCTCATAGATAGTCAAAGCAGAAAAAAGCGCTCATTAAAAGTACGATTATACAGTTTTACCTCAGCTGCAGCGGTAATTCTTGTTGTGCTAAGTGTATTCTTAAATATCCGAAACAATAAAATCCGTGCAATGGAGGACCAGTTTTTTGAAATGGAAAGGGCAATGCTCCAGGTTTCGGAAAGCTTACAAACCGAGGAGCCGGAAGAAATGATGGTTCTTTGGGTAGATGAAAATGTGGAAATAATTATTAATTAATACGATCATGAAACAATTAACAATAGTTTTAATCCTGTCAATTTTGACAATCCCTGTGTTTTCGCAAGACCTATTTACAAATATTACTGAAAAGTATGCCCAAATTGATGGCTTTAGTGCCAGCAATATTTCAAGCGATATGTTTGAGATGTACCTCAAAAGGAAGGATATTGATAAGGAATCACCGGTATATTCTACCTTGCAGGATTTGGATAATATCTTGCTGGTGTCGCTCCGTGATTTTGAAGGTCGCAAAGAAGAGCCTACCGTTCAAACAATGTATGCCGAATTAAACGAATATTACAAGGGATCAGGTTATTCTTTGTTTAAAACAGAAAGGCAAATGGGTGAAGATGTAAAAGTATATTTGGAAAAAGACAATGAAGACATCACTTCTCTGGCTTTGATTACATCCTCCGAAATGTCGGTTCATTTGGTTGAATTAAGCGGATTAATTAACATGAACACGCTATCACAATTGGGAAGAGTGATGAACTTAAGAGGTCTTGAAAATTTGTACAGGGTAAACAACAGTACGGCAAATAGTTTTAGGTTTGGCCATGATTTCGATTTTAATTTTGACTTCGATTTTGAAGGACTGGACACATTGGATTTTAAGGGATTATCGCCTGAACAAATTGAAAAAATAGAGCAGTCTTTTGCCAACAGGCAATGGTTTGATGAAGATAGGTTGCGGGAATTGGAATTAAAAGCGCAGGAGATGGCTGAGAAAAGCGAGTATTTTAACCAGGAAAAAATTCGCCAAATGGAAGAAAAAGCCAGGCAACTTGCCGAACAACAACATGTGCTGAGCGAAAAGCAAGTAAGAAAAATTGAAGAACAAGCCCGTGAAATGGCTGAGCGCCATATAAAAATGGAAGAAAAATACAGGCAAATGGCTGAAAGATACCAGAGAGAGCCAATTTTCTTAAGTGCACCTGGCGATACAAATACGGTATATTATCTGGATGGAAAAAAAGTAAAAGCGAATAAAATAAAGGATATTGATCACAACACCATAAAAACTATCGATATAACAAAAGGGGATAAAAAAGGAGAGCAAACGATAATAAAAATCACGACAAAATAAGTTTGTAACAACGAATTTTAAAGGATGGCATTACAAATTAAGATGTCATCCTTTTTTTTACTCAACCGTTACCGATTTTGCCAGGTTTCTGGGCTGATCAACATTACAGCCCCGTAACAGTGCGGTGTAATAAGAGAAAAGCTGTAATGGTATAATCGCTAAAAGTGGAGCCACGGCAGGATGTGATTTTGGGATTTCAAATACATCTTCAACCATTTCTTTCAACCGCACATCGCCTTCAGTTACAACTGCAATTAAATTCCCGTTTCTTGCCTTAACCTCCTGGATATTACTCACAATTTTTTCGTAGTAATTATCTTGTGGAGCAACTACTACTACAGGTAGATTGCTATCAACCAGGGCAATTGGGCCATGTTTCATTTCGCCTGCGGCATACCCTTCTGCATGGATATATGAGATTTCTTTGAGTTTTAAAGCGCCTTCCAAAGCGACCGGGAACAAATAACCTCTTCCAAGATATAACGCGCTGTTTGCTTTCTGGTATTTTTTGGCGATCTCTTTTATACTTGGATGTGAAATAAGGATGGTTTTAATCTTTTCAGGAATCTCGGAAAGCTCTTTAATTAAGGTGGTGTATAATTCCGTTTCGATGGTTCCTTTTGTTTTTGCAAGTTTTAGTGCCAGCATCGATAAAACAGTTACCTGGGCTGTAAAAGCTTTTGTTGATGCAACCCCAATTTCCATTCCCGCATGGGTATAAACCCCGGCATCGGTTTCTCTGGTTAAACTTGAACCAACAACATTGCAAATACCTAGAATAAGTGCCCCTTTTTGTTTTGCCATTGCAATAGCTGCCAAAGTATCAGCAGTTTCACCACTTTGACTTATGGCGATAATTACATCTTTTTCAGTAATAACTGGTTTCCGGTACCTAAACTCAGAGGCATATTCAACCTCCACTGGAATATTGGCATATTCTTCGATCATGTATTCCGCTATAAGCGCTGCATGCCAAGAAGTTCCACAACCAATAATGATAATCCTGTTGGCATCTTTAATCCTCGGAAACACATCCATAAGCCCGCCCAGAACGATTTCTGATTGATCGGTATGTATCCGTCCCCGAAAAGTGTCTTCAATGGTTTTTGGTTGTTCAAAAATTTCCTTGAGCATAAAGTGCTCAAAATCACCTTTATCCATTTCCCCGATATGCAAATCAACCTCTTTTATTTTTATCGGAACAGGATTGTTTTCAATATTTTTAAGGGTGAGGCTGTTTTTTTCAACCACAGCCACATCAAAGTCGTTCAGGTAAACAACCTGCTTTGTATAATCGATAATTGGAGTGGCATCAGAAGCAATAAAATACTCGTTTTTGCCAATTCCAATAACTAACGGACTACCTTTTCTGGCTGCAATGAGCTTGTCGCTTTCTTCTTTACAAATAACTACCAAACCATATGCACCAACAACTTTCGACAAAGCTAACCGAACCGCCATCTCAGCAGTCACGTTCTCATTTTGCTGGTAAAAGTGTTCGATTAAATTAGCCAGCACTTCCGAATCCGTATCACTATAAAACCTTACTCCTTGCTTCAGGAGATCGTTTTTAATTTCATCGTAATTTTCGATAATACCGTTATGGACCAATGAAAAAATACCATTCATGGAAACATGTGGGTGCGCATTTATATTGTTGGGTTCGCCGTGTGTTGCCCATCTTGTATGGCCTATCCCAATCGTACCATTGGTGTTTTTATCGGCTACAAATTCTTCCAACCCGCTAACTTTCCCTTTTTGCTTATAGATGTTTAATTGTGAATCGAAAAGTACAATTCCTGCAGAATCGTATCCTCTGTATTCCAATCGTTTTAATCCGTTTATTAAAATAGGATAAACATTTTTATCGCCTATGTACCCAACAATTCCACACATATTATTTCGTATTTTGAACGCAAATTAACCTTTTGCTCTCATTAATTAACAGGATTAAGCCATAAAATTATTTAAAAATGTCTAATTATTTTATGAAAGTAGCATGATCGAATTTATTAAGACTTAAAATGCTTTGTCAATCAATGGCTTGTATAAGAATTTGAATAAAAAAAGCCTTGCCTATTGGCAAAGCTAAAGTATTTAAATAGAATATTTTTTCTTTTACAGGTATAATTGCTGTTAAACCTTATCGTAAAATTCGTTGTAACTATCAATATATTCTTCTTTGGTTTGATAGCCAAGGAATAATTTGCCAGAATCTTGTAAGTATTTTAATACATTGGCATCCACATCTTCTGAACCCTGAATAACAGCATCTGAATGGTCAATTGCAAGCTTGCTAACATTCACAAAATCAGGCGTTTTTAGTATCTCCACATCCTCCGGGGTAACACCTTCAAATAAGAGTTTGTCTTTGAAATCTTTTGCCAACGGATTTGCAAATTTATCGTTATAAACAGAGTAAACTACTTTTGCATTTCTAAAAAGTGGATCGTCTTTATAATATTTTTTTATGTAAAGCGGAACCAATGAAGTTAGCCATCCATTGCAATGAATAATATCAGGCATCCACCTTAACTTTATTACGGTTTCCAATACACCGCGGGCAAAAAATATGGCACGCTCATCGTTATCCGGAAATTCAACTCCTTTGTCGTTTGTTAAAACCGCCTTTCGTTGGAAATAATCTTCATTATCAATGAAATATACTTGCATGCGTGCAGCTTGAATGGAGGCAACTTTAATAATCAGAGGGTGATCGGTATCGTTAATAACTAAATTCATCCCGGAAAGGCGGATAACTTCGTGCAATTGATTGCGCCTTTCATTTACACATCCATACCTTGGCATAAACGTCCTGATTTCCCGGCCTCTTTCTTGAACACCCTGAGGCAAATACCGGCAAATCTCCGACATTTCAGATTCGGGCAAATAAGGTGTTATTTCTTGTGAAATGTAAAGAATTTTCTTTTTTTCCATTGAACAGAATAAGATGGTAATTTAAGAGTGCAAAAATAGTAAAAATATCCCGATTTTTCAATTTGAGTGAATATTAGATAAAGTTAGGACTTTCTCAAGCGTAAAACTTGTTTTATTGGAAATTAATTTATTTACTTTGCATTCTGAATTTCAAGGCGATGGAGCTAATTAAAACAGGGTTAGAATTACAAAAAAAACTATCTCAAAAAGCTAACAATCAGTCTGTTGGATTTGTGCCTACAATGGGAGCATTACATGAAGGGCACCTGTCACTTGTAAAAGTTGCAGGATCAGAAAATGAGATTGTAGTGGTAAGTATCTTTGTAAATCCAACCCAGTTTAACGATAAAAACGATTTAATTTCTTATCCAAGAAAACTGGAAGAGGACATTAAAATGTTGGAGAAAACGTTTTGTAATTACGTTTATGCTCCTGATTTTGAGGATGTATATCCTGAAAAGGATACACGAAAATTCAATTTCGGTAGTATTGAAACTGTGATGGAAGGGAAATTCAGGCCGGGGCACTTTAACGGAGTTGCCCAGGTTGTGAGCCGCTTGCTTGAGATAGTAAAGCCGCAGAAGGCTTATTTTGGATGGAAAGATTTCCAACAATTGGCGGTAATAAAAGCTTTGGTTCATAAACTTGAAATAAAAACCGAAATTATTGGATGCCCCATTGTAAGGGAAGAAAATGGTTTGGCAATGAGTTCGAGGAACGAGAGGCTTACGAAACAGGAAAGGAAAAATGCAGGTGTTATTTATAAAGCATTAAAAGATGCTACGAACTTTGCAAAAGAATTTTCCGTAGAAAGAGTGAAGCAAATGGTTGTTTCTTCGGTCAACAATACACCGGGATTAACTGTTGAATACTTTGAAATAGTGGATGATACCAATCTTCAGGCGGTGAAAAACTGGGAAGAAGATTCTGTGAAGGTTGGTTGTATTGCCGTGTTTTGTGGTGAAGTTAGATTAATTGACAATATTGTTTTTAATTGAAATAGAATTGACATGCTAATTGAAGTTTGTAAATCAAAAATTCATAAAGTAACTGTTACAGAGGCAAATTTGCAGTATGTGGGAAGTATTACCATTGATGAAGACTTAATGGATGCTGTAAATATTATTGAGAACGAAAAGGTACAGGTTGTAAACATCAATAATGGAGAACGGATTGAAACCTATGTTATTAAAGGGGAAAGAGGTTCTGGTGTAATTTGTTTAAATGGTCCTGCCGCCCGTAAAGCTGCTGTTGGCGATGTGGTTATTATCATTTCATACGCCCAAATGGATTTTGAAGAAGCCAAAACTTTCAAACCATGGCTGGTCTTCCCCGATATTGAAACAAATAAGATCGTTTAAGAATTTTACATAGAAAAGTCAGGCCTCGTGAGTGAATTCCCACGAGGTTTTTTTATTTTTAATGAGGCATATTTAGGCTTCAACCTTTTTCGATGATTAATTGAGAATGAAGTCTTTTTTGCAAAACTATAAGTTAGCTTTAGATTTTCAGAAAATGGGCAATCAGGAAAATATACAATCAAAAATTCATCAGGACTTTGAATCTGCATCCAGAATTATTTCAGAATGGAAAAAAAACAAAGAGAAAATTGTTTTTACAAACGGGTGTTTTGACCTAATCCACCGTGGGCACATCGAATCCCTTGCCCTTTCGGCAGACAAAGGGACTAAATGCATAGTTGGTTTGAACACAGATCAGTCTGTAGCTTTGTTGAAAGGGAACGATCGTCCATTAATTGATGAATATTCAAGAGCTTACACTTTGGCAGCATTGTCATTTGTTGATGCAATCATACTTTTCGAGGAAGAAACACCTTATGAACTGATTAAAAAGGTCCTTCCGGATGTTTTGATAAAAGGGAGTGATTATGAAATTGAAGAAATTGCCGGATTTGATGTGGTGTTGGCAAATGGTGGTGAAGTTGCACGAATTGAACTAGTTCCGGGGTTTTCAACTTCTTCATTAATTCATAAAATAAAGCAGTTAAAAAATGGCTAAAGCTAAAACGGTATTCTCTTGTCAGTCTTGTGGAGCCCAATCGCCCAAATGGATTGGTAAATGCCCATCTTGTGGCGAGTGGAATTCGTATGTGGAAGAGATTATTTCGAAAGACAAAAAGGATGGATCATCACTTTCATTTATTGAAGGGAATAAGCCTCTGATTTTGGATGATATTGTCGCTGCGGAAACACCAAGGATTACAACAGAAATTAGTGAAATAAACCGGGTTCTTGGTGGTGGAATAGTGCCGGGTTCTTTGGTATTGATTGGCGGCGAGCCTGGTATCGGTAAATCAACTTTGATACTTCAACTTGCTTTGGGCTTGAAAGAAAAGAAAGTGCTGTATGCTTCGGGCGAAGAAAGCATGCAACAGATTAAACTGAGGGCACAAAGGCTAAATTTGAACAGCAATAATTGCCATTTTTTAAGTGAAACTTCCCTGGAAAACCTGTTGGCACAAAGCAAAAACTTTAATCCGGATATTTTAGTAGTCGATTCTATCCAAACCATGGCAACCGAGCTTATTGAATCATCGCCGGGGTCGGTAGTTCAAATTAGGGAATGTACATCAGCTATTTTAAAATATGCCAAAAGTAACGGGATTGCTGTTTTTTTAATCGGACATATCAACAAAGAAGGAAGCCTGGCCGGACCGAAAGTGTTGGAGCATATTGTGGATACCGTGATTCAGTTCGAAGGTGATTCAAATAATATGTACAGGATTTTGCGTGCTATTAAAAACAGGTTCGGATCGACCTCTGAGCTTGGTATTTTTGAAATGAGGAACACAGGATTGATTGAAATTACCAATCCATCCGAGCAGCTTATTTCAAAAGTGAGTGAAGATGTGAGCGGCACGGCAATTTCGGCAACCGTTGAAGGCATTCGACCATTTTTGGTTGAAATACAGGCACTGGTTAGTTCGGCGGCTTATGGCAACCCACAGCGTTCAGCAACTGGTTTCGACCTTCGTCGTTTAAACATGCTGCTGGCGGTGTTGGAAAAAAGGGCTGGGTTTAAGCTGCAAACTAAAGATGTCTTTCTAAATATTGCCGGAGGCTTAAAAATAAATGACCCCGCAACCGATCTCGCGGTAATTTGCGCCATTCTTTCTTCAAATATCGATATTGCAATCCATCATAAAACCTGTTTTGCCGGAGAGGTGGGATTAACGGGTGAAATAAGGGCTATTAGCCGAATCGATCAAAGAATTAGTGAGGCAGCTAAATTAGGATTTGAGAAAATTGTGGTTCCCGCACTTAATAAAGGCTACAAAAGCACAGGGCTTCCAATCACCGTTGTAAAGGCATCAAGAGTTGAAGAGGTGTTTCGAAACCTGTTTAGGTAAAGTTTCTGTTTGGAATTATTAACAATCCGAAATTTGAATTATACACTTGATATTCTATTTTTGCTAAAAATTGCATGTAATGAAGAAAGGGTTTATATATTTTATTTTCTTGGTTTATCTACTTATTTCTTGCGATGAAGGGTGGATTGATAAGCCTAAGAAGCTTATACCTGAAGACAAAATGATTGAGATTTTGGTGGACATTCACCTGTCAAATTCATTGTATGCCACCAGAAGTTTCACCGAGATAGATAGTGTAAAACTTAGTTCCAAAGACTACTATTATTCAGTGCTCGAACTCCATAATGTTACAGATACAGTATTCGAAAAGTCCTTGCTTTATTATGCAAATTTTGCCAAGGATTATGAAAAAATGTATGCAAAAGTTACGGATAAACTGAATCTGATGAAGCAGGAATATTCCAATGAAAATGATGAACCTGTGAATATAGGAAACGCTCCCCGACATTGAGAAAAATAGCTTCAACATATATCTTCACAAAAGAAAAGATATTCCTTAAAAACAGTATCATTGTCCTTAATGATGCAGGAACAATCATTAAAATTGTGGATACAAAAGGAAAACTGAGGGAAGAGGAAGGAACGGAACATTACAGTGGTTTACTGGTTCCGGCAGTATTTCAAGGTGTTTTTAACCAAATCAAGGAGAAACAATTGGATAACCCACAATTGGCATTTTCGGAATTAACAGATTTACAGGGTTTTGAGCTTGGCACGAATCCCGGAATTTGCCTAATCTCTGGAATGAATTTGATCAATCAAAAACTTTTGCCATCCAGTACGATAAAACGCCTCGTCTAGCCTTTCAAAATTCCTATCTTTGACCAACATTTTTAGTATGGGTACTTTTTTATTCGATAAAATAATATTCGGTCCTGTTAAAAGCAGGCGCTTGGGGGTGTCATTGGGAATAAACCTGCTTCCAACCGATTCAAAGGTTTGCTCCTTTAATTGTATTTATTGTGAGTGCGGGTTAAATCCGGGCAAGCATAAAAAAAAGGCGATCTTACCAACCAGGGAAGAAGTTAAAAAGCGGTTGTTAAAGAAATTGAATGAAATGGCTACGGAAGGTCAGTTGCCCGATGTAATTACTTTTGCAGGTAATGGGGAACCAACCTTACATCCCGAATTTGCAGGCATTATTGACGATACGGTTATCTTGAGGAACCAGTTGGCCCCAAAGGCCAGGGTAGCTGTTTTGTCCAATTCAACAAAAATCCATAAAAAAGATGTATTTGAAGCACTCTTAAAAGTCGAGGATAATATTTTGAAACTGGACTCTGCATTTCCCGAAACCATTGAATTATTGGACTGCCCGGTTGGTAAATTTAATTTGGATGAAACAGTGGAACAGTTGATCAGGTTTAAAGGGAATGTGACCATTCAAACCATGTTTATTAAAGGAATTTATAAAGATAAGGCACTAGACAATTCGGTGGACAAAGAAGTGGAAGCATGGTTACGCCTGTTAAAAATAATTAAACCTGGAATGGTAATGATTTACACCATCGAGAGGGATACACCAAACCCCGGACTTGAGAAAGTAAGCAAAGAAAGGCTTCATGAAATCGCAAAAAAAGTTGAAAGCATCGGTTTAAAGGTGCAGGTTTCAGGATAAAAAAAGAGAGCTCTTCTGCTCTCTTTCTTAATGTAAATATTTTATTTCCCTTCTTTAAAAGGATAAAAACTGGCTTTTATAAACTTGTTCGGCTCCAGGCAGTTTTTTTGCCAAGCCACTTTATTCCAACCACGTAGCCTTTTAGTTGCAATATATCGTCACTTTCCATCCAGGCGTAACAATCGTATGTTTTACCCGATTTTGGATCGTAAATTGTACCGTTTCCCCATTCTTTTTCGTCAGCATCGTAGGTAAAATCTTTTAAAATTTGCAGGCCAACAATCGGACGGTCCCTCAAAGCCGGATCTGGGTTATCGTCGTCTTTTGGGGATTCACCGTTTTCATATTTTTCAGGGATCATGTATACGATGGTTCCAAAATATTTATCCCCTTCTTTTACAATTTCAATTTTTGAAGTTTTTTCATCGTTCCACCAAACACCTAATATTTTGTCGGAAGCTTGTGAGAAAGCCGACATGGCATAAAGAGCCAAAAAGGAAAGAATTAAAATTTTTTTCATAACTTTTACTTTGGTTTTCTTAATTTCGATTCATAAATATATAAAATATTGAAATTCAATTTGTGTTTCGTATGAATAATAATCAAACTGACCTTTCTAAAGAACTTATGGTAGAGTACCTTCGAAGTGAAAGGTTACGGATTTTTGCCATCCTGCTTATCTTCTTTACTAGCATGATTGTTATGCCTTTCGTACAGTTTTTTAATCCGGGATTTTTGACCATGGCATTGGAGAAAAAAGAAGGATTTACTGCATTTGCCATTTCTGCTTCTGTTTTCTTTCTGTTCGAAATTGCGGTTTTCTCCAGGATCCAATACATGATTAAAAGGAGGATAAATCCGCCTTTGGTTTTTAAGTACATTAATACCGTTATCGAATTTACACTAATAAGTTTAGTACTGTTTTATACCGTTTATTACGATCAGTCAATATTAGTGATGGAATACGATGGATATGGTTTTTTTATATTGTTGATCATTCTGTCGATTTTGCATTTAAACTGGAAGGTAAATATCCTTGCAGGGATAATTTCCTGTTGCGGCTATGGAATTGTTGCTATCTGGGCTTTTCAAAACCTTACTATTCCTGGTAATCCTGATCAGATAATGATGATATATGGCGCCAGGAGTTTCTCCTTAATAATTTACGGTATCATTGCAGCTGTGGTAGCCAGTCAGTTCTCCAAGAAAATACAAAAAGCGATTAATTACAGGGCTCAACGAAAACAAGCGCAACAACTTTTGGGGCAACAGGTTTCCAATGAAATTGCCGGAGAATTGTTAAAGACCGGAATGAACGATAAGCCTAAAATTGCAGATGCCTCGATCATGTTTATGGATATTAAGGATTTTAGCCGATGGGCCGATTCGAATACACCGGAAGATGTAATGAGCTATCAGAATGCAGTTTTTTGCCCAATCATCGATATTATCCATAAAAACCATGGATCTATCCATCAGTTTCTTGGTGATGGCTTTATGGCTTCATTTGGTATTTCAAAAGACAATGAAGACTATGTTCAGTCGGCTTTTGATGCAGGATTAGAGATACTTGCAAAAATCGAAGAGCTGGAAAAGGCAGATATTATTCCCATAACCTTTATCCGCATTGGTTTGCACAGGGGCAATATTGTAACCGGCAACATTGGCAACGAAAGCCGCAAGCAGTTTTCATTGGCTGGCAAAAACATCATTATTGCATCGCGGCTTGAAGAATTAAATAAAACATTAGGCACACAGTTTCTTATTTCAAAGGATATAAAAGAAAGGATCGAAGAGGGGGATTATCTGCTGGAAGAATGTGGTCCGGTTAAAATGAAAGGTATTGATAAAAAAATTGAAGTTTTTAAAGTGATAAAAAATTAAAATTGGCATCATGAAAATCCTGAAAAAAGTATTATTGGTCATTCTCCTTATAATTGTTATTGCTATTATTGGAGCTTTTATTTTTCTGAATTCAATTAAAAAAGGAGCTTTGCCTGATTATAATTCCGAGGTTCAAATAGAAGGTCTTACCGGGCAGGTTGAAGTTATACGCGATTCATTGGCGATTCCGCATATTTATGCCTCCAACGAGAAAGATCTATACACTGCTGTTGGTTATACCATGGCTCAGGACAGGCTTTGGCAAATGGATTTGCTCAGGAGGGTTACAACCGGTAGGTTATCTGAGATATTTGGCGCTGACATGGTGAATGCAGATCAATTGCTGCGGGCTTTGCGTATTCCTGAAAAGTCAGAAAAAATAATTGCCCAAAGTTCACCTGAAGTAATTGATGCTTTGGAAGCATATTGCACAGGGGTAAATCATTATATCAATACCCATCCTTTACCTCCAGAATTTAAAATACTTGGATACAAACCTGAACAGTGGGAGCCTGCTCAATCCATTAACCTAATTGGTTATATGGCCTGGGACCTAACCATGGCTTGGGGCATTGAAGTTTTGCTTCACCAGGTTAGTGAAGAACTTGGAAATGATAAACTTGTTGAATTGATCCCCGATTTAGCAAAAATGGAAACTGCTATTTTCCCGGACTTCCATGAGCCAAAAATAGACACAAAAGATATTCTTTTATCAGCAAATAAGCAATTACAGGAACTGGGGATTGAAATTTTTCATGGATCAAATAACTGGGTAGTATCGGGCAAAAAAAGTAATACCGGGATGCCCTTGCTTGCTAACGATATGCACCTGGGGCTAAATGCTCCGGGTATTTGGTACCAAATGCAACAGGTGGTCGATGGGAAATTGAATGTTACTGGTTTAGTATTGCCCGGACAACCGTTCGTAATTGCAGGGCATAATGATTCAATTGCCTGGGGGATGACCAATGTTATGGTGGATGATCTGGACTTTTATTTGGAAGAATTGAGTGATGATACCACCAAATATTTGTTCAACGGCGAATGGAAAGATCTGGATGTGAGAAAAGAAAAAATACACATTAAAGGAGGAACATCGGTCGAAAGAACAAACCGCTTTAATCATAGGGGCCCAATTGTAAGTAAATTTAAAAAGATTGATCAGGCAATTAGCATGCGTTGGATTGGTAATGAAATGAGTAATGAAATTAGATCGGTTTATCGTTTGAACCATGCATGCAACTGGGCAGATTTTAAGGATGCCTGTTCAACATTTATTGCCGTAAGCCAGAATATTGTTTATGCCGATACGAAAGGGAATATTGGTTTACAAACCAGTTCCGGCGTGCCAATCAGAAAAGGAAATGGCATTCAGGTGTATCCCGGACAAACTGATGAATACGACTGGACAGGCTTAGTGCCGTTTGAAGAACTTCCGTTTGAGTTTAATCCGGAACGCGGCTATGTTTCATCGGCAAATAACAAAACCGTACCCGACGATTATCCTTATTATATCAGTCATTGGTTTGCCCAAACCCACAGAATTAACCGGATTAGGCAGATGTTAGATGCTAAGCCTAAATTGGGAGTTGAGGATTTTGAGAAAATGCACAGCGATTTTAAATCCAATTTGGTAGAAAAAATACTCCCGGTTTTCTTGGAATCATTTCAAACAAAAAATGATTGGGGTGAAAAAGAATCAGAGGTTATCAATAGCTTGAAAGAATGGGATGGAATATTAACACAGGAAAGTATTGAAACGTCCGTTTTCGAAAACCTTTACCGAAAATTTGGTGAAAACCTGATTAAAGATGATCTAAGCAAAAATCTTTATTCATCAATAAAAGCAAACAGGTCACTTATGGAAAACCTGATGTTAAATATTCTTTCAAACCGAGGGTCGGTTTGGATTGATGATTCATCGACTGACGCGGTCGAAAGCTTTGATGATATTGCAATAAGGGCGTTGCAAGAAACTATTGCAGATTTAAGTGCAGAGTTTGGTGAAGATATATCTCAATGGAACTGGGGCAAGATGCACACCTTCACATTGGCGCACCCGATGGGAAAGGTTGAAATGCTTGACAGAGTGCTTGGATTAAACCGTGGCCCTTATGAAATGCCCGGGAGCTTTCATACCATTTGCCCCTATTCTTATCCGTGGAGCGACTTGTACCATGTAAACCATGGCGCATCGCACAGGCATATTTTCGATACTTCAAACTGGGATAATTCTAAAACCGTAATTCCAACCGGAACTTCAGGAATACCAGCCAGCGAATATTATTGTAATCAAACCGAATTGTACATCCATAACAAGTATCATAAAGATAATTTCAGCAAAGAAATGGTTGAGAACAGCGCGAAATATAAATCAATTTTAAAAGCGGTTTCAGAAGAATAAATCGAGAAAATTTTCGACCCGGACAGCAGAACTTTCCTGTGCTGTTATTGGTTATAGAGGAAAGATAAATTAAATGAATACATCGAATAATAAGGTGCCTCCGCCAATTTATGTCGTTTCGGGAGGAAGGGGAATTGCAGGGAACAATATGGTCCAGTCTTTATTGATACAATATCCCGAAAACAATATGCCTGTTAAAATTGTGCCACAGGTTGAAACTGAAGATCAGGTTTTTGATATTGTTATGAAAGCCAAATCGAACGGCGGGGTGATCACCCATACAATGGTCAATTCCGATTTAAGACGGAAAATGAACGACCTATGTAAAGAAATGGGGGTTAAAGTAGTTGATTTTATGGGAGGTTTAGCGGAATGCCTCGAAGATTTACTTCATATTAAACCGTTAAAAACACCTGGTTTATACAGAGAAATTAATTATCAATATTTTGACCGGATCGAGTCCATTGAATTTACGCTTTCGCAAGATGATGGTATGAGCCCACAAAGGCTTCATGATGCCGAGATTGTGTTAACTGGTGTGTCAAGGGCTGGAAAAACGCCATTGAGTGTTTATTTGGCAATGTATGGCTGGAAAGTGGCAAACATCCCTTTGGTGCACGGAATTCAGCCGCCAAATGAATTGTTTGAGGTTGACCCGAACCGGGTTTTTGGCTTGCATATTGGTGCATCGCAGCTCATTGCCCATCGTAAAAAGCGGCTCTCTTCATGGAAGAACCATCAAAATGAAACTTACGTTGATGAAAGGGCAGTTCGTGAAGAAATCCGAAATGCGATGTTTACTTTCGACAGGGGTGGGTTTACGGTGATAAATGTTTCCAATAAGCCCATTGAAAGTACAGCGAATGAAGTGCTAAGTTATATGTCGTCAAGGTTTGAGTTTGGAGGAAGAAAATTAAAATCACCTTATACTGATCCTGATTCACCAACTAATCCGGTAATTTAGATTTATTTTTTAGAACGTATTCCAAACATGAACTAAACTTGTGGCATAGCAACTCTTTTATTATATTTTCTATTTTGAACGCAAGTTTTTTATAATAGCCGTGTCATACCAACAAGAATTAGTTTTCACATTTAAAAGAAATGGCAATGAAAAACAAATTTAGTTGGCGGGCATTTATAAGTTTTGGGTTAACATATTCATTTATTCTAATTTTTATAACCGGTATAATCCTTTATGTTGCACCTCCGGGAAGGTATGCCCATTGGGTGAACTGGAAAATTTTGGGATTGTTAAAAGAAGAATGGCAGGCAATTCACACCATTTTTTCATTTGGTTTTGTGATTTTATCTGTTTTTCATTTATTCACCATCAACTGGAAGGCATTTTTATCCTACCTAAAAACAAAAAAAGAAAAAGGCTTAAGTAAAAAAAGGGAATTCTATATCTCAAGTATTTTGGTTTTGCTGTTTTTTGCGGGTACGATCTTTTCGGTTCCACCATTTAATTATGTGATGGATTTAAGCGAAACATTAACAGAATCATGGGAGAAGGAAGAAGAGATAGCACCAATTCCTCACGCCGAATTGCTGACACTTGTTGAGCTTGCCGGGCAAATGAAACTTTCTTCGACCGATGAATTAACACGAAAATTAGAAAGGCACGAAATTAAGTTTGAAAATACTAACCAAACCCTTCAGGAGATAGCGGAAATTAACAATACCACACCACAGGAAATTTATGAAGAAATCTCAAAAAAATCAGGCACTGAAAGGCAGGGAAGTGGAATCGGCAGGAAAACATTAGATGACTTTGCATCGGAAGTGGGAAAAACACCGCAAGAAGTGCTTGAAATATTAAAGGCAAATGGGATTGACGCCGAATTAGGACAAACATTGCGGGTGATTGGAGATAATAACAACATGCCACCAAGGGATATCTTTGATTTATTTTCGAAATAGAGTACCTTGGTTAAGGATATAATGAAGGAAAGCGAGCTAATATTAAAACTTCAACAAGGCGATGAACATGCCTTCCGGGAAATAGTGGATACCTATAAAAAAATGGTGGTGAATACTTGTTACCGAATGGTTCATAACCAGGAAGATGCCGAAGATATTGCCCAGGAAGTTTTTATTGAAGTTTATCGTTCGGTTCATAAATTCCGTGCCGATTCAAAACTATCCACGTGGTTATACCGGATTTCGGTCAACAGAACGCTTAACTTTATCAGGGACAATAAACGTCACAAGGGCTTTCTATCTTTTGGTGATTCCGATAAAAGCGAGCATTCGGTCGAATCAAAGCTTTTCAACACAAAGGTTGACACCCCGGAATTTGAACTGGAAAATAATGAGCGCGCAAAAATGCTACGTGAAGCAATTGATTCGTTGGCAGAAAATCAAAAGGTTGCATTTACGCTTAATAAATTTGAAGACCTTTCGTACCAACAGATTGCTGAAGTTATGGAGATTTCATTGTCCTCGGTTGAGTCGTTGATACATAGGGCAAAAAAGAACCTGCAAAAGAAATTGTATAGCTGCTACAAAAAAAAGTGTATTTGAGCGCAAGTATGGATTAAAATTAGTGTCATAACAATATAAGACGAAAAAAATGAACTGTAAAAAAGCACATAAAGAAATTATCTTTTACCTGGAAGGGGATTTGCTTCCAGTAAAAGAAAAGGAGATTGAAGCACATTTAAAACAATGTCCTGATTGTATGGCTTTTGCGGAAGATCTGAAACTAAGCTTGGGGTTCATCTCAAAATTACCGGAAATTGAGGTCAACCCATTCTTTTATACCAGGCTTAAAGCACGGATTGAGAATCTTGGGCAAGTAAATGTTTCACCAATGTGGGAAAGGTTTTTTGTGGTGCTTCGTCCGGTATTTTTCTCAATTTTGTTGGCTGTTGGTATTTTCTCAGGAATAAAAATTGGTCAGACAACTACCGATTACAATACTTCTTATTCTTCAAGCCAGGTGGAGCCGGTGCCATATTTGAATGAATTGGGAATGGAGAGTTTAGAATCATTTTTAATGGAATAACATGGTCTCAAGAAAGAAATATCATATTGTACTCTGGATAATTGCAATTTTGTTTGCAACCAATGTTTCGACCATATTGTCCTTTTGGTTTCATAAAAGGGCAGAATTGAAACAAGAGCCCGAAGCAGTAGTTGTTGAATTGCCAAATGAACAAAGAACACGTTTTTTCAGGGAACAGCTCGACTTAAGTTTTGACCAGGTGGATTCGTTTAGAATTTATAACAGGGCTTATAACAGGGAAGCAAATCAAATTACACACGAACTGGAAATGCTTCGAAGGCAAATGGTAGAGGAGATGGGAAAATCCCCGTTGAACGAAGGGAGACTTAACGAAATTACCCAATCAATTGGTGAGTTACATACACAATTGAAAAACAGGACAATAGATTATTATTTGCAAATGAAAAGTACCTGTACTGCAGAACAGGCTGAGAAATTAAATAACATATTTATATCGATTTTACAAAAAGATGAAAACGTAGAGCCACCCCGAAGAATGGGAAGAGGGCGGCGTTGGAATAATTAAACATTAAATTTTAATAACATGAAAACTAGTAAGTTACAAAAGCTTGCCTGGGTGTTCTTTGCCCTGGTGTTAACAAGTTCCACAACATTTGCCCAAGGTTGGGGAAATCGAAACAGAGTTATCAATACGGAAAACAGGCAGGTTTGCCTTGAAACAATTACCGATTTAAGCGATGATCAGAAAACAGCAATCACTGAATTGCAGCAAGAACATTTAGACAAGATGGCTGAGCTAAGGGCTCAAAGACGCAGTACCCGGAATGTGGATGAAAAAAACAAAATTGGCGAGGAAATGGACAAAGAAAAGCTTGCACATCAAAATGAAGTGAAAGACCTTTTGACCGATGATCAAAAAGCACAATACGATGCTATTCAGGCAAATGGGGGCCTGCATTTATACCAAAACAGGGGATGGAACAATTATGGACAAGGCAGAAATGCCCAAATGAACAGGGGACAACAACGAAACAATTTTAATAATCAAAATTATGCCCAACGAGGCAATTACTGTCGGGGAAACAATGCATTTCAACGCGGAAGGGGAAATGGGTTTGGACGTAGAAATAGATGTTTAAATTATTGATAATAAGAATATAGCTAAAATTCAAATAAACAGTTAAAATTATAAGTCATGAAACGATTAAGAATAATAACAATGGTTGCTTTGGCAGGTCTGCTTACATTCTTTGTAGCTTGTTCAGAAAGCATTAACAATGCCGAAGAGAGCATTGAGAATTTGGAAGCCAAAAGTGCTGGGTCTGAAACAGATGATAGTACTCCAATTCCCGGTGATAGTTGCACATTATCAGGGACTTTAACTGAGCAGGAAATTGCCGGTTTAATGGAAATGCGCGAAGAGGAAAAACTTGCAGGAGATGTATATACGACATTTTTTGAACAGTATGGGCAAATTGTTTTCCGGAACATTTCGAAAAGTGAAGCTGCCCATACAAGTGCTGTCTTGTATTTGATAAATGGGTACAATTTAAACGATCCTGCAGTTGAAGGAACCGGGAATTTCACAAATCCTCTGTTTGCTGAACTTTTTGAACAACTAACTACCCAGGGGGCATCAAGTCTTGTGGATGCCTTAAAAGTAGGTGCTTTTATCGAAGAATACGATATTAATGACCTAATGAACCTTTTGGAGGAAACACAAAATGAGGATGTCAAACGTGTCTATGGAAATCTGCTAAGGGCATCTCAATTTCATCTTAGGGCATTTACAAATGTGTTAAAAAGATATGGAGAGACTTATACTCCAACTGTTATTAGTGAAGAACTGTACTTTCAAATTATTAACAGCAGCACATCTGAAAATGAGGACGATGTTGAGGATGATGGATGGGTTTGCCCATATATCAATAATTAAGTGGGGATAACGATAAGGTGTTTTTATGGTTAAAAAGAAAGCTCTGGAGAAATCTTCTTCAGGGCTTTTTCAATAAAAAAGTTATGAAACGATTTGCTTTGCCCGATTTGTTAAAAGGATTTGCCGTATTTTTAATTGTACCTATACACATTTTGGAGACCTTTATTGATTACCCGGGACGTGAAAGTTTACTCGGGGATATTTTACTCGTTTTGGGCGGTCCGATAGCAGTTCCCATTTTTATGATCGTGATGGGTTACTTTGTTGCCCGAAGCAATAAAAGTACTTCCCGAAACCTGGTGCGCGGTATCGCTATTTTTATCCTTGGTCTGTTGCTGAATATTGGACTGAATTTCCATTTGTTGCTTAAAATAAAATATTCAGGGTGGCAAATCCAACCTTTGGAATATATCCTGGGTGTCGATATTTTATTTCTTGCCGGAATCAGTATTCTCATCCTAACATTGATAAAAACCCTACCAAAAGGGCATACCTTGCTGTTATTTGTATTGATTTTGACAGTTAGTATTTTAACTTCTTATATGAATGAACAACTCATGGTGACCGATAGGAATTATCTACTACCGTTTATTGCCGGGAATTATTCGTGGTCGTATTTCCCAATTTTTCCCTGGATCGTTTATCCAATGATTGGATTTTTATTCCAAAAAGAAGAAGTTCAAATTAAAAGTTTTATGCAGAAAAGAAAATCACTTTTTGCACTTGTGATTTCAGCAGTTACATTGCTGGTTGTAGTATTTGGCAAGTTTGGGATACAAACCACCATTGATTTATCGGCATATTACCACCATATATTTTTGTATTTCCTTTGGGCGATTGGCGTGGTTTTTTTATGGGTTGTTTTGTGGAATTATATCCAACAAAAAATCCCGAATTCAAAAGTCCTTCGCTACTTTCGTTGGCTGGGTAAAAACATCACTGTTTTTTATGTCGTTCAATGGTTAATAATAGGAAATATTGCTACGGCAATATACCAAAGCCAAAGCCTGCAAACCTATGTATTTTGGGTTGCAGGCATTTTTACCATTACGCTTATAGTTACGCGTATTTTCGAAGTAATCCGGACTAAAAAAGAGACATAGAATTATCTTACCACCAATTTTTTCGATACTGATCTGGTATTGCCGTATTCGATGAAGTAATGGTAGGTTCCACTTTTAAACGAACTTACATCCAGGGCTAAAAAATTTGTGTGTTTATCAATGGTATATTGTTTTAACTGCCTTCCTGAATTATCAATCAGGTGCAAAATCCCGGTCGAAACATCGCCGGGTAGTTGATATTCAACTTTAACGGTTTGTGTTGCCGGGTTTGGGAACATATTTAGCTCAATCTCAGGGGAGCTGTTTTCGACGATGGATGTTGGCGTTCCTGAAATGTTGTAAATATTAGTCCATACGGTTTCTGGAAATACAGAATAATCGAAACAATAGGCAAATAACTTATACGAATCATCAGCAGTTTTATTGATATATAAATACTGAGCTCCACTAATGGTTATCAAGGCTGATCCGTCTTCGTTGATCACTTTGCTGCCATAAGTATAATACTGTTGCGACGAATTATATTTGTAGTACGTATATGCCAATTCTATCCCTCCGTCGGTATCAAACAATTTTTCTGATAGGAATTTAATATCGGCAAGATAATATCCGCTGGGAACACTGCAATTGATGGTTTTATAAAGCGAGTGGTCCTGGTTATAAATTCGGCACTGGGCATTGGGCACATCCATCAAATAGTATTTGTAGCCTAATGTTTCAAACTTTACAATGGTGGTTGAGTAGTCGTATTTATGGTCTAAACTTATCTGGGCACTTGCACTAAAAATGATAATAATGGCGATACAGCTTAAAATTAGTGATTTCATAATTGTTTGATTTAATGTTGATTAGTTTATTAATTGTAATCCTTCGTTTGCCGAAGCATCGTTTGGGTTGTATAATTTCACTTTGTTGAACAGTACTTTTGCCTGGTTGTAATTTCCACGGAAATAAGTGCTCCAGGCAAGCATCAGCAATCCATCGTACCCAAAAGGATAGAGATCAACCACCTGTTTAAAAAGCTCATGGGCTTTATCATAGTCTTTTCGCCCGTAATAAACCAAACCCAGGCGATAAAGGGCAACCGTATTTCGGGGGTTCACTTCAAGGATTTGGTTATATAATTCAATCACTTCATCCCATTTCCCGAGGGCAGCTTTAGGTAAAATAAGTCCAAACCGCGCTTCTTCGGAATACGGCATTAGTTTTCGTGCAATGGAGTAAAAAATGATCGATTCGTCGAAAAGTCCGGCATTGTAATTCAACCATCCCAAACGCAGGTTTATTTCATACGACGATTCATCATAAACTTTCTTCATCACTTCCATTGATGCCGAAAAGTCACCTTTTTTTTCGTGATCATAACTTTTTGAAAATGAGCTTTCCAAAATTGCCTGATTTGTTTGTGCCAATGCCGGAATTGTAATAATTGCCAGCATGAACAGTATTACTCTATGTTTTAAAAGTTCCATGATATTCCTGTTGTTAATGTATGTTTAATGTACTTGTATTCAATGGTGTTTGTATGTATTCCTCCGGTGTAAACCATATAATCTTCCACAATGTTCTGATGGATGTAGCGCACAACAAATTGATATTTTTTCCCGAAAGGGAAATAAATACTTGTGGATAGTTTTTGTTCTGAGGATCCCGGAAAATTTGCAACCACATATCCTGCCGATTCTATAAAATTTTTCATGTCCCCATTTAAGTATTGCGAGTAAACATGTACCGGACCAATTTGTATGCCTCCGGAAACACCAAAGGTATTATATGCCAAGCTGTTGTTTTTGTCGCCTTTAAAATAAACCCGTGGTGTGAAGTAAACATTGGCATTTGAAAAGGGATAAAAGGTAACCCAGGTGGATAGCTGTGTGAATGAACCATCGTTTATATTTGCCAGGTTAACCTCTGCCCCGGGCGTAAAATTGCCAAAGTGTGACCAAAGTGAAGTGGAAAATATAAAATCGGAATACTTGATCATTTTTGTTGAAAAACCCTTATTCAAGTTAGCGTCCAAGCTTCCGACTTTTACTTTTGAGCTTCCCCAAACGGCATTAAGCGAAGGGGAAAAGTGTAGTTTTTTTCCTAAGATAATGTAAGGATTGATATAATACTGTGATTGGTTGACTTTGATCGGGAATGAAAATGTATCGCCCCAAAATACCTGTTCTTCCCGCGTAACCCCAATGTATGTAAAATTATGGTTCAAACTAATTCCGGGTGCAATTTGATGGCTTAGGTCTATTGATTCGAAATGATAATTTTTCAGGTAAAATGCTTCGCCATAATCTTCGCCCTCATAAATAGGCGTTTCGGTTTCGTTGGTAAACGAGTTAAAATCGGGGTTGAAGCAAATTCCCCCTTCCAAGGCAAGTCTCGTTAATTTGGCGGATTTATAGTTGATTTTTGTTTGCATCGCTGGGCTAAATCCCGATGCCAGTTTTGTTGCTTCGGCAGCCCTTCCGCTATATAGTAAGCTGTAATATACATATTCCTGAAGCCATTCCAGTGAAGGATTGCCTTTCCATAATTTTAAGAACAAATCAGAGGAAGTCCTGTACTTCTTAAGGTTAAAATATGCAATGGCAATCCGTGCCTGAAGGTTAAAATAATTGAACCCGTGATTTTCGGCATCCAATGCATAATCAACAAGTTCATGCCACTTTTGTTGTTGGTACAAATCATACGACTTTGTATCCACTTCCGTGAAGGTCCATTTGTCTTGAGCAATTGCTGTACTCAGATATAGCAAAAAAATGCCTATAATTCCGATTCGTTTCGACATAAGATTTTAATTTTAGCTTCTTTAAAATCAATTGTTATCCGGATTTCACCGGTCTGGCTTATTTGAAGGTCAATTTTGTATCTTTTTAATTCCCTGGAAAGGATTTTCTTTGTTACTAAAGCTGACATATCGATATCTCCTGAGGATAAGATATTCCCGGAATCTTTCATGTTTAGTTTATAGTCGATTTTAAGGAATAGAAACAGCGGGGCAACTAAATCCTGCAAGAATTTAATAAATCCACCAAACATCCTGTTTATGGGAATCCGGTCATTGATAATACTGTTTGGTAAAAATCCAAGTGGGGTTTTAAATAATGAGATGAAAAACCATTGTAAAATGGAATGTTTTGGTCCGGCGTAGTTGGTAAAATAGTGCATATTTCCATCGTTGTATAGATATGCCCGGGCATGTTCTTTTTCACAACGGATGTAGGTGGTGTTATACACATCGGTTTCAACAAGCCACGAAAAATCCCCCATAAGTTTTTTCCATTTTTCTATTTCAGACTCCACATCAACATGTACCAATAACCTTTGTCCGGGGATAAAATGTAAGGCTTTTTTGAGCTCCGGGTTTACTATTGGGTTTGCCACAATTTGGCTGTTTCCCGGGAAGTCAAAATTTTTAAGAGTGAATTGTTTTTCTTCTTTCAGCAAATAATGCCCGAACGGATAATCAAGGGTTACCGAACCAATGTACGGGGTTGCCTGAAACTGAAAATGTAAATGTGGATATGGTGAACGCCCCGAATTCCCACATCTCCCGATGACTTGCCCTTTTTTTACCTGATCGCCAGCTTTTACTTCAAGCGAATTAAATTTTAAATGGCAAAGTTTAGCGTATAAATAGTCGTTTTGTTTGATGATAATTGTGTTGCCCCAATTGTTTTTTGTATTGATGTCACCAATGGTATTGTCCGGGATATTATTGACTGCTTCGATAATTGTACCATCAAAAGGCGCCAAAATTGCTTTGTTGTAGCAAAAGTAGTCTTCAGCAAAATCCCCCGAGCCTTTAAATTGTTTGTTGTTCCGATCATTAATAATAAAGTCCCAAGCATGCCTCCATTGGCCTTTGTGGGTATATTCCCCATTATGCCCCTGACTTACGGTCCATTCGCCATAAAACGGCAAGGTTGCCGCTACCGGATAAGCTGCCGGGAAACGTTTCATATTTCCGGAATATAGGTAAAGGTTTTTTTCGGGATTGCCCAACTGAACGGGCGTTTCAATGAGCTTTTTGGGCCGTTTAACACGTAGCTTTAAGGCATATAGAAACATTAAAACCACCATATTGAAAGGAAGGGAATAGGGCGATATTTTGAGAATTTCAAAAACCTGTTGAGTCCCTGTGGTAATTAAAACCACCGTTGGAAGCAACAATATGATCCATGCATAACTAATCCTCCCGGGCACAAGATAATAACCGCCCAGTGCAATGGCAGTTAAAATATAATTAAACCCAATAAAGGTGTAGCCTAATGAACTAAATTCAATTCCGACTATTTGGTAAAAAACCCAGGCAACCGAGTACCCAATAATAGAGAGGACAAACGTTATCCGGGAATAAATTAGCAGCCCGATAGCAATGATAATGCCCGCCAATAAATGCATTTGAAAGAAGATTGCCCCCAAGGAGTGAAAATATGTTTTAATGAACCTCGCTTCAATGGCATTTTCAAGGAAATGATAGAAATCAACAAACTTTTGCCCGCCCATTGCATACAACTCATTGTAGGTGAAAATTCCTCGTTGACTGATATTTAATGCCGAAAGTTCGTTGGTTGATAAGGCAATAATCCAAATAGCGAACAAAAAAGGTATGCTTAAATACGGAAGCCCGTATTTTCCTAAAACGCCCTGAAATACGATCGTAATAAAAAAAGTTAGGACAGCAGAGATTGCAATTAATAGCACTACTTCTACCGATGGTTGATAAAATAGTCCAATACCCAGCCCCACAAGCAATGCATTAAATCCATAAAGTCCGGAAGTCACAAAATATTTGTTGTACCCTAAACCCCAGGCAAGCAGGTTGGCAACCAATACGCCAAATAATCCTCCAATTCCTGCCCCATAATCAAAAAAGCTGATCAATAACAAAAGGACAGCCAGGATTTTTGAAGTCGAAAAAAAGACCTGCGAGTAGCTGTTTAAAATGGAATTTATAAATTCTTTTGCTTCAAGGCTTATGTTTCTCATTTATGCCTGTTTTTTGGGATTTAATTCAAAACTTTTCAGCGAGTTCAATTCTTCTTTTTTACGGATAATATGCATTTCCCCTTCCAAATCAATTAAAACAACATTTGGCCTGTAGGTGATAAATTGCATCCATTGGGTCATATTGTATGCCCCAACACGCTCAATAACCAGCTGATCCCCAACTTTTGCATGAGGGATGTTAATGGCATCACGGACCACATCGATATTCATACAAAGCGGACCATAAATGGTGGTTTCTTCGGCAAGGCTCGATTTTTCTTTGGTATGGAAAACCCCCAGGTTGTACCAGAAAGAAGTGAATAATAGATTCACCCCGGCATCGATCACAGTTGTCCTTCTTCCTACTGAAGAAATTTTATTGGCAAGTACCGTTGTAAGCAAATATCCGGCATCATCGATTAAAGCACGTCCGGTTTCAAGGAAAAGAACGGGCAGGTTTTCATGCGGTATTTCCGATGAAATCAAGGCATTTGAAATAGCTTCGGCATATTCATCGAACGAAGGGCAAGTTTCAGAACCTGGCATGTAAGCTCCTTTAAGGGTATTTTTTGAAGCGAAACCTCCTCCAAGGTCAATGTATTTTAACCAGTGATCAAACTTTTGATGCACCGACATATATAAGACCGAAAGTTTTCTGGCTGCAACACCGTAGGCTGCAGCAGACATAATATAGGTACCAATATGTGTGTGCAAACCGATTAATTCTAGATCTTCAGCCAACATTATCCGGTTAATAGCATTCCATGCCTCACCGTTTTCATAGTTAAAACCAAAGCGGTCCCACATGGGATATATTCCGGCATCAAGGTTAATTCGAATGGCAACCCTGGCTTTTTTCTGTAGCTTTTTGGTGGTGGCAATTAGCAGGTAAAGTTCATCGAAATGGTCGATATGGATACATGCATTGTTGTTAATGGCCAATTCTAAATCCTGTTCTGATTTGTCGGGTCCATTAAAAAGGATGTTTGTACCATTGACACCAAGTGCAAGTGCTTTTTCAAATTCAAATCCGGAAACTACCTCGGCCCACGAACCTTCATCATGAAAAATGCTACAAACTGCATCCAAATAGTTGGTTTTATAAGACCAAGCAAACTGTACTTTCGGGTAGCGTGTTTCAAATGCCAGCCTGGCTTCATGGTAAGTGTCGCGTATTTTTTTCTCAGAGATAACAAATACGGGCGATCCATATTCTTCCATAATCCTGGAAACAGGGATACCATCAATTTCGGAAATAACTTTTTGTTTTGCCGGCAAACCAAATTTGTTGGGAACCCCGGCTGTTATTTTACTTATTATTGGTTTTTCGTATGCTAATTTTTCCATCGTTTTATTGTTTTCAAATTTCTTTGTTCATTGAAATAGCTGCAAATTTTTCCAAATCCACAATCATATCGTAGGAATACCGTACAAACATTTTCCCTATTTTATAATTTGTCATTGGCTTTACTTCGTGCCCCAGTGCGAGTTTGATCAGAGCTTCTGGAATGTTTTGTCCGGCACCAACTGCCAGGTAAACCCAGGCAGGAATCCTCGGGTTAATTTCTATCAGGTAGTATTCGCCATCGTTGGTTTTAATCAATTCAAGTTCCATCCCACCTTTCCATTTTGTTTTTTCGATGAGCGTTCGGGTGAGATCCATCATTTTTTCATCCGAAAGGGTAATTCCTCCCCACGCTTTCCCTTTATCCGTAATGTATTGTTTGCGCATGGGAACCGCCGCTATTGTATTTCCCTTGCCATCGCCGAGGGCAATAACGTTCACCTCAGTCCCTTTAACATATTCCTGTGCAATTACAGGGAATCCCCATTTCGCCGATATTTTATGAAAAGCCTGTTTTACCTGTTCTTCATTGTTGGTTTCGTATGCATCGTAAAACTGGCCTTTAAGCATTATCGGGTAATCAAATTTGTCTTCCAGCTCTTTAATTTGATTTAGGTTACCTAGATTGACACTGCCCGGAACTTTAACACCGTATTTTTCACCATAATCTGCGAGCTTGTCTTTTTCCCTTTCCTGAAATTGTTTTAGGCTGGGCAGAAAAGTATGAATTCCCTGGTCTTTCAGCCGTTGTTCATTTTTCATAAACGAAAAAAGTTCGGCGTCAAAATTTGGGATCAACACATCAATCTTTTCCTGTTGGTGTATATTTTCAATTCGTTCAATAAGCTCGTTTGAACCACTTGATGGGTAAGGGATTTGGAAAATGCGGTCACACAAACCTTCCATATAAATACCGGGTTCCAGGTTTTCATAAACCAATCCAATTACCCGGATATCAAAATCTTCCGATTCTTTTGCCCCACGAATCACAGGGACCCCGGGACCCGGATTGTCGGTATTGTTTAAGCCGGTTACAGCCAATGTAATTTTCTGTTTTGCCATGACCGGTTATTTAAAATTTGTTGGATTTTCTGAAGATATGATCTGATGGTGCTTTAAAAGGGCGCAGAACTCGTAAAAATCTTTTTCAAAATTCAACTCATCCACATCATATTTTTCAAGCATCTCGGTTTTTATTTGATCAAAATCTTTATTTGCCTGGATTTGTTGGATGATTTCAAGTCCAAATGTGTTTAAACTAAAGGAATCTCCGGTTTTTGAATTAAAAACAAATCCGTTATCACTTACTTTGATTTCATCTATTATTTTCATAACTCAACATATTTTCATTAAAGTTATCGACTAAAGTTCATATTCTAAGAATTTTTGTCTAAGAATTAAGTTTCACCAATTCAATCAAAACCAGTATAGATAAATCAAACCTTGCGTTTTAAATTGAACAATGATTTGACACAGCATGTTAATAAAACTTGCACACCTTGTTTTATTTTTTTGAAGAAAGACGATCAAATCCAAGCGGATCAACAACTTCAGTAAAATAATTTTTTAAATATTTGGCATTATACTTGTTTAAACTTTCACATTCCGGGATGAAAAAGCTTGAAAATAATTAACAACTTAAATAAAAATACCATGAAAACTTTACGAGTAATACTTATACTATTCACTGCAACATTTATTATGTCATGCACGGTGAGGGACGGACGAGATGGGATCGATGGAGAAGATGGAGACGCTTTGTTGGGCTCTATTTTTGAAATTGAAGGTGATTTTACATCTGAGAATGCTTATACTTTGATTCACGATTTTCCACTTGATTTTGAGATTTATGATGGGGATGTTGTACTAGTTTATATTCTTTGGGACCAAGTTGAGCAAAACAATGGAAGCATGCTGGACATTTGGAGGGCGTTGCCACAAACGCTGGTTTTTAATGAAGGAATCCTGCAATACAATTTTGATTATACGCTGGTGGATGTCCAGATTTTTCTGGATGGAGATATTGATTTTGATATCCTCGCACCTGGCGATACCCATAACCAAATATTTAGGATTGCAGTTCTTCCGGCAGCATTTGCCTATGAAAAATCATTGAACATGAATAACCTAAATTCATTAATGAATAACGACGAAGTCAGGAGCAGGACCATACAACGGACAAAAATATAATTGGGCAATCTTTCATGTAAAAAGGGCATCTGAACAGGGTGCCTTTTTTGTTTAGGTATTAAAAGGAGAAATAGGTTTATTTACAAAAGAAATGCATATTGGATAGCAGACTTTAGTGAAACAAATCATGATGGGCATGGTCCCTTTTAAACGTTTTCTTTTTACAAACCGGGCAGGTTGCTTTATTCAACCTGTGTATATTGGTCAATTTTAACCGGGTGGTTTTGCATGACGAACATCGGAAACTGCTTTTGTGGTAGGTTTTCTCTTCATCGAAGACTTTTACTTCAGCTTTGTCATATAATATTTTACATTTTGGGCAGATATAAACCTGGAATGCAGCTTTAAGTTGCAAGTCTTTGTGTTCGCTATAAAGCGAAGAAATCTTGGAATGGGTTTTATAATGAAAAAGCTTTTTCTTTTGTTTCAGGTAATCTTTTACCGTTTGAGGATGGACCAAATATCCATATCCCTGGTTGAATTCTTCTTCATAACCACATTTTTGACATCTGTAAGCGTAAGCATCGCCCATGGTTGAAAGTTGTTGATGGAACAATGTTCTAAGTTACCTAAAAATTGCTGATAATAAAAGGATTAGATTGCAGTTTTTCTGGTTTGAAGCACAGTTTTTTTAAGGTTTTCATTTGAAAATATCCTTCAACAATATTTATGAAAACCAAGCACTTCATTATTTATTAGAATCCTGTTTCTTTTTAATAAAAAGCACGTTTTGTAACTTAATTTTCATTTTCTTTATGGTTACGTTTTAAAGATTCCTGCCATGAAAATTTTTATTCCTGTTGTTTTCTTTTTTATTGGATTATCAGTTTGTGCCAACGATTATTTTGTTGCTACTGATGGTAGCGATTCAAACAATGGTCAAAGTGTCGATACGCCTTTTAAAACAATTACCAAAGCAATTTCGGTGATTCAGCCGGGAGATGTTATTTATGTGCGTGGAGGCGTTTACCCGAATTCATCCACAATTACCATTTCAAAAAGTGGTACCCCTGCCGATACTTGTTTCCTTTTAGCCTATTCAAATGAGCGGCCTGTGCTTGATTTTTCAGGGACTTCGTTTGGATCTAGAGGAATTAAACTTACCGGAAGTTATTGGCACATTAAGGGATTTGATTTTATAAAAGCAGGCGACAACGGGATGCAAATTTCGGGTGGTGGGAATAACCTTATTGAGTTTTGTTCATTTTACGAAAACAAGGATACGGGATTACAAATAAGCAGTGGTGCGCACGACAATACCATCCTCAATTGTGATTCATATTATAATGCCGACCCAACTGATTATGGCGATGCTGACGGTTTTGCGCCTAAACTGGATGTTGGGACAAACAACCGGTTTATTGGCTGCAGGGCTTGGGGCAATTGCGATGATGGTTGGGATGGATACATGCGTGGTGCAACTAATGTAACAACCATTCTTGAAAATTGCTGGACCTGGGGAAACGGTTATTTAAAAGATGGAACAAACCCCGGATCACAGGCAAATGGCAATGGTTTTAAAATGGGAGGGGGCGATAACAGTAACAGCCAAAACCTTACCCATCATTTTTTCCTGAGCAATTGTGTTGCTTTTTACAACAAAGCCAAAGGTTTTGACCAAAACAACAATGTGGGGACTATGCAATTGCTGAATTGTACAGGTTATAAAAACCTGTCAGCAAATTATCGGATCAAAAAGGAATTGGTGAGTGGTGAAACATTAACAGTGAAGAATTGCGTTTCGTTCGATGGAAAAACCGAACTTGGGAGTTTTGCCGTGGAAGCAACAAATAGCTGGATGGCGCCATTTTCGCTAACTGAAGACGATTTTATAACGCTGGACACAAGCGGGGTTTCAGCACCAAGAAAAGCAGATGGGAGTTTACCAGATGTTCAGTTTGTTCACCTTGCTTCGGGAAGCGATTTGATCAATTCAGGAACCGAAGTTGGTTTGCCATTTTTAGGATCAGCTCCCGATTTGGGCGCTTTTGAGTACGATCCAAATACCGGTATTAACCTTTCGAAATTGGATAAAGATTTGGTCGTTTACTTCTCAGGAAATAACCTGAATATTCATAACTACCAAAGCGATAAAGAAGCCAAACTCAGGCTTTATAACCTGAATGGGCAGATGCTCTTCGAATCAATAATTCAAGGACAATCCGTACAACTTACTCCCGGAATATTAAACAACGGGGTTTATTTGGTTGAATTGGAAAATCAAGAAAGCAGGCTTGTTTCAAAAGTTGTAAAGAGCAATTTTAATTAGTCGTTGCTTTCAGATAAGGCAATAATATCTTTTGGATCAAGTATTTTTTGTGGATAATCGTTTGTCATTGAATTAATCATTGCCAGTCCTATTTGCGTAGTATTTACAACGGCATTTGGAGCAAGTGCTTTGATGCATTTTACCAGCCACATAAAATAATCGTACATAAACTGGTAGCTTTTGGTGCGCGATTTTATGCCCTTTAAGGGGATTATTATCCCGGGTCTGAACATAAATGCCTCTTTAAACCCTAGGTTTAGCAAGTCGTTTTCGGTTTTTCCTTTCACCCGGGCCCACATTACCCTGCCTTTTTCCGAAGAATCGGTTCCTGTTCCAGAAACATAATTAAAAATTAGTTGAGGGTTTATGTCAATGAGCGTTTTTCCAGGGCTAAGGTAAAATCGTAAGTGATCCGTTTATAAGCTGGTCTTTTATTTCGGAATAATCCGTAAAATCTTTATGGATCAATTTTTTTAATTTTGGATGTTCAATTCCAATTGGATTTCTTCCGATAACCAATACCTCATTAATCGAAGGATGGTCGAGGCATTCTAATAAAACCCCTTTGCCAACCATTCCGCTTGCTCCGGTAATTAATACTTTCTTTTGTTCCATATTACTTAAGAAAATGAAAAACCGTAAGTACCTGGAGTGGCTTTTTGATAATCCTACATCTATTTGGAATACTAAAACGTGATTGTATTTTTTCAAGAATCTTATTCATTTATTTATGATTAATCTCAGCAAAAGATTCTTTGAAGCAACCCTTAAGTTTTAATTGCATCCTTATAGTTTATAAGTAAAATCAGAATTAATGATATATCCAAAAATCAATATTATTTTCCTTACAATCTTAATTGTATGTTTTAATTATTCTGCAAAGGCACAAAACAGGGGAGTGAAGCTTTTTAACAACTCATTTCTTCATCAAATAAAATTTGAATCTGCAACAATTTCGGAAGACGCATTATGGAATAACCTTGATGACACCTATACACTGGTCGATATGACTATTGATGGTGAATTGGTTGATTCTGTTGGAATTAGGCGCAAAGGCTACACTTCAAATGCCTCGCCTCAAAAACCTATAAAAATTGACATCAACAGGTTTATTTCATCTAAAAAATACGATGGTTTAAAGAAATTTAACCTTCATAACAATTTTAAGGATGATTTTTTGCAACGAGAAAGGTTAGCCTATGATCTATACCGCAGGGCGGGGCTTCCATCGCCTAGAACAAGCTACGCCGAAGTGTATTTTGGGGATAATTTTGTTGGTTTATATTTGGTTGTAGAGCAAATCGACAAAACCTTTTTAAAACATAATTTCCCAAGTGATAATGGCAGCCTGATCAAAGCTGAACCACCAGGAATCGTGCCAGGAACGATGCTTGAAGTTAAAGAAGGAACGATGAATGAATTTAATAATTTTAGGAACAATGTTACCTGTTCCAACCTTGGCACCTATGTCAATCTGCGTAATTACCTCAAACAAATGGCAGTTGATATTATAATTGAGGATTGGGATGGTTATGCTTATAACCGGCACAATTTCTATGTTTACTATGAACCCAAAAGCGGATTATTAAATTTTATTAATTACGATCATAATTATGCCTTTGCGGTAGATGAGCCAAACAAATATTTATATCCGATTGCTACATTCCCAACATCCGTAAGTTTTTTGGAAGACCCGGTTTTAAAGTCAATGTATGAAGAAACATTATGTGAGTTGCTTTCATATCTGCTCGATTCAGATTATATATCGGATCAAGCCCATAGCAATTATGACCTGCTCAACCTCAACACGAATGGTATTAAAGCGCAATCCCCCGATGCAATTATCCAATATATTTCTGAAAGGAAAAGGTGGTTACAGGACACCCTTTCCAACTTAAATATTCATTGTGAAGAAGTAACTTATCCATTAAACGTAAATGATATTGTTATCAATGAATTTGTTGCTTCGAGCGATAGTATTGGTGGTGTTCAGGAGCCTGATGGTGGTACGCCGGATTGGATTGAGCTTTATAATAATTCTTCCAATGATATTGTTTTAAATGACAACTACTATTTAAGTGATGATATTCACTTCCCGAAAAAATGGTATTTCCCTGAAGAAGTTACCATCCATGCAAACGATTATTTAATTGTTTGGGCCGATAAAGATGTTCACCAGCAAGGTGTTCATGCAGGATTTAAAATAGAAAAGGATGGAGGGAATATTCTGTTAACGTATGAAAACACGACCGAAGTCCAGTCTGTAAATTATGACAATCAATTTCTGAACAAAGCATTTGCGAGGGTTCCAAATGGAACAGGTGATTTTAGGATACAAGAGCCAACTTTCAATGTAAATAATGAAAACGCTGTTGGAATTAAAGACGCCAAAAAATCGGAACTCTTGATTTATCCTAATCCGGTCAATGATTTAATTTGGATTCCGTCAAATCAAGAAATAAAACAAATAGCAATATATAGCATATCGGGCAAACAATTATGCCAATATACTTATCCAGCATTTCCTTTAAATTTAGGTGCTTTTGAACCTGGAATTTACTTTTTGAAGATTGATTTGGGCTCTTATCAACAAATGCAAAGGTTGATAATTAAAACATAATAAATATTGTATTTAAGAAATCCAAAGACGTCTGTTTCTAAGTATTATCCGTATTTAGAGAAATAATACCAATTACTATTGATAGAATTTTATCCAATCCATGTGAATTTCGAATTTTCCCAATTGCTTGTCTGCTACCAAAATACCGATCTGAACAATATTTTTAGATTCCAGAGCAGGTTTATCTTTAAGGGTATAGCCCCGGAAAGTAGGTACAAAGTCTCTAAAAGGGATTTCTATTTCGTCCCATTTGTCAGGTTCTGTTTTAATCTTAGCCTGATAAGCATAACCATCAAAATTCCCATTCGTTCTAAATCTTATATTGTAAATATTACCATCGCCTTTTACACGTAACTTTACTCCCTTATAGTTGATTTTAATAGAATTATCGATGACCGCTCTTGTAGATGCAAATCCTCCATTGTTTTCCAATGATACTTCACCAATAAACGTCGCAGTACCATCTTCATTCATCTTTACGTTACTTTCAGAGAGACCTCCCATCACACCATCATTTACTATATACCATTTACCTGATGTTCCCTTTGAATTAAAATCAAAAAGTACTTTATCATCTTGCACCATAACGAACATTATTAGAATAATAAATATAGATTTCATATTTTATCGTTTGTGAATTATTTATCCACATTAGTGGGAGTTGCTGAATCAGAATCATATAAACCAAATTTTTTCTAAATTGCTTTTGTTCTGTAATTAAATATTTCATTCAGCTTTCTTCTGATGATAAGTGTATTAGCCATATTACCCAAAACACCGAATGGGGGTTTGTAACTTACCACATCTTTCATCAGCACTCCATCGTCAATTTCTTCAATAAAATGTTCATGATGCCATATTTTATATGGACCAACCCGCTGTTCATCAACAAAATATGCTTTTTCTATAACTTGAGTAATTTCGGTTATCCAAAGGGTTTTAATTCCAAATAATGGTCTAACAAAATAACATATCATCATGCCCGGATACATTTTTTTAGGCAGTTCTTCCGTTATGATATTAAAACCCATATAATCGGGTGTAATCTTCTTTAGATTAATGGGAGAAGAAATAAAATCCCAAATCTCGTCGAGGGATGCATTTATTCTCAGCTCTCTTTTAAATTGAAAGAATCCCATATCAAGTTAACATTTCTAGTTTTTCAATTTCTTTCAGCACCCGGTCAGCTTCAGCTGTTTTTGCATCGCTGGCCTTTCGGTTTATAACCGACAATTTGTAAGCTTCTTCGAGCAACTTTTGATATTTTTTTTCCAATAACTCCTTTTTTGATTTCTTTTTGAATATCCCCAACATGATTTTTAAATTTTATTTGTTTAATATTATCACCTAGTAGTTGAACAATAATCGGGCTAATAAGTTTAACATATAACAAGCATAGGTAAAAAATTCAGTATCTTGTTTATTGAATTTACAATAATGGTTCTTTTTTATAATTTGGTTATTTGGTTCTTTTTTTAAAAACCAGATTAAAGTTTTACTACACATAATTATCAGATATGAAGAGTATTTTACTTAATTACATTTTAACACTGGTTGTTTTTCTTATTATTGACTTGGCTTGGTTAGGATTGATTGCGAAAAATATATACCAAAAGTATTTGGGACGTTTACTAAGTGACCAGGTTAATTGGATTGCTGCTTTTATATTCTACTTCATTTTTGTTGCAGGGATATCCATCTTTGCCATCTACCCTTCGGTAAACAAAAGTTCCCCAGGTAGTGCACTATTATTTGGAGCCTTGTTCGGTCTTTTTACCTATGCGACCTATGATTTAACAAATTTAGCCACCTTAAAAGACTGGCCACTTACTATTGTTTTTATTGATATTGCCTGGGGAGTTTTTTTAAGTGCTACTGTAAGTTTATCAGGTTATTACATTGTAAAATTTGTAAATTAATGCTTTATAAAACCTAAACAAGACTAATAATATTCTTGCGTCCCAAGTTGATAAATCAATTCTTAAAGAAATGACATATTTAACAACTATATAAGGCGTTAGTAATATAGAAAGGGATGTTCATAAGTAACAAAAGCTTATCATCAAAACATAATAAGAAATTTTTAAGGCAATTTAAGTGTGAAACGAAATGAACTTCCTTCACCAAGTGTGCTTTCAGCCCAAATTTCCCCATCATGTTTTTCAACGAATTCTTTGCAAAGAACAAGTCCCAAACCAGTGCCTTTTTCTCCGGCTGTTCCTCTATTGCTGCTTGCCGTTTCAAGAACAAATAATTTATCGATGTTCTCTTGCACCATCCCAACTCCAGTATCTTTAACAGTAATTTGAACTTGATTATAATTTGTAATTGCTGAAAGAACAATTTGTCCTCCCTCGTTTGTGAATTTTATGGCATTTGACATTAAATTACGAACAATCGTGTTAAGCATATTTTTATCCGCAAAAACCTCAATGTCATTTGATATTTTTATCTCAACTGCAATGTTTTTTTTCTTAGCTTGCACCAATATTAAAGATATCACCTCCTCTAAACTTGCTAGTAGATTTATATTTTGAGGTTTATATTCAATACGATTAGATTGGCTTCGTGCCCATTCTAAAAGATTAACCAACAGATTGAATGTTTCGTTCAGGGTCTTATTTATTATTGATACAAATTTCTCGATTTCCTCTTTATTACAATCATCAATTTTCTTTTGTAAAATTTCGCCAAAACCAATCAATGCATTAAATGGCCCTTTCAGATCGTGTGCAATAATAGAAAAAAACTTGTCCTTTGCATTGTTTGATTTTTGTAACTCATGGGAATAGTTTTCTATCTGTGATTTCTGTTTTAAAATAACTTCATATTTACGGGCATTTGCTATGGATATTCCCAAAATCTGGCCAATATTCTTACTCATTGACTTATATTCCGTTAAATACTTTGGAAACTGAATTCCTTCAATGAAATATTCCCCAAATATTTCGTTTGAATACTCAATTTTAAACGAAAAACTATTTTCTTTCGAACTTCTTGCCCGAGAATTTATCCCTTTAAAACGTATGCTTTCCGGGGTTTCATCCTTTATAAATTTTGTATAACAAAGGTTAGAAGGTGCAAATAGGATATTTAACAAATTAAACCCTGATGTAATAATCTCATGCTCATTTGTAAGATTAAAAATGGATTCTAATTGACTAAAAATCACAGAATAATCTGCACTTTGTTTGACTACTTTTGATATTCTTTTGTTTAAGTCTTTCCTTTCAGTCTCATTTCTCCAGTTCAATACGAGTGTATCAATATACATTTTACAATGGGTCAGTCCAATAGGTAATATTTCATATGGCAGTTGCATATATTCTGATAATGCCTCCAATTTTGGCAAATAGTCCCCCGGAATTTTCGTATCTAAAAAGAGAATCCCACTCATTGATTCATTAAAAAACTTTTTAGCCGTATTTTTATCAAAGCCCCAACTTTTAATATGTTGATTATAAGATCTCAACCAACCATTAGTTACGACATAATAACCTTTTGAAATATAATGCAATAGAATTTCGTGATTAATGACTACCTCAAAGCACTGCTTTAAATTGATAATCCGCCCATTCGAGCCTAGTTGTTCAGGGCGATTACTTAAAGAATTGCAGGTGCTACTTAAAATAATCAGGTTGTTGTTTTCCGAATCGGTTTTGGCAATAATCCTTTCAAACGTACTTTTCGTTAATGAGTTAGCAGTGCAACTCGCCGGAAAACCCACCAATTTAATATCAGGGTACTCACCTGCCTTTATTACTTCGGCAACCTCAGGAATTAAGAAATTACATGTGGCAATAGTAAGTTTCTTTTGCATAAATGATAGTGCTACGCAATTGGGTATTTCCCTGCTGTTTGTACTGTATCGGCGATGGTTAACAAAGTTTCATCTTTTACCTGAAAAGGAATCTCTCCATGGTTATCCGATAAAATGAAACCGCCCCCTTCTGCACCTCTTTTAATGGTTTCATTAACAATATCCCTGGTTTCTTTTACAGTCCAATGCCGCATTTCAATACCATTTAAATTACCAAGAACCGTGAGTTTATTTTTAAATTTTTCTTTCAACTCAATCATATTTTCTTTAGAACTAACCCCAACCACCGCTGTTCCTGTTTCAGGTATCAAATCGGCTATTGACAGGCAATTCCCTGAGGCAAAATGGGTTGCCGTGGGTCCTTTTATTTTTGAGATGGTACGTTTTGCTATTTCAAAACCTGTTTTTATATATAATTCCCTGGGAATCATTGAAACGGATGAAACCGGATCAAAATAACAAATGGCAGTTGCTCCTGCCTCAAGTTGTGCATTACTCCAATCGACACAAAACGCTTCATTAATTTTCATTAATTGAATGAATTCTTCAGGATGATAATGCATTAGTTCAAAATACTTTTCAAATCCCATTTGCATAACCGGCAACGAAAAAGGTGACATGGCAACACCGATTATTGGTACTTCCCCCTTTGAATGATCTTTTAGAATTTGAGTTGCCTCCAATACTTTATGAAGCACCTTTGTTTCACTGACTTTAGGGGCTTTTAAATTTTTAATTTCCGATATTTCCTTTATCAATGGTGCTCCTGAATTTGGCGGTCCATCTTCCCGGTAAATTACTTCTGCTCCAAAAGCCTCAACCTCAATTGGCGCATGGAAGAAGGAATAATAGCAGTCGTTACTATACTTTTCCTTTAATCTCTTCTGTCCTTCGGCAACATATTCGGCTTTCGAAAAATAGTCCTGAATACTAAGTCCCAACTCTTTAGCCCCATGCATGGATAGTAGTAAAAAAAGGGGTACCCTATCGGGTTCTTTATGCGAAAGTGCTGTAAGCACCCGCTCCATCGATGTCATTTCCTTTGCTTTCATACTGTTTTATCCATTAATTGAGTTACAATTTTTAAGGCCTCTGACGAGTCTTTTCCGTAATAATGTGCACCTGTTTCGAGCCAAAGTTTATCATCAAACCTAAATGGTGCCCCTCCAACAATTATTTTAACATCATCATCTTTTAATTCATGAACCAAATCTTTAATTCGAATTGCAGATGGAAGCATCAATACCGAAAGAAGCAAAATCTTTACCTGTTCTTTTCGAACAATATTTACCACCTGATCGATTGTTAATCCGCCTCCAATGTCTAATAATTCGATTCCACTTGCCCTTAATGTTGCATATACAATTCTTTTCCCCAATAAATGAAAATCTTCAAATACTCCAATGGCAGTTTTTGGTTGGTATTTTCGTAATGGGCTTTGTGGTGGAAGTATTTTATCTATAATTTGTTCACAGATTAAACCACCCATGTATACCTGTGACAAAGAAACTTCACCGGCTTCCCAGGAATTACCAATTTTACTTAATGTTTCAGAAATTAAAACTCCGGCAGCATCAATTGGTGAAGATGATTTTGTAGCTTCAATAATGATTTTTTCAGCTTCATCTTTATTCAGCTCAATGAGTGCCCTTTCTAAATATTTACTTGATTCCTTAAATGAATTCATGCCAACCTAATATTTATTCAATCCAAATTTCCTACCAATATATTCCGTTTGCAGGGTTAATTGTATGCTCAATAATATAGCAACTTTTATCCGGTTTAAAAAGAGGATAAATCACATATTGATATTGTTTATTTTAGTGCTACCGATATTTTTTCCAACAGTTCTTCCTTTTTTATTGGTTTCGAAATGTAATCGGTACAACCTGCATCCAACGATTTTTCCCTATCCCCTTCCAAAGCATAAGCTGTTTGCGCAATAATTGGTATGTTTTTGTCCAATTCCCTTATTTTTCGTGTAGCATCAAATCCATTCATTACCGGCATATTGATGTCCATTAATACCAAATCGATATCCTGGTTTTGACCAAACAATTTTACAGCTTCGTTTCCATCTTTAGCTTGAATTAACCGAAGGTTTTCCTGTGATAACATACTTTCTAATAAGACAAAACTAACACTATCGTCTTCGGCTACAAGAATAACTTTTTGCTCCTCCATTTTATCCACTTTTTCTGGTTTATGCCCAACTTCAATATTCTGTGGCTTTGTTCCGGGATCATACTTAACTGAAAAATAAAATGTACTCCCTTTGCCTGGTTCTGAATCCACCCAGATTTTACCTCCAAGCATATTAACATATGATTTAACAATTGACAAGCCCAGCCCAGAACCTTCGTAACCACTTGCAAAACTCAAGTCGGCCCGCACAAAACGGTCAAAAATGGACTCTTGCTTGCTTTTTGGTATTCCAATCCCCTGATCTTTTACCGAAAACAATATACTGCCTTTCTTCTTTTTACAAGATAGTAGGATCGTGCCGCTATCAGAATATTTTATGGCATTTTTAATCAGGTTGCTTAATATGGAATCGATTTTCATTTTATCGGCTTTAATATAAGCCTCATCCGCTTTAATTTTATTTTCGAGCAACAATTTAATCCCCTTCTTTTCGGCCTCAAGATGGAAAAAATACCTATGATAATTAAGTTGCCCGTTCAAATCGTAATCTTCTAACACCATGCTAACCTGCCCGGTTTCTATTTTTGAGATTTCAATAATATCGTTCACGGTATTAAGCATCCTGTTTCCGCTTTTCTGTATAATATCGACATAAGATTGTTGTTTTTCGCCCGTAAGTCCGGGTTCTTTTAACAGGTCGGTAAAACCAAGGATTCCATTCATTGGTGTCCTGATTTCGTGGCTCATATTTGCCAAAAATGCCGATTTTAACCTGTCGCTTTCTTCAGCTTTTTGTTTTGCAACTTTCAGTTTTTTATTCCGGTCTTTTAATTTTTTTTCTGCGGTTTTAAGATCAGTCACATCCCTAAATATGGCAACTAGCTCACCACTCTGTAATTTATAAACACTGTTTTCCCTCCATCCTTTCCTTATTTTGTCCTGGTAATAAAATGGGGGGACATATATAGAATCTTCCGTATCATTCACCTCTTTTAGTGCTTTGAACAAATCGGTATGTACCATATTTGGGAACATTTCAGATAATGTTTTCCCAAGAACCTCGTTTCTGGTAGCATTTGTGATGATTTCAGCTGCCTTGTTAAAATCGATAAATTCAAAATCCTCTCCTCCTTTTGATGGCTTATACACTGCAATTCCAATTGGTAAATGCTCGATTAATTTCCTGAACCTTTCTTCCTTTTCGATTAAGCTTAATTCTGCCTTCTTCTTTTCTGTGATATCCTCCCCCGAACTTAAAGTCCCAATTACTTCACCATTTTCATCTTTTAATAAAGAATTATGCCATGCTATTAACTTTTCTTTACCTGATTTCGTTACAATCTCTTTTTCCACAAATTCCACAGCATCAACGTTCCCGGCAAATAAATTTTTAGCAATTCCTTTTATTTCTCTAATTTGCCTCTTTGGAACAAAATTTTCAAACCAGTTTTTATTGAGGACTTCGTTTTCTTCATACCCCAAAACTTCGCAGCCCTTTTTATTTATTAACAGAACAATACCGTTCGAATCCAATCCCAATAGCATTACACCTGCAATATCAAGGTATTTTTGGTTTTTTTCTTTTTCCTGAATAAATTGTTTCCGGATACGGATTCTCTCACTTATATCGCGAAGTGACGAAACGGAATGTAGAATATTTCCATGGGCATCTTTTGTGGAACTAACGTTTAGGCTTACATAAATTTTATTGCCGCTTTTTGTTTTTAGGATCAACTCTTTATTTATTATTTTGCCTTTTTGAACAAACTCCCTAAATGTTTTATGTACATCTTCAAGGCAATCTTCGTGGTATATCTTATAAATTGGGGCACCAATTAGTTCTTCGGAAGAATATCCGGTCTGTTCCAATAATGTTTTATTGCATTCAAGGATTTTTGCACCGTTAGGAGAAACAGAAGCATACATATCGGGAGAATTATGGTAGATGCTCCTGAATTTTTCTTCACTAATTTTTAAATTAATTTCAGACTTAATTTTTTCTGTAATATCGGTCATGGCAACCGCAAAATGGGATGGTGCTGTACGAAATGCCTTAACTTCCCAATATTTGTCCAGATAATTGGAATGATCTACGATAATTTTTGACTCTCCACTTTTAACAACCTCTTCATATTCCTCTAGCCACCTTTTTTCTAATTTAGGGATAATTTCCAATCCTCTCGTTCCAACAATGTCCTCTTTTTTTAAATTGGTAAGCTTCTCATAAGTTGGGTTCGCATCCAGCCAAGTAAAATCGATTGCTTTACCTTTTTTATCAAATATCATTTCGTGCAAAGCAACACCTTCCTGGATGTTTTCAAATAACGACCTGTATTTTTTTTCGTTTTCCTCTATTAGTAATCGTGATTGTTTTATATCGGTTATATCGCGAATAGTGCAAATTATACCATCGTATTTATTGTTTTTAATTTTGGGTATCAACCAACCATTTTGCCAGGTATCTTTGCCCGCAGGCGTTCTAACTATAGTTTCATACCAAACTGGTTCAAGCTTGGTTTTTGCTTCCATGTAAAAGCTATTGAACTTTTCTGTGGTTTCTTTCGGGAAGTCAGTCAACACATTATTGCCAATAATTAATTCCTTTGGTACCCCTGCAATCTTTTCCATCCCATCATTTACATAAAAGATAACATCCTTGCTATTGCTTACCCAAATACCATCCTGAACATTCTCAAGAATCGATTCGTAAAAGGACTTTGTGCTGTCAAAAACTTCGGAATGTTTCTTTTGTTGGGTGATATCTTCAAATATGGTTACAAAACTTCCTGCACTTGGGCAATATGCATTTATTGAGTACCACCTATCAAGGGACTCGGAATAATTTTCAAAGCGGATATTCTCCCCGTTAATTGCAACCTTACCATATTTTTGTATCCAGTTAACCGAATCCTTTTCAATACCTGGTATTACTTCTGTTACCTTCTTCCCAAGAATATCATCCGCCTTTAATCCGGTTAACAATTCAAAAGCGTGGTTTACTTCTAAAAAAATATAATCAATTGCCTTCCCTGATTCATCGGTTACAATTTTATGAAGTGCAGCACCATTAATCATATTTTCAAAAATGGTCCTGTACTTTTCTTCCCTACCTTTAAGTATCTTTATTTCTTGTAAGAGTAGACTGTGATCTATGTTGTCCCGATTTTTCATTCAACATATTTTAGATAATTTATATAGGAAGTCCCTATTAAATTTATGAAATATTATTGTCAAGGACAAATAAAGATACTACGCGAAGCTTAACCGTCCGGGTTCCAAGAAACAAGATTTACAAATGCAAGCATATGTTTTTCGTTAAGCTCCACTAATAAGCCGGAACCTAAAATTTCGTTTTAAAACCTTACAAAACAGGCTTCAATGGCTGCATTTTATTCAACAAGTTTAAAATTATAATCGCCATTAGAATTTATAGCTAATATTTTGTATACCTTTTCGATAAGCAAAGCTTCAAATTTACGGGCCTTATATGTTTCTGGTTCGAGGTTAATCATTTTAAAGAAATATTTTATAAGCCAAAACAAGGAATTAACTCCAATAACCAAGGCAACATATGGTGAAACCATAGCTAATTCACTTAGCATATGTAAATTGTATTTCTCTGCAAGAGATGAATCAATAAATAAATGTGAGCCAATAAATATTACAATCGAAAGTATTAATATTATCGCCATTATATTCATTAACCGTTTGGTCTTGTTTTCCTGGTCTTCACACTTTTCTCTAAGAAGACTGGCATCGTTAAGCTGTAATAGCATTTTGTTTTGAGCTGACTTAGTCATTTCACGGGATTTTAAGGATTTGTTATGCGTACCTATTTGACATACCAATTATCCAGCCAGAATCTAATACATTCAATTCAAATAGCACTGAAAACATTGTAAATACTGACCATTCCACATTTTTGGATTACAAAATAACACTGTAGCTAATAAATATTTTGTTCCCAATATTGGACAAATGTCCCTAAAAACTATTTTTTGAATTACCTAAAAGTTTATATCGATTAATAAAATTTAGCTTGATTGAAATTTGCTTTTACATAACAATCTGAAATCACCTGTCAAGTTTAAAAGTACAAGACAAGCTTTGTTTGCAAGGCTTGATATTTTACATCTCCAAAAGCATTAAACAATCCTATTAGAGAACTGTTATTGGTGTTAGATTGACACGATTGTTCCAACAAAAAAAACAAAGGGGATAATCTTAAATATCTAGGAATGTATATAGAGAAAACAGACGTATCAATAGAAAAAAATATAGAGATAAAAGACATCCTTAACGATTACTATCTGGTTAACCTTAGCAGGCATTTAAGTTTGCTCGGAAGGCGCGAGGTGCATAACGGAAGGGCACATTTTGGAATATTTGGCGATGGCAAAGAACTTGCCCAGGTTGCTTATGCCAAAGCTTTCAGAAAAGGAGACTGGCGTTCGGGATACTATCGTGACCAAACGTTTATGCTCGCCCTTGGGCTGCTTTCACCTGAAGAATTTTTTGCGATGATTTATGGCGATACGGATGCTGATTACAACCCCTCGACAGGAGGAAGGAATTTTAATAACCACTTTAGTACACCAAACATTGATGAGAATGGTGAAATGAAAAATTTAGCCGACAGGTACAATTCTGCGTCCGATATTTCTTCCACGGGTGGTCAAATGCCCAGGCTCCTTGGTCTTGCACAAGCCTCAAAAATAGTGCGAAAACAACCGGAACTTAAAAAGGCACTGAATAACAATGTTACAGGTAATGAGGTAGCCTTTGGCTCCATAGGGGATGCCAGCACATCGGAAGGTTTGTTTTTTGAAACCATTAATGCAGCCGGGGTTATGCAGGTTCCATTGGCAATTGCTGTGTATGATGATGGTTTTGGGATTAGCGTTCCAATTGAACTGCAAACCACAAAATCGAGTATTTCAGAGGCTCTGAAAGGGTTTAAGAAAACAAAATCGGGCAACGGCATTGAAATATTGACCAGCAAAGGTTGGGATTACCCACATTTGGTTAAGACCTTTTTGGAAGGTATTACCAACTGCAGAAAAAACCATACCCCCGTTCTGTTTCATATTAAAGAAGTTACACAACCACTAGGGCACTCCACCTCCGGTTCGCATGAACGATATAAAAGCAAAGCTAGGCTCGATTGGGAAAAAGAATACGATGGGATTGTTCAATTCAAATCCTGGATTTTAGAAAATGGCTATGCCGACATAGACATGTTGTCGGAAATTGAAAAACAAGCCAAAAAAAGGGCCAGAAATGCCAGGGACAATGCCTGGGAACATTATTCGGGAAGTTATGTTGCAGAAACAAAGGATCTAAAAAACATACTTTCTCAGTTGAAGGGAACCAGTAAAAAAGAATCCTTAGAAACACTACAAAAGCTGGAACAAAAAACATTTCCAACCAGGCGCTCATTGCTGAGTTTTGCAAAAAGACTTGCTTTTGACCTTCAAGAGGATATTTTTTCTAAAAACGAAAGAAAAGAATTGCTTAAATGGATACGTGCATTTGAAACCAAAAGTGCCGGATTTTATAATCAACAACTCTACAGGAGCGGACCTGATTCAGCGCTTAAAGTTAATTTTGATCCACCTGTTGAGAAAGAAGATGAAATAAATGGCTCGGATATCCTGAATAAAAATTTCCTTGAATTGTTTAAAAAATACCCCAACCTGGTAACTTTTGGAGAAGACACCGGGAAGCTTGGTGGTGTGAATCAGGGAATGAAAGGCATGCAACAGGCATTTGGTGCCGAAAGGGTGTCGGATACCGGAATTCGGGAAGCAACAATTATCGGACAGGGAATAGGTTTGGCAATGAGGGGGTTTCGGCCCATTGCAGAAATCCAGTACCTCGATTATTTGATTTATGCCCAATCAACCCTGAGTGATGACCTTGCAAGTTTGCAGTATCGGACCATGGGAAAACAGGCCGCCCCGGTGATTGTTCGAACCCGCGGTCATCAATTGCAGGGAATATGGCACGCAGGTTCTCCCATGCAATTGTTGCTTGGCTCACTAAGGGGAATGTACCTATGTGTCCCGAGAAATATGACACAGGCAGCCGGAATGTACAATACTTTGCTAGAAGCAAACGATCCTGCCCTGGTTATTGAACCTTTAAAGGGTTACAACCAAAAAGAAAAGGATATTGAAAATTATGGCAATTTTAAAATCCCTTTGGGTATTCCAGAAGTTTTAAAAGAAGGATCGGACATCACCTTGGTGACTTATGGGTGGAATGTAAACCATGCCCTTAAAACCGCTGATTTGCTTTTGAAGAAAGGAATTTCGGTAGAAGTCATTGATGTGCAAACCCTCATGCCATTTGATGTTGGGCACCGAATACTTGAATCGGTTAAAAAAACCAATAAAATTGCATTCCTTGATGAAGATGTACCCGGGGGTGGAACTGCTTTTATGTTGCAAAAAGTAATGGAAGAACAGGGAGCTTTTAATTACCTTGACACAGCGCCAAAAACCATATCGGCAAAGGAACACCGACCTGCTTACGGAATTGACGGGGAGTATTTTTCGAAACCGAATGTCGAAATTATTTTCGAAGAGCTTTATACTATGATGAGGGAAACTGATGTGAAAAAATTCCCGGAATTATATAGCTAAAAAAAGCCGCTCTTTTCAGAACGGCTTCATTACGTTTAAAATGTTTTTAGCTCCCCATCAAATTTATGAACTTCTCCTATTTTAGTGTCAACTGGCAGTATTGTACCATTGTACCGGATACTACAGGAATTTCCATGTTTTGAAAGAATCTCCAAATTCTCAAGTTTGCCATCGGTCCAAACAATTTTTAACTCAAAACCTCCACGTGCACAAACCCCTTCAATGGTTCCAGATGCCAATGCAGTTGGTAGTGCCGGTAAAATGTCAAGGATATAATTCCCGTTTTCATCTTTCAAATGCGACTGTAAAAGCATCTCAGTAATGCCTGAAGTCGCCCCAAAATTTCCGTCAATCTGGAAAGGTGGATGTGCGTCAAACAGGTTCGCATACAAACCTCCGTCATATCTTTGTCCATCCTGCTTCACACCAGACGGCACCATCAGGTTTTTCAGTAATAAAAAGGAATGGTCACCATCCAAAAGTCGCGCCCACAGGTTTATTTTCCAAGCGCGCGCCCATCCTGTTCCTCCATCGCCCCTTTGGTTTAAGCTTACTTTGCATGCTTCAGCCAGTTCTGGAGTCGTAGTGGGGTGGATTTCTGTTCCGGGATGCAGTCCCCACATATGGGATACATGCCTGTGGTCATCCTTTGGATTATCAACATCTTCCATCCATTCCATCAGCTGTCCATATTGACCAATTTGGTTAGGTGCTATTTTTGCCCGTTTTTCATCCAATTCGCTTACAAGCTCATTATCAACGTTAAGAATTTTTGCAGCTTCCATCGTATTGGCAAATAAATTACGGATAATCTGATGATCCATAGTGGGTCCCATAACCAAACCGCCATGTTCAGGGCTGTTACTTGGACCGCTAATCAACCATTCCGGGTGGTTTGGATCAACTGTTAAATACCCGGAATAAAATATTGCTGCTTTCTTCATCAAAGGATAAGCTTTGTTTTTCAGAAATTCCGTATCGCCATTAAACTGATAATGCCACCACAAATGCTGACAAAGCCATGCAGCACCTCCAATCCAAATACCATGGTTCGCATTGTTGATTGGTGCGGCACCTCTCCATATATCCGTATTGTGATGTACAATCCATCCATCTAAATCATAATGCACTTTGGCAACTTTTTCGCCCGTAACCGACAAGTCTTCTGCCATCTTAAAGAATGGCTCGGCACATTCCGATAGATTTGCGATTTCAGCGGGCCAATAGTTCATCTCGGCATTAATATTCAAAGTGTATTTGCTGTCCCATGAAGGTGCAAGCTGGTTGTTCCAAATTCCTTGCAAATTAGCGGGTTGGGTTCCATTTCTTGAAGAAGAAATTAATAAATACCTTCCATATTGATAAAGCAATGCAACCAAATTTGGATCTTCATCTTTGTTAAAAGAATAAAGCCTTTCATCGGTTGTTCTTGAGGATAGTTCTGTTTTACCCAAATCAATTTTTAGCCTGCCATATAAGGATTGATAATCGTTAATGTGCGCTTGTTTTATTTGGTTGTACGACTTGTTTTCCAATTGTGCCAGGTCATCCATGCACCTTTCGGAAGGCACTGCGCTTATGTCCTGAAAATTTACAAAGTTGGTTGCCCCAACCAAAGCAAAAACTACTTCCGATGCTTCTTTAATTAAAAGTGACGTATCATTGGCAGCCAAAAGTCCATCGTTTTTAAGTACTTTTAATCGTGCTTCAAATTTTATTTTACTGTCCGGATAAGGTGTTTCAAGGTGATTTCGCCCCCTCGGATAATTGTTGGCAGCACCCGACAATACAATCCCATCGCCTTCAGCAATGTTGGTGAATCTGGCATGAAGTGTACTTAAGGATGTTTCTAAATTTAACTTCCCTTTTTCGGATGCAGAGATCTTAACCAATAAAGCCTGGTCGGGGGCAGAACTGAAAACTTCCCTTGTAAAAGTAGTCCCATCCACTTCGTATGATACTGAAGTTATTGCATCCGCCAATACAAGTTTCCGCTTATAATTGGTTGCATTTTTATGCCCCGGAAATTTCAGGTTCATTTCAACAAAAGACTGATAAGACAACTGCCGAAGTGGGATTGACATAAATTTTTCATTTCCCAAACGATGCGCTTCATCCAGTTTACCTTCTCTGGCCAATTGCCTTAATTTTTCTAGGTATTCCGAGGCTCCTTCGTGCGAATAATCATGCGGCTGGCCTGTCCAAACCGTTTCTTCATTTACCTGGATCAACTCGTTTTCGGTTCCACCATAAACCATTGCTCCCAAACGACCATTTCCAACGGGCAATGCTTCCACCCATTTTTCTGCAGGTTCATCGTACCAGAGTTTATATCCTTCGTAGGGTTCAACAGTATTTGCGCATCCCGAAAAAAACAGGGCAATAAAACTTAAGAATGTGAGGAATTCTATTTTCATGACAAATAATTAAAATTTTAAAAGCCCTAAAGGTACATTATTAAACACTTTTGCCACCAACTATTTTTTGATAATTCCAGGAAATTCAGATTTATGATCATATAGAAACCATGCGGTCTAACACATGGCATTTTATATTAAAGTGCGCACTATTTTATTTTCAAGCGCGCCAATTCGCGGATATCCTCCCCCGAACTAACAGCCCTCATCCTAAATGAATAGGAATATTCTTTCCCGGTTAACCTATATTCGGGATGTGTAAATGCTCCCCAACATTAAATATATTTGGTAGAATAAAAAAAATAATTACTTTTGTAAGTGATTACTCACAATTAAAATGACTGAGAAACAAGAACAAATATTAAAAGCGGCCTTATTACTGTTCGCAAAAGAAGGTTTTCACGCAACTTCAACCAGTAAAGTTGCCAAGCTTGCAGGCGTTTCCGAGGGATTGATATTCAGGCACTTTGGGAATAAAGAAGGATTATTAAAAGCAATTCTTGAAGAAGGTGAAAACCGTTTAAAAATATTATTTGCCGATATAGTATTAGAGACCGACCCAAAGGAAGTGATCCGCAAAGCCATTACTTTCACCGGGAAGATCGATGTTCAGGATTATGATTTTTGGAAACTACAATTTAAGCTAAAATGGGAATTGGAAATAAACGGCGATAAAAAAATGGAGCCTCTAAAAATGGCATTAAGCAATGCTTTTGGGAAACTTGGCTACGAATCACCTGAGTTAGAGGCACAATTAATAATCCTGTTCATCGACGGGATTGGTTCCTCCGTTTTGAAAGGATCAAGTTTGAATGCAAATGAAATGATGACATTCCTTTTGAGAAAATACAATCTATAAAAAATTTTAACCATATAAGAAAGTAAGTACTTACATATTAAAGACCATGAAAAACAAAAAAACAGCATTAATTACAGGAGCATCCAGTGGAATAGGATATGAGCTGGCAAAAATCCACGTAGAAAAAGGCGGCGATTTAATCATCGTAGCACGAAGTAAAAACAAGTTGGAACAACTAAAAGTTGAATTGGAAGATAAATACCAGGGAAACGTATTGGTAATTGCAAAAGACTTAAGTTTGCCTGAAGCACCAAAACAGGTGTACGATGAAATCAAAAGTACAAAGCAAGAAGTTGATTATCTGATCAATAATGCAGGATTTGGCTTGCTTGGTAAATTCCACGAACTTAATTGGGGCAGGCAATATACAATGATTAATTTAAATATCAAGGCTTTAACAGAGCTGACCCATTTGTTTCTTCCGGATTTTGTAAAAAGAAACAGCGGAAGGATTTTAAATGTTTCATCCACCGCTAGTTTCGTTCCGGGTCCCTTGCAGGCGGTTTATTATGCCTCCAAAGCCTATGTTAGTTTCTTTAGCAATGCCCTCTATGAAGAATTGAGCGGTACAAATATCACGGTTACTTGCCTGATGCCCGGCGCAACAGAGTCTGAATTTGGACGGACTTCGGGAATGGACAAAACCCCATTGTTCCGGAAAACCACCAGCGCACGTAAAGTTGCCGAAGATGGATACAATGGAATGATAAAAGGTAAATTAGATGTGGTTACCGGATTAAAGCTCGCACAAAAACTGATGATGGCAATGGTTCCTTTTGCCCCTAAAAAAATGGTATTGAAACAAATCCGCCAAATGCAGGAGGTGGAATAAGAAAACAATATGAGGCAGCTAATGGCATTATTATTTTTATCCCTTCTGGTTGGGATTTTTATTGGGGCGAACATTTATTTAGTTAAACGCTTTAACTGGTTTTTCAGCATCGAGCAAACAAAAATGTTTTATGCACTTTTTATTCCTTTATCATTGCTAGTGTTTTTTGGCGTGATGCCTTTGTCAAATTCCACCAACTTGTTGGGAAGCCTGATTTATAAAATATCAGCCATAACAATGGGTGTTTTGTTGTATTTGCTCATCAGCACCCTATTGTTTGACATTGTCCGGATATTTACCAATTTCCCTCCAAAAACTTATGGATTTTCAATTTTGATCCTAACCGTTTTAGTAAGCCTTGGCGGAGCATTAAACGCCTGGAATCCAAGACTAACACAACACGAAATCGCCATTGATGGATTAAAAAACGAAGTGCGGGCAATTCATCTTTCAGATATACATATAGGGCATTTCCGTGGGAAAAGATTTTTACAGAAAATTGTGGATAAAACCAATCGGCACAATGTGGATGTGGTTTTTATTACAGGCGACTTGTTTGATGGGAAGATAAAGCTAAACAAAAAAACATTAATGCCCCTTACTGAACTTAAAGCCCCGGTATATTTTGTGGAAGGAAACCACGACCGGTATTCGGGAATAAGAATCGTAAGAAAGCATTTACGTGATTTGAATATCCATATATTAGAAAACGAAATTGCCGATGTAAAAGGGATACAGGTTATTGGTTTAAACCACATGCGTGCCGACAATGAAACTTTTGATGTGCACGCAGCAGGAAATCATTCTACCATTCAAAGTACCCTGGAAATGCTGCCAATCGATCAAGCAAAACCAGCAATACTATTGCATCACAGCCCGGATGGAATTAAATATGCCCATAAACATGGCGTTGATTTGTACCTCGCCGGGCATACACACGGGGGGCAATTGTTCCCCATAAATTACATTGCCCGCCTACTTTTTGCATACAACAAAGGGCTTCATAACTATTTGGGAACTAAAATCTATGTTTCGGAAGGCACCGGAACTTTTGGCCCGCCAATGCGTTTAGGAACAAAAAGCGAAATTGCCTTGTTTACCATTAAACCTAGGGTAGGTTTCAATTTTTATTGACACTTCAATAGATTGGCATTCAATAACAAAGTGTATTTACCAATCGTTAGCTTTTACCGTGAATTTTGCATTTCCATAAGATTTAGCGAGGTGTTGTTTTAACCTGTCTTCAGGGTTTAATTGGGTGGAGCCAAAGTAATACCTGTCAAGTATTTCACTGAATAAAATGTATGTATATGCTTTCATAGGGGTAAAATAAAAAAGGGAAGATTTTTGTCTTCCCCTCTGTTTAAGTGGGCCCACCTGCCCCGATTTGATCGGGGTGAACCAGGACTTCTTGTTTAAAATTTTGCTTTTATATTGTCAATTGCTTCAGGATTATCAAAAAGCCATTCCAGATACTTACGGTTTTTCATTTTCTTAAGGTATGTTTCAATTTTTCTTGCCACGTCAATAGTTGGGCATTCAATAACAAAGCGTAATTTCCAATCGTTTGTTTTAGCCGTGAACTTTGCATTTCCATAAGATTTAGCGAGGTGTTGTTTTAACCTGTCTTCAGGGTTTAATTGGGTGGAGCCAAAGTAATACCTGTCAAGTATTTCACTGAATAAAATGTATGTATATGCTTTCATAGGGGTAAAATAAAAAAGGGAAGATTTTTGTCTTCCCCTCTGTTTAAGTGGGCCCACCTGCCCCGATTTGATCGGGGTGAACCAGGACTTCTTGTTTAAAATTTTGCTTTTATATTGTCAATTGCTTCAGGATTATCAAAAAGCCATTCCAGATACTTACGGTTTTTCATTTTCTTAAGGTATGTTTCAATTTTTCTTGCCACGTCAATAGTTGGGCATTCAATAACAAAGCGTAATTTCCAATCGTTTGTTTTAGCCGTGAACTTTGCATTTCCATAAGATTTAGCGAGGTGTTGTTTTAACCTGTCTTCAGGGTTTAATTGGGTGGAGCCAAAGTAATACCTGTCAAGTATTTCACTGAATAAAATGTATGTATATGCTTTCATAGGGGTAAAATAAAAAAGGGAAGATTTTTGTCTTCCCCTCTGTTTAAGTGGGCCCACCTGGGCTTGAACCAGGGACCCCCTGATTATGAGTCAGGTGCTCTAACCAACTGAGCTATAGGCCCGAAATGTGTTTTCCCTTTGAATAGGACTAAACGATTTCTCGAATAATTTATTTTCGGAGTGCAAGTTTACAACATTAAGCTAAATTACACAAGGAAAAGTTTTGAAAACCGTTGATAATTTGAAAAATAATATAAAAATAAATGCAGAACCCAGGCTCTGCATTTATTGATTATACTCTTATTCCGGCTTTGGTTTAAAAATAATATCTACCAGGTTATTTCCTGTCATTAATTCAGAAGTAAATTTTTGGACATCAGCAGTACTCATGGAATTCAAAACTGAAGCAAAGTTTTCTTCAGCATCCCGATTGTAACCGTGCAATAAATAAGTACTTAATGTGCCCATCCAATAGTTATTATGCTCTTTGGCTTGTTCCCGTTCTTTTAGCATATTTTTAACAACCTTATCCAGATCTTCTTCTGTTGGCCCGTTTTCAATAATTTTATCTATTTCCACGATCAATAGGTTTTTCAGGTGGTTTGCTTTTTCAGGATCTGTATCAAATTGCATTTGTAATGTTTTTTCGGCAACCGGATAATGCGATGAACTTGAAGAAACCCGAACCCCATATGTTCCACCTTCTTTTTCGCGGATTTCCTCTGTATATCGCAACCTTAATATTGCTTGTAATACTGAAAGTTTTAGGTTCTCAGCTGGCGAATAAGGCATTTCTTTATTGATATTGATAACCACATTTGCCTTTTTTGTTTCTAAGGGGATTTCTATTTCCTTTACTGTTTTTCCCTTTGGACCGCTTACTTTTCGGTCAATCCAGGTCTCTTCCCTTGGGTTGTCGGTTAATGAGCCAATATATTTTTCAGCCATTGTTTTAGCCACTTCTTCTTCAACATTGCCCACAATTATGAAAATGAAGTCCCCTGCATCCTGGAAACGGTCTTTATAAAGTTTTTCAATTTTTTCGACCGAAATATCATCAAATAATTCGGGAGTGACCAGTTTCGTGCGCTCGTTATAATCGGTTAAGATTAATGAAAGAGAGTCTCCCATTATTTTTTGTGGGTTATTGGCCATGTTTGCAAGGTAGGCCACATATCGGCTTTGTAATGCCCCGTATGCTTCATCATCGAACCTGGGTTGCTCAAATTGAAGGTATAGCAACTGCATCATGGTTTCAAAATCCTTTGGTGTACTACTTCCAACAACCGATTCGTTTAAATTGCCAAGAGCAACGTTCACACCGGCTTTTTTACCTGTAAGTACCTTTTTTAAGGTAACAGCATCAAATTCACCAACTCCAAAAGCACCTATAAACTGCGGTAACATCATTGCAGAAGGCATGGCGTCTGCTTCAAAAATTGATGACCCTCCGGGGCTAATTGCCCTGATGGTTACATTATCTTTTTCGTAATCGGCGTGGCGATAAATTACCTTCGCGTTGTTTGCAAGCTTCCATTCTACTGCCCCAAGGTTTTCCAATTTCTTTTCAGAGATTACTTTTGATCCGGTTAGTTCCTCACTTATTAAAGAGGTAACTTCTGCACTGTCTTCATACGGATCGATAGTAGAATTTTCAACTTCCGAGATAATGGAAAGTGCTTCATCTTCCGTCAAGTGTATTACATCATCACCTTCGGGCCCCATAACAATTATTACCCTGTTGGCAGGAACAATCCAGTCTTTAACCTTGGCATTTATTTCTTCTACCTCAATGGTCTCCAATATTTTTTGCCCAAACTGCCAATCAAATTCGGCAGAGGTATATGGTTCACCACTTAGGTAATGTTGTTGGAATCCGCTAACATACCTGTCGTTACTAATTTTATCCCGTTGCTTGTAAGCGCTTTCCATGGAAGTAAGCAAGTTGGTTTTTGCCCTTCCAAGTTCCGATGCATGGAAACCATGCTGAACAATTCGTTGCGCTTCGGTATAAATTGCTTTTAAGGCTACATCTTCCTGGTTTGGATTTGCGGTTGCCGAAATAGACAGTGCATCGTAGCCACCAATGAAACCGCTAAAGCTAATTCCTCCAACAACAAAAGGTGGTGTACCTTTTTGAAGAAGCTCACTAATTCGTTCCCTAACCATGGTATTGAATAAATTATGGATATACTGCTCTCTTAAATAACCAAGGTTTTTATCTTCTGCCTTTGTTCCCTCATGCTTAATATAGATAGAAATAGAAGATTGAGGTGCTTCTTTATCGGTAGCAACCACAAAAAGTGTTTCTTCGTGTTCCGGAATTTTGAACTCAGGACGCTCTTGGGCATCTTCAACAGCAGGGATTTTTGCGAAAAGTTCTTTCACTTTTCCTTCAACTTCGTCCACATCAATATCACCAACAACTGCAATTGCCTGTAAGTCGCTGCGATACCAGTCGTGGTAAAACTTACGTAAAGTTTCGTATTCGAAATTTTTAATGATGTCAAGGTCGCCAATTACATCGCGTTCGGCATATTTTGATCCTTTAAATAAAACAGGGAAATAAGTCGCCCTCATTCTAAATCCGGCATTTCTGCGGGTTCTCCACTCTTCCGAGATTACGCCTCTTTCTGCATCAATTTCCTCATCTGTCAAGAGTAGATAATTTGACCAGTCGTGTAAAACCAACAAGCATGTATCCACCAATCCTTCATGCAAAACAGGAACATCGCTCATGTTGTAAACGGTTTCACCAAACGAAGTATAAGCGTTAATATTTCTACCAAATGCTACTCCATGTTTTTCCAGGGTATTAATAATACCTTTCCCTTCAAAATGCTCTGTTCCGTTAAATGCCATGTGTTCCAAAAAATGCGCAAGCCCATTTTGGTTATCATCTTCCAAAAGGGCTCCAACATTCTGAATAATGTAAAAACTTGCCCTTTCCTTTGGTTCTTCATTGTGTTTAATGTAATACGTTAGACCGTTCTCCAGTTTGCCGGTTCGTACTGTTTCATCCAATGGAACTGGCATTTCCATCATATTCTGGGAAATAGCCATAAATGGCATGAAAGTAATTGCCAGTAAAAGAATAATTAATCGTTTCATTTTTGTTTGTGAGTTAATTTTAAAATTATTTGTTGCAGTTTTCATAAATAATATTTGATATTGAACTTGTAATGTAACAGCATAATTAATGTTTCTGTTTATATGATATTCAAATACTTTGTTTGGAGATTTAGTATAAATAAAGCACTAATTATTACAAAAAGGGTGATGGGATGTGTAATTGTTTTAAATATTTTCCACAAATAGTTGATTTTGGAGAGTTATTTTTGATTTTATCAACATTGGAATTACTTTTGCGTCATCATCAAAATTTCTTTATGGTAGTTTTGGTTATAAAGAAGAGGGGAGAGATTGGGCTCAAAGAACCTCTGGCAACCTGCTCAGCACAAGATTAAGGTGCCAATACCCTTCCGTTTACGGAATTATAATATAAAAATGTACTTAATGAAGATTTCAACTTTTCAAAAGCAAAATACCTTATTTTTCCTCAGCGAGGCATATTTCTCTAATATGTGTATGCGATAGCTGGTGTTGTAACGTTGTTATTACCCAGCTACATCCGAAAATTTAAATATAACTCCGTTTATTTCAAAAATTAAAGAATGAAACATATCAAAACATACGAACAGATTAATGAGAAATTAAAAAATGGCAGTGCTGTAGTACTTACTGCCGAGGAAGTTGCAAAACTGGCCTTAGAAGTTTCTCCCGAAGAAATTGTTGAAAAGGTAGATGTGGTAACCACTGCTACTTTTGGGGCAATGTGTTCATCGGGGGCTATTATTAATTTTGGGCATGCCGATCCGCCAATAAGAATGGAAAAAATAAGGTTAAATGGCGTACCTTGTTATGAAGGGCTTGCTGCTGTTGACACCTACATTGGAGCAACAGCGTGCGATCCTGAAAATCCGGAATATGGCGGCGCGCACGTCATCCAGGATCTACTGCAAGGAAAAGACGTGGAATTGGAAGCCTGGGGAAAAGGCACTGATTGTTACCCAAGGAAGCACATAAAAACGGTGATTAATATTCATTCGATAAACGAATTTACCCTTTTTAATCCCAGAAATGCATATCAGAATTATAACGTTGCAGTCAACACCACTAAAAAAATGATCCATACCTATATGGGTACCCTGTTGCCTAATTTAAGGAATGCAACTTACTCCACATCTGGTGAATTAAGCCCCTTACTCAACGATCCCGAATTTAGGACAATTGGTATTGGAACCAGGATTTTCCTGGGTGGCACGCAAGGTTTTGTGGTTTGGCCCGGAACGCAGTTTAATACATCAAAACCAAAGAATGAGTATGGTGTGCCTGTGAGCAATTCAGCTACAATTGCAGTAATTGGTGATTTGAAACAAATGTCGCCGGAATATATACAGGCTGCTTCGTACGAAAAATATGGCGTTAGCCTTTTTGTTGGAATTGGCATACCAATACCAATTTTAGATACTGATATTGCAAAAAGGGTTTCCATTAATAATGCACAAATCGAAACATCTGTTTTGGATTACGGATCACCGGGAACCCCAAAACTTGGGCAGGTATCTTATAAGCAATTGCAGTCGGGCGAGATAAAAGTAAATGGGAAAAAAGTACGAACAGCACCTGTTGCCAGCTTGTCGAAAGCCCGAAAAATTGCCGATGAACTAAAAAAAGCCTTAATGGAAGGGAATTTTGAAGTTTCAAAGCCTGTGCAATTATTCCCTCAAAACCGCTCGTTGAATAGTTTGAAAGAAAGGAGTCAAGATGATTAAGAAAAGGTTTGTTTTAAATTTTCCCCCACAAAGCGGGGATAAACCGTTGAGTTATCATTTGGTAAAGGAATACGACATCCGGATCAATATTTTAAAAGCCGAAGTGTATCCGGGGAAACGTGGTAGTTTACTTCTCGAATTGCACGGGAAAGCGGCAAATATTGAAAAAGGGATTTCCTACCTGCAAAAGCACAATGTAAAATGCGATCCTCTGGATAAATGTATTACACATGAGGCAGATAAATGTATTGATTGTGGAAATTGTACGGCTGTTTGTTTTGCCGGAGCTTTGGTCATGGATAAAGATTGGAAATTACAATTCGACAAGTCGAAATGTGTTGTTTGTGAGCTTTGTGTAACGGCATGTCCCTTAAAACTGTTTAAAATAGATTTTAATTAAGGTAAGGTCCTTTGTACGAACCTCGGACATATCAGCATCAATTTAACACAAAAAGGTTTAAATCTTTTCGGGTGGTGCATAAAGAAACTGAATTGTGGATTGGCATCGACCCGTCATCTTATAAAAAGGATATGGTTGATGTTGCAAACAATAAAGTTGTTGAACTAAGAACAATTTTGGACGATTACTTAAAGAAACATCCTGAATTTAAAAAGAGCCTGGTTCCTATAAAAGTAGAGGACGATATGCCAAACGAGGCAAAACTTTTATGTGCTGCTTCACAAAAGGCAGGAATTGGTCCCATGTCCGCGGTGGCGGGTTTATTTGCTCAAGCGGTTGGTGTGGAAATTTCCAAGAACTTTTCAGTAAACGAAATGGTTATTGAAAACGGCGGTGACCTCTACCTTGATGTTTTGGATGAAATTACAATTAGTGTTTATGCCGGAAATTCTCCTCTATCACAAAAAGTTGGAATGAGATTGCCAGCGAAAGAAACACCGATTGGAGTTTGTACCTCGGCGGGAACTGTGGGGCCATCATTAAGTTTTGGAAAAGCCGATGCAGTAATGGTTGTATGTAAAAACACACTTGTTGCCGATACATTTGCCACAGCTTTGGGAAATGCGGTTAAAAGCGAAGAAGATATTTCTACGATTATCAAATCATCCGAGAAATATGACGAGATCGAGATGGTGATCGCAATTGTTGGCGATAAAATTGGAATAAGGGGTAACTTTGATGTTACATTTTTAAAATAGAGGAAGTTTTGAAATTGATTTTTCTGTCCATTTTTTGAAGAGGTGGATACAGGAAGGGTTTCAAGAATCAAAAAGAATTTGAGTAATAAAAGAACATGAAGAAAAACATATATAAAGAATTAGAGAATCGGGTGCTTGTTATGGATGGTGCCGTAGGTTCTCTTTTACAGGAATATAAACTTTCCGAAGAAGATTATCGGGGCGATTTGTTGAAAGATTTTGCCTACGATCAGAAAGGGAATAACGATATTCTTTCCATTACCAAACCGTCCATTATTGAAGAGTTGCACCTTCGGTATCTGGATGCAGGAGCTGATATTTTGCTCACCAACACATTTAATGCAACCAGCATTTCGCAGGGAGATTACCATACCGAAGAATATGTGTATGAAATGAATAAGGCTTCTGCGCAAATTGCGAAAAAGGTAGCCGATAAATATTCTGATGACAATCCATCAAAACCGAGGTTTGTTGCGGGTTCTATTGGTCCAACAAACAAAACATTGTCTTTATCGCCCGATGTGAATGATCCGGGTTATCGTGCTGTCACTTTCGATGAGGTGAAAACAGCATATCGTGAGCAGGTGGAAGGATTGCTGGATGGTGGGGTTGATTTGTTACTCATTGAAACCATTTTTGATACCCTGAACGGGAAAGCAGCGATTTTTGCCATCGAAGAGGCATTGGAAGAACGGGGCATAAAATTACCATTGATGATTTCCGGAACGATTACCGATGCCAGTGGAAGGACTCTTTCAGGACAAACATTGGAAGCATTTTTAAATTCGGTTTCGCACATCGATCTATTAAGTATAGGCTTAAATTGTTCACTTGGAGCAACCGATTTGCGACCTTACATAAAAGAACTTTCGAAAAAGGCGCCGTTTCATATTAGTGCCCACCCGAATGCAGGATTGCCAAATCAATTTGGGGGATACGATGAAACCCCAGAAATGATGGCCGGGTATTTAAAAGATTATCTCGACAATAAATTTGTAAACATAATTGGAGGTTGCTGTGGCACAACACCGGCACACATTAAAGCTTTTGCCGAAATTGCGGAAAAAGCAAGCCCGCACGTTAAAAATCAGCGGGATGACTTAACCCGTTTAAGTGGTTTAGAGCCTGTTACCATTACCGAAACCACCAACTTTGTGAATATTGGAGAGCGTTGCAATGTGTCCGGTTCAAGAAAATTTGCACGACTAATCAGAGAAGAGAAATACGAAGAGGCTCTTTCAATAGCGCGCGACCAGGTTGAAAATGGGGCACAGGTGATTGATGTGAACCTGGATGATGCCATGCTTGATGCTGAAAAGGAAATGGTGAAGTTTTTGAATTTAATCATGGCAGAGCCTGATATTTCTAAACTGCCGATAATGATCGATTCCTCCAAATGGGCAGTCATTGAAGCAGGGCTGAAATGTTTACAGGGCAAAGCAATTGTGAATTCGATCAGCCTTAAAGAGGGAGAAGAAGAATTTTTAGACCATGCCCGAAAGATAAAAAGATACGGGGCTGCAGTGGTTGTGATGGCTTTCGATGAAAAAGGACAGGCAGATACGTTCGAAAGAAGAATTGAAATTACAAAACGGGCATACGAACTTCTTACCCAAAAAATTAATTTCCCGCCACAGGATATCATTTTCGATCCCAATATTTTAACCATTGGGACCGGAATAGAAGAGCACAACAATTATGCGGTCGATTTTATTAAATCAATTCAATGGATCAAAGAAAACCTTCCTCATGCAAAAACCAGTGGAGGAGTGAGCAACGTTTCATTTTCTTTTCGCGGTAACAATGTGATCCGGGAGGCAATGCATTCGGTGTTTTTGTTTTACAGTATAAAAGCAGGATTGGACATGGGAATTGTAAATCCGGGAATGCTCCAGATTTACGACGACATCCCAAAAGATTTGTTGGAAAAAGTAGAAGATTTAGTACTTAACAAACGTCCCGATGCAACCGAAATATTATTGGATTTTGCCGCTCAGCTAAAATCGACCGATACCAAAGAAGAGAAAGTAATTGAGTGGCGCGAAAAACCTCTGGAAGAACGGATTATTTATTCGCTTGTAAAAGGCTTCCCCGAATATGTGGATGCAGATATGGCCGAAGCACTAAAAAAATACGATCCTGCGTTAAACATTATTGAAGGGCCCTTGATGGACGGAATGAATGTAGTCGGAGACTTATTCGGTTCCGGGAAAATGTTTCTCCCGCAGGTCATAAAATCAGCCCGGGTAATGAAAAAAGCAGTTGCCGTTTTATTGCCTTACATTGAAGCAGAGAAAGAAAAAAACAATACTTCAACCAAACAGAAAAAAGTATTAATGGCAACAGTGAAAGGCGATGTGCACGACATTGGTAAAAACATTGTTGGCGTAGTACTTGGCTGTAATAATTACGAAATTGTAGACCTTGGCGTGATGGTACCAACCGAGAAAATACTCGAAACTGCAATTAATGAAAAAGTGGATGTGATTGGGCTCAGTGGATTGATTACCCCTTCGCTCGAAATAATGGTTGACATTGCCAAAGAGATGCAAAAACAAAACCTGAACATTCCGCTTATGATTGGGGGGGCAACCACATCGAAAATACACACTGCCGTAAAAATAGCACCCGAATATTCTCATCCTGTGGTACACGTTAAAGATGCTTCACTGGCTGTAAACGTGGTTTCGAACCTGATTGCCGGCAATAAAAAATTTACAGATGCCATCCGAAAAGAGTACGATGAAATTGTGGAATTTCAGCAAAACAGAAAGCCAAAAAGTTATGTTTCGCTGGAACAAGCCCGTAAAAATAAGTTCGAGATTGACTGGGAGAATACACCAATTTACAAACCAAATTTCACGGGGGTAAAACATATTATAGATTATCCTTTGGAAGAATTGAGGGAATATATTGATTGGACTTTCTTTTTTATTACCTGGGGATTACGAGGGCATTATCCGCAAATATTCGAGGATGAAAAACAAGGGAAGCAGGCAAAAAAACTATATGCTGAAGCGAATGAATTTCTCGATGAAATGATTGCTGAAAAAATGGTAACTGCAAATGCAGCACTGGGAATATGGCCTGCAAATTCCGATGGTGACGACATTGTTCTATTTGAAAATGAAAACAAAACCAGCGAGTGTGGACGGTTTTACCATTTACGCCAACAGGAACAAAAGAAAGAGGGCATTCCAAATTATTGTTTGTCTGATTTTGTCGCTCCTTTAACTTCGGAAGAAACGGATTATTGCGGGGGATTTATAACCACTGCCGGAATCGGTATTGAAAAATGGAAAGATAAATTCCGTAAGGATAACGACGATTACAAAGCAATTATGCTGGAGGCTCTTGCCGACAGGTTAAGCGAAGCATTTGCCGAATTGCTGCACCTTCAGGTGCGTAAAGAATATTGGGGCTATGTGCCTGATGAACAGCTTCCGATGCAGGATATTTTAAAAGTAAAATACCAGGGAATTAGGCCTGCAATTGGTTATCCGGCTTGTCCTGAACATTCTGAAAAGGAAAATTTATTTAAGCTTTTGGATGCAGATAAAATTGGGGTCACCTTAACCGAGCATTTCGCAATGTACCCAAATGCCTCGGTGAGCGGACAGTATTTTGTCCATCCCTACTCAAGATATTTTAGCCTCGAACGGATTTCAAAAGATCAGGTGGCAGACTATGCCCGAAGAAAAGAGGTTAATGCCGAACATGTAGAAAAATTTTTACCAACCAACCTGAATTATAAATAGGCAAAGGAATTTAAATACGATAGTCCTGTATCATTAAAAAATCAATTTAATTTTCTATGACTTAAAATATTTCTTTCCGCAAAGGAATTTAATAAATTTGTTTTTCAGACGAAAAAGACTAAAATGAACGTAATTGAAACCATAAATATCAGCGATAAAACATTGTTTTCGTTTGAGTTGCTTCCTCCGTTAAAAGGAAACGATACCAGCCGGATTTTTAAAACCATTGAAAGCTTATTGGATGTAAACCCGAGCTATATCAACATCACCACCCATCGTGATGAGTTAGAATTTAAGGAAATGCCCGATGGCTCAATTGTTAAACGGACTGTTCGCAAACGCCCCGGAACAGTGGCTATTGCTGCTTCTATCCAGCACAAATACGGGATTCCGGTAATCCCACACATTTTGTGTGGTGGATTTTCGAAAAGCGAAACCGAGCATGTTTTAATCGACCTTAATTTTTTAGGGATTAATAATGTGCTTGCCTTGCGTGGCGACGGGGTTAAAAACCAGCACGTTTTTGTTCCTGACCCGAACGGGCACGCAAATGCGGTGGATTTGGTCCGGCAAATCAATGATCTTGGCAAAGGAAAATATTTGGAAGAAGACCTTAAAAACAATACACCACTGAACTTTTCTGTTGGTGTTGCCGGGTACCCGGAGAAACATTTCGAAGCTGCAAATATGGAACTCGACATGGAATATTTGAAGCAAAAAGTGGATGCTGGAGCCGATTATATCGTAACGCAAATGTTTTTCGATAACCAGGTGTATTTCGATTTTGTAGATAAATGCAGGGAGATGGGCATAACAGTGCCAATTATTCCGGGTATTAAACCCATAAACCTAAAAAACCAATTGACGGTTTTGCCTAAGATTTTTAGCATCGACTTGCCCCAGGAATTGGCTGGAGAGCTTGCAAAATGCAAAAACAACGATGACGCGCGCATTGTTGGGACTGAATGGGCAATTCACCAATCAAAAGAATTGGTTGAGAAAAAGGTACCCAGCTTGCATATTTATACCTATGGAATTTCTGACAATGTGAAAGAAATAATTAAAAGTGTATTTTAGGATAAAAAATTATTAACTAACTACGATTAATCATGAAGTCCAAATTTTCAACTTTCAGCAAAAGCTTTGTAATTCTTCTTTTAGCCGGAATGCTTTTTTCGTGCAGCAAACAACCCGCACAGCCGGTTTTAATCGATTCTCAAAATTTTAGTGGCACAGTCGATGGCAAAGAACTCGCATTATTTACCTTAAAAAATGGGAATGGTGTTGTAACACAAATCACAAATTATGGCGGACGCGTTGTCAATCTTTGGGTTCCTGACAAGGATGGAAATTTTGGAGATGTTGTGTTAGGCGATAATAGCTACGATGAATACTTAAACGCGTATACTTCTAACTTTGGGGCTTTGATCGGACGTTATGGAAACCGGATTGCCAAAGGACAATTTACCTTAAACGATACGGTTTATCAGCTTGCAATTAACAATGGAGTGAATCATTTGCATGGCGGATTAAAAGGGTATCAGGCAGTAATGTGGGACGCAACCCAATTGGATGGTCAAACCCTTGAGCTTAGCTACCTTTCTGAGGATATGGAAGAAGGTTATCCCGGCAACCTTCAGATGAAGGTTTTATATACCTTAACCGATGATAATGAATTGAAAATAGAATATTGGGCGGAAACCGACAAAGCAACTCCCGTGAACCTGACCAATCATTCGTATTTTAACCTGGCAGGCGAAGGCAGTGAAACTATTTTGGATCACGTTATGCAAATCAATGCGGATTATTATACACCTGTTGATGATGGACTTATTCCTCTTGGTGAAATTGCCCCTGTTGAAAATACCCCTATGGATTTCAGGGAGCCAATGGCTATAGGTTTACATGTAAACGATGATTTTGAGCAACTAAAAATCGGGAATGGTTACGATCATAACTGGGTTTTAAAAGAAAACACCGAAGGATTAACCTTTGCTGCAAAAGCGGTTGAGCCGGTTTCGGGTCGTGTGCTTGAAGTATATACCAACGAACCAGGCATCCAGTTCTACATTGGTAATTTCTTGACAGGTGAAGATATCGGGAAACAAGGCAAACCTTACAATTTCCGTTCTGCCTTTTGTTTAGAAACCCAACATTACCCGGATAGTCCAAATCAGGAAAATTTCCCGTCAACAATTTTAGAGCCGGGCGATGAATATTACTCCATTTGTATTTACAAATTTGGTGTTGAATAAGAACTAAAGAAATATTGATTTACGCTATTTTGATCCTGTCATGCAACAACTGCTTGATTATATTGAAACATTTGTTAAACTGGATACGGATAGCGTAAATCAATTGCATGCCTTAGCCCAAATCGAAAACTATTCGAAAAATCAGTTTATACTTGAAGCCGGACAGCGGTGCAATAAAATCTGGTTTTTAAAATCGGGGATGGTCCGGAAGTATTACCTGCACGATGGAAACGAAGTAAGCACCTGGATACACACCGAAAACAACACATTTACCTCGCTACAAAGTTATGCCCAACGGAGTGCATCAAACGAATTCTTGCAAGCCTGCGAAGATACGGTGGTAATTAGCATTTCACGTGAGAATAGTGAAAAGCTTGCCCAATGCCCGCCAATTGTCAAGTTTACCAATATATTAATGGAGCGCGAGTTTGTAAACGTTGATGTACATACAAAAGAGCTCAAGCAGCGCGATGCAAAAGGCAAGTACCAGTATTTATGCCAAATTGCCCCTGAAATAATTAAGCGTGCCAAACTCGGGCATATTGCTTCAATTTTAGGAATTTCACAAGAAACCTTAAGCCGGATTCGAAAGTGATTTTTTGATCCATGTCAAAATTTATCTGCACAACTATCCTGTCCTTTGCCAAAAAAATATGGCAATGGCAAAGACAAGTATATATAAATCGAAAAAAGGGAAAGCTGAAATACGAACATTTTATGAAGGTATTTTGTCGCAATGGCAACAACCATGTTGGAGACATAACATACCAACCCATGTTGGAAATACTTTTGTAATTGAAAGTGGGGATAAGTCAAAGCCGGCAATGGTTTTGTTGCATGGCTCAGGTTCAAATTCGGCAATGTGGGCGAATGACGTAAAAACCTATGGCATAAACTTCCATCTGTTTGCCATCGATATTCCAGGAGAGTGCGGGAATAGTTCTGAAGCAAGGATCGATTTTAAAGGCAAATACTTTTCAAATTGGCTGGAAGAAGTTTTTCATTTCCTGAAAATACCCAGTGCGATTCTTGCTGGCTGCTCGTTGGGAGGGTGGATCGCGCTTGATTTTGCAATCCGGCTACCAAAAATGGTGAACAAACTGGTATTATTGTCAACTGCCGGAATAACGCAAATCAAATTATCATCTATATTTTGGATTGTATTCACGTCAATTCTCGGAAACTTTGGGTTTAAAATGCTTACCAAAATGGTTTATGGCAGCCTTGAATTCGATGAAGCGACCATCCAATTCTCAAAAATAATCCGGAAAAACTTTTTGCCACGAACAGATATGATGCCTCTGTTTTCGGATGAAGAATTACGTAAAATTCAGTCACCAACCCTGTTTATTGGTGGTGAAAACGATTGCTTTTACAATTCATTTAAAACCAGTAGTGTCCGACTAAAATAATTAAAAGAAGGTACTCCCTTTCGGTTTCCCTTCAAAGTTGTAAATTGATTTTTGCGAAAACTCTTTACAACATGGATAAAAATAAAGAAATAAAATTTGTCGGACAGCCAATTTTTAAACAGATAATAGATTTGGTCTTAAAAGTCAACATATCGCCCATCATAAAATCACACGACAGTGACCGGTATTATAAGGCATTTAAGGCTAAGACGCATCTAATTACCATGTTGTTTGGGATTTTAAGCCGCTGCGACTCAATGACAGAAACCTGTGAAGGATTACGTGCTTTGGGAGGAAAGCTAAACCATCTTGGTTTGGAAAAGGCACCAGCGAAGAGCACAGCCAGCGATGGGTTGAGAAACCGGGATAACCGTTTTTTTGAAGATTTATACTTTGCCTTGGTGGATAAGTACAAATCATTTTTATCGGACAGCCGTACATTTGGCTTGACTTTTAAAGAAGTACTTTTAATCGATTCAACCACAATCCGTTTGTTTAGCGATATTTTAAAAGGAGTTGGGCGTAACCCTAAAGGAGATGGCAAAAAGAAAGGTGGGCTGAAGGTCCACATGCTTATTGACGCGGTACAGTCTGTAGGACGGTTTGTGAAAATCACAGCAGCAAAAGTCCACGACAAAAACTTTCTGAAAAGCTTGGAATTGATATCGCATAGCATGATAGTGTTCGACAAAGCTTATAATTATTACCACCAGTTTGCTTTATGGACCGCACAACAGGTCTATTTTGTTACACGGCTAAAAAAGAATGCGGTATATGATGTTGTTGAAGAAAAACGGAAACACTACCGAAAAAAAGGGCAAGCCAAAGTTCTCCGTGACCAGGTTATTGAACTTACCTACCATCCCGAAGATGAAAACGGGAAAAGGCAATTGAAAGTTTTCAAAAAAATCCGTTTACGGAGAGTATGTTATCAGGATGAAAAGAACAGGTATTTTGAATTCCTAACCAACAATTTTGATATAACTGCCGAAGAGGTTGCTTTTCTTTACAAAAAACGCTGGGGAATAGAGTTGCTGTTCAAAAAAATGAAACAAAATTTCCAACTGCATTATTTTTATGGAGAAAACGAAAATGCAATAAGGACACAGGTTTGGTGTACACTGATTGCCCAACTGTTAATGACTGTTATTCAAAAAATAGCACAAACAAAGAAAGCATTCTCTGTCGTTGCTTCACTAATAAGGATACACCTCATAAGTATGCTCGACATGGTAGAATTGCTTCGAAGCACCAGCCGGGCGTATAAAATACAGGTTGGCGAACCTCCCGGTCAGCTTCAATTAAACCTGATTTAAGCTGGGGTCTGATTTGAAAAAATAAACTAGTCGCCCATATACAGGGCGATAGAGAGAATAAAATTTAAAATCCCGACTTTTGTCGGTTAATAGTGATTTAAAACCTATGAACGAATGAAAACAAACCTGGCTGATTTTGAGGGAATTGTTTTAAAAGATACAGGTCATGTTGTTTTAAACCAGCAAAAAACAATTGAAAAATTTGCACTTAAAAAATGAGAAATTACCCGTTCACAGGAACGTTAAAATTATTGATTGGCAAAGCAATCCGGGGCACTTCGCAGGATATCATTGAGATCATGGAAAACCTGACGGACCAGTCGGATTTGGCAATGACCCGTTACGTTGATTATGCGCTAAGTTTGGTACAAAACCCGCGGGGCATTAAACAAATTGAATGGTATCTGTTTCATGGTTCCCTGATTCAACGAAACTATGCAAGTTTGTATTTTAACCGCCTGGGCGATTGGAAAATCGTTAAACAAGCCTATGACCAGGGACTGATCGACGAAATTCAAGCCTATGCACGTTGATAAAAAATGTTTGGAAAAGCATCTTTTATACTTCATTTGACCTTTACAAATAGGTGATTCAAAATGGATTCATATATCCTTAAATATTATTAGTTATTTGATTCAAAATTTAATTCTAATAATTTGATTTTTTCAAGATTATCAAGTACTTATCAATTCTCTACTTTCCTGCGGGGATAAGCCCCGGGAGTATAAAAAATTCCTATATTTGTACATTTTTCGAAAAACAGCATACAATATAGATTTTTGATGAGTACTAAATTCAAAGAATACAAGCAATTAGATCTATCCCAAATTAACAAGGATATCCAGAAATGGTGGGAGAAAGACGACACTTTTCATAAGAGTATAGAAACAAGGGAAGGAAACGAAACTTTTGTTTTTTACGAAGGTCCGCCATCTGCGAATGGTATGCCCGGAATTCATCACGTAATGGCCCGTGCTATCAAAGATATTTTTTGCAGGTACAAAACCATGAAAGGTTATCGTGTACACCGAAAAGCTGGATGGGATACACACGGATTGCCTGTGGAACTTAGTGTTGAGAAATTACTAAATATTACCAAAGAAGATATTGGCAAAAGCATCACGGTTGAGGATTACAACAAAGCCTGTCGTACCGAAGTGATGAAATATACCCGTGAATGGGAAGAACTGACCCGAAAAATGGGCTATTGGGTAAATATGGACGACCCGTATATTACTTTCGATAGCAGGTATATTGAAACCTTATGGTGGTTGTTAAAACAGATTTTCGAAAAAGGGATGTTGTACAAGGGCTACACCATTCAACCATATTCGCCTGCAGCCGGAACAGGATTAAGTTCGCATGAATTAAACCAGCCGGGGTGTTACCGCGATGTAAAAGATACCACTGCCATTGCACAGTTTAAAGCTGTACGCAATGAAAAATCAGAGTTTTTGTTCGAAGGAGCGGATACCGATGTTTACTTTCTTGCTTGGACAACCACCCCCTGGACTTTGCCTTCAAACACAGCACTTTGTGTAGGGCCATCGATTACCTATGTTAAGGTCCGGACATTTAATCCATATACGTTTGCCCCGGTTACCTTGATAATGGCCAAAGACCTGATGAATTCATTATTCAGCCCCAAAAATGCTGAATTGAATTTGGAAGAATACCAGGAAGGCGATAAAAAGATCCCGTTTAAAGTGTTGGATGAATACAATGGGAAAGATTTAAAAGGCATTAATTACGAGCAATTAATCGAGTGGGTACAACCTAAAGGAAAAGCTTTTGAAGTAATTACCGGCGATTTTGTTACTACCGAAGATGGAACCGGAATTGTTCATATTGCACCAACTTTTGGTGCCGATGACGACAGGGTTGCAAAACAAAATGACATTGTCCCACTTATTGTGGAAGACGTTGAGGGTAAAATTCAGCCTTTGGTTGATAAAAAAGGAAGGTTCTTTAAACTGGAGAACATGAACCCTGAATTTGCCAAAGAATATGTGAATGCAGATAATTATGCTGAGTTCGAGGGTAGGTTTGTAAAAAATGAATACGACGAGTCATTGAGCGAAAACGATTCGACTGTTGATATCGATATTTCGGTGATGCTAAAGAAGGATAATAAAGCCTTCAAAATTGAAAAGCACGAACACAGCTATCCTCACTGCTGGCGTACCGATAAACCTATTCTGTATTATCCCCTTGATTCATGGTTTATAAAAACTACTGCCTGTAAGGATAAACTTATTGAACTTAACAAAACCATTAATTGGAAACCACAGGCAACTGGTTCCGGTAGATTTGGCAATTGGCTTGAGAATTTGGTGGATTGGAACTTAAGCCGTTCCAGGTTCTGGGGAACGCCGCTTCCAATTTGGGCAACCGAAGATGGTGAAGAAATAAAATGTATCGGATCTGCCGAAGAACTAATGGCGGAAATTGAAAAATCAATTGAGCAAGGATTTATGAATAAAAATCCTTACCAAGGATTTGTGGTTGGCGATAATTCAAAAGAAAATTATGCCAAAATTGACTTGCACAAACCTTTTGTCGATGAGGTTGTGTTGGTTTCAAAATCCGGCGAAAAAATGTTCCGCGAACCTGACTTAATTGACGTTTGGTTTGATTCAGGGGCAATGCCATTTGCACAGCATCATTATCCTTTCAGCCCCCTCCCGACCTCCCCCAAAGGGGGAGGAGAAAAAACTCCCAAATGGCAAACTGCAAGAGACTCAAATTATGGATTATTAAAAGATCTTGCAAAAAAGCAAAAAGAGAATCCTACAGAAGCAGAAACATTCTTGTGGAAGAACCTTAAAAGCCGGCAGCTTGCGGGATATAAGTTTAGGAGGCAGCATATTATTGATCAGTTTATAACTGATTTTGTATGTCTTGAAAAACATCTGATTATTGAAGTTGATGGAGGTTACCATACTTTGCCCGATGTTCAAATTTCGGATGAACAAAGAACCGAAATGTTGACTGGACTTGGTTTTAAAGTGATTAGATTTACAAATGAAGAAGTTCTTAACGATATAGATGTTGTTTTAGAAAAGATTAAGCAGACTCTTTACTCCCTCCCCTTAGGGGAGGGTTGGGGTGGGGCTTCCCTATTCCCTGCGGATTTTATTGCTGAGGGAGTTGATCAAACCCGTGGTTGGTTTTTTACACTGCATGCCATTGCTACAATGATAGACGAATCGGTTGCATTTAAAAATATTATCTCCAATGGACTTGTTCTTGACAAAGCTGGCAATAAAATGTCGAAAAGACTTGGAAATGCCGTTGATCCGTTCGAGACCATTGAAACCTATGGTTCCGATCCGTTGCGCTGGTACATGATTACCAATGCCCAACCTTGGGACAACCTTAAATTCGACATTGCAGGTGTTGAAGAAGCAAAAAGGAAATTCTTTGGAACACTTTACAATACCTATAATTTCTTTGCGCTCTATGCAAACGTTGATAAATTCAAATTTGCAGAAGAAGATGTCCCAATGGAACAACGTCCGGAGATCGATAAATGGATTATTTCATTGTTGAATTCATTGGTAAAAGAAGTTGGTGAAAGTTACGAAAGTTACGAACCAACCCGCGCAGGAAGGGCAATCTCTGAGTTTGTAATTGAGAACCTGAGCAATTGGTTTGTACGCTTAAGCAGGAAAAGATATTGGGGTGGCGATTATTCTACCGATAAAATTTCTGCCTATCAAACCTTATACACTTGCTTATCAACAATTGCAAAACTGATGGCGCCAATTGCCCCATTCTTTGCCGAACAATTATTTTCAGACTTAAATAAAGTAACCGGAAAAGAAACGGATCAAAGCGTGCATTTGGGATTATTCCCCGAGTTTGAAGAGTCTTTGATTAATAAAGATTTGGAAGAACGTATGGCTATTGCACAAAAGGCATCTTCCATGATTTTGGCATTAAGAAGGAAAGAGAAAATTAAAGTTCGCCAGCCTTTGCAAAAAATTATGGTCCCGATCTTAAACGATCATTTTAAAGAGCAATTTGAAGCTGTGAAGGAGATTATTCTTTCCGAAGTAAATGTGAAAGAGGTTGAATATATATCGGACACTTCGAATGTTATTAAGAAGAAGATTAAACCCAATTTTAAGGCTTTGGGTCCTAAATACGGGAAATTAATGAAGCAAATTGCAGGTGCAATTAATGCTTTGTCACAAGAAGATATCGTAACCTTTGAGAAAGAGGGTAAGTTTGATGTGGAAGTTGCCGGGGAAAATGCAGCAATTAGCATTGAAGATGTGGAAATCATTACTGAAGATATACCTGGATGGCTGGTTGCTAATGATGGGAACATGACTGTTGCCCTTGACATCCACATTTCAGAAGAATTAAAGCAGGAAGGGATTGCCAGGGAGTTTATAAATAAAATCCAGAATATTCGGAAAGAGAGCGGTTATGAGGTCACCGACCGGATTTTGTTAAGCATTGTTAAGCAGGATTCAATTAACGATGCAGTGGAGAATTTTAAAGAGTACATTTGCACCCAAACATTGGCAACAGAGCTCAGCTTGGTTGACTCAATTGAAAATGAGGGTGTTAAAATAATTGAGATTAACGATACTACTGAAGCAAAAGTTTTCGTTGAAAAATACATGCAATAATTGGCATTGGGATGTTTTACGACCTATGGGGAATTAAAAAAAAATGATAATTTTAGAAACTCGATTTTGGTCTTATAATTTGTAAACCTTAAACCTTAGGGCTATGAAAGGAAAAAATAGATATTCAGATGAAGAATTACAAGAATTCAAAAAAATAATTCTTGAAAAATATGACAAGGCAAAACAAGATTATGATATGTATCGTAGCTCCATAAATCAATCCGACGGTAACGACACGCAGGATACTTCTCCTACGTTCAAAGTGCTTGAGGAAGGTGCTGCTACACTTTCAAAAGAAGAAGCTGGCAAATTAGCCCAAAGGCAATTGAAATTTATTCAACATCTTCAGGCTGCATTGGTACGCATAGAAAACAAAACCTATGGAATTTGTCGTGAAACAGGCAATCTAATCTCAAAAGAAAGACTGAGAGCAGTGCCTCATGCTACTTTAAGTATCCAGGCAAAGAACAGTCAGGGATAAAGCTTCCTATGAAGGAAAAACAATGACTTATTATTTTTTAAATAACTGAATCTCTCTTTTCTTAAAAGGAGGGTTTCTTTTTTTTAGGAAATCACAACATATAAATATTTCATAACGTGAAATTATCAAAACTTACAAAATCAATACTTGCCATAATCTTAATCCTTGTCATTGACCAGATTTTTAAGGTTTGGATTAAAACCCACATGACCCTTGGGGAAGAAATCAAAGTATTGGGCAATTGGTTTGTTATCTTGTTTGTTGAAAACAACGGGATGGCATTTGGTGCAGAATTGTCGTTTATGGGTGAATATGGTAAAATCTTTCTAACAGTTTTCCGTATCCTTGCTGTAATTGCAATTGGCTGGTATTTGGTAAAACTATCGAAACAAGATTTGCCAATGGGGTTTTTATTCTGCATTGCATTGATTTTTGCAGGTGCCCTAGGGAACATCATTGACAGTGTTTTTTATGGAATGATTTTTAACCATAGTTACGGGCAGGTTGCAACATTTATGCCCGAAGGTGGGGGTTATGCTTCCTTTTTGCACGGGAAAGTAGTGGATATGCTTTATTTCCCATTGGTTTCAGGGCATTTCCCTGAGTGGTTCCCATTTTGGAAAGGCGAGGAGTTTATCTTCTTCCGGCCGGTATTTAACATTGCCGATTCTTCCATAACCATTGGTATTTTTTCAATTCTAATATTTTATCGGAAACTCTTTAATTCTATAGCGATTAAAGAGAAAAAAGGAGAAGATGGTTCGGATGCAGAAAAAGAAGAGGATTCTGATGCGGCACCTGAAACACAAAGCAATAAAGAAGAATAATTAAGTTAGGTTTGTTTTTCGGAACATGCCCGGGATGAATTCAAGCTATTATTCTAAATAATTTTACCTTTGTTTCGAAATGAAACTTCCTTTAGCAAATGGAAAATCAATTTGTAATATACAATACTTTAACACGTAAAAAAGAGGTCTTTAAGCCATTAATTCCTGGTTATGTCGGGATGTATGTTTGCGGGCCAACTGTTTATGGAAATGCCCACTTGGGTCACGCACGTCCGGCAATTACATTCGATCTGTTATTCAGATATTTGAAATTTTTGAAGTATAAAGTGCGCTATGTCAGGAATATTACCGATGTAGGTCATTTGGTTGCCGATGCCGATGAGGGGGAAGATAAAGTGGCAAAAAAAGCAAAACTTGAAATGCTCGAACCCATGGAAGTGGTGCAAATGTATACGCACGATTACCATAAAAATATGGATTTGCTAAATGTTCAACCTCCAAGTATCGAACCGAGGGCATCTGGGCATATAATTGAACAAATTGAAACCGTACAGAAAATTTTAGATTCAGGGTATGCATACGAAAGCAACGGTTCTATTTATTTTAGTGTGCAAAAATTTGCCGAAAACAATGAATATGGGCAGTTGTCTGGAAGAAAAATTGAAGATTTAATTTCGAATACCAGAGAGTTGGATGGTCAGGATGAAAAGAATTCACCACTCGATTTTGCAATTTGGAAAAAAGCACAAGCTGAACATATTATGCGTTGGCCGTCTCCGTGGAGCGATGGTTTCCCGGGCTGGCACCTCGAATGTTCGGCAATGAGCACAAAATACCTGGGGAAACAGTTTGATATTCATGGGGGAGGGATGGACCTTACATTTCCGCACCACGAGGCCGAAATGGCGCAATCAAAAGCTGCTAACGGAAAACCTTCCGTTCAGTATTGGATGCATAACAATATGATTACCCTCGATGGACAGAAAATGGGAAAATCATTGGGCAATGCCATTTCATTGGATCAGTTTTTTAGTGGAGAACATCCGCTCCTTGAAAAAGCGTATTCGCCAATGACCATACGTTTTTTTATGCTTCAGGCGCATTATCGCAGCACTTTAGATTTCTCGAATTCAGCATTGCAGGCAGCTGAAAAAGGCTATGCCCGTCTTATGAAAGCCATGGAAACACTTGAGAAACTTCCTGTGAGTGAAAACTCTTCAGTTGATATCCATGCTCTTCAGGATAAGGTTTTGGCAGCAATGAACGATGACCTTAACAGTCCAATTGCTTTAGCGCATTTGTTTGATGCCGTAAAAATGATTAATTCAATTCACGATAAAACAGAAACAATTTCAAGCAAAGATTACCAGTATATAAAATCTTTCCTTCATACCTTTTTATACGATGTGTTAGGATTTCAAAAAAGTATTGGTGATGCTTCTTCGGGGCAAGAAGTTTTTAACGATGTGGTTGACTTGCTTTTGAACTTAAGAATTGAAGCAAAGGCGAATAAGGACTGGGCTACTGCCGATAAAATTAGGAATGAGCTCACCAGTCTTGGCTTTGAGATTAAAGATACGAAGGACGGTTTTGAGTGGGAATTAAAATAACCAAGAATAGCCAAATAAAACAATCAAAAGAAAATTTAGGACTATGTTTTCAGGAATAGTAGAAGAATATGGAACCGTTGTTTCCATTGAAAAGGAGCAGGAGAATTACCATTTCACTTTAACATGCTCTTTTGTTAATGAATTAAAAGTGGATCAGAGCCTTGCCCATAACGGTGTTTGCTTAACTGTTGTTAAAGTTGATAAGGATAATGAAACCTATGTGGTTACAGCCATCAAAGAAACCTTATCAAAAACAAACCTGGGTACCTGGGAAGTTGGCTCGAAGGTGAATTTGGAAAGAAGTATGATGATGAATGGACGCCTTGATGGGCATATTGTTCAGGGACATGTTGACCAAACAGCAACCTGCACTAAGGTGGAAGAAGCCGATGGAAGTTGGTATTATACTTTCGAATACGTATTTAATAAAGAAGCGGCAAAACAAGGGTACATGACCGTTGAAAAGGGTTCGGTAACTGTTAATGGGGTAAGTTTAACTGTTGTGAATTCAAAAGACAATTCATTTCAAGTGGCAATTATTCCATACACCCAGGAAGTAACAAATTTTCATACTTTTAAAGAAGGGACAATCGTGAACCTGGAGTTTGATATTATTGGAAAATATCTAAGTAAATTAATGACGTTTAATTAGTTTAAATTACTAACTAAATAAAAGTAAGCCTGGATTTAATTTCCGGGCTTTTTTGTGGCACCCAACTTGAACATTCTTGATGTATCAAGGTTTTTAATTAGAAATTGCCTATCTTTTCATTATGAATAAAACGGCTTTAATAACAGGTGCTTCAAAACGAATTGGGAAAGCCATTTCTGAACATTTGGCTGGCAAAGGATGGAATATTATTATTCATTATAACTCTTCCGAAAAGGAAGCAATTGATTTGTCGGACGAACTCTCAAAGAAATTTCCCTTGAAAATTTTTCCGCTAATAAAAGCAGATCTATCACAACCAGCTGAGGTTCAAAATATAATTCCGACATTATTAAAGAACATTAATCAATTGGATTTGCTGATTAATAATGCATCGGTTTTCGATAAAGCCTATATTCATGAAACAAGTACAGAACTATTTGACATGCAAATGAATACAAATCTTCGGGCACCCTTTGTTTTAGGCAGGGAATTTATGTTTAACTGTAAAAAAGGGAATATAATCAACTTTGTGGATACCAGGATTACAAGCAATAAGTCGGATTATGCCGCTTATTCTTTATCAAAAAAAGCATTGTGGGAGCTCACAAAAATGGCTGCAATCGAAATGGCTCCCGATATTCGAGTGAATGCAATTGCCCCGGGGGTAACACTAGCGCCTGAAGATAAAGATGATAACTACCTTCTGGGTTTAGCTGAAAATATACCTATGCAGAAACCGGGTGGGATTCAGCCCATTTTACAAAGCATCGATTATATTTTAGAAAATGAACATTTAACAGGTCAGCTGTTGTTCGCCGATGGCGGCGAAAATTTAGGAAAATCAATAAATAAAGGTTAAACCACAAATTCAAATTCACATGGCAACTATTCGAGTTAAAAATCTGCTGATACGAACCTACATTGGATTTAATCCCGAGGAACTGGCCAATAAACAGGATGTGTTGATCAATATTGAAATACAGACCGATATTCCTGAAGAAGCACTGGAGTCGGATGAACCAGACAGCATTTATAATTATAAACTGATTACTAAGAAAGTAATAGCTTTAGTGCAAGAGGGGCAGTTTAAGCTTCTGGAAGTATTGACAAAAAGTATTCTCGACATGGTTATGGAAGACGAACGGGTAAATTATGCCAAAGTTGAAGTGGATAAGCCACATGCCCTGCGCTTTGCAGAATCGGTATCCCTTGAGATGGAGGCTCGCAGATGATGTCAAAGAACGTTTGTATAATTGGTATCGGTTCTAATATCAACGCTGAATACAACATCCAAAAAATGTTGGAAATTCTTAAAACGGAAGTTGATGTGCGAAAGGTTTCAAGTTTTTTGAAAACTGAACCTATCGGAATAAAAGACCAGCCAGAATATACCAATGGGGCGGTAAAAATTGAAACCAGTTACACGAAAAAACAATTAAAACTTGTATTAAAAAGCATCGAAGACCAACTTGGACGTGACAGAACAGCACCTAAGTTTGGACCAAGAACAATGGATTTGGACATTGTTGTATGGAATGGGGAAATCGTAGATGAAGATTATTCCACCCGTGATTTTTTAAAAACAAGCGTGGATGAAATAAACCAATAGAATTAGAGACTCTTTAAAAATTATTAATTCATTTGATTTTGGGTCTTTTTCACCTAAACTACGTTGGATTCTCCTTAAATAGCTGGTACTATTCGTGTCATATCCGCCTTGTTTATGCAAAAAATACATCAAAATCATTCTAAAAAATAAAATTTAAATAGTCTCTGATAAATTGCCTGTTTTTTTTGCTAAAAGCCCTTAACTTTGCGCTTATAAATATGAATTACTTAAAACGATACATCAACATTAAAAACCGGGATGCATTTAGCGTCTAGTTTTCTCGCCTGATCCTCTTAATAATTTTCCAGAGGAAATATTCTTTTCGTAATTTTTTCATTTATTCAATTAATCATGGAATTACCATTTGCAGAATCGTATAAAATAAAGATGGTTGAGCCCATCTATAGAAGCACCAGAAAACAACGTGAAAAGTGGATTGAAGATGCTCACTATAATCTATTTAATTTAAAAAGCGAACAAGTATTTATTGATCTGTTAACCGATAGTGGTACGGGTGCAATGAGCGATAACCAGTGGGCAGCAATTATGCAGGGCGACGAAAGTTATGCTGGTTCATCTTCCTATTATCATTTAAAAGAGGTTATTAAGGATTTGTTCGGGTTTGAATATTTCCTGCCGGCACATCAGGGTAGGGCAGCCGAAAATGTGTTGTTCTCAACATTGCTGAAAGAAGGAGATGTTGTTCCAGGTAACTCTCATTTTGATACGACCAAAGGGCATATCGAATTTAGGAAGGCCCGGGCAGTTGATTGCACCATTGATGAGGCATTTAATACCGAAAGCGATTATCCGTTTAAAGGGAATGTTGATTTGGAAAAGTTGGAAGATGTCCTGAAATCGGAGGCTAATATTCCACTTATTGTTATGACTCTTACCTGCAATACATCGGGAGGGCAGCCAGTATCAATGGAGAACCTTAAACAGGTAAAAGCGCTCGCCAAAAAATACGGTACCACGGTGTTGTTTGATTCGGCAAGGTTTGCCGAAAATGCATGGTTTATCAAAAAAAGGGAACCCGAATATACCGATAAGTCGATCAAAGATATTGTTAGGGAAATGTATTCATATGCCGATGGAATGACCATGAGCAGTAAAAAAGACGGTATTGTAAACATTGGGGGCTTTTTGGCAATGAGCAGCAAAGAACTGTTTGAAAAAGCCACAACCTTTAATATTATGTTTGAAGGTTTTGTAACCTATGGCGGAATGGCCGGAAGGGATATGAATGCTTTGGCAGTGGGATTAAAAGAAGTAACGCACAAAGATTATCTGGAAACAAGAATCTCGCAGGTCGAATATTTGGGGAATAAATTGATTGAATATGGTATTCCCATTCAGAAACCAATTGGCGGACATGGTGTTTTTGTAGATGCAAAAAGGTTTTTGCCCAATGTGCCTAAAGAAGAATACATCGCACAAACCCTGGCAATTATTCTTTATCTCGAAGCCGGGGTAAGAGGTGTTGAAGTTGGAACTTTGTTGGCCGACCGCGATCCGGAAACCAAAGACAACCGATACCCCAAGCTGGAATTTTTACGTTTGGCGATTCCACGAAGGACCTATACGAATAACCACATGGATGTTGTTGCCGCAGGGCTAAAGAATGTATATGATATGAGGGATGAGATCAGGACAGGGCTTAAAATCCATAAAGAGGCGCCAATAATGCGTCATTTTACGGTCGAATTATACAAAGCATAAATTTGTTTACCGGGAGCAATTAACGCAGAATTTGCTTTGCGGCATTAACAGAAGTCTGCCAAGAGGAATTGCCTGTTTGCATTTGGCGCAAAAACCAAAATCTTTTTGGTCAATTTGAGACAACATATAGTTTAAGTTGGTCAGCTTTTCATTTGCTTTTCTTAATGCTGCTTCAGCAATGCTTTTATTGTTAATGGCATCCATCCTTGAAATTCTTCCAATGGCATTTTCCGGGGCAATTGGTTGGGTTATTTCCTTGTAAGCGGCAATGTTTTCCACTGTTTTTCGGATTTCCGATTCTATTTTTTGAAGGATTTCTTTTTTTGTTTTTTCATCCATAACCGTAGGTAAAATTAGGGCAAAAATTAAGGCAGCTTTTATAAAGCTGCCTCAAAGCCATGAAAACAATTAAACAATGTTCAGAAAACAGAAAACTAGAAACAATCAAATGGTCATAATATCTTGTTCCTTAGATTGTACTAAGGTATCAACTTTTTTTGAAAAATCATCGGTTAAATCCTGAACTTTTGCTTCTGCATCTTTTTCAAGATCTTCTGACAAGCCATCTTTTTGCAATTTCTTCAATCCATCGTTGGCATCTTTCCTTGCCTGACGAATGCTAATCTTAGCATTTTCACCTTCTTTATGGACTTGTTTTACCAAATCTTTTCTTCGTTCTTCGGTTAGCACCGGAATATTAATGCGGATTATTTCACCATTATTATCCGGGTTTAAACCAAGGTTAGCAGCCATTATTGCTTTTTCAATTTCAGGGATCAATGTTTTTTCCCAAGGTTGAATTGCAATTGTGCGTGCATCGGGCGTACTAATATTAGATACTTGGGCTAAAGGGGTTGCGCTACCGTAATATTCGACCAAAACCCCATCTAACATTGCGGGAGAAGCTTTTCCAGCCCTGATGTGAACCAGTTCTTTTTCAAGATGTACAATGGCAGTGTTCATTTTCTCGCCACATACTTCTAAAACAAAATCAGCTTCTTCTTGCATAAATAATCAGACCTATAAGTTACTAACTAACGAATGTTAGCAAATATATGAAAAATATGAATATTTGAAAATAATTTACACCCTAAAATCTAAAAACCGCCCAATTTTCCTAACTGTGCACAATAGTGCCTATTTTATTGCCATTAACGACTTTTAGTAAGCTCCCTTTTTGGTCCATATTGAAAACAACAACGGGCAAATTATTCTCTTTGCACATGGTTGTTGCGGTTAGGTCCATTATCTTTAATCCCTTATGATAGATTTCATCAAATGAGATTTCATCAAACTTTGTAGCAGTTGGATCTTTTTCAGGATCTGCTGTGTAAATACCATCCACCCTTGTTCCTTTTAGGAACACATCAGCCTCAATCTCAATACCTCTCAACGAACTGCCGGTATCTGTAGTAAAATATGGGTTTCCGGTGCCAGCAGAGAAGATAGTAACATAGCCTTGGTTTAATAATTCTACAGCTTTGTCTTTCGAATAAAACTCACCGATAGGTTCCATACGAATAGCAGTCAGGACTTTTGATTTTGCACCGATGGAGTTTAAGGCAGAGTTTAAGGCCAGACTGTTAATGACGGTTGCCAGCATTCCCATTTGATCACCTTTAACCCTGTCGAAGCCTTGTGCAGCGCCACTGAGTCCCCTGAAAATATTTCCGCCGCCAATAACGATAGCAACCTGGACACCCAAATCAGCTATCTCTTTTATCTGTTCGGCATAGTCCGAAAGACGTTGCTGGTCGATACCATATTCCTGGGTTCCCATTAGTGATTCGCCACTTAATTTTAATAGGATTCTCTTATACTTTACCATTGGATACAATTTTTAATTTTAAAAATAACCAAATCAATTTAGATTATAAGCAAAGAAATTTTATTGCTTATAATTTTGTTGGTGAAAAGACAAAAAAAGAGCTTCCTGTATTGAAACAGGAAGCTCAAGAATATTGTGAAACAAGTTTCTTAAACTGACAGGGTGTACCGGTCGAATTTAGTGACAGTTAAGTCTTTATCCGCTTGTTTTAAGAAGTCTTTGATAGACATTTTACCATCTTTTACATAAACCTGCTCAAGTAAAGTATTTTCTTTAAAGAACTTGTTTAGAGCACCTTGTGCAATTTTGTCAAGCATGTTTTCAGGTTTACCTTCCTGGCGGTATTTTTCTTTTGCAATTTCTAATTCTTTTTCAATAACATCTTTAGCTACAGAATCTTTATCGACTGCTATAGGGCTCATTGCTGCAACTTGCATTGCAACATCTTTAGAAACGCTTGCATCAACTTCGGCTTTGTTAAAACCAACTGAAGTTGCTAATTTGTTTCCAGGATGGATATATGTAGCAACATAATCAGATTCGATCATACTATAATATGAAAGTTCAAGTTTTTCACCGATTACACCGGTTTGCTCGCTTACAAGGTCGGCAATGGTTTGACCGTCCAATTGTAATGCTTTAACCGAATCCAAATCTGCAGCGTTGTTTTCTACTGCTGCATCAAGGATTTTTTGTGCAAAGGCAATGAAGTTTTCATTTTTAGCCACAAAGTCGGTTTCGCAGTTAAGAACTACAATAGCTCCTTTTGTTTTATCGTCTGATACTTTTGCCAGAGCAACACCTTCAGATGCTTCTCTGTCGGCACGCTTATTGGCAATTGCTTTTCCTTTTTCACGGATTATTTGCAAAGCACCATCAAAATCACCATCCGATTCACCTAATGCTTGTTTGCAGTCCATCATTCCTGCACCAGTTAATTTACGTAGTTTAACTACATCTGCTGTTGTGAATGCCATAATATATTTATTTGGGTAAATTTAAGTTTACCTGTTATTTTTATTCGTCTTCCGTTTGTACGTTTTCTTTACTTGATGTTCTCTTTCTGGTTTTCTTTGGAGCTTCTTCTTCGCTTTCTGAATCGGAATCAGAATCAGCAACATCTGCTTTTTCATTTTCCATTTTGCGTTCTGATAAGCCCTCTTTGATAGCTTCGGTCATAATACCTGTAATCAATTTAATAGATTGTGAGGCATCATCGTTTGCCGGAATTACAAAATCAACCAATTCAGGGTTTGAGTTTGTATCCACTATCGCAAACACAGGGATTCCAAGTTTAATTGCTTCCCTGACTGCTATTTTTTCTTTCAACACATCTACCACAAATAATGCTGCAGGTAAACGTGTAAGGTCAGAAATACTTCCCAAAACTTTTTCCAGCTTCGCCCTTTGACGGGTAATTTGAAGTTTTTCCCTTTTTGAAAGGTTATCCCAGCTAGGATCTTTTGCAAGTTTGTCGATCGACAACATTTTTTTAACCGCTTTACGGATTGTTGGGAAGTTGGTAAGCATACCTCCTGGCCAACGTTCTGTTACGTAAGGCATATTAACACCACCAACCAAGTCGGCAACAATATCTTTTGCCTGCTTTTTAGTGGCAACAAATAAAATTTTACGACCTGATTTTGCAATTTGCTTAACTGCAGCAGCAGCTTCGTCAATTTTTACGATTGTTTTTTGAAGATCGATGATGTGGATCCCGTTTTTTTCCATGAAGATGTAAGGCTCCATGTTAGGGTTCCATTTTCTTTTGAGGTGACCGAAATGTACACCTGCATCTAATAATTCTTGAAAATTTGTTTTTGGCATCTGTTTACTTTTTAATAAATCTTGCATAAAAGCAACCACTGAGTAGTCGGGAAACTAAATGTTTAAGAATCTCAGCAGTTTTAGATCCATATATAAATAATAATAGTTTAACGTTTTGAGAACTGGAATTTTTTACGTGCTTTTGGTTGTCCAGGTTTTTTCCTTTCAACTTCGCGAGGATCACGTGTAAGAAAACCAGCTTGTTTAAGTTTTGGCCTTGAATCGGCATCAATTTCAACAAGGGCACGTGCAATTGCAAGCCTCATTGCTTCTGCTTGTCCTTTAAAACCACCACCATCTAAATTTACTTTGATGTCGTAGTTTTCTTTAACTTCCATTAATAATAATGGCTGTAAGGCAACAAATTGGAGTATTTCTGTTGGGAAATAATCTTTGATATCGCGTTTGTTTATTGTAACGTTTCCTTTTCCTTCGCTAACATAAATACGGGCAACAGCAGATTTTCTACGGCCTAATGTGTTTACAACTTCCATCGTACTTATTTAATAGTATTTAAATCAATAACTTTTGGTTTCTGAGCTTCATGTTTGTGCTCAGCTCCTACAACAACGTGCAGGTTTTTATATAACTGGCTTCCTAAACGGTTTTTAGGCAACATACCTTTTACAGCTTTTTCAACAACCCTTTCAGGGAATTTTTCTAACATCTCCTGAACAGTTCTTTTACGTTGACCACCAGGATAACCAGTGTGCCTGATATAAACTTTATCAGCAAATTTGTTTCCTGTCAACTTGATTTTTTCTGCGTTAACTACAATCACGTAATCACCACAATCAGCATGAGGTGTAAAATTAGGCTTGTATTTACCTCTTAGCATATTCGCAACTTTGCTTGCCAATCGGCCTAAAACCATGTCTGTAGCATCAACAACAACCCACTCTTTAACTGCAGTGGCTTTGTTCGCCGACACTGTTTTGTAACTTAATGTATCCACTTGTACAATATTTTTAATTTAACACTTTTTGTTATCCAAACTTGGAGTGAAAAATACTTAGCTTCGGAACTAGCTAATTATTTTTTGTTACTCTAAGTAAATCAATAATTTAAACAACTTACAAGTACGGATAATAATCGGGACTGCAAAAGTATTTTCTTTTTTCTAAAAAGCAAAAAATATTGCATTAAAAATCAATTTATTACCATAGAATAACAAACCTTTTTTGTTCGTTTGAATTTTTGGGGCATGTTTTATTGTGAATTGTGCAGAATTTATGCACTATATTTTTGTAGTTTTATGACATTGAAAGTGTTGCAAAATTTTAAATCAGGTAAATAGATATGGGAAAACCAAAACCTAAAAAGCTTAAAGGTAGGATAGCGACTTCGTATTTTACTTCTACAATTAGCATTACAATGATTTTGTTTCTGCTTGGTTTTTTGGCATTGGTATTAATTAATGCCGGCAGGCTTTCAAACTATGTGAAAGAAAAAATTGGGTTTACATTGGTTCTGCATGACAATGTGAAAGAGGTTGAAATAGCCAGGCTTCAAAAGATCCTGAATGCAACTGATTTTGTAAAAAGTACCCGATATGTCGATAAAGAAACCGCAGCACAAGAACTTCAGGAAGAACTGGGCGAAGATTTTATGGGCTTTTTAGGGTTTAATCCTTTGTTCTCATCCATCGATGTTAAGTTGTATGCTACCTATACCCATCAGGACAGCCTCACTATAATTGAGAATAAGTTACTTGAATATCCTCAGATAAAAGAATTGTACTATCAGCGGAACCTGGTATCTGTTATTAACGACAATGTGCAAAAAATAAGCTTATTCCTTTTAGTTTTTAGCGGGTTAATGGCTTTTATATTTATTGCACTTATTAATAATACCATTCGCATTTCGATATATTCACACAGGTTTTTAATCAATACCATGCAGTTGGTTGGCGCTACAAGGGCTTTTATCCGAAAGCCATTTGTTCAGAAAAGTATGTATTTTGGGTTCCTGGGATCTGTTATTGCTTTTGCCCTTTTGGCGGGTTTGTTGTTTTTATATAAGAACGAACTATTGGGTGTGCTCAATGTATTTGATGTAAAAATGATGGGAATGGTTTTTTTGTTTGTCGTATTTCTTGGCCAGGTTATTTCATGGGCTTCAACCAGGTTGGCAGTAAATAAATTCCTGAAAATGAAATTTGATGAATTGTTTTATTAACTATCTTTGTTGCTTAATTCCTATTTAAAAAGAATGTCGAAAAAACAATCGGAAATACAAGAAAGCGGATTTGCATTGCGCAAAGAGAATTATCGTTTGATGGCAATAGGGTTTGCAATAATTATTTTGGGATTTATCCTAATGATAGGTGGTGGAAGTGACGATCCCAATGTTTTTAATCCTGAAATATTTAGTTTTAGGCGGATTACATTGGCACCAATCGTGTTATTAATTGGGTTTGTGTTTGAGATTTATGCCATTATGAAATCCCCCAAAAGTGAAAAATCATCTGAATGAATGAACTTCAGGCTTTAATTCTTGGGATTTTACAAGGGTTAACAGAATTTCTTCCGGTCAGTTCAAGTGGGCATCTTGAAATTGGGCATTCCCTTCTTGGAATCCATTCCGAAAACAATCTATTATTTGCTGTGGTAGTGCATTGTGCTACAGTTTTAAGTACTATCGTTGTATTTAAAAACGATATTTTAGATCTGCTGAAAGGATTGTTTGAGCCCAAATGGAACGATTCAAAAAATTATATTGCAAAAATCCTTATATCTGCCATACCTGTAGTTTTTATTGGTTTGTTTTTTCAAGATAAAATTGAGATGTTGTACAAAAGCCAATTGAAAATGGTGGGGGGCATGTTGCTGGTAACAGCTTTTCTGTTGTTTATTACCAGGTTTGTAAAAGGGAAAGGTAAAAAAGTATCGTATTTGCATTCCATCGTCATTGGGATTGCACAGGCATTTGCTGTACTTCCGGGTGTTTCAAGAAGCGGGGCGACTATTGCAACCGGCTTGTTGTTGGGTGTCGATAAAAAAAGAATGGCGCGGTTTTCATTTTTAATGGTTTTAATACCAATTATTGGTGCTTTTTCATACGATTTAATGAAAGGGGATTTCTCCCAATCCGGCGGAATCGGGATCATACCGCTGACCATTGGATTTGTAGCTGCCTTTGTTTCCGGCTTATTTGCATGCAAGTGGATGATAGGGATTGTAAAAAACGGAAAGTTAATTTATTTTGCAATTTATTGTTTTATTATAGGCCTAATTGCTATCTTTGCAGCCTGATTTTTTGAAAAATTCGCACAACATTCTGCAAACTAGTTATTTATCGATGACAGGTACATTTCCAAACTTTGACTTTATTTCTGGTGAGATCTTACTTTTCGACAAAGATTTGAATTGGTCTTCCTTTGATTTGGTAAAAAAGGTGAGAAATTCGTTGTGCAGGTCGATGGGGATTAAAAAGTTAAAAGTTGGACATGCCGGAACCTTAGATCCCTTAGCTTCAGGGCTTTTAATATTGTGTACCGGAAAATCGACAAAGAAAATCGAAGAAATACAATCGCATACCAAAGAATATATTGCCGAAATTAAAATTGGGGCAACAACACCCTCTTACGATATGGAAACAGAAGAAGACCAGGTTTTTGATGTGTCACATATCAACGAAGGGTTAATCCGTGAAAAGCTTAAGAATTTTATTGGCGAAATTGATCAAACACCTCCAATTTTTTCTGCAGTAAAAATAGGTGGCGAAAGGGCTTATAGCCTTGCACGGAAAGGCGACAAGCCTAAACTTAAGTCGAGAAAGGTTGTTATTGATTCCATAGAACTGATAGATTATGCGATGCCAAAAGTATCGATTAAAGTTACTTGCAGTAAGGGAACTTATATAAGGTCTTTGGCAAACGATATCGGAAAAGCCCTTCAATGTGGTGCATACCTAACCGGATTGAGAAGGACCAGGATTGGCGAATACAAAGTGGAAGATGCGATTAGTGTAGATTATTTTTTAAAAAACTTAGAGAATTTTGTAACAAATTGAAAAATGTGCCGTAAAACGGGGTTCTGCTTTTTCACTAAAATTATTACGATAGATTAAAAACCAAAGGATTTTAAGTATATCCTTTGATAGTTAAGCATACATAAAAAATATAGGCAAATGAAATTATCAAAATTTAGGTACACCTTACCAGATGACAAGATTGCGTTACATCCTGCAGAAAATAGGGATGAATCAAAATTAATGGTTTTACACAGATCAACAGGTAAGATTGAACACAGGCTTTTTAAAGACCTTTTGGATTATTTTGATGACAAGGATTTGTTTATTTTTAACGATACAAAAGTTTTTCCTGCCCGCTTGTATGGGAACAAAGAAAAAACCGGAGCTGAAATCGAAGTTTTCCTTTTAAGGGAATTAAACAGGGAGCAACGATTATGGGACGTTCTTGTTGACCCGGCTAGAAAAATCAGGATTGGAAATAAATTATACTTTGGTGAAGACGACTTATTGGTTGCCGAAGTAATTGATAATACAACCTCTAGGGGAAGGACACTTAGGTTTTTGTTTGATGGCCCTTACGATGAATTTAAAAAGACCCTTTTCAGTTTGGGCGAAACACCACTACCAAAATTTATTAACAGGCCCGTTCAACCGGAAGATAAAGACAGGTACCAAACAATTTTTGCAAAACATGAGGGTGCTGTTGCTGCTCCAACAGCCGGGTTACACTTTAGCAGGGAATTGCTTAAAAGACTTGAAATTAAAGGGGTTGATTTTTCGTATGTGACCCTGCATGTTGGTTTAGGCAACTTCAGAAGTGTAGATGTGGAAGATTTGACCAAGCACAAAATGGATTCAGAACAAATCTGGATAAATGAAGAAACCTGCGATATGGTGAACGAAGCAAAAACGAATAAAAAGAATGTTTGTGCTGTCGGAACAACCGTAATGAGGACAATAGAAAGCTCGGTTTCAACCCAGGGTTTCCTTAAACCTTTTGAAGGCTGGACTAATAAGTTTATTTTTCCACCATATGAATTTAGTGTTGCCAACCGGATGATTACCAATTTCCACTTGCCGCTATCAACCTTATTAATGATGGTTGCAGCGTTTGCCGGCTACGATTTTTTAATGAAAGCATATAAAGAGGCTCAAAAGAAAGATTACAGGTTTGGTACCTATGGCGATGCAATGCTTATTATTTAAGCAAATTAAGTAGATAAATTATTATACTATAAAGAGACCCTGGTAGATTAATTTCTATCAGGGTTTTTTAATGCCCGGATTTTCCGCTTCTAACCTTTTGCTTTTCTCTGGGATTTGTTTCTAAATTGGGACTACTGTCCCATTGTGGAACTGTTTTGGTTTTGGCACGAATGCTAACTAATTGATAATTAGGCGCGTGCCATTTTTGGCTTTTGCTTTGCAAGTCTTTTCGTACAATCAGCAATTAAAAGTTTGGACGCTTTTGCAGATTAAATAAACAAGATTTTACAAACAATTTAATACAAAACAAAAATGAAAAAGTTAGCATTAGTATCAGCCATTATCACAATTATTTCAGCAAACACATTTGCAGTAGTATCCCCAGCCGACAAAAACACTGAAGACCACAAAGTAACCATATCGGTACCAAAAGTAGCACTACTCGATTTGGAAGGGACAAAAGACATTACCTTAAAAATTGACGGGCCAAAAGAGGCAGGCGAAGCAGTAAGTTTTGAAAATGCAAGCAACTCAGGAATTTGGGTTAACTATTCTTCAATAGCAGAAAAAAACAAAACACGTAAAGTAACTGTAGAACTAGACAAAAACGTACCTGACGGTATTTACTTAAAAGTATTGGCCTCAAGTTATACAGGCAGCGGAAAAGGTGCACATGGTTCAGCAAGCGGAAAACTGACCTTGACAACCACTGCACAGGACATAGTAACAGAAGTGGGCAGTTGCTACACAGGTAACGGCGAAGACAACGGGCACAACCTTACTTACTCGTTAGAACTGACATCGGACGCAGACTATGCAAAATTATTGGAGGGTGACACAGAAATTACAGTAACATATACCCTGGTTGACGAAAACTAGGAAGTAGAAGAAAAAGGGTGAATATAGAAACAGGCCTGTTATTACAGGCCTGTTTTTTTGTGCTATGCCCAAAGTTAGTTTAAACTTTTCTTTATTTGAATAATACAATTCGCTTTATAAATCATTATTCCAACTAAAGGTACCCGTATAATCCCTTGATTTACAAGAATGGGTTGAAACCCCGTTTTAATTTTGATAGCTCATTTTTATATTGTTAGTCGCAAAAGCTCCTAAATCAAATTAAGCAACAATGATTAGGGCAAGCCCAAAAATTAATGAACAATCCTTTTCATAAGTCAACTCTAAAGAAGAGATAGATATCTCTTTTAGTATAAAAATAATAATCCAAAAATCTAACAATTAACAAAATGAGCGAAATTTCATCAGCAAAAGGAGATCATGTCAAGGCACTCCAACAAATGTATCCAAGGGTAGAAAAATTCTTTAGAACTACAATGAAAAACACAAACTTATCATGGGTATTTAGTGGCATGGATCAATTTGGCGGACCAGAGCAGGAAATTGAATTTTTATTATGTAGTATTGAATATACCAACCTTGCCGGGAACATTAGAGAAGATGATTTGTACCAACCCACATGGACAAATAACACAGATGCACAAAACACAGTTACATTTAACAAAACTTACGAAGAAAGCAATCAGGCTACGTTTAAAATGACCAATGGCCTAAGATTAGGTTCCTCTTTAAAAGTTGGAGCAGAAGCCGAGGCCGGTATTCATGTACCGGTTGTTGACGTGGCAGGAGCTAAAGCAAAGGTCAGTACCGAATTAACAGTAATGTCCGAATTCAGTTTTCAATCGGAACTTTCCGTAACAAAAACAAAAAAAGTTTCCCATTCTATTAGTGAGGTAATAAATATTCCTCCAAGAACAAAAGTATTTGGGAGCGTATTGCTAAAAACCGGTACGTTTAACGCTAAGTTTAAAGCAACCTTTAAATGTACTTTTACTGATTATGCAGGGGATAAATATGGGGCAAGACTTGAAGAGATGGCTCCTGGTGTCGATTTGTATTTATACACAAGCGGCTACGTTTCAGGGAACAATTCAATAAATTTAGAGGTTATTACAAACCAAAAATCCCTGGATGTGGCCAATGATTCCCTCACAGATAAAGAATCAGAATTACAAAAGAACTAATATAATTGAACAATACGAACGATGTTGTTTGTTACCTATCTATAATTTGGGGATGGACTGAGATTAAAAGTCAAAGGTTTAGGAGCTTATAAACATTAAAGCAGTCGGGGAATTGAACCTGGCTGTTTTTTTGTCTATTGAAACTTACTTTCGGGTTGTTTAATTTAACCTGTAGTTATATATATTTTCATCTTTACTTGCAACTATTAGGCTCAGGTAGGATGAACCTGAAGAAATTTTCCCTATCGTAAAAGGGCTATTTCCGACCAAAGGAAACCCGTTGTGCAGATTGCCATCAGGATTAATCAGGTATATTTTATTATCATCAGAAGTAACAATCCCTATTTTTTTGAGCGTCGATGAGAATGTATAAATATTTGGGTTGAAAGAAATGTTTGAATTGAATTCTTCTGAGAAAAGTTTTTTTCCCGTTTCGTTTAGCACTGTAAGCTCTTTCCCATCTGCAAAAATAAACTCGGTTATTCCATCGCCATTAATATCATCGGCCGTAAAAAAGTGTTTGTCGCTGAACTTAGCACTTTTCTTTTTAACCGTATTCCCATTGAAATAGATATAATACACTTCCCCTTTGTTGCTGGTAGCAATTAATTTTGCAGTTCCTTGCGTGTTTAAAACCAGCTCGTTATTCGAGTTTTCAAACGAAGTGTTCACATTAACCCGTGTTTCTCCGCGTCGGTTTTGGATATATATTTTCGATTTATCTTTAAAAACAATATAATCTTTACTGCCAATCCTGAAATGGTTTATGGGATCTGTAACCAAATGGTCAGTGGTTCCAAATTTCCAACCACTAACAATAGCCCCTTTTGAATCGTAGGCATATACCTTTTTGTCAACCCCGGCAACAAAATACCTGTATTTCCGATTGTTATCGTAATCAAAAACCGATACCCCGTTTGAGGCTTCAGCCCTTAAAGCCACTGGGAATGGGGCAACATTGTTTCCATTACGGTCCAAAAGGTAAAGCTTATCCTTGGTGTTGAATAAATATTGGTATTTGTTATTTCTCAGGTAATCAATTTGGTGGATTTCGCCCATTATTTTCCCGTCAATTTTAACCGACCACCTGCTTCTCCCATCTTTAGTTATTTGATGTAAAACGTTGTTTTCGTCCTGAATAATAATTTCTTTGTTATTTAAATCATTATGATTAAGAACCAATTGTGGCTTGGCAATGGCGATGCTCCCAATATTGCTTTGCCAGGTTGTTTTGGCGTCCTCTTTTATTTCGGAAGTGTATTTTATACAGATATTATTGAAAAATAAGTCTTTGGTATGTATTACCTGCCAGTTTATCGGTCCAAATTTTCTTAGGAATTCTTCCTTTTCTTCCAGTTTTTTCGAAACCTCGTTGGCGAAAAGCTCCTTATGAATGGAGAAACCCTGGTTTGGATGAAAGTAAAAGTTAATATTGGTTTTATTCTCAATATTCTGTTTGTATTTTAAATAATCGATATCCTTTCCCAGCGTGGCATCCAAAATAATGTCGCGGATTAAAGCCTCCAATCCCTTTTTTGTATTGCAGAAGATCAGGTTATTGTCCCAAAATGCAAAATAATTGGCATCGACTAATTGGAAAGGACCATTTAAAAGAATTCCCGGAATCCTTGGGAATGGGAATTCATAAATAGAATGTTTGGTTTCTTTATCGATTACAAATTGGCTTTGCAGCTCATTGAAGTTGAGCTTGTTGTTTGAAGCATATTTTCTTAAAAATGCCAACATCTGCTCTTTTGCCACGCTTTGTCCCTTGGTTGAAAGGATGAAGTAACTTGTTTTTTTATCCGGATTTGAAGTTAGTTCTGGAAATGAAACCGCAATCTCATTTTCCAGAATGGACTGAAACATGGATTCAATGTTTGTCCCCGATTTGCGTTCGATTGCTTTTAAGGCCTCTTCACGCGAATAAAACAATTCATTATGCCGAAGGTAGTCGTTGAGATTGTTAAAGAAATCATCCTTGTCGGAAATGCAGAAACTCAAAAACATTGCCGTTTTCTTTGGTAAGTACTTGTCCGATTGAAAACGCACAGGTTCCTGTCCATTAAAAACCGACAAATAATTTTTAAGTGAATCGTTGGGGTAAGTTACGCCATTTAATATTATCTCCTCGTCCGATAGTTGCAGGTCAAGTTCGCTCCACGATGCGTAATTACTAAATTTCTTTGCTTCCGAGCTTATACTTCTTCGAACTTGTTTGCCTGCTTCGTTGGTAAATTTATTGACGTCTGGATTTAACCAGTTTTGAAATGACAATGGAAAGTATTTATGGTTGATGTAAATGGCAATTTTCGATTGAAGTGAAGCCGTTTTATTTACTTGATTGAATTCATTTTCGCTTAAAATACTTTGCGATTCAAGTTGTCTGATGGCTTGTTCAACCAAAATAGCCTTTGGGCTCGCCAATAGCATCCCGTTGGTGTGCGCGTAATGAAATTCAGTATTGTCATTCAATGATTTATAGCTGGTAATTTTTCTTCCGTTATACGATCTTTTGGTGCTTGTATAATTGGTGCCAAAAATCTTTTCGATAAGGTTAATAGCATTGTTTTTCTTCGAATTTGTTTCTGCTTTTAAGACCAAAAGAGGGACAAGGTTTTTTTTCCCTTCCAGGGTAAACGCAATTAGCAATGGACTATTTAAAACACTGTTGCCAATATCTTTATTTCCCGATACCAGCGTATCCAAAAATTCTGTTTTTTGAAAAACGTACGAGAAAAGTCCTGCTTTCTTAATTTCCTGGGCTATGGTTTTGTCCAATGGGAGCCCTTTAATTGATTTTAATTCTAAAAACACGGGGGCATCCATCGGAACGGCTTTATAAATAGAAGTTTCTTTTGAAAAACTTACCCCTTCATTCGAAAAAAAGAGGAAGTAAGAGGCAATCCCGGCAATAGCTATAATTAGGATGATAATGACTTTCTTCATTGGAAAAGTGTTTATTCAAAAGTACAAAATTGTATGTCCATCCTGCTTGCTGGTTGAGGGGCAAATCAAAATTCTTATCCACGGAGTAATGTGTATAAAGTGACGTACTACATGGATAATTTTAACGAACAAAGATCTTATTTGTTGTTTTGTTTATTTTCTCGGAAGCGCTTATTTTATTTCGTGAAATGGGAAATATTTATCGACCCTGCCCCTTCTTTTTCTGAATAATTTTTTGGGTAATCCATCGTCAGAATCATCGTATGGTTTGAACAAGGAGTAGCTAATCCCGAAACTGAACTGGGAAGTGACCGATGCCGTATGCACATGCTCATTATTATCGAATCCATCGTAGGAAAAATTGGGGACACCATTCACAATATCCGTATCAATGATAGAAATTGTTGCATCCATGTATATCGATAGATATTCTGTGACATAATATTGAAAGCCCAATCCGGTCCCGAAGTAAAAAGCAGGCCATTTGGTTTGGTTCGATTGCTGCGTTCCTTTTGAATATAAAGGAATAGCCTCTGTACTTCCATCTTTAAGCTCAAGGTTGGTGCCAACAAAAGATACACCTCCAAATGCTTTTATAAAAGGCTGAAAAATTTCAATGCCCAAAGGGAAGTATCGAATAGTACCAACAAGCGAGTTAATCTTCGTGGTAAATTGCAGGGCTTCCTGGCTGTAAACGTATTCTTCGGGCTTAAACAGCCTTTGAAAATCTGTTGATCCAAAATAATTATAATATACCGGATTATCGCTGATTCCTTTGAGCGAATAACTTTCAAATTCAAGTCCAAATGCAAAAGACTCGTTGGCAGGAATCGATACTTCCATCTCAAAACCCAATTGCATTTTGGGCTTAAATTTGTCTTTTCCTCCAGGAACTTCTATCGCTTCAATTTCGGGGGTACGGTTTTCAAACGGATTTCTTTCTTTCAGAAATATTCCTGAAGTTGTTGCAAACCGGTATTTAAGTTTATTCTGTGAAGATCCCGTAGTGAGTACAAGAATAAAAGCGAGGGAAAGAATGAACTTTAAACACCATTTTAAATGCATAAATGTAATGTTTCAATCTGCGAACACTAGTTAAACGCAATTCTGATTTATTTATTGAGCCTTAATTGCGTTGATTGGCCTCGCTAGCATCAATCATTTTATAAAGTTTGTCGGCCCTTCGTATTTTCTCGGGTACTTTCATCGAAAAACTTTCCCCTTTTTCGGCTTTTGGCACAGGTTCTAGTGCAACCCTTATTTCTTCCACGTAGGTTTGAACAACCCCGGTGGTTGGCCCGGCAATAATAACCTCATCGCCAACTTCAAGAGGTCCGGTTTCCAATTTGAATTCGGCAACCCCAAGGTTGGTAAAGTAGTTGGTTGTTTTTCCAAGGTAGAATTTTCTTTTGCTTGCTTTCGATCCGTAATTACTGCTCCATTCGCCCAGGCGTTGTCCCAGATAATAGCCATTCCAAAAGCCCCGGTTGAATACTTCTTCAAGCCTGGTATTCCAGTTTTCAATTTTCTCAAGGGTGAACGTGCCATCAATATAGGCTTGTGCAGCTTCGCTATAGCACTGTGCCGTAGTTTTTACATATTCCGCCGACCTTGCCCTACCTTCAATTTTTAGGACGGTAACCCCGGCATCCAATATTTTATTTAAAAAATGGATGGTTTTAAGGTCTTTTGGCGATATGATGTATTCATTATCGATATCCAACTGTGCCCCGGTTTCTTTATCGGTTACAGTATAAGCCCTTCTGCAGGTTTGCATGCAACTTCCCCGGTTTGCCGACGAGTTCATCTCATGTAAACTCAGGTAACATTTTCCGCTCACTGCCATACACAATGCCCCGTGAACAAACATTTCGAGCCTGACCAAATTGCCTGAAGGACCTTTAATTTGTTGTTCTATTATTTTATCACTGATTTCTTTTACCCTTCCGAGATTGACCTCGCGTGCAAGTACAACCACATCGGCAAATTGTGAGTAAAACTTAACTGCCTCGAAATTGGTAATGTTTACCTGTGTTGATATGTGAACTTCGAGCCCTATCGAATGTGCATATTGAATTACCGAAATATCGGAAGCAATAACTGCTGTTACTCCAGAATCTTTTGCAGCTTTAACAATTTCACGAGCTTGTTCTACTTCATTGTCAAAAACTTCGGTATTTAGGGTAAGATAGGTTTTTACATTATTTTCGGAAGCGATCTTTGCAATTTTTGCAAGGTCTTCCAAACTAAAATTGTTGGATGATCGCGCCCTCATGTTTAGGTGCTCAATACCGAGATAGACCGATCCTGCCCCGCCTTGAATAGCAGCCATTAACGATTCATACGAACCAACGGGTGCCATTATTTCTATATCATGTCTGTTCATTTTACCCTGTTTCTTCCCCTTGAATTTCGAGGTGCAAAATTATATTTTTCTACCGGAATACAGCGTATATCCTAATTATTTTTCAACAAGGTGAAGGCATAGTATAATCAAACTCAAGATATTACATGGAAACCGGGCTCAAATTGTTGGCTATTTAAAATTCAGGAAGCTTTAAGAAGGAGAGAAGTTTCTATTTCTTTCCAAACCGAACAGATTTGTCTGCCAGCATTTCCTGAAGTTGCTGAAGCAATGCCTGTTCATGTCTGTCGATAACATTGTCTTCACTTGCAATATGAATGATTTGATCGTATTCTTCGGGAGTAATAACACCATCTTCAATGGCTTTTTCAATGCTATCCTTTAGTCGTTTGGCACTTTCGCTAATCATAGTTGTATTTTAAATTAAACTGGGAATTATTTGCGAGAACAATTTAGTAAAAAAACAAGTACAAATTCCCCGTCTGCAAATGAGTTTACATATTTGAGTTGATACTTTATTCTACCATATTGCACACTCCTTAGTAAAATGGGCTATTTATCCACTTTGTATGTGCAGATGAATGATAAATTGTACCTGCGAGCATCCGTCAATTCACTAAAGTTTATCAAACAAACTTTTCTCGTTTTTGTAAATTAAATAATCCATATAAGATACAAACTAACATTCCTATCGAAAGGAAAATGCGGTTTTTAACGATAATCCCTGCCCAGATAACCTCGTTAAAATTATTTGGTAAATCAAAAGGGTTAAGGAATATATTCCAAAGGGTACGTTCCAATGATTCTGAAAAAATTAACAAGGCTACACCCAGCAATACCATGGTAACAGCTGTTCCGTTTCCATTTTTAATGATGGTTGAGAACATAAATGACAGTGAGCCAAGAAAAACAATCGGATACATTAGCTGATAAGCCATTTCGAACACATTGATTTTATATAAAAGGAAGGATGCAGACCAGGCATACAGTGCCAACACAAAAAATACCAACACATAGATCATAACCAGCCTGACAAGCCAAACTTTATACCGATAGTTCGGAATACCAAACAGAATCTCCAGCATTCGTGAATCATCATCGTTTTGTATACCAAAAACTGTAGGATAAAAAATTAATAATATCCCCGGGAAGAGTAGCAGCCCGTATATAGTTCCATCGTTGATTGTTTCACCTTCCCAAACAAACTGGATGGCAAAAAATATAAAAAAGCCAAAGGATGTAATCAGAAACCAAATAAACTTATTAGCGAATATAATCCTCAGGTTGTATTTTACCATTCTAGACAGAACAATAAGACTGTTCCTTATATTTAATTTTGAACTCATCTTGCGTTAATTTTCGGGTTTGGTAAAATCTTTTAACAGGCACAAATAGGCGTCTTCAAGGTGAGGTGAAACATTTATCGCATCCGGGTCTGGTTTTTCTTGCGCCAGGCAGCGTATCTTTATGTTTTCCCCATCGCGCATGTGATGTACAATCAACTGCTTGTTAGCAAACGAATCAAATTCTTTGGCAGGAATTGAGAATTGCCATACCAATCCTTCACCCATGCGAACCATGTCGTTTGGCGTTCCATAATATTTAAGATCGCCCCGGTTAATAACAGCTACCTGGTTGCACGAACTCGAAATATCTTCGATAATATGCGTTGAGAAGATCACAATCCGTTCGCGGCTAAGTTCTACCAGCAGGTTACGGAAACGTATCCTTTCACGTGGGTCAAGCCCGGCAGTTGGTTCGTCAACTACCAAAATCCGAGGCAAATTAAGCAGGATTTGTGCAATGCCAATCCGTTGTTTCATCCCTCCTGAGAAAGAGCCAATTTTATGGTCTTTTTTCTCAAACATGTGAACCGATTTAAGAACATATTCAAGGCGCTCATTTCTGGTATTTGTGTCTTTAATACCTTTCAAAATCGCCTGATAATCGAGGAACTCCCATGCCGACATATTTTCGTAGGTGCCGAATGCCTGAGGAAGATAACCAATCAGTCCTTGAAGTTCTTCCCTGTATTTTGTGGTATCTAAGCCATTGATCCATATTTTACCGTAGCTTTGTTCCAGAATACCGCAAACAATGCGCATCATGGTTGACTTACCAGCACCGTTAGGTCCCAGCAGCCCAAACATCCCCGTTTTAATTTCGAGCGATACACCATTAAGTGCCCTGAAAGGTTTCTTTTGTTTGCCAACCACAGGAATACTTCTAACTATATTGAAGTATGCACGACGGATGCCACTAAAACGACCGGTAATCCGTGCTATATTTAGGTTTTTCGCATGAATGTATTGTGATGTTGCGTATATGGTAAGAAGTAAAAACCAAATGATCCCAACAAAAATTACCATTCCCAGGTTATCCCATTTTTTGAAGAATATGAACAGGAAAATAAGTGGCAATCCCCAATAGAGCATATTTTTCAGTATCCTTTTTAATTTTAAAAAGATTGGTTTGCCTGTATCTTTAAATTTATTGTCGAGAACCTGATTGAGAGGATTCCATAAAACAAATGCAAAAAAGAAAACCAGGTGTGACATAACCCACATCCACAAATTCGAGCTCATGTATATGAATGTGAAATAAACCAGGAACAGGAACAATGGTATTTGCCAAATAAGATCAGTAAAATCACGTGTTTTTCTGTAGTTTCTGGTTAGACCGGCACGTTCCCTTATTTTTATCCCAGACTTCCATTCCCTAACAAACCTGTTATCTCGATCATAAATTTTTACAAGCTTTCTGATTTGAATCCTGATAGGCTCTTTGTCGTCAATTATTTTAGTGCTGGCCTGTCTTAAACTGGTTAGTACAAAGTAAGTTACTCCCGGTACCAAAACAATAACCAAAACAAATGCCACCATTTGCCAAAGGAAACTGCTTACTTCATAATAAATGTAAATGGATGAAGCAATAAAAATAATCAGTTGCAATACCTTGATCCGCCAATCTAAAGTGCGCATCCAGTTGATAGAATTTTCGAGGCCAGCATAAAAAGTTGGTATAAATATCAAGGTCAACAGGGTGCTTAAAGCCAAGCCTCCCACTACTGTGATGGCAAATGGGGCACCAATTGCACCAACATATTCGGCTTGTCCCATTGCCAATGGAAACAAGGCTACAATAGTTGTAGTAGCTGTAATTAATATTGGGCGTACCCTTGAAAGTCCTGCCATCATTAAGGCCCGTGATTTCCGGTGCCCGCGTTTACGCAAAATATTGGTGTAATCGATCAGGATAATCCCGTTGTTAACGACCACTCCAAGCAGGATAAGAAATCCTGTTAAGGTATTGGCATTAAACAAACTATTGCCTGTAAAAATGAGTGCCAAAAACGAACCAATAGCAGCCAATGGCACTGAAAACATGAGCACAAAAGGTGTGGATACCGATTCAAATACCGAAGCCAAAATCATAAGGATCAGTATGAATGCTGCCGCAATAAGAAATTTAAAATCGGCAAACTGATCTTCTTCATGAATTACTTCAATAGCAACGCCCGGAGGTACTTTGTAAGCCCGAACGATTTCATCGATTTCGAGCCTGTAGGCTTCTAAAAGGTCCTTTGAATCCTGGGCTTCATCCACAAAACTATAATTCAGCTTTATTTGTTTTTCCTGGTTTACACGTGTTATGTTTGGCATTCCTTCGGCATACACCATCTCGGCAATATCCTGAAGGTCGTATGTTGCACCTTGCTGATTGCTGATTTGCAGTCTTCTAAGGTCTTCCATGCTTTTTTCGGTATCTTCCTCTTCTTCACCTTCGGCAATTTTTTCTTTGATGATAATCTCATACTCTTCGGTGCCCTGGTTGAAGTTAACCCCCGATGTAAATTCCCGTGAAAAAGAACCCAACTCGGAAACAATGTTATTTAAACTGATATTGTATTGCGTTAACAATAACTGATTGAAATACATGTGAACCTCTGGGCGATTATCGGAAACACTGACATTTGCCCTGTTGATGGATTCAAGGTTTTCGATGTAATATTCAAGGTCTTCGGCAACCCCCTTCATTACTTCAAAATTTTCACCTTTAATCACAATGTTTTCCTGGTCGGTACCAATACCCAGGAAGGCACCAAAGGCTGCTGTTCCGCCACCCATGCTACCCATGCCGCCACCGCGGAAACTTGCGCTCGACGTCGGGGCTGTTAAGCTAATTTCGGCGTTGGAGATATTCGAGACACGTTTTTCAACGTCCGATTTTACCTCCGCCATACTTCGGTCATCAATCTTTTTATAATCTTCCTTAAGGGTTATTGTAAGAATGGCCTCTTCCTCTTCAATTTTTGAAATAATGTCTTTACGTTCCGCAATTTCAAGTAATCTGTTTTCAACTTCCGCAACAATGGCATCGGTAGCTTCGAGGGTCGATCCGGTTGGCATGGTTACATAAACCGAAAACTGGTCTTCTTCAACTTCTTCAAGACTATTAACGCTTATTGCCAAAACAATAAAAACGGTCAGGAAGAAAACGACCACAGCACCAATAATAGTGCGGGCAGGATATCGCATGCTTGATTTGAGCAGCAAGATATATATCTGAATAATCCTGTTATTGGTTGTTACCTTTTCGTAGAAAATATTATGTTTTGATTTGCCTCTAAGCAGGAAATGTGCAGCCATTGGTATGAGCAATAAAGCCACAAAAAGTGAAACCAATAACGTTGATATAATGGAAACTCCAACATGGTTCCCCATAAGTTTAATCATGTAGTTAGTTGAAAAAACAAATGGGAGAAAAACGGTAACGGTTGTTAGCGTAGCCGCTACAATCGATCGCCAAACCTCTTGTGTTCCCTGGATTACAGCATCATCAGCATTATATTTATTGCCCGATAATCGGTAAATATTTTCCAACACAACCACACTATTATCGAGCAGCATCCCAATGGCAAGCACAAGACCAACCAGTGTAAGGCTGTTGATGGAAATATTGAAAGCATAAAAGAAATTAAATGCGGTAAAAACCGAGATTGGGATTGCCAGGGCAATGAACGAAACAATACGGATATTTTTTAGGAACATCCACAATACGAACACAGCAAGCAAACCACCGACCAGTGCCAGTTGAATCATTTGGTCGATGTTTTTCTCCATTACTTCGGCAGTATTAGTTTGAACAACAATTTCTACATCTTTTGATGCTAGTTTTCTGTTCAACTGTGCAATAATGTCCTGCACATCGTGCGAAAGGTCAATCAAATTGGCTTGCGAATCGCTCACGAGGAGCATTGAAACCGCATCTTTCCCGTTTACCCTGCTAATGCTTTCTTCTTCTTTTACACCAAAAAACACTTCGGCAACATCTTTCAAAAAGATTGGGCCTTCGGCAACAATAATGTTTTCGATTTCCGAAACATGGTCATATTCGGCTGTTACATGCACAAAATATTGCCTTTTCGACTCGTGTAAATAGCCTGTGAACGTCCTGTTTTGAGTACTTGAAGCAATTGCGCTGCTAATTTGCGAAGGTGTTATGTTGTAGGCTTCACAAGCTGCACGATCGAAAAGTACTTCAATAGATTTTTCCTTTCCTCCATATACATTTGCAGAAGCAACCCCATCGATATTCTCAAGTTCCGATGTGATTTCTTTATCCACAATATTCCGGACCCTATCGGAACCTCCGCTTCCCCTGATCTGAAGCTCCATAAATTGGTTGGTAAGCTGTTCAATATCGACTTTAGTGACCCGAACAATAAAGTTCTCGTCCATGTTGTCGGTTATCTGATCAATTATTTCCTGAAGCTTAAGGAATGTGTATTTTGAGTTGCTGTTTTGCTTAAAATTGACAGTGATTGTAGCCGATCGGTTGTTGAGGTACGACTCAATACTTTCAATTCCTTCCATGGTGCTGATAGCCCCTTCAATTGGGATAACAGCCTGGTTTTCCATGTAGTCCGGATCAACTTCGAGCCTCGAATTTACCTGTACAAAAAGCATGGGAAGCTCGGCATTGGGCATTAGCTCTACCGGAAGCCGTTTATAGGAAATATACCCTAAAAAGGTAAGTCCTATAAATACCATACTAATAAGTACTTTTCTATTTATTATAAATCTCATTCCTGAAATGCTGTTTAAATATTTTCAAGGCTTGCTGTTTCCTTTTTCACAAATAGACCTTTAAAACGGTCTAAAATATCGTAAACACACGGAATAACAACCAGTGTTAGCAATGTGGAAGTTATTAATCCTCCGATTACTGCCAATGCCATTGGTGACCGCAGCGAAGCACTTTCGCCAAAGCCAATTGTGAGCGGTATCAAAGCTAAAATAGTTGTTAGCGTGGTCATAATGATTGGCCTGATCCGTTGTTGCCCTGCTTGTATAATTGCGGCTTTTCGGTCAAGCCCGTCTTTTAATAGTTGGTTGATCCGATCCACCAAAATGATGGAATCATTAACAGCAATACCTACCAGCATGATAACCCCAATAATTGCCATAATATTGAAGGTATTTCCAAGGATAAAGAATATCAAAATACTTCCGACCACGGCTAAAGGTATCGTTAACAAGATTGTAAACGGATGGATTAAAGATTCAAACTGAGATGCCAAAACCATGTAAACCAGTACGATAGATAGCAATAGTGCAAATCCCAGGGCATTCATGGAGTCCTGTCTTTTTTCCTCTTCTCCGGTGACATTTATGCTATAGTTTGGAAGAAGATCAATTTCTTCAGTTTTTTCGCGAATGCTTTTTGCAACGTGATCAAGTGCCAGACCTTGGTTTAACTGTGCTGTAACCTTTCCAATGCGGTTTTGGTTTCTTCGGAATATTTCTTTGGGCGAAACACCATAATGGATTGTAGCCAGTTCACTCAAACGATAAACTTCTGTTCCGGAATTAATAATAAAATTGGAAATCTCATTCAAGCCTTTTTCAGGAACCTTGATGGTGATGTCGCGCATTTCACCGTCTTTTTCGAGTTGCCCGGCATTTTGTCCTTCCAATTGGCTTTCCAATTGAGAAATAATAGTGCTGAGGTCAATGTTGTACATCCCGGCGCGAACCCTGTCAACAACGATTTCTACCTCAGGGGCACCATCTTCAATTGATGTTTGGATATTGTAAAGCCCATCAATATCAGCTATTTTATCTTTAACACTGTTAACTACCTTCTCAATTTCATCCAATTCTTCTCCCCTGATTTCGACTACTACCGGGGCTTCATCGGTTCCTAAAATCGATTTTAAGGCACTTTCTTCTTGCGAAAAAGAGACCTCTAAGCCTTCAACCCCCTGTGTGAATTTATCGATAGACGCAATAATTGAATTTGCAGAAAGTGTTGATGTTGAATTTAATATGATGTGTATTTCTGCTGTATTTTCACCTTCAAATACCGAACTTTCATCGGATGAAATACCAGTGGTTGGACCTGCATGTGTATATATTTTGTCCAGATTGTCTCCAATATATTCTGTTAATACGCCTTCAATGGTTTCGACAGTAGCCTGTGTACGACTTAGTTCCGTACCTTCCTGTAGTTTCAGCTGAATAGAAAACTCATTGGTTTCGGTTTGAGGCATAAACTCCGTGCCAATTGATGGAACCAACAAAACAGAACCGCCAACAAGCAGAATACTTACAATAATAATAAGCCATTTTATTTTTAAAATTCCTTCGAGAAAACGTCCGTATCCATTAACATTCAGCGATTTGCGTTTAGTAGGAGCTTTTCTTTTCCTGTAAAAACGATGGTACATCATCGGGATCAGGAAAATTGCCACAAATAAGGAGGATATGAGCGAAAATGCCACTGTCCATGCCTGGTCTTTAAACAATTCTCCGGAAGCGCCATGCAAATAAACGATCGGTAGGAATACGATTATGGTGGTTAAGGTAGATGCTGTAATTGCCCCTCCAACTTGTGAAGTGCCAATTATTGCTGCATCTTTTACACTCATTCCGTTTTCGTGATTTCGGAAAATATTTTCCATCACCACAATAGCATTGTCCACCAACATACCAGCACCAAGTGCCAGCCCTCCCAAAGTCATAATGTTTATGGTGAGGTCGTTGAAATACATCAGGTTAAATGTGGCGATAATTGAAATCGGAATAGCAAGGCTTACAATCATTGTGGTTCCAAACCTTCGTAAGAAAAGGAAGAGGACAACAATAGCCAAAAGAATTCCCATCAATGCAGTTTGCTGTACTTCTTTAATTGCGCCACTAATGAATTTTCCCTGGTTGGTTACCTGTGTTAATTTGTAACCTGGCAAAGCTTTCTCAATGTTTTCCAGTGCTTCTTTAATTTGCTCGACCGATTTAACTGTGTTGTATTTGGTTTCTTTATAGATGGACAAACCAACACAACGCTGACCATTTATACGTACGATGTTATAAGGGTCTTTATTGCCAAATGATACTGTAGCTACATCTTTCAAGAAAATTGGGGCACTTTCAAAAGTTGTTTGTCCCTCCACTTCTGCCTTAATGGCTTTATACCCAACAATGAGGTTTTCAAAATCTTCTTTATCTTCTAAAAGACTAACCCCTTTAACGATATATTGCATGCCCAACTCACTGATCCTTCCGCCTGAAACATTTCTGTTAAAGCTTTGTATCCGGCTGCTAATTGCATCCATCGTAAGATTTTGTGCTTCAAGTTGGTACTGATCGGTTTGAATAATTATTTCACTTTCTTCCTGGCCGGAAAGCTCTACTTCGGCAACGCCTTCCAACCTGACCAACTCGTTACGAATGTAGTTCTCAGATATTTTTCGCAATTCGTTCATATCTGAGATTTCCTCATGGGTTAAACCGATTATCATTACCGGCGAGGTATTGGGATCATGTTGGGTGATGTTCAGATCGTCAATTTCGAGGTTTTGTGTGAGCGTATTAAGATCCCTTTGCAGGTCAAGGAAGGCTTCGTCCATATCCTTTTCCCAGTTGTATTCAACAGTTATTTGTGCCGATCCAACTTTTGTGACTGAAGTAACCTGGACTACATCAGATTGCCTGATGGCGAGTGCCTCAATATTCTCGACATATTGTTTCTCCATCTCTTCAGGAGGTTTCTCCCCTGATTTTATTTCAATAAAAATACGCGGCGAATTAAGGTCGGGGAACAGATCAACCCCAAGTTTATCGTAGGAAATATATCCCAAAAGGATTACGCCCAAAACGACCATTAACACTGTAACCGGGTAATTAACTGAAAATTGAGTTAATTTTTTCATATTCGTTTTTTTGAATTCGTTACCAGTGGGCGTTTAGCGAATAACTTTCACTTTTGAGCCATTTCTTAATGTTTCAAATCCTTTAACCACCAAGCGATCGTTTGCTTTAAGTCCTTCAATAATTTCAATATTTTCCTGGTTTTCAATACCGGTCCTGATCCTGCGCTCACGGGCGGCAGTCCTTTCAACAATAAACACATATTTACCCCTGTTGCCCGAAATAATCAGGTCTTTTGGGATTACTACAGCACTGTCTTTTTGAGCAGTTATGATATCTGCTTTTACAAACATTCCAGGACGCAGTTTTAATTCCGGGTTGTTGATTTGTATTTTGCCGTTAAAAGTTCTTGTTTCGGTACTGATTGCTGGTGAAATTTCGCTTACGGTACCAATTAAAGTATCCTCGGCAATTGTATAATTATTGATAAATACTTTTTGTCCGAGTTTTATGTCCGAAATATTTTTTTCAGGAAGGTTAAATTCCATGTACATGGTTTTATAGCTCATCAGGCTCACCATTGCTTGTCCGCTTGTTACACGGGTTCCTTCGGTATAATATGGAAATGCAACAATTACTCCATCAAAAGGTGCAACAACTTTCATTTTCGCCAATTGCAGTTCTGCGTTGGCAAAATCATATTCTGCATTGGTTTTTGAAACTTCCGAATTTCTGAGGTCATATAAAGTTACCCCACCTTTTTCGTACAACGATTTTTGCTTGTCGTAATTCTGTACCGAAATTTCAAGGTTCAGTTTTTTAGATTCGATGGCAATGCCATTTTCATATTCGGCATCTTCAAATTCAATAATTGTTTGCCCTTTCTTCACCTGGTCTCCTAGTTTAAAAGGCTTTCCGGTAGCCGGGTTTTTCGCCACATGATAAATTCCTGTCATTTCTGAGCTTAGGTCAACCTCATATTTTGATTTGGCTGTACCTGTGGTATTTATAAATTGCAGGATGGCTTGTAGTTTAACATCTTCTACTGAAACCGGTACGGCAAGGTCGGCTTCTTCGTTTTGAGTTTGGTTGTTGCAGGCAATAAATCCTGCCAAAATGCTTACTAGGAAAATAGTCTTTATCTGTTTCATTTTTTCTGAATTTTCTGGTTTCTATTTGTTGGTTGAGTATAGCTCCGTTGGTATGATAGCTTCATTATTTTCAAAGTCAAACAGCGATTGGATTTTGAGGTTTAGCAATTCGATTTTATAATTGATGAGTGCTTGTGCCCTCGAAATCTTTTTCTCGGACAACTGGGTTTGGTATAAGTTTAGGTCCATCCCTGTCAGGTCACCATTTTCGTACCTTTCCAGGTTTATTTCGTAGGTTAATTCAGCATTTCTTTCGTTTTGTTCTGCAATTTCAATTTGGGTAAGCTGGTTTTGGATATTTCGAACAACCTGTCTGATATCGATCACAATTTGGTTTTTCTCTGATGAAAGGCTAAGCTCATTTGATTTCATGGTTGCTTCCTGAGCAGCAATCCTGGCTTTTTTCTCTCCCCAATCAAACAATGGGATACTGAAAGAAACAGAAACCTGCGGGTTAAGTGTTGGGTTATCGAATATTTGTCCGAGTTTTTCATTGTCGCCAATAATCCCGTACGATAAATTAATATCTCCCCTAAATTCGTTTTGCGATTTGGTTACGATCATATCAAACATACCATTTTCAATGTCAATTTCCCGCTGTCTCAGCTCCATTCTTGAGCTTAAACCATATTCAATTGCCTTATTCATGTCAACAGGAACAGGGTTTGCAGCAACATTTGCCAATACTGAAATGTCTGTAAACAAATCCATTCCGAGGTAAAGTTTCAATTGGTCTTTTGCATTTTCAAGTGAAACCTCACTGTTTTGAACCGATGATTTAGAAGAAGACAGGTTTAGTTCAGACTGATAAAGTTCTTCCTTCGCTGACAAGCCTGCTTCTACCTTGTTTTTTATTATTTCATGGCTTTTCTGTGTATTGGCAAGTTCTTCTTTGGCAATGCCCAGGTTCATTTGCGCCATATAAACATTGTAAAAGTACTGGGTTACTGTTCTTTCCAGGTTAAGCCTTTGAATGGCATAACTTATATTGGCATCTTCGAAGCTTAGTTCCAGCTCTTTCAATTGCATTTTCTGGCGGTTATAAGTAAAGATTGGCTGTGCGAGGTTTAAATACAGGTTGTTTGTAAATGCTTTATTGTCGGATATTTCGCCATTAAATTCTGAGTTGTTGTTTTGCCATCCAAACCGATTGATCAACGACAGGGTACCATCGGTTGCCAAAATAGGCTGTTCTACCCTGAATGTGGAATTTGTGGCGAACGATTCATTGGTGTACCATTCGGAGTACCGGGTGTCAAATTGCCTGGAATTTGAATATTCGATGGGTGTGATGTCTAAGCTAAACCTTGATTTCAAAGCAGCTCTTTGGGCTTCGAGGTTTTTTGAAAATCGTTCAAGGTTTAACCTTGTTCTAATAAGGTCGGGGCTTCCGGTTTCTGCAATTTGTAATGCCTTGTTGAGTGTCAGTATTTCCTGGGCTTGCGATTTATGAATCCCAAAGGCTAATATAAAAAGCAAAATAAGGCGGAAAGGAAATCTTCCAAAAATAATGTTGTTCATGGTATTCTTGTTAATTGTTTTATAGCTTAATTAATTTCACTGCATCGGCAGTAACTGTTCCCAGCTCGCATAAATTTGATAACTCAACAGCGGCATTCCCGGGTGAAAAATAATAGGATCCTAATTGGTTCCAGCCTTCATCGGCAGTGCTGGTTTCCAACGATTGTTCTTCCGTGCCGTCGTCGTGATAAATGGTAAAATGATATTCACCTTTGTTATTGCCACGGTTTCTTCTGCCTCTTCTTGGTTTCACCAGATGATAATACACATCGTAATAACCCGGTTCTTTCACAGGAATGCTCCATTTGGCTTTTTGTGTTCCATCTCCCGCCTTGATATAATATCCGGACCGGACATATTCTCCGTAAAAGTCGGAGTTTGTAATCAGGGTCCATTTAGTCGGTGGGTTCCATGGCACCATGCCTGAGTATTTTAGTTTGTTTTCATCTTCTTTAATTATCCACTTTTTAAGCAAACTAACATGTTCTTCTTCGGTAACCGAGAAGCCCGGATCTTCATTATCTACGATAATTTCGTTTGGTAGCAGCATAGATACAGGTTTGTCCGACAATTTTTCTCCTTCGAAAGCCTTTGCTTTTAGGTTTTCTTCAATATCCCGAAAGCCATCAGCGATTGTTTGTGGAATGTTCAGGCTTGTCAATGTGTTAATCGACAGCATTCTGGGATCAGCATCTAAAAGGTAACTCACCTCTTTGGTCTGATGCGCATCTAAATAAATTACTTTATCGATGGTTTCCGGCTCACCGCCCCCAGGACCTCTGCCGCCAAAACCACCCCTTCTGCCTCCACCTAAACGGAACGATGCTTTAATAATTCCTTCTTTGTCTGAGAAATTGGTTATTTTGAACGAAACCATGGTCTGAATCTGGTCTTCCGTTTTTACCTTAATAGCTTCGAAGGGCGATATTAAGTAGCCAGGCAATGTTTTTTCCTGGAACCATTCATTCATTAGAGGGCTAAGCTCAATATTAAAATTGTCTTTTATCTGGGCGTCAAAATCTTCAAATCGGATATTCCTGAATTTATTTTCGTTCAGAACTTTTCGCAGAAATGCTTCAAATTCTTCCTGCCCGGCTTTCCATTGGATCATGGAAAACAGCACATCGCCTTTAAGTTTGATGACGTTGTCAATAATTTTCTTTTGCTCAGGATCGGATAATATTTCTTCAAATGTATAGTCTTGCAGGGCAATATTAGCCATTTCATCTTCGCTGATTCCGCTTACATCACGCATAAAGTTTGACCTCATATCGACTGATTGTCCCTTCAAATAGGCCTCAAAAATTCGGTTAACAATTGGCCATTTATCCGATTTTATATTGTTCTGAAAGCTATAAATCATTGGGAAAATGAAAAATGGATTTGCCTTATCTTCTATGCTGAAAGAGCCCCCGCCCATTCTGTTCCAGTCGGGCCTGCCTTGTTCCCTGGTAAAATTCCCAAAGAAATTGTCCAATATTCTCAATTGAAGTTCATCCGGGGTTAGCCCTTCATCTCCTCTTCTTCCACGTCTTTCCGTCCATTTCAATTGTTGTTTGAAATCGGCATCCCTAATCATAAAGCCTTTTTCAGGGATCAGGATTTGTTCCGGCTGTACCAATTCCTGGTTCGAAGTCCAGATTCTTTCGTATGTTTTAAATTGCGCAGGGACTTCCACCAAAGAAAGTTTATCAAAGGAATATTCGAGGTTGTAGGTCCGTGTAAAATCATCTAGCCGTTCACCTAAGATTTGAGGAATGGTATCTTTTATTTCGTTGAGAGTTTCTGAAAAGTAGTCGTGTCCTTTAAAATACCACAATCCAAAAGTCACATTTTTACTTTGTATTTCTTTGTGTTCGTAATTTCCTATGGATAATGAAATTTGGGTGAGTGGATTTTTGTTTTCAAAAATAAATTGACCGTCTGTTGTTTTTGAAACATCGCCTTGTGAAATGGCTGTTAAATCAGGGCTTGTTTTTACTTTTAGTCTGAATTTGCTAAACTGTGGCTGGTTCCATGAAGCATCTGTTGAACTATAGGTAACACCCGGTTTTGGATACCAGTTTGTTTCTTTGGTGAGCAGTACATAATCAGGATTGACAAATGCAAATCTCTTATCCACATTTATTACAAATGCACCATGTTTTTCCTGCAATGTTTTTTCATCGATATCAAGGTAGCAAAGGGCTTCATCAATCTTCCCTTCATACTGTATTTCGAGTTTTGCTTCGTCCCAAATGCCAATTTTCTCCACATTTTTCGAAATAATAATCAAATGATTTTCCCTAAGGAACTTGTTTTCAGCACCGTTTAGTTTCAGGCTTTTTATTTTTAACCCACTGTTTAGACTAAAAACAAGTTTTTCCAGGTTTTTTCCTGTGGTGTTTTTTATTTGGATGTTGGCATCAACAGCAATTGTATTGCCTTTGTGTTCGAGGGAAATCGAATTTGAAACAACTTCAGGAACAGGCACTGAGACGAATTTATTATTCAGTTCTATAGCTTCAGTCCTACTTTGCTCATTTAACTTAAATCGTTGTATATGGGAATATCCAAGATATCCTCCGGCTCCAATAAAAAGTACACTTAGGAACAGTGAAATATAGGTCATTGTTTCTGATTGAGGCAACCTTTTAAGCATAAAAATTGCTAGAAAAATAAATCCCAATCCTAAACTAAAATAGATTCCCCTATGCCCTAAAATAACTTCAAGGTTACCAAATCCTACAATCCCTGAATTCAGCATCGGGATATTAAATGCCATGTAATCATACAAATAGTAGAATTTTGCCTGAACCCAGAAAAGGGTAATACCAATATAACCAAGGATAACAACAAAAGTGATCGCCTGGTTTCGGATAATACTCATTAGTAGGAACGCGAATCCCATAATAAATACCAGGGTCGGAATAGTGATTAATACAATATAAATTCCATAAGATGCAAAATCAATAGCCGTTCCCTGAGATAACATGTTAAAAATGAGCGCCATTACAACCACAAGAATGTTAAGCACCAGAAATACCTGAAGGTTTCCCCATGTTTTTCCGATAACGTACTCCCCGTTGGTCATCGAACGCATATAAATAACCTCGGTTGTATCCAGTTTTTTATCGCGTTTTAAAAAATCGGATGCCAGGAAAACGGCAATAATTGCCTGGGCAACATTCAAAATTAGTATGTTAAAATAGGGTATTGCTGAAGGAATGGCCCTTACAGCCCAACCTTCTCCACCACCACCTTCAATGATGATCCCGAAATTCATTCCGAATAAGACCAGAAGTGAAAGGATACTAAATATTCTGAAAAACCATGAACGTAACAATGTTTTTCGTTCGTATTTGGCGATGGATAAAATATTGTGAAATGAGATCATTGCTTGGCTTATTAAGAGTTAGTCCATTTGTTTAATTTATTCTCCATAAAATGGACATAGGCATGTTCAAGGTTTGCCTCGATTTGCCTGCCGTAATATCCATTGATTTCATTGGCAACTACTTGTATTTCCCATCCGTCGTCAGCAGGGATGGTTGAAATTACCGGGAATTTTTCGTTGATCTCCAAATACTCTGCTTCTGTGGCTTCGATAAGCCAAACATGGCCTTCCGCTTCTTTAATAAGTCCTTCAGGCGATCCGGCAAATGCAAGTTGACCGTTGTTGAGCAGTGCCATGTTATCGCATGTACTTGAGATATCTCCCACAATATGGGTAGAAAGAATAATGATTACATCTTTTGAGCTGATAGTTGAAAGAAGGTTCCTAAACCTGATCCTTTCTTCGGGGTCAAGACCAGTGGTTGGTTCGTCAACGATGATTATTTTTGGGTCGTTAATAAGTGCTTGTGCAATTCCTAACCTTCGTTTCATCCCTCCCGAAAGTTTATTGGCATTTCGGTCGCGGGCTTCAAACAAACCCACTTCTTCGAGCATTTGATCCACCGCCGATTTTCGTTTCGAAGCGTTCTTCATGCCTGCCAGGCGGGCTGTGTAATCAAGGAATTCGTAGGTTTTCAATTTCGAGAAAAAACTAAAATCCTGCGGGAGGTAGCCCAGCATGGCACGGATTTCTTTCCTGTTTTTAAGTAAATCCAAGCCGTTAACTGTTACCTGACCGCTACTGGGCTTCATAAGGGTAACCAGAATCCTCATCAGGGTTGATTTCCCGGCACCGTTTGGTCCCAAAAGCCCAAACATTCCGTTTGGGATTTCAAGATTAATATTTCGTACGGCGTGGTTGCCGTTTTTATAGACCTTATTAAGGTTTTTGATTGATATTTCCACCGTCTGGATATCTTTTCGTTTTACATGCTTATATAGAATAGAAAACTTTCTTAAGGTTTAATCCATACAATTCTATATTTGACTTATAGGTCGGGCTTTTAGTTACAATTTAACGAATATTTTTTTTACGGAGGAAATGTATTAAAAGAAAGGATTTTGTAAATCTCTGAATGTTTGATGATTGGGGGCTATTAAAGAAAAAAGGCTGAACATCATTCGATATTCAGCCTCCCTAATTAGTCTACCTTTTCTGACCAAATTTATTTTTTAAAATTATAGCCAAAGCTTTCGTCTTTCGTATTTAATACCAGATAGTAATCGCCATAATCAAGGCCTGAAAGATCATAACCTTTGGTTAGTGAAAAATCTTTCCCCAATTCGGTTTCATAAATAGCTTCCCCTTCACTGTAAATTCTTAAAGAAACAGCGTTTTCATCAAAGTTCAGGTAAGATACTTTAAGTACATTGTCTTCATAAGAGAAGAATGGATCAAAAGTCACTTCTGCTTTGTTAATTTTGAACTCACCGTTTTCGATCTCGATGTTCCTTTTAATTTTTGTGTCGTTTACTTTTAGTGAAATAACATATTCCCCGTCTTCAACGGCTTCAAAATCATACACCTTTCTGTAATCCATAATTTTGGTTTTTGAAAGATTGTAATAAACAGTGCTGCCATTTTTATCTGAAATATTAATTTCAAATTGCGCAGGGTTGTTGTTATAAAAAGCAACTACAGCTTTGTTAGCTTCTAGAGGAATGACGTTCATTTTTGGTTTTTCAACTGCGGTTGCTAATGCTACAAAAGCAATTGCAGTAATTGTGAGTAATGTTCTAATTGTTTTCATGTCTTTAATTTTTAATTGTTATTAAACACAGTACAAACATAGCATGTTTTACAACATTATGCTGAATAACATACGTTAATTATATATTAAATAATTATTATTGGAAAATTGTTTTCTGTTAACATTTAGGTTTAGTGGGGTTAATACGCAGAAAAACAGACACATAAGAACAATTTGCTTTCGTCAAACAATAATAGTGCCAAAAAATAAAGACAATTAGCATTTAATTTTTTGTTTACATTCAACAAAAAAAGAAAATGAAAGTTGAAATACTGCAACTTATTGAAGGAGCGAGAGTTGCGAAAGGTTTGGTAGTGATTATTGATGTTTTTAGGGCATTTTCAACTGCATGTTATGCTTATGATAAAGGAATACAAACAATTATTCCAGTTGGAAGTATCGAAACTGCTTATGGACTTAAAAAAAACAATCCTGATTATATATTGGTAGGGGAACGGGATGAGAAGCGCCCGCCCGGATTTGACTTTGGAAATTCACCTACGCACATTCAGGAAGCCGAGCTTATTGGTAAAACCATGGTGCATACAACCAGTTCAGGGACACAAGGAATTGCAAACGCCAATAATGCTGATGAGATTATTACCGGGGCTTTTGTGAACCTTGGGGCAATAGTGAGGTATATTCAAAAGCAAAATCCATCACACGTGTCTTTAGTATGCATGGGGTATGCCTGTGAGTTTCCGACGGATGAGGACACATTCTGTGCAAATTATATAAAAGGGGAGCTTGAAGGGGAAACCTGGGATTTTCAAAAAATGATCGCTAAACTTCGTTTGGGCGCCGGAGCCCGTTTCTTTGAACCCGAAAAACAAAGTTGGTCACCATCAACCGATTTTGACCTTTGCCTGAAAATGTCAAAATTTGATTTTGTACTGAAAGTTGAAAACAAGGACAATTTAAATTACCTTCGGAAGATTCAATGTTAAACATCTTACACATTTATTAGTTTAGTTAGTATTTTAAATACGTAAATATTTTCGGACATCCATGAATTTGGCTTATGAAGAAGTATAATTTTGATGAAATAGTTAATCGGGAAGGTACCAATAGTTTGAAGTACGATGCACGTGCAAAATTTTTTAATTCCGAAGAAGTATTGCCCCTATGGGTTGCCGATATGGATTTTAAAACCCCTGATTTTATTATAAATGCCATTAAAAAGCGCACAGAACATGAAATCTTTGGTTATACGTTTCGTTCGGATGAGTATTACCAGGCAATTATTGATTGGATGCAACGGAGGCATGACTGGGCGGTTCAAAAGGAATGGATATCGTTTAGTCCGGGTGTAGTGGCAGGATTATCGCTTGCCGTTGAAACCTTTTCAAAACCCGGAGATAGTATAATCGTGCAACCACCCGTATATTTCCCATTTTTTGATGTGGTTAAAGGCAGCAAAAGAAAGATGATTGAGAATCCACTAAAAATCGAAAATGGCAGATATACCTTCGATTTGGAAGACTTGAAGGCAAAAATAGATGGCAACACAAAAATGCTCTTGCTTTGTAACCCTCAAAACCCCGGTGGAATGGTATGGTCCAAAGAAGAGCTGGTGGCTTTGGGGAACATCTGCCTTGAAAACAATATATTGGTTGTTTCCGACGAAATACATTCTGATTTGATACTCGAAGGAAACAAACACCTGCCATTTGCAAACATTTCAGAAGAATTTGCCAAAAATTCTGTGGTTTGTATGGCGCCTAGTAAAACGTTTAATGTAGCAGGATTTTCAACTTCATTAATTATTATTCCGGATAAAAATAAGTTTGCCCGATACGAACGAACACTTGGGATTGGTCACTTAGGGATGGGCAATATTTTTGGAACCATTGCAATGCAGGCTGCTTATACGCATGGGGACGAATGGCTTGGGCAATTGCTCACATATCTGCAGGGGAACTATGATTATTTGGAACAGTTTATTGCCCAAAAACTGCCAAAAGTGAAAGTTATGAAACCTGAAGCCACCTATTTAATATGGCTTGATTTCAGGGAATATGGCATGAACGATACCGAGCTTTCGAAATTTGCCACCGAAGAGGCAAAAGTTGCACTGAATAACGGGGGCAGGTTTGGAACTGGTGGTGATGGGTGGTTAAGGATCAATATTGGATGCCCGAGATCAATTTTAATAGAAGCACTTGAAAGGTTAGCTAAAGCTTTTGGTACGTTGAACGCTTAGTCAGTAATGCCAAGCGATGTAACATATTGAATGGCCTCGTATGAATTTGAAACGTTTAATTTTTCAAGGATTCGTTGCCTGTGTGTGTTTACTGTATGGATGCTGATAAATAGTTTATCCGCAATTTCTTTGCTCATCATACCGTCTTTAATCATTCCCAATACCTGGCTTTCACGTTTGCTAAGCGGATTTTCCCGCGTCAACGACTTACTGATTTTTGAAAATGGCACCAGTTCGCGGGTCCTGAAGTTGTAAATTTGTGATTTTACCCCAAGGCTCATATCCTGTTCCGGCGAAATATCAACGGTACTTAATGCTGTCCAGATATTTCCAAGTTTATCCAACTCTAAAACCTGCTGCTGTTCAATTATTCGGATATAGTTTCCATTTCCGTTTATCACCCTGTATTCCGATATCAGTTTATAGTCTTTTCGGTGTTCAATGGGGATATTGAAGGAGAACTTCAGGAGCTCGATACCATTTCTTAGGTTTACAAGAAAGTCATCAGGGTGCACTTTTCGGTCAAAAAAGGCATTTCCTTCATCTTCAATTAGGGATAAATCATAGCCCAACATTTTATAATAGTTGGCAGAAACATAAATATGTTCTTTTTTATACATGTCGAAAATAGATAGGGAACTACTGTCTAAAACATCCATTTGTTTTAAAAACGAAATGTGTTTATCCAGAAGTTCGTAATCCAGGGCTTCCTCTGTAAATATTTGTTGTTCAAGTAAATTGTGGTATTCCTGGTATAGTAAATTTATCTCATCCATCACAATAAAATAATGATTAATCAGTATTGTTATAAAAAGAAAGATACGAAATCTTTGCCTTTATAATTTTAAGCCAAATTGATAACAAGTATGAAAACGATTAAATTATTCATTTTATTCTTATGGATCGCAAATTCCTATTGTTTTGGGCAAAGTGAAACCCAAACAATCAAAGGAATGGTAACAGATCGATCAACCGGGGCACCTATCCCGTTTGCAAATGTTGTTGTTAAAAATACAGATCCATTGTTGGGGACGATTTCCAATATGGATGGGAATTTTATTCTTGTGCGAGTGCCGGTAGGAAGGTATGATTTGGAGGTTAGCTACCTGGGATATGAACCAGCATTGGTACGTGAGGTATTGGTTGCCACTGGTAAAGAAGTGGTTGTTAAAGTCCAGTTGCGGGAGTCGCTAATTTCGTTGGATGAAATTAAAGTGAAACCAAAAACGAACAAAGAAGAAGCTTTAAATACCATGGCGATGGTTAGTTCCCGAATGTTGAGTGTGGAAGAAGCCCAAAGATATGCAGGAGGTTTTGATGATCCAGCACGTTTGGCATCTTCTTTTGCAGGAGTGGCCAGTAACCTTGGCGATAACGGGATTGTAATCCGGGGGAATGCTCCACAAATGCTTTCGTGGAGGATGGAAGGGGTCGAAATTCCCAATCCAAACCACTTTGCCGATCTTACAGCCTTTGGGGCTGGTGGCTTAACAGCACTAAGCAGCCAAATGTTGGCAAACTCCGATTTTTATACAGGTGCTTTTCCGGCCGAATATGGCAACGCAACTTCGGGTGTTTTTGATATTTTCATGAGGACCGGAAATAATTCGAAACATGAGCATACCTTTCAGATTGGAGGGATTGGCATTGACCTTTCTTCTGAAGGACCTTTTAAAAAAGGTGCTAAATCCACCTATCTCTTTAATTACCGATATTCAACCTTATCGTTGTTGACACCATTGTTGCCAGAAGATGCAGGAGGGACAAACTACCAGGATTTGGCGTTTAAATTGAATTTTCCAACTAAAAAAGCAGGAACATTTTCATTCTGGGGAATAGGTCTTTTAGATGGTTCGGGGACAAATGCCGAAAAAAGCCAGGAGGATTGGGTATATAAACAGGATAAGGAGGAAAGTGATGCATCGCAATATATGGGTGCGTCAGGATTGACCCATAAAATATATCTTGGGGATGATACCTATTTACGCTCGTCATTGGCTGCTGCCGGGAATGGTTTAGACTATTATGTGGATGAAATGGATGAAGAAATGATGCTACAACATAGGGAAAAGATAAAAAATACCAATTGGAATTTGGTTTTGTCGAGTTACTTGAACCATAAATTTGGGAAGCAACATACCAACCGCACAGGCTTTATTATAACCAACCAAAACTATGATATGACGATAAAAAGTGCTCCACAGCCTGGAGATGAGTTGCAAACTTATGTACAAAGCAAAGGAAATACTTATTTGGTTTCTGCCTATTCCGGCTCAAAGATTAGGTTGTCTCAAAACCTAAGCACAACCTTAGGGGCACATTTCCAATATTTTACCCTAAATAAAAATTCAACTTTTGAACCAAGGATTGCACTAAATTGGCAGTTTATGCCAAGTCAGTCGGTTGGTTTGGCGTATGGTTTACACAGCAGGTTAGAAAGGACCAATGTATATTTTGCTAAAAATGAAACAGGGGAACTTATCAATAAAAACCTGGATTTTATGCAGTCGAACCATTTGGTTTTTAATTATAACTGCTCACTTGGCGAAAATGCCCGCCTAAAAGTGGAGCCTTACTATCAGTGGCTCAGCAATGTTCCGGTTGAAGATGGAACGTATTTTTCAACTATTAATGTAAAAGACAATTGGTTTGTGAATTCACCTTTGGTAAATAAAGGTGAAGCAAAAAATTTCGGGATCGATATCACGCTCGAAAGGTTTTTACAAAGGGGGTATTATTATATGCTTACTGCCTCTGTGTTTAACTCGGAATATAAAGGAGGGGATGGCATTTGGAGGAATACTAGGTATAACAGGGAATTCCTGATTAATTTGCTTGCCGGGAAAGAATGGCAACTTGGTTGGGAAAAGCAAAACCTATTGAATATTAATGGGAAGATTGCTTTCCAGGGTGGAGATCGCTACATTCCGGTTGATTATTCTGCTTCAGGCAATTCAGGAGAAATTATATACAATTATAATAGGGCTTTTGACGAATCCTTGGATCCAACATTGTTTGTTCATTTTACCTTAAATTATAAAATCAACAAAGCCAAACATACTTCAACTTGGTCCATTAATATAATCAATGCGACCGGGGTAAAAGAGTTTTATGGATTTAGAAGAAACCTTCAAACAGGAAATATTGAAAAAGAACTGGAAGCAATTGTAATTCCGAATATTAGTTATAAAATCGAATTCTAAGTATTCAAATTTGGAATAAAAAGAGAGGTTCCGGTATATTTTATCGGGACTTTTTTTTACTTAAATTTTCGTTTTTCTCCATTTGCCGATAAAAACTTGAACTTTATAGGTTTCTAAGCTTGTTGCTTACGAAATCGTCCCACCTTTACGATAATTAATTTATTATTTACACATGAAAAGCAACCTTTGGTTTTTTCTCCTGTCAGTAGATAAGTAATTAAAGCCATGAAAACTATTAAACACTTTTTAAATGAAACAAATTTGTCTTTTATTATTTTTATTATTGCCTGCAATTCAGGGTATTAGTCAGAATAGTTACCTGAGCGGGTATATTAAAGATAGCGCAAACGGGGAGGTTCTCATTGGAGCAACTGTTTATATCTCCGAATTAAAAACAGGGGGTATCTCCAATCCTTATGGATATTATTCTATTTCTGCTCCTCCGGCAAAATATGAAGTTACTTTTTCTTATATCGGGTACGATAGCCAAACCATTCAAGTGGATTTAACTTCCAATCAAAAACAAAATATTTTGTTGAAAGAAAACAGTCGCGATATTGGTGAGGTTACCGTATCGGCCGAAAAGCGGGATAACAATGTGGAAAGCATTGCCATGAGTATGGAAAAAATGCAGGTGAAGCTGGTGAAAAAGCTTCCATCGTTTTTTGGAGAGGTTGATGTTTTGAAAAGTATTACCCTTTTACCAGGAATACAAAGTGGTGGTGAAGGTAGTTCAGGATTGTATGTTCGCGGGGGCGGTCCCGATGAGAACTTGCTTTTACTGGACGAAGCCCCGGTTTATAATGCCTCCCATTTAATGGGTTTCTTTTCGGTTTTTAATTCCGATGCAATTAAAGATATCCAGGTATATAAAGGAGGGATTCCGGCAATGTATGGTGGAAAAGCTTCTTCAGTTATTGATATCAGAATGAAGGACGGGAACTCAAAAAATTTGCAGGGAAGCGGAGGTGTTGGAAATATTTCGAGTCGCTTAACGTTGGAAGGTCCAATTATTAAAGATAAGTGGAGCTTTATTGTTTCCGGAAGGCGTACTTATGCCGATTTTATTGGAAAACTGGCTGGTTTGGAATCACTGAAAGAAAACAAATTGTACTTCTACGACCTTAACCTAAAAACCAATATTCAATTTAGTGATAAGGACAGGGTCTATATTTCTGCTTATACCGGTGATGATTATTTTAGTTTAGGTGAATCGCTTTATATGAACTGGGGAAACATAACCGGAACGGTAAGATGGAACCATTTGTACAGCGACGATCTTTTTGCCAATACTTCGGTAATTTATAGCAAGTACGACTATAACCTGGGTATTCCCGGTAGCGGTGCCGATCAATTTGATTGGAGTTCAACCATCAGGGATTTTAATTTCAAGGAAGATTTTACCTATTATCTGAATTCAAGAAATAAAATCAAATATGGACTGAACTTTTTCTATCATCATTTCGAACCGGGAAAAATTGAAACGGGTGACAACTCCTATTTTACGGATTTAGAGTTGACCAATTACAATGCTTTGGAAGGTGCTTTTTATGCATCGAATGAGCAGCAAGTTGCAAATTCACTTACCTTAAAATATGGGTTTAGGCTTTCTGTGTTCCAGCAGGTTGGAAGGGGAAAAGTGAGGGAATATCTAAATCCGGACTCACCAAATGCCGATGAAATTATTGGCGAAAAAGAATATAAAAAGTGGGATAAAATAGGAAAACCTTTTATTTACCTTGAACCAAGGTTGTCGCTAAAGTATTCGTTGGATGAAAATAGTTCGGTAAAAGCTTCTTACAACCGTATGGTTCAAAACCTGCACCTGATTTCGAACACAAATTCGCCAACACCATTAGATATTTGGTTGCCAAGTAATAAATATATCAAACCACTTATTGCCGACCAGGTTGCGCTGGGTTATTTCAGAAATTTTGCAAATGATATGATCGAAACTTCGGTGGAAACCTATTATAAAAACATGCAAAATGTGATCGATTATAAAGATGGTGCTGAGCTTTTCTTGAACGAAGACCTTGAAACCGAATTGTTACGCGGGAAAGGTTATTCGTACGGGCTTGAAATGATGGTGAAAAAGCAGGAAGGTGATTTTACGGGCTGGTTAAGTTACACTCTGGCAAGAACAATGAGGGAAATCCCTGGAATTAACGATGGGAAAGCATATCCATCGAATTACGACCGGACACACGATGTTTCACTTGTACTTAACTACGAACTTTCAGAACGATGGAATTTTTCAACCAGTTGGCTTTATGCCACCGGAAATGCAACCTCATATCCTGCCTTAAAATACGATGTACAGGGCAATTCAATTTATTATTATTCAAGCAGGAACAGTAACCGTATACCAGCCTACCATAGGCTCGACCTTTCGGTGAATTACGATTTTAAAAAGAATAAAAACAGGAAGTTTAAACAATCGCTCAACCTTTCGTTATACAATGTTTATGGAAGGAGGAATGCTTACTCAGTTACTTTTAAACAGAACGAAGATAATCCGAACATTTCAGAAGCTACCCGGCTTTCTATTATTGGGTCTGTTATCCCATCAATCACCTATAACTTTACCTTTTAATTGAATAAAAATGAAACAGTTAAAATATATTTTTTCGGCAATAATCGTTTTACTTTTCACAGCGTGTGAAGACGTAATTGATGTTAAATTAAACGATGAAGACATAGATCTTTATGCCGTTTCTGCAAAAATTACCACTGAAGATGAGCCCTATGTTTACCTCTACAAAGGAATGCCTGTTAACGATGACAATGGTTTTACGGGTGTAAGCGGTGCTGTGGTTACCATAAGCGATAATCAGGAACCTCAAAACAGCGTGGTTTTAACCGACAGTAATGGGGAAAGTGGTTTTTATACCGTACCTGAAGATATTGACTATTATGGTGTCCCCGGAGTTGAATACACAATGACCATCAAAGTTGGGGAACTAACATTTACAGCTACCGAATTCCTGGTACCAGTCGTTGCAATCGATTCTATTCAGGTGAGGGCATCCCTTAGGGGCGATAAAAGGTTTTTAGGTGTATTTACCTATGGACCCGAAAGCCCAGGCCTTGGCGACTATTACAAATGGGATCTTTACGTAAATGACGAACTGCTTAGTGATGCCGAGTACATCATATTGGCAAGCGACGAATTTGTGGATGGAAATTATATTGATGGGTTGGAGATTTTTACGGACTTTCATGATCCTGAAGAAACCGACGAAAGGTTGATAAAATTTATGGACGAAGTGCAGGTGAAACAAACGTCGATATCTGAATTTGCTTATGATTTTTACTATCAGATGTATGAGCAAAACCAGACAGGGTTTTTGTTTAGTGTGCCACCTGCAAATATTAAAGGAAACATTACTTCGAGCGATGGGAAAGAAGTGCTGGGATTGTTTACCGCACACGACATCTCAAATTCTAACGTAGTGTTGGTGGATGAAAGTATAGAGAGTGGATTGGACGAAAGGCCTTAATTATGCTTTTGGTAATCCTGATATGTATTCTGTGGCGGATTTTAATCCGCCGCACTTTTAAAGTTTGCATCCACCCATTCGCAAACTTCATTCGTTGAAATATCCAGCATACATTTAAAATGCTTTTTGGGGCATTTGTCGTAACCAAGCTTGGAACACGGTCGGCATTTTAAGCCTTCTATTTCCATTATTTTCGATGCCGGATCAGCCTGGTAAGGATACATCCCCAATGCAGGAACGGTATTTCCCCAAAACGATAATATCTTCTTTTTAAATGCCGCTGCAACATGCATTAAACCGGTATCGTTGCTTAAAACAATGTTTGATTTTTCAATGATCTGTGCCGATGCATTTAAGCTTGTTTTTCCGCATAAGTTAAGAATACGGCCCGAACTTAAACTGCTAATTTGAGATGCATTTCCAACCTCGCTTTTCCCTCCTAAAAGCACAATTGGTTTATCAATTTTGTTGCATATTTCGATTACCTTTTTAACGGGAAGGCATTTGGTAAAATAGGTTCCGGCAATGACAAAAGCAACGTAGCCACTTTTGAATTCCTTAGGCCATTTGAAATCGTAAGGCTGGTTTTTATCCACAAAAAAGTCCAATCCCTGATTGTCATTCTTAATATTAAATACCGAGAGGGTTTCCAGGTATCTGTCAACAATATGGATGTCGGGCAGGGTATTAATGTTCAAATTAACCAATAACCATTTTTTGTAATTCAGTTTTTCAAAGGTAAAAGCCTGTGCTTTTAAGCGGCTTTTTATTCTATTGCTGCGAATGTTTTGGTGGAGGTCAATTACATAATCAAATCCTTCTTTTTCAAGTTCATCCAACAACGTAGATAGCTTATCGTTAAATAAATGAACTTTTGAAACATAGGGGTTTGAATTCAGCAGGCTAGCATGTTTCTCTTTCGTAATAAAATGAATTTCAGCTCCTTCCACCTGTTGTTTCAGGCAGCGAATTACTGGTGAAGTAAGAACAATATCACCAATTGAGCTGAATCTTATGATTAGAAATTTCACTTTCAAGTTTAAAAAATAATACCCTAAAGATACAAAGAACTTTAGGGTATAAACTATATTGTTACTTAAGAATTATGCGGATTCAACCAACACAATAATTTTATTTCCTTTGTTTTCAATAACTCCACCATCGGTATTAAATAATTTTTCCGATCCGTCTTCCAAAACAATTTTAATGGTTCCTTTTGTAAGGGTGGAAATTATCGGGGCGTGGTTTTTTAATATTTCAAAAGCACCTTTACTCCCCGGAAGTTGAACCAAACTAACTTCCCCGGTAAAAACTTTTTTGTCAGGTGTGATTATTTCAAGAAACATAAGCGTTTGTATATCTTTAGTTTGAAGAAAAGATTATTTGCCAGCAAGTAGCCTTTCTCCTTTTTCAATTGCCTGTTCGATAGTACCAACCAGGTTAAATGCCGCTTCCGGGTATTTATCAACTTCACCGTCCATGATCATGTTAAATCCTTTAATGGTATCTTCAATTGACACAAGCTCTCCTTTTAATCCGGTAAATTGTTCGGCAACAAAGAATGGTTGAGACAAGAAACGTTGTACCCTTCTTGCACGGTGAACAACCAGTTTATCTTCTTCCGAAAGTTCATCCATTCCCAAAATTGCAATAATGTCCTGAAGCTCTTTATACCTCTGAAGAAGCATTTTTACTTTCTGTGCACAATTATAATGTTCATCACCAACAACTTCTGGAGATAATATCCTTGATGTTGAATCAAGTGGGTCAACTGCAGGGTAAATTCCAAGTTCCGAAATTTTCCTACTTAAAACGGTGGTTGCATCCAGGTGGGCAAATGTGGTTGCAGGGGCAGGGTCTGTTAAGTCATCCGCAGGCACATAAACAGCCTGAACCGATGTGATTGACCCGTTTTTTGTAGATGTAATACGTTCCTGCATCTCACCCATCTCGGTAGCCAATGTTGGCTGATAACCTACTGCCGATGGCATCCTACCCAAAAGTGCAGATACCTCAGATCCGGCTTGTGTAAAACGGAAAATATTATCTACGAAAAACAAAATGTCTTTTCCACTTCCGGCGGTTCCATCACCGTCACGAAGGCTTTCAGCAATGGTTAATCCCGATAAAGCAACACGTGCACGCGCCCCTGGTGGTTCGTTCATTTGCCCGAATACCATGGCAAGTTTTGAATTCTCGATAGATTTGCTGTCAACGGTTGATAAATCCCAGTCACCTTTTTCCATGGATTCTTTAAATTTTTCACCATAGTCGACAATGTTGGCTTCAATCATCTCCCTAAGTAAGTCATTTCCTTCACGTGTCCGTTCCCCAACTCCTGCAAAAACAGAAAGACCGCTATGTGCGAGGGCAATGTTATTGATTAATTCCTGAATAAGTACTGTTTTACCAACACCTGCTCCTCCGAACAATCCGATTTTTCCTCCTTTTGCATAAGGTTCAATCAGGTCAATGACTTTTATTCCGGTAAAAAGAACTTCGGTTTCTGTAGTAAGTTCTTCATATTTAGGTGGTTCGTTGTGAATACTTAATCCTTCCTTTGGAAGATCTTCCAATCCATCGATTGCATTTCCGGTTACATTTAATAACCTTCCAAGGGCAACTTCTCCTTTGGGCATAATAATCGGGCTACCGGTAGGGATAACATCCATACCACGTTTTAAGCCATCGGTTGCATCCAATGCGATGCATCGAACCGTATTTTCGCCAACGTGTTGCTGGCACTCGATAATTAAATTTGCCTCATTTTGCCTGACAATCTCCAGGGCATCGTGAATACTGGGAAGCTCAGTTCCTTCCTGGTCGAAACTTACATCAACAACAGGTCCAATCACCTGTAAAACTTTACCTGTATTTTTAGCCATCTATCTTTGAGTTTTTGATCGGGAATAGTAATACTTTCCGGAAAATTTTAGCTTAACAAATTTAGTATTGTTTTGCATTTATGCAATAAAAAAAGCCTTTTTTAGTGCCTGAATTAAATGCTTCTTAAATTTAACACGGAAGATTTAACAAGTTGAGGCAAAAATGGTTTCAAAAACCAGCAAAAGGCAATCTGATGGCACCGAATTGAACTAGCGGTAGCATAATTTTCTTAGTTAATTCTGTTGAGAAGTGTTTCGGATAAATGTCGGAGTTGTTTTTTTTGCTCAGACGATAATCTTAATTTTTTAATGTTTTCAGATGCTGCGTCAAAATAAAAGTCTATTTTATTTTGGGTAATTTCTTTGATTTTTAGTTGCTTGAATATGTTGGTGACAGCCCTGATTTTTTCTTTGTCATTTGCATCCTTTTGCCACATCCAGGAGAGAAGTTCTTTTTTCTGGTTATTATCAGCCAGTTCCATTGCCTTAATGGCGAGATAGGTCTTTTTATTTGCAACGATATCTCCCCCGATTTTTTTCCCGAAGGTATTTTCGTTTCCAAATGTGTCCAATAAATCGTCTTGAAGCTGAAATGCCAAACCAAGGTTAATACCCAAATTATAAAGTTCATCGGCGCGTTTCCCTTTGACATTTGCCAAAAGTGCCCCGGTTTTAAGTGAACATCCCAGTAATACAGCAGTTTTAAGCTGGATCATTCGTAAGTATTCCCCTTCTTTCACATCAATTCGGTCTTCAAAATCCATGTCAAATTGTTGCCCTTCACAAACTTCCACTGCAGTTTTCGAAAATAATTTAAGAATTTCAGGCAAGTGGTTAGATGAGCTTTTTAATAAGTATTGAAAGGAAATAAACGACATTGCATCCCCAGACAGGATTGCCGCATTTTCACTGAATTTTTGATAAACAGTAGCCTGGTTTCTCCGTAACTCCGCCTTGTCCATAATATCGTCGTGTAGAAGGGTAAAATTATGGAAAACCTCAATGGCAATTGCACCCGGAATGGCATTTTCTATTTTACTGGAAAACAACTCATGCACCAGCAATAGCATTACCGGCCGAATCCTTTTCCCTCCCATATCCAATGCATATTTTATTGGAATGTACAAATTTTCAGGATTGGTTTGCGCCAGGGTTTCCAGTTCCTTACGAAGTTCGTGGTTAAAAAAAGTTTGAAGTTCAGAGATAGTGCGCATAGATTTATTTCTTTATGACCAGGTCTTCCAGTTCAATGTCTTCTTCTTCATCGTAGATATGAAGCAAAGGTTCTTTGAATGATTTGGTAGTTGAAATCCGCTCCAAACCTGTGAGCAGCGAAGGGAGCAATATTAAATTGGATGTAACGGCAACCAATAATGTGAGTGAAACCAATACTCCCATTGCAACCGTACCTCCGAAACTTGATATACTAAATATCCCAAAACCGAAGAATAATACCACGGATGTGTACAACATACTTACCCCTGTTTCACGAAGTGCCAGTATTACCGATTGTCGTATGTCCCAGTTTGTTACGAGTAGTTCCTGTCGGTATTTTGCTAAAAAATGAATGGTATTGTCCACCGAAATCCCAAATGCAATACTAAAAACCAATATGGTTGAAGCTTTTATGGGGATGCCTGTAAATCCCATGATGGCAGCGGTAAATATCAATGGGATAATATTTGGGGTCAATGACAGGATTACCATTCTCCACGAGGAGAACATAAGCGCCATGAACAGGGAAATAAGAATGATTGCCAGTCCAAGGCTTGAAAATAAATTCTTTAGAAGGTACTGTGTACCCCTAAAAAATGTGATGCTTGATCCGGTAACTGTAACATCGTAACTCTCAGCTGGGAAAATAGAATCAAGGTCAGCCGTAAAATTGGTATGAATTTCTTCCATCTTTTTAGTGCCAACATCTTTCATTCGGATGCTTAAGCGTGTGGTTTGCTTGGCACTATCCAGAAATGAATGCAGTAAATTGGCATTCTCTTCTCCTTTTGCTGCATATTGCAGGATAAAATTCTGCTCGCGGTTATTTGGTATTTTGTAGAAACTTTGCTTCCCGTTGTAAAATGCTTGTTTCGAGAATTTAAACAAATTAAGCATGGATAAAGGTGCCGATAAATCAGGATATTCCTGAAGCTTTTTTTCCAATTGATTAATTTTTCTGAATACGCTAAGTTGCATTACGCCATTCGGACGTTTGGTATCTACCATTATTTCCATTGGCATCAGTCCATTGAAGTTGTCTTCAAAATACTTTAAATCTTTGTAAATTGGGTCACTTTCAGGAATATCGTCCACCATATAACCAGAACTTTTTATCAGGCTTATGCCATAAATCCCAAGTCCTACAATAATTATTGTTGTGATATAAACAATCCTTCTGTGGTTTCGTGTGATTTTTATAAGTGTATTTATGATGCTCACTACGAAATTATTCTCCAGGTGTTTAATGTGTTTTGCCGAAGGTGGTTCAATAAAACTGAATATGATAGGAATTAACAACAATGATAGTACGAACAAACTCATAATATTCAGCGAGGCAACAATCCCAAATTGTTTAAGGATATCGCTTTTAGTGATTACAAAGGTTGCGAAACCAGAGGCCGTTGTCAGGTTCGTTAAAAAGGTAGCATTCCCAATTTTTATGATTACCCTTTGCAAGGCTTTTACCTTGTTCCCATGTCGGGCAAATTCGCTGTGGAATTTATTGAGCATATAAATGCTGTTGGGGATTCCGATTACGATCAACAAAGGTGGGATCATTCCCGAAAGGAGTGTTATTTTATATCCGAACAAAGAGAGCATTCCCAATGCCCAAATTACCCCGGTAATAACAATTACCACTGGGAAAAATACTGCTTTAAATGACCTGAAAAACAGGAATAGGACAATGATGCAAATGAGCAATGCCAATCCGCTAAATAAATAAAGTTCTTTGCGGATTTTAATCGAGTTCACAACCCTGATATATGGTAATCCGGAATAATGTAGCTTGATATTTCGTTGATCTTCAAAGTGTTTGCATTCTTTTTGGATAGCTTTGACCAACTGTTCCCGTTCCTTTGAAATCATTTTTTCATTACTGACCGTAATTCCCAACAGATAAACACTGGTTTCCTCGTTATAAACCAGGTTTTTATAAAAGGGCAAACTGGAAAAAACGGCATGTAAACTATCCAAATGTTCCTGGTCACGGATTTCTTCAGGGAAGATATTTTCAATTTCAAACTTTCGTTCAGTAGAGTTCTTCTTTAGGTTGTAAGTGTTCGATACCGATAGCAGGTTTTCAACACCTTCTATTGCATTTAGGTTCTTACATAGGTTCCGCCATTCTTCGAAATTGTCGAAGTTGAAAAAAGCGGTATCGGTTATCCCAACAACAATCAGATTTCCTTCTTCTCCAAACTTTTGCTTAAAACTTTGATAGTCTTGATATGCCTTGTCTTTTTTGGATAATAAGGATGCATATTCATACGACATTTCAACCTTTTTTGCATGGTAGCCCATGAATATAGTTATCCCGGCTAATAAAATTAGAAGAAGGATTTTATTTCGTAAAATAAAGCCGGATACCTTAAGCCACATAATTAATCTGTCGAACAAAATGCAACGCGAAAATAAGATAAATTCTCGGATTTATAAAAATCACTGTCTTTTAAACGGAATAGTTAACAATACAGTCGGGTAACAAAAAGAATAGCCAAAAAAGATGTTCGAATTACTTCTATTAATTAGAAATACATCAAAGTGAAAGGAATTCCCATATGGATAAATTAAAGAACTTATCCCTCTTCCAATTTTTAACCTTTTTTGTTGAATGTAGTTATATTTGTATCCAAACGAACTATTCATGATGCTTCAAGATCAACTAGACCAATTAAAATCCCAATTATCGGGCGATTTATTCACCGATAATGTTCAGCGCGTACTTTATTCAACAGATGCATCGCAATATAAAGAAATGCCTTTGGCAGTTACAAAGCCTAAAACTAAAGAGGACATTAAAAAGATAATTGCCTTTGCCCGGGAAAACGGAACTTCTATAATTCCAAGGGGAGCCGGAACTTCTTTGGCCGGGCAGGTGGTTGGAAACGGTATTGTGGTTGATATCTCGAAATATATGAACCGTATTTTGGAATTCAACAAAGAAGGAAAGTATGTTGTGGTTGAACCTGGTGTGAATTTGGCTGAGTTAAACCTCTTCCTGGCTCCTCATGGTTTGCAGTTTGGACCTGAAACGTCAACAGCTAACCGCTGTGTTATTGGAGGGATGCTTGGTAACAACTCTTGTGGGTTACACTCGCTGGCCTATGGAAGCGTGCGTGAGCATATTTTAGAGGTGGAGGCTATTTTAGCAGATGGTTCGGAAGTAACTTTTAAGGAATTAAATCATAAGGAGTTTCAGCAAAAAATAGAAAACAATTCCAACAAGCTGGAGCAAACGATTTATAAAAACACCTTCGAAATCTTATCTGATCCAAAAAACCAAAAAGAAATAAGGGAGAAATTTCCTGATCCGGAATTAACCCGGCGTAATATGGGCTATGCCATCGATGCATTATTAAATTCTGAAATTTTTACAGAAGGAGGAGAACCCTTTAATTTTTGTAAACTTTTAGCCGGGTCGGAAGGAACCCTGGCTTTTTCGCACCGCATTAAGTTAAACCTGATTCCGTTGCCGCCAAAACACAAAGGACTGGTTTGTGCCCATTTTGAAACCCTGGAAGAAGCTATTTTAGGCAATTTGGTGGCTTTAAAACACAATCCAACTGCCATTGAGTTGATGGACGATACAATAATGCAATGTACCAAACAAAATATCGAACAAAATAAAAACCGGTTTTTTATTCAGGGCGATCCAGGGGCATTGTTAATGATCGAGTTCTCGTTTGAAACGGAAAAAGAACTAAATGCCAAGGCTGCTGAATTGGAAGATGACTTCAGAAAAGCTGGGTTGGGTTATCACTTTCCGCTGGTTACTGGTGCCGATAATATAAAAAGGGTTTGGGCATTGCGTACTGCAGGGCTGGGTTTACTTGCCAACATTCCGGGCGATAGAAAAGGGGTTCCGGGAATTGAAGATACCGCTGTTCACCCTAAATATTTGCCAGATTATGTTGCCGACTTAAAACTTGTCTTTGAAAACTTAGGATTGGAAAGCATTTATTATGCGCACATTGCAACTGGTGAGATACACTTCAGGCCCCTGATAAATTTTAAAGATCCCGCTGATGTCGAGCTATTTGACCGTTTGATGGACGAAGTTGCCGCTTTGGTTAAAAAATACCGTGGCTCAATGAGTGGCGAGCATGGCGATGGAAGGGTGCGTGGAAAATTTATTCCCTTTATGCTGGGCGAACGTAATTATCAATTGATAAAACAGGTTAAGAAAACCTGGGACCCGGAAAATATTTTTAATCCGGGCAAAATAGTAGATACGCCGCCAATAACCGAGAATTTACGCGTAATTCCTGGAAAGGAAACACCGGAATTTGACACTATTTTTGACTTTTCAAAGCAAGGTGGTTTTTTCCGAAGTATTGAAAAATGTAACGGTTCGGGCGATTGCCGAAAAAGTGAAGTAGTGGGGGGTACCCTTTGCCCGACTTTTATGGCTTCGCGCGATGAGGATAAAAGTACCCGTGGGAGGGCAAATATTTTGAGGGAGTTTATTTACAACAACAAAATAGAAAATGCCTTTGCCCATCACGAAATATACGATATTCTTAGCCTCTGTATTTCCTGTAAAGCTTGTAAAAGTGAGTGCCCATCGAATGTTGACATGGCTAAACTCAAAGCCGAATTTTTGCAGCATTATTACGATGTAAATGGTATTCCACTGCGATCCAGAATAATTGCTTATTTACCCAGATTGAATAAACTGGCAGTTCTCTTCAGACCAATATCCAATTTTATGATGGATACTTCATTGGTGAAAAAGGCGTTAGGATTCTCTTCAAAACGTAGCGTTCCGCCATTATCGAAACTCACTTTAAAAAGATGGGTGGGGAAAGGGATTCCACTGCCTGAAACCTCAAAAGGGACAGTGTATTTATTTAACGATGAGTTTACCAATTACAACGAAAGTGATATCGGTATAAAAGCGATTTTACTTCTCACCAAACTGGGTTACGAGGTTAAAATCCCAGTCCACGTTGAAAGTGGAAGGACATTTTTATCCAAGGGATTGGTGCGGACTTCGCAAAAAATTGCCAATCGGAATATAAATCTTTTAAAAAATATCATTACAGAACAAACCCCATTAATTGGCATCGAACCTTCGGCAATATTGGCATTTCGCGATGAGTATCCCGAACTGGTTGACAAAGATTTGCAAGAAGAAGCAAAAATGCTGGCAACAAACTCCTTGCTTTTTGAAGAGTTTTTTGCGCAGGAAATCGAAAAAGGGAATATCTCGGAAGATGATTTTACGACCGAAGAAAAGCAGATTCTTTTGCATGGGCACTGCCAACAAAAAGCGATTGCTTCAACCGCGCCAACTAAAACAATGCTGTCGTTGCCTAAAAATTATAGAGTGAAAGAAATCCCTTCGGGGTGTTGTGGTATGGCCGGGTCGTTTGGATACGAAAAAGAACATTATGACCTGTCCATGAAAATTGGGGGAATGGTGCTATTTCCTGCGGTAAAAAATGCTGATGAGAAGACAATAATCTCAGCACCCGGAACTTCGTGCAGGCACCATATTAAAGATGGAACAGGGAAAGTGGCTTTTCACCCTGTCGAGGTTTTATATGATGCGATAAATAAAAGTTAGCTTAAACATTTGCTGCTTATTTGTTTTATAGTTAAAAGAACGATTGTTATTATAAATGTGAGAAGATGAAAAAATACATCGTATTAATAATCAGTATAATCCTGACCATTCTTAGTTTGTTTATTAAACCTATTCTGGAGAATCTGTTTGCCAATACAAACGAATTTTTAAAGATGGTTGCCGAGCAAAGCCACATTATTGTAATCGTTTGTTTTTCGTGGAGCCTTATTGAAGTTTTGAGGACATTGAAACGAATATTCCTAAGAAGGTTTGATATTTCCAAAGAAGATAACCTTACTTCCCGAAAGGTTTATACGCAGGTGAATATTCTCGAAAAGGTAATCATTTTTGTCATTATTCTTTTTGCAATAGGAATGATATTATTGTCGTTCGAGAGTATCCGAAAAGTAGGAATTGGGATTTTTGCTTCGGCAGGTGTTGCAGGTATAATTATTGGTTTATCGGCGCAAAAAGTGGTTGGTGCTTTGCTAGCAGGTATCCAAATTGCCATTACACAACCATTTCGGATTGATGATGCTGTGGTCGTAGAAAATGAATGGGGATGGATTGAAGAAATCAACCTTACCTATGTAGTTGTAAGGCTTTGGGATAAAAGAAGGTTGGTTTTGCCTTCGACCTATTTTTTGGAAAAGCCATTTCAAAACTGGACCCGGACAACGGCCGAAATTCTTGGAACAGTATTTATTTATGCCGACTATACCATCCCGTTTCAGCCTTTGCGTGAAGAGCTTACAAGATTATTGAATGAGAGCGATTTGTGGGACAAAAATGTAAATGTGTTGCAGGTTACAGATGCAACAGAATCAACGGTTGAAATAAGAATATTGGTAAGCGCGAAAAATTCGCCCACAGCATGGGATTTAAGGGTTTATGTCAGGGAAAAAATGATTGAATTTATTCAAAAGAATTATCCGCAAAGTCTACCAAGGACGAGGGTTGAATTTAAAAAGCAGGGTGAATAATTGTTGCAACTAGAAGTGATTAAATGGAAGAATTAAACAAAATATTACAATTTGAGCTCATAAATATTACAGACCATGAGGTTACTGTTTATACCTTGATTGTTGCTTTTATCATTGTTATAACAACGAAAATACTTTTATGGTTTGTGAAAAAAGCATTGTTTCGAAGGAGCAAATCCTCACAGCATGAAAATGGAAATACCTATGCTTTGCTTCAGATTATTAAATACATTGTATGGATTATAGCAATTAGCCTTTTGCTTGAAACAATTGGAATAAAAGTTACCGTACTTGTTGCAGGTTCGGCCGCATTGCTTGTGGGAATTGGCATGGGTTTGCAACAAACGTTTAACGACATTGTGTCGGGAATAATCTTACTTTCTGAAAGATCGATTCGGATAAACGATGTGCTTGAAATTGACGGAGATGTGGTGAAAATTCAAAGCATAGGATTAAGAACTTCAAAAGGTTTAAACCGTGATGATATTTCCATCATTATTCCCAATTCACTCATTACTACCAGCAAGGTTATCAATTGGAGCCACCAGTCAGAAAAAACCCGGTTCCGGATTGAAGTTGGCGTTGCCTATGGCAGTGATGTTGACTTGGTAATTAAAACATTGCAGGATAGTGCCATGGAGCATCCTGAAATACTGGATAAAAAACTGGTTGAAGCCCGATTGGTAAATTTTGGAAATTCTTCGCTCGATTTTGAACTGCTGTTTTTTAGTGAAAATATTTTTCGGATCCGAAGGGTAAAAAGCGATGTGCGTCGGATTATCCATCGAAAACTTAAGGAAAATAACATTACTATTCCGTTCCCTCAAATGGATTTGCACTTAAAATCAGATGAAACTAAAAACATAAAATAAACCACTATATACTGAAATTATATAGGTTTAAAATTGAATGAAAAGCAAAAAATAATGAACAAAGCAGACAAGAGTATTGAGTTATGAGTAGAGAGAAAAGCAAAATAATTCTCTATATTCAAGTTTCTGTACTCAAGTCTACTACATTTCAAAATGAAAATTTATTGAAACTAAAGTAGCAGCTCTGCTCCAAATGCAATTCGGAAGTTAACCATAAACTAGAAAATTAAACCTTCTTCAGCTGTGAACAGAGAATGTTGAATGTATATTTCTTCCAAACAAAATTGTAATATTGCCTGAAAACAACATTTTATTTCAGATATTGAAAAAACATTAATAAATTGATCGGATGAAAGTTATTGGTAGGGTAGATAAAGCCGATTTTCCGGAATTGTCGTTGTCAAATATTAATATTAAGATTGATACCGGCGCTTATACTTCTTCTATTCACAGCCATCATATTGTTGAATTTGAGGAAAACGGCGAAAATCTTATTGTGTTTCAGGTTTTAGATCCTACACATCCACAATATCGGAACAAAGAGTACAAAACAAAACGTTTCAAGAAAAAAATAATAAAGAATTCCTTTGGAATATCGGAGAACCGGTTTATCGTAAAAACAAGCATCGTACTTTTTGGGGAAGAATTCCCAATTGAGCTGTCGTTGAGCGAAAGAAGTACAATGAAATACCCCATTCTAATTGGGCGAAAATTATTGAACAAACGCTTTGTGGTTGACACATCTAAAAAGAATTTGTCGTTTAAAGAAAAAAATAAATCACTAAAAAATAAAGAATAGTAGTATATGAAAATTGCAATATTGTCGAGAAACCCAAAATTATATTCAACAAAAAGGTTGGTAGAGGCAGCTGAAAATAAAGGACATGAAGTAATTGTTGTTGACCATTTAAAATGCATTATCGAGATTGAAAAAAAGAAACCCAGGATATTTTATAATGGAATATATTTAAATGACATTGATGCCGTAATACCCAGGATTGGTGCGTCTGTTACGTTTTATGGAACGGCAGTGGTAAGGCAGTTTGAAATGATGAAAGTATTCACTGCCATCGAATCACAGGCATTGGTTCGTTCGAGGGATAAACTCCGAAGCTTGCAGGTAATGTCGAGGGCCGGCGTTGGTTTGCCAAGAACAGTTTTTACCAATTATGCGAAAGATGTTAACCATGTAATTGACTCGGTTGGTGGTGCACCGCTCATTCTTAAACTCTTGGAAGGGACGCAAGGATTGGGGGTTGTATTGGCAGAAACAAGAAATGCCGCATCGTCGGTTATTGAGGCCTTTAACGGGTTAAAAGCACGCGTGATTGCGCAACAGTTTATAAAAGAATCAAAAGGGACCGATATTCGGGCATTTGTGGTTGACGGGGTTGTGGTTGGTGCCATGAAACGGCAGGGAAAACCGGGTGAATTCCGCTCAAATTTGCACCGTGGTGGCACTGCATCAGTAATCGAATTGAGCGATGAAGAAGACCGTACGGCATTAAAAGCGGCACGTGCAATGGGACTTGGTATTGCGGGTGTTGATATGCTTCAATCAGAAAACGGACCGTTGGTACTGGAAGTGAATTCATCGCCCGGGCTCGAAGGAATCGAAGCTGCTACCGGCAAAGATATTGCCCGGGAAATAATAAGATATGTGGAAAGAAATGTCGACTAAACGATTTGCTATTCTGGGAAGGGAAATTCAACGGGGTGAAAGTGTATCCATTGAATTAGAAGTTGCGAAACAGCATACGCGCAGTAGCATTACAATACCGATAATTATCGAAAGGGCTGAACTTGATGGCCCAACTTTACTGCTTATGGGTGGGGTGCATGGCGATGAAACAAATGGTGTTGCCATTGTTCGTGATATCATTCGCAATGATTATAATATCCCTGACCGGGGGGCAATAATCTGCATCCCAATTCTGAATGTTTTTGGTTATCTGAACATTTCTCGCGAATTCCCTGACGGAAGGGACTTAAACCGCGTATTCCCAGGATCGCCAACCGGCTCGTTGACAAGCCAGTTTGCCCATAAATTCACAAAAGAAATTGCCCCTTTGGCCGATTATATCATCGATTTCCATACAGGAGGCGAACACAGGGAAAATTTTCCGAACATTAGATGTGTTATTGACCGGGAAAAAGAATTGGAATTAGCCAAAGTTTTTGGCACACCTTTCATCGTTCATTCCAACTACCTTCAAAACTCAATTCGCTCAACAATTTCGAAAATGGGAAAAACAATGCTTTTGTTTGAGGGCGGAAAATCGAACAGTCTGGATGCTGGTGTAATCCGTTATGGTGTTGAAGGGGCGTTAAATATTATGAAGTATTTAAGAATCAGGGATGGAAGGATCAATAAAAAGGCAAAACCTGTAATTATTGATAATAGCAAATGGTTGCGTGCCCCGCATTCGGGTATGTTTCAATTTTATATTAAAAACGGGACGTTTGTGCACAAAAGGGCACTTATTGGAAAAATATTGGACCCTTACGGTGAATTTGAGAAAAAAATTACCGCACCTTTTGACTGTTATGTGTATGGAATAAACACCGCACCGCTTGTTCACAAAGGGGATGCACTTTTTCATGTAAGTACAAGTATCCTTTCTGTATAGGCAATTTTTGTTGGTGTTTATAAGCTCGTTGACTTATACTGCTTTTCTTCATATTTTTCAGTTTCAGGATGGACACATAATTTACAATTTTGCTGAGTGGCAAGAGTCTGTTACAGGGATAATCTATATTGGAATTCAGAAATTAATTTTTATAAATTCTCTAAAGTTTTCTTTGTCAATTACTTTGCTCCCAGCATTATAAGATTCAGTAAATGTCTTTGGTAATTTTACCTTCTTTTTATTTATCCACTTAAATTCAAATCCGGTTATTTTACCTCCGTTATCCTCAACAAAATCAACTTCCTGCTGTTGTTTTGTCCTCCAAAAATATGTTCGCGCCAGACTTTGTTTATATTCTATCTGTTTTATTCGCTCCGAAATAAGGAAGTTTTCCCAAAGCGCGCCTTTATCCGTTCTCAAATTAATAGGATTAAAATTTCCGATTACCATATTTCGGATTCCATTATCATAGAAATAGATTTTCTTATTTATTTTGATTTCATTTCGAACATTTCGGCTGAAACTGCCTAACTTAAAAACAATGTATCCTTTTTCTAAAATGTCGATGTATTTACTGATTGTATTTTTGTCAACATTTACGATTTGAGCCAACTCGGTATAATTTACTTCACTGCCAACCTGAAGTGCGAGAGCTTGTACCAGTTTGTCCAGTATTTCTGGTTTTCGTATATCCGAATAGGAAAGAATATCCCTGTATAAATAACTGTTAACTAAGTTGCGTAGGATACTAATTTCGTCTCCGACATTATTTAGGACATCTGGGTAAAGTCCATATAAAAGACGATTTTCTAATTGCTGTTCGGAATACAAAAATCCATGATGATTTTCATACTCTTCCCAGGAAATTGGAAACAACTGGTATTCCCATTTTCTTCCTGTTAATGGTTCGTTAATTCTATTAGTCAGATCAAATGAAGATGAACCACTTGCAAATACTTGAACATCTTTAAAGCGGTCAGTTATTATTTTCATTGTCAGACCGATTCCTTCAATTCTTTTGGCTTCATCAATAAACACGAATTTATATTTTCCTAGAATGGTACGAATTTGTTCAGTGTTCGGTTCGGTTAACAAAGTTCTTGTTTTTGGGTCGTCACCATCAAGAAGGAGATATTCTTCATTTTTAAGAATTGATTCAATCAAAGTTGTTTTACCAACCTGTCTTGGACCAGTTACAATTATGGCTTTTCCTGATCCAATCCGCTTTTTTATTATATCACTTAGGTATCTTGAATACATTTTTTTTATTCAAAAATACAACTTTTGATGAATTAATTCACTGATAGTTATAATTATGTGTGATTACATTCGTTTTTTGCTTATACCTAACTCTTCAAAACCACTATTGGCATGGGATTAATAATTGATTTGATTAGGTAGAAAGTAATATTCTAATACAATAGAAGTTGGTTTCCAGGTATGTTATCAGATAATTATACAAAAAAAGTGGCCATTAAATTGCTTCAATGACCACTCAAACTGTATGAAATTTCTATACTTCTAGTTGGTTTAAGTTACTATGATAACCGATCGAATTATAATCTTTTTGCTCTTGGTTGTAAATGTGTTAATGATCCTATTTTCACTGCTTCACCTGTTTCAATACTGTTTCTTGCAGCGATACCCACCAAGCATGACATGGCACCATCGCGTGTTCCGGCCATGTGCTTATACACATCCTCTTTTTCGGGGTGAAGGAATATTTGATCGTGCAAACGAACATCGCCACCACCATGGCCACCTCTGCTAAAAGGAACATGAATAATTTCCTGCTCTTTTTCCCAAAGTTTATGCGAGATTACAGGCTTCATTTCAACATCTTTTCCGGCATCCTGGTTCATTTCAGCAGCGTGCATTTCTTCCTCCGAAATATTTTTTGAATCCAGGTAAGGAACATCTAAAAACGCTTCCAGCCTTCCTTTTGTACCATTAAAGGCAACTCGCCATCCTTCCCAGGGCGAATAGGTGGTAAGCATATAATTTACATATACATTGTTGGCATATTTAATATTTACATTCATTTTGTCGTAAATATTAATATCAGGACGGAAAAGGCAATTGTCCCTTATATATCCATCCACATGCTCGTGTTTCACATAGCGTTCATAGTCACCTTTGCTTTTGGTAATATCCCAAAAGAATTTGCAGGTATCTTTTTCGTTGCAATTTCTGCAATTAACGCCTTTTTTCTCCGGGTTCCGCCCATAAAATTCAAGGTCGCCATAGGCAAAAACTTCTTCGGGGTCCGAATCAAGCCACCAGTTAATCAAGTCAAAATGATGAGTTGATTTATGTACCAAAAGAGAACCGCTCCATTCGCGCTGCCCATGCCAGCGCCTGAAATAAGAAGCTCCATGGCTGGTATTTAACATCCATGAAAAGTCAACTGAAACAATATCCCCAATGGTTTTATTGGTTAAAAGTTCTTTGATTTTAGTATTGTAAGGGCTCCAACGGTAATTAAAAGTTACAATTACTTTCCGTTTGTATTTTATTTCGGCATCTAGTATTTCCTGCACTTTATCTTCATCCGTGGTCATTGGTTTTTCTGTAAGCACATCAATGCCCGCTTCCAATGCTTTAATAATGTACGTATGATGTGTTGCATCGGGTGTTGTTACCATAACCAAATCGGGTGTTTGATTTGCAATCATATCTTCAAAAGTGGTATACAAACCACAATTTTTACCAACTCCGACAAAATCGGCAGAGTATTTTAAACGACTTTCGTTGTGGTCAACCAAGGCCACAAACTCTAATATATCACTGTATGAGTCTTGCAATCTTTTTCCCCAAAATCCGGTACCTCGGACTCCCGTTCCAACCAAAACTACTTTTAATTTTTCACCTGATGCAGAAATTGCTGCTTTAAGCGGGTTTGAAATTGCTGCTCCGGCTGCGATTGTTCCAACAGTCGCTAAAAATTTTCTTCGTCCTAACATTGTCGATTTTGTTATTGATTTATGTTTGTTTTTAGTTATCGTTAAATGTTGTTCTTTAGTCAAGGTTTTTGAAATTATAGTACTTTCAACAGAGTACAAATATTTTTTCTTGATATATTGTAAAAAAGGGGTTAAGTTTGCATTTAACAAAACTCATTATCAATCGTTTAATGTCAGAAAGGCAACATATAAATACCTTCTTAAAGAAAGTCCTCCAAAGCAATGCATTTTCCAAATCTGTGATCAATAAAGAGTTGTTAAAATATTTGGTTAGCCAATCCAGGAAAGGGGAAGTACCCAAGGAATACCAGATTGCTGAAGAAATGTTTGGGAACAAGAATGGTACAAACGAAGATAAAAATGTTCGTGTTTATGTTCTTAACCTCAGGAAAAAGTTGGCGGAGTATTACAAAACCGAAGGGAGCAGTGATGCCGTTAAGTTTGGTCTACCAAAAGGAGGTTATGAGATAACGTTTAAATTCAATAAGTTAGCACTATTTAAAGACCGACTTTACAAGAACAGTTTGGTTGTCCTTTCCGTAAGTTTTGTTTTCTTAATCATGTCAGTTTTTATTTTTTTTAATAAGAATTCGCACAAGGTTGCCAAAAGTTTCATTTGGGAAGACATTGTTAAGTCTGGTTATCCTTCGTTGATTGTTCTCGGCGACCATTATTTTTTCAGGGAACGTAATGTGTTTGGTGAGTTTTCAGCAACCAGGGTAACCGATATAAATTCAGATGAAGACCTTGATTTAAGAATCAGCGAAAACCCTGAATTGGCAAACGATATCCTTAAAACTGAACAAACATACATCAATAAACAGGCACCTTTTGGCTTATATAAGATCATGAGTTTTTTAGGCGGCGGGCAAACAGAAATTGAACTTCAATACTCAAGTAACCTGCAATGGGAACACGTTAATCAGCGAGATGTAATTTTTATAGGTTCCTATAAAACACAGAATATTCTTCGCGATATCCATAATAAACTTGGGATTGATTATAGGATTGACATCGCAACCTTGTACTATCAGGTGGGCGATAGTATTCTAGAATTTGGCTTAAACATTAGCGGAAATTTTGTGACCGAGTATGCATCTTTTTCACGTTTTATTACCGAGGATGGCAGAAACATCCTTTCATTTATGTGCAATAGCGATGTTGGTAACATTGCCGTATTAAAATACATGAGCGATCCCGATAACCTGGAGCAACTGGAGCAGCTTTCAAAGGAATTTGAGTCTCCGAATTTTAACGTTGTGTTTGAAGTACGAGGCCAGGGAAATACCGATTTTCAAATTTCGTTGAAACGTATTGATCCTATAACAGCTCCAATTGATGAAATCTGGCCATAAAAATTGGGGGCAATCTGCTAATAAAAATTATTCGGTTTGTTTAACAAGCTTAAAGGCTTTCACTTTATTGTCGAAGAAAGTTGGGACAAACAAGAGGTTCTTTTCTATCGAATAATCAATATCGGCAGTGTAAATCCCATCTTTTTCGGTATCCATAAGCTTTGTGGAAACCCCGTCTTTTGAAACGTAAAATATAGCTCCAAGCCAACTTGTGGTTATGTAACCACCATCACCAACCGGGGCAATGCCATCGCCATGACCCATGTTTTCAGATATGACTTTAACTTCTTTATTTGCAAGGTTGATTTCCTTAAACTGACTGGTAGCGCTGGTGACCAACAGCATCCTGTCTTGTTCCCAATATAATCCGTTGTAACGTTCACCTTCATCCCCAACCTGAAAAACCTCCAGTTTTCCGTCCGCAAGTTCATATATTGTACTAGATCCCGATCCGGAAACAAATACAGTTCCATCTTCGGAAACAGTAACATCGTTTAATTGAGGATTACCTTCAACAGCATACGATTGAAGCACCTCGCCTGATTCAATATCAGCCTGAACCAAAACATCAATATCGGCAATGTACAGGTAGTTGCCACTAACTCCCATTCCTTTTGGGGCATTAAGTCCTTCAATCCATTTCAGATCAATTATTTTTCCGTCAAGTCCCATTTTCGAGATAAAACCATTTCCATCTTTTCCCCAGGGCTCCATATTAATGTTTGAAACATATAATACATCCCGGATTCGGTCGTACAGTACAGATTCTGGTGTTTTTACGACAGTGTCGGATTCCCAAACCAGTTCGAGACTGTATGTTGTAATCTGAGCTTTCGCTTCAGGGCTACTTTTTTTCTTATTGGAAGAACAGGAGATAACTGTAATTAGGACAATGATAAAGGTTAGGTTTTTCATAATATATTATTTGAAATTAAAATAAAATCCTGATATACATATGTTTATGAGTCCTAAATTAATACTTCAAACGCAGAATCTAAAACGGGGATTAAAAATAATTTTGAAATCAGGACTTATCTACTTGTCTTCGTAACCTAAAATCTTGAACATTTCTTCCGCTGATTGTTCATTCCGATACACATAATCAATGATATTCCCGGTTTCATCGCGGTCAATAATTACATGTTTTGGTGAAGGAATCAAACAGTGTTTAATTCCTCCGTAACCACTAATGGCATCCTGATAGGCACCCGTATGAAAAAAGCCCAGGTAAAGTGGTTCCTTTTCATCATCGGAGTAAGACGGAAGCAACACCTCCTGGTTAAAGTCTTCCGAGTTGTAATAATCCGAGTGGTCGCAACTAATTCCCCCAATATTTACCCGTTTGTATTCGTGGTCCCATTTATTGATAGGTAGCAGAATAAATTTTTCGAAAATCGACCATGCATCAGGGATGGTGTTCATCAGGCTGTTATTGATCATGTACCAGCTTTCGGTGTCGTTTTGTTGCTTTTGTTCCAGAACTTCGAATATGATTGCGCCACTTTCACCAACCGTATATTTCCCAAATTCGGTGTAAATATTAGGGTCAGGGAGGTTTTCATTGGAACAAGCGTCCTTAATATTAGAAACTATTTCGTTAATAATATATTCATAGTTATACTCGAACCCAAGGTGGTTCCTTATTGGGAAACCTCCACCCAGGTTGAAGGAATCTAAAGAAGCACAGTCTTTTTTAAGATCCACATACAATTTTAGTGCTTTTTGGAATTCGCCCCAAAAATAAAGGCTGTCTTTAATTCCGGCATCTACAAAGAAATGAAGCATTTTCAGTTCAATGTTCTCTTTGCCTTTTATATTTTCCTTGTAAAAATCTAAAATTTGGGTATGCCTGATACCAAGCCGTGAGGTATAATACGAAGATTGTGGCTCTTCATTGATTGCCATCCTTATACCAAGCTTTATTTTCGTATCACCGGATAATTTTAAAATTCTCTTTAGTTCGTTGATACTATCGAGGACAATAATATTGTTTTGAAAACCGATTTCCTGAAGTGTAAGGATTTTTTTTAAATAATCATCGGTTTTATAGCCGTTATGAACAATAATCCTTTTTTTGTCTATTTTTTTGTCTTTAAGCAGATTGAGTATCAAATCAATATCAAATGAAGAAGAGGTTTCAAGGTTTACGTTGTGTTTTAATGCCTCTGTTATTACATGGGCAAAGTGGTTACATTTTGTACAGTAACAGTAAAAGTATTTTCCTTTATAGCCATTCTTTTTGATGGCTTTATTGAATAGGTTTCGTGATTTCTTAATTTGATCTCCAATTTTTGGAAGATAAATAAAACGGAATGGGGTTCCGTACTTTTTAATCAGATGTTTTAAAGAAATACCATGAAAGGTTAAGTTGTTATTTCTTAAATCAAAGCCTTCTTGTGGGAAATAATAGCTTTGCTCAATCAAATCAAAATAGGTGTTTTTCATTTACGTACTCATAAAAATAATTGGAATTGTTTAAACTATATTTAACTGGCAAATAAAAACATTTTTTTTGAATTTTTACTTACAACATTGGCATTTATCAGAATACAATTATCGGGCATGTACCCTTCCGTTTGATTTGCCCATTATATTGCTAAGTTTATAGGCTATTCTTGCGCCAACATTTGCATCCCAATCATGGTTCCCTGTTTCACACAAATCGAACCCTATAATTGTACGCCCACTTTCCACAATTTTATTGAACAGATAAATTACTTCCGAAAACTCTAAACCACCCGGAACCGGGGTACCTGTATTAGGGCAAAGTTTTGGGTCTAACCCATCAATATCGAAACTTATATATACTTTTTCAGGAAGCCCGTCAATTATCATGGTGCATTGCCGATCCCAATGGATTCCATTAAACCTGTTTTCTTTCAACTGCTTATCATAAAATACTGAAACCCTGTTTTTTTCAGATTCAGCTTTCTCAACTTCTTCATGGCAATAATCCCTGATCCCAACCTGGACTAGTTTGGTAATTTCCTTTATTTGAAGGGCATTGTAAAAAATCGAAGCATGTGAATACGAAAAACCTTCGTAGCTATTTCTTAAATCGTGGTGGGCATCAATTTGTAAAATGCCAAATTCCGAATGTTTTTCCGACAGTCCCTTTAAATAACCCAGTGGCACACTGTGGTCTCCTCCGATCAGTCCAACCAGTTTATTAGCATTTAAAAATTTTATTGACTGATCGTAAACCAGATTATTAAGATTTGTGCAAGCATCGTTAATATCATTTAAGGTCGCTTTCATTTTTGAGTTGCTAGCTATTTCCCCATCATTCTCAAGAAATGAAATATATTCGTTGGCTTTTGGGCGTAATAGATTTCTTTCAGTCAGTATTTTCTTGTCGGGCGGAGCCATAAAAATACCGAGTTTCCAGGCATCGGGTACATCCGGATCGTATAAATCAAGTTGTGAAGAAGCGTCTAAAATTGCCTTTGGGGCAATTGCGGTACCTTCCCCAAATGAAACGGTCACATCCCAGGGAACTGGTAAAAGTATTACATTGGCAGATTTTTCATCAAACGGCAATCCAATAAAATTGCCATTCTTTAACCCGATTCCATTGGGATTAAAATCTTCTTTTTGCTTTATGTCATTCATGAAAAAAATGCTTAATTTGCTTTGTTATCTGAAAGTAGGTATTTTTTAAGAAAAACCACTTTTGCAAGACAAAAATTAAACGACTATTAGATAATTTCAAATTTAACGTAATGAGTAAGGTATTAATTATTGGAGCCGGAGGGGTAGGTCGTGTTGTGGCAAGCAAATGTGCCGATAATCCGGATGTGTTTTCTGAAATATTATTGGCCAGCAGAACCCTTTCGAAATGTGATGTAATAGCCAAAGAAGTTGGCAAGGGGCGAATAAAAACTGCAAAAATTGATGCCGATAACGTTCCTGAACTTGTTGCGTTAATCAATGATTTTAAGCCCGAATTGGTTATAAATGTTGCGCTGCCTTATCAAGACCTGCCAATAATGGATGCTTGTCTTGAAACCGGGGTAAACTACCTTGACACGGCTAACTATGAACCCAAGGACGAGGCGAAATTTGAATATAGCTGGCAATGGGCTTACCACGACAGGTTTAAAGAAAAGGGGATTATGGCGGTTTTAGGCTGCGGGTTTGACCCGGGCGTAACGAGTATATATACAGCACACGCAGCAAAGCATCAGTTTGATGAAATCCATTACCTGGATATTGTTGACTGTAACGGTGGAGACCATGGGAAAGCATTTGCAACAAATTTTAACCCGGAAATAAATATCCGTGAAATTACCCAAAAGGGAAGGTATTGGAAAGATGGCAAATGGGTGGAAACGGAGCCATTCGAAATTAAAAAAGCATTGACTTATCCGGGCATTGGCGCACGAAATTCATACGTGCTTTATCACGAAGAATTGGAATCGTTGGTAAAAAACTTCCCAAGCATAAAACAGGCCCGCTTCTGGATGACTTTTGGCGATGAATACCTTACCCACTTGCGGGTAATCCAGAACATTGGCATGTCAAGAATTGATCCGGTGAAATATAAAGGTGTCGATATTATCCCATTGGAATTTTTAAAAGAAGTATTGCCAAATCCTGGTGATCTCGGCGAAAATTATACCGGTGAAACTTCCATTGGATGCAGGATTAAAGGGCTGAAAGACGGGAAAGAGAAGACCTATTACATTTGGAACAATTGCAGCCATCAGGTGGCATTTGATGAAACTGGAACGCAGGGTGTTTCTTATACCACAGGGGTTCCGGCAATGTTGGGTGCAATGATGGTGCTCACCGGGAAATGGTCAGGGAAAGGTGTTTTTAACGTAGAAGAATTTGACCCGGATCCATTTATGGAAAGAATCGGTGAATTTGGCCTCCCCTGGAACGAAGTGTTGAATACGGACCTTGAAGTTGACTAGTGGACTATTCAAAAATTGATTCACCTGCTTTTGTTTTGGATGAGAAACTCCTCAGAAAAAACCTTGAATTGTTGAGTGAAGTTCAACAAAAAGCCGGGATTGAGATCATTCTTGCTTTTAAAGGTTTTGCCATGTGGAGTGCTTTCCCAATGGTTAGGGAATATTTAAGCGGGGCAACGGCCAGCTCTTTATATGAAGCCAGGTTGTGTTTCGAAGAAATGAAAAGCCTGGCGCATGTTTATTCCCCTGTTTATTTTGAAAATGAAATCGGTGAGCTCCTGAATTATTCAAGCCATATTGTATTCAATTCACTGATACAATTTCATAAGTTCTACCCACTAACTCAAGAGGTTGAACATCCTGTTTCTTGCGGCATCCGTGTGAACCCGGAATATTCGGATGTTGAAACCGACCTTTATAACCCAAGTGCGCCGGGTTCAAGGCTGGGAGTCGGAAGCAATGAATTCCCGGATGAATTGCCCGAGGGAATTGAAGGCATCCATTTTCATGTGCTTTGCGAATCTGATTCGTATAGCCTTGAAAATGTACTGAAAAACCTCGAAGAAAAATACGGGAAGCATCTTCATAAAGTAAAATGGGTTAACATGGGTGGTGGCCATTTAATGACCCGTGAAGGTTACGACCATAACCACCTAATTGGTTTGCTAAAGCGTTTTAAAGAAAAATACAATGTGAAAGTGATCCTTGAGCCCGGAAGTGCAATTGCATGGGATACGGGTGTGCTGGTTTCAAAAGTTATGGATATTGTGGAACATAAAGGCGTAAAAACCGCCATTTTAGATGTTTCGTTTACTGCCCACATGCCCGATACTTTGGAAATGCCTTACCGTCCGAAAATTGTTGGGGCAAAAGACCCTGATCAAGATAGCATATTTAACTATCGGCTAGGCGGGGTAAGTTGCCTGGCAGGCGACTTTATGGAAACTTATGATTTTGGCAAGGAATTGAAAATTGGCGATCAGGTTGTTTTTAAAGATATGATTCATTATACCATGGTCAAAACAACCATGTTTAATGGAGTGAACCATCCCGATATTGCAATTTGGACTGAAAACGACCAACTGAAAGTTGTGCGAAAATTCAAGTACGTTGATTTCAAGACTAGGTTGTCATGATCTAATTGAGGTACTTTAAAGAGTAAGAACATACCTGTCTTTAGTCGTTGAGTCTTGTATAAATCCCATCTTCTTAAGATATTTTATTTGCTGAGGCATGGCAGATTTTGCCGATATGGTTTTATACTTTGTTGCTTTAAGGGTTTTCCTAAAATGTTCGAATAAAAACACCCCGCTTTTATAATCCCGATAGGGCGGTGTAACATAATCCAATTCAACTTCGAGCAAATCGCCTTTTTTTTCGGCGATAAAAAGACCTGCCAGGTTCATGTCCCTCATAATCATAAAAACCAATAACTCATTGGTTGCTTCAGCATTGAATTCTGGAAAATATTTTTGGATATCTTTTTGATGATGGCGAAGAAATTTCTGCACATATTCCTGATCGCTTTGTGCCTCAATAACCTCGAATTTTTCATTACGTGCATAAAGCTTTCTCAGGTAAAATATATTCGTTAAAACAATTATAAAATTCATTATTCCCACAGGCAACGAGCCAATAAGAAAGCCATATGCCGAAAATACTATTGAGCCCAGCAGGTTAACAATCCTTAAACAGACGATGGATGATAAACTCAGGGAAACAAGGACAAGAACGGATGCAAGATATCCGATCAATTCGACCAATGGAATTCCAAACAGTTCAAATTCATTCATTATTAAAGTACTTTATTTAAGGATAACAAATAATATGTCAGCTTGATTTATTATCAGGTTTTAACAACGTGAAATAAAAAGTACTTCCCTTCTTTGATTCACTTTTTACCCATATCTTTCCTCCATTTTTCTCTACAAAATCTTTGCAAATCAGCAAACCAAGTCCGGTGCCTGATTCACCTATAGTCCCTGATCTTGATACTGACTTGTCAAGGGCAAATAAATTATTAATATCTTCTTTTGGTATGCCAATCCCAGTGTCTTTAATTGAAACTTGGATCATAGAACCTATATCAATTGAATCTATAAAAATCTCCCCGTTAATAGGGGTAAATTTAATAGCATTTGAAAGAATGTTGCGAAGGATTGTTTCAAGCATATCTTTATCTGCCCAAACGATCACATTATTCTTCACACGATTATTAAGATTTATACTTTTTTTCTCGTAGTTATTGTGCAGGAGCATGATGTTTTGCGCAATAATTTTGTGAAGATCAAGTTTGTTTTGGATAAATGAAACTTTGGAAGTTTGCGCCCGTGACCACGTTAACAAGTTGGTTAAAAGATTAAATATATTATTTGCAGATTGAGAAATATATTTGACATAGGAAAATTTCTTTATATCATCTGTTTTATAAAATTCTGATTCTAAGATATCTGTAAATCCCAGTAATCCTTGAAAAGGGCTTTTAAGGTCATGGGCGATAATAGAAAACAATTTATCCTTCATCAGATTAACCTCAATTAATGCTTCTTTTTGTGCTTGCAATTCTTGCGTTCTATCGGAAACTTCTTTCTCTAATGCTTTGCTGTATTTTTTTAATAAGGCTATACGATATAAATAATAGCTTACAATTATTACGATTAAAAATATAATTTCCAGAGAAATAAACCATATAGTTTTCCAAAATGGTGGCGATACTTTAACCGAAAGCATGAGCTGATCTTTACTCCATAATCCGTCGCTGTTTGCGGCTTCAACCATAAAAGTATAGTTACCTCCATTCAGGTTTGTATAAGTTGCATCTGATCTATCTGCCGTAGTATAATTCCATTCTTTCTCAAGGGGCATTAGTTTATAACGGTATTTATTTTGTTTTGGATTTGAATAATGAAGGGCAATAAAGTCAAAGGTAATGACATTGTGTTTGTAGGTAAGGTTAATATTTTGTGTTTCAGCCAGAGGTTTTGAAAGAACTACTTTGCCTTCTATTTCTTGTCCTACTTGAACAATTTTGTTAAATATTTTTAGCCCTGTAAAAGCTAATTTTGGAAATACGTTATTTTCTTGAATTAACTCAGGATTAAATACATTAAATCCGTTAATACCACCAAAAAACATTTCATTGGTAGAACTTTTCATATAAGCGTACTGGTAAAATTGATCGCTTTGAATACCATCGGTAAGCGTAAATTTTCTAAAGTTTAAACTATCAGGAAACAAAACAGCATCCTCACTTTTTATCAATCCTGCAGAAGTACTCACCCAAATATTTTTATGTTCATCTTCCAAAATCCCCATAATTAGATTGGTAGGGAGCCCGTTTAAGGTTGTATAATAATGTCTGGTGCTATCCGATGTATTCACATATACGATTCCTTTATTTCCTCCAGCCCACAGATTATTTTCAGAATCAATAAGCATGGTTCGAACGGATGAGTTAATAAAGCTTTCAAAATACCTCTCGAAGGTATTTGTTATAGAATTAAACAAATAAATCCCATCGCCATAGGTTCCTGCCCAAAGCTTCCCCTCTTTATTCTGATAAAAGAAGGTAATCTTGCCTTTAAAAATATGTTTAAAATTATATTCGCCAAACTTTAAATAGTCAATTCCAGTTGTTGTCCCAATCCAAAGATTTTGATCTTTATCAATAGCCAGGCAGTTCACCTTATTGTTGTTAATTGAATTTGAATCATCCGGATTGTGTAAGAACTTCTGAAATCTATTATTCTCTACTTTGTAATAACTTAGTCCTAAATTAGTACCAATCCACATATTCCCGGAATTTTCCCTAACAATGGCGTTTATATCATTACTAACCAGAGAATTTGGATTATTTGAATCTTGAACATAATAGGTAAATTCTTCTTTTTTTCGATCAAATAAATTGATTCCACCTCCATCGGTTCCAATATAAATGTCGCCATTGTCGCTTTCACAAAAACAAGTTACAACCTTATCGCTTAAAGATTTAGGACTTTTCGTTTTAGCATTATAAAAAGAAAATGGTTTCCGTTTTAAATTGGCATAGTTTACACCCCCCGAAAATGTGCCCAGCCAGATGTTCTGATTTGAATCAATCAAGATGTCGTATATCGAATTGCTTGATAATTTGGAATATGGATGATCAATAGTTGCGCATAACTGAATTTCGTTTGTAATGGCATATTTTATATATAATCCACCTCTGCTCCCAATCCATAGGTTACCGATATCGTCTTTTACGAAATCTCTTATTCTTTTGCTATATATATTGTCGGGATCAAGATAAATATGATCAATGCTTAAGTCATTAAGATTAACTTTAAATATACCGTTATTTTCTGTGCCTATCCAAATTGTTTCTTCTTCTTTGAAAAGGCATAAAGCTATGTTTTTACTTTCCTTGGTATAAAAAGGCAAAAAAGGGCTATAGCTTTGATTATTAACGTCAAAAACAAACATTCCTTTGTTTCTCGTTCCAATTAATAAAGAATCACCCAATGACAAAATTGAGTTGATATCTATTTTTTCTTTGTCAGAAAAAGGGTACGCAATTAATGAGTCTTTGTCTTTCGGATCAATGGAATAAAGACCACTTCCATCACCAATCCAAATCCTGTTTTTTGAATCTTGCTCTATAGTGCGGATTCGTTTTAGGGGAACTGTTTTGTTGCGAAAGGGATATTTTTCAAATTTGTCGGTAGTTTTATTATAATAGAATAGCGTATAAGCTCCAATAATAATTTCACCATTAACAATTAAAACCTGATTGACAAGGCTGGTTCTTACTTGGTTGTCTGACAATGAATAATCAGTTAGACCATACGATTTGACTTCCAGCCCATCAAAACGGGACATGCCATCATTTGTCGCAATCCAAATAAAGCCAAGATCATCCCTGGCAATAGAATTTACCTTGTTATTAGGTAAACCTTCTTCTATTGTCAGATAATTAAAAAGTAATTTTGTTGATGGAGTTTGTCCACTAACGACACTAAAAATGCTTTGGAGGATAAAAAGAGTGATCAACCAATTACATTTTTTCATGTTGAACCTAAAAAATATTTTATTGTCTTAAATAAAAACAACGTTATAAAGTTAAAAAAATATGAATTGAAACCTGTATCTATTCCTTTTATTAAAGAAAGAATTATTTCTTATCTTTTCCGAACCTGCGATGGGCTCACCCCAAAACGTTCTTTATAGCATTTACTAAAATATCCGGCATCGGTAAACCCGGATATGATGGAAGTTTCACTAACGTTATAAAGCCCCGATTGAAGTAGGTCCTGCGCTTTGTACAGTTGGTATTCTTTTACAAAGTCGATGGGTGAAAGACCAGTCAGCCCTTTAATTTTACCGTAAAATTTACTTTTGCCCATCCCGACACGTTTGTAAAAGTTCATGATCTTAAAATCATCGTTGGTGAGGTTTTCTTCAATAATTTCCCTGACCTGGTTTAAAAATACAGCATCTTTATCGGTAACCGTTATTGGCGGTTTTTCGGTTTGTGCCCCTTGTTTGGCAAAACTTTCGCGAAGTAACAGCCGCTGGTCCATAAGGTTGGTGAGTTTTGCTTTTAGCTGTTCGGTATGGAATGGTTTTGTTAAATAAGCATCGGCACCATATTTCAAACCCTCAATTTTGTTTGCAACCGACGATTTTGCTGTTAACAGGACAACCGGAATGTGGCTCGTTTCAAAATTGGTTTTAATCTTGTCCAATAATTCAATTCCGTCCATTTCGGGCATCATCACATCAGAGAGAATAATATCTGGCTGATATTTTAAGGCTTTGATCAAACCTTCCTTTCCGTCCGCTGCTTCCTTAACCACGTAATCTTTATCTAATTGAAGGTGTAGGAATTTACGCAATTCAAAATTATCTTCCACAATTAGAACAATAGGCGAATCACTATTAACAGGATCATCATCTTTGTCCTTTGAAATTATTTTATTCGTCGGTTGGTTTTTTGGTGAGCTTCTTTCAACTGCTTCTTCTTCCGAATGGACTAACTGATGGAATAGTGGTAGTTTGGAATTCAATTGAATAGTGAAAATTGCCCCTCCACTTTCCGACTTTCGATAGGTCAATTCGCCATCGTGCAATTGAACCAGTTCTTTTGAAAGTACAAGCCCGATTCCTGTTCCCGAATATTTTTTATGGCTGGAATCATCGTGGTTGGCAAAAACCTTAAAAAGTGATTTTTCTTTCTCTTTGGTGATTCCAACACCAGTATCAATTATTTCAATTAGCACATTTTTTCGATCTTCCGATTCACGGATGTAAACATTTATGGTGCGGTCTTCGGGTGTAAATTTAAAAGCGTTCGATAGTAAATTAAAAATAACGATATCCATTTTTTCTTCATCAATCATCGCAAAGATTCCTTCACTACTGGTTTGAACAGAAAATTGTATATTTTTTTCAATTGCAAGATCGTTAAAGTTTTCACAAATCTTTTTTGTGAATGAAACTAGGTTTACTTCTTTAAGAGCCAGCTCCATTTTCCCGCTTTGAATTTTTCGGAAATCAAGCAATTGGTTTACTAAACGGAGCAAACGTTCTGCATTTTTTTCAATCAATTTAGCATAGGTTTGCCCTTTTTCGCCCAACTCTTCAATGCTTTTAAGCTCCTTTGCCGGTCCAAGTATTAATGTTAATGGTGTTCGGAGCTCATGTGAAATGTTGGTAAAAAAGTTCAGTTTAATATCCGTCATTTCTTTTTCAATAACCACTTTGTTCCGAAGGCGGAGCATTGTCGTTAATATACGACGTGCAGTTTCGATCAATGCAATGATAAAAAGAACATAGAAGATGTAGGCCCATATGGTTTTCCAGAATGGGCGTTGCACTTCAATTGCTATTGACTTTTCGTGCTTAAGTCCCTGAAATTCTGCATTTCCGAATTTTACCTTAAAAACGTAATTTCCTGGGGGCAACTTGTTATAAGAAGCCTGGTTTTGTACCGATGAATAATGCCAGTTATTATCATAGCCTTCAAGTTTGTAAGCATAAATAATTTTATTTTGTAATTTATAATCGAGGCTTGCCCAGGCAATATCAAACACATTTTGGTTGTATTTAAGTTGAATATAATCACATTCAGTTATTGATTTTTTAAGTGCTGATTCCGGTCCCGGATTTACATCTTTGCCCATCAACCGAAATTCGGTAAATACAATATCCATGAGCTTGTACTCTGAACTAAAAGTTTTTGGTGAAAAGCTATATATCCCCTGATTGGTGCCAAAACAAATACTACTATCGGCACGGATTGCAATGGAGCCTTCAGAGAAATCTGAATTTTCTATTCCATCGTAGCGTCCAAAGCTTTTCACAACATTTTTGGATGGATTATAAAACGCAATCCCATTTTCAGTCGACATCCATAAATTATTGTTTGAATCGCTTATTATGGTGAAGATTACATCGCTGGACAGACCTTCCTCAATACCTTTTACAGTGAAATCAAGGGCACTCTCACCATCTGGGTAGTTGTTTAATTTTGCAAGACCTCCTCCAAGCGAAGCTACCCAGATCGATCCATCCGGGTCGCAATAAATCCAAAGGATATCGTTTCCTTTCAAACCAATTGTGTTGCCTATATCCTTGCTATAGAAATGGTATGAGAAACTTAACGAGGTTGAATTTTTAGGATGGATAAACACAAGCCCATCGGTGGTACCCAACCAAATATTACCTTTCTTATCTTCAGAAATATGGCGAACTTTTTCACCAAAACCAATGGGAAATTTTTTTAGGATATGAGAGGTATGGATAAAACTTTCATTCTCTAATATATTTATTCCACCACCATAAGTTCCAACCCAAATCCGGCCATTTCTGTCTTCTAAGAGAGAGTATATATTATTGTCAGAGATTGATGAATGGTCATCAGGATTGTGAAGGTAATGTTTTACCTTAAATTCAAGCCTCCCTTTCCTGCTTAACTGGAACAATCCGTTTCCTTTTGTACCCAGGTATATTGTTCCATCCGAACTTTCCATGATGGCATACACCCTTCCGATGTTTTTATTGTTCAGCGCCCTAATATTTTTTACAAGTGCATAGTTCTTGTCGAGAAGGCATAATTCCTGATTTTTGGTGGCAATCCAGAGTAAACCCTGCGAGTCTTCAAGCAGGGCACGCACTTCGTTGGCGATGCTTAAATTTTGTTGGGGCAAGGGCTGTGTAAACCTGAATTTAGGCTGAAGAAAGGTTATTTTTTCGATGCCTTTAAAATAAGTACTAAGCCATAATACACCCGAAGGATCTTTATAAAAGCATGTAACGAAGTTTGAAATTTTACTGTTGGGGTTGCCAGGCTGATTATAAAAATATTCTATTTCATCGTTTTTGTCGTTGTAATAACCAAACCCACCTCCTTTAAGCGTTAGCCATAATGTATTTTGTTCATCTTCCATTATTCCGCATTGCGCTGATGGGCGAACATCACTATTCACATCAAGTTCTTGTTGGTAATGTTTGTATTCCCCTGATTTTAAATTGATTTTTGAAATTCCGGCTTTTGTCGATTCTACCCACAGCATGCCTTTTTTGTCGGCATACATTTTTAATACTTTCTTGATATTGTTATGGTTGAAATGACGTTCAATTTGACGAAGTTTTGGTTGAAATTCGAATATCCCGTTTCCATTGGTGCCTAAATAGAGCAAATCATCAGAGGAGCCACTAATAGTAGAAATTGAGGAGTTGTTTCGGAATATGATTTTATGCAATTTTTGGTCTGAATGGTTAAAAACAAGGAGGTTCCCCTTTTGTGTTCCAAAATAACTATTCGCGCTGTCGTTATAACAGCAAAGTATTTTATGGTACGGAAAAAGCCTGCTGGTTTGAGAGGCAAATTCCTTTTTTATCAATTCATCCGAACCGCCCTTTTTCTCGAAACAAATAATTCCGTTGTTGGTATTGATCCATATATTGCCACGCCCGTCTTCGGCAACAAATAGCACCGCATTCCCGGGCAATGGGAGGCTACTTTTTTCATGGTAATGATATTCCTTAAAACTATTGTTTCCAGGATCACTTACAATCCGGAAAGCCCCAACATTTTTGGTAAGTACCCAAACATCGCCGTTTGAAGCCGGGTAAATTGAGCTTACAACCGTTGATGCTGCTTCGTCTGTGTTTCCTGGAATTTGATCAAACTTTTCGGTAAGTCGGTTCAGGCGAAATAATTTTGCATCAAAATTGGTGACCCAAATATTTCCAATTACATCTTCTTTTATTGATTGGATACGGTTCGAAGCAAAATTGGTATTTTTATTATTGCCAGGTTTATATGTTTTAAAGTTTTGCCCATCATAGCGGTTAATACCATCCCAGGTTGCAAACCACATAAAACCCCGGCTATCTTTAAGCATTCCGGAAACACTCCCATGTGATAATCCGTTTTCGGTTGATAAGTGTTCAAATATGCAATCATACTCTGCACTCCCAATCTTAAGGATAAAAAAAAGGAGGAGAATAAGAACAATGGCTTTACACTTTAAGAGCATCAGAATTCGGTTTGATTTTTTCAAAAGTACATAATATAGTTAATTCTCAAAACCATACAATTATAGAAATCAATAATCTGTAATTTCCTATATGATTGGGAAGTATTGATTTTGTTATATTATAGCCGCATCAAATAGTTTTATTGTAGCATAACTGTGAGAAGTGGCAAAGCAAATATTAGTGGTGTGTGTAGCACGAATTTTTTATGTTGGTATTTGCAATGTTGGGATAGTACAATTTTAACATATCCAATTTGATAATTGGGAAAGGTCAACGTTCGAATTACCTTCCTTTTTTTCTGAAAGTCTTCGGGTGATGCGTCCCGATTTGATTGGGATCTATCCGCATTATTCTTCAGCGAATAAAACTCGCTGCACCCAAATTCTTATGGTTCGATTTTCATTTCTGTTGGTGATTCCCGGGAATCATGAATGTTTTTTATATACGTCAAGATATATCAATTGGCACTTTTTAAGGTGAAATAGAAGGTAGTCCCTCGGTTTAAATCACTCTCAACACTTATTTCGCCTCCATTTTTTTCAACGAATTCTTTGCAAATAACCAATCCAAGCCCAGTGCCAGCTTCTCCTAATGTACCAGCCCTAGAAATGGATTTATTAATGGTAAATAAATTTTTCATGTCTGCTTCAGTAATTCCAATTCCCGAGTCTTTAATTGAAATCCGGATCATTGAGCCCATCTTTTCTGCGCTTATACTGACTTCTCCTTTTGCCGGGGTAAATTTTATGGCATTTGATATAATATTCCTTAAAATGGTTTCGGTCATATTTTTATCGGCAAATACTTGAATGGAGTTACCTACTTCGTTCTGAACAGAAATGCTTTTGCTTTCTGAGTTATTTCTTAAAAGCTCAACGGTTTGGTTGACTTCTTCACATAAATTAAGAACTGTTGGATCGCTTGTAATTTTTGAGGTTTGTGATTGTGACCAGGTTAATAGGTTGGTTAACAAATTGAAAATGTTTTTAGCAGAATTTGAAATATAACCAATATATGTTTGCCTGGTTTCGTCTTTGGTAGTATGGTATTCATTTTCGAGTACCGATGTAAAACCTAGCAGGGCTTGAAAAGGACTTTTGAGGTCGTGCGCTATAATTGAAAAGAATTTGTCTTTCATTAAATTTAGTTCCTGCAACGCTTCTTTTTGCTGGATCAATTCTTCCTGTTGTTTTTCAATAAAAAGTTGTCGGTTTACCAGTTCGGTATTCATTTCGCTCAATACTTTTGTTTGGTTCGACAGGGCTGCGTAGGTATTTGAATTTGATAATGCAATGGCAACATAATAACTTAAAGTTTGAAGCAGGGTAATATGTTTTTCATTAAATGTTGATCGTTTTTCATTAAATACAGTGAGCACCCCGATTTTTTCGTTTTCGACGGTTAATGGAATGCAAATTAATGAGCCAGGCGAAATATCAGATACTTTTTTTATTTCTTCTTTAAACTCAGGATAATCCGCTGGAATATTATTGCTATAAATGGGTGCTTGTTTGTTCAGGCAATCAACTGCGCAATTGTCTTTTTCATCCAGCGAAATAGTAAAGCTCTCAAAGTCTTTGTCTCCCACGCGAGTGGAAGGATAAATTATTTTCCGCTTATTCAGATCAACCTTCCCAATCCCAAGGTAATCGACTTTAATTAAAACATTTACATATTCAATGACCATTGATATGATGCTTTTTTGATCGAGTGTCGATGTAATTTTATTCCCAAAATCGCTTAAAAGCATAAATCTTTGGTAGTCATCTTCAATCTGGGTTTTACTTTTTCGCACTTCTTCGGTCCTTGCCGAAACCTCCTTCTCCAAAACCGAGCTATAGCGCTTCAAAGCAGTAATACGGTACAAATAGTAGGAAACAATAACCAATACCAGTAAAAGTATCGAAAGGAGTATAAACCATGGCGTCTGCCAAAACGGAGGGGATACTTTAATGGAAAGTTTTAACTGGTCTTTACTCCAAAAGCCATCACTATTGGCTGCCTCAACCTCAAATGTATAGTCACCGCCGTCTAGATTTGTATAGGTAGCATCAGATCGTTCTGCCGTTGTGTAGTTCCAATCCTTTTCAAGGGGGCTGAGCTTATAACGATAAATATTTTGTTTTGGGTTGGCATAATGAAGCGCAACAAAGTCGAAAGTAATGACCCGGTGTTTATAAGAAAGGTCAATGTTTTGTGTTTCATCTAAAGGTTTGGTAAGAATTACTTTGCCTTCAATTTCCTGTCCTACCTGAACTGGTTTATTAAAAATTTTTAATCCTGTGAAAGCAAGTTTTGGAGGAATATTGTTTTCTTTGATTTGTTCTGGATAAAATACATTAAACCCATTTATACCACCAAAAAATAATTCGTTATTTGAACTTTTTAAATACGAATACGGATAAAACTGGTTGCTTTGGATTCCATCAGCAAGGGAATATTTACGAAAACTTAAATTACTGGGTTGAGAAACTGCCCCTTCGCATTTTAGTAATCCGGATGAAGTGCTCACCCATAAGTTTTTTTGTTCATCTTCCAATATTCCCATGATCAGGTTGGTTGGAAGCCCGTTTAATGTTGAATAGTAATAAGAAGTGCTGTCTTGGGTATTTACATATACCAGTCCCTTGTTACCTCCCGACCAAAGATTGTTTTCTGAATCGATCAGCATCGAACGTACCGAGGAATTGATAAACTCTCCAAAGAAGGATTCAAAAGAATCGGTTTCGGGATTGTAGCGATAAATTCCGTTTCCCGACATTCCTGCCCAAAACCTTCCATCTTTGCTTTGGTATAAAAAATCGATTGCTCCAACATATTTATGCTTGAAAGTTGTTTGGCCATAAGGAAGGAAATCAATTCCGGTGTTTGATGCAATCCATAAGTTTTGATCACTATCTAGAGCAAGGCTGTTCAAATTATTATTATTAATTGTGCCAGGATCATCGGGATCGTGCATAAAACACTTGAACGTTTGAGTTCTGGGATTAAAATAGTTTAATCCACCCGCGCTGGTTGCAATCCATAGGTTTCCCGATTTTTCGCCAATTATTGCGTTAACACCATCATTACTAATCGAATTCGGATTATTTATATTGTGAACATAATAGGTAAACTTCTCTTTTTTTCGATCAAAGAAATTCAAACCGCCACTATCGGTACCAATATAAATGTTCCCATTTTTATCTTCATAAAAACACGATATGATATTATTGCTTAAAAAGTTAGGTCCTTTTTGTTGGGCCGAAAAATGCCCAAAGGGTTTTCGTTTTAAGTTAGCAAAATTTACACCACCAGAGAAGGTACCCAGCCAAATACTTTGGTCTTTATCAATAAAGATATCGTATATCGAGTTGCTCGAAAGTTTTGAAAACGGGTGATTGCTTTCGGCACAAAGTTTTATGGTATTTGTGTTTGCTTCCTGAACAAATAAACCTCCTCTGCTTCCGATCCAGATGTTTCCATCCGTATTTTTTATGATATCCCTGACCCGGTTACTTTGGTCGTATTCCGAAACAAGGTAAATATGTTCAAAGTTCTTGTTTTGAATATCAATTTTAAATATCCCATTATTATTGGTTCCAATCCAAATAGTTCCGTTTTCTTCAAACAAACATAAGGCGATGTTTTTGTTCTGTTCATCGTAAAGCGGGAGGAAAGGGCTAAACTTTTCCGTTTTAATATCAAACCAAAGTATCCCAAGGTTCCTCGTCCCAATTAAAAGGGAATCACCATAAGGAAGAATGGAATTAATATCGATTGATTCTGACTGTGAATAGGGATAAAAATGCAATGAATCTTTATCGCTTGCTTTGATCGAATACAATCCGGTTTGGTCTCCTATCCAAATCGTATTTTCTTCGTCCTTTTCCATTGTACGGATACGTTTCAAAGGAACGGTTTCATTTCGGAAAGGGTAATTTTCAAACTTATCACTAACCTTATTGTAATAGAACAACGAATAGGCACCAACAAGGATTTTTCCTTCATCTATCATAATCTTATTCACGAGGCCGGTTCTGACCTGGTTTGCAGAAAGTGAATAGTCCGTAAGGTTGTATGATTTTACTTCGAGCCCGTCAAAACGAGCAATTCCATCGTTTGTGGCTGCCCAAACGAAGCCCTGGTCATCCATATTCAATGAATTAACTTTATTGTTTGGCAATCCTTCTTCAATTGTAAGGTAGTTAAACATTAACCTGGAAGAGTGGCTTTGTCCAAATGCAGATAATAAAATGAGTTGGAAAATCAGGTAAAAAACAATCCGCATATAATCTTTATAGTTCATCTTATTTAAACTATGTTCTTGGTTTAAGTCTCATTTTTTAAAGGTAAAAAAAAAAGTTGTACTGGATTGCGTTGTGTTTTACAATATAATTTGAAGTATTGGCTCAAAATGACAATTGATCCTCAGTTTCAGTCTAAGGAAGAGGAGGGGATAAGTGTTTATTTTCTATTTAATGTTTAAACTTCCGAATTGTATTCGGAGTAGAGCTGCTACTTTAGTTTCTTTAGATTTCGATTTTAAAATGAAGTTGATTTGAGAACAAAGATTTGAGTATTGATAATCATTTTGCTTTCTCCACTCATTACTCATGTCTTTTTTTAAAATTTCATTTTCAATCTTAAACCCATGTACTTCCAGTGCATAGTGGTTTAGTTAAAATAAAAGTGTAGGGATGATCTTTGAATTGTTGTTTTCCGTTTAATCAGGTTCAAAAAAATTCCGGGTCCCAAAATATCTGGAACCCGGAAAAGAAAGAATAGGTTTTATTGTTTTATGAATTTTATGGATTTTGTTGAATCAGAATTTCGTGCATTAATGAAATAAACTCCCGAAGCAAGGTTCGTAAGATCAATAGTATATAGTCCATTACCTTTGCTAATGTATGATTCTTCGGTTTTAATCGTGTTGCCAGAAATATCCGAAATTGTTATTGTTGCCATTGATTGATTGTTTGAACCTATTTTTACGTTAAGGGTATTGTTTGCCGGATTCGGATAAACAGAAAGTTGAAGGTTCTCCCACTGGTTTTTCAGTTCATTCGAAGCAGTGTTTTTTCCAACAATAACCTCTTCTGTTAATGCACGATCCTTATAGTAAGAATATTCGAAAGGCTCATTATCCGGAATGCTTCCTACGTAAATGCCTATTTTTTGTGTCATTTCAGTTCCATCAGAGTCAACTACCGTGAACTCAAAGCTGGCCAAACCTTCTGCACTTGGGGCAAAATTAACCGTTGAGTTGCCAGCCAGGCTTGCTACGCCGTTTTCAGTATTAAATACACTAAATACAGGGTTGTTGGTAAATCCCCGGGTATAGTCACTTAAATTAATAGTAAGGTTTTCGCCAGTGTTCATAAAATAATGTGGTTTCGACATCCAATGCAGGTATTCTTCCAGGTTTGTATATCCATTCATATCATCATCGGCATTACTATCAGCAAAGCTGCCAGTAGCCGAATTCGGATTGGTTTGATGCGCTGTTTCCCACCAATTTGGCAGCCCGTCGAGATCCGAATCCCAATCGGCCGAGCGGGTATATCCTGGGTAGGCTTCCCATCCTCCGGCATCATCTTCATGATCAGGCAGTCCTGGTATATTTGATTTACTTCCCCTAAGAGAGTATGTACCGTCACGTGTTTCATTCACAATTCGAATATCATGGTTGTCAAATACAGGTTGGGTACACCCCACATCACTTAAGACCTTTTTAAATGCATCAAAAGCACTTTCAGTATTTACATATGAAGGGAAAAATGGTTCATCTACCCATACTTCCCAATCTAAGGTTTGACTACTCCACTTTTGGTAGGTTCTGGCACATGTATTATCTGTCCCGTCGCATGCAAACGATCCATTTGTATTCTGCATTACATTTCCGGTGAAAAAGTAACTTTGAGAACCTTTACCTGTGCCTTCCAATTGAGCTGTTAATATTGTATTGTTATCCGATGCAGCTCCTTTTTTATAATAGTTGTTCACAAAGTTTACTTCATGTGCACCTCCGTCGGTGGTTCTCCCATCCCAGTTATAAACTACATTATTGGTAATGTCTAATCGACCTGCATAATAACCATCGCCATTTAGGCCTCCTGCTAAACTCCAGTTTCTGCCAGCACAATGTGCCAAAAGATTATGGTGAAATGATCCAATGTCACCTCCAATACTTGCGGCAAAACCGTGTTGGTCTCCAGCTCCGTAATTGGCATGCCCTGCTTCATTTAGTGCCTCCGAAATCAAGGTTCGTTGCAGGGTTATGTTATGTGCCCCTCTTGAGCTAAAAGCTTCGTCGATGGTCCAACTAATAGAACAATGGTCGATGATACTATGATCAGCACCTGTAAGCCCCATTCCATCAAAAGTAACACCAATTCCTAACCGCATTCTTATATTTTGAACAATTAAATCGTCACCCACAACACCAATAGGAGCCCACCTAAAGCATACACCTTTCCCTGGGGCAGATTGCCCGGCAATTGTTATATTATCATCTCTTACAACAAGCCGAGAGTTTAAAGTAATTATACCGGAAATAGCAAACATGATTGTTCTCGGGCCTGACATATTTTCGACAGCATAGCGGAAACTGCCTGGTCCTGAATCGTCTAAATTTGTAACATAAACTACTTTACCTCCTCTGCCGCCGTTTGCGAACCTTCCATATCCTTCAGCCCCTGGAAAAGCATGCTGCCTTGGACTAAAATTCCAGATTTTCCCCTTGGTTGTTTGTCCTTCAGAATCGGTTTCATCAACCCGCCAAAAATAGGTGTTCATTGAGTATAGCCCACTCAATTCGTAAGATGTTGTGGCAACAGGAAACTCTCCTTTGCAAACATCTGTGTTCCATTTTGTTGCATTTGCCACAGTAGTCGAATCAGTTCCTACGAATAATGTATGGGTTTGCGTAAGATTATCCAGAGAGGCTTGCCATTGAAGCTCGACACTTCCGTTATCTGCATCCACATGCATGTCGCCATCCACCGGAATTGGTTCTCGCGATTCCTTTGTTAAGTCGCTCGTGTTCAGTTCAAAGCCATTGATGCAAACATTAATGTCATTAGGTTTTGCAGGATTGAAATCAAATTCTTTAACAGCTTCCATTTTTAAGACCATTTCCTGACCAGCTTCTGTAACATTTAGCAATGTTAACAACACTGTTGCGTCCGATTTATTCTCAACTTTCATTGATCGATAAATATTTTCATGGATCAATTCATCGTTCAGGTAAACATTGATAGGGCTTCTGTTCGTTTTGCTTGTATCCTGCCATAGGTTGTGGTAAGTTTGTATGGAATGGCTGCCAACCGGTAATCCCTGAATATGGAGTTCAATTTCAGCCCCCATGTCGGGATAAGCCAATAAGCTGTCGTTGTCAATTTTTACACCATCGTTTACGAGCCTCATATAAAATGGCGATTGAACCAATGCTTTTGACCAACTGCAACGCATGGTGGTATGATCTTTAGGCGCCGTTGCTTTGATAATAAAAGTTACATCGGAAACCACAAGGGTATCACTCGATACCCTGGGAATGTACCAGGGGGTATATCCCGGTTCATTTACTTCTGTTGTACTCCGGCCCTCCATATTGATATCAACTTTTGCGGTAGGCAATTGCGCCGTTCCAACAGAACTAAAAAGCAGCATAATTGTAAAAAGCGAAAGAAGTTTTAGGCATGTAAAATTGTTTGTTTGATTCATTGTTATAATAGTTATTTGTTTAGTCTATGTATCTATTCCTGAGGGTTATTGTGATAAATTATGCATGTTGTCAGGTATAATTTTTTTCAAAAATTGAATGTTTCACTTGAGCATTTTAATGTATTGATTAATTATTGCGTAAAAATTGAATAACTACAAAAAATTCCAACAAATTTATAAAAGCGCCCTTGATAAAAGGAGTAATAATTGGTTCAAAACAAGGATAATTGTATTCTGTATAGTTACCAATTGTAAAGTGTAGAATTAAGGAAGGTTCAAAATGCTGATTTTACAGGTTAGAATTACTGAATTTTATCCCAGATACATTGAAGAATATTATTTTACCCACATTTTTCTTATTTTTATTTAGTTGGAAGGAAAAGATATACTAAATACTTCATTAAAAAGGGTGTAATTTACAGAGGGTAATCAAATGTGGATCGTTAATTAGAACGCGTATATTTAAAATAAATGTGTTTAAGATTGCAATTAAGTCAGAAGGAATTTGGTTCATAATTTGATTTTCAATAATCTTTCCAGCTAGTTTAATATTTTAAGAAATTAGTGTACTGTTTTTTATTCAAACCTAACAGAATTTAAAGATCAACGAATGAATCAATTAGAGGACATTATAGACAACCTAAACGCAATAATATTTTCATTTGATAAAAATGGCATTTTTACTTTGTCGAAAGGGAAAGGGCTTGATTTATTAGGACTTCAGCCAGGTCAAGTGGTAGGAATGTCGGTATTTGATATTTATAAAGAAGAACCTTTAATTCTGGATAATTGTAGGAAAGCATTGAATGGGGAAGCAACCCGGTCAACGGTTTTTGTTGGAGATTTAGCCTTTGATAGTTCTTTTACCCCTGTGTTTAATTCGGATGGAAAACTCGAACAAATAACCGGGGTATCGATAAATGTTACCGGATATGTTGAGACAGAGGCTGAATTGAACAAACAAAAAGAAAGGATAAACCGAATACTTGAAGCATCAAATACCGGAATTTGGGAGTGGGACCTAAAAAAAAATGAGCTGTATTATTCCCCCCGTTGGAAAGCAATCTTAGGATATACCGATGAAGAATTGCCAAATACATTTGAATCATTTGAAGATAACCTGCATCCAGAGGATAAGGACAGGATGCTCAAAAATGTACAAGAATATCTTCAAAAACCTGTGGGAAGTTTTGAGCATGAATTTCGCATGAAACATAAAAATGGAAACTATGTGTGGATTTTTAACCGTTCAGCAGTAACCCTTGCCGATGATGGAGCTCCAATCTTTATGTCAGGTTCCCATTTAGATATTACAAAACAGGTCTTTAGAGAGAAGGAATTGCAATTAGCAAGGGAAAACCTGGAAGCAGAGAAGGTTCTGATGGACAATCTAATGGAGAATATTCCTGATACGATTTATTTTAAAGATATGGAAAGTCGGTTTATTCGGATCAGTGCATCGATGAAAAGAAAGTTTCAAGCAGAATCGACAGAAGAAATAATAGGGAAAACTGATTTTGATTTTCAAACAAAGAAAAGTGCCACGAAGTTTTTTGAAGATGAAAAACGGATTGTGGATTCTGAGGTTCCATTATTAAATGATGTGGTTCAAGTGAAGACCAAAACCGGAGAGGAAATTTGGGAGGCAACAACAAAAATGCCCCTGTACGATAGAAATAAAAATGTGGTTGGTACTTTTGGTTTTACAAAAGATGTAACGGCAATAAAAAACAGCGAAGAAAAATTCAGGAGTTTGTTTCAATCCTCAACCATCCCGCTTTGTAATGTTGACAATGAAGGAAATCTTATTTTGATCAACAATCAATTTATAAAATCATTTGGTTATACTTTGGATGATGTTCCTACCCTCGATGTATGGTGGCAGAAAGCATATCCTGATGAAGCATACAGAAATTGGGTGCTGCAAACCTGGGGAGAAGCAGTAGAAAATGCCCGTTTAAAAAATATCGATATCAGGTCGGAGGAATACAAAGTGACTTGTAAAAATGGGGAAACAAGGATTGTGATAATTGGTGGGATAACTTTAAAAGATGGATTCCTGGCTACTTTTATTGATGTAACCGAAAGAAAAATGATGGAGGAGAAACTCCTAAAGTCAAATCAGGAACTTGAACAATTCGCTTATATTGCCTCTCATGATTTACAGGAACCTCTGCGAAAAATAAAAAGCTACTCCGAATTGCTTGAATTTAAGTACAAAGAGCAATTAGATGAAAAGGCATCGAAGTATTTAGATATAATTACTTCAGGCACCGGGCGCATGCAAAATTTAATTGACGATTTGCTCTCTTATTCCCGGGTAACAACAAAAGCAAGGGAGTTTGAACCAATATCGTTAAAAGATATTGTAAATGAAGCATGCGAAATCCTTGAAATTCAAATAAGAGAATTCAATGCAATAATTCAGTACGAAAATTTGCCTGTTATAAATTGCGATGCAAGGCAATTGGTACAATTGTTCCAGAACCTGGTTTCAAATGCCATAAAATTTAAAGGGCAAAATACACCTGAAATTAAAATTTCTTCCTTTGATAAGAAGGACCATTGGCTGATCCAGATCAGCGATAATGGGATAGGTTTTGAAATGGAATCAGCCGAGCAAATATTTGTGGCTTTTAAACGGTTGCATTCGCGTGCCGAATATAAAGGGTCTGGAATTGGCTTGGCAATTTGTAAAAAAATTGTGGAAAGGCATGGAGGGACAATCTGGGCCGAATCAGAACCGGGTAAAGGGGCATCCTTCTTTTTTACCTTGCCTAAATAAAAAAAACAAAACGCATAAATGACCAGAAAAATCATTCAAAAATACCATCTCTTAATCCTTTTAGGCATTATTGCAATATTAATGGCTTTCGGTATTTTGCGTTTGTCAGGGTTTGTGGGGCATTATAATTATATAAATATTCCACTGCATTCTTCAATTGAAGCAATCGGGGCGGTCATGTTTATTTTAATTGCAATCCTTATTTTTATACGTACACGTGGGGACACAGGAGAATTAGATTTTCCACTAATTGCCATGGGGTTTTTAGGAATGGGTATTTTTGACTTGTACCATTCTTTTCTTCATGTTGGCAATAATTTTGTCTTAGCCCACATCTTATCGCTTTTAAATGGTGGATTCTGGTTTATGCTTCTTTTTCTGCCCAAAAAAGTTAAGATTATTATCAGGCATAAAAGTTTCCCCTTCGTATCAGTTGGCGTTTGGTTGATGCTTTTAGTTTTACTGACGACCAATCCCAATTCTTTACCTATGTTGGAGGAAAATGGAACATTCACTTTCCTATCATATATCCATAATACTTTGGCTGGAGTGGGGTTTATTGCCGGAACCATTTATCTCATACTTCGCTATCGAAAAGAATTTGAGAACGAATTGTTCTTACTTGCGATAATTGCATTAATCCAGGGACTTTCCTGTATTACTTTTTATCAGTCTGAAGTATGGGATATTGAGTGGTGGCTATGGCACATTTATCGTTTTGTAGGTAGTATAATCCTTTTTTACTCTGTGTTTGTGATGTATCGAAAAATGATGGAGGAACTTGGCCATATTAATAAAAACCAATCGACAATTGTTAATGCAATGCCTTTTGGGCTAATGATTGTAAGTAAGGATAAAAAAGTTATTCAATTGAATAAAGCGGCACGGCAATTAACGGGTTTCGAGAATAATGAAGTATATAATCAACCCTGCTTTGATTCTATTTGTAAGGCGGAATGTAACAAATGCCCGGTACTCGATCAAAAAGAAAATGTGGAAGGGAAAAAAGTTATTATTGGGAAAAAGGATGGCACATCTTTCCCGGCCTTAAAAACAGTTAAACAAATTAAGTTTAACAACGAAGAAGTATTGCTGGAAGGATTTGTTGATCTCACTGAAATGGTCAGGGCTGAGGAAGAGCTTCGTTTAGGTGAGAAAAAATTCAAAGAAATTTTTGATTCAGTCACCAATTCCATATTCATTATTGATTTTGAAGAGGGTATAATTGAAGTAAACAAAACTGCGCTTGAACAATACGGATATAGTAAAGAAGAATTTTTAAAAATGTCTCCTCCCGATTTTATACATCCTGATTACCTACATGAATTTGACAGATTTATGAAAGAGGTAACCGAAACCGGGAAATTTAAAGGAGAAACTATCGATATTAAGAAAGACGGCTCCAAATTTTATACCGATGTTTCCGGTTCACTGGTGACTTTCAATGGCAAACCACACATTCTTGCATCGGTTAGGGATATTACAATAAGGAAAAAAGCCGAGAAAAAATTAAAAAATGCAATGATGGACCTGGAACGTTCCAATAAAGACCTGGAACAATTTGCCTATGTTTCATCGCACGATTTGCAAGAGCCCCTTCGGAAAATAAAAAACTATAGTGACCTACTCGTCATACATAGTGGTGACAAGTTAGATGAAAAAGGCAAAAAATACCTGGATATTATTTCCCGGGGAGCCATGCGAATGCAGAAATTAATCGATGATTTATTAGGGATTTCAAGGGTAAGTAACGAAGTACAAGAATTTGCCAAAGTAAATGTCAATGATTTGGTGCAAGACGTATGTAAAAGTTTAAAGAAAGAAATCCTAAATCAAAAGGCTGAAGTAATATACAAGGATTTGCCAGAAATTATTGGCAATGAAAAACAATTGTTTACCTTATTTGAGAACCTGCTTTCCAACGCTTTAAAATTTACAAACAATACATCAACGGAAATTACGATTGGTTGTGAAGAATTAGAAAGTGATTGGTTGTTTTCGGTTAAAGATAATGGCATTGGTTTCGACATGAAATATGCAGAAAAGATTTTTGTTATTTTTCAAATCTTACATGCGCGAAACGAATATGTAGGAACAGGCATTGGATTGGCAATTAGTAAAAAAATAGTTGAACGGCATGGTGGTAAAATATGGGCTGAATCACAACCCGGGAAAGGCTCCGTATTTTATTTCAAATTGCCAAAATAAGAAAAGTTGACAAGAAGGAATTAATTAATATTAATATATTTAGTACTAAATATTTAAAAAACAAAGATGGATGATGGAGTAAAGCTCATAAACGTACTGTTGGTTGATGACGACCAGGAAGATTTGGATTTGACCCTTGAAGTTTTGGAAATGACCAAAATGAAATTAAATATTGAAATTGCTCGGGATGGTGTTGAAGCGGTTGACTTTCTAAATAAGGTATATGAAGAAGATAAAAGAAAATTACCTGACCTTATTTTGTTGGATTTAAATATGCCACGAATGAGCGGGCAAGAAGTTCTTCAATACCTTAAAGCGGACGAAAAGTTCAGAAAAATACCAATTGTGGTATTGACCACTTCAAAATCGGAAACCGATATTGCCAATTCATACGCGGCGGGTGTAAGTTGCTTCGTTACAAAACCTGTTGGCTTAAAGGAATTTCAAACCGTTGTTGAAGCCGTAAATAATTTTTGGTTTACCGTTGTCAAATACCCTGAAAAATAATGGAAAGCTTTACTATCTAAGTAATTGAATATGGAGGAGGGAAATAAATATTTAGCGTTATTAATAGAAGATGATCATGAAGATGCGGATCTTTTTCATGAATACATTTTGTTGCTAACTGGTTTTAAAATCGAAGTAACACATGTAACCACGCTAAAAAAAGCGATTTTAGCATTGGAAAATACTTCCTTCGATATTGTATTGACCGACTTAAACCTTCCTGATTCCTTTGGGTTGGATACTGTGCGAAGCTTGACCAATTTAGCTATACAAGCACCAATAATTGTATTGACCGGGTTAAATGACAACGGTACGGGCTTAGAAGCCGTAAATTTAGGGGCGCAGGATTTTTTAATAAAAGGAAGATTTAACGAGACTCAACTGTTGCATTCCATCCAGTATGCCATTAGCCGCAGCAGAATAGATGAACATTTAAGGACAGATCAAAACCTATTGTTCAAGATCTTTAACCATACGCCGGTCGTTTTGTTTTTGGTTGATAAAGACCGTAGGATCGTTAAAATAAACCATGCCGGTGAATCGGCACTTCGAAAATCCGAAAAAGAAGTTATCGGGCTCCGGGGAGGTGAAGTGCTAAATTGTTTAAATCATTTACAAAGCCCGGATGGTTGTGGATTTGGAGAAAAGTGTCAGACATGCTCGGTCCGGAATACCGTAGATAAAAGCTTCTTCACAAAAAAAAGTTTTCAGAATATTAAAGCCACGCTGCCAATAGTTATAAATAATAAAATAAAGGACAAGCATTTCCTTCTTTCAACAGCTTATATTGAAGCGAAACGAAATGAAATGGTGTTACTTGGGTTAAATGATATCACTGAGCTGGAAGAAGCAAAAGAAAAAATTGACAGCAACAACAAAAGGCTGGAGACCCAATTAAAAATTTCAGAATTAAAACCGGAGAGTAAAGATGAGCTTCTTAATTTTAGTCTGGAACAGGCTCTCTTGCTAACAAAAAGTGACCTTGGTTTTATTGCACTTTATAATGAAGACCAACAGGTGTTTAAAATACATTCGTGGTCAGAGTTTGCAATGAAAGAATGTGAGATTAAAAACAGGACATATGAATTTAAATTGCAAGATGCCGGATGTTGGGCAGAAAGTGTACGGAGACGAAAAACATTCTTTATCAATGATTTTGAAAAAGAAAACCCATTGTTAAAAGGAGTTCCGGCAGGTCATGTAAAGTTGCATAACTACCTTTCGGTACCTTATTTTTCAGACGATAAAATAATTGCTGTTGTAAGTGTTGCCAACAAAAAATCAGATTATGATTATAGCGACGGACAACAACTATCGTTATTGATGGAAAGCATCTGGAGGAGCATGGAAAGGGAAGACCTGATTGCAGAACTTAAAGTTGCCAAAGAACACGCTGAAGAAAGTGACCGCTTAAAATCAGCATTCCTGGCTAACATGAGCCACGAAATCCGTACCCCAATGAACAGTATTTTAGGTTTTGTAAATATTTTGCAGGAGCAAGATGATTTGTCAAACGAAAGCAGGGAGAATTTTTTAGGTATTGTTCAGCAAAGTAGCTTAAGGCTCCTGGATACAATTAACGATATTATTGAGGTTTCTAAAATTGAATCCGGTCATTTGCAAATGAATCCTACTGATGTTTATATTCCGGATGTTCTTGCCTATTTGGAAAGCGTATTTGCCCCCGAAGCAGAAAAAAAAGGTATCGGGTTTACACTTGTATCGCCCGAAAGCGTTCAAAATATTCATTTAAAAACCGATAAAAACAAACTGGAATCTATATTGGTTAATTTCATTAAAAATGCTATAAAGTTTACAAAAAATGGCGCTGTTGAAGTAGGGTGTAACCTTAATGGCAATACAATTTCGTTTTATGTTAAAGATACCGGAATAGGCATCCCAAAAGATAAATTAGATTTGATTTTTGAGCGCTTCGGGCAAGTTGATGCAGCCTTCTCAAGATCTTACGAAGGTTCCGGGCTTGGATTGTCAATTGTAAAAGCATATGCCGAATTGTTGGGAGGGAATGTGACAATTGAATCTGAATCGGGAGTTGGCAGTACTTTCTTTTTTCATATTGAAAACAATACTTCCCAAGACAAAAATCAAATGCCACAGAAAGTGATCGAAGCGGATATAATTCATAAACCATTGAATAAAATTAATATTCTTATCGCTGAAGATGAAGAGGTAAATTACATGCTAATGGAGCAAATATTAAGCAGCGATGAATGTAATTTGTTATGGGCAAAGAATGGATTGGAAGCAGTGGAACTATTTAAAGAAAACCCGGATATTGAATTCATTTATATGGATATCAAAATGCCTGTTTTGGACGGTATTAGTGCGACTAAAAAAATTAGGGAGCTTAATAAGGATGTGCCAATTGTTGCCTTAACCGCTTATGCACTTTCGGGCGATGCCGAAAAATTTATTGCCGAGGGTTGTAACGATTATTTGGCAAAGCCAGTGAAAAGTATAGATATTAAAAGTATGATTAGTAAGTACGTCAGGCAAAACGAGTATTAAGTTTATATCCTGTCTTATTTCTGCATTCTCAATTGTAAATTTCAACCTTAAGCGCAAACATCTGTTAATTGTTTAACAAGAGATTAACACGATTTGCAAGTGCATCATGAATTGTGTTAGTGAAGAAGATTTTCATTAATTTTAGTGTATTTTAAAGGTATGACACAGCTTGAAACCATCAAAAAAGAATTGGGCAAACCTTATCATGATTTGGAATTCATGTTGCATTGCTTCAAAGAGGTACTGATTGAAAACAACGAAGAGGAATTGGCATCATGCATACCCTGGTTTTGCAATACAAGCGAATCGGATACCACCAAATTTACCCAAAAACATTTTCATATGTACTCGGTTTGTTTTCAGATGTTGAACCTTGCAGAAACAAACGGGGCAGTTCAGAACAGGAGAAAAGTTGAAGAAGAGAATACCTTGTCTGCAATTAACGGACTATGGGCAGATTGCTTTAAAATATTGAAAAAAGAAGGTATTCAACAATCCCAAATCTTACAAGTATTTTCTGATATTGAAGTTGAGCCGGTATTAACTGCACATCCTACCGAAGCCAAGAGGCCTGTCATATTGAAAAAATACCGTGAGTTGTATTTGCTTCTCGTTAAAAGGGAAAATTCGATGTACAATTCCTATGAGATTAATGAAAACAGGAATGAAATAAAACGGGTAATTTCTTCCATTTGGAACATTGATGAATATTACATTGAAAAACCAACCGTTGAAACTGAACTGGATAATGTTTTGCATTATTTTAAAAACGTTTTCCCGGAGATTGTACCCCTGGTTAACCGTAGGCTATTTCAGGCATGGGAATTTTCCGGTTTCGAAACCAATAGTTTGAGTTCAGAAAACAGCTTTCCGCAAATAAAATTCGGAACTTGGATTGGTGGTGACCGCGATGGGCATCCTCTTGTTTCTGCCAATGTTACAAGAAACACCCTTTTGAAACTTCGATTAAATGCCTTCTTAATTTTGAAAGAGGAGTTGCTTAAACTTTCAGAAGATTTAAGTTTTTATTTTGAGATAAAAGAACTCCCCGAACAAATTTATGCTAGATACTATGATTTGATTGGCGAACTCGGTAAAAGTTCAAAGTCGGCGCTTAATACTTCGCGAAACGAGGCATTCAAACTGTTTGTTTTATTATTAATCCACAAGTTACCAGTAAAAATTGGCAAAGCACAATCGTTTGAAATACTAGATAAGCAAGGTACATACAGCGAGTCACAACAATTAATTGCTGATTTACTTATATTAAAAAATGGATTGATATCGGTAAATAAAAAGTCGTTGTACATTAATTCTGTTGCACGAACAATTCAGATTGTAAAAACTTTTGGTTTTCACTTGGCAACTGTCGATGTTCGGCAAAACAGTGCGTACTATGCGAAAGCTTTTCAGCAAATTATGCATTCCTCGTATTCGGCAAATGAAAAAGATTCCTTAAAAAATAGCGATGAAAAACTACGGATAATCAATAGTGAACTTAAATCAAACCGACCTTTCCTTCGCAACTGGAGCAACATGCCTCTGGAATCAAAGAATGTACTGGATTCTTTTTCGGTTCTGCAACAACATATTGCTTTGTACAAAGCAAATGCCTTAGGATCATTAATTGTGAGTATGACACGCCATGTAAACGATTTATTAACCATTTATATACTTGGCAGGGAAACTGGTTTATCCTTTTTTGACAAAACACTCGTATTAAAATTGCATGTTGTACCGCTTTTTGAAACTATTGAAGACCTCGAAGCAAGCCCGGCAATATTAGATTCGTATTTTTCTTATCCCGAGGTTCAGAATAGCCTTGATTACCAAAGGCGACAAAAACAATTGCCACAAAAAACCCAGGAAGTAATGATTGGTTATAGTGATAGCAATAAAGACGGGGGAATATTGGCAAGCACCTGGTATTTGTACAAAGCCCAAAAAGAAATTTCAGCTATTGGGGATAAGCACGGAATATGTATTAAATTTTTCCATGGGAAAGGTGGCACAATTAGCCGTGGTGCAGGTCCTGTTCATTGGTTCTTGCGATCACTGCCACATGGAACGCTCTCGGGAAAATTAAAAATTACTGAGCAGGGTGAAACCATCGAAAAAAAATATGCAAATAAAATAAATGCAGCATATAACCTGGAACTTATGCTTGCAGGAAGTACACTAAACACTTTGTTGCACAAAAATTCCAGGGTAAACAATAAAGAGGTCAGCACTATATTGGAATACATGGGGAAAAAGAGCCATGAATTTTATGCAAAATTGCTTCAGAACAAATATTTCCTCGAATTTTATGGGCAGGCAACTCCAATAGACGTTATTGAAGAAAGTAAGATAGGGTCGAGGCCGGCACGAAGGACTGGCAAAAGAACCTTTGAAGATTTAAGGGCAATACCCTGGGTTTTTAGTTGGGGACAGGCACGGTTTCATATTACAAGCTGGTATGGTGTCGGGTCAACACTTGAACTGCTGAAGGTCGAGTATCCTGATAGATATGCAAAATTGAAAGAACTGTTTTTCGAAAGCCAGTTTGTGAGGTATGCATTTACCAATATTGACACAAGTTTGGCAAGCACCGATGAGGGGATAATGAAAATGTATGCTGGTTTGGTGGTTGATCCGGAAGTTCGTGAGTCTATTATGGATTTAATCTTAGAAGAATTGCAAAAAACCCGTCGGTATATGGGAGAACTGCTCGGAAAGCCAATTAAGGAAAGAAGAAGAAACCATTATTACTCAACAGTTTTACGGGCAGAAGCCCTTCGAGTTTTGCATCAAAACCAAATTAATTATTTAAAAGAATGGCGACGTTTAAGTTCAGATGAACCGGAGAAAAAGGCTGCCCTCCTAAACCAACTGCTAATCTCGGTAAATGCTATTGCTAATGCGATGGGAACAACCGGATGATTTGGTACAACCCTAAATACCTTTATTTTGAACCCTTTCTTCTTTTCATATGTTCGAAATGTCTAATTTGCAGGTTTCTAATAGATTAAAAAAAACAACTAAATCTTCCAATGTAATATGCCCCTAAAAGTGATTGCTTAATATTTCCAATAAGTTCTCCTTTTTTATGGGTTTTGGAATGTAATCATCACAACCAACTTCTATGGATTTTTCGCGGTCTCCTGCTAAAGCGTATGCCGTTTGAGCAATGATGGGAAGACTGGGTCTAAACGTTTTTATTTCTTTGGTTGCTTCATAACCACTCATTACAGGTAAATTAATATCCATAAGAACAAGGTCGATGGCTGCGTTTTCTTTACAATGCTTAATCGCCTCTTTTCCGTTTTTTGCCCAGGCAATATTGTTTATTTCCAGATTATTTAAAACAATCTTTAAGAATTCATAGCTTGCATCATCATCTTCAACAACCAAAATCGTTTTATTGGAGAAATTGCTTGCCTTATCCATGATTGCTTCCGCATTCAATTCTCTGGCAGGTGTTTCTTTCTTAACAGCATTATAAGGAAGGGTAAAATGAAAAGTACTGCCTTTACCCTCTACTGATTCAAGCCATATTTCCCCTCCAAGCAATCCTACGTATGCTTTCACAATTGATAATCCTAAGCCAGAACCTTGATTGATTGATGCATCTGATTTTTTTTCCTGGATAAACCTTTCAAATACGCTTTCCAATTTATCCGAACTAATCCCAACGCCCGTATCTTTAACATAACAATGAATCTTTTTATCTTCCAATCTATATCCAAAATCAATGGATCCTTTCTTGGTAAATTTTAGCGCATTTTTTATCAAGTTGATAAATATGGCATCGAATTTTTCAGGGTCGGTTTGGATGCTTGCCAAATGGTTGCCAAGACTTTCTTTGTAATTTAAAGCAATGTTTTTCTTTTCCGCTTCTGGTTTAAAGAAATCATATAAATTTTCCAGTTGGGTATTAATATTTGTAGCTTGAATATTAACCTTCACTTCTCCCGATTCAATTCTTGAGATATCGATAATGTCGTTAATGGTGTTTAACATTCGTTCGCCACTTTGCTCAATAACTTTGATGTATTTTTCATGTTGATCGCCTGTTAAATCAACGTCTTTCAATAAATCGGTGAATCCAAGAATCCCATTCATTGGCGTACGAATTTCATGGCTCATATTTGCCAAAAATGCTGATTTCAAGCGGTCGCTTTCTTCTGCTTTTTCTTTGGCAGTTAAAAGTTCAATATTTGTTTTTTTAAGTTGTTGATCTGCCATTTTTCTGCTAACAATTTCTCCGATGAGCTTAGATGTTGCTTTTAGACGATTCTTTGCAAGCTCTATCATATAGGAGGGTCTGGTTTTGTATTCTTTTGCTTTTTTTATTAGCTCATCTACCGGAACATTGTATTTCTGTGCCAGTTCCAATAATTTTTGTTTGTCTTGGGGTGGATTGCCATATCCAAAATTAATGGATCCAATTATTTTTTCTCCGGCTCTGATTGGCTCTGCATACATGCGAATTCCTCCGCTGCATTCAATATCAGTATTACTACCTGAATTAATAGCTGCAAGGGATGAATCCCTCCAACACGATTCGTGACACAACCATTTCCCTGAATTTAAAGCTTCCTTGCTGTTATCCGTATTACAAAGTTTGTAGGAAGCTTTATCCATAAAACGACACCATCCTGATGAAAAAATACCCAAAGCATAATCGCCGTTTTTTTCGTATATCGCAGAAGAAGTGTCAAGCAAACTCAAATAGTCGCTGGCAATATCTTTTAATACATCTGCCCCAACCGAATCATGAATTAAACGATTCGTATTCAATAGCGTTAAGTCTCCATATTCCGGAGTATATTCCTCATCATCAATTTCCTGGGGTAATAATTTCTTTTTACTCAACATCCATTCAATATTCCGAAGCTCTTCTTCTGACTTTTTACGCTCGGTAATATCAAGTCCGGAGCTAAATAAATACTCAACTTGACCTTTTTCGCCTTTAATGTAAGAGTTATGCCAGTCAATTAATTTTCGTTTGCCTGATTTTGTGACAACTTCATTTTCGAACTGCTCCACTCCTTCCATGTCACCTTTTACTACCTTGGCAAACACTTGTTTTATCTGCTCATTAATTTCGGGAGGAATACAGGTATCAAACCAATTTTTACCAATTAATTCTTCACTTGTATTATACTCCAGAATTTCTAAGGCTTTTTGATTCACTAAAATAATATTGGCTTTTTGATCCAGGGATAAGAAAATACTTCCGGCCATGTCTAGATAGCGTTCTGCAGTTTCTTTGGCTCCTATTAATTCTTGTTCATTTGCTTGTAATTGTTGATTCGCTGCCTTGAGTTGAAGTTCACTTTCTTCCGCTTTTTCTTTGGCTTTGATTAGTTCAGCTTCTGTTTTTTTTATATTCGAAATATCTAAAAAAACAGTAGCAAACTCTCCTTTTGAAGGTGAAAAAACAGAAATTAAAAAATATTTATCCATAGGAGGGAAATACTGTTCAAAAGTGGTGGGTTCTCCAGTTTCGGCAACCTTAGAATACATAGCTAAAAAAGGAGCCTCTTCAGTCTCAAAAAGCTCTGTGCCCAGTTTTCCAATAGCATCTTCCCTTTTGATATTTAAATATTTCTCAGAAACAATATTTGCATCAATGATTCGATAATTAATTACCTCACCCTGATCATTGTAGACCAATGAGTGTAAATAAACACCTTCTTGCATAGAATTGAATAAGCTTCGGTATTTGGTCTCACTTGCCCTAAGTTGTTGCTCACTAGCTATCAACTGTTGATTTGAAGCCCTGAGTTGTTGTTCATTTGCTTGTAATTGTTGATTCGCTGCCCTGAGCTGTTGTTCATTGGCCTGCAATTGTTGATTCAGGCTTTTTAATTGTTCTTCAGCTTTTTTTCGTTCAGTTATATCGAGTGTTACACCATTGTAGCGTTCAAGTTCTCCATGCTCATTGAAGTAGGGTTGTGATTTATCATAAACCCATCGAATACTGCCATCAGGAAGAACAATCCGGTGTTCTAATTCGAAAGTCGATTGGGTTTGTATTGCCTTATTAAAGGTTTCATTTATTAACTGCGCATCCTCGGGAAGTATACTCTCCTTAAGTATGGTGTCATAGTCGGGTGAAGGCATGGCGGGATCCGAGCCATAGATTCGGAATTCCTCGTCTGACCATATCGTCTCACCGGTAGCTATGATGCGTTGGAAACTGCCCAAATGAGCAATTTTCTGCGCTTCCAATAATTGTTTTTCACTTTCTTCTGCTTTTTCTTTGGCTTTGATTAGTTCAAATTCAAATAATTTCCATTCTGATATATCTGAAATAAAACCGATATAGTGAACAATGTTTCCATCCATATCGAATTTAGCGGTAACTGTTAATTCAATTGGAACAATGCTGCCATCTTTGCGAATATATTCTTTCTCATAGTTGACACTAATCTTTTCAGGGCATAGCTGGCTGAGCATTTCACCTTCATGGTCTTTCCATTTGGAAGGTGTAAGCTCTTCATTCCAATCAATTTGCTGTAACTCTGTGATGGAATATCCTGTTAGTTTCGAGAAAGCAGCGTTACATTTCTCAAGCCTACCATCCGGATATCCAAATGCAATTGCAACCGGGGTTTCGCGTACAATATCGGCCAGTTCTTTTTCGCTCAGGAGTCTCTTTTTTAACTCATCGTCATTTGCTTTTAATTGTTGATTCGTTGCCCTGAGCTGTTGTTCATCGGCCTGCAATTGTTGATTCAGGCTTTTTAATTGTTCTTCAGCTTTTTTTCGGTCAGTTATATCGTTTAAGGTAACAATTAAATTGCCTGGTATAAACTGGGCATAAAGTTCACAAGATTTCACCGACCCATCTTTACATACAATCTTATATTCACCAGTATTTACCGCTTCTAACGAACCCTGGGCTTTTTCGAGAAATGGTTTCCAACGCTCAACAGCCTCCTGCCGATAATCAGGATCGGGATAAGCAAGTTCGTACCATTCCTGCGTTGTATTAGGGTTATGACCAAATAACTCCACAGCACTTTTACTCCAGTATGATATTTTATCATCATTTACATCGACCACAGCCGTTGGGAATGGACTGGAATCGAGAATTGTTTTTAAACGTTTTTCACTTTCTTCACTTTCTTCTTTGGCTGAGAGTAGTTCTTTTTTACGATTCTTCTCCTTAATGTCCAGTCTGTCTTTTTCAATTAACATTCCATACGTACTCACAAAAGGAGAAAGAAAATCTATGAGTTCCTGATCATATCCTTTAGGATTATTTGCGATACCCATAACTCCAATTACTCGGTCTTTAGTATCTTTAATCGGTAGTGCAAGGAAACCTTTTAACTGAGGATGTCCGTTCTCTTTTGGATATCCTCCCCGATGAGGATCAGTATCAGGATTAGTAGAAATATAACTTTTGCCGGTAGTGATTGCCTGCCCCCAGATACTTTTGAAATTAAAAAACTCCAGGCCTTTTTCGATATTTGCTTCGTAAAACTTCCGGGTTTCAGTATTCCATGCAATATTGCTAATTCCATGTGATTTTATGAATGGAGTTCCGTCTTCTTTATGAAGCAACTCGCAAATAAATCCGAATTCACTTTCTGTGAGTTGAAGTAAGTTTTCAAGTATCTTATCACACCACCCATAAACAATGCCCTTTTTCAGAAACTCAGACTGCATTAAAGTAATTAACTCCAATAATTTAGAAAGCTTATTAATTCTCTGTATCTCTTGGGACATATCTATATAAATTTCATTATTGATCAAAGTGATTTAACCATTACGAATTGTTCTAGAGTGTAAGAACGAACCCTATTATCTAACGCTCAAGTAAATATATGAAATAAATTTATTGAATCCACCTCAAACTTAGGAAACCTTAAAGGCTCTGGCACATTCCAATCATTGCCATAATTCAGTCATAATATTTTATTTGCATTAAGGCTTTATTGATGATTTTATTTAACATCATTCCCTGTTTTCCACAAAATTATTTCTTTCGAACTACCCACAGTGTAATTGATAATTCCCTTTTCAATATCAAAATTAACTGTCCTTCTTTCGTAACCTCCAACTGCTTTTACACAAATCCGAAATCCTTTCTCATCAAGCAATTTTTCAACCGATTCAATATTGTTTTTACAAATTGTATCGTTTGCCCTTTTTAAAACATTTGCCCCTCCAACTATGCAGGTTTCCAATTGGGTCGATTGGTCTCTATTTACATTCATTAACTCCATTAATTTGAGAATCGCATTAGAGGCATATTTCGTTTTTATTTCTTCTTTAGCAGATGCTACTCCAGGTAACATGATATGCGCCATTGCCCCTCGCTTTTCGAATGAATTATACATGCACACTACCACGCACGATCCAATTGCACCTGAATTCAGAATAGTAGCGCTATCGCCCAATTTTACCTCGCCAGTATTGACGTATACAATTTTGTTCATTGTATAAATCTACAAATGAAATTATTAAAATTTATAGAAAGGAAACTTTATTTGTAGCATCACCAATACAATTATCCTTTCTCTTAAGCAAAACCTTCGTCGGTGTGTACCACGAAATATAGCCATGAATACGACTAGAACTCCATTTAGAGAAACCAAAAACAAACCTCCTCATCCTTCAATAAACAAAGCGATTCCGATGTTGGAAAACATTGCTGGGTATTACAAATTTAGGATGGCAAGACCGAAAAGAAGATTTTAGCTTATTTTTTTGTCTAAAAAACTGGTTTTAGAGAAAGGAAAAGTTGCAAGCTACGAATTCACAAAACTGGAACATGTCCTTCTCAATGCTAGCAAGGCTTTCATCTCACTACAATTAATTGATATTAAAGGTGTTCGATGGAACTCATCCCGATGAATCGGGAATTCGTTTCAAAAATTTGGACAAAAAAAGAGGTCGCTTCTAACCTCTTGTCTTGTCTGGCTCCCCAGGTAGTTCCGATAGCTATCGGAATTGAACCCACAAATATTTTCTCAAAAGTTTTTCTGTCATCTCAGGATACTTTTTTAAATTTTGAAGGTAGATCTTACTTTTCATGCTTTTAATGTGTTTCTCAATAAGTATGGCCTGTTTCCGGTTTGTGCATTCTATCTCAAAGTATAATTTCCAGTCAGAAGCTTTTTTAGTTTCAGCTTTATGGTGAACATGATTGTTATGCTCTTCAATCCTTTTTTTAAAGTTAATAGTTTGACCGATATAAAAAGAGTCGCTCAGTTTTGAATAAAGGATATAAACAACAAACATTGCCATAGAAAAAATCGGTTGAAAGCTAAAGACAAAAAAAGGCCAACCATAACTGATTGACCTTTTAGCTCCCCAGGTAGGACTTGAACCTACGACCTACGGATTAACAGTCCGCCGCTCTAACCAACTGAGCTACTAGGGAAAATATTTTAACTCCAATTTTACCCCGTCTATGTGGGAAATAAAGGATGATTGTTCCTATTCGGATGAACGTTTGCCTTAAAAGCGATGCAAAAATAATAGCTTTTCCGAAAAGAAAAAATATTTTTGCTAAAAATTATAGAATACGATAAATATGGATCAAATAAACAATTTTCCCAAGGTGCTTGGAGTTGGGAATGCACTTGTCGATATTATTATGCAACTGGAAGATGAAGGCTTATTAACTGAGTTTGGGCTGCCCCGTGGGAGTATGACACTTGTTGATGCAGAATTGTCGGGGAAAATATATTCGGCTACATCATTATTAAAAAAAGAAATATCAACGGGTGGTTCTGTAGCTAATTCAATGAGAACATTGGCAAATTTAGGAGCTGCTTGTGGTTATATGGGAAAAATCGGAAACGATGAACTGGGAAAGCTATTTAAAGATGAGTTTGAAAAAAAATCGATTAAAACCCATTTGCTGTCAAGTGAAATAGATACTGGAAGGGTAATGGGTTTGGTTAGCCCTGATTCGGAACGGACTATGGCTACCTATCTTGGAGCAGCTGTTGAACTAAAAGCCGTGGATTTTACCCCATCGGTATTTGAAGGTTACTCCTATCTTTATATGGAGGGTTATTTGGTTCAAAACCACGAATTAATAAAAACGGGCATGGAAATGGCCAAACAATTGGGGTTGAAAGTTGCAATCGATTTGTCGAGTTTTAATATTGTGGAAGAGAACCTAAGCTTTTTGACGGATATGGTTGATCAATATGTGGACATTGTTTTTGCGAATGAAGAAGAAGCCAGTTCTTTTACAGGGGAATCCCCCGAAAAAGCATTGGATATTATTTCTGAGATGTGTGAAATAGCCATTGTAAAAGTTGGTAAAAAAGGTTCGTATATTAAACGTGGAAATGAGAAATATACGATCAATCCGGTATCGGCAACTGCTGTTGACACCACAGGGGCAGGAGATAGTTATGCTGCTGGTTTTTTTTATGGACTAACCAAGGGGTACGACTTACAAAAATGCGGCGATATTGCAGCTTTAATTTCATCAAAAGTTGTCGAAGTTATGGGTGCCAACTTGCCAGACAGTAGTTGGCCTTCGATCATCAAAAGCATTCAGGCGATCTAATAAATTACAAAAGAAAAAGAACCGTTCTTTTAATAGAGAACGGTTCTTTAGGACTAGTCAAACGCTATATTTTTATTCTTAGAATAATCCGTGGATTTGTGCATCAATTTTATCGATAATAAAGCTTAAATCTTCCGGGTTTGTGGTAAAGTCCAAATCGTCAACATTTATGGTTAAAAGTTTTCCCATACTATATGTTTTGAGCCAATTTTCATAGCGTTCGTTCAGTTGTTTTAAATAGTCGAGCCTGATCGAATTTTCATAATCCCTGCCCCGTTTCTGGATTTGGTTCACAAGCGTTGGGATTGATGCCCGCAAATAAATCAAAAGATCGGGAGGCTGAATTACGCTGACCATAAGATTAAAGAGTGTTTTATAATTGTTAAAATCACGCGTGCTCATTAATCCCATCGAATGAAGGTTGGGGGCAAAAATCTCTGCATCCTCATAAATTGTTCTGTCCTGGATAATGGTTTGCCCTGATTTTCGGATATCGATAATTTGCTGAAACCTGGAGTTTAAAAAATATATTTGAAGGTTGAACGACCAACGTTGCATATCGTTATAAAAGTCGTTCAAATAAGGGTTCTGATCTACATCTTCATAATGGGGAACCCATTTATAATGTTTTGCAAGTAGTTCTGTAAGAGTTGTTTTACCTGCGCCAATGTTTCCGGCAACTGCTATATGCATATCTATATTTTTAGAAAACTAAATTACAAAATTAATTGGTCCGTCAAAACGGAAACAGAAGGGTGTTACCAACAGAAAACCGAAAACTTTCAACCATTTATTTGTTGTAGTAAGTCATCCAGGTACTTCCGGTCGTTTGCGAGCCGAGGAATTTTATTTTGACCGCCAACTTTCCCCCTTTTTTTCATCCAGTTATAAAACGTTCCTTTTTTTGCGACAACAATATGTGGCATTTCAAGGGTAAGGTTTTTGTGTCTTTTAGCTTCGTAATCTGAATTCAGGGTTTTAAGTGTGTTATCGAGCATTTGTATAAAATGGTCAAGGTCGTCTGGTTCCTGCTCGAACTCAATAATCCACTGGTGTGCCCCTTTTTGTTGGTCGGTCATAAATATCGGACCAGCAGTATATTCATTTACCACTGCGCGGGTACGTTCACAAGCTACCTTCATCGCCTGATCTGCATTATCAATGATAACCTCTTCTCCAAAAGCATTGATGAAGTGTTTTGTGCGGCCGGTAATTTTTATTTTATATGGATATTTGCAGGTAAACTTAACAGTATCGCCAATCATATACCGCCATAAACCTCCGTTGGTTGAAATAACCATTGCATAGTTTTCATTTACTTCAACATCTTTCAGCGACACGGTAATCGGATTTTTACTGCCCAGCTCCGACATGGGGATAAATTCATAAAAAATACCGTAGTCAAGCATTAAAAGCAGATCGTCCTGGTGAGGATTGTCCTGAATCCCAAAGAAACCTTCGGATGCATTATATGCCTCCATATATTTCATTTGTGAAGAAGGTATCAGCTTATTGTATTGTTCTCGATAGGGGTCGAAATTAACGCCTCCGTGCATAAATGCCTCAAGGTTTGGCCATACTTCAAGAATATTGCTTTTCCCTGTTTTTTCTAGTACCCTTTTAATCAGTACCAAATACCACGACGGCACACCCGCAAGTGAGGTAACATTTTCTTCAAGCGACGTTTCAATGATTTTATCAATTTTTTCTTCGAACTCTTCAATCAAAGCAATTTCAGATGATGGAGTCCGTATAAAATCGGTCCATGAAGGGATATTTTCCAGTAATATTGCCGACAAATCGCCATAATAAGAATCATTATTAAAATTATTTACCCGATGGCTTCCGCCCAATGTGAGGGTTTTGCCTTTCAGCAGTTTTGAATCCGGGTAATTTCGAAGGTACAAAGCAAAAACGTCTTTTGGTCCCCGAATATGGCATTTTTCCAAAGAATCTTTAGTCACCGGAATGAATTTGCTTTTATTGCTGGTTGTTCCCGATGATTTTGCAAACCATTTTACGCCGCCTGGCCAAAGGATGTCTTTTTCCCCTTCGCGTAAACGGTCAACGTATGGTTTCACGTCATTATATGTCTGGATAGGAAGGTTTTCCTTAAACTCTTTTGTTTTCGAAATCTTTGCAAAATTATATTGTTTTCCCCATTCAGTATCCCTTGCTTTTTCCAATAACCTAAAAAATACCTCGTCTTGTATTTCGTGGGGATGGTCTCTATAAAGTTCAATTTGATAGATACGTTTTACATTGATCCAGTTAATCACAGAGTTTATTAATGACATGGCTTATCTTATTGTATTTGCAATGCTCCCAAAATAGTAAATTTCTGTATTATAAAAGGTGCCGTAAAAATTATTGTTCATAAAATTTATGCAATGTGTAAACACATATTTTTATACATTTACGTTATAAATTGGAACACAACAATTAAGGTCATGAATTATATAGACATTATTATCGGGGTTTTGTTGATACTAGGAGCAATTAATGGTTTCAGAAAAGGTTTTGTTGTCGAATTGGCATCGTTGGCCGCCCTGGTATTGGGTATTTGGGGTGCCATTGAGTTTTCATACATAACCACCGATTTTATTATTGAAAATTTCGATTGGCATACAAAACATTTAAATATTATATCGTTTGCAATTACATTTGTGGTTATTGTTATTTTGGTGCACATTATTGCAACCGTTATAAATAAAATTGTTGAGGCCGCTATGCTTGGGTTTATAAACCGTTTGGCAGGGCTTGTTTTTGGACTTTTAAAATCAGCACTTATATTGAGTATTATTTTAGTAGTTTTCGATAAAATTGATGAAGATGTAAATTTAATTTCCGACAGTAAAAAAGATGCATCACGGCTGTATGAGCCAGTCAGGAATTTTGCCCCAAGTATTTTCCCGTTTGTCGATTTTTGGAACTACAATGCAGACCAAATTGAAGATGGCAAAAAAGAAGAAGCTCCAAAAAATCAGTCGGTGGTTTAAAAATAACCCGAAAGAACCAATCGAACACGAAGAAGTAAATTGCAAGAATTGTAATACCGCTTTTAAAGGAAACTTTTGTCCTGAATGCGGACAATCAATCAAAGATTTTGACCAGCCATTCACCTTTATCTTCTATAATTTTATGGGAGATTTCTTTTCGTTCGACGTACGGTTTTTCAAAACTTTTGTGAACCTTTTAATAAAACCTGGTTTTCTTACGAAAGAATATTTTGAAGGAAGGAGGGTTCGCTATGCACCACCACTTCGTGTGTTTATTTTTGCAAGTTTCATTTTGTTTTTTCTGTTGCAAATATATACCAACCGGGGTTTAACAAAGGTATTGGACTCATCTCTGGATGATCAAATAACAGCTCTGGATTCCTTACAAATTGCAGCAGTAGATTCTGCTAGTGTAAATGTGCAAAATGCTTTAGACACACTTGCCGCTGAAGATATAGACCTAAATCTTGACCTGGCTTCTTTTCGCGACACAAAGAATTTGCGCCAGGGTTTGGCAAAACTTGCTGATCATTTTGAAGAAAAGTTGGCTGCCGAAACCGATCCTGAAAAAAGGCAGGATTTGCGGACTTACATTAGTTTGTGCAATTCGCCGGAACAGGTAATCGCCCGGTTATTGAAATACTTATCCTGGGCATTTTTTGTGTTACTGCCAATATTTGCACTTATTCTTAAATTGTTTTACATAAGGCGCAAACAGAATTATATGAGGCACCTCATATTTTCCATCCATGTTCACTCATTCGTTTTTGTGATTATTGCTATTATTACCTTGCTTTACCAATTTTTGACCATGGATGCAGGAGTCATCTCATTTGTTGTGTTCCTGTGCATTCCTGTTTACCTGATGGTGGCATTAAAGAAATTTTATGGGCAATCGAAACGAAAAGTATTTGTGAAATTCATTGGAATCTCAATCTTCTATAATATTATCTTTTGGAATGTTTTTGTATTTGTGTTTTTAAATGCGCTGAACATTATCTAAATCCAGCAGTGTTTTTTTGAATTATATCCTTCAACCCTGATAATTCTTGAATTAAAAGCACATGTTGGATTCATTTTATATCTTTGCCGAAAATTTTTAGAAATGAATTTTGTTGAAGATATAAAATGGAGGGGCATGCTCCATGATATGATGCCCGGAACCGAGGAGCAACTTGCTAAAGAAATGACTAGTGCATATATTGGGTTCGATCCTACGTCCGACTCATTGCACGTTGGTAGTTTCGCACAAATCATGCTTTTAAAACGGTTTCAAATGGCTGGCCACAAGCCAATTGTATTGGTTGGTGGTGCCACCGGGATGATTGGCGACCCATCTGGAAAATCGCAGGAAAGGAATTTGTTGAATGAGCAAACCCTTCAGAAAAATTTGGATGGAATTAAAGCCCAACTTTCGAAGTTTATTGATTTTGAATCGGGTGCTGAAAATGCTGCCGAAATGGTCAATAATTTTGATTGGATGAAAAATTTCTCTTTTCTTGAATTTATCCGTGACGTTGGCAAGCATATCACAGTTAATTATATGATGTCGAAAGAATCGGTAAAGAAACGAATTGGAAGTGATTCAAAAGTTGGGATGTCCTTCACAGAATTTACTTACCAACTGGTTCAGGGATACGATTTCCTTTGGTTATACGACAATAAAAATTGCAAACTCCAAATGGGAGGTTCCGACCAGTGGGGCAATATTACAACAGGAACAGAATTGATCAGGCGAAAAGCTGGTGGCGAAGCGTTTGCTTTAACTATTCCGCTTGTGACCAAATCTGATGGCGGCAAGTTCGGGAAAACAGAAAGTGGCAATATTTGGCTCGATCCTGAAAAAACATCGCCGTACAAATTCTTCCAGTTTTGGCTGAATACTTCTGATGAGGATGCTGAAAAATACATGAAGATATTTACCCTTCTGGGCAAAGAAGAAATTGACGCTTTAACGGCCCAACATAAAGAAGAACCACATTTGAGGTTATTGCAAAAAAAGCTTGCAGAAGAAGTGACTACTATGGTTCATTCGAAAGAAGACTATGAAATGGCGGTGGAAGCTTCTCAAATCCTTTTCGGGAAAGGGACTGCAAACTTGTTGAAAAACCTGGATGAAAATACATTTTTATCGGTATTCGAAGGAGTGCCTCAATTTACTATCTCGAAAAGCGAATTAAATAATGGCGTAAACATTATGGATTTGTTAACAGATAAAACATCTATTTTCCCTTCGAAAGGCGAATTAAGAAGAACCATTCAGGGCAATGGATTAAGCATTAATAAAGAAAAAACTGGTTCGATGGAGCTGATTATTAACGAGGATTATCTTATCGGTGGTAAATATATGTTGGTGCAAAAAGGGAAAAAGAATTATTTCTTGCTTATAGCACAATAAAAGCAATTCATCATCTATACTAAAAACATCAAATATCCGTTATTGTTAGCAGCCACGACTTAATCTTTTACTTATGAAAAATTTTTTTGACAACCAGAGGATTCTTTCTGTAATTTGGAATAGAAAAATTCATTTTATTATTGTTGGGATAATCGCTTTTATTCTGGCGTTTATCTTTTCTTTGCCCGTTTTTATCCAACCTAAATTCAAATCGAACGCGAGGATCTACCCATCAAACCTGTTCGAATTAAGTGAAGAATCAAGAACCGAGCAGATGCTTGAAATATTGGGTTCGAGAGATATCAAATTTCGGGTTATTGAGGCGTTTGGACTGGATACTGTGTACGAAATTGACAAGGAAGATCCGATGTATAATACCTACATGTTGATGGAGTATGATGAAAATGTATCAATGAATAAAACCAAATTTGAAACTGTTGAAATTGCCGTTTTGGATAAAGATCCGCAAAGGGCATCAGACATGTGCGATTCGATTATTCATTTTTACAATCAAAAAGTTAAGGAACTGCACTCGTTAAAAGTTTTTGAAGTTGTAAAACTTTCCGAAGAAATTTTAAATAAAAAAAGCAAGGAACTCGATAGTTTATTAATTCGTGTGAATGAATTAAGAACAGAGTCCGGGATATTAAATTATAATGCACAAGTAAAGGAAGTTACTCGTGGTTACATGACTGCCTTGGCGAACAACAGAGGTACAAGTTCTGACACGAAAGAAATTAAGAGGATTTATAACAACCTCCAAAAATTTGGTGCAGATAGTTATATCACCGAAAAAAGAATGGCAAAGACGCTTAGCGTGGTCGATTCGCTTAAATTTTTACACGAAGAATTATTGATTGAGGCAAATAAAAACATCACTTACAGCCATGTGGTGGAATACCCGGTGCCTGCCGAGAAGAAGGCTTATCCGGTGCGTTGGTTAATTGCATTGGCGACTGTGGCTTCTGCGGTTTTTGTTGCGTTGTTAATATTTTTGGTACTCGATTACAGAAAAGAAGAATAGTGCTGAAAAAGGCAAACATAAAACTTGTCCTTTTTTACTGCATGTCCATTGGTTTTATACTTTTAAACCTGTTCTTCATTGTTAAAAAGGATACATTAATGATAAATGCATTGCCTTTTGCGTTTGTCCTTGTTTTAATGGTAGTGTTCTCTTTTGACAAAATCCTGCACATCATTATATTTTTTACTCCTTTATCAATACCTTTGAGCGAGGTTATTCCGGGAATGAGTTTTAATATGTACCTTCCAACAGAGCCTTTGTTGTTTGGACTGTTAATTGTTTTCGCACTAAAAGTTCTTTCTGAGCGTAGTTTTGATAAAACTTTGTTGCTTCATCCCGTTTCCATTGCCATATATATTAACCTTTTATGGATTTTAATAACCAGCGTAACAAGTACAATGCCAGTTGTTTCGTTTAAGTTTTTGCTGAGCAGGCTTTGGTTTATTGTTGGGTTCTATTTCATTGCCATGAAAGTTTTTGAAAAGGATAAAAACTTTGAAAGATATATTTGGCTTTACATAATTCCTTTGTATTTGGTTATCGGATATGCTTTGTACAGGCACCTCGGTTACGGGCTATGGAACAAGCAAGCATCCCATTTTGTGGTTAACCCGTTTTACAATGACCATACTTCGTATGGGGCGGTTTTGGCAATGTATATTCCTTTTTTGCTTGGCTTCTCGGTATTTATTTATAAAGGGACGAAGTATAAGATTTATTCGTATATAACACTTCTGGTTTTGTTTGTTGCCTTAATACTTTCATATAGCAGGGCTGCATGGTTAAGTTTGGTCATCGCTTTTGGTTTTTGGGCAATTATAAAACTTAAAATTAGGTTTAAACCTTTATTTATTGGGCTGATTTCTGCCATCGTATTTATTTTTGTATTTCAAACCCAGGTGTTAATGTTCCTTGAACGTAATGACGAAGAGTCTTCGGCAAACATAACCGAGCATATTTCTTCCATGACCAATATTACTTCGGATGCTTCAAACCTGGAAAGGATTAACCGCTGGAGTTGTGCAATCAGGATGTTTCAGGAAAAGCCAATTTTGGGTTATGGTCCTGGTACATACATGTTTACTTACGGTCCATTTCAGATAACCGATGATCGTACAATTATTAGTACAAATGCCGGAGACGGTGGAAATGCCCATAGCGAATACCTTGGTGCTTTATCGGAGTCAGGGATTTTGGGGACTTTAACTTATTTATTGATTTTAGGGATGGTTATTTATACCGCAGTAAAAACATATACACGACTCGATGATAAAAGGTTAAAAACAATCGTGCTCGCTGCACTTATTGGGTTAATTACCTACTACATTCATGGATTTTTAAATAACTTTTTGGATACTGATAAAATATCTGCGCCATTCTGGGGATTTACTGCAATGATTGTTTTTCTGGATATCCAGTCAAGGAAAAAATTGCAAAAAGAAAGCCCGAATTAAAAAGATAATCCGGGCTTGAAAATAGTCTTTTATATTTTAGTTTCTCACACGCTCACTATAAGAACGGTCTCTTGTGTCCACTTTGATGATGTCCCCTTCATTTACAAATAGAGGAACCATTATTTCTGTTCCTGTTTCAAGGGTAGCGGGTTTCAATGCAGTTGAACTTGCGGTATTCCCTTTTTCCCCGGGGATGGTCATGGTAACAGCCAATTCTACAAATGGTGGTAATTCTGCAGTTAACGGGGTTTCGTCTTCAGCATGAAAGTTAATTTCAATAATCTGCCCCTCTTTCATTAAATCCGAATTTTCAATAAAATCAGGCTGAATTGTAATCTGCTCATATGTTTCGGTATGCATAAAAATAAAGCCCATATCATCTTTATATAGATATTGATAAGGCCTTCTTTCAACCCTTACAGTGGTCACTTTCACACCTGATGAGAATGTATTGTCAATTACTTTACCTGTTTTTAAGTTTTTAAGTTTTGTACGAACAAAGGCTGGTCCTTTCCCCGGTTTTACGTGCTGAAATGAAACTATTGTAAATAGGTTTCCATTATATTCGATGCATAGTCCATTTCGAAAATCTGCAGTTGATGCCATATGATTTGAATTAATTATTTTTTGCAAAAATAATCAATTCGTTGTAAAAACAGCATTTGAAGACTATGATGTTTGTAGTTGGTTTATATTCAGAGATATTTGCAGAGTGGAAAAGGTTATTTTAACAATTCTTTTCCATCAACCTTATAGCTTTTAAGGATGGCTTTTAAAGCGCCAATTTTCATATCAAATTCAAGTAAAACAGGAATTTTATTTTCTTTTGAAACGTAAAACTTAAGCCCGTCTGATCTTTCTAACAATTTACCTTTATCAACCACAGGGGCAAGGGCATAGCAGTCAAGTTTCCCAAGTTTTGTTTGAACCTGTTCGTCTTTGTAATATCCAATGCTAACGTCATTGATTTTATCGGCGTGCAAAGCTGGCATGGTAACCACATCTCCAACACGAATGTTATCCATAAATTTCGGGCTGGTAAAATAAAAGAATACCGATAATATGTCTAACAATTCTGGTTGTACTTTTTTGCCCCCTGAACGTTGACTATAAATTGAATCGGAATCGTGAAAATATAATACTTCGTTGTAATACCTGTATTTCCCTTCTGCAATATTTCGTATGGATTTGTAAGGCAATAGCGTAGTTTTATCAACAATACTTTCGTAAATATCATTTACTTCAAAAAGCTTATCAGTAATACCTGTGGTTTTAACCTTTAAAAAATAATGAATTGCAGGTTTTCCGTTGAAAACAGTATCTGATATTTCAAACCTGGCTTCCCCTCCTTTAATAAAACCATATTTCATATTAAATCTTAACTCTTCTTTGCCTTGGCAAAAGAGTAAAGATGTTAAAAAGAAAAATATAGTTATGAAAACAGCCTTAATCATGATATAATCTTATTTTTTGGAATGGTTGCCACAAAGTCTTTCAAATAATATGGTTCAAAATAAGCAACATCTACAAAGTCCAAATTGTTAAAACTTTCTTCTGCCAAATTTAGCATAAACCGTGCCGAGGCTTTTTCTGGTTCTGTAAAAATAGCGTTTTCATTGGTCAGGGTATCCGAACATTTAAACGCCCCATTTCCACAAAAAAGTATTTTCTTGCTTGTTAAAATTTCTGAATAAGAATCTTTATCAATGATTTTCGCTGTAATTTCATCCAATGCGAGGCCCTTTGAATCATACATCCTGGTATAAACTTCCATTCTTCGTGCATCAATCATAGGGGCAATTAGGGTATTGTTGTTTATTTCCAAATTGTATTCATCGGGGTTTTGCGCGATATAATTTGCCATAGCGTCTAATGAACTAATAGCAATCAACGGTTTTTGGGCAGCAAAACAAATTCCTTTGGCTATAGAAACACCGATACGAAGCCCCGTATATGAACCAGGTCCTTTGCTCACAGCAATGGCATCTAATTGTGATGTTGAAAGCTTGTTTTCCTTTAATATGTCCCTAATATAAACACCCAGTAATTCGGAATGGCTAAGCCCGTGTTGGTTTTCTTTTATAGCAAGAATTCTTCCATTAGAACTTAACGCAACAGAACATACTTCTGTAGATGATTCAATCAAAAGGATTAATGGCATCTTATTTATAATTCAAAAATTGTATTAAGTGGTGCAAAAATACTAAATTTGCCCGAATTTAGTTATTATTATTACTTTGATTGATATAACATTAGGAATATAAGCTTCTATAATTTTAGATGAGATACTGTTTAACAATTCTGTTGTTTTTTATTTCCATTTCCTTATTCGCACAGGACAGGCTGATTAAAAGTGCCGATAAAAAATATAAATCGCGCGACTATGAGAAAGCCCGGATTTTGTATGAGGAAGCTTTGGCAATTAAGCCCGGCAATTATTATATCATGAAAAAGCTGGTTTTATCAAATCAGGGAATGGGAGAAACAGGTGCCGCGGAAGATTGGATGAAAAAAATGTTTGATATTGGCAGGGTTACCACCAACGACTATTATTTATATTCCCAGATTCTCCTGAGCAATGGAAAGTATAAAGAGGCCTTGGAATGGGTTAAAAAATATGAAGAAAAAAAGCCAGGAGATAAAAAAATACAACCAGCGAAAGACCAAATCGAATACATTAAGAACCTTGTTAAAGACTCATCGGCATATAAAATTAACCGGATTGATATTAATACACCAGGTTCGGAACTTGGTACGTGTTATTATAAAGATGGTGTTATTTTATCTTCCTCTTCTATTGGGCATAAAAAAGCGGATACAAAATTGGCACCCAATAATTTACCATTTCTTGATCTGTTTTTTGCCAAGGAAGTTCGAGACGGTGTTTTGGTTGATCCTGTTCCATTTGCACAAAGGCTAAAAACCGAATTTAACGATGGTCCGGTTGGGTACGATCCGGTCGATGATATTCTTTACATAACCCGTTTTGCACCGCATAAAGCAGAAGTAAAGGAGGGGGAAGACGTATTTCATTTACAGATAGTTAAAGCTGAAAACAGGGATGGGATATGGATACCCCGTGGGAATTTCTTTATGAATAGCCCAAACTTTTCGGTGGCGCACCCAAGCATAAGTGCCGATGGGCAAAAGCTTTATTTTGTGAGCGATATGCCTGGTGGTTACGGGGGGTACGACATTTATTTTTGTTATAAAACTGTTGGGAAATGGAGCCAGCCTTTTAATGTTGGACCTGCAATTAATAGCCGCGAAAACGAACTATTCCCATTTATTGCCAGTGATGGTTCCCTTTACTTTTCATCGGAAGGGCACAATGGACTTGGAGGGCATGATGTATATGTTGCGACACCTGAAAAAGGCGTTTTTACCAGTATCCGAAATATGGGATACCCCATTAACAGTACAAAAGATGAAATTGCCTTTACACTAAACAGTACTTCTACCGATGGATATTTTTCAACAAACCGGGTGAATGACGATGGTTTTTACGACATTCTTTCGTTGGAGCTAAGTTTTGTGCCTTTGAATATTACTGGAATTGTAAAAGATAATACGACCAAAGAGATAATACCCGGGATCTTGGTTGAATTGAAAGATGCAACCGGAAAAGTAATTGGCGAATCGACCAGCAAGCCCGATGGGAGTTTTTCGTGCATCATCAATAAAATTCCGGAAATGCTACTTGAAACCCAGGGGGAAGCATATAACGCTTTAAAAACAAAAGTTGACCTGCAGCAGTTAAAACCTAATGAGGAAATATTTTTAGAGGTCTACTTAAATAAAATTGAAGAAGCTTCGGTTAAATAACCTGAGTGGTTTCCTCCCTTGTTTTAAGAAATTCAAAGTTACGGGCAAAACATTCACAGTCCGATTTCTTTTCCAGTATTTTCATTTGCCCAACTTCCGAGAATATACCTTCGTATTGCAAGTTTTCAATATGGTCAAAAGCCTGAATCTTCACATAAGGCAAGTACATGAATTGGGTTGGGGTATAATTAAATGTGGTGACTATAACCTTATCATCTACAATAATGTATTTGCTGTGGACCTTTGGATTAACAAAATAGGAGGCATTTGCGATATCCCGGTATGCTTTTGTGAATTGTGAAAAACTATGTTTGTTTGTTGCTTGCCTGAAGTTTCCATTCGTAGGTTGATTCCCGGAATAAGTCTGTGATATGCATTGAATATCCAAACCAATTTTCCCTTTCTGAACAACCTGATATAAAAAACCTTTCTTGCTATGTTTGCTGTTAGTTTCGGTTTTCACCTTATAATTTAGGGGAATGTTATAGGTATATGCCGATATGTGTTGGGCAACAATCCAAATTCGATGCTGAGCTTTTTCAATCAGTTCTAAAATAATTTGTTGGGCTTTTTCGGGGCTGTCCCAATAAAATGGGGCTATAAAATGAACAGATGAACTTTCACCTTGTTTTTTTATCGTTATAGCCGTATTTACCACATTTGATGTTTCTTCATATTCAGATACAGGAATGGAGTTTTCAATTAGATGTCGAAAAAAATCAACATGGGCAATTACTTCATTCTTATTTAATGGGTACAGAATAAAAGTGTCGTGTTTTATGGCATCCCTGACAGCGAGGTTTGAAGAAAAAATCCCCGACATGTATTCGCCCGAATGGAACTCAATCAACAGTGATTTAATATGAAGGGAATAAGGTATTTTCCCGCGTGAGAATGATTTTATTCTGTGGCTTCGGATATAGGTGTGAGGAAAGAGAAATAAACGATAGCAGTTTGATTCCTTGTGAAATGATTTATAAATTAAATTTGCCAAATCGCACTTTGTTTTCTTATCCTTAAATGCTTCTGAACCATCTTCTTTCAATATTTTTTGTGGGCTGGTATTATCATAACCTTCGAGCGGTATCGAAACAACGTTTATTTCAATTCCCTGTTGTGCAAGCTCTTGAAACAAGTGATGTAGTTCGAGGTTGTTAAACAGGTAAAGAGCAATTTGAAGGCTTTTGATTTTTTTGGCGTAGGTGTATAAAAAATCTTTTAATGCATTTATGAATTTCGGGCTTGATCCTTTAAAGGGATATGGATGATGCATAGGGTAATGACCAGGATCATCGAATAAAATGTGTGTTTGTTTCATTTGGGCTGATATTAGTATTTACGTGCCATTTTCTATGTTGTGTTTTATTTGTTTGGCTATTGCCTCAGCCAATTTAACAGGAACGGCATTCCCAATCATTTTATAAGCAGAGCTTAATTTTGAATAGTAAAATCTAAATGAATCAGGGAAGGTTTGTATTCTTGCACATTCCCTAACCGAAAGCCTACGGTATAAACTTTCTTTTCCCGGGACAAATTGTTTGAGGTCTTTTGCCACATCCTCCATTTTTGGTGCCTGCGGATGCAAAGGTGCATGTCTGCCTCCTGCCTGGATAGTAAAGGAAGGTTGGTCCCACGCACGTACCCTGTTTCGTGACATAAACATTGAAGAAAAACCACCTGTCATGTATTCGTGGTTCGGGAAACGGCAGTTATTGCCATTTGTGTAGTTTTTTTCCGAAGCAGGAATTGCAGAATCCTGCAAATCAAATATTGCATTTTGCAGAGTTGGTATTTGTTGATTTGGTAATGGAAGTGTAAAAGTTGTACGAAAATAGTCTTTCCGGTAGCCAGCGATTAATACCCGTTTCCGATCTTGTGGGACACCATAATTCTTCGCATTAACAAGGTCTGTTGTTACGGTGTATCCCGCATCCTTAAACAACCCGAGAATTGTTTCAAATGCCTCGTTATGCCTTTGAAAAAGTATTCCGGAAACGTTCTCGGCAAGGAAAAACAAAGGTTGTTTATCTTTAAGTATCCGAATGAATTCAAAAAATAGTTGCCCACGAGTATCCTTAATTCCCCTGAGTGCCCCTGCTTCGCTCCAACTCTGGCACGGAGGACCGCCAATAATACCAACGCAATCGGGAATTTCATTCGAAGGAATATCGGTTATACTTCTTTTATCCAGCTCTGTTTCCGGATGGTTTTTCTCATAGGTTTCCCAAATTTCTTTATCAAACTCATTTGCCCAAACAACATTAAATCCGGCATTTTTAAAACCCAGGTCTAGCCCCCCGGCACCGGCAAAAAGAGATATGATATTCATTCCTGTGATTAATCGTTAAGGTGTAACTTTATTCTAAAGCCTAAAAGTACGAAAATAGCTTAAGTTTTTGCAAACGGTTTAGTTGGCAAATTGGACATATATTGCCAATCCAATCAGAATAGCAAATAACACTTCACCCCATAACCTCGACTTAAGATACACGAAGTAATTTGAAATTAAAAAAGTTGTAGGCAGTGCAGCTATTACAAAGATCTCGCTGGAGGCAGCCGGAACAAAGATTAAGATGAATACTGAAAAAAGAAAAAACCAAAAGAAACTGGTAAAATACTTCCTGGAACTGATTTTCTTTGTATCGTAAAACTGAAGTAAATTCAGGCTAGCGATAATAATTAGGAATGCCTGGTAGCCCATAAATACCTGTAAGGGTATATCTCCTTTTATACGCTGGCTATTTGTAAATAAATTGAGGGAAAGAACCTTTATTAACTGGTCAAACGAATTAAAGAAATATGCCAGTGAAAAAGTAAATAACCAAGGCAATATAAATCCCAAAATGGATAACGACAAATCGCGCCATGAATATTCCCGGTTAATGGTGATTGTAGAAATTATAATAACCGGAAAAAAAAAGATTGTATTGAAATAAAACAAAGATCCGATGCTTAATAAGAGGCAACTGTCAAAAACATTGGAATAAATATTTTTCTTTTCAAAAGCATTAAAAACCCGAAAAAGGGACAACATTAAAAAAACTGCTGCAAATAAAACAGGATGCAAGGTATGCAAACCAAAAAGTCCGCCCACAAAAATTACAAAATAGCTGGACGGCAAAAGGGTACGTTTTCGTATAAATCCAAATTTGCTGTTAAATCTTTGAATGGCAAACCCCAACAAGACAACAATTATTAAGGTTAGTAAAACCAAAATAAAAGGACTTGAAGATATCAAATTAAAGAGTGGGGCAAACAAAACCATTTGGTTTTCCCCTTCAAAAAACGGATAACTTTGTGGAGATATTAAACTAACTGCCCACAACAACAGCCCAATAAAAGGGAATAACAGGAGGTTGTAAGTCTGGTTAGATTTTAAAATCTTTAAAAGCATCGTTATAAATCAAATCCGAGGTCTTTCCTGAAGTTACTTTTGTCGAATGTAATTTTTTCTACGTTTTTATATGATGTCGTTAGAGCCTCTTCTTTATTTTTTCCATACGAACTAACCGCTATCACCCTTCCACCATTGGTAACTATTTCATCGTTTACCAATTTGGTTCCGGCATGAAAAACAATACTGTCTTTAACATTTTCTATTCCCCGAATTATCTTTCCACTTTCGTATTTTCCAGGGTATCCGCCTGAAACCATCATTACCGTAACTGCAGCCCTTTCGTCAATTTCAATTTCTTTTTCATGTAAGTTTCCTTCAGCCGCACCTTCCAAAAGATCAACAAAGTCTGATTTAATTCGCAACATTACCGCTTCAGTTTCAGGGTCACCCATACGAACGTTATATTCTATAACTTTCGGGTTTCCATCAACATTTATCAGCCCAAGGAAGATAAATCCATTGTACTCAATCTTGTCTTTTTGAAGCCCTGTAATCGTTGGTATGACAACTTGATCTTCAATTTTTTTCATAAACGCGGCATCAGCGAATGGTACCGGTGAAATTGCGCCCATGCCTCCGGTATTTAATCCGGTATCTCCTTCTCCAATCCGCTTATAGTCTTTAGCTTCGGGCAAAATTTTATAGCTTTTGCCATCAGTAATTACAAAAACCGACAATTCTATTCCCGATAAAAACTCTTCGATAACCACTTTGCTGCTGGCATCCCCAAATTGCCCGTTAAGCATTTCCACCAACGCATCGGAAGCTTCTTTCAGTGAGTCGATTATGAGAACGCCTTTACCCGCAGCCAAACCATCTGCTTTCAACACATAAGGTGCTTGCATTGTCTTTAAAAAATCGATCCCCTCATTCAGGTTCTCTTTCGTTACGGTGGTATATTTTGCAGTCGGGATTTGATGGCGGAACATAAATTCTTTGGCAAAGTCTTTACTTCCTTCTAATTGTGCCCCGATTTTTTTAGGACCAACTACCTTTAAATCATTCAGCTCCGAATCTTGTGCAATTAAATCATGAATGCCTTCAACCAATGGAACTTCCGGACCAAATAACAACAAATCAATTTTATGGTCAAGGACCGCCTTTTTAATGGATTGAAAATCAGACACTCCAAAATTTAAGTTAATTCCTAAATCACTTGTTCCGGCATTTCCCGGGGCAAAATACAATTGGTCAATTTTTTTGCTTTGTGCTATTTTCCATCCAAGGGCATGTTCCCTTCCTCCTGATCCTAAAATTAAAATGTTCATACAATTTATTTTGATAGTAATTTAAGCTTCAGCGAATAATTAACTTAAGTGTTTAATGTCCGCTATGCATGCATGCTTTATGCGGTTTTTGTTTTCGTTTTTCTTCTATTAAGAACTTGATTGATAATAGAATGTGAATATAAGTTTTTTATTTTTTCAAATTCAATTTTCTCAAAAGAATAGCCTTGCTTTTTTAACTCATGTATAACAATTGGCAATGCATGATATAAGTTTTTTTCGGCTTTTAGCGAGTCGTGAAAGGTGATAATTGAGCCCGGGCGCACAAAGTTCAAAACGTTGTTAACCACACGGTTGCCACTCAGGTTTCTGTCGTAATCACAACTAATAACATCCCACATAATAATTTTATACTTGAGCGATAAAAACTTGTATTGCCCTCTGCTTAACCAGCCATGTGGCGGACGGAATAAATTTGAGTTTATAAGTTTATCTGCTTTTTCGATGTTTTTGAAGAAGGCATAGTTTTTAGTCTTCATTCCCTGAAGATGGTTGTAGGTATGGTTGCCAACCACATGCCCGTTTTCAATTATTTTCTCAAAAACTTCGGGATATTTAAACACGTTTTCGCCAACACAGAAAAATGTAGCTTTTATATTTTCTTTTTCAAGGATATCTAATACATGGTTTGTTATTTCAGGATGAGGTCCATCATCGAAGGTAAGGTAAACCACTTTCGAGCTACCAGGAATATTCCAAACGGCTTTTGGAAACCAGTTGGTTACAAATTTTGGGAGATGAACACGTAAGTTTAAACGCGCCATTATCGGATGCTGCTAAATGATTTAAAAAATCCCTCCAGGCTTGAATTTATTTCTTGTTTCAATTCCTCATTTGATGAGAACCTTTGGCATGTTTTATCGAGCCTTTGTAAGAAGAACATATCCCTCTGAAATAACTCGCCAATACTTCTTGTGTTCATCATTTTGCTGTCCAATGAAAGGGCATATTCTAATTCTTCTTTGAAATTAAGGTACGCTGCTCTGACAAGTTCATCCGCTTTTTCGTTTTCTTTTAACAAATAAACATTGTCGATAAGTTCAATACCGAAATACTCAAACGGAACCAAATCATGTGGCACCAATTCAAGGCAACGGTTAACTACCGTTTTCGCCGAATCGGGTTTTCCTTCTTTAATAAGTGTTGTTGCCAACCTGTTGAAACTATTTCGGATATTGGTCATCATCCTCCGGTTATTTTCGTCAAGATAAATGCCCGGCTGGTTCATATTTCCCCATTCAAATTTATTCATCAGGTTCTCATACATAATATCGGAAGCGACATTTCCAACGTCAAAACTTTCCGATCCAGACGTGCTTTTAATTGGCACAACCCTATAAGCAAACCCTTCAACCTGGAAATAATCTTCCAAATTCATATGCTTTTTAGAACCCACCGTAATAGCGAAGTATATAGGCCGTTCCCAATTACTATTTGCCAGAAGGTCAAGAACCATCAGTTCATCTTTTGCAATATAATTTTTATTGCTCAGGTCAATTACCATGGTATCAAGTATCTTATCGTAGTCTTCAGGCCTTACAACCTTATTGCGGATAACAGCCTCTTTGTCAATTTTAAGGGTAAATATTTTACCAGGGATGTAAGCTGCATTGTCGTATTGTACCAATTTTGTTTTAGGGTCATCGGATGCAACAAATTCTATGGCTTTTTTCAGGTCAATGGTACCTTTCATTCTTGGATCGTCCATTAAATATACAATGTCACGCGTTCCCTGAGTGTATTTCTCCTGATCCATTGAAAACGGAACTGGATCAGATTCGTAGGCTTTAAGCTTCATTTGATTGATGTACCAATCGGTTTGTAGGTAGCTTAAATTGCATACGCGTACATCTGTTCTCGTGCCTTCCACTTCCTGATTGTACCATAAAGGGAAAGTATCATTATCCCCATTGGTGAAAAGAATGGCATTTTCGGCGCATGTTTTCAAATAATTAGCACCAAGGTCACGGGCTGTGTACCTGCCTGAACGGTCATGATCATCCCAGTTTTCGGATGCCATAATACCAGGTACTAAAACTGTAGTAATTATAGTTACCAATATGGCTGTTGCCACTTCCGGCAAATATTTTTTAATAAATTTGAATAATCCTAATACTCCAAATCCTATCCAAATGCTAAACGCATAAAACGAAGCTGCATAGGCATAATCCCGTTCGCGGGGTTGCATTGGATATTGATTAAGGTATATAACAATCGCCAAGCCGGTTAAAAAGAAAAGCAGGAAAATTACCCAAAGCCATTTTTTTGCTAATTTCCCCTTGTTGTACAAATAAAAGATTCCTACTATACCCAATAATAAGGGCAGAAGAAAGTATGTATTTCTTGCTTTATTATTTTTTAGCGATGTTGGCAATAAACTTTGATCGCCAAGCCTCCAATTATCAATAAACGGGATCCCCGAGATCCAATTTCCATGAATCAGGCTGCCATGACTTTGAATATCATTTTGGCGCCCGGCAAAGTTCCACATAAAATAACGAAAATACATGTGACCAACCTGGTACCTGAAAAAGAACCTAAGGTTTTCAGCCATGGTAGGTTTCACAATTGTTTCAACTTCCCCCTGCTCGTTTTTATGCCTTATTTTGGTTCCTTTTATTCGGGCCCAAGTTTTATATTCCTCGGCATGTGCAGGCTCATTATTGCTCCACATCCTTGGGAAAATTGTTGTGAACTTACTGTCGTAGTTAGCAGAGATTTTTTTATCGGTGACTACATATTTGCCATCTCTTTGGCTATAAACCGATTTCCCTTCGGTAAACCTTTCGTTCACATCGTTTGGCGAATTAAAGTACTGCCCGGTTAGTAATGGGCGCTCACCATATTGTTCGCGGTTAAGGTATGACAGCAAAGCAAAGGTATTGTTCGGACTGTTCTGGTCCATCGGCGTTTTTGAAGAAGATCGGATTATAGTTAAAGTAAACGAAGAATACCCGATTAAAATAGCCGTCACCATCAGGATGGCAGTGTTCCAAAATACTTTTTTCTTTTTGGTGGTATATCTAATTCCAAATATAATTAATGCAATTACTCCTGCTATATAAAACAAAAGTCCGGAGTGATAAGGTAATCCAAATGAGTTGACAAATAACAATTCGAACAGCGAACCAACTTTTACCGTTCCTGGTATTATTCCATACATTACCAATCCTAAAAGGAATATGGATATTGCTAATGCCTTTAAAATGCCATTTCGGGTGACGGTATATTTCTTAAAATAATAAACAAATACAATTGCCGGAATTGCAAGAAGGTTTAGTAAGTGTACTCCAATTGAAAGCCCAATAATATACGCGATTAATATTAGCCATCGGTTTGCGTATGGTTTATCAGCAACATCCTCCCACTTTAAAATTGCCCAGAATATAACTGCGGTGATTAAGGATGATGTTGCATAAACTTCGCCTTCAACCGCCGAGAACCAAAATGAATCGGAGAAAGTATAAGCTAAGGCGCCCACAATTCCACTACCTAATATTGCGAATGTTTCACCTTCGGTTAATTTTTTATTTTCAGAAATTATTTTTTGTGCAATGTGTGTGATTGTCCAAAACAGGAACAATATGGTAAATGCACTTGCTAGTGCTGAAAGAGAGTTTATAAGCAATCCAGCTGATTCAGGTCCTCCAAAAAGTGTGAAAAACCTTCCGAGTATCATAAAAAACGGTGCACCTGGCGGGTGACCTACTTCCAATTTATACGAGGTAGTTATAAATTCCCCACAATCCCAAAAACTTGCAGTGGGCTCAATGGTCAAAAGGTAGGTTGCTGCTGCAATTAAAAAAACTATCCAGCCAACAAGGTTATTTAGTAATTTATAATTTCTCATTTTTATGTATTTGTAGTCCTAATTACTTCGATTTTAAATATGTAAGTTTTCTTCCCGCAATTGAAAAATTAAGCAGGAGACTTTAAAAATTATTCGCGAAGATAACTCATTTGAGACAAACTGGAAGAAAAGAATATGATTTTCATTTCTTGGATATTAAATTTCACCAAATAATCTTTTCCCCTGGTGCTAAAATCATAAAAATAATTTCTGTTTTAGTTAAATTTTCTGAGGTAAAAAATATTCCTTGAATTTGGCTGAAAGTGGTTGATATTTTTGATGTTGTGGTTTGACGTAACAATAATAATTTGTAATTTGTATGCTGATTTTCAATGCTATTTGTTTCAAACTGCTTAGGCAATATTTAACCGTAAATCGGTATGAGATTGGAGTTTGGCTAAAGCACCTTTGTTACTAAATGTAATTCCGAATTTATTTTTTAAAAAAGCAAACGCACAATGTGATTAATATAATGTGAACCTAAAATTTTAAAAAATGGAACAAAACAAACGATTCATCCAAAGAGTTACAAAGGCCACTGAACTTTGGTCAGATACCCAATCAAATCCGTTTAAAACTTACGAATTGGTTAACCGGGGAGAGTACTTTAAAATCTCTATTTGTGATTATGAGCTATGGGAGGAAGAGTTGGCAGATAAAAAATGGCTGGTTTTAGAAATAGGCGTAGAAAATAAACAATTAATTTCTTTTTGTATCCCAAGTGATAATGCTTTTGTATTTAAAGAATTGGATTACGTCAATGCTAATTTGGTAAAAGTAATACCTTTTCAGGATAATTTTCCTCTATTGGGTAACGACCCATTTATAAATATGTATTCGGGAACCAAGGGAGAAACTGTAAAGTTGATGTTACTGGATTCATTTAGGTGGAATATGCTAAACAGAAATTGGATTGAACAACAAATACAAGATACTGAACAAGGTTTGTTTTGTAGGTTTTTAATCCATTTTGAGGAAATAAAAAAAGCATTTGAGGACGGTCATAATGATATTTATGTTACTTTAGGCTTAAGTAATATGTACAATTGTTTATTGCAGGACAAGGATGATTTAAAGGAATACTGTCCTAAAAGCCCTGAAACAGTTTGTCCAATATATAAACTAAGAGATACAGATATTAAAGATATCTATTGTGAGGTTGTTCAATCGAGGTATTACGCAACAATGTTACTTTGGGCGGTTAAAGATAATTCGACAACACCAATTGGACGTAAAGTAATAAATGATGGTGATGATTTTGAAGTATTTAACACTGTTGAACCATGCCCTCCATTTTGTCCTGATGAGCCTTAGATAGAAATAATAGACGTTTAAATTATGCCAGCCGGAAACAATGCCATCCCAATAATATGGAAATTTATATCGTATTCATCGCCCTTGGTCCTTATTATTGGGATCGTATCCGGTTTCATTTTATATAAAGGCCTACAACAAAAGAATAAAATTATTGTCTGGTTTTTTTTAGGATCACTATCCTGTGATATTTTTCATCGACTTGTTGTTTACCTGCATATCACAAAATATAATTTGTTTTCTATTCCTTTGCTGGGTATCATAGAGTTGTTATTTTTTACCTGGATATATGAGAGAGTATTGCTCAAAAAAAGGACCCGATTGTCAAAATACATCAAAATTGGAATATTGCTGGTTCTTCTAGCTGAGTTTACTTATACGATTTTAGCTAAAAATCCTGCCAGTTTCTTTTCATACGGTAAAGTTGCTTCTAACTTGTACATTATCGTTTTTTGCTTAATGTATATACACTATATATTTTCGAGTTCAGATTTGTTAAAGATGAACGACTCAATCTTATTTAATTCAGGCGTATTGACCTATTTTACTTTTAATCTTCTAATAAGCTTATCCGTTAACTTTTTAATAAACGAAGAGCTTCATATCGTGCTTTATTTTTGGATGGCAAATGCAATCATTACAATAATATTTTATCTTTTTAATATCTACCTGTTATGGAAGAATGGCAAAAACCGGAATCCTTTGCGTTTTGGTTAGCACTTGTAATAATCATCTCGATGGTTCTTGTGGTTACCATTATAGTGATTGTTCAACTATATTTTAGACGGATTTTGATTGAGCAGAAAAAAGCTGCACGATTAGAATTGGATTATCAGGATAAATTAATTTCAGACAGTATTAAAATTCAGGAAAAGGAACGAAAAAGAATTGCTGCCGATTTGCACGATCATTTAATTTCAAAACTAAATATATTAAAGTTAAGCTTGTATGGATTAAAAGATAAACCATCGGATGCAATTTTTGATTCGCTGACCGAAAGTATTGATTTGGGGAGGAAAATATCACACGATCTTTCTCCTCCATTAATTGAAAATTCGACTATTATAGAATTGTTTTCAGAGTTTTTACTTCCGATAAAAGAAAATTATGATATTTCCTTTCAGTTGCTTTCGCAGGATGAATCTGAAATTAGGAATAGTGAAAAACTTCAGCTTGTTAGGATTTTCCAGGAAGTGATAAATAATATCCTAAAGCATGCACAAGCACAAAAAATAGAAGTTTTCCTTAGGCAAACCAAAAAGTTGCTTATTTTAAAAGTGGCGGATGATGGAGTTGGTTTTGATCCGGAAGTTGCAAAAAATGGCTTAGGCTTAAAGAATATTGAACTTCGGGTCCGGACTTTAAACGCCATTCATAAATTTAAAAGCCCGGAAGGTAAAGGCAGTACTTTTCTTTTCATATTGGCTTTAGAAAAAATACAAGGTAATGGAGATGCAGATTAAATTAGGTATAGTTGATGATGAGGTTCTGGTTACTAAATTGCTGTCCGATTTTTTAAATGGGATCGAAGATCTTTCGGTGGTTTTAACTGCTTTTAACGGAGTTGACCTTCTCAAGAAATTAGAATCAGATGATGGTTTGCCAGATATTATTATATCTGATTTAAAGATGGACGAAATGGATGGGGTGGAGACAGCAGCTCAACTTAAGAAAAGATATCCGAAGATTAAGATTATCGTTTTATCTTCCTATTATAAACAGTCGTTTCTGGGTTATATGATGAAAGCCGGGGTAAATGCCTTTCTTCCAAAAGGAATTGCACCTGATGTTCTTCTGGAGGCAGTTCGCTCCACTTATTCCAAAGGTTTCTTTTTTCTGGAAGAACAAATTGATGTAATGAGAAACCAGATTACCACAAAAGCACCCAAGCCTAAATTCACCGAGGAAGAAAAACTGACCAAAAGGGAACATGAGGTACTTGAGCTTATTTGCCAACAATTTACAACCCAGGAAATTGCAGATAAATTGTTCATATCGGAGCGAACGGTTGAAGGGCACAGAAACAACCTATTCCTGAAAACCAAAGTTAAGAATGTGGCTGGCTTGGTAATTTATGCTGTTCAGAAGAATCTAATTGATCCTGAGCAGTTTGTAATTAAATAAAGCTACTCCAACCATTCTGTGCCTAGAATTGATTCCCATCTCTTTTCTCCTTAAACCACAAGCAATATTTAGCGATTTTCCTTAACCTTTTAAGAATTTATAAGAGGTTCATTTTACTCGAAATTGCAGGCAGGTGTTTTCCCCTGATTTCAAAAATCAGGTAATTCCCCCAATAGCTAATTCTCTTTATAGGCATAAATTGCAGTAGCAAAAATTAAGTGGTTGGTTAACTTATTCCTAAAATGACCTATATCTATGGAAGAATCAATTTATAAAGATAAAGTAGCAAAGGAAGAAGAAGTTGTTGGTGATTGGTTGCCGTTTCAATGCTTAACAAATGAGGCCACAGAAGTATTCGATAGAGCAATAGAAGGATTTATTGGGGTTAAATATACACCAGTTGCATTTGCTTATCGAATTAAAAATGGGAAACAATACAGGTTTGTATGTAACGCAAAGGCTGTATATCCTGAAATTAAAAATGAAGCTGCAATTGTTACCATATATCACGGACCTAATGAATCCCCATATTTAACTGATATAAAAAGAATCTATTTTTAACGAGTTGTAGCTTACTCAAAAAGACCCGAAAGCCTTTGTTGTTGTCAGGTTTAAGGGTCTTTTTTCAATATTATCCTGGCTACACTTACAACATAGGGCTTACAATATGGGCGAACGATTCACGGAGTTTATTGAGCCAAGGTCGATTTCTCCATTCCTCCAAAATAATTTGTTCACTGTTTTTCAGATCATTTATAAAATGAGCGCATAATTCTTTTGTAAATCCTTCATTATAAATAAAAGCATTGACCTCGAAATTTGTTTCCAGGCTCCTGAAATCCAGATTTGTGGAGCCGACAGAAGAAATTACATCATCAACAATCAAAAGTTTGCTGTGGATAAATCCTTTTTTATAAAAGTATACTTTAACACCTGCTTCTAAAAGCTCCTCAACGAACGAAAAAGAACACCATTTAGAAACCCTGGCATCTGACTTTTTGGGGATGATTATTTTTACATCAATGTTTCCCAGTGCGGCTGTTTTAATAGCTGCCAAAATATGTTGTGGGGGAATTAAATAGGGTGATGTTAAATAAACATAGTTGGAAGCACTTGTAATGGCTGTAAAAAAAGCTTGTCCGATATTTTCCCAATCTGAGTCGGGTCCACTTGGTGTTATTTGAATTGGTAAACCTTCACTTTCGGTAAATGGTTTAAAATATGCTTTGCCTTTTAGCACTTTCCCTTTCACAAAAAACCAGTCGGCCGTAAATATTACCTGTAAACAGGATACTGCATCACCCGTAATTTTAATATGTGTGTCCCTCCACGCCCCTAGTTTTTTGTTCCCATATTTATATCGATCTGCCAGGTTAATACCACCCGTGAACCCAACGGTTCCATCAATAACCGCAATTTTTCGGTGGTTCCGGTAATTAAGCCTGGGTGTCAATCTTGGAAATCGGACTTTCATAAACGAATGGAATTCAACCCCTGCAATTTCAAGGTCCCGGAGGTACTTCCTTTTTAAACTCCAGCTTCCCACGTCATCAACAATTGCCCTGACTTCAACACCTTCACGGCTTTTCTCTATTAAAAGGTCTTTTAACTGGTTTCCAATTTCATCGTCGTTAATAATATAATATTCAAGATGAATGTGATGCTTTGCTTTCCTTATTTCTGCCAGTAAGGAATTAAAAGTAGCCTCACCATTATTCAATAATTCAACTTGATTCCCAGTTGTTAACAACGAGTGGGAATTGTTCAACAAAAGTTTAATCATCTTTTCTTTTTCTCCAATCTTGCCCTTCAGGTTCTGTTTGTATTTATCGAAGTTCCGGAGTTGTTTCAAAGTGAGCCTTCGCAAACGGTCCAAATCTTTCAGCCCTTTTCGCGAATACATTTTGTTTTTCCTGTATTCCTGCCCAAAAAACAAATAGAAGATCAATCCAAAAATTGGTATTACAACCAGAACCAAAATCCATGCAACGGTTTTAAATGGTGATCTTTTTTCATAAACTATTATTAAGGCAATGGCAATTGATGTTATAAGAAACACCAAAGAAGTTATTTCGAGCCAAAGAGGAAGTGAATTGTTAAAACCCATTATTTGCGATTACTTAATTATATTGAAATAACAATTTCGTAAATTATTCCGTAGAAGCAAAAGAATTTTATTTAATTTAAAAGATGTAGCGAGCATAATAAAAAGCTTTTTTTTGTACACAGGAGTATGATTATGCGAGTTCCATGAGTTACCATAAAAAATAAACAAATGAAAGTTATTCTATATTTTCTCGTAATATTCTCTTTTGTGGTTGGCTGTGCAACACATAAACCACATCTTAAATTCTCGGAAAAAACTATGGAGCCTGAAAATGACAGCACCGGGTATGAATTGGTAGTTTTTGATCTGGGTTTTGAATCGTGGTATACATTACAGAATAGCCCGGCTAAATACCGTACGAAAGATTATTATGAAAACTGGAATAGGCAATATGTTCTGGCTTGGAACAATAAGGCAATGGTTTCGGGGAATAAAGGATTTTTTGAAACAATTGTTGGGTATGATTACAATACAGATTATGGATTTGAGCTAAACCATAAACTATTTCATTATTTCATGTTTGTGGAAAATGTAATAAAGATACCAGTATTGGAGAATGGACCCAGATTTACCATTTAGATAAAGCCAGAAAATGTCCTTATTTCATATTCCGAAAGATTTCTAAATAGCTATCCCCGAAATTAACCTTTTCTTTTAATGTCCCGATAAGTTTTGGTGCTGCAATTCCTCTTTTAAAAAATACGGGTCCATGATAAATGTGTGCTTCATCCCATAAATCCAGATCAATGAACCTTTGTAGGGTAAGGCTTCCTCCCTCAACAATCAACGATTGGATTTCTTTTTGGTAAAGATTATCAATGATTTGGGGTATTATTTCTGTGGTATAGTCAAGGCACTCGAAACTAAGGTGCTTTCTTTTATCTGTTCTTTTTGCATTAAAGACAATTGTTTTTGAGTCGGAGTTAAACAGGTTTAATGAAACTGGCAATTCCAAATTTCGATCCAATACCATCCGGATCGGGTTTTCGCCTATCCAATCCCTCACGGTGAGCGAAGGGTTATCTTTTAAAGCAGTGTTTTTTCCAACCAAAATGGCAGATTCATTAGCCCTGGTTTTATGCACATGTTTTCTGGCAGGTTCGTTGGTAATCCATGTGGGTTGTCCATAGTTATCAGCATCACGGTCCACATCAATAAATCCGTCCTGGGTCTGTGCCCACTTAAGAATAATGTAAGGTCTTCTCTTACGGTGAAAAGTAAAAAAGCGTTTGTTGAGCTCCTGGCATTCATTTTCCAAAACACCTACTTTTACGCTTCGTCCTGCCTTTTTAAGTTTCTCAATGCCACGTCCTGCAACTTCCGCAAACGGATCAACTGTTCCGATAACTACTTTTGGAATTTCTTTTTCAATAATTAGGTCTGAACATGGCGGCGTTTTTCCATAATGTGAACATGGTTCAAGCGAAACGAAAATGGTGCTTTCTTTTAAAAGTTTTTTGTTTACAACTGATTTGATGGCATTTACCTCAGCATGTGCTTCTCCGTATTTCTGGTGGTAACCTTCCCCAATTACTTGGTCATTATGAACAATCACACAACCCACCATCGGATTTGGGGCAACATATCCAATTCCTTTTTTTGCCAGCTCAATACAGCGGGCCATATATTTTTCTTCCTTTTTCATTTCTTCTTATCGTAACCTGCCTAAGCTGGATTTAGCAAAACTTTTTCCGGGTTTTTTGAATAATTTAAAAAATAGATTTAAGTTCGTTTGCCAAAAGTAATACAATGCAAGAAACAATTAAATATATTAAAACAGAATTAGCGCCTTTCTACGATGACCGGGAGGTGGAAAGTTTTGTTCGGATAATCCTACAAAATATCTGTAACATTGGTTACCAGGAGATTGTATTGAAGAAAGCAATAGTAGTTAAACCTGAAGACCAGGAAAGAATCCTTGTTGTAGTGGAGAAGCTTAAAGCCTTGGAGCCTATTCAATATATTTTTGGCGAAACCGAATTTTTTGATTTAAAATTCAACCTAAATAATTCCGTATTAATCCCGCGACCTGAAACGGAAGGATTGGTGGACTGGATAATTAAAACCGTTGCAAATAAAAAATGCTCAATTTTGGATATTGGTACTGGAAGCGGCTGTATTCCTATTGCTCTGAAACATAGTTTGCCTGACTCAGGAGTAAGCGCTATTGATATTTCAGAAAATGCATTATCAGTTGCTATTGAAAATGCTTCTCAAAACAACACGAATGTTGATTTTAAACAAATGGACATCCTTAAATGGGATAAATATATTTGGGATAAATACGATGTAATTGTGAGCAATCCTCCCTATGTCAGGGAATCGGAGAAAGCACTGATAAATGCCAATGTGTTGGATTATGAACCCCATGGGGCACTATTTGTGAGCGATCAGGATCCACTTATATTTTATAAAAAAATAGCAGATTTTGCATGGAGGAATTTGAACAAAAACGGACTTTTGTTTTTCGAAATCAATGAAGCATTTGGTATTGAAATAAAACATATGTTGGAAGAAACAGGTTTTATGGATGTTGTATTAAGAAAAGATTTGTCGGGGAAGGACAGAATGATTAAAGCTACCTTAAAATGAAAAATATACCGTATAGAAAAAAGATAGGTTTATTGATGCTTATTATGATCGGGAGTATTTTGTTAGGACGCTCGCAAAATACAAATCCAGAATTAGTTGCAGTCTCAGGCAAAGAAATTTTCCGGATGTATTTGGCAGGAATACAAGAGCTTGGAGGTATTGCCAACTATGTAAATAAAGGTGATAGGGTAGTAATTAAACCCAACATTTTGACTAATTCGATACCTGAACAGCATCGTACCACGAATCCTGAATTACTAAAATTAATCATCGAACAATGTTATGAGGCGGATGCCAAAATAGTGTCGATTTTTGAACACACCGATGATCCTTGGACTAAGTGCTATAAAAACACCGGAATTGAAAGAATTGCAAAGGATGCTGAAGCCAGGGTATTGCCTGCAAATGAAGAATTTTATTACAAAGATGCTGAAAATGGTGCTGCCATTAACCTTCCAAGAGTTGGTATCCACAACATACTCTCTGAATGTGATGTACTTATTAACCTCGCTGTTTTTGAAACAGATAACCAGGAAAACACATCAGGTGCAATAAAAAACTTATTGGGCTGTATTTGGGAGAAAGATTCACTCACGGAGAGTAAAAAAGAAAATTGTATTGCGGAGCTTTTATATTACGTAAAACCAGCATTAAATATTATAGAGGTGTATCTGGAAGATGAAAGCAAAATGTTGATACTTAGCAAGGACATTGTATTGGCAGATAGTTATGCAGCAACTTTAAATCAAACAGCTTTGCCGGATATAAGTCATGTCAATATTGCCGGTCAATTGGGATTTGGGGAACTTTATACAGCAGAACATAAAATTAGTCAAATAGACCTCAATAATAATGTGAAATAGAGAAAGACCAGAATATTCGTTTGGACACCATAATAATTCCTATATTTCCGTGTTTCTTTAGTAAGAAAATTAGTATCTTGTATTTGATGGAATGTTAAAAGAACAGGCACTTTGAAGAGGATTTTTTTGTACATATTGTTAGCGGCCAATTTCTTTGGAATTCTTGCATTATTATTTTCCTATTCCTCCGTATTTATAGCTCCGGATAAGCTTTGGCAACCTTCTGCATTCGGACTGGCATACCCTTATATTATTGGTTTTAACATCATTTTTATAGTTGTTTGGCTTTTCTTTAAACCAAAATACATCGTTTTCTCATTGCTAACCATCCTGATTGGTTTCAAATACTCCAACCGTTATTTTCAGGTGTTTTCAAGGTCAACCGATGATGAAGCCATTAAAGTTTTGTCATATAATGTCAGGAATTTTAAGGGTGCAGAAAAAGATCCTTCAAAAGTTATAGCCGATAAAATAAAGCGTTTTCTTGAAGAAGAAAAATCAGATATTATTTGTCTTCAGGAAATAAAATTACGTTCTGCCCGGGTTTTTAACCTTCCAAAGGTGGTTGACCAACTCACATTTATCAATCATTATCAATATGCAAGCACCGGAAGCACAACTGGTTTGGCAACACTAACCAAGTTCCCGGTCATGAATATGAGGGAAATTCGCTTTGAAGGTTCTCAGAATATGGCAATTTACACGGACGTATTGATTGGGCAGGATACCGTTCGGATATTTAATATCCATCTTCAATCATATCATATCGATCCAAGCCAATACGATATTATTGAGTCGCCAGGATTTTCCGAAAAAGGGGATGTTAGGCAGGTTAAGGAAATGGCTCGAAAGTTTCAAATAGCAGTTCAAAAGAGGGCTGTTCAAGCCAGGTTAATACACGATATAATCAAAGAATCACCTTATCATGTAATTGTTTGTGGTGATTTAAATGATTCACCTATTTCTTATGCATATCAAAAGGTTAGGGGAAACTTGAAGGATGCTTTTGTGGAATCGGGCAGTGGAATCGGGCGGACTTATATTGGAAAGCTACCTTCTTTTCGAATTGATTATATTTTTCATTCAAAGGACTATAAATCGTATTCATTTCATAAAGCACCTCTTTATGAATCTGACCATTTGCCAATAATTTGTAAGCTAAAAGAAAAAGATTAGGATTTATTTTGTAAAATATTTAAGGCATGAAGCCTGTCTTTTTCAAGCTGCTCAACCAAAGCATCAATCCCGTTAAATTTACGCTCTTCCCGAATTCTGTCCACAAAAATCAAAGTAAGATCTTGTCCGTAAATATTCTTATTAAAATCAAATATATTTACTTCAATGCTTCTGTGATCCGCGTTTTTGTTAAAGGTAGGGCGGGTTCCAATATTCAGCATCCCATTGTAGGTTTTTCCAGCAACCAATACTTTTACAGCATATACTCCATATCCCGGTATAATTTTGTGAATGTCTGAGGCTTCCACGTTCGCCGTTGGAAAACCAATTTCCCTTCCGAGCTTTTTCCCTTCCACAACTTTTCCGTGCAATGTAAATTGATACCCCAGGTATTTATTGGCTGCGGGCATATCCCCGGCTTCAATGGCACTTCTTATTTTAGTCGAACTAACATTGATATCATCCACCAATAAAGCATCTAGTTTGGCAATTTCAAATTGGTATTTTTCAGCACATTTTTTTAAAAAATCGAAGCCCCCTTCCCTGTTTTTTCCGAATTTATGGTCGTATCCAACCACCAGGTATGATGTTTTTATTTGATCTACCAATACATCTTTCACAAAATCTGAATACGATAACTGCGAAAATTCTTTTGTAAATGGAAATACAATTAAGTGGTCGATTCCAATATCTTCAAGCAACGAGGTTTTCTCTTTTAATGTGGTTAATAACCTCAGGTTCGATTCTTCTGGTTTTAGCACCAACCTTGGATGAGGATGGAAGGTAAACAAAACCGATTCCCCGTTTTTCTCTTTGGCAATATCCCGCAACTTTTGCAACACTTTTCTATGCCCCAGGTGCACTCCGTCAAACGTGCCAATGGTAACTACAGGCTTGATGGCTTTAAAGTTTTTTAACTCAAAATGTACCTTCACTATCGTAAAAAATTAGACCCCAAAAATATAAAATAATTATATTAGTGCCCTTTTATTCTTGTTCAGCATATAATTATTATTTTTACCGCCTATAAAATAATTGATATAGAATGACAAAATATAGATTAATTGTAGCATTAGCAGCAATATTCCTGTTTTTCTTTGCATGCAAAAAAGAAAACCAATTCACCATTTCCGGAAAAATTACTCATGCCGAGAAAAACATGGTGTACCTTGAGCAATTGTTGGTGAACGGATCAAGTATTCCGGTCGATTCTGCGAAGTTAAATTCAAAAGGGGAATTTCATATTAAGAACCAGACCAGCATTCCAACTTTTTATATGTTGAAGCTAACGGAAAATAACTTTATTACACTTTTGATCGATTCTGCTGAAAATGTGAATATATCTGCAGATGCTTTGAATTTTTCGAGGAATTATTTGGTTGAGGGCTCAAAAGGATCGGCTATGGTTCAGCAATTGCAAGATAAGTTTCATTCAACCAAACAAAAATTGGATTCTATAAAGTCGGTTGATCTTATCAACAAAACAAAGCCCAACTATGATCAATTGAAAGAAGAACTGGAAGCTGAATACGCAAGAATAATGCAGGAACAGGTTGATTATTCAACAAATTTTGTGCTTTCCAATCCTTTTTCTATGGCAAGTGTCCTTGCTTTGTACCAGCGATTTGGACCAAACGACTTTGTGATAAAAGACATGCAACCGTTGAAAGTGGCAGCTTCGGCATTGCACTCAATTTACCCGAAATCGGACTTTGTTCAATCATTGTATGCGAATACTTTGCAACAAATGAAAAACGAAAGGGCTGCCCAGTTGCAACAAATTATTCAATCTCAAGGTACCAATAGTCCGGAAATTGTGTTGCCCGACGCTGACGGGAATGATGTTGCTTTATCTTCCCTTAGGGGCAAAATTGTTTTAGTGCATTTTTGGTCGGCAAAAGACGAAGGATCAAGAATGGTTAATGGGGTATTAAAAGAAATTTATGAAAAATATAAGTCGAAAGACTTCGAAATATACCAGGTTAGCATTGACACCGAAAGGTACGATTGGATTGATGCAATTGATGCAGACAAACTCACATGGATCAACGTTGGAGATATGGAAGGAAGTGTTTCTGCCCTTAACAATTATAATATTAGGGAGATACCATATAACTACCTACTCGACAAAGAAGGTTCGATCATTGGTCAAAACCTTAAAGGTCCTGCCCTTAATAAAAAGCTGGCTGCGATTTTCAAATAAACCAACAGCAAATTGAGCTTAAAAAACAAAACATATTTTGTTTCGGATATTCATTTAGGTGCGCCGGCATTAAACGACAACCGCGAAAGGGAAATGTTATTCGTAAGTTGGTTGGACGAAATAAAAAACGATGCAAAACAACTTTTTCTGGTCGGTGATATTTTTGATTATTGGTTTGAATACAAAAGGGTTGTGCCGCGAGGTTTTACTAGGGCACTTGGAAAAATTGCCGAATTAAGCGACAGAGGGGTCGACGTTCATTATTTTACGGGAAACCACGATGTATGGGTTTTTGATTACCTTCCCAACGAATTGGGACTAACTTTGCATACTTCAGAATATCAGACCGAAATTGAGGGCAAGAAGTTTTTTATTGCCCATGGCGATGGTTTAGATGCAAGCGACAAAGGGTATAATTTTTTGAAAAAACTTTTTGTCAATAAATTTCTGCAATGGATGTATGCAAGGCTACACCCTAATTTTACCATATCGTTTGCTCATGCGTGGTCGAAAAAAAGCAGGCTTTCGAAAGGTGTCGGCATTGAGATGATTGATCCTGAAAAAGAAGGCTTGTACAAGTTTGCCAAGAGTGTTTTAAACAAAGAACACGTTGATTATTTTGTTTTTGGGCACAGGCATGTTCTTGCAAATATTCCCTTAGGTAGGAATTCGGAATTTATATTGCTGGGAGAGTGGATTAAATCTTTCTCATACGGAGTTTTTGATGGAAAGAAATTTGAATTAAAAAAATATACAAAACAGTTTGATAGCGCTGTAAAATAAATTTGATATATGGCTAAGAAGACTTACACACGGATTATTGGAACAGGAAGCTATATTCCAACGGTTGTCGTAAAAAACGATCATTTTTTAGATTATAAATTTTATGATTCAGCTACCAATGCACCATTTGATAAAGACAATGAAGAAATCATTGAAAAATTTGCAGAAATTGCCTCTATCCAAGAGCGGCGTTGGGTTGAACCTGATCAGGTAACTTCTGATATTGCTGGCTTTGCAATTGAAGATGCATGTAAATCGGCTGGTATTGGGCTCGAAGACCTTGATTTTATCATCATCGGTCATAACTTTGGCGATGTTGCATTAGGTAGTAACAATGTTGATACCTTACCGGGTTTGGCGAATAAGGTGAAATGTAAGCTTAAAATTAAGAACCCAAATTGTATTTGCCACGATGTTATATCTGGTTGTCCGGGATGGACACAAAGCATGATTGTTGCCGATAGTTACATACGTAGCGGCTTACATCAACGAGGGGCTGTTGTCGGTGCCGATGTATTGTCCAGGGTTTCAGATCCCCATGACCGTGATTCTATGCTTTATGCCGACGGGGCTGGAGCCGTTATTGTTGAAGCAGTTCGGAAAAGAAAACCTATTGGGATCGTTTCGCATTCAAGTAGGACCGACTCGGTTAAATATGCTGAAATGTTGACTTTTGGTCCTTCAAACAATCCAGATGCCGATCAAAGTAAGCTTTATGTGAAAATGTTGGGGCGTAAATTGTACATTTATGCAATTAACCATGTACCCGAGGTTGTAAAGGATAGTATCGAAAAAGCTGGTTTAGACATTTCGGATATCAAAAAAATATTCATCCACCAGGCAAATGAAAAGATGGACGATGCCATGTTAAAAGGTGTTTTTAAGCTTTATAAGAAGAGAAAAATACCAGAAGGCTTAATGCCAATGACGATTTATAAATTTGGGAATTCATCCACTGCAACTGTTCCCGTATTATTCGATATGGTTATGAAGGGAAACATGGAAGGACATGAAGTAAACAAAGGTGACCATATTATTTTTATTTCTGTAGGAGCCGGAATGAACATCAACTCAATTGTGTATAAAGTACCTTAATAATTTTCAAAATATAATAGGTGAAAGGGCTTGTCTTTTTAAGGCAGCCCTTTTTTTGTTGGAATAGATTTCCAAACGTTTTAGCACCTTCAAAATTAAGGGAAAAAGCAGTTGTCCAACTACCCGTTCCTGTAGGCGATTTTATTCGCTCTTCATTTCACACATCAATTTTGGCATTTCATGCAATTTGTACAAATGGGTGTTTTGTTGCTATTTACTTTTACGCGTGAATAGAAAACTAAAAACAAAACATAATGACATTTAAAAAGCCATTTCATTTGGTATTTGTTCTGCTAATAGCATTTACCGGATGCAAAAACAAAACAGAAAACCTGCAGCAGGAATCCGTGAAATATGTAAAAATTCAAACGGTACAAAATGCAGAAAGCAAAGAAAAACTTGTATTTAACGGTACAATTAAAGAAAAGAGTTTAACATCACTGTCTTTTCGTGTTGGCGGCCCTTTGGCTGAGTTAGATGTTCTGCCTGGCGATTATGTTTCTAAAGGACAGGTGATTGCGGTTATTGACAAACGCGATTATCAGTTGCAGGTAAATAACACCAAAGTTCAATTGGAGCAAATAGAAGGTGAGTACCAGCGTTATAAACAACTCGCTGAGCAAAACAAAATTCCGGAAAATACTTTTGAGAAAATCAAATCGGGTTATTTAATGGCAAAAACAGGCTACGAAAATGCTTGTAACCAATTGGGCGATACTGAGCTGAAAGCGCCTTTCTCAGGATATATTTATGAAAAATTCACAGAGGCGCACCAAACTGTTGGTCCCGGTGTACCAATTGTTTCGATCATAGATATTTCACAATTGGAAGTTGTGGTATCAGTACCTGAGAATTTGTTACAAAAAGTAAAAGCAGACAAAAGAAGCATCCTTAATGTTAAAAACGCCGGAGTATCGGAACTTCCTGTTAAGCTGTTAAGCATTAGCGAAAAAACCATGAAGGACGGTATGTATGAAGTTAAGTTTTCATTTAACAACCACAAAAACCTTAAGGTTGCACCCGGAATGTCGGCAGAGATTTTCATTTTATGCGATGAACAAAGCAATCAAATAACCATTCCGTCGTCAGCCATATTTCACGAGAAAACAAGTGATTATGTTTGGGTGTATAACTCCGCTGTCCAAAGCATTAAGAAAAAACAAATTGTTATTTCAACCCTGAAGTCGGGAGCTCAGGTTGAGGTTGTTTCTGGTTTGAAAACCGGTGACCAGATTGTAACTGCTGGAGTTCATTATTTATTTGATGGACAAAAAGTTAAGCCTGTAAAACCTCAAGCAGAAACAAATATTGGAGGGCTGCTATAATGTTGGAGAAACTGCTTAAACAAAAAGCAATGATCTCAACAATACTCTTCGCGGTATTTGTTGGGGGTATCTTTGCTTATTTAAATATAGGTAAGCTCGAAGATGCCGAAATTCCTATAAAGTCGGCAATGGTAATTACTGCTTACCCTGGGGCTACTGCACATGAAGTTGAATTGGAAGTAACCGATGTTATGGAAAAAGCTATTCAAAAGCTTGAAAACATTGATGAGATAAAATCTGTTTCTCAGCCGGGGCTTTCTCTAATTACCATCGATATACAGCCAAGGGTTAAAACCCCGCAGTTGCCGCAGTTGTGGGACCACCTTCGCAGAAAAGTAAATGACGCAAAAGGTAACTTGCCCACTGGAGCGTATGATCCAATTGTTAACGATGATTTTGCCGATGTGTATGGAATATTATATGCGGTTACAGCAGACGGATATTCACATAAAGAGCTTTTAAAATATACAGAATTTATTGAAAAAGAATTTTTATCGATTAAAGGTGTTCGGCGGTCACAAATATTCGGGAAACAGACAGAAACTATTGATGTAATTTTTTCACCGGAAAAACTAGCAGGCTTAAATATCAATCCAATGATGATTGCCATGGCCATGCAAAATGAAACGGCAATTGTGAACCCGGGATCTATAGTTACGGGTAAAGAATCGATTCGGGTAGGCGTTGGTAGTAAAATAAATTCTTTAGAAGAAATTGAGGACTTGTTGATCCAGGTACCGGGTGGAGGAAATTTTCGCCTAGGTGAAATTGCAAGCATTCAACGGTCATTTATGGAGCCTAAAAGGGAAGCGCTTTATTACAATGGCAAAGAGGGTTTAACACTGGGGCTTTCAAACGAAAGTGGGATAAATGTTGTTAAATTGGGCGAAGCATTGGATGCTAAAATAGCAGAATTGCAAAGTGAATTGCCTGCAGGCATCGAAATTAACCAGGTTTATTACCAGCCCGACAGGGTCGATAATGCTGTAAAAAACTTTATGCTGAACCTTGTAATTTCAGTAGGCATTGTTATCGTGGTGCTCATGTTTGCAATGGGACTGCGTTCGGGTTTACTTATTTCAAGTGGCTTGGTATTTACCATTTTTGGCACCCTTATCGTGATGATGGCAATTGGACTTCCGCTGCACCGGGTAACCCTGGCTGCTATCATATTGGGAATGGGAATGTTGGTGGATAATGCCATTGTTGTGGCCGACGGGATTTTAGTTGACCTGAAAAACGGGGTTGAACGTAGTAAAGCGTTCATTCAAACAGCACAACGTACTGCCTTACCACTGCTTGGTGCCACCGCAGTAGCTATTCTTGCATTTTTGCCTTTGCGGATGTCGCCCGATATGGCAGGGGAGTTCTTAAGCTCCTTGTTCACTGTTTTGATTATTTCGCTTGGATTAAGTTGGTTGTTTGCCATGATTCAAACACCCTTTAACGCCAAATATTTCTATCGTAAGGAACGGCCAAAAGGGGAACATGCAGAACAATACGATTCTAAATTTTATGGGATTTTTAGGCGTTTTGTTCAATGGGCAATTGGACATAAAATAGTATTCTCATTGGCGAGTATTGCCATTTTAATCTTCTCATTCTATTCATTTCGATTTGTCACCATCGATTTTATGTCGAAGATAAAATACGATCAGTTTTATATTGAATATTCGTTGCCGCAGGGAGCTGATATTAACGCAGTTGATAAGGATATCAAAGCTATTCAGCAGGAAATATTAAAGATGGATGGTGTTAAATCGGTTACTGGGGCAGTTGGTCGACCGCCAGCCCGGTATCTGCTAATGCGGGGAATGGCAACAGGGGGCTCCTATTATGGTGAACTGATAGTTGAAACTTATGAACTGGATAGGGTTGAAGGATTAATTGCCGATCTGGAAATAAAATTGGCAAAGCAATACCCCGATGCATTTATTCGGATACACGAATATGGTGCTGCATTTGCCGATGCCGATATTGAGGTTGAATTTAGTGGTCCTGATCCGGCGGTTCTGAAAGATTTGGCAACGCAGGCAAAAAACATTTTTGTGGCAGAGCCAACAGCAATTCATATCACCGATAACTGGAAAAACCAATCTAAAAAATTGATTCCCAAGTATTCGGTCGAAAGGGCCCAACCTCTTGGATTATCAAGGTCTGATATGGGGAACTCAGTTTTGGTTGCCACAAACGGAATGCCTATTGGGGCAATTCACGAAGGGGACAAACAATTGCCAATAATCCTTAAAACATCCAAAAATGTTTCTGAAAATATGGAAACATTAATGAATATACCTGTTTGGGGGCAAAGGAGTGTTTCAAGTACACCTCTTGCACAAATAACCGATACAGTGCAAATTGCCTGGGAAAACCAATTGGTTACACGAATCAATGGTATGCGTGCCATTAAGGCACAGTGTGATGCTGCCAAAGGATATACTGCGCAACAGGTTCAAGATAAATTTTCAGAAAAGATTGAAGCAATTGAACTTCCGCATGGTTACAAAATGCGTTGGGAAGGGGCAACTGCCCGCTCAAGTGATGCCAATTCTGCGTTGTTTAGTTTCTTGCCCCTTGCTGTGGGTTTAATGGCAATTATCATCATCGGATTGTTCAATAACCTAAAACAACCGGTTGTTATTTTTATGGTGGTGCCTTTTGCTTTTGTTGGGGTTGTGCTAGGTTTAATACTAACGGGTGTTCCGCTTACATTTGCCGGAATTATTGGTGCACTAGGGCTAATTGGAATGATGATTAAAAACGCGGTAGTTCTGCTTGATGAGGTGAACCGAAACCTTAGGGAAGGAAAATCGAGATTGAACGCTACCATTGATGCTGCCCTATCGAGGTTTCGTCCGGTAATGATGGCATCTTTAACAACCATTCTAGGTATGATCCCCTTGGTAACCGACCCCATGTTCAACTCAACGGCTATCGTGATAATGTTTGGGTTATTAATAGGATCAATAATCACACTTGTGGTTGTGCCGGTCTTATATACGGTACTTTACAGAGTTGATGTGAGTGGATTAAAAAAATCAATAAAGTAAATCCAGAAAAAATGAATTACACCATAAAATATATAATAAGTTGCCTCCTATTTATTTCTTTTCTAGGAAATGCAGGGGCACAAAAAGCAATGACCCTTCAGGATTGCAGGGCACAGGCACTGGAATATAACCGGGAATTAAAAAAGGCTGCGCTACAAAAGGAAGAAGCCCTTGCACATCAAAAAACGGCCAGAACAGCCTATCTACCTGCACTGAGCGCTGAGCTTTCCGTATTGCATCTTCCAACTATGGATAATATTTCGATGCCCGGTTATTTTTTGCCAACAGCAGAGAGTGCCGAAGAAGCCCAGGCAGGAAATTTTACTGGTAGTAGCGATGTTTGGAACCCGGGCTTAAACCTGAATTTAAAAAATCTGGCTCTTTTTCAGGGAGGTTTGACTTTAAACCAGCCTCTTTATACTGGTGGCAAAATTAAATATTCCAATTTACAGACCGATGCCGGAGTTAAAATTTCGGAGTTTGCTTATGAACTTAAACATTCGGAAGTAATCGAGAAAACCGATGAAGCATTTTGGAACCTTGTGATGATCCAATCGAACATCGATTTAATTCATCGTTACATAAAAATGCTCACCGAGCTCGAAGACCAAATGAGTGCTATGTACGAAGTTGGCTTGCAGCCGGCAAGTGAGAAACTAAAGGTTAGTGTTCAGAAGAATGAAGCTGAGCTTAATTTAATGAAGGCTCAAAATGGCTTAAAAGTTGCAAAAATGTATTTAAATCAAATACTTGGGCAAGACCTTGAAACTGATTTGCAGGTCAGTTATGATATTGCGAACGAAAACAACCTGATCGACTTGTCCGAAGGGATTTATTCAGCTTCAGAAAACCGAAGTGAATTGAAAATATTGAACAAGCAAAAGGAAATTTCGGAATATGAACAAAAAATTGCGAAATCGGAATACCTTCCTCAAGCCGGGGTAAGCGTTCAATATACAGGAGTGTATGTAAATAATTTGCTTGAAAATGTTGAATTCAGGTCAATGATTGCAGCCCAGGTTACGGTTCCACTTTTTAGCTGGGGGCAAAACAAGCATAAGCAAAGAGCTGCACAAATGAAAATAGAGCAAGCAGCAAGCGATTTACAAAACACCAATGAACTAATTTCGCTGGAAGTGATGCAGGTTAAAGTAAAGGTTCAGGAAGCTTATGAGTCGATCCTTATTGCACGTAAAAACATTGAAGAAGCAAGCGAGAGTTTGGATGAAACAAAAGCAAGTTTCGATGTGGGCTTAAACACAACAACCGATTTATTGAATGCACAGGCAAATTGGCAAAAAGCCCAGGGACAGCTAATTCAGGCAAATGCGCAGTATAAAGTGCTGCAGACCAAATGGGCAAAAGTCACCGGAAAATTAAATTAGTACAGTTCGCCTAATTTGCGGTTGTCATAAAAATAGGATGCAGGAATTATTAACTAATTGAAACAGAATATATTATTTTTGCAGCAAAAAAGCTACATAGATGGGTTGTATTAACCAACATAAAGTAAAAGAAAGGCTGGCAATACAATTGCCAAGTTATAAGCCATTAAGTATATTGATCCGCTTTGTTGTAATAAGTGTTATTGCAATTGGGATTTTACATCTTATTAATGCAACAATAGATAGTCCGGCTCTTTCTGAACAAAAAATTCCTCTCATTTTTTATGTTATTATAATTGTAACGTTTAATGCTGCCAGTGAATTGCAAATAGCATTGGATAACCTGTTGGAAAGGTTTTTCCCGATACCGGAGAAACTAAAACTCAGGGTTATTATTCAGTTTACCTTTGGGATTTTACTGCTGATTGTTGCACATCGGGTGGTCATGTTTACTATCGAGCCAAAGCTGCCATCAGCAGAAGCAAAACCGGGTATTTATTTGGGTTTGGTATCAGGTTTGTTTTTTGTGTATGTTGTAGCAAATTCGCTAACGGTAGCACGTTTTACGCAAAAATGGATGGACTCGCAAGAAGAAATTGCGGAAATGAAACGTGAAAAACTTCGGATGGATTATAATTCTTTACAGGATCAATTAAATCCACATTTCCTTTTCAACAATTTAAGCGTATTAAAATCATTGATTATCTATGATAAGGATTCAGCTGTTCAGTTTATTGAAAATTTTACCGATGTGTATCGCTACGTTTTGCAAAGTAAAAATATCCTGCTGACAAACTTGTCCGACGAAATGGAATTTATCCGCTCTTATATTGGTTTGCATAAAGAGCGTTTGGGTGAAGGTTTGCAAGTAGTTTATTCGATTGCGGATGATGACCTGAATAAAGATATTTCGCCTTTAACCCTGCAACTGCTGGTTGAAAATGCAATAAAACACAACATTGCCAGTCGCGAAAATCCATTGAAAATAGAATTAAAGACCGAAAACGGATATGTTAGTGTTGCGAATAATTTGCAGGCACGCGCATCTTCCTACTCCACAAAAACGGGACTGAAAAACCTGATTTCGCGTTACGAAATGCTGAGCCAAAACAAAATTGAAATATCGGAAGAGACTTATAATTTTAAGGTGAGTGTACCTTTATTGTAAAGAATGATACCATGAATGTAATAATTGTTGAAGATGAACAACACAACTACCGCTTATTAAGAGGAATGGTAGAAAAACTTCGTCCGGAATGGGTCATTAAGGATTGTTTTGAAAGTGTTAAGCAAACCGTTAACTGGTTAAAAGAGAATCCATCACCCGACCTTATTTTCATGGATATTCAATTGTCTGACGGGATTAGTTTTTCCATTTTCGAACAAGTGAAAGTCGAAAGCATGGTAATTTTCACAACTGCCTACGATGAATATGCATTGCGTGCTTTCCAGGTGAACAGCATTGATTATTTGTTAAAACCCATTAAAGAGGGTAATCTGAGGTTGGCCATCGAAAAACTGGAGAAATTATACCCGCTTGAAGCAATTATCCCGGATGATAAACCCGACTATCATGAGTTGTTGAATGCCATCGTTAAAGGTGAAAAGAAATATAGAAAGCGCTTTCTTATTTCAGGGGCAAGCTCTTTTTATAAAATCGAATCGAAAGATATTGCATGGTTTAATACCGAGAACCGTGTAACCACAGCCCAAACATATGATGGAAAAAAGCACATTATTGATTTAACCATCGAGAAATTGGAAGAACAAGTTGATCCGGAATTGTTCTTTCGAGCCAACCGCAGTACAATTATCCACATAAATGCAATACGGAAATTCGAAAACTATTTTGGCGGCAAATTAATGGTTCGTCTTGTGCATCCATTTGATGAGGCAATAACTATCAGTCGCTTAAAAGCCGGCGATTTTAAAAATTGGATTGAAAATTAAGAGTTAATGGAAACAATAAAGAAAAACAGGGATCGGTTATTTGCCGAGGCAAAATCACAAATAATCCATTCAAACAGCCAAAAAGAAAGTATATTATACCATAACATCTATTCTTTGAAGATGAACGAGGATTATTTGTTTTCGTCAAAAGAAGAGATATCTGATTTGGTGGAGTTTTTGAATACATGCGATCTGTAGAGGTGTAAGATTACTTTACGCTGGTTTTTCGCTACAAACAATACCTTGTTTTATTTAGTGAACCCCAAAATCATTCCGTTTCACAGCAAATGATTTCTTATCTTTGATTTTGTAATTGAATAAAAATGGAAATTGTTATTTACTTAGGTATAGGTCTGGTTGTTGGTTCAATCATTTCATTTCTTGTTATTAAGCTTTCTTCAGGAAAGAAAAAACTGGAAATAGAAAAGGGCTTCAATCAAAAATTGGATGAGGTTTTAGCTGAAAAAAGAAGTTCTGAGGACGCATTGCTGCAAAAAGAGGAAAGGCTGAATACCCTTTCTGAAAACTTCAAAAAATCGGAAGATGAACTCGTCCGCTTGCGCGAAAAAAATGATTTTGCCAACCAACGCCTTGCAAAAGCCGAAGTGGAATACCGTGGGCTTCAGGAAAAATTACAGTCGCAAAAGTCTGAAATGGAAGAGCTTCAAAAAAAGTTTACCACCGAATTCGAAAACATTGCCCATAAAATCCTGAGAAAAAATACCGAAGATTTTACGGCATCCAACGAAAAAAACATGGGGGAACTGTTAAAACCCATGAAAGAGAAATTCGAAAGCTTTGAGAAAAAGGTAGAAGACACCTACCTTAAAAGTAAAAACGACCAGGTTGACCTGCAGGCAGAGCTTAAAAAACTCTCAGCACTAAATATTAAAATTAGTGAAGAAGCTAACAACCTGACAAAAGCGCTTAAAGGCGATGTAAAAAAACAGGGCAATTGGGGAGAAGTTGTTTTAGAACGGATATTAGAACGTTCAGGCCTAACCGAAGGACAGGAATACGAAAGGGAAGTGGTTCAAAAAACCGATATTGGAAGGGTAGTGCGCCCCGATGTGATTATAAAACTCCCCGATGAAAAGCATATCATAATCGATTCAAAAGTTTCCTTACTTGCCTACGAAAAGGCGGTAAATACAGATGAAACAGATGAGCGTGAGAAATTCATTAAAGAGCATTTATTGAGTTTAAAGAACCACATTAAAGGATTGAGCGAAAAACATTACCAAACGCTGAGGGATGTGAATTCCCCGGATTTTGTGTTGCTTTTTATTCCAATTGAGGCATCGTTTAGCATTGCTGTGCAGGAAGATCAGGAACTTTTTAATTTTGCCTGGGACCGAAAAGTAGTGATTGTAAGCCCTTCTACTTTATTGGCAACGCTTAAAACCATTGCATCGATTTGGCAGCAGGAAAACCAAACCAGAAATGCCATTGAAATAGCAAGACAGGGCGGGGCTTTGTACGATAAATTTGTCGGGTTCATCGAAGACCTGGAGAAAATAGGGAACAACCTTAAAACCACACAAAGTAACTATGAAAAGGCGATGAACAAACTTACCTCTGGGAAAGGCAATCTGGTAAAAGGGGTTGAAAAATTAAAATCGTTGGGCGCAAAAGCCAGTAAAGAGATTGAGAAGAAGATGTTAGACGAATAAGCCTCCCCTAGCCCCTCCAAAGGAGGGGAACTTAAAAAGGTGGCAATTAAATTTACCACAGGATAGGTTCCTTGCCTTTATTTTTTAAATATTCGTTTGCTTTGCTGAACTGTTTATTTCCGAAAAAGCCACGGCTGGCCGATAGTGGTGATGGGTGAACTGAGGTTAGCACCAGATGTTTATTTTTATCAATAAATTCCCCTTTTCGGATTGCATAATTCCCCCACAGGATAAAAACCATCCCATCAGTCAGGTAGTTGATTTTATGAATTACCGCATCGGTGAATTGCTCCCATCCTTTTCGCTGGTGCGATCCGGCTTGATGAGCCCGAACAGTTAATGTGGCATTCAATAATAAAACTCCCTGTTGTGCCCATCGTTCAAGGTTTCCTGATTCCGGGATTGGCGCCCCGGTATCCAGGTTTATTTCCTTAAAAATATTCTTTAAACTTGGAGGAAATGGTACACCATCGGTTACCGAAAAGCATAAGCCGTGCGCCTGACCAGGTCCGTGGTAAGGATCTTGCCCAAGGATAACCACCTTAAGCTTTTCGAAAGGACATTGGTCGAATGCATTAAAAATTAACCTCCCAGGAGGATAGATCGTACGGTTTTTATATTCTTGTTTTACAAATGTGGTGAGCTCCTGAAAATATTCTTTTGAGAATTCATCTTCCAGGTGTTTTTTCCAGCCCTGTTCTATTTTTACGTCCATTATGAATGGTTTTGAAGCTAAAATAGTAAAAAGAAGAATGTGATTAATAAGTAATTGTTTTCAATAGAAATAAAAAACATTCTATTTATTATTCCTATGTATTACACATTAGTTGAATTGTTTATTTGCCATGTCTTTTTCCCTTCATTTCTCCTAGATGAGAAACGAAGCAAAGAATCATGTCAAAAATAACCTTGGTGATTTTTCAAATTGGCTGAGGAAGCCCGACTTGCGGATTTTTGACACGCCCGCAAAAGTGTACATATAAATCTCAAATTTGATAAAATTTAGCCAATGGCATCTTTTGGTCGTGCAGTTAATCGAAGTAAAGCCTTAAGGAGAACGGGAAGCTCCGAAGGTATGAGGAGATCACCCGATCGAATTTAGGTTTTGCAAAGATTAATTGTTAAGGGCAAAAGCAGCCTTGAGTTTTGTGCACACTATTGGGGTCAAGCCAAATAGTGTGGCTCCCGGCAGGGATTAATTACAAATAATTTTAAAAATGAAAAAGCACAAAAAAGCCGGATAAAATCCGGCTTCTATATTTTAACTTGCTTTCATTCGTTGCAAGCTCGATTTGTCTATTTTTTCTTCGGCGTATTGTTTCGTTATCGGAAGTTGCTTAATATCCTGAGAGGGTGCATCAAACATGGCATCTATCATGATGTTTTCACATATTGACCTTAATCCCCTGGCGCCAAGTTTAAATTCAACAGCCTTGTCAACAATAAATTGAAGGGCTTCTTCTTCAAATTCAAGTTTTATTCCATCCAAACCAAAAAGCTTAACATATTGTTTGATCACCGAATTTTTGGGTTCGGTTAAAATATTACGTAACACATCCGCATTTAGAGGGTTCAAATATGCCAATACCGGCAATCTTCCTATAATTTCTGGGATTAGTCCAAATGATTTTAGATCTAACGGGGAAATATACTGAAGGAAATTTTCCTTATCGATTTTATCGGTATTTTTTGCTGCACTGTAACCAACAACTTTTGTGTTCAGACGTTGTGCAATTTTTCGTTCGATGCCATCAAAAGCACCACCGCAAATAAACAGAATGTTTTTGGTATTTAGCGGGATTAGCTTTTGCTCCGGGTGTTTTCGACCTCCCTGTGGCGGAACATTTACGATGGACCCTTCCAAAAGTTTTAATAAACCTTGCTGAACACCTTCTCCAGAAACATCCCTGGTTATTGAAGGGTTATCGCCTTTCCGGGCTATTTTATCAATCTCGTCAACAAATACAATTCCTCGTTCAGCGGCTTCCACATTGTAATCGGCAGCCTGAAGGAGTCGCGTAAGTAAACTTTCAATATCCTCACCAACATAACCGGCTTCGGTTAGAACGGTTGCATCAACAATGGTAAACGGAACATGAAGCATTCGGGCAATTGTTCGGGCAAGCAGTGTTTTTCCGGTACCCGTTTCCCCCACCAAAATAATGTTTGATTTTTCTATTTCGGTTTCATCATCATCAATTCGTTGGGTCAGCCTTTTGTAATGGTTGTAAACTGCCACTGCAAGTACCTTTTTTGCCTGGTCTTGCCCAATCACATATTGGTCAATAAAATCCTTGATTTCTTTGGGTTTCATCAACTTAATGCCATCCAGGCTAAAAGTGTCGTCTTTTTTAATCTCTTCAAGTATGATGGAGTGGGCCTGTTCTGCACACCTGTCGCAAATGTGGCCTTCAATACCAGCAATTAAAAGCTCAACGTCTTTTTTCTCCCTGCCGCAAAACGAACACTTATCTGTTTCTTCTTTACCTGCCATTATAAGGTGTTAATGTTTCTAACCAATATTTCATCGATCATACCGTAGGCAACAGCTTCTTCCGAAGTCATCCAATAATCACGGTCGCTGTCTTTCTCTACTTGTTCAATGTCTTTTCCGGTATGTTGAGCGATAATTTCGTAAAGCTCCTTTTTAATTTTCATTATTTCCCTTGCAGTAATTTCAATGTCGGATGCTTGTCCTGATGCACCTCCCATAGGTTGGTGTATCATTACCCTTGAATGCTTGAGTGCAGAACGTTTGCCTTTTTCCCCGGCAGTAAGCAAAACTGCTGCCATTGAAGCTGCCATACCTGTACAGATGGTAGCTACATTAGCCGAAATGTATTGCATCGTATCGTAAATACCCAGCCCTGCGTGAACCGATCCTCCCGGAGAGTTAAAATATATTTGGATGTCTTTATTTGAATCTGTCGATTCTAAAAATAATAATTGTGCCTGGATAATATTAGCAACGGTATCGTCAATGGGTACACCCAAAAATATAATCCTGTCCATCATCAACCTTGAAAAAACATCCATTGATGCAATATTCAATTGCCTTTCCTCAATAATAGTAGGTGATATATAACTTCCATATATGGAAGAGTAATTTTCTAAAGTTAAACTACTAATGCCAACGTGCTTGGTAGCATATTTTTTAAATTCATTATTGTCTGCCATTTGTTTTACCCTCCATTAAAAAAATAACTTTGTATAATTAACCTTCGTATGCAAATACCACATGCGAAATGTTAATCGTACAAAGTTAAAAAAAATGTTGGTTGTAATTAAACCGTAAAAAGTATTTTAATAGAATACTTATTTTATCATTTCATTGAATTCATCTTTCGAAACTTCAACCTCTGTAACGCTTACTTTTTCTTTAATGATTTCAATAACCTTATCTTCCAATATTTTACCGTAGATACGTTCTTTTTCTTCCGGTTTTTCCAACATCATGTTTGCAAACTGATCCAGTTGCTCATCCGGAAGATTGTACATGCCATATTGGTTGAATTGCGAAAATGTAATTTGACGGGCCAATCCGAGAGCTTCCTCTGGTGTAACGTTTAATTCATTTTCTTTGATAAATGAATCTTTTATTAATTGCCATTTTAAATCGGTCATAAAATGCTCGAAATCTTTTTCAACCTGCTCTTCGGTTAATTCATTGTTTTTTTCTAACAGCCATCTTTTGAGGAAGGCTTCAGGTAACACCATTTCAGTTTTTTCAACCAGGGTGTCCCTTGCATCGAGCGTAAATTTATGATCGGATGAATGTGAAAGGTTTTTGGCAATATCGTCTTTAATTTTTTCGCGGAAAGCTTCTACGGTGTTAATTTCAGTATCGTCACCGTAGGTTTTTTTGAACAGCTCTTCGTTTACCTCTGCTTTTTCAAAATCCAAAATTTCGGTAATGGTGAATTTAAAATCACTTTCCAAGGTTTCTGCCTCTTCGGGTTTGATATTTAACATATGCCCGACTTCATGGTTGTTTTGATAAGCTTTTATCGGATTGAAAACAACAGTATCCTCTTTTTTCTTGCCAATAAAATCAGCTTTAACAGAATCTTCTTTCAATAAATCAATGGCAAGAAGAACTCCTTTTGGGCTAATACCTTCCTCAAGTCCTTGTCCGTCTTCGCTTAACTGAACAAAGTCACCTCGTACGTTTGATTTTTCACCCACAACATCCACAGGTTTGTTGGAGCCAAAGTTAGATGTAATTGCTTCAACCTGCTGGTCAATCATTTCATCGTCAACCTTGATTACATGGTATTTGTATTTATTCTTTTTGGTGAGGTTGATGCTAACTTCAGGTGCAAGAGCAATGTCAAAAACAAACTCAAAGTCCTCAGTGTCCCAGTCAATTGGTTTCTGCAATTCATCGTTCGGAAGAGGTTCGCCTAAAAGTGGCAATTTTTCTTCGGTAATGTATTTTGTCAGATCTTGGGATAAGGCTTTGTTAACCTCTTCGACCAATACCGCTTTCCCGAAACGTTTTTGGATGATTCCGGCAGGAACTTTTCCCGGGCGAAATCCCGGAATGTTCGCTTTTAATCTATAATCTTTTAAAACAGCTTTAACGGATTCTTCGTAGTCAGCTTTTTCTATTTTGACCGTAAGCCTTGCATTTACGTTGTCAATATTTTCTCTGGTAACACTCATGATATAATATATTTTCAGCTATCTAATATACAAATAACCGCTAACATTCTCGTTTTGAGACTGCCAGCGGTTTTTTAGTGTGCGGATGAAGGGACTCGAACCCCCACGCCCGAAGGCACTAGATCCTAAGTCTAGCTCGGCTACCAATTACGACACATCCGCAAAATGGAGGCGCAAATGTAATGATTTTTTTAGAACAGTAAAAAAAAAGTTTAAAATATTTATTGGATTACCTAAGTTCGAAATTTTGACCGAGATATACGCGCCGTACTTCTTCGTCGTTCGCCAAATCTTCTGCAGTCCCGCCTTTCATGATCGAACCTTCGAATAGAAGATAAGACCTGTCGGTAATCGAAAGGGTTTCATGAACATTATGGTCTGTAATTAATACGCCAATATTTTTTTCTTTTAATTTAGAAACAATTTGTTGAATGTCTTCTACGGCAATTGGATCAACCCCTGCAAATGGTTCATCGAGTAGAATAAATTTTGGGTCGATTGCCAGTGCACGTGCAATTTCTGTCCTTCTTCTTTCCCCTCCTGATAATTGAAACCCTTTACTTTTGCGGATATGCTGTAGCCCAAATTCTTCAAGCAGTGATTCTACTTTTTCTTTTTGATACTGCTTGGTATATTTTGTCATTTCTAAAACAGCACGCAAATTATCTTCAATGCTAAGTTTCCTGAAAACGGATGCTTCTTGTGCCAGGTACCCAATCCCTTTTTTTGCCCTTTTATAAACGGGCAGTTTGGTTATTTCCTGATCGTCTAAAAAAACTTTTCCTGTAAAAGGCTTTATTAAGCCAACAATCATATAGAAAGAAGTAGTTTTTCCTGCTCCGTTGGGTCCAAGCAACCCGACTATCTCCCCCTGGTTAACTTCAAAGCTTACACCTTTTACAACAGTTCTCCTGCCGTATTTCTTGACAATATTTTCAGCTCTTAAAATCATATGTAAATTCTAATCGTCCTCAAAATTACAGTTTTAGATGAAACCTTAAGAAATAAATTCCCTAAAAATTCTTAATTAATGTTTTCTACAATTCTTGTAACTTTTTTTCTTGCTGTTTCAAAACCCTTTTTGAGATGAGTATTCCTATCTCATATAAAAATACCAAAGGGAAACAAACCATCACCTGGCTAAAAATATCAGGCGGGGTTATAATTGCCGAAAGTAAAAGCATCACCACATAAGCGTGTTTTCTGTAGGTTTTCATGAACTGTGGTGTAAGAATCCCTACTTTGGTTAGGAAATACGAAAAAACCGGTATTAAAAACACAACCCCCGATGCAAACGAAATGGATGTTAATGTACTAATGTATGATCGTGTATTGATTTGATTAACCACTTCGTTACTAATACTATATGAGCCAAGGAAATGGATCGATAATGGTACGATCAGGTAATATCCAAATAAAACGCCCATTAAAAATAAAGTAGTGGTATAAAACACCGCTCCATTGGCATGCTTGCGTTCTTTTTCATATAAGGCTGGTTTTATAAATTTCCAAAATTCATTAAACACAATTGGTGATGCAATAATTAACCCTGCAATCATTGACACCATAATATGCATCATGAATTGGTCTGCCATTTTAATGGCAATCAGGTTTAATTTAATTTGATTTATCCTCAAAGCATCTGCACCAAGCAGGTCAGCCAGCTTTGCAAACATACGGTTGGTCCAAAAATCCGCATTTTTAGGTTTTAAAATTACCGTGTCGAAAATAAAATCCTTAAGTATAAAAGCAACGATAGCAAAAAGCACAACCGCACCAACCGACCTTATTAAATGCCACCTTAGTTCCTCCAAATGATCTAGAAAAGACATTTCAGCTTCTTTATTCTTTTCCCTTCTTTTCTTTTTGGTAGTTTGTGTCTCTGTATTCGAATTTTCAGTCATCAGTATAGCTTATAATTGCTTCTATTTCAATTCAAAATTTCCACAAATATAAAGACTAATTCAAACTTTGAGTTTGGTAAAGCGATAATATTATCTTAATTTTAATTAAATGTGACTGCAAAATCAACACAGCTTTTGTCCTTTCACTAACTTTTAATAAATTAGAATTTAATTTCATTGTCATTGGGGAATTTAAATTATTATGTATAAAGATGGATTATTGACAGAACACCTCCAGAAGCATTTTGGGTTCGATCGGTTTAAAGGTCGACAGGAAGAGGCAATTAGGAGTGTTCTGGATGGTAATAATACATTTGTATTAATGCCAACAGGGGGAGGAAAATCACTCATTTATCAGTTACCGGCATTGCTCCTTGAGGGTACTGCAATTATTATATCCCCCTTGATTGCATTGATGAAAAATCAAGTGGATGCTATCAGGGGATTTAGTTCAGAGGATAATATTGCTCATTTCCTGAATTCTTCATTATCGAAGACAGCAATCCAGGAAGTAAAGGATAACGTGCTACAGGGGAAAACAAAACTTCTCTATGTTGCGCCTGAATCATTAACAAAGGAAGATAACGTTGAGTTTCTTAAAAAAATTAAGATCTCATTTTATGCCATCGACGAAGCTCATTGTATATCGGAGTGGGGTCATGATTTTAGGCCTGAATACAGAAGGATTAGGCCAATTGTAAATGAAATTGGCAATACTCCTATTATTGCCTTAACTGCTACAGCTACGGCAAAGGTTCAGCATGATATCCAGAAGAGCCTCGGAATTCAGGATGCCAAAGTTTTTAAAGCATCTTTTAACAGGACTAATTTATATTACGAAGTATTGCCAAAGGTAAAGCCTGAAGCACAAATCATAAAGTTTATCCATCAAAACAAAGGGAAATCAGGCATCATATATTGCTTAAGCCGTAAAAAAGTAGAGGCTTTAGCTGAAGTGCTTCAGGTGAATGGGATAAATGCCCTGGCCTACCATGCCGGAATGGATGCAAATACCCGTTCTGGCAATCAAGACAAATTCCTGATGGAAGAAGTGGATGTGATTGTTGCAACCATTGCTTTTGGAATGGGAATCGACAAACCGGATGTTCGTTTTGTAATTCATTATGATATCCCCAAAAGCCTTGAAGGGTATTACCAGGAAACAGGGAGGGCCGGTCGTGATGGAGGTGAAGGGAAATGCCTGACTTTTTATAGTTATAAGGATATCCAGAAGCTCGAAAAATTTATGCATGGAAAACCTGTGGCAGAACAGGAGATTGGTAGCCAACTTTTATTGGATACGGTATCCTACGCAGAAACAGCCATTTGCCGAAGAATTCTTCTTTTGCATTATTTTGGGGAACAATACGATGGAAATTGTGGCAACTGCGATAACTGCCTTAATCCCAAAGAACAGGTGGATGCTACTAAAGAATTGGGAATTGCATTGAAAGCGATTTTGGAAGTCAACGAGAAATACAAAGCAGAGCATATCACCAATATATTAATTGGAAATAAAACAGCTGCAATTAAGTCTTTTAGCCATTATGAGCTGGAAGCTTTTGGAGCCGGGGAAGACCATGAGGACCGGTTCTGGAATGCCGTTTTCAGACAGGCTATGATACGCGGATATGTCCATAAAGAGATCGAGAATTACGGGCTATTAAAAGTAACTCAGTTGGGTCACGAGTTCTTAGCCAAGCCCAGTACATTTATGTTGGTTCAAAACCATAAATACGAAGAAGAGGAAGATGCACCATCAAACGGGGGTGCACCTACCGGAGGAACCGGGGGCGATCCAGCATTGTTTGCGATGTTAAAAGATTTAAGAAAGGCTACAGCCAAAAAACTCAACCTTCCTCCATTTGTAATTTTTCAGGATCCATCGCTTGCCGATATGTCCATTCAATATCCGATTAGCATTGAGGAACTTCAAAATATTCAGGGTGTTGGACAGGGCAAGGCAAAAAGGTATGGGAAGGAGTTTGTGAAACTGATCAAACAATATGTTGAGGATAATGAAATTGAACGGGCCCAGGATATGGTGGTACGTTCAGTTGCCAATAAATCTAAAAACAAAGTATTTATTATTCAAAGTATCGACCGGAAAATTTCTTTGGAAGATATTGCCAACTCAAAAGGATTAGAAGTTGATGCTATTCTTACGGAAATTGAGGCAATTGTGCATTCCGGAACGCGATTAGATATTGACTACTACATAAACGATGTTTTGGATGAAGATCAACAGGAGGAAATTTTCGAATATTTCCGTGAAGCAGAAAACGATTCCCTCAAATCGGCTATAGAAGAATTGGGCGAAGAAGACTATTCTGTGGAAGATATTCGATTAATGAGGATTAAGTTCTTATCTGATTTGGGAAATTAAAAATTCCGATTGCTTTTAAAACCCTAATTCTTTAAAAATTAACTATTTTTGCGAAAATTTTTATTAATGTTATGACTGTAATGGTAGAAACAATGACCGATTATAAAGTTGCCGATATTTCATTGGCTGACTTTGGGAGGAAAGAAATAACAATAGCTGAAAGCGAAATGCCAGGTTTAATGTCCATTCGTAAAAAGTTTGGACCTTCAAAACCTTTAAAAGGTGCCCGGGTTATGGGCAGTCTCCATATGACAATTCAAACTGCAGTATTAATTGAAACATTGGTTGAGCTAGGTGCCGATGTACGTTGGGCAAGCTGCAATATATTTTCTACGCAGGACCATGCTGCTGCTGCAATTGCAAAAGCCGGAATTCCTGTTTTTGCGTGGAAAGGTGAAACCTTAAAGGAGTATTGGTGGTGTACCGAACAGGCATTAAGTTTTCCTGGAGGTAAAGGTCCACAGTTGATTGTTGATGATGGTGGTGACGCCACACTGCTTATCCATAAAGGGTATCAGGCAGAAAACGATGCAAGTGTGCTGGACATAGAACCATCAAGTATTGAAGAAGGTGTTATTCTCAATCTGTTGAAAGAGACATTGGCAAAGGATAATCAAAAATGGCACCGGACGGTGGAAGAATGGAAAGGCGTTTCGGAAGAAACCACTACCGGGGTACATCGTTTATACCACATGTTTGAAAAAGGGGAATTGCTGGTTCCTGCGATAAATGTTAACGATTCGGTTACCAAATCGAAATTCGATAATTTATATGGCTGCCGCGAATCGTTGGCAGATGGAATTAAAAGGGCAACCGATGTTATGATTGCCGGGAAAGTTGTTGTGGTTGCCGGATATGGTGATGTTGGGAAAGGATGTGCAAGTTCAATGCGAAGCTATGGTGCCCGGGTAATTGTTACCGAAATTGATCCAATTTGTGCGCTTCAGGCAGCAATGGAAGGCTTCGAAGTGAAAACCATGGAGGATGCCCTGGATGAAGGAAATATATACGTAACCACCACCGGAAATAAAGATGTGATTACTGCTGAGCACATGGCAAAAATGAAAGACCAGGCGATTGTTTGCAACATTGGCCATTTTGATAATGAGATTCAGGTAGCAAGACTTGAAAAATGGGAGGGGATCTCTAAAACAAATATTAAGCCTCAGGTTGATCAATATACCTATCTTGATGGGCACCGAATATTCTTGCTTGCGGAAGGCAGGTTGGTGAATTTGGGATGTGCAACAGGTCATCCGAGTTTTGTTATGAGTAACTCATTTACAAACCAATCGCTGGCGCAAATTGATTTATGGGAAAACGATTATAAGGTTGGTGTGTATACATTATCGAAGAAACTCGACGAAGAAGTTGCACGCTTGCACTTAGAGCAAATTGGCGTTAAACTCACAAAATTAAGTGATGAGCAGGCTGCTTATCTTGGAGTGCCCAAAGAGGGACCTTTTAAACCAGACCACTATCGATATTAAATGTGAAGGCTTCAAATTGAAGCCTTTTTTTATGTCTTAATCCAGCGAAATTTTAAATGAAAGTCCGGCAAAATTATCGAATCCCTTTTTGCCAGTGATTTTCTTTTGCCTCATGTAATAGACCGATACATCTGTATCTTTATTGAGTTCAATTTCTAATCCGCCTATATACCTGATTTTATTAAACTCTTTGTTTCCTCCATGATAGAAAAGCTCAGTAGCGGCAAATGGTGTTAAGTCCAGTTTCGAAATCTTATAATCCAATTTTAGACGGTTGCGAATGTAATTGGATTTATCGGTGGTTTCCAAATCAAAATCGGTATAGTTTGTAAATCGGAACCTGTATTGAATTTTCAGGTCTTCAAATTTCCAATCTGGTTTTACGTCCAATGCAAAGCGGCTTGTAATTACATCGCTTTCCGAAAAATAGGCCCTGTAGTAACCACCAACTTTCATAAATTTGAAAAGGTCGTACGTCAAACCTGTTTCTATAAACACTTCTTCTAATTCCTGTTTTGATACCAGCCTTATTTCAGGGGCTAAATGAATGCTTAGCTTTTTGTTTAAATCTTTTTCCAACTCAACACCCATACGTAGTTTTAGGTCATTGTTGTCGGCACATTTACTCTCTTTTGTATTCAAAACAAATACAAGCAAAATCAAACTTATTGCTTTTAATATCCTATTATTCATACTGATTAGTCAACTTTAAAAAAAATGGTTATTTCTACACTATTACCTGCATAGTCAATCTTCCCAACATTAAAACGTACAATTTCAAGTCCGGTCCTTTCCTGCAACGTCTCTTTAATACTTTCATCGTCCGAAAGGTCTATGCTGTCAACTGTTTCATGAAGGATAAGTTTTTTCGTATTTATGGCCTTGTTATAATTTACTTTTTCAAGGAAATAGATTACAAATACCAGGGCAATATTGGTAAACAATAATTCGGCATAACTTATTTTTTTGTTTGCCAGTGCATTAATTACTGAAATACCAATTACAACAAACAGGTAAGTCATTTCACGGATAGGGATTTGCCTAGTGCGATAACGGATAATACCAAATATGGCAAAAAGACCCAGGGCAAAACCCAACTCCAGTTTTACGCTCTCAAGAAGGTAGCAAATCAGGAATACAACAATGGCAATGGAGAAGAAGCTAAACAGGAAGTCTTTTTTTTGCCGTTGCCTGTAATAAATCAATCGGATAATAATTCCGATGATGGCAAAATTAAAAATAAAGCGGATAACAAGCTCCAACAGGTCTTCGGTATCAATAAGATGCATTCCCAGGAACTTTATGTCATTGATAGACATCAATATACTTAAGATCAAAGCATTCATAATGCAGGTTACGTTTTGGTTGTTTAGTAATTGTTTCCGGAGGGTTTGTTGTTTAAGGGTTTATGATCCTTATGTCCAAACACTCCATTAGTTAAAGTCGCCCGAAGATAGTAAAATTTGTAAGATTTAGTACTTATTTATTTATAAACAGAAATGAATAACCTAATGATTATAAATATACAGGGTACTTCCTGATGATGAGATCTTATAAGACCTTAGCGGTTGCAAAGCAGGACCTGTTTCTGGTATTGGGATGCCGCCAATCAATAAATATTCAGTACCGCAACAAGGGCAGGTCACAGTGATGGATCCTGGATTATTTACAAAGCATGATTTTGAAACTTCATGGGTACATGCAGCATCGTAGGCATAGTATGAACCGGGGGTTTCACAATATACAATTACGCCTCCATAACCAATATCAGGTATCAATATTGAATTTCCTGATGCATTAAATTGATTGAAGATAGTTAATGGGAGGTAATATTGAAATTCCACTTTTGGGATTACTGATTCTTCCACTTTACCACATGAAAAAGTAATGCCCATAAGCAGAATCAACATTCCAAAAAATTTTACGATCTTTAATCCCGGCTCGCCCATTTTTACTACTTTTACTAATTAACTGTAAAACTACACTTTTTATTATTTAAAGGGCTTGTAATATAAGTTGTCATGGAAGATTTAATAGTTATTATCATAATGATTGCCATATCGGTTGTTGGGGCGGTTACACGGTCAAAGAAGAAAAGAGGGGCTGCAGTAAGCGCAAAATCACCGCAACCGCAATCAAAGTCACCAGATTTCTGGGAAACACTTTTTGAGGAGGATCAACCGGCAGAACCAGTGTTTGCTCCTGAGAATATTGTAAATGAACAAGAACCAGTAAAAGCACCTGTTGAAGAAACCACTCCCGAACCCGTTCTGTTTGAGGAAGGTAGTCCCCAAAGAATGGACAATATAAAAGAAGGTGAAATTAAAACCGGAGAAATAGGAAGTCTGGAAAATACCTCAAAGATTTTGGAAGGGTTTTCACTAAAAAAAGCAGTGGTTTTTTCAGAAATAATCAACCAAAAATACTTTTAAACATACATTTGTTACCATTTCGCACCCAAATTTCTGAAATGCAGGTGCCGATCTTAAAATAAAATATTTAAATTTGCAAAACAGAAAGAGTCCTGATAATCGGGATTCTTTCTGTTTTTATTGTATAGTAATCAAAACATTGGAGGCAAAATAAAATGGGACAAGTAACATATTTAACCCAGTCCGGACTTAAAAAATTGAAAGAAGAATTAGATCATTTGATGAATGTCGAACGACCGGCAATTTCTAAGCAAATTGGAGAAGCCATTGAAAAAGGCGATATTTCTGAAAATGCTGAATACGATGCTGCAAAAGATGCACAGGGTATGTTGGAGGCAAAAATTGCGACCCTTCAATCAAAAGTTGCAAATGCACGGATTATTGATGAAACAAAAATAAGCACGGATAAAGTTCAGATATTAAACATTGTAACCATAAAAAACAAGAAGAACAATGCTACAATGAAGTATACCATTGTTCCAGAATCGGAAGCAAACCTGAAAGAAAACAAAATATCGGTTAGCACGCCTATTGCAAAAGGATTGATGGGCAAAAAAGTTGGCGATACTGCTGAGATACAAGTGCCATCGGGAATTATCCCTTTCGAAATTATTGAAATTTCTATTTAATCTTATGGCAACAATTTTTACAAAAATAGTAAATGGGGAAATTCCTTGTTACAAGATTGCAGAAGACGAAAATTACTTTGCATTTCTCGATATTTCTCCGGTTGCAAAAGGACATACGCTTGTAATTCCTAAAAAAGAAGTTGATTATTTATTTGATTTAGACGATGATTTGTATGCCGGATTGCAATTATTTGCCAAGAAAATTGCCCATGCATTAAAAAAGGCAATCCCTTGTGAAAAAGTAGGGGTTTTGGTTTTGGGGCTCGAAGTTCCTCATGCCCACATTCATTTGGCACCTTTGCAAAACGAAGGTGATTTGCTGAATTTTTCTAAAAAAATGTCGCTCACGCAAGAAGAATTCCTGCAAATTCAGAAGTCTATCGTTAATAATCTCTAGAAAATACATAAGAAATTGAGCCAGCTTTTATGCTGGCTTTTTTTATGCCTTTTTATTAACATCGGGTAAATCTACCGGGCAAAATCTGTAATTTTAGGTTCAAATTCAGGGAGGTAATTTAAACATTTCATTGAAATAGTTTAATTAAAAACAGCAGAGGATAATGATACCTTTTACGCATCTACACGTACATTCACAATACTCCATTTTAGATGGGGCCGCAAGTATTTCAGGACTGGTTGAGAAGGCAAAAAGCGATGGGATGAAAGCGCTTGCACTTACAGACCATGGGATGATGTTCGGAATAAAAGAATTTCATAACCAGTGCGTTAAACAAGGCATTAAGCCAATATTGGGATGTGAAACTTATGTTGCTGTTGATTCAATTTCAAGCAAATCTAAAAAAGAGGACAGATCAGGTAACCATTTAATTTTATTGGCAAAAAACAAGACAGGCTATCGTAATCTTGTAAAATTAATTTCCATTGCCAATAACGAAGGTTTTTATTACAAGCCCAGAATTGATAAAGAAATCCTCGAAAAATATAGCGAAGGATTAATTGTTTCTTCAGCTTGTTTGGGAGGTGAAATTCCCCAGTTACTAATGAATGGCCATGAACAGGATGTTGATAGTACAATAGAATGGTTTAAAAGTATTTTTGGCGACGATTATTACCTTGAACTACAACGACATCCTTCCGATATTCCCGAACTTAGGGCGAATGTGTATGATTATCAGGTAAAAGTTAACAAGCAAATTCTTGAACTTGCAGAAAAGCACCAGGTAAAAGTCATCGCAACCAACGATATTCATTTTATCAATGCGGAAGATGCCGATGCCCACGACCTCTTAATTTGTTTAAATACGGGTAAAGATGTAGATGATCCGAACCGGATGAGGTACACAAAACAAGAATGGTTCAAAACTCAGGAAGAAATGAACGATCTTTTTGGGGACGTACCCGAAGCCTTGTTGAATACTGCTGAGATTGTTGGAAAAATAGAAGAGTATGAGTTGAATTCCCCGCCGATAATGCCTGTATTCCCAATTCCGGAGGAGTTTGGTACTGAAGAGGAATTTATTGAAAAATTTTCGGAGCAAGACCTTATTGAAGAGTTTGGAGAGGATACATTTAAACGGATGGGCGGTTATGAAAAAGTAATCCGGATAAAACTGGAAGCAGCTTATTTAAGGCATTTAACCATTGAAGGTGCGAAAGAAAAGTATGGTGATCCTTTGCCCGAAGATGTGGAAACACGTCTTGAATTTGAATTGAACACGATTAAAACAATGGGGTATCCGGGTTACTTCCTTATCACCCAGGATTTTATCAACGAAGCAAAAAATATGGGTGTTTTGGTTGGTCCCGGTCGGGGTTCTGCTGCTGGTGCTGCCGTTTCATATTGTGTGGGTATTACCAACATCGACCCAATAAAATACGATTTGCTTTTCGAACGTTTTCTTAATCCCGATAGGATTTCACTTCCCGATGTGGATATAGATTTTGATGACGATGGACGGCAATTGGTATTGGATTGGGTAACAAAAAAATATGGAAAGGAAAATGTAGCACATATTTGCACTTTTGGTACAATGGCTACCAAATCGGCTATTCGCGATGTTTCAAGGGTATTGAAGCTGCCTTTGCCTGAAGCCGATCGTTTGGCAAAAATGGTTCCGGAAGCTCCCAAAATGAATTTTGTAAAGGCATTTAAGGAAAATCCGGAGTTAAAAGCCGAGCTGGATTCCCCAAACCCATTGATAAAACAAACCCTCAAATTTGCGAAAACCCTCGAAGGTTCTGTTCGTCAATCAGGAGTTCATGCCTGTGGGATTATTATCAGCCGCGATCCGCTGTCAGAGCATATCCCGTTAATGCCAACCAAAGATGATGAATTGTACACCACCCAGTTTGACGGGCGTTTTGTAGAGGATATCGGATTGCTGAAAATGGACTTCCTCGGGCTGAAAACCTTGTCCATCATTAAAGAAACCCTTGAAAATGTAAAACTTTCGAGGGGAATTGAAATCGATATGGATACAATTCCGTTCGACGATGAAAAAACCTTTGAGCTTTTCAGTCATGGTGAAACAACTGCCATATTCCAGTTCGAATCGGATGGAATGAAAAAACACCTTCGGGATTTGAAACCAAACCGTTTTGAGGACCTGGTGGCAATGAATGCCCTTTATCGCCCGGGACCAATGGAATATATCCCGGATTATATTGCCCGAAAACATGGTCGGCAGAAGGTCGATTATGATTTGCCCATGATGGAAAAATACCTCAATGAAACCTATGGTATTACAGTGTTTCAGGAACAGGTGATGCTCCTTTCAAGGTTGTTGGGGAATTTCACACGTGGTGATTCGGATACCCTACGAAAAGCAATGGGTAAAAAAATCACCGCATTAATGGAGAAACTCAAGGAAAAATTTATTGTTGGTTGTAAAAACAATGAAAATTTCACCCGTGAATGTACCGAGGTTAATAAAGATCCCGATGATGTTATTGAAAAAATATGGAAGGACTGGGAAGCATTTGCATCCTATGCATTCAATAAATCGCACTCGGTTTGTTATGCCCATATTGCCTATCAAACAGGTTATTTAAAAGCGCATTACCCGGCAGAGTTTATGGCGGCCAACCTTAGCCGAAACTTGAATAACATAACGGATATTACCAAATTTATGAAGGAGTGCAAGCGCATGAAAATGAATGTGCTTGGTCCTGATGTTAAAGAGAGTTACGTGAAATTTACGGTAAACAAAGATGGGGATATCCGGTTTGGAATGGGCGCAATTAAAGGTGTTGGAAAAGGAGCTGTACTGGACATCATAAAAGCAAGGGAAGAAAAGGGTATGTTTCTAGATATTTTTGATTTTGCCGAAAAAGTGAACCTTCAGTCGGTAAATAAAAAGAACCTGGAAGCATTGGCAATGGCAGGTGCTTTTGATAGTTTCTCGGAAATGAGCCGGAGCAGGTTTTTTGGTGGGGAAAACGAAAATGATACCACATTTATTGAAAAATTAATCCGATACGGTAACCAGGTTCAGAACGAAAGCTTGTCGATGCAACAAAGTTTATTTGGGGCTTCCGATGATAATTCAGGTGTGCAAAAGCCTGCTATTCCCCAAATAGAAGAATGGGCAAAATTAATTTTGCTGGAAAAGGAAAAAAATCTGGTTGGAATATATTTAACGGCGCATCCTTTAGACGATTACAAACTGGAAATTGATAATTTCTGTACAAAAGGCGTGGCATTAAAAGACATCAATAACGAAATCGAAAAATACAAGGATAAAGAGCTTACATTTGCCGGTATGGTAACCGAAGCAAGAGAAGCGGTTTCGAAAAACGGAAAACCCTATTCCATTCTAACTCTTACCGATTATACCGATTCATACCAGTTTTTCTTTTTTACCAAAGACTACGTGAATTTTGGCAAATTCTGTAAAGTTGGACTTTTCCTTATGGTGAAAGGCAAAGTGCAAACCCGCTTTAAACAAGATGCTTATGAGTTTAAGGTGTTTCACATTGAATTGCTTTCCGAAGTCCGAAACTCATACATAAAAACCCTTACACTAAATGTCCCGCTCTATAAAATAGATAATACCTTCATTAACGAATTAGAAGATTATACCAAAAATAATACGGGGAATACCCTGTTGAAATTTATTATTACCGATACCGAAAACAATCGTCAAATTCAGTTGTTTTCAAGAAATACGAGAATTAGTTTAACCGATGATCTTTTTCAATTTTTCGAGAAGAATTCCGAAATTGCTTATCGAATTAATTAAGTAAATACTATTTTTGAAACACGATTATTAACTTATAAAATAGCGTATCATGGCTTTAGAAGTAACAGATGCTAATTTTGATGAACTGGTTGTTAATTCAGACAAACCTGTAATGTTAGATTTTTGGGCAGTGTGGTGTGGCCCTTGTAGAATGATTGCACCAATAGTGGAAGAAATGGCAACCGAATACGATGGCAAGGCAGTTATCGGGAAGGTTGATGTAGATTCAAATCCTGGTGTTGCACAAAAATATGGGATACGGAACATTCCAACTGTATTGTTTGTAAAAGGTGGCGAAGTAGTTGATAAACAAGTTGGTGCTGTTCCGAAACAGGCACTTACTGCCAAACTTGATGCACTGTTATAATACAAGATTAGTTCAACAATATATATCCATGTACCGGGCATCCCTTTTGGGGGAATACGGTGCATGGATTTTTCATTCATAAAGCGGGTACTGCCTCAATTTGAAAAACATTTTCAACATAGAAGAATTTCACCAGTTTGACAATCTGGATTTAATTGCCCATGAGGTGGTCGAAGGGTTTATTACCGGATTGCACCGCAGCCCTTTTCATGGTTTTTCGGTAGAATTTGCCGAACACACGCTTTATAACCAGGGCGAGTCAACCAAACATATCGACTGGAAATTATTTGCACGTACCGATAAATTATTTGTGAAGCAATACGAAGAAGAAACCAACCTGAGGTGCCAATTGGTAATCGATACTTCTTCATCCATGCTTTTCCCGTATTCGAAAGGCAAACAGCATCTTCAAAACAAACTCGCCTTTTCGGTTTACAGTGCAGCAGCCCTTATGTATTTGTTGAAAAAACAAAGGGATTCTGTTGGGCTTTCATTATTTTCAAACGAAATTGAATACCACTCAAATGCACGACTTTCATCGGTTCATACCGAAGTCCTTTATGGAAAACTTTCGGAGTTGATCCAGCCTGAAAATTTTGCCCTTCGTAAAAAAACAAACACCACAAAGGCATTGCACCAAATTGCCGAAAGCATTCACAAGCGATCGTTGGTAATCATTTTTAGCGATATGTTGGAAGGTGGCGACAGCGATGAGCTTTTCTCAGCGCTGCAACATCTCCGATATAATAAGCATGAAGTTATCCTGTTTCATGTGACTGACCATAAAATGGAACGCGATTTTAATTTTAGCAGCCGCCCATATAAATTTGTTGATCTTGAAACAGGGCACCACATTAAGTTTAATCCACATGAAATAAAAAAAGCCTACAAAGAAACGGTGAACACGTATTTTGAGGAACTTCGGATTAAATGTGGGCAATATAACATTGATCTGGCTGAAGCAGATATCAATGAGGATTTTAACCAGGTTTTATACACCTATTTAATCAAGCGGAAGCGATTGTTTTAAGGTCTCATTCTTTTCGCTTCTTCAATTATTTATTTCAATCCACTCCTTTTTAAGCTAAAATGCTTACTTTTAGGATTATGTACTAATGTAATCTTCAAATACCCATGCTTGTAAAATCCTTCGGAAGTGCTGTTTTCGGAATTGATGCCACCACCATTACAATTGAAGTAGATGTTACCAAGGGCATAAAATTTATGTTGGTCGGCTTGCCCGATAATGCCGTAAAAGAAAGCCAACAAAGAATAGAATCTGCCTTACGTTTAAATGGTTACAAATGGCCCCGGTATAAAATAATCATTAACATGGCTCCTGCCGATATCCGAAAAGAAGGTTCGGCTTACGATCTTCCTTTGGCAATGGGGGTGCTGGCAGCATCGGGGCAAATAAAACACGAAAAACTTTCAAAATATGTGCTTATGGGCGAGCTTTCCCTTGATGGGCAATTGCAACCAATTAAAGGGGTTTTGCCCATTGCAATAAATGCCCGAAAGGAAGGTTTTGAAGGATTTATACTTCCAAAACAAAATGCCAGGGAAGCGGCAGTGGTCGATAAGTTGAAGGTGTACGGTGCAGAGAATATAAAGGAAGTAATCGATTTTTTAAATGATGAAGGAGGGCTTGAAGAAACCATTGTTGACACGCGTGCAGAATTTATGGCAATGGTAAATAGTTCCGATCTTGATTTTTCGGACGTAAAAGGGCAGGAGAATGTAAAACGTGCATTGGAAATTGCTGCTGCCGGAGGACATAATATTATTTTGATTGGTCCGCCGGGGTCGGGTAAAACCATGCTTGCTAAACGAATACCCACTGTTTTGCCGCCCTTCACGCTAAAAGAAGCTTTGGAGACTACCAAAATACACTCGGTGGCAGGGAAAATTGACAAGGAAACTTCGTTGATGACCAGCCGCCCGTTTCGCGCACCGCATCATACCATAAGTGATGTAGCTTTGGTTGGTGGAGGTAATTACCCTCAGCCGGGAGAGATTTCACTAGCGCACAATGGTGTACTTTTCCTCGATGAACTCCCCGAATTTAAGCGTACTGTTTTGGAAGTGATGCGCCAGCCACTTGAGGACAGGCAAATTACTATTTCAAGGGCAAAATTTACGGTGGAGTACCCCGCGAGCTTCATGCTTGTTTCGAGCATGAATCCTTGTCCTTGTGGGTATTATAACCATCCGGGCAAAGATTGTGTATGTGGTCCGGGCATGGTGCAAAAATACCTGAACAAAATTTCCGGACCTTTGCTCGACCGAATTGACATTCATTTGGAAGTAGTACCTGTCCCTTTTAATAAATTGGCAGAATTGGGGACTTCTGAAGACAGCGAAGCAGTACGGGAAAGGGTAATAAAAGCAAGGCAAATTCAGGCATTGAGGTTTGAAAATAATAAAGGCGTGTATGCCAACGCCCAAATGAATTCTAAACAGATTCGGAAATATGTTGTGCTTGATGAAGCCGGAAACGAATTGATTAAAAAAGCCATGGATAAGCTAGGTTTGTCGGCAAGGGCTTATGACCGAATCCTAAAAGTTGCACGTACCATTGCCGATTTAGACGGATGCAAGCAGGTCATGAGCCAGCATCTTTCGGAAGCAATCCATTACCGAAGCCTGGATAGGGAAAGTTGGGGTGGGTGAAAAATTTGATTTCAGTCATAAAATCTAAATAGAGAGCATTATTATAAACCCAAATAAACTATGAACAAGAATAAAGACAATACAGTTATTCCTGATGAAATAATTCTAAATAAGATTTATTACATAAGAAATAAAAAAGTTTTACTGGATAGTGATATTGCTTTGTTATATGGAGTTGAAACACGTAGGTTAAATGAGCAAGTTAAAAGGAATATAACAAGATTCCCAAGTGACTTTATGTTTCAGTTATCAAATGATGAATTTGAGAACTTGAGATCGCAATTTGCGACATCAAGTTGGGGAGGAAGAAGAAGCCCACCATATGCGTTTACAGAACATGGGGTATTAATGCTTTCATCTGTTTTAAATAGCGAAAAAGCAATTAAAGTCAATATTCAAATAATGCGAATTTTTACAAAATTTCGAGAAATGATTGTTGACAATCTAACCCTCAAATTAGATATTGAACAAATTAAAAAGAAACTTCAAAATCAAGATAAAAACATTGAGCTGGTATTTAGTTATTTGGATGAGTTAATGGAAAAGAAAGAAAATCCAAAAAGAAGAAAAAGGATTGGTTTTAAACAAAAATAATTTTACTAAATACCCAACAAAGGAATGTGTTTGTGATTCAAAGTTAGTGTGCAGAAATACCTAAATAAAAATTCAGAACCATTACTTGACAGGATTGATATCCACCTGGAAGTGGTTCCAGTACCCTTCAACAAACTTGCTGAACTAAATTCATCTGAGAACAGTGAGGCAGTTAGGGAAAGGGTGATAAAAGCAAGGCAAATTCAGGCATTGAGGTTTGAAAACAATAAAGGCGTATATGCCAATGCCCAAATGAATTCTAAACAGATCCGGAAATATGTTGTGCTTGATGAAGCCGGGAACGAATTGATTATAAAAGCCATGGACAAGCTGGGTTTGTCGGCAAGGGCTTATGACCGAATCCTAAAAGTTGCACGTACCATTGCCGATTTAGACGGATGCAAGCAGGTCATGAGCCAGCACTTTTCGGAAGCAATCCATTACCGAAGCCTCGATAGGGAAAGTTGGGGTGGGTGATCTGGTTTTAAAAATCCACACGAGAGGACTCTTGCAGTAGCGAGGGATTAATTATAAATTAGCGCGGGTTATGTAGCCTGAGCATAGTTGAATATTGAAATCTTGATGTATATTAAAAAGTATCCTTTTAATCTTTGAAAGTCAATACATTCATTCTGGTTTTCCGGCATTTGGTATTTTTACAAAAAACTTAGAGCCTTTATTAATTTCAGATTCCACCCATAAATCACCGTTTAACATGCTTGCATATCCTTTTGAGATGGATAAGCCCAGTCCTGATCCTTCAAACCCATTGCTGTGTGAATAATCGGCCTGCACAAAATGATCAAAAATTGCTTGTTGTTTATCCAATGGGATTCCAATTCCGGTGTCGGTCACCGAAAAATTGGCGTTTTCAATATCGTAGGAATAGTGAACCGTAACCGAGCCTTCTTTTGTAAACTTAATGGCATTTTTTATCAGGTTAATCAGTATCGCGTTTAATTTATAACTATCGGTATAGAAATTTGGATGTGAATTTTGCCCATTTTTTTGAAAAGATAATTTGATGCCTTTTGCCTTAGTTTCAGGAATAAAAAAATTCTCCAGATCCTGCATCATCGTTACAATATTAACATCTCCAATTTTTATGGTCTCGTTTCCCGATTCAATTTTTGAAATGTCAATTATGTTGTTGATAGTTGCCAACATACGCTCCCCGCTTTGCTGGATCAGGTTGATAAACATACTTTGTTCATCGTTTGTGTAATCTTGTGATTTAAGCAGTTCGGTAAATCCAAGAATTCCATTCATTGGGGTTCTTATTTCGTGGCTCATATTTGCCAAAAATGCTGATTTCATTTTATCGCTTTCTTCTGCTTTTATCTTTTGTTCTTCAAGTTCAGACATAATTTGGGAATTTAATGTTAGCTGGTCTTGAAGATCCTTTGTTTTTGCCCGAACCCTATCCTTAAGTAGTTTATTTGTTAGTAGTAGAACCAATATGAGCCCAAGTATAAATATGCCGGCGCCCAGGATATATTTAGAATAATAGTGCCAAAAATTGCGGTTTTTATTGTAATCTTTAATCCACTCATCGTAAATTTCCTGGTATTTTCCGTTTGACATTATGATCTCAATCCCGTTGTTCAGGGTTTCCATCAATTCTTTCGATTCTTTTGATACTTTGAAGCCCATATTTCGCTCCAATACCTTGTTTTCAGTCGAATAAATATATTCCTTTCCATATTGAACTGCATGGTAAATACCTGCAATCCTGTGTGTAAAAGCACAAGTAACCTCTTCTTTATCTAACGCTTCCAGAATCTCTTTATAATTTGTGGCATAAATGAAATGCGCGGTTGGGTTAATGGAAAGGATGTAATGTGTTAATACATCATTTTTCCATAAAACCACCAGAGGATGGTTTGTGGTACGCAAAACTTCTAAGTTGAAGTTTTTAATATGGTTGCTATTGTATAAAAAGCAGTGGGATGTAGTAATTACAGATCGTGTATAATAAAATTGATCGTCAACAATGCTTGGGTAATGTATGCCTGCGATTCCTTGTATTTTCCCTTCTTCAAGTGCTTTGTTAATATTGTTCCAATTGCCGCTGCTAATTTTTAGGTCGGGTTCAAATATTTCATTAATGGCATTAATAATGTCAATATTGAATCCAACCAATTCACCCTCTTCGTTGAGGAAATTATAAGGAGGATAGTTTTCACTAACCATTATTTCATATTGAACTGATGCCCAGTTGTATGAAATGTTTAAAAGAAGGAAAACAACAATATATAATTTTTTCATTTTCGAAAACGTAACACTCAAATCTATAAAAGTTTAGGGGAACATTTCGAAATATAAATCTGTTCGGTTTATAATAATCGATTAACAGATTCTTTAATAGCAGAAATATGTGCAGGAGTAGTACCGCAACATCCACCAATGATATTGGCCCCGGCATCAATAATTTGTGGCACCAAGGAAGCCATCATTTCGGGTGTTTCCGGGAATACATCAACACCATCAATATTTTGTGGCAATCCTGCATTCGCATGAACAAGTATAGGAATCTCGGAATTTACGGTTCTCATTTCCCTCACAATATCAATCATGCCTTCAAAACCATTGCCACAGTTTGTGCCAATAATATCGGCTCCCGCATCGATTGATGCCATGGCAGCTTCGCTTGGCGATACTCCCATCATGGTCCGGTAATCTCCCTGTACGGTTTTTTCAAACGTAAATGTTGCTATAACTTCAAGCTTGGTATTCTCTTTCGCAGCTTTTATTGCCATGGTTGCTTCGTCCAATGCGCTCATTGTTTCAATGCAAACGGCATCGGCACCACCTTTTTCCAATGCAACAGCCTGTTCTTTAAAACCATTGTACAGGTCTTGTTCGGTTACATCGCCCATAATGGTCATTTTTCCGGTTGGACCAATCGAAGCAATTACCCATTTCTCATTGCCTGCTGCTTCCACCGATATTTTTGCTGCTGCTTGGTTAATTTCATCAACATTATTGGCTAATCCATAGTAATCCAACTTAAATCCTGAACCTCCAAAACTGTTTGTTTCAACCATATCGGCACCAGCGTCAATATAGCTTTTTGCAACTTCAAAAACTTCCTTCGGATGGTCGATACACCACTTTTCCGGGCATTCGCCTGCCGTAAGTCCTTTATGATGCAAAAAGGTTCCCCATGCACCATCCGAGACCAATACTTTTCGGTCTTTTAATGTTTCAACTATTTTTGGCTTGTTCATCTTCCGAGATTTTCTCCGAAGATACAAATTTGACTTTATTAATAAGCTTAGTGATCTTAAAATATTGTTTGGAATTAATAGTTGTTTCTATTTTAGAATCCTTCGGTATTAAGCATTTGTAGAGAAAAACAATACTTTTTTATTAAACTGTGGTTTCCCAAATTGGGACTTAATATGTTAAGTAACTAATGAAAATATTTTGTAACATTGAGCAATCATAAACCTTTAAGCTTATTTATTAGTAAATACAAAACCAAAAAATAACCAACATACTTTAAAAGAATTCAATAAATTTTTCTGAAAAATGACGTAGTTGTATAATGATACACTATCAAACATATAATGATTTAGGTGATTTCATACTAAGGGAAGATGGAATTATTCATATTATTCCGAATTCCAAAAAAGTTACAGATAAAATGGCCCGCAGAGTAGTTCAAATTGTTCATTCCCTAATGGACGGTAATCCGAGAGGGTTATTGGTTGATAACCGGGGGCTTTCTTCCATTGAAAGATCGGCGAGAAAGGTTTTTGCCGATGAGATGAATAACCAATATACTGTGGCTGTTGCAATGCTCATCAAATCACCCTTAAATAAGATTATTGTGAATTTTTTTGTGCGGCTAAATAATTTAAGTAAGCCCACAAAATTTTTTGTTTCAGAAACGGAAGCTTTGAACTGGTTAAAAAATTATTTATGAAAACAATAGACATAGATGAAGATGTAAGGATTGATGAAATTCTTGAACAGATTTTAAGGCTGGCATCCGGGGAGTGCGATTACAGGGGCGAAATCTCAGATGACAAGGATAAAATTGATGCGATTATTGTTGGACTAAATATGTTAGCTGAAGAAATAGAATCTTATAAAGACGAAATTAAGGCGCTGAGAGATAAATCAGAAGAAAGCGACAGGCTGAAATCAACTTTCCTGAATAATATGTCGCATGAAATCAGGACACCGATAAGTATTATTTATGGCTATGCTGAAATATTGAAAGATTCGAAGATTAGGAAGAAAGAAAGCCGTAATTATTTGGATTTGATTTCGGATAATTCGGAAATTCTACTGAAAACATTTAACGATATCATGGATATGTCGAGCCTTGAGCTGAACATTGAAAAAGTATATCCGTCCAAGTTTTTAATTTCGGATGTTGTGAATGATATATATTTCGATTTTATGTCTAATAAGGTGCAAAAGAAAAAATCGCATATTGAATTTAAACTAGACTTGGACTTTGAGAAACAATATTCAATTACGACCGATAAATCAAAACTTGAGCGTTTGTTGAAATTATTGCTCGATAATGCCTTAAAATTTACCAACACAGGTCATATTGAATTGGCTTATGCCCGCAAGAAAACCAAGCACGTATTTAGTGTAAAGGACACAGGAATAGGTATCGATAATAAACAGAAAAAAGTTATTTTTCACAAGTTCCGTCAGGCAGATGAACTTTTGTCAAGGAAATACGATGGAGTTGGTTTGGGTTTAAGTATCTCGAAGCATATCGTAGAACTTTTAGGAGGTAAAATTTGGGTTGATTCAGAATCCGGAAAAGGCTCTGCTTTTTCTTTTTCCATCCCATTTGATGCTTTAGACAAAAAAAGTTCCAGAAAAGATAATTTATCATTAGAGGGAATAGATCCGACCAATATATTCGAGAATAAAACTTTACTTGTTGCTGAAGATTCTGTTCTCAATTTCTATATATTACAAACATACCTGAAACCAACAAAGGCAATAATAGTGCATGTTACAGATGGAATGCAGGCAGTTGAATATTGTAAAAAACATGCTGATGTAGATGCGGTGCTTATGGATATACAATTACCATTGCTTGATGGAATTAACGCAACTGCAGAAATAAAGAAAATCCGCCCTGATTTGCCTGTCATATTTAGTACTGCCAATGCTATTCCCGAGAACAGGGATAAATCACTTGAGGCTGGCGGTGATGCTTACCTCATAAAACCAATTAAAAGAAAAGAATTGGTACTGACAATTTCCCAATGTTTGGAAAAATAGTTTCCGAATTGCAGTATTTTATGTAGAGAATTTGTTTCTTATTATAAATAAAAGCACATTTCAATAAACCATTCCTGCTTGTTTTCGTTTAGGAAAGAAAGTTAAAAAAACGAAAATGACAGACAGACTTTCAGATCCTATTGGGAGACTAATGGGATTAAGGTATAAATCGCACCCCTGGCATGGAGTGTTTATTGGGAAAGACGCCCCGATTGAACTTACCGCATTTATTGAAGTAGTTTCAACCGACACCGTAAAATATGAGATTGATAAGGAAAGTGGATATTTAAGGGTTGACCGGCCCCAAAAATTTTCAAACGTTGTTCCGGCACTGTATGGCTTTATCCCGCAAACTTTTTGTGGCGATGAAGTGGGCGAATACTGCAGCCAGAAAGTGAACAGGAAAGGGATTAAGGGCGACGGCGACCCGATAGATATTTGCGTACTGACCGAAAAAACACTTGCACATGGTGATCTTTTAGTAAATGCCAGGCCAATTGGTGGATTTAGAATGATTGATGGCAATCGGGCTGATGATAAAATTATTGCCGTATTACGAAACGATACCGTTTATGGGCAAATTAAAGATATCACAGAGGTTCCCGAAATTGTTATCCAAAGGTTGGAACATTATTTCCTTACGTACAAAGATATGCCTGGAGTTGACAGCAACACAGAGATTGCAGCAACTTATGGGGTAAAAGAGGCACATGAAATTATCGAATTGTCGGTTAAAGATTACAACCTGAAATTTGATAACCTGGGAAAATTGCTTTCCTAATCGGTTTTTGAATTTATTATTTCCTTGATTTCATCCGATAGCAATGCTTTGGTAATTCTGGCAACCGGATATCGTTTGTGCGTGATTTCTGCCCATTCGGTATTGTTGTAAATATACCCAAGCTGCGCCCGGTGATTCTTGGAAAATGCCGTGTCGTTTGCCTGTTTTTGTAGGAATTTTTGTTTAAAATCAGGGTGTTCATTCAGATATTTCATGGCGTTTTCTTCAAACCCGTACGATGAAAAATATTCACGCGCATCGAGTATATTATCGAAGAAATTCCATCGGAAATATGAGTCAGGTGATAATGCTTCAAGCGTTTCCAAAAGAAATTTTATTTTCTTTTGCCTTACCGGAATAATCAAATCGCCTTTGTAATAGTTAATTTCCTGGATTTCTTTCCGAGTGCTGATTTGATCATGAAAATAATGCCCGTTTGAAGGTTGCTTTGCTGTCGAATACTCATCAATGTAATCCACCTCAACTTTCAATTCCACATCCTGGTTCAATAATTTATATTCAATCCCATTAAGCTTAAGCCTTTCAATAATTTCTTTGTAGCCCTGTGGCAAAATATAATATTCCGGAATTTCCAGTTTTTCCAAAGGTTTGTAAGAATCATAAAAGGGAACCTTCCTCGTATAAGGTTTAGATAAATCGTATCCGAACCTTGGTAAGCCGGTTATTTTGCTAATTTGTTGATGGCCTACTTCATAACCCTTGAATTCAATTAGCTTGAATTTCGTGGTGTCCAATTCATAGGAATAAGTATAATTATCATCCATCATTGATTCCTGCACCCCTTTTTTACGGGATGCTATAATTTCATTGGAGTTGTTCGAAGTAAATTCATACAAAGTCCAGATAAACTGAATGGCAGATTTTACACGGTCGGCATAGATCTTATAGACATGGTTTTCGGTCATCATGCCATAGGAATGGAACATGTTGGCAAATCCTGAAGAATAGCGCGGGCTTTCCTGGGTCATATTTATTCCCCGTGCAGGGTCCTGATACATCCAGCTTACATAGGGGATAAGCTCATATTCCCCTTTTTTCATTTCCGAATATAAAGATGGAATTAATTTTTCACGTAAAAATTTATTCATAGTGGGCGGGAACTTATCTGGTTGTGGGGCAATCAGTGTAATTGAATACTGATGCTCGGAACCGTTGGTTGTATGCGTATCAAGAAATACATCGGGGTCCCAATTCCTGAATATTTTTGCAAATGATTTTGCATTTTCAGAATCCAACTTCACAAAATCGCGGTTTAAATCGTAATTATTGGCGTTTCCACGAAATCCGGTTTCGTATGGGGTTGTTTGTCCCGACCTGTTAAATGCGCTTCGGTTTAACAATCCTCCGATATTATAAACCGGAATAATTATTACGACCGAATTCTCCAACAATTGGGCTTTCCCATCATTGTTTCGTAATAGGTCGTCGGCAAACTCAAGGCTGGCATCGATACCTGCGGGTTCTCCCGGGTGAATCCCATTGTTGATTAGTAAAACCGATTTTCCTGCCTTTTTTATTTTATCCGAAGAAAAAACCTTTTCATTATTAATGACAAATAAATGCAAAGGTTTTCCACAATCGGTACTACCTTGTTCAAGCAAAATGGCATTATCATAGTTTGCATCTAAAAGCCGGTACATCCTGATTATTTCATCGTAGGTTGGCGTGTAGTTTTCTTCGTACTTAGGTTTTAACAAAGCTGGATTTTGTGCAAAAGACATACACGAAATCATGGAGGCAACAAGCCATACAAATAGTTTCATTGTTATTTTCTGATTAAATCAAGGTAGGAATAATTGAATTGGTTTTTTTCATCAAAGTAATCTTCCCGGGCAACTTCTTCCCATTCGCTGTAATTTATTTCGGGAAAAAAAACATCGGCTTCAAAAGGTTTGTGCACCAGTGTAAGATAAAGTTTGTTGGCATAAGGAAAAAATTGCCTGTAAATTGATCCACCTCCAATAATAAATGCTTCCTTCTCATTTTTGACTCTTTCCATTGCTTCTTCGATGGAAAAAACGATTTCACAACCCGGGAATATATCTTCTTTGTTATCGGTAATAATAATGTGCCTTCGGTTTGGAAGCGGCCATTTTGGCAGCGAAAGCAGGGTGTTTCTTCCCATAATTATGGTATTGCCTGTGGTAATTGCCCGAAATCTTTTTAAATCGTTCGGTAAATGAAAAAGAAGGTCGTTGTTTTTCCCGATGGCAAAATTCTCGGCAATGGCCACTATTATCGATATGTTTTTGTTTTCCATGGTGATAGTTTATCAAACGGCAACTTTCCCTTTAATGTGAGGGTGGGCTTCATAACCAACCAACTCAAAATCTTCGTATTTGAAATCGAAAATACTCTTCACGTCGGGATTTATTTTCATTTTTGGCAGAGCGAACGGTTTCCGCGTAAGTTGCAGTTTCACCTGCTCCAAATGGTTCGAATAAATATGCCCATCTCCGAGGGTATGTATGAACTCACCCGGTTTCAAACCCGTCACCTGGGCCATCATCATTGTTAATAGCGCATACGAGGCAATGTTAAAAGGTACGCCTAAAAATATGTCGGCACTGCGTTGGTATAACTGGCATGAAAGTTTACCATCGGCCACATAAAACTGGAAAAGTATGTGGCAGGGTGGGAGGTTCATTAAACTTAATTCGCCCACATTCCAGGCATTAACCAATATCCTTCTGGAATCGGGGTTCGTTTCTATAAGCTTCACAGCTTCCGAGATCTGATCGATGTGTTTCCCGTCGGGAGTCGGCCATGACCGCCATTGGTAACCATAAATATGTCCCAGGTCCCCATTTTCATCGGCCCATTCATTCCAAATCCTCACACCATTATCCTGAAGATATTTCACATTGGTATCTCCATTCAAAAACCACAGTAATTCGTGAATAATCGATTTAAGGTGAAGCTTTTTGGTTGTTAAAACCGGAAATCCTTCCTGCAAATCGAACCTCATTTGGTGTCCAAACATACTAATTGTCCCTGTTCCTGTACGGTCCTCTTTTTTCGTCCCATTCTCCAGCACATGCTCCAACAAATCAAGGTATTGCCTCATAATAAATTCTTTATTGCTTCAAGCTTGTAAATTTATAAAAACATATTAAGCAGTGAATTTATTCACACATTTAGATATTCACAAATTTAAATTTGTTTTAAACCGTTAATCATTTCAAAAAAATACCTGACAAATAATTGCCAGGCATTTTGTTCATCTCCCCAAAAACACTGTTCCATTAATTAAATGAAACACCCAATCTCAATTCTTATTTTTAAATCCATTCTCCCGAAAGAATCTCCCCTCGAATACTCACAACTACCACCTTCACTGGTACTTTACGTGTTGCCATTTGTATTGCCATTTGCACCATTTGTGCCAGGCCGCCACAGCAAGGTACCTCCATAATCACCGTTGTAATTGTATTCACTTTCGACTCGTCTATTAATCTAACCAATTTTTGCGTATAGGCTTCTTTGCTGTTGTCAAGTTTCGGACATGCAATAACCAATTTTTTTCCTTTGATAAAATCGTTGTGGAAATTTCCGTGTGAAAAAGCCACACAGTCAGCGGCAACCAACAAGTCGGCACCTGAAAAATAACTAGCTGCAGGGTTGATCAAATGCATTTGTACCGGCCATTGTGATAAGGCAGACGGAACTTCTTTTACAGATGACTTCATTTTAATGCCAGCGGCATTAAAGGACTGTGGAGCAGAACCGGCGCAGCCACATGCAACACCTTCCTGAACTGTTTCTGCTTTTTGAGCTGGCTGATCTCCGCCATGAAGTAATTGGTGAACTTCACTAATGCTAAACGGAAGTGATTCGCGATTAGCTTTCAAATAGGTTGTAGCTTGTTTTAGAAAGGCGTTTTCGTTATGGTCCTGTAAATGCTTTAGGTGTGCAAAAACAGTGTTCTTGCCTTTTTTTATCATCTGGGCAATCACAACTTCCTCGTTATAATCTTCGGCTTCACGCTTTTCGATTGTGATGGCACCTTCCGGGCAATGCCCCAAACATGCACCCAATCCGTCGCACATTAATTCGCTGATCAATCGTGCTTTCCCGTCGATAATCTGCAGGGCGCCTTCATGGCAATTTGGAACACACTCTCCGCATCCGTTGCAAAGTTCTTCATCAATATGTACAATTTCCCGTATCATTTTTTACAATTTTATAAAACAAAAGTAGCGTAGCACCGTTTTATGGATTGTATCAAATGTTACAAAACGATGAATTATCAACTTTTAGTTAATTGCCCGGTTTTTCGAGGGATTCCGGAGAATGATATGGAACACCTTTTGGGGAAAATTCATTTTCAACTCAGAAAATTTGAAAAAAACGAAGTGCTTGCCATTGCCGGTGAAGAAGTAAAGTCCTTGTTCATTTTATTGTCGGGAAGTGCGCGCGGCGAAATGATTAATTATTCGGGGAAAACCATCAAAATTGAGGATATTGAAGCTCCGAAACCCCTGGCAAGTGCTTTTTTATTTGGGAAAGAAAACAAATTTCCGGTTACCGTTACTGCCAACAACAAAGTGAAGGCATTATCAATTCCTGTTCCCGAATTTTTAAAACTACTTCAGGGAAATGAGCAGATTTTAAAAAATTACCTGCACAGCATTTCAACCAGGACCCAGTTTTTGTCGCGCAAGATACAATTTCTTAGTTTTAAATCGATTAAAGAAAAGATAGCCCATTTTTTCTTACAGATGGCAGGGGATAAATTCCATTCGATTGAGATCAAACAAACCCAGCAACAATTGGCAGATATGTTTGGTGTTACACGCCCATCGCTGGCGAGGGTTTTAGGCGAAATGCAACAGGAAGGACTGATTAAAATTGAGCGCAAAACCGTAACAATCCTGGATAAAGAAAAGCTAAACCGGATTTTAGGGGATGGTTAGAAATTTGATTTTTTAAAATGGCAACTTCTCCAAATCAACATTGCCACCACTAAGGATTATTCCAACCTTTTTATTGGAAACATCCACCTTGTTTTCGAGGATAGCAGCCAGCGGAACTGCAGAAGATGGTTCGATGATAAGCTTCATCCGCTCCCAAACCATACGCATTGCTGAAACAATACTTTGCTCAGAAACCGTAACGACATCATCAACTTTATCGAGCATTATGGAAAAATTTCTTTCACCAACCGAGGTTAGCAATCCATCGGCAATGGTTTGCGGATTTGTTTGCGGGATCAATTTCTTGGAACGAAAAGATTGATAGGCATCATCAGCGCCAAGTGGTTCAGCAGCAATGACCTTGCATCTAGGAGATAAATGTTTGGCAGCTATTGCCGTGCCGCTTAACAAACCACCACCACCCACGGGTGTAAGCACTGCATCAAGATTGGGATAACTTTCCATCAACTCTTTGCAGGCAGTGCCCTGACCGCTAATTACATGAAAATTATCGTAAGGATGAATGAGTTTTGACCCAATTTTTTCAATAATCTTTAAGGTTGTGCTTTCCCTTGCTTCGAGGGTTGGTTTGCAATAAGTTATGTGGGCTCCATATCCTGCAACGGCTTTCTTTTTTATATCCGGGGCATTTTCGGGCATTACAATGTGTGCAGGTATTCCCCGAAGTTTTGCCGCAAGGGCAAGTGCAGCTGCATGGTTTCCCGATGAGTGGGTAACTACCCCTTTGACTGCTTCATCATCAGATAGGGAGAATACGGCATTACAAGCACCCCTAAACTTAAAAGCACCCACTTTTTGAAGGTTCTCGGCTTTGAAATACAACTCTCCACCAACTATTTTATTAATGCTTTCGGAAGTAAATACAGGAGTGTTGTGCACATATTTCCGGATGAGTTTATTTGCTTCTTCAATATGCCAATAGCCTGGGAGTTCCATTAATTTTGCGGATCAAATTTATTATTTAAGAGGTCATAGTCTGTTCTGTAAACAGAGCTGTCTGATAATTTTTTCAACCTTTTCAATCCAATAATATAGAGGTAGATCACAAAGCCGGCAAACACAATTAGCAGGAAATTATAACCAGCCATTAATACAAAGTCGTAAAAACCATGCAAAAGAATTGGGATTATAATTGCACGGGTTAAAAGCTGTTTTCTTTCTTTCGGATAAAATTTAGCCAGCCCGGTATAGAATCCCATGGTTACCCCAAAAATAGCATGCGCGGGAACGGCGGTTATTGCTCGGATAAAGCCGGTCTGAAGCCCGTAATCCGTTACGTAAAGTATATTTTCGACACCAGCAAATCCCAGAGATATGAAGACGGCATAAACAATCCCGTCAAATTTTTCGTTGAACTCTTTGCTTTTCCAGAAAAGAAGCATTAATGCGAGGTATTTAAACAATTCCTCGGAAAATGCGGCTACCACAAACGCGTTATAAAATGGTTTAAATAATCCTTCAAATAGATGGATAAACATCATTAAAAACTGTTCGACGAAAAGGATTGGAATTACGGTTAAACCTCCGGCAATTAATGCCTTAATTAAAAGCTTAATCGGTTCTTTTTCGTATTTGTCGCGGTAATAAACATAAAATGCAATAATTGCTACCGGTGCAAGTGCCAATAGAATCAGGTCCATATTTTTAACTTAAAAATTGCCTTTATAAAAATAAGCCGGGACTCCTTTTACACCTGGTTTTGTTTTGAATAACCCTCCCGACAAGGGATATTTTTTCAGTGTATTTTTATCCAAACCTTCGGTTGCTGTTGTGATGTAAAGGGTTCCAAGGTCTTCATCGCCAAAGGCGCAGGACGTAACATTTTTTGCAGGGACATCAATTTTGTGGATCATTTCTCCAGTAGCGGGGTTCCAACATGCAACTGCAGCGCCTCCCCAAAGGGCAATCCAAAGGTTCCCGTTTTCATCAATGGTCATTCCATCAGGTACTCCATTGTTGGATGGTATTTCAATCACTATTTTTTCGTTGCAAATCTCGCCCGTTTCCACAGAAAAATCATAGGCTTTTACCTGTTGTGTTGGAGTATCTATGTAGTACATTTTGGAATGGTCATTTGACCAAACAATTCCATTTGAAATCGAAATTCCTTCAAGCACCTTTTTTGCTGTGCCATCTTCAAACATACAGTAAAGTGCGCCATCTTTTTTACCTTCATTGCTCATTGTGCCAAGCCAGAACCGCCCTGCCGGATCGCATTTACCATCGTTGTACCTGTTTGTGCTTATGCTGCTGTCAGGATCAATAATTAATTTTTTTGATCCGGTTTTTATATCCATCTGATAGATGCCGTTTTGTAATGCGACAATTGCCTTCCCCGATTCAGAAGGAACAACTGCACTGGTACTTTGCCCTGTCCGAAGCTCAATATTTGCATTGGTTACCGGATTATAAATGTTCAGTAACCCGCCTGATATATCAACCCAATACAAACGATTGTTTACCGGATTCCAAATGGCTCCTTCTCCTAATTTTGATTTTGTTTCTAATACCAATTCAACCTTAGAAGTTTGGGTTGAGCATGCAACAAGAGCAATAATTAGGCTGGCAAAAATTATAGGATATTTCATTCTTAAAGGCTTTTGATTAATTCTTTAAGGATGAGGGTCATTTTTGGTTCGGCATTGGCAGCAACCTGCTGAACTTCTTCATGCGAAACTTCCACAATTTGTCCTGGCACACCACTATCAGTAATGATGGATATCCCGAACACGGTCATGCTCATGTGGCGTGCAACAATTACTTCCGGAACAGTTGACATTCCAACAGCATCAGCACCCATTATCCTGAACATTTTGTATTCTGCCGGGGTTTCGAAGGTAGGTCCTGAAACGCCCACATAAACACCTTCTTTTAGGTCAAAATTATTTTCAAAAGCAATAAGCCTCGCTTTGTTCCGTAGCCTTTCGTTGTAGGTGTGGCTCATGTCGGGAAACCGGGTTCCCAACTCTTTTAGGTTTTTTCCCCTTAAAGGATGCTCAGGGAACATGTTGATGTGATCATTAATCACCATTATGTCACCCACTCTATAGGTAGGATTCAGCCCTCCACTTGCATTCGAAACAAAAAGGTGTGTAATTCCCAGAAGCTTCATCACCCTTACCGGGAATGTTACTTCTTTCATGGAATATCCTTCGTAAAAATGAAACCTTCCCTGCATGGCAAGTATTTCTTTTCCCCCGAGTTTTCCCAATATCAACCTCCCGGAATGCCCTTCGACGGTCGATACCGGAAAATTAGGAATTTCGTGATAGGGGATACTGTCAACGATTTCAATCTCATTGACCAATCCACCCAGCCCGGTACCAAGAATTATCCCGATATTAGGATTTAGCTTGCTTTTTTCTTTTATGAAGTTCGCTGTTGCTCTTATTTTCTCTAACATAATTGCTGATTTTAGTATTAAAAGATTCTCCTTGTTTGTCAAGGAATTTTATTTTAACCGGCAGGTAATACAAAGCCTTTTTAAGTTCTTCTGAAAACCCTTCTATGTCTTTTAAACGCATAGAATCTTTTTCGGTTGTAAGTATAATTTTCTTTTCCGAATTAATCGCGTCAAAAGTATTTTTTATGGTTTCCAGATCCTCTTGCGAATATTGGTGATGGTCGCCAAATTCGAGCCTGGTGACTTGTTTGGAGTATTTTTGTACTTGTTTGTTGATTTCGATGGTTGATGCAATTCCTGTAACCAATAGAATGGCAAAATCATGTTCTTCTTCTAAGAGAATTGGTTTGCTGTTAGGAAATACAGGTTTTACCTGATCGTAAACGATGGTGGTGAAGTAAATACTTTGGTAAGGTTTTAAACCAACGTTTTTTTGCAGGATTCTTTCCGCAATTGGTGTTATTTCAGAGGGACATTTGCTTACAATAATAATATTTGCCCTTCGGATTTGCCTGCGACTTTCCCTCAGCCTACCCATTGGCAGGAGGTAATCATCTTTAATTGGACGGTTGTAATCTATTAATAGGATGTTAAGTCCCGGGGTGATTCTTCGATGTTGATAAGCATCGTCCAGTATAACCACATCCGGAATGTTTTCCTGCTTCTCATCCATTAGTTTGGTTGCCCCTTCCACACGATCGACGCAAACAGAAACAATAACATCCGGGAATTTTCTTTTGATTTGCAAGGGTTCATCTCCAGACTCGGTGGCTGTAGTGTTTGTTTCAACCAGCCGGAAACCTTTTGATTTTCTTTTGTACCCCCTGCTTAAGGTTGCAACTTTAAACTGATCCTTCAATAAATTGACCAGGTATTCAGTATGTGGTGTTTTTCCGGTTCCACCAACAGTAATATTCCCCACTGATATAATTGGCAAATCAAATTCAGTTGACTTGAGTATATTCAAATCAAAAAGCCTGTTCCTGAAATACACAATTAATCCGTACAATAGGGAAAAAGGGTATAAAAAAAGTTTCCACATACGCTAACAGAGTTTGCAATAGCTAAGATATAAATTATTGCCTGACTAAAACAAATCAGGGCTCCACATCACGTGAAACCCTGAAAATAAATATCTTTTTAATTTTATTGAATGTCGATATCGTAAGGCATTCTGGTATATACGCCCTTAAGTTGAGATGCCTTTTTCAAGAAATTGTAATATTTCAGGTTTTCGCCCAATTCCTTTTCAAGTAACCAGGCACGGATTTTATCGGGTGCTGTGCTGAACAATTCTTCAAACGGATCGGCTTGTTTTGGTAGGTTTACGATCCGATAATCTTCAACTCCGGCAATTTCTGCAGCAAGTTCGATAGCTTCGTTAATACCTCCAAACTGATCGACAAGCCCTATTTTTTTAGCGTTTTCGCCAGACCAAACCCTTCCTTGCCCGATTTCATCAATGGCAGCAACTTCCATATGCCGACCGTTGGCAACTTTTGTGATGAATGTCGTATATCCTTCTTCGATGTTTTCCTGCATCATATTCTTTTCAAATTCAGACATGCCACGTGTAACCGTAATCAGATCAGAGTGCTCGTTTGTTTTAACAACGTCTGTGGTAATTCCCAGCTTTTGGTTTAATAATTCCCCGGCATTAGGTATTACACCAAAAATCCCAATGGAGCCGGTTATGGTATTTGGGCTGGCCACAATTTTATCGGCAGCACATGCAATGTAATAACCTCCCGAAGCAGCCACATCGCCCATTGATGCAACCACTGTTTTTTCTTTTGCTGCCAGATCAACTTCCCTCCAAATTACATCGGAGTGGTATGCACTTCCGCCCGGAGAGTCGATTCTTAAAACAATTGCCTTGTAGTTCGTGTCGATACGCGCTGCCCTTATTTCACGTGAAATAACATCGGCATTGATCACATCGCCTCCCATGGAAACCCCAATGTCGCCACTGGCATATATTACAGCAATTTTAGTACGCTGGTAGCCTTTCTTTTTATCCGGATTGTGCACATAAACATCGGCATAATCTGACACCCCAATTACGGGAATACCTTTGTTTGCCTCTATTCCGGAGATAGCCCTCATGGCATCCAATACCTGGTCTTTATAAATTGCCACATCAACCAGCCCGTTTGTTACTGCTTTTTCTCCTTTATTAAAAGTTTGGACTTCGTCCGCAAGTTTGTTCAACTCCTCAATGGAAAGGCCGCGTTCTTCTGAAATACCTTTTAGCATTTGTCCCCAAAGGCTGTTTAAATAGGTCATGGATTGCTCCCGGCTTTCGGCACTCATTTTTTCAAGCATAAAAGGTTCAACAGCGCTTTTAAATTTACCATGCCTGACAATTTGCATTTCCACACCTAATTTTTCCAGGGCATTCTTATAAAACATCATCTCGCCACCAAGTCCTCTAAAATCAACCGATCCTTCAGGATTTAATGCAATGGTATCGGCAACCGTGGCAAGATAATATGCTTTTTGACCGTAAAAATCTGCATATGCAAAAATTGGTTTACCACATTCATTTTTAAATTCTATTAAAGCGTTTCTTATTTCTTCAACCGTTGCCATGCCCGCATTTACGACAGATGAATTCAGGTATAGGCCTTTAATGCGATCATCGTATTTGGCATTTTCAATTGATTTTAAAACTTGATCTAAGCCAATTTTTTTCTCCTGATAAAAGCCACCCGGAAGGTTCAAATCTTTAAAAGGATCGACCGGGGCACGATCAACCACTTGTTTTTCGAGGTTGATAACCAACATTGAATTGTTGGATACAATCACTTGTTTTTCGGTGGTCGACATGATTGCCCCAACTATGATAAAGAGTAGAAAAAATCCGATAATATTAACCAGAAAAATCCCAACTATTGTTGCCAGCGTGTATTTTAAAAAGTCTTTCATTTATTGTTTTTTAGGAATTTATACATTTTTAAGTTTCTCTTTTATGTTTGTTTCGCACCTATTTGGTGAATGTATTTTTTCGAGACGATTTGTTTTAAATCATTAATTTTACCAACAAATTATATTCACATAGGTAAATAAAGACCTAAAGATATTACAAAAAACAAAATTAATGCATAAAGTATTTTTAGGCATTGGCGGAAATCTTGGAGATAAAAAAAAGAACCTCCAGAAGTGCATTGAACTAATACGCGAAAACCTTGGTGAGGTTGATATAATTTCGTCGGTATATGAAACCCCGCCATGGGGGTTTAGTGCCGAATCAAATTTTTTGAACCAGGTAATTCTTATTGAAACTAATCTTGATATGCTGCAATTGCTTCAGGAAACACAAAAAATTGAAGCACAATTTAAAAAGAGGCGGTCATCCGAAGGTTATTCTTCGCGAGAGATGGATATAGATATTTTATTTTTCGATGATGAAATTATCGAAACTCCAGAGCTGATTATTCCACACCCGCTTCTTCACAAAAGAAATTTTGTGCTTGCCCCAATGGTGGAGATTGCAGGTGAATTTATCCATCCGGTTTTAAATAAAAAAATGCGTCTTTTGCTTGATGAATGCGATGATCGTTCGCCAATCGTTAAAATTTAAACATTTTCAGGATTAATCCGGGCTCCACATTTCTTACAATAAGTGGCATCGTCATCATGCGACTCGTGTAAGCATTCCGGGCAAACCTGAGTGTTGTTTTTTTTGCTTGGTTTTACAATCTCGGCAGTAATAATACCAGTTGGAACAGCAATAATCGCATAGCCCATAATCATAATTATACTTGCAAAAAATTGCCCAAGGGCTGTTGCTGGTGAAATGTCGCCATAACCAACAGTAGTAAGTGTAACAATTGCCCAGTAAATACTTCTGGGAATACTGGTGAACCCAGCTTCTTTGCTTTCAATCAGGTACATTATAGTTCCTAGAATTATAACTATGGTAAAGACAAAAAATAAGAACACGCTGATTTTTGCCCTGCTTGCCCATAATGCTCTTACCAAGCTTTGCCCAGCACTGGAATATCTTGTGAGTTTTAGGATCCGGAATACGCGAAGTAACCTTAATATGCGTATAACTACCAGGCTTTGTCCTCCAACCAGTATTAAACTTAAATAAGTCGGGATTACCGCTAACAAATCAATAATACCATAAAAACTGGTTGCATATTTCCATGGTTTTTTTACGATTAATATCCGAAATATATATTCAATTGTAAATATGATGGTGATAATCCATTCCGAAATCTTTAGGAGGTTTCCATATTCCTTTCCAATGCTTTCCACGCTTTCAAGCATAACAAGGACTACACTAATAAGTATAATCACCAGAAGGATTACGTCGAAAAATTTACCACCTTTGGTATCTGCTTCAAAAATTATTTCGTAAAAACGATCTTTGATTGATTTCATTTGAATCTCTCTTTGTGAAACGAACAATGAAAATACAATATAACCAGGAAAAAACATAAAAAAAGCCTGATTCCGAAGATCAGGCTTTTAAGTTATTCGTAATAAAGATGGTTATAAGACCTCTTTTACATCGTAATATGGTAAGTTAAAGGCTTCAGCAACACCTTTATAAACGACTTTACCATTCACAACATTTAATCCTTTTTTTAATGTTTCATCTTCCTTGCAAGCTTTTTTCCATCCTTTGTTGGCGATATTTATGGCATTTGGCAATGTCGCATTTGTAAGTGCGAGTGTAGATGTTCGTGGAACTGCTCCCGGCATGTTTGCAACACAATAATGTATAACATCGTCGATAATAAAAGTTGGTTCCGCATGCGTTGTGGCAACTGTTGTTTCAAAACAGCCTCCCTGGTCAACAGCAACATCAACCATAACTGTTCCGGGCCTCATAAGTTGAAGCATATCGCGGGTAACAAGTTTAGGAGCTTTAGCTCCTGGAATTAGTACAGCACCAATAATCAGGTCATGTGTTTGCACCATTTCACGAATGTTATACTCATTGCTCATCATGGTTTTAACATTTGCAGGCATAATATCGTCCAAATATCTTAGACGTGGTAAGTTAACGTCCATTACGGTTACATCGGCACCAAGTCCGGCCGCCATTTTAGCAGCTTCTGTTCCAACAATGCCACCTCCAATAATTAAAACTTTTGCAGGAGGTACGCCAGCAACTCCGCCAAGCAATACACCATAACCACCATAGGTTTTTTCGAGGTATTTTGCACCTTCCTGAACCGACATCCTTCCGGCAACCTCACTCATCGGAACCAACAGCGGCAAAGACCTGTCAGCCAATTCTACGGTTTCGTATGCAAGGCAAACAGAACCATTTTCAATCATTGCATGTGTTAGTGGTTCGCACGACGCAAAATGGAAATATGTGTACAATATTTGTCCTTTTTTTATGAGCTTATATTCTTGTTCAATTGGTTCTTTTACTTTGATGATCATTTCAGCAATCCCATACACATCCTCAATTGTAGGAAGTATTTTTGCTCCTGCTTCAATATAATTCTCATCCATAAACCCACTTCCATTTCCGGCTGTTGCCTGTACATAAAGTTCGTGGCCATGTTTAACCAGTTCAGCAGCTCCTGCCGGGGTTAGCGCAACACGGTTTTCGTTGTTTTTAATCTCTTTTGGAACACCTATAATCATCTCTTTTTGCTTAAGTTATTTTAACCAAAAATAGAGAACCCGTATATCCTAAAATATGATAAAATTAAGGTTTCCGTGAAGTATCAAAGGCTTTGTAAGCATGGTGGGTGTGTAGGTTTTTATTTTTAGGGAAATGGAAGTTAATAAAACAATAAAACTAAAGATTGATAGCAGAATTAGTGTTTTGATATCAAATTGCAAGTTGTATCTTTGTTCACTTTTTATAATATTTTTTAAATATGCCGACGGTTTCAGAAAGAGGAAATAAAATGCCTGATTCCCCAATTAGGAAATTAGGTCCTTTTGCAGACAAAGCAAAAGAAGATGGAGTTAAAGTTTACCATCTAAATATTGGTCAGCCTGACTTGCCAACACCATCAAATGCTTTAAATGCAATCCGAAATATTGACCGTGAGATTTTAGAATACACGCCAAGCGAAGGGATTAAATCGTTCAGGCAAAAGTTGGCAAAATATTACCACAAGTTTAATATTGATGCTCAGGTGGAGGATATAATTATTACATCGGGTGGAAGCGAGGCGGTTACTTTTGCTTTTATGTCGTGCCTTGATCCGGGAGACGAAATAATAGTTCCCGAGCCAGCTTATGCCAACTACGAAGCATTTGCAATTGTTGCGGGTGCAGTTATAAAATCGTTACCCGCGAAAATCGAGGATGGGTTCGCACTTCCCCCAATCGAAGAGTTTGAGAAGCTCATTACCCCAAAAACAAAAGGGATGATGATTTGTAACCCAAACAACCCAACCGGATATTTGTACACCAAGAGTGAGATGAACAAAATCCGCGACCTGGTAAAAAAATACGACCTATATCTTTTTTCAGATGAGGTTTACCGCGAATTTTGTTATACCGGGGCACCTTATATTTCGGCTTTTCATCTCGAAGGCATCGAACAAAATGTTGTTTTAATTGACTCTGTGTCAAAAAGATATAGTGAATGTGGGCTGAGGATTGGCGCCATAATTTGCAAAAACGAAAAGTTAAGAAAAAACATATTAAAATTTTGTCAGGCCAGGTTGAGCCCTCCACTAATTGGGCAAATTGCTGCCGAAGCATCGCTTGATTCGGATGAAGATTATATGCTTAACAATTACAATGAGTATGTTGAAAGGCGAAAATTTTTGATTGATGGGCTTAACCGTATTGAAGGTGTTTATTCGCCAATACCTATGGGTGCATTTTACACGGTTGCCAGGCTTCCGGTTGACGATTCCGATAAGTTTTGCGAATGGCTTCTTTCCGATTTCAGGTGGGAAAACCAGACTCTGTTTTTAGCCCCGGCATCAGGATTTTATACCATCGAAGGCTATGGAAGGGACGAAGTCAGGATTGCTTATGTGTTGAAAAAGGATGATTTACGGGTTTGTTTAAAAATCCTGGAAGAAGCTTTAAAAGTGTATCCCGGAAGAAAATAGTAAATTTGAAATATTATTTAAAGACCCGCTTTTTTAGAGAGCGGGTCTTTGTATTTTTAAGAAAGTTTCTTAATTCGGTCCATAGCTTCCAGCACATTTTCGCGATCAGCAAATGCTGAAAACCTAAAGTATCCTTCTCCGGCTGGACCAAAACCTGATCCCGGGGTACCTACCACATTGGCTTCGTTTAAAACTTTATCAAAGAAATCCCATGAGCTTGCATTGTTTTTGGTTTTTACCCAAACATAAGGGGCATTTACACCTCCATAAACAGTATATCCAATTTCTGTCAGGCTTTCCCTCATAATCCGGGCATTCTCCAGATAATAGGCAATTATTTCTGCAACTTCTTTTTTCCCTTCGTCAGTAAATATGGCAGCGGCCGCTTTTTGTACCGGGTACGAAACCCCATTGAATTTGGTCGAATGCCTCCGGTTCCAAAGGTTGCGAACCGCGTGTGCTTTGCTTTCAGAATCGTATGCAACCAGTTCTTTTGGGATTACTGTAAATGCACACCTGGTTCCAGTAAAACCAGCGGTTTTTGAGAAACTCCTGAATTCAATTGCACATTTTTTGGCACCTTCAATTTCATAAATCGAGTGAGGAATGTTTTCTTCGGTGATAAATGCTTCGTAAGCTGCATCGTATAAAATAATACTATTATTTTTCAATGCATAATCTACCCATTTTTTCAACTCTTCTTTAGTTGCAACAGTGCCTGTGGGGTTATTGGGGTAGCATAAGAAAATTAGATCAGGAGTTTCGGTGGGCAGCTCCGGAATAAACCCATTTTCTTCAGTGCAAGGCATGTAAATAATACCATCGTAATAGCCGTTTGATTGGCACTGCCCTGTTTTACCAGCCATTACCGTAGTGTCGGCATATACCGGGTAAACCGGATCGCAAATTCCTATTTTATTGTTGTTCCCAAAAATCTCCTGGATATTTCCTGTGTCACATTTTGATCCATCTGAAATAAAAATGTCATCTGCTTCAATGGTAACGCCATTGTTTTGATACGAATTTTTAGCGATAGCTTCCCTTAAAAATGCATATCCTTGTTCAGGTCCATAACCCTTAAAAGTTACTCCTTTGCCCATTTCGTCAACACCTTCATGAAAGGCTTTCAATACACTCGGAGCCAATGGTTGGGTAACGTCTCCAATACCCATTTTTATCACTTTTTTATCTGGGTTTGCAGCGATAAACTCCCCAACTCTCCTAGCAATTTCAGGGAATAAATATCCTGCCTGTAACTTTAGGTAATTCTCATTAATTAATGCCATGCTATCTGTTTTTTTGAATTTTGCTATTTAGAATGTGTAAATATAAAAAATATAAAAGAGAGCCTTATCCCAGAGTAATAATTGAATGTCCTTGTTTAGGTTTTGTTAAAGTTGACGTTAGATAAGTTTTATTTTCTTGATTAGAATTTGGTTTTGTATTGGAGCGTAAGATTGGGCTTTATCCCATTGTTTTTTACCTTTGGAGAATTAATATCAAACACCTTAAAAAGAGAAATCATGCAGAATTTTTTTGTCAAAACACATGGGCTTGGGAACGATTACATTGTTATGGACAGTGAGAACATTTCCTTCGAAATGAACACCGAAAATATTGTTAAAATTTGCGATGTGCATTATGGAATTGGTTCCGACGGGATTTTATTAAAAATGCCAAGCCAAAAAGCTGATTTTGGCTTAAGGATTTTAAATCCGGATGGCTCTGAAGCCGAAAAAAGTGGAAACGGCTTGCGGATTTTTGCCAAATACCTGTATGATTTTGAATTTGCAAAACAAAAAGAATTTACCATTGAAACGCTTGGTGGACTGGTGAAAGCATTGGTTACGGAAGAAAACAATGGGAAGGCATCAAAAGTAAAGGTGGACATGGGCAAAGCTATTTTTAAATCGAATTTGATCCCGGTTAATTGTGCGGGCGAAGAGTGTTTAGATTTTCCATTAAATGCTGGTGGGAAAGATTATTTAGTGAATTGCGTTTCGGTTGGAAACCCTCATTGTGTGGTAATTAAAGATAATTTAGACATCGATGAATTGATGAAATATGGAACTTACCTTGAAAACCACGAGAATTTCCCCAACCGGATAAATGTTCAGTTTGCAAAAGTACTTTCACCTGATATGGTTGAGGTGCTGATTTGGGAGCGAGGTGCCGGTTATACCCTTGCATCAGGAAGTTCGTCGTGCGCAGTTGCTTCAGTAATGATAAAAAAAGGGTTAACCAACAGAAAATTAACCTTGAAAATGCCGGGGGGTGAATTAAAAATCCAGATTGATGAAGACTGGAACATCCAAATGGAAGGCGAAGTGAAGGAGATTGCCACAGGCTATTTAAGCAATGAATTAGTTTAATGGATGAAAATAAGACCTGCACGTACTGATGATGCAGATGTATTAACCACGATTGCTTTTGAATCGAAAAGGCATTGGGATTACCCGGAAGAATATTTTAAAATTTGGGAGCAAGAACTTACGATTACAAAAGAATACATTCAAAATGCCATCGTTTTTGTTGGCGAAATAAATGAGAAAGCGATCGGCTTTTACTCCATTCTGTTTAATCCTGAAGATTCAATGTTTGGGAAAGTGTTTGTTGCTAAAGGTTATTGGCTCGATCATATTTTTATTTCCCCAACCTATATACGTAAAGGAATTGGAACAAAACTTATGGAACATGTGAGAAAAACTTGTTCTGACCGTGGCATTAGCAGATTAATGGTATTTTCAGATCCCTTTTCAAAGGGATTTTATGAACGGATTGGGGCTAGTTATTTGTACGATTCGGCTTCTTCAATCGAAGGAAGGACACTTCCGGTATTTGAAATAAAAGTGACGACAATTTAAATCCTATTTTTCCATTAATTTTTACTCCTCTTAATTAAATTATTTCTAAATAAGTACCCGTTTTCTATCTTTGCGCACAAATTGAAAGTAATATGGCAGAGAAAACAATTCCATTTTCGAAAGAGAAGCTTGAGCAGATAATTGAACAGTTTCCAACCCCGTTTCATATTTACGATGAAAAAGCAATGGTTGAATATGCAAAGAAATTTACCAAAGCATTTTCATGGAATCTCGGGTTTAAGGAGTTCTACGCTATTAAAGCGGCACCAAATCCATATTTAATGAAAACCCTTAGGAAACAGGGATTTGGAATTGACTGTAGCTCAATGGCTGAATTGGTTTTGGCTGAAAAACTAGGTATGCGTGGTGAAGAGATTATGTTTACCTCGAACGATACACCTGCCAGTGAATTTAAAAAAGCACGTGAACTGGGGGCAGTTATCAACCTTGATGATATTTCGCACATCGGTTTTTTAGAAGAACATGCTGGCTTGCCAGACCTGATTAGCTTTAGGTATAATCCCGGAAACCTGAAACAAGGGAACCTGATTATTGGCCATCCGGAAGAAGCAAAATACGGCTTTACCCGCGAGCAAATGTTCGAAGGCTATAAAATATTGCGTGACAAAGGTGTAAAAAGATTTGGTATTCACACCATGGTGGCATCCAATGAGTTGGATCCGAATTATTTTGTCGAAACTGCCGAAATATTGTTTGAACTCATTGCCGAAATATCACAAAAGTTAGGTATTCATATTGAATTTGCTAACCTTGGAGGAGGGATAGGTATTCCTTACAAGCCTGAGCAAAAAGCAGTTGACCTGGATGTGATGAGCGCAGGCATTAAACGTATGTATCAAAAGTATATCGTGGGAAATGGTTTAGAGCCATTAAAAATATATTTTGAATCGGGGAGGGCAATTACCGGTCCTTATGGATATTTGGTGTCGAAGGTTGAGCATTTGAAGAGTACTTATAAAGAATTTGTTGGATTGGATGCATGCATGGTGAACCTTATGCGTCCGGCATTGTATGGGGCATACCATCATATCACCGTTGTTGGGAAAGAGAAGGATGCAAAAACCAAAACCTATGATGTTACAGGTTCGTTGTGCGAAAACAACGATAAGTTTGCAATCGACAGGCAAATGCCGGAAGTGGAACGGGGAGATTTAATTGTTATTCACGATACAGGGGCACACGGTCATGCCATGGGCTTTAATTACAACAGCAAACTGCGTTCGGCAGAATTGTTACTGCGCGCAAATGGCGATGTTGTTGAAATCAGAAGGGCTGAGACGATTGAAGATTTATTCCGTACACTTGATTTTTCCGGTCTCACGGAATTTGAGGTTTAGGTTCAAAACCAGAAAAATACAACTCCTTTTTTATATCTTTAGGGAATAATCAAATTCCTGGTCATGAGAATAGGTTTTGACGCGAAAAGAGCATTTCTGAATGGTACGGGTCTTGGAAATTATAGCAGGACTACCCTGATTGCTTTAAAAAAGTATTTCCCTGAAAACGACTATGTGTTATTTACTCCCGAGATTAAAAGGGATTTATTTCCAGAACAGGGCAATTTCGAGATTATTTCGCCAGACAACCCCACATCAAAAATATTGAAGTCATTTTGGAGAAGTATTTCCCTGAGCCGTGTTTTGGCAAAACGTGAAGTTGATTTGTTTCATGGTTTGAGCCATGAGTTGCCAATTGGAATCCAAAATACGGGAGTGCCGTCGGTTGTAACGATCCATGACCTTATTTTTATGCGCTTTCCTCATTTTTACAAAACACTTGATCGAAAAATATATCTACAGAAATTAAAATTTGCTACTGATACAGCGAACAAAATAATAGCCATTAGCGAACAAACCCGCGACGATATTATTAATTTATTGCAAGTGAATCCTGAAAAAATAGAGGTCGTTTATCAGGCAATTTCAGAAAGGTATTTTGCCCCTTCCGATACCAATTTGAAGTCTGAGGTTGTTAAAAAATACGATTTGCCCCAAAAATACATTTTATCATTGGGGACAATTGAATCGCGTAAAAACCAGCTAAATATTTTAAAGGCCATCCACGAGAAAGGAATTGATTTGCCCTTGGTAATTGTTGGCAAACCTACAACGTATGTACAAAAGCTTCTGGATTTTATTACCGAGCATAAAATGGAAGATAAAGTGAAGTTTTTAGGATCGGTCACAGATGAGGATTTACCCTATGTTTATCAAAATGCTGAAATGCTTATTTATATTTCATTTTTCGAAGGATTTGGCTTGCCACTTATTGAAGCAATGGCATCCGAATGTCCGGTTTTAACTTCCAATGTTTCTTGTTTGCCCGAAGTTGGGGGTGATGCAAGCTTGTTGTGCAAGCCAAATGATGTAACCGATATAGGAAATAAAATTGAACAACTAATTCAGGATAAAACTTTGCGAAAAGAATTGATAGCTAAGGGGCTTGAAAGAGCTGGAGGGTTTACCCCCGAAAAGTCAGTTGCCTCATTGATGAAAATCTATAAAAGTGTTGTTGAAAATGGTGGAGGATATTAAAAAAGCATTGGAAATTCTGAAAAGTGGTGGGGTAATTTTATATCCTACCGATACAATTTGGGGAATTGGCTGTGATGCAACAAATAAGGAAGCTGTGGATCGAATATATAAGATCAAATGCAGGGAAGATTCAAAAAGCATGTTGGTGTTGATGGAAAACCCGGCTTTGCTTGAAAGATATGTCGATGATGTTCCTGAAATTGCCTGGGATATGATTGAAATTACAACAACTCCATTAACCATCATTTATTCAAATGCCAAAAATTTGCCTAAAAATCTGGTTGCTAATGATGGAACAATTGGGATCCGGTTTACAAAGGAGGAGTTTACATCGGAACTAATTCGAAGGTTTCGGAGGCCACTCGTTTCAACATCTGCGAATATTAGTGGCGATAAAAGCCCGGCTTTTTTTGACCAAATTTCTGAAGATATTAAAAATCAGGTTGATTATATTGTGTCGTACCGACAGGATGATTTGACCGAAGCAACACCTTCAAGTATTATTAAATTGGGGGCTGGTGGACGAATCGATATCCTTAGAAAATAGAAAAGCCACTTTATTTCTAAAGCAGCCTTTCATATATTCCCCCAAAATGTTTTATTTTTTCTCTTTTAAAATATCCCTGATCTCACCAAGTAATACTTCTTCGTTTGAAGGAGCTGGTGGTGCAGCAGGTGCTTCTTCTTTTTTCTTCTGTGTTTTGTTGTAAACTTTAATAATCATAAAAATAACAAAAGAAATAATGATGAAGTCGATTAGCGTATTGGTGAAAACCCCGTAGCTAATGGCAACCTCGCTAACTGCTGGTTGAACGACTTCAGATCCTGACATTACTGCCTCCGATCCTGATTTAAGTACTAATTTTAGGTTGCTAAAATCGGTACCTCCAAGAAACATCCCAATTGGCGGCATTAAAACATCTTTTACAAACGATGTTATTACAGCTTTAAAAGCAGCACCAATCACTACGGCAACAGCTAAATCAAGCACGTTGCCTTTCATAATAAAACTTTTGAACTCTTTATAAATTCCCATACTTATAATTTTAGTTTGTTTTGTTGATAAGTTAAATTAAACAATATCAGTGAATTATGAAAGCATTATTTCAAATTCAACAAACAATCAACTTAAGTATTTGTTTGAAGTTATCGTTTGATTGGGATTTTTTATTTTCTCCGAACATTGCCTGAACCGGCAACTTTAGCATCTACAGCTGCACTTCCTTTATAGAAAACGTCACCAGACCCGGCAATGGATACCTTTAAGTTGTCTATGGCATAAACTCCTGCATCACCTGACCCCGCTGTTTTAACTGATACATTTTTGGCTTCAAACCCGTAGGTGTTCACATCGCCTGATCCTGAAATAGAAATAGAAAGTTCATCGGCAACTCCCCCATTTTTAATTTCGATGTCTCCTGATCCTGAAATAGCAGCCTTTACACGGTCCGAATTTAAATCTGCAAGGTTGATATTTCCACTTCCACTGATGGCAAGATCAAGAATGCGTGAATTAATGGTTTCTTTTGCAACAATATCGCCCGATCCGGAAATAAATAAGCCATCAATATCTGGAACAGTGATGTTGATGATAATATTCCCTTTACTGAAATTCTTCTGGAAGAAAGTTCTTTTGGGAAAGCGGATCACAAGTTTTCTATCATTTACTTCCGTAATAATTTTATCCAAGACATCAGAATTTGCTGTTATATCAACACTTTGAGTGTTTCCCTGGGTAATATAAACCGTCCCTGAAATCCGCAAGCTAACTTCTGAAAATGATGCTACCTGTCGGGTTTCATTTTTTGCAATTATCGATGTTGAAACTAAAAATCCAACTAAAAATAAGGTGAGTGTTACTAGTTTTGTTTTCATTGTTTTTCTATTTTGTTTCTTATAATGATGCCATTTAGTAAAAAATGTTGCATGTAAGACGAATAAATGTCTTATAAGTTACAAATAAAAATGCCAATGATTAGTGGATCGTGGTTCTAGTCTCTAAATCAATCAAGCCGGAAGGGAGGTCAAGGATTATTTGTTGTTTTTTGTGGTCAATAGAGATTAGCAGCTCTTCATTAAAAGGAACCAGGATTTCGTCCCCGTCCCGCAATATGGAAAGTACGATGTTTCCGCCATAATCGTTTATTTCATCAATGGTTCCAACTTCCCCTAGTTCGGCATCTACTACCATAAAATCTTTGTATTCGTCAATGCTGAAAATACCATTTGGGATTTTAATTTCATCGGTTTTAAGGTACACGCTGCTTCCCGATATCAATTTAGCAGCTTTTTCAGAATCGACCCATTCGAATTTCAGGTTAGCAGTTTTGTTTGACCGGAACCTTATCCCATTTTCCTCGATAAAAAACGGAACCAATAATCCATCTTGTTCAACAAAGAAGGTACTTGCATCATGGATAGAGTCTTCGTATTTCGGCTCAAAATTAAGCACAAGTTCACCGTGGATACTGTGCAACTTTTGCAAATACCCGATTTTTGTGCATGTATTGATTGGGATTACCTCCATGTTTCAAATATAAGGAAATAAAAAAAGCTGCTTACCTGAGTAAACAGCTTTTATATTTTTTTGAATGTAAATTTCACTCAAATTAGGAAACCTATTCTTTTGAATCAGTTTCTTCTTCCGCAGGTTTTTCAGCAACCTCTTCTGTTGCCGGAGCTTCTTCCGTAGTTGCTTCAGCAACTGGAGCAGCTTCTTCAGCGGTAGCTTCTTCCGTTGGTGCTTCTTCTACTTCAGGGGCATTTGCAGCCTCTTCAGCAGCTTTTTGAGCTTCAACTTCGGCAGCTAATTCTGCATTTCGGGCAGCAATTGCAGCTGCTCTTTCTTCGTTGATTTTAGTTTCTGCATCCAGTTGTTTTTTGCTTAAAGCAGCACTGTCAGCAGCCAAGCGATCAACTTTTGCCTGGATTTTTGCTTCTTTTTCAGCTAGCCACGCTTCAAAACGTTTTTCGGCTTCAGCTTCATCAAAAGCTCCTTTTTTTACGCCTCCAAGGAGGTGTTTTTTGTAGAGGACACCTTTGTATGACAAAATTGCATTTGCGGTGTCTGTTGGTTGTGCGCCTTTCATAAGCCAATCTAAGGCTTTGTCAAAATCGAGATCTATAGTAGCAGGATTCGTGTTAGGATTATATGAGCCAATCCTTTCAATGTACCTGCCATCTCGTGGCGCCCTGCTATCAGCTACCACAATGTGGTAGAAAGCATACCTTTTGCGACCATGTCGCGCTAATCTGATTTTTGCTGGCATAATTTTTATTTATTTGTCAAAATTTCGAGGCGCAAAGATAACATATTTATTTAATAGAAGAACATATTCGATACTTTTCTTGCATTGTAAAGTCGTCCTTATGGGATGAAACGAAAATTATCTCAATATAAGATCGTTAGGAATTTATTCAGCGTTTAACTTTCCAAGCATTTTACCTATGCTCTTAGCGGTTTCAAACCGCTAAGCGCGTAGTGCGCGTATATCACATCTTTTTTCATTTCCTATTCTAATGGAAACGAAATAAGTTCCAATTTATCTCCCTTTCACTTTTCCGGGATTCTTCTTAACAAAGTCACCCCAGTTTTTATATTCTTTTGATTGGGTTGGCTTTCCCTGCTGGATAAAATGGCAAATGGCAACTGCAACAGCATCCGAAACGTCCAGGTCTTTGGGTATTTCATCAAGGTTAAACAACTGTTTCAGAAAATAGGCAACTTGTTCTTTTGAAGCCCTGCCCATTCCGGTTATCGATTGTTTTACAAGCAAGGGAGCATATTCAAAAATAGGAAGCGATTTATACAATCCGGCTGCCATAATTACCCCCTGGGCACGGCCAAGCTTTAGCATCGATTGCACGTTTTTCCCGTAAAAAGGTGCTTCCAAGGCCATTACATTTGGCTGATACTCGTCAATTAAATGTAAGGCACGTTCGTGCAGGAATTTTAACCTGTCATAAATATTTTTATACTTTCCCGGACGAATAATGCCAGAATAAAGGATGACTGGTTTTTTATTTCGTATTTCAACAAGTCCATATCCGGTAACTTGTGTGCCTGGATCAATTCCCAAAATCCTCATATTTGCTGTTTCCTTCATGAAATCTTCCGTTTCTTAATTTGTTGAAACAATACCCCTCCTAAAATGAAAATAATTCCAATAAAAGTAGTGAAGTAAATTTCTTCTTTCAAAATTAAAGAAACAAATAGAAGTGATATAAATGGGGCAAAAAACACCAGATTCCCAATAATTGCATTGTTTTGGCTAAACTTCATTGCGTTCATCCATAAAATATAGGTTACCCCGACTTCGAAAAAACCAATGTAAACAGCAGCCCAAAGTCCTGTTCCCCATTGAAAATGAAAATCGGAAAAAATTGCCGTTGCAATTAAAAGGAGTATAAATCCGACCACAAAATTCTGAAATAATTTAAGGATTTCGTCCCTTTTATCTTTGACATTTAAAATCCAATATAAAGCCCACATAATCGAAGAAACCAAAGCAAGCAAAACGCCAGGGATATTTGTGTTTTGAAACCCGTTTATGCCTCCCTGGGAAGAGATAATTATAACCCCGACAAAGCTTATTGCAAGTGCAACAAAACTTTTCCAGCTAATTCTTTGCCCAAGCAAGGGTACCGATAAAATTGAAATAACAATCGGCCAGATCATATTAAGTGGCTGTGCCAACTGTGCAGGCAACAATGAATATGCTTTAAAAAGAATGATATAATAAATAAATGGATTGAATGCACCAAGCAAAAGCGAAGAGGTGAATTCCTTCTTTGATTGTTTCAATAATAATTTGCTTTTCCCTTGAAATACGAGTACAGTACCCAATATCAAAACCGAAACAAAGGAAGCAATTAGAATAAGCTGGATCGGCGTGTATTCTTTTAATCCTAACTTAAAAGCTGTGGGAACAGTTGACCAAAACAGAACTGCAATTGAGGCAAAAAGGATCGATTTTGATTTGTTTTTCATTGGTATTTTGCTCAATCAATAGTATTAGTGTTTAACAGATCAAATACCACCTTTGAAAAAGAATTCTTCCTTGTTTAATACGGGGTCTTCTTCTATAAAGTCTCCTCTAAGGATTCGGAAATTTTTTCTGGCATCAACAACATATATGCTTCCAGGATGGCTTGTCATAAGTTGTTTGTATAATTCCTGTGCCTTGTCTTCATTTGCAAGGTTGTGGTGGTAGAGCGAAGCCAACATATAAAGTGCATCGTCCGAAAATTTTTCGAAAGAAAATTCATCGATTATTTGTTTCAGTTGCCCACTTGCCTCCAAGTAGTTCCTGTTTTGGATGTTGATTTTTGCCTTTCGCATCAAGATATCATCTACCAGCGTGTGGTAAGGGAACAGGTTTTCAATGGAATCAAGGCTTGCATAGGCCATGGAGTCTTTGTTCTGGAAAAAATACAGATCGGCACGGGCAAACATTTTAAGCGGCACTTCGGTGGTATCCAGGTTCAGGTTTTCACCAATAAAAAGCGATAATTCAAATGCATCGTTCGAAGTTAATTTCGAAGTGCTTGCTTTTAACACATCCAATTGCGCTTTTGCCCACGAAAAATTTCCCAGATAATAACCCAACCTCGCTTTTTTCAGTTTTACTTCGTCGCCAAGGGGGTTCTTTTTGTTCGCATCGATTACCTGCGAATAAATTAAGGTTGCTTCCCACGGATCTTCGTTGTAGATATAAATATCGGCAAGTTTTGTTTTTAACCTGCCTGTTTCTATGGCATTCAAGCCAGGAATTTTAAGCCCTTTATTTATAGCCTCGATTGCTTCATCGGGTTTTTGAAGGTAAAAAGCAAGAATATCGGCATAGTCAATAATAAGTTCATATGCCAAAAGCAGGTTGCCAAGTGAATCAATACCTTCCTTCATTTGCCCTGCAAGCAGTTTCCCTTGTTCAGGATCATTCGATTCTTCCTGAATAAAATGCATATAAGAAGCTTTTAAATTTAATATAAAACTTTGGGTATAGTAAGGTGATTCTTCCCCTTTGTTCATCAAATAGGTATAGGCATTCTCTGCATCTTTATATTTTCGGTTATTCAGCGCCATATTAGCAAGTGCCAATATTTTAACATCCTCCATTCCTGTTCTTTTATCTAAAGCGACCGATTGCCGAAGGGCATTGGCAAATTTACCTTCCTGAAGGAAAAACCAAATAAGTAGCCTGTTAAATGATAATATATTTGGTTCAAGCTGAACCTGTTTTAAGGCCATGCTCCGAAATTTATTGTGGAGTTCATTGTTAAAATCGAGCCTTAAAACGCTTGATAAATTGCTTTGTACACGATCCAAATTGTTTTCATCGAGCCTTAAATAATTCAGGTACTCGGTCATCATCAGATCATAATTTCGAAGGTAATAATAGGACCTGGCTAATTCGTAGTGAAATTCTTCGTTATTGAGTTTTGATTTGCCTTGTAAATAGGTATTTTTCGCATACTCGTATAAGCCCCATTGAATAAAGGTGTTGGCGGTTGTTAAGTAAGCCGATTTATTATTTGGTATTTTACGAAGTGCTTCCTGGTAATTTTTTTCAGCTTCTTCTTCCCTTTTTTGTTGACTTTGAATATATCCTAAATAAACGTAGTATTCCGGTCTTTTTTTGTCCTTTTTAATTTCACGCGAGATCTCTTTTTCTGCAAGTTCATAATCTTCCAACGAAATCAGGCACCTAAAATACATTTTGAAATAATAATTATTCTGTGATGTTTCAAAAAGTGATTTATATAGGGGCCCTGCTTTTTCATAATTCTTTTGGCTGTAATATTTGCTTGCAAGCTGCGAGGTTGTTTCCTTTTTGGGTTTATTATTTTGGGGGAATCCATGCAAAACACAAAAAGCAAGAACTATTATAAGTAGGATTTGTTTCATATTTTCAAAAGATGTATAGCTACAAAAATAATACTCTAAAATTAATACCGTCTATTTTAAGCAAGAACAAGTTTTAAGAATAAAGGTTGTTTGTTTTATGTTTTAAGACAAATCGGTATTTTATGTTGTTTTACAGTATTTCTATTGGGATATAATTTATTTTTGTAAAAAAATAGAAGAGATATGGCGCACGAGCTGAATGGGAGGGAGAGGCTTCCCCGATGGATGAAGATGAAGATGCCAAAAGGCGAAAGTTATTCTAAGGTAAAAAACCTGGTAAACAAGCATGGTTTGCATACCATTTGTACCAGTGGTAACTGCCCCAATATTGGGGAATGCTGGAACAGGGGAACTGCAACTTTTATGATTTTAGGGGATATTTGTACCCGAAGATGTAAATTTTGTGCAGTGAAGTCTGGCAAACCACTTCCACCTGATCTTAAAGAACCGGAAAAACTTGCCGAATCGGTTAAAATAATGGGCGTTAAACATTGTGTGATTACTTCGGTCGATCGCGATGACTTGGATGATCAGGGTGCCGAAATTTGGGCAAGGACCATTACCGAAGTAAAAAGGTTAAACCCGGAAACTAAAATTGAGGTACTTATTCCTGATTTTAGGGGAAAAGGAGAGTTAATACAGAAAGTAATTGATGCGAAGCCTGAAGTAATCTCGCACAACGTGGAAACTGTAGAACGTTTGACCCCTTTGGTGCGGTTTGCATCCAAATACCGAAGAAGCCTGGATGTTATTAAATACATTGCCGATTCGGGCTATGTGGCAAAATCGGGGATTATGCTTGGTTTGGGTGAAACGCATGAAGAAATCCTTCAAACCATGGATGATTTAAGGGAAGCAGGATGTAGAGTCATGACCATTGGGCAGTACCTTGCACCAACAAAAACCCACATGCCGGTACAGGAATATATTACCCCGGAGAAATTTGCGGGATATAAAAAAATAGGGCTCGAAAAGGGATTTTCGTATGTGGAAAGTTCTCCTTTGGTAAGGTCATCGTACAGGGCAGAAGAACATGTGAAAGCGTAAATAACAATTAGTTTCGAGTATTTAGTAACGAGTAAAAGCAATGGCATCATTTAATTATATCGATTTAGGGCTAAAAGATTATAAAGAGTGCTGGGATTATCAGGAGGAATTGTTGAGTGAAGTTTCTTTAGATAAAAGGGAACGAAAAACTCCATCTGAAAAGAATTACTTTTTATTGGTGGAGCACCCGCATGTTTATACGCTTGGTAAGAGTGGCGATGAGCATAATATGCTGATACATGCTGATTTCCTTAAAAAAATAGAGGCAACTTATTATAAAATTAACCGAGGAGGCGATATAACTTACCACGGACCCGGGCAGTTGGTTGGTTATCCGATTATTGATCTTGAAAATTACGGCATTGGTGTTCGTGAGTATATCGAGAAAATGGAAGATTCGATTATTCTTACCATTAAACATTACGGGCTCGAAGGTGGACGAAAAGAAGGGGCAACAGGTGTTTGGCTGGAAGCTGACCATAAGGTGAGGGCACGAAAAATATGTGCCATTGGTGTGCGGGTGAGCAGATATGTGACCATGCACGGATTTGCTTTGAATGTAAATACCGATGTAAGGTATTTCAATTATATAAACCCATGCGGTTTTTCGTCATTTGGGGTGACTACCCTTCAGCAAGAGCTCAAAAGAGAAGTTGATATGGTGGAGGTTAAAGAACTCATCAAAAAGAACTTTGATAAGCTTTATTAGGTTTCAAAATATCTAATAAAATAAGAAAGAACCGTTCCTTCATATCGTCTATTTAAAAGGAACGGTTCTTTTTTTCTGAAAGTTCACCCAAATTCTTATGGTTGGATTTTTATTTCTGTTGGTGATTCCCGGGAATCATGAATGTTTTTTGTATCAAATGCTTATTTTTTCAAACTCTTTAGTCAATAATGTCAAAACCACAATAAGGGACTAATACTTTCGGCACTTTTATTCCATTTTCAGTTTGATTATTTTCCAGCAAAGCTGCAACAATACGGGGCAATGCCAGTGCGCTTCCATTTAGGGTATGTGCCAACATTGGCTTTTTAACCCCTTCTTCCCGGTAACGCAATTTTAAGCGGTTTGCCTGGAAAGTTTCAAAGTTGGAAACAGAACTTACTTCCAACCATTTTTCTTGTGCGGCAGAATATACTTCAAAATCAAAAGTCAATGCCGATGCAAAACTCAAATCGCCACCACACAAGCGCAAAATCCTATATGGGAGTTCAAGTTTTTGAACCAGGGTTTCAACATAAGCAACCATTTCATCCAAAATTGCATATGATTTATCAGGATGGGCAATTTGTACAATCTCAACCTTGTCAAATTGGTGAAGCCTGTTTAATCCTCTTACATCTTTCCCGTATGAGCCAGCTTCACGCCTGAAACATGCGCTGTATGCAGTATTTTTATACGGCAGGTTTTTAGCATCAACAATCACGTCCCGATAGATGTTTGTCACCGGAACTTCGGCTGTTGGGATCAAATAAAGGTTGTCTTCGGTAACATGGTACATTTGTCCTTCTTTATCGGGAAGTTGCCCTGTGCCAAATCCTGATGCTTCATTAACAACCAAAGGTGGTTGGATTTCTTCATATCCATTGTCGCGCGCCTGATCTAAAAAGAAATTGATCAATGCCCTTTGAAACCTTGATCCTTTTCCACGATATACCGGAAACCCAGCACCACTCAGTTTTACTCCCAATTCAAAATCAATCAAATTGTATTTTTGTGCAAGCTCCCAATGCGGGAGTGAATTTTCAGGAAGCTTGGCTTTATCACCGCCTGATTTTACCGTAACATTATCGTTTTCTGATTTTCCTGCCGGAACAGAATCATGAGGGATATTTGGCAACTGAACAAGCAGATCATAAACTTTTTCATCAATGCTCGAAAACTCGGTATCAAGTTGTTTAATGGTTTCTTTAAGCTCCGAAGTTCTTTCTTTAGCCTGGTTGGCCTCCTCTTTTTTCCCTTCCCTAAATAAAATCCCAATCTCTTTCGAGATTTTATTCATTTCAGCCTTGGCATTATCGGCTTTGCCTTGAATCTGATTTTTATTCTCATACAAAGCAATTATTTCGTCGACAATTGCTTTTGCATCAAAATTTTTAACTTTTAGTTTTTCAACCACTAAATCCGGATTATCCTGGATGAATTTTAACGTCAGCATTGGATGTTTTTTTTATTCGAGGCAAATTTATAAAATAAAAAATCTCCTGCTCTTAATTGAACAGGAGATTTCATATATAGAACGATTAATTTCTTATTTTTCTTCAGCAGGTTTATCTTTTTTCTCTGCTTTAGGTTTTGCTGCCGCTTTCGGAGCTGCTTTCTTTGGGGCAGCTTTTTTAGCCGGAGCCTTTTCTGCTTTTGCATCTGTTGCAGCTTTCTTTGGAGCAGCCTTTTTAGCCGGAGCTTTTTTGGCTGGTTCTTTTGTTTCAGCAGCTTTTGCCTTTGCTGGTGCTTTTTTAGCTTCTGCTTTTTCGGCAACTTCAACTGTTGCTTCTGCTACAGGAGCTTTTTTTGCTGCTTTTGGTTTCTCAGCAACAGGTTTTACAGCTGCAATTGGTTCAACTGAAACAAATGACCTGTTATTTCTTTTCTTTATGAATGTCACAGTACCTTCAACAAGAGCATATAGGGTATGGTCTTTCCCCATTCCTACATTTTCTCCAGGGTAATGTTGGGTTCCTCTTTGGCGAACTAAAATATTGCCCGCTTTTGCAAACTGACCACCGAATATTTTTACTCCCAGTCGTTTACTTTCCGATTCGCGTCCGTTCTTCGAACTACCTACACCTTTCTTATGAGCCATGGTTTAATTTTTTAATTATCCAACAATTGCATCAATTTGCACCTGGGTGAACTGTTGCCTATGTCCATTAAGTTTTTTATATCCCTTACGTCTTTTCTTTTTAAAGACTAAAACTTTATCACCTTTAACGTGATCAAGTACTTTTACAGAGACTTTTGCTCCTTTTACTGTAGGTGTTCCTACAGAGATTTTTCCATCATTGTCGACCAACAAAACTTTATCGAAATCAACAACATCACCTTCTTTGGCATCCAATCTATGAACATAGATTTTGCTGTCTTTTTCTACTTTGAATTGTTGTCCTGCAATTTCTACAATCGCGTACATATTATCTATTTTTACGTTACTTCGCCAGGCGGGAAACAATTTATTTCCTCTTTTCGAGCCCAAACGAATCTATTTTGGGACTGCAAAAGTAGTTATTTTTAAAAGATTAGCAAATAATTGCAAATAAATTTTACGTCCGTCAAAAGTATTAAATCTTACTTTACCACAGAGCCTGATTTTAGATATAAAAATCTTACAAACTATGGAATATATAATCCAGAAAGTCTATTAACTATATAAAGGTAAAAGTGACGAAAATTGAATTTTGAAAACCAATATTGGATATTGAATAGAAGAAGTTTTAAAAAAACGAAATGCAATTTAATTTCTACGATTAACAAAAATCATTCTTATATTTGTTTTCACACAAACACGGCATGTTAGATTAAAGGAATGCAAAAAGTTAGGTTGAATATTTTAGGATTATCGGTAAGTCAGACTCAGTCAGGTGCTTATGCATTAGTATTAACAGAAGATAATGGGGACAGACGAATTCCTATAATTATTGGACCTGTTGAAGCACAGGCAATTGCAATCCAATTGGAAGGTCTTAAGCCACCGAGGCCATTAACACATGATTTATTTAAAAAAGTAGCTGTTGCCTTTGACATTGCACTGCTTGAAGTTACCATATATAAGCTCGAAGAAGGGATATTTTATTCGGAATTATTATGTGAGATGAATGGCAAAGAAGTAAGGATTGATTCCCGTACATCGGATGCTGTTGCTCTTGCATTGCGTTTTAGGTGCCCAATTTATACTTCCGAAGAAATATTGACCAAAGCAGGTATTGTATTAGAAGTAGAAGATGATGGTTCTCCGGTTAGAAGTGTTGTTGATGAACCTGTGGCACAAAGGGATTCTGTTTACGAACAATATACATCTTCTGAGTTGGAGAAAATGCTGGATGAGGCTATCCAGAATGAAGATTATGAAAAGGCATCGGTCATCCGTGATGAGTTGACCAAGAGGGAAAAATAACCTAAAGCTTATATATATCATTGTTGCTTCCAGGCATTTCATGTTATTTTAGAATGGAAGCGTGGAGTAATAAATTTCTTTGAAAAAAATATACTATGAAGATTTTCTTTTGGATGATTGTAGTTTCTACAGTCTTATTTGCCAATAGTGCCGCTGCCCAGGATCAACCCAATAGTGATAGTATTTTAGATAAGCAAGTAACCTCGGTTGAGGTTCAGGAACAACAAACAGATGTTGTTTCACCGGGTGAGGAAATTGAAGTCGAAGCGAACAAAGCAAGTGGCAAATCAATTATTTTGCTTTCCAAAGAGAGGGAAAAACCATTCTCATTCATGACGATTTTAAGGGGATTAATTGGTATCGTAGTACTTTTAATAATTGGTTACGTTTTTAGCCACGATCGGAAAAATATTAAATGGAGGACCGTTATTGTTGGTCTTATAATTCAGATAATCCTCGCACTTGGGGTCTTATATGTTCCATTTGTAAGGGCATTTTTCGAGTTTGTGGGAAAACTTTTTGTGCTTGTTCTGGATGCAACAAAAGTTGGAAGTGCATTTTTATTTGGTGATTTGGTAAATGTGGACACATATGGGGTAATTTTTGTATTTCAGATTCTTCCGACCATTATATTTTTCTCAGCATTAACCAGTCTTTTGTTCTATTTCGGAATTATTCAAATAGTTGTTAAAGCATTTGCCTGGGTATTTACCAGGGCATTAAAGATATCGGGTGGTGAGTCACTTTCAGTTGCCGGAAATATTTTTCTGGGGCAAACAGAGTCGCCGTTGTTGGTAAAAGAATACCTTCCTAAAATGAGCCCTTCCGAAATATTATTGGTAATGACAGGCGGAATGGCCACATTGGCAGGTGGTGTTTTAGCCGTTTATATTGATATGTTGGGCGGTAATGACCCACAACTAAGGTTGGAGTTTGCAAAACATCTCCTGTCAGCTTCCGTTATGGCTGCACCGGCTGCCATTGTTTTTTCAAAAATGCTGGTTCCGCCCAAAGGAGATGTTGACAAGGACGTGGAAGTTAGTAAGGAAAAAATTGGTGGAAACGTTCTTGATGCTATCACCAATGGTACTAGCCAAGGGGTAAAACTTGCAGTAAACGTAGCTGCAATGTTGCTGGCTTTTTTGGCTTTTATTGCACTATTTAATATTATTTTCGGGAAAATAGGGCAGCTTACCCACCTAAATAATTTAATAGAATCGGCAACCGATGGCAAGTATTCCGAATTATCGTTACAGTTTATCCTGGGTTACGTGTTTGCCCCGCTAATGTGGTTGATTGGGGTTTGCCAGCAAGATATTGTTTTGGTTGGAAGGTTACTTGGCGAAAAACTTATTCTTACCGAATTTATTGGGTATATAAGCCTGGCAGAGTTGAAAGCTGCCGGGGCATTTGCAGAAACAAAATCAATAATTATGTCGACATATTTATTGTGTGGATTTGCAAATTTTGCATCCATTGGCATTCAAATTGGTGGGATTGGAGCCCTCGCGCCAAGCAGACGTGTTTTGCTTTCAAAATATGGTGTTCCCGCACTAATGGCAGGTACTTTGGCATCTTTAATGTCTGCTACAATTATCGGTATGTTGCTTGGATAAGCTAATTATCAAATTATATTGCTGAGCTCTTATAGCCTTTCAAAATTCAATTTTCCACAATAAATTTATGTGGATTCCAAATTTGTGATTAGGTGGATATTCTGCTGGTGTTTTTTTAGAATATTAATACCTTTATGCATAATGATTTAAGTTTTATCGCTGAATTTCATTTCATATGAGAAGCACAATCTTAAAAATTAGCATTGTATTATTGGTGATCATATTCTTACCGATTGGGTTCTTTCTTGTAAACGAATTCACAAAGCTAAGTCAGGATGAACAGATGGTTGAGGATGTTTTTAATGAGCAGCTTGAATCTATTTTGTATTCTGTCAATCAATATTCTGAAAACATTATTTCGTACTGGGTAAGCAACCTTGATCTTCCGATTGCCTGTGGCGATGATGCGATGAAAAGCGTTGCCAATAATATTCTTGTTAATAATCCTACAATTGAATCGATACAATTTTTGGAAGTCAAATCAAAGACTATCCTTGCAACATATGGCGATAATCCGGTAAATAATTATACCAAGGTTTTGGAAGATGAAAAGAAGCTGGAAGCCCTCGTCGATTTTTTAAGCAAAGACTATCAGAAAATTGAAACTCAAAGTTTTGGAAAGATTACAGGGATTTATTTTCTGATGAAAAATCAAGCCGAAAATGTACTGTGCTTTATTAATGTGCGCTCAGAAGAATTTATTCAGCAGGCTTTAGGACCTCAAATACAACAAGTTTCTCAAGATTTATTTTTTATATCTGTAAGGGATACCATTTCCGGCAATATAGTTTTTGAAACAAAAGGAAATGCCGAAGATAACCTTAAGCTTCTGGAAGTACCTATGTGGTATTTCCCGTCGTATAAAATCGGAATCAGGTTATTGTCAAGTACCATTGAAGAACTTGTTGCAAAAAGAGGTCAGAAAGGGAGAAGTATTCTGTGGTTTTTAGTGCTAACCGTTATTATTGGGGCCGCATTTGTAATTTGGAACATAAGAAAAGAAATTCGTTTGGCAGAATTAAAATCCGGTTTTGTTTCCAATGTTTCGCACGAAATACGGACACCTTTGGCATTAATAAGTATGTATGCCGAGTCGCTAAAATTTAAACGGGTCAAACCCGAAAAAGAAGAGAAATATATGGATACAATTTATTCTGAGTCCCTGAAACTTTCGGAAATTGTAAACCGCGTGTTGAACTTCTCAAAAATAGAAAACAATAAAAAGGTATATGAAATAAAGCCACATCTGGCAAGCAGTCTTATAGTATCGACCATTGAATCATATATGCCCCATATAGAGGAAAACAAGGTTGAACTGACTTATGATTTACCAAAGGACATATATATAGATGCAGACAAAGTTGCTGTTTCGGAGGCGTTGATAAACCTTTTCGACAATGCTATAAAATATGGAAGACCAGAAGGAAAGAAGATTAATGTTCGTTGCTATGCAGAGAAGGAAAATGTGTTTGTCGAAGTAGAAGATAATGGAATAGGAATTTCAGGGAAAGACAAAAAATATATATTCGATAAGTTTTACAGGGTTTCGAAAGGAGATCGGGCAAATAAAGTGAAGGGCTCTGGTTTGGGCTTAAACATCGTAAAACAAATTATGAAAAACCATCACGGGAGTGTCGAAGTAAAAAGCAAATTGGGGGAAGGGAGTATTTTCCGTTTGAGATTTGTAAGGACAAAAAATAATAAAAATGATTAAGATTCTTATTGTTGAAGATGAACCTGAAATGCTAATGGGCTTGCAGGACAACCTTGAGTTTGACGGGTATGAAGTGGATACTGCCAATGAGGGGCTTATCGGGCAAAAGAAAATCATGACAAGCAATTACGATTTGGTATTATTGGACGTAATGTTGCCCGATGCTTCCGGTTTTGAGATATGTAAAGCGGTTCGTAAAAAAGGGATTGATACTCCAATAATAATGCTTACCGCACGTGGTGACGAACTGGATAAAGTGAGAGGACTTGAGCTGGGGGCTGATGATTATATAACCAAGCCTTTTAGTCTGCGGGAACTCAGCGCCAGGATAAAAACTATCCTTCGCAGAACAACAAAAGTTTCTGAAGCAAAACAAAAAGATGTATACATTAAAATAGGCAAATTAAGCGTGTCTTTCGATAAATTTGATGCATATGATGAAACGGGATCGGTAAAACTATCGCATAAAGAGTTTGATATTCTTCAATATTTATATGAAAACCGGGGTGGTGTGGTAACCCGTGACAGTTTGTTGGACAATGTTTGGGGGTTTGATTACCAGCCAACGCAGCGAACCGTAGATAATTTTATCCTCCGACTTCGCCAAAAGATTGATGAAAACAAAGAACAGCACATTGTAACCGTGCATGGGATTGGTTATAAGTTGGTATTATAATCTTTATAAAAGTTCAGTAATTCGATTTTTATCATCCCCAAAAACCCTTGTGACATTTTTATGACAATTTGTGAATACTTCTGTTAATTGTTTGACATGCTGGTTAAATGACGATAATACTTTTGAATTGTAAAACAGAAACAATTTAAAAATTAAAGTCATGAAAACATTAAACGTATTAAAAAAAGCCAGTTTAGTTGTAATTTTTTTATTAGTAGGAACGGTTGTTTTTGCAACGTCGGCAGAAGTGGCAGTTGCGGAAAAAAAACTTGGTGAGTCGGTAAAAGAGACCTTTAAGAATGACATTTCCAAAGTAGGTAATTATCTTTATGAAAATAAAATAGTCAAACTTAACGATGTGGTTAATGTTACCTTTAAAGTAAACGATTCAAATGATTTGGTTTTGCTTAAAGCATCCTGCTCTAATTGCAATGCTTCTGAATATGCAAAATATGTATTTGGATTAGGTCTGATGAAAGCAGATGATTTACTTGCTGGGAAAGCTTATGAGATGGATATCGTTCTGAAATTTAAGGCTAAATAACCTGTGTGAGGCTGTGAAATAACAATTCAATTGTATATTTTTAAGTAATTCAATGCGCATGAACCTTTCGAAATTAATAGTAAGCATAATTCTGTTTTTTGCCTTCAGCTGTGGTCAGTTGAGGGCTTCTGACTGGCAGAAGGTTGTTGACCTTAAGGGAACCTGGAGTTTTTCGATAGGGGATTATCCTGAATGGGCAAAGTCAAACGTGGATATCAGTGATTGGCATAAAATTAATGTCCCGGATGCCTGGGAAAAGTACTATCCGGGATACAATGGTTTTGCCTGGTACCGTAAATCCTTTGATTTTAAATCGTTATCAGGAGCAAATAATTTGGCACTGTTTTTAGGGTATATTGATGATGTGGATGAAGTTTATATTAATGGAATAAAAATTGGTCAATCCGGGAAATTCCCTCCTGAAAAGAAAACAGCTTACAATGTCGAAAGGAAATATGCCATTCCCGAAGGTATTTTAAAAGCTACCCAAAATTATATTGCCATAAGGGTCTATGATGAAGGTATGGAAGGCGGTATTTTGCGTGGCGAACGGATTGGAATTTTTGTAGATCGGGATAAAGAGCTGTTATTGTACGATTTAAGCGGTAAGTGGAAGTTCACAAATAAAAAGGATAAGCAGATCCATTCCGTAAATATGGAAGATGGTTATATGGATGAAATATATGTCCCTTCTTTTTGGGAATTCCAGGGTTATCCGGGATATGACGGATATGGCTGGTACAGAAAGGAATTTTTGTTTCCCAAATCCGATTTGCGGAATAATTTGTATTTGGTTTTAGGGCAAATTGACGATTTGGACAAGGTTTATTTAAACGGGAAATTAATTGGGACGACCAAAGAGCTCGAAGCTTATTCAAGGATTAATACGAACAATGCGCATCTTTTATTTAGATCGTATAAAATTCCAGAAGGGTTATTAAGAGAAAAGAACCTATTATCAGTCGAGGTTTACGATAGAATTGGAGAGGGTGGCATTTATTCGGGGCCAATCGGTATTATGACTGAAGAAAATAATGCAAAATTTATGGAACAAAACTCTTCTAAAAGGGAGTTTAATTCTTTTTGGAATATTATCGATTATTTATTTAACCAGAAAGATTGACTTGTTTTATGAAATCGGTATTCAAAAATAGTATTGTTTTAGCTCTGTTGCTTTTATTCAGCAGTTGGGGTTTTGCTATTCTTCCTGAAGGCGAAATATCATTAAAAGGAAATTGGAAATTTAATCTCGGAAACAACCCAGAATGGGCAAATCCAAACTTTGATGATACCCAATGGGACGATATTTATGCCCCGGCCGATTGGGAAGGACAAGGATATCGAATGTACGATGGTTTTGCCTGGTATAGAAAGAATATTAAAGTCGATAATAAATATGCTGAGCGTGTAAGTTACCTGGAGCTTGGTTATATAGACGATGTAGATGAAGTTTTTTTTAATGGGACAAAAATTGGGCAAACCGGAAAATTCCCTCCATTTTATTCCACAGGATATAATAATTTCAGAAAATATTTAATTCCGAACCACTTGATTAATTATGAAGGTGAAAACGTAATTTCTGTCAGGGTTTACGATTCGCAATTAAATGGGGGGATAGTAAAAGGGGACCTTAAAATAAAATTTGAAGGTTTAAAATTACCTTTGGATATAAACCTGGAAGGAGAATGGTATTTCAATAAAGGGGAAAAGATTGACCTTGAGGGCAGGGATCAGATTATTGTTCCCGGATTGTGGGAAAACCAGGGATATTATCGTTACGATGGTTATGGTACGTATTCTTGTGATTTTTTTGTTCCGGACGATTTGAACATCAATGATTTGGTATTCGTAGTTGGAAGGATTGACGATGCCGACAAGGTATATATTAATGGAAAATTTGTTGGCTCAACCGGAAGGTATGGTGAAGTAGTTGGAGCTGACTTTCATTTGGAAGCACGAAATTATTTCCTTGCAAAAGATATTGTGCAACATGGGAAAAACACCGTACAAATAACCGTTTGGGATGAACGATGGGACGGTGGTATTGTTGAAGGTCCCATAGGATTAATTACCCAGGAAAAATTCAGGAAGTACTGGATGTCGCAAAGACAAAATTAACCTATTCCTGTATCCCTTTGGTCCAGTCTGAGTTGTATAAATAATCGTTATAAGGGAAACGTTTTGAATGGATTTTTATAACGTTTGAATATACCGTATTCTTAAAATGATCAATATTCTCTTTTTTAATTGCTGAAATAAAAAGTGAAGGCGTGTTGTCTTTTGCCATCCATGAGTTTTGCCATTCTTCCAGTGAAATGTTTTCCCTCGATTTAGGTGTTAGATCATCTTCGTCTTTTTCAACATAAGAGAATGCATCGATTTTATTAAACACATAAATGGTCGGTTTGTCGCCGGCATCGATTTCTTTGAGGGTATTGTTCACAATCTCAATTTGTTCTTCAAATGCCGGATGTGAAATGTCAACTACATGAAGCAAAATATCCGATTCGCGAACTTCGTCCAAAGTCGATTTAAACGATTCAACCAATCCGTGTGGTAGTTTCCGAATAAAACCAACTGTATCAGCCAATAAAAAGGGAAGGTTTTCTACAACCACTTTTCTGACTGTAGTGTCGAGCGTAGCAAAAAGTTTATTCTCGGCAAATACATCCGATTTGCTTAAAAGGTTCATAATTGTTGACTTCCCAACATTGGTATAACCAACCAGGGCAACCCTTACTAACTTTCCCCTGTTTTTCCGCTGTGTTGCTTTTTGCTTGTCTATTTTTATTAGCTGTTGCTTAAGCAAAGAGATCTTATCCAAAATAATTCGCCTGTCGGTTTCAATCTGTGTTTCACCCGGACCACGCATTCCAATTCCCCCTCGTTGTCGCTCAAGGTGGGTCCACATTCTTGTCAGTCGTGGCAAAATATATTGGTATTGAGCCAGTTCAACCTGTGTTTTGGCATGTGCAGTTTTAGCCCGTTTGGCAAAAATGTCTAAAATCAGGTTGGTGCGGTCAATTACTTTGCATTCCAATTCCTTTTCTATGTTTCGAAGCTGTGTTGGACTCAGTTCATCATCAAAAATTACAGTGTCAACATCGTGAATCTTTAAGTAATTGTTGATTTCCTGGAGTTTGCCCGATCCTACAAAAGTGGCATAATTAGGTACTTCCAGCCGTTGCGTAAAATGCTTTAACACTTCTGCACCGGCTGTATCAGCTAAAAACTCCAGCTCGTCAAGGTATTCCTTTGCCTGGTTTTCATCCTGTTTTTGCGTGATTACCCCAACAATAACTGCTTTTTCAATATTTGCCCCTTCTTCAATCATATAATATAACTAACAAAAAAACTCCTGACCTACAAAAAGATCAGGAGCATAAAAGTATGATTTTTAATTACTTTGTCTATTGTAATACAAAATTAATTGGAACAGTGTAAGAAACCCTTACTGGTTTTCCACGCTGTTTCCCAGGCTTCCACTTCGGTAGGTTATTAACCACACGCAAAGCTTCTTTATCTAACGATGGGTCAACTCCCCTTGCAATAGTTGCTCCGGTAACACCACCGGTTTTATCTACAACAAAAGTTACATAAACTTTTCCCTGAATTCCATTTTCCTGTGCAATTACAGGGTATTTAATAGAGTTCCCAATAAATTTCCTTAGAGCTAATTCCCCTCCTGGAAATTCGGGCATGTCCTCAACAATGTAAAATACCTGTGCTTCATCTTCTTCTTCCTCTTCGGCAGTTTCGATTATCGGAGCTACGTCAATTAGAGTTTCATCATCCGCTTCGGTATCTTCAATTTCCAACTCATCTTCAATTTCAACATCGTCATCCACAATGTTTAATACCTCAACAACTTTTGGTGGTGGAGGTGGTGGAGGTGGTTTTACTTCTTCCTGTCTGGTGATTGGAATAATCTCTTCTTCAACTTCTTGTGCCTGAATTGAACCCAAAGAATTTGATTGCTTTGGTTTTGTGGTCCATTCAAATGCAAGAAGAGTGATAGCAAGGGCACCAACCAATCCGATCAAAAGGTACATATTCCTTTTGTTTTCAAGGTCTGCCTTTTGTGACTTCTTAGCTTCCATGTAATTGATATTTTAGTTTAATTTTTAACGTTAAAAAGAAAAAAAATTCGGGCTATAAAGATAAAAATAAATCTTCAAAAGCAATCAATTTTCTATTCAAAATAAATAGGATTTAAATATCCTTAAAAATACTGCAAAAACTAACATTATTTTGCGCGAACACAACAATGCTAACAAAAACTTTACCAAAAGGATCTTATATAGGATGAGGGAATAAAATAATTTTTATATTTGTGCACTCAAATGGGGGATTAGCTTCCCGATAAATATCGGGACGGGCAACTTCGCTAATCCAGGAGTTATCGGAAGTTGCATTAATTTTTTGGGGGATTAGCTCAGTTGGCTAGAGCGTTTGACTGGCAGTCAAAAGGTCAGCGGTTCGATTCCGCTATTCTCCACTAAAAGTGAAGCTATTGGGCTTCACTTTTTTTTGCTTTAAACTTATCAGTTCAGCGGTTCCCAGTCCGTCTGATGTTTTAAGGGACAGACAAGGATCATGCTATTCTCCACAGAAGAGTTGAAGCAGCAGTTGTGATTCTTTTTACTCCCCAATTTTAAAATTAACAATAATAGTCAAGGTTCTCATTTCGGCATTAATGGTATATTGAAATTGCATTTTAACAGAATAATTGTCGTCCACATTGCTGTAGTTTTCCCCTGCCCGCAATCCGCATTCCCAATTGCAAAGATCCTGATACACTTCAATAAAAACGCGACTATTTGCCCAAACACCGGGATTGTTATCAGCCTCAAACCATCCCCCAAAAATCCCATTGGTGTTGTTTTCTCCTTCACTACCATCTGTGTTTAAGGGAACAATTCTTAAGGCATCACTGTATAGTTGTGATTTCGATATTAGCAGCTTTGAAAGAACCTCATTTTCATCTATTTTGACAGTAACACTTTGTTGATAGCCTAACCTGTAGGACATGTTTACATTAATTGAAATTTCGCCATGGTCTTTTCTAACAGCAGGGATTGAACCTTCGGGATAATTGTTTACAACCTCCATAAGGATAGGTATTCGATCGCTAAGCCAATCTCCCATTCGATTTATTTCTGTGTCGTAATAACGATCAATTGACCATTTTTCATAATCCCGTTCCATTGCATCTTCCAGGGAAAGGGTATATTTTTCCATCTCGCCCCAGACGTGGACTAAAATCTCATTTTTAATGCTATTCCATCGGTTTTTATATTCTTCAACAAATTGCTTGTTACGAAATAGCTTGGTGAAAAAATCTGAAATCCGATATCCACCTCTGTGGTTTGCCGGATCAGTTCCCAGAACCAGTTCCTGAGCATTAAAATAATTATGCCCGGTCATCATGGTTCCCCAATCGAAATCAAACCCTGCATCAAAATCCCAAACAGGTCCCATCACATATTTACCACCTATATCTTTGTGAATATATATACTTCTGGGGGCATCTATTTCAACATTGTAAACAAGTTCCTGGAGAATTAAGAAATCAATAAATGAGGGTATGTCAAGAAGAACTTCAACAGAATCATAGTTAAATTCTTTGATGGCTTTTTCGAGCTTTGCAAAATCTTCCTGAATATCTGAAAGTTGTTCGTTACCAATATTCTTAGGGTGTTTCACACACACCGGCAATCGGAATACAGTTGACCAGAAGTTATCCAGATTGTTTGGACTTAGCGAAGGTCCATCATCCAAATCGAGGGAAAGGAGTACGCCATCAGTTTCGTGAACAGCAACTCTGTTGGCGCCTTGTTCTATTTGTTCTGTAAGCTGATATAATCCAATATATTCTCCATTTAGTGTCAGTTCCACATAGCGGGAGTGGTTGGTGTATGGAAGCCCCAGCCATTGCGCAGCCTCAAAACCAAATGCATTCATCAGGTTGGTGGGATCACGATAGTTCGCCAATAAAACCCAATCGCTGTTTCTTTTTAGACCAAGGATTTCAGATTTTTCATCGAGTTTTATCCGGTAAGGCTTTTTATCGTACCAAAACCAGGTAGAATTTCCTCTACCCCTTATTCGGGCTGTTCCTGAATAATCTTTGTAAATGTCTTTCCCGTCCAAAAAAACAGTACAGTTCAGGTAATCTTCTTTTTCTTTTGAAATCACCTGTGCATTGTTCTCCACCTGAATATCCATTTCGAAGACATCATATGCTCGGGAAATTGTATCGTTTTTTGGATTTTCAGGTTCAATGAACTCATTCTGACAGGAAATAAACCCTGTTAAAATGCATATAAAAATTATAGTTGCTAAAAGGCTGTCTGATTTTCTTTTCATAAAATAAATTATTCAAATTCATTGTTTATAGGGCAAATTGAAATCAGGAACGATTTTTAGCTGAACCGTTCGAACACAATTCCCAAAACAAATGGGAAAAATAATTTAGTTAAACTTCGAAGGCTATAACATATATCCCGAATTCTATAACAGTCGTCCTTGGCAGGACTAATACAGGTTATTATATGATTCTGGAAGAGGTTTCATGTGGGCACATAAAAAAGGGCATTGCCTCAGAGACAATACCCTTCCATGCTTTTTGAAGCAGTTTATTTTATTTTTTTAAGGTATAATTCCCTAATATCCTGTAGGTATTTGGTGGTAAGTTGATTGGAATATACACGAATAATTTCATGCAATTTCCCTTCTTTATAGAAAGAGCCAACTGCCGCATCAAACTCATGACCTTCCCAATTGTACCTAACATCCCGGGCTACTTTTAAAAATTTGTCACGGTCGATATAATGAGGTAACTTAAAGTAACCATGGTTTTTTTCCTTCAGGTCGAGGTAAATGTTATCAGCCAGTTTTTCGAGCGAAAGGAATTTTACGATTTTCACCCGAACAGTTTGCTGCTCAGTTTTTCTACTTTTCCTTCGGAAAATAATTCCTTGTTTTTCGTATGCTTCTATAATGTCTTTTATAATGCCCAGGTTCGGGACGTGCCTTAGCCTGATCACATGCAATTCCTGCATTCCAATTTCCATATATCCTTTGCCTGCATCAAAAAGCCAGCCATAGTCTCTTTCAATATTTTGGGTAGCCCTGAGAATCCTTTCCAGAGGGGTAGGATCGCTTAATACGAGATAAATATAAAAAGGACAAGTGGTATCTGGCCTTTCATGGTAATATCCGGGAAATGGGTTCAGCGATTCAAAAGCCTGTATGCCAGAAGCAACATTGTCTTCAACCGGGTTTACTGTCTCAATTTTTGTGAGGTTCCCAAACACTTCTATTTTTTGGTTATTTGCCATAATTGATATCTTTGATTTGTTTTTATTTCATAATGGTAGAAAAAGATTTTCACATTTCCAAGGTAGGTAAAATTACACTGGTAAAAAACAAACGGTCAAAGCGCTTTAAATTAAGGGTAAAGCCCGATAAACAGGTTGTTGTTACCCTCCCGTATTACTCTAGTTTTAAGAGCGCTTTAAAGTTTGCCAGTGAACATGCTGCCTGGATAATTAAACAACAAAACAGATTTGATTCTGGTTTAACGAAATTTGAAATAAATTCAACATACGATACAAAAACAAAAACCATCCACCTTTTAAGTACGCAAAAAGAAAAGCTTAATATCAAGGAAGAGAAGAATAATATCTATGTTTATTTTCCGGAAGGATATGCAATTGAATCGGAAGTTGGGCAATCGTTTATAAACGATCTGATTACGAATATTTACAGGCGGGAAGCAAAAGAATATTTGCCCCGAAGGCTTCAGCTACTTGCTGATAAATTTGCATATTCCTATAACCGGGCTGTCATAAAAAATAATAAAACCAATTGGGGAAGTTGTTCTTCAAAAAACAACATTAACCTAAACCTGCACTTAATGAAACTCCCATTTTATTTGATTGATTATATTCTTTTGCACGAATTGGTGCATACGAAAATCAAAAACCACAGCCCGGAGTTTCATGCCGAACTGGATCGTTTAGTCGGTGGGAAGTCAAAAGAATTAAATAAAGAAGTTAAAAAATACTCAACCTATAAGTTTTAATATGAACTGGAACGAGCTTTTATCTGCAAAAAGAATTGGTCTTGAATCCCGACCTGGAAACTCAAATTTGACCGATCGGTCGCAGTTTCAAAGGGATTACGATCGAATTATATTTTCGTCACCTTTTCGGAGGATGCAAAATAAAACACAGGTGTTCCCATTACCAGCGCAGGTATTTGTGCACAACAGGCTTACCCACAGCCTCGAAGTTGCAAGTGTTGGGAGGTCGCTTGGGAGTTTGCTCACCGAAAAAATAAGGACCGAAAACCAAAATGAAGACAATGCCTTGTTCCTTGAGATTGGCTCTGTGATTTCTGCAGCTTGTTTGGCACACGATTTAGGGAATCCGCCCTTTGGGCATTCGGGAGAAGCTGCAATATCCAATTTTTTCAGGAATGGTTTTGGTCAGGAATTTGAAACAAAACTTAGCCTTGGCGAGTGGAAGGATTTTACGCATTTCGACGGCAATGCAAATGCATTAAGAACACTTACACATCAGTTCCAAGGGAAAAGAAACGGCGGTTTTGCTCTGACGTATACAACCGTAGCTTCCATTATTAAATACCCTTTTGAGTCGATTGCTGCCACAAAGCAAAAGTTTGGTTTTTTTCAATCTGAAAAAGAAATTTACAATCGGATTGTAAGTGAATTTTCTATTCCTGTTATATCAGAAAACCCATTGGAAGCGAAAAGGCACCCCTTTGTTTATTTGGTGGAGGCAGCTGATGATATTTGTTATCAGATTATGGATGTGGAAGATGCATTTAAATTAGGGATATTGTCGTTTGAAGAAGCTAAATCTTTATTCCTGGGATTTTACGATCAACAATCGGAAAAAAAGCAATTGATGAAGTTCGATAATACCTTCAAAGAAGTTACCGATCCAAATGAACAAATCAGTTTTTTGCGAGCAAACGTTATCGGGAAGCTTGTGAACTTGTGCATAGATATTTTTTGGAAAAACAAGGAAGAAATCCTGAATGGAACCTTCGAAGGGAGCCTGATTAAAAAACTTGGTGAAACTGAAGCAAAAGCCATGGACCAGGTTAAGGAAATATCAATTTCAACCATTTATGCACATCGTTCGGTGGTTGAAATTGAAATCGCAGGCTATAAAATAATCGGAACTTTACTGGAGGAATTTATCGGTGCTATAACCAGCCCGAAAGATTTGTACAGTAAAAAACTATTGTCGTTAATTCCGAAACAGTACCTTACAGAAGGCGCCAACCTTTATGCCCAGATACAATCGGTCGTTGATTTTGTGTCGGGAATGACCGACGTGTTTGCCCTCGATTTATATCGAAAAATCAAGGGCATAAGTCTACCTGAGATTGGGTGATCTGATAGATGTCATGGTTTAAGCACAGGGCTTTTTACATGCGATCGAAAAATAATTGATAATTAGTTTTCTAAGTTATAAATAAGAATATTCTTGTACAATCCCCCAAATATTCCGTAGCCGTTTTCAACATTGCTGTAAACCGGGGTTAGCGCCTGATAGTTATAGTTGGTACTATATTTTGCAATTCGGATAACCTTTGCATGGGTTTTATAAAACAGGTATGTTTCGCGGGAAAGTGATTCCAGTTGCAAATACAGTTTTTCAGTATCAACAATAACATCTTCCGGGTCAACCTCTACACCTGTCAACGAACCCACTACAAGCGAAGTGTCCTGTAATGTGGCAGTTCCGTTAATTACGTGTTGCTGACCATTAAAACCTTCGTCGGTAAACAAAATGCCGCCATAAACATATTTGGTTTGTTCAGGAATGCTGCTGCTCAGAACTTCGCCGTTCATGAGTGCAATATCGTTTATTTCATCAATGCCTGTGCTTTTATGGTAAATTTTCATGTAAACCCGCAGAAAGTAATAGTTTGCATCTTCTTGGTCGTTAAGGGTAACGCTAAAACGATACCGACGAGGCTTGTTCCAACCATCGCTTCCCCAGTCGGTTAATGTTGCCGAAAATCTGGAAATACCATTTGCAACTGGAGTGCTGGTAAGTGCCTGCGACTCTCCAAGCGAATCGTTTACGTTAATGCGGTAACTGTTTCCTGGGGTTGGCACAATATCGGATACAAACCTTCCAACCACATCTGTTTCCGACTTGCGGTATTCCATTTCTCCAATCAAAGTGCCGTTTTCGTAAATTGAAACTTGGGCATTTTCTAGTTCATCAATTACAACATCACCTCCGGGAGAAAAACTTTTGGTAACGGTAACCGCAAGAGTATCGAGGTTGTTGATTAGGCCATTGATTACAATTTTATCGTCAACGGGTTCTACGTCAAAACTAAATTCGTTATAACATGAAGTCAGCAAAACAACGAACAGTAGCAGAATATATTGATTTATCTTTTTCATTTCCATGGAATTTTAGATTATTAAAATGTAAGGCTGTATGTAAAAGTTGGCATCATCGGGAACAGGGTTACCATTTCGTATTTCACCTTGTTGCTTTGATAGCTCGATTCATCAGGCTCGACCGGTAAATAATACGATGGATTCATACGGTTATAAGCATTGGTGAGCCCAAATGTGAGTTCCATTTTATTGCCATGTTTGGTTTCTTTGTGATAAGTAGCTGTAATGTCCAGCTTGTGATAGTCGGGGAGCTTGTAGTTATTTCGACCTTCAATTTCACTTGTCAGTCCCGAGGTGTAATAAACAAAATCAACATCATTTGGGGTTATAAACTCTGTCCAGAAAATATTTCTTCCGGTGTAATACGGGTTTAAGTATGTAGAATTTGGCGCTGTTATCATCATTCCTGAGTAATACACCCAATTCATGTTTAAATCCCATTTTTCATTCAGTTTGTAGTTTCCTACAAGCGAAATGTCGTGCCGCCGATCGAATTTATAAGGATACTCTATGCCATTATTGATTTCATTGAACTGGCGGTTTGTCCACGACAATGTGTAACCAACCCAGCCGGTAAGCCTTCCCTGTGTTTTTCTGATTAGAATTTCGCCGCCATACGATTCTCCGTTACCAACAGTCACTTTTTCCTCCCACGACAGGTTTTCATCCATAATTTCATAGCCTTCTTTGTATGCAACCAAGTGGTCAAGTTTTTTATGATAACCTTCAAGTTCAACCTGATAAATGTTTTTAAGTGACCAGGCAATTCCACCTGAATATTGAGTAGCATACTGCGGTAAAATATTTTTGGTGGCAGGTATCCACAAATCCGATGATTGCGTAAGGCTCGATGTAGTTAATAGATGCTGGTATTGGCTCATTTCGGAATAACCAGCTTTTAACGACAGGTTTCTGGTAATTTTTAACCGTCCGCTAATGCGGGGCTCAATAGCCAGATAGTTTTTGCCCTGTACCCTAAACCCGGAAGTATGAATTCCTCCGTTGATTTTCAGGAAAGGAAAAACATCATAGTCATCTTCAATATAAATCGACATTTCGGTTGCACGGATGGATGCATTGGCATCTTTGTTAGTGATTTCGTCTTGTGCTGTGCGGTTGCTAAATGTGTTTACCCCCGGTTCGTATTTATGGGAAATTATGCCCGCCCCAAATTTAATATTGTGACGGTTGTTCAGGAAATATTGATAATCCTGCTTTAACGAAAAGTCGTTGATTCTGGAATAATATTCTGTGGTATTTTTGAATTCGGGAATTTCAGTAGAATTGTCCGAGCTTACCTTTTCTTCATCAAGTGTATAATAATTATAACCCGTGTAGTAGGCAGTTGTGTTGACAAACAGTTTGTCGGAAAACAGGTGATTCCATCTTAAAGCCAAAATTGCATTTCCCCAACCTTCGTTATGAATTGTTTTGTCTTTGTAGCTTATTGGCGAGTCGCCACTTTCAATTTTGTTGTCATACAACTTGTCCTTGCTGTAATAAGCACTCAAATAAAGACTGTTTTCATCGGAAAAACGGTAGTTGGTCTTCATGTTTAAATCAGTAAAATTATACCCTGTCCGGGTTTTAGAGCCATTCAGGTTTTTACTTAATGCATAAATTGGTGCTAGAATTAAATCGGCATAGGTTCGTCGCACCGAAAGGAACAAACTGCTTTTATCTTTTTTTAAAGGACCGCTTACTGAAGCTTTTCCCGAAAGCAACCCGACAGAAATCTTCTTTTCCCATTTTTGGTTGTTACCGTTGTTCATATTTACATCGATAACCGACGACAGCCTTCCCCCGTAACGCGCCGGGAATGCGCCCTTGGTGATTTCGACATTGTTAATTGCATCGGCATTAAACGTTGATAAATAGCCCCAAAGATGGTATGGGTTGTAAAGAGGGACACCATCAAGCAGGATTAGGTTTTGGTCGGGGCCACCACCTCTGACATAAACCCCGGCTGAACCATCTGTTCCCTGTTTTATCCCCGGCAACATGGTTATTGCTTTTAGCAAGTCAGGTTCCCCTCCAACAGCCGGGATTTTTGAGATGCTTTTCGATTCGATACCCATTACCCCCAAACTCGAAGCGCTAATAAAATCACGGCTTCCTTTTGCATGTACCAACACTTCTCCGATACTGCTTGAAATAGGTTCCAGGTTAATTGCCATGCTTTTGCTTTCTGAAAATTTTATTTTTTGGTTTTTATATCCTATAAACGATATTACTAAATCATAATCGCCAGGTTGTAAAGACAGCGAAAAAAAACCGAACTGATTGGTAACCGTGCCAGTCATTGTTTGAGGATTATAAATGGATGCGCCTATGAGCGCTTCCCCTGTATTCTTGTCGCAGGTATAACCGTGAATTGTTTGCTCTCCACCTTTCTTGCCTTCGTTGTAAATACTAATTTTTCCGGCAACTACCTTAAAATTCAAATTGGTGTTTTTAAATAGTTCCGTTAAAATTTTGTTGATTTTTTGCTGCTGAAACGAAATGGAAATTTGTTGATTTAAGGTTTCGGAGTCGTTATAAGCAAACGAAGCGCTACTTTGTGCTTCAATCTGTTTTAATGCCTCCTTAATGGAAATATTGTCAAATATAATGCTGATTTTTTTGTCGAGTATATTCTCCTGTGAGAATGTATTAACGACATTCAACAAAAGTAATAAGGTAATTGAAAGTAGCTTTGTTTTATTGAATTTCATAGTTGTTTTCTTTTTCAGTTATTTGGATGTTACAGGTAAGCACCAATACTTGAAGAATGTCGGGTAATTTGGCATTATCGAAATCTGCAGTAAAATTACAATGGGCGTAGGTGTTTTTTATAATTATTTTTTTACTGTAGAATGAATTCAGATCGCGCACCACTTCAGTAAGTGGGGTATTCTTAAATTCGAATTTGCCTGTTTTCCATGCTATGAAATTGGGATTCTCAACCTTTGATTTTCGTATTTCGTTTTTGGTGACAACAGCCATATAGTCAGCATCAAGGTTTACGTTCGAATTATTGTACCGCGATTTTACGTTTACCTTTCCGGTGAGCACGGCAACATTGGTTTCAATGTTATTGGTATTTACATTGAAAGACGTACCCAGAACCTTAACTTCGGAATGTACAGTTTCGATGATAAAAGGTTTGTTTGGGTTTTTCGCTATTTTGAAATAGGCTTCGCCTTCTAAACTTACCCTTCGGGTTTTTCCTTTGAATTCTTTTGGATAGCCAAATCTCGTGGTATCATTCAACCATACTACCGAACCATCGCTCAAAATTATTTCCTGCCCATGGTTCGTTTGATCAGTGGAAACTACCAACTCATTTCGGAATACTTTCTGATTTACTTGGTAAAAAGCAAATGTTACAGCAATTAAAATTGCAGCAGCTGCGGCAATGCGAGCCAGCTTACGATACAACGGAATTGTTCTGGCTTGTCGCCGCTCAATTCGGGCAAGAATCCGTTGCCAGGCGGCATCGGTATCATAATCTTTTACCCGAATTGGGATTTTGCTCCACCAGAGTATATGGAGCATTTGGTACTCAAAAGGATTTTCTTTTTTAAAACTTTTCACTTTTTCTTCATCAGCTTGCGAGGCTTCTCCTAAAAAGTGTTTCTTTAAAATTTCATAGATACTATTCATAATTCTGTCTTCATGGTTTCAACCATAAGTCGAGAATAATATCCTGTACCCCTACTTAGGGTGTCTTTTTTTTTGAGTTTATTATAGGTAGGTCAGCAAAACCGGGAAATCCTTTAAAAGTTCCTTCATTTTTTTTAGCGCCCTGCTCATTTGGTTTTCAACTGTTTTTACGGAGATGTTCAATTCTTTAGCTATTTCTTTATTGCTGAAATTTTTACTTCTGCTTAACAGGAATACTTCGCGTGTTTTAGGTGGTAACTTTGCCGCGTAGTAATGGAAAAGCGGTTCAATATCTTCTTCTTTTATATCGAATTGCTGGTCGAAATTGTTATCGGAAATTTCGGTTTCTGAAATACTATTTTTCAATTTCCGAAGATGGTCTATACACCTGAATTTAACGCTTTTCAACAAAAACATTTCCAGGTTCCGAATTTCATACCACTTATTTTTCTCGTACAAATCGATAAAAAGAGCCTGCACAATGTCTTCTGCAGCAAAACCATCATTCAGGATTTTAGCTGCATAATTACACAACGGAGAGTAGTGTTGACGAAAGATTTCTTCTATTAATTGTTTTTTCAAGACTTTATCTAAGTTTCTTGTGTGGCAAAAGTAACTGAATAAAATAGAAAAATGCTCTAGAAAGTAAATTTGGTTGTCACGATCTTGTACATGGTGGTGGATATAATCCTGTAATTAACAAGGGTATGCCCTAAAACATACCTCTACTAATCCACTGAATACTGTTTACAGCAACTGTCCACTGCTTACTGTGACTGCCTACTGCGACTGAACACTGTTTCCTGTGACTGAAAACTTTTTTATCGTTCCAGGAAATCGTTTAACAATCCGCCTGCTTCTTTTCGGGAATTTCCGCCTCTGGGTGAAAGTTCGGCAATTAGCTTTCTAATTGGCATACTTTGCAGCCATACTTTTCCTGTTCCCCTCAATGTTGCCAGGAACAGGCCTTCACCACCAAAAACCATGGAGCGAAGTCCCCCGGCTTGTTCGATGCTATATTCAACACTTGGTTCGAACCCTACGATACAACCTGTGTCCACACGCAATGTTTCGTTATTGAGTTGTCTCTCAATTACGGTTCCCCCGGCATGAATAAATGCACGTCCGTCGCCTTGTAATTTTTGAAGGATAAAACCTTCACCACCAAAAAAACCTGCTCCCAGTTTCCTGTTAAAGGTGATGGATATTTTTGTTCCAAGTGCAGCACATAAGAATGCATCTTTTTGAACTATAACACTTCCCCCCATTTGTGCCAGGTCCATGGGAATGATGGTTCCAGGATATGGTGCTGAAAAAGCCACATGTTTTTTGCCCCAACCCTGGTTAGTAAAATGGGTCAAGAACAACGATTCCCCGGTGATTAACCGTGATCCTGCAGATAATAACTTATCGAAAAACCCTGCGCGTGGATTTGAACCATCTCCCATTCGGGCAGTATATTCAATTCCGTCTTCCATATAGAGCATGGCCCCTGCTTCTGCTATTACTGTTTCTGCCGGATCAAGTTCTATTTCTACTAATTGTACATCGTGACCAATAATTTTATAGTCGATTTCGTGTGATTGCATAATTCTTTTTTTAATGTATTTTATTTTCGAAATAATTGGTGTTTGAATATCAGCAAACGTTACTAAAATAAGAAAAAAAACATTTTTTAGGACACCCAATTCCGCCAAGTTATTTAAAAATCAAAGTATTAAAAATTATATGGGAATTTTTCCGAACTTTGCAGCCATAAACAAATGTCAATGAGAAGTAAAAAAAGCAATGCCAGCAAAGATCGTATGAAGCAAAATTTTGATGCGATGAAAGGATCAAAGGATAGAGCTGGCAAGTCTCAAAATAGAACCAAAGGAAAAGAAAAACAAGATAGTTCATTTGGGCGAAAGCCTAATGAGAGATCAAAATATGTACCGGGAAAACCTGGAGCAAAAGACGAAAAGAAACCATCGAAACCAGGGTTTGAGAAAAAAGGGGCAGGTTTTAGGAGTAATGATGGTAGCGGATATAAAAAGAAGGTAGGTAATTCAAAATCAACTATTCCGAAAATGGAAATGGATGGCAGTATGCGTTTAAACAGGTATATTGCCAATGCCGGGGTATGTTCACGCCGCGAAGCCGATGAGTTTATCGAAACCGGTTTGATCACTGTCAACGGAAAAATTGTTACTGAACTTGGCAAAAGGGTAAGCGACTCAGATGTTGTAAAATTCGATGGCAGGGTGCTAAATCCGCAAAAGAAGGTATATGTTTTGTTAAACAAACCGAAAAATTTTGTGACAACCACCGACGATCCGCATGCGGAAAGGACAGTGATGGAATTGGTAAAGAATGCCTGCACCGAAAGGATTTATCCGGTCGGAAGGTTAGACCGGAATACTACTGGAGTATTGTTGTTTACAAACGATGGAGACCTGTCAAAAAGATTGACGCACCCGAGTTACAACCATAAAAAAATATACCATGTTAGCCTTGATAAACCGGTGTTGAAAGACCATTTATTAGAAATTTCAAATGGTATCGAGTTGGAAGATGGTTTTATTGCTTCCGATGCAATTAGTTATGTTGCCCAGGGAGATAAAACCGAGGTGGGTATCGAAATCCATTCGGGAAGAAACAGGATTGTAAGGCGTATTTTTGAATATTTTGGATACCATGTAAAACGGCTCGACAGGGTTTATTTTGCAGGTTTAACAAAGAAGAACCTGCCACGTGGGAAATGGAGGATGTTGGATAAAAAGGAAGTGGCATTCTTAAAAATGATGAAGTAAGCTCACCATAAAACGATGTAATTCTAAAAAAAATAGAGTACTAATTAAATAGCACTTTGGAGAAGGAATTTTTAAAAATAGTAGAAAAGAATCAAGGTATCATCCATAAGGTTTGCAATGTTTATTGCGATTCGGAGGAGGATAAGCAGGATTTATTTCAGGAAATTGTGGCACAGCTTTGGAAGTCGTACCCATCTTTCCGGAAAGAATCCAAATTTTCCACATGGATGTACAGGGTAGCCTTGAATACTGCTATTACAACCTTCAAAAAGTCAAAACGAAGACCTGATCAAGACAGCTTAACCTACGATAATTTTCAATTGAAGGACGATAGCTATGATGCAGGATTGGAAGATAATATTAAACTTTTACACAAGGCAATTAAAAAATTATCGGGCGTTGAAAAATCCATAATCTTATTGTTCCTTGAAGGTAAAAAGTATGAAGAAATAGCTGAAATTACCGGGATAACCCAAAACTACGTGCGGGTTAAAATGAACCGGATTAAAAGGAAGCTTAAGTCATACATGAATATTGAAGAGTAAATGAAAATAGAAGATTTACAAAAAGCATGGGTAAAGTATTCATCCAAGGATAACATTCATTTGGATGAAAAAAGCTTGGAGGAAATGCTCGGAAAGCGGACTAAAAGCCTGATTGAAAGGATTGACAGGAATGTCAAGATAGGTTTTGTGGTGCTGTTGGGCCTTATCCTTTATAATCTTGTGGATTATTTTGTGGTGTACCCAAATTTGACCGATGCAACGGGTCTGCAAATTGAAGTTCCTGTTTGGATTATGGCAATCGATTTGCTAAGTATGCTGTTTATAATTCTCACGTTTATATACTTTGCGGTTTCGTATTACAGAGTGAAAAACCAATGTTCCGATTCTTGTAGTTTAAAAGATACTTTAATACGCATTATTGGTATTCTGAAATTGTATAAAAGCTTGTTCTTTTTTGCACTTGTAATTATTCTGGTTTCAACGAGCATAAGTTTTGTTTTTGGCCTTTATTATGGGATTTCGGTTAAAGCAAACGAATACGGGCTTACAATTGCCGAAACAGGAGGAGGGCAATTGGCATTTACAATAATGTTCGGGCTGGTAGTTTTAATTCTGTTAACAGGTGGAATATTTCTGTTATTCCGTTGGGGATTTCGCAAATTATACGGGAACTATTTGCTGAAATTAAAGCATACCTTAAAAGAACTTACCGAAATCGAAGTGGCTTAAAGTGCTTCGATTTTAAATGCTCATTTTAATTTTTTAATACATATACCTTCATTAATTTAGGCAAACAAATTTTTTGCATGACATTAATAAAATCAATTTCAGGAATCAGGGGTACTATTGGAGGAGTGCCAGGGGAAGGACTAAGTCCGGTGGATGTTGTGAAATTTACTGCAGCATATGCTCAATGGATCAAACAGTCCGATACAAATGAAAAACAAAAAATTGTGGTTGGGCGCGATGCCCGTATTTCCGGGGAAATGGTAAGTTCTTTGGTGGTTTCGACCCTGGTTGGTATGGGCTGCGATGTGGTTGACCTGGGTTTAGCAACAACCCCAACAACCGAAATTGCCGTTACGGCTGAAAATGCATCTGGTGGTTTGATTCTCACGGCAAGCCATAACCCAAAACAATGGAATGCCCTTAAAATGCTCAATGCCGATGGTGAGTTTTTAAATGCCGATGAAGGTAAAACAATCCTCGACATAGCAGAAAAGGAACAATTTGTTTTTGCCGAGCTGGATAGTTTAGGCAAAGTTGAAAAGAAAGATTATACCCAATATCATATCGACCATGTACTTGCTTTGGATTTGGTGGATGTGGATGCCATAAAAAAAGCCAACTTTCGTGTGGCTATTGATGCTGTGAATTCGGTTGGTGGAATAGCAATCCCACCACTTTTAAAAGCACTTGGGGTAGACAATATTGTTGAAATCAATTGCGAAGCTACCGGGCATTTTGCCCATACGCCGGAACCACTTCCTGAGAATTTGATCGATACTTCAGCACAGATTCTTGATAACAAAGCAGATGTTGGTTTTGTGGTTGACCCTGATGTGGACAGGCTGGCAATAATCAGCGAAGACGGAAGCATGTTTAATGAAGAATATACCCTGGTTGCTGTTGCCGATTACGTTTTAAAACACACCCCCGGGAATACGGTTTCTAATTTATCTTCGAGCAGGGCTTTGCGCGTTGTTACCGAAAAATACGGACAAAGCTATTCTGCTGCGGCTGTTGGTGAAGTTAATGTTGTGGCTAAAATCAGGGAAACAAATGCTGTCATTGGTGGCGAAGGAAATGGAGGGGTTATATACCCTGCCAGCCATTGTGGGCGAGACTCGTTGGTAGGAGTTGCTTTGTTCCTCACTTTGTTGGCAAAAAGCGGGTTGAAATGTTCCGAACTCAGAAAAACTTATCCTGATTATTTTATTTCAAAGAATAAAATAGAACTCACCCCTGAAATTGATGTGGACAACATCCTGCTTCAAATGAAAGATAAATACCAAAACGAACAAGTGACCGACATCGACGGTGTAAAAATTGATTTTGCAGAATCGTGGGTTCACTTGCGCAAATCAAATACCGAACCTATTATACGGATTTACTCGGAGGCAAAAAGTATGGAAGTTGCTGAGGACTTGGCGCAGAAAATTATTTCGGAAATAAAAGGATTGGCATTTTAATTTCATATTTGCCGATGTCAACTAATAGATAAAAAACTGATCATGAAAGATTTTTCGAACAAAGTTTTGTTGGCAGATGATATTCCTGCAATTGAGGGTGAAGCATTCAATCCGATCGATAAAAAACAACTGATTATTATCTACCTGCGAATAGTGATACTTTTTATTATCCTTTCGGGAGCATTGCTTGCCATTATTTTCCTTTCGGATGAAATTCCACCAATAAAAGCGATAATCGGGATAAGCTCTGGTATATTATTGTTTATACTTTATAATATAATCATTACCATTTTGGGCTTTCCGAAAAAAGGCTACCTCGTTCGCGAGAATGACATTTCATATCAAAAGGGTTTGATCCGTTTCAAGCAGGTTTCTGTTCCGTTTAACCGTATTCAGCACGTGGAAGTAAACCAGGGTGTTTTGGCACGTTATTTAAAAATTTCAACCCTGAAATTATTCACTGCAGGAGGCGCTGCAAGCGATCTTTCAATTCATGGGCTTCCGGCAGATGTAGCCCAGAACCTCAAGGCTTTCTTGTCTGAAAAAATAAGCAGGCATGAATAATATTGATTTATCAAAGCCAACAAGGCAATCGGTAAAAGGACTGGTTTTTATATTCTTATACAGCTTGCAAAAATCCATTCGGGCATTTTGGCCAATTTTGATCCTTTTAGTACTTAAAAACAAAATCTTCGAGGATACGCTCTATGTTGTAATTGGATTAATCGCTATTGTTGTTTTGTTGCTGGTTCATGCAATACTCTTCTACCTTAACTTTTATTTTTATGTGGTCAACGATGAATTCATTTTAAAGAAAGGCTACCTGCGCAAACAGGTTTTAACCATTCCTTTAGAACGGATACAAAGCGTAAATACCAAGCAAAACCTCATTCAGCAAGCTTTGGATGTTCTTTCACTTGAGATTGATACAGCCGGTGCAGTTGGTAAAGAATTAAAGATACATGCGCTCGAAAAAGAATATGCAAAGGAGTTGCAAAAATTATTAAGTGAAGGGAAGACAGAAAATGTTGAGGAAGCTGAAGAGGTTGTTGAGGAAGTTAAAGAGAAGAAAATACTACAACTTTCTCCAGTAGATTTATTTAAAATCGGAATAAGCGAAAACCATTTACGAACAGGTTTAATCATTGTGGCTTTTGGATTTCAGATATTCCAGCAGGTAGATGATTTGTTTCAGGAAAGGGCGGAAGAATACAGCAATGAATTTGTTAGTTTCATGTCTAATTCAACCTGGGGATTGATCACTTTCTTGGCAATAGTTTTCTTGTTTATTTCTATCATATCTTCCCTGGTCAGAACGGTTTATAAATATTTTGATTTTAAGTTGCTTAAAAAAGGCGATATGTACCGGGTCGAATCAGGTTTGGTGAATAAGAGAAATGTGGTGATGCCCATCCATAAAATACAAGAACTAAACTGGGAAACCGGTCCGCTAAAACAAATTTTTGGCATCTATAACCTGGTTTTTAAACAAGCAGTTAGTGGGCGAAATAAAAAAACTCAGGTGGTTAATGCCCCAGGGTGCCTTACAAATCATTTAGAAGAATTAAAAACCGATTTGTTCGGGGAAGATGTATTGTCAGATTTGGAGAAGATGTACACCAATAAATACTATTTCAGACGGTTGTGGGCTGTTAGTGGTTTAACTCCGGTTGTTCTCGCAGCGGTTTTTCTTTATTCAGAATGGATATTTTGGGTGTCTGCATTATGCTGGTTACTCTTAACAGCAGGGTATAGTTACCTGATCCTTAAAAAAAGGTATTTTCAGCTTGATCAAGATCAAATCCGGATTTCAAAAGGTGCCATTGAACACAGGTGGAAACAAATGGAGCTTTATAAAATCCAATCGGTTGAATTCAGGCAAACTATTTTTCAGAAAAGAAGATCGTTGGCAAGCTTAAAATTGAGCAATGCATCCGGTTCTATGGTTGTTCCATATATTAACGCACAATTGGCAAGGCAAATTTATAACTACTTGCTTTACCATACCGAAACATCCAATAAAAAGTGGATGTAATTCTCTCTGAAACGATCATAATATTGGTATTAAATATTTTTCCTACATTTGCGCCCTGAAATAAATGTTGAACATGCAGGTTCCATCACCCTGCTATAATAAATTAAAAAAATGCAAAATGAACTTCTATGGCTGGCTATGCTGCTGGCTAATTTTTTCCTTATTATTCTTGCGTACAAATTATTTGGTAAATGGGGGCTGATTATGTGGATCCCTATCTCAGTAATTGTGGCGAATGTGCAGGTAATTCAAACCATTGAACTGTTTGGTTTGGCTGCAACCCTTGGCAACATTGTTTATGCTTCTTCGTTTTTGGTAACCGATATATTATCGGAAAATTATGGAAAAAAAGATGCGCAAAAAGCTGTCTGGATTGGTTTTTTCAGTCTGCTTGCAATGACTTTGTTAATGAACCTTGCATTGGCTTTTCAACCTTTGGCAGGAGATGAATTTGCTACAGTTTCCCACGATTCACTTAGTACAATTTTTGGATTGATGCCCCGCATTGCCATCGCTAGTTTATCGGCATACCTGCTTTCGCAAAGGCACGACGTTTGGGCCTACCATTTCTGGAAGAAAAGATTTAAAAAGGATAGTCAAATTTGGATACGCAACAACCTAAGCACAATGATCTCACAATTAATTGACAGTTCGGTGTTTGTACTTATCGCTTTTTATGGTGTATTTGAAACTCCGGTATTGATTGAAATTTTTGTGACGACTTATTTGTTGAAATGGGTAGTTGCCGCTGCCGATACCCCATTTGTTTATTGGGCGAAAAAGATTTTTAAAAAAGATAGTTATTGGGTAAAATAAAAATCCATTGATAAAATATTAAAACTATGCAAATATGGAATTCAATTCCATAATTGCATAGTTTTTCAGAACAATCGATGAATGCTTATTTATTTTAAACTTTCTTCAAACAAATTAAAAATGCGTTTGTATTCATCGGTCCAGCTACTGGGTTCTGTAAAACCATGAGCTTCTACCGGATAAACCGCCAACTCCCAATTTTCTTTGCCTAATTCAATTAATCGTTGCGATAGCCTGACAATATCCTGGAACTGTACATTATCATCAACCATTCCGTGGCACATAAGCAGTTTGCCTTTTAAACCTTCGGCAAAGTAAATAGGCGAACTACGCCGATAAGCAATGCTGTCGGAAACCGGAGTATTAAGTATATTTGATGTGTAGCCATGGTTATAATGTGCCCAATCGGTTACCGATCGTAATCCTGCCCCGGCAGCAAATACATCAGGGTGTTTAAACATGGCCATTAGGGTGATGAATCCACCGTACGATCCTCCATAAATTCCAATTTTATCGGCTTGGATTCCATATTTTTCAATTAGAAGTTTTGCCCCATCCACTTGATCCGAAAGGTCTTTGCCACCCATGTGCCGATAAATTCCGGTCCGCCAATCACGTCCGTACCCGGCACTTCCGCGATAGTCTATATCCAAAACAGTGTAACCGTTATCCACTAAAAGATTATGAAACATATATTCACGAAAATAACTGCTCCACCATTTGTGCGCATTCTGAAGATACCCTGCGCCATGTACAAAAATAATTGCCGGATTACTGCTTGTCGATTTTTCTGGCTGATAAAGCCTTGCATAAACGGTTTCTCCATCTTCGGCTTTAAATGTGATGTATTCAGGTTTTCTCCAAGTATATTCCTGAAATTCTTTGGTAAGCGATTGCGTTATTTTTTCTGCTTTTGCTCCGGCTTTGTTTTCCTGAAGGTAAAGTTCCCAGGGCTGGTTTGCCGATGAATACCTTATCGCCAGGTATTTTTCATCAGATGAAAGGCTAACTTCATTGTTCCCTTCCAAAGAGGTTAATTGAATCGGCTTACCTCCTTCAATCGGCATTTTGTAAAAATGACGCACCCCCGGATGAACCATATTGGCTGTAAAATAAAAGTATTTTCCATCCTTTGAAAGTGATGGGGAATAAACTTCAAATGTTCCTTTTGTGAGTTGTTTTTTCCGTTTCGTATCCACATTAATGGTGTACAAATGGGAATAACCTGACGCTTCGGATTGAAACCAAACGTTATTTTCATCAGGTATCCAGCCAATATCCCCGGTTGAGTAATTCCATCCATTTATACCAGGACCACCAATCCATGCTTCATCCCTTTGTCTGTCTAAAAGATCAAGGCTTCCTTCTTTTGGATCTAATAACAGGATCCATCTGTCTTTATTATCAAGCGATAGGGCAACTACCAATGCAATGTCCTTCGTTGGGTGCCAAATTGGTCCCAATAGGTTAAATTCCCTATCCACAATTTTACTACTGTCCGTTGGAATGGCTCCAGGGTAATCTTTTAAATACGCGGGTAGTTCTTTTAATCCGGGTATGGTGGAAGTTCCAATTTCTACTGTTTTGTTGTTTTTAGTATCAAAAACCCCCATCTCTAAAGTGCTTTGCGGTGCCCCAACTTTTGACCGCGCATTCCTGTCTTCAGTATAACCTGATTTGGTAATATGATGCGTAACCGATGTTGATATTCCATCATTTCTGTTGTACAATGAATAAACGATATAGTCTCCGCTTGGACTTATGCTTGCCTGTGTGGCTGTTTTTTTACCAGTGTATATTTCCTCCAACCCTTGTTTTTCTGGAATTTTATTTTCCCTGGCATGTTGCATTTTTTCCCTTTCTTGCAGAACCTCAAACAATTCCATTTGCTGATCCTCCAGCCATTTCGCCTGTCCGGTGCTTAGAGGATTATCTTTTTTCGCAACTTTTGTGAATTTGCTTAGCTGCTTTAGATATCCATCCGATAGTTGAATACTGAATAAATTCTGATCGTACCAAAAGGCAACTTTTTTATCATTGGCATAAAACTGGGGACGTGAAACAGCGCCCGAAAGCTGTGTTAACCTTTTCTCCTTGCCCTTTTTTATATCCAAAAGAAATAGATCTCCATCACGGGTATGAATCATTTTACTTTCATCCGAATTATATACTCCATTTGATGCAGGCAACTTATTGATTTCATCTTCAGGTACTTTTTTGATTTCACCTGTTTTTAGATCGTAAGCGTAAGTTGAGGATAAAGTGTCTTGGTCAGGATTCCAGTCAAAATAGATGAATTTGTTGTCCAGCGACCATTGTATGTCTGAAGGCGAAGTCCCAATCCATTTTGCAGGATCCTGCATTATTTTTTCAATGGTAAGTGTACTTTGGTTGTTTCTCTGTATTTGAGCCTGTGTAGCAGTAAAACTTATGAAAAGAATAAAAATGAGCAGTTTTTTCATCAAATTGGATTTTATTTAACGGATGATTTCATAACATTGGTACAGCTTTTATTATGAAATTACATGAAATCTAAAGTTATTGAATTGCGTCCAATTTAACAATATCTCATTTTCTAATCCATGATTTATATGGGAATTCTTTCATTTCTTTTTAATAGCTTTGTTTCAGTTTTTAAGTTTGATTTATGAAAGTTTTTAAGTTTGGTGGTGCTTCAGTAAAGAGTGCAGAAGCCGTAAAAAATGTTGGTAAGATAGTCGCTGGTTTTGAAGGTAACATTGTTATTGTTGTTTCAGCAATGGGTAAAATGACCAACATGTTTGAGGATTTAGTCAGGGCATATTTTAACCAGGAATCTGATAAAACACAAGAGCTTTTTTCGCAGATTAAAGACTTTCACCTGGGAATTATCGAAGATTTATTTGAAACCAAAGGGATACCTGAAAATATTGAAGGGCTATTCAATCAAATCGATACAAAACTTAATACCAAGCCAACCGACGATTATGATTTTGAATACGATCAGTTGATTTGTTTTGGGGAATTGCTTTCAACGCAGATTGTAGCTGAATATTTAAATATCGGGAGGAATGTAAAATGGATCGACATCCGTGAAAGTTTAAGAACGAACAACCAATATAGGGAAGCACTTGTTGATTGGGACATCACCGAAAAGCAAATTAAAGAAACATTCAACTTTGAAGGTCGGGAGTTGTTTGTAACGCAGGGATTTATTGGCTCAACAAGCGATGGGAACTCCACTTCGTTGGGAAGGGAAGGATCCGATTTTACGGGCGCCATTCTGGCAAATATCCTGAATGCCGAAAGCCTGACCATTTGGAAAGATGTTCCTGGTGTGCTAAACGCCGATCCAAAATTATTGGACAATACGGTTATGCTTAATGAATTGTCGTACCGTGAAGCAATTGAAATGGCACATTCGGGAGCGAAGGTTATCCATCCGAAAACAATTAAACCACTGCAAAACAAAAACATCCCTTTGTTTGTAAAATCGTTTCTTGATCCTGAATCTCCGGAACACTGATTCACCCTCTTGGCTATAAACTTGAACTGACGCCCGTTTTTATCAGTAAGAAAAACCAGGTTTTAATTACCCTTTCTCCAATTGATTTTTCTTTTGTTGGAATTGAGGACATGAGGGATGTATTTAACCATTTTCCGGGTGTTCGGTTTAAAGTGAACCTCTTCCAACAATCTGCAATTGACCTGAACTTAGTAATCGATCATCCTGAATTTGGATTGGATACCATTATTGAAGGTCTTTCTGAAAAATACGAAGTTAAATACAATACTGGTATTGAACTCATAACCATAAGGTATTATAATGATGAAGTGGTTGCAAAACAAGTTAGGGGGCGGAAGATTTATATTGAACAAAAAAGTCGAAAAACAGCTCGCCTGGTATTAAAATAGTACCCAAACAATAGATATATTATTGGCTTAAATCAATTATTCTTAAATTCAGGGCATACAAAAATTAATTGTTGTAATTTTATTGCTCTTTGACTGACATATATCTAAAAACATTCAAAAATGAAACAGAAGAAAATACTACCATACGCGATAGGGATTCTTGTGATTGCAATCGTTTTACTTGTTATTGGGAAAAAAGCAGGCTGGTTTGGCGATACCTTAACCGTAAAAGTGTCGACGCAGGTTGTTGAAAGCAAGACAATTACTGAAATGATTACCGCTAATGGCAAAATTCAGCCGGAAACAGAGGTGAAAATTAGCCCTGATGTATCAGGGGAAATTATTGAACTAAATGTGGAAGAAGGCGATCAGGTTGAAAAGGGTATGCTTTTAATGATCATAAAACCTGATGTATATATTTCGATGTTAAACCGTGCCGAAGCGTCCCTGAATTCGGCAAAAGCTAGGCAGGCACAGGCTGAAGCGCAACAAATTGAACGGGAATTATCTTTTAAAAGGGCGAAACAATTGTTTGACAAAGGAACTATTCCTGCGTCAGAATTTGAAGCAGCCGAATCGGCATATAAAATTTCGGAAGCGGAAGTAAAAGCCGCCGAGTTTTCGGTAAAAAGTGCCGAAGCATCGGTTGCCGAAGCGAAAGAACAGCTTATAAAAACCAAAATTTATGCGCCGATTTCCGGAACTGTATCACGCTTAAATGTTGAACAGGGAGAGAGGGTAGTTGGAACAAATATGTACGCCGGTACGGAAACTATGGTAATTGCAAATCTTGATTTAATGGAGGTTAAGGTGGAAGTTAACGAAAATGATATTGTTAAAGTAGCGCTTTATGATACCGCATTGGTAGAGGTTGATGCATATATGAAACGAAAATTTAAAGGTGTTGTAACAGAAATTGCCAACTCCGCAAATACCACGGGGGCAGCCAGCGATCAGGTAACCAATTTCGATGTGAAGGTGCTTTTATTAAAAGATTCGTATAAAGACCTTTTTAGCGATGATGCCAACAGTTTTTACCCGTTTAGACCGGGAATGTCTGCAACGGTTGATATTCTTACAGAAACTCGTGAAAACGTAATTTCTGTTCCGATACAGGCAGTAACGACCCGTTTGGTTAAAGAAAATATTAGTGAAGCGCAGAAAAAATCCATGACCGAGGAAGAGAAAAAAGAAGCGGAAGAAAAAGAAGAAGTGGTTTTTATGTTGAAAGAAAACGGAGTGGTTACAAAAACCAAGGTTGAAACAGGTATTCAGGACAATAACAACATTGAAGTGTTAGAAGGGATTTCAGCGGGCGATGAAATTGTAATTGCGCCTTATACCGCAATTACCCGAACCCTGAAAGACAGCTCGAAGGTGGAGGTTGTAAAAGAAGATGATCTTTACAAAAAGAAAAAATAAATAGCCTATAAAACAACATTTGAACAGCTGCTTTTCATTGAAAGGTGGCTGTTTTTATTTTCCTTCAAAGTAATCCCTGCTTGTAATTGAGGAATCAGTATTTTTTTCTAATGAACTAACCATTAATTTCGTGGTTTCTTTTACCGGCTTCCCTTTTTCCATGTAATTTTTATTGATCGAAATAAATTCCAAACCATTAGAATTATACTCTACGGAGAAATCGTACTTCACATCGGTCAGGAAATTCGTATTTTCCTGGGAAACTGCCAACTCGCGTCCCATGCGATTTTGTAAAGGTGCTGTAACCCAACACTCTATTCGCATTACAGCGTAATTATTCTTATTGATATACAATTTCCCTTCAAATTGATTAGCATAATAATCTCCGCTACCTTCGAAAGTTGGAATTGTTTGTTTAAAGCCAATTAGCCAGGTGGATACACCCTTGAAATCAGGCTCGTTTTCCATATTAAGTTCGAATGTTGAAGCCAAATCGGTATTAAGAATCGATGAAGCCATACGGGCAAAATCCAGGTTGATAATCTCATCAATATTTGTTGAACCATCTGTTAACGAATAGCTTTCAAAGTTTTTTATAACATTTGAAAATTGATAGTTGCGCTTTTCGTATGCGTCTAATTTTGTTGGTGCGCTATAACCGTTTTGGTCATAAATATCGAGGTTTGCTTTTCTGCTTTTTTTAGCACCATTTGCATCTTTCTCCCAAACATATTCACATTTCATGGTGAACGGGCCAGCCTGGAAATTTTTCGGTATATTTTCGGACGCTGTTCTTAAGATTCGGTACAATACCTTCGATTGAGCATTCACATCGATATCATCAATGCTGTAACTCTGGTCCTGCAACCTCACAATATTAAACTCTTTTTTCAGCAAGTCAGAAACCATAAGCATTGAATTTTTATATCCAACGGCTGAAAAAAAGATGCGATAACTTGTAAAATCATCCGGTATTTTAAGTTCAAATTCCCCTTCTGCATTACTTGCGGTTCCGAAGTATGTGCCTTCCAACCCGATATTGGTATAGGCAATCGGGTTGCCTTGCATATCCATCACCTTTCCTTTTAAAGTTCCTGCAACATTTCCTTCTTGTGCAGATATTGAAATAGAGAAGAATCCCAGAATTAGTATTAGTATTGTTTTCATGCTTTCCAACTGTTGTTTTGGTATTGATTTTGCAAAATAATCAAAATCGTAAAATTTAAAATTACGAAATAAATACAATTCACTGTTTATATAACGTTATAATCCCATAGTATTATTTTTATCTTTGTTAAAAACTTAATAATTTATCATGAAAGCACGGTCAATTATCTACATATTAACACTTTTATCCATTGTTCTTTCTTCTTGTGTTGCTAAGAAAAAGTATTTGGAGATGGAAGCCGGAAGGTTAAGCGCCGAACAAAAAGTGCGGGATTTAACTGCTGAAAATAACGCTAAAGCAGAACGTTTAAAGGTAATGATTGCCGATTTTGAAACTTTGAAAAGTGAATTGCTCGGCAGTAATGCCATCAAAGACCAATATATTGAAACCCTGAACAAGGAAATATTCTCACTTAAATCAAATGTGAACCAAACCAGTGAGTCTTTGGAAGAAAAGAATTATGCTTTTGAATTTGAAAAAAGGAGGTTAAATAGCATCATTCAGGAGCGTGATGCACGCATAAAAACTTTGGAAGCTGATAATTCGAGATTGGACAACCTTGCACGTGAAAGGCTTACGATGATTGAGCAAGGCAAGTTTGATATCAAAGAAAAAGAAAATGAGCTGAAGGTAATGGAAGGACTAAAGAACAGGCAGGAAGAACTTGTTACGAACCTTCAAGGCAAAGCAAGTGATTTGCAGAAAACAATCAGTGGTTTGCAAGCTCAAATGGAAGATAAAAATGCTGAAATCTTAAAACTTTCGAACCAGGTAAAACTTCTTAAAAGTCAAATCGGGCAATAGTATTTTTCTTGATTAGCTTTTTAGATTTTGTTTAATCAACCTATTTTTTTCGAATAATTGTAAGCCCGTCCCGCACCGGAACAATTACTTTTTCAACCCGATTATCGTTAGCAATAAATTCGTTAAATTCTAAAACACCCTTGGTTTGATAATCATTGGGGGCAACCGGCTCCACAACTTTCCCATCCCATAATGTATTATCGGCAATGATGTAGCCGCCGGGGTTCACTTTATCAAACACCAATTTGTAGTATTCCAGGTATTCTTTTTTGTCGGCGTCAATAAAAACAAGATCGAAGTTATTTTCAAGTGATGGGATAATTTCAAGGGCACTTCCTATTTTCAGTTTAATGACATTTTCAAGCCCTGATTTTTTAATGTATTTTGAAGCAAAACTTTTTAACTCATCGTTTAATTCAACACTAATTAGTTTGCCCCCCTCTTTTAATCCTTTTGCCAAACAAATGGCGGAATAACCTGAAAATGTACCAAGTTCAAGGATGTTGGTTGGAGCAATCATTTGCGAAAACATCTGCAAGAGTTTACCTTGAATATGCCCCGATAACATCCTGGGGTGCAGCAACTTTAAATTTGTTTCGCGATCCAGTTCCTCCAGTACCGGGTCCTCCGCATCAATACTGTTTTTTATGTAATTTTCCAGTTCTAACGAAAGTTTCATTTCTAACGATAAATTAAGCGGCTCATTTTCGATTCATCGAGGATTAGGTTGGCAACCTCCATCAGCTGGCTCGCAGTAACCTGTTCAATTTTTTCATACACTTTAATCATTGGGTCTACCTTTCCGTAAAGTAAGTAGCTTTTCCCAATAGCCAGCATCAGTTCTTCACGGTTTTCAATCGAAATTGCAATTTGCCCGATGAGTTGCTTCTTTGCTTTCAATAATTGGACTGGTCCCAGTTTGTTATGTTTCAGTTTCTGGAATTCGGAAAAAACAATGGAGATAGCCCTTTCAAGGTTTTCCTTATCGGTACCAAAATATACGCTAAATAATCCGGTATCGCTATAAGGTGTAAAGTTAGATTCAACATTGTATGCAATTCCTCGTCGTTCGCGCAATGCAAGGTTCAATCGTGAATTCATGGAATGCCCCCCAAGCAGACTGTTAAGCAAAACCAGTATTGTTCGCTGTGGATGATGACTATCAAATCCTGTATTCCCAATTACACAATGTGCCTGAAAAGTATCTTTTGTCAATATTTTTTCAGAAGGAATATAATTCACAAATATTTGCCTTTCCTTATTTCGCAGGGAGGCTGGAATACTACCAAAATATTTTTCACAAAGGTGCACCAGTTTCTGGAACGAAATATTGCCCACAGAACTGATGACAATGTGGTCGGTATGGTAATTATTCTCAATAAACTTAAAAATATCGGATTTATGAAAGCTTTTTAGTTTTTCAGGAGTTCCCAAAATATTTCTTGCAATTGGATGTCCGTCAAACACAAGCTCTTCAAATTCATCAAAAATGAGTTCGGAAGGAGAATCCTTATATGAATTTATTTCTTCCATCACGACCTCCTTTTCCCTTTCCAGTTCCTTTTCGGGATAAGTGCTTTGAAAAAGAATATCACTTAAAAGTTCAGTTGCACGATCGTAATATTCTCCAAGGAATGTGGCAAACAAAGCTGTCTCTTCTTTGGTTGTATAGGCATTTAGTTCACCACCAACATCTTCCATCCGGCTGAGCACATGAAATGCTTTTCTCTTTTTTGTCCCTTTAAATATGGAGTGTTCTATAAAATGGGCAATCCCATGTTCTTCTTCGTCCTCATCGCGCGAGCCGGCATTTAGTAAAACCCCTAGATGTCCTAAATTTGATGGAATTTCTTTATGAATTAAGCGAATTCCATTGGCAAATTCGTGAAATTGAAATGTTGTCTCTATCATCTACCTTATTGTCAAACAGAAGGCAAAAGTAGAAAAAGTTGTGGTTCACCAAGTTAACCAGAGTAAAAATATTTTTTGAAAAGGTGAAATATACCGAGTGGTTTCCAGTGAGAATAGGTTTTACAATGGTATTATGAAAAAAAAATGAAGATGTTTAAAAATCTTCTTTGTCATTTTAAAAATTTATTTACTTTTGTCACACCAAAATAAAACAAGGTGCCATAGCTCAGTTGGTAGAGCAACGGACTGAAAATCCGTGTGTCCCTGGTTCAATTCCAGGTGGCACCACAAAAAGGGAGAAACAATGTTTTTCCCTTTTTCTTATTAGGTTCCTTTCATTAATTCCTCTTTTAATGTTGTAATTTGTTCGGGGCTGCCTATAACAAACAATTGGTCGTTTCGGGTAATAACCGTATTTGGTTCAGGATTAAAAACATACCTGGCACCACTAATTTTTATGCCAATAATATTTGCACCTGATATATCCCTGAGTTTTAGTTCGGCAATCGATTTTCCAACAAACGATTGGTCCATGTTTTTGCAGTTCACTTCCTCGATGCTCACATCTTTACTTTTTTGCATCAGGATATGTTCCAAAAACTCAACCACATCAGGCTGTGTAACCAGTTTTGCCATTCGTTGACCACCAATCCGTTCGGGCATAATTACTTTTGTTGCCCCGGCCCTTTTTAGTTTCATATGCGATTCCATCTCGGAAGCACGGCTCACAATGGCGAGGTTAGGGTTCATGCTTCTGGCAGTGAGCACCACAAAAACATTGTCGGCATCGTTGGGTGTGGTTGCAATTAACGCTTTTGCATCGTAAACCCTGGCTTGTGCGAGAATTTCTTCATGCGTGGCGTCTCCTTTAATATACAATAATTCAGGGTTTTCGCGAACCCTGGATATTACATTGTCACGCCTGTCAACAATTACAAAATCAACACCATGGGCTTGCAGTTCGAGAGCAGCCTGTTCTCCATTTCTGCCATAACCAACAATGATTACGTGCCCTTTTAGTTTCATTATTTTTTTGTCCACCCTGTAAGTTTTAATATAGTTTAATAATTCCCCGTCGAAAACAAAGCGGGCTAAGGTTGAGCCCACATATGCCAAAGTACCCAGACTGCTTATAATTAGCGCAATCGTAAAAACCATTCCGGGTTCCGAAAGTGGCTTCACTTCTTTGAAACCCACAGTAGAAATAGTAATGATAGTCATAAAAACTGCTTCGATAAATGTCATTTTCTCAATGAGCATATATCCAAGTGCACCAATGGCAACCATAAAAAATATAAGGGCAATTCCAACCTTGATGGTCTTGCTTGATATCTCCTGAAATTTATTTATTTGTTGCGCCATTCACCAAATCTTCGGTTTCTTTTATAATCTTATTTCCTATTTGGCAATTTAAGCATTTTTTCCAATCACAATACATATTTTTTAATTGAAGCAAGGCTTGGCTTTCATAGGCCGATCTTGCTTTTACGCCAAATGTTTCCCAATTTTTTACGATAGAATTCTTTTCAGGAGGCAATTCTTCGAGATAATCAAGCGCCCTGTCTTTTAAGTAAGTTTTATTTTGGGTTTCACCATATATAAAAAGAAAAGGCACAACAATATTGATTAAGAGACTATTAATTGAACTTTCGCCCAGTTTTTTCTTTTTCGTTTTCGAAGGCTTGTTAAAAACATAGTGGGAATCCCAATAAGAAGAAGCTTCAACCTGAAATAATTTTTTCAAAGAATCAATACGTTCAATTTCGATGATTTTTGAAAATAACGCACTCGATTGATGAATTAATGCTGCAAATTGAGAAATCCTTATGGTTGGAAAATTACCGGGGCGCATCCGCATAAATTTCCATAAATGGCTTTCAATCCCTTTAAGCTGATATTTCATTCGAAAGAAAGAATATTCGTTTCTTAAATCCAGAAAATAATCATCGCCTAAAAGTTGTGTATTTAGTAATCCTGAATTGCCAAACAAGAGTGCCTCAATTTGGAAGAGGTTTGTTTTTTGTTTGGATATTGTTTGTAGCGATATAGATTTTGCCAGCATTTCAAACGGAAGGGCATTCACTTTAAAACCAAACATTTTTGCCAAATGGATATAAAATGTTTCATTCCAGTTGTTCTGGTTTTCCTGCAGGCTGTCTAAAATGGTATGTGTTTTAATTTCCAAACGTTCAATCATTAACCTGTGGTAGCCCAGTTTAAAAGAATAGGGATCCACTTTATGAAAATACTGCTGGCATGCAATCCATTTTTTCGATGCCAGCAAGTTTTGGTAGTTAAGTTTGTATTTTAAGGGGTACTTCAATTCGCAGGTTGCAATATGTGTTCCGTTTGACCGAACTACTGTTTTATCCGCAACTTCAACCACATGAAGGATCACATTATCATACATTTTATCATCGTGGTGTTGGTGGTTTTCCCAATCCGATGCTTTTTTATGGATTTCAATATTGCCAGCCCAAACCGTTTCCTCAATTTTTATTTTGGCATTGAAAAAATCAGGGCCTGAATTGGTGTTACGCTTCCCAACATCCATTATCTCAATTTGTTGGCAATCGATTGTTTGAAGCTCATTTTTGAAAAATAGTTGGTTTTCCCATATGTATTGGAGGAATTCTTCTGGCATGACAAGAATTTTCCTATGAAAATAAGACAAAAATCTTTCAAAAACAATGTTGGGGGATTAACTGATTTTATTAGTATGTTCCTCTTTCAACAAAGGGAGCCTTGCTATAAAATTCCCTTTCACCACCACGTGGGTCATTTTCCATTCGGAAAGGATTATCAATAATCATGGTTTCCCTTTTTTCAATGGTATAAGGCTTCCACTCAGGAATTTTCGCATTGTTCGGATTTCCTGTTTTTGCAAAAGCAAGGAAGGTTTCGCTCATCATATCCGCCATTTGTTTATCGTCCCCGGTATCGGATGATGCAAATCCCCTAACATGTGTATTGTCGAAAACCAACGGAATGTCGATGGTATGATGTGCCATTCCCCAATTCACCTGATATACATAGTTGCCGGCATTTTTCAGTTTTGCACGTTCCTGTGCTTCCATTACTGCCCCGCGCCATGATCTACCTGCTGTTGTTGCAGCAAAAAAGACCTCGGTCGGTGAATAATCGGGGTACATTTTACGGTATTCTGCAATTACAACTTCTGCATTGATATCCACAAATTGATTGACGGTGATGAGGTCGGGTAATTGTTCCCAGCTTAGTTCATTAACACCTGGTATCCTTCCCAGGAATGCCCTTGTTTCCCTCATTGTGTTGCCAATTACCATTGGAATGGTTAACGTTTGTGGCGCAGCATCGGGATAGAACGGATGGCGATGAACCACAACCCCATCCATTACCGGGCAAAAGTAGAGGCTGCGATCTTCGTGCCTCGATAAATCTTTTACTTTCGATGCTTGTAAAATATCTTGTATGGGAATTGTTTTTATTGCTTCAATATTTTTCTTGTCGATTTCAAGTTCCTCCAACAGGCGTTCAGCCCTTTGGGTTGCTGCTCTTGGCCCGGCTGCGGTCACCTGTTGTCCGCTCATGGTCCATGCCCGGTGAAACAATCCTTTAGCTGCCGGAGTAGCCATTAAAGTTGCAATTTTAGCACCACCACCTGATTGACCAAAAACCGTCACATTATTGGCATCGCCACCAAACTCTTCAGCGTGTTCCTGAACCCATTTTAATGCCATAATAATGTCCAATTGCCCAACATTGCCTGAGTACGCAAGTTCTGGTCCTCCGAGTTTGCCAAGGTATAAATACCCAAATGCATTTAAGCGGTGATTAATGGTTATGACCACTACATCGCCCCGGTTGCATAAATTCGTTCCATCATATAAAGGTGATGATCCTGATCCGTTGGAGTATGCACCGCCATGAATATAAAAAACAATTGGGCGTTTGCCGCCATCTTTTAATCCCGGCGTCCAGATATTCAGGAACAAACAGTCTTCGCTGCATTCGCCACGTGATTGGGGTGCCGAATCCCCATATTCGGTGGTTGAAATTATGCCGTCCCACTTTTGGGGAGGAAGAGCTGGTTGAAACCTTCTGAATGAAGTATCGGCACCATACCGAACACCTTTAAAAATATTTACCCCGGATTGTTTTATCCCTTTAATCTTTCCGTATTTGGTTTGAGCCACGGGATCAGTGTCGCCGAATGCTTTTGAAATAAAAGGATTTGAAATAATTGCGGCAGTTCCTGCTACGTATGCTGCTGACTTAATAAATTTTCGTCTTCCCAATTGATGGGCTTTTCCATCGGATTTTTCAGTTGCCATGGTCGTTGGTTTAAATCTATTATTAGGTTAATTTTTACTGTGTGGAAGTTAATAAGAATCCATAAGTTTCACAAGCCGGGTGGGTACATCAAGCCGTCTTAAAAAATTAGTTCAGGAGATAGGTTATAATTACTATTTTATAAATTCATCTTATGAAAGATATCCCAAATTACAATTCCTGCACAAACCGAAATATTAAACGAATGCTTGGTCCCGAATTGCGGGATTTCAATGGAATTGTCACATGCATCCACAACCTTTTGCTGAACCCCCTTTACTTCATTCCCAAAAATCACTGCAATTTTTTCATCCTTTTCAGGGAAAAAATCAGGTAAGGAGATGCTTTTCTCAACTTGCTCGATGGCATATACTTTGTACCCTTCAGCTTTGAGTTTCACAACAGTCTCCAATGTATTTTTATAATATTCCCAGGCAACTGATTTTTCGGCATCCAGGGCAGTTTTGTGAATCTCTTTGTTTGGCGGCGTTGCCGTAATTCCGCATAACATTATTTTTTCGACCAAAAGCGCATCTGAAGTTCGGAAAACCGAGCCAATATTGTTGCAACTTCTAATGTTATCGAGTACCACCACAAGGGGTATTTTTTTTGTGTTTGCGTATGAATTTATATCAAGCCGTTGTAATTCGCTGTTCCTTAATTTCCGCATAATTTTATAGTTTGCTTCGCTTAACTGGCATGGTCATGCAACGCGCACCTCCACCACCTCGTGCAAGTTCCGAACCTGCAATGGTAACAATACATTTGTTGTAATCGTCCACTTTTTTAATTCCGTTAATAATATCCATTGCCTTAATGACTTCATATCCATTCCGATGAAGTTCATCTACTGTATGCGAGTTTCTTTCATAGCCAATTACTTTCCCGGGAGCGATGGCAAGAAAGTTTGCACCACTGTGCCATTGTTCCCTCTCCTGCACCCAAAGGTCTTCTTTCCCGCCACATGAAATAGGTTTTAAATCAATCCCCAATTTCTTTAAAGCTATAAGGATATTAGGTTGTTCGGATATTTGAGCAACTTTTCCTCCTTCAATTTTAATGTGGATTGTCCTAAACTTATTTAGTTCCGTGATTATTGGGTTATACACCATGCAAGAATCCATATCCAGGAATGTAAAAACCATATCTAAATGAATAAACGATTCGGGTGAAGAAGGAAGTTCCTGAACGATTAAATGATATTTCTTAGCGCTATCCAATTGCAATTGCTCAATTAAAAAATCGATCCCTTGCGAGCTGGTCCGTATGCCGGTTCCGATCACAAACACGTCTTCGCGTGCTACCTGGAAATCTCCTCCTTCAATTGTTAAAGATTTTACTGGTCTCCCGTGTCTCGTATATTCCCCCGGGTTAATAACCGAAGTTTCAAACAATTCATGGCTGTTAAAAATGGCATCCATAATTAACGCTTCACGATCGCGCACAACATTTGCCATTTTTCCGATAAGCATACTGTCGTTTAATCCCATAGCCGAGTCCCTGGTAAAGAAAAGGTTGTGCAGTGGCCTCAAAAGAAACCGTTCGCTGCTTAAATAATTGGTCAGGTTGTTTTTTTCAAGTGCAATACCCTCAATCAAAAGTTTTGCAAGTAGTCTTGGTCCTGCTTCTGACAAAATCGGATGCAACTCAGAAACCGATTCGTTTGTGCAGATTTTTGCAATCAATTTGTTTTTAGACTCATCGTTATGTAATACTTCTTCCAGAAGGTCTGTTACTTCGAGGGTAGTACAAACTTTATCTAAAACCCCCTTTAATTGTTGGTATTCCTTGCCAGCAATCGGGAGGTTTAAAATATCACTATACAAAGCCCTTTCTGCATTAACGGGAGTCATGTTTTCAACTTCAGAGCCCGGTTGGTGCAGAATCACTGCTTCGAGCTTTCCTATTTCCGAATTAACGGATGTTTTAATCCTTGAAGTCATAGTTTTACGATGTTTCGTTCATACAAATATATAAACTTATGAAGTGGGATAATGGGAGAGTAGATTATTCGTTTTATTTTTACAACATATTAGTAAGCCGTGAGAATCATTTTTATTTCCATATTATTTAGCCTTTTTATAGGATTTACTGCGAAAGCACAAACCAGGGATACAACCGATTTTATGATAGGGATAGTATCGCATGAAGATACTGTTTTCCGAAAAGAAATAAAGGAAATAATGGTGTTGCCCCGAAAAGGATACAAAGGGAAAAAATATGTTCGCACGTTTTGGCGCCTTGTCCGAAAAGTAAGAAAAGTATATCCTTATGCCGAAAAAATAAACGAACTGCTTAAGCAATACGAGCCAGAATACCTGGCACTTGAAAGCGATAAAGAAAGACGAAAATTGATCAAACAGGTGGAAAAAGAGTTAATGGACCAATACAAGGACGAGCTCAAAAAATTAACAATTTCGGAGGGGCGTATTTTGATCAAACTTGTTGATCGTGAAACTGGACGGACTGGGTATAGCCTCATTAAAGATTTTCGTGGCGGTTTTAAAGCTTTTTTTTGGCAGTCGATTGCAAGATTATTTGGCAACGATTTAAAAGCAAAATACGATCCGGTTGGCGAAGACAGGATGATCGAAGAAATAATCTTAATGATTGAAACTGGTAAAATATCTTTATAAGCTTTAGTCCCTATAGGATTATTTTGTGCTACAAAAGACCGAAGTCTGAAGTTTAATACTAAATGATTTTCCTTCCGTCTTCTGTCTTCCCTCTAAAACTTTAACTTCTATTGAATTTTCTTTCTGTTGAGAAGGCTGACTTTCAATTAAAAACAATGTATTTCAGTTTACTTTCCTTGCCCCTTAAAGCAAGCCATGACGGTGTAAATCAGTATTTTGAAGTCTATATATAGGGAGATGTTTTTGAGGTAAATCATATCGTAAGGAAGCCTTTCAATCATCTGGTCAACGTTTGAAGCATACCCGTATTTTACCTGTCCCCACGAAGTTATTCCCGGCCTCAATTTATGCAAGTGCCTGTAATGTGGTGCGCGTTTAACAATCTGGTCGCAATAGAATTGCCTTTCGGGCCTGGGACCAACCAACGACATGTCGCCCCTAATTACGTTGTAAAATTGAGGTATTTCATCCAAGTGCGTCTTTCGAATAAACTTTCCGATTGGCGTAATTCTTCCATCCTCTTTGCTTGATAATGCCGGACCATTTTCTTCGGCGCCTTGAACCATGCTCCTGAATTTATAAATTGTGAAAGGTTTTCCAAACCTCCCCAACCTTTCCTGACTATAAAATATGGGACCTTTCGATGATTTTTTAATTAATATCCCAACAATCAGGAAAACAGGAGAAAACAGGATGATCGCTAATATAGATAAAACCACATCTAATAAGCGCTTGACATTTTCCTGCCACCCGGTCATTAGTCCATTGGAAATTTTAATAAGCGGGCTGCTGTAAATAGTGTTTATCCTTACCGTACCCGATAAAAAATCATACAAATCAGGAATTCCCCAGATGGTAATTTGCCTGTTTTCAATAATGGTTAATATGTCACTTAGCTTTTTATGTTCAAGCTCTTCCAAAGCAATAATTACCTCTTCAATGGAGGTGTTGTCCATTATTTCCATTAAATCGCTAATCTCGCCCAATTTAGGAAGGAATTTTTCCAATTCAGATTCTTTCTTATTGTCCAGTGATACAAATCCAATGAACTGGTTTCCTGCCGGACGGACCTGGGTTGTCATATCCTGGTATATTTGGGTGGCTTTTTTGCCGCTCCCAATAATTATGGTACTAAAACCTATTTCGCGCTTATGTATTTTGTGGATTGTCCGGGTGGTAAGTACCAACCTGAAAAAATATGTAGACGTAAAGTGAAGCCCAAGCAAGGTAAAAAACAAATTGTAGTAGTTTTTATAGGAGCCAATAGAGTCGTCGAGTAGGAAAACAAAAAATACCACCACTACGCCTGAAATAGAGGTGAGTATGGTTTGTCCGAGTTCGAGTAACCTTGACCTTCGGTAAATGTTTTTATAAAAGCCAGTGATGTAATAAAAAAGCACCCAAAAAGCAGGAATGAGTAATGCGCCAAGAAAATACCGTGTGTTAAAATCTATGGGGACGTCAACTCCAAATTTTTGAGGTTCGATGACTTCTTTTCTGTAGATAAAGAAAACCGTCCAACTTATAGCTGCAGCTAAAAAGTCAAAAATCAGGTATTTAGCTACCTGTCGTTTCTTGTTCATAGTTTAATGGTTAAAAGTGGTCAAGCTTATTTTACTAAGCAACTTTTAAGGTTGCTTAAGTGTAACGTCGAGCTTGGTACTTTATTGCTGCAAAAATAGAATTTATAGGCTAAGAAGTTGGGAAAGTGACATTATTTATAATTTCATCGGTGGCTTTTTTTGCTTCAAAATAATCCCTCATGCCTGTTTTCGGGAACGACTGCCTTTTGATGGCAGAAAAAAAGGATTCAAATTCATTGGAGAATTTTAAACCTTTCAGGCTTGAATAACCTGTTGTGGAGTCCACCGACGGTTTCAGTATATTGGCATTAATAATTTCATTATTTGTGATTGTATGGATGGTAAATTTTCTGTCTTTGTCCCATTTCAATATCTTTAAATTAACCACCGAAGAATTATCAAATTCAAACCGGATGTTATTGTACCGATATTCTTTCACCTCATTTTTAAAATACAAAGGCTTTACCTTTTTTAGCTCAAGTGTGCTAACCTTTAACAGCATAATTATCAGCTCAATCAAAGGGATTTCGTTTTTATTGTTGAAATCCAACTTTAAATCAATATCCATGTAAAATGGCGTAGATAATTTTTTGCGGATCCAGTTTACTGCCGGATTATACATGTAAGGATTCTTCACTTGTACGATTGTCCCCGACTCATCGATCAATTTGACCAATTCTTCAAATTGCAAATTTGAATATTCCGGATAGTCTGCAAAAAAAATGTGCTTGTTTCTTTTTATTGCATCCTTTATAAGCTCGTAAGGTAAAAGGGTATGGTCATCCAAAATTAGGGCATCCGATCTTTCCAATAACTCCACCCGGTTGTATTCCGGTATCGTATAACTGTAATCCGAATCTAAATCTTTGGTGCCGACCGAAGACTTTCCCTGTATCGCAATCCCATCGTACGTATTTAGTTCCTTGATCTGAAGTTCAAGGGAATCCGACTTTCCTATTAACCCGATATTCAGCATAAAACAAAGGTAAAATATTTTGAATGCAACGGGTTTTGCCTATCAGGGAATTTATTAACGTCAATTGTTAATATTGATAAGCTTTCATTGGCTTATTATCTGTAATATTGGGTTAATTTTGTATGCATAAATTAATTTTATTTGAATGAACGATAGTTTGAGGCATCAGGGTTTGCGAAAAAAACTGGTAGAAGGGTTAAAATTGAAGGGCATTCGCAACCAAAAAGTATTGGACGCCATAGGAAAAGTGCCCCGGCATTTATTTATGGAAAGTTCGTTTATTAATTTTGCTTATAAAGACCAGGCTTTCCCCATCGGATCGGGGCAAACCATATCCCAACCCTACACGGTTGCTTTTCAAACACAGCTATTAGACGTTCAAAAACACGATAAAATACTGGAAGTTGGAACTGGCTCCGGTTATCAGGCTGCTGTTCTGCTCGAATTGGAGGCAAATGTTTTTACCATCGAGCGCCAAAAACAGCTATATGTTTCTGTTCAACAGTTACTTCCTGAATTGGGCTATTCCCCAAAGTTTTTTTTCGGTGATGGGTATAAAGGACTGCCAACCTATGGCCCTTTTGATAAAATCCTTGTTACTGCAGGGGCGCCTTACATCCCGGCCGATTTAAAAATGCAACTTAAACTGAACGGGAGGATGGTAATCCCTGTTGGCGATAAAAACAAACAGGAAATGATTTTGGTTAAAAGGGTTGGGGAAGAAGAATTTACTACCGAGAAATTCGGAAATTTTGTTTTTGTACCAATGCTCAAAGGAGTTGTAAAAATGTAATTATGCTAAAAATAAAAAAGTTTGTGGTGAACCCTCTTCAGGAGAATTCGCTGGTGGTTTATGATGAGTCGAAAGAATGTATAATTATCGATGCTGGTTTTTATTATGGGGAAGAGGAAGATGAGGTTTGCCATTTTATCGAAAAAAATGAATTAACCCCGGTCAGGCTTATAAATACCCATTGCCACTTCGATCATTTAATGGGTGTCGAGTTCCTTCGAAAAAAATACGCTTTGAAACTGGAAGCTCATAAAGATGATGCGTTTTTGATTGACCGTGCAACTTTACAGGCAAAATCTTTTGGGTTTGAAATGCAGGCTGTATCGCCAATCGATGTTTTTATTTCAGAAAAAGATAAAATAGTTTTCGGAAATTCAGAGTTGGAAATTATCCATGTCCCCGGTCATGCTCCCGGTCATGTGGCTCTTTATTCGAAAGCAGATAATACACTCATTGCAGGCGATATTCTTTTTTATGGAAGTGTTGGCAGGGCCGATTTACCTGGTGGCGATTACAATACATTGATACAGAATATCAAAAACAAATTGCTGGTTTTGCCTGAAGATACATTGGTTTATTGTGGGCATGGCCCGGAAACTAACATCGGTTTCGAAAAGCAAAACAACCCGTTTTTAACGTAGATTAAGAACAGTCTAGATAAATATCATGTTTTAAGAAATTGGCAAGCTTTAATATTGCCAAATAATTATAAATACACTGGTAGGAAAATGATAAATGACAAATTTGTAGCGAGGCATATCGGGCCAAGATCCATTGAGACAGGGCCTATGCTCGAAAAAATTGGAGTATCTTCTTTGGACGAGTTAATTGAGCAAACAGTACCTGAAAACATACGTTTAAAGCAGCCTTTGAACCTCGAAAAAGGGTTGACTGAGAGAAAATATTTCCGAAAAATATTGGATTTGGCATCTAAAAATAAGGTGTTCAATACCTACATTGGAATGGGTTATTACGATACCATAACCCCTGCCGTAATTTTAAGGAATGTACTTGAAAACCCTTCGTGGTACACTTCATATACACCCTACCAGGCGGAAATATCCCAGGGACGTTTGGAAGCACTTTTAAATTTCCAAACAATGGTGTGTGAATTAACAGCAATGCCTTTAGCAAATGCTTCATTGCTCGATGAGGCAACTGCTGCCGTTGAAGCCATGTGCATGATGTTCAATCTTTTGCCACGAAAGAAAGCAAAAGAAGGGGTGAACGAATTGCTTGTGGATGAAAAAGTGTGGCCTCAAACCCTCGACAATTTAAAAACCCGTGCAAATCCGTTGGGAATTGAATTAAAAGTAATGCCAGCAAAAGACTTTGCATATACCGACAAAGTTTTTGGGGCGATCATTCAATACCCAAATTCCGATGGTGAAGTAATAGACTATTCGGCATTGGTTGAAGAAGCGCATAAAAAGGAAGTTAAAGTTGCTGTGGCAGCAGATTTGCTTTCATTGGCGATTTTAATTCCGCCAGGCGAATGGGGTGCCGATATTGTTTTTGGCAGCAGTCAGCGATTTGGAATACCAATGGGCTATGGCGGTCCGCATGCAGCATTTTTTGCCGCGAGGGACGAATATAAACGGAATATGCCCGGAAGGATTATTGGTGTCACCAAAGATGTGCATGGAAACCGTGCCTTGCGGATGGCGCTGCAAACCAGGGAGCAACATATTAAAAGGGAAAAAGCAACCTCAAATATTTGTACAGCTCAGGCGTTATTGGCTACAATGGCTGGTTTTTATGGCGTTTATCATGGTCCGGCCGGAATAAAAGTAATTGCCAATAACATCCATAATACTGCCCGTTTCCTTGAAGAAGAAATAACAAAACTGGGCTACGAGCAGCTCAATAGGAAATTCTTTGATACCATTCGATTTAGATTGCCTAAACATGTGAGGCGCGAAGATATTGAATGGTTATCGCTTGAACTGGAAATGAATTTTAAATACTCCGAAAATGGCGAAGTTGGGCTAAGTATCGATGAAACAACCAACAAAGAAGATATGGGTTGGATTATCGAAGTTTTTGCAAAAGCTGCCAATAAGGAATTTTATCCGGTAGAAGCCTATCCTGAGGGTTATGTGGTTTCCGATGAATACCGAAGGACTTCTTCGTTTATGGAACAGGAAGTTTTTAATAAATACCGGGCGGAAACAGAAATGGTCCGTTACATCAAAAAACTTGAATTAAAAGATATATCGCTTACACATTCCATGATTTCACTGGGATCGTGTACCATGAAACTAAATGCGGCTACCGAAATGTTGCCGCTTAGTTGGATCGAGTTTAATGGCATCCATCCTTTTGTCCCGAAAAACCAGGCACGTGGTTACCACATCATGATGGAAGAACTTCGAAGGGATTTGGCTGAAATTACCGGGATGACCGATGTGAGTTTAATGCCAAATTCAGGCGCTGCTGGTGAATATACAGGCTTAATGGTTATTCGGGAATACCACATTAAAAATGGGGATACCGACCGCGACGTGGTTATAATTCCGGCATCGGCACATGGTACAAACCCAGCCAGTGCTGTTATGGCAGGTATGAAAGTGGTTGTGGTAAAATGCGACGAACGTGGGAATATTGATTTGGAAGATTTGCGCGAAAAAGCGGAACAGTACAAAGAAACCCTTGCTGCCTTTATGGTCACTTACCCTTCAACGCACGGGGTTTTTGAATCGGCTATTACCGAGATGTGCCAAATTATCCACGATAACGGAGGTCAGGTTTATATGGATGGCGCAAACATGAATGCCCAGGTCGGATTAACAAATCCGCACTTAATTGGTGCCGATGTTTGCCACCTGAACCTGCACAAAACTTTTGCAATCCCGCACGGAGGAGGTGGTCCGGGTGTTGGGCCAATTGCAGTGGCAAAACACCTTGTTGAATTTTTACCTTCCCATCCGGTGATGAATAACGGTCATGTAGGAATTAATGCTGTTGCAGGTGCGCCTTGGGGCAGTGCGTCGGTTTTAACCATAACCTATGGTTACATAAAAATGATGGGTGCCGATGGCTTGACCGAAGCAACGAAAATTGCCATACTGAATGCAAATTATATTGCACACGCATTAAAAGACAATTACGGGATATTATATACCGGCGAAAATGGCAGGGTTGCACACGAAATGATTTTGGAGTGCCGTCATTTTAAAACTGCTGGAATAATGGAATCCGATATTGCCAAACGTTTAATGGATTATGGTTTTCACGCGCCAACACTGTCTTTTCCGGTACATGGAACATTGATGGTTGAACCTACCGAAAGTGAGTCGATGCAGGAACTTGACAGGTTTATTGATGCCATGAATTGCATTTACGATGAAATTAAAGAAATTGAATCGGGCGAAGCGGATAAAGAAGACAATGTATTAAAAAATGCACCGCATACTGCCGAAATGGTGATCGATGATGATTGGAACCATAGTTACCCCCGAAAAAAAGCGGCTTATCCAATCGATTGGATAAAGGATAACAAATACTGGGTACCGGTTGGAAGGGTAGATAATGCTTTTGGCGACCGCCATTTGATATGCACTTGCGGTTCTCCCGAAGAATACGAACTTTTTAATCAGGAATAAAAACATGGGGGTGGATATAAAATTCACCCCTCTTCTGTATCTTAAACTTCACCTACATAGCTAGTTGTTGATATTACCATTTATTCAGATTAAAACCTATGTTAAATTGTATCATCGGGAAAAAATAGTGATGTCCTTTCATATCAAAAAAATATGTAGGTGCGATCTCGAATAACAGATGAAATTTGCCGTAAGCTCTTTGAACACCCCAGGTGGGAGACAATCCAAAATCTATAGGAGATTCCCTATCATTTGTTCCAATATTAAGTTCTTGAAATTTGGTCAAGAGCCTAATACCCCAATAATTACCTGAGTTATATGCTATGTTTCTTGATTTCATGGTACGGGCATCTCGGTTATAAATATTTTTATATTCAATATCAGTAGTGTCCGACTAAAATAATTAAAAGAAGGTACTCCCTTTCGGTTTCCCTTCAAAGTTGTAAATTGATTTTTGCGAAAACTCTTTACAACATGGATAAAAATAAAGAAATAAAATTTGTCGGACAGCCAATTTTTAAACAGATAATAGATTTGGTCTTAAAAGTCAACATATCGCCCATCATAAAATCACACGACAGTGACCGGTATTATAAGGCATTTAAGGCTAAGACGCATCTAATTACCATGTTGTTTGGGATTTTAAGCCGCTGCGACTCAATGACAGAAACCTGTGAAGGATTACGTGCTTTGGGAGGAAAGCTAAACCATCTTGGTTTGGAAAAGGCACCAGCGAAGAGCACAGCCAGCGATGGGTTGAGAAACCGGGATAACCGTTTTTTTGAAGATTTATACTTTGCCTTGGTGGATAAGTACAAATCATTTTTATCGGACAGCCGTACATTTGGCTTGACTTTTAAAGAAGTACTTTTAATCGATTCAACCACAATCCGTTTGTTTAGCGATATTTTAAAAGGAGTTGGGCGTAACCCTAAAGGAGATGGCAAAAAGAAAGGTGGGCTGAAGGTCCACATGCTTATTGACGCGGTACAGTCTGTAGGACGGTTTGTGAAAATCACAGCAGCAAAAGTCCACGACAAAAACTTTCTGAAAAGCTTGGAATTGATATCGCATAGCATGATAGTGTTCGACAAAGCTTATAATTATTACCACCAGTTTGCTTTATGGACCGCACAACAGGTCTATTTTGTTACACGGCTAAAAAAGAATGCGGTATATGATGTTGTTGAAGAAAAACGGAAACACTACCGAAAAAAAGGGCAAGCCAAAGTTCTCCGTGACCAGGTTATTGAACTTACCTACCATCCCGAAGATGAAAACGGGAAAAGGCAATTGAAAGTTTTCAAAAAAATCCGTTTACGGAGAGTATGTTATCAGGATGAAAAGAACAGGTATTTTGAATTCCTAACCAACAATTTTGATATAACTGCCGAAGAGGTTGCTTTTCTTTACAAAAAACGCTGGGGAATAGAGTTGCTGTTCAAAAAAATGAAACAAAATTTCCAACTGCATTATTTTTATGGAGAAAACGAAAATGCAATAAGGACACAGGTTTGGTGTACACTGATTGCCCAACGGTTAATGACTGTTATTCAAAAAATAGCACAAACAAAGAAAGCATTCTCTGTCGTTGCTTCACTAATAAGGATACACCTCATAAGTATGCTCGACATGGTAGAATTGCTTCGAAGCACCAGCCGGGCGTATAAAATACAAGTTGGCGAACCTCCCGGTCAGCTTCAATTAAACCTGATTTAAGCTGGGGTCTGATTTGAAAAAATAAACTAGTCGCCCATATACAGGGCGATAGAGAGAATAAAATTTAAAATCCCGACTTTTGTCGGTTAATAGTGATTCAATATCTAAAAAAGGTGAAATAAAATGTGTAAGACCGGAACCTCCAAAAGGAGAACGAGAACTTATGTAGCTGCTATTCCAACCTATTCCCGGATTTATGGCAATTACTGCTTTTTTTGAAACCGGAAATTCATATTCAATACCGGGATTTAAAACATTTACCCTAAGAACTCTCTGCAAACTCAAAGGGGTATTTTGTCCAATGGATGCGATGCTTAGAAATGTAAACAATGCAATAAATAGGTTCTTCATCTTTTTTGTCTTAAACTTATATTGTTCGCCATAAATGGCTACCTTGTTTTCTATATATTAATGCCATAACCAAAGACCTGCCTTGCAGAATTTACTGCAAATCAGAGCTGTAGCCCAAGCCAATTTTAAAACACCCTAAATTAAATTCTCTGGAAAAACGTTGGAAAGTTTGTGCCAGAGGGAAACATCTTTCTTAAAACTTACAACAAAAATAGAATATAATCCACGATATCCTAATATGTGACGAGATTGGAATTAATCTAAATTGTAATTTATTTCAATGGCCAAGTATTTTTAAAATACCTGTAAGTACTTTTATAAAATGGAAGCAGCCGCATTGGTCGAAACCCGAAAAATGATGCTGAAATAGGTGTTATTTGTTGCCAAAAATTTACCACTTATAAGTAAATGAAACAGACGGGATTATTGGGAAGAGGCTTATTTGTTTCATTTGCTCTCCTTTTTTATAATAATACCAGGGATTAAGGCGGTTGTATATATTGTAAACAGAGAAATTCCACTGAATAGTTTTATCTTCCGATTGTCGCTCGATTTGGTAAGAAATATTCAAGTGGTGGAAACTTGGCATTCGATAATTATTAACCGAGTTAATCAAACTTCTTTTGTAAAACCAATCCGATGAATAAACTGATCCCTTCATAAGTGGCAATGGAATTGCTGAATATTCCTGTTCGGCAAGTGTAATGTAATTGCCGGAAGCAAACTTAAAATTGCCGGATAATTCTTTTCTAATTCTTTTCTCATTCTTATTCTTTTCTCCCAAAAAATAACTTGCAACAATATTGATTTGATGCCTTCTGTCGAAAGCATATGGAAAAGTATTTCCAAAATTATTGTCCTTAAATTTCCGATTACTTTTTGAAATTGTATAAGAAATCCAACCGGTTAGGATTCCGTTTGTTTTTTCTGCCATTAACTCCAAACCATAGGCATTCCCGGTACCCGATGTGATAAACTTCTCCCAACTTTCCCCTCTTTCTTTTAGGGCAATGGTTCCACTTTTATATCGAATAACATTGTTTAACTTCGAGTAATAAGTTTCCATGGATAGATTGTAGGTATTTCCCGGTTTCCAGAAAACCCCCGCTGAGAATAAATCGGATGTGCCTGGTTTTATTTGTGCAGTGGAGGATACCCAAAACTCTGTTGGTATCCCGATTGTTGTATTTCGCAACTGATGAAGGTATTGTTTCATTCTTGAATAGGATATTTTCCCGGACAATTGTTCGGAAAATAAATAACGAAGTGTTGCCCTGGGGCGCAAACTCCAATATTTTTCGCCACCAGTTGACATAAATCCTCCACGTAGCCCCAAATTACCCTTTAACCTGTTCGAAAGTGTTACATCTGCTTCACCATAAATCTCTGAAATTAAATTCCGTGTAAAAATATCTTTGTTCAGTTCAACTGCAGTCGTATCAAATTTATACGAAATAATTTCGGGGCTGAACTTTTGGGAAGAAAGCTGAAAACCCATTTTAAATCGGGAACCAGTAGCAGGAGACCAATCAAAATCACCTTTGAACGATAAATCGTTTAAATTGTTATATCCTTTGTAAATGTCCCCATTGGTTTTCCCGAATTTATTAAAATATTCTTGCTTAAATCCACTGTTATATGCCGAAAAATTGGCAAATAAAGTGTGGGAGAAAATATGGTTCCAACGCAGCACCCCGGTGAGGTTTTGCCAATTGTAGCTAAACTTAACATATTCACCCGAACTTTCACTATCATCTTCCATCACATAAGCATCTCTGCCCGTATAAAAACTTAGGTAAACACGGTTTTGGGGATTTATAATCCAATTTGTTTTAGCATTTATGTCCCAGAAACCATACGTTAAAATCTGTGCCCCTTCATTTTGACTTTCCAGTTTCAGCGCTGCCAATAAAAGCAGGTTTGCCCAAGTTGTCCTTCCCGAAACCATATATGAAATTTTGTCCTTAACAATTGGACCTTCCTGTGTAAATCGCCCGGCAATGGGGCTAAGAGAAAATGTTCCGGTACTCTTTTTCATATTTCCTTCTTTCATCCCAATGTCAAGTACTGAGCTAAGCCTGCCTCCAAAACGGGCTGGCAAACTTCCTTTGTAGAGTTTTGTTTCTTTAATGGCATCGTTGTTAAATGCCGACATAAACCCCCAAAGATGGTTTACATTATAAACCGGAACACCATCGAGCCGAATGAGCGTTTGGTCGGGGCTGCCACCCCGGACACTGAAAGCTGTTGATCCCTCATTTGCAAATGTAACACCTGGCAATTGTTGAATAGCTTTAAGTGGATCAGGTTCTCCCAAAATCGAAGGTATTTTTGTTACCTCCAATGCACTTAAGCGATGCATCCCCATCTCAGGAGAAAGCAGGAAGTTCTCAAAAGAAGAGGCTTTTACCTCAATTTCACGCACCAGGTTACTTGTTTTAAGCTGAACCTGAACAATGGTATCTGAAAGAAAATTTGCATGGAGTAAATAAGGCTCGTAGCCAACAAAACGAAAAACCATATTTACCTCACCCGAGGGAAGGGATAAACTAAAATAGCCAAAATCGTTGCAAACCACTCCCTTTTGTATTTCGGGCACAAAAACAGTTGCCCCGGTTAGCCGCTCACTTGATTCTTTATCCACCACAAAACCGCTAATTGTTCTATTTTCCTGTGAAAAAACATTGAACGTTAAAAACAGTCCAAGCGCTAAAACAAAACAATACTTTATTTGAATATGCTTTCCCATGATCTAGTTCCGTGTAAATTGTTTTGAAACAGAAGTCATGGAACCAAAAATTCCGGTGCCTCCATTTATATTCGAATAGCTTGGAAAAGGAGCATAAACAATGGGCATTTCTTCGGCATCTGTTTCCATTTGCTGCAAAAGAATGCTGGATTTCATATACTTATCCAAATGGTAATCGGTTGAAAGCAAAAATACCTCCAATGGATAACCAATACTTTGGGGATAAACGATTAAATCAACATTATTTCCAGGCAACTCAAAATCAGTAAATCTTAAATAATAGCTATACTCAAATCTAAAATATCCATCTTGGTAGAGGTTCCTGTTAAAATCATCGGCATATTCAAAATTAGAATATAATAAACCTGCAATATCTTTATACCTGTTTCCTTCTGCACCACGATAACCTATTGCCGAAACCCAATAATAATTTTCTTCTTCTGTTGAATCATTCATCGTAATGCGATAATGAGGGCTTGGAAATTCCGGATCTGCATAATCTATAGTTGCTTTAACCTGTGAAGGAATAGTAGTTTCCGCCCAAACATTCCGTTTTTCAGCACTTACCTCAATGCGGTATGTTTTTCCGGCTTTTACAGTGTATGCTAAAATGTATTCACTACTGTCAATCCAGCTAAAATCCCCAATTATATCACCTTCTTCAAAAAGGGTAATTTCAGCATTGGTGATGCTTTCAAATGCATGCCCCGATTCAATAGAGCGGGTTTTTGTTAACCTTGCAGTTATGGTATCCTTTTCGGTGTCAAGTAAACAATTTAGCACAAGGGTAGGCTCTTTCTTATCCAGGTTTAGGTTTACATTTTGTATGCACCCAAACTCAACGATTAGGATCAATATCAAAACGATTCTCAGGGTATTTCTTAGAAGCATTTTAAAGTTTTAAGGATTGGGCGTTTTATTAATTTTTAGCAGAGGTACCTGCACTTTAAATTGTAGGCAGTTATCTTGTTTTACAAATCCCATTGGAGCCTCGAAATCGTATAAAAATAATTGTTTGTTTAATCCCTGGGAATATTGCAATACCAAATCGGCAAAATTCAAATGAACCCCAAATCCCAGTTTAAGGTTTGAGCTGATCCTGTGCGTATATTCTTCTTTTAGGATAAATGGATTTGAAATTTGCCACTCTCCCCTGTATGAGGCAAGGTCGTTCAACTTTACAGGCTTTTTATTCGACCTGGAAAATTCAAAACCCGGATAAAAAAACAATCTTTTCCCTGCATATAGCTTTACGCCACCCGAAATTGCCAATTGGTTAAAATGTTCATCGTCTAAAATTAAATATACAGGTTGACGACCTGTCCCGTCATAGCTGCCCCATGATCCGTTGGGATTCTTTTGTAGAAAGATATTACTTGTGAGGGAATGGAAGTTTAGTTCAATTATTGGATGAATTCTGGTTTTCCAGTTTTTTTCAAGAAACAATCCTGCCGACCAACCGGAGCCATTTTCTACGTTATTATTAAGGTTATGGTGTATAAATTCTGCGTGAGGATAAAACCGCACTAGGCTACCCGTTATCCCTAAATTTGTGTTTCGCTGAGCATGGGCAAAATTTACATTAAGGACAAGAAATACTATTGCTATTTTTAAAATTAATTTCATGGCATACTTATAACATTACAAAAGACTATCAAGCTGCGTTTTGATAGAGCAAAATCCCGTAACCCTTAAATTCTCTGGAAAAACGTTGGAAAGTTTGTGCCAGAGGGAAACATCTTTCTTTTATTCTTCTCAAAAATAGAAATTATTACGCTTAATTAAATGGGGCGAGAGTAATTTTAACATATTTTATTTAAATCTCAAGGTGAGAATTCCCGCTTTAATTAATACTTATACTTCATACTTAAACCTTGAATAAGCCGTTACATACTATGTTATTTTAAAGGATAGAAACCTTTGTAACATTAACTTGTTGAAATTAAATTTTAAAAATAAACGGCCTCTGGTAAAATAAGTTTATTTTTACTTTTCGGAAATAAGGTTAGGATGAAAAATATCAGGATACTGGCTATCATTATTATAAGTATTGCTTTTGCTGCATGTGGTACCTCGAAAAATGGACGAATTGCCGAAGGGGCACATCAAATTGGGGAATATTACAAAGCAATTGAGAAATATAAAAAAGCCAACAAAAAAGAAAAAGACCGAAACAAACGGACGGAATATTATTATGCCCTGGCAGAGTGTTACCGCGCAATAGGTGAATATGACCTTGCTGCCATGCACTATAAAATTGCAATCCGTAGAAAATATCCTGATCCTATAGCTATTCTTCAAAACGCTGAAATGTTGCGTGCCTCATTGGATTACGAAAATGCCCTGGAGAATTACCGTATTTATTTGGATTCGGTTCCGGGCGATCCGGTGGCGCTCAGGGGAATTGAGGCCATGCAGAAAACACAATATTGGACTGATAACCCAACCCGACATATCGTTAATGGGATTCGTGAGTTAAACTCACGCGAAAGCGATTATATGCCTGTGTTTGTTGGTGGGCGCGATAACGAAATAATTTTTACTTCGACACGAAAAGCTGCTACCGGCAAAAAGAAAAGTATGATTACCGGACAGGATTACGCAGATTTGTTTAAAGGTCATTTTGATATTCAAAGGCAAAAATGGTCGGAGCCACAATTGTTGGATATTAACCTGATTGTAAATACCGGGGATGAAGAAGGGGCTGCCACCATTTCGGAAAGTGGAGACCAAATGTTGTTTACCAGGTGTCGATACGACAAAAGCATGAATATGGGTGCCGAAATTTATTCCACATCGCAATCAAGGGGCTCATGGGCACAGCCTACAAAAGTCGAATTACTGGGCGATAGCATCACAACAGCCCATCCAGCACTTTCGCCAGATGGTTCAAAGCTATATTTTGTATCCGACAAAATGGGCGGATTTGGTGGCAAAGATATTTATGTGGCGGAAAAAGAAGGCGGGGCTTTTAAAAACCCACAAAACCTTGGTCCGGCAATAAATACAAAAGGCGATGAAATATTTCCATTCGTAAGGGATAATGGAGAATTGTATTTTTCATCGAATTACCACTTGGGAATGGGCGGCTACGATATTTTTGTTGCTACCTTCGATGAGGACAAAGGTTGGAGCATTCAAAACATGGGCTCGCCAATAAATTCGCCTGCCGATGATTTTGGGATTTGTTATGTGAAGGATCGGAACCAGGGAATGTTTTCATCCAACAGGAAAGGTTCGTTTGCAGGATCCGATGATATTTATTCGTTTGTGGTGCCACCAAAAATTTTCCAATTGGCTGGTGAGATTTTCGATAAAGGATCGGGCAATAAACTAAATGGCGCAACAGTAAGAATTATCGGGACAGATGGAACTTATTTGAAAATGAGGGGGCAAAACGGTAAATTCCAAATGAAACTTAAACCGGAAGTCGAGTATATTATTGCAGGATTCAAAGAGGGATATTTAAATGATAAAGCACGAATTACGACCGTTGGTGTCGAGGATAGTAAAGATTTTAGGGTAGAACTTTTCTTAACTTCCACCGAAGACCCAATTAAAATTGACAATATTATTTATGAATTTGGCAAATGGGATTTACTTCCAGAATCGAGGTCTGCGTTGGATTCTTTAGCATCTATCCTTGAAAAAAACCCAACAATTGTAATTGAGTTGATGGCACATACCGACCATATTGGACAGGACCAGGCAAACTCGATCCTTTCGCAAAAAAGGGCACAAAGTGTGGTTGATTATTTAATTAATGCAGGAATAAACCCTCAGCGGTTGGTTGCAAAAGGCTATGGCGAAACCTGGCCTAAAAAGATTACCCGCGAAATTGCAAGGCAATACGATTTCCTGAAACGAAACGATGTGTTAACCGAAGAGTTTATCGGGAAGTTGGAAACCGAAGCCCAAAAGGAAATTGCTAAGCAAATGAATCGTAGAACCGAATTCAGGGTTCTTTCCGATGATTTCCATGAAACATTTGAGCCTGAAAAGTTGAATTAAAGTTGAGCCATTTTCAAAACTATTTTTTGCATGGTTTAATTCTGGATTTCAGGGTTATTCTCAATCCTTTTCTTCCCAATATGTTAAGAAGTATTAATCATTGAAGTATTATTGAAAACCTAAAAAACATTTTAAGCACAAAAACGTTCTAGATTTCAAGTCAATGAAAACAGGAAACAATGGTGTTTAAAATTATGCACGTTATTTTATTAGCGTCGGTAAAGTATTTGCTTACAATACCTTATGCCAGGTTGATTGGCCTCACCTATGAGCAGGCACTAATTGCCGTGATTTTTGGTGGTATTGGCGGTTTTTTGTTTTTCTATTACCTAAGCGGCTGGCTTAACCGTAAAATGGGGACCATTAAAAGTTTTCTTTGCCGGATAATTCCTCCCTTTGTAAGACTCAGGTACCAACGATTTTGTATGGATCGGAAAAGTAAAAAAACTACCCGCATTTTTTCGACAAGGTCAAGGTTTCTGGTTACTGCAAGAAAAAAATACGGATTTTGGGGGATTGTTATCACTACTCCGGTTCTTTTAACGATTCCATTAGGTGCATTTTTAGCGAATAAATATTATGCACGAAAAAGGCACGTGGTCACCTACATGATTATTTCAATTATTGGGTGGGCTTTTGTGTTGACATCAATTTTTCACGTTTTTCCCAAATAGCGTTGGATTTTTTTCCTGTTACCTAAATGTTTGATTAATTCCATATCTGCCTCGCATAGGTCGAGTTCAAACAATTGCTCCAAATCAAGCCATCGGTAGCTTCGATGCTGCTTTAATACAATTTCACCATCAATTATTGTACAAACCAACGGGATGAGCCGGATTTTTTGATGAGGATAGGCATGTTCAATTGTTTGTAATTCTTCCAACACGGTAATAGTAAGTTCCAGTTCTTCTTTTATCTCGCGGATAATTGCTTCCTGTTTGCTTTCTACGAGTTCAATTTTCCCACCCGGAAATTCCCATTTATTTTGATGGAAAGGATGGCTCTCATGCTGGGTTACCAGAATTTTATTGCCTTTAAGGATTATTGCACAAACCACATTTAACATCTTTCAAAAATAGAACAAAAGCTTAACTTTATATCCCGTATTTGAATCAAAAAGCAATATGAACAAAGAAGAAATAGTTGAATTTATAAAGTATTGGGGCAATCTTGAATTGTTTTTTGCCGAAGTAAATAGCACGCCTTCGAACTTTGAATTATTATTGGATATTGCACTTAACGATGATCGGCATATAAGCTGGCGGGCAGCATATCTGGTCGATCAAATGCACGATAAAGACACACAAATCATTCTTCCATATTTAGATGCGATAATCGAAAATTTGAAAACCCAAAAACATGCGGGGAAAAAAAGGCATTTCCTTCGCATGCTTACTTCCCACGAAATAAGTGAAAAACATAGTGGCTTTATGGTTGAATATTGTTTAAAAGCCTTTCAAGCAGCAAAAGAGCCGGTTGCCGTGAAAGTTCATGCAATGCAAATACTATTTAATATTGCCCAAAAAGAACCAGGCCTTAAAGAAGAAATCGCGCTTGTTATCGAACATGAAATGGAATACCATGCAACTGCAGGAATTCTTTCACGAGGTAAAAAACTCTTAAAAAAGCTTCGAAACAATTAATTGCCTGATTTCTTTGAAAGTTTCCGAATTAAATCGTTTAATTGCCCGTCAAGTTCTTTACTAAGTTCTTCCTGTTTGTTTCTTTTCGTGAGTAGCACTAAATTCCTGAGCGCCGACAAATCCCGGTTCATATCGCCATTGACAGCCTTTGCAAACTTTTCTGGAACTTCCGTATAATACTCCACATTTTCAAGAAAGTTTTTGGCTAATATGCGAACATATTTATTGCCCTTTTCAATTGCCCCGGCTTTAAAGTATTGTTCAACAGCGGGGAATGAATCAAATTCCAAAGGCATTTTTTCATCTGGAAAAATTTCAAACATCCGATCAAGCACAGCAATACAAGAATCCTTTTTCCCCTCTTTTAATAGTTCTTCCGATAGTCGGGCAAACATGTACCTGGCTTGTAATATCCGCACTTCTTTTTCATTGTATTCATCAATATAAACATCCGGGTTGTTTACATTTCCCCAGGTAAATTTATTCATTACATTATCGTAAAGGATATCGGCATCTATCCTTCCGTAAAATGAGCCACGTTTTCCTGCTTTTATAGGAACAAGCCTGTAAGCCAACCCCTCGTATTGAAGATAATCAAGAAAATGCACCTGGTCGGTGTATAAAAGGCTGTGGTCAACGTAAATTGGGCGTTCCCAATTGTTTGCAGCAACAATATTTAATAAAACCCATTCACTTTGCGTAATCATTGATTTATTGATCCCGAACTCAATTTTATCCACAATAAGGTTGGCATCTTTGGCTTTTACGGTACCTGTTGAAATTGCTTTCTCTTTATCCACGTTGATATAGAATTTTTTGGATGGGATAAAATCCATTAAGCTACCGTTCGAAACTTTCACTTTTGAACGAACATCGTCACTGCCTAAAACTTCCATTGCCTGGCTAAGTTCAATTGGCTCTTTAATACGGTCTTCCAGAAAAACGCCATCCCTTATACCAAGGTAATATTGATCGCGGGTGAATGTAAACGGAATAGGTGCACAATCATTTTGAGCTTTGGTTTGTTGGTCCACATACCAATCCATTCCCAAATAACTTAGGTTGATAATCCTCACATCGGGGCGTACACCTTCCACCTCCTGAACATACCAAAGGGGGAATGTGTCGTTGTCGCCATAGGTGAACAACAAGGCATTTGGAGCGCATGACTCCAAATAGTTTTTGGCATAATCACGTGCCATATACCTTCCCGACCGATCGTGGTCATCGTAATTCTCTGATAACATAATGCCAGGCACCAATATCAGCGAAATCGCCACAATTGAACCCGCAATTGCCGGTCCTTTTGCATATTTTTTCAAAAGCGAATAAATAGCAGGTATTGCCAGGCCAATCCAAATTGCAAAGGCATAAAACGATCCTGCGTAAGCATAATCCCTTTCGCGGGGCTGAATTGGGTACTGGTTTAGGTAGATTACAATTGCCAGTCCTGTAAAAAAGAACAACATCATTGTTACCGAAAAATCCTTTCTTCCTGAAATCCCCTGTCGGTATTGATATAACAATCCAGCAATCCCAAAAAGGAGTGGGAGGAAGTAATATTTATTGTTCGATGGTGTATTTCTTTTGTGTTCCGGAAGAATATTTTCAGGACCAACTTTGGGTTCATCTAAAAAACTGATACCTGAAATCCAGTTTCCGTTTTGGAAACCGCCGTGCCCTTGAATATCGTTTTGGCGTCCGGCAAAATTCCACATAAAGTAGCGCATATACATGTGCCCAACCTGATAATTAAGGAAGAACCTGATGTTCTCCGAAAATTTGGGTTTTACGATTGTTTTTGTGCCACTTCTATCCCGTACGCGTATTTTTTGACCTTTTATTTTTCCCCATTCTTTATAAACCCTTACGTGATCTGACTTATTACTGTACATTCTTGGGAAGAATGTCGTAAACCTTTCGTCATATTCCCTTCCAGCTGGGGTGGTGCTTGTGATTTTATATTTGCCATCAACTTTATTATAGACATCTTTATCGCCTTTCATGCCAATTGCCGGGGCATTGTAATATTGGCCATGAATTAGAGGACGGTCGCCATATTGTTCGCGATTTAAATAATAGAGCAAATTATAGGCATTATCCGGGTGGTTTTGGTTCATTGGTGGATTTGCCGACGATCGGATTAAAATCAAGCCAAAAGAAGAATACCCAATTAAAATAGCTACTACACTAACAATGATGGTGTTCCAAACAACCAATCCTTTTTGATGCGTATAACGAATTCCAAAATATATTGCTACAATAAAAGCAATGACCATTGCAATTACCCCTGAATTAAAGGGCAACCCGATTGTATTCACAAAAAAGTAATCGAAACCAAAGGCAACTTTGGCAACTCCCGGAATCACAACATACATAACGCCACCCAAAAGTCCAACTGCTACAGCAGATGCAGCAACTATTCCTTTCCAGGTAACTTTATACTTTTTAAAATAATAAACAAAAACGATTGCAGGTATTGCCAATAAGTTCAGCAGGTGGACCCCAATCGACAAGCCCATTAAATAGGCAATTAGCACCAACCACTTGTTTGCAAAGGGCTGATCGGCATTTCGTTCCCATTTTAAAATTGCCCAGAACACAATTGCAGTGAACAAAGAAGATAAAGCATAAACCTCACTCTCAACTGCTGAGAACCAAAATGAGTCGGAAAAAGCATAGGCTAAGGCCCCGACTATTCCTGAACCAAAAATCACAATTTGTTCTGTCAGGGATGGGTTATCGCTTTTTACCAACTTAGAGGCAAGATGAGTAATGGTCCAAAAAAGAAACATGACGGTTGCAGCACTTGATATGGCAGAAAGGGAATTAACCATTAAGGCAACTTTTGATGTGTCAGGTGCGAAAATTGAAAATACCCGTCCTAAAATCATAAACAGTGGTGCACCCGGAGGATGCCCTACTTCAAGCTTGTAAGCACTTGTAATAAATTCTCCGCAATCCCACCAGCTAACTGTTGGCTCGATTGTTAAAAAATATACGATTGCAGAAATAATAAAGACGGTCCATCCAAGGATATTATTAAAAAGTTGATTTTGCTTCACGAGGTTGAATTTTAAATAATTAATTTCTTACGCAATAATACAATAAATAAACTTTTCAAAAGAATAAACTTTGGTTTCAGTCCGGATTATTTAATCCCTTTTTTATTGCGTAAATGCAAATATACAGCTAAAAAAGAGAAATATTATTTGTTGTGTTTTGGGAAAAAGAAAATTTTTATACTTTTGCACGGTCTTTACAGAAAAGACGGTCAATGATTGACCCGTGGTGTAATTGGCAACACAACTGATTTTGGTTCAGTAGAGTCCAGGTTCGAGCCCTGGCGGGTCAACATGGTAAGAAGTCCGGTTTTTAGCCGGGCTTTTTTTTTGTCCTCATTTGGTCGGGATTTCAGGCACTTAATAAAGATCAAGGCTTCAAACCTAAAAGTTGATGATTTACTTTCTATCAATGAGGCCTGGTAAGAAATAGGATTGTTTTATGTAAGCTTAATTTTTATTATTTACTGTATTACATTTTTAAAAAGCAAATCACTAGTGGGCAATTTAAATTAAAGTACGTTCTTTGAAATTCTTTGTTAATCGCACTTGCAGCGTTTTATGATAGCGTGACGATTTGAATTGAAAAATTGGATTTTTACTGATTTAACAGTAAAATTAATGAATCAAGGCAAATTTATATTCGCTCAGCTTACAGATTTTTTACCGCGCCGAGTATTTGACCGTATTATGATCAAATACAATGGCAATAAGCATGTTAGGACATTTACCTGTTGGAACCAAATGCTTCGTATGGTATTTGGTCAGCTTACTTCAGGAGATAGTATGCGTGACTTGATGTTAAGTCTGGAAGCCCATCAATCCAAATATTATCATCTTGGTTTCGGTGCATCAGTTTCACGGCGCAATTTTGGTATTGCGAATCAAAAACGCAACTACAAAATCTTTGTAGAGTTTGCATACGTTTTAATCGAACAAGCCAGAAAAGGTTGTTACAAAACCGATTTTGAAATTAATGTTGATGGCAACGCATATGCCTTGGATTCCACTACTATAGACCTTTGTTTGAGTGTGTTCTGGTGGGCTGAGTTTAGAAAGTTCAAAGGAGGGATAAAACTTCATACATTGTTTGATGTTAAAACATCTATTCCCAGCTTTTTGCACATCTCTAAAGCGAGTATCCATGATGTTATTCCATATGAAAATGGAAGTTTTTATGTTGTAGACAAAGCATATATTGACTTTCAACGCTTATACAGAGTACATCAGCAAGGTGCCTTTTTTGTCACCAGAGCAAAGGATAACATGCGTTTTAAGCGAATGTATTCCAATACAACTGACAAAATAACCGGTGTGAGATATGATCAAATAGGTAAACTTGAAGGTTTTTATACTAAAAAAGACTATCCTGAAAAACTTCGAAGGATTAAATATTATGACAGCGAAAGCAAAAAAGAATTTGTTTTCCTGACCAATAATTTTGAATTGGAAGCTACAGAGATTGCCATGTTATATAAAAAACGATGGGAAGTTGAACTATTCTTCAAGTGGTTAAAACAACATTTAAAAATCAAATCCTTTTGGGGAAGAACACAGAATGCTGTTAAAATCCAAATCTATTGTGCCATTATCGCATACTGTCTAATTGCGATAGTTGGTAACAAATTGGAAGTAGGCCGTTCAATCTACGAAATATTACAAATTTTGAGCATTTCTCTACTCGACAAAACACCTATAAATGAGTTGCTTACAAAATGTGATTACAAAAATGTCAAAGAACAAAAAAATAAACAATTAATAATCAGTGGGTTTTAATTGCCCACTAATGAGAGAATTTATAAACTGACAATAATTGAAAAGCCAAATCCTTGATTTTAGAAAGTTGGACAATAAATTTTGCCCCAAATATCTATTCGATCTTATTTTATGCGTATATAACTTGCTATTAGGCAGTTTTAGTTAAATCGGCATTTCTTTTTTCGTGTATTTTTTGATATATTCAATTCTTAAAATTCCAATATCATAAAGTTGCAGGAGCATCTTTTTATTTCAATTAAAATGCCATGCATGATTGATTATTTCCTTTTTGGATTCAATAGGTTTTTATGTTTTTATTTTTAATCTATGACCATATTAAAAGGTCAGTTAAATTTTGAAAATGTATTTAAAATTAGTTTGGTTTAGGAAGAAAATAAATGGAGGATATCCAAAATTGTCGTATGGTGAAATAAAGATTACTTCATTTTGTATTCAGTATAGCTTTAAATAGATTGGATTTAAAAAAAATATGTTGAATATAAAGTGAAAAATGCCGAACTTGAAAACTAAATATGTTTTCATGGTAAGGGAGTCTAAAATTAAAGGATTTAGGGAAATAATCTCGAATTATTCTATATGGGAAGAAGGAAAATAAGTTTAAAAAGCGGGGTCTTTTATTCATTGTTGTACATTATTGTTGCAACAACAATTGCTCTGGCGTTGGTTTGGTATATCAATGAGAAACGCAACCTAAAGAACCGGTCAACTGAATTGTTTGAAAGGTACGAAAAACAGCAAAAGGAATATTTGGTAGAAGAAGTTGAAAAAACGATTACCGTTATTGATGCAATAAGAAATACACATAAAGATGTGGATGAAGAGAACATTAAGCAGGAAGTACTTTCTGTTTTGGCAGCGATAAGGTTACGTTATGAAGGATATTTGTTTATCAACCAATTTGACGGGAGGGCGCTGCTTTTTGATGGTAAAAAAGTGGAAGGTTATAAAAATGTTTCCGATATGGTTGATCCGACCGGATTAAGGTTATTTGATATCGAAAAAGAAGCTTATTTGGATGTGAATGGTAAATTCATGGAATACTTGTTTAAAAAAATAGATTCTTCGGAGCCTGAACCAAAAATTTCTTTTATGAAAGGTTACCGTGGTTGGGAATGGATTATTGGGGCTGGCACCTATAAAAATAAACCAACCCAGGAGCTTCTTGCTTTGCAACAGGGATTTAACGCGTCCTTCAAGAAAAACCTGCTTTGGTTAACCATTTTATCTGGTTTGTTTGTCGCACTGTGTTTATGGTTGCTAAAATATATTGAAGGGAAACTTCATGGACAGGTTATAAGTATTACCAATTATTTGAACAAGGCTGCAACCAGCGAATCTTTAATTGACACAGATAAACTAAGCTACAAAGAGTTGCATTTAATTGGGGATAGCCTCAATAAAATGATAATCGAAAAAAGGCAGCTTACAAAAAGCTTTATTGAACGGGATCAGGATATAAAGTCGATATTTAGTGCGGCAACTAATGTAGGGTTTGTAATTTCCGATATGAAAGGAAAAGATTCAACTATAAAAGAATTTAGCCCGGGGGCTGAGAATATTTTTGGCTATAAAAAGTCGGAAATAATTGGGAAAAGAATTGGTATTTTGCATCATCCGGGCGATGATAAAAATTTTATGCGATTTCAGAAAATATTGCTAAAAAGGGAAAATGGATACCAGGCAGAAGCAAAGCTTGTAAAAAAAGGAGGGGAGTCTTTTGACGTTTTTTTTATTACCCACCAATTATCCCGACCTGATGATGAGCCAGCTATGTTATGTGTGGTACTTGATATTTCGAAACGGAAAAAAGCGGAAAATGAACTGCGTATGTTAAAAAATGAGTTGGAAGCCAAAATAAATGAACGGACAAAAGAGCTGGTAGATAAAAACGAAGAGCTTCTTGAGAAAAACCGAAAACTGGAGAATTTTAATGATTTGTTTGTGGGTAGGGAATTCAGGATAAAAGAACTGAAGAATAAAATTAACGATTTGGAGAAAAAACTAAACAATGGGGCATGACTAATTATTACGTCAAGCGAAACTAGACTGGTGGAAGATGCAAAACCAACTAAATACGATAACACGGAAAACCAATCTCAATGACTAAACCTGAAAATATTTATGAACAAGTATTTAATTTGTCACGAGATGCCTATGTTTTGGTTGACCAAAAGGATGAGATTAGGCTTGTAAATAAAAAAGCTGCAGAGCTTTATGCATATGATATGTCCGAAATGATAGGGATGAAAGTTCAAAAGCTAATTCATCATGATCATAAACATGAATTTGTTCGGTTTGCGAAAGAAATTAGTGAACATGGGAGCTTCATAACAAGTTCTAAGGATTTGAAAAAAGATGGGACTATTTTTCATTCCGAAATCAAAGGAAACCTGGTCTTTTTTGAAAACGAGCCAATGTTTTTGGCGATTGTCCGCGATATTTCAGACAGGGTAAGTATCAATAAACGATTATCGGCTAGTGAAGATAATTATAAATTGTTGGCGGAAAATATCCAGGACGTAATATGGACATTAACCCCTGATTTAAAAGTATCCTATGTAAGTCCTTCCATTGAAAAGATGCGGGGATTTACTGCAAAAGAAGTTATGGAGCAGACCCTGGAAGAATTAGTTTTGCCTCACTCCATAGAAATTGTTAGGCATTTGATCAATTCCTTTTTTGTGTCATTGGAGCAGGGAGCTCCTGACAAAGAAGCAAAGACAATTGAAATTGAGCAACTTTGCAAAGATGGTTCAACTATCTGGGCAGAAGTTTTGGTAACCCCATTTTTCGATGAAAACGAAAATTTTAAGTTCTTTATCGGCGTAAGCCGCAATATTACCGAACGAATTGCTAACCGAAAAGAAAAAGAACAATTGGAAAACCAGTTACAATTGCAATGGCAACGGATGCCAATTGGTTTTATAGTCTGGGATAAAAACTCAAGAATTGTATCGTGGAACCCAGCAGCAGAAAAAATATTTGGATACACCGAAGAAGAAATGATTGGGAAAAAGCCATTTGACCAGTTGGTTCCGAAAGACTTCCATTCTGAGCTTGGCAGCATATGGAAACAGCTTCATGAGGATGATAAAACCATTCATAATATTAACCAGAACATAACAAAAAACAGGGGGATAATCACCTGCAAATGGTCGAATACCCCATTGAGGGGTGAAAGGGGCGAGTTAATAGGTGTTTTATCAATGATTCAGGACATTACCAAAGAACAAAAGAATGAGCAAGAGCTTAAACTTCACCGTGAAAATCTGGAAGAAATAGTAAAGAAGAGGACAGAAGAATTAGAGAAGCAGGCAAAAAAACTTCATGATTCCCAAATCGCACTTACTTTTCTTTTAGAAGATACCAATGAAACCCGTTTAGACCTTGAAGTTGCGAACAGTAAATTAGATGCGGTTAACAAAGAACTGGAAGCTTTTTCCTATTCTGTTTCCCATGATCTGCGGGCACCACTTAACAGGATGGATGGATTTAGCAAAGCCCTATTGGAAGATTATTCAGAGAGTTTGGGTGCTCGGGGTATACATTACCTAAACAGGATTAGGGCATCCAGTAAACACATGGCCACGTTAATTAACAATATCCTGGACCTTTCAAGGATTAGCACCCGCGAGATAATTAAAAAAGAAATTAGTATTTCTTCCATGGTCTCGAAGATTTTAAATGAATTAACCGAAAGCTCCCCGGAGCGAAAAGTTAATTTTAAGGTTCAGAAAAAAATGTTTCTGAAAGCCGATAAAACCCTTATGGAAATAATCCTTAGGAATTTACTCGAAAATGCCTGGAAATTTACTAAGGATAAAGACCTTGCAGAGATTTCGTGTGGAATGAAAGTTATAGATAATCAGAATGTTTTATTTATTAAAGACAACGGGGTTGGCTTTAATATGAAGTATTATGATCAGTTGTTCAAACCATTTCGGAGGTTACATTCTGAACGCGATTTTACAGGTACCGGGATTGGTTTGGCAACTGTGCTAAGAATTGTTAACAGGCATAAAGGCAAAATATGGGCAGAGAGCGAGATAAATGTTGGGACAACCTTTTATATTGTCTTATAAGGTTCAAACAGTTTATGGATTATAAACCCAACTTGCGAGAAATAAGTATATTAGTATAGCTTTACATAGCATAAATAGAGAAGTTAATTATGGGAAATAAAATAATAAAAGTATTGCTAATAGAAGATTCTATTGATGATGCTGACTTAATATTGTTTGAACTTGAAAAATCAGGGTTTATTGTAGATTATGCCAGGGTTGAAGATTCGGAAAGCCTTAAAGAAATAATTAAAAAAGATTGGGACATTATTATTTCGGATTATGCGATGCATGGGTTTAACGGGATCGAAGCACTTGAAATTGTTCGATCTGTTGATACCAATATCCCCTTTCTACTAGCATCAGGTACCATTGGTGAAGATGTTGCTGTTAAAGCAATGTTGGCAGGGGCACAGGATTATATCATGAAAGACAAACTTGCGCGTTTGGGACCTGCTGTTGAAAGAGAACTGAAAGAAGCACAAGTAAGGATTGAAAAGGAAAGGGCAATTAAATCCCTGGCTGAGAACGAAGCCAGAATGAAGAGTATTTTTGTGTCTGCTCCAATTGGTATTGGAACCATGAAGGATAGGGTATTCCAATTCGTAAATGAAAGAATGACCGAAATTGTTGGATACACAAAGGAAGAACTGGTTGGCAGCAGATCGAAGATCTTATATGAAAGTTTGGAAGAATATGAACGTGTCGGCAAATTGAAGTATGCCTTGATTAATAAATTTGGGATTGGTTCAATTAAAACAAAGTACAAAACAAAAGCGGGGAAAATAATAGATGTTTTGATAAGTAGCGCTGCAATTGATCCATCAGATTATTCAAAAGGCTACACGTTTAGCGTACAGGATATTACTAAGGAAGCCCGACAAGAAAAACTCCAGGAAGTTTTGCTGCATATTTCCAATGCGATAAATATTTCAGAAGATATAACCACACTTGCGTCAATCATACAAAAAGAATTGGCAAAAGTTATTGATACAACAAATTTCTATATTGCCATATACAATAAACATCAGAATATATTTAGCCTCCCTTATTTTTTAGATGAAAATGATCATTTAACAGAACTTCCCGCAAATAATACACTTTCAAAATATGTAATTGATAAGAATAAACCTATGCTTCTCAAAAATGACGAAATTGTGAAGCTGGTTAAAGAGGGCATTATAAATAGGATAGCATCTCCTTCTAAATGCTGGCTAGGGGTGCCATTAAAAAAAGACGGAGAAGCAATTGGTGTACTCGGTGTTCAGAGTTACGTTGATGAAAACAGGTTCTCGAACGATGATGTTGGGATCCTGGAAATTGTTTCGGAACAAATCGCAACTTCCATTAAATTAATGCTTGTGCAGAGCAACCTAAAGGAAAGTGAAACCCGGTTTAAAGTGCTTGCCAATGCTTCTGACCAGGCAGTTTTAATATCTAACGGCGGAGTATGTATTGAAGCAAATGACAAGGCTTCCGAAATGCTTGGAATAACATACAACGAATTAATTGGAGTACATGCAGTTGACTTTGTAGCCGAAGATGCAAAAGAATTATTGGTGCATAATATGTCCACTGGGGTTGAACAGCCTTACGAAGCCGTTGTGGTAAGAAAAAATGGAACTACTTTCCCTGGTTTATTCCATGGCAGGATGTTCGAGTATAAAGGTAAACTGGTCCGTTTAACAACAGTCAGGGATTTAACCATTGAAAAACAAAAAGAAAAGGAGATTATTGAAGCAAAAAATAGGGCTGAGGAAAGCGAAAAGTTAAAATCTTCGTTTCTGGCCAATATGAGCCATGAGATACGAACACCAATGAACGGCATTGTTGGATTTTCTGAAATGTATTTAACACCCGGATTGTCGGATGAAAAAAGAACAGAATTTGCCAATATTGTTATCGACTGTTCAAAACAATTATTGTCCATTGTGAATGATATATTGGATATTTCGAGAATTGAAACAGGAATTGTGGATATTAAATCGGAAAAAGTTGTTGTAAATGATTTAATTGCAGAGTTGAAAGCCATATTTGATCCCAAAAACCAAAATCCAGAAATTGACCTTTTGACTGATTGCCCACTTGAAAAACAAAAGAGTGCAATATTTACGGATAAGACCAGGGTAACACAGGTTCTTACTAACCTTCTTTCAAATGCATTTAAATTTACAAAATCGGGGAGCATAAAATTCGGCTATTACCTTGAACAAAAGAATTTGGTTTTCTATGTTGAAGATTCTGGAATTGGAATCCCTAAAGAACAGCAATCGATAATTTTTGAACGATTCCGGCAAGTTGAGCTTGAACTTAACAAGAATTATGGAGGAACCGGGCTTGGCTTGGCAATCTCAAAAAAACTGGTTGAAATGCTCGGAGGGGAAATTTGGGTTGAATCAAAATTTGGAGAGGGTTCAAAGTTTATGTTTACCCTTCCTTACGAGGCAGTCCAGATTTCCGAAACAGTAGAAGACATTAAGATTATTGAGAAGGAAAAAGTAAGGATATTGAGTGACACAACCATTCTTGTTGCAGAAGATGAAGAGATGAACTTCTTTTTCCTAAAAGAAGTATTAATCGGCGATGGAATAACGATTTTAAGGGCGAAAGATGGTTTGGAAGCCATCGAGATTTTTAAAGCCAATCCGGAAATTGATGTTGTTTTAATGGATATTAAAATGCCTAAAATGAACGGTCTTGATGCAACAAAAAAGATCAAGAAAATTAATCCGGATATTCCAATTATTGCCCAAACAGCATTTGCAATGAGGGATGAAAGGGAAAATGCCATGGCAGCTGGTTGCGATGATTATATTATTAAACCAATTAAAAAGGAAGATCTTATAAAGTCTATCAATAGGCTTCGAAAAAATTAAGCTTGTTCTTCTGTAAAGAATGAGCCTTTCTCCGCCTGATAAAAGCGTTGGGTTGGGTAAGCAAAGTTTATATCTTTATGAAGCCTAAATTCAGCGAGTACCTTTTCCCATATGGCATGTTCGGAACCCCTTCTTTTACGCGGGTCACATAAATACCGCATGGTTAACAACACGCCATTTTCTTTTACACTTGTGTAAATTGTTGGGGTTAGGTACGAATAATAGATTAAAAAATTCTTGCTGGCCTCCTTAACCCGCTCCTCGGCTTCTTTGCTAAGGTGTTCGGCTTCTTCCTTTACAATTTTTGTAAGTATTTGTTTGGCTTTTTTCCAGTTGCTTTCAAAAGTAACGGCAACCGGAATTTCATTCCATATAAATTGAAAACCCTTGCTGTAATTGGATTGCGAATCGATAAAAATTTTCCCATTTGGAATATGGATAATCCTGCCGGTACTTTGGTCGGCTTTTACCCAGTTTCCTATTTCAAGTAATGTGAATTGAAACAACCTCACATCGATTACGTCGCCTGAGTGTTCGCCTATTTGTATTCGGTCGCCAACTGTAAATGGTTTGCGGATGACAATAAAAAGCCAACCTGCAAAATTGGTAAGAGGGTCTTTTAAAGCAATTGCAAAACCTGCCGTCATTAGGCCAAAAAAAGTGCTGAACTTTTCAAATGCTTCAACCCAAATCGATACGATAAGGAGTAGCCCAAGAAATGGAAAGGTATAGGCAAGTGCTGTTCTCCATGCATATCTGCGCCGTACATCTTCTGTATACCGCCAAACAATTCTTAAAATGATGTAACGTAAAACCCAAAGGACAATAAAAACCAGAATGGTGATAAGGATTTTGATTTGATTGTGCTGGTGAATGCCAATCTGGTTCTCGATAAATTGACCTACTTGCATCACAAAAGTTTGATTTTCGTATTCTACCCTAATATACAAAAATCAAATCTGGAATAAAAATCACAGTTTATTTCTTATTTCTTGCACTAAATCTTCAATAACAACGCCCAATGAATCTCCAATTTGTCCTGCTCCTTCAATTAGTTTGTCCAGGTCCTCATCCATATCATTTTCAAGATAATATTCAACTTTATCCTTTAAATGCTGGATTTCTTTTTTAATGGCTTTCCCAAATTCTTCTTCCCCTTTTAAGGAGTTATATTTTAAGCTTAATGCCCCAATTTTAAGCTGATCCTTAATTGTCAGTTCATCCTCAAACTTAGAATAGTATTCTTCGTTAAACTGTTTTATTTTCTTGTCAGCATATTTCCAGTCATTTTTGTTATAATCGGAGTGGTTTTTTTCTACCCTTTCAACAAATGCTTCATATTTTTTTATGTAAGCTTCTTTTGTTCTCGGGGCAGAGCATGCGCTAGCTAATAATACTAATAAAACAAATATTACTATATGAAACTTCATCTTTCAATAATGCAATTAATTAACCTTTGTTATTGTTCTTTTTTTGTACAAATATCGGAATTTCAACAAAAAAACTCGTACCAACATTTAATTCTGTTTCAAACCATATCCTTCCGTTAAAATTCTCCACAATATTTTTTACAATCGACAAGCCCAGTCCCATTCCACTTGATTTGGTTGTGAAACTTGGGCTAAACAATTTGCTGCGAAGTTCTTCTGCAATTCCCGAACCGTCATCAGTGACTGTAATTAATGCCATATCGTTTGACTTTTGCAGTTTAATTTCAACATTACCTTTAACCCCCATAGGGATTGCCTGGATAGAGTTTTTAACCAAATTAATAATTGCCCTTCCAAGTTGTTCCCTGTCGGCATTAACCTCCACATGTTCAGCATCGTCTATTTGAAGTGAAATAGTTGCCCTGTCGTGTGTTCCAAACAGGTCGATAACTTTTCTAATCTGGTCAGCTAAACTAAATACCTGGTTCCGTGCGGTCGGGATTTGGGCAAAGTTTGAAAATTCTGTTGAAATTGCAGAAAGATTGTCAATCTGTTCAATTAAAGTTTTTGTTACCCGATCAAAAAACTCGTCTTTTTTGGCGCTTTTGCCCAATGATCGTTGAAGGTATTGAATATTCAATTTCATTGGGGTAAGCGGGTTTTTAATTTCGTGGGCTATTTGTTTTGCCATTTCGCGCCATGCCGATTCCCTTTCTGAGCGCGCAAGCAGTTCCGCGCTGTGTGAGAGTTCTTCCACTTTTTTATTGTACTCTTTCGTGAGCATTCCAATTTCATCGTCTCCTTTATAGTTTAAAGGTTCATTCCTTTTCCCCAGCTCCATTTTGCGTAAATTTTCACGAATTAAGATTAATGGGCGTGTAATTTGGTTTGAAATAAAGATTGCAGCAATTACGCTTGCTAAGAACAGGATAACATACAAATTAAGGAATGCAACAATAAACGTGGATATTTCCTGGCTATATTTATCCTGTCGGGTAAAATATGGGAGGTTGATTGCCCCAAGATATTGTCGTTTGCTGTTAATTATTGGCTTGTACGCGGATAAATAGGAAAGCTTTCCGATGTGTTCAGGTTGAAAATAATTTGCCTTGTAATTTTCATAAAGTTCATAATAGGCCTGCGAATTTATTTTTGTTGAAATTAACCCTCTATGGTAAATTTCTTCCCTGGAGGTTGCCAGTAAATTACCATCATTCCCAAAAATATTGATGTCGGTCCTGAATATGTTCGACAATTTGGCAAGCTCCCTAAACATCCATGATTGTATTGAGTCATTTACTTCGTCCATGTTATAGAGCCTCATATCGATCTCTTCAGAAATTGATTTCATTTTCTCGTTTAGGTCATGTTGATGTTTTGTATGGTATTCTTCCACATTATAGAAAATGGTTACCACGGCCACAACCAACAATGAAACAAAAACAATTGCGATGATCGATGCCTGGATTTTAAACCTTAAATCAAATGAGAATGCCTTTAAACGAACTGCCCTGTTCCCAATAGATATAAATAGGAGGCTTAGGAAAAAGAAAAAAACAAAAAGGTATGGAAAAGATATCAGGTAGTCGATATAACTGAATATCTCCCTGCTAACAATCACATAATTATTTTCGTTAATCCTATAGATAATATGCCTATGCCCGTTCCATCTCCCAATGGTAAAGGTTTCATCGCTAACATCATAAGAGTCGAAATAATAGTTGTACATAAAATCACCCTGACTATCGACCAACATTCCGTTGTTATATTTTGCATAAGAGAAATTCTTATAGCTTGTTGGCTTCTCCATTGATTTGTCAAGTAGCAATTCAGGATAACCAAGCCCTTCGGAAGCCAACGTTGAAACAAGCTCAATAAAAACAGTAACTCCCAATGAATCGGAAACGGATGCCCAGGGATAATTAAACTTTCCGAAATAGGTAATCCGACCGTTCATGCGATCCATAAAGTAGAAGTTTGTTCCCAACACCTGATGTCCTTCATCTTCAATCATTCGATCGAAAAACGGGAAGCAATCCACCATCTTATTGTCGGGCTCAATACTCAGTTTATCTGCCCCATCGCATATTGTTATTTGCAAGTCGTATTTCCGAAAGAATCCGTTGAAATAGGTATTTGCAATATAATATTCCAAGTCTTCGAATGGGGGGATTAGTAACTCAGGTATTTTAGAGTCAACACTAATTTGCTTTTGTACTTTATATAAAAGAACTTCTGCTGCAGGATCATGTTCTGCAACCAAATTTGTGGATAAAAGCTGTTGTGCTTCGTTGGTCTTTTTTAGTAACGTTTGGTTAATAATGGACAAGGAATATAAAGTTGCAATTGCAATAAATGCAATGAGGTAACTCAGGGTAAATTTTTGGAGGTATTTGCTGGTCATCACTACCAAAAGGAGCAATATGGCAACAAAAAACAATAAAATTGGATAGGATATTTTGGATGCAAAAACCAGTTGCAAAACCACCATGAAGGCCGTAGTTGTTAAAATTACGAAGACCATTTTTCTCTTTGAATAAAACTTTCCAATTTCTTCCATTATCCTGGCTGCGACAAGAAATAGCCCCAGTAATAAAATAGCGATCGACAGGTAACCTAAAATACTATGAAAGCTTAGATCGTTTATTCGATTGAGCGAAAAAGAAATGCTCGAATTATATACCAAAACATAAATGGACTTGTTTATTAAAAGAAAAAATAAGGCACATAGAAGAAGGAAAGCAGCTATAACTTTATGAATGGAGATTCCCCAGATAGCCGAAAGCCTTTTAAAATTAATGTCGAGGTTGAAATTGAGCGCCCAGAAAAAGAAAAATATGGAGATTAACAAATAATCGCCCAAAGATGGAAGCCACATGTTATAACTAAAGTAACTCGGAGAAAAGAATTTGAGGTCGTAGAACAAATTTGGGACCCTCAATATGATGTGCAACCAATATATCAGAAACAAAACTACTGCAAGTGCTGCTAACTTTGTGAATGTACCAAGTTCATTCCGTTTCATTTCTTTTCGGAGGAATACGAATAGAAACAATACCCCAATTAAATAAAGAATACCTGGGAAGTATAACTGGTATGCTGTACTAAGTTTTACATTATCATGCTTTAATGAAAAGACACATTCGTTATTTAAATTATGAATTGGAATGCTGTTTTCGGTCTGAAACTCTTCAATATGGAATTCAGGGGGCAGGATAAAATCTTCATGAAAACTGTTTTTCAGGTATTTATTTTTGTATGGGTAATCGTACTTGATCAACATTAATCCAACAATTACGTGGTTTCCGGAATGTATATCTTCTTTCAAATAATACCCGTTCGGAAGCCGCCAAAATTTATCTTCTTTATCTTCTTCCGTAAAATAATCGTAAAACGAAATAGACCTGTCGGACCAATAAACCAATTCGTTATGTTTGAAAATCAGGAAACCGTACCCTTCCTTTTGAAGTAGTTGGTTGTAGGTATGAAATTCTTTCAGGTAATTTCCATCGAATGCCGAATCCTGGACTGCAATCTCAATCTGTTCAAGGTACGATGCAAGTTTCGTTTCTTTCTCATGCAATTTATTTTGGAAAGATTTAACCAAAAGAACTTCTGTTTTTTGGTTTATTGCGCCTTTCTCCAAAATAATTACAATAATGAAGCTTACTATTGCCAGAATCAGGTAAAGATATTTTTTAAGAAAGGAATTCATAAATTAAACGTTTAATCATTATGGTATGGTTCACCTTTAATGATGGTAAAAGCCCGGTAAAGCTGCTCAAGGAACAATAATCTTACCATTTGGTGCGAAAAAGTCATTTTGGACAAGGAAATCTTTCCTGATGCAAAATTGTAAAGGTCATCTGAGAACCCATATGCTCCGCCAATTACAAAAACTAGCTCTTTTGTGCCCGATATGGTCTTTTTCTCTATAAAACCTGAAAATTCGCGCGAACCCATTATTTTTCCTTTTTCGTCAAGTAATATGACTTCTGCCCCTTTGTTGATTTTTCCCTGAATTAGGTCCCCTTCTTTCTTTTTTTGAACATCCACCGGAATGTTTTTTGTTTGCTTCAAATTAGGTATGGTTATTAATTCAAAAGTTACGTAATGTTTCAATCGTTTACAATATTCTTCAATCCCTTCTTTTAAATAGGAAGCATCTGTCTTTCCAATTACCAATAATGATATTTTCATTTACACAAAAAATCTATTTAATTTTATAAATTTACATTAAAATTGGCTTTTGCATAGTTTTTGCTAATTATATTCCCGAAAAAATGAAAACTGAAAAGAATGGACAAAATATTTAAACATATATCCGTAATTATTTTATTTGTTTCACTTGTTGGGGCAGTTGGATCTGTTAAAGCACAAATACCAGAAGATCTTTTATTAAGCCTATCTTCAGGAAATGCCAAAAACCTCTCCGAATTTTTTAACCAGAATATTGAATTGGTAATTGGCGATGACGATAATGTGTATAGCAAAACACAAGCAAAACAAATAGTTTCCAATTTTTTTAAAGAGAACCAGCCGGATAGTTTTAATAAAATCCACGATGGTGGAAAAGATGGCTCGAAGTATGTAATTGGAAATTTGCACACAGTAAATGGAAATTTCAGGGTATATTTTCTTTTAAAAGAACATTCGGGTAAATTTTATATCCATCAACTTAGGATAGAAAAACAATCGTAGCCAGATGGCATTTTTTCGGATCAGAAGGTTTAAATTATGGAGCAATAAGCTCATCAGATATGCGAAAAAGGTTACACTTCCTTTTTTTGATGGGGTTCCGTTGTACGATGTATCCCTTTTTTTCTGGCGAAGTATTACCGATGGAGCATTAACTACCCGCGCGTCGGCAATTGCATTTAGTTTTTTCCTGGCACTCTTCCCGGCAATAATTTTTCTTTTTACATTAATCCCGTTAATTAAAATCCCTAATTTTCAGACAGAACTGTTTATCGTTCTTAAAGATATAATTCCAGCCAGTTTGTTTACAACCATTGAAGAAACTATTTTCAGTATTATCAATGAAATTGAGGGAGGTTGGTTATCGGTCGGTTTCTTTATGGCTTTGATTTTTTCTACAAACGGAATTGCTTCTATGATGAGTGCTTTCGATGCCACCGTTCACGATTTGAAAGCTTATAATTGGGTTAATCAAAGGTTGATAGCCGTAGTTTTGTTGCTTATTTTGTCGGTGCTTCTAACCACAGCAATAGCCTTGTTAATTGGAGGTCAATGGCTTTTGGTTTATTTGAAAGATGAAATGGGATGGCTGAGTGGTGATTTTGATTTCTACCTCCTTTCGGTGGGAAAATGGATTGTAATTGTTGCTTTGTTCTTTTTCGCGTATTCTTTTTTGTATTACATGGCGCCAGCAAAGAAAACCAAGTGGCGTTTTATTTCTGCCGGCGGAACATTGGCAACAGTACTTTCTATAATAGCTATGCGGGGATTTACCTATTATCTGGATAATTTCAGTCAATACAATGTTTTGTATGGTTCAATCGGAACTTTATTGGCAGTATTGCTACTGATGTACATTATGTCGTTTATCCTTTTGCTAGGATTCGAACTCAATGCCAGTATTTACCAGGCGCATTCTTTAAAGAGTGAATGAGTGAATGAGTGAATGATTGAATGATTGAATGACTGAATGAACTGAAAACTGAGACTGAACACTGACTTACTTTTTCCCCTGTTTAAACAGGATTTCTTTTTCTTTCGAACTCAAACTATCGTAGCCGGTTTTGCTGATTTTTTCTAAAATCCGGTTGATTTCCTTTTGGTTTTGGTTTTTCTGTTTGTTGTATTCACGGTCGTCTCTCGGCGGTTGTTTATGCGAAACGTATATTTTTTGTTTTGGCTTAAACAGCTTCACAATTTTATCAAAAAATTTCATAAACCCATTGCTTAAATCTTTTCCTTTTGCCAGTTGCGAAATGAATAGCCACCCCCAAAAAGCTCCGCCCAAATGCGCAATATTTCCTCCGGCATTTGTGCTTGAGATGCCGATTACCGATAGGAATACATATACTAACGCAACGTATTTCATTTGCACCCTTCCGATCAACACTAATTGAATTTCCTGGTTTGGTGCATATGCAGCAACCGCAACTAAAATTGCAATCACCGATGCTGATGCTCCAAGTAAGACACTATTGGCACCCATAAAAACTGGGAACAGGTTGTAGGCAAGTACGTAGAAAATCCCGCCAATCAAGCCGCCAATCAGATAAAGGCTAATAAGTTTACGCTCATCGAAATATCCTAACAACAACCTTCCAAACCAGTATAATCCTAATATATTGAATAAGAAATGCATAAATCCTTCATGAAGGAACATGTAGGTAATCAATGTCCATGGTCGATGAAGAAGTTCTGCCGGGTTGCTTGGCAATGCCAGCCAATAAACCAAAGGAAATGGTTTTGCAATCAGGTAAAACAATGCCTGTAATATCTTCACCAACAGAAATACACCGGCATTCACATAAATTAGCCTTGTTAATGCAGAGCCTTGCTTAAACGAATTTTTTATGTCATCAACAATATTCATTTAATAGAAAGTATTTTTTGTTTTATTCCAGTATTTAATGAGGATAAACCCAAACAACATACCGCCAAGGTGTGCAAAGTGTGCAACATTTCCGCCACCTTTTAATCCAAGGAACAATTCGATCAACCCATAGCCAATCACAAAATATTTGGCTTTTATAGGAATAGGAATAAACATCAAATACAGTTCTGTATTTGGGAATAGCATTCCAAAAGCCAGTAAAATTCCAAACACGGCACCCGATGCCCCCACTGTTGGGGTATTTAACAGGATATTTAGTTTCCCAGCAAAAACATCTGAAAAATTCTTGCCCTCGTTCCAAATTTTTGGTCCTTCTTGTTTTACATATTCAATCATTTCGGGAGACATATGTGATGTAAGTGATTGATATTCGATGAAATGAACAAGGGTATGAATTAAAATTGCTCCAACACCCGTTACAAAGTAATAGATGAAAAACCGTCTTGGTCCCCACACACTTTCAAGTACACGGCCGAACATCCACAGGGCAAACATATTGAAAAAGATGTGCGTTATTCCGTCCATGCTATGCATAAACATATAAGTGATTGTTTGGTGCAGCCTAAATTTTTCGGAAGCCGGATAGTACATTCCGAGCATGCCGCCAAGATTAATACCTCTGGATAATAATATCCAGGCAGCGATAAATACAAGCACATTAATAATCAATAGGTTTTTTACAACCGGAGGGATATTGCTAAATGGAGATCTGTTATTCATATTCAAAAATTTCAGATTTTACTATCAATAGTTACGCCAAGTAATTTTATATCCTAATAATAAGACAAGTTGTCATCTAAAAAAACTTTTTTCGATTTCTTCCAGGCTAATAATCGACAAAACGGGCTTTCCATCGGGGGAATAATTTGGGGTGGCACATGCAAACAGGTTATCAATTAAATAGCCCATTTCTTCCGGCTTTAGTTCAACGCCATAATTAACTGATGAAGCTTTTGCAAGCGACATTGCTATTTGTTCTTTCACTTTTTCTTTTGCATCCGATGGTGAATTTTTATATTCTTCCAGCAATTTTTCAACAATTATTTCCGGGGCAGAATTGCCCAACACGCCTGGTGTACCGTTAATAACAAAGGTATTTTTCCCAAATTCCCGGATATCAAATCCTAATTTTGACAAATCATTGTTTATTTCTGTAAGTAATGCTGCATCAGCCGGATTTAATTCAATGGTTTGCGGGAATAATTGCTGTTGGCTGGCAACAGATTCGGAAACAAGCACCTCCATAAATTTCTCGAAAAGCACCCTTTCTTGAGCCCTTTTTTGGTCGATCAACATTAATCCTGATTTTACAGGGGTAAGAATATATTTGTTTTTTAGTTGTATGAGTTTTTTCCCGGAGAAAGTTATGCCAGTAGAATCATACAAATCATGGTTGTCGTTTTCAAGGTTTGGCTTTTCTGTCGATTTTTCGTTTTCAAACCCCTCGTACAGTTTTTCCCAATTATCCAGGTTCTGTTTGGTATTTCCTCCGTCAAAGGAGCCTCCAGATTGTCTTGTTTTCTTTTCTTCAAAGGGATTATAGGTAAAATCAACATCTATTTTTGGCATTTCAACTTCATCCCGTTGTTTATTGGCGATAGGAATATCCATGCTTCCCTCCTGATCGAAATCGATGCTTGGAACCACGTTGTGTTTGCCCAGCGATTCTCGTATGGCTGCAAGCAGTAGTTGCCAAATAGCCCTGTCATCCTCAAATTTTATTTCTGTTTTTGTGGGGTGAATGTTAATATCAATTTTTGCAGGATCGACATCCAAAAATATAAAATACGAAGGCACCATATCCGTGGCCAATAATTTTTCATAAGCCTGGGTAACAGCTTTATGAAAGTAGGGTTGGCGCATATATCTGTTATTGACAAAAAAGAATTGCTCACCCAAAGTCCTTCTGGCAAACTTTGGCAGCCCAACGAAACCTGTAATTTTCACCACGCTGGTTTCTGTATCCACCGGAACCAGGCTTTGGCTTATACTTTTCCCAAAAACATTAATAATCCGTTTGTAGTGATTGGCTTTTGGGAGTTCATATAACGATAAATTATTATGAAAAAGTGAGATTGCAACGTGTGGGTTTGGCAGGGCAATCCGCTGAATTTCGCTGATAATATGTTTAAGTTCGGTACTATCTGTTTTAAGGAATTTCCGTCGGGCAGGTACATTGAAAAACAAATTTTTTACCTGAAAAACGGTGCCATTGTTACAACCCGTTGGTTCTTGTGCAATAACTTGTGAGCCACTAATATGAATGTAAGTTCCCAGTTCGTCTTCACCTCTTTTGGTGCGGATTTCAACATCGGCGATGGCAGCAATCGAGGCAAGTGCTTCTCCCCTGAAACCCATGGTTCGGATGGCAAAAAGATCGTTTGCCGAATTAATTTTCGAAGTGGCATGGCGCTCAAAGGCCATACGTGCATCGGTTGCCGACATTCCGCAGCCATTGTCGCTAACCTGGATGAGGGTTTTCCCGGCATCCTTAATATGAACAATAATATCTGAAGCACCAGCATCCAAAGCATTTTCAACCAGTTCTTTTACAACAGAAGCAGGTCGTTGGATGACTTCTCCTGCTGCAATTTGGTTGGCTACGGAATCTGGTAAAAGTTGAATGATGTCACTCATTAAAAAATCCAATCCGTGTAAAAGAAAACATATACAATTGCTGTAAGTATTATAATCAGAAAGATAATCCTCCAGTTGGAATTCCTTCGGGCGTCTTCCACCGATTTTGAATTGGAAATCCCATTTCTGAATGAACCTTTGATATTTGCGCGGAAGGGCTTGCCATCTTCATCTTTAATACCCAATTCAGCTTTTACGAGTCTTTCCCTTGATTCTACAAAATCTTTTTGCTCATCGTAATATCTTGGCTTAAAATTGAATCTTTTTGCTCCTGGTATGTGGAAAAAATTGCCAATCATAGCTTTCTATTTTTAAATCATTACAAAGATAACTTTTATTTGAAAGAATTTGATTCCAAGAACTATTATCCATTTTTACATGAACCTATTTTGGAATAGTTATTGATATAAATCCAGACATTTCAAGAGTAACAAAAATGAAACCAAAATCACTAAGAGCGAAGCTGTCATCGTTAATATTCATTTTATTTATTTTCTCAGCACACAGTTCAATGTCAAAACCTTTATTAATTACTAAACAGGTTTTGGCGGATTCAGATAAACTTATTTCCGGGAAAATTGTAAATGCAGAAACCGGAAGCCCAATTGCACACGTGGAAGTTTTTATATCGGGGACGACTGTTGGCTGCATTACCAATGAACTAGGCATGTTTCAGCTGAAAGTTCCGTTTGTCCCATGCACAATGGTTGCAAACCATGTTTCGTATGATGCTTATATAACTACAATCACTTCGTCTAACCAGGAGCTAAATATTTCATTGAAACCATTTGTGAAGAACATCGAAGATGTGGTAGTGAAGGGAAAAGACAAAAGGAAAAGAAACCTTCGATTTTTTTATTCGCATTTTATTGGAAACGAAATTGGGGCTATTAAGATTTTAAATGATTCTGTTTTGGTGTTCGAAACCGATGATAAAGAGTTTATTGCATATACCAACCAGCCTTTGCTTATTGAGAATAAAAATTTAGGATATAGAATCAAGGTTATTCTTAAAAAATTTTCGGTGATCAGAATTAAAGAACCCAATGGACCTAAAATTGATTTAAACTCAATTGTTGGAGACGAAATATTAAAAGTTACCGGAGGATTTTATTATGAAGAGATAGAACCCGATTCGGATAAGAAATTGGAGAAATACAAAAACAACCGGAGAATGCAGTATTATGGATCTTACCGACATTTTCTAAAAGCTATTTTTGACGATGAGCTTGATGCACAAGGTTTTATAGTAAGTGGATTTCCGGAAGATGAACCACTGGTCGGGTTTCACGTGGTGGATGAAATAATTGAAGATAATCAACCGAAAGATTACAAAACATATCTTCTTGGCGGGGAATCGTTAGAGGTATACTACTACTTTAACTCAAAGAAATATCCTGTGAATGTTGTTGATGATCCGGATGCTCCAGCATCGGAAGAAAAATCTATAATATATCCTGGCAAAGGTGTATTTAAAATTTTAAAAAATGGAACAAGCCCTAATGTGAATTTTACGATAAAAGGACCTATGGGAAGTTTTTGTATTCCGCCCAATTCATTACCCGATGATTATGTTCCGCCTATAGCAGAAGATTAAGCTCACCTTATTTTTTTCTAAAATAAACCTGAATTGGAACTCCTGAAAAATTAAACTGGTCGCGTAATTTGTTTTCGATGTAACGTCGATACGAGTCTTTCACATACTGTGGCAAATTGGCAAACAGGGCAAAACTCGGGGTCGGTGAAGGAAGTTGGGTCGCATATTTTATTTTTATGTATTTTCCTTTCACCGAAGGTGGGGGATAAGCTTCAATTGCTTCGAGTAGGAAATTATTTAGCTCCGAGGTCTTAATTTTCTGCTTCCTGTTTTCATATACTTCCATTGCCATATCTAAAGCTTTGCTAACTCGCTGCTTTGTTATTGCTGATATGAAAATTATTGGGACATCAACAAAAGGGGCTATTTTTTCGAATATTTGTTTTTCAAACTTTCGGGTGCTGTTGGTTTCCTTTTTAATTAAATCCCATTTATTGACAAGGATAACAACGCCCTTTTTATTTTTAATAACCAAATTAAAAATATTAACGTCCTGCGCTTCCATGCCGCGCGTGGCATCAATCATTAAAAAGCACACATCAGAATTTTCAATTGCCCTGACTGAACGTAAGACTGAATAAAACTCAACATCTTCGTGGACTTTCACTTTTTTTCGTAGTCCGGCCGTATCGATAATCATAAAATCGTGGTTGAATTTATTATACCGCGTGTGAATAGAATCACGCGTAGTTCCGGCTACATCGGTAACAATATTTCGCTCTTCGCCAATAAGTGTATTTATGAAAGATGATTTCCCAACATTTGGCCTTCCCACTACAGCAAGATACGGGATGTCTTTTCTATCTTCGTCCGCATCAAGATTAGGCAGTTTTGCAACAACGGCATCCAACATGTCACCAGTTCCGCTTCCGGTCATCGACGAGATGGTGTAAATATCGCCCAAACCTAAACCATAAAATTCCTGGGCATCCAAAACACGTGCATTATTATCAACTTTGTTAACCACAACAAAAACATCTTTGGTGGTCCGCCTTAACATTCCTGCAATTGCCTGGTCAAGGTCAGTTATTCCTGATTCAACATCCACCAAAAACAAAACGGCATCGGCTTCGTCAATTGCCAGTTGAACCTGTCTGTTAATCTCTGCTTCAAAAACGTCTTCCGAATTAACAACATAACCCCCGGTATCGATAACGGAAAAATCAACCCCGTTCCATTGTGCTTTTCCATAATTCCGGTCACGGGTAACACCTGCAAGCTCATCAACTATAGCACTTCTGGTTTCGGTGAGGCGGTTAAACAAGGTTGATTTACCAACATTCGGACGTCCTACAATTGCTAATATTCTACTGCTCATAATCTTCTTCTTTACTTTAATCCTAGCTAACTTCAGGCTTACTTCCTGATATTAGTACCCAAATTTTTTCAGTTGGTTTTCTTTATCCCGCCATTCTTTGGCAACTTTTACATAAATATCAAGAAAAATCTTTTTATCAAAAAATTCCTGTGCATCCTTTCTTGCTTCAGTGCCAACACGTTTTAACGATTTCCCCTGATGCCCAATGATAATCCCTTTTTGGCTGTCACGGGCTACATAAATAATGGATCGGATTCGAATGATATCTTTTTCCTCTTTAAATTCTTCAACCTCCACTTCCACAGAATACGGAATTTCTTTTTGGTAGTACAAAAGGATTTTTTCACGTATGATTTCCTGCATAAAAAACCGTTCGTTTAAATCGGTCAAATCATCTTTTGGGAAGAAGGCTTCTCCTTCGGGAAGCAATTCAATAATACGGTCAAAAATTGGAGCGATATTAAATTTTTCCGTTGCCGAAAGCGGAAACACTGTTGCCCCGGGAAATATTTGAAGCCAGTAATCGAAAAGTTTGGTCACCTTTTCCTGATCCGACAAATCAATTTTATTGATCAACACAATCACAGGCATATTCGATTTTTTTATTTTATCGATATAATCCTGGTTTTTTGCTGGATCTTCAATTACATCGGTCACATAAAGAATAATGTCGGCATCAATCAGTGCAGTGTCAACAAACTTAAGCATCGACTCCTGCAATTTGTAATTCGGTTTTAATATTCCAGGTGTGTCGGAATAAACAATCTGAAAATCATCGCCACTTACAATGCCTTTAATCCGATGCCGGGTAGTTTGCATTTTTGAAGTTATTATGGATAACTTCTCACCAACCAATGCATTCATAATGGTTGATTTCCCAACATTTGGATTTCCAATAATATTTACAAAACCTGCTTTATGTGCCATACCTTCAAATCGCTAAAAATCAGCGCAAAGATAATTTATTTGATTTATGAACCACGAATTTTAATTATGAAATCTATTTTTCAACCAATTCATAACATGCCCCATAAATTAATACTGTTCTTCGCGGCACATAGCAATTCTTTAATAAGAATTTATTGGCTTTTAAATAAGCATGGATGAAAAAGAAGCTCTGTTCATAATCTATTATTCACGCTATAAAACGGCATGTTCATCGAAAAATATTGGTACTAGGGCATGTTTTTTGCAAAATTTACAAAAACAATAATCAACCAATTTCAATATAGCCAATTGGCATTGGTACAGAAAACAGAAAACACTATGCTACATCTAAACAATGTTCACAAATCTTATGTAACCGGATCGAATTCATTGCATGTTCTGAAAGGTATAGACCTTACCATCGAACAGGGAGAATTCGTTTCGATAATGGGTTCATCGGGTTCAGGAAAATCTACCTTGTTAAATATTCTTGGAATTTTAGATTCTTATGAGGAAGGGGAATACATTTTAAATGATACCCTGATTAAAGATATGAGTGAGAAGAAGGCAGCAAAATTAAGGAACGATTTGGTTGGCTTTGTATTTCAGTCGTTTAACCTGATCTCGTTTAAAAATGCCATGGAGAATGTTGCTCTTCCACTGTATTACAAAGGGGTGTCGCGCAAAAAGCGAAATGCTATTGCCATGGAGTACCTTGAAAAACTGGGATTGGCTGAATGGGCAGAGCATATGCCAAACGAGCTTTCGGGAGGACAGAAACAACGGGTTGCCATTGCACGCTCATTGATTTCGAAACCAAAAATTATTTTGGCAGATGAGCCAACCGGAGCCCTTGATACCAGCACATCGTATGAGGTTATGGAAATCCTGAAAGAAATTAACAAAGAAGGAATAACAGTTATTATTGTTACCCACGAACACGATATTGCCGCCATGACCCACAAATTAATCCGTTTAAAAGATGGTGTTATTGCCGAAGTGATTAAAAATGGTGAACTGAAAGATTTTCAGCATCAATATGTAAAAGAATTACAAACAGCGTAAAGTCTATCCCATGTTTGATCTTGACAAATGGCAGGAAATTCTTTCCACCATCAAAAAAAATAAAATGAGAACCTTTCTCACGGGTTTTAGTGTCGCCTGGGGGATTTTCATGCTCATGATATTATTGGGTTCCGGAAATGGGCTTAGCCGCGGTGTTGCTGAAAATTTCAAGCAGGATGCCGTAAATGCCATGTGGATTTGGACTGGCGAAACCAGCATGCCATATCAGGGGCTTAAAAAAGGGAGAAGGATCAGGTTTACCAACTCTGACTACGATTTGGTTCAGAACCTCGAAGGTGTTGATGCAGCATCGGGGAGGTATTTCATGAACAGCACTCAATATACATATGACGGTGAATTTGGTGAATACACAACCATCACTTGTCATCCCGAATTAAAGGAAGTTGAACAATTACTTCTCGACGAAGGACGGTTCATTAACGATGTTGATATTGACAAAACACGTAAAGTGGTTGTTCTCGGGAAGGATATTTACGAAGGTATTTTTAAAGATGAAGATGCAATTGGAAAGTATGTTAAGATTAATTCGATTCCATTTAAAGTTATTGGAATAGCCAGAGAACCAGGTTCTACAAGAAACCGGGTGGGCTGGATCCCAGTATCAACAGCGCAAAAAGTATTTAATGGTTCCAACAGGCTTCATAACCTGGCGATAACCATTGACGGGACAACCCTTGCCGAAAGTCAACAAATAGAAAGCAGGATAAAAAATGCCATTGCAAGGAAACATCGTTTTGACCCTAAAGACGACGATGCTTTAGGCTTGTTCAATAAACTGGAAGCGTATCTACAAACCATGAAAATATTTCAGGCAATTACCATATTTATTTGGATAATAGGAGTAGGTACTTTAATTGCCGGAATTGTAGGGGTTAGCAACATCATGTTAATTGTTGTAAAGGAAAGGACCAAAGAAATTGGAATCCGTAAAGCGATTGGGGCCAGCCCAGGATCGGTTATTGGCTTGGTTTTGCTCGAGTCGATTTTAATAACAACAGTTGCTGGTTATATTGGGCTAATACTTGGTTCCGGATTAATGGAGGTTATCAATATTTTTGTGGAGAAATCCTATGAAGCATCTATGGCTGCAAACGGAGGGCGTGGTGATTCGATCTTCAGAAACCCGACGGTAGATATAAATATTGCAATTTCTGCAACCTTGTTGTTGATTGGTGCAGGTGCCTTGGCAGGCTACATTCCTGCTAAGCGAGCAGCCAGGATTAAACCAATTGTTGCACTGCGTGACGAATAAAAGCCAAAAACAAACTACAATTAAACAAAAAGCCAATATGTTTGATCTCGACCTTTGGAAAGAAATATTAAGCGCCCTAAAGAAAAACAAATTAAGGAGTTTTATGACTGCCTTTGGGGTTTTTTGGGGAATTTTTATGTTGATCGTAATGTCTGGTGCAGGGAGGGCACTTGAGAATGGTGTAATGGATGGAATTAATTCGTTTGCCACCAATTCAGCGTTCTTCTGGACCGAGAGGACAAGCAAACCTTATAAAGGTTTTCAGCGCGGGAGAAGATGGGAATACGACAATACAGATATTGAAGTATTTAAATCAAAAATACCCGAATTAGAATATTTGTCTCCCCGCTTGTTCGGGCCACGATCATTTAATGGAGAAAATACCATCAGAGGTGAAAAATCGGGAGCCTTTAACATATTTGGCGACTATCCCGATTTCTTCAAAATTGATCCATGGATTCCCGTAAAAGGAAGGTTAATGAACGAAATTGATGCCCAGCAATCCCGAAAAGTTTGTATGATAGGTGAACGCGTGGAAGAGATTATGTTTGAAGAAGACGAAGACCCGATAGGGAAATATCTAAAACTTAATGGCGTTTATTTTCAGGTTGTTGGTGTAATGCATCCAACAACAAGGGTAAATATTGGAGGGGGAAGAAAGGAAGAAACGATTATAGTTCCATTTACAACCATGCAACGTACCTTTAATTTTGGAAACGAAATCCACTTTTTCTCCCTAACATCAGAGAAAGGAACCCCTGTGAGCGTGGTTGAAGAAAAAATGAAAGCAATCATTAAAGAAAGGCACGATATTGCCCCGGATGATAACCAGGCAATTTCTTCGTTCAACATCGAAAAAGAATTTATAAAATACAACGGGCTATTTATAGGTATTCAGGTATTAACATGGATTGTTGGAATCGGAACTCTCTTAGCCGGAATAATCGGGGTTAGCAATATTATGCTGGTTATTATTAAGGAAAGGACACAGGAAATTGGAATCCAAAGGGCAATTGGTGCAACCCCATATACCATTTTAAAACACATTGTTAGTGAAAGTGTATTCCTGACCGTTTTTGCCGGATACATTGGACTTGCACTTGGAGTGGGTTTGCTCGAATTGTTGAATATGATGTTGGAAGCAAATGCCGGAGGTGATGACGATATTTTCTTCCGCAATCCTGAAATTAGCTTTACCATGGCAATGGCTGCAATTTGTGTATTGGTGGTTGCGGGCGTAATTGCAGGTTTGATCCCGGCGAAAAGGGCAATAAAAATAAAACCAATTGATGCCCTTCGCGATGAGGGTATTTAGATTTAGAAAATATATAAGCCAAAAATAAAAACAGAAAACAAGTAAAATCTATCATCATGAAAAAAGTATTAAGGATATTATTGATTGTAATAATCGTAGGTTCATTCGGGGGAACAATTTTCTTCTTGTATACCAAATCAAAAAAGAACCCGGATGTGTATGAGACAAAAAGTCCTTTTGTATCAAATGTTGTGAATAAAACCGTTGCAACAGGCTCTGTAGTGCCTCGTTTCGAAATTGAAATTAAACCACAAATTTCAGGGATTGTTGAAGAAATATTTATTGAAGCAGGAGACAAAATTGAAAAAGGACAGGTTGTTGCCAGAATTAAGATTATACCTGATATGGTAACTTTAAATTCTGCTGAAACCAGGTTTAACCGTGCAAAAATCAACTTGGAAGATGCCAAAATTGATTACGAAAGGCAGCAAAAGCTATTTGACAAGAACGTTATTTCCTATGAAGAGTTTAAAACCTCAAAAGTTAGTTACGATTCGGCCAAAGAAGAAATGACCTCTGCCGAAAATAATTTGGAATTAATTAAAAATGGTGTAACAAAAAAAGCCAAAAGTGCTACTAATACCCTTGTTCGTTCAACAATTACCGGAATGGTGTTGGATGTTCCAATTAAAGAAGGAAATTCTGTAATCCAGGCAAATACCTTTAATGATGGAACAACCATTGCCTATGTTGCCGATATGAGCGATATGATTTTCCAGGGAAAAGTTGATGAAACCGAGGTTGGAAAAATTAAAGAGGGGATGGATATTGAACTTGAAATTGGTGCCATTGAAAAAGAAAAGTTTGGGGCGAAATTAGAATATATCTCTCCTAAAGGTGTCGAAGATAATGGGGCAATCCAGTTTGAAATTAAAGCAACTGTTGTTCTTAAAGAAGGTCAGTTCATTCGGGCAGGATATAGTGCAAATGCAAACATTGAGTTGGAACGAAGGGATAGCGTAATGGTAATTGCAGAGGGGATGTTGAAATTTGAAAACGATTCATCGTATGTTGAAGTTGAAACTTCCGAGCCTCAGGTTTTTGAAAAGAGAATGGTAAAAACCGGCTTGTCCGATGGTATTAATATTGAAATTACCGACGGTGTTGGTATGGATGATAAAATTAAAGGGGAAAAGATTGATCCTAAAAAGATAAAAGAAAGTGAAAATAATAATGGCTAGTAATTGGAATTAAATTCCGTATTTTAGCTTTTTATAATAGATAGAGACAAACAAAAATTCTTTTAAAAAAAGACCAATGAAACAAACGATATTATTCATAACAATCCTATTATTGAGTGCTGGAATGGGCAAAGCACAAGAACTTTGGTCGCTGCAAAAGTGTATTGATTATGCCCTCGAAAACAACATTCAAATTAAGCAACAGGAACTTAATTCTGAATATAACAGCAATCTGGTTAGCCAGGCGAAATCGAACAGGTTGCCCAACCTTAACGCCCAAATAGGGAATAATTATAGCTATGGTAGGTCTTTAAATATTAACAATGCCTACGAAGATGTGAATTCAACCAGTTTAAGCGGGGGGATTAGTACAAACGTAACACTCTGGAATGGTTCACAATTAAAAAATGCCATTGTTCAAAGGGAATTGGACTTGGAAGCAACCTTGCAGGAGTTACAAAAAGCGAAAGACGATTTAACCCTGTATATAGCTTCGTCATATCTTGAAATCCTTTTCGCAGAAGAATTGGTTTTGGTTTCCGAAGGGCAAATTGAAGTGACCAAACAGCAAATTAACCGTACGCAACAACTGGTGGATGCGGGAAGCCTGGCGAAAGGTGCTTTATTAGAAATTGAAGCTCAATTGGCAGGTGAAGAGCTCCAGTTGGTAAACAACCAAAACAGTGTTGATTTGGCTTATCTGAACCTATATCAGTTCCTGGAATTGCCAATTTCTGAAAGTTTTAAAATTGAGAAACCCGTATTGCCTGAAATAGGGGCATATAGCAATAGTATTAATTCATTGGATATTTTTAATAACGCGTTAACATTCCGTCCGGAAGTAAAAAGTGCTGTTAAACGGGTAGAAAGTGCAAAAACACAACTTGAGATTGCAAAGGGTGCACTTTACCCTAGCCTGGCATTGGGGGCGAACTACAATAATAATTATTTCAAAATATTAAATACCGATAGCCCGCAATTGTCATTTGGCGACCAGTTGAAAGGGAATGGACGTTATGGATTTGGATTTTCATTGAACATCCCCATTTTTAACAAGTTTCAGGTACGAAACAGTATTTCTAATTCTACCATTCAGGTAATGGATTATGAATACCAGCTTCAAAATACCAAGAATGTCTTAAGAAAGGATATTGAAACTGCCTATACGAATGCGTTTGCAGCCCTTAAGAAATATATATCAACTGAAAAAGCTGTCACTTCGATGGAAGAAGCATTCCGTTATACCGAAGAAAAATTTAATGTTGGAATGGTTAATTCGGTAGAATATAACCAGAGTAAAAACAATTTGACCAATGCGCAAAGCAATCTTTTGCAAGCAAAATACGATTATATTTTCAGGACAAAAATCCTGGATTTTTATAACGGAATTCCAATAGAACTATAATAAAACAAAATAGCTTATACAACTATACCCGGGCAATCAACCCGGGTTTTTTAGTTTATTGTCAATAATTTTTAATTGTTGTCTGGTAATATTTTACAATTATCTCTTCACTTATGATTTTATTTCGTGCCTGCGGAACTGTCGGGTACAGCGTTCGTATTTTATTTCTACTTATATTAATTTCCTAACGGAATAGCCCCGGAGGGGCAGGATTTTGGAAGAAATAGGGGTTACATATTTCAGAAGGAAGTCCTGTAGGGACAAAATATTTTTTAACGGACAACAATGAATATTTTCAATGTATTATTTGAATAGTTTACCAAAACATTAAAACAATTGAAAGTAGAAATCCTAGTTTTTGAACATTCAGAAATTCAGCTATATTTGCCCACCTATTAAAAAAAATAGTAACTTGTTATTCTAATTATAAATAATTCAATTTTAAAACGTTAGTCAGATGAAGGTATCAGTTATTGGAGCGGGGAATGTTGGAGCAACATGTGCCCAGGTTGTTGCGCAAAAAAACATTGTTCAGGAAGTTGTTCTTGTAGATATAAAAGAAGGTTTATCAGAAGGTAAATCTTTGGATTTATGGCAAACTGCACCAGTTAATTATTACGATTCAAAAATTATTGGATCAACTAATGATTATACAAAAACAGAAGGTTCAGAAGTTGTTGTAATTACTTCAGGGGTTCCACGTAAACCAGGAATGAGCCGCGATGATTTAATTTCAATTAATGCCGGAATCGTTAAAAGCGTTACTGAGAACGTAATTAAATATTCTCCCAAAGCAAAAATTGTTATTGTTTCCAATCCACTGGACGTGATGACTTATGTTGCCTATGCTGTGGCAAAAGCTCCTAAAAACCAGGTGATGGGTATGGCTGGTATTCTTGATACAGCTCGCTATCGTGCCTTCCTTGCTGAAGCATTGAACGTTTCCCCAAGGGATATTCAAGCGTTGTTAATGGGCGGACATGGCGATACAATGGTACCACTTCCAAGATATACAACTGTTTCTGGTATTCCGGTAACCGAATTGATTGACGAAGATAAATTGGATGCAATTGTTGAAAGAACCAAAAAAGGTGGCGGCGAATTGGTTGCTTTAATGGGTACATCTGCATGGTATGCACCTGGTTCGGCTGCAGCCCAAATGGTGGAAGCAATTGTGATGGACCAAAAACGAATTTTCCCTTGTTGTGTAAAAATGGAAGGCGAATTTGGCTTGAACGATGTATTTGTTGGGGCACCTGTTAAACTAGGTAAAAATGGCGTTGAAGAAATCATCGAAGTAAAATTGAACGATGCAGAAAAAGAATTACTTGTTAAATCAGCAGCTTCCGTAAAATCAATTATGGATGTTGTAGATGGAATGGATATTCTGTAAAAAATATTTCAATTAAGGTGAAAAGGGTAGTGTAGTCATATACTGCCCTTTTTCTTTTTTATACATTTGTCAAATGCAATATGTAATACCAATTCATATCGTTGAACTTGAAGAGGATAATTATCACTTGATGATTACCACTCTGTTTGAGGATCAAAGTGAAGGGACATGGGTAATAGATACAGGAGCATCAAAAACGGTGTTCGACAAATCGTTATCCGGGCATTTCGATGTTCTGGATTCCGAAAACAGCGGTGATATGCAATCTGCTGGACTGGGTGAAGAAACCATTGAAACGGGGGTTGGCGAAATTGCTTCCATATCACTTGAAGGCTTTATGGTAAAAAAACTCCGGGTTGCACTAATTGATCTTACGCACATCAATAATTTATATGAAAAATATACCGATATAAAAATATTTGGTTTGATCGGAAGCGATTTCCTTTATAAATACAATGCAATTATCAATTACAAAACCAAAGAATTAATACTTAGCGATTAGATGTTTGTTATGGCTTCATTTTAATTGGTTTACAAGAAATTATCTAAGTAAAGCTGCCTTTCCAAAAAAAATATAAAACCTTAATCATTTTATAGCATAATTAGTATATTTGCACGCTACGCGATTTTGAGATAGTGAAGAAAAGAATAAAAATATCGAATGCCTTTATTGTCCGCCTATCATTTTTTATTTTGATGATAGCCGGTGCTGTGATATTTGACTGTAGCCGCGAAGAAAACTTAGAAATTGCAGAAGCAACTAAAGAACCAGTACAGGAAAGTGCTAGTTCTGTTTCTTTTTATTTCAATCCAATTAAAACCTACAATTTTGAATCGGAGACCAAATTGCTTCCTAAGCGAATTTCAAACCAGGTTCAAAACAAATATTTAAGGGATTTACACGATATTAAAACTTATCATCTATTAAAAGCAGAATCGTTGGATGCCTATTCTCCATTGGTGTCGTTTCATTTTTTGCAATTCAGGGAATGCATATACTCCAGTCCCGATGACGATTATATTGCTTAGCACAATTCCATATTATATGCGAATTTTCCCATAAGTGGGAGAACCTTAGAGATTTAGTCTCGAAATAATAATCAATCTATAAAATAAATTTAAAACTATTTTCAAATGCAAAACAAAGGTGCAATTTTAACATTTGCCATCCTATTGGCAGCTGTTTGTGTTTACCAGTTGACTTTTACGTTTAAAGCGCAACAGGTAGAAAAAGCAGCAACCGAGTATGCACAAGGTGACAGGGCACTTAAAGTAGCCTATCTTGACTCCATGAACGGAGAAGTAGTGTATAATTTTCTGGGAATTAAAAAATTTACGTACAAGGACGTTAAAGAACTAGAAATAAATCTTGGACTTGACCTAAAAGGCGGTATGAATGCTACCCTCGAAGTGGAGGTTGTTGAATTAGTAAAAGCTTTATCCAATTACAGCAAAGATTCTACATTCAATGCGGCTTTAAACCTGGCAAAAGAAATGCGGGAAAACAGCCAAAAAGAATTTATCGAACTATTTGGGGAAGCATTTACAAGCATTGATCCAAATGCGCAGTTGGCAGCAATTTTTAGTACCATTGAATTAAAAGACAAGGTATTCTATAATTCAACCAACGAGGAAGTATTGAAGGTTATTAAAGAAGAAACTGATGCAGCTATTGATAATGCGTTTAATATTATTAGTACACGTATCGACCGTTTTGGGGTTGCACAACCTAATATTCAACAATTACAAACAAAGGAACGTATTTTGGTAGAGTTGCCAGGTGTTGATAATCCGGAAAGGGTTCGTAAACTATTACAGGGTACTGCAAGTCTTGAGTTCTGGGAAACCTATGAAAACGGTGAAGTTTATCCATATTTTGTAGAGGCAAATACAAAAATTAAGGAGATTGAGGCAAGTGCTGTTGTTGAGGAAGAAGTTCCAGCGGAAACTGAAGAAGTTGCTGCCGAAGAGGTAAGCGCTGAAGAAGGTGAAACTTCGTTATTGGATGAACTGGAAGCTGAAACAGCACAAGATTCAACCGCACCGGCTCTCGATAATCTTGAGAATTTCAGAAAAGAATATCCATTATTTGCGATCCTTACACCAAGTACCGATCAACAAGGACAATTATACCCTGGGCCAATTGTTGGAACATCGCACGCAAAAGATACTGCTAAGGTAAATAGCTACCTGAAAATGCCACAAATCAAAAGCATTTTCCCAAGAAATATGATTTTCAGGTGGAAAGCTAAAGCTGAAGATGATGATGGAAATTATTATCGTTTAATTGCTTTGAAAATTACAACCCGCGATGGACGCGCACCTCTTAATGGAGATGTCATTGTTGATGCCCGCCAAGACTATGATCAAATGGGATCAACTCCAGAGGTTTCAATGACCATGAATGCTGAGGGCACAAAAACATGGGCCCGTATTACCAAAGAAAATGTGGGTAAATCTGTGGCAATTGTGTTAGATGGTTATGTACGTTCACATCCAAATGTAATTAATCCGATCACTGGTGGAAGGTCAAGCATCACAGGCTTGGAGAGTGTTGAAGAAGCACAGGATTTAGCAAATATTTTGAAGTCAGGTAAAATGCCTGCACCTGCAAATATTATCCAGGAAGAAATTGTTGGTCCATCACTAGGTAAAGAAGCCATCAATAAAGGTTTATTCTCTTTCCTGATTGCATTTGCCCTTGTTCTAGTTTATATGTTATTCTTTTATAGCAAGCGTGCCGGTTTAACAGCAAACATTGCCTTGCTTGCGAATATGTTCTTCATTATTGGGATACTTGCTTCATTAGGTGCCGTATTAACATTGCCCGGTATTGCAGGTATCGTATTAACAATTGGTATGTCGGTAGATGCCAACGTGCTTATTTATGAACGTATTCAGGAAGAATTGCGTGCAGGTAAAGGATTAAGGCTTGCAATTACCGATGGATATAGAAATGCATATTCTGCAATTATCGATGGTCAGATTACTACTTTATTGACCGGGGTTGTACTTTATTTATTTGGTTCAGGACCAATTAAAGGTTTTGCAACTACTTTAATAATTGGTATTCTTACCTCTTTGTTCTGTGCTATTTTTATTACCCGTATTATTTTCGAATGGCAGATGTCCAGAAAAGGGGCAATTACCTTTACTTCCAAAAAAACAGAAGATTGGTTGCGTAATACAAGAATTAAATTCCTTGAAAAACGTAAAGTTTTTTACATAATTTCTTCTACGATAATTGTACTTTCTATTGGATCATTTTTCGTAAGGGGCTTAAATTATGGTATCGATTTTAAAGGAGGACGTACCTATGTGGTTATGTTTGATGACGATGTTAAAGTCGACGATGTGCGTACATCGCTTGCCGATGTTTTTGGTGAAGCTCCTGAAGTAAAAATATTTGGGCATACCAACCAGGTTCGAATTACAACTGAATATAAGGTTGACGAAACAAGTGAAGATATTGATAACGAAGTGGAAGCTTTGTTGTTACAAGGATTAAAAAATGGCAATTTTATTGCAAGTGATGTCGATATGGATGGTTTTGTTAAAAATTACAGGCAATCATCACAAAAAGTTGGACCTACCATTTCGGATGATATTAAGAAGGATGCAGTTATTTCCATATTGTTTGCATTGCTTATTATCTTCTTGTACATTTTGATTCGTTTCCGCAACTGGCAATACGGACTTGGAGCTGTGGCTGCATTGGCACATGATTCTCTTATTGTTTTGGGTATTTTCTCTATTTTCTATGGAATTTTGCCTTTCTCGTTAGAAATTGACCAGGCATTTATTGCTGCAATCCTTACCGTAGTTGGTTATTCAATTAACGATACCGTTGTTGTATTTGACCGGATTAGGGAATTTTTCAACCTACACCCGAAACGCGATCGCGACCAAAATGTTGATGAGGCATTAAACAGTACATTGAGACGTACATTTAGTACTTCTCTTTCAACATTTGTTGTGTTGCTTGCCATCTTTATTTTTGGTGGTGCAACAATCCGTGGGTTTACATTCGCATTGTTGGTTGGTGTGGTAGTTGGTACTTATTCATCGTTGTTCATTGCAACACCAATTGCTTTCGATACACAAAAACGACTTGCTAAAGTTGTTGCAAAAAGGAAAAAATAACAGCAAATAAAGTTTTACAAAAGTGGCCGCTCAAGTTGAAATTGGGTGGCCATTTTTGTTTTTCCGTTGTTCTGATTTGAAATTATCTGTTCTGACCGTAATTCATCATGCAGATTTGTATATTTGTAGCAGAATTAATTTTAACCAATTAAGATGTGTAATTCTCTTTTATTTATAAGCGGCGGGGAAATTGTTTTGGTGATGCTTTTGGCTCTATTGTTTTTTGGCTCGAAAGCAATTCCTGATATTGCCAAAACACTTGGGAAAGGTATGCGCGAGTTCAAAAAAGCTACCAACGAAATAAAACGTGAAATAAATGACCACTCTTCTGGACTGACAGATGATATTAAAGAAATCAAATCAACCATAAATAAAGGGACAAAGGATATTTCGAAAGGGATTAACGACCAATTTAAAGACTAACAAAAAAGTACTTGTGTTATGTATATCCTATTATATTCACTCATACTTATTGCTTGTTTTATTTTATTGGCCAGGATTGTTGATTTGTTTTTTATTGCTTCCCTTGATAAAATTTCAGGTGACCTTAAACTGTCGAGCGATGCTGCAGGGGCAACCCTTATGGCAGTAGGTTCAAGTGCACCCGAATTGTTTGTTGCTTTGTTTGCCGTTTTTAAACCCGGCGACCATCAGGTTATTGGTATTGGTAGCATTGTGGGAAGTGCCTTGTTTAATATCCTGTTTATTGTTGGTGCGGCTGCCCTGGTAAAAAAAGCAAAGCTCACCTGGCAGCCTATACTAAGGGATCTTATTTTTTATTTAATCGCGGTGGTGTTGCTTCTTTGGGCAATTTATAATGGAACATTCTCGATCTTAAATGCCCTGGTATTTTTGCTCGTGTATGTTTTGTATGTGGTAGCTGTTATTTATTGGCGAAAAATTTTGCCTTACCCGGATTTTGAATTCGAACAGGAAGAAAAAGAAGGATGTGCCGAACCGGGTCTGTTCAGGCAATTTGATAGATTATTATGTTTTCTTTTCCCTTCGAAACAAAAATATTATTGGGTCTTTTTTATCTCTATAGTCATAATTGCTGCACTTAGCTGGGTTTTGGTGGAAGCTGCTGTTGAAATCTCGGCATTGTTACATATCCCTGAAGCAATTGTGGCATTAACAGTTCTTGCTATTGGGACTTCGGTACCCGATTTGTTCTCATCGGTTATTGTTGCCAAGCAGGGAAGAGGCGATATGGCAGTGAGCAATGCTATCGGATCAAATATATTTGACATTCTGATTGGTTTGGGTTTACCATTCCTTTTGTATTTGATTTTTATTGGAGGAGCTATTGATACATCTGTGGGGGATTTAATGTCCTCATCCTTTATATTATTTGCATCAGTCATTATCTTGTTTGTTTTATTAATTGTAAGCAAATGGAGAGTCGGAAAATTTGCCGGTGTACTGATGCTTGGGTTATACATCTTTTATATAGTTAGGGAAATTGTTTTGTTGTAATATTCTTTTAATTCCTGAGTTTATAGAATAAGGTCGAAATTCAAATGATTAGAGCAGAAAATATTTATAAATCTTTTGGCGATTTAGCAGTTCTTAAGGGAATAGACCTTGAAATTCCTTCAGGGAAAATTCATTCAATTGTCGGGTCAAGTGGTGCCGGTAAAACTACGCTACTGCAAATTCTTGGAACCTTAAGTAACCCGAGCAAAGGGGAGATATATTTTAAAAACCAAAAAATCTCTGATTTTAGCGAAAAAGAGCTGGCCAGGTTTAGGAACAAAGAAATTGGCTTTGTTTTTCAATTTCACCATTTATTGCCTGAATTTACAGCTTTGGAGAACGTTTGTATTCCGGCTTTTATCGCAAAACAGTCGAAGGGGAAGGCTGAAAATAGAGCTAAAGAGTTATTGGATTTTCTTGGTTTAATGGATCGTTTGAATCATAAACCTTCCGAATTATCGGGTGGTGAGAAGCAGCGGGTAGCAGTTGCAAGGGCACTAATAAACAATCCATCTGTTATTTTAGCGGATGAACCTTCGGGGAATTTAGATTCAAACAACCGAAAAGACCTCCATCAACTTCTATTTAAATTGCGGGATGAGCTGGGGCAAACCTTTGTAATTGTTACACACGATGATCAATTTGCCGAAGAATCGGATAAAATAATCCACATTAAAGATGGACGAATTGATGGGAAAGATGGATAAAAAAGAGGTAAACGCATTGTTAAACGAAAAAGCAACACTGTATAATCAACATGCATTTATCGAAACCGATCCAATCCAAATACCCAAAAATTTTTCTCAAAAAGAAAACATTGAAATTTCAGCATTCCTAACCGCAACCATAGCCTGGGGACAGCGCACGACAATTATTAAAAATGCAAATAGATTAATGACCTTAATGACTTGGGACCCTTATAGTTTTGTGTTGAATTATTCAGACAACGACCTTTTTATTTTTGATGAATTCAACCATCGGACATTTAACGGAGACGATGCCAAATTCTTTGTACGTTCACTAAAAAATATATACCGAAACCACGGTGGTTTGGAAGTTTTATTTCAGCTTGGTTATGATCGTGATGGATCAATTAAATCGGCTTTGGAATATTTTTACAATGTATTTTTCGAAGTTGAAGGATTGAAACGAAGCAGGAAACATGTTTCGAATGTGGCTACTGGCTCTGCAGCAAAAAGGCTGAATATATATGTACGGGTAATTAAGGTAGTCATTAGTCAAAATTAAACATGTCCTCATCATCGAGGCTATAGGTATGCGAAATGGTATCTGTGAATTTAATGTCGTATTGATATAAGTTATTACAAACCGAAAGTTTGCCACAGAATGCATCACGACGGCTTTTTACATCCACTTTGTCGTTGTCGTCGTCGCAAGCCATAACTAAAATAGGTACTTGCAGGCCTGATAGTTTGATGGTATTAACTACACCCAGTTCATCGCCGAAATTAGGTAGGACAACCAGGATGCCATCAATAACATCACTGTGCTTTTTGAAGTAGGCACCGCATTTTACAGCGTCTTCATATCCTTCGATGTTTCCGGTAGGAGTTTCACTCTCAGGAAGGATCACAGATCCGATTCCCAATTTGTCAAGTTTGGCCAAAACCTTTTTACGGGCATCTACAGCCAATTGAAAATTAAAAATATTACGCGTAGCTATAATTACGCCAAATGTTTGTTTTAAATTTTTCATAATCTTTGTTTTTCTATGTTGATAATTAAATTCACTGATTTAGTGTAAACGGCAGTCAATATTTTAAAGCCTGGTTCTTTCTACAGCTTTTTTCCATCCATCATACAGCATTTCATTCTCTTCAGTATTCATTTTGCATGAGAAGGTGCGGTCGCTGCTGTACAGGGCTTTAATCTCTTCCAGGTCGTGCCAGAAACCGGTAGCTAAGCCTGCCATAAAAGCTGAACCTAATGCCGATAGTTCTTCGATAGTTGAACGGACAACATTACGGCCAAGCATGTCGCTTTGAAATTGCATTAAAAAGTTATTGCGTGTTGGTCCTCCATCTGCACGAAGTTCTTTCAATTCAATACCTCCTTCTTTTACCATTAGGTCAATTAAATCTTTAACCTGATATGCTATGCTTTCCAATGCAGCGCGAACCACATGTGCTTTGGTTGTATCGCGATTCATACCAGTAAGGCTTGCTCTGGCTGAATTGTCCCAGTAAGGAGCTCCCAGTCCAACGAATGCCGGAACCAGGTATGTCCCATTTGTGCTATTGACAGATTTGGCAAAATCTTCCGTATCGGAGGCATTTTCTATTAATTGTAATTCATTTTTAAGCCAGTTAATGGTATCGCCGGTACAATGAATGTTACCTTCAAAAATAAAATCAACTTTACTACCAATTCCGTATCCAACAGAAGTTACAAGTCCTTTAGGTGCAGCAAGGGCTTTACTGCCAATATTCATCGCAATTGATGATCCTGTTCCATAAGTAGCTTTGGCCATTCCGGGCAACAAGCAATTTTGTCCAAACAGCGCAGCATGCGAGTCGCCTAAAAGGCCGGAAATTGGCACCGGTTGATCAAATATTACCGAAGAATCAGTATAGCCAAATATTTCATCGCTGTACTTTAATTCCGGAAACATGGAAGCCGGAAGTCCAACCAATTGAAGCAATTCGTTGTCCCATTTTAATGTGTTAATATTAAACAGCATAGTGCGGCAAGCATTGGAATAATCTGTTGCGTGAACTTTGCCTCCGCTAAGTTTCCAAAGTAGCCAACTATCCATGGTACCCAAGAGCAAATCGCCTTTTAATGCTTTTTCCTTTGCATCCGGCGTATTGTTGAGCAGCCAACGAAGTTTACTGGCCGAAAAATAAGGGTCGATAATTAAACCTGTCTTTTCCCGAACCATTTTTTCTTTTCCTTCAGCCTTTAGTTGGTTACAATATTCGGTACCACGCTGGCATTGCCAAACCGCAGCATGAGCAATAGGTTTTCCGGTCGTTTTATCCCAAATCATGGAAGTCTCACGCTGATTAGTTATGGAAATACCTGCAATCTCGTTTGGTAAAACAGAAGCTTCGCGAAGAACCTGCTCCATCCCCTTAACTACATTATTGAAAATTTCTTCTGCATCATGCTCAACAAAGCCTTGTTGCGGATAGAATTGTTGATGGGCTATTGAAACGCGTTTAACAAGTTCGGCACGTTTATTAAATAGTATAAATTTGCTTGCCGAAGTACTTTGGTCAATGGCTAAAATGTATTCTTTATTATTCATGATTTTGATTGATTTTTAATGCGCAATATGGAAAAGTGGTTTTATATTCGAAATTCCCGGGTTTAACCGTGCTTTGCCCTGATATTTTCATATTCCATGTGTCAATAATTTCAAGTTTGTATTCCTGATCGCCAGGCAAATTAATTTGCACTGTTTCGTTAGGGTTTGCCACATAAGCCAGGTAATATTCGCCTGGTTTTGAAAACAGGTAAATATTATTATCCAGGTTTTCAGGGTCACCTTTGTCGATAAGTGTCGGTTGCATTTCTTTTACCGGTGCCCGTTCTATGACAGATTTGAAAAAAGCAATACGTTCAGGGCTGTCCCCCACAAGTGTGCCACCTTTAGCCCACCATCTGACCTCAGTAGTATCAGAATCATTATTGTATGTATCACCATGCATCGGATACCCGCCACTTAATCCCGCCATCCAAAAATAGCTGGTCATTTCCTGTGCGGTTAAACTTCCCCATGAGCTTGGAACATCTCCTTCGTAGCGCATTTCATCAAAAAGCAGTGGTTTTTGATATTGATTTCGCCATTTTATGGCATTGTAAAACTGATGAGTTTGCATACTGACATGCGTTACCCATGGTTTTGTATGATCATAAAAATGATCTTCCGAACCATACCAGTTATGGATTCCACGTAAACGATTATAAGGATCTTCTTTTTGAAGTAAAATACCAATTCCTTCCCAGTCAATGGTATCCTTAATTTTAGGAACATCCCATTCATTGGCGAGCGACCACCAGACATTCCGGTAAGCTGAAATGCGCGCAATCATATACCTTACGTAACGTTCATTCATTTCGTCGCCCATTTCACAATATCCCCATTTGTCGTATGGATGGAAAAGAATTACATCGGCCTGAATGCCCATATCTCTGAGCTGTTTAACACGAAGGTCAAAATTCTGAAAGAATTCATAATTGGGTTGAGTAAAATCATTTTCATCTTCATTTCTTTTAAATGGGTACATCCATGGTTCTGTATCATTGCCATACCTATACCATTTGGGAAATACACACATTCTTACTTTATTAAATGGGGCATTGGCAAGTGTTTTTATCGTTTTTTCCTGGATGGTTTGTTTAACGCTTGTCCATTGATAAGCTGTAGTTCCGATAGAATAGAAAGGAGTGCTGTCGGCATATTCTAAATAAAATGTATTCACAATTTTAAGTGGCCCATGATTTTTATTGGTAGCTGGCACGCACTCAAAAATTCCTTTTTTACCCGAAAGAACTTTAACATTACTTTTGGTTTCATAAGTCCAGTCACCCGGAAGATCTGGAGAAAACCGAATACGGTAGATTCCGTTTCCATCGTAAAAACCGGGAACACTAATACTATTGTCTTTCGAACTAAATACGGCTTTTAATTCGACGTCAATAAAAGGGGTTACATCTGAAGGCCCGGTAAGTTCAATTTCAAAAACGTCCCATTGTTCGATTTTTGTTATTTCCCGGGATTGATTGCATGATGTAAATAGGATTACAACAATCAGTTGAAAGATGAACCTTTTCATATTTGTTTAATTCTCAAATATTGCCGTTATTTTTATTCCGCTATTATTATATCAATTTCATGTTCACGAAGGATTCTTGCATTTTCTTGGTCGATTGAGGCATCTGTGATGATATAATCTATTAGCGATAATGCGCCAAGGCTTGCAAAGGCATTCTTTCCAATTTTAGTAGAGTCGGCAACCAAATAGGTTACATCGGCAGAATCTATCATTGCCTTTTTAACAACAATATCGCTGATGCTGGGATAAGTAAGGCCTGATTTAAGCGATATCCCGGCAGTTGCAAGAAATAATTTATCTACATGTATATCTTCAAAAAATGTGGCTGCTTTTTGCCCGGTCAGGGATAGGGTAGGAGGTTTAAATTCTCCACCGGTAACAATTACATCAATTCCGGGTTCTGCTCCCAATATTAAAGCAATGTTCAGGGCATTTGTTATAACGGTAATTCCCCTTCTCCCAATAAGATTCTTTGCAATTTCGGTTGTCGTTGAGCCTGAATCAAGGACAATTGTATCTGCGGATTCAATAAGCTCTGCAGCTTTTTTTCCGATAATTTGTTTTTGTTCAATGTTATCCTGGTTCAAAATGGTAAATGATTTTACACTATTTTCCACATTTTTAAGAAAGGCTCCTCCATGTTCACGTATAATAAGGCCTCCATGTTCGAGTTTTTCTAAATCCTGTCGGATTGTAACCTCAGAAACTTTAAAGATTTTAGCCAATTTAATAACCTTCGCTGAACCATCTTCTTTAAGAAGTTCCAGTATTTTTTCGCGTCGTTGGTTTGCAAGCATAACTTTCGGTATTGTTTAATTGCGAAATCAAACGAAAAAAAACGAAATACAAAATAATAATTGGAAATTGTGATGATTGTATGGAGTTGAAGTAATCTGAAACCTTTGAACTTGTCTTTTTAAATTAAAACATGGGTGCCAAAATTATTATATAGGAGATTTGAGTTTTAATATATAGATAAGTTTTAAAACAGTTATCCTAATGGCAAATTACATTCAATTTTTTATTTAAATATGAATATATATAATTGATATATATATATATTTAACGCAGATAATATTTTTAGTCCATTTAATATTATTTTGCTCTTGATCTTTTTTTTGTTTGATTCTTGTATGAATAAAACGCAATTTTTACTATGTATTCATTTTTTTTATTACAATATTTTAGGTGATTTGATTCTTCCTTGCTGGTATCTAATGTTAATTTATTTCGCTTTTTTATGCTTTCAAAATGCTTTGTATGTTTTCGAATAATTTGAAAAATACTTGTGAAAATTTATGCTATATTGCTTTTTGACCTATAATTTGGGAAAATAGCCCTATTTTGAGAAAATAGGCGTTGTATTTTGGTATGTAATTACTATATCAATATTTACAATAATATCCAAATTTAAACCTAATGAAAAAATTAGGGCAAAATCTGAAAAATTTAAAGTGAATAATTCCTCCGTTAAAAATTCTGAAAATACACTTGTATGGCGAATCAACTGAAAATAAAGAAATATGTAATACTTCTACTATTTGTAATAGGATTAACAAATCTGCAGGCTCAGCAACTTGCATTCCCTGGTGCTGAAGGTTATGGTAAATACACCACAGGTGGGCGTTATGGAAAAGTAATTGAAGTTACAAATCTAAATAGTTCAGGTCCAGGTAGTTTTGCTGCAGCGATTGGCGCTTCAGGTGCCAGGACTGTTGTGTTCAGGGTTTCGGGCACCATAACAGGCAATTTTAGTATTAAAAACGACAATATTACTATTGCCGGTCAAACAGCACCCGGAGATGGTATCTGTATTAAAGGAAACCTTTCTACCGATGCCGATAACATAATCATCCGGTATATACGTGTAAGGTGGGATCCTTCCATGGGTGAAAAAGATGCGATAGGTGGCAGGTATCACAAGAATATTATCATCGACCATGTTTCGGCAAGTTGGAGTACCGATGAGACTTTTACGCTCTACCATAATGAGAACACAACCGTTCAATGGTGTATTATTTCGGAAGCATGCCCCAAAGGCACCACTGATGAACATAGATTTGGTGGTATATGGGGTAACAACTATGGTACCTGGCATCATAACCTGATTGCACATAATGCCAGCCGTAACCCTCGTTGGGCTTCAGGGTGCGGATATAACGATTACAGAAACAATGTGCTCTATAACTGGGATTATAACAGCTGCTATGGAGCAGAAGCAGTTCAAAGTGGAGACAGGAGAAATCCGCCAATTGAACATTCTACCATTAATATGGTGGCCAACTATTATAAGCCGGGGCCTGCAACAAATGATAATGTAAGACGACGTATTGCGGAGCCTTCAGCTCGTTCATCAAACGATAAAGGTAATTGGTATGTTTCCGGTAATTATGTGGACGGCTATCCCGATGTTACTGCCGACAACTGGAAGGGAGTAGACGGTAGCAAGTATATAAAAATGAGTGAGCCTTGGGATGCAATGGCAATTAATCAGGAATCTCCGGAAGATGCATATAACTCTGTTCTTGCTAAGGCAGGCTGTTCTTTACCAACACGTGATAAAGTTGATGCTGATATTATTGATGATGTGCGTAATGGTACTGCAAAGTATGGCGATCATGGCATTATCGATAGTCCTGCCGATGTTGGCGGCTGGCCCGACCTAAAAAGTACCACAGCTCCTACCGATACAGATCACGATGGAATGCCGGATACCTGGGAAGAAAGTAAAGGCCTGAACAAAAATGATTCTAACGATAGAAATGGTACTGGTGAAGGAGGATATACAAATCTTGAGAATTACCTGAACAGTATTTCTGATATAGCATTGGCAGTGGATATTATGCCTGCGTCAAGAGAAAACAAAATAGATTGTTATCCAAATCCTTTTTCCAATGAACTAAATTTTTACCTGACAATTACAGAAATGCAAAAAGTATCTATTGAATTGTTTGATTTAAGCGGCAGGAAAATTGCAACTATTGCAGACCGCACTTTCCAGGCCGGAAGCAATTCATTCACCTGGAATAATAGCAACTCTTCCCTTGATTTAATGCCAGGCATTTATTTCGTTTCTGTCGTAACGGATAATTCGAATTTTAAAAAAGTTGTGAAGCTGGTAAAAAAATAAAACTGTTGTGATGAAATACCATGATACAAGCAATCCGTTTTTTGAATACACAGCTATAGTGGGCATTAGTAAAATATATAAAGAAGCATACTGGAATGATGCCGGAGATGTCAGCCATTCAATTTTCAGAAAACAACGCATAGTGAGATATAATGCTTATGTACTTAATAGATTAATCAACAATTAGTTACGATATATTACTGAATTTTATTAACAAACTTAAAATGTAATGATTATGAAAAATTCTACATTCAAATTAACCTTTTTGGTTATCATTTTAGGATTAGTCTTTAATTTACCAACAAAAGCACAGACAGCTGTTGTTGACTCTGTTTCTGCTGTTATTGGTATTACCAACACAACCGCATTCACAGGAAGTTGGATAAGCGATTTTGGCGGCGATGGCTATCTGCTTGAGAGAGGGGTATGTTATGGTACCTCAGAGAACCCAACCATTGATGATAACGTGGTTCCATCATTCAAGTCCTCACCAGCTGTTGCGTATGAGCCAGCTTACCTGGAGGGACTATTGCCGAATACCACCTATTATGTCAGGGCTTATGCAACGAACAGCGTTGGAACAAGCTATTCGCCTCAAAAGTCTTTTACAACAGCGAATAATGCTGAAGTCATGTGGCAATTAGCGAAGAGTACCGGATTTGACCCTGCTATTACAGGAGGTATTACTGCTGAGCCAATGTCTTTAGCCGACAGTACTAAAATAAACGGCTGGGACAAAAATAATGGCAAGGATATTTCTATTGGTTCTGATTATTTAAAAATTTATCCTCAGGGGGATAAGCCACACGGTGAATCTTACGTCGATAGTGTTTACTTTGGTTTTAAAGTTGCTCCCATGGCAAATGTTAATTTTACTGTTAAAAAAATAAACATGGTTGCCAGTGGGTATAAGACCGGTGGCGCTACCTTAGCCTTTGCTTATTCTTTAGACGGCTTCGCTACTCAGGATTCTTTAGGCATAGCCACCCTTGATGATAAAGATCTTACTCAACGCAGTGGAACTGTGGCAAATCCTATTAAACCTGGCTCGGGCAGCCTCGATAATGAATTTGCAAATATTGGACAAATGTATATCAGCTTCTCAACTGATATCGAAGTTCCTGCCGGAAAAACTTTGGCTATACGTATGTGGGCCTGGGGAAAAAATGGTTTAACCATGTTAATGAAAGATGTCATTATTTCTGGAGAAGCTTCTACTTCATTAGGAGATGGATCAGCAGTAGTTGACTCCGTTTCAACTTTTACCAGTATTACAAATACAACCGCATTCACAGGTAGTTGGATGAGTGGCTTTGGTAATGATGGCTATGTACTTGAGAGAGGGGTATGCTATAGTACCTCTGAAAACCCGACTATTGTTAACAATAGAGTTCCATCTTTCAAATCCTCCCCAGCTGTTGCATACGAACCAGCTTATCTGGAAGGGCTTAAGCCGAATACTATGTATTATGTAAGGGGTTATGCCATAGATGCCGGTGGTGTTATCTATTCTCCTCAAACGTCTTTTACAACTACTAATAACAATGCCGAAGTCTTGTGGCAACTGTCAGGCTTCAGGCAATTTGATCCAATCGTAACAGGGGATATAACTGCAGAGCCAATGGCCACAGCCGATAGTACCAAAATCAATGGTTGGGATAAAAATAATGGCAAGTCTATTTCTATTGGCTCTGACTATTTAAAAATCTATCCTCAGGGGGATAAGCCTCATGGAGAAAGTTATGATCCTGATTCTTATTTTAGTTTTAATATTAAACCTAAGTCAGAAGATGGTTTTACCCTTAAGAAATTTAACATGGTTGCTAGTGGCTATAAAACCGGTGGCGCTACCTTAGCCTTTGCTTATTCCTTAGACGGTTTTGCCACACAAGATTCCTTAGGAATAGCTATTCTTGACGATAAGGATCTTACGCAATCAAGGGGAACTTTAGCAAATCCGATTAAACCTGGTTCGGGCAGCCTCGATGACGAATTTGCAAATATTGGACAAATGTATATCAGTTTCTCAACCGATATTGAAGTCCCTGCCGGGGATTCATTGTCTATTCGCATGTGGGCCTGGGGAAAAAATGGTTTAACCATGTTAATGAAAGACGTCGTTATTTCAGGAGAAACTTCTACAGGAACCACAGATATCAAAGCCGATATAGCTGCCCCATCGTTTAAAGTGTACCCAACAATGGCAAGCCATACAATTCATGTTGAGTCGGCTTCAAGAATTGATGCCATTAAAATTGTGTCGATTAACGGAAGTGTGATGCGTTTAGTCAATCCAAATGCCTATTCACATAATTTAGATATAACAAACTTTAATAACGGTTTATACCTGGTGGTTGTAAAAACTGAAACAGGTACCGGTGTTCGAAAAGTAATCATCAATAGGTAGATGGTTGATTCATAAGTTTAGTTTAGTTTATTTGATAGAAAGAAAACCCCGGGGCTACCCCCGGGGTTTTCAAAAGTAGATTGCATTTTGAACATCTAAAATGGAAATTTATATACAAAAATAAAATTAAAATAATTTATGATAAATAAAATAGTTAGGGGATAGTATGAATAATTGTTGAAGCGATGGAGTTACTTGGTTAAACATGCGATTGCTCATAACCAACAAGGCGGAGAAATTATCAACTGATTAGCATCTTCATATTTTACTAATAAAAATTTAAATGGCAAGCTCAGGATACCTGCGATAATTTATTTAAACGATTCAATATAAACTTAAATAATAAATGTATGAAAGTAAAAATATTTGATCCTGACCCCTGGTTACGGAATCATCAAATTTTAAGAAAGACCAAACTAACTATCTGGCTACTGTTCGTGGGAATTATTGCCGGCTTTTCTTCTGAATCCTATTCCCCAAAGGTAGAGTTGAATTTTTCCGAAATGGGAACGAATTCCGTGGCTGTACAACAAAAAACTGTAACCGGAAAAGTTACCGATGTTAAAAATGAGCCACTACCAGGGGTCACGATTGTTGTAAAAGGAACAACACAAGGAACCACTACGGATTTCGATGGCAATTATAGTATTACCGATTTACCAGACAATGCTACTTTAGTCTTTTCGTTTGTCGGAATGGTTAAACAGGAAATACCTGTAAATTCATCCACAATTAATGTGACGCTTAAAGAAGATGCTGTAGGCCTAAATGAAGTTGTAGTGGTGGGTTACGGCAGCGTAGTCCGAAAAGACCTTACCGGTTCGGTAGGTTCGGTTTCAGGAGAGAAATTGGCACGTGTTCCTGTTTCATCGGTAGCAGAAGCCTTGCAAGGGAAAATTGCCGGTGTACAAATAACAACTACTGATGGAGCTCCAGGTGCAGAGGTTAATATTCGTATTCGGGGAGGTACTTCCGTAACACAAAGCAATTCTCCTCTTTTTATTGTTGACGGATTTCCGGCCGATAACATTAATGATATCCCCCCTACCGATATTCAATCAATCGATATTCTTAAAGATGCTTCACTTACAGCAATTTACGGTGCCCGAGGTGGTAACGGTGTTGTTTTGGTAACAACGAAGTCAGCTAAAGTAGGAAAATTATCAGTGACTTATAACCATAACACAAAGGTTAGTACACTTGCCCGAAAAATTGATCTGATGGATCCTTATGAATTTGTAAAAATTCAGTATGAAGCAGTAGTAACCAATAATACCAGGCGACGGAAATTTAGGGGAGACTTTGGTGGTCCGCAGGATTTTGATTTATATAAACGATTTCCTGGAAATGACTGGCAGGATGAAATTCTTGGAGGAAATCCTATTAGCAATATGGATAATCTTACCATTGGTGGAGGTACAGATAAGCTAAATTTTTCCACCAGTATTACCAATAACGTTGATAACGGCGTACTTGTAGGTTCTAATGTAAAGCGAACCAATGTTAATACGAAAATTAATGCTAAATTATCCGATAAAATTAATGTACTGATTAATCAACGCTTTAGTTACCGTCAGGATAATGGAGCCGGAGCTGATGCCGTAGGCAGCGGAGGAATCATCAATGTACTGCGCTACCGTCCAACAAACGGCTTGCGTGATTTTTCACATATTCCTATTGAAGACATTAATCCGGATGAGGAAAGATATTTTGTATATACAAACCCCAAAGGTGACATCAATCAAAACTATCGAAAAAGGGATAAATATGAGTTTACCAATCAGGTTTCAATTCAATGGAATATTTTACCTACATTAATTGCACGTTCGGAATTCTCACAATTTATGGCTTTTAATTCCGAAGATCGGTTTTGGGGTGACTTAACCAGTGATGCGAGAAAGAACAACAATCTTCCTATTGCTCAAATTGCAAATGAGAGACGTGACAAGTACGGATGGACAAATACACTGCACTATTCATTTTCACAAAACAAGAACAATTTCACCTTTTTGCTTGGGCAGGAAATTCAAAGTTCAGTCAAGTTTAATTCCAAAAATAAGGTACGTTACCTGCCCAAAGAAATTGAACCGGAAAAAGCAATTCGAAATATGACATTAGGGTCACCTTGGTATATTACTTCAGCAATCTCTTCTCCCGAAAGATTAATGTCTTATTTTGGGCAAGCTAATTACAACTTTGATCGAAAATACTTTCTTTCGGCCACATTCCGCGCCGATGGTTCCACTAAGTTTGCTCCGGGTAACCAATGGGGCTATTTTCCTGCTTTATCAGGAGCCTGGGTAGTATCGAATGAGAATTTTATGGCTAATCAAAATTTGTTCTCGCTTCTCAAGTTAAGGATTGCTATGGGTAAAGCTGGTAATAATAGAATTACTGACGATATGTGGCGATATCAGTACGTAGTTGAAACAAGCGGAGGACCAGGTTGGGGAGAAGTAGATGAAAACGGAGCTGAATACTATGCTAATGCCGGTGGAAGCACCTTCCCAAATCCTGATATAAAATGGGAAACGACACTTACCCGTAACTTAGCATTGGATATCGGAATGTTTGACAACCGCATAAATATTACTCCGGAAATATACTGGAATACTACTTCAGATTTATTATACCAGAGTAACATTCCAACCACTTCCGGATATAGCCGTCAAATGCAAAACATCGGACAAGTTACAAACAGGGGGTTTGAACTGACGATTGATGCGGATATTTTACAAAGAAAAGACGCTTATTTGTCTGCTAATTTCACATTTGGAGCAAACAAAACTCGCATTGACAAGCTTAATGGAACAGAAGATGTTATTTGGACCACTTCTTCGCGTTGGAGTTCTTCAGATTTTGATTATGCGCTAAAAGTGGGCGATCAACTGGGTCTGATCTATGGTTATGTGTACGATGGACTATATGGATTTGATGAGTTCCAGTTAAATGAAAGTTACGAATATGAACCTCTTCCGGGAACCGTAAATTGTGATGCCCTTTTCGGTACAGCTCCTGGTAAACCTAAATTTAAGAACTTTGTGGATGGTGTTGATGGAGAAGACGATGTAAATATTGTTAATTCAAACGACAAGACAATAATTGGGAATACCAACCCGAAATTCAGTGGTGGTTTTGGCCTGTCTGGTGGTTGGCGGAATTTCGATTTCTCCGCCAACTTTACCTATTTTTACGATTTCGACATCAACAACGCTACCCGATATGAACTGTCATCATTCGAAAACAATTCCAACAACTATTTCAATATACTTTCCGAGTTTAGCGGAGACAAACGTTGGCGCTATGCTGAAGAAACATTTGGCGACAGGATGGTTCGTGATGGGAGGTATGTTGATTTGTATGTGGAAACCAACGCCAATGCTGAAATCTTCAACCCGGTTGATATAGGGAAAAAAGTTACGATGTCTTACTTTATCGAGGACGGTTCCTTCCTTCGCTTACAAGACCTTACCATAGGGTATTCTTTGCCTAGTGATATTTTGAGTAAAACCGGATTTTCGCGTTTACGTCTATTTGTTAGCGGTTACAATCTTTTATTATGGACCAACTATACCGGATATGACCCGGAGGTAGATATCCAGTCTGGGCTGACGCCCAGCGTTGATTATAACCGTTACCCGCGAAGCCGTACTTATATATTTGGTGTAAACGTCTCTTTTTAAATTTTAAATTACCAGGATATGAGAAAATTTATAATATTTATTAGCATAATTCTTTTTATCGGATTTTCATCCTGCCAGGATTATTTGGATGTGAACTCTGATTCGAAATATGAAAACGATTACGTTTTCGGTGCCAAAGAAGAGATAAGTCGCGCACTTTCATCTGTATATGCTGCTTTAATGAGTGGTGATGCCTATGGTAATAATTACTTCTCAACTTTCGCCTTAAACAGCGATGTTGAATTTACTCCATTCAGCGATCCAATTAGGGGTGTTGATGGCCGGGATTTCAAATGTTTTGATGGAACACAATTTGGGACAACTGCCCAGCGTTTCTGGGATCAGGAATATGAAGGTATCGAGCGGGCTAACATCTTTATAGACGGAATTACAAATAGCCCGATTTATGATGAAACAGATGCCGACCTCACTCAACAACTTGGCGAAGCAAAGGTTTTAAGAGCCATGTTCTACCACGACCTAGTTGTGATGTATGGAGATGTTCCCTTTACAACAGAACCATCCATCAAGCTTGAATCTTTGGTAATCCCGATAAAAGACCGAAATGAAATTTTAACATACCTTATCAATGATTTGAAAGAGGTTGCCTCGGGAATGCAATACGCTGCTGACCTGGATTATGGTGTTGAACGGGTATCCAGGGAATTTTGTTATGGCTTGATCGCACGCATGGCATTAACCCGCGGGGGATATGCCTTATACCCCGATCAAGGCAATCCATCGTCTGTTGGAACCATGAAACGCGCCGATGACTATATGGAGTATTACCAGATAGCCATGCAATATGCTGATTCGGTTATTTCATCCGGAACACATTCACTCAATAAATCATTCATACAGGTATTTATCGACGAATGCAATAACATTGTGAGCAACAACGATGATCCCATCTTTGAGATTCCCTTCCTTAGAAATTCAAGTGGTAACGTTGGTTATGTTACCGGAAGCAGTGTTTCTTCAGCCAATGATATTACACCTCATATCTGGGGTTCTTCTAACGGAGGTATGAGGCTCAATGCTTTCTACCGCTATTCATTCGACCGTAAAGACCTTAGAGAAGATTATACCGTTGGTATGTGGGGGTACGACCCTGAAGGGCTTCCTGTAGTGCTTGCCGACTATAGCACATTTAACAACAAGTGGTCTAAACTTTGGGCTAATTCTTCAGCCGCTTTAGGAGATATTAGCAGAGATAAAACAGGGATTAATTATCCGTATATGCGCTATGCTGATATCTTGCTGATGTATGCTGAAGCAGCCAATGAGGTGAACGGCGGCCCAACCCCTTCAGCAAAAGAAGCCTTAAAAACCGTACGTCAAAGAGCCTTTGCCGAGGAAGATTGGAGTGAAAAAGTTGATGCCTATGTGGATAGTGTATCAGCCGGAAAAGAAACGTTCTTTCATGCATTAACGCTTGAAAGAAAATGGGAATTTGGTGGTGAAAACATCCGATGGAAAGATTTGGTACGCTGGAACCTCTATTCTAAAGTTGCGTACGAAAGTTTTATGGAATATTATATCGTTGGGTCAATGGCCGATGGTAATTACCTGGACGGTTCAGACGATTATTTAGATCTCCCCGTAACCATGTTCTACAGAATTGTTGATAACCCCGGGAATATAAATATCTACCCAAATACCACTCTGCCAATTCTCGAATTCTATAATCCATGGAAAAATGTGTTAAATCCCGGAGGGAATTGGGAGCTTGCATATTTTTATGATTGGGGTGATGAAAACACGGAATTCCCCAGAAGCAGGTGTCTTTACTCATTCCGTGGTTATATCAGAGCTGGTGAAAACAGCAATTATCAAAGTTTTGATCCTGCTAATTTGCCTCCTGTACGATATATCCTGCCAATCCCTAACTATGCAATTCAAATGAGCAATGGAAAGTATCAAAATTATTATGGATACAAATAATGACAACAAAAAAAGAAATTGGCATATGAAAAATAAAATCATTTTAATCTGCATGTTTTTAGCAATCATCTTTACAGGGATAATGCAATCCTGTGAACCAGATGAGGAGCTAAACGCTACCGATGAGGAGCTCAACAGAGAGTTTATGGCTATGTTTCGGTACGAAGGAAACACCGGTAAATCATACGACCCATACGCATGCAAAGTCGTAAATACCAACGATATGTATTTGGTTTGGAACGGTATTAATGATGCTGCCGGATACCGTATTCAGATGAAAATTCAATCTGGTTTGTGGGAGGTTCCTGAAGATATTCTTTTGGATACAATTGTTGGCCCTGATGTTCTTAAAATGACAATTGAGGATCTGCAATACTCTACTAAACACTGTTTTGCAATTCAAACACTTTCACCTTTAGGAGAGCAATATAATTCGAAGTGGTATGGAAAAGGTGACACCGGACATAATGACGACCGTGCAGAATGGGAGATGGGAGAACGCCTCGGTATACCGGAAGTAATGAATGCTTTAGATGTTACAGAAAATAGCATGAGAGTTGTTTTCGACCGGACAGTCTATGATAAAGACACAACTGTATTAAATCCATCTTTTCAGTACGATGAAAATGATAAATTTTTATTGGATGAAATAACCATTCAGCCGGCATCCGATAACAGAGAATTACCTGGGCAAGATTTCAAGTTAACACAGGCTGACCTGGACAATGGATACATTGATGTATATGGCCTTGAAGCCAATGCGATGTATGTTGTCAACGGACTGAATAATAAGGTTGAACGTTACTGGGACAGGCTTTATAATACCGTAATGGTTCGTATGAGAGGACAGGTTGGTGAACCAATATTAATACCACACATTGTAGATACCACAGATGTTGCCATAGAGTACAATGCTTCGCGTTTGGATACGATTTTAAATAATTATGTACAAGACAACTCTTTGGCTGAAGGAACTATCTTCCTGCTTGAAGGAGGAAAAAATTATTACCTTGGAAGTAATCCCGTTTTGGCGAAAGGGCTTGTGTTAAAGTCAGATGATCCTAACAACAGGGCAAAAGTGTTTATGGGGCTTGGTTGGAATGAAGACGACCCACTCCAGGGAAATAATCACAATTTCCAACTTGGGCGGGCAGCAGCACCCGGCGAAATTGGAGGTATTCGGGTTGCAGATGTTATTCTCAGCGATATTGACTTTAGTGCTCCGTTTGCCTACAGCTACTTTAACCACCCTCCCACAAAACCAAATTCCCGCAACTACTTTGTAAACCAGAACTCTGCTTCTATGCCGTTCACTTGTAGTAAGTTTGAGGTTAAAAATTGTAGTTTCCAGGGTATGGTTCGCGGTTGGTTCCGTACTCAGGGCACGAGTCGTCAGACGATTGAAAGTATCGTTATCGACAACTGCATGTTCCATGATATGGGCATGTATAGCAGCGATGGGCGTGGCTATCCTTTTATTACCGGTGATGCAAAATCTCCAACAACAAATATCTTCCAAAACATTGTTATTACGAACAATTCATTTGTTGGAATTTCGTTAGACCATTTGATGAGAGAGCAACACAACCTTGATTGGGCACCCTATGTATCATGGAATATAACCATTGAAAACAATACATTCTTAAATGCATTTTCAATTACAAGCGGTCGATACCTGGTAGAACTTCGGTATCCGCCGGCTAATAGTACATTCACAATCAGGAAGAACCTCTTTATACTTGTGAAAAAACCGGATGACCTTAGAGAGTTGAATCAGTCAGGTATGGATATCAGGAGTTTTCGTCCAGGTATAGTTTTCGATATTGCCGACAACTATTCAACCGCAGCAACCTCGGCAGATGGGTCTGTCGAATACTGGACAGGTGATGAGGTGTTTAGCCGCGATCCGTTTAGTGGTGTCTCCCGGGGCGCGGGGTACAATGGAGGAGAACTCAATGTGGGTGGCCTTGAAGCAACAAAAGTTATAACAGGCCCAACACCTATTGCTCCGGAGAACCTTATGGTTGACCCTTATCCGAAAGGTAAAAAAGTTACTAATACTCACTGGGATTCTGATTGTCATGAATACAACCTGGATGGCTTGTATTTCCAGAACACCGATGAGGTACATAATCATCCAATCTATACCAAAGGAATTGGAGATTTACGATGGAGGAGGTAATTCAATAGAATTTTCTCCATTAAAACCAAAAGAGTAATTTATTTACTTTAGAGTTTTAACCTGAAGTCTGCTCACTGAAACGGTGGCTGACTTCAGGTTTTAATTTCTGGTTTAGATACTAGCATGGATTTAAACAGAAAAGAATGTCCGTAAAGATTTAATTAACTCAAGTTGCTAGTTTTCAATTTTGCTTAATGTATATGAAAATATGAACATTATTACTTTTAGTATGAATCCATAATCTGTTACCGCATGGATCTTCTTTGGCAGCAATGTCGATATTTCACTAAAGTCGTTTCAACACGTTTCCGCATTGATTCTATCAGGAATTCCTGATAGGGTTCACGTTTTCTTTTGGAATTGCTTTTTCTGGCTACTAGTAGTTCAATTTTCTCTGCCTGTTGAAGCATATCCTCAATTTTATAATTTGTATAGCCGGCATCAGCATAGACCCGGCTCCCTTGCCCTAAATTGAAAGGTAGTTGTTTTAACGCTTCCGAGTCATGTTTGCTGCCTGGTAAAAAAGTATATTCTACCGGAATACCCTCAGTGGTTACCATTACATGGACATTAAAGCCATAAAACCATCGCCGCATGGTCGCTTTTTTGCCTCTGTAAATTTCCCCTTGCACAAGTTTGGAGTTGGCTATCCTCATATTGTCACAGGTCTTTACTGGGAAACTGTCAATGATATACTCCGATTCAATATTTAATCCCTTTATCATTCCTGAAAGTTGAAAGAAAAGGTCAACGATTAAATCCCGTATCATGTGCAGCCTCCTGTTGAAACGGCTTTTAGAAAGCATGTTCGGTATTAAGTTTACCGAACGCATAAAGCAAATAGCCTTTTCTTGGTTGCCCGAAAAATAGAGGGCAGAGATAACTGTTGTGGTAATTACTTCTGCATCCGAAATGTTCCGGCTTTTTGGTTCAGTATGTTTTAATTCTTTCAACAAATCATCAAGAATTGTATAAATTGCAATCGATTTTTCAATCATATCCTCCAGGTTGTTTTGTTTCGCAGCAGAAATCTGGAGGATTATTTCTAATTATCCCATAAAATGCTGCTACCCAGAGCTTTTTTGTTAAAAACTTATATCTTTTTGTTCATACTACTTGATTTTTGAGATCCTTAAATCCTTATTTTTAAGGCTATAAGTAGCAACTTAAGTTAATTATTAAAAATTATGCTCACAAAAGAAGATCCTTCGGTAAACGATTCTCAAAAGCCAGACTATAAGATTAACTGGATAAATCCAGTTTCGTTTGAGAAGGGGATCTTCAAAATTTTCACCTATGGAAAAGGAATGGATATTGCGTTAGCAATTTTTCAGAGCTTATATCCGGATTATGAAATACTTATTTTCGAAAAATTATAACAAGTTGGATAAATTCTTTCAACCAATAATTTGTCCTGGATTAGAATTGCAATTGATCTTAAGCCGTTTTCCATATTTTTGAAAAAAGCACCTATGATTCCTTCTTTTTGGGAGTTAAGCCCTATTTTGCGAAACTAGACACTGCTTTTTGGTACGTTAATACCATGTTGCCAATGGCTATAATATCGATATTAAGATGTCTGTTTTTGAAAATATATTATTTAACAAAAACCATGAGAGAATCGAAGCAAAATCTGAAAATACTAAATCGCAAAATACTGGTGTTAATAATTCTTTTGTTGGCATTTTTATACTTTATTCTTTTTGTTTTAATTCTTTAATGCATGTAATGGTTGACAATTGGCGATATAATCAATGATAATTTTTTAATAATTAATTAAATCAAAAAAGAGTGGCTTGAAAAAATACCGTGAGTAAACAGCAATTCTTTAGCAAGAATATGTATGAGGTTTTAACATCGGGAAATATTATCGTGTTTGTGGAGACAGTTTTGAAGAGTTTCATCCGGTTGAATTAACTGGCAACAACGAAGCCTTATTTTTTGAATTAAACAAAATAATTATGCGACCTAATTTTTCATTCTTATTTCTATTCTCGTTGATTGCGATAATAACGGCTTGTTCCAGTTCCCAGCGTAAAGTTGCAAATTTAAATAAACCACGGGTGGTTGTTTTGACCGATGCAGAAATTGACGACCAGTGTTCCATGGTACGTTTTCTGCTTTATTCCAACGACTTTGATGTTGAAGGTATTATTACTACAAGTTCTCAGTACCATTCTCATGGCCACAATTGGGCAGGTGATGATTGGTTGGATCCTTACCTCAATGCCTATGCAGAAGTTTATCCCAACCTTGTTAAACATAGTAAGGATTACCCAACTCCTGACTACCTGAGAGCACACTCATTTCTTGGTAATGTTAAAGTTGAAGGAGAAATGGATTCCATCACCCCGGGATCACAGCAAATTGTATAATTATTGTTGGATCAATCGGATAAGCGGCCAATCTGGATGCAGGCCTGGGGTGGTGTGAACACCCTTGCCCGGGCACTTAAATCGATTGAAGAAGAGCATCCTGAGCGGATGGATGAAGTAGCAAAAAAAATGCGGTTTTTCTTTATATGGGAACAGGATTCTACGTATCAGGCATACATTCGCCCTCATTGGGGAAAATATAATATCCCAACAATCATTTGCGACCAGTTTTGGGCTATTGCTTACCAGTGGAACAAAATTTTACCTGAAGACAAACGCTCATATTTTGAAGCTGAATGGATGAATTCAAATATTCTCAAAAATCATGGGGTACTTTGTTCGCTTTACAAGGCTCACGTTGAAGGGAGCTACGGATTAAAGGGAGATACCTTATTCAAGGTTGGCGATTTCAGGTCGGAAGGTGATTCTCCATCGTTTATTTATACCATTCCTACCGGACTTCGAAGTATTGAATCGCCAGATTATGGTGGTTGGGGTGGTCGCTATATTAATGTTCGCGAAAATACATGGCTCGACCCTGTTCCTGAACCGAATTATACATATCCTGAAGGAAAGTGGTTCACCGAAACAGCATGGGGAAGAAAATATATGCGCGAAGAATTTCCTGAGAATACGGATTTAATGAATGAGTACTTCAAACCAATTACCCAATGGGCGGATGTTTTTCAAAATGATTTTGCGGCTCGTGCCAACTGGTGTGTAAAATCTTTTGAAGAAGCCAATCATCCACCGATTGTTAAACTGGACAACGCATTGGATATAACTTCAGAACCCGGCACTAAAATTCAACTGAGTGCCAAAGGTACCTCTGATCCGGATGGTGATGAACTGAGCTATACCTGGTGGCAGTACAAAGAAGCAGATACTTATCCAGGAAATGTAGTTATTCAAAATGCAATCGCACGCGAAGCCTCATTTACAGTTCCGGCAGATGCAAAAAAAGGTCAAAGTATCCATATTGTTTGTGAAGTTAAAGATAATGGCACTCCACAATTAACTCGCTATCAACGTGTAATTGTTAAAGTTGAGCTATAAACTAGTATGAAACTAAAATTGAAAAGACTTCTATTAATATCATTCACATATCTTCTTATAATTTCATCGTCTCAAGCGAGTGATACAATTAAGATTATGCCTGTTGGAAATTCAATAACGGCAGGGGAACATTACAGGTTTCCGGCATTGGAGGAACGGACTGGTTATCGGAAAGCCCTTTATGAAATGCTGACAGATGCCGGATACTATATCGATTTTGTTGGGTCGCAAAAACATGGAATTAGGTCTGAAGACGATAAAGATTGGTATGACTGGAATTGTGAAGCTTATCCCGGCTGGAAAATACCAGATATCTCAAATAAGGTTGACACTGCTTTAAATTTATTTCATCCCGATATCCTGTTGGTTCACGTTGGAACGAATGGGAGCGACTGGGATAAAAAACCTTCACAGGTAATGGAAATGCTCGATATGATTAATCGTAATGCAATAAAAAACAATCATCAGGTAACTGTATTTCTTTGTTTGATTATTAGCCGGTTTATTGAAGAAGATGCCGCTCCTACTACAAAATTTAATACGGATGTGGCTAACTTGATTAAATCCAGAACTAACGACAAAATAGATATTATTTTAGTTGATATGGAGCATGGTGCAGGTTTAGACTATTCTGATAATTTACCCGATCCTGATGCCAATCCACCGTATGAAGGAGGCGATATGCTGGGAAACAGATACCCGGGTGTTGCCCATGACAAGTATCATCCGAATGACAAAGGAAATACAAAAATGGCTGTAAAATTTTATGAAGAACTTGTAAAAGTACTTCCGGCTCTTGTTAAAAATGAAAAAAAGTAAATGGTAAAATTAGTTGTGTTTTTGCGGCAAAAAAAAAGATATAAATTATGAAAATAAATATTCTATTTCTACTTCTGCTTATTTTCTCCGGTTCAGTTGAACTGTATGCCCAACCTCCATGGCAACAGCATGGTAAACTTGAGGTTTCGGCAAATGGACACTACATGCAGCATACTGACGGCACACCATTTCTCTGGATTGCTGATACCGGTTGGGGTATGATTCAACAGCTCAAACGTGAGGAAATTGACATGTACCTCGACAACCGCCAAAAACTCGGATTTACGGTTATTCAAACCGTGGCTTTTTGGTATCCACACGGCGGGGGAATGGAAAGCGGGCCTCATAATGCCGCAAATGTTTATGGTTTTCGCCCCTTTTCTGGTGGCGAAGATTCTCCAAACACATCAGAGCCACTCATTGTAGCAGGCGGAAGTCCTGAAGCACCGAATGATTACTGGGATCATTTGGATTTCGTGGTTCAGGCGGTTAAAAAACGGGGGATGTACCTGGCTTTGCTGCCTTGTTGGGGAAGAGCATATATCACTCCTCAAATGGGTGGGGCGCCGGAGGAAATTAACGAAGAAGAAGCCAGGATATTTGGTGCCTTTTTGGGGAAACGTTACCAAAGTGAGCCCAACATAATCTGGGTACTTGGCGGCGATGCCAAGGCACAAATCAATGGATATGATAAAAATATTCATACCCGTCAATGGGATAAACGGAATGTTTTCAGGGCAATGGCAGAGGGTATTGCTCAGGGTGTTACCGGAGAGCAAGTAAAATGGAACGAAAAAAATCCTGCGTGGGAAAAGGTTTTTATCACTTTTCACCCGGATGGCGATGCCCCTGATAATTCTTCGCGTTGGTTTCATTCGGATGAATGGTTAACCGCAAACGGTGTTGAAGTATGGCGTGAAGTGGATCAGGTTTATCCAACCATGCTAAATGAATATCAGTTAACAGAACCCGTTAAGCCAAGCCTCTTTCTGGAAGGTTCTTACGAATACGGTTCCTATCGGCATGAATGCGGTTGGGTAACACCGCTTAGGGTTCGCAGGCAATTTTATCAGACTTTCTTTGCCGGTGGGGCAGGCCATACATACGGAGCCGGTCCGGTTTGGGCGATGAGAGGAAACGATGGTGACTACAATTGCGGATATACCTGGAATCAGGCCTTGAATTTCCCTGCGGCTGCACAGGTATGCATTACAGGTAAACAATTTCTGACCGACCACAAATGGAATGAATGGATTCCAAACGGTAGCGTTATTTCAGGTATTGGTGAGGGCGAAAGTTTAAAAACCGCAGTTACCACTAGTTCAAATAATATGGCGTTGATCTATTTTTCGGATAATTCATCCTGCCAGATAAATAATGTTTTGAATAAAACTGCTGGAGCTTACTGGTTTTATCCACGTAATGGTGAAAAGGTGGAGGCAGCGCCATTTGCAGCAAATGAATCCAAAGACATGATTCCGCCTTCAAATTGGGAAGATGCCATATTAGTTTTGCAAATCAAAGATTAGTTGCATTTTTTTCAGATTAAATCAAGAAATAAAAATAAACAAATGAACAAATTGAAATATACATTAATAGCCACTTTCCTGATTCCTTTTAGTTTGATGATGAATGCACAGGAAAACGTACATGGTAGAGTTCCGGAATATGAAATTCCCTATGTATTGCCAACAGTCGATGGCATTAAAGATATTTTAAACCGTGTGAGAGTGTACTATGAATCCACCAGCCCGCAAACCATTATTGATTCTAAGACTGGTGAGAAAATAACCGATTTCAAAACCTTCAATTCTAATGCTGAACCATCATCCGGATTTTCAAGTGAATGGTCGTACACACATGGTGTTGTGCTGTCGGCTTTCGATTATATCACTAAAGTAACAGGCGATGAAGCCTTTTTTGCTGATAACACTAAATTCTATGATTATGTGATTGAGAATCTGCCTTATTTTCAAAATAATTCTGATAAAATAAAAAGCAGTAAGATTGGAAACTGGGGCAGAATTTTAAATTTTGAAGCTTTGGATGATTGTGGTTCCATTGGTGCTGCGATGATTAAAACCTATTTAAAAAACAAAAATAAAGCGTATCTCGAAATAATTAACCGTGTAGATGAGCATATTTCCAAAAACCAGTTTCGTTTGGAAGACGGCACTCTGGCCCGGAATCGGCCACAATACAAATCGGTTTGGGCAGATGATTTATATATGAGCGTGCCATTTTTAATCAATATGGGCAAACTCACCAATGATAATAAATATTTTGATGATGCGATAAAACAGGTACTTCAAATGGCCGATCGTTTGTATATTCCTGAAAAAGAATTGTTTGACCACGGCTGGAACGTGACTTCAGGAGATTATGATCCGCGGTTTTACTGGGGTAGGGCTAACGGCTGGACACTTATGGCGATGGCCGAAGTGCTTGAAGTAGTCCCGGAAGGTTATCCCGGGCGTGATAAAATATTACATCTGTATCTTTCAATGGTTCGTAGTCTGGCAAATTTGCAGGACGGAAGCGGTTTATGGCATAATTTGCTGGATAAAAATGATACTTACACAGAAACATCGTGTACCGCTATGTTTACATTTGCCATCGCCAAAGGCATCAACGAAGGCTGGATCAGTCACGTTTATGGCCCGGTCGCACTCACAGGCTGGAATGCTATTCAAACCCGGGTGCTCGAAAATGGGGCAGTGGATGGAACATGTGAAGGCACAACTTTCGCACACGACAATATCTACTACTATCATCGGGGTAAAAGTATTTATGCGACGCATGGTTATGGCCCGGTTCTTTATGCAGGCGCCGAAATGATTCGTTTGTTACAAAACGATAAAATTGAAATTATCAGTACAAGATTTGGATCTATAAACAGTACTTTTCACTTTCTGTTAAAAAGTGAGTGGCCAGTTGAAGAATAGAATATTTTTTATTTAAAAAAATGAAAATCCTTGTTTTAGAAGATGAACCGGAAATGAAGGAATTAATCAGAAAATTTCTTCAGGATGAAGGCTATATAGTTGAAGAAGCAGGAACCATTAGTTCTGGTTTAGACAAGATTGTTTCGTATGATTATGACTGTATTCTTCTTGATATTATGTTACCTGATGGAAACGGACTGGCACTGTTACAGAAATTAAAAAGCCCTGAAAAAGCTGATAGTGTGATTATTATTTCAGCAAAAGATTCTTTGGATGACAAATTGAAAGGTCTCAACCTTGGTGCTGACGATTACCTGACCAAACCATTCCACCTGGCCGAGTTGAATGCGCGAATAAAATCAGTAATACGTCGCCGAAAGCCTGATGGCCAAAGTCTGCTTGAGCAGGAAAATGTAAAGGTGAATATGGAGGAAAGAAAGGTGCTGGTGAATGATGAACCATTGAGCTTGAACCGAAAGGAATTCGATATTCTTGTTTTCCTTATGTTGAACAAAAACCGAATTGCCAGTAAATCGGCAATAGCTGAAAATATCTGGGGTGATTATATTGATCAGGCCGATGACTTCGATTTTATTTATTCACAAATTAAAAATTTGCGAAAAAAACTCCGGAATAGCGATGCCATGATTGATATCGATGTGGTTTATGGAATGGGTTACAAATTAATGGTTAAATGAAGCTCATTAATCACACATTAACATTGCTTTCTGTTATTTTATTTGTCCTGATCAGTTTGTGGGCAATTCTGTTTTATTATCAGGTGCTTAAGCAAGTTAAAACGACCATTGATGAAGGCCTTGCCGATTATAAAATTGTGGTTATCGACAAATTAAAGGATGATTCACTTATCGTTGAACAGGATACCTTTGAAGAAAATAACTATCTCATAAAACATGTGGATGAAGAGTTTGCTCTTCAGGTAAGGGATACTTACAGCGATACCGTAGTTTTTTCCAACCTTAAAAACAAAATGTACCAAACCAGGTTGTTGACTACAGCATTTGTGGCTTCTAATGGAAAATATTATGAAATGAAGCTGATCTCACACGAGATCGATAAAACCAAATTAATTCAAAAAATTGCTACATCATTATTTTGGCTGTATCTGCTGTTATTTGCCGGTACGGTTCTGGTCAACAATTTTGTCCTGAAGAAAACCTGGGAACCGTTCTATCAATTGTTGCATTACCTGAATATGTTCAGGCTCGACAGGGGAGCAGTTCCTGACACGCCTAAAACCAAGATTCGTGAATTTCTAATGTTGAACGATTCGGTTGAAAACCTGGTAAAGACTAATGTCGATATTTTTAATAACCAAAAACAATTTATTGAAAATGTGTCGCATGAATTGCAAACTCCCTTAGCCATCGGAATTAATAAACTTGAATTATTTGCCGGAGATGAGAATTTATCGAAAGATCAAATCCAGAAAATTGGTGCCATTATCGATACCTTTCGGCGGCTTTCAGGGCTAAATAAATCCCTGTTATTGTTTTCAAAAATTGAGAACAGACAGTACATTTCAAAGGAACAAATTTATTTCGATGATATTTTTAGAAAGATAATTTACGATTTTTCAGATTATACAGAATACCAGAATATTAAGATAAAATATCAAAAAGAGGATAATTGGGTATTTGGAATGAACAAGGATCTGGCGGTTATACTGGTTATGAACCTGGTAAAAAATGCAATTTTTCATAATCGGCGCGGAGGGGAAGTCCTTGTCAGGCTTTCTTCCTCATCATTCACAGTTGAAAATACAAGCGTTGAATCAGTGGAACTTGATGATAAACTGTTTGAACGGTTTGCCAGAAATTCAACAGATACGAGTTCAACAGGATTGGGGCTGGCAATTGTGCGCGCAATAGCCGATGTATCTGACTTAAAACTATTTTATTCGTTCAATGGAAAACATATTTTTGAAGTAAGCGAGAAGCGTTAGCTAATATTTGGCTATTTTTTTTGGAAGGAAGAAATTCCAGATTGTTTCCAGATTGTTTCCCATTTTTTTACAGATTCATGTATTTTATTTGTACCAACAAAATTTGAAAAAGTTGAAGAAGACGATTTACATATTGGTTTATATTCTTTTGGGGATGAGTGCTGCAGCACAGAGTATTAGTCAGGAAAATATACCAGCCGTGGTTTTGAATTCCTTTCAGTTAAAGTTTCCTAATGCGGAAGATATTCGTTGGAAACTAAAAGATGGCGACTATGAAGTAAGGTGTAAAGTAAATGATAAGTTGAACGAAGTGACTATAAACTATAAGGGGCAGATCCTAAAATATCAACAAGACTTGTACGTGAGTGAAATTCCCATGCCTGTTCTTAAAACAATTCGTTCAAAAGAACCTTTTTTCGACGTAGGTGATGCTGACAAATTTGAAGAAGGAGGGAAAACCGAATATGAAATCGATTTCAAAATTGATGGAAAGAGACGGTATTTTTGGATTGACGGGAAAGGACATCTGATAAAATACCGAAAAGAATTAAAAGATGATGAAATCCCTGTTTCAATCATGAACTTTATTAAAGAAAAATTTGGCCCGTTAGATGATATCGACAGAGCCAAATACGTAATAGAAAACGGTAAAAACTATTATATCGTTGCCGGAGATGCTGCAGTCTTTCTTTTTGATGATAATGTAAACTTATTGGAATATCATAAGGATATTCCGGAATCTAAGGTTCCTTCGCCCATTTTCGATACCATTCATGAATCCTATAAAGGCTATGATATTCGGGATGCCGATATAACCATCAAAAAAGAAGTGGTCACATATACCCTTCGAATGCGGAAATCAGGTAAAGATGTTTACGTAACTTTCAATCCACAAGGCCTGATTCTGGATGTTAAATAAAAAAGTACAAGACAGGTAATAAACATATGATAAAGGATATTATTGAAATATTGTGAAACAGAATTTATAAGATCATGAATAAGTTTGTATTGATTATTAGTTTTTTGGTTTTTAACATACCAGTGTTTGCAAAGCAGCATTTGCCAGTAAAACCGCGTATTCTTATCAGCTCCGACATTGGAGGGACAGATCCCGACGATAACCAATCGATGATACACTTGCTGATGTACAGTGATTTATTTGATATCGAAGGACTTGTTTCTTCCCCTTCGTATGGTGATGGTAGTAAGGAACAAATCTTAAGGGCGATTGACCTGTATGAAAAAGATTTCTTTAACCTTAGGAAACAGCGAAAAGATTTTCCTTTACCCGATTACCTGAGGTCAATAACCAAACAAGGGAGTCGAAGTGGAGCACCATACGTTGGGTACACAATAGCCAGCGAAGGGTCAAATTGGATCATTAAATGTGCAAAAAAGAAAAGTGACCAACCATTATGGGTATTGGTTTGGGGTGGGCTGGACGATTTGGCGCAAGCATTGCATGATGCACCGGATATCCAGCAAAAAATCAAAGTTTACTGGATTGGAGGGCCAAATAAAAAGTGGAGCGTAAATAGCTACGCCTATATAGCAGAAAATTTTCCAAACCTGTGGTTTATTGAAGCAAATGCTTCCTATCGGGGATTCTTTTCCAATACGGGAATACCTGATAGCCTGCATACAGATAATTATTATGGCCGATACATCAATGGTGCAGGTTCTTTGGGTGAAGATTTCAAAAATTACTACGATGGAAAAGTGAAAATGGGCGATACTCCTTCGTTATTGTACCTGATGAATGGTGATCCCAATAATCCACTGGGAGAAAGTTGGGGCGGCAGTTTCGAAAGTATAGGTCATAGCTCAAGGATTATTTACGACAGGAATGCTACAATCGCCGATACGGTGCCGGTTTATTCGGTAATGGAGTTTCATTTCAAGGGGCCGGAAATCAATATTCCTCAGGATTCAACCTGTTTTACATTAAAAGTTGCCGGACAAAATTGGGATGGTTATTATTTTGGGGAGGGCAATTATGCCGTAAGATACTCACCCAAAGCTGCTGCGACTTTAAATTATACAATCATATCTGGTATTCCAGGTTTTTCTGATGCAAAAGGAGAATTTGTAGTTCATAACCTATGGCCGGGGAGCCCGGGATCAACTGATTATAAATTAGGGTCAAATTGGTACTCCGATCGGTCAAATCCGAACATGTACGATGGACAATGGCAAGGTGCTAAAACTGTTTTAAAATGGCGTAACGATGCTTTACTGGATTGGGCAAAACGATGGGGATGGTTAATGGAAAAATAGCAAAATTAAATCTTTTCGGCCCAGATAATTTAAATGATAGGCATTCAATCGCATAGAATAAATAATTTGAATTGCTCAACAATATAATATAAGGTAATGCAAAAAATATTCATTTCAATTCTTCTTATTTTTTTGTCCGGAACTTATATCCACGCACAACAATTGGCATTCCCGGGTGCCGAAGGTTTCGGTGCATACGCCAAAGGAGGGCGTGGAGGGGTGGTTATTTACGTTACGAATCTGAACGATAATGGGCCTGGCAGTTTGCGTTGGGCTATTGAACAGGAAGGTCCTCGCACAGTCGTTTTTGGAGTATCAGGAACCATTGAACTCGCAAACAGGCTGACAATCAAAAATCCATATATTACTATTGCCGGACAAACTGCACCGGGCGATGGAATTTGCCTCAAAGGCGAAACGCTGGAAATCTTAACACATGATGTTGTTGTCCGCTACCTCCGTATTCGTTTGGGTGACGGGAAATACGGTATTGGAAGTAAACAAGGGAAAGATGCTATTGGTGTTGGCTTAGGCAGGGATATTATCATTGATCATTGTTCTGCCGGCTGGAGCCTGGATGAAGCATTATCTGTATCCACCAGTAAGCCCACTTTAACTAATGTTACAGTTCAGTGGTGTTTCATTACCGAAGGATTGAATCCCGACAACCATGGCTTCGGATCTTTAATTCGTGGAACAGGAGGGGCAAAATACAGCTATCTGCATAACCTTTATGCAAATAATAAGGGCCGCAACCCACGCCCCGGGAACTATAATAGTAATCCATACTATAAAGATCCGGAAGGCCTGCTACTCGATTTTAGAAATAATGTAATCTATAACTGGGGCGGAAGCCACGCAGGTTATAATGCTGATTCTATTAGCGTTACCCACCTGAATTACGTAAATAACTACCTGATTCCTGGAGTGGATTCAGAAAACAATGGGATTGCCTATTCCACAGGTTCGCCTTATAACAAAGCCTATTTTGCAGGGAATTACTACAACGAAAAGCTTCCTGATAAACAATTGAGCCTGGTAAAGTTTCGTAGTAGCTGGACAGAGGCACAAATTAAAGCCTATAAACAAACAAAACCATTCGAAACAGGGCAAGTAAAAACGGATGATGCAAAAACAGCCTACAATCAAGTTTTAGAGATTGGTGGAGCCAGCTTGCCAAAGCGCGATGCTGTGGATACCCGAATTGTGGATGACCTTCGGAATCGTACAGGCAAAATTATCAAAAGCCAGAATGATGTTGGTGGCTGGCCCGAACTAAAAAGCAAGCCAGCTCCAAAAGATACCGACCGGGATGGTATGCCTGACATTTGGGAAAAGAAAAATGGACTGAATCCAACTAACGGAGATGATAGAAACAATATGGCGGGCGATGGATATACGATGTTGGAAAAATACCTGAATAGTATAAAATAGAAATGTGGATATATACTTAGATAGCTTGAAATAGACTATAAGTAAAATATTTATATCAGAATAAATTAGAGTTTAAGAATCATTTAAAATAAAGAAATGAAAAAATTATTTTTAACAGTACTGGTAACAATTTTATTTTTTTCTACTTCCAGTCCTCAGCAATTGGCATTTCCGACTGCTGAAGGTTATGGGAAATATACCGTTGGAGGACGCGGTGGAGAAGTCATTGAAGTAACAAACCTGAATGATAATGGTCAGGGAAGCCTCCGTGCTGCAGTAGAAGCCAGAGGCCCACGAACAGTGGTATTCCGGGTTTCAGGAAATATTGAACTCGAAAGCCCCATAAAGATTAAGAATCCCTACATCACTATTGCCGGACAGACGGCGCCGGGAGATGGTATTTGCCTTAAAAATCATCCGCTTAGTATTAATGCTGACCAGGTAATTATCCGATATATTCGGGTAAGGCCGGGAGATGTGTCAGGTAACGATTACGATGCCGTGTCAAGCAGGTACACAAAACACATCATAGTCGATCACCTGTCTGCCAGTTGGAGTATCGATGAATGTGTTTCCATTTACCATTGCGACAGTATAACCGTTCAATGGTGTTTAATTTCTGAAAGTTTGTATGGCTCCAACCACATTAAAGGACATCATGGATTTGGTGGTATCTGGGGCAGTAATTACAGTTCCTATCATCACAACCTTATAGCCGATCATAGTAGTCGAAATCCCCGCATGGCATCTGGTTCAGGATATACAGATTACCGGAACAACGTACTTTATAATTGGGGGTACAATAGCTGCTACGGTGGCGAAGCTCAACAAAAGGGGAGTAATCTTGAAAAGTTTAGTTTTTCAAAATTCAATATTGTTGCCAATTATTATAAGCCAGGTCCGGCTACAAGGCCTGGCGATGTATCTCATCGGATTGCCAATCCTGGTGCCAGAAGCGAAGATGATTTTGGGAAATGGTATATCGCTGATAATGTTGTTGAAGGTAATGCAAAAGTATCAGCCGACAATTGGGACGGAGGAGTACAAACTGAACTCTCTTTTGATAAAATCAAAATGAATAAACCCTGGCCGGCAATGCCAATCTATCAGCAAACTGCAGAAGAAGCATATCTCTCAGTTCTCGATAATGCCGGTGCTACTTTACCCAGAAGAGATGCTATTGACTTGAGGGTCATTAACGACACGCGCAGTGGCACTGCCACCTATGAAGGTAAATATTACAAAAAGGAGAAAGAAGTTGCAGACGCTTCAAAGATATGTGGCATTATCGATTCCCAAAATGATGTTGGCGGCTGGCCGGAACTCAAAACCACACCTGCACCAATAGATGCCGACCATGACGGGATGCCCGACTTATGGGAAACGAAGCATGGCCTGAATCCCCAAAATGCAGATGATCGAAATAAAGTTGGGGAAGATGGTTATACCATGTTAGAACAATACCTGAATAGCATAAAATAAAGAATATCGACAATGGCATATGATCTGTTTGCTTTGCATGGATGGTCAATGGAATACGTTAATAACAACTTAATCATTTTGGAATGAAATTTTTTTATTTGCCTACTCTGATATTTACATTGTTTGTTTCTACTTCATGGGCTCAACAAATCGCATTCCCGACAGCCGAAGGATATGGGAAATATACTACCGGAGGGCGCGGAGGTAAGGTAATCGAAGTTACAAATCTTAACAGTTCCGGTACAGGAAGCCTGGGGGCTGCGCTTAGTGCATCCGGGGCTAGGACAGTTGTTTTTCGTGTTGGAGGTACAATCAAGGGGAATTTTACTATTTCCAAAGGCGATATTACCGTTGCCGGGCAAACGGCCCCGGGAGATGGTATCGAAATTAACGGACATCTTGGAATATCGGCCAGCAACGTCATCGTCCGGTATATCCGGGTTAGGGCAAATGCTGATGGCGATGCCATAACAAACGATCATAATGGCCAAATGAAGAACATTATTCTGGATCATGTGTCAGCCAGCTGGAGTAGTGATGAGGTATTTTCTTTTTATTTTAGCGATGATGTAACAATACAATGGTGTATGATTACTGAAGCTTGTTCCTCAGATCATAAATTTGGGGGAATTTGGGGCGATAATCATGGCACTTTTCATCATAACTTATTTGCACACAACACCGATCGTAACCCCCGTATTGCATCCGGTTCCGGATACAACGATGTGAGAAATAACGTGATTTACAATTGGAAAAATGAAAGTCTCTACGGGGGTGAAGTACATCAGGTCGGCAATCCAGACCATGTTGGTTGCTGGACCAATGTAGTAGCCAATTATTACAAACCGGGGCCCGGAACTCCTTCCAATAAAGAGACAAGGATTTGTTCTCCCTGGTCACGCCAGGGTGCATCCGATTATGGAAAATGGTACCTTGCCGGGAATTACCTGGCAGGCCATCCTGAAGTTACAGCCGATAACTGGCTGGGCGTTTTTCCTCAGTACACAGGACATATCACCGATGACCGTGCTGCCATTCCGGGATTAAAACTTGATTCACCATCCGAATTTATGCCTATAAATCAGCAAACTGCTGAAGATGCCTATAACGATGTTCTCGAACATGTAGGTTGTTCATTCCCTAATCGTGATGCGGTAGATAAACGTATTATTGAAGAAGTGCGTAACGGGACTGCAACTTATGGCGAAAATGGTTTTATCAGCCATCCGCGTGAAGTTGGCGGACATCCTGTGCTACAGGGAGGTTCTGCACCAACCGATACCGACCATGATGGTATGCCCGACGACTGGGAAACAGCAAACGGATTAAATATAAATGATCCGGAAGATAGAAATGGTATTGGAGAAGGCGGATTTACAAATCTTGAGCTTTATCTGAACAGCTTATTCAGTGAGGGCAGTACAACATCAATTAAGGGAATAGAATCGAGTGAATTATTTCCAATCAGGAATTATCCGAATCCTTTTCATTTATGTACCACTATCAGTTATGAATTAAAAACTCCTGGCGATGTCAATCTTTCCGTTTATAACACAATGGGCAAAAATGTTGCAAACCTTGTTAATCAACGGCAAACAGCCGGAGAACATTCTGCTGAATTTGATGCAGGTGACCTGGAAAGCGGAGTCTATTTTCTCAAACTAAAAACAGGCTTGTCCGAACAAAGGGGTAAAATGTTGCTAATAAAACAAAAATAATTGTATAACTAAATTCGATAAAAATTAAATCTATGAAGCGGTTTGTTTATAAAACACTGGCACTGATAAATATTTTCTTATTATATGCTGGTTCTCTTTTTTCTCAACAGTTAGCCTTCCCTGGTGCTGAAGGCTACGGGAAATACACAACAGGTGGGCGCGGAGGCGTGGTTTATGAGGTTACAAACCTTAATAGTTCAGGTGCTGGTAGTTTGGGAGCAGCCATTTCCGCTTCAGGCCCACGAACTGTCGTGTTCAGGGTTTCGGGTACAATTACGGGCAATTTTAATATCAAAAATGGAGATATTACTATTGCCGGGCAAACAGCACCCGGAGACGGTATATGTATTAAAGGAAACCTTTCTACAAGTGCCGACAACATCATCATCCGGTATATCCGCGTAAGATGGGACCCTTCCCTGGGTTCAAATGATGCCATAGGAGGCAGGTACCAGAAGAATATTATTATCGACCATGTTTCAGCCAGTTGGAGTGCCGATGAGACCTTTACACTTTACCATAATGAGTATACAACCGTTCAATGGTGCATTATCTCGGAAGCATGCGAAAAGTTTGAAAACGGCGTAAGTGTAGGCCATCGGTTTGGAGGCATCTGGGGTAATAATTACGGCACCTGGCATCATAACCTGTTTGCACATAATGCCAGCCGCAATCCACGTTGGGCTTCGGGTTGCGGATATAACGATTACAGAAACAACGTGCTTTATAACTGGGGGTATGCAAGTAGCTATGGGGGTGAAGCACATCAGAACGGTGATAGGCGTAATCCGCCAATCGAACATTCCACCATTAATATGGTGGCTAATTATTACAAGCCAGGGCCTGCAACCGAATCAAAAGTAAAGAGCCGTATTGTTGACCCTTCTACCCGTAACGGTGATGCTGACGCCGGTCAATGGTGGGTATCGGATAATGTTGTTGAGGGCAACCCCACAGTTACAGCCGATAACTGGAAGGGTGTCACAAAAACAAGCTCAGCTTTCGTTCTCAACGCACCATGGCCTGCAATGGAAATTGCTCAACAAACTGCCGAAGAAGCGTATAACTCTGTTATTGCCGATGTAGGCTGTTCTTTACCCATACGCGATAAGGTTGATGCAGATATTATTGATGATGTAATAAATGGGACAGCAAAATATGGAAACAATGGACTTATCGATGTACCCGGCGATGTTGGTGGCTGGCCGGCTTTAGCCTCAGTCCCCGCACCTGCAGACAGCGACCACGATGGTATGCCGGATTCCTGGGAAGATAACAAAGGCCTGAATAAAAATGACCCCGCTGACAGAAATGATATAGGCGAAGGAGGATATACAAATCTGGAGAACTACCTGAACAGCCTTGTTGGCGATGGTGGACCGGTTACAGGGTTAAGTATAGTGCCTGCAGCAGTTACAATAGGTATTAATAGTACTTTACAATTAAGTGCCCGTGTTGAACCTTTTAATGCAAGCAACCAAAACGTAAGATGGGCCTCAAACGATACAACAGTTGCCAAAATAAGCTCAACAGGCCTGGTTACTGGTATTTCAGAAGGCTTAGCCACGATTACAGCAACCACCGAGGATGGAGGGTTTACAGCTCAAAGCATCGTAACGGTAGCTAATATTTCGGTTACCGGTGTTCAAATTTCACTAAATTCCATATCAGTAAATATTGGTGCTACCGAACAGCTTACAGCTTCAGTAGAACCTTCAAATGCAGTTAACCAAAATGTAAGTTGGAGTTCAAGCGACACAACAGTTGCCAGAGTAAACTCAACCGGACTGGTTACAGGTGTTGCAGAAGGCTCGGCCACGATTACCGTTACCACCGAAGAAGGTGGGTTTACAGCTCAATGTACCGTAGAGGTAGTAGCGGCAGAAATATATCAGGCAGAAAATTTCACATCTAAATCAGGCAACAGTGTTCTGTCCGATTTTCAGGGATATACAGGCTCAGGCTATGTTGATTTTGGATCAAATGGTGATTGGCTTGAATGGAATAATATATATAGCAGCGGCGGCGGTAGCGCTTCGTTAATATTCCGGTATGCAAATGGTTCTTCTGTTAACCGCCAGTGTGCTCTCAGTGTTAATGGCAACTCTCTTGGAAACGTGAGTTTCGAACCAACAGGCAACTGGAATAACTGGACCACCCAAACAATAGCTACCAGTCTAAATACCGGAAATAATACTGTTCGATTAACTGTCAATACCAGTAATGGGGGCCCCAACCTTGATTATGTTAATGTATTATCGGACCTGACAGCAATTAATGATATTTCTTCTAACTCACCGGATGATCTGGCAGTGTTCCAAAATTATCCGAATCCTTTTCATTCATTTACCACGATCAGGTATGAATTAAAATCTCAAAGCGATGTTCATCTTTCTGTGTATAACGCAATGGGTGAAACTGTTGCAACCCTGGTTAATCAACGGCAAATTGCCGGGGAACATTCGGCTGTTTTTGATGCTGGCGAGTTGGATAGTGGCCTCTATTTTTTTAGCCTGAAAACTGGCTTGTCTGAACAACGAGGTAAAATGTTGCTAATAAAATGAAATTAAAATTTTATTATTCATTTGTATTCCTGATTACAGTATCTGTTTCTTGTTATAGTCAAAACAAGGAATCTTTAGAGAATACAAAAACCAGGATAATTTTGACATCAGATGCTGAAATTGATGATGAATGTTCCTTTGTCCGATGCCTGCTTTATTCGAATGACTTTGATATTGAGGGTATTATCACTACCAGTTCTCAATACCATGCACATAATCACAATTGGGCAGGAGATGATTGGTATGTGAAATATCTGGATGCTTATGCTGTCGTTTATCCCAATCTAATTAAGCATGATACCTGCTATCCAACTCCGGATTATCTTAAATCAGTTGCATTTCTTGGAAATGTGTCTACCGAAGGGGATATGAAAGCTCCTTCACCGGGCTCACAGCATATTGCAAAGGTACTGTTAGATACAACTGACAATCGTCCCATCTGGCTTCAGGCCTGGGGTGGTACGAATACTATTGCCCGCGCCTTAAAAAGTATTGAAGAGGAGCACCCGGACAAGATGGAGTACGTGGCCAATAAGATTCGCTTCTATTTTATCTGGGAGCAGGATAATACTTTTCAATCTTACATCCGGCCGCATTGGGCAACGCCCTATAACATTCTGACAATCATTTCTGATCAATTTATAACCTTTGGCTATTGGTGGCAGCGTTGGAATATGCCCGAGGAGCCCGATTCCTACTTCCGTTCACCCTGGATGAAAGAAAACATATTTAAAAATATGGATAATAATCCTTTGGTAGCATATTACAATGCGAATACCAAGAAAAAGCTTGGAGGCAAGGAAGATTTTATGGGCGAGGGAGATTCGCCATCCTTCATACATGAGATTCCAACGGGATTGCGGAGTACGGAGTCTCCAGACTGGGGAGGATGGGGAGGACGCTATGTGCTTATTCGCGAAAATACATGGCTTGATAAAGTACCGATAAATAATTACAAATATCCTTCTGGTCGATGGTACACAAGTACAGGCTGGGGAAGACAAAATTATAATAGTGCTGATCAGAAATTATTAGAAGAATACTTTAAGCCTATAACACGATGGATTGGTGCGATACAGAACGACTTCGCGTCCCGGGTGGACTGGTGTGTAAAATCTTATGCAGAATCAAATCATCCGCCACATGTTATATTGGCTAATGAATTAGACATGAATGTGATACCCGGAGAAACGGTTGATCTAAGTGCTTTAGGTACCGACGATCCGGATGGAGATGACCTGAACTATCGGTGGTGGCAGTACCAGGAAGCAGGAACATATAAAGGGAGCATTGAAATCATGAATTCCGATAAGCAGGATGCCACATTTATAGTACCCCAAAATTTGCAAAATGGAGAAAGCATTCACATTATCTGCGAAGTGACAGATAATGGTTCTCCGCCTTTAACAAGGTATAAAAGGGTAGTTGCTGTAAGCGGAGGCTTATCATCAGCACCTGAAATACTTAGGAGTGAATTAATCCAAATGCAACCCTATCCAAATCCTTTTCATTCATCAACCAAATTCAATTACGAATTAAAATCTCAAAGCGATGTAAATCTTTATGTTTATAACTCAATGGGTGAAACTGTTGCAACCCTGGTTAATCAACGGCAAATAGCCGGGGAACATTCGGCTGTTTTTGATGCTGGCGAGTTGGATAGTGGCCTTTATTTTTTCAGTCTGAAAACAGGTTTGTCTGAACAACGCGGTAAAATGTTGCTAATAAAATAGATATTATGAGGAGGAGGTTTTGTGTAACAGTGTGTCTGACAAGCATTTTTTTATTTTATGCTGGTTCGCTTTTTTCCCAGCAATTAGCATTCCCGGGTGCCGAAGGATTCGGGGCATACTCGAAAGGAGGAAGAGGAGGGCAGGTTGTTGAAGTGACCAACCTGCTTGATGATGAGCATGGGGAAATTGAAGGCAGTTTACGTTGGGCTTTTAAACAATGTTCTTCTGAACCAACAACAATTGTTTTCCGGGTTTCAGGGGTAATCAACCTGGTTTCAGATTTAAGAGGAAAATTCATAAAAGGTGTTACCATTGCTGGCCAAACAGCACCGGGCGATGGGATTTGTATTCGCGGCCATAAAGTTAATCTCGGAGGAAGCTCAAATCTGATCGTTCGTCATCTCCGTTTTCGAATTGGACTGAATGAAGACGGGACTTTTATTAAAGGCGGCTCTATTGGAATTGAAAATGCAAATAATGTAATTATCGATCATTGTACGTTTGGGTGGTCTGGCGAAGAAAATATGACCATGTATGATAACGATTCGACTACTGTACAATGGTGCATCGTGCACGAAGGGCTATATGCCTCCGGGCATGCCAAAGGTGCCCGCAGTTACGGGTGTCAGTGGGGCGGACAAAATGCGACTTACCACCACAACCTACTTGCCCATAACTATAGCCGGACCCCAAGGTTTAACGGGAGTAAACACCACGATAAAAATGTGTTGTATGAGTATGTTAACAATGTCAACTATAATTGGGGTAAGGCCAATTCCGCCTATGGCGCCTACATTGAAATAATGGACGGAAGTTATCAATGCAATTTTATCAATAATTATTATAAACCAGGCCCCGCGTACCCTGGTGATTTACCTTCTTTCTTTGCTCAGTCGTCACATCATTCTATTCAGGGCGACTCTATAATCGCTCAATGGTACATGACCGGGAATATTATGGAAGGATCAGCGAATAAAGGCTTGAATAATGATAATTCGCTTGGATTGGATGCTAAATATTATGAAGCAGCAGGTGTGCCAAAATCAGCATTGATCTCAGCGAAGCCTTTTAAAATGGGGCACTCTCTAAATACAGAAACGGCTGTTAAGGCATATAAAAGTGTCTTGGCCAATGCCGGCGCATTCCCAAGGGATATCGTTGATAAACGCATCATTCATGAGGTACGCACTGGCACTGCAACAGGGAAGGGGACTACGCCATCATATCTTGGTCATGATGAAAAAGCCTATACACAAAACAAATTTTATGGCGTCGCCAAGGGCATTATCGACAATCCGTTTTTGGCTTTTGGTGCCGGTGCCTATCCGGATTATAAAACGTACAATGTTTTGGCGGATACCGACCATGACGGGATGCCCGATATTTGGGAAAAAAAACATGGCCTCAATCCGAATAATCCTGCCGATAGAAATAAGGTTGGAGAAGATGGATATACCATGCTGGAGAACTATATAAATAGCATTAACTAGTTAAAAATCTGTTTCGAATTACAAAGACTAAAATGGAAAGGATAATTCTTATGAAATGGAAATCAACATTAAAATTAGTACTGATACAAATAGTATTGGTAGGAATATGTCAACATGGGTTGGCGAAGGTTCCCAATAAAATAGAGCCATTTAAAACACCTTTTGGGGAATTTAATTTTCAAAGGCCACATTTCCCTGATAAAACGGTAAGTATTACCGATTTTGGGGCACAAGAGGGTGGCAAAATTAAAAACACAGTAGCCATCAACAAAGCCATAAAACAGCTATCGGAGTCTGGTGGCGGAACAGTGCTTGTTCCTCCCGGTCAATGGTTAACTGGCCCAATCGTATTATTAAGCGACATAAACCTTCACCTGGACGAAGGTGCAGAACTGCTTTTTAGTCAGGATTTCAATGATTATTTGCCGGAAGTATTGACCAATTTTGAGGGTTCTGAAGTATACGCTTATTCGCCTTTCATATATGCCTGTAAACAGAAAAACATTGCCATTACAGGCAAAGGAGTTCTGAATGGACAGGGAAAACCATGGTGGGAACAGCGCCAGTACCCGGGATTTGGCAACCGTAAATTGATTGAAATGAATGAAAATGAGATTCCTTTAAAGGAAAGGCATTTTAATTCGTTGGATAATTATCTGCCTCCGGTATTTTTTGGCCCCCTGTATTGCAAACATGTATTGTTGGAAGGAGTAACTTTCAGGTATGGAGCTTTTTGGACGGTTAATCCAAGTTTCTGTGAGGATTTAATTATCCGTGGAATTTCAATACAAACGGAAGGAGAATATGGACATACACCGAATGGTGATGGCATCAATCCCAATTCATGCCAGAATGTGCTGATTGAATACAACACCCTGTCTACAGGCGACGATTGCATCACCATAAAATCGGGACGCAATAAAGATGGCCGCAGAATTGGAATGCCCTGCAAAAATATCCTGATTCGTCACAATAAAGGCTTGCATGGTCATGGAGGAATTGTTATCGGAAGCGAAATGTCAGGAGGCGTCGAAAATGTTTATGCCTATGACTGCCAATTCAACGGCACCGACAGAGTGATCCGGATAAAAACAGACAGAGGCAGAGGCGCTTACGTTCGAAATTGTTGGTTTAAAGATATATCAGCAGATACCATTCAGCGTGAAGCCATTCGGATTAATATGCTTTATTCCGGCGGGGACAGGCTTCCGGAGCAGGAAGTGAACAGCGGAACACCAGTGGTGGAGAATATCCACTATGAAAATATTTCCTGTGAATATGCAAAGCGTAATATCATTCAAATAATCGGACTGCCTGAGATGCCTGTTAACCATTTGTTTCTCAAAGATATTAATCTGGGAGGAAAGCATGGAATTGAAGTAAGTGATGCCAAAAACATTACCTTCGAAAACCTTACAATCTCCAATGATGTTGGTTCACCTGCAAGCATATCATTTTGCGACAGTATAATAATCAATAAATTAAAAATTACTGAAACATCCCCGGAAAATATGCCTGTTCTGTTAAACGATGTCAGTCATGCTCAGCTTAGCAACTTTGAATATAATACTGAAAAAGAAATGGTAAAAATAACTGGCAAGTCTGATCAGATAGAATTTGACGAAAGCATACCGGAAAAGAAAATATTCCGGGAAACAAAATAGGACTTTGCAGGTCGAAAAATCAGTAATAACCCAGACCAAATAAAATTTTATAATAATGAATTCTGACAAAATTAATTCAATTCCCCTCAGAGCCAGGTATGCCTTGTTAAAACAATGGTTCACAGTCCTTGTTTTTATGCTATTCATTGGAGTTTACTCAGGGCAAGCCGTTAATCCGCTAAAAGGTACTGCTGAGGCGCAAACTTTGTTAAAGGAATTCCCTTTCCTTGGAAAACTTTTAACAACAGAAAGTCCCTGGGAAATGCAACCAGAAGCGCTTGCAAAGAAGGTGTTCGACCGAATGCCTCAAATAGCCCAAGGTAATGAAGAATATCCCCTTCTGTTTAGCGATCGTCGGGAGGAAGACGGATGGCCCGGTGAAAAAATATTCAATCAGGTTGCCTATGAATCCGAATACTACACTTTTGATCGGGAATATCCAGTAATGAAGCTCCATATCGGCCGACCGCTCTTGTTTGATGTGCAACATGGACGAATAGAAGCCCTTGCAAGGGCTAAAAATCTAACTTCACGGTTTCCGTTTCTTGACCCGGAAGTAATACCTCCGTTTTTGCAAAAATTGGACAGCATTGTTGATCTATTAGCCCCTTATGGAGCAAGACGGTTGCCAGGTGATTCTTACCTCGTTTCGAGCTATTTGCTGCCCAATGGTGTCTGGATGACAGTGACCAATTTAACCGGTTCAACCAATGGAACCCCGTATGTCGAAATTGAATTAAGGCCCTGGGGCCCGGTTGAGAAATTTGCTGGCAGCCAGACCCTTGCTTTCCCCGGAGCTGAGGGCGCAGGACGTTATTCAAAGGGCGGACGAGGCGGTAAGGTCTTCGTAGTAACTTCTTTGGATGATTACTTGTTGAATGGCCGTCGCGGTCGACAGGATGGCAAATTAGGACAGGCAAGTGAACATGCCAAAACACTCGGCAAGGGGAATTGGGTTCCTTATGTTGATGATTTGGGGAATGAGCACCCGGATGAAGGGCGCCCAATATTACCTGGTTTCCCGGCCCTACCACCTGAAAAATTAATTCATGGCACTTTACGTGAAGCCGTCGAGGCAGAGGGATCGCGGTATATTGTCTTTGCTGTTTCAGGAACCATCCGGTTAAAAGAACCACTCGAGATCAGGAATCCTTACATTACGATAGCCGGTCAAACGGCGCCAGGCGAGGGTATTCAAATCAGGAATTTTGGAATTAAAGTTGAAACGCACGATGTAATTCTCAGGTACCTCCGTATTCGTGTGGGTGATATTAAGGGACCCGGGAACCTCAAAAGGTTAATTGGCGAACAAACCCATGCGCTGGATTTGAACGCGATGAACATAATTGCCGATCATTGCGACATTGCTTATGCCTGCGATCAGGTTTTCAATACATATGGTCAACATATGCGGGAAGCCACTACAATCCAATGGTCATATATTTATGGGGCACCGACAGCTTCAACCCATGAGAAAGGAAATCATTCCATGATCTCAGTGGGTGTCGGCTGGGGCTGGGTTTCCTCCCATCATAACCTTTTGGCACATGGCCGCGTGCGCAATCCCCGCATAGACATGCTCACCTACGATTTCAGGAACAATGTTATCTACAATTTTGTGGGCACGGGCTATGGATCATCAAATGATTATCTACGCCTGAACTATGTTGGCAATACACTTAAAAAAGGGCCTGATTCAAAAAGTGACCCGTCGTATGCCTGGAGTGAAGACACTAAATATGCACAATGGTATGGCAAAGGGAATAAGTTGCCGGATGATTTTAAAAGCGTTTTCGGCAAATCGGATGTAGCGGTTATCAGTGCACCAATTCCTTCGATTCCCGTGAATACCCAGGCTGCCGAAGAAGCTTATAAGCTGGTAGTTGAAAAAGCTGGGGCGACCAAACCGGTCAGGGACACTATCACATCCTATGTGGCGCAGACAGTCAAAGATGGCACCGGTTTTATTCCGGGAACTCCGGCCGACTGGCCGGAAGGCGGTTTTGCCAAGTACCCCAAAATGAAGGCTCCGGTTGACAAAAATGAAAATGGTATTCCTGACAATTGGGAAATCAGCCATGGACTTGACCTGAAAACGACAAAAGCAACAGGACACGATTTGGATCCAAAATATGAAAACATTGAAGTCTATATGAACTCACTTTAAAGATATCTGATAAGAAACAGAAATATTTTAGCTATGAAAAGAATATTAGGAAGTATTATTTTGATGTTGATCCCAGTCCTGGTGTTTTCACAATCACCAAAAAAATCTGTCGAAAAATGGGATATATATGAAGTAACACTAAAAGGACCGGATACAGGAAATCCATTCGTTGGCATTGAACTAAGTGCTGTGTTTACAGATGGTGAACGTAGTTTTGAACCCGATGGATTTTATGATGGTGATGGAATATTTAAAATCAGGTTTATGCCGGACAAAGAAGGGGTCTGGACCTACAAGACAAAAAGTAACAGAAGGGAATTGGATGGTAAGGAAGGCCAATTTACCTGTACCCAGGCATCCCCGGATAATCATGGGCCAATAAAGGTGCGAGATCAATACCAGTTTGCTTACCAGGATGGGACACCCTATTTCCCCTTTGGGACAACCATTTATGAATGGGTTTTTCAACCGGATAGTATCAGGCAGGAAACACTCGGGACACTGAAATCAGCACCATTTAATAAGGTTCGCTTCCTGCTGGTTCCACCCTATAAGAAAAAGTATCTCTCCGGCCCTTACAAACTGGACAAATTTCCGTTTGAAGGCACATCCATTGATGATTTTGACTTTTCACGTTTTAATGTTGAGTACTTCCAACAATTTGAAAAATGTTTACAGCAAATTCAGGATCTTGGTATCCAGGCCGATGTGATTCTTTTCCGGCCTTACGATGGAAAAACCTGGGGCTTCGACAGAACAGATGATGCAACGAACGACCGGTTTACCCAATATGCTGTAGCCAGATTAGCGGCTTACCGAAACGTATGGTGGAGTATGGCCAATGAAAATAGTTTTATGGATCACTTCACCACAGATGACTGGGATAGGCTTTTTCAAATCGTAGCTAACAAAGATCCTTACCATCATATGTTGTCAATTCATAATGCAGATGTACTTTACGACTATACCAAACCCTGGGTCACCCATGTAAGCCTTCAGTACTACAATGCTGTACGTGCCTTTGGCGCTGCAGCAATGGTAAGGGATATATACAGGAAACCGGTCATTAACGATGAAATCAATTACGAAGGCGATATTTCAAGCCGGTGGGGCCAATTATCGGGAGAGGAAATGGTCTATCGCTTTTGGCTTGCAATTATTGGCGGAACATATGCCACTCATGGAGACGCCTTTGTTGATCCATCCGGAATTAACTGGATCTCTGAGGGAGGAGTTTTGCGAGGCGAGAGCCCCTCACGGATTTCTTTTCTGCGGAAAATTGTTGAGAGCGGACCTCAGGATGGGATGGAACCCATTGACCACGCATACACACGAAATATTGCCGGTGAATATGGAAAATACTACCTGATCTATTTTGGAAAAGAAGAAATCAAGAACTGGAATTTTGAACTGCCAAAGAAAGGTCTCAAAGATGGCATGAAATTCAAAGTCGAATTAATTGATACCTGGAATATGACCATCACACCGGTTAATAATATCTTTGAAATTGAAAAGCTGAATAATTACAGATTTATCGATAAGAAAAAACGTTCGGTGAAATTTCCAGGAAAGCCATACATGGCAATGCGGATTACTCTGATTGAATAGTATTTTAGTTGGCTTATGGCTCAATAAGAAACAATTAAAAACTCACAAAATTTATTGTGTAATTTAAATACAACAAAATGAATAAATTAAAAGAAAAAGACTATTCTCATAAAACCAGTTGCCTTTTTCAGCATTCAATAATGAGAACCCTGTTTATTCTCTTATTTTTAGGAGCCACTTTAGTTTCAGCACAAGAAAAACCACGACTTTTTGTTTTAACCGACATTGGAGGTGATCCGGATGATCAGATGTCTATGGTAAGGTTAATGACCTATGCTAACCAAATAGATATTGAAGGTCTTGTTGCTACGGAGGTAGTAAGAACAGTTAATCCGGAGCGTATTCAACAGATCGTTGAAGCTTATGGAAAAGTACGTGACAATCTGGAACTTAATGAACCCGGATTCCCTAAAGCTGAATATCTAAAAAAATGTATCTCACAAGGAATTCCTGTTGGTGGAATGGATGCCGTTGGCGAAGGAAAGGATTCACCAGGATCTGAAGCGCTGATTAAGGCAGCAAATCGCGAGGATTCAAGACCACTTTGGGTTACAGTTTGGGGAGGCCCAGCCGTCCTGGCTCAAGCACTATATAAGGTTCGCTCAACACGTTCAGAAGAAGAGCTTGCCAAATTTGTTGCTAAGCTTCGTGTTTATGCTATCTCTGATCAGGACAATAGTGGTCCATGGATACGCAAAGAGTTTCCGGATCTTTTTTACATTGTCACTCCGGGAGTTAATGGTGGTGGTGGTTATCACCATGCCACATGGATTGCCATTGGTGGTGATAAATTTCATGGTCGCTTTGATGGAGCAGACTTTTCACTAGTTACTAATGAATGGCTCGATAAGAATATCCGCAGTAAGGGCCCCTTAGGCGCTGAATATCCTCGTTGGAAATTTATGATGGAAGGTGATTCTCCCAGTTTTATGTTTTTAATAAACAATGGATTAAACAGCCCTGATCATCCCAACTGGGGTGGATGGGGAGGTCGCTACGAACTATATACACCTCGTACGGAAAGATGGTTTCTGGAACCCGAAACCCGCCCCATCTGGACCAACGTGCAGGATGAGGTGCTTGGCAAAGACGGTGAATGGCACACCACCAACCACGCAACAATATGGAGATGGCGCGAAGCTTACCAAAACGATTTTGCAGCAAGAATGGATTGGACAATCAAACCCTACGATAAAGCCAACCACCCCCCTGTGGTGAAACTTGATCATCCGGCATATATCAAAGCCAAAAAAGGTGAGCGTATTGAACTTAGTGCTGAGGGCACAAGCGATCCGGATGGTGATCCTCTTTCATACGAATGGTTCTGCTATGAAGAGGCAGGTACACGCCCGATGTCAAGCTCAAGTACAGGTATTAAGCTTGATATTGTTGGTTTCGATCAAGCTAAAGCCTGGTTTAATGTAAAAACCAGTCGGGTAATGCGTCCGGGGACAGGTACCATGCACATAATACTTGCGGTTACCGACCACGGATCACCACGACTAACACGCTATAAACGTGTTATTATTGATGTTGTGGAATAAAGCCGGAAAAGAAAAGTGCGATATATTGGAAGAATATTTGAAATATAGAAAATATCGATCATGAAAAAAACTAAAGTATATCTTTTGGGAATATTGCTTGTAGTGGGCACTATGACTAATGCATTTGCCCAGAAACCTGCAGCAAGCCCTACTGTATCCAAAGTGTGGGTCGCCGATAATGGCGACGGAACATATAAAAATCCTGTTTTGCATGCCGATTATTCCGATCCCGACGCCATCCGGGTAGGCACTGATTACTATATGACAGCTTCCTCATTTAATTGTATTCCCGGCCTTCCCATTCTGCACTCAAAAGACCTGGTCAACTGGGATTTAATAGGCTATGCGCTCCACAAACAACCCCCATTCGATGTGTACGATAAACCACAGCATGGCAATGGAATTTGGGCTCCGTGTATTCGTTACCACGATGGAGAATATTACATCTTTTATCCTGACCCGGATTACGGGATTTACATGATCAAAGCTGAAAATCCTAAAGGTCCATGGTCGGTTCCTTTGTTAACTAAAGCCGGAAAGGGGCTGATTGACCCTTCTCCCCTATGGGACGACGATGGGAATGCATACCTGGTGAACGCCTACGCGGGAAGTCGCGCCGGAATAAAAAGTTTATTAACGATTAGTCGGATGAAACCCGATGGTACCGGACTGATAGGTGATAATGTGATCGTTTATGATGGCCATAAAAACGACCCGACAGTTGAAGGTCCCAAATTTTACAAACGTCAGGGTTATTATTACATCTTCGCTCCGGCAGGTGGGGTGTCAAACGGCTGGCAGATTGTATTGCGGTCAAAAAATGTATTTGGCCCCTATGAAAGAAAAGTGGTCATGAATCAAGGCTCAACAAGTATAAACGGGCCACATCAGGGTGCCTGGGTAGAGACTCCTGATGGTCAGAATTGGTTTTTTCATTTCCAGGAAAAAAAGGCCTATGGTCGTGTTGTTTTGCTCGAACCTATGAAGTGGGAAAACGATTGGCCTGTTATTGGTGATGATAAAAACGGTAATGGAATTGGCGAACCGGTTTTGACCTGGAAAAAGCCTGAGGTCGGCCGCAAATATCCGATGGTAACGCCTCCCGAGAGTGATGAATTCAATAGCCCAGACCTGGGCTTGCAATGGCAATGGCATGCCAATCCGAAAATTACCTGGGGGTTTCCTTCCGGAAGACTTGGTTTTTACCGGCTAAACTGTATTTCCAAGCCAGATGGATTTGTAAATCTCTGGTCGGTTCCCAATCTGCTGCTTCAGAAATTTCCGGCTGAAGAATTTATGGTGACCGCAAAACTGACTTTTCATAATCATGCAGATGGTGAGGAAGTGGGATTGCTGATCATGGGTGAAGATTACCAATATCTGTCTCTGAAACAGGAGGAGGGTAATTTGGTTACTCGTGTGGTCAATTGTCATGGTGCGTCAAAAGGAAGCCCTGAAAAAGAATTGTTTCGACAGAAATTCTCCGGCAACACTGTCTGTTTCAGGGTTAAAGTAACTAAAGGAGCTGTTTGCAATTTTAGCTTCAGTGAGAATGGTCAGAACTTTACGGAGGCAGGACATAGCTTTCAAGCTGTCCCGGGTCGGTGGATTGGCGCCAAGGTGGGCTTTTTTGCGCTTAGGGATGGTGTGACGAACGACTCAGGAAATGCAGACATTGACTGGTTCCATGTTGAAAAAGTGAAATAAAATAATTGTTAAACTAACTAATATTCTCCAAGATGAAAACAATCCTCAATGTATTAAAAAGGTATTCTTACCTTACTCTGTTATTGATTTTCGCTTGCAGTCAGCCAAAACAGGAAGTAAAACAGATAGCAGACAATGTTTATCAGGGCATCGAATTTGACATGCCTAAAGTAATTGAACCAATTTTCCCCGATAATTCGGTCAACATCACGGATTTCGGAGCTATGGGCGACGGACAAACCATGAATACTCAGGCAATTGCTGACGCCATCGAAGCTGTTTCTGAAAAAGGCGGCGGTGTTGTTAATATCCCGCGTGGGGTTTGGCTCACCGGTCCCATTGTTCTTAAAAGTAATATCAATATTCATACTGAAGCCGGTGCTTTGGTGGTTTTCAGCAAAAACAAAGATTTGTATCCACTGATTGAAACTACTTTTGAAGGGTTAAAAACGGTTCGCTGCTTATCCCCTATCTATGGAAAGGATTTGGAAAACATTGCATTTACCGGCGAAGGTATTTTTGACGGTTCCGGAGGTGTCTGGCGTCCTGTAAAAAAATCTAAACTAACCAGCGGACAATGGAAAAACCTGGTGGCTTCAGGTGGTGTGGTGAACAAAAAGGGAGACGTCTGGTATCCTTCTCAACAATACCTCGATGCTGCTGAAATTAGTGATATGAATGTCCCCAGAAATTTCAAAACACTCGATGATTATAAGAATATTAAAGATTTCCTTCGTCCGGTGATGGTAAGCCTGGTAAGCTGTAACAAAGTACTGCTCGATGGCCCTGTATTCCAGAATTCACCGGCCTGGTGTATTCATCCGCTAATGTGTGAAAATCTCACCGTTCGTAATATCGATGTTCGTAACCCATGGTTCTCACAAAATGGCGATGGAATCGATATTGAATCATGCAAAAACAGTGTGTTAACAAATTGCACCTTTGATGTGGGTGATGATGCCATTTGTATAAAGTCGGGTAAGGACAAAGACGGGCGTGAACGAGGCATGCCAACCGAGAACCTGATCGTGAAAAACTGTACCGTTTATCATGGACATGGTGGCTTCACTGTTGGAAGCGAAATGTCGGGAGGAGTGAAAAACATGCACGTTTCAGATTGCACTTTTATTGGAACGGATGTTGGGTTACGTTTTAAAAGTAAGCGTGGTCGCGGTGGCGTAGTAGAGGGCGTTTATATCTCCAATATCGATATGATGAATATAGCTACAAATGCCATTTCATTCAACCTCTACTATGGCGGGCTTTCTGTTTCTGAAATGCTGGAGCAAAACAAACAAGGAAAAGGAACAGGAGAAATTCCTCCCGTTACGGAAGAAACACCGGCGTTTAAAGATATTAGCATAAAAGATATTACATGTAGGGGAGCGGTTCAGGCTATTTATTTGCAAGGACTGCCTGAAATGAATTTGAAAAATGTGAGCATGGAAAATCTGATGATGTCAACGACTAAAGGAATGGATTGTATGGATGCTGACGGAGTTACTATCAAGAATCTGACCCTGAAAACAACCAGGTTTCCGGCAATGAATTTCTATAACGCAAAGAATGTGGATATCACAGGGTTGAACTTATTGTCCTCTGAAAAACCTCTTATTTCCCTAAAAGGAAAACAATCACACAATATAAAAATCAGCCTGGCTTCTAAAACCAAAGGCAAGCTGTATGAATTAGGTTCAGCAGTCGATAAAAATACGGTAGAAATTAAATGATAAAAAAACTAAGCGAGCCTGTTATGCTCTGACATGGAGACTAATCAATAATCTGATGGTTCTGCCATTCCCGGCGAGTAAGGCTTTGGCTGGTTCCCTGTGTTGGGTTACAAATACCCGATATTATTTAAATAATAATTAAAACGCAATTTTATGAATTTTAAAATCTTAATTTTTCTAATGACAACGGTTTTCGTGTGTAATTCCGGAAAAAAGGATGTTATTCCTCCTAATAATACTGTTGTAGCATCGGCCATGAGCACACAGGCTTCTAATAAACTACTATCTGGGCATGCAAAGAATGTGATTAAACAGCATCCGTTAGTTGGCTTGGATAACTGGTTCAATTGTGAACGCAACAAAGCAGGTGAACTTTATCATTACACCTGGGATGATACTTTAAATAGTGGTTTCTCGCAATTGGGAGATATTTTTGAAACAAAAGGTGCCATTATTACAACCATTGCCCAGGCACCTGTAAACACTGCTTTAAGTAACCTGGATGTTTATATTATTGTCGATCCGGATACGACCAGTGAGAATCTGCATCCGAATTACATTACCAAACCCGACATTTCTTCCATTAAAAACTGGGTAAATAACGGAGGGATTCTGCTCTTATTGGCAAACGATGGTCCCAACTGTGAATTTACTCACTTGAATCAACTGGCTGAGACGTTTGGATTTCACTTTGTGCCAAAAACACTTAATCCGGTAACAAACCATCAGTGGGAAATGGCTGCCGAAACCAACCTGCCGAATCACCCCTTATTCAAAGGAGTTAATAAAATTTATATGAAAGAAGTGTCTCCAATTTTGCTAAGCAAAAAAGCCAAACCCATTCTTATGGACGGTAAGAATATATTGATGGCTGAAACTACTTTTGGAAAAGGCCAGGTAATGGCAATTGGCGATCCATGGTTGTATAATGAATACATTAGTAACAGCCGTTTACCAATGTCATTCGAAAATATGAAAGCCGCACATAATCTGGTTGATTATTTACTGAGTAAGACAAAACCTTAGACTAATAGTGCTTGTCTATAAAGTCAACTAGTTCGTTACGCTTGTCATGAAAACAGTCATTTACGAAAGTAAACTCCTTGATTTTCATGACTTAGAAAGCCTTGTGTTTGAGCTTAATATCCTAAGCACCGACTTTATGAACAGACTCTAAATAGAGTCTGTCTATAAAAAATCACATAATTATTTAACGCAATTATGTTTTCTTTTCCTTTGCCATATATTCTTTTGCACTCATACCAAATTCACGCTTAAAGCATTTTCTGAAATAAGTTAAATCGATAAATCCAACTTCATAAGCAACTTCTGAAATGTTCATTTTATGTTGCAATAAAAGTTGGGCAGCTCTTTTTAACCTGATATGGCGTATAAATTCTTTCACGGTCATGTCAGTCAGGGCATGTATTTTTCTGTACAATTGCATTCTGCTTAAACCAACCTTCACCGAAAATTCTTCTATATTCAATTTATTGTCGGAAATGTTTTCTTCAACTATTTGTATTGCCCGTTGCAGGAATTTTTCATCTTGCGAAGTTATTTCCACATTCGTTGGTTCAAGAATTACCGGTCCCGTAAATTTTTGTTTTAATAATTCACGTATGGATAATAGATTTTCGACCTTGGCCTGAAGTACCGATAAATCGAAAGGTTTGGTTATGTAGTCGTCGGCACCTGTAGTTAATCCTTTTATTTCATTTTCTTTGGAATGCATAGCTGTGAGTAAAATCACCGGAATATGCGATGTGCGTTCGTCGTTTTTTATTTGTTTACACAATTTGTAACCATTCATAACAGGCATCAGGATATCACTAATCACAATATCAGGAATTGTTTTTAATGCTATTTCCCAACCCTCTTGGCCATTTTTAGCAGTTAATACTCTGTAGGTCGATTTAAAGTGGCTTGAAATGAAATGACGGACATCAGCATTATCTTCTATTACTAACATAATTTTTTCGTCAGACATTTCATCGATATGGTCATTATGCAGTTCTGTAGAAATTCGTTCACTTTGATTTTTTTCCGGATCCACATCAAGTTCATATTGTTGAGTTTCCAGATTCGGTATATATGGGATATTGATGGTAAACTTTGATCCTATGCCAGTTTTACTTGTTACATAAATTTTACCTTTATGCAGTTTCACTAATTCTTTCACCAAAGCTAATCCGATTCCTGTACCTGAATCTGCGTCTTCTTCCTTTGCCTGAAAAAAACGGTTGAAAACCTTTCCAATATTTTGCTGTGGAATACCTCTGCCGGTATCTTTTACTGTAATCTCAATATACTGCTTGCCCTGTTCATCAGGTTTTGTGTTTTTTTCTTCGTGGTTAAAAACGAGTGAAAAAAATACGGAAACAGAACCTCCGGGAGCAGTATATTTTAATGCGTTTGATAGTAAATTATTTATAATTTTTTCGATTTTATCTTGATCGAAAACTGCGGTCAGATGTTTATTTACCGTATTGAATTTTAAATTAATTTGTTTTTCATCTGCAAAATCGTTAAAAGAATTAACCTGAATACGAATAAATTCTACAATATCAGTTTCAGTTAAATTCAGTTTTAAAAATCCGGTTTGTAATTTTCTGAAATCCAGAAGCTGACTTATTAATCTGTCCAGCGTATTGGCATTTCTGTATACTAAATCCAGGTTATTGTTAATTTCTTCTTTACTAACTTCATTATTCCTTATTTTATTTAAGGGTCCAAGAATAAGCGTTAGCGGCGTTCTGATTTCGTGAGATATATTTGTGAAGAATTCTAACTTGAGCATGTCTAACTCATGCAATTTACGGGCATTTATTCGTTCGACAACCAATTGACTTTTAATTTTTTCCCTATTTATAAAAAAGCGTACAAGCAAATAAATCAAAAAAATAGTTGTCATAATAACCAATGATAAAAACCACCAGGTTTTCCAAAAGGGAGGTAAAATCGTAATATTAAGCTGCAATTCATTGTTATTGGCAGGATAACCCTGAATAACCCTTTTTACATGTAAAACATAATCGCCGGGATTTAAATTGGTATAAGTAGCAACACGTTCAATACTGGGTGTGGTCCACGCATTGTTAAACCCTTCCAGCATATAGGAGTATTTATTTTTATCACTGTCTACGAAATTTAATGCAGCAAATTCAAGCGAAAATATATTCTGATTGTGGTGCAGTTTTAAATAGTTGGTTTCTGAAATACTTTTTGAAAGAACCGATTTTTTACCATCACCAATATCAACCGATTTGTATAAAATTTTGAAATCTGTAAAAACCATAGGGATATTGCTGTCAATGGAAAATATTTCCCTTGGATTAAACATATTGAATCCGGAAATGGAACCAAAAAGTAAATCGCCCGATTTTGTTTTATAAGCTGCCCCATAAGAAAACTGATTATTGCTTAATCCGTCTTCGTCCGAAAAATTTTGAAAAAAATTATTTTGAGTATCCATTTTTGAAAGTCCATTGTTTGTGCTTATCCACAAATTGTTCTTGTTGTCTTCCAAAATACAAAGTGCCTGATTGTTTGCTAATCCATCTTTTTCGTCGTAATAGGCTACGGGGCCTGTAAGAGGCGAATAAATGGCGATTCCCTTGTTATTGGTTGCTATCCAAATTCGGTTATTCGAGTCTTCAAGCATTGATCTTGAATGCTCTGCAAACCGCTTCGTTGTTTTTTTGCTTTTGTTGTATACAATTATTTCATCAACACTTCCTGCCCAAAGGTTATTATCCGAATCAAATTCAATCCATATTGCTTGTTGGTTATCAAGTAGTTCCGGATAATATTCGAATGTATTTGTCCTGAAATTGAATTTACTAATTCCGGTTGTTGTTGCCACCCAAATTTCGCCATCCTTATCCATAGCAAAATCCCAGACATTGTTGTCCGAAAGGCTTTTCGGATTTTCAAATTCATGTTTGAAATGGGAAATTTTTCGTGTTTTAAGATTTATTATATCAATCCCTCCCATAACAGAACCAACCCATAAATTCCCTTTTTTGTCATCAAGAAATGCTTTTATGCAGTTTGTTGAAATAGAATTTCTATCATTTTCATCTGCCATTAAATACTCGTAGGTTTTAGTTTTAGGATTGTATATATTTATTCCTCCGTCTTCCGTCCCAATCCAAATATTTTTTTCCCGGTCAATCCAAAATGCATAAATAATACCACTGTTTAAATAGTTTTTTTCTCCAGGTATGGCAATATAATTATGGAACACCTGTTTGCCTTTTGCCAATAAGTTTAGTCCACTCCTTGTCCCGATCCAGGTTTCTCCCTCAGAATCCATAAATATTGAAAGTATCGAAGTGTTGGACAGGCTTTTGGGTTCTTTTGAAGAGTGCGTGTAATGATCAATCACTCCCTTACTCTTTGAATATTTGTATAGTCCACCTCGGGTTCCAATCCAGTACTCTCCATAAATTCCTTTTGAAATTGCACGAACTGTTTTGGAACGATTATCTTCTGATTCTAATATTATCTTTTGAATTGTTCCGTTTTTGGGATTAATAACGAATAGGCCTGAGTAATGAGTTCCTATCCAGATTAGACCTTCCTCATCACGATATATTTCCTGTATATCTTTTTTCTCACTTATTTCATAAGGGAGATTAAAAGCTTTCATTTTGTTATTTAAAGGATCGTATAAATATAGTCCAGTATTTGTGCCAACCCACAGATTACCGTAATTGTCAAACTCAAGAGCGCCTATTGTACTTCCCTCAAAATTAGTTTCCGGATTCGCGTAATTTGGGGTTAAAGTTTTAATATTTCCCGTTGTATCAAGTATTAGAATATTAGAATCAGTTCCCATCCAGACTAATCCATTTTTATCCTCTGAGATATCGTTTATCGAAATAGCCTTGTTTCTATACTCCGGTAGATTTTCTATTGGATGGTAAAATCTTTCTTTTTCCCTGTCGAATACATTTAGTCCACCTTTTTCCGTACCAATAAGTAAATTTCCATGTTTATCTTCCTTTATAACCCTGACCAAGCCACCTTTTAAACTTGCGCTGTCAGTTAAGTCTGGAACAAAATTAAGAAATTTATATCCATCAAACCGACTCAAACCCTGATTGGTTCCAATCCATATCCAACCTTTTTTATCCTGATAGGTACAATGAATTCTGCTATTTGGTAGTCCATCTTCAGTAGAGAAGACTTCAAAATTAATTCCTGATGTTGCAGAAATGGCAAGATTGGATTTCAATAGCATTAAAACGGTGATTACAAAAACCAATAATAATTTATTTTGAATGCTTATTATCATTTAAGTTTATTAATTGTTGTTGATACGAAATTACAAATTACGAGAAATTTATTTATCTACTAAATATATGTTCAAAAATTAAATTGGCCATCTGTCGAAAAAATGGGTAAAAACTCCTGTATATCAATAATAACGTATTATTTAATGGTTTTTCCGGTGAGGAAAGTTGGTTTTAACATGTTTTTTTAAGTTGTGCAAATAAACGACAATATTAAAAAATTCAACTAAAATTAAAATATTAACGAGATAGGTACAGAACAAGATATGAACCTACATACTAATGCGGAATGTGAAAAGCAAAAATAAATTATATTATTTGTTCTTTCAATATATTAAAAAGTGATGATCTGTGCTAACAATAAGACACAAGAAATATGTCTTGTAACTCTATATTTCCACCTCGGATACCAGGGTTCAAACCTGAGATTTACTGCTACAATACATAAAATAACATTTATGTACTATTTGGTATAAACCAGCTTAAAATTATTTTCCAACTTATACTTCTGTCAAAAGTGTAAGTTGACATGTGTCCGCATATCACAGATTATCATGCACTTGTGTCTTGAAAGTAATTCTCATCTTCAAATTTCTTGGACTTTTGTTTGAATTGTACTAAAAGTATAAGCTTTCGCCATAGAATGGCTTTAAACCATAAAATTTAAAGCTATGTCACTAAAAGGTCAAAAAACTACAACAACATCAATGGACTGGGACCAGTTCAAGTCTCTAATCTCAAAGTTAGAAAGAGATGGTGAAAACAAGTATTGTTTACTAATCTCAATCGGTGTATTTACTGGTCTTCGGATTGGTGATTTACTTCAACTCCGGTTCAGTCAATTTGAAACTGGCGAAACTTTTACCATTGTTGAGAAGAAAACAAAAAAGACAAGAAAGATTAAGATTAATCAGGACTTAAAATCCATTTTGATGAGGATAAAGGAAAAAATGTCAATTGCCGACAGCAATCAATTTATTTTCATTAATCGTTACGGAACAAAACCAATTGACAGAAGTTGGATTAATGTAAGTTTGAAACGAATATTCAAGAAGTATAATATTGAACTTGATGGTAATATATCATCTCATATGTTTCGAAAAACATTAGGAAATAGAGTGCTAAAACTGAATAATTATTCCAATGAATCTATTGTTTTATTGATGGAACTATTTGGTCATAGTAGTATGGCAATTACAAAAAAGTACCTTGGCATAAGGGAAAGAGAGATTTTTGATGTTTATGATTCGCTGAGGCTATAATTTCATTATTCCCTGCAGAAAAATTATTACCACGATGCATAAATCATTGCCATTTCAATTGATAGAGATAAAAAGGTATGAAAAGTCAAGGTGTTGGATTTGGAAATCTAGAGATAGTATAACCTTTCAAGTTTGAAAATATGGGAATGTCCGGTTCTGATGGATTATTATGTTTCTGCCACGACCAACCCTATTTGTGATTGACAAGGATATAAAGATTATTGGCAAGGTACTATTGTGATGGAATTGGAATCGATACTATCACAATAGTACCTTGTTAATTTATTTTTTCACCTGTTCCCATACAACTTTTTCTTTCTTATGATTTAACAATTCTCCATTTTTTATTTCAAATTCCCATGAATCATCGTAGTCTTCATGTAAGTATTTGAGAGTTACTTCAGAAAAAATGGAACTTAGCTTTATCATTAAATTTGGAACTCCATTCCAGGCGGTGTTAAAGTATATAACATTATATGCGTGCAATGACTGGAAATATGCATTCCATTTTGTGCCCCAATTTGCAATACTCCAATCATACCAATCTGAATATCTAAATTCTTCTAAATTAGCTTGTCGCACAATTGCGTCATTGAATCCTTCGTGCAATTGTTCAGGATCTAATCTTTTAATAAAACTTTGTTCTTCTTCAATATTCGTTCTCTCTGCGGCTTTCCCAGTTCCAAACAGCAAGAATTGGAAAGTCTCGGCAATACCACCACTCTTTACATCTAGTTCCTTAGGTTTTTTAATGATTTTATTAAAATCAATGTACATTTCTGAACCGTCATCAAATGGTTCACCTTTTATGTGTTCTAAAACTTGATTGACTTGTTCATCGGTTCCGATGACTACAAGTGTGTTATAAATATTATTAGGCATGTTTTTAATTAACTCAAGTTGCTAGTTTTCAATTTTGCTTAATGTATATGAAAATATGAACATTATTACTTTTAGTATGAATCCATAATCTGTTACCGCATGGATCTTCTTTGGCAGCAATGTCGATATTTCACTAAAAGTCGTTTCAACACGTTTCCGCATTGATTCTATCAGGAATTCCTGATAGGGTTCACGTTTTCTTTTGGAATTGCTTTTTCTGGCTACTAGTAGTTCAATTTTCTCTGCCTGTTGAAGCATATCCTCAATTTTATAATTTGTATAGCCGGCATCAGCATAGACCCGGCTCCCTTGCCCTAAATTGAAAGGTAGTTGTTTTAACGCTTCCGAGTCATGTTTGCTGCCTGGTAAAAAAGTATATTCTACCGGAATACCCTCAGTGGTTACCATTACATGGACATTAAAGCCATAAAACCATCGCCGCATGGTCGCTTTTTTGCCTCTGTAAATTTCCCCTTGCACAAGTTTGGAGTTGGCTATCCTCATATTGTCACAGGTCTTTACTGGGAAACTGTCAATGATATACTCCGATTCAATATTTAATCCCTTTATCATTCCTGAAAGTTGAAAGAAAAGGTCAACGATTAAATCCCGTATCATGTGCAGCCTCCTGTTGAAACGGCTTTTAGAAAGCATGTTCGGTATTAAGTTTACCGAACGCATAAAGCAAATAGCCTTTTCTTGGTTGCCCGAAAAATAGAGGGCAGAGATAACTGTTGTGGTAATTACTTCTGCATCCGAAATGTTCCGGCTTTTTGGTTCAGTATGTTTTAATTCTTTCAACAAATCATCAAGAATTGTATAAATTGCAATCGATTTTTCAATCATATCCTCCAGGTTGTTTTGTTTCGCAGCAGAAATCTGGAGGATTATTTCTAATTATCCCATAAAATGCTGCTACCCAGAGCTTTTTTGTTAAAAACTTATATCTTTTTGTTCATACTACTTGATTTTTGAGATCCTTAAATCCTTATTTTTAAGGCTATAAGTAGCAACTTAAGTTAATTAATTATAAGGCTGAAGTTAAAATTCGGGAAATCCAGATGCGAAAAAAAATTACAAAAAATAAAATCCAGGAGGGGAAATCAGTTTAATAATTTTATGATTGCCAAATTTTTTTAGAAAAATCTGAGGATATATAGAAACGTGTTTTAAAATGGGTCGGTGAAAAATTTACAAAAAATGAAAAATAGTTTCATAGAATGAAGGTGTTAAAATTCTTGGTGGGAATTTTTGGAAATTGATGAAAATGGAAGTTAATTAGAATAACCAAAACTAGAAATTTTTTTATTAAAATTATAAAATAGTAGTTTTTGGCTCAGAACTTTTCATATATACCTAATCCAAAAAGTGCAAAGTCATATTTTACTGGGTCGTTGCAGTCAAGTTGCCTTAAAACATTATCCAGTTCTTGAACCGCTTTAGCATCATTCTGATTTCGATTTAGCAGACCAAGTTTACGAGCAACATTTCCACTATGTACATCAAGCGGACATGATAATATAGATGGAGAGATGTTCTTCCAGAGTCCAAAATCAACTCCAACGTTATCTTTTCTTATCATCCACCTTAGATACATATTTATTTTTTTTGCAGCAGAACCATTGAATGGGTCAGAAATATGCTTACGAGTTCTTTTAAGATGGGGTAAAGTGAAAAATTCTTTTTTCAATTGATGAATGGCGGGTTGAATAGAATCCATTGTTTTGTTTTCTGTGAAAATACTTTCCAATCCCCCTCGATACTTATATATGTATTTTAATGCTACAATAAAGGTTATCAAATCGGTTGAATTGAAAGTACGGTGAACAAATCCATCAATATTTTTTAAATGTCTATAATTATGGTTTATTATGAAATCATATGGGGAATTACCCATTAGTTTCATCATTTTTTTCGCATTCCTTATGATTGAAGTTCTGTTTCCCCACGAAATTGTTGCTGCAAAAAATCCTGATATTTCAATATCTTCTTTTAGCGAATACATATGTGGTATTTGAATCGGATCGAGTTCAATAAAATTTGGGGTATTATATTGAACCACCTTTTCATCGAGAAATTCTTTCATATCTATTTCCATACATCTATATTTAACAAGTTAAAAGTAAGAAAAATAGAAATGATTAATTTTACTACCTAAATTATCTGTATAAACATGTTTTTGCGTTGGATGGTAAGGAAGGATGCAAAGGGTGTCGATTTTGGTATTTGGAAGAAAATCCCAAAGCGAAGTTTGATGCTTCCTCTGGATATACATACCGGAAATATATCACGAAAACTTGGCTTGCTTAGAAGGAAACAAAACGATTGGAAGGCGGTAGAAGAAGTTACAGCACAGCTTAGGTTGCTCGACCCGGATGATCCAATCAAATACGACTATGCTTTGTTTGGGCTTGGTGCCTTTGAAAAATTTTAAAATGGGACGAAATACCTATTTTCAATTTAAACAGTTTCGCATTGAACAGAAAAATTCGGCAATGAAAGTCGGGACAGATTCTGTGTTGCTGGGTGCATGGGCAAACCCGGAAGGAGCTAAATCTATTTTAGATATTGGTGCCGGAACGGGGATTTTGTCATTAATGATGGCACAAAGGACTGAAGCTAACATAACGGCAGTGGAACTGGATAAAAATTCATGTTTGGATGCTAAGGTAAATTTCGCGAATTCAACGTGGTCGGATCGAATTGTTTTAGTAAACGAGGATATTCTGGATTTTGCAAAAAGGAGCCCCGCAAAATTTGATTTTATAATTTGCAATCCGCCATATTTCTCAAATGGTACTGAATCACCATCATCAGAACGGGGAACAGCAAGGCATCAAAAGGTATTGGCTTTAAGTGGACTGGCAAAAATTGGAAAAGAATTATTGACGAGAGATGGAAAGCTTGCACTAATACTGCCAGTTGAAGAAGGCGAACAATTTATTCGCCTTGCTGCAACCGCGAATTTATTTCTTAACAGTATTACCAAGGTTAAACCGAACCCTGTTAAACCGATACGGCGTTATTTAATGGAATTTTCAAACCAAATGCAGATTGTTGATGAATTTGTATTAATGCTCGAGTACGAAAAACATCATGATTATACGAACGAGCATCGGGAACTTACAAAAGATTTTTATCTGAAGTAGAATTACTAAGCAAGAAATAAAAAAGGATTAAAAACCTTATTCATTTGGAATGCAAAGCTGTAAATCTTTTCGTGATCCACATTGCTTACATCTTCTTTTACTTTTGCTACTTTCTTGACAATCATTTTTTCAAAAAACTTCATCTTTTTGAAATCAAATGCACCTCCAAAAACGGCCTCGTCTTTCGCAATTTCATGTAGTTCTTCAGGGAATGCATTTTTTAGTTGTTCCTGGGCAACCTGACCTTCATACATGCAGCAAATAAAAAGTCCAATCTCTTTTTGCTTTAATGTCTCAAGGTTCTTTTTTGTGAATTCATTGACACTTTTTTGGATTTTTCCGGCATAAATTGATCCCCCGATAATCACTCGGTCAAATTCATCAATGGAAGGATTTGGATTCTTTTTTAAATCAACAATAGAGGTATCTCCCCCAATTCTTTCTTTTAACTCTTTTGCGGCGTTTTCAGTACAACCGTGGGTCGTTGCGTAGGTAATTAATGTTTTCATAGTTTAAATTATTTTCTGTGGCTTTTCTCTATAAAACTACATACTTATTGTAAACATTTTTGAATTTTATAGGTTAAATGACTATTAATATCGGCGAGTGCCGAACAAATAAAAGACAAAATTGTCTTAAAATACATATATTTGCATCAAATACTAAGAATATGAGTTTTATAATGAACGAAAATATTACGGTTGACACCAACTATTATACAGTTAAAGAAGTACAATATTTAACTCCCGAAACATTTATTATTCGATTGCCCAAAAGTCGTTTTTCATTTCAGGCAGGACAGCATATCACACTGGCAATAAAAGGGGATTACCAAAGCAGGGAATATTCCATATATAGCGGTGAAAATGATGATTTTTTTGAAGTTCTTGTAAAAGAAGTGGAAGGTGGGTATTTCTCACCAAAACTTAAAACTTTGAAAAAAGGGGATATGGTTGAAGTTCATGGACCTTTTGGTAAATTTGGGATTGAAGAAAAGCACAAAAATAACAGCAAGCATGTTTTTTTGGCAAGTGGTACCGGGGTAGCCCCATTCCATAGCATGATTAAGTCTTACCCAGAAATTGACTATCAGCTTATCCACGGGGTCAGGTACTATAAAGAAAGTTATGGTAAAGAAGATTACCATAAGGATAACTATGTGGTTTGTACTTCTCGTGATGCTAAAGGTAATTTTGCCGGACGATTAACGGATTACCTGCAGCAAACAGAATTTGATAAAGACACCATCTTTTATCTCTGTGGCAATAGCGACATGATTTTTGATGCCATGGAAATTTTAAAAGCAAAAGGATTTGGTAGGGATGAAATAAACTGTGAAGTTTATTTTTAATCCACTGCTCCCCTTTAACAGGTATACTCAATAATTACTTAAAACGAAGTTTGAAGGATTGAATTCTTTTTTAAAAGATTTTCAATCCTTTTTTAGTGCCTTTATTTTGAGTCTATTTTTTCTCCGTATGCAAGATCCCCGGCATCGCCAAGACCCGGTACAATGTACGATTTTGGGGTCATTTCGGCATCAACTGCACCCAACCACAAGGTCACATTTGTATCTTTTATTGCACTTTTAATATAGTCAACGCCCTGTTGGCTTGAAATAACCGAAACCAGATGTACATGGCATGGCGTTCCTTTTGAGAATAAGGCACGATAGCCAATTTCCATGGAAAGTCCGGAAGCAAGCATCGGATCAGAAACAATCACTACTTTTCCGTCGACTGATGGGGACGACATATACTCAAATTCAATGTCGAAGCCTCCATTGTTGTTGTATTTACGAAACGCCGATATAAAGCAATTCTCAGCCCGGTCAAATATATTCAGAAGGCCCTGATGTAACGGGAGCCCTGCCCTTAGAATGGTCGCCAGTACTGGTTGTTGTTTGAGCAATGGAACGTTTGCAATGCCCAGAGGGGTTTGCACTTCGAGTTCATTAAATTCAAGTTCTTTGCTGATTTCGTATGCAAAAATTTGCCCAAGCCGATTTAAATTCTGTCGGAACCTTAATGGATCTTTTTGGATATCCACATCCCTTAACTCGGCAAGGTATTGATCCATTATTGAATGCTTATTCCCTAATATCTTAACTTCCATTTTTATTTTTTACAAGCTTATTATTAAATATTCTGTTAATTTCGGTCTTAAAACTATTAATTATCAAAGCATAAAAATGACAATACGTCCAAACTTTCTCATAATTGGGGCTTCTAAAAGTGGAACAACTTCAATTTACCATTATTTACAACAGCATCCTGATATATTTCTTTCAAAAATACAAAAAGAAGGTCGTTATTTCTCTCAAATGTCAGATTGTTTTAATGGCCCGGGAGATGAATCTATAAGAAATTCTATCCCAAAAGATTTTGATAGGTATTTGTCGTTTTTTAAAGATTATTCAAAAGAAAAGGCAATTGGAGATATTTCCCCTGAATATCTTTATTTTTATTCAGAATGTATACCACTAATTAAATCAAAATTAGGGCATAATGTAAAAATTATTGTGATTTTAAGGTCTCCGATTGAAAGAGCATATTCCAGTTATTCCCATTTTAAGCGAGACAAACGTGAAACTCTTTCATTTGAAGATGCTTTGCAAGAAGAAGAAAACAGGAAAATAAAAAAATGGTTGTGGTCATGGCAATATAAAAACTCTGGTTTATACTATAAACAAGTAAAACAATATTTGGAAAACTTTAACGAAGTAAAGGTTTTTCTTTATGAAGACTTAAAAGAAAATACTCCTCAATTGTTAAAGGATCTTTGCGAATTTATTAACGTTGATTCCACTTTTGAATTTGATACCAGGTATAAATATAATGTGTCGGGCGATCCTAAATCACAAGTTTTATATCAAATCGAATCTGCCAGGAAATTTATTAAACTTTTGAAGATATTTATTCCTGCAAAATTAGTTTCATTTTTGAAAAGTAGATTTACAGGAGAGAAACAGATGATAAAGTCTGAAATGAAGCCTGAAACCAGAAATTATTTAAAAAACTTCTATCGTAAAGACATAATACAGCTTCAAAATCTGATAGACCGGGATTTTTCGAAATGGTTTGATTAATTACTTCGGATAATTGTATTCTTATTTACTAAGCTTTTCAGAAAAAAATATGAATATTCGGCACGTAAAATCTGATTTGCATTCCTTTTTTCAACTTCCATAGGGATTCGTTGTATGTGTTTTTTTTGCAAATCTTTTTTAATGCCCGCCGTTCCGAATGTTATGTCCAGATTTATTTCATTGTATAAAAAATCAAAGAAACTTGAGGGTACCAGGTCATCGGTAAATGGAAATGCAAAGGTTTGGACTTTTCCGGGAAACTTTGATTTGAGATAGTCCACACTTTGCCCAACTTCGTATTTCATTTCTTCATCTGTCAGAGTGGAGAACCTTTTATGGTTCAGTCCGTGCGAACCTATAATAAAATCGTCTGATTGCATTTCTTTAATTTGGGCAGTGGTCATATAAGGTTGCTCTTTCTCAAGATATGAATCGAAGTTAACCGAACAAATCCGGGCTATTTGGTCTATTTTATGAATATCATTATAGGCCAATGCTTTTAGTTCATTGATTACGGATTTAATACTTGGGCATGAACGCTCAAATACATTTGAAATCCCCTTAAGTTCTTGTTGCCCGCAGATATGAACCGCATCGATTAAGAGGCTAATTTTATGTTTATAGAACATTTCCTTATTATCCACAAAGGGTGGGTTGATAAAAAAAGCTGCCTGTATCCCTTTCTGTTTAAGAATCGGGTAAATGACATCGTAACATTCCCGCATTCCATCGTCAAAACTTAGTAAAAACATCGGTTTTCTCGATTTTTTACCGCATTGCACAAAGTCCAGTACATCAATTATTGTTGCAGGTTCGTAATACTTTAAAAGAAATTCAATGTCGGATAAAAACTGCTTTTCTGTTACGATTGGATAAAGGTTTTTAACATGTCCCGGGTTTGAATCGGAAACCAAATGGTAAAAAGGGAAGATAAAGTTTTCACCTGAGATTCGCCGCAGAAAATTCAGGGAAAAAGGTTGGAGTAGATGGTAAGCAAGTGTTTTTATTCCTTTCCTATTCATAGCCAATTACTTCATAAAACTTTTGATTATAGGAAGTTTATTCCATTTTATATAGAAGTATTTTTCCTGTAATGCACCAAATCCCTTATAAAACCTGGCTACACCTTCAACCATTGATCCTTCAAAATCAAGAATCCTACCCGATCCGGCAAATTCTTTTATTATTGAATCCACAATGGCATACATTGCCCTGTTTTCACGTCCCTCATCAGTTGAGAATGCATTTAGGTAATAAACCCGGTTTCCATCGAAGAGGATAAAAGCTGCAGAACACAGATTGTTTACATCGGAGTATGCACCATAAATAGTACCCCTTCCCGATGTTATAGTATTGTTTATCAGCAAATAGAGTTTTTGCAAAGCTTTGTCAGATGCTTTTGTTTTGAGATTCTCTTTTTTGATTTTCATATATTCATCGGCGCGAAGTCCTTTGACAACTTCAACTTTTGCCGTTTTAGCTACTTTCAGGTTTCGTTTCGTATGTTTCGTGAATTCATTTGCTATGGATATATAATCCTGGATTAGCGGAAGCACCAAATTTGTCCTATTCAATAGTGTGAATGCTGAATTGGGCAAGAGATCGTAAGCGGCATTAAAAAAATAATGAATGTATTTGAAACGTTTGGTCACTTGTTTCATAAACTCCTCTTGAATTTCTTCAGTAGCTTTTGGGAAAATGCCCAATTGTTGGCAATATGGAGGCTGGATAATATATGGAATTCCAAATTTCTTATTATTCGGAATGGGCATTACAAATTCATAGTCTCCAAAAATAAGCGCGTCCCAGTTTTCGGCAACAATATCAAGATACCATGATAAAGCATATATTTTCCGGTTTGCAGCTTGTTCAATACAGTTGTCCCATTTTTGGGTGTTAATATCTTTGTTTTTAGTAAATGTTATTTCCGTCATTTATTCGTTCTCCAGCTTTACGCCCAATTCATTCATAAACTCAAACACTTCCCTAAACCCCTTCCATCTTTTGTCTTCGCCCAATGTTTCGTTGTGCCATAAAGCTGTAAAAGTACCACCAACTTTTTTTACTTCCAACATAAGTTTCCTGATTGCTTCTTTTGATTCTTCTGGAGTGAGCCCCATATAATCTTTTAATGTTACATCCATCACCTGAAAAGGATGAATCCGGAGTGAAGTTGCTTTTTCTTTTTTTAGGTCGTAAAAATAAAATGGCGTGCAAATGCCTGCCCGAAATCCTATCCTATTTGCGTAACCCATGGTGTAATCCTCTTCAATTCCGTGTTTTATTAACCTTCGGTAGGTAGTTGGGAATCTTAACCGTAAGTAGTGTTGCCGGCTCCTGATTACTTTTTCACCAATAATGCGTTCAAGGCGCGTTTTCTCTTTTGCAATTTTATAGCTGTTCCCTTTTTTTGATGAATAAAAAGAAGGATGTATTCCGACTTTGTATTTTTTATGTGTCTGTTGAATAAGTTTTCGGAGTTCTTTGTTTCTGTGCGAAATGTTTTTATCGTGTTTTGCATAATCGCCAAGAAGGAAGAAAAACAGTACCTTATCTTCTTTCCCTTTAAATATCTGGTCTAAATATTCATAGGTGTCGTAGGGGTCTTTCTTTGATTTCAGAAGTACATCAATTTTTTCTTTATTGAGCTTTTGTTTTCCTTTTATAAGATTATTTAATCCACTTGCAGCATGTCGCCAAAGTGCTTTGTTTTTTATTGCCCAGGCATTGTCAATGTCAATACTCATCTGAAATTCGAATTTCCGCTGCGGGAAAACGAATGTTGGGTATTTCTTAGTGATTTCCTGCGCCAATAGGTTTGCCCAAATATTAACCACTGGCTTTTCGAGGAGCATGTTTTTAGATAAAATACTCCAACGGCTGTTATATCTTTTATATTTTCCTTTTCTTTTTTCAAGGTATTCTTCCTGCCTGGTTACCACGAAAAATGCTGCAGCAAATGGGTCGAATGGCAAAACCGAGTCTTTGGAGGTTTCAAAGAAATATTTTTCACCTTTGTACCGGACACTGCCAAAATCGGGATAAATAACCACCCTGCAATACAATAGGCGTGAAGCTTTAATATACAATTCATCCCCAAATTTTTCAAAAGAATAGTTTATTTTCGGAAGTTCCGATTTTTTAAATTCGGACGAATTGGTTGTGAAAGTGACTTTGGTTTTTAAAATATCTTCAAAAATTAATTTGGCAATATACTCCAAACGTGGAGAAACCTCTTCTGAATAAATGAGTAGCATATCCCTTAATTTAAAGAATTAGTTGATAAAATTTTACTGTCTATTGTACAAGCAAACCTTCATCTGCCAGGCTAATGTAGCTGTCGTTTCCAATTATTATGTGGTCCAGTACGGATAGATCCATTGTTTTAGCTGCTGCCATTATTTTTCCAGTTATCTGCAGGTCGGCATCCGAAGCACTTAATGTTCCTGACGGATGGTTGTGGCACAATATGATTGAACTGGCAAGCTTGTCGATAGCAGGTTTTAAAATCATTTTCACATCTATTACAGTTCCTGCAATTCCCCCCTGGCTGATCCTCTGCTTCTCTATTATTTTATTTCCCCGGTTCAGTAGCAGGATCCAAAATTCTTCGTGTGAAAGATCCGATAAAAGTGGGATAAATACATCAGCAACATCTTTACTTGAGGTAATTTTATCTTTTTTAAACACATCGGCATCTTTTCGGCGTTTCCCAAGTTCCAGGGCCGCTAAAATATTGATTGCTTTGGCTTCTCCAATCCCATTAAAGGCTGTTAAATTGTCAATGCCCATTTTGCTTAATTCAGCAATATTATTGTTGGCGGATTTAAGAATCCTTCGTGAAAGCTCAACTGCCGATTCTTCAACATTGCCTGAGCCAATAAGTATGGCAATTAATTCAGCATCAGAAAGTGCCCTGGGTCCATTGGTTTGAAGCTTTTCCCTTGGCCTGTCTTCAACCGCCCAATCTTTTATATTAAGCTTTTTATATTCAGACACAACAACCAATTTGCCATTAAATTTACTAATTATTGTGTGACAATAGGAACTTCGGACCGATAAAATATGAAAAAAATATGTGAATCAAACGTGGCAAGAATCCAGGGCACAAAAAAGCCTCTCCAAAATCAATTGAAGAGGCTTGAAATATCTTTTAAAATGCTCTTTATAGCTTGCTGATATGAAGAGCTAATTTAGATTTAAGGTTAGAAGCTTTGTTGTTATGAATGATGTTCTTTTTTGCAAGTTTATCAATCAAAGAAACAACTTCAGGGTATCTTTTTGAAGCTGCATCTTTATCAGATTCGTTTCTTAAATCCCTGATGGCATTACGAGTAGTTTTTGCAAAATATTTATTATGCACTTTTTTCTTCTGGTCTTGCCTAATTCTTTTTAATGCTGACTTATGATGTGCCATTTTTAATTTTTCCTTTCTAAAATTTGTAGCCCGTAGGGGATTCGAACCCCTGCTACCAGGATGAAAACCTGGCGTCCTAACCCCTAGACGAACGGGCCCCTATTTAATTTCCCTTAAATTTGGGACTGCAAAAATAAATCATTTTTTAATGCCACCAAACTTTTTGAAGTTTTTTTTTACTCCTTTTTACACGAATTTTCGGTGAACTGATTTTTTAATTTCGCGTTGCAAATAAAATACCTTTTTTTGGACTTACAAAACAAAAAATGCATTCTGCAGAAAAAATTTGTGCCTGCAATGTGTTTTTATCTCCATTTAACAATTGTTCCGCGTTCATTATCGAGCATGTAATTCGGGATGGTTTCTTTTATTTCCCTGTGCATCAATGTGATAAGTTTGTGTTTCGCAAAATGGCGCGAATAAACCAGGCTGACTTCCCTTAATGGTTTAATATTGCTGAATGAGATTACATTTGCCAGCCTTTCTTTCGACATACCGCTTTTTGCAAGTTCGGGAATGAGTGTGAGTCCTCCCTCCATGTCAACAATGTTCATCAATGTTTCTAATGAACCTGCTTCGAAATAAAATGGCAATTCACTATTTGCTGTTCCCATGAACGAACAAAGATTCACGATTTGGTGCCTGAAACAATGTCCATCGCTCAAAAGCCAAATTTCAGGAACTGCGATATCTTCCACATTAATTTCCTTCTTTTTGTGCAAAGGGTGGTCTTTATTGGCATATATCAACATTTCCTCATAAAAAATTGGCTTTTCATTGATCTTCTCTTCTTCAAGTGGTGTCACCAATATTCCAACATCAATTAAATCTTTATGGAGAAGTTTGATGATATTTTCGGTGGTTTGTTCTTCAACTTTTATATAAATGTTTGGGTATTTCTTTTTATAGTGGCCAATAAAAAGGGGCAGCAAATATGGAGCAAGTGTTGGGATAATTCCAATTCTGATCATTCCCGATACCTGGTTTTTATGGTCTTTTATTATATTATTGATCTCTTCCGATTGTTTTAAGGTAACCCTGGCCTGTGCAATAATCCGCTCACCAATGTCGGTGGGGATTAACGGGTGTTTGCTGCGGTCGAAAATGATAACTTCCAAATCTTCTTCCAGCTTTTTTATTTGCATCGAAAGGGTCGGTTGTGTGATAAAACAATGTTCGGCAGCTTTGCCGAAATGGCGGTAGGTATCTACGGCAACAATGTATTCAAGTTGAGTTAAGGTGATCATGGTTTTTATTTATAATCTATAAAAATAGAAAATATCTATAGAATAAAAATTAAGTTATTGAGAATTAAATAATATTATTTTTAGGATTATTGGAAAGCAGTTTGCCGGAGCCATTCGAACGCCGCAACAGAGGTAGCGTGAGAGACATTTAGAGACTTGCAACTGCCAGGCATCGGGATATAAACATTGTAGTGGCAGGAACTTACAATTGCTTCAGGCAAACCTTTTGATTCGCTGCCTACGATAAGAACCGCTTTTTGCGGCAGTTTTACTGCATAAATGTTTTCAGCACCATCTGAAGTTTCAATGCTAACTCGTTTAAAGGTTTTAGGAACCGATTCATCAAAATTGCATTCATCTATAACTTCCCAATCCATCTGGTCAAAACTAAACCCTGCAGTTTTCTTTATTTCCGATGTTCGTTTTTTCATCCCATTATCCACAAAAATAACTTTCAAAGCCCCAACATTATGTGCTAAGCGGATAATTTGTCCCATGTTGCCCGGGGTTTTTAGTTTCCATGCAACAATTATTAATTGACAATCGCCTAGATTTGCCTTCGGGTTGATATTCTTAAAAAATTCCACTGAATTTGTATTCATGATAGCAGACAAGGTTTTATTGGAGGCAAAAAATAGTATTTTTGTTTGAAAATGAAGAATTATGAAGTTATTAACTTATATTTCCATCTTATTAATTACCGTTGTTTTGTTTGCTTGTGGTCCATCACAGGAAGATTTGGCACGGGTAAGGTTAAGTAAAGCAAAGCTTTTGCTTGAAAACAGGGATACTTCCAATGCATTGCTTCAACTGGATTCGGTTGCAAAACTTTACCCAAAAGCGGTTTATTCAATCAATGCCGCCAAAAATCTGAAAAATGAAATTTCGTGGGACATCCTTCAAAAAAATGAAGTTGAACTCGATTCTGTCCGAACTTTGATTACCGAACTGGAAAAGAATTTCACCAAAGAAAAAACAGAGTTTGATAGATATTCGCAATACAATCATAAGAAACAAAATTTTGAACGAAGGTGGGACGAATCGTATATTAAAATTCATCTTGACGAGCGTGGCGAATTGTATATCTCAAGCAATTACCATGGAAAAGAATGGTTAGATCATACAGGGATGAGGGTTTACGATGGTCCGCTCCAGGCAAAAACCGAAAAAGTTGCGTTGGACAGCCCGGATAACCATAGAAGCGATTTTATGGAAGTAAAATGGGAAAAGGTGACCTATCGGGATGGAAAGGACAACGGGGTAATTGAATTTATAGCGAATAATACCCAAAGGCGATTGAAAGCGGTGTTCCTTGGTAAACGATATTTTTATATAATTCTTGAGGATTACGACAAAAAGGCGGTTAAAGATGCGTTGGAATTATCGAAACTCATAAAAAGGGAAAAACAATTATCGAAAGCAACCGCTGCTTTGCAAAAGCAATTAGATATTCAATAATTCAAGATTATTTTAGTTCTTTTTACACTAAGGTTTTTATAGGATGAAACCGGAAAAATTTTCATTTTTAACAAGGATAAAAAGCTTCCGATTTGCTTTTCATGGGTTAAAAGCCTTGTTAAAAGAAGAACATAATGCAAGAATACACTTTATTGTTGCAATTTTTGTTGTTGCCGCAGGAATCCTAATTAAACTTCATCCTTACGAATGGATTGCAGTTATATTTGCTATAGGTTTTGTAATTACCACTGAAATATTGAACACCGCTGTTGAAAACCTTTGTGATTTTATATCGCCCGAGCGAAACGAAAAAATAAAAAATATTAAAGACCTTGCCGCTGCCGGGGTATTAATTAGTGCTATTAGTGCGATAATAATCGGGTTGATTATATTTCTGCCTAAAATAGTGGCTTTGGTTTGAATAACTAAAACCTTTATTTCTGAGCTAAATCAATTTATCCAGCTCTTCAGCGGGTTGTGCCCAAACAGCCTTGTCTCCGTTTTCAACAATGGGTCGATGGAGTAACCTTGGGTTTTCGGCTAGTATTTTGAGCCATTCTTCGTCGCTAAATTCTTTGCCTTTGTAATTGTCTTTATAAAGTTGCTCATGTGTCCTTACAAAATCAAAAACGGGCCTTCCGGTTTTTGCGATTAGTTCTGCAAGCTCCTGTGCCGTAATTCCATCTTTTAAATATTCTTTTACTTCAAACGAAATCCCTTTTTCTTCCAGATATTTTAGTCCAGCCCTGCTTTTCGAGCATCTAGGATTGTGGTAAATTTTCATTGATTTGATATGTTTTGATTTGATAAAATTATAAAAATCTTCCTGCGACCTGTATTTTGAACTCACATTTTCCCTGTTATAGAGGTTTTGAAGTTCCGGATCAAGAATCCTTGCCTTGGTATTGTCTTTCAGTTGAAGGCGTAACATTTCTTTAAGCTCTTCTTTTAATTCCGGGTCATAAATAGGGCATGCAACTTCAATTCGACGGTTCAGGTTTCGGCCCATCCAATCGGCCGATGAAATGTATATTTTTTCATCGCCACCGTTTCCGAAGAGAAATACCCGCGAATGTTCCAGAAACTTATCGACAATACTAATTGCCTGAAGGTTTTGTTCTAATTCGGGTTTATCGATTTTTATGCCCATAATACCCCTGATAATCAGTTTGATTTTAACGCCAGCCTCGGCTGCTTCCATCACTTTATGCATCATGTTGGTATCGATAAGGCTGTTCATTTTAAGGATCATAAAGCCTCTTTTGCCGTGCTTTGCCAGTTTAATTTCTTTGTCGACCATGGAAGTAAAAAACTTTCGCATGTGGAAAGGGCTTACAACCAGGTGCTCGTAAGAATATTGTCGGAAATTATGTTTAAAGAAATCAAAAATATTTGCAACTTCACCGGTCAGGCGTGTGTCGCTGGTTAACAGGCCTTCATCGGCATAAATCCTTGCAGTACCTTCATGAAAATTCCCGGTTCCGATATAGGCGTAATTCACAAATTCCCCTTTTTCCTGACGTTTTATCCATGCTAATTTGCTGTGTACTTTTAGCCCCGGAATACCATTGATTACGGTTGCCCCTTCGTCCTGAAGTTTTTGTGACCAATACATATTGGCTTCTTCATCGAAACGTGCCTGGAGCTCAATAACCACTGTTACTGTTTTTCCGTTCCGAACAGCATTTAACAGGGCATTTACCACTTTGGAGTCATCGGCAACCCGATAAATTGTGATGCCTATTTCTTTAACTTTTGGATCAATAGCAGCTTCGCGCAGAAGGTCGATAAAATGTCCGAAATTTTGGTAAGGGTAATGAAGCATGATGTCTTTGCCCTTGATCTTTTTTAAAATGCTTTCGTATGGGCGAAGGTCTTTGTGCCGGATAGGTTCGAGTGCCCTGTAATAGTGCTCGGGTTTACCAATTTCCGGAAAATCCATAAAATCACGGTGGTTGTGATAACGTCCACCGGCGGTGGTATTTTCTTCATCCAGCTTCATTTTTTTCAGGATGAAAGAAAACAAATCTTCGGGTATGTCACTGTCGTAAAGCAATCGGACAGGTTTCCCGGTTTTTCGTTTTTTTAACCCAAGCTCCATTTTTTCCATAAAGCTTTTTGAAATGTCGTCGTCGATGTCCAATTCGGCATCGCGTGTCACTTTTATGGTGTAAGCTTCGAACTTATCGTAGGTGAAAATATGGAATATGTCCTTTAAGCAAAAGCGGATAACATCGTCTATTAACAAAACGAATTGTTTGTTGTCTTCTTTCGGGAGAACCATAAACCTGGAAAGGCTTTTACTTGGAATCCTTAAAAGGGCATAAGCCATTTTTTCGGGATTTGCGAGTTTTGATAATTTTACTGCCAAATAAACCGAGCGATCCCTTAAGTATGGGAATTTAAGGCTCTTGGTAAGCATTATCGGCACTAGGTTAGGAAGGATTTTATCGTGAAAATATTTTCTTACATACTCTTCTTGCGATGGGTTGAGGTTATTTTCATTCAGCATGAAAATATCTTCTGTTGCCATTTCTTCCACTACATCCTGATAAATTTTCTGCGCTTGTTTTTGTTGTTTTTTTACAATCGTACTTATTTCTTTGTGCAATTGTTTTGGCGTATAATCCCCCAAAAGGTTTTCTTCATCTTTCCCCAGGTCAACCATCCTTCGCACAGTGGCTACCCTTACCCTGAAAAATTCATCCAGGTTATTTGAAAAAATACCAATAAACCTCAGACGTTCAAGCAAAGGTGTATTTTTATCGTCAGCTTCCTGCAATACCCTTTCGTTGAACGAAAGCCAACTGATTTCCCGGTTGATATATCTCTTCATATTATTGTTTTTCTTGCATGGTTGATACGTTCTAAAAATACTATAAATTAATATTTATAGAAAACCGGGGGACAATATTTTGTTCAAATTATTCTAAAATAATGGAGGATTATTCTCCACCGAATTCCATGAGATATGCCTTAATAAAATCGTTTATTTCTCCGTCTAAAACAGCATTTACATTTCCTGTTTCATGGTTGGTTCTTAAGTCTTTTACCATTTTGTATGGTTGCAATACATAAGACCTTATTTGAGAGCCCCATTCAATTTTTTTCTTTTGAGACTCAACAGCATCGACTTTTTCACGTCTTTTTCTGAGTTCCAGTTCATATAGCTGCGACTTTAAAAGACGCATGGCATTTTCCTTATTGCCCAATTGCGAACGGCTTTCGGTGTTTTCAATAATAATGCCTGTTGGTGCATGCCTCAAGCGAACACCTGTTTCCACTTTGTTTACATTCTGCCCTCCGGCACCACCACTTCTAAAGGTATCCCAGGTAATGTCAGCCGGGTTTACAGTAATCTCAATAGAATCATCGATTAGTGGTGCAACATATACGGAAGCAAAAGAGGTCATCCTTTTTCCCTGGGCGTTAAATGGGGAAATGCGTACCAGCCGATGAACCCCGTTTTCACTTTTCAGGTTGCCATAGGCATAATCGCCTTCAATTTCCATGGTACAGCTTTTTACGCCAACTTCATCACCTTCTTGAAAATCCATCATGGAAAGTTTGAAGCCATTTTTCTCTGCCCAGCGGCTATACATTCGTAAAAGCATATCGGCCCAATCGTTGCTCTCGGTTCCTCCTGCCCCGGCATTAATTTTTAACACGGCCCCAAGGTGGTCTTCTTCGTTCCGAAGCATGTTTTTTGCTTCCAGGTCTTCAACCTTTTGAAGGATATCTGAATAAGCCTGGTCTATTTCGCTTTCGCTTGCTTCATCAGCTTCAAAAAACTCATATAAAACCAGAAAATCTTCCATTGCCTGATCTACAGCCTTAAATCCATCGGTCCATATTTTTATCGACCGGATTTTTTTCATTTGAAGTTCAGCTTCTTTGGGGTTTTCCCAAAACTCAGGATCCTGGGTTTTTAATTCTTCTTCTTGTAGTTGTAATAATTTCGCATCGTAGTCAAAGATGCCTCCTTAACGCATCCCGGCGATCATTTAAATTCTTCACTTGCTCTTTTAATACCATGGCAAAATATTTTAATTGGGGTGTAAAATTAAAAAAATAAAAGGAAGGAAAGTTTTTATTTTATAAAATCGAATTCATATGCCGATGGATTAGTTCCGCCTCGAAACCACGGGTTTGGGCAAAGCGGATGATCTTTCCCATTTTATCAAACCTGTTGTTTGACTTAATGCTTTTGGCTTTGTCTTTCATTACTTTGAGAAGTGCTTCCACGTATTTATCCTGATCAATTTCTTCTTTGCCAATTTCGATGTATTTGTCAGATATACCTTTTTGTTTTAGATAATAGGCAATTTTTATTTTTCCCCATTTATTGATCCTGAATTTTTCACGAAAATAAGCTTTGCAATACCTTCCGTCATCAATATACTTTTCTTCTTTAAGTTTATCAACAACTGCTTCTGCATCGTATTTTTCCAATCCCCAGCTAACAATTTTCTTACGGATATCGGGCGAGCATTTTTCTGCTTTACTGCAAATAACAGCTGCTTTTTTGAATGCTTCTTTTGAGGAAATTATTTCTTGGTCCATGCCTTAATTTATAGGTATTTTAATAGTAACTAAATGTACAAAAAAAAGGAAAGGGATTCAAGGATTCAGGATTAAGAACCTTGGATTACCCTATCCTTTCATTTATTTTGAAGTGCACAATTACACCGATCAATTAGGAAGGAGAAGAAAAATTAAATATTATTACCCCTTCTTTTTATTTTTAGTTAAGAGCATTCTTCCTATAAAAAAGAAAATGGCGCATAAAACCACAGTTACAAAAATTTGCCAAAAAAGGGTAAATTCATCGGGATGCAATATCTCTAAAATCATGTTATTGTGTGTTAAAGTTATTATTGTTGCAATGATAATAAAAATTTATTCTTCAAAATTTATACCACCTCACCTGTAAAGAATTCCTGCAATTCGGCAAGCGTAGAATCGGTTCGTTGAACGTCCTTCACAATTTGCCCTTTTTCAAGGATGACAATACGTTGGCAAACGTCGGTAATATTATCTAAAGTGTGGCTCGAAATCAAAAAGGTTGATTTGAATTCTTCTGCATATTCTTTCACAATTTTCCTCAATTTGAATTGCGAAGATGGGTCGAGGTTTGCAAAAGGTTCATCTAAAACAATTACTTCCGGGTGTCCCATTAATGCTCCTACAACCCCAACTTTCTTCTGGTTTCCTTTGGAAAGGTCACGGATAAATTTCTTTTTGCCAATTATTTCATCGTTGAAAAACTCAGTGTATCGGTCAAGAAACTTTTCTACGTCCGAAGTGTTCATGCCCCTAAGTTCGCCAATAAAGGTAAAATATTCATCGGGGGTGAGGTAGCCAATGGTGAAACTCTCATCAATATAAGAACCTGTATGTATTTTCCAATCTTCTGATTTTGACACGGGAATATCGTTGATGATTACCTCCCCATTTGTTGCCCTGATTAAATCTAAAACCAAAGAAAAGAATGTGGTTTTTCCTGCGCCATTGTTACCAACCAAGCCAAATACTTCCCCTTTGTTAATGGTGAGTTCTTCCAGGTTTAAAACAACCGTGCCATTGTATGATTTTTGTAAATTTTTTGCTGTTATCATGGTTATGAATTTTTATATGCGGTTATCATTTTGTGTTTGCGGGCTAAATATTTTTTCGTGAAATAATCGATTAGATAAGGGTGTAATATAATCCCGATCAAACCTATTCCACCAAAAATAAAATAGATGATGGTTTTGCTAAAAACCAATGAAAGGAGTCCGTACAATACCATTGGACCAAAAAGAATTGGGAAAGAAATTAGCCATTGGGTTGCCCCCATTCCCTGGTAATTGAACATGGCTTTTTTCTCCAGGTCGATTGCCTTCAAATTGTTTAAGCCGAGTGCGAATATTACAAAACTATTTACACCAATATTATACAACATCACAACAAAATGGATGTACAATACTTTTGGGCTGATAAACATATAGCCCAGCGATAAAAGGTAATAAATTATATTGGTTGCTGCCATTAAGAAGAAAGCGGATTGAAGGATTTGTTTCATTTTCACATTTTGCGCCATTAAAAACGTATAATAACGCCCATGCCACGATGGGAAAAACTGCCCATAAGTCATGCTAAACATCCCTGTCATAAATATGCCTCCAAATACCAATATAAATTCCGGTTTGCCAGCATCAAAGTCCTGATAAATAATTAAACCATACAATAAAAAAATCAGGGATAGAAGTGCTGTTGACCTTGGCCGTTTATTCCGGGTAATCATTTTTACCTCAAGCGACAACATTTTGCCATATTCACCAATACGGTTTAGCCACGAAAAGTCATGCTTGCTTTCTTCTTTTTTCTTGTTGCCAAGTTCATCCAAATAGAACCTGCTTAACAAATATTTTCTGTTTAGCTGATAAAAAAGAAGGATTAAAATTGGGAATGCTACGGCTGAAACCGGATTGTTTAAAACAAAATCGAAGATACGGCCAAAAGCTGCTGTAATGTCGAATATTGCAAAATAGTCAATGCAATAAACTGCTGCTGCCAATGCCAGGAAACTGTAAAACAGGACATTCGATTCGTTGGTCCTCCATTTGATGTATAGAGCCAGGTAATGGTTCACATATACCATTAGATAAAGTGAAGCAAACCAGGCAATTAAGTTCGGAGCTGGAGCCTCATGAATTGCAACTTTTAAAGTAAAAGGCAATAATAAAAATAAGGGAAGGATGTTAAAAAAATGTAGCAACGATTTGTTCAGCATATAATTGGCAATCCTTTTCCGTTTTACGGGTATGAGTAAAAATGGCTGAAACCCAAATGTTGGCAGGTTTTGCATCATAATCCGTAAAACAAGCTCAAACCCTGCATAAATAAATATGAGGGAGTTGAATGCCTGTATTGGAGAAATGTCGGGATATTTTTCGGAGATCACGTTCTCCAGGTTAAAGCCCATATACAAGGCTACAAGTGAAAAATAGATGGAAAGGAATATAATTACCCCTTTTGCCGCCATGCTTTTTTTCAGCGATGCTGACCGGATGAGTTCCCGCCAAGCAAAATAAAAAAAGTTTCTTTTCATTTAATAGAGATTATATTATTCGTAAACAGTTGGATGTTTTAATCGTAATCCTGGTTTTATTTATTGGTTGCGGGCTAGCTGGATTTGTTACATTTTCTTTTTTATACCGCAAATTCAGCATAGGATTCCATAAAATGCTCTTTTATTTTTTTAGGGAGAAAAAATAAATTCCCGTACATAAGAATGGTAAAACTTATGGTCACCAGCGAAATACCAAAAAGAATATATGAGTTGTTGATTAAATTCAGTTCATAAGCATTATTGATATTGAAAAAGAAGATAGGTAATTGAACCACAAAAGTTGCCGTTACCTGAACATCTTGAAGTATTTTTAAAAGTAAAAATGATTTTCCGGGAATAGTTTTAATCTTTATATATCTTGGATAATAAAAGTAATAATATAGTATTAAGCTAACAACCATTATCATGCAATAGGCTGAAATAATTTCAACATCATAGTTAGTATATTTAAGAGCGGAATAAAATAAGAGTGTAAGGGCAAAAGTGAGGATTATTTTGGGCAATTTATAGAATTTTAGGAAATAGTTCCACAGCAAATAATTATACTTCCTTCTTAATTCTTTTTCTTTTTGTTGTTTTACTTTGCTGAACCCGAATATGCCAAATTTTGACCAGCAATTTTTTAGGGCTTCATCAAAGTTTAATTCCGGGTTTGTTTCCCATTGCTCTTCGATGGAAGAAGCCAAATGGTCCACCAGTTCAGTTTGTAAATCGTATTGATATACATAGTGTTTATGGCAAAAAACATAAAGTTGCTTTAGTTCATGGTCGGTTAGTTGCATATGCATATTAAGTTGTTTTAGGATTTAACAGAATTTCCATATTTGCCATATAAGCTTTCATCTCCTCCACCAGGTTAACCGATTCTTTTTTACCTTTTGGGGTTATGAAATAATATTTTCGTGGGCGGTTATTGACTTTCTTTATTTCCACACTCAATAATCCTTTTGCTTCCAGTTTATGCAATATTGGGTATAAAGCACCTTCCGTAATTTTCAAGCTTCCGGTGGTAATTAATTCTACTTCGCGGGTAATTTGATAGCCATACATCTTTCCTTTATCATTGAGCAGCTTTAAAACGATGGTGGAAAGGCTCCCTTTGTATAAATTGTTTTGTGACATGAAGTAAAAGTAAAAATAAATTTTATTATGCCCAAGATTCTTAGGTATAATTGATTTCTAAAGGATATCCTTTTAAATTGCTTTATGATTTAGTGTCATTGTGACTATTCTTTAATTGGATTTTTGCCACAAAAACACTAAACCATAAGGTGTTGACCTAATTACGAACAATTAATACGGAATGGTCAGATATATTTTTTAATCTAATGCTGATTGCTAGGCAAAAACCATTTCGCATTCTTTGATTGCTTCTGAAAGCCTTGCAATTCCTTCGATTATCATTCCTTCGGAAGCATTTGAGAAATTCAGTCGCATATACCTGTTACCTTCGCCATTGGTAAAAAACGACCTGCCTGGAACAAACACAACCTTTTTTTGGATGGCAATTTTAATTAACTTTTCGGTATCGTAGCCCTCCGGCAGCTTCACCCATATAAACATTCCGCCCTCAGGATTGGTTATTTCGCTTCCTTCCGGGAAATATTTGATGACCTCATTTTGCATAACCCGGCATTGTTTGCCATAGGCATTCCTAATTTTTTGCAAATGGCTTTCAATATCATGGTTACTTAAAAAATGATAGATTAAGCGTTGCACAATATTATTTGTGTGCAGATCTACAGCCTGTTTAATTTTTATCAGCCATGGTACCATCTCATCCGGGGCACAAATCCAGCCTGTGCGGATTCCCGGCGAAATCATTTTTGAGAATGAACCGCACCAAATCGTTTGATTGGGCAGCATGCCAACAATTGGTGCCGAGTTTTCACCTTTAAAATGGAGTTCGCCATAAGGATTGTCTTCAACGAGTATGGTTTGGTAATGTTCAAGCAAAGCTGCCAATTCTTGTTTTTTTGTATAAGAATAACTTATGCCTGATGGATTTTGAAAGTTGGGGATGGCATAAAAAAGTTTGACTCCATAGTTTAATATTACATTTTCCAATTCCTCTAAATCGACACCGTCGGGGTTCAGGCTCACTTGCTTAAAAACCGGACTGTTAAGCGATAAGGCCTGGATGCCCCCAAGGTAGGAAGGCTTCTCAAGTGCCACTACATCGCCGGGATTAATCATTGCTTTGCTTACGATTGCCAAAGCCTGTTGCGAACCGTTGGTGATGATATATTGCGATGCTTTGGTATGCATGCCATATTTTGTGTTGTAGTACGATGAAATCCATTCGCGCAAAGGAAGAAACCCCTGGCTTCCGGCATATTGAAGGGTTTCTTTTCCGGTATCGGTAAAAATTGAAGCCAAGCCGTTTTTTAATTCCTCAACCGGGAAAAAGTCGGGATTGGGGAGTCCTCCTGCAAAAGAGATAAAATCTTCCTGTTCGGCAACACTCAGGATTTCTCGGATAAACGATCGCGGGATGTTTTTACAACAATCTGATAAATAATTTTCGTAGTTCATTTTTTGTTTGTTTTATTAAAAGTTAAAATTGATTTGTAACCTGTTGCCCTACCTGCGCGAAAAAAGAAAGCCTTTCCCCGGCTTACCAGGAAAAGGCTTTTTATAAAATGTATAGCAATTCTTCTCCTAGGTAAAACCTGAAATAATAATGACCGCCGCTGCAACTGCTGCGAGGAGGTTAATTGCTATGTTGGAAATTTGTTTCATAATGTTATTTATATAATCTAATTCAAAGTCTCCCTTTTAGGGATGTAAATAAAAAAGGCCACTCCTTAATGGAATGGCCTTCAGTTAAAAATATCTTTATTGGTTCAGACCATATCCATCCTATTCACAAGGGCTGCGACTGCCGCTGCAATTGAAATAAGAATAATATGGCTCACCTGATTCTTCATTTTTTCATTTGTGATTGAACAAATGTAGGGATTAAATTTCCATCTGTTAATTTATTAGGATATTCTTTTTTGCGGTTAAACTTAATTTAACAGATCAGTAATTATACAGGCTTCTTTGTATCGTTTCACAGAACCTTTGTGATCAAATAGTTCCACAACAATAATATATGGTCCGAGTGGAAGTTTGCTTCCGGTTTCATCTTCGCCGTTCCAAAATATGGTGCCTGAAGTGCCAAGCAATGTGTTTTGGGCAATTTGTGCCATGGTTCTTCCTGTTGTATCGAAAATCCAAATGTTTGCCACATAATTGGGTTCATCTAATTGGTAATTTATATGTAAGGCATCATTATAACCATCGTTGTTTGGTGAAATGCTTTTGGGCTCAAAAGTTATTTCTTTGCCAATTACATCGCCTTTGGTTTGCGAGTTTTTATATCCAGGTGTTGCGTAGCCCACAAGTTCGGATGCCGAACTCCATGTGCTTGCCTGATTGGTTTCGAGGTCAAAACCAACCCGTTCCAGCGAAATACCTTCGGGATCGTACAAAAGAGGGGAATGAAGATTGTCGGAATATGCGAATTCATCCACAATTTCAGTTGAGTCCGTTAGCAGAACAACAATTCCTGCTTCGTTTACATACGATGGGAATTTTGGCATTTCAATAAAACAGGAAGGGCATTCGGAATAATACAATTCCAATATGATGGACGAGCTTTTTGTACACAGCAGATAGGTATGCGATTCAAACAGGAATTTGTCGTTCGAAATGGAATAGATTTGTTTAAAATCATTATTGTCATCTTTTGATGCCAGCTGAATTCGGTTAAACGCTATCTTTTTATCTGAATTATTATACAACTCCACAAAATCGTCCCCGTTGGGGAACGGATCGTATAAAACCTCGTTAATGACAATATCGCCGGGGTAAATATTCACCCATTGTATATCCATCGAAATATCGGATAAAGGATTGCCACATTCGTCGGTAAGCTCCTGAATGTTGAGTTGGTAAATTTTGTCTTCCGTTAAATCTGAAGGGTAATTCAATACAATTGCACTTGTGGAAATTGGCTCAATATTTTCAGGATTTCCTATGCCTTCGGAAACGGTATAATTAAGCTTATTTATTAAAGTTTCCATGTTCATTGGTTCCGAAAATTGCAATTCAACTTGCGTAGGCGAAATGCTTGCAGCCCATAACACGTATGGCGTGATAAAATCAGGGTTATCGCTAAGCACAGAATTTACTTTCCCCGGAGTGCCACCTGAAGGATGAATGGAAACAGTCCAGTTTGCATCCTGCCCACAAAGCCGGTTCGGGTCAATCCTTTCCAATGTCCATCCGCCATTGTCTTTTTCATCGCTGTAATACCATTCCTGAGAATAATTTATCTCATCAATAATTTGCCCATTAACCTTAATCCGGATGTTTTCCCCTTTAACTGGTAAAGCCGGAAAGCTGGTAACCGATAAGGTGTTCCCCAAATTGCTAAATGCCTCGTAAGCTCCTGTTTTACACAGAATAAGGTATTCTCCGGGCATTAGAACTTGCTCCTCTAAAAACCGCTCGTTGTCAGCTACTTGCAATGACCAATCCGTCAATTTTAATGGATAATTTGACCTGTTGTAAAGTTCAATAAAATCGTATCCCGGCATGCCAACAACAGGGGAGGGATCAGCCATAATTTCGTTGATAACCAAATCATACTGTTGGATGGGTGGAAAGAATGGAAAATCAATGGAATCTTGACTTGTTACGTTCCCGGAAAGATCTGAAAAATTAAACGCGGAAAGCGTCAATTCAAAGTCCGTAATTGTTGAAATGCTGAGGAAAATAAACTTGTTTTCATTTTGAGGAGTGCTGATTTCCTCGATGGGAATAATATTTCCTTTGGAGTCTTTCAATGTAAAATTATCTTTCGAAAGCCCGGAAACGTTAACAGCTTCATTAAATTCAACTTGTATCTGAGTTCCATTAATAGCTTTAGCAGCTACAATAAAAGGTGCTGAGTCGTACGCCTTTATTTCTATATCATCGAAGCTTAATTTTCCTGCCCTGGAGGCAGAATATTTAAAATATAATCCCCAGTAATTGCAAATAAAATTTGAAAAGTGATTTCCCCTGAATGGTTGGCTGAAATTACCTTGCGGATTCTCCTTATATTGAAGTTCCCATTCTCCTTTTGCCGATCTTGTAACTCGAATATCTGTTGTTTGGTTTTCATTCCAGTCCAAATCAGTTTCAATAATCAGTGAATCTGCATTGCCTTCCGTGATTTTCCACAATGAAAGTAAATCGTTGCTTCCAATAGTATTTACGCCAACAGCATAACCTGTTAAACTATCTAAACTTTCTGAATCAGCACCAATGTATACCCAGAACTTGTTTGTCGAGGAAGGATCCCAGTTTTCATTTCTTATTTTGAATCCCCATTCCAGGGTTTGTTCCTGAAAATTTATTTGCATGGGATAAAACAAAGCACTTTCCCCGGTAACTGTATCCAGGTTGTGTTTCAAAGATGCGTTGCCGTTGATTGGTTCAACTTCTGAAACGGTCCAATCGTTTTTTGGGAAGTAATCTTCTTTAAATCCGCTTTCATAGTTGTCTGAAAAAAGCAATTCCGAAGGGGAAAGAACACTTATATTGTGGTAAGCCGGGGCTAAATCATCGCTTGGCGTGCTTAATATTAATTCATATTTTCCCGTTTCAGTGAATCTTAAATCATTCCATTTACACATTCCGTTAATAACCGTTGCTTCCTTATAGCCAGAAAGGTTTTCGGTTTCGCCTTCCAAATAAACGATTCCGCTATAATTTGTTGCTACTCTTTCCTGGTCATCCACTATTTCCGCAGAAATGGAAAAAGGTTCTTCTTTTTCTACCCTGTTTGGTGCATTTCGAATTTTTATTTTCGTTCCGTAAATTATGATGTCTTCTTCCCCTGAAACCACAACATTGTCGATATAAACTTTGTCGGCAGAATAATGGGTACTGAATTTTATTATCAATTGCAAAGTGTTGCCCTCAATATTATTTTGAGTTACCTGTTGAGTGCCAAAGTTCCCCAGGTTAGTACCATTTTCAGCGAAAAGGATTTCTTCGCCTCCATCAATTTTATAAAAAGCGTTTAGATATTTTGTTCCCTGGTTGTTACCACTTCCGGTTTCTGCAGCAGTAAATGAAACCGAAATGTTTTTAATACCTTCGATGTCAATTTCTTCCGATATCCAAGTGGCTTCAGCATTTATATCAACAGCTTCAAACCTTCCACCGCTAGTGGCTACAGTTTTAAAATAATCCCCTTCGTTCGATAGTATCACATCTGAATATTCCAGGCTCCATTTTGTGATTTCTGTAAAGTCACTTTGAATGCCCGACCCATCGGCACTTCCCCAAATTCCCTTCTCGGGAACGGAGAATTGTTCCGACCAGATTTCATCTGCTTTAGTTTCAGGCGAAAAGAGATAAAAAAATATTGTTAAGATTATAGTTACTTTATAACTCATAAAGTATCGGGTTAAATGCAAATTGCTAATTTTGACCTCAAGTTACAGGCAAAACATATACACTCATCCATTGTTTTGAAAGATGAGAAGTCTTTAGGATTATACTTAATTTCACTATAGATTATGTTTTGGGAGTTACCCATTTGCTTGAAAACTTAAAGTTTAGATACAGACTTTACAGTAAGTAAGTCTGATGAAATAAAGATACACATTGAAATTAATTTGAAAAACTAAATGACCATGAAAGTTGCAGTTGTTGGAGCAAGTGGTGCAGTCGGACAAGAATTTCTCCGGGTGCTTGAGGAAAGGAATTTTCCTTTAGATGAGTTAGTATTGTTTGGGTCGGCAAGAAGTGCCGGCAAGGAATACACATTTAAGGGTAAAAAGCTTGTGGTAAAAGAATTGAAACACAACGACGATTTTAAGGATATTGATATCGCTTTAACATCTGCAGGTGCCAGCATTTCATTAGAGTTTGCGGAAACAATTACAAAGCATGGGGCAATAATGATTGACAATTCGAGTGCATTCAGATATGAAGATGACATTCCTTTGGTTGTGCCCGAAGTAAATGCGGAAGATGCAAAAAAGCGTCCACGTAATATTATTGCCAATCCAAACTGTTCAACCATACAAATGGTTGTGGCTTTAAAGCCTATTGAAGAATTATCGCATATTAAGTCGATTCATGTTGCCACCTATCAGGCAGCAAGTGGTGCAGGAGCCGGGGGGCTTTACGAATTGGAACAACAAACACAGCAAGTTGCCAATGGCGAAACGCCAACGGTGGAGACTTTTCAACATCAGTTGGCGATGAATATTATCCCTCATATCGACAAATTTTTGGAGAATGATTACACCAAAGAAGAAATGAAAATGTTTTGGGAGACTCAAAAAATTATGCATACTGATGCTTTAGTGAGTACCACCTGCGTAAGGGTTCCGGTAATGAGGGCGCATTCGGAAGCTATCTGGGTAGAAACTGAAAAACCTTTGGAAGTTGCTGATGTGAAAGAAGCATTTAGCAAAGCGGAAGGGTTAACAGTCATTGATAATCCGGCAAAAAATGAATATCCAATGCCATTGTTTGTGGCCAATAAAGACGATGTTTATGTGGGAAGGATCAGAAAAGACATTGCAAATCCGAATGGCATAACCTTCTGGTGTGTTGGCGACCAAATAAAAAAAGGGGCTGCACTAAATGCCGTGCAAATTGCTGAATATTTAATTAAAGAAGGGGAAGTTTAAACTTCCATAAACAAAATAAAGAATCTCCATTGCATATTTGCTTTGGAGATTTTTTTGTTTTAATAAAGCCGTGTATCAATTTTAATTGATGTGTATCCCGGCAGTTAGCCCAAACCAACCTTTTAATGTGGTATTTTTTGATCGGTGTGAATAAAAGCTGTAGGGAGCAAATTCACTTACAAAATTTGGGTTTTCTTTATTATTCGTAATCATTAAGTTAGCGGTTGGTCCAACAAATACACTCACTTCATCCGATATTTTTTTGCTGACAATTAGTTTAAGTTGTTGTAAATCATTGTAGTTGTTCGTCCACGCTTCTCCTTCATTAATATGATAGCTCATTAACTCCAATTGTGTTTTGAAGTTTTCATTTTTAGACAAATGAGTCCCTAGACCATATCCAAATCCCCAGCTTAATTCATTGCCAAGAAATTGTGATCCGATTGAAAAAATATTGTAAAATTTATCGATCCCAATTTTTACCGTAGCTTGTGCATTTAAACTTTCACCAAATGCAATCTCAAATTCGCGAAACCCATTTTTTACTATGCTAAGAAATCCAATTGGGATCCCACTCTCAATTGAATCGGCAATATTAACAACACCCAACTGAAGTCCGTTCACTTTTTTTGCAACATTTAAAAACCCGGCTATTTGTGCACCTTTAAGGTTCCCTGTTGAAATGTTTGTAAACCCGGCTATTTGAGCGCCTTCGGCATTTATTTTTGCAAAGTTTCCAAAACCTGCAAGTTGTATTCCATTCACTTCGCCCAACATTACATTACTAAATCCTGAGATTTGGGTTGCTTTCCCGTTGCCTTTAACAACATTTGTTAACCCGGCAAGTTGAGTACCTTGCACATCTTCACAAAAATTAGCGAACCCTGCCATTTGAATTGCAAGTGATTTTCCGTTGGTGAAGTTGGCAAATCCAGCCGCTAAAACGCCGTTCGCCTCTGCATAATTAAAGTTGGCAAACCCTGCAAACTGGAACCCTGTTGATTTTCCCCGGTTGAAATTTCCAAACCCTGAAAACTGAAATCCAATAAATTCACCGCCGACAAAATTAAGAAACCCTGCGAACTGGGAACCATAAGCAAAGTCCCGTACCGTATTTGAGAATCCGGAAATCTCCACTCCTGCAAGTGCCCCTGTGTAGTCCGAAATTAAACCAATAGAACACCGATTAATGCAATTCCCGGCGTTTGTTCCATTGGTATTAACAGGAGGGAATACTCCAATCGAAAAAGGAACCTTTTTTAAAGTTCCAAAGCTTTGTGCCGAAAGTTGATTGCTTGTTAAAACAATAGATAAAGAGAGAAATAGGAGTAAAACTATTTTCATAAAAGATAATTTTTAAGTTCAGTAATTAGTGACAACATATTAGTTGACAAGAAAAGAAGGTCTTGGTTGCAAAATGAAGCCAATATCGTTAGAAAAAATAAATTTCCCCTTGGAATTAGTGAAAGAACCGGGTTAAAAAATAAAGGATATCTTATTCTGGATTCATTGAATATTGGCCTTTGCCTTTTGCCTTTTTACTTGTACATTTGCAGCTTAAAATTTTACTGATTTAAACATGGAAATTCCGAGCAAGTATAACTCTGTTAGTGTTGAAGAAAAATGGTATAAATACTGGATGGACAATAAATTGTTCCATTCGACACCTGATGAAAGGGAATCTTATACAATTGTGATTCCTCCGCCAAATGTTACCGGTGTATTGCACATGGGGCATATGCTTAACAATACCATTCAGGATATTCTTACACGCAGGGCGCGAATGAAGGGATACAATGCTTGCTGGGTTCCCGGAACCGATCATGCATCGATTGCCACTGAAGCTAAAGTGGTGAATAAACTCAAAGCTCAGGGAGTTGATAAATACGATTTAAGCAGGGAAGAGTTTTTAAAGCATGCCTGGGAATGGACCGATGTTCATGGTGGGATAATCCTGGAACAACTTAAAAAGCTTGGTGCTTCTTGCGATTGGGACCGTACAGCTTTCACTATGGACGAAGCCAGGAGTGAATCAGTAATCAAGGTTTTTGTTGATTTATACAAAAAGGACCTGATATATCGCGGAGTAAGAATGGTGAACTGGGACCCTTCAGCAAAAACTGCCCTTTCCGATGAGGAGGTAATTTATAAAGAGGTTCAATCAAAATTATATTACCTGAGATACCAGATTGAAGGCGAAGAAAATGAATATGTAACCATTGCAACCACACGTCCGGAAACCATACTAGGAGATACTGCTGTTTGTGTGAATCCCAACGATGAGCGATTCTCAAACCTGAAAGGGAAAAGGGTAATCGTCCCATTGGTAAACCGTTCGGTTCCGGTTATTCAAGATGAATATGTGGATATGGAATTTGGAACAGGATGCTTGAAAATTACACCTGCCCACGATATTAATGATTACGAAATTGGAATGAGGTATAACCTGGAAACCATCGATATTTTTAACGACGATGGTACTTTAGGTGAAAAAGCCGGATTGTTTGTTGGTGAAGATCGTTTTGCTGTACGTGATAAAATTATTCCTGAACTTGAAAAAGCGGGCAATCTGGTTAAAATCGAAGATTATACCAATAAAGTTGGCTTTTCTGAAAGAACAGACGAGATTATTGAACCTAAACTTTCTGCCCAGTGGTTCCTAAAAATGGAAAAGCTGGCAAAACCTGCTTTGGATTTCGTAATGGACGATACAGTTCAATTCCGCCCTGAGAAATTTAAGAATACCTATAAGCATTGGATGGGCAATATTAAAGACTGGTGCATTAGCCGTCAGCTTTGGTGGGGGCATCAAATTCCGGTTTGGTATATAAGCCCCTCTCCAACCCTCCCCAAAGGGGAAGGAGCTAAAAATTATGGATATGTAGTAGCTGTTTCTGAAGAAGAAGCCAGAAAACTTGCAATTGAAAAACACCCCTCCTTAGGAGGGGATGGGGGAGGCTTTCAACTTGTGCAGGATGAAGATGTTTTGGATACCTGGTTCTCAAGTTGGTTGTGGCCCATATCTGTGTTTGACGGTATAAGAAATCCGGATAATGAAGAGATAAACTATTATTATCCGACAAGTGATTTGGTAACAGCCCCGGATATTATTTTCTTTTGGGTGGCACGGATGATTATTGCCGGATACGAATACCGGGATACTTTCCCATTTAAGAATGTTTATTTTACAGGAATGGTCAGGGATGCGCAACGACGAAAAATGTCAAAGTCCTTAGGGAATTCACCCGATCCGCTTGACCTGATAAAAAAATATGGTGCCGATGGTGTACGGGTTGGTATGTTGCTATGCTCACCTGCCGGGAGTGATTTGTTGTTTGATGAGGGATTGCCACAGCAGGGAAGCGGTTTTGTAACAAAAATATGGAACACTTTCCGCTTGGTGAAAAATTGGGAGATCAACGCAGATATTGAACAGCCCGAGCACTCAAAACTCGCAATCGAGTGGTTTAAAAATAAGCTTGATGAAATTACTGTTACGCTTGACGGGCAATTCGATAATTTCCGTATTTCTGAGGCATTGATGAATGTTTATACAACTGTTCGCGATGAATTTTCGGGTTGGTTACTTGAGATCGTCAAGCCTGCATACCAGCAGCCCATTGATGCAAAAACATACAACGAATTGATTAGCTTATTTGATCGATTATTGCGGATACTTCATCCTTTTGTGCCATTTGTTACCGAAGAAATCTGGCAATTGCTTTCTGAAAGAAAAGAAGGGGAGAGTATCATGTCAACTACTCAGGATGTGGCGCAACAATTTGACGCGGGTTTATTGGAATCATTCGAAGATTTGAAAGATGCTGTGTCAGGGGTTCGGAAAATCAGACTGGAAAACAACATACCTATGAAAGAACAACTTTCATTAAGTATTCAGCCAGGCGATAAAGGCTACCATAACGAGTTTGTAAGTATTCTTGTAAAGCTTGGTAACCTTGAAAATATAGAGGTGGTTGAAGAAGAAGTAAAAGGTGCTGCCTCGTTTAGGGTCAAATCAACGAATTTTTATATTTCCTTGGGGGATCTTATCAATCCCGAAGAAGAGTTAAAAAAACTAGAGGAAGAACTAAAATATGCTAAAGGTTTTTTAATATCGGTAACTAAAAAGCTAAGCAACGAACGGTTTGTAAACAATGCCCCCGAAGCAGTTGTGGCAAAAGAAAAAGCAAAGCAAGCCGATGCAGAAGCGAAAATTAAAATTTTGGAAGAAAGGATTGCCAACTTAGTGGTAAGAAAAATATAAAATTTAAAGACCCGTTCCCTCTATAAATTATGTAGAAGGAACGGGTCTTTTTGTAGCGGGAACTATTTTATAATTAGTTTCTCGGTTAGAATATTGTCCTTGTAATTAACTCGTACAATATAAATCCCTTCTTTCCAACCATGTATTTTTAGCTTATATTCTTTGCCTTTTATTTTAGGCTTTTTCTCCTTAAGTAACTGACTTTGTGAATATACCTCAATGCTCCATTCCTGGCTTTCATCAATCAGTTCTTTTTCAGAATTAGACTTAAGGATTAAATTCGTCTCTTCACTGGCCGGGTTCGGAGAAATCTCCAGATAATACATGCTCTCCATCTCGTCACAATCTGCAATTTCAACCACTGTTGCATCCCAATCAGACCATCCACAATCATTGTGTGCTCTGACCCAGAAATAATAATCGCCTGGTGTTAGATCTAAATAACCAAAATCGCCAAGCCCACTTGAGGTATAAAACTGTTCAATAGCCACAGTACTATATAAATTAACGTGAGTTCGATGTAAGAACTGAATATTTTTCTTGTAAAGAAATAAGGTTTTAGCTATATTTAAGTATCTGACATTTAAATAAATAGCAGGACAAAACCTTATTTCATATGGACAATAAAATTACCGAAATTTTCTATCTAATTGATGAATTTTGTAAAGAATTTGAGAATATTAAGGAGGGGCATATCCTTCCTGAAAAAACTTCTAAAAAGCGAAGAAACCGCAAGTTTAAAATGTCTGATAGTGAAGTAATGACTATTGTCACTTTGTTTCATTTGAAAGGGTATAGGTGTTTGAAACACTTTTATGTTCATCATGTGCAACAACATATGCAATCCGATTTTCCAGAAACTGTATCTTACAATCGTTTTGTTGAACTGCAACAAAAAGCCCTAATGCCAATGGTTTTATTTCTTCAAATATGCTGTCTTGGAAAATGTACCGGTATTTCTTTTATCGATTCTACCCCAATTCGGGTTTGCCACACCAGGCGTGAATTCCAGCACAAAACGTTTAAAGGCTTAGCTACTAAAGGACAATGCTCAATGGGTTGGTTCTTTGGCTTTAAGCTCCACATTGTTATTAATGATAAAGGAGAAATTCTTGATTTCCTTTTTACTCAAGCGAATGTGGATGACCGTGCCCCTTTAAAAGATAAAAATTTTCATGACAAGATATTTGGCAAACTCATTGCAGATAAGGGCTACATATCAAAAACCTTGTTTGACCAGTTATTTATTGATGGCATTCATCTTATAACAAAAATCAGAAAGAACATGAAAAACTCATTAATGCTGGTCCAGGACAAAATATTATTGCGAAAGAGGGCACTTGTTGAAACAGTAAACGATGAATTAAAGAACCAATGCCAGATTGAGCATACAAGACACAGGAGTTTCGAAAATTTTATCTCCAACCTAGTCTCTGGATTAATCGCCTATTCGTTTTTTGATAAAAAACCATCGTTGAACCTAGATATTGTTGAAAATAGGGATATAAACCATGCTGTTTAGGTCGAACTCACGTTAAATTAGAAAGCTTAACTTCATAGTTATCACACACGTCATTGTAATACGTTAAGTCAAATTCATTATCATAGTAGTCCGTACAAAAATAACCCGTGTCTCCAAACTCATTTGAGAAAATAAAGTTAGAACCATCTAAATCAGGTTCGTCTACCCAAAATTCACTTCTTGCCATTGTATAATTACCCCCACCTGTGCTGATAACTGCCTGCACATATCCATTCCCAGCTGAGCCAGGTGCTACTTGTACAGGATTACCAGTGTTACCATTTGGAAATGAAACATTGTCCCCTGCCCAATGGTGGATGGTATAACCAGGTGCTAAATTAGTTACTGAAAAATAAGTTGTAGAACAAAGTGGATTGGCACCACCGGAATATTGGGGTGTGGGTTGGCGTATGGAGTTTAGTGTGGTTGAAGAACCTGTTGGCTGTAACCAATTGCTTAACCGAGTAGCATTTGTGCCTCCTCCAGTCCATGATTGATCAAAGCATCCATACCAATCAGGATCATCAGGATCATCACAACTTGAATATCCTCCATGCAATTGACCAACAACTCTTTTATTTTGATCAAAAAGTGGTGAACCAGAAGATCCTCCTTCGGTTACACCAGTATCCCAATTAGATACTCTCCAATGCGATGTGCCTGAACTTTGAAGATAACTTGTTTCAGTTAGGTTATTGTTTTCAAAAGATATTTTAGCTACATCCCCTGAAGGATGATAAATACATGTCCCAGATGAAGGGGTATTTCCTGTCCTGTCCCAACCCAGCCATACTTTCTGTCCTACTGAATTTATGTCGTTTACTATATTATCCTGTAATTCAACCAAAGCAAAATCTGTCGTATTCCATGCAGCTCTAAAATCTGTGTCATCATAAGTTATTACATTAGCAATTGTATTGCCTCCACAGGTAGTATGTCTAAATCTAAAACGTACCAGCCATTCTTCTGCTTGATCAATTTCATCTTCATCTAATTCTCCATCACCTCTATTAGGATCATTCTGAATTGATAGATCTCCAATATCAATACAATGAAAGGCTGTCAGAATATAAGGTTTAAAATCTTGAGCTGTATTGTTGAGCAATGAACCAGAGCATAATTCGGTTCCATTAGATAAAAGTATTTGGACAACGCCGTCAGATTCATTATTCCATGTGGAATAGCAAACAACATCACTATTATAATCATCAAAGCAATCACCTGCATCACCATATCCAGCTTTTATACTTTTAAATATATTTTTATATCCATGAATTATTTTTTGAATTTTTAAGGAGGCCTTTTCTTTTATGTGTAAGGGTATTATTAACTGTATAATTGCAGTTTCTCCTTGTATTATATCAGTTAAATATATGTTCCCAAACTGATTTTGTTGTTCTGTTACAGGACCATAAACCATAGAGCCTTCTTCATTATAAATAAATAACTCTGCTTCTTCTGGCAGATTCACTTCTGAAAAGACAAAGTTTAAAGAATATGCCCCTTTTGAAGTGATTTTTAAGCTCCATATTTCTGCGGAATCAGTTTTTGTCCATTTCCCATCTTTTAAAGTGAGGTTTACATCAAAGCTTTTCCCAAACCTGAAAGGATAATCCAATCCCTTTACTACTTCATCTTCTTCAAGTAATGGAATAACATCAAATGTTGGCATTTTTATTTCTGGAGAGTTTAGTTTGGAAGTTTTAAACTTAGGGTGTTTTTCAAAGGCTTTTCCTTTTTCAAAGACTTGGGTTTTTATCTGGGCAATCGAGTTAATTACCCCCCCCCATTATTAACATAATAAATATAATTTTTTTCATGTTATTTTATTTCAAAATTTATTTTAAAGGTTAACAAACTAGTTTTTACAATTGGCTCATCATTTGGTGAACCAAACTTGAATTTGTAAGAGAATTGAGTATTATATTCTCCTTTAGATAGAAATTCCCTATTATTACTTTCAAAGAATCCCCAATATAATTGCCATTCATCTCTTTCATCATGCCAGGGAACTATAAAATTATAAGAATACTCTTTTCCTGCTCTTAGCCATCTGAGTTCTTTTGTTGGATTGTATCCATTAAAAATAAAAGGGCGCCCAAATGACTTTTTATTCGATTTTACTGAAAGAAAATCATCCAGTTTATAGTATCCATAATCATAAAATGGCAATGGCTCAGTCCCTTTATTAATCATTGTAAATCTAAAACTAAAATTCTCCCCTTCATTAAAAACAGTAGCTGGTTCACCCTGCTCATTTAAGAGGCAAAATTTAAATTCAATGCCATCTACTTCCGTTTGTATTACCCGGTTATCACTTTCAGGAGAGATTTCCCAAAAGAGGACGTCATCTTTTGGGCAACTTGAGTTTGTGCCAATTATCAGAAACAAAAGTGCACAAATAATAATAAAATTTGGTTTCATACTTTGTAATTTAAAATTACGATCTAAAAACTTAATATCAAGATAATTTTTATTATCAGAGAAGAGTATTTGGTAGTTATTTCCGTACTTATCTGAAGTACATTAGGTTCAATTGTGCCTTGCACATTGATTCATCCCTTTTGTGTTTTGTAGTTGTTGAAGTTACTCCATAAATGTAATTATAGTTTGTTGATAACATTGGGTTCATATCTGTCAGTGAACAGATGCTTAAAACTACAAAAAGGTTGCGTATTGCTTCTTATTATAAATATGTTTTAGGAAATATTCTAATCTTTTGTTTAATACACATAGTCAGAGTTTCACTTTAAGTGAAGCCCTGACTTCTGCATTCAAAAAAGTCAATGCCGGAGGAACATTTTTCACATCGAAATTTGAAGTAAGACCATACCCCAAAACAGGCTCGGTATTATCTTCGGCAGAAACTACAATATATCCTGAAGGATTAAAGTTGATAACCCGGAATGACAATTCTCCATCATGTTCAAATGGAATAACTTCTTTAATTGAAATGGATTTTTTTGAAATTCCTGACTCTTTGGAGAAAATATTCAGAGCCACTTGTTGTGCTTTTTTTAGATCAACATCTTTAGCATTTACTTCTTTAGAGAAGAGAAGAGAAGAGAAGAGAAGCAAATATTATGTTTATAAATTTTTGTGTCATTGTTAAAATGTTTTGAGGGTTAATATTATTTTAATCTGGTAAAATGTTCTTCAAGGGTACCGTTTTCAATCATTTCGTTTATCTGGCCCAGTGTAAACTCTTTTAAACTACAATTCAGGCATCCCATCCAATAAAATTCTTCATACGGATTTTCATCAATAATTCTTGGTCTGATTAATTCAGCAGGCCAACTGCTAACACCGTGCTCTTTGTTATACTTATAATATTCGGTAAAGGTAATATCAGTGAAGGATGCCTTACTGCTTCCTCCTCCTACAATGTATCCACTTTTTAACAAATGCCGGTATTTGGGCATTAAGTTACCTTTACTATCCATATTATAATTGTAGAGGTTTTTATCATCCAATGCAAGCACTTTATTCAATCCTTCGGGGGTTACTTCAACACGAACCTTGTCAAGGTAATCAAGATTCATTTTATAAACTGTTACGCCGGGATTGTTGCTTACAACTATACTTTCGTCGGCATAATCGAGTTCATATTTTTCGCAGCTAGTACCAATAAATAATAAGAACAGTGCAGCAGTGCATAGTTTTAAAACTTTTAACTTCATTTTTTTTATTTAGTAATTAGAATAGAGTACTGAGACTCTGAAAACTTAGGCAATTTTTATTACCTATGAAAAGAGATATAATAAGGATCAATTCAAACACTTATATCTGTGTTTTGCGGGGAGCGATAGTGCTTAGCACTATGCTCCAATTGTGCTTTGAGTGCATGTTAAGGAGGTGCTTTCATCTTTTAAATATTTGGGTTAAATTTTACATTAGTTTATAATCCTTGTGTAAAGTAGAGTATAAATATAACAAAAGGTTGCGTATTTTTTAATATTTGAAAATATGGTCTTGGAACTAAATAGCATAGTCAGGGTTTCACTTTAAGTGAAACCCTGACTTCCGCATTCTACCCTTAAGCAAAGTTAAAGCACCGTTAAAAAGTGTTATGTGGTTGCGGCATAAACTTTGAAAAGTTATTTTTGTTTTTCAGAAATGGTGGCCATGAAAGCTTATAAAACTGTGCTAATTATCCTATTTGGAATTTTCTCATTCCATTCGTTTTCCCAGGAAACCGGAACTGAATACTATGATGAGATTGATCCGATGCCCATGCATTTAAATGCCAAATTGGTTAATGTTGCCGATAATGAACCAATTCCTTATGCGCATATTGTAAATCCAAGGACGCATGGAGGTACCACTTCTAACGTGAATGGTTTGTTTTCAATGGATATCCTTAATATCGATAGCTTAAAAATTTCCGCACTGGGTTTTTTAGATGAAACAGTTGGAATCCCTGTAACGCACAAAGAGGACTCTATATTGATAATTTTCATTAAACCAGTATTGTTTTCGATTGATGAGGTTACCGTTGAAGGAGAAAAAAAGCAGGTAAACCTTGGAGAGACATTTGGTAAGCCTACAGATATAAGCCCCGAACTCAGGGGAGATGCATTTAATAAAAAACCACCAGTTTTGGCGGCATTGGTTAATCCCATCTCGTATTTTCAATATTATTTAAGCAAAAAAGAAAAACGAAAAAGGGCAGTGCGAGAAGCTATGGCACTGGAAAAGCATTGGAAAATGCATTCTGAAAATTACAACAAGGAAAAAGTAATAATGCTCACCGGGCTGGATGAAGACCGGGCTGATGAATTTATGCTTTGGTTTAACAGTAAAAATGTATTGCCTTACATGTCTAACGAATATGAGGTTAGGGCTACAATTAAAGAGTATTTCGAAATTTATAAACACGAAGGAAGGCTAAAATAGTTCTTTTGCGCTCCCAATTTTACATAAAATATTTCCAGATTGATCCAGGATTATTGTTTTGCTGATTTTTGCCCGCCTTTATAATTCTTTCTATTCCTTTTTTTGCGGTTATTTTTTCCCCTGCTTCGCTTGTTATTTGAACTGTTAAATTTAGCGGGCTCGGTTTGGGTTTCTGTGGTAACAAATGCCATTTCCTTTTTTTCTTCCGGAATTGATTCAATGTCAGGTTTTACCCCTCTTTTGTTTTGTTGAATAACCCGTTTAATTTCAGTCGTTGAAAGTTTGATCGGGGTTGTGCCAATTTCATCACGTGCGAACCAAACGGTTTTTGCAAGGTAATCTGTTTTTATTGGCTTTAGCAGCCCTTTTGATGATTCCAGATATAATAATTGTTTTGGGAATTCTTTTCCGGCTTCCACATAATTATCCAGTTCGTAAAGAAGGCAACATTTTAGTTTTCCACATGCGCCTGCCATTTTGCTTGCTGAAGTTGATAGTCCTTGCTTTACCAACGATTCGGTTGAAATAGATGAAAAATCGGTGCGCCAACTTGAGCAACATAGCTCACGCCCACACGATCCAATCCCGCCAATTCGTCCTGCTTCCTGGCGTGCGCCAATTTGCTTCATTTCAATTCGGACCTTGAATTCTTTTGCATATACTTTTATGAGCTCACGGAAATCTACACGTCCATCTGCGATATAATAGAAAATTGCTTTGCCCCCATCAGCGCGGTATTCTACATCGCCAATTTTCATTTGCAGGTTTAGTTCCTTAACAATTTCCCTAGCCCGGATCATCGTTGGCTTTTCCTTTTCCTTTGAAGCTTCCCAGGTTTCTTTGTCCTTGTCGGTTGCAATTCTGTAAATCGTACTAAGCTGGTAGCGTTCTTTTTTCTTTATCTTTCGTTCGTACTGCTTTTCTGCCAGCCTTCCTGTAAGCGTAATGGTTCCAATATCATGTCCGGGCGAAGTAGCAACCACCACCAGGTCATTTCGTTTTAAGGATAAGTTTTCAGTGTTTTTATAATATTCTTTTCGTGTTGATTTAAACCGTACTTCAATGATATCAGATATATGTGAGGTATCTGGTAAATCATCTAACCAATCGTAGGTATCCAGCATTGCTGGCCTGCTCGTGTCTATATTATTTAGTGCGCATCCGTTGCAGCTCATTTCTTCAACTTTTAGTTCAATTCTACAAAGATTGAAAAAAAAGGCTTAAAATCGTATTTTTAAAGAGTCTAAATTAAAATAAAAGAAATAATCCTTTTGAATTGTTACCATTTTAGGGAGCTTTATGATACTTGTATTTTAAATAAATGAACTTTGTTGTTGATAAAAAATGAGAATAGAATTCAGGTGTTTTTCTTAAGCAATCCACAAACTCGTATCTTTGAGAACTCGTATGGCAAAGAATGAAAAAAAATATGTGGAAACTCCTTTGATGAAGCAGTATTATGCCATCAAAGCCAAGCATCCGGACGCTGTATTGTTGTTCAGGGTTGGTGATTTTTACGAGACTTTTGGCGAAGATGCTATTAAAACAGCCGAAATTGTTGGAATAACCCTGACCCGAAGGGCAAACGGTGCAGCAAGTTATGTTGAACTTGCCGGTTTCCCTCATCATGCACTTGATACCTATCTTCCGAAATTAGTAAGGGCTGGTCAACGTGTTGCCATTTGCGAGCAGTTGGAAGATCCAAAGCTTACCAAAAAAATCGTAAAACGGGGAATCACAGAATTGGTAACCCCGGGGGTTTCCATCAACGACAATATCCTTGATAACCGCGAAAATAACTTTTTGGCATCGGTGCATTTCGATAAAAATATGGCAGGTGTGGCTTTTCTGGACATTTCAACCGGAGAATTTGTGACCGCTCAGGGAAATTATGAATACATCGATAAATTGCTTTCATCGTTTGCTCCCAAAGAGGTGTTGTACCAACGAGGGAAAAAGCAGGAATTTGAAGAACATTTTGGGTCGGCGTATTACACCTATACCCTTGATGATTGGGTATATACCTACGACACTGCATTTGACAGGATTACAAGGCATTTTGAAGTAAATTCGTTAAAAGGTTTTGGGATTCAAAAGTTGACTTTCGGGATCATTGCATCCGGGGCAATCCTTCAATACCTCGATTTTACGGAGCACAATAAGGTTAAACATGTGACCAACCTGGCGCGTATTGAAGAAAACCATTATGTTTGGCTTGATCGGTTTACTATTCGGAACCTGGAGCTATTTAGCTCAATCCATGAAGGGGCCAAAACACTTTTAGATGTTGTTGATAAAACAATTTCCCCGATGGGGTCAAGGATGCTAAAGCGTTGGATTGCCTTGCCCTTGAAAGAAATTGAACCAATTGAGAAAAGGCTTGAAACTGTTTCTTTCTTTTTAAAAAATGAGGAAGCCAAAGAAGAGTTGGAAAGCAATATCAAACAAATTGGCGATCTGGAAAGGTTGATCTCGAAAGTCGCTGTTGGAAGGATCAATCCGCGGGAAATGGTTCAAGTGAAAAATGCTTTGAATGCGATTGTTCCTATAAAAGAACTCTGTCAAAAGGCAGAAAATGCAACTTTGAAAAGGTTCGGGGAACAATTGAATACCTGTGACCTGATCAGGGAGAGAATTGAAACGGTAATGTTGCCCGATCCTCCTGTTAGCTTGGCAAAAGGGAATGTGATACAAAAAGGTGTTGATCAGGAGTTAGATGACCTGAAAGATATTGCTTATAATGGCAAGGATTACCTTCTGCAAATTCAACAAAGGGAAAGCGAGAAAAATGGTATTCCTTCCCTAAAAATTAGTTTTAACAACGTTTTTGGGTATTACATTGAAGTTCGTAATACGCATAAAGATAAAGTTCCACCTGAGTGGATCAGGAAACAAACCCTGGTTAGCGCAGAAAGGTACATTACTGAGGAGCTAAAAGAATACGAAACAAAAATCCTTGGGGCAGAAGAAAAAATCTTAACCCTCGAAACTAAAATTTATGGTGAACTGGTACAGTCCTTATCTGAATATATTGGTGTAATCCAGTTAAATGCAAATATCCTTGCACAGCTAGATTGTTTGTTGTCTTTTGCTACGTGTGCAAGTGCGAATAATTATAATCGCCCGGTGGTGAACGATTCCCTGGCAATATCCATTAAAAATGGGCGCCATCCGGTTATTGAAAAGCAACTTCCAATTGGTGAATCGTATATCGCCAACGATGTTTTGCTGAATCAGGAAGACCAACAAATTATTATTATCACAGGTCCGAATATGGCTGGTAAGTCCGCTCTGCTAAGGCAAACGGCATTGATTGTTTTAATGGCGCAAATTGGAAGTTATGTACCTGCAGATGTCGCCGAGATCGGTTTCGTAGATAAAATCTTCACAAGAGTGGGGGCATCTGATAATATTTCTTTGGGGGAATCCACATTTATGGTGGAGATGAACGAAGCTGCCAGTATATTAAATAATGTCTCGGATAGAAGTTTAATACTGTTGGATGAGCTTGGACGGGGCACATCTACTTACGATGGGATCTCCATTGCATGGTCGATTGTGGAGTATTTACATGAACACCCAAAAGCCAAGGCAAAAACGTTATTTGCAACCCATTATCACGAACTCAACGAAATGGAAAATTCGTTTGGAAGGGTGAAAAATTACAACGTGACCATAAAAGAACTGGGCAAAAAGGTAATTTTTTTAAGGAAATTGGTTCGAGGAGGGAGTAACCATAGTTTTGGTATTCATGTGGCCGGAATGGCAGGAATGCCAAAGTCTGTGGTTAAACGTGCAGGGCAAATCTTGAAAAAATTGGAGGACAACAGCAGTAAGGATAACCTTTCAAAACCCCTGGAAGACATTGGTGATAAGCGTGAAGGAATGCAACTTAGCTTTTTTCAATTGGACGACCCGGTGTTGAAACAAATCAGGGATGAAATTGCATATTTGGATGTAAATAACCTTACCCCAATCGAAGCTTTGAATAAATTGAACGATATTAAGAAGCTTGCCGGATTGAAATAATCGCATCTTAAATCGCATTTTCTTTTGGAGAAAACGAAATTTGATTTATATTTGCAACGCGAAAATAAAAACGTTCTGCACATTAATAATCAAAGCCGATAAGGCTTATACCAAATAATAAAAGCGAGAATAGCTCAGTTGGTAGAGCACGACCTTGCCAAGGTCGGGGTCGCGGGTTCGAGTCCCGTTTCCCGCTCTTTTTTTTAAGGACGCCCGGATGGTGGAATTGGTAGACACGCTGGACTTAAAATCCAGTGGCCATTGTGGCTGTGCGGGTTCAAGTCCCGCTCCGGGTACTTAAAATTTTCACAAAAATTTATTCTTTCTCCAAAAACAACATCAGCTTATCATGTTTATGTACTTGAGAGTTTGAGAACTGGTATTTGGTATGTTGGTTTATCCCGAAATCCTAAAGAATGATGGCAAAGCACAATTAAATTCAGTGAGACTATGATTTTGTTTTCAAAGTCATTAAGCCGAACTGATCTGGAGCGATAGCCAAACGATCTCATGGATTTTATTCCCCGCCCTTTGGGAGATTAAACGAATAATTCCTTATGGATACCTTGTCAGCATGCTGCGAAGAGTTTCATTATCTATCTTGTAGGGACAAGAGTAATTCCTATTTAATTCAACAAATTTAGGGACTGAAGTTTAAAAATTAATTGTTCTGGAGTATACTATCGAATAATCTTAATTAATTTTCCCGGAGTGACTTTTTCCGTAAGTTCCATATTGTTTAACAATGCCAAATTTTTCATTGCTGCTTGCTGAACACCGAAGTAGCTAAAAGCATCCGCTAAAGTGCCGCTTCGTTGTACTTTCTTTATCTCAATGGTTTTCGGTTTCACATTAATTTTTGAAGCATCGGTGAGTTTGTTAAAATTACCCATTGTATGCTCAAAATTCCGGGTGTTTGCATTAAAATCGGCATCCGAGGAAACCCCGTGAAAAACGTACACAGCGCCATTGTATTCAATAAAAGACGATGTTACCCTAATGATTTGGGATTGTCCGGTTTGCTGGTCCTGACTTGTTTGTTTTGAATCGACCACCATTGCCTGCAATCCATTTACACTTGTGTTTCTACTGTTTGTCACCTCCAGCTTTAAACTTTCAATAGCATTTTGAGCTGCTTCTTGTGGTGTTTTTTCCTGGGCTAGCGAGAAAACCATCAGAGCTTTTTGGTCTGCCGAAACCATTTGTACCTGCATTGGTGAATTCACAAGGGTCCAACCGCTGGGGATTGGGTAACTGAATTTCATTTCAGGATGGTAAAATGTGTTTCCTTCCACATATCCCTGACGTGGGTCTTCACCATAAACCAAACCATCAATCATTTTCAGGTAGCTATCTGAATTAACGGTATAATTAGCAAGTTTAATGCTATCCTGCCATTGATCTGCCATTTTATTTACAGTCAAGTACCTATCGCCCGGATCGGGGTGGGTTGACATAAAAGTTGGGACACCAGCATGGTCACTTTCCATCTGCATTTTATCGAGCACGTTAAAAAATTCGGCCATGTGGTGAGCATCGTACCCCATTTTTGTGGAGTATTCAACGCCAAGCCTGTCGGCTTCGCGCTCATTATCGCGGCTAAATTTTAAAAACAACAACTGCATTCCCTGCATTGCTTCATTTGCGAATTGCGCAAAATCTTTGGATGCAATCATTCCACCAACCACTGCAAGCTGAACAACGGTTTGTTTTGCCTGATTACTCACCGTATGTCTTGCCGTAACATGCCCCATTTCGTGGGCAATTACACCCATCAATTCTGCTTCACAATTAAAATGACCAAGTATCCCACGTGTGAAATAGAGATATCCGCCGGGAACAGCAAAAGCATTCACCACTGGTGAATCGAGTATCCGAACATGATATTTTAAATGCGGGCGGTGCGATAATTTGCCCATTTCATCCACTTTGTTTGTTATGAAATTTTGCAATGTTTCGTTGTCGTATAGTCCAAAAGTTGCAATTACCTGTGGATCATAATTGGTCCCCATGGCAATTTCCTGTTCTTCCGACATAAACATCAATTGTTTTTTCCCGGTAACGGGATTAACGGCACATGATGGAACTAAAAGAACTAAAGAGAGAATGCTTAAGACAGTGAACAAGTATTTGAAGAATTTCATGATGGATGATTTATTTGTTTATGTCAATATAAAAAAAACACCTGTAAATTGTTTTCGAAAAATGGATTAATTTGAGAAAATTATAGTTGTAAAAAAAGGAATCGCTCTCTTACCAAAGAACGGTTCCTTTACTTTAAGTACTATTTTTAGGAACAATATTACTGCATAGCAGCTTTCATTCCCTCCGTAGTAGTATAGTATTTAACAATCATGTTTGGTACTTCCCATTCCGGAAGTTTCCCATCAATTAGATATTGCAGGTATTTTTCGGTTACCTGGGCAAAATGGGCTTCATGCCCGACTTTATATTTTTGCGGGATATCAATGGTCCAAAGATTGCTTTTTATTTTCACTAAACTTATTCCCGGATACGCCTTCGCCAATTCCATGTCAACCGCTTTTGATAAGCCAATCTCAAATTCTTCGGGGTCAATTTCTTGATTAGCCTGGATATAGATGGTTGGTTTATATTCTTCTTTTTCACCTTGTTGGATAATTAAGTTACATTTGCTTCCCCTCATTATTGAATAATGGGTGTCGCCAGTCCCTTCAGGTGCTTCATAATTCCAGATAACAGAAACTTTTGCATGCACCCCTTTTAATGTGTAGTTGATTTCTCCATTGCAATAGGTTTTTAATAGGTCATTTTCAATATCCTTTTGAAGAAAAGCAGGGAAAGAATCCAAATGTGTAACCCTGTTGAACATTTCAGAGGTGAGTATAGTTGGCCAGTGTTTGGCTGAAATGATTTGCACATCCTCTTTGTTTAAAACCACTTCAGGGAATGCTTCCCACTGGATGAGGTCAACCAAATGGGTGGTGATATCCACAATGCCTTCTCCTTGTTGGCTGACATCAAAAAACCATGCCGGGCGTTTGATGGGGTTGCCTGCCACATATTTAAAGAAATGGTGCACACTTTCTTTGGTGATGGCTGGATTTTCAGCGGTACCTGTTTGCAATTGGCCAAATACTTTAGGGATTTTTGAAAGTTCGCGTTGGAGGATGGTGGTGATCTCATGCCTTTCAGTCATGATGTCATACAACAATACATTGTTTTGTTTTGCCACCTCAAAAGCTTTCTCGAGCATGGAAAATTTATCCGAGGTAATCACCATTGGTTTATCAGCCAAAACATTGATGCCAGCTTCAACTGAATGAAGGATGTACTCAGTTTTTTTTGCATTATTGCCTGCAGTCACCATCACATTTCCAGGTTTCTCAGCCAGCATTTTGTCAAAATAGTCATCGCCAGTGTACACTTTCTCAACCCAGTGTGTTGGGTTTTCAGCCCTGTTGTTAAATCCATTTACAGTGTTCAGGTAATTTTGCACATCAGGTCCTTCAGGTGCAAATACATAAACCATTGAATCAACCTGTTTATACATGCTTTTTTGCAGTAATGAGGCATGGAAATGCCCAGGATCAAGTGTTATTATTTTAACTTCGTTTTTAGCACCTGTAAACATATTTTGATTTTTGACTGCTGTCTTTTTTTTCGACTCGTTGTTGCATCCAATCATTAAAATCAAGCTCAAAAAAAGAAAGAATTGTAAAGGTTTCATTTTGGCAGAATTAGTTTAGTAAATTTTGTTTGCGTTCACAAAATACAAAACTTTTGGGGAATTTTGGCTGCCTAATTTTCACTGAACCATGAGTGCTGGTGAATGGCTCTTTTTAATCTGTACGATATTTAGAGTTCGCGAACCGCTTCATCAACGGTACGCTTAAAAGCAAGAATACTTTCGGTGTTCACATTGGGTGGCATTCCACCACCACAAGACCAGATGACTCGTTTATTTTTTCCAAAATCCTGGATCATTTTTCGGGTTTCGGTTTCAATTTGTTCGATATTCCCGGTTGCCAGAACATCGCGTGGTGGCAGATTCCCGAAAAGTGCAACTTCGGGACCTGCAAGTGCCCTGATTTCTTGCATGGAGTGTTCGAAGCTAAAATTGAACAGGTTAACATCCATATCTTTTAAAAATGGTGTTGAAATTAATCCTTGCGCATCGTTATGCAAAAAATTTAGTTTCGAATCGAAGGAATTAAAAATACGCTTCACATAGGGCACTGCATATTCCTTGCATTCTTCCGCGCCGATAAAGCCAATAATATCATCCAACAATAAAATGCCTTCGATGGATGGAAAGGTTTTCTTTTGAAGCTTTATCCAGTTTATGGTAAAATCAGTAATCAGTTCCAACAATTTATGGCTATTTACCGGATCCATCATGAACCCCATCATGAGTTCGCTGGTTCCCAACAAAAAGGATGCGATATTTAAGGGACCTCTGGCAACACTGATTTTTATTTCATGTCCGATGCTTTGTATCGGTTTTTGGTAATTGATAAGCCTTTGCAAAATAAATGGGAGTAACCCGTCGGTTTCAGGATTAGGAAGTTTTAGCTTGTTCACATCGCTAATTTCCGACATAATTGTTCCGGCATGCGGAAGGTTGTTTGGGTGCCAGATGAGCTTTGCCCCAAATGCAGAGGGCTCTGAGCACATTCCAAATTCGGACCAAAAGCCAGGCAGGAATATAGTTTCGGGAAATGTTTCCACAACTTTTTTGTTTGCCTGAAACCATGTTTCTTCGGAGGAATAATAGTTTAAAGTTGAAACATTTGCCCATCCAGGAATCCAGGGGCTGTCAACAATAAAACCAGTTACTGGATCTTTGGTGTTTTCTCCATGAATTATACCCAATAGTTTTTCCCATTGCTCATTGGTCATCTGCGTAGTTTTTATTGTTTAGCTTGCGGTCAGGTTAAATAAATTTTCCGTAAAGCACTTTTCTTTTATTTGGGAAAAAGACCAAAACTCGATTAAGAACCCAACAATTCAGCTTCTTTTAATAGTTCAGCCATTTCAAGTTGTACTTCCTGGGCTGCCAGTTTTGCTTTTTCGGCAAAATCAACATTGTTCGAAGCATAAATAATTCCACGGGATGAGTTGACGAGCAAGCCACATTTGTTGTTCATTCCGTTTTTAGCAACCTCCTGAAGGCTTCCTCCCTGGGCACCAACCCCCGGAACCAGCAAAAAATGATTTGGAATAATTTCCCTGATTTCTTTAAGTTTCTCAGCTTTGGTAGCGCCAACCACATACATCATATTCTCAGGTGTTCCCCAGTTTTGGGAGGTTTTTAAAACAGATTCGAAAAGCTGGTCGCCATTTTCATTGTTTTTCAGGTATTGGAAGTCGGCAGCTCCTTTGTTTGAAGTTAAAGCCAAAAGTATCACCCATTTGTCTAGATAAGTCATAAAAGGTTTTACCGAATCTTCGCCCATATATGGTGCAACGGTGATTGCATCGAAATCGAGATGGTCAAAAAATGCCCTGGCATACAAGTTCGAAGTGTTTCCGATATCGCCTCTTTTTGCATCTGCAATCACAAATATTTCAGGGTATTTCGATTTGATATACATCACCGTTTTTTCAAGGCTTACATATCCTTTTGAACCTAAACTTTCATAAAATGCCAGGTTGGGTTTATAAGCAACACAAAATTCCTGGGTAGCATCAATAATTTCTTTATTGAAAGTAAAAACCGGGTCTGAAGTATCTAACAGATGGCTTGGAATTTTTTGGATATCTGTATCAAGTCCGACACAAAGGAATGATTGTTTCTTTTTAATTTGCTCAAATAGTTGTTCTTGATTCATATCAGGAGCCTCTTGATTCCCCGAAAGGGGAAGATGTTATACTATTGTTTTTTATCTTAAATATGCGCTCAGCCTTTATTTTCATTATGATTGAGCAGTATTAAATTTCAGCTTCTTTCATTTTTTCGGCATTTTCTTCGATCATTAATTTTTCAATGATTTCATCGATATCGCCGTTAATGGCTGCTTGTAAATTATACATGGTCAGGTTAATCCGATGGTCGGTAATCCTTCCCTGTGGCCAGTTGTAAGTCCTGATTTTTGCTGAACGGTCGCCGGTTGAAACCATGGTTTTCCTTTTGGAAGAAATTTCATCCAGGTATTTTTGATGTTCCAGGTTATAAATACGGGTCCTCAATTCGATCATTGCTTTGGCAAGGTTCTTCAACTGCGATTTTTGATCCTGGCATGTAACAACAATACCAGTTGGCTCGTGGGTTAATCGGATTGCCGAATAGGTTGTGTTTACCGACTGTCCTCCCGGTCCAGACGAACAATAAGTGTCTTTACGGATGTCACTTTCTTTCAATTCGATATCAAACTCTTCAGCTTCAGGCAACACTGCAACCGTTGCTGCCGATGTGTGCACCCTTCCCTGGGTTTCGGTTTGCGGCACCCTTTGTACGCGATGAACGCCCGACTCATATTTCATCGTACCATAAACATTTTCACCCGAAATTTTTGCCACAATTTCTTTGTAACCTCCCGATGTACCTTCGTTCACGTTGGTGATATCCAACTTCCAACCTTTCTTTTCACAGTATTTTGTGTACATCCTGAAAAGGTCACCTGCAAAAATACTTGCTTCGTCGCCCCCGGTCCCTGCCCTGATTTCGAGGATGGCATTTTTAGAATCCTCAGGATCTGCCGGAACTAAGAGCATCTTGATTTCATTTTCTTTTTCCGGAATTTGTCTTTCAGCGAGTTCGATTTCTTCCCTTGCCATTTCCCTTAATTCCTCGTCAGACTCTTCGGCAAGCATTTCTTTCCCGGTTTCAATATTGTCAATAAGGTTTCGGAATTCCTTAAACGATTTAATAAGTTCTTCCAACCTTTTGTATTCCTGGTTAAGCTTCACATAACGCTTCATATCAGCAATTATTTCCGGGTCGGATATTTGTTGGCTTACCTCTTCAAACCTGTGCTTGATAGAATCAAACTTTTCTAATAATGAATTTGCTGCCATAATGGTGTTCTTTTCTTAAATTTTGATTTTGCAGGATCAATATGTAAATGTTCCAAACTCGGAGTTAATGGTCAGTTGTTTACCCATTGCTTTTTCTACCCTTCCAACAACTTTTGCATCAATTGCGAACTCATTTGCAATGGAAATGATATCACCTGCAATATTTTCAGGAGCGTAAATTTCAAAACGGTGCCCCATGTTAAATACTTTATACATTTCCTGCCAGTCGGTTCCCGATTGTTCCTGTATTATTTTGAACAATGGAGGAATTGGAAACATATTGTCTTTAATTACATGTACATTGTCCACAAAGTGCAACACTTTTGTTTGCGCCCCTCCTGAACAATGGATCATGCCATTTATACTTTTTCTGTGTTTTGCTAAAATCTTTTTGATAACAGGAGCATAGGTTCTTGTTGGTGAAAGTACCAGTTTCCCTGCATCGATATTTAATTCTTTGATAGAATCGGTCAGCTTATAATTTCCTGAGTAAACCAAATCAGAAGGCACATCCGGATCGAATGATTCGGGATATTTTCCTGCCAGGTAATTGGCAAAAACATCGTGCCGCGCCGAGGTCAGTCCATTACTGCCCATACCCCCGTTGTATTCTTTTTCGTAGCTCGCGGTTCCAGATGAAGATAGTCCAATAATTACATCGCCCGCAGAAATTTTGTCTGCCGAAATCACGTCTTCTTTTTTCATTCGGCAGGTTACGGTTGAATCCACAATGATGGTGCGAACCAGGTCACCAACATCGGCAGTTTCGCCCCCGGTTGAGTAAATCGAAATTCCCAGTTCCCTAAGGTTTGCAAGTAACTCTTCGGTTCCGTTAATGATGGCGGCAATTACTTCGCCCGGTATTTTATTTTTATTTCTTCCGATAGTTGAAGAAACCAGGATGTTGTCGGTTGCGCCCACGCAAAGCAAATCATCCACATTCATGATGAGTGCGTCCTGGGCTATCCCTTTCCAAACCGAAAGGTCACCTGTTTCTTTCCAATACATGTAGGCAAGAGCCGATTTTGTACCAGCCCCATCGGCATGCATAATATTGCACCAATCGGGGTCGTTGCCCAATATGTCAGGGACAATTTTACAGAATGCTTTTGGGTACAATCCTTTGTCCACATCTTTTATTGCACTGTGCACATCTTCTTTGGATGCCGAAACACCTCTTGCGCTATATCTTGACTCTGTTACCATCTAATTTGTTGCTGATTTTTGCGGGTACAAAATTAACATTTTTAACCCAATTTAATTGTTTTGCTGCCATTTGATTTTACAAATGACAAAACATTAATGAGAGATAGGGGTAATTTCAGAAAAGCTAATGGTACAGGAAGCGCTTAATCTTTTTTGTGGGTGTTTTTTCAAAGGGCACAGGTTGTAGTACAACCGCTTGTAACCTTGAGAATTTATTGAGCTCCTCGTTCACTTTTTTGTGGATGTCGTTCAGGATTTCATCAATTTTATCGTTCACATACTGTTTTGCTTCTTGTTGCATTGATTTAAACTGATTTTCAATTTCTTCCATATTCAAATGGATCATGGCAACAAGCTTTCCTTTTTTCTGCACCACCATTGACTCTAAAACGAATCTCATTTTATTAATGACAGACTCAATGTCTTCGGGGAATATGTTTTCGCCACTGGCTCCCACAATCATGGTTTTTATACGTCCTTTTATGTAAAGGAAATTGTCTTTGTCGAACCATCCCCGGTCCCCGGTTTTAAACCAGCCATCTTCGGTAAACACAGCATCTGTTAAATCCTGAGCCTTGTAATATCCTTTCATTACGTTGGGGCCTTTTGCCTGTATTTCACCTTCGCCCGTAACCGGATCTTTATCGGCAATCCTAAGTTCAACACCTTCAACTGCTGGTCCGGTTGAGCCAATCCTGGTGTTGTTAACCACAGCACCTGCTAAAAGGGGGGAAGTTTCAGTAAGCCCATATCCAATGGCATAAGGGAAATTGCTATCCTGAAGAAACCTTTCAACCATTTCGTCCAATTTGGCTCCGCCGATGCCAAAAAAACGAACATTTCCGCCGAATGATTGCATCAGTTTATTTCCGGCAACCTTATGGAGTTTTTTCCTGAAAAAAGGTACAGAGTACAGTAAACGCATTGGAAAACTTCCTTGAAATTTAGGCAGGATTTTAAGGCGGAATATTTTTTCGATAATTAATGGTACAGACAGAATAATGGTAGGTTTAACCTTTGCCAACGCTTCCATTAATACTGGTGGAGTGGGCAATTTTCGGAGGTAATGAACAGATGCCCCGTATTTAACGGGAAGAAGAAAACCCACCGTGTTTTCTAAAGTGTGCGACAATGGTAGCATCGATATAAACTTGTCGCTTGTATCTATTTTTTGTAAATGATAACATTGTTGGGTGGTCCATGCCAGGTTTTTCTGGGTGAGCATAACACCTTTCGAATTTCCTGTTGTTCCTGAAGTATAAATGATAGATGCAATGTCTTCTTCAGCAACCTGAGGACGATTTAAATTGGCTCTTGAAATAGGCTTGCTGCTTGTTAACCCATCTAAATTTTCTAATGGAGTATTGAGAGGAATGTTTGCAAAATTATCAAGTAAAATAATTTGGCTGCAGGCTTTAGGTAAATTAGCAATTCCTTTGTTATAAAGCGCTTTTGAAACAATTAAAACCTTCGCTTCGGAATGTTCGAGGATGGTTGCTATTTCGTTGGTATGGAAATCGGGCAAAATGGGCACGGCAATAGCGCCGCTTAGCTGAATTGCAAAAAAGGCAACCCCCCAGTTTGGCATATTTGCGCTTAGGATGGCAACTTTATCTCCCTTTTGAATACCAATACCCATTAAGTAATCACACATCAGGTTCACATCGGTACCAAGTTCTTCATAGGTGTAATTTTCTTCTCCGGCAAATACCAAAGAAGTTTTATCTTTAAACTTCTGAATTGATTCGGTTATTAAATTTGGGAGAGTGAGATTTGTTGCGTTACCCATATTTTTATCTTTTGTTACTCTTTGTTTTTCAGGGGTATAAACACAGTCCCTGAAAAAATGTTGTCAGCAAATGTAGAAAAAAACGAAATTGCATTCTTTGAATATGTTTTTTAAGCAGTTCATTATTGGAGATAAAATATCAATTTGATATTGGGAAATAGAAATTTAGAATTTTTTAGTCGATAATATGGAAAAATCAAACCAAGTTGAGCGGACCACAAGGTATGTAAAAGAATATTTTGAGAACGAGGGTAGCGGGCATGATTGGTGGCATTTATTCCGGGTAAACAAACTGGCCTTGCAACTGGCAAAGAAGGAAGGTGGAGACATGTTTATCATTGAAATGGCGGCATTACTTCACGATTTGGATGATTGGAAGTTGTTTGGGAAAGATAACCAAAAGGTTTCCAAAACAAGTGAATGGTTACAAAATCTTGGATTGAAGCCAGATATTATTCAGAAAATTGAGGAAATCATTGGGCAGGTATCTTTTAAAGGGGCAAATGTTGAAGTAAAAGCCACGGGCATCGAAGCCCAAATTGTACAGGATGCCGATAGGCTGGACGCAATCGGGGCAATTGGAATTGCCCGTACCTTTGCATATGGGGGCAGCAAAGGCCGCTTGCTTTACCATCCGAAAATAGAACCTGTTATGCACAATAGTTTTGATACCTACAGGAATAACAACGCCCCGACGATCAATCATTTTTATGAAAAACTTTTATTGCTGAAGGATCGGATGAATACCTCGACCGCAAAGGAAATGGCAAAAAAGAGGCATCAATTTATGGAGTTGTATCTCGAAAATTTTTATCAGGAATGGGATGCCAACATTTAGAAATAGCTACTGCTGTATAAATAAAATTTGATCAATTTGCCGGATGAACCTGCAATTAAGGGATCAAAAAATTAGATGCTGTTATTTTTGGAAAGATGGTCGGCAGCAATTTCAAGTTCTTTATACCAATCTTCGCCGTATTTTCTAATGAGCGGTTCTTTTAGGAATTTATACATCGGAAGTTTTTGGGATGCGCCGCATTCCCTTCCGGGGATACAAATTTTTAACCTTTCATAATTAACTGCATCAAATCGTTTGTATTCGGTAATTCGAATCGGGAACAGATGGCAACTGATTGGTTTTCTAAAATCGGTTTTCCCATCAAAATAGGCTTTTTCAATGGCACATTTTAAAATACCTTTATCGTCGCGATAGGTAAATGCACACTCGCTTTTATTGACCAAAATGGTCACCAGGTCCCCGTCTTCATCTACATATGATACACCTTGTTCCCGAATAGTTTCCTTGTTAATTTCAGGAAGATAGGGTTCAACAACAGGATAGATTTCCTTGATCTTTTGCTCTTCTTCTTTGGTGATAGGTGCCCCAGAGTCGCCTTCGACACAACAAGCCCCTTTGCATTTCATCAAATCGCAAAGAAAATGCTTTTCAATAACATCGAGGCTAATCAGAGTTTTACCAATTTCGAGCATAATAGTTTTTTAAAATAATTCCCGCTAATAGCGGGAATCTCCTAATATCAAAGAGATTCCTGCTTTCACAGGAATGAATATGGTTTTATTCAAAAAACCTAATAATTACTTGATCAAATTCTTACCGGTCATTTCAGCGGGTGTGTCAAGTCCCATAATGTTCAATAAAGTTGGGGCGACATCAGCTAAAATACCGTTTTCAATTTTTGCTTCTTTGTTATCACCCACAAAAATACATGGAACCGGGTTCAGTGAGTGCGCTGTATTCGCTGATCCATCTTCGTTTACCCCATTATCGGCATTACCGTGGTCGGCAATGATAATTACTTCATATCCGTTGTTACGGGCAGCTTCCACAACTTCTTTCACGCATTGGTCAACCGCTACCACGGCTTTGTAAATAGCATCGTAAACACCTGTGTGCCCAACCATATCGCCATTTGCAAAGTTTAGGCAAACAAAATCCGCACTTTGTTTATTAAGCTCTGCCACAATTTTTTCTTTTACAATAGGTGCCGACATTTCTGGTTGCAGGTCGTAAGTCGGAACCTTTGGTGAAGGAACTAATATTCGTGTTTCTCCTTCAAATTCGTTTTCACGCCCACCACTAAAAAAGAAGGTTACGTGTGCATATTTTTCGGTTTCTGCAATCCGGATTTGTTTTAATCCTGCCGCAGCAACCACTTCTCCCATAGTATTGGTTACATTTTCTTTATCGAAGATCACATTGATACCCTTGAAATCGGCTTTGTAATTGGTCATGGTGTACCATTGCAAGTCCATGGTTTTCATGCCAAATTCGGGCAGGTCTTCCTGTGTGAATGCAATGGTTGTTTGGCGCAGCCTGTCGGTCCTGAAATTAAAACAAATAACCACATCTCCTTCTTCGATAGTTCCTACAGGCTGATTATTTTCATCGACCATTACGATTGGTTTCAGGAATTCATCGGTTACACCATTGTCATACGATGCTTTTACTGTCGCCAACAAATCGGTTGATTTTTCACCTTCACCTTTCGTATATAAATCGTATGCAAGCTTTAGCCTGTCATAGTTTTTGTCACGATCCATTCCGAAATAACGCCCGATTACTGATGCAAATTTAGCATTGGTTGGTTCAATTGCTGCAAGGTCGGTTTCGAGGAAACCAAGTCCTGAGCGCGGATCGGTGTCGCGACCGTCAGTTAAGCCATGAATAAAAATATCTTCCAATCCCATGTCGGTAGCCATTTGGCATAAGGCAACCATGTGCGAACTTAAAGCATGCACTCCACCAGGACCAATTAATCCAATAAGGTGAACTTTTTTAGCATTTTCTTTTGCATACGAATATGCCTTCACCAACTGAGGATTTTCCCAAAGGGATTTGTCGCGGATTGCTTTTGTAATTTTTACCATATCCTGGTACAATACCCTTCCGGCGCCAATATTTAAGTGACCAACTTCGGAGTTGCCCATTTGTCCATCGGGCAAACCAACGTTTTCGCCTGAAGTTAATAATTGTGCGTGTGGATATTCTTTCATTAACCAATCCATAAACGGAGTAGGGGCAGTTGCAATAATATCTTTTTCCGAACCATCGCCAATTCCCCATCCATCAAGGATCATTAAAAGTGCTTTTTTATTTTCTGACATTTTATTGTGTTGTTAATTTATATATCTGATAAAGTGACTCGCAATCCGAATCAGGGACAAAAATATCCTTTTTTAAGGAGGGAAAGAAATGTGTTGAAGAATGTTCGCTTTTATTAACGAATATTTATCAGAATATTAATGGGAAAATTTACAAGCGGTTGTTTACAATATTGTTGTAAATAGAACCGAATTGAATTCTTACGCCAACTCCTGTAAATATTTCGTATGATGACGGTAGCTTCACCCTGTTAAGCAAGATATCCTCAAGGCTGGCTTCACTTTTTGGCAGGTAAATCTGGTCATGAATATTTTCTGCCCTGAACTGGAAATTCATGGAAAATCCACGGACAATACGAACAGAAAGTTCTGTGTTCAGGGTAATCCTGTTTTTACTAAAATCATGTAGGTAATTAGTGGCATTTAATCCGGCTTCAACTTCGCCCCAGGGTTGAACCAATTGGAGGTCGAGTTGGAAGCTATGCTCCCAAAGGCTTTCTTTTTGTTTGCCATAAATGGTTTCTTCATAATAACTTTTCCATTCAGGTCCCAGGTAATAAGCCATTGTAAAAACTTTTCGGTCCGAAATATCCCACGGAAAAATATTGTATTCAACAGCAGGCTTAACCGAAATTGAATAGTAAATATTGCTGTAGTTACTGTTTTGATAATTGGCAAACATCCCGGCCGACCATCTTGGAGAAAGGCTTTTTACAATACCTGATCGAATAAAACTTGAAATATTTTCTGACCTGTAATCCTCTCCGTCGCTCTCATATTCCCGTGTTCTTACCGACATTCTTCCGAAATTTCTGTATTTCCAATCTTCTGTTACCTTGTCGGCACGCAAGTTATAGGAATAGTTAAAATCATTTCGGCTTTCTTCGAGGTTAATATTCCCATTAAAATCGCCCCTGAATGTCCAGTGGTTCCATGGATCTTTCACTTGGACTGTTTCCGATTCTTTATCGCTTTTGTAACGGATGCTTATATTTGAACTCACCTGTGATTGCTGTACGAATGGCATTAATCCCATCGTAAGTGCATCCACAATGGTTTTTCGTTCTTCCTCTTGCGTATCGCCAGGATTTGTCGTGCAACTAAGTGTGAAATTTGTCAAATTCTCAAATGATTTGTTGTTGTACATGAGCGAATAAACCATGCCTCCCCCTCCGTTTCGGCGTGTGTTAATAATGATTTGAACATCGGCAACAGCCGGATCGGTTACGAAATCAACAAATCGCATATTTCTTCGTAAATGGTCGAAGTCCAACTGTATGCCTTCAATAAAGACTTTAGGCTTATTTTCTAATTTGTCAAATGATTTACTTAATGGGATGGTAGTGTCAAAATCGTTTTCACTTCCGATATTTATTTGGGGGAACAATCCGGCAAAAATTAACAATAAGAATAATCGTTTCATATTCCAGGTTTACTTGGTTTTAGGCAATAAGTATCAGGATTTTATATCCCGTTTTCTCAAAAAACCAAATTTAGTCAATAGAATTAGAAAATGTGGAGTATATTTTTATATTTAAGAATTCATTAACAAAAATTCTTAGCGTATTTATTTTATTTTTACATAAAAATCAAAAAATTGGCGAGAAGGGAGAAAAATAAAAAGAAAACCGGAAGTGCTGGCCATCATCGTAAATTAGGTGAAGATTTTTTACTTCAGAACAGAGAGAAAGAAGGAATATTGGAACTACCAACCGGACTTCAATACAAAGTTGTGGAGGAAAAAGAAGGGGCAAAACCGGGGATGTTTGATACGGTTTTAATTCATCAAAGGGCCTTGTTGCTTGATGGGAAGTTGCTTGAAGACACCTACCGGCAAAATAAACCCGCAGAAGTTAAGATGGAGGAATTGATTGAAGGCTTACAGGACGGGCTTCAAATGATGGCTGTTGGGAGCAGGTATAAATTTTGGGTCCCTGCTGAATTAGCCTGGGGGAAAAAGGGAACCAGCTCAAAAATTCCGCCGTATGCAGTTCTGTCTTTTGATATTAGATTAGTGGATATTCTTTAAACGTTTTATTTTATGGACTATACAGCAGATATTAAGCTAAAACTTTACGAAAAGTGTGAAGAGTACATTGAAGAAAAAATTTTCAACTCAAAAACGGCACTTGATAACTTAAAATCTACTGGTGAAGGAGATATAAAAAGTAGCGCGGGTGATAAATTTGAAACTGAAATTGCCATGCGCCACTTAGAGTTGGAGAAATTCGGGAAACAACTTAGTGAGGCACTCAACCTAAAAAAAGTGATGCCTTTACTTAAACCAGAACAACGTTTAACAGAAGTCGGGGTTGGAAGCCTGGTTATTACAAGCAATGGTAATTTCTATATTGCTATAAGTGCTGGAAAAATCGAATTGGATGGGAAACAATATTTTGCGTTGTCAGGCGCAACTCCTGTCGCAAAACTCATGGAAGGGAAAAAGGCAGGCGATACCTTTCTTCTAAACAATAAAACTGTAGAAATTAACGAAGTATTTTAATCGTTTCTGCCGAAAACTAAATTTATCTTATGAGAGCTTTGGATTTATTCCTTGTTTTGTTGCTTGTATTTTCATGTTCCATCAAAAAAGAGAATATTCCGGAAATTGATTTTGTGGAGCTACACACAAATACCGATGCCAGCTTGCGGGCACTGCATGTTGTAAATGATCAGGTAATCTGGGCAAGTGGTTCGCAAGGTACGGTTCTCAACAGCACGGACGGAGGTGAAAACTGGAATGTTTTTAAAGTTCCGGGGCAAGAAAAAAATGATTTCAGAAGCTTATGGGCTTGGGACGCAAAAAGGGCATTGGTTTTTGGAATATCAGGTCCCGAATTTGCATTTCTGACAAACAATGGAGGAATAACCTGGGAGCTTGTTTACCAGGATTCTACAAAAGGACTGTTTTTTGACACCATGGTTTTTGCCGATGAAGTAAACGGATTGGCAATCAGCGACCAGGTGGACGGTAAATCTTTTTTAATCCGGACTGAAAATGGTGGTGTTGATTGGCAAAAGGTTGATTCTGTTCCCGATGTTTATGCAGGCGAAGTCAATTTTGCGGCATCAAATACCTGTATAAAGTTCCAACCATCGGGGCATGCATGTTTTGCTACAGGAGGTTCCTGCTCCAGGGTATTTTATTCGACCGATTTCGGGAACACGTGGGATTGTACACAAACCCTAAAGTTCCGTAATTCGCCAAGTTCAGGGATATTTTCCATCGATTTTAAAAATAGCAGGGAAGGGGTTGTTGTAGGAGGCACATACGATCAGCCTGAATTAAACCAGAATATTTCTGCTTATTCCAACGATGGCGGATTAATCTGGACTGCTTCTGAAAGCATGCCCAAAGAATTTCGTTCGTGTGTACAGTTTATATCGGATGGAAATAAAGACTATGTTCTTGCAATTGGCAAAACCGGCTGTGATATATCTGATGATAATGGAAAAAACTGGAAGTTTATAAGTGATCAGGGATACTATACATTAAGGGCTGTTCCTGGCTCATTAACTGGTTTTGCAGCTGGCAGCAATGGTCGGGTTGCGAAGTTTAAAATTCATTAAAGCGCCATTTCTTTTAATTACATTCCCCAGATTTGGTTGAAGAAATTCTTCAATTAGTTGATTACGTTTTCCCAATATGGGCGAATGCTTTAATATTGTTTTTGAAACAATTAGACAATACCATGGAAACAAATTATTATTTCAAAAACAAAAGAAAAATGAAAGCAATAGTCGTATTAGCATCCATTTTATTTGGTGCATGCAGCGAAGGAAATGAACTAATTGAAGACAACACTTACGAAATTGTGAAAGCAATATCTACAATGTCTTATCCGATTGTGAGTACCAATCAGACTTTGTTTTATGGCAACGATGAGCAAATCTCTACCGTGACTGTAAATGGACAGTTTTATGGGCAGGATGCGAATTACAGTTCACATGAGTTAAATTACACCGATAACCAGGACGGAACAATTACCGATAATGTTACCGGGCTCATGTGGCAAAAAGATCCTGGGGATAAAATGACCTACGACGAGGCAGTAAATGGGGCTGCGAATTTTGATTTAGCCGGATATTCCGATTGGCGCTTGCCAAGTATAAAAGAATTGTATTCATTGATTATTTTTAGTGGTGAAGATCCAAGTGGTTATGAGGGTGGTAATACAAATAACTTAGTACCATTTATTAATACCCAATATTTTAACTTTGAATATGGAAATCCCAACGATGGGGAAAGAATTATTGATTCTCAGTTTGCAACGAGCAACCTGGATGTTGGAGATTCGAACTTCGGGGGTGGAAACCTTATGTTTGGTGTGAACTTTGCCGATGGGCGAATAAAAGGATATCCGACAGGACCCATGGCCGGACAATCGAGTGGGAAGACATTTTTTGTGCTTTATGTTCGTGGAAATCAGGATTATGGGGTGAATAATTTTACTGACAATGGGGATGGGACTATTTCTGACCTTGCAACTGGGTTGATGTGGATGCAGTATGATACTGGCAATGCCCTTGACTGGGAAGAGGCATTGAGTACTGCTGAAGGATTTGAATTTGCAGGATATTCTGATTGGCGTTTGCCCGATGTAAAAGAGCTGCAAAGTATTGTTGACTATTCTAGGGCTCCCGGGGCAACAAATTCAGCGGCAATTGATCCCTTATTTAATTGTACACAAATAACCAACGAAGCCGGACAAAAAGATTATCCGTACTATTGGAGCAGTACCACACATGCAAACATGATGAACGGAAATAATGCTGCTTATGTTAGTTTTGGTAGGGCAATGGGTTATTTTAACGGATCATGGCAGGATGTGCATGGGGCAGGTGCCCAAAGAAGCGATCCAAAGTATGGCGATGTCAGTGAATATCCTTATGGGCACGGACCTCAGGGCGATGCAATAAGAATTAATAATTATGTACGGTTTGTTCGAAATATGCAATAAAATTTAAACTTTTCATTCATAACATTCTGAATTATTTCTAATTTAAGGACTGAAAATACAAGAAATGAGGAAATACTTCACATTAAAAAGAGGCGAGACATTCGTTTACATATTGGTTTGGATTCTTGTTTTTTTGATGCCGGTATTTATTTACCGGAACAATAGCACCAATTATAATCAGATTTATAAGGAATGGGTACGTTTGTTTCCATTCCTTGTAATCTTTTTTATTAATAACAATTTATTGCTCCCTAAATTATTGTTTCAGAAAAAGAACTTTTGGTATTTTGGTGTTCTTCTTCTTAGTATTATCCTGATTAGTTACTTAAGCACATTTAGTCATTTATTATTTGATAACCAGATGCTTCAGAATGGAGGCATGAGAATTCCACCACAACCTGGCGGAATTGGAGAGCATGACCCTTCCAGGATGATGCCCGGGATCGAAATGAACCGCGATCCTTTTAGGCAGCCACCAAGGACAAAGGGATTGTTGGATCGAAAAATGATTGATAATTTTATTGTTTGTATTCTGGTGGTTGGATTAAATTCGGCAATCAAAATATCCAGTAAATGGCAAAAAGAAGAGCAAAAAAGGAAGGAGGTTGAAAAACAAAACTTAAAAAACGAATTGGCTTTTTTAAGGAATCAGGTTAGTCCACACTTTTTTATGAATACCTTAAACAATATTCACGCTTTGGTCGATATTGATGGAGAAGATGCAAAAGAAGCCATCATTAAACTTTCGAAAATGATGCGTTATTTGTTGTACGATTCCGATGAAGGTGAAACAACTTTGGCAAAAGAAGTGGAGTTTATCCAGAGTTATTTGGATCTGATGAAACTGCGGTACCCGGCGGATGTGAAGTTAACGTTTAGCTTCCAGGAAAACCTGCCCGCAATTACTATTCCTCCTTTGCTTTTCACCTCTCTCATCGAGAATGCATTTAAGCACGGAATTAGCTCACGGGGCGAATCGTTTGTAGATATTTATTTGCGAATGATTGAAAAGCAACTTGTTTTTAGGATCAGGAACAGCTCGTTTGGAATCGAGAAAAAAGCAAGTGAAGCTGGAGGTTTAGGCCTCGCTAATTTGAAAAAAAGATTGGATTTGATTTATGGGGAAACCTATACCATAATAAGTAAAGATGAGAATGGAATATTTGAAATAGCAGTAAAAATACCACTTCATGACAATTAAATGTGTTGCAATAGACGATGAACCTTTAGGGCTTCAACAAATTTCTGGGTACATACATAAAACCCCGTTTTTGGAACTGGTTGCAGAATGCAAAAATGCTTTTGAGGCCCTTGATTATTTAGAGAACCATCAGGCAGATGTTCTTTTTGTGGATATTAACATGCCTGATCTTAACGGGCTTAATTTTGTTAAATCCCTGGAGACAAAACCATTGGTAGTATTTACCACAGCCTACAGTGAATATGCCTTGGAAGGCTTTAAAGTTGATGCAACCGATTATTTGCTGAAACCAATTAATTATTCGGAATTTTTAAAAGCAGCCAATAAAGTGCAAAAGCAAATGCAGCTTTCGCCAACCTCAAAAGAGAATGTTGAGAGCAACAATGAATACCTTTTTATTAAATCAGAATATAAACTGGTACGCATTAATTTTAATTCGATAAAGTATATCGAAGGCATGAAGGAGTATGTTCGGATACACCTCGAAAATGAAAAACCTGTGATGTCGCTATTAAGCATGAAAGCTTTAGAAGCCCGCTTGCCCGCCGATAAATTCATGCGTGTTCACCGTTCGTTTATTGTTAACCTCGATAAAGTGTCGACCATTGAACGGTTTCGGATTATTTTTGATAAAGTGTACATCCCGGTTAGCGATCAATATAAAGATAAATTCCAGGCATTTATCAATAGTAACTTCATGAAATAGGCATAAATTATTCTATGCAATTCTTTTAAACCAGGGAAGATTTATGCACGTTTTATTTTCAATCCTCCTTTTTTTTAAGTAGGTGATCGACAAAGGAGATCGGAGGATTATTTCCTATATTATAGATGATTTTAATGGAAGAATTGATATTATAAAAAAGGGTTCCACAAGCGTGAAACCCTTTTCGTGCGTTTTGAAAGTATCTATCTCATCTCTACAAAATATTTGTAGAATAGAGGAATAGTTTTTATGCCGTTAAAAAATTGCTCCAATGGATAATTTTCGTTGGGCGAATGAATAGCATCCGACTCCAAACCAAATCCCATTAAAATTGATTTTACTCCTAGAACTTCTTCAAAAGTTGAGATAATTGGGATGCTTCCTCCCGAACGAACAGGTACCGGACGCTTTCCGAAAACATCGGTATATGCTTTTTCGGCTGCTTTGTAAGCGGGCATATCAATTGGGCTGACATAACCTTGTCCGCCATGTAAATACTTAACATTTACTTTTACTGATTTTGGGGCAATCGATTCAAAGTGATTTTTAAATAACACCTCAATTTTCTCATGTTCCTGGTTTGGTACCAACCTCGATGAAATTTTCGCAAAAGCTTTGGATGGAAGCACGGTCTTGGCTCCTTCGCCTGTATAACCACCCCAAATTCCACATACATCGAATGATGGCCTAATGCCAGTTCTTTCCGATGGTGAATAGCCTTTTTCCCCTGTAAGTTCGGCAACATCAATTGCTTTTTTGTAGGCTTCCACACTAAATGGTGCTTTGGCTAAAAGGTCCCTTTCTTCCTCTGAAACTTCAAGCACATCATCATAAAAACCAGGAATGGTAACTTTACCATTTTCATCAACCATTTGTGTGATCATATCGCATAAAACATTTATTGGGTTTGCCACTGTTCCACCAAAAAGCCCTGAATGCAAGTCTTTGTTTGGACCAGTAACTTCCACCTGCCAATATGCCAATCCTCTAAGCCCGGTTGTAATGGAAGGAATGTCGCGCGCAATCATCGCTGTGTCGGAAACAAGGATAACATCGCATTTCAACATCTCCTTATTTTCCTGGCACCATTTGCCTAGGTTTGGCGAACCAATTTCTTCTTCGCCCTCAATCATAAATTTTACGTTACACGGAAGGGTATTGGTTTTAACCATCAACTCAAAGGCTTTGGCGTGCATCATTCCCTGTCCTTTATCATCATCGGCACCGCGCGCCCATATTTTGCCATCCCTGATTTCCGGTTCAAATGGTGGGCTTTCCCACAAGTCAATCGGATCGACAGGCATAACATCCATATGCGAATAAACCATAACAGTTGGCAAGCTCGAATCGATTATTTTTTCACCATAAGTTACCGGGTTACCATCAGTTTCAAAAATTTCCGCTTTGTCGGCACCGGCTTTAAGAAGGATTTCTTTCCAATACTCGGCAGCTTTGTACATATCGTCTTTATGATCGGCAATTGAACTGATTGATGGTATTTTGATTAATCCAAATAAGTCTTCCAAGAATTTCTCTTTGTTTTCTTCAACATAATTGTTTATGTGTTCCATTTTTTTCGAATATTTAATCTGTTTGTGCAATTTTTCAGGAGTTAAAATAAACTTTCTTGACGCAAATAAAAAGGACTTTTGATAAGAATTTAAATGTTAACAATTTATGTTGTCCTTTTTTTTAAAAAATAATGGCAGTATTTTTGATAAAGGTCAAAATTCAAAACAAAGAATGTTCTTTTAGTTAGGATTAATTTGAAGCAAATCTATTTAATATTAACAAACAAAATTAACCATGAAATTTTTTTTAACAATTACATTTATTCTATCGTTAACGATGTGCTTTTCTCAAGCCAAAATTGATTCTTTATATAAGACCAATGGGGAAGTATTATTGATTAATGTTACGGAAATCACAGAATCATCAATTAAGTTTAGTTATCCGAACGAAGATTTCTCGAATACCATTGCGAAAAGCGCTGTCGAAAAAATTGTATTTAAATCAGGACGGACTCAAGAGTTTTCTTCGGCACTTAATATTTTAGAAGTGAGCAGTTGCCTGGATTGGGAAAAAGTACAAATTTCGAAAATTGAATCGGAAGTTGCGGGCTTGGAGAAAATCGAATCGGTTGGTGCAAAGGCAAAAGGAATGACAACCTTGTCGAGCCTTGTAAAATTGCAGGATCGCGCTTATAATAAAATGAAGATGGCTGCTTCAATGATTGGCGGAAACCTGGTTTATATTTTAGACCAGAATACAGAAGAAGCCATAAGTGGAGGAGAATATAGTTCAACCAAGCTTCCAAGTGTAACGGTTTCAGGTATGGTTTATACCTCAAAAAAAGTAAGTGAAAGCAGTATTGTTCCAGGAAAATATCGGGTTGAAATGGTTTATGAATTACGCCCAAACAATTACGAGATAAAACCTGTTTCTTTGGTTTCTGAGAACGTGGAAGTTGTTGATGGAACTGTTCAAATGGAAAACGGTTATCCAAAGTTTATGATGAAATCAAAAAACGTAAAAAAAGTTGAAAACTTTACGGTAATATCAGCTAATGAAAATGAAATGGTTTTATCGACAATTTGGACTTCACGTGGTGGGAAGAAAACCTATTATAATGTTTTCCTAAAAAGGATCTAATTTAATTCCTTATCAAAGGATAGACACCGAAATCAAAAGGGGCACTTGAAATATATCAAATGCCCCTTTTGTATGTATTGAATTGATTGATTTATTCAACAATAGCTTTGAATTTTGGATTAGCAAAATACATTGCAAAATTCATGTCTTTAGCTGCTTTTTCTTTCAGCTTTGGATTTTTCTCGGTTGCACTTTTAAGGCTTTCGAAAAGTAGGTTTTCTTTGGCTGTTTTAGCACCAATAACCGCTTTTAAATAATCTTTCATGTAACATTTTGGAGCATCGAAGTTTTCCAGGTCTTTTAGTGCGCCATTATTGTCACCTGTTAAAATTTTAGCCAATGCTGTATTGTAGTCAGCATCTTTATTGAAATACCTTACTGCCTGATCGTAGTCGGCTTTTTTGATGCTTACCATTCCCAGGTTGTAATTAACTTCGTTTCCAGCACCAGCTGCAGCACCTAATAGTTCTTCTGCTTCCTGGATGTTTCCTTCGAAAATTGCTACAGCACCAAGATTGTTTTTAACAATACCTTCACTGTTTTTTAGGGTTTCCGCTTTTTCAAACAGAGGTTTGGCTTCCTCAAATTTAAATTGCTGAGCTAAAATTGCACCTGCATTGTTGTGCCCCCTCCAGTCCTGAGGATAAACCTTAATGAATGATTTATAAATATCTAATTTTTTATTCAAGTCATCGGTTAGCGTAGCTGCATATAACAATTCTGCAGGATTTAAAGAAGCTGCATCAGAATCGGCAAGAGCAGCAATTTCTTCATCTGTTTTTCCAATTAGGTCAATGCTAGTAATAATTTTTGCCCTTCTTAACCTTGGAAGGATGTCATCTGCAACATCGGTAAATGCTTCTGAAAGGTTTTTAATTTCGCGTTCCCTTACTTCTGGATCTGTATACATGGAAAGAACCCTTAAAATCAATTCTTTATCCTGGATGTTCGATTTTTCCATCAATTCTTTAAATCCATCCCAGTCTTCAGGAGTATATTTTGCTTTTAAGCTGGTTTCAACACCTGCTTTTTTAAATTCGCCTTCTAAATATTTTGTAGAAGTTTCCTGACGTCCTTCGGCAAGGTCAGCATTACGTTTTAATTCACCATCTGGCGAAGCATAAGCTAAAACTTCTACTTTTTTAAGGTCTTTGCGTTCAGCTTCAAAAGCATCTTTGGTATATTTTTGAATTTCCTTTACATCGTCGGAGCGTGTTTCATCTTTCCTTAATTGAGAACTGTTGATCAAGTAATGGATATCGGCGATCATTTCGTCCGGAACTATTCTTTGAAATTCGTCAATGTTTGGATCGTATTTTCCGGTAGTATTTTCTTCTTTCGTTACCCCGATTATTGCTTTTGGGAAGTTTACCATTAAATTGCTGGTAGCGTCAACACCATCGGCAATTTTAATTGGGTCAAAGTCAAGGCTTTTTTTGCCTTTGCTTGCTTTTATCCTTAGTTCAAGTTCTGAAATGCTCATGGCATCGTTAAAAGCCGTAAAATCTTTATAGCTAAAGTTACCTCCGTTTTCGAAACTGATAACCTTGCTATTAGCTTCCACGTTTTCTCCCTGAATTGTAACCGGTTCAAATGCTGTTTCGCCTCCATCGTAAGTTAAAACCGGAGTTGCAACAATTGTGGCCTTTTTGTTGAAATATTTCGAAGGAAATTTACCATCAATTGCCACATCTACTTTGTCAGCATGTGATTCTAATACTTCAGGGGTAACATTAAACTGAATTTGGTCAGCATTTTTTTTCATCTTTTGCAAACCTGCACATCCGGATAATAAAATAGCTACCAAACCAGCAAAAGCTAATTGTTTTACATTGACATTTCTCATAACAAACTTGATTTTAAATATGGTTTTTTGTTAATTCCAATTTTGGAAAACAAAAATAACAAAGCTTTTCTTTTAAAAAAGGGAAAGAATTGCAAAAATCTATAAAATAACGCGGTTGAGGCCTAATTTATACTCACTATTGAATAAAGCTTCTTTCACAAGTGCATAGTCTGCCTGGCTATTTACAAAATCGATGTTGTTTGTGTCGAGAATCAATACCGGAAATTGTGTAATCTGACGAAGATAATCGATGTAGCCTTGCCTGATTTTTTCAAGGTATTCAGGAGTGATGCTTTGTTCATATTCACGCCCTCTTAATGCAATGTTTTTCATCAGGCTGTCAATGTCAAGATGCAGGTACACATATAAATCAGGTTTGGGCATTGTTTCAAAAATGATAGAGAATATCCTTCGGAACAAATTGTATTCGTCTTTCTGAAGTGTATTTTGTGCAAAAATTGCAGATTTTGAAAAATAATAATCAGCAATCAGCAAGGAGTGAAACAGGTCCATGTTAAAAACTTCTTTTTTTATCTGGCTATATCGGTCGGCAAGAAAAGAAAGCTCCAACGGGAACGAATATTTTTCCTGGTTTTCGTAAAATTTGGGCAAAAACGGGTTGTCGGCAAATTGTTCCAGAATGAGTTTTGCATTCATCTCCTGGCTTAGCTTTGTCGACAAGGATGTTTTCCCTGAGCCAATATTTCCTTCAATTACTAAAAAGCGTATATCCATCGTAAAAAAGAATTCCTGAGAAGAAAACTCCCAGGAATTCAAAATTAGTATTTTTTCTTGTAAAAAAAGCCTGAATTTGTTTTATGGTTTCATTCCTAAATGATAAAATGTGAATGCCCATAAATCAGTATATTCTTCAATAATTTTTTCTGTAGGTTTTCCGCCACCATGGCCAGCTTTGGTTTCAATTCGAACAAGAACCGGTAATTTGCCAGCATTGTATTCTTGAAGCCTTGCCATATACTTAAAGGTGTGGGCTGGAACTACCCTATCGTCGTGGTCGGCAGTAGTAGCAAGCACTGCAGGATATTTTCCGCCTTCGATGATCGTGTGGTATGGTGAATAATTATAAAGGTATTCAAACATTTCCTTACTATCTTCACTGGTACCATAGTCGCCGGCCCATGCCCAACCAATGGTAAATTTGTGGTAGCGGAGCATGTCCATTACACCAACAGCCGGAATTGCAACTTTAAATAGCTCAGGGCGTTGGTTGGTAACTGCACCAACCAGTAATCCTCCGTTTGACCCGCCCATAATGGCCAGTTTGGAAGGATTGGTGTATTTTTCGGAGATCAGGTATTCTGCGGCAGCAATAAAATCATCAAAAACATTTTGCTTTTGAAGCTTGGTTCCGGCTTTGTGCCATTCCTCGCCATATTCTCCTCCTCCTCTTAAGTTTGCAAGGGCGAAAACACCTCCATTTTCAACAAAGTTCATCCTGGTGACCGAGAATGTTGGGGTTAAACTAATATTAAACCCACCATAGGCATATAGCAACACAGGGTTTTTACCATTTAACTCAATGCCTTTTTTATGGAATAAAAACATAGGGATTTTAGTGCCATCTTTGCTTTCATAGAAATGTTGGCTAACCTCAAACTCATCGGGGTTAAACTTGACATTGGGACGGAAATACAACTCAGTTTCCATGGTGTCGAAGTTATACCTGTAAATTTCGCCAGGTGTGTTAAACGAGGTGTAACTATAGAATGCTTCTGCTTCCTCTTTTTTGCCCGAAAATGTGCCTACACTGCCAATTCCGGGAAGTTCGATTTCATAATCAAATGTACCATCGTAATTGTAAACTTCAACTACGCTGTGGGCATCTTTCATGTAATCAGCCACAATTTTTCCACCAATAAACGATGCAGAACCCAATACATTTTCTTTTTCAGGGATAATTACTTCCCAGTTTTCTTCCTCTGGTGCATCCATATTGATTTTAATCAGACGGTATTTCGGTGCCTGGTAATTTGTCAAAACGTAAATATTTTCATCGATATTTTCAACAATGGTAAAGCTATAGTCGAAGCTTTCCATAAGCGGAATAAATTCGGCATCTTTTTTCGTGAGGTCTTTTACCGAAACTGCCTGTCCGTTTGAGGCTTCCATTTTGTATAAAGCCATAAAACGTTCGTCTTCGGTAATTCCAAGTCCGAACAAGCGTTTTGGGTGTTCGGGCTCTTTAAAAATTAATTTGTCTTCGGCTTGTGTTGTTCCCAATTTGTGGAACATGACTTTGTGGTTTTCATTCGATTGTTTTAGTTCGTCACCTTCCGCGGGAGCATCATAGGCACTATAAAAGAAACCATTGTTATACCATGAAACGCCTGAAAATTTTAGCCATTCAATGTGGTCTGGAAGGTTTTCCCTGCTTTCAATATCCATCACAAAAACCTCGTTCCAGTCCGATCCTGATTTTGCAATTTGGTAGATCAGGTATTTCCCATCTGGTGAAATTTCAATTCCCGAAAGTGCAACCGTTCCATCTTCCGAAAGGGTATTTGGATCAAGTAGTATTTCAGGTTCGGCTTCAAGATTTTCGGCAATAAAAAGAACATTTTGGTTTTGTAGCCCGTCATTTTTAAAGAAGAAGTATTTTCCGGCTTTTTTAAACGGGGTGGTTGATTTTGGATAGTTCCAAAGTTCGGTAAGCCGGGAGTTAATTTTTTCACGTCCGGGGAGTTGGTTGAGGTAATTAAAAGTAACCTCGTTTTGTGCTTTCACCCATTGACCGGTTTCTTCCGAATTGTCATCTTCGAGCCAGCGATATGGATCTTCAACTTCGGTTTCGAAATAAACGTCTTTAACAACTTCTTTTTTTGTTATAGGATATTCCATTTTTGGTTCATTTGTACACGCAACGAAAAACATTGCAGGGATCAGGTAAACAAGCAGTTTCTTCATAGGTATAAGATTTACAGTTAATTAAGAATAAGAAAGTCAATATAATTAAACTAAATTAGTGTTTCCAACAATTATATGTATTACATCAACCTCTTTTCATTACGGATTGTTCTGTCCTTTTTATTTCCCAAATAATTACCGATTAACAATGCAAGTGCAAAAATCGCAATTCCGACAATATAATCCGGGGTAGGGTAAAGTTTATATCCCAAATAACCAAGAATAACTCCAATGCCGGCACCAAAAAATGAAAATAAATAGGTGTGGTAATATGGCGGGAAAAACTGGTGATCTTTCCTCATATGCTTCGACAGCCTTGTTATTAGTCGATCGTACTCGCGCCTTGATTTGCCCGGTACCGAAACGGCTTCATTAATGGTTTTACTTGCCTGCTCAATATCTGTTTTGTTGGAGTCGCAAATTGGGCATGATTTTCTGAACTCACCTGTTCGTCCTACATTTCGTTTAAATTCATCAATCCTAAAAAAGCGAATGTCTTTTTCATTCAATCCTTTAAGATTTTCTTCCATCTGATGAAGGATATTTTCTGTCCAGTTTTCCATAGCACATATTTTGTTTGCCCTACTAAATTAAGCGATAAATAATTCAAAAAAAAGCCGTTCAAAAATAATGAACGGCTTTGTATATAACATAGTGATATTATCTATCCCGGTCTCTTCGTGGAGGCCTTCTGTCATCTCTTCGATGGTTTCTTCTGTCGTTGTTTCTTCTGTCGGAATTTTGCCTTGGAGGACGCTCAACATAACCTTCTGGTTTTGGAAGAAGAACTTTTCTTGAAAGCTTCAATTTGCCGGTTTTGTCGTCAACACCAATAAGCTTGACTTCAATTTGTTGTCCTTCTTTGAAATAGCCTTCGGTTGATTCCACCCTTTCCCATGCAAATTCTGAAATATGGAGTAAGGCTTCTTTTCCAGGAAGGATTTCAACGAATGCCCCAAAGGAAACAATCGATTTTACTTTCCCGGTGTAAACTTCGCCTACTTCAGGGATGGCAATTATACCTTTAATGATTGCTTTAGCTGCTTCAATTGAATTTGCATCTGGCGCAGAAATCTGAACAATACCTTTATTGTCTACTTCTTCAATCACAATCACGGTGTTTGTGTCTTCCTGCATTTGTTGAATTACTTTTCCTCCAGGTCCGATAATCGCACCAATGGTGTCTTTAGGTATTTCAAGGGTTTCAATGCGAGGTACGTTTGGTTTAAAGTCTTCCCTTGGTTCAGGAATAACTTCCAATATTTTACCTAATATGTGTAAACGTCCTTCTTTTGCTTGTTGCAATGCTTGTGAAAGAACCTCATATGAAAGTCCATCCACTTTTATATCCATCTGCGTGGCGGTAATACCATCGGCAGTTCCGGTTACTTTAAAGTCCATGTCTCCCAGGTGGTCTTCATCACCTAAAATGTCGGAAAGTACTGCAAATTTATCTGAATCTTTATCGGTAATCAGCCCCATTGCAATTCCTGACACAGGTTTTTTAATTTTTGCCCCTGCATCCATAAGCCCCATGGTGCCTGCGCAAACTGTTGCCATTGATGACGATCCGTTTGATTCTAAAATATCAGACACGATCCGTACCACATAAGGGAAATCTTCAGGGATCATTTTTTTCAATGCCCTGTGTGCAAGGTTTCCATGACCAATTTCACGACGGCTGGTTCCTCTTGGTGTTTTTGGGTCACCAACACAGAACGGAGGGAAATTATAGTGTAACAGGAATTTTTCTGTTCCCTGGAAAGTAACATTGTCAATCTTTTTCTCATCCATTTTAGTACCCAAGGTAACAGATGTTAATGATTGTGTTTCTCCACGGGTGAAAATTGCAGAACCATGTGATCCTGGAAGGTAGTCTACTTCGCCCCAAATCGGACGAATTTCATTGGTTTTCCTTCCATCTAAACGAATACCTTCGTTTATTACCATTTTACGCATGGCTTCGCCTTCTACTTCATGGTAATATTTTCGGATCAGTTTTTCGTTGGTTTCCAGATCAATTTCTTCATTTTCAGCGTTGGCTTCTTTGTATGCTTCTACGTATTCATCAACAATAGCCTGAAAACCATCCAATCTTTCTTGTTTTACGTTTACCAATTTCTTTGCGAACGCATAACACTTATCGAAAAGATCTTTTGTAACCTGAGCTTTTAATTCTGCATCGTTAACTTCGTGGCAGTACTCACGTTTTACCACACCAACTTCAGCAGCCAGTTCTTCCTGTGCTTTACAGTGTAGTTTTATTTCATCGTGTGCCAATTTAATGGCTTCCAACATCACTTCTTCCGATACTTCATTCATTTCGCCCTCCACCATCATAATATTGTCATAAGATGCACCAACAACAATATCTAAATCAGCTTCCTGAAGTTTTGCATAAGAAGGGTTGATAATAAACTCACCATCGATTCGGGCAACCCTTACTTCCGAAATTGGACATTCGAAAGGAACATCAGAAACGGCAATTGCCGCAGATGCTGCCAATCCAGCCAGTGCATCCGGCATAACTTCGTCATCGGCAGAAATCAGAGAGATCATCATTGCGGTTTCCGCATGGTAATCTTCCGGGAAAAGTGGACGTAATGCCCTGTCCACTAAGCGGGCCACAAGAATTTCATCGTCAGACGGACGGGCTTCTCTTTTTAAAAAGCCCCCAGGAAACCTTCCGGCAGCAGAAAATTTTTCACGATAATCTACTGATAATGGCATAAAATCCACATCTTCTTTCGCTTCTTTCGCAGAAACTACAGTGGCTAATAACATGGTATCACCCATTCGAACTACAACTGAACCATCTGCTTGTTTAGCAAGTTTACCGGTTTCAATGGTTATTATACGACCATCTTTAAGTTCAATTGTTTTAGTAATTGCATTTACCATAATTTTGAATTGAATTTTTATTTAATAAAATGGGTGGTGAGGAATTTGGTGTAATTTACAAAAAAGAAAAGGCAAAACCAAAGTAATGCCTTTTCAATATTTTTACTTACGTAAACCGAGTTCTTTAATGATTGCACGGTAACGTTCAATATCTTTTTTAATTAAATAGTCAAGCAAACTTCTTCGTTTACCAACCAACTTGATTAGTGCACGACGTGTGCTGTGATCTTTTTTGTTTGCTTTTAGGTGCTCTGTAAGGTGATTGATCCTGTAAGTGAATAATCCGATTTGTCCTTCGGCAGTACCTGTGTCTTGCCCATTTTTACCATGCTTGGCAAAAATTTCGGTCTTTTTTTCTCCAGTTAAATACATATTTTTTCTATTAAATTATACAATGTCCACACCGCAGCATCGCTTTCAATAACAACAGCGTGAAATTATCTGCTTAAAAAGCTGCGCAAAAATAGATAAAATAGTTTGATTTGCAATGTTTTGATATTATTTTTTGCCAGGCATGCTTCCTTCAAGAATTTCTCTTTTCGTATGTCGTGTGTGTGGTGGATTTCATTTAATCTATATTATTAAACATAATCACTTTACGTTGGAGAAATTTTAAAGGAATAAGAATTGATAATTAGGTGTAATTGTCCTAAGCTTTTTTTGTTTTTCAATCCGTTTTTTGTGTTTAAAAGATTGGTAATTATGAAAATCGTACCATCAGAATGATAAAATAAAACACTGTCAAAAATATTGATATACAGGTGTATATGTTTTGGATATCTTGCCAATATAATCTGGAATAGTTTTAAATTACATACATTCTCAGAATGCCTGTTCAAAAATTTAATTATTCCTATATATTTGAAATCCATTCAATAACCGGAAGCAGCTTTCCATTGGACTAAGGGTAAATTTCTATTCGCGAAAGCTATCTGTAAGAAAATTATGTTAATTCACGAACCTGAAAAAAATTTAGGGGTATTGTTTTTTGGTCTAGGTAGAAGATAGATCGAGTTTTTCATAAATAAAGGGTGCAAATCGCACCCTTTATAGTTTTATCAATTATTTTTTATGCTCCACTAAATGCAACATTGTCGAATACCAGCGAAGGTGTTAACCACGATGAAGTTTCATGAACATCGTTGCCAACTTCCACAAGGTTCATCCATAACTCTTTCATGTTTCCGGTAATGTTCATTTCGGAAACTGGCTTGGTTATTTTTCCGTTTTCGATTAAAAAACCTTCAATACCAAAAGAATAATCACCAGTTGTGCCGTTGCAGTTACCACCATTGAACCCTTTTACAAGAATACCTTTTTTGAGTCCGGCAACAAGGCCTTCCAGGTCTTTGTTTCCAGTTTCAAAAACCAGGTTTGTTGTACCTCCTGTGGTTGGATCAGTATCCAGTTTTTTAGCGTAATAGGTATCAATGTAATATGTTTTTAATACCCCTTTTTCAAAAATCGCACGTTTTTTTGTTGCCAGCCCTTCACTGTCGAATAAACGTGAACCAAATCCCGATACAATAAATGGGTCATCGGTAATGGTTAATTTTTTGGAGGCAACCTGTTCGCCAATTTTATCAATTAAAAAGGAGTTTTTTTGCTGGATGGAAGAGCCGTTTAATGCAGAGATTACCGGTCCTAATAAACGTCCAACGCTTCTGTTTTCAACAATCATTGGCATATTCCCGGAATCAACTTTTGCTTGGCCTAATTTTTCCAGTGCAAGTTCCAATGCTTTGGTTCCAATGTTTTCTGTTTCGAGTTTGTCGAAAAACAGTGACATTTTGTTCCAGCCTGCACTTGGTCGGGCATCGCCACCTTTTACCGAAACTGAGGCATAAACCCCAAAATAGCTGTTGGATGAATCCCCTTCGAACCCATTGCTGGTGACCATTACCGATCCATCCATTCCATCGTAATAGCTTGCAGTAACCGATACTATGCGCTCATCTTTTCCTAAAGCTTCTTTTTCTGCCGCAAAGGCAAGGTCAATTTTTGTTTGCGGGTCAAGGGTATTGATGGTTTCATCCATGGTTTTTAACTCCGCGCCATCCCCTTTGTAATATAACGATGGGTCAGGAAGTGTCCTGAATTCGTCTTCGGCCAGGAATTTGGTGCCTTCAATTGCTTCACTGATAAAATGCTCCAATTCTTGTTGGTTCAACCTGTTTGTTGAATGTGCTGAATATTTTTTATCTACAAAAAGTCGTATATAAAGATTACTTTGATTGGCTTGTTCTAGTTTATCAATTTTTTCTTCCCTGACATCGATGCTGCTGCTTTTACTGTTGGATATAGAAACACTTGCTTGCTGTGCCCCATTGTCTAAGGCATATTGCATTGCCCACTTGGCGAGTTTATATTTTTCTTGTTTTGTCATGATGATCTTTTTTACTTTCTGATTAAAAATAATTAGGCATTGGTTCCACCAACCGTTAGTTTTTTAACGAGAACTGTTGGTAACCCGCATGTTACAGGAGCTGATTGTCCGCTTTTGCCACATGTCCATGTTCCATTGTCAATTAAAAAGTCAGATGCTGCCATCGAAATATCGGCAAGTGCCTGAGGACCGTTACCAATAATATTGATGTCTTTGATTGGTTGGGTAAGTTTACCTTTTTCAATCAAATATCCTGACTTTACAAAGAAAGTAAAATCACCTGCTCCAATTTTTACTTCGCCATTGCTAAAATTGTCGACATATACCCCGTAGTCAACACTTTGAATAATATCTTCTTTAGCAGTCGTGCCGTTTTCCATATAGGTTGCCCTCATTCTGGGGAGAGGTACATGCCTGAAGGATTCCCTACGACCATTTCCGGTTGGGTCAACACCATAATGTTTGGCGCTAATCCTGTCGTGAATGTAGCTGTTTAAAATTCCGTCTTTTACCAGATAGGTTTTTTGTGATTCAAAACCTTCATCGTCTATATTAATGGAGCCACGATTATTTGGCAGTGTTCCGTCATCAATAATATTTACAAAGCTTTCGGCAACTTTTTTACCCATTTTATCGCTAAAAATAGAGGTGCCTTTGCGGTTAAAGTCGGCTTCGAATGTGTGCCCAATTGCTTCGTGAAGCAAAATCCCGGAGCCTCCGGCGCCCATAACAACCGGCATTTCACCAGCTTTTGGTTTTGTTGCATCAAAAAGGATATTTGCTTTTGCCACAGCTTCGTTTGAAAGTTCATCAACCAAATCATCACTTAAAAATTCATATCCTTTACGGAATGACCTGGCTGCATAAGCATTTTCGAGCTGACCGTCTTTTTCCATAATGCAAACTACACCTAGGCGTACCATCGGACGGTAGTCGTAAGTAAGTTTGCCTTCCGAGTTGTAAAATAGGATCAACGCGGTTTCGTCGCCATAATATGCATTTACTTTCGTAACTTTTTCATCGAGGCTGAAAACTTTATCGTTTATTTTCTGAATATATGGAACCTTATCTTTTACCGATACTTCGTCCCATTTTTTGCCAATGGAATAATAACTTGGAGGGGCACTTTCCACAAATGGAACTTCGTTATAGGTTTTGGTGCTATTGGCAATGCTTGCTGCAAGTTTGGCTGCATTAAGCATGGCTTCAAGTGTAACGGTTTCGGAATATGCAAAACCCGTTTGGTCTCCTTTTAAAACACGTATCCCAACCCCATAGTCGATGTTGGAGGAAGCTCTGTTGACCTTGCCATCCTCAAGTCCTAAACTATTGCTTGTTTTGTGTTCGAAAAACAAGTCGGCATAGTCGCCTCCTTTTTCCATTGCCACACTAATAACTTTATTCAACATTTCTGTTGATACTTCAAAATGATCCAGGTATGATTTCACGTTTGATGAAATTTGCTTGCCCTGGCATGACTGCATAAATGGTGGAAGTAAGACACTTCCTGCAACTGCAGCCCCGCCGGTCTTTAAAAATAATCGTCTATTGATAAACATAAAATAATGGTATAAAGTTAGAAAATAGCATTAATTAATTTGATTTAATGTGCAAACCAACTAAATAGGTATGCATTTTTATTCAATTGTTACAATTGTAGCAAGGTTTAACATTTGATCCTGTTTCTTTCTGTAATAAGTTAAAAACATGCTTGTTAGGTATGGGCTTTTAAATTTCATTTTAAAGAGGAGTTCAAGTAGTTTCTATTTTGTTTTGTGGAAATTAGAGGCTATGTGGTTTTTGGGGTATGGTTTCAAATAGTTATATATTGAAAAAATATTACTATAGCGTTCGAAGGGAGGCAGTTGCCTCGTTTAGTATTTTTGTTGGATTGGTATATTTGAAAAAGGGGGGAGGGTGCCAAAAACTAAATTTAATATGAATTTTATCTTAAGTTTTGACAATTTGGTTTAAATCAATACAATTAAAAAACAAATTCCAATATTTTTGCCATCCTAATTACGAATTATTCAGATTTATAACATAAATATTTACAAGATGAAATCAAAACTGGAATACATTTGGTTGGATGGATCGAAGCCAACTCAGGGATTGAGAGCAAAAACAAGAATTGCAGAAAATTTTAGTGGTAAATTAGAAGATTGTCCTGTATGGTCATTTGACGGATCTTCAACTCAACAAGCTGAGGGTGGTGATTCTGATTGTCTTTTAAAACCTGTATTTATCTGTAAAGATCCAGATCGTGTAAATGCTTATTTGGTTATGACCGAAGTTTTAAATGCTGACGGAACACCTCACGTTACAAACGGAAGGGCAACCATTGAGGATGCTGACGATGATTTTTGGTTTGGTTTTGAGCAAGAATATTTCTTGTACGATCCAAAAACCCACATGCCTTTAGGTTTTCCTGAGCATGGTTTTCCAGCGCCACAAGGACCATATTATTGCGGAGTAGGAGCTACCAAAGCTTTCGGACGTGAAATCGTGGAAGAGCATTTTGATATTTGTTTAGAAGCTGGATTAAATGTTGAAGGTATTAATGCGGAAGTTGCAGCCGGACAGTGGGAATACCAAATTTTTGCTAAAGGTGCTCAAGATGCCGGTGACCAAATTTGGATATCACGTTACTTATTAGAAAGGACTGCTGAAAAATATGGCGTATCTGTTGAATGGCACCCAAAACCACTTGGAAAAGACCTTGACTGGAACGGTTCAGGTATGCATGCAAACTTCTCAAACGGATTAATGAGAACATGTGGAGATAAAAATGTATTTACTGCAATCTGCGAAGAGTTTGGAAAAAACATTCAGGAACATATTGATGTATACGGAGCATACAATGACCAAAGGTTAACTGGATTGCACGAAACTGCTTCTATTACTGATTTCAGTTATGGTGTTTCTGACCGTGGATCTTCAATCCGTATTCCTGTTGGAACAGTAGAAGACGGTTGGAAAGGAAGATTAGAAGATAGAAGGCCTTCCTCTAATGGTGATCCTTATAAGATTGCTGCTGTAATTATTAAAACTACGAAAAAAGCAAATGTCTAATTAGCCAGACATTTCAAAATAATAGAGCTGCATTTCAATTGATTTGCAGCTTTTTTTATCTTTTTTTATTGGATTACTGCTGATTCACAAATGTAGGTTGGTATAATCCCCGATCCGCTGATCCTTATTTTAGCCATATCCGGAAGCGTGTTTCCTGACAATACCAAAGCTGTATCCAAGCCAAATTTGTTTCCTCCTATAATGTCGGTGTATAAAGTATCACCGACCATTAATATCTCTTTTCTTTTAATAGCAGGAATGTCCCGAAGTGCGCGTTCGTAGGCGAGTAAAAACATTTGTGCATCGGGTTTCCCAAAGCGGATAAATTTTTTCCCAACTACTTTCTCAACAAGATCGGCAATTCCACCAATCGCAATTGCAATATCGTTCCGGCTAACGGGGTAGTTGATATCTGTATTTGCAACAACGGTGGTCATATTTTTCTTTCGGATCAGGTTAATCACTTTATTGATGTCCTGGTTCCAGTCAAAACCTTCATCGTCAAGAAAAGCTAGTGATTTTATATGCTCAATATTTTCCAGGTCGAGGGTGTTAATTGATTCTGTTTGGATGCCTACGGTTTCGATGTAATGTGCCGATCCTTCGGTTCCCAGGTATGCAACTGCTCCACCATTGGTAATTTTAGATTTGAAATATTCCATTGCAAGCATCCCTGATGAAAGGATTTTATCGGTAGTAATCCAATGCATTCCCCTTACTTGGTACCACTCGGCAAGTGCTTCAGGGCTTCTTGATGAATCGTTGGTAAGAACATAATAATGAATGCCTTTTTTTTCAAGGTATTCAAAGGTTTTTTCGATACCCGGAATGAGCCCTTTGTGGTTTTTTAATACGCCAAAAGCATCAAAAAATACGGCTCTGTATTCCTTCACCACTGTTCTGAAACTTTTCGTTTTCATTTCGCTATTATATTTTTAGTGCTTTTAAAAGCTTGTCAACACTATAATTGGTATCTAAAGCCGGGAAATAGGTGTCGTATGCTTCTTTGATCAATTTAGCAGAATAACTTTTACGAAAAAAATATGGGCCATCTTTGATCACATAATTTAATATAAAAAACCGATATGCATCTTTTATAAGCCGTATTTCAGGTTCGGTTAAAGGAAAAATCCGATGGTACTCTTTAAGGAACACTATAAACCGGTCTTCCATCAGGGTATCCACCAAATAGCTAAAAACCGTTTTGTCGCCAATGTCGGAAACCACACGGCTGAAGAAATAAAAATCCATTACCCTCGAAGATTCTCGGTACCAGTCGTAATCCCATCTAGAATAAAATTTTCCATCTCCGGTAATGGAGAAGTTCCCGATGTTCCAATCTACAAAAACAGGGATGGTTTCAAACTCGGTTATATAGTTGACTTTATCTGCATTTTCAAGAAAACATTCACATTGTTCTTGAATAAGGTCTTGATGCGATCGGCACATCTTGATTTCCCCTCTGTTGATGTTTTTCAGGAGCTTGTGAATGTCGGACACAACACTTTTTGATGATTTTGGCAATTGGTTGCTTACGTTGGTGCAAGCTTTATGAAACCTGGCGAGTTCCCGTCCCATTTTTTTTATTAACCGTTCATCTAAACGAGCAGGAAGTTTATTCCTGATTTTTATGGGATTATAAAAAATTACCCATGCACTTTTGGTATCCTGGTGGTAACGATAAATAAAGAGTTCGTTTTTCTTTACCAGCGATTGGGCCAGAAAATTTTGATATGGTGCTTCAAGGTTGTTTGCCAGGTTATTTATAATAATATGGTCTTCCTTAAAATCTTCGTACTTTCCATAGTCCGATAATTTGGCGAATACAGGCTCCCTTTCGTAAAATGAAATTTTATAGACCTGATTTGTAGACACATGCATGCTGACGTCGAAAATGTTTTTAATTTCATGACGGTCGTCAAACTCTTGCCATGCAAGCCTAATAATTTGAATATAATCCAGTGATGTCATCTTTCCTTTAGTTTTGTAGCTGTTCAAAAATAAAAAAAGCAAGCTTTAGACACTATCTAAATTATTTCGAAATACCTTTTCAGTTCCCAATCGCTAATTGATTTCATATATTCCTTCCATTCCCAAATTCTGGTGTTAGTAAAATGATCGGTAAAACCTTCCCCAAAAAGTTCGTTAGCGATATTGGAGCCTTTCATTTTCAAAGTAGCTTCCAGCAAATTTCCGGGTAAAACCCCATTGCTTTTGTCGAGGTAACCATTTCCAATTGTGGGTGGGGTTTCAAGTTTTAAATTGTGTTTTATTCCATAAAGTCCTGATGCCAAAGCAGCTGCCATTGCCAAATAAGCATTGGTGTCGGAGCCGGGAACACGGGTTTCAATCCTTGCTCCTTTTGCACTTTTTGTGATTGCCCTTATGGCGGTTGTCCTGTTGTCGACTCCCCAGGTAAGCGTGGTTGGCGCCCATGCCCCTTCAGTCAATCGTTTGAAGCTATTTACATTCGGTGCATACATTGGTAGAATATCAGGCAGACAATACAATTGTCCGGCAATATAATTTTCCATGAGTTTGCTCATCGAATGGTTTGCTTTTTCATCCCAAAATAAATTTGTTTTGCCATTAATATCCCATAAACTCTGGTGCAAGTGTCCTCCACATCCGGGGAGTGACTGGTTCCATTTTGCCATAAAACTTGCCATGATATTATGCTTATAGGCTATTTCTTTTACAGCTGTTTTAAAAAGTACAGCTTTGTCGGCTGCATTTAATACATCGTCATATATAATAGTTGCCTCATAAACCCCGGGGCCGGTTTCTGTGTGCATGCCCTCAAGCGGGATGTCAAATTTTAAAAGTAGATCAAATAAATCATTGAAATAAGCACTGTTTTGCGAAGACCTTAATATGGAATATCCAAACATTCCCGGTGTGATTGGATTTAGTTTTTGATAATTGGCGGTATCTATTTCAGAAGGGGTTCCTTGAAAATTAAAGAATTCAAATTCCTGCGAGAACCTGGGCATATATCCGGCTTTATTGCATTCAGCTTTTATCTTTTTTAATAAACTTCTAGGGCAAACTTTCGAGCCTTCCGGATCATGATTAAAATCGGCAAGAAAAAATGGCAATGAATTCTCCCACGGGATTTTCCGAAAGGTGTTTATGTCGATTACCGCTTTTTTATCCGGATAGCCCGTATGCCATCCTGTAAGTTGCACATTGTCGTAACATTTATCGTTTGCATCCCATCCAAAAACCACATCGCAAACACCGATTTCGGAATTAATCGCTTCTGTAAATTTGTCCAGATGAATTACTTTTCCCCTTAAAATTCCATCAATATCGGTAACAGCAATTCTTACCTTTGTGTGATTTCCTGTAATTATCTCCTCTAATATGGCCTCTTTATTTTTGCTCTGCATATCAAATGTTTTCGAACTTATTGAACTTGTAATTTGCTATAAATATATTTAAATATATGGAATTGTTTTAGTGGTTTACACAAAGAAAACACCGGATTTCTCCATAAAGCCATTAAATTGATGGATGATATTTAAGGTAAAATTATCAATCATTGGCTTCAAGTTTCTGATTTGTGATCACATCTGCTGAGTAAAAACATAAATTTTGAAGTAGACCCCAGTTATACAGGCATTAATTTGAAAAATTTATTAATAATTAGGCATTGAAGTCTGTGAAACATGACATTAGATCGCAAAAAAGATTATTTTTGAAGTCAGACAGCAAGATTTAATAAAACAATAAAACTTAAAGGTTATGTCAAAATTTAGATTTACAGCTCTAAATGAGGTGTTATCCCGTAAACCCATTGAGGTTACAAGGGAAGATAACCTCGTTTCCGACTATTATGGAATGCTTGTGTTTGATCAGGCAAAAATGAAAAAGTATTTGTCGCGTGAGGCCTATAAAGCAGTCACCGACGCCATTGAAAATGGAACTATCATTGATAGAAAAATGGCGGATCAGGTAGCACAGGGAATGAAATCATGGGCAATTGAAAACGGGGCAACACACTATACACACTGGTTTCATCCTTTAACGGACGGAACCGCAGAAAAACACGATGCATTTATTGTGCATGGTGCCGATGGGGGTGTAATTGAATCTTTTTCAGGAACACTTCTTTCTCAACAAGAGCCAGATGCATCTTCTTTTCCAAGTGGTGGAATTCGCCAGACTTTTGAAGCACGAGGTTATACAGCATGGGATCCGACTTCTCCTGCTTTTATAAGTGAAACAACACTAACAATCCCTACCATATTTATTTCGTATACGGGTGAGGCACTGGATCATAAAACACCATTGCTCAGGGCATTACACGAAGTAAACAAAGCTGCTACCGATGTTTGTCAATATTTTGATAAGAATGTTGATTCTGTAAAAGCAAACCTCGGTTGGGAACAAGAATATTTTTTAATTGATGAGGCATTATATATGGCCCGTCCTGACCTTATGCTAACAGGAAGGACATTGATGGGGCATGCATCATCAAAAGACCAACAGTTGGATGACCATTATTTTTCATCCATCCCGACAAGGGCAAACAGGTTTATGATGGATCTGGAAAATGAAGCCCATAAACTTGGCATTCCGGTAAAAACAAGGCATAACGAAGTTGCTCCAAACCAATTTGAATTTGCCCCGATTTATGAAGAAGCTAACCTTGCAAACGACCATAACCAAATGCTTATGGACTTGATGGGGAAAGTAGCCAGAAGGCATAATTTCAGGGTATTGTTTCACGAGAAGCCTTTTAAAGGAATTAATGGTTCCGGGAAACACAATAACTGGTCGTTGGAAACCGACATGGGTGTAAACCTATATAAACCAGGTAAGAATCCTAAATCCAATTTGCAGTTTTTAACCTTTGTAATCAATACACTTAAAGCTGTTTATGATAATCAGGATTTATTAAGGGCAAGTATCCTTACTGCGTCAAATTCGCATAGGCTGGGTGCAAATGAGGCACCTCCTTCTATTTTGTCAGTATTCCTCGGATCAGAGGTTTCAAAAATGCTGGATCTCATGGAAGAATCGGTAGTTGATAGAAAAATGACACCTGATGAAAAAACAGCATTAAAATTAAATATTGGTAGAATACCTGAAATTATTCTTGACAATACAGATAGAAACAGGACTTCTCCTTTTGCATTTACCGGGAACAGGTTCGAATTCAGGGCTGTTGGTTCTTCTGCTAATAATGCACCAGCACTGATTGTACTAAATACAATTGTTGCCAAGCAATTGAAAATATTTAAAGAAAAGGTTGATGCTATTATTGAAAGTGGTGTTAAAAAGGATGAAGCCATTTTCCAGGTACTGAAACAATTGATAATTGATTCAAAACCTATATTGTTTAATGGTGATGGTTACAGCCAGGAATGGGTGAAAGAAGCCGAGAAAAGGGGATTAACCAATGTTACAAGCGTCCCTAAAGCACTTATGGCATACCTTACCGATGATAATAAAAAGCTGTTTGATGAATTGGGTGTTTTAAATAATTCTGAATTGGAAGGCCGCGTTGAGGTCGAGTTCGAAAAATTTATAATGAAAATTCAGATTGAAGCACGTGTTTTAGGAGATTTAGCAATTAATCACATTGTGCCTGTGGCCGTTAAATATCAGTCAATGCTTCTAGAGAATGTGAAGAATATCAAAGAGGTTTTCTCTGCAGAAGAATACGAAAACCTTGCCCATGCCAGGAAAGAGCTTATCAAGGAAATTGGGGCGCATATTTCTGCCATAAAAGCAAAAGTAAAAGAAATGGTAGAAGCACGTAAAAAAGCAAATGTTATCGAAAATAGTATTGAAAAGGCGAATGCATACGATACCGAAGTTCGTCCGTACCTTGATGATATAAGGACACATGTCGACAAGTTGGAATTAATTGTTGACAATGATCTTTGGCCATTACCAAAATACCGGGAATTACTATTTGTAAGATAAATACTTTCTTAAATAGTTAAGTTAGTTTAGTTAGATAGACAGAAGGGATCCAGAGGGGTCCCTTTTTTTTACCTTATTTGATGGATGCTTGCAGATGTTTTTCAATTCTTCGTATTTTTGGCTTGCACCTGTAATTTAAGGATATGATTTCATTTCCAAATGCGAAAATAAACCTTGGGCTAAATGTTGTGGAAAAAAGAACGGATGGCTATCACAACCTGGAAACTGTTTTTTATCCCATTCAGTTAAGAGATATATTGGAGACTGTTAAGTCTGACCAGTTTGAATTTAAGTCAACAGGGTTAATTATTGATGGTAATAGTAATGATAATTTAGTTGTTAAGGCGTATCGTTTACTGCAGGAAAAATTCGACCTGGCACCCATAAAAATTCATCTACATAAAGTAATTCCTTTTGGTGCAGGTTTGGGAGGGGGCTCATCTGATGCGGCATATATGCTAAAAATGCTGAACGAATTGTTTAATCTTGAATTATCGGTACAGGAACTTGAAAAATATGCAGGGCAGCTTGGTGCTGATTGTCCGTTTTTTATCCAAAATAAACCTGTTTACGCTACGGGGATAGGAAATCAGTTTTCACCTCTTGAGCTAAGCCTGCATGAATATTCAATCGTTGTTGTTAAACCTCCATTTTCCGTATCAACTTCAGAAGCCTATGGGAATATTGTGCCCAAAGCTTCAGGATTCTCTTTGGAAAGTTTAAATAGCCTAAAAATTGAAGAGTGGAAAAATGTGCTGTTCAATGATTTTGAAAAACCCGTATTTAAAATTTATCCGGAAATAGCCAATATTAAAATCATATTGTATGAATCCGGTGCAATATATGCTTCAATGTCTGGCAGTGGTTCGGCAGTTTTCGGGCTTTTTCGCCATTTGCCGATGAATTTCGAAAGCCTGTTCCCAGAAACCTATTTTATTTACCGCTAATTTCAGCCGTTTACCGCTTTTAAGATTTCATTAACAAAGTTTTTATGTTTTTTAACAGATCTATGTGTAACCTTTGTACACATAATTAGTCTATAGAACAGAGACAAGAAACAAATAGAAAACAGAAACAAAAACAAAGCGTGATGAAAACAATTAGAAACATTTTATTGATAGCCGTTCTGGCATTTTCACTATCCAATATTGTTAATGCTAAAGAGACTGAGTACAAAGTAGCCTCAAGCCATGAAAACATTGAAGAAACTACTTTAGGTTTAGAAAACTGGATGCTGGAAGAAAACTTTTGGAACACATCAGAAACAGCACTTTATGCCTTAGAAACTGAGAAAGCAATGGATTTAGAGTGTTGGATGTTGGACGATTCAAAATGGAATACCGAAATTGAATCTGATTTGGATGAAGAAAAGGAATTGGAATTAGAATCCTGGATGTATAACGCGAATTACTGGGAAACAAAGAATAGTCATTAGGACTTAGTTAGTAGATTTTAGTTTGGTTTAGTTAGTTAGGAAGGGCTGCTCGTCGTAAGGCGGGCAGTTTTTTTATGCAAAAAAATAGGCTTCTGAATTTTCAGAAGCCTATCATTGGAAGTTATTCTTATTTAAATAGGTTTGATTTCCAGGAGCAAATGTTTCTTTGGTACCACCTGATCCTTTTTTACATGAATCTTCACAATTTTGCCATCAAACGGCATAAGTATGTTGTTATGCATTTTCATTGCTTCCAAAATCATGATTGATTCCCCTTCTTGTACATTTTGTCCGGTTTTAACATAAATGTCAATAATCGAACCCGGTATAAATGAGTATATTTTATTTTGGTCGGGCCGTTCCCATTTAACCCTGTTTTCGAACTTATTGGTGAAAGTTGTTTTGTATTTGGTACCTTCCACAATAAGTGTTTTTAATTTTTGCTTTTCAGCCATAATACTGGTTTTAGGATTTATTAAAATGGAGGAATACCATGTTTCTTCCTTGGTCCCTGAATGTCTTTGTTCTCCGAAACTTGTAGTGCGTGAAGTATCATAGCACGGGTTTCTTTTGGTTCAATAACCTCATCAATATATCCCTGCCCGGCAGCAACATATGGATTTGCAAATTTTTGCTTGTATTCTTCCACTTTTTGTATCCGCATTGCTTCCGGGTCTTCCGCTTCTGCAATTTCTTTCCGGAATACAATATTTGCAGCTCCTTCAGGACCCATTACAGCAATTTCGGCAGTTGGCCACGCAAATACAAAGTCAGCTCTTAGGTGTCGTGAATTCATTGCGATATATCCACCACCATATGCTTTTCTTAGGATTACGGTTACTTTTGGAACTGTAGCTTCACTATAGGCATAAAGTATTTTTGCACCATGACGGATTACACCTGAATGTTCCTGATCAACTCCGGGCAAATATCCCGGCATATCTTCCAGGGTCACAATTGGGATGTTAAAGGCATCGCAGTAGCGAATAAACCTGGCTGCTTTGTCTGAGCTGTCGGTATCTAATACCCCGGCAAGTACTTTTGGCTGGTTGGCAACAAAGCCAATGGTTTCGCCATCCATCCTACCAAACCCAATAATAATATTCGGGGCAAAATGTTCCATTACTTCGAAGAAATCGGATCCATCGGTGATTGATTTAATAATGTCACGCATATCGTATGGGATCCTTGGATCGACCGGAACTATTTTTTCAATATTAAAATCCTTTTTCGGGGATTTTTTCGGGAATGACATTGCTTTCCCTTTATTGTTTCTCGGAATAAATGAGATTAATGTTTTTATTTGTTCAAAACATTCTTCTTCGCTTTGTGCGTAAAAATGTGCATTTCCGGTAATTTCAGCATGTACTTTAGCACCACCGAGTTCTTCCATCGAAATTTCTTCGCCTAGCACCGATTTAATTACGCTCGGACCTGTGATAAACATTTTAGAAATGTTTTCAACTACGAATACAAAGTCGGTTAATGCAGGGGAATAAACCGCACCACCCGCACATGGCCCTAATATTACTGAAATTTGTGGAATTACACCGGAAGCCAGGGTATTCCTGAAAAATATCTCCCCGTATCCGGCAAGTGAATTTACACCTTCCTGAATTCTGGCACCACCCGAATCATTAATCCCAATTAACGGGACCCTCATTTTTAAGGCATGATCCATTATTTTTGTGATTTTACGGGCATGGGCCAAACCAAGTGATCCCCCTGCCACAGTAAAATCTTGTGCAAAAATACACACTGGCTTTTTAAAGATTGTGCCAGTACCAATAATAACTCCATCTCCATGAAGGACTTTTTGTTCCATTCCGAAGTCTTTGGCACTATGCTCAACAAACAGGTCATATTCATGGAACGATTTATCGTCAAGAATTGCTAACACCCTTTCACGAGCGGTTAGTTTCCCCATTTTTGCCTGTTTCTCAATGGCTTTATCTCCACCACCTTTTTGTACTTCTTTCTTCCTTTTTCGAAGATCGAGTATGTTGCTTCTCAGTGACATATGTAATAATATTTAGTAGCGGGTTGTCTTTATCAATACTTAGAAACCCTTATTTTTGTTTGATTTGACGCGGCTAAATTATAATTTTTTTAAACGGTCTGAATGATTTATGTCTTAAATTACCTTTGCAGATTAAAAAAACTGTAATTACTTGTTTTTGAACAATTTTACATCATGTTTGAAAATTGGAACTATCGGGCTGCCCATCGGTAAATAAATAGGGATATTACCGCATATATCATATTGGGAATCCAAACAGCAAGGGTGGTGCCCATATTACCATTTATGGCAAAAACAGTTGAAATTTGGGCAAATAATATATAAGAAAAACTAAAAAGTAACCCAAGGCCTAAATGCAAGCCCAAACCGCCTTTTACTTTTCTCGATGCCAAGCCGGCGCCAATAAAAGTTAGTATGAAAACAGAAAATGGGCCACTGGTACGTTTTTTCTTTTCAATTTCGAGGTCAACCGTGTTTACCCCTCTTAACCTACCTCGTTTTATCTGCCTGCCAAGTTCGGGTGACGTTATTGTTTCTATTTCGTTTTTTACTTTGCGATATTCTTCGGGTTTCATGTTTAGCAGCGTATCCATTCGGTAACCCTGGGTAATTTCTTCATGGTCGTCATAATAAAGTCTTCGCCAATATTGGTTTAAAACCCAGGTGTTTTTTTCTTCGTCCCAACGGATATTTGCAGCTGAAATTTTTTCCACGAGCTTTTGATCTTCAAAACGTTCCATCGTGAAGCGATAACCTACATTATTCGAATTAAAGCTTTGTATATATATATAAACACCAGGATCAATTTGCCGATGAATATATCGTTCTGTTTGAATACTTTTTTCCTGTTCGATATAAGTATTTCGAAAATCGACCCGTTTTTTATTTGCAGGAGGGATAATATAATTACCTAAAACAAACGAGAAAGAGGCAATAACAAATGCCGATATCATAAATGGCCTCATCATCCTTCCAAAAGAAACCCCACTACTTAAAATTGCAATGATTTCGGTATTGTAAGCCATTTTTGAGGTAAAATAAATTACCGCTATAAATGTAAAAAGCGAACTGAACAGGTTGGTGAAATAAGGGATAAAGTTCACATAGTGTTCAAAAATAATAGCTTTTGTAGGAATATTTTTAGACAAATATTCATCCAGGTTTTCAGCCATGTCAAAAACCAAAACAATGCTTATTATCAATACCAGTGTGTAAAAGAAAGTTCCAAGAAACTTCCTGATTATATATTTGTCTATCGTAGTTAATAATTTCATATCAGAGTCTTCGGGTAAGTTTTATCAACATTTCTTTTTTCCAAGCCGCAAAGCTGTCATCCAATATTCTCCTTCGGGCTTCTTTCACTAACCAAATATAAAATGCAAGGTTATGTTGTGTTGCAATTTGTGCACCAAGCATTTCTCCCGATACGATCAGGTGCCTTAAGTAAGCTTTCGTGTATGTATGGTCAACATACGATGCGCCATTTATATCGATTAACGAATGGTCGTTTTGCCACTTTTGGTTTCTCATGTTTAAAATACCTTCACTGGTAAACAACATTCCGTTCCTTCCATTTCGGGTTGGCATAACACAATCAAACATATCAATTCCACGGTCAATATTCTCTAATATATTTTTTGGGGTTCCCACTCCCATCAAATAACGGGGTTTATCTACCGGAAGTTCGGCAGTAACAACTTCCACCATTTCATACATAACTTCTTCAGCTTCGCCAACCGATAACCCACCAATGGCATAACCATCTGCATTAAATTCTTTCACATGATTTGCAGCAAGCTTTCTGAGGTCGGGATAGGTGTTTCCCTGAACAATTGGAAACAAGGCTTGTTCGTAACCATATTTTGCTTCCGTTTTATGAAACTGGTCGAAGCACCTGTGCAGCCATCTCTGGGTTAATTCCATTGATTTTTTTGCATAGGCATAATCTGCATCGCCCGGTGTGCATTCATCAAAAGCCATAACAATGTCTGCCCCGATTGACCGCTGTATATCGATCACATTTTCAGGTGTAAACATATGGTATGAACCGTCAATATGGCTTTGGAATTTTGCACCTTCTTCCGAAAGTTTTCTGATATCTCCCAACGAAAAAACCTGAAAGCCACCACTGTCCGTCAGGATTGGTCCATCCCAGGCATTAAATTTATGCAAGCCCCCGGCAGCTTCAATTACAGAAATGCCAGGGCGAAGATAAAGGTGGTAAGTATTCCCTAAAATAATTTGGGCTTGAATATCCTCCTTTAAATCTTTGCTGTGAACACCCTTAACGGTTCCGGCTGTTCCGACGGGCATAAAAATTGGAGTTTCTATTTTACCATGATCGGTTGATAGAATTCCTGCCCTTGCCCTTGATTCAGAAGATGTTGCCTTTAGTTCAAACTCCATTATTATATTTTGAGGCATCAAAGATAACTATTAAACTTTAATCAATAAACAGATTAAAATCGTGTTCTTGTTAATTATAATTAATTTTGCCTTCGGTGATTTTAATTATTCTTCAATATTTGTTTTTTAAGAAATGAGTATATCGCTGGTCGAGCAATTTAAATATTTGAACCCCTTTGAAATTGCCCTTGGTGTAAGTTTTTGCATGTTGTTCCTGATTAGAACTTTGTATGGACTGGTAATGTATTTTACTTTGTTCCTAAATAAAGAAAAGACAAAGGAAAAAGAGGAATCGATGATTACCATAATAATGGCAATCAGAAACGAAGAAGAAAATTTAACCAAGAACCTACCAAATTTATTAAATATTGATGATCCCAAATATGAAGTGATTGTTGTAGATGATTTCTCGCATGATCAATCCCTAACTATTTTGGGACAGTTAAAAGAATCAAATCCGAAGTTAAAAATTAGTTCGCTTAATCAGGAAACGAGGTTTTCGACCAAACTCTCCCAGAATATAGCCCTAAAAGCTTCTGCTGGTAAATGGGCAATGGTACTTTCTCCAGCCATTAATATTTCGGATAAAAATTGGCTTGTAAATTTCAGACAGGCAATTGGTGTAGATACTGAAGTAGTTGTAGGTTATACTTCAGTAAAACCAAAGAAAGGTTTTTTTAACCTCATTTACAGGATAGAATTATTTCTCCAGCAGTTAAATAGTTTTGCCTTTATAAAAATGGGGGCAAGCTATGTAATAAATGAATTGAATGTATTATTTGCTTCGCAAAAGTATTTTGACCAAGGTGGATTCAGAGGTGTAATGTCGGAAGAGTATGCCAATATGGAGTTGATCATCAATAAATTTATACGTAAAAAGAACACGGAAATATTATTTTCTGACCCTGGAAATGTTGTTCTTGAAGAAGACATAAATAAAGGACGATATGTTGAATTAAAGACCAAAGTGCAACATATAAAAAAGAAACTTTCATTTTCAAAGCGGTTTTTAATTGCTGTCAATAATAGCTCTAAGTTTTTATTGCAGGTGGCATTTATACTTAGCATTTTATTTTTGCCAACATTCATTCTTTACTTGAGCATTATTATGGGAATTAACATAATAATCCATTTGCTGATCATTTTCAGCGCTTTAAAACGTTTGAATGAACAAAAAATATTCATACCTTCGTTAATGTATGAGCTCATTGAGCCATATTATAGATTGTTTTCCGGAATAGTAAAAAGTTTACCATTAAAGCGCAAATGAAACCCTTAAATCATAATTTATCAGAAAAAGCAAAACAAGACTACGCGCTTGTGCAGGCTGCATTATCGGGGGATGAAAAAGCGTTTGCTAAGTTGCTAAGCAGGTATAAAGATGCAATCTTCTTCATGTTGTTGAAAATGGTAAATAATAAAAGCGATGCAGAGGACCTTACTCTCGAAGCTTTTGGAAAAGCCTTTAAAAGCCTTCATCAATACTCGCCCAGTTTTGCATTTAGTACATGGTTATTTAAGATTGCCTCCAACAATTGTATTGATTTTCTCCGAAAAAAAAGGGGGCTACATGTTTCCATTGAGAATAGCATGGAAACAAACGAGAACAATGAGGCGCCAATTAAATTAAAGTCGAAGGAGCCAAACCCGGAGGAAAAACTGATCAGAAACCAAAAGGCAATCCTTTTGAGGATGGTCGTGCGTAGGTTGAAACCACGATATAGAACATTAGTAGAATTGAGGTATTTCAGGGAATTCTCTTACGAAGAAATTGCCAATGAACTTAACCTGCCATTGGGCACTGTCAAAGCACAGCTTTTCAGGGCCAGGGAAATGCTCTTCAAAATTATAGAATCATCGGAAATAGGACAAAAAGATTAATATTGGTATGGATATAATTCTTAAGTATTTTCCCGATTTGAATCCGGTTCAAAGGGAGAAGTTTGAATATATGGGTAGGCTTTACACCGAGTGGAATGAGAAAATCAATGTGGTTTCAAGGAAAGATATCCATTCATTATTTGAAAAGCATATTTTACATTCCCTTGCGATTGCAAAAGTTATTTCTTTTAAAAAAGGCACTTCGATACTTGATGTTGGAACTGGAGGTGGTTTCCCTGGAATTCCACTGGCAGTGTTATTTCCCGAAGTTGAATTTCATTTGGTTGATTCCATTGGCAAAAAAATAAAAGTAGTAAATGCTGTTGCCGATGCGCTTGAATTAAAGAATGTACTTTCTGAGCAAAAGAGGGCGGAAGAGTTAAAACAAAACTTCGATTTTATTATTAGCCGGGCTGTGACCGCTTTCCCAAAATTTGTTTCGTGGGTAAAAGGAAAAACCAAGCATGACCAAAAAAATGCAATGCCCAATGGAATACTGTATTTAAAAGGAGGTGATTTTGCAGAAGAAATAAAGCCCTTTGGGAAAAGGGCTTCAGTTTATCCGATTAGCGAATATTTTGAAGAAGAATTTTTTGAAACCAAAAAGATCATTCACCTGTCGCTATAAATACTCATCACCAAAAGAAACACCCATTTTTCTTGCTTTTGCAATCATTGGGAAATCAGGTTCAACCAAACGTAATTTGCCACCAACTTCTTCCAATGGTACCGTTGTAAGTTCATTGTTTTTCATGGCAACCATGGTTCCGAAACAACCTTCGGCGATACATTGTGCTGCATATGAGCCATATCTGGTTGCAAGTATGCGGTCGCTGGGTGTTGGGCTTCCGCCACGTTGTATATATCCTAAAACTGTTTCACGTGTTTCCAGTTCGGTGTAGGTATGTATGGCTTGTGCAATATGGGTTGCTGCAGACACCTCTTTCGGATGATTAATCCCTTCGGCAACCACAACAATCGAATAAGGTTTATTATCCTCATAGCGTTGTTCAATTTTTTTACAAACCGATTTAATGTTGTAGTCCAATTCGGGCAACAAAATGATGTCTCCTCCGCCGGCCATTCCGGCATAAAGTGCCAGCCAACCTGCATGGTGACCCATAACTTCAATAATCATAACCCTTTGGTGCGAATTCGCTGTGGTGTGCAATCTGTCAATCGCTTCGACAGCAACATGCACGCCCGAGTCAAAACCAAAAGTTACATCGGTCCCCCAAACATCGTTATCAATGGTTTTTGGGATTCCGATCACGTTCAACCCTTCTTTTGCCAACATGCTAGCAGTTTTCATGGTTCCATTGCCACCAATACAAACTACGCAATCTAAACCAAGTGCTTTATAATTTTTTTTGATCAACTTGGGTTTTTCACGTGACGAATCATCGTTTTTCGCTATTTTATAAGGTTTTTCGCGTGAGGTGCCGAGAATTGTTCCTCCTAAAGTTAAGATCCCAGATAAGGCTGATTCTTCTAATTTTGTATAATCGTTGTTTATCAATCCAAGAAAGCCGGAGCTAAATCCGTAAACTTCCATTCCATACTCTACTATTGCAGTTTTTCCAACTCCCCTTATCGCTGCATTTAATCCCGGACAATCACCTCCAGCAGTTAAAATACCAATTCTTTTGTTCCTTTTTTCTGTTGAACCCATAGTATCTATTTTTTCTTTCAATTCTTAATTTAACTCTAAATTACAAAAAGATTCTGTAAAAAACTTTCATCTTTCTGATCCAAAAATATGGAGCTAAAAAACAGAAAGATTTTCTAAACCTCAACCATTACGAATATAAAATCGTATTTTTGATTAATAAATTAACCTGTATATCAATTAAAGTAATCAAAATGAAAAGCATAAAATTTTTATTGGTAATTGCTATTGTGTTGTTTGTTGTTTCGTGCAAAACCACCAAAAATACAACTAATTTGACTAAAGGTGCGGCGTTAAATGTGCTGACAAAACAAGAAGTTGCCGAAGGCTGGGTTTCCTTATTTGATGGTAAAACCAGTGATAGGTGGCGCGGCGTAAACAAAGATCATTTCCCAACCGGTTGGGAAGTTGTTGATGGAACGCTTCATTGTAAAGGTTCGGGGCAAGGTGAAGCCGGAGCCCAGGACGGAGGTGATATTTTATATGACAAAAAATTTACCGATTTTATTTTAAAGCTCGAGTGGAAAATTTCGGAAGGTGGAAATTCTGGTATTTTCTATCTTGGAAAAGAAGTGGAAGGATGGCCAATATATAGAACTGCACCAGAGATGCAGGTTCTTGATAATGCAAAACACCCGGATTCGTTTCTTGGAAAAGATGGAAACCGGAAAGCCGGTTCGTTATATGATTTGATTCCTGCAAAACCTCAAAATGCCAAACCTGCCGGGGAATGGAATACAGTGGAAATTATCGTTTACCGAGGTACTGTTGTGCATAAACAAAATGGTGAAACAGTGTTGGAATACCATTTATGGACAGACGATTGGAATGAGTTGGTGGCTGGATCAAAATTCCCGGCTCTTAACCCGGATTGGCAAAATGTACCTAAATCAGGATATGTTGCCGTGCAAGATCATGGCGACGATGTTTGGTACAGAAATATAAAAATAAAAGAAATGTAGGTTTTCCGATTTGAAAGAAAAGGGGTTGTGCTAATAATAAAACACAGCCCCTTTTTTATTCAGGGAAATAGCCTGAATCGTTTAATATTTTCTGAGCATCTTGCATCTCCATAAGTTGTGGGAGTTTTATTTCCGGGTTAGCATCCATATATTTTCTTACTATTTGCCATCCCAACCAAACACCCGCTTTGCCTGGAGATTCCAGGGGGAAACCATTAGTATATGGACCATCGCCAATCAACCTTTTTATATCCATCCTTCCTGTAGCGAATAGTTTTTTGTTTTCCACCAGGTTAAACCACATTTGCGATTCGTTTTTTTTGCACCACTCCAGTTGTTTGCCTGTATAACCTATTTTAATACTGTCGTGGGTACTTGGCAACATGGCATCAACGAAATAGAGTAGTTTACCCTCGTAAATCATCTGGCTTAACAGGTTTGCTTTTGTAGCTTTGTTTTCAAATTCGGTCAACCCCCAACTGTACATCACATCAGCAGGAATCCTTTCTTTGTACATTTTTTGAAGTTTGTACTGTGGAATCCCAAGGCGTTGATAATAGTTAAAATCTTTGCCCAGGTATTTATCTAAACTAATTCCAATAATGTTTGCAGAAGTTACAATTGTTTGATTGAACCCTGAAATGCACGTATAAACTTTTGGTATTTCTTTCTCAGGGAAATAATATGAATAATGCTGAAAAGCTTTTTTGATTTCTTTCTCTGTTTCTGAAAAGTTGTCAAATTCCAAATCAATACATGCTTTTGTATTTGTAATCATGGTGTCGGTCAGGTACATCCGCAATAAAGAATGGAATTCATCATTGTCAGGACCGCCAATATTGATCATTTTATAGGTAAAAATTTCGAAAAACTCCCCAAAATTATTCTGTAGGTTGTTTATTCCACTTTCAAAGGAAGAAGTGTCCAATTCAAAAATTTCCTGATCCAGCCTTTGTATTGACATATCGACCGCCACATTTGAAACGTTTATCTTCAACTTATTTCGATTGCAGGAAAGTGTTAATGAAAACAAGATGATCACAAAAATGCTATATTTTAGATACTTCATATTAAATGGGTTTTATTTCTAAACTTTCTTGTTCTTTTAATATTGTTAATTTGAACTAAAAAACAGAGATTTGCACAAGCAAAATTAATTTTTTTGAAAAAATAATTGGAATGAAAATCGCACTGGCTCAATTAAATTATCATATTGGGAATTTTGAAAGCAATTCTGAAAAAATTATTCAGTCAATTCACCGGGCAAAATCTGAAGGCGCTGACTTGGTTTTGTTTTCCGAATTATCTGTTACCGGATATTATCCCCATGATATGCTTGAGCGAAAAGAGTTCATTCAGGAAGCGGAAACATATATCGAAAAAATTGCAGGTGCTTGCAATGGAATTGCAGCTGTTATTGGCTGCCCAACAATCAATGTAAGTGAAAAAGGTAAAAAGCTATTCAATTCAGCCCTTTTTATTCAAGATGGGAAAGTAATGAATACGGTTCACAAATCGTTATTGCCAACCTACGATATTTTTGATGAATACAGGCACTTTGAGCCAAATAAGAATTTTGAGCTAATCGACTACAAAGGCGAGCGGATTGCAATCACTGTTTGTGAAGACCTGTGGGATGAGCAACCAACAAACAACGAATTTGGAAAGGACAAACTCTACCAAACTTCGCCAATGGAAGAACTAAGCAAGCTAAAGCCAACTGTGGTATTGAACCTTTCGGCTTCTCCATTTTCATTTAACCAGGAGCATTGGCGAAAAAATATTCTTATTAGAAAAGCAAAAAATTACCACGTTCCAATTGTATATGTGAACCAAATTGGAGCGCAAACTGAGCTGGTTTTCGATGGAGGTTCTGTTGTAATTAGCGCGGATGGTGAGATTAATAACGAATTAGCATATTTTAAAGAAGATTTTCGAATTGTTGATTTAAAAAGCCCTCAAGAAAAAAAGCTACAAAAGCAGGTAGATTATATCGAAAAAATCCACGATGCACTGGTTTTGGGGATAAGGGATTATTTCCAGAAAATGGGATTTAAAAGTGCTACTCTTGGATTGTCGGGCGGGATTGATTCGGCTGTTACGCTGGTACTTGCGGTTGAGGCACTTGGAGCAGAAAATGTAAGGGTACTTTTAATGCCTTCCAAATATTCATCGCAGCATAGTATAGATGATGCCCGCGAACTGGCGGAAAACCTTCACGTGAAATACGATATTATTAAGATACAGAATGTAGTAGATTCTTTTAATACCGATTTGGCTCCTCTTTTTATAGGATTAAAAGAAGATGTTACGGAAGAAAATATTCAGGCAAGAGCACGCGGTGTTTTTGTTATGGCATTATCCAATAAGTTTGGAAGCATACTTTTAAACACCACCAACAAAAGCGAGTGCGCTGTGGGTTACGGTACCCTTTATGGAGATATGAATGGTGGATTGGCAGTTTTGGGAGATGTGTATAAAACAGATGTTTTTAAACTTGCACGTTTTATGAATAGAAATGGGGAGGTTATTCCTGAAAACTCGATTACAAAACCTCCATCAGCAGAATTAAGGCCTGATCAAAAAGACACTGATTCATTACCAGATTATGCGGAACTAGACGAAATCTTGTTTAATTACATAGAATTAAATAAATCTCCGGAAGAAATTATCGGGAAAGGGTTTGCAAAAGAAACGGTATATCGGGTTGCACATATGGTCAATATTAACGAGTATAAAAGATTTCAGGCAGCACCAATATTGAGGATTAGTTCAAAAGCATTCGGATTTGGAAGGAAAATGCCTTTAGTAGCCAAATATTAATCGATTGGATACCTTTTTTAGTGATTGGATGTTTTAAGGTCAAAATATCATCGATTTATGAATGTAAATTGACAAATTTATTTAACTTTGATGCTATAAAACATGTGAAACAGCTACTTTATGTTAAATTCGGACTTGAACATAAAAGATATTTTAGAAAACCCTAAATCGGTGTTTAGCCTCTTGACATTGGATGAAAAAGAGGAATTACAAAACCATATTTCTTTATCAAATTTTAAAAAGAACGAGTTCATTTTTAAAGAAGGTGATAAACCTACAGGCTTTTTAATGCTTGTTGACGGGAAAGTTAAAATCTTTAAAGAAGGAGTTGGGGGGCGAGAACAAATAATCCGAATGGCTAAACCACTTGGGATTGTTGGTTACCGGGCACTTGTTGCAACCGAAAACCACATTGCCACAGCTGTTACACTTGAAGAGTCTGTTATTTGTACCATTAGTGCCGAGTTTATTTTTTCGCACGCTTTGAAAAACCCAGCTTTTTCAGCAAAAATGATTCGAAAACTTGCCAAAGAATTAGGTTTCTCCAATGCAAGGACTGTTACACTTACACAAAAGCATATTCGCGGGCGATTGGCCGAATCCTTAATTTTATTAATGGAAAAATATGGCTTTGAAACCGATGGGGCTACTTTGAAAGTATTTTTGTCAAGGGAAGATATTGCAAACTTGTCGAATATGACAACTTCAAATGCAATTAGGACTCTGTCGACTTTTGCCAGTGAAAAGGTAATTGCAATTGACGGACGTAAAATTAAGATCCTGGATATTCAACGCTTGGAAAGGGTTAGCAAACTTGGCTAACAGAATACTTTATTCCTGAATATATATCCGTTTAACCCTTTGCGAAATTCCTGTTAGTATTTCATAGGGAATTGTATTGGCTTTTTCTGCAAGTTCACTTACCGGAATGTTTTTCCCGAATATTTCTACTTCATCACCTTCGGTAACATCAATATCGGAGACATCGAGCATGCACATATCCATGCAAATATTTCCAATAATTGGTGCAAATTTTCCATTAACAAAAGCTCTTCCATTGCCATTGCTAAGGATTCTTCGTAAACCATCGGCATAACCAATTGGAATAATTGCAATTTGACCCTTTTTCTTTAATTTCCCTTTTCTTGAATAACCAATTGTTTCATCTAGGTCGACCTCTTTTATTTGGGAAATATTTGTTTTTAAGGTACTGATAGTTGCCAATGGCATTCCTGTACAACTTATTCCGTATAATCCGATTCCAAGCCTGACCATATCCATTTGGTATTCTGAAAACCGCTCAATTCCTGCAGAATTCAGGATATGCCTATCTATTTTATAATCAAAAGAGCTTTGGATTAGCTGCGAAAGCTCTTTGAACTTTTTAATTTGCATCTGGGTAAAAGCATCCATACCTGGATCATCGCTTGCGGAGAGATGAGAGAATACCGAGCTGATACAAATTAAATTTGATGCTTGAATTAATTCAAGCATTGAGGTAATTTCATTTTCCTTTTTAAATCCCAGCCTGTTCATGCCAGTATCTAATTTTATATGGATAGGGAAGTCAAATACCGCATTTATTTTTAAATAGGAAATAAAATCGGAAAGAAGCTGCTTACTGTATATATTTGGCTCCAGTTGGTAATCAATTATATGTTGAAAACTTTTGATTTCGGGGTTCATTACCACTATCGGAATTGTAATTCCTGCTTTTCTTAACTCGATGCCTTCATCAGCAACTGCAACTGCCAGGTAATTAACTTTATGAAATTGTAATAGATTGGCAATTTCGGTAGTTCCGCTTCCGTAAGAAAAGGCTTTGACCATTGCCATAATTTTTGTTGTATTTTTCAATTTTGATCGAAAAGTGTTCAGGTTTTCAATCATTGAATCAAGGTTAATTTCCAGGACAGTTTGATGTGCTTTTTGCTGTAACCTCGAAGCAATATTTTCAAAATTAAAGCTTCTTGCCCCTTTAAGCAGTATTGCAGAGTTAGAAAAGCTATTTTCATTCAGGCTTGCAATAAAATCTTCACTCGTTCTATAAAAATCTCCTGAAAGTTTAAACATGGATTGTTGGTCAAACAGATCATTTCCAATGCCGATAAGCTTGTCAATTTTAGCTTCCGAAATCATTTTTTCAACATCTGAATATAAATCTTCAGGGCTTATCCCCGATTGTTGGATGTCGGATAAAACTACAATTTTTTTCAAATGGCTCTTTTCCGCCCGGCTTTTTAATAGGTTTAATGCAATGGATAAGGAATTAATATCCGAATTATAAAAATCGTTGATAAGGATGCAATTGTTTGTACCGTCTTTAATTTCCAATCTCATGGCAACACCTGCCAATGTTTTCATCCTGCTTGTAATGATATCCGTATTTGCATTGAGTGCCAGGCATACCGCAAAGCAATGGCATGAATTTTCAATGGCGGAACTATCGGTAAAAGGAATGGAATAGGTAAATTCTTTATTGTTGTAAATTGCTCTGATTTCAGTCTTCTCTTTCTCAATAGAATAGTTAAATTGCACCGCAGCTACATTTCCATTTGCGCTCCAACTAAGGGATTTTATTCCATTTGATTGGCAAAAATCATTTATTGTTTCAGAAGAAACTTCCTGGTCAGCAGAATAAACCAGTGTGCCAACATGAGTAAATAATTGAAGTTTTTCCCATAATTTTTCATTTAAGCCTGAAAAATTCTCCTGATGTGCCGGTCCAATGTTTGTAAATACACCAATAGTTGGACGAATAATTCTTTCCAGTTTCTTCATTTCTTTTGGCTGCGATATTCCAGCTTCGAGAATTCCAAGTGTATGTTTCTCTTCAAGCAACCAAGCTGACAAGGGCACACCTATTTGAGAATTGTAGCTTTTGGGGCTTCTTGCAATTGAATGTTGAGTTTGAAGAAGGTCATAGAGCCATTCTTTCACAATTGTTTTTCCGTTACTTCCTGTAATGCCAATAACCGGATATTTTTTTTGCTTGCGGTTATAGGCGGCTAATTTTTGGAGGGCTTCTAAAGTATCATTTACTATAATAAATGCTGCCTCACCTGAAATATTGTCGATCGTTTGTTGGTTTGATACCACAAAAGCCTTAATTCCTTTGCTTATTAATTCCTTAATGTATTTATGCCCATCGTTTCTTTGGCTTACAAGCGCAAAAAAAATTGTATGAGTACCCGAAATAATTGTCCTGCTATCTGTTCCAATTGCTGATATAGGATAATTATCCAAAGATTTTATACCCGCTAATTCCCCACTTATAATTCTTGAAATTTCAGAGACTGAATACGTACTCATTTATCTTTCTTGGTTTTGATTGCAATTCGAGTAATTTAACTTTTGTTTCCAAAGAAACAAGCTTTTAGGAAGTTGCTTTGATGTAGCACGGTCGGCAAAGTGGTTCATATATATCTTTTTCGCCAAGAAGCACAACTTGTTCTTTAACGCTGGTTCGATGTGAAAATTGGGCAATGCTGCCACATCTCACACATATGGCATGGACTTTTGTAATATGGTCTGCTATGGCCATTAAACCAGGAATCGGACCAAAAGGCATGCCTTTGAAATCCATATCAAGTCCTGCAATTATTACCCTGGTTCCTTGGTTTGCAAGTTGCTGGACCACTGAAATAATTCCATTGTCGAAAAACTGTGCCTCATCAATTCCAATAACATCGCTATCTCCGGCTAATAGTAAAATATTCGCAGAATTTTCAACCGGAGTAGAGCGAATGCTGTTCTCATCGTGCGAAACAACTTCGTCTTCCGAATACCGCACATCGATTTTAGGCTTGAAGATTTCAACTTTTTGGCGGGCTATTGTTGCACGCTTTAACCTTCTGATTAATTCTTCGGTTTTGCCAGAAAACATTGATCCTGCAACAACTTCTATGCTTCCCGTGCGTTTACCACTATTGAGGTCTTTTTCAATAAACATTTACCATTTATAATTGAGCAATAAATTACTATTTTTACAAAATAAAGATAAATAAAGAAATTATTCCCTGACAGGATGGAAAATAAAAAACTGCTAAATATTTTAACAAAAGACATGCAGGAGCTCGAAGAGCTAATTGCAGAAATTAAGTTGAATGGTAAATTCAATGCTTTTGAATTCGAATTTTTACACAATCGTGCGAAAGGTTTACTTAGTCTTGTAAACCTATTACAAAATCAGGAAGAAGAAGTTTCAAAAACAGAACAAAGTGAAATTGTACCAAAGGATAGAGAGCCAATTGTTCCAATTAAACCTTCTGTTTCTCAGAAAGAACCTGTTGAGGGAAATGATACAAAAGACGAGGATGCTGTAATTGAACCTGAAAAGGTTGAAGAGGTTAAACCTGAAGAAATTGACGCGGTAACTGAGGCTGTTGAATCAATTGAGGAGCCAATTGAAGAAAAGATAGAAGAAGTAAAACAAGAAAAGGAGGAAATTGGCGAGGAGTTTGAAGAGGTCCAAACAGAAAAAAAAGAAGCAACCACTATTGGTGACTCATTTGCATCGGAAAAGTCTCTTAACGATATTATCTCTGAAGCTAAGCAAAGTGTGCAGAACACCATATCAAGCAGGCCAATCAGTAGTTTGCAGTCTGCTGTTGGAATAAATGACCGATTTTTGTTTATCAGGGAATTATTTGAAGGGGATGGCGACCAATATGCCGATGCGGTTAAAAATCTGGATCAAATGAATTCAATTCAGGAAGCGGTTAATTATTTGCGGGATAATTATAAGTGGAAGAAAAACGATACAAGTCTTAAATTTATTGATTTGGTGAAAAGGCGTTTTGCAAATGGCTGATCCCGGAAAACTATATATTGTTCCAACTCCAATCGGGAACCTTGAGGACATTACTTTTAGGGCAGTCAGGATTCTAAAAGAAGTGGATCTTATTCTTGCCGAGGATACCAGGACATCATCAAAACTATTAAAGCATTTCGAAATAGAAAATAGCTTGGTTTCCCACCATAAATTCAACGAACATAAAGCGATTGAATCGGTTTCTAACCAACTATTAAATGGCAAATCTGTTGCATTGATTTCCGATGCCGGAACACCAGGCATCTCAGATCCCGGATTTTTATTGGTCCGCCTTTGTGTGGAAAAAGAAATTCCGATTGAATGCCTTCCCGGGGCAACAGCTTTAATACCAGCGTTAGTGGTTTCAGGCCTACCAACTGATAAATTTGTTTTTGAAGGTTTTTTGCCCGTAAAAAAGGGTAGGCAAAAGCAATTACAATTGCTTGTCGAGGAATCAAGGACCATGGTTTTCTATGAATCGCCATACCGATTAATTAAAAGTTTGGAGCAAATGGCAGATTTTTTTGGAGAGGTCCGGCAATGCTGTGTATGCAGGGAACTTTCCAAAATGTATGAGGAAATATACCGGGGTACTTTAATAGAAGCAAAAAAGCACTTTGCTCAGAAAACTTTGAAAGGGGAGATTGTGCTTATTGTTGAGGGTAAGAGCAAGAAAAGTTTAACAAAACTTGGGTAAAATAATCCATTAATTCATTCATGAGTAAAAAATACAAATCTGTATTCTTTGACCTTGATAATACTCTTTGGGATTTTGAAAGAAATTCAATGGAAACTTTAAGGCTTGTTTTTGGGAATTATGGTATTAAAGAATCATCCTGCACTTTTTATGCGTTTCATGAAAAATATAACCAGATTAATGAAATGTGCTGGAAAGCGTACAGGGAGAAGTCATTAACAAAGCAAGAGTTAATTGTAAAACGTTTTCAGGATACGTTTGAATTTTTTGGGATCGAAGGTATTGATCCATTAGAATTTAATAACAACTATTTGGATGAAATGCCTAATCAAACCCTGTTGGTTGAGGGAACAATAAAGGTGCTTGATTACCTGTCAATAAAGAAATACAGGTTGTTTATTATTACCAACGGATTTAGTGAAGTCCAATACAAAAAAATGAAAAAAACAAATATCTACCCATATTTTGAAAAGGTATTTATTTCGGAAGAAGTTAAGGCTCCAAAGCCAAATAAAGAAATATTTGAGCATGCTTTAAAATCGACTAATTCTTCCAAAAAATATAGCCTTATGATAGGTGATTCCTGGGAATCAGATATTATAGGGGCTAAGAATTTTGGCTTGGATCAAATACATTTCTATCCTCATCGTAAAAAAAACTTCACATTGGAAGAATTGGGCCAACTTCGAGATTCTAAAACAAACACTTGCCGAATTAACAAACTGACACAAATAATAGGCATATTGTGATAATTTGGAGTGCAGTAATTGCTGCTAATCTTCAGTAGTAAACTTTTTAATATTTAATGTTGCAGTGCATAAATTTGAATATCAGTAATTTATATGGTTTTCTTTGTTGGCGGGCGATTCAAATGTGACATATTTACTTTCAAATATCAATTCTTTTTATAAATTTGTGTTTAATATTTTTTAACATTTAACTATAATAGTTAACAAATTGGAATTTTTGTAAATTTAGTTTTGCATAATTCTGGACAAAGTAATCAGAGGTGTTTTGGGGGAAATATTTCTGGTTTCTGTTTCAAAAAGGGGAACATTTTTTTTAATTGATACTGTTTAATTGATAATTTAAAACTATTTCTATGAAAAAAGTTGCACTGATTGTGGCTCTATTTCTTATAGGGTTGCAGGTCTTATTTGCACAGACCAAAGAAATTACAGGTACCGTTACTTCAAGTGACGATGGATCTACCATCCCTGGAGTATCTGTAATGATCAAAGGAACTACTCTGGGAACAATTACTAACATTGACGGTGTGTTTACACTACAAGCACCTGATGATGCAGAAGTGATTGTTTTCACTTTCGTTGGAATGCAGACTCAAGAAATTCCAATTGGATCAAACACAGTTTTTAATGTTGCTATGGAACCTGAAGACATTGCATTGGGCGAAGTTGTAGTAACGGCTCTCGGGATTAATAATAGAAATGCCCGGCAAGTTGTTTATGCAACTCAAACAGTAAATTCAGAGGATTTATTATCCACTCCAACTAAAAATGCTTTAGAAGGATTAAGGGGGAAAACAGCAGGTGTTAAATTATCTACTGGTTCAGGATCTGTTGGAGCTTCCACAAGGATTGTATTAAGGGGGGAAAGCTCTCTTACAGGAAATAACAATGCACTAATAGTAGTTGATGGTATTGCTATCGATAACTCAACTACTCGCGGTGGAGCAGGAGCTTCTACTACTGGTTATTCGGATTTCGGAAACAGGTTTAACGATTTGAACCCAAATGATATTGAATCTATTACTATCCTAAAAGGTCCTTCAGCTACATCGCTTTATGGATCTCGTGGTTCTGCCGGTGTTGTTTTGATTACAACAAAAAAAGGGAGCAAAGGCTCAAAAATGAAGATTAATTACAATGGATCATATTCATGGGAATCTGCTATTGTTCTTCTACAACGTCAAAACAGATTTGGACAAGGGTTCGATAATGCGAGTGTAGATTCAGGTGAAAACTGGTCGTGGGGTCCTGAGCTTGATGGTGTTGTGAGGCCTTGGACAAGCCCAATTGATTCAGATGGTGATGGTTCATTAGAAGCATTGACAAGACCATACAGTGCCGTCGAAAATCAATTGAAAGATTTCTTTGACACTGGTCTTACCCAAAACCACAACTTTAACATTTCCGGTTCTACAGATGGTTTTACTTATTTTGTGTCCTACGGGAATACCGATCAAACAGGTATTTTAGAAAATACCTATTATAAAAGAAACAATATTTCATTTAATGCTTCGGCGCAACTAAGTGATAAACTACGGTCGGATTTCAAAGTTACTTATGCTAACATTCGTCAGAACACTGCTCAGGAAGGATCTCGAGCCTTTGAAGGAAACAATGCTTATGCTATGGCTGTTCAATCTCCGGTTAACATCCCATTTACCGAGTTAAGAGATTACAAAAGCCCATTTCATGATATTGATGGGTATTGGGGATCGTATTCATCTGTAAACCCTTATTACATATTAAATGAATACGGTAATGAGGCCAATATCAACAACTTCCTGGGAAATGCATCTTTAACTTATGAAATTATTGATGGGTTAACATTAACAGGACGTTTCGGTGGTAATATTGTAAATACAAACACTGACGTATGGACACCTCCATTTTCACCAGCGGAACAATTGGTTTGGACTGACGGTTTAGAAATAGCAACCCGTAATACCAAGCATGAATCATTAGGAGATTATACCCGCTACGTTAGAAGAACCGAAAATATTGATGCTTTGATTATGGCCAATTATACCGGGACTTTTAAAGAAGATTTCACTGTAGATGCTTCTGCAGGTTACAGTTTCTTTCAAAGAAAAGTTGAATCCTTAACTGGAAGCACTGTAGGTGGCTTAACCGTACCTGGTGTATATAATTTGGCAAATAGTGTTGAAAGTCCAACTTCATCACAATATAAAAGCAAGTATATGCTATATGGTGCTTTAGCTAATGCAACTATTGGTTATAAAAATGCAGCATTTTTAGAATTGTCAATAAGAAATGACTGGTCTTCTACACTTCCTGCAGATAACAACAGCTTCCTGTATGGTGCCGTTGGTACTTCGCTGATAGTTACTGATCTTCTTAATATGGAAAGTGATATCCTGAATATGGGTAAACTAAGGGCAAGTTGGGGAACTACCGGTAAAGATGCTGGCCTTTATTTATTGGATTCATATTTCGTAGGAAATCCAACTATTGTTGGCTTAGGGGATTATGCATTATTCTTCCCTAAAGATGGAGTTCCTGGTTTTACACTTGGAAACACTATTGGTAACCCAAGCCTAAAACCTGAATTAACTACAACTTTAGAAGTTGGTACCGAACTTGGTCTATTTAAAGACATTGTTAACGTATCATATACATATTACAAATCAACGCATGCTGATCAAATCGTTGTTATTAGTTTGCCAAGATCTACCGGATATACTCAAACAGCATCAAACATTGGTGAAATGGTTAATAAAGGGCACGAGCTTACTTTAAGTGTCAAACCTTTACATGGGGTAGTTGACGGATTGGATTTTGAAATGTTTGCCAGTTATTCTAAAAATGATAATGAAGTTATCAAAATCACGGATGATCTTGATGAACTAACTATTGGTAGTTTTGGATTTGCTGCAGGTACTACTGTTGATTTGGTTGCAAAAGAAGGCTTGCCATTTGGTACCTTTAAGGGTAATAATTTCAAGTATACAAGTGATGGTAAAGTCATTGTTGATGGCAATACGGGTTTCCCTGTTTATGCTGATGATGATGAATATTTAGGTAATTACCAGCCTGATTTTTTAATGAGCTTTGGTGCCAATGCTAATTATAAAGGATTTGGGTTCAGGGTATTATTTGACCTGAAAAAAGGTGGTGTGTTTGCATCTGAAACAAAATACAATACTGAATTCAACGGTTCTAACGTAAATACTACCATTTACGATAGACAACCTTTCATTTTCCCAAATTCGATAGTTGAAAATGAAGATGGATCTTATTCTGAAAACATAATTCCAATAACAGAACAAGACATGTTCACCAATTATGATATGCCGGTTATAACTCAATTAATTGATGCAAGTTATTTGAAATTAAGAGAAGTTGAGTTAAGTTATACTGTACCAAAGAAGTATTTAAGCAATACTTTTATTGCGAATGCTAAAGTGGCTGTTTTTGGCAAGAACCTTTGGTATTGGCTACCTGATGAAAATAAGTATGCCGATCCTGAAGTCAATGGACCTTCTTTAACTGGTAATGCTCAAGGTATTGAAACTACTCAAACACCTTCATCCAGATCTTTGGGAGTTAGTTTACAATTATCATTCTAAATATAAGACATCATGAAAAATAAATTTAAAATATTAATAATTCTATTATTGACACTCAGCTTTTCGTGTAGCTTAGATGATGTTAATGTTGACCCTAATACATTCCCGACTGCGGGTGATCCTCAGGTATTGAGTTCATCCATTGGGTTCCTGGGGTATATTGTTGAAACTGACTTGAATTACAGTGAATCTTTCATGTGGAGTCAGTATTATACTTGGGGTATAGGTGTTGCAATTGGAAACCCGGAACGTTATGTACAAGCAGGTACTGATAATGATGGTTATTGGCAACGTTCTTATGCTAACTCTCTTGCAGATTTAGATTACATTGATCAAAATAGTACTTCTGCAGCCTACCGCGGAATTTCAAAAGTTTTGAAAGCCTATATTTTTCAGGGTTTAGTAGATCATTTCGGAGACATTCCATTCACAGAAGCCCTAAATGGTGCAATCGAGAATGGATCAAATTTGGCTCCTAATTATGATTCAGCTGAAAATACTGTATATCCTGCTTTAGTCACTATGTTGGATGAGGCATTGCAAGAATTAGCTTTATCAGAAGGCGATGTAGGAACTGATGACTTTATTTATGAAGGTGATGTTTCGAAATGGATCAAATTTGCAAATTCACTTAAATTGAGGATACTAATGAGAACATCAGAAGTTTCACCTCAAGCTTCTACAATACAAGCTCTTGTGAATGGTGGTAGTTTTATTGAAACAGTTGATGATATGCCATTTATACCTTATACGGGTTCTTCAGGCGATCAGAATCCAATGTATGCAAGAGCTGAATGGGGAGTAGGTAATTTTTACTTTGCAAGTAATGCTTCATTAAATGTACTTCAAGAGAGTAACGACCCAAGAAGAATGGTTCTTTATTCTTTAGCAACAACCGGAACCTCAAGTGGTAATTTGAGGGGGATTGACCAAGGTACTATAGATGATGAACCATTTACAGCGCCTGCCACCGATTATAGTATGTCTTCTGCATACGCATACGGAGACAAAAATCCTGTAATCTTAATGAGTCCATGGGAAGTTTGGTTTTTAAGGGCAGAGGCAGCAGCTAGATATGGCACCAATGACGATGAGAAAACCGCTTTCGAAACTGCAGTTAGCTCTAACTTCTCATATATGGGATTAGATGGTGCAGATTACATCAGTACATTGGCATATAGTAGTTCTGACCAATTAGACGCTAAATTGGATTTAATAGGTGTTCAAAAATGGATCTCCTTGAACGGAACACAAGAGGATGAAGGCTGGATTGAAGCTCGCCGTTTTGACAGGCCTTCCAGCAGGTTATTTACTGATGGTATTTGGCAAACTCCTCCATTATCAGTATTGTCAAGTGGACAATTTCCTTCAGCATGGCTATATCCGGCTACTGAAAGAAGTTTTAATCCAAATGCTCCGGCACAACGTACCGTTACTGATAAGATATTTTGGGATAACTAAAAAAATATAATTATGAAAAAATTAAAATTATTATACATAATTCCAATCCTTGTATTGGCTATGACCAGCTGTGAAGATCCCAGTGTTGAGGCTCTTGGCTCTAATGATAAATCAGCTGTAACCTACTTGCCTTTGATTACCCTCGTAGATGGTGATGTAGTGCTTGATTGTGATGCCACTTCTTATTCTGATCCCGGAGCATCAGCATCAGCTGGTGGAAATGAGATTGAATTAATTACTACCATATCTGGACTATATTATGGTAGTAGTACTGTGGATGGTCCTGATATTTACAGTGTTTCTTATTCTGCATTTAATGATGATGGAATTCCTGCTACCGGATTTCGTGAAGTATATTGGCCTCCTTGTCAAGGTGATTTAGTAACTAGTATTGCTGGAGTTTATACTTGTTCTATGACCAGGACTCCAGGTTATTCTACCGAAGATATTGGCCCTATTTTAATTAAAGATCTGGGAGATGGTGTATATGGATTATCTGATGCAATTGGTGGCTGGTACGATAAGGAATATGGTTATGGCCCTGATTATGCTGCTTCAGGTTTAACTATAGTAGCCAATGATATTGCAGCTAATAGCTTTACTTTGAACAATACTACATCAACATTGCCTTGGGGTGGAACCGTTTACTTAGACGCTTTCTCTGTTGATAGTGGTGCAGGTACTATTTCGATGACTACCAAGTGGGAAGGTTATTCTTATGTATGGGAAATAACTTTAACCCCGATGTAGCAGTCAAATGAGTTTTATGCTTAATAAATTATTTTAAAAATTAAAAAATGAGATATAATAAATTAAAAATTTTAAGCTTTTTGTTTTTTGCATTGGCTTTATCAATATCATTTGTTTCCTGCGAAAAAGTAGAGTCAGTTGCAGATGAAAGCGATATCGTTGCAAAAGACATGATGGGCAGTTGGTATGTTCAATTTTTATATGAAGGCGAAGACCTATATGGCGAATATCTTCTTATTAACACCTATAATACATCTGCAAATGATGGAACTGCAATGTGGATTGATGACAATGAGAATGTATGGTGGTTTAAAGCAAAGTGCCCAATTAATATGTCCAATATGACTTTTTCAGGTACCGAACTATATAGTGATTATGACGGTTATATAATCGACGTTAATATTACAAATGGGCAGATAACCAAAAATGGTACTACTTCACCAAGTGGTGTAACTACTGATATGATCTCTTTTGATATTGAATTTTCTGATGATCCAGGTTCTGTTTACCAAATAGTTGGGTATCGTTATACTGGTTTAATAGGTGATCAACATCATTAATAGCTAATAATATTACAGGTAAGGAGGCACGGCTCACTTTCTCCGTCAATCATAGATTAATACTTTAAGATTTGCTTCCTTACCAACCTAAAAAAACACTTCTCAGTCGGGAAGTGTTTTTTTTTGAAAGTTTCCGGGTGATGCGGATTCTATCCGCATTATTGTTTCGGCAAATAAATGCTGCAACCAAACTCTAATATCTTGATTTTTATTTCTGTTCGTGATTTGTTGTAATTACGAATGTTTATTTAATGGTAATCTTTATATTACACTTATGTTTTCCTTTTTTTCTTTTTGGCTGCAGGGAAAAGGATATTATTTAGGATTAAGCGGTAACCCGGAGAATTGGGATGAAGGTTTAAATCTGTAGGGGGATCGCCAACCAGATGACGGAAATCTTCCGGGTCATGGCCTCCATAAAATGTCCAGAATCCTTTTCCTTTTTCACCATGAATGTACCTGGCCTCATTAGCAGCTTTATTTTCGCCCATAATTAATATTTCGGGCTTAAGCAAATCTTTATTATAGGCAGTTGTTTGTCCCATAAACCCTTTTATCAGGTTTGTATGGTTCTGACATAGCATGGTTGGTATTGGGTCCCATTTTGCCGAGAATTCAAATAGGGTAAAAAAGTCACTTTCCGGGGCTACCTTTCTACTATCGGTAACATCAATGTCTGAGAACTCATATACATATGGGCTTTTCTCCAGTTTAAAATTCCTAAATGCAAGGGTAAGGTTGTAGTCCAGCTTTTCGTTCATGTCAGGATCGGCTGGATCGCCGTCAAACATATGCTCACAAATATCCACTCCATTTGCTGCCAGGGCAATATCATAGGTGTCGGTAGCAGCGCACATGGCAAATAGAAAGCCTCCGTTTAGCAAATATTTTTGTATTTCTTTTGCAACGAAATGTTTCATTTCAGAGACTTTTAAGAAACCCTGGTTTTTTGCCAGTTCATTGTTGGTGGCAACTTCTTCTTTATACCAGGGATATTGCTGATAACTTCGCCAGAATTTACCAAACTGCCCTGTAAAATCTTCATGGTGCAGGTGCAGCCAATCGTAATCTTTGAGCTTATTTTCAAGAACTTCTTTGTCGTATAATATGTCATAAGGGATTTCGGCGTAGGTCAAAACCAACGTTACGGCATCGTCCCATGGTTGTTTGTTGGGAGGTGAATAAACTGCAATTTTAGGTGCTTTATTCATACTAATAGCATCCTGGTTGACTTCTGGTTGTGCTATTTCATCCAATATTGCCAATGCCTTTCCATCCGGAATTGATTCGTAACTTACACCTCTAACAATACACTCGTTTTCTGTTTCAGAGTTATATTCCATTAAGAAACTTCCCCCCCTATAGTTTAGCAACCATTTTACTTCAATGCCACGTTCCAATACCCAATAAGCAATTCCATAGGACTTTAAATGATTTTGTTGTGAATTATCCATAGGAATCAATATACTTACGCTCCATGCCGATAATCCCGTTAGTAAAATAAAAACCAGGCTAATTAACTTCTTCATGTTTTGTTGCTAATTATTTGTTTATTCATTGATTGAATAACTAATTTGAACAAAATAAGTTGATCAATCATGCCGAAAATACAACATTATGGGGAATTTAAAAGACGATGATGGCTTAAAAAGGTGTGTCAGACATGTTCCCTCCGGATTGGGCATCAAAATCCTTATTCCCCGAGAATCCGGCATCCATAATATCCAAATCTTCGTTCATTGATGAACTAAAAGTAGAATTCATTTCGGCAACATCCCCAATACTTGATTCCATATCCGAGAATTTTGCCAATTCCTTTCTGAAGGATAAATGAACATCGCCAACGGCACCATTCCTGTGTTTTGCAATAATAATTTCAGCTACACCTAAAAGCGAATTTCCAGAATCATCTTCCGTAATTCCGTAATATTCAGGTCTGTGTATAAATGCTACAATATCGGCATCCTGCTCAATAGCGCCTGACTCCCTAAGGTCGGAAAGTTGAGGGCGTTTACCCTCCCTGGACTCGACCGATCGGTTTAGCTGCGACAAGGCAAGAATAGGAACATCCAATTCTTTTGCAATTGCTTTTAACGAACGCGAAATCATACTAACCTCTTGCTCCCTGCTGCCGCGTGAATCGGTACCTGCAGTCATCAATTGCAAATAATCTACGATTACAGCCTGAATATCATGTTGCATTTTAAGCCTTCTGCATTTTGCCCTGAATTCGAATATAGATAATGCTGGCGTATCGTCAATAAACATGGGCGCTTTATCAAGGCTGGAAATTTTCCGGTTAAGGTGTTCCCACTCCCAATCTTCGAGCCTTCCGGTTTTTATTTTTTGACCGCCAAGCTCTGTCTCCGAAGAAATTAACCTTGTAACCAACTGTTGCGCCGACATCTCTAAAGAGAAAAAGGCAACAGGTTTTCTATGGTCAACGGCCATATTTCTTGCCATGGAAAGCACAAATGCAGTTTTTCCCATTGATGGACGGGCGGCCAATATAATAAGGTCCGTTTTTTGCCAACCTGAAGTGATCCTGTCAAGGGCAGTGAACCCCGAAGGGCAGCCAATTAATCCGTCAGGGCGGTTACGGGCGTGTTCAATAGCTTCGATCGCTTCTTTTAGCACAGGCTTAATAGGAACTGTTTCTTTTTTGATATTGCTTTCGGCTACCCTGAACAACGAAGTTTCGGAATAGTCAATCAGGTCATCCACATCGATGGTATCGTCGTATGCTTTAACCTGGATTTCGGATGAAACGGTAATTAATTGCCTTTGAATATATTTTTGCGCAATTATCCTTGCATGAAACTCGATATGCGCTGCCGATGCGATCCGCCTTGTAAGCTGAGTAATAAAACCCGGTCCCCCGATCAACTCTAATTGTTCGCGATCTTTTAGTTCCTGCGTAACCATTAATAAATCGACAGGTTTTTCGTGCATCGAAAGGTGTTTTATTGCTTCGAATATCTTTTGATGTTCTTCTTTATAAAAGCTGTTTGTGTCAATGATATCGGCAATTGTTACGTATGCATCCCGTTCTAACATAAGTGCCCCCAACACTGCTTCTTCAACTTCAATTGCCTGAGGAGGCAATTTCCCATACTGGGCATTTATTTGCTCCAGGCTCAACTTTGTTTTATTTTGATTTTTATCTATTGCCATTATAAGTCATTAATACACAAACATTAACCTGAGTAATAGGTTGTAAACAAAAAGAATAAATGAATGCTTCGGAATAAAAGCAAGTAATTTCCCCAGCCAATAAAATTAAGAAAAATACAAAAGGTAAAGAGTAAAATCCCCAAATTAAGTTGTTAACAATTGCTTATCCCGTTTTCTATAATAAGGCTTAAAACTGTGGTAAGTTCATAACCCATAGCCCTAACTTGTTGAGGGATAAAACTTGTATCTGTCATTCCCGGGACGGTATTTGCTTCGAGAAAATAAAATTCATCTTCTTTAAGGATCCAATCAACCCTAACAATTCCGGCGCAAAAGCATAAATCATATACCTGGGAACTCAATCTCTGGCATTTTTTGAAAAGTTTATCTGGCAAGCGGGCAGGGGTAATTTCATCGGTAACGCCCGGGGTATATTTTGCCTCAAAATCGAAAAATTCATTTTTAGGGACTACCTCGGTAACCGGAAATATTAGTTCCTTTTGGGATACCTTAACCAATCCGCATGTAAATTCGGTGCCCTCAATAAATTCTTCTAATATAGCCTGATCACTTTCTTTCCAGGCATTAAGAACTGCCTCTTCAACTTGTTCTTCCGATTTTACTTTTGTTACACCAAAACTTGATCCTCCAGCATTTGGTTTGATAAATATTGGTAACCCGAGTTCTTGAACAATTTTTTTGCTGTTAACCTCGTCTCCTTTTGTGAGTAATATTGATTTGGCAACATTTATCCCGAAATTTTTCAGGTAATTATTACAAATCCATTTGTTAAACGTTAATGCTGAAGCGTTCACGTTGCAAGTTGAGTACGGAATATTTAGCATGTCAAAATATCCTTGCAAGATTCCGTCTTCACCCGGAGTTCCATGTATGGTGATATACGCAAAATCAATCTTGGTTTTCGCATTGTTTATCGTGAAGCTAAAATCCGATTTGTCGATTTGCGCTATTTCTTCATTGTCTTGTAAAACTGCCCAATTATTGCCTTCCATGTGAACGAGCCAGGGTTGAAATAGATCCTGGTCGATGGCTTTAAAAATGTTCTCTCCACTTTTAACTGAAACTACTATTTCTGAGGAATTCCCGCCAGCGATAATTGCAACGTTTGGTTTCATATGTATTTTGCGTTTTTTAGATGATAATTATTTTTGAAAATCACATTCGGTTGGCAATGTAATTTCTCCATTTGTCAATGGCATCATGCATATCCTGTGGTAGTTCCGATTCAAAAATCATTTCTTTCCCACTTGTTGGATGTACAAAGCCCAGCATTTTTGCATGCAAAGCCTGACGAGGCAATATTTTAAAACAATTCGTAACAAATTGCTTGTATTTTGTAAAGGTTGTTCCCCTTAGAATTTGATCACCACCATAATTTGAATCGTTGAAAATCGGATGTCCAATATGTTTCATATGTACCCTGATTTGATGTGTCCTTCCGGTTTCTAATTGGCACTCCACCAAATTTACATATCCTAACGATTCAATTATTTTATAATGTGTTACGGCATGTTTTCCATAATCCCCATCGGGGTATACCATAAACACCTGCCTGTTTTTAGGGCTTCTTCCGATATTTCCAATAATGGTCCCGGAACTTTCTTTTGGGGTTCCCCAAATTAAAGCCTGGTATTTTCGCTTGGTTGTTTTTTCAAAAAATTGCAAGCCCAGTTTTGTTTTTGCATGTTCTGTTTTTGCAATGACCAGTAGTCCGGAAGTATCTTTGTCGATCCGGTGAACCAGTCCTGGTCTTGGGTCCTGGGAATTAAATAGCGGAAGGTCTTTAAAATAATTGGCTAGCCCGTTTACAAGAGTACCCGTGTAATTTCCGTGCCCGGGATGGACTACCAAGCCTGCCGGTTTATTAATAACCATTAGCTCATCGTCTTCATACACAATGTTTAATGGGATATCTTCCGGGATAATTTCAATTTCCCTTCGCGGATAATCCATTACAATCTGGATATCGTCACCCGGTCGAACCTTGTAATTTGCTTTTACAGCTGAGCCATTTACCAATATGCTCCCGGCATCGGCAGCCATTTGAATTCTGTTCCTGGATGCATTGTCTACCCTGTTCACTAAATATTTGTCGATTCGAAGAGGCGATTGCCCGGGATCAACTTTTATGTTATAGTGTTCGAATAAAGCCTCTTCCTCCTGGTCTTCAATGTCGTTGTTAATTTTCGGCTTTTCCTGCATTGTTTTAACTTTAGTTTTGGCTGTCCATGACTTTCAATTTGTCAATTGTTAGCCATATATCTATGGAAGTTCCGAGGTCTATATTTTTGTTGCTATTAGGGTCGGGACCTTGTTTGTATATGATGGCATTTGCCGTGTCTTTTCCGGTAACAATTGTTTCATCGTAAATAATAACTCCTACATTAAGCATTGCACTTGATATGATAGATTTTGCATCGTCTAAATTTAAGCCAATTACTGCTGGGGTAGGTGTTTTTTCGCTTTGCGATGATCTTCCTACAACTAGCCCGATTTCTGTGGATCTTGGAAATTTTTCACCCTCGTAAACCAGTACACTATCTACAAAAACATCCAGAACCAAATCGACGTATTCCGATGGTTTGTGAACTATCTTTCCAACAAGCATCCCACTATTCTCGATAAGTACTTTGGCTTGTCTGAAAGATACATCACGAAGTTTCGGAAGAAACACCTGTTCCGGTGAATTGGAATTTATAGTTATAAAAACAGTACGGTCTTCTTTAACTTTAAAACCAGCAGCAGGTATTTGATCGATTACCGAACCTGCCTCTGTATCTTTTACATACACGGAATCAATTACCTGATATTTGAATTTGAAATCTTTTGCTGCTTGTTGTAATTGAATGGCATCCATCCCTGTTAAATCAGGCAATGCATAAGCTTGACCATGCCTTGTATATATTTTTAGGCTCCACATTGTAATAAAAATAATCAATAGGAATATGGCGATTGCTGCAATTAAATTCTTCAAGAAAAGCCCACTTATCAGGAATTTTTTAAAACTCATACTTTTGGATTGACAGAATATTATATAAACAAAAATAAATGAAAAATAGTATGAATGGTATGATTCGAAAAAAAAAGGACTGGAAATGTAATTTAATTTTGCCCGAACATTAAAACGGACGCGGGTATAGAAACACAAAAAGGTAAAGAAATTCCTTCTTTACCTTTCAGGTGTATGGATAAAAAATATCTTGTAAATTATACTTTGTGCCTAGGTTCGTCAGACACAGATAATTTTTTTCTTCCTTTTGCACGGCGGGCTTTAATAACTTTTCTGCCACTTACAGTTGACATTCTTTCCCTAAATCCGTGTTTGTTTTTTCTCTTCCTATTTGATGGTTGAAATGTTCGTTTTGCCATGATTAATATATTTAAAAGAGTAACTCTTCTTAATTTCGGACTGCAAAAATAATTGTTTTTTTCTATCTTCCAAAACAAGTGGCGCTTTTGTTTGAAAAAAATCAGATGCCCTTGATTTTAAGGAAAATGATTATTTTGAAAATATCATTTTAATTGCCATAAACAAGATTAGTATGCCAAATATCCTTCGAAGAAGCTTATCTGAAATATTAACGGAAATTTGAGAGCCAAAATATGCTCCAATAACGAAAGTCAGGGAGAGTACCAGTGCCATTTTCCAATTTACATGGCCTGCTTTCCAATAGTTCCATGTCGCCAGAATGCCAACGGGTGGCAGCATAAATGCAAGACTGGTCCCCTGTGCTTCGTGCTGCGATAAGCCTAAAATAAATACCAAAGCCGGGATAACAATTATTGCACCTCCAACACCAAAAACCCCTGCCAAAATCCCGGACAATATTCCAATTATCATTAGGATTATCAATTGTGATACGCTCATTGCTTGTGTTTTAATTTGTTTTAATTGAAAACCGAAAGCCTAATCCATGGATGTTTATGATTTGTATGGACGGGTCTTCCTTAAAATATTTTCTTAAGCGGGATATGAAAACATCAAGGCTTCTACCTAAAAAATAGTCGTTTGATCCCCAAACCTTTTCCAATATTTGATCCCTATTTAAAACCTTGTTTTTGTTTTCAGAAAAGAGTTTGATTAACTCTACTTCTTTCAAAGTTAGTTTACGCTTATTCCCGCCAAACTCTAAAAATAGTTCATCGGGGTGGAAAACAAATTTCCCCAACTTAATGCCAGATGTAATATCTTCATTGGAACTTCCACTAGTTGAAATACTCCTACGCAAAAATACTTTAATTTTTAAAAGGAGTTCTTCCATGCTAAATGGCTTTGTCATATAATCGTCTCCACCAATGGTTAATCCATGTATTTTATCTTCGGTCATTGACCGTGCCGTTAAAAAAAGTATTGGTACGTTTGCATCAATTTTACGAATAGTTTTTGCTACCTCGAAACCATCTTTTTTCGGAAGCATAATATCTAAAATGATTAAAGAGAATTTTGTTTCCGAATACTTCTTTATGGCTTCTTCACCATCTCCGGCAATTACCACCGAATAGTTATTTTGTTCGAGGTTATCTTTTACAATAAACCTCAGGGTTTCGTCGTCTTCCACCAAAAGGATTGTTATTTGGTCACTTTTCATAAGCTTTTGAAGGTATGGTTATTTTAAAAATGCTGCCGCCTGTTGGATTTTCCAAAACCTGGATTTTCCAACCATGCGCTTTGATAATTTTTTTCACATAATCTAATCCCAGCCCAAATCCTTTTACATCATGAATATTCCCGGTTGATACCCGATAGAATTTTTGGAATATTTTTTTTCGTAATTTTTTCGGAATACCAATTCCATTGTCTTCAATACAAATATCAATATGGGATTTCTGTTTTTCTACAATTATTTTTACAAAAGGTTGGCTGCTGCAGTATTTAATGGCATTTTCAAGAATATTGATAAAAACATTTGATATATGAAGTTTATCTCCAATTATTTTTAGCTCTTTATCTGGATTCTGTACTTCGAACTTAAATTCACCATTGTGTTGTACATGCTGTAACGATTTCTGAATGATTTCATCCAACAAAAGGGTTTCCGGTTTTAATTGTAGCCTGTTTTTCTCAAGGGAAGCAAGGTCCAATACCTTTTCTACATTTTTAGCCAACCTGGTATTTTGCTCAACAATAATTGAGGTGTATTTGAAAAGCCTGTCAGGCGATTCTAGTATCTTTTTGTCATTTATAACTTTCGCCGATAAGCCAATGGACGAAATAGGGGTTTTTAACTCGTGTGTTAGGTTGTTGATGAAATTTTTCTGTATGTCGGATAATTGCCTTTGCCTAACAATCACAAACAATGTATAGCCAAAAAAGAATATAACAAGGGTCAGTAGGAACGTGGTTAAGTACCAGGCTTTGAGCTTCGAGTTGAAATATTTTGAACGATCCGGAAATTTGACGGCGAAATAATACGTATACTTATCGCTTTTAGGGAATTCATAGGTTTTTTCATGGTTGCACGAGTCCGACTCTGCACAAATATAAGCTCCATAAACCATCTTGTCACTTTCGCAATCATAAACAGCAAATTCAAAGTCTGTGTCGATGTAATGCTTTTTAAGTTCTTGGGTTAGCAGGATTTTCAGGGTTTCACTGTCAATCCTGTCATTCACATTAACGATGTAGTAATTGTTGGATACTTTTTCAACCAGGGAATATTTGTCAAAATCGGAGGATTCACCATATGCCTGTTTGTTATATTCCAGAATTTGAAAAGTTACCTCTTCCAAAGCGACAGAAACTGCTTCATGAAATTGATACTCAGTTTTGCTTATCGAACTCCGCAGAAAAAGGAACTGGATTAAAACAATTCCAATTACTGAAAGCGTTGCAAGCATTACAATATAGTTAAGGGCTTTTCTTTGCATCCTTTAGTTAACTTTTAAGCTAAACTATTAATTTTTTTACGTTCAAAACGCCTTTAACAACTTATTAACAAAATATCGGATGAGATTAACAAAAAGTTTCGTTGTCATCCGTAAATTTGTTTTTGTAATAATTAAAAACTAATCACATTAAAAATAATAAAATATGAAACGTTTAATTCAATTGGTAGTATTATTTGTTTTTGCAGTTGGCGCTTTTACTGCAATTGCACAGGAAAAATCAAAAATAACATTTGAAAAAACATCGCATGATTATGGCTCATTCTTAGAATCGGATGGTGCTCAATCCTATGATTTTGTTTTTACGAATGAAGGTTCTGTACCATTGGTATTAACAAACGTGCGTGCATCTTGTGGTTGTACAACCCCAAAATGGACCCGTGAGCCCGTAGCCCCTGGAGCAAAAGGGTCAATAAAGGTTAGCTATGATCCAAAAAACAGGCCAGGTTCTTTTAACAAAACGGTTACAGTTAATTCAAATGCCGAAAATGCAACAGTTATGCTGAAAATTAGCGGGACTGTTAAGCCTAGGGAAAAAACACTTGCAGAGCAATATCCAAGGATGATTGGTAACCTTAGGGTGAAAAGAAACCATATTTCTTTCGTAAAAATTAAAAATACGGAAGTAAAATCAGAAAAACTTGAGTTGGTGAACGATACTGATGAACCTGTTTCAATAGGTTTAAAAACTGTTCCTAGTGAACTAAAGGCTACGTTATCAGGAGATGTAATTCCTGCCCATAGCACAGGTTGGATTGAAGTGACTTTTGATGCTACAAAAGTAAATACTTATGGATTTGTTTCTAAAAGGATTTATTTAAATATTGATGGAAACAATGAATATAAAAATTCCATCGGTTGTAGTGCAACTGTAGAAGAAGATTTTTCATCGTTAAGTGAAGAGGATATTGCAAATGCACCGATTGTTTCTTTTGCAGAAAAATCGTATAATTTTGGTACAATTAACCAGGGAGATAAAGTTGAACATATTTTCGAAATTAAAAATGAAGGAAAGAATGATTTGATTATCCGAAGGGTAAAATCATCTTGTGGATGTACTGCAGTTTCTCCATCTAAAAATATTATTAGTGCAGGCGAAACAGCTCCTATTAAAGTAGTGTTTGATTCTAGAGGTAAAAAAGGTAAGCAAACAAAAACAATTACTGTAATTACCAACGACCCTAAAACCCCGACAACAACGCTTAGGGTTTCAAGTCAGATTAATGTTGCTGGATAAGCAAATAAGATACAATTAAAGAAAGTGCCGGAGGGTTTTCCCTTTGGCACTTTTTTTATGCAATATTTTAGTCGTATTTTCGCAGAAATAACTTTTAAATGTCGGAGAAAGAAAAACAACATATCGAAAACGACCCTGAATATAAAGGGTTGGCAGTAAATAAAGGAATAGACCAGCCCAACATAGTAAATGAAGATTCAATTCGGAAATTTCTGAATAAAAAGAGAAAATTATTGCATCCTAATGAATATGTTGATGGAATTTTGGAAGGGAACATTACCCTTTTAAGCAAGGCGGTTACCTTGGTTGAAAGTTCCAATGCCAAACATCAGGAAATTGCACAGGAAATTATAATGCGTTGTTTGCCTTATAGCGGAAAATCTATTCGGATTGGTATTACAGGGGTGCCAGGGGTAGGGAAAAGTACCTTTATTGAATCTTTGGGGAGTTATTTGACTTCTAAAGGAAAGAAGCTGGCAATACTTGCAATCGATCCGAGCAGTGAACGCACTAAAGGAAGCATTCTGGGCGACAAAACAAGAATGGAAGAATTGTCGGGAAATCCGAATGCTTATATACGGCCTACACCATCTTCGGGATCGTTGGGGGGGGTGGCGCGTAAAACTCGTGAAACAATTGTTTTATGTGAAGCAGCTGGTTTCGACACCATTTTTATTGAAACAGTTGGTGTTGGGCAGAGTGAAACCGCAGTGCATTCAATGACCGACTTTTTTCTTTTGTTAATGCTTGCTGGTGCCGGTGATGAACTGCAGGGGATTAAACGGGGAATTATGGAAATGGCAGACGCAATTGCTATAAACAAAGCTGATGGGGCAAATATAGATAAAGCCCGTTTGGCGCGGATTCAATATGAAAATGCTTTGCATCTTTTTCCTTCGAAAGAGTCGCAATGGAACCCAAAAGTTCTTACATGCTCAGCAGCTAATAAGACAGGAATTGTGGAAATATGGGAGGTTATTGAGAAGTACCGAAAAATAGCCAATGAAAACCAATACTTCGTGAAGAATCGGAACCGTCAATCCCAATATTGGATGTATGAAACCATCAACGAAAAACTAAAATCGAAGTTTTATCAGTCTGAAAAAATTAAAAAAATGTTGCCCGGTTTTGAGCAAATGGTTTTAAAAGACGAGCTTAGTTCGTTTGCCGCTGCCAACGAATTATTGGCGGAATACTTTGAAAAATAAGAAAATCAGAAACCTTTATATCTGAAAAGAAGAAAATCAGAAATTTGCAGGATTATTGAAAACCTTTCAAAATTTCAAACGTTAACTAAGTATTTAAAAACCGATTGTTAAAAAAATAAATAAATACTATGGATTTTGATGTACTGGTAATAGGAAGTGGTCCGGGTGGATATGTCGCCGCAATAAGGGCTTCTCAATTAGGATTTAAAGTTGGTGTTATTGAAAAAGAAAACCTTGGGGGCATTTGCCTAAACTGGGGGTGCATACCAACCAAATCATTGCTAAAAAGTGCGCAGGTATACGAGTATGCAAAACATGCATCAGATTATGGTGTGTCGATTGCTGGCGATGTTGCACCCGATTTTGGGGCTATGGTAGAGCGTAGCCGTGGTGTTGCCAATGGAATGAGCAATGGTATACAGTACCTGTTTAAGAAAAATAAAATTGAAACAATAGTTGGGTTCGGAAAAATTACTTCCAAAAATACAGTTGAAGTTAGCGATGAAAAAGGGAAAAGCAAGTCGTTAACTGCCAAGCACATTATTCTGGCAACAGGTGCCCGTTCGAGGGAATTGCCAAACCTTGTGCAAGATGGAGAAAAAATAATAGGTTACAGGCAGGCTTTAACTTTAAAAAAACAACCAAAATCGATGGTGGTTGTGGGTTCCGGGGCGATTGGAAGTGAGTTTGCATACTTTTATCAGTCGTTGGGAACCGATGTTACACTTGTTGAATTTTTGCCCGAAATTGTACCGAATGAAGATGTGGATATTTCGAAACAACTTGCCCGCTCATTTAAGAAAATGAAAATGAAGGTGCTTACAAATTCTTCGGTCAAGAAGGTAGATACATCAGGTAAACTTTGTAAAGTAACCATCAAAACCAAAAAAGGGGAAGAAGTTGTGGATGCAGAGATCGTTTTGTCTGCCGTTGGAATAACGCCAAATACAGAGAAAATTGGATTGGAAGAAGTAGGAATTGAAACAAATAATGGAAGAGTAAAGGTGAATGAATTCTATCAAACTAATGTAGATGGGGTTTATGCCATCGGTGATATTATTGAAGGCCCTGCACTCGCCCATGTTGCCTCTGCCGAAGGAATTGTTTGTGTTGAAAAAATTGCAGGACTTAACCCTGATCCGGTTGATTATGGAAACATTCCGGGTTGTACGTATACGAATCCTGAGGTGTCTTCTGTTGGGTTAACAGAAACCAAAGCAAAAGAGGCTGGCTATGAACTCAAAATTGGAAAATTCCCATATACGGCGAGTGGAAAAGCTAGTGCTTCAGGTCAAAAAGATGGTTTTGTCAAATTAATTTTTGATGGCAAATATGGCGAATTGCTTGGTGCACACATGATTGGGGGTAATGTTACCGAGATGATTGCCGAGATGGTAGTTGCAAAAAAACTGGAAATCACAGGGCATGAATTGCTAAAAACCATACATCCACACCCCACAATGAGTGAGGCAGTTATGGAAGCTGCCGCTGCGGCATACGATGAGGTTATTCATATTTAATCCATATTTTGCTTAAGAAAAAATATTAGCTTTCAATGAAAAGTGCTATTGTAAATTGGTATCAATAGCATTTTTTTATTGTTTTTTTTTATTAAAGCCCACATTTTACATGTGTTCATTATTATTAAGAACTGGTTTTTATGGATTATTTGTTTTTAGAACAAACGGTGATTTGGTTTGATAACAATGGTGCAGAATGAAATGTGCTTTAAAATTTTGATGAAAGCATAAATGTTGCTATTTTGTTCACAAACTTAAAATCAATAATTTATGAAAAAACTTACACTTATTCCAGTACTTCTTTTTTTATTGGTTCAAACCACATTTGCAGGTGGTATTCTAACTAACACTAACCAAAGTGCACAATGGTTACGAACATTGTCGAGAAATGCTTCTACTCAAATTGATGCGGTATATTATAATCCTGCCGGATTAATGAAAATGGAAAATGGGCTTCACCTTGGTATTTATAACCAAAGTATTTTCCAAACAAGAACAATTGTTAGTGGTTACCCATACCTAAATACGGATAAATATGAAGGGGATGTTGTGGCACCTCTTTTCCCAACTGCTTATGCGGTCTACAAAATGGATAACCTTGCATTCTCCTTTGGATTTGGTCCAAATGGTGGTGGTGGCTCTGCCGATTATAAAAACGGTCTTCCTTCGTTTATCAAAAAAGTGGAGAATCAGGTAAATGGTATGCTTGTTCCTGGTTTAGCTGGTCTTTCTGCATTTGGCATGAACGTACAAGAGGGGTACGATGTAAAAATTAATTTTGAAGGTACTTCAGTTTTCTGGGGGCTTCAATTAGGTTTAAGTGCGAAAGTAAGTGATGCATTTTCAGTATATGGTGGGGTCAGATATCTGCCGTCAATAAATACATACGAAGGTTCTATCGAGAACATTCAACTAATGGTAAACGGGAGTTTTATAAATGCTCAGGAATTCTTAGGGAATGCTTCTGGAGCAGTTTCTGCTGCCGCCCAATCTGCAAGTGATGCCGCTAGTGGCCTTCAACCTTTAATTACTGCTGGTGCAGGATCATACACTTTGGATCAAATTCAAGGAGCAGGTTATATTGATGCAGCGAAGAGAGCTGAATTGACTGGAGGACTGATGGCACTTGGATTAACTGAAGCGCAAATTAATGCGATGAATGTTGGACAGATACAAGGAGCATTTACAACCGGATCAAATACATTAAATGCAACTGCACAAAGCCTTGATGCTACTAAACAATTGGTAGGAGATCAGGCTGTTAAAACAAAACAAACAGGATCCGGTTTCACTCCTATTATTGGAGCAAATATTTCCCCGAATGACCAATTAAATATTGGATTAAAATATGAGTTTAAAACTAAAATGACTTTAGAGAATGATACAGAGGTTGATGATACGGGTTTGTTTACAGATGGAGATAAAACACCTAGTGACATTCCAGCAATTCTTACTGCAGGTATAGAATATAAATTTTCGGATAAATTTGATGCATCAGTATCCTACAACACGTATTTTGATAAAGATGTTGATTGGGGCAAAAACATATTGATGCAAGAAAAAACTATTGAAAGCAACTATTGGGAGCTTGCATTGGGACTACAATTTCATCTGTCCGAAGTATTTACTTTGAGTACCGGATTTATGCGCTCGCATACTGGTGTAACTGAACAGTACAATTCCGATTTCAGTTTTAGCAATTCTTCTTATACCGGTGGTATCGGAATCGAGTGGAAAGCTTCAGATAAACTGACGTTGGATGCAGGTTTTATGGCAACCAATTACGAAAGTGTTGATAAAGATTTTGGTACTTACACTGAAAACTACGATAAAGCAACGTATGGTTTTGCAATTGGGGTAAGTTATTCTATTTTCAAATAATTTATCTTTTAACTCGGGTTTAATTGTCCGGGGAATAAACAGAAAAGAACCGTTCTATTTTGAAAAGAACGGTTCTTTTTTTTGAAAGTTTTCAGGTGATGCGTCCCGAATAACTATCAATATCTATCTACATAAAATATTTCAGCAAATAAATTTGCTTCACCCAATATTTTGAAAAGAATGGTTCTTTTTTATTGTTTTGTCTAAGCGTTGCAATTAGTAATTGTAATCAAAAGTCTCACTGTAAAGTTCTTGTCCATCAAGTTTTGCATATACAGTGAATTCATGAATTCCTTCCAGGGCAAGGTCGCTAATATCGAATCGTAAATCTTTTGTAAAATAGGCTTCACACATATCTCCATTGCCATTATGCCTGATTTCGAACACCGCTTTTTGGTTTAGCCCATCTTTGTTAATTCTTGCGAAATCAATGGTATGATCTTCACAGCCCCCGCTATATGATAGTTTTATATGAAGGCAATCTTCATCGAGGTACAATTCGTGAATGAATACCGGGTCAAAAGAAAGGCTATCGTAATTATCCATGCTTAGTTCAACATACGAAGCACAGCCTAATTCTTCAACTGCCGATATTTCGCAAGGCATTCCACGATCACAAAGGGGATCGATATTGGGTATTTCAGTGTATTCAACCCAAACATACTGGCCATGGCCAAAAGTAAAATCTTCAGGATAGTAGATGGGCAAAATACTATTTCCATCTTCCAATTCAATAATGAAACCGCAATTGCCAGAACCCGAATAGTCTACCACGGTACCAGATTTTTGCAAGGTGACAATTTCCATTGTGTCTTCGCAACTCGCAAAAATAATTGCAATGCTAAGTAGGAGGCTGATCTTAAGGATTGTTTTCATGTTTTTATGGCTTTGTTCCATCTGAATTGGCGAGATTCAAATGGCTTGTTTAGTTTTCATATTCCGGCTTTGAGACTTTCCCAATAAATAGGATTGCTTCCGTATCTTTTTCCGTAACTACAAAAAGAAATGGTTTATTTACTGTAAACGGAATTTCTTCAGGATTATTTCCCACAGATGTATATCTAATTCCAACAATTGTTACTGCAGCGGCTTCAGTTCCTTCTTCATTCACATCCACAAAAGTTTTGTGTTTAACAAAGTCTATTGCCAAACCTCCATTTTTGTTTATTCCGGTAAAGTCGGCATTCCCACCAAAGGCAATACCCATACCCATATCAATTAAAATATCGTTGAGTTTCTTTTCGTATTCAAATTTGAATTTTGGGAGTTTTATATCAACGTCATCGGTTTGTGCGAAATTATTTGTCCAGGTTTCCCAGTTTGAAACAGAAAGCTCATTAATAATATCAGTTACCGATTTCCCGGATTCAGGAAGAAAAACATACATATTATAATTCCCACTTCCGTAGGGTAAACAAATGGCACTAAAAAGGTCATTTTTTGTATAGTCAACCTGATCGAGTTTACACATCATTTCAACATTTTCGGTCGTTCCGTTTTCGTAAGTAAAAGGGAATTCAGCAGTGCTTTCAGTATTAAATTCTTTTGACCAGATTCCTTTAAAATAAATGGCATTCAATAAAAACATTACATTATCCGCAGAAATATTATCAATAATGCGTGTAATTTTCTGATGCGTTTTATCGGCAACCCAATTATTTATGGTTTCAACAGATTCCGGAGAATTAAAATCCAAAGCATCCACTTCTGCATCGTAATAGTTTTCATTTGTAGAGATAAAGTCAGGCTCAACTTCAAAACCATCCCTGAAATATATCGAATTGGCTATTTCAAGCAGCACTTTATCATCTAATGATTTTAGTGCATCTACCAGGTTATAGTATGATTCGTTTATGTCGCTTGTGCTTAAGCCGTTCAATTTAAGTGTGTTTTCCATTGCTAATTTGGTTTCTCCATTAGCACCATTATAGGTCATTGCCAGTGCGAGTGAAACACTCAGGGGCGAAACCATAATATTATCCGAATCATCCGATTCTGTTATTTTTTGGAATAGTTCAAGACCAAATAAATTATCAGCGTTAACCAGTTTCGAGGCTTTTTCCGTTAGGTTAATTTCCCGGTCAATGGCATCATTGTTGTTTATGTTGCAGGCCTGAAATAAAAATAGAAGGGCAAATGTTAAAGTTAAGATTTTGTTTTTCATAATTTTTTACTTGAAGATGAAGCTTGCCCGGAAATGGTTGCGTAAACGATTAAAATTTTTTGGGACGCAACCTTTTAAATATTCTTACATCTGGCTATTGTAAAATTAGAATAAAAACGTTTAGACCATTACCCTATATTGTTAAGGATTATTAATTCGTGGATAGAATAATGTTAAATCCTTAATTTTGAAGAAAATTATTGACCTGATTTGAAAGACCTTAACAAAATAATTAAGGATTGTGCTGCTGGCGATTTAAAAGCGCAAGAGACTATTTATAAGTTATTTTCTCCAAAAATGTTTGGCGTGTGCCTAAGGTATGCAAAAGACAAAATGGAAGCAGAGGATAACTTGCACGAAGGGTTTGTGAAAGTATTTACAAAGATTGATAAGTTTAGGGGGGATGGTTCTTTTGAAGGTTGGATTAGACGTATTATGGTGAATGTTTCTTTAGAAAAATATAGGAAGCAGAACATGGTTTATGCCGTTGAGGATATGACCAATTATGATTTGGAAGTGGAAGAATTGGAGGAATCAGCAAGCACTATTAAAGAAGAAGTTTTGCTGGGATTGATCCAGGAACTGCCTCCAAGGTACCGGATGGTATTTAACCTTTACGTATTGGAAGGATACAACCATAAGGAAATTAGTAAGGAAATGAATATTTCCGTTGGCACCTCAAAGTCGAATTTGGCAAGGGCACGGAATATATTAAAAAGCAAGGTCACAGAACTTTGTAGTGAGTATAAAACAACAAAGAATTTTTCAGCATGAAAAAGCAGGATATTGACCATTTGTTTAAGTCAGGCGTAGAGGGGTTTAGTGCACAGCCTTCTCCACAGGTTTGGGAAAACATACAGGCAAGTATGGCAAAGCCAAAAAGCCAGAGGAAAATTTTGTTTATGAGGGTTGCCGGAATTGCCGCTGCTTTGGCAATTGCAATTATCTCTGCTGTTATGATTTTCGATAAGGAGAAAGTCCAACCAACATTAACCAATAATGATACTATATCTAATACAAAAAATGCGAATTCGCAAACAGAAGGGAAAAAGGCATTACAAATTCAACCAGGTGATGCAGCTAACGTCGAAAAAGAAAGATTGGTAGTAGTTGCAAATCAAGATATTAAAGAACGAAATGGTAAAACCGATATAAAAGCGATAAACCCCGTGCTTGTTGAAGAAAAAGATGATGTACAAAGAGAAGATAGGCAAGTTAATATTTTTGGTCTTTTGAAATTAAAAACTTCGTCTACATTAGTTGTTGACGCGATAAAAGAAAACTTAAGATCGGGAAGTAGCAATGAACCTAAATTAGAAATTCTTGAAAGTGAACGGGAAATAATTGCCATGAATATGCAAAATATTCCGAACAAAAACGACTTTGACAAGTGGAAAGTTGGGGTGATGGTTTCTCCTGGCTATTCGTCGCATTCTGCCACCTATTCCGATGATTATTATAGGAATATGAATACATCAGCATCCGATGGAAATGCAAATGTAGCTGGAGGGATTTCTGTTGAATATAAAACGAATAAAAAATGGAGTATCGAAAGTGGTATTTATTATTCACAAAACGGGCAACGCTCCAGTAAATCTGGGCAGCTATTGCCAATGTCAGATGCCCAATTCGATGCTGTAGAAGATAGTTATTATAGTGCTGTCGTTGCTGTTTCTGATGGCGATATATTGCTGAATAGTACTGCTGGGATTATAGAATTAAATGAAACACCTTCGGATGCAAAAATTTATACAAACTTAAGCGGATCGACAGAAAGAATGACTACGCTTGCCTCCTCAGGAGATTATTATCAGGTTTTTGATTTCGTGGAAGTTCCTGTTTATGTACGGTACAAATTACTAGAGTCGAAGTTCGACCTACAGCTTATGGGTGGGCTTAGTACCAATTTTTTAATTGGTAATCAGGTTTACCTGGAAGATGGGGGTGTTTCTCAAAAAGTTGGGAAAACCAGTAATATTTCTTCGGTTAATTATTCTGGAACATTTGGGGTAGGGGTAGAATATAGTTTAGGGAAACACCTATCATTGAGTATTGAACCAAGGGTTAATTATTACCTCAGTTCTATTAATAAAAGTGCAGATGTTGATTACCGGCCTTACCGCATTGGGGTATATACAGGTTTAAACTATACGTTTTAGCAATTTAATTTCAATGCAAAGATGTTAATCCCTCCCTATTATTATAGGAAGTCGCTTAATTCCATTTTCTTTTTATTCTCTTAATCCGATTGAACGGGTAAAATAAATTCACAAAAAGAAATTCCCACGCAACCATTTTATGCCATGGTGCATCTACTTCAAAATAAATAGTTTCTACAAGTTATTTGTGAAATTGAGTTCTTAAAATTATTAAACTATGAAAAAAACCTTATTGTTAATGGTGGCATTTATTGTTGTAATAAGTGCTTTTGGCCAAAAAAACAAAGATAAAATCCAACTTAAAAACGGAAGCCTTTTGTATGGACAGGTTATCCCGCTCGAATCTGGTGATATACAAATAAAATCGGCTGGAAACATTTGGGTTTTTAAAAACAGTGAAGTAGAAACAATTTCATACGGTTATAAGAAAACTAAGATGGATAATGAGGAGATGAGTTTGTCAAAAATCCAGTTTCATGCCGAGGTGGGTGTTCTTACAGGAAATGGGGGCAATCATCAAAGTGCGCCATTCATTTTTCAAACTTCCGTAAATTATAATATCAATAAGAACCTGGCATTAGGACTGGGCTCAGGAATAGAATATTTAAACGAAACCTACTTACCTGTTTTTGCCAATTTTGAATATAAACTGAGGAATACAAAGTTTACACCATATGCATTTGTACAGGCGGGATATGTTTTTTCTGTAGATGAATCCAGAACTCAAGGAGACAATATTGTGCCTTATTATTACTATTACTCATCATCGTTTTATTATCCGGGGCCATGGTATAATTCTGCCGACATGGATGCGAAGGGTGGTTTGTTGATAAATCCGGGAATAGGGATCAGGACCATGTTTTCTGAAAATTTTGGGATGAGTTTCTCTTTTGGATATAGATATTCCGGATTAAAATATACCGGAGAATCTGATTACACAATTTGGCATGATTATAACCGCCTGTCATTGAAACTCGGCATTATTTTTAACTAACCTTAATCGTGAAGAAAATGAAAACAGCACTAAAATATATATTGATACTTCTAGTTTTTCAATTTGCCACTTCCTGTTTAGATAAATTTCAGGAAGAGTTCACTGCGTATTCACCTGTTTACATGAGCTACGAAGATTTGAGACAATCCGTAACCATGACTACTCCCATCGATATAAAGGCAACAGGGAAAATATACTTTTACAACAATCATATTTTTATCAATGAAAAACTTAAAGGGGTACATGTGATCAATAACGAAGATCCTTCAAATCCTGTAAATATTGGCTTTATTGAAATCCCCGGGAATGTTGATATTGCAATAAAAGAGGATGTTTTATATGCAGATAGTTATGTGGATTTGGTTGCGATTGATATTTCTGATCTGAACAATGTTGCTGAGTTGAACCGGGTGGAGGATGTATTCCCATATACACTTCCCCCAACCGATGATGAGTACAGGATTGCACAGGTTGACTCTGAATTGGGCGTAGTAATTGATTGGGAAGTTAAGGTGGTAAAACAGGATCTCGAATATAGATATTATCCCATGTATTTTGGTGGAGCCTTTGAATTTGACCTAGCCCTTAATAGTGGGGGAGGAGCCCCGGCAACAATGGGAGAAGCATTTGGTGTAGGTGGTTCAATGGCACGCTTTGGCTTATATAACGATTACTTGTATATCGTTGGCGAAAGTATAATGACAATGTTTGATGTATCGGATGCCCAAAATCCATCCAACATTGGAAGCGAATACGTTGGTTGGTCAATCGAAACAATGTTTATTTACGATGATCATATATTTTTCGGGACACAATCAGGCATGATAATTTATAGTTTGGAAGTTCCAACAGTACCTTCTTATATCGGGCAATTTTGGCATGTTACTTCTTGCGACCCGGTGGTTGTTCAGGATGGTTATGCGTACATAACACTTCGTGGTGGCAACATTTGCGGAAGCAATGTGAACCGACTGGATGTTGTTGAATTGTCGGAAGATTATATTGACAATAAACTGGTGGCTTCTTATCCTTTAAATGGTCCGTATGGATTGGGTGTTGATGGCGACATCCTTTTTGTTTGTGATGGCGATGCAGGTTTAAAAGTCTATGCTGCTGCTGATAAACTAAAAATTGACGAACATATGATCAAAACTTATCCGGGAATTAATGCTTACGATGTAATTCCAATTGATGGGAATTTATTTATGATCGGAGAGGATGGTTTTTACCAATACGATTATTCAGATATTCAAAATATTACTCTGTTAAGTTTTTTGCCGATTGTGGAATCAGGCAATTGAGGTTAATTCTAAACGTTAAAACCCGGCGTTGTTCCGGGTTTTTTTATGCTTTGATTTATTATTATTTGAATGCATCAGAATTTTTGAAAGTTTTTGTCTATTCCTGTAATTATATTCAATTCGAAAGTCCGCAGATAAGAATTCCCATTTCTAAGAAAACAAAATTCCAAATTCAAAGTTTAAGGAATAGAAGTGATTTTTGAGTCACCGATTTGCCTTTGTTTTAACAGATATTGGTATTTTTGAAGTTCAACGAAAGGAGAAATGATGAGAGGAAAGAGGTGGATTTATGTTTATCCGGTTATACTTATAATTGGGTTATTTTTATTTGGATTTTTAAATTCGAAAAAAGTACAAGTCGAATACGAAGATATATCGAATCAGGGATTCGGACCTATATATATTCCCGACTCTGTATTTTTTGCAGATAAACTTATTCCTGTAAATTATTTTGATGTTTTTGAGAGCCTGGAAAGGGAAATTTTAGTGAATGCCAATTTTCATTCACAAACCATAAGGTTTATTAAATTAGCTCCGCGCTACTTTGCAGTTATCGAGCCCATATTAAAAGAATATGGTATTCCTGATGATTTTAAATACCTTGCTGTGGCTGAAAGTAATTTAAACCCGAAAGCAGTTTCTCCGGCAAAAGCTGTTGGCATGTGGCAATTTTTAGCTGGCACGGCACGCGATTATGGACTTGAAGTCACCAAAGAAGTGGATGAACGTTACCATGTTGAAAAATCGACGGTGGCTGCGTGTAAATATCTACTTGAAGCTTTCGAAAAGTATCAGGATTGGACTTTGGTGGCAGCTTCCTATAACGGGGGGATGAAATTTTTGTCAGATCAAATGGAGAAACAGAAAGTTGATAGTTATTATGATTTGCTTTTGGGTGAAGAAACGGAGAGGTACTTGTTTCGGATTGTTGCACTTAAATTGGTTTTGGAAAACCCGGAACAATATGGATTTTATATACCAGAGGAAGAAAAATACCCCGTTCTGGAAACCAAAAATGTTGAGATAGATGGTCCTGTCGCTGATTTTGCTGATTTTGCTTTGGAAAATGGAACAAATTATAAAATACTAAAGTATTTCAATCCATGGTTGCGCGAGGGCCATTTGAGCAACCCAAATGCAAAAAAATATGTAGTTAAAATTCCTGTAAATAATGGACGGGACTACCCTCAAGGGAAATAATTAATATGAAGGAAAATAAAATAAACATAGATGTTTTGGAACCGGAGGTTGTTGAGGAAGACAAAATTGTGGTTTATGGTGCCCGCGAACACAACCTTCAGAACATAAACACCGAAATCCCAAGAAACAAACTTACTGTAATAACAGGGCTTAGTGGTTCAGGGAAATCGTCATTGGCATTTGATACCATTTACGCAGAAGGTCAGCGAAGGTATATTGAAACATTTTCGGCTTATGCCCGATCCTTTTTGGGAAATATGGAACGTCCCGATGTAGATAAGATTACCGGACTTAGCCCAGTAATTTCTATTGAGCAAAAAGTGACCAGCCGTAATCCAAGATCGACGGTTGGTACGGTTACGGAAATATACGACTTCCTGCGTTTGTTGTTTGCCCGGGCAGGTGAAGCATTTTCATACAATACGGGCGAAAAGATGGTAAAATACACCGAGGATCAAATTATAAACCTTATTGTAAAAGACTTTTCCGGCAAGAAAATATTTTTACTGGCGCCGATGGTAAAAGGGCGTAAAGGGCATTATCGGGAACTGTTTGAACAAGTCCGAAAAAAAGGTTTCCTTCATGCACGTGTTGATGGTGAAATCAAAGAAATCACCCATGGGTTTAGGGTCGACAGGTATAAAAACCATTTTATAGAGATTGTTGTTGACAGGATAAAAGTAGATAAAGAGGATACCAAAAGGTTAAAAGAATCGCTTCGGGTTGCCATGAAACAGGGAAATGGTATTGTTCTGGTTATGGATCACGAAACTCAGAACATCAAGTACTACAGCCGGCAATTAATGTGTCCCAGCACTGGTATTTCTTATAATGAACCTGCACCTCATAATTTCTCGTTTAATTCGCCCCAGGGGGCTTGTCCAAAATGTACAGGCTTAGGACGGATTACAGAAATAGATATGGATAAAATTATCCCTGATCGTAAAAAAAGTATTGCCAAAGGCGGCATTGCCCCGCTCGGAAGCTATAAAAATTCGTTGATTTTCTGGCAGATTGAAGCCCTCGGAGAGAAGCATGGTTTTACCCTTAATTCTCCTTTAAAAGATATCGATGATGAAGCCCTAAATGAAGTGCTTTTTGGATCGAACGAACGAATACAACTGAAAAATACACCACTTGGTTCGAGCATTAATTATATGATGACCTACGAAGGAGTGGTGAAATATATCGATAGTCAGAAAGATGATAATCCATCTAAAAGGGCGCAACAGTGGGCAAACCAATTTGTAAAAACAGCAACTTGTCCCGAATGTAATGGCTTGAGGTTAAAAAAAGAATCCTTGTACTTTAAAATCGATCAGAAAAACATTTCGGAATTATCGCAAATGGATTTAACCGAGTTGCACAAGTGGTTCAATAAACTTGAAGACAGGCTTTCCGAAAAACAGCGAAAGATTGGTATTGAGGTCATTAAAGAAATTCGTGACCGAATGGGATTTCTCTTAGGAGTTGGTTTGAACTATCTATCGCTCGATCGTTCGGCTAAAACGTTGTCGGGCGGTGAGTCACAACGAATCAGGCTGGCAACCCAAATCGGTTCCCAGTTGGTAAATGTTCTGTATATTCTCGATGAACCCAGCATAGGACTTCATCATAAAGACAACCTGAAACTGATAAAGGCATTGGAGCAGCTTCGCGATTCAGGAAATTCGGTTATTGTGGTTGAACACGACAAAGAAATGATGATGCATGCCGACTACATCCTCGATATGGGTCCACATGCCGGAATGCATGGCGGTGAAATTGTTGCCCAGGGCACTCCTGAACAAATTTTAAAAGCCGGTACGCTTACTTCAGATTATTTGTCAGATAAAAAACAAATAGAAATCCCTGCAACCAGAAGGGAAGGAAATGGTAAAGTTTTATCGCTAAAAGGATGTAAAGGGAATAACCTTAAGAGGGTAAATGTGGAAATTCCCCTTGGTAGGTTGGTTTGCATTACAGGTGTTTCAGGAAGTGGAAAGTCGACCCTTATTAACGAAACACTTCAACCCATTTTAAGCCAGCATTTTTACAAATCCGTAAAAGACCCGCTAGATTATTCATCTATCGAAGGATTGGAGCATATTGATAAAGTGGTGCAGGTCGACCAATCTCCAATCGGGAGAACTCCTCGTTCGAATCCGATCACTTATACGGGCGTATTTTCCGATATCCGGAATTTGTTTGCCCAATTGCCCGAAGCAAAAATAAGGGGATATAAGCCCGGTCGTTTTTCGTTTAACGTAAAAGGTGGAAGATGTGAAGAATGCAAGGGCGGAGGATTGAAAATGATTGAGATGAATTTCCTCCCGGATGTTTACGTCCATTGCGACAAATGTAACGGGAAACGATATAACCGGGAAACATTAGAAGTCCGTTATAAGGGGAAATCAATCAGCGATGTGCTGAACATGACAATTAATTATGGTGTCGAATTTTTCGAAAGTATCCCATCCATAGTTTCAAAACTAAAAATGTTGCAGGAAGTTGGACTTGGGTATGTTACCCTTGGCCAATCATCCACTACCCTTTCGGGAGGGGAATCGCAGAGGGTTAAACTGGCAGCTGAATTAAGCAAAAAAGATACGGGTATGACTCTCTATATCCTGGATGAGCCAACAACCGGACTTCATTTTGAGGATATAAATGTATTGCTTAAGGTGCTAAACAGATTGGTTGATAAAGGAAACACGATTATTGTTATTGAGCATAATATGGATGTAATAAAAGCATCGGATTATATTATCGACCTTGGTCCGGAAGGAGGAAAGGGGGGAGGAAAAATCCTTTGTGCCGGAACGCCCGAAGAAGTAATAAAAAACACCAAATCATATACTGCAAAATACCTGAAAATGGAACTTTTGCCCAATAAATAAGTACTACTGTAAATGAAACACGTTGATATTTTCTGTAAAAATACAAAGACACAAAAAGCCTATCCATTGGGCACAACCTTGCTCGAAATAGCAGAGGATTTAAACATTCAGCTCGATAATAAAATATGTGGGGCTATCGTAAACCATAAATTGAAAGATTTATCATTTATGGTGGTGAAATCGAAAAAAATTGAATTTGTCGATATTTCGCACCCGGATGGAAAAAGGATATACCAGCATTCGGTCATTTTTGTATTGTTTGCTGCCCTAAAGCATCTTTACCCAAATGTGAAACTCAAAATTGAACATGCAATTTCAAATGGTTTGTTTTGCGAATTGGAAGGAATGGAAAGGAAAATCTCTGAATCCGATATTTCGTTAATTAAGCAAGAAATGGATAAGCTTATTAAGGAAGATTTGCCTTTCATCCAAAAGGGACTACCATCAAAGTATGTTGTTGAGAAATACGAAAAAGAGGGTCTTTTTGAGAAGGCAAAATTGGAAAATCAACAAGGGCATATCTACTCATTTGTATATTTCCTGAAAGAATATGCCAATTATTTTTACGGACAATTATTACCATCTACCGGGTACATTCATTTATACGATTTGGTTCCTTATTTTAACGGAATCTTGCTGCGTGTGCCTAAAAGGAAGAAACCAAATAAACTTGGAAAAATTATCCGGCAGAAAAAACTTTTTGAGATTTACCAGGAGCACAAAGACTGGGCGGAAATACTCAACGTTTCGACCATTGGTAGCTTGAACGATTTTTCATTGAAAGGGAGAAGTGGCGATATTATTAAAATTTCGGAAGCCTTGCATGAGAAAAAAGTGGCTGAAATTGCCAATGAAATAAGTAACCATAAGAATAAAATAAAAGTGGTTTTGGTTGCTGGTCCTTCAGCTTCAGGGAAAACAACATTTAGTAAACGCCTGGGTGTTCAATTGGCTGTAAATGGCTTGCATCCATTCCAAATTTCACTGGATAATTATTTCGTAAACAGGGAAAAGACCCCATTGGATGAGAATGGGGAATACGATTTTGAAGCATTGGAAGCGATTGATATTGCCTTTTTTAACGAACAGCTTAACCAACTCCTTTCAGGGGAAAAAATAGAATTGCCAAAATTTGATTTTGGTTCGGGAAGCCGTGTAAATAGCCATGAAACTTTACAGTTAAAGGAGGATGATATTTTAATTATTGAAGGAATTCATGGAATGAACCCTAATTTGCTTCCTCAAATTGACCACACAAAAACATTCAAAATATTTATATCGGCACTTACCCAAATTTCGATTGATGAGCAAAACCATATTTCAACAGCCGACAACAGGGTTTTAAGAAGAATGATCAGGGATAGCAAATATCGTGGATATTCGGCAAGCGAAACCATTAAACGATGGCCTTCGGTTCGAAAAGGGGAGGAGAAAAACATATTCCCATACCAGGAGAATGCGGATGTAATGTTTAATTCAGCTACCATTTATGAATTGGCTGTGCTAAAAAAATACGCAGATCCATTGCTTCAAAGTGTGTATGAGAACCAGGCAGAATTTGGCGAAGCAAACCGTTTGTTAAGGTTTTTATCCTATTTCAAACCAATTGATGAGTCGGAGATTCCTCCAACATCCTTATTGCGGGAATTTCTTGGGGGAAGCAGTTTTGCTTACTAATTTATATTTTTCCGAGGATGCTTGACTTATACAGGATGGTTTGGACTATCCCACGGCTTGCCATAAACAATAGCATTGCCAACCATAAGGCATGGTTTTCAAGTTTGCCAACCAACAGGAAATAAACCGGAATAAAAACGAGTATCGAGGAGATAAGCAAGCTGTTCCGCATGGCTTTCGATGCTGTTACGCCAATGTAAATCCCATCCCAAACAAAGGAAGCAAAACTAATTACAGGTAAAATAATTACCCAAATGAAAAAAGGACGTGCTTGTTCAATTAAATCCGAATTTGTCGTTAAAATCCGAAGGATGTATTTGGTTCCAAGGGCATAAGTTGTTGTAAATAGGAGTACCAAAAGAAGTCCCCATAAAAAAAGCTTTTTGGTTAATTCATTTAATTTGTTTGCCTGCTTAGCCCCAAAATATTTTCCTGCAAGTGCCTCGCCGGCAAAAGCAAATCCATCAATAAAAAAGGAAAAAAACAGCAGGAATTGTATAAGCAATGAATTAATCGCGAGGATGGAATCACTTGTACTTGCTGATTTAGAAGTAAAAAATGTAAATACGCCAATAATGCAGAAAGTTCGGATAAATATATCGGAGTTCACCACAAAATATTCTTTTAACGATTGCATGTTTAGTATTGCACGCTTTTTTAGTACAACTATCAGATTGGCATACTTCCGATAAAAAAGTATGGCGGCAATTAACACTCCAATATATTGTGCTAATGCAGTTCCCAGGGCAACGCCTTTTACATCCATGTTAAATTGAAACACAAAAAGCACACTTAAAAATATATTTACAACATTAACAACAATTGCAATAATCATTGGGTATTTGGCATTTTGCATTCCTAATAGCCAGCCTGTAATTGCATACAGGGATAGGGTAGCCGGTGCAGCCCAAATGCGGATTTTGAAGTATTCTTTTGCCAGGCTTTCCACTTCGTTGCTGCCACCAATTGCTTTAAAACTTAACCATTCAATTGGCTGTTGGAGCAATAAGATGACTGCACTAATCAGAAGTGAAATTAATATTGCCCTGATCAAAATGTAAAAAGATTCGTGCGGATCTTCTTTCCCAAATGCCTGTGCTGTAAATCCTGAGGTGCTCATTCGAAGGAAACTAAACCCCCAATAAATGAAATTAAAAATAACCCCTCCCAGGGCAATTGCACCAATGAAAACCTCTGAACCAAGATGTCCCATAAGTGCCAGGTCAACCATGCCAAGTATCGGAATGGTGACATTACTAATAATATTTGGTATTGAAAGTCGGAGTATTTCTTTGTTCATTCCTGAAAATAATGCTACAAAAGTAAATTATTTGAACAATCCTGAAAATGCTTTGTTATTTAGAATAACTATGAATAATAAATTATTTTGATGAGAGAATTCTTATTATTATTTGGATTAAATACAAATAGGGTTTATTTTTGCTAATGACAATAAAAGACAAATTACTCTTAAAATAAGTGAAAAATGGCATTTGAATTACCAAAACTAGGATATGATTACACGGCTTTAGAGCCACACATTGATGCACGTACGATGGAGATACATCATACCAAACATCATGCAGGTTATATAAATAACCTTAACAACGCAATAGCAGGAACAGAATTGGAAGGGAAAACAATTGAAACGATCCTTTCAGGCATTTCAGGACAAGGTGCTGCAGTAAGAAACAACGCAGGTGGTTTTTATAACCACAATATATACTGGGATGTTATCGCACCCGGAGGTGCAAAAAATCCGGAAGGGGAATTATTGAGTGCCATTAATGAAGCCTTTGGTTCTGTGGATGCTTTTAAAGATGAATTTGCAAAAGCTGCTGCCACCAGATTTGGTTCTGGATGGGCATGGCTGGTAAAAAAAGATAGCGGTTTGGTAGTGTCATCCACTCCAAATCAAGATAATCCGCTGATGGATGTTGCTGATGTTCAGGGAACTCCAATATTGGGAATTGATGTATGGGAACATGCATATTACCTGAATTATCAAAACCGGAGACCGGATTATATAAACGCATTTTGGTACCTTATCAACTGGGACGTCGTTTCCGGTAGGTTTAAAGGTTAGTTGATTTTTGGTTTTTTCCCCGCAACAGAGGTTGCGGGGTTTTTAATTCCTTTTGTGTAAATATTATGTAAAGTAAGTGAAAGGTATCTTGTTATTTCTTTTGTGAAAACACACTTCTTTTCTTCTTTTTAGGTTTTTGGAACATAACAGATTGCTGATTCGGCTTAACAGTTTCTTTATCCGCTGCTTTTGCAGTTGAACCATTCTTTGATGGGGTTTTGGGTTTGATCCTGTTTTTAAGTTCCCGTGCTTCGTTATTGTATTTATCCAGCTCAATTGCTTTGTCAAGATAATCGTTAGCACTATTCAGGTCATTCAATTTAATACTAAACATCGCCCTCAAAACTTCCAATTCCGAATTGTTATTTATCCTGCGCATGGAGTTGATTTTCCGTTGGGCAGCAGCCATATTGTTTTTGTCGAGATCCATCCTGGTCAACAATTTCACCACATCCAATCTGTTCATACTTTTTCGTGGTATTTGGGACAAAATTTTATTGGCATTTGTTTCATCTTTCTTTAAATAATAACAAAGTGCCATTCTGGCTTGTGCACTCACATTATTTTTCCGGAACGATAATACTTTAGGATAAATAACTTTAATTGCCTGATCGTATTTTTTATAATTAATAAATATTTCGCCCATCAACATAAATGCTGTATAATAGTCATCTTTAACATTCACCGCTTTTTGAAGTTCTTTTAGTGCATCGTTTGCTTTACCTAAATGATATAGGGCAAATCCCCTTTGATAATAGGTTTCGGCGTGGTCCTGTTTTATCTCAATAATTTGTTCAGACCATTTTAATGCTTCATCGTATTTTTTCAATCCATTGCAAGCAGTAATTTTAATAAAAATAGCATTAAAGTAATTTGGGTTTAATGCAAGCGCACTATCTGCAAGCGCAGAAGCTCGGGCATAGTCCTTTTTCATTAAATGAATTTGGGCTTTATATCCAATCACTTCTTCACTTTCAGGATTTACTTCTAAAAACTTATTGAACTTTTCTTCAGCATCGTTCAATTTTCGTTTTTGCAATGCTTGGAAACCCTCAAAATCATCGTACGATGCCCTTTTAAATACCGCACAAATTGGTATCCCATCCACATCTTCCGTATGGATTGTACCAATAGGCGGAAATATGCCGTCTTGAAGTTGATGCGGATCAATATATGCGTTCACATATATTCCGTAATCCCATTTCTCTTTGCTTTTTTCATAATACCTTGCATATTCCACCTTCACATTTGGTGTATTCCTGAACGCATATTTAGCGATACTTCCATGATTTGTAGAGACAATCACGGTATCATTACCCAATTCGTTTTCGATGAACCATTCGCACGCTTTTTGCAAACTGTGGTAGTAATAATCCAACTCATATTCTCCATAAGCACCTTTAACCCCTCCCGACAATTCATTATAATAAACATATTCATAGGGGTGGTTTTTAATCATATGCTTTAATGGATGGATTATTAGAAGGATTAATAATCCGAGCGCCCCATATTTTATGATTTTATTTTTATTCGCAATAAAATAATCAAAACCCAATCCGCTTAAAACAACGATTGGAGGATAGGCAAACAGCAAGTGGCGCCAACCTCCGTATAAATTTGAGTTTTTGTATATCGTATACACAAGCGGAAAAACAAAGGCAAATAACAAGAAGAAATAGATTCGTGAATTTTTGCTTAGGTCTTTTCTCAAAAATAGAGATGCTGAAAACAAACCAATCCCTACAAATATTACTGTCGGAGTTGTAATAAACATGTATTTAATACCATAGTACCAGGGTAAGCTGGTTGATATTTGCAAAGTACCTTCAAAAAGCTGTCGGATAGCTACTGCATAATGGGTCATTAAAGTTAATGAGTCGATAGGATTTTTTATTGGGTTGATTAACCCGAAGGGCCAGAAGATAAGGCCTAAAAAATAACCGACAATTGCTACACCAAATAAAACAAGTGCTTTTTTCAAAGCAGTAATTATTCCTTCTTTGGTATAAAAGTCTTTTTTAAACACATAAAACAATCCAAGAACCAGAAAAACATAAGGAATCAATATTAATCCCCCAATCCTAACACTAATTGATCCGGCAATGCCAATGCTAATAAACGCCAGGGTTGATTTCTTCAAATCCGGCAGTTCGTTTAATAGTTTTGTTAGAAATAGAATAGTTAATGTATAAAAAGCCGCAAAGGGAATATCCTTCGAATTATTCCACGAATGCCCAAGGATTTTTTGGGATAGGAAAATCAATACCAATGTAATGATACCCGACCGCCAGCCAAATATCATTCCGGCAGTTAAGCCTATTGAGAACATAAGCAGCCAGCCAAGTATCGAATTAAAAAGATGCCTGGTAGCATAATAATCTTCAATATTTAGGTTCTTTGTGATGGCATACACAATGCTATCAATGGATTGCCCATAATACTTTAAAGCCGGATTTGAAGGGTTAACAGCAGTGGTGTCTTTGCCCAATGTGGTGTAGAAATTATATACATCTTCAGCCTGTTCAACCTTGAAGTGTTCATCACCACTAATACCTGCACTTTGGCTAAGTACCATCATCGCAATAAGAAGTACGAAGCTTAAAAGGAAGAATATGTTTTTATATGAATATTGTAAAAAGGTTGAGTATCTCATAATCCTGATTTTCTGTTGGACATTATTGCCAATTTAGCTATAACATCTTACGAATAGGAATGCTAAGATACTTCTTTTAAAAAAAGAATAAAAGCTGAATGTGTAATAGTATGAATAATTTAATTTGCCTTCTTCTTGTTTCTTTGGTTCAGTTTTTTTACCAAATTCCGCATGTTCTTGTCGTTTGGATAAATCTTTAATTGTTTATTAGCAATTAGTCCTGCATTGTTATATTGCCTTGCTGAATACGAAAGTAGCGCCAAATACGGATAGATAACATAGTTATCCTCGTCATCCATATAGGCCTTTGATAAGAATTTGTAGGCTGTTTTAAATTGTTTTTTCTCGTAGGCTTTAATACCATAAAAGTCGTCAAATTTTTTACGCTCAACGATGCAACAAATTGGAACTCCGTCAACCTTTGTTGTATGCACAGTTTCTTTTGGCGGATATCCTATTTTCAGAATAGAAGGGGGGACAAAGTGTGGGCTAAAAATACCATAATCCCATTTAAAGTGGTTTTTATTAATAAAGCCTAAGTTCTGCCGTTTTAAATTATTATTTGGCAGGTTCATTTCATGTATCAGTAATGTATTTGAAACAACTGTTCCTTCTTTTTCATCAATATGGTCTTTTATAAAAGTTTGTAATGTTGGTTCCAATGAAATTTGCAAATAATCTAAATCATAATTCTTAAATGCACCTTTTGTTCCACCAACAAATTCATTATAATAAACATATTGGAATGGTGCATTTTTAAAACACCAGTAGCCGGTTTTTAGGGTCAGTATAATTACAATAGAAATGAAGGCGTATTTTAATACTTTCTTTTCAATTGAATTAACCAATAGGATAAATCCCAGTAAAGAAAACATAATAAACGAAGGGTACACAAACAACTCATGTCTCCAGCTATTGTATAAATCAGTTCCCTTCAATACAAGGTAAATTATTGGGAAAAGAAAGGAGAACAAGAAAATAAACGCATCAAAGAAAAGTTCTTTTTTCCCTATGTTTTTGGTGAAATAAAATAACGAAACAAAAAACATAAAGAAAGCAAAGAAAGGTATTGTTATATACATCATTTTAGGCAAATAATAATAAGGTAGTTTGCTGGTATCGACCAAGGCTCCTTCAAAAAGCACAGGATGTTTTTGAGGACTATTTTGTAAAAAAGTCATGGCTTCATAAACAAACATATATCCTTTGTCCCAAAAAATAGGATAGGTCATGAATCCTAAAGTCATGCCCAGAAGCATTACTATTCCAATTATCAAGAAAAATTTGGTCGTCGAAATAATCTGTTTGAAAGTTTCTTTGTTTAAGAGTATAAAAAGCACACCAAACAATCCAAGATAAACAAAAAGAAGTAGCCCTTGCAGACGAATGGAAAAAGTAAGTGCTGTGCCTAATAATAGTCCAATCAAATCCTTATAATTTGTTTTTGGAAAGTTTTTAAAAAGTTTGAAAAGGAAATATATTGTAATTGTAAATCCTGCCGCAACCGGAGCATCTTTGGTTTGCCAAAAGGATAATCCAATGTAGGTTGGCGAGAAAAACATTGTCAGCATTGCAAATGTTCCCCAATACCAACTATTAAAATAGTCTTTAATAAAAATTCCAATGATACAGATTGTGATTAGAGATAATATTACAGTTAAAAATTTTCGGATTGTATTGATATTTTGAATATCGCTTTTCCCTATTAATATAGCAATTCCAGCAGCAGGGGCTTCAACTCCAACACCATAATATTTTACGTGTTTATAGTGCGAATCAGTTTTGTATGCAACAACATCAGTATATGATGTATCTTTCCCAAGTGAAAGAAAATAGTTAAGACTACTTTTCCCATGTTCAATTCGTATAGGAGCATCACCATCCAACCCTACCTGAGTTGACCAATTAAACAAAAGGAATGCTATTGATAAGGCAGTAATGATAAAAATAGATGCACCAAAAATCTTATTATTCGGATAAGCTTTGAAGATGGTTGAGAGTTTCATATATAAATTAAGTTATTGGTTCTTAAAAATTCAAGAGTAAATATCTGATTAATTTTTATGAATGATTGCTAATTTAGTAATTCTATTTTATAAATTTAGTACCAGTTTAACATCAAAAATAAAAACCATGAAACACAAATTACCGGAATTACCTTATGCAAAAGATGCGCTTGAACCTTATATCAGTGCCAAAACCCTTGAGTTTCATTATGGAAAACACCATCAGGCTTATGTGAACAATCTGAATAAGCTGATTGTAGGAACCCAATATGAGGATGCAAGCCTTGAGACTATTATTAAAGAAACCGATGGAGGTATTTTTAATAACGGTGCCCAGGTTTATAACCACACCTTTTATTTTAACCAGTTTGCAGCAAATGGTTGCGAAGAACCTAAAGATGCATTAAAAGCTGCTATTGATAAAACCTTTGGCAGCGTTGACAGCTTTAAAGAACAATTTACCAAAGCTGCTGCAACTTTGTTTGGTGCGGGATGGGCTTGGTTGGTTGTAGATGATAATGGGGAACTTGAAATCGTTCAGTCAAGCAATGCCGGAAACCCGCTTAAAATTGGCAAGCAGCCCATTCTTACTTGCGATGTTTGGGAACATGCCTATTATATTGATAAGCAAAATGCAAGGCCCAAATACATCGAAGATTTTTGGAAAATATTGGATTGGAAAGTAATTTCAGAGAGATATTCTAGTGTAATTAAAATTTAAAGGTGTATGAGCGTTGAAAAAGTACTACAAACAATGAAGGACGCCAGCAAAGCAATGAAAGCCGGAGAAATTGCCAAATTATCAGGATTGGATAAGAAAGAGGTGGATAAGGCAATGAAAAAACTGAAAGCGGATGGGGCAATTGTGTCGCCGAAGGTGTGCTATTGGGAACCGAAATAATTTATTATAAATAAGGGCTTCACTCGATGTGAAGCCCTTATAAACAAAAATTTAGACCAACTAAATAGTTGTTTATTTTTTCCAAAGTTTTTCCATTTCTTCCAGGGTTTTTCCTTTTGTTTCAGGAACCATCTTCCAAACAAATACAAACGAAAGGATACTCATTACCCCATAAAACCCATAGGTAAAGCTGCCACTAAACTCCATCATTGCCGGATAGGTTGACGAGATGAAATAGTTGGCTGCCCACTGTGCAACTACTGCTATTGCCACAGCCCTTCCGCGAATTTTATTTGGGAAAATTTCAGAAATCAGCACCCAGCAAATTGGTCCCCACGACATCATAAACGATGCTGTGTAAATCATGATAAATACCAAGGTACTGATGCCTATTATTTCGAAATAAGCCAATGCAGAGATAGCAAACATTCCAATGGCCATCCCGATTGAACCAACCATTAATAAAGGTTTTCGGCCCCACTTGTCGACTGTTGCGATTGCAACTACTGTGAAAACCACATTGATTAATCCCATCACCACAGTTTGCATCATAGATGCATCTTTTCCTGCTCCCATGCTTTCGAAAATTCGTGGTGCGTAATAAAGTGCAACATTAATTCCAACAAATTGCTGAAAAACAGAAAGTAAAATGCCAATTACAATAACTATTTTCCCATAAGAAAATAATTTTCCGGAATGGTGTTCCAGGGTATTCTTAATATCTTCTAAAATTTCTTTTGCTTTTTCAGCGCCATTTATTTTACTTAAAACCTTTAATGCTTCTGAGTTTCTATTGGTTAGAGATAAATAACGTGGAGTTTCGGGGACAAGGAACAATAATAGACCAAATAGACCTGCAGGAATAGCTTCCGAAAGGAACATACGGCGCCATCCAATGGTATTTATCCAATCAAGCGTTTGTCCTTTAGCAATTCCCCAGTTCACAAAATAAACCACCAACATCCCAAAAATAATGGCAAACTGGTTCAACGATACTAGTCGTCCCCGAATATCGGCCGGGGCAATCTCACCAATATACATGGGAACAATGGCTGAAGCCATTCCAACTCCGATTCCGCCAATTATCCGATAGAAATTGAACATATAAAGCAATCCCATAGTTGCTTCCCCTTTTGTGAAGAATAAAAATTCGGGATAACCTGAACCAAGTGCCGACAGGAAAAACAACAATGCAGCAATCATAAGTGATCTTTTACGACCTAGTTTTAAAGCAATGATGCCTGATATGGCGCCCCCAATTATGCATCCAATCAATGCACTTGAAATGGTGAGTCCATGAATAATGGTGCTTAATCCTTGACTATCAATTAAAAAAGCCTGCACTGATTTTTCAGCTCCCGAAATCACAGCAGTGTCGTAACCAAACAAAAGACCGCCAAGGGTTGCAACAACTGTAATGGCAAGAATGAATAACTTGTTTTGCTTCATGTTAGTTTGTTTTAGTTAGATATGAAAACCTGTCTTAAATATATTAAAACAGATTTTCATAAAAAAATATGGTTAATATTCTAAATATATTGATTGATTAGTTGTTCGATCAATTCTTGTTTTCCGCTAACCTGTTTTGGCTCACCAACCTCTTTGGCCACCGCATATAAATCTTCAAGGGTAAGCTTGCCTGCATCGAACTCGGCACCTTTGCCACTGTTAAACGATGCATAACGGTCGGCACGAAGTTTTAAATAATCAGAATCGGTCATGATTTTATCCGCCACAATCAATGCACGGGCAAACACGTCCATTCCACCAATATGGGCAATAAACAGATCCGATAAATCGGTCGAATTCCTACGGGTTTTTGCATCAAAATTAATTCCGCCATGTTCAAAACCTCCTGTTGGAAGTATTTCTAACATTGCTTCTGTTATTTCATAAACGTTGGTTGGGAATTCATCGGTATCCCATCCATTTTGGTAATCGCCTTTGTTGGCATCAATCGAACCAAGTTTCCCGGCATCGGCAGCCATTCTTAATTCGTGTGCGAAAGAATGACCAGCAAGTGTAGCGTGGTTCACTTCCACATTTAATTTGAAATCGTCGATTAATCCTTGTTGGTTTAAAAAACCAAGAACCGTTTGAGTGTCAAAGTCATACTGATGTTTTGATGGCTCCATTGGTTTTGGCTCGATAAAGAACGTTCCTTTAAATCCTTGCTTGCGCGCATAGTCACGGGCCATTCTCAGGAATTGTCCCATGTGGTCCAATTCTTTTTTTGTATTGGTATTGTGCAGGCTCATGTAACCTTCACGTCCACCCCAAAATACGTAACCTGTTCCGCCCAGGGCAATGGTTGCGTCAATGGCATTTTTAACCTGTACACCAGCATTTGCAACCACATTAAAATCAGGATTGGTTGAAGCACCATTCATGTAGCGGGCATTGCTAAATACATTGGCTGTACCCCACAAAAGTTGAACCCCAGAAGCATCTTGCATTGCTTTAGCTTTTTCCACCATTTTTGCCAGACGGCTTTCAATTTCGAAAACCGATCCATCACCGGCAACATCGGTATCATGGAAGCAATAAAATGGGGCACCAATTTTTGTAATAAATTCAAATGCTGCATCCATACGTTCTTTTGCTGCATCTAGTACATCGGTAGCGCCATCCCATGGGAAAGTTTTTGTGCCAGGACCGAATGGGTCGCCACCTGTACCACACAGGGTATGCCAGTAGGCAACTGCAAACCTTAGGTGTTCTTTCATGGTTTTTCCGGCAACTACTTTATTTTCATCGTACCACTTAAATGCAAGTGGGTTTTTTGATTCATTTCCTTCAAATTTTATTTTACCAATACCTGGAAAATATTCTTTGTTTCCTTTTAAAATGTCCATTTTTATCGATCTTTAAATTTATATTTTTTGTTCTAATGTTTCTTTCCAATGCTGGTATGCTTCTTTGTATTCCGAAAGTTTTGAAGCATCGGGGTGAATGGTTTCAACTTTTGCCAAACTAGAGAAAGCTTCTTTTGCAGATGGATAATATCCACAACCAATACCTGCTCCCCTGGCAGCGCCAATTGATCCATCAGTATTATATAATTCGATGGTTGCACCTGAAATCCCAGCCAGTGTTTCCCTGAAAATCGAACTTAAAAACATGTTTGCTTTTCCTGCGCGGATTACCTGTGCATTAATCCCGATGCTTTCCATAATTTCCATTCCATATTTGAACGAAAACACAATGCCTTCCTGCGCTGCCCTGAACAGGTGGGCAGAATTATGCACGTTGAAATTCATACCTGAAATTTGTGCACCCAAATTTTTGTTGTTAAGTACCCTTTCGGCACCGTTACCAAACGGAAGTATGGTGACACCCTCTGAGCCAATAGGTATATTCGACGCAAGTTCGTTCATTTTTTCATAAGCAATTGAACCATTGCCAACGTTATTTTTTAGCCACGAATTCAGGATTCCGGTACCATTTATGCATAAAAGTACACCCAATCGGGGATTTTCTGTGCTATGGTTTACATGTGCAAATGTGTTCACCCTCGATAAGGGATCGTATTTTACAACATCGCTCACGCCGTAAACAACCCCTGAGGTTCCTGCTGTTGTTGCAATTTCGCCCGGATTAAGCACATTTAACGAAAGTGCATTGTTTGGCTGGTCACCTGCTCGGTAGCTGATTTTTGTTCCGGCATGAAGTCCAAGTTCCTGTGCGGCTTCTGTTGATAGTTCGCCCTGAAACCCGAAAGTTTCGGTAATTTCTGGTATCATCGAAGAATCAATTCCATAGTGGTCAAGCAACATTTGTGAAATCGAATTCTCATTAAAATCCCACATAATTCCTTCCGATAAACCACTCATGGTTGTCTTAATTTCTCCGGTCATTTTCATGGCAATAAAATCGCCGGGGAGCATTATTTTATGGATTTTATCGTAAAGTTCCGGCTCGTTTTCTTTTACCCAACGAAGTTTCGACGCAGTGAAGTTTCCTGGTGAATTTAATAAACTGGAGAGGCATCGTTGGCTTCCCAATTGGTTAAATGCATTGTTGCCAATTTCGGTTGCCCGACTATCGCACCAAATAATTGAAGGGCGCAAGACTTGTTGATTTTTATCGACCACAACCAAACCATGCATTTGGTAGGAAATACCTATTGCCCCAATATCTTTAGCGGAAACGCCGGATTGAGTTTTTATCTCATTTAAAACAAGCTTTAAGTTTTCCCACCACAAATTAGGGTCTTGTTCGGCCCAACCAGCTTTGTGGGCGATCATTTTCATTTCTTCTTTCGGGTAAAAGGCAGTGGCAATGCATTGACCATTTGCACCGTCAACCAACGATCCCTTAACCGATGAACTTCCTATATCAAATCCTAATAATAGCATTTATTGTATTTATTAATTTTTAGCAAACTGTTCTGTTCTGGTATGGTCAAAAATAGACCATCTTGCTGAATCGGCAAAATCACGAATAATGTTTTATAACATGTGTGTTAAAGAGACGACCTCTGTGTTAGTTTGGTTGGGATAATTTTAGTCATTTTAGTATTTTCGGTTACAAACTTTGCTGCCATAATCCCCATCTCCTTAAAATCGGTTGATATGACCGAAATGCCTTCTTTTACATATTTTTTCATTGGGGTTTCGTTGTACGAAATTACACCTACATCATTACCCAATTGAAAATTATTTTCCTCACATTGATCTAAAAAACGGGATAATGTCCGGTCGCTCACTAAAAAATATAAATCCCCTTTTTTTAGTTTGAATTCCTCATTGGTATGGATCACCTTGTACTTAATATTTTCTTCTTTGCAGAACTTTTCAAAATAGTTTATCGCTTCTTTTGGGTGGTAAGTGAATGATGGATAGTAAAAAATAAACTCCCTGTATTTATTAATTTGATGAACGTTGGTTTTCAAGCAGTGGTAAACCGGTTCACCAAAATCCTGAGCTACGTAGGAGTGTCCTTTTGAAGCAAATATCTTCCAGTCGATTATTAATAAATTATTGGATGGAATTTGCTGAATTATTTTTTTCACCCTGGGGTGGTCAAAATTCATTACTATATATTTGCTGTATTTTCCAATGCTTTCCTTTATTATGGTTTCAAACAAATCGATATTGTAATGATGAAAATGCAGGTCTACATTGATGGTATCGGGCAAGTGCTTTCGGAACGAGTCAAAAACCACTTCTTTATATGCTTTGAAAGTATCTAAAAACAAAAATACCTTTGAACTGGAACCGGCAATAAAATACCCTTTGTTGGGAACCGACTTAATTATTCCACGATCCTTTAATTCTGCATAAGCTTTAAAAACGGTATCGCGCGAAACCTTTGTTTGCTTAATTAGTTGATTAACAGAGGGCAAAATGTCCCCTTCATTTAAAACGTTGCTGCTAATCGCATTTATAATGGCATCAACAAGTTGCTGGAATTTTAAAACATTGGAGTTTGAGTCAATCCGAAATTTGAATTCTTTCATAAAGTAGTCAGGCTATGCTGGTGTTCTGTTCTGTTCCACAAATCTATAAATTTAAAGGGAATAATGAAAAAATGTTAAAATTGATGTTGTGGGCAATAGAATAAAACTCGGAGCGTTTAGTAGAAAAGGATAAGAGGAAAGTCATTATCAAGTGGTTAAGTTTGGTCAGCATTATTACATCTTTAACTTTCTTCTCTATCCTTTTTTTATTTCTGCACCCTATCCTATAAATCTCCGCCGTTATTTGTAATTTTACTATCCTAAAAAAACTAAAAATGAGTACTATTCGTGAGCTAATTATTAAGAACCGAAGTTATCGAAGGTTTGATTATTCCGAAAAAATTTCACCTGAATTATTAAAGAAATGGGTGGAACTGGGACGTTTCTCAGCATCCGGGAAAAACATGCAGACTTTAAAATATATTTTATGTACCACTGAAGAAATCACGCAGAAAATATTTCCGAATGTTGGTTGGGCTGGCTATATAAGCAATTGGGAAGGTCCCATTGAAGCTGAGCGGCCAAGTGCATATATAGTTGTGGCGCATGATACAAGTTTGGCACAAGGTTATTTTTGCGATGATGGAATAGCAATACAAAGCATTTTATTGGGCGCAGTTGAAGATGGCTACGGTGGTTGTATTATTGGCTCGTATAACAAAAGTAAGGTTGCAAAAATTGTGGATGTACCAGAAGAACTGGATATTTTGTATTTGATAGCACTTGGCAAACCTGTGGAAGAAGTGGTTCTTGAGGATGTGAAAAATGGGGATATAAAATATTGGCGCGATGAAAAGCAGGTACACCATGTGCCCAAGCGAAGCATGAACGAGATTGTTGTAAAAGAAATTTAAATAAAAAGGGGACGTGTTTTCGCCCCCTTCAATACTCACATTTGATAAAGCTTAACCTCTAACAAACAATGCTTTTATAATGTGCGATGCCATTTTAGGATTTTCCTTTAAGCGCCTTGTTGAGTAACCAAACCATTCTTTCCCGAAAGGAACATACACCCTCATTAAATGTCCATTGTCAACAATCGATTGCCGTAGTTCTGGTGTAACCCCATATAACATTTGAAATTCGTATAAATGTTTCGGGACCTGATATTTTTCAATTAATTTATAAGCCTCTTCTACCAGGTATTTGTCGTGGGTGGCAATTCCCACATAAATTTTATTTTGAAGCATATATTCCAGATCCAATAAATAATGCTTACGTATTTCGTCCTTCTTTTTAAATGCAATTTCCTCAGGCTCCACGTAAATCCCTTTACAAAGCCTTATGTTTAAAGGAATTTGCCCGCTGTTTAAATCGCTAAGTCCTTTTAGGTCATCAAGGGTTCGGCGCAAGTAGGCTTGAAACACCAAGCCAACATTTTCAGGGAATTCAGATTTCAATTTTCTAAATAATTCAATCGTATCATCAACGCATTGCGAATCCTCCATGTCAATTTTGATAAACGATTTTTTTTCAGCCGCTTTTACTACAAGTTCCCTGATATAATTGTAACATGCTTCTTTATCTATCAATAATCCAAACATGGTTGGTTTAATGGATAAATTACCTTTTAGCTTTTTTGCTGTAAATTCATCGATAATTTTAAGGTACATATTTCGATTATCCTCGGCCTGCTCAAGGGTATTGATAAACTCGCCCAATAAGTCAAGGGTAACGACCATATTTTTATCGTTCAATTCCTGAGAAGCAATTAAACCGTGTTCAAGGGTTACTCCGGCAATATATCTTTTCGAAAAAACCCAAATAAGCTTTTTGGGCATGTAAGGTAGTATCCCGGCTATTAGTTTATTAAACATCGAAGCGTTTTTATGATAATTTAGAATAATATAGAGGTAAAATTACCCACAACCGTAAGTAGTTTTCAATGATGTTTATCATTACGATTGTATGATTTAATGCATGTTTTTTATGAAAGGTATTGATTATTAGCTGTATGAAAAAAATACAGATATTCTGTACCGTTTTAATTGAAAAAATTATCTTTGTCAGGAAATATTAAAATTATCTAAATGAAAGGTACATCGCTAGTTGTAAGTATTATACTTTTTGTTGCAATTGCTGCACTTTATGTAATTCACTTTACCAGTGGAAATGGAAATGAACCTGTTGTTGCGCAACAAACAAGCCAGGAGGCAAGTGGGGGATTAACAATTGCATATGTAAAAACTGACTCATTGATTTTAAATTATGATTTGGCGCAGGATTTACACGATGATTTTTCGAAAAAACAAGAAGCTTATACAAGTGAGTATTCTTCTAAAAGGTCTTCATTTGAGAAAGAAGCAACGCAGTTCCAGGAGAGGGTACAACGCGGTGGGTTTTTAACCGAGCAAAGAGCTATACAAGAAAGGGATAAGTTGCTCGCTAAAGAGCAGGATATTGCACGCCTTGAACAAGACCTAACTTCAAAACTTGCAAATATTCAGGCAGAAAATAACCAAAAGTTATTGGACAACATCATCAGTTATCTGAAAAAATACAATCAGGATAAAAAATATGATTACATATTAAATGCCGGGGATATTCTTATTGGTGACGAATCAAACAATATTACTTCAAAGGTCTTGAAAGCCTTAAATGAAGAATACCAGGCATCAAAAGCAGGAACTAATAATTAGACATAAAAAGATATTAATTGATAAAGAATCCGGGTATTGCCCGGATTTTTTAGTTTTATACCTTTGAACCCAAAAGTTGTTTGCAAGCAAATACATACAAAAGCATTGTGATTTTAATCCTTATATCCATGAAAAACCACTTGCGGATGTTGGGATTATTACTGTAATACCTTGTATAGATGAACCCGATATTTTAAGCACCCTTGAATCCTTATTATACTGTTCGACTCCCAAATCATTGGTTGAGGTAATTATTGTGATTAACGAATCGGAAACGGTTGAAAAAAGGATAAGGCAGAACAACGAAAAAACTTTCGAACAAATTAAAAAATGGGTTTCAAACTACTCGAAACCTTTCATTAAATTTTATCCAATTTACCCAAAACCATTTCCGAAGAAATGGGCGGGTGCCGGATTGGCACGAAAAATTGGAATGGATGAAGCAATCAGAAGGTTTAATGCAAATAACAATCCAAAAGGAATTATACTTTCATTGGATGCCGATACCCTGGTCGATAAAAATTATTTTACGGAAGTTGAAAACTACTTTTTAAACCATACGGATGCGATTGGTGCCAATATCAGGTTCGACCATGTAAAAGAAGGAATTGATGCAAAACTGAAGGAGGGCATCGAATTGTATGAGGCTTATATGACCTATTACAAAGAGGCTCATGCTTATGTTGGGTTCCCTTTTGCGATGTACACCATTGGTTCGGCATTTTCGGTAACTGCAGAAGCATACGTTAAACAGGGCGGAATGGTAAAAAGGGTTGCCGGCGAAGATTTTTATTTCTTACACAAATTAACAACTCTTGGAAAGGTTGGAGAAATAAACTCTACATGTGTTTATCCATCAGCGAGAGAATCATCAAGGGTGCCTTTTGGTACTGGTCCAAACATGATACGTTGGATGAGTAAAGAGAATGACTTGAGGCTCACCTATAATTTTCAGGCATTTTTTGATTTAAAAGTATTTTTTGATCGTTTAGATAGTTTATATCAAATATCCGAAAAAGAGTATAATCGTTTATTGGAAAATCTTCCAAAGCCGGTGTATGATTTTTTATTGCACGATAAGTTTTTTGGACAATTAAAGTCGCTTTACGAAAATTGCTCCAATAAAAAAACGTTCGAGCAAAGGTTCTTTCATATTTTCAATGCATTTAAAATCCTGAAGTTCCTGAATTATTCGCATTTAAAACATTACTCAAAAGTATTGCTTCAGGAACAAATTGAAGCTTTGAAAACTTTGAAAGGATTAGGCTAATCCGGAGGCAGTTTGCCGTATCAAGTCCCAGGTTTCAAGCACATGGTTTTCTTTGGTATTCGTTTGCCCGATACTCATTCGAAGGGTAATCAAGCCATCAACTTTTGTATGGGTAATAAAAGCTTTTCCATTGCTATTGATGGTATCCATTATAGACTGGTTCATGTTATCGCCGCCGATATGACGGAAACAAACAAGGTTTAAAGGTGGTTTTCCGACCAACTCAAAATGATCGGAATTTTCAACCCAAGAAGCAAATTTCTTTGCAATTTCAATGTGTTGCCTAATGTGGTATTGTAAGCCTTCAGTTCCGTAATGCCTGATAACAAACCAAAGTTTAAGCGCCCTGAACCTTCTTCCCAATTGTACATGCCAATCGCGATAATCAATTACGGCACCCGATTCTGTCGCTTTGTTTTTTAAATATTCAGGTAATATCGAAAAAGTTTTGATCAAGTGTTTTTTATCCGCAACAAAGAAGCAATCGCAATCGAAATTTGTGAACATCCATTTGTGTGGGTTAAAGCAAAAGCTGTCAGCCAATTCAATTCCATCCATTAAATATCTGAATTCGGGACAAAGCATTGCGGTTCCTGACATTGCTGCATCAACATGTAACCAGCAGTTTTCTTTTCGACAGATTTCGCCAATTTCTTTAAGTGGATCTATCGCATTTGTAGAAGTTGTTCCGATGGTTGCGCATACAAAAAATGGAACGTAACCAAGGCTTCGGTCTTTTTTGATTTGTTTTGCCAAAGCATCGGCATTCATAGCAAGCTTGTCATCACATTCAATCAGCCTAAGGTTTTGGATTCCGATTCCGGCAATTTTAATGGCTTTTTCAAGCGATGAATGTGTTTGTGTTGAAACGTAGGCGATCAGTTGTTTTTGTCTGCCTTTTTCATTCACCTCAAACGCACTTGTTTTTTCGCGGGCAGCAATCACTGCAGTTAATGCCGAGGTTGACGCAGTGTCCTGGATTACCCCACCTCCGGTTGATGTTGATTTAAAAAAATCGGGTAATCCCAACATATCAACGAGCCAATCCATTACGCGGGTTTCCAGTTCGGTACAAGCCGGGCTACTTGCCCAAATCATTCCTTGTACGCCAAGGCCTGATGACAATAAATCACCAAGAATGGCTGGGAAGGAAGTGTTTGCAGGGAAATATGCATAAAAATTTGGCGATTGCCAATGCGTTATCCCGGGCATTATTTTGGAATCGACATCCTGCATCATTTTCTTCATTTTTTCACCTTTTAAGGGAGGGGTTTCTGGCAAATTGGAATAAATATCTCCAGGTTTTACTTGCGATAAGACGGGATATTCTTCTATGTTTTCATAGTAGTCAGCAATCCAATCGATCATTTTTTTCCCTTCTTTCCTGAATTCGGAAGGGGACATGTGAAAACCGTTTTTGCCCATAACATTAAATTAATAGGTTATTGAAAAGGAAGAATATTCTGGTGATGAATCAAGCCATTTTACAATTACGGAATCAACACGCGACAATTTAGGACCAATTTTTAAGAAATCAATAAGGGTTTCAATATCCGATTTGCTACCCTGTGCCTGAAGAACAACATCTCCATCGGGCAGGTTTTTTACAAATCCTTTTAAGCCTATTTGGTTTGCCCTTTTTGCAACAAAATAACGATAGCCTACACCTTGAACTTTCCCTGTTACGGTAATTTCGGATGTTATTTGCATATTCTGACTTTAATTATCGAGGATTATTTTTTGAACAATTCTACAACTTCTTTATTGGAAAGAGCCCAAATAGAATATACACCGATTGCAGTTCCAAACGGGAAACTAAATAAATCGAGAACCGACAAAATAAGGGTTAAAATCCTTGCCCATTCCTTCTTTTTGAATAGTCCAAAACCAGCAATTAACCCAGGAATACTTATTAATGAAATGAAAATAATGGCAACATTTGAAATAATGGATAGTACTGTCCTTGCGTCCTGGTCGCCAGAAACATCACCAACAATACGAAGAACAAAAAAAGCAATAACCCCGACTATTATTCCTAAAATGCTAAAGCCAATTTGCAATGCCGCAACAATATTAATGTGTTTTTCCATGATTTTTGATATTTGGTTAAGAACTTAAATTTACAAAAAAAGTACGCAGTCGGGATAGATTGTTGACTGGATTTATCCCAACCACAACAAATTCTCGTTAAAGGAGTTAATATTACATGGAAATTTTAGTTTCCAATGGATAAATATTATTTTTGCAAATCAAATTAGGAAAGGGATATTCATGGAAGTAATCAAAATCATATTATTGGCAATTGCACTGGTTTCATTGGCAGTGTTTGGTTTAGCGACAAAAATCCTTTTTAAAAGAGGGGGAAAGTTTCCAAATAGCCATGTGAGTGGGAATAAATATTTGCGAAGTGAAGGAATTACCTGTGCACAATCGTTTGATAAAATAGAACAAGCGAAAGCGAAGAAAAAAATTTCGTATAAACCATTAACGCTTTCAAACGAAAAATAGACTGCTATTTAATATAGTTTTTAAAACCATTCGACATGTAAACTTTATTTGTTTCGATTGAATCGGCATAAATAAAATACACTTCCAAGCCTAGTTCCGGCATATTTTCAAGCAAAGATTTTCCTTGTTCCAAGCCCATGACCATAAATGCGGTAGCGAATGCATCTGCGGTCATACAATCATCTGCAACCACCGTTGCACTTAATATGCTGTGCTGTACCGGATAACCAGATTTTGGATCGATGGTATGCGCATATTTATTCCCATTCTCGATGTAAAAGTTTCTGTAGTTTCCCGATGTGGCCATGCCTTTGTTCTGCAATTTTAGTACATCCTGTAATTCTGATTGATTTGGGACTACACTATCAACGGGTTTAAGGATACCAATGCTCCAATCGTTTCCTTTGGCATTTTTGCCATGAACTACAACCTCGCCCCCGATTTCAACCATGTAATTTGTGCATCCTTTTTCCGCTAACAAGTTTCCGATTACATCGCAGGTATATCCTTTGGCAATTGCACTGGCATCGAGCATTGTGTTTGGATTTTTTTTGATTATTTTCGATCCTTCAATTGATATTTTCTGATATCCCACCGTTTTTATAAGGCTATCAATAAGTTTGTCGGTAATGGTTTCTTTATGTTTAAATCCGAAACCCCAGGCATTCACCATAGGGGCAACTGTAAAATCAAATGCACCATCGGTAATTTGGGCAATTTCTTTTCCCCGTTTAAAAACATCGATAAAGTATTGATCAGGAATGACCTCGATGTTTTGATTCACTTTTGAAATTATCGAAGTATCGATAAAAGGGGAAAGTGAGTTCCCTAGTTCACGGAAAGCTGCTTCAATATCTTTTTGATAATTTTTCCCATCGGGGCTTTCGTATTTAATGGTATAAATTGTTCCATAAACAAATCCTTGGTTTTCAATGAATTTGCTTTTTGGGGTACACGAAATCAGAAACACAAATGCAATGGCAATGAATGACTTAAAAGACATTTGATTTTGGATTTAAATAAGTTTCAAAAATAGGACTATTTTCTAAATTTCTGCAGAAATTCGCTTGGAGGGGAAAGAAATAAAGAAACACTAAAATACTTTGCACCCCTCACAGTTGATTTAATAATATAGTTGTTGTCGGGTTTCGGAAGGCTGCTTCCTTTGGAAAAGTTACTTTCAGAAAGGTTAAAATTAATGCTTTTTGAGTAGCCAATTTTTGCCTCTGCCCAAATCCACTTACTGATTTTATGGCTTATCCCTCCTGAAATAAGGATGCTTGATTTTCGAAGCTGTAAACTTTCAACACCGCTGAGGATAGAATTCCCGAGGTGTATGGTATAACTGTCGCCGGTAACTTTTGTGGAAGCATCAATAAAAAAGTTTTGGTTAACCATTTTCCAAATCCGTATCCTTTGGGGCAAAATTGCATCAATGCCAAAGTTGTTTGCATATCGTTGCGACCAAATAAACGCCGGATAAACCGAAGGGGTTCCAAATTGGTAGCCATAATACAATCCAAAAGCATAAAATAAGTCATCGTTTTTTTTGATGGCATAAGCTGCGGCAAACGATGATTTTAAATATTTTCCCATCGGGAAATCTTCGTAATTCCAAAAATCCCCTGCCATGGTCATGCTCCCCCTTAATATCAGTGATTTATTGCCTTTTAGGCGGATCATTCCATTAAGGGTTCCTCCAAAGGTTTTTAAGTCACGATCATTTAAGCTGGCATAAAGTGGATAGTCGATATTTTCATCCCCATCGAAATAAATTTCTTCACTGCTGTAATTCAGGCTTCCTGTTAATATAAATTTTTGCTTGTTAAAAACGGGGAATTTAAGGTCTATTGCATTTGCCTGATTGGACCGTATTTCCGAGGATCCGTCTCCAATTTCATCGATGCTTGATTTTGAGTTTATCCCATAATCAAGTGTTGCGCTCCTTTGATAGGAGAGAAAGTGTATTGGCGGATTGGTTTTACACCTTGGGACCCAAAAATCTTTGGATAAAATTTCCTGGCTAAAAGTGTTTAATGCAAGTATTATGCATAAAAATGTTACAATATATTTCACGAACAATATAGGTTTCAAAGTTATTATTTATTTTTCCAATACAAAAGCCCCGAGGTTTTTAAGCCCTTGGTCTTTTTTGAGTTTCCATCCTCTTTTAACCAACTGGTTTTTAATATTTCTATTTAAAAAACCATGGCTGACCAAAACAACCTGATTTTCGGTCTCCGATTTTTGTTCAAGGAAAAGAACGCATTTTTGTACCCTTTGTTTTGCATCCTTATAATTTTCGGCATTATTTCTTTTTCTTCCCATTAACCACGATATCCTTGAGAAAGTACTCCAGGCTTTAAATGGTAAAACCAATGGGAGCCTTACAATAGATAATCCAAATTCATTAAATAATGGTGACGAAATATACTGGATCGAATCGCCAAACAATTTTCCTGCAGTAGCCATTGATCTATACAGGGTGCTGGTATAAACGGTTTTTGTGCTTATTGTAGGGAGCTTTGCCAAAACGGTGTCGGCATTAAAATTTACAATATTGGCAGTGTCGTATGCCTGCACAAACCCCATGGCCTTTTTAGGTCCCATTATTCCGGGCACATGCATATCAACTTGTGCATGGCGTATTAAAATGATCTCTTGCGCAAAGCATTGTGGACCAAAGTTAATTCCAAAAAACAGAATGGTGATGGTGAGGATTTTTCTCAAAACAGGTAACTAAAATTAAATTGGAACAAATTATCTTCAACACTCTTGTTATAGGTAGCCGAAAGTAGTGCCATTTTAAATGGCGACACCCAGATTCCCAGACCATAGCCATCGTGCCACTTCGAACTACCTTCATCGTCAATCCACACCCGGCCAACATCATTAAATACGAGCATTCCCATTTCCCCTGTTATCAAATAATTATGAAAGTCAATGAGTTTTATACGTGCTTCTGTATTCAGATATATGCTTTCTTCTCCGTAAAACCGGGTCTTTCTATAGCCCCTTAAATTTGTTGTGCCACCAAGCTTCGCAGCTTCGTAAAAAACAAAGTCCCCAAAATTCTTTTCACCTCCAAAACGGAAGGCAAACACAGTTCTTGGATATTTGTGTAGACTATAGTAGCCGCTAAAATACGCATTTAGTTTGCCAAAGTTAGCGGCGTCACCTTTAATATTGATATATTTTGATGCATTCCCATAAATTTCAATTCCGCGGGTTGGCATGAAGTCTTTATCGATATTTCGATAAAGATACTCTGCATTAAAAACCAGAAACTTTTTATCGGTAAGGTCACTTTCGCTTAATTGGTTCCTTCCGAGTTGTGAGATAAACCTGCCTTCCGTTTTTTCAGTGTCGGTTAATTGCCACGAAACACCAATTCCTACTTTATGCTCATCAATCGGATGGTCTTCCCCTTTTTCATCATCCGAGTAGCGGGTCCATGTGGTTTTCCCAAACCTTTTCTGAAGTTTTCCCTGAAGGTAATATTGTTTTTGACGGATTTTAAAGTAGTTCTTCCCATCATCATCGATTGTATTGACAGTAGAATTGCCCAAACCGAAATAGTTCGAAATATTAGGTGATTTTATTCCTGCTTCGTATATAAAATCCAAGCCATTGGTGGTTGAGTATGTTTCAAATTTATAGCTTGCATTAAAAGCCGATGTTCGGGCAGCATAATTGGCAACATAGGTCGATGTGTTTTCGCGCCTGAATTTATGTACTTTACTGGATGCACCACCTCCCAGGAAAATGCCATCATCCACATTATAACCAAGCGATAATACAGGTGTTACCACATCGTATTTAAAAGATTTACGGTCGTAATCGTGTATGATTTTATTATTGGTTAAAATGGATTTTGTTTCGTTTTTTTCTTTCACTTTTGTGCTTTTCCGGAGGTCATAGGTGATGTTCTTTTTCCGCAATCCCTTTACTTTCGATTTATCCGTAATTTTATCCTTGTCTTGTCCTCCTATTATCCGAATAACGGGTCCTTTATTGACTTTTCCCTTAATTTCGAACTTGTCTTCGCCATCCATTCCGTAGCATATAATTTCCTTGGTTTCGCTGGTTAGGAATGTTCGTTTAAATATTTTATTGCCCTTTTTTCCTTTGTCTTTTATATGCCATACCGATATTTTTGTATGCATATCGTCTTCCCTGTCTATCTCAAATTTATCCTCCCTTTCGGTTCCAACAATGGTTACTTTTTCTGACAGGAACTCATATAACTCCCGAGCCATTTCCTTCATATATTTCTTACGCTCAAGAAGAATAGATTCAATGGTATCAGCACACAGAGGTTCTATTTCATCCGGAAATTCAAGCATCGCCTGATGGATCACTTCCGGGGTCATTCGTTCAACAAGGGTGTCGGTCATTTCCGACCAATCCGACCATTCCATTTGATTCAGGAAAGAGCGATCGAAATACCTGGCATTAAAGGACAAGCCCTCAACATTGCTGGTTCGTGCCTGAAAGTTTTGGATTTTTGGCATCAACCATTTTCGGCTGGCTATTTTGGGGATAATTCCCTGGTTAACAAAAAACGTTTGGTCCCGGTCGCGCGGAATTGGCCGATACTTAGTTTCCCCTTTCTTTTTAAATGAAGCCCACCTCCATTGGTCATCGTGGCGGTCCCAATCGTTTAAATAAATATCTAATAAACGCGCCCTTAGCACTGCTTTTTGGTCAACCTGGTAATCTTCACTTTCCAAAGTTTTTTCAATCACTTCATCGGTATTCACCACATCTTTTGAATAGCCAAAATTTGGTAGTGTGGAGCAATTTCCCGCCGGCCGTTCCTCATACAAAAACAGACCGCCTTTCAGGTCAGCTTTATATTGTTTTAACAACGGGTCGTCGGGAACATAAACGATACTCGGATTGGTGTGGTAAACACCTGCTGCATCGGCAAGTTTTGCTGCCGGCAATGCTGCGTAAGGGTTCGATGCCGAAATTTGGTCCTGGACAATATCAACAGCAAAAGTATTTTCCATTTCTTCGGGGAGGGCACCTTCAGCATATTTTTCCAACGAACGCAAAACATATTGTTGTCCGTCTTTATTTTCCATTCGGATCGATTTGGTTTGCATTCCGCCACCACGCTTCAGAATTTCAAGTCCTCCTTTCTCTTCAGCAATGTTAAAAATTGGCGCTTCAATTGGGGTTGCCCAAACATCACGATAGTTTTTGCCCATCCATTTTTCGTAGGATTTTCCAGCCAGGTATTGTTTGCTAGCAAAAGCGGTTTTTGTTTTTGAAATGAAGAGTTCTTCCCGCTCAATTTTCATTTGTTCTTCATCTTTAAAGTTTTTTTGAAAAAGAACCTTTGAAAAGGCTGGTTTGTGGGTACCATTTGCCAAAGTAAAAAAGTTCAGTACCACATCGCCATTATCCATTTGGTCTATCCTGGCAATTCCTGCACCTGAATTTCCAAATTCCGTTTTGCTTTTTTTTACATACGATTGTTTGCTTAACGAACCACTTATTACCTGGTGGTAATTTCCCTGCTTAAAGTATTGTAAGCTATTTTCGTGGGCCGATGCATAAATTAAGTTAGGAAATTCATTAAAAAGTGTATTTAATTGTTTCGACAAGTCTTTATACTCGGGGTGGGCTAAATCCTGTCTCCCGCCAATTGCATTTTTATAAAAAGAATATGGAAAACCAATTAGCCCTAACGGAAAAGGCAATTTACCCCCTATCGGACCAAAAGACTTAACCGGATGGTGTCCGGCAACAATTACTGTCTTGTGTTCATTTCTACGAAGTGCATCCTGCAACCAAATATAAACGTCCCGGATGTTTTCAATCCCACATTTGGCAAACCTTGTGTCGTTCGGATGGAGCCACCATTGGGTATCAATAAGTATAATTGTAATATTGTCAGTTAGCGCAACTTCCATTGGTCCCGGGCAACCCCAGTCGGTCGTATAGGTTGTTTGTCCTTCAAAATTTTTGCGAATATATTTGTGAATATCCTTGGTGTTTTTTTTACCATCGCTTTTCCCATTTAGCCATTCCTTCGGACCATTTGCAAAAAATAATGCCGCTGAATTTTTTGGATTTATCTTTGGGTAAAGGGTAATTTGTTTTTTTCTTTTTTCGTCTTGAATGGTTTCTGAAATCGAAGAGAAATTACCAAGATAAATAAATGCTGAATTTTGTTTTTCATGCATTAGTTCCTGGATGAAAGTATCAATTTCCTGTGATGGCTCGCCAGATATGGTATTCCCTGCCAGGAAAATACTTGTTTGGACTTTGTTCTGGGAGACTGATCTTAAACTTATTATAAAACTCAGAAATACTATAAAGAGTATAATCTTCCGTAGGCTATAAACCGTCATAAGAGAATTTTAATATCTGATAAAAATAGTTAATTTTATTTTTTAGAAAAAATTAACAAATATTCTTCGAATATAAACGTTACTTTGAGTATAAGACGAAAGAGTCGTTTATTTTGGAATAAAATGTGTAAAAATGAGCATATTACGAGAGGTTGAAGAGTTTGTTATAAAGTATTCGGAAGAGCATATTCCCGAGTCGTTTGTATATCATTCTATTGAGCATTCAAGGTTCGTTGCCAACATGGTTTCAACTATTGCAGAGGCAGAAGGCCTTGATGGAAAAAATATGGATATTGTGATTATTGCGGCTTGGTTTCATGATTTAGGATATTCTAAATCTCACGATGATCATGAAGAAGAAGGTTGCAATATTGCCCGTGAATTTTTAGAAGCCAAAAATCTGGACGATAATTTTATTGTTCAGGTAGAAAAGTGTATCCGCGCTACAAAGCTAGGGGTTGAACCTGAAACCTTAAATGAAAAAATATTGTCGGATGCCGATCTTTCGCATGCAGGAAAAGGGAATTTTATGGAGTTATCGAACCTGTACAGGAAAGAGGTTTGCAATTTTCAGGAAGAAAAATGTTCCAAACTGGGTTATTGGGAGAAAACGCTCAATTTCCTGAATTCAATTACTTATCATACCAATTATGCAAAAGAGCACCTGGATAAGGTAAAAACCGAGAATATTGAAAAAGTACAAAAGAGGATCAAAAAAATAAAAATGAATAAAAAAGCCGAAAAGGAAGCAAAGGCACTCAAATCGACTGCGAGAGGTACTGAAACAGTTTTTCGCCTGACTGCCAGAAACCAAATCAACCTGAGTTCAATTGCCGATAATAAAGCAAACATTATGCTAACGATCAATTCTGTTTTAGTTTCTGTTTTGGTTAGCACAAGTGCCATTAACCTGAAGCGCGATTTTAGCCTCTTAATTCCCGGTCTTATTCTGGTTGTTTCTTGTTTAATATCCTTAGTATTTGCAATTCTATCTGTGCGTCCAAAGGTTTCTTCAGGGCGATTTACCGAAGAAGATATAAAGAAGAAAGATGTGAACCTCTTATTTTTCGGCAATTTTTATAATATGGGCTACCCGAAATATGAAGATGCCGTAAAGGAAATGATTGGCGATTACGATTTTCTATACAATAACCTAATTAAGGATCAATATAGTTTGGGAAAAGTGCTTTCAAAAAAGTATCGATTACTGACACTCGCCTATAATTTCTTTATGTTCGGCTTTATCCTCTCTGTGGTTACATTCTTTATCTTTTTCTTGTTCTGATTTTGAATATTAAACCAAAAATCTGGACTAAAACTTCATGAAAAAAGAAAAATGTAGGAGAGGTGGATCAAAACTCCGATACCGAATTCAATATTTAATTTACACCATTATTTTTTGGAACATTGCTATCCGACTTGCAATATTCTTAAGGTTTTTGGGGTATGGCGATACCGATGTGCGGCAGGACATGTCGAAAGGTTTGGTTATGTTTCAAGACCAGATTTTATGGGCATCCTTAATTGTGACCTCATTTGCGATCATTAGCTGGGCACTTAATAGTTTTGTATTTGAGCGTATTTCCCGAAGAAATGATGTAAGAAAGGTTTTGGCAAGTGTGTTTATTATCGACACATTTATTTTTTTATTGTTGGGCCTCGGCTTGGGTATGGCACATTATACCATTGAGAGTGGGCTCACTTTACAACAGGCGTTTTCAAGAATGGAGGATTTCTTTTTTAATCCAACCATCCTGTTTTTCCTTATCGTAATTTTTATTGTGAGTTTTGTCTTTCAGCTTCTAATTACTTTTTTCCAGCAGGTCGGACAAGGGGTTTTGTGGAAGTTGATGTTTGGGTACTATAGAACACCGAGGGAGGAGAATAAAATATTCCTATTTCTTGATTTGCAATCGTCTACCGCTTGTGCCGAAAAACTGGGGCATTCGCGCTACAGCGATTTTCTTCAGGAATGCTTTGGTTTGTTAACCGATCCTTTGCTGTTTAGTTTTGGCAAGGTTTATCAATATGTTGGGGATGAAGTTGTGGTTACCTGGGATGCAAAAAGGAGGAATAACTACAAACGGGCGGTTGACTTTTATTTTATGTATGCCAAGGAAATTGAAAAAAGAAAGGCACATTTCGAAAAACGTTATGGCATTATTCCATATTTTACTGCATCTATCAATTCCGGAAAAGTAATGGCTGCCGAAGTTGGGCAAATAAAGCACGAGTTGGCATTTCATGGCGACGTATTAAATACTGCAGCACGCATTCAAAAACAATGTAAAAGATACGGGAAACCACTATTGGCCACCGAAAAGTTTATTCGTATGTTGGCAAAAACACAGTCTGATTATACCACAAAATATGTGGATGAGGTCAAGTTTTTGGGAAAAGACCGACGTGCCAAGTTATACGAAATCTTTTAGTTAGATATCGAACTGTTTATGCGATAATTGTAATTGATCGGCGTGGTCGAGTTTTGGCAGCAACGATTCTTTTTTCTTCTGAAAACGTTGCATACGCCGTAAAATCCTATCCAGCATTTTTACTGCTTTGATTATATAATAGCCTTTGTTCAGCATTACGCATTCGGCACGTTGTGCCATAGCCGCATCGGTAATCTCTGCCCTCGAAGGGACGCCTTTTTTAGCTAAATTCTCAAGTACCTGCGTTGCCCACACATCAGGGATATGTGCTGCTTCGCAAATCCGCAATATTTCTTCCTGTATCGATGCAAAATTTTTCCACCCGGTTTCAATGGCAAGGTCGCCACGCGCAATCATTACGCCAATAGGGTAGGTTTGCATGCCTTTCAACAATATTAAAGGAAGGTTTTTAAAACCTTTTTGCGTTTCAATTTTTAAAATAATTCCAATATTTGCATCTAATGCACTTAGTTCATCCAACAGTTCTGTAACATCTTTTTCATCGTTCACAAACGAAAAGTTAACCGCATTGGCATATTCCGCAACAAATTCCAGGTCTTTTTTGTCCTTCTCTGTTAATCCGCTTACTTTCAGATCCGATTCGGGCAGGTTGATCCCTTTGTCCGATTTTAATTTTCCTCCGGTATCTTTTGCATAAGTAATTTTAATGACCAATTTATCTTCTTCCACTTTTTGGATAATCCCTTCAATCTTTCCGTCATCGAAATAAATGGGTTCTTCTTCCTTTACGTCATCAAAAATTTCAGGCAATGTGCAGGAAATATGTGCGGGTGCAACCACTGTACCGTTTTCATCCGACCGGGCATTTTTGCCGGGAATTGCGTCTTTGGTAAGATGAAGGGTATCTCCAACCTTTAGCATGATTGTTTGCTCCTGGGCGAGCAATTCACCGAGCTTCACAATTTCTTCGCCAGTGCTTGTTTTTGTCCGTTTCGAAGCAAGGACTGTCCCAGTGGTCAGGTATGCCGAATCGTTTGTAGTACCCCAACGCCCGTCACCTTCTTTTCCGCCAACATGAATGGTACATTTTTTATTTCTATTATCGGTAAACGTTATTATAGATCCGCGCTTGGCTTTTTTTAGCCAGAGTTCATCAACCGGAATAATCGCATCGGGTTTTTCCGTTGGCAGTTCTGCATCAGGTGGGGCCATCCATATTTTTGCCGGGCTAAGTGCAATTCCAAGGGCATTTTTGTGTGGTTTGATCCGGATTACCTGAGGTCCGGGTTCAATTGCTCCTGTCCGAAGTTTTGGTCCGCCAAGGTCCATCATTACCTTACAATTTTTACGAAGTGCTTTTTTCGCCTTTTTAACATTGGCAATCATTTTTGCCCAATCTTCAGGGGCATCGTGGGCACAATTAATCCGGGCGCTGTTCATTCCCAGTTTAATGAGCTGGTTTACGAACCCATAATCATCGGCAGCAGTATTTGGCAAGGTAACCATAATCCTGGTACGCCTGTTTTTTGATTTATAACCAAAAAGGAGTTTGGTATTCCTTCGCAATAATTTCCGGCTTTCTTTTATGGATATGGTGCCTGGGAGCGATTCAACTAAGGCATTTCCCAGAAGGTGGTTGATGATTGTTTTTATGGATAAAAGGCTGTCCATCACATGGGCTTCAACACTTGATAAGCTGGGCAAACCATGGTCCCTGAGCAGTTGTTGTAGATGATCAATGTCGAATGTGCGGAATGCCAGGTAGTGTACCAGGTTTTGGGCACTTTTTCGGTAAATGGGATGTACCCCGAAAATCTTATCGGAAAACTGATCTTCAAATGCTTTTGCTTTGGATATAATTGCAGAAAGTTCGTTGTTGATTTGCTGAAGGACTTCTTTGCTAATTTTCATTGTGCTGGTATTTGAATCTCAAATATAATGAATTTGATACGATGTTTGGGCATCTTGTTTTTAATAAAAGATACATTCAAGCACAAACTTTTGTTGATGAGTATTTACCCTTAGCTGCTGCACGATTGTATCGTGTGATATTATGTTTATTCTTCATATTTTATTCCGTTACAAACGGTTTGCAACTAACCCCTCGTTGCAAACGAGGGGGATTAGAGTATTTACATGGAAAATGATAGTATCTGTCAGGGAAGAATAATGCTACTGTTTGTAAATCGCGGTAATTTCTTTAATAATGCTATCACACGATTATATCGTTTGGAAATTTATTACTTAAAGCCCATGCGAAAGATTCGCGCGGTAGTGAGGAGCAAGAGATGATTATAAAACTACTAGCAGAAATTATTTACTTAGTTAGAATTATTTAAAATAATATTTGCAAATTAAAATAGTCGTATTGCACGAACTCTAAAAAATGACTTGTTTTTATCGTAAGATTTTACACTACCATTATCTGCTGCCGAACCATATAAACCAGAATCAAATACTATATAGTACGATAGCCATTGATTTTTTTCAGTTGAGGTCCAATAAAATACAGCCTGTCTAAAAGGATCTTTATACATATCAACTTCGTCTCTAGCTAAATATAATTTGTGCAATTCATTAATATTAGGCAAAAACCAATCATCATAACCATTTAAAACCAAATCGGCACATATTTTTGCTGCATATGAACCATCTCCTTGAGCATTAATTATTTTTTCAGTATTGCTACTTCCGGTGCCTAATGATTGTCCTGTTGCTCCAGTAACAACATGTGAACCATTCCACCATTGTACACCTCCATGCTGATCAGTTGGTGCGGCAATTATTCCATGGTACTCTCCTTCTACATAGCCCGGGTCACCACTTTGAAAGAAATAAGCAATAATTCCACCGCCATACGTGTCTCCAACACATAGTGGGGAAGTAGTAAAACTGCGCTCTTCTCCATAAGAGGTTTCAATAGAGTTTGTTGCATAAGCCCGCACATAATAAGTAGTTGATGATGTCAAACCGGTAATTTCGCTAGTAAAACTTCCTTCTCCAGCGCCATCTGAAGTTCTGCTATCTGCAATTGTTGGATTTTGGCCAGTACTAAAGCAAATCCCTCTTTCTATAACGGGGACACCTCCATCGCTAGTTAAATTACCACCGACAGTAGCAGATGAACAAGATATATTACTTATTTCCGTGGTTGAAACACCAACAGGTGCAGTTGGGCATTTTCCTGAAGTAGTCCAGGTATATTTTCCAGAACAAAAAATTAAAATTGATCCTTCGTTTTGAGGGGCATCAATAGAAACCCAGGAACTACCATTCCAATATAGCATTTCTCCACTATTGGTGCCATTAGGAATTAAACCTTTGTTTGTTTCTTTATCAACTTTTGCATTTAACGCTGATGCTACTGAATTATTAGTAGCATAATCACTTAAGTCCTGATCACCTGTATTTATGCCAGACAGTTTGCTTAAATTTGAGATGTCATTTGCTGTTATGTTAAAAGCCGAGCTCCCTGAATAAACCGGATCAGTTTCATCCGATGTAGTAAAATCATCGGACTCATCTTTATCCCAGCCGTCAAAGGCAGTTTCATTCCCGGTAATATCAGCTCCGGTAAAATGGTCGAGGTCGGTAATTTGCGATTCGGAGATCACAACACCTGTGCTTCTGTCCCAGACATAAAAAATGGGGTCAGTCTCTGCAGGGAGCTTTACAAAACCACCGTTTACCAAATAAATAGTGTCCTTGCTGATGGAAAGAACCTGGATTTCGTTGCTTGGATCGGTGTCCAGATCGTTTGCTGAAAGCTGGTAGCCATTATTTGCCACCATAGCATCCACCTGTGCTTCGGTGAGGATGCTGTCGCGCACAGTGCCACCAGATTTGTTGAGGGTAAACAATAAGCCGCTTTTTGAGATCGTTTGGATTTCATTGCCAGGGTCGGTATCCTGATCATTTGCCGATAGTTGGTAACCGTTGTTTGCCACCATGGCATCCACCTGTGCTTCGGTCAGGATGCTGTCTCTCACCGTGCCGCCGTTTTGGTCGAGCGATATCTCCAATCCAGATTTGGAAAGGGTTTGCAGCTCATTTTCCGGATCACCATCGTCTTCTTTGTAAAGGAAGGGCAACCTAATGATATTCCCATTTGTAATTTCAAGGTATTTATTGTTGGTGAACCTCAATTTTTGGTTGTCGGTACCAATCCCATCCTGTAAAACAGAAAGATCGATACTTGAACCTTCGGAGATGGAAATTTCAGTACCGGAGAGGCTGATATCTTGAAGTTCGTTTACGGGATCCGCATCGGCATCGTCCACCAAATCGTTTTCCACAGATTTAGCATAAAGTGCATAGGGGACACTAAGCAGTTGGCTGGTGCCCATAATTATCCCATCAACCGAAACCTGCACAAAGTATGGATCTGCGCCCCAATTTATGGCTTCCATGCCAGTAGTATTAACCGACCCGATTTGCAGGTTAGCCAGCCCGAAACTATTGGTTGTTACCAAATGCGTTTCAGAAAATACTTCGGTTCCGGTGATGCTGCCCTGCAAAATGGCAATGCCAATTTCCACTTCCTGGTTTGCCAAAATCCCGCCCGAGGCATCGCGCAAAACTGCCTGGTATTGGAACGAGCTTGGGGTTTGGCTATATGTTTGAAAGGAGAATACAATAAGGATAACAAAGATCAGAAGTGGGCATTTTGATGTTTTTGCTTGTTGAACCATAATTTGTTGTATTATTTGTTTTTTATGATCTTGAATGAATTAATTTCAGCATCACCTTTTGTCACTTTAAGAATAAAATTTGAAGTGGCGTATGGTTGCACATTAATATTGGTGATCGTTTTTGAAATGCTGTTTTTTTGTAGCAATTTTCCGTCGGCGTTGTACAAAAAGTAGTTCCAACCAGTAAGATCGGTTTCAGAGACAGACAGGTTAACCACATAAGTTGCCGGGTTAGGATATGCCTTTACATTGGTTAAGTAAAATGGATCATTATTAATTGCAGTAATGATCAGAAGGCTTTGATGAAAACCCTGAGTCAGGCAAAAGTTCCCAACCTCACAGGTTGCAATAATTGGTTCGCCAATTGTCCAGCTCATTTGGCATTCACCATTCTGAAAACATCCTCCGGTTGCAGAGAGAATGGTTTGTGCATGGATATTAAACCCAAAAGCTGAAATAAAAAAAATAAGGATAAAAAATGATTGTTTTTTCATGAATGGTAACAATATGATTTTTGGTGCTCTAAAAGTATATATGGTTAGGTTATTATTGGGGAAAAGCACCTAACAAAGTCTATACAAGTGAATTTTCTTGAAAGGAATAAGGGTTCTGAACGAGCTTTGGAATAAGTTGAAAGGGATATGAATGTTAGGTTTAATTAATCGAAACAATCACATTTTCAAGGTTGTCGTTTTTGTTAAGCCCCATTTTTTTACGCAAGCGGCTGCGGGTCATGTGAATACTTTCAGGATTCCGTTTTGTGATAGCTGCAATTTCTTTGGTTGTTAAGTTTAACTTAAGAAATGCACACAACCTTCGTTCGTTGGTGGTGAGCCCTGGGTATTTTTCATTGAGGTGTTTATAGAAATCGGGATGGACTTCCGTAAAATAGGTTTCGAATTCTTGCCAATAATTGGGTTGAACTTTTGAATTCAGGTCTGAAATAACATCCTTTATATCTTTAATTTTAACCGTATTGTTTTGTATTTGCCTGTTCAGTTGTGATGATACATTTTTAATGAGTGTCTCTTTTTGTGAAATAGCAAAGGCTTTAGTTGTCAAATCCCGTTTTTTTCGATGGAGCTGTTCGCGCAATTTTTGAGCTTCCCTTTCTTTAACTAATTTTTCGTTGAGTAAGCTGGCATTTTTTAACTCAACGTTCACCTTCGCCAATCGTTCTCTCTGAGACATAAAATTAATGGCAATGGTAAAGCAAAGCAATTCAATGAGAAATCCACCCTGAAAAACATAGGCATGCATGGGAAAGTCGTTGTTGATATTTAAAATAAGTGCAGAAGTTGCCCCAAGGATTAAAAACAAAGTGCCTAACAAAATTATTTGAACGGTTATTGAAACCTTCCGGAAAAGTAATAGGATAATAACAAATATACTAATTGAATTCAAAGCGGAGTAAATATCGTTGAAAAGCACCCCTCGTTCAAAGTTGAATATGGCAGTTGTGATTATCAGAATTGCCAACACCGAAATGCTGATGGCATATAATCTAATATTTTTAACGATGTTGGGGGCAGCCTCATTTTTGAGTGATTCGTAGAGAAACCAACTGTAAACAACCTGAATGATGGTTAACGAAAAGAAAAAATAAATATTAATTTGAGGGATGTCAAGTAAAAATCCGGATTCGAAATACCTAAAATGGTGCAAAAAATAGATGCTTGCAAAGAAAGCATATAACATATAATATAAGTAAATCCGGATGCGTGTGAGTAGAAACAACAAAAAGTTTAACACGCAAAGGATCGCAATAATCCCCAGAAAGAAACTTTGAATAAGCTTCATTTGGCAATAATCCTCGTAATAAGAATCTGCATCTTTAATACTGACGCGAGAAGGCCTTATATATTTAGCTGTTTTGCATTTAAACGTTAAGAACAGTGTTGTTTGAGGTCCGGTTGAGATTGTAAAAGCAATTTTATCTTCAATATATCCTTTGGTGGTTTTCTTTTTTTCTGGTACAAGTATTCCAGATATTCCAATATTCCATTTTCCTGAATCATTCTTTTGATACAAACTAAGTTCATCGATTATGCTATTAAAGCTGAGAAGATAATTTTCTTTGTTTGCAAGTTGGTTATCAATTACAATTTTATACCAATACGATTGATTGGGCAACAAGGTATCGCCATCAAAGGTTTTATAATGGTCAAGGCTTAATTTGCTAATTGAATCAATAGAAATACTTGTATCGCCAGTGTACTCAAGCATCTCTATGATCATTTCAGGCAAGTCTCCCGATCTGCTATCTTTTTCTGCCGCCCATGTACCAGATATTGAAAGGATCAAAAATATGACGATCAAATTTCTTGATTTAATTAAAACAGGCGGCATAAACAAAAAAGATTATATGTTCAGAATTTGAGTTTTGAAATTACAAAAGAATTCGTTTTTGCAAAGTATATTTTCAAATTTTGAGAAGATTACAGCGTTAAAGAAGAATAAAACTGCTTCTTAAAATCAATTACAATAAAAAAGGCTATCCAAATAATGAATAGCCTTTCGTATATATTTTAGTGTGAGATCCCGATACGTTTCACTATCGGGATTAGTTCAACTAATATTTTTTAGTCATGAATGAACTAAAAAATAAGTCTTACTAACTTCCAAAGTCGTCGAAAAGAACGTTCTCGTCGGGAACACCCATATCGTACAGCATTTTATTTACTGCATCGTTCATCATTGGTGGCCCGCAAAGGTAATAATCAATTTCTTCAGGTTCTTCATGTTTACTGAGGTATTGATCGTAAATTACCTGATGAATAAATCCGGTTGCACCTTCCCAGTTGTCTTCCGGTTGTGGATCAGACAAAGCAAGATGGAATTTAAAGTTCGGAAAATTCTTTTCTATTTCCATAAATTGATCGTAGTAAAAAACTTCTCTCCATGAGCGTGCCCCATACCAAAAAGTCACATTCTTTTTGGTTTCCTTTACGGTATGGAACAGGTGGAACAAATGCGAACGCATTGGGGCCATTCCGGCACCACCACCAATAAACATCATTTCGTTTTCGTTTTTCTTCAGGAAGAATTCTCCATAAGGACCAGAAATCATCACTTTGTCGCCTGGTTTACGTGAGAAAATATAAGAAGAACAAATTCCCGGATTAACTTTCTGGAAACCTCCTTTAACCCTGTCGAATGGAGGGGTAGCAATACGAATGTTAAGCATTACAATATTTCCCTCTGCTGGGTGGTTAGCCATTGAATATGCCCTAAATGTTGGCTCAGGGTTTTTCATTTTCAGGTCGAACATATTGTATTGTTCCCATTCAGGAAGGTATTCTTTGTCAACGATCATGTCTTTAAAGTCAACCTCAATTTTAGGCACATCAATTTGAATGTAACCCCCAGATTGGAAGTCAAGGGTTTCGCCTTCCGGAAGTTTAACAACAAACTCTTTGATGTAGGTTGCCACATTATTGTTCGATACCACTTCGCATTCCCATTTTTTCACACCAAGGACTTCTTGTGGGATCCGAAGTTTCATATCTTCTTTTACCTTCACCTGGCAAGCAAGCCTCCAGTTGTCGTTTTGTTCTTTACGGGTAAAGAAACCTGTTTCTGTTGGGAGGATTGAGCCACCGCCTTCATCAACCTGACAACGGCACATAGCACAAGTTCCACCACCGCCACAAGCCGATGGAAGCAGTACTTTATTGTTTCCAAGCGTCGTAAGCAAAGTGTCGCCCGGATCTGTTTCCATCTCCAATTTCCCATCGTTAATATCAATCTTTACGATACCCGAGGGCATAAGCTTCTTTTTGGCGTATAATAATATCCCAACCAATAGGATGATAACTGTTAAAAAAACAACTACACTGGTAAGGATTACAATTGTTTGTGTTGCTACTAATATCATTATTTACCGAGTTATATTTCCAATTAAAGTTTTATTCCCATGAATCCAAAAAAGGCAAGTCCCATAAGTCCGGTAACAATAAATGTTACTCCCAAGCCTCTTAACGGGGCAGGAACATTGGAATATTCTAATTTTTCACGAATAGCTGCAATACCAACAATAGCAAGCAACCAACCAATCCCAGAACCTAAACCATACGTAGTAGCTTCCCCAACATTTAAAAATGCCTTTTGTTGTAAAAATAAGGAACCACCGAGTATTGCACAGTTTACAGCAATCAGGGGCAAGAAAATACCTAATTGGTTATAAAGCACTGGTGCAAATTTCTCCACAATCATTTCCACCAATTGCACCATCGACGCAATAATGGCAATGAACATGATGAAACGTAAAAAGCTTAGGTCAACTGTTGCAAAATCTTCTCCCAGCCAAACCAGGGCACCTTCGTTCAGGATGTATTTTTCGAGAAGGTAGTTTACCGGAACAGTAATCCCAAGAACAAAAACCACTGCAATACCAAGTCCGGCAGCAGTACTAACTTTTTTCGAAACAGCAAGGTAAGAGCACATTCCAAAGAAGTATGCAAATACCATGTTTTCGATGAAGATAGATTTAACGAATATATTAATAAGATTCTCCATTTTAATTCTTTTTTAAAGTTCCAGCTTAGTCTTCAATTAATTGACGGTTCTTACTTCTTTGCACCCAAATAATGGTTCCAACAGCAATAAGGGCCATTGGTGATAGTACCATCAATCCGTTGTTTTCATAAAACCCTCCATTGGAGATGTACCAGCTATCGGGAATAATTTTATACCCGTAAAGTGTACCTGCACCAAGCAGTTCGCGGAAGAATCCAACAATAATCAAGATTACTCCATAACCTGCAGCATTTCCAACTCCATCAAGGAACGACTGCCAAGGTTTGTTTCCAAGTGCAAAAGCTTCCAGCCTTCCCATGATAATACAGTTGGTAATTATCAGTCCAACAAAAACCGAAAGTTGCTTACTTACATCGTATACATAAGCTTTTAATACCTGATCGACCAGGATAACTAAAGCTGCAATCACCACGAGCTGGACAATAATCCGGATCCTGTTTGGAATTGTATTCCTTAACAAAGAAATAATCACATTTGCTAATCCAAGCACTGCCATCACCGAAATTGTCATAACAATGGATGGTTTTAATTGTGCCGTAACTGCCAACGCCGAGCAAATTCCAAGTACCTGAACAGTAATCGGGTTACTATTATTAATAGGGTCGGATAGCAGTTTTATATTCTTTTTTGAAAATAATGGTTCTCTATCACTCATAGCTTATGATTTTTTCTTTTTTAGGAATTCTTTGTAATTGGTAAAATCATCCAATAGCATTTTTTCCAAACCTTTACTGGTTATTGTTCCACCAGAGATTCCATCAACTTTATGTTCCTCAGGGGCAACTTCACCAACCTTTGTCACAAGTATTGAGATGAGTTCACCTTCGGCATTAAACAACTTCTTGCTGTTTTTAAACTGTGCTTCAAATTTTTCTGTTGAAATTTCAGCACCAAGTCCCGGGGTTTCACCTTCATGATCGAAATTCGCACCATAAATGGTATTCATATCGTCGTTCAGGGCAACATAACCCCAAATTGGTCCCCAAAGCCCACTTCCCCTTAATGGGAAAACGTATTTTAATCCTTCGTCGGTTTGGCATTCAAATACCGGAAGAACCCTTTGATCAGGATCTTTTGCCATCTCTTTTTTCAAGTCGGTATTAAATGCATCGCCTTCTTTTACATTGCCGCTAATGTCAACAACATATGATTTTAATATTTTCTCTCCATATAATTGCTCTGCATTTTTAGTAGTGCTGGCAATATTCACAGATGCAAGAATATTTTGTTTTTTCTCGATTTCGTAATTACGTTTTTGCAATGGTTTAAGGCTCATGGCAACAGTTGATAAAATTGCTGCTACAACAATAACCATTATGGATGCATATAAAAACGTGTATGTATTTCCATTTCTATTCATAATCGTAAATTTTCGGTTATGCAACAATTTTAGCTCGTTTCAAACGCTTTCTAATATTGCCCTGAACCACATAGTGGTCAACAAGTGGGGCAAATGTATTCATCAGCAATATAGCCAACATCATTCCTTCCGGGAATGCAGGATTGATAACCCTTATCAGGATTGCAAGTAATCCTAAGAGGAAACCGTAAATCCATTGCCCTTTTAATGTTTGGGCAGCAGAAACCGGATCGGTAGCCATAAATATTGCCCCAAAAGCAAATCCGCCAATAATCAGGTGTTGCCAGAAAGGTATAGCCATGTATGCATTACTGTCGCCTCCAAAAACATTAAGGATGATACCCATTACCGAACCTCCAATAACTGTTGATAGCATAATCCTCCAGCTACCAATTCCGGTAACAATTAAAAGAAATGCACCAATCAAAATCGCTAAGGTTGAGGTTTCTCCAATCGAGCCTGGAATAAAACCAAGAAAAGCATCGGATACGTTTATGTTTGGATTGCCTGCTGCAGCCAATGCCATTGGAGTAGCTCCAGAGAATCCATCAATTGCCTCTGCACCCTTACCAATAGATACCCAAACAGAATCGCCTGAGATTTGAGCAGGATATGCAAAGAATAAAAATGCCCTTGCAACCAGTGCAGGGTTCCAAATATTCATTCCTGTACCTCCAAATACCTCTTTGCCGAATACAACAGCAAATGCCGTAGCAACTGCAATCATCCAAAGTGGCGTGTTCACCGGCATAACCAAAGGAATAAGGAATCCGGAAACCAAAAATCCTTCCTGGATATCGTGCCCGCGTAGTTGGGCAAATACGAATTCAATTCCCAATCCTACCACGTATGAAACGATGATTATTGGTACTACTTTTAACAAACCGTAAAAGAAAATTTCAAAGAATCCTGCACTTGCCAATTGCCCTATTGCTTTAAAATGCTGGTAGCCTGTATTGTACATGCCAAAAAGTAAAGCCGGGACCAATGCAAGAACTACAATCCCCATTGTTCTTTTTAAGTCGGTATAATCATGTATGTGTGTCCCTGATTTTGAAGTGTTTTTCTGTACAAAAAACAGGGTAAAAAAACCATCGTGAACCGAATGAAGCCAATGGAATTTAGCCCCTTTCTGTACATGTGGTTTTGTATTTTCAAATATGTTCTGTATAAACTTCATTGTATCAGACTAATTAAATTATCCTAATTCTTTTATCATGGACTCAATACCTTTTCGCAATGTGTCTTGTACTTTAATTTTTGATGTACAAGCATATTCACATAAAGCTAAATCCTCTTCCACAACTTCATATATGCCCAATTGTTCCATTTTGTCAATGTCGTTAACAATAACAGATTTCAGCAAGTGAACAGGAAGGATATCCATGGGAAGCAATTTTTCATATTGCCCTGAAAGAACAAAAGCCCTTTCCCCACCATGCATATTTGCATTCATGGTGTAGTTTTTTTTAGGAAACAAACTTGAAATAAAAGTTTTGCTTGCACTAAATTTGTTAAGCCCAAGTGTTGCCCATCCCATAAATTCATATTCATCGCCTTCCGGAATTACAGAAATTACAGAGTCATAAAACCCAAGGTAACCATCTGCATTTACTTTTTTCCCGGTAAGCACATTACCACTAATTATCCTGGCATTGTCAGAAGAAATAGAACCAGATATAATCGATGAAATGTTCGCGCCTAAAATTGTGCTGAAATACTTTGGTGCCTTAACTTCGGATCCGGCCAGTGCCACTTTTTTAGAAAGGTCCAGTTTTCCGGTTCCAAACAAGCGGCCAATAAACAACACATCTTGCGGATTAATTGTCCAAACCACGTCCCCTTTGTTAATCGGGTTGGTATGGTGGATTTGTATTCCAACATTCCCGGTAGGGTGCGGTCCTGAAAATTTGTTCACTTGAACATTTTTCAAATCGTTAAAAAAGCCTGCCTCAGACCCGGCATCCACTCCAAGAATCACATTTCCTTCGGTAAGTTTTGCAAGTGCATTTACCCCTGTTTGAAATGTTTCTTGTTCTCCCTCCAAAATATATCCGTAATTTGGAGCTAAAGGCGCTGTATCAAAAGTTGAAATGTAAATATTTTTTGGTGATTCATCCGGAATAGCAATTATTCCGTACGGTCTTTTTTTAATAAATGGCCACAAGCCACTTTTTAGGATTTGATCCTTGATTTCTTCCTTTGATAACTCTTTGGGATCTGCTTTTTTAAATTCAACAGTGCCCGCATTATCTTCTGCTTTTATCACAACCTCCAAAATCTTCCTTCTTTCCCCACGATTAATTGAAATAATCTTTCCACCAACAGGAGAAGTAAAAACAATCTCTGGATTATACTTGTCGTAAAAAAGCGAATCCCCGGTTTTAACCTCCTGGTCAGCTTTTACGCATAACTTCGGGGTAAGTCCATGGAAATCCGTGGGCTTCAGTGCATAAGTGTTTGCGGTTGGCGCTGATTCTGTTGTTAATTCAGCCTTTCCGGTCAACTTTATGTCCAGCCCTTTTCTTAATTTAATTACATCTGACATTTTATACCCTAATAGATTAAAATTAGGCTGGCAAAAATAATTAATTTATATTCGAATCACAATCTTTCAACTATAAAGTTGCACTATTCGAAATATCCAAATACTTCTATACGTTATGTGTTTTATGCGATTGTTTTTTGCAGGTATTTTGAATGAAATTTTGTTTGGAAGAATCTTTGAATAAGAACAGTTATGAAAAAAATATTGGCCATAGTTTTTTTGCTTTTGTATTGCTCAGGATGGGCAGGTGCGCAAGATGAAAATTATTATTATGAAAATGCAATCTATAATGAGAACATTAAATCAGTTCAACTTTATCGCGAAGGATTTGAATTATCGAACCCAATTTTGGACCTTTATGATGAAGGGGCTTTGCTCTTGTCGTTCGATGACCTGTCGGGTGAATTGAAAGATTATAATTACACCATAGTTCATTGTGATGCAAACTGGAACGAGAGCTATATCATGCAGGACGAGTATTTGGAGGGTTTTCCAGACAATCCAATTGACGACTATGCTAACTCGTTTAATACTACATTTAAGTATATTAATTACCAACTTTTAATCCCAAATGAAGATGTAAAAATTAAAATGTCGGGGAATTATGCTTTGTTGGTTTTTGAAGGTGACAACAAAGAAAATGTTGTTTTCACAAAACGTTTTTATGTTAAAGAGCCGAAGGTGGAGATTCATGGAACGGTAAGAAGAAGCACAAAAGATGCCTTTAAAGGAGAGCACCATGAAGTGGATTTTTCGGTGTTTCATCCATCGTTTCAAATCGATAATCCAGTGCAGGATATAAAGGTAGTTGTGATGCAAAATAACCGTTGGGACAATGCAATTACTAATTTAAAACCATTATTTATTAGGGATAAAGAGTTGGTTTACGATTACGATCAGGAAAATGTGTTCAAAGCAGGCAATGAATTTCGTTACTTTGACATTCGAAACCGTAGGGCAAATACTGAAGGGGTATTAAAAATCGATTTTTTTAGGCCGTACTACCATTTTACCCTTTGGCCTGATGAAATAAGGTCGAATAAACGTTTTTATTCGTACGAAGAACTTAACGGGGAATATGTTGTTGAAAGCCAGGAACTCGTGGACGATTATAGTGTGGAATGCGATTATGTATTTGTCCATTTTAGCCTGCCTCTCGAATCAATTTTACTGGGTGGTACCGTAAATGTGTTTGGTGCTTTGTCGAATTGGAATGCCAATAAAAGCAACGAAATGACATGGAATTTTGAAACCAGCACCTATGAGTTGACCTTGCTGTTAAAACAAGGTTACTACAATTACCAATATGTGTATGTTGAAACCGGGGCAAAATCAGCTGATGTTAAGAACCTCGAAGGCAGTTTCTGGGAGACCGAGAATGATTATCAGATTTTTGTGTACTACCGCGATATAGCTGGCAGGTACGACAGGTTGATTGGTTACACAACTTTAAATTCAAAAAGGGATTAAATTACATTTGGTTTAATAAGGATGTCATCTCTTTAAAAGGGAGATGACATCCTTACTTTACGGAATTTAACCTTATCGCATTACTTTCATAAACCCTTCGCCATTCTCAAAGGGCAAAACAAAGCTAAAACGGGAGCCTACTCCAACTTTTGATTCCAGAACAAGTTTACCTCCAAGAATGGAAACAAACTCTTTGGCAATAGGCAAGCCTAGCCCGGATCCAATGTGCTTTAATGCATCGGGGTTGCCGCTAATTTTATAAAAACGCTCGTAAATATTATCAAACTCATCGTAAGGGATTCCGATTCCGGTATCTTCCACAAAAAATTCGATGGTTTTGGTGTTTACCATTTTATAACCGAACAATACGGATCCGGAATTGGTGAACTTGATGGCATTGTCAATTAATTTGCTCATCGCCTCGTTAAGCAAGTCTCGGTCGGTTACAAAGCCAAAGTTCTGGCTTTTTACATCTAAATGCAGGTCGAATGAAATTTCTTTTTTGCCCCTTGCAATCAGCAAATAGGCATTGTTTAGCGATTTTAACAACGGGTTTATTTTAACCATTGCCTTTTTCACTTCAACCGTGTTGGTTTCAATTTTAGAAAGATTGATGGTATCTTCAATCATCTTTAACAATTGATGCCCTGAGCTAATAATTGCTTGTGAATATTCTTCCTTATCGTCGTCAGGCAAATTGGGTACTGCCAAAATCTCAGCCGAGCCCATAATTGCATTCATCGGGGTCCTTATTTCGTGTGATAGGTTAGCAAGGAAAGCTGACTTTAGATTGTTTGCATCTTCCGCTTGGTTCTTAGCTTCTTCCAGTTGGAATTCCGCATTTTTACGTTTGGTAATATCGCGTGCTACCGATATAACAGAATTATTGTTCAGTTTAGCAAGCCTCATTTCAAACATAAAAGTCCCGTTTGGGGTGTCCAAAGCATATTCAATACTTTCAATGCTGTCGTTCACAATAGAATCCTGGATACATTGATATATTTTATTGGCCATTTTTTCAGAAAACCCAACCTCAAAAATGGAATTGCCAATAATATCGGCATCATTAACTTTAAGTTTATCCCCATCTTTAATTACAAAATCCTCGTAAACGCCATCTTTGTCAATAATAAAAAATATGTCGGGGATTGCTTCCAAAAGGACTTTATACCTCAAACGGCTTTCCTTTAAGCTTTCTATGGTTTTGTTTTTGCTTGTTGTATCGGTCAGCACACAAATAATTTCATTGCTATTTGGCGAAATTGTGTAAATGTTATACCATTTCTCAAAGTGTTTTATGTGCACTTCGGTGACCGGCTTTGGGTTGATAATAAGCAGATCGTTGGCATTAATCGTATTCCTAAAAACAAAATTAAAGACAAAACCCGCTTTTTGCCCGCTAACTTCCTGGTTCCTGATCCGGAATTGTTGTTCAAATGCAGCATTAATCCTGGTCACAATAAGGTCGGTAACCTGCCCAACTTCATCTGTAATCCGTTTTATTCTTATGATTGGTTGCTTCGAACTTTGAATTACATCTGATACGTTTTTCATAACAGAGGTAAGTTTGCCATTCACCGTTTTAAGGTGTTTTTCATAATTTAGCCGAATCCCCAAAGTCGATAAATACGCAAACAATAAACCAATAAATGGATTTTTTATATACACCTGGTCGAAGGCGACATAATCGAGGAATAATTCGGCTTTATTGGCGTGAAAACTTAATGTAACCAGCGAAAGCACAAAAAATAGGTGGACTTTCCTAATTTCTGGGGAATAAATTGCCAAATAAACATTGCCGCAAATTAACCACCATAAGGTGTGGAATATGGTTTCATTCACCGGGGGATGGGAATGAAACTGAGACAGGTAATAGCCATAAATAAGCAGTGGAAGGAGAAATACCAGGTTAATGGCACAATTAATTCTTTTATGGTATAAGCAAAATAAACTTACAGAAGCCAGCAACACATTTAAAGAATCACAAATAATACAAAAAATATCGGGACGGAAAACCAACTTGTAAACCAATAGAAGAACAGTAAAAACCAATACCGCCAGGTTTAGCCATGAGAGTTCTGTTATTTTTCGCCTTTCGGAAATAGAAAGCTCAGACATGTTTTTATTCCAAAAATTATCCTTCAAAATACGTTTTAAAGATATTATCTGATAAAATAAAAGCGGTTCATCCTAACGTTATTTGTGCCTTGAGTTGCTTGCCCAATAAAATAAAGCTTTTTATTACATGCAAGTAATTGAGCTAATTTTTTCAACATAATTTTGTTATTAGGAATTCACTTTTAAAAATAGCCAATATTAATGAGAAATGTTGAGTTAATAAACTTCTAATTTTGATTTGCTGCGAATAGCAAGTGATAAAATGACATTTGTCGCTGATTTTTGTTATGATTTTCGTTTTTTCTTTTGCCTAATTTTGTGGATTGAAAGGTAGGAATTTGAAATCAAATAAAATTGTAATTTATGTCAAAAGGATTTTATAATGTACCCGTGGCTAAAAATGAACCTATTTGTTTATTCGCCCCGGGAACTCCGGAAAGGAAAACGTTGAAGGAAGAATTAAAGAGATTGCGTTCGGTTGAAGTGGATCTGCCAATGGTAATTGGTGGGCAGGAAATAGTAACAGATAGGAAGATTCGGATGTATCCGCCTCACGATATAAAACATACGCTAGGCTATTATAGCCAAGGGGATTCTTCACATGTTGAAATGGCAATATCAGCAGCAATGGCTGCAAAAGAAGACTGGGCAAATCTTGCATGGCACCACAGAGCAGCAATTTTCTTAAAAGCTGCGGATTTATTGGCAGGGCCATACCGCGATAAAATTAATGCCGCAACCATGTTGGGGCAATCAAAAAATGCGTTTCAGGCAGAAATTGATGCTGCATGCGAATTGGCAGATTTCTTCCGCTTTGGCGTTCAGGTAATGACCGATATTTATAAATTACAGCCACAGTCAGCATCAGGTATGTGGAATTATAACGAATTCAGGCCACTGGAAGGGTTTGTTTTTGCATTAACACCATTTAACTTTACATCAATTGCTGGAAACTTACCAGCAGCACCTGCACTTATGGGGAATACGGTGGTTTGGAAACCATCAAAAACTGCAGTTTATTCTGCCGGGGTTATTATGGAAATATTCCGTGAAGCTGGTGTTCCGGATGGTGTAATAAACCTTGTTCATGTGTCGGGTCCGGTTGCTGCCGAATCTGTTCTTTCACATCCCGATTTTGCGGGAATCCATTTTACGGGTTCTACCGGGGTATTCCAAAGCATTTGGAAAACTATTGGCGACAATATATATAAATATAAATCTTACCCAAGAATTGTTGGGGAAACCGGCGGTAAAGATTTTATTTTTGCCGACAATACTGCCGATATTCAGCGTTTGGTAATTGCAATGGTGCGTGGTGCTTTCGAATACCAGGGACAAAAATGTTCCGCTGCTTCAAGGGCTTATATCCCTAAGAGTATATGGGCAGAAGTTAAAGAAAAACTGGGCAAAGAACTTGCAACCGTAAAAATGGGCGCACCTGAAGACTTTACAAATTTTGTTAATGCTGTGATCGATGAATCAAGCTTTGATAAATTGGAAGGCTTTATTAAAAAAGCAGAAAAAGATGCGGATGCTAAAGTATTGTTTGGCGGCAAATGCGATAAGTCGGAAGGTTACTTTATTGAGCCAACAGTAATTCTTGCTAAAAAGCCGGATTATACGACCATGGTAGAAGAATTATTTGGTCCTGTTTTAACCATCTATGTTTATGAAGATGATAAACTCGATGAAACACTGGATATTTTGGACAATACATCTATTTATGCATTAACTGGGGCAATCTTCTCACAATGCAGATATAGTATCGAAAGGTTGACCAAAAAATTAAGCAATGCTGCAGGTAATTTCTATATCAACGATAAACCTACGGGTGCAGTTGTTGGGCAGCAGCCATTTGGTGGCGCCAGAGGCTCAGGAACAAATGATAAAGCAGGCTCTATATTTAATTTCCTAAGGTGGACATCCATCCGGACAATTAAGGAAACGTTTAATGCACCGCTTGAGTATACCTACCCAAGTTTTAAACCAGATAAAGAGTAAACTAAATATTGTTGATAATTGGGAGGTGAAATTTTTTACCTCCCTTTTTTTTCTCTTTAATTAAACTTAGCTTTGTTTAAAATCTTTTAACGTGGAAAAAAGCAACAAACAAACTATCTTTAATATAGTGCGCAATAAATATTTTATTGCGTCTGTACTGTTTTTAGTCTTGATAGCGTTTTTCGATGAACATAGTTTTGTTTCGCATAAGGAAAATAAGCAGCGGTTGAAGTACTTAAAGGACCAGCAAGAATATTATAAAAAAAATATAGCAACTGACCAGAGAAAACTGCAGGAGCTAAATGCTGGTAAAGAAGAATTGGAGAAATATGCCAGGGAACAATTCAATATGTCGAAACCTAATGAAGATTTGTTTCTGGTCGAGGAAGGAAAGTAAAAGGCATCTGAATTTCTACCTTACAATCTGAAAATGTTATGCAAATTTGAACCAAAGGTAAAGTTTTTGGTTTAAGGTATAGGAATCGCTTAACTGTTTGACTGATAGTGGAAAATTTATTATATTGGCAAAGTGACTTTTTAAAAATGGAATTGAATCTCGACATATTTAAAATAGAAAGTAATAATGTTGCTCCACAAAAGGGGCGGATTTTACTTGCTGAACCATTTTTGCCCGGCAATTATTTTAGCAGGTCCATTATTTTTTTGGTGGCCCACAGCGATAAAGGTGCGGTTGGCTTTATTTTAAATAAAAAAGTTGATTTTCCTATCCAGGAGGTTGTCCCTGATTTTCCCGAATTTGATGGGGAAGTGTATATTGGAGGACCTGTTGCCACGGATTCTATTTACTTTATTCATAGGCTTGGAGATAAAATTCCGGGTAGCATACAGGTTACGGAGAATTTGTACTGGGGAGGAAACTTTGATGTCCTGAAAAAAATAATTGGATCTGGAATGGTTAACTCTTCCGACGTTCGCTTCTTTTTGGGCTACTCAGGTTGGGACTCAGGGCAATTGGAAGATGAAATAAAGGAAAATTCCTGGTTGGTAAACGATGTTGAAGAGTCAAATATCATGAACACTTTTAGTCCAAAATCGTGGGCTGATTATGTGAAAAAAGTTGGGAAAAGATATTCCATTTGGGAGAATTTCCCGGAAAACCCATCGTTGAACTAAACAATCCCCAATAATTTATTTAGCTCTGTATTTATTAATTCGGTTTGAATGTGAATATACCGTTTATTGTTTATTCCTATAATTCTTTGCATTCCCAGTGCTTCCGCTGCTAAAAAAGCTTCATTCATTTCCAAAACTGCCTCTTTTGTTAAATTCGAACGCTCTTCAATATTCATTTGAAGTTTTTTTGCCGCCTCAAGCACATAGTTTCTTATGGGGTCTAGATAACAACCAGTGTGCACGGAAGGAGAATACAAGATATCATCCTTAATAAAAAAAACATTGGATTCTAAAGCTTCGGTAATTGCGTTTTCTTCATTGGTTAGTATCAGGTTCTGGTTCCGGGAATCCTTAATTTGTAATTTCAATGATTCCCAGAGGATTTCATTCATCAAACAAAGAGATCCCATCGGATTTTCTGAATATTTTACATTCTCGGCATAAGAACAAAGTACTCCATTCCCACTTATCGCAAAATGTTTTTCATCATTAGGTGAGCAGGTAATATAGATTTCGGTTCCTGCAGTATTCCAAACAAAAAAGTACTTTAAAATCCCGCTTTGAAATGCTTTGTTTTTATTTATCAGCCTTTTCGATACCCTTAATAATTCTTTCTGATCATCGATGAATGGGTGCTTAGATAATTTTAACAATCTGGTTTTTTCCTGCAACGAAATAATATGCTTTTCAAATAAAGGCAGATTGTTGTGACAGAACCAGATGGTTTCGGTTAATTTGAAAATATTATCCAGCAAAGGGAGCAGGTTTCCCGTTTCTTTTTCAAAATCTGAGATAATTCCGTTGTGGATAAAATACCTGGAAAACATGTTCAAATGATTTGAAACAATTTGTCAATAAACCTTTCAAATAAATCAGGATTAAGAATAACAGGCATAATTACCCCAAACAAGGCTCCAAGAAAATGGGCATCATGGGCAACATTATCCGTTTTGTTTTTGCTTTGGTAATAGGAGTAAAAAAGATAACCTACGGCAAATAAAATCCCTGGAATTGGGATCATAAACATCAAATAAAGTTTTTCCCACGGATCAAAAAATATAAAACAGAACAAAACTGCGGAAACTGCACCAGATGCGCCAACAGCATTGTAATAATAATTGTTTTGGTGTTTAATTAATGCCCATAAATTTGAAAAAAGTATGCCGCCAAGGTAGAGTAACAAATAATAAGCCGTAGCCCTGTTCCCGAAGAAAATGCCAAAATACGATTCGACAACCCTTCCGAAGAAAAATAATACCAGCATGTTAACTCCAAGATGCGACCAGTTTGCATGTACAAAAGCATGGGAAACTAAACGGTAGTAATCCTTTTTGTGTACAATTTCGGCCGCATTAAATTGTAGTTTTGCTTTAAGCGAAGCATTTGAAAATGCAAGATACGATACCAAGACTGTTATCCCTATGATAATGTAGGTAATCTTTATTTCCATGGATTAGTGTAATAGTTTGTAAACCAATTCTTTTTGTAGTTCGGCAGGTGAAGCCGAAATGTTGCCAAAACCTTTGCTTTTCATATCAAACTCGCGTAATACCCCAATTATTTCATACAATTTTTTAGGATTGTATTTTCGTGCAGCAGCAACATACGATTTTGCAATGAACGGGTGTAGCCCTAATGCTGCTGCTACCGACCTTTCCGATTTGTCCTTCAGGAAATGGTAAGTGAATAATTTGGAATAGAACATAAACAAGGATGAAATTGTCCTTTGAATTGGATTGCTCGATGGGTTAGCCCCAAAATAGTTGATTATCTTATTTGCTTTTAAAACATTCTTTTCCCCCAAGGCATTTTGCAACTCGAAAACATTATAATCTTTGCTGATCCCAATGTTTTTTTCAATTTGCTCGGGCGTGATTTTAGTGTTTTCGGGAAGGGCGATAACCAGTTTGTCAAGTTCATTTGCCACTTTTCCGAGGCTTGTCCCAACATATTCGGAAAGCATGATTGTTGCCTGTGGCGCAATAGAATGGTTGGTTTTTGCCAGATAATTCTCAATCCATCTGGGGATTTGGTTTTCGTATAGTTTTTTTGATTCAAATACAACTCCGACTTTCGATAAGCTTTTTGAAAAACCGGTTCGTTTATCCAGTTTTTTATATTTATAGTTCAACACCAAAATGGTTGAGTTGAGTGGGTGGTCAACATATGCTTTAAGCTGTTCAATTTTTTTAAGCTCCTGGGCTTCTTTAACAATAATAACCTGCTGGTTTGCCATCATCGGGAACCTTCTTGAGGCTTCTACAATGGTTTGAACTTCGGTATCTTTTCCATAAAATATGGTTTGATTGAACCCTTTTTCTGCATCGTTCAAAACATTCTCAGCAATATAATCTGAAATTTTATCGATATAATATGGTTCTTCGCCAGTGAGAAAATAAATAGGGTGGTAAATCTTTTTTTGAAGGTTACCTATAATTGTTTGATAGTCCATATTAAAATTTGAGGTGTTTTACCGATTGTCCGTTATTCTTGATTTCTAGCAAGGCAGCAATCCCAACTTCGATGTGTTTTTCAACAAAATCAGACGTGACCTTTTTATCGCTGGCATCCGTTTTTACTCCCGTTGAGATCATTGGTTGGTCCGACACCAATAACAAAGCTCCGGTTGGTATTTGGTTGGCAAAACCTACAGTAAAAATGGTTGCAGTTTCCATATCTATAGCCATGGCCCTGGTTTTTTCAAGGTACTTTTTAAATCGTTCGTCGTATTCCCAAACACGTTTGTTGGTAGTGAAAACCACCCCGGTCCAATAATCAAGTCCGGAGTTTCGAATGACGTGCGATACTGCCCTTTGTAGATTAAACGCCGGAAGTGCCGGAATCTCTGGCGGCAGGTAATCATTCGATGTCCCATCGCTTCTTATGGCTGCAATTGGGATGATCATATCGCCCAATTTGTTTTTCTTTTTCAGCCCTCCACATTTCCCTAAAAAAAGAACTGCCTTAGGATGTATTGCGCTTAAAAGGTCCATTATTGTTGCCGCATTTGGGCTACCCATTCCAAAATTAATGATGGTGATATCTTCTGCAGTGGCATTTGGCATGTTTTTGTCGCCACCAATTATTGGAACCTCAAAACGACTGGCAAACATTTCAACATACAATTGAAAATTTGTGAGCAATATGTACTTGCCAAAATTCTCCAATTTTGATCCGGTGTACCTCGGAAGCCAATTATCTACAATCTCTTTTTTTGTCTTCATACCTTAATAAATAGGAATTTACTACCTTTTCAATGCACCTACAAAAATAGGTTTTCCTTTTCCAATCCCAAAATGGGGCATTGCAATATTTTGAATCCAATTTTTGTACTTTTGACCTGAATTAGGTTTTGCACAAGTTAAAGAAAATTGATATGCATACATTGAATTTGCCCAAATATAATTTTCGTACCAAGTCGGAAGATGGGAAGGGATTTATTTTTGACGACATTCGGAAAAAGTTTGTGGTTTTAACGCCGGAAGAGTGGGTGCGCCAAAATATGATTGAGTATTTAAAAGACAAAAAATACCCAAAGGCCTTGATGGCGGTCGAAAAGAAAATTGTTATTAACAGTCAGCCCCTGCGTTTTGATTTGCTTATTTATTCAAGAAACGGACAACCTCATTTAATCGCTGAATTTAAATCGCCGAGTGTAAAATTGGATCAAAAAGCTTTTGACCAGGTGGTTCGGTACAACATGGCGTTAAAGGTGCCATATATTCTGGTGTCAAATGGGATAGACCATTTTTTTTGTACGATTGATTACGCCAGGAATAGCTATTCCTTTTTAAAAGAAATCCCTGACTTTTGCGACAGGTGTACTTATTCCGGTTCAGGATTTAGTTAAAGCTTATTTAAGGATTTTTTGTAATAACAGCTCATCTTTCCAGCCCTTTGTGGTTTTAAGCCAATCTTTTTTTACTCCAACTTCAATAAATCCGGCTTTTTTGAACAAGGCGATGCTGGTTTTATTGTCGGCACTTATGTTTGCATAAAGCTGGCGGATGCCGATAACGTTGTACGAATAATTCCCCAGAGCTTTAAGGGCATCAAAAGCAAATCCTTGTCCACGATCTTCATTATTATAAACAAGGATTCCGACTCCTGCCCGCTGATGATAAGGATCGAAATCAAAAAGGTCGATTGCCCCAACGGGCCTTTTGTCTTTTGTTTGAATGATCAAACGAATTTGTTTGGCTTCGTAAATATCTTTAAATGAATTTTCTATATATATTCTTAAAATATGCTTTGAGAACGGTGTTTTCGAATTGCTGTATTCCCACAGTGTGCTGTCGTTTTCCCATTTGTAAAGCAGTTCAATATCTTCCGGCTCTAATGGGCGAAGTTCTATATTTCCATATTCCAAATAAGTTTCCATTACAGTTTTCGGCTTAGTTTTTTTCGACTTTTAAATATAATTTCCAGATCGGTGGCAAGTTTGTAATCCCTGGCATAAAGAAGGTTTAACTGACTTTTTTTGTGCAAATCGAGGTGCAGGTCATCGAATAATTCGCCCGGATTTAAAATGCCAGCCTTAAGTTTAGGCAGTTCATTGTATGTGCTCTTTTCGGGAATGTAGCCCACCCAGGATAAGCTTGCATTGATAACTTTAAAAATATTTTTGAAAAGCTGCGCTTTATTCCGGAAAAACCAAAAACTGATTGGCGTACTTAGCAATAATAACAACGAGAATAATACATCGAAAGCACGTTTCAATCTTCGGTTTTTTATTTTCGATATTGAATTTACGTTTACCACATATAAATCGCCCGCAGTATGTATCGAATTACTACCGATAATACTTAAACTTTCGGGCGGTGCGATTTTATAATCGACCTGGAGTTTGGTAAGGTCCAACATCGACTTGATTATTTTTCCTGAGCTAATATCTTCGGCACAAAAAATAAGTTCACTGATTTTATTTATTCGGATAATTTCATCCAAATTGTCAATAGATCCGAGATACTGGTTCCCAAAGTCAGAGTCGTTAAGTGTAACATAACCAATAATCTCGGAATTTATTTCTGTTTGTGAAAGCAACTCCGTTACCCTTTTTGCTTCCTCCGGGTGCCCAATTATTGCAATCCTTTTGGGCTTTTTTTCAAAGAAGTGGAACCCTCCCAATTTTATTTTATGGAAAATGATCCGAATTGCAGACAATGCAAACAACGCCCAGCTCGCACCTAAAAGTATCAGAGCCCTTGAGAACCTGTAATTTTCATCGACCAGGGAATAAGCCAAAAGAATGGCAATGGTTCCCCAAACCAAACCACGAATTACGGTCCATAATCGGTTTGGGATTTTATACCCGCCTGAAAAAACGATGCCTCCCAGCCAAAATAAGATGTATGCAGGTACAGCGAAATGATAAAACTCGTCAGGATAATAACCTGAACTATATTTAAAGTTTTCCCAATAAGGAGTAATCAGTAAATAGCCTAAATAAATGAAAAGAGCATCAAAAAATGGGAGGTAGACTTTGGCAAAAGCACGATTGGCAATGGCCATAAATGCCCTAAAATAAATAGCAAGATTAATGAGCAGAGCGAATAACTTTGCATTGTTTCCTGTAAAATGTTTGTTGGAAAAAATGATCATTGCATTGTAAAAAATGCGGATATAATTAACTGAATTCTTTTTTGTGCTTTCGCCCTTATAATGAATAATGGTAGTTTCGGGGAAATAATAATTTTCATGTCCGGCAAGTGTTATCCGGTATGAAAGGTCAATATCTTCGCCGTACATAAAAAAGCCTTCATCCAACAATCCAACTTTATCAAGTACATCTTTCCTTAAAAGCATAAAAGCTCCCGATAAAACATCTACTTTATGGGTTTTGTCATTGTCGAGGTAAGAGAGGTGATAAGCACCAAATTTCTTGTTTTTTGGGAAAAGTTTTGACAAACCAAATATTTTGTAAAACGCAACCCATGGTGTTGGAAGCCCACGCTTTGATTCGGGCAGGAAATTTCCTTTTCCGTCAATCATTTTTACGCCCAAAGCTCCTGCTTGTGGTGTTTTGTCCATAAATGCCAACACCTTTGTAAAAGTGTCTTCTTCAACAACTGTGTCAGGGTTCAATAATAAAATAAATTCTCCTTTTGCCAGTTTTATGGCTTGGTTGTTTGCAATAGAAAAGCCGACATTGGTTTTATTTTCCACTAAAAAAACTTCCGGGAATTTATCTTTAACCAAACTGCACGAACCATCAACCGAGTTATTGTCAACAACCAGTATTTCGGAGTGAATGTTGGTACAAGCCTTTTGCACTGAATGAAGGCATTGCTCCAAAAAGTGCTTGACATTGTAATTCACTATGATAACCGATAATTTCATGCTCGTTTATGCTTATTATTTCCCAATTATGGATTCGTATTGTACCCTGTTTAGCAACGATCTTCCGAGGGTTATTTCATCGGCATATTCTAGTTCGTCGCCAATGGAAACGCCACGCGCCAGGGTAGTTACCTTTATATCAGTTTCTTTTAACTTTCGAAAAATATAAAAATTGGTTGTGTCGCCTTCCATGGTTGTGCTTAGAGCTAAAATTACCTCAATTACATTCCCATTGTTTACCCTTTGAATGAGTGATTCTATTTCTAAATCAGAAGGTCCGACACCATCCATGGGCGAAATTATTCCCCCGAGAACATGGTACAAACCTTTGTATTGGAGTGTATTTTCAATGGACATCACATCCCGAATATTTTCAACCACACATATGACCGACTCATCCCTTTGTTGATCGGAACAAATTGGACAAATTTCAGTGTCAGAAATATTATGGCAAACTTTACAGTGTTTAAGGTCGTTTCGAAGGTCGATTATGGAGGTGCCAAATTTGTTAACTTCTTCTTTGTCTTGTTTTAAAAGGTGTAAAACCAAACGTAGAGCACTTCTTCTGCCAATCCCCGGGAATTTGGCAAATTCATTTACAGCATTTTCCAATAATTTTGAAGGAAACTTTTCGACATTCATCCCTTTTTTGATTTTAACTGGTATTACAACACAAATAAAACAACTTTATTTTATCAAAAATAAGGAAGTATTTAGAAAATAGGGAAGATCGGGCTAAAATGATCTACAAATACGTTATTTGATCTTACGCTTTTACTTCTTCAAATAAACCGCTGGCAATTTTAAGAACCTCATTACCATCAGGATTTATCTTAAAAATATGCGACGGTTTTAGGTAAAATAATTCTTTTTCCTGTTTGAACCGTTCTTCGCCACCACCTGTAATATTAAGCATGATCAGTGCATCTTTGTCGATCTGATTGTTTTTCACAGCATTGATCAATGTTGCTGTAGCAATTCCTGCTGCAGGATGTATGTCGTTGCCTTCCAATTTCTTAAATAATTCAGAGGCTGCAATTGATTCCTCGTTTGTAGCAGTAAGCACATCACCGCCGTTATCGCTCAATGCATCGTACAAGCCTCCAAAGATAGTATATGCCGGCTTTCGGTTTGACAATACTTTTGCCCTTATTTCTTCGACCTGGGTCCTGGCAAGGTCATCATCCAAAGGCAACATTTTGCGCGAATTTGCTTTCCATGCATCGTGTATCGGTATAAATGGGATATTTTGAGAAACCATCAATTTCATTTTGGTGTTTCCAAAACGTCCATCTTCCAACAAACGCATATTTGCTTCCCAAGCTGCTACCGCACCAGTACCACTTCCAATTGCCTGGAAATAATATTCGGGAATTTTGCCAATAGTGGTGGCTGCTGACAACACAGTAGTTGACATTCCATCCCTGCGGGCAACGTTTCTTGCCCCTCCTTCGCACAGGAATTTTTCACTTCCCGAAAGTTGGTTCGACAATGAAATCGCATCAAAATAATCGCTGCCTTTTTCGCTGCAAATAAGTTTTACACAATCGTTCAATGGTTTTTCAAACCAAAGTGCATCCAAATTATCTTCGGGCACACAAAGGATTAACGGAATATTATTGTCGGAACATACCTTGGCAAAAGCCCTTGCCGTATTTCCTGCCGAAGCCACATTTAATACCATTTCGTTATTCGGGTCAAGCCTTCCACACACAGAATATGCTTCGGTTTCCTTGAAAGAGCAGGTTTGCATATTTGCTCCCTTTTCGGGCCAATAGCCGTTAAACGTAATCCAAAGGTTCGACAAACCCAATTCATTTGCAAGCCCTTCACTTTTATATGTTACCGGTGCCGATGATCCTTTTAACATGTGGTTGATTGGCAACCAATCGGAGAATTTATACAGCCCGTAACTATCATCTTTTACCTCCAATTGTTTTTTTTCATAGATCGCCCTTATTAAAGTTGGCATATCTTCACCAGGAGCAACCATCATCCAACCTATATCTTCAAATGTTTTTTTTGTGTTTACAGATTGTAAAATGTAGTTTGTTTTTAAATTTTGAGCTGTCATAAATATCTATTTAAGATGGCAAATGTACGAAAATACATGAATTGTCAAACTTTGATTTTATTGGAAGGCAAAATTAAAAAAGCCCGGAGAAAATGAAAATTCCACGGGCTTTTCTTTTTATAATTGAATGGTTTTATTGGGCATCAACCACGGCAATTGCAACCATATTTACAATCTCCCTAACCGAACTTCCCATTTGTAATATGTGTATAGGCTTGTTCATCCCCAATAATACAGGACCAATGGCTTTGGCAGTGCCAACTTCCTGTAACACTTTGTAAAGGATGTTCCCTGAGCTTAAATTAGGGAAGATCAGGACGTTGGCATCTTTGTCGCCTAGTTTTGTGAAAGGGAATTTCTTCATGCGTAGTTTTCCGTCCAATGCGTAATTGGCCTGCATTTCACCATCCACCAGCATTTCGGGGTGATGCTCATGCAGTATTTTTACAGCTTCACGCGCCCTAACAGGACTTCCTTTTCCTTTAAAAGCCCCAAAATTGGAATAACTTACCAGTGCAATCCTTGGTTCCATATTAAACCGTTTTACTTCATTTGCAACAAGCATAGTTGTATCGGCTAGGGTGCGTGGGCTTGGATCGGAATTTACAGTTGTGTCGGCCAGGAAGAGCGGTCCTTTTTTTGTAAGCATAATATACATGCCCGCAATATGGTTAAAGTCCCTTTTGGTGCCTATAACATGTAAAGCTGGTCTGATGGTGTCGGCATATTTTTTTGAAAGCCCGGAGATAAAAGCATCCGCTTCCCCGGTTTCAACCATCATACAACCATAATAATCCCTGTTGTACATTTTTTCAACCGCCCCTTCAAAGGATAAACCTTTTCTTTGCCTTTTTTCAAACAGAATTTTAGCAAATTCTTCCCTCTTTCGTTTCGAAACATCTTTGTAGAGATCAATAATTGGGACTCCCTTTAATTCCAGCGAATTTTCTTTAATGAGGCTGGTTATTTCTTTTTTATTCCCTAACAGGATTGGGTGCGCAATTTTTTGGTTGATAATAAACTGGGCAGCCTTTAGCACTTTAAAATCGGTTGCATCGGCAAAAACAACTTTTTTAGGCGCTTGTTTTGCCTTGTCGCGAATGGTCATTATCAGTTTATTGTCAAGCCCAAGCCTATTGTTTAGCTGACTTTTGTATTCTTCCCAATCGCTTATGGGTTTTCTAGCCACGCCAGTTTCCATTGCTGCTTTGGCAATTGCCGGGGCAACAGTGGCAATTAACCTTGGATCAAGTGGCTTGGGAATAATATATTCTTTTCCGAAAACAATATTTTGCTGGTTATATGCTTTGGTTACCAACTCAGGTACATATTCTTTTGCGAGTGAAGCAATTGCTTTGACCGCGGCAATTTTCATTTCTTCGTTAATGGAGTGGGCCATCACATCTAAAGCACCCCTGAAAATAAATGGGAACCCAAGAACATTGTTAACCTGGTTTGGATAATCGCTTCTTCCGGTGGCCATAATAATATCTTTTCTGGCTTGCACTGCTTCAGGATAAGCAATTTCGGGGGTGGGGTTGGCCATAGCAAACACGATGGGATCTTTTGCCATCGATCGTATCATTTTTTTGGAAACCACATTCCCTACAGATAATCCTAAAAATACATCTGCATGAATCATGGCTTGTTCAAGGGTTTCTATTTCCCTATCAGTGACAAATTGTTGTTTAACGGAGTTAAGGTTTTTTCTTTTTTTGTTTAATACTCCTTTGCTATCGAGCATCACAACATTTTCTTTTTTTACACCCAGACTAATATAGAGTTTCGCACAGGAAACGGCGCTGGCACCTGCCCCGTTAACCACAACTTTTATGGTATCAATCTTTTTCCCGTTTAATTCAAGGGCATTTATTAAGCCGGCTGCCGAAATAATTGCCGTGCCATGTTGGTCGTCATGAAAAACGGGTATGTCTAAGGCCTTTTTTAGTTTTTCCTCAATTTCAAAACATTCAGGGGCTTTAATATCTTCAAGATTAATACCGCCAAATGTTGGCGCAATTGCTTTTACGACTTCAATGAATTTTGCCGGATCTTTTTCATCAATTTCAATGTCAAAAACATCGATGTCGGCGAAAATTTTAAACAGAAGCCCTTTTCCTTCCATTACAGGTTTACCCGCAAGTGAGCCAATATCGCCAAGCCCTAGCACCGCTGTACCATTTGAAATTACAGCTACCAGGTTTCCCTTGGCGGTGTACTTGTAAGCGTTAACCTGGTCTTTTTGAATTTGAAGGCAGGGTTCTGCCACTCCTGGAGAATACGCTAGCGAAAGGTCGTATTGCGTATGATGAGGTTTTGTCGGGATAACCTCGATTTTGCCCGGACGACCACACTCATGGTATTTAAGTGCGTCTTCTTTTAAAGATTTTGGCATTACGTTGAAATTTGGTTGAACCATTAAATTTACGCATTCAAGTCAAAGAATATTAGGACTTTAATCAGTAAAAGCTGTTTTTGTTTAAATATCCTATTTTATTGGAATGTTGCAAGAGGAGACTTCCCGTCTGTCCGTGTAACCAGACTATGAACCTGTGATTCAGGATTAAATTTTTTTTGAGGGAGTAAAAGGAAATTATCGCAGTCTAAATCATTATAATATAATTAGAATAAGAATTTTGAGAGACAAAATAATACCTGGGATGAAATCGTTGATTAAGTGGCAACTAAGGTTGATTGTCGTAAAAATGTCGCTAATAAGACAATGTTGATTTTTGGAATTTTTTAAATGGAACATAATCTTACTTAAAATTTCGATTTGATGGGACAACTAGATTTTGGAAAGAAATTAATTGAATTTAGAAAAGCAAAAGGCTTAACACAGGCAGAAGTTGCAGAAAAGTGTAAAATAACAATACGAACAATTCAGCGGATTGAAGCTGGTATTGTTAAGCCTAGAGCTTTTACAATTAAACTCATCTCTGAAACTCTGGGATTTGATTTTTTTGAGGCATCTAATACCGGTAATGATGTCAAAACCGAAAATCATGGTTCAAATTCGAAAAGCCATATTCTCGTATGGTATTTAAAAGATTTGTTTAATTTAAAAACTAATGCAATGAAAAAAATTTCAATTTTATCCACTTCATTCTTTTTGATTGGATTCTTATTTGTACTTATTTTAGAAACACAGGCTCAAGCCAACAACGTTAAAAATGACCAATGCCTCTCCATTGAATTTAATGTAGATAAATCTGTTAAACGAATTGAAGCTGTATTTACAAATAGTTTAACTCTTGATAGTTTAGTCCGAGTAAAAGAGGAACTAGATAATTATGAGATTACGATCAGTTACAAGAAATTAGAATTTGATAAAAACAATCAACTGATAAGCGTTTATTGTGATGTGGATTGTAATGATGGATTTAAAGGTAGCTTTGGTACTGGCATCCTTAGTGATGATAACAAAATGAAGAGAATGGGATTTGTACGCGATTATTCAAAAACAGCAAAGACTCCATTTTGTACAGGTGGCTGTGGACTATAACATAATATAACTTCTTCTTATATTTTGTATGAGCAGTGGGAGTGAACGTGTTAATTTTTAAAGCATTTTGACGTTTGGGATACCTGTCAGATTGAATAAGAACTATCACGAAATCTGCCACTACTCATTTGGTTAATTCTTCAAACAATTGGAAAGAAGCCGCAAAATGAACACTAACAGAATACACTGTATTGGCTGGTATTGTTAAGAGGTGAGTTTATCATTAGAAACTCAGGGTACAACATTGAAAAACAATAAAGACTGTTCGAATTGAACAGTCTTTTTAATGGAATGTAGCGAGAGCGAGACTTGAACTCGCGACCTCAGGATTATGAATCCTGCGCTCTAACCAGCTGAGCTACCTCGCCGAAAATTGCGGTGCAAATATAATATTTATTTTTAAACACCTTCTGTTTTATAAAGAAAAATATTACCTTACCAAACTCTTATACGGTAAGAGTTTTGCGAGTTAATTTCAGATTTAATATATTGCACAAAAGCAAATACTATGAGCGATAAAATCAAAGTGAATTTTGAATACATTGTGAATTGTTCACCTAAAGTATTGTATAACAGGCTTAGCACTGCATCAGGTTTGGCAGAATGGTTTGCCGATGATGTTAAAGTTCGAGGGAAGGTGTATACTTTTGTGTGGGAAGGATCTGAACAGCAGGCGGAAATGACTTTGCATAAAGAAAACAGGTTGGTGCGTTTTACCTGGCTTGATACAGATAATGAGTACTTTGAATTTAAAATAGCTCGCGATGAGTTGACCAATGATGTTTCTTTGTTGGTTACAGATTTTGCTGAAGAAGATGAAGCCGATGAATCCCAGGGGCTTTGGGATTCTCAAATTGCTGATTTGAAACATGTTTTAGGTTCGTAATTCGTTATTTTGTTCCAATTCTTCTTGTTATTAAATAATCTCTAACATTTTTTTCGTTTTTATTCCTTTAAAATAATTTAGCTTTGTACTTCAATCCAAGGAAATAATTGTATGATGAAGAGATTGCACGCATATGTTATAAGATCATTTTTAGGTCCTTTTTTCATGACCTTTTTTATATGCCTGTTTGTATTGCTGATGCAATTTATGTGGAAATACATTGATGACCTGGTTGGCAAAGGTTTGGAATGGTCTGTATTAGGGGAATTGGTTTTTTATGCTTCCTTTGGCTTACTCCCATTTGCATTCCCTCTTTCAATGTTGCTGGCATCTATAATGGCTTTTGGTGCATTGGGGGAGAGTTATGAATTAGTTGCAATAAAATCAGCAGGAGTTTCCCTATTAAGGATAATGAGGCCGATGATGGTCATCGCAATAATTGTATCTTTTACTGCTTTTTATTTCGCAAATAATATACTTCCAAAAACCAATCTTCGATTTATTACCCTTTTGTACAGTGTAAAACAACAAAAGCCGGAACTGATCTTAAAAGAAGGTGTATTTACCAATGAAATCACCAATTATAGTATTCGCGTTGACCGGAAGAACAAGGAAACAAATATGCTTTACGATGTGCTGGTGTATGATCACTCGAGAGGAAGCTCGAACGACAGGGTAACAGTAGCCGATTCTGGTAGGTTAGAGATGACAGAAGACCGTAAATTTATGGTATTTACATTGTATAGTGGAATTAATTATGTGGAGGAGAACCCCAAAAATAACAGACGAAGAAAAACATATCCACATAGGGAAGACCGTTTCGACAAACAAATTGTAAATATTAAACTAAGGGGTTTCGATTTTAACCGTTCTGATGAAAAAATATTTCAGAATTCGTATCGAATGCTGAACATCAATCAATTGTTGGCTTCGGAGGATTCATTGCACCAGGATTATAGAGAACGAATAAGAAGGTTTGTTGTTGGTAGCAGGTTTAATAGTGCATTAATGGTCAATTTGTTAAATCATACTGCTCCCAATGATTCTTTAAAAAGGTCTGTGGACGATAAGCCAGCGATAATTTTTAATCCTAAAGAAGAATTTGAAAACCTTGATATGGATAGAAAGAACCAGGTTGTTGAAAGCGCTTTGGGCAATGTACGTTCAAATAATAATGAATTGAACAACATCCAGAACAACCTTTATGGTGCGAAAAAGATTATTAACAAGCACGAAATGGAACGGCATAAGAAGTTTTCGTTGTCGGTAGCTGTTTTGCTTTTTTTCTTTATTGGCGCGCCTTTAGGTGCAATTATCCGAAAGGGGGGGCTTGGAATGCCTGTGGTCATTTCTATTTTTCTATTTATCATGTATTATGTTGTCTCTATAACCGGGGAGAAATCGGCACGTGAAGATGTTTGGGATATGTTCTTAGGAATGTGGTTTTCTTCGCTTGTATTTTTACCGATCGGTATTTGGCTGACCTATAAAGCGGTCAGCGATTCGGCAGTAATGAGTACAGAAACTTATTTCGATTTAATAAAAAAGATCAAAATAAGGTTAAAAAGGGGCAAGGCTAATTTATTGAATGAAGATACTTCAAATAACCAATAAAGTACCCTATCCGGAAACCGATGGCGGGGCAATTGCCTGCATGAATGTTTTAAGAGGATTGGTTTCAGCAGGGCACGAAGTTACCCTGTTATCGATGGTTACCATTAAACATTCGATTAACTTGTCGGATATTCCACCAGAAATAAAAGGCTTAGCGAAAATTAAATTGGTGAATGTTCCGGCACCCATAAATGCATGGGATGCATTACAAAATTTGCTGTTTTCAAAAATTCCCTATAATGCTGCACGTTTTATTGATAAATCATTTTCAAACGAGCTTAGGGAAATATTAAAAAAGAATGAATTTGATATTGTCCAATTGGAAGGATTATATGTGTGTCCCTATATTCCGGTAATCCGAGAATTGTCGAATGCAAAAATTGTTTATCGGTCTCATAATATAGAATATGAAATATGGGAACGTACAGCATGTGTGAGTAAAGGTTTCAAAAAATGGTATTTAAAAAACCTGAGCAAAAGAATCAAACGTTTCGAAATTTCACTGCTAAATTCCTACGATCTTGTAGTTCCGATAACACAAAGGGATGGGGATATTTTAAACCAATTGGGGAATAAAAAACCAATGCATGTTTCGCAAACAGGTATTGATCTTAGTTATTTGATACCTGATGATAGCGAGATTGAACCGTTTTCTGTATTTCATATTGGCGCACTGGATTGGGCTCCCAACCAGGAAGGGGTAGTATGGTTTTTAAATAATTGTTGGACGGAATTATTAAAACATAAACCGGAAACAAAATTTTATGTTGCCGGGAGGAATGCCCCGGATTGGTTTGTTTCGAAAATATCCGGTAAAAATGTTTTTTATGAAGGAGAAGTTGAAGACGCATACCGATTCATAAACTCAAAAGCTGTGATGGTTGTTCCCTTGCTTTCGGGAAGTGGAATGCGAATTAAAATTGTGGAAGGGATGGCACTAGGTAAGCCCATTGTCTCAACTTCGATCGGTTCCGAAGGAATACAAACAACTTCAGGCAAAAATATTTTAATTGCGGATGAGGCAAGAGATTTTTCTGCAGGCATTCTTCAATTATTGGACGACAAAAAACTATTCGAATCCTTAAGTGCAAATGCATCCCTGTTTATTCACGAAAATTTTAATAATTTAGTCCTAACAGAAAAATTGACTGAATTTTATAAGAAACATCTCGAATGACATTGATACTCCTTTTTTGGATCCTGTTTTTTATCCTGTTTTATACATACGCTGGCTACAGTATTTTAATTGCTGTGGTTTACTATATTAAAAAGTTTCTGCAAAAAAAATCTGATACTTTATCTGAAACCAATGCGGAACCCAATGTCTGTTTGTTTGTTACCGCGTTTAATGAAAAAGATTATGTCGATCAGAAAGTGGAGAATTCTTTTTCGTTGGATTATCCGAAAGAAAAAATCCAATATTTATGGGTTACCGATGGGTCGGACGATGGTACCCCGGAACTGTTAAAAAAATATCCGGAAGTTGAAGTGTATCACCTAAAAGAACGGAATGGAAAAATACACGCGATGAACCGCGGGATGCAATTTGTAAAGGCGCCCATTGTCATATTCTCAGATACCAATACCATTCTCGGGAATCAATCAATAAGGGAAATCGTTAAACAATTTAGAAACCCGGATGTAGGTTCAGTTGCAGGGGAAAAGCGGATTGTAGAAAGGAAAAAAAATGCTGCTGCTGCGGCAGGTGAAGGCCTCTATTGGAAATATGAATCGTGGCTAAAAAAAATGGATGCAGGTGTAAATTCAGCAGTGGGGGGTGTGGGTGAGCTATTTGCCATACGTGCCAATTTATTCCAGGAAGTGGAAGGCGATACTTTACTTGATGATTTTATAATCACACTGAGAATTGCCCAAAAAGGATACAGAATTGCATATACACCCAATGCTTATGCAGAAGAAACAGGATCGTTAAACGTCAAAGAAGAGCTAAAACGTAAAATTAGAATCGCTGCTGGCGGCGTTCAAACAATATTCAGGCTTAAACCTTTGTTGAATCCCTTTAAATATGGTTTGTTGACCTGGCAGTATATTTCGCACAAAGTATTTCGATGGACCATTGCTCCAATATCCTTGTTTTTATTGCTATTAGTGAATATTGCTATTGTTGCCGAAAAAGGGCTTTGGATTTCTGTTAACTGGTACACACTGTTTTTATACCTTCAATTGTTTTGCTACTTCCTCGCTTTTGTCGGCTGGTATTTCGAGAAAAAACAAATCCGTTTAAAACTTCTTTTTGCCCCACTTTATTTTGTACTAATAAATTATGCCGGGGTGGCTGGAATAATCCGTTTTGTCAAAGGAAAACAATCGGTGAATTGGGAAAAGTCTAAACGGGCATAGAAAGCCTTTGTCATTTTTTTATCAATTATTTTAAGTAATTTTGCAGCCTAATTTTCACAGGAACATTATTAAAATGGACGAAATAAAGCTAAATTCTATACCTGAGGCCGTTGAAGCGTTGAAGAAAGGGGAAATAATTATTGTTGTGGATGACGAAGACAGGGAGAATGAAGGGGATTTTATTGCTTCTGCAGAATTGATTACCCCCGAGATAGTGAATTTTATGACTAAATATGGCAGGGGGCTAATTTGCGTGCCCCTTACCGAGAGCCGATGCGAAGAGCTTGATTTGCAGTTAATGGTAGGGAAAAATACTTCGTCGCACGAAACCCCTTTTACTGTTTCTGTTGATTTAATTGGCTATGGCTGCACGACGGGAATTTCCGCCAGCGACCGGGCAAAAACAATCAATGCATTGGCAAATAAAGATACCAAGCCAGAAGAACTCGGGCGTCCCGGGCATATCTTCCCACTTAAAGCAAAAGACCGCGGAGTGCTAAGACGGTCAGGACATACCGAAGCAACGATTGACCTGATGAGATTAGCGGGATTAACACCTGCCGGGGTACTGATCGAAATAATGAATGACGATGGCACCATGTCACGTTTGCCTGAATTATCGAAACTTGCCCAAAAATTTAACTTAAAATTAGTATCGATAAAAGATCTGATTGCTTATTTATTAGATCGGGAAAGTTTAATTATGCGTGGAGAGGAAGTAAGCCTGCCAACGGAACATGGTGATTTTCAAATTGTTCCGTTTCGTCAAAAGTCGAACGGGGCTGAACATGTTGCTTTGATTAAAGGCAATGTTGCGGATGGCGAGCCGGTATTGGTTAGGGTGCATTCGTCGTGTATGACGGGCGATATTTTTGCTTCAAAAAGATGCGAATGTGGCGACCAGTTACAAGCATCCATGCAAATGATCGAAAAAGAGGGCCGTGGAGTTGTGGTTTACATGCAGCAAGAAGGACGTGGAATTGGTTTGCTCAATAAAATTGCAGCTTACAAACTGCAAGATGAAGGAATGGATACCATTGATGCAAACATCCATTTAGGTTTTGATGCCGATGAACGTGACTACGGAGTTGGTGCCCAGATTTTGAGGAATATAGGGGTCACAAAAATGAAATTATTAACAAATAATCCTGTGAAAAGGGTTGGTTTGGAAGCATATGGGTTAACGATTTCCGAAATTATCCCAATTGAAGTTAAACCAAACAAGCATAACCAGAGGTATTTAAAAACCAAAAGGGACCGAATGGGGCACAACCTTCAAAGGTTTAATTACGATGATTAGTTTTCTTGTTCAATTGTAATCTAAAGTAATGAGTTATAATCCTTCTTACGGCGATATGGAATATGGTGATGACTTTGAGGAAGGAGTTGACTATTATTTGAGCAAGGAAGGATTTCGTGTGATGACGGAAGAATACCTGACCAAAAGAGGTTACTGTTGTGCAAATGGTTGCAGGCATTGTCCATACTGGCCAAAAGCACAAAAGGGGAACCGGAATTTAAGAAAGAAATAAAGCTTTTAATTGCTATGACAGGTAAAGACTTAAGAATTGTTTTTATGGGAACGCCCGACTTTGCAGTTGGAAGTTTAAAAGCTCTTGTCGAGAATGGTTATAATATAGTTGGCGTAATTACAAGCGTAGATAAACCTGCTGGCAGGGGACGGCAACTTGCAGAATCAGCCGTAAAAAAATATGCGCTTGAGCAGGGATTAACTTTGCTTCAACCGGGAAAACTTAAAAATCCAGATTTTTTACAAGAGCTTAAGGCACTGAATGCCGACCTGCAAGTGGTCGTTGCTTTCAGGATGTTGCCTGAAGTTGTTTGGAACATGCCACGATTGGGTACCTTTAACCTTCACGCTTCTCTTTTGCCACAATATCGTGGAGCTGCACCTTTAAACTGGGCAATAATTAATGGGGAAAGCGAAACAGGGGTAACTACATTTTTACTGGATCATAAAATAGATACTGGAAAAATACTGTTCTATGAGAAAACACCCATTTCAGAAAACGATACGGTTGGTGATGTGCACGACCGTCTTTTGGGAATTGGGTCAAAATTGGTTTTAAAAACAGTGGATGCCCTTGCAGAGGATAATTATCAGCCACAGACACAAACGGAGTTTTTCCAAAAAGAAGAGGAGCTTAAGCATGCCCCAAAAATATTCAAAGACGATTGTAGGATTAATTGGAATAAATCCGTGGACGCCATACATAATTTGATACGAGGATTGTCACCTTATCCGGCTGCCTGGACAATGCTTGTTCAAAAAGTATCGGAGAAAGAAATTTTGTTGAAGATTTATTTGTCAGATAAAAAGCAAGAGAAACATTCGGTTCAACCCGGAACCATATCTTCCGATAAAAAAACTTTTCTGAAAGTGGCTACAGCAGATGGCTGGATTGATATTTTGGAGTTGCAACTGCAAGGAAAGAAAAGGATGAAGGTGGTTGATTTTCTCCGGGGGTTTCAAAATGCTGATCAATATAGTGCTACATAACTTAATCAAAAAGGTAGGGATGCCATCTCCTTCAAAAGAGATGGCATCCCTGCTAAATTTGTTTTCCGAATTTCCATCTAATAAAAGACAAAATCCCGGTTCTGTAATCTGTTTTCAAGCCAAAGGTTTTGATTGGTTATTTTTTGCTTTTACCGTTTACAATAAAGAAATAAATCAGGAATCCCAACGCAACAAACACCAAAACGATTCCAACTGGTAAAACACCATAGTTATAATCAATTAGCTCATGGTCGATTCTTCTTAAAATATCGATCAGAATTAGACCTAAACCACCAAGGAAAGCAACCAGTCCCCATTTTAATGAAGGATATTTGTTTTCTTCACTGGATTCAACTTTTAAAGGTTCCAAAATTTGTGCTTTATCGATATGCCCGCTTTTAATAATCTTCCTTTTTAGTAAATGTTCCGAAAGGAGTTTGATAATGTGATAGGCAGCAAAAAATATCACTGCCGGGATAAATACTTCTGTCATGATTATATTTTTTAATTTAACATTCGATTGGTTAGACTTCCGATGTTTTAAGAATGTTGCAGTAAAAGCGGATTTTTTTCAGTGGCAAAGAAAAATTCTCGATGGGAAAAACTTTTGGGGATCAATTGCAACATTTTTATGTATTATAGAGTCATATCCTATAATTATGGATGATGCTGTACTGGTAAGGCAAATTTTAAGTGGGAATTCCAATGCATTTCAATACCTTGTTTCTAAATATCAGGGATTGGTGGTGCATATTGTTGGCAGGATTGTTCAACAACAAGAGGAATTGGAAGACATATGCCAGGAGGTTTTTGTAAAAGTTTATCAAAAGCTAAATAAATTCAGGGGCGATTCAAAACTATCGACCTGGATTGCAACCATTGCCTACAATACCAGCATTTCGCATGTTCGAAAAAACAATAAATACAAGGATTCATCGTACGATGAAACACCAGGTTTGATTTTTGATAAAGAAGAAACAATATCCGGCATTCATTGCTATGAGAAACAAGAAATTAAGGAACACCTGCTTTTGTTAATTGAAGAATTACCGGTGCATTACAGAACAGTACTGACCCTTTTTCACCTGGAGGAGTTTTCGTACAAAGAAATTGAACAAATTACGAAAATGCCTGAAGGAACGATAAAAAGTTATTTGTCGAGGGCCCGGAATTTATTAAAAGATAAAATCAGCAAAGTGGCTGAATCAGAAAAAACAAATATATTTGTTGACTATGTTAGAGAAGGATAAATACACAGAGAGATTACTGGACGATGTATTAAAAATGCAACCTTCGTACAGTTTGCCAGAAGATTTTGCCTCTAAAATGGCAATAAAAGTGAACAAAAAAATGGTTTTTCAACAATATTTGAGAGACTTTTTAATTTACTTTTTGGCAATCTTAGGAATCGCAGGAGTATCGATTGGCATTCTGTTTTATATCCATTCTGACATTTGGCAAAATTTAATGAATATGGTTAAATCAAATATGGTTTTGGTTGGAGGAATTGCTTTTATTATAATGTTTGTACTATTTATTGATAAAGTACTTTTGCCTTACTTTTACCATACTTCTATAAAGCGGGTTTATTAATTTTTTTTCGCAGGCTTATTACTTGTCCAACATGAACAGGTTCCCCATATTTTAAGCGGTTTCTTTTATAAAGTGGCCGCATTTTTATGCCATACATTTGCGATATCATGTGCATCGATTCACCTTCCTGAACAGTATGCGACTTATGGTATTTCTTTGGTTTTAGCTTTTTGGGTTGTAGATACAAAATTTCATTTGCTTTGGGTTGATACCCTTTGGGGTAGTCATTAAATGCATAGATTTCCCAATCTTTCATTCCAAATTCCTGGGCTATTGCCTCAAACGAATCGCCTTCCCTAACAACAATTGAACGCAAGCCGTTTCTGGTTTCCACTTTCCGTTTTTGATATGGATTGATCAGAAACCCCGACCCGCCATCCGTTTTTTGCAGGCTTTTTTGCTCAAAACTGGCAAGCTGGTCAAAGGCAATCTTTTTATCCAGTTTATAAAGTTCATTCGCTTCAATTATAGCAATTAGTCGTTTGTCGTAATTGTGGGCAGTTGCATAACCTGCTTTTTTTAAACCCTTTGCCCATTTTTTATAATCGGTGATTTTATACGTAAATAAAATCCCATACCTGAAATTATTCCGCAAAAAATTACTATGGTCAATGTATGAGTCCTCCACCCGGTCATATTTTCTGAAACATTCATCTTTTTCATCGTCATCAAAAAAGACTTTTGGACCGCTCCAGTTTGATTTGCATTTTATCCCGAAATGGTTGTTCGATTTTCTGGCTAATGTACTATTGCCATCGCCCGATTCGAGACAAGCCTGTGCCATTGTTATACTTGCAGGAACCCCACTCCTGATCATTTCTTTTATTGCAAGGTTTTGATATTTCAAGATATATTCTTTGCGACTAATTTTTTGTGCATATAAAATGCTTGTTGAAATTGATAAAAGTAGAATAAGTAGAACCGATCGAATAGTCATATTTTTTGTGTTCTGAAAAATTTAGCTAAATATAATTTTCTTTATTGAAAAATTGTACATTTGAGTAAAATACCTGGTTATGCGAACGAAAGAGCTACAGATTTTCGTATATGAATATGCCAATATCTCTGAACTTCCGGAAGAAGATCGTGACTTGGTTTTAAAAGCCCGGGAAGCATCGAAAGATGCCTATTCGCCTTATTCCCATTTTAATGTTGGAGCTGCTGTTTTGCTCGCGAATGGAGAAACTATTGTTGGAAACAATCAGGAAAATGCAGCTTTTCCATCGGGTTTGTGCGCCGAGAGGGTTGCCATGTTTTATGCCAATGCCCGATTTCCAGATAGCCCGCTTAAAGTAATTGCAATTTCTGCAACAAATAAAAATGGATTGATGGAATATCCAGCAGCGCCTTGTGGGGCTTGTCGGCAATCACTAGCCGAAAATGAGATTCGGTTCAAAAAACCAATCCGTATTATTTTAGATGGGAAAAAGAAGATTCAGGTTCTTCAGGGTATTGAAAGTCTTTTGCCATTTGTTTTTAAACCCGATTCGTTTTTGTAGAACTACTCTTTTATTACGAGTGCCTCCAAAAATGCATTCCAAACGTTGTCTTTTGGTGGAGGGGCAACAATTTTGATTGTTTCCTTTTTAACCGGATGCACAAATTCAAGGCTTCTGGCATGCAAACTTATCCCCCCATCTTTATTTGAACGCGGAAACCCATATTTTAAATCGCCTTTAATATACACTTTCAATTGGCGAAGCTGTACCCTTATTTGGTGATGCCTCCCGGTGTTTAGCAGGATCTCAAGCAGATGAAAATGATTGATACTGGCAATATGTTTGTACGAAAGACTTGCAAATTTGGCACCTTCTCTTGGTTCGGCATAAGCATAACTTCTGTTTTTTTCCTGGTTTTTTATCAGATAGTGTTCCAGAATTCCTTCCGTTTCTGGAGGTAATTTGTCAACCACTGCCCAATAGGTTTTCTTTACAACTCCTTTTTCCTGAAATAGCTTATTTAAACGTGGTAGTACCTTGCTTGTTTTTGCCAATAGTAGCACTCCGCTGGTAGGTCTGTCAAGCCTGTGTGGCAAGCCAAGAAAAACATTGCCGGGCTTGTTGTATTTTTCTTTAAGGTAAGCTTTTACTTTTTCAGTAATAGGCTCATCACCCGATTTGTCGCCCTGTACAATATCGCCACACGATTTGTTAATTGCTATTACATGGTTGTCTTCGTAAAGAACTTCCATAGTTATTAATTAGATATTGGTAATTGGCAATTAGAAACTATTTTATATCACTTCCGAATTTAAAGAATAATCTGTGGGAGGATCATTTATTTCATTTTTACCAATTGCATTAATATATTTATTCAACATTTTACCAGCTATGGTAATTTGTTCAGAAAAGAATAAAAACCTTTTTTCTGAGATAAGATCTCTGTTTTTTGCCTTAGTCAACCATGTTTTGGACTCGTATAAAGATCCCCTGGAAAAATAGCCATACCGTTTTGAGTCCTTATAATGATATCTGCCATATCCTTCACTTAGATTTGCAGCGACAGAATCAATGGCTCTTATTAATTGATTTCCAATAGTGTTTTTTGAAAAATCATCCCATTGTTTAATATCATTCCAACATTCTTCCGCAATGCTCATCGATAAATTATAAACCTTTAATTCTTCTAATTTCATATTTTGGGAGAATTTAAATTGAGTGCCTATAAATGAAAAATTTCCAATCACTAATAACTAATTACTAATAACTAATCCCGAATGACAAGTTCCCAATGACCAATGACCAATGTCCATTTCCTGATTTTAGTACTGCTCCTTTTCGCTTGGAAAATCCTGTGATTTTACGTCCTCAATATATGTCCCAACAGCACCTTTAATTTCAGCAGCAAGGTTATGGTACCTTCTTAAGAAACGTGGCGAAAACTCCTGTGTTATACCCAACATATCGTGAATAACAAGAACTTGTCCGTCAACTCCGGCACCGGCCCCAATGCCAATAATTGGTATTTTTAATTCAGTGGAAACTTTTTCGCCAAGGGCAGCCGGAATTTTTTCCAGTACAATCCCGAAACAACCAGCCTCCTCCAAAATATGCGCGTCGCTAATTAATTTTTCTGCTTCTGCTTCTTTTTTTGCCCTAACCGTGTATGTCCCAAATTTATGGATCGACTGCGGCATTAATCCCAGATGTCCCATTACCGGGATTCCGGCAGAAAGTATCCGGTTTACCGATTCAATAATTTCTGCACCGCCCTCCAGTTTTACTGCATCTGCAGCAGTTTCTTTCATAATACGGATGGCTGAATTTAAAGCTTCCCTTGAATTTCCCTGATAAGTTCCAAAAGGCAAGTCAACAACAACAAGCGCCCTTTTTACGGCTTTCACAACCGATGCTCCATGGTAAATCATTTGATCAAGCGTGATTGGCAAGGTGGTTTCGTTGCCCGCCATTACGTTGGAAGCTGAGTCGCCAACAAGAATAACGTCTACCCCGGCTTCATCGACTAACTGGGCCATGCTATAATCGTAGGATGTTAGCATCGCAATTTTTTCTCCCCTGAGTTTCATCTCCGAAAGCCTGTGGGTGGTAACTTTTCGTATTTCTTTATGAACTGACATAACTATTTTTATTCAGATTGAACTACAAAAGTAAAAAAATGTTCAGATATTCAGGGCTTGGTTTAAGGAATCGATAAAACCTAATTGTACATGACTACGAGGATTGTTTGCTCGGTCAAAAGTTACTTAAAATCAAAGGTACATTCATAATTGCTCTATCGTGGCAATGAAATAATAAATTCACTTCCCTTATTGATTTCGCTCTTTACGATAATTGAACCTCCATTCCTTTCAATAAACTCTTTACAAAGAATAAGCCCCAATCCTGTACCCTTTTCATTGTTGGTCCCCCTGGTTGATATTTCCTTATCTATTTGGAATAAGTTCTCAATAAGTTTAGGAGACATGCCCACACCATTATCGGTTATATGAAGGCTGATGCTATCCTCATCAAGATGTGAGTCAATTGTAACATGCCCTCCATCGTGCGTAAATTTAATAGCGTTACTGACTATATTTCGAATAAATGTTAATGCTGTATTTCTATCAATCGATACAATCAATTCAGATTGGACGTTATTGATCACATGAATGTTCTTAGAATCTGCATTAAATAAGCATGTAGAAATACCTGCAGCTACCAATTCTTTAAGATTTAATTTTTCTTTATTTATTATAATCTCATCGGTTTGCGTGCTAGCCCAAGTTAATAGATTTTCGAGTAAGTTATAGGTATAAAGAGCTGATGCGTTTATTTTTTGAATAAATTCTTTCCTTTTTGTATCATTAAATGAATCATATTCCGTATTCAATAATTTTGTCAAACCAACGATTCCATTAAAAGGACTTCTAAGGTCGTGTGAAATAATTTTAAAGAATTTATCTTTGGTAGCATTTAGTTCTTCCAACTGTTTCTTTTGAGCCATCAACTCCTTCGATATTGTTTCAATTCTCAGCTGTCTATCTTTCAAATCGGTATTAGTTTTATTCAATTCTTCAGTTTGCTGATTAAGTATGGTGTTTTTATTTGCTAATTCCAGGGTACGTTTTTCAACTTGTTCGGCAAGTTGATCTTTTTGACGGTGTATTGCCCGCAGACGATAAAAATAAAAACTTATGATTAAGCCTACTATAAAGAGTATTATGAAAATTTGAAACAATAAAGTTTTCCAAAAAGGAGGAATGATTTTTATAACTAATTCAGCAGGATTTTCGCTCCAAATCCCATCGTAATTAGTACCGTAAACTTTAAAAATATAAGTGCCACCCGGAAGGTTGGTATATGTCGTAAATCTCCTATTAGCATCAGTATAAGTCCATTCATTATCAAATCCTTCCAGCATGTATTTATATTTATTCTGTTGTGGATTTGCGTAGTGAAGCGATACAAACTCTAAAGAGAATACATTTTCTTTATAAGAGAGAGTAATCTCTTTTGTAACAGAAATATCGCTGTTAAGAAAAACCCTGCTTTTATACTCTTTGTTAGGAAAAATAGGATTATTTGAGATCGAAAATTTAGATATAACTACATTAGGAAGTTTATCATTTTCTTTTATTTCGTTTGGATCGAAATAAGTAATGCCTTTTAGGTTTCCAAAGTATAATTTTCCATCGGAACTTTTAAGATAAGAAGCATGATTAAATTGCTTGCTTATTAAGCCATCAGCCATATCATAGCGTATGAAATCCGGTTTTTCTATAATAGGGGAAATAACAGCATTTTCTAATTTTGATATACCCGAAGATGAACTAATCCAAATGTTGTTATCGTTATCTTCCAGAATTCCATAAACTGAATTATTCGGTATTCCATCATTTTTATTATAATAAACAATGGTATCATTTGTCATTACCATTAAGCCATTTGAACTTCCCCCAAACCACATATTGCCTTTAGTATCCTCTAGAATCGAAAGAATTGACTCAATTCTTTCTGGGGCTATTCTTACAAAGGTATCTCTGTTATAAAAGAAAAGTCCATTTTCCTGAGTTCCTATCCATAAATTACTTTTAGAGTCTTCGTATATAATTTCAACCACATCGTTTGGGAAAATTGTGTCTATTCTCTCAAAATGATTTACACTATTATTTTTCTTATAAAACAAGCCCTGCCTGGTACCCACCCATAGGGTATCCTTGCTATCATATAGTAATGAATATACATCATTTGCATCATCATTACTTGTTCTGGATTCGATTAGAATAACTTCATTTGTTTTTTTTTCAATATCAAATGAAATCAATCCATATCCAGATGTTCCAATCCATAACTGATTCGGACTAGCGAATTCAAATGCATGAATGTTTCTAATAACATCTTTTTTGTTGTTATAATCGAAAGAATAATAACTAAACTGCCCCGTTTTTTTATTAAAATGGTTAACTCCCCCATCTTCCGTTCCTATCCAAATATTTTCCTTATAATCCTCTATTATTGAATAAACAGATTCATCGTTTAATCCTTGAGAGTTTCCACTTTCATCTTTCCCAATATTTCGGAATTTTTTTTGTTGCAGATCTGCATAATTAACACCTCCTGCAAATGTTCCCAGCCACAATACATCAGATTTATCAATAAATGGTTTAAATATAGAATTGTATGATAGTTTTGAAACCTTCATGTCTGTATTCCCCATCAAAATGAAAATATCCTCATCATTTGGCTTGAGGTAAAGTCCACTTCGAGTAGCAAGCCACAAATTTCCTGACTTATCGACATAAATGCCTCGCACCCGGGATGTGAGTTCATTGTTTTTATCAACGATGAAGGACTTCGATGAAAAATCATCAATAGATACTCTAACAAGATTGTTGTTACTTGTTCCAGCCCATAAATAATTGTTATTATCCTGAGCTAAAGCTTCAACACGGTAATTTGATGTCTGAGTGACATGATTTAATTTATTCGAGCCGGCTTTTATATAGAATAATCCTGAAGTGTATGTTCCAATCCATTTATTCTTCTTACTATCAATATAGAAAGAATGAATTTGTTTTAAATCAAATTCCGGATTTTCTTCTGCATAGGACGAAATGGAGAAATCGTCTGGATCGATTATAAACAATCCATTTTTAGAACAAACCCATATTCTTCCTTCGTCATCCTCAAAAAAATCTCTAATTACATCAAATTGATTATTCCTATAGGTGTGTTTTATAAAAGAATTGTTCTTAGGATCATATCGGTTTAGATCGGCGGATAATCCAATCCATAAATTATTTTTTGAGTCAAGAAATAAGCTACTTACACTATTAGAAGACAGGGAGCTAGTATCCTCAACATTGTGTTGGTATTCAAAAATGGAATAACCGTCATATTTGTTTAAACCTTCGTCTGTTCCGAACCAAATATAACCAAGTGAATCCTGACATACGCAACTAACTCTATTGTTTGATAATCCATCTTCAATGGTTAAATGCTTGAAATGCAGGTTGTCTCTTTCAATTATGTCATCAGCATGAAGAGGTGAATATAAAGTAATACCAATTACAATGACTCCCAAAAACAAAGATTTATACCAATTCATACCTAGCCTCAAAGAATATTTAAATTGTTAATTTATAAAAAAGATCTCAAAAACAAAAAGATAAACTATCGTAAGAAACACTTTCAACAAGGTTTTCTGTCGTTTTGTCACCAGTTTTGTCATTTGGTTTCCGGCAAAAAAAAGAAATCGTGTCATTATTTCGTTCGCTTGTCCGCTTTTCCCCATGGCATAGTGATTGCTAAAAGCTATTTCGTGAAAAATAAAATAATACACAAAAAATAGTATAAAATGGGAAAAATTATTGGTATTGACTTAGGAACAACAAATTCATGCGTTTCGGTAATGGAAGGAAACGAGCCTGTTGTAATTCCTAACAGCGAAGGAAAAAGGACTACACCATCTATTGTGGCATTTGTAGAAAATGGCGAACGTAAAGTTGGCGATCCTGCCAAGCGTCAGGCAATTACAAATCCTACAAAAACGATATCTTCTATCAAACGTTTCATGGGTGAAACCTTTGATCGTTGCTCAAAAGAAGTAGGCAGGGTACCATACAAAGTTGTAAAAGGCGATAATAACACACCTCGTGTTTTAATCGATGACCGTAAATATTCACCACAGGAAATTTCGGCAATGGTTCTTCAGAAAATGAAGAAAACCGCTGAGGATTATCTTGGACAAGAAGTAACCGAGGCAGTTATTACTGTACCGGCATATTTTAGCGATGCACAGCGCCAGGCTACAAAAGAAGCTGGTGAAGTGGCTGGATTAACTGTTAGAAGGATTATCAATGAACCAACTGCTGCATCATTGGCATATGGTCTTGATAAAATGGACAGGGACATGAAAATTGCTGTTTTTGACCTTGGTGGAGGTACTTTTGATATTTCGGTGCTTGAACTTGGTGATGGAGTTTTCGAGGTTAAAGCTACCGATGGGGATACGCACCTTGGTGGTGATGATTTCGATCAGGTAATTATTGATTGGTTGGCTGATGAATTCCAAAAAGACGAAGGTTTAGATTTAAGAAAAGACCCAATGGCCCTTCAACGCTTGAAAGAAGCTGCCGAAAAATCAAAAATTGAACTTTCAAGTTCAACACAAACTGAAATTAACCTGCCATATATTATGCCGGTTGACGGTGTGCCAAAACACTTGGTTAAAACATTGACAAGGGCTAAATTCGAGCAGCTTGCTGATAAATTAATCCAGGCAACATTAGAACCTTGTAAAAAGGCATTAAAAAATGCGGGCATCAGTGCCTCTGAAATTGATGAAGTAATTTTGGTAGGTGGATCAACAAGGATTCCGGCTATTCAGGAAATTGTTAAAGGATTCTTTGGTAAAGCGCCTTCAAAAGGAGTGAACCCGGATGAGGTTGTTGCTATTGGAGCAGCAATTCAAGGTGGTGTACTAACCGGTGAAGTTAAAGATGTTTTGCTGTTGGATGTTACTCCGCTTTCATTGGGAATTGAAACAATGGGTGGCGTAATGACCAAGTTGATTGAGGCAAATACAACCATTCCGACCAAAAAATCGGAAACATTTACCACTGCTGCCGACAACCAGCCATCTGTTGAAATTCATGTGTTGCAAGGTGAGCGTCCAATGGCAAACGGCAACAAAACCATTGGAAGGTTCCACCTCGATGGTATTCCGCCATCACCAAGAGGAATTCCTCAAATTGAAGTTACATTTGATATTGATGCAAATGGTATCCTTCATGTTGCGGCAAAAGATAAAGCAACCGGAAAAACACAATCAATCCGGATTGAAGCATCTTCTGGTTTGAGCGACGATGAAATTAAACGGATGAAGGAAGAAGCAGAAGCAAATGCCGATGCCGACAAAAAAGCCAAAGAAAAAGTAGATAAAATCAACCAGGCTGACAGTCTGATTTTCCAAACAGAAAAACAGTTGAAGGAGTTTGGTGATAAGATTCCTGCTGATAAGAAAAAGCCTATTGAAGATGCATTGGCAAAATTGAAAGAAGCGCACAAAAGCCAGGATTTAGATGCCATTGATTCAGCAATGAATGAATTGAACACAGTGTTCCAGGCAGCGTCTCAGGAAATGTACAATGCTCAACAGGCACAAGGTGGTGGTGAACAGGCGGCAGGCGATCCAACTGCGGGAGCACAGCAAGAGCCAACAAATGGTCAGGCAACCGAAGATGGTGAAGTGACTGATGTTGATTTTGAAGAGGTTAAATAGCAATAAGCATATATTTAGTTGAGTCTGTAAGCCCTTCCTGACTTTAAAAGGAAGGGCTTATTTTATGCCTTAATTTCACTGCTCATAACAAGTCCTTCTTTTGGTTTGGTTTGCATTCTTTTTGGAATATGGCCGAGTGCAACCGAAATAAATGCATCTATCAATCTTTTTTTAGTGTATTGGCGCGACAAAGCAAGGCTGATTTCACGGTATGGTGTTTCCCCTTCAATTTCTTTCACAAAGTCTTCATATTCTACCGGGATTTCAATGGTTGCCAGTTCGGGGATAAAAGTCATCCCACTTTTCGATTCAACAATTCTCCTCAGTGATTCAATAGAATTGGAGCGGTATGTAAATGCTTGTCCGGAATAGAGGTTATTGGCAAGTTGACAAATTGAATTAACCTGGTTTTGAAAACAATTTCCTTCCTGCAAATACCACAAATCATTGGTGTTCAAGCTCGAAATGTCAATTTTATTACGTTCAGAAAGCGGATGTTTTCCGGACACATAAAGAAAAAAACGTTCGTAAAACAAAGCTTGAAACACAATATTTTTTGTATCAACCGGAGTTGCCAAAATACCTGCATCAATTTCCCCGGTTTTCAACTTCTCGATGATTTGTTCCGTTAATATTTCGCGAATGTCGATCACTAAATCCGGGAATTTACGGTTTAGCTCTTCAATGAACAGGGGAATAAAATAAGGAGCTAATGTTGGAATGATCCCAATGGTAAGCCTTCCCTTGATTGATTCTCCCAACTCAATACTTACATCTTTGAGTTGATCTACCAACTTCACTATTTCTAAAGCTTTGTCGTAAAATATTTTCCCTTCAGCACTTAGCTGCATGGGCTTTCTGCTTCTATCTAAAAGCCGATAACCGATTTCTTCCTCTAACTTTTGTATTTGAAGGCTTAATGCAGGTTGTGTTATTCGAAGAGTATTTGCTGCTTTAGAGAAACCTTTCTGTTTCCCTATTTCTATAAAGTATTGTAACTGACTGAAATTCATACAGTATAATTAAAATAAATAGTGTCATAAATATAATAAATTAAACTTATGGCATATTTGAATTGTAATAAAACAACAATAAAAAATTAAAATCATGAAAAATTTAAATGACAACACAAAGAGTGCAAATACCGAAGTAATAGGGAAATTAAACGAATTGCTTGCTGATTATCAAATATTCTATCAAAACTTAAGAGGTTTGCATTGGAATATTAAAGGAATCATGTTTTTCCCGCTACATGAAAAGTTTGAAGAATTTTATAACGAAGCTGCTAGCATTGTCGATGAAATTGCAGAGCGTATTTTAACTGTTGGGGGAGTGCCACTTCATACTTTTTCGGCTTATTTAAAAAGTTCGGAAATTAAACCTGAAGAAAATGTTACCGATGGACAGGAAGCGCTGGAAGTTGTTTTAAGCAACAGTACTCATATTTTATCGCAGTTGAATGAAATTAATTCATTGGTTGGTGAAACAGGTGATGAGGGCACCATCGATCTTATTACAGGATTGATTAGTAGCACTGAAAAAAGGGTATGGATGCTTAAAGCATCATTATCCTAATCATTCAAATAGAAGACAAAGTTTTTGCCCTCCTGATTGCGGGAGGGCTTTTTTATGCCTTAATTTTGCCTTGGATGTAATTTAATGTTCTAAATAAAATATTTCTGTATTTTTGAAGTTCTATTGAAAAAAGCACAATGAAGGCATTCGTATTACTTATTATTCTTTTCCCATTTTTTGCAGTGGCACAAGTGAACCAAACCGATGCAAATGGTTATAAACAGGGTATTTGGAAAAAATACCATCCAAATGGGAAGCTTCGTTACGAAGGCGAATTTAAAGATAACCAACCTGTTGGAGAATGGAAAAGATACCATGGAAATGGAAATCTTCAGGCAATCCTCAACTATTCAGATGCAAGTGATTCAACGTTATCTTCCTTATATAACCAAAAGGGTAAACTAATTGCCAAAGGTTGTTTTATATCAGAGAAAAAAGAGGGCTTATGGAAGTTTTTCCATGAAAACCAGTTGATATCCGAATCCAATTTCAGGAATGGCGTAAAACATGGGCTTGAAAAAATTTACTACGATACAGGGGAGGTTTTAGAAGAAATTGACTGGGTTGATGCCAAAAAAAATGGAAAATATCAGGCATTTTACAAAAGCGGAAATCCATACATGCAATGCAAATATAAAGAGGATAAGAGAGATGGATTTTGCCTGGTATATTTTTCTGATGGCAAAATGGAATTGGAAGCATTTTATGAAAATGACCTTCGACATGGCAATTGGAAGTATTTTAACAACAAGGGAGAAACCGACTATACCTTGATATATGAAAAGGGAATCCTTAAAAATCCGCAGGTACTTGACAGTATTCAAAATGAGAAGTTTGAAGAACTGGTGAAAAACCAACCAAATATTGTCGATCCCGAAAAATTTATGCAGAACCCGGATGAGTTCCTCAGGAATTTAAATACGCGTAAATAAGCTACGGCATTTCCATTTAAATCCTGGTGCTTTTCTTCTTTAAAAGGATAAATCTATTGTATATTTGATACAATGAGCAACAAAAGCAATTTATGAAAATTCGCTACATATCCATATCAGTCTTTTTAATCTGTTTTTTTATTTTAGATACGCTTGCTGCCCAAACCTATTATTGGATTGGCTTTAATGATAAAAATGGCACTTCCTTTTCGATTGATAAACCAGAAGAATTCCTTTCTGCGAGGGCGATACTTCGAAGGCAAAAGCAAAATATCAGCATTGATGAAACAGATTTGCCAGTTTCTTCGGTTTATGTTGACGCTATCACTGATTTGGGGGCAACATTAATTCATTCATCGAAATGGTTGAATGGAATTACCGTAAAAACAGAAAATGTAAATTTCGCTGAAGAACTGGACAAGCTGGATTTTGTAAAAGAATACCAGGTTACTAAAGACCAAGTTTTAACAAAATCGGCACGTGTTGGTAAATTTAGGGATGAAGATGATAATCCGATTATTGATTCAAGCTATTATCAGGCTTCGGTCAGCCAGGTTTCCCAAATAAACGGGCATTATCTGCATCAGGCTAGCTACACAGGTGAAGGAATGTACATTGCGGTTTTGGACGGTGGATTTAAAAATGCAAACCAGTCATCGGCGATGCAGGCTTTGTGGCAGGAAAACAGGATTTTAGGTGCGAAAGATTTTGTGGATAACGACGAAGAGTTTTTTTCAACACATTATCATGGAGCCAATGTTTTGTCCATTATGGCTGCTAATTTACCAGGTCAATTGATCGGAACTGCACCCGATGCATCTTATTTGTTGGTCCGGACCGAGGACACGTCTTCCGAATATCTGGTCGAAGAAGACAACTGGGTTGCCGGAGCGGAGTATGCCGATAGTTTAGGCATTGATGTTATCAACTCTTCATTGGGCTATTATTTATTTGATAATTCCGACATGAACCATTCTTATGAGGACATGGATGGACATACAACCCGCGTCACAAAAGCTGCGAATATGGCTGTTGAAAAGGGAATGCTGGTTTTTGCCAGTGCCGGCAACGAAGGAAATGATCCATGGCGCCATATTATTTCCCCATCGGATGGAGATAAAGTAATTGGGGTTGGGGCAGTGAACGCCGAAGGGGTAAAGGCAGGGTTTAGTTCGTTTGGTCCGGCTTCAGATGGTGATATTAAACCAAATGTGAGCGCACTGGGTTGGGGGACTGCCTTGCAGAATTCTTCCGGAAATATTGTAGCCGGAAGTGGAACTTCCTATTCTTCTCCTGTTATGGCTGGAATGGGAGCGTGCTTATGGCAGGCATTCCCGGAATTTACCAGCCTCGAAATAAAAAGTGCCATCGAAGAAAGCGCACATCAATATACAATGCCCGATTCTTTATTGGGATTTGGTATTCCGAATTTTAAATTGGCTTCAGAACTGTTGCAAAGCAGAAGGGTAATTATTGAAAAAGAAGAAGAACGGGTATGGCAATTGGCGCCAAATCCGTTTAAAGAAAGATTGGTTTTGCAAAATTTAGATCTTAACCTGGAAGGGGAAGTGCAGATAGAAATACATAATTCGTTAGGCCTTGCTTACCTGAGCAAAACTTTTTCCGGCAAAAAAACAATTATCCTTGATGAGCTAAACCATATTCCCTCCGGTTTAGTTATTATTACAATCAAGGCTCAGGATATGAGTTATAGCTATAAGTACATTAAAAGCAACTAATCCCGATGGCGGAACAAATAACACTTTCAGATCTCAATAACCTCATAAAAGACTCGTTACTGGAAGCGTTTCCCGAGAGTTTGTGGGTTATCGCCGAAATTAGTGAACTGAAAGAAAACCGCACAGGTCATTGCTACCTTGAGTTGATTGAAAAAGATTCAACCAGCGATGAGATACTTGCAAGAAGCAGGGCAACTATCTGGTCATATACTTACCGGATGCTAAAGCCCTATTTTGAAACTTCAACCGGGAAATCTTTTTCGTCAGGAATAAAAGTTTTGATACGGGCAACAGTTGAATATCATGAGGCATTCGGGCTTAGCCTGAACATAAAAGATATTGATCCGACATATACCATTGGTGATTTGAGCCTTAAAAAGAAAGAAATTATCAAAAGGTTACAAACGGAAGGTATTTTTGAAATGAATAAGGAACTGGACCTTCCATTGGTACCTCAAAACATTGCCATAATTTCTTCGGCAACTGCTGCCGGATATCAGGATTTTGTGGAGCAATTGGAGAATAATCCTTATGGTTTCCAATATTACCACACCTTGTTTGAAGCATTTATGCAAGGCACTGAAGCTGCACCTTCAATTATTTTAGCATTGGAACAGATTTTTGAGATGGAGGACAAATTTGATGTAGTGGTAATTATTAGGGGAGGGGGGGCACAGGCAGATTTGAGCTGTTTCGACGATTATGAACTCGCGTATTTCGTAACCCAATTTCCACTGCCAATAATTACAGGAATTGGCCATGAAAAAGATGAAACCATTACAGATTTGGTAGCGCATACAAAAATGAAGACTCCAACTGCTGTTGCCGAGTTTTTAATCAGTGGTGTTGCTGGTTTTTATGAACATATCCTGGGCATTGAATCGGCTATTATTGTAAAAACAAGGGAAATACTTGAAGCACAAAACAGGTTTTTGGAAGGGGTGGCTTCCGGAATCAATACAGGAGGGAAGTTCTACTTGTCTGAAAAAAATGCACAGTTAAATAATACGATGCATCGTTTTAGGTCTAACACGGGGCAGTTTGTTTCCCGAAATGAAAAACGTATTGCCGAGATTGAAAATTCCCTGGGGTACAAAACAAAATCCTATTTGTCAAATACACAAAGAAAGCTTTCACATATTACAACAGAGTTAGCTTATGGTCTTGGGCATTATGTACAGGAAGAACAAAATAACTTAAGTAAAGTATGTTTGGTAGTAAAAAACAAGCTGGGCAATTTATTCTCGAACGAAAAATACAAGCTGGCTATGAATGAGCAGGCTATTCAATTGCTCGATCCTAAAAAAGTTCTGGAACGTGGTTATACCCTGACTTTAAAGTATGGTGCAATAATTAAATCGAAAAAAGGACTACAAACCGGCGATGAAATTGAGACTGTATTTGTAGATGGTAAAATAAAAAGTACAATTGAAAAACATTAAAGAAATGGCGGCAAAGAAATTAAGCTATAAAGAAGCATCTTCTGAAATGGAAGAAATCCTGGAGCAGATTGAAAGCGAACAGCTTGATGTGGATGAACTGGCAGAAAAAGTAAAAAGGGTTACTGTTCTACTAAAATTTTGTAAAGACAAACTTAAAAAAACCAACGAGCAGGTAGAGCAAATCCTCAATGAAATGGAAGATTAGTTTCAAAAAAAAGAGAACCTGAGAAGTCCTCTTTTTCTGCATCATGATTGACTTTAAATCTAAACTAACTAAACTAAAACGTATGAAAAAAAAATTAAGCGCGTCTATATTCTATGTATTTATTTAACGTTTCAACCAAAACATTTACCTGAATTGGTTTGCAGATCGATTCATTATAACCATTAAATTCGGTCATGTTATTAATTTCATCTGCCGAAAAACCACTGATCAATATAATTGGAACGTTTGTGTTTATGCTACGTATGTGGGCGATAGCTTCCGGTCCATTTAAAACCGGCATTTGGTAATCCATTAATATTGCATCTACTTTTGTCCCACTTTTTATAACATCAACTGCCTCTTTCCCATTAACAGCTTTAATAACCATTGCTCCAGCATTTTTAACGATGTAATTCAATAACAAAAAGTTACTTGTATCGTCATCGGCTATTAATACGGTTTTTCCTTCCCAGCGTTTCATTTTGGCAGTTTTTATTTATCCTGTTTAAGAAGCTGCAGCATCCATTCCATGGATTTCGCGGGCAATCCCAAAAGCATAAACTTCATTGTTTATTTGTATCGAATTTGTAAATAATTCCACTTTTATGTCTTCACCTGTTTTTCTTTTGAAAACCAGTTTGTCTGGTCCGGTTGACATTCCAATTGAATTTCTTACCAAAAGTTGAATGGCTTTATCCCTGTCTTCCGGTGAAATAATATCAACATCGAGGTATGATTTGCCTAAAAATTCCTTGTTGTAATATCCAAGTATTTTTTCCGCCGCCTTATTTCCATCCACAAAAGTTCCTTTCATGTCGGTAAGGAAAAATCCCAGTGGTGCAGAATCAAAAATTGTTTTTAGTTTTTCTTGCGAAACCCTTACTTTTTCCTCTGCTTCTTTTCTTTTGATAGAAGATTTAAGGCATTTAAACAATTGGCTTTGATCGAAATCCCATTTTATAAGGCAATCCTGAACACCAAAACCAATACTTTCCATTGCCAGTTCTTCGTTTTTCTTTGATGTTAATAGTACGACAGGACTCCTTTTTTCGATTTCAAGGATACTGTCAATGGTATCTTTACCTTTACTATCCTGCAAATCCATGTCCGAAATAATAAGCTCAAAATCCGTAGCTCTTATCCTGGCTAATGCCTCATTGAGTGTACTTGTAACAACAAAATCAGAATTGTCAGGGATGAAACCTTCCAATAAACCCAGGATTTTCTCCTGGTCTTCTTTTTTGTTTTGAATGATTAGTATTTCGCTCATTGCAGTAAATTTTTATATATGAAATATTGTGTTGCCCATATTTTTGAAGCTCCCTAACACTCCCCGCCACTCTTGGCGGGGAGGTTGGAACTTTCCTGGATATAATCTTAAAGGGTAATTTAAGAATCCAAGGAAGGTCGACCAAAAAACTACAAACTATGATCGGACTAACAACAACATCGTTATATCGTATTAAATATGTCAGTTTTTATTGCCGGCTTCGTTTAGCCTTGCGTTTATAAAAATTGATATTACAAATGTATGGCAGCCCACGCATCCCCGAAATAGGGGAAATTCCTATTTGACATAGAAAATTCCCTTAACTCAGGTTGAAAATAGGATAAGAAATTCCCTTAGTAAAGTAAAAAATTACTAGGGTATTTTAGAAATGCATTGTATAACACATTGATAAAGAGGCGTATATGCACAAGTTGGATTTGGAGGATTTATTTGAAGGATTTTCGAGGTAATAAATGAATTTTAGATTTTAAATTATTCATCCAAAGAGGTAAATCCCATCCGGATTGCATATTTTGTTAGTTCAGGTATGGTAAATATGTTTAGTTTTTGCATTACCTTCTGCCGATGAGTTTCCACGGTTTTTACACTGATGAAGAGTTTTTCTGCAATTAATTTAGTAGAGTTCCCTTCAGAAATTAGTTGAAGTACTTCTTTTTCACGTGTTGATAAAACTTCGCCGGGTTCTTCAACCCCTCCATCAATATTACTTACAAATTCACGAACAAGCACATCAGATATTTCACGGCTTAGGTAAGTATGTTTTGAGTTTACAGCCTTAATAGCATCCATTAATTCATCAAATGCACAATCTTTTAACAGGTAACCCGATGCCCCTGCCCTAAACATTCCGGTAACAAATTGTTTCCCTGAATGCATGGATAATGCGATCACCCTTGTTTCCTGGTATTCGCGTAAAATCATTTTGGTAGCTTCCATACCATTTAATCCTGGCATTGCAACATCCATAATAACAATGTCGGGCTTTAACTTAGTAACTAAACTTAGTGCATCTCTTCCGTTTTCGGCTTCGCCAACAACCACAATATTGGCTTTATCTTTTAACAGATTGCGCAAACCTTCGCGCATTATTTTATGGTCGTCACAAATTAAAACTCTAATTTCCATTGTTATTTTATTACTTAGTTTACAGGAACAGATAGATAAACCCTTGAGCCTTTTTCTAAAGCTGAGTCAATATACATTTTCCCATCGAAATATTCAAGTCTTTCACGTATACTAAAAAGGCCAATTCCGGCTTTTTTATTAAATTTTGTATCTACACCCTTTGTTTCAAAACCTTTACCATTGTCGCTAACGCTAATATTTAAGAATTTTCCCTTAAAATTCATGCGCACCGAAACAGTTGTTGCATTTGCATGCTTTACTATATTATTAAGTAGTTCACCAACTGCCCTGAACATTAATATCAATAAATCTTCATTTAATTCCGGAACTTCATCCTCCACTTCCAGGTTGGTTTCTAATTGATATTTGCTGTTTAGCTGCTCGAGTTTCCAGTTTATGGCAGCAGCTAAGCCCAGTTCAAATAAAACCGGCGGGCTTAGTTCATAAGTCAATGTTCGTGAATTTTTTATCGCATCTATTACATATTTTTCTGTTTCAACAATATCTTCGATGGTTTTTTCGGGCAGAGGTTCATTTTTCATCCCTGAAAGTTTAATACGTGCCATTGCAAGGCTCTGCCCCAAGTGGTCATGTAAATCAACAGCAATCCGTCTTCTTTCTTTTTCTACTGCAAGGTTTAGCTCAGAAGTCATGGAGCGTAAATTCTCCTGGTATACTTTTATCGCGTTTTCAGCATCTTTCCTTACAGTAATGTCTTTGGTAATAATTATAAATCCCAATGGTTCGCCCGAGTTATTTTTTATCGCCGATGAGCTAAATTCTCCGAAATAAGTAGATTTTTCTTTTCCAAAAAACACACATTCTTCATCGCGAACGGTTCCTTCTTCCAGTACTTTCTGAAAAGTACCTTCAACTTTTGATTTAGATTCTTCGGTAACCAGTTCATTAAAATGCTTCCCAATTAGATCTTTGTATGATTCAAATCCAAAAATTTCAGCTGCCCTTGATGATGCATATATAATAATATGGTTCAAATCGGTTCTTAAAACTGCATCTGGTGATGCTTCCACGATTGTCCTGAATTTCTCTTCACTTTCCACCAGGGCTTTTTCTGTATGTAGCCTCTCAAGCTCAGCACCAGTCCTTCCCGAGAACATTTGAAGAACTGTTTTTACCATTTCAGTTTCGATAAAAGGTTTTTTATCCATCACCACAATAATCCCCAATAACGCTCCGGATGAACTAAAAAGCGGAACACCTGCATAGCTATTAGCGCCATGGTAATTTAACAAACTATCGGACGGGAAGATGTCCTGGACATTTTCTTTATAAATGCTTAATTCACCTTTTACAACGTTTTCACATGCCGATCCTTCTATGGTGCATTCAAAATTATCCTGGGCTTCGCCATTTTTGTTTACAACCAAAGTTTGTATGGTTTTTGACGAAGTTTTAACGTACTTTCCAACAAACGCAAATTCAACATCCAATACTTCAACCAGCGATTTTACCAATGATTCGAAGAAAACATTTCCTGTAACACTTTCAATCCCCCCCGAAACTTGTTTTGTTGCCTCTTCCAGTTTTTTCTTTTGGGTAATGTCTTTAGCCAATCCGGCCATTCGTACCAGATTGCCTTTATTATCGTGAATTGGGTATGCATTTGCCTGGATCCATCGTGTTGATCCATCCGGCTTTTTAATTCTAAATTCGGGGAAACGTAGTTCGCCGGTCTCACCTAATGGTGAATCCAATACTTTTCTAACTTCGCGCTTTTCTTCTTCAAAAATAACATCGAACCAGGAAATTGGATTATCCAACAAACTTTGACAAGATTGTCCCCAAATCTCTTCATAGGCCGGACTTATATAAAACATATGTTCCATGTCAGGCGATGCCAACCAAAATACCTGTCCAATATTCTCGGCCAACTGCCTGAATTTTTCCTCACTTTCACGCAAATCTTCCTCTGCTTGTTTCCTTGCCGTAATATCAACACCTTCTGCCTGGTATTCAATTAATTCGCCTTTTCCGTTATAAAGAGCCCGATCAGTCCATTGTTGCCAGCTTATTGTGCCTCCCGGAAGGATAGTCCTGTGTTCGTCGACTACCACCGGGTTATCAATGGTAAGCCCTTCAATTTTTGCACGTACCCTGCTTATATCGTCAGCTGCAACCAGAGTGAAAAAACTCAATCCCAAAAGGTCTTCCCTCTTTCTTTTTTGCATCGAACAATAGCTATCGTTCACGAAAGTTAAGATACCTTCTTCTTTATATCGTATGATTGCTTGCGTTTGGTCTTCAATAATTGACTTATACCTTTTCTCACTCTCCAATAATTTTTCTGATCGTAACTCAACAAGCTTTTCCAGGTTGTTCCTTTCGTTTCTGAGGGTATCCTCTACCTCTTTTATCCTGAGCATAACTTTAACCTGGGCAACCAACTCTGCCGGATCAATAGGTTTTGCAACAAATGCATCGGCTCCGGCATCAAGTCCTTTAGCCCTGCTTTCAGAAATCGAACCTAAAGCAGAAACCATAATAATAGGTATCTGGTTTGTTTCCGCTTTGCTTTTTAACACCTCGCTTACTTCAAAACCGTCCATTTCAGGCATTAAAATATCCAGTAAAATTAAATCCGGTTTGCCTTCAACAGCCATTTCAATCCCCTTCTGACCACTTAAAGCTGTTGATACCTGGCAATTGGGCAAATAGCTATTTAATACACTTTCGATGGTAATTAAATTATCAAGGACATCATCAATGGCAAGTATTCTTGGCATATCGGCAGTTTATTTAGTGGGCAAAATCAATTTCTTCAATAAAATTAGTGAAATTATCCCACCAAGGTAAGAAAAGTAACGTTAGAAATTCACAAAAGGCTGTTAGCTTATATAGAAAGAATAAAATTAGTGGATTAAAAAAGCGCGAAAAAGCGCGATAATACGATCCGTTATAAACTTCTCTAGCCCCTTATTTTAAAGGCTTTCATCCAATTCTCCGACTAAAATCAGGAATTGCCCTATACCATAGGAATGCCCCGGTGCCTACTTTTGAAGTACCCTAATTGCAAAACATAAAGAAAGATGGAAGCACAAAAAGCAAATATGGACAATGCTTTTTCCCATTTGAAGAGATACATTGGATTACTGTTTATTTTATTTGGATTTTCAGTTCAAGCACAAACAGTAGATGGAGAGAAAGCGATGGAGCTTGCAAATATATTTGTAAATTCCAGAATGAACACTGATTATACAGAGAAATCAATGCATAAATTGGAATTGGTTTCATCTGCGAAATTTTCTTCCGGGCAGAATAACGAACTAAAATCTGCTATTGTTAAAGAAGCGTTTCATATTGTAAACGTTGGAAATAATGAAGGTTTTATTATTATCTCCGGTGATAAAAGGTCAACACCTGTTTTAGGTTATTCAACAACTGGTAATTTTGATATTGATAATGTTCCTGAACAACTCAGGGCATTACTTGGTGCTTTTGAGGAAGAGATTTCAACAGTTGTAGCAAATGATTTGGAACAAAGTATTGCACCGAATAAGGACTGGGAAAAATTTAGCGCAGTTAACGAAAAAAGTGCAACTGCCGGAAATGGTTTTACTTTGCTAAAAACAAAATGGAACCAAAACAAATATTATAACGAAAAGTGCCCTGAAGATAGTAGGAGTAAGAGCACATATAACGATCATGTTCCGGCTGGTTGTGTCCCGATTTCTTTGTCCCAGATAATGAAATACTGGGAATGGCCTGCAAGTGGTGAAGGTAACTTATGTTACACTCCATCTGGTTCCACTAACTATGGGGAACAATGTGCCGATTTCGAAAAAAACTATGCTTATAACAGCATGCCAGAAGAGCTAAATTCAGCGAGTACTGCAAATCAAAAAGATGTTGTCTCTCAATTAATTTATGACCTTGCAGTAGCTACTAAAACTACGTTTAATTATAACGGCTCTTCAGCTTCAAGTTCCAGTGCCAAAAGGGCAATGATCAATAATTTTAACTACTCGCCAAAATCAGAACTGGTTTATAAAAGCCAGTACAGCGAAGAAGAATGGATAGCTTTATTAAAAGAACATTTAGATAATAATATCCCGATATATTACAGAGGTGATAATAATGGTGCCTTTGGACACGCATGGATTTGCGATGGTTACGACGATGAAAATCGTTTCCATTTTAACTGGGGTTGGGGAGGAACCTACGATGGTTTTTATGCCCTTGATGCAGTTAAACCAGCAAGCAATTACAATTTAACATTTCATCAGGGGGCAATAATCAATTTATTCCCTGACAATGAAGACTACACCATTGAAAATATGGAAGTTGGCAATAAAAATGTTTCACCTGAAGAAACTCTTGAAGTAGATTTTACACAAGTTTATAAAGGATTCGACTATTCTGAATCACAAATAACATTCTCTTACTATCTTTCTGAGGATGAAACACCGAGCTCAAATGATGTGCTTCTAGGTGTTGAAAAAGTTGCATTTTCGAAAGCAAAAAACTCGTTCGATAAAAAAGAAACTTTTACCATTCCGGCAAATACCCCTTATGGTACATATTATTTAATCCTGGTTGCCGACAGCAAAAATGCTTGTAAAGAAAGCAATGAAAACAATAATGTTGCCCTAACAAAAATTTCTGTCTCAGAGCCAGTTAGTAACGATTTCCTTGTTGGAGACGCTTATATTGAAAGTGAAGAACTACAATCAGGAGACCATGTTTTATTGTCTTGTAAACAAATGTACGATGGAAATGCCGGCATCGAGGTTGGCGTAAAATCAGGTTATTATCTTTCAAGCGATGAATTGTTGGATGATTCAGACATCTTACTTGGCGAAGAATTATCTTCTTTATCCTTGAATAAAAATTATGAAATTGAATCGTTAAAAGTTAAAATACCGACCGAAACGCCTGCTGGAAGCTACTATGTTTTATTTGTAACCGATCCGGCTGATGAATATGAAGAAACAAAGGAAGACAATAATTTAAGTTCTTTTGAAATTACAGTTTCAGAATGTGGCGATTTTCTTGAGCCAAACAATTTAAAAGATGAGGCTTCTTTTTTAGGTGATATTTACACCTATATGAACGATAATTTGTGTATTGAGAATGGTGATGAAGATTGGCTCCGTTTCGAGGCAAATTCAAACACTTTTTATTTAAAAATTGATAATATTGATGAAGATTTATCAGGAACTTATGGATTGGATATTGCAGATGAAAACGGTGTGCTTTACATCGAAACATTTAAAACAAATAATAATACCGATACAAGGATTTCATTATACGATAGTAAATATAATTTGATTGCAAGCGATGATGATGGTGGTGACGATAAATTCTCAAAAATAGTATTTAACTACTTTTTGGCAGGTCCTCTGGATGTATTTAATAATTCAGGAATAAATATTTATCCGAACCCAACCAGGGGAAAGCTTACAATTGATACCAGTTTAAAAGAAATTTCAGAGGAAATAATTGTAACGATACTTGATGCAAAAGGCGCAGTATTAAGACAATCTGATTTTAACTATTACAACGATGTTGATTTGAGTGACTTTCCTCGCGGGGAATACATAATTGCCCTAACATCGGACACTGGCCTCAGGCAATCAAAGAAAGTAATTAAAAACTAAACCACTATGTGCAGGAAGTGCATAAGTTTTAAGATTAAATAAAATTCAAAAGAAAAATACGGGGATATGAGTAATGAGTACAAGTAGTGAGATTAAGGAAGGATTGTTTTCTTCTCATATCTCCTTACTCAAAATCATTTGTCTATTCAAGATTTTAGAAACTGAAAGTAACCAACAACTGGAGAATTAAGATAGTCCATATAGTTTTTTTATGTTTTAAAATTAGAAAAGTTAGGTAGAAAGAGTTGTGAAGCTTGTCTTTGCAACTCTTTTGTTTTTGGAGATATTGGCTAATGCTATTGGAAAAGCGTAGTCAAATTAGACCAGCACTCGAATTTTCTCTGATTTGATTTGGGAAACAAAAAAGCCACCCATTTCTGAGTGGCTTCTGTGGGAACTACTGGATTCGAACCAGTGACCCCTTGGGTGTAAACCAAGTGCTCTGAACCAACTGAGCTAAGCTCCCAATATATACTATTTGTTTCTGAACGTGCCCGTTTTCTCTAAGGCGATGCAAATATAAAACCATTTTTCAGTTCTGCAAAAATCTAAAGAAAAAAACTACAAAATTTCTGCAACAATAAAAGTGCTGCCCCCAATAAATACAAGATCATTGCTGTCGGCATTCGCTAAAGCAGCGTCAAAAGCGGATTTTACGGTTGGGTACGTTTTCCCTTTAAGTCCAGCTTTTTTTGCCTTTTCGGCAAGTATTTTTTCATCCATTGCCCGGGGGATTGATGACTTTGTGAAATAATAAATTGCATCTTGGGGCAATAATTTCAATATCGCTTCCGGATCTTTATCCCCAACTGTGCCAAAAACCATGTGCAGCTTCTTATATGCCGTATTTTTTATCTGTTCAACTATAGCACGAATACCATCTTCATTATGGCCTGTGTCGCAAACCACCAACGGATTATTTCTGAGAATTTGCCACCGCCCCAATAACCCGGTATTCAAGGAACAATTTGCCAAGCCCTCATAAATATGCTTTTCCTTAATTACCCATTGCTTGCTTTGCAATAACTCAATCACTTTTAATACAGCTGGTACATTTTTGCGTTGGTAGGTTCCTAATAAATCAAGTTTAAGATCAGGGAACAGGATTCGATTTCCACTATTTACGTTCATGATCTGCTTGCCATCAATGCCAATCATTGAATAGTTGATATGTAATTCTTCATCAGCAAAAAATAACGGACTTGATCCTACTGATGCTTTATCTTCATATACTTTTTGAGTTTCTTTTTGTTTCTGACCGATTACCACAGGAATACCTTTTTTTATAATCCCGGCTTTTTCTCTGGCTATTTCCTCCAAAGTATTTCCCAATAAATTGGTATGGTCAAATCCGATATTGGTAATTACACTAACTTCCGGCGTAATTATATTTGTGGAATCCAAACGCCCACCTAAACCAACTTCAATAATTGCTATATCAACATTTTGTTGTGCAAAATAATCAAAAGCCATTGCAACGGTCAATTCAAAAAAGGAGGGACTGATCTTCCTAGGAGAATTATTTTTCACAAATTGATCAACCCAATTCACCACCGTTTCTTCCGAAATCATTTGTCCATTAATCCGTATCCTTTCCCGAAAATCTTTTAAATGTGGCGATGTATAAAGGCCTGTTTTATATCCTGCTTCTTGCAGAATACTGGTCAACATATGTGACACAGAGCCTTTCCCATTAGTTCCTGCAACATGTATAGTTTTAAATTTATGATGAGGATGCCCGTACCGCTCATCCAATTCAAGGGTATTTTGAAGGGTGTTTTTATATGCTGCCGGTCCTGTTCGTTGGAACATCGGCAACTTCTCAAACAAATAATCCAAGGTCTCCTGATAGGTCATCTCAATAAACTTATTAACCATTGCAAGTTTATTAAATTAGATGAAACCTCCTCCCAACTGCCTTGTTTTTTTCTACATTTAAACCAAACATAACTCCGGATTAGATTATGGCAAAAGGAAAGAAAAATACGAAGATATTCGTTCTAGACACCAACGTAATTTTACACGACCACACTTGTATCTACCAATTTGAAGACAACGATGTAATCCTTCCGATTACCGTTCTTGAAGAGCTTGACAAGTTTAAGCGTGGAAATGAATTGATTAATTTTCAGGCACGGGAATTTGTAAGGAAACTGGATGAAATAGTTGGCGACGAACTTTTTAACGGGGGGAAATCTTTAGGCACCGGGAAAGGGAAATTAAAAATTGAAACCGGCAAACCACCATCCGATGAAATACTTGGTTCATTCTATGAAGACATACCTGACCATAGGATTCTTGCCATAACTGATTTTATCGCAAAATCGAATCCCGAAAGGAAAACCGTTCTGGTAAGTAAAGATATTAACCTTCGAATGAAGGCAAAATCGGTTGGTATCCAGTCGGAAGATTACAAAACAGATATTGTTACCGACCAAAAAGTGTTGGACAAATCGGTTACTACGTTTGAAAATATATCTGACAGTATTATCGATAAACTATACGAAACAGGTTCTTTTAACCCGGAAGAAGAAAAATGGGATTACGAACCGGAAGCAAATGAGTGTTTTATAATGAAAGGCACCAAATCGAGTGTACTGGCAAAATACGATGCTTCCACAAAAAGGGTTTTCAGGGTGGAGAAAAAAACTGCTTATGGAATTAAACCAAGAAATGCGGAACAAACATTTAGTTTGAACATGCTGATGAACCCTGAGATACAGTTGATTGCCCTTACCGGAAAAGCCGGAACAGGAAAAACACTATTGGCACTTGCCACAGCCATTGAATTGCATAAGAGTTTCGACCAGATTTTGCTGGCAAGGCCAATTGTTGCGCTGAGTAACCGCGACCTGGGATTCCTTCCGGGCGATGCTTCCGATAAAATCAGCCCTTACATGCAGCCATTGTTCGACAATCTTTCGGTAATCAAACACAACTTCAATCCGAGGAGTACAGAATACCAGCGCATTGAAGAATTGCAAAAAGAAGAAAAATTAGTTATTACGCCATTAGCATATATTCGCGGACGTAGTTTGTCAAATTCATATTTTATAATTGATGAGGCTCAAAACCTGACGCCACACGAAATAAAAACGATTATTACCAGGGCTGGCGAGGGTACAAAAATGATTTTCACCGGAGATATGCAACAAATAGATTCTCCATATCTCGACATAAAATCAAATGGTTTGGCTTACCTGATTGACCGGATGAAAAACCAGGATTTATTTGCCCATATCAACCTTGTAAAAGGGGAAAGAAGTTACCTTGCCGAGCTTGCAAGTAATTTGTTGTAATATAATTCTGAAACTACAAAATAGTTGGTTATTTGTTTTTGCATTGTTTTTATGTAAAAGACAAATCACTCTTTAATTATTCAAAAGCTTTTTTCTACCTTTGCAAACCATTTGAAAGGTGAGAAAATGAATTATCAGGGAAAGAAAGCTGCATTCTATACACTTGGCTGTAAATTAAATTTTTCGGAAACATCAACCATTGCAAAATCGTTTGAGGAAGTTGGTTTCGAGAAGGTTGATTTTAAAGAAAATGCCGATGTATATGTGATTAATACCTGTTCGGTTACCAACCAAGGAGACAAAAGCAGCAGGAATATAATCAGGCAGGCTGCAAAGAAAAACCCCAATGCTATGGTTATTGTGGTTGGTTGTTATGCGCAGCTTAAACCCGATGAAATTGGACATATTGATGGTGTCGATATGGTTTTGGGTACGCAGGAAAAATTTCATATTCCCGCCTGGCTTGGTGATTTATCAAAAAAGGAATCCACCGAAATACATACCACCCGTTTAAAGGACATTAAAAGCTACCATAAATCATTTTCGTGGGGCGACCGGACCCGAAGCTTTCTGAAAATTCAGGATGGTTGCGATTACTACTGCTCATTCTGTACGATACCACATGCCAGGGGAAAAAGCAGAAACGATTCCATACAAAATACGGTTGCCGAAGCTAAAAAAGCAGTCGGAAAAGGTTTTAAAGAAATCATACTTACCGGGGTAAATATTGGCGATTTCGGCAAATCAACCAACGAGAATTTTTATGATTTGTTGGTGGAATTGGAAAAAGTAGAAGGTTTACAAAGGCTACGGATTAGTTCGGTTGAACCAAATTTATTAAAAGACCAGATCATTGAATTGGTAGCCAATTCAAAGGTGCTTATGCCCCATTTTCACATTCCTCTGCAATCGGGTTCTGATGAGGTATTATCGCTGATGAAAAGGAAATATTCAACGGCTTTGTTTGCTTCGCGAATCCATAAAATTAAAGAATTAATCCCTCATGCATTTATCGGGGTGGATGTGATTGCCGGAACAAATGGGGAAACAGAAAAGCTTTTCCAAGAATCGTACGATTTTATAAACAGCCTTGAAGTTTCACAACTGCATGCATTTCCATATTCTGAACGAAGCGGCACACAGGCTTTAAAAATACCTTGGAAAGTTAATGTGGAAGACCGCAAACGAAGGACACAGATGTATATTAACCTTTCCGAGAAAAAGCTCAGGGCACATTATAACCAACACCTTGGCGAAAATGCCATTGCCCTTTTCGAAGGACAGGAAGATAAAAGCAAAATCCTTGGGTTCACCGAAAATTACATCCGCGTAGAAACGGCTTACAATGCTAATTTTGTAAATCAATTAGTACAGGTAAAATTAAAGCGTATTCTTCCAAATGGGCATGTTGAAATTGACTTGGTTTAAGAAAACATTCTAACTTTGCAATTCTACTAAAATTAACCCAATGGATTATAAATTTATTTGTGAAGAAGTTCAAAAAATAGCTAAAGAAGTCGGTTCTTTTATCGAAGATGAGATAAACAAGCTTTCAGATCAGGATGTGGAAACAAAAAGTAAAGCCAGCCTGGTTACTTATGTGGATAAAACAGCCGAACAAAATATTGTAAATGCCCTAAAGAAACTAATTCCCGAATCAGGATTTATTACTGAAGAGGGCACTGCAACCTATTCGGGCGAAAAGTTCAAATGGGTGATTGATCCTTTGGACGGAACCACCAATTACATACACAGGGTACCGATGTATTCGGTCAGTATTGCATTAATGGAAGAAAGTGAAATTGTAGTCGGGATCGTTTATGATATTCATGGCGATGAAATGTTTTATTCCTGGAAGGGTGGCGCAGCTTATCTGAATGGGACAGAAATTAAAACGGCAACAAATTCTGAGCATGAAAATGCGCTGATTGCAACCGGATTTCCTTATTACGATTTTGAAGTTATCGATGCTTATCTGAAAGTGCTTAAGTTTTTTATGATGAGCACCAGGGGATTACGAAGAATGGGTTCTGCAGCTATCGATTTAGCATACGTTGCTGCCGGAAGGTTCGATGGTTTTTATGAACATGCATTAAATCCCTGGGATGTGGCAGCCGGGGTATTTCTGGTTCAACAGGCCGGCGGTAAAGTAACTGATTTTAGTGGTGGAGATAATTATATGTTTGGCAGGCAACTTGTTGCAGCTGGAAACACTTATTTTCCAAATTTTTTCGCGGAAGTGAACAAACACCTTGGAAAATAACATGAGTTTAGTTCTTGCAACATCAGCAAAGAACACGTAAATTGCACCTATAATTAACATTGCCATGGCTCAAAAAGAGATCGCTTTACTAAAGAACCAAATTGAAAAGTTACAGGATAAAAACTTTGACCTCGAAGCCTGGAAACAGCAAAGCCTGATTTTCACCGAACGGATTTTTGGTAAAGACAGCAGCAAGGTAAAAATGATCAAAGAATTGCATTACGATTATTCCAGTTGGAACCTGAGGGATGTTTCGGGGGCAGGTAAATCGAAAGACCCGGTAAAAATGCAAGCTGCTGAAATTTTAGAGGCTGCCATTCTTGAACTGGAACAGCTTGGCTTGCCACAAGAGCGTAAAACAAACGAAAAATTATGGGAGCTGTTAAACGATGAACTTACCGGCAAACAAATAAAAGATATTGAACAACTTTTAAAATCAGAGAATACCGACAAACAAGAGAAAGTTGCAGTAATACTCTCCAACCTTAAAAATGAAAATTTAGTTTCCATCCTGAGCCAATTGTTGCTTTCTTAAAAACCTCAATGAATGACCAAAACTAAAAAAGTTGCAATTGTCCTTCTAAATTGGAACGGCAAAGACCTTCTGAAAAAATTTCTTCCATCGGTAATTGAAAACAGTATAGGGGAAAACCTTGAAATTATTGTTGCCGACAATGGTTCTACCGATGATTCTATTTCCGTTATGAAGTCGGATTTTCCAAACATTAAAGTTCTTGATTTAAAGGAGAATTATGGTTTTGCCAAAGGTTATAATGTTGCCTTAAAACAAGTGGAAGCAGATTACTATGTTTTGTTGAATTCGGACGTTGAAGTTACCAAAGGATGGATTGACCCCTGCATTCAAAGAATGGAGGAAAACGAAAATATTGTTGCTGTCCAGCCAAAAATATTAAGCTACGAACGCAAAGATTATTTTGAATATGCCGGAGCAGCAGGTGGATTTATCGATAAATATGGTTACCCATTTTGCAGGGGACGGTTCCTGAATGTTGTTGAAAAAGATGAAGGCCAGTATAACGAAGCAACGCCAATTTTTTGGGCATCAGGGGCATGTATGTTTATCACAGCCAAAGCATTTAAAGAAGCCGATGGATTTGATGCTGATTTTTGGGCACATATGGAAGAAATTGATTTATGCTGGAGGCTGAAAAACAAAGGATATTCCGTTTGGTACGAACCAAAATCGGTCATTTACCATCTTGGCGGGGGAACGCTTTCATACGACAGTCCGAAAAAAATATACCTCAATTTCAGAAATAACCTTTGGATGTTGTACAAAAACCTTCCCAAAGGAAAAGCATTTGTACGCTTTATTAAGCGCATGATCCTGGACGGAATTGCTGCAGTAAAATTTCTGGTTGACCTTAACTTTAATGGATTTAATGCAGTGCTAAAAGCACATGGGGCTTTCTATAATAAATTAAGGAAGCTACGAAAACAAAGAAGGGAATTGCGCACAACCACCACGCAAACATTTCACAAAGAAATACTTAGTAAAAGTATTATGTGGCGTTTTTTCATTCTTCGGAAACGAAAATTCAGCGAACTTAACTTAAAAAAGTTTGGTTCATAATCGCCCGGTACTATATTAAATCATCTTCCATTTTTTTGCTAGAAAATCAATTTTTGTTGGTTTTTAACATTTTCAATTATACCTTTGGCGCATTGTTTTATGCAATGGGGTGTCCCGAAAAACCGGGACTGAGATTATACCCAAAGAACCTGATCCGGGTAATGCCGGCGTAGGGAGGGCGAAAAGGATAATTCCTACCTCATTGGTTATTATATTAACCAAATTATTCAAAATGAAAAAGTTAAGTGTATTCATGGTTTTGCTGTGCCTGGCTATTTTGTCGTATGGGCAGTATACCATTTCCGGAGAAATTTCGGATGAAAAAGGAGCACCTCTTGCAGGTGCGAGTGTGGTTGTAAAAAACACCTATAATGGTGTATCAGCCGATGCTGAAGGAAAATTTACGTTTAAAAACCTTCAGCCGGGATTTTACAAATTGGTTATATCTTTTATTGGATATGAAAAGGTGGTGCAGGAATTAGAGCTTGAATCTGATTTGGATATCAATGTTCAAATGACACCTTCAAGTTTGTTGACTGAAGAAGTAATTATTGCTGCAACCAGGATTAAGGACAAAACACCAATGGCATACAGTACAGTTTCTGATGAAGAACTGCAAAACAGTAACCTCGGGCAAGACATTCCTTACCTGTTGGCATTAACGCCCTCGTTTGTGGCAACTTCCGATGCCGGAGCTGGTGTAGGTTATACCAATTTTAGGATCAGGGGAACCGACCTGAACAGGATCAACGTTTCGGTGGATGGCGTGCCAATTACCGAAGGGGAATCGCATGGGACCTGGTTTGTTGATTTACCAGACCTTGCCTCTTCAACCGAAAATATACATGTGCAACGTGGTGTTGGAACTTCAACTAATGGTGCCGGGGCATTTGGGGCAACCATTGATATCCAAACCCTTGGACTAAAAAAAGATGCCTATGCAGTATATAACACTTCCATGGGATCGTTCAGTACGTTCAGAAATACCCTTTCTGCCGGTTCCGGATTAATTAATGGGAAATTTACTTTCGATGCGAGAATCTCTAAAATTACTTCGGATGGTTTTATTGATCGCGCTACCAGCGACCTACAGTCGTTTTATGTTGCCGGGGGCTATTATTCCGAGAAAACCATTATTAATGCCACCGTTTCTGTGGGAATGGAAGAAACCTATCAGGCATGGAACGGAGTGCCTTCAGTTCGCTTAAACAACGACGAAGCCGGAATGCAGGAATATGCCGACAATTGGCTTTACTCGCAAGATCAGGTTGACCGAATGAAGGAATCGGATAGCAGGACGTATAATTTGTACACATATAACAATCAGGTTGACCACTACCAGCAAGATTATTACAGGCTGCATTTTTCACATAAATTCAACTCGTTTTTATATGGAAATGCTACTGTTCATTACCGATACGGCAGAGGTTATTATGAACAATACGAAGCTGGTGACAATCTTGTTGATGATTATAGGTTTACGAATGAAAATATTAATGAAGACTATACTGAAGATACGGATGTTGTTCGAAGAAAATGGCTTGACAATGATTTTTATGGCGTTGTATATTCATTAAACTACAACCAGGGAGCAAGCGATTTAATTATTGGTGGAGGCTACAATGTGTATGATGGAAGGCATTTCGGGAAATTGTTGTGGGCTGAGAATCTTGGCGATAAAGTTGCCAATTTTCAATGGTATTTCGGAACGGGGTTAAAAAAGGACTTCGATATCTATTCAAAATACAATTTTTCCCTAGCTGAGAACTTAAATCTTTATGCTGATTTGCAATATCGTTACATCAATTATAAAATTGATGGTATAGACGATGATTTTAGGGATATTACACAAAAGCATACCTTTCATTTCTTTAATCCTAAGTTCGGTATCTTCTTTAAACCTTCGGCAAATCAGGAATTGTACGTTTCGTATGCAAGGGCAAACCGTGAACCAAACAGGGGGAATTATACCGATGCCGATCCATCAAAACCAACACCAACCTCAGAAACCCTAAACGATTTTGAGTTGGGTTATTCCATGAAAAGCACAACTTTTAGTATTGGTGCCAACGCATATTTGATGAAATATAAAGATCAACTTATTCTAACAGGTGAAATAAACGACGTGGGAGGTGCCATTATGACCAACGTTGAAGATAGTTACCGTGCGGGAATTGAGTTGATGGGAGGTGTAAAAATCACCAACAAATGGCAATGGGACGTGAATGCTACTTTTAGTAAAAATAAGATTTCTGATTTTATCGAATATGTGGACAACTGGGATACATGGGGGCAGGAAGTTTACCCTCTTGGGGAAACGGATATTGCACTATCGCCAAACCTGATTGCAAACAGCTTATTAAAATTTAATCCTGCCAAAAATCTTGTTTTCACACTCGTTTCAAGCTATGTGGGCGACCAGTATATTGACAATACATCGAATGAAGACAGAAAATTGGATGCTTATTTGGTGAATAACCTGAATATAGATTATTCCTTCTCAAAAGGTAAGTTTAAAGAAATTGCTTTGCACTTTAAATTGAATAATTTCCTGAACGAAGAGTATGAATCAACTGCCTGGGTATATTCATACATCACGGGTGATAAAAGGTATAAAATGGATGGTTTGTTCCCACAAGCCGGAATAAACTATTTATTTGGAATAGATTTTAAATTCTAAAGAAATTCATAACAGGTGGTTATCGTACTAAAATGTAATAATCACCTGTTTTTTATTTCTAAATATCCAAAACCGAGTTAAATCGTACATTAGCCCCTTTAGTTTGAAAAAGGGCGGTCCAAAGGCGTTCCGAGTAATTTATTTTTTCATCGTTTTCGTTATCCCGTGACGTAACAACAAATATCTCAATTTCGCTGATGTCTGGCATCGCAGGTCCATTTATTGCAAGTTCTTGTAATACTTTTTCAGGTTGTATTAGCATTTTTTCAATATTCGCTTTCCAGCCTTGCGAATAAAAACTGAACAAGTTACTATTTTCGAGCATGTCGGAATAGATGATTAATACCTTGCGGTCTCCCTGTGCCCTTTTTAGTTTTATCAATTCACGCACCGTTTTCTGGTATATTTTAGATTCACTGGTTCCCCAGGATGTGGTTTCAAAAGTACTCTCGAAAATCTCTTGTAATTCTGCATAAAACTTCAGCACTTCATCCCTTCTGATCAATGGGTTTTGCCCGAGCAATCCTCCTTGTGCTGTAGCAATACTTGTTTTTTTTGATTTCGAATCAGAAACATCGTTGATTAACGATACACGCACTTCACCACCCGAGAAACCACCTTGTTCTTTATCAAGGTTCATTAATTTCAGGATCGAATTGATATTTTCGGAGTCGAAATTTTCCGTATTAAACTTTTCGTCTGTTATATCCAATAAAAAAGTAATATTGGTTGTGCTTGCTTTTTCTTCTTTGCATGATGAAAATACTACCATGCTCAGAAAGACAATAAAAATTCCTGCTTTTGCCATGTTTATGCTTTTTGTGGATTTGTCCCTATTTCTTCCAATTGATCGAAATAACTCTTAAGGTTGTTTACAGGTTGCGACCATGACGATGGTTGTTTATGGTTGTTCCGATAGGTAAGGTTGGTGTCGCGATAATGGAATACGGCTTCTTTAAAATAATTATTTAATTTTCTTTCCAGTCCCTGCAAACATGCCAGGGTTTTGTTATAATCTCCGGCAATTTCTGTTTGTTTTGTCCGGAGTTCAGAGAGCCTGTTTTTTAAGCCCTCGGTTAGCACCGTAAACTCGTCCTGGATTTCTTTTCTACGTTGGTCGAAGTTTTCTTTTTCCTGCGTTCGTTTTGTGTTGGCTTCGAGTTGTATTTTTAAGTAGGCTTCCTCTTCCTTATGGAATTTATGGTACACTTCAGTAAACTCAATGCTTTCGTCGTGGGCAAAAAACGATGCAATTGTACCTACCAGAAACAGGATAATCCCAATTACAAAGAATGTCCATTGGTCGAGCATTAACTCGGCATCCGGAGCGCCCAGCTCGGCAACATAATTTGTTCTCAAAACCGATGTGAGGTAACTGATGGAAACAACCACCAAAACAAGAAGTATGATCAGAAAAGGATAAATCTTTCGCTCTTTCACTTGTTTTAGAATTTTACCAGCAGCATGTGCCAAAAAAGGTAAGGTTATCACAAGTACCCCCGACATAATAAGTGTTAAAAGCGGGGTTTCACGAAAGGATAAAAACACCTGATTGTTTAACGGAAATTCGGCGATCCCGATTGCAAAAAGCAAGAGAATGTAAGCCCAATAAGGTTTAAAATGAATGTTCAATTCCTGCCTGTTGTGCTTTTGGGTTACCTCGTCCCATCTTTTCCTAATCTTATCGAAACGTTGCTTCGCCCCCAAATGATGGGGTGAATTTTCAATATCTTTTATGGTATCCAGATGGTTTTCGTTCAGTTCGGCAAGCTTGCGGGTTTTATTTGCTTCTGCCTGTTTTATTTGCTTTTCAATCTTTTCATCATCCAGATCGTCTAATTCATTAATTACGGGCATATAATTCCGCACAAATGAATCATCTAATACCTGTTTGCCATTTTGGTACAAATCTTCAATATCAGCCTGGTATTTACTTTCTATTTCATGTTCAAATGGAGTGACAAACTGGTCATCAACCGAAGGCAGGTTTCTTTTACCATCTTCTTCCCCTTTGGTCCTGCTGTTTTCCATTCGCAAACGATGAGAGTCAACCACTTTTTTCTCCAACTCGTGTTGGTATTTTGATAGAAATTCTTCTGCTTCCATGGTTTTAAAATTAGGTGTGTGGTATATTTTCTGTATTCAAAAAAAACGGTGATTGCAATCAAAAAGTATATAATTAAGCGAAATGTACCTAGTTAATTCGTTCATTTAGGCTATTTTAGCGGTCAATGGCTATTTGTGGAAGATGAAATTTCTTTTTAATGGATGGAAAATTGAAAAGGAGTTGATTAAACGAGTTGGGCTTAGCAGTAGTCTAAATCTCGACTAAAAAGAAAAAGCCAATGTAAATCGAAATTATGGCAAGAAGGATTAAAACATTCATTCAAAAACAGATATCCAATTATAGGTTGAATAATTCGCTGCATGGCGAATGGGAGCTTTTTGAATATTATTATGATTCGAAAAATATCCTTCAACATGTAGAAAAAGATCAATTGAAAAGCGAGGGCAATTTTTGGGAATTATCTTTTTTAGAACCTGGGATTCTCAAAATGAATGTGAGGCTTCCTGTTCAATCCGTAAATGGATTATACGCCAACAAATGGTCGAGGAAAAGGAATTATGTTGCCTTTGCCGATGAGGAGTTGGGCAAAAATGCGATTTCATTTCAATACTCGATTGATAAAGGGATTTTGAAATTGCTAAAAAAAGACAAAAGCGGCAAAATTGAAATATTTGCTTTTTTTGAAAGGATAGACGATAAAAAAAGGAGGCAACAAAATGAAGCCTCCATGAATGTCGTTATCACTTATTTATTTTTTGGGATGACCAGGTTTAATATAACACCAACCACGGCACCCAGACCGATACCAGCCAAAGAGAAATTTCCCCATTGAATAACAGCCCCTCCAATTCCAACGGTCAAAATAACGGCTACAATAACCTGGTTACGAATGTTAGAGAAATTGGTTTTAGAATCTACAAGAGACTTGATCCCAACTGAAGCGATCAATCCGAACAACAGCAGCATGATGCCGCCCAGAATTGCCGGAGGGATCGTCTTTAACAAACCATTTATTTTTCCGACAAATGAAAATACAATTGCCGTGAATGCGGAAATCCGAAGTATAAATGGATTGGTAACTTTTGTCAAAGATATTGCGCCCGTAACCTCCGAATAGGTAGTATTTGGAACACCTCCCAGTGATCCTGCAAGTGCAGTAGCAATTCCATCTCCCAACAATGTTCTGTGAAGCCCCGGTTTTTCAACAAAGTTTTTTTCGCATACACCCCCAATAGCATACATGTCGCCAACATGCTCAATTATGGGTGCAATGGCAACCGGAGCCATATAAAGTATGGCGTTCCAACTAAATTTTGGTGCGGTAAAGTCCGGCAAAGAAAGCCATGCTGCTTCAGATATAGGCGTAAAATCAACTTTCCCCCAAATCAGAGCAACAATATATCCAACAAAAATTGCAACAAAAATAGGAATCAATTTGATTAACCCCTTTGTGAAAACCACTACAATTATTGCAGTAAGTAAGGTGATAACAGCAACAGTCCAATCATTTTTAGCCATATCAACTGCAACTGAAGCAAGCGATAATCCGATAATCATAATTACGGGACCAACTACAATTGGAGGGAAAATTCGTTGAATAAAACCTAAACCCCGCGCTTTAACAATTGCCGAAACTATGCCATAAATAACACCAACGGCAATAATGCCAGACAAAGTACCGGGCAAGCCATAAAGTTTTGTTGCTTCAAGTATTGGGGCAATAAATGCAAAACTACTTCCAAGGAATACAGGAACCATTCCTTTCGTAATTAAATGAAAAATAAGCGTTCCTATTCCGGCAGTGAATAAAGCAACCGCAGGATCGATCCCAACAAGCAGGGGAACCAAAACAGTTGCACCAAAGGCAACAAATAAAAACTGAATTCCTAATACGGTATTCCTGGGAGAGAGTTGTTCGGTGGTTTTTTTAACGTTTAGTTTCATACGGATTACTTTATGGTTTGTTACTATTCTTTATTAATCTGACAATTGAAGCAGAAACTCCAGGCTTTGTTTATTAAATTCTTCTGATTTTTCAATGTTGCAAACATGCCCACATCGCTGTAATATTTGAAAATGGATAAATTTAAATTTTTCCGAATAGATGATAGAGTCTTTCAGAAAAGCAAAATCCTCGCTTCCCATTATCATAAGGGTTGGTTTGTTTACCGGAAGGTTAAAGTAATTATCCAATTTATGCTTCAATTCTGCCAACAATCCCAGCCAAACTTTAAACGCTTCTTGCTTAATTCCTGCAGCTTCTCGTACAAAAAGCCTTCGCGCAACCTTATGGTTCTCGTAGGGCATTAGTATCCAGGCAACCAGTTGATATAACTTATGGTAGGGTATAAAACTGGATAAAAATACGCCACTTTTAAATAGCAAATGGGTCCGCCGATTAAGTTTCATAATCCCACCGCCAATAACAATCGATTTTATGAGAGAAGGCCGTATGTCTTCAATCACACGTATAATAATAGATCCCATTGAAATACCGAGAAAATGGGCTTCTTTAATTTCCAGCTCATCCAAAAGATTGATAACATTATGGGCAATTTCATCAAATGTAATTTTGTTGTCTTTGGTGAGTTCAAGGTCTTTAGAATTCCCATGATCCTGCAAGTCCGGGAGCAAAAGGTTAAAGTGTTTTCGGAATGCGGCAATTTGCCTGGTAAAGGTTTTTGAGCTTCCTCCGGCTCCGTGAATAAATATTATCCAATCTTTATGCTGTGGTTTTGTGTATTTCTCGTAGCTTAATGTTTTCATTCAAACAATTTAAAGACTTAAAAATAGGAATATCCTTAAGACCTTCAAGCAATCGGAGAGAAGTATTTTAAAATATCATTCCTTACCTTGATTGCTATTGGATTTTTTAATAAATGCGTTCGAATATTTTTATTTTCTAATTATGGTTTAAACCTCCGAATTGTATTTAGAGCACGGCAGCTACTTTAGTTTCTATAAATTTCCATTTTAAAATGAAATAGATTAGAGTACAGAGATATGGGTGTTGACAATCATTTTTTTTTCTTTCTGCTCATATCTCGATACTCATGTCTGCTTTAGTCATTATTTTTTTGAACTTCATTCAATTTTAAACTTATGTATTTCCAGTGCACAGTGGTTTAGTCTTTGGTTGAACAGGTGCTTCAAAAGAACAAATAAAATTAATGGAATAAAGAATGCTTTTTTATGTAACGCGTATGTACTAGGACAAAAAAAAACTGCTCTACGAAAATAGAACAGTTTTAATACTATATGAATTGTTTTTTATACAGCTTCTTGCTGTAAAATTTCTTCTGCCCTGGTCAGAATTGCCGTGTCGTCAATAAGTACAATGCCACCATTTGGTCCTGGTTCCATGTGTATCCCGACAGTTGAACCTTGTTCGTAATTTGCGCCTCCAAAATAATTCCTGATAGTTTCCTCTGTTACATCAAACTCATTCGCAATTTTTTTAATGGAACCATCAGGTAAACTGTCTTTGATTTTACGAAGTTCATTAAAGGTCATCTTTCTCTCCATAACATGTAATTTTATATGATTTGTTCTTAAAAATATCTTTTGCACTATAAAAATATAATTAATAATTAAATAACATCGCGATTACTTTTATGTTATAAAAAATTTGCAAACATTTTTTTAGGAAACTGGAGGTTTTTTGTGAAAGTTGGTAATCCAAATAGCAGCTAAAAAGGGGAGTTGGAGGCTTCTGGTTTTTTGATTTATAGTTGTGATCTGATCCAGATATTTAACATTTTTTAATGATTGATATGAGCCGAGTTAAAACAGTTGTAAATTTCCTGGTGCATGGCTGTGCGGATATTTAAATCGTATATTTTCGAATTATTCCTTGTAGGGTGAACCCTGTTCGATAAAAAAATGAATAGGAGCTCATTGTCAGGATCAGCCCATGCAAAAGTGCCTGTGTAACCACTATGCCCGAAACTGTTTTCGCTTGTTGAAACAGCCGGATATGCATCAACCAACTCATTTTTATAATTATCAATATATGACTTGTCAAATCCCAAACCCCTTCGGTTTTCATTTTCTGGAAACTGACGTTTTGTAAATTCATTAACTACTTTTTCCGACAAATACCGTTTCCCTCCGTAATAGCCCTTTTGAAGGTACATCTGCATGATTTTCGCCAAATCAATTGCGGTTCCGAACAAACCTGCATTCCCTGAAATACCCCCCATCATTGCAGCTCCTTCATCGTGTACAAATCCTTGTAAAAGCTCATTCCTGAAAAAATCATCATCTTCTGTTGGTATAATCCTGTCGATTGGGAAATATTTGTACGGATTATACTTTACAGTTGATGCTCCCAGTGGCGCATAAAAGTTATTGTTCAGATAGGATTCATAATCTTCACCACTTAATTTTTCAATAAGTGATGGGAAAATGTAGAATGCCAATCCCGAGTACTGGTATTTGTTTCTCGGGTTTAAAGGCGAATCATTTATTTCATTAAATATTTCATCCTTATATTTTTTATTCATATACGTTGTCGATGAAACCCTTATTGAATAGTTTTTCGAAGGATTCTTTTTAAATATCTTTGAGCGGATACGCGGGTTATCCTTTAATGTGGAATGCCAAAGTGGGATAAATACTTTTAATCTTCCCTGATGTGCAAGAATGTCACGTATTTTAAGGTTCTTTTTATTTGTTTTTTTCCAGTCGGTCCAATAAGCGCTTAAAGGAAAATCTACATGGAATTTACCTTCGTCGTTGAGTTTCATTAGTGCTGGTAATGGTCCGGTGATTTTTGTTAATGAGGCCCAATCGTAGATGTTATCGGTTTTGACTAATTCCTTTTTCTTATAGGTATAATATCCATAACATTTGTGGAAGATTATGGCGCCATTTTTAGCAATAAGTACCTGGCAGCCTGGAAATGCTGCAGAGTCAATGCCCAGGTTGGCAATTGAATCAACTTTTCGGGTTAGTAATTTTGAGTTAATTCCAACTTCCTCAGGGATCCCAAATCGTAAACTTTTGTTTTTTTTTAAGTCGATTCCCGAGTTGTAAGGAAACCGATTGTCGATATTAATTGGCAGTCGAGCATCTGTTTCAATGGCACCAAAAAGTAACTGGGCACTTAGGCTTTGCGTTAAATTATTATCCTGGTATGCCATTATTAATCCATCAGCATTTTCAATTCCATTGAAATATTTCAAAGCATAGGCATTTCCAAAGAATACGAATACCGATTTGGTTGTGGATTGAATTTTTTCAACCAAATTAAATTGCGCCTGACTGATGCCATATTTTTTTGGTGGGTAAATATGAATTCCATGAATACTTCCAATGACAAGATTGTATGCCTTCAATTTTTCAATTAGGGCATCGACATCCTTATCTGTGGCGGTTTTCGAGATTTTAAAATGGTCGGCAGTTTTATATTTTGAAACTGTTTCCTGAAAAGAGGAATATTTGCTTGAGCCAATTTCCACTGTTGCAATTTTCAAGGTGTCTAAATTTTGAATTGGTAGCGTTTCCTTATTTCTTAAAACCGTTATTGAATTCGCAACAAGCTTTCGTTGGTTTGCGTTATGGGCAAAATTGCTTGATTTTGTTGGCAATTGGCTAAAGTCCAATGGTTCATAATTGTCTAATCCTGACCATTTTTTAATAGCCAATATTTTTGCACATTTTCTTGTGATTTCTTCTTCTGAAATCATTGCGTTGGCAACACCGTTTTTTACTGATTGGATAGCTTTATTCAGGTTTGGTACAAATTCGACCATATCGTTGCCAGCGATCAAGGCTTTCAGTTCCGCATTTGGGCTAGCAACCCCTTTCATATTCATCGCATCGGTCACAATAAAACCATTAAAACCTAAGGAGTCAATTAAATAGTTCTGAACCACATTTTTAGAGAGGGAGGATGGTGTGACCGTTTTATCCATTGCTTTTACATGGAGATGGGCAGTCATTATGCCACTAACGCCACTGTCAATTAGGGCTCTGAAAGGGTATGTTTCAATGCTGTCCAGCCTTTCTTTCGAATGGCTTACAACTGGTAGGGTATGGTGCGAGTCTGAGTTTGTATCTCCGTGGCCAGGAAAGTGTTTGATCACCGGAATTATTCCTTCATCTTGCAATCCTTTCGCTACTTTCCAGGTTTTGGTAGCAACAGCATATTTGTCTTCGCCAAACGACCTAAAATTGATTACCGGGTTTTCAGGGTTGGTGTTGATATCACTAACCGGGGCAAAGTTTATCTGGATCCCCATTTGTTTAAATTGAACGCCCATATCCCTGCCCATGTAATACAGAAGCATATTGTTTCTCACTGCACCTAATGCTTGTTGATAAGGATAGCTCATTGTGTTCTCCAACCTGAACCCAAGCCCGGTTTCTCCATCAATTGCTATTAAAAGGGGCGTTTCTGAAACCGCCTGAAGTTCGTTAATTAGCTTTGCTGTGTTGGTTGCGGTTCCCTGCATTACCAGAATGCCGCCAGGTTTATGCTCTTTAATCAACTTTTTTAAGTTGGAAATATGTTCATCACCCTGGTTTGGATAAGTCGAAATCATCATCAATTGTGCAATTTTTTCTTCCAGGCTTAATCCCGATATTATTGAGTCAACCCATTCCGAATTTATTTGCGTTAAAAATGGAGGGTCCTTTGCATAAACCGAAGAGTAAAAAACAAAAACAACATTGATAAGGAGAAGATATTTAATATTGGCAAACCTCATTTTTCTTTAATTTCCAGTAAAAATAATAACAACAGGGATAAATTGGTATATTCGTGAAACAATGAATGGAAAATTATTTTAATGGCTTTACATTTCTTTCGTCAATGTTTACTATTCCTTTTCGTATTTATCGGGTGTAATGCGAATAACCAACCTGAATTAATTGTAGGTGCAGAGCAACCTGAACAATACATCCCACTTCTGAAAGATAAAAAAATAGGAATGGTTGTTAATCATACTTCGATGACAAATAATAGCCATTTAGTTGATTTTTTGCTTAATCAAGAAATAACTGTACAAAAGATTTTTTCTCCCGAACACGGTTTTCGGGGGAATGCAGCGCGTGGTGTTGAGTTGGGCGATGAGGTGGATCAAAAAACAGGTATTCCGGTAATATCAATTTATGGAAAGAATAAAAAGCCAAGTTCGGAGCAATTAAAGGGATTGGATGTGGTTGTGTTTGACATACAGGATGTTGGGTGCCGGTTTTATACATATATTTCAACGCTTTATTACGTTATGGAAGCTTGTGCCGAAAACAATATTCCTGTGTTGGTTCTTGATCGTCCTAACCCGAATGGAGAATATATTTCGGGACCTCTTATGAAAGAAGAGTTGAAGTCGTTCGTTGGATTGCTTCCTATCCCCGTTGTTCATGGTTGCACGATTGGAGAAATGGCAAAAATGATTAATGGTGAAAATTGGTATGGATCGAACGTAACTTGTGATTTAACGGTAATTCCGGTAAAAGGATATACGCATTTGACGCAATACGAACCACCGATTCTGCCATCACCAAATTTGCCAAATCTGAATGCGATAAAATTGTACCCATATCTTTGTTTTTTTGAAGCGACCAGTGTAAGCGTTGGAAGAGGAACCGACATTCCATTTCAGGTACTTGGTTTTCCTGATCCATCTTTTGGTGAATTTACTTTTACTCCACAGGAAATTCCAGGAGTAGCCAAAAATCCTTTGCATGAAGGTGAGCTTTGCTACGGCAAAACCTTAAGTTTTGAAAGTATGGAAGCAAAAAGCTTATTAGCCTATTTTATCGGGTATTTTAGAAAGTTTTCAAATGAAAGTGATTTTTTAACCAGTGAAAACTGGTTTAACCTTTTAATCGGAAACCAAAACGTATTGAAATTAATTAGGGAGGGTAAGTCAGCCAATGAAATTGAATTTACCTGGGGTGAAGAGTTGAATAAGTATAAAAAAATAAGGGAAAAATATATTTTATATCCAGATTTCGAATAAAATGAGTCCTCTTTTAGTTGGTGTTATAATTGTCGTTTATTTTTCCGTATTGTTTGGTATTTCCTGGCTAACTTCAAGGAAAACTGATGCAAATACTTTTTTTACTGCAAATCGGAAGTCACCATGGTTTCTGGTAGCTTTTGGAATGATCGGGGCAACACTTTCAGGTGTTACATTCATTTCGGTGCCGGGCGAAGTAAGTGTTTCTTCGTTTAAATATTTTCAATTTGTATTGGGCAACCTTGTTGGATATTGGATAATTGCAGCTTTGTTGTTGCCATTATACTACAGGTTAAACCTGGTTTCGATTTATGCTTTTTTAGGAACACGTTACGGAAATTTCGGCTATAAAACAGGCGCTTTCTTTTTTATTGTTTCGAAATTGATTGGAGCAGCATTTCGGTTTTATCTGGTTGCCCTTGTGCTTCAAATTGCATTTTTTAATGCTGTTGGCATTCCTTTTTATCTGACTGTAATAATTAGCTTGGGGCTTATCTGGATTTACACGCAAAAAGCTGGTATTAAAACAATTGTGTGGACCGACACCTTACAAACGTTTTTTTTGGTCTCGGCAGTAATTTTTACGATTTTTTCAATTTCAAAAAGTTTACATTTTTCTTTTACAGATTTGGTAGCCCAAGTAACGGAGCATCCCTATTCAACAATTTTTGATTGGGATTGGAAATCAGGGAGCAATTTTTACAAACAATTTTTTGCCGGCGCTTTTATGACCATTGCTATTGTTGGTTTAGACCAGGATATGATGCAGAAAAATTTAACCTGCAAATCAAAAGGGGAAGCACAAAAAAACATGTTGGTTTTTAGCTTTCTTTTTGTTTTGATTGTTTTTCTCTTTTTATGTTTAGGGGTTTTGCTGTATATTTTTGCTGCCAAAAAAGGTATTTCCCTTCCTTCGGGTACCGATGAATTATATCCTTTAATTGCGATAAATAAATTGGGCATTTGCGTTGCAATTGCATTTTTATTGGGAATTATTAGTGCTGCATATTCAAGTGCCGATTCTGCTTTAGCAGCACTAACAACTTCTTTTTGTGTCGATTTTATAAATTTTGAACAAATTGAAGGGAAAAAGCAAGTTTACGTACGAAAAATAGTACACATTACTTTTTCCGTTTTAATCGCATTCATTGTAATTTTATTTTATGAAATCAATAATGAGAGTGTTGTAAACGCGGTTTTTAAAGCAGCAGGATTTACCTATGGCCCTATTCTTGGCCTTTTTGCTTTTGCAATAGTTTCAAAGAGAACTGTTGTTGAAAAATACATACCTGTGGTTGCAATCATGGGGCTCCTATTGTCTTGGTTTATTGCTTCTTATTCAGAATTATTGTTGTTTGGGTATAAATTTGGATTTGAGGTATTAATTCTGAATGCTGGTTTGGTTATGCTTGGATTATTTCTGATTTCTAAAAAAAAAGATCAAATAAGCTAATATTTGTCAACAATTGTTAAAAAATGTGAATGCATTTTATTATTATTGCAATAATAAGAACGGGAACCGAACGTTTTACTAGTAAACTTAACAGGTTGATAAAATATCTAATACAAATACTAGGCGTACTTGCAATGGTTATAGCTATGTCTTCATGTGAAGATGAGGGCTATTTGACTTCTTCAAATGCGCAATTAGAATTTTCAGCCGATACAGTGGTTTTCGATACTATTTTTACTACTATTGGTTCCACAACCCGCCATTTAAAAATCTATAATCCATATGACGAAAAAATCTTAGTTTCGAAAATCAGTCTGGCTGGTGGCGATATGTCAAATTTTAGGATAAATGTGAATGGTGAAGCAGGGAGTGAAGTGTATGAAGTTGAGATTCCAGCGAGGGACAGTATATACATATTTGTGGAAGTTACTGTTGATCCTAATGGTCAGAACGTGCCTATGGTTGTTAAAGATTCGATCGTTTTCACTACCAACGCTAATATTCAGGATGTAAAATTATTGGCCTGGGGGCAGGATTTTGTTCTTATTCGGAACGAGGTGATCAAAACTAATACCTGGACGAGCGAAAAGCCCTATTTGATTTACGACGTTGCTTATGTTGACAGTTTAGAAACCCTGACATTGGAACCTGGTGTTATTCTATATTTTCATGATAAGGCTGGTCTTTATGTGAAAGGAACTATTGAGGCACTTGGAACTTATGAAGAACCAATTATTTTCCAGGGGGACAGGTTGGAATCCGGCTACCAGGATGTACCGGATCAGTGGAATGGGGTAGTGTTATTTTCAGGGAGTAAGGATAATAAATTTGTCAATACATCCATCAGAAATGCAAATATTGGGTTACAGGTTGGAACGATAGAGCATGATGGAAATGCATCCGTTACGCTTTCAAATGTAAAAATTGAAAATATGTCGTATGCAGGCATTTTTGCGTTAAAGGCTGAAATATTCGCTTCAAATGTGCTTGTTGCAAATTGTGGATTCTATGCTACGGCATTGTTGGTAGGCGGTTCTTACGAATTTTATCATACGACTATTGCAAATTATTATGGGAAATATGCTAATAAAGTGAGGAATACCGCGTCATTAGCCCTTTCAAATGTTTTGTTTTTACAAGACGAGGATGGCAGTACAATTGAATATGTTGGCGATCTTAGTAAGGCTACATTTAAAAACTGTATCATTTACGGTGATAATTATAATGAACTGGAATTAGGATCTAATGACGAGTATGCATTTAATTACTTATTTGATCACTGTATCCTTCAAATTCCGGATACCTCAAATATTTCCAATAAAGATCATTATGTAAATGTATGGAGAGGGGCAGATTATGATCCACTATTTGTTGATCCGTACGAATACATCTATGAATTAGATACCTTATCACCTGCCATGAATATTGGTAGTACTGAGTATTCTGAGCTTTTCCCCTTTGATTTAAATAAACAATCAAGGATTAGTGACGAAGGACCCGACCTGGGGGCTTTTGAAAGAATTGAAGGTGATGAAGAAGAGTAATTCACTGCTCAAAGTATTCATTCTATTATTAGTTTCACATCTGTTTATATTAACCAACGCAATGTGCCAGCTACGTGGCACCGCAAGGGTTATGTTTTATAACGTCGAAAATTTATTTGATACTTTTGATGATCCGTCAACGAACGATGAGGAGTTTTTACCAACTGGGGAAAGGCATTGGACAGAATACAGGCTAAGCGACAAATTAGAAAAAATAGCAAAAGTAATTATGGCAGTTGGGGGCTGGGAAGCTCCTGAGGTAATTGGTCTTTGTGAAGTGGAAAATCGTGAAATCCTGGAAAAGTTGCTTTCATACACATCCTTAAAAACAATACCCTATAAAATCATCCATAAACAATCGCCAGACAGAAGGGGTATTGATGTTGCCTTATTATTCCGTAGCGATGCTATTGAACCTATTAAATATGAATATTTAGAGGTTTCAGATTCAAATAATGTGGATTTTAAAACCCGGGATATATTATTTTTTTCAGGGGTAGTTCGTGGAATTGATACTTTGCATTTTTTTGTCAATCATTGGCCATCAAGATATGGAGGGCTTATGGAAACTGTTGAAAAAAGGGCATTGGCTGCCCGGGTTTTAAAGTCGAAGATTGACCAGTTACAAAAGGAGAATTCAAGGGCTAAAATAATTATAATGGGTGATTTAAACGATGAACCAGAAGATCAAAGTTTGCTTGAGGTATTAAATTCGAAAAACAATACGGATTCAGTAATCGATAATGCTTTGTATAATTTATCGGCGCAATTTATGAAGTCAAACCAAGGTACCCATAAATATCAATCACAATGGTCGGTTTTTGACCACATAATTGTTTCCGGGGAACTTTTATCTTCTCCCAAGGGCATATATTCAAAAGTTAAGGATGCACACGTGTATGAAGCTCCTTTTCTATTAATGAAAGATAAAACTTATGGAGGGTATAAACCTCATCGGACATATATAGGTTATAAATATAATGGCGGTTTTAGTGATCACCTTCCTGTGTTTTTGGATCTTTGGGAACATTAGCCTGTGGTTTTAGTCCTAATTCATTAGCCTTCTCTAGCATAAATTTATACGCCTGGTCAAAGTTATTATTGATTATGCCGTCAAGTATTGCTTCTTTAATGGCACTTTTTATAATACCAACTTCTTTGCACTGAGGTAAATTAAACGTTTCCATAATTAGTGTACCTGAAACCGGAGGCTGAAAATTTCGTATCGAATCCTTTTCTTCAATTTCTTTTAGTTTTTCACGAACCTCTTGAAAATTCTTCAGATAACGATTTACCTTATCCTGGTTTTTTGAAGTAATGTCAGCTTCGCACAATGTCATGAGCTCATCAATATCATCGCCAGCTTCAAATAGTAATCTTCGCACGGCAGAATCTGTAACCGTGTCTTCCGAAAGAACAATTGGCCGCATGTGAAGTTGAACGATTTTTTGTACAAACTTCATTTTCTCATTAAGTGGAAGTTTCATCCGCCGAAAAATTTTTGGCACCATCTTGCTACCAATAAAGTTGTGCGAATAAAATGTCCAGCCCTGTCCTTCAACAAACCGTTTAGTTTGCGGTTTTGCAATGTCGTGCAGCAGGGCAGACCATCTGAGCCATAGGTTATCTGAATTTGGGGCAAGCCTGTCGAGAACCTCCAATGTATGGTAAAAATTGTCTTTATGTGCAATTCCATTAACAATATTAACGCCCTTCATTTTTGCCAGCTCAGGGAAGATGATTTCAAGAAGGCCTGTTCGATCCAGTAATTTAAATCCTTTTGAAGGCTTTTTTGAAAGGATAATTTTATTTAATTCTTCACTTATACGTTCAAACGAAACAATTTTAATGCGTTCTTTATTGGCAGAAATAGCATCTAAGGTTTCATCTTCAATGAAAAAATTCAATTGGGATGAAAACCTAATAGCCCTCAGCATCCGTAGCGGATCATCAGAAAAAGTGACGGATGGGTCTAAAGGTGTTCTTAAAGTTTTAAGTTGAATATCCTGTAAACCATCAAAAGGATCGATCAGTTCACCATAATTTGGTTTATTAAGGCTTATAGCCATAGCGTTAACCGTAAAATCCCTTCTGTTTTGGTCATCCTGTAAAGTGCCATTTTCAACAATGGGCTTTCTGGAATCCCTTTGGTACGATTCTTTTCGTGCACCGACAAATTCTATTTCAAGTCCGTTATTTATAAACATGGCAGTGCCGAAGTTTTTAAAAACACTGACTTTTAATTTTGGATGGATTCGCTCTGCTACTTGTTTTGCAAGTGCAATGCCGTTTCCAATGGTGACAACATCTATGTCAACTGATGGTCTTTTTAAAATAATATCCCGAACAAATCCACCAATAACATAAGTTTCCTGGTTCATTTCTGTAGCTACATCGGAAATGACTTTGAAAATGGGGTGCTGCAATTTATCTTTTAGTAATACTGCCATAATTTGCTGCAAAAATAGTAGAATAATGCCATTTTGAATTGATATATGACAAAATTGCTACAATTATAGCTTAACTTTAGTGAATGAAGATAAATGGTTTGTTGGTATCGTTTTTGATATGCAAAAATGTAAATATGTAGATAAATACAAAATATTAATAAAAATTAAGATCATGTTAGAACATTTAACCAAAGAGAGTTTTAAAGAAAAAGTTTTCAATTTTGAAGTAAATAAAGATTGGAAATATGAAGGTAACAAACCTTGTTTAATTGATTTTTATGCGGATTGGTGTGGTCCATGTAAAGTTGTAGCCCCTGTTTTAGAAGAACTGCAAAATGAATATGGCGAGGAAATAGTTATTTATAAAGTGAATACAGAAGACCAACAAGAATTGGCCGGAATGTTTGGTGTGCAAAGTATTCCATCACTGTTGTTTGTTCCGCTCGACGGGCAACCTCAAATGGCTATGGGAGCACTACCTAAAGATACATTTGTGAAAGCAATTGCTGATGTACTAAAGGTTGAGAAGCCAGCAGCGAACTAAAGCACTTTAAGGATTTCTTCTAATTTCATGCCCCTTGATCCTTTAATTAAGCAAAGGCTGTCCTGAATTGGATTGGATTTTAGAAAAGATATTAGCTCTGATATATGAAGCACAGAAATTTCATTACTGTGCTTTTTTGTTTGGTGAAAATTATTTCCAACAAGAATAATCTTGAAAAGCTTATGATTCTTTAAAGAGTCAATTATTTTTTGGTGCTCGTTAAAGGAATCCTGTCCCAGTTCAAGCATATCACCAAGAATAAATATTTTTTTTGGGTGATTTAAGGCTAAGAAATTGTTTATGGATGTTTCCATACTGGTAGGATTAGCATTGTAAGCATCCATAATTAGTTTATTACTGCCTTTCTCAATAAGCTGTGACCTATTATTTCCGGGAACATAGGATTCAAGCGCGGTTTTTATTTTTTTCGTTGGGACATCAAAATAATCACCTATGCAAATCGCCGCTAAAACATTTTCGAGGTTGTAATTACCAATTAATTTGGTAGAAATATGCTCAGATTTATCTCGAATGGTAGCATCAATCGAAAGATAGGTTTCATTATTATCAATAATTCCATTTACTTTCGAACTGGGAGTACCGTAGCTTATTGTCTCTGCTTTATTCCCAACAAGTTGAAGAAGTATATTATTGGATCCATTAATAAAGACTTTTCCATTTGTTGACTCCAGGTATCTGTATAATTCCGACTTGGTTTGTTTAACGCCCTCTACTGAGCCAAAACCTTCAAGATGTGCTTTCCCGATATTTGTTATCAATCCATAATTCGGGTGGGCGATATCACAAAGTGCTTTTATTTCACCTGGATGATTTGCGCCCATTTCCACAACACCAATTTCCATGTTGTTATCCATTGCCAATAAGGTTAGTGGCACACCAATGTGGTTATTTAGGTTTCCTAGCGTGTAGGATATGTCGTATTTTTGGGATAAAATGGCAGCACAAAGTTCTTTAGTGGTGGTTTTCCCATTTGTACCGGTAATGGCAATAATGGGCATCCCTAATTTATCCCTATGAAATGTTGCTAATTGCTGAAGTGTTGTTAAACTGTCTTTAACCAGAATATGTTTTTCACTGACCGCAATAGCTGGATTGTCAACAATTGCATACGAGGCTTCTTTCTGGAGCGCGGTGCCTGCATATTTATTTCCATCAAAATTATCCCCTTTTAAAGCAAAGAACATGCACCCAGGAATTATTTTTCTGGAGTCTGTTGAAACACAGGTTGATTTCAGGAATAGTTTATATAAATCTTCAATTTTCATTAGGAGCTAAAAAAAGAAAACCCCATTATAAATAATGAGGTCCTCCATAAATACTTTTATATCTTAAAAGCCATCCGGACTTCCAACGCGCGTCATTGCACAACGGAATCCCAAGTCACTTTGTGATTGATCTTGATCTAAATACCTTCTGGTACCTGGTACTAACCAATAGGCTCTATCTTTCCAAGAACCTCCTTTGTATACCCGAACTTTGTCATTTATTAAGGATGAAACTTCCCCAGGTGTATCTCCCAGAACATACATACCTTCGGTACCAACATTACTTTGTACGTTCCAATTTTGATCTTCTATAATTTGGGAACTGAAGTCGCCGTCTTCATAATTACGATAATCAGCAACAGTATCCCTAACCAATTGACCATATTCATCCCTAACTAAATTGCCATCGGCATCACGTCTAAGTTCTGTAAAAACATTTCCTCGAACTGGTTGGAATTCTTCTACATCTGCAAATGATAAAGGCCTGTAAACATCAAAAACCCACTCATTCACATTACCGGCCATACAGTATAATCCGTAATCATTAGGTTCATAGGAATAAACCGGGGCAGTAATATCTGCGTTATCGTTTAAAGCTCCAGCCATACCCATAAGATCACCACGACCTCGGGTAAAGTTCGCCTTCATTCTTCCTTTTTCCTTTTTCGAATCGTCCCTAAGATAAGAGCCATTCCATGGGAACATTTTTCTTTCGGCAAGAAGTTCTCCATCTGCATTTCCAATAAGCCCATATGCTGCATATTCCCACTCAGCTTCGGTAGGAAGCCTATAGTTCGGAAGTAAGATTCCATCCTCCCATTTGAGTCTTTTGGTAGTTCCATCGGCAGCCAATAAAGGATCTTCTCCAGCAGTTCCCTGGTATAACCCCGCCAAATAAGTATCTGTCGTAAATACATTTTGACCACCTTGTGCATTATCATAAGTAATTATGCCTTTTTCGATAAGAATTTGTTCATTTACCCTATCAGTTCTCCATTGGCAGTATTCATTTGCCTGTTCCCATGAAACACCAACAACCGGATAGTCTGCATATGCTGGATGACGTAAGTAATTTCTCACATATGGCTCATTGAATGCAAGTTCGCTTCTCCATTTCAAGGTGTCAGGTTTTGCAGCTGCCATTTTCTCCTTGTCACCTGGATAGACTCTGGATAGCCAATGTAAATATTCCAAATAATCTTGATTTGACACTTCAGTTTCGTCCATATAGAAGGATGCTACTGTAACTCTACGTGCGTGGTTGTCCCAGTCAAACATAACGTCTTGTTCAACCCGGCCCATTGTAAACGTACCTCCTTGGATAAAAACTAATCCCGGACCCGCTTCTTGCTCGTATTCTGATTGATATGGGATATCACCATAATCTGGATCGTTATAATTCCAACCCGTTGTTCGTGACACATCCCCACTACCTCCATTTTTGTTAAATAATCCACATCCTGTAACCGATGCGGCTAAAAACACTATTAGCAAAGTTTTTAGCTTCATTGTATGCTTATTTATTTATTACAATTTTGATTGTCACAAATATAACTAAATTGTTGTATTCTTATTGTTTCAATGAATTATTATTTTTCGAAGTTATTTTAATCAATTTGTTGATAACTTTGTTATCTATAGGCTATATTCGCAAAGGTTTAACAGGGGAATTGCCCACAATAATTAATTGATAACCTCCGTTATGGACATACATAAAACAATTGGACTATGAATAAATTCACCTATATCTTCTTCATCATTTTGTTCGGATTTAGCGTTAACGACGTTGAAAAGCATTCTTGTTTCTTGAGCTGGAGTAGTGGGATTGATATGCAAGATACAAGTATTAAACTGGCTTTTGATGGGTGTGAGTATTTAGAAGCTGAATCCATGTTGCCTTATTTTGTGCGTATTATTCCTGTTGCAGATGGTAAAGATTATAAAATTCATTTGATCAATCAGAAATTTGAAGAGTTTGAGTTTGATTCCGATGTTGATTCCGATTTATTTATTACCGATCAGTTCCAAGTAAAATCATTTGTGGCAAAATCAGGCGAAAATGAATTGCTGGAGGTAGATATTTTACCAATCAAGAAAATAAATGGCATTTATTACAGGCTTACAAAGTTTGATATGCAATACACGCCTGTAAATGCTGTGGCAAATAGTACTGTCCAACATACCTGGAAATCAGGATCGGTGCTTGGAAGCGGTAAATGGGTAAAGATTAAAACAACAGAAAAAGGGATATATAAAATTCCCTATAGCACTCTTCAGGATTGGGGTTTTTCTAACCCGGCGAGCGTTAATGTATTTGGGAATAACGGATATATGTTGTCTGAAAGTGTTTCAGAAATTGAGCATGATGATTTAGAACAGATTTCGATCTGGCAAGGAAAAGATGGCAGTAACAACGATTGTCTGTTTTTCTATGCAACCGGTAATATTAAATGGGACTTCAACAGTGAAGAGAATCGGTTCGTTCATACGCAAAATATTTATACAGCATCAACTTATTATTTCTTGTCGGAAAATGTTGGGGATGTAAAAGTTGCTGAAAAATATGACGAAGTATCTCAGTCAGAATCCCATTTGGTTGAAGATTACGATGCTTACTTTGTGTATGAAAAAGAATTAAATAACCTGATTAAATCAGGTAAAAGTTGGTTTGGGGAAAATTTTATTAATGGAACAAACCGAACAATTAATCTTGAAACTTCGAATAGAGTGGATGATTCACCTATTCGAATTACGGTGAATGCAGTTGGCCGGTCTGATAGCAAAACTAAATTGAGCCTGAACATAAATAGCGCATATGCTGATTCGGTTAACTTTACTGGCGTAACAACTTCAAGTAATGTATCTGTTTATGCAAAAGAATCGTTAAAAAATATATCCTTTGTTCCAAACGGCGACAATTTATCTGTTTCCTTAACCTATTTGGCTAAAAATTCGACCGATGAAGCCTGGCTTGATTACATTGAGCTTAATTATCGGAGTAAACTATCGTTTGTAAGTCCCGCATTAACATTTAGGGATATAGAGTCCATGGGAAGCAATAATATTGCAAAATACTCCATATCTAAATCTAATTCAGATTTAAAAGTTTTTGATGTATCGGATGAAATTAATATGGTTGAAGTTCCCGTAAACATAAACGGGGATGTAATGTCATTTAAGCGGCCATCAAGTTTGCTTTCGGAATATATTGTATTCAATCCCAAAGGAGATTTGTCTGTACCTGAAAAGGTCTCAGAAGTTGAGAATCAGGATTTACATGCTACTTCTGGTTCAGAAATGATCGTTATTTCCCACCCGGACTTTCTGGAAGCCTCAAATGAACTGGCTGATTTTCATGAATCGTATGATGGCATGGACGTTTTAGTCGTTACAAGCAATCAGGTTTTTAATGAGTTTGGCTCTGGAATGCCTGATGTTTCTTCTATTCGGAATTTTATTAAAATGAGCCGGGAAAAGAATAGCAATTTAAAGTACATCTTGCTTGTTGGTGATGGTACCTATGATAACCGGAATATACTTGGAGAAAGCAATAACTACATTCCAACTTTTCAATCTGATAATTCTTTGAATCCAACGGGTTCATTTGTTACAGATGATTATTTTGTATTGCTTGATGAAGGAGAAACTGTAAAGAATGGTAGGGTTGATCTGGGGATTGGTAGGATTCCCTGCTCTTCGCTTTATGAAGCAGGGATAGTTGTCGACAAAGTTAAAAATTACCACAATCCTGAAGCTTTGGGGAATTGGAGAAATATCATTTCTTTTATAGCTGATGATCAGGATGGACAAAGTAATGATGGCTCAGAAATCGTTCATATGACCCAATCAGAAGAACTAGCAGATTTGGTTAATGAAGGTAATGGGGCTTTTGTAACCAATAAAATATATTTGGATGCATATCCCGAAGAAAAAACTTCGGCAGGAGAACGTTATCCGGATGTGGTAAACGAAATAAACAAACGGGTTGAAGATGGTGTGTTAATCCTTAATTATGTTGGGCATGCAAACGAAAGGTTCCTGTCCGATGAGCATGTTTTGGATGTTGCCAATATCAATTCATGGACCAATGAAAACAATTTACCAATTTTTGTAACTGCGACCTGTGAATTCAGTCGGTTCGATGATGATGAATCTTCAGCTGGAGAGCACATTTTGTTTAATCCAAGTGGCGGGGGGATAGGTTTGTTTTCAACCACCCGTTTGGTTTTTTCAGATTCCAACTTCAATCTTAGCAAAGAATTTTATAAAACGGTTTTCCAGAAAGACGAGGATGGAAAGAACCTTCGTTTGGGTGATATAATGAAAAATGCGAAAGTTGCGGCGAGCAACGGGATCAATAAAAGAAATTTTTCACTTTTAGCCGATCCTGCATTAAGGCTGGCATACCCATTATATAACGTAAAAACCACTTCTTTTAATCAGCATAGTGCCGAAGTATTTGAGGATACCGTTCGAGCACTTGATAAGGTTACCATATCGGGATATGTGGAAGATTTTGAAGAAAACAAACTAACAGATTTTAATGGAAGGCTAACCCCGGTAGTATACGGGAAAGCAGAGATAATGGAAACCCTGGGGAATGATACTGGTGACCCGGTACCTTATAAAGTTCAGGATAATGTGATTTATAAAGGATTGGTTAGTGTTACAAATGGTGAATTTTCATTTTCGTTCGTTGTCCCCAAAGATATTCCATATAGCCTTGGCATTGGTAAAATAGTTTATTATGCAGAAAATGGGGCTAATGATGCGAATGGCGCATTCGAAAACTTTTATATCGGAGGATCATCCAGCAGCCAAATAGCAGATGATGTAGATCCCAACATTCAATTATATATTGATGATACCGATTTTAAATCGGGAGGTGAAACTGGGAGAAACCCCGTATTACTTGCATTTCTATCGGATGACAACGGAATAAATACGGTGGGAACTGGTATTGGGCATGACATTACCTGTGTTATTGATGGTGATTACTCGAATAGTATCGTTTTGAATAGTTATTATGAATCCGATATTGATAAATACAATAGTGGGACAATCGAATATCCTTTGAATGACCTGAGTATTGGAACCCATACATTAAGTTTAAAGGTTTGGGATGTTGCAAATAATTCCTCGGAAGCAGAAATTGAATTCGTTGTAAAAGATAATTTGAAAATAGAAGAAGTATATAACTTCCCAAATCCTGTAAATGGGGCAACGGAGTTTGTTTTTAAGCACAACCAACCAAATGCAGTATTTGACACAAAAATTGAAATTATAGATCGAAATGGGCGCATTGTGGACTCATTTATGGAGAGTGTTCCTTCAAGTGGGGCAAAAAGTATCCCAATTAACTGGGATCCAAATTCTGCGGAAGTGAATATGATGGACGGGGTTTATTTGTATCGGATAACCATAAAAGATAATTCAGGATCGGTGGCAGCGAAAACCGGCAAGTTGATTTTTATGGAGTAAAATTATATCTGCATATAATTTTTTGAGAATTGATACGTTTATCTTTCTACGTTAAAAATTTATAGAATAAACATTAATTATATCTTTGCATTTTCAATTTAAGTAAACCATGATAAAAGTTACCAGATTAATTGCGCTAATAGTATTGATAATCACGTTGGGTGAAGGGGTATATGCGCAATCGACAACGACCGGGTCAAATGTAATTACAACTGCAGTTTCATTCTTAACCATTACACCTGATTCAAGGGCTGGAGGTATGGGAGATGCCGGAGTTGCAACCAGTTCAGATGTGTCAGCACAGCACTGGAATGCTGCAAAATATGCATTTGCCGAAAGCGATATGGGAGTCGGGATTTCTTATAGCCCGTGGCTTCGTGCCCTGGTTGATGATATTAACCTGGCTTATTTAGTTGGGTATAAAAAATTAGACGACCAGCAAGCTTTTGCTTCTTCGCTTCGTTATTTTAACCTTGGCGAAATCCAGTTTTATAGTGAAACAGGAACATATAATGGGTCACAGCAACCTAATGAATTTGCAATTGACCTTTCCTATATCCGTTTGTTGTCCGAAAGTTTTTCGGGTGCAGTTGCAATTCGTTATATAAGGTCAGACCTTACCGGAGGACAGCTTATAGATGGTGTTGAATCGCATGCAGGAAATTCATTTGCTGCTGATGTTGCTTTTTATTTCCAAAAAGAAATCCAGGTGAACAGAAAGGATAATATATTTTCTGCCGGGATCAATATTTCAAATATAGGTTCTAAAATTTCATATACCGATGGTGAACGGAAAGATTTTATTCCTACGAACCTAAGGCTTGGGGTTGCTTACGATATGGAATTAGATGATTACAATTCGATTTCCTTTGCTGTTGATGCCAATAAATTATTGGTGCCAACACCCGTTGCTACAGATATTACCGATGAAACCGGTGCGATTGTTGGAGTTGGGTTTAGCTCAGACGATTCACCAATTGCGGGTATATTTCATTCATTTAGTGACGCTCCTGGCGGATTTTCAGAAGAGCTTCAAGAGATAAATTTCTCTGCCGGGCTTGAATATTGGTATAATAAACAATTTGCGTTACGTGCTGGCTATTTCTACGAGCATGAGAACAAAGGGAACAGGAAGTTTATTACAGCTGGTGCAGGTTTAAAACTAAATGTTTTTGCACTTGATTTTTCATACCTTTTACCAACGGTTCGAAATCACCCACTGGAAAATACGCTTAGGTTTACACTTTCGTTTGATGTGGATGCTTTTAGTGATCAGAAACGTTAATAAGATTTTATGGGTTTCAGAATAGGGCATGGATTTGATGTTCACCGCCTTGCCGAAGGAGAAGAGCTTTGGCTGGGTGGGATTAAGATCCCGCACTATAAAGGAACAGTTGCACATTCCGATGGCGATGTTTTAATACATGCAATTTGTGATGCCTTGTTAGGTGCAGCTAAATTGGGGGATATCGGTTATCATTTTCCGGATAATGATCCGAAATTCAAAAATGTGGACAGTAAAGTCCTCCTAAAAAAAACTTGTAAGTTACTTACACATTGCAATTATTCGATTGTGAATGTTGATTCAACAATCTGTGCCCAAAAGCCCAAGTTGAAGGATTTTATTGAGGATATGGAGAAAGTGCTGGCAAATACGATGCAAATAGACCTTGAAAAAGTTTCCATTAAAGCTACTACTACCGAAAAGTTAGGGTTCGTTGGCAGGGAAGAAGGCATATCGGTTTATGCGGTTGCACTTATTGAGAAAAAATAACTTAAACTTCAGCCTATGTTTCAACAAATTCATGATTTGGGGCAATTTGAACAAATTATTGGGGATGAAGTCGCAGTATTGGCGTATTTTTCTACCGATGAGTGCAATGTATGTAAAATCCTTAAGCCCAAAATAGGAGAGCTTATCCAAAAACAATTTCCTGAGATAAAGCTGCTCTATGTAAATATTTCTGAAACTCCAGATATTAGTGCCCAGCAACGTATATTTTCTGTTCCAACAATATGCATCTATTTTGATTCCAAAGAGTCAATCCGGAAAAGCAGGAACATTAGCGTATCAGAATTGGAGGTTGAAATAAGCAGGCCGTATTCCATTTTATTTTCCTAGAAAAGTTATTTTCCTTTGATATTATTGTTCAATCGGTTAATTTTGAAACGAACCAATATCTCCTTTGTGAAAGCAATATTTAAAAAATTTGTTTGGATATTAACTGGCATCCTGACTGTTAGTTTAGTTTCGGCGCAGGGTAATAAAATAGATAGCCTGAAAAGCGCAACTTCAAAATTAGCCGGAATTGAACTGGTAGAAAACCAACTGGCAATTGCCCAGGAGTATTTGTATATTGATCCAGTACAGTCGATTGCATTTTCAAAGAATGCATTAGAAATTTCCCAAAAAAATAATTTGAATGAAGAGGAAGCAAAATCCCGTATGTTTTTGGGCAGTGGATTATTTAATAATGGAGAGTTTGAAGAAGGAAGAAAGGAAATTGAGCTGGGGCTGAAGCTTTGTGCCGATTTTGATAATCCACTTCTTAATTGCCAGGGTTTAAATGCAATGGCAGTTTATTATATGAACGTTGGTGATTATGAAAAAACCCTGGAAAGCTTTAATAGCTCATTGGAAATTGCTGAAGAAAATAATTTTGAAGATGTAGCAGCTAAACTGAGGTTTAATTTAGGGTCACTCTATACCAATGAAGGAAAATATATTAAAGGCCTGGTCCATTTCCAAAATGCACTAAAATATTTTCAAACCTCCGAGGATAAAGGTTTAATAGCAAGTATTTTTAACAACATTGCAGTTAATTACCATTCATGGAATAGTTTAGACCGTGCTTTGGAGAATTATCAGTACGCTGCCAACATTTATAAGGAACTCAAAAACCCGAATGGGGAATCTACCGCATTGAATAATGTTGGGGAAATATATAAAGATAAAAAAGATTACCCGGAAGCAATAAAATATTACAAACTTTCGCTTGAACTTGCCAAAATGGGTGAAAACCAGGTACTGAAGGCTGTTCCAATGATTGGCTTAGCCGAAGTTTATTTAAATATCATGGAAATTGGGAGTGCCGAAAATTATGTAGAACCTGCTGAAAAAATATTTCGGGAATTCAATTTTATGGAAGGAATTGCCAGATCGGTATTTATTCGTGCAGGAATTGAGCTTCAAAAAGCAAATTACGAAACATCCGAAGAATTGTTTATGGAAGCCTTATCTATGACCAATTCGATTGGGATTAAGGAACTGGAATCGGATATATATAAACAGTTATCAAAACTTAAAAACCGGACCCGTGATTTTAAGCATGCACTTATTTATTCCAATAGGCATTATTCCATTGAAGATTCGTTGTTAAACGTATTTAACGGGGAACAGTTAAATGAAATTCTAGCTCAAATGGAGGTTAGCCAACAGGCAACCGAAATTAGTATGCTGCAAAAGAATAATGCCATTATGGATCTTGAAATTAAAAGGAAGACTTTACAGGCAAAATATCTTGTGTTTAGTGTGTTGTTTTTAGTTGTTTTTGTGGCGGTTGTCCTTTATCTAATCAAACAAAAAAACACGGCATACCAAATTGTTGATGCTAAAAACCAACAGATTCAGGAACAGCACGATCAACTTGTTGTAGCCAATGAAACTAAGAATAAGTTCTTATCGATAATCGGACATGACTTGTTATCTCCTGTTGGAGCGATAAGGGATGTTATAATTCAATTAGCAGAATATCCTGAAATGTTTACCAATGAAGAGCGAATGTCGATTATTACGGATATGAGGCTGGAAGCAGATAGTACATATTTTCTTTTAACGAACCTACTATCTTGGGCAAAGAACCAAAGTGATACCGGCGAACCAAATTTGAAAGTTTGTAATTTGAGTAAAATAGTCAAACATAGTTTATCCTTACATAAAAGGAATGCAGAATTAAAATCCATCCGTATTGATTCTTTCATAGACCCCGAACAGACGGTTTATTGTGATCAGAACATGATTGCACTTATAATTAGGAACCTGGTTTCGAATGCCATTAAGTTTACGCCACAGGGAGGAGAAATAAAAATTGTTGCCAAGAACGATAAAGGATTTGTTGAATTGTGTGTGATCGATTCGGGAATCGGAATCTCCAAAGAAAACCAGGCTAAATTGTTTAGCAACGAACATATTTCAACCTATGGCACCAATAAAGAAAAAGGAACAGGTTTAGGCTTGGTGCTGTGTCGTGAGTTTATCGAAAAAAATGGTGGAGAGCTTTTCCTTAAAAGCACCTCGGATAAAGGTAGTACGTTTTGTTTCCGAATACCCGGCATCTTAACCTAAAATAAATCATTTAATAAATCATCATTGGTAGGCGATGGGAGTGTAACTTTCAAAGCAGGCTCCCGTTTCATTGCTTCTTTTATGGCAAAAACCGCTGATTTGTTTTGTGCCCAGCTTCGGCGGGCAACTCCATTATTTACATCCCAGTGAAGCATTGATTTTAATCGTTCAGTCGTTTCATCACTTCCATCAAGGGTTAGCCCAAAACCTCCGTTTATAACTTCACCCCATCCAACGCCACCTCCATTGTGCAACGAAACCCAGGTAGCCCCACGGAAACTATCACCAACAAAATTTTGTACAGCCATGTCTGCCGTAAACGAAGAACCATCGTATATATTGGATGTTTCGCGGTATGGCGAATCGGTACCCGAAACATCGTGATGATCGCGCCCTAAAACAATTGGAGCTGATATTAGCCCGCTTTTTATAGCATCATTAAATGCTTCGGCAATTTTCATCCTGCCAACACAGTCAGCATATAATATCCTTGCTTGTGAGCCTACAACCAGTTTATTTTTCCCGGCTTCTTGTATCCATCGAACATTATCTTCCATTTGATTTTGAATTTCAGAAGGAGATTCCTTAGCCAATTTTATTAGCACATCGGCGGCAATCTTATCCGTGGTTTCCAAATCTTTCGGGTCACACGAGGTACAAACCCATCTGAAAGGGCCAAAGCCATAGTCGAAAAAATAGGGCCCCATAATATCCTGAACATACGAAGGATATAAAAACTCTCCGTTTTCTTTCAGAATATCAGCACCTGCCCGCTTTGATTCTAAAAGGAAGGCATTTCCATAATCAAAAAAATACATTCCTTTTGAAGTAAGTTTATTGATGGCTGCAACATGCCTTTTTAGCGATTCATGAACCTTCTGTTGGAATAAGATCGGCTCATCTGCCATCATTTTATTGGATTCGTCAAAACTTAATCCAACCGGATAATAACCACCTGCAAACGGGTTATGTAGAGATGTTTGATCCGATCCTAAATCAATATGGATATTTTCATTTGCTAACCTTTCCCATAAATCGACCACATTGCCAACGTATGCCAGCGATACGGTTTCTTTATTTATTTGCGCTTTTATTAGCCGGAAAATAAGCTCGTCCAAACCATAGTGCAATTCATCAATCCAACCTTGCTCATGCCTTTTTTGGGCTGCTGCAGGATTTATTTCGGCGACAACACCAATCAAATCAGATATTACTGCTGCTTTTGGTTGTGCTCCCGACATACCGCCCAATCCAGAGGAAACAAATACCTTCTTTGCGGTGCTCTTCCCTGATTTTATCCTTGCAGCATTTAGCAGGGTTATGGTGGTGCCGTGCACAATCCCTTGTGGCCCAATGTACATGTAAGAACCAGCAGTCATCTGTCCATACTGGGTTACGCCCAAAGCGTTCATTTTTTCATAATCGTCATGCTTCGAATAATTCGGGATCATCATGCCATTGGTCACTACCACCCTGGGAGCATCTTTTTTCGAAGGGAACAATCCCATCGGATGGCCCGAATACATAACTAAGGTTTGCTCATCGCTCATTTCCGAAAGGTATTTCATAATTAGCCGGTATTGAGCCCAATTTTGAAATACCGCTCCGTTTCCGCCATAAGTGATTAGCTCGTGAGGATGCTGAGCTACTGCCGGATCAAGGTTATTCTGGATCATCAACATGATGGATGCTGCTTGCAATGATTTATGTGGATAATCTTCAATAGGACGAGCATGCATTTGATACTCCGGACGAAAACGATACATATAAATTCGTCCATACGTATTAAGTTCCGATAAAAATTCCGGTGCCAATATGGCATGATGTTTTGGATCAAAGTATCGAAGGGCATTTATTAATGCAAGTTTTTTTTCTTCAACAGAGAGGATGTCTTTTCGTTTCGGGGCATGGCTAACAGTGGGATCGAGGGGTTTTGGCTTGGGCAATATGTTTGGGATTCCTTCAGAAATTGATTTTTTAAACTCCTCTTTTGTCATGCTGCAATTATTGGTTTACCTTTTGATACGAACTATACAGCGGCAAATTATTGGTATTCTCCGAAATTTTAGATGATTTATGACATAAATTTAAAATCTTTGGGAAATACAGAAAACATAACAATTAAAATTAGAATTATGAAATTTTTAAAGTTCGGCATTATTGCGATAGTTGTAGCAACTTTATTTAGTAGTTGTGGATATAATAAAATGGTTGAATTAGACGAAGGAGTGACAGCTAGTTGGGCACAGGTTGAGAATGTTTATCAGCGAAGGGCAGATTTAATCCCAAACCTAGTGAATACTGTAAAAGGGTATGCTGCACATGAACAAGAAACTCTGGAAGGGGTTATTGAAGCAAGGTCAAAAGCTACATCTGTAAATATAAATCCTGGAGATTTAAGTCCACAAGCTATCCAACAATTCCAGGGGGCACAAGAAGGGCTTTCATCAGCATTGAGCAAATTAATGGTGGTTGTGGAAAGATATCCGGAGCTTAAAGCCAACCAAAACTTTATGGATTTACAGGCACAACTGGAAGGCACTGAAAACCGGATTGCTGTTGAACGAAGAAAGTTTAACCAAAGTGCACAGGCATTTAATACCTATATTCGTAAGTTCCCAAAAAATATTTATGCCAACATTTTTGGCTTTGAAAAAAGAGCATATTTTGAAGCTGCTGCCGGTTCGGAAAAAGCTCCTGAAGTTCAATTTTAAAAGAACATAAATATGTCGGTAGAAAAACTATTTACAGAAGAACAAAAACAACAAATCACCAATGCAGTAAAGGTTGCAGAGACCAATACTTCGGGCGAAATTCGTGTGCATATTGAAAGAACTTGTAAAGCTGATCCGTTGGACAGGGCAGCTTACATTTTTGAAAAGCTGGAGATGCATAAAACCGAGCTTCGGAATGGAGTACTGTTTTATCTGGCTATTGATGATAAAAAATTCGCTATTCTTGGTGATGCAGGTATAAATGCCAAAGTTCCCGAAAATTTTTGGGAAGAAGTTAAAGAAATTGCCTTTGATAATTTTAAGAAAGGGAATATTGCAGGAGGATTGGAAAAATCGATTTTAAAAGCCGGGGAACAGCTAAAAAGCCACTTTCCTTACCAAAAAGATGATATCAATGAATTGGATGACGAAATTTCATTTGGAAAAAATTAATATGAAACGAATAATCACAAGCATAGTTTTAAGCGTTCTTTTTGTAGTTGGCATTTTTGCGCAAGAAGTTCCACAAAGGTCCAATCCACCCCGATTGGTAAACGATTTTGCCAATGTTTTAAACGCGCAGGAAACAAATTCACTGGAAAATGCCTTAACGGCTTTTGCACGACAAACTTCCACGCAAATTTTGGTAATAACTGTAAAAGAGTTGGAAACATCTATTTCTGATTACGCATTTCGTATTGGTGAAAAATGGGGTGTGGGTCAAAAGAAAGAAAACAATGGTGTTGTCATTGTATTAAAACCCAAAGTCGGCAATAGTAGGGGTGAAGTGTTTGTGGCTACCGGATATGGTGTGGAGCATCTAATTCCTGACGCAGTGGCAAATAATGATATTGTGGATACCGAAATGATCCCACGTTTCAAGAAAAACGATTATTATGGAGGATTGGCTGCCGGGATAAATGTAATTATGGATTTAACAAAAGGTGAATATACTGCCAAACAATACCATGAACAAAGAGGAGGAAAATCTTCAGGAAGTCCCTTGTTCTTTTTGTTTTTCCTTTTGTTTTTTGTGATTATCCCAATATTCCGGGGAAAAAGAGGGCGACATTATTCCGCAGGCAGAAGCCTTCCGTTCTGGCTCTTAATGGGAATGATGGGATCTAACAGGAGCAGTCATTCCGGTTCCTTTGGAAACTTCTCTTCGGGAGGGGGAGGATTTGGCGGCGGTGGCGGCTTCGGCGGTTTCGGCGGAGGTAGTTTTGGTGGCGGTGGTGCCGGTGGTAGCTGGTAAGTTTTTTCTCCTATATTTCTGAACACTTCGCATTAAAATCTGTTAGTGAAATGTAACAACAGAAATTAAAACAGGATACGTTTAATGGAATTAGAAATAACGGAATTTGGTTTTGGTGCACGTCCCGGTGTAACAATGATGGATAAGCAGATCCTTTCGATGCTTGGTGAAGATGGGATTCGTAAACTGGTAAGCGATCATTACGATTTACTGGCTCAAAGCGAAGTAAAACATTTGTTCCCGAAAAATCCGGTTGCGTTAGATGCTGCCAAGCAAAGGTCTGCCGATTTTTTTGTGCAGGTTATGGGCGGGCATCCTTATTATAAGGAAAACAGGGGCAACCCGATGATGACCCGAAGGCACTTGCCGTTTAAAATTACCGAATCAGCCCGAAAGGTTTGGTTAAATTGTTACAAAGAATTACTGCCTAAATTAAATTTGCCGGACGTGCTTTTAAAATCGTACTGGGATTACCTTAACGTATTCTCTGCCTGGATGGTAAATACCAGAGAAGAGTAGCTTACAATCTCATATGTCTTTTAATAACCATGTTTACCCACATTCCAACCTTTTGACCGCAGGTATTTATCGCCCGATTCAATAGCGCCTTTTTCCATTGGGGTTCCCATTGAATCATTCCAGCGGTTTAAGTAGCCAAACAGGCTGATTACGCCAAGAATTTCAACGATTTCCCCGTCATCCCAGTATTTTCTTAAGTTTTCAGATAGTTTATCATCTACGGCATTTGGAATGCTGGAGGAAGCAACAGCAAAATCAAGGGCTGCACGTTCAGCATCCGAAAAAGCAGGGTGGGTTTTATAATCCCAGATATTTTCCAGTTGCGCCTGTTCGCTGCCATACCTTTCGGCTGCCCTGATGGTATGTGCCTGGCAATATTGGCAACCTGCAGTAAAACTCGACATGTAACCGATTAAACGTTTTAAGGCACTGGTTACCCTTCCTTGATTTGCCATTACCGCTTTGTTCATCCGAACAAAAGCCAATGCAATTTCAGGTCTGATTTGCATAGTTAAAACACTGTTTGGGCAAAATCCCAGGGTTTCGTTGAAAAATAAAATAAGCTTCTCCAACTCAGAGTTTTCGGCTTGTAATTTTGGACGAACCAGCGGTTGCTTCATACGATTGTCTTAAAATTTATAATTCAATCCAACACCAAACAGATGTTTAAACTGTATTCTTCGTCCAACTTTATCGCCTTCCAAAGGAATTAATACGTCATGATCGTATAAAAGGCTTGAAATAAAATTAGCAGATAAGAAACCGTTAATCTTCATATTGATGGTCAGGTCCCAGTTTACATCGATGTTTTGAGGCTCTTCCAAATAATTGGAAAACAAGTCGATCTTGGTTGTTAAATCAACATTTTCAACTAGTTTTGCCTTTGCTTCGGCTTTAAAAAATGCCCCCATTTCACTTCTGAAGTTTTCACCTTTATCCAAGCCAAATGCACCATCTCCAACAATATCATTATCAGAAACCACCGTGAATTTTCCACTCATTGGTGATAAAAACAACGATAGTTTATCCGAAGGTTTGTAATCAATTCCTAATGCAAGTGAAAAATAGGCAGGGGCAAATAAGCCGGAAATTCTGGTTTCCGTATCCGGGTACTCGTAGCCGTTCGCCATTTGTGTCCTGAAATTAAATAATCCGGAGATAAATATTTTTTCATTTTTTGTTTGTCTTCCATATTTGGAATTGAACTCTATTTTATCTTCCGATTTAATCACATCATTGCCATCTTCCTTTTGAAGTCCATAGCCTAAATGAAAGAAGTTCTCCCAACTGTTTTTGTCCTTTTTATAATCGAAATTTAGGTCAAATAAGGCAACTCCCGAAAGTGAGTTAGTCCCACCAGCAAGCCAGTTGCTAAAAGTGGCTTCATTAAAGTTTATACTGAAATTGCCGTTGGTTTTCCAAACTTTTGTGGAGTCGTTTTTTTCCTGGGCAAGTGTGACAAGTGTTGCACACACAATAGTCAAAACGAGGATTAATCTTTTCATAGTGTTTTTATTTTCTAATTAATGGTTAAAACCTCCAAATTGTATTCGGAGCAGCTACTTTAGTTTCTATAAATTTCGATTTTAAAATGAAGTAGATTTGAGTACAGAGATTTGTGTATTAAAAATCATTTTGCTTTTTCTCTCTACTCAGTACTCAATTCTCATGTCTATTTTTTCGCATTATTTTTTTTGAATTTCATTCAATTTTAAACCTATGTACTTCCAGTGCAAAGTGGTTTAGTTTAAATATAAGTTTTATTAAGCAATGAATTTATAAAACAGTACAAATAATTTTGAAGATTGTTTGCGGATTTGGTACAAAAAAAATGCACCACAATTGCGGTGCATCTTGATAATATTTATTCTTCAATTAGGCTTCAACATTAATTTCGCTAATATTGTCGTCAACCAAAATACGGCCACAATATTCGCAGACAATAATTTTTTTACGGCTGGCAATATCCAGTTGTCTTTGAGGTGGGATTTTATTGAAACATCCACCACAGGCATCACGCTGAATGGTTACAACAGCAAGTCCATTTCTTGCATTTTTACGAATACGTTTAAATGCGGTTAGCAACCTTGGCTCAATAAAAACCTCGATTTTTTCCGACTTGGCTTTCATTTTTTCCTCTTCAATTTTTGTTTCCGAGGTAATTTCTTCCAATTCTTTTTGTTTTGCTTCCAAATCCATCTGACGCTCGCTAAGGTCAGCTGTTGAGGTAACAATCATTGCTTTCTTCTCTTCCAGTTCGGCGGTGAATTCTTTGATCCTTTTTTCCGAAAGTTGAATTTCCAGGTTTTGGAATTCTATTTCCTTGGTTAATGAATCGTATTCACGGTTGTTACGAACATTGTTTTGTTGTTCGGTGTATTTTGTAATTAAAGCCTGTGAATCTTTGATGGCAATTTTTTTATTATTGATCGCAGTATCCAGGTTTTTAATGTCATCTTCCAAATTAGAAAGCCTTGTTTTTAGCCCTGTAATATCGTCTTCCAAATCCTGCACTTCCAATGGCAGCTCACCCCTTAGGACTTTTATTTTGTCACCCTCAGAATATACACTTTGAAGCTCGTATAAAGCCCTTAATTTTTCTTCAACAGAAATCTCTTTCGCGTCTTGTTTTGAATATTGTTTATTCATATTCTAATAAATTATTTTTCTATTCTATTCTTTAAGATCAAAAATAAAAAACTGGATTGGTCTTTACTTTTGATAAATGGACTGCAAATTTAGGGAAATTTTTTGTAAGTAATTCATAAAAAAGCTCTTTAGTGAATTGTTCACTTTCAAAATGCCCTATGTCGGCAATAATAATTTTCCCTTCGGCATCGAAAAACTGGTGGTATTTAAAGTCACCCGAAACAAAAACATCGGCTTTGGCTGCTATTGCGTTGGATAGTAAGAAAGAACCAGAACCTCCGCAAACGGCAACTTTTTTAATCGGCTTTCCCGATAATTTAGTGTGTTTAATCATTTCACAATGAAATGTTTTTTTCAAAAAGCTTAAAAACTCTTTCTCCGGCATTTCATTTTTCAGGTTGCCAATCATCCCAATCCCAATTTGCGGGTTTTTGTTTTTCAGAGGATAAATATCAAAGGCAACTTCTTCGTATGGGTGCGTATTTAACAATGAGCTAATTATCCTGCTTTGAACATGTTTTGGGAATATTGTTTCAATCCTGACTTCATTTTCAACATGTACTTCCCCAATATTTCCAACAAAAGGATTGGTATTTTCATTTCCCCTGAATGTTCCTTTTCCCTCCAGGTTAAAGCTGCAATTATCGTAATTTCCAATGGTTCCGGCACCTGCCTGAAACAAGGCATTTCTTAAGTCTTCTGCATGTGCGGGCGGAACGAAAGTAACCAATTTTAGAAGGTTGTCGGACGAAGATTGCAGTATTTTACAATCGGAAAGCCCCAGTTTTTCACAGATTTTTCCATTCACGCCGTTGGGAACACTGTCAAGATTCGTGTGAGCGGCGTAAATTGCAACATCATTTTTTATGGCTTTAATGATGGTTCGTTCAATATAGGTTTTTCCGGTGATTTTTTTTAATCCTGAAAATACAATTGGGTGATGGGCAACAACCATATTGCTCCCCAATTCAATGGCTTCATCAATAACATCTTCGGTGACATCAATACTGGTCAACACCGAAGTAACTTCCTGCTGTAAATTGCCACATATCAACCCCGAATTATCATACCCTTCCTGATAAGCAAGTGGGGCAATATTTTCAAGGAAGTTTGTAATATCTTTTACTTTTAAAGCCATGTGTCTTGTGTTTTAGAATTTGTCCAGCGAATTTCGGATGTCTTCCACCTGTGATCTGATTTTCTGCAGGCGTTTAACGATCTCAAAATTATTCGTGGTTTCCTCCCTGTTTTCCTTTAATTTTTTTTGTGCCCCTTTTAAAGTCATCCCTTTTTCTTTGAGCAGGTAATGTATCAACCTTAGCTCTTCCACATCCGCTTTTGTAAACAGCCTGTTTCCTTTTTTGTTCCGATGTGGTTTTAAGCTTGGGAATTCATCACCCCAAAAACGGATTGTTGATGGGTTAACATCAAACAAATCGCATACTTCCTTCATGGAGTAATAAATCTTTTCTATTTTGGGTTCTTTGTAAGGCACTTATTAATCGAAACTTTGACCAGCATTTGTAGAAATAGCAATCATTTTTTCGTATTCTTCAGGCGATAAATCCTTGTAGTAGTAATATTGAGGATTGACGGCTACATTGTTTTTATGAACTTCGTAGTGTAAATGTGGAGCGGTTGAACCGCCAGTGTTTCCAACATATCCAATCACATCTCCCCGTTTTACAATATCTCCACGCCTTACGTTGAATTTACTTAAGTGGGCATAAACTGTTTCATATCCGTAGCCATGGTCAATTTTAATAACCATTCCGAAGCCAACCCTGCTTCTTTTACTGCCTTTTACTTCAATAACTTTCCCGTCGCCGGTAGCATAAATTTCGGTTCCGGTTGGCGAAGTAAAATCCATTCCATAATGGAATTTCCTGATTTTATAAATTGGGTGGATCCGATATGAAAAGCCTGATGCAGTTCTCGTTAAGTCCTTGTTTGAGATGGGCATAATTGCAGGAACACATGCCAGCATTTTTTCCTTATTTTTAGCAAGGTGCATTACCTCATCGTACGATTTAGATTGAATATATGCCTCTTTTGAAATAACATCCAGCTTCTTTGCAGTACCAATAATTAATTCCGAATTTTTAAGGTCTTCCAGCTTCGAATATTTATTAACACCTCCGAAACCTGCTTTTCGAATGGTTGTGGGAATTGGATCGGTTTCAAATATTACCCTGTAAATGTTATCGTCACGTTGTTGGATCTCCTGAAGGACTTTGTCAATGTTGTCCAAATCTTTCGACATTAATTCGTATTGCGTCAAAATCCTTTGGTTTTCGCGCTGTAAAGCTTTCATTTTTGGGGTTTCGTAAAATTTCAGGAATATAACCACCAGAACTAATGCCAAAGCTAGACTGCTTAAAAAGTAAGCACCATATTTAATTAACCTGTCCCTGGTTTTTAAGCCAACCTTCTCGTAGTTAAGGGTGTCAGGATTAAATTTGTACTTTCTTCTTGGCATTTTAATGTTTTGAAATAGATTCTATTATTCGACAAAATTAACGAATTCCTTAAAAAATTACAAAAGGGCTAGTCAGCGTCCTTCTGAGAAATTATTTGCATGTATTCTTCATAAGGAATATCAAAGTCGTAGAAGTTTACTGGATTTATTTTCACTCCGTTCTTAACTATCCCATAATGTAAATGTGGTCCGGAAACAATTCCAGCATTTCCAACAAAAGCGATGGTATCACCCCTTTTAACTTTTTGTCCCTTTGTAACATTAAATCTAGAGAGGTGCCCGTATAATGTTTTTAATCCATATCCATGGTTAATTGTCAGAAGCCTTCCAAAACCGTACGAAGAGAAATTAATTTCTTCAACCACACCATCTCCCGGAGCATATACGGGTGTTCCAATGTCTGCTGCTAAATCTACGCCCCAATGGTAAATCCTCCTTTTGTGTACAGGGTGCATCCGCCAACCAAAATAATCGGAAATATACGCCACTGATTTTTTCGGGAGAGGAGATATCGCAGGGAAACATTCATATTGTTTCTTTTTTTCTTTGGCTAATTTTAGCACATCATCGTATGATTTTGATTGAATATAGGCTTGCTTCGAAATTTTATCCAGCCTTTTGGCAGATGAAATAAGCACATCGGCATTGATAAGGTCCTCGAACTTTGCATATGCTTCTGATCCCCCAAAACCACTTTCCCTGACCGATTTAGGTATGGCAGGTGTTTCGGTAATTACCCGGTAAAAATTATCATCTTTGTTGCTGATCTGTGCTAACAAATCTTCTGCTTTTGTGAATTTAGCATCTAGGCTTTTTATTTTTGCCACCAGTTTGTCATTTCGCTTTTGAAGACGGTTTAATTTAGGTGTTCCCGCGAAATGGAAAATTCCGATTAGGATGAGGGATGCCAGCACGAGCGAAACAGATAGAAAAACCACGGCTCCTTTAACCTTTTGCTTCAAACAGGGCTTTTCCTGCTTGAAGTTTAAGCTTTCTTTATCAAATCTGTAAAATTTTCCCAGCATAAAGAATCTGTGATTTTTAAACCTCTCGAATTTAATAAATTCCGTTAACTTTGCAATCCTTAATTTACACGTTAATAAATTGCTTGGCACAAAACTAAACAAATAACTTGTAGATCACATATTTGTTGTTTTTAGCCCAAGTATTTTTAACATTATTTTTGAAATTAAATTGCATAATATATGAAGACTTCAAAGGAAATCAGAAAAGCATTTCTTGATTTTTTTGCTGAAAAAGGACACCAGATTGTTAATTCTGCGCCGATGGTTGTAAAAGACGATCCAACACTAATGTTTACAAATGCCGGGATGAACCAGTTCAAAGATTTGTTTCTGGGGAACCAGCCTGTAAAATGGAAAAGGATTGCCGACACACAAAAATGCTTAAGGGTATCCGGGAAACATAATGATTTGGAAGAAGTTGGGTTAGACACTTATCACCACACCATGTTTGAAATGTTGGGGAACTGGTCGTTTGGTGATTACTTTAAAAAAGATGCAATTTATTGGGCTTGGGAATTGCTGATCGATCGTTTTGGAATTGATAAGGACAGGGTTTATGCAACAGTTTTTGAAGGAAGCGCTGATGATAATCTTGAAAGGGACGATGAGGCTGCAGGATATTGGGCTGATTTTTTATCGGAAGACAGGATTTTAAATGGCAGCAAAAAAGATAACTTTTGGGAAATGGGCGATGTTGGTCCGTGTGGACCATGTTCCGAGATTCATGTGGATTTAAGGGACGACTCTGAAAGGGCAAAAATCCCTGGTAGGGACCTGGTTAATATGGACCATCCCGAAGTGATTGAAATTTGGAACCTTGTTTTTATCCAATTTAACCGAAAAGCCAATGGTGGTCTTGAAGAACTTCCCGATAAACATGTGGATACAGGAATGGGTTTTGAACGGCTTTGTATGGTTTTGCAGGGCAAAAAGTCAAACTACGACACAGATGTTTTTCAAAATATTATCAAAGAGATTGGCGTATTGTGTGATAAAACCTATGGCGATGATTTAAAAGTTGATATTGCCATGCGGGTTATTGCAGATCACCTGAGGGCAGTTTCTTTCGCTATTGCCGATGGCCAACTTCCTTCGAACAATAAAGCAGGGTACGTAATTCGCAGGATTTTAAGAAGGGCTGTACGATATGGTTATACCTTTTTGGACCTGAAAGAAGCGTTTATATATAAACTGGTTGAGCCATTAAAAAATACAATGGGGGATACTTTTTCTGAACTTGGTGCTCAGCAGCAGTTAATCGAAAAAGTAATTATGGAAGAAGAAAATTCCTTCCTAAGGACTTTGGATAAAGGAATTGCGCTTTTAGACCAGATCATTGTAAACACCAAAAAAGAAAATAAAACCGAAGTTTCAGGGAAAGTTGCATTTGAATTGTACGATACCTTTGGTTTCCCTCTAGACTTAACAGAATTAATCTTGAAGGAAAATGATTTGGTGGTCAACCAAAAAGAATTTGACCAGGAAATGGAGGCACAGAAAAACCGCTCGAGATCGGTTGCCAACCTTGAAACAGGCGATTGGATTGTTTTAACGAAGGATGATGTGGAAGAATTTATCGGATACGATTATTTGGCAAGTGAAGTGAAAATTGCCAAATACCGAAAAATATCGGCCAAAGGAAAAGACTTGTATCAATTGGTATTTAATATCACCCCGTTTTATGGCGAAAGTGGGGGACAGGTTGGAGACGATGGCTATATCGAGGCAAACGGTGAAAAAGTCTCGATTATCGATACTAAAAAAGAAAATAACCTGATCGTTCATCTGGTAAAAGAATTGCCATCGAATCCGGAAGCGGTTTTTAAAGCACATGTGAACGGAAACAGGCGGCAATTAATCAGTAACAACCATACAGCAACACACTTGTTACATGCTGCGCTACGAAAAGTTTTAGGAACGCACGTTGAGCAAAAAGGTTCGCTTGTAAATGCCGACCACTTGCGTTTTGATTTTTCGCATTTTCAGAAAATGACCGATGAAGAAATCAGCCAGGTTGAAGCAGAAGTAAACAGGGAAATCAGGGCGAACTATTCTTTGGAAGAAAAAAGGGCGGTTCCTATGTCCGAAGCACAGGAAATTGGCGCAATGTCGTTGTTTGGAGAAAAATACGGGGACTTGGTGCGAGTTATTAAATTTGGCGAATCGGTTGAATTATGCGGGGGATGCCATGTGAAAGCAACCGGGCAAATTGGCTTGCTGAAAATTGTTTCGGAAGGGGCAATTGCTGCAGGTGTCCGAAGAATTGAAGCCATTACTGCCGAGCGGGCAGAAAAATACATCAATGACCAGTTGGATTTAATCAAAGAAGTTAAGAATTTACTGAAAGGTTCTAAAAATATACGTGACTCAATTATTGGGTTGTTGGACGAAAATGCTTCTTTCTCAAAACAAGTAGAGAAATTTACCCAGGAACAATTAAAAATCGTAAAGAAAAACTTAAAGAGCCTGGTGCTATTGGAGAAAGGGGTAAATATTATCGCAACCAAAGTTGAATTGGAAGATGCGGATGCCATAAAAGACCTCGCATTTCAATTAAAAAACGAAGTAGATGACCTCTTCCTTGTTTTAGGTGCCGACCTTGGTGGTAAACCTCATCTTACGGTGATGATTTCTGAAAATATTGTAAAAGAAAAGGGATTGAATGCAGGGCAAATTGTTCGGGAAGCCGGACGTGAATTTAAAGGCGGTGGTGGCGGACAGCCATTCTATGCAACTGCCGGGGGCAAAGATGTAAACGGAATTCAAGCTGCCATCGAAAAAGCTTTGTCGTTTATTGAGTAAACAAAATATAGCATAATACTGTTTGAAAAATGTCTGGAAATGTTCAGGCATTTTTTTTTGTTCAATTTACGAAAGCATACATTCATTGGCTCAATAAAATTCATCATGAAAAGAATATATTTTATACTTACATCCATGCCGTTTATGGCATTTCTTTTTCTTGCTCTGGGTATTTCAATGGCAATTGCCACCTTCGTTGAAAGCAGTTATGGTACACCCGTTGCGCGGGCATTGGTTTACCGGACCTGGTGGTTTGAATTGTTATGGGCGCTGTTTGCTTTAAACCTGGTCAATAATTTTCTTCGGTTTAGGCTCTATACAAAAGAGAAACTTACCATGGGCATTTTCCATATTTCTTTTATCCTAATGTTGTTGGGGGCAGTAATTACCCGCTATGTTGGTTATGAAGGTCTCATGCACATTCGTGAGGGGGAAAGTTCAGATTATATTCTTTCAAGAGAGGATTATTTTACCGCATCGTTTGGTGACCAGGAAAAAACAAAGCACGTGATTTTTTCTGAGATGACACCTAAAAAATATACTGCTAAGTTTGCTGCAGGTGGTGGTGAACTAAGTGTTAAAACCATTGGGTATATCGAAAATGCAGAGCGAAAACCAATTGACGCAGTTAATGGTGAGCCTATAATCGATTTTGTGTTTTCAACGCCCCAAACGCAAGGAATGCAAACCTATATTTTTAAAGAAGGCGATAGGATCAGCCTGGCAGGTTTTTCAGCCGGGTTTAATTCTTCTGAAACTTCTGCTATATCGATATTCAACAAAGAGGATCAGTTGTTTTTTACTTCTTCATACCCAACTGATGAAATGGCCATGGGCACACAAAATAAAGTTGTTTACGCAGTCGGAGATACGGTTCCCATGAAAAGAATGTTTTTATATGGATTTGGCGAATATCGTTTCCTAATTCGTGGCTTTTTCGAGAATGCAACATTTGCTGCCGTAAAAAGCGAGCAGGAAACCGGGGAAAATGCGGTAATTGTGAAAATTTCGGATGGTGTCAGGGAAAAAACGGTTCCTGTTTTTGGGCACTCCTCAGTGCTTGCCGACACAACGGAAGTTGCACTTTCCGAGGGGACATTAAAACTTGCTTACGGAGCCAAAAAAATTAAACTCCCTTTCAACCTGTTTCTTAAAGATTTTCAATTGGAAAAATATCCCGGATCAAATTCACCTTCTTCGTTTGCTTCCGAAGTTGTTTTGAATAATCCGAATGACGGGATTAGCTGGGATTACCGTATTTTTATGAACAATACCCTGAATTACAAAGGATTTAAGTTTTTCCAATCCTCGTACGATAAAGATGAAAAAGGTACGGTTTTATCGGTCAACAATGATTTTTGGGGAACATGGATCACTTATCTCGGATATATTCTTTTGATGCTGGGAATCGTTTTGTCCTTGTTCAACAAAAAATCTTATTTTACTTCATTGGTCAGGCGTTTAAAAACTATTCAGGTTGTTAAAACAATCATAATTGTCTTTCTGGTTTTTAGTGGATTTAGCCTTTCGGCTCAAAAAAGCGGGGACGAAGCAATGATTCCGACGATAAATGAAGAAATCGTAAATGAGTTTGGGAAAATATTTGTGCAGGGACCTGATGGAAGGATAGAGCCCATGTCAACCCTTGCCAGCGAAGTGGTTCGCAAGGTGAGTAAAAAATCGGGTTTGTATGGCAGAAGCCCTGAAGAAGTCGTTCTTAGCATGATGGCATGGCCCGAAATATGGCAAACTTTGCCAATTATCAAGATTTCGAATAAGCAACTGGCTTCCGATTTGGGGATTAGCGGTAAATATTTTACCATCGAACAATTGTTTGACGAGCAGGGAAATTATAAGCTAATGGAACAGGTAAGGGCAGCGCATAACAAAACACCTGTTTTCAGGAATAAAATTGAAAAAGAGCTAATTTATGTTGATGAACGCGTTAATATATTTTTTATGGTCGTTCAGGGAAGTCTGTTCGGTATTTTTCCATCCAACAATTCCGAAGACCCATGGATGCCTCCGGGAACGACAAACTCCGGAATACCTTCGGACGATTCTATATTTGTGAAAAACGGCACCCAGTTTTTACTGCAATCTGTTATGACACAGAAAAATGATGATGCTTTAATGGTTGTTCAGGCAATTGGAAATTATCAACAGAAATTTGGCGCTTCAATCCTTCCTTCCGAAAGGAAAAGGGATTTAGAAATCCTGTACAATAAGGTGAATGTTTTTAAACGGATATTTCCATTCTACCTTCTATTTGGGTTTCTGTTATTGTTGATTTTGTTTGTCAATATTTTTAGGCAAAAGAAAATGCCATCCTGGTTAAAAAGAGGTTTTTTACTTTTAATTGTACTGGCTTTTGTTGGGCATACCCTGGGATTGGTTGCACGTTGGTATATTTCGGGGCATGCACCTTGGAGCAATGGTTTTGAATCAATTGTGTATGTTTCGTGGGCTGCAATGTTGGCGGGGTTGATTTTCGGAAGGAAATACCTTATGGTAGTTGGAACGGCTTCCATATTATCCGGAATTGGGCTTTTTGTGGCACATTTAAGCTGGATGAGTCCTGAAGTAACCAACCTGGTACCTGTTTTAAAATCTTACTGGTTAACCATTCATGTGGCAATAATTACCGCGAGTTACGGATTTATAGGCTTAAGTGCTTTTTTAGGAATCCTAGTGCTTATTCTTATTGCACTTCGGTCAAAAGCAAATGCTGAAAAAGTTAGCGGATTTATTGAGCAACTTACAACCATAAACGAAATGTCGGCAATGGTGGGCTTATACTTTCTTACTATCGGAACCTTTCTTGGCGGGGTATGGGCAAACGAAAGCTGGGGCAGATATTGGGGCTGGGACCCAAAAGAAACCTGGGCACTAATTACTATTGTCCTTTATTCATTTATTGCACACATGCGACTGATTCCATCGTTGAAGGGTGTCTACAATTATAATGTCGCAACGGTGCTTGGCTTTGCTTCGGTATTGATGACCTATTTTGGTGTGAACTATTATTTGTCAGGTTTGCACTCTTATGGGAAAGGTGTGGTTGATGGAGTTCACTGGGCGGTTCCGGCTAGCTTTGTTGTTTTGGCAGCAATCATGATCATTGCCTTCATAAAAGATAATTTATATCAAAAATCTTTGGAAGAATAAGTTCTTATCGCTCCTTTTATTTGATTGAAGTTTCGACTTGTACGCTAAAATATTCGAATTTTATTTTTTTAACGTATAGATAATCAGGATTATATGCTTTATTTTTATGCAGTATAAATAATGAAATTGTTGTGCTATGGTGCGAGATTATACAAAAATCAGGATTGAGATTAATTATATTTGTTGGATTTGTCTAAACTAAACAGAAACGTATTATGGAAGTAACCCGTACTTTTGATATCCTGGATTATACACTTCAGAATTTCCCCCGCGAAGATGCAATTGCCGGTAAAAAAGATGGAAAATGGTATTCGTTTTCAACCGAAGAATACCACAAAAAATCACATCAGTTTGCACTTGGCCTTTTGGCGATGGGAATGAAGCCCGGAGATAAAATTGCGACAGTTACTACCAACCGACCTGAATGGAACATTGCAGATATGGGAATGGCAATGGTTGGTGTTGTTCACGTGCCTATTTATCCAACCATTGGCGAAGATGAATATAAATATATACTTCAACATGCCGAGGTGAAACATTTGATTGTTGGGGATGCAAAATTGTACGAAAAGCTGAACCCGATTGCCAATATGCTTTCAAATATTAATAAGGTTTATACGTTTGAAAAAGTTGAAGGTGCAAGCCTATACGAAGAAATAATTGGGCTCGGCGAATTAAAGAAAGCTGAATTTAATGACCAATTGGAAGAAAGCAAGAAATCGGTTTCACCTGATGACCTGGCAACGTTAATTTATACTTCGGGAACCACCGGTGTGCCCAAAGGCGTTATGCTAACCCAAAATAACCTGGTGTCAAACTTTGTGGCGCATTCTAAAATGCACCATTTGGGCAAAGACCACAGGGTAATCAGCTTTTTGCCTTTATGCCATGTGTACGAAAGAAGTGTAAATTACCATTTTCAATACAAGGGTATGGGCGTTTATTATGTGGGTAATTTAAGCCAGATTGTTTCTGCCATTAAGGAAATTAAACCACACATGTTTAATTCGGTTCCACGCTTATTGGAAAAGGTTTACGATGGATTTGTTTCAAAAGGAAAAGAATTATCGGGCATAAAAAAGGCTTTGTATTTTTGGGCGCTAAACCTTACCCGGCATTTCGAATACAATAAGAAGTATAATCCAATTTTAAAGCTAAAAATCAAGGTTGCCGATAAGTTAATTTACTCGAAATGGCGGGAGGCTCTTGGTGGGAATATTGTTTACATTGTTTCGGGTGGGGCTGCTCTTCAGCCGCGTATTGCGCGGGTTTTGGGAATGGCAAAAATGTGCAACCTCGAAGGTTATGGATTAACCGAAACTTCACCGGTAATTGCAGTTAATAATCCCGCAAGTGGTGAGATGAAAATCGGTACGGTTGGTGCAATTCTGGATGGTTTTGAGGTGAAAATTGCTGAAGATGGCGAGATACTTTGCAAAGGTCCCGGGGTAATGAAAGGTTATTACAAAGCACCTGAGCTTACATCGGAAGTAATTGACAAAGCGGGCTGGTTTCACACAGGCGATATTGGCATCCTTGAAGATGGGAAATACCTTAAAATTACAGACCGAAAAAAAGAAATTTTTAAACTCTCAGGGGGTAAATACATTGCTCCTCAAATGATTGAGAATAAACTTAAAGCTTCCAACCTAATTGAACAGGTAATGGTTATCGGGGCAAACGAAAAGTTTGCAAGTGCTTTAATTTCCCCAAATTTTCCGTTGCTCCACGATTGGTGTGCCAAAAATAAAATCCATTTTGAGGATAATAAGGATCTGATTCAAATTCCGGAAGTGGTTGCACAAATTCAACGGGAAGTCAATACTATAAATAAATCTCTGGGATCGCATGAACAAATTAGCAGGATTCGGCTCGTCTGTGAAGAATGGACACCAAACTCAGGTGAATTGTCCCCAACCTTAAAACTGCGAAGAAACATGGTTGCCGTGAAATATCAAAAGCTGATCAACGATATTTATTCGGTTTCCAGGAACTAATTATTGAATATAATAATTTGAAGCCACTCTTCTTCGGGTGGCTTTTATTTTGTTTATACAAATAGCCGTTCCCAGGGAATACCTGCCAACACCAACACCAAAGCAATTGTCGAATAAATTGCCATTAATTTGTGTTTTCTAACAGCTTCTTTTGCTTTCTTCGATTTTGCTTTTCCAATATGAACAACAATCAATGCGAGGAACATAATAAAAATATGCTCCACGGCGATAAACCGCAAGCTGCTGGTTTTCATTGCAGCCCCAAAATCAGAAAAAGCTGCTTTTACCAGCGGGCTTAAAAATGCATAAAGTACAATACCAATCAGAAACTGCAAATCGTAGGCTGCTGTGAGCACGATCCCAAATATAGAATCGCTTTTACTCCAGGCTTTTCTCCCAAACCAACCGGCAAAGGATTTTACGATAACAATGATGAACAATATGAGAAGTGCCCAACGGAGCATGTCGTGAATGTGAAGGATTATCGGATACATATCTTTTTGTGTAAATAATTCATATGGATATAACAGTAAAGATTCAATTTGGTTTTGAATTTGATTGTATTCTACATGTTTATTTTTGAACGAAAGCCAATCAAATAATAGTAATCCATTTTTCTTTTTGGGGGGTATTCCCATGAAAAGAAAGCTTCTTTTGGATCTTTAAACTTGACAATGATACACTTCAGAAGAATAGTCACATACATGAGGATTTTTATTAAATGAAGTTTTTTTGAGACAATACGTTATCATGTAAACGTTATTTTTCTAGTTTTATAGAAATTATTACTTTTAGAAAGTAATTAAAACTCTGATTCCCCGGATTTTTATTTGGTTGTAATTAAGTTTAAGTTTTAAAAGAATTATCATGCAGAACGTAAAAAACCCATTGATTTTTGTTGTTGAAGACAACAAGGTTTACAATAAGCTAATTGTAAATTACCTGAAATCAAATAAATATGTAAATGTAGAAGCATTTTATAGTGGGGAAGAGTGTTTAAAAAATATTGATAAAGGACCGGATATTATAATTCAGGATTATCTTTTGGAAGGGATGAATGGTATTGAGGTTCTAAAAAGGGTTAAAAAAGTAAAACCACACACCGAATTTATTTTTCTTTCGGGACAAGACAGCATGGATGTTGCCATTAATACAATGAAATACGGGGCATTTGATTATATAGTGAAAGACCAGATGACCTTGGAGAAAATGGTTAATAAAATCAACCAGATCATGTCGGTAACAACGCTTAAAAAATCAAAAAAGCAGTATAAGCTTGGAATCGTCTTATTTTTTATTGTCTTATTTTTGATTGTTCTGTTCATCATCCTGTTCTTTTTTACCGATATGTTTGGGGTACATGTCTAAGAACTAATTATGATACATAAATAAAAACGGGGTCGATTAAAATCGACCCCGTTTTATGTGTAAGCAATTTTATTTATGCTGATTGTGTTGTTCTTTCTAAACGTTTCAGTACGGCAAAAATAAATGTTGCTGAAATGATGCATAAGCCAACAAGAATTGCGAAGAATTGCCAAAGCTCTATTCTGTCCCAGAAAAATCCTATAAAACCTGCAGCTGCATTTCCGATCGCGGTTGCAGCGAACCATCCACCTTGTGCCATCCCTTTGTATTTAGGTGGCGCAACCTTCGATACAAATGAAATTCCAATCGGACTTAAGAATAACTCGGCAATGGTCAAAATTAGGTAACAATTAATTAGCCAGTAAGGCGAAATTAAATTATCAGAGACTCCGCCATTTAATTCTCCAGGAGAAGTTAATCCTAAAGAAGCTGCTATTAAAACACCAAATCCAACAGCTGTAATTAGCATACCATAACCAATCTTTTTGGGTGCTGATGGTTCTTTCCCTTTATTTCGCAATGAAGTAAAAATGCCAATGACCACAGGTGTTAAAAATACGATGAATATTGGGTTAAAATGCTGGAATTTTTGAGGGGTTATTGTATAGTCGCCTGTGTATGAACTAATGGTGTAATAGGCAATAGCAGCTCCGGCAATTAAGACAGCAACACCAATTCCCTTTGTTTTTCCTGATTTTCCGGTAAATAAAAGTACAGCTCCGATAATTGCAAACAAGATTGGCAACAATTGGCTTAAGTCAAAAAGCACATAGGTACTTGGGGCAACATTGCCAAGTTGTGTGTAGTCACGTGCAAAAATGGTCATGGTAAAACCATTTTGGTGGAATGCCATCCAGAAAAATATTACAACAAGGAAAACCAATCCAAGCGCAATTAAGCGTTCCCTTATTTGTTGTGCACTAAGGATAACAACTTTGTCTTTATGTTCCTCCGATTTTGCTTTTTGTTTTTCGGTAAGATCGGCATGTTTATAGTATTTCCTGAAGCCAATAAAAATAAGGAAGGAAATGATCATACTAATCGATGCAATTCCAAATCCTGCATTGTATGACTCGCTGAGTGTTTGAATATATGAATTGGAAAACGAAGTTAAATCGGTAAACCCGGCACCCATTTGGGCTTTTGCAATTTCAGTAAATTGAGCAACATTTTCCAGTTTGCCGTCCAAAAATTGGTGTGCCAAGTGCGGAATGGAAGAATCGTAAGTAAATCCTTTTTTGCCCAATACCCAATTACCAATGCCTTCGGCAGCACTTGGCGCGAAAAAGGCGCCGATATTAATTCCCATATAAAACAAGTTAAAAGCATTATCCCTGTTGGCACTGTATCTGGAATCATCGTACATGCTTCCTACCAAAGCCTGTAAATTTCCTTTGAAAAATCCTGTGCCAAGCGAAATAACTGCCAATGCAAGGTAAACAATCATAATGTCCATCCCCGGAAGGGCGAGCATCCCATAACCAATAAACATTACAACAGTACCCAGTGCTATGGTTTTACCATAACCAAGCAGGTTGTCGGCAATATATCCACCAAGTAGCGGAAGAAAATAAATCCCAAATAAAAATGTACCATATACACTTCCGGCCTCTGCAGTTGTAAAACCAAATCGTGCCTGAATATAAAGTACAAAAATGGCGAGCATGGTATAATACCCAAACCGCTCACCCATGTTAGCAAAAAAAGCTACAATTAGCCCCTTCGGATGTCCTTTTAACATAGTTTCGTTTTTTAATGATTAATGTATCCCCTTGTAAAGCTAACAAATATAAAAATCTTTTTAACTTGAACCACTTGATATTAGTCAAGTAATATGGACATGAAAAGTAGCGCGCTATACATATGGAATATGTGAAAAATTATTTTAAAATTTCTTCTAAAATCATAGCTAGAAAGGCAGAATGAAAGTTGTACCTTTATAGGAACTCAATTAAGCCATAAAGACCATGAAAATATTTTCCACGAATCAAATTTCAGTTATTGATAAATATACAATTGAAAATGAACCTGTATCCGATATCGACCTTATGGAAAGGGCTTCCGAACAGATTGCGAATTGGATTGTTCATGAGGTTCCTCAAAATAAAAATATTCTAATTTTTGCAGGTCCCGGGAACAATGGAGGCGATGCCTTGGCACTTGCAAGAATGCTGGCATCAAAAGATTATTCCGTGAAAGTCTTTCTGTTATCGTTTGGTAAAGAACTAAAAGGTTCACCAGCCATTAACTGGAAAAGACTAGTCAACCAACAAAAGGTGGAGCTAAATGCTATTAATGCTGAAGTTGATATTCCTGAAATTGATTCAGGAGATGTTATTATCGACGGTTTATTTGGATCAGGACTTACCCGTTCCCTGGAAGGGCTCGTCTCACAAGTTGTAAAAAAAATAAATAGAAGTCGGGCAAGAGTTATTTCCATTGATATTCCAAGTGGATTAATGGGGGAAGATAATGCTGGGAATGACCAAGATAGCATTATTTGTGCGTCTCAAACATTAACACTGCAGTTTCCCAAAATCAGTTTTTTCTTTCCTGAAAATGAAAAATATGTTGGAGACTGGCATGTTTTGCCGATTGGCTTACATCCTGATGCGATTAAGAAAACAGAATCAGATTTTCATTATTTCGATGTCGGTGATATTGCGGGATTAATGAAACCAAGGTCAAGGTTTACGCATAAAGGAACCATGGGGCACGCCTTGCTTATTGCCGGGAGTTACGGAAAAATGGGAGCGGCAATTTTAGCTTCAAAGGCTTGTTTGCGCACCGGGGTTGGATTGCTCACCATGCATCTTCCCCGTTTGGGCTATAGTATTATTCAGGTAGCTGTTCCGGAAGCCATGGTAAGTATTGACCAGTCGGATCATATTTGTACCGAATTTCCCAAACTTAAACAATTTAATGTTATCGGCGTGGGGCCCGGAATTGGTACCAAACAAAATACCCAAAGGGCATTATATCATTTGCTGGAACAGGCAACAAAACCCATGGTGCTTGATGCAGATGCCCTGAATATATTATCCGATCACCCGGAATGGTTGGAAGAGCTCCCTGAAAAATCAATACTGACCCCTCATCCAGGAGAATTTAAAAGGTTGGTGGGCGAATATGATAACTCGTTTGAGCGATTAAAAGCACAGATCGAATTTTCTAAGAAATACCGGGTTATCGTCGTTCTTAAGGGTGCATTTACAACCATTACTTCGCGCGAAGGGCAGGTGTATTTTAATTCTTCTGGCAATCCGGGAATGGCTACTGCCGGAAGCGGAGATGCTTTAACGGGAATACTAACTGGTTTACTGGCTCAGGGATTATTACCAATCAATGCTGCATTATTAGGAGTTTATTTACATGGCTTAGCGGGCGATATTGCAGCAGCTAAAAAGTCGCAACAGTCATTAATTGCCAGTGATATTATTGATGCGCTTGGTGATGCATTTCTTTCTTTAAATACTCGGTCGGACGAATAATTTTAATATTTTTAGATCAAATTCAAAAAAAACAGCCATGAAATATATTGCAACAATTCTAATTCTCTTATTTATCCTTCCGGTATATGGGCAACGAAAAAAAGAAGAGACTGAAATAGTTCCAACCTATACAGAAGGGATAATTTATGCTCTTCCGCAAACAGGACTACGTATTTGGGTAGTTGCCAGTGAGGAAGCCTATGTTCCCGGGCCATTTGCTAATTTTGCAGATGAATTGCTTGGAATACCTGATGCAAAAACACAAGCTGCTTCAAATTGGGTAATGAATGAGGTCCAACTGGAAGTTTTCGCTGAACCTGATCCTGATAAAGTATTTAAGGCAATGGGCGAAACCGCTTCATTGATCAGCTTAAGCCCTAATGGTTGTTTGGCTGGAATTAATACTTTTGAAGTTGGATCAGTGGGAAAAGAAGTTGTAACAAACCAGTTATTATCAAAAAGGCTGGAGAGTTTAAAGGCAAAATACACGAATTATTCGGAAACTGCTTTTTATATGCCAGGCGATTCGACTAATAATTTTCGTCCAACACGTATTTCAATGCAACAAAAAGCTGCCGAAGCTGCGGCAAAAATATTGGAATGCCGAAAAGCAATGTTCGAAATTTCTGCAGGATTATTGGATGAATTTCACCCGGATGGGGAAGCATACAAGCAAAGTTTAGAGCAACTGAAAAAAACTGAACGGGAGTATTTATCCCTCTTTGTGGGAAAAACCAGCACCCATTCGTCAAAATTTAGTTTTGATATTGTTCCATCAAACAGTTCAACAAAAGGCGAAGTTATATTCAGGTTCTCCGAACAAAAAGGGGTTGTTGCCAAAAGTGACCTTTCAGGCAAACCTGTGATGATGGAAATTAAAAAGCTGGATGCTTTGTCTACTGCCGTAAACAACAAAGTAGCTTCTGATAACCCAAATGCAGGAGAAAGCGGGGTTTATTATAATATACCGGGCATAGCTGATGTTGTAATATCGTATGAATTAAATCCTATTGCGAGTTCTAGGATAACTGTTGCCCAGTTTGGTTCTGTGGCACCTGTTCCCGAAAACCTTCTGGATGGATTGCACAAATTGGAATTTCATCATGCAACCGGGGCAATCAAAAATATTTCAATAAAATAAAAGCGTGGGTAGTTAAAAATAGCTACCCATTTTTATGTCATTTTTCTACCTTGTTATTTTTCTTATTTTTATCAGCTTTGAATATTTACTACTAAAATAAATTCTATGACAAATTCAATTAAACAAACTCTTCGTGACTCGAAGAAGGCAAGATGGACAGCTTTGGTGATATTGTCTTTTACAATGTTTGCAGGCTATATGTTCACCGAGGTTATTTCTCCCCTAAAACCAATCATGGAGCGTACATTAGCAATGAATAGTTCTGATTATGGTTTTATTACCAGTGCATATGGATTATTTAATGTGTTTCTTTTAATGTTGATTTTGGTTGGTATCTTTCTGGATAAATTTGGTATCCGGTTTAGTACAATTGCTTCAGCATTGATTATGATTATTGGGGGATCCATAAAATATGCTGCTTTCAAAGGTTTAATTGGTAGCGCAGATCATGATATTTTAATTCCTTTAATAAATATTACAATTACAACCCAGGTTTTTTGGGCAGGTTTTGGTTTTGCCCTGTTTGGTGTTGGTGTTGAATATGCTGGAATTACGGTTTCTAAAGCTGTTGCAAAATGGTTTAAAGGAAAAGAAATTGCGCTTGCAATGGGAATGCAGGTGGCAATTGCACGAATTGGGTCATTTGCCCCTTTGGCGTTTGGTGCTCAAATTGCAAATAAATACGATGTGCCAACCACAATTCTTATTGTTGTAGTCTTTTTAATTTTAGGTTTAATAGGATTCTTCTATTACAATACATTGGATGCCAAATTAGATAAACAAATAGATGATGAAGAAAGTGCTTCGTCCGATGATGAATTTAAATTGTCTGATTTAGGTGTAATTATAAAAAACCGTGGTTTTTGGCTGATTGCTTTCTTGTGTGTATTCTTCTATTCAACAGTTTTCCCATTTTATAAATATGGTCCTGATTTGATGGTGAATAAATTTGGGGTAAGTGAAGGCTGGGCTGGATTGTTACCAAGTTTAGTGCCATTTGGAACCATGCTTTTAACTCCATTTTTTGGTAGTGTATACGATAAAAAAGGGAAGGGTGCTTCTATTATGATTCTTGGGGCAGTTCTTCTTATTATTGTCCATGTTATTTTCTATCTGCCATTCATAACCAACGTGGTTGCTGCATTTTTCAATGTTATACTTTTAGGTATCGCATTTTCTTTGGTTCCATCAGCAATGTGGCCTTCAGTACCAAAAGTTATTCCTGAAAAACAGCTAGGTAGTGCTTATGCTTTGATATTTTGGGTTCAAAATTTTGGATTATGGGGAATCCCATTGGCAGTAGGAATCGTGCTTGACAGGACAAACCCGGGCGTAGCAGAAGCAAAAAATGCCGGAGAATTGGTGAACTACGATTATCAAACTACGTGGACAATTTTTGTCGGCCTAACCATTCTTGCTTTGTTGACTTCGTTTTGGCTGAAATTCGAAGATAAAAGAAAAGGGTATGGATTAGAATTGCCAAATATTAAAAAATAGAATATAGATATGTCAGAAATTAAAAATTTAGAACCTAAAGCACTATGGGGCATTTTTGATCAAATGCTGCAAGTTCCCCGTCCTTCAAACCACGAAGATAAAATTCAGGATTGGGCAGTGAATTTCGGGAAAAGCCTTGGATTGAAAACAATTAAAGATGAAGTTGGAAATGTGATTATTTCCAAGCCTGCCACACCGGGTATGGAAAACCGAAAAGGGGTTATTTTTCAAGGGCATTTGGACATGGTTCCGCAAAAAAACAGCGATAAAATTCACGATTTTGTGACCGATCCGATTGAAGCATTTGTGGATGGCGATTGGGTAACTGCCAATGGAACAACCCTTGGGGCAGATAATGGGATTGGGGTTTCATCAGCCTTGGCTGTATTGGCTTCCAACGACATTGAGCACGGACCTGTTGAGGTGCTGCTTACCGCTACCGAAGAAACCGGAATGGATGGTGCAAACGGATTAAAGCCGGGTTTGCTCGAAGGGGAAATCCTGTTAAATACCGATTCGGAAGATGAAGGCGAATTATATGTAGGTTGTGCCGGTGGAGAAGATGCCAACATTACTTTTCATTACGATGAAGAAGAAACGCCTATCGGATTTGCGGGAGTGAAGCTGAATGTTACGGGACTAAAAGGCGGGCATTCCGGCATCGATATTCCTCTTGGAAGGGGCAATGCAATAAAAGTATTTTTTAGGATTTTAAATGCTGCTGCCGAAAAATTAGGGGTAAAACTTTCAAGTATCGATGGAGGAAGTTTACGAAATGCCATTCCGCGTGAAGCATTTGGTGTGCTTGCGGTTGAAGAATCAAAAGTGGCTGATTTTATTGCTCTAGCTGATGAGATTGGTGATGCCATCAAAGCCGAATTGTCAGAAACTGAACCAGATATGATGGTTGCTGTGGAGGAAGCTCCTGTACCCGAAAAAGTAATGGATGCAAATACACAGAAAAACCTTACCTACGCTGTGGTTGCCTGTCCAAATGGTGTTATCCGCATGAGCAATAGCATGGAAGGACTGGTTGAAACATCCACCAATTTGGCAATTGTTAAATCAAATGCCGAGACCAAAACAATATTGGGGGCTTGTTTAATGCGTAGCTCTGTGGATAGTGCAAAAGATGAGTTGGGAACAAGGATTAAAGCTGTTTTTGAGCTGGCTGGTGCCGATGTTCAATTTGCAGGTGGCTATCCAGGTTGGAAACCAAACATGGATTCGCCAATCCTGAAAACCATGTTAAAGGTTTACGAGGATAATTTTGGTAAAATTCCGGAAATAAAAGCAATACACGCAGGCTTGGAATGTGGGATTTTGGGTGGTCCGTATCCACATTGGGATATGATTTCGTTTGGACCAACCATTCGTTTTCCACACTCACCCGATGAAAAAGTGAACATCGAAACCGTTCAAAAATTCTGGAAATTTTTAGTGGCTACACTGAAAGAAATTCCTATCAAATAGTCTGTCAAATAGGATTTACAAGAAAAAGGATGACATCTATTTTTTAGAAAGATGTCATCCTTTTCTTTTACAAACCTCATCATATTTCGGAGGTGAAGTTTTTACATTTTTAAGCTTCCCTGTTCGTCGTATTCCCAAAACGGAGCCCAGGCAATTTCCCATGCATGCCCATCGGGATCAGCGAAATAACAGTCGTATCCACCCCAAAAGGTGTCACGTGGCTCAATAAGTGATTTTCCTCCTCTTTCAATGATTGATTTGTAGAGTTTATCTACCCCTTCCTTTGAATCCAGGTTAATTGCCAGGGTTACTCCCGAGAATCCTTTCCCGTTGGCTTCTAGTCCTGCATCTTCAGCAAGTTTATCAATGGGGTAAAGTGCAAATACAATTCCTTTCTGATCGTAAAAGGCAATTTGATCATCGCTTCCGTTAGCTACTTCCCATCCTAAAACATTCTTGTAAAAATCTCTGGAAACCTCAAGGTTTTTCACCCCGAGTGTGATAATATTTAATCTTGGTTTCATGTAATAATTGTTTAATGAAATTACTAATACTTCAAAAATAAGCATTTCCTGTTTCTAAAAATTGTTAATGAAATGTGATTGTTTGGCTTTGATTTTCAAATTGCTATTATTTTGATTTATTTAGCTGCACAAACAGAAAACAGATGATTTCAGAAAAGCCTTGCATATTATTTTGCAATTGTGGATCTGGTGTTATAAACAACGGAACCCTTCTTGATTTATCGAACAATTTAAAACAAGTTAATGCCGATGTGTTCGAGCTTAGGGATTTGTGTGCCATGAGCCTCAAAGGAAAGGAATTCCTTGAGGATTTAGGGAAAAAGTACGAAAATAAAATCATTATTGCATGCTACCCCAGGGCTGTAAAAAACATGCTTCGACAGGGGGGTATTGATATTGGTGAATTTGAAGTTTTAAATTTCAAGGAATTAACTTCCGATCAGATATTATCAAAATTATCCAGCGATTTACATGTTGAGCAAGGCTCGGCAAATTATCAGGCTAAAGAATCCGAATTGGACGTGCCTGCGTGGTTTCCGGTGATCGATGAATCAAGATGTACCCATTGTGGTAAATGTGCTCGGTTCTGTCTTTTTGGTGTGTATAGTTTTAATAATAAGACACTGAAAGTGGTAAATCCGCTAGCCTGTAAAAACCTTTGCCCTGCATGTGGAAGAACTTGTCCAGGTTCAGCAATAATGTTTCCGAGATTGGCAGAAAAATCTACCCTGGCTGGTGCCGAACCCGGATTAAAGATTGCACCTCAGGCACAAGGAAGCTTGTTGATGCAGTTAAATAACCGAAACCTAAATAGAAAAAGTATTTTCAATCAGGAAATAATCCGGCAGGCAGAAAATGAACGGAACAAAGCTTTGGAAGAACTAAAACTCAACCAAAAAAATAAAAATTAAGATGATCGGACGGATTCTTAAAAATACCGATAAAAAATGCCTGTATAAATTTGCTTATAACCTTGGGGTAAAAGGTATGATAAGCTTTTCGCAGTACCAAAGACGGTTGAAAAGGGGAGAGTTTTTTCCTGCATTTCATTTCATTTCGATTACCGATGATTGCAATTTAAATTGCCAGGGATGCTGGGTTGTTGGTAAAAAGAAGAACAGCCGGCTTGAACCCGAACAACTGGATCAGATTATCATGGAAACAAAAGCGCAGGGTTCCTATTTTTTCGGGATTCTGGGCGGAGAACCTTTACTTTATAAGCCCCTTTTCGATATTTTCAGAAAACACCCCGATTGTTATTTTCAGTTATTTACAAATGGTACATTGCTCAGTCCTGAAATTGCCGAAGATTTACGAAAACTCGCAAATGTAAGTCCGTTAATTAGTTTTGAAGGTGATGAGCTTGTTGCAGATGAAAGAAGGGGAGGAAAAGCCGTCTATAAAAGAACCGTTGAGGCAGTCGACAATGCAACCAAAGCGGGTTTGGTTACGGGCGTTGCCATGAGTGTTTGTAAGTCGAACATCGACTTGGCACTTTCCGATGATTTTGTAAACTCATTGATTGCCAAAGGAGTTACTTATTTGTGGTATTACATTTATCGTCCGGTGGGCGAAAACCCTACAGTAGAACTGAGCCTCAACGAAGAAGAAATACAAAAGCTAAGGACGTTTATGGTTGAGGGAAGGACGAGATTTGATATTGTAATTATCGATGCATATTGGGATGGCGAAGGGAATGGTCTTTGTCCCGCTGCATCAGGATTAAGCCATCATATTAATGCTTCCGGATATATTGAACCTTGTCCGGTTATTCAATTTGCTACCGACAGGGTTGGCGATAAACCATTGCATAAAATATACAAAGAATCGAAATACTTGAAGGATTTGAAAATAGAAATCCCGAAAAAAACATCAGGTTGTATCATTATGGAAGACCCGGAATGGTTAGCTGAGTTTTCTGAAAACAATCTGGCGTTGGACACCTCGGGAAGGGGAAATGAGTTTGAACGGCTAAAGGGCATGCCTAAAGTTCCAAGCCATTCTTCCATAAACCCTATTCCTGAAAAAAACTGGATTTATAAATTTGCAAAAAAACATGCCTTTTTTGGGTTAGGGGCTTACGGATAAATATGTTTGAAACCAGACGCATATTAAAAGTTCCAAAAGATCTTGAAATCAGGAGATTATTAAGGAAAGAAGTCAGACATTACGTATTGAGCGAAAAACTATTGCCTCCTGTTAAGATCACTATTCTTGAAGAACATGCTAAAAAACTTTTGTCGAATCATAAAATAAGTGCTGATTACCTTGATTTTGCGATCGTTTTATTGGGGAACGAAGCATGGCGCAAAACTGTTGCAGCGACTCCGTTTAACCGTCGATTATTATTGCTGCCACAGTGCCTGAAAAACGCACAATATTGCAAAGCAGAAATAGATAATCTTGGATTGATTTGTGCTGGTTGTAAGCGATGTTCTATCCATAAAATATTGGAAGTTGCAGAGGGATTGGGTTATATCACATTGGTTGCAGAAGGAACCACCATTGCTGTAGGTTTGGTTGAAGAAGGTTCGATTGACACAGTGATTGGTGTGAGTTGCATGGCGGTTCTTCAAAAATCTTTTGAACCGGTTTCTCAAGCTGCAGTGCCTGCCATCGGATTACCCTTAATGGAAGACGGATGTTTAAACACGGATTTGGATTACGATTGGTTGTATGAAGAAATGCATCAATTTTCCAACGATGATGGGTTGCAACCAATTTCTGTTTCGCTTTTAAAAAATAAAGTCGAAGCGTATTTTTCAGAAGAAATCTTGACAGAATATTTCCCTAAAAATGATAATACTGAAAAACTCGCCTATGAAATGATGGGGAAAGGCGGGCAAAGAATGCGCCCCCTTATGACAGCTTTGGCTTATCAATCTTATGCAGGAAATGTTTCGGATGACCTGCAAAAAGAAATTGCTATGATCATAGAGACTTTTCATAAGGCTTCATTAATTCACGATGATATTGAAGACAATGATGATACCCGTTATGGACAAGACACACTTCATAAAACTGAAGGAATTCCAACTGCCCTCAATGTCGGTGATTATCTTCTTGGGAAAGGGTACCAGCTAATTGCAAACCTTAATCTTGATCCGAAACTTATTGCTCAGTGCTTAAAGGTCGTTTCTGCCAGTCATGTGGTTTCTTCAATTGGTCAGGGTGCCGATATTTTTTTGGGTAAGAACATCGGTAAACTATCGACCAACGAAGTTCTGCAGATATTTCAGCAAAAAACAGGGGAAGCCGTAAAAATTGCTTTGTTGCTCGGAGCAATTATTGGAGGTGCGCCTTCAGAAGATTTGCTACAATTGGAAAAATTCTCTGAAGATTTTGGGATTGCCTACCAGATAAGGGATGATTTAAACGAATTCAGGGAAATAAACGACCAATCTCATGCCCTGAATTTCCCATTTTTAATGGCTCTTTTAAATAATCAGGAAAAAAATAAGGAGAAGGATCTTACGAACTCAATAAAAACCATTGACCTTGAATTGTTAAAGGAAATGGTCAATGAATATAAAATAGAGGATGAAGCAAAAACCTTCCTTGACAACTATGTGGAAAACTGCTATCAACAATTGGATAAGCTTCAAAATATGAGGTTGAGGTTGAGTTTATACCGAATTATGGGTAAAATATTTCCTTAAGCAAAAGTAGGTCAAATATGACTATGCAATGAACCGTTTGCAATCCTATATACCAATATCAGAACAATTGATTTCTTTCGCAGGGAATGGTTATTCTTTATTGGATGAATCAAGCCAAAAGGAAGTACGGGAATTTGTTGAAAGCCAGCAACACCAAAATGGGGCATTTGTGGATAGGGCAGGCAAACCCGAATTATATTACTCCTTGTTTGGGACCTGGTTTTCGAAAGCAATTGGATTAGACTCCAGCGTTCAAAATCTTAAGAAATTTATTTCTTCGATTGAAAAGGAAGAACAAAGTGTGGTGGATATGTTCACTCAAATCCTTATTCAAGTTGTTTTATTTGGTTCGCAATATAAAAAAAAATCCATCTGGCAATTACTAAAAATCCTTTTAAGGCGCAGAGATAATGTAAATCCCACGTATAAAATATTTATGTTTTTATTGGTTTACGATGCCTCATTTGCTCCCAATAAGGTTTTATATGGCTTTGCTAAATTAGGAATGAGGATATTCGGTTTGCCACAGAATAGCCCTTGCAGCATGTATGCGGCATATTTAATTGCCAGGAACCAACTTGGGTTATCGATTGAAGCGGAAGCCCAGAAATTGTTCACTTTTTTTGAAAAAGAGAAAGGTTTTAAAATTTATAAAACCATGGATAATGCTGATCTATTATCAACTGCAGTGGCTTTATTTGCATTAAAAAGGTTAGGACAAGATTTAAGGATTGTTGCTCCGGATTGTTTACGTTTAATTCAACTTAATTACGATTCAGGAGCATTTTTATCGGGCGATGGAAGTATGCAGAGGGATTTGGAATATACGTTTTACGGACTATTGGCATTAGGAACATTGGCATGAAAATATCAGCAGGTCATATTCATCAAAGGTTTTCCGAACTTGCTTTGGAATTAAATAAGCGAAAGAATAGCAAGGGATTCTGGACAGGAAGGCTTTCGTCGAGCGCTTTAGGTGTGGCAGTTGCAATTGCAGCACTTCACTTTGAGGATGCTAAAAAAAATTCAGTAGTAATCCAAAAAGGATTGGCTTGGTTGCATCAAAATATTAATGATGATGGAAGCTTTGGTGATACTCCCGAAAGTCCTGGAAATGTGAGTACGAGTTTGCTGGTTTATGCTGCCTTGAACCTTAATAAAGAACAAAATGAATTGGCGGTTGATACCCAATCAAAACTTGCGGGTTATTTGGCACAAAATAATATTGATATCCAATCGCCCCAGGTGGCAAAAATTATCCTCGCTCACTATAAAAAAGATTATACATTCTCTGTTCCTATTCTGGCAATGTGTGGGTTATGCAATGTGCCCGGCAAGGAGGCATTCGCCCATATCCCTCAATTACCATTTGAATTGTCATTGTTGCCAAGGGCATTTTACCGCTTGTTAAACCTGAATGTGGTCAGTTATGCCATTCCGGCTTTGGTTGCAGTTGGTATTGTGGTCTTTAAAAAGAAGGATTCCAATTTGTTTTGGCGGATAATCCGGAAATATTCCATTGACAAGGCAATGAAGATTTTGCATAAAATGTTGCCCGAAAGCGGTGGATATTTGGAAGCCATCCCATTAACGGCATTCGTTTGTTTAAGCTTATTAAACTCAGGATTTGGTGATACAGAAGTTGTACAAAAAGGAATGGATTTTTTAAGGTCAACCCAAAGAGAAGACGGAAGTTGGCCGATTGATGTGGACTTGTCAACATGGGTAACAACTTTGACAGTGAAGGCTGCAGGCAATAGTTTGAACAGTGTCATTTCTCGCGAAGAGAAACTTGTTATTGCAGAACATTTGAAAAGCATCCAAAACAAGGTTGTACATCCGTTTAACGGAACAAAGCCGGGAGGTTGGGGGTGGACTGATTTTTCAGGTTCGGTGCCAGATGGTGACGATACGCCAGGCGTGATATTAGCGCTCTTAAAACTCCAGGATAAGCAGGATTGTAAAGAAGAGGTTTTGGAGGGTTGTCGATGGTTAACAGAATTACAAAATTCGGATGGTGGGTTCCCAACATTTTCAAAAGGGTGGGGCAAACTGCCATTCGATCAAAGCTGTTCAGATCTTACCGGACATTGTTTGCTGGCAATTTCAAAGGTGCTGGAGGTTTATGGTACTGAGCTTTCTTCAAAAGAAAACAAGCAACTAAACACGTCATTTAATAAGGCATTGGGTTATTTGAAAAGAAATCAATCAGAAAGTGGCAATTGGCTCCCATTGTGGTTTGGGAACCAATACACCTTTGATCACACCAATCCGGTATATGGCACTGCGAAAGTGCTCACTTATTTGAAGGATACATTGCACCACAATTACCTTTCAGAATTTGTAAAAAAGGAAATTAAAGAATTAATGCAGAATGGAGAATCCTTCCTTTTGTCAGTGCAAAATCAGGATGGAAGCTGGGGGGGTGATAAAGGAATTCAAGGGAGCATGGAAGAAACAGCTTTGTCGGTATCGGCATTGTCGGGTATAAAACACAAAATAAACTGCGAGAATGGATTATTATGGCTGGATGGGCAATATCACAAGAACGGATTATCTTCTTCCCCTATCGGGCTTTATTTTGCTTCGTTATGGTACGATGAGGAAATGTATCCGATAACGGCATATTTGGAAGCTTTGGAACGGATGAAAGAAGTTTATTGATCAGCGCTCAATCATTTTGATGACTTCACCTTCGTTAGTCAGGTAGTTCCCAATAAGATTTGCGGTCAAACATGAATGGACAGGAATAATTTCAACAATATCCCCAACGTTGAAATATTTTAAATCTTTTCGTAATACTTTTAAAATACCATGTTCCTGTGAAAGCGAACTTACATAACTTAGCTCATCTAACAAGACTTTTTCACCATCACGCGAAATAACTATTCGTCCAAACATTTGTTTTCCATCGATATTTGTAATCGATTCTTTTGCGAGATGAATTGCCCCTCCGTAAATGACCACTTCATTTCTACTAGCATGTTTTGCTACTACCGGGCAAGCCAGTTTTATGGCTATATCTTCAATATCGCAGGTACCAAGTTTATATTGCATTAAATCGTAAAAAACAAAATTTCCGGGCCTTAATTCATCCACACCATTAAAGTTATCGCATACACTGCATGAAGGGGTATCTCCCATGGATACAATCAGGTTAGGGTGTTTTTTCTGGTATTTTTGTTTTAAGGATTTCATCTTCAGAAGGGCATCAAAATGGCTGCTGTGAATCTCATACGGTGAGTTGGCTTTATAGGTGTGCCCGGTATGCGAAAGAAATCCTTTAAAGTTTAAAAGCGGGTTCTCCTCAAGCAGTTTTACAATACTATCGATTGTACTTATTTTTCCTGGAGCAATTCCTGTCCGGTTGTAGCCAGTGTCTATTTTTATAAAAATCCCAACTTTATATTTTATTTCCTTGCTCAGGATTACCAATGCGTCTTTATTTTCGACCAGTAGGTTAAGTTTAATGAAATTTGCCAGACGGTTAATATTGTCTATTTCGAGAACGTTTACCGGAAATGCAACCGTAATATCGTCCCAACCATGCAGGGCAAAATATTCCGCCATTTTAACGGATGATACGGTAATGGCTTCGACCCCATATAGCCGGAACCAATCGCCAATTACTGCTGATTGGTGCGTTTTGAAATGGGGCCTGAATTTTAACTTGTTCTGACTGGCAGTTTGCGCCATCCGTTCAATATTTCGAAGGCAGACACTTTTATCAAGTAACAAAGTAGGGCGGCTTATTAATTTGTCCATGTTTCATAAATCAATAAAAGTTATTCAGTTTTCCATCAATACAATTCCAAAGTCAATCTTTAGATACATTGACCTTTGGAGGTTGGCATCCTGTGTAAATGAGGGTAAATGAATCGATTATGCTCACCGATTTATTCAGAAGTTCCGCTCTTTAAATATGCAAAAATATTCAAAAGGCTTTACTTTTATGCACATTTTTTTTATTTGAGCCTGAAGATATTTAACAAAAGATCAAGTATTCATCCAATTTTTGTTAAAATTGAAGATTAACAAAATTGGTAAAAATAAAGCCCTGTTAACAACATTAACAGAGCTTTATAAATAGGATTATATATTTTTAGTCCTGATTCAGCATGATGGTTTGTTTCCGGTTGGGGCCCACAGAAGCAATTGTAATCGGCACACCAACTTCTTCTTCAATAAAGTTGATATAGTTGTTAAACTCAGCCGGGAATTCATTTTGATGGGTAATTCCGGTCAGGTCAGTATTCCATCCGGGTAATTCCACATAAATAGGTTTCACTTTGTCATCCAATTCAAAAGGGAAAACTTCAACTACTTCACCATCAATTTCGTACCCTACACAAATTTTAATGGTTTCAAATGTATCCATCACATCGGCTTTCATCATAATTAGCTGAGTCACTCCATTTAACATGATAGAATATTTTAGTGCAACCAAGTCGAGCCATCCACAGCGTCTCGGGCGACCAGTGGTCGATCCAAACTCATTTCCTGCTTTTCTTAGGTTATCACCAACTTCATCTTCCAATTCTGTAGGAAATGGTCCCATACCAACCCGTGTACAATATGCCTTAAAAATCCCAAATACTTCGCCAATTTTGTTAGGGGCAATTCCTAAACCTGTACAAGCACCGGCACAGATGGTGTTCGATGATGTTACAAATGGATAGGAGCCAAAATCGATGTCCAACAAAGTGCCCTGAGCACCTTCCGCCAGAACTGATTTTCCATCTTTTATAAGATCATTGACCATGTGTTCGGAATCAACCAATTGGAAAGACTTAACAACGTCGATACCTTCAAACCAGTCTTTTTCGCATGACTCCAATAATTCTTCGTAATCGAAACCATATTGTTTTTCTAGAATAACTTTATGGGCATCGATGCGTGCGGTATATTTTACATCGAAATCGGAAATAATATCGCCAACCCTTAAGCCGTCCCGACCAATTTTATCGCGGTATGTTGGTCCTATTCCTTTTAGTGTCGAACCAATCTTTGTTTTTCCTTTCGCTTCTTCCGAAGCTGCATCTAAAATCCTGTGCGTTGGTAAAATAAGATGCGCTTTTTTGGAAATATATAAATTTTTGGAAATATCAAATCCTTTGCTTTTCAGGGAATCAATTTCTTTTTTGAAAATGATTGGATCGATGACAACTCCATTACCAATTATATTCAATTTGTTGTCGCGGAATATTCCGGACGGAATGGTATGAAGAACTTGTTTTATGTTGTTAAATTCAAGGGTATGGCCTGCATTTGGACCTCCCTGGAATCGCGAAATGGCATCATATTTTGGAGTAAGTACGTCCACTACTTTCCCTTTTCCTTCATCTCCCCATTGGAGGCCTAATAATACATCAACTTTCATTTGTTTGTGTTCTTTGTTTTTTTGAAAACTTATTCCTGCTTTATGCAGAAACGTAAATTGCATGAATATTCCCTGAAACAAAGGGATTTAATCGATGCTAATTTTAATTTTTATTTATACATACGAAACCGCAGAAACATTAAAATGAATTAATAATTTCCACGGTGCTATCTTAACCAGTCAAAATTACAAAATATATTTTGTAAACATGCATAAAAAAATCCTTCGGCAAAAGGAAGGATTTAATGTTAATATGGTATGTTTTTGACTAATAGTTATTTGTCGACGTGCGCCCCATAAATATATAAGGTATGATGCGATAATTTAAAATTATTCTTATTACATGCATCTTCAATGATCTCCCTTATCCTGGGATCGTAAAACTCAACAACAGTACTGGTTTCGATGTCAATTAAATGGTCGTGTTGAAGAGTGGCAAAGGCTTTTTCAAATTGCGCAATGTTTTTCCCAAACTGATGCTTGACAACAAGTTTACATTCTAATAAAAGATCAATAGTATTGTACAATGTAGCCCTACTAACACGATAATTCTTATTTTTCATTGAGATGTACAAAGTCTCAATGTCAAAATGTCCTTCGCGTGAATAAATCTCCTCAAGAATAGCAAATCTCTCCGGGGTCTTTCTATGTCCATTATTCTCCAGATAATCAGTGAACATTTTCTTGACCGTCTCTTTTGTCTTTTGACTATTCATAATTAAACTAATTTTAAATAATAACCAAAAATAGAATATTTTTCCGAAAATTTACTCTTGTTTAGAATTATTCTTTAATGAAAAGAATTCCTCGAGGCTTTGCCTCGGGATACCTATTTTACCTCTACTTGAGGAGAGGTCAAAACTGTTATTTACAGTTTTGGGTGAGGTGTAATAAATAAATTTCGGTTTTTGTGCCTTTAGGTCAAAATAGAACGAGCGAGATGCCACTATGGCTCTGCCTCGGTGATAGTTTGTTTCAAGAAATTTCTTTATTGTCTTCGACTCTTGTAATTTTATCTATGCCTTTTATCTTTTCCAGTTTCTCCATTAGGTTTTGAAGATCCTGTGCATTATGCACATAAATGTACAGTTCACCAGAAAAAATGCCATCGTGGGTGTCGAATTTAACGGTCCGCATATTGATGTTATGCAGTTTGGAAATAACATTGGTGATTTCATTAACCACGCCAATCCGATCGAAGCCGGAAAGGGTTAATTTTGTGAGATAGGAGAGTTTTTTAAAGTTTGTCCATTTTGCCGTAACCGTTCTGTCGCCGTGGCTGGTTAACATTGCTTCTGCTTTTGGACATTCTTTTTTATGTATCAATATATGGTCTTTGTAGGTATTGAAGCCAATAACATCATCGCCCGGAATAGGGTTGCAACATTTGGCAAGAGAGTAAGAATTTTGGTCTTCTTTTAAAATGTAAGGAACCTTTTTATTAATTGTTGGTTTGTCGTCATCACCTTCTTTTTTCCTTCGGCTGAAAGTGAGGTTCCAGTATTTAACCAAAAGGTTTTCAGCTTTGTGCTTCAACATTTTGTTCAGCTCTTCAATTTTAATAAATCCCATTCCCACGTACGAGTATAATTGGTCTTTATTGGATAAATTAAAATAAGCCGTCATTCTTTTAAGTGTATCAGAGGTGAGGGGTAGGTTTAGGACTTTGAGGGTTTGTTCTACAATTTCTTTTCCTTTAACAATGTGATTGCTTTTATCCAGTTTAAAAGCATTTTTGATCTTTGATTTTGCCTTGGCAGTGGTTACATAATTTAACCATTCGATTTTGGGTTCCTGGTTTTCGGCAGTTAATATCTCAATTTGATCACCACTTGTAAGCTCATGGCTTAAGGAAACCAGGTTTTGGTTTATTTTTGCCCCAATGCATTTATCCCCCAAATGTGTATGGATTTCGTACGCAAAATCAAGTACAGTTGCTTTCTTTGGCAGGTTAAACATTTCCCCTTTCGGTGAAAAAACGATAATCTCGGAAGAAAAAAGATTGAGTTTGAATTCATCGAGGAATTCGAATGCATCGGTGTCGGTACCATGAAGTACTTCACGGATATGCTCAAGCCATTTTTCAAGTTCTTGTTCAATAGATGCTGCGCCTTTATATTTGTAATGGGCTGCAAAGCCATGTTCTGCAATGCGGTCCATTCTCTGAGTCCTGATCTGAATCTCAACCCATTTACCCTGTGGCCCCATTACAGTTACGTGCAGCGATTCGTAACCATTTGCTTTTGGAGTGGTTATCCAATCCCTAATGCGGTCGGGTTTTGGTGTATAAATATCAGTTACAAGAGAAAGGATATCAAAGCATTGCCTTTTTTCAGAAATATTTGGTTTTGGATCGACCACGATGCGGATGGCCAAAATATCGTAAACTTCATCGAAGGTTACATCCTTTTTCTGCATCTTTTCCCAGATCGAAAACTTTGACTTTAACCGACCATTTATCGTACAATTAATACTTTCTTCTTCCAACCTTTTTTGGATAGGTTTAATAAACTCATCCACCAGGAAATTCCTTTTGCTTTCCTGGTCATGCAGCCGATATAAAATCTGGTTGTAATCTTCCGGGTGTTTGTATTTTAGGCTTAAATCTTCCAGTTCATTTTTAATGCTATACAAACCAAGCCGGTGTGCCAATGGGGCATATAAATATAAAGTTTCGCCAGCAATTTTAACCTGTTTGTGGGGCGGCATCGAGTCGAGGGTCCGCATATTATGCAGCCTGTCAGCAATTTTTATTAGAATAACCCTAACATCGTCCGAAAGGGTCATCAACATTTTCTTTAGGGTTAATGCCTGCCTTGAATCAAAATCACCGGAAAGTTTGGTTAATCCATCAACAATATTGGCAATTTTCGGGTTAAACATACTTTTGATATCCTTGACCTTAAAGTCAGTATCTTCAACTACATCGTGAAGTAAGGATGAAATTACCGAAGTAGCGCCCAGGCCTATGTCGTGTGCAACAATTTTTGCAACTGCAATTGGATGGATAATATATGGTTCGCCTGATTTTCTTTTTACACCATTATGCGCAGCGTTGGCAAATTTGAATGCCTTGTTTACCATTTCAAGTTTTTCTTTGGTAAACTTTGGGCTGATTTCCTTCAATAAATCATCGTAGTAGTCATTTATCAGCCTTATTTCCGCTTTTGTAAAATGTTGCATCCTGCCTTCTCAACTTAATAATTCATGAATATAAAAATTCTTTGCTATTTGAGCTTGCTCGCCTGCTAAAATATCTGTTTTTTTATTACCAATTAATATTGAGACTGACGGATCGATGTTAAAATCACGAATGGCATTTAACAGCATTCCCGGCTTTGGTTTTCGGCAATCGCATTCTCCGGTATGTTCCGGGTGATGAGGGCAGTAGTATGTTTTTGTGATGAGAATGCCTTTTGTATGGAAAAGGTTGATCATCCATGAATTCAGTTTCATAAAATCGCTTTCAGTGTAATATCCTCTGGCAATCCCCGATTGGTTTGTTATTACAATTAGTAAAAAGCCTTGTTTTTGGTAGTTTTTTAATAAAGGGATTATCTCTTCCTTAAGTTTGAAGTCTTCTATTTTAAACAGATACCCGATATCTTCATTGATTACCCCATCACGATCGAGAAAAACAGCCTTATTTTTTAATTTATCCACGAAACAATTCTTTTTCCACAATTTCACACAAATAATGCCCAAGAAACAAATGCACTTCCTGGATTCGAGGTACATCATTGGAGGGAACATTAATCAGATAATCGGCATATTTTTGCATTTCCCCTCCATTTTTACCTGTTAAAGCAACGGTAATCATTTGTTTTTGCTTTGCCATTTGAAATGCCTGAACAATGTTTTGTGAGTTACCCGAAGTAGATAAGCCTATTAAAACATCGCCTTTTGCTCCAACCGATTCAATATAGCGCGCATAGGTTTTTGTAAAATCATAATCGTTGGACACTGCTGTCATAAACGATGAATTTACGTGGCAAGCTTCCGCAGGTATTGGGTCTCGGTCAAAATAAAATCTTCCCGATAACTCTGCCGCAAGATGTTGGGCTTGGGCAGCACTTCCGCCATTTCCGCAAAACAGGGCTTTACCACCTAATTTATAGCTTTTAACCATTGCATTGGCAGCCTCTTCTATGGTTGCTTGCAACACCTGTTGCGATTCCAGTAATTGAAGGGTATTTGTAAGATTTTTAATCTTGTTTAGTATCATATATGGATTGAATAGTCAAATTGAATTCAAGGTATAAAAAATGTTGCAATATATAATTAAATATTGCTTTGTCCCGGTATTGAGGCTTCTCTAATTAAGCCGAAAACATGTCTGTCGATTGGAAATGTAAGCTCATTTTCAGTGAAATTATGTGGATTGACCCATCGGAACGATTGTTGCCCATTTTTTAATTCATTAAAATCAAAAGCATTTGTTGAAGTCTTAATATTAATGGGTTCTACGAGATCTGCTATGTAATAAATACTTATGAGCTGAGTGTTTTCATAAAAAAGCGCCTTTTGATAAAAATCGGTGGTGTAAAAATGTCGGATATTTTTTATTTCCTGATTACATTCTTCACGCATTTCCCTGATCAAACAATCGATCAATCCTTCTCCTTGCTTAAGGCCACCACCCGGAAATTTGGTCATTTTTTGTCCCAGCTGAAATTCATCCGAAATGAGGATTTCGCCTTTCGGGTTAAAAAACAAACCATAAACACGTAAATTAAAGTTGGGACTCTTAGTTTTCATTTAATTTTGCATCTAGGTAGTTAATTATTTCATCAGATTGTTCAGGTTCAAACCAGGTTATTGTTTTATCCCTTCGGAACCATGATAATTGCTTGCGCGCGTAATTTCGGGTGTTCTTTTTAATTAGTTCAACAGCTTCGTCTTCCGAAATTTCTCCATCAAAAAACGAGAACAGCTCTTTATATCCGACAGTATTTAAAGAGTTTATTCCTTTATGAGAATAAACATTTTTTGCTTCCTCAATTAATCCCTTTTGGAGCATAATGTCCACTCTTTGGTTGATACGGGAATATAATGCCTGCCTGTCAGTATTAATACCTATCTTAATTATACGAAAAGGCCTCGTTTTTTTTTCTTTCGTCCTAAACGATGAATAAGGTTTTCCGGTCATAATGGAAATCTCCAATGCATGAAGTATTCTTTTCGGGTTTTTAAGGTCAACTTCGGCGTAATATTCCGGATCAATTTTTTTTAATTGTAAACGTAAGCCATCAAGACCTTCCGATTCAAATTTTTTGACCAGTGCATCCCTGATTTCTTTATCAACTGTGGGTATATCATCAATTCCATTGCAAAGAGCATCAATATATAGCATTGAGCCCCCTGTCATTACTACAACTTCATGTTTTTGGAAAAGGTTTTCCAGGAGTTTTAATGCTTCAAATTCAAAAATACTCGCATTATAATCTTCATGTATGGAATGGGTTTGGATAAAATGGTGCTTGCAGCTTTGCAGTTCTTCCGTTTCAGGAACTGCTGTTCCGATGGATAATTCTTTATAAACTTGTCGCGAATCAGATGAAATAATTTCGGATTTAAAATGTTGGGCGATTTTAATGGCAGTACTTGTTTTTCCAATTCCAGTGGGTCCAACAAGTACGATTAATGTTTTTTTCATCCGTGCAATTAGTTTGGACAAATATAGCAAGTATCTGCATAAAAAAAGGCTGAATGATATGTGAATCATTCAACCTGAAAATGTTTTTGGTATAGATAAAACCTAAAGGAGAGTTCTAAAAGTCCTCCATCTCTCCGAAAATCTTAGCGTAGTCTTCGAGTACTCCAAAATCATTGAGTATATCGTCTTCCTGAATAATGGTCGACTCCTCAGCCGTAAACTCTTCTTCAAGAATTTGAACGGGGGCATCACCCTCAGAAAGAGTGACTAACGGTTCTTTGAGATTCTTTTTCATAACAATTCCTGTTAGTTCAAAATTTAAAGATCGATTATTGAATAAATCAAAAGTATATAAAATTGAAATTTCTTTTGAAGTAATTAAGTCAGACAATTTTGTTCTGACCATTGTGAAGTTAGGGAATCCGTTCATGCCTTTACCTGCATCTATTAAAGATACCTCTTTAATTTTGTTTTCTTTTGACGGGCAAACGAAAAAGGAAGCAAGCTGATGGCTTTGGTAATGAAGGGCTTCCTGAATAGCAAGATGCAACTCGTAAAAGCTACTTTTGCTATCCACTGCAATTTCTAATTTGAAATTATGGGATTCTTGTGATACAATTTGAAATTTATAAATCATAACTTACAAGATCGTGAGTGGTCAAATTTATAAATGTTTCTTTGGAAATAACAAATAATTAAAAAAGAATTTAAAGGTAAAATGTCAAATTAATTATTGATTTGTGAGAAAAAAGTAAAAACACTCATTGAATTAAATTCCTGATATGATGTTTTTTGGAAGCAGAATTTTGGGTTAAATTTTTGCTTTCAAAAGTGAAAAATCACGCAAATTAAAAAATGTTAAAAAATATTAACTGTATATAATTATCGAACATTTGATTCAGGTGTTCATCATTTATTATCATAGAATTTTTATTTGTTGTAATTTCAAGGACTCAAAATAAACTAATAGTTTTAACGAAATTTCTGTTACATTTTATTGTAAATATATTATGCGAATAAGTGCACTTTTTATTGAGAACTTACGGATTTCACTTCAGTCAATTCGGAATAACCTGTTACGGACTATATTGACCGTAATGATTATAGCTGTTGGTATTACTGCATTGGTGGGGATTCTGACTGCTATCGAATCTATTAAAACTTACTTTACCAAGGAGTTTACTGTAATGGGGGCAAATACATTTACGATCAGTAGCCGTGGAATGAGGGTGCAGGTGAACAATAAGCGGTACCGAACAAAAAACCATGCATTTATTACTTACTACCAAGCCTTAGAGTTTAAGGAAAAGTTTGATTTTCCTTCAACGGTTTCGATATCTACTTTCGGGAGTGGCACAGCAACACTTAAATACGAATCGAAAAAAACAAACCCTAACATTACGGTGAGGGGTATTGATGAGAACTATCTTTTCACAAGTGGTTTTCAAATTGAAACGGGGCGGAATTTTAGCACCCATGATATTGAAAACGGAAGAAATGTTGCAATAATTGGGATTGAACTGGTGAAGAAATTATTCCCGGCAGGGGAAGAACCTTTAGATAATGTAATAAGTATTGGAGGTGGTAAATATAAAATTGTAGGTGTATTAATGTCAAAAGGGAGTGGATTCGGAAATAACAATGACAGATTGGCTTTTATTCCATATACAAATGCAAGAAGTTATTTTTCGAGGCCAAGCATGAATTTCGATGTGCAGGTGAAAGTTAACAATGCTGAATTAATGGATGCGGCGATTGGTGAAGCTGAAGCAGAATTTAGAAAAGTCAGGGAATTAACCCCATTGGACGAAACTGATTTCAATATTGAGAAAAGTGACAACCTGGTAAATATATTATTGGATAACATTAAAAATATTACACTGGTAGCAACCATTATCGGTATCATTACCCTTTTCGGGGCAGCAATTGGATTAATGAATATAATGTTGGTAACGGTTACTGAGCGAACACGGGAAATTGGAGTGCGAAAAGCAATTGGTGCAAAAGGAAGAACTGTTAAGCAGCAATTTTTATTGGAAGCAGTTGTAATTGGCCAGATTGGGGGATTTTTGGGAATCATTCTTGGAATTCTGGCAGGAAATGGTATTTCGGCATTAATTGGAAGTTCTTTTATTATTCCCTGGGTTTGGATAATTGTTGGCGTAATATTGTGTTTTTTTGTCGGGATTATTTCTGGTTACTACCCCGCACAGAAGGCTTCGAAATTTGATCCAATCGAATCTTTAAGGTATGAATAGCTAATCTTTCAAAGTCTATCAATTTGAATATCAAACCAATAATTGGGCATCCTAAATAGAAGTAAAAGGTTAATTGCAATTTGCACCGATAATTTAAGCTGTTTTCTTTCGAGTATGCGCACATTTTCCCATACCTGGGGTTAAATATTCAATTCTCAAGCGGTTTAACTTCGTAATAAATTCAACAAATTCCGGGAATAAAAAAAGGGAAACATCAAAAAATGTCCCCCCTTTAAATATGGTTGTGGTTCTTATTTATTTAACAGAATCCATATATTCAATAAGTTCAACAACTTTGCAAGAATATCCCCACTCATTGTCGTACCAAGAAACAACTTTTACGAAGTTATCATTTAACCCAATACCGGCACCAGCATCAAAGATTGAAGTTCTTGAATCACCAAGGAAATCATTCGATACTACTGCATCTTCAGTGTATCCTAAAACTCCTTTAAGCGAACCTTCTGAAGCTTCTTTCATAGCTGCGCAAATCGCTTCGTAAGAAGCACCTTTGTCTAAACGAACAGTTAAGTCTACTGCAGAAACATCGGGAGTTGGAACACGGAATGCCATACCTGTCAGTTTTCCATTTAATTCAGGAATAACTTTTCCAACAGCTTTAGCAGCTCCGGTTGATGAAGGAATGATGTTTTGTCCAGCACCACGTCCACCACGCCAGTCTTTCATTGATGGTCCGTCAACCGTTTTTTGAGTTGCGGTTGTAGCATGTACAGTTGTCATTAAACCTTCGATAATTCCAAATTTGTCATTTAAAACTTTTGCGATTGGTGCAAGACAGTTAGTTGTACAAGATGCATTTGAAACAAAGTCCATGTCATTGGTGTATTTATCATTGTTCACACCCATTACGAACATTGGAGTATCGTCTTTTGAAGGAGCAGACATTACTACTTTTTTAGCACCAGCATCAATATGCGCTTTAGCAGTTTCTTTAGTTAAGAAAATACCTGTTGATTCAACAACATATTCTGCGCCAACTTCACCCCACTTGAGGTCAGCAGGATTTCTTTCGGCAGTAATTCTGATTGCTTGGCCATTAACTACTAATTTGCCATCTTCAACAGCAACATCACCATCAAATTTACCATGTGTAGAGTCGTACTTTAGCATATACGCTATATAATCAACATCAATGAGGTCATTAATGCCAACTACTTCAACGTTTTCATTTTTTACGGCTGCACGGAAAACTAATCTTCCAATACGACCAAATCCATTGATACCGATTTTAATTTTAGACATAGTTGAATATTTTTTGAATTTATATTGATTAATAAAAAGCCCTAAATGTTTAGATTACAGCTTGTAATCTTCATGAGCGTTGCAAAATAACTATTAATATTTTTAATCGTCAAATAATAGGGAAGTGTTTTGCATGTTTTGAAAATAACCTTAATATTAATTTAAAACTTAATAGAAGCTATAATTTTGGTATGGTATTATGAGAGCGAATTGATGGTTTAGGTTGACAAATAATCTTAATGCTTACATATTTTTCGGGTAAATATTAAGATGTATAATTATTATATGTATCAACGAAAAGATTCTTGTTTATTTTTTTGCTTTTATCCCAATCCAAATTAACTTCTGAATATGCAGGGCATTCGCAGGCTTTACAAGAATTGAGCAGGATAAAAACAATTATATATAATATTATATAAAGCAATACTTTCATGGTATGAAATTAACTTTTATTTTACTGGAACTATTTTTTTTCGTTAAAATTATCTTTTTAGTAAGTATTATGCTAAAAAAGTGTATATTTATTGCGTTTTTAAAGAATTCATATCATAATGAATAGGAATGTTTATAGGCGGTGTGGGATAAACTAACGTGTTTTTCTAAAGCTTACCGACTGCAAAACATTGATGGGATTATGTAAATTGAATGAATTGTGATAAAAATGTGGTAAATGAGCGGCAATTATTTTGTACGTTGTTTAGAATTTTTATACGTTTGTAATTTAGTGAGAATGATTAGGACAAGAGTGTCTGAATATTTATAAAAATGAAAATATTAATAAATCAAAATCAATCAATCAATTAAGTTCAATTAAAAAGCAAGTTGCTATGAAAAAATTTACTGAAAATTTCTTGCACGGAGAGCATGGCATGCTTCAGGTTCTTCGAAAAATTGGCTTAAGTATGGTTGCGGTTCTTTTAGCGGTTGTTGCATTTGGCCAGCCTCAGGATACGTACCATGTTTTTGCCGAGGGCGAATCAAGTTGTTATTTGGAAGATAACGCCTACAAGGTTACGATTTCGTTTCGTGATTTTGTTAAAATTGATTCGTTTAGTTTGACTTTAGGTTACAACGATGATTATTTCGAAGTTGTTCCTGGGTCTTTCGATGTTTTAAGGGATGAAATATCCATGGTTTCATTTTCTGAGCCGTCAAGTGGTAGCCTATTATTCAAATGGGACGTTGACTGGGAGTTAGATGATGACGATTTCAAAACCATTCAGCCAAACAATGACACTACCAGGGTAATGTGTTTTTATTTGCAAATTAAAAACTACAATCCATTTTATGGAACTGTAGCTGGTGCAAAATTAACATACCAAAGTCGATTAGAGTGGGAAGCTGGCTCATTTTGGAATGATGTAGATCAGATTACTGAGATTTTAACCGATGAATTGTCTGGTGCTGATAATTTTACTGTAACTCAAATTTGGGATGGTATCGAAATAGATCAAACCCAAGCTGTTTGTAATTCTGACAATGTTGTCGCAACTGTAGTTGTTCCAAGCGGTTCAGATCTTGAATATTCTTGGAGTGGGGACGATGATTTTACCGATAATCCATCAACAAACATTCTTGCTCCTGTAGAAGATGCAAGTGTTGAAGTTAGAAATGCTGATGGATGTATTTCTTATCAAAAAAGATTTGATGTTGAAACTCCTACTGATGTAACTTTTAGTGTTCAGGATACAGTATATACGCAATGTCCTGGAGGTCATGGTGATGTTGAAATTTATGCGAATTTCGGATCGGAACCTTATACATATTATTTAATACCTGCAGAGGAGTTTAATATAAATAATATAGGAGTTGGTTCTCCAATTGGTGTTTTTCAAGAAGATACTGGAGTTTATTATGCCGCAGTACAGGATGTTAACGATTGTGTTGACATGACTGATATGGATTGGTGGAAGACTGTAGTTGTAATTGATAATAAAGATCCTTGGAGTGTTGTTGAGACAGTTCATGAAGATAATTATTGTCATGGTGGAGAAGAAGGTAAAATTACTCTTACTTTCAATGGTGCAACTGCTCCTTATGCCGTTACTTTTAATGGGGAAGAAGTTGAAGTTGCCGAAGGTGGTACATTTACTTTAGGTGATGATTTAATTGCTGGTGATTATACTGTTTCTGCAATTGATGACGAAGGCTGTATTTGGTCAGAAGAATATACTATTACTGAACCAACTGCAATGGACTTTGAAGTAGGTCATATTGATGCATCTTGCGAAGATACAATTGGTGCCATTTGGATCGATACATTATCTATTACAGGTGGTACACAACCTTATTGGAAATGGGGAATTACTACTGAACTTCCTTTTGTTGAGGCTGATGCACAAATGTACGCAATTGGCGATACTGCAACCGGATTAGCTGGTGGTATTTATTACGTTCGTTTATACGATGCTGAAGGTTGTTTTGAAGACTATACAAATGATCAGGGTGATGATGCTGTTAAAATTTTAACACTTGATTTTGACTTTGATTTAGTTCAACCAGTTTGTTCTGACGATAGCGCTTCTGTAACTCCTTTCTTAGTTTCTGGAGACGGAAACCATGAATTGATATATTATATTCAAGGATTAACAGACACAATGGATATTGGTGATACTTACAAATTGCCAGCACTTGGATCAGGAAATGATCAAGTATTCCAGTTAAGGATTTATGATAAAACTACAGATTGTGGATGGGGAGCTTCGTTAGAAGTTGAAACACCTGATGCAGTTTGGTTAGACATACACGATAGATATACTTTAGTGCCTACATGTCCTGGTGGAACTGACGGATTAATTGCTGTTACCGCGGGTGGTGGAACTGCACCTTATATCTATAAGTACGATGAAAGACAATGGGTTGAAGCTGAAGATTTTACAACTTTTGCTGCTACTGCAGGAGAACACACTATCGTAGTAAGAGATGCTAATGGTTGTGAAGCTACGGCTGTTATTGATCTTGACATGGAAGAGAACCTTATTGAATTCCAGGATACTATTTTTACTGACTGTACGAACGATGGTATTAATTTAATGCATCAGATTGGCAGTATGGATACATTTGATGGATATGAAACTTTCATTTATAACCTTGCTTCAGAAAATGGTGGTTATTTAACTGATTTTAATTGGACAGGTGGTTCAAACTGGCATACTGGTGATGTTGTTGATCCGGGAGATCATGATTATGTAGAAATTGAAATCTGGACTTCAGCGGGTGGTTATGATACTGTAACTCTTCAAGGTCGTGTTTGGCAACGTGAACCTGTACTTTATGTAACAAGTGTTGAGCCAACATCTGTTTCTGATGTTTTCACAAGTGGAGCAAAAGTAACGGAAGAAACAATTCTTTATGCGGGTAAATATTGGTTAGCTGCTAAAGATGAATTCGGATGTGTATCTAATATTTATGATATTGATATTATTGATCCAAAACCATTAGAAGTTACATTGACACAATCTGATGCTGCTTGTTATGGGCAAACAACAGGTGAAATTAAATTAGAAGCATTTAACGCTAGATATATGATTCCTGGAGCTGTGGGACCACAGGGCGATAGGAGATACGAATATGTTATCTATAATCAAGATGATATCTTTAATGATCCAAATTGGGTTGATCAAGTTACATGGAGACCATTTATTCCTAGTGCAACATCAAATTCGAATGATAGCGTAATTGTAATTGATGTCATTGGAGGTATGGATTATTACATTGCTGTACGTGAGTGGTGTGGTGTTCAAAATACTGACTTGATTTGGGAATCTGGAAAAGTTACAATTGCTTCATTCCCTGAATTTACCTATGATGATGATATGCTATCTATTACAGATGTTACTTGTCATCGAGAAGTTTGGGATGCTGATGATGAAGAGTATGTAGTTGAAAAAGATGAAGATGGAGTTATTAGCCTACCTGAAGGTACTGTTACTGGTGGCGATGGTGGTCCATATACATTTACATTAACCGGACCAGATGATTTCGAAGACGTAATTGAAGGTTATGCAGCAGAATGGACCGGACTTGCTGATGGCGATTATGATCTTGTTATTGAAGATGAGTATGGTTGTCCTCCAATTGAAATAGATATTACTGTTGATATTCCAGATCTATTAACTTTAGATATGGAGCATATTAATCCTTCATGTGTTGGAAACCACGATGGATTATTGGTTTACCGTATTAATGGTGGTACTGCCGATACAATTATTAATAATAAATACTATGGATATCAGGAAGCTACAAATAATATTACCGAGCTTGTAGATGTTGACGAACTTGTATGGTTTGACGTTATGCCAGAAACAGTGGCTAATGATCCAAATATGATTTCCTTCAATAGGGCTGCAAAAGCAGGTACGTATGTCACTTATATTCGTGATGCTGCTGGATGTATTTCCGGACCATATTTCGAAACTATAGAAGAACCAGCAGAATTGGCTGTTGATTTGGATGGTGATAATCCATATTGTACTGACCTTATTGGTGATGATTCTCCAAATCCGGACAATGGATCTATCACAGTTGCTCCATCAGGAGGCTGGGAAAGCTCATTGGATGACTTCTACTATGTTGTTACATTAAAAGGTCCTTCAACTAATTCTTCAGTTGTTCTTGATAAGGATAGTACATTTACTTTCGAAGGTCTTGGAATAGGTACATATACTGCAACCGTTGTTGAATTCAACGACACTATTGCAGATGCAGTTGGATATGATGGACCTTACAATGAAATCATTGATTACTTTGATTATCCATTCTGGGATACAATTGCAGAATTTGCTCCTTATCAAAATGCTAATGCATGTTCTAAATCAAATTCTATTGAATTGGTTTACGATGGTTTGGATTACGATACAGGTTATGTAACTGACGTATTGTGCTACAATACAGCGACTGGTACTTTAACTGTTGAAGGTATTCATGGTGGTAAAGAGCCTTATAGCGTGATGTTAGAAGGTCCTAAAGATAATATTGTTGTTGACTGGGTTGAGTTAGATGACGATGAAGTTGATTATACTTTTGAAGGTTTAGTTTGGGGAATATATCATCTTCATATCAGAGATAGTGAAGGATGTCACATTTATAAAGAAGGATGGGAAATTGAAAATATCGATTCGCTACAATTAATGCCAGAATTATATAAACACCCATTATGCCATGACGGAAATGCAACTGTTGTACTTCACGCTGATGGTGGTACTGGTGCAGGTACGTATAAATTTGCGTTAGTTGATGTTACAGACACTGAATTCCCGACTGATGTGGAAGAAGCAGCTTCAAATCTTGAGTGGTCAGAAGAAATGGTTGATACAGACACATTCTTGGTACCTGCAGGTATTTACATTGGTTTCGTAATGGATGCTAATGGTTGTATTGAAGGATTCGCAACTGATGATGAAGGTGCTCCAATTCTTATCCATAGGGTAGAAATTGAAAACCCAACAGTTGTAGAAGCAGTTGGAACCTGGGTATCTACTGAACCAACTTGTTTTGGTGAAGGTGACGGTGAAATTGTTGTTCCTTCTGTTATTGGTGGATCAGGTGGCGCATATACTGCGATAGTTACTGGTTATGACTACTTAGGTCGTGAAGTATTTGAAGTTTATACTTCAGATGTATCTGATAACGACGAAGTAGTATTAGATGGTCTTTATGCTGTTATGGAAGATTCTGTATATTCAGTTGTATTCCAGGATAACCAAAAATGTTCTTCTGATGTTTATACATTCACATTAGGACAACCTGAAGAATTTAAAGTATCTGTTGAGGTTAATCAAGATGCATTTATTTGTCCTGATGACTTAGCAGGTGTATTTGAATTAATCGTTGTTAGCGGTGGTGTTCCATTTAATACTTCAAATGATGATGACTTTAAATACAAATGGGAAGTATTCGACGGACATCCTGATTCTACAGGTACAAGTGCTGTAGTTCCTGCAACTGCATGGTCATTTACTTCTAAGTACCAGGGACAAGCTGGTGTTTGGTATAGAGGTACAGCATTAGATGCAAATGGATGTGAAGATGACACTGTAATTTATGTTAGTGCTCCTGAAGCAATTACATATGAAATTTCTGATGTGACATGTTTCGACGCTGAAGGAGGAACTGCACATATTGAGATTACTCAAAGTAATCCTGGACGTACTTACTATGTAAGAGCAGAACAGGTTACTGGTGAAAACCGTGAACAAATCTTAGATGCTGGTACATGGTTACCATTAGATGCTGATAATACATTAACATTTAATAGCCTAAGCTTTGGTGAGCAAGATTCAGACGGTGGACACTATTATTTCTACGTGAAAGATAATAAAGGCTGTATTGCACCTGATACATTTATAACATTTGTTCCTGTACAAACTGCATTGGCTCTTGATGTTGATGTTGAAGAAGGAGAATGTACTGATGAAGCTACTATCACTGTAACTGGTGGTATTCCTCCTTATGTTGTTACTGTTAATGATGTGGTTACAGATGTTTCTGCTGCTTTGACATGGGCTCCTGGAACTTACGAAGTAGTTGTTACTGACGCTCACGGATGTACTGTTGATCCGGTAACTGTAACTGTTGAAGCAGATCAAGTTGTACATAGCATTACTGTAGGAACTGATCTTGGTGCTGACGGAGTTGTTAGCTTTACTGATGATGGTGTAACAATTGATACTACCTTAGCAATTGGAACACACGCTATTGAATACGTAGTTGACGGTTGTACACGTATCTTAAACGTAACTGTTGAAGACGTAACTGGACCAACAGTTGTAGCTATGTCTCCACAAGGTGATATTACTGAAGATGGTACTAGATTTGATCTTGAACTTACATTAAACGACAATGTTGTTGCAGGTTTAGGAGCTATGAAAGTATTTGAAGGCAGTACAGTTGTTGCTGAATTTGACGTAACAGAAGTAACTATTACTGATAATGTTATAAAAGCTCCAGTTGATCTTGATAAATTCACAACGTATTATGTGAATGTACCTGCAGGATTCGTTGCCGATGCAAAAGGTAATAACTTTGCTGGTATTCTAGATAATACAACTTGGACCTTTACAACTAAAGATTTTGCAACTCCAACTGATCCTCAATTTAAGTTAGAAAGTGTAAAACTTTATCCTAATCCATTTAGTGATGAGCTTAACATTAAAAACTCTGATTTATTGACTCGTGTTATTATCACAAATATTGCAGGTCAAAGAGTTATTGATATTGAATATCCTGAAAGTGTAATAAATACACCTAATTTAGTAAGTGGCGTCTATGTGGTAACTATGTTTACTGAGGATGGAATTGCCAAAACTGAAAGGATTGTTAAAAGGTAATACCGAATTGATTGATTAAAAAGGGGAAGCTTATGCTTCCCTTTTTTATTTTATAAACTTTTGAAATGGAATTATTAAAGAACCATACTACTATCCGAAAATATAAGAATAAGGAAATTGATTCTAAACTCTTAAATGAAATAATCGAAGTTGCTTGCAGGGCATCAACTACCGGGAATATGCAACTTTACAGTATTATTATCAACAAAGATTCTGCAATTAAAGAAAAGTTAACACCTTTACATTTTAATCAAGAAGTTGCAAAATCTGCTCCAGTATTATTAACAATTTGTGCTGATTTTAACCGCTTTACAAAATGGTGCAATGCCAGAAATGCAAAGCATGGCTACAATAATTTCCTTTCCTTCATAACCGCTACTATTGATGCGTTGCTTGTAGCGCAAAATATATGTATTGAAGCGGAATATAAGGGATTAGGAATTTGTTATTTAGGAACAACAACGTATAATGCTACGGAGATAATAGAATTGCTAAAACTTCCCAAACTTGTATTCCCAATAACAACGATTGCCTTAGGATGGCCTGATGAAGAGCCTAAACAGGTTGATAGATTGCCTTTAGAATCAGTTATCCATAACGAATATTATAATGAATATACAAAAGAAAGTATAGATGCTCTTTATTCCTATAAAGAGAGCCTTGAGGAATCAAAGAAATTTGTGGCTGAAAATGCTAAAGAGAATTTAGCACAGGTTTTTACGGAGGTTAGATACAAGAAATCAGACAACGAATTTTTTTCTGAAAAAATATTAGATGTTTTGAAAGAACAAGGATTTCTTTCTTAACCAGGAAGTTGATTATTTATCCTAGTAAAGAAATCTTGCCTGTAACTATTGCCAATTGGTAATTTATGTGTTCCGATTTGTACTAGATTACCTTCTATTACTTCAATTTTATTTGTTGAGATAATAAAGGATTTATGAATTCTCAGAAAATCATTCTTCGGCAATATTTCCTGAACCTTTTTCATTGTCAGATTAGTAACAATATGCTGGTTTTCCAAGTGAAGCTTTATATAATCACCTAAACCTTCTATAAATAAGATATCCTTAAAATTAACTTTGTAAGTTTTTTTGTTCGCTTTAATGTATGTAAAGTCAATTTTTGAAGGATTAACCTGTGAAGCTTGAGGAGCGGTATTATTGGCTTGTAAAATATCACTTGCTTTATGGATAGATTTAAGAAAGCGCTCAAATGAAAAAGGCTTTTTAAGATAATCCAATGCATTCAGTTCATAACTTTCTAAGGCATATTCTGTATATGCAGTAGTAAATACTATCAAGGGTGGATTTTTCAATGTTTTTAAGAACGAAATACCGGAAAGAACGGGCATATTAATATCAAGAAAGATAAGATCAACGCTTTCTTGGCTTAAAAATTCAAGCGCATTTACGGAACTTTCAAAACTTTCAACAATTGTAAGAAAAGAAATTTTACTGGCATACTGAAGGATAACATTTCTAGCCAGCGGTTCATCATCGATTATTAATGCGCGAATTTCCATATTTTAATCTTTAAGTTCTAAAGTTAGGTTAACTGTAAATATGTTATTATCATTACTTATATAAAGTTCATATTCTTTTGCTTTATATAAATGAATTAGGCGTTGTTTGACATTGTTTAGTCCTATCCCTTTATATTTGGTATTGTTATTTAAAGGTTGATCATAGCTGTTTGAAATTTTAAAATTCAACTTATTATTCTGGCTAAAGTCGAAATATATTGAAAGGAATATTTCTCCCTCTGAATTTTGTAACCCATGTTTAAATGCATTGTCAATAAATGGTTCGAACAAAAGTGGTGCAATTTTTTTATCAGGCACGTTTCCATTAATGGTAAACTTAACATCAACACGTTCTGAAATCCTGATTTTCTGCAGAGATACGAAGTTTTTGACAAATTCAACTTCTTTATATAATGGGATGTAATTTTCTCGTGATTCATAAATAACATGCCGCATTAAATCCGAAAGTTTTAAAATTAACTCAGGCACCTTTTCAGAACTGCTCAATGCAAGCGAATAAATATTATTAAGTGAGTTAAATAAAAAGTGAGGATTTATTTGCCCTTTTAACGTTTTAAGTTCCGCTTCAAGTTTTTGACGTTCACTTTGCGAATATTTTAAGTTTAAATCTTGAAGAATAAACCAATCTTTAGCAAATTTCAAAAATGAAGTAAAACCAATATAAAATCCTGTAACAAAGAATCCTGCAGAATAAATGTCCTTGTCAAATTTGTTGAACTGTATTGATCCTGAAAAAAGAAAGTTTAAGGGATACATAAAAAGAATCTGTATAAAAAAAGATATTGCTGCCATTAAAACGATAATCCAAAAGCTGTAGAATACATAATTCTTAGCTTTCAATATCTTTGGAATTAGTACATAGAGATTAACGTAAACAGCAGTTGCAAAGCATAAATTAGGGATCAGGGCTTTAATAACTGTTTCCGGGAAAATGTTAATGTTCTTTCCCGCTGCCAAATATATTTCAAGTATCCAGAATGCTATACTTAAAAACCAGAACAAAAAATGCCCAAGGAATAAGAAACGATTATATTTCTTGAGTTTTACCATATTTAAATCCGATCTCTTTTATTTAAGTACTTATTTAAATAATATTTCATTGGATTGGAATACTTGAGTTGTTTCCATGGCCTGCTGCTATGTGGCAAATGAACTACTTCAATTCCCTTTGCCAAAAAGTTTTTAAAGTTCATTTTTTTTGATTGACGAGATAAAAATATATCGTACCAGTCTTTTTTCGCAGAGAGTTGGTTGAAATCAAAAGCTTCCAGAAATGGGGTATTTATCAATGTACAGCAAAAACTTAAGCTATGGTTGGTATCAACTATTTCATCCGATTTGATTTTCTCAAATTCATAGGGGAAATTGTATTCTCCATTTGTATTTGTTGTAATAGCGCCAATCATTCCCGCGTTTTTCGTGTTTTTAACCAATTTAATTAAAGAAGAAATAGTATTCTTTTTAACAATTACGTCAGATTCAACTATAATTAATGGCAAACGTTCTTCCAAGGCCTTTTTTTGTGCCAATTGCAATACTAGCTTATAATTAGGGGAAGGTGAAGATGTTACATCCTCCAAATGGATTACTTTGTAGGAATATTTCTTTTGATGCTCATCAAGATACTTTTTAGTATCATCAGAACTAAAGTCATCAAATATAAAGTATGAAATATCGCAATCCGAGGCAGCAATAGCCTGAACAGTTTTTATAGTAGTATTTAATGAGTCTTTTACTGGTGTTATTACTATAGCCTCAGTCATTTGTATTTTATAAGAAACGTAAATTTAAACAAAGATAATAGTTTTTAGAAGTGTTAGCGTTTCAATTATTAATTCGGATTAAATAGGAAGCTTCTTAATTGATCCTTAATTTCTCCAGTTTTGTATTGGAAGAAGCAAATTATTGACAGAAATGTAATGTAGATAGCAAGCTTGTTTACGCTAAGTACCTAAGAAAAAACAACAAATATTAGGCAGTTAAGCCGTACTTAATTACTTTTGCCCATATTCAATGAAATGAAAATGCTATGAGCGATACAGTACAAAAAGAACAAAAATTTTCTATTGATATGGTTCCTGAACCAGAGAATATTGAGGATGTTATTTACTCGTTGATGGTAAACCCAAATCTTTCTACGGTAAATTATTTCAACGATTTTTCCGATGCAGGTATTTCTCCTGATTCGATTGGGGATAGTGATTCCGATGAATCAGGTATTTTTGAAATTGATGCTGAGGGGCATTGCATGGCAATGAGTACACATGCATTTCACCACCATTTGGAAAGTGACCCGAAAAAGGCAACCGAAATATTAGTTTCACGTGCTGTGCGAAAAATGCTTTGTGCTAGGGTTAATCCGATAGCTATAAGTGCATTTTTGTATCATATTGATATAGCTGATCCAAATGGTCACCAAATTGCCTCAGGAGCAAAAAAAGGGCTTGAAAACGCTGCGACTAAGTTTGGGCTAAAAATATCTGATAGAAAAATAAGGTTTGATCATTTTACAGGACATGGACCTGTTCCGCCTACAATTATTGTTAGCATAATGGGAGTTGTTGAAGACAAGACAAAATTGGTTGGGCATCAATTTAAAACCAAGGGCAATAATATTTTTATGATTGGTAAGTCAAAAAATGATATTGGCTCTTCCGAATATCTTGAATTTTATCACAAAATTTCTGAAACACCACTTCCGGCATTTGATATTGAGATAGAAACAAAAATGCAAAATGTATTGCGTATCTTAAATGAAAAGAATCTTGTTGAAAGTGCCAGCCCGGTTGGGAAAGGTGGGATATTTTTCACCTTACTAAGAGCGGCAGTGCAAAATAGCCTTGGATTTGACGTGACCACAGATGCCGAAGTGAGAAAAGATATTTTTCTGTTCGGGGAAGCTATGGGAAGATTGATAGTGGACGTTGACAGGGATAAAGAAGACGAATTTGTGGATACCCTTTTTGATTTAAAAGTACCGTTTTTTACACTTGGCCATGTAACCAAAGGAGAAATCAGGATTGATGATGAATCTTTTGGGTACACCGATAAAATGACTATCGGAGGATAATGGCTGTAGTTCCGTATAAAAACTCAAGCAAAAATAAAAAAAAGCAAGTTGCTGAAATGTTTGATAAAATTTCAGCCAGGTATGATTTGCTTAATCATTTGCTTTCTCTAAATATTGACAACCTGTGGAGGAAAAAGGCACTAAGGATTCTTGCTGACTACCAACCCAAAAAGATTTTAGACGTTGCTACCGGCACGGCTGATTTTGCAATTGCTGCTAAAAAGCTGAATCCTGAAAAAATAGTTGGAATCGATATTTCAAACGGCATGTTGGAAATTGGGCGAAATAAAGTTCTCAATAAAGGCCTACAGAACCTAATTGAGCTTCAAAATGCGGATTCCGAAAGCTTACCTTTTGAAAATGAGGAGTTCGATGCTGTTACTTGCGCTTTTGGCGTAAGAAACTTTGAAAACCTTGAGAAAGGAATAAAAGAAATATTTCGTGTTTTGTCGGATAAAGGAGTTTGTATTATCCTTGAATTCTCGAAACCACAAAAAGCTCCCTTTAAACAAATATTCAGCTTTTATTTTCGGCACGTTTTACCAAAAATTGGCAGGGTAATTTCAAAAGATGCTTCAGCTTACACATATTTACCAGATTCGGTTAGTGAATTCCCTTCAGGAAGTGTATTTGCACAAATACTTAAAAATGCAGGTTTTGCAATGACACAATATTATCCTGTATCTTTTGGGATAGCAACCATCTATGTGGGCAAGAAAGCAAAAGATTGATTTTATTGCCTCTCTTTGGCAATAAATTTATAATATTGTTGTTTGAACAACGTATAGATTTCTTTATATCTGTGGTGAAAAAACTTATTTCAATATTGTTACTAATACTTGCATTGAATGCAAGTGCTCAAAAGGCAAAGATTAAATATCTTACCACCTTTGACGATAAAAAAATTCATTTTGGGTTTTCACTGGGGATTAATTCACTTGATTTTGGAATAAAACATTATAATCCAATTGGGAATAATCCTGCTTTTGAGGTAAGAACATTACCACTTCTGGAAGGGGAAAAAAGAATAGTGGGTACAGATATTATTCGAAGCGATGTTAAAAAAAATGTTCCCGGTTTTACTGTTGCAATTATTGCTAGCATGCGTTTAGCCCAGGATTTAGAATTAAGGTTTCTGCCGGGTTTGTCATTTGGCGAAAGAAGGCTGGTTTATAATGTGCCAGTTCTTGATGTGAATAACTCGTTTGATTTAGACAATTATGAGTATTCAATAAAATCAACATTCATTGATTTTCCATTATTGGTTAAATATAAAGCAAGAAGAATAAATAATGACCGCCCATACGTACTATTTGGTTTGGCATATCGGCAGGATATTTCCCGTACGGCAAGAGAAGATCTAGTTAGCTTAAAAAAAGGTGGTTTATATGCTGAGCTTGGCGCAGGATGGGATACTTATATGTTGTTTTTTAGGTTTTCTATGGAAGCAAAAGTAAGTATTGGCATTTTTGATCAGTTAGGTTCTGGACCAGATCCAGAAGATAAACAAAGAAGGTATTACACAACTTCTATAGATAAATTGACTTCTAATATTTTTACGTTAGCGTTTAATTTCGAATAAGGGCTGAGATAAAATTATTTCCCCGATAAAACTTGCCTTCTGAACTCAGAGCAAATAATTGCCGTAGCCACCGAAACATTTAACGATTCTGAAGTTTTATAACCTGGAATATGCAGTTTGTGGTTAATAAAGGGCTCCAACTCCTTAGAAATGCCATTACCCTCATTTCCCATAACAATTATGCCTTCTTGTGACAATTCCATATCGTATACATTTTCCCCTTCCATAAATGCGCCAAAAACCGGAAGTTCCAATATCTTAGCTTCTATAAAAAAATTAATGAGATTCGTGTATACAACCTGTACCCTGCAAAAAGCCCCCATGGTTGCCTGAATAACTTTTGGATTGAATAAATCTGCGGTTTCGGGTGATGCAATTATTGTTTGTATCCCGAACCAATCGGCAATACGGATTATTGTGCCCAGGTTGCCAGGATCCTGTATCGTATCCAGGCATAAAGTCAATCGTCCAGTTAAATTATTAATAGTAAAATCTTGATTTGGTATTCGACAAACGGCAATTGATTGTTGCGGGTTTTGCAGCAAACTGGCTTTATTTATTTCTACCTGGCTTGCTTCAATTAGTTCGTTTAGTTCTAATTCTTCTGTTTTAAGTGATGATAAAAAATCTGTTGTGCCAATTAAATACTCAATTTCTATTTCAGAATGAATAACTTCTGTAACCAATTTGTTCCCTTCCACAAGAAATAGCTTATTTTTGCTTCGAGATTTCTTTTGGGATAAAGATTTGATTTGTTTAATTTTATTTTTACTGATCATCAAAAAAACACTTACTTATAATAAAATATTAAAGGTACAGTTTCTAAAATAAAACTGTTTAAAGAAATACAATAAAGACTTGGATACAAAACTAAAAATATATGGAATTCCTCTTTTAATGGTGATTATTTTTCTCGCCTCTTGCTCCCCAGTTAAATATGTACCTGAAGGTGAATATCTTTTAAATAAAATTAATGTTCAGGTTGATAATAAAGATGTAAGCCACGAAGAATTGGCATCTTACATCAGGCAAAAAGAGAACCTGCGTATTTTAGGAATGTTTAGGTTTCATTTATGGTTGTATAACTTATCATCAAAGAAAAAACAAGATGATTGGTTGAAACGGATTGGAGAGCAACCGAATATTTATAATGAAATTTTAACGCTAAGGTCAAATGATCAATTAGAGCAATTTTTTAATAACAAAGGATATTTTGATGCTAAAGTTGAGACTGAAACGAAATTGAATCAAAAAAGAAAAAAGGCAAACGTAAAATACAAGATAAAAGTTGGGAAACCATATCGGATACGAAATATTAGGTACGATGTGGAGGATGCTAATTTACGTACCATTTTTTTATCAGATACAACAGGCAGGCTGGTTGCGTCAGGCGATATATTTGATTTTGATATTTTGGATGCTGAGCGGAATAGAATTGTCAGTCTTTTTAAGAATAACGGGTATTATTTTTTCAATAAAGATTTTATACGATATCTCGTTGATAGTTCATTGTACTCACATCAGGTAGACGTTGATCTTCGAATACATACACCACAAAATCTTCCTGAAACAGAACGTCAGAAAGCTTATAGTACCTATTTGATAAATAATTTTGAAGTTGAAGTTGTTCCAAGTAAAACAGGGTTTCGCGGGCTGGATAAAAAAGATCTCGTAAATATCGATACAAGTTTTAATAATAACTATACTTTTTATTTAGATAAACAATACCGATATAATCCGGAACTTTTTTTCAGGTTGAATAAGCTGCAAAGTGGTGATTTGTACCAGGAAAAAAACGTGAGGCAAACATTTAACGGATTAAACCGCTTACAACAGTTTAGGTTCATAAATATACAGTTTAATGAATTGAATGACTATGAAGATAATTTGCTAGATTGTAAAATGCAGTTGGCTCCGTTAACCAAACAATCCATGTCGTTCGATCTGGAAGGGACAAATACTTCCGGAAACTTTGGGATTGCCGGGAATCTGAATTATCAGCACAGAAACCTGTTTCATGGGGCAGAAATTTTAAGGGTAAACCTAAAAGGCGCAGTTGAGCGGCAGCAGGCAGTTGTTTCGAATGTTTCCAATGATTTTAATACGCTTGAACTTGGGTTTGAATCGAACCTCGAAATACCTAAATTACTTGGTCCCGGAAATGCGATAAGGTATTTTAGCAATTATTTGCCACATACTATTTTCTCGCTTGGCTACAACTTTCAACGAAGACCGGATTATACAAGAACGATTTCTAATTTCAAATTTGGATACGATTGGAAGGCCTCAAAATTTGTACGGTTTAATTGGAATTTAGTCGACTTTAATATGGTCGATCTCTACGAATTTGATCCTGAATTTATAAATTCAATTGAGGATTTATATATAAAAAGTAGCTTTACGGACCACTTGATCCTGGCAACGAACATCTCGATGACCCACAATACCCAGGAAATAGGAAAAAGGAGTAATTATTCGTTTTTAAGGCTTGCATTCGAATCGGCCGGGAATTTTCTTCATTTGGCTTCAAAGGTAAGCGGACAGGATAAAGTAGAATATATTGATAACGAAGGTCTTGGAAATTATTCTTATTATGAAGTATTAAACAAAAGATTTGCCCAGTATGTGAAAGCCGACTTTGAATACAGGTATGGGCACATGATCGATAAATATAATGCCATAGTTGGACGGGCTTTCGTTGGAATTGGTGTTCCGTATGGGAACTTTGATGTTCTGCCCTTTGAAAAAAAGTATTTCACCGGAGGGGCAAACGGAATTAGGGCATGGCAGGTAAGGTCGTTAGGTCCCGGTTCATATCGAGCAAGTCCTGATGCTTACCCAAATCAATCGTCCGACATAAAATTAGAAGCAAACATTGAATACCGCTTTAAGCTTATGAAAATATTGGAAGGTGCTTTGTTTTTCGATGCAGGGAATATATGGGCAATCAACACAAAAGACAACAGAGAAGGTGCTACTTTCCAAATAGATAAGTTCTACAAACAAATAGCTTTGGGTACTGGGACCGGTCTTCGTTTTGATTTTAATTATTTTATATTTCGACTTGACCTCGGCATGAAACTTCATGATCCATCCCAGGAAATTGGAAATGGATGGATAATTGGAAACAGAAAGTTAAATAATGATGATTTTAACTTGTCTTTTGCAATAGGTTATCCATTCTAGTTTATTTTTGTACTGGCTTAACGCTAAAGATTTAAAACAATTTTGTATCATTTTTAAATAAGTAAAAATACCATGAGTGAATCATTATTTGGAAACATTGAACCAGGAGTTGTAACTGGTCAGGATCTTCAAACCATATTTAAAATCGCAAAAGAAAATGAATTTGCACTTCCGGCTGTAAACGTTGTTGGGCATAATTCAATCAATGCTGTTCTTGAAGCAGCAAAAAAAGTTAATTCTCCCGTAATCATTCAATTGTCAAACGGAGGGGCTGCTTTTATTGCTGGTAAAGCAATTGGTTTGCCAGGTCAGGAAGGACAAATTTTGGGTGCAATTTCAGGTGCACAGCACGTTCATACAGTTGCAAAAGCTTATGGTGTTCATGTGGTTTTACATACCGACCATGCTGCAAAAAAATTATTGCCATGGATTGATGGATTGTTAGATGCAAGTGAAAAGAATTTTGTTGAAACAGGTAAGCCATTATTTTCTTCACACATGCTTGACCTTTCTGAAGAACCAATCGAGGAAAATATTGCTATCTGTAAAGAGTATTTGAAAAGAATGAGCAAAATAGATATGACCCTTGAAATTGAATTGGGGATTACAGGTGGTGAAGAAGATGGTGTTGACAATAGCAATGTGGATACTGCTGACTTATACACGAAACCCGAAGAAGTTAATTATGCTTTCGAACAATTATCAGAAATCAGCCCTAACTTTACAATAGCTGCATCGTTTGGTAACGTTCATGGAGTTTACAAGCCTGGTAATGTTAAACTTACACCAAAAATTCTTGACAATTCGCAAAAATATATTGCTGAAAAACATGGATTAGATGCAAAACCTGTAAATTTTGTTTTCCATGGCGGATCTGGTTCTACACTGGAAGAAATTCGTGAAGCGATAAGCTATGGTGTAATCAAAATGAATATTGACACGGATACACAATGGGCAACTTGGGACGGTGTTCGCGAGTTTGAAGCTAAAAACCATGACTATCTTCAAGGTCAGATTGGTAACCCTGATGGGGAAGACAAGCCAAATAAAAAGTTCTACGATCCACGTGTATGGTTACGTGCTGGTGAAGTAAGTATGGTGAATCGCTTAGTAAAAGCTTTTGAAGATTTGAACTGTATCAATAGAGGATAGTTCAACTTAAAATATTATCAAAAGGCTGTCAGTTTTGGCAGCCTTTTTTTGTAAATTCTTGCATCTCAAATTTTTTTTGCATTTTTAAGATTTGTTACTTTACAGGCTATTTTTGTAATTATCTATTAACAATTAAATATATATGGCTGAGAAATTAAATGTGCGCGATACCTTTGGGTCAAAGTTTGGCGTAATTGCGGCAGCGGCAGGATCGGCAGTTGGATTAGGGAACATCTGGAAATTCCCATACATTGCAGGAGTTTATGGAGGCGCGGCATTTTTATTTGTTTATCTCGGTTTTATTTTGGCAATCGGTTTACCTGTTATGCTTTCGGAGTTGATTATCGGGCGAAATTCTCGAAGAAATGCATTTGGGGCATTTAAAGTTTTGGCTCCCGGAACACCATGGCGTTATATTGGAATACTTGGGGTTGCTGCAGCGTTTCTAATATTATCGTTTTATGGGGTTGTCGCAGGTTGGAGCGTGCAGTATATCATTCTATCTGTCCAAGATGGTTTCTCCAGTAAAAGTCCGGAACAAATTGGAGCCCTTTTTACCACTTTAATTGAATCTCCGTTGAAGCCTGTTATTTTACAGCTTGGCTTTATGGTAGCAACTGCTGCAATTGTTATTGTTGGTGTTAAAAAAGGTATCGAAAAGTATACAAAAATATTAATGCCACTTTTAGTAGTAATTCTAATTGTGCTGTGTATTAAGTCTGTCTCGCTTGAAGGGGCAAGGTCAGGATTAAAATTTTTATTCCAACCTGATTTCTCAAAACTTACTGGCGATGGTATTTTAAGTGCACTGGGTCATGCGTTTTTTACTTTGAGTTTGGGAATGGGGACTTTAATTACTTATGGATCTTATATCGACAAAAAGAATAATCTGGTAAATACGGTGATTAATGTAACCGTTGCCGATACAGTTATTGCAATTTTTGCAGGCATTGCAATTTTTCCTGCTGTATTTGCATTTGGCATTGAGCCGAGTCAGGGACCTGGGTTAATATTTGTTACGCTACCCAACGTATTTCACTTGATGCCGGGAGGATTTATTTTCGCTATCCTGTTTTTTGTTCTTCTGACTGTTGCAGCTATAACATCATCCATTTCGATATTGGAAGTAGTTGTTGCATATTTTAAAGAAGAGTTCAAAATGAAAAGAACAGCTTCCACTATTTTAGCGACAGTACTTATCTCAATTTTAGGAATTTTTTGTTCGTTGTCAATGGGGATTTTGGAGCCGGTAAAGATTTTTGGTCTTAACTTTTTTGATTTAATGGACTGGATTTCTGCAAATATGCTGCTACCACTTGGAGGTTTGCTTATTTCGGTTTTCGTTGGGTGGTTTTTTGGCAGGAAAAAAGTTCGGGAGGAAGTTGCAAATGGAGGAAACCTTTCCGGGGCATTGCTCTCCATCTTTATGTTTCTTGTTAAATTTATTGCACCAATAGCAATTGCAGTTGTGATGTTGAACAAAGTTGGTCTTCTTAAGTTTTAGAAAGAAACCATTTTTTTAGCTCCTTGCTTTTTTGTATATTAAGCATGTGAAACTCAAACGCATAAAAGCAATATTCCAACAATTATTTACCTACTCCCGTCAGGAAAGAAATGGGATTCTGGTACTTTGTATCCTACTATTCCTTTTAATTACCTTAAAATTTATTGTTCGGAAAATTCCGATATCTACGGAAGAGGATTATTCCGAAATGATCACCGTGATAGAACAATGGGAAGCGGAACTGGAAGCGAAATCAAAAGCCAATAGCTTAAAATTATTTGATTTTAATCCAAATGAAATCAGCAAAGAAGAATTGGATTCTTTAGCCTTGCCGAAAAGGGTAAAATCAAACATGTTGAGTTATAGGGAAAGGGGAGGAGTTTTTAATAAGCCATCTGATATTAAACGCATTTATGGAATGACGGATAGTTTATTCTCTATAGTTGAAAGTTATATCCATATTCCCGCTGCTAAAAAAGAAACAATTCCCCCAATTAAAAATAGAAAAGTTGAAACTCAATACTTTTATTTTGATCCAAATACAAGTACACAAAGTGAACTTTCTAAATTGGGATTAAATAAATTCCAAATAAGGAATATTTTAAACTATCGAAGTAAGGGAGGTGAATTCAGGCAAGCAGAAGACATTTCAAAAATATATGGCATGGATTCCGCAGCTTTTAAAAAACTTAAGCCTTGGGTAAAAATAGAAAATAAGGGACCTGCTTTTAAAAAGAAATTGACTTCGATAAAAATAGAGTTAAACAGTGCTGATTCTACCGATCTGATCAAACTAAAAGGGATTGGACCTTATTTTGCCAATCGTATTGTTAAGTATCGTGATTACCTGGGAGGGTTTTATTCCAAAAAACAATTATGCGAAGTGTATAATTTGCCGTTCGAAACTTACTGTGAAATTGAACCCAACATCTGGATAGATACAATGCTCGTACAAAAAATTTCCCTTAACTTTTCAGATGCCTACGAATTATCCAAACACCCTTATATTTCTAAAGAGCTTGCGCATAATATAATTACTTGTCGAAATAAAAACGGTGCTTTCTCAAGTTGTGCGGAAATAGTCAAGAATGGGCTTGTAAATGAAGATGATTATAAGCGAATATCGCCTTATTTGAAAATAAATTAGACCAATAAAACGGGATGCCGGGTTAAATAACGAAAGGTATATACTTTTAAATGCAAAATTTTTGTTTTAAATTTGATATACAATGAATATTTTCTAAATTTGCGCCTCGAAATTGAAAAATAAAAACGGAAAAATATGATTATCATTCCAGTAAAAGAGGGCGAAAATATTGAAAGAGCCTTAAAAAGGTTTAAAAGAAAATTTGAAAAAACTGGTGTAATTAAAGAATTACGTGAACGTAAAATGTTTACCAAACCTTCAGTTTTGAAGAGAACAATGGTAAAAAAGGCGATTTACGTACAAGGATTACAACGTCAGGAAGAGTAAAATTCCGAACTCCTGATTTTGTATGTGAGGATTTATGGAATATCAGGATGCTTTTTTAGACTATTTAAAATATGAGAGGAGAATGTCCCCTCATACTTGTAATGCTTATAAGAATGACCTCGATCAATTTGTACAATTTTGCAATACAATGGTCGGGGACTTTGATATTAAAGGGGTAGATGCCAAGTTAATTCGTTCATGGATAATTTATCTGATGGAAAATGAGATTTCTGCCCGTTCGGTTAACAGGAAAGTTTCTACACTGAAGTCATTTTATAAGTATTTAATGAAGTTGGAAATTACAGAAACAAATCCTGTGCAAAACATTACTCTTCCGAAAGTTCGGAAAAAACTGCCTTCCTTTGTGGACGAGAATAGTATGAATGTTTTATTGGATGGTGGGTTTTTCGAAAAAGATTTCCTTGGAACACGTGACAAGTTAATTATTACATTATTATATGGGACTGGTATCCGGCTTGCCGAATTGGTATCTTTGCAAGAAAAGGATATTGACATGGATCAATCCTTAATAAAAGTTTTGGGGAAACGGAACAAGGAACGTATAATACCATATCCCAAAGAGCTAAATAAGCTTATTCGCGAATACATGGAGTTAAGAAATAAAGAATTTGAAGGTACAACACCGTATTTTTTAGTAACCGGTAAAGGGGATAAAGTTTACGATAAGCTAATATATAGGGTTGTGAAGAATAAGTTAGGAGGTATCACTTCCCTCGAAAAGAAAAGCCCACATATATTAAGGCATACGTTTGCAACTCACTTGCTTAATAAAGGAGCTGATTTAAATGCTGTAAAAGAATTGCTTGGGCACGCTAATTTGTCCGCAACTCAGGTGTACACACATACTACATTTGAGAAATTGCAAAAAATTTATGAAAAAACACACCCTCGGGGTTAAATCGATATATTATGAATATAAAAGTAAAAGCTGTTAGTTTTAATGCTGATCAAAAATTAATTGATTTTATCAATAAAAAAGTTGCAAAACTTGATACTTTGTTTGAAGGCATAATTAGTTTAGAAGTAACACTTAAAGTTGAGAAACCCGAAAGTGTAAAAAACAAGGTGGCAGAAATAAAAGTTTCCATCCCGGTGAACGATTATTTGTTTGCAAAAAAACAGGCTGATTCCTTTGAAGAAGCCACTGACCTGGCGGTTGACGCTATTAAAAGACAACTTGAAAAATATAAGAATAAACTTAAAAATAAATAATATTGAAAAATTGCAACTAATGTTGCTATTTCATTAAAAATATTTTACATTTGCACACCCTTTTGGGAAAGTTCTTGTAACTGTTGAAAAACCAGCATTTTTGGAATATAATACCACAATGCACGGATAAAATAAATTAGAACTTGCGCTTTAGGGAAATGAATTATATTGTTCATTAAGCATTTTTTTCAAGAAAAATATTTTTTTGAAAAAAATAATAAAGGTTCTTTTAAAAATAAAGATTTTTTGTAATTTTGCACGGCATTTTTACAGAATGTATAAGTAAGCGGGAATAGCTCAGTTGATAGAGCATTAGCCTTCCAAGCTAAGGGTCGCGAGTTTGAGTCTCGTTTCCCGCTCCGTTAAGCAGAGATGTATGAGTAAAAAACTAGTTGTTTTTTACTCATTTCTCATGCTTTTTAGTGCCGGAGTAGCTCAGGGGTAGAGCGCATCCTTGGTAAGGATGAGGTCACGAGTTCAATTCTCGTCTTTGGCTCAATTAAATTAAAATAGATAATATAAAATTTTGAAGTTATGGCTAAAGAACATTTTAACAGGGATAAAGAGCATGTCAACATAGGTACTATTGGCCACGTTGATCATGGTAAAACTACCCTTACCGCAGCTATTACCATGGTATTAGCTAAAAAAGGTTTGTCAGAAGTTAAAGCATTTGATTCAATTGATAATGCTCCAGAAGAGAAAGAAAGAGGTATTACAATTAATACGGCTCACGTAGAATACCAAACTGCTACTCGTCACTATGCGCACGTTGACTGTCCGGGACACGCGGATTACGTTAAGAACATGGTAACTGGTGCTGCTCAGATGGACGGAGCTATTATTGTGGTTGCTGCAACTGATGGCCCTATGCCACAAACTCGTGAACACATTCTTCTTGCACGTCAGGTAAACGTACCTAAATTGGTTGTGTTTATGAATAAAGTAGACATGGTTGATGACGAAGAAATCCTAGAGCTTGTTGAAATGGAAGTTCGTGAATTGTTAGACTTCTACGAATTCGAAGGTGATGACACTCCTGTTATCATGGGTTCTGCTCTTGGAGCAATGAACGGTGAACCAGAATGGGAAGAAAAAGTAATGGAGCTTATGGATGCATGTGATACTTGGATCCCACTTCCTCCACGTGATGTTGATAAGCCATTCCTAATGCCAGTTGAGGACGTATTCTCAATTACAGGTCGTGGAACAGTTGCAACAGGTCGTATCGAAACTGGTAAAATCCATACAGGAGACGAACTTCAGTTGATTGGTTTAGGTGCTGAAGGACGTAAAACTGTATGTACAGGAGTTGAAATGTTCCGTAAAATTTTGGATGACGGACAAGCTGGTGATAACGTAGGTTTATTGCTTCGTGGTGTTGATAAAAAAGAAATCAAACGTGGACAAATTTTGGCTGCACCTGGTTCAATTACCCCTCACACTAAGTTTAAAGCTGAGGTTTATGTATTGAAAAAAGAAGAAGGTGGACGTCACACTCCATTCCATAATAACTATCGTCCTCAATTCTATCTTCGTACCCTTGACGTAACAGGTGAGATTAAATTACCTGAAGGTCGCGAAATGGTAATGCCTGGCGATAACGTATCAATTGATGTGGAATTGATTTATCCTGTTGCTCTCAACTTAGGTCTTCGTTTCGCTATACGTGAAGGTGGACGTACTGTTGGTGCTGGTCAGGTAACTGAAATTCTTGAATAAATTTACCTTAAAATAGAATAAATTCCCGGGTTTTAAGGCCCGGGAATTGTTTTCGGTTGATGCTCATTAGGGAGCTTTTATTGTTTAAAGTAAGTTCGATTCTTACCTGCCGGCAAAAAAATAACCAAGAATAATGAAACTAAAAATATATTTAGAACAGGCCTACGAAGAACTCGTTCATAAAGTTACTTGGCCTACTTGGAAAGAATTGCAAAACAGTGCATTAGTTGTAATGGTTGCTTCCTTTATTATATCACTCTTAATTTTCGCTATGGATATCTCTTTTGAGACCATAATGGAAAATGTATATGGGTTATTTTATTAATTAAACACCTGAGGTTGTAATGAGCGAAAATAGTAAAAAATGGTATGTTCTTCGTGCTATAGGAGGAAAAGAGAAGAAGGTTAAAGAATATATCGAGAACGAAATCGCACATGGTGATTTAAGGGTGTATGTAGATCAGGTTTTGATCCCAACAGAAAAGGTATATCAAATCCGAAAAGGCAAAAAAATCAGTAAGGAAAGAAACTTTTTCCCTGGTTATGTTTTAATTGAAGCTGCGTTGGTAGGTGAGGTGACCCACACACTTAGGAACATTCCTAATGTGATAGGTTTCCTGGGCGACACTAAAGGAGGAGATCCTGTGCCAATCAGGCAAAATGAAGTAAACAGGATTTTGGGTAGGGTAGATGATCTTGCTGAAGCCGGTGAGGAAATGAATATTCCTTATGTTGTAGGAGAAACCATAAAAGTGATCGATGGACCATTTAACGGTTTTAACGGTATCATTGAGGAAATCAATGAAGAAAAGAAAAAACTTAAAGTAATGGTTAAGATCTTTGGACGAAAAACACCTTTGGAACTTAGCTTTATGCAAGTTGAAAAGGAGTAAGAACGTTTTAATATTTTAATATGGCGAAAGAAGTTGCTGGATTAATTAAATTACAGATAAAAGGTGGAGCGGCGAATCCGTCACCACCAGTAGGCCCAGCATTAGGTGCTAAAGGGGTAAACATAATGCAGTTCTGTAAACAATTTAATGGAAGGACCCAGGATCAAGCTGGGAAAGTCCTACCTGTTATCATTACTGTTTATGCCGATAAATCTTTTGATTTTATCATTAAACAACCTCCTGTGGCATCACAAATCTTGGAAGCAGCAAAATTAAAAAGCGGGTCAGCAGAACCTCACGTTGCAAAAGTGGGATCGCTGACATGGGATCAGGTTAGGCAAATTGCCGAAGTAAAAATGTCTGATTTAAATTGCTTTACAGTTGAATCTGCTATGAAGATGGTTGCTGGAACTGCTAGGAGCATGGGAGTTACCATCAAAGGTAAATTTCCAACAAATAACTAAAATCTTTTACGATGGGCAGAATTACGAAAAATAAAAAAGCTGCATTGGAAAAGCTTGAAAAAGGCAAAGTTTATTTATTAGACGAAGCTGTTGAACTAGTGAAAAATATAACATTCACTAAATTTGATGCTTCTGTTGATATAGATGTACGCCTTGGAGTGGATCCAAGAAAAGCTAACCAGATGGTAAGAGGCGTAGTTTCGTTACCCCATGGTACGGGAAAAGAAGTACGGGTATTGGCATTGGTAACTCCTGATAAAGAACAGGAAGCTAAAGATGCTGGTGCCGATTATGTAGGTTTAGATGATTTCATTGAAAAAATAAAAGGTGGATGGACAGAATTTGATGTCGTTATCACAATGCCACCAATCATGGGAAAAGTTGGTCCTTTAGGACGTGTGCTTGGACCCCGTGGATTAATGCCAAACCCTAAAAGTGGTACTGTTACCATGGATATAGGTAAGGCTATCGGTGAAGTTAAGCAAGGTAAAATTGATTTTAAAGTCGATAAATTCGGAATTGTTCATACATCCATTGGAAAGTCTTCTTTTACAGCGGAACAGATCAAGGACAATGCCATTGAGTTTATGAACACAATCAATAAATTGAAGCCTTCATCTGCAAAAGGAACCTACATTCAAAGTATTTACTTATCTAGTACTATGAGTCCTGGAATACAGGTTGAATCAAAGTCAGTTTTTGAAAAGTAATTGAAATAGAATGAAAAGATCAGATAAACAAATTATTATTGACAGTTTAACAGAACAGATCAATTCAAGCAATCACTTTTACCTGACTGATATTAGCGAACTAAACGCATCAGATACCAGTGACCTGAGGAGGTTATGTTTCAAACGAGAAGTAAAACTGATTGTTGTAAAAAATACTCTACTGCGTAAGGCTATTGAAAAATCAGAAAAACAAGCTGATGAGCTTTACGATGTACTAAAGGGGAATACCTCAGTAATGCTTTCCGATAATGGAAATGTTCCTGCAAAACTGATCAAAGAATTTCATAAGCTACATAATAAACCGGTTTTAAAAGGTGCTTATGTGGAAGAGTCAGTTTATGTTGGAGAAAACCAATTGGAAGCGTTGATCGCAATAAAATCGAAAAACGAGCTTATTGCAGATGTTGTTTCCCTATTACAATCACCAATGCAAACTGTTATGTCACAGTTAAAATCTGGTGGTAATGTTTTACATGGTGTTTTACAAACACTTGGAGATAAAGAATAGTTTTAGAATAATTATAATTAAAAGTAAATAAAAATGGCAGATTTAAAACAGCTTGCAGAAGAGTTAGTGAACTTGACTGTTAAAGAGGTTAACGAATTAGCTGGGATCCTTAAAGATGATCATGGTATTGAACCAGCTGCCGCTGCTGTTGCAGTTGCAGGTCCAGCTGCAGGTGGTGAAGATGGTGGAGCAGCAGAGCAAACAGAGTTTGATGTTATTTTAAAAGCGGCAGGTCCTTCTAAACTTGCTGTAGTTAAACTTGTTAAAGAATTAACTGGTCTTGGCTTAAAAGAAGCTAAAGGTGTAGTTGATGAAGCTCCAAAACCAATTAAGGAAAAAGTTTCAAAAGACGAAGCTGAATCATTGAAAACTCAACTCGAAGAAGCAGGAGCTGAAGTTGAAATTAAATAGTTCTATTAGACCTTTTACAAGGTTAATACGGTTTAGAATCTTTGCCAAAAACAATGCGGTAAAGGTTCTAAACCTTTTGTGTATTTATATTTTACCTTACTACTTATACTTAAAACTGGTATAAATAAATGTATGTAAATACTGAGAAACCGAGGATAAATTTCTCCTCGACACAGACCAGGTTTGATTACCCTGACTTCTTAGAAGTACAAGTTAAATCATTTAGGGATTTTTTCCAGTTAGGAACAACCCCTGAAAATAGGAAAAACGAAGGGTTATACAGAGTTTTCGAAGAAAACTTTCCTCTTTCTGATACAAGAAATAATTTCGTTCTCGAATTTATCGATTATCAGGTAGATCCTCCTCGTTATTCCATAGAAGAATGCATTGAGAGGGGTCTGACATTTAGTGTTCCGCTTAAAGCAAAGTTGAAACTATACTGTACAGATCCGGAGCATGAAGATTTTGATACAGTCATCCAGGATGTATACCTGGGTACCGTACCGTACATGACGGATAGAGGTACCTATATCATCAATGGGGCTGAAAGAGTCATTGTTTCTCAGCTGCACCGTTCGCCAGGCGTATTCTTCGGACATAGCCTGCATGCCAACGGTTCAAAATTGTATTCGGCACGTATTATCCCTTTCAAGGGATCTTGGATTGAATTCGCAACCGACATTAACAGTGTTATGTTTGCATATATCGACAGGAAAAAGAAGCTTCCTGTTACTACCTTGTTACGTGCTATTGGTTATGAAAGTGATAAAGATATTCTCGAGATATTCAACCTTGCTGATGAAGTAAAAGTTTCGAAAACGGGACTAAAAAAAGTAATTGGACGAAGGTTGGCAGCACGTGTGCTTAAATCGTGGGTTGAGGATTTTGTGGATGAGGATACCGGAGAGGTTGTTTCCATCGAACGTAATGAAGTTATCATCGATCGTGAAACAGAATTAGAAGAAAGCCATATCGAAGAAATTCTTGAATCTGGGGTAAAAACAATTTTACTTCACAAAGAGGACAAGAACCAAACCGATTTTGCAATTATTTATAATACCCTTCAAAAAGATCCATGTAACTCCGAAAAAGAAGCGGTTTTACATATCTACAGGCAATTGCGTAATGCAGAACCACCAGATGAAGCAACTGCACGTGATGTTATTGATAAGCTTTTCTTCTCAGATAAGAGATATGATCTTGGGGATGTTGGCCGATATAGAATCAATAAAAAATTAGGGTTAGATATTAGTATCGATACAAAAGTATTGACCAGGGAAGATATTATTGAGATCATTAAATATCTTATTAAACTGGTTAATTCAAAAACCGATATCGATGATATTGACCACTTAAGTAATAGAAGGGTTCGTACGGTTGGTGAGCAAATGTTTAACCAATTTGGTGTGGGGCTTGCAAGAATGGCAAGAACCATCCGCGAGCGTATGAATGTAAGGGACAACGAGGTATTTACCCCAATTGACCTTATCAATTCAAAAACCCTGTCTTCAGTTATTAATTCATTCTTCGGGACAAACGCATTATCTCAATTTATGGATCAAACAAATCCATTGGCAGAGATGACCCATAAAAGAAGAATGTCTGCCTTGGGACCTGGTGGTTTGTCAAGGGAAAGGGCCGGTTTCGAAGTAAGGGACGTTCACTTTACGCACTACGGTCGTTTGTGTCCGATTGAAACACCTGAGGGACCGAACATCGGATTGATTTCTTCTTTATGTGTATTTGCAAAAATTACCGACCTTGGATTTATTTCCACTCCTTATCGTAAGGTAGAAAATGGTAAAGTTAATTTAAGCGAAGACGGTGTTGTTTATCTAACAGCAGAAGAAGAAGAAGGAAAGATTATTGCACAGGCGAATGCCCCAATCGATGAGGAAGGAAATTTCCAAAACGAGAAAGTAAAATCAAGGCTTGATGGTGATTACCCTGTTGTTGATAAGGGTGATGTTACATTAATGGACGTTGGTCCTAACCAGATTGCATCTGTTGCTGCTTCGCTTATTTCTTTCCTTGAGCACGATGATGCAAACCGTGCTTTGATGGGATCAAACATGATGCGGCAGGCAGTTCCGTTATTACGCCCTGAGGCTCCGATCGTGGGAACCGGGCTTGAAGGAAGGGCTGCTAGTGATTCAAGGGTACTTATCAATGCAGAAGCTGATGGTATAGTTGAATATGTAGATGCAAAACATATTATCGTTCGTTACGACATGTCCGAAGATGAGAAGTTTGTTAGCTTCGATCCGGAAGTTGTAACCTATGAAATGCCAAAACACGGTAAAACAAACCAGGGAACTACCCTCGATTTAAAACCGATTGTTAAAAAAGGGCAAAGAATTAAAAAAGGACAGGTTCTTACAGAAGGTTATGCAACCCAAAATGGGGAATTAGCTCTCGGACGTAACCTGATGGTTGCTTTCATGCCTTGGCAAGGATATAACTACGAGGATGCCATTGTTATTTCGGAGAAAATTGTAAGAGAAGATATTTTTACTTCTGTCCATGTAGATGAATACACGCTTGAGGTTAGGGATACTAAACGCGGAGTGGAAGAATTTACTTCGGATATACCTAATGTTAGTGAAGAAGCAACACGCGACCTGGATGAAAATGGATTGATCAGGATTGGTGCAAATGTGCAACCTGGGGATATCCTAATTGGAAAGATTACTCCAAAAGGGGAATCAGATCCTTCACCGGAAGAAAAACTGCTCCGTGCAATTTTTGGGGATAAAGCAGGCGACGTTAAAGATGCATCTTTAAAAGCACCACCATCATTAACAGGTGTTGTTATCGACAAGAAACTATTCTCAAGGGTAGTAAAAGAGAAAAAAGGAAAATTAGCCACTAAATCATTGTTGGAGCAGATCGATGAAAAATTTGATCGTGAAGTTGCGGCAATTAGGGCTAAACTTGAAGATAAATTATTCACACTGGTTGCTGGTAAAACATCGCAAGGTGTGAAAGATTATTTCGGAACAGAAATAATTGGCAAAGGGGTTAAATTTACCCTTAAGCAATTGCAGGAAATTGATTACCATAATATCAATCCAAATAAATGGACGACTGATAGTCCTAAAAATGAGATGATATTTAAATTGGTAAACAATTTTATTATGAAGTATAAAGAAGCAGAAGCTGTATCACGTAGGGAACGCTATAACGTTACCATCGGGGATGAACTTCCTGCCGGAATTATACAATTAGCGAAAGTTTACATTGCCAAAAAGCGAAAGCTGCAAATTGGTGATAAAATGGCAGGACGACACGGAAACAAAGGTATTGTTTCAAGGGTGGTACGTGCTGAAGATATGCCTTTCTTAGATGATGGTACTCCTGTTGATATTGTTCTGAACCCACTTGGTGTGCCTTCAAGGATGAACCTTGGGCAGATTTATGAAACCGTTTTAGGTTGGGCTGGTAAAGAACTTGGGCTAACGTTTGCAACTCCAATTTTTGATGGTGCAAGCTTAGAACAAATCACAGAATATACCGATAAAGCAGGCGTTCCTCAATTCGGTAAAACTGTACTACACAATGGTGAAACCGGAGAGAAATTTGACCAAACGGCCACGGTTGGTATTATTTACATGATGAAACTGGGCCATATGGTTGAAGATAAAATGCATGCCAGGTCAATAGGGCCATACTCATTAATTACTCAACAGCCTCTTGGTGGTAAAGCGCAATTCGGAGGTCAGCGTTTTGGTGAGATGGAAGTTTGGGCCCTTGAAGCATTCGGTGCTTCTCATATCCTGCAGGAAATCCTGACAGTTAAGTCAGATGATGTAATGGGAAGGGCAAAAGCTTACGAGTCCATCGTTAAAGGTGAACCAATGCCGGCACCCGGAATTCCTGAATCCCTCAATGTTCTGTTACACGAATTAAGAGGATTGGGTCTTAGTGTTAAAATGGAGTAATACGTTGAACTTTGTTTAGAGGTTCTGTTCATAAAAATATTAATAACCATATTTTATGGCGTTTAGAAAAGATATAAAAACAAAAAGTAATTTCGCTAAAGTTTCAATTAGCTTAGCTTCACCTGAAGAAATCCTTGAAAGGTCATTTGGAGAAGTGCTTAAGCCGGAAACCATAAATTACCGAACATATAAACCAGAACGTGATGGTTTGTTTTGCGAAAGAATTTTTGGGCCCGTAAAGGATTACGAGTGTCATTGTGGTAAATATAAACGTATCCGATATAAAGGTATCGTATGTGACCGATGTGGTGTTGAAGTGACTGAGAAAAAAGTCAGACGTGAAAGAATGGGCCATATTTCATTAGTGGTTCCGGTTGCGCATATCTGGTATTTTAGGTCGTTGCCAAATAAAATCGGCTACTTGCTTGGTTTACCGACAAAGAAGCTTGATACTATTATTTATTACGAACGTTACGTAGTAATAAATCCGGGAGTTAAAGCTGTAGATGGAATTAAAACACTTGATTTTCTAACGGAAGAAGAATATCTGGATATCTTGGATTCACTTCCAAAAGAAAACCATTTACTGGATGACGATGATCCAAATAAGTTTATAGCAAAAATGGGGGCTGAGGCCTTATTTGAACTATTAACCCGCATCGAGCTGGATGATCTGTCATATAATTTACGTCATAAAGCAAATACGGAGACTTCACAGCAACGTAAAAATGAAGCCTTAAAAAGGCTACAGGTTGTTGAAGCATTTAGGGCTAGTAAGAACCTTAACCGTCCTGAATGGATGATTGTAAGGGTTGTGCCGGTTATTCCACCAGACTTAAGACCATTAGTGCCATTAGATGGGGGAAGGTTCGCAACATCCGATCTTAATGACCTTTATCGAAGGGTTATTATCCGTAATAATAGGTTAAAAAGATTAATTGAAATTAAAGCTCCTGAAGTAATATTGCGTAACGAAAAGCGTATGTTGCAGGAAGCTGTCGATTCTCTTTTCGACAATTCTCGGAAAGCAAATGCTGTTAAAACAGAAAATAACCGTCCACTTAAATCTTTATCTGATAGTTTGAAAGGGAAACAAGGACGTTTCCGTCAGAACTTGTTGGGTAAGCGTGTTGACTATTCTGCACGTTCGGTTATTGTGGTTGGTCCGAAATTAAAACTACACGAATGTGGATTGCCAAAGAACATGGCAGCTGAATTATACAAGCCTTTTGTTATCCGTAAATTGATTGAAAGAGGTGTTGTTAAAACAGTAAAATCTGCAAAGAAAATAGTGGATAGGAAAGACCCTGTTGTTTGGGAAATATTAGAAAATATTTTGAAAGGGCATCCGGTGTTGCTAAACCGTGCACCCACACTACACAGGTTATCTATCCAATCATTCCAGCCAGTATTGATTGAAGGGAAAGCGATCCAGTTGCACCCACTTGTGTGTACCGGGTTTAACGCCGACTTTGACGGTGACCAAATGGCGGTTCACCTTCCTTTGGGAAATGCTGCTATTCTGGAAGCTCAGTTATTGATGCTTTCATCACATAACCTGCTTAACCCTGCCAATGGTGCACCTATTACCGTGCCATCGCAGGATATGGTTCTTGGATTGTACTATATGACCAAGGCCCGCAAAGGTACACCAACCGAGGGCATGACATTCTATTCTGCCGAAGAGGTAATTATTGCCTACAATGAAGGAGTTATCGGAATGCATTCCATTATCAAAGTGAAAGTGGAAGATGTTGATGAAAACGGGGAATATTTCAATCACATTGTTGAAACAACTGTTGGTCGTGTAATATTTAACGAAAAAGTTCCTAGGGAAGCTGGGTTTATTAACCAACTTCTTACCAAAAAATCGTTAAGGAATATTATTACCGATGTATTTAAAGTAAGTGGAAATGCTACAACTGTTGCTTTCCTTGATGCTATTAAGAGCATTGGATATAGTATGGCCTACAAAGGAGGGTTATCATTTAACCTGGAAGATGTGGTAATTCCTGATGATAAAGTAACAATTGTTTCCGAAGGATATGCCGAAGTAGAGGAAGTAATGAATAATTACAACATGGGATTCATTACCAACAACGAACGGTATAACCAGGTTATTGATATCTGGACACATGCAAATGCAAAATTGACACAGTCTGTAATGAAAACCTTAAGCTCAAATATGGATGGATTCAACTCTGTTTATATGATGCTTGATTCAGGAGCGAGGGGTTCAAAAGAACAGATTCGTCAGCTTTGCGGAATGAGGGGATTGATGGCTAAGCCACAAAAATCTGGCTCAACCGGGTCTCAGATTATTGAAAACCCAATTCTTGCAAACTTCAAAGAAGGACTTTCCGTATTGGAATACTTTATCTCCACACACGGTGCGCGTAAAGGTTTGGCGGATACAGCTCTTAAAACTGCGGATGCTGGTTACCTTACACGTCGTTTGGTTGATGTTGCACAAGATGTTATTATTTCTGAACCCGATTGTGGAACCTTAAGGGGAATTTCTGCAACAGCAGTTAAAAATAATGAGGAAATTGTTGCTGCCTTGTCAGAAAGAATACTTGGACGTACTTCAGTTCATGATATTTTCCATCCTTTGAATGGGGAATTGATGGTGAAGTCAGGTGAAGAAATTGATAAGAGTATTGCAGCTGCAATCGAAAACTCACCAATCGAAAGTGTTGAGATCCGTTCGGTATTAACATGTGAATCTGAAATTGGTGTATGTGCCAAGTGTTATGGAAGAAACCTTGCAACCGGAAATCAAATCCAGAAAGGTGAGGCAGTTGGTGTTATTGCAGCTCAATCAATTGGGGAACCAGGAACACAGCTTACTCTTCGTACCTTCCACGTTGGGGGTATCGCAGGTAACATTTCTGCACAATCGCAAATCGAATCTAAATACGATGGATACGCTGAAATAGAAGAACTAAGGACTGTTCAGCATGTTTCAGATGATGGTTCAAAAGTTGATATCGTGGTAAGCCGATTGGCCGAATTGAAGATTATTGATAAGAATACAAATATTACCCTGTCAACACATCCAATTTCATACGGATCGAAACTCTATATTAAAAATGGGGAAGAGGTTACAAAAGGCAAGTTAATTGCCGAATGGGATCCATATAATGGTGTGATTATTACTGAATATGACGGTACCGTTGAATTTGAAAACATGATCGAAGGTGTTACCTATCGTGAAGAGTCAGATGAACAGACCGGTTATAATGAAAGGGTAATTATTGAAACCAGGGATAAAACAAAAAATGCCACACTGAAAATATTGGATAAAAAAGGTGAAATGATCCGTTCTTACAACCTTCCTGTAGGTGGGCACATGGCAGTTGCCGATAAGGATAAAGTAAAAGGTGGTCAGGTATTGGTTAAAATACCAAGGGCTGCTGGTAAAGCTGGTGATATCACTGGTGGTCTTCCAAGGGTAACTGAGTTGTTCGAAGCTAGGAATCCTTCAAACCCCGCAGTGGTTTCGGAGGTTGATGGTGAGGTATCTTTGGGTAAAATAAAAAGAGGTAACCGCGAGATCATTGTTACTACTAAAAACGATGATGTTAAAAAATACCTTGTTCCTCTGTCAAAACAAATCCTTGTTCAGGAGAACGATTATATAAGGGCAGGTACTCCATTATCTGATGGTGCAATTACCCCTTCAGATATTCTTGCAATTAAAGGTCCAACAGCTGTTCAGGAGTACATCTTAAATGAAGTACAAGACGTTTACCGTATGCAGGGTGTGAAAATCAACGATAAGCATTACGAGGTTATTATCCGACAAATGATGCGTAAAGTTGAGATCGTAGACGCAGGGGATACCCGTTTCCTTGAAAAACAAATTATCGATAAGAACGATTTCCTTCAAGAGAATGACTGGATTTACAATAAGAAAGTTGTTGTGGATGCAGGGGATGCAACAGATTTCAAACCTGGGCAGATTATTTCTGCAAGAAAACTTAGAGATGAGAATTCTGTGCTGAGAAGAAAGGATAAGAAATTGATCGAATCTAGAGATGCAATACCTGCAACTTCAAGTCAGATACTTCAGGGAATTACCCGTGCGGCGCTGCAAACCAGAAGTTGGTTGTCTGCAGCATCATTCCAAGAAACAACTAAAGTACTGAACGAAGCAGCAATACAAGGTAAAACAGATTACCTCGACGGACTAAAAGAGAATGTAATCTGTGGTCACCTGATTCCTGCAGGAACAGGATTAAAAGAATACAAAAACATTGTCGTAGGTTCTAAATCTGAGTATGATCAGCTTATGGAACACAAACAATACGAAGGCTATATAAAATAATCTAGCATTATGGATGAAAAACAAAAGCAACAGGGAAATCAAATTAATATTGAATTAAGTGAAGAAATTGCTCAGGGGGTTTATTCAAATCTGGCAGTAATAACGCATTCAAGTTCAGAGTTTGTTGTTGATTTTGTCCGTATTATGCCTGGAGTGCCCAAAGCAAACGTAAAATCCAGGATAATACTTACTCCGGAACACGCTAAAAGGCTATTATCTGCTTTGCAGGACAATGTTAAGAAGTATGAACATATGCATGGACCAATTAAAGTTTCAAAAGGGGGGCCAGATCCAATGTCTCCTCCACCAATGAACTTTGGCGGTCCAATAGGACAAGCATAATTTTAATGCGATAATATGAAAAGCTCTGTTTTTAACAGGGCTTTTTTGTTTTTAGTTTTATTCTTATTTCCAAACCAAACTGAGAATGGATACATAGAGACTACTCTATGCTCCCTCTTGTTTGAAGTGGATGTTCATAAAAAGGCATAAACTGAATCGGGTTCGTTTGCAATTCCAATGAATTGTTGACTTAACCCCTTTTCCCTGGTTTACCATCGGCAAACACAATAATTTTTGTTTTCATCGGCAATTAGTATTCCTTTTTCTTTTTTGGTAGTCAATTTTCCATCCCCATTTTTCTTCAATAAATCGGTTGAATTTTTCAAGATCTCCGACAAAAGGTTCTAAAACCGAATCCATATTTAAATGCTCATAATGACTAATCGCACAATTTTTTAGTATTTTTTTGCTCACTTCTTCATCCGCATTTTCATCAATGTTTGAAATCAGGGTAGAAATCCATTCCTGCATGAGTAATTTATTTGGATCTGGTTCAGTGCTTGATGGCACTGCCTTCACAAGCGAAGTGAAACCACATAAGCAGCCCCAACTTATACATGCCTTTTTTTAGAAAATCCCTTCTTTTTGAGTTCATATTGATAAGATTTATTTGGATAAGAATTCTTGAAGATACCTTGTATTTCGAACTAAATTTATGACCCGGGTCATTATGTAAAAAAAAGCAAATTGGAATGGTTGGAATGAAAGGGCTTTTAATTAGTAACTATTGGCTCGAATCATAATTCTGATGGAATTTGGAGAATAAATGGTAGTGAGGCAGATTATAAGATTCGTAAAAAATGATTAGATTCAAAAAGAATTTAAGTTTAGGAATATGAATAGCCTTGTTCTCGTAATACTTGCTTTTGTTGGGTATTTAATCGCATATCGCGTTTATGGGCGGTACCTGGGATCGAAGATTTTTGGAATATCTGCCAAAAGGCAAATGCCATCCGAAGAATTCCGTGATGGCGTTGACTTTGTGCCTTCAAAAAAGAACATCATCTTCGGGCATCATTTTACTACGATTGCCGGAATTGGACCGATTGTTGGTCCCGCAATCGGCATTATCTGGGGATGGCTTCCCGCATTTATCTGGGTATTTCTGGGAGCAATTTTTATGGGTGGTCTCCACGATTTTTCAACCTTGGTAATATCTGCACGAAATAAAGGTAAAACCCTTGGTGACTTGTCGGGTGAGCTGATTGATCCATCCGTAAGGTTTGTTTTTCAGTTTATCATGCAATTATTGCTTTTAATTGTTTTGGCTGTTTTTGCAATGATTGTTGGGGTACTGTTTGAGAAATACCCGGAGTCAGTATTTCCGGTTTGGATAGAAATCCCGATTGCTGTTTGGCTTGGACGAAATGTTGAAAAAGGCAAGAAAGACTTGAAATATTCTATTGTGGCAGTAGGCTTACTATATCTTTCTGTGTTTGTCAGTGTGTACTTTTTACCACCAATTCATGTGCCGCCCATAATGGGATCATCGGTGGTTACCTGGGCTATAATTTTATATATATATGCTTTTTTTGCTTCCACAATTCCGGTGCAGAAGCTATTGCAACCACGTGACTACATTAATTCCCATCAATTATTAATAACCATTGTTTTGCTATTAGTCGGGTTGATTGTTGCACACCCGGTGATCACCGCACCTGCAATTAATTCTTCTGCGTTTGTAGCAGATGATGTTCCCGCTTTAATGCCTTTATTATTTATAACCATTGCTTGTGGCGCTATTTCTGGATTTCATTCGCTTGCCAGCACCGGAACCACAGTGAAACAGGTAGAGAAAGAAACACATACACTTTTTATTGGGTATGGCGGAATGTTGCTCGAAAGCTTTTTGGCAGTTTTGGTTTTAATGGCAATTGCCGGTGGACTTGGAATGGGGATGCAGCATAACGGTGTTCTACTAAATGGTTCAGATGCTTTTTATGCACATTATGCATCCTGGAGTTCGGCATCAGGACTTGGGGCAAAATTGGAGGCTTTTGTTGTGGGCAGCGCCAATCTTTTAGAAAGCTATGGAATTCCCTTAAAGTTTGGGAATGCATTAATTGCTGTGTTTATTGTGAGTTTTGCAAATACTACACTTGATTCATCTTGCAGGATTCAAAGGCTATCTTTACAGGAAATTTTTAAAAATAAAGAAGGGGTAGTCCGTAAACCCTTTGGTAATCGGTACATTGCAACATTTATTGTGGTGTTTTTTGCTGCACTGCTAACCTTTCTTCAACCTGGGGCAAAAGGTGCGCTCTTGCTCTGGCCATTGTTTGGTGCCCTTAATCAATTAATTGCTGCCCTGGCACTTGGGGTGCTTGTATTTTACCTGATTCTGAAAAAGAAAAACCCTCTGATTGCTATAATTCCAATGGTATTTGTGTTGCTTATGACCATCTGGGCAATGGTCAATAATCTGCTTTCGTTTATAAACGAAAAAAATTATGTATTAATGGCGATTTCAGGTTTGATAATTATTCTTACTTCATGGCTTTTAGTGATTGGGGCAAAAGTTATTCTGAAAAGGAAATAATTTTGCATTTAGTGAGAATTATTCAAGGATAAGAAGAATTAAGATACAGCAATATCTCTGCGAACATAATTATTTTTGCTATTATTGTAAAAAAATAATTAACGTGTTAACCTTTAACAAAATACTTATGAAATTTATAACCTTCTCTCTTGTTTTTTTAACCATTATTTTTTATTCATGTTGCAAATGTGATTGCGACCCTCAAGTGTATCAAAAAAAATTAGTTCTTCAACCCGATTCAATAGAAGGAGAAGATGCTACTATCGGTAATCGATTGGACGTTGTAAATGATAATTTCGGAAATTCTATATGGTTACGCAATTCTGCTTGGACAGGATATAATGTTGGTTCAGTAGAGCAGGATTATCGCAGTCTTTTAAAATTTACCGGAATTGATAAAATAAATCTAAATTCAAAAGTTGACAGTGCGGTTATTACCTTATATTCGAGTAGGGATTTTCCGTTTTCGTCTGGGATGGAAGGGAGTAATGCGTCGGAATTACACTTAATTAAAGAGGATTGGGAAGAGAATTTAGTAACATGGAATTCGCAACCTGCTTATTCATTAAATTTTTCAGTCATTATAAATAGAAATAATAATTTTGATTCGATTAGCGTTGATGTTACTGATCTAGTGCAAGAATTAATCGCTTATCCTGATGAGTATTTTGGTTTTTTAATCAAACAGATAGATGAAGATCCGTATAGTTGCATGATATTTTGCTCAAGTGATTTTGATGATGCTTCTAAACATCCAAAGCTGGAGGTTTATTATCAAGAGTAATTGCATGAATTCCATAAATTTTAGTCAAAGTTGCTAGATTCTAACTTAAAATAAATCTAAATAGCTTCTCTGTTTTTTCTGGCAGAATATTAGAAAAATACGTTTAATTGTTCTAATTGCCTGTATAACCTGTTGTTGAAGATGCCAATTTTGATTTTTTAAGCAGGAACACATTCAATCCTTTGAAATGAAGCACCTAAGAGGCTTTAAGGGCTTTGTTTCTTTATTCTCAGTTTATATATTTGTGCACCGCAATTCAAAAAAATAGCGTAAACCGCATTTTTGTGCTTAGTTAAATACTTTTACTATTTTTGGAATTGCCAAAAATTTTGATTCTAGAATAAAAGATTATAACACATGAATTTATTAGTATGTTTAGGAAACGTGCCAGACACTACCACCAAGGTTAAGTTTGGCGATGGTACAGCTTTCGATAAAACAGGTGTACAATGGATTATTAATCCGTGGGATGAGTTGGCATTAACCAGGGCAATGGAGCTGAAAGAAGATGCCGGAAACCCTGTTAGTTCAGTAACGGTTATTACTGTTGGAGGAAAAGATGCTGAACCAACCATGCGTAAAGCGCTTGCCATTGGTGCCGATGATGCAATTCGAGTTGATGCAGAACCATCGGATGCGTATGCCGTTGCCGGTCAGCTTGCCGAAGCAATTAAAGATAAAAGTTTCGATATAATTTTAACTGGAATTGAATCAAGTGATTATAATGGTTCAATGGTTGGCGGAATGCTGGCAGAAATGTTGGATATTCCTTCCGTTTCAGCCGTATCCGGAATTAGCCTGAATGGGAACGATGTTGAGATTACACGCGATATTGATGGCGGTAAAGAAAAAGTTTCTGTACCTACACCGTTTGTTGCGACTGTACAAAAAGGTATTGCAAAAGAACCAAGAATCGCTGCTATGCGAGGTATAATGATGGCACGTAAAAAGCCTTTAAATGTGGTTCCTGCTGCTGAGGTGGAAACATTAACCGATTTTGTAGGTTTTGAACTTCCTGCTCCAAAACCACCTTGTAAAATGGTGGATGCTGATAATGTAGCCGAGTTGGTTGATTTATTGCAAAATGAGGCAAAAGTCCTTTAATCTTTCACCTTTAAATTTAAAATTATGTCAGTATTAGTATATACAGAAAATTGGGACGGGGCATTTAAAAAATTATCTTTTGAGCTTGTGTCTTACGCAGCAAAAGTTGCAGAAATGATGGGAACTTCAGTAACAGCAGTTTCCATAGGAAATGTTGCCGACGATGAATTGGCAAAACTTGGTAATTATGGTGCTGCCAAAGTTGTAAAAGTGGAAGGAATTACCACTTTGGACAACCAGGTTTACACTGGAATTATTGCACAAGTTGCAGAGGCAGAAGGTGCAAAAGTTGTGGTTATTTCGCATAACAATGCGGGAAAAGCATTAGCCCCTCGTTTGTCGGTAAAATTAAAAGCAGCTGTAGGCGCCGGTCTTATTGCACTTCCTTCGTCAGTTGAGCCGTTCACAGTGTCTAAAAAAGTATTTTCGGGAAAGGCAAATGCCAATGTGGTATTAAAAACCGATGTTAAAATAGTAACACTTGCCCAAAATTCTTTCGAAGTAATTGAAACCGGAGGTTCTGCAACAATTGAAGCTTCAGGAGTAACAGTTGCCGAGGCAAAAACTGTTGTGAAAGAAGTGGAAAAACAAACAGGAAAAATTTTATTAAACGATGCGGAGATTGTTGTATCAGGAGGTCGTGGTTTAAAATCACCAGATAACTGGGGCGTAATTGAAGACCTTGCAGAATTGCTAGGTGCTGCAACTGCTTGTTCTCGTCCGGTTTCCGACGAAGGTTGGAGGCCTCATGAAGAGCATACCGGACAAACCGGAAAAATAATTGCCCCTAATTTGTATTTTGCTGTTGGAATTTCCGGTGCAATTCAACACATGGCCGGAGTTAGTTCTTCAAAATGTATTGTTGCAATTAACAACGATGCAGATGCTCCGGTGTTTGAAAACTCCGATTATGGAATTGTTGGGGATGCCCTAAAAGTATTACCAGCAATCACTGAAGCAATTAAAGAAGCTAAAAATAAATAAAGAATGCAGGGCAAACGCCCTGTTTCTTCTTTGTAAGATAATTAAAATTGGAGAACGGAATTTTGACAAAGATATTTTTATTTAGTCTTGTGTCTTGAATCTTGATTCTGATTTTCTTTAAATCAAACCTAATGATAAAACAAATCTTATTTGCAGTTTCGCTGATAATCACACTCGGTGTTTTTGCGTGGACTGTCAAAAATCTGGCAGCACTGTTTAAACTAACAAAACCAGCCTTTCCAATCAAAGATATTGGTAAACGGATCAATGTAATGTTGAAAGTTGCCTTCGGACAAACCAAAATTATGCGCAAGCCAGTAATTGGCTTTATGCATGCATTGGTCTGGTGGGGCTTTCTTGTGATTCTCGTGGGGAGTATCGAAATGGTAATTGACGGACTCGCTGGAACTGAGAGGGTTTTAGGCTTCCTTGGTCTTTGCTATGATATTGTTTTCGGTTTTGGCGATGTGTTTGCTTTTGTAATAGCTGTGCTTGTTGCTGCTTTTCTTTTCAGAAGGCTGGCAATGAATGTAAAGCGCTTCAGTGGTGTTGAAATGACCCATAAATCGCATCGCGATGCTAACTTTGCCTTGTCCATTATTCTGTTTCTAATGGTTACCTTGTTGGGGATGAATACATTCTACATTCTTGATGCTTCAAATAGTAGCCACGAAGTTGTTGGTGTTTATCCAGTTAGCTCAATTTTAGCTGGATGGTTTGCTGGTGTTTCTGCTGGCAGCGCACATTTACTTCATGAAGTAAACTGGTGGGGACATATTCTCGGAATTTTCTTCTTTGCCAACTATCTTCCTTACTCTAAACACTTTCATGTGTTTATGTCGGTTCCGAATGTATTTCTTAGCAATTTAAACCCATTGGGAAAAATGACCAACATGGAAAACATTACCAAAGAGGTAAAAATGATGCTTGATCCTGACGCTGCTTTCGCTGAACCGGCAGAAGGAGAAGAAGATGTTGTGGAACGTTTTGGTGTGATGGATGTGGAAGATGTGACCTGGAAAAACTACATGGATTCGTTGGCATGCACACAATGCGGCCGTTGTACATCTGTTTGTCCGGCAAACCTGACTGGTAAGTTACTTTCACCGCGTAAAATCGTCATGAACGTGCGCGAACGTATGAAAGAAAAAGGGCCTCAGATGGTGAAAAACGGAAAAGATTGGACCGATAATAAAGCACTGCTTGGCGATTACATCACCAAAGAAGAGTTGTGGGCTTGCACAACATGTAACGCTTGTGCGCAGGAATGCCCGATAAATATTAATCAGCCAGCTATCATTTTAGATATGCGCAGGTATATTGTAATGGAAGAGTCGGCTGCTCCAGGTGAGTTGAATTCGATTTTCTCAAATATTGAAAATAATGGTGCTCCATGGCAATTCGCACAAGATGATCGAATGTTATGGGCAGAAGGTTTAACAATGAACGCTCCGGCGAAATAAATTCAGAATACGATGGAAACAACACAAATAAAAGTGGAAGTGCCGGTAATGGCTGATTTGTTTGCCAGTGGTAAAAAGCCCGAATATCTGTTTTGGGTTGGGAGTGCAGGTGCATTCGATGATCGGTACAAAAAAGTTACTCAGGCATTTGTTAAAATCCTTACCTATCTCAACATTGATTATGCCGTTTTAGGAACCGAGGAATCATCCAGTGGTGACGTTGCCAGACGGGCAGGGAATGAAATGCTTTTTCAGATGCAGGCTTTAATGAATATCGAATTAATGCAGAGTTACGAGGTCGAAAAAGTAATAACCTGCGACCCACACGTATATAATACCTTTAAAAATGAATATCCCGATTATGGGGCAAAATTCGAAGTGATTCACCACAGCCAGTTTCTTCAGGATCTGATCGATAACGGGAAACTGAAACTAGATTCGGAAGTATTTGACGGTAAAAAAATAACCTACCACGATCCATGTTATCTTGGTCGTGCCAATGGGGAATACAATGCTCCCCGAAAAGTATTAAGTGCTCTTCCGGCTAACTTCAGTGAGATGAAACGTAACAAGAGCTTTGCACTTTGTTGTGGTGCAGGTGGCGGGCAAATGTTTAAAGAAGCCGAAAAAGGAAATAAAGAAGTATTTCTGGAAAGGACGGAAGACGCCCTCGAAACAAGGGCAAATATAATTGCAACTGCCTGTCCGTATTGTATGGTAATGATGACCGACGGATTGAAGTATAAAAATAAAAACGAAGAAATAAAAAACTATGATTTGGCTGAATTGGTTGCCATGTCACTAAAACTATAAATCAAATAATAAACTAAATAGAAATAAAATGGAAAAGTTAGTAAAAGGTGGAGAGTTCATGGTGCAAGACCTGGATGCGAAGGACATATTCATCCCTGAAGAATTTGATGAAGAACAAAAAATGGTTGCCGATACTTGTCGTGACTTTCTCGATACCGAAGTATTCCCCAATATGGAGAAAATCGATAAGCAGGAAAACAATATTGGCCGTACCCTTTTAGAAAAAGCCGGAGAACTTGGATTGCTTGGTATTTCAACACCTGAGGAGTTAGAAGGTTTCGGACAGTCGTTTGTAACTTCCATGTTGGCCAGCGAAGTAATGGGCTCTGCTTACTCTTTTGCTGTAACCTATTCATGCCATACAGGTATCGGCTCTATGCCAATACTTTATTTCGGAAACGAAGAACAAAAGCAAAAATACATTCCGGCTTTAACAACCGGAGAAAAAGTTGGGGCTTATTGTTTAACTGAGCCGGGAGCTGGTTCCGATGCCAACTCTGGAAAAACTAAAGCTACCTTAAGCGAAGACGGAAAACATTATTTGTTGAACGGACAAAAAATGTGGATCACAAATACAGGTTTTGGCGATATTTTTACCGTATTTGCTAAAATAGATAATGACCGTGTATTAAGTGCTTTTATTGTTGAGCGCGATTATCCGGGCATCAGCTTTAATCCTGAAGAGAAAAAACTCGGCATCAAAGGTTCTTCAACACGTCAGATATTCTTTGAAAATACACCTGTTCCGGTTGAAAATTTACTTTGGGAACGCGGGAAAGGATTCCGTATCGCATTGGATATTCTTCATATGGGGCGTATTAAATTAGGTGGTAACGTTATTGGTGCTGCTAAAATGGCCATCGACCAATCGGTGAATTATTCCAACGAGCGTAAACAATTTGGCAAAGAAATTTCATCCTTTGGGGCAATAAAATATAAATTGGCTGAACAAGCCATTCGTACATTTGCCAATGAGTCGGCTGTATACCGTGCTGCCCGAAATGTTGATGAATATGTTGAGGCTCACCTTGGCGAAGAAACCAAAGAACAGGCAATTGTTCATGCTTTTGAAGAATATGCCATTGAAGCTGCAATTTTAAAAGTTTATGGATCTGAAGCATTAGACTATGTCGTTGACGAAGGTGTGCAAATTCACGGAGGTATGGGATATTCTGCCGAAATGCCAATCGAAAGAGGTTATCGCGATTCACGTATTAACCGTATTTTTGAAGGTACAAACGAGATTAACCGTTTAGTAACTATTGATACATTAAATAAACGTGGCGCTAAAAAAGACTACGACTTGTATGGACAAGGAGAAGCAATTGTTGATGGTCTTGCCAATCTTGATTCTGAAAGTTGCAGTTGTTGTGCCGAAGGCTACTATGAAAATAAATTGGCAACAATAAACAACTTCAAAGCTATTGGAAAAATGTTATTGACTGCTGTTTCGAAAACATTTGGGCGTACAATGATGAACGAGCAGATGATCCTTAATAACATATCAAATATTGTAATGCGCATTTATGTGGCCGAATCTGTAGCACTTCGCGTGAAGAAAAAAGAAGAAGTACTGGGCTTGGATGTGGCTTTAAACAAAGATATACTGGATTGTTTAGTGTACGATTCTGCCGAATATATTCGAAAAGAAGCTAAAGACTGCGTAAATTCGTTTATTGATGATGAAGAACAACGTAAGTTATTCCTAAAAGGAATTAAACATTATAGCTGTGCAAAAGGGGTAAATGTGAAAGCTGCCCGTGAACGCATCGCTGATAAACTGATCGAAGAAAACAAATATTGTTTCTAAACCTATATTATATATGTAGATAATAAGATGCCGGATTTGTCCGGCATTTTTTTTGGATAGATGTTTGGTTAGATTGAATGAACATCAAAAATTTATTAATATGTATGGTTAAAATATTCCTGTTTAACTTCTGGAATTATTATCACCTTTTGCAATTAAAAATTGAAAATTGAGGTTTTTGTAAGAAATTAAGAAGTATCTCCATTCATGGATTGTCCCATTTGTTTTGTTTTTGTTTATAAATAAAGCTCACTTAAAGATTATTTAACATGCATATTCTGTAATTGAATGGACGAATCGAAAGAGTTTAAAAGGTGGGATTTTAATCTTTAAAATTGAATTGACGATTATTACTTATTTTTTTATCGGTATTCATTGGTGATATTCAGTGCGTTATGATGATCGGGTAAAATGTTGGTGAAAATAAATCAATAAAACACTTGTGGGGAACAAAAAAGGTTATACATTTGCAGCCGCTTAAGAGTTCTACAATTTAATGAAATGCTGCAAAGACAGGGGATAGTACCCCTTATTTTTTGTTTGAGAACGAGTTTTTAATCATGAATTTCTTGTGATCTAAAAAAAGATAAAAAAAGCCTTGCAGGAACGAAAAGAGTGATTACATTTGCAGCCGCTTACGGAAACGACCGGGGCGATAAGTTTTGAAAAGGTGGTTAGGGGGTTAAAAAAAAGGCAAAAAATATTTTGCTGGAACGGAAAAGAGTTTTAACTTTGCCGACCCGAAAAACGGGGAACACAGGGATGCGGTTTTGATAGTTTTCCTGGTTCATTTTGAAAAAAAGTATATTAGATGGGTTTACGCCCACGGTATAACGAATAAAAAAGAGACGTTCTTTAAGATATTGAAACAAAGATTTAAGAAAAAGCAAGGTAATAAAAACAAATAACCTTGGTTCCAAAAGAGTACACCTAGAGCGAAAGATATTTAACTTTTTATATTTACAATGGAGAGTTTGATCCTGGCTCAGGATGAACGCTAGCGGGAGGCTTAACACATGCAAGTCGAGGGGCAGCACGGTTTTCGGACTGGTGGCGACCGGCGCACGGGTGCGTAACGCGTATGCAACCTACCTTATACAGGGGGATAGCCCAGGGAAACTTGGATTAATACCCCATAGTACCAGGGTTCCACATGGAATTTTGGTTAAAACTTCGGTGGTATAAGATGGGCATGCGTCTGATTAGCTAGATGGTGGGGTAACGGCCCACCATGGCAACGATCAGTAGGGGTTCTGAGAGGATTACCCCCCACACTGGTACTGAGACACGGACCAGACTCCTACGGGAGGCAGCAGTGAGGAATATTGGTCAATGGGCGGAAGCCTGAACCAGCCATCCCGCGTGCAGGATGACGGCCCTATGGGTTGTAAACTGCTTTTCTATGCCAAGAAAGGACGCTACGTGTAGCGTATTGACGGTAGCATAGGAATAAGCACCGGCTAACTCCGTGCCAGCAGCCGCGGTAATACGGAGGGTGCAAGCGTTATCCGGATTTATTGGGTTTAAAGGGTGCGCAGGCGGAAATGTAAGTCAGTGGTGAAAGGCTGCCGCTTAACGGTAGGACTGCCATTGATACTGCTTTTCTTGAGTATGGTTGAGGTAGGCGGAATGTGTAGTGTAGCGGTGAAATGCATAGATATTACACAGAACACCGATTGCGAAGGCAGCCTACTAAGCCATCACTGACGCTGAGGCACGAAAGCGTGGGTAGCGAACAGGATTAGATACCCTGGTAGTCCACGCCGTAAACGATGTTCACTCGCTGTTTGCGATACACAGTAAGCGGCTTAGCGAAAGCATTAAGTGAACCACCTGGGGAGTACGATCGCAAGGTTGAAACTCAAAGGAATTGACGGGGGCCCGCACAAGCGGTGGAACATGTGGTTTAATTCGATGATACGCGAGGAACCTTACCTGGGCTTAAATGCAGATTGCATAACTTGGAAACAGGTTTTCCCTTCGGGGCTATTTGCAAGGTGCTGCATGGTTGTCGTCAGCTCGTGCCGTGAGGTGTCGGGTTAAGTCCCATAACGAGCGCAACCCTTACCGTTAGTTGCCATCGGGTCAAGCCGGGGACTCTAGCGGGACTGCCACCGTAAGGTGAGAGGAAGGTGGGGATGACGTCAAATCAGCACGGCCCTTATGTCCAGGGCTACACACGTGTTACAATGGCAAGTACAAAGGGCAGCTACACGGCGACGTGGTGCTAATCCCTAAAGCTTGTCCCAGTTCGGATTGGAGTCTGCAACCCGACTCCATGAAGTTGGAATCGCTAGTAATCGGATATCAGCAACGATCCGGTGAATACGTTCCCGGGCCTTGTACACACCGCCCGTCAAACCATGGAAGCTGGGGGTACCTGAAGTCTGCAACCGAAAGGAGCGGCCTAGGGTAAATCTGGTAACTAGGGTTAAGTCGTAACAAGGTAGCCGTACCGGAAGGTGTGGCTGGAACACCTCCTTTCTGGAGCCAGTTGTACAACTTGGGGATCAAAGGTATTTGTCCTTGCTTTTTTCTTTTAAAAAAATAAATGGAGTTACAAGCAGGGGGCTGGTGCTAAAACGCTTAAGGCAACAAGCTTGGAGCTGTATTGGACAGTCCCGTAGCTCAGCTGGTTAGAGTACTACACTGATAATGTAGGGGTCCCCAGTTCAAGTCTGGGCGGGACTACACACGAAGTAGCAAGCCGCAAGGCACAAGGGTCAAGGCAAAAACCTTGAGGCTATGTACTTGATACTTGATACTGATTTTTGGGGGATTAGCTCAGTTGGCTAGAGCGCCTGCCTTGCACGCAGGAGGTCAAGGGTTCGACTCCCTTATTCTCCACAGGGGATGAAATAAGCCGGAAATAAAAAAAGTGAAGCCACACTAAAAAAGGCAAAACGTTCAAGACATAATGGAATATAGGGGTAAGGCAGGTAGCCTTAAAACAGGGGGTTCGAATCCTTCATTACCTACGTTTAACTGAGGTTGGCGGTTTTGGCACAAGCTTTAAGATATGGTTTTAGCAAGGTTTGTGAAAAACAGGTTTGCCCGTGAAGTTAAAAAAGTTCTTTGGCATGCTGGGAAAATATTAGAAGATGACATAATAAACGAGGGTTTATAATAAACAAAAGAAAGTTAAGTAAGGGCGTACGGAGGATGCCTTGGCTCTCAGAGGCGAAGAAGGGCGCGATAAGCTGCGAAAATCTATGGGGATTGGCAAATACGAATTGATCCATAGGTACCCGAATGGGGCAACCCATCCACATAAGTGGATATCCAAGTTTACTTGGAGGCTAACCCGGGGAACTGAAACATCTAAGTACCCGGAGGAAAAGAAAATAACAATGATTCCCCAAGTAGTGGCGAGCGAACGGGGAACAGCCCAAACCAATGATGTTTCGGCATTGTTGGGGTTGTAGGGCTACGATATACGAAGCTGATTGAAATAGAATAACCTGGAAAGGTTAACCAAAGGAGGTGACAGTCCTGTATATGTAAGAGAAGCTTAGTTAGTAGTACCCTGAGTAGGGCGGGACACGTGAAATCCTGTCTGAACCTGCGGGGACCATCCCGTAAGGCTAAATACTCCTGAGAGACCGATAGTGTACAAGTACCGTGAGGGAAAGGTGAAAAGCACCCTGAACAAGGGAGTGAAATAGTACCTGAAACCGTGCGCTTACAAGCGGTAGGAGTTCCGGTTTACCGGAATGACTGCGTGCCTTTTGCATAATGAGCCTACGAGTTAGTCGTCACTAGCGAGGTTAAGCACTTCAGGTGCGCACCCGAAGCGAAAGCGAGTCTGAACAGGGCGAATAAGTTAGTGGCGCTAGACGCGAAACCTTGTGATCTACCCATGGCCAGGTTGAAGTGTTGGTAACACAACATGGAGGACCGAACCAGGAAGCGTTGAAAAGCTTTTGGATGAGCTGTGGGTAGGGGTGAAAGGCCAATCAAACTAGGAAATAGCTCGTACTCCCCGAAATGCATTTAGGTGCAGCCTTACAATAGTTTTATAGAGGTAGAGCTACTGATTGGATGCGAGGGCTTCGCCGCCTATCAAATCCAGACAAACTCCGAATGCTATAAAATGATTTGTAGGAGTGAGGGCATGGGTGCTAAGGTCCATGTCCGAGAGGGAAAGAACCCAGACCACCGTCTAAGGTCCCCAAGTATATGCTAAGTTGATCAAACGAGGTCCGGCTGCAGAGACAGCTAGGATGTTGGCTTGGAAGCAGCCATTCATTCAAAGAGTGCGTAACAGCTCACTAGTCGAGCGGCTGGGCATGGATGATAATCGGGCATAAGCATATCACCGACGGCGTGGGTTTCATACTAAGTATGAAGCGGTAGGGGAGCATTCCAACGGCGCTGAAGGTTTGGCGCGAGCCAGATTGGAGCAATTGGAAAAGCAAATGTAGGCATAAGTAACGATAAAGGGGGTGGGAAACCCCCTCGCCGATAGACTAAGGTTTCCTGATCAACGCTAATCGGATCAGGGTAAGCCGGGCCCTAAGGTGTACCCGAAGGGGGAAACCGATGGCAAGCAGGTTAATATTCCTGCGCCCGCCATACATTAAAAGTGACGGAGAGATGTAGCTGCTAGGTACTGACGGAATAGTACGTTGAGCCTAGCCTTCGGGCGAAGCGAAGCAGTGAAGTTTCTTCCAAGAAAAGCGAGTATGGCGGCCCGTACCGCAAACCGACACAGGTAGTCAAGGAGAGAATCCTGAGGCGCTCGAGTGATCCGTGGCTAAGGAACTAGGCAAAATTACCCCGTAACTTCGGGAGAAGGGGATCCCGCCATTAGGCGGGACGCAGAGAAATGGCCCAGGCGACTGTTTATCAAAAACACAGGGCTCTGCTAAACCGAAAGGTGACGTATAGGGCCTGACACCTGCCCGGTGCCGGAAGGTTAAGAGGGGATGTTATCGTAAGAGAAGCATTGAATCGAAGCCCCGGTAAACGGCGGCCGTAACTATAACGGTCCTAAGGTAGCGAAATTCCTTGTCGGGTAAGTTCCGACCTGCACGAATGGTGTAACGATCTGGGCACTGTCTCGGCCACGAGCTCGGTGAAATTGTAGTATCGGTGAAGATGCCGATTACCCGCAACGGGACGGAAAGACCCCGTGAACCTTTACTGCAGCTTCGCATTGACCTTGGATAAGTGATGTGTAGGATAGGACGGAGGCTTTGATGCTGCTTCGCCAGGAGTAGTTTAGCCATCCTTGAAATACGTCCCTTTGCTTATTTGGGGCCTAATCCCTAGCGGGAGACATTGCGTGGTGGGTAGTTTGACTGGGGTGGTCGCCTCCAAAAGAGTAACGGAGGCTCCCAAAGGTACCCTCATGGCGATTGGTAACCGCCAGTAGAGTGTAATGGTATAAGGGTGCTTGACTGTGAGGCCGACGGGCCGAACAGGTAGGAAACTAGGGCATAGTGATCCGGTGGTTCCGTATGGAAGGGCCATCGCTCAAAGGATAAAAGGTACTCCGGGGATAACAGGCTGATCGCTCCCAAGAGCTCATATCGACGGAGCGGTTTGGCACCTCGATGTCGGCTCGTCACATCCTGGGGCTGGAGAAGGTCCCAAGGGTTGGGCTGTTCGCCCATTAAAGTGGCACGCGAGCTGGGTTCAGAACGTCGTGAGACAGTTCGGTCCCTATCTGTTGTGGGCGTAGGAGACTTGCGAGGCTCTGTCGCTAGTACGAGAGGACCGCGATGGACAAGCCTCTAGTGTACCTGTTGTGGCGCCAGCTGCATTGCAGGGTAGCTATGCTTGGACGGGATAAGCGCTGAAAGCATCTAAGCGCGAAGCCCACCTCAAGATGAGGTCTCCATTAAGGGCCGTAAGAGACTATTACGTTGATAGGCTGCAGGTGTAAAGGCGGTAACGTCAAAGCCGAGCAGTACTAATTGCCCGAAAGCTTTCAATGTCTAAACACCTCGTTTGTTGTAAGATTTTTCTAATATCCTGGCTGCCTTAAGGTATTTGCCGCGCAAAGCAAAATCCGCGGCACCTTTCCATGTAAAAGCATGGGCAGGTAAAAATTTAGGTGGTTATTGCAGTGGGGCACCACCTCTTCCCATTCCGAACAGAGAAGTTAAGCCCACTAGCGCCGATGGTACTGCATTTATTGTGGGAGAGTAGGTCGCCGCCATCCTTTTAGCCCGGTAATCAATTACCGGGCTTTTTTTATGCAATAATATTTCATTATACGCGTTCCATAAAAAACTGCTGACTATGGCTAACTTTACTTCCTTTCTCAAAAAATCAGATTGGTTTTACTTTTCTATGATTCTGTTTGCAGTTGCTTTTCCTTTATCAGAATCCCTAATTTCAATCTCAATTGGCTTGATCTTAATTACAGCTTTTATAGACTTTAAGAGGGGCAGGATTAAAGAAATAAAACAAAAAAATAATGTATATTTTATTGTTGGGATATATTTAATATACCTTCTATCATGTTTATTTTGTAGCGAGTGGCATTGGGGACTGTATGATTTAAGGAAGTCCTTGGCTTATTTAATTATACCGCTTGCTTTTCTTTTTGGGAATACCATCACAGTTAAACAATTAAAAACAATTCTTATCGTCTTTGTTGTTGCTGTACTAATATCCTCTTTAATTACTTTGGTTTCTTATTTATTATCCGACAAATCAGTATTGTCTTTTCAAAAAGCAGGATTTATTCATCATATTCGATTTGGTATTCAACTAAATTTCGCATTAATCATTAGTATCGTTTTGTATTTGTCAGGATTTAGGAAACTTACCAATTTTGAAAAATATTTTTATCCATTTCTTGTATTATTTTTATTCGTAGTTGTATTTATAAATCAATCGATAACAGGTTTGTTCATGCTGGGTGGACTTGTTATTGTTGGTGCATTAATGATCATAAATCTTATAAAAAGAAAATGGCAAAGAAGGGTTTTGCTTGTCATCCTATTATTTTTTATTCTATTCCCGGCTTTCTACATTTACAAGGCAATTGGTCGATTTTACGATGTAGAAGAAATTGACTTTACAGCTTTAGAAGATAAAACTTCATTGGGGAATGTATATCATCACGATTTAAACAATAAATTTCTTGAGAATGGAAATTATGTTGGGCTTTATATTTGCGAGGACGAATTGAAAGAATCTTGGAATAAAAGATCGGAAAAATACAAAATAGACGATATATCGGAAAATGGTTACCCAATTAGGGAGACCTTAAAAAGATATTTAACATCGAAGGGATTGAGGAAAGATGCTGAAGGTGTAAATGCTTTATCTGAAGAGGATATTGCCAATATTACCAAAGGCATTGCAAATTATATTTTCGCGGATAAAAAATTTTCCATTTATCCAAGGATCTATGTGAGTATTTGGGAGCTGGACCGCTACCTAAAAACAGGCGATGCAAATAATCAATCTATCTCGCAACGTTTTGAATACACAAAAGCAGCATTACATATTATCAAAAGAAACTTTTGGTTTGGGGTAGGAACCGGTAATTGGAAGAAAGCATATTATGACGCATATGTTGCAATAGGTTCAAAAATGAGCCCCGATCGATATGGAGATGCCCACAACCAATATTTAAACTATATGGTCAAATTTGGTATAATAGGTTTACTGTTAATCTTGTTTTTAATTGTTTATCCCGTGATTAAAAGTAAAAAGTATAAAAATCCTATAATATTGCTCTTCCTAATTGCAATGGCGTTATCGAATTTTGGCGACTCAAATTTGGAAACCCATGTTGGAGGTGCTTTATTTGTGTTTTTTTATTGCCTGTTTTTAAGTTCCGAAGAGTGGATTATTTTTCCAAAAAAGGAACTCTCACGATAATAACTTTTCCCATTCATCAATTATTTTATCGAACGAAAAACGCGCCCGGATCGATTTGCTGGCATTAACACCAATTGTTAAACGCAATGATTCATTACTAGCCAGATTTAACACTTTATTTGTGAAATCATCCATATCAGGATGCTCAACCAGATATCCTAACGAATTGTCGGTTATTATTTCCGGGTTACTTGTCAAATTAAAAGCAACCACTGCACGTTTTTCGAGCATCGCTTCAACCATGGCATTTCCAAACCCTTCCCAAAGTGAGGGAAATACAAAAATGTCGATCGAATTCAGAAAACTTTTTACATCCGATAAAAAACCAATGAGTTGAACATGCTTTTCCAATTTGTTTTCAGCAATTAATCTGATGAGTTTTTTTTCTTCCGCACCAATCCCGGCAATCAATAATTTAAATTTCAGTCCAGCTTTTCGAAGCCTTATCGCAAGATCAATCAGATGAATTTGCCCTTTCTGTTCAACCAACCTCCCAACATTCCCAATAATTATTTCATCATCTGCTTTCCAGTTAATGGGTTTTACTTCACGTTTATCCCATTCGTTGAAATTAATACCCCTGTAGATTACATGAACATCTGATTCATCCAGAGTACTTGTCAGCTTGGCAAGAACCGTTTTTTTTGTGTCCAACGAGTTGGCAACCACATGGCTAATTACTTTAGTTAGAAGTATCCGGTTTAAAAATTTATTTTTAATCGGGACCGCAAGTGCCCTCATATAAACAATATTTTTTACCTCTGCTGCTTTTGCCGCAAAGCCACCCAATTTAAGGTCTGGTGAAGAATTAAGAAAAATCGTGTCAATGGAGTTGTTGCGAAGTACTTTTCTTATTTTTTGAACTTTAAATGGATTGAAAAAGGAAATATTGGAAATGGTAAATCCCGCAACATTCAAATGATGTTCTTTGCATTTTTTATAAAGTGTAGAATTTTTACCAGTTATAACAAGTACGTTATAGCCTCTTCGTTTAAAATTAATGGCATATTCGAAGTGTGATTTTTCACCACCTCCCCAAAATTGGGTACTATTGAACATGCATATATTTTTCATTGGGCAGCGATTGTATTTATTTAGCATATAAAGCTATGTTTTTTTTTCTCAAAGCACAAAATATGCTCGTGGTCTCCCAAAAGGATTCAACTCCTGAAAGGATATTTTTTTATTGATAATTGAATTTGGCTTACTACTTTTGGATAAAATTTGATTTATGAATGACGACTGTATTATTTTGGGTGCCGGAAACCTGGCAACAAACCTTGCCCTTGCATTGAAGCAAAGTGGATTTGTTATTTCGCAGGTTTATAGCCGGACTGAAAAAAATGCAGAAGCTCTATCCAAGTTAACAGGTGCCGATTATACAAACATTATTTCTGATGTTAAAACAAGCGCATCAATTTATTTCATTGTAGTTAAAGATGATGCAATTGAAGAAGTGCTGAGCGGACTAGATTTAGATGGAAAGCTTTTGATCCACTGCTCGGGAAGTACACCAATGGAAATTTTATCCACTTATTCAGAACATATCGGGGTTTTATATCCACTTCAAACTTTTTCAAAGGAACGAATGCTTGATTTTAGAGAAATACCCTTATTTATTGAAGCAAATTCGGAGAAGGCTTTAAAAACGATCGAAGGAATTGCGAACAAACTTTCAAACAAGGTTACCATAACGAATTCTGAAAAACGACAGGTACTTCATATTGCAGCTGTTTTTGCCTGCAATTTTGTAAACCATCTTTACGCTTTGTCGGGTGATGTATTAGAAAAACAAGGGCTTTCATTTGATTTGATAAAACCTTTAATTGAAGAAACTGTTCGTAAGATTGAACACTTGCATCCTAAACAGGCACAAACTGGTCCGGCAGTGAGGTTTGATAAAAAAATTATTTCGAAACATATTGAAGCTTTAAATGATGAGCCTCATTTACAGGATATGTATCAGTTTATTTCAAACAGTATTTATAAATATTATCAAGAATAAGATATGGCATTTTTTAAAGATGAATTGAGCAAGGTTGAAGCTTTGGTGTTTGATGTAGATGGTGTTCTTTCATTAGATACAACACCTTTAAATGAAGAAGGCGACCCGGTGAGGACTGCAAATGTGAAAGACGGGTATGCCATACGGGCAGCAATTTCGGCAGGTTTGCAGGTTGCAATTATAACCGGGGGAGCAGTTGAAAGGGTGAAATTAAGATACCATAAATTAGGAGTGGAGTATTATTACGATAATGTGAACGATAAGGTGGGGTTTCTGAAAGATTTTGCTGAAAAAACAGGGGTTTCTTTCGGAAATATATTGTACATGGGCGATGACCTGGTAGATTATCAAGTGATGAAAATGGTCGGACTTCCAACATGTCCGGTGGATGCTGTTCCTGAAATTAAGGAGATATCTGTTTATATTTCCGATAAAGAAGGAGGCAAAGGCTGCGCACGCGATGTGATTGAGCAAGTGCTAAAGGCTAAAAAGAAATGGATGGATTCGGATAGTTTTTACAGAAGGTCTTTCTAATATGAATGTAACTGGCAAAAAAATAATACTTGGATCGAAATCACCAAGAAGGCAGCAGCTATTGAAAGAAATGGGTTTGAGCTTTACAGTTGATTCCATCAATACGGATGAAACCTACCCCTCCGATCTTACCAATACCCAAATACCCGTTTACCTTGCCATAAAAAAAGCAAAACCATTCGTTACGAAATTAGAGCGTGATGAAATCTTAATCACAGCCGATACGATCGTTTGTATAGAAGATGAAGTGCTAGGCAAACCAAAAGACAAAAACGAAGCTGCCGAAATCCTTTTAAAACTTAGTGGGAAAGAGCACCAAGTAATAACCGGTGTTTGCCTGCAATCAACCGAAAAGCAGGTTTCTTTTTACGCCATTACCAAGGTTTATTTTAAAGAACTAAACCTGGACGAAATAAACTATTACATCAATCATTACCAACCTTACGACAAAGCCGGGGCATATGGAATACAAGAGTGGATTGGTTTTATCGGAATTCATCGAATCGATGGTTCATTTTATAATGTAATGGGCTTGCCTGTCCAGAAACTGTATGAAGAGTTAAGCAGGTTCTAAAATACGATTCATTTAGGTTACATTTCACAGTGTGTTTTTAAACAATTGACTATAAGTCCTATTCTGTTAAACAAAACTCTGGTACCATACGTAAGAATTCATATCTAATTTAAATTCTTTGATATGAAATCGATAGCGAGAGGTATAGTTTATGCAATGTTATCCCTGTTTTTTGTTTTTGGCTGTACGACCAATAAACCGGCAAAAATTGGCTTTTTGATTCATTCATTGGAAAATGAACGATGGGAAAATGATATGAATTACTTTAAAAATAAAGTCGAGGAGCTGCATGGTTCAGTGCTTGTTGAAGTCGCAGACAATGATCCGGAGAAACAACTAAAACAAGCCAAAAAGTTAATATTGGAAGGTGTTGATGTATTGGTGGTAATTCCGGTTGACCAATTTGCTGCTGCCGATATTGTTCAATTTGCAGATGCAAAAAACGTCAAGGTAATTTCGTACGACAGGCTTATAAAGAATTGTAAAATTGATTATTATGTTTCAACCGACAATGTGGAAATTGGCGAGTTACAAGCAAAATATTTGACAACCATCAAACCAAAAGGTAAATACGCACTAATTGGAGGTTCGGTAAACGACAATAACAGCAAGTTCCTGTATCTGGGGCAAATGAATATTCTTGCCCCGCTGGTCGAAAAAGGCGATGTTGATATTGTTTATAATGAATTGACCAAAGACTGGAAAGAACAGGAAGGCTATGACCACACCATAAATATGCTTGAAAAAACAAAAGGGAATATTGACGCCATTATTGCCGGGAACGATGCCATTGCCTCAGGAGTTATGAGGGCTTTGGAAGAGTCGGGAAAAATGGGGAAGGTATTGTTGGCCGGAATGGATGCCGATTTACACAATTTGCAGGAAATTGTAAAGGGAAACCAAACCTGCACCATTTATAAACCTTATGAAAAACTGGCATCGACTGCAGCCATGCTTGCTATTAAACTTGCCAATTGCGAAGAATGCGAAAACACTTTTGAAACAGTAAGCAACGGTGAAATGCTGGTGCCTTCGGTACTGCACGAAGCAATGGTTGTAAACAAAGAAAATTTAAAACTCACGGTAATTTCGGAGGGATATCAAGTAGAAGAGGAAGTTTATAAGAAGTGAAGTAAATTTATCTGAAATTACCTTTGTTAAGCACATTTGTCTAATATATGATAAATGTGCTTTTTGCATGTGCAGAGCTATTGCTATCTTTGAAATTTTAAATGTAAATCATGAAAAGTTTTGTTCTGGCTTTAAGCTTCCTAATTATTGCCTGCTCAGGATTCTCTAAAGAAGGGATGTGGGTTCCAACATTGTTGAAAAAATACAATTTGGAAGAAATGCAATCGATGGGATTTAAATTGACAGCCGAAGATGTGTACGATGTAAATAATTCGAGTTTGAAAGATGCCATTGTTTTGTTTGGAAGAGGATGCACAGGCGAACTTATTTCAGGGGAGGGATTGCTAATTACAAACCACCATTGCGGATACAAAGCAATTCAATCGCATAGCACGCTGGAACATGATTATTTGACCAAGGGATTTTGGGCAATGAGCAAAGAAGAAGAACTGCCCAATAAAACGCTTTCCGTAAAATTCCTTGAATATATGGAGGATGTTACAGCGAAGGTATTGTCAGGATTGGATACAATTAAAGGGGATGAATCTAAACTTCTTCAAAAAGAAAAAAACATTCAGGAGATTGTTAGGGATGCAACGGATAACGGTAAGTTCATTGCAAATGTGAAACCCTTGTTTTATGGTAATCAATATTTCTTATATGTGTATAAAGAATATACGGATGTTCGTTTGGTTGGTGCCCCTCCATCGGCTATTGGCAAATTTGGGGGCGACACGGATAATTGGATGTGGCCACGTCATACTGGTGATTTTTCTTTGTTTCGGATTTATGCCGATAAAGAAAACGAACCAGCTGATTATTCACCCGACAATGTTCCTTATCAACCTAAAAAGTTTTTGCCAATTTCTATCAAAGGAATTCAAAAAAATGATTTCACCATGGTTTTTGGATATCCCGGCAGCACAACCGAATATTTGCCTTCCAATGCGGTCGATATCATTTTAAACCAACGCGATCCTGATCGCATTGCACTTAGAGATAAGAAAATAGAGATTATGAAGGAGGACATGGATGCTGATCCATTGGTGAAAATCAAATATGCATCAAAATATTCGGGCGTTACCAATGCCTGGAAAAAATGGCAGGGAGAAATCCTTGGATTGAAACGTCTTAATGCAATGGAGAAAAAACAAACTTTTGAAAAAGAATTTCAGGAATGGGCAATTCAACAAGGCTCCTGGGATGGCATTTATCAGGAAGTTTTTACAGATTTCGAAAACCTGTATGCAAAATATGCCCCTTTAATTAAAGCATCGGATTATTACTCCGAAATTGTCTTCAGAGGGGCTGATATTTTTAAATTGGCATCAAGTTTAAATAGTTTGCTACGCATTCAGGAAAAAAATAAAAGTGCAAGTGTTAACAAATACCAACTGAAACAAATTAAGATAGCATTTAACGATATTTATAAAGATTATAACCAACCAACTGATGAAAAGATATTTGAAACCCTGTTGCCGCTTTTAATGAGTGATCTTAATCCGGTTTTGGTGCCAGAAACCATCAAACAGGAAGTAGATAAACTGGGGCAACAAAATTTAATAAGGAAAATTTATCGCAAATCAATTTTGACCGATAAAGAGAAACTATTTAAGATACTTGATTCGAACAATCCTAAAAAGATTCTACAATTGCGAACAGATCCTATGGTTAGCTTATACCAGGAATTAAGAGCTCATTACTATATTCATGTCGATCCTTATGTAAATGCTCTGGAAACACGTATCTCGAAGGGAATGAAAACGTATGTTGCGGGTATTATGGAAATGAAAAAAGACCAACAATTCTATCCGGATGCAAATAGCAGCTTAAGGATAAGCTATGGAAGAGTTGAAGGATATGAGCCCAAAGATGGGGTCCGATATAAATTTCAATCCACGCTCGACGGAATAATTCAAAAGGATGATCCAAATGACTATTTTTTCAATGTGCCTGAAAAACTGAAGGATCTTTATTCAAGGAAAGATTTCGGTAAATATGCAGAAAATGGGACGGTTCCTGTTTGTTTTACAGCATCGAACCACACATCCGGCGGGAACTCAGGAAGCCCGGTGATAAATGCAAACGGCCAATTAATCGGTGTTAATTTCGATCGCTGCTGGGAGGGTACCATGAGCGATGTTATGTTCGATCCCAACGTGTGCAGGAACATATCGCTGGATATTAGATATGCCCTGTTTATTATCGATAAATTTGCAGGAGCAGGCTATTTGCTGGATGAGATGGAGATTGTGGAGTAAGAGGATTTCAGTTCGTGATACAATAATTAAGTGAGCAGAAATTAATTATTAAAACGATAGATTATAGATAATTGTTGCGATTGGTCAAGGTCGTTGCCATTCACTAAATGAAATGAGAGGTTAAATTTTCCCTGAACGTTTTTATGTTGAATAAAAAACCAATTTAAATCGGTACGCCAATAACTTTCCTGGGCATAAAACGTGTCCCCATATTTAAAATGATGGCCTTCCCCAGTATGAAGTGTCGACTTTATCCCGTAATTTTTATACCTGACCAGCAATTCACCATAGAAACTTTGGCTTTTAAGGTAGCCATCCGTTACTGACCGTATCCTAAACAAAGAAGTTAACAATCCCCCTTTAATGGATGCTTCCAGGTCCGTTTCTTTTGTTAAGCGGTAACCACCCATAAAAAGATGTCCCATATAATCTTTGATGTGATCTCCTTCAATATTGATGCCAGGACCAGCATCGTGGTACATTAAAATATAGTTTTGAAAAAAGAGGTTTTTATGAAAAATTTCCCCGGAAAGTCCGGCCATGAAATTTTCACGTTTCACATCGGTTTGCCTAATCGTCCAGTCAACAAAACCATTTTGTTTGCCCCATGCCCATTTCACTTCTCCATACATTCCTTCAATGGTAGGGCGGTAATACAAAAGTGTATCGGTTAGCATTGCCAATGGGAAATCAATAAGGTTTCTTCGAGGGAACGATCCAAAATAAAAATTTGTTTTCTCTTTATCTAATTGATAGTATAAAATAAGTTTTGGCTGATGAAAGTCTATTTCGCTTCCGAATTCATACAATTCACTTAAACCGGCCCTGATTTTATGTTCGTCAATACTGGTTCCTATTTCGAATGCACCCCTTGCTCCTAAAATCGTTTGTGATTTTGCTTTTCTGCTAAAATATTCACGGTTGTCGCCTATTCCTTCAAAGGTGGCAGAATATTCCAGTTTTTGTGCCATGGTATTCATCGATACCAAACATAACAGGAGAAGAAGGATATTTTTCATAGCTTATTTAATTTACGCCGTGAAAATACAAATTAATCAAGAACCTGTGAATGCAATTCAAGTATTTGTTCAGTCACAAAGTATATACATATCTTTTCTGGGATTGATAATCAGCACAGGAATTTCACCTGCTCTTTTAAGTATTTTAGTTTCTGGCAATCCAATCAATTTATCGATAGGTGTAATCAATGAGCTTCCAAGGGTAATATAAATATCCGATTTCATATTTAATGCATAATCTAACGCCTCGTATTGCACACCTAAACTGCTCTTGTCACCCTTAAAGATTTTATGGCTGATCTGAAATTTTTCGAGCAGTTTCTTTAGGCTGATCACATTTTTCGTAATACTTTTTATGTTGTCCTTATCCCTGTCGGTGGCCGCAATTGCCGTAATTTCCGATTTATTAAACCTTCCAAAATAACTACACCAAAGCGATACATCGCTGTTTTCGCGCCTTAAGTCAATTGGTGCAATTACTTTCTTGTAAGAAGAAATATTGGGCGATTGATTGTTTATAAATAAAAACGGAATTGAACTTTCGCGCACGGCTTTCGCGTGTTTTTTATAGGATTTGGCAGAGACAACCATTAAAATTGCTTCATGGTCGTCGGTTAGCTCATCCATAAGTTTTTCCAGCTCACCATTCAAAATAAGCGTACTTGCCTGTAACAAAGGAACATCCTTGTTCAGGATATTTTTGTAACCGAGCAGTGCGTCATCTGCCCGTAAAAAGTTTGATTTATTATCCCGACCAAGGCAATGAAATAAACATAGTTCTTTTTGAAATATTCCGGCGAGCTTTACTCCATGTAGAATGTTGTTTATGTCAGAATCCAGTAACTCGGTAAGAACAATAATCTTTTGTTCTTTTGGGTCTTTCATTTTGTGTTATACTAACAAATTAGGGTTTTGTTCTACCAAAGTTAACATACATGGGAAATATCATCTTAAACGAAACCGTTTTTTTTTACTTTTAAGATATAAATAACATAGTTAACATGATCTGTAACGAACTTATAAAACCTGGAAGTATTGCGGTTGTTGGGGCTTCTAACACGATCACAAAACCTGGAGGAAAACTTCTGAAAAACCTTATTGATAATGCATTTAAAGGTGATCTGTGGGTTGTTAACCCAAAAGAGGATGTTGTGCAGGGCATAAAATCTTTTCGTTCGGTTGATGAATTGCCCAATATTGATCTGGCGATATTGGCGATTCCTGCGAGATTTTGTTTGGAAACAGTTACCATTCTTGCATATAAAAAAAACACCAAAGGTTTTATTATTATTTCTGCCGGCTTTAGTGAGGAAAATGAGGAAGGTGCGATTATCGAAAAACGGATTGTGGAGGTTGTTCGTGAAGTAGGTGGGAACCTGATTGGTCCAAATTGTATCGGATTAATGAATTCATATCATACCAGTGTTTTTACAACGCCAATACCCAAACTTACACCAAAAGGTTGCGATTTTATATCAGGTTCAGGGGCAACGGCTGTATTTATTGTTGAGTCGGGAATACCGAAAGGCTTACAATTTGCTTCTGTTTTTTCAGTGGGGAATAGTGCTGACCTGGGAGTGGAGGATATCTTGCAGCACCTTGACGAAACCTTTGACTCGGGACATAGTTCGCTGGTGAAGTTATTATACATTGAGAACATTAAAGATCCCGACAAATTACTGTTCCATTCGCAATCATTGATCAAAAAAGGTTGTAAAATTGCTGCCATAAAAGCGGGCAGCTCATCTGCGGGCAGCAGGGCTGCGTCATCGCACACCGGAGCTTTGACCAGTTCTGATGTTGCGGTTGATGCTTTGTTCAGGAAGGCAGGAATTGTACGGTGTTACGGAAGGGAAGAACTCACAACTGTGGCATGTGTTTTTATGTGCAAGGAATTAAAAAATAGAAATATTGCTATTATTACACATGCAGGTGGACCGGGAGTAATGCTTACTGATGCATTGGAAGATGGAGGGCTAAAAATCCCTCAGATTGAGGATTGTCCCGAGAAGCAAAATTTAAAAGGAAAATTGTTTCCCGGATCAACGGTCGAAAACCCAATCGATTTTTTGGCCACCGGGACTGCAGAACAACTTGGTGAAATTATCGATGCTTGTGAGAACGATTTTAATAAGATTGATGGGATGGCGGTTATTTTTGGAAGTTCCGGGCTTTTCCCAATTCGAGATGTGTACAAACTATTGGACGAAAAAATGCATTCGTGCAAAAAGCCAATTTATCCAATCCTTCCATCGATTATTGATGTGAAAGAGGATGTGGCTTTTTTCTTATCCCATGGCAATGTTAATTTTCCCGATGAAGTGTTGTTGGGAAGGGCATTGACAAAGGTTAAAAATACCCCTTATCCTTCGGAAGGTGAAGTGTATGGAGATAAAGTTAATATTTCTAAGATCCGCAAAATTATTGATGAAGCTGACGACGGCTATCAGAAACCAGAGATTATCCATCAATTATTTGATGCTGCTGGAATTCCGAGGGTAAAAGAACTGATTGTTAAAAACGAGCAGGAAGCTGTTCTGGCTGCTATCGAAATAGGTTTCCCATTAGTTATGAAGGTAATCGGGCCTCTGCATAAATCTGATGTTGGGGGGGTAGTATTGAATATCAGAAACATTGAAACTGTTAAAAAAGAATTTCATCATTTGTTTGATATCAAAGGAACCACAGCCATACTGTTGGCTCAAATGGCAAATGGAAATGAGTTGTTTCTTGGGGCTAAATACGAACCTGGTTTTGGGCATGTTGTTGTTTGCGGTATGGGTGGAATTTATGTGGAAGTGATGAAAGATATTGCTTCCGGTTTGGCGCCATTGTCAATTGAAGATGCCACTTCAATGATCAAAAGCCTTAAATCGTATAAAATTTTGAAGGGATACCGGGGTCAAGAGGGGGTAGATATAAATATTTTTGCTGAAATAATTGCCAGATTGGCAAGCTTATTGAGGCATGCCACCGAAATTAAAGAAATGGATATTAATCCGTTGTTAGGGATAAATAAAAGCATACTTGCGGTGGATGCCCGAATTCGGATTGAAAAGGATAAGCTAAATGAACAAGAACCAACTGGAACAAGATAAATTTTATGCTACAATAGCCGGGAATTATTCCGAAATATTCCCATACAAACCAATACAAGTTGAATTTATTAAAAGCCATGCAGGCGAATTAATAGGTAAATCGGTCCTCGATATTGGATGTGCAACTGGTGACCTTGTTAAAAACATTGCAACTGAAGGTGCACGAGTTACCGGAATTGACTTAAGCCGTGAACTGCTAAGCATTGCGCAAAAAGAGAATCACCACCCTAATGCCAGGTATCTTTTGGTCAATATGCTCCATATCGGGCAGGAGTTTGACAACGCTATGTATGACGTTGTAAATTGTTTTGGCAATACCATTGTTCATTTGCATGACCTGAAAGAAATTCAGCAAACGATTAAAGCTGTTTATGCAAAACTAAAGCCCGGGGGGTATTTTTTCCTGCAATTATTGAATTACGATTACATAGCCCAGGAAAAAATAGAAGAACTCCCGGTAATCGAAACAAATAATTTAAAGTTTGCAAGAAAATACAGATTTAACGGCGAAAGCCAGATCGTGAGGTTTACAACAGCATTGTATATAAAAGAAGAGAATCAGGAAATTAGCAACAAGACTTCTTTGTTTATGGTTCGAAGAAATCAATTACAAGCCTTGCTTGAGATCGTCGGCTTTCGTGAAATAACATTTTATGCCGATTTTAATGGAGTAGAATTTGGCGGGAAGCATCTTCCTTTAGTAATTAAAGCAAGAAAATAGTAAAGCACTATATATATTTATTTCTTTTTTCTATAGCCAATCCACCAAATAAAAAACTCACTGATTAAAACAATAAGCAGGCAAATACCTGCAATTGGTACATACAATATATAAAAGGGACCAAGCAGGTGTTCAAAGATTCGTCCTGTATGCATTTCTAAAGAGACATTCCACAAAGAAATAGGCGATTTTTTTACCATTTCGTCAGTCATTGTCGAAAAACTTTGTTGTGGGTTTAGGGGAACTGCCCCTTTATTGTAATCAAAATATATTAATTCGTTTGATTTGGTCATGACCCAACCTGCCACCATATGTTCAGCAATTGGTTTGCTCATTCCGGATGGCTTTTTATAAGCTTTACCACTGAACAAATCATAGGAAAATGAATTTTGAATATCCCAAACATATAAGCCACTAAACGATCCCACCAGGTAATTGTTTGGTGAAAGTTCTTCTAACACATTGCAACCCATCACACTTACCGGGGGCTGATTTTTAAATGGCTGCAAATCGCTTTTTAGGTTTTCATTGCTGTAATAGAAACCATCTGAGGTTGAGAAAATATATTGTTGTTCCTTACTATTCCATTTTACCCTTCTTAATTTATCCATCCATGGGTTTGCTGAATCGAGATGGGTAAATGGGATAACACCGAACTGTTTATTTGCAATGGCAATTAATAATGGTGGGCGCAGATGCATGCCTGAAATCGTATTGATAATCAAAAACAAGACAAAAACATATCCAACAATATTATGCCATCTTAGGTTTTTTCGCTTATAAAATACAAGCTTTGAAAAAGGCTTCTGTTTCGATTTTTTCTTTCGGATGATTTTTGGAAAGATGAAATGAAGTAACCCGGTTACACTTAGAAAAATTACTACCAATCCGAGCAAGTCAACCAGGATTTTGCCAATGAAACCAAAAAGTTCGCCGCTGTGCAATTCCCAAAGGGTTTTAAAAAGCCCAACCTTTTTTTGGTAATGAACAGGCGGGGGAAGTTGGATTTTATCAAAGTTTATTAAATCAACCGTCTTTAATAAAAAGCTTCTGGTAAGAACGATCAGTGTATCTTCTTTCATGGTTAAATCAGCGATTCGAGAATTTTTTGTTGGTAATTCTATTTTTTTCCATGAGCTGGTTCCCGAAGGACTTTTGTATAAGCCGGATTGAGTACCTGCAACTAAAACATTCGGTTGAAAAGAAACCAGGGCATTTATTTTTCGATTATCAATTCCTTTTGGGAATCCGTTGTTGAAGTCATCGAAGTTTTCAAATTTTCCAGTGGTTTTCCAGATTCCCACATTCCCGAAGATATAAGAGCCAAATTCATTGTCAACAGAGCCTCGAATAGCTGCAAGGTTCCAATTTTTATATCGATAGTTTGAAGGTAAGAGCTTCCTTGAAACTGAAATTGAAGAAACCAAGGTTCGGTGGTTCATTACAATTCCGGAAAGCGTAAATAATATTGCAAACAAGGATATGACTATCCCTGGCCATTTATGAAATTTTATTAGTTTTTTTAGCATTCTTCCTGTTCGATTCATTTTTGGACTAAGAATGTTAGGGATAATTTATAGTTTTTGCTATACTCCAAAACGTATAAATCAACTTTTAAATTTGGAATGAAGATCGTATAATTTTTAGGCTTTATTTGTTTCAAATGTTACAAATTGAAGCTAAGCCTGGGATTCCAATAATCAATTATTTAAAACGAAAATAAATAAGAAACTTATGTTCTTTAGCAAGGAGTTTGTTATGTGTGTTCGTCAATTAAGTGCTAATTTTGCTATCTGAAGATAACAACTTGCTTGTTTCTTCGCGCTACTGACTTATATAAAAACCATTAATTAACTTTTTACTATGAAAAGAGTTCTTCTTTTTTTATTCGTAGTTTTGACAATATCCGCTTATCCTCAGGGTATTGAGACCAGCAAAAAAATTAAAATGGACATTTCAGGTTTTGTACGAAACGATTTTATTATCGATTCAAGGAGAAATGTTGATGCATGCGACCACTTATTGGAATTATACCCAAAGGCACCAGTGTTTGATGCTAATGGTGATGACATTAATGCACAGGCAAGTGCTACATTCTTAAATATTTTTTCCCGTTTCGGAACCAGGTTTTCAGGGCTGGAATTAGGAAAGGCAAAGGTTGGGGCTTATATCGAATTTGATTTCACCGGAGGTTCTGGTGCAACAAATAGTTTAAGGTTCAGGCATGCCTATACCCAGTTTTCATGGGATAAAACAAAATTACTATTTGGGCGCACATGGCATCCTTCGTTTATCGAAAAGGTTTTTCCGAGTACCTTAAATGAAAATACGGGCTTGCCTTTTCAGGTCTTTAACCGGAGCCCCCAGCTTAGGCTAACGCATCAATTAAGTTCAAAACTTGATTTAATTGCGGCAGCAGTTTACCAGGTAAAATACATGAATTTTGGTCCCGATGGGAAAAGCCCGCAATACCAGCAAGATGCAATTATTCCAAACCTTCATTTACAATTGCAATATTACGATGCAAATTGGGTGTTGGGTGCCGGCTTTGATTGGAAAAGTATTCAGCCCCGAACCTCAACCACGGGAAGCCAGGGGACATTTAAAACCAACGAGAAACTGAATACTTATGCTGCATTGGCATATTTAAAATACACAAAAGGGAAATTTCAACTAAAAGTAAAATCAATGTTAGGGCAAAATGTTTCTGAAAGTATATTGCCTGGTGGCTATGCCGTCGAAAGCCTAAATACAACGACAGGGAAAGAAACTTATACCCCAACAAACCACTTATTTAACTTTGTAAATTTTACGTATGGTGGTGCTTGGAAAGTTGGATTGTTTGCAGGTTATATGAAAAACCTTGGAACATGTTGTAACCCTTTATCAGCTGACTTATTTTATGCGCGTTCTCCCAATATTGATGAGATTTACAGAATTTCCCCTCAATTAATTTATAATTACAAAAACTTTATGTTTGGATGGGAAATGAGTACAACAACTGCCGCTTATGGAGATATTGACGTGAATGATAAAGCAAAAGTTAAAAATACAGAGAACGTAACAAATTTTAGAAATATGATTTCTATCGCCTATAAGTTTTAAGCAATGCATTAAATTTATAGTTGTAAAAATTGAAAGGCTGTCTGAATAATCGTAATTTTATCAGACAGCTTTTTTAGCTTTTAACGTTTAAAAATATGGCTATGGCATACGAAGTTTCTGTTTTTCTTGAAAACAAGATTGCGCATTTCGAGTTGATTACAAAAGCATTGAAAGATGAAGGTGTAAACATCCGATCATTAACTTTATTAAACATGGCACATGGTTGGGGAACTTTAAATTTATTGGTCGACCAACCTGAAAAAGCGTACAAAGTACTCACCGAAAAAGGCAATTCAGTGGTGTTGCGCGAAGTAGTTGCACTTGAAATGAAAGATAAAACAGGCGGTTTGGATGAGCTATTATTAAAAATTGCAAAAGCCGGAATCCATTTTGATAATGCTTACACCCGTTTGCTAGCCGAGAAACAAATTGCAATTCTAATCCTGGAGGTATCCGATGTTTTGGAAGCTAAGGAACGATTATTAAAAAATGGTATTGTTCCTTTAGATTCAAAGGCAGTTTATGGCAAATAACCCTTCTAATCTATATTGATTCTTAATAATTGATACCTGACAATTGTAACCTTTCCTTGTTTCAATTTTGATAATTTTGTTGTCATTGAAAATGGCAGCTATGAAAAAGGAATTATTGTTAGGCGTTGAGGCTATTGCCCAAGCCGCGATAGATGGTGGTATTTCAGGTGTTTACGCATATCCGGGTACACCTTCGACAGAAATCACAGAGTACATACAGGAAAGTAAAGTTGCAAAACAAAAAGGTATTCGCAGTAAGTGGTCGGCAAACGAAAAAACTGCTTACGAAGCGGCTTTGGGCATGTCGTATGCAGGAAAACGTGCAATGGTTTGCATGAAGCATGTTGGGCTTAACGTGGCAGCTGATGCATTTATGAATTCGGCGATCACGGGCATTAATGGCGGCTTGGTAGTGACTGTTGCCGATGATCCTTCGATGCATTCTTCTCAAAACGAACAGGATTCCAGGTTTTATGGAAAATTTGCTATGATCCCGGTACTCGAGCCAGGTAACCAACAGGAAGCTTACGATATGGTTTATCGGGCTTTTAAACTTTCTGAGGAATTGGCCCTTCCTGTGATGGTTCGGATAACAACCCGCCTGGCACATTCAAGGGCAGGGATTCTTTGTGAAGAACAATTACCTGAAAACAATTTGGTGTTGCCTTCCGATCCAAGTCAATTTGTATTATTGCCTGCAATTGCGAGGGGCAGGTATAAAAGTTTGTTGGGTAAACAAAAAATATTTGAAGATTATTCCAACGATTCAAATTATAATTCATTAAAAATAGGAACAGATAAAAGCCTTGGGATAATTGCTTGTGGGATTGCCTACAACTATTTGCTCGAAAATTATAAAAATGAACCTTGTCCTTACACTTGCTTAAAACTATCGCAATATCCAATTCCCAAAAAACTTATTGAACAATTGGAGAGAAATTGCGAGGAAGTATTGGTATTGGAAGAAGGTTACCCAATTGTTGAAGAAGCAGTGAAGGGTATGTTCAAAAAAGACATAAAAGTATGTGGTCGCCTTTCAGGGGCGCTCCCACGGGATGGGGAACTTAATGCCGACCTGGTGGCAAAGGCGCTCGGGAAGGAGGTCTTAACAGGCGAGGCTGTTCCGGATATTGTTGTAAATCGTCCTCCGGCATTGTGTCAGGGCTGCGGGCATCAAAATATGTATGAGGCATTGAATAAAGCATTAAGTAATTATACGAAAGGACGTGTGTTTTCAGATATCGGTTGTTATACCCTGGGGGCCCTTCCTCCTTATAAAAGTATTTATTCCTGTGTGGATATGGGTGCATCGGTTACCATGGCAAAAGGTGCAGCCGATGCAGGTTTGATTCCATCCGTTGCGGTTATTGGGGATTCAACGTTTACACATTCCGGAATAACCGGATTATTAGATGCTGTTAACGACAAATCGAATATTGTTGTGGTAATTTCCGATAACGAGTCAGTGTCGATGACCGGAGGTCAGGAATCTTCAGCACTTGGCAAGCTTGAAGCCATTTGTGAGGGAGTTGGCGTGCATCCCGACCATATTCGTGTGGCTGTACCTTTATATAAAAACCACGATGAAATGTTGCACATATTTAATGAAGAAATTGCCTATGAAGGCGTTTCCGTAATTATTTTCCGGCGCGAATGTATTCAGGCAATGGCACGAAGAAAAAGAATGCAAAAAAACTTAAAAGTATGAAAACAGATATAATAATAGCTGGGGTAGGCGGACAGGGCATTTTGTCAATTGCTTCTATTCTTGGGGAGGCATCGCTCAATGATGATTTATTTATAAAACAAGCTGAAACACATGGGATGAGCCAACGAGGTGGCGCGGTTGTATCGCACTTGAGGATATCGGATAAGGAAATCGCTTCTGATCTGATCCCTTTGGGAACTGCGAATATTATTTTGGCAGTTGAGCCAATGGAAGCATTACGGTACCTGCCATTTTTATCAAAAACCGGATATGTGGTCACCAGCATTACACCATTTATGAATATCCCTAATTATCCGGATATTCAGGACATTATCAATGAAATAAAAAAACAAACGCACCATGTTGCAATCGATGCCGATAAAATTGCAATCGAAATTGGAAACAAAAGGGCTTCAAATATGGTTATGTTGGGTGCTGCTTCCGAATTTATATCCATTGCTTCCGAAAAAATTGAGGAAGGGATCAAACATAAATTTTCAAAAAAAGGGGAAGATATGGTCACATTAAATATTAATGCATATAACGCAGGCCGGAAATTTGCCCTGGAAAATAAATAACCTTCTATTTGCACCATATGTTCTTTATTGAGATTGAAAATAAATTGGAATAATTCTGGTTGAACTACCCTATAATCCTTGTGTTCACTGGTAATTTTTATATTTTTGATTGTCATTGGTTTTTCTGTTTATTGTGATCAATTAATTGTATTTATTCTTTGTTGAAAATAAGTTCTTTAAAAAAGAAAAGGTTATCCTTAGCTTATTGGTGACCTAACAATGGAAACCTTCTTTAGATCAAAACTGATAGTTTGATCAAAAACGGAAGAGCTTAAAATTAAAAGACTTAAACGCTAACTAAATAATTTATCGTACATGATTTGGAATGAGAAAATTGAATGTGCATCGCGCGATGAGATGTCGGCAATTCAATCCGAAAGGTTAATAAAAACAGTTACTCGAATTTACCACAATATACCCAGTTACAGGGCAAAAATGCAGGAAGCAGGAATTGTTCCTGCCGACATAAGGTCAATTGATGATTTAGTGAAATTGCCCTTCACTTTAAAAACCGACTTAAGGGACAATTATCCGTACGGAATGTTTACCGTTCCAATGAGTGAAATTGTGCGTGTGCATGCAAGTTCCGGAACCACCGGGCAGCCAACTGTTGTTGGGTACACACGGAACGATTTAAGCATGTGGGCTGAAGTTGTTACCCGTTCGTTGGGCATGGCCGGCGTACATAAAAACGATATTGTTCAGGTAGCCTACGGATATGGACTGTTTACTGGTGGACTTGGAATGCATTATGGAACAGAGAACCTTGGGGCAACGGTAATACCAATATCGGGAGGAAACACAAAAAAGCAAATCCAAATTATGCAGGATTTTGGCTCAACTATTATTGCCTGCACGCCATCTTATGCATTATATCTGGCTGAAGTGTTGAACGAAATGGGAATTGATCCTGCCGATTTAAAATTGCGTGTTGGTATTTTTGGTGCTGAGCCATGGAGCGAAAATATGCGAAGCCAAATAGAAGATAACCTGAAAATTAAGGCCGTTGATATTTATGGATTAAGTGAGGTTATAGGTCCTGGGGTTTCTTGTGAGTGTGAACATCAGGTGGGGATGCACGTTAACGAAGATCATTTTGTGCCGGAAATAATTGATCCCGAAACTTTACAACCTCTTCCTGAAGGCGAAATTGGTGAATTGGTATTTTCAACCATTACCAAAGAAGGGATTCCTATTTTAAGGTACCGCACACGTGATTTAACACGCTTGAATTACGAAAAATGTGCTTGCGGGCGCACGCTGGTCCGAATGGAGAAATGCAAAGGAAGAAGCGATGATATGTTGATTATTAGGGGAGTAAATGTGTTTCCATCGCAAATTGAAAGCGTATTGCTGGAGATGAGCGAAACAGAGCCTCATTACCAATTAATTGTTGAACGTGAAGGAAATCTCGATGTGCTTCAGCTATTGGTTGAAGTGCAGGAACAATTCTTTTCCGATGAAATCAGGGTGCTGCAAGAGTTGAAAAAGAAGATCACCCATAACATTCAGAGTACGCTTGGAATATCGGTCGATGTGAAGCTGGTTGAACCAAAAACCATAGAGCGAACTTCGGGAAAGGCAAAAAGAGTAATTGATAACCGTAAAATTTAAGGCAATGATAGTGAAACAAGTTTCTGTTTTCTTAGAAAACAAAGTTGGCCGGTTAAATGAAGTAACACAACTTTTAGGCAATGCAGGAATCAATATTTCCGCCTTTAGCATTGCCGATACTTCAGATTTTGGTGTGTTGCGTATAATAACTGCCAACCCCGAGGAGGCTATTCAGGTTTTGAAGGAAAATAATTTTTCTGCAAAAATAACTGAGGTGCTTTTAATTAATAGTCCAAACAAACCTGGTGCATTGGCAAAAGCCCTTCAAATCCTGAATTCCGAAGACGTGTTTATCGAATATATTTATGCTTTCTCGATGGACAAAGATACAGCTGTAATTGTAATAAGGCCTTCAAATCTAAACAAGTGTATTGAAAAGTTGGAGATGCATAAAAGTGAACTCTTAACCAATGGCGATCACTACATTGTTTAATAATTTATAGGCATTTAAGTACTTTTTATAGGGCAAGTCGCGGCTTTCACTCATCCCATTATAATGAAACAAATGTTTTATTAAGGTTATGCTTCAATACCTTCGGGTGTTGTGTACATGCTTTAATTTGTATCTTTGATACCTGAATTAATTATTACTTATGAAAAAAATAGCCACACTTGGAATTGCGGGTTCGTTCCACGAAGATGCCGCCAGGAGATACTTTAACGAAGAAGTTGAGGTGATTGAATGCAAAACTTTCCGGAATATATGTGAGATGATTGATGCCGATGAGGTTGATTATTCGGTGATGGCTATCGAAAATTCTATTGCCGGAAGCTTATTGAACAATTATGGCTTAATCCGTGATTATCACCTTCGTATAGTTGGCGAGATTTATATCCACATACAAATGAACCTCATGGTATTGCCAGGTGTTGAAAGAAAAGATATTAAAGAAATTTATTCGCACCCGGTTTCTTTTATGCAGTGCAACGAATACCTTGAGCAGAATTTTCCGGGTGTTGAAACTAAAGAACTTGGCGATAATGCAATGGTCGTTAAAAAAATTGCGGACGAAAAGCTAACAAATGCCGCAGCTATAAGCAATATCCGATCGGCTGAATTATATGGTTTGAATATTTTAGATACAGGCATTGAAACCAACAAAAAGAATTATACGCGTTTTTTGATATTGGCTAAACACGGAAACCCTTCAAAGGGAAACAACAAAGCCTCCATTTGTTTCGAAGTTGGGCACTTTTATGGATCGCTTGCCAAGGTGTTGACTATTTTGGGTGAGAACGAAATAAACTTGGCTAAAATCCAATCGGTGCCAATTATTGGGAAACCAAATGAATATACCATTCATGTTGATATTGAGTGGGATTCGATGGAAAAATACGAGCGTGCAATTCATGCCGTATTAAAAAACGTATCAAGTTTGTCGATCCTTGGCGAGTATAAACAAGGAGAATTAAATATTGAGAATACTTAATTTTTACGTTAGGAATCTTTAAATCTTCCTTGTAAAATAAAAACAGATAAGTACTTTTAGTCTTTCAAGTTCTTATTGCAAACTATTGACATAAAAATTGAAACTTTTAAAATAAAATCTCATGAGCAAAATTGGTTTATTCTTCGGTCCGTTACATGGTTCGGTAAATAGGGTAGCAGATAAAATAAATGTGGCATTGGGTGAAGGTGTAGCAGATATGGTTGCTGTGAAAGAAGCCACCACGTCTGATTTAGAAAAATACGATCAATTAATTTTTGGAATCTCTACGGTTGGTAAAGATACATGGGACTCTGGGTATTCTTCCGATGATTGGGGGAAATTTTTTAAGTCAATTTCAGAAGTTGATTTTACAGGGAAAAAAGTAGCAATTTTCGGTTTGGGCGACCATATTACCTATGCAAACCACTTTGTAAACCACATGGGTTTGTTGTATAAAGAACTTATTAAAGCCAATGCCATTGTTGTCGGACAGGTATCAACCGATGGTTACGAATTTGAAGAATCGGAAGCTCTCGTTGACGGGAAATTTGTTGGGTTGCCAATCGACGAAGATTTTGAACCAGAACTGACCGACGAACGTGTTGCCAAATGGATTGAAATACTTAAACCTGCCTTTGGTTTGGTTTAATGACAAAAATCACATTTTATTTTTACCTCATTTTCTTCGGAATTATTATCTGAATGGATGAGAAACTTACATTCTGGCGAAGTTTCTCATCTTTGGTTTTCAGTTTTTAAAACTGGTCTGCAATCAAGACAATTATATTTGTCTTTTACCTAAACATGTGTTTAATTTATACTAGAATTTACAGTAAAATGAATCTATCACCTATCAATAGCGAGCTGGTCGACCAGAAAATTAAAGAGTTAAAAATCACGGATATTGGCAATGCTTCCATCCGCGAATTGGTTGCAATTGTTAATTTGGTTGAAGAAGCTTCAGGGATTAAGTATATTAGGATGGAAATGGGGGTTCCCGGATTGCCTCCTTCACAGATAGGAACTGAAGCCGAAATCGAAGCTTTGAAACGTGGCGTTGCTTCCATATATCCGATGATGGATGGAATAGCCCCCCTTAAAGAAGAAGCCTCACTTTTTGTTAAAAATTTTCTGGATGTTGATGTTAATGCAAAAGGGTGCATTCCTACGGTTGGTTCAATGCAAGGAACCTATGCTTCTTTGATGTGTGCAGGTAACATTGATAAAAATAAAGATACAACACTGTTTATTGATCCAGGATTTCCGGTTCAAAAACAGCAAATGATGGTGTTGAACCAAAAACTTGAAACTTTCGATGTGCTTCAATTCCGAGGCGAAAAGTTGCGGGATAAGCTGGAATCGTATTTATCAAAAGGAAATATTAATTCCATTATTTATTCCAATCCGAATAACCCAACATGGATTTGTTTTACGGAGGACGAGCTTTCTATAATTGGGGAATTGGCAAATAAGTACGATGTAATCGTCATGGAAGATTTGGCATATTTTGCCATGGATTTCCGTAAAAACTTGTCGCAGCCCGGAGTTGCACCTTTCCAACCAAGCGTTGCCAGGTACACCGATAATTATATCTTGTTTATTTCCAGTTCAAAAATATTTTCCTATGCCGGTCAAAGGTGTGGGATGATGGTAATTTCAGACAAACTGTACCATCGCGAATATCAAAACCTGCAGGAACGGTTCTACAGCCCGACTTTTGGGAGCACGATTACTTTAAGGATTTTGTATTCCTTGTCTTCAGGTACTTGCCACTCGGCGCAGTGGGCATTAACGGCTATGTTCAAAGCCGCCAATGAAGGTAGGTTTAACTTTGTTAATGAGGTAAAAGAATATGGCGAAAAGGCAAAAATAATGAAAGCCCTTTTTCTGAAGAATGGTTTTAAAATTGTTTACGATAAAGACTTGGATGAGCCAATTGCCGATGGGTTTTATTTCACTATTTCGTACCCCGGCATGACAGGTAGCGAACTGGTAAAAAACCTCCTTTATTTCGGGATAAGCGCCATTGCCTTAAGCAATACAGGTAGCAACGAAGAGGGTATTCGGGCATGTGTTTCTTTTGTTCAAAGAGATCAGTTTGAAGACCTTGATGAACGTTTGCAGCTTTTCAACAAACAATTTGTCCGATAAATAAGGATAAAAGCTTATGGATAAAAATAAAGTCATATCACGATATCAATTAACTCTTGACCAAATCGAGAAGCTGCCTTTAAAAAGCGAACCCGTGGTTTTAAAAAAGGGGGACCTTTTTATTGAATATGGCGAACAAACCAAAAAAATTGGTATCCTGGTTGACGGTTTGCTTTATGCAACTTATGTTGCCGATAGTGGGCAGGAGTGGATTTCCAGGTTTTTTTATCCGCCCAACAACTTTATTGTTAGTAGCCACAATGGGTTCTTTTTTGGGAAAAAGTCCAGCGAAACAATAAAAGCCTATGAAGACTCCACATTAATTTATATTGAAAGGGGCGAGTTTAAAGAGTTGCTAGACACAAACCATCAGTTTGAAAGAACCGTCCGGATTTTGGCTGAGGAGAGCTACATACAGGCAATCAGCCGGGTACATGCATTGCAGTCGCTGAACGCAAAACAACGGATTCAACAATTCCTGAAGGACAATAGCGCTTTGGCTGCCAAATTACAAAGACAACATATAGCTTCCTATTTGGGAGTGCACAGAAACATTTTAACGAAAATCTTGCGCGGGATTTAATTTAGCAACAATTGTTGCATATTTTAAGTATTGTTAAACATAGCTTTGTGGTTATTAATACAAATTCATGAAATCATCATTCAAACAATTGATGAGTAATACTAAAATTTTTAGGATATGGCAAAAGTTAGAGGAGCTGTAGTTGTTGATAAAGAAGGATGCAAAGGTTGTGGCATTTGTGTTGATGTTTGTCCTCAGGATGTATTGGAATTAAATATGGAAGTTAACAGCAGGGGTTATCACTATTCCTATATGAAAAACCCGGAAGCTTGCATCGGCTGTTCAAATTGTGGCGTGGTTTGTCCCGATACCTGTTTGACTATTTACCGGGTGCGTGTTTAAGTTAAGAATCAATTCAATTTATAAAACAATATAAATGGGAGAATTAAGATTAATGAAAGGAAATGAGGTTCTGGCAGAAGCTGCAATTCGCTGCGGATGCGATGGATACTTCGGATATCCGATAACACCTCAATCTGAAGTTATGGAAACCTTAATGATCAGGCGACCATGGGAGGAAACAGGAATGACCGTCCTTCAGGCCGAAAGTGAAATTGCATCCATCAATATGGTGTATGGCGCTGCCGGCTCAGGGAAAAAAGTGATGACCTCATCATCGAGCCCGGGAATTAGTTTAATGGCAGAAGGAATTTCATACATAGCGGGAGCCGAATTACCATGTTTAATTGTAAATGTTGTTAGAGGAGGTCCAGGTCTTGGAACTATCCAACCTTCACAAGCTGATTATTTTCAATCGGTAAAAGGAGGTGGGCATGGCGATTATAAACTCATTGTGTTGGCACCTGCTTCGGTTCAGGAAATGAACGACTTTGTCGACCTTGGGTTTGAACTGGCGTTTAAATATCGAAATCCGGCATTAATACTGACCGATGGTGCCATTGGGCAAATGATGGAGAAAGTTGAACTTGCCGACTTTAAACCAAGAAGGACAAAAGAAGAAATACAAAAAGAATGTGGTTCGTGGGCAACCGTTGGTAAGCCTGCATCAAGGGCACAAAATGTGATTACTTCGCTTGAAATGGACTCGGCTAAGATGGAAGCAAATAATTTCCGTTTTCAGGAAAAATACCGGGAAATGGAAGAGACCGAAGTTCGTTACGAAAAAATTATGTGTGACGATGCCGACTTCGTTCTGGTTGCATTTGGCACCTCTGCACGGATCTGTCAAAAATCAGTTGAACTTGCAAGGGCTGAAGGATTAAAAGTTGGGCTGCTCAGGCCTATTACTTTGTTCCCTTTCCCTAAAAAAATAATTGCGGAATTAACTTGTCATGTAAAAGGTTTCTTGTCGGTAGAAATGAGTGCAGGACAAATGATTGAGGACATTAAATTGTCGGTACACGAAGCTGGTTGTAATGTTCCGGTGGAGCATTTTGGAAGAATGGGAGGGATTATTCCATCACCCAATGAAGTTGTTGAGGCGTTAAAAGAGAAATTTTAATAGGAATTTATTATGGATATTAAAGACATTATAAAACCGGAAAACCTGGTCTATCAAAAGTCAGATGTTCAGCTAGATACAATCATGCATTACTGCCCGGGCTGTACGCACGGGGTTGTGCATAAAATTTTGTCGGAATTAATTGAAGAGATAGGCATTCAGGAAGAAACCATTGGTGTTGCCCCTGTGGGATGTGCCGTTTTTGCATATAACTACATCGATGTTGACTGGCAAGAAGCTGCTCATGGCCGTGCGCCTGCAGTTGCTACGGGAATTGCACGGACAAATCCTGATAAATTCGTTTTCACCTATCAGGGTGATGGTGATTTAGCTTCGATTGGTTCGGGAGAGATTATGCACGCTTGTAACCGTGGCGAAAACATATTGGTCATTTTTATCAATAATGGTATTTACGGGATGACCGGTGGGCAAATGGCTCCAACAACACTTGAGGGAATGGTTACATCTACAACCCCAAACGGGCGCGATGTGGCGCTGAACGGTTACCCGATGAAAATCACAGAGTTGATTGCTCAATTGCCAGGAACTTCGTTTGTTACAAGACAATCGGCGCAAGATGCTGCTTCGGTGCGTAAATGCAAACGTGCCATGAAAAAAGGCATTCAAAATGTAATAGAGAAAAAAGGGACTTCGTTTATCGAAGTTGTTTCAACCTGTAATTCAGGATGGAAAATGACACCCGTAGTTGCTAACCGTTGGATGGAAGAAAATATGTTCCCGTTTTATCCTTTGGGCGATTTAAAAGATACTTCGAAAGGATCAAATGCTTCAAAAAACTAAATTGAAATACTATGACTGAAGAAATGATAATAGCAGGTTTTGGAGGACAAGGGGTATTGTCAATGGGTAAAATACTTGCGTATTCCGGAATCATGGAAAATAAAGAAGTAACCTGGTTTCCTTCTTATGGCCCGGAAATGAGGGGCGGGACAGCTAACGTAACTGTAATCGTTAGCGATAAAAGGATAAGTTCGCCAATTGTTCATGAATACGATACAGCGATCATCCTTAACCAGCAATCGATGGATAAATTTGAAAAAATGGTAAAACCAGGCGGGACAATTTTATATGATCCAAACGGTGTTATCCATCCACCCAAAAGGACTGATGTTAATATTTTTAAGGTGGAAGGCACCAGAACTGCGGTTGAAATGGGAAATCCGAAGGTGTTTAACATGATTGTTTTGGGCAGTTTCCTAAAAGTAAGGCCAATCCTTACACTTGATAATGTGGAAAAAGGTTTGGAGAAATCCTTGCCCGAACGTTATCATAAATTAATCCCTCTTAACCTGGAAGCTATTGAGAAAGGGCAGGAAATTGTAGAAATTGTGCAAGAAGTATAATAGAATAATGGATTTTTGAGGAAAGGTTCTATCGTCTTTGATAGGACCTTTTTTTATCCTTTGGGTGATGCGTCCCGTATAATTATCGGGATCTATCCGCATTATTATTCCAACAAATAAAATTCATGGAACTAAAATCCTAATAATATGTTTTTCCTGTGTTAGTGATTTTAGGGAATCTTAAATGTTTTTCATTGATAAGAGGAAATAAGTCCCAATGTTTTAGGTCTTTAAATCCAATAGAACCTTGCCTGAGTCCCTAAGCAAACCAACCGACCATTTAATAATTACGATGGAACTGATAATCGCTGCGATGGTATCAATATAACTTATATTCCAAAGCATGGCAGCCAACAGCCCGATAATTGCCGTTAAACTGGTTAATGCATCCGCAATTACATGTAAATATGCAGCCCTGATATTATGGTCAGCGTGCTCATGCTTATGATGTAACAAAAATGCACTGGCGATATTTACAACCAATCCAATAATCGCAACCAGAATAGCATCTTTGTAAACAATTTCTTTTGGAATAAAAAACCGTTTGCCTGCTTCGATCAGTATAAAACATGCAAAAACCAGTAATAAAATCCCGCTGGTGTATCCCGAAAGGGACAATATTTTTTTTGATTGTAACGAATTATTTTTTGATTTGTCGAGTTTCCTAACAAATACATAAGCCAACCAGCTTAAGCCAATTGCCAAAACATGCGATCCCATGTGAATACCATCGGCGAGCAGTGCCATTGAATTTGTTAACCACCCAAAATAAATCTCTACCAACATGGTTGCTGCAGTGAGCAGAACCACCCAGCCGGTCTTTTTTTCGTATTTTCTTTGAATTGTTTCCGTCATTACCAAATAATTCCAATCTAAAATTCTAACAATTAAGAGATATGATGGTTTAGAAGACAATAAAAACGGAGGTGTTTGATTTTATGATAAGTTTTTTTCGATTAATTCAAACAGGTGGGATTTATTTAATGGTTTTGCTATGTAGCCATCGCAACCGGCAGCAATTGCCTTTTCTTTATCGCTTTGCATTGCATACGCTGTTTGTGCAATTATCGGAATATTTCTTTTCTTTTTGATTATCTTTGTGGCTTCAAATCCATCTATGTCAGGTAGTTCAATATCCATTAGCACGATGTCAATATCAGGATTCTCAGTTGCAAGCTTTACTGCTTCCTTACCTGTTTTTGCATGCAGGTGTTTTGCCCTGGTATTTTTTAGCACTTCTTTAATGTAATAATACACCAAATCCATGTCATCCACCACTAAAATAGTTTTGCCTGACCAGTCGAAGTTGGGGGTTTGCTGGAGTTCCATCACCGGAATTGGGATATTCTTCGAAACTTGTTGAAAAGGAACGGTAAAAAAGAATGTAGAGCCTTCCCCTAATTTTGAATGGACCCAAATTTTACCTCCCATGAGGGTAATTAATCCTTGCGAAATAGATAATCCCAAGCCTGTGCCGCTTATGTTCCTTTTTTCGCCATTATTTGCTTGCCTGAACCGGTCAAATATTATTTTCTGGTCAATTTCTGATAGACCTATTCCCGTATCTTTCACATAAAACAATAGGTTATACTTATCAGTTCTTTTATACCCAAATTCGATGCTACCGGAATCGGTAAATTTAATGGCATTTCCAATTAGATTCATCAAAACCTGGTTCAAACGAATCCCGTCAGCCTTGATATTGCATTCCCAATCTTCCAGCTCTTTCGTAATTTTTAAGGATACATTTTTCTTGTTCTTTTTTATGAGTTCAACCTCGAATTGCGAGTACAGTTTATCTAAAATCTGGTTGATGTTTTCCTCTTTCAAGTTAAGTTCAACCTGACCGGCTTCAATTTTCGATATGTCAATAATGTCGGAGATTAGTGTAAGCAACTGGTTGCCGCTAGAATTGATGATGTCAATGTATTTAGACCTCATTTCAGCGGAAAGTTCCTCTTGCTGCAATAAATTCGCAAATCCAATTATGCCATTCATCGGGGTTCTTATCTCATGCGACATATTTGCCAAAAATGCCGATTTAAGTTTGTCGCTTTCTTCCGCTTTCAAAATAGCCCTTTTCAAATCAATATTTTGTTTCAGATATTCCTTGTTTAAACTTGAGAATTCTTCGTTTTGGTTAATCAATTGTTCCTGGCTATCCTGAAGTTCTTTGGTTCGTTTCATAACCTGCTGCTCAAGTTGATGGTTAAAATCTTCGAGCTTGTTAAACGCAAGTGTTAATTCATCAACAACCAATTCAAAAAGTTCATGTTCAGGGATGTTTTTTCGAATTTCGATGTCCCCTTTTTTGTATAATTTTTCTATTTGGAGGATAAATTTATTGACTGGTTTGGAAATGCTTCGCGAGGTATAAACCGCAACCAAGAAGCTTAATAGAAGTACCAATGAGAATAGTGCCCAAATAATGGTGATATTTGACTTTTCCTTTGCTTTCAGGCTCGTAAAAACTTCATCTGCTTTGTTTTTTGCAAAATCGGTCATTACCTTGGTTGTTTCAAAAAGCATGTCAACATGTTTTTTTTCTTTATCTGTTGCCGTAGATAATGCTTCCGGATTGTTGCTTAATTTCAGTTGTATGATTTCGTCCCTTAAAGGCTCCCATGATTTGAAAGCTGCATATGTTTCAATTGGTATCTTTTTATCGCCTAAAAATTTATCTATGACGATCCCAAAAGATTTATCCGCAATTTCCTGATAGCTTTTTATTTCCAATTCCGAACGATGAACCTGCTCAATATCTTCCGTAAGTTCAATTTCACGCATGTTTCGCTGAATTGCACTAATACAAATATTAATATCGCGAACCGAATTACTAACGGCAAGTGGGTGTTCGTATAAGGTTGTAGTGTCTTTACTTATTTCTTTTATTTCGGCAATAGCAAGTATCACAATGGCTGAAGTAAATAGGAATAAAATTCCAATGCCAGCATAAAGTTTGGTTGTGAACTTTTGATTCTTCATGGTAAAATGCCGATATAAAATATAGATACACTTTCCTTTGTACTAATATAAACTATTTATAAGGAAGAGTTTACGATCGAACCAAAAAAATCATATTAGTTTTAAGTATCAAGTTGTTGAAAGAATTAAAAAATGAGCTGGGAATTCTTTATTTTCTAGTTAAAGGTTAAAACCCTGCAATTTCATTGCAGCTACTTTAGTTTCTATAAATATCTTTTTTATGATGGAGGTCTGAAGCACGAAGCCGGAAGTTAAATCAGAGTACGTTATGCTTTTTTTCCGTCTTCTGACTTCTGCCTTCCCGCCAAATATCATTTTAATTATCGAATTTCATTCGAATTCTTAAAACCAATGGATTTCCAATCTATAGTTGTTTAGTCTTAACAAAATGAACCTCATTCTTGAATGATAAATGTTAGCCTAATACTGTTATAAAGTCTTTAGCTTTGTTAGTGATTAATGTCTAAAAAATAAATATCATGAGATTTCTGATAATATTATTTGCACTAAGTATTCCACATCTTATCGAAGCAAAACAAAAATTAGGGGAGCAGGATGAATTGCAAATTAAGGAAGTGTTTTCTAAGACAGAATCTGCCTGGAACAATGCAGATATTGATGGTTTTATGGAGGGATATTGGAAGTCGGAGAGACTCACATTTATAGGTAGAAGTGGGGTAACTTATGGTTGGGAAGCAACACGTGAAAGTTACTTAAAAGGATATCCCGATAAAACTGCCATGGGTAAGTTAAAATTTACCGTATTGGAGTTGTTAAAAATTGAGGATAACTCTGCATTAATGATCGGAAAGTTTTACCTCTCAAGAAGTATCGGGGATATGCATGGGCATTTTACCCTGGTTTGGAAAAAGATTGACGGTAGTTGGGTAATAATAAGTGATCATTCCAGTAGTTCAAATTAAAATGAATTTTATTGAAGGTTATTTATCTTTTTGAATGCAAAATTTGGGGCAATCCTCGATAAAAAATAGAGCAACTTAACTTTTGCGATTCTAATTTCGGGAATGCCCTTTGACAAGCTTTTTATCATTTCTTCAACTGCCTGATCGACCGGAATAGCCAATTTCGGAGGATTGTTTTTATGCCAGGGCGTATCCACTGCAGGAAACATTACCTCGATAATTTCAAGATCGGTTTTGCTAAGTTGCGCCCTTAATATTTGCGTAAAAGAGTGAAGGGCAGCTTTGGTAGAATTATAAAACGGATAGGATGCCCTTGGGGTGTATATCAACCCTGTCGTAACATTTATCAGTGTTGGATTGGCATTCTTTACTAAAATTGGCACCAATTCTTTGATTAAAATTATTGGCGCTAAAAGATTGGTATTTATCTCCAATTCAGCCATAGAAGTTGCATCCTTTGCTTCCATAAAGTTGGTATTATGTACCAGTGCTGCATTATTGATCAATACATTTAAATCTTTGTGGTTTTGTTTCAACCAAGCCGTCAAATCAAGGCATTGTTCTTTGTTTGATAAATCGCATGGATAGGTTACCAATTCTGGTATAAGTGCTTTGGCAGCATTTAGTTTTTCTTCTGAGCGGCCACAAATTATGACCTTATTGTTCAAAGCAACCAATCTTTTGCTTAGCTCAAGTCCGATGCCTGAACTACCTCCGGTAATTAATACTGTGTTGTTTGTTAAATTCATGATTTAATATTTTGTAATTCTTAGTATTACAAAATAAAGGAGCCCGAAATTAAATCACATTGATCTATGTTAAGAGCGGATATTTTTCTTGATCCTGCTTAGTGATTCTGGTTGTATCCCCAGGTATGAAGCAATAATACCCTGACTAATTCTTTTGTCAAGACCGGGAAACTCTTCTAAAAAGCCAAGGTACCTCGTTTCTGCATCGAGCAAAAGCAGGTCACGTTCCCTTTTTTCCTTTTTGTTGAATCCCTTTTCAATAAAGCCAAGAAGGAATTTAGTCCAAAATGTATCTGATGCCAACATGATTTGCCATTTGGGATAGGGTATTTCAAACACATCGGAATCTTCTAAAGCCTCAATATAAAAGAAGGATGGAGTTTGGCTGATCATTGCTGAATAGGCGCTGATAAAATTATGCTCCGTAATCAATCCTTTCGTAAATTCATTTCCATTTTTATGGATATACAAATACCTGAACAATCCGGAATTTACATAGGCGAATTTTTTTGGTATTTCCCCTGCCCGAATAAAGAACTCTCCCTTTTTTATTGTTCGCTCTTGCCCAATTAAAAGCAACTCATTCGCTTTATCGGCTGGTAATATATTATGCAAAAATCCATGCATAGAAATTTCTTTGCTTGTAAATGTAGGGGATTATTGGCTTTGTTCAAAACATAATTTTAGATGAAAAACAGGATAATACCTTGGGGGGCGTCCTTACTTTTTGGTTTTGATAACTCCATGCCTGTAAAAGTCTAATGACTGCTGAAGGATTTCATTTATGGTGTTAATAGGCAAGTCTTCATTATTTTTTATCCGCAATATTTTTATTCGAGTTCGGTTTCCTTTCTCCAACATTGGATGGTCAATCCTGTTTCCTTCAACAACTCCTATGTATGGTTCGTTCAATTTTTTGTCTTTCCATAAATAGCAGAACATTCTTCCTTTATAGCTGAAAAACGGGCTTCCGTACTTTATATCGTGGGTAATTAACGGATCGAGCGATAAAATATAGTCCCTCAAAGCCATAAATGTACTCCTGCTAGGTTCTTCCTGGTTTAAATAAAACTTGTCTGTATCACGCATGATTTCTGAATAAAAACCTTTGGCACGAACGAATTGTTCATATAAATGAATTTTTTAAGCAAAAGGGGATCTTTGTTTTGTTAAAAAACTGATCTGAAAATACTGCCTAAAGATTAGCTTTCTGGGAAACTATAATTTTAAATAATCAACGATTAAATACAAAATTAATGATGCTGAAATCCCATAAATATTGGCATCTAATCCTAAAGGAAGGTTCACATTTAAGATAACTAATGAGAGTGTTGTGATACCACCGATTATCATTGATGCGAGAGCTGCCCGTGCGTTTAATTTCTTTGCAAACAATGCCATTAATACAGGAACGATCATTCCGGAAACCATAAATGAATACGAATGAAGCATCAGTTCAAGTACGTTGTTCATTTTCATGGCAAGAAACAGGGCGATAATCCCAACCACTAAAGTAAGGATTTGAGAAATACGAAGGCTATTTGGCGATCGGTGAAGTTTTAATACATCGGTAATAATATTTCCTGAAGAGGCCATTAAACAGCTATCGGCGGTAGACATTATTGCTGAAAAATATGCCGATAGCACAACTCCCATAAACCCGACAGGTAGAATTGTTTTTAGTAATATTGGAAGTCCCATTTCGGCATCGGATACCCCCGAGCCAAATCCGGGCAATTGTCCATTCTCCATGGCTACTTTCGCAAACATACCTAAAATGACCCCAATAAATGCCATTAAAGGATATTCAAACAGACCAGCAATAAACCATCCTTTTTGTGCAGTCCTGGTATTTTTGGCTGCATAAATACGTTGGTATAAGGTCATTCCAATAAACCAAATCGGGATTATTGTAAACATCCAATTAACTATTTGCTGCCAAGTGATGGACGTCAGGCTTAAGAACTCAGGCTTGAGTGTAGCTTTTATGGCCTGCATCCCCCCAATTTTAAAATATGCAAAGGGCAGGCTAATAAAAATTAGCCCAACCATAAGTACTATCCATTGAATTGTGTCGGTATAGATTACAGCTTTTAATCCTCCTAAAACGGTGTAAACAATCGCTATTATGCCCATTATTAGCAAGGCGTTGTTCAATGAAAGTCCTGTAAATGTTGATGATGCAAGTTTTGCCCCGGCAAGTATTTGAGAACTGGTAAACCCTAAATAGCCAATTGCTGAAATTATTCCGGCAAATATTGCAACATTCTTATTGAATTTATATTCTAGAAACTGAGGGAATGAAAGAAAGCCTTTTCTTCGTGCTAGGTCTGCAACTTTGGGAATTAATAAAACGCCGCTAAGCCAGGCTCCCAACAAGCCGGTAAACAGCAACCAACTTCCCGAAAGTCCCATGGTAAATCCAAGTCCTCCAAGTCCAATGGAAAATCCGCCTCCAACGTCGGTTGCCACTACCGATAATCCAATATGTAAGCTGTTTAGTTTTCTTCCACCAACAAAATAATCATCGGTACTGCTGTTTTTTCTCATGAAATAAAAGCCGACACCCAGCATGGCAATCAGATATGTGCAAAATATTGCCAGATCAATAATATGCATAGTTTTAATTTGTATTTGGATTATGGAATTAAGATGGTTGTTGGTTCTCAAATATTAGAAAATGAGTTACTCTTTTGGTTCCATATTTAATTCGAGATAAGAAGAATTATTATATTTTCTAATGATACCTTTCGAAAGGAGGGAGAAAATTATTTCTTGTCCTGTTTTAACTCCGGTATTAAGTTCTTTTATAATGTTCCCATACATCGTTCTTCCATTTTTATGAAGAAACTCAATAACTTGTTTTTCCTGTTGATTACTTAATTCTTCTGTTTTTTTCGTGCTTTTCATTGTTCTTATTTTCTGCTTTATTTACTCTTGTACTTCTTCTGATTTCTCAAATGAGTCGTACAACTCACAATTTTTCCATCCCTTATATCCTCTATTACAGAACACATTCTTATGCAATAATAAAGGGGTTTCATTAATTTTTATCTTCCCCGAATAGGCTGGGCAAATTTTTGAGAAACGGCACAATTTACCTAGGTTCATATTATATGTGTTTATAGAATACATTCATACTTTCAATATTTCCGGAAATGTTGGTGTTTTTTATAAGCGTTCCGGAATAGGTATACCCCATTTTTAGGAAAGTTTTATTCATTCCGATGGAGTTTAGCCGGGCTATTGTGTACAGTGTTTTTATCCCTTGTTTTTTCATTTCCTCCTCAATGGTTTGAAGCAAATGGACAGAAAGGTTTTTGCCGCGTGCTTTGGGCAGTGTTGCAAAATCAGTAACCTCTGCATTTAGGTCTGACTTATCCACTTCTGCGGAAGCCAGGGCAACCAGCTTTCCTTTGATTTCAATTCCAAAATATTGAACATCTTCGTTCATTGAATTTTCTATATATGCCGGATTATGAATAGGGAAGGGATAGGTTAGGAATACTTCCCTGTAAATTTCAGCTATTTGTTCCGATTCATTTTCGCCAAGGCTTTTCACCACAAAACCGGATGACCTATCGAGATTCTTGTTTAGAATTCCCGCATCAAGTAACATTTTACTGAATTCGTATAGCTGTTCGGTTTCGATTTCCAATAACCTGTCGGAGTTTAAAAATTTTGATACCAGAAAAGCATCGTTTTTATTGCCATAACATTTTGGTATTTGTGCTTCTAAAATAAACCCATTTGCATAAAATAAGGGTGCAGCCCAATCGGGAACCTTACAAAATAATTTTGTGTACCCATATTTTCTGGCCAGGTTATTTAATTGCGAAATGATGAATGGGCTGTCTTCTTCTTTTAGCTTCATTAAATAAACGCGCTTGTTTAAACTGCCGTGTTGAATAACCGATCCTTTTCCTATTTTTTCGATCTTGTCCTGCATCTGTTAATCTCTCCTCATTATTCGTTCGTTGTCTTCCGGTATTAAAGAAATTGAATCGTCAGAATCCGACAGTAATTTTTCAATTCCAATGGCTTCCGCTTCATCCACTTCTTTTAGTTTTAAGTCCAGGTCACAATCTTCACAGTTCCTGTCACACATTTTTGTTTGATAATTATCTGGTTCTTTATAGGTGGTAATTACCCCTTCATAATTCCGAAGTATAACTTTGTTTGTCGACCATGAAATTATATAGTTGGGCATGACTGGAATTTTTCCGCCACCACCGGGAGCATCAATAACATATGTTGGGCGCGCAAAACCAGTGGTATGGCCAACAAGGCTTTCCATTATTTCAATACCTTTTCCGATCGGGGTACGAAAATGTGACAGCCCCTCGGATAAATCACACTGGTACAAATAATATGGGCGAACCCTGTTTTGAACCAATTTGTGAAGCAACGATTTCATTATCCTTGGGCAGTCGTTAATATCGGCCAATAGAACCGACTGGTTTCCAAGAGGAAATCCGCCATCGGCTAATTTGGATAACGCTTCTTTTGCTGAAGCCGTAATTTCATTTGGATGGTTAAAATGCGTATTGATCCATAGTGGTTGGTATTTTTTTAATATCGAAACCAGTTTATCAGTTATACGGTATGGTAAAACAACTGGCATCCTGGTTCCAATCCGGATGATTTCCACATGAGGGATTTTGCTAATCTCTGAGAGTAGCCAATTAATTTTATCGTCAGAAAGCATTAAAGGATCCCCGCCTGAAAGCAACACATCTCTTATTTGGTGGGTATTGGCAATATACTCAATCCCTTTTTTTAGCTGATCTTTTGACGGTACACTGTCAATATCCCCAACTTTTCTTTTTCGGGTGCAATGCCTGCAATACATCGAACAAATATTGCTCACATGGAACAATACCCTGTCCGGATATCTGTGTGTAATGCCTTCAACCGGACTATCGCCTTCTTCCGATAATGGGTCTTCGAACTCTGATTTTAAGGTAATTAATTCTTCAACACCTCCAAATGATTGTTTAAAAACAGGATCATTCCTAAAGTTATTTTTATCGATGAGGGATAAGTAATATGGAGTGATGGATAAGGGGAACTTTTGAAGCGTTTTTTTAAGTTCTTGCCTTTCATCTTCATCGAATTTGATTCCGGTAAGGGTTTCAAATTTGTCAATTGACCTTATGGAATGTTTCAGTTGCCACCGCCAATCTTTCCATTTTGATTTCTGTGGTTCTTCTTCAATTTTGTTGGCAATGGCTTGTTGTTTATTGTTGTAAATCATTTTTGTGAATGTTTATTTATTTAAAAATGTAGCTGCTGAACTTGTGTTGATGTTGCAGAAAGAGTTTTAAAACTTTCCTTTAGTTTTCGGATTATTTCAGGATTTCGTTGCCCCTGTTGAAAATATCCGACTTTGCTTTTTATTCTTTTGGAGAAGATTTTTTAGGGCTGTACCTGTGTTGTTTTTAAGGATTTAGAATATTGCCGTCTTTTGTTTTCAATATTCTTTTTAATCAGGTATCCGGTATTAATGAAACTTAAGTCAGAATAAAAAGTTTGTACTTAGAAATCCGTCAAATTGTAGGGGGTAAATTGTGTTTTAACAGGTTTATCCCGAACACAGTATCCAAAATTGCTTTCACTGTTTTGGAGTTTATTCTTTTTATGCCTTCTCTTTTTCTAATACTCATATATAAACCAAATAGTTTCTATACGAACAAAAATATAAAAATATTTAAAGAACAACAATATTGTAGCTTCGAGAGGGGCGTTGTTTAGGATTAATTAAGGCTAAATTTACGATGAGTTTCGAAAGGATCATTAATCTATTCTTTATTTGGTTTCTGTAGAAATAATATGATAAGTAAGATATTTCATACGACAACGTCGTTATAAACTAGAGAAATATAATGTTATCCTATGCATCAGAGTCAAGTTCGACTCCTGTAGTGATCATTGGCGAAGCTTCAATTTTATCAATATCTAAAATTGTTACCAATGTATTTAATCCTTTTTCCACAGTATTTAGTTCATCAATAGGCAGCATTTGAAGTTTATTTGATAGCTCTTCGTGCAAAAGGGCAGGAATGCTTTTAAGAAGATTATCACCAGCAGATGTCAAGGCAATATTAACAACTCTTTTGTCGCCAAGTTTTGGTAACCTTGCCAACAATCCTTTTTTTTCGAGACGGTTAATTATGCCACTTACTGTGCTTGGGTTTAGGTTTAAAAATTTACGGATTTCACCTTGTGTGGATTGGTAGTTTGGCGATACATGCAAAAAGTTAAGACATAAAACTTGTGGGATACTTACACCATAATCTTTCTGGATCTTTTTTGATTCAATATCTATTGAGCGTACAATTTTTCGAATTTTGATTAAAATTTCCGTGGTATCCATTTACAAGCAAGTTTGCACAAAAATACAAATGTTTTTATTGAAACTAAATATTGCCCGCTAATAATAATAACGTTCAAAGTAATGGGTAATATTATTTGATGGAATCCTATTTAGGATGGATACCTTGTAAACAGCTGCCACTTGTTTCCAATAAAAATATTCTTAGATTTGCACTTTATTTAGATTGATTCTTAATTGAGGTTTGGGAAATATGAAATACCATGTAATTACATTGGGGTGCCAGATGAATTTGTCGGATAGTGAGCGGGTAACTGCTGTGCTGGACGATGCTGGTTATGAGTGGACAGATAATGAAGAGAAGGCTGGTTTAATTGGTATTTTAGCTTGTTCGGTCAGGCAAAAAGCGATTGATAAGGTGTATTCAAGAATCCATAAGTGGAATTCCTGGAAAAACAAAAAGAACCTGGTAACTTTTATTTCGGGTTGCATTTTGCCCAGCGACCACGAAAAGTTCCTCAAATTGTTCGACATCACCTTTCAGATGAAAGATTTGCCTAAGTTGCCGCAACTTATAAGTCAGTATGGAGTTAGTACTCCTACCCACCTGAAAATTGGTATCGACCCGCATAACACAAATATTAATGCATTCTGGGATGTGAAACCATCGTACGGTTCTAATTTTGAAGCATTTGTGCCGATTCAGAATGGTTGCGATAAATTTTGTACCTTTTGTGCAGTGCCTTACACCCGCGGGAGGGAAGTATCTCGCCCATCAAAAGAAATAGTACAAGAAATAGAAGGATTGGTTAATACCGGATTTAAATCGATTACACTGCTTGGTCAAAATGTAAATTCCTATGGCCTGGACAAAAAGGGCGAAGAAATATCGTTTCCTGAATTATTAAAAGAAATAGGAGAGCTTGGCAATAAATTGCAAAAGGAATTCTGGGTATATTTTACCTCGCCTCACCCACGCGACATGACCGATGGGGTAATTGAAGTGATTGCCCAATATACGGTGCTTGCCAAACAAATCCATTTGCCCATTCAAAGTGGCGACGAAAAGGTTTTGGTAAAAATGAACCGGAAACACCATGTGGAAAAATATCGAAGCATTGTAAAAACGATTCGACGTTTAACTCCGCAAGCAACTTTATTTACAGATATCATTGTTGGTTTTACGGGTGAAACCGATGAGCAATTTGAGAATACCCGTCTGGTGATGGAAGAGTTTAAATACAATATGGCCTACATTGCCATGTATTCGCCACGTCCTGGGGCAACAAGCCACAGGTGGGCAGACGATGTGTCACAGGAAGTAAAGAAAAGCAGGTTGCATATCCTTACAGAAGAATTAAAAAAGCATAACCGCGTGTATAATTCCAAAATGATAGGGAAGAATGTCCGGGTGCTGGTTCGTGCAGCTGATCGCAAAGAAGGGTTCTTGACCGGGTTAACCGAAGGCAAGTTAATTGTTCGTTTCCTTTCGGAAGATCAAAGTTTAATTGGTCAGTTTGTGGATGTAAAGGTTACTTCGTCACACGATTTCTCGATGGAAGGGGAATTGGTTAACGTTCCTGTCTTGGCAAATTAAGCACTTGTCCTTTCAACAAAAAGGAGAAATCCCATGGTAAAATTTAGATTTCTCAGTCATTCCTTCTTCGATGAAGTATTTGATATTCTTCCAAAACCTCTGGTATAACTTCCTTTAAATAGTAACTTAAATGGTTGCTTTCAAATTCATTTGGGTTCCAATCACCCTTTAATTCTTCATCGCCAGTTCCAATCCAGGCGTAAGTAATTGCCTGATAATTTGCACCATCTACTGATAAGTTGATATTGATTTTTTCATATTCATCACCCTCATAGAAATCTAAAATCCCGATTGCTTTTTCATCAACATCAAATAGTAATTTGCCTTTTGCCTCAGCCCCAAGCATTGGTATTAATGCCGGATAGCTTCTTGGATTTTCTCCATCAAATATTTCGGTGACCCGATAATTCTTTAAAAGCGCAGATGTGGACTTGTAGGATTTTTGGGTTAATGCAGATACCAATTCGGGGAAAAGTAGGGTTCCGTAAACGAATAGGTTTGGCATTGAATAAATTATGGATATAGAAAGTTTGTTTACAAACTATAAAGTACCGAGAAAAAGTGCATAATGCTTCCGGCAAGCACAAATAAATGCCAGATACCGTGCCCATACGGCATTTTTCTCCAGGCATAAAAAATAACCCCTATGGAATAACAAGCCCCACCAATAAACAAAAACGCAACACTTATTCCCGGAAGGTTTTTAACCATTGGAACCACTGCCATTAAAAACATCCATCCCATCATAAGGTAGATGCCAACCATAAGTTTTCTAAACCTTGTGAGGTAAATGGAACGAATCACAACTCCGGTAATTGCCAGGCTCCAAATTATGCCAAACAATACCCAGCCAAGCGGACCTCTCAGGGTGGTGAGTACAAAAGGTGTGTAAGTTCCAGCAATTAACAGGAAAATTGCAGCATGGTCGAAGCGGGCAAACAAATTTTTTACCCGCTCTTTTGTAAAGCTGTGGTAAAGTGTCGATGATAAGTACAGCATAACAAGCGTGCTTCCAAAAATTGAAAAGCTAACCACGTGCCAGGCATTACCCTTGATTGCTGCAAATACGATCAAAATCACTAGCGCAGCAATACTTAGCAGGGTACCAATACCATGCGTGATGCTGTTAAATATTTCTTCGCCTAAGGTTAACGTTCTGTAACCAGCTTCCTTCCCTCTTATTTTTTTCATCCTTCTTTTCATTTGATATTTAACCAAACGCTACAAAGGTAAAAATGTTTTTCGTTTTCGACTAATTTTTAGAAATGTTCAAAAAATATTATTCTCCACCGATTAGTTCAATAAATGTCCCATCAGGGTCTTGTACTAAAAGTAAAAACCTGTCGTTGCCTAAAACGGATGGTTCAGCGCTTAATATTTTTACATTGTTTTCCTGAAAACGTTTTAAAAATGGGGCTATTGAAACAACGTTGATGGTAACATATTGAATGCCTGTGTCGTCATCAATGAACTTTTGTTTCGGATGTGTTGCTTTTCCTCCAAATGTCATTATTTTCCATTCATTGGCAGAAGCACTGTCTTCCAGTTTTAAGGTGGTAATCACAATTTCTTTTTTGTCGGTTAAGCCGAGATAAGAAGATTTCTCTGCCGGTACGGTAAATCCGCCAACTTTTGTCATTCCAATAATTTTGGTATAAAAATCAAGAGATGCTTCCAAATCGGAAACAACCACTCCAACGGATATTACGTTCTTTGCAAATTCATTGGGGGATGGTTTTGAGTTAGCGAATGACAGGATAAATGATGATAACAGAACAATGCTGAATAGAATTCTTTTCATGGTTCAATGTTTTAGATTAGTATGCGCATTAAATATACAATTATTTTAATTGGCGCGGCTGCCATTTATCAATAAGGAGCTTGTTTCGTAATATTAAAATAAACACTTAATGCCCCAGGTCATGCAGCATTAATATGGAATGCCGGATGGTTGGCAGGATCACTTCAAGGTATTCCGAAACCGCTTTCACACTCCCCGGTAAGGCGTATATTAGGGTTTTTTCTTTGGTTCCGGCAATGCTTCGGCTAAGCAGTGCGTTTGGTTTCTCGGCACCATATTTCAACCTGCCCATTTCCATGATTCCCGGGATTTCTTTGTCCAGCATAGGTTTAACCACGTCGGGTGTAAAGTCTTTTGAGCCAATGCCTGTTCCCCCTGTGGTGAAAATTATATCCACATTGTTGACTTTCGAGTTGATGAGATTTTTTAGTTCTTTCGGGCTGTCGGGAATAAGGTCATAACCAAATTCCAAAGGATAGTTCTTCCCTTCGAAGTATTTTGCTGTAAGGTGTTGTATATGAGGGCCACTTTTATCTTTATATTCCCCGTTGCTTGCCCGGTCACTTAGGGTAATAATATGAACTTTTGTGGTTTTGGGAAGGTACTCAAGCACATCGCCGGGTTGAAGCTTTCCACCCTTTATGGTGCGTGCAAAAATCCCTTCTTTGGGCATAACACAATTTCCTACCTCCCTGAAAATGGCGCAATTATCGCCGTGACACTTCTTGCCAATCTGGGTTACTTCAAGTTCAATCGTGTCGTTTTTAAATCGATCCAATGGATTACAGGTATAAAGCTCAAAACCTTCGCTTGTAATGTTTTCGGCAAACTCACCATGTTTGATTTCCCTTCCAGCCTGCAATTCAAATTTATGGATACTTTCTTTGGCAAGTAGGCTAATTTGCCTGTGCCAACTCCCCGAATGTGCATCACCCACCACACCAATGTCCGAAAGGTTGATGGATGGTACAGATTTTTTAATCACACCTTTTTTTTCGGAAATATTTACGGAAAGTATTTTAATTCTGCTCATTTTCATTGAATTTGTAATGAAAGCTATTTTTTTGTTTTTTCTATCAATTTAATATTCCCCATTTTCATGGTTTTGTCAACGGCTTTGCACATGTCATAAATGGTAAGAAGGGAAACGCTAACCGCTGTCAGGGCTTCCATTTCGACACCTGTTTTCCCTGTGCACTTAACAAGCGAATTGACCTTTACTCCATCGTCTTCCAGGTTGCATTTAACATCCACTCTTGTGAGTTGTAACGAATGGCAGAGAGGAATGAGGTTGCTTGTTTGTTTTGCCGCTTGAATACCTGCAATTTCGGCAATGGTCAATACATCGCCTTTCTTTATATTATTTTCAGAAATTAATGATAAAGTTGATTCCTGTAATTTAATAAATCCTACTGCTTTTGCAGTTCTTTCCTGATTTGGTTTTGCCCCGACATCTACCATGTGGGCTTTTCCTTTTTCATCCGTATGTGTTAGTTTTTTCATGGTATTATAGCTAAGAGTTTTGAGTCGTGAGTTTCACTTTTTTAAAATTTATCCTTTATCCTTCAATCCTTCAGTAATTCAGCACTTCAGTCCTTCTGCCTTTCAGCCCTTCCATAATTGTCATCCTCCAATTTGACTAAATGTTTTTGATTTGTTAAAAGTTCCTGCTTTTGGTTTGTTACCGATAGCGAGGTCGATGGTTTTCTCGACTCCGACTTTTCGGGTATTGTATGCCAAATCACTAAATAAACATGGTTTAACATCGCCATTTGCCAAAAGCCGTATACGGTTACATTTGGAGCAGTTTCCACCGTCGCCACCTTCAACCACCGAAAATTCGCCTGTAGCCAGGTTCATTTGATGAATAAACCGTAATGACAGATTTTTATTTTTACAAAACCCAATAAGTTTTTCGGTCTCATGGTTGGGTTGCCCGAGCAGAACACAATTAATTTTTATTGGCGTTAATTTGGCTTCAATAGCAGCATCAATACCTTTAAATACATCTTCAATATTCCCATTTCGGGTAAGGGCACAGAAATCATCGGCATTGGTTGTGTCAAGGCTGATGTTTATCCGCTTAAGCCCGGCTTTGGCTAAATCATGGGCATATTTTTCAAGCAGGGTACCATTGGTGGTCATCGATAAATCTTTTAAACCTTCCAAACCTGATAGTTTTTTAACCAGATCAACAATACCATTCCGAACCAAAGGTTCACCGCCGGTAAGTCGGATTTTTGTAATTCCTTTTTGTATGGCTATCCTTGCAAATTCTTCAATCTCCTCGAAACTTAAGATTTCAGAATGAGGTAACAATTTTACCCCTTCTTCGGGCATACAATAGGTGCACCTGAGGTTGCATTTGTCGGTCACCGAAATGCGCAGATAGTCGATATTTCTGTTAAAGCGGTCTAACATATACAATTTCCCCCTTCTGAACTGTTTGTTTCCCCTGCGCAATTGATATTACCCCAAATGCTTTGTGATAGGCATGAATATGTGCTGAACCGTGGTATTCAACCCTTTTTACTTTATTGTCCGATGTCAATAAAACCGGAATATATTCCTCCCGGTTGGTTTTCTTTCTTGAAAATCCTTCGTTCATTTCAAGCGGAAGCAATACTGGAATTTTTGAAAGCCCCATTAATTTATAAAGGATTTCTTTTACAAATATTTCCAACTGGATAAACGAAGAAACTGGATTTCCGGGCAGTCCGATGATGTATTTGTTGTTACCGTTCACCGCAAAAGTTGTATGCATTCCTGGTTTAACCGCAATTTTGCTAAAAAGAATATTGAAGCCCATTTTCTGAATTGCATCGGGGACAAAGTCAAAATCACCCACCGAAACACCTCCCGATATGAGCGTGATGGTATTTTCTTCCGCTGAATTTTTTATTACTTCATAGGTTTTTTGTTGGTCATCGGCAACAATTCCATAGTAATTTACCGAAAGCCCCATTTCTTTCGCCTGTGCAACCATTTGGTGCCCATTGCTGTTCCTGATTTTTGCTTTAGTGATCATTTCGCCCGGTTCAACCAGTTCCGATCCGGTTGAGATAATTCCTACAGTGGGCTGTAAATACACTTTGGGGTGCATACAGCCTACAGCCGCCAACATTGCAATATGTTGTGGCTTTATGTGGGTTCCTTTCGGTAGCACCAAATCACCTTGCTGCAAATCTTCACCTTCCAGGCATATATTGGAGGATGTTTTTTCCCCGATGAAGATTATTTTGCCATTCTCTTTAATTTCTGAATATTCCACCATAAAAACGGTGTCTGCCCCTTTTGGCACTTCAGCCCCTGTCATTATTTTTGAGCACTGTTCTTTACCAATAGTTTTAGTTGGCGCCGTTCCTGCCGGAATCATTTCAAGCAAGGCCAATTCCTTTCCCAAATCTTCCTTTTTGCAGGCATAACCATCCATTGCCGATTTGTTGAATGGGGGCATATTTACATCTGAATGCACATCTTCGGCAAGAACCCTCCCCAGCGAATCCATAAAAGGAATAGTTTCCGTTTGTAAGGAAAGAGTATTTTCCAATGCAATATTTAGCGCTTCTTTTAAATCAATCATTTTGGTGTGCTTAGAATCCATTTATTGTGAAATGTTATTATTTCAGGTGACGGATAATATTTCTTTCCGTCAGAAATTACAATCAGATCGGTCAATAGTAATTTGTTTTCCATTTCTTTTTTTATCGCTCGATCATCGGGTAGGATAATAACAAATAATCTAGGTTTTATGATTTCGATTAATCCTGCCGATTCGATGATAACCGGATCGTTTTTTGGCAAATAGGGGAGAAGGGTTTCAAAAGCTTCAGGTAATGATTCTTTTTCAGATTGAAGGAAAAAACTTTCTTTTGCTCCGGCAATCAGATAAAGGGAAGTGTCTTTTTTCTGTTCACGATTGCTTTCCTTTGACAATATCCAACCTTTGCCAGTTTTAATAGTTTCAAGACCCGAAGTTGATTCATGAAAATGGGGGGTAATTTTTACGGCAGTAACATTTTTCTCTTTATGCGAAGAAATAAGATTGCAGATAAACGTTGTTTTTCCAACATTACGTTGTCCGCCTGAAACAAGAAGAATATTTTCAAATTTGCCCATAAAAAATCCCCTTTCAAAAAATGCGGAAAGAGGACATGTATTGCCAGTTTGTCTCCTTTCCAAGTCATCCGCCCTACTGGCGAAATCGGGAGGTGAAGCTGTTTCCAACCAACCCATTGGCAGGATAGCATATATCAGGTACTTAGCTATTTCTGCTCGGATATGCAAATATACAAATACTTATATATTTAGTTCTCTAAATGAAAGATATTTTGTGCTGCCGGGCAATTTGTAATCTTTCTTTATAAGGAATGAACTTTTGCAATCATTAAACTGATCCGTTCAAATTTTGTTTAGTTGATTACACCAATAGAAATTGAAATGAAAAAGGCTCAAATAGTATTCGTTCTTACCATTATTGTTTTTTCAGGATTTAAGGCAGATAAACCAGCATATTCCCTGTTTGATATCGAAGGGAAGTCCGTCAAATATAAAAAGATGTTGAACGAATTGGCAAATGCCGACGTTGTTTTGTTTGGCGAATTGCATAACAATCCTATTTCACATTGGCTTCAATTAGAGCTTAGCAAAGATTTGTTTGATATTAATAAGGAGAACCTGATTTTAGGAGCAGAAATGTTTGAAACCGATAATCAGTTGCTTATAGATGAATTTATAAATGGAGTTATCACAACCAGCAGGTTTGAAGCTGAAGCCAGGTTGTGGCCAAATTATAAAAACGACTATAAACCTTTGGTGGAATTTGCAAAAGACAGCGGTTTACAAGTTATTGCCACCAACATACCAAGGAGGTATGCATCTGTTGTCAATTCAGATGGTTTTGAAGGACTTGAAGAGTTAAGTGATGAAGCTAAAAAGTATTTGCCGCCACTGCCCGTGGCTTATGATTCTACCCTGAGTTGTTACAAAAGCCTGCTTGGAATGGGTAATGGAATGGGTCCACATATCACGCCGAACTTCCCTAAAGCACAGGCAATAAAAGATGCTACAATGGCGCATTTTATTGTGAAAAATTGGGAGGATGGCAACTTGTTTTTGCATTTTAACGGAGCCTATCATTCCGATAACTTTGAAAGCATTAACTGGTACTTGAAACAAGCAATGCCCGGATTGAAAATTCTAACCATAACAACCGTTTCGCAGAAAAATGTCAATGAATTGAATGAAGATAATTTAGGGAAGGCTGATTATACGATTTGTGTTGTTGACAATATGACCACAACCTATTAGGTCCTATTTTTTATAAAAATTCATTTCGTCAATGTATTGAAATACTTTTGGGGGCAGAAAATGTGAAATGTCTTTTCCATCTTTGATTGCTTGTCTTGTAAATGTGGAGGAAATATCCATCAAAGGGGCATTAGCAATCGTAAAGCTTGATTTTAAAGCGAAATTTTCGGGATCAAATCCGGGTCGTGGGTAAACGATGATTCCATAATTCTCAAGGATTACATCAATGTTTTTCCATTTGTGCAGAAATTCAAGATTATCGCTTCCCATAATAATGGAAAAGTGATGGTTTGGGAATTGTTCAGTCAGATGGGCAAGCGTATCGACCGTATATGATGGTTTTGGCAGGCTAAATTCGATGTTTGAAACCCGAAACCTGGGATCTTCGCCCACTGCCAGATGGACCATCTCAAGCCTTTGGTAGTCATCCAATAAGTTGCTTTTCTTTTTAAATGGGTTTTGAGGGGAAACAACAAACCAAAGTTGGTCAATATCGGTGTATTCGACCATATAATTGGCAATTGCAAGGTGCCCGATATGAATGGGGTTATACGTACCAAAATACAATCCAATTTTTAAATGGATATCCGATCCAGGATTGATAATATTGGATACAAACCCACTCATTTATCCTTGAATAAAATTTTTGACTTCAGCTTCAGCTTTTTCAATTGCAAGCTCTAATTTATCGTTTATGATTATTAAGTCGAACTGAGGCGCAAATGCCAATTCCTTTTTTGCTTTTGCTACCCTCATCGCTATTTTGTCTTCCGAATCGGTTGACCTGTTCATCAACCTGTTTCTCAATTCTTCAACCGATGGGGGCTGCACGAATATTGCCAAAGCCTCATTGCCATAATACTTTTTAATGTTCAGTCCGCCAACTACATCCACATCAAAAATTACATGCCTGCCTTTAGCCCGAATCCTCTCGACCTCACTTTTTAAAGTTCCATAGCAAGTGCCCGAATACACTTCTTCCCATTCAAGGAATTCATCGTTTTTGACTTTATTTTGAAATTCTTCCAGCGAAAGAAAATAGTAATCTTTCTTATCTGTTTCGGTATGCCGAGGCTCACGACTGGTCGCGGAAATTGAAAATTCTAAACCAATGTTCTTACTCAAAAGGTGTTTCACAATGGTTGTTTTCCCGGCGCCGGAAGGTGCCGAAAAGATTATTAATTTGCCCTTTGGGTTTGGTTTCTGAGTCATTCTGAAATAAACTTTGCTTTATAGAACGTTTAAGAGTTGTTCTTTCACCCTTTCCAAATGGTCTTTCATTTGAACAACGATTCTTTGGATATCACTGTCGTTGGCTTTCGATCCGATGGTGTTGATTTCCCTACCGATTTCTTGTGAAATAAAGCCTAATTTTTTGCCAACAGGGATTTTCAGGTTAACGGTCTCTTCAAAAAACTTACAATGGTTGGATAGCCTGACCTTTTCTTCGTTAATGTCTAATTTTTCAAGATAAAAAAGTAATTCCTGCTCAAAACGGTTTGAATCCACATCACCATTTAGTTTCAACGAATCCAGGTTCTCCTGTATTCTTGCCTTGATCACTTCTATTCTTTTCTTTTCGAAAGGCTCGATATCGGGCAGCATTCCATGTATTTTCTTAATATTGGAACTTATGTCTTCTTTTAAAGCCAGTCCTTCCTGAACCCTAAATTCGTTTAAATCATCGATTGCCTTATAAATATGTTCCAGGATAATTTTCCATTCGCCTTCGTCCAGTTTTTCATATTCAACCTTTACCGTGTCGGGCAAGCGCATGGCAGCATGCAGGGTTTTTTCATTGACGGGGAGCCCCAGTTCGGAACTAATGCTTTGTAAATGGCTGAAATAATTCTTTAAAATAGGTTCGTTTATTTTAGCAGAACTTTCTTCGCCAAGGTTTTCCACATAAATATTGAAATCCACTTTCCCACGAACTAAAGCATCGGATATTGTTTTTCTTATCAGGATTTCCTTTTCCCTGTAAAGGGCGGGAATCCGGGTACTAATATCCATTTGTTTGCTGTTGAGGGATTTAATTTCAAGGGTGAATTTCTTGTTGTTAACTTCGAATTCGGATCTTCCGAACCCTGTCATGGACTTTATCATATAAGCTATATTTTACTTGCTAAGATAGTTATTAATTTATGCAATTACCCCGGAGCCAATTAATTCTTCTCCATCATACCATGCGGCAAATTGACCGGAAGTGATTCCTCTTTGTTCTTGGTCGAACAGGATATAAATTCCTTCATCACGTTGGTAAAGACTTGCTTTTTCCAAAGGCTGTCGATAACGTATTCTTACGTCAAATCTTCTGTTTTCATTGGTTTTAAGCATTTGGTCTTCACGAATCCAGTGGGCATCGTTAGAAGAAATGAATAATCCACGCCTATATAAACCAGGGTGTTGTTTACCTTCCCCAACATAAATTATATTCCTGCTAACATCAGTTCCAAGCACAAAAAGCGGCTCTTTATACCCACCAATGTTTAAGCCTTTTCGTTGACCGATGGTATAAAAATGGGCTCCTTCATGTTCTCCAATAACCTTACCGTTCCAAGGTTTAAATGGATAGCTGAAGCATAATTTCTTAAAGTTTTCTTCGCTGATCGGTACCTGCTTTTTCTTTTCCATAAATTTCGCAGGAACCTCGATTACATTGCCGGGCTTTCTTTCAAGTTGTTGCTGCAAAAACGTTGGAAGATCGACTTTACCAACAAAACAAATTCCCTGTGAATCTTTTCGTTCGGCTGTGGGCAGGTTTTGTTCACGCGCAATTTTCCGAACTTCTGGTTTTTCCAAATGCCCGATAGGGAAAAGGGCCTTTGAGAGCTGCTCCTGGTTTAACTGGCATAAGAAATAACTTTGATCTTTATTCTTATCTTTTCCCGCCAAAAGCTTATGGATTGTTTTTCCATTTACAACAGCTTCCCCCTTTTGGCAATAATGCCCTGTTGCCACAAAATCAGCATTTAATTTTAGCGCTTCATCCAGGAAGATATCAAATTTTATTTCACGGTTACAAAGCACATCTGGGTTCGGAGTCCTGCCAGCCTTGTATTCTTTAAACATATAATCAACCACGCGCTTTTTGTAATCTTTGCTTAAGTCAACTATTTGAAAAGGAATGTCGAGCTTTTTTGCAACCATCTTTGCAATAAGGGCATCTTCTTCCCAGGTGCATGCGCTGGTAATTGCGCCCACGCGCTCATGCCAATTTACCATAAACAAGGCAGTTACATCGTAACCCTGCTCTTTGAGCAAAAATGCGGCAACGCTTGAATCAACACCTCCTGAAAGCCCAATGACAACCTTTTGCATAGAAATTAAATTATGGCGCAAAAATAACCTAAAAAAGTAAAAGGGCAAAGTAGATAAAGATGAAGAGATTGATGGTGGTTTATGGTGATAAAAGAATTAATAGTATTAAAGTTTAGAATCAGTGGATGAATCAATAAATCTCAATTCATATCATCTACTTTCCCATGGGGATGGTGAATCCCAACCAGGGCAAAACAATAAATGCCCCGATATCGCCTACCGGAATAATTGCCCCAAAATCAAGGCCTGCATTTTTTATGATGCGTCTTCCACCAATTGAAATTGCCCCAAATCCATCGCTTCCCGGGAAAATGTAATTCTCTGAAATAAGGTATCCCCTTTGCCCGGTCCTGACCATAAAACTTATGGTTAATGCAGGGTTTTGCGCAAAAGATCCTCCGGCATAACCATATCCGGCGCCAAAGCTTACGTTTTTATCACGGTTTCCAAGGGTAGCGATCCCATAAAGAATCCCAAAGCCTGTTTCCGATTCACCCAGCACGGTCCCTAACAATGCCCCAACGCCAATATTAAATTTGTCAGGGGTAATCGGGATCGATAATTTAGGTGTTAACCAAATTGGGGTGGGGGCGCCATCAAAAATAAATAATGGAACGGTACCTCCTCCAAATGAAAAATTATCGGTTACGCCATATACAAATTGGTTGAACAGTACCCAAACATTCTGGTAATACGATTCCCCTTCGTTAAGACCAAATCCGTTTGGTGCCCAAAAATACCTGGTTGCCTGCGGATTTTCAAACCAAACTTTACCCTCAATAATTTTTGAAGAATCAATTTCTGTCATATGCCGGATATCTTTTCGTTGGATCGTTATAGGCCCAATATTGTCGGTTTGAAATAAAACTGAAATGGAGTCAGAAGAAACAATAACCCCATTATATTCATTCCCATCAAGGGTTTCTATTCTCTGTTTCTTCGCGTTTTCCTGGCAGAACGCAGGTTTATAGAGGAGGATTAACAAAAGACAAAACAGAAGTATGGATATAGTTTTCATGCCAAAAGATTTAGATTGTTAATTGCCTTTTTCTTTAATGAAAGGTACGCAAATACAAGAAGGGAATCAATATCTTGAGAATAAATTATATTAAGCCCTAATCGGAGAGAATAGGAAAGTGAATTCCTGCCCAGGGAACTGGTAGAAATGTATCAATATTGCCACCAATCGGGATAACCAAACCGATATCGACTCCCATTCTCTTCATGGTTTTTCTTCCACGAAATGTGATGACCCCGGTCAGCCCAAATTCGGTATTGAAGAAATAATTGTCGGTGATAGCCACCCAATCGCGGTTGATTTTTGTTTTTCCGTTAATGACAAATGTGAGCCTTTGATCCATCTCTTCATCGGTAAAACCATAGGTTAAATACCCTATGCCAATTCCAACGTTTTTTTGTGATGTCCCGGTTGTCATATTTGCATAGAAGCCACTAAACAACGATTTTGATTTTCCAATGACTGATCCTACAATAAAACTTCCTCCAATATAAAATTCATCGGAAATGATCGGATGTGCATATTTCCCCTGCATCCAAAATGGGATAAAAGTTTCTCCAATAAGCATCAAAACTGGGGAAGAACCAATATCCATGGAAAAAATATCGTTGTATTTTACTTTGGGAACCTTGAGTTTTATGTCTTGTTTTTTAGGATAGGAACGAGTTGAATTATATGCCAGCAAATTTTGAGAGCAGGCTTTGTTGGCTTGCTTAAAATCAATTGCTTGTCGGAAATAGTCTGTTTTTTCTGAGTTTTGTGAAAGCACAGCAATTGGCATACTTAAATAGAAAAGTACAATTGCAAATTGTACAATAAAATTCAATCTCTTTTTTGCTTTGCCGTATGCCACAAGTATCAAAAAATATGCTTTTATTATTTTCTATTATTTTTTCTGTTGCCCGGTTTTTTCTTTTTCGAATACCTTTTCTTGTTTCCTTTCTTTTTAAAGGATCTTACTTTCCATTCCGGACCATTACCAAGGCTTTCAGGAAGAGGGAGTTTGAGTATTTCACGTTCGATTAAACTTTCAATTTTTTGAAAATTATACATATCGTCCTCATTCACAAAGGTTAGTGCAACTCCGGTGGTTTCTGCCCTTGCGGTACGTCCTATCCGGTGTACGTAATCTTCTGCATCAGAAGGGACGTCGAAGTTTATTACAAGGTTAATATCTTTAATATCAATTCCCCTGCTAAGCACATCAGTTGCGACCAGAATCCTGGTTTGTTTCGAACGGAAATTCAAGAGTACTTCTTCGCGCTCGGCTTGTTCCAGGTCGGAAGAAATTCCGGCGACATTGTATTTGTTTTTCTTCAGTGAGCGAACAATGTCGGTGACCTTCTTTTTGGTCGAACTAAATATCAGGATGCTCTGATAGTCTTTTTGGTCGGCCAGCAGGCTGTTGATCAGGTCAATTTTCTGATTGTCGAATGTTAAGTAAGCTGCTTGCAATACCCCTTCGGCAGGCTTCGAAATAGCAATACTTATTTCAAAAGGGTTAACCAGGATTTTAGATGCAAATGCTTTGATTTTCGGGGGCATGGTTGCGCTAAACATCAGGTTCTGCCGCTTTTTAGGTAGATATGAAATAATCTTCATAATATCATCGTGAAACCCAATGTCCAACATACGGTCCGCCTCATCCAAAACCAAATGTTCTACTTTGTCGAATTTCACGTAGCCCATATTCAAATGTGAAATGAGTTTTCCCGGAGTTGCAACAATGATATCAGCGCCTTGGGTAAGCGCTTTCTTTTGTTGCCCCCAATCGTCGCCATCGCCTCCGCCGTAAATTGAGATAGAAGTAATGTCGAGCGGGTATGCAATTCCTTGTATTTGTTGATCGATTTGAATGGCAAGTTCCCTGGTTGGTACGATAATCAAGGTGTTAGTTTCATGAGACTTTTTATTATGAAGGAATTCGAGGATTGGGACCAAAAATGCTGCTGTTTTCCCAGTGCCGGTTTGTGCGCATGCAATCAGGTCATCGCCATTCAATATGCTTGGTATGGCCTGTTCCTGTATGGGCGTTGCATTTTCAAAACCCATATAATAGAGGGCATCAAGCAATTCATCACTAATATCAAAGTCGTCAAATCTCATAGATTCGTATTGGAATTAAAACAAACATCTACGGAGTTAAAAAGGGATTCCCTTTCTAATTGTTCACAAGAAGTTTAAAACACAGGGCAAAGATATGGATATTATTCACATGTATCATGCCTGGGTGGTTTGTGTTATAAACAAATTAACTGACAATTGCTACATGACTTTTACAATAGAGGCATTTATTCTGCTCAACACCAATGATTTCTGTGTTGTATGTAGTTCTATGGATTACTAATTTGCCACAATTCGGGCAGTAAGTGCTTGATTTATATGTGTCGTTTACGTTTCCTAAATAAACATAATTGAGATTGGATTTCGCAATTTCATAAAATTGGTCCATGATTTCAAGTGGTGTCGGTGGATTGGTTAATTTATAGGTCGGGAAATAACGTGAGATATGCAGGGGAATGTTTTTTCCGAGATTGGAAGCAATCCACTTTACCATCTTTTCAAATTCCCTTTCATCGGTATTCAAATCTGTAATAACAAGATTGGTGATTTCGAGGTGCTTGCCTGATTTTACTATTGTTTCTAACGTTTGTAATACCTGATTGAGCTTGCCTTTCGTATATTTTTTATAAAAATCGTTTGAAAATGCTTTTAAATCAATATTGAAAGCATCAATAAAGGGAAGTAACTTTTTTAATGGATCTGAGAGGATATATCCATTGCTGACCATTACATTTTTAAGTCCATTGGCATAGATTTCCCTGGCTGTATCCACTAAAAACTCATAAAATACGGTTGGTTCATTGTATGTATAAGCAATCCCAATATTGCCGTCAATGTTTTTGGCATAGGTAGCTATTTCGGTATTGCTGAATGATTCTGTGCCCCTAATTTTATCGGGATGGCATTGTGAGATGGTATGGTTTTGGCAAAAACAGCAATTAAAATTACATCCAATGGTTCCAATTGATAATATTTGAGTTCCGGGATGAAAATGATAGAGTGGTTTCTTTTCAATCGGATCAAGGTGTTTTGCAATTAGCTTCCCATACACTGATGAGTAAAGAATCCCATTCTTATTGGTACGAACTTTACAGATTCCAAATTGCCTATCTTGAATAATACATCGATGAGGGCAAAGGTAACATTGAACCCATCCTTCGCTTTTTGAATAAAATTGCGCTTCATGCATAAATCAAATTTACAAAAATAGGCGAACAATACGAGGCAATACACTACCGCAGATTGTTGAGGGGTCAAGTTCATAAGTGAATGAAAAGGTACAGGTTTGTTTCCTTATAAATGCCTTAAATAAAATGATAAAGGAAAGTGATAATGGTGTCGTAAGCAGGTTTTTTGCTTCCTTCGATTTCCATTTTTATTTTCATTTGCACCTTGGTTATTCCCCTAAGGTTGTTTATTGAATGCAACCAAACCCGTGCCCTAACACGGCTGTTGACAATTACCGGTTCACTAAAACGCAGGCTTTCAATGCCATAATTAACCAAGAGTTTTACATTCCTCACTTCAGCAAGATTGTTCCATAAATAAGGTAAAAGCGATAGTGAAAGATAGCCGTGGGCAATGGTATTTTTAAAAGGTGATTCGGTTTTTGCCCTTTCGGGATCGGTGTGTATCCATTGATGATCGTGAGTTGATTCGGCAAATTTGTTGATTTGTTCCTGAGTGACTGTAACATAATCAGAGACCCCAATTTCTTTTCCTAAATACGCTGCAAATTCATCGTGACTACTAATAACTATCTTACCCATTTTCTACTACTGGTTTTTAAGGTTTTTTTATAAAAAATATTGAAGCTGTTGGGAATCACATTTTCAATACTTGCTAATGAATGTTGAAAAATAATAGAAATGTCTTATAAAATGGAGGATTAAATTTCAAAAATGAATATTATTAATGATTTGGGTGCAATTTTTTAGGGGCTTTGTTAATTTTTAAATTAATTTATTCAATTGTTCAAATTTGCCCATCATTTCTTTTGCCGATAAACTTCCAACGCTGCCGGGAAAGGTTGTAATGCCCTTTCAAAAATACCAAGTGAGAATGCAATGGTTAGCCCATAGTTTGTAATTGGTACCCCTGCCTGTTTAGCTTTCATAATCCTGCTCAGCATTTCACGCCTGTTCCACATGCAGGCACCACAATGAATTATGATTTTATAATCGGAAACATTGTCCGGGAAATCGTGCCCGCGAGTGCTGTCAATTTGAAGTTTTCCGCCGACATATTGAGTTAGCCAGCGCGGGATTTTAACCGTACCTATATCTTCTCCTATGGGATGGTGCGAGCAGGATTCGGCAATCAATACTTTGTCTCCTGCCTTCAGGTTAGCAATGGTCATAGCTCCTTTAACCATTTCGGTCAGATCGCCCTGAAATCGTGCAAATAGGATAGAAAACGATGTAATAGGAATTTCCGGAGGGGTATCAGCCGCAACTTTTAAAAAAGCCTGGGAGTCGGTCACCACCAATTTGGGTGGAACGTTTAACCTGCTTAATGCAGCTCTTAGTTCCCTTTCCTTCACAACAATACTGAACGAGTCGTTATCCAATAAATCCCGGATACTTTGGACTTGTGGCAAAATTAACCTGCCTTTTGGTGCTTCTTTATCAATCGGGATAACCAAAACAGCCGCTTCACCTGGTCCTACCAAATCAGCAAGAATGCTCGGGCGATTAATGAAGTCGCCCGGTGCCGACTTTAGCAACAATTGTCGTAGTTCAAGTATTCCGCTTTTATTTATGGCTGAAGTATTTACATATTTAAGTTTGACAGCATTTAGCTTTTCTGCTATTTCTGTTTTTTCCTTAATAATATCTACTTTGTTGAATACGACTATAAAAGGGATATCGCGGGTTTTAAATTCAGTGCTTATTTCTTCTTCAAAGTCCCCCCAATCTTCATAGTTGGAAACAATTACCCCAAGGTCGGTCCGATCAAATACAGCTTTGGTTTTTGTTACCCTTTGTTCGCCGAGTTGCCCTGTATCATCAATCCCGGCAGTATCAATAAACAAAACCGGGCCGAGGGGCAATAATTCCATTGGTTTTTCAACCGGGTCGGTAGTAGTTCCGGCAACTTGAGAAACGATTGAAACATCTTGCTGGGTAAGTGCATTTAGCAGGCTTGATTTTCCTGCATTCCTTCTTCCAAAAATACCTATGTGCAAACGAAATGATTTGGGCGACCTCATTCTATCTCATGTTGTGAATTTGAGATGGCAAGATAGCTAAAAATTAATTTTCGAACGATGATAAATTCCCCCAATTGAAGAATATGCCATGCTTCCGAAAACAATGGATGATGTCGGAAATAAATTTCGAATTGAGTATTTGGATGGTCAAAATATTAGGCACAAAAAAAGGGCACTTAAAAGCGCCCCTTCTACTTGGATAAATAATCCTTATTTTTTCTTGCTATCACAGCTTTTTTCAGCTTTTTCGCCACTGCAGCATGCTTTTTTAGAATCTTTGCATTCTGCTTTTTTGTCTCCACAGCTACTTTCACATTTTGAGCTTTTACATTCTTCGCTACAAGTAGCTTTCGCTTTTTTATCTTTCGTTTTTGTTTCTTCACCGTCTGGTGTAGTCATATCCACATCATTAACATCAGCAACAACTGTAAGGTCAGCTTTGTCAATAGTTACAACTTTTGCACTTGCTGTGGATGTTGCTACTCCGTATGCTACAACGATTGCTAAAACTAAAAGTAATTTTTTCATGATTGTTTCTTTTTTAAATTATTGTTTTAAAGTAAATTTTCTAACATCTTTCCAACAAATATATTTTGAATGAGTCTAAATAAGCGTTAATGCGTTGTTAACGGGATGTTAAAATATACCTCTATGTCTTTTATTTCTTTAATTTTGAAATCTCATTAAAGCTAAGTGTTTAAAGGGGTTAGTACATAAATGTAAAGTTAAAATAAGGAAGGCGTATGCATTATAACCTGCGAAAAAACATAGTAATTATTACAATCCTCCTCATTCTCGGTCTGCTATTCATACAAGTACGATGGATAGGGTATTCCATAAAATTTCAGGACACTGCTTTTAAAAAGAGTATTAACCTGGCACTTAACCAAACGATTTCGCACCTTACAAAAAATAAACAAGTTTGTTATGTAATTAACGAATGTGTGAACTGTGATTCTTTGAGGCTGGAAACGCAATTGTTATCCACAGGGGTTTGGGATATGATCCATACGGCAGTTGATAAAGAGCTGAAGGCTTATGAGATTGACCTGGATTACGATTTATTTATTATTGAAACGCGCAACGATTCAATACAGAATATCATTAAAGAACGTACTAAAAAGGGTGGTTTCCATTATTCCCAATGTATTGGGGAAATAATTTCAAGATCGGGTTACGAGCTGGTTGTGCTTTTCCCGAGCAGAACAAGGTTTTTCCTGGAAAAAGTTGGATTTATGTTCCTGGCTTCGGTGGTATTAATTTTAATGATTATTGGATCCTTTTTCTATTTGCTTAAATTGTATAAAATTGAATTGCGCCTTGTTGAGCATACCAAAGAGTTGATAAACAATGTTTCTCATGAATTTAAAACCCCTCTGTCTTCTATTTCATTGGCTTCGGGAATGATTAGAAAAGGAAGGTACAGCAGTGAGGAGAAACTGGTGGAATATGCAACTTTAATATTTAAGGAAAATAAAAAGCTGCAACGTCAGGTGGAAAGTTTGCTTCATCTAGCTGCCATTGAACGAAACGAGTTTGAATACGAAAAAAAAGAAATTGGCATAAATGAAATCATAGAGGAAGCAACAAATACGGTAGAAATGTTGCTGATCGAGAAAGATGGAAATTTGAAAATAGAAAACAAGGCAAAGGATGCAATGGTGTTGGTCGATAAAATACACCTGTCGAATGCCATTGTTAATCTGTTGTCGAATGCCATTAAATATTCAAAAGATAAGCCTGAAATAAAAATAACTACCTTTAGGGAAAATAAAAAAGTAGGAATAGAGGTGGAAGACAAAGGTATTGGAATACCATCGAAATATGTGAAGTATATTTTTAATAAGTACTACCGTGTTCCTACCGGCGATATCCACAATATCAAAGGTTTTGGTATTGGATTATCCTATGTAAAAAGAGTTGTAAAAGCTCACGGTGGCGATGTGAAAGTGAATAGCACGCTTGGCGAAGGAAGTGTTTTTACAATAGAATTACCCGAACAGAATTAATTTATGGTGGAAAAAAAGCTGAATATAATACTCGTTGAAGATGATCTGAACCTGGGTTTTTTGTTGGTTGAATTTTTAGAAAGCAGGGGGTTTCAGGTGAAACTTTACCGTGATGGAGAGTCGGGCTTTAACGGATTCCGGAACGGGGCTTTTAATTTTTGCATTTTTGACGTGATGCTTCCCCGTTTGGATGGATTTGCCTTGGCTCAGAAAGTGAAATCATTGAATCCGAACGTGCCCATTATTTTTCTTACCGCCAAAGGCATGAAAGAAGATAAGTTAAAAGGCTATAATATTGGTGCCGACGATTACATTACCAAACCATTTGATGAAGATGAACTCTTGTGCCGGATTCAGGCAATTGCCAATCGGGTTGATTTTTCGGAAACAGGATTTGTGAGCGAATACCAAATGGGAAAATACACCTTCGATTTTGCCAACCACGCCCTGATTATTAATGGAGAAGTAAAACGATTGACAAGTCGTGAGGCAGAGATACTTAAAATGCTTTGCGTTAATAAAAACAATGTTGTGAGAAGGGAGCAACTATTAATTGCCATTTGGGGAGAGAACGATTATTTTGCCGGACGAAGCCTCGATGTTTTTATTTCAAAACTTAGGAAATACCTCTCAAACGATCCCGACATTAAAATTGAAAATATCACCAAGGTTGGCTTTGTGCTAAGTTGCTAGAAAAATCTTTATTGACCCAAACATGTCAAAAAAGAACAATAATTTAAAAAAGATAATTGAAACTGGATCTGAGATAACAGGAGCAGTTTCCGGTACAGTAATAGGTGGTTTGGTTGCTGGTTTGCCTGGTATGTTAATTGGAGTAACAGCTGGACCAATTGTTACAAGTATTTTTAAAAAGATTGGTGAAGAAGTTCAAAACAGATATTTAAGTTCGAGAGAAGAGATTCGTATTGGAGCTGTATTAACATATGCGTTGGACAAATTAAAAAATTTGCAAGACGAGGGAAAGCATTTAAGGAATGACTATTTTTTTACTGAAACAAAGAATAGCAGATCTTCAGGAGAAGAATTATTGGAAGGAACGATTCTTAGTGCCCAAAGAGAGTATGAAGAAAAAAAAGTAAAGTATTTAGGCAATTTATACGCTAATATTTGCACTAATAATGAAATACAAAAAGAAACAGCGAATCAATTCATAAAGATTCTAAATACGGTTTCATTTAGACAATTATGCATTCTTCAGGTTCTTAATAAAGAAGGAATCAAAAATCTTGGTTCGAAAAACACTCAAAGGAATATCGATAATAAATTATTTCAAGATGACTTACTAATTGAAGTTAGAGACTTACAAACTAAAGGTTTGTTGAAATTAGGTAATGTTATTGTTAATGAACTTGATAGGTCTTCATTTCTAATTAAAGATGATATAAGTATAAATCAGTTTGGAACTTTATTTTGTGATATGTTGTCGTTAAATGAAATACCAAATGATGAATTAATATCAATAAAGAAGTTGCTTTTGCAATAGCTGCTAATTACCTAGTTTGCAGACTGCTTCAGATGAGGTCAAATCCTCAAATTCTTGCTTGCTTATCCAACCCGAATTTATAGCTGCTTCTTTGATCGTGATTTTTTGTGCTTTTGCGATTTTAATTATTTCACTTGCTTTGTTATATCCAACTTTAGGGATGAGGGCTGTTGCAGATGCAGTTGAGTTTTCCACATTTTTTTTGCATTGATCCTCGTTGGCTGTGATTCCCAGCACGCACTTTTCTTTGAACACTTTAGCCGCCTGGTTCAAAACACTCAAACTTTCGAGAAGTGAATGAGCGATGAGTGGCATTAATTGGTTTAGTTCCAGGTTTCCCTGACTGCAGGCATGGGCAATAACCTGGTCGTGCCCCATAGCCAATATTGACGCTTGGGCAACGGCTTCAGGAATTACAGGGTTCACTTTTCCAGGCATAATCGATGATCCGGCTTGTAATTCCGGCAAATTGATCTCACCAATTCCGGCATCCGGCCCACTTGATAGCAAACGCAGGTCGTTGCTAATTTTTAGAAGGTTTGTGGCAGTCGCTTTTAATATTCCCGATACTTCCACAAAAACATCGTTATTTTGGGTGGCATCGGTCAGGTTTTCGGCACGCGCCAAACCTATGCCGGAATATTCACGCAATTTATCCGTAACCCTGAAAATAAATTCACGCGGGGCTCCAAGTCCGGAACCTATTGCAGTACCTCCAAGATTCACAACCCGAAGCCTTTCTTCGCATTTGTAAATACGCCACCGGTCGCGGTTAAATGCTTCGGCATAGGCACCCATTTCGCGACCCAGTGTTGTTAGCACTGCATCCTGCAATTGGGTGCGCCCAATTTTTACGATGTGTGCAAATTCCTTTTCCTTTAGTTGAAATGCTTCCTGTAATTCCAAAATACTTTGCTCCAGCTCCCGAAAGAGATTGATGGCAGCAATTTTTAAAGCAGTAGGGTAGGTGTCGTTGGTCGATTGGTGAAGGTTGATGTCTTCTAATGGTGAAATAAAAGAATAATCTCCAGGGTTTTTCCCAATTAGCTGCAAAGCCCTGTTTGCAATTACTTCGTTTACATTCATATTGGTCGAAGTGCCTGCGCCTCCCTGCAACGAATCCACAAGAATATGCTCGTTTAAAAGCCCGGTTGAAAGTTCAGAGCATGCCTGTAAAATGGCATTTGCTTTCGCAGCATCCTTCCAACAATCGAGTGCCATATTGGTTTGGGCACACGCATACTTCACCATTCCGAATGCTTTGATCAATTCAGGATGAACGGTTTTTTGGGCAATCGGAAAATTATCCAATGCCCTTGCTGTATGAATGCCCCAAAGCGCATCTGCCGAAATTTGTTTCTCTCCAAGTTGATCTGTTTCAATTCTAGTTTTCATACCTACGACTAAATACTTAAAACTTGTAACTTTAAACTAGCAATATACATCATCCCTTCCTTTTTTCACCCTGTCAACTAATTTAAGTGCCCTTTGTTTTGCCAATCCGCTCATTTGGTTAATGGATTCTTTTATAAGTTTTTCACCAATCTCCCTGGTTTCGGGAGAAGAATAATTCCTTAAATATTCGGAAAATGAAGACAAGGCATTTGGTGCACAATGTAATTTGATATCACCTGGTTTTGCGAGGTCCATAAAGTCGGAACCTGTTCGTCCCATTCGGTAGCATGCTGTGCAGAAAGAAGGGACATAACCCATTGAAGCAACATCTTTAATTACTTCATCCAATGGCCGATGGTCGCCCAACGAGAATTGTCCTGAAATATCGTCTTCGGTTTCGCTTTCGTAACCACCCGGATTGGTGCGGCTTCCTGCCGAAATCTGGCTAACCCCCAAAGCAAAAGTATCGCGACGCATTTGTGCAGTTTCGCGGGTCGACATGATAATCCCGGTATAAGGTACTGCCAAACGCAATATGGCAACAATTTTCTTAAAATTCATATCGGTTACTGCAAACGGTGGGTGGGAGGCAAGGTCGCTCCCGGTAGCCGGTTCCAGTCTTGGTACACTTATGGTATGTGGTCCTATCCCAAATGTTTTTTCCAGTTCTTCAATATGCTGCATCATGGCAAGTATTTCGAAACGGTAGTCAAATAAACCAAATAAAACACCGATTCCGAGGTCATCAATGTCTGCTTCCATAGCTCGGTGCAGAGCCCATGCCCGCCAGTTATAATCCTTTTTCTTTCCTCCTACGTGTACTTTGTTATAAGTTTCGCGGTGATAGGTTTCCTGAAATATCTGGTAGGTTCCTATTTTTTCGGCATGTAATAATTTAAATTCCTCGGTTGTTAACGGTGCCACATTAACGTTGACCCTTCGAATTTCGCCATGTTCGTTTTTAACTTTATAAACACTTCTGATTGCCTCCAAAACATAGTCAAATCCCTGTTGAGGGTATGATTCCCCGGCAACCAACAAAACCCTTTTGTGCCCCTGGTTGATCAAGATTTCGGTTTCGCGCTCAATTTGTTTTTGCGATAAATAGTTTCGCACAATATCCTTGTTCGTAGCCCGAAATGCACAATAAAGGCATTCGTTTGAACAAAGGTTTGAGATATAAAGCGGGGCAAAAAGCACCAGCCGTTTCCCATAAATTGTTTCTTTTAGGTCGTTGGCAGTGTCAAATAGCTCTTGTAGTTGTGAGGGATTGGTAATTCCGGTTAATACGGCCACATCCGCCATGTTGAGGCCCTTCATTTCACGGGCTTTCGACAAAACTTCACTTACCTTTTTTGGATCTGGTTTTTTGTTGGCTTCCAGGATTTCAGAAATCTTTTGTTCGTTGATAAAATCGGCGTTGACTTTGTACATGTTGTTTGGTTTTATTGCTTATGATACAATGCGTGAATGCTTAAATGTAATAATGCGTGAATGCTATAATGCTAAAATGTTTGAATACTTTAATGCATGAATGTTTATTGTTATTTTTTTGCTAATCCTGATTTTACGGTAACTCCCTGAATATTGCCAAGTTTTCCGGTCAATACGCCAAGTTCGTCGGTTGTGGAGTCGATTACCAAAGTAATTACCGAGGTATTTCCCTTCACATTTGGGATTCCGGTGCGGGCAAGGATTAAATCGGATTGTTCACTTAGGATTTTATTGACAATTGCGGAACAATCTTCGCGCTTATCAATAATTATTCCCACAAATCCCAGTCGTTTTTGGTTTTCATTCATATCTGAAATTTAATGCAGGAAAGATCTTAACAGGCGTGAATACCAACATAAGTCAGAATCAACATATTGTTGGTTACCATGAGTTTTAAGATATCCCTAATGTCAGCCCTCAAGCCTTCCTGCAGGATTATGGTTCAAAAGTACCAGTTATCTCATTGTCAGAGTATGAGAAATGCCCAATAAATTTTATGTTATATAGCAATATGCGGAATTAGAAATAACTCCCTTGATTATCAGACTCCGTAATTTTTTTGGGTTTCGATCCTCCAAGAACAAAATTAATGGGCACTGTATAACTTACATTTACGGGTTCTCCATCTTTGAATCCTGGTTTCCACCTTGGGAGTTTTGAAACAACACGTAATGCTTCTTTGTCCAGTGATGGGTGAACACCTCTTGCAATCATGGGATTTGTTATATAGCCCATTTTATTGACCACAAACGTGACATAAACCTTACCCGAGACTCCATGAACTAGGGCCTCAACCGGATATTTTACAGTATTGGCAATTGTCATTCGCAGTGCAAGTTCACCACCTGGAAATTCCGGCATTTTTTCCACCTTGTAAAATACTTCATCGTCCACAATATTAAACAGGGTGTAGCGCAATTTTGAAGTTTTATTGTCGAATGTATAGCTTTCTTTTGTAGAAATCTTTCCGTTTAAAACTGAACCCTTGCCAGGGGAAGAGGGTATTTTTACAAACATTGTACTTGCCAATGGTTCACCATCAATTGTGGGAGGATTAAATTCTTTTAATGAAGAAAGGAAAACTTTTAATTGTTCCTCGTTTATTGGAGAAGCAGAAGGAATAGTCGTTGTAGATTCTATTTTTCCTAATTTGTCAATATCCAATTGGACATAAAAAAAATCTGACCCTGAGTTATTTGTTGAGTCCAGAGGAATATTAAATAATTCTGCAATTACTGTGTTTATTCCACTTGAATAATCCAATTTGCTTATAAATGACTTACAATCTATATTGTTTTTGTGGCTGTCAAAACATTTCTGCTTTATAATCTTGCCCTTTTCGTATGTGGCTTTACGTTTGAGCTCCCCATTTTTATGGTATGCTTTTACTTGTCCATCCAATAATCCACCATAATAATTGGCACTGTATTTTACTTGTCCGTTAGAATAAAATGCTTTCTCTTCTCCTTTTTTTCGGGAGTTAATAAAACTTGTAACGAATATCAATTTTCCCTCATCCGAATATTCCATATAGTCACCGTGCAGTGCATTTCCTAAAAATGAACAGCTTATATATTTTTCCCCGGAAGGATAGTAACTTTCGTATTTGCCATGCAATTTTCCCTCTTGGTAATTTTCTTTATACTGTACGGTAAGATTTTCGGAATAATGTGTATGCTCGCCATGTGGAACGAGTTCTCGTTTTTCAATTAGGTTATTATATTCACTAATTTTTAAACTTGGAACAAATACCTGAAATTCCCAGATATCACAAAGTTTTTTGTCTGCTGAGTAAATATGGGCAACAATTATTCCTTCCTTTCCGGTTGCTGCATTTAATTGTACGAGCTGACCGGACTCAAGCTTTTGAGGAAAAGCATTAAATAGTATGGTGTGGATTAGAATAAAAAGTGCCAGGAGGCGTTTCATAGTAGTTTGTATTGTTTGATTTTTAACTTATGTAAAAATATTAAAAAAGAATTATGACCGATTGAAAAATTACTTTTTATTATTAAGATTTGTCATTGACGTATTGACCATCTCAGTGCTAAAGTAGATTAAAAAACACGTTGTACTTTATTTTCTGACATCATTCATAATCTAGTCCCTACGAATGAGGAATTTAAATTCGTATCTTCACAACGTGAAAAATTTTCTGGAAATATTGGCTCAGGATTCATTCTCCAAAGATGATTTAATCAGGCTGTTAACTGCAGAAGGAGTGGATAGGACTTTATTGTTTAAAAAATCACAAGCAAAAAAAGAAGAGGTGGTTGGCAGGAAAGTTTACTTTCGGGGCTTGGTTGAATTTTCCAATATTTGCTCAAAAGATTGCTTGTACTGTGGCATTCGGAAAAGCAACTCAAAAGTTGTCAGGTATAATGCTGAGGACGAGGAAATCCTGGAAGCTTGCAAATTTGCCTGGGAGAATAAATTTGCATCCGTTGTGCTGCAATCGGGCGAATTATCATCTCCGGCTTTTACACAGAGAGTGAGCTCGCTGCTGAAAAAAATAAAGAAACTTTCGAACAACGAATTAGGAATTACCCTAAGCTGTGGTGAACAAAGCAGAGAAACTTATGAGCTGTGGAAAGAAAGTGGTGCCCATCGGTATTTGTTACGAATCGAATCTTCCAATCCGAACCTTTATTATAAAATTCATCCGAAAAATGAAAAGCATTCTTTTGAGAATAGATTGAATGCACTTCGATTATTAAAAGAGACCGGCTACCAGGTAGGTACCGGGGTAATGGTGGGTTTACCATTTCAGTCGATGGAAGATTTAGCCAAGGATTTGTTGTTTTTTAAGGATATTGATATTGATATGTGTGGCATGGGACCATATGTGGAGCATGAAGATACCCCGCTTTTTGCGCATCGGAAGGGATTGGAAACCCGGGAATACCGTTTCGACCTCACCCTGAAAATGATTGCAGCCCTTCGTCTGCTAATGCCCGATATAAACATTGCGGCAGCAACTGCTTTGCAGGCTATTGATCCTGCCGGAAGGGAAAAAGCTTTGACCATTGGTGCCAATGTGATTATGCCAAACCTCACGCCTTGTGAATACCGAAAAGAGTATAAACTATATGCCGACAAGCCTTGTTTGGATGAGGATGCAGAATTATGTAAAAACTGCCTCGAAGCCCGGATTGAAATTGCTGGTAGCGAGATTGGTTTTGGGGAATGGGGCGATTCCAAGCATTTTTTTAATCGGATGAACAAATAGGTTTCAATACAGATCTTTCGTCCAGTTCAAGATGTGAGCATAATTCAATGCGGTCAGCACCTTTATTCTCCGCTTCAATTGCTTCCTCAAAAGTTTCAACACATGCCTCTTTTATCATCCCCTAAAAATAAAAAAAGGTTGGTCAATCAATTTAACCAACCTTCTAAAAAAATAGATCGCAGTTTATTCTTTAATAATTTGTTTTGTCGTCATTTGTCCTCGCGAATTTACTTTTAAGAAGTAGATTCCACTATTAAGTTCTTGCATTGATATTCTGTTCAGTGCATTGTTACTTTGTTTTGAAAGTAATACCCTGCCATTAATGTCTATGATTTCGAATGCGGACTTTCCGGGGTTGTCGAGTTTTACTATGAGCAAGTCTTTTACCGGGTTTGGATAGATTTGCACTTCTAATTTTGGAAGATTGTTTACCCCAACAACTTGGTCTTCATATATAAATTCGGTAACATTTGTACGTAAAAAATTATCGTCACCCTCGTTGTAATTCAATTGGTCGCGCGATGTGCTTCTGCCATTTTCATCGAGGTTAAATATAAGCAATCCGTTTGGTTTCCATATTTGTGTGCCATTATCTAAGATAAAATAGGTAATATATTCCAAATCATCGCCTGAATAAATCAGTTTCATAATTTCCACAAATATTTCATTGGTTACATCCCAGCTTGAAGAAACCGATTTAATTAAATTTCCAGCTTCATCGTAAAAAAACTCTTCCATAGATTGCACTGTATAACTTTTGTTTATAAAATCCCAGTTAAATAAGTAGAACTTTTTTCTTCGTCCATTTTCATAGGTAGTGGCAAATTTTATGGTTTGTGTCCAATTCGTGTCAATTTCGGGCCAGTAAAACTGCTCTTCAACAATAGAGTCACCATTGTTCAAATAATCTAATTTCTGTTTAATGGACTTCTTCCAGGTTGAGGTTTCTTCTTGATATTCATACATGATTTGTTCTGTCCTTTGCCCCAATTCGTTAAACGAGCTAATCCATTTTGCATCCAGGTCCCAATCCAGGTTAATTGTGTCGTAGTTATAGAAAATGGATGAATCTGATAATGTGGTGCTAAAAGAAAAATAATATTCGTCGCGCAAGTCCGGAACCCATGTTTCATTTTTCCAATCGTACGATGTTGTGAAAATGTTGTTGTTTTCGTACTCATATTCAATTTTTGAAACCGGAATAGAATCTTCTTCCTGGGCACTTTTATTCACAAGTTGACTGTAGTCGAAACTAAATGGAACGGCGTTGAATATTAAATAGTCAGTAATGCGATGAAACTTGTACTCCCCCATAGTAGAATTCATATATGGAACATCTGAAGTTCTCTTTTTATCTTTTGCAATTAAGTTTAAAGAACATGGCAAGATAAAAAGGATGGCAAAAAATAAGGATAAGTAAATTTTTTTCATAAAATGATTTTTTATTCGGGAAACTAATTTGGATTTATGTTCATATAAAATTACATTTTATAAAGCTGAATGTCAACAGTTATTGTTAATGATGAAGTAATTTATAATTGTTCAAAATGATTAAAAGGCAAGTCAATGAATTTTTAAGTTATCCCGTTTATTTTCTATACTTTTGATAAAACATTTAGTAAGATTTCTATGTCAAAATACAACATTGTATCGGTAATGGGGGCCACGGCATCCGGTAAAACCTCGTTTGCTGCAAAACTTGCCGTAATATTAAACGGTGAAATTATTTCTGCCGATTCGAGGCAGGTTTACCGTGGAATGGACATTGGGACTGGAAAAGATCTTGAAGATTATAATGTTGATGGGAAAAATATCCGGGCTCATTTGGTGGATATTGTTGACGCTGGTTACCAGTATAACGTATTTGAATATCAACAAGATTTTTTGAAAATTTTTGAGGATATGAAAATCCGGGGTGTATTTCCGGTTTTGTGTGGTGGAAGCGGGATGTACATTGAAGCTGTTTTAAAAAATTACAAATTGATTCAGGTACCTGATAATCCTGCTTTGAGGGAATCAATAAAAGAAAAGGACTTGTCGGAATTGGCTACAATCCTGGAAAGTTACAAATCAAACCTGCACAATATTTCCGATATCAGTACTGCAAAAAGGGCAGTCAGGGCCATTGAAATTGCAGATTATTGTAGCAAAAACCCGGAATTGGAAACAAAAATGCCACCCATTTGCAGTTTAAATATTGGCATAAAATTCGATCGTTTGTCAAGGCGAAAAAGGATTACGGAACGGCTTCATCAACGTTTAAAAGAGGGTATGTTGGAAGAAGTTAAAAAGCTCCTGGATTCTGGAATAAAACCTGAAAACCTGATTTATTATGGTTTGGAATACAAATTTTTAACACAACACTTGATAGGTCAATTGAGTTATGATGAAATGGTCAGCAAGCTTAATGTGGCTATTCATCAATTTGCAAAGCGGCAGATGACCTGGTTCCGAAAAATGGAAAAACAAGGAACAGTCATCCACTGGTTGGACGGTTACATGCCAATGGACGAAAAAATTGAAAAAACATTGGGCTTGCTAAATCATCATTGATAAACTTTTAGCCTCGCTCTTTCCAGATCATTTTGGCTTTGATGAGGTCAATCGAATCCGATTCGCGCACCACGCTGCACAGATGAGTCAAATCTTCTTTCACCTCTTTTTTTACGGATAGCTGATCATTTGGCATCCCTTCTTTTAAAAAGTTGACCTCAAATTCAATCAGTTCGTTTTTTTCGTGAAAAGAAAAATCATAACTATCTAAAATCCTTTCGAGATAGCGCCCACTATTAAAATGTTGATTGATATCAATTTCGTTAAACAATACAGGTGAGAATTTTAATTTTTCATCGCATTCTGGCGCCATGAGTTTTGATGGGTTTTCGCCAAAAACACTTTCATTATATGCCGGAACATTTTCCAACATAGATAAACGCTGGATACGTTTTGTTTCAAGGTTTATTGCCAACCAACTACTGGTGGCTTCGATAATACATTCGCTGTTTTCATCAAAAAACTGGAAATCACGGTATCCGTAAAAACCATCGGTTCCCCTGGACCAGGTCGAAAGGCTGAATTTTTCTTTCCATGATGGTCTTCGGTAAATCTTAACCCATAACCTTGATAATACCCAAAATAATTTGCTTTCTTTTAATTGATCGTAGCCAAAACCCAAAACGTTTGCATGTTCATTGGCAATTTCCTGCATGTGATAAAACAAAAATGAGGTCGATAGTTTTCCAAACCTATTGATATGGAACGATTTTATATAATGATCTGTAGTATATTTCATTTTCTTGGGTTGATTATTTGATTAAACTTTTTCACAAATTTATTGTTCCGTTTTGAATAACTGCCAGTATTCACCATTTTTGCATAAAATTAACATTTTCCATGAGCGAAATAATTATCAAAACCCAGGACCAAATTGAAGGTATTCGAAGAAGCAGCAAACTTGCAGGGGAGGCACTAAATTTCATCCAACCTTATGTAAAAGCCGGAGTAAGTACCGAATTCCTGGATAACAAGATTGAAGATTTTATTACTGAAAACGGGGCAATTCCTGCCACAAAAGGATACAATGGTTATCCAAAATCTTCTTGTATTTCGCTAAACGAAGTGGTATGCCATGGAATTCCATCTGAAGAAACCATTTTAAAAGATGGGGATATTTTGAATATTGATGTAACCACTATTTTGGATGGATTTTATGGGGATACTTCCAGAATGTTCACGGTTGGGGAAGTCGATAAAAAAGCGATGGATTTAATTGAAGTCACAAAGCACTGTTTAGACTTGGGCATAAACCAGGTCCAGCCGGGAAATTATTTTGGGAATATTGGATTTGTGATTAACCGTTATGCAAAAGCAAAGGGTTATTCTGTTGTTTATGAATTTTGTGGGCATGGAGTTGGCATTAACTTCCATGAGGCACCGCAGGTTGATCATGCAGCGCGTAAAAACTCAGGTGAGAAAATGAAGCCAGGAATGATTTTTACCATTGAACCAATGATAAATATTGGGCGTCCATCTACGGTTATCGATAAAAAAGATGGGTGGACTGCGCGAACAGTGGATAATAAATTATCTGCGCAGTTTGAGCACACGGTTTTGGTTACAAAAAGTGGTTTTGAAGTGCTCACCGATGTGAACAATGAATACCCAAAAGCATAAAAAAACGCTGGTGGCTAGCCAGCGTTCTTTCTGTTTTCATGTTTTACTAAATGTTCTCTTACCCCCAAAGGCTTTCATTTGTCATCCAGGCTTCCAGTTCTAGTTTTCCTTCTGCTTCATTGTCAAAATAATTTTCGTCTTGCATCCATGGCTCTAAATCTAATGGTTGTTCCATTTCATTTGTTTCTTCCAATTCAACTTTGTTGAAGTAAGAATTGTCAAACATCCAGTCTTCAGTTTCCAACGTTTCTTGTTCAATTGATTCGTATAATGGAAGGTAAATGGTTACTTCTGTGCTTGATAATAGACTTGTTGGGGCAGCTTCGTTTTCCACTGCTGGTGCTTCTACCAAAACAGAAGCAATTTCGTTAATGCTGTTGTGTGTTAAAACAGTATTCCAAAAGTCTTGTGCACTCACGGTGAAACTTAAAAGTACAATACTGATAAAAATTGCTGTTAACCTTAAAACTGTTGCTTTAAATGTGATTCTGTTTTTGTTTTCTGTTTTTGTTTTCATGGCTTTTACCTCCTCTATGTTTTCTGTTTCTACTCTTATGACGCTTACTTTTCTAAAATGTTACAATTTGTATAGAACTTTTTTTTAAAAATTACCTTCTATTCAATTGTAATATGCTATACAAATATAAGTATAAAAAAAGGTAATATGCAATACAAAGTACTGTACATTTTAAAAATATTTTTTATTAAACTTTGTAAGTATCATTAAATCAGTGGATAATATAACTAAAAAATATTTAATAAAAAATGGATTTTTTCCGGTCTTAAGATTCTAATGAACATAATATATGATCATAGGATGAAAATTTAGGGGTGAAAAATTTATTTAAGTGTATAAAAAAGTTGAGTTGAGGTATAATTTTGTTCCTTCAGGAAATAACATGAACCATAAAAATGCAAATTGTGTATTGGCAAGGCACGAAAAAAACATAAAAATTTATCTTTGCAGAAGAATAGAGAATAATAATATGTCCTTACAGCTAGAAGAAAAAGATTTACAAAATTTTGTGATGGTTGGCGACAGGGTTTTGGTAAAACCTAAAAACCCAAGTGGAAGAACTAAAACCGGATTATACCTGCCTCCAACTGTTCAGGAAAACGAAAAAGTACAAAGTGGTTATATTGTTAAAGTTGGACCTGGTTACCCAATTCCGGCTATGACCGATGAAGATGAACCCTGGAAAGAAAACCGAGATGAAGTAAAATATGTTCCGCTCCAGGCCAGGGAAGGGGATTTGGCGGTATATTTAAATAAAAGTGGATTTGAGATTGAGTTCAATGCAGAAAAATATATTATACTGCCCCATTCTGCTATTTTATTGGTGATTCGCGACGAAAGTTTGTTTAAATAAAAAAGCCATCTTTAAATAGAGATGGCTTCCTTATCTATATGTATAAAATTTATTTTACCTCATTGCACGCATTATAAATTCCATCAAACATTTCTTTAACATCGCTTGCAGCAACTGCCGAGAATGCAATTCTGAGAACATTGTTCAGGTTGATCAATCCAATGCTGTATTTTTCAATTAATATTTTTCTAATTGCTTCACCATCCAATCCTTCGGCAAGCTGAACGCACATGAAATAGCCTGAGTTAAAAGGCAACGCAGTAAAGACCTCTTTGTATTTTTCATCTTTCAAGGTTTCTTTAACGGCATCATAGCGTTTTTTCATAATGTCGTACTTTTCCTGCTTCTGCTCATGGTATTCGGGGCTGTTAAATGCAGTTAGCAAAAGTGTTTGTGAAATATTTGCTGCGTTCGAAATGTTACCCCTAACCGCTCCTGCGGTTTTGTTCTCAAGCGCTGTATATAATTCCGCATCGCCATTTTTTATTCCATAAGTAATAAAACCTACCCTGAATCCCCAAACATAGTCTTCTTTGGTAGCACCGTCAACTTTAACAGCCAGCACATTCTCATGTAATTGGCATAGTGAGCTGAAAATACTTTCTTCCGAAATCCCTTCTTCAAACACCAATCCGAAATAGGCATCATCGGTAATTATTACCAGCTTATTTCCAGCTTCTGCTGATTCTTTAATAACACCAAGAATAGCTTCGGTTTCTTCGAAAGTTGGAGTATACCCACTCGGGTTATTTGGAAAATTAAGGATTACTACTTTTTTCCCAATACCACCTTCAGCGAGTTTATTTTTAAATGCCTCAATGTCGAATGCATTATCCTTAAACAAATTGAACTTGGTAAGCGGAGCACCGTAAGTGTGCGTTAGGGTTAGGTTATAATTTCCCCAAAACAAATCAGGTACAATTACTTCGTCACCTTCGTTCAGGAACATATAACCAGCCATGCTGATACCGTGGGTAAGGGCATTCGTAACCACAGGTAAACTTAGCTCAACATCTTTCATCGATGGGTTTTTCTCGTAAATCATGCTTTTCCACTTGGCGCGAATATCCGGACGCCCAAAGCTTGGGGCATATGGGAAAATTAACGATGGATCAATGTTTACTTTTGAAGCAATAGACTCAAGTCTCATTGGGGTACCATCATCTTCAATGGCTGCACCAATTGTTGCATTTATCTTTGTGCCCTTGGCATCAGCAGATTGTCCTAAAATACCCTTTTTAGGAAAGAAAATATTCTTTCCCCTTTCGGAAAGGAGGTCAAAAACAACTTCATTTTTTCCTTTGATAACCTGATTTAATGCTTCAGCTTGTGGATTCATGTCCTTAAATTTTAATCAAATATTATACTTATTTTATTTGGCGAAAGATAGAAAATTTAAATTCAGCTTTAATTCCTACCATACGTTTTTCGAATGAAACTTTATAATCTTAACATTTTAAAGATACTAGTTGTTTTTCTATAAAAAAATAGAACCATGAGTTCAAATTATTTGCGAAATTCCATGTGCTTAAACAATCATTTAAGCAGAGGTTCATTCATACAGGTATAAATACCCATTTTGATTCGTATTAATACGTAATATATTGAATATGTTTTATTAAAATTTTGAATGGTAGTATCTTGTGGTCTGAAACACGTTGAGCTGACTTTTGCAAAAGGGTCGGTTTTTGTGTTTATTTTACCCTTTAAAATTGATTTATGAACCCTAAGTTTTTTAGATACACAATATTGATCCTTGTTTTGCTAATAGCATTCGCAATTACCTATCGGCTTTTATCGAGCCATAAACCGGAACTTGAGCCAAAAAGTGTTGATCACAATTGTGAAAAATTGAGTACTTACCCTGGTTTTGCAATTTATAAAACAAACGAAGATTATTTTGACAATGTTTTATGCTCCTATCGTAATGGCAAAATTCAACGGATTCCGATGTTTAATATTGGAGATTGCTATAATTATTTTACAAAAGATACCATGTATAAATGCAGGGTGAAACTTTCAAAAGGCTATGTTTTAGATAAGGGTTGTTCATGCCACGATGTTTTTCTTGACATATCAATAAAAAACTACTATAAATGGGAATTAAACAATAATGCCAAGGGGATGCCCCGAAATATGGTATCGGACCTTATTTTAGACAAAGACCCGTTTAAAGAGTTTTGGTATGTAAAGAATTCGGAAAAAGGAAACTTTACAATTAAAGAAATAGAAAATTTAATCGCGAATAACAAACTAGAGACTTATTTCAAAAGGCTAAAATGACCTTATGAATTTAATGCATTTATTAGCATAAAAAATAGGGCAAGGCAAACTAATATAGTCACTACCGTTAACCATTTGTAATGTTTGTTATTGTTTTTGAGCGAAATAAAAGTGATAAATGAAAGTATTCCGTTAAGGGCTAAGCCCCAGTAAATTGGAACCATATGCAATGCCCTTGGGATTTCTGACATATTTAATCCATCTTGGTCCAGCTCGTCTTCGCTAATATAAATATCGGGAGACACAAGTTTGCTAAATAGTGCATATAAAGCAAAAGCACTTAAAAGAACCAGACCGAGAACACCTATCTGCCAAAATATTCTTTTGTTCTCAATCCAACCATAAACAATTACAACAATGCTTACAAAGATTATCCATTGGGGAATTGTGAGCAAAAGGTATGTGATATCCATAATTTAAGTATATGAAGTAAAATTGTTATTTTTTTGCCAAACAAAAAAGGAATCGTTTTTAAGCTTCCCAATATTGTTAATTTTGGGCAAACTTAAATAATTATTCATGAAAAAAATCCCAGTCGACCCAAAAGCAAAAGCCCTTATTTTCGATTTAGATGGAACCATCATAGATACAATGCCCGTGCATTTAAAGGCATATCAAACAATACTGGCGGAATTTGGAATTGATTTTACGCCTCAAATGTTTGAGAAAGTTGCTGGTGTTCCTGCAAAGGAAACCATGGAAATAATATTTAAAGAGCACCATATTTCGGCTGATCCGGCAGCAACAGCTATTTTAAAAGAAGAAGAATACGAAAGGTCGATGCTTCACTTAAAACCCATTGCCAATGTGTTGGAAGTGATTGAAGAATACCATGGAAAGTTGCCAATGTCGGTTGGTACCGGGGGAAGTAAAAAACTTTCATGGAAAGCATTGGATGAAGTTGGTTTAAGCAAATATTTTGAAATTTTGGTTTCGAACGAAGATGTATCTAAATTTAAACCTGATCCTGAAACATTTTTAAGATGTTCGGAGTTAATGGGAGTGGAACCACAATTTTGCCAGGTTTTTGAAGATAGCAAGCTTGGAATACATGCTGCTAAAGTTGCCGGCATGATGTGGACCGATATTTTGGAATATCAGTAATTTAGTATTCATATTTAAACTTCTGTCAAATGAAAGTTTCTTTTTTGATTGCCGTTTTGTTTTTTGTCCTATCGTGTTCTGAGAAAAAGTACAATCCAGAGAAAAACCTGACCATAGTTTCTTACAATGTTGAAAACCTGTTCGATTTGATTGATGAAGAAGATAAACAGGACGAAGAGTTTACCCCAAATGGACGAAAAAATTGGACACAAGAAAGATATGACAAGAAGTTATCCGATCTTTCGAAAGTTTTGAGTGCCATAAACGTGCAGGAGCTTCCTGAAGTAATTGGATTATGCGAAGTTGAGAACAAAAAAGTAGTGGAGGAACTTTTTAAGAACGGGGAATTTGCTTCAAAAAATTATGGTATAGTTCATTACGAGAGTCCTGATTTTAGGGGAATTGATTGTGCACTGGCATATAATACAGCGGAAGTGGAAGTCGTTAAAAGTGAGCCAATCAATGTGTCTTTCCCCGATGAGCCGGATTATTTTACACGAGATATACTTTATGTAGAAGCAAAAATGAGTAATAAAGAGGTATTCCATTTTTTTGTGAACCACTGGCCATCCCGTATTGGGGGAAATGAAAAAACGGAACCCAACAGAATGTTTGTTGCATCGTTGGTAAAAGCTAAAACCGACTCAATTTTTGCGAATAACCCAAATGCAAACATTGTAATAATGGGCGATATGAACGATGAACCCGGAAATAAAAGCATCAGGGAAACCCTTCAAGCTTCGCTGGAGTTAGATGCAAACAGTCAATTAATAAATATGATGGCTCCCGCATACGAGGAAGGAAAAGGCACGTATAACTTCAGGGGCGATTGGAACATGTTGGACAATATCATTGTTTCGAGAGCGTTGTTTGATGGGAAAGGTTTTGGCTGTATGGATAAAAAAGGCCATGTGTTTAGCCAGGATTGGATGGAATATACAAATCAAAATGGTGAGGTTTCGCCAAACAGAACCTATGGAGGCCCAAATTATTACGGCGGGATAAGCGATCATTTTCCCGTTTATATTCGTCTTTCAAGATAAAATATGGATTTTAAGGTAATATCGGAATACAAACCAACTGGAGATCAACCGGAAGCCATTAAACAATTGGAAGAAGGGATTAACCGGGGCGATCAGTTTCAAACTTTGCTCGGAGTAACTGGATCTGGTAAAACGTTTACCATGGCAAATGTTATTGAACGGGTAAAACGGCCTACGTTGATACTCAGCCATAATAAAACGCTTGCTGCTCAATTGTACAGCGAAATGAAACAGTTTTTTCCAAACAATTCTGTGGAGTATTTTGTGTCCTATTATGATTATTACCAGCCTGAAGCTTATTTGCCGGTCACCAATACGTACATTGAAAAAGACCTTTCCATTAATAAAGATATTGAGAAATTAAGGCTTTCAACTACCTCGGCTTTGCTTTCGGGCAGGCGCGATGTTATTGTGGTTTCATCGGTTTCGTGCCTATATGGTATTGGAAACCCGGATGATTTTCATGCCAACGTGATCACCATCGCAAAAGCGCAGAATGTTGGTCGGAATATTTTTCTTAGGCAACTGGTTGATGCCATTTATTCAAGAAGCGAATACGATTTTGAACGTGGTAATTTCAGGGTGAAGGGCGATACTGTGGATGTTTTTCCGGCTTATGCCGATACGGCGTATAAAATTATTTTCTGGGGCGATGAAATTGAAGAGTTGTATTCTTTCGATCCGGTTTCAGGACAAATAATCGAGGAGTTGGAGCATGTGGTCATCTACCCGGCAAATATATTTGTGACCACCAAAGAGCGCATGAATTCTGCCATTAGACAGATACAGGATGACCTGGTAAAACAAATCGAATTTTTTAAAGATCAGGGCAAACCCTTGGAGGCAAAGCGGATTCAGGAGCGTGTTGAATACGACATGGAAATGATGAAAGAGCTCGGTTACTGCCCCGGAATTGAAAATTATTCGCGTTATTTTGACGGAAGGGAACCCGGAACACGCCCATTTTGTTTGTTGGATTATTTCCCAAACGATTTTTTAACCATTATCGATGAAAGCCATGTGACCATTTCGCAAATAAGGGCAATGTATGGCGGCGATTATTCGCGAAAAGTTAATTTGGTGGAATATGCATTTCGCTTGCCCGCTGCAATTGATAACCGTCCGCTTAAGTTCGAAGAGTTTGAGGGGATTGTCAACCAAATGGTTTTTGTGAGTGCCACACCAGCCGATTATGAACTTAACCTATGCGAAGGGGTGGTGGTTGAACAGGTGATTCGCCCAACCGGATTGATTGATCCGATGATTGACGTGCGGCCAAGTTTGAACCAAATTGATGACCTGCTTCACGAAATAAATTTACGGATTGAGCAAAACGAACGGGTGCTGGTTACAACACTTACCAAACGTATGGCGGAAGAGCTCACCAAATATTTATTGAACCTGGATGTGAAAACCCGCTACATCCATTCGGATGTGGATACCCTTGAGCGTATTGAAATTCTGGAAGGGTTGAGAAATGGCGAATTTGATGTGTTGGTTGGAATCAACCTGCTCCGCGAAGGGCTCGATCTACCGGAAGTGTCACTGGTGGCTATTCTCGATGCCGACAAAGAAGGATTTTTACGTTCGGAACGTTCGCTCACCCAAACAGCCGGTAGGGCTGCCCGAAACCTGAATGGTAAGGTGATTATGTATGCCGATAAAATTACAGCTTCGATGCAAAAAACCATTGACTCGACCAATCATCGCCGCGAAAAACAATTAAAGTACAACGAAGAAAATAATATTACACCAACTCAGATTGTGAAAGCAAGCCGCGAAATTGTGGGTTATGAACACAACAAAGAAAAAAATAACCGTTATTATGACAGGGATGAAACCATCGTGGATGTTGCGGCTGATCCGGTGGTGAAATATATGAGTGCCGATGCCCTGGAGAAGACCATTCAAAAAACAAAAAAACAAATGCAGGCAGCAGCAAAAGAGCTTGATTTTATTGAAGCGGCGCGCTTGAGGGATGAAATGTATAAGCTGCAGGAATTATTAAAAGAAAAGAAAAAATAGGGAAACATCCTTTCAGGTTCAAAAGGGAAATGTAATTTTGTACACAAACAAAAGAACTGAAAACAATGCCAATTTCGGAAATAGTACAATACATAAAAGATGTTATTTTGAGCCCCGCTAAATTTTGGGAGAAAGTAAAATCACCTGAAGTTGGCACAAAACTGTTTGTACAGTATTATTTGCCTTTGGCGGTACTTGCATCATTGGCTGTTTTTCTGGGAGCCTGGTTCGGAAGTGCTAATTTTTATTATCGTTTTGCGATTTTTAAAGCACTGAACGAGTTGGTGGTTTTTATTCTGCAATATTTTATATCCGTGTTTTTGGTCAACGAATTAATGCCCAATTTTGGAGGTGAAAAAAATAAGTTGATTGCTCAAAAACTGGTTGTTTTTTCATTGACACCGTTTTTGTTGGTGTCGATACTTACCGGCTTGTTTCCAGGGCTTTATGTAGTGGATGTTTTGGGATTGTACAGCATCTTTATTTTCTGGACAGGGGTTAAAGCGCTTCTTGATATCCCATATAAAAAAGAAAGCGGATATGTGTTGAGCACTGCTTTGCTCAATTTATTTGTGTTTGCATTCCTAAGCATATTACTTTGGAAAATCTTTGTATCCTTTATTTAGATGGCACATAAAACAGCAAATGTCAATATAAAAAACAGAAAGGTTACGTTCGAGTACGAACTCATCGAAACCTTTGTGGCAGGAATCCAGCTTGTTGGAACCGAAATAAAATCGATCCGTGGCGGGAAGGTGAATATGGGGGAGTCGTATTGCCAGTTTAATTTCAGCAATGAATTGTATGTAAAAAACCTGCATATTTCAGAGTATGAATATGGCACGCATAATAACCATGAAGCCCGGCGCGACCGGAAATTATTGCTCAACAAAAAAGAATTGGAGAAGCTTCAAAAAAAAGTCCGTGAGTCGGGTTTGACCATTGTTCCGGTAAAAATGTTTGTTAATGAACGTGGTTTGGCAAAAATTGTCATTGCCCTTGCAAAGGGTAAAAAGACCTATGATAAGCGCGAAAGCCTTAAACTAAAAGATGCCAAACGCGATATGGACAGGATGCGAAAAGCCTGATTAAGTGTCATCAACATCTTTGTTCATCTGTTAAAAACAATTCGATTTTAGTTTAGTACAAATTATGCTCTACTATTCTATTTCCTTCAACTCATAACTGGTACTTCGTCCGCCACCATCTGTTTTTTTCAAAATATTTTTATTTATTAAGTCCTGAATATCCCTTAAAGCTGTGTCGCTTGAGCATTTAGCAATTTTTGACCATTTTGACGATTTTAATTTACCTTCAAACCCATCGAATAATTTATTGATCATCAATCTTTGGCGGGCATTTAAGGCTGTTTCTTTATGTTTATCCCAAAACTCAGTTTTATGAAGCACATTTTGGATTGATTCCGTTGAGTTTTGTAATGCCCTATACAGGCATTTTAAATACCAAACTAACCAGTTCGTAATATCTCCATCACTAAATTGTGTTTTTTGTAGTATCTCATAGTATTCTTTTTTTTCTTGAAGTATTTGGTTCGACAAACTGTAGAATCTTTGTGAACTTTCGTCCGAACGGGCAAGAAGCAAATCAGATAAAGCTCTTGCTATACGCCCATTGCCATCATCAAAAGGGTGTATAATGATAAACCAAAAGTGGGCAATTGCCGATTTTAGGACTAAATCCAACCTATTTTCATTCTCAAACCATTTAAGAAATCTATCCATTTCAAATTTTACTACTGCTGGAGGAGGTGCCTGATAATGTATTTTTTCTTTACCCATTGCACCGGAAACCACTTGCATTTCTCCACTACGATAACGGGCAACATCAATTTTAAGCATTCCACTTCTGCCCGTTGGAAAGAGGGCAGCGTGCCAACCAAATAACCTTTCATCATCCAACGAATTAAGATAGTTTTGTGTGGCATCAAGCATCATTTCAACAACACCTTCAATTACCCTGTCAGAATAAACCATTCCTGCATAATCAATTCCAAGTCTGCGTGCAATTGATGACCGAACTTGTTGATAGTTTAGGATTTCCCCTTCAATTTCAGACGATTTCAACACATCAAGGGTTAGAGTAGAAAGTATTGCTTCTTCTTTAACAGAAAATCCAAGAGCACTCATTTGTCCGAAAAGCTTTCCTTGTAAATGCCGTACTTTTCCTAATAATCCCTGGATTTCTTTTTCATCCCAGGTAAAATTGGGCCAATTGCTGTATTGATAGATGTATTTTGCCATTTCGCATTAAATCTGCGACAAATATAGTAACTATTTATCGCAAATATAAGGGGATTAGCGTTTTTATTCTCCGCATTAGTTCCATTAACTGAATGTGCTTGAACAGTTTGAATATGGTGCGTTTGGCATTTCAACGCTCTAATTTTTCAATTTATTTCTATGTTTCTTTATTGCTATCACCTTCATATTTAGTACAATATGCCAAATGCACTATGTTTTTTGTTGTGCAACGTAATTATATTTTTGTTTTTACTTCATAAATAAAATCTAAAATTGCTTTATAATATTCTCCATTCTTAAATCTTGGAATTAATGTGTTATCTATGATCTCTTGACATTCTATGTCCGTTAAATATTTCTGCGAAATATGAGATGTGGATATTTGAACTTTCCTTAAAGACTTACTCAATATTAAAACAATCCCCCCCTTTTCATATTCTGTACCAATATGCCAGGTATTCCCTTGATTTTTAGCGTAATTATAAATATCCTTGTATGGAAAGAAATTATCTATCGTTACTATTAACAATCTTACTTTTTTTTGTTTCAACAAGTCTTTTGCAGAATTTTCAATACTATCTATCTCACTAGAGGTTAAAATACCTTCTACGTCTAATATTTGAGTAAGACCTAATAGTACAGAGTTTTTAAGTTTATAGTCTGAGCAAGTTCGATTAAGATTTCTATTTAGTTTATAGTTAAGAACATTGATATTATTTTTAACATTTCCCTTCGATAAATCAAGTAACAAAACAGTATCCTGTAAAATGCCACTTTGAATTTCAATTTGTCTGCGAATTATTTCAATTGAGTCATTTTTTTCAGTCGATATTTGTCGAATTGAATCACAAATTTTCCTAGAAATATTATCAATATTTTGAGACCTTGGCTGAATCCCAAGAAATAGTAGAAATATTATCAGTAGTGTCCGACTAAAATAATTAAAAGAAGGTACTCCCTTTCGGTTTCCCTTCAAAGTTGTAAATTGATTTTTGCGAAAACTCTTTACAACATGGATAAAAATAAAGAAATAAAATTTGTCGGACAGCCAATTTTTAAACAGATAATAGATTTGGTCTTAAAAGTCAACATATCGCCCATCATAAAATCACACGACAGTGACCGGTATTATAAGGCATTTAAGGCTAAGACGCATCTAATTACCATGTTGTTTGGGATTTTAAGCCGCTGCGACTCAATGACAGAAACCTGTGAAGGATTACGTGCTTTGGGAGGAAAGCTAAACCATCTTGGTTTGGAAAAGGCACCAGCGAAGAGCACAGCCAGCGATGGGTTGAGAAACCGGGATAACCGTTTTTTTGAAGATTTATACTTTGCCTTGGTGGATAAGTACAAATCATTTTTATCGGACAGCCGTACATTTGGCTTGACTTTTAAAGAAGTACTTTTAATCGATTCAACCACAATCCGTTTGTTTAGCGATATTTTAAAAGGAGTTGGGCGTAACCCTAAAGGAGATGGCAAAAAGAAAGGTGGGCTGAAGGTCCACATGCTTATTGACGCGGTACAGTCTGTAGGACGGTTTGTGAAAATCACAGCAGCAAAAGTCCACGACAAAAACTTTCTGAAAAGCTTGGAATTGATATCGCATAGCATGATAGTGTTCGACAAAGCTTATAATTATTACCACCAGTTTGCTTTATGGACCGCACAACAGGTCTATTTTGTTACACGGCTAAAAAAGAATGCGGTATATGATGTTGTTGAAGAAAAACGGAAACACTACCGAAAAAAAGGGCAAGCCAAAGTTCTCCGTGACCAGGTTATTGAACTTACCTACCATCCCGAAGATGAAAACGGGAAAAGGCAATTGAAAGTTTTCAAAAAAATCCGTTTACGGAGAGTATGTTATCAGGATGAAAAGAACAGGTATTTTGAATTCCTAACCAACAATTTTGATATAACTGCCGAAGAGGTTGCTTTTCTTTACAAAAAACGCTGGGGAATAGAGTTGCTGTTCAAAAAAATGAAACAAAATTTCCAACTGCATTATTTTTATGGAGAAAACGAAAATGCAATAAGGACACAGGTTTGGTGTACACTGATTGCCCAACTGTTAATGACTGTTATTCAAAAAATAGCACAAACAAAGAAAGCATTCTCTGTCGTTGCTTCACTAATAAGGATACACCTCATAAGTATGCTCGACATGGTAGAATTGCTTCGAAGCACCAGCCGGGCGTATAAAATACAGGTTGGCGAACCTCCCGGTCAGCTTCAATTAAACCTGATTTAAGCTGGGGTCTGATTTGAAAAAATAAACTAGTCGCCCATATACAGGGCGATAGAGAGAATAAAATTTAAAATCCCGACTTTTGTCGGTTAATAGTGAAATATTATAATTAGTCTAAGTTTCATTTTTCTTTTTATGTTGAACGGTAAGTATAAGAATAGTAGCCGATTGCGGCGTACTTTCTTGTCAAGTTACAAGAAGGTTGAAGCGGGCCAAAACCCTTGATTTCACTGCTATCTCGGCTATTATTTTTATACATTGTTGGGCACCGTAATTATTTTATCACAGTTATTTTTATCTTATTTTCTGTCTTATTCAAATGCTTATCAACTGCTGAAATTGTTAATTCATAATCCCCTTCCACAGCTGGTAATCCAGATAATTTCATATTCTCACTATCGAATTCTATCCAGTCTATTTTATTTTGGTTAACGCTCAAAATTGATTTCTTATCATCAACGTCTTTATAATAATCTGCTGGAATTGATATTTCAAAATCCTCTCCAACATTTACTGTTGTGTCAGAAATTGGATTATATACAAAAGGTTTAAACAATTTTGATGTATTAACCCAGTATATATCTGATTCAGTCAATCCATTTTTACCAATTTGCAATCGAGTAAAAAATAAATATTTATTGTCAATACTTACGAATGGTCGTCTGTCCCAATCTTTCGAATTTATTGTTGAATCCACTATTCGAGGTTCAATCCAGTTGTTATTAATGTCACGATAACTTATATATAAATCCATCCAGGTTTCATTATCTGTATACCTGCAAAAAATAATGTAATCTTCCTTTGGAGAAATGAAAACACTTTCCTCATCATTCGGTGATATAAATTCTGAAATCACATCTGCGCTCTGGTACTCATTATCCACTAATTTTGAATAGAATAAATCAGCAGTGTGGCAATCTTCTTTTCCCTCGCAATTCCTATTTGAAGAAAAGTAAATTGTTCCATCATTTGTCATAGAGGCGTTAGCTTCCCTGCTTGTCGAACTTAATGGAGATTGTAATATTTTTGGAGAACTCCAAATATCATTTGTCTTTTCAATCATCCAAATATCTGTATATCCGTTGTCTGCATAAGGTTTACTTTGAGCATAAAGTAAGGATTTTCCATTTGGAGAAAAATAAGGCAGATAAACACATTCTTTTTTCAATGGTTCAAAAATCACTGGCTCAGTCCAATTATTATCGACCTTTTTGGAATAGTATATTTTTCCACTAAAGTCATCTTTGTTTAGGATACCAAATGCTAATTCCGTCATATTTGGTGAGAAGGATAATCCATGTTCAAGTCTGCCGTTAATTGAGACTAAATCAGGTGCAAATATCACAGGAATAGAATCAGGTTGCATTTGTCCCAAATAGTCAATTGATTCTGTAGATGATTTACAACTAATCAAGCCGATAATGAAAATGAGTGGAAGAGATATTTTAATCATTATGTTTCAAATTTTGCAGTGTCTGTTTTTATGGTGCCTAACGTTGGTGTAACCCAACTTCCATCTATATCCACAAAATACAACGTTTTGCTAAAGAAATCCGGGGGCTGTTCTATCTGCCTTTGGGTAGGCCGCTTCGCTTCTTTGCTTTCTATTGTGCATCCGGGTTTCGTAGCTTTTGCAAGGTAAGCATCCCATATGAAAATAACAAAGGAAAATGTTGCCTTCTATTGCCCGGCGATTTGCCTTTGTGATTTCCATTCAAATCCTTTCCTGGATTATGAACCAAACTGCCCTTTGTTTGTCATAGATAGAAATAAAAAATAGGTATTCTGCTTATGGGGTATCAGGCAATAAAATCATTTGTAAATAAGGAAACAGAAACATATAAAACCAACGTTCAGCTTTATGAAGGGTTGTTGGCAGAATATGATGAAAAACTGGGTGGTGCAATTTCACATGGTCCGCTAAAAGCATTGGAGAAACACCGAGATAGGGGCAAGCTTTTAGCCCGCGAGAGGATCAATCTTTTGCTGGATAAGGGTACACCTTTTTTGGAGTTGTCGCCCATGGCAGCATTCGATCAATACAACAATGAATTTCCTTCGGCTGGAATTGTAACTGGCATTGGTCTTATTCATGGCCGTGAATGCGTGGTGCTTGCCAACGATGCAAGCGTTAAAGGAGGAACATACATAAAAGAAACCATAAAAAAGCATATAAGGGCACAGGAAATTGCCATGCAAAACCATTTGCCTTGTATCTACCTGGTTGACTCGGGCGGTGTATTTTTGCCCGAACAAGCCGATGTTTTTCCCGACAGATTTGATTTTGGGAGGATTTTTTATAACCAGGCACAAATGTCGGCTGAAGGTATTCCGCAAATATCGGTGGTAATGGGATCGTGTACTGCGGGCGGTGCTTATGTTCCGGCAATGAGCGATGAAGTGGTAATGGTTAAAAACCAAGCAACTATTTTTATTGGTGGCCCGCCACTGGTAAAAGCTGCTACGGGTGAAGATGTAAGTGCCGAAGAACTTGGGGGTGCCGATGTGCATACCAAAATTTCGGGCGTTGCCGACCATCTTGCCGAGGATGATGTGGAGGCGCTTAAAATTTGCCGGAATATTGTGTTGTCGTTTAAAGCTCCCGATCGCCAAAGCAACAATCAAAAGCAACCGGACGCGCCCCTTTACCCCATGGAAGAAATGTACGGGCTGATTTCGTTAGACCTGAAAAAGCAGATCAACGCCTACGAACTTATTGCCCGATTAACGGATGGGAGTAAGTTTCAGGAGTTTAAAGCCGAATATGGTAAAAGCCTTGTCACCGGATTTGCCCATATCATGGGTTTTCAGGTAGGGCTAATTGCCAACAATAGTTTCCTGACTTCCGAAAGCGCATTAAAAGGCGCCCATTTTATTGAGCTGTGCACTCATCGCGAAGTGCCCATTCTATTTTTACAGAACATCACTGGTTTTATAGTTGGTAAGAAACACGAACATAGCGGGATTGCACGAAGTGGTGCAAAACTTATCCATGCTGTGGCAAATGCTTCGGTTCCTAAAATTACCCTGGTTTTTGGTGGTTCTTATGGTGCTGGAAATTATGCCATGGCAGGCCGTGCCTACGATCCCAACTTCCTTTTTATGTGGCCAAATGCAAAAATTTCGGTGATGGGCGGCGAGCAGGCTGCAAGTGTGTTAAATACAATTGGAAATGAGAAGGCTGCCCAGCTAACCGAACAATTTGAAAAGGAAAGTGCCGCATATTACAGTACAAGCAGGCTCTGGGACGATGGCATTATTGAGCCTGAAAATACCAGGGAAGTACTTGCCATGGCTGTTTCCACTGTTTTAAATAAAAAGTTTGGGAAACCAAAATTTGGTGTTTTTAGAATGTAAAGTATGACAGATTCTTTGATCGTTGATAAAAATAGAAAGGTTGCCACCATTACCCTGAACAGGCCTCAGGTGCACAATGCATTAAATCCGAAATTGATTAATGCTTTAAAAGAAACAGTGCAAGAGCTGAGTAGCGATGAAAATGTCGAAATTATTGTTTTTAAAGGGAAGGGTGCTTCATTTTGTTCTGGCGCCGATCTAAGCTGGTTCAGGCAATTGGGAAAGTTGGATATGCAGCAAACAAAAGAAACCCTGAACGATTTGCCTGAACTTTTACTGACAATATATAATTCACCAAAGATAACCATTGCAGCAACCCACGGGTCGGTTATGGGAGGCGGAATTGGCCTGGTATCGGCATGCGATTTTGTGGTGAGTGAAGAGAATTGCCAATTTGCTTTCAAAGAAGTTAAACTGGGAATTATTCCGGCAACCATTTCTCCATTTGTAAGTATGAAAATGGATAGCTCAAAAGCAAAAGGGCTTATGCTCACAGGTGAAGTGTTTAATGGAATTAAAGCCGAGAAGGCTGGTTTGGTGAGCCATCTGGCTGCAAACGGACAATTGGAAAAGGAATTGGACAAACTGTTACAGGAACTAAAAGGGAGCGAGGCAAATGCAGTGCAACAAATAAAAAAACTGATCAACGAAGCCAGGCATCAGCAATTAATAATTAAGGAATTGGAAGGTACCACTGCAATCCTGGCTGAATTGGTCCATTCTAAAGAAGTTCAAAAAAGAATGAAATTGTTCTTTGATAAGAAGAAATGAATTGAAGGTTAAGAAGCGTTAATGAAAAAAATAAGCAGGTTATTAATAGCCAATAGGGGCGAAATAGCTGTTCGCATAATAAAAACAGCAAAACAAATGGGCATATTTACGGTTTCGGTTTACACCCGGAACGATGAAGCCAGTTTGCATGTAAAATTTGCTGACAAAGCTGTTTTGTTGGAGGATGATCATTTGGAAAATACCTTTTTATCGGCGAAGAAAATGATTGAGGTTGCTTTGAATGAACAATGCGATGCCATTCACCCCGGTTATGGTTTTATTTCTGAAAATCCGGAATTCCCACGGCTTTGTGTTGAGAATGGATTAATATTTATCGGTCCCACTGCCCAAAGCATGGAGCTGCTTGGCAATAAAGTAAAAGCCCGGAGTTTTGTAAAATCGATTGGCGTTCCTGTTATCAGTGGCATTTCAGGTTCGGTGGATGAATTGCTGGAAAGTGCCAAATACCTTGATTTTCCGATTATGATTAAACCGCTGGCAGGCGGTGGTGGAAAAGGTATTTTTGTGGTAAATCAAGCCCATGATTTGCCGGAATATTTGCAAAAAGCAGGACGTGAAGCGCAAAACTATTTTAACAATTCTAAGCTCTATGTGGAGCATTATTTTGAAAAAGCCAGGCATATTGAAGTTCAATTGTTAGGCGATCAGTTTGGCAATCTGATTCATTTGTACGAACGCGAATGCTCGTTGCAGCGGAGGTTCCAAAAAATATTTGAAGAAGCACCTTCGCCCACAATTTCCGAAAAAACAAGGAAAAATTTTTTAGATGCAGCGGTAAAAATTGGAAAAGCAGTTGGCTACCAAAGTGCAGGAACCATTGAGTTTTTGGTCGATCGCAATGAAAACTTTTATTTCCTGGAAATGAATACCAGGATTCAGGTGGAGCATGGAGTCACCGAATTGATTACCGGAATTGATCTGGTGAAAGAACAATTAAAAATAGCTTCCGGTGAAAAATTGGAATGGAACCAAAACGAGATTGCTATTGAAGGCCATGCCATCGAAGCACGAATATATGCCGAAAACATATACAACGATTTTATGCCGGTTCAGGGGAAAATCCTTAAGCAAAATTTAGATCAGATAAAAGGTGTAAGAATCGACACGCATATTGCAGACAATATGATATTGCCACAAACGTATGATTCCTTGCTTGCCAAAGTTTTGGTTAAGGACAAAAACAGGGCAGGAGGAATTAAAAAACTTGCGGAATGTTTAGGGCAAACCGAAATATTTGGCATCGAAAACAACCTTGCTTATCTACTACAACTTGTTATCGGGGATGATTTTAAAAACAACCTGTTTTATACGAAATATATTGAGAAAACACATAATGAGTCGAAAGGCAACCTTTTGAAATTGAAGGAGGAATCCTCACATGTTTTAGCAATAGCTTACACGCTTGTTCATTTTATTCAAACCAAAAAAGATCCCAATAACGTATGGGAACAAATCGGATATCAGCGATTGAAAAATGAAATAAATGTGCAGGTCAATGGAAAAGATGTATATTTGAGCTGGGAAAAAAGAGCAAAAGGTATTGATTTAAGTGTTGAGGGAAACGGTTTTTCTCTAAGCGATTATCAAATAAATGAGCCTTTTGTTTCGTTTCATTTCGAAAACCAAAAATATCAACTATCTTATTTGAAGGAGAATGGATGTACGTATGTGCATTATTTGGGAATGTCTATCAAGCTGACTTCCAATTCAATCCTGTCAGAATCTACCATTGTTAAGAAGTCCAAAAAATTTGAAAATAACCGGGAAATTAAAATCAATTCCCCTTTGTTTGGAAGGGTTGTGGTAATCCATGTTAAAGAAAGTGATCGAATAAAAAAAGGGGATGTGTTGATGGTTATTGAAGCAATGAAAACAGAAAATACAATTTTGAGCCCAATTTCCGGTTTTGTTGAGCGTGTAAATATTAGACAAAACGAGCAGGTTGAAGAAGGGCAATTAATGGCATTAATACTGCCGTCAAAAAAAATAGTAAAAAAATTGGAACTCAATTAAGCAATGGTTGTTTCATAAGTGAAAATTAATGATTCAAATGAGTATGAACGTTTTTAGTACACCAAAAAACGAGGAGTTGAGGCAGAAAATCAGGGATTTTGCAGAGAACGAAATAAAGCCTGTAATTCTGGAATACGATAAGAAGGAGGAATTTCCTGTTGCCCTGATTAAAAAGTTAGGGAAACAGGGTGTTTTTGGAATAAATGCCCCTAAAAAATATGGAGGTCAGGGTGAAGATACCTTGTCGTATATAATTGCCGTGGAAGAACTTGCCAGGGTTGATGGCTCGGTTGGGGCTACCCTTGCTGCACATAATTCACTTGGTATTGGTCCAATTGTAGAGTTCGGAACCGAGAAGCAAAAGCAAAAATTTATACCAAATTTATGTACTGGTGAAAACCTGTGGGCCTTTGGCTTAACCGAAAAAAATGCCGGGTCGGATGCACAGGCGGTTGAAACTTCGGCAGAGCTTAAAAACGGAAAATGGATTATCAACGGATCTAAATTATACATTACCAACGCCAGTTCTGAAATTGCCAGCGGCATGACTGTGGCTGCAATTACCGGGGTTCGTGCCGGAAGCAAAAAAGAAATTTCAGCCATACTCGTACCCAGTTCTTTGCCGGGCTACACAAAAAAAACAATGACCGGTAAACTGGTGTGGCGTGCCGCCGACAATGCCGACATACAACTTCAGAATGTGAAAGTCCCAGAAGAAAACCTGCTTGGAACAAGGGGGAAAGGCATTAGTATTATGCTTAAAACCATTGATAACGGACGGCTTTCAATTGCAGCATTGGGCCTGGGGTGTGCCCAGGGAGCCTATGAAATGGCCAAAGATTATGCACAAAAAAGAAAGCAATTTGGTCAGCCCATTGCATCTTTTCAGGCGGTATCGTTTAAACTTGCCGACATGGCTTTGAAAATAGAAAATGCCCGAAACACTTTGTACAATGCTTGTTGGTTGAAAGATAATGGATACCCATTTGGGAAACAATCGGCAATGGCAAAATTGTATTGTTCCGAAATTGCCAAAGAAGTGACCGATGAGGCGGTACAAATTTTTGGGGCGGCCGGTTTAATGCGCGAAAATCACGTGGAACGTTTTTACCGAGACCAAAGGTTGCTGCAAATTGGGGAAGGCACCAGTGAAATCCTGCGAATGGTTATTTCCCGTAAAATATTAAATGAACAATGGTAATTTCTATTTCACACATGCATTAAAAGACTAAATTTGTATACATTTCAGTTAATTGTATGAGTGACCGCAAATTAGACCATATAAATCTTGCCTTTGAAGCCCAGGTCGGGAGCTTAAAAAATGACCCCCGATTTTATTATGAACCACTTTTAAGCAAAAGCCCGGATAAACCTTTCCCCAAAATTCCTTTTTTAAATAAAGAATTAAGGGCACCAATTTGGGTGTCAAGCATGACCGGAGGAACTGAAATTGCAGGAAAGATTAATCGAAATTTAGCACTTGCTTCACGCAAATTTGGGTTAGGCATGGGACTCGGGTCTTGTCGGAAATTGCTAAAAAGTAAGGATCATTGGAATGATTTCGATTTAAGGGATGCCATTGGTGAAAGTCAGCCATTTTATGCAAATTTGGGAATTGCCCAGGTGGAAGAATTGGTGAGGGAGAATAACTTTCGAAAGATTGAAGACCTCATTGGCGAGCTAAAAGCCGATGGATTAATAATTCATGTGAATCCTTCCCAGGAATGGTTTCAGCCCGAGGGCGATCGTTTGTTAAACGCTCCGATCGATACAATTTCGGAACTTCTGCAAAAACTTTCGATTTCGGTTATTGTGAAGGAAGTGGGACAGGGCATGGGACCACAAAGCCTGGAACGTTTAATGAAACTTCCGTTGGCTGCCATTGAATTTGGGGCTTTTGGAGGGACAAATTTCTCAAAACTGGAACTTCTCAGAAGAAAAGATAAACAATTCATGCAATTTGAACCTTTAACTTATGTGGGGCACACAGCCCTTGAAATGGTCAATTTTGTGAACGATATTGTGGACAAAGAGAAAGATATTCAGTGTAAGCAGGTAATAATTTCGGGAGGGATAAAAAGCTTTTTGGATGGCTATTATCTTCTGAAAAAATGTAAAATCCCGGCAGTTTACGGTCAGGCGTCGGAAATGTTGAAGCATGCGCAAAACAGTTTGGAAGAATTGGAATGTTACCTTGAAAATCAGATAAAAGGGCTTCAATTTGCAGAAGCTTTCCTTAGGATAAAAGAAGATGAATCCGCAAAATAAAAATTCATACATCACCGGGTTTTCCAAATGGGATATTGGTAAAAAACTGGAATTTATTTCCTCGCAAACCGGAATTGACGTGCACGTTTTGATGAAATATGCATGGCCCGACGAGGAAATTGCCAATATTATCAATAAACTGAGCGAGAATACGGTTGCCCATTTTCCTTTCCCTTATGGTTTGGCTCCAAATTTTAAAATTCAAAATAAGGATTATGTTTTGCCTTTGGTGACCGAAGAAAGCTCGGTGGTTGCTGCTTTGGCAAATGCAGCAAAAATTTGGCATCCTAAGGGAGGATTTCGTTACAAAGTGTTGGGAACCGTTAAAAAAGGGCAAGTACATATTTTTTGGAACGGGCAACAGGACATCTTTTTTAAAAAGTTTCAAAAATTTAAGCCAACACTTCTTCAATCGGTAAGGGTTATTTCCGGGAATATGGAGAAAAGGGGAGGAGGAATCCTTGAAATTGAGCTGCTCGATAAAACCAAAGAACTGCCCAATTATTACCAGCTCGATGTTAGTTTTGATACCCTTGATGCCATGGGGGCGAACTTTATTAATTCGGTTTTGGAACAGATGGGCAAAGCATTTGAAAAACAAATGGCTGAGCATTTCCCTAATGAAGCAGCTGTTGAAGTAGTGATGTCTATTTTATCGAATTTTACCCCGGAGTGTCTGGTAAAAGCCTGGGTTGAATGTCCGATTAATGAACTGGATGATGTGATCGATGGCATGTCAGGAAAAGATTTTGTCGACCGATTTGAGAAAGCAATTAGCATTAGTTCGGTGGATGTTTCGAGGGCAGTAACACATAACAAAGGTATTTTTAACGGAATTGATGCTTTGGCACTTGCCACCGGAAACGATTGGCGCGCCATTGAGAGTGCAGGGCATGCCTATGCAGCCAGAAACGGATCATATCAGGGTCTTACAAAAGTCTACCTTGATGAAAAAATGTTTAGTTTTTCCATTGAATTGCCCATGAACATTGGCGTGGTGGGAGGTGTAACAAGTTTGCATCCCATGGCGGCACTGTCCATGAAAATATTGAACGATCCTTCGGCAAAAGAATTAATGGGATTGTTTGCTATTGCCGGTTTGGCAAGCAATTTTGCTGCAATATCAGCACTAATCGGGAAAGGAATTCAAAAAGGGCATATGAAAATGCACCTAAAAAATATTTTAACACAACTTCGGGCTACAGAATCGCAGTCGGAAAAAGCCGGGGAGTTCTTTAAAGATAAAACCATCACCTTCGCGGCTGTCGAAAAATTCATATCCAACCTGCAATGAAAAAGACCTATTATTCCAATGGAAAACTTCTAATTTCAGGTGAATATATGGTATTAAAAGGTGCCAGGGCATTTGCCATTTCGCTTAACCGTGGTCAGCGAACAGAGATAATTGGGGGGCAAAAAGTAGGAGAAATCAATTGGAACAGTTATTATGGCGATGAAAATTGGTTCCATGCCCGGTTTTTAAAATCGAATTTTGAGATTTTGGAAAGTTCTGATTTTGAACGGGCTGCATATCTTCAAAAATTACTCACGGTTTTAAATGATTTGCATCCTGGTTTTCTGGCTGATCAAGAATCCTTTGAAATAAATAATTACCTTGATTTTCATCCCGATTGGGGCTTTGGATCAAGCAGTACTTTAATATCGAACCTTTCAGAATTTGCAGGGGTTGATCCTTACGAAGTCAATCAAATTCTTTCTGGTGGATCTGGTTTTGACATTGCATGCGCCAGGTCAAATTCTCCCATCTTGTATCAAAATAAGGATGGTGAAAGAGATGTTACAGAGGTTTCATTTAATCCGGATTATAAGGAAAACTTATACTTTATATGGTTGGGGAATAAAAAAAGTACCGCGCAGAGCATTCGTTGGTTCGATGAAAATATAAAGGTATCCGATAAGTATTTAAATGAAATTAGCAGAATAAGTGAAGGTATTTCTCGTGCTAACGGGTTGAATGAATTTTCGTATCTTTTAAAAAAACATACCGGGATTCTGGAAGAAGTTTTAGGTGTTGCAGGCGTTCAAAAACAGTATTTTGGTGATTTTGATGGCGTAATAAAACCATTGGGCGCCTGGGGAGGAGATTTTGTGCTGGCTGCGTCAGAGCAGGACAAGGGGTATGTGAATGGCTATTTTAAAAACAAAGGCTTGGAGACTGTTTTAGGTTTTGCAAGTTTGATGATTGGCAATGAGTAGTAAGGATAGTTATAAAAATTGGGAAAAGGTTGGATGGAAAAGCCCATCGAATATTGCACTGGTAAAATATTGGGGGAAAAGGGATGGACAGGTACCTCAAAACCCTTCCCTGAGTATGACCTTATCTGAAAGTTTTTCGGAGACCAGTTTGTATTTTAAAAAGAGGGAGAAAGGGAGAGAAGTAAGCCTTACCTATTATTTTGAAGGTATAATCCGTGAAGATTTTCAGGGCAGGATAAAAAAATACCTTGGTCAAGTTGAGAAATTAATTCCGGGCATTCTGAATTATGATTTGGTATTTGAAAGTAAAAACAGTTTTCCACACTCGGCGGGAATAGCATCTTCAGCTGCATCTTTCAGTTCCATTGCACTTTGCCTGTGTAGCATGGAGCAAATAATATCGAAACATCCCATTGAAGGGACAGCTTTTTTTGAAAAAGCTTCGGATATGGCACGTTTGGGCTCGGGAAGTGCATGCAGGTCGGTTTATGGGGAATATGTTTCGTGGGGATTTAATACCGAACTAAACGGTGCCTCCAACTTTCGTGCAACAAAAGTGGAACAGCCTGTTGGCGAAGTATTTCAAAACCTGCACGATTCAATCCTTATCATCGATGATACCTCCAAGAAAGTATCAAGTAGCCTTGGGCATAGCTTGTTGGAAAACCATCCATATGCGGGTGCAAGATTTGCGCAAGCATCAAAAAACTATTCAAGGCTATTGCAGATTCTTTCATCGGGCAATTTTAGTGCATTTGCAACATTGGTCGAAGAGGAAGCCATGAGTATCCACTCTTTAATGATGACATCCAATCCTTCGTTTTGTTTGATGAAAGCAAATACCTTGATTGCTATTGAAAAGCTAAAAGTATGGCGTGAAAAATCAGCTATTTCAGTTTGTTTTACCCTGGATGCCGGACCAAATATTCATGTTTTGTATCCCAAGGAATATAAAAATGAGGTGACTACTTTTATCGATAATGAATTAAAAGAATTGTGTATTGGCAATAAAATTATTCATGATAAAATTGGATGCGGGCCTAAACGACTGGGGCAATAAGTCCAACGAAATTATGAAGCTTGCATCGAAAGAATTTAAATGAAGTTTTATTCTAAAATATTATTATTTGGCGAGTACTCGGTGCTTTATAATTCAAATGCGCTGGCGATTCCTTTTCCAAAGTTTTATGGAGAATTGAAATTTGGGAATACAGCTGAACCTAAAGTTGATTGGTCAAATTTGATCCTTCGCAGGTTTTACAAATCGAACAAGCAAAAAATAGAAGAACTCAATCCACATTTGGGAGTAAAATTCGAAATGGATTTAGCCCAAAGGATTTATTTTGATTCCAATATTCCGGAGAAATATGGCGTTGGAAGCTCGGGTGCGTTAGTAGCTGCACTGTACGACCGATATGTTGTTCCAAGGCAAGAATTTAAAGAAATAACGCAGAAAACTTTATCTACCTTGAAAGAAGATTTAAGCAAACTTGAAGCTTATTTTCATGGACAGAGTTCCGGTCTTGATCCTCTTGTTTCTTATCTGAACATGTCTGTTTCCCTAAATAATTCACAAATAAAAGTCCTGTCTGGATTTAAACCAAATGTTTCCATTCAATTGTTGGATACAGGAATCAAGGCAAATACCGGAAATAAAATGGATTATTTCATGGGAAAAATATCGGATGAGACGTTCATTCAAATTTTTAAAAATGAATATATTCCCGAGGTTAATGATTCCATTTTTAAACTGATAAATGGGGATTTAAATTTTTACAGTTCCCTCGAAAAAGTTTCTGCATTCCAACTTCAACACTTAAAAGAACTCTTTACAGAATCGAACCAAACGATTGGGCAAAAAGGATTAAAATCAAAAGACTATTTCCTAAAACTTTGTGGATCGGGAGGAGGAGGTTTTGTGTTAGTATTTAAAAAGGAAAATCTACCACAGACTGATTTCGGTGGATTAAAACTTGTGTCCTTATATGCTTGAATTCGATCAGGTAATCAGTTCAGCGGCATCTTCATCGATATACCATATTAGCTCCCCGTTCTTTGGTTCCACATAATAGGCCGGAAGAAGTTTAGCTGCATCGTCGTCATTCATAATCTCCGAAATCCGCATTGCTTTGCTTTTCCCGGTCACAAGAAAAAACACGCGATTTGCATTATTTAGAGGTATTCCGGTTAAAGTAATACGTTTCTGACCAGTAATAGGATGTTCCGATACGGCGCAATTTCTTTGGTATTCAAATAATTCATCCTGATAAGGAAAGATTGATGCAGTGTGCCCATCATCGCCCAACCCAAGAATAATTAGATCAAATACCGGCCATTCGCCCCGCATGTTAAGTTGCGAATCTATCAGTTTGCTATATCTGTCGGCTTCTTCATCCGGATTGGCTTCACCATGAATTCGATGGATATTTTCTTGAGGGATTGGCACTTTCGACAGCAAAGCATCATAGGCTTGTTTGTAGTTACTTTCCATACTATCGGGCGATACACACCTTTCATCGCCCCACCAAAAATGGATTTTATTCCAGGGCAGGGTATCCGAATATTTTTTAGCCAGACGTTCAAATAACTTGATGGGTGTTTTCCCTCCTGACAATGCTATGTCAAACCTGTGGTGATTTGTTTCACGTGCAATCGAAAAAATCTCTTTCGATAGCGCTTTTACAACCTTCTTGGGGTTCTGGAAAATTTTTACTTCTATTGATGAACTCATAAAAGTTAGATTATCAGGTAAATATAATGCTTTATGTTAAAACATAAAATACCCCTGGTTGATTTGATATCCTGAATACTTAAAAACAGGCTAAATGGCTTAGTGGAAGGGGCAAGGTAGTCTGTTAAATAATAATTATAAAAAACGTTTTATTGTAAAATAAAAGTTATCTGAACAGAGCTCCGTTTCCAAATAATTTATAAGAATTTTAATCTCCGATTTAATAGTAAAAACTACAATTCGCAATACAATCCATCATTCGTAAGGTTTTTACAAGGATACCTCCATTCGCCACCTAAAATAAGATCATCTGCACAATCCGGTCCCCAGGTTCCGGCAGGGTATCCATAAATCGGGATTTCGGCATTTGTTTCCCATGCATTTAAAATAGGCTGGACAAATTTCCATGCTTCTTCCACTGCATCGCCTCTAGCGTAAAGCGTTGCATCGCCTTGCATACAATCTAAAAGTAAACGCTCATAAGCTTCAGGAAGGTGTTCGTTGGATAAATCAGAATAATGAAAATCCATGTTTGCCGTTTGGACATTAAATCCTGCACCGGGGGTTTTCATCCCTATTTTCAGTAAAATTCCTTCGTCGGGCTGAATCCTGATTACCAGTTGATTATTGACCGGGTTATAATTTCCGTTTGAATTAAACAATTGATGTGGAACATGCTTAAAGTGAACAACAATTTCGGTCACCCTGGCCGGTAATTTTTTGCCTGTTCGAATATAAAATGGCACACCTGCCCATCGCCAATTGTCAATAAAAAATTTCATGGCAACATAAGTTTCCGTTCTCGAAAACCTATCTACACCGGGTTCGTTACGGTATCCTGCAACTTTATCGTTCCCGATGACCGATTCGGTATATTGCCCGCGAACCACATATTTGCTCACCTGGTTTTCTGGAATTGGCCGTAAAGCCTGAAAAACTTTTAGCACCTCGTTTCGAATGGCATCGGCTTCAATTACAGCAGGGGCTTCCATGGCAACCAGCCCGAGCAGCTGCATTAAGTGGTTTTGCACCATGTCGCGCAAAGCGCCCGAATTGTCGTAATATCCTCCTCTTCCCTCTACGCCAAGGCTTTCAGCTGAGGTTATTTCAACATGATGAATGTAGTTTTGATTCCATAATGGTTCGAAAATCCCATTCGAAAACCGGGAGACAAGCATATTCTGTACCGTTTCTTTGCCAAGGTAATGGTCGATACGGTAAATCTGGTCTTCGTTGAAATAATTTAAGAGATTAATGTTGAGTTCCTGGGCACTTTTCAAGTCTGTTCCAAAAGGTTTTTCCACAATTAGACGCCTGAAATATGTTCTTGATTTGCTTAATCCGGTTTTATGAAGGTTCTCCGGAATTATGGTGTACATCGAAGGAGGGGTTGATAAATAAAAGATATAATTTGCAGGAATCTGAAAGTTATCTTCCAAATTCTTCAAGCGCTCTTTTAAAATATTGTATTCGCTGGCTTCTGTAACCGATAAAGCCTGGTAAAACAATAACTTCTTGAACTCTTTTGCCTGATCGGAATTGGGAAGGAATTCATCCATTTTAGTCCTGAAATCTTCATCACTTAATTTAGTCCTGCTCACACCAAGCACGGCAAATTTCTCCGGGAGTAAATTTTGTTTGAATAAATCAAATAAGGCTGGCACCAACTTTCTTTTTGTCAGGTCACCTGAAGCCCCAAAAATTACCAATATCTGATTAGAAGGTAAATTGACCATATGCTGAAATTTTCATTGTTGTTTACATATAAATTGAAATGCCTGCACTAATGTTCACGCGACTGACATTTTCTTTTTCTTCGAGTTTGCTTTTTTTACCATTATAGCTCATTTTTGAGAACACGCCTAACAGGGCAGAAGGCGCAACATTTAATCGGATATTTTTACTTACTGCATACTCAAAATCAAACGAAATATAGGAACCATAGGTATTCCCATCTAATTTATTAGTCTGAACAGAGGGGTAGGAGCTGTTAGTATAAGTAACTTCAGAATTAAATGACAGCAACCCTGCAGCCGCATTTGCCTGAATAAAAAACTTATTGTTACGATTCATTATTTCCTGGAGAAGTGAGACTCCCCAAAAATTTATGGTTGCATTATCCCTATAACTGCCATCTTCAGAACGACCATCTCCGTCAAGGTCCATACTATAGAATGGGGTAACATGATCTGAAAGATAATGAATATTTGTAAGGCCCAATCCAAATTCTTTTTTAAACAAATAATGCGCAGAAAAATCTGTTTGCCTGCCCGATCGATAGCTATTCACTCTTTTTTTCTCCAAATCGCTAAGACCGGAAATTAATCTCGGAAAGATGTAACCATAGCCATAATTTGCTTTTAGCCTTAATCTTTGTTGCGTAGTTTCCTTAAATTCAGAAGTTTGTCCATTTGTTCTAATTGCCAAACTTGCCAGAATAAAGAATAAAATAATTGTTACAGGGTTTTTCATTGGATTTCTTTTAGGATTATTTTCTTTCAATCCGTTTTATTTTTGATAGCACCAGGCCAGTGCGTTGTTTTCAATAAATTGATAGTTAACTTCAATATTTTCCGGGGCAGATTTCTTTAAAACAGCATTCATTATCCCATTTTCAGAAACCTCAAATTTATCAATATTTATCTGGCTTCTGAAATCAATTCCGGCATGGTGGGTGCATTTAAACACAGCTTCTTTGGCGCACCAATGCAGAAGTTGCATCCGCTCATGGTTTTTAGATTTTGAAATGTTTAAAAGCTCTTTGGAAGACATAAATTTTCGTGCAATTTTGTCAATATCCCTGCCTTCAATTTCCACATCAATACCCACACGATATTTGTGAAGAATAACTGCTGCAATATCCCGTGAGTGCGAAATGCTTAACTCCAATGCATCCTTTGGGAGATAAGGCCTTCCATCTTTTTGGTATTGTATAAGGGGGTAATGCCCGAGAAACTCTTTTAACATTGCACGGATTCCAAGAAATTCTACCTTCCGTTTTTCGTAGGTTATTTTATTGAATAGAAGGTTATCTGGAGAACCTACGGGAATTAAGTTGTCAAAAACTTCTGGTGTCTCAGTGAGCTTCCACAAACCAATGATACCATCTTCTAACGCTATTTCTTTTAGAATGGGCATTAGTTCCAGCTTGTGGTTTCTATTAAATGGATAATGTCGGGCCTTATGAAGTCAATCACAGGCTGAATGGAATCAATATTCGGGACTTCATTTAAATATAAAGCTCCTCTCAGAAAATGTTTGACACTATCGGTTAGGTAAAATTGAACAGATGATGCAGCATTTCCCTCGATAAAGTAAATTGTTCCATAAACCCGCTCGTTGTGGTTCAGGTAAATTTTTTCATCAATTGCGTCGGCTTTGATGGTATGGTCGTATGCAAATTTACGCGATTCTTCGAGCAGTTTTGCAAGTTCAAAATTGTTCGCCCTAACCAAATCTGATTGATACGAAGATTGGCTTTTGTAACCAGGCATTATTTCTTTATAAGTAATGTGTATTTTAGCGTTGTTCTTCGGAAAATCAACGTTCGAATCAAATTGCCCTGCGTTTCTGTCTTTGTCGGCTATCAGATCGGAATAAACTGGTATTTCAAAAGAATAAGGATAATTATCCTTAATTGGTTTATATCCTTTTTCAGGGAAATCGATTCTAAAGAAACCACGTGGTTTTGGGGTGTATTTTTCATTGCAACCGCCAAGCGTCAGAAGGATAATTAAAGGAAAATATAACTGTTTTAACTTCATGAACCAATTCTTTCTTTATCCAACGAACAATGTGTGTTTTTATTTAAGCTCCGCACTAATTTGTTCAATCCTTCGGTTGTTAACCCCTTCAATAACAAAATGGAAATTTTTGCAGCTTATGGTATCTTTCAATTCCGGGAATTCACCTTTTAATTCGAGGATTAATCCTGCCAGGGTATCTGCATCTCCTTTTACTTCATCAAAAATTGTATCCTCACAATCTACAATCCTGTAAAAATCGACAAGCAATATTTTTCCGCTAAAAAGGTATTTATTAGTTGAAATTTTTGTGTAAAGGATTTCTTCTTCATCAAACTCATCATTTATTTCCCCAACAATTTCTTCCAGGATGTCTTCTAAAGTAACAATGCCAGATGATCCGCCATATTCATCCACAACAATAGCCAGGTGAACCTTCCGTTTCCGGAATTCTTCCAATAGGGTATTTATTTTTTTTGTTTCAGGAACGTAGAATGGTGGACGGATTATGGTTTGCCATTTAAAAGCATTGCCTTTATGCGTATGTGGCAATAAATCTTTAATGTAAAGGATGCCGGTGATTTGGTCGAACGACTCCGAGAAAACAGGTATCCTCGAAAAACCCGATTCATTGATAATATCTATCACATCCTTGAAACTGGTTTTCGAATTAATGGCAACCACATCGACCCTTGGTTTCATAATATCTTCCACATTCTTATCTGCAAATTTCACAATCCCTTCTAGCATTTCCTTTTCTTCCGACAATTCATTGTCAGAAGTCAATTCAAGTGCCTGCGAAATTTCATCCATGGAAATATTTGTTTTATGTTTTTTTAGGCGCTTGTTTACAAAAGAAGTGGAGTAGATCAACAGGAAGTTTACTGGTTTGAAAATATTTCCGAGAATAGATAGCGGGTAAGCCATAAACCTTGCGAAAGGAACACTTGCATGGGTTGCATAAACTTTAGGTATAATCTCGCCAAAAAGTACCAAAAATGCCGTAATAATTACAGCTTGAACCAAAAATTCAAGAATTGGAAGGTTGTTAAATACAAACAGATGGCTCGTTACATATGACGAGATAACAATTATGCCAATATTTACAAAATTATTTGTTACGAGAATTGTTGCAAGTAAATTTTCAGGATGCTCAAGGTTTTTAAGCACCGTGGCACTAAGCTTTGATTTGGTTTTACGTAACGATAATTTGTCTTTAGGGCTAAGCGAAAAATAAGCAACTTCCGATCCGCTAATTAATGCAGATGTAATTAGGAGTAATAAGATAATTAGTAACCCAATACCAATTCCAAAAGTAAGTGGGTTCATTTGAAAGTCCCAATTCGGAGGATCGGAAGAAATTGCCAAAAATGTTTCCAAAACTTTTAAATTAGGTTCTAGAAGGGTAGGTCGTCATCTCCCTCTGTTTCCTGAATATCAGGCTCTTTAGCTGTTGTTGTAGCATTACTGCTACTTTGATATTCATTTTGTCCGTCGGAAGAATCTGTTCTTTTGCCCAGCATTTGCATAACGTCGCCGTAGATTTCAGTAATGTATTTTTTATTGCCATCCTTGTCATCGTACGATCTGGTCCTGATCCTTCCTTCAATATAAAGTTGCATACCTTTGTTCACATATTTTTCAGCAACATCTGCCAACCCTCGCCACAATACAACATTGTGCCACTCGGTCGTTGTTACCCGGTCACCGTTTTTTGCAGTGTAGGATTCGGAGGTTGCCAATGAGAAATTTGCTACTGATACACCAGAGTCAAGGTGCCTAATTTCGGGGTCTCTGCCCACATTTCCAACTAAAATTACTTTGTTTACCGACATGTTTTATTTTTTTTGGGTTAAACGTATTTTTAAGATACAAATAATCCCATTTTTATGCTAATTATACCAAAGATAGTTTTCCTTGATTTATAACAGCCCTTTGTTTTTTAAATAATTCTCCATGAGTCTATGGATAGCAAATTTAGAAATATCTTTTTTATTAACGGGAATAAAATTTAATGGGAACTCATTTTTTTGATCAAATATTATATGAATAAAGTTTGCATAGATCGTTTGGTGGCTTAAAATATGTTTTACAGGGGTTGAAATTTCGCGAATAGTGAATTTTAAATTTGCTGTTGCCTTTTTAAATTCAGTTGTTTGAAGGAAATCATCCATGGTGTAATTTTCCTTCATTTCTATTAAAGGCAATTCGTACAGATTTTTCCAGATATCTTTATCACTACGTTGTTTAATATATATTATATCGTTTTCTTCCAACAGAAGATAAAAAAAGTAGCGGTTTTTATTTTTCCTTGTTTTCAATTTCACCGGAAGCTCATCCATATTTTGTTGTGCAAAAGCATAACAAGAATCCTGTACCGGACATGTCTGACAGAACGGATTTTTGGGTTTGCATACCATAGCACCAAATTCCATCATCGCCTGGTTATGCATTCCCGGATCATTTTTATCCAATACTTGATGGGCAAGCTCTTGAAATATTTTTATCCCCTGAGTTGAATTAATTGGCTCATGGATTCCAAAATAGCGTGAAAAGAACCTGTAGACGTTTCCATCGATGGTAGGATGAGGCAAACGAAAGGCAATAGATGCAATTGCAGCAGCAGTATAGGGACCAATACCTTTTAACCGGATTAACTCTTCATATTTTTCAGGAAGTTTAGAATCGAACTTTTCGTAAATTTCTTTTGCTGCATGGTGTAAATTTCTTGCCCTGGAATAATAGCCGAGGCCTTGCCAAAGTTTTAATATTTCACTTTCGGGAGCTTTTGCCAGGTCTTCAACCGAAGGGAACCTTTCAATAAACCTTAAATAATAGCTCGTTCCCTGGTCAATTTTGGTCTGCTGCAAAATTATTTCCGATATCCAAATCTTGTACGGATCATTGGTACTTCGCCACGGAAGCTCCCTTTTATTTTTAGAATACCAGGTATAAATTTTAGCGAAAACAGGCTCCATAAATGTGTAACTAATTTAAAATCTTACGAAAAACAAAAATAATTCTTTTGAAATGGTAATAAGTTTTAAAATATTTTTATTTTTGCAGACCAATCAAAAATGAATTAAATAGTTGATAATTAAATATATTTAGCGATGACAAAAGCAGATATCGTAAATGAAATTTCGAAAAACACAGGAATTGAGAAAATAACTGTACAAAAAACAGTGGAAGCGTTAATGGAAACAGTTAAAGATTCTCTAGTAGATGGGAAAAATGTTTACCTAAGAGGTTTTGGTAGTTTTGTAGTGAAGAAAAGAGCAGAAAAAACTGCCAGAAATATTTCTAAAAACACAACCATTATTATTCCTGAACACCATATTCCTTCATTCAAGCCTGCGAAAAGTTTCGTTGCAAAAGTTAAAAATACTGTAAAATAAGAAATCATGCCAAGCGGAAAAAAAAGAAAAAGACATAAGATGTCGACGCATAAAAGGAAAAAAAGATTGCGTAAAAACAGACATAAGAAGAAGAAATAAATAGAACTTATTTTTTCTTCATAAAAAGTATTTAGAATGAACCTAAAGTGCTCTTTGTACTTTAGGTTTATTCGCTTATATATGAACCAAGTAAAACTCTTAAAATCGAAAGATTAAATTTTAATTTGTGAGTAGCGATTTAATTGTAGATGTCTCTCCATCAGAAATAGTAATTGCCTTACTCGAGAACAAAAAACTCGTTGAACTTACCAGGGAAAAAAGCGGGGCAAAGTTTGCCGTTGGTGATATTTATCTTGGGAAAGTAAAAAAGATAATGCCGAGCTTAAATGCAGCATTTATTGATGTCGGTTACGAGAAGGATGCTTTCTTACATTATCTTGACATGGGGCCACAGTTCGCAACCTTAAATAAGTTTTTGCGGATTGCCAGTTCAGGAAAACAAAAAGTTTCTTCCATAAACAGGATCCACTCTGAACCGGACATTAATAAAGAAGGTAAAGTAAACGAGTTATTAAAAACAGGGCAAAAAATCCTGGTTCAGGTTTCGAAAGAACCTATTTCAACCAAAGGACCCAGGCTCACTTCCGAGATTTCAATTGCCGGAAGGTACATGGTGCTTATGCCCTTTAGCGAAAAAGTTTCCGTATCCCAAAAAATCAGGTCCATGGAAGAAAAGAACCGGTTAAAGAAACTGGTTCAAAGTATTCGCCCAAGAAAATATGGAGTGATCATACGAACAGCTGCCGAAGATGTTCGCGTGGCAGACCTTGATCAGGAACTCCGTAGATTGGTTGACAAATGGGAAACAACTTTCCACAAGTTAAAGCGTGCAAGCGCTCCCTCATTAATTATTGGGGAAATTGACCGGACAACTGCAATGCTCCGGGATATTTATCACCCCAACTTTAACAGCATCATTGTAAATGATTTATCTGCATGCAATGAAATAAGTGATTATATAGGAACTATTAAATCCGACAAGAAAAAACTGGTTAAGCACTATTCAGGGAATAGTCCGATTTTCGAACATTTTGGCATTGAAAAACAAATCAAATCAGCGTTCGGGAAAACAGTTTCATTTAAAAATGGTTCCTATCTGATTATTGAGCATACAGAAGCATTTCATGTGGTCGATGTGAACAGTGGCAACCGGTCGAAAGCCGGGTTGGACCAGGAAACAAACGCATTGCAAGTGAATTTGGCAGCTTGTGACGAGATTGCCAGACAATTACGATTGAGAGACATGGGTGGAATTATAGTCATTGATTTTATTGACATGCACGAGGCATCGAACCGCCATAAAGTGTTTGATCATATGAAAGAAAAAATGGCTAGTGACCGAACCAAGCACAACATTCTTCCGCTTAGTAAATTTTGTTTGATGCAAATAACCCGGCAAAGGGTTAGGCCTGAAGAACATGTTGAAACTGCAGAAGTTTGCCCAACCTGTAAAGGAAGTGGCAAAGTTGTGCCCTCTGTACTTTTTGCTGATGAGATTAACAACAAGGTTATGTATATCCTGCAAGACCTGAACAAAAAGAAATTGGTAATTAAAGTACATCCTTACGTAGCTGCATATTTAACGAAAGGAAGAAAATCATATCGGATGAAGTGGTTTTTAAAATTCTTTAAATGGATAAGAGTGGAAGAAAACAACAATTATACATTTCTTGAATACCACTTTTTTGATGAAAATATGGAAGAAATAATATTTTAAGATATTAAATCCCGATTTCTGATCGGGATTTTTTATTTTAGCAGGGCTTGTTGCAATAATAAAATCATCCGGGAAATTGATATACAGCCTATGAAAACCAGATCTGCAAAATACGCATTCCTTTTTCTCTTCGTTTTCTTCGTAAACCTGTCAAATGCTGCAGATATAAAAGGAAAAATAAACCTTGATAGCGATTGGCACCCCGAGGTTTTTTTGGCTTCCATTGATAATCCGGAAGATTTATTTGTGTCATCGCCTGATTTCCTCTTAACCTCGGCGCCAATAAATGCTGATGGAACTTTCGAGATTAAGGATATGGAAATTCCTAAAGAACCCCGTTTCTATAGGCTGTATCTGGTAAAAACACTATTCTCGCCAACCGATATAATTAACTCAGGTAACCGTAGCCATATTCATTTGGTATTGGATAATGCTTCTAATGTGGAAGTGAATATTTCGATGCTCGATGGTTTTATTTCAGGGGTTGATATTTTAGGAAGCGAAAGCTCGGTGCGGAACAGGGAGTTTGATGTGGAGTTTCTGAAAAGGGCACGGCAACTTTCCGGAAAAGAAACCCGGGCACAAAAAGAATTTATACAGCTGGGTATTGATAATTATATTCGAAACTATGTTGAGAATTGTGAAAATGCATTGAATGGATTATATGCATTGTACCATATCGAAGAAAAAGAGCCCGACTTTTTAAGGAACAATGCATTTTATTTTCGGTTTCAGGATAAATTACACGATCAATTTCCACAAAACCTATATACAAACCAATACGACGAATTATTAGTTAACCTGGTCGGGTTTAGGGATATGGTGTGTGAGATTCCCGGGGTTAGTCCCAAATGGAAAGATTATTTGATTTTAATTCAGGGAGGGGTTATCTTGCTTTTGTTATTGCTTCTTTTTGTGAATTCTGTAAAAAAGAAAAACAGGAGGCAACAGGCAAAAAATGGTTCACACAAATTGCTCTACGAAAAGCTTACCAATAAAGAAATGGAAATACTGAAGCTAATTGCTGAATCAAAATCGAACAAAGAAATTGCTTCTGAACTTTTTATTGAACTAAGCACGGTAAAAACTCACCTGAACAGTATATACAAGCAATTGAAGGTGCAAAACCGTAAAGAAGCCGGGAATTTTTACAAAGAAATGAACGAAATTTAAAGTACTAGAACCTATTTCAAACCCGGACTAAGAACTATTTCCAAAACATTTTAAAGATTAATCCCTTTAATTCATATATTTTTGATATTGGTAAAACCATTGAAAAAAAATCAGAATTAATTTAAAAAGTAGATATAAAAAGATATGACAATGAAAAGAATATTAGTAGGATTAGTCTTGTTCCTCGGATTTATTTCTGCCAGGGCACAAATTATTGAACCAATAAAATGGTCGTTTGATGCTATTCAAAATGGTGATGAGGTTGAATTAAAATTTATAGCCGACATTGAAACCAATTGGCATTTGTACGACACTTACCTGCCTGATGGAGGTCCAATTGCAACCGCAATAATTTATAATGATTCATCGAAATTTTCACTGCTTGGCGATTTGTTAAAAGAGCCTGAGCCGGAAGAACATTTTGACAATACCTTTCAGCTGAACCTGCGCTATTTTAGCAATAAAGCAATCCTAACACAGAAGATAAAATTAAACTCATCAGATCCGGTTAGCATTTCGGGTTATGTAACGTTTATGGGTTGCGACGACGAACAATGCCTCCCGCCAAACGATGCGGAATTTACGTTTCATTTAAATAAATCTGCAAAAGACACATCCACCAAAATGGAAACTGAACCTTCTCAGGGATCGGCTGGGGGAGGGCAAACCCTTTGGATATTTTTAATGATTTCGTTAGTGGCAGGATTTGCGTCCATATTAACTCCTTGTGTATTCCCAATGATTCCGATGACCGTTTCGTTTTTTATGAGAGGGAGTGAAAATAGGGCAAAAGCAATACGCACCGGAATATTTTTTGGACTCTCCATTGTATTTATATTTACCCTGCTTGGGGCATTATTTTCATTTGGCGTATTTGGTCCAAACGTAGGAAATATCCTTAGTACGCATTGGATTCCAAATGGATTGTTTTTTATCCTTTTCGTAGTTTTTGCGATCTCGTTTTTTGGCGAGTTTGAAATTATTTTGCCCAGCAGCCTTGTAAATAAAACCGATGCCAAGGCAGATAAAGGTGGATTGGTTGGTGCTTTCTTTATGGCATTAACAACAGTTATTGTTTCCTTTTCATGTACAGGTCCATTTATTGGCGCACTGATTATTGAAGCAGTCCAGGGTGGTGGTTTACGCCCATTATTTGGTATGTTTTTCTACGGATTGGCATTTGCAACACCATTTACATTGTTGGCAATTTTCCCATCGGCATTAAGTAAATTGCCAAAATCGGGTGGGTGGCTTAACGCTATTAAAGTTGTATTTGCCTTTGTTTTGTTGGCATTTGGATTAAAGTTTTTAAGCAATATCGATCAGGTTTATGGATTGAATTTATTAAGCAGGGAAGTGTATCTTTCAATTTGGATTGTAATATTCTTCTTACTAGGATTATATTTTCTTGGAAAAATTAAATTCTCGCACGATAGTGATGTGCCATTTGTGAGTGTTGGCAGATTAATATTAAGTATTGCAACATTTACCTTTGTGCTTTATTTGTTCACCGGACTAATGGGTGCACCATTGAGATCAATATCGGCTTTAATTCCGCCACCAAGTGTACATTCAGGAATACCCCATGTTTCAGCTCAATCAGTTTCAAATACTCCGGCAGAATTATGTGGTACAGCGAAGTATGCCGACAAGTTGCATTTGCCCCATAACCTAAATGGGTATTTCGATTATGAACAAGGATTGGCTTGTGCAAAAGAGCAAGGGAAACCGGCATTTGTAGTTTTTAAAGGACATGCCTGTGCAAACTGTAAAAAAATGGAAAACTCTGTTTGGACCGATCCTGAAACGCTTCAGTTACTTTCCGAAAAATTTGTGGTTATTGGGTTATACACCGATGATCGTACCAAGTTGCCTGAAAGTGAGTGGGTCACTTCATCGGTTGATGGGAACGTGAAAAAAACAATGGGTAAGAAAAACCTGGATATTCAAATTTCAAAATACAATACCAATAGTATTCCTTTTCATGTGGTTGTTAAACCCGATGGAACAGAAGAAAAGCTGGGTGTTACCTTTGATAACGATGAGTTTAAAAACTTTATTAAAGGAGCATTAAATTAAAATAGGAACAATATTTTCTTTAGGCCCATGAAGTTAGTCTTTATGGGCTTTTTTCTTTAATCTCAAGGTTACATATCCCGCATAATCTTTGGTACTTATCCGCAATTTTAATTCATTGAATAGGATTTGCCACATCTGATTTTTTAAAGTTTGATTAGGGTAATGCGATTTCCAAATCGCATGTTTTTTGGGGAGTATAGAACCCAGGTAAATCTTAACTATATCGTTAACCAGAGAATTGAAATTAGGACAGCTCATCATAGAATTCATTGGTTAATTATGAGATAAAAAAAACACCTTAAAAAGAATCCCAGCCATAGAATCCTTTTCAGGTGTTTTATACAAAACAATATGTTAATAAAAGTTAGAGTCTTAAGGTAAAAGCATTTTTACTTTCTTATTGCCATTGTATTCGAGCAACATAACCTGGTATCCAAGTTCAACCAAGCTGTCGAATACCTCAATTCCTTCACTTTTGCTTGATAATGGACCAATCTGGTATTTAAGTATATTGTCTTCAGGTTGGTTAATTATTCCATATTTAGAGAATTTTTCAACCACTTCTTTCATTCTTGAATTAATGTTTACAGGTTTTACAGAGGCATAAAACTGTACCCTGTAATTGGTTCCTGTAGCCATTGGTTCCTGAATATTGTATTCACTAGCTATGTCCTTAACCTTTGTTTTTGGGGTCAAGGTTTGGGAAGTTGCAACAGAAGTTTTTCCGTATGCACTTTGATCGCTTGGCACACTTGTAACCATTGGTTTCGAAGAATTCATTTCTTTAATGGTGAATGTTGTTCTTCGGTTTAAGCGGTGCTCAACTTCGTTTTTAGGTGCTGCAATGTAGGGTTGGTTTTCTCCGTAGCCCTGTGCAACAATCATGTTGCTTGAAATACCTTTTGAAGTAATGTACGCAACTGCTGAGTTCGAACGTTTCTGTGCCAGCCAAACATTGTACTGATCGGTTCCCCTTGAGTCGGTGTGCGATCCGAGTTCAACTTTCAATCCCGGATTTTCATTCATAATCCTCACCACTTTATCCAATTCAACAGCCGACTGAGGAAGGATATCCCATTTGTCAAAATCGTAATATATATTTTCAAGTACGAATGTTTTTCCAACCATTCCTTTGTACATCCAAAGGGTTGCCTTAATTAAGCCCGGTTCGCCTTCTGCCCCGATTGACAATGAGTTGTCAAGGTATTCAGGATGCGTTCCGCGGATATAATAAATAGTATTTCCATCAATCGGTCTGGTAGTTTTACCTGTTGGTCCCGATAAGAATTCTTCTTCATCGTTAAAATTGATGTTCACATCGGTCAGGTAATCTTTTGTTTCGGCATCACGAACCGACAATTCAAGCATCACCTCTGGCATTAGCTCTATAATTACTTTTGGTTCGTTGTTGTATTTTATGGTAGCAGGTTTGAATCCATCCTTTGACCCGGATATTTCATCCAATTCCCCGCTTGGTACTTCAACTTTAAAATCTCCATTGTTATCGGAATAAACATTTTTAGGAATAACCACCGGGGGAGCAAATGTTACCAATGCATTGTCAATAGGATTTTTAGTAAAAGCGTTGATTACTTTTCCTTCGAGGGCAAGCATGTTTAACCCGAAGTCAATTCTGTAAATATCATCGCTGCCAGTTCCCGGTCGGTCGGAAGTGAAGTAGCCAAACCTGTGGTTGTCACTTATTACCATCCCAAAATCGTCGGTTGTTCCATTAATTGGTGCCGGAAATTTTACGATGGAAGCATCGTTGGCATCCGATATTTCAGTAAAATATAAATTTAACCCTGTGTTTTCTTCTAACCCGTCAGATGCAAAAATTAAAATGCCATCAACTGTAACAAATGGGGTAAATTCTTTTCCGGGAGTATTAATCCTGCTCCCCATATTTTTCGGAAGCGACCAGCCATCTTCTAAACGGGTACTCATGTATAAGTCTGTTCCTCCAAAACCTCCCGGCATATCACTTACAAAAATAAGGGTGTCGCCAGATGGTGTAAAAGCAGGGTGCCCAACTGAATATTCTTTATTGTTGTGTTCAAATTCTTTAACAATGCTCCATTTGTCACCAATCTTTTTTGCAATGATCAATTCCAAGTTTAATTTCTTGGTTTGAAAAGGCTTAAATGGGGTGATTTTTGGATCATCGGCATTCGACCTTGTAAAAAATAGCTCTTCAGTTGCTTTGTTATATGCACTTGGTCCCACGTGGAATTCAGATACCAATTCGGAAAGAAGTCTTCGGGTTGAAGTGACTTTCCCTTCTTCATCGATATTTACTGAAAATAAATCGTAGAATACCTGGTTCTTGTATTTCTGTTCCAGGCTTTTTGATTCGTTATTTGATGTCAGATAGAGATTACCATTGATCAAGCTTGGTCCAAAGTCACTTAATTTTGAATTTGCTGGTAATTCACTAATACTTATATCTTGCAAGTATAAATCATTAAACCTGGTTAAGCTTTCCTGTGCGAATGCAGATATGCTTAAAAATAAAATTATGATGAGAGTGTATAGATTTTTCATGTCTTGCTGATTTTAGAAATAACGGGGTGAAGAAATTCTTGTTTTTAGGAAATTTAACTCGTAAGAAACCATAATCTCATGGATTCCGTCATGGTAATTACTCAACTCGGTGGTTGTGAAATCAATAGCGTAACCAAGTCTTAATTTCTTGTCGATTATCCATTGGGCAATAAATCCAAAAGAATCACCTGTACGGTAAGTTGCACCCAGCCAAAATTTTTCTTTGATTAAAAAATTAGCACTTAGGTCAACCTGTGCAGGTGAGCCAATGGTTGCTTTAGCAAGAGCCGTAGGTTTAAATTTCAGGTCTTTATTCAGGTCAAACACATAAGCACCAGTAACAAAGAAGTGCCTTAGCTCAGCGTAGGATGAATAATTATTGAAATTATTTTCAAAATCGTTCTCGATTAACTTGGGGGCCGAAGCACCAAAGTAAAAATTCTTTCCATAAAGAAATGCACCAACACCTACGTTTGGCATAAACTTCTGGTCAACTTCACCCTGAAAATAGTCATCAGGTGTATTTTTTGAATCAAGGTGATATCCGGTTAAATCGTGGTTATAATTTGTAAATCCACCTTTTAATCCAAAACGGAAAGAAACATCGTGCGACAATTTAATCCTGTACGAATAGTCAACACCGATGGTAAATCTTTTTTCATTTCCAATGTGGTCGTTAATAAGCGTAAAACCTAAACCAATGTTTTCTTTGTTTAATGGTGTTTGGAATGTAAAAGTTTGGCTTGTTGGCGCACCATCAAAACCAACCCATTGTTGCCTGGTTAATGCCATAAATCCCATGCTTTCCCATGATCCGGCATAAGCTGGGTTTACGGTTTGCAGGTTAAACATATACTGTGTGTACATTGGGTCTTGTTGTGCATAACCCGTCCCAGTTAAGCCAACAAGAACTAAAAGGAAGAAAGCTTTTAAAGTAAGCAGCATCTTCGATTTAGCTGTGGTAAATATTTTAAAGTTTTTAAACATGACCTTCAATTTTTAACTCTGTTAGAACAAGGGATTTGTTAGTTAATCATTTTAAAATTTCGGTCAGAATGCAATTGAAACCTTATAAAGTTTCTGATGAAAATTGATGTTTTTTCTTCTGTTAAAAGCATTATGACTAAGTTTTGTGTACGGTTCGCCCTAATGGTTACATATTATATGCCATTGGGTTTGAATATGTATAAGTATTTGATAAACAGCAGTATAGGTATTTGTAAAATAAGGAGGTAGTTCCCAATTTGGGACGGATTTGTTAATAATGAATCAAAATAAGAACTTGGATTTTATGTTAAAGATTGCTTTTTAAGGGTAAGAAGTAGTTAAATAAGAATTTGAATAATTGAGATGGTGTATTTAAAGTTTAATTTGAGGTTTTTTAATGTTATTGTATGTAAATTGTTAATCCTTATTAAAACATTGAAATGTCCTTTTTGAGTATCACCTTTAAAACAAATTGAATGGAAGGCTTTTATTCATTTTGGAGAGTATTATCAGAGTTCCTGAATTAAGTAAAAATAAAAAAGGGAGCTCAATTAGAGCCCCCTTTTACAATCAATAATGGTTCTATTAATAATTTATATATACGGTTCCTTTTCTTACAGTCTCGCTATCCAGTATTAAGACGTACATATAGGTTCCAACCGGTACTTTCTCATCGCCGATGGTCCATGCATGTTGTGATTTGCCGTCCCAGAAGGCTTCAGTCTCGTCCCAAACGCTGGTATTACCATAATTGTCTTTTTCGTAAATCAGGTTACCCCATCTGTTAAAGATTATCAACCTTGCTTCTGGATATAAGTCCTCAATACATTCTACTACAAAGCGGTCGTGGTTTCCATCCCCATTGGGAGAGAATCCTTCCGGAATAAACAAGTCTGGACAAGGATAACATGCTTTGTCGTAAATTACATCGATATATACGGTTGCTGTTCCACAAATAGTATCGGCATCCGCCCAACAAATCTGGTAAGTGAAGCTATCCATTCCGATGAAATCTTCATTTGGCGTATAATCAAATGTTCCATCTGAATTGAAATGAAGCGTTCCGTTTTTAACATCTTCGATTAACGTTGGCATTGTGATTTCATCCAGTGTAACGTCATCGTTTAAGATGGCATTTTCGTAGATGGTTTCACAAGTTGCTGTATATGAATCGTCTTGCGGAATAATCGGATCTGGTGGCAATACTTGCAATGGTTCTTCAATTAAAATGTAAACCGTTGCAATGTCGCAAGCCTGAGGTGTTCCATTATCGCAAACCGTGTAAATAAAGCTCACAGTTCCCGAGAATTCAACATTTGGAGTAAATTCAAACGTACCATCCGAATTAAATACCAATGTGCCATTTGACGGATTGCTTGTTAACGAGAAGCTTTGGCTATGTCCTTCCGGATCGTAATCATTCACGGAAACGTTTCCAGCAATTGCTTCGCCCACATTAAATGACTGATACATATCGTCTGAGGCAAATGTGGTGTTAATTGCTTCTTCGTGTTCGATCTCAATAGTAACTTCAGCAACATCGCAAAGAACAGGATCGCCGTTATCGCAAATCTCATATTGGAAAGTAACCACACCTGTGAAGCCGTTCTCAGGAACGAAAGTAAATGTTCCGTCTGAATTAATCGTTAAGGTTCCAGTTCCTGGTGCCTCAATTGGCGTAGTGTTGATTGTAATCTCATCACCATCCGGATCAAAGTCATTTGAAATCAGGTTTCCGGTGACCGGAGTATTTATTTTACCCCTGGTATTGTCATCGATTGCTTCAGGTGGCCTGTTTCCTTCTAAAATTGGATTATCAACAACAGCGATAAATACAGTTGCTGTATCACATAATCCTTCATTATCACATACAATATAATCGAAGGTGTCTTCACCTATATAGCCATTTCCAGGAGTATAAGTATAAGTACCATCCGAATTCAAGGTAACTGTTCCATTTGAAGGATCGCTTAACTTAGTTGCAGTCAATACGTCTCCATCGGGGTCGCTATCGTTGGTTAGTACATTTCCATTAACCGGAACATCGATCAATGTTGAATTGATATCGTTCTCAGCCATTGGAGGAAGGTTTCCTTCCGCGAAATAATGGATAATAACAGTTGCAATATCGCAAGCCTGGTCAGCATTGTCATCACATACCTGATAGGTATAACTATCCGTTCCACTAAATCCATCGTTTGGTGTGTAAGTGAATTCTCCGGTATTGCTATCAAAGCTTGTCAATGTACCATTTGAAGGACCACTTAGCACAGTAAATGATATTTGATTATCACCTTCTGGATCGTAATCATTGGCACTAACATTACCATCAATGGATTCGCCTTCAGTTGCATTGTACACATCATCAACTGCAACTGTAGTGTTGCTTGTGTCCGGAATTTCTCGGATGTCGATGGTAACCACTGCTTCGTCGCAAGCCTGGTTGGCATTGTCATCACAAATCCGGTAAGTAAACTGATCAATTCCCACAAATCCGGTGTTTGGAATATAATTAAATGTTCCATCGGAATTTATAGTAAGCGTACCGTTTGCCGGTTGTGATACCGGAGTAGTATTAATTATAATGTTATCATTTTCAGGATCGAAATCGTTCACCAGTACATTTCCTGTAACCGGGGTATTGATTTTTCCTGAGGTATTATCATCCACAGCCACAACACTGTTCGGAGGTGTAACAATCACCTCTATTGTAACAGTTGCTGTGTCACATAAGCCACCATTGTCGCAAACTACGTAATCAAAGTTATCGGTTCCCACAAATCCGTTATCCGGAGTATATGTATAAGTTCCGTTTGGATTTAAGGTAACTGTTCCGTTTGCCGGATCACTTAACTTCGTGCTACTTATCGGATCTCCATCCGGATCACTATCGTTGGTTAATACGTTTCCGTTCACCGGAGTATTGACATCAGTAACGTTGATATCATTTTCGGCAATTGGCGGTAAATTATCAATACCAAAATAGTGAAGAATTACGGTTGCAATATCACAAGCCTGGTCAGCATTGTCATCACATACCTGATAGGTAAAACTATCGGTTCCCCTAAATCCTTCCGCTGGCACGTAAGTGAATTCACCTGTTGCAGTATTAAATGCCTGCAAGTTTCCATTTGAAGGACCGCTAAGCACGGTAAATGATATTTGATTATCACCTTCTGGATCATAATCATTGGCACTTACATTACCATCAATGGTTTCACCTTCAGTAGCATTGTATACATCATCAACTGCAACTGTAGTGTTGCTTGTGTCCGGAATTTCTCGGATGTCGATGGTAACCACTGCCTCGTCGCAAGCCTGGTTGGCATTGTCATCACAAATCCGGTAAGTAAACTGATCAATTCCCACAAATCCGGTGTTTGGAATATAATTAAATGTTCCATCGGAATTTATAGTAAGCGTACCGTTTGCCGGTTGTGATACCGGAGTAGTATTAATTATAATGTTATCATTTTCAGGATCGAAATCGTTTACCAGTACATTTCCTGTAACCGGGGTATTGATTTTTCCTGAGGTATTATCATCCACAGCCACAACACTGTTCGGAGGTGTAACAATCACCTCTATTGTAACAGTTGCTGTGTCACATAAGCCACCATTGTCGCAAACTACGTAATCAAAGTTATCGGTTCCCACAAATCCGTTATCCGGAGTATATGTATAAGTTCCGTTTGGATTTAAGGTAACTGTTCCGTTTGCCGGATCACTTAACTTCGTGCTACTTATCGGATCACCATCCGGATCATTATCGTTGGTTAATACGTTTCCGTTCACCGGAGTATTGACATCAGTAACGTTGATATCATTTTCGGCAATTGGCGGATTATTTGTATTATCAATAACTATTGTAACCACTGCACTATCGCACATTCCGCTGGTATTGCAAACCCTGTAAGTGAATTCATCGTTTCCGTCAAATCCATTATTTGGGGTATAGGTTACGGATCCTGTTCCAGGAATTATAGTAACCGTACCATTTGTTGGATTTTCAACAATCACAATGGTATTTGTATCCAAATCGTCGCATGACTGGTCATTCGCCAAAATATCGATATCCACAGGAGTGTTTTCAGGTGTTTTTGCCTGATCGTCAACCGCCAATGGAATCGGAATTACGGTCACAGTCATTTCGCATTCGGCAGTGTTTCCAGAAGCATCGGTAACTGTCCAAACAACTGTTGTTTCCCCAATAGGATAGGTTCCACTTGCATTTGCTGTATTGTTGAAATTATTAATTATAGACTCAATTTCGCAATTATCATCCACAACCGGACTTTCAATTAGCACTTCAGCTTCACAGATACCTGGTTGAGCTTCCAGTTCAATGTTTGCAGGACAAACAATGGTTGGATTTGTGCTATCAACCACAGTAACATCGACAGAACAATTGGCAGTGTTTCCACTTTCATCGCTTACAGTGATAGTTACGGTAGTTGTTCCTAAACCTACCAGTGTTCCGGCTACCGGGCTTTGAGTCACTACCACATCATCAATTGCGGTACAATTTTCTGTAATCTCAATTTCAGATGTAAAATCAGGAACCTCTACCTGGCATTGTGCGTTTGCTTCCAGGGTTACGTCATCCGGGCATCTTACATCAATGCTGTTATCTTCTACGCTGATGTTTACAGTGCAGGTTTCAATTAGTTCTTCACCTTCATAAACTTCAATAGTAACAGAAGTATTTCCTAAACCAATTACTGTGCCCGCAACCGGAGATTGAATAACCGTAAAGTTTTCAAGTTCGGTACAACTTGCAGGATTAATAACCGGATTAAGTTCAGGAATGACATATTCACAGTTTTCATCGGCATCTGCGTTAATATCGTCAGGACAAACAACTGTTGTAACATCTGTTATTATTGGAATTACATTAAAGCTACAAGAACTGCTGTTTCCAGCTTCATCAGTGGCGGTTAATGTAATTTGAGTAGTTTCTGTAACGACTGTTCCCGCAATTGGAGATTGAGTAACCTCAAGGTTTTCTGTTAATGTACAGTTATCGCTTGAGCTTACGAACCCGAAAGAAGGTATGACAATTTCGCATACTTCGTTCAGTGGTAATTCCTGATCATCAGGGCATGCCACTACCGGAGGAATATTGTCTTCCAGCGTAACTGTGAAACTACATGAATCTATATTTTGATAGGCATCTTCGGCATAAATCCAAATGGTTTGAACTGTTCCATGTCCTTCAAGCAGGGTACCTGCAATTGGTACCTGGGTTAGTGTAATTTCCTCGGTTACTGTACAATTGTCGGAAACTTCAATCTGTGAAGTATAGTCTTCCAAAGTGTATTCGCAGTCTTCATCTACAGAGACAACATCATCTTCAGGACAAGCTATTGCCGGAGGGGTATTATCTTCAACTGTAATATTTATTGTGCAGGATTGTACCAGTTCTTGCTCCCTGAAAACATTCAGTGTAACCGGATACGTTCCAACACCCACAATACTGTCGGCAGAAGGACTTTGTTCCCAGGTATAACTGTTTGTAAATTCTGAACAACTTGCAAAATTAATTTCTGGTTCAAGTTCAGGAATTGCTGCATCACAATTTTCATCTACATAAATAGTTGTATCTGAAGGACAGCTTATTTCATCGAATTCAATAGCATAAGGTATCACCTCAAAACTGCATGATTCCATATTTCCTGAAAGATCCTGAGCATAAAGAGTTACTGTTGTATTCTCCGTAATTGCTGTTCCTGCCAAAGGAAGCTGCGTTACAATTAGCTGGGTAGAATCGGTACAGTTATCAGACAATGTGTTAAATGAGTATCTTGGAATAAGTACCACACAATTCTCATTTAATGGGATGCTATCGTTTTCAGGACATTCTACCACCGGAGGAATAGTATCGTTCAAAGTAACATTTACGCTACAAGAATCAATGTTGCCACATGCATCTTCGGCATAAACCCAAACTTCAATCGGAGATTCGCTTCCGGAAAGCATTGTTCCAGGTTCCGGGATCTGATACAGTTTTATTTCAGATGCATCGGTACAATTATCGGTAATTGATGCGGTGTCGATATACGATGGTAATTCAACTTCGCAATTTTCATTAACAAATAAATTATTATCCACTTCAGCACTGCAACTTACAGTTGGTGAAATGGTGTCTTTTACAGTAATAACCTGAACTTTTTGTGTTGTATTTTCGCAATCATCGGTAAGGCTCCATGTCCTTTCTATGATCAGTTCATCGGCACACGCACCTTCTTTTTCTTCGTCTTCAAAAGTCGCTTCAAGTTCCGAACTGCAATTGTCTGCTTCATCGCTCACATCTCCGGTTATATCTACCGTGGCAATAAATCCACAGGTGTCGTTTTTGTAAATTGTAATGTCGGAAGGAACTGTGAAAGTTGGTGAAGTGGTGTCTAACACAGTAATTGTTTGAGTTTGAACTGTATCATTTCCACAAGAATCCTCCAGTGTCCAGGTTCTTAGGATAACTGTTTTACCTGTGCATTCTTCACCTGTAATATCTTCATCTTCAAAACTTGCTTCTAATTCGACATCGCAATTATCTGCCTCATCAGTTACATCACCAGTTACATTAACTGATGCTACAAACCCACAGGTGTCGTTTTTATAAATGGTTATATCGGCAGGTACGGTAAATGACGGATTCGTTGTATCCAGAATTGTAATGGTTTGAGTACAAGTGTTTGAATTGCCTGCTTCATCGGTTGCCATATAGGTGCGCACAATGGTAGCAGGGCATGAATTGCCATCCCAAACATCTTCCACAAATTCTTTCAAAATGTCACCTTCACAATTGTCAACTACGAGTGTTAAACTTGAATCAGTATCGGGTACCTCGTCAATACATTCTACAGTTATTCCCATTGGGCAAAGTATTTCCGGTGGTGTATTATCCGATGGATATACCCAGAATGAACAACTGTCGCCGTTTCCACTTAAATCAGAAACATAAAGTGTAACTTCTGTAGTGTCATAAATAACGGTTCCAGGTGCAGGTACTTGTATGGTATCCAATCCTCCAATAGATTGGCAGCTTTCGTAAATGTCGGCAACAACTTTGTAATTCGGAAGAGTGAATGAACATTCTTTGTCAAACGAAACAAACTGATTTGCCGGACAAATGATCGTAGGTTTATCTTCATCGATCGGTGTAACAACGACATCGCAAGTCGAGCTATTTCCAGCTTTATCGTAAGCCGTAAATGTAATTGTTGTTTCAGCCTCAATAACAGTTCCTGACGGAACGGATTGCGTGATTGTATCAATTGTACAATTATCGCTGGCAACAATCATGTTTGTGTAATCTTTTACTACAAACTGACAGCTTTGATCTTTATAAATATTAAAATCGTCCGGGCAAAGTATTTCAGGATCAATTGTATCCAAAACGGTAACATCGGCAATACAAACATCGAAATTACCATAGTCATCGTAAACAAACAGGGCAACGTTTTCGGCTGTTTCCTCTTCGTTTACAAATTCGCATGACATAATATTTGGAACAATTTCTAATTTCACATCGGTACAATTGTCATACGATCCATCATCCAAATCTTCTGCTTCGAGGAAGAATTGTCCGTTTTCATCCAGATAAACAGTTGTGTCTTTGCACAATGCAATCGGATCAACTTCGTCAACTACGGTTACTTTCGCCTGACAAGAATCTTTATTGCCAGCAGCATCGGATACAACAAGCCATACGAATTGTTCCCCAATGTCGCTGCAGTCAAACTCTGATGGATAAATGTATTTATTGATATCGCAACAATCGGCACAATTATCAGAGCATCCGCCGTCAACATCGTCAACGGTGACCACCACTTTACCGTCTGCATCTAACCTGGCTGTAAAATCTTTACAAATTGCATCAGGAGGAACGGTATCTAATTGAATAATTGTAATTGTATCTGATCCTGTACATTGGTTTGCATCGGTAACGGTTACTTCGTAGAAACCAGTTCCCAAACCACTTGCTGTTTTAGTATCCTGAATAGGATTGGTGTCCCATGAATAAGCATAAGGAGCAAGCCCACCGCTAACATTGGCAGTAGCTGTTCCGTTTTCATCGCCGGGGCAAACAATGTTGGTACCAACAACATCAACCACTAATTCTTCGGCGTTGTTTTCGATGGTAACATTCGTTGAATCTGTGCAACCATTTGCATCTGTAACATAAACTGTATAGGTTCCCGCTGCCAAACCTATGGCTGTTGACCCGGTTTGTTCAGGAACAGTGTTCCATACGTAGGTGTATGCAGGTGTTCCTCCTGTAGCAGTAGCAGTTGCATTTCCATCTGAGCTGCCAAAACAATCAACGTCGGTTTTATTTGTAATTGTAATATTTAAATCAGAAGGTTCTGTAATGGTAATATCGTCAGACGCATCACAACCATTCACATCAAATATTCTTATTCTATATCGACCTTCATTTCTATTATATATGGTGTCATTATCTTCAGATAGAGGAATAAACCCAACATAATCAATGAACCTATACCATTGGAAAGAATCAATTTCACTACCACCTTCTTTGGTGAAAGTTATGGAAGCTGTTGACTGTCCGTTGCATAATATCGGATCAACCTGAATCAACTCGACTTCTAATTCATCTGGTTCCGAAATATAAACAGAGTCAATTACTGAATTACAAGCAGGGGTTGGTGCCCAAGGTGCAGGATCGTAATCAACAACTTCAATCACATGCCATCCCTGACTTAAATTTGTAAAAGTCTTTGGATTAGTGTGGGTATTTCCTTGAGATGTTCCATCAATATATATGGAATAAGCACCTGCGCCTCCATAAGCCTGAACAGTAACCTGACCGTTGGAAAGTCCATTGCAAGAAATATCTTCCTGTGAAATAATTTCTGTGAAAAGTGAATCATATTGAGTGATGGTAACAGAATCTATTTCATAACAATTATTGGAGTCCCAAACCTCAACCGTGTGAGTTCCAGCAGTTAAATTTGAAGCTGTATATGTTGTACTTCCATTGCTCCATAAATAGCTGTAAGGAGAAGTTCCTCCATTTGCGTTTGCTGTTGCAGTTCCATTATTTGCTCCGAAACAGATCAATTTTGTCGGATCAAAACTAATGGAGAGTTCATTTGCAGGTTCTTCAACCATTATGCTGTCAGTAGCAGTACATCCATAAAAATCTGTTATTTCAACGGTGTACCAACCAGCTTCAAGATTATTCGCAGTATCAATGGTTGAACCTAACGGATCGTTCCATAAATAAGTATAAGGACTTGTTCCTTCTTGCACAGAAACCCATGCTTTTCCAGTAGAGCTACCGTTACAAAGCACATCTGATTTATCGAGAATGATTAATGGTGATGTGACCGTAATAGTAAATTGCTCCTGATCCCAGCAATTTGGTTCAGAATCTGTCTGATCATAAATATACAAAGTTGTTGTGCTCGAAATAGATGTTCCTGCACTGTATTTTGTACCAGCTCCGTTGGGCGCAGTGAAGTACCCGGCATGGAGTGTTAGATTAGTACCCGGGATTGTTGGAAGTGTATATGCTTCACAAACTGTTGTATCGGGAAGGTCAAACACATCCGGGGTAGTGTTAATGGTAACCAGAAAATCTTCTTCATCGCTGCATGATGGATTGGTTGTGGTTACATCATAAATGTATAACCTGGTTGTGCTCCAGATTGTGTCTCCCTGATCATAAGTAATCGGTCCTATAACTGATTTCTCAATATAAGTTTCTTCACCACTTAGGTTTGTACCTGTAATTTCGGGAAGTATATAAAAATCACATGCCGTCACATTATCTTTATCATCAACCTCGGGAGTTTCCACAACAGTAATGTTAATTGTATCTGCACCAGAGCAAGTTCCGTTGCTCACTGTGTAAATTACTTTGTTGGATCCAATGACCGCATTTTGAGGATAAAATTTGTTTCCTGAAACTGCAGTCCCGGAATAAGTTCCACCCGATGGGGTTCCATTTAAAGTTATGCCATCTGTGTTTTCATCACAAGCAGGTCCTGCGGGATCTAGAACAACATCAGCAAGTTCATCAATAGTAATGCTGAATGATTCCTGATCGAAACAATTAGGAGTTGTTCCGGTTTCGTCATAAATAAACAAGTTTGTTGATGCCCATATGGTATCACCTTCTGCATATTCATCACCAGATCCGTTAATTCCTGTATAGAATGCTTCGTTTCCGGATAAATCAGATCCTGTAATTTCAGGAAGGATATAGTAATCACAACTTGTTTTGTCTGTAATATCCGTAATGTCTGGAGTATTATTGATGGTAATTGTAAATGATTCTTCGTCGGAGCAATTAGGAGTTGTTCCAGTTTCATCATAAATGTATAAAGTAACTGTAGATGTAATCTCATCGCCAGCTTCATACATCGTACCACCACCATTGGAAGCGGTATAATATGCCTGGTTTCCTGATAAATTAGAACCAGTTATATCTGGCAATATGTAGCTGTCACAAGCTGTTTGATCCTGGATGTCGTTTACATCCGGAGTATTGTTAATTGTAACAAGGAAGTCTTCTTCATTCCCGCAAGCCGGATCTGTGTCAGATTCATCGTAGATATACAATCTCGTAGTTGACCAAATTGTATCTCCATCTGAATAAGATGTTCCACTGCCATTTGTAGAAGAATAGAACGCCTCATTTCCTGATAGGTTATCCCCCTCAATTTCAGGAAGGACATAAGAATCACAAGCAGTTACATCCTGCATATCATCCACTTCTGGAGTTTCAACTACAGTAATATTAATGGTATCGGCACCAGAACAAGTTCCGTTGCTCACTGTGTAAATTACTTTGTTGGATCCAATGACCGCATTTTGAGGATAAAATTTGTTTCCTGAAACTGCAGTCCCGGAATAAGTTCCACCCGATGGGGTTCCATTTAAAGTTATGCCATCTGTGTTTTCATCACAAGCAGGTCCTGCGGGATCTAGAACAACATCAGCAAGTTCATCAATAGTAATGCTGAATGATTCCTGGTCGAAACAATTAGGAGTTGTTCCGGTTTCGTCATAAATAAACAAGTTTGTTGATGCCCATATGGTATCACCTTCTGCATATTCATCACCAGATCCGTTAATTCCTGTATAGAATGCTTCGTTTCCGGATAAATCAGATCCTGTAATTTCAGGAAGGATATAGTAATCACAACTTGTTTTGTCTGTAATATCCGTAATGTCTGGAGTATTATTGATGGTAATTGTAAATGATTCTTCGTCGGAGCAATTAGGAGTTGTTCCAGTTTCATCATAAATGTATAAAGTAACTGTAGATGTAATCTCATCGCCAGCTTCATACATCGTACCACCACCATTGGAAGCGGTATAATATGCCTGGTTTCCTGATAAATTAGAACCAGTTATATCTGGCAATATGTAGCTGTCACAAGCTGTTTGGTCCTGGATGTCGTTTACATCCGGAGTATTGTTAATTGTAACAAGGAAGTCTTCTTCATTCCCGCAAGCCGGATCTGTGTCAGATTCATCGTAGATATACAATCTCGTAGTTGACCAAATTGTATCGCCTTCGTTATAAGAAGAACCTGTACCATTGCTGGCTGTGAAGAATGCTTCGTTGCCACTTAGGTTTGTTCCTGTAATTTCCGGTAAAACATAGAAGTCGCAATTTGCCACATCTTGTTTGTCATTTACATCCGGTGTTTCAACAACCGTAATATTTATTGTGTCTGCTCCAGAGCAGGTTCCGTTACTTACTGTGTAAATTACTTCGTTGGAACCAATGACTGCATTTTGGGGATAAAATGTGTTTCCTGTTACAGCGGTTCCTGAATAGGTTCCGCCTCCGGGTTGTCCATTCAACGAAATACCACTGGTGTATTCATCGCATATAGGTCCTTCCGGATCAAGCGTAACTTGAGCTAAATTATCTATCCTAATATCAAAACGTTCCTGGTCGAAACAATTCGGCGTAGTACCGGTTTCATCGTAGATGTACATGGTAACATTGTTCCAAATGGTGTCTCCCATATTATAAGGTGTACCTCCGCCATTTGCTTCCGAATAGTATGATTCGTTTCCTGTAAGGTTGGTTCCTGTTATTTCAGGGAAAATGAAATATCCACAAGCTGTTTGCGTTGGAATTCCATCAATTTCGGGTGTATTGTTAATTGTAATAGAGAACGATTCTTCATCGGAACAATTCGGGGTTGTTCCGGTCTCATCGTAAATAAATAATATGGTTGAAGAATTAATTGTTTCACCAGCAAGGTATTTTGTTCCTCCACCATTTGTTTCTGTATAATAAGCCTGGTTTCCTGATAAGTTTGATCCGGTTATTGTTGGAAGCGTATAGCTGTCACAAGTAACCTGATCTTGAATATCGTTGATATTTGGAGACTTGTTAATAGTAATGTTAAAAGGATATTGGGTGTAACAATTTTCCATTAGAACTCCGGTTTGGTCGAAAACCCAAAGAGTCATACTTTCGCTTATAACATCACCTATTTCATATTTTGTTCCACCTTCGTTTGGCTCTGTCCAGTATGCCCGACGATCTGTCACAATTTCTCCTGTTATATCAGGAAGTACAAAACTATTGCATGCTACCTGATCCGGTATAGTATCTAAAACAGGAGAATACCAAATTTCAATTACAAAACCGTTTTGATCGAAGCAATTTGGATCAGTACCTGTTTCATCATAAACATAAAGTGTTACAGTTTCTGTTATCAGGGTTCCAACAGGAACTACTTCACCTCCGCCGTTTGGCTCGGTTCTATATACCTCATTGCCTGTTAAATATTCTCCTTGTATCTCACCAAGAATATGTGAGTCACAGTAGAACGTGTCTGCTGGGTCATATACGTTAGGGGTTCTGATTACTTCAATGTTTATTTCAGCAGAATCAGAGCATCCGTGTTCATCTAAGTAAACGTATTTAATAATATTTGAGCCAATTTCTGCATTAGCAATTGAAAAGAAGCCGTCTTCATCAACTCCTGTTCCATAATATGTTCCACCAGAAGGTTGACCATCTAATTGAACACCATCATTCGAGTCACAATATGGTCCATATTCACTTAATGTTACTTCGAGGTTATTCGTAATTGTAATAGTCTGTTCGCAAGTTTTTTCGTTTTCGCAAAAATCCGAAACGGTAAAGGTTCTTGTAACATGAATCGGGTTTGAGCCCGTTTGGCTATCTTGGTACGAAATTTCATTAATTCCGCAACCGGCTGTTAAACTCCCTCCCAGTTCGGTGAACTGAGATAGACTAATATTTTGTTTTGATTCAGAATATGGTAATCCAGTAATTACGTTTGTTCCGCAACCTGAAAGATTTAAATCTGAAGGACAGGTCAATTCAATATCATAAAGACATTCAATATTAGCCACGATTGTGCCAAATAGGAAAGAATCACCATTAGATCCCGGAGACGTGACCGTAACTTCAGCTTCTGTTACATCACCAGGGATATTGTACATTTTGAGTGGTGAGATGTTAAGTGAGTATCCCATATTTGGAAGCGAATAAGTTGTGTCGAAAACTGCAGTGCCAGCTTCTATATGTATATCTACAATTCTTGAATCGTTGGTTAATTCCGTGATTGGAATGTATAACTCAAGATTTTTAGAAACAGAAGAAGTAGGAATAGTTATTGTCTTTGTATTATGATATAAATAAACTCCTTCATACAATCCTGTTGACGCTTTTTGGTCTTGATTATTTCTAAAAATATAAGCTACAAATGAATAGGTATTTGTAGGACTAGGTGTATTTAAAGTAATTGACGAAACGGGATCCATTTCAGCACGATAAATACCATGTTGACTATTTCCATTTTCAGGCACGAGTCTGGGGGCAGCAATAGATTGTAAAGAAGAAGTAAACACCATGGAAGCAGGTGCTGTTCCTCCTTTATTAATTGCCTCCACAATAATTTTATCAACGGAACCTATGTCTGAAATAAAAAGTGGAGTTGAAGCATCTCCATCAGTTCCCGTTCCAATAACTTCAACATCTATATTTGCACCACAGTCGTATGCCCAGTCATCCGGGTTTTCATATGGACAATAGTTGATTGTTGTGGTTGCTTCATCGGTTCTGCTTAAAGTACAGGAAGGATTATCATCTTCGAATGAGATGGTAAGTTCTCCTCTAAACTCAGTGTTGCTTGCAACAGGACAATATTGGGCAGGAATGGTAAATGTACCATCTTCGCTGTTTGAATTACCAATGTTTTGTCCATCAAGGAAAAATTCCCAGGCATAAGCTACCACATTGCCTCCACAGTTTCCTGATAAATCAATTGTGCTTGAATAATCGACCACACAACTGCAATCTGATACAGGCTCAACCGCAATCGAAGAGATTTCGGCACATGGAATACAAACTTCAGGATTGGTGAAATTTATTGAAGTTTCCTGTTCTTCTGAGTTTATGTATGACAAAGTTCCGGTACTTGGTGTTTGTGCTCCACATGTACCTTGATTGGCAATTAGGGTATAGCTTAAAGTGACTATTTCATCATATATATAATCAAGTTCCCAAGTGATAATGTTACCATTTACCCCGGTTGTACCAGCACTTGCTGTTATTGATTCAGTTAATAAAGTATATCCTGTTTGAACAGCTTCTTCTGTGATAGCAGTTTTAGCGGCCCAAATTAACTGGTTTGAAATTTGATCATAAATACCGGATAAATTTGCAGATGATTCTGTTGACCAAAATCCGTCATTTTGAGCTTGTTCCATGGTTGATTCAGCCAAAGCTTGAACATCTCCACTTATTCCACCAAATAAACCAATGGAAAACACTTTGGTGTTATAGTTATTAATGGTGTGTGTTGCTTGTCCACTGGAAATAGCTGCATTTGTGCAACATGTATGGACAGTTGGGCTTGTTGAACATCTTGAACAGCTATAGTAGCTCGGAGCTCTGTTAGCAACCCCATCGGTGAGTAGGACAATTGATCTAATTACGGTATTGTTAAAAGATCCATTTGTCTCTAATTCAAGTTTTGCTTTATCAAAACCATCTGCAATATTGGTATATCCATCGGAATCAAGTGTGTTAATTGCAGCCTCAACAGCAGAATAGCTATTTGTCAAAGAAACGTCTAAAGTTGCTGAGTAGCTATAACTAACTATTGCAATTTTATTGCCAGGGATATATTCATCCACCAGAAATTTTCGAGCGAATTGTTTTGCGGCATCTTTGGCGTGATTCATATAGGTGGTCCCCATACTTCCCGATCTGTCAATTACAAGTACAGCTTCAATTGGCCTAGGTACGGGATCGCCTGTAATATCAATATCTACATCTACATGGTCGCAAACATCGCCAATAGAGATACTTTTATCCACTATAACTTCCTGCCCTAATCCACTAAATGGTATTAAGTATATAAAGCTCAATAAACAGGCTAATTTTTTAGCCTGTTTTACTATACTTTTAAAAGGTAAAATGTTTTTCATAACAGATGATTTTGATATGTGTTAATCCAGTTCTGATGGATTAGGGTTAAATGTGTGCAACAATATTTTTAGCGGATCGTTTGTACAATTATTTGCTTCTGCGATAACTTCGGTGCAATTCCATCTTTCCTGACTGGAATCTGCGCTTGCATTCAATTTTACCAGAAAAGTGAAGGAATCTCCCGCACCTAAAGTGATAGGAGAATTAATTGGGTTTAGCTCACTGTCCAGAATCTCATTCTCAAGCGGAATGTTATATTCATTCGATAAACCATCCGGGTTTTCGCAAGTTTCATTTGCATTATTAGCAAAAAGCTCAACTTCACTTGTTTCAGATCCCAAATTAGTGACGATTAAGGTATAGGTATAACTTAGGTTTTTAATTGTTTTAATGGTTCTATTATTATTTGCTGCCAAATTAATGTTACAATCTGACTGGGCAGATACGAACAGTGATGCTGCCAAAATAAACAGTACGGTTAAAAGGAAATTCTGTGTTTTCATTTTATGGTGGTTTATAGAATTGCGTATAAATTCTTTATGTTTCATTTTCATATTGCAATAGCTTTCAATTCAAAACTCTTACTTCGGCAATTCAAGCCTAGTATTCAAAACTATTTGTGAAAATTACGCTAAAGGAAACTTTTTGGCTATAAGGGAATCCATGATTTTTGGTAAAAAATACCTTTGTTTTCCCAAATTGAAAAATAGCCCCAAAGGTTTATTCATCTTTTATTGTTCAAGATTACCTCCATATAGCATCTGTCACTGTATTTTAGTTTTGTGTAACGGTTCGCGCTAATAGTTGCATAAAATATGCCATGCAAAGATTAGTGCTTGCAATGGTCAGTAATACAGATGATTATGGGTTTCTGTTTATCGTGTTTGGTTTCCCATCTTGGGAATTTAAGCCTAATAAAGCTCCATTTATGGAATGGTATTTACTTAATGTTTAATGCAATTTATGCCGAGATAAAATATTAAAAATATTGTAAGTGTTTTAATGGCGAGGCATGTTTTTTGACTCAGGGATTTCGGAAATTTTGCACGAAAAGTTAATTTTCCCAGGATAGGACAAAGTGCCATTTTTGTACATAAATCTATAAAAAGGGCAAAAAATACCCATGTAATAATAGGTGTGTATTTCTTTTATTTTCTAGTTAATGGTTAAAACCTCCGAATTGTATTCGGAGCAGGCTCTGCTCCCGGATTCAATCGGGATCATTGCAGCTACTTTAGTTGCTATAAATTTCGAATTTAAAATGACGTAGATTTGAGTATTGAGAATAATTTTTCTCTCTACTCATTACTCAATGCTCATGTCTATTTTTGTATTATTTTTTTTGAATTTCATTCAATCTTAAACCTATGTACTTCTAGTGCATAGTGGTTTAGTTAATATTTGCTCGTTAGGAAGGAACAAAGGTTAGATGTTAGTCCTATTTTCTGGATTTGTAAAAATCTTTTTCGATAAGGTCGCTTCTATTGATAGTGTTTCTTAACCAATTTAGCATTGTTTCATTCTGATCCTTTTCAGATAATTGCCAAGCTATATTATCTGAATTTCTCAGTTTATAGGTCAGGTGATGAAGGATAATTGCTACTGATACGGAAATATTGAAACTTTCAGTAAAACCAACCATCGGGATTTTCAGGAACTCATCGGCCTCATTTTTAATAATGTCTGAAATTCCAGGCAATTCAGAGCCAAATAACAACGCGCTTTTACCCTTTGTGAGGTCGAATTCTTCCAGGTTAACATCATTTTCATGGGGGCTGGTTGCAACGATCCGGTACCCATTTTTTCTCAGTTTTTGAATGGCTTCAAGTGTATTATTCTCTTTTTCAGAGTATTTGTGCAAAGTTACCCATTTTGAGGATCCAAGTGCAACTTGCGTATCCACATCAAAAATATTCTGGTTTTCTATAATGTGCACATCCTGAATACCAAAACAATCGCAACTGCGCAAAACGGCACTGGCATTTTGCGATTGATAAATATCTTCCAAAACAACTGTTAGGTATTTGGTCCTGCTTTGAAGTATTTGTTGGAATAGGGCATATCTTTCGGGGGTTACTAAATTCGAGAAATATTTGATGAGTTCTTTTTGCATTGTCGTAAATCAGTGAAAATCAACTATAAAAAAAGGGAAGCTAAAAGCCTCCCTTTAAATTTTTTCTACGTCCAGTTACGAAACAGCTGAAGCTAGTTCAGCACCTGCTTTGAATTTAACAACTTTTTTAGCAGCAATAGTAATTTCTTTTCCAGTTTGAGGATTTCTACCTGTTCTTGCACTACGTTCTGAAACAGAATAAGAACCAAATCCAATTAGAGCTACTCTATCACCTGCTTTAAGGGCATCTGTTGTTGCATCTACGAAAGCATCTAATGCTTTTTTTGCGTCTGCTTTTGTTAATCCGGCTTTTTCAGCCATTGCATCAATTAATTGAGCTTTGTTCATAAGATAAAAAATTTAAATTAATTAAATTATTGAAAATGAGTGTGTTACTTTCTTGTGTAAAGAGCAATTTTCGTTAAAACTAATTTTCAATTTTAGTACTATTTGTTCGAAAACGCCAATAAAATCAATACTTTCAGCGTTTTTTATAACGTTTTACTAAATTCTGAAATAACTTTCAGAAAAACAACCATAAACACTTTTTTTTTTCATCATTTTTCAACTTTTTTTCACGGAAAGCTTTTTGTATTTTAAAAATTATTCTACTTTTGTCGCGCTCAGGAGAGTTGGCAGAGTGGTCGAATGCGGCGGTCTTGAAAACCGTTGTACCGAGAGGTACCGGGGGTTCGAATCCCTCACTCTCCGCAAAAGGTTGTTCGGTTTGTCGAACAACCTTTTTTTGGAATAGAAGTTATTTGTTTCTTTTACACTATGGTTGATATCTTTAATTAGGGATAAAACTTCTAGGTAATTGTAAATGAATTATTATATTTGCAACCGCAAAACCATACGGGTGTAGCTCAGTTGGTAGAGCACTGGTCTCCAAAACCAGGTGTCGGGCGTTCGAGTCGCTCCTCCCGTGCAAAAAACAAGCTGCTTATTAGTAGCTTGTTTTTTGTTTATAGCAGGTCTTTTTTCTATTTTAGGATAAACAAATTTTCAATGAAAGTAAGCCTTTTTATTCCTTGTTTTATCGATCAGATGTATCCGGATACTGCTTTTAATGTGGTTAAGATTCTCGAAAAACTCCAGGTAGATGTTTCCTACAATCCAGAGCAGACTTGTTGCGGGCAACCAGCTTTTAATAGTGGATACTGGAAAGAAGCAAAAACACTTGCCAATAAATTCATGAACGATTTTCAACAAGACTCAGTTATTGTTAGTCCGTCAGCCTCATGCACAGGTTTTATTAGAAATAATTATACAAAACTTTTTTCCGATAATGATCCTGAATTGCAGAAGGTTGAAAAGTTAAAAAAACGGATTTTTGAACTGAGTGATTTTTTGGTGAACCATTTGAAAGTAGATGATTTTGGAGCCGTTTTCCCGCATAAAGTTACCTTTCATGATTCATGTGCGGGATTGAGGGAGTACGGCATAAAAAGTGAACCACGGCAACTACTCTCCAAGATAAAAGGATTGGAATTGATCGAAATGCAGGATACTGAGACTTGTTGTGGATTTGGTGGTACTTTTGTTGCGAAATTCAAGGTAGTGTCTTCGGCAATGACCGAACAAAAAGTTGAAAATGCGCTGGCAACAGGTGCAGAGTATATCGTTTCCACAGAATCTTCCTGTTTGCTAAATATCGAAAGTTATATCATCAAACAAAAATTGCCAATTAAACCAATCCACCTTGCTGATATTTTGGCATCCGGATGGTAGTACTAATCTTCATAAAACTGCATTTTATACAGTTTTTTATAGGCTCCGTTTTGTTTAAGTAATTCTTCGTGTGTTCCTTTTTCCACAATTTTCCCACCTTCCAAAACACAAATAATATCTGCATTTTTAATGGTCGATAACCTGTGTGCAATGACCAACGATGTACGGTTTTTCATGAGGTTTTCCAAGGCGTTCTGCACTAGTTTCTCAGATTCTGTATCCAGTGCCGAAGTTGCTTCATCAAGAATAAGGATAGGAGGATTGCTTAATACCGCCCTGGCAATCGATATTCGTTGCTTTTGTCCACCGGATAGTTTATCACCCCGGTCACCAATAATGGTATCATAGCCATTTTCAGTTTCCAGGATAAACTCATGGGCATTTGCAATTTTAGCTGCTTTTATAACTTCCTCTTCAGTGGTGTTTTCGAGCCCGAAGGCGATATTATTATAAATGGTATCGTTAAATAATATTGGTTCCTGGTTTACATTCCCAATCAGGTTCCGTAAATTTTTTAATTTAACATCCCTGATATCGCTTCCATCAATTAGTATTTCCCCTTCAGTAACATCCCAGAAACGAGGGAGGAGGTCAACCATGGTTGTTTTTCCACTTCCCGATTTCCCTACCAGTGCAACCGTTTTTCCTTTTGGTATATCAATATTTACATGATCTAACACCAAATTTGTTGTATAGGAAAATGAAACATCCTGATAACTTAACGAGGTACTAAACTGAGAAATGCTTTTCGCATCGGGTTTTTCATGAATGGTTGACTCAGCCATGAGGATTTTATCAATCCTGTTCATCGAAGCCATTCCTTTTTCGATGCTGTACAGTGCAGTTGAAAATGCTTTGGCAGGGTTGATAATCCCATAAAAAAAGATAAGGTAGCCCATAAATTCGGCTGCTGTTAGCGAGCCTTCACCGGTAAGAATTAACCTGCCTCCATACCATAAAACTATGATTATTACGATGGTACCTAAAAATTCGCTCATTGGGTGAGCCAAATGACGCCTCCACATGAGCCTGTTCATAATTAACTTGTAATTTGTATTCTCTTTCTCGAACCTTGCAGTGGCTTTTTTCTCAGCGTTGAAAGCTTTAATGACCCTCAGTCCGGTTAAGTCTTCTTCGATAATCGAAAGTATTTCGCCAAGTTTGTTTTGTCCTTTCACCGATTGCCTTTTTAAGCTTCTGCCAATCCTGCCAATAATAAAGCCCGTAAATGGGAGCATAATAAAAACAAAAATGGTTAATGACCAGCTCATGTAAATCATGATCAGGAGATAAATAAAAATGATGATTGGGTTTTTAAACATCATTTCCAGCGAATTGGCAATGGAGTTTTCAACTTCCTGAACATCGCTGGTCATCCTGGCCATGATGTCACCTTTTTTTTCTTCCGAGAAAAATCCAAGTGGCAATCCGATTATTTTTCTGTAAATATTGGATCGGATGTCAAGTACAATCCCATTTCTAAGGGCTATCATTACATAACTTGCAAGATAGGTGAAGCCAACTTTCAGAAATACGGTAATTACAATAAAGGCTCCAATAAAAATCAACGCATTGTGGTGTCCGTATTGATCAATCACAACGCTTACATAATAGTTAAATAATTCCTTTGCCGTATCAAGCGAAAAACTTAATTCCGGTTTTACGGTCACTGGTTCCTGGGTTCCAAAAAGGACTTCCAGGGCAGGGATCATTAATGCAAATGAGAATGCCCCAAATATTGCCCCAAGCAGATTGAACAAAAAATTTGAGCCAATCTTAGCTTTGTAAGGAGGGATCAATCGCCTGAGTAGTTTTAAAAATTCTTTCATTTACCAAAGTATGCTTACACAAGTATAACTAAAAAATACCTGTATAATTATGTGGGGTAATTGCTTTCATTTCAGTTTTTACTTCTTCCGATATATCCAGGCCATCAATAAACTGGCTCATAACTTTCTGGTTAACCACGTCGTTTATGCGGGTTAAATCTTTTAATGCTTCATATGGATTGGCATAACCTTCGCGCCTGAGGATAGTTTGAATGGCTTCGCCAACAACTGCCCAATTGTTTTCAAGATCGTTGTTTATTGCCTGCTTGTTTATTAGTACCTTATTTAGCCCTTTTAATGTAGATGTAAATGCAATAAATGTATGGGCAAATGGTACCCCGATATTTCTTAGCACAGTTGAGTCACTCAAATCCCGTTGTAAACGGGAAACGGGTAACTTTGAAGCCAGTTGCACAAACGAAGCATTTGCAATGCCAATATTCCCTTCCGAGTTTTCAAAGTCAATAGGGTTCACTTTATGGGGCATGGTGGAAGAACCTACCTCGCCTTTTTTTATTTTTTGTTTGAAGTAGCCCATTGAAATATAAAGCCACATGTCACGATCGAGGTCCAAAACAATGGTATTAATCCTTTTCAGTGCGTCGAATATTGCCCCGTGGTTATCGTAGTGTGATATTTGTGTGGTATATTTTGATCGTTGTAGACCAAGGTTTTCTTTTAGGAATTCATTGCCAAACGCTTCCCAGTCGATGACTGGGTATGCCACAAAATGTGCATTAAAATTACCGGTTGCACCACCAAATTTCGAATCGCATGCAATGGCTTTAAGTTGTGCAAGTTGTACGTTAATCCTTTCCACAAAAACCAAAATTTCTTTACCTAGTTTTGTTGGGGATGCTGGTTGTCCGTGGGTTTTGGCAAGCATCGGAATGTCTTTCCATTCATTTGCCAAGGCATTTAGTTTGTCCAACAATTCATCGATTAAAGGATAATATTCGTTTGTTAAGGCTTCCTGGATAGAAATCGGAACCGATGTATTATTAATATCTTGTGAAGTCAATCCAAAATGAATGAATTCTTTGAAATCGGCAAGACCAAGGGCATCAAATTTTTCCTTTAAAAAATACTCCACAGCTTTCACATCATGATTGGTCACGCTTTCAATTTCTTTTACCCTTTCCGCATCTTTCAAAGAAAAATTGGAAATAACAGATCTAAGCTCCGGAAATTTTGAAGGGGCAACACCACTTAATTGTGGCAATGGAAGTTCACACAGCGAAATAAAGTATTCTACTTCAACCTGGCACCTGTATTTGATGAGCGCATATTCACTAAAATAATTTTCAAGAGCTTTTACTTTGTTATTGTACCTGCCATCAACAGGTGAAATTGCTGTGAGCATATTATGTTATTTTACTTTATTATTTAGAAAGCACAAATTTAGCAAAAACTTTGTGACTTTTACTTTTGCAGCCTTGAGCACTTCATTGGATTAATCAGTAAGGACATGAAAATTATTCTTATTTTTACGTATACCTTTTTTATAAACGATACAATGAGAAAAATAGTCATAAAATACCTGCCAGTTTTAATGTTAAGCTTTCTTTTCTTTTTCAGTTCATTTATGCCTGATGTTGAAAAAACAAGGGTGTATAAATTTGATATGAAAGAAAACATTAGTAAGGCAACCTGGCGGAAAACGAAACAGGCTTTTGCAGAGGCAGATTCGGTGAAAGCCGATTTGTTTTTGATTCATATGAATACCTATGGAGGAACTGTTTTGGATGCAGATTCTATCCGTACAAAAATTTTGGCAAGCAAAATCCCGGTATATGTTTTTATTGATAACAATGCTGCATCGGCAGGTGCGCTTATTTCCATTGCTTGCGATGGTATTTACATGCGTCCAGGTTCGAGCATGGGGGCAACAACGGTTGTGAACCAAACAGGTGAAGCCATGCCCGATAAGTACCAGTCGTATATGCGTTCAACCATGCGATCAACAGCAGAAGCACATGGAAAAGATACGGTGGTTGTCGGTCAGGATACAACTTATATTTGGAAGCGTGATCCGAAAATTGCAGAGGCAATGGTTGACCAGCGGATTTTTGTGGAAGGCATTTCAGACACAGGTAGGGTTTTAACATTTACCCCATCAGAAGCAATGGAAAACAATTATTGTGAAGGAATAGCAGAGGACATAGATGAGGTTATGCAGATGGTTGGAGTTAAAGAATACGAAATCGTAGAATACAAAGCTTCTTTTCTTGAAAAGATAATTGGTTTTCTGGTACTTCCGATGGTTTCAGGGTTACTAATTATGGGAATTATTGGTGGTATTTATTTTGAAATGCAATCGCCTGGAGTTGGGTTTCCATTGGGGGTGGCTATTCTGGCAGCAGTATTATATTTTGCTCCTTTGTATTTGGAAGGATTGGCTGCAAATTGGGAAATCCTGATTTTTATAATCGGATTAATCCTGATTGCAGTCGAGATTTTCGTGATCCCCGGATTTGGAATTGCAGGTGCCCTTGGAATTGTACTGACTTTTGCCGGATTGGTTTTAAGTTTGCTTGGGAATGTAAATTTTGATTTTAAACCTGTTGATACTTCAAGAATAAGCATTGCACTGGCAACGGTTATTGTCGCTATTTTGGGAGGCTTATTCCTGTCGTTATACCTGGGCGATAAAATGTTTTCTGCGCGTAAAGGTTTGTTCAAAGGGATGTCGTTAAAAACTGTACAGGATGTTGAAGAAGGATTTATTAGCATTGATACCGCTTTATTAAAACTTAAAGGGACACAAGGAGTTGCAAAAACTGTTTTGCGTCCATCAGGGAAAGTCTTAATTGGGGGAGAAATTTACGATGCAGTAGCAGAATCTGGTTATATTGAAAAAGATGAGGCTGTTGTGGTTAGTAAGGTGGAAGCAACTCAATTATATGTGGAAAGAGATGAATCAATCTAAAATGATTATTTTTTTTACTGAAAATTGTCACCCATCATAAAAATCAAACTTTCTTAAATCTATTTATGATACCTATCATATATTTAACTTTGCGCAATTATTGATAGTACATTTGATTCGACTAAACTAAGAAACGATATTGATTGTTATTAAAGCATGATGATTGAATTTGTGGAAAAATATTTGGGAGAGCTTTGGTTGTTAACCACCGAAATGGCGCCATGGTTGATATTGGGTATCGTGTTTGCAGGATTATTGAAAGTTTATTTTCCGCAAAAACATATCGATAAATATCTGGGGAAATCAAATTTTAAGTCGGCTCTGAATGCATCTTTATTAGGTATTCCTATGCCCTTATGTTCCTGTGGGGTAATTCCAACCGGCATTTCGTTTTATAAAAACGGGGCTTCAAAGGGAGCAACAAATTCGTTTCTGATATCTACGCCGCAAACAGGGGTTGATTCTATTTTTGCAACTTATTCTATGTTGGGCTGGCCTTTTGCAGTGCTAAGGCCAATTGTTGCTTTTTTTACCGGAGTCATCGGAGGTGTGCTAACCAATGTCTTTGTTAAAGAAAAACCAGTGGCAACTTCGCCGTTTGCAAATTTCAAGTTAGATACTTCTTCATTAGGAAATTCTGTTGCATCCTGTGATGACGATAATTGTGGATGCCATGAACCTGTTGAAGATAAACGCCCTGCTTTAATTAGGGCTGCAAATTATGCTTTTATCGAACTCTTACAGGATATTGCAAAATGGCTGATTATTGGCTTTTTAGTTGCTGCACTTATTTCAGTTTTATTGCCCAATGATTTTTTCAGTCTGTTTAAAGGATTTGGTTTAGTGGAGCTTTTGGTTGTATTGGCAGCTTCTGTTCCAATTTATATTTGTGCAACAGGTTCCATCCCTATTGCAGCTGTATTATTATTGAAAGGGGTATCACCCGGGGCGGCATTGGTTTTTTTAATGGCCGGACCAGCAACCAATGTAGCTACAATGACTGTTTTAGGAAAAACAATGGGACGAAAATCTTTACTTGTTTACCTGTCAACAATAATTATAGGTGCACTTGTATTCGGATTGCTTACCAATTGGCTGATCCCAACAGATTGGTTAATTGGCAAAATAAACCATATGCATGGTGGTGCTGAACATGAAATGCTGCCCGAGTGGCTTCAAATCGGATCGGCAGTAATGCTGGTTGTATCTATTATAGGAGGATATATTTTAGGGAGGGTTCAAAAATCAAGGAAAATGAAAATATCGGATTTTTCGATCTCAGTCGAAGGAATGACTTGCTCTCACTGCGAAGCGACAGTGCAAAATAATCTAGTAAAGATTAAGGGCATAAGCAAAGTTGTTGCCGATAATAAAACTAATACGGTGAATATTTCCGGCACAAAACCCGATTTTGCCAAAATAGAAGAACTCATTACAGAGCTTGGCTATTCGTATAAAGGAAAGAAATAGCTGATTATTTTACTTCCTGATTTTCATCTTTAAAAATTTGTTCTGTTGCTACACCAGTTGTAGAAGTATCGATGGAATATAGAGCTTCTACCGCTTTTTTAGATGCTTCTTCTGCAGTTAAGAATGTTAATTTTTGCGAAATAGTGGTTCTAATTGCGGGATGTTTATATTCCATTAATTGACTACTTAGGTCAGCATCAGGAAAAGGGTTTTCATTTGGGAAGAGGTTAAAAATCATAGTCCCTGATCCTAATATTTCCATTGGGCATCCATCAATAAATTGAGTCTTAAAAGAGAAATGATTATTTATATGGTAGGGATCTGATAATCTATAATTGCACTGTTTTCCTAAATTTGAGTAACAAAAAAAATGTGCTATTGGTGGATTCTTCATAAATGATTCTTTTCTCTCTTCAAAGATTTGAACAAAGCTTTTGGAGCTTATTGTCCCTGAATGTGGTGTCGGATATTGACAGGTAAAACCTATATATTCATCATAAATATTATACATTAATTTATTCTTTCTGAAAGATCCATTCCAAATGTATTGGTAAAAAATCAGGGATTTTTGAATCGGGTTTATTGTTTTTGATGAAGTGGAAGGGCTCATCTTATTGTGTATTAAGGTTGTTATTGTGTAAATGTACGTCATAATCCAGTTAATATCAATTTTTGCAATAAATAATTCCCTTCTCTGCAACCATACGCTTTTTTCAATGTCAATAAAAGCAGTGATGAAAATGAAATGTGAAAAGCCAGTCTGCAAAACATTTTTGCAGAATTATCATCCTCATTTTCTATAAAAATTAGCAACGAAAACAATTAATCAATGAGAAAAACAATTTTGCTCATAATGGTACTCCTTTGCCTGAAAATGAGCTTTGCCAACGATCAGAATTTAACACAAATCTTGCGGGGAAAAGTTTTAGATAAGGATTCAGGTTTGCCCTTGATTGGTGCAACCTTAATGGTAAACGGTTCATCTCCTTTAATTGGAACTGCCTCCAATGCCTCCGGGGAATTTCAGTTTCAACCAATGCGGGTTGGCCGATATTCCATTACCGTACAAAATATTGGTTATGAGCCCAAAATTGTAAGCGATGTTTTGCTAAAAGCCGGAAAAGAAACAGATTTGACTATTTATCTTAGCGAGTCGGTGGTGCAATTGGATGAGGTGACCATTAGCGCAAAAAAACACAAAGGGGAAAGCTTAAATAAAATGGCGCTTATAAGTGCCCGTTCGTTCTCGGTACAGGAAACCAACCGATATGCCGGAAGTTTTGATGATCCGGCAAGGATGGCTTCATCCTTTGCAGGGGTGATGGGAAGCCCGGATGGAAATAACGATATTATTGTGCGCGGGAACTCTCCAAGAGGGATGCTCTGGCGAATGGAAGGGATTGAGATTCCAAACCCTAACCACTTTGCAGAGGAAGGTGCATCAGGTGGGGCAATTAGCGCATTGAACAGTAAAATGTTGGATAATTCGGATTTTTATACCGGGGCTTTTCCTGCAGAATATGGAAATGCTTATTCGGGGGTGTTTGATTTGAGGCTGCGAAATGGAAATAAGCACAAACGAGAATATTCATTTATGGTTGGAATATTAGGCACCGACTTTACTGCCGAGGGACCATTTAAAAAAGGCGGGAATGCCAGCTATTTGATTAATTACCGCTATTCTTCACTAGCCATGTTAAATGCTGTTGGTATAAAGGTTGCCGGTGATGCTGTTCCAAAATTTCAAAACAGTTCTTTTAAAATTAACGTTCCAACTAAAAAAGCCGGGACTTTCAATTTGTTCGGACTTGGCGGACTTAGCGGTATTTCGGAAGATATGAGTGATTATAAAAATGAGTTCAACACCGATATGGCTGTGGTGGGCTTGTCGAATACCCTTCCTTTGGACGATAAAACGATATTGAAAACCGTTTTGGCATACACGGGATCACGAAATATTTGGGAATACAGGGACAGTATTGCACCTGACCAATATAGGTTTGAAGGCGAAGAGAAAATCCGGTACAGTAATTTATCCATAAGTTCATACTTAAACCGGAAAATAAATTCGAAGCATTCACTTAAAACTGGGATAACATTTACAAAAAAGTATTACAATGTGTTAGGTCGCGACTGGGACGAAGATGAAGAATATCTGGAGACGGAATTAGATCGCAAAGGAAATACGGAAACGTTTCAGGCCTACCTAAGTTGGAAATACAGGATCGCACAAAATTTAACCTTGATTGGGGGTGCGCATTACAGCCATTTGTTTTTAAACAACAATAATACAATTGAGCCACGTGCCGCATTACGTTGGGAATTAAATGACAAACAATCCATAAATCTCGGTTTTGGAGTTCATTCGAAGATTGAATCATTAACCAATTACCTTGCGCAAACGACCAATGAAGATGGGGCTATTATTTATCCGAACGAAAACCTGGGATTTTCAAAAGCACGGCATTTTGTTATTGGTTACGATCGGATAATCAACAAAAACCTTGTGTTTAAAATGGAAGCGTATTACCAGGATTTATACAATGTTCCGGTGGAAGACGATCCAACAAGTACCTTCTCAGCGTTGAACAATAGCAATGGATATACGAACAAAAAATTGGTGAATGAGGGTTCCGGGAAAAATTTTGGACTTGACCTTACCCTTGAAAAATTCTTTAGCAGGAACTACTATTTTTTAACAACAGCATCGGTTTTCGATTCGAAATATAAAGGAATGGACGGGATCGAAAGAAACACGATGTACAATACAAATTATCTATTTAGCGCCTTGGGTGGTAAAGAGTGGCAAATTAAGAACAATGGGATTGAAAGCACCCTGGCGGTAAGTGCAAAAGCCATTTTAAACGGGGGAAATCATTACACACCAATCGATGTTGCGGCATCTATGGAACATGGCTATACGAAATATCAAGAGGCAATGAGTTTTGCCAACCAGCGGGATAATTTTATGCGCTTTGATTTTAAAATCCAATACCGAAAAAATAAAAAGAAAACCACTAGGATATGGGAATTGGATATTCAGAATATTACAAACCAGGCAAATACCATTTGGCAATATTGGGATGATTCGGAACAGAAAGTTGAAGATATTACCCAGCTTGGATTGCTGCCGGTTCTTAGTTATCGAATTGAGTTTTAATATGTTTTTATGTGCTCTGTTTTTTGTGAAGCTGGTTTTTTTAAGCCAGCTTCTTTTATGATGTTATAATTCTTGGATGTCGGTTTTTTTTCATCCTCCCCTGAAACCTTAGGGGAGATGTATGTCGAAGACTGGCAGAGAGTAAATAATGAAAATTCGTTTTTTTACTAAATTCGGGAATGCGGTTCATAAAAATACTTTTGGTTTACCTCTGGGACAGTAATTATATGAGTGTTCTCTGATTCAACTATTTTTTTTATCAATTGAACGAATTAATTTGTCCCGACTGCAATTGGCGTGCTACATTTGTTGACATAATTCAAAAATAATAGCACAATGAAACTTCGTATCTTTTCTACAATTGCAGTTGCTGCGCTTCTCTTAACCGGATGTTTTGTATTTTCCTTTTATCCGCTTTATACCGATGAAGATCTTTTTGCCAATGACCTTTTATTGGGTGAATTTTTTGATTCGGATTCGGCCCTGTGGCATTTTGAATATCAAACCTCAGGCGAAGGCGATGATCTAAAAATCGACAGTACTTGTTATATTTTAACCATAAAAGAAAAAGGAAAAGAATTTACAAAATCATCGTTCGAGGTTAAAATTGTTAAATTGGATGATTTCTATTTTCTGGATTTTTATTTAAATGAATATGAATTTGGGCAAGGGGGTGATCCAAATTTATTTGATTTACACTTAATGCCGGTGCATACATTTGCCAAAGCCGATTTTGAGGGGGATCATGTTAAAATAAACTGGTTCGATCCGGATTGGTTGGAGAAACTTATCAAAGAAAATAAAATAAGGATCCATCATGAAAATAATGGGGAGCACATTTTACTCACTGCCAAACCAAAAGAATTGCAAAAGTTTGTGTTGAAATATGTAAATTCGGAAGTCGCATTTGACGATGGTTTAGACGAAGTCCTTATCCGATCCAAGGCGAATGATTAGATTTATAAAAAACATAATCGAGCGGGTTTTAAGAAACAGGGTAGCACAGCATATCCTGTTTTGGGCATTGTCGTACCTCATATTGTTAAACATCTTGAGGGTTTCAGCCGATATTCAACGGATTGACCTAATTTACACCTTGTTTTTTCATGTGCCCATTGCCCTGATTGTTTATGCCAATACCTTGGTTTTATTTCCCTTTTTCCTTGAAAAAGAAAAATACTATTCCTATGGATTTTCAGTAGCGGCAATAATAGCCTGCGGATCGTTTTTTTATATTTTCCTTTTTGATAGTTGGATCGACCATATTTTTACCGGCTATTATTTTATAGCATATTACGGATTTTGGGATATTTCGCTTTATATGGCTGTATATGTTGCAGGCACAAGTTTATTGAAATTGGCGCGGGGCTGGTTTTATTTGCACGAAACCCAACAGGAAAAAACACTTGCCGAACTAAAAGCGTTGAAATCTCAGGTAAACCCACATTTTTTGTTTAATTCCTTGAACAGTATTTACAGTTTGTCGAGGAAATCGTCGCCAAAAGTTCCTGATACCATACTCAAATTGAGCGATATAATGAGGTATATAATTTATGAAGCCGATGTTGACTACATTGACCTTGACAGTGAAATTGAACTGGTTCGGAATTATATCGGTCTGCAGCAGCTACGAAGTGCCGATGTTGAAAAAGTTGACTTAAAAGTTGTTGGCGAAACAAAAGGGCATAAAATTGCGCCATTGATTTTTCTTCCCTTTGTTGAAAACAGTTACAAACATGGGATTAAAGGTGGAAACCATAATACCTATGTGTTAATAAAATTCGAGGTTTCGGGGAAGGTTTTAAATTTTGAGATTGAAAATAGTATTGGAAAATCAGCAGAACCTAAAATCAGCAAGTACCAGGGAATTGGAATTGAAAATGTGCGAAAACGACTTGGACTGATTTATCAGGGAACCCATAAACTCGATGTAAAGCAAGATAAAAACAAATTTAAAGTATTGTTGCAAATTCAGTTGAACTAAGGTTTTTAGATCTTGGTTATATGCATTATTTACATTTCACAGAGGCTCTAAAATTGAAAGAAAAGCGAAAATAATATGCAAATAAACTGTTTAATCGTAGATGACGAACCCTTATCGCAGGATGTCTTGAAAGATTTTGTAGACGCTTGTCCTGAGCTAAAACTTAGCGGGATTTGCAGCAACGCCCTCGAAGCTGGAAATACCATAACGCAGGAGAAAATCGATTTGCTTTTCCTCGATATCAATATGCCTTTATTGTCGGGAATTAGTTTTATTAAAGGTTTGGCAAACCCGCCATTGGTTGTATTTGTTACGGCATACCCCGAATTTGCATTGGAAGGTTTTGAGGTTGATGCGGTTGACTATCTATTAAAACCTGTATCGTTTGAGCGCTTTCGTAAGGCAATTAACAGGGTGATTGACCGATTGGAAAGCAGGCAAAACATCCTTAATAATGAACAAAACCATATTCTCGTGCGTGCCGACAAAAAAAACTATTTGGTTAATTTCGATGAAATAATCTACCTTGAAGGCATGGGCGATTACGTAAAATTTGTTTTGGAAGACAAAAAACTAATGGTGCACGGAACCATGAAAGATTTTCTTTCACAATTGCCGGAAACCTTGTTTCAACGAATCCATAAATCGTATGCAATTAACCTCAAAAAAGTAGATTACATAGAGGGAAACCAGGTAAAGCTTTCATCGGCTAGTATCCCACTTAGCCTTTCATACCGAGAAATATTGTTTGAAGCTTTAGGAAAAAAATAAGGATGTTTTTCTTGGTTTAGAACGGAATTTTATTGTCACCTTGAAATCGCATAAAATCATGTTGTTAATTCTTTAATTGTTGGATATTTTATTCGCTTGAATGATTATATTCGCATAAATAAAATTTAACAAAGTCAACTTACATTAATTTGACCCTTAAACAACATCCAAATGAAAACTATCCTCCTAATCATCACCCTTGTATTTGTTGTGAACCCAATTTTTTCGAACGAAGAAAAAGATTCTATTTTTAATTCTCTTCCGGTTGCTGAGGCTTCACTAATCGAGGTTCAAGAGCAGATGCCGGACTCTATCGTAACTTATTCGTTTGATGCTGTTGGTGATTCAACCTATTTATCGAAAATAACCAATACTTTAAATAATGAGGGACAGGCAGTTTTAGAAGAGCATTTTTCGTGGGAAAGTTCGCTTAATGAATGGAAGATTTCATATCGAAGCGAGATGGAATACGATCAATATGGAAATGTTATCAGTGATATACGTTGGGCTTATTATTTAAATTCGTTTGAGAGATTGTCCAAAGCAGAAAAAAGGTTTGATTCGAACGGTAATAAGGAATTAGACGCAACGTATTTATGGAATTCAACCCTGGAAGATTGGACCTTGGATAAAAAATACGAATATGAATTTGATGGGCAAGGAAACCTAACGCGAATTGTTTATACTCAATTACAATATTATGATGTTCAATTATTAAGTGGCAATAAAAGCGAAACTAATTTTGATGCAGATGGTAATCAAATCTTGGTTGAAACTTATTCCTGGGACACAAACCTTGCAGACTGGGTGAATGCCTATAAGAGTTCATCCGAGTTCAATGATTTTGGCGCAGAGGTTTTAATGGAAGATTATTATTGGGATCCGGTTAATTCGCGGTGGAATGGTAGCACTAAAGAAGAACACGAATATTCGGCTGATAATGTACTAATATCCTCGCATACTTATGCTTGGGAAAATACAATCCGAACTTGGACCGATAGTAAAAAACTTGAGAATAGTTTTGATCAAAACCAAAACCTTGTATTAACAATGAATTACGATTGGATTCCTGATTCTGCGTCATGGTTAGGGAAATCAAAAGAAGTGAGGCAATATGATAACCAAAAATTGACCACAAAAATAGTATCGGAAAATTATAATCAGGTGGATACTGTTTGGGAGTTTTTCTATAAAGAATTAATTGAATACTATGAAAACGATAGCGTTTTAGCAACTTCCGATTATTATTATAACAGTTCTGAACAAAATTGGAGAGGAAACAACAAAACAGTTTATACTTACGATTCAAATGGGTATAGAAACCTTATTATTGGATATAGTTGGAGGTCAAACAACTGGGTTGAATCAAGCAAAACAGTCAGGCAAATTAATGAGAATAACATGCTTGCTTTGAGTGAGAAATATGAATGGGATGCTATTGTAAACGATTGGAAAGGGCGCTCGAAATACGAGAACGAGTACAATGAAAATAATTATAAGACTTTACAAATTGACTATCGATGGGATACTAATACCTGGGATTGGATTTATTCTCAGAAGCAAGTGAAAGAATACGCTTCGTTTGACTATATAATTACTTATTCGGCTGTTTATAAATGGGACAAAACAATTTCTGAATGGATATGTCAAAGTATCTCCGCTAAAGATTACGATGAAAATAACGTGCTTTACTCGAATTTTAGTTATTATTTGGAAACAGGATACTATAAAACAGATTACTATAGGAATGATAAGTTAAATATTGTCCTTTCCATTGATTCGCATAAGGCTACAGAAGATGAAGATTGGAAGGTACAAAGAAAGCGTTACTACTATTACTCCGACATAGGTTCAGGTATAGAAAATAAGTTTCTCTCAGAAATTGAAATCTTCCCAAATCTGGTAAATAACCAGCTTAATATTCAACAAAAAGCATTGGATAGTGATATTTCTTTGGAAATCTATTCTTTGCAAGGGCAACTATTAAAACAGGTGGATATAAACAATATGAAAACCACAATAAATACAGATGTTTTATTGCCGGGAGCCTATGTTGTGGTGTTATCGCAAAAAGGTATTCCTTTTAAGAAGGAGAAATTATTAAAAGTACACCTGTAAAATAGTTTAAAGTTAAAATGATAGATGTATCGTCAGGCGATTAATCAAAATTCAGTTTTGATCACATGACTTTTTCTGTCTAGAAATACATTGCATTATTAACCTTATCCTATATTTTCGCGAAAAATAATTCAGCAATTTTAAATTCAGATACCAAATACTAATTGAAATGATTATATTTTACCATATTATTGTGAATATAAAACAAAATTAATTTAACCCTAAAACATAAATCCTATGAAACAATTACTCTTTATAATTTTATTATTCCTGATTGTAAATTTTGCTTTTTCAAAAAATGAAAAGGATTCGTTATTAGTAACGAGAGCCTTCGGAGTCGTTCATTCCTTTGGCGAAATACCTTATGTGATTTATTCTCAGGAGGAAAAACCCGATTCAATAATAAGTTACTTGTTTGATGCTGCCGGAGATTCAATAAATGATAGAAAACAAATTTTCATTTTTGATAATCAGGGAAGAAAGATTCAGGAAGATTTGTTTATGTGGCTTGACACAATGAATGAATGGAGAGTAACCTCTCATTCTGAATGGGAATATAATCAACTAAATAACGTGACGCACGCTGTTAAATTTAAATGGGACTACGATAACAATATACTTAGTGGAGATTCCCAAAAGGAGTATAGTTATGATGCTAATGGTAATAAGACTCTCGATGTTTCTTATGATTGGGATGATGAGTTAAATGACTGGATAGGAACAGTAAAATATGAATTTGCATTTAATTCGGAAAACCTAGAAGTGTCAAATACAGTTTCGTCCTGGAACAAGGAAATAAATAATTGGCAAACGGTTAGAAAAGAAGAGTTTGAGTATAATGCACTGGGGGAAAAGACATTAGAGGTATATTTTAGTATAGATTATACTACAAACGAGCTCTCAATAGGCAGCAAAACCGAAGTAACATATGATGAGAGTGGTTATGAAACCTTGAAGATAATTTATAGTTGGGATGCTAACCTTGAGAAGTGGAGTTTTAATTATAAGAAAGTAGCTACATATAATGAGTATGGAAGCCAAACAATGCTCGAAGAATATAACTGGAACCCTGTGGGTAACTTGTGGTATGGAAGTTCAAAAAAAGACTACCAGTATTCTGATACCAATCTTTTACTCTCTTGGACTACTTATAGCTGGAGCAATTCAAATGAAACCTGGTTGGAAAATGAAATGCTTCAAAATAGTTTTGACCAAGACCAGCATCTAATTCTTACCCTGAATTACGAGTGGGACGAAGATTCTAATATCTGGAGAGAAAAACGGAAAACAGAAAAGAAGTATGAAAATAATATTTTAGTTTCCTCTACTCAATTTGAGAAAATGTATAGTAACAATTCAGGTTGGATCGTCAAATTTAAAGATGAATATAAATACGATGATAAGGATAGTTTGGTGGCGGAGTATAATTACAGGTATTATGATGATACGGGTACCAAATTTGGGGTGTCAAGGTTTGTCTATGAGTATGATACCTTTGGAAATAAAACACTCATTGTAAAACACACTAGTACATCATGGGTCAGCAATTGGACTGGGGTTGAAAAAGATATATATAAGTATGATCAGAATAAACAACTATTAGCAGAGGAGGGGTATAATTGGGATGATAATACGAATGATTGGAGAGGCCTTAAAAAATATGACTATGATTACAATGAAAACGGCAATAAGACCCTTAAAGTAAGTTATCGATGGAATTCAAATATCCGTGAGTGGAACAATACCACGAAAATTGTATATAAATACGAATTAAATAATTCACAAAAAACGTACACTGCCTCTTATAAATGGGATGAATCTATATCAGATTGGATCTGTAAAAGTATAAATGAAGATTTATATGATAACAATGGACTACTTCTCTTTACTCTGAATTATTGGCATGAAGATATTTTCACCACCAAAGCAGGTTATTATCAAACAGAATATTTCCGAAATGATAAATTAAATATAATTCTTTCCGTAGATTCATATAGACCAATGGAAAATGATCCGTGGAGCCCAGTTTATAAAAGTTATTTTTATTACTCCGACATAGGTTCAGGAATAGAAAATAAGCATCTCTTAGAAATTGAAATCTTCCCAAATCCGGTAAATAACCAGCTTCATATTCAACAAAAAACTTTGGATAGTGATATTTCTTTGGAAATCTATTCTATGCAAGGGCAGCTATTAAAACAGGTGGATATAAACAATATGAAAACCACAATAAATACAGATGTTTTATTGCCGGGAGCCTATGTTGTGGTGTTATCGCAAAAAGGTATTCCTTTTAAGAAGGAGAAATTATTAAAAATAGGCTTGTAAGGAACTTGATATCAAAATAATAAATAATAGCCAGTCAATTAGAAGGGCTCAGTTGTAAAACTGGGCCCTCGGTATTTTCTCGTTTACCTGTATTTTGAAACGGGATTGGATATTTATTTTCAGTTAAAGGCAAAAACCCTGCTCCCTATTCAATCGGGATCATTGCAGCTACTTTCGTATCTATAAATTTCATTTTTATGACGGAAGTCTGAAGCCCGAAGTTAATTCCTGAGTTGGCTATGTTTTTTTTCCGTCTTCTGCCTTCTGCCTTCCCGCCAATTATCATTTTAATTATCGAATTTCGTCAAATTCTTAAAACCTATATGGAATCTGTAGAAATAATTTTTTCATTTTTTTGGTTTTAATATTAATAAGTGTTAAGAATAAAATGAAGTAATTATTTGTCATAGGCATTTGAGGATATTGTAGTTTGTCTAATAAGGCTTTGTTATTTTGTTTATTTTACGAATGTTCGAAAAAAGGAATATAAATCCGGCAAATATGAATTTATCATTTTAACAAATTGATGTCCAATATCCGTCACTCACAATAGTTCTTATAATTCATTCTAACTCATTTAACGTTGTGTTAACCCACCAATTTTTTAAAATCATTTGTATTCATTCAAAATAAGAATTGTATTCCATTGATAATGAACGTTTAATGAAGAATTTTGAATTCCCTCGAAAAATATTTTGTGGATAATTAAACATCCGTTAACGTTAACGGTGAGTTTAAAATATATATTTGCCGACTCAAAAATTTAAAGTAAAACAAACGGATTATTTCTACCTGCGGGGATGAAATAAAATAAAGTTCAGATTATTATGAAGAAGTTAAATCGCGCAAATGCAACGGAAGCAGTAGGTTATCCTACCAGGATACTTCAGTTTGGGGAAGGGAATTTTTTACGTGCTTTTACCGACTGGATTGTAAATCAAATGAATAAAGAAATTGGTTTCAATGCCGGAATTGATGTGGTGCAACCACTTCCAAACGGAATGGTTGATATGTTGAACGATCAGGACGGACTGTTCCATGTATATTTAAAAGGGATTAAAGACGGCAAACCAATCACCGAATTTTCGATGGTGGATTGTATCAATAAAGGAATTAATCCTTACACCGAATATGAATCATACACCCAATCAATCCTAAATCCTGATTTGCGTTTCGTGTTTTCAAATACAACTGAAGCAGGAATTAGTTGGGATGAAAACGATACGTTGGATATGCAACCTCAAAATTCATTTCCCGGTAAGGTTGCCGCATTGCTGTATAAACGATATAAAGCTTTTGACGGTGATATGTCAAAAGGATTGATATTTTTTGCCTGTGAGTTGATCGACAGAAATGGGGATATCTTAAAAAAATACGTTCTTCAACACGCGGAGAACTGGAAACTTGAAGATGGTTTTATTAATTGGGTGAACGAAGCATGTTGTTTCTGTAGTACCCTGGTTGACCGCATTGTTCCCGGATTCCCAAAAGATGAAATAAAAGAAATTCAACAAGAGCTTGGTTATGAAGATAACCTTGTTGTGGTAGGAGAGTACTTCCACCTTTGGGTTATTGAAGCACCTAAATGGGTGAAAGAGGAGTTCCCTGCCGAAAAAGCCGGATTGGAAGTGAAGTTTGTAAAAGACATGAAACGCTTTCGTGAGCAAAAAGTTGCGGTATTAAATGGCACCCATACAGGAAGTTATGCCGTATCGTTTTTATATGGTATCGACAATGTTCGCGAAGCCTACGAAAGCATCGAAGTGGGTAGTTTCATGAAAGGAATGGTTTACGAAGAAGTTCTTCCTACCCTTGAAGGAAGCGAAAAAGAGTTGAAATCGTTTGCTAGTAAAATCCTGGAGCGATTTTCAAATCATATATTCGTCACTTGTGGCAGAGTATTGCCCTTAATGCCATGTCGAAATGGGAAACACGTGATCTTCCATCCTTATTGACTTTTATTGAAAAACACAATATGTTGCCACAAAAGCTGGTATTTTCACTGGCAGCTATGATCGCCTATTTTAAAGGCGAAGCTAACGGCGAACAATATCCTGTTCAGGATGACGAATGGATCAAAGATTTTTATAAAAAAGCCTGGGCTGAATGTGATGGGCGTCCAATTTCAATTTATAGTTTGTGTGAGAAAGTATTGGCATTGGATAAAGTATGGAAGCAAAACCTCAACGATATTCCAAACCTTACTATCACGGTAAGCCACTACTTGTTCTTAATCACTCAGGTTGGAATGAAAAGAGCTGTAAAATCTGTTCTTCATGAAGATAACCCATTGATGCAGATTACCATTGATAAAATGAACAACTAGTCTATTTTTGTGTATAGGTTTTATTAATTCGGCAAAACAGATGGCAGATTTTATCCAGATAAACCCAGCAGATAATGTAATTATTGCTTTGAGGGATTTTTCGTATGGGGAAGTTATTTCCGTTGAACAGAAGGAATTGAAAATTATTGGTGATGTTCCAAAAGGGCATAAAATTGCTTTGGTTCCGATTTCAGAGAACGAGGATATCATAAAATATGGTGCCCCAATTGGGCATGCAACTAAGGCAATTGAGGCTGGTGAACATATCCATGTTCAGAATATAAAAACCAATCTATCGGGTACGATAAACTATTCATTTAATCAAAAGTTAAATGAGTTGAACCATCAAAAACGTGACTTATCTTTTCAAGGGTTTAAGCGGGGAAAAGGGAAGGTCGGAATCAGAAATGAGCTTTGGATTGTGCCTACGGTTGGTTGTGTAAATGGACAGGCGCAGCAAATTGCTGATCTGTTTAAAGCTGAAGTTGAACCAACCGACATTGATGGGGTAGAGGTTTTCAAGCATAGTTATGGTTGTTCGCAACTGGGTGGCGATCATGAAAATACACAAAAAGCTTTGGCGGATGTAATTAATCATCCAAATGCTGGTGGCGTATTTGTATTGGGATTGGGATGCGAAAACAATCAGATTGACCAATTGAAAAAATTTATTGGTGAATACGATGAAAACCGTGTGAAGTTTTTGGTTGCTCAGGATGTGGAAGATGAAATTGAAGCGGGAGTGGAAATCATGAAGCAGATTTATGGTGCAATGCAAAACGATGAGCGCGAAACGCTTCCGATTTCGGAACTGAATATCGGTTTAAAATGTGGTGGTTCCGATGGTTTCTCGGGCATTACGGCAAATCCTTTAGTAGGCGTGTTTTCCGATTTTTTGGTTGCCCAGGGCGGAACAACTATCCTCACCGAAGTACCCGAAATGTTTGGTGCCGAAACACTATTGATGGAGCGTGCAATAAACAAGGAAGTATTTGATAAAACCGTTAGCCTGATCAACGACTTTAAAGATTATTATTTGCAGCACAACTTGCCTGTTTATGAAAATCCGTCGCCGGGAAATAAAAAGGGTGGAATATCAACCCTTGAAGATAAGTCCTTGGGCTGTACTCAAAAAGGGGGAGTTGCAACGGTGGTCGATGTATTAAAATACGCTGAACCCATTAAGAAAAGAGGATTGAACCTTCTTTCGTCGCCGGGGAACGATTTGGTTGCCGCATCGGCTTTAGGTTTTAGTGGATGCCAGATGGTGCTGTTTACTACCGGGCGTGGTACACCATTCGGCAGTTTTGTGCCGACCATGAAAATATCTACCAATTCGGATTTATATCAAAAAAAGAAAAATTGGATTGATTTTAACACAGGTAGCCTGCTCGAAGGAAAAAGCATGGAAGACCTGCTGGAAGAGTTTGTTCAATATATTATTGAAGTTGCCAGTGGAAAACAATTAAACCACGAAAAAACCGGGTTTAAAGAAATCGCGATATTTAAAACAGGGGTTACCCTATAAAGCAAAAAAAAGAATGGTTCCTGACAATTAAAGGTTAGGAACCGTTCTTTCTCTATGCTTGTTTAAACCTCGAATTTTTATAATCGTACGGAATACTTGAACCAATTAAAACATCTTCTATTTTTTGAAAGATAAGCCAATCGTCCATATTATTTTGTGGTTCAAAGTCTAAAGGCGAAAAGGTTTCCAGATGTTCGAACTCCACGAAACAGAGGCATTTTTTGTGCCAGCGTTTTCGCTGCTGAGGGCTTAAGTTGAGTTTATCTTTATTTTCAGAAAACGCTGTATTAATTTCCTCGTCATTAAGCTTTGTATAATTCTGAACGCATTTTACTATGGCAGAAGCTGTAATTTTCTTGCTCCCTTTTTTCATAAAGTAGAGTTTTTCACCTTCAAACACCCTGCTGTGTGGTATTTTTCTTCCGGCAGCACCTCTCACAACCATTGTTTTTGTGCCATCAAGTATTTTTTCAAGCACTTTTTCTTTATCATCGCAATAAACCAAATGGATCATTTTATTTTATGCTATCGATTATTTCTTGAGGAATCCTGACCGGGCGTAAATTTTTTTCGTCCAAACAAGCTATACGTGTTGTGCCTTCCGCATAAATTTTCCCTTGTTCGTTTTTCAAGGTGTAAAATACGTTAAACGAAACACTTTTAATATCGGTGATTACCATTTCAACCAAAACCGTATCTCCATAGGTTATCGACCGCTTGTATTTACACGATGTTTCAGCAACCACAAATGCAATCCCTTTTGATTCGCAGTAATGGTATTGCTCGTATAGCAACTGCGTTCGTGCCTCTTCCATGTAAGTAAAATACACTGAATTGTTTACATGTTTATTAATGTCAAGGTCAACCAGTCGGACGTGTATTTTATATGTAAGTGTGTTTGACATTATTCTTGAGTTATTTTGTTAGGACTTTAAAATAAAAACCTTCAACTCCCAACTTAATCCAAACTAAACCATTCTTTGCAAACCCTGTTATCGTTGGATGTGTCTTTATGCCAATAAACATTTTTGCGGTTGTCATACAAATAATCCTGGCTGTAAACCTCAATGTTTGCAGTAATATCGTTCAGTGCTTCAATCATTAAATCAACTTCTGCATCCGACATGGTAGGATGAAGCGACCAACGTACCCAGCCTGGTTTTTCAGAAAGGTCTCCATGGTTGATTTTATCGGTTATTTCTTTCGATGCTTCGTAGGTCACTTCCAATAAAAGATGCCCGTAGGTTCCGGCACAGGCACAGCCACCACGCACCTGAATGCCATATTTGTCGTTTAATAAACGTACCAAAAGGTTGTAGTGTATGTTTTCCACATAAAATGAGATAACGCCCAGTCGTTCACGTATGTTATTGGCAAGGATGTGCAATCCCGGGATTTTGTCTAAACCTTCGAATGCTTTTTCGAGCAGTTCTTCTTCACGGTTCTTTATGTTATCGATGCCCATTTGGTCTTTCAATTCAAAACAAAGGGCTGTTTTTATAGATTGTAAGAAACCCGGTGTACCTCCGTCTTCACGTTCTTCAATATTATCCACATATTTATAGCTTCCCCATGGGTTTGTCCAGTCAACCGTACCTCCGCCCGGATTATCGGGAACATCGTTTTTATACATCGAAACATCAAAAATAAGTACGCCGGAAGAGCCTGGTCCGCCCAGGAATTTATGCGGCGAAAACAAAATTGCATCCAGTTTTTCCATCGGATCGTCAGGGTGCATATTAATTTCATCGTAGGGTGCCGAGGCAGCGAAATCAATGAAGCAAACCCCGCCGTTTTCGTGCATGATCTTTGCCATTTGGTGGTACGGTGTTCGAACACCGGTTACATTGGAACAAGCTGTAAATGAGCCTATCTTAAACTGTCGGTCTTTGTATTGATCAAGCGCTTCCTGAAGGTTTTCAAGACTAATTGATAAATCGTCGGCAGGTTTCACCATCACCACATCAGCGTTGGTTTCAAACCACGATGTATGGTTCGAATGGTGTTCCATATGGGTGATAAAAACAACGGGCTTGTCGCGCTCCATCATGCATTTTTTTTGCGACATTTTTCCGCAGTATTTTAAGCCTAATATCCGCTGAAATTTATTAATAACGGTGGTCATGCCAAATCCGGCCGTAATAATCACATCGTTTTCATCCGCATTGCAGTGCCGTTTAATCAATTTGTGCGACTGGTGGTATGCTTTGGTCATTAATAAACCAGTTTCGCTGGTTTCGGTATGTGTGTTGCCAATAAAAGGTGCTATTTCTTTGGTGATCTTGTCTTCAATGGGTTGATACAGCCTTCCACTGGCAATCCAATCGGCATAAACAATTTTGTTTGATTTATAGGCTGATTCAAATTCCTGATCAATCCCAACAATATTGTTCCTAAATTTCTTAAAATAATCCTCCAGGTTACTCATCGCACAATCTTTTTCAATTCCAGACACAAATAAAGCAAGTTTGGGTGACCCATGTTAGGGTAAATATCATCTTTTTAGCAACTATTGGCAAGAAAAGATTCTTTTGGTGAGTATAATGATTTTTGAAAATATGACAATAATAAAAAAGGATTATTTTTCCATTGTGACTAATTGTCATAAATCTGCAATTGGCACATGCTTTGACTTTATTGCCCCAGAAAAATTGTTTAACTAAAAATAGGAAAAATGCAAAAAGGTAAAATTGGTGTAACCAGTGAAAATCTTTTCCCAATCATTAAAAAGTTTCTTTATTCTGATCACGATATTTTTTTAAGAGAAATCGTTTCAAATGCGGTTGACGCAACTCAAAAGTTGAAAACCCTGGCATCGAAAGGTGAATATAACGATGAATTGACAAATGCAGGAGTGCGCGTTGCCCTTGATAAGGATGCAAAAACAATTACCGTTTCGGATAACGGAATTGGAATGACCGCAGAAGAGGTAGAGAAGTATATTAATCAAATAGCTTTCTCGGGTGCCAATGATTTCCTGGAAAAATATAAAGATGATGCCAATGCTATTATTGGGCATTTTGGATTGGGATTTTATTCTTCGTTTATGGTTTCGCATAAAGTAGAAATCATCTCAAAATCCCATAAAGAAGGTTCGAAAGCTATTAAATGGAGCTGCGATGGCTCTCCGGAATATTCGCTCGATGAAATTGAAAAAGATGAGGTTGGAACCGACATTGTTATGCATGTAAACGAAGAGTCAGAAGAATTTTTAGACGATCATAAAATCTCTGAGATTCTGGAGAAATATTGTAAGTTCCTTCCGGTACCAATTATTTTCGGTAAGAAAAAAGATTGGAAAGACGGGAAAGAAGTTGAAACAGATGAAGACAATCAAATAAACGATCCTAATCCAATCTGGACTAAAAAACCAGTCGATTTAAAAGACGAAGATTACCAAGGATTTTACAAAAGGCTTTACCCAATGACCGATGATCCGCTCTTCAATATTCACTTGAACGTCGATTATCCGTTTAACCTCACCGGGGTGCTGTATTTCCCTAAAATCAAGAATAATCTTGAACTTCAAAAGAATAAAATTCAATTATATTGTAACCAGGTGTTTGTAACCGACTCGGTTGAAGGTATTGTACCTGAATTTTTGACTCTTCTTCACGGAGTAATCGATTCTCCAGATATTCCATTGAATGTTTCACGTTCCTATTTGCAGAGCGACGGTAATGTGAAGAAAATAAGCAGCCATATCTCTAAAAAGGTGGCAGATAAGCTAAAAGATATTTTCAAAGAGTCGCGTAAAGAATTGGAAGAGAAATGGGACGACCTTAAAATATTTATTCAATACGGAATGTTATCCGACGATAAATTTTACGATAGGTCGAAAGATTTCTTTTTGTTGAAAAACGTAGATGGTAAATATTTCACTTCAGAAGAATATGAAACATTGGTAAAAGACAATCAAACAGATAAAGACAAAAACCTGATTTATTTATATACCAATAATAAAGAAGAGCAGTTCAGTTTTGTGGAAGCAGCCAAAGATAAGGGATACGATGTTTTGGTGATGGACGATGTGTTGTCAACAGCCTTAATTAATAAATTGGAGCAAAAAGTAAGTACTACAAAATTTGTACGTGTTGATTCGGATGTTGTTGAAAACCTGATTAAAAAGGCAGATGACGGGAAAGTGGAGTTGACTTATGAGCAAAAAGAAGAAATCAGTCCAATTTTTCAGGCAGTGTGCCCGACCGAAAGTAAAGTTTCATTTATTGTTGATTTCCAGGATTTGGGAGAAAACAGCAGTCCAATGGTAATTACCAGAAATGAGTTTATGAGAAGGATGAAGGAAATGAGCCAAATTCAAGGGGGGATGAGTTTTTATGGCGACATGCCCGAAAGCTTAAACCTTGTGGTTAACATTACGCATCCTTTGGTGAAAAAAGTATTGGACGGAAAAGATAAAAAACTTGGCAGTTTTCTGGAAGATGTAAATACAGATTTGCAAGCTAAGAAAACAGAAAAATCAGCGTTGGAGAAACAAAAAGAAGGCAAAAAAGACGAGGAAGTTCCGCAAGCGGATAAAGAAAAGCTGGAAGATTTTGAAAAAGCTATTTCTGAATTGGAAACAAAAAAGAGGGATAAGCTTACCGATTTCGGAAAGAAAAGTAAAGTTGCCAAACAAATGGTTGACCTTGCCCTGCTTGCCAATGGCATGTTAAAAGGAGCAGAACTGGATAAATTTGTTAAGCGAAGTGTGGATTTAATAAAGTAAAGAATACCTCTTATCGATATAAAGCATCATCCAAATTGGGTGGTGCTTTTTTAGAATTTGTTTCGAGCAAATACGTTAATCAATCCCCCTTTTCAAAGGGGGACTGTTAGTTATCCTCCTTAGAAAAAGGAGGTTGTCGACGAAGGAGATCGGAGAAGGATTATTTGTTCGCGGCAAAGTAGGAGTCTAAAAATGAGGGGTATAAAAAAAGCCGCTCAACAGCGGCTTCCTTTTATCCTAGGTATGATTTTAATAATTTGCTTCGCGATGTGTGCCTTAAGCGCCTAATCGCTTTTTCTTTGATTTGTCTAACTCTTTCTCGGGTTAGGCCAAACCTTTCACCAATTTCTTCCAGTGTCATTTCCTGGCAACCAATACCAAAGAACAACCTAATAATATCACTTTCGCGCTCAGTTAATGTTGCCAAAGCCCTGTAAATTTCACGAGCCAGCGATTCCTGGATCAGGCTTTTGTCAGCATTAGGTGAATCATTATTCACAAGTACATCCAGCAGGCTATTGTCTTCACCATCTACAAAAGGGGCATCAACAGATACGTGCCTTCCGGAGACACGTAAAGTATCTGCAACTTTTTCTGCAGGTAATTCCAATGATTCAGCTAGTTCTTCAGGAGAAGGCTTACGTTCGTGTTCTTGTTCGAATTTCGAAAACGCTTTGTTGATTTTGTTCAACGAACCTACTTGGTTTAAAGGTAATCGAACAATACGTGATTGCTCGGCCAGGGCTTGAAGAATAGATTGACGGATCCACCACACGGCATAAGAAATAAACTTAAAACCGCGGGTTTCGTCGAATTTCTCAGCTGCTTTGATCAATCCAAGGTTTCCTTCGTTAATGAGGTCGGGCAAGCTTAGTCCTTGATTCTGGTACTGCTTCGCTACCGATACAACAAAACGAAGATTGGCCCTGGTAAGTTTCTCCAAAGCTGCCTGATCACCTTTCTTAATCCGCTGCGCTAATTCTACTTCTTCCTCAACGGTGATCAATTCTTCTTTCCCAATCTCCTGTAAGTACTTGTCTAAAGAGGCACTTTCACGGTTAGTGATTGATTTTGTGATCTTTAGTTGTCTCATATTGTATTCTTAAAAATCGTGCAAATATAGAACTTTTGGCATTAATGTTCAAGAATAAAAATCATTCATTTTTTTTGTTAACATTAATTAAAGGTTTTTATTGGGGCGGAGCGTAATTTTTTGTTAAAAAACAAAATATGCCGGTTCTCCATTTGGATAAATCCCTTCCACTAAAATTCTACCTCTCACATTGTTTATTATCCTTTTAAAATCATTAACCTCACGAATGGCATTTTTGTTTACAGAAGTTATGATAAATCCCTCCTCAATTCCTGCGTCACGTAATTTGCCTTTGTTGAGTTTTGTTATTTTTATTCCATGGCCAATATCCAGGCGTTCCATTTCCCGTTCACTTATTTCATCAAATTCAGCGCCCAGAACCGATACCTGATCCCTCACAATCTGCGTATCTCCGTGTTTATTACGTAGGGTTACTGTAAATTGTTTCTTTGAATTGTCTCTTTTTACAACAATTTTCACATCATCCCCGGGACGGTATTGACTTACAGCTTCTTGTAGTTCAGCAGAAGAGTTGACATTGGTTCCTTCTACACTGATAATTACATCTTCAGCTTTTATTCCGGCTTCTTTAGCTGCGCCATTTTCAGTAACGCTGGCTACAAATACCCCTTCAATCTTATCTAAATTATATTCTTCAGCAATATCCGCAGTAACATCACCAATGTTTACACCTAACAGAGCACGTTGAACTTCGCCAAATTCTTTAAGATCTTCCACTACTTTTTTTACAATTGTAACCGGAATGGCAAAAGAATACCCGGCATATGATCCGGTCCTCGATGCAATTGCAGTATTGATTCCAACCAAATTTCCGCTTTGGTTTACCAATGCACCACCACTGTTTCCAGGATTTACTGCAGCATCGGTCTGGATGAACGATTCAATGGATAGTTGTTCGTTGTTGATGCCAAGGTTACGCGTCATTGCACTAACAATTCCTGCTGTAACGGTCGATGTGAGGTTGAAAGGGTTACCAACTGCAAGTACCCATTCACCAAGCCTTAGGGCATTTGAGTCGCCATATGTTAAATAAGGCAGTTCATTTGCATCAATTTTTAACAAGGCAACATCGGTAGTTGGATCTGTTCCAACAAGTTCTGCGTCATATTCGCGTTTGTCATTTAATACAACACGAATTTTTTGAGCGCCTTCAATCACATGGTTGTTTGTAACAATATAACCATCTTCAGTAAGAATCACTCCTGAGCCAAATCCCCTCGCAATTTGAGGTTCCTGATACTGACGGTAACCAAAATATTCTAGTATGGGATTGCTGTTTGACCAACCTCCACGCATCTGTTGGGTCATAATATGAACAACAGCATGAATGGAATTTTCAGCCGCTCCCGTAAGATCTGGAACAGGCATATTGCTTGCTGCCGGCAAATTCGCGTATTTCATGGCAGGAGTTTCCTTTACCGTTATTATCTCTGGCGATTCAAAGAAACGTGTGTATGCAAAAACTGCTATGAATGCACCTACAATTACCAGTGCAAATGTTACGAATGTACTTTTAAAATTTTTCATCTCTCAATCAAATTAATTCTAAACAAAAAAAAACTTTTATCAATACATGTGATGTTGTTAGTAGGAATACTTTTATTCAAATTACATAATATAATCGTATTTCCTGTAATCACTATTTATTAAATGATGTTGGTAAAACGCAAATATACTGCCAGTGTTTTATCACATTATTATTCATCGGTTTCTTTTTGTATTCTTTAACACCTTCAGCCCTGAACTGTTAAATAAATTAAGAATTCAGATGTATGAGTATAAGGTTGACATGAATAAATGTCACCAAAAGAAAAAATGACAGAAAATAAACTTATTTATTAGGGACTTCAAACCACTTGGAGTCGACTTCCTTTGGATTATAGCTTAGAATATATTCCATCGCTTCTTCTGAATTATTTGCAACAAAGTATAAATCTTTATAAGACAGTTTTGCGAACGATTCTGTATATGATTTCTCAAATTGAAGGAAAAGGTGTTCGAAAAAGTTGTTGGTATTGATAAATACGATTGCCTTTGAATGGTAGGAGAGTTGCTTTAGTGTAATCACCTCCAGGATTTCCTCCAGCGTGCCAAAACCTCCAGGTAGAGCAATAAAAGCGTCAGATATTTCTCGCATTTCCGATTTGCGTTGGTGCATATTATCAGTGATAATAACTTCATGCGAATGATCTGAAACCAGGCTTCTTTCTTTCATTTTTTCAGGAATGATACCAATGGTTTTGGTTCCGGTTTTTCTTGCTGCAATTGTAGTAGCTTCCATTAAGCCAACATTTGCCCCACCATTGACCAATGCATGTCCTGATTTTCCAATCAGTTCACCAAGTTTTTTGGCTTCTTCAAAATAATGGTCGTTGATTCCGTTGCTGGAAGAGGCGAAAACACAAATATTCATTTTAAAAGAATTGTGAGAATGGAATATTGTAAGAAAGATGAAATTTTTGAAAGTAGCACTAAGCACCAATTTTGGCACTTAGTACTATATTTCTTATATCTTTTTATGCATCAATATTTGCATAAACTGCATGGTCTTCAATAAATTTCCTGCGAGGAGGAACGTCGTCACCCATCAACATTGAAAAAATATGGTCGGCTTCAGCAGCATTGTCAATGGTAACTTGTTGCAGTGTCCTTTGCTCCGGGTTCATGGTTGTTTCCCAAAGTTGGGTTGCATTCATTTCACCAAGACCTTTATAACGCTGCGTATGCACATTACTTTCGTTTCCATCTGCCCATTCTTTAATATAATCTAAGCGCTGCTTATCGTTCCAGGCATATGCTTCTTTTTTCCCTTTTTTAATTAAGTATAACGGTGGAGCGGCAATGTATAAATGTCCTCTTTTAATTAGATCGTTCATATACCTGAAAAAGAAGGTCATAATCAATGTGGCAATGTGGCTTCCGTCCACATCGGCATCGGTCATAATCACAATTTTGTGGTAACGAAGTTTGGAGAGGTTCAGTTCTTTTGAATCTTCCTCTGTTCCAATGGTTACACCAAGTGCCGTAAATATGTTTTTAATTTCTTCGTTGTCGAAAATCTTATGCTGCATTGCTTTTTCCACGTTCAGGATTTTACCCCTAAGTGGAAGAATTGCCTGAAACTGGCGGTTTCGTCCTTGTTTGGCTGTTCCACCTGCCGAATCTCCCTCCACAAGGAATATTTCGCATTGTGCAGGGTCTTTTTCAGAGCAATCGCTTAGTTTCCCTGGTAGGCCTCCTCCTGTTAGAGCATTTTTACGCTGAACCATTTCACGGGCTTTTCGGGCTGCGTGCCTTGCTGTTGCCGCCAAAATAACCTTATTTACAATAGTTTTGGCATCTTTAGGATTTTCTTCCAGATAATTCCTTAGCATTTCGCTCACTGCCTGGTCAACTGAAATACTAATTTCAGAGTTTCCAAGTTTTGTTTTGGTTTGTCCTTCGAACTGAGGCTCGGCAACTTTTACGGAAATTACCGCAGTAAGCCCTTCACGGAAGTCATCGCCACTGATGTCAAACTTAAGTTTTGATAACAACCCTGAAGTTTCTGCATAGCCTTTAAGTGTTCTTGTCAAACCACGCCTGAACCCGGTAAGGTGCGTTCCACCTTCAATTGTGTTGATATTGTTCACATACGAGTGGATGTTTTCGGAATAGGATGTGTTGTATTGCAGGGCAATCTCCACCGGAATTCCGTTCTTTTCCATTGAAATATGAATAACATCTTCAATGAGTTTAACCCTGGTTTCGTCCAGATATTCAACAAATTCTTTTAATCCCAAATCAGAATAATACGAATCGGATTTAAAGTTTCCTTCTTCGTCTTTTTGCCGATAATCGGTTATTGAAAGTCGAATTCCTGCATTTAAGTACGCCAGTTCCCGCAAACGGGCAGAAAGAATTTCATATTTATACTGCGTAACAAGAAATACCGAAGCATCGGGCGTGAATTTAATGATGGTACCGGTTTTGTCTGATTCGCCAACTACTTTAGCTGGTTCTTGTGGAATTCCTTTGGCGTATTCCTGAACCCATACTTTTCCTTCGCGGTGAACTTCGGCTTTTAAATGTTTTGAAAGTGCATTTACGCATGATACTCCAACACCGTGTAAACCTCCAGATACTTTATATGAATCTTTATCAAATTTACCTCCGGCATGGAGAACAGTCATTACAACCTCCAATGCAGATTTGTTTTCTTTAGTATGCATTTCGGTAGGGATTCCCCTTCCGTTATCTTTGACTGAAATAGAGTTGTCTTCGTGAATAATAACGTCAATTTCATCACAGTAACCTGCCATGGCTTCGTCAATAGAATTGTCCACAACCTCGTAAACCAAGTGGTGAAGCCCTTTTTCGTTGACATCACCTATGTACATGGCTGGTCTTTTTCGTACAGCTTCTAATCCTTCAAGTACCTGGATACTATCGGCGGAATAGTTGCCGTTATTTCCATTCTTTATACCATTTTCTTCCAATTCACTCATTCTATTTTTGTTTAATTCTACTCAATTTTTCTTTTTTTACTAACGTTTTTTACCCTACTTTCCTACAACGAAAAAAACCAGTAATTTACAAATTAACAAACTGGTTGATTTTCAGAATCTTAAGGTGCATATTTGCGTCATCAAAAAGAACATGCAAATATAATGAAATATAGTGGAAAAATACCTTCAGATGAGCTTTTTAAGGGTGTTTTTATCAACAATATATTAACGTGGTTAAATATGTCAATACTAAAAAGATTTGTTGTAAACAAGACCCAATTCAAAGTTGCTTATATTAGCAAATTTAGTTGGTGTTCCATGTATAAAATCGTTTAAGTCTTATACGTATCTTTTCTAGTCTAAAACGAATAACTTACCCCTGCGAGAAAGTTAAACCCCTGCACAGGATAGCCCAACCAACGCTCATATTTTTGGAAACCAAAATTATTCAGTTGTGCAAATGCTGCCAGGTTGTGTGTAAAATGGTAGGTAGCCCCCATATTCATATCGATTGTTGTATCTAAGGTGTACATTTTATAAAATGCTGCACTCAAGGTAAGCGGATCAACAGGAATGGGAGAATTGAATTGATCCGTTTCAATAATTAATCCGGTCCTTTTGCCAATTAAAAACAGGTCGGATGTTATTTCCAATTGATCGGTAACATTAAATCCTACAGAAACTTTAGCATCAAACTGTGGCAAGTTCCAGGCTTCTAATTGCGCTTTTGTCTCGTAGGTGTAATAATTTGCCGAGAACAACAGGTTAAGGTTATCGGTGGCTGTATGGTACACTTCAAAATTGAATTTGAGCATATCCATATCATCGTATAAAACACTGAAATCATTTTCGACAAATGTTGGCGTTGGCGTAACGCTTGAAATTGGGTTAAATGACTCTTCCAAGTAATAAAATCCGTGATCTTTGATCATGGTATAATCTGCCGATACTTTAAAGTTGGTTTTCGAACTGAATTTTCCGTCGAAGCCACCAAAAAAACGAAACTGATGAAAAGAGTTTTTTACATCGTGCTTTGGATCAACATAGGCATTTTCATAAGCAATTCTTGAGTATGAATTGATGTTTAAGTTGCCATCAATCCCTGCAAAAATATTAAAGATACCTTCCATCGGAATAAGGTTCAGTAGTGCGTTTGGTGTAGCTTTAATTACAAGATCTTCATCGTTATCAAGCACCACATAGGCATTTGCACCAGCCTTGAAATTTGCCCAATCATTTTTTACATAAAATGCAGGTTTGGCAAAAAACATGATTTGTTGCCTTACCCCTTCAATATTTGTTGTTCTGTTGAATATTTTATCATCGCGTACAAACAGGGCACCGGCATCCATTGTAACGGTCGTGTTTTTTACAGGTTTTGACACATGTGCTTCTGCTTTTGCAAAATGTTCACGCTGTCCGGTTTTAGTTCCAAAATAATGGTAGTCGAGGTCGAAACCCAATGTGGGATCGTATTTTGATTTGGAGGTGTTGACCAGGCTAAGGGATATGGCACCTTTGTTAAAAGCTTGTTTTGTGCCAAAATAGCTAGGGTTACTGGTTTCGTTTATGATAAAAGATGGAACAGGATCTTCCGGGTAACCATAGTAGTTAAATGCATCGCGTTTAAATGAAACGTTAAACTTTAATGCATATTTTGAATAGTAGCGCTTCATAAACATTTCCGCATAATTTTCAGAGAATGGCGCTTTGACTTTATCTTCTCCTTTCAATTTTACTTTGCCGTGCGACGATAGGTGTTTATACCTCAGTCCGAAAATGGATTTTTTTGTGTCTTTGTTATTGAAAAAGAAATCGACATAAGGTTTCCCGTAATTGCCAGCGCCCATTTTAAGTAACCCAAAACCTTGTTCTTCTTCTTTCCTGTCGGCAATTTTTGCAGCCTGCAATGTATTTACCGAAAATGCAGAGAATATGGGCTGGCTGTAAATGGTATAGTCGAACACAGGCTTTTGGTGTTCTTCCTCTTTAATGGTTGGGATATCATTAATTTTATACGCGTCGGATACGCTTGGCTGATATGCTTTTACAACTTCAACTTCTTTGGTAAGTGAAGTGTCGCGTTGTGCATTCGCCTGAATAAAAAGTGATAAACAGGTGAACGTAAAAACTATATATTTAAATCCTGACTTGCTCATTCTTCAGATTTTTAATGCTAGTTGTTAATATTAATTTCGGTGGAAGTTTCTTTTGCCTCCTTTTGTTCAGCAGCTTCTTTTGCTTCAATAGCAGCCAGTTTTTCAGATGCATCGGCAATAATTCCATCATCGGGTACATTGTAGTTTTCGACCACACTTTTAAGGGTATGTTTTGCTTGGAAATCGTCTCCTTTTGCATGAAATATATCGGACAATAGAACAAAACTTTTTCCCAGCCAATATTGGTATGGAGTACCTTTTGAAATAAAATCCATGATTTCTTCTTCGGCAAGGGCAAAACTTTTTTTCAGGTAGTATACTTCAGAAACCAGGTATTTCGCTTCGGCACCCTGTTTTGATTTTGTGTCCGATGCCAGCTTTTTAAATTCCGGAAGCGCTAGGTCCAATTGATCTAAATTGTAATACGATTTCGCTAAAATATAATCGGCATCGCGATTAAGGGCATCATTTACCTTGTCCGATTTTCGGACTTCTTTTGCTGCAAGAATTGCTTCATTAAATTGTTGCAATTCGAAATTGCATTTCATTTTACCCACATGGGCACTCAGCAAATTCCATTTGTTGCTCGAAATTTCTCCCAGTCGCATAAAAAGAGGTAATGCAGATCGATAGTCTTGCGCATTAAAGGTTAGCTCTGCTGCTTTTGACAGGGCATTCTCAGTAAAAATATTATCTCCTTGTGATGTTACATAAGAATAATAAGGTAATGCTTCAGAATATTGGCCATTAGCATAAAGTGCTTCTCCCAAATAGAAGTTTGCATTTAGAACATAAGCACCATAAGGATAATCATTTAAATATCGTTTAAATTGGGTAATGGCATTTTTATCGCCTGCCATAAACATCTTTTCAGCAGCCTGGAAAATTAGCTGGTCCTGTTCCGATGCAGTTACAACCACACCTGTTCCCAGTTGTCGGGTATATGCAAAATAGGCATCCACGTCATTCAGTTCAACATAGTTGTTCCGAATTCCGGTAAGTGCTGCCTGTGCTTCTTCTGAGTTCGGGTAATTTTCGACAACTTGTTTATACAACTGTAAGGATTTTCTGAAATCACCGTTATTATAATTAAGCAAGCCCATTTGTACCAGGGCTTTTTTGTAATATGCGCTCTGTTTATGCTTATCAATTATTTCGCTGTATTGCCTTGAAGCTTCGGTAATATTGTTCAGGCGTTCGTTTGCCCGGCCTAATTCATATAAAGCATCATCGCGGTAAGCCGATTCGGGATAATCATTCAATAAACGCCTAAGTTTTGTAACTTTTTCGTTTTGATTTCTATTGAGTCCTTCACAAAATGCCAGTTGGAACAAAGCATAGTCGGGATCATGCATTTGCAGCAAGTATGCTTTTTGATAATCGTCAACAGCTTGCTTGTAATTTCTTTCCTGAAAATAACAGTCTCCCAAACGGTTATATGCATCCGCAATTTTTTTACTCCTCATTCCCTGTTCGGCATTCAAGAACTTACGGAAACCATCGGAAGCATTTTGGTAGTCCTGCAAATTAAAATAGGAATAAGCAAGATTGTAATGTGCGTCTTTATATTCTTCAAGCGAAAATGCTCCAGGTGTTAAAAGGAATTTGTTGTATTCATTAATTGCAGAATTATAATCGCCCAATCGATACAACGATTCAGCTCTCCAATAAATAGCCCGTGCTTTTAAAGTCCGGTCGGCATAACTGTTTTCCAATGATTTATCAAAACTTTCGATGGCGGCGTTATAGGCAAGGTTGTTAAACAATTCTAAACCCCTGAAGAACGTTACCCTTTGATAAGCTTTGTTTATGGAATTGTTTTTAACCTGAATATTTTCGATGGAGTTAATGGCATCGTCGTAGTTTTTAGTGACCATATAGACCTGAACCAGGTATTGGTAAGCTTGGTTATTCCGTTCCGAATTCGGGTACGAAGCAATGTATTTATCAAATGCTTTGATGGTTTCATTAAACGGAGAGTAGGATAATTCGTAGGTCATTTTTGCATAGTTGAAGAGTGCATCTTCCTTTATGCGTTCATCAAAATCCATTTCGGAAGCTGCCTCAAATGCTACCCTTGCTTTTTCTTTTTCATCGTTTTTAACGTAGCTGTCGGCAAGGTGGTAATAGGCATTTTGTGCAAGTTCGTCCTTTCCTTTCGAGGCTTTTTCAAAGTAAGGGATCGACTCTTTAAATTTGCTGGCGTGGTAATTACAGTAGCCTAACAAATAGTTGTCTTCACGCGACTTTAATCCGGGCGAGTTGTAATAAGTTTCTAAATAAGGAATTGCTTTTGAAAATTCCTGTAAATGAAAATACGAATCACCCACAATTTTCGAAAGTTCAGCCCTGTGAGCCGGTTCCACATCGTTAATAATTGGGGCTGTATAATTTACAATCTCCTGGTATTTTTCCTGTTTGTAGAAAATATGGCTAACGTACAAAGGTATAACCTGCGAATATGCAGGGTCGCTATTAAGTTTTGAAAAACCCTGAAGTGCAGATTCATAGTTTCCGGCCAAATAATTAATGTGTGCCCAATAATAACTTGCAGGTTTGCTATAAAGGTTATTGGCATCTTTAATGATAAAAAATTCGGCAGCAGCCTGATCAAGGTTTTCCATCATCATGTAGGAATATCCCATTTGGTAATGGTACAAAACTTTTTCACTTTCCGTAAGTTCACTTTGGTCAACTTCTTTTAGGCTTCTTACGGCATTCGGGTATCTCCTTCGGTCGAATTGCGCAACCCCCAGATCGAACTTGGCTTTATTGTTATATGGACTTTCTGGATAATTTTCGATAAAGTTTTCCAGTAATTTTTCGCTGCCGTTGAGCCTTGATTTTACTGCCGAAAACGCTTTGTAATATTCTGCTTCCGAGTATATTTCAGAATAGAAATCTACTTTTTTCTGAATATCTTCAAAACGACGTATTGCCGAATTGTATTTCGCATTGTTGAACAATTGTTTAGCAGTCCGGATTTCTTCCTGAATGTCTTGAAAATACTCTGTTTTTTGGGAATATGATTGTAAGCAGATAAAAGAAATCCCTAAGATCAGGATGTTCAGTTTATTCATTTTCATCTCAATATTATTGTTTATATTTAAAGGTATTCGATGGAATTTCCATTTTGGGTTTTGCCCTGCAATGGCCGTTCCATAAGCTTTAAATTTTCTCCCTAAATTAGTCATAATGAATTTGCAGGAGACTTGTATTCGTTCTATTTTCTTAACATGAAACTGTTTATTACTACTGTTTATTATCTTAGTGGGGGAAAAAAGTTAGTTTTGTTCATTACTTAATTTGAGTAAGCCATGGCAAAGAATCCAATAATTGAAATTAGCAATGCAGACATTTACCAGCGTGAAAATTTAGTGCTTTCGGGCGTTAATTTAACCATTAATGAAGGGGAGTTTGTATACGTTATTGGAAAAGTTGGAAGCGGTAAAACCAGCCTTATTAAAGCCATGAATGCCGAAATCCCGGCTTATAATGGGGATGGTGTGGTTGCAGGTTTTCGTTTGTCGGAATTAAAGCATAAAGATACGGCTTACCTGCGGCGTGAATTGGGCGTAATTTTCCAGGACTTTAAATTGCTTACCGACCGCTCGGTTTTTGAGAACCTCTCGTTTGTGCTTAAAGCAACAGGTTGGAAAAATGAAAAGGAGATAAAAGAAAGGGTAGTGGAAGTGCTCGAAAAGGTTGGGATGCTGAAAAAGACACAAAAAATGCCCCATGAGCTTTCGGGAGGAGAACAGCAAAGGGTTGTTATAGCCAGGGCAATTCTCAATAACCCAAAAATTATTTTGGCAGATGAGCCAACCGGAAACTTGGATCCAGAGACTTCTGCAGAAATCCTCCATTTATTACTTGAAATGAATAAAGAGGGCAAAACAATTGTTATGGCTACCCACGATTATGCCCTGATTAGCAAGTACAAAACACGTACGCTGATTTGTGATAAGCTAACGATTAAAGATACCCGTGAAGAAGATTCGGTGATTAATTTTGACGAACTTATGGAAAAAGGGGAGTAAGCAGGGAATTTATGTTGGTACCCTAATTTTGAAGATTGTCAAAAATCTCTTTAAGTATCAGTTCTTCTTTCTCCCAAATAAACTCGTTTGCAGCTTTTTGAAGGTTTTCTTTCCAAACTTTTCTTACATCGGAATTAGTTAGTGCTTCAGTAATTGTGGTTGCCATTGTCTTAGGATCGTGTGATTGCAAGATAGTTCCCAGCTTGTGCTGAGAAACAATTTTTGCCATTTCGGGCAAATTGCTAACCATAACTGGTACGCCTGCCTGTATGTAATCAAACAACTTGTTGGGTAGGGCAAATCGATAGTTTAACCCCATGTCTTCTTCAATGGAAAGACCAAGGTGTGCTTGTTTTGTTATAAGATTAACTTCTTCCAGGGGTAGTTTCCCCAGGAAACGAACTTTATCATTTAGCTTTAGTTTTGCTGCCTGTGATTTTAGCTCTTCTGCAATATCACCATCGCCTGCGATTAATAAAAGTGCACCCTCAACATATTGCATTGTATCCAACAATTGTGGCAGCCCTCTTCCTATGTTTAACGCACCCTGATAAAGTATAATTTTTCGTGTGTCCTTGATTTTTTTATCATCGGGAATGGTAATTTCATTCCGCGCAAGCGGAACATTACGCACGACTTTAAAATCGGTACCATATTCCTGCTTAAATAGATCGGCTATGGAATCACAAACTGTGTAGGCATTTTTAATTTTTGGAACGATAAACTGTTCGATATTTTTCCAAACTTTTTGTACCCGTGGTCGGTGAATTAGCTCAGGTACTTCAGTAAAATACTCGTGACTGTCGAATACCAGCGGTTTGTTTTTTATCCTACCAGCCACAAAATTTGCCGGAAGGCTATCCAGGTCGTTAGCTAAAAGCACATCCGCTTTTGTAAACAGAAGAAGAAAAAATAAACGGATATTGTATTCGGCATAAAAACAAATGCCCTTCTTAAAAAACAGTCGCATGCGGATGGTTTTGTAGCTCCTTTGGTTCATTGGCAAGCTATTGGGCAATTTCCTTCCAATCAGGATAACCGAATATCCAAATTTTACCAACGAAGAACATACTTTATGCACACGGTTATCCGTAACCAAATCGTTGGTAACCGAAACAACAATAGTTTTTGTGAGTTTTTGTGTCAATCTTTTTTGTTGTAAAGATATAACTTCAGAGATGTAACTTTAGTATATAGTTATAGCGCAAGTATATTTTAGAAAGCTATTCCTAATGAAAATGTAAACCTTAAGCCCGGAACAAATTGTTTTGGGAGCTTCATGGAGACTAGGCCATTGGCAGCATCTTTGGTTAATTCAATTTTATCCCCAATAATTGGTACATTATCAATCCCATCGGCAAGTTCATCATACACATCATTAATATTTACTTCGTGCGATAAATCTGTATAAAGCAATTCCATGGTTCCAATTTTAGCTTCCGTGCCAATAATTGTGAAATCTACCGAAACAACATCTGAAATTAACCATTCGGCACCAAACTGAACACCTAAACCAAATCCGGAATAATCTCCTGTCAAATTGCCACTAAACCTTTCCATTTCATTATCAACGAAGTATCCTGAAATATCCACATCGAACTTTTCATATTTTAAAAAGGGTTCGAAATAAAAACCCAACGGGGCAGTTCTTTTCGATAAGTTAAAACGGTATCCGGGCATAATGAGCAGGCCTTTTAATTTTCCACTTTCCGGATCAAATCCTTCGGAGGTATTGGAGTCTAAATATCTATTGATTGTAACTCCTGTTGGCAGACCAAGGTTAAAAGTTAAAGATCCTTGTTCATTGATCACCCTTTCGTAACCCAGAGTGGTCTTTCCAAAAAACGGACTAACAGGAAATATCTTTACAATATTTTTTTTGTCGGTTTGGGCGGAAACAGCGATAATGCTCATCGCCAATAATAAAGTAACAAGGATGTTTTTTCTCATGACATTTTGTTTTATATCAAAGTTAAAATTTGTGATCCTTTATTTGCTGTTAGATGTTTTAAAGTTATTCAATATACAATGTTGATTAGTCATATAAAAGTATATTTCCAGGAAATTATGATAGCATGCTTGCATTTTTGAAAGTTTATCGGCATTCAAATACAAGGCTTCACTATATTTGTGGAAAATAAACCGTATGATTCGTTTTCAGGAAAACTATTCCCTTTTAGAACTTAATACTTTTGGTATTGATGCATGTGCAAAGTATTATTTTGAGTTTACCGATATAAAAGATATACAGGTTTTTCTGGACTCGAATGCTTCATGGAAAGAAGAAGAAATTTTAATCCTTGGTGGTGGAAGCAACCTTTTGTTTCAGAAAGATTTTGATGGATTGGTGATTCATCCCAATGTGCCGGGAATAACCAATATAAAAGAAGACAGGCAATATATTTGGCTGGAAGTTGGAGCCGGGGTAATATGGGACGAGTTGGTGGAATATTGTGTGGTTTCAGGATTTGGGGGCCTTGAAAATTTATCGCTGATTCCCGGATCGGTTGGTGCAGCACCTGTTCAAAATGTTGGTGCTTATGGCAGGGAAGCCGGACAGTTTATAGAAACCGTGGTGGGCATTGATTTGCAAACACAGGAAACTTACGAAATCCCGGCAGAAGAATGTGGGTTTGGCTATCGCGATAGCATTTTTAAGCGTAAATTAAAAAATCGTTTTGTGGTAACTTCTGTTGTATTTAAGCTGGATAAATTTCCTGAATTTGAATTGGGTTATGGTCTGGTGAAACAGGAAGTGGAAAAATTGGGCGGTACTTCCTTAAAAAACATTCGAAAAGCAATTGTTGAAATCCGAAATTCTAAATTACCAGATCCTGCAGAGCTTGGTAATGCCGGAAGTTTTTTTAAAAACCCAGTTGTAGATCAAGAAATTGTGGAGAATTTAAAGGTTAAATATCCGAATATGCCCGTTTATCCGGCTAATGATCAAAGTGCGAAACTGGCGGCTGGTTGGTTAATTGATCAATGTGGATGGAAAGGCTACCGCGAGGGTGAAGCGGGAGTGCACAAGCAACAAGCCCTGGTGATTGTTAATTATGGAAATGCAACCGGTAAAGAATTAGTTGACCTTTCAGAAAAAATCCAATTATCGGTTAAGCAGCAATTTGGCATTGAACTAGAAAGGGAAGTTACGATTATATAGGTTCTCAACTGAAATGAAATATACATTCTATTTTATTTCCATATCTTATTTTCGTTCAAGGTAGAATGGTATTTATTGGCGTAACGGTTATGCTCAGTTATTGTTCGTGAGAAATTATGGTAGCCTGAAAAATCTTCCTTTGCACACATGAACAAATAATTATGTCGCTCATAATTCAAAACGGCATCGATGGAAGAAATCTCCGGATAATTGATTGGTCCTGGAGGTAAGCCTACATTAGTGTAAGTATTATAAGGTGAGTCAATTTCCTTATGCTTGTTCAATACCCTTCGGATAGAGAAATCGCCCAGGGCAAATTTAAGTGTTGGATCGGCCTGTAGCGGGATGCCCCTTTTTAAGCGGTTAATATATAATCCCGCAACCACTGGTTTTTCCTCTTTTTTTATGGTTTCTTCCTGTACAATTGATGCCAGGGTTACAACTTCAACAGGTGTCATTTCTAACCTTTCTGCCTTTGCCAACCTTTCTTCATTCCAGAACCTTTTATATTCAATTTGCATTCGTTTAATAAAATCCAATGCAGATGTTGTGTAGTAAACTTCGTAAGTGTTCGGAATAAAAATCACTTTAAAAGTTTCCGGCTTAAATCCCATCTCTTCTATTAAGGAAGTATCTTTCAAGTACTGAAGGATCGAAATTGAATCTTCACGGATATATTTACTTACAGCCCCGGCTAATTCTTCTTTAAAACGGATATTGTTAAACGTAACATTTACCGGTTTTTGTTTGCCAATTCGCAACATATTTACCAGCGTGTTGGTGTTCATGCCTTTTTCCAATAAAAACCTTCCGGGTTTGATTGCTTTTCTATACCCTTTTTTCTTGGCTACCCATTTAAATGCCTTATAATCTGTTAAAATTTGAGCCGATTCCAGACTATCAATGACCTGTTGAAATTCGGCATTTTCAGGTATTATAAGAATGTAGTCGCTTTTTACGTTTTCATGGAAAACATATTTGAATAGCTGGTATCCCCTGAGCCCGGCAACAATAAATGCAAAGGCAAAAAATACGATGATGTACTTTCCCATTCGGGGGAACAACATGACTTTATTTTTTTTCTCAATTACCATTTGATCAAATTTTTTGTAAAAATAGAAAAAGGAATTAGTTTATTTCAGTTCAACTAAGTTTTCCCAAGAGCCACAATGTTTTTCAAAGATAAAAAATCATTGTTGTCAGGTAAAATATATTTCGTCCTTACAGGACTTCCTTCTGAAATATGTAACTCTTATTCTACCAATATTTTGCCCCTCTGGGGCTGTTCCGTTATGAACTCAATATGTGTAGATAAAAAATACAAGCCCCTATACCTTACGGTTCCGTAGGAACGCAATGAAATCATAAGTGTAGATATAATTGTAAAATTTTAACGGGCATCAAAGATAAAAAATATTGAAAATATTAATTTGTATTGCTTTGTGGAGCTTTGCGTATTCATTGTAATTCTTTGTGTAATAATTCCAAAAGGAATATTAAACGGCACCCAATGCAAACACTTCTTTAACTCTTTTTATAATTGGTATTTGAACCAATAAGAATAGGATTAAAAGTATTATTTTTACTTTTTTATTTTTCTTATAAACAGCAATTAATATATTGAATTATGCATCAGGTAAAACTTGCAGAGAATATTTATTTTTTAGGATTTAACGACAGGCGGACCGCTTTGTTCGAAAATATATGGCCAATACCTCACGGGGTTTCTTATAATTCGTATTTAATCGTGGACGATAAAATTGCCTTGGTTGATACCGTTGAGCAACGTTATGTGGATGACTATTTGGATCAGATTGATGCAATTATCGGGGATCGGAAAATTGATTATCTGATTATTAACCATATGGAACCGGATCATTCAGGGGCAATTAAACCTATTATGGCCAAATATCCTGAGATTTCACTAGTTGGAAATAAAAAGACATTCGGGTTTGTGGAAAGCTTTTATACTAAACCAACAAAAACGCTCGAAGTTTACGATGGGCACACACTTGATTTGGGAAAAACAAAATTACAATTCCAGACCATCCCAATGGTGCATTGGCCGGAAACCATGGTCACCTTTGACGAAACACACAGCATCCTTTTTTCGGGCGATGCTTTTGGCAGCTACGGAACTTTGGACGGGGGAGTATTCGATGATGAAATAAACCTTGATTTTTACGAGGTTGAAATCATGCGTTATTTTACCAACATTGTCGGGAAATATTGTCCACACACGCAAAGGGCCATGAAAAAACTGGCTCCACTGGATATTAAAATGATTGCTGCTACCCATGGTCCTATTTGGCGAAGTGACCTAAATTGGGTACTCAGCAGGTACGATAAATGGAGCTCATACAATACCGATAGGGGAGTAATTATTGTTTACGGTTCGATGTACGGGAATACCCAAAAAATGGCGGAAGTAATTGCACGGCAATTGGTTGAAAGGGGCATAAAAAATATCCGCGTTTACGATTCCTCAAAAACGCATTCTTCATACATTATCAACGATATTTTTAAATACAAAGGATTTATTGTTGGAAGTTGTTCGTATAATAATGCCATGTTCCCCAATGTTGAAACGTTGTTAACGACCATTGAGCATATGGCTCCAAAAAATCATTATTTGGGTATTTTTGGCAACTATGCCTGGAATGGTGGTGGTGTTAAAAACCTTATGAAATTTGCTGAGAAAATTAAATGGGAATTGGTGCACGATCCGATTGAAGAAAAGGGAGCATTAAAACCGGATAATTTTACGAAATGCATTGAAATGGCAAATGCTATGGCCGACAAGCTCCTGGCCGACGAGGCAGAATAAAAAGAAATTTATTTTAAGAAAGGATAGCATCAGTATAAGGAAAGGTGTCATCCTTTTTTTGTTAGAAATATCGGTTTCGAAGATAAGTCCTTCGATAAAAGTCAATATCGTAACTCACATAAAACTCATAAGTCCCGTTTTGATATTCCCTGATTTCTGTTAAGGTAAAATCGGATGCATAGCCAATAGTCAGGTTTTTGGTAATTTTCCATTGAACCAGCGCCGCAATGGCATCACCTGTCCTATACATTACGCCCAGTTCAACCCGGTCTTTTATATGGAAATTAGCACCCAGGTCGGCTTGTATGGGAGCCCCAAATGCTGCTTTTACCAGCATGGTTGGTTTAAATTTAATATTTTGCGGCAAATCAAACACATACCCGGCAATGAGATAAAAGTGCCTTGCTTCGGCAACCGATGAATAGTTGTTAATATTGGCAGCGAAATCGTTTTTTATAAGTTTGGGAGTAGATAAACTAACATACCAATCGTCGGTAAACAGAAATCCGCCAACACCAAAATTGGGCATAAATTTTAAATCGATTTCCCCCTGAAATGCAGGATCGTATATCCCATCGGGGTATAGCTGATATTGCTCGAGGTTGTTGTTGTAATTGGTAACTCCGAATTTTAAACCAAGCCTTAAACTAAGTTTATTGCTAAGCAGTAATTTATAGGAATAATCGGCAAAAATGCTTAGTTTTTTCTCGTAGCCTATTTTGTCGTAGGTGGCATTTAATCCAACCCCAACAAACTCATTTTTGATTGGACTATGGAATGAAACCAATTCAGTGATTGGTGATTTGTCGATTCCTGCCCATTGCTTTCGCACCATCGACATAAAACCGAGCCGCTCCCACATTCCGGCGTACGCAGGGTTAACCGATTGGATATTAAACATGTATTGGGTAAACATAGGATCCTGCTGTCCTTTTGCATAAAATGTTGCAAAAGAAAGCAAACATATTATAACGTACTTTTTAAAGGGTCCTAAGTTTCTCATACGATTATTACCCAAAAAAATCATTAAATCTTGAACTTCTACGTATTTATCCGCTTTTTTATCAACACATACTAGTTAGAAATCATTACCGTACCTTTTCTTTGCTCACCGTTTCCAAGTTCCAGTATATAAACATAATTTCCGGCCGGAAGTGTTTCTTTACCGAGCGTCCATCTGTGATCGGAACTACCATCCCAGTATGCTTCCTGCTCGCTTCCCCAATATTCTACATCCCCATAATTATCTTTTTCATAGAGTTTATTTCCCCAGCGGTTAAATATAACAAGTCTTGAGCCAGGATACTCTTCGATACAGTAAATTTTAAACAAGTCGTGCACACCATCGTTGTTTGGTGAAAATCCTTCCGGAATAAATAGAGTACAATTATCGTCCACATCCAGATAATCCGGATGTCCATCAAGGTCGCGGTCGTCGTTGCTATAATCACCATCACCATTTCTATCCTCATCAATAGTTGGGATATTGTCGTTATCATCGTCCACATCGCGCCAGTCCCTAATCAAATCCCTATCGAAATCCTGAAGAGGGGCATTGCTTCCAGTCGCATTAATTTCATCGTTTGTATGATCCCAAACCACAATATCGTAGGCATCATCCAATCCATCGTTATCCGAATCAGTACCAATTGGATCCACATCTGCAATACCATCAGCATTAATGTCATGCCCTTCAATAATATCCGGGACATTATCGTTGTCACTATCCAGATCAAGATAATCCGGATCTCCATCACTATCGGTGTCGGCATTTTCGAATGGTATTCCTCCGCTATCCGGATCGTATTGATCATCCCAGCCATCGTGGTCAGAATCGATTGCCAACGGTGGACGATATTCACCTTCAGCCTGTCCTTCAACATTGTCCGTAATTCCATCGTTGTCCGAATCAATGTCAAGACTATCCGGTATGCCATCGCCATCCGAATCAATTTCACGGTCACCTTCAATCACGTCAAGAATTCCATCATCGTCATCGTCAATATCAATTGCATCAGGCACCCCGTCACAATCCCAGTCATCTGCAATAGTTAAATAAACTGTTGCCCGGTCGCATTTAACCGGGAATCCATCATCACAAATTTCATATACAAAGCTATCCAAACCAACAAATCCATCTTCAGGAGTATAAGTGAATGTTCCATTGGCATGTATTACAACCGTACCGTTTACAGGATCTGAAATTGCAGTGGTATTTATTATTATATTATCACCGTCAGGATCATAATCATTGACAAGTAGATCTTCCGTAATTGGTCGGCATCCTAAAATGTATGAATCACTAACAGCATCAGGTGCTATTCCCGGCTCAAGAATGGTTAAATTCACCACTGCCGTATCGCACAATGTTCCACAAGGCGAGCCGTCATCACAAATTATATAAATAAATGAATCGGTTCCGGTAAATCCTGTATTTGGTGTGTACATTACCATGTGTGTTGTCGGATTGTAATAAACCTGTCCGTTTTTGGTTTCTTCGAGAATGGATACAGAACTATAATCCAGTTCGCCATTGTAATCAAAGTCGTTGATAGTAATATTAAGTTCCGAAGTTTTATTGGTTGAAACAACAATATCATCGTCTTCAGCCACCGGAGCAGTATTACCAAGAATAGTAATGTTTGCATCGCAGGAAGAAGAATTTCCACTGAAGTCGTAAACCGTAAGTGTGATTAATTGATCACCAACATCGTTACATGTGTACGTTGCCTGGCTCAATATCATCGTATCGATTTCGCAATCATCTGTGCTGCCATCCCCAATTAATACAGGATCAATAGTAATTATGTCGTTTTCATCAATTTCAACCACCACATCTTCACAAACTGCTGTTGGCAGGTTATTGTCGAGAACAGTAACTTTGGCTTCACAAGTTCCAATGTTAGTAAAGATGTCAAACAAGGTGAGTGTTACCGTATTTACACCCACATCGTTACATCCAAAATTCGATTGACTAATATAATCGGCACTAATTTCACAATTGTCGTATGAACCTCCGTCGATATCATCTTCACGGATGGATACTTCGCCATTTTCATCTAAATAAATAGTGATATCCTTACATATGGCAGTAGGCGGAACTGAATCGATGATATTAACTTTTGCAATACAAGCAGAGGTATTTCCTTCCTGATCCTGTACGGTAAGTGCAACTTCCTGTTGTGTGCCCACCAAATCACAATTGAAGTCAACATGGTTCACCGAGTATTTGAAATCTTCGAATAAAGTACAATTATCGCTTGAGCCATTTGCAATTAATTGGATGTCAAAATCAGAAACAGTATAGCTTCCAGTTGAATCAGGACTTATGGTTATTTCATTACAAACAGGTATTGGGGCAACAGTATCTGTAATTGTGTACGATTGACTGCTTATGGAAATATTGTTACAAAGGTCTTTAATCTGATAAGTCCTGGTTACAATACGCGGTCTGGATGAATCATAAATAGTATCTGAAATTAATTGGAAGCTCTCTTCAACAATTTCACAATTATCGCTTGCAGTACCTCCGGCAACAATAAATTCATAGTAGCTATTGTATGGTGCCGGAACTGCAGAGAAACATTCAACTTCTGCACTTGCTGGGCATGCAAATTCAGGTTTGATGGTATCAATGGCTGTTATTTTTTGCTCACAGCTGGAGAAATTGTTGCATAAGTCGGTTACTTTATAAGTACGGATACTTATGGTTGGGCAGATTTCCTGGGTAAATACTTCGGTCATCACGAAGCTCGAATCAACAATGCCGCAGTTATCACTAACGGAACCTCCTAGTGCAATAAATTCAGCAATGTTATTCGCTGTTGGAGGAATGTCAACAAAGCATTCTACTTCTACATTACCAGGACAAGAGATTTCAGGACTCATAGTGTCCATCACAGTAATTTGCTGTGAACAAACTGCAGGGTTTTCACAAGAGTCTGAAATCTCATACGTCCGGGTAATCACTGTAGGGCAGTTATCTTGACTATACACTTCAGATACCAATTTGAACGATGATTCGACAATGGTATAATTGTCGGTTGCTAAACCACCAGAAGCTTCAAACGCTGCGTACGTTGTGCTGGCTGGCGGAACTTCATCGATACATACATAATTTGCATCTGAAGGACAGTATATTGTTGGATCAACATCGTCGCCAATGACGATTTGTTGGGTACACCTGACCGTATTGTTACAATTATCGGCTAATTCATATATCCTGGTATAAGTTTCAGGGCAGCTTAAGCCGTCTGATTCATTCAGTATAATTTTAAAGTAAGTTTCGTTCATTCCACAATTGTCGTTAACCGACCATCCGTTTTGTGAAACAAATTCATCGAAGGAAGTTATTAGTGGTGGCAACTCATCATTCACACTCAGGTTATAGGTTTCGGTATAAACAGCCTCAGGTTTTGTCGTATCATTTACAACTATCACATGGGTGAAATCAGCTATATTTCCACAAGCATCTTCAATGGTATATCTTCTTTCTATGGTTTCAGGGCAACTTCCTGTGATGGTTTCTCTTGCCATTGTGAAGCTTTCTTCTATCAGTTTACAATTATCTCTTGCCAAACCTCCGGCATCTTTAAATTCGCCATACGATTTCCACTCGGCATCGTACCCACATTCTGTATTGATGTTATCAGGAACAGTTTCAAAGACCGGTTTTTCGGTATCTTCAACTACAACTTTTTGCGTAAATGTGACCGAATTTCCACAGAAGTCGGCTACCCAATACGTCCGTGTAATTGTCATTGGGCATGTTCCAACTGTATCGGGCTGTAATAGCACAAAGCTGCTTTCGTCCAATCCGCAATTATCGCTTACATTACCTCCTGCAGCAACAAATTCATTATAATTTTTATATGCACCAGGTGCTTCACAAACTGCAAACAGAACAGAATCCGGTTCTGAAACCAACTGTGGTTTTGTAATATCATGAATGGTAATTGTTTGCCTAAAATAGCCAGATGTATTGCCGCAGGCATCTTTAATTGAATACGATCTGATTATTGTCCTGGGGCAACTTTGGTTTTGTATTTCATCACCTACCCATTTAAAACTTGATTCCCTCAACGAACAATTATCTGTAGCCCTACCACCAGCGGCAACAAATGCTGCATAATTTGCATAAGGTTGCGGATTACCACAATTGGTAAATATATTTCTGGGTGTTTCTGTAAACCTGGGGCGTTCTGTGTCGTCAATCCTGATGGTTTGGCGACAATCATCGGTATTGCCGCAGTTGTCTGTAACCTGATAAGTTCTAATAATTATTTTTGGGCAGGTCTGCTTGTTATCTTCTTCTGATATTAAGCTGAATGAAGCTTCATTTATTCCACAGTTACTGGATGCAAATCCTCCTGCATTTTCAAATTCAGCATAACTTGTGTAGGCACTTGGCAGGTCTCCAATACATTGAACATGAATTTCATCAGGACATGAAATTTGCATTTCAGCATCCTGAAGTATGGATATGAGTTGCATACATTGTGTTGTATTGCCACACATATCTTTAATTTCATACGTTCTGGTGATTTGTTCATAAGCTCCTATGGTTTCTGTGACCTGACCAACAAATGCAAAACTTGATTCATCAAGGGCACAGTTATCATCAGCTGTTCCTCCTTCGCTTTCAAATTGGCTCAAGCTATTCATAAATGGAGGAACTACATCTCCAATTTGAAGTTCTATTGTTGGAGGACATGTTAATGTTGGAGCCTCTTCATCATCCACAATAATTAGCTGCGTGCAGTTAATGGCACTGCCACATAAATCAGTAATCTCATAAATCCGGGTGATGGTTTCCGGACAGCTTGCTCCATCTGATGTATTAGATATCAATTGGAATGAACTTTCATCAATGCCACAATTACTGGATGCAAAACCACCTGCTGTAACAAACGCATTATAATCGGCATAAGGCTCTGGAATTTCATCCGGGCAATCAAGGTTAATGGTTTCCGGACAATCTAAATTGAAATCGGTATCGATTAAGGCGGTTATTACATGCGAACAAGAACTTGTTAAGCCGCAATTATCTGCAATTTCGTAGGTACGGGTAATCACGTTAGAGCTAAGCGAACTTATGGTATCAGCCGATATAAGTCTAAATGAAGCTTCATTTAACGCACAATTATCATCTCCGCTTCCTCCGGCAACAACAAATTCTGAGAATGTGGTAAATACATCCGGGACAGGGTCTCCTGCTTGGATGGTAATATCTGCCGGACAAGTTAAGCTTGGTGGGGTAGTATCGTTGACCACAATCAATTGGGTACATGTAAGTGGGCTTCCACAAAGATCGGTTATTTCATAGGTCCTCGTAATTGTTTCCGGACAAGTTTGATTGTTTGAAATATCAGCTACAAATGCAAATGAACCTTCATCAATCCCGCATAAACTACTTGCCGAACCTCCAGCATTTTCGAATTCAGTATAATTTGCAAATGGTGCAGGAATATTTCCAACACAATCAACCGTATCAGCGCCAACGCAGTTTATTGTAATTTGTGCATTTAAGTCCACGTTGATGGTTTGGGTGCATTGGTCAGAATATCCACACAGATCGGAGATTTGATAAGTTCGTCTTAGGGTGTACCCCATTGTTACGAACGTGGTATCCTCGTTAATCATATCAAAGCTGCTTTCATCTATGCTGCAATTATCATCGGCAATTCCACCGTTTGCAACAAATTGGGCATAAGTGGCACTAATTGCAGGAATTGCTTGTCCGAATGTCAGTGAAGTATCATTCATACAAACAATGCTTGGTGGTACTGTATCGTTTACAATAATAAGCTGATTGCAAAGAACCAGATTATCGCATGAATCTTTGATAGAATACCTTCTTGTTAAGGTCTCAGGGCAACTTAATCCATCTGAATAAGTAGTGTCGAGCTTAAATGTGTTCATATCAATTCCACAGTTGCTCGTTGCCGATCCACCCGCATTCGTAAACTCGCTGTAGTTTGCATATGCATCTGGAACATTATCGATACAGTCTGCTTCAATGGTCGGAGCACATGTGATATCCGTTTCAGGATCAAGTAATTGGATAATAGTTTGGCTGCAATCATCCAGGTTTCCACACATATCTGCAATTTGATACCTGCGTGTAATTTCAATGGAAAGAATGCTTACAATCGAATCTTCACTAATCAAAGCAAATGAGCTTTCATCTAACTGGCAATTGTCATCTGCCGTACCTCCGGCTGCTACAAATGCTGCATAATTTGCATAAACTGCTGGAATTGGGAAATAGGGCTGGACTGTAGTATCAGGAGCACATGTTAATACCGGATTTGTAGTATCCTGAACAATAATTGTTTGTGTACAACTTTCTGTAAATCCACATGAATCGGTTATTTCATAAGTTCTGGTTATGGTTTCAGGGCAGCTTAAACTATCACTTGTTTCGCCTGCAAACTGGAATGTGCTTATATTGATTCCACATCTGCTGCTTGCTTCTCCACCTGCAGTTCTAAATTCATTGTAACTTGCGTAAGGAGAAGGGATATCGGTTTCACATTCTACCTTTATTGTTGGTGCACAATTAATTGCTGTTTCTGCATCCAGTAACACATTAATTTGTTGAGTACAACTTATTGGGTTGCCACAAAGGTCTTCTATTTGATAAGTTCTCAGGATTTCAAGAACTAAAATAGAAACATTCGTATCTGCAGAAATCAATACAAATGAACTTTCATCAATAGCACAATTATCCGAAGCCCAACCTCCTGCATTTTCAAAGGCATTAAAGGTTGTAAATGCATTAGGAACAGGATCGCCAATTTCGATGGTAGTGTCTGCAACACAACCAATCTCAGGAGCAATGGTGTCATTTATGGTAATAGTTTGAACATATTCGCCAACATTGCCACATGCATCTTCAATACGATAAGTTCTTGTAATAATCTGCGGACAACTTCCATCAATGTCTTCATTTGACAAAACAAATGTCGTTTCGTCCAATTGGCAATTATCTAAAGCAGCTCCACCTGCAGTAACAAAATTAGTATAGTCAAAGTAAGCAAATGGCGCATTACAAGTTGCTTCTATATCACCTGGTATAGCATCAAATGTTGGAGGGACAGTATCGTTGATTGTAATAGTTTGTGTACATTCAGAGAAGTTGCCGCAGTTATCGGTTGCCCTGTATGTCCTTGTAATTATTTCCGGACAAGTGCCATTGTCTGATATGTCCCCTTCATGTGTGATTGTCACATTACCACAGTTATCATTCGCAGAAACGCTGGCTATATTCACCGCTGGAATTTCTGAGGCACAAAAGACGGTCGTGTCGTTTGGACAATTGATGATTGGAGCTTGATCATCGAAAACAGTAATTATCTGGGCAATCGAATCCATGTTTCCACATTCATCCGCTGCTACCCATTTTCTTGTAATTGTGAGTTTACTTTCGCAGATAGAATCGGAAGTTGTTTCAAAGAATTGGACATTAGCATTTCCACAATTATCTGTTGCAGTAATGGACGATGCCGCAGGTATATCCGAGATACAACTTACTAAAGTATCTGCTGGAATACTTGAGAATATAGGTTTAACATCGTCAAATACTGTAATTATTTGCGTAATCGAGTCAGTATTTCCACATTCATCAGCTGCTATCCATTTTCTCGTGATTGTTACTTGGCTTTCACATATTGAATCGGAAGTCGTTTCAAAGAATTGAACATCAGCACTTCCACAATTATCTGTTGCAGTTATTGACGATGCTGCAGGTATATCCGAGATACAACTTACAAAAGTATCAGTAGGAATACTTGAGAATATAGGTTTAATATTGTCAAATACGATAATTGTTTGAGTAATCGAATCTGTATTTCCACATTCATCAGCTGCTACCCATTTTCTGGTAATTGTAAGTTGGCTTTCACATATTGAATCGGAAGTTGTTTCAAAGAATTGAACATCAGCACTTCCACAATTATCTGTGGCTATTATTGATGAGGCGGCTGGAACATCTCCAATGCATTCAACACTGGTATCTACTGGAATAACAGAGAATACAGGTTTGATGGTGTCATTTACAAATATATTTTGATATATAGTATCTGCATTTCCACACTCATCTTCAATTTGATAAGCCCTGATGATTGTAGTATCACAAGCAGCACCTCCCGTATCTCCAATGTATGAAACTGTAACAATACCACAATTATCAACTTCACCTGTAATTAAACTTAAATCTGGAGCCGGGATATCTGAATAACAGGCATATGGTCCCATGTCCGGAAGCGGATCGGCTGTTGGTGCGATTGTATCGTTGACTGTTATGTTTTGGGTAATAGTTGTTGTTTTTCCGCATTCGTCCTCAATTTGGTATGTCCTTACGATTGTTCCTGAACATCCTGCAGTACCGCTATCACCAATGAATGTTACAGTAACACTTCCGCAGTTATCGTTTTCACCAGTGACGGCATTAGGATCGGCAGCGGGAATATCGGAGTAACAGGCAAACGGCCCGAGGTCAGGCAGTGGGTTGGCAGTAGGGCTTGTATTATCTGGCAGCACATTGAACGTAACCGAATCCACATTTGTGTTCCCACAATTATCGGTAGTTTCCCAAATGTATGTAATTGGGTACCCATTGCATAAATCTTCAACGTAAGGTGCTATGGAAGGGTTAACGGTGACAGTTCCCGCACAGTTGTCCGTTGCAGTTAATGTTTCCTGTACAGGCAGCGGGTCGCTGCAATTAATGTCCGCGATTGGGGCAGGTGTATTATCGAACGTTGGTGGGACAGTATCGTTGATTGTGATGAGCTGAGTACATTCAGAGAAGTTTCCACAACCGTCTGTAGCCCTGTAGGTCCTAGTAATTGTTTCCGGGCAAGTACTATTGTTTGATACATCCCCTTCGTGTGTGACCGCCACGTCCCCGCAATTGTCACTTGCCGTAATACTAGCTATATCCGCGGCAGGTACTTCCGCGGCACAAAGCACTGTTGTGTCAGCCAGGCAGGATATTGTAGGTTTGGTAGTATCGTTGATTGTGATGAGCTGAGTACATTCAGAGAAGTTTCCACAACCGTCTGTAGCCCTGTATGTCCTAGTAATTGTTTCCGGGCAAGTACTATTGTTTGATACATCCCCTTCGTGTGTGACCGCCACGTCCCCGCAATTGTCACTTGCCGTAATACTTGCGATATCCGCGGCAGGTACTTCCGCGGCACAAAGCACTGTTGTGTCAGCCAGGCAGGATATTGTAGGTTTGGTAGTATCGTTGATTGTGATGAGCTGAGTACATTCAGAGAAGTTTCCACAGTTATCGGTTGCCCTGTAAGTCCTTGTAATTGTTTCCGGGCAAGAGGTATTGTTTGATACATCCCCTTCGTGTGTAATCGCCACGTCCCCGCAATTGTCACTTGCCGTAATACTTGCGATATCCGCGGCAGGTACTTCCGCGGCACAAAGCACTGTTGTGTCTTCCAGGCAGGATATTGTAGGTTTGGTAGTATCGTTGATTGTGATGAGCTGAGTACATTCAGAGAAGTTTCCACAGTTATCGGTTGCCCTGTAAGTCCTTGTAATTGTTTCCGGGCAAGAGGTATTGTTTGATACATCCCCTTCGTGTGTAATCGCCACGTCCCCGCAATTGTCACTTGCCGTAATACTTGCGATATCCGCGGCAGGTACTTCCGCGGCACAAAGCACTGTTGTGTCTTCCAGGCAGGATATTGTAGGTTTGGTAGTATCGTTGATTGTGATGAGCTGAGTGCATTCAGAGAAGTTTCCACAACCGTCTGTAGCCCTGTAAGTCCTAGTAATTGTTTCCGGGCAAGTACTATTGTTTGATACATCCCCTTCGTGTGTAATCGCCACATCCCCGCAATTGTCACTTGCCGTAATACTAGCTATATCCGCGGCAGGTACTTCCGCGGCACAAAGCACTGTTGTGTCAGCCAGGCAGGATATTGTAGGTTTGGTAGTATCGTTGATTGTGATGAGCTGAGTGCATTCAGAGAAGTTTCCACAACCGTCTGTAGCCCTGTAAGTCCTTGTAATTGTTTCCGGGCAAGTACTATTGTTTGATACATCCCCTTCGTGTGTAATCGCCACATCCCCGCAATTGTCACTTGCCGTAATACTAGCTATATCCGCGGCAGGTACTTCCGCGGCACAAAGCACTGTTGTGTCTTCCAGGCAGGATATTGTAGGTTTGGTAGTATCGTTGATCGTGATGAGCTGAGTACATTCAGAGAAGTTTCCACAACCGTCTGTAGCCCTGTAAGTCCTAGTAATTGTTTCCGGGCAAGTACTATTGTTTGATACATCCCCTTCGTGTGTGACCGCCACATCCCCGCAATTGTCACTTGCCGTAATACTAGCTATATCCGCGGCAGGTACTTCCGCGGCACAAAGCACTGTTGTGTCTTCCAGGCAGGATATTGTAGGTTTGGTAGTATCGTTGATCGTGATTGTTTGAGTACATTCAGAGAAGTTTCCACAACCGTCTGTAGCCCTGTAAGTCCTAGTAATTGTTTCCGGGCAAGTACTATTGTTTGATACATCCCCTTCGTGTGTAATCGCCACATCCCCGCAATTGTCACTTGCCGTAATACTAGCTATATCCGCGGCAGGTACTTCCGCGGCACAAAGCACTGTTGTGTCTTCCAGGCAGGATATTGTAGGTTTGGTAGTATCGTTGATCGTGATTGTTTGAGTACATTCAGAGAAGTTTCCACAACCGTCTGTAGCCCTGTAAGTCCTAGTAATTGTTTCCGGGCAAGTACTATTGTTTGATACATCCCCTTCGTGTGTAATCGCCACATCCCCGCAATTGTCACTTGCCGTAATACTAGCTATATCCGCGGCAGGTACTTCCGCGGCACAAAGCACTGTTGTGTCTTCCAGGCAGGATATTGTAGGTTTGGTAGTATCGTTGATCGTGATTGTTTGAGTACATTCAGAGAAGTTTCCACAACCGTCTGTAGCCCTGTAAGTCCTAGTAATTGTTTCCGGGCAAGTACTATTGTTTGATACATCCCCTTCGTGTGTAATCGCCACATCCCCGCAATTGTCACTTGCCGTAATACTAGCTATATCCGCGGCAGGTACTTCCGCGGCACAAAGCACTGTTGTGTCTTCCAGGCAGGATATTGTAGGTTTGGTAGTATCGTTGATCGTGATTGTTTGAGTACATTCAGAGAAGTTTCCACAACCGTCTGTAGCCCTGTAAGTCCTAGTAATTGTTTCCGGGCAAGTACTATTGTTTGATACATCCCCTTCGTGTGTAATCGCCACATCCCCGCAATTGTCACTTGCCGTAATACTAGCTATATCCGCGGCAGGTACTTCCGCGGCACAAAGCACTGTTGTGTCTTCCAGGCAGGATATTGTAGGTTTGGTAGTATCGTTGATCGTGATTGTTTGAGTACATTCAGAGAAGTTTCCACAACCGTCTGTAGCCCTGTAAGTCCTAGTAATTGTTTCCGGGCAAGTACTATTGTTTGATACATCCCCTTCGTGTGTAATCGCCACATCCCCGCAATTGTCACTTGCCGTAATACTAGCTATATCCGCGGCAGGTACTTCCGCGGCACAAAGCACTGTTGTGTCTTCCAGGCAGGATATTGTAGGTTTGGTAGTATCGTTGATCGTGATTGTTTGAGTACATTCAGAGAAGTTTCCACAACCGTCTGTAGCCCTGTAAGTCCTAGTAATTGTTTCCGGGCAAGTACTATTGTTTGATACATCCCCTTCGTGTGTAATCGCCACATCCCCGCAATTGTCACTTGCCGTAATACTAGCTATATCCGCGGCAGGTACTTCCGCGGCACAAAGCACTGTTGTGTCTTCCAGGCAGGATATTGTAGGTTTGGTAGTATCGTTGATCGTGATTGTTTGAGTACATTCAGAGAAGTTTCCACAACCGTCTGTAGCCCTGTAAGTCCTAGTAATTGTTTCCGGGCAAGTACTATTGTTTGATACATCCCCTTCGTGTGTGACCGCCACATCCCCGCAATTGTCACTTGCCGTAATACTAGCTATATCCGCGGCAGGTACTTCCGCGGCACAAAGCACTGTTGTGTCAGCCAGGCAGGATATTGTAGGTTTGGTAGTATCGTTGATCGTGATTGTTTGAGTACATTCAGAGAAGTTTCCACAACCGTCTGTAGCCCTGTAAGTCCTAGTAATTGTTTCCGGGCAAGTACTATTGTTTGATACATCCCCTTCGTGTGTGACCGCCACATCCCCGCAATTGTCACTTGCCGTAATACTAGCTATATCCGCGGCAGGTACTTCCGCGGCACAAAGCACTGTTGTGTCAGCCAGGCAGGATATTGTAGGTTTGGTAGTATCGTTGATCGTGATTGTTTGAGTACATTCAGAGAAGTTTCCACAACCGTCTGTAGCCCTGTAAGTCCTAGTAATTGTTTCCGGGCAAGTACTATTGTTTGATACATCCCCTTCGTGTGTAATCGCCACATCCCCGCAATTGTCACTTGCCGTAATACTAGCTATATCCGCGGCAGGTACTTCCGCGGCACAAAGCACTGTTGTGTCTTCCAGGCAGGATATTGTAGGTTTGGTAGTATCGTTGATCGTGATTGTTTGAGTACATTCAGAGAAGTTTCCACAACCGTCTGTAGCCCTGTAAGTCCTAGTAATTGTTTCCGGGCAAGTACTATTGTTTGATACATCCCCTTCGTGTGTAATCGCCACATCCCCGCAATTGTCACTTGCCGTAATACTAGCTATATCCGCGGCAGGTACTTCCGCGGCACAAAGCACTGTTGTGTCTTCCAGGCAGGATATTGTAGGTTTGGTAGTATCGTTGATCGTGATTGTTTGAGTACATTCAGAGAAGTTTCCACAACCGTCTGTAGCCCTGTAAGTCCTAGTAATTGTTTCCGGGCAAGTACTATTGTTTGATACATCCCCTTCGTGTGTAATCGCCACATCCCCGCAATTGTCACTTGCCGTAATACTAGCTATATCCGCGGCAGGTACTTCCGCGGCACAAAGCACTGTTGTGTCTTCCAGGCAGGATATTGTAGGTTTGGTAGTATCGTTGATCGTGATTGTTTGAGTACATTCAGAGAAGTTTCCACAACCGTCTGTAGCCCTGTAAGTCCTAGTAATTGTTTCCGGGCAAGTACTATTGTTTGATACATCCCCTTCGTGTGTAATCGCCACATCCCCGCAATTGTCACTTGCCGTAATACTAGCTATATCCGCGGCAGGTACTTCCGCGGCACAAAGCACTGTTGTGTCTTCCAGGCAGGATATTGTAGGTTTGGTAGTATCGTTGATTGTGATGAGCTGAGTACATTCAGAGAAGTTTCCACAACCGTCTGTAGCCCTGTAAGTCCTAGTAATTGTTTCCGGGCAAGTACTATTGTTTGATACATCCCCTTCGTGTGTAATCGCCACATCCCCGCAATTGTCACTTGCCGTAATACTAGCTATATCCGCGGCAGGTACTTCCGCGGCACAAAGCACTGTTGTGTCTTCCAGGCAGGATATTGTAGGTTTGGTAGTATCGTTGATCGTGATTGTTTGAGTACATTCAGAGAAGTTTCCACAACCGTCTGTAGCCCTGTAAGTCCTAGTAATTGTTTCCGGGCAAGTACTATTGTTTGATACATCCCCTTCGTGTGTAATCGCCACATCCCCGCAATTGTCACTTGCCGTAATACTAGCTATATCCGCGGCAGGTACTTCCGCGGCACAAAGCACTGTTGTGTCTTCCAGGCAGGATATTGTAGGTTTGGTAGTATCGTTGATCGTGATTGTTTGAGTACATTCAGAGAAGTTTCCACAACCGTCTGTAGCCCTGTAAGTCCTAGTAATTGTTTCCGGGCAAGTACTATTGTTTGATACATCCCCTTCGTGTGTAATCGCCACATCCCCGCAATTGTCACTTGCCGTAATACTAGCTATATCCGCGGCAGGTACTTCCGCGGCACAAAGCACTGTTGTGTCTTCCAGGCAGGATATTGTAGGTTTGGTAGTATCGTTGATCGTGATTGTTTGAGTACATTCAGAGAAGGTAGTATCGTCCACGGTAATCGTTTGTGTTACGAGTATCTGGTTATTGCAGTCATCGGTTACGCTGTAAGTCCTAGTAATAACCTCCGGGCAAGTATTGCCATCGGACACATCCGAAACAAATGCCACGGTTGGGTTTGCGGTACAGTTATCCGCTTCATCGGTTACCACGGCAATATCCGGTGCAGGCACATCGCCGATACATTCCACGGTCACCGGGGCCGGGTTGGAAGCCGTTGGGTCGGTAGTATCGTCCACGGTAATCGTTTGTGTTACGAGTATCTGGTTATTGCAGTCATCGGTTACGCTGTAAGTCCTAGTAATAACCTCCGGGCAAGTATTGCCATCGGACACATCCGAAACAAATGCCACGGTTGGGTTTGCGGTACAGTTATCCGCTTCATCGGTTACCACGGCAATATCCGGTGCAGGCACATCGCCGATACATTCCACGGTCACCGGGGCCGGGTTGGAAGCCGTTGGGTCGGTAGTATCGTCCACGGTACCTGCGGGCATGAACCTCCAATACTTTCAGTATAGCGGAACGATGATTCATCTAATTCACAATTGTCGGTTGCGGACCCACCGGCTGTAGTAAATGAAGCTAAATCAGTGAATGCAGCAGGAACATCTGCAATACATTGGTAATTTAAATTGCCAGGGCAGGTTATAACAGGGGAAATAACATCTTCAATAGTAATGGTTTGTGTCAACTCTGTTGAATTATTACAATCATCAGTTGAAGACCAGGTTCTTTCGATTGTATAAGAGCATCCACTGCCTATTGTATCTGCACTGAGGACTACAGACACATTTGGATCACAATCATCAACTGCAGTAACTGTTGGAGGAGTTGGAACATCGCAATTTACAGTTGTATCGTTCGGAACACCAAAGAGTTCTGGTCCTGTAAAATCACCAACTGTAACAGTTTGAGTTTCTACAGTTACATTTCCACAATCATCAGTGGCTGTCCATGAACGTATTAGTTGATAATTATCTTCACAATCTCCATCTATTTTTGTTTCGACAAGATCCATGGAAACTCCAGTACAATTGTCAGTGGCGTAAGGAAAGAAAGTGGGATCAAATAATGTAACAACATTGATGTCATCAATAAGATTACCATATGTATCATTTGTAGGAGCACCTTGAATTGCCCTAAAAAGAAAAACTGTAGAGGTTTGTCCAACAGGGACAGGAAAAGAAACACTATGCTGGGTCCATCCTGAAGTACTAGTTGCAGTAGCAGTGGTCAAAAGGGTTAAGCTACTTGTATTTGGACCTGCATAAACACCCATAATATCATCTGTAGTATTTATGCCATCCATGCGTTTATGATGCCAGAAAGTGATTTGTATCCATGTGGTAGGTACTGTACAGAATTCCTGATAGAAGTCACCTGTTAAATCAGCATTTAACTCTGCATGGTAGTTACCGGAGTGAGACACTACACCGTTTACACAGCCAGACTCCTGAATCTCAATATTATTATTCCCAGATGTTGTTTCCCAACCGTCAACGGAATTTTCGTTTAAATATGCCCAACAATTAACTTCTGTATTTGATTCAAAATCTGCATTTTGGAAGGATTGAATACAATCAGAACAAGGAATAGAAACATCTGGAGGAACATCTACAATAACCGGAGGTTCTGTGTCATCAATAATAATTATTTGTTCGCAGTTTGCTGTGTTTCCACATGAATCAGTAGCAATAAAGTGCCTGGTTACCGTGATTGGACATGTTCCACTTCTTGAATCGTAATAAACAATAGAAGAAAGTGCACATCCATCGGAAACGCTTCCACCCAGAGAAGTAAAGGTCGCATAAGAGATAGTGTTTACAATATTTGTATAGGGCAGGGTGGTGTGCGTAAGGATATCATCAATACTGCAAGCATTGTAACTCTGAGTTGGAGGGCAAACTAATAATGGATCCGTAGAATCACTTATGGTAATATTTTGTACACAAACATCTTGGTTTCCACAAAGATCGGTCACCGTAAATATTCTTTCTAAAACAGTAGGGCAAGTACCAATTGGGTTATCGCGATAGGTTATTGATTGAATTCCACAATTATCAGTGGCATTGCCGCCTGCATTTTGTAATTGGGTTAGGGTTATGGAGGTTACGGTTGTGGAAAGAGCTAAACCTGAGAGCGCACCAACATCGGACACAGAACATGCTTCGTAAGGTACATCGGTGGGGCAGGTAACAACAGGGTCTTCCACATCCGTTCTTATTACAATAACATCGCACGTAGTGGTGTTGCCACAATCGTCCCAAATCCGATAGGTTTTTGTAATTGTTTCAGGGCATGAATTACCATCCGAAGAAGTATTTATTAAGCTAATATTGGAATTGCTTACACTACAAGGGAAATTTGTGGTGCCACCAATAGCAGTAAATTCTGCTAATGTGGTGATCGAATGTGTGGCATCGGGGCAAATGGTTACGGTTGGGCACGATGATATACAATTGGTTGCATTGGCAGTCCATGTATCGGTGGATGTACAACCAAAACTACTATACGCAGTTACAGTATAAGTTTGTGTTGCAGAATGGGTAACATAGAATTGGCTTGAATCTGCACCGTATGTTACATTTGCAGAAGGAGACCATTCGTAAGTGTAATTATCCGGTAAATCAAAGAAGGTCGAATCACCAATACAAACCGAAGAATTACTTCCCAGGTCAAAAACCGGCAAATCCTGAATAGTAACGTTAAAGTTTAATGTGTCTTCGTTACATTCCAAGCCTGAAATTGTATCAACCGCAATGATTGAATACGAACCGGAAGAAGTTGGGGCATAGGTAGAAGTTGTAGAAACGATGTTGCCTGTTCCATTTGGACCATCGTACCAATACAATAAATAGGTTGAAGAAGGTAATACGTTGGCAGTTAGTACTTGGGGATTATCAATACAAAATTCCGTATCTCCATCAAGGATTAAATTAATTTCAGGATATACCCTGACAGTAACGGTATCACAGTCAGCACCTCCCTGGCAAACACTATTTACAGTTTCACCACACACCTCGTATTGAATTATTGCAGGTGCTGCTGCATCAGGAGTAAAGATTGTGGTATTGCAACCAGAGGTACAAGATAAATAACTATCATACAATCCATTTCCGGTAATGTCCCGCCAAGTGACTGTTGATTCTGTTACACCTAATACTATAAGCTCTTTACCACATTCGACCCTGGTGGTAATTTCATTTCCGAGAACGGCTCCTTCAATGGAGGTAAATGTAAAATCGTTCAGGTTGGATCCTTGCTTACAATAAGTAAATGTGTAAAACTTACCGCCTGGGATACAAATGATATTGTCAATAGGTGTTATTTCAGTACAGTTAATCGAATAATCTTTGGGATCAGGTAAAGCTCCATCAATCAATACTTCAATACCAACCGCATCTTCGTGCAAAAGGATATTGAACGAAACACAGCGGTAAGGGGAATGGGCATCGCAACAAAGCCCTATTCTTTCAATGTCTTCTAATGTTAAAGTAGTTCCAGGATCGCTGGAAAGATCGACAAAGTAGAATGGAACCTGTGATTGGCAAAGCCCACAATCACTCAAATCATTCACTGTAATTGTATAGGTACAATCGGCATAATTACCACATTCATCGGTTGCACGGTAGGTACGAACTACGGTTTCAGGACAAAAACCTGCCCCAGCATCCAAGCCTGTATAAATTTCATCTAATAGAATGACAGTAATACTATCGGTCTCTGAACAGTTGTCGGATACAGTTATATCAGCAAAATTAACAACAGGAATATCATCTGGCGTTTCAACGGTGGTGTCGACAGGGCAAATAATTGTTGGTGGAATATTGTCTTGGGTCCCGATAATTTGGGTATCTGATGCACTATTCCCGCATGCGTCTGTTGCGGTCCAGGTTCGTGTAATTGTGGTTTGATAGGCACAGCCGTTCTGGGTAATTGCATCACTATAAGTTATGTCTGGCGAAGGATCGCAATTATCAGTCACTGTTGGATTTCCAGTACCTGTTGGTGTACTATCGTCGCTACAATCAACAGTAACGTTCGGCGGAGCAACAATCGTTGGTGCTATATTATCCTGGACGGTTATAATTTGAACAGCAGGAGTGCTATTGCCACAGGCATCAGTAGCAGTCCACGTTCTTGTTATCGTATAGGTAAAATCGGTACAAGAACCATCCGAGGTTTGCGTACTTGTTTCTGAGAAAACGATGGTTGGAACAGCGCCACAGTTATCAGTTGCAGTTGGTGAAGCAGCAGCAGGAACTGCCGTACAACTGACCGTTGTATTTCCTGGAACTCCTGATAATACCGGACCTGTGTTGTCAAGGATTGTAATATTTTGTGGTATGTCAGCAAAGTTGCCGCATTGGTCAGTTATCCTATAAGTTCTGGTTACGGTTCCTGAACATCCTGGATCACCAGTATCACCAACATAAGAAACAAAAACAATACCTCCACAGTTGTCTGTTTCACCAGTCACAAGGGCTACACTAGGATTTGGAATATTGGTATAACAATTATAGGGTCCAAGATCAGGAAGAGGATCAGCAATTGGTGGAGTAGTATCATCTACAATTATATCCTGATAAATATCTGTGTAGTTGCCACATTGGTCTGATAGACGATAGGTTCGCACAATGGTTCCGGAACAACCGGAAAATCCGGAATCACTTATATGTGAAACTGTTACTGTTGCACCACAATTATCCGATTCCCCGGTTACATCATTAATATTTGGCGCAGGTATTTCGGCAAAACAACTATAGGTTCCCAAAGTTGGTAGCGGATCGGCTGTTGGTCCAATGGTATCAAGGGTTGTAATTGTTTGTGTAATATCTACTTCATTACCACACTGATCAGATAAACGATATGTTCTAATAACTTCACCACCACAACCCATATCACCTGTATCACCAATATATGTAACAGTTACCGGACCTCCACATGCGTCATATTCTCCGGTTACATCGTTAATATTTGGAGCAGGTATACTAATGTAACAATCGAATGGTCCTAAATCTGGCAATGAATCAGCAACAGGGGGGGTAAGGTCTTCTATATAAATGGTTTGTGTTACAGAAATTGAGTTACCACAGAGATCAGCAACATTATAGGTTCTGGTAATTGTTCCCGAGCATCCCGGATCAGGGGAATCACTGATGAAGGTTACAGTAGCCGTTCCACAATTATCTGTGGCTTCTACATCGTTTAAATCGTAGGCTGGAATATCTGAATAGCAATCGTATGGACCAAGATCCGGTAAACTTTTAGCTTCAGGATCGGTAACATCTCCAGAGATTGTAATGGTTTGGGTTATATTGGCGGAATTTCCACGCTCATCGGTAATTGAATAGGTTCGGGTTACCGTACCTGAACAACCCGGATTGGGTGAATCGCTTACAAACGCAACAGTAACAACGCCTCCACAATTATCTGTTTCGCCGGTCACATCGGTGATGTCTTCAGATGGAATTTCAATGTAACATTCATAAGGGCCCAAGTTAGGCAGGGCATCTGCAGTAGGGGCAGTACGGTCGTAGGTAATTGTTACAGTTGCCTGGTTTGATGTATTTCCATCAATGTCATCAACCGTATATTCGATAGGTGTTGGATCGGATGTGAAAAAAGTTAATGGGGTAAATGTGATTTCTCCTGTGGAAACATTAACGGACCAGGTTCCTTCTCCACTTACAACATAGGAATCACCAGGATTACTTGTCCCAACAATCTGAACTGTTGATGCAATAGGTACTCCATCCGGATCGGTATCATTGGAAAGTACATCCACAACTGTGGGAAGCGTTGGATTGGCACAATTAACGGCATCGTTGTTGGCTTCTGGTGCCGGAATAACAGGTTCAAGCCCAAAATCATTATTGCAAGATACTCCACTTGTTCCCACAAAACTGGAGCTTAATAAAGCTGAAGAGCTTAAGGTATATGCAGAAGAAATCGTGCCTTGGTCAATTTCAACAATATAATCGCCATCGCTCGCAGTAGCAGTGTATTCAATTTCTATATTATCAATCCATGCATAATCATCAGAATACCAACTGTTATTTCCTGTAAACAATACTGTTGTTGTTGATGAAATATAGGACGTAATATCGGATGTAAAAGTTCCTGAACTGGAGCCATCAAATGTTCCAATAGTTGTAAAGTTAGAACCATCACTCGATATGCGAACTAATAAATCCTGAGCAGTTAAGCTACTGGTTTGCCAATCAAAAGTAAGGGTTGCAGATGTTGCACCGCTTAAATCAGCCGAACGCATGACCCAATAATTATCCAGATTGTTCATTTGTAACCTTCCTGAAGAAACAGAAATACGTCCCTGTGGATCATATTCCGACCAGCTGGTACTCCAATTTTGTGTTCCTTCGTTCAAACTGTATGATTGGCTATTAAATTCATCCCTTACAGTTTGGGAGGATGAAGTGATGTCGAAACTATATTTTCCGGTCCCATCGGTGGTCGTTGTTTGTAAGACAGGTGCACCATCATCTAAAAGTCCATTTCCATTGGTATCTTCATAAAGGTTTAAGGTAATTGCAGTTCCGGTGTAATTAGATTCACTGCCATCGTAAATACCATCTCCATTGTTGTCAACAAAAATATTTCCATAAATTGTGTTTTGATCCAGAACAATAGGGCAATTCGGATCGGATATAATAGTTGCAACAACTGCAGTCCGCGAACTGGTTGTGCACCCGTTGCTTGTTGCATCCACATAATAGGTGGTGGTTGAACTTAATGATGGGGTTGTAAAGGTAGTTCCGCTTCCTAAGGAACTACCCCCTGTCGCAGAAGAATACCAATTGATTGTTCCGCCGCTGGATGTGGCACCTAAGGTTACTGTTCCTGGTCCAGTTCGCGAAGCCGGAGTTGTGCCAGTAATAATTGGAACTGTGTAAACAGAAAACGACGAAGAGCTTGTTACAATTCCTCCGGTGGTTGCAATGCTTATTGTTCCTGAGGTTATTGAACCTGGAACAGTTGCAGTAATTTGTGTGGAACTATTGACTGTATAACTAACAGAGGTTCCGTTGAAACTTACATCGCTCACATCAATATAGCCCGAGCCGGAGATAACCACGGTTGCATCCGAACCTTCACACGTGCTTGTTGGAGTAAATCCACTAATGGTCGGAAGGGTTACTCCCGTAATATTGATGCTGTAATCTTCCACTTCTCCATCGTGGTTGTTTTCGCATGATGAAGGGTAAGAATAATATTTGGTGGAAACCCTCATTCGTGTGGTTCCGAGGGTTGCAGTTCCGGGCACCGTTATTAAGTAGGGCGAATTGCTTGTAGCACCGTCACTGGTATTGTAATTAGACCCTAAATCAAATTGTTCCCCGGCATCGTCAAAATCATCGTCCTGGTTCCAGTCAATCCAAACATAAGTATATACGCTGTAAGGACCATCGGTATTAATATTTACGGTGAGGTTGTATGAACTACCTCTTGAGAGGTCGGTTGAAAGGGAGGTGTAATCGCTGTAACCAGATGGTTTGCCGCTTGAATTAGAAATTGTATTCAGGTCTACTAATGTTATGCTGGTATTGTATGAGGTGTTCGCAATGGAAGAACAATAGGGTGATTCTTCAATAACTAAAATATCGTCAAACATCCATTCTTCTGAGCCTCCGTTGTTGGTCATTCGAACCCTGATTCTAAGGGTGCTTCCGGAAAGCCCTGAAGCCGTAAAGGTTTGATATTGAGGCGAAGGGTCATCATTAAGATATCCAAATTGGACATACGCTCCTCCATCAACCGAATAATATGCAATTATTTCATCGCTTGATTCCATATTGCTCCCATCTTTTCCCATGTAAATGGAGATGCCAACATTACTGTAGCCTGAAATGTTAATGGATTCACTGGTCCAAATTGCCCAACCATCCAAGTCTTGGCCTTCAAATTGTCCGTTAGACACATAAAAATAGTCCCCTGTATTTGAAAAATTACAATCTGAAACATCAAGGGTCCATTTTGTTACCCCACCGGGATAATCACCAACATTGTTAACGCCGCTTCCCCGAACCCCAGTTTGGTGTGTATACGTTGAAAAATCTTCACTCCAAATCTGAGCAATACTGCTTTCCGCTATTAGCAGAAATAAAAGACTAATAATAAGTCCCTTGCAATATGTTTTTAGGCTCAGCAAAGCAACTGGTTAAGGTTCAAATAAAAAATTAATGAAATGCTTAAGAACAAAAAGGGCATAAGTAGGCTGGTAGAAGATACATATTGAATAGTAGCGCCTTTGGTATATTTGTTTTGCTTAACGCCGGAAGTTCCCATTAAATCCATACCCCACCATATATAACCTCTCCAAATCATGCCCTACAATGATTATTGGTTATACCTACTACGAGAAATTTATTTGTTAAGTTTTGCGTCCTGTTAACTTCAAATATAGTAAAAAACTTACTTGATTCATAGTGTTTTATGTATGATTTAATGCTTCTAAAAACCTGATCGTATGAATACCCGATGTTATTTATCATAAGTTTAAAGTTGTGAGATGGTTTTTGCGTGCGTATAAATGCTTAATCTTATTATCATAATAATTTCTAAAATGCATATTTGGAGGGTTGAAACTGAGAGGAGGTTGATATGGAATGAAACTTTGGGAATAAAAATATGGATATAAAACAGATAAGGTATGGCATACTAATCCTATACCGATCAATTTTACAGATTGAAAAGTAAGTATATTTTTTACACAAATACCCCAAACATAAACCAATCCAAAAAAGCCCCTGGTCACAGCCCCCATAGGCTTTTGGATGGTTTTGCTTTTGTCAAGTTCCACCCAGAAAAGACCTCTCAAATCGAGATGTCCGGCTTGACAATCAAAATTATAAACCATGCCCTACATTAGTTTATTAAATATGCTAAAAAAAAGGCAATTAATTGATTTTAAAAGTGTTCTTTTCTCAACAGGTTTTTGTTGATAATAGACCTTGCTTTTATGGATAGTCACCATTGGGGGAAATAATTAAAACTGAACATAATATTGTTTCCTGCATAAATTTGCATTTGGTTCATTTTTTTTAGTGGAAAAATCGTTTGTTTGTGCTGTTTGGTACTACTAAAACGTTGTTGTTTAGCTGAAAGTCGTGATTTTTAAACAAAACATAAACTTGTGGAAAAAATTTATCTGTGGGTAAATGTTTGGTAATAAACAATTGGTGGTTAACAAAAAAAAATAATAAATAATCTGTTTTGTAGTCTTTTGATCTTTCGTTTTTGCTGCTTGTAAAATGTTATTAAAATCTCTACCAAATAATTATTTTACTTGTATTAGATAAAGAACATAAGCACATAATAATTGAAGTATGTAATCAAGGTGAGATTAAATAATTTGCTGTTTTTAGCGATCAGGTTTATTCAGTTTTGGCGAGGATATAACTATGGGTTGTTGAAATTTTTGCATAGCTTTTTAATGTGTTCAGGGTTGAATAGTGCACATCTCTGGCTTTTACTGTAATGTTTTGGAAAGTTAAATCACGGGTAGTGCAAGCATCGTGTACAACCGTACAATTATAACCTAAGTCGTGGGCAGCCCTTGTAGCTCCTTCAAGGCACATATGAGTTTGCATCCCACAGAGAATGAGATTGTTTATATTGTTCTTTTTGAGGTAGTTATCCAGGTCTGTTCCGAGAAAAGAGTTTACTTCATTTTTCGAAATTACCTTTTCGTTTTGAAGTGGTTCTACGAGATTGTGAATAGCTCCTCCTGGCTCGTGGTTGTGTCGGATATGAACCACCAAAGCATCGTTTTTTCTAAAATATTCTAATAGTTTAGCTGCATTTTGAGCAGCCATTTCCGGTTCAGAAAGGGCCATGTCGCCTCCCGGGAAATAGAATTCCTGAATGTCGATAATTAATAATGCAGTTGAATCTAAATTTTGCGAAAAAATAGTTGCTGAGTTTATGCTAATTAGCAAAATAAATAATAGCTTTTTCATGGTTGTTTTAGTTGAGCTGATGAATTTTAATTGATCTCAAACACAAAGATATAAATGTGCATGGAAAATTCAGTGTTTATAAAATTCAGGGCCTAATCTTTATTTTGTATGCATTTGAGGATCGATTTTAAGTATTTTTTTCAATAAATCGTAAAGAAGCGGATTTGCATCTTGATATTTTCCGGGGCGTTCGAAAAAAATCTCAACGGCAACAGAAAAGAATTCCTGGAGGTTGGTAATGGAATATTTTCTAAAAATCGAGGTTTCCCCTTTTTTTATTCTTGCGATTTCCAGTTCTGCAATTTCGTAAAAGTCCTGCAAAGCTTTCGAATTAATAAAATCAAATTCTTTATATTCCATAAGGTTTTCTAATTGGAGTGCATGTGCCATTTCATGCAGGCCAAGATTTATTCCATCGTTGTAATCTTTAAATCCCTCTACAAGGTTTTTCCAGGAAAGAACAATGGCTCCCCGGGTATTCACTTCTCCTTTATGGTATTTTCCGGTCGTTGTCGATCGATAGTGAGTTGGATAAATGTAGATTCGGTAAAAATGTTTAAAATACACTGTCGGAAAACCATAGGTAATTTGGATGGCAGCACCTGCAATCACGGTTTTCATTTCTGGGGTAACTTTTGTGATGTTGCCCCTGGCGATAAAGGTTTTCATATCCATAAATTTTCGAACCCGCTTTTCGAATAGGAGTTTATCCCCCTGATTCAGGTTGGCATAAAACGGATTTGCATTTTGCAGGACATATTTGAGCTTTGGTTCCAATTTTCTGAAATTCAGTTTTTGATGGAGGTAATTTTTAGTGCTTGCCGTTAAGCCCGGAAACAAATACCGATGAAAAAACAGGAGCGTAACAATAAGTACAACTAATATAGAGACATACCCTTCTTGTAGGCTTGTGGTGTCTTGCATGGTCTATTCATTTAGGATTATTTTGTCTATGACTTGACCGTTTTGTAAAACAGAAATAATATTTTCATTCTTTCTGTATCTTAATATTGAACTGTCTTCAGTAATATATTTTTTGTCAATTTTTTTCTTAGCAATACATTTTCCGTTGGTATTGAAAATTAGAATTTCTTCGTGTGTTTTGTAATAAGCTAAAACGGCAAATAAATCAGAATCAGGAATAAATTTTCTTTGGTGGCTAAGTTGTGGGTTCCCTAACGAATTTAATTCTTCTCGTATTTTAGTCGGAATAAAATTACCAGTTTTGTTATCGATAAGTCTGGGAGTTCTGTCAGATGTTATTAATAATGAACCATCGCTATTGTATGGGTGGAAAGTTTCAAAACTTGGTTTTTTCCAGATTAATTCACCTTTAGGATTGTAAGAGAATATTGTGTCATTAGACTGGATCAATAAATGTCCCAAGTCAGAAATATCAATATAGTAACTATGAGTAAATAGATAATCTTTCTCCCAGAATAAATCTCCAGAGAAGTTAGCGATACCAAATCTTTTATTTTCTCCCTTGTTTTTTTTATAAAAAACAAAAGTTTTTGAATCATTCACGTATAAATCCGAATAATTAATATTCCGATAAGTTTTTATTTCGACTCCTTTGTTGTTAAAAAACCTAATGTTTTTATCTTGAACAATGGCTGAATGATTTTCAAAATTAAGGAATATATTCATTAGACACTCTTCTGGAATATTGTTACAACTAAATTTAAATATGCTAGTACCATCTAAATCGAAATATTCAAATCGTGATATAAATTTTGTTTGATATTTAACTGGAAGAGTATCAGTATATATTAGGTCATTTATTAATTGGTAATGGGCTCTAATGTTAATATCGTTTATGTAAACTTGTTGATCATAAATCTTGTACTTTAAATTATTTAAATAAACAATAGAATCTTTGATTTTAGGATATAGTGGTGCATGATGGGATATCCCTGCCACATTTATATCCGTCCCCTCCAAATAAATAGGTTTTAAAGTGTCCGGTTCTTGTGCATTTGAAACAAAAAAGAAAATGATAAAGAGAAATGTGCAGAAGATGGTAATTTGGGTTTTCATGTTACGTTGTTTTTTATGTTTTGGATTAACGATTTCATAAACATCAGATTAAAAGGTAAGAGATTCCTCTCCGTCATCCAACGGATCGGAATGACAATCGATTGGAAGGTTCTTTCCATATAAAAAAGTGCCCGATTTGAACACCATTAAATATCGACAATAAGTTTTGATAAACAAAGTATGTTAGACAAAAGAATAAAAAACATTCTTTAGTTTATGCCCTTAGCGCATACATGCGCTTGGGGCTTAGCAGGATCATTAAAATAGCACATACAAGCGCTTAGGGCTTAAAGTGAAAAAAAAAGGCGCCCTAAAAGAGCACCTTTAAATATTGTTTTCCCTTATATTCCCCTCCTTTGGAGGGGTTAGGGGAGGCTTTTTATAACATTGCTTTTACCTGGTTGTATACATTTTCCCCGGTATAGCCAAGTTTGCCATCCAATACCCCTGCAGGGGCGGAGAATCCGAATGAGCCAAGACCAAACACTTGTCCGTCGGCACCAACCAATCCTTCGAGGGTAACAGGCAATCCTGCTGTTAAACCGAACTTTTTAATTCCAGCCGGAAGTACTTCAGCCTGGTATTCGGCGCTTTGCGTTTTAAACAATCCTTCGGAAGGAACGGATACCAACCTGCACTTAATACCATCTTTGGCGAGCAATTCGGCTCCTGCGGCCAATGTGCTAACCTCAGAACCACTTGCCAGTAAAATGATGTCAGGAGTACCTTCACAATCCTGTAAAATGTAAGCTCCTTTGGTTGCTCCCTGTGCAGTTTCGTAAGTCGTTACATCTTTAATTCCCTGACGTGATAAAATCAAGGCAGTCGGTGTATCGGTGTTTTCCATTGCCATTTTCCATGCAATTGTTGTTTCGTTACCATCGGCAGGACGAATTACCAGCATTGAGTTTTTATGGTTGTGGTTTTGTAATTTTTCCAACAAACGGATTTGTGCTTCGTGCTCAACCGGCTGGTGGGTAGGTCCGTCTTCTCCAACGCGGAAAGCATCGTGAGTCCAGATGAACTTAACAGGAAGCTCCTGTAGTGCAGCCATTCTGGCAGCTGGTTTCATATAATCGCTGAAAACAAAGAATGTTCCACAGGCAGGAATCACACCACCGTGCAATGCCATTCCGTTCATAATACAAGCCATGGTTAATTCACATACACCTGCTTGTAAAAACTGTCCTGAGAAATCACCTTTTTTAAACGCTGTTGTATTTTTTAAGAATCCATCTGTTTTATCTGAATTCGAAAGGTCGGCAGAAGAAACAATCATGTTTTCCACTTCGTTGGCATAAACCGAAAGAACTGCAGCAGATGCGCCACGGGTTGCTACACCGGCTTTTTGAACAATTTTGCTATGGTCAACAGTTGGAGCTTCGTTAGAGAAGAATGCCGCCAATTTTTTAGCCAATTCAGGATTTGCAGCTTCCCATGCAGCTTGCTCAGCTTTTTTGCTTGCTGCGTTTTCAATCAATTCTTTTGCGCGTTGTTCGTAAGCAGCTTTTACATCGTCGAAAATGGTAAATGGATTTTCGCTGTCTCCGCCAAGGTTTTCAATTGATTTAGCAAAAGAAGCCCCTGCGCCAGAAAGTGGTTGTCCGTGTGTCGAACATTGTCTTTCGTAATTTTCGCCAGCTTCGGTTACCGCACCTTTACCCATAATGGTTTTACCAATAATCAGGGTTGGTTTTTCAGTTTCTGCATTTGCAGCATCCAAAGCTTTCCTGATTTCATCGGCATCGTTACCATTAATAGTAATTACATTCCAGTTCCATGCTTCGTATTTTTTTGCTGTATCTTCCGTAGTTACTTCATCGGTTCCGGTTGATAATTGGATATCGTTAGAGTCGTAAAACATTACCAGGTTGCTAAGGCCTAAAAATCCTGCAATACGGCCAGCACCTTGTGAAATTTCTTCCTGGATACCACCATCCGAAATAAAAGTATAAGTTTTATGCGCCATCCACTCACCGAACCTGCTCACTAAAAACCTTTCCGTAATTGCAGCTCCAATAGCCATTACGTGTCCTTGTCCCAGTGGTCCTGATGTGTTTTCCACACCTCTTTTTACATCCACTTCAGGGTGGCCAGGAGTAACGCTTCCCCATTGGCGAAAATTAGCAAGGTCTTCCATGCTGTAGAAGCCACCTAATGACAAGGCAGAGTACAACATTGGAGACATATGTCCTGGGTCAAGGAAGAACCTGTCGCGGTTTATCCAGGTCATATCCGAAGGGTCATAGTTTAAATATTCTGCGTAAAGAATATTGATAAAATCAGCACCACCCATGGCACCTCCCGGGTGTCCCGAGTTTGCTTTTTCAACCATCGAGGCTGCTAGAATCCGAATGTTATCGGCTGCTCTATTCGCTAGTTTAGTATCCATTTTTCTTGTATTATATATTTAAAAATTTGATCGAAAATAATAAAAAAAAGAGGAACCACTAAACGATTCCCCTGGTATCCTTTTATTTTATCAGGCTAAAATCCTAACCATAACAACACCATCTATCTTCGTGAGCTTTTCATACAAGGCATTGCTATCCGTTATTGTTTCCACATCAATAATATTATAGGCTATATCGTTTCGGTTTTTATTTAACATATGGCTAATGTTGATCCCGGCTTCAGCAAGAACTGTTGAAATTTGCCCTACCATGTTTGGTACATTCTTGTTTGCAATCAGTATCCTTGGTTCCCCGGTCCTGTCCATTTCAGCTTGCGGGAAGTTCACAGAATTAACAATGTTTCCATTTTCTAAATAATCGCGCATTTGATCAACTGCCATTAATGCACAATTGGTTTCTGATTCGGCTGTTGAAGCACCAAGATGTGGGATCGAAATTACATTTTTCATTTTTAATACCTGCTCATCCGGGAAATCAGTCACGTAACGTGCTACTTTTCCGCTTTCGATGGCAGCTTCCAGGTCATCGTTGTTAATTAAACCACCGCGGGCAAAGTTCAATATCCTTGCACCGTCTTTCATCATGGCAAATTTCTTTTTGTCGATGTACCCTTTTGTTTCCGGGGTTTGCGGAATGTTAATGGTAATATAATCAGCTTCTGCCAATAACGACTCGATTCCTTCTGCGTACTTAACATTTCTACTCAAACGAAGGGCATGTTTTACCTGCATATATGGGTCAAAACCAATAACTTTCATTCCAAGTGCTTGTGCTGCGTTTGCTACCAAAACACCAATGGCGCCAAGCCCGATTACTGCAAGCGTTTTTCCTTTTATTTCCTGACCGGCAAAATTTTTCTTTCCTTTCTCAACCAATGCCGGAACATCATCACCTTCACCAATCAATGTTTTTGCCCAGGTTATCGATTCTGCAATATCCCTCGAAGCCAAAAGTAAACCTGCAATTGCCAATTCTTTCACCCCATTGGCATTTGCGCCAGGTGTGTTGAATACAACAATGCCTTTATTGGTACAATCCTGAACAGGGATATTATTTACGCCGGCTCCTGCCCGTGCAATGGCTTTTACCGACGAAGGAATCTCCATGTCATGCATTTTATAACTGCGCAGAACAATACCATCGGGTTCTGTTAATTCACTTGACACTTCATACTGGTCTGATGGGAATTTTTTTAAACCAGCAGGATCAATCTCATTTAAAGTTTGAATCTTTAACATGGGTAAATTTTTTATGGTTGCTGTCTATGATTTTATTAGTGACAAATATCATGATTTTCTGCCACAATCTATACCTAAAAAAATAATTAGTTATTAATATGAATTTAACATTAATTGCAAATAAAAAATGATTTAAGGCTATCATTAACCAGTAAATAATATTTGGAGCAACAGCACGTTTTAAAGAATATAGTGTACCTTAGTTGCACTTAAGACAACCATAATAAATCACCAAAAATGAACAGATTAATCTCCTTCTTTTCCACATTGTGCTTTTTTTTAATTCTTTTTTCGTGCAATTCCCCAAAAACAAAAAAAACAGAAATCGTTCCTGATGTTGGATTCGGTGCCTACATATATTCTTATACAAGTGGGACAATATCGAAAAACTCATCACTAGCTATTGAATTTACTAAGCCTATTGCGAATGATATTTCACGGGGCGAAGAAATAGATAGCGAACTTTTTAATTTTAACCCGGAAATTAAAGGGAAAGCTTATTGGGTGAACCCCAAACGGATCGAGTTTATACCAGATGATCTTTTGGCATCGGATACGCGATATGAGGTTGATGTCCGGTTAGATAAAGTCATGGAGGTTCCTGAAAAATTTCAGCAGTTTAAGTTTAGTTTTCAAACCATTCAACAAACCTTTCGTTTTTACGATAATGGCTTAAAAACTTACGACCAGGAAGGAACAAACCTAATGTTTTATGAAGGATATTTTCAGACTGCAGACATTATGGAAGCTTCAGAAATAGAAAAAGTTCTTTCTACTGAATTTGATGGAAAAAGACAAGCTGTAACCTGGTTGCACCAAGGCGACATGTTGTTGCATAAATTCAGGATCGATAGCCTTGTTCGGGAACACGATAAAATTAATACGTTGGCGGTTGAATGGAACGGAAAAGGCATTGGGATTGATGTAAAGGGTGAAAAAGAGGTTGAAATCCCTGCAATGGATGAGTTTGGGGTTTTAGATATTTCTGTTAATACTTCCGGCGAAAAGTATGTGGTTGTGCGTTTTACGGATCAATTGGATACAAAACAAAACCTGGAAGGATTGATCACCATTAAAAACACGAAAAACCTGAGGTTTGGGATTGAGAACAATATTGTTAAAATATGGGGAATAGAGCAGGTTACCGGGGAGAAAGAAGTTAGGATTTCAAAAGGAATAAAGAATGCGGAACAATACGAATTATCGGAAACCGAAACGTATTCGCTTGTTTTTGAGAACCTAAAACCAGCTGTGCGCTTGGTTGGAAAAGGAGTAATTGTACCTCAGGAAGGAACCTTGTTTATGCCAATTGAGGCAGTTAGCCTTAATGCTGTTGAAGTACGGATCATTCAAATTTATGCTCAAAATATTAGTCAGTTTTTACAAGAAAATAAGCTGGATGGCAATGATGAGATTAAGAAGACTGGAAGGCTTGTTTATGCTGGAAAGGTTGATTTAAAACCAGATAATCCGATCGACCTGCTACGATGGAATACCTATAAAATTGGAATTCAGGATTTGATTGATATTGAGCAAGGCGCTGTTTATCGAGTTGAAATCCGATTTCATAAGGAATACTCGCTTTATTATTGTGGGGAAAAGGAATCTGAAAATACATCTCAGGCAACAATTCAGACTGGTCAATCTGAGCTGGGAAAAGAGCAGAAGCAGTGGGATAACCCGGGGTGGTACAGCATGTATTATTATCCGAAAGACTTTGATTGGGGGTACAGGGACGATCCATGTAATGTTTCCTATTATTATTACGATAGGTTTGTTAGTAGAAATATATTTGCCTCGAACCTGGGGATTATTGCCAAAGAGGGCAAAGGTTATCAAATGACCTATGCAGTTACCGATCTTCTTACAACCCTTCCAATATCGAATGTGGAATTGTCGCTTTACAATTATCAAAACATATTATTAGATAAAGTTACTACCAATGCCAACGGATTGGCAGCAATCGACCTGAAGAAAAAACCATTCTTACTGGTGGCAAAAAAGGGCACCCAGATTGGATATTTAAGGCTTGATGATGGTACTGCCCTGTCCATGAGTAATTTTAATATTTCGGGCAAAAAGGTACAGGAAGGTTTAAAAGGTTTTATTTATGGTGAACGTGGGGTTTGGCGACCAGGCGATCAAATGTATTTGACGTTTATTTTAGAAGATGAACTGAATACTTTACCACAAAATGCACCTGTAATCTTTAAATTGATAAATCCTAAAGGACAGGTTGTTGAACGAATTGTTCGCACCGAGGGGCACAATGGTTTCTATCAGTTTAATGTAAAAACCACTGAGGATGCGCCAACAGGGAATTGGCGTGCAATGATTGAAATTGGTGGTGTTAGTTTCGAAAAAAGGATTAAAGTGGAAACCGTCAAGCCAAATCGTTTGAAGATTAACCTTCCGCTTCCTGAAATAATTGAAAGTGAAAGCAGGGATGTGGCTAAAATGAATGTGCAGTGGTTGCATGGCGCGCCCGCCCGTTCGTTAAAAGCTAAAATCGATTTAAACCTTGTATCCGGTTCCAGTGGTTTTGATAATTATCCTGGGTATTCATTTAACGACCCGGCAAGTAGTTTTTATCCCAGGGAAGATTTGTTCTTTGATGGGAAACTCGATGAAAAGGGGAATGTGGATGTGCCACTTAAAATTAACGGTGCCAGCCAAGCCCCGGGAATTTTAAAGGCATATTTTACAACCAGGGTATTTGAAGAAGGGGGCGATTTCTCCATTAATGTACAATCTACCCAATTTGCACCATATAAAAATTATGTTGGGATTAAATTGCCAAAAACGAATGGTAATTGGTATAAAAACAAAACAGATTATATTGCCAAAATTGTTGCCGTTGATGCAAAGGGAAACCCGGTGAAGATTAAGAATGTGGAAATTGAACTCCTGAAAGTTGGCTGGCGCTGGTGGTGGGAGTCGGGCAATAACGGACTGGCTCATTATGTGCGAAATTCAAGTCGCCACAGGGTAGGCTATTGGAAAGTAGATGAACTGGATAAAAATTATGACTTCAGGTTAAATGTGAAATACGATAATTGGGATGACTATGGAAGATATCTTCTGCGCGTAAAAGATACGGAGAGTGGACACTGCACGGGAGTTACTTTTTACATGTCGCCATGGGGAGGATGGAGGTCAAGAGGTTCCGGCGAGGGTGCTACCATGTTGGTTGTTGAGGCTGAAAAAGAAAAGTACAACGTTGGAGAGAAAGTTAAAGTTGCCATACCTTCCTCCAAAAATGGAAGGGCACTGGTTAGCATTGAAAGTGGAAGCGCTATAAAAGATATCTTTTGGGTGGAAACTTCAGATAATAATACTTCTTTTGAATTTGAGGCTACTTCTGATATGACGCCAAATGTGTATGTAAATGTTAGTCTGATACAGCCTTACGGGCAAACCGAAAACGATGCACCAATTCGTTTATACGGTGTCACCTCCATCGCAGTAGAAGACCCCGAAACCATTTTGAAGCCAAAACTAAAAATGAATGATGAGGTAGAACCTGAGCAAAACTACAAGATTGAAGTTAGCGAAGAAAATGGAAAGAAAATGACCTATACACTGGCAGTTGTCGATGAGGGTTTATTAGATCTTACCAATTTCAAAACACCAGATCCGCACAAATCTTTTTATGCCCGTCAGGCACTTGGCGTGAAAACCTGGGATATGTTCGATTATGTTGCAGGTGCCTATGGCGCAGCACTCGAAAAAGCATTTGCAGTTGGTGGCGACGAAGGTAAGCTAGAAGGAGAAAAGAAAAAAGTCAATCGGTTTAAGCCGGTCGTTCAGTTTGCTGGTCCATTTACCCTTAAAAAGGGAGAGAAAAAAGTACATACCTTTCATATGCCAAACTATGTTGGATCGGTAAAAGCAATGGTGGTTTCCGGTGATAACCGGGCTTATGGAAATGCCGGGCAAACAATGAAAGTGAGGAAAGGATTAATGCTTTTGGCAACATTGCCACGGGTTCTTGGTCCGGGAGAGCAAGTTAAGCTTCCGGTTTCGGTTTTTGCCATGAAAGAAAATGTTAAAAATGTTACGGTAAAAGTTGATGCCAGCGATATTTTTGAAGTGGTTGGGGATTCCCAAAACAAAATGGAGTTCAACGAAATAGGCGATCAGCTTAGCTATTTTACATTAAAAGTGAAAGAAAAGCTTGGGGCAGGAAAAGTTAAAATTCATGCAAAAAGCGGCAATGAAGAAGCTACATACGAAATTGAAATCGAAATTAGAAACCCTAACCCTCCAATTACGGTTGATCAGGAGGGGGTTGTAAAAAAAGGGGATGCTTGGAATGCTTCTTTAGATGCCCCTGGAATGGAAGGAACCAATGAAGCCTGGCTTGAAATTTCGGGTATTCCACCATTGAACTTATCCAGACATTTGAATTATCTTATCCGATATCCTCATGGTTGTATTGAGCAAACAACTTCGTCAGTTTTTCCACAATTGTATTTAGATAAAATTACCAAGCTTACCACCGAACAAAAAATGGATGTGGATAAAAACATTCGTATTGCCTTACGGAAATATATGCGTTTTCAAACTTCCGATGGTGGATTTGGCTACTGGCCTGGAAATTCATATTCAAATGAGTGGGGCTCGTGTTATGCAGGGCATTTTATGGTCCTTGCCGAACAGGCTGGTCATCAAATTCCCGCCGGAATGAAAAGAAGATGGCTTAATTACCAGAGAAATAAGGCACAAAACTGGAGAAACAAGTCAACATACCAGAATGGGCATTATGTTGGCGGCGATGAATTGATTCAGTCCTATCGTTTATATACTCTGGCATTGTCGGGCGAACCTGATTTTGGGGCGATGAACCGTTTTGCAGAACAATGCAAATCAAATACTTCTAAATGGAGGTTAGCGGCAGCATATCTTTTAGCCGGACAGGATGAAGCCGGGAAAAAAGTGTTAAAAGGGTTAAACTATACCGTTGAGGATTATCGGGAAATGGGAGGAACCTATGGAAGTTCCCTTCGGGATAGGGCAATGATCTTGGAAACCCTTATTTTGAGCAAAAATACAGAAGATGCTTTCCTTGTTTTGAAAGAAATTTCAGAGGAGTTAAGCAAGGCAACCTGGTTGAGCACACAAACAGCTGCCTGGTGTTTTTATGCGGCTGCAAGGTTTGTGGAACAAAATGAAAATTCATCGCAAATAAAACTACAGGCAACTGTAAATGGAGAACATAGGGAATTTATTGTTTCCGAGCCTGTAATGAAATATCCAATCCAATTTAACAGCGATGGAAAACTAAAGGTAGTTGTGGATAATAATGGGGATAATTTGTTTTACGCACGGATTGTTGCCACAGGAATTCCATTTAAAGGGGAAACTTCCAATATCTCGAAACACCTTAATTTAAAAGTATGGTATACCGATATTGCAGGTAATGTTATCGATCCAAAGAAACTGACCCAGGGAATTGACCTGACCATGAATGTAAAAGTTGGGCACCCCGGAATTAGGGGCACCTACGAGGAAATTGCACTTACGTGTATTGTTCCTTCGGGGTGGGAGATTCTTAACAAGCGTTTAAATGATGTGCCCGGTTTCGATAAATCAGGATTTGATTTTCAGGATATTCGCGACGATCGGATTTATACCTATTTTGATTTAGGCAGGGGACGGGAGAAGACTTTCTCATTTCAGCTAAATGCAGCTTACGAAGGAAGGTTTTATTTGCCAGCTGTTACCTGCGAACCAATGTATGACAATACGGTAAGTGCACGGGTTAGTGGAACGTGGGTAGAAATAGGGAATTAATTGTTTCTACAGGAATACTTTAATGGAGTTTTGAGAGGCATGCAAATAATTAAGCAATGATGAAATACGTCCTTCAAAAACGGAAAACAATACTTTTCCTTTCCGCACTTTTGCTGGCTGTTTTTATTGGTTTTTGGTTTGTTGTGCCCCGTCCATTGATTTCGTCACCCTATTCAACCATAGTAGAGACGGAAAATGGTGAACTGCTTGGTGCCCGGATTGCAGATGATGGGCAATGGCGTTTTCCTGAACAGGACTCCTTACCTTCCAAGTTCGAATCATGTCTTTTAAACTTCGAAGACCAATATTTTTATTCGCATCCGGGTATAAACCCGGTTTCATTAGCACGTGCATTTAAACAAAATATTCGTGCAAAAAAAATAGTGAGTGGCGGTAGCACCATTACAATGCAACTTTGTAGGATTGCACGAAGTGGGAAAGCCCGCAGCTATTATAATAAATTGATTGAAGCAGTCTGGGCACTCAATCTGGAACTTCGGTTATCAAAAAAAGATATCCTTTTAAAATACTGTGCAAATGCACCTTTTGGTGGGAATGTGGTTGGATTGGAAGCTGCCTCATGGCGTTATTTTAACCGTTCCCCGTTTGATCTTTCCTGGAGCGAAACAGCAACCCTGGCTGTATTGCCCAATGCCCCTTCCTTGATTTATCCGGGAAGAAGGGATTCCTTATTGTTGCAAAAAAGAAATCGTTTGCTGCATAAGTTGCTCGAGAAAAAGGAGATTGATTCTTTGACCTATAAGTTGTCGTTACTTGAGCCAATCCCTTCGAAAGTGTACGATTTGCCATCAACAGCATATCATTTGGTAGAGCAGGTTGCCAAAAAGCACAAAGGGGAAAGGGTTAAGGTTACCATTGAAAAGCAGATTCAGAAAGAAACAGCCAAAATTGTGGAACGTTTCCATTCCAATTTAAAATCGAACCATATAAATAATGCGGCTGCTTTGGTTTTGGAGGTTAGGACAGGAAATGTTTTGGCATACGTTGGAAATGTTTCTGATTTACGCGATGAGGAAAATGGAAACCATGTGGACATTGTTCATGCCCCAAGAAGTACAGGTAGTATTTTGAAGCCTTTTTTATATGCGGCTTTAATGGAAAGTGGGGATTTATCGCCCGGAATGCTGGTGCCCGATATTCCCAGCAGGTATGGGGGATTTACACCTTTAAATTTCGATCATGGCTACGATGGTGCTGTTAGGACAGATGAAGCCTTGGCGCGTTCATTAAATATTCCTGCAGTACGTATGCTCCAAAAGTATGGTGTGGAAGCTTTTTACGATTTCCTGAAAAAAACGGGCATGACTGGTCTTTCTTATCCGGCAGGGCATTATGGATTATCTTTAATCCTTGGTGGGGCAGAGTGTACCCTTTGGGATTTAAGTGGAATGTATGCCAGCATGGCCAGGATTTTGCTTCAATACGAAGAACAGGATGGATTCTATTCATTTCAACAGTTTTCACCTCCAAGCTGGAAGGTGAGGGATACACCATCCAAAAGTAAAGAAAACCTTTATCCACGCCTAAGGGCTGCGTCGGTCTATTTAACATTGAATGCTTTGCTGAATGTTAAGCGTCCCGCAAACGAGGCGGGGTGGGAATCGTTTGCATCAGCGCGAAAAATTGCATGGAAAACAGGCACAAGTTTTGGGTTTCGCGATGCCTGGGCTGTTGGTATTACCAAAGATTATGTGGTAGCTGTTTGGGCTGGAAATGCCGATGGAGAGGGTAGGAGCGGATTAACCGGATCTTCTGTGGCTGCACCTATTATGTTCGATATTTTTGGGATATTGCCCCAAAGCGAGTGGTTTGCTTATCCCGTTGAAGAGATGCAATCGGTCACCGTTTGTGCCCAAAGCGGATATCGTCCATCCATGTTTTGCGAAAAAGTCGATACCATCCATCTACCTTTTGGCACAAAAATAAAAACATGTCCCTGGCATCAACGTATCCATCTCGATCAATCCAAACAATTCAGGGTTACAAGCGCGTGTATGAATCCTTCAGAAATGGTACATCAATCGTGGTTTGTATTGCCTCCGGTAATGGAGTACTATTATAAACAAAAGCATCCATTGTATAATCCTTTGCCGCCGTTTAAGGAGGGATGTGCAGCTGAGTCGGCACCTATGGAATGGATATATCCGCGCGAAATGAACCATGTTTTTATACCAACCCAGTTGGATGGAACACCCGGAAAAGTACTGTTCGAACTTGCGCATCAGCAAAACGATGTGGTGGTGTATTGGTACCTGGATGAAAGTTATGTTGGCGAAACTAGGAATGTGCATAAAATGCCTCTCGATCCACAAATTGGAAGGCATAAATTGTATTTGGTGGATGAAGAAGGAAACCAATTAGTAAAGTTTTTTACTGTGGAGGGCAATCAATAAATAGTCATGATCTTGGTTTATAGTCTTTGCTGTCAATTTTTGTTTTGGGCTGGATCCGGAGATAACTAAGCGCATCTTTTTGTATCTTACCAGCATAAATAATTACCATGAGTTTACCTGTAGTAACAAAAGATAATTTGGATTCTTATTTTGATAAGGAAGAATACATTCGGAAAACTGCAGAGCAGATTATGAAAGATTTTGCTTTGTTTGGCGTGGAGTTAACATTTTCAGGTGATGTTCATAAGGCTTACGATGAAATGCATGAGCAATTGTCTTACCAAATTGAAGAACTCAGTGGTTTGGAGCAGGAAAAATTAAAAGCGATTTTGTATCAGATTGACATTACCCAAAAGGATGTCCGTACTATTCAGGAAGGACTTCATGAAAATTCGTTTAACGATCTGTTGGCACATCAAATTATTCTTCGGGAACTTAAAAAAGTGGTACTCAGAAAATACTTTTCCGAACACGGAATCTAAAAATGGGTGACTTTTTCTTTGCGTCTCCGCGCCTTTGCGGTAAAACTTTCTGATTAGAATTTGTCATCTCGAACCTTTTTTGAGTGAGAGATCTTTTTCTGTTGCTTGCGTTTGGACAGATTCCTTTCTTCATTCGGAATGACAATAAAAATTGAATGACTCATACTTCGCGCCTCTGCGTCTCTGCGGTGGAAGAACTATTTCCCTTCAAACACCGGACTTGAAACCAAACCTTCGAAAGCCATTCGGTTAAACCAGTTTTGCGAGTAACTTTCGTCGGCAATTTTTAGCGCCCGGCTTTTAAACTCCAATACCAATCCGTTATCGGTAATGAATTGGATTGCCTCTTCAAACGACTTCAAACAGCTTTTATAAAATGCATCGCCCTTAATATACCGTTCCGATGAAAACGACTGCGCAATTTCCAGGTTATAGAGCATTAAATCAGCCAGCAGCGACGGATCAACGCCCAGGGTTTTAAAATGGCGAATCTGCTTTTGGGCAACCGACCGCCGGGCTTTTGGCCTTCGCGAATTAATGGGGAAGTATTCTTTGGATATGGCAAATTTTGCCTGTTCCATTAACTTTTCTTCACGCGGATTAAAGGCAAAATCGTAAAACTCTTTTACATTTTTAAACCGTCCGTATAAATCCAGTATTTGCTCCTCCAAATGTTCTTTGTCGAGCCCGTTCAGGTATTTTTTTAAATCCCGTTTACTCAAAACCTTATATTTTGCCTAAAACTACATAAAATTTTATCGCCATAAAAAAGAGGCTTTCGTTGTGTTTGTTTGAAATGGTTATAAAGAAGATTGCCCTGTTGTTTTTCGGAAGGGATATTTGTATTTTGCAAAGGCTACGAAACCCGGCAACGCACAAAAAAAGCAACCCCCGGATTTCCTGCGAAATTTTTTAGTACCCAATAGTAGACGTTTGTATAGGAGAATTATAGTTTATAGGGTAATTAAGTTCGTTTATACATACGTTGTGCGTCAGTTTGAGAAAAGACCATAAACAATATAATATGAATAATAAAAAGAAAGCAATATTTAATTGGAGCGGAGGAAAAGATTCAGCATTAGCCTTACAAAAAGTGTTAAATGGAAATGAATATGAAGTTGTTTCGTTGTTCACAGCTATTGAAGAAGAATCAAAGAAATCTTCTGTTCATTCAATACCTATGGAAATTTTATCCAGACAAGCAAAGAGTATTGGTATTCCATTACATACCATTTCATTTGCTAGTAATTTGAGTAATTATGATGAAAAAATGGGTGAAGCGGTTAGTTACTTTAAAAATCAAGATGTAACTCATTTTATCTTTGGTGACATTGCTATATCAAACGCAAAAGAGGTTAGAGAAAAGAAATTTAATCCATTGGGTATTGAAATTGTAGAGCCTCTTTGGGATAAAACACCCGAAGAAGTAATTGACGAATTTTTGAAATCGGGAATTAAATCAAAAATTGTAGTTACGCAGGCAGATAAATTAGACAATACATTTGTTGGAAAAGAACTAGATTCACAATTAGTATCTTCATTTCCAGATTATGTAGATGTTTGTGGTGAAACAGGAGAATATCATTCCTTAGCATATGCAGGTGAATTATATAAAGAGGAAATTGTTTTTTCAATTGGTGAAATATTTAAATTTTCACAGGACATTAATTTAGATAATGGACAAACAAAGACTTTTGAATATTGGAAAGCAGATATAATTGCTTAATAATAAAACCGAACGCACAACACGCGGTATAAAACATTGGGGGCTAAGTGGTTATTCAAAAATTCTGCCACGCATCAAGTTCGATGTAATTGGACAGGAAAGTAGCCCGCAATCCCCAACGATTTCATACCGCCATCGTTACTGCCCCTAATCTGTAATCCAACTCCAAATACTAGACACTATTTCTTCGATCGGCTTCTAAATGCATATTTATTTTTAATTTTGGCTTATTAATCAAAAGTCCATGAAAGTCAAGTCCTTTTCAAACCTTAAAATTTGTCGCGAATGCTACCTGATACTGCTTTCGATTATTTTGGGCTTTACTTGTAATCCGGTCGTTGCAATAGATAGGGATTCACTGGAGGATAGGATAGACCGGTTTGATCAATTGGATAAGCAACTAAATATTTACCAATCGACCAACCTTGACAGTGCACGGATCACCATCCATAAAATGATTGCACTATCTTCCCGAATTGGCAGGAGCCAGCAAGCACAGGCGTATTACAAAAAAGGAATGTTCCTTTATAAACTTCAACAGTTCGATTCTGCCCAAACCGCATTTTATCAATCCATTATTTATGCAGATACCATCAAAGTAAAGGACATTAAAAACCTGGCTTTCAATTACGAGGCACTTGGGAATATTTGTGACAGAAACGCAAATTACCATGAAGCCATTCAATTGTATAAAAAATCAAAATCCCTGTTTGAGAAAGGTGGATTCATTGGTTATACGGCTGATTTGAATAACTTTCTTGCCGATAATTTCCTGACCATTGGGAAATACGATAGCGCACTAATTTACACTCTAAACAACATCCAAATCAGGGACAGGATTCACGACAATGAAATAACCCTGAACAGCTATGCCAGGGTTGCAAAATTGTATTCAGACCTGCACAACTACAAAGATGCCTATCATTACCTGCTTGAAGGGATCGAATATGCTATAGCGGTTAACGACAACAACTCCCTTGCCAATTTGTATTATCGAACAGGTGAACTATTTATCGAACATAACCTAAATGAAAAGGTCGCCATTGATTATATGCTGGAAGCTAAAAAACTGTACCTGCAACTCAATCCCAATTATGATGTGAACACCATCAACCTTACAATTGGCGATGCCTGGCATTCTTTGGGCAATGATTCACTGGCGCTTTCCTATTACACTGATGTGGTTAATACTTCCGGTAATTCTGGAAGAACCTTGTCCGATGCCTATTACAAAATGGCCTTGCTGTATGAGTCAAAAGGTGAGAGCAATTCCGCAATGACCTGTTTTCAGAAGAGCATAGATGCAAACTGTTCCGATTGCCCGGAAATCTATATTTTTCAGGCACTGGTTGATTATGCAAAAGTGAATATGTTTGCCGGCAACTACAAACAATCACAGGATTTGCTAAATCGGGCGAAAAGTATTGCGAAAAATGCAGCCGTAGATCCAGCTTTGCTTACCGTTTATGAAGCCTTGGGGAATTTGTTTGAAAATCGGGATATGTTGGATAGCAGCTTCATTTGTTACCAGCAAGCATATGCCATATCCAACAGAATTCAGATGCCTGAGAAGATGATAAGTAGCGCAAAAGCTATCAGTAATTTGTATTACCTGAAGAAAGATTTCCGAAAAGCCGCTGACTTTATGATTGTGGCAGATAGCATCGCGCAAGAAATTGAGCAGATGAAAAAGTCGGATGAACTGGCAAAACTTGAAATGAAGCTCGAAATAGACCGAAATGAACAAAATCGGCTTATGGAGGCTCAAGCTGCTTTGATGGAACTAAAAAGGCAAAAGCAGATTCGAAACGTTTCCATCGCGGGTGTTGTCCTGTTCCTTATAGTTGCTTTTATTCTGCTACGATTGTACCGAAACAAAAAGGTCCAAAACAAATTGCTTGATCAGCAGAAAGCAGAAATCACCAATATGGCCCAACAGTTGCATGAAACCGACAAAAGTAAGTTGCAGTTTTTTACGAATATTTCACACGAGATTCGAACTCCCCTGACGCTGATTAAGTTCCCCATTGAGCAATTGTTGCAATCGCCGGACTTAAATCCCGATTTAAAGAATAAGCTGATCCTGGCATTGACCAACACCAACAAGCTGCAACAAATCGTCAACCAAATTCTGGATCTTCGTAAAATTGATGACCTGAAACTTGAACTTTGCCCTTCCGATATTGAACTGGTCTCTTTTATAAAGGAAATAGCTGCTTCTTACGATCCCTTATGTCAAAAGACGAATTGCAAACTGCTTGTCAGATCGGATGTGTCGGAGGTCCACACGAGATTGGATGGTGAACGGCTAGCCGCCATTTTGAATAATTTGTTGTCCAACGCATTTAAATACAACAAGAAGGCAGGAGAAGTGGTATTGAATTGCCAGGTATCATCGAAAAACATCCGGCTTTCAGTTTCTGATACGGGGATTGGAATTGCCAAAAATCATATTCATCGACTATTTGACCGATACTATCAAACACAATCCTCGCACCAGTCAAACGGGTCAGGTATTGGCTTATCGTATGTAAAAGAGTTGATTAATTTGATGGGGGGCTCAATAAATGTAGATAGCCAGGAAAATAGAGGAACAACTTTCACCATTAATATTCCTGTTGAAACGATCTCAGTTAAGAACGATAAAGCCTTTGAGGTTTCTTTTATTCCACAAATAAATCTGATGGAAAATCTTTCAACCCAACTTGATTCGGATGAAGGAACGAAAAAGATTCTAATCGTGGAAGATAACCATGACCTGAGAACTTTTATCGGAGATATGTTTCAAAACGATTATCAGGTATTATTTGCTGAGGATGGAGATCAGGGGCGTAAGCTGGCTGAACAGAACAATCCTGACATAATTATTAGTGATATCATGATGCCGGGATTGCAAGGGAATGAGCTTTGCCAGGTTCTAAAAAACAACCTTCAAACCAGTCATATCCCTTTCATCCTTTTAACGGCAAGGGACGATCGCGAGAGTCAGGTCAATGCCTATGAATGTGGTGCGGATGACTATATTGTCAAACCTTTTGACTCTCAGTTGCTGGTGCATAAAGTTGAGAACATCCTTAAAACCCATGACAATGCGCGCAAACAATTCAATTTTGCCGATTTTAATCCGGGGGCGCAAACCATTCCGGATATCGATAAAGACTTTTTAAAAAGATGTGTCTCTTTTGTCAATGAAAATCTTAATCAATCGGACTTCACTGTTGAGCAATTGTCTTCTGCACTTGATGTTAGCCGTAAAACATTGTTGAGAAAGCTCAAAGCCCTTACAGGAAAAACGCCGTCTGACTTGATAAAACATGCCCGGATGTCGCGTGCTGCATCACTACTAAAGGAGAAAAAACTCCGGGTAAACGAAGTGGCAATTATGGTTGGGTACGACGATGCGGAACGCTTCAGTTCAGCTTTTAAGCAAACCTTTGGTAAGTCACCTTCATCGTTCGCTTAGTGCCAAACCTGGGACAATCTATTTAACCCTTATTTCTATTCTATCTCTCCAATACGAGAGGTCAAAACCTCTTAAGCGGGTTTGGTTGAGGTAATATGTCCCGGTTTGCTGGTGTTTTTGTCCCCGGTTGTGGGGTTTGTTTTTGGTTTTTTTTGCTTGTTTTGAGTATTCTTCCAACGGTCATGGAGGAAATAATGAAAAATAGGAAATCAAAACAATCAACTTAATAAAACAATTAATCATGAAAAACAAATTCGTTCTTATTCTTATTTTATTGGTGTCATGGTCATACCTGATCTCCAATGCACAGGAAACTATTGTTTCATCCGGACAACCCGAGCAGGGGCAAATTCCGCCACATCCACCACGTTTGCCAGAAGGTGTTATTCCGGCATTCCCGGGAGCATGGGGCGGCGCAATGTTCACGCAAGGTGGACGCGGAGGAAAAGTGATTGCTGTCACTAATTTGAACGATAGGGGCAAAGGAAGCCTTCGTGCTGCCCTTGAAGCCGAAGGTCCGCGTATGGTGGTTTTCCGTGTAGCCGGAAATATCAAAATTGAGGACGACATCAACATTAATTCTCCTTACATTACCATTGCCGGTCAATCTGCGCCTGGCGACGGCATCTGCATCATGGGTACAGTTAATATTAATACGCACAATGTTATTATGCGTCATATTCGTGTACGAAGGGGGGTTCCAAAAGGCGGACAAGGCGATGACAACATTGGCGGAGGAAGTCCCGATCATCATATTATCATTGACCATTGCTCAACCAGCTGGGGTATGGATGAAAACATTTCGCTTTACAGGCGAATGAGGCCTTCGATGGACGGAACCAAACGAATCAAAGATCCGGCAAAAAATATTACCATCCAATGGACCATTTCCAGTGAAGCACTAGATGCACGGCATCATGCATTTGGTGGAACCTGGGGCGGTAATCCATCCACTTTTCACCACAATCTGTTTGCCTGCAATACTGCCCGTAACCCCTCTATTGGGATGTCTGGACCTTTTGATTTCCGGAACAATGTGATTTATAACTGGGCGCACCGTACGATGGATGGTGGCGACGAAACATCGCAGGTTAATGTCATTAACAATTATTACAAGCCAGGTCCGGCAACAAACGAAAATATGCTGGATGCTTTTGCGCGCATTGAGCAACGTTGCATGTATTCGCCAGGAAGTGCCTGGGCAGAAGGAGGCTGGTACCCCAAAGCCCAAAATCGTCCCGGTAAATGGTATGTTGCGGGTAATATCATGGAGGGGAATGATGAATTAAATAATAATAACTGGAAAGGTATGCGTGGCCCTGCGCGCCATGAACGGGTTAATGCCGCTTACGAGCGCCTTGCACGGGTAAATACTCCATTCGAAGGCTGGCCAGTATCTCCACACCAAACGGCTGAGGCTGCCTATCAATCGGTATTGAAACATGTGGGTGCCACCCTGCCCAAACGCGATGCGGTGGATAAACGTGTGACCGAAATGGTACTTAGCGGCAAACCTATGACCGAGACCGGTATTATTAAGGATATTGCTGAAGTTGGTGGTTACCCGGAGTTAACTTACGACCCTAAAAAAGTTCCTGTTGATACTGACGGAGACGGCATGCCTGATGACTGGGAGCGTCAATACAAGTTAGACCCCAAAAATCCGGCCGATGGTGCCATGGATACCGATGGTGATATTTATACCAATGTGGAAGAGTACCTTAACGGAACCAATCCGCAGGAAAAAATAAATTACCGCAACCTTGGTAACAATGTCGACTTAATTAGTTTTTAAAACCCAAGTGCTTCTTGAAAAGAGCCTTCTGCCTCAAAGCAGGTGGCTCTTTTTGCTTTTGGGGCTTTGGCAGTATTGGCTAAGTGATTTTCTTTCCGAACACCCCTAATTTGTAATCTGTTCTAACTGAGGTTGCTGCTTTTGTTTGAAATCTTTATAAAGAAGATTGTCTTATTGTTTTTCGAAAGGGATATTTGTATTTTGCAGAAGCTACGAAACCCGGCAACGCACACCACGCAACCCCCAGATTTCCTGCAAAGTTATTTATAGCCCAAATAAATCATCCATAAATGGATAAATTATTGGGAGAATGGGATTTGGGAGTTCGTTTATACATACGTTATAGCCAATGCTGAAAAAAATCGTACCTTCGAAATAAAAATATGATATTTTAAATAATTGGAGAACATGAAAAAAACAACTACCAAAAAAATAATTTCGGTTGCCAAACCAAATGAACCGAAAATTTCAAAGCAATCCAGTTTTCCAATTGTTGGTATTGGTGCTTCAGCTGGCGGATTGGAAGCATTGGAGCAGTTTTTTCAGAATGTTCCCATAAACTGCGGTTTGGCTTTTGTTGTAATTCAACATCTCGACCCCAACCATGTGGGTATTATGCCCGAACTTTTGCAACGAACAACCCAAATGAAAGTGCTGCAGGTAACCGACCATTTGCAAGTACTGCCGAATCATGTGTATGTGATACCTCCTAACAAAAGAATGTCTATTTTAAACCGGGTTTTGTATTTATTTGAACCAGTTGAATTGCGAGGATTGCGGCTTCCTATTGATTATTTTTTTCGCTCGCTTGCCGAAGACCAACAAGAAAAAAGTATTGGTGTAATTCTTTCGGGTATGGGCAGCGACGGCAGTTTGGGACTGAAAGCTATTAAAGAAAATAACGGAATTGTGCTGGTACAAGACCCTTTAACTGCAAAATTCGATGGAATGCCGCAAAGTGCGGCAAATGCTGTAGTTGTCGATATTTTGGCAGCAGCGAACAACCTTCCTGAAAAATTAATTGCCTTGCTGAAATTTAGTCCGGTAAAAGTGCAGAAAGCCGACGTTGATGATAAAAGCAAAAATAATCTTGAAAAAATCGTTATTCTGCTCAGAAACCAAACCGGACACGATTTTTCGTTGTATAAGAAAAACACCTTGTTCCGCCGAATTGAACGGCGAATGAATGTTCATGAAATTGAGAAAATTCCAAATTATGTCAGGTTTTTACAGGAAAATCCCAACGAATTGGAAATACTTTTTAAAGAACTATTGATTGGAGTTACAAACTTTTTTCGTGATGTTGCGGTGTGGGAGAAACTGAAAGAAACTGTAATCCCCGATTTGATTAGCAATTTGCCCAACGGATATGTTATACGTGCATGGATTACTGGATGTTCCACGGGCGAAGAAGCCTATTCATTGGCAATTGTCTTTAAAGAAGCCTTGGAAAAAGTGAAAAATGAGAAAAATGTGACACTACAAATTTTTGCCACTGATATTGATAGCGACGCCATTGAAAAAGCTCGAAAAGGATTTTTCAATCAAAATATTGTTACCGATGTTTCGCCAGAAAGGCTTAGCCAGTTTTTCACGAAAGAAGAAGATGGTTTTCAAATAAATACTACTGTACGAGAAATGGTTGTTTTTGCACCACACAATGTTATTAAAGACCCACCATTCACTAAATTAGAACTTCTTTTTTGCCGCAATTTATTAATTTACCTTGAACCTGAATTGCAAAAAAAAATAATGAATTTGTTTCATTACAGTTTAAATACAGGCGGTGTAATGTTGCTTGGCAGCGCTGAAAACGAAAACTCACAAAACAATCAGTTTACATCTATTGATGCAAAATTGAAACTATATAAACGTTCTGCAACTAATGTGAATACTGAATTGTTAGATTTTCCAACTTCATTTACACATTCAAGGAAACAAATATTAACAGAGGCAAAACCTGCTACTGTTAGCGATAATATTCAAACCCTAGTTGACCAATTAATAATTCAGCATTATGCACCTGCAGGTGTGTTAATTAACGGCGAAGGCGACATTTTATATATTACTGGCAAAACCGGAAAATATTTGGAACCTGCTGCAGGAAAAGCAAACTGGAATATTTATGCCATGGGTCGTGAAGGGTTGAGCAATGAACTTCCGGGCGCTATACGAAAAGCTAAACAAAGTGTAGAACCAGTTAAATTGCACAACATTAAAATAGGAACAAATGGAGGCACACAGATTGTTGACATCACATTTCAATTGATTGAAAAGCCAGAAACGATTAAAGGTGCAATTATAATTGTTTTTAGTGATGTAGCAGACTCACAAAAAACTAAGAGCAGGAAATCAACAAAAGGAAATCAAAGTTCAACCATTCGTGAACAGGAATTAGAAATTAAATTGCAACGTGCAAATGAAGAAATACAAAGCACTCGCGAAGAAATGCAAACTACGCAAGAAGAATTGAAATCGACCAACGAAGAAATGCAATCAACCAACGAAGAATTGCAGTCAACCAACGAAGAACTAACCACATCGAAGGAAGAAATGCAAAGCCTGAACGAAGAACTACAAACTTTAAATATTGAGCTACAAAGCAAGATAAATGATTTACAGAGTGCAAACAACGACATGAAGAACCTACTGAACAGCACCGACATTGCTACTTTGTTTCTCGACAGAGATTTAAACATTCGCCGCTTTACCGACCAGTTAACAAAATTATTCAAATTGCGGACATCTGATATTGGCAGACCATATACCGATATGGTTACTAATCTTCAATATCCCAAAATGTCCGACCACGCCAAAGAAGTATTACGAACACTTATATTTAAAGAAACATCAATAGAAACAAAAGACAAACAATGGTTTACGGTTCGCATTATGCCTTATCGCACTTTCGACGACCGAATTGACGGACTTGTAATTACATTTATTGAAATAACTAAGGCAAAAAAAATAGAAGCCGAATTAAAAAAAGCCAATGAGATTTTAAGAAAAAATAATCTATAAATACCATGAAAAAGCAAATCGAAGGTTTATCTAATGCTGCAATACTTCGCCAGAAAGCCGAAGAACAGCTAAAAAAGCAGCAATCAAAAACAAGGTCGTTATCATCAGAAACCGATTTGCTGAAATTAATTCACGAGCTAGAAGTGCACCAGATAGAACTTGAAATGCAAAACATGGAGCTTTTAGCAGCAAAGGAGAAAGCTATAATTGCCGAAGAAAAATACACCGAACTTTATGATTTTGCACCTTCGGGTTATCTTTCACTTACTAAAGAAGGAAGGATTACAGAACTGAATTTTGCTGCGGCTAAAATGCTTGGGAAAGAGCGTTCACAAATAATTAAAAGTAAGTTTGAGTTATTTTTATCGGATAATACACGTTCTGTTTTTAGTCTTTTTTTGGATATGGTTTTTACTAGTAAAACAAAACAAACCTGCGAGGTAACAATAGCAACCAAAAGCAAATTACCATTATATGTAAATATCGAAGGTGTTGTTAGCCAGAATGATGAATTTTGTATTATAACAATGGTTGACATTACAAAAATCAGGCTTGCCGAAATTGAATTAAATAACGCCAAACGACATGCTGAAGAAAGCGACCACCTTAAATCTGCCTTCCTTGCCAATATGAGCCACGAAATAAGGACTCCAATGAATGGGATTTTAGGGTTTTCCGAATTGTTGAAAGACCCTAAACTAGAAGGAGAAACACAGCAGGAGTATATCAGAATTATTGAAAAAAGCGGAAAAAGAATGCTCAATATCATCAACGATATAATTGATATTTCGAAAATTGAAGCTGGACAGATGAAGGTCAAAATCGGGGAATCGAATATCAACAAGCAAATCGAATTCATTTACACCTTTTTCAAACCCGAAATGGAAGCTAAAGGGATTAAGTTTTCCTGTATAAACAATTTGCCCACTAAAGAAGTCAAAATCATCACCGACAGCGAAAAAGTATATGCTATCCTTACCAATCTGTTAAAAAATGCTATAAAATTCACATCCGAAGGTTCTATCGAATTTGCTTGTAACAAAAAGGGAGAATACCTTGAATTTTATGTAAAGGATACTGGAGAGGGTATCCCAGCCGACAAACAGAAATGTATATTTGAACGATTTATTCAAGCCGATATCGATGACAAAAAGGCATTACAAGGAGCTGGATTAGGTTTAGCAATATCAAAATGCTATGTTGAAATGTTGGGTGGGAAAATTTGGGTTGAAAGTGAAAAGGGAAAAGGTTCGGTTTTTTATTTTACACTACCTTTTATAAGCGAAATAAATAAAGTAGTCGGGTCCGATTATACCATTGCGGTTGAAAACAAAGAAAATCTAAAAGAAAATTTAAAAGTATTAATTGTTGAGGATGATGAAACATCAGGCTTGCTAATTAGTATCATGCTTGAAAAAATAAATTGTACAACCTCATACGCAAGAAATGGAGTTGAAGCAATAGAAAAATGTAAAGAAAACCCTGACTTTGATTTGATATTAATGGATTTAAAAATGCCTGTAATGGATGGTTATGAGGCAGCTCGACAAATTCGTCAATTTAATAACAAAGTAATAATTATTGCACAAACCGCACACGCACTAGCAGGAGATGTAGAAAAGGCAATTAAAACTGGCTGCAATGCACATCTTTCAAAACCAATTGAAAAGGAAAAATTAATGTCATTAATTCAGCAATATTTTGTTCAATAAATGAGGTTTAAATTGAGCATTAAATGAAAATCATAAAGCACATGGCTATAACAATGTAAATTTAATGCGGGTTTCATCGGGTAATTCAACCGCAGTTCTTCGTGGCAACACCGCCAATTCGTCTTTGACGATTGACGGAAAATTTGAAATAATAAATAAACGAATTGGCTATGTGCAGAATTGAAAGTTCATCACTTTTAATCCCGCACTCCACTTACATAAACCGTCAGACTGTCTAAAAACCTTTTGAGAAGGAGGAATTATTCGGATCGCTGACTTTGAAAAAAACGAAATATTGAAATGTCAACGGCTTAATTTTACTTTTTAGTCAGACTGCTGTTGGCTGCAAATTTAACGCAACCTAAATTAGAATATAAGCATCTATAAACTATTAATAATAAATCAACTAATCATGACTATAAAAAAGATATTTTTCCTACTAATGACTATAGTTTTCATTTTAGGATGTAAAAAGGAAGAAGATGATGACTTGAACCTTTTGTCAATTGACCTTATAACGAATGACAGTCCCACATTTTTTGCAAAGACTGTTATTCTGTTTGAAAATAGTTATTACTTGATTAAAACAAATTTTGACTCCTATATAAATTCTTATCCATTTGACATGTACGGTTATGACGAAATAAAAGAGCAAGTAACTCAAGACTCGAATAATCAAGATATTTTATTTATGACCGATTATCTGTATTTAGCCAATGACAGTACATACATACTGGCTCACCACTTAGAGAATGGCACTTGCTTAATTTTTGACAAAAGAAGAAATGAAATTATTCCGAAAATTGAAATGGAGGAATATATGGAAGGCGAGCCAATGATGTCAACAGGGGGACGAAGATTTTATATAAAAGGAGATTTATTGTTAGAAACAGTTGACTTAATAAGTTAATAAAAATCAGCAGCTAACACAGTACATATTGCATTGCGGTCCCGATTGAATTCGGGATGGTGGTACGCCAACTTCCCCTCTGCTGGCGCAGATTTACAAAAAATGAGATATATTTAAGTTTTGAAATTATAGTATCATTTATTTCAATGGGGTCTGGTCTTAAATATATCTACCTAATTTCTTTTCTACTAATTAGTGCTATTCTAATTGCAAGTTCCGAAAAAGCATTTGCTAATTTAGAATCCGGACAAAAACTAAACGAACAAACGTATTGGCAGCTATTCGAAAAGGGCAACATAGACAGTCTGTTATATATCGACAGCCTTTTACAAATCGATTATAAAAAGGAAAAGGATACTGTAAGTTTTTTATCACTTTATCATTCCACCTGTAATTACTTAATCTACCATCAGGGTTTTTCATCGCTTACTTTGCATTTAGCCAACTACATTGACTACTCTATAAAGTATAATGACCTTAAGAACCTAGCATCAGCTTATTATTTAACGGCTACTTTCTTTGATTTCGGGGACATGAATAAAGACCTGGCTGTTCAATATTATTTTAAAGCGCTCGAAATATCAAAAGACAGAAATGATCATGAACAAATAATAATAATTCTTTCCCGCCTGGGAATGATGTATCAAACTGATGATTCTCAATTGTCCGAAAAATATTTGAAGCAAGCCATTGAATTGGCAAAGCAGAAAGGATTTGAAACCCATTTACTTAAAGCCTATTTAATACTAGCTGAAACATATCGGAAAAACCTTATTCATTACGATACATGTCAATATTATAATTTAAAAGCTTATCAGAAAGCAAAAGAAATCGGGAATGATATTTTTGTTGCGAACACATACGAGCAAAAAGCCTTAGATATGATTGCTTTTGCTTATCGCGATAGTGTTTTGACATACTTCAATAAAGCCCTGGAACTATACCTTAAACAGAACGATGTACACCATATCAAACAATGCTATAACAATTTAGGGGAGTACTATGAGGCTATTCATAAACCTACAATAGCCCTAAAATACTTTAAGCAAATACAACAATTGGGCAATTCCAATTATAAAGATTTGTATAAAATTGCTTCAGTGGAGCACCGGCTCGGGTTATTTGAAGATGCTTCCCGCCATTTTATTCTATATGAAAAATTAAAAAAACAAAAACAGGAAAAAATAGATGCACGAAAATATACAAGCCTTGAATTAAAGTTCATACTTGAGAATGTTGAAAATGAAAATGAGCTACTTCTTTTGTCGAAAGAAGAAAGGGCAAAAGCCGAAATTAAAAGGCAAAAGATAATCCGCAATTTTTTGATCGTTATTTCCCTCTTTTCTTTACTAATCTTATTCTTATTGAACAGAAACTTTCAGAACAAAAAAAGGGCTGATAAAATTCTCCGTGATGCTGATGCTAACAAACTTAGATTTCTTGCCAACATTTCCCATGAAATACGAACACCACTAACAATTCTGGTTTCACCATTGCAGAGATTGGCATCTGAGAAAGAAAAAGCCATTAACAAAGAGCATCTTTCGTTAATGTTTAAAAGCGCCAACAAATTACAGAAATTCGTTAACCAGTTGTTAGATCTATCGAGCGATAGCGTAAAAGAAAAAAGTGTCGAGAAAAAGATTCAGGATTTTGGTGATTTGTTTTCGATAACAATAGCCATGTTTCAATCCCAGGCAAAGGATAAGCAAATTAATTTTATAGTTGAGTCAAATCCTGGCAAGTTGATTTTTTCATTTGATTATGAAAAAATGGAAGCAATCTTAACTAATTTATTAGACAATGCTTTTAAGTTCACGCCATCAGGAGGTACTATTTTAGTTGCTTATTCGAAACAAAATGATGACCTGATATTAAAAGTAAAAGACTCGGGTATTGGCATTCCCAAGAAAGAACAATCAGAAATATTTAAACGTTTTTACCAATCAGAAAAAAACACAAACGGGCATTTTGATGGTGTCGGTATTGGTTTATCACTTGTTAAAGAGTATGTGTCATTACACGATGGGTCAATTGAGGTAAACAGTAATGAAGGTAATGGAAGTGAATTTATTGTTCAGATTCCCATAAAGGAACAAAATGAAGAGGCAATAAAGGAACGTATTGAACTTTTCCCGAACACAACAGGTCAAAATCAGGATGTAAATAGCAAGTCAAAAAAGATTAAGCAACAATGCATTTTAATTGTTGAGGACAATAAAGATTTAAGGGATTACATTTCTTTCTTGTTCAATGAACAATACAAGATTTTGCAAACATCAAACGGAAAGGATGGAATAAAAACCGCACTATCAGAAAACCCGGATATCATTATTTCAGACGTAATGATGCCCGGAATTAATGGATTTGAATTAACCCATAAAATTAAATCGAAATTAGCAACCAGTCATATCCCGGTACTATTGTTAACCGCAAAAAACCAGGGAAAAGATAAAATAGAAGGATTCGAATCCGGTGCCGATGATTATATCGTTAAACCTTTCAATGAGAAAGAACTTATATTAAAAGTTGCCAATATCATTCAGACGCGTCATAAACAAAAAGAAGTTTTTAAAAAGAAGATTACGGTAATCCCCCGGGAAGTTGAATTCAATTCCCTTGATGAACAGTTCATCCTTAAAATTTCCGAAATAATTGAGAAGAATCTTTCCAATGCTGAATTTACGGTTGAGCAGTTGTGCGAGAATATGTCCATGTCGAGAAGAAGCCTTTACAGGAAGTTAAAATCATTGACCGATATGAATCCAAGTTCATTCATCCGTACTTATCGACTTAAAAAAGCATCTCAATTAATATCTTCTAAAAAGGTAAGTGTTAGTGAGGCAGCCTTTCAAACCGGTTTTGAAAACCTATCCTACTTCTCTAAATGTTTTAAGGAAGAGTTTAATAAATTGCCATCCGAGTATTCATAATGGGCTGATTTACTGCCACTACCCATAGTTGTTAAATATTTACCCATTAGCATTAATGGAATTGAAAGCTTTCCTTTTCATTTGTCAATAAACTTTTAGATTGACATCGTATGAAAAGCAACCTATTATTCCTTATTCTGTTTTACAGTATACTATTAAGTAATGCACAGGATATACCTGAAAATAATTTATATTTTGGACAGACGCCACCAACAGATACTCCTGAAAAATTTGCACCGGATTTTATCACAGGTTATGTACATGGTAGAATTGCAATTTCACCAAATGGAGATGAAATATTTTGGGTCACAAATCCATCAACAGAGCGAATTTACGATTCAACGTATAAAGACGGTTCCTGGTCTTCAACTGCACTAGCGCCTTTTACCCAAAATAAATTGTCAAATAATCATGGGAATCCTACCTTCTCACCCGATGGCAATAGGATTTACTTTTATTCTGATATGTCGGGTGGATTGGGGAGCATTGACACCTGGTACGCTGAAAGAACAAATAATGGTTGGACCCAGCCGATTAATGTTGGCGAACCATACAACACGCCAAATATTGATTTTTCGCCCTTGTTTACAAATACTGGGAATGCCTATTATTTGGGTTATTCCGGTAGCTACGCAACTGTTGGCTTGAAATATACATTTAATGATAACATTTTTTCATCTCCAACTTCTATGGAAATTTTACCCGAATATGGACCATGGTTATCACTTTTTTATTCGGCAGAGGATGATTATGTTGTATTTGCCAAAGGCGAAAATTCCGACTTGTATGTTCGGTTTAAAGACTCCGAAGGGAATTGGGGTACGCCAATTTCTTTAGGGGATAAAATTAATTCTGATCAATGGGAGCGTTTTCCCGTGGTTTCACCTGATGGAAAATACCTTTTTTTTACCCGGGGAGGTTCAAGCGTTAGCAATTTATACTGGGTATCAACCCAGGTAATTGAAAATTTGCGAATCCCAAATTCTACAAACCTACTGTTAAACGAAAAGGATATAAAAATTTACCCAAACCCGGCAAGTCATGAAATTAGAATTGAAGGTTTATCAACTAAAAATACAGGATATCAGCTTATTAAAATGGATGGTTCGATTCAGAAACAAGGAATGTTAAAATCTACAAGCATTGATATTTCTAATTTCACACCTGGTATCTATCTTTTAAGGTTCGACTTTAAAAATACATCATTTACAAAACAGGTAATTATTCAATAGGAAACCGACTTGGATTCATCACCTTCCGGCTCAGATTTACTCTTTTGCTGGTGCAGGATTAAATTGTGTACCATTCTACCCAGGCTGAGACTGCAAACTGAGACTTTCGTCACTTTTTTTGAAACATATTTTTAAAAGAATATCCTGTTGTTTTTCGAAAGGGTTATTTGTATTTTGCAAGTGCTACGAAACCCGGCAACGCACACAATGCAACCCCCGGATTTCCTGCAAGAATTTTCATGAGCAAACTATGATTATTTATATTTTTGGTAAATTGGAAGATAGTTTGGTGGTTGGAAATTTTTAAGTTTGTTTAAACATACGTTGTGCATAATTAAAAAAATACGACAATGCGAACATTTATAGTAGATGCATTTACTGATAAACCATATTCTGGCAATCCAGCTGGAGTATGTATTTTAGATACTGAGTTGCCAGATGAATTATTGGTTAAAATAGCCAGAGAGATAAATCATTCTGAAACTGCATTTATATTAAAACAGAAAAATACTTATTCGTTAAGGTGGTTCACTCCAAAAACAGAAGTAAATTTATGTGGACATGCAACACTTGCAACGGCTCATGTTTTATATGAGTTAGGATTACATGAGGTAGACAAAGTGATAGATTTTGATACAAAAAGTGGGATTTTAAAAGCACGTATTTTTAATGAAATGATTGAATTAGATTTTCCACAATTGTTTGTAGAAAAATGCGAAAGTAACGAGATTATTGAAAAAGCATTTGATATTAAACCAATCTATATTGGTAAAAATGATAAACGGTATTTGATAGAGATTGATAATATTGAAAAACTAAAACAAATTAAACCTGATTTTCAATTGCTACAAAAATCTGATAGAGGTGGATTTATGATTACATCAAAATCACATGATAAGTTTGATTTTTATTCGAGATTTTTTGCTCCGGGTGTTGGAATAAATGAAGACCCTGTAACAGGTTCGGCACATTGTTATCTTGCACCATATTGGTCAAAGAAGTTAAACAAAACAAAAATGTTGGCATTTCAAGCTTCAGAAAGAACAGGAATAATTGAATGTGAACTTGTTGATAATAATCGTGTATTATTGCGAGGGAATGCAATAACGATGAATGAGATGAAAACACAATGGATAATAAATTAACTAGGCACAACACGCGGTATAAAACATTGGGGTTCAGTTTGTTATTTAACATTCTGCCACGCATTAAGTTTAGTGTAACTGGACAGGAAAGTAGCCCGCAAACCCCAACGATTTCATACCGCCACCGTTGTAAGTAATAGTGACCCGTCCTAAAAAAAGATACAGACATAATAAGAAATGGAATGGAACTACAATGAAACAAAACCACAAGGCACTTTGGGTGAATTTATAAACTGCATCTGGTGGGAAAATTACTCAGATATTTACCCTCATAATAATAAGCATCTGCTTATCCCTGACAATTCCATTGAGTTAATTTTTACTGATGCTGAAATTCAAAGGTATTTTCCTTTAACTGAGGAATACAAAATAAGAAAAAGTCAACTAGCAGGACTTCGAACAACTCCTCAAAATTGTAATGTAACTAAAAGTCCAATTATAGGTGTTAGGTTTAATCCAAAAAAATTCTACTTACTATGCAAAACTGAAGTAATAAAAACCATCAATAATAATTTAGAACCGAAAGAATGCTTTGGTCAATCAATTTTAGATTTAGAAAAAGCCATTTTAAAGGCTTCCTCACAACAGGAAAGAATCTATTTAATTGAATCTTATTTTGAGAAATACTTAAGCTCTCAAATCAATAATAGTGATGCTGTTTTCGAGAAAATTGTAAGTCATATAGATAATTTCAAGGGAGATTGCATGATACGTGAATTTCCTGCTTTATTTAATACTTCGGCTAGTACAATTGAAAGAAAATTTAAAAAATACTTAGGGTTAACTCCTAAAAAATACAGCATGTTAGTTAGGTTTGTTAATCAATCTTTTTCTGTAAAAAAAGAATTTAAAAATTATAGTGGCAATGCAGGTTTTAACTATTATGACCAGGCTCACTTTATTAAAGAGATGAGTAAATTCTCCGGCTTATCCCCCAAACAGTTGGCTTCGCTAAATATTGGAATTCAAGAAGTGTTTTTTGTAAAATAGACATTTGACGATTTATTACAATTCTCATCTTTTTTGATATAATATCTTGGCATCAAAAAAAATGAGAATTATGAGAATATTATTATTGTTGGTTTTTTCATTCATTGTTTCAAATTGTATGGCACAATTTAAAACTGTTGAATCAATTACATTTTCGTATTACGGAGAAATGGTTACCCACCCGGGTCTGAAAATAAGTGCAGATTTAAACATTAGAGAATGGGATAAAATTAAATCTAACAGAAAAGACTCTTCAAAAGTAATTAACAAGAGTTTTCTTATTAGTCCTGCATTAGGTTTTTTTTACCATAGAAGATATCAAACGGGGTTATTTCTTATACCTGAAGCTAAATATAAAAGACAAAACCCCAAAGGAGGGTTTTATGAAGTTGGGTTTGGTATAGGCTATCTCCGGACTTTTATACCAAATACTTACGAGGTAAGTAGTAATGGAGAAGTAAATAAAGTTATTGCAGGGCATAATTATTTTGCTTCAAATTATTTCGTGTCGTTTGGAAAGGATTTAAGCATTAAAAAAAATCTTCCTATTGCATATTTCATAAAGCCTCAATTTATGTATACAGTTCCAAATTTTCCCAATGGCATTGGATATTTTGCATTTGAATTAGGTATTAAATACATTTTAAATTAATTGATATGAAACAGACTAGATATATAGTATCCATAGCTCTTTTATTGATTATTAGTTCTTGTGAAAAATTTGAACTTGAGTCAAATGCAGATACCTTCTTTCACGTAAAAATTAATAATACGGAATTACCTGTTTGGGTTAAAGGTAATACTGCTTCCTCTAAATTTATAATTTATATTAACGGTGGGCCTGGTTCAACAAGTATTGATGTTGCAAAGGCAGATATGTTCAACTGGTCGGAAGGACTTGAAGAAAACTTTGCTATGATTTATTATGACCAACGAGGTTGTGGAAATGCACAAGGAAATTTTGATGAAAGTTCTTTAACAGTTGCCCAGTTTGTTCAGGACTTGGATGCTATAATTTCAGTTTTAAATGCAAAATATCAAAGTCCTGATATTTATTTAATGGGAGTGAGTTTTGGTGGATATATTGGCGCAAATTACTTACTGACAAATAATTTTCAAAATAAAATAAGCGGTTGGATTTCGGTTGACGGAGCTTACAACTTTGATTATGATTTAAGTTGGCAATATCGTCGCACATTTTTATTAAATATCGCTAACGAAGAAATTTCAAAAGGCAACATAATTGACCATTGGACTAATGCTCTTGAATGGACAAATAATAATCCAATTATATCGACAAGAGAACAAAAAAACGAATGGAGAGGTTTTGTGGGGTGGCCGGGAGAAATAATTATACCGGAAGAATTAGCAACACTTTCAGTTCGTCAATATATCGGCATAGGATTTTTTTCTAGTTATAATCCTTTTCCTGCATATCTATCCTCAAATCTGGAAATTGTAAACGATAGGTTGAATGAAGATGCCGAAGGAAAGAATCTTATAGCTGAGGTTTCAAAAGTGACAATACCTTCATTACTAATTTGGGGCAAATATGATGATTTAATTGTGCCCGAGGAAGGATTAGATGTGTTTAATAATTTCGGGACATCAGACAACGACAAATATTTTAAGATTTTACCAAATTCAAGCCATGAACCTTACATAAGTGACTCTGATAATTTTAAAAAGGAGATTATTGAATTTGTGAAAAAGTATTGATGAAAACGTGTGGCTACAAATTTTATAAAACATAGAACGATTATGAATAATATAGTAATTTCACTTATATGTATAGTACTTTTCTCATCTTGCATAAACAAAGTAGATAAAAATAAAGAACAAAAGTTAGAGACTATAAGTCATCCTTATAAAATTGATTCTCTTGTTCATAGACCTATAAAGTTTCATCCTGAAGTTGTATCCACATACATAGACAAATTCAATACAAGTTTTAGCCCTGACGGAAAAACAATATATTATACTGCTACATCACAAAAATTAGGTATTACAGGAATTGCCTTTCAAACATTTGAAAATGGAAGATTTGGTGAGCCTGAGTTTGCTCCATTTGTATCATCAGATATTCCGACAGCGGATGTTCAAATTTCACCTGATGGAGATTTAATGTTGTTTTCTACTTTCAAAGATTATGAAGGAAAACCTGAGGGCTTTAACTTTAATATCTGGACCTCTGAATTAATAGATGGACTGTGGCAAGAACCCCACCCCCTGGGCTTGCCAATAGCCTCATCAGGGAATGAATTTTACCCTGTTATGACAGATAACAAAACAATATATTTTAATTCTGATAAAGAGGGCAATTCAGATATTTACTTTTCCAGGTTTCAGAATGGAAAATATCAAGAGCCAGTGAAACTACCTGGTAATATTAATTCCGAAAAAAATGAGGCAGATGCATTTGTGGCAAGGGATGAATCGTTTATTATTTTCGTAAGGGTTGACGAACCAGATGGTTACGGTAATAGTGACTTATATATTAGTTTTAAAGAGAACCAAACTGATTGGTCCAATCCCGTTAATATGGGAGAAGAAGTAAACAGTGATCAGATTGATGGTAGCCCATATGTTACGCCAGACGGGAACTATTTAATTTTTACTTCTGGAAGAATAACAAAAGAGACCAAGAAAAATGCTGCAAAAAGCTATAAAGAATTTATTTCCAGTATTTCATCAAGTAATAACGGCTCATTAAATTTTTACATTATGAATCTTGATGTTAATAAATATAGAAAGTAAACCTGAGCTGGCAAAGGAATGAAAACTACTCTCTTTTTTAGAAATATACTATTATCTACTCCATTATATTTATTGGCTCCAGTTCCATTTATTTTTCTTGCTCATATTCTAAAAATTGAGATTGTTTTTAATTTTGTATTACTTGGCGTATTAGGTTGGTGGCTGGCTTTACTTTTACGAATTCCCATAATTCTTTTTTTTAAGAAAAGAAACATTGACATAAAGACTTCTAACAAACTAACAATCGGAATATCTGGTCCAGCAGAAGAAATTGTAAGATTGATTCTGCTTTCAATAATTGGGCTTAGCTCATCAAACGCCTATTCTGTGGGAATTGGTTGGGTAATGATTGAAGTTTTTTATGGCTTATTACAAATTGTTGGATTGGGTGTCCTTGATCAAAAAAAGGATTCTAAAGCAGAAGAAGCAAAAGCGATTATGAAACAAATGGGAATGGATAAAACTCTTGAACCAAGCCCCCGCTGGAGCGGATTTGCAATCCGTTCCCTAATATCTAATTGTGTTGTTCACTGCTTTTGTTTGAAATCTTTATAAAGTAGATAGCCATGTTGTTTTTCGAAAGGGTTATTTGTATTTTGCAAGTGCTACGAAACCCGGCAACGCACACCACGCAACCCCCGGATTTCCTGCAAGAATTTTCATGAGCAAACTATGATTATTTATATTTTTGGTAAATTGGAAGATAGTTTGGTGGTTGGAAATTTTTAAGTTTGTTTAAACATACGTTGTGCATAATTAAAGACACACTTTTATGGGTAGTGCAAAATTGAATTGTTGATAAAATTGAAACTATGAATAAAAAATTCACATTGATAGGATTGGCTATTTGCCTATATATTTTTTCATTCGGACAAGCTGAAAAAGAAATTACCTCTGAGATTAAGAAAGTAACTGTTTTTACAAAAGGAGCTCAGATTGAAAGAGAAGCATTTTTCCCTTTACAACAAGGTCAATTAATTCTAAAATTGGTTGGATTATCGCCGTATGTAAAAAAGGAAAGTATCCGAGTTGATGGTGATGGTTCATATACAATCTTGACTGTTCAACACCAAAATGATTATTTGAATGAATTGAATAAAAGCAAAGACATTGAGATACTTAAAAATAATATAGAAGAATTGCAACTAAAAATTGAGGACGAAGAAGCTTGGATAAAGATCATCAAGGATAAATTAGATTTTTTATATTCCAACAAAGATATAGCTGGAAAAGAACAAAGTATAAATCCTGAGACTTTCAAATCTTTAAATGCTATATATGGAGAAAACATCGAAACCTTAAACCTTGGTTTGCTAAAACGTCAAAGAAAAATTATTGAATTTAAAAAAGAGTCGGATAAATTAAACAAGCAATTGATTTCATTAAATAATAAATCAGACCTACCATCAGGAACGATATTAGTTACAATTGAATCAAAGCAAACAAAAGATTCAAAAATCTCATTTAATTATTTAGTTGATAATGCAGCTTGGTATCCTTCATATGATATTAGATTCTTAGGGATAAATAATCCATTAAATATTACTTACAAAGCAAATGTTAGACAAAATACGGGCATTAATTGGAATGATGTAAACCTTATACTTTCAACTGCTAAAACAAACATTTCAGCCAAAATGCCTTTATTATCTCCGTTTTATCTACAGTTTTTTTACCCTGAAATAGCTAATGCTCTGCAAGGGAGGGTAGCGGGATTACAAATCTCCGAAAGATCAGATGTTCCTCGAGTCGATTCTGAAATAAGGATTAGGGGAATAAGTTCAATCAATAGCGATTCAAATCCTTTATATGTTGTTGATGGAATTCTTCAAAATGATATATCTACCCTAAATCCTAATGATATTCAAAACATAGAGGTGTTAAAAGACGCATCTGCATCTGCAATTTATGGTTCTCAGGGAGCAAACGGAGTTGTATTGGTTACAACAAAATCTGGCATGGGAAAATCTTCTATTCCATTAACAATTACTTCAAAAAGAGAAACTTCTAATGAGTATTTAGTTGAGGCTTCACAAACAATCATTTCAAACAACAAAACAACCACTGTGAGTTTTAGAGAATCAGATCTGAATGCTGACTTCGAGTATCAATCTATACCCAAACTGGCTGAAAATGTATTTCTGATTGGGAAAATTGGTGACTGGTATAAGGCTGAGTTGATAGATGGAGAAGTAAATGTATATCTTGAAAACTCATATGTTGGCAAATCGAATATTAATACAGAGCAGTTTAAGGATACTTTAGACTTTTCATTTGGAATAGATAATAATATTAGTATTAAACGTGAAAAACTGACGGAATATTCAGAAAATCAATTTATTGGAGCTAATCGTAAAGAAACAGTTGCATATAAAATTACGCTAAGAAATAATAAACCCTATCCGATTTCCACATTAATTTATGACCAAATTCCAATCTCGACAACAAAAGATATACAAGTAGAAACGTTAGAGATTTCCGGGGGGAAATTAGATGCAGATACTGGGAAGGTTGAATGGAAAATTTCTTTAAAACCAAATGAAAACAAAGAACTGATAATTAAATATTCGGTTAAATATCCGAAAGCTAAAAAAGTATTAGTTGAATAATTAACTGAGCACTACATTTGGTATAAGGCATGCCGGGGTTCGTGGTTTGTCGTTAGCAACCAGCACAAAGACAGGTACAAATAACCTAAAAGATGGATTATAGAGATATTGTATTTATTGCCGTTGCAGAAAATCTTAGCTTTTCGAAAGCAGCTAAAGATTTACATATTAGTCAACCAGCGGTAACAAATCATATAAAAGAATTGGAAACTCGGTTTAATTCTAATTTATTCGAGCGTAAAGGAAACAAGATTTACCTTACCCATAAGGGGAAAATTGTATATAATAAATTCAAAGAAATTGAACAACACTACAGGGAACTTGATTTTGAAATAGGTCAGTTAAGCAATAACGTTTCAGGAGATTTTATAATTGGTGCCAGCTCAACAATTTCGCAGTATTTAATTCCCAAAACAATAGCCTCATTCCATAAACGCTATCCAGATGTTAATATTCTCCTAATGAATGGTAATTCATTTGAAATGGAGCAACTTTTACTAGATAACAAAATTGATATGGCATTGGTAGAAAACCACGCTTCACAATTGGGTATCAGATATAAAAATTTCCTTGATGACGAACTTATTGTTGTAAGTGGTAAAAAATGTGTGTACTCAAAACGGAAAAATATTAATAAAGACGATTTGTTTCAAATCCCAATTGTATTAAGGGAAAAGGGCTCCGGTACATTGGAAGTAATTAAAGAAGCATTTTTTAAACAGAACTTAAATTTCGAAAATCTCAACGTGTCAATCCACTTAGGAAGTACCGAGGCCATAAAAAATTTCCTTCTCGATTTTGATGGTTTGGCTATTGTCTCAAAACAAGCCGTAATAAATGAACTCTATTCTAAAAACCTGGTAGAAATTAAGGTGACAGGCTTTAGTATTCCCCGCAAATTTCGCATAGCATATAAAGTTGGCCATAAAAGCAGCCAGGTTGAATTGTTTGAAAACTTCTTATTTAGTTATAATTTCTAATTATATCGTATAATAAATAAGTATTTGATTTAATTATATCCCAGTAGTACTTTTATAAAAAAAAGTATGAAAGGATTTATAACAATTAAAAGCATTGCAAATGACACCATAAAGCCAGAGAACCTTAACTGGCTTCATCTGGTAGTTATCTCTTTCTGTTTTCTTCCATTTGTATCCCCGGCAATAGCTTTGTTTATGGGCTTATTTTTTTCTTTTGTAGGGCTAAAGCTTAAAAATATTCATAAATATACATCGAATATATTACAGCTATCCATTGTATTATTGGGATTTGGGATGAACCTTACCGATGTGCTTACAGCGTCAATAAATGGTTTTTTTGAAACCGTAATTTCTGTTGGTTGTGTAATGGTTTGTGGCATCCTATTGGGCAAGCTTTTAAAAGTTGAAAAAAATATATCACTTTTGATAGCAACAGGTACGGCTATTTGTGGGGGTAGTGCCATTGCTGCAATTGCCCCTGTCTTAAACAGCAAAAACTATCAAAATTCGTTTGCTCTTGTGGTAGTTTTTGTGCTAAATGCCATTGCTTTATTTTTGTTCCCGCTTGTTGGCCATAAATTAGGACTAAGCCAGGAAGTATTTGGAAACTGGGCTGCCATTGCCATACACGACACCAGTTCGGTTGTTGGTGCCGGGGCGAGTTATGGAGAAAAAGCATTGCAGGTTGCAACAACAGTAAAGCTAATTCGTGCTTTGTGGATTATTCCACTTTCATTGGTCATCGCATTTTTGCATAAAAACGAAGGGAAAAAATCAATAAAATTTCCATGGTTCATTTTACTTTTCGCACTTGCCATTGTATTTGCCAATCTATTTCCAAATTTTCAGGCAAGCTATGCTCATTTTAGCTGGTTAGGCAAACGCGGAATGGTTGTCGCCCTGTTCCTGATTGGGGCAAACATCTCAATGAATCAAATTAAGCAGGCTGGTATAAAAAGTTTTGCCCTTGGGCTTATTTTATGGGCAATTATCTCAGTTGGTTCATTATATATTTTAACCCGATAAATTATGCCAAACATTTATATCATACTAACAATTGTTGTTTCCAGCTTAATTAAAGGAATAACAGGATTTGGTTTCGCACTATTGTCTTTGCCAGTTCTTTTAACCTGGTATGAACCCAAAGAGATAATCCCGGTCTTAATGATCTGTAATTTATTTGCTTCTTTGTTCATTATCTTACAGAAGAAAGAAAAGAAACTAATCGACAAACCATCAAAACAATTAATAATCTCAGGAGGCTTGTTTACAATTTTAGGAGTTGTTATTTTAAAATACATTAACGCGGATTGGTTAATTCATTTTTCAGGAATATTCTTTATTGTTCTTACTATTCTGTCTTTAATAAAAAGGAAAAAAGAAAGCGTAGCAATACCAATATACGCCTATCCACTAGTTGGAAGTATTATTGGGCTTATAACAGGTACAATTTCAATTAGCGGGCCACCATTAGCCCTCTTTCTGAACAAGGCAAAAGTTGATAATAAAAAGTTTCGGGAGATATTTGCATGGTTTAGCATTGTTACTGCAACAATTGCAATTATTGGATATTACCAAATAGGACTGCTCTCGAATCAGGTATTAAAACACTCATTGTTATTTACCCCTATATTATTAGCGGGTACTATTATTGGAAAACACCTTAACTCCATATTACCAATAAAGAGTTTTAAAACAATAAATATTCTACTTACTTTTATTTCATGCTTCTTACTTTTGTATAAGTAAAAATAACTACAGAAATACCAGTTGTTAATTTGCTACAAGTAATGGAAGGGAAGTAGCCGCAACTGGCTATTGTTCTTGTACACACTGTTTGCAATAACTAAAATCTCAGGACAATGATTATTCTAGAATCGGTTTTAATGGGTGTCTTTGCAGCTTTAATTATGGATATAATTGCGGGTTTTCTTACCAAAAAGAAACTTATATATTCATTCATTGAACCTGAAGCCATTGGACGATGGTTTCTTTATATTTTCAAAGGTAAGTTCATACACAAGGACATTAACCAAACTCCTGCATTAAAAAATGAAAAATTATGATGTTTGATATCCCACTATTTAATCGGAGTAATTTTAGCAGGAGTATATCTTTTCGTAGAATCAATTGTGCCAACAATTAGGGATAGAACATGGATAGTTCTAATATATGGAATTGCAACAATTATTTTTCCGTGGTTTTGGTTACTTCCAGGTATAGGCCTTGGTTTTATGGCATCTAAATCACAAAAAAGGCCGCTCATAATTAGAACCAATCTTGTTAATCATACAATGTTTGGTTTGGGATTATATTTATGGATAATCTTCATTCATCGGTTCTTTATATGAGAAATATAGTGGCCAATACTATTACAATTACTCTTAGGATGTATAAAAATAATAGCCGGGACAGTAGTAAATTCAAGGGTTGTAGCCCGCTTAAACTTTCTTGTGTCTTGACAGGAAACTGCTACGCAATCGACTATTATTCTTATATTTACAGTCAGACTATTTTAGAATAAAACTAAAAACTTGAACAATGAGAAACAATTTAGCAATACTATCAGTACTTCTTATATTCCTGGCAGGCTGCCAGGATAAAAGGCATGAATTTGTTATTCAATCGCCTAATTGTAGTAATTCTATTGCGTTTAACCTTTCAAAGGAAGGGCAACCTTATTACCTGGTTTCTCACAACGGTACTACAGTAATTGACACCTCTTACATCAGTTTTAATTTTAAGGACCAGGCTGCTTTAAATAATGGCTTTAAAATATTGAGATCCGGCACTTCCTCATTCAATGAAACATGGGAAATGCCTTGGGGGGAACAGCGAACTGTAATTAATAACTATAATGAGTTGGTTGTTGAATTAAAAGAAACAAAAAGTCCTAATCGCAGGCTTAATATCTATTTTCGGGCCTTTGATGACGGAATTGGTTTTCGACATGAATTTTTATCGCAAGAAGGGGTGGACAGCCTGATTATAATGGATGAAAATACCGAATTTCAGTTCGCAGGTGATCATACTGTCTGGTGGATACCCGCTGATTGGGATAGCTATGAACATCTCTACAACACTTCTTTAATTTCAGAAATAGATGCTATTGAGCGTGGAAAAATTCACAGTATAAGTTATACATCCATTAAAGACAATGCAATTCACACTCCTGTTACACTACGAACTAAAGATGGGCTTCATCTTAGCATACACGAAGCAGCCCTACTGGATTATGCCAGCATGACCTTAAAAGTTGACACCTCAGGCTTGAAAATGACAAGTCAGCTTGTAGGCTCCGATCGTTTAGGATATAAAGTAAAAAGAGCCTTGCCATTTAAAACACCCTGGCGAACTATACAAATAGCAGACAAGGCTGCTGACCTGATTGAATCAAAGCTTATTTTGAACCTAAATGAGCCCAACAAAATAGGTGACGTCAGTTGGTTTGAACCAATGAAATACATGGGTATTTGGTGGGAGATGCATATTGACAAAGGTACATGGGATTACGGAATGACTATGGACGATAAAACCGGGAAATGGATTGACACAGGTAATGCACACGGGAAGCATAGTGCCACTACAGAGAACACAAAACGCTATATCGATTTCGCCTCAGAGAATGGAATCAAGGGATTATTAGTTGAAGGATGGAATACAGGCTGGGAAAGGTGGACCGGCTTTGATGACAGAGAGGGAATCTTTGACTTTGTAACACCTTATCCTGATTACGATATTGATGAGGTGGTAAAATATGGTAAGGAGAAAGGTGTAAGAATCATTATGCACCATGAGACTTCTGGCGCTCCACGAACCTACGAACAACAAATGGATACGGCATACCAACTGATGAATAAATTAGGGATTCATTCTGTCAAGTCAGGATATGTTGGAAAAATAATCCCTAAAGGAGAATATCACCATGGTCAATGGATGGTAAACCATTATCAAAAAGCCGTGGAAGTGGCTGCGAACTACCAAATTGCGGTGAATGCGCATGAACCCATAAAAGCAACAGGTTTGAGAAGAACTTTTCCAAATACCATCGCCCGTGAAGGCTTGAGGGGACAAGAATTCAATGCTTGGGCAAATGATGGTGGAAACCCTCCTGAACATCTGCCTATTGTGGCTTTTACAAGAATGCTTGCAGGTCCTATTGACTTTACACCTGGTGTTTTTGATATAAGCCTTCCAACGAAAGAAAACAATCAAATCAATACTACTTTAGCCCAACAGCTTGCGCTTTATGTGGTCATTTACAGCCCAATTCAAATGGCTTGCGATTTACCCGAAAACTATGTAAATAAACCTGCCTTCCAGTTTATACGAGATGTGGGGGTAGACTGGGAACAAACTAAAGTTTTGGGCGGAGAAGTTGGTGATTATGTGGTTATTGCCAGAGAGGAAAAAGGAACGGGAAATTGGTTTGTAGGTGGAATAACCGACGAAAATCAAAGAAGTTATACCATTAGTTTTGATTTTTTGGATAGCGGCACAACCTATTTGGCGACTATTTATCGGGATAAAAATGATAGCCATTTTAAGACCAACCCTACTGCAATAGAAATAGAAAAGGTTGAAGTCACAAAGGATACAGTGAAGGAAATTCGGATGAAGGAAGGAGGTGGATTTGCCATAAGTTTGATGACAGGAAAATAATAAGGAACAGTAAAATGCATATGTGATAAAAACACCCTAAGCGGTAGCACTCCAAATAGACAAATAATTGGGTGGGAAAAAAACGATGAAACTGTATGATTGAATCTATTGAACCAACAGGTATATTAAGCAAATTCATAAAAAACTATTTCATTGTTGAAACAGATAATTCAATAGATTACTTGCCTAATGAAAGGGTTTACCCCTGCGGATACGCAACCATGGTTTTTCACTATGGTTCTCCATCAAAATTCCAGAAAAAGAATTTAAGCAAATATATTGAACCAAATTTGGTTATTTGTGGGCAACACACCAATTATTACGACTTGTCATTATCAGGAAAAACAGGTATGGTCCTGATTGTATTCAAAGCCCATGGACTAAAACCATTTTTCAATTTCCCAATTACGGAATTATTAAATGAAAACCTTTCACTTCAGGATTTAATTAAAAATGAAGCTACTGAATTAGAAGACAAGTTGTTTAATACGCCGAATAATAAGCAAAGAATTGCTCATATAGAGAACTTTCTTGTTAAAAGGTTAATTTTTAGTGATGAATTTAAACGGGTTGAACATGCCTTAAAAATAATTGAGAATTCTAAGGGACAAATGAAGGCTCAGGATATTGCACATGAGATGTGTTTAGGAATAAAACAGTTTGAAAGGACTTTTTCAAAATACGTTGGTGTTAATCCCAAAAAGTTTGCAAGTATTGTCCGGTTTCAAAATGTCATTCAAATGGAAAGGATGCATAAAAACTCAAGTTTGTCTCAATTAGCTTTTGATAATGGATATTACGACCAATCACACTTTATTCATGATTTCAAAAGTTTAACCGGGCTTTCGCCAAAAGCTTTTTTTAACACCAGGGAATAAAGACCATTTTTTACAATTTTTGTATTTATGCACCGACTATTTTTGCAACTAAAAAGAAAATTGAATGAAACGAGCTTGGTTAAGCGCATTAATCACACCACCTATTATAAAAGCGAGTTCCATGAGTTGCCTTAATAAATAAACAATTTGAACGAATGAATAAATTAGAAGTAAAACATAAAGAAATTAGCGACTTTTGTTTAGCAAACGCAGACGATTCAATTGTAAAAAAATACGAACGGTATTTTACAGAAGGATACGATGGATATGGCATTGATACTAAAATTTTCAAAACGCAAATAAAAAAAATCCTGGGTTCATGGAAAAATGAAATGACTATTTCTGATTACCTGGATTTAGGCGATTTACTGGTATCTACCGGTAAATTTGAGGAAGCAAGCTTTGCGATCTCGTTATTAGCATCACAAAAAGATGAATTCTCAACCGAAACATTGGACAGGATTGGGAATTGGTTAGAAAATGGCATTCAAAACTGGGGAAATACCGATGAATTGTGCATCTTGGTTTTAGCTGAATTTATTTATAACGATATTATTCAATCCCAGGATTTTGTAAGCTGGACAAAATCCGAATCGAAATGGAAAAGAAGGGCTGTTCCGGTTACTTTCTTTGAAGCAATTAAAAAAGGGTACAATCCTGAGCCAATTCTCGCTGTAATTGAGAAATTAATGGAAGATAAAGAAGAAGATGTTCAAAAGGGGGTGGGCACACTTCTTCGGGAAATTTGGAAAAAACAACCCGGAATAGCAGAAGAATTTCTTTTAAAATGGAAAGATACATGTGGCAGAAAGATTATTCATTATGCGACTGAAAAAATGAATAAAGAGGGGAAAGTAAAATTTAAGAAAAGCTAAAAAACAATGGAGCAATCAAATATGGACCTGGTTTCCTATTGTGGATTTTATTGCGGGGCATGTCCAAAATATACAAGAGGACAATGTGAAGGTTGTAAAGGCGATAGTCCAAAATGTGCCGTTGGATACAAATCCTGTAAAGTAAGGCCATGTTGCATTGAGAATGGATTTAATTCTTGCGCCGAATGCGATAAATACGGTTCGGTTAAGGATTGCAAAACCTATAATCCATTTATGATCCGGTTCGGGCAGTTTATTACGCGTACAAACCGGAGATTAGGCATTGAGATGATAAAGAAAAAAGGGGAACCCGAATTTGCACAATACATGGTTGATAAAAATTGGGTGACTATTAAGACTGGAAGACAATAATTCGCAGTACATTATATTGTATGTGGCAAATAGGTGTTACAGTAGTATCTACGAGGGCATTAGCTTCCGTGTGTCGTCTCTTTGTTCTTTGTAGTATCAAGCTTGAAACTGACGCTTTTCGATTTCCGATACGCAATTCGAACCAACCATTATAGCTCATTTAATTTTAAGATAAAGCTCAAAATGATAGTCAATGTGAGCTTGATTTAGTATGTTTGTGAGCTAAAACAAAAACGATGATTGCTCCGCGAGAAAGACAAATAATCGAATTCATCCAAAAAGTTGGAGAATGCTCATCAAAAGAAATTTTTGACGAAATAAATTTATCTATAAGCTATGCAACTTTAAAAAGAGTACTGACAAAATTAATTTCTTCAAACTATATTTCAACAAAAGGAAAAGGAAAAGGGACTAAATATTTTATTTCTCCGGCTTACCAAGTCATCCAACCCATTGATATTGAAAAGTACTATGAAAAAGAGATTGATGAAAGACAAATAAAGGAAGGATTCAATTTCCAAATAATTAAGGAAGTACTTTCAAAGCACAGTGTATTTACCAATAGTGAAATACAAAAACTAAGTAAGCTTCAAGAGATTTTTAAGAACAATATTTCACAACTAACAGAGAAAGAATACAAAAAAGAATTTGAAAGGTTAGCCATTGATTTGAGCTGGAAATCATCACAAATTGAAGGAAACACATATTCGCTATTAGAAACTGAAAAACTCTTAAAAGAAAAAGAAACTGCTGCAGGAAAAACAAAGGAAGAAGCAGTAATGCTTTTGAATCATAAAGACGCTCTTGACTTTATTATTGAAACGCCTGATTACCTTTATCCTTTAAGTGTTTCAAAAATTGTAGATGTCCATAGCATCTTAATTAAAGAACTTGATGTTGAAAGAAATTTGAGGCATAGACGTGTTGGTATTTCCGGGACAAATTACAGGCCACTTGACAATAAATTTCAAATTTCGGAGGCATTAGAAGATTCATGCAATTTAATCAATGGAAAGTCGAACGTATTTGAAAAAGCATTATTGGCACTAGTCCTTATATCTTACGTTCAGCCATTTACGGATGGAAATAAGCGAACTGCCAGAATTGTTAGTAATGCACTATTGATGAACGGGAAGCATTGTCCGCTTTCATTTCGGACTGTTGATTCGATTGATTACAAGAAAGCGATGTTACTATTTTATGAGCAAAACAACATTTCGAATTTTAAGAAGATTTTTATTAATCAATTTGAATTTGCGGTGAACACATATTTTTAAAAAAAAGCGAGCCGAACAAATACAGGCAAGTCTCTCGTTTGACCACCACTGCTTCATTTTACAGCTGTAATTTTAAAAAATACCGCATCAATAAAATAATACAACATGAAAACAACTTCTATTTTTAGTATACTTTTTATGATTCTCTTAAATGCGGGTAATTCATACTGTCAAAATGAGAATGATCTTTCCGTTTTTTTGAAACCCACAAAATATATAGATTGTGATAATCCCTTGATTATTTCACAAGCGAAAGAATTAACCAAGAATTGTAAATCTGATTCCGAGAAGGTAAAAAAAATCTTTGAATTTGTCCGTGACTCCTATGGTGAAGATACTGTAACTACATTTTTAGCCAGTGAAATATTGGTAAGAAAAGGCAACTCTTGTTATAGACGGGCGGTTTTACTGGCGGCTCTTTGCCGGGCTGTTAATATTCCATCACGACTTCAATACCAATCCATGTTATTAAAAGGGTTTACTTTTCTTGGGGAAAAAGATGACCATTTATTTACCCATGGAATTGTTGGAATTTATTTAGAAAATAACTGGTATTTATATGAACCTGTTGGGAATAATGCAAAATGGAATGTCTTGACTGAAAATGAAAATCCGGGGAAGGATATGACTGTAAAATTCACTCCACATAAAGATTGTTTATTTCAATCAACAGATAAGGTTATTTTAAAAACCTTGCCCATATATTTTTCAGATTATGAAGAAGGCCGCTATAAATTCATAATGAAAATTGCGACTGGTGAAATTGGTATTGACTGTTCACGCAATTAAACCTTAAATCCGCGCCATTCTTCTCTGACTGAGACTGATATCATTTTTGTTTGAAATGTTTATAAAGAAGCTTGTAATGTTGCTTTTCGAAAGGGATATTTGTATTTTGCAAAAGCTACGAAACCCGGCAAGGCACACATATCGCAACCCCCGGATTTCCTGCAAAATTTTAATTACCCGATTGTAAACGTTTGTAAGTGGGTATATTGTTTAAAGTCAATAGAATAGATGAGGTAATTAAGATAATCTAAAGTTAGTTTATACATACGTTACCTGCAAGGCGAAAAAAATAAAAACCTGACTAAGAATTGACAGAAAAGACAATACATATTAAAGATAACTTAGGTGCTACGAAGAAGATTTTGTTTTGCCCCCCGCTTTTGCCCTTTGGGGCAATTAGGGAAGCCAACGCACATTGCACACATTTGCAAATCCCACAAGCCAACCCTAAAGCCAAAATTTGCAAAAGAGTGCAATCTTTCCTCCTCTTAGACGATATTTATTTGAAACGAAAAAAGGTTAAAAACTACCTAGATGTCTTAAATAATTATTCTATTTTTGTTAGTTATGGATTCTGAAAACAAACATATAGGAATTGACATTTTTTCTGGAGCTGGAGGACTAAGCCTTGGAGCAATTAACGCTGGAATTAATATTCCTGTTGCTATCGAGAAAGACCCAAATGCTGCAAAAACATTTAAAACAAATCATCCTGATGCTAACGTAATTACAGACGATATTTCAAATATAGATTCTCATTCACTTAATATTGAAAATCCGTTTATAATTTTCGGCGGACCACCTTGCCAAGGATTCTCCCTATCTAATTCAAAAACAAGGAATGAGAAAAATGAAAATAATAAACTTTATAAGGAGTTTATCCGATTCATTGAAGAATTAAAACCGAAATGGTTCCTGTTTGAGAATGTAGAAGGTATAGTAAGCTTCAATAAAGGCGAGACAATTAAGCAAATAAGGCAAAATTTTGAAGAGTTAGGTTATACTGTTAATCACCAAGTTTTGATAGCATCTGATTATGGTGTTCCACAAGACCGAAATAGATTCATTTTAGTTGGCAATAAAGAAGGTATTTGCTTTGAGTTTCCAGAAAAGCAAGAGAAAAAAGTATCGGTTATGGATGCAATTGGAGACCTTCCTTTTTTGTCAAATGGACAAATTGAAAAAGAGTTACCTTATAAAAGTTCACCTTCAGAATATGCAAAACGATTGCGAAATGGTAACCCAAAGGCATTTCAAAATTATGTTTCCAGAAATAATGATTTGGTATTAGAACGTTATAAGCATATTAAGCCAGGTCAGAATTGGAAAGCAATCCCAGACCATTTAATGCAAAATTATAAAGACAAGAATAATTGCCATAGTGGAATATACAAACGGTTAAATCCTGAAACTCCATCAGTTGTTATTTCAAACTACAGAAAAAACATGTTAATTCATCCTGAGCAAGACAGAGGATTATCGGTTAGAGAAGCTGCTCGTATTCAAAGTTTCCCAGATGATTTTATTTTTGAAGGTTCATTAATGCATATTCAACAACAAATTGGCAATGCAGTTCCACCTCTTTTAGCAGAAGCAATTTTCAAACAAATTATGAAATACGAATGTCAGAGCAAATAAAAACTTTAAAATTCAAATTTGACGTTAGTGCCTATCGTTTGCTCGGAAGAGAATTAATTACTGATAGAATTACAGCACTCTTTGAATTAGTAAAGAATTCTTATGATGCCAATGCTGAAAATGTATTGGTTAAATTCGAAAACATTAATCCACGCTCTGATAAAAGTTTAATCACAATTCAGGACGATGGAATAGGAATGAGTTTTGAGGATGTTCGTGATAAATGGATGGTAATTGGAACAAGCAGTAAACGAAAAGCGAAACAATCTCCACCACCATATAATAGAAAAGTAGTTGGCAAAAAGGGTGTTGGCAGATTTGCTGTTGATAAACTAGGTGCTAAATTATTACTAAAAACCACAAAAAGAGACTCGGATGAACTTCTTTGTTTGGAAACAGATTGGTCATATTATGCAGAACAAGAAAATAAACAATTGACCCTTGATTTTTCTGGTGAAAATAAATTTTTCACAGATATTGAGAATAGATATTGGACTGAATCAACAGAAAAGGATAGCTCCGGAACCACATTGGAGATATCTATGGTGAGTGATGTTTGGTCGCAAAACGACATAATTCGTTCTGTTAAAGAATTATCAAAACTAATATCACCAAGCAATAAATTAAAATATCCTTTCAATATTGTTGTTGATGCTCAAGAGTACCCTGATTTTAAGGAACAAAAAATAAAAACAGCCGCAATCGAGTTAGCTACTCTTAAAGTTGAATTGGCGTTTGATACTGAAAAAAAAACGCAAGAAATATTGACGATAAAAAATGGGGAATTAATAAAAATAAACGTTCCAGAAAGAAAATGTGGTTTCGTAAGTATGACTTTGTATTATTTTGACCAATCGGCTAAATCAAAGTTCAGAAAAGCTTTTCCAGAAGATTCTATTGATGGTGTAAAAGTTTATCGGGATGGAATTATTGCTACTCCCTTTGCTGAATATGCGAGTGACAGAAATGAACAAAAGGATTTGCTTGGAATTGATAAAAGACGCTACTCAGGTTTTTTTGACAAATTGAGTACTCGTGATTTATTAGGTTGGATTGAAATTTCAGATGAAAATAATCCTAATATTATAGATGCCACAAATCGCCAAAATTTTGTTGAAAATGAAGCGTGGAAAGAATTTAGGTCATTCTTTATTGAACAACTCAATAAAATCGAGACTTTTTTAAAAAAGAAAAAAGACACTGCAAAAGAAAAAACTAAATCCGAATTTAAAGGAGCAAATGAAGAGATTGGAAATCTAAGAAAACAATTAAATACAGTAAAAGATAAAGCAGAATCTCCAGAGGTAAAACAAACAATAACAAATGTAGAGAAAGAGCTAAAAAAGACCCAGGCGACAATCAAAAGGTCATTGGCTGATTATCAAAAAATCGAAAAAGAAAAAAAGCAACAAGAAAACCTTTTCTTTAGTTTGGTATCACTCCAAACTTATGCTGGAATGTTATCACACATTACCAGAACTTCAATTGGGAAAATAAAAAGAGATGCTGAATTTATTCATAAATGGATACCTGACACTCGATTTAATGATAGTTACAAAAAGATGGGATTAAATGTATTCACCGAAATGAATCATTTGGGTGATGCTGTTGATTTCTTATTGAAATATGCTAAAGATGACCAAAAATTTGAAGAAATAAATGTAAAAGAGACTCTTGAAAGAATATTCAATAAAATATATGCTGATGAATTTGAGAAACGAAGAATAAAAGCATCCTTGGAAATCAATCGAGATTTAATCGTTAATTATAACCTTAAATCTTTTGAAGATATATTCGACAACCTTATTAGTAATTCATTTAAAGCAATGGATGGAAATACAGGTGAGAAGCTTATTAAATGCAGTGCAATAGTTGAAAATGATAAATTTATCATTCTATTCTCGGACAATGGGTATGGAATTCCTGAAGATAATAAGTATAGAATTTTTGATGTTTTTGTTACTACAACTTCCGAGCAAGGCGGTGCTGGATTAGGTTTATTTATTATTAAATCAAGGCTTGAAGCATTGAAAGGGTCAATCCAAGTTGTGGAAAATGAGTTTAAACCTACAGGTGCAACATTTAAAATAGAATTACCATTTAAACAATAGTTATGGATAAACTTGATGCAACAATAGTAATTATTGACGACGATAAAGCTTTAAATAATCCTGACTCAGGATTTATGATTGAACTAAACATGAATTTTGAGTCTATCCAGTTTTTTTACAAACAAGAAGATGGTTTAGAATATATTAAGGCTAATTTAAACAAAAGAATAATTGTATTATTAGACTTGGGATTCCCATCAGGGACTCCAAACGGTCATGCAATTTTAGAATCAATACGTGAAACTTCATTTCTCATTCCAGTATTGATATGGAGCGGAGTAGATGAAGACAAAGAGTCTTTTGCAGATTTAATAAACAATCGAGCTTATGCTTTTTTAAATAAGAATGCATCAACTGAAGAAATAATAGGGAAATTGAAGGAAGCTTACAATTATGCTGATAATGATATTAGCATAGCCTTAGAAGAATGGATTGTTGCTCATTCTGACGAGCAAAAAGAAAAGCCGTATCTTCTTACAGTTGATGGCAGACAACTATCGCTTAATGAATTGTTGAATGAAATTAGGATGCAATCTAATACAGGTAAATATTTTTCAAAAAATTTATCCAAATTAACTATTGATTTATTAACCAGAAACAAGGAAAAACTTGATGATTAACGCAATACTTGTTTGTGATAACAACGACTCTAATTTAGGAGATTTTTTTGAGAAATGTAAAGTCGAAACTGAACGGTTGCTTGCTTCTTCGGATTTAGAGTTTAATAATATTGAGATTTCAGGAAATGCAGCGTTCGAAATTGCTGTTCCAATGAATGCTAATTCCATTAATTCAAATCCTTTTCTGTTCTTGTCATACACACATGGTTCAGAAGATGAATTACTTAAAAATGGGAATAATCCATTTATATCAATCGACCATAATATAGATTCTCTTAAAAACTCATTTGCTTATTGTTATGCATGTAAAGCTGGCAAGAATCTCGGAAGAGAATTGTGTGCTAATGGTTCATTGTGTTTTATTGGGTACAAAGAAAATGTAACAGTTCAAAAGTACTTTGGAGCTGAAGATGCATTTATCGAATGTGCTGTATGTGGGATTGAAGCCTTAGTTGAAGGAAATACAACAGGTCAGACATTAATCATGATGAAAGATAAATATACAGAATGTATTGATGATTTCTATTCGAAAGATATGTTGACAGCAACATTATTTATGGAAAATAGGGATGCTTTAGTTTTGCATGGAAATACAGAATTGACAATTGATGATTTTTAGCAAGCCCACACAGCCAAGCACATTTGCAATTCGCACAAGCCGACACTAAAACCAAAAATTGCAAAAGAGCTTATCTGTTTTCCAACGCTTTTTTTGCCGACCCTAAAAACAAAATCAGGTCAGTGCAAACTTGAAAATGAAGTAGCTCGTATGAAACGAAGATAACGCCCAGCAGGTAACAAAGTGTATAAATCATTGGGCGGGTAGTGTTAATTTCAAGGGCGTTACATTTAATAAAATTTGTAGCGGCTTGACAGAAAAGTGCTTCGAAATGCCCAACGCTTCATACACCAACCGTCAGACTGCGCAATAACCTCCAAACCAAAAAAATAATTACAAATTGTTTATAAGCCCTGCAGTTACCAACACCTTGTAAACCATACGTTTGTTATCTTTATTAGCAAACAAAACATCTATCTCAATGGACTTTATTAATGGGTTCTCAAGGGATCAACTAATCATGATGGACTTTGAAGCAAATGTAGCTCGCGATTCGTGGGCTAGAGTTGTCGACTGGTTTGTGGATGCACTCCCACTTCATAAACTAGGTTTCAAAGATGTACTCAATTCTGAAGGTAGGCCTCCGTACAGATCAGTTGATATGCTCAAACTATTTATGTACGGGTACAAGAAAAAGCTTCGGTCGAGCTACCAACTTGAAGAAGCGTGCAGGGTAAACCTCGAAGTAATATGGCTATTGCGGGGACTTAGACCATCGGCACGTAAGATCGCATACTTCCGCAAAGACAACAGCAAGGCTTTCAAGCAAGCTTTCCGGCACTTTGTGCTTATGCTTAAAGAAATGAATCTCATTAGCGGTGAAACTATTGCTATAGACTCCTTTAAAATAAGAGCTCAAAACAGCCTGAAAAACAACTTTAATCAAGCTAAGATTGATCGACATATGGAGTATGTCGATACTAAAATTGACGAATTTGAAAAACAGCTGGATACCCAAGAAATGGATGACAGCCAAATCAAAGAAGTGGAACAAAAAATAGAAACCCAGAAAAAACGACGCAAACAATACAAGAAAATTGAAAAGGAACTTCAACAAAGTGGTGAAACACAACTTAGCACCAATGATCCAGATGCCAGATCAGTAGTACTGCACCGAAATGTAGTTAACGTAGGATACAACATACAAGCAGGATGCGATGGAAAACATAAACTATTTGTAAATAATGATACTGGAAGGGTTAACGACACACATGCCCTGGCTGATATGGCATTGGATGCAAAAGCACTCTTAAGGGTTGAAAAAATGGACACCCTCACAGATAAAGGCTACACAACCGGGCTACATATTGATACCTGTACAAAAAACGGGATAACCACCTACAGTTCCCCAAAGGCACACTCATCTCAGAACAATGGACTGTTCGATATGCAAATATTTGAGTACGATAAACAGAACGGCACTTACACATGCCCCGCAGGAGACATACTTACCACAAATGGGACAATATATAAAAAACGTAAGCATCGCGTAAAACACTACAAAACCAAAGCATGCAATGGATGTAGCTTACGTGAAAAATGTACCGAGAACAAAAGAGGAAGATATATTGAACGAAGTATATATCAGGAAGCCCTCGAAGAAAATGAAAAACGGGTAAATCAAAACCCCGAATACTACAAATTGCGCCAGCAAATTACCGAACACCAGTTCGGAACACTTAAAAGGCAATGGGGATTTACTTTCACCTTAATGAAAGGAAAACAAAACGTACTTAGTGAAGTAAACCTAATGATGATGTGTTACAACCTTCGTAGACTTATGTCAATTTTTGACCTAAATGAATTAAAAGCAAGGCTGGAAAAACTTGTCCTTTACTTTTTTGCCAAATATGGGCTAAAATGCGCCATCTTAAGCAAATAAAAATTGCACCAAACGAAAAACACATCAGAATATTAACTACCTTTAATGGCCTCTAAAAACCTCATAATAATGAACTATAGACAATACCAAACATACAAACATTGTTATTGCGCGGACTCCCGTTACCCACAATTTTGAAAAATGACTGATATAGAATTAATTGAAATAGAGAGAAGACTAAAGAGTGCTTCAAAAGGACCATGGAAATCGATGATTGAAGGAAGAGACCATACGAGTGGTGACGATTTTATTATGACTGGTATTTCACAAGGCGAAGATATTTGGAGTAAAAATCGTGGGAAGGACATTTACGTGACTGGAGCAACGAAATCTGACCTCGATTTTATAGCTAATGCAAGACAGGTCATTCCAAAGCTGTTAGATTATATTAGAGAGTTAAAAAATAAACTTGATAATGAAAAATAGTGGTGCTTGGATATTTGGATTAATATTTTTAGCTGTCTTCGTTTATATTGGCTGGAATGGTTTTGAGTTGCCCAAAGTAATTCTTGGAGAAACAAATATTACAACGGGGAAAATTGTAAACACTTATCATAAATGGGGAGTTCGAGGAGGAGGAAGTTATCAAAGAGTAAAATTTGTGTATTCAGTAAATGACAGTGTCTATTTTAATTTCAAGACTGTTGGAAAAAAATATGGGAAGCAAAATATTGGAAATCGAGTAAAAATTAAGTACTCACTCAAAAATCCTGACAAGAGTAAAGTGGACGCATTTTATAACGATTACCAAAATTCTAATGAAAAAAAATTTCATACAAATGAAAACATTGGATTAAGTGAAATATCTCTAATAAACGGACTTTACACATTTATAAAATATGGAGAACAAGGGAAAATTATTTTTGAAAATAGTGGAGAATACAAAATTCAAAATGACTCATTAATTATGGAATCCTTTGACAAAAAAACAAAAAATTATATTCAAGTTGTTGGTTCTGGTAAAGACCAATATTTAATAGATAACGAGACAAAAATGACATTAAAAAAATAAAAAACTGTGGGTAACACAGTACATATTGCAGGGCGGGGTTTGGTGGTACGCCAACTGCGGATTCTCGCATCGCAGTTCCGTGTCCTTCGGACAGGAACGCTCTCCGAAATCCGCCCCGACAACATGTACCAACCGTTATGCGGCAGCTTAAAAAAAAGACAGAGACAAACTAATATGAAAATAGCAAAGAGAATATTATTTTTCGTGTTACTCGGACTTTCATTACTTGGAATTCCTGTTTTCATATACGGGATAATAAATACAGGAGTTAGTTTAAAATATGAAACTCAAAATCCAACAGACTGCATTTCTACAATTACTGGACAAGATTTGTGTTTAACTATCCATATTCTGAAAGGATTAATTATAGTTTGTGTTCTCATCATTGTTTTATTAATAGTTTTCAGAAAACGTTTTTTTAGAATCAAAGCCTAAACGATAAACCTAACCAAAAACCATGAACCTGGAACTTAAAGACATATTAATATTTTCAATTGGAATCCTTGGCTGGGTTTGGGCTGTAATTCAATACATTCTGACTAGAAGATATCAGAAACGAGATAAAGCACTCGAAAAAAGATTTGAAGTATATTCTAATTTTATGGATAAGGCAGATGAAATAAGCCAGAATATGCGGACAGACCCAAAAATGATTTATGGAATAACAACTGAATTTTATTCAAAAATACTCAACGGAACCGAAGAAGAAACGAATCAAGCATTGATTGATTTTAATTCTGAGTTATTAGAATTTACAAAAAAATCTGTTCAGCCATTAATGATTCTAAATCAGGAATTAAATAGACTTAAATTAGTATGTAGTGAAGATTTACTACCTAAAATTGAAGAATACAAAAAAATAGCGAATGACTTTAATGATGAATTTCAAATCGTATTAAATAACATTTCTTCCAAAAATGACATTGAACTTACAGCAAAAGAATTGGAGAATTTTGGACATAATAGAAGAGCAATATTGATGGCTGATTTGTGGAAAGAAATGGAATCAATGATGAGAGATGAAATAGGATATTATAAACAAAAATAAAAGCCGACCGCATAACAATGGCTCATAAGCAATGCGGGGTTAAGTAGTAAAATGAAAATAATATTATAAATTAAAAATTGGTTGTAGGCTGAAAGTTATGTGCTTCGAAAACCCGCACTGCTCATAGCCGTAACCGTTAACCACAATTATGAAAACCAAAAAGATAAACTCGACAAAAATGAAATATTTAGTAACAACTTTAATTCTGCTTGCACTTTTCAGTTGCAAAAAAGACAATTCTTTTATAGTCAAAGGAAAGGTATTAAATAAAGATTCAGGATTAGTCCGTTTAAATCAAATTGGAGAGAAAGCATTTGACGCAAAGACATGCGAACTTACAAATGGTGAATTTTATTTTGAAGGAGAAGTAGACTTACCAGAAGAATTTTTCATTCAATACAAAGAAAATGAATCTTCGAGAGGAACAGATTATTTTAAATTCTTTGTAGAACCTTCATCTGAAACAGAAATAGTTTTTGACACCGAAAGATTTAATAAATCTGAGTTTAAAGGCTCTAAAATAGGTAATGAATATTGGGAGATAAGTAAAACAATATTTGATGAATTTGATTCAGAAATTGAAAAGTTAATTCCGGATTATCAAAATGCCCAAAATAATGAAAACACAGAGCAACTGAATGAAATTATTGGAAAACTGGATTCAATAACAAAACTGTCACAAGATTGGGTACTAAACTATGCCTGGAATCATCCCGAGTCCTATATTTCAGCAAATTTTCTTTATCAAAGACAGTTTAATATAAAGCTTGACACGTTGCAAAAATATTTCGACAGACTGGATAAAAATTTAATTGAATCAAAATATTATAAAAGATTAAACTCATATCTATCTGTTCAAGTTGGCAAACCATACCTTGACTTTGAACTAGCTGACTTGAACGGAAATATTCATAAATTATCTTCAATTGCAAAAGACAAGGTTGTTTTAATAGATTTCTGGGCATCATGGTGTAAACCATGCAGAGAACACAACAAACACCTAAAAGAGCTCTATGAAAATAATAAATCAAATGGATTTGAAATTGTTGGCATATCTCAAGACAGGGATACAACTCAATTTTTGAATGCAATTGAGGAAGATGAAATGACTTGGTTGAATTTGCTCGATAAAAGTGATGAAAATTCAGTAGGGAAAAAATATGAATCGACCAGTGTTCCTTTTAATATTTTAATTGACAATAATGGAATAATTGTATATCGGGCAAATGACTATGAAAATCTGGAAATAATGGTAGATAAAATAATAAACAAAAAATAACTGTGGTTAACAAGGTACATATTGCAGGGCGGGGTTCGGTGGTACGCCAACTGCGGATTCTCGCATTGCAGTTCCGTGTCCTTCGGACAGGAACGCTCTCCGAAATCCGCCCCGACAACATGTACCAACCGTTGTGCTTCATTCCCCACATTAGAAAAACCAATTAATTTCTCCAGCTAACGATAAAAAGTGCCCTGAACAATATTTCCATGTATTTTTGGATTGACCCTACGCAAGGCCGTTTCTAGCAATGGTACTATTAAAGTCCGTGCGTTCATTCTGGTTGGAATGTAAAAGCCTCGAAAGTTGAGTTTCCGAGGCTTGTTGATAATTTCAGTGGTGGTACTGACATTTATTGTCAGTAACCCCGTTCAGAATAATTCTCAATTCAAAGGTACATTTCCTTAGGGTCATTTTAAAACAACTTTAATTGAATTATTATGGCAAGGAAAAAGAAAATGGAACTAGACATTATTAACCACAATGCAGCTGGAATTGATATTGGTAGTAGGTCACACTATGTTGCTGTGGGGCAATCGCTGGAGGATGTGAAAGAATTTGGGGTTTATGCAGAAGACTTAGCCGGGCTTTGTGAATGGCTTGTATCTTATGGCATTACATCGGTAGCAATGGAATCGACAGGGGACTATTGGCAAAACCTATTTGCAGAACTTATAAAATATGGTTTTGATGTGATTTTATGCAATGGAAAATTTACCAAACATGCGAAAGGGAAAAAGACCGATGTGAAAGATTGCAGGCACATACAAAAACTCCATGCCCTTGGCTTACTTACAAGTAGCTTCCTCCCTGATGAAACAACTGAAAAACTAAGGACATACTGCCGCCAAAGAAGCAATATCATATCATTGGCGGCAGGGGCTTCACGTAAAATGCAAAAGTATTTGAAATTCCTAAACTTTCGCTTAGATGTTGTGGTAAAGGATGTATGTGGGCTCACTGGAATGAAAATAATCGAAGATATCTGCAATGGAAACCTTGACCCCTATTCCTTAGCTGAACACAGACACTATAACTGCAGGAAACCCAAGGAAGAAATTGCAAAAGCATTGCACGGGAATAACAGGGAAGATTTCTTGTTTGGGCTAAAACAAGAATTTATGTGTTACCAATTTTATCAAAAACAAATAAGGCAATGCGAAAGGAAAATCAATAATTTTATTAAAACCGAATTGAAGCTACAACCTGAAAAACTGAAATTGAAAACAACCGAAAAACCTTATAAACGGATAAACAAAAATGCACCTTCAATCAAAAACTTCAACCAAGTAGCTTACCAATACTTCGGCGGGGTCGATTTAATGGCTATTGAAGGGCTAAGCCATGCCACAGTACTTTCAATAATCAGCGAAATTGGACCCAGTGGGTTTCAAAAGTTCCCTAGTTCTAAACAATTTGTTTCATGGCTCCGCCTTGCTCCAAATAATAAAATATCCGGTGGAAAAATCCTGAGCAGCAAAATCCCAAAGGGAAGCAATAAATTAAAAATTGCATTAAGGCAGGCTGCAAATGCAATTGGCAATTTAAAAGATACACACCTCTCAGACTTTTTTAAAAGGGTTGCATACCGCAAAGGAAGGCAAGCTGCAGTTAGTGCTACAGCAAGAAAACTAGGTGTGATTATTTGGAATATGGTCACTAAAAAGATTCCTTATAAACCTCCAACAGAGTATTTATTCTTAGACCAGAAAAGAAAGATGGGAATAGCCAAAAGAATTAAAAAACAAATCGCTAAATTTGACTTAAAACCCGAAGATGTTGGCCTCGGTAATCCTTTGAACCCCAGTCCAAGTACTTTACGTTAGTCAGAATGCAAGAACGACCCTGCAAGTATAGATATGAAACTATGAGAGAGAATTAATTGATGGCAACAAATGATAAATTTGAATTTTCGGCAAAAATCTATCAGACTGGAATAAATTGGTGTGTTGATGTTCCAAGAGAAATTACAAATGCACTAATTATAGAAAAGGGGCGAATAAATATTAAAGGACGAATAAATGATTTTAGTTTTACAAAAACTTTAATGCCTGTTAAGAATTCATTGCACAGATTATTTGTTAATAAAGAAATGATGTTAGGAGGCAAAACAGCCTTAGGACAAGTTGCTTTTTTTGAAATTCAACAAGATTATGAAAAAGTAGTTAAACAATATCCAGTTCCCGATTTATTAAGTCAACATCTCAAAGAAAATAAGTTATCTACAGACTTTGATTGTTTAACCAATTCAAGAAAAAGAGCAATATTGAAATATCTTAACCAATTAAAAAATAAGGAAAGTATAGTTAGAAATATTGAAAAACTAATTGTACAATTGAAAAATAAAGAGAAAAATGTTCGAGTACCTTAAATAGATATGAGTTTATAATGGATAAAATATGTGTATTTCTTTTTAATGGGTTTTCAGATTGGGAGATTTCATATCTCACACCAGAAATTAATAAGAGTAAAGATTTTGAATTAGTTTACTTTTCAAAGGATGGAAATCCTGTAACCTCAATGGGAGGATTGCAAATTAATCCAACAACATCGTTAAAGGAATTGAAAGCCGATGATGTTAATATGTTAATTTTACCTGGAGGAACAGCTTGGGAAAAAGGAGAAAATAAAGAAATAGAAAATTTGACTCTAGAACTTTTTAAAACAGGTAAGTCCATTGCTGCAATTTGTGCTGCAACTACTTTTCTTGGACAATTAGGAGTATTGAATGATTTGAAACACACAAGTAATGATTTAGGTTATTTAAAAGCAATTGCTCCTGAATATGTTGGAAGTGATAATTATCAAAGTGTATTAGCCAAGACAGATAAGAATATTATTACAGCAAATGGAATTGCCGCAATTGAATTTGCAAGAGAAGTTTTTAAGAAAAACAGATTAAAATCAGATAATGAAATAGAGAAATGGTTTCAGTTGTTTAAAAATGGAATATGGAGTGAATAAATAAAGCACGAAAGCACAACAATAAATATACGTAATGCGGGGCGATTTTGTAATTTTGAATTTTATAGCATTTAATAAACAAAGTAGCGGTTTGATAGTGAAGTGCCTTGAAAGCCCGCACTACGCATATTCGAGCCGTTAGCACCTATTTGAAAATCAGGGAGTTACAAAACAGGCACAATTACAGGATTATTAAGATATAAAATGTTCTTTGGAAAGGTATTGAAATTAAAAAAAGCCAAACGGTAATTTTGGCTTCCAGTCGTTGGTACGTTAGTCACCGTTGAAGACTTGCTTCAGGACGTATACGAACGTCAACAACGACTGAACGGAAGTTCGGGAAAAAAAATGACAAAGTCAAGTGTTTTGCATCCCGAACGTATTGAATTTCAATGGAAGGGTTAAAAAAACATTTTACATAAATTCAAAAAAGTAGTAGATTTAGAGGAGTTTTTGAATTTGAAAAACAATTTAAAATTTAAACAAAAAACCAAACAGAAGAAAAATTTTAAACCGTTAGAGACTTAAAAATCCCGGCATACAGGGAACAATCCTTATACCCGTATAAAGTTAATACCCTGTATTTAAAGTGTCTGTTTGGGGCAGCGGACTGTTTTTCGAAACACCCGTTTTTAATTGAAGAGAAGAAAAAATTAAAAAACGTAACCATAACACTGTGTAGTATTGCATACCTGGGTGAGCAAAACCCAGGATCCCGGTTTCAACGCAGTTTTTTCCTGCCTTTCAGTGCAGGAAACCGCCCGCAAACCGGTACGCAACATACACCAACGTTATGGGCAAAAAAGACGATGAAAAAAGAACCAACAGCAACATATGAAATTGACCAATTTCCTGAATTTTATGAAATGACAACCAATTCAGAGAATTACAAGTGCAATAAAAAGGAATATCATATTTGTAGGTTTTGTGGTGAAACGGATGAATCTTTATTTAGCAGTGTAGCACATGTTATACTAGAGTTTACTGGAAATAAACAACTCAAATATTTTAGTGAATGTGATAATTGCAATAATAAATTCAGTCGCTATGAACAGGCTTTGTCCCTTTTCGGAGGGATGAAAAATACAATTTCAGGTGTTAAAGGGAAAAAATATCCTAAACATATTGACAAGAAAAACTCATTAAAACTGACTCGGACAAAAAACGAGTTAAAACTATACCTAGACAAACAGACAGATGCATTTAAAATTGAGAATAATCGTATTTCAATTGATAGCTCGACTCAAAAGTTTAAACCAAGATTTGTTTTAAAAGCTTTGGTTAAAATAGCTCTTTCATTAATGGATTATGATGAACTGTACAAATTCAAAAAAACAATAGAATGGCTATTAAAACCTAATGACAATTTTACGATTCAAAATCATCCAATGTTTATTCTATATGAAAAAGAGCAAGCTGTTCCACTCCCGAGACCTGCAGCAATGCTAATGAAGAAAAAGAAAGAGCATAATTCACCAGAGTACGCACTTCTATTTTTCTACAGTTTCTGGGCTTATCAGATTTTTATACCGTTCAATATTGCAGATGACAATTTAGATTATGAAGATATTCGGCTGCCATTAAGTCAACTAGTAATAACAGACAGAGTGCATCCGGAAATTAAATTCAATCATTATTTCATGACAAAATTGGATAATGTTTCCTTGAGTGACCATTTTGAAAGAGATATAAAATAAATAGACTTTGAAATAACTAAAACAAAAAACAGGTGCTAACACAGTACATATTGCAGGGCGGGGTTTGGTGGTATGCCAACTGCCCCTGATTGGTCGAAGCTCGTTTTTAGTTCCGAATTCTTCGGGTAGCAACGCTCCTCGTAGTCTATCCCAATAACTAACAATTTACCCTTAAACTCATTGTAAAAACAGCCGCATTTAAAATATGTATCTTTGAAAAAAGAAGGGAAATGAAAGATTTAACGATTTCGACGATTGATAGGCAAAACATCTTGAATAATAGATTTGCTTTTGAAAATATTCAGTAATATATTGGTATTTCAGAAATGTTAGGTGAACGTAAGTTTAAATTTACTCCCCAAATGCTTGCTGAATTTTAAGCTGTTAATGAAAGAACTGTCAAAAGGTATTTGTAAAATTTTGATCAAGAATTAAAACAAAAATTTCAACTATTATGAAAACTAAATCACTTGGTTTTATTGGTGGGGGAAGAATCACACGGATTTTCCTTCAGGGGTTATCAAATAGAAAAGCCTTGTCCAAATCAATAACAGTATTTGAACCGAATGCAGAGACTTTAAAAGCATTGCAAAGCGAATTTCCCGGAGTGGTTTCTGTTGGTACTGCCGTAGAAGCTGCTAATTCTGAAATCGTTTTTCTTGCCGTTCATCCACCGGTCATGCTAGAAACTTTGCAGGCGATAAAAGATGCTGTTGGTGAAACTACCATTGTAATTTCATTGGCTCCAAAAATCACTATCGAAAAAATGGCAACAATACTCACCACAAAGAAACTGGCAAGGATGATTCCCAACGCAACATCATTTATCAACGATGGCTATAATCCGATAAATTTCGCAACAGGATTTGATGAAAAAGATAAAAAACAGGTGCTGAAACTTGTGAAAAAACTTGGTAAAACCTTCGAAGTAGAAGAAAGCAAATTAGAAGCTTATGCCATTGCATCAGCCATGTTACCTACGTATTTTTGGTTTCAATGGCTCGAAATGGAAAGAATTTCAGTGGAAATTGGATTGACTCCTGAAGAAGCTCAAAAAACAGTTTCGTTAACCTTGAAAAAAGCACTAAAAACCTACTACAAATCGGGATTAACCCCGGCTCAGGTAATGGATTTAATCCCCGTCAAACCTATTGGTGAGCATGAACCTGAAATTGTAAATATTCTGAATACCAAACTGCCCGGATTGTTTGCGAAAATAAAACCGTAACAGATGGTGAAAAAATGTTGCCTGGGAAGTTATTGTAACTCTTTTAAATTCTTGATAGTTAAGTTTGCAATCAGACTGGGACTGTAAACTGGGATTGCCAACTGGGACTGATATCACTTTTGTTTGAAATGTTTGTAAAGAAGCTTGTAATGTTGCTTTTCGAAAGGGATATTTGTATTTTGCAAAGGCTACGAAACCCGGTAACGCACACCACGCAACCCCCGGATTTCCTGCAAAATTTTATTGCCCAGATGTATATGTTGATGAGCTTGTATATTATTGATGGATAGTGGAATATACAGGGAAATTGAGATTCTTCAAATTTCTTATACAAACGTTAGGTTTCATATTTAAGGTTTAAAATAGTGCTAAATCTTGTAGAAGATATAGTAAGGATATAACCTTTATAAGTTATAGTAGTGTTTTATAACCTAGTAGCGTTATAATAATTGATGATGCTGGAGATCGTGATTTTTAAAATAAATCAAATAGAAATGATAGACAAAAGGAAATATATTTTGCAAGTATAACTCATAGAGGTTATATTTGTTCCTTATAACCTGCTATGGTTATAGTTGCTTATGATGATAAAATAATAATAGCATGGATAAAGTTGCAGTACTTACAGGAGATCTTGTTAAATCGAGAACTATTAAAGGAGGAGAAATAGAAACAGTAATTAATTCTCTGAAAGAAACTTTCAATGAGCTTAATAAGAAGGTTTTGTTCAACAAAGCTTCATTTCAGATTTTTAGAGGAGACAGTTTCCAAGCAATAATTCCGGATCCTGAATTAGCCCTAATATCAGCTATAATAATAAGAGCTCAATTACGCACATTTGAATCAAGCTTTAGCATAGCTGGGAAAAGAAGATTAAATAAACCTATAAACTACGCTTATACTGATGCACGGATTGCAATAGGAATAGGTGACGTAAACTATTTGGGGAGTAAAGTATCAGAGTCACAAGGCGAGGCTTTTCAAAAATCAGGTTATTTACTTGATAAATTAAAAAAGGAAAATGAAAGACTAGGAGTAGACACGCCATGGGAAAGTGTTAATAAAGAGTTTTATGTAGAATCTAAACTTGCGGATGCCGTTATCAGTCGTTGGACTGCAAATACTGCAATGGCTGTTTTTATCCATCTTTTAGACAAGAAGAACCAAAGTGAATTAGCAAGCATATTGAAAATAACCCAGCCAGCTACTCATAAACGGTTAGTTACATACGGAAATATTGGAAGTATAAACGCCTTTTTAGAAAGATATCTTGAACTCATTACTAAAGCTAAATAAAAATGGACGCATTAAACGTTGACCTATTATTAAAAATTCTTGTTGCACATTTTTTATCTGACTTTATTCTTCAACCTACTATATGGGCGACAGAAAAAGATAAACATGGTTTCAAATCATGGCATTTATACGTTCATGTAATAATAACAGCAACAACTCTATTTATATTCCTCTGGGATTTTAAATTATGGAGTTTAGTTTTGATTATTTCATTTCTTCATTTTGTAATTGACCTTGTAAAAAGTTCTATACAACGAACAAATATCTGGATTTTTATCATAGATCAATTATTTCACCTTCTGATTATTATTGCAGTTTGGTTAGTTCATACAAAGCAAAGTGAAAAGTTTTTTGAATTATTAAGTTCATATATTGATAATCCAAAATTCTGGTGGTTGTTTTTGGCTTATACATTATTAACGATACCAACATCAGTATTGATTGGTAAAATGACAAATAAGTGGAACAATGAGTTATCTGATTCAAATAAAATAAAAGGTTTAGAAAACGCAGGAAAGTGGATAGGAATAATAGAGCGAGTCCTAATTTTCACATTTATTATTGTAAATCAATTAAGTGTAATTGGTTTTTTACTTGCTGCAAAATCAGTATTCCGTTTTGGAGACTTAAAAAATTCTACAGATCAAAAAAAGACTGAATATATTATCATTGGGACATTTATAAGTTTTCTTTTGGCAATTATAATGGGACTTATAATACAACAAATTATAAAATAAGACTAATCTAAAAAAACTCCATAGAGCACGAAAAACTAACAAGGTATAAATATAATAGCCGCGACAGCAACAATCAAAAGCAATGTAATGTGCTTAAAATTTAGTGCTAACTAGGAAAATTTGAGTTCGTGGTCTACTACGATTCATACAATTTACTATTGTGTTTTGCTATGGTTCGTTAGGAATAAAGGCAATTAGTGCAAGAATATTTAGCCAACCTTTTGAACAATTCACTTTATTCGACATTTTATTATAGCGCATTGCGGATTCTATTGTGTCGTAACTCAGATTTACGCCTGATTGTTCTTCATCCTAAAGATCTACAATCCGCCACAAGAGCATATAATTAACAGTTAGCATTAATTTTGAACCATACTGAAATAGATTGACATTATGAAAGTAAAACAGATAAAACTGCCTGCCCCGCACTTGCGGAGAATATTCCGCATTGTATTTATTATTGCAAGCATTGGCTCCCTGTACTTCGTTCCATGGATTTTGGTAAGGGCATGGATAATGCCATTGCCTGGTACGGTTCAGGAACAACTCGACAAAGGAATTAATTATGGTTTTGATGGTATGATTGTTTATGTGGACGAAGCAGGAAAGCCACCGGGATTTTATGCCGCAGGCTGGCACGACCGAAATAAGAAAATACCTGCCTATCCGCAAGCCTTATTCAAAATTGCGAGTATTACAAAGTTATATATCGCTGTAGCTACCACAAAATTGGTTAAAGAGGGGCGCTTGTCATTGGATAAAACACTTGCAGAGTGCTTTCCTGAACTTGCGGGAAGAATTGAACATGCCGATAAAATAACCTTGAGAATGATGGTGCAGCATCGGAGTGGCATTCCCAATTTTGTCGACCATCCTGATTATTGGACAAAACCTCCTAAAAGCAGGCAAGAAGCACTGGAATACGGACTGGATTTGCCAGCCGATTTTGAGCCCGGTGAAGGTTATGGGTATTCAAATACCAATTATATGTTGATTGAGGACCTCATTGATAAAACCTTGGGCTATCCCCACCAACAATATATCAGGGAGAGAATATTGATTCCACTTGGACTGAAAAACACTTTTGGTTCGCTTAGTGATGTGAACATGGACGATGTAATGAGCGGTTATTATGTTGGCCTTGAAAACGATTTCAAGTATGAAAATACGGGTTTGATGTTGGCTACAGCAGAAGACGTGGGCAAATTCTTGCGGGCACTAAACGATGGCTCTGTGTTTAATGAAGGTGAACAGGAAATTTATTCTTCAATTTATGTTTATGAACACACTGGGTTGCTTCCTGGTTACCAAAGTATTGCAAAATATTGCAAAGAAATGGACATGGTGGTTGTTCAATTCAATAATACAACTAATTTTGAAGGGTACGACTGGAATTTAGCAGAAATAATTTACAGTCGAATAGTCAAAATATTAAAGAAAAAAAACGCATAACCTTTTGTATCAGTTGTGGCAGGGAAAGTGCTAAATACCACAGCTTGATTAGAATATGAAAATCACAAAAACAACAATTGATGAAATCGGGAAACATCGGTCTGAATACTTAAAATCATTACCTGAATTTCAAGAATTGTTCATTGAACTAATGATAAATGATTCTGATTGTTATATTTTTCAAGCTGAAAATGAAAAAATTGGTTATGCAATTCGGAATTTTGACAATGTTTTGATTGAGTTTTATGTAACTGACAAATACATATCTAACAGCAATGAACTTTTCAAACAAGTCCTGAAGGATTTATCAATTAAAAATATTTACTGTAAATCATTTGATTCTCTTTTATTAAGCAATTGTTTATTAAATGGTTTTTCATATTCGCTTCTGGGCATATTGTATCGCGATTATGTTGAAGCATCAATTAAAAGAGATCCGGATATAGAAATGAAAAAAACGGACCTTTCATCGGTAGATTTATTGCTTGGGCAAGATGAATCCATAAAAGAATTATTTGAAACAAAACACCAATTAATTGATTTTATTCAAAATGAGAATGTTTTTAAATTTTACAAAAACGAAGAGTTCATTGGTTGTGGAATGGTAATAAGGACACATTCAGATTGGAATTATTGTGATTTGGGGATATGGGTAAATCCTTTGAAAAGGGGTAATTCCTTTGGCTCACAAATAATTTTGAACCTAAGGGAATTTGCTATTAAGAACAATTTAAAGCCGAGCTGTGGATGTGCAATTGAGAATTTGGCATCACAGAAAACGATTGAGAAAAGTGGATTTGTTAGTAGGTATAAAATGATAAATTTTAAGGCAAAATAATCCCTTCTGCTGGATTTGTAATCCGATCCATTCCGCAAACTGAGACTTTAGACTGAGACTTTAGACTGAGACTTTAGACTGAGACTTTAGACTGAGACTTTAGACTGAAACTGCAAACTGAAACTGCAAACTGAAACTACAAACTGAGACTGTAAACTGAGACTGCCAACTGAGACTGCAAACTGAGACTGCCAACTGAGACTGCCAACCGAGACTTATATCACTTTGTTTGAAATCATTTTAAAGAAACTTATCCTGTTGTTTTTCGAAAATGATATTTGTATTTTGCAAAAGCTTCGAAACCCGGCAACGCACACCACGCAACCCCCGGCTTTCCTGCAAAATTTTTATTGAACTTGTGAAAATGTCTGACAGAAAATATATTGCTGTTAGTTAGAGATATTAAAGTTTGTTTATACGTATGTTATGGTCAATTTTAAAATTAGAAATAAAGCAGATTTAAAATGTCATTAAACCTCAAATTACAATGTTAAAATCTCACAAACAAATCAAAGATAAAATACCTTTATTTTTATCCTTTAGCTTGATTATTTTATTACTAAATTTTTCATGTTCCAATACAAAAAAGAGAAATGAAAATCGAGACCAAATAAAGCATTCTGAGCCAGAATATAAAAGCACATCAAAAGAATTACCTGTAGTCGATAAAAAATTGTATGGGTTAATGCTTAACAATGAGGTTATGTACTATGATTCAGAGGACGAAAAGGGTATTGAATTAAGGCTCAAACTAATCTCTAAGAAAAAGATTTACTATGATTTTACTATAAAATCTGGTGATTCAATATTATTTAGCCAGCAAGATACACTCATAAAAGAAACAAATGACTATAAACAAACTAGTAGTAAATCTGGCTATCCTGTTAAAGGTCCTTATTTTTTTAAAAGGGATCAAATGAATACCCGAACCCAATTAATATTACAAGATGAAGATGCAGATTACGCTTGGTTTAATATTTATAATTCTGGATCTTCTGAATACTCATTGCAAAAAAAATGCGATTTGAAAAGTGTTCCATTTTTAATTAGGGAAGGTGCTGAACCTCCTTTTAAAGTTATCTTAAACCACATAGCAAATAATGCAAAAAAACACAAGTCAAGTTTGCAATACAATCCTAAAGATTCCCTTGAGATTCAAAAGCTATATCAAGCAAATAAGGATTTCATCAGAACTTTGGATCAAGCTAGAAAGAGTTCTATGATGGATAGTATAACTAAGGATACATTATTCTTGGAAAAAGCTATCTTCTATAGTTTAGATATTATCCATAATAAATTAGTTGAAGCAGGATTATCTGGTTTTGAGCTTACAGATAAAAATGTTGTCCAGAAAGTAAATGTAAATGAATTATCATCACTTAAAGTTCTAGTGAAATTAGATCATTATGAAAATGTAATAAGTAAAAAGTTCGAAGAATATAGTACAAGCAGTTCATATAGGTTCAGTAAAACAGATCGTCTAGGACATACAATATTTAAAGTAGCGACGAGAGAGAATCTTTATCAATTTGGGGATAATTATTTAATTATAATGCGTGGTGAAGATAGACGTGAAAGTGATCCTTATATTTTTTCAATATGGAGTAAAAAGGAAAACTACTATTTCTTAGAATCAATTGTAGACACAACAATGAGACTTTTTTATGGTGTTTTTGAAAAACTAAATATTATTGACCTGGAAGGTGATTCTCATTTAATAATTGCAAAAACCTCAGGTGCTGATGGTGATTATGGGTGGGGAAGTTTTGGGCTTGGAAAACTATCTAACTTGAATAAATTAGATATTATTTATAATTATCGATGGAACAATAATATAATGGGGGGTGAATATCTAAAAGATACTTTAGAGCAAGAGAATTCTAGAATAATTATGGAAAAATATTTCACTAAATATTATGAAGTTGAGGGGCAAAAAGATGGTATATATAAAGACAGTTTAATAAGAAGAGACACAATACATTATCAGGATTTATTAATTGAAGGTAAAAAAACTGACCATAACAATGGCTCATAAGTAATGCTGGCTGAAGTAGTAAAATAAAATATAAATACAAAATAAACAAAAGTACTGGCTGAAAAGAAGTGCTAAAAAACCGCACTGCTCATAGCCGAAACCGTTGTGCAATTTTAGCGAGAAAAGAAAGTCTTATAATGTTTGCCTATTTTTTATTTTATAAAAGATATTTACGTTTATGAACGAGTATAATTTTAAAGTGTCTAATTATAAGAGATTTGTGTGGATTTTATTCTCAATAATCTGCCTTGCCTTTCTAATTGTTGGCTATGTTGGAGCAACAACTCAAAACGCTATTTTATCATTTAGCATATTAGGTGGGTTTACTATTCTTCTTGGATTTTCATCAAAGTATATGCTAAATATAAAAACAATAAAGGTTACATTATCAAATGATTCTATCCGTATAGATGAAATGAAGATATTAATAAAATACTCTGACATTGAATGGTTTCGCATTGATACTGGCGGTATAAATGTTGAAGCATTGGTTTTTAAATCAGCCAAACACGGGACAAAAAAGATTTTCTACCACAAAAAAAACAATGACAAATCGCAATGGGATGAATTTAAAGTCCAATTTGAGAAGCAATTAATGACCAATAACCCCAAACTTCCTAATTATTACAATTCTAAAGTATGGGATTACGTGATAATAGCCATGTTGACTTTATTTGTAATAATTCCTATTATTATTTATAATCTTAATATTGAAAAATCTACACTTAGAAAACTTCTGCCTTCACTCTTGATATTTTACGGCACAGGAGCGACTTTAATTTCAGGAATATTAATAAACAGGAAAAAGAAAGATAAGTAATTTTAAGAATAAATATGTGGATATTTATTTACAGAAATTCTGCTGGAGCAGATTTACAATCCCTTCCTCCACAGCCCACAGCAAAACAAAAAAGCCTTCCTTATTCTGGCTAATAAAACTACGTAGCTGATCAAAGAGTTTTAAGGAACTATCCTTATCTTTAGAAAGAAAATCATCCTGAAGGAATTCAGCGATAAACCAAATCTTTTATGACTCTAAATTATGTTCTCCGTAAAATCCGGATTTTGCCCGTCTTTTTTTTAGGGCTGTTGTTAAGTTGTTCAAATACAGATCTTTCAAAGCAGTTTCAGTCGGACCTGGAAAGTGAATTGTCCGATGAAAATATAGGCATACTGGTTAGTATTAATACATTGGATAAGCGTATAAATTGGTGCGGTGCCATAGGTTATTCCGATAAAAATGAAAAAACAACCTTGCGTGCCGATCAAACATTTAGGATTGCAAGCGTAACCAAAACATTTCTTGCTGCCACCGTCCTTCGCTTGTGGGAAGATGGGCGGATAAGCCTCGATGACCCGATAAGCAAATACATTTCTGAAGAACATTACAGCATTTTAAAAGGTGGTGGTTATGCAGTTGACAGCATTTTAATCAGGCATTTGTTGACACACTCCAGCGGAATGGCAGAGCATACAAATTCACCCAAATACGAACTTGATTTCATGCAAACAAGGCATGCCTGGTCGAGAACCGAGCAAATAAAGGATTTGGTTACCTACTCAAATCCGGTTGGCAAAGTAGGTAAGCAATTTAGCTATTCAGACACAGGGTATATTTTGCTGGGCGAAATTGTTGAAAAAGTTACGGGGCAATCAATGGGCGATGCAATGATGGAGCAACTAAATAGTAAAGGTTTAGGGTTGAACAATACCTACATGGAAAATTTCGAAGGCGATTTCACTGGAAAAAGGATCCATCAATATTACCAGGATTCAGATACCTATAATTTTCATCCTTCCTTAGATTATTATGGAGGCGGGGGATTGTTGTCAACCACAAGCGACTTAAGCAAATTTTATATCAACCTATTTAACCACAAAGTTTTCCATAATCCTTCAACGTTGGATACCATGCTGGCGCCAGTAACTTATGCTACTGAACAATCGTTAGATTACCGTATGGGAGTTTGGCAGGATGAAATCGATGGAAAGAAGGTGTATATCCATTCCGGATTTTGGGGAACCCAAGTGTTTTATTTTCCTGAAAAACAATTGGCGGTTGCCGTGAATTACGGTCAGCGCTGGACAAATAGGGGGAATGCACCAATCATTAATAAAATTTTAAAAACCCTTGAACAATACTATCAAGAGGGCAAATAATATTCAACGAATTATAATAAAACTAAACTAAAATTACAACAAATGAAACTCACAATTACCTTTATTATTATGCTTGGATTGCTTGCTTCGTGCAATACAAAAAAATCACAGCAAGAGGCAGAAAAGTGGTCGGTCCGAATGGCAAATTCTATATTGCAAACCAGCGATCAGCTAATTGAATTTGAAACCAAAAACAATCCTTTAAGAACCTACGATACCGAACAGTGGGATTACGATGTAAGTTATCTGGCTTTTGCCATGAAAAAAATGGGGAGTGTTGATCAAAAATATGCCAGCTATTCCGATGCTTATTTTAACCATTTTGTGGGCGATGATGGAGTAATATTAAACCACGATTACGAAGAATACAATGTGGATAAAATATACCCCGCCAGAAATTTGTTTCCCCTTTACCATGAAACGAAGGATGAGAAATACAAGCTTGCCATTGAAAAATTGGTAGATCAAATGAGGCTTCATCCAAAAACGGAAAGTGGTGGCTATTGGCATAAAATTATTTATCCGCACCAAATGTGGTTGGATGGTATTTTTATGGCATCTCCTTTTTTAGTGCAATACGGCAAAGAGTTTAACGAACCTGAGTGGTTCGATGAGGTGGGCAAACAAATTACGCTGGTGTATAAAAAGACCTATGATGAAGAAACAGGATTGCTCTATCATGCGCAAGACGAAAGCAAACAACAAAAATGGGCAGATCCTGTGAGTGGAAGGTCGTCCTATTTTTGGGGCAGGGCAATTGGCTGGTATGTGATGGCAATTGTTGAAGTCATGGATTATTTTCCGGAAGACCATCCCCAACGAAACGAAATACTCGAAATCTTTAAAAATACCATCGATGCCGTCTTAAAAGTGAGGGATGAAAAATCAGGCGTTTGGTACCAAATTCTGAACTTGCCGGAACGGGAAGGTAATTATCTGGAAGGATCGTGTACAGCCATGTTTACCTATGCAATGGCAAAAGCAGCGAACCTTGGCTATTTGGATGCGGAATATAAAGAGATTGCCAACGATTGCTTCGATTCGATGATAAAATCGTTGGTAAAAGTTGAGGACGATGCGAAAGTCGTTTTAACAAATGTATGTGGGGGCGCAGGATTAGGAGGAAATCCTTATCGCGATGGAAGTTTCGAGTATTATATTTCCGAGCAGATTATTCCAAACGATTGCAAAGGTGCGGCACCTTTTATTATGGCAGCAATGGAATTAAATCAGTGAGACTATGATTTTGTTTTCAAAATCATTCAGCCGAACTGATCCCGAGCGATAGACGAGGGATCTCATGGGTTTTATTCCCCGCACCTTGTTGCGAGGAGTTTCATTAAAAATCCGTAATTTAGATACCAATAATTTATAAACAAATAAGAACTAGCTATGAAAGAACACCATTAAAATCCGGACTTTACTTCACATTCCCATAAAATAAAACTGTATGAAAAAATCAAAACAATCAACGAAAACTTTAGTAGTTCTATGTGCTTTTATAAGCATTGCATTTGGTCTGGTCGTATCATGTAAAACCAAGGATTCACCTTCGAATGAATGGAGCCAGTGGCGTGGTCCCAATCGTGATGGAATAAGTTTAGAAAAGAACCTGTTAAAAGTCTGGCCAGTTGAAGGTCCCGTACTGGCATGGTCAGTCGATAGTATTGGCGAAGGCTTTTCTTCTGCAACCGTGTGTGGTCAAACGGTATTTACTACCGGAAAACGCGATTCGCTGGAGATACTTACTGCCATTAGCCTTAACGATGGTTCTGTGCTTTGGACCGGAGTTGTGGGCAGGGCTTCCAAAAAGAACGATTGGCCGCAAAGCCGATGTACCCCAACGGTTTATCAGGGGAAAGTATATGCAAGCGCTATTTCCGGAGATTTAAGCTGTTTCGATTGTGAAACCGGAAAAATTGAATGGAGCAAGCCGGTGTATGATATTTACGATGGACAGGAAAAAGATGAGGCAACGGAATCACCCCTGGTATTCGACGATAAAATTATTGTCACACCTTGTGGGGAGAAAACAACCATGGTTGCCCTCAACCGCTTAACCGGTGAGGTAATCTGGGAAACAGAAAGTATAGGTGATACTGCAAGTTATGCTTCACCAGTGTTTATTGAAACACCTGTTCGTAAGGCAATTTTTGCCTCTACCCGAAATTTTGATCTTCTGGTAGATGGCAATACCGGTGAAATTATCATGAAAGAACCTCACATATCAGGAATGGTGCCCCAGGTGATGGGTAACGAAATTTATTTTACCGGAGAATACAAAAAAGGTGGATCATTGTATAAATACAGTGAAGATTTGAGCGAACGCAACCTGATTTGGAACGATACGGTTAGTGCATTCCCTATTGGTGGTTGTGTTCCTTATCAGAATAAAATCCTGGTTTCCGGATTTAGAAAAGGGTTATTCTGCATCGATAAAGAAAATGGAAATGTTGTATCGGTTTTTGATGATATGAACGGGTGCAACTTCACACTTGCCGATGATATGATCTACACCTTTGAAAACAGAAAAGGAAATGTAGATTTGTTTACAATGAATGCCGACACACTTCAGATGGTTAGCCAATTTAAAATTAGCCAGGGCAAAGGGGCACAAATCGCACACCTGTCAATCTCAAACGGACTGCTTTTGGTGAGGCGTGGCGAGGTGCTAATGGCCTACAACATTAAACAGGTTTAGGACTATTTGCTGACTATTGTTGGTGCAGCTATGCAATGTATGATTGAAAAACAAAAACAGGTTTTATCGCTGCACCAACTTAAATAATTCATCATTTAATGAAGAACAAGGTTGCTAATTATTTGCTGCATTCCTATCGTGAAAAAAAATTTCATAAGTGGAGCAATCAGCTCGCAAATTCAAATTTAAAAGACATTGAAAGGCATAATGGAAGGCTGGATCCAAAATTCCAAAAGCTTGCCAGAGAATATGCAAATGACGTATTGGGAGGAACAAAATATGCGCCATGGCTTGAAGTATATAGTGCAGTTGCCGGTTCGTTTAAAGAGGGCTGGATACCTAATAATTATTATGCAAAAATTGTAGTTCCCTCTATAAAAGGGGCTTATGGAAAAATAGAGTCGCTGAATTCCTTGTCCGATAAACTTTTTAATAATGGTCTCTTCCCAAATATTGCCTATTTCGTAAACGGATTTTTTTACTCGAATGAGTATGATGTACTTTCCGAAAAAGAACTTAAAAGTTTTTGTTTTAGAAATTCTGACATCCTTGTTTTTAAGATTGATAATTCGTTGCGGGGTACTGGGGTTTATTTTTTTAACAAAAATAATTTTGATATTCAAAGAATCAGGATACTGGGAAATGGTGTATTTCAGGAATACATTCATAAGCATGCTTATTTTAACCAAATAATGCCAAATTCGGTCGCCACCATACGATTTACAACAGTGATTGAGAATAATGGTAATTGCAGCCTAAGGGCATGTTATCTCCGAGTTGGACGAATAATTGATACCCATGTAAAATCGTCTTCACAGATTTCTATTTCAGTGGATCTTACTAGCGGTGAATTAGCTAAAAATGGTTACACAACTAATTGGGATGCCTCAATCAAACATCCAGATACAGGTTTCTTGTTTATGGATAAAAAGATCCCGGAATATGCAAAATGTGTTTCAACTGTATTCGAATTACATAAAACATTTCCATTTGCCCGCTGCATTGGGTGGGATTTGGTAATCGATAAAAATAATAAAGTTAAAGTGATGGAGTGGAATGGGGATCATAATGGGATTATATTCTCGGAAGCAACTCAAGGACCGTGTTTTGCAGATTTAGGATGGGAGAAATTGTGGAAAACGACTTAGTCGTAAACTTGTAGAAAATCAAAATAATTATTTCTTTTTCGAAATCATACCTGGAATAAAAAACACCTCCAACTCTTTTAATTTAAAGCGTAAAGTTGTAACTTGATTATTCCATTATGCAACTTCGCTATGATTAAAAAATATTTCGATCTAAAAAGGATTAACAAACAACTGGCTACAGGCACATATTCCAGTGAATCTTTTGGTAGGAGAAAATTTATGAAAGCAATGGGATTGGGCGCTATTGTCTGGAATCCCATGTTAGATTCGATTACCTCCCTGGCTTCTAAACCTTTTGAAATAGGCTATGCAAGAAATAATTTTAAGGTTTGGCGGAAGGGTGAAGTTGCCTGGACAATTCCTAAAAACCTGTTTGAAAATGGTATGTCCGTTAAATACAGGGTTGAAGGAGATAAGCATATTATTAGTGTTAAGCATTTACAATTTGTGCATAGCAATTTCTCACTCGACTTTTATGCTAGGATTTATTCCGATTCCGGCATTTGGAAAATGGACATAACCTTTCCTTCCCTGGGTTTTAAAGAGAACGTGAATTTTATAAACTTTTTGGATGGCGTTGAAAATGTGGGGGCGAAATTTCATCTTCAGTCAAACATCATTCATCCCCATCAAATACATTCAATTTCGGTGGATGGGAATATAAACTTTTCATTGTCCAATAGTTGGGAGCTTCTTTTGCGCGGAAAAAATAAAATCATTTGTGAAGACAATGGTAAAACTTATTATACCGATGCTTTGCGCATTCAAGCTCCTGATAAAGCTTGTATTGGAATGCTTCGTAAACTTCCAACAAAAAGTATCCAGATCATCCTTCCCGAAGAGAAAAGCTGGTCTGAGTTTGTATCGCAGTTATCCTATAAAACTGAGAGCCAGATAATGGTTGGCTCCGATAAGCCGGATATAAATTATATTCTTGGCAAAACAAAAAACAATAACGAGTTAAAAGTAAAATGGCTAACTAAACTGAATGGAAACCTTCATATTCAAACCGGAGAAAAAGGAGAAGGTTTTAGTTTTAAAAACTACATTTTCCTCGCGGAATTTAATGGATTGGAGCAACCTGAATTTTATTTGTCGGGGAAACTAAATGGTGGAAACCATTGGCTAAGCAATACTTTGGGGGCATTTGGTTTTGCAGCGGATCCGGAAGAACCTGAGTTTTTGGCTTCAGGTTATGGCAATACGATCCGCCAACAAATCCTTGAACCTCGCTTAAGGGCATTTAAACCGGTAATTGCCGATGTTGTTACTTTAACTTCTTTTTATCAGGATCCCGTTAAAGTAAGGCTTTCCACACAAAAAAAATCAACAACAACACAGGAAAAGGCGAAAAAGGCAACCCTAAATCTTCGGAATGTAAAACTGCCCTCAAATAGCTCAACCCGGGAACCGGAAAAGGAAACATCCCGGACAGATGAGGAGAGCACAAGATCCCCGCAGCAACCTATTCGAAATATTAGCATACAACGACCGATAAAAGTTGATAAAAAAACTCCAAAACTAACAATGGAGTTTGACCGCGTAAAGTTTAAACCGAAAAAGGCAATCCGGATAAAGCTTTTGCGCCCCGAGGATATGGTCTTTCTCGAATTTGAATTTCATAATTTTAACTTCACCAATAAAGGGGAAGCGCCTTATCTTGAGTTAGATAACGATAAAAAGAAGGGGGTTGTTGTGGTTTATTTCCCAACACAACATACCTTGGAGGAGGCATTTTTTGAGTCTAACCAAATCCCCGGAACCGGCACCAATACCGAGGTGAAGCTTCCTGCACGCCACCTAAGGGCAAAAAGAAGCAGGCTGGTTTATGAATTGCTTGAGGGGCATGAAGGATTTCCTTTGATTCTCGATGAATTGCTTAATTGGTCTAAATTTGAGCTCAGGGTGCATCCCAGGGCATGGATCAAACTTCCCCAACTAATAAGCTTAAAAAGGGATAAATTTGTGTTGCCCAAGACTACGATTTCAAGGCAATCGTCAAACTATCTTGATGCACCTTCCAAAGATTATTCAATTAAACTTGCTGAACATACCAAAGTGAAAACAGCAAGCAAGAACCTGTATTCAGAGAATGAAATAAGTAAGGTACTTCCAATTAGTAGGAGCGCATCCCTGAAGCCAGGTTTTAATGTGAAAAGCATCAAGAACATCAGTTGGAAAGTTGAACCTATTCCTGACCTTAGTACATCAATTGAAGCCCCAACACTGATGTATATTTCACCCAATCAGGTGAATGATTTTTTCCATAAAACAGCTTTGGAACTACACGATGTTGATGAAAAGAAAAAAGTTCAGCAAAAAATGGTTTCCGACCTCCGGGTTTATGATCCACTGTTGACCACAAAAGGGGAAGTTGCCGAACTTTGGCATACAAAACTTGGCGTGAAACTTAAGGATGGAAAAACCTCAGGAACGGCATTGAAGGAATTAAAAACAATCAGGGCATTGTGGGCCTACGATGCGCAAAGCAGTTATGAAGGTTTGGGAGTTATAAATGCACCTTTTATGGCATCCTTAGATGCAAAAGACCGTCAGATTTTGGTGCATACAACTTCAAACTACAGCATAAAAGATTACGATCCCGAACCAGTTCCGGTGAAAAGGTTAATGCTGTCAAACCTGGGGGCTTACCTCGACTGGCATGCATTTTTTGATGTGCCAAGCCCTGCCGACAATACCCTGAATATTATTGAATGGGAACATTTGGCAACTTTGGGGCGCGACCACTTTGTGAAAGTGGTGTATGAAGGTTACCTATTTCCTTTTGGGCACCGGGCAGCATTGGTTAAAATTACAGAGAGAAAATTCCACAAACCCACAAAAGCAGCAGTTAACAGGCAGCGAATGTATATTGTGGTACTCGAAAAAGAGGTTTTGTATGCACGGAATAACCCGGAAGGGGATTTTATTGAATTCCCCTTTCAGGCAGTTCGCATTGAAAATAGCTCAACCCCCGATATTGATAATCCTGCTGATTCCACCTTAATAAATGTTTCAGGATCCTCCGGATTAAAGAAAAAGACCTTAAGGTTACAGTCATCGGGAGGTAATTCTGCCTATAACTTTTTTATTAATGTTGCCAACGAGGGATTTAAATTTGATCTTACTTTAACCGACAAAGAAGGCGACGAACATATTGTGAGAATGCCTTTGGTGTTTGTCGAGAATTTTGTCGCGAGGGATAAAACCCAGGCGAACCGTATCATCGATGAATATCAAAAGGAAAAACACAGGGCATACTACGAGGTTGGTTTTAATGGTCAGGATGTTGCCTATGCCGAAAGTTTTGTGGATGGCGATACGGCTTTCGAAACAGATAACCTTTGGTTTGGAGGCGTCAATTATCCGGCAAAGGGAAAATCCGATTTAAAATTCCATCCTTGCATGCGGCTGGCAAATGTGTATATCAAACCTTTAAACGAAATAACCGGCGTTCGCGATGTTACGGAAATAACTTTGGAAGACGATAACAACGATGGGCAGGTATTTGCGAAAGTTAAAGAGGCTGTCCTCGATTTTTCGGGAGGTTCAGATAAAGCAGGCGGTTTTCTTTCTCCAAACATGGGCATTACGGCCTTGAGCAAGTTGCAGGGACCTGTTGGTGGAAGCATCGACAATATAAAAGCAATGCAATTTAACCCCGATGATTTTTTTGCAGCCTTGGACAATTTCCCGGTTGCCAAAATTTTTGGGGTGATCGATATTTTTGACCTTCTGCTTGGGGGAATGAATCTTGGAGGTTCTTTTGATGGGGTAATAAACACCGTAAATTCCATTAAAAAGGAGCTGGAAGAACTGAAGAATGAAATTTTATTTTTGGAGAACCAGGCTGCCGAGACCATGCAGAACCTGGAAAATGAAATTAACATCAAAAAGCAGCAATTGGCTGATAAAGTCAATGAAATGCTGGATGCGCTGAACAGCAATGTGCCAAAAATCCCAAACTTCAAAACCTATGTTACCGAATCCGCTTTTTATGCGGAATATAAATGGCAACCTGAGTTTAAAAGTAACCCAATTGTTATTGTAAACAATTTATTGCAGGTAAATGTCGATAGCCCGACCGATGCGCTTACAATTAGCACGAAGTTGGAAAAACCATTCGATGCTGATAAACCAGCACTTATGGCTGGTTCTGCGCGATTTGAAAATTTCGGGATCGATATTGTCCCGCTTTTGGCCGTGAATTTCAATTACCTGGAATTTAAAATGGGATCGTCCGAAAAAACCGATGTTAAGGTGGAGATGAATCCCGATAATCCAATTGAATTTAAGGGCGTCCTTAATTTTGTAAACAACTTGCAAAGCATTATCCCAAATACAGGATTTTCCGATGATGGACCTTATGTGGATATAAGTCCGACTGGAGTAAAAGCCGGGTTCGATATCAGTATTCCAAACGTTGAAGTCGGAATTTGTATGATTTCCAACATTAGTTTGGGGGCGAGTGTAACCTTGCCATTTACCGGGGCACCTTTGGCTATTGGGTTTAATTTCTGCAGGCGCGAAAATCCATTCCTTTTAACCATTTCATGTTTTGGCGGTGGCGGCTATTTTATGATGGTCACAACACTCGATGGTATTCAATCCATCGAAGCGGCATTTGAATTTGGAGCGGCGTTGTCGCTCAATGTGGGTGTGGCATCGGGTGGAGTTTCAGCAATGGGGGGTTTCTATTATAAGATGGAAATAATTGAAGATGAGCGAACTACTACACTAACAGGCTATTTGCGGATTAATGGGCATCTTTCCATACTTGGATTGATAAATCTTTCCATGGAATTCTATTTGGCCTTTAGTGCCATAATTGTGGAAGGCAAGGTACAAAAACTGGAAGGTGTTGCCACGGTAAAAGTGAAGGTGGAAGTTCTGTTCTTTAGCAAAACCGTTTCGGTAACCGTTAGGCGCGAATTAAAAGGAGCCGATGCCGATCCGAAATTTATTGAGATGATTGAACCGGAAGACTGGCAGGAATACTGCCTTGCTTTTGCAGGTTAAATAAAGAGATTAAGTGTTATTATTTGAAAATATCTTTGTGATTCTTCGTGCTTTTGAGCCTTCGTGGCTGGTTTTTTTGTGGTCACAAAGAAAATAGTTTAAAAATTAATGTTTGAAAGATGGCTCAGGAAATAATATTTACCACATTACCGCATCAAAAAGTTGAAACTGCCGAGGGGCAGGCACTAAAACTTTCCGTATTTGTGTCGGTAAAGTTGCAAACACCAAGCGATACAACGTTAAATGCTTTTGAAGATATCCTGAATTATCCGCAACGTATTTTGGATGCCGATTTTCAATTTAAGCTCAGCAATGGCACTTTGCTCGATGCCCAATTAAATAATGAACCCATTGACCCGGTTCTTTATCAAAATATTTTTCATGGGGATATCCGTGTCGATGATTTTAAACAGGAAGATATTTCGGCAAAAAGGATTCACTCATTTCCGATGAAGCACATAAAGGATTTTGTGATTTCCAATTACAAGCAAATTGCCATTAAAAGCCCAACCCGCTTGGTTACTGCCGATAGGTTTGTTGATGAGTCTGCCTTTGCCGCAATTTCGACAGTGAAATTGGATGAACGAGAATTGAAAAAAGAAGATAATCCTGGGAGAAAGAACATAACCTTAAATGCCAAAACACTTGTTCAAAGGGATCTGAATGGAGATGACGATTTTAAACGAAAAATTGCTAGGGACAAATTCAGTAAGTTTTCCAATCAGATCGATCCAAAAAACGACTTTGTTCAATTACGGCAATTTCATAAGGTCGATCGCAAGATCAGGGAGGGATTATCCGTTCAGCTTAAAAAGCCGGAATTTGAATTTCACGATATTATGGCTGTGGTAAACAGCTATCCTCAAATAATGCGGAAATTAGGCTTTGTTCTGGATTTTACCATTCCATACAATACCTCTATCCCGAGTACAGGAACCATTCAATTGGTGCCCAAATCGCTGGTTTTTGAGGAAGGGAAAACCACAGTGTCGATTCCTGCAACAGCCTATACGATTACAAACAATGGTTTTTATATTGGCGATAAATCCAAATCTATATTTAAAAACGGTTTCGTAAAAATTAATTCCGATGAGTTTTCTGTTATTCAGGTTGATGCCGACGGTGCAGCGTTAAAAACCCATGGCATGACGGAAAACAAGGTTCACGAGGTCGCAAAATTTTATGAAACACGGTCTTTGCTTTCGCGAAGCAAAGTTTTAAAAGCCAGGGAATTGGAAGTTGCCCCGCCCCCTGAAGAAGAGGGTTTGCCTTATATGCGTTCGGCTGGAATTGCAGTAATAAAGAATGGCATGGCAGAGCACCTTTTTAAAAGTATTAGCCTGAATGTGGCACTGCAACAAAATTTCGTTCAAACCTCGCCAAAAACTTTGCAATTGCAGCGGAAGGTGGTTCCCCTTAACGTTGCCCCAACAATTCAGTTAAAAGTAAAAGAGCCAACTACGGTTCTTTATTCCGATGAAATTATTCAGGGATACCGCATGGACATTGCCTATGAAGATCAGCCTGAAACATGGTATTCATTGCATCAAAGGCAGGATGAATATTCGTGGTATGACAGTGACAATATTGGGCATCCGATAAATGGTATTGTGCCTGATGAAGGATTTATACAGTTGGGAATGGCAGAAGATCCCGAAGATCCGGATGATGTATTTGTTTCCGAAACATTGGCGCGCTGGGAAGGATGGAGCCTTTCCGTGCGAAAACCCGGGTATGCAATCAACGAGTCGGATGATTACGAATTGCAGGATGGCGAAACGGAGAAAAAAGATTTTGTTTATAAAACAAAAACGCTCGAAGCAAAAAAATATACCTTCGATCCCGACCTTGAATTTAAAATAAACGCGCAGTCGAAAATTGTTCCGGGTACACTTCCCAAACTACGATTCGGGAAAGACTATCGTGTGCGAATCCGTGCAGTTGATCTTGCCGGAAATAGTGTCCCGGTTTCCCATCCTACAGAATCGCCATTGGATACCATTCGGGCAAATATTCGTTATTTACGATACGAACCTTTGGCAAGCCCAATTGTATTGGTTGGAAATGAATTAAAAGATGGGGAGTTTCTCGAACGCATGGTGGTGCGCAGTAATTTTGACCGCTCGGTGACTGATTATGAGAGTACCTTTGTTGTGGATGGGAAAAAGCTGAACGACTATTCCCAGCGCTTTCTGCTCCCTCCCAAAAACAGCCAGCTAATGGCAGAAAACCATAGCATGTTTGAAAAAGCATTTGGCAATAATCCTGCGGCTGCACAAGAAATTTATACGATTATCACCCAGCACGAGGAACTTTATCAGCAAGATGAGAAAAATAAAGAAAAAATTTACCAGCCTTCCGATGTGGAGATAATTTACCTGCCCGACCCGATGGCAGCGGGTGTTTCTTTATTTGTGGCAGAAGGATATGAAAACACACATACACAAGAATTTAATGCAAAGCTGTTCGGTTTTTTTACCAATAAAGAGATCAGTCCAAACAACACAAATGTTTCGATCCCTGAAAATTGGTACAATGCCGGACATATAAGAATTCGCTTGGAAGAAGGGGAAATGAATACAAATTGGGACCCATCCAAACGGATTTTTACGGTATATCTGCCTAAAGGATTCCGGACAAGAATAAAGTTTAGCACCTTTTGGCGTGAGGAAGACCTGAAAAGCCTTTCAGCAATTTGGGAAATGATCAATGAAGATGCACCAAATAACCTGAATGAGTTGGAGAAACTGGCTACCAGTGGTCAGCACTGGATGGTTAGCCCTTCCCGCGAAATGGAGTTGGTGCACGCCGTTCAGCAACCCGTTGACCAACCTGTGATTAATGAGCTTATTCCCGAGCGTGATTTTAATACCACTTTTAGCGAACTAAACACCGAGTTTGATGTGCATGGCGAAAGTACGGAAAAACTGGAATTGCAGTCGCGTTGGATCGATCCGCTTGACGATGGCATTTCTGTTAAAATTAAAGAAAAGCCAGGCAGGGGAAGTATTCCTGATATCATGGTAAATTACCACGACGATATCATTACGAAGGGAACTATTCCGAATGAAGAAGAAAAATTTGAGCCTAAAACAGATTTTAAAGTCCAGCGCCAAAAGGTAATTCAGAAAAGAAGTATTGCACAGTTTGAAACGGAACCCCAGCCGAAAGCCAAACGGGTAAACAATTTGTATATATCCCAGGCATCCGCTTTTAAGGTTCTGAAAACGTCAAAAATTGCTGCCCGGAAAAACCTGGTTGACAGGGTGAAGTTTGATATGGAAGAAACGAAATTCTCATTCTTTAAGGCAATGAATTTTCGTATCAAACCACTGGAGCATCATTTTGGAGATACAAAACACCGCTGGGTTGATTATAAATTGCTGGCTTCATCGAGATACAGGGAATACTTTGATAAGGTTTTAAAAGCATTTCCTGAACAAAAACCAAGCAGGGAAGGGGAATGGGTTGAGAAAGTGAATATCCTGAGTTCGGCAAGGCCAAAGGCTCCAGAAATAGATTATATCATTCCGACTTTTGAGTGGAGAAAGACACAAAATAAAGATGCAATCCGGCATCAGCGAATGGGTGGGGGATTACGTATTTTTATAAAACGACCATGGTTTTCTTCTGGTGCCGATGAAAAGCTTGCTGTGGTGTTGCCGCATAAAATAGCCGCATCGAATACTTTAATGATGGGCATGCCATCTGCCAACTATACACCTTTCTTTACCCATTGGGGAATTGATCCTTTGCTGGCATCTGCAAATCCTGAGGGGCTTAGTCCTAAATTTCAGGATTTTAGGATGAACCCGCTTATTGATTCCGATCTGCAATATCCGGATCAGAAAGGATTGCGGGCAGCAGTGGCTGCTTACCCGGTACAATTTGATGAGGAAAGGCAGATTTGGTTCTGCGACCTGGCTATTGATCCTCAGGATATGTATTTCCCATTTGTTAAGCTTGCTTTGGCAAGGTACCAGGAACATTCCGTAAAAAAAGGCGACGAAGATGTTTGTCTTTCTCCTGTGGTTATTGCAAATTTCACCCAATTGGTGCCTGAACGTCAATCGACGCTGGTATTTAAAAAAGACGACCAGAACTCTAAATTTACACTAACCATTGAAGGTGTTTTGTTCAATGAGCGATTAGCCAAATATGGTAACTACAGCTTCCTGAAAATATCGTTTATCGACAGTCGGATAGCGCAACCAATTTATGGTTTGGTCGACGATGGGTATAACGAGAAAAAATTGGAAGACGAAGGTTTGGAAATTAAAATTACCACTCGCGATGTTAAGAACAACCGTTATAAGATTGAGCGTGAATTCAGATTACCCAAAGCCTATAAAACGTCGGCATTTCAAATCGTCATTGAAGAATATGAAAGAGGACCTAACAAAATGCCAATGGAGCCCGGTTACCAGGATAGATTAGAGCAATCGGAAGAAACGGACCGTTTAATCTATGCCGATGTCTTTAAAATAAATGAAGTTGATTAATTTATTAAACAGAAAGTAAGCAACTATTTACGTCCAGTGAATAGTGGATTATATTTCGTCAATTATTAAGTGTTTTGCACTTGCTCAAACATTGCTTAATTTTAGTTCCAATTAATACCAGTTGTTAGCGTCCATCTTGGATTAAATTAACCGCGAATTGTAAAATCAAAAGATTAAGGTATGACTGATTTTTGGGAAACAAAATTTGCAGAGGAACAAACCATGTGGGGCTTTAAACCTTCCGACTCTGCTATTATTTGCAAAGATTTTTTTTTAGAAAATAACATTCAAAATATATTGATTCCGGGAATTGGTTACGGCCGAAATGCAAAGATTTTTCACGAAAATGGCTTCAAGGTTACAGGAATTGAATTGTCAAAAACAGCCATTGATTTGGCGGAAAGCAAAAACGGTCTCGATATAACTATATACCATGGTTCGGTTACAGAAATGCCATTTGATAACAATAAGTACGATGCTATTTTTTGTTATGCGCTTCTGCATTTACTAAACAGGAATGAACGAAAAAAATTTCTGAATGATTGCTACAAGCAAATTAAACCAGGTGGGTACATGGTTTTTACGGTAGTTTCGAAAAAAGCAAACATGTATGGGATTGGTAAACAGTTAAGTAAAGACCGTTTTGAAATTTTCATGGGGGTAAGTGTATTTTTTTACGATGCGCAGGCTGTTGAAAAGGAATTTAAAGATTTTGGATTGCTTGAATATGTTGAAATCGATGAGCCCATAAAACATATGGAAAACGAAGAGCCTTTAAAATGTATTTACGTTAAGTGCCGCAAATGATTATGAAGAAGTTGCGAGCTTCCAGCTTCGAGCTTCGAGCAGACTCGTGGCTCGCAACTAACAGCTTGAAGCCTTTAATCCCTTATTCTTCCAAACAAAATTATTTTTTGTATTGATTTCTTAACAATATATAATTAACTTGCACCTGCTTCGAAACCTGGAAACGCACAGTAACGCATCGTGAAAAGGACGCCTATACAAGGCAAATAGCTGCACCCCCGGATTTCATTAGCAAATCAAGAATTTAATGGAAATACCCAATAATAAATGTTTGTAATTAGGTATGTGATTGGTTGTTAAAGGAATATGGAAAGATCAGGAAATGTAAAAGTACGTTTATACGTACGTTGTAGGGCATTTGGCAAAACTGCTAAACATGATACAAATCGAATAAGATGAGATTATATACCAAATGTATTGATTGCAAAAGTGACTTGATGATAAAAAGTTGGGTGTCAACTCGTGTTGATTTAAAAATGAAGCTCGGTGATAAAATTGAGATTACTTGTAAAAACTGTAATAGGACTAACAAATATTCAATTGACGACTTAAAAGCAAGAGAAAGCAAAATTGCTGCATTGATTGGATTGATAGTTTTGGTTATTGGGACACCTGTCATTCTGATACTTTTGTGGGATTATATTTGGCAAACGGGACTGTATGGCGCATTTGGACTGATTTTAATAATTGGTGTACCAGGCTCAGTTTTCATGATAATTAATAAGAACGAACAGAGTAGAGTAAGTAGTTTTAATAGAAGCTAAAATGGGATTAAGAGAAGTTAAATCTGAATTAAACAAACTGGACAAAGAAGATTTGGTAAAGCATATTTCTGAGCTTTATAAAAAGTTTAAACCAGTAAAAGAGTATTTTGACTTTTATGTAAATCCAGATGAAAAGAAGCTACTTGAACAGTATAAAGAAAAAGTAACAGAAGGATTTTTTCCGAAAAGAGGCTATCAGTTTAAACTTTCGATTTCCCGAAAAGCGATTAATGATTTTAAAAAGCTTGGTACAACAGCAGTGAGTGTAGCTGATTTATTGTTACATTTCGTTGAGTGTGGAGTTGAATTAACAAACGAATATGGGGATATAGATGAGAATTTCTATACAAGCTTAGAGAATACATATTCAAATGCCTTGGATTTAATAGATAAAAACGGACTATTAGATAAATTTGAAGATAGAGCAAATAAAATAGTGGTTGATACAGAAAATATTGGTTGGGGCTTTCATGATTATTTAGGAGATGTATATTATCAACACTATGAATGAAAAACGCCCTACAACAATGTATAAAAAACATAAGTGGTTCAGTGGTTTACGGAGCTTTAGAGCATTTAATCAGCTCCGCCAAATCTGCGATTTGACGGGTTTGTTTAATACTTTAAATTTGTGTCAAAACGCAAATTTGGCTCAGTGCAGCTTGACAGGTAAGAGCTTCGAAATCACTTACGTTTCTTATACTTACCGTTATGCCCAATGCCGTAGAATGAGATGCAAATAATTTACAGAACCATATGAAAATAAAAAGATTAGAACAAGTTCCATGCGATAAGGTAATAATGTTACCTGGATGTAAAAAAACATTAGTGATTGGCGATTATGACAACTCAAACGAAATTGTGTTACGACATTTAAGTCTTGAACCAAATCAATCAACACCTGACCATTCTCATGATTTCCCGCACATTTGGAAGATAGAACAGGGACATGGTATGCTGAGAAATAATGACGGGGAAGAAAGAGAGGTTAAAGCAAATGATTTTGTTTATATTCCAAATAATGAAAAACATAGTCTGAAAAACACAGGGGAAGTGAATTTGGAATGGTTGTGCTTTGGGACTGCTGAAAGTGAAAAGATTAAACAGAGATAATATTAGTCAAAAACTCTTTATAGAACAATCATGGATTTAGAGTTTATTAAAGATAGATTAGCTCCATGTGGATTACATTGTGGAAAATGTTTCGCCTATAAAAATGGAGATATTGTCAAACTAAGTCGAGAATTAAAAACCAATTTAGGTGATTTTTCTATTTATGCTCAAAGATTTGTGGAATTACTTGACAAACCTGTATTTAAAAATTATTCAGATTTTAAGGAAATGCTCGACTATTTTACAGATGCAGAATGTTCAGGATGTAGGAATGAGGTTTGCAAATTATTTAAGAATTGTAAAGTTCGATTATGTTCTGAAAAAAAAGGAGTAGATTTCTGTTTCCAATGCCCAGATTTTCCATGTGATAATACAGGATTTGATGAACATCTGAATAAGCGTTCAGTTGACATAAATCAGCGGATGAGAGTAATTGGAGTTGAAAAATATTATGATGAGATTAAAGATAAACCAAGATATTAAAAGGCACAGGGCATAACAATGTGTATAATTCATAAGGGTTTCAGAGCTTTTCGAGCGTTATTTCACGCTTCAATTTTGGCAGGTAACTTGATAGGTTTGTAGCTCGCAATCCCTTACGAAATCATACACTCAACGTCAGACTGCGCAATAACCTCCAAACCAAAAAAATAATTACAAATTGTTTATAAGCCCTGCAGTTACCAACACCTTGTAAACCATACGTTTGTTATCTTTATTAGCAAACAAAACATCTATCTCAATGGACTTTATTAATGGGTTCTCAAGGGATCAACTAATCATGATGGACTTTGAAGCAAATGTAGCTCGCGATTCGTGGGCTAGAGTTGTCGACTGGTTTGTGGATGCACTCCCACTTCATAAACTAGGTTTCAAAGATGTACTCAATTCTGAAGGTAGGCCTCCGTACAGATCAGTTGATATGCTCAAACTATTTATGTACGGGTACAAGAAAAAGCTTCGGTCGAGCTACCAACTTGAAGAAGCGTGCAGGGTAAACCTCGAAGTAATATGGCTATTGCGGGGACTTAGACCATCGGCACGTAAGATCGCATACTTCCGCAAAGACAACAGCAAGGCTTTCAAGCAAGCTTTCCGGCACTTTGTGCTTATGCTTAAAGAAATGAATCTCATTAGCGGTGAAACTATTGCTATAGACTCCTTTAAAATAAGAGCTCAAAACAGCCTGAAAAACAACTTTAATCAAGCTAAGATTGATCGACATATGGAGTATGTCGATACTAAAATTGACGAATTTGAAAAACAGCTGGATACCCAAGAAATGGATGACAGCCAAATCAAAGAAGTGGAACAAAAAATAGAAACCCAGAAAAAACGACGCAAACAATACAAGAAAATTGAAAAGGAACTTCAACAAAGTGGTGAAACACAACTTAGCACCAATGATCCAGATGCCAGATCAGTAGTACTGCACCGAAATGTAGTTAACGTAGGATACAACATACAAGCAGGATGCGATGGAAAACATAAACTATTTGTAAATAATGATACTGGAAGGGTTAACGACACACATGCCCTGGCTGATATGGCATTGGATGCAAAAGCACTCTTAAGGGTTGAAAAAATGGACACCCTCACAGATAAAGGCTACACAACCGGGCTACATATTGATACCTGTACAAAAAACGGGATAACCACCTACAGTTCCCCAAAGGCACACTCATCTCAGAACAATGGACTGTTCGATATGCAAATATTTGAGTACGATAAACAGAACGACACTTACACATGCCCCGCAGGAGCCATACTTACCACAAATGGGACAATATATAAAAAACGTAAGCATCGCGTAAAACACTACAAAACCAAAGCATGCAATGGATGTAGCTTACGTGAAAAATGTACCGAGAACAAAAGAGGAAGATATATTGAACGAAGTATATATCAGGAAGCCCTCGAAGAAAATGAAAAACGGGTAAATCAAAACCCCGAATACTACAAATTGCGCCAGCAAATTACCGAACACCAGTTCGGAACACTTAAAAGGCAATGGGGATTTACTTTCACCTTAATGAAAGGAAAACAAAACGTACTTAGTGAAGTAAACCTAATGATGATGTGTTACAACCTTCGTAGACTTATGTCAATTTTTGACCTAAATGAATTAAAAGCAAGGCTGGAAAAACTTGTCCTTTACTTTTTTGCCAAATATGGGCTAAAATGCTCCATCTTATGCAAATAAAAATTGCACCAAACGAAAAACACATCAGAATATTAACTACCTTTAATGACCTCTAAAAACCTCAAAATAATGAACTATAGACAATACCAAACATACAAACATTGTTATTGCGCGGACTCCCGTTAGCAACAAGCATCAGCTCCGATTACAACTCACTGCATGAATTGAAAATAAATAGACAGAAATGCCAATGCTCATGCGAAGACATCACCTCAAAATGCAACATTGAAAATCTTTCTAAATATAAAATAGTAAGTTTCGTGAGATAATTTAGTAAAAAGTAGATTATCATTTATAAGCCACTACCTTTAGAAAAAAATCAGAACTATGCAAGTTGCCGTAAATAGAAAGAATACAAAGTTTCTTCCAGACTCATCCAGAGTTATCGCACGTTTTTTATTTACAACCGAAGAAAGAGCAATTGGCACCATACAATCGGTATTGGGTATGACGGAAAATGATGTGCATTTAAGTTTAAGTTCTGTACTGAGAGATTATTCACTACGACACCGTAATATCAGTGCTATCTTTGAACGACATTTTAACAAAATTGCACATTTATTTGTGCAACTAAATATGGATGCTAATTCGCTTGATAATAAGTTGCGAATGCTAATTGGTTCATACTTTACCATGGAGTATTCGGTTGACTCTGCTGCCCTTTTCAATCCGTCCATTGTTGAACATCCTTATCAATCTGAGCTCGGTCCTGGTGAAAAAAGGGTCATAATAAGTTTAAGAGCTACCGGTGAAGGCCATATTTCGTCTATTGTTTTTAGAACTGGAATTCTGAACAAAAATGGCAATTTCACCTTAGAGCCAGTGGGGGATATGTTGGAGGAAGCTCAACATATAAAACGGTATATCTACGATAAACAATCATTTATCAAGAAGCTGCAAGAAATGGATTTCCATTCCATTATGCCTCCCGAATTGATACTTGATAAACTCGGCGATACATTTACTTATGGAGAGCTCAATAAAAGTGTTGAAGAAATCAGAGGTAGTCTGGATCTGACTGCCGATAAAAAGTTATTGATTAGTCAGATAGAATGGCTTGCTTCTTCACATTATGAACTGCAATTTTCATTAGATACCAATATTTCTGAAAGAGTTATTTTCCCGGTTTCCATTAATGAAAAGAATGGTATCGAAGATGCCCGCTTTGTCAAATTCACAGATGATAATGGTGAAGTAATGTATTATGCAACTTACACTGCATTTGATGGTAACACTATTTTACCAAAATTACTTTACACCAAAGATTTTTATCATTTTAATAGTTTGCCGGTTCACGGGGAAATTGCTCAAAATAAGGGAATGGCATTGTTTCCCAGAAAAATAAATGGAAAATATGCGATGCTTTGCCGTTTGGACGGATTTAATAATTACATCGCCTTTTCAGGTACAATAAACATCTGGCGAGAAGCCAAATTAATACAGAAGCCTAAGTTTCCATGGGAAATGATTCAAATTGGCAATTGTGGTTCTCCTATAGAAACCGACAAAGGTTGGCTGGTGTTAACACACGGTGTTGGCCCTATGCGCGAATATGCTATAGGGGCATCGTTGTTCGATCTTGATAATCCTGAAATTGAAATTGGAAGATTGAAGAGTCCGCTATTATCACCCAATGAAGAAGAACGAGAAGGCTACGTACCAAATGTCGTTTATTCCTGCGGTTCCATGATTCATAATGAAAATCTTATTCTACCGTATGCTATGTCAGATTACGCATCAACCTATGCCACTATTAAACTAAATGAACTCTTGGATGAATTACAAAAGTCTAAGACTTAGTCAACTTTGTTATATTCTTCATACGCCTGTAAAACCGTTAAATATGATATCATATAAGCCAATGTGCTTTCTGCTCCTTGGTTTTGGTTAACACCATTTTTATCAAAACCATCATTACAACCATGAGTTTCAAAATCGTATAAGTTTAATTGCAAATCATTCTCGCCAATAAACCACAAGAAACAGGTGTAAATCTTGCTTATGTATTCTTTGTCCTTTGTAAGGTGAAAAGCTTGATGAAACATTAGAACCATTGCCATAGCATCGACAGGTTGTTGCGAATATATTGAGCGAATACCTCCTTTTTTATACCAATTTTCATTACCTATAACAGATAAGCAATTATCCTTTAACGTTACCGTTGATAGAAAATTCATAGATTCAAAAGCAGTACTTGCAACCTTATCGTCCTTTAGTATTTCAGCAGCATGTAAAAGAGCCAAAGGTAAAAGACCATTATCGTACGCAATTATTTGTTCAAACCATTGCCAATCGGGTGTCCTATTTTCATCGTAATGCTTAATTAGCTTCTTTACAAGCAGTCGTAACTTATCAATCATGTTCTTATCGGAAGGAGCATTTTTAAGATAATAACTTATGCCAATGATCGTATTAGCAATACTACGTATTGATTGTAGTTTTTCGAAATTTGGTGTGGCATTAAAAAATATCTGTTTTGCCGATTGGTAGAAGTTATCATTAGGTGAATTGCCCAATAAAAAACCAAGCGCCCAAATAGTACGACCAAACGAATCTTCGGAGCCCAGTTCATCAAGAAAATTTCTATTAAAACTTAGAAAATTCCGAAACGTTCCATTGGGATTTTGCATGTAATGAATGTAGCTCAAATAAACTGTAGATAATTCAAGGGAACGCTGGTCTTTTGTTTGTTTGTAATTCATCGTTGCCATCAGTAACGCTCTGGCATTATCATCCATACAATATCCTTCCTTTAAATTAGGAATACCAAACTTTGCATGTTGAATTATACCCGTATCATCAGTCATTCTATTGATATGTTTGAGCGAAAAAGTTGGCATAACTAAAAGATCGATTTCCTTATGAACTGTTTCTATCTCTTTTTCAGAAATTTTCACAATTTCTTGCGCCACTTTGCAGTATTTATCTCCTGTTTTTGGCCAGGTAATACTTAATCCGTAATCATAGGCTTTCTGCTTTATAGCCTGCAACTCTTCTGGATGATCAAAAAGCTCTAATAATGTGGATGAAAGATTAGCAGGATCGTTGAAATTAAATAATTTTCCTCGTCCATTTGCTAATAATTCCTCTGCATGCCAATAAGGTGTTGATACAACCCCGGCACCTATGCCTACTGCATACGAAAGAGTTCCACTGGTAATTTGCGCTTCATGCGGATAGGGTGTTATATATATATCGCAAGCATACAGGTATTTAAACAATTCTTGTTCGTCAAGAAATTTGTTAAGAAACACCACATTCTTTTCCACATTGAGGCTTTTTGCCATACGCATAAGAGAAATACGGTATTCCTCACCCGATTCGCGCAATACATTTGGGTGGGTTTTCCCCAACACAATATAAATTAAATTAGGATGTTTTTCAACAATCTTAGGTAATGCTCTAATTACTGTTTCTATGCCTTTGCTCCGACCCAGAAAACCAAAAGTGAATAATACCTTATTTTTTCCAAATTTAAACTCCTTACGGCAATTTTCTGGTTTAAAATGAATATTGGGAACGCCATGTTCAATCAGCGCAATTTTTTCTTTTGGGACATTATAAATATCAACTAAAAATTCTATTGCCTTTAGGCTCATAACCACTAATTTATCAGCTATTTGGCAGATTTTAGATAATGTTGTTTTTTGGCTATGCGATGGCGTTTCAAGTATGGTATGCAAGGTAACAATAAGAGGTATCTGCAATTTATGCAATAAGGGAAGTATGTAATCACCATCTCGCCCGCCAAAAATACCAAATTCGTGTTCAAGTACACAAACATCAGATCCACTAAAGTTTATGTATTCTACCGCTTCTAAATAATCTATTTGATGATTTTGTCGAATAACAAATTTCACCTCTTCGGGATACTTATATATTATATCATGATCACTTAAAGCCACAATAAAACCCTCATTCTCTTTATTATCACTATTTAAAATTGATTTAAATAAATTATTGGTAAAGGTGCCAATACCACATTCTCTAGGTGGGTAAGAAGCAAGAAAAGTATATTTCATAAGTATTAGTTCTATGTTGATAGTAAAAAAAGTCCGTGATATTGATTTTTTTCATTATCATTTGCAAATCACGGACACATATTTTGTTAACTTTTCATTGCTATTCTGATCTTTTTTCTTTGCGTTTTGCAGCTTTATTAGCTCTTTTTTCTTTTAGCGATTTTGCAGGTGCTTTTTTGTCGCTTTTACCTTTTGAATCTTTTCCTTTTGACATAATTTTATATTTTATTAAAGGTACGACAATATTTGCGTCTTTCTGTCTTTTTCATAGCTATTCGCATATTGGAATAATTAAACCTCTTGTCTCTTAGCTAATCTGCATATTTGCCAGTTTCTATAAAAGTATAGATTCGCCTATCTTACCATTGACATGGTCGTTCTCAATATGAAATGTTTTATTAATTTTGTTGATAGTTGACTGAAAAATAGAATGCCAGTTGCTAACAAAGAACTAAGGTAAAAACCAAGCTTTTTTGCAACTATTTTTCTTTTTGAATTCCCTTTTTATTTTTGGGAGGAAAGTTCAAAAAGAAAAATTATGCTTGTAATGATACCGACCTGTATTCAGGGCTATACTTAATTCCTGATTTGGCAATTGAAAATGCTTGCTTTATTAACTTGTTCGTTACTGCAATTAGTGCTAGCTTCTTTGACTTCCCTTTAGCTACAATCCGATCATATAATGCTTTACATTGGGGATTATTATACGATGCAGTAAAACTGCACATAAATAAATAATTCCGCATTATTGGATTGCCTTTCTTTGATATCCGCGAACGTCCACGGATACTTGTCCCTGAGGATCTTTCGACCGGGGATAACCCGAAAAATGCAGAAACCTGACGGGCATTGTCAAAGGTACTAAACCCATTGGTGCAGACAATTAACATAATAGCAGTCTTCTTCCCTATTCCAGGGATAGAGGTTAAGTTACTTAGCAGTTCTTTCTCATGCTGTTTTATCAATAATTCGATCTCGTTCTCAAGCAGTTTAATCTCAACATTAACTTGGCGGATTTGCCTTCTTATGGAGGTAAGCAATTTTCCTTTTACCCCTTTATCTTGTAGGCTCATCAGTTTGTTCTTCAGTGCTGTATTTTGCTTAAAGTAAAGGGTTATTGTAGTGTGCATATCTTTACACCTATCTATATAAGAAGGGCTGGGAACCCACTTCGTCACGCCCTGATCATGAGCATACTGCGCAATCATCTTTGCATCACCCTTGTCTGTCTTATTGTGCTGAAGTTTCATTTGAATGAAACGCTTTAAAACCAATGGATTGATCACAGATACAGAAACATCATTCTCGTATAAATAGATCGCTAATTGTTGATAGTAACTGCCTGTATACTCCATTACACACCAACTACTGCTTTGTAGTAAGTGCGAGAATTCCGAAAACCCCTCAGGATTATTATTAAACTGCCTGTGCCCAATATCAGCACCCCATACATCAAATACCTTTTTTGAGATATCAATACCAATAAAATTTGTACTTTTATTCATAATAATGAAATTTTGAAAGAACGGTGCTACCTGGATACTACAACCTAGAAACAGGCTTTTTGCCCAAAGAACTAATCGTATTTAAGTAGCGAAAGAGTGGGGATTTTCATTGTTGACGAGTTCGTAGACTCAAAATGTAAAATAACCTTAATCCACTCTTTCGTTCTTTTTGTTAACCTTGAAATATATGAAAAATCAAACTTAGGATTGTAAATTGCATTGCGGATTTAAAAAGATATGGGCTCTCTTCGGAAAGGAACGATCTCCGAAATCCGATCTGCAACTTTCAAGTGATCGTTATAGGCAAGGCAAAATTGGCACATCTCAAAAGTCGAAAAACTACATTTCTTTTGAAAAATAGTACTTTTACTTAGATTGATTTTTATGATTTGATATGAAAAAACTTTCAATAAAAGATGAATTGACCGATTTTTTACTTTACTCTGCACCCGATGGAAAAGTGAAAGTAGAAGTAATTTTAAATGAAGAAACAGTTTGGCTTTCTCAAAAATCTATAGCGCAATTATTTGGTGTACAAGTCCCGGCAATTAGTAAGCATCTAAAAAATATATTTGAAACAGGAGAGCTTGACGAAAATTCAGTTATTTCCATTTTGGAAACAACTGCAACGGACAACAAAACATATCAAGTTAAATATTTCAATCTAGATGCTATAATTTCTGTCGGTTATAGGGTGAATTCAAGGCAAGCAACTAAATTTAGAATATGGGCAACTAATACTCTTAAAGAATTCATCATCAAAGGATTTGTGATGGATGATGTACGGTTAAAAACTGGCCGATACTTTGGTAAAGATTATTTCAAGGAGTTATTAGAGCGAGTTCGGTCAATCCGAGCAAGTGAGCGAAGAATTTATCAACAGATCACAGATATATTCGCAAAGTGCAGCATAGACTACGATCCAAAATCTGAAATAACCCAGGAATTTTATGCAACAGTTCAGAATAAATTTCATTTTGCTATTCACGGACATACCGCAGCGGAAATTTGCAGATGCAAACAAAGAATTTATGGGATTAAAAACCTGGAAAAATTCACCTGATGGAAGAATCTTAAAATCAGACGCCAATATCGCAAAAAATTATTTAACTGAATCTCAGATAAAAAGTTTGGAGAGGGCAGTAAGTAGCTACTTTGATTATATAGAGAGGATTATTGAGAATAGAAACACTTTTACCATGGAACAGTTTTCTGAAAGTGTAAATAAATTTCTTGATTTTAACGAATACAAAGTACTTGATGGTAAAGGACAAATCTCGGCAAAGGAAGCAGGGCAAAAAGCATTTTTAGAATACGATAAATTTAATAAGGTACAAAAAATTGAATCCGATTTCGACAGAGCAATAAAAATGTTAGAAAGGAAGAATAAGAAAAAATAGAAAAGCTCAGACGGAAACATTTTATATATAATTGTGGCTAATTTGCATAATTTCAGCGTATTATTTTGCACTTGTATTTTGCGTAATCGGTCAGGGAAACAGCCCGTAATCCATACTAAACCTATAATTGAACGTTTGGCAAAATAAAAACCAAGAGAGATGAAAAATTCAATTGATTTAGGCTTATGTAAACAATGTGAACTTTGCATGGAGGTTTGTCCTTGCAATATCATCGGGAAAAATGAAAAAGGTGAAGTCTCTTTTTTTAAGGACAGGGAATCCATATGTTTACACTGTGCACAATGTATGGCTATTTGTTCAACAAAAGCGATTTCAATTAATGGGCTTTCATACGAAGATGATTTGCTTGATTTGCCGGTTAATACTATAAATTACGATTCGTTTAATGATTTTCTTGCAAACCGTAGGTCCATTAGAAACTTCAAAGATAAGGCAGTGCCGAACGACGTAATTTCCAAAATTATAGAATCAATTGATTTTGCGCCATTCGGGGCAGAACCGGAAAAAATAAATATTACGGTTGTAAATAACAGGGAAGTCATAGAAACAGCATTGCCACATATTTCAAAATTCTTGGATAACATTGTTAAATGGGTTGACAATCCAATTGCATCGTTTATGATTAAGCGAAAAAAAGGACAGGAAACTTTTAACACCATAAAAAATCATTTATACCCGATCTCGAAAAGTGGGAATTATAAACTTGAACGTGGTGACCGAATAACAAGGGGGGCACCAGCCCTTATAATTTTTCACGCAGATAAGGGAGCAGAAGCGCATACAAACAATGCATTGATTTATGCTACTTACTCCATTTTAGCTGCACATTCGCTGGGGTTAGGTGCAACAATGGTTGAAATTGTCCCTGCTGCCATAAACGAGGTTCCCAAAGTGAGGGAGATCTTTAAAATCCCTGAAAAACATGAAGCAGTTATGTCGGTAGTTATTGGATATCCGAAATATAAATACAAGCGTGCAATACGAAGAAAAAATGAAAATATAGAATGGATTAATTGATGTTGCTTTGCTTAGGATTCCCGTATCTTTGTTCCTTCGATAGCTATCTGGGCTCGCAGGCAGAAACGCTCACAGAAATCCGTTCGCAACATATATAACCGTTGTAGCTAAGATAAAATTGAGTGCAAAGAAAAAACTATGGAAAGGTTAATTGAAAATATAAATGCTTATGCATCACTTAATGAGCATGAAATAAAACTACTTAAAAGTGCGGTTGAAAAGAAAAATTATCATAAGAATGAAGTAATTTTCACCGAAGGAAGAATATCGTATGAAATCTATTTTGTTACCAAGGGATGTGTTAGGCTTTTTTATAATGTGGATGGCAACGATAAAACAGCATTCTTTTATACCGAAGGACAATTTATTTGTGCCGGAGAGAGCTATACTTTTAATATTCCGGCAATTGAAAATTATCAAGCTGTTGAAAATACAGAAATATATATTTTTAGAAAACCAAAAATCGAGTTATTATTAAAGGAGATTCCCAAGTTTGAGGTAATTGCTAGAATTGCAACTGAAAATGAATTAATTACTTGTCAGAAAGTAATTGCCTCATTTGTGACTAAATCAGCAGAAGAGCGTTATATCGATTTGTTAAATACGCAGGGAGAACTATTTCAGCGTGTCCCACAGCAATATATAGCATCGTTTTTGGGTGTGTCCCCTGAAACTTTGAGTAGAATAAAAAATAGGGTATTAAACAAAAAAAGTTCTTGACGATAGTCAAGAGAATGTGGAAATGGAACCTCTAGCTTTGCAATAAAAAAATGAATGCAAAAAAAGTTTTAGTCGCAGGAGCAACTGGATATTTAGGACAATATTTGGTCAGAGAACTTAAAAGTAGAGGTTTTTGGGTGAGGGTTTTGATTAGAAAAGAAGCTCAAAAAAATAAATTCCAAGAAGTTGATGATTTTTTTATTGGTCAAATAACAGAACCAAATTCAATAAAAGGCATAGCAAATAATATTGATTGGGTTTTTTCCTCCATCGGCATCACCCGACAAAAAGATGGGATGACTTATATGGATGTTGATTATCAAGGAAATTCAAATTTATTGAAAGAGGCCTTGAATAGTCAGGTTGAAGCATTCCAATATATTTCAGCGATAAATGGGGACAAACTGAGACACCTTAAAATATTTGAAGCTAAAGAGAAATTCGTAGACGAACTGAAGAATTCAGGGCTGCATTATTGCGTTTTGCGGCCAAATGGTTTTTTCTCCGACATGAGAGATTTTCTTAATATGGCAAAAGCTGGTCGAGTGTATTTATTCGGTGAAGGTAAAATGAAGTTAAACCCAATTCACGGTGAAGATTTGGCAGAAGCATGTGTTGATAAGATGATTTCGGGCACAAAGGAAGATACTATAGGAGGAATGGACATATTATCTCATAATGAATTAGCTGAACTAGCATTGAAAGCATGGCAAAAACCAATAAAGATCAGTCATCTACCTGATTGGGTAAGACGATTTTTAATTTGGCTGTTAAGAACTTTTACATCCTCAAAAACTTATGGTCCGATTGAATTTTTCTTGACAGCTATGGCTTTTGACAATATTGCAAACCAATATGGGAATAATAGACTTGAAGATTTTTTTAAATTAGAAGTAGAAAGAATGAAAGAGAATTAAGAACCAGCTGCAACACCATGTATACAAAATTGGCATGACATTAGAAAATTTATTGTTTACAGTTGCTTCAAATTGTTTTCGGTTTAATAAGTTTGACCAAATTGATGATTAACCAATGACTGATAACCATTCTTCACATAAAATACAATTCCGTTGTGTACTTTTAAAAGTCATATGTTAAATACCAATAGCTCAAGGATGAGACCATTACAAATTATTCTAAAACCAACAAATGATAGAATTTGATTTAGATAAACAAACGATAAAAGATTTAGAGATTTTTGTGGATAACAGGTCGGCAAATTCCATTTCAAATTTTTTTAATCGAACAAAAACATTTGGCGGTAAGAATTTTCTGTACCAATTAATGAAAAATCCGATTACCGATATAAATGAATTAAGGAAAAGGACAGAACTAATTCAGTTTATACAGGAAACTGGTTTTGAGCTAAAAATAAATTCAGGGCAATTCGAATTCATTGAGCACTATCAAAGATTAAATATTGCCCCATTAAGAAATAATTTTGTGGATGCCTTTCTACAAAACTTGTCTTATCGAATCAACCCAAACAATAATTATTACATTATAAAATCGGGTGTCCAGCAATTGGTTTATTTATTTGTTCATTTGAAGGAAAAAGTCGAAACATTGGAAGAGGCTAATATTCCGGGAAAACTTGCTGTATTCCGGGAAAATATTGCAGAGTTAATCGATAACCCAAGTTTTAAATTTTTATATGCCAAGAGACTAAAAATATCGTATTCACAACTAAATAAGTTGGACAATCTGTTTCGTAAGAAATATAAAAACCAATTGAAAAAAATAATTGAAATGGTTTTTATATTAGATTGTTATATATCGATTGCAAAAGTTGCGAATCAGAAAAACCTCACTTTGCCGGAATATTCCGATTTAACGTCGCCACATCTTGTTATTGAAGAGTTTTACCATACCTTATTGGATAATGCGGTTCCCTATTCCATCGAATTCGATAACACAACAAACTTATGTTTTCTAACCGGTCCGAACATGGCTGGAAAATCAACATTTCTAAAATCGGTTGGCCTATCTATTTATTTGGCGCATATTGGATTTCCTGTGCCGGCAAAGAAAATGAAAACAACCATTTATAACGGAATTGTTACAACCATAAACTTGTCAGATGATATAAACCTGGGTTATAGTCATTTTTATAGCGAGGTCAATCGGGTCAAGGAAACAATACTGAAAATCAAGGACAAAAAGAACCTCTTTGTCATTTTTGATGAATTATTTAGGGGAACAAATGTTAAGGATGCATTTGATGGTTCCCTCTTGATTATCAAATCATTTGCAAATATTCCGGGAAGTACCTTCTTTATTTCAACCCACATTACCGAAGTTGCGGATAAAGTAAAGGATTTAACCAACATTCAATTTAAATTTTTTGACTCGAAATTGGTAGATAATGTACCTACTTATGAATATAAATTGGAAAACGGAATTTCTCATGAAAGATTAGGAATGCACATATTGAGAAATGAAAAAATTATTGAAATATTAGATTCAATGACCAATTAAAAAAAGTCATTAAATGTATCATATACTGATGCCAGATGAACGAAGATAAAAAGGAACCGAATAAGCATTTAAGTTAATATGAATAAAAGAAAAAGGATAGGAATACTTGCCGGGATGGGACCACGCTCAACTGCCCCGTTTTTGGAGTTGGTTTACGACGAATGCCAAATGCAATATGGGGCTAAAAACGATATCGATTTTCCGGAGATTGTAGTGTTTTCATGGCCAACGCCATTTTACATAGATCAAAAAGTAGATGACGATGAATTGTATAATTCAATAAAAATGGGATTGTTGGAATTGGAGAAAAATCAAATTGACATTACTGCGATTCCATGCAATATTGCGCATATTTATTATGAAAAGCTTGTTCAGGTATCAAAATCAAGGTTATTGAATATTATAGAAATAACATGCAATAAAATTCCTGAGGATTCTACAAAAGTTACAATTTTAGCTACTCCAACCACAATGGAAATGAACTTATACCAAAGTCAATTAACCCAAAAAGGAAAGGAATATTATTTCGATAAGGTTTGGCAAATAAAAGTAAGCGAAATTATAGCTGACATAAAAAACAAGAAAGAATACAGTGTGATAGAAAAAAAGTACAAGAAACTTGAACAAGAAATTACAAGTAGTGGAGTAGATACAATCATATTTGCATGTACTGATTTATCGGGAATAAAGGTAGAAAAGCATGGAGGAGTAAAAATTATTGACTCATCAAAAGAATTAGCAAAAAGGCTGATACAGGAATACCTAGAAGATTGTAACGATTGAATTAAGAATGTATTAGTTGGGAATAATATTAAAAAATACCTCTGAAAAAATTAATTTAACATGAAAAGATATGACACAAAATAATAAAATGTCCTTTGAGCAGACTATAAAATCCAGGCGTTCAACAAGATTTTTTTCAAAGGATATTCCTCCAATCGACTCAATAAATACAATTATTCAATCTTGCATATATGCTCCTTATGCTAACTCATCTGGACGCCCCTATAATAAAATAAGAAAGATTTTTATTTTTCAACAAGGTTCAGATTCAATGAAACTAGCAAGAGAGATTTTACTTGCTCAGATAAAGAAGTATTCAAAAGTAACCAATGCATTATTAACTTTCCTGCCCTTTTTAAATAAACAGATAAAACCGTTTGCAAGTAAACTTAAGTTATATTCACAAGATGGAGTTCCTTCATTAAGTGATGCTCCATATTTTATTATTATTGCTGAAAGGAAAGGGTTCCCTTCTAATCAGAAGCAATCGATAGCACATTCTTTACAAAACATGTGGTTAACTGCTTCCAATTTGGAACTGGGATTTCAGATCGTTTTCATGGCAACAATTTTATCAAAAAACAAACAATTCCTAAAGCTCCTTGATTTAAAAAAAGGTGAATATGAATTAGATGGCTGTGTGATAGGTTATCCCATGGAGCAACCAGATACTAAAAAAGTTTTTGAATTTGATAAATTTGTAACATGGATTAACTAGTTACAGAACGCTACATTTTATATATTGCATACCACTTTATGAGTGTGTATGTAGCGCAGATTTCAGCCTGATTGTCTTTGTCAGTGGGATTGACAATTATCGGTATCTCAAATTGGCAATGTGAAACACAACTTATGGAGTAAATTTCAACAAAAAAACATAATTATGAACCAACTAACTTATTTCAACAGACATTTATTAATCGTAATCATTTTTGCGGGAAGTATTTTAAATTCTTTTGCCCAAAGCAGTAACAACGAAGTTGTACCGATCGACAAATCAAGGTTTAGCCACGAAATTGTTGCCGATCCGGTTTTTAATCAATGGCAAATACTTCTTAAAGCTTCATGTGAAGATATTCTGTACAATTGGTGGAAAACAATACCCGATTTGCAGGATAAACCCGGGAAAACCGAAAATATTGATTTCATTGATTTTGGGTATTTAGAAAATAACAATAAAAAAGCTGAGTTTGGTCCGGAAACAAAAGGTGGTATTCGATATGCTGCCGAGTTTGCTTATACCCTGGGCGTTTTAATATTTACGGATTCCTATGAAGCCATGGACTTTGAAATGCCGAAATCTGAAATTGTGAATCGCACAGTGCTGATTATTAGATCGCTTGCAAAAGATCATCGTGTAAATGGAGGGATAAACCATTCATGGGGCAACCAGTGGCAGTCGGCGCAATGGGCTGGAAAAGTTGCTGTTGCCGGATGGTTAATGTGGGACTATCTGGATAAAGAAGACCAAAACAATATAGCCCGAATGATGGAATATGAGGCAAACCGCTTTTTGAATCACAAACCTCCCTATGCGAATGGACTTTATATGTTTAATACCAATGCCGAAGAAACCGGATGGGATGCTACTGCATTACAAATTACTTGTGCCATGCTTCCCAAGCATAGTAATTATAATGCATGGTTAGAAAAATCGTATGAATACAGGCTTGGAGCAGTGGCAATGCAAACCGACCTTGAAAACGAAACCGTGGTCGAAGGCAAAATGGTTAAAGACTGGGTTTCTGGTTACAACATGGATACACTGGGAGCCCTCGGAAACCACTATGCTTATCCCAATCCGGATTATATGGCAGCTACCCTTCGTCATTCTATTGAAGCAGCATTGTACATACAGTTGGGAGGCCAGCCAATTCCTTCTGTAAATTCATTTAATTGCTCCCGTATTTATGGAAACTTTAACAATTATGCCTGGCACGGCGAAAGCACCATTTATAAAAAAGACGGTACTATTTATTGGCCCATTGGCATTGAACAAAATAGGAGGCTTGAATTAATTAAATATAGTTTAATTGACCTTGGGGCGCAGATTCTTGGATTTGATGAGCCGTGTTCCGTTAAAGGGGAAGACTGGGAGAAATTGCATCTAGCAGAAGCGATAAAGTTAAAACGGACTGAATATTTATCAGCAAATGGATATCTCTTTAGATGGATTCAATATACAGAGACGGGCAAATAATAACGTTAAAATATACGAGGGGAACAACTTTAGCAATTAAGAATAGCAGGTGATACCTTAAATATCGAGGCTTGGATGGTAATTGTTATGCAACCAACATCAATAACTTGCAATTGGCTGTTGCCGCCAATCTAAAAAAGTTCGATCATAACACTAAGTCAAAAATAACTATCTTTGTTTGCATGAGTAAAAAGGAGCAAATAGTACAGATGATAAAAATGGTCGTTGATAAAAACGCACCTGGATCTGAGGTTTATTTGTTTGGATCTCAGGCTCGTGGAAATGCTAAGAAGCTTTCTGACTGGGATATATTAATATTACTCAACATCTCAGACATTTCATTCGATTTCGAGACAAAATTTATGGATGAGTTTTATGAATTGGAATTAAAGACAGGAGAAATATTCTCCCCCTTAATTTACTCTAAAAATGAGTGGAATTCAAATTACTCAATTACGCCATTTTACGAAAATATTCAAAAAGAAGGAATCAGACTAAAATGACAGGATCAAAAAAAGATTTGATAGATTATAGGATTGCCAGGGCCAAAGATACTTATGACGATGCAATAATTCTTTCGGAGAGGGGAAAATGGAATTCAACTATTAACAGATTATATTACGCAACTTATTATGCTATATTGGCACTTCTTCTTAACTCTGATCTAAAACCAACTACGCATAATGGTGCGAAATCAAACTTCTCCGAGTATTTTATAAAGACTGGTAAAATTGATACAAAATATGGTAAAATGTATTCTCAATTATTTACTTGGAGGCAAAAAGGAGATTACGATGATCTCTTCGATTTCGATAAAAATAAAGTTATGCCTTATTTTGGTCCTGTTAATGATTTTATTTCGTTGATTGAACAAACAATAAAAATATAATATCCTGACTTGTGTAAATCTCATGGAGGAGTCAACACTTTTTAGGGTATTACAGACTTTTTCAAATTAATGTATTGCTATCAACTGTTACAGTCTCTAATTGCATTAGGGACAAATTGAACCCACAGCGATCTACCTTAAAAATCACTTCAGACAAAGTTGACGCAGTTATGTCGCAAGAAAGGCGCAACAACAATAAACAATACGAAATACTTTTGCTCTCGACAATAAATAAAAAAAATCTTAAACAGATGAAAAATACCAATTTAGCCCAAAGGGTAAAAGAACTGCGTAATCGAAAAGGAATTTCTCAAGAGTTGTTAGCCGAAGATACCGGATTAAGTCTCCGAACAATACAACGAATTGAAAATGGAGAAACGGCTCTGCGAGGAGATACGCTAACCAGACTGGCAAGCTCATTAAGTGTAACTCCAGATGAATTAATCGACTGGACAATTAATGAAGACAATGGTTTTTTGGCTGCATTAAACCTTTCATCACTTGGATTTATTTTGTTTCCTCTTCTTGGAATAATAATTCCGTTAATTCTTTGGATTAGCAAAAAAGATAAAATCAAGAATAGCAACAAAACAGGGAAAAGTTTAATAAACTTTCAATTATCATGGTCTATCTTGGTTTTAGGAACATACATATTTTTTATTGGAAGAACATTTTACAGAATTAAACATGCAGGAGATATTTCTCCGTCTTTAGTTGGAAACCCTGCAATTATGTATGGGATTTTTGGATTTCTTTATCTGTATAATCTTATTCTAATAATCATAAATACAATAAGAATAAATAGTGGTGAAGAGGTTAATTATTTTCCAATGATTCGATTTATAAAATAGAAATGCAAATTTACCGTTTGCAATTTGTCGAGAGATAAGTAGTTTTATGAAAACAAATGAGTATTGGTACGATCAGATGGTTTGATCTATGAATTTTTTTGCTGCCGAATATTGTAAATACGACAAAAAGCATTTGTCCTGGAAAGACGGGCTTTTCTCCGGTATGGTCATTTTGTTGTTTTTTCTTTTGTTTCAACCATTCGGGTTTCGTGATAAAGAGCTAGGTTTAAAACTATTCCTCTTCCCTGGTTATTTTTTTATCGCTTTCCTTAATTCAATAGTCTCCTTTTATGTTATCCGAAAAATCATCGCAAAAATACAAACATGGAGGCTTAAGCATGAACTAATAAGCTTCCTTGTAAATCTGGTTCCTTTGGTGTTTGTTGTTCATTTATATACAGTATGGATGGCTGGAGACATGCCACTTAATCTTTACTGGTACTTCAAACTGTTTTACCACATTGCCTGTTTGTCGCTGCTAATAAGTTTGTTGGAATATTTTTATTACAGCAATAAATCTGCGGATATTCAAATTGAGTATTTGGCTTCACAAATAAAACGTTATACAGAAATAGAAGCATTGCCAGAGAATGTACAGATTGATCGTTTGGTTTCAATTGCCCTTGAAAGTGGTTCAATATCCCTAAATACGGACAATTTGTTTTTTATTGAATCAAGCGGGAATTATCTCGAATTTAATATGGACAATGGAAATGAGGAAATTAAAAAACTTAAAAAAAGGGGACGCTTACACCAGGCGGAATCCGATTTAAAAGGTTATCCTGAATTCACCAGATGTCATCGCGCCTTTATTGTTAACCTAAAAAAGGCAGTTCAAATTGAAGGAAATAGCAAAAATGCTTCGTTGATATTGGAAAATAAACTTCACGAAATCCCTGTTTCAAGGGCTAATTTTAAGGTCTTAAAAGAAAAGATGGAGCAGATAATTGCATCCTGATTCCTTTTTATCACATTTCAGTACCAAATATCCCAAATAGTTTGAGCTCACAATATTGGAATTTACGTTTGCAAAGATTTTAAAACAAAAAATGCAAACAGATGAAAAGTAAAAAAAATATTTTGATTGGTATTGTTGTTAGCATATTGCTTGTAATAATCTCATTCGCCGGAATTTCTTTCAGGGTGAAAAACCAGGTTAAAAGCTTATTTAAACTTAACAAGAAGTTACAGGAAGAAGGTTATTATATGGGGGAGTTTGAATTCCACATGCTCGGGTTTGGGTATTTGATGGGAAAAGGAAACTATTTAAAAGCCATGAAAGGTGTAGCAGACTATAAAACGTTTCTTAGCAATAAAGAAAACCTGGTTAAAATTCCCGATTTTAAATCCAACCAGGACGAGATCGATTTTTATATAAACCTTCAGAATCCGAAGACTGGTGCTTTTATGGACGATTCTGCGCCATATTGCACCTATTTGTCGAATACCGGAAACATTATTACGCATCTTGAAGCATTGCAGGATTCCAGCACCAAACCATTAAAATTGAAATATCCTCTTACTTTTTTGGATGAAATAAACACGCCCGAAAAAGTCATCGCTTATTTAAACGATGTTTCTTATTTGAATTCAATTGGCGCCAAATTCCCTCAAACTTCCTTTCATTTTGCCCGCGACATGTTTAGCAATTTCGGACCTGAAAATTCAATCGAAAGAAATAACTTTTACCAGTTTAGTCCCGAATGGAAACTGGCAATTTTAAAATGGATGTACGATTTTCAGGACGAAGAAACTGGTTTATGGGGACCCAAAAGCATAAAAAATAAGAAGTTGCTTAAATACGATATAAACAACAGTTATTCTATTGCAAAGAAATTCAGGGATACCAATGGAAACGATATTTGCGAAGGCTTTCCCTTGCGTTATGGCGATAAACTGTTTAACGCTGCTCTGAAAGAATTGGGAGAACCGGCACCCAATGATTCTGACCTTGATTGGATTCATGAATGGAACCTGAAACAGGTCAAAGGCATTAAAATGCTCCTTGCGTTTTTATGGAAAGATGCATCGGAAGCACAAAAAAAAGAAGCACAGAAAATTATAAGCAACTTTATACAGTTTAGTTTTGAAAAGTATTATGTGGAAAGTGATGGTGCTTTCAGTTATTATCCGAATTCTGATCACGCCACGGTTGATGGCATGAATAATATGATTTTAAAAAGAATAGGTGCTTTGTCGTATGCAAGGCAAAAACGTTATTGGGGCGAGCCTGAACAAAATGCCAAAGATTTTGGGGTGATTGAAATTGATACTTCCGATGCTTGTAACCTGGATAAGATTAAGGAAATTGCGGGTATTAATTCCTGGAGGATTTACAATACTTTGCCCGATTTCAGAAAACTTTATGATAATGTTCGGGCGCTTGCTTATCTAAATGAAACAAATGTGTTGGACATTACCGAGCTGGTACCAAAATTGATGCATTGGACAGAAACCTCGGAGCTTTCGACTGGCAATTGGAAGTCAATGGCATCAATTATGAACGAATATGCCCCGTTTGAAATTGAAGCCCCTTACGTTTGCGATCAAGAAAATTTGAGCCAGGAGATAGGTGATTTATTTCGAGAAACCTCCAAACTTTACATTGTTGGATTTGATATTTTGCAGGTGCCAAGGTTTCGGGTGACATTAACAACTCAACAACCATAATCTTAAACAATTGCATCCTTAATTATCAATTTATATCTTATGGTTCAATAAGTTTTTGGTTTAAGGCATTTCTTTGGTTCAATAATTGTGGAAATTTTATTGATTAAAATATTGAGTTTACGTTTATTATTTCCTTAACTTCGACTGAACTAAAGTGCTCCCAATAATGAAATTCCAAAGTAAGAAAAATGCATCGTCACCAATTGTAATAGTCTTTATTCTTTGTAAGAACTTCAAACAACAGATTAGGCAGAATTTGAAGCAATGTGTAAAATTTCAGACAAAAAATGTCCGTGGAAATATTAACCATTCCATTTGTTTGTTAATTGGTATTATTTCATTTCTTTTTATCTCTCCGATTGAAACACAATCTCAGGATAATAATCGGCTGGATTCTAATGCCTCTTATGCTGAAAAGATTTATTTGCAGTTAGATGGAAAGGTTTATTCAACTGAAAATATTATTTGGTTTAAATGCATTGTTACAAATGCTGCTACCCATGTGCCATCTGCTTTAAGCAACATTTTATATGTGGAGTTGATAGGTGAAGATGAAACTGTCTTTGAAACAAAACTTATTAAATTAGATAATGGTATTGGGCAAGGTTATTTTTATTTGAATAGTCAATTGCCAGGGGGAACATATATGGTTCGTGCATATACAAACTGGAATAAAAATTTCGGGAATGATTTCATGTATAAAGAATACATTCAGGTGTTTACTTTGAAAGATGGAAAGGAGAATGTAAGACTAATTGATAATATTACCTTAATTAAAGGGATGGGAGAAGAGAACCACTTAAGGGCAAGTCTTTATCCTCATTTAGTTGATTCCATGCAAAAAAACAAGCTTTTGGTAATTGTAAATATCGACAATAAAAAGGATACTTTATTAATTAACTTAAGTTGCTACTTATAGCCTTAAAAATAAGGATTTAAGGATCTCAAAAATCAAGTAGTATGAACAAAAAGATATAAGTTTTTAACAAAAAAGCTCTGGGTAGCAGCATTTTATGGGATAATTAGAAATAATCCTCCAGATTTCTGCTGCGAAACAAAACAACCTGGAGGATATGATTGAAAAATCGATTGCAATTTATACAATTCTTGATGATTTGTTGAAAGAATTAAAACATACTGAACCAAAAAGCCGGAACATTTCGGATGCAGAAGTAATTACCACAACAGTTATCTCTGCCCTCTATTTTTCGGGCAACCAAGAAAAGGCTATTTGCTTTATGCGTTCGGTAAACTTAATACCGAACATGCTTTCTAAAAGCCGTTTCAACAGGAGGCTGCACATGATACGGGATTTAATCGTTGACCTTTTCTTTCAACTTTCAGGAATGATAAAGGGATTAAATATTGAATCGGAGTATATCATTGACAGTTTCCCAGTAAAGACCTGTGACAATATGAGGATAGCCAACTCCAAACTTGTGCAAGGGGAAATTTACAGAGGCAAAAAAGCGACCATGCGGCGATGGTTTTATGGCTTTAATGTCCATGTAATGGTAACCACTGAGGGTATTCCGGTAGAATATACTTTTTTACCAGGCAGCAAACATGACTCGGAAGCGTTAAAACAACTACCTTTCAATTTAGGGCAAGGGAGCCGGGTCTATGCTGATGCCGGCTATACAAATTATAAAATTGAGGATATGCTTCAACAGGCAGAGAAAATTGAACTACTAGTAGCCAGAAAAAGCAATTCCAAAAGAAAACGTGAACCCTATCAGGAATTCCTGATAGAATCAATGCGGAAACGTGTTGAAACGACTTTTAGTGAAATATCGACATTGCTGCCAAAGAAGATCCATGCGGTAACAGATTATGGATTCATACTAAAAGTAATAATGTTCATATTTTCATATACATTAAGCAAAATTGAAAACTAGCAACTTGAGTTAATTAAGAAACAGGAGGACAAAACATATAACCTGGATTATCCTTTGCCAAAAGATGTCCTATTTGCTACTGTGCAAATGCAGACTACCAATAAGCAAAAATTTTCAAAAACGATAAACCTGAATGAGAATGACATTGATCTACAGTTTTTCCCGGAAAGTGGGGAATTGGTTCAAGGATTACAAAGCAAAGTCGGATTTAAAGCAATAAATAGTAAAGGGAAAGGTCAAATTGTTCATGGAGAAATTGTTGATGAACAGGACTCGGTTGTTGCTTCCTTTAATAGTAATTTGCTTGGAATGGGATCCTTTGTTTTGCCCAGGGCTGATAGTCTGAAAGGCTATTTTGCCCGATTAAATGGATCACCTGATGAAAAGCAAATACTTTTGTATGCTCTTCCGAAAGTTGCTACTATAGGAAATTTGCTGAATGTAAGAAAAAGGGATGGTGAAATTCTTTGCTCTGCTTATTCTAATTATCTGGATAATGATAGTATATATCTCAGAATCAGCAGTAGAGGAATAAATTACTACAATTTAAAAGTAGGTTTAAAAAACAATGCGTTTACCTTAAAATTAGGGGAAGATAAAATTCCAGCAGGAATAGTTTCGTTCAAAATGATGGATGAGCTAGAACGCCCTTTAGCAGAGAGGCTTTTTTTCAATGATTGGAGGAAAGACCTAATAAATATAGACATCTCGAGTAATAAAAGCACCTTTGAAAAAAGGGAATTATCTTCGTTAGCTTTTAAAACAACGGATTCAAAAGGGAATGCTGTCCATGCAAATCTATCGCTGTTAGTTATCAATAAAAAGCAGAAGGGGGAAATACAAAATACACGTCAAAATATTCTTTCTTATTTTTTATTGGATTCTGACCTAAAAGGCGAAATAGAGAATCCAGGATATTATTTCAGTTCGGATAGCATAAAATGCAATGATCTGGATGCACTGATGCTAACCCAGGGTTGGCGGAAATACAATTATTCAAAAAGTATTAATAAAATTAATTATCTACCTGAGCGGAAATTATCAGTGTCTGGCTATGTAAGTAGTTTGTTTGCAAAAGAAAAACGAAAAAAAGTAAATCTGACAATGATGACCTTTGGCGAAAATAAAATTGTTAGTTCTCAATTAACAGATAGTTTGGGGCGATTCAAATTTAATTTGGATGATGAATATGGTCAAAGAATGAACATTTTGTTACAGACCTCAAAAAAGCATGGGAAAAACAAAAACTTCAATATTTTTTTGAATAAAAACAAGTCTTTACCTGTATTTTTTAGTCAAGCGAGAACTATTGACGATGTGGAGGAGCCCATAATTAAGTATGTGGAAAAAGAAAAGGAAAGAAAAAAAATTGATGACGCATTTCCCCTTCAGGCAGGAAATATTCAAATTGAAGAAGTAACGGTTAATGCATATGAACTTACCCCTAATCGTAAAAAAGTAATGGAGAAATTTGGAAAACCTTCAGAAGTGATAGAAGGAAAAGAAATATTGGAAAAAGAACAAAAATGGTCGTATGGATTGTACAGCGTTTTGCTTTTTAATTATGGCAATAAAGTTGAGATTACACCTGATTCTGCGGATTATTTGGTGGCAAGAGTGTTAAATTCAGAACCCACTTTATTAGTCATTGATGGAATTCCGGTAAAATCTTATGAATATGAATTTGTGCCAAATATACCAACAAGTACTGTTCGAAGTTTTGAAATCATTGAATATGCAGATAATTTTATCGATTTGTATATGGATGCATACCCATTTGAAGATGTAATTACTGCCCCAACCGTTGGAAATGTAATTGCGATATATACATATAGTGGAAAAGGTATCTATGGTGTAATAGAACCAATTGGGATTAAGCAAGCTTCTGTACCTGTGTTTTCTGCTCCACGGGAGTTTTATTGTCCAAAATATGAGACTGATTTGTCGAAAGCAAGTTATAAACCTGATTTGAGGGCACTTGTATATTGGAATCCGGAATTGTTAACAGATAGTTTAGGGTATGCTTCAGCATCTTTTTATAATGCCGATAACGTTGGAGAAATGATGGTTGTGGTTGAAGCAATAGCTATGGACGGACAAATTGGGTATAAGGAATTTGAATACAAAGTTGAAGGCAGTGAAAAAGAGATTATTCTTGATTATTGAGGACATCGTATTTTTTTGAAATGATATTTCCTCTTTAAAAATTTTACGTAAAGGATTACTAATCTATGTTTAGAGTTCTGCTAATTTCCACGGAATATTTTTTCGGAGAACAATTTATCGTTCAATTTGTAACTATTACCAACAGATGACCTACCTATGGAATTATGAAGATGAATTCAAAAATACGGTTTTTACTGATGAATGGCCTTCGGGGAACAGCCTGGCTGGTGGCCTTGTTGGTAGTTTATTTTGTAATTCATGAAATTATTGAGCGCAATCCTCAGTCGTGGATAGATGAATTCTACTCGCGTCCTTTGCTAATTTACGGTATTTATCTGGCATCCGAGTTTTTCTTTGGCATAATTCCACCCGAAATGTTTATGCTTTGGGCAATCAATAAAGGCTCAAGCTTGCATTACCTGTTTAATCTGCTATTTTTTGCCGGAGCTTCGTATGCATTGGGGTATGTTACTTTTTTAATCGGCTCTCTCTTTTATAAAAAAGACACCTTCCGAAAAATAAAAAAGAAGTTTTTGAAAAACAGTTGGCCACAATTTAAAAAATATGGCTTGTTCCTGATAATTGTGGCAGCATTAACACCAATCCCCTGGTCGGCAGTTTGTTTAATTATTGGTGCTGCAGGTTATCCATCTACCAGGTTCTTGAAGTTTGCCCTTTTCAGGGTACTTCGCTTTGCCATTTATGGATATATCATTTTTCAAACACATCAATTTAATATTTTTTAAGCTTATTTTTCAAACATCAACTGCAAACATTTGTTACATCAAGAAACAAATCATTGAAGCATGTTTGAAAAGCTAAAAAAGCGCTGGCAAATTGAAACCAACTTTCAGTTGATCCTGATTTTTATTGTGTTTTCGGTAACTGGTTCGGCGGCTATTTATGTAAAAGGGATAATCTTTCAGCTTTTGAATATTAATTCGGAGACTGCACTTTGGATTAAAATTCCCATGTACATTCTTACGGTTTTTCCGGCATATCAGCTATTATTGATTGTTATTGGAACCTTGTTTGGGCAGTTTAATTTCTTCTGGAATATGGAGAAAAAGATGTGGCGCAGGTTTCAGTTTAAAAAACGAACGAAAATAGTGACTTTATTGGTTCTGATAGGTTTTCTTTCTAATTCAAATAAATCCATGGCAAATACTATTGAAAAAGTGACTTTGGGTGGCGGATGTTTTTGGTGCACCGAAGCAGTATATTTAGGTTTAAATGGGGTAGTGGAGGTGAAGCCCGGCTATAGTGGAGGTCATGTAAAATCTCCTTCATACAACCAGGTTGTTACCGGAAGTACCGGGCATGCCGAAGTTGTTCAGGTAACTTACGATACTTCGTTGGTAAGTTTTAAAGAAATTTTGGAGGTGTTTTTTGCAACCCACGATCCAACAACCCTAAACCGTCAGGGTGCTGATATTGGTACCCAGTACCGATCGGTAATTTTTTACCATACCGATCAGCAAAAAGTGCTTGCTGAAGAAATAATTGCGGAACTGAACAAAGAAAAAGTATTCGATAGTCCTATTGTAACGGAAGTGACCAAATTTGTAGATTTTTATGTGGCTGAAGATTACCATCAGAATTATTTTGCAAGAAATAAAAATCAGCCCTATTGCCAGTTTGTGGTTGCGCCCAAAGTGGCTAAATTTGAAAAAATATTCAAAGACAAATTAAAAAATTAAGGCATGAAGCATTTTATATTAACCCTGATTATTTTTGGTGCTGTAATATTTTCAGCATCGGCTCAAAGGGAGTTTGATGTGGTGGAGGGCGATACCACTTATACTATGAAACGATATGTTTTTATGCTTTTAGACCAAGGTCCAACTCCCATGGATGAAAGCACCGAAAAAGTATTGCAGGAAGGTCATTTAGCCCACCTGAATATGTTGGCAGAACAAGGAAAACTAATTGTTGCAGGCCCTTTTGAAGGAGGAAAAGACCATAAAGGCTTATTGATTTTTGATGTGGAAACCGTGGAAGAAGCACTGAAATTGGAGGGGGATGATCCGAAAGTTGAGGCCGGAAGGTTAAAAATGAATGCCTTTTACTGGTGGGGAGCAAAAGGCACCATTTTGAAGTAATAAGCCAGTTGTCCTAGAGGGTCAATATATGCCTTCCTTCTTTGATGTAATCCGTAAGCTCCGACATATACTTCACCGTAATTCCCAATTCCTCAAGTTTTTCCGAAACTCCATATTGGTCGGCACAGCCTTTACATGCTTTTACGATCGTTCCCTGATCCATAATTTTTTTTACATAGTCTTGTAATTCAACATCCTCACTAAGAAGCTTTGCGGAAGGGCCCCATACCACCAAAGTAATGTCATCCCACCACTTAAACCTTTTCGAATTGTAGGTGTACATAAATACCATTTTAAGAGCGACTTCCCTGTCGGCGCTGGTCCATAGAACAACTAATTTGTCCGAACTCTTCAATTCTGTACTTGTTGTTTCTTTAGACATACCTTCCTGCATTTGTGCAGATACAAAAATGGGTGCCATCAAAATCATGGCAATGCAAATGATAGTTTTAATTTTCATGGTTTTTATTTTCTAATTAATGATTAAAATCCTGCAATTTATTGCAGCTACTTTAGTTTCTATAAACTTTTATTTTGTTGAATTTTGATTGGAGTACAGAGATTTGAGTATTGAGAATTATTTTGCTTTTCTCTCAGCTCATTACTCAATACTCATGTCTGCTTTGTTCATTATTTTTTAATTTCATTCAATTTTAAAAATGTGCTTTCAAGGCATCGTGGTTAAGTTAAAATTTAGTAATTATAAAATTGTCTAAGTCTTTTTTCTCTTTTGTGGGCCATTCTTCAGGAACACCTAATGGGGTAAATGTTACCCTCGAATACCGTTCAGGAATATTAAATGCCTTTTGGGTTTCTTCTTCTGAAAAAGAATCGGTAATAAATACGGTCCCATAACCCAAGGCCCTGGCTGCCAGCATAAGATATCCGGCTGCCAATGGACCATCCCAGTGGTTATAGCTTGGATATTTACTTTGGTTATCGGTTAATACAACGATATAAACCGGTGCCGAAAGGTAGCCACTTTCCAAACGTTGTTTCGCTTTTTCAAGTTCTTCAGTAAGTTCACTGCCTTTCAGGTTCTTTTTTTCTTTAAAGTATGCCTCATAGGCTTTGAGTTTTTCTTTTTTCAGCGCTTCAATTTGTTCCTTTTCTTTAATTACCAGGAATTTCCATGGCTGTTGGTTTCCCGATGTCGGGGCCATTCGGGCTGCATCTAAAATTTGGTTAATGTGTTCATCAGGCACCGAATCGGGTTTGAATTTTCTAACTGAGCGTCGGTTTTTAACGACATCCCAAAATGAGTCAATGGTTTCGTTTGTTGCTGCTGTCGATGTGCTTGCTTTACCGGCAAGTATTAGTCCGGCAAGTGCGCCTGCGCTAATTTTAATACTGTTTCTTCTGTTCATTGTTTTATTATGGATTTATAGAATTTAAAGGCTTAAAGAACTGTTATCCCATCAAGGTCAGGGAACAAGGTTTTCACACCCCAGCCGCCAAAGTTTTCGGTTACTGCAATGGTAACGGTATTTTTTCCCTTTTTCAGATTAAGGAAAACAGAGTCGAAATAACCAATAGTTCCTAAAAAACGATAATCCCTGCTACGATATACATCCGAGCCCATCCATACGGCTTTCCCGTTTAAATAAACCTTAGCAATATCGCTAAAAGCAATCTTCATTTCCTTTAGAGTATCTTTTTCTGAATCAATTTTTATTTGAAGCAGAACTGTATTGTTTTCGCGCGAGAACTTGGTGTATTTTGAGATATTTAATAAGCCGCCTTTCTCGCTTGTGGCTTTTTTGAACGTTGAATTAGCAATCAAATCGTTAATTTCATTGGCTTTGAGGACTGCCTGGTCATTAAATGGTTCTGAAATCGAATATTCTAAAATTGATCCTTCACTGGCTTGTTCTTCTTCTTTAAATTCTGATTTTAATTCCGGGGCAGCAATTTCTTTTATGCTGATATTTGCAAATCGTGCAGGTCCATAAAACTCAACCTGTCCCTGGCAATCGCCCATTTTTAATACATGAATTGGCAGGATTGCTTTTTCCATATCGTCAATAAATACCTCGCCGCGATTACCCGACACAACAAGTTTTATATGGAACCATTCATCAAAAACATGTGTTTTTACTGCACCAAACCCATCTCCATAATAAAGTTGCCATCCGGCATTGCCATTGTAAACGGGGGTATATTGCATGGCATCAGGATTTCCGCTTTGGTGCTTACGAATGTAAAATTCTTCGGAATTACCATTGCCATCGCCCCTGAAACTGATACCGGCAAAACCTCTGCCTTCCTGAATGCACATATCAAATTCAATAATGCCGTTATGAAATACGATATCTTCAGCAAGTGCCGATCCTTTATCAGTCTTTAAACAGTCGTTGCCCTTATAATTTTCTTTTTGAGCATTCCCTGTTAGTTCCCAGTTAATTTGGTTCAGGGTTGTTTTTTCCTGAGCCAATAAAATTGTGCTTACAACTAGTAAGCTTATTACGTAAATAATTTTCATTGATTTAATTTATTTTCTGGTGAATAATTTTATTAAATTTTCATATTTCAGTTATCAAAGCGAAACCGTCTTATAATTGGTATTCAAACGAGGCTAACCTTAATACACCGCATATTTTTATACAAAGGACTGTGATTAAGGATAAAAAATGCATTCAAAGCATGAGCAAAACCTATTCAAAGTTTGAAAAGTTGTAAATTGTACTTGCTTCTTATTATTTTTGAAAAAAAAATCAGGTTCATGCCGAATACTTTTGATACAGAGAAATTATTGATAGCCCTTTTGGTCGAAAAAATTTCGCTGAAGATGAGAATATCCACACCAGAAGAGTGGCAACAACGCGATTTTGAAAACCTGAATATTCTTATTGAAGATAAAACAGGTATTAACTTAAGTGTTTCAACTTTAAAAAGAATCTGGAAACAACAGTTTGCAAACCTGCCACAAAAAAATACTTTAAATGCCCTTGCAAGTTTTTTAGGGTATAAAGACTGGTTTGATTTTAAATCGGCAAATGAATCACCAACGCAATCAGGTGCCAAACAATTTCCCAAAAAGGTCAGGGGCACATTCCTGTTTTTGAAGAAAAGTGTTGCCAAACTGGTTTATATTCCTATTTCAGTTGTGGTGGTGATTTTAATTTTACTGATGGTGTTTAAAACCGAACCCGGACAAAGTTATACAGAAGCCCATTTTTCGAGTCGAAAGACTGTCAGTGAAGGGGTACCCAATTCGGTTATATTTGATTACGATATTTCAAAATTTGATGTTGACAGTGCATTCATTCAGCAATCGTGGGATCGAAGAAGGCGTGCACGGATCAATAAACATGAAAAATATTCAAGCTCACAATACTATTATCCGGGATACCATCTGGCAAAACTTATTATCAATAAGCAGTTGGTGAAGGAAATTCCGGTTTACATTACCACAAAAAGCTGGTTGTCGGTTATTACAAATCCGGTGAATCAAATAATCCCGGTATATGTTAAAGAAAATTGCATCAATAACGGACAGATTTATATTTCCCCGGAACAGGTAAAAGATTACAATATCGGGCTCGAATCAAATAACCACAATACTTCATTTTATTATGTGAACGAGAACTTCTACGGCGATAGCGATAATTTTACCTTTGAAACTTCCATAAAAAACAGCCTTGACGAAGGGGCAACAACATGCCAGTTTTGTACCATTTCAATTTTTGCAGAGTCGGGAAGGCACTACGTCACTTTTTGTGATCCGGGATGTGTTTCCCAATTGTCACTTAAGTTTGGGAAAAAGTATATCATGGGGAGCAACAACGACCTATCTGCTTTTGGTGCCGATATGAACCAGTGGAACAATGTGAAAATAGCGGTTAAAAATAGCTTGGTTGAAGTTAGCCTGAACGGACTTGTTATTTACCAGGGCGAAGTGGAAAAAAGCAATGGAAAAATTAAGGGCGTTTATTATAATTTTGGGGGATGTGGGGCCATCGATTATGCCCGTTTATACGATGGTTCATCAAATTTAATATTCGCAGAGGATTTTTAATAAATATATCGTAATTTCATGCTTTTCCTACATCTTAAGTATGCAAATAGAAATAAAGGTAGTCAGCGATAAAAAATCCCTAAAGACTTTTATTTACCTGCCCGCGAAAATCCATAAAAATCATACGAATTGGGTGCCTCCAATTTATATGGACGAATGGACTTTTTTTAATCCAAAAAAGAATAAGAATTTTGAACATTGCGATACTGTTTTAGCACTTGCGTTTAAAGGGCCAAAAGCAGTGGGTCGGATCATGGGGATTGTGAGCCATAAATACAATAAGCTGCACCGAGAGAACCATGTCCGCTTTGCATTTGTGGAGACCTTCAACGATCAGGAAGTTTTTAGTGCTTTGGTAAATTTTATTGCAAAGTGGGGCAAAAATATGGGAATGGATAGGATTGTGGGCCCCATTGGTTTTTCTGATAAAGACCCTCAGGGCTTATTGATTGAAGGTTTTGAACAACCGGTTGTAATTGCATCAAATTGCAGCCTTCCGTATATGGTTGACTTGATAGAAAATATGGGCTTCCATAAAAAGAAAGACCTGGTAGTATATCAAATTCAGGTGCCAAATGAGAATCCGCCAATCTACAAAAAAGTGGAAGAGCGTTTTCTTCAAAACAATAAGAACTTAAAAGTGCTGGAGTTCTCTTCCAGAACAAAGGTCAAACCATTTATTTATCCTGTTCTTCAGTTGGTTAACGATACGTTTAAAGATATTTACGGCTTTATTCCGTTTACAAAAGAAGAAATGAAAGACTTTGCCAATAGGTATTTGTACCTGATCAATCCAAGGTTTATAAAAATGGTTGTGAATGAATTCAACGTGGTTGTGGCTTTTGTAATTGGCATGTCGGATATCAGCCACGGAATCCGAAAAGCTAAGGGGAAACTATTGCCTATCGGATTTATTCCTATTTTTATGGCTGGTAAAAAATCGAAGCAATTGAATTTATTGTTGGGAGCAGTACATCCGCAATATCAGGGAAGGGGATTGGACGTTGCGATGGGGATAAAACTGCTGGCATCGGCAAGGGAAGCAGGAAAAACGACCATTGACTCACATCTCGAATTGGAAGAAAATTTTAAGGTTAGGGCTGAAATGGAAAGGGTCGGCGGCAAAGTGTATAAAAAGTACAGAATTTACCAAAAAGAAATAAGCTAATAGAACTATCATGGGTTTAAATATTTTGGATGAACCCTTCAGAATATTTTAAACCAATACAAATTCCGGAATGTGTTCACTTTTAACGATCATTCGGAAATAAAAAACGTAAACAAATGAAACTTAAACCAAAAAAACCGATTCGCTTTGTAGCACTGTTAACTTTATTGTTTTTAACCTTATTCTCAAGTGCACAACAAGACACTCTAAAATTATTATTTGTGGGCAACAGTTATACTTATGCCAACAATCTCCCTCATATTGTATCCTTGTTGTCGGAAGGCACCGGTATAAAATTGCTTACATCGAAATCTACTGCAGGAGGTGCATTTTTATACCACCACTGGAATGGCGAACGAGGTTTAAAAACCAGGGAGGTTATCCAAAACGGAAATCTCGATGCTGTTGTTCTACAGGATAACAGCATGTCGGCAATAAACTCTCCCGATAGCTTGTTAAAGTATGCAGCATTATTAACGGAATTGGTTAGGCAAACAGGGGCTAAACCATATTTATACAATACATGGGCACGGAAAAAAGTTCCGCAATTCCAGAAAACTATCGATGAGGTTTATGTAAAAGCAGCACTTGAAAACCATGTAAACAGGGTGCCTGTTGGCAGTGCCTGGGAACTTGCTATAAAAAACCGTCCTTCCATCGAACTTTTTATTGCTGATGGGAGCCATCCTTCGGTGCTGGGAACTTTCTTAACGGCCTATATTTTTGTGGGTGCGATAACAAATGAAGTTCCTGAATTTAATACGAAAGACATTTCAGTTGTTGACGAAAATGGTGAAAAAGTATATTTGCCTTCGATTGATGCCCTGGATATGGAATTTTGTAAGCGCATTGCAAAAGTAATTTTGGGATTAGAATAAAAGAACAATTGAAACATCTATTATGGTATGAAGTAAAAAACGGTTCTCGTTCATATCTTTAAAATTTTCCAATTATATTTGTTTGCAAAGGAGACGGTTTTGGATGACTATTTAATCAATCGGATTATTGCGGGTGATGAGCAGGCGTATGAGTTGCTGTTCAGAAGGTATTATAGGCGCTTATGTGGATTTGCCTTTAAAATACTTGGAGATAAAAACGATTCTGAAGAAGTTGTTCAGGAGGTCTTTTTTAACATCTGGAAAAATCGGCAAAATCTAACGCCGAAAGAAAACCTTAAACCATATCTTTTTAAATCAGTACAAAATTTATGTTTTAATTTTATCAGGCATCGTAAAGTAGTTGACCAGTCGTATCGGATAATTGAATTAATTTACGAAAATAACCCTCCGGCAAATGAGAATGCCTTTGATAAACTCCTGGCGGAAGAATTAGAAGTGAAAATAGATCATGCAATTGACAAACTCCCCACCGAATGCCGAAAAATATTTCTTCTGAGCCGTGACGAAGGTTTAAAATATTCTGAAATTGCTGAAAAAATAAACATTTCCATAAAAACTGTTGAAACCCAAATTAGCAGGGCATTAAAAAAATTAAAAGTCGAGCTAAAAGATTATCTAACAGTGCTTATCATTTCAATACTCAGCCAGCTTTAAATAAGGTTTATTGGATTGATTTGCTTAAAACGATCCCCTGGAATTTATTTTTTATTAAAAAAACTGCATCGCTTTGTAAGGGTATTTTATGTGTTGCATGTATTAGCCAATTGTAAAACACGATATGAAAAACAACATTGACAATATCATAGTACGGTTTTTCGAACGAAAAAACACACCGGAAGAATTAGAAGCATTGGAAGCTTGGTTAAAAGCAGACGATGCAAATAAAAAAGAACTGCGCCATCTTTTTGAAAGCTATCAATTATCAAGGACCGATTCGTTCCAAAAAAACATTGACATTGATTACGCATGGGATAAAATGTCAAACCGTATTCAGTTCGAATCAAAACCTCAGCAAAAAAATGTTTTCCAGCGGACCACATTTTGGAAAGTTGCTGCATCTATTACCATATTAATTTGCCTGGGCTTAACTGCCGCACTTGTGCATATTAACGTGAATTTATCGAAGGGAAACCAGCTAGTAGAATTTATTGCACCTAAAGGGGAAAAATCGAAAGTAATTTTGATTGACGGAACCCAGGTGTGGTTGAATTCAGAATCAAAGCTTGAATATAACATGAATGCACCCCGAAAAGTAAATCTTGTAGGAGAAGCTTTTTTCAATGTTACCACCAATAAGAAAAGCCCGTTTTTGGTATCCACAAATTCCGGTTTACAAGTTAAAGTTCATGGAACACGGTTCAATGTTTCTGCTTATGCTTCGGATAAATTTATTGAAACCACACTTGAAGAAGGGAAAATATCAATGGAAGGATTAGCGAATTCTGCACCTGTGGTATTAAAGCCGGGGGAACAGCTGGTATTTAATAAACAAAGCAAAACAGCTCAATTGCAGAAGGTCGATGCTCAACTTTTTTCTATCTGGAAAGAAGATATTTTAAAATTTGATAATACCCCATTATTTGAGGTTATCACAAAAATAGAACGTTGGTACGATGTTGAAATAAGTATGGATTTTGAATTCAGAAAAGAAGACAGGCTGACGATGACCGTTAAAACAGAAAGCTTAAGGGAACTACTAAATATGATAAGTTTAACAGTAAAAATGGACTATGAAATAAACGGGAAAAAAGTAACAATATCGAATAAATAGAAAGGAAATGCTCCAACATTTCCCTTCTGGCCCTGAACGGGTTATTAATTAACGCTTACATTAATTAAACAGTACAAATTTATGAAAAAAAAATTACGAATTGTTCATGGTAGGGATATTCCTTGCCTGAATAGAATTTTACGGATTATGAAATTAACGAGCCTATTCATGTTTCTCATTATTTTTCAGCTTTCGGCAAGTGTATATTCGCAGAATAGCAAGCTTTCCATAAGTGTTGAGAACACGATGATTAAAGATGTGCTTCTGGAAATTGAGAATCAAAGCGATTATACTTTTTTGTATAACAATTCTCAAATTGATGTGGAGAAAAGAGTTGATATTAACATGGCAGACATGCATATCGAAGAAGTATTGGATGAGATTTTCCGGGGTACCGAAGTAAAATATAAAACCTTTAATCAAAGTTATGTTTTATACACCGATATGTATGACTTTTCATTTGGACAACCTGAAACTATTTCAGGAACAGTTTCAGATGAGTCAGGACAGCCTCTTCCGGGTGTAACAGTATATATAAAAGGTTCTACACAAGGAACCGTCACAACTGCCGATGGTACGTACAATTTAACGGAAGTTCCTGCAAATTCAACTTTAGTATTTTCATTTGTAGGAATGCAATCTCAGGAAGCTTTAATCAATAATCAATCAATCATTAATATAATATTAGTAGCCGATGCAATTGGAATAGAAGAAGTTGTGGCAATTGGATATGGAACTCAATCAAAACGTTTCACTACAGGTTCAATATCTTCAGTAGAAATGGATGAAGTCAACACTTTATCACCTATTACCAACGTTTCGCAGGCAATTGACAAAGTTGCAGGGGTTCAGTTCTTAAACAATGGTCGTCCTGGTCAAGGTGGTTCTATTTTAATCCGTGGACAAAACTCACTTGGGACAAGCAGTTCTCCATTAATTGTTGTTGATGGGATTATTTTTGAAGGCGATCTTTCTGATATTAACCCGCAGGATATAAAAAGCATCGATGTATTAAAAGATGCCGCATCTTGTGCCATTTATGGATCAAAAGCTGCCAATGGTGTTATTATGGTGCAATCGAATAAAGGCGTTTCTACAAAACCTGAAATCCGTGTTAATGCAACTTATGGTATCTCAACTGCCAGCAGATGGTTGCCTATGCCTACTCAGGATGAATATATTCAAAGAAAACGCGATTATTATACACAACAACTCGAAGTTGCAGGAAACGATCTTGGTGTTAATGTTAACAACCTTAGCCAATTGCTGGATCCTGAAGAGTATGAAAATTACCAAAAAGGCAAATTTACCAAGTTTAAAGATCTTGTTGGGCGTCAAGGGGAATTGTCCACCGTAAATATGAGTGTTTCTGGAAGAACGGATAATTCTAATTATTTATTTTCTGGGTCATTAAGCGACGATGTGGGTTTGATTCTGGGCGACAGGCAAAAGAAGGTGTCATTGAGAATGAACCTTGAAACTCAAATTGCTGATTGGTTGGCTGTTGGTACTACGTCGTTTTTTACATATCGCGATCTGTCTGGAATAGTTCCAGATCTTTCGGATGCCTACGATGATTCTCCTTTCGGGAACTTCTATTATCCTGACGGGAACGTGAAATACAATCCCATTTCGTCTGATGCTTCTACATACAATGCATTATACGACTACGAGTTGACTGACAACGAAGAAACTTCAAAGAACTTGTTCAGCAATATGTATATCGATATTGATATTCCGTATTTGAAAGGCTTATCGTTTAGGTTTAACTATTCCCCTAACTTCGAATGGAGGAATAATTATTCATACCGGAGACAAGATCCTTACGCTGCAGGAAATACAACCGATGCGCAAAAAGATAATTTGAACATTACCCGTTGGGTTTGGGAAAGTATTTTAAAATACAAAACAAGCTTCGGAGAAATACACGATATTGATATTACAATGATGTATGGCAGAAACAAATATAAACAAGAAGAAACCAATGTTGAGGCTGACATGTTCGAAATTGGTATTCTTGGCTATAACAACTTTGGATTAGGGAGCAATTACCAGATCAACACCCCCGCTCAAAGTAAATATGGGGTGTCTTCTTTGGCAAGGATTAACTATACCTTAATGAACAAATATATGATTTCAGTTGCAGCACGTCGGGATGGTAGCTCGGTATTCGGCGAAAATCATAAATTTGGTATTTTTCCGTCTTGTGCTTTGTCGTGGATTGCCAGCGAAGAGTCTTTCTTGAAACATGTGGATATGATTAACTTCTTGAAGTTCAGGTTGTCGTACGGAGAGAACGGTAATAGCGATATTCCTGCTTATCAAACACAAAGTTTGAACAACAACATTTACAATGTTATTGGTAACAATACGGGAAATCCGATTGCATTCGTTCCAAATTCGGGATTGATGGGCAATGAAAACATTCGCTGGGAATCAACAAAATCGTACAACTTGGGTATTGATTACAGTATTTTAGACAATAAAATTAGTGGTTCTGTTGAGCTGTACAAAAAAACAACAACCGACGAGTTAGTAAAACGAGATATTCCGGCGGTTAACGGTTATGATGCCACTTACGATAACGTTGGAGAGGTTAGTAATAAAGGTATTGAGTTCACTATCAATACCCAAACAATGGCAAGGCCAGATTTTACATGGAATACATCCTTTAGTTTTGCATACAACAAAAACAAAATTGAACACTTGTTTGGCGATATCGATGGCGATGGGATAGAAGATGATGCCTTAGACAACAACTGGTTTATTGGTGAAAACATTAATGCATATTTCGATTATGAATTTGATGGCATTTATCAGGCGAACGATAATAGTGAGATTCCATTGTATCTTGCAGGAGATGTTAAATTAAAAGATGTAAATCCCGATGGGACAATTGATGTTGACGACCGTACCATTGTAGGTCACGGTAAATTTCCAGATTATACTTTATCGTTGAACAACACTTTTAGGTACAAAAACTTTTCTCTTTTTGTATCAATGAACAGTATGCTTGGCTGGATAGCACCTTTCGATTTGGTTTACTCTCATGGGGTAAACAGAGCAATGAATTCGCTAAAGGTAGATTACTGGACACCTGAAAACCAGTCGAATAAATACCCTTCACTATTGTATGCTAATGCTGCTTATGGAAACCATTATTATATCAGCCGTGATTTCTTGCGTATTAAAAATGTTGCATTGTCATACGACATCACCAAATTGGGCATACCCTTGGTAAGTCAGCTAAAAACATGCCGGGTAACACTTAGTGCTACCAATTTATGCACATTTACAAAATGGTTGGGCCCCGACCCGGAAAATGCACAAGATATAACATCTAATAAAGGTAACGATAACCTTTATCCAATGCCTCGTACTTATTCTATTGGTCTAAATCTGAACTTTTAAACTAAATTGAAATGAAAAATAATAGAAATATAGCACAACATAAAACATATTTGAGAAGCATTATTATTGTTTTTACAATGATTTCCGGTTTACTGATACAGTCGTGCAACGATGAAGATTTATTGGTTCAAGTTTCTGAATCGAACCTCACTGATGATGCAATATTCAGCACCAAAGCCGGATTCGACTACTACCTTTCTGGATTGGTTTACCAGTTTCGTGACGAATGGAGGAAGGCTGACCGTACATATTGGTCGCAATTTTGGGGTACCGATATGTATAACTGGATTGACCCGACCGAAAGGCCACAGCGTGGAAACTGGGCAATTAATTTGACATCAGAAAATTCGGATTGTAAAACATATTGGAACTGGGCTTACGAAAGCATGATTGCAATGAGCAACAAAGTGATTTACTTTGCCGATAAAGAATCGATCAGTGATATATGGGAAAGTGAACAAGAAAAGAACGCCGTTGTAGCCGAAGCTAAGTTCTTCCGGGCTTGGACATACAATATTTTGGCAAATCTTTTTGGCGATGTGGTTATTGTTGAAGCAGGTACTCCCGAACCGGTTTACGATTTTCAACGTTCACCAAGGGAACAGGTTTATCAATTAGCACAACAAGACCTCGAGTTTGCAGTACAATGGTTGCCGGAATCGGTTGATGCGAGCATGGAAGGACATCCTGTGAAGGCTGCAGCGCAGCATTTATTAACAGAAATATATATTAGCCTGGGCGATTATAATTCAGCTATTTCAACAGCCTCTGATTTGATTAACAACCCCAATTACAGTTTGATGACTGAACGATATGGAAGTGCAGCCAACGAACCGGGAGATGTTTTCTCCGACCTTTTCAAAGAAGGCAATTTTAACCGTTCTTCAGGTAACAAAGAATCTATTTTGGTTTGGCAAATTACCGAGAATGCCTTGGGTGGCTCAGGATCACGTGCCCGTGGGAATAACTTTGTTAGAGGTTGGGCTCCTTTCTTAAGCGATTATGTTGGGAGCGATGGTAAAAATGGTTGGATTTATAGCCCTTCAACAAACCCTGCAGGAGTTGATACTTTGGGTGGAATGCCTCTTGGACGTGGTGCCGGATTTGTTCGTCCATCGAATTATGCATTGTACGATATTTGGAAAGACAATTGGAATGATATGCGTAATTCGGAATACAACATGAAAAGGGATTTTTATTTTAACAACCCTGAATCTTCTTTTTATAAACAAAAGTGGGATCCTGCTATTCATGCGAGAAGCGAAAAAGATACATCACGATTGGTTTATGCTTATTCGTTGAAAGTAGAAGGCCCGTTTTTCCAAGGTGGAGACGGTGGCTATAAAGGTCGTACAACAAAAGATGTATACATTATGCGTTTGGCTGAAACTTACCTTTTGCGCGCCGAAGCCTATTTCAGAAATGGGGATAATGGAAAGGCTGCCCAGGACATAAACGCTTTAAGGAACAGAGCAAATGCCTCTCCTATTTCTTCCAGCGATGTGACGCTCGATTTTATTCTGGATGAACGTGCGCGTGAACTTATGGCGGAAGAACCCCGAGTAAGAACGCTGATAAGGATGGGTAATTTGGTAGAACGTGTTAGAAAATATGATATTGACAATACTTCGCGAGAAACAATTCAGGATTACAACCGTTTTTGGCCAATCCCTCAATCAGCTATTGATGCTAATACAGGAGCTGTTTTATCTCAAAACGAAGGTTATTATTAAGTATTACATATTTAGGTTGAAATTCTAAAAGGGATCTTGATTTTTTTTCAAGATCTCTTTTTTTAATCATCTTGTGTATTTTAGAGTCCTATTAATTTTTTATGTAACTGGGATGTATTTATTTCTGCTATTACATCTGCTCTTGTTTATTTAATTGTTGGCAAAAATATTATTGTCCTAGAAAATGGGAAAGTTGTAGGCGACTCAAAAAATAATCAATATCTTAGTATAGTAGACAATAGATATGTTTGTATAGTTAGATCAGGAAGCTTGTTTAAACAGAATTAGATAAAATTTAATATATGAGAAAGAATGGAGTTATGATATTGGTAGTGCTCGGAATAGTAGCTTTTTTCTCGTGCTCTGAAGAAAACAGATGGAAAAAAGGGATTGTTGAGGAAGAGTTTATATACGACACAGCATCCTTTCCTTCGTGCCACGCCGGAACAATAGTGGAAACCACCGATGGAACTTTGGTTACGTCATGGTTTGGAGGCACCTATGAGCGTGATCCTGATGTTTGCATTTATGTGAGCCGAAAAGTGAACGGCAAATGGACTACACCTGAAAATGTGGCGGATGGAATTCAGAACGATACACTGCGTTATCCAACCTGGAATCCCGTTTTATTTCAGGTTCCGGATGGCGAACTACAGTTGTATTATAAAATTGGTGATCACCCAAAAACCTGGGAAGGTTACATGAAAATATCGAATGATGGAGGCGTAACCTGGTCGGAAGCAATTAAATTGCGGGAAGGGATTTTCGGACCGATAAAAAACAAGCCGGTTTTGGTTGATGGAAAATTAATTAGCCCAACCAGTACCGAACACGATGGATGGCGTGTGCATTTTGAGATTTCGGATGATTTTGGGAAAACATGGAGAACAACCGAACCTCTCAATGATGGGTACGATATTGTTGCCATTCAACCAAGTGTTTTAATTCATGAAGACGGGCGTTTACAAATGCTATGCAGAAGCAGGAACAGGGCAGTTTTGCAGGCATGGTCCGATGATGGTGGTGAAACCTGGTCGGAAGTGACAAAAACCACCCTGCCTCAAAATAATTCAGGAACTGATGCCGTAACACTTTCCGACGGGAAACAATTGCTGGTTTACAACCATGTTCTTCCTCCCGGTGAAGAGGTAAAAGGTGGCAGATCGCCATTAAATATTGCAGTTTCAAGTGATGGCGAAAACTGGGATGCCGCCATTGTACTTGAAGATGAACCTGATCAGCGTTTTTCATACCCTGCCGTAATTCAAAGTTCCGATGGAATGATACATGTTTTATATACCTGGAAAAGGTCAAAAATGAAGCATGTGGTTATCGATCCTTCAAAAATGGAATTAACAAAAATTGTGGATGGAATTTGGCCAGAATAGAGTTTCCCTTTGCCTTCTTTATTTTCAAGTTAATGGTTAAAACCCTGCAATTTCATTGCAGCTACTTTAGTTTCTATAAATTTTCATTTTAAAGTGAAGTAGATTTGAGTATTGAGAATTATTTTGCTTTTTCTCTCTACTCATTACTTAATACTCTTGTCTGCTTTGTTCATTATTTTTGAATTTCATTCAATTTTAAACCTATGTACTTTCAGTACATAGGTTTTAGTTTAGATATTTGTGAGAGAATCCAATAATAAATAGATTGTAGTGGAATTGATGGCTTTGATTTGACGCTTCAAATAAATTTAAATCAATACAGTCTCTTATTCCATTACAGTCTTATCTTTGAAATATGAAAATTGTTTCAGTTAATATAGGGAAAAAGGAAACCATCATCTGGCGGGGCAAAAAAGTGCAAACAGGTATTTGTAAATATCCGGTAACTGAGCCATTGTCCTTAGGACTGGAAGATGTTGTAGGCGATTCGGTAATCGACCGAAGATATCATGGGGGGCGCGATAAAGCTTGTTATCTGTTTTCGGAAGATGTTTATCCGGAATGGAAGGAATTGTACCCCGATTTGAATTGGCAACCCGGAATGTTTGGCGAGAACCTTACTGTTGAAGGATTAAATGAGAATAAGGTATTTATTGGCGATGTTTATAAAATCGGAACTGCCCTGGTTCAGGTAACCCAACCCCGTCAACCCTGCTTTAAGTTGGGCGTTCGATTCGGCTCACAAAAAGCTGTGGGGGATTTCATTGAATTAGCACATTCCGGAGTATATGTCAGGGTATTGCGCGAAGGCAATGTTTCAAAAGGCGATGAGCTTGAACTTGTGGAGCGTTCAGATGAACAGGTTTCAGTTTATGAAGTATTTCAATTGTTGTATGCCGATAATTTTTCGGATGAATCTATTATGAAGGTTGCAAATACTGAATTTCTCGCGGCATCCTGCAAAAATGATTTACTCAGGAAGTTGTTGTAAAAGCGTGATCTAAAAACTCAATTTTCACAAACTTGCCATAATAATTATAGTACTTTTCATTGTTTTTGCATTAATAAGCGTATTCCTAATCCAATAAAAATCAGACCACTTATTTTTTGCAGCACCAATCCTATTTTGTCGTTTTTCCGTAAGGTCTTGGTAATAAAAGATGCGGCATAAGCTAAAAACAGGCACCATAATGTTCCTGTTGTCATAAAGGTAAAACCTAAAATCATAAACGGAAGAAAACCACTTGCATAATTCGGATTAATGAATTGTGGCAGAAAAGCCAAAAAGAAAAGGGCGATTTTAGGATTCAATACATTGGTCAATACTCCTTGTTTATACACCTTTTTCAAATCAATCCGCTCAATTTGTGAAGAATTATTTTCAAATGAGTTTTTTTTGTGAAGAATCATTTTAATACCTAAATATACCAGGTAAACCACACCGGCATATTTTACAATGGCAAAGGCTGTTGCCGATTTAGCTAAAATTATCGACAATCCAAACGATGCTAAAATGGTATGGATCAGGCACCCAGTTGATATTCCAAGAACAGAATATATTCCTGCTTTTCGTCCTTGCGATATACTTCGGGTCAAAATATACATGGTATCTGCACCTGGTGTCAGGTTTAGGATTATTCCTGCAGCAATGAATCCGAGATAATTTTCTATTCCAAACATTTTGATAATTCTTTGAGGTTATAACTTTAATATATCAACCAAAAAATAATCCTGTAAAATGCTGCGAATATCCTGTTAAATCAGTTCAAAATCAAACAATCAGAGATTTTTGTTAATGAATGCTGAATTCTTTGAACGATTAGGTTCTTACAGGAACAAGTTCAAGTTTTTCAATCTCCGAATTTAAACCATTTAAAGTCTCTAAATACCGTTCTAAATCGGAGATAATGGTTTCCTTGGTTTCTTCAAAACTATCCTTAAGCTCATTAAAAAGCTCGGTGTAGTATTCAATGCCATCCTTCAGGTTTTTCGCAAAGTCAGCCAGGTATTTTTGTTGTTTTTTCGTCACATTGGCTTTGGCTTCATCCAATTTGTTTGCTAAAAAATCAAGGTATATCCGGAGTTCTTTTACAAACATATTTGGACGGTTTTTATGGATGATCATATTTGCTTTTCCGTAAATATGGTCAACCATTTCCTTCAAACTCATTTTACGATGGAAATAAGCAAGGTTTGGTCCCGGACAAACAGATACGCCTTTACTTTCCTTTTCGTTTTCAATGCCGTACGTCAGATAACCAGCCGTTGCCAGTCCTTCGCACAAGCAGGTTCTTTCGGTAATTTTACCTAAACGCTTTTGATAAGCTTCTGGGGTTAGGCTTTCCTGTTGCAATTCATTTAATTTTATTTTCTGATATTGCTTTGATGCGGTACAGATACTTTTTTCGGTGTATTCTCTACTGGAAACCAAGAACTTCTTCGTGCAGGCAAAACCTGGTTTTCCAGTTGCTGCTATGGCATCTCTTTCCCTGTCTTTTGTATTGCCTTTTACGCTGTTAAATGAAACACCCAGAGGCGATGTATTGCTTACATAATAATCCTCTTCTCCTGCTTTACTAAGTATATCGATGGTTGTTTCATCGATGGTTGCAGCTTCAGGAACCAATAAGAATGGAGAACCCCAGCCCACCGAATCAATTTGGTAGTGCTCCAATAAAAATTGATGTTCTTCGGCGCTTCCAACGCCACCCTGTGCAGTAATTTTTAAAGGCAATGCCTCCGAGGGCACAAATTTATTTTTGTTTTTAAGTGTATTCGTGAATACATCATGTACCGAACTTATGAGCTCATCCCTGTTATCCCTGAACTCGGCAAGTATTGGTCCCATCAAATAACCGTCGGTGGCAAAAGCATGGCCTCCACAATTCAATCCTGATTCAATCCTGTATTCTGAAACCCACAAGCCTTTTTTTGCCAGGAATTTTCCCTGGATCATTGCCGATCTGTAATCACTAACTTTAAGAATGATCTTCTTTTTTATATACCCGTTTTCGTCAGGGTAAAAATCTTCAAACTGTTCAATATAACTGTAAAGCCTTGGATTCATACCAGCCGAAAGTACCAGTGATGAAGATAAATCGCTATTTGCAAAACCACGAAGCGCAGCATGTGCATCATTAAATTCCGATGAAAGCTCTTCTCCGTTCTTGTAGTTAACTTTATCCAGTTTGGTCATGATGTTCACATCAATACTTCCCATCGAAAGGTTTTCTTTTACCCAGCTTTTTATTTCATTTAACGAAGGGACTTTTGCAGTTAACTTTTTAAAGTCCTGCTTTAGCTTAGAACTGTCAGGTAGCAGTTGGAAAAATTCTTTTAACTCGGCGCTTTTTTCAGAAGTAATATTCTTGATTTCTTCGAACTTCTTTTCTGCCAGCTCATTCACCATATCTAAATATGCTGTGATCCGCTTTGCCCTGAAATCATCAATTTTATCGCTGATTTCTTTGTATGGCAATTCATGGATTTTGCAGTACATTTTTCGCAAACGTTCCATCAAAATGTCGTCAACCAATGAAATTACCGAGTCGATACCAAATTGAGAAACTTTTAAGGGAGTATCAATTGTAAATGCCAATCCCATAACAGGGATGTGAAAAGTATGTGTTTTGCCCATTCTGTCTTGTTTGTAATCGTTAATGAGTTGGAATCCGGAACCCGGACTTTGTAGAAAGGTATTCAACTACACTATAACCCCTGCCCACTGTTGATTAAAAATTATTTGTCCAAAGATAGCATTTTAGCTTAGACATTAAACGACATTGCTGTTTCATACAAAAGAATTAACGTCATCTTTAAACACATTTTTCCATGAGAATTGAGATCTTATGAATTTATAAAGGAAAGCCATCGCTTGAGTTCCCGATAGGAAACCATGAATTATTCATACCCTTGTTCTTTTCTAAAATCGGCAAGGGTAGTATTTTTTAATACTTTTATAACCGATTTTTTCGCATCTGCCCAAACATGGTGCATCGAACATGGTTTTTCAAACATACATTCGTGAAGCCCGAGGATGCAGTCGTTAAACGGGTTTTTACCTTCCACAGCATCAATAATATCCGATACAAAAATTTCATCCAGGCTTTTTAGAAAGACATATCCGCCGTTTCGTCCCTGTTTACTTTCAATAAATCCACTTTTTGTTAGACTGGTCAACAAACGGAATAAATATCTTGGTGGGATTTTTAAATGTTTCTGAAGGAATTTGGCCGTAATAAGCTTATCGTTGCTCAACGACATAAAGCTCAAGATCCGAATCGAGTATTCTGTGGTTTTTGTTATTATCATTTCAAACGATCTTGAGCTGTTAATTTATTAAAATCTATGTGAATTGTTCAAAGGTAAAAATAAATGAAATTTTTCAGTCGATTGAATTGGGTGATTATTTTCCGAGAAATACTATTTTTCCCGAAGCTTTTTCTTCCAAACTAGAGATGGTATAGAAATACAAACCGGGTTTCACTTGTTCTCCATTCGACTTTTTTCCGTCCCATGTTAAAATGTTGCTGCCCGCGAAGAATAATGGCTTCGACTCTGAGAATACTTGTTTCCCGTCGGCATCATAAATAAACCAGGCAATATCGAAAGCGGTAGCTTGTTGAACCTCAATACTGATGCTGGATGCGAAGGGATTTGGATAACTTGAAATGACCCTTAAATTGGAACCTTTGCCTTTTAGGTTTTCAGTGCTGGTTTCAATAAACAATTCTTCCAAAACTCGGCCTGTAGCCTTCGGGCAGTCGACACCTAAAATGCTTGCTGCAGTTACTGCAACATCCGGCAAAATTCCGGGAATGCTTGATCTGTGGTTCTTTTTTATGTGTGGACCAATTGCAAGAAATTGGATTTGCCTACAGCCCTGGCAACCATCGCCATGCCCCTGGAATCCACCATGGTCATCGTCATGCCTTCCATGATCGTTTGTAACGATCATCGTGGTAGAATCTTTGTAAAAAGGATCGTTTTGTAATTCTTCCCATAAATGCCCAACAAGCATATCGGCGGTTTCAATGGACGATGTATAATATTGCCAGTCGCCGGAATGTCCTGCATGGTCAACCTCCGCAAAATAAACAACTGCAAATTCAGGTTGGTCTTGCTTCAAAATTGACCTGGCATTTTCAAAAACATCCACATCCGAACTTCCTGAACTATAAAATTCGGGCCAGTAAGCAGGACCATAATCCTTATCGAAACTTGGGAGCCAAAGGCTACTCACATACTTTAAGATATAACTGCATTTTTTTGCGCTCAGGTTTTCCTGTTTCCGGATGTATTCCCAAATACTTGGCGATTTTGAATATTGTGTGCTTCTCCCGTTGTAGGTAGTATCGGTTACGTCGGTCCAGGTGCCACACCAAATGGTAGGAATAGCTCTCGAGGTGTAAGTATATTTGTCGTTTTGAAAATCAGAAATATACGAGCCTTGTTGTGCAAGTTGCCACATTTCGGGCACATAAGTATGGTTTGAGTCCCCCAGCCCTTCGCTGTACCTTAATCCATCAATAATCACTAAAATTACTTTTTCTTTTGAAAATGAAGATTTCGGGTTAACTACCAGTAAGAAAGTAAAAACTAATAGAAGAATTTCGGACACTGTTTTCATTTGACACTTATTTTATGAACTTAAAAGTACATTATAAAAACCAAATTCCGAGAATTAATCCCATGTGATGCTGTTTGATAAACTTAATAGGCAGAATAGATGTTATATGGACATTGCGTATTAAAATTAGTCAGCACCAATGATTTTTAGGATCGTTTGGTTGCACCCTAAAAGTTGGCAATGTAAATATCACTCATTAAAGCATAGATTTGTTTTGAAAGATTTACCTTATATTATTGTTGGACAGGGTTTGGCAGGAACCATGCTCGCCCTGGAAATGGAAAAAGCCAAAATCCCTTTTCAAATTATTGCTTCTCCTTCAAAAATTAGCGCTTCTTCGGTTGCCGCCGGAATTGTGAATCCACTAGTATTTAAAAGGCTTACAAAAAGTTGGATGGTCGATGAGGCACTTCCATTTGCATTAGATACTTATTCAGGATTGGAAACAAGGTTTTCAAAAAAGTTTTTTCACCCGATTGATATTTTAAAACCGCTTTCGAAACAAGAATTTTCACTTTGGGAAGAGAAAAAAGAAAGTGGTGGATTTGATGACTACATAAGCAATATTGAAAAGGATAAATTTCAGCACGGGCTTCATCGTTTCTATGGTTTCGGACAAGTACAAAGTTCAGGGTACCTGAAAACATCTTTGTTTTTAAAAACACTTTCCAGGTACTTTTCAAACAATGGAAATCTGATACAAGCTAATTTTGAATATGAGGATATTCATTTGGAAAAAGAAAAGGTGTTTTGGAAAGGATCGGAAGCTGCCGGAATAATTTTTTGCAAGGGATTTCACTCGATTTACAACCCACACTTTAAATTCGTTGAGTTTGCCCCATCAAAGGGAGAATTGTTATTGATTAATGCACCGGAATTGCCCGGGAATTATATTTACACAAAAAAAGTATATGTTTTGCCGGTTGGGCGTTCAGTATTTAAAGTTGGTTCGACTTATAATTGGGATGATCTTACGGATCAACCCACCAATGCAGGACGTGAATCTATTGAGGACCGTTTGCAAGACCTGATCTTAGTCCCCTACAAAGTTGAGCAACATTGGGCAGGGGTTCGGCCAACGGTAAAAGACAGGCGTCCGATACTGGGTTTTCATCCTGAATACCCAAAATTGGGGATGTTTAATGGTTTGGGCACAAAAGGTGTGATGTTTGCCCCTTATTTTGCCAAAGAAATGGTCAAATTAATCCAGGATAAAAACTATCCAATAAACCAAGAGGTTGCCTTAGGTCGATTTTATGACAAATAGAAAACCCTAACAAAAATCAGTAATATAAGCCATTTTGCAGATCAAATCTAACTACTTGTGGATAACCAGTAGATATGTATCTAAAATCCCTCTTATGAAGCTGTAATTTTTTGTACCTTCATTGCTGCGAAATTCAACTTTAAAGGAAACCAAAATGAAATCAATTAATCGCCGGAATTTTATTCTGAAAAGTGTGGGTGCTGCTGGTTGCCTGCTTCTAATGAAGCCAGAATTGTTTGCCAATCATGCTTTTCCTTTTGAAGATAAGGTCCCGAACCCTGCCGAGCTAAATTACTGTGGGTATAAATGTCCCGATAATTGCCCATTTAGGATTGCATCCGAGAAAAATGATCCAAAATTAAAAAAGGAAGCCTATGATCAGTGGAATATTAAAGATACCCGCGGTATTGATTTTGAGGCAGATAAAATTTTCTGTTTTGGTTGTAAAAACAAAGAAAAACCTGAGGGGATTGTTTTAACGGGTTGCACGGTAAGGTCTTGTGCGATTAAAAAGAAACTTGATTCTTGCGTTCAATGTGAAGAGTTGGCTGAATGCAAAAAAGATTTGTGGGACAAGTTTCCAAAATTCAAGGAGCAGGTTATTAAAATGCAGGAAGTATATTTTGAATCAAAAATCTAAACATAAAAACGGCACTATGAAATTTACTGTACTATTATTCTTGGCAATTTTATTATTTGCCTGTACTCCAACTAATAAGGAAACAAAAATTTACCAGTGGAGAGGAGAAAACAGATCAGGTATTTACTTGGAAGAAAACTTGTTAGACAAGTGGCCTGATGAAGGACCAAAAGAGCTTTGGTCAACAGAAATCCTTGGAACAGGCTATGGCTCACCAACTATCACTGATGAAAAAATATTTGTTACCGGTACCGAAGATAGTACGGCCATTTTGTTTTGTTTTGATTTGCAGGGTGAACTGCTTTGGAAAACGGACTATGGTTTAGAGTGGGTAGTTAATTTCCCGGGATCAAGGTCCGCTCCTACAGTGGTTGACGACATGGTTTATGTTGGCTCTGGCCGTGGTAATTTATATTGTATAAACACAGCAGGGGAGGTTGTTTGGTCAAAAGATTTTGTAGATGATTTCCAGGGGCAGATGACCCGTTTTGGAGTATCGGAAGCAGCGCTTGTTGATGGCGACATGGTATTTTGGACGCCGGGTGGTGAAGAGCATAATGTGGTGGCATTAAACAGGTTCACAGGTGATTTGTTTTGGAGCTGCAAAGCTGCCGGAGAACGCCCGGGGTATAACTCACCACTTTTAATTGAATTACCAACAAGGAAGTTGCTTGTTACATTCACCGCTTATAATTTGGTTGGAATTGATGTGGCAACCGGAGAACTTTTGTGGAAGCACGAACAAGACAATACGCCTCTTGAAAAAAGATCACTAGGCCATGGCGATACGCATGGCAATACCGCTGTTTTCGATGGTGGATTTATTTATTACGCTGCTGGTGATGGCAATTGTGGAGTAAAACTGGAATTAGCGGAGGATGGTTCATCGATTAAAGAAGTGTGGAGAAATAAAGGCTTCGATTGTTATATGGGCGGAATTGTAAAACTTGGAGATATGGTTTACGGATGTGGTACCCGCAAAAAAGACCTCAAAGCGATAAATGCCACTAGTGGTTTAATTACCGATTCTTTAAAAATAGGAAGTGGAAGCATTATTGAAGCCGATAACAGGATTTACTATTACAACCAGAAGGGGGAAGTTAATTTGATTGATTACAGTAAGGATTCAATGGAAGTTATCAGTTCCTTTAAAATAGAGAAAGGGACGCAGGAACATTTTGCGCATCCGGTAATTGCCAACGGAATATTATACATTAGAAGAGGGGCTGGTCTTGTTGCATACGATATTAAAGATCAGGCTTAATAATCCATGGTAAGATAATTGGCTAATTCGGGGCGGTTTTAATAAACCATCTTCTATTTGAAGTGTTATGGTTTTAATTTAAAGACATTAAATTAAACTCTTCGAAATGAAAAAGATCCCGGGACTAAGTTTGTCAATTGCTTTTGCTTTTTTAAGTATCCTAACGGTTTCGTGCCAAAATTCGGCTTCATCAAAGCTTGATAATAAGGAGGCTTTATCTCCTGCTGCAAAAACCTATCAGAACTATTGTGCTACATGCCATGGGGCTGATTTGAATGGGGGAAATTCAAAAAGCCTGATTGATAAGGTTTGGGATTTTGGCGATAAGTCAAGCTATATTGCCAGAAATATTAAATTTGGAATCACACATCTGGGGATGCCTTCTTTTGAGGGAATTCTTTCAGACGATGAAATCAATGGATTGGTAAGTTATATTAAAGAAATGGAGAACGAGGCAGGTTTTGAAGTGCCCAGTTTGCCTGCAGAATTGGAAACCATTGAATATAAAATCAAATCTGAAGAATATGCCACTGGATTGGAAATACCTTGGAGCATTGCATTTATAGATGATAATAAAGCACTTGTAACTGAGCGCCCCGGACGATTACGGATTATTGAAAATGGTAATTTGTTACCTGAGCCTGTGAAAGGTACCCCAAAGGTATTGCATGCGGGTCAAGGTGGTTTATTGGATGTTGCCATCGATCCTGATTATGAAATGAATGGCTGGATTTATCTTTCGTATAGCCATGAAATTGAACAACGAAAAGGCGATCGAAGATCGGCAGCTATGACACGAATAGTTCGGGGTAAAATCAAAGATAATTCGTGGATAAACCAGGAAGTTATATTTGAAGCTCCCCACGAAATGTATAAAACAACCAGGCACCATTATGGCAGCAGGATTGTGTTTGACCCTGAAGGGCATTTGTATTTTAGCATAGGTGAACGTGGATATCAGGACGATGCGCAGGATATTTCCCTTCCAAATGGGAAGGTGCATCGCATAAACAGGGATGGTTCTATCCCAAAGGATAATCCATTCGTAAATACAAAAGGGGCGATGCCTTCCATATTTTGTTACGGAAACAGAAATATTCAGGGAATGGCGGTTCATCCCGAAACAGGGGAGGTGTGGGCAACCGAACACGGACCAATGGGTGGTGACGAACTTAACCTGATTAAAGCAGGGAATAACTATGGCTGGCCTGTGATTACCTATGGTCGAAATTATAACGGTACGGTTATTACCGAAGAGAGAAGAAGAGAAGGTATGGAACAACCGGCATTTTACTGGAACCCATCGCCTGCATTTTGTGGCCTCGATTTTTATAAGGGTGAGTTATTCCCGAAATGGAAGAATAAACTATTGGTTGGGGCATTAAAATTTGAAGAAGTTAAATTGCTGACCATTGCCGACGATCGGGTAATTCATGAAGAAATTTTGATCAAAAATGCCGGAAGGGTACGTGATGTGGAATGTGGAGCCGATGGGGCAGTGTATGTTGTATTAAACGATCCGGATGAAATATTGCGCTTGGTGCCAACAGCCGAAAAATAAATATCAATGCACACTTTTTTAGAATCTTCGTTTAAATCTAATACAATAAAAGAATAAAAGGTATAATATTGCGAAATCTCTTATTTGTTTGTAACTTGCTCCATACAAATTCAAATCAGAGACGCAATGAGATCTACTACTAACAACAAATTATTACTTTCCACATTTGTAAATTCAGTTCAAAAAATATTCGTTCTACTTTGCCTAATGGTAGCGATACCTTTTATCGGTTATGCTCAGGGTGGCGACGGAATTCCCAATGAAGCAGAATGGAATGGGGGAGGGTATTCCTTAAAAAAGATAACAAGCAACACGAATATTCCCAGTGGTGTAAATTTCAGTTATACCATTTTGTTTACAGCACCTGCTGGCGCAACTTCCGTATCAATTGTTGACAACATTCCATCCGATTTGGTTGTTGTTTCGTTGCCAACACCTGCATTGGTTAATGGAGTCACGCCTACTTTAACACTTTCCGGAACCGTTGGATCACAGGTGGTTACTTATGATCTTGTTGGATTACCCTCAGGAAGTGCTTCATCTGGTTCATTTACCATTGTGGTGAAATTTCCGGAAGGTACGACTTGTACGGGGGCAACAGCCCGAAACAACGCCGGGATATTTACGGATGATTGGCATTATACCCCATATGTAAGTACGACAGCCAGTGCCGAAGATCCCTGGAAAGTCACCAAATCAATTGTTTCCGGATCGGGCCCAGTGGTTAATCCCAACGGTGGCTCGTGCGGTTATTTAATGGAGCCCGATGGACAAGTTACTTACCGGATTTCGGTTTTAAAAAATAGCCCATACTACGGAAATGTGGTTGGTCAAAATAATATGACAAGTGCTGTGGTTACTGATGTTTTGCCCGCTGGGGCTGTGGTGGTGAGCAGCACGTGCGGCATTACGCCGGGATCAACAGGGACCATAACATGGCAGCCAAATTCAGGATTTTTAGATGCTGCAAATCCATGGGCTTATTATTATTGCGATATCACTGTGAGTTATCCGGCTACCTCTTTCCCAAGTGGTAGCTTTGTAAACAACCAGGTTGATTTGGATGGGATAATTTGTAATGCCCAGGTCAACCATGTCAGTAATGAAACCTGTATCGAAATTGGGGACATTGTTTCAAATCCGGGAGCATATTTCCAAAAAAATATATACCTCACAAACCGGGTTCCAGGATGTACTGGTTTTTACACTGTTGTGCTTTGTAACAATGGCAACGTTGATCTAACAGCCTTTAATATTGACGATATTATTCCTTCGGGAATTTCAGTTGATGAGGTAAAAGTATTTGGGGGAAATGCAACAACAACAATGGCTTTAAGTGCTAATTCAGGTGCTAATATTATTTCTTCAAGCATCACAACAAATTCATTTAGCTCGGGCGTTTTAGGATATCCGGTTAACGACCTTCAATTACAAATGACAGGGACGCTACCTGTGACCAAATGCATTTATATGTATATTTATTTTACGGTTGAGCCAAATCCGACCGGAACATTGGTTACCAATTGCGCCGATTTTGATGCATTGGCAAACTCCCTGACCCTTCCTCAAGCCTGCGTTTCATTTACAGTAGATGAAGGTGAACCTCATCCATGTTTATTGAAAGATATATGTTCGCCTCAGGCAAGCTACGAGCCTGGCGATATAATCCGTTTTCGGATTAGGGTTCAGAATATTGGAAGTGCCGATGTTGTAGGGGCGAGCTTCCAGGATGTATTGCACAGTAATTTTTCGTATATGGGCAATGAATCCTATTATGTTGCAAATACCTATAATCCAGCTTGTTCATCTGGTGGTGGAATCCCATCGGGAACCACTGTATGGACAGGGGTGTCGCCAAGCCACAGTGGTAATAACCTTAACTGGAGTTTACCGGATATTCCTTCGGATTGCCAGTCATTTTATGTGGGTTATTGTGGATATTACGGAACCTGGGGATTGCCCTATTATTTCATTGAATTTGATGTGATGGTAGATAGCTTGGCAATGCCGGGTGTTACACCAAACAATTATGAAATTTCAGGAGGAAACCTTACTTCAACCGGTACTTCGAACACTGTTTATGCACTGGTGGTTGCAAGTTTCGGACAAGAAGTAGAAAAGCAGGTTAGTACCGATGGTGGTTCTACCTTTGGTTCTTCTGGAACAGTTGCTCCCGGTGGAACTGCTCGCTATAGGTTAAATTATAAAAACACTTCGAATGTGGGCGTTACCTCTATCAACCTGGTCGATCTTCTTCCGATGGATGATGGAACCAACGATTGGTTGATTTTAAACCGGGCTGTTAGCAGAGGGAGTCAGTTTTCGGTAACCTATAATAGCAACCATAGTACGTCATTACTTGGAGGTGGTACACCACTGACTTCTTCAGTAAGTACATCGCCCGGATTGAATATTTGCCTTCCGGCGATGGGAATTGTTCCGGGAGTTTGTAATCCTGCATCATGGGGAGGTACAACAGATCAAAACATTCGTATGGACTACGGTTCTTCATTTTTGAACCCTGGAAGCACGGTTAGGGAAGATTTTGATGTTCTTATTCCAGCTAATGCAACGGTACAGGAAACAGCCTGCAATGATTTTGCGGCAATATCAACGGCAGATTTTCTTCTGGATGGTGTTGCTCAGTCGGTTGCTTTGACTCCGATTGCTGCCCCTCCGGTTTGTATCACTGTGGACACGAGCACTACATCTACCTGTTGCGACAGTGTAAGGCTGGAACAGGTCTCAGATGCAACGGGTGAAGATTGTTGTGTAAGGTTGGTAACCGATTGTGAAGTAAAAGCAATAAATGTGCACGTTTCAAATGGCACGATAAGCTCAGCTTCATGGAATTGCGGAACATCACCAAGTGGTTATGCCGGGCAAAGTTCATTTACTTTTAATGCTAATGCCTGTGTGGTAGATATGATTAATTGCTTCACTCCTGATCAGCCGGGAACGATCATGGTTTCATACACCATAATTTTCCAGAATGGGGAAGAATGTGAAAAAAGAATTGAACTGGATTGCGGACAAACGAATACGCCCTGTTGCGAAAAAGTTAAAGTGGACGTATTCCAGGATCCGGATTTGGACGGTGAATGCTGTGCCCGGATTGTTACCGATTGTGAAGTTGATTCCATCGAAGTATCCATTAGCAACGGTGTATTTGCTTCAACTACCTGGAATTGTGGAACGGCACCAAGTGGATATGTTGGTTTAAGTTCCTATACCTTTGATGCGAACCTTTGTGTCGTGGATATGGTGAACTGTGTTGAAGCCAGTCAAACGGGGATTGTGGTTATAAATTATGTGGTTTATTTCCAAAATGGCGAAACCTGTGAGAAATCTGTTGAACTTGATTGCAAGGCACCAGAAAAGTCTTGTTGCGACAGCGTAAAAGTGGATGTATTCCAGGATCCGGATTTGGACGGCGAATGCTGTGCCCGGATTGTTACCGATTGTGAAGTTGATTCCATCGAAGTATCCATTAGCAACGGTGTATTTGCTTCAACCACCTGGAATTGCGGAACAGTACCAGCCGGATATATTGGTTTAAGTTCCCATACTTTTGATGCGAACCTTTGTGTTGTGGATATGGTGAACTGTGTTGAAGCCAGTCAAACGGGGGTTGTTGTTATAAATTATGTAGTTTATTTCCAAAATGGCGAAACCTGTGAAAAGTCTGTAGAACTTGATTGCAAGGTACCAGAACGCAATTGTTGCGACAGTGTTAGCCTAACGCAAATAGAACCATCTGACGGAAAAGATGGATGTTGTGTGGAACTTAAAACCGATTGTGAGGTGGATTCCGTAAATGTGATGGTAAGCAATGGAACGATTTCATCTGCAAATTGGAATTGCGGAAATATTCCTGTGGGTTTTGCAGGATCAAACGACTTTACTTTTATGTCAAATTCATGTGTTGTCGAGTTGGTAAATTGTTTTGAAGCTTCGCAAAATGGTCTAGTAAGCGTAGTTTATACGATTTACTTTACCAATGGTGAGCAGTGTGAGAAAACCATTGACTTGGATTGTGGACTCCCACCATCCGATTGTTGCGCTTTGGTCGATTTTAAATTGAAGCACAAATGGCCTCATTTTAATACCCAGATTGGTAAATTTAGTATTACAAACCTTGATCCTTCATCTCCAATTTGTTCAATAACGATCAGTGCAGCGCCAACGGGTAGTTTTACCCCGGGAGTTTTAATTGTTGATGGTGTTCCGTCATCACAATCCTGGAACTCAACCAGTATTCCATCATCAGGGAATCTAAGTCCGTCGGCAATAAATAATATGGTATTTACGATGTCAGCGGTTAATTACCATGGCGAAATCACCATTTGTGTAGTAAAATGCGATGGTACAGAATGTTGCTTCAGTTTTAACTGGAATAAAAAACCTGTTATTGATATTGGAATTGGCATTGGACAATTGCCTGTGCCTTCTAAATTAGTAGTGGTTACCGTAGACCCATACGTTGCAACAGATACGGATGAAACTATAAAATATGTATCGTTCGGATTTAGTGATGAGCAACAGGTGGAAAATGCAGAATCTGAATTTTTTGCGATTTCTGCAACAAAATTTGAAGGAGATGACTATCCGGATAATCTGGAAGCCCCGGTTGCAGCTTACATGAGTAAATACAATGCATTCTTCGAATTAGGGCAAGCGAAAGACGCTGGTGAAAGCCTGGGGGCATATAATCTGGTGTTCACCAATATACTACCAAAACTTGCTTGTACCTTATACGATGAAGAAGGAAACATCCTATTCTCAGATGCAATTTCTGTAAACGAATCAGACACAATAGCAACAGCAAATGGGGAATTTGGTGCCGCAACTGAAAACATGTTTGAGTTCTTAAGTGTATATCCAAATCCTTCCAATGGTGAATTTAATATTACCTATGCGGTTGGCGTTCAACGCGATGTTGAAATCAGGGTTGTAAGTCCTACCGGACAAACCACAAACGTATTTTATGAATACAATAGTTTGCCAGGAATACATACGAAAACAATTAATTCGTTTGCGCTTTCAAGTGGGCTGTACAAAGTGGTACTGATTTCAGATGATAAGTCTGCCAGTAAATCGGTTGTTATAAAATAAGATAGAATTATCCTTTGATAAAAGAAAATCGTCATTCCTGATAAAGGGATGACGATTTTTTATCTATTCGATTTGAATCTTTTCTATTGTTCTGTCAAATAAATGATTATAGTTTTACTATCCTGCCTTCGGCTGCCGATAAATAGGCGGAATAAATAACATTTACCACATCAACGGCGAGGTCAATCCCTGCCTGAGGCTCCCGATCATTGCGTATGGAGTCCACAAAATCAGTGATTTCCTGAATAAATCCCCGAAACCAATCTTCATCGCAACTCGGACGGTTCCATCCGGCTTTGGTTTCCAGTTTTTCGGTAAAATATTCGTTTTCAAATGTTTTGGGATCTACGGCATAAGTCTCAATGCTATCGTTGGCAGTCATATTTGCTTTGATCACACCATCGGTCATAAATGCTGTAACCCGTGTATTTAGTCCGCCCAATCCCACATCGCTAATCAGTACTGTTGCGCGCGAACCATCATCAAACCGGATGCTTACATTTGCCCAGTCTTCTACATCAACAGGGTTAGAGCTAATCCACTCGTGGGCATTTGCCTTTTTTGCCCTTTCCGAAGCATCTGTATGAATCAGGTCAGCCGTATCGGCCATTACCGAAACAGGACGAATTCCTTTTCCAAGACGATATTCGCCTTCCCATTGTTTAAGTCGGAGAATAGCTCCAACAGAGTGTGAACCCATTCGTAGCAATGCACCACCTCCGGTCGATTTCCATTCGCGTGAAAATATGGAATTTGATCCCGAGTGGTTTTCTTCGGCACGGAGTTCCAAAACCGAACCTTTCGAGGCAGCAATCAGGTTTTTCATTTTTACGATGGGAGGTGAGTACACCCAGTTTTCGGCATAACAAAAGCGCACCTTGTTTCGCCGAACCGCCTCACGAACAGCTTCTGCATTCCGGGTGGCACCTTTGCGCATCTTATCCCGCGAAACATGAAAACCAATTGGTTCTTTATCTCCAGGTTCGCCAAAATACCCTGTAAGCGGTTTTTCCATTATGATGTGTTTGCCCGCTTCGGCAGCCTTAATGGCAATTTCGTGATGTGTTGCCGGTGGCGTACAAATATCAATTACATCAATATCTTCACGTGCAAGTAATTCATTAAGGTCATCGGTAACAAAGGCAACACCTATGTCTTCAGCATACTTTTTTGCACTTTCAATTGTACGTGAACAAACTCCCCTGATCTCTACAAGGCCCTGAGGCAATTTCTCAAAATTAGCGTGGTGCATCCTAGCCCCATATCGGGCACCAACCATTCCCATACCAAGTGTCTTCATAGCATTAAAAATACTATTTTTTGTACGGCATAAGTTAAAATAGCTGCGCTTTTATAAAAGATTTGCATTCAGGAAATAGTTCCTGCTAGAATTTTCTATAATACAAAAAAGGATTTGGTATTGTGACAAAACAGGTAACCCCAATCGTTTTATACAGGGTTTATTGTTTTATAAATGTACCTGATCCGTTAACGCTTTTCGAATTTGATCAGTTTGGGCTAGGTGATATCCAAGGTATTTTCTTAAGTATAGAAATTAATTAATTTAAATTTCGTAGTTTCTATAAATTGTGTTAATTTATTAATTACTAGATATATAGATGCATATGTGTGAAAAATGGGTACTTATCCAAAATATTAACAATGCTGTCAAAAAAATTGTCGATTCAATTTTTAATAATTGATATACTTTGGTTAATTGAACTATTTGAAATTTTAAGTATATAAATTCCGGGTTTAAAGGAAGAAACATCAATGAAACAATCTTCTTGAGCTGTTTTATTTAGCATTATCCTGCCAGATATATCGAACATACTTATTTGAACTATTTCATTTCTGCCGTAAACCCCCTTGATATAAAGCTTGTCATTTACCGGATTTGGGTAGGTTTTCAGGTTAAATGGTTGACGAATTGGTTCTTCTGAAGAGGATATTATATCAAAGTCCCTAACCAATCGAACATAGTTAAAAACACGTTGAACATCACCTTGAGGTCCCTGACCTAAAAGTGGATAATCGGATTCATTTCCTGATTTTGGATCGCTGCGTTGGCAGCCAGCCCCATGTACGTCAATTGCAGTAACACCTTCGTCCAGGCTTCCTATTCCCCGTCCAAATGAAACATATACTCCACTGGAACCTGAGCCGTTGAATTTTTTATGGGTTGTACCCGTCCAGAAAAATGGATAATCCGTTTCTCCAGCTTCATTTATTATTGAAGTTGTAGAAAAAACTGGATTAATTGAAGGAGAATTGCTTGTTGACGGTGAACGGGTATAGTCAACAATGCTTTGTAATTCTTTTGCATTGGGCAAGCGCCAGTCGTTGTATCCCAAATAATTTTCACTATTCTTTTGTTGAACCCATGCCAGGGCATCTTCCCAATCGACACCTACGCCATTATCGTTTTGCGACCACATAAGCCCGGTAGCATTATCACTAATGGTACCATCATTATTGTCCAAAAAGTCATTAATCCCGTATTCCGTATTGCCGCGAACAAAAGCTGCGTATTTATCAAATCTGTCCTCATTGTTGTCTAACATCCCATAGCCTTTTATTCGTCCATCTGCAAAGTTTACGCCGAAAACAGTATGCATACTTACCATTGTTGTCGATACATATTCAGTGGTAGACCAATATTGTACATCGATAATACGATCGCCTGCGTCAATGTCTCCATAATTAAATTCGAAATATTCGGTGTCAATGAAAGGAATTAGGTCATTACCGGATGTCGATGAAACATTTGGGTCGGTTCCTTCAAAATATATCAGGGAATAAAGCTCTTTAATATTTGGTGCCCTCCAGTCATTAAATCCACCATAATTTTGGGCATTTAATTGGTTTGCATACGATTGAAATTCAGTCCAGGTAAGTTGATCGCTTGCATCAATTGTGCCATCATTGTTAAGGTCAATGCTACTTGTCCATGTTAACCGGGTCACATTATCATACACTGTTTTGCCATCGGAACTTAAAGTATAATCCATTTGATGCCCATTATAATTGGCATCTTGCCCATAAAAAGCATCTCCAACAGATGGTTTTGATACTTCCTGTGAATCATCGAAATAAGTTTTCTGCCCCGTATCAACAATCGGATATTTTAAGGTCGAAGGATCAGTTTTTGTTGTGTTTTCGCCATGGTTGTCCTCATTATTATCACTGACTGTTCCTTTTTCAATAGTTCCCTGAGAGGTAAGGTCTTTTCCTGTAAATGCAGGATAATTGGTTGAGTAGCGTGTGCAGCGGAATACTGAATTTTGAGTGCCTACCCCAAAACTGGCATCGGGAATTTCATCGCCTTGTGTTAAAGGACCGCTGTTTATTACCGGGCTAATATAATACCATACCGTGTCGAACGTACTGGTCACCTCGCAAAATGCACCATAATTTCCATCACAAATCAAAGTATTTCCATTTTGAAGTCGTTGTACGCCTGATATGTTTTGGGAATAAAAATTTGTTACAGGAGTTGAAGTGAATTGCCAGGTTGTTGATGCAGGACCATAGTTTGAACCACTTAAGGTATAATTTCCTGAACCGTCAACAGGTGGTAGAATTTCATCAACAGAAGAATAGTTGCTTCCCCCCGTACGATTTGCACCGTTGTTAAAAATCAGGATATTGCCATTTCCGGGAATTGAATCTTCAATCCAACTGGCGTTGTGCTGTGAAAAAAGCATTTGATTGCTTGCTGTGCCCGAATCGTATGCCTGAGGATTTCCCCATCGATAGAGTAAATCACCCCCTTTCCCATAGGTTCCTCCGGAATGCGTTTTAGCCTCGTTGGAAGTAGTACTGTGGTCGATAATCCAAATTTCGCTAAACGAATGGCTGCTTAATAGGATTTGATCGTATTCTTCAATATATTCAATGGAGTTTAAATGGTTCCAATCAGCACTATAAGTTCCTCCCTGTTTTGCTTTCGCATAATTAATATCTATTAATTCAGGATGGTCGGCAACGGAACCAAAATTCTCTTTTGAATTGTCGTAATCCTGGATCAGATGGTCCCAAACATGCCATTCCCACACAGTTGTACCTCCTGAACCTGTTTCATAATCCGGTTCTACTTCGATGATATGATCGGGCCAAAGCATACCATCACTAATAGTTGAGGGATTACGGCCAGCTTGAATGGCATCTGACTCGGTTTTGCTTTCCCAGGCTATTATTAGGTAATTATCGTTTGGCAATAGTTCAACATCGTGGTGCGAACAATATGCACTGCTTGAATATTGGAAAGTCCAAACCAGGTTTCCGTCCCAATCGTACTCGTTAATTTCTCCTCCTGCACCGCCTGTGCCTTTAAATGGGGAAGAGCTGTTACTTGATGTTTGTACCAGGTTCCCGTTTTCGAGTAGATAAACCGATAGGGCAGGATTGGTACTGGTTTGCCATGAATGTACTTTTTCGCCATTCATGTTAATTAAATAGACTTCGTTATATCCCATTGGTGCAAATAAAGTATAGCCTTGGTATGCCGAAGCTTCATTTATAAACAGTCCCATTGTTTTATTTGTAGTTCCCCCGTTGTTATCTCCATCACCGCCAGTACCAATCTGAAATCCATTTGAAAGTGTATAGGTAAGCGAACCATTGGGTGTTTCAAACGAAACTTCAACTTTGTACATTCCCGAATAAGTACCTGACGGGATATCAAAATTTGCAGTAATAGTGGTTTCATCGGTCCGGTCAAACGAGTAGGACTCAATCGATCCAATTCTTACCTCTTTTGGCTGGACATTGCTTGGTGGCAATGGTGGTGTTGCAGCACTATTAAGATTAATAATTGTGGAAACGGTTGTTCCTGCATTGCTTTGCGAAGGCGTAATACCAACAATTCCATTTTGTGCATAAACCTGATGAGCAAAATTTATGAGTAGTGCTATTAGTATAAGGTTATTTTTAAGTGATAAGGTTTTCATTGCTATGTATTTATTGGGTTTTACTAAAATTCTACAAACCGTAATTATCAAAATACTTTTATTAAAGAACAGTTTTTTGATTTCAGTTTCAAGTTACGACTCATTCAAGCTATTTGAAAAATAAAATCAACTAACAAGGATATCCAATCAATAGAAATTAAGTATTCGTCAATGGTGTTGTGTAGATTATTGCTGAAATCGATAAATCTACATTATAAGTTTTGAGATTTTGTCAAGGCTTGATTCACTTGCATTTATGTTAGTGAATCTGTAAAATGAGACTACGTAAAAAAAGCCACTCAAACCGAGTAGCCTTTTGTGATCCCACCGGGATTGTTTTACGATCCCGATTGGCTCCGAATTCCGAAAACAAAGTCCATTTTCTCCGAAAATATTTTTTAATTTAATTCATATCCCTAAACAAGTTCAGTTATACGATTTAAATTAAAAAACCCGCTGTGTTATTACACAACGGGCTTTGTTCTCTTGTGATCCCACCGGGATTCGAACCCAGATCATAAGAACCGGAATCTTACATTCTATCCATTGAACTATGGGACCATTTTGGTGGCACAAAAATAACAAAAGCTTTGATTATTTACGCTTATTCTGCCTTTTATCGCCCCTTGTTTTTGGTTTTTTGTATTTTTTCATTTTAAACTTCCATGAACCACCTTGGTTTATTTTTTTGTTTTTTTCTAATTTTTCGTGAAAAGCGGCACCACGTTCTTCCGTCTTTTCTTTTTTCTTTGGTTTTCGTACTTTTCCGAAGTTTGGCTTTTCTTCCGGCAGCAAAACGGTCGATATTTCAACATCTTCAGGAAAATCCATTTCCGGGATTGTAAAGTTCATCATTCCTTCGATTGCAAGCTTTGCTTCAACTTCATCTTCTGTATAGAATAAAATGGAAGTTCCGGTTTTTTCTGCCCTTCCTGTTCTTCCAATTCTGTTGATGTAATTTTCAGGAAATTCGGGCGTGTCAAAATTTATCACATGACTAATATTTTCGAGGTCCAAACCTCGGGCCATAACATCACTGGCAACCATAATACGTTTCTTGCCTGCATCAAATTCCTCAACTGAGCGCAGTCTGTAATTCTGGGTTTTATTGGAATGGATAACACAGGTTTCAGAGCTGTAGGTTTTGTTTAAAGCTTCAAATAAAGCATCGGCTTTGCTTTTGGTTGGTGCGAAAACCAATACCTTTTGATAGGTTTCCTTATCCTTTAAAAGATGGTTCAATAGGTTAACCTTTGTATTATAATTCGCAACCTTGTATGCTTGTTGGTGAATGTTTAACAAAGGGACGTTGCTCTTAGCACTTGAAATCCGGACCGGAGACATGAAAAAAGAATCAATCAACTCATTTACTTCATCGCTGATGGTGGCCGAAAACAATAAGTTTTGCCTTCGTTCGGGGAGGAGGTCAAAAATATTGGTCAGTTGTGTTCTGAAACCCAAATCAAGCATTACGTCCACTTCATCAATGACCAGTTTATTTATGGCTTTTAGTTGAAGTACCCCACTAATTGCCAGATCGTATAACCTGCCCGGTGTTGCAACCAGAATATCGCAGCCCTGGGCTACATCGTATTTTTGATTGTTAATATTTGTGCCCCCATAAACACCCAAAATCCGGTTGTTTTTGTATTTGCTGAATTCTTCCGTTTTTTCAACCACCTGAACAACCAATTCGCGGGTAGGTACCAACACCAAAATGCGCGGATTTACCTGTTTGGAGAATTTCAGGTTTTGAAGAAGAGGTAGCATATATGCCAGGGTTTTACCCGTTCCGGTTTGCGCTATTCCTACCACATCTTTTCCCGATAGTATTACCGAATACGTTTCGGATTGAATGGGCGTAGGTTCCTGAAAACCCAGGTCTTCTAAGGCGTTCAATAATTGTTTTGAAAGGTTAAAATCTTCAAACGAACTCATAAACTTAAATTTTCGCAAAGGTAGCGGATATATTTTTATATAATAAAAAGGATGTCATCTCCCTTAAAAAAGATGCCATCCTTTGTTACTATATGGGCAAAAAAAGATGCCATCCCGCAATAAGAATGACATCAATAAATATTATTTAGCTTCTTTATTTTTTCTTTTTCTCGTCTCCCGCAATAGAATCGCGCATATCTGTATCGGCCATAATGTTTTTATATTTCATATAATCCATTACACCAAGGTTTCCGGTTTTGAAAGCTTCTGCAATTGCCAATGGTACTTTGGCTTCTGCTTCAATAACTTTTGCTTTCATTTCCTGTGCTTTTGCAGTCATTTCCTGCTCAAGCGCCACAGCCATTGCACGACGTTCTTCGGCCTTTGCCTGTGCAATATTTTTATCGGCTTCAGCCTGGTCTATCTGCAAGGTAGCCCCAATGTTTTTACCGATATCCATATCGGCTATATCAATGGAAAGAATTTCAAATGCTGTTCCGGCATCCAACCCTTTTTCCAATACTACACGGGAAATAGAATCAGGATTTTCCAAAACTGCCTTGTGCGAATGCGCTGATCCAATGGAAGATACAATACCCTCGCCAACACGCGCAAGTACAGTTTCTTCGCCGGCACCACCAACCAATTGCTTAATGTTTGCACGAACCGTAACACGTGCTTTGGCAATCAACTGGATCCCGTCTTTTGCAACTGCGGTTACCGGGGGCGTGTTAATTACCTTCGGGTTTACCGACATTTGAACGGCTTCGAATACATCGCGCCCGGCAAGATCAATAGCAGTCGCCATTTTAAAAGTTAATTCGATGTTTGCTTTTGATGCCGAAACCAATGCATGTACCACACTTGCTACTTTACCACCTGCAAGGTAGTGTGCTTCAAGATCGTTCCGATGCAATTTGATGTCGGCTTTTGTTCCTTCAATCAGCGCACGCACGATAATCATTGGCGGAACTTTCCGAAAACGCATTAAGACCAGTTGCAATAATGATATCCGAACTCCTGAAACCAGGGCAGAAAACCATAAACCGATAGGCACAAAATATAGAATGATAAAAAGGAGTACAATTACAGCAATAATTACTCCCCATAAGCCAAATTTTTCAATGATCATGATAGTTTATTTTATAGGTTCAACGATTATTTTATTAGATACAATTTTGATTACTTTAATTTCGGTATTATTGTCGATGTAAGAGCCTGTTGATTGAGCCTCAACAGTTTCTCCATTAACTTTAGCTTTACCCATCGGGGCAAGCCTTCCAATGGTTTTTCCAATGTCGCCAACTTTTACTTTTTCTTCTTTTATGGCCCCAACGTTTCCTTCTACCGTAGTGTTTAACACCATTTTTTTGCCCGCACGCGACCTGAAAAAGTAATAAATCATAGCAGGGGCAATAATCAAAACAACTGCAAGGGTTATGAGTCCGACCATGGTGCCGTATCGCTGAAAAGCAATAAACACACTTGCCCCAAGCATCAGGAATCCACCAACTCCGGCAATGGTAATGCCCGGAATAACGGCAAACTCAATCAGGAGCAATAATAAGCCGATTACGATTAGCAGGATGATTGCAAAGATTGTCATAGCGTTAAAAATTAATCAATGGTAGCATTTAATTCACGATTAATCAGTGCCTCTTTATATGGTTTCAGGCTTTTATATGAACCTTTTCTGACATCGCACTTTCCTTTATAATGTGTCAGGATTGTGCATTGCGTGGCTTGTTCATAATTGTGTTCACATATTTCAATCAATGCTTTTATTACATAGTCAAAACTGTGGACATCGTCGTTGTGTAAGGTCAAAAAATTATCTTTTGTTGTAACCTTATCCGGCGATTTTATAGGCTTGTTTTTAACTTCTTTCGCTGTCATTATTTATTTTGTTAACTCTTTTGCTTCTTTGATGCTTATTCGATTTCCATTTAAATAGGGTACCACAAAGGCATCTTTTATTCCTTCCAACCGAACCTGGTTTTGCATTTTTACTGCATCCTCAAAGTTAGTTAATCTTCCGGTGGTATACACTACAATTCCTTTGTCATCTGTATAATTTTCTATTTTTCGAATTACCGACAGTTTTTTGTACAACCTGTCCATATAGGCAGGGAGCCCTCTGCTGTATGCGCCAATCTGGATTCTGTAGATTAATTCATCAGTTGTTTCTTTACTTTCCGGCTCTATCTGAGGATCTGAAAAATAAATAGATGCATTAAAATCAAGGCTTGTATCAGCCAACATTGTTTCAGTTTCGGGATTGGGGTTTTCTATTTGGCTTAATTTTTCTAATACATTTTGAAAAGAATCAATTTCGGATTGCGAGGCTGAGTTCCAGTAACTTGCTTCCATTTGCCGCGCATCCATAAAATAGGTATCGCTTTTCGATTTCAGTTCCATTGTTTCCTGTTCAAGATTCACAATTTGCCCGGCAACCATATCCCTTTCATTCAGCGATTTGGCATTTTCATAGACAATGCGCAATGAATCAGATAGTTGAAGTAACGAGTCTAATTTGTTCGATAGTTTCATCCCATCCAAATATTGGTCTTTTGCTTCTTGGGTTTTAAAATGCTCTATTCTTGTGTATCCAATGTCAGTATTTACCTGGAAATCAATTGGTATTGTTTTAGGTTGAGGCGTTTTTACCTCTTTTATCTCTGGTTTTGTACTTGAAATATTTTCTTCGATCGTAATCTTCGTAACTTCCAGTGGGAAATCTTCAGAAATGGGCAATGAGTCAGGATAATTTTTTTCAATTTGTAATGAATCCGCAACATCGATAGTTTTCACAGATCCTCCTTTTTCCATGCATTCTTCAATATGTTCATCAACTTTCAACCGATCAATTTCTTCAAAGGTTGAAACACTTTTAAACAGATTAAAATATTTAATGGCAGAACTCCATAATTCTTTGTTTTTAAACAGAAGCCCAACATAATAAAGTACTTTGTCGGGTGTATTTCCGGAAACAGCTTTTAACAGGGAATTGTTTGTTTCATCATTAAAGATATTTGTTTCTGCTAATGAAGCACCATAGTAATAATTCATTAAGGCATTGTCGGGCTCTTCTTTCACAATTTTTTCGAACAGAGGAATTGCATTGGTATAGTCTTCAGTCTCAAATAAACGTACCGCTTCTGAAATTGTATCGTTGGTTAAAATTAATGTATTCGCGTTTAGCCCGAGCCAACAGGTAAACAATAATAAAAGTATCGTTGTTTTAAGAAGTAATTTTTTGCAGCTCAACATATATCCCCTTTTTAGCTGGTTTTATGAAATCTTAAAAGTACAAAAAATACAGAAAAATTAATGCAATGATTGCTGTTCTATTCTTATTCTAATAAATAATTTGACAGAATAAATGATTTAATTAACCTATATTTGTATCACGTAAAGTTTGGTAATTTATGACACAATTAAAAGTTGGAGATAAAGCTCCCGAATTCAAAGGCCTTAATCAGAATGAAAAAGAAATTTCCCTTTCTGATTATAAAAACAAAAACGTCATTCTTTATTTTTATCCTAAAGATAATACTCCCGGGTGTACGGCTGAATCGTGTAACTTAAACGATAATTACGATGCATGGTTGTTGAAAGGTTATGAGGTAATAGGCGTAAGTCCCGACAGTGTTAAGTCACATCTTAAATTTGCAGATAAATTTGGTTTTAAGTTTAACCTTATTGCCGACGAAGAAAAAGGAATTTTAAAGGCTTATGGGGTTTGGGGAGAAAAAAGCATGTATGGACGAACATATATGGGCGTTATCCGCACCACTTTTGTAATTGACGAAAATGGAATAATTAAAGAAATATTTACGAAAGTAAAAACCAAAGATCATTCCAATCAGATAATTGATGCATTGAATCTTTAAACAAATCAAAACATGGCAAAAGACGACCAAAATCAAGTAAATAAGGAAAAACTAAAAGCCCTTCAGCTTACCATGGACAAAATTGATAAAAGCTATGGTAAAGGATCAATTATGCGGATGGGGGACAAACCAGTAGAAAATATTCCGGTAATTTCTTCCGGTTCAATTGCATTGGATGTAGCCCTTGGTGCTGGCGGTTTTCCAAAAGGAAGGGTTGTCGAGATATATGGTCCTGAATCGTCAGGTAAAACAACGCTTGCAATACATGCCATTGCCGAAGCACAAAAAGCCGGAGGTATTGCCGCAATAATTGATGCAGAGCATGCTTTCGATCCTTTTTATGCACGCAAATTAGGGGTTGATATTGAGGAGCTTTTAATTTCACAACCCGACAATGGCGAGCAGGCACTTGAAATTGCCGATAACCTGATTCGTTCTGGAGCATTGGATATTGTGGTAATTGATTCAGTAGCTGCATTAACCCCAAAAGCAGAATTGGAAGGCGATATGGGCGATTCAAAGATGGGCTTGCAAGCAAGGCTGATGTCGCAGGCATTGCGTAAATTGACCGCTAATATCAATAAAACAAAAACATGTTGCATTTTCATCAACCAGTTACGTGAAAAAATTGGGGTTATGTTCGGAAACCCGGAAACAACAACTGGTGGGAATGCATTGAAATTTTATGCTTCAGTTAGATTAGACATCCGCAGGATTGGACAAATAAAAGATGGCGATGAGGTAAAAGGAAACCACGTACGTGTGAAAGTTGTGAAAAACAAAATTGCCCCACCTTTCCGAAAAGCCGAATTCGATATTATGTTTGGTGAAGGGATTTCCAAAACAGGGGAAATTGTTGATCTGGGCGTTGAACTGGAAATTATCAAAAAAAGTGGTTCATGGTTCAGCTATGGAGAAACAAAATTAGGACAAGGGCGCGAGTCTGTTAAAAACCTTATGCTCGATAACCCGGAACTTGCTTTAGAACTGGAAACTAAAATTTTGGAAGCCCTTACGGGAAATACGATGAAATAAAAAATTAGATATCAACAGTGAAAAGGATGAATAGCAGCTGTTGTTCATCCTTTTTTTATATCTGTTTTAAGTTTTTGGTAACAACACTTATGTTTAAGTTGTTCGATTATTAATTTAATTAATTTGCAGCTCAATCCTAACCAGTTTGAGCCAAAACAAAAAATTATGAAAGTATTAAAGTTTGGTGGTACCTCTGTAGGAACCGCTGAAAACATTCAAAAAGTAAAACAAATTATTCTTCAACAGGAAGATGATGTGATCGTGGTAATTTCGGCATTGGGCGGGGTTACAGATAAAATTCTGAAAGCTGCCAGAATGGCCTCCATAGGCACGGGATATTTTCATAATGAACTCCAAGAAGTAAAAAAGAGGCATTTAGATGTGATCAATGAATTGTTTGATGACGATCATGAAGTCCGGACCCGAATTGATATGCTTCTGAAAGAAATGGAGAAAATCCTGACTGGGGTGACACTCGTTGGCGAGTTAACACCTAAAACCATGGACAGGATTGTTGGTCTTGGCGAACGAATGTCATCGCATATAGTTGCCAAATATATACCGGATGCAGTTTGGATTAATTCGGCAGATTACCTTCGGACTGATAGCAATTTCGGAAAAGCAAATGTAAATTTTAAAGTCACCAACAAACTAATAAAAAGGGAATTTGGCGATTTTAAAGGAATTGCTATTGCACCAGGATTTGTTGCCGGAAATGATTCAGGGGAATATACAACCCTCGGACGTGGCGGGTCTGATTATACAGCGGCAATATTCTCCGCTGCATTAAATGTAAATGCATTAGAAATATGGACCGATGTGGATGGCTTTATGACTGCCGATCCGCGGGTAATCAGTAAAGCATATACCATACCCGCTTTGACTTACTCTGAAGCAATGGAACTTTCGCATTTTGGGGCGAAAGTTATTTACCCTCCAACAATTTTGCCTGTTTATCAGAAAAGTATTCCGGTTCATATTAAAAATACCCTGAACCCTGAGGGATCAGGAACGCTTATTACCGGAAGTTCACTAAACGGGAAAGACAAACCAATTAAAGGTATCTCATCAATATCCGGGATTTCGTTGATTACCCTTCAGGGAATTGGAATGGTAGGGGTTACAGGAATTTCTATGAGGATATTCACTGCGCTGGCAAAAGAAGAAATCAATGTAATATTAATTTCCCAGGCTTCTTCCGAAAATTCAATCAGTATTGCCGTTGATGACCAAAATGTTGAAAAAGCGGAAAATGCCATCAAAGAGGAATTTGAAAAAGAGATTAAACAAGGTCAGATTAATAAAGTAGCCATCGAAACCGCTTTGTCTATTGTTGCGATTGTTGGCGAAAATATGAAACATACAACCGGTATTGCCGGGAAGTTGTTCGATACTATTGGTAAAAACGGGATCAATATTATTGCCATAGCACAAGGGGCATCGGAGTTAAATATATCCTGGGTTGTTAAAAAAGCCGACCTACGGAAAACCCTGAATGTTGTTCATGAGTCGTTTTTCCTTTCCGAGTTTAACGAACTCAATGTTTTCCTTATGGGAATCGGAACTGTTGGAGGACATTTGCTTACCCAATTGAAGCAGCAGCAGGAAAAACTGAAGAAAAGTAAGCACCTAAACATTAAACTTACGGGTGTGGCAAACTCTAAAAAAATGCTGTTCTCCAGAGATGGGATTAACCTTGAAAATTATAAAGCACAGCTCGATAAATCAAAATATGCTTCAGGCTTGGATAAATTCCTGGAAAAAATTACCGAGATGAACATGTTCAATTCCGTATTTGTGGATTGTACAGCTTCGGATACGGTTGCCGGGATTTACGAAAAAGTTTTGAGTTCCAACGTGTCGATTGTAACGGCCAACAAGGTTGCGGCTTCATCGGATTATGAAAATTATAAAAACCTTAAAAAAATTGCCAAGCGCAAAGGTGTTAAGTTTTTGTTTGAAACAAATGTGGGAGCAGGGCTTCCAATTATCAATACCTTAAACGATCTTGTAAATTCAGGCGACGAAGTCCTTAAAATTGAGGCAGTGTTGTCAGGCACGCTCAATTTTATTTTTAATACTATTTCGCCCGAAATTAAGATGAGCAAGGCCATTGTGATGGCAAAAGAGCAGGGCTTTGCCGAGCCTGATCCAAGGATCGATCTGAGTGGAATCGATGTGGTTAGGAAACTGTTAATTTTGGCTCGCGAGTCTGGGTATGTGATGGAAATGGATGAAATAAAAGTCAACAAATTTATTCCGGAGAAATACTTTGAAGGGAGTGTTGACGATTTCTTTGCACACATTTCGGAAGTGGATGATGATTTTGAAACCAGAAGGGCTGAATTGGAAAAACAAAATAAAAAATGGCGTTTTGTTGCCAAATTGGAGGGCGGAAAAGCGGAAGTTGGTTTGCAGGAAGTTGATGCCACGCACCCATTTTACGACCTGGAAGGAAGCAATAACTTGGTCATGTACACAACAGAAAGGTACCATGAATTTCCAATGCTGATCAAAGGATATGGTGCCGGGGCATCCGTAACTGCAGCAGGGGTATTTGCCGATATTATTAAGGTTTCAAATATTTAATCTATAAGGTTTTACTCATGTCGCCAAAACAAATTGTACAAAAATTTGTCGAATATTTTAACCGTGCCGATGCTGAAAGCCTTGGTCAGCTTTATCATGACGATGCTATTAATCACCAGGTGGCAAACGAACCGGTTGAAGGGAAAGAAGCAATACAAAAAATGTTTGAGGAGGAATTCTCCAATGCCGATATGGTTTGTATTGTCGAAAATATTTTTGAAGATGGGGAATGGGCAATCCTTGCGTGGAAAGATCCGCTTGGCTTAAGGGGTTGCGGCTTTTTTCATGTGGTCGATGGTAAAATAAAATTACAAAGGGGATATTGGGATAAGCTTACATTTTTAAAGCAGCACAATCTGCCAATTCCAACAAACTAAATTTTTAACAAGATGAAACATATAATAATTCTTGGGGATGGTATGTCTGATGAGCCTTTAGCTGGTTATGGAGGGAAAACCCCACTACAAATGGCTGTAAAACCGAATATTGATGCCCTGGCAAAAAAAGGCAGGAATGGCAAACTTATAACAGTGCCTGAAAGCATGCACCCGGGAAGTGAAATTGCCAACATGGCTGTGCTGGGCTACGATGTTGAAAAGGTATTCGAAGGGCGTGGGGTGCTCGAAGCTGCAAGCATGGGCGTAAAACTTGAGGATGAAGACCTCGCGTTTCGTTGTAATATTATTTGTATTGAAGATGAAAAAATTAAAAATCATTCGGCTGGGCATATTTCAACTGAAGAGGCTACGATACTAATTGATTTTCTAAACCAAAAACTTGGCAACGAAAACATAACTTTTTATCCCGGGGTTTCTTACAGGCATTTATTGGTTATTAAGGGTGGAAACAAAGAAATAAACTGTACCCCACCGCACGATGTGATGGGAACAGCTTACAAAGAAGTGTTGCCAAAAGCAAAAAATGCAATTGCAGAAAAAACAACGAAGCTGATTAATTCCCTTATGGAAAAATCAAGGGATTTGCTTCAAGACCATCCGATCAATAAAAAAAGAATTTCTGAAGGAAAAGATCCGGCAAATATTATTTGGCCGTGGTCGCCTGGATATAAACCTGCCATGCCAACGCTAAAAGAAATGTATGGCGTAGAGAAATCGGCAGTGATTTCTGCGGTCGATTTAATCCAGGGGATTGGCGTGTATGCCGGAATGGAAGTTATCAAAGTGGAAGGTGCAACAGGTTTGTACGATACCAATTACGAGGGTAAAGCCCATGCTGCCATTGAAGCATTAAAAAGCAACGATTTGGTGTATTTGCACATTGAAGCAAGCGACGAAGCCGGGCATGAAGGTGATGTGGAACTAAAAACAAAGACCATCGAATATCTCGACAACCGGGTGGTGAAAGCCATTGTTGAAGAAACAACAAATTGGGACGATCCGGTCGCTATTGCCATCCTTCCTGATCACCCAACTCCTTGTGCAATTAAAACCCATACCCGTGATGCTGTGCCATTTATTATTTACAAGCCTGGTAACTCGGCAGATGATGTAAATGTGTACGACGAGTTTGATTCTGATCACGGATCGTATGGAACTTTAAAAGGAAACGAATTTATAAAAGCATTTTTAAATAAATAGCGAATTTAAGATTCACTTTTTGTGAAATTCTTATTCATGAAAATCATATGAAATACTACAGTACCAACATAAAAGTTGAACCGGTAAGTTTAAAAGAGGCGGTAGTTAAAGGGCTTGCAGCCGATAATGGTTTGTATATGCCGGAACAGATAAAACCATTTGAGCCTTCTTTTTTTGAAAATATTGAAAAATTATCCTTTCAGGAAATAGCGTTCGAGGTTGCACAGAAGTTTTTTGGTGAGGATATAGCAGAAAGCAAACTCAGGGAAATTGTTTTTGATACGCTTCAGTTTGATTGTCCTGTGGTTCAGGTTACCGATAGAATTTGGTCACTGGAGTTATTTCATGGACCAACACTAGCATTCAAAGATGTTGGTGCGCGCTTCATGGCACGCCTTCTGCGTTATTTCTTGGCTGAAGAGAAAAAGCAGGTGAATGTTTTGGTTGCCACTTCTGGTGATACGGGTAGCGCCGTTGCCAACGGATTTTTGGGTGTTGACGGTATTCATGTCTATGTTTTGTATCCAAAAGGAAAGGTAAGCGCAATTCAGGAAGCACAATTTACGACACTTGGACAGAATATCACTGCCATTGAGGTGGATGGGACTTTTGACGATTGCCAGAAACTTGTAAAAACAGCTTTTTTAGATGAAGAATTAAACAAAAAGCTTTTACTGACTTCGGCAAACTCTATCAACGTTGCACGGTTTTTACCTCAGGCATTTTATTATTTTAATGCTTATGCTCGATTGAAAGAAGCTGGAAAGCTTACAAATAATCAATTGGTTATTTCGGTACCAAGCGGAAATTTTGGTAATCTCACAGCCGGGCTGTTTGGCGTAAAAATGGGATTGCCCATTAAGTATTTTATTGCCGCCAACAATGCCAACGATATTGTCTTTGAATATTTATCCACCGGAAATTACAATCCACGCCCATCAGTCGAGACACTTGCAAATGCCATGGATGTCGGCGATCCAAGTAACTTTGCCCGTATCCTTGATTTATTTGGTAATTCACATTCGGATATTTCTGGGCAAATGAAAGGAACCCGGTTTTCGGATGATGAAATCAGAAAGATTGTCCTTAAAGTTTATGAAAAGCATAACTACTTGCTTGATCCACACGGGGCTTGTGCTTATCAGGCATTGGAAGACAACCTCCAGGAAGGAGAGGTTGGTGTATTTTTAGAAACTGCACATCCTGCAAAATTTACCGAAACTGTTGAAAGTATTATTGGAAAAGGCAAAGTCCCACTTCCCGATAAATTAGCGGAATTTATGAAAGGCGAAAAGAAAAGCATTTCTTTAGGGAAAGCTTATGGCGGCTTTAAAGACTTTCTTTTAAATCAATAAATATTGTCCCCCTGATTAAAGGGGGATTAAGAGGGGTTTTCCAGTAATATCTTTAAAAATATTTTAATATTGAACACATTATCAAGATACTTTCAGAATACATTATTGGAATTCACGAAAGACGAAAACAAAACATTCCGTTAAGGACAGCTTTAAAGACTTTCTTTTAATTCAATAAACACTGTCCCCCTTATTAAACTACCCTTTATACACATCTTTTAAATTTAAAAAGTTTAAAGCAACTTGATAACCTTCAAACTTATTATGGAAGATATCAAGTCCATTTTTAATAGATATATATCCAGGAGGGCCGTGTGATTTATAACCACTCCAGCCGCTCAACCTTGCTATTGCCCAAGCACACCATGCCAGAGTCCTTTTAGGATATGGGTTTTGTTGCTTCTTTGTTTTTCCTTCTATTTCCGTCATTAATAATTTAATAAACTCTATTTGTTCTGCTGAAAAAGTTATTTCAGCTTTTACTTGTTGTTTTTTGTTGAGTGATAATTTAAGCATCATTACGGTTAAGGCAATTTGAAGTGCCATAACTACTTGTTTCTTCAATGCTGCCCCAGTTTCAAGCTGTGACGCTTCCAGTTCAAGCCCTTTGCTTTTCATGACCCGAAAAAGTTCTTCTATAAACCACCTGTTACTGTACCATTCTAAACACTTCATGGCATCTTCGACCGTTGTAATTGAGTGGGATGTCAATAACCTCCAAAGCACTGGTGCTTCCCCTGCCGGGGTAGTTTTTTGCAATTCCCTGGCTTCTATTGCCCAAACTTCAACAAAGTCGGGATAGTTTTCCATGTGTGCCTTTTGCGGCTTTTTTATTTTGACCTTGACATATTTTAATGCCATCTGGGCGACCCTGTTTTTTCGCTTCTTGTTCCCTTGTATTTGTAGTTGATAAACGGTTTTTTGTTCTTGCTCCCCTAATTTTTCGAATAACTTCTTTTTATCACCTTCCAACCTCCTGTTGATGCTTGAACGGATTAATAATTGTGTCCGTTCATCTGGGACAGTTGCAAGTTCCTCGTAAATATCCGATTCCCTATCGCCAATAATGGTCAACATTGGGGTTTCTGATAATACTTCTTTAGCCGCCTGGGCACTTTCGACCCAACGGTATGATTCTTTTTGGCTGATTTCCTGGCTTTTGTAACCCCGTTCGTATTTATCCTGTTTGTCCCAGGACCGATTCCATAACTTTATATAGGTGATGCCTGTGGGTATTTTATCCTCAGCATCTACCACCAATACTGGGTGGCAAAAGAAACCAGCATTCTCATTTTTTGTAACTGGACCAATACCTTTATCTGTTTTACCTATCCTGTTGATATGGTGGGTGAAGTTAAATTCTGTAGTATCTTGTATACAAAGTAGATGCCCTGCTCCTTGATTATCCTGACAGGATTTTATAACTCCTTGTGCCAGGTTGTTAAAATCAAAACTATTGTTCCCAAACATACGATATGCCCCTATTTTTTCTGTAGAACTCGCACAGAATTTATTTACTACTACTTTCCCAAAGGTAAACATATCATTCATTACTTTTTCTGCTCTCTTTTCAATACGTAAATCAGGTAAAGACCCACTGAAAAAACCGTTAAACTTGTTGATTATCATGCATTTAAGATAATGAAAAATAATCGGATATTCTAACTTAAATGTCTGTATATCAATGAATTAAATAGCTAATTGTCAACAGCCATTTGTTAACTCAACAATATTTGAAAGAACGAATATTTGTGTATAAAGGGTAGCTTATTAAAGGGGGATATAGGGGGATTAAGATTAACCGGGATTGGCAGTATCCACAAAAAAAGACCACCAAACTGGCAGTCTTTTAGATTGTTGCTATATAATATATCTTAGTTGTTTGTCAAAAGGATTTTTTGAATATTGTCCTCAAACATTTTTTTAGTTTCTTCGGTTGTACGCCCAATTCCGGACATCATTACCGGTTTGCCTTTTAATGGGATGTATAAAAATGCTGGGATTCCGCTAACTTGGAATACCCCTGCCAATTCCCGTTCTTTTTGGGTGTCAATCTTATACACTTTTATTTCATCTGCGAAATCTTTTGATATACCTTCTAATATTGGGGCTGCTTTTCTACATGGTCCGCACCAGTCAGCATAAAAGTCGATAAGTACAGGTTTGTCTCCTTTAAATTTCCATTCGCGTGGTGAATTTTCGTAATCCCAAACCTTTTCAAGAAATACGGCTTTGGTAAGCAACTCGGTGCCTCCTTTATTATTCTCACTCTGGCTAACACTAGATGTTTCAGTAGTTTTGCTGGTTGCCGAACCACAGCTTTGTAATAAAAAGGCCGCAATTGCTACTATGTAAATTAAATTTTTCATGATATCTATTTTTATTAACGTTCCTGTATTTTATTTGTTAATGACGATTATCGTATAAGTTCCTTACAAATATATAAAAATATACATATGTGAATATCAATCATTGTGCCAGATTTTAAATTTAAGAATTTATGTCAAAATGACCGTAATTTATTTTTTTTCTTTTTACGCAACCTTTTCTTATTGCTCAAATCTTGTTAGTAGATAAAACTAGTGTAAACCACTAAAAAGATAGTAAAAGAATTAATTAAATAGTTAGAAAGATGAGGACAGTTAAGATTTTAATTTTAGTACTAGTTGCAGCAGTATTTGTCAAATGCTCTGACGATGATGCCAGCGAACCAGTTTATGGTGGTTTTGGATTGGTGTTGGTTGACGATTCCCAACCACTTGGTTATGTTATTAAAATGGACGACGAAGATTATATTATTCCATTATCGCCATCGCGCATTATTGACAGTTGGGAGGACAGTACAAGGATTTTGGTTTACTTTTATGTGGAAGAACAGGTTGATGCAATTGATGGTAATGATACCTATGAAGTACGGATGTTGGATTGGGAAAATATATTGATGAAAGATATTTTTACGATTACGCCCGAAACAGAGGATAGTATTGGAAATGATCCAATTATCATGAAAAAAATGTGGGTGACAGATAATTTCCTGAACTTCGAACTATCATTTTGGGGCAATAACGAAACGCACATGGTAAACCTTGTGAAACAACCTGGTGAAATTGTGGCAGATGATCAACCTATCGAATTGGAAATAAGGCATAATAAATTCGATGACGAAGAATTGTTCCGTTATTCTGCCTATGTTTCGTTTGATTTGGAACCATTAAAAATTGCAGACCTTGATTCGATAAGTTTTACTGTATCAGGATTAAACTACGACTCAGGAACGTATTCTTTTGACGGAGTATATAAATATAGCGAATAAGTATTCTGGCTTATTGAATTCCGGTGAGCATTACCCATCAGCTTTGCTGCGGGAATAGCGAACAGAATACTAAAAAAGTCCTATACGGAAACGGATTCCTCGACAGCTTGCTGCGAGGAGTTTCAATTTGAGTGGTCATAAGTGGCAGTTAGTTATCTGATTGCCACTTTTTTTATGATCTTTCGGCTCTTCTCAAAAGAAAATTTTTCGTTTTTATTCTTACTTTTGAATTTGCTATTACAGTTTTTCAATTCAAAAATTAGGCATTAATATGGTTGGGATTAAAATCTCTGAAGAGTTAAAAAACAAGTTACCAGGGCTTCAGTTGTCGGTAATTTCCTGTGGGGTGAATATTCATGAGGCTGATTCTGAATTATGGGATATTATAAACAGGTCGGTTCAACAATTATCTTCGTTGTTGAAAGTTGAAGATATTGCAAAAATGCCTACCATTCAGGCTGCCCGGAAAACATATAAATCGTGTGGGAAAGATCCTGCCAGGTATCGTTTGTCAGCCGAAGCTTTATTAAGGAGGGTTGTGAAAAAGGTCGATTTGTATAAAATTAGTAACGTGGTTGATCTTTTAAATTTTGTTTCTCTTACCAGCGGAATTTCAATTGGTGGGTACGATCTGGATAAAATTAACGGAGATGTCGTTTTTGGAATTGGGGAAAAGGATGAGATTTACCACGGGGTAGGAAGAGGGGAGCTAAATATTGAATACCTCCCGGTTTTCAGGGACTCGAACGGAGCATTTGGAAGTGCTACCAGCGACTCAGAGCGAACAATGGTGACTGAAAGTACCAAACGCTTTCTTATGGTATTGATTGGTTTTGGTGCAAACGAAACCTTACAGGAAACGACTGACCTGGCAATTGACCTCCTTCAAAAATATGCTCAAGCCGATTCAATTCAAACTCAATGGATATAATATGTGGAAAAGGTTCTGTAAAACAATGCTAAAATGGATGGGCTGGGAAGGTATTGGAGGCGTTATGCCCCACAAAAAAGCCATAATTATTGGCGCCCCGCATACCAGTGCCTGGGATTTTGTCTTGTCCTACTTGTATTATACTGCACAGGGTGGAAAGGCACATGTGATTATCAAAAAAGAATTTTTCTTCTGGCCAATGGGACCAATTCTTCGTAAAATGGGAGGTATCCCGGTTGATCGATCGAAAGGATCAAGGATTGTGAAACAAATAATTGATGAGTTTGAAAGAAGGGATTCTCTTCATCTAGCCATCACCCCTGAGGGAACACGCAAGCCTACAAAACGGTGGAAAGCTGGTTTTCATACCATTGCAAAAGCAACGGGTGCAACGGTTTATATTGGTTTTTTTGATTTTGGCAAAAAACAAATCGGATGGCGCGAAACCCTTGAATTAAGCGACGATAGCAATGCCGATATAAAACGGCTTAAAGCCTATTATTGTAACAACAAGATCAAAGGGAAATACCCGGAAATGTTTTGTGCCGATGATTAAAAGAAATCAATAGTCATGAATCTGATAATCTAATGCGTTGACTGCAGTTCCATTAAAATCAGGGTTATGAACAAGTGCTAAAAGTAATTTAGTTAAGGTGTTTTTTGAAGGAATACTTTTCAGCGATCTGTTTTTTTTCTTCATCCGATAAACTTTTCATATAGGCTTTCCAACCTGGGCACCAATTGATATGCCACCTCCAGAACCTTCCTGAAAAAGATTTGGGTTTTTGGTCGTATTTCAACCTTAATTTACAATCACTGCAATTATTATCAGCCATTTTGTGTTGATTTATTTGGTTTTTTAAACTTCCATAAATGTACGAATTTCAGTGTGTAAAAAACAAAACCATCGTCAGAATTTTGATCCTACTTGATTTTTCATGAATGATCACCTAACTTAGGACCAGATATAGCAAAACAACTATGAGAGCAGCCATCTTTTATGAGTTTCAGGGACCAATAGAAATTAAGGAAGTGCCGGATCCAAATTGCACCGATTCAGGCGTTGTGTTAAAGGTGGAAGCAACCGGAATTTGTAGGAGCGATTGGCATGGATGGATGGGACATGATCCGGATATTGTTTTACCACATGTGCCAGGCCATGAAATTGCAGGAACCATTGTTGAAGTTGGTAAAAAAATTAATAATTGGAAAATTGGAGACCGGGTAACCCTGCCTTTTGTTTGTGGCTGTGGAGTTTGCCCCGAATGCAAATCAGGAAACCATCAGGTTTGTGACGCCCAGTTTCAACCCGGATTTACCGCTTGGGGCTCTTTCGCCGAATTTGTGGCGATCGATTATGCCGATATTAACCTGGTGCGCCTTCCCGATGAAATCGATTTTGTTACTGCTGCAAGCCTGGGGTGCAGGTTTGTTACTTCGTTCAGGGCAGTGGTCGATCAAGGGAAAGTGTCGGAAGGTCAGTGGGTTGCAGTACACGGTTGTGGGGGAGTAGGTTTGTCAGCAATAATGATTGCAAATGCTTTGGGCGCTAATGTGATTGCCATCGATATTGACGACCATAAATTGGAATTAGCAAAAGAATTGGGTGCAAAAGCGGCAATAAATTCTCAAAAAGTCAAAAATGTTTCAAAAGAAATAGTGGAACTATCCGGTCGGGGAGCACACGTTTCGATGGATGCCTTGGGAAGCCAGAAAACTTGTTTTAATTCGGTGGATTGCTTGCGAAAACGAGGGAAACATATCCAGGTTGGATTGATGACAGGTAACCATCGGCATCCTGTAGTGCCCATGGACAAGGTTCTTGCAAACGAGTTGGAAATGATTGGAAGCCATGGAATGCAGGCTTTTCGTTATTCCTATATGCTTCAAATGATCAGGAAAGGAATATTGCAGCCTCAAAAATTAGTCGGGAAAACCGTATCCTTGGAACAAGCCGCTCACGAGCTTGTAAATATGGATAAATTTCAAAATATAGGTGTCACCGTTATCAATTCATTCTAATGATCAAAGAGGAGTTGCAAATTACAATCGTACAACCTGTAATTATTTGGGAAGATATTGAAGGAAATCAAACAATGTTGGATCAAATAATTTCTGAAATTGATCAAACCGATGTAATATTATTACCGGAGATGTTTACCACTGGGTTTACAATGAATGTGGAAACGTTTTTTGAAACGATGGACGGAAAAACCGTTTCGTGGATGAGAAAATTGGCTGTAAATAAAAACGCAGCTATTGCGGGCAGTATAATTATTAACGACAAGGACGCATATTTTAATAGACTGCTTTGGGTAAATCCTGATGGCTCTGTATTTTGGTACGATAAGCGTCATTTGTTTACCATGGGAGGCGAGCATGTTCATTATTCAAAAGGTGACACAAAGCTTATTGTTGAATGGAAGGGATGGAAAATATGCCCATTAATTTGTTATGATTTGCGCTTTCCGGTATGGAGCAGGAATAAAGAAGGATATGACCTATTAATCTATCTTGCAAACTGGCCATCGGCACGGCATCGGGTGTGGAAAACATTGCTGGAGGCCAGGGCAATCGAAAATCAAGCTTTTGTTGTTGGAGTGAACAGGACCGGAACCGATGGCCTTGGATTAAACTATTTGGGGGCTTCAGGATTCATCGATCCAAAGGGAAATGCAACTTATTTAAGCCAAGAGCCCCAAACGGAAACCTTGATTTTGAAGCATTCTGAATTATCTTCTTTTCGAAAAAAATTCCCCTTACTTCCTGATAGTGATTCATTTGTGATTTGTGATTAACTAAATTATTAGTTGATTAATGATTTGACTATTAGTTTGGTATAATCTTTGTTTTTGCAATAACTAAAATATTAGTTGGAAAACTAAAACATTAGTTGTAAGTTTGAAACAGTATTTTTTGGCACCAAATGCTGCGATAAAAACAAGCAACACAATTTTATTAATCAATTAAAATTTAAAGTTATGAAAGCAAAGAAGTCAGAAAAAGCCGACCTGGAAAACAAAAGGAACACCTTCCTTTTATTTGGTTTGGTTGCAGCATTAGGCATCGTGCTTGTAGCGTTCGAATGGAATACAAAAGCAACCGGGGCAACAGATTTTGGTCCGATGGCTGCAGTGAACGTAGAAGAAGAAATTATTCCGATTACCCGCATGGACGAAATCAAACCACCACCACCACCTCCACCACCTAAAGTTATCGAAGTAATAAACATTGTGGATGATGAAGTGGAAATTGAGGAAGAATTTGAAATGGAGTCAACAGAGGTTACAGAAGATCTGACAATTGATATTGCTCCAATTGTGGAAACTACGAGCGAGGAAGAAATTGAGGAAGACAAAGTATTCGTAATTGTAGAAGAGCAACCAGAATTTCCGGGAGGTGAAAGGGCCTTGTTGCGTTTTATCAATAATTCAATCCGCTATCCGGTGATTGCCCAGGAAAATGGTGTGCAAGGGCGCGTATTTTACAAGTTTGTGGTTGACACCGATGGTAGTGTTACAAATGTAGAAATCATCCGGGGACCCGATGCCTCACTAAATAAGGAAGCCAAAAGGGTTTTAGAAAGCTTGCCAAAATTTAAACCCGGCAAACAACGCGGACGACCGGTTCGTGTTTATTTCAGCTCTGCCATAAACTTCGTATTACAATAAGTGATATGTCAAACCAATAGTATTAAACTTAAGATTAACGCAATGAAAATTTTAAAAATTCTTACACTTGCCTTGTTGGCAACACTGTTCTCTCCCCAAGTAAAAGCACAGGAAAAAGAAAACAATGAGAAGATGGTATTTATGATCGTTGAGGATATGCCTGAATTCCCGGGTGGTGAAGTAGTTTTAAAGAAGTTTATAGCAAACAGTGTTAAGTACCCTGAAGTTGCCAAAAAAAATGGAATCAGCGGAAGAGTCTATGTCACATTTGTTGTGGATACCGAAGGCATGGTTGAAGATGCCAAGATCGCAAGGGGCGTTGATCCTTCGCTTGATAAAGAAGCTTTACGCGTGGTGAATTTATTGCCCAAATGGAAACCCGGGAAACAGAGAGGTGAAAATGTTCGGGTAAGTTATACAATTCCTATTGTTTTCAGTCTGGACGACAAAGAGGAGCTTAAAACCATTAATGTAACGAAATCTAAAATGATTGATGGGGAAGAGGTATTTTTTATCTGTGATGAAATGCCTGAATTTCCGGGTGGGGAAAGCACTTTAAGAAACCTTCTTGCAGGGATGGTAGAATATCCTAAAGTGGCAAAAGAGCAAAGCATTCAAGGGAAAGTTTACGTCACATTTCTGGTTGGCAAGGATGGAAAAGTAAAAGATGCCAAGATTGCCAGGGGCGTTGACCCATCGCTTGATAATGAAGCATTGAGGGTTATCAACGAACTTCCTAGATGGAAACCGGGCAAAGCAAATGGTGAACCGGTAAGCGTTTCTTATACAGTTCCAATAAATTTTGCCTTAAATCAGTGAGACTATGATTTTGTTTTCAAAATCATTAAGCCGAACTGATCCCGAGCGATAGACGAGGGATCTCATGGGTTTTGTTCTCCGCACCATGGTGCGAATAAAATAATGATTTTCCGATATGATACCTCGCTTGCTGCGAGGAGTTTCAATTTGACGGGATTAGAAATCAAGGGATACGTGCAATTATTTTCAAGTTCAAAATCAAGTTTAACTAAGCTGTTAGTTCATAAACTAACGGCTTAGTTTTTAGGCATAATATTTGTATCTTTTGGGAAGATTAAAAAACAACAACATGAAGGACCTTACAAAAGCAGAAGAACAAGTGATGCAAATCTTGTGGAAAATAGAAAAAGGATTTGTGAAAGATATTATCAATGAGATTCCGCATCCACAGCCTGCATACAATACCATTTCAACCATTACCAGGATACTCGAGAAAAAAGGTTTTGTGGGGCACAATGCCTACGGCAAAACGCATGAATACTTCCCCTTAATTTCTAAAAAAGATTACACTAAAACATTTATGAAAAAATTCGTTCGAAATTATTTTAGCGGGTCTTTTCAGGAAATGGTATCCTTTTTTGCAAAGGAAGATAAAATGAGCCTCCACGATCTGGAAGACCTTGTGAACGATGTGCGTAAAGATTTAGAAGACGAAAATACGAATGCATAGCTTTGTAAACTATATCCTTGAATCGGCGATAAGCCTTGGCACCCTTGCTTTGGTTTATTTCTTTTTTTTACGAAAAGAAACTTTTTTTCGCTTAAACAGGTATTTTTTGCTGCTATCCGTAATTTTCTCGGCACTTCTCCCAATTTTACATTTACATGTTTATGAACCTACGCCAACCATGTTGGATGAAGTTACCGTTTCCCAGTACCGGAACCTAATTGAAGTTGTAACTATTTACAGTACTAATTTTTCAGGAAGCATTGAACGGTTTATCCTATCCTATAAATTTTTAGGAATAGTGTATGTTGGAGGAATTATAGTTTTTACCTTTCTGTTACTATGGCGGATTATTCAGGTTGCTGAACTTATTCAGAACAATAAAGTTGAGAAACTTGGTAAGATAAAAGTTGTGCGCATCGACCGGGACTTTAGTCCCTTTTCGTTTATGAATTATGTGTTCGTGAGTAAAAATATCAAGGATTATGAGGATTGGGATAAAATGTTGTCTCACGAAATTGAGCATGTAAAACAAGGACATTCGATGGATGTAATGATCATAGAGATTCTTGCAATACTTCAATGGTTCAATCCTTTCTTTTGGATGTTACGACGTGCGTTGCGCGAGAATCACGAATTTTCTGCCGATCATGCGGTTGTTTCAAAAGGGGTTTCACGCGCGGGTTATAAAAGGATACTTATTAATCAGTTTGTTGGAGATCAGTTGATTATAGCAAGTAGTTTTAATTATTCCCTGGTTAAAAACCGGTTAAAAATGTTATCTCGGTTGAAATCTTCCCGAAAATCGAAAACAAAACTCATTTTGGGTATTCTAATGGCAGCAAGTTTAATCGTAGCTTTTGCTTGTGAAAAGAAAGAATCAGGTTCATCAAAGGAAATTCAAAAAGTATTTCATTTTATTTCTATTTCAGAAAACCTATTGAACGATCCTGCATATAAACCGGAAATTGAACATGCCAAAGAACTATTGAAATCTGCGTCCAATCTGGAAGCAATTATAGACTCGTTGGAAGGGACTTTTGAAGTTGAACTTAACGATGGGATATTATATCTTAACCGAAGGTTCAACCAGCAAAAGGCAGTTTATATTGTTGATGGTGATTTGGCAGATATAAGTTATGTGGAAGGATTAGATAAGGAATCATTTAAGGCAATAAACGTCATTAAAGATGGGGAAGAGCTCAATTCTTACATTGAAAAATACGGCGATCAGGCTCGTGAAGGAGTTGTGTTATGCTATCTCGAAAGCATTCCTGCAAAGCTGGATTCTCTAACAGATAAAATAAACCTGATTGACGAAATAATAACCTTTAGCCCCAAATCGGAAGACGATGAAGTATTCTTTATTGTCGAGCAAATGCCCGAGTTTCCGGGTGATGAGTTTGCATTAAGAAATTATATTTCGAATTCAATTATATATCCGAAATCTTCTATTGAAAAAGGAATCCAGGGGAAAGTATATGTAAGTTTTGTGGTTTCAAAAACAGGCATGGTTACCAAAGCCAGGGTTGTTCGGGGTGTCGATCCTCAAATAGACAGAGAAGCTTTGCGGGTTATTAAAACCTTACCAAAATGGAAACCTGGAATGCAAAATGACAAAGCAGTGAATGTTGCTTATACTGTTCCAATTAATTTCAAATTACAGTAGTTAGCATTGATTAAAACATTATTTATGAAAAATAGTATACCAATAATTCTATTCTTGGTGGGCTTTTTATTTTCCACAAGCGGAAGTGGTCAAAAAATAGACTTGCTTATTTTGAACCAGGAATATGAAAATGCATTGAACATTCTTCAAAAAGAAATTTCATCGAATCCTAATGGTGATTTATATTTTAAACAAGGAGTGGTTTATGCAAAACTGAACGATTTTGAAGCTTCAATAAAATCTTACAAAAAAGCTTTGGACTACTCTCCAAACAACCCGGTCACTTTGGCTGAACTTGGAGAAACGCTCGCCCTTTTAGGCAATTATTCGCAAGCGGCATTTTATTATCGACAGGCGGTTATTGCTTCCGGCAATGACCTGGTTTTAAAGAGTAAGCTGGGCAGGGTGTATATTAATCTTGATCAATATGGCGATGCCTACGACGTATTCCACCAAATTTATGCGCTTGACAGCACAAATATATATTGGAACAAACAATATGCTTACTGTATAACTAAAACTGGCAGGGATAAAAATAAGGCGATAAACTTGTATGAATATGTGCTGGAGAAAAATCCCCATGATTTGGGTACTTATTCAAACCTCGCAACATTATATTACCAAGCAAAGCAGGATAGCATGGGATTAAGCACAATCCTCAATGGGTTAAAATACTTCCCTGAAAACGGAAAATTGCAGCTTAAACGTGCGAACCATTACTTTGGCAAAAAGCAATATGCCCATGCAGCCGAAAATTATTCCATATACCTTGCACAAAATGATTCTGCTTACGATGTACTAAAAAATTATGGAATAAGCCTTTATTTTGCAGACCAATGGGAAAAGGCTGTGTCAATACTTGAAAAGTGCATTCAACTTAAATTGGATGATCCATACACCTTGTTCTATACAAGTTTGTCGTATAAAAAGCTTGCAAATCATGAAGTTGCAGAGGCTTATATGAAAACAGCAATTGAAGCATCAACACCATATTATTTGCCAGAAATGTACCATCACCTTGGGCAAATCCTGGGGCAGCAACGGAAGTACGAAGAATCGATTGCAGCATTAAAAGAAGCCTACGAAATGGATACTTTTAATTTCGAGTTGCTATTCGAAATAGCAACCACTTATGAAGAGTACAACAATAATAAAACCCTTGCGCTTAATTTTTACCGCATGTATTTGTTGGAAGCAAAAGATGAGGCAAAGAATGCTACCTATGCCCTTAACCGGATGGATAAAATAAAAGAGATATTGTTTATGAACGGCAATTAAAACTGAGCCACGTTGGGGGGTATCTTTATTTAGCAAAAACAAACATTAACTTTTTTTAACACACTCATTTTGCCACAATTTTTGACATTCTTTATTGGAGGGATAATGAGTTTTATTCGAATTGAATTAGTGAAAATTAGGGACTTAGCATCAAATAGTTTTAAGTGAGAAATATTTTACGACTTGAATGTATCCGCTATGTAAAGAATTGGTTAAGGAAATATTTCATAATTATTAAGAGATGAAGGATTATTTAACTATTTTTGCCCTGTTTTTTGCAAATGCTGAAATAACCTTATGGATTTTATAAAGCGAGTTATTAGTAGTGCCCAAGCAGACAGGAAACGGATTGTTTTACCTGAAGCAAATGAGGCACGAACACTAAGGGCTGTTGAGATTATCATCAAGGAGAAGATTGCAGATTTAATTTTGCTGGGAGATGAGAGAGAGATAAAACAGTCGGCAAAAGAAATTGGGGTTTCTGTTGAAGGAGCCACTATTGTAAATCATAAAACAGACCGTTACCGGAATTGGTATGCCAACATGATGTTGGAAATAAGAAGTGGTAAGGGTTTAACAAAAAAAGAAGCATTCAGGCTTTTGGATGATCCTTTATATTTTGCTCCAATGATGATTTTGAACGGCGATGCCGATGGTGCTATTGCCGGGGCAACAAGTTCAAGCGCCGAGGTTTTAAGGCCTGCTTTGCAGTTCGCAAAACCATTACCGGGAACTAAAGCCGTTTCTGGTGTTTTCCTGATGTTTGTGAACGATCCTCATTTTGGGTACGAAGGAATGCTGATTTTTGCAGATTGTTCTGTAATCCCTAATCCAACTGAACGCCAACTTGCTGAGATTGCAATTACAACTGCCCATACTGCCAAATCCTTGATAGGTATGGACCCAAGGGTTGCAATGCTTAGTTTCTCGACCAAAGGAAGTGCAGCACACCCGAATGTGGATAAAGTGGTGAGGGCAACAAAAATTGCTAACCGTTTAGCTCCTGACCTAAAAATTGATGGGGAAATGCAATTGGATGCGGCAATAATGCCGGAAGTTGCTCAAATGACAGCCCCTGGAAGTGATGTTGCGGGAAGGGCAAATATACTTGTATTCCCTAATCTGGAAGCTGCCAATATTGGCTATAACCTGGTTCATCGCCTTGGAAAAGCAGAAGCTATTGGCCCAATCCTTCAGGGTATGTCGGTTCCAATCAATGATTTATCAAGAGGTTGTTCGGTTGGCGATATTATTACGATGGCTGCAATTACCGCAAATCAGGCACAGGAATTGGCAAAAGCAAAAGCCGAAGTCAAAATAGAAGAACACGTTTTCTAAATTACAAATACAAATATTCTCCAAGTTTTAATAAAATTTCACTTGCTTTACCTTCCAGGTAGATATCGGTAATGGAATCGGTAAGTTGTGATTTTTTGATATTTATCTCAATAATTTTTGCCCCGGTTTTCTTTGCAACTTCAGGTATTTCTGCGGCTGGCATCACTTCAGCATTTGTGCCAATAATAAGGAATACGTCTGCTTTTTCGGCTTCCGAAAAGGAACGGTTTTTTGCAAAAGTCGGAATTGCTTCGTTAAAAAATACCATGTCTGGTTTTAAAATTCCCTTACATACATAACAAGTAGGTGGGAGAAAATCAAGATTGGCAAAACTTATGTCGTATTCTGAGTTGCATTCTGTGCAAACCAATTGCCGATATGTACCGTGAATCTCATAAACATATCTATTTCCGGCTTGTTGATGGAGATGGTCAATATTCTGGGTAATTATCGATTCAAGAAAACTTCTTTTTTCCATTTTTGCTAAAATGTGATGCCCTACATTTGGTTTTGCATCTTTTAGCTTATCGTAGAATATTTCCTTGATTTTGATCCAGGATTGAAGTGGCTTTTTATTAAAGAAATCAATCTCCAAAAAAATAGGATGGTGGGTTGTCCACAAACCGTCTTTTCCTCTGAAAGGAGGAATGCCGCTTGCAACAGAAATCCCCGCGCCCGTAAAGGCAACCGTATATTTCGATTTCCTGATGAGTAAAGCTGCTTCCTCTATCTTTTTAATATCCATCCGGTATTCAGTAAAATTCCCAACAGCGATAACTGTTGGGAAATTATTGAAAAAATTGATTAATTATACTTAAGGTTTAAAGATCCTCGTCAGATAGGTCTTTATGGACCGAGACTGTGGTATCTTCATTGAACCTGATTTTAAAGTTTAATTTCCTGAAAACAGCAATCATTGGTTTATTATCTTTTGTGGTTTCTGCTGCCAAACGTTTAACCCCTCTGTTTGCCGCAATGTTCATACAGTATTCGGTTAATATGTATCCTAACTCTTTTTTCTGCCATTCATCGGTAATCAGTATGGCATATTCCATCACTTCAACATCGGGATCGGCAATTAAGCGGCCCACACCAATGAGTTTCTTTTTACCTTCAACTTCAACTTCTGCAACGATTGCAATCTCCCGGCTATAATCGATAAAGCAGAACTGGGATGCCACCTCATGCGAATCAAAATAAAAATCGTACCTGAACCGATGGTAAATTGATTCTTTTGAACAACTTCCAAGTAATTGAAGCCACATTGGTTCATCTTCAGGTTTAATTGGCCGCAACAAAATGTTGGTGCCATCTTTTATTTGCGATTTTTTTATCAAACTTTCCGGATATGGCCTTAATATCAAGTGAGAATAATCCCTTGCCGGTTTCACAAGTAATTCTTCATCCACAACAATTCGGGCATCCAGGGCCATCACGTCCGTTGGGGAAACAATTAATGGGTTGATGTCCAGTTCCAGTATCTCAGGATAATCTGCTGCTAAATAAGACATCCTGATGAGCACTTCAATAAGTTTATTAATATTTTTAGGTTTATCGCCTCTCCAGCCCTTCAATAAAGGATAAATCTGAAGTGATTGTAACATTTGCATTGCAAGCTTTTCATTCAATGGAGGAAATTCCAGGCGCTTGTCTTTAAATAATTCGGCGGTTGTTCCACCCATCCCGATGAGCATTACAGTACCGAATACCGGGTCTTTTTTAATTCCAACGATGAGTTCAACGGCATCCTTTGTGTCTACCATTTTTTGTATGGTAACCCCGTCGATTCTGGCTCCTGGTACTTTCTCAGCAGCCGATTTTACCATGTTCCGGAATGTTGCCCGTACCATTTCTTCGTTTTCGATGTTTAATGCAACACCGCCAACATCCGATTTGTGAGTAATATCCGGAGAATATATTTTAAGAACTACCGGATAACCTTTTTGCTCAGCGATTTTTACAGCTTCATCTTCTGTTGCTGCCGGGGCGGGGTGGGTAGTGTCAATTCCATAATCGTTAACGAGCATTTTAGAATCATCCTCGTTCAAAATTTTTGCTTTAGGGAAAACATCTTTCAGGTATTTCTTTTTCAGCTCGTCCCTGTCGTAAGAAAACGAAAGAGGGACTTCTTTTGGAGTTTCATAAATTAGTTCCAGGTTTTTGGAATAGTCGGCCAGCGTCATAAATGCCCTGATTGCTTGCTCAGGAGTGCTATATGCGGCAATTCCTGCCTGGTTGAAGATGGACATACCTTCCTTCATAGAAGCGCCACCAAGCCAAGCAGCCATAATTGTTTTTGAAGTTTTTTTGGCAATGTCGGCAATTGCCTGAGCCGTTTCAGTTGGTGCTGTCATTGCCTGTGGTGTTAACAATACCAGAACTGCATCCACACCTTTATCTTCCAAAACAATTTCAGTTGATTTCGCAAAACGTTCGGGGGTTGCATCCCCAAGCACATCAACAGGGTTGCCATGCGACCAAAACGGAGGAAGATAATCGTTGAGTTTTTGCATTGTTTCTTCCGAAAAGTTTACTAATTGCCCTCCCATAGAAATTAAGGAGTCGGTTGCCATAACACCTGGTCCACCTGCGTTGGTTACCATGGCAAGTTTTGATCCCCGTGGAACTCGTTTTCGACCAACCAAATCGGTAAAGTCAAAGATATTTCCAAAGTCGTAAACCCTTGCCAAACCTGCTCTTCTGAATACTGCATCGTAGATTGAATCTTCCGATGCCAGAGCTCCTGTATGTGAAGCTGCCGCAGCTGCCGACTCGGGGAATCGCCCTGATTTGTATACGATAATTGGTTTTTCGCGTGCGAATGCCCTTGCAGCCGACATAAAGGTTCGTGCATTTGAAAGAGATTCAACATATAGGACAATGGACTTCGTGGATGGATCCTGCCCAAAATAATCAATCAGGTCGCCAAAATTGACGTCCATTGAATTACCAATAGATACAAAATAAGAGAACCCTATGTTTGCCTCATATGCCCAATCCAGAACAGAAGTACATAAAGCCCCGGATTGTGAAATAAATGCCACATGACCTTTCTTGGGCATTCCATCGGCAAAACTTACGTTCATATTTAATCCTGGGACAAGTATTCCAAGGCAGTTTGGTCCAATAACCCGCATATCCGGGAATTTAGATTTTTCAGCCAACACCTGTGCTTCGAGTTTTTTACCTTCTTCACCGGACTCCTTAAATCCTGCTGACATGATAATTATACCGTGTATGCCAGCTTCGCCACATTCCCTGATTAGCTGGGGAACAAATTTGGCAGATGTCATAATAACTGCTAAATCGGGTGTTTTAGGCAAACTTTTTACATCGGGAAAACATGGGATTCCAAGTACAGCCTCCCTTTTGGGATTAACCGGATAGACAACCCCATTGAATCCCCCTCCAACTAGATTTCTCAGGGTTATGCCTCCAACACTACTAGGGTTATTCGATACGCCAATTAGCGCAATTCTCTTAGGACGGAAAATGCTGTTTAACTTTTTTATCGCCATGGTTTTAAGTTTTTGGGTTTTTGGGCATTGCTAAATTTGAGTGCCCATACTAAGTTGTTGATTTATGACTACAAATTAGCTAAAAAACTCATAATTGAAAATTCAACCCAACAGGTTGCTTGTTTGATAAAAATTCATAATAAGCACAAATTCAGTGTTTTGTGTGATTAACAAGTGTTGGATGGCACTAATATTGGATGAAAAATTGTTGTAGAACATTTAGAATCTTCTTTATATATAATCATTATAGATGAAGCGTGTAGATAATAAGGATTATTTTCTCCCTATTTAACCATAAAAAGCACCCATCAGGAAAATGAATGCTTTTAATGTATTGTTTGAGTTTGATTTGGCTATGCTTTTATTCTTTTGCAGGTTTTACAAAGAAAATGAGAATCGTTCCGATTAAAACGGCTACCCCGGAAATGGTAAATGCTAAGGCAAAATTATTCAAGTCCCCCATTTTACCGCCAAGAATAGGTCCTAAAATTCCGCCCACACCATATGCCAGGAACACAAATGGGTAATTTTGTCCAACATTTTTAGCACCAAATGTATCAGCAGTAATTGTTGGGAACAATGCGAAGTTGCCACCAAAATTAAAACCTATTAAAGTAGCACCTAAGTACAACAAGTATTCATGCCCCGCCATATAGGTGAACGCAATCACTAAAATTCCCTGAGTTGCAGTCATTATTAAAATAGATGTTTTTCTTCCGAGCTTATCACTAAGCATACCCCATAGTATGCGACCTAACCCGTTTGCCAGAGAAAAGAAAACAGCAATAGCCGTTCCGGCGATAGCACTAGCTTCAACGGCGCTTAATCCATTTGCCTGAAGGGCATCCATCGGATATAGTTTCATTAATCCAATCGACATTAAACCTGCCCCTGCACTAAATACGAAAGTTAAAAAGATGAGGTAGAACTGTACTTTTCCCAGCATTTGTTTGCTACTAAAATTAATACTATCTGCTTTGGCAGCACCAGTACTTTTCTCTTCATATCCTTTAGGTAGCCATCCTGCCGGAGGGAATTTCATCCAAATGCCCCCAATTACTACCATTGCAATAAATGCTATTCCGTAGATGGTAAAGGTGGTTGACAAACCAAGGTTTTCAATTAAATGCCCCCACGAGCCTGCAAGTTTTACCCAAATCATAGCGCCGAATCCAAATCCTGCAACTGCAAGACCTGTTATCATTCCTTTTTTATCGGGAAACCAACGCATTCCGACTGCAATAGGCACAACATAAGCAACTCCAATTCCGGCACCTCCAACAAGTCCTAGAAGGAGTGTTAGTGCCCAAAAGTTTGTTCCTCCAAACAATCCAGCGAGCAGGTAACCTGCACCAAGGATGATACCACCCAAAATGGTTAATTTTTGAGGTCCTACTGTCGCCAATTTTCTGCCTGAAAATACCATAAACACAGCAAATGAAGCTAAGCCAATGGCAAATACCCACTGGGTTTCAGATTTCGCCCATCCGGCTCCGGTAAGCGAAGGTGTAAAAACTGACCATGCGTATATTGCGCCTAATGCCAGTTGAATTAGGATTGCTCCAAGAACGACAAATCCTCTATTTTGTACTTTTTGTGTATTCATATTTTGGTTTTTTTAAGAAAGGTTGAAAATGAAAACATCCTCTTTTATGGAGGATGCTTTCTTATTATATAAAGGAAATTATCGTTTAACTTCAACTTTGGCTCCATCAATAATCTGGTCAACAACTCCCGGATCGAGTAGGGTAGAAGTATCTCCAAGGTTAGTGGCATCACCTTCACCGATTTTACGCAAGATCCGGCGCATGATTTTTCCTGACCGTGTTTTAGGAAGCCCGTTAACAATTTGGATTTTATCTGGTTTTGCAATAGGTCCAATATATTTGGTTACAGTTGCACGGATTTCCTGTTCAATAGTTGACATTTCTTCATCAGTAAGGTCATCGCAAATAACATAGGCATAAATTCCTGCACCTTTAATATCGTGTGGATAACCAACAACAGCTGATTCATTAACCTTTGGATGCTGGTTTATCGCATCTTCCACCTCGGCAGTTCCAATCCTGTGTCCTGAAACGTTGATTACGTCGTCAATACGGCCAATAATCCGATAGTAACCTTCTTCGTCCCGTTTTGCACCATCTCCGGTTAAATACAGACCTTTAAATGCAGAGAAATAGGTTTGGTAGCATCTTGCATGATCGCCGTAGGTTGTGCGTAACATTCCAGGCCATGGATGTTTGATGCATAAAATACCTTCCACACTGTTTCCTTTTAGTTCGTTACCTTCCGGATCAACCAAGATCGGTTGTATTCCTGGCAGTGGAAGTGTAGCCAGTGATGGTTTGGTTGGAGTAATTCCTGCCAAAGGGGTAATCATAATTCCACCAGTCTCGGTTTGCCACCAAGTGTCAACAATTGGGCATCGTCCGCCACCAACAAGGTCGTGGTACCAGCGCCATGCTTCTTCGTTTATTGGTTCACCTACGGTTCCTAATACGCGCAATGAACTTAAATCGTATTTTGTAACCCACTCGTCACCCTGAGCAACTAATGCCCTGATTGCAGTTGGGGCAGTATAGAATTGGTTAACTTTATATTTTTCAACAACTTCCCAGAACCTTCCGGCATCGGGCCAGGTCGGAACGCCTTCAAACATAATGGAAGTTGCACCTGTTAAAAGAGGGCCGTAAACAATGTATGAATGCCCGGTTACCCAGCCAATATCGGCAGTACACCAATAAACATCCCCATCGTTGTATTGGAAAACATTTTTAAAGGTATACTCCGCATACACCATATAACCAGCAGTGGTGTGAACTACACCTTTTGGTTTTCCAGTAGATCCAGAAGTATATAGTATAAACAATATATCTTCGGCATCCATTACTTCGGCAACATTTTCTTTGCTAACATCTGCAATTACATCGTCCCACCATATGTCTCGGCCTTCAATAAAGTTAATGTCTTCACCTGTTCTTTTAAGAACAATCATATCGGTAACGTGTGGGCATAAAGTTGCTGCTTCATCGGCAATTGCTTTAAGCGGGATTGTTTTAGTTCCACGATAACCTCCGTCAGAAGTAATAATCACTTTTGATTTGGCATCGTTTACCCGATCGGCCAAAGCAGTGGCAGAGAATCCGGCAAAAATTATTGAGTGGATCGCACCAATTCTGGCACAAGCCAGCATGGCAATTGCAAGTTCCGGTACCATTGGAAGGTACAGGGCAACAGTGTCGCCTTTTTTTACGCCCAGTTTAATTAGCCCGTTTGCAAATTCCTGTACTTTTACAAATAACTCTCCGTAGGTAAGTCTAATTTCTTTTTCTTTTGGATCGTTGGGCTCCCAGATAATTGCAACCTGGTCTTTTCTCATGAACATGTTGCGTTCAAAAATATTTTCGGTAATATTTAATTTCCCATTTACAAACCAATTGACATTTGGGGCGTTTTCACCTTCAAAACTCCAGTCAAGAACTTTGTCATACTTTTTACGCCAAAAATTGGCTTCAGCAATACCTGCCCAAAATCCTTCAGGATCGGCAACACTCTCTTTGTATTTCTGTAGGTACTCGGCAAAATTGGTTATTTTATTCACCATAATTAAGAATTTAAAGAATTAGTTAATAATAAGTTGTTTGTCTAAGTGTTCTATTAAACAATAATAAAGTAGGAGGGTTTAGAAAAAGCATTATTAAATGCACTTCAAAGGCCTGCTAAGAAATGGAACAATAATTAATATTACGTTATGATTTTCTCCCACTATATTTCGACAGGAAAGTAAAAAAGATGGATATGTTTCAATGCTCTTCTTCAAAACTTATCAAACAGTGAATTTTGAAACAAAAAATTCTATTAACGACACTAAAATTAGTAATTAATTTTTGGCTTGGCAATGTGTTATATAATCATGATATATAACATCTTACAGCTATTTATAGCTATATTTTTTGGTGTCTTTTTACTTGTAATTTTGATCTTTAATCTTCTAAAACCGCCTGTTTATAGGTGTTTTGGATTGTTAAGTGCATGTTGCAATTGTTTTACAGATGTGCAATTAATATATTGCAAAACAGTTGATATTTTTATATTTCCACATTATAATGGATGGTAAAAAAGGAATAAATTTTTTTAGCCTTAGGATAAATGGAATGGAAAGTTTAATATCTATCAAAAGGTAAGTCGAAACGCCAATTTTTTATTAAATTGTATGTGGTTTTGCTTACCTGTTGTAAAATTTATATATGAAAATTTTAAACAATGGTGTATAACATAATTCGGTCTGAGATAAGTTAGAGGTTTATTCTGTGTATTTAATCTAATTTGCAAAAAAAACAGAGTCATGAAAATTAGAAATTTCGAAGAGCTAATAAAAGCAGCGCAGGATCAGGAAGAAAAGAGGCTGGTTGCATTAAACGGAACAGATGAAAGTACGATGGAAGCCCTTAACGAAGCAGTGGAACTTGGTTTGGTTACTGCAACATTAACCGGCGACCAGGAGAAAATTGAAGAGACCTGTGATAAGCTTCAGATAGATATCCACAATTATCATATTATACATTGTAAATCATCAAAAGATGCTGCAAAAGCTGCTGCTGAAATGGTAACGGAAGGGAAAGCGAACCTTATGATGAAAGGTTTGATCAGCACCGACCAATTTATGCGGGTTGTTCTCAAAAAAGAATATTCATTGGTTCCGTCCAGAAATATACTGAGCCACATTGCCGTAATGAAAAACGAGAATTACGAAAAGCTGCTTATTTTTAGTGATGCCGGAGTATTGCCTTATCCTGATTTGAAACAAAAAATATTGATGACTGGATACCTGATTAAGGCTGCCCATGGATTGGGAATCGAGAATCCGAAGGTTGCGATGATTGCACCCACCGAACAAATTCTTATTTCAATACCATCGTGTATGGATGGTGCTACAATTGCAAAAATGTCGGAGCACGGGCAAATAGAAGGTGGTATTGTTGATGGACCAATGGCGCTCGATGTTGCCATTAACAAAGAAGCTGCTGCTATTAAAGGATTGGTTTCAGAGGTGGCAGGCGATGCCGATTGTTTGCTTTTTCCAAATATCGATGCCGGGAATGTATTTTATAAAACCAACGCGAAACTGTGCAATGCACAATTGGGAGGAATCATCACCGGGGCAAAAGTACCTCTGGTAGTTTCTTCCAGGGGAGATCGTACGCAAACAAAACTAAACTCTATTGCCTTGGCTTCGTTATTAAGCTAAAGCAATAGCATAAACATATGCATAAAATACTGGCTATAAACCCTGGGTCAACTTCTACTAAATTTGCAGTTTATTTCGATATCGAATGCATATTGACCAAAACATTGCGCCATTCGGTGGATGAATTGACATGCTATGCCACCATTATCGATCAGTTTGATTTTAGGAAAGGGTTGATCATAGACGCTTTGGTGGAAGAGGGGATTGATGTTGATGCCATTAAAATTATTATTGGGCGGGGAGGCTTGACTTATCCGTTGACATCGGGTGTTTATGGAGTCAATCAGCAAATGATTAAACATGTCAAGGAAGGGGTAATGGGACAACATGCCAGCAATCTTGGTCCTTTGCTCGCCGATTTTATTGCACACCAAATTCCCAATGCAAAAGCTTTTATTGCCGATCCGGTTGTAACCGATGAACTGGAAGATATCGCCAGGGTTGCCGGTCATCCGAAATTTAAGCGGATTTCAATTTTCCATGCCTTAAACCATAAAGCAATTGCAAGACTCCATGTTAATAAAAAAGGTTGTAAATACGAAGATGTGAACCTTATTGTTGCCCATCTTGGTGGTGGGATTTCGGTTGGGGCACACAAGAAGGGTAGGATAGTAGATGTGAATAATGCATTGGATGGCGATGGCCCGTTTAGCCCCGAACGTTCGGGGAGCCTGCCCGTTGGTCAATTAATCGATATTTGTTTTAGCGGCAAATACTCGAAAGAAGAAATTAGGCGCATGGTGGTTGGGGAAGGTGGCTTTGTTGCTTATCTCGGCACAAACGATGCCATGAAGGTTGAAAAAGATGCAGAAGCGGGAATTGGAAACGCAAAATTCATTCAGGATGCCCTGGCTTATCAGGTTGCTAAATTAATTGGCGAAATGGCGGTTGTTTTAAATGGAAAAGTTGATGCCATCCTGATAACCGGAGGGTTGGCGTACAATAAATACCTGGTTAATTCTATTAAAAATAAAACGGGATTTATTGCCGAAGTGATTGTTTATCCGGGTGAAGATGAATTGCAGGCGCTTGCCATGAATGCACTCAGGGTTGCAAATGGAGAGGCTAAAGTGCTTGAATATAATCCAATTACTTAGCTATTAGTTTATTGGAAGGATATTATAAAACAGGTAATTTGAATCTATCTAATTTTTCTCTTCTTCCTTTTTAAATGAGTACAAATAACGTTTGATTTTTTTTGTTGCGGTTTTCTGAAATGGCTCCGGGTGCGCAATCATCGATTGGATTTTCGAAAATTTATTTACCCTTGAATTTATATATTGTTTTAGTTCGGCAGATAATTCTTTAATAGTTTCATCCACTTTTTTACTAATCTCCTCCATGGTTTCATTGGCTTTTTTCGAGACTTCATCCATCTTTCCTTCAACCTTGGTAGTGAATTCTTTTTTCATTGATTTGAAACGTTGCTCCAGTTCTTCACGGTCGAAATGCACCAAAGCAACCAACTTGCCTTTTTGCTCGATCACCACCGATTCAACCACATGTTTAAAGTTATTAATTAATGATTCTATTTCCTCCGGGTAGATGTTTTCACCATTGGCGCTTACAATCATATTCTTTAACCTTCCTTTATGGCTTAACCAGCCATTTTTATCGAATACGCCCAAATCCCCGGTTTTAAACCAACCATCATCAGTAAGTACTTCTTTTGTTTTTTCCTCGCTTTTGTAATAGCCCAGCATCACATTGGGACCTTTTGCCCAAATTTCACCTTCTCCGGTTTTCGGATCGGGATCGTTGATTTTTAATTCGCAATCCACCACTTTTGGACCAATTGCCTGAAAGCGGGTTTGTGTAGGATTGGAACCCGCCAGCAATGGAGAAGTTTCGGTTAACCCGTAACCAATGGCGTACGGGAATTTGGCATCCCTTAAAAAACGTTCGACTTGTGCGTCAAGTTTGGCACCACCTATCCCAAAAAATTTCAGGTTGCCGCCAAAGGTCTGGTAAAGTTTTTTCCCGGCAAGGTAATAAACCAATTTGCGTGTTATCCTGTTGCTGTGCATTATCCTTGTGAATGCCTTTTTTTGAATTGTAGGTAAAATGCTGTTCCGATAGACCTTTTCTATGATCATTGGAACTGTGAGCATTAAATCTGGCTTCACTTTTGCCATGGCAGGTAAAAGCACGCTTGCCGTTGGAGGTTTGCGCAAATATGTAATATTTGCCCCTTTCGTGATTGGAAGGATTAGTCCAATTGTATTTTCATAAGTGTGCGAAAGTGGTAAAACCGATAAAAACCTGGAGTGCTCTTCAATTACCTGCACTTCGCCCGACTGATATGCGTTGAAAAGTACATTCTTTTGGGAGAGCATTACACCCTTTGAATCGCCCGTTGTGCCGGAGGTGTACAGCAATATTGCCAATTCATCGTCTTTGGCAAAATATAATTTGTCTGATTGTTGATTTGGATCAAAAAACAATTCTTCTTCTTTACTGGATATTACTGAAAAGTCATCCATTGAAATAACCACATCCAGGTTATGTTCTACCTCTTTTAGTTTATATTCCAGGTTTTTGGATATGAAAATTGCTTTTGCTTCCGAGTGGTTAATCACATTGCTCAATTCGTAAGGATTAAAATCAGGTAAAACCGGAACCGCAACAATGCCCATGCATAACAAGGCAAAATATACAATTGCCCAGTTAGGCATATTTTGGCTATAAATGATCACTTTATCACCAGGAACAATTTCGCAGGATTCGATAAAAGCTTTCACCGCATTTATTTGTTTCCCCATTTCGGCGTAGGTCATCATTTCTTCGTCCACAAAACCTATGGCTTTATGGTTTGCAAATCTGCTAACGACATCAGGGATTACGGTTGCGAAATTTAATTGGTCATACGCTTTCATACACAATCTATTATGCGGCAAAGATACTCTTTATCCGGAGAAATATGTTATTTCCGATAACAATAGTGCCCAATGATCTTAAAGTCGAACAAACAATCGGCCAGAACTTGTCCGGCACCTATGTTATGGACAATCAGATGTCTTGTTTTGTCTTTCGATTTTTTATTTACCACCAAACCAATATGAGTGACCCCGCCACCAAGGTCCCAACATACTATATCGCCGGGAAGGTATATATCAGGATCGGAACTTTTTGGTTTTTCTTTTCCAAACCTCGAAAAAAACACCATTAAATTAGGCACCCTTCGATGGTCAATGTTCGTATCGGTATGTTTTAATCCCCAGATTTTGGGATATAAATCAAAATTTGCTTTCATATCTTCGTGCACTTCCTTCTGCAAATCGATACCAATTTTCCGGTATGCCCTTATAACCACATCCGTGCAAACTCCTTTCCCAGGAGGTACATCTCCATTGGGGTAGTTTAGTTTAAAATAGGAAGGATCATATTCCACATTCTGTTTGGTAAGTTCCACTGCGGCATCCGAAAGATTGATACAGAAATCCTGTTGAGCAATAAGAGGTGAAAGCCCAAACAAAAAAAGGGTGATGGTTCTAATATGTGTTTTAAGCATACGAATAAAACGATTTAAGTTTGTGGATATTTTATACGTAATCTGGTTATTCGTAATGTTTTATACAGAATTTCAATATTTAATTTTCTTTTTAATCATTTGTTTGGTAACGATATCAGTCCCTTCCATTAAAATGTATTCTACTTTTGGCCATATATAAGTATTGTCTGCTTTAATAAACATTCGGGTCAGCTCAACAATGTGATCATCAATAACCGCAGTTATTAAGGCTTTATATGGAGCAACTTGTTTTAAGTTAAACAAACATGATTTGTCGGCAGCCAATTGCACCTGGTATTGAAGTGTGTCGGTTTCTAAAGGAATACATTTCACGCCATATGCTTTTTTCTTCTCCACAAAATTTAAGGCTTCATTCTTGCCGTGTTCTTCCAGCATAATCCAATATGGCGTAATAGGATGCTGGGAATTTAATTGTCCATTTGCATCAAAATTGGCTTCATAAACCACGATGTTTTGATTCAGGTTTCGCTGAATATAAAAGAGAATATTAGACAGTTGAGCTTCTTCAGGTTCATTAACTCCCATTAGTCCGAGGAAACATGTAAACAATAATATTCTCATAACCAGTGTTCTTTCTTATACCAATCTATTGTATTTCTCATGCCGTTTTGCAAATTAAATTGAGGTGTGAAATCAAAATCAAACAGAGTTTTAGTTGAATCGCACGACCAGTTTTTGCTTGTTAACTCTTTGTATTTCTCAGTATTTATTAATGATGCCTTGTTCTCAATTTTTGCCTCGTATTCTGCAACGATAGAAATCCATTTTACCACAAATGCCGGAAGAATAATTCGGATTGTTTTTTTCTTAAGTATACCCTTTACAATTGCGGCAAACTCCTTACATGTATAGTTGTTGCCATCGCTTACAAAATAGCTGTGATTTACAACAGATGAAGGAAGAGATTTAAAGATTAGACTTGCCAGGTCATTAACATGCACAAACGATAACATTTGCTTTGAACTACCGATATATAATTCAATGTGGCGTTTGATGCTTTTAATATATGTTAGATATCCTGTGTCGCGGGGACCATATACTCCCGTTGGTCTGAAAATAATAAAGGGAATTATTTTTTGCTCAAATAAATAATTTTCAGTTTTCAACTTGCTTTTCCCGTATAAGGTGATTGGTGAAGGTTTATCAGAAAGATTGATTGGTTTAAGCGTTTTCTCATTTCCCGGACCATAGGCAGCCAAACTGCTGATGTAAATAAATTTCTCAGATACTATTTTTGCCTCTTTCAATGATTCTAAAAGGTTTTTGGTGTACTGATAATTAACAGTCTCATATTCTGAATTGTCCAGAACTTTTGTTGCGCCAGCATTATGAATCACATAATCGAACCAATCAATTTGTTTTTGTATATCATTCCAATATTGTTTCAGCGCTTCTTTATCAGATAAATCAAGATAAATGATGTTTATGCGTTTATCTTTTAAGTGTTTTTTATTACTTGTTTTGCGAATTGCAGCAAAGATAGTGTGCCCTTCTTTCAAGCCTTTTTCCACCAGATAACCACCGATAAAACCACTTGCTCCTGTAATAAGGATATTTGCCATTGTTTTATACTTCTTTAATATAACATCTTCTTCGTTTGTGTTGGTTTGAATCGAAAAAGCGCCACATGTTTTGTACTTTGTTATTGTCTTCCAGTTCAATATTGGTCTCCGTATGTTTGATCCCAAACTTTATTGCATTTTTGGCTGTGTGATTCATCAATAAAGCATTTACCCCTTTATTTTGGTAGTCGGGATGCACGGCTACAAGGTATAAATCTAAGGTGTCATTTTTTTTCAGTGCTCGTAAAAAATGATACCAGCCCAGTGGCAATAATTTACCTTTTGCTTTTTGTGAAGCTTTGGTGAATGAAGGTATTGATAATCCAAATGCAATTAGTTCACCTTTGTTGTTTTGTACCAAACTCAAAAAATCAAGATTAACCAGATTGATAAACATATCGGTGTAATGTTTTATCTGATTTTTCGATAGTTGGGTGAATCCATACAATTCGCTATAGCTAATATTTAAGAGCTCAAAAATATTTTTAGTGTGTTTCTTTAGCTGTTTGCGCGATTTGAGTTCAAGAATTTTAAAGCCATATCTTTCCGATGTGTATGTACATAAACGATCGATTCGTTCTAAATTCATGTTCTCTGTGTTGATCTCATATTCTACCCAATCTGTGCTTTTCTCAAAGCCCAACTGCTCCATGTGTTTTGTATAGTAAGCATGGTTGTACATGGTTGCAAATGTTCCCGTTTTATCAAACCCTTCAAGGAGCAAGCCTTGTCGGTCAAGATCGCTAAATCCTAAGGGCCCATGAAGTTTCTTTATGTTTTCGGTTTTTAGCCAGTCAATAGCCGTTTGCATTAATGCTTGTGATACTTCATTGTTGTCAATAAAATCGAACCATCCGAAGCGGGCAATGGCTTCGCCTGTTTTTTCATGTTCTTTTTCATTAATGATTGCAGCAATTCTACCAACCGGAGTTCCGTCTTGGTATGCCACCCAATATTGCGATTTGCAATGTTTGTGGGCGGGATTTTTATCCTTTGACAAAGTGAGTAGCTCATCAAAATGCAAAGGAATGGAAGCGTACTTACAGTTTTTATATAAATCAGTGTAAATATCTATAAATATATTTAGATCTGTTTTTGATTCTACTTTTCTAACTTCTATGGTCATGACAGTATTTATAGGTATTTGTTAACCACTTTCCCAATTTGCTCAATGGCAAATTCAATTTGTCCCCGTGTGTGAAGGGAGGTAAGAGAGAACCGCAATAAGGAATCCATTTCTTTCACACCAGGAGCAACTACAGGATTTACATAAATTCCTTTCTTGAGTAATTCTTTGGCAATTTTAAAGGTCAGCCCCGAATTACGAATATATACGGGGATGATAGGTGATTCGGCATTCCCAATGTCTAATTTCGCTTCTTTCATTAAACGGATGGCATACCAAACATTTTCCCAAAGGCGAAGACGAATTTCATCGTCACTTCTAATAATTTTGATGGCAGTTAATGCAGCCGCTGTTGACGAGGGTGGAAGGCTGGCACTAAACATGTATGAACGGGCAACATGACTCAGGTATTCAATCATTTCTCCACTACCTGCAACAAATCCACCAACCGATGCCAATGATTTACTAAAGGTTCCTCCAATGAGGTCAACGTCTTTTGTGATATTAAAATGCGAAGCTGTTCCTGCTCCATGGTCACCAATAACGCCAATTGCGTGGGCACAATCAACCATAACCTGGGCATCATTTGCTCTGGCAAGTTTTGTGATTTTATCCAAATGGGCTATATCTCCGTCCATGGAAAAAATCCCGTCGGTTACAATTAATCGGGTTGTATATTGACCGTCGCTGAGTGCTTCTATTTTACGTTTTAAATCGAGCATGTCGTTGTGCCGATACTTTACCCTTCGCGCAAGGCTCATTCGGCAGCCATCAATGATGGATGCATGGTTTAGTTCATCGATGAAAATAAGGCTGTTTTTATCTGTTAAAGCTGGAATAACTCCAGTATTAACCTGAAATCCTGTGGGGAATATGATTACCCTTTCTTTTCCCAGAAAATCTTGCAATTCGTTTTCGAGCTCAAGATGAAGGTCAATGGTTCCATTCATAAAACGACTCCCGGTGCACGAAGTACCATATTTGTCTACAGCATCTTTTACGGCTTCCTTAATTTTAGGATGACCTGTGAGACCCAGGTAATTATTGGAGCCAAACATCATAACTTGTTTGTTTTGAATTATCGCAGTTGCTCCTTGCGTTGACTGCACTGCATTAAAATATGGATACAAGCCGTTGGCTTTTAATGCTCGGGCTTGTTCAACCACTCCATTTTTTTCAATAATACTTTTTTGTTTTGTTAGTGTTTCCATGTTCTCTGTTTAGTTTCTGTTATTACATATTTTAGTTTGACTTTGGATTATTCATAATCGTCCCATTTGGTCTATACCATGTTACCATGTTATCTTTTTCAATAAGTTGAGGGATATTTCCTATGGCGTTAATTGCCCATTCTTGAGATTCTTTATCCAATAAATTATTCCCAAGTGCCTTAAATGGGCTAGGATAATTAAGGTAGGCGAGTATGCTTGGTAAAATATCAATGTGTTGTGCGATTCGCGCACTTTCGCCCCTTAACTCTTCCCCTGGGGTATAAAAGAAAAGAGGAATGGCAAAAGCTTGCTCTGGGGAGGAATACTCTTTGTGCCATGGAATAATGGCATGGTCGGCTGTGAAAACGAAGATCGTGTTGTTGAACCACGACTTCGTAGAAGCCACTCTAAAATAGTTACGAATAGAATAATCAGCATAAGAAATACATTTACAAATTGGGTCAATACCTTCGTTAAATTTCCCTTCATATTTTTCAGGCAATACGTAGGGGTTGTGAGAGGATAAAGTAAATACGGTTGAACAAAAGGGTTCTGGCGTTTCAGATTGCTTTTCAAGCATAAATTGAAGAAAGGGTTCATCCCAAATTCCCCAGGTACCATCAAATTCATTTATATTATTAAACTCGGTTAGCCCATAATATTCATCAATTCCAGAGCTTTTACAGAATTGGTCAAAATCCATTGAACCGTTATGAGCTCCATGGAAGAACTGTGTTTTATATCCCACTTCCTTTAGCAATGAAGCAATACTTATCATACTGTTTTTATTACCAGACTGGATAGCAGGAACAGATGCCAATATTGCAGGAACAGCATCGATACTCCTTCTTCCATTGGCATAAGCATTGGTGAAGTAGTAACTCTGCTGCATTAATGAATCAAGAAAAGGGATGTAACCTTTGTAAGTACCATTCTCCAAATCAGAGTTTAAGAAACCGGAAGCTTCTTTTGTGAAACTTTCCAGAATAAAAACAACAACATTCTTCTTTTTGAAATCAACCGTCAATGTTGGTTGATAATACTTTTCTTTTAATTGTTTTGGTTGAACAATTTCGGGCTCAAAAAATATGGATTGAATAATATTAAAAGGCGTATTTGTTACCGCTACAACTTCCAATGGGTTTTTGGCATGTGCCCAGGAATCATCTGTTTTAAGAAGCTTTACAGGAATCCAACTTGCCGTAGCTGCTGCCATCAAAAGATAAACTGCTACAGAATAAATGAGTAAGATTGTTCCTCTTTTAAATGGAGTTTTGATGGGGAGTTTTACTTTTCCGATACAATTATAACCACAAACAATTAGAAAAATAAATGCAGCAAACACAAAAAGAGCATACCAATAGTCAATTAAAAATCGCCAAAGTAAAATGCCCATGTTTTTTTGCGTTTCCAGGTATTGTAAGAAATTTATGCTCAACCGATCCAGTGTGTATGGGAAATAAAAGATGTCGATAATATTCAGGGAAATGGCTGTCAGATTAATCAGTACAAATAAGATTTTGGCAATTTCTTTTGTTATTTTTTCAGCAATGTTTCTCAACGGAAGGAACATTAAAAACAGATAGGGAATGTTAATAATAAAGCATGCAGCAAGATCGTACTTTAATCCGCCTCTTAGTAGATGCATGATATCCCAAAGATCATTGTCCGGATAGAAACTTTTGTTTAGTGAGATAAAAAGTAAACGGCAAATCTGAAAAACAATTAGCACAACTAAAATGCGCAGAAGAAATTGTAATAATGTGTTTAATGTTCGCATAAAAAATAGTTTAGAAACTAACTTCGAGCCTTAAACGCACCCCGTGTTTTGATGAAAATTGGTCGTATAGCTTATCATTGTTTAGTCTTCGGGTGTATTCAACACGAAGCACTCTGAACATATTTGAGACTCCGAGTCCAAGCTCCATGTAAGGAGTTGAAAAGGGTTTCTGTAAATAATCAGGGATATCCATGACAGAAGCATGATTTCCGTTTAGTTTTCCCCAGTAACTTTTAAAGGACACGGTTTCGCGTAGGCTGAGTTTTTTAATCCCCGGTAATTTTCCAAAAAAGATTCCTCCGCCATTTAAACTTAAATGAGCATTGCTATATAAATCGGCAATAAATGAGCTGTTGTATAATAAATTATAATGATAACGAGCAAATCCCAGGTCTTGCGTACCGCGCGATAAATGGAGTAAAGGGTAAGGTACGTCACCTCCAATATAACCCACATTTAGTAACATTCGCATGTAAGCAGGTCCAAAATTAACACGGTTTTTCATTGTTGCATTTATATTATAATAGGGTTTGGTTACTGCACCCAATTCGTTGGTAAAGGAGGCTTTTGCCACTATTGCTGATAGGTGAATCACCGGTTTTTGGTTCCCGTAGTATACCCGATAGAAATAACCCTCATCGAAAGCTTGCCCGAAAGAGAATCGAACATTTGCCATTACACCATAATTGTTAAATGACTTTGATGCATACCCGTTTTGAGTGAACAAGACATTCTTGTTACTAAAATTTCGATGGTAAAATGGTTTGATGGTAATTCCAATATTTTTAGCCAATTGGTGCTCAATGGAAATACTAAACTTTTGTTGATTAAGCATATATGGATTGGGCACACGGGTGGTAATCGAGGAGGTTACATTTCCACTTCCAGCCTCGTAAGGGTTCTCCCGTATAAATTCTATAAACTTATCATTGGTTAAAGCATAATAATCATCGTCATACTTCAGAGTTAAAATAGTGCGACGTTCTAATGGTAGTTGATAATTTATTTTGGCACCATATTTAAATTCCTCGCTTTTAAAACCATAGCCAATATATCCACCAAGTGAAAAATTCTTAAACATCTTTTCGCCTGTTCGAATAGGGAGTGTGAAACGATCCCCTTCAATGGCATTTTTCCTGTAAATATCCATGTAAGGTCCTAAATCCAATTTATTTAAATTGTAGTATCCGTTAAGGGTCATGTCCGAAAAACGGGCAATATGTTTTATGGTTTTGTTTTGTTTGAGTTTTTTTATTCCATAGAAAGCAGCAGATTCCAATGAGTCATACGGAGTCTTTGGGATGGAGTTTAATTGTTCTTCAATCGACTGTTTCTTTTCAATTTTTGAAAATGTTTGTTTCTCTAATTCATTGGTTGGAATTTGAATGTCATGGTAATCTAGAATATTCTGCACCGAAATGTTAAAGCGTTTCTTGCCTTCCTCTTCATCTGATTTAGAAAGGGCTAGTTTCGAATTTATTTTTTGTGCTTTATAAAACCATTTTTTGCCTGCAATTGCCTGGTAATAAACATGTGCTTCGAAACCGTTTACAAAATTCACGTTGGCTGTGGTCGGAAGTATTGCATGGATTTCGGTCAGAGCAAAAGTTTCACTATCTATCCAGAAATATCCTTTAAATGATGTGCTGCGGTAGCTTTTTGGGTAGTAGTCGAATCTTAAAAGTTTCATCCCGTCACGGTGCACGCTATCCGTTAGATAGGTGTTGTAATAAAGTTGGTTATTCCAGGATATTGGACTGGGAAAACCTCTCGACATTATATTGATTTGGTTGTTGTAAAAATTGATGTCTGTTGATATTTTTTTAGAAACAATCATGTCAATGATGCTTTGCAATTGTGGCATTACGCATTCCGATTTTGTAAGGATTGCTTCGCTTGTGTTTTTATCAGTTGATAAGGAATGAGCCAAATAATCTTCAGAAAAGAAGATAGGCATCGCAACGGTTGAGTCTGATTGTACGATGAATGCTTCACTTACATCATGAAAAGCTTTTTTCTTTGCTATGTCATTTTTCAAATTGGATAAGAAAATAGATTTCCGCATGTACTGCTTGTACTCTATTTCTTCAAAATTATCCGGATTATTTCGCTTCCGGTTTTGAACGACTTTTTTGATAATAGATAGCGCATAGGAATTATCCGGTTTTACATTCACTTCAGCAATACTGATGTTTTCTTTAGTGAGGTAAATGGTGCAAATATCTTTGCCCGAAATAGAAACATTGTTGGTTTCATAATCCTTGTATCCCAAAAAACTAAATACAATAATATCATCGGAAGAAAACTCCTGATCAATACTAAATTCACCGTTTATATTGGTAATGCTACCAGTGGTTGTGCCCTTAATCCATATGTTTACGTAAGGTAATGGTTCCTTCGAATCCGAATCTAAAACAACACCCTTGATTGGAGTGGCATTGATTCCCAGGAAGGCTAGTAGGAAATATCCGAAGATGAAAAATGGCGCACACCTTTTACTGATGTTATGATTTTTGGAGACCTGCATTTTAGTTTTAAGTTGTTCAATTATTCATGTATTCACCCCAGATGAGTTTTGGCTTTCTTTATTGGGTACACACTATTGACAGGGAAAAATATCAGTGGTTGCAATGATTGAATAAAAATCTAAACCAAAATTCAGCTATTGGATGGGAAAATTGGGATCATGTACAACTTCCTTTTTGTAAGTTAACACCAAGTTTTCGATGTGTTCAAATAACGACATCAATGCAAACACCTTTCCCTTCTCGGATATCTTCATTAGAATACTTTACCTTTAAAAACCGGAGGGGTCGTATTTTATATGTTTAAAAGTAAAATCTATGGTTTCATCAGAAAGTTTATTGTAGAATTTATTTGCGCCTAGCAATCTGAAAACGTATCAAAAAAAGTATAAAGATGAATAGGTTTGTTTTTATGTTTTAAGCAGGATATTTTATCCAGCAATATATCGTCCAATTTTAATTTTCTTCATGGTGCTAATAATTAACATTGCTAGAATCAAGCAAACGATAGTTACCAAAGGAATACTTACAATTGGGTGAGTAATTTTTCCATGTATGCCCACAACGGTCAATAATTTTAATATTAAAACATGAATAAGATATATTCCAAAACTATGTTTACTAATAAAATGAATTGCATTTAAAACAAACATGTTTTTTATCCTAATGTTTTTAATTAATAGAAATACGCCAATAGAATAAAGCATGATATGCGGAGTTAGATAAACATAAAAACTGTCCACGAAAGTTTGCGAATGGGATGAAGTAAAATAAGTTCCAAGAATTGTAATGAGACTTCCAACAAATACGAAGGATAAGGCGACCCATCTTTTGTTTAATAAAAGATTTTTATTTATCGATAGAAAATAACCCAATATAAGATATCCAAAAGCCCCGGAAAAATACCTTAAATCGATGGCAGGCTTATAGCCAGAAAAAACATTATAGTTGAATACAATGGTGAATATCCAAATGGATAGGAAAAATAAAATTTCTTTTTGATTAGCTGTTTTAATCCATTTTCTCACTATTGGAATAAATAAGTAACATCCAATTAGAATATAGATGAACCATAAGTGATATTGAGCACCAAATAATAATTTCCGTAAAATTATTTTCGATATATCTACCAAGTGTAGTGACTCCCCATGATAGATTTTTATGGAAATCGTATATAAAATGTAGATGGAACTCCAAAATAGAAAAGGAGGTATAATTCGAATGAATCGTTTTTTTAAAAATTGTTGTAAAGTATAATCTTTTGATAATAACAAAGCACCAGAGATCATAAAAAAAATGGGCATGCTAAACCTAAAGGTGCCGTTAAATATATTTCCAATCCACCATAAATTTAAAGATGTAGCATTGTACTCCATAAGTTGGAATGAAGATACATGTAATATAATAACACCTATGGTTGCCAAAACCCTTAAAGTATCTATCCAACTGTGATGCTTATAATCCATAATTTGATTTTAAAATATAAATGTGCTTAGATTGGTGAAAGAAGATGGATCAATTCTTAATAATTCAAGCTCTCAAACTCCTTTAATAAAGCAGTATGTTTTTTTGCGTTAAAACCAATGGATTCAAATAAGCTCTTATTCTCTTTTAACTGGGCGCAGGTAACAATGCCATTGTCCAAAAGTTTTTGTTTTTCTTCTGTCGATATGGTATGAAGGATGGTTATTGGATAAATTTTAAGTTTTTCTAAAAGATCTTTTAGGCCATCTCCACTTGGGTAATCCCAAGCCATGAGTTTTAACCCACAGCACTCGCCATATTGGATAGAATCGCTTGAGAAACGTGTATTGGTAACGACCCATCCGGTGAAATTAAAATTCGAATATTTAGGAAATTTCTTTCTGTGCAAAACGATATCATCAACGCGTGACCTGACATATAATGGAACCTGAATACTAACCTGTTTACCCTGGTCTTTATGGTATTTGCATTCAACCAGATGTTGTTCATTATCTTTGGTGGCAATAACGTCCATTTCGTGGGTAACGCAACGCCCGTCAACAACAACACCTACCTCTGTTTGGTAACCTTGCCGCTCAAACAATTGCCCAATTAGCGACTCAAATGGATAACCCGTAGGGCCAAGTTCGTAAATAGCTTGTTTAAGTTTATACCTTAATGCCGATGGGGTCTTGTATTCCTGCAATAGCGAAAATGCCTGGTGGTAAATCTCTTTAGTGGATATCCCTTCGTAAATCCAGTTTTCAATATCATTAGCAATCCGATCAATTGTCTCTTCTTTGGCACCTGCGTTTGTCAATGAACGTTTTAATTTTGCAAGCGAGAATAGTTCCTTTTCTCCTGAAGCTTTTACAATTAATATCTCATTTTTATTTGTTCGTATTTTATTTTGCATTGTTGGGTTCTTAATTCATTCATTAACTTAAAACAAAGTTCATCAATTTGATCGCTTTTCCAATGTCCGATTGAAATATTTGACAGGATAATGACTCCTTTTTTGAGTATTGGATCAAATACAAATGCCAACGATAGTAAATGCTCTATTGATTGTTTGTTTACTTATTGAAGGGCATCCCACAACTTTGACAAATGTTTAACTTTTTGTTCATTGTATTGATTTTAAGTATTAAATGGTTTTGAATTTTAAAGATTATAGAATTTATATATTGTTCTGGCACTCACATTCCAACAGCTTTTTTCTATCCACTTTCCCATTGCTTGTTAGTGGGAATTCATCCAAATACCTTATTTGGTTCGGAATCATGTAGCCCGGAAGCTTCTTTTTTAGAAAGTTTTTCAATTCAAATCGGGTTAATTTTTCTGAATTCTTTTCTTTTACAATAAAGGCTATCAGTCTTTTTATTTCCATGTTGGAACCACACGCATTTACAATAGCTTCTTTTATGTTTGGATGTTTGGTTAGTGCCAATTCAATCTCTTCCAGCTCAATACGGTAGCCTGAGATTTTAACTTGAAAATCTTCCCTTCCTAAAAATTCAATATTCCCATCGTACATAAATCTGCCAAGGTCTCCGGTTTTATATATGTATTCCCCTGTTTTAGGGTGTATAATAAATGCCGAACGGCTTAACTCTTCGTTGTTCATATAACCCAAGGCAACTCCTGTTCCTCCAATGTATAAATTTCCGGTGACCATATCAGGGCAAGGTTCAAGCTGGTCGTTTAATACGTAAAATCTTTGGTTGTTTAAAGGTTTGCCGTAGGGAATACTTCGCCATTCCGGATCAATTTCATCAATAGGGTAAATAATTGACCAAATGGACGCTTCAGTGGCACCGCCAAGGCTTATCAGTTGCGCATTCGGAAAATTTGATTTCAATTCAGGAACAAGCTTTAAAGGTATCCAGTCGCCACTTAGAAGTATTAATCGCAAATTCAGGTCAGATTTGCATTGGATTTGAAATTCATTCAGTAAGGTCATAAATGCAGGCACCGAATTCCAAATACTGATATTGTGTTCTTCAATTAAATTGCACCAATGCATTGGGAACATTTTGCTGCTGTTTCGCGGAATTACCACTGCCGCTCCGGCAAACAATGGCCCAAAAATATCGTAAACCGACAAATCAAAACTTAAATCGGAAAGCGCCAGCAACCGGTCATTCTCATTCACATTAAATCGTTGATTAATGTCGTATATAGTATTGTAGGCACCTTTGTGGCTGATCATTACTCCTTTAGGATTGCCCGTCGATCCTGAAGTATAAATAATATAAGCCAAATCATCGATTTTATTCTTTTTTGCTTCGAAAAAAGGTTCATTTTCAGTTGAATTCAAACTTTCTTCATCGATGCAAATCGTTTTAATCGTATTTGGCAATTGAAGTTTTTCAAGAAGATGTTCTTGTGTTAAAACAAGGTTGACCTTTGCGTTGTTGAGAATGTATTTTTGTCTTTCAATGGGCATTTCGGGCAAAATGGGGAGGTAGGCATATCCGGCATTCAATATCCCCAATGCAGCAATGATTTGCTCCCTGCCTTTTTCAAGAATTATGGCAACTACGTTTTCCGATTTGTTTTTGTCGTAACTTAAAATCCTTTGTGAAACTTTATAAACTAACTTATCAAGTTCCTTATACGTAAGTTGTTTTTCGCAATCGATAACTGCAATGTTGTTAGGAAATTTGGCAGCTGTTCGGTTGAATGCTTCATGTAACAACTCCGTTGGGTATTCTTTGTTGGTTTTGTTAATTCCTGCCCTTTTATCTAACTGGGTTTTTGGTGTTAGCTCATAATAATAATGATCCCAGGCGTTTTTATTTTCCGCCATTTTATCGATAAGTGATGAATACGCTTTAAACATGGTGTCCATCAGTGTACGATCAAAAATGTCGGTTCTGTAGCTCCAATTTATAGTGATAATTCCATCTTCTTTGAGTATGGTGTGGTTTAGCCAGAACTCTTTATCGTTGTTTTTTTTGGCACCTGTCTTTTTAAACGATTCGGGATAATTTTGTTTTTTGAACAAATCCTCGCCTAAAAGATTCGTAAAAACAATGGGTAGGGCTTCTGAGACCTGATCATCCTTAACTTTTGCATATAATTTGATCAAGTCAAGCTCTCCTGGTTTCAGTTTATTGCGATAATTAGCAAAGTCTTTTTGAATATCTTTTGCAAGCTCAGGGAAACTTTGCCCATAACTTAAATTTATTTCAAAAGGTACGAAATCAGTGGGTGAGATTAATATATTGTGCTGATCATCACTTACCTGAGCTTTCGAAATATGCAGGTTGGTTTTTAAGCAAAAATTTTGCGATTTACTCCAGTTTGCAATTATTTCAGCAAATACTGCGAAGAAAACCTGGGATAGCTGGATTGAAAAGGACTTGGCAATAACTTTAAGTTTATCTCCGGCTTCTTTTGGAATTTGTTTTTCAAAAGTTTGATGGCTAAGCGAAGCGTTGGTTTTATTTTTAACCGGAAGAACAGGTTTGTCGGGCAAATTACGTATTTTCTTATCCCAGAATTTTTCGTCATTTGCAGATGGCAAATCCGATTTTTCCCCTGAGATTTGATGGCTAAGCATTTGTGTGTTTTTTGTTCGTTAAATTAAAGTGCTTATTAATAATTCACCGATCCCAATCATTAGGCGCTATAGATTAGATGGCTTCATATTAAATTATGAATAGCCGTAAAATTAATAGTTAATGTCTTATGTTCAAAACGATTTTGTCTAAATAATTACATACAAAGAATCAACTTTAATCTAAATATAGACAAAACAATATCTGTAAACTTAACTTTAAGCATAAAACGGGGTTGGAATAAGGTTATTAATTCTTATACCTTGATTTTTATAACAAGCTTTTTTACTTGTGAAGAAGTATCTGAATTAATGCATGGCATATGAAGATCTTCCGGGTAAAAAATAGCAAACATTCCTTTTTCTGCTTTAATAAACGAGCAATCATCTTTATAAAAAGCCACATCTTTGTCCATGTTTTTTTCGTAAGGGATTTGAGCCTTTAAATGTTTTATGCCCATTCGTTCTTCACCTTCAATCATATATTGAATGTCGATGTGCTGGAAGTGCCCTTCCAATTTGCCATCCGACTCGTCTTTTGTTTCATATTCCTGTACAATTGCCAAAACCTGGTCTTTGTCGATTTCATATTTGCCCGGCTCCATTTGGGAGAGGTCATTCTCAACAATAAAAGCCAATCCTTTGGCAATATCTTCACTTAGACTTGTGTAAAGCTTACTATTCTCAATTTTATCGAATACCATTTGTTTCTGTTTTTTAGATTATGGTTGAACCAGTAATCTTATTGTTTCTATTTTAATGATTATAAATTTTCAATCTAAAGATTAGATAGGACAGAGATTTGAGTATTGAAAAACTTATTCATTTCTATATTCTTCACTCATTACTCATTACTTTCTACTGGTATCCATTCTTTGTTCATTTTGGATATCAATCTATCCTAAACCTATGAACATCCAGAGTATATTGGCTCAGTTTCTTACGATTAATACCCAATCCGTTTCATTTGAAGGAGGAGTGAATGCAATAGGTTCACTTGTTGCCTCAAATTCCGAAATATCTTCTGATTCTCCGGTTTTAGAATCCAACCATTTGTTTTGTGTATAAGTACCTTCTTCCAATTGAAGTTTAAATTCATTTCCATTGGAAGAAAACACCAGATATTGACTTCCTTTTTCCGACAATGACCATACTTTTTGAGGATCATGATCTGAAAGCAAATTATCCGTAGGGGTCATCTTAAAGAAGTCGACATCGTTGTTCATCACATCACTCAAGATGTCCATTTCATCTGCTGAAGTTGCATATATATTTTCTTCGCCAAAAAACGGTAATCCTTCGGGACCGCGAAGCACAAGTGCATCTTCGCCAGCTTGTCCGCACCAGTTAAATGAAGCACCTGCCGTTACGCATGCCCAGGCTGATTGACGAAGATCATCCAAGGTTGCATTGGTCCGTTTTTGCCAAAAACGCCTCCAAAGTGCGTTTCCTTCAACCATATAAACAGGTTTGCCCGGCACATATCCTGCCAAACACGCTTCGTGGTGTGTCCATGCATCTTTCCAATATGGACGGTCGGCATCACGATCTTCCGAAAATATGGAATGGTTTTCGACTCCCGCAAAATTGTACTCCGGACGTTCAAATTCATTTTTTACAGGATGTTCGTCTTCATAAGTAATCAAATGATCAAACACATCGTATTTTCGCACAAGTTGAGCCCAACCAAGTTCGTAATCCTGACGATCGCCCGGTACTTCCCAAACAAAATTCCATCCGGCAATATTTGCATAAGGCGCCAATCTGGCAACAGCATATTTCACAAAGAAATCTTTTTCAGAATCACTAAGGCTTGTCCATTTTGGACCATCGTTTTGACTACCATCAAAACCCAGGAACATGTGCAAGCCCACATTACGGTCGTTAAACCAGGCAACGTGTTCTTCCATCATTTGCCAAACATCTAAACGCATGGTGCTCGATGCTTTTCCTTCTTCATAAAGGGTAAGGTCTTGCGATGATGGCGCCGGACCGTCGTTATATATTTGCGCAAAACAGCAAAGCGAAAGCAGCCAGTTCACCTGCAGGTGATTGTATCCGCGATCCAATATTGGCTGATAAACGTTGCTCGTTATCCATTCGAAAGGTTGTGCAATAGATCCATGCCCACTTTCATAATACGATTTTAACCAAACCGGATCGGTACCATTATAGGCAAACCATCTTGGGTTTTCTCTATAAGGTTTTAAAATCCCTTTGCCGGCATCCTCCATGCTGCAAATAAATTTGCCTTTACCTCCGGGCGTGTTGTCATTCCACTTCCACTCATAATTCCATTCGCCAACTTCATTCGGGATAAACCTGATCTTCCAAATGTTTCCGGTTTCAAGATCGCCACCACCAGCTCCGTCACCATCAAAAAAACCATAAAAACCGGTTTCTTTTCCTGAAGGCGATGTGAAAGTGCATGATAGCTCAACATCGGTAAATTTATTGGAATAGGAATTGGTATTTTCAATTGCCTGCTCAAAAGTACGGTAAAGTCCAATCTGAACAGTATTGGTATTATTTATACAACTTATATTTAAAAACAGGAGTAACAGCAGGTTTAGAATTAGTGGTTTCATACGTTTTAGAGTGATTAGATAATAATGGTTTGCAAGATACAAATAGTAGAATGCTTATAAAAGCGGAATTTAAGAATAAAAAGGAAATGTTTTACAATTTGGGATTTCCTTAAATATATTTGGGTAAAGTATTTTGAACCTTTCCTTTTTATGCGTGTTTATCTTTTGGTAATTTGAGTTAAACAATTTATGAAAGCAATAGTAGCAACATTTTTAATGGTCGTTTTTATGGGAACTATATCAGGAGAAGCACAAAAAACATTTTATGACTTTAAAGTTCAGGCAATTGACGGAAGCGAGTTTGATTTTGCAAGCTTAAAAGGGAAGAAAGTATTGGTCGTAAATACAGCATCGAAATGTGGATTTACACCTCAATACAAAGATTTGGAAAAGCTTTATGAGGAATTTGGCAACGATAATTTTGTAATTATTGGTTTCCCGGCAAATAACTTTTTAAGGCAGGAACCAGGTAGAGATGAGGAAATTGCAACCTTTTGCGAAAAGAATTATGGCGTAACTTTTCCTATGATGTCGAAGATTAGTGTGAAAGGAAAAGATATGCATGAGGTTTATCAATGGCTAACGCGAAAAGGCCAGAATGGCGTAATGGATTCGAAGGTAAGTTGGAATTTTCAAAAATATATGATCGATGAAAACGGAAATCTGGTGGATTATGCATCGCCCAAAACAAAACCTTACAGCGATAAAATTGTAAATTGGATTAAAGGGACCTCATAATATTGATAGAATCAAAGAGATAAACTATAAAATAAAGGCTTGGATATCTGCAACATTGTAATAATCTAATGCGAAAGATTATTTTGGGAATGCTGATTAAACATTTAACTTGCAGGTTAAATAATTTAGAACTTCAATTATACCGGTATGTTGCGAAAAATTTCCTTATTGTCTGTGCTTGTTTTTATCGTTGTTTTATCCATTGGTCAAAATCCTTTTATCACTGATTTATATACTGCCGATCCGTCGGCTCATGTATTTAACGGCCGGGTTTATGTTTATCCGTCGCATGACCGGGATTCAAGTGTAACTTTCGATATGTTTGATTATCATGTGTTTTCTTCGGAAAATATGGTTGATTGGACTGACCATGGGGTGGCACTTTCTCTAGATGATGTTTCGTGGGCCAACGAAAAAGCATGGGCTCCTGATTGTAATTATTACAAGGGGAAGTATTACTTTTATTTTCCTACCGATTGTTCCCATATCGGTGTGGCTGTAAGTGATTCGCCAACCGGACCTTTCACGGATCCGATTGGAAAGCCATTGGTTTCAAAAGATTCTCCGAATGTGAAAAATACCAGGGATTTTATCGATCCGTCAATTTTTATTGACGATGATGGAACCCCATACCTTTTCTTTGGGCAACTGGATATCAATGTTGTCAAATTAAACGAGGATATGGTTTCTTATTCGGGCGAAGTTATGCAAATTGAAGGTGCCAAAGATTTTTTTGAAGCTGTATGGGTGCACAAGTACAAAGGCAAGTATTACCTTTCTTACTCAACCTGGGGCGAAAAAGGGGTTACCGGTCCGCAAATTGTATATGCAATGTCAGACAATATTTTGGGACCATATGAGCATAAGGGGGTAATTTTGGATGAGGTGAACAGCGGTACAAATCACCATTCAATTGCCGAATACAAAGGGCAATGGTACCTATTTTACCATACTTCCGATCTTTTTCTGAATAAGACATCGGCTGATTCCCCTGATATGAAATACAGACCTTTTAGGCGTTCAATTTGTGTTGATTACTTGTATCATAACAATGACGGGAGTATTCAAAAAGTTATTCCAACAAAAACCGGGGTGAAAAAAGTAGTCAAATAAACCCATTGTCCGAATCCATTTTAAATCAATAAAACAAAAAACCTATCTCAATTAAATACTATGAAAATCCATTTATTAAATAAACTTTTAGCACTGTTTTTAATTTTATTCGTTGGTTGTATTGAATCTGGTCAGAAGGACAAAAGCCACGACCAGGCAATCAAAAGCGTTTTTAATGTTAAAGAATTTGGAGCGAAAGGCGATGGGCAAACAAACGACCAGCAAGCGATTCAAAAAGCAATTGATGCGTGCATCCCGGAAGGCGGAACAGTAGTTTTAAAAGATGGAGTGTTTTTAAGCGGACAATTAAAACTTGTGAGCAATATGGCGCTATTTGTTGATTCAAGTGCAGTTTTACTGGGAATCCAATCGGACGAGGAATCTGCTTATCCACATCATAATATTGAAACAAACTATCCAAACCGTATGGACGGCGATTGCCAGCGCCGGTTAATTTATGGCAATCATGTTAAGAATGTGACAATTAAAGGTGGAGGACTGATTGACGGGCAAGGCGATTACGAGCCCTGGCTAAATGTGAAAGAACTTGGAACCGAAAAAGACCGGCCATCAATCCTGACTTTTGTTGGTGCTAAAAATATTACGGTTTCAAATATCCAATTAAAAGACCCTGCCTGTTGGACACAAGTTTACATTGAATCGGATAGTGTTCATCTTATGGGATTAAATATTGATACCGGAAACCTTACCCCAAACCGTGATGGGATTGATATTGTGGATTGTCATCATGTTTTTATCGAAAATTGTACCATTAAGTCGGAAGATGATGGTATTTGTTTTAAGAGTGGGAGTGAATATGGGTGTAAAGATGTGGTGGTGCGAAATTGTAAAATTGATAAGCTGAATGTGAATGCCGGAAATTGTTTTAAACTTGGTACCGATGGATTAGGTTCGTTTATGGATTTTGATGTTTCGGGTTTAGAATTGATCAATGCTTTCCAAAATTCGGCAATAGCAATAGAATCAATGGACGGGGCGTATATTGATAATTTGAAAATCCGGGATTGCAAAATAACGGATTGCGGACAGGCATTTTTTATCCTGCTAGCCGACCGAAAACGAAATGTGCCAGGCAGGTTGGAGCGGATAGGGACCATTTCCAATATTTTTATTTCAGATATAAGCGGTGACAGGTTTACCAAACAATATCCATCAATTATTACGGGCATTAAAGGGCATCATATTCAAAATGTTTCCTTTCAAAATGTAAACTTAAATTTAAAAGGAGGTATCCAAAATTCAAATCAAACGGTTCCTGAATATGATGGAGGGTATCCGGAAGGCAGCAAATTTGGCAACACCAACGCTTCTGCTTTTTTTATTCGGCATACGGATGTGGTTTCTTTTGAAAACTGCAAGTTTACCTTTGATCATGAGGACGCCCGCAAAGCAATTATTACCGACAACGCGGAAGTTTTATTATCGAATACTATGTAGTAGAATAGGCAATACGTTTTGTTGAAGAACACTTTAAGGAGTAGTATTGCAAAATAATTTCTCCTTTTTTATATTTTGTAAGACATTTTCTTAATTACATAAACATTTTTTGTGTTTTCAAGGGAATTGAAATTATCGGCATAATTCCTACTTTTATTTTTTAATTTGTTCGAAACTATATGGCCTGTCTGAAAAAGAACCTTGTTTTTGTTTTAATTTTATTTATTTCTTCTGTTGGTTTTGGACAGAAAATTTCCGTAAAGACATCAGAGGTTTATTCATTAAACCGCAAATTGGAATTGCCCCTAACCGTTGGAATTTTTGCGGGAGATATTATTGGGTTTAATTATTTGGCGCAGAAAAGCGGTGTGTCCCAAAATGACGTCCAACTTTTAAATGCAAACAATGTTTGGAAATTTGATCGCATTGCAACAAAGCAAAATGCCTCTTTTAGGGAGGATGCACAACGGATTTCGGATGCTGTTTTAAACCTTAGCGCTTTGCTTCCGGGCGTGCTTGCATTGGATGCAAGGATTCGGAAAGACTGGTTTGATATCCTGTTGCTCTATGGGGAAACACATGCCGTTAATTCGGGTGTTTATGTTTCGGTTGCAAGTTTATCAAACCGGGCGCGGCCATTCACTTACCACCCTGAAGTGCCATTAGCGGAAAAAATTGCCAATGAAACCCGAAATTCATTTTTTAGCGGCCATGTTTCGTCAGCAGCTTCAGCCTCGTTTTTTATGGCTAAAGTTTACAGTGATTACCATCCTGAACTTGGGAATAAAAAATATTGGTTATTTGCCGCTGCATTGGTGCCACCTACTGTTGTGGGGTATTTCAGGGTGAAAGCAATGAAACATTTTCCTTCGGATGTAATAGTTGGTGGGGTGATTGGGGCTTCTGTCGGAATACTGGTTCCACATCTGCACAAAACGAACAAACAACAAGGATTATCAATAGTGCCTTTTACTGGTTCTGTTTCGGGATTAAGATTGAATTATACTTTTTAATGCGAAATACGTTTTCGGGTGCGCCAATAGTTGTAGAAAAATAATCCTCCCACAAGAATAAACGGACCTGCCAGAAGCAAAACAATTTTTATACTCATTAAAACTGAATGGTTCATAGAAAAATTATGCTTGTAAATCCACGGCATGGATAATAGCCCGATAAGGATAAAAAAGATGCCTCCAATGAGGTCACGTTTCCAAGCAAATAGCAGAATGAGGACTAAAACAAACGAAGGGGTCAGGTGAATTAAGAAAGCTTTGATTTGATCCGTCACGCTCATTTCGGCTTGAAATGCATCCAGTGCAAACATGCTTACAAACAGGATGGTTAAAATGCAAAGTATTCGGGGAATCCAAAAATATACAGAGCGTGGTTGTTTCATGATGTTTATAGTTGCGTTTTCCTTAACTAAGATAAGGTGTTTATTACGAACTTGCGAAGCTAATCAAAAGAATTCCGGCAAGTATTCCCAGAAGATAAAGGCCTTTCTTGCCAATATTGTGTTCTTTGAACAAAATAGCCCCGGTAACAAAGGCAACCACAACACCTCCACGCCGTAATGCCGAAATAATAGATATCATGGCATCGTCGTAGCTCAAAGCATAAAAATAAAGGTAGTCGGCCAGCAACAATAATGCCCCAATGGCAGGAATTGTCCAGCGCCATTGAAACACAGTTCTCTTTATAGCGGGAACAGAATATCGTGAAAGGGCGACCACTGGTCCCAACAGGAAAACCTGATAGACCGTAAACCATGCCTGAACAGCAATCCTGTCCACTTTGTGAATCACAAATTTATCGTACAAACCACTTGCGGCACCAAACAGCGTTCCTGCAACAATAAAAAATATCCATTTGTTTTTCCGAAAATGAATCCCTTCCAGTTTTCCGGCAGTTGAAAGCAAATAGAAAAATATCAAGGTAATGGAAACCCCAATCCATTGCAACAGGTTCAGCCTTTCATGAAAAATAAGGATCGCCCCAATCAGGGTCCATAAAGGTCCCGTGGCACGAATGGGCGAAACAATGGTTATTGGCAAATGTTTTAAGGCAAAAAATGAGAAAATCCAGCTGCACACAACAATGGCAGTTTTTAACAGGATCAATAAATGTTCGTGCAAGGTAATTTTCGGAACAAAAAGACGAAGGGAGCGAAAAAATTCCGGTGAAATATTTGATCCAATTATAAAAGGAAGCACGGTTAAGGCTGCGGCAACACTTGAAAAAAACAATACCGGTAAAACGGCATTTTTGTTCAACGACAGTTTTTTAAAAACATCGTAGATGCCCAAAACGAACGCCGAAGAAAGAGCAAGAATTACCCACATACTTTTTTTATTGTAAAGAAAATATTTTGAGATGGATTAATCAAACTCCATTTCCTTAGACGAAACAAGCTTAATATTTTGGACACAATAGGCGATGCAAATATTTCCTATATGGCAAAAAAGTGGTATATTTAAAGGGTAACTAAGTGTTCACTGGATTAGGGATTGGTTAGAGAAAACCTCAGATGAATAAATTAGCCAAAGAATATTTAAATTTCTTGTTAAGCAAGGATCGGGTAAAAGCGGAGAAACTTATATTGAATGCTCTTGAAGAAGGTACTTCCATCAGGGATATTTACCTGGAAGTTTTTCAACCAGCTCAATGGGAAATCGGACGATTATGGCAGGGCAACAAAATTACCGTTGCCATGGAGCACTACTGCACCGCTGCCACCCAGTTTATCATGTCGCGATTATATGAGTATATTTTTTCCATTGATAAAAATGGACGAAATCTGGTAGCAACAAGCATTTCGGGTGAATTGCACGAACTGGGCATACGTATGGTATCTGATTTTTTTGAAATGGAAGGTTGGAACACCTATTATTTAGGGGCTAATACTCCCCATAACAGTGTGCTGGAAATGATCAACGAAACAAATGCGGATATTTTAGCTATTTCAGCCACCATCTATTTTAATGTCCCACAAGTTAGAGAATTAATAGACTACATAAAAAATGAGCAACACCCTGAACATCTTAAAATAATTGTTGGAGGAAAAGCTTTTAACTCCTACGATGAACTCTGGAAAGAAACCAATGCCGATGGCTATGCCAACGATGCGGATGCAGCTATTAAAGAAGCGAATAAATTAATTCAAATAAACTAGATAATAAGATGGCAAAAGGAGTAGTGATGCTTTGTGATCCGAACTTTCAAATTATTGAATTTGTTTACAATAGTTTTGAAAATAAACGATGGGAAAACAAGCACCTTTCCATTGAAGACGTATGCGATGAGAATGAACAATTAAAAATGGCAGATTTTGCCCATAAGTTGAAACTTAATGGAGCAACATTTAATTGGGAAATTAATGTCACTTTTGAAGACCATATCAAAACCCTCAAATTTTCCGGCAGTAAAATCGAAGAAAACTATTTCATTTTTGCCCTTGCTACTAACAACGATGTTCCTTTTTTGTACGAAGAGCTAATGCGGATAAATAATGAGCAAGCCAATTATATCAGGCAAATATTAAAAGAAAAATTTTTAAAAGCCAAAGAACTGGAGGACGACAACAACACCTTTGACGAGCTTTCTCAGCTTAACAATGAGCTTGCAAACCTTCAGCGCCAGCTTTCCAAAAAAAATGTAGAACTCACCAAACTAAACGAAATAAAAAACCACTTCCTGGGAATGGCAGCGCACGATTTACGAAATCCATTGGGTAACATCTACAATTTTGCCGAACTCCTTGAAGACGATCCGGAAAGTCTAAATGTTCAGCAACTTAGATTTATTTCGCACATTAAAAATCAAAGCATGTTTATGTTGAATCTGGTCAATGACTTGTTGGATTTTTCAGCCATTGAGTCGGGAGAAATTAAACTAAATATTCAAAAAGCAGATTTAGTAGAAATCATAAATGAAACAGTTGTTCTAACTTCAAGCCTAGCGGAAAGAAAGAACATTAAGTTTCATTTTAACAATCTCCAGAAAGCCATCGAGTTAGAGATAGACCGTGAAAAAATAGAGCAGGTCATCACCAATTTGATAACCAATGCCATAAAATACTCTGAACCAGATAGTGAAGTATACATTTCGGTTCATGAAAAAAACACTGAAATTGTGGTTGAAGTGAAAGATGAAGGTGCAGGAATAAAAGAAGAGGAAGTTTCTACCTTGTTTAAACCCTTTAACCGCACCAGTACGCAAAGCACTGCCGGAGAAAAGAGCACCGGATTAGGACTATTTATTTGCAAAAAAATAATAGGAGCACACCATGGTAAGATTTGGGCAAGTTCGGAACATGGAGTTGGCTCAGTTTTTAGCTTCAGTATTCCGAAAAACTTAGAAAGTTCAAATGGATAAAAAGATTCTCATCGTCGATGATAACCTGGAAGCTCTGGAGATATTAAAAATCATTCTGGACAAGGAAGGCTATGTAACATACACTGCATCAAATGGTGAAGAATGTATGAAAAGCGTAGAGCTATTTAAACCCGAACTTGTTTTATTGGATGTTTTATTACCCGATGCACTGGGCACTGATTTATGCAAAGATATAAAGAGCGATGAACGCTACGAGGACATCATCGTTATTCTTATTTCCGGGGTTAAAATCAGCCCCGAAGACCACGCTTTAGGGTTGGAAATTGGCGCAAGTGATTACATCAAACGCCCCTACAATAAAAGGGAGCTGATTGCCCGGGTAAATTCTATATTTCGTCTAAAAGAAACTCTGGTATCAAAAAGAAAAGAAGAACCTTTCAGTTCAATCACACGCTCCAGTACAAGTATGACTGCTTCTATTTTCGAGCAGGAATCAATTGATAAAGCTTATCCTGAAAAGTTTAATAAGTTCAGCACAATTTATTTTGAAATATTAAGCGAACTCATCAAACATAGAATATATAAAACCTCTACCAACACCTCAAGCAAAGTAAAAGAATTGGCTTCTGAATTAGGTTTTCTAAAAGCCAGCTCCAGAGACGTGATTAATATTCATAAAGAAGCACTGAAAAAATTGGTTCATAAATCATCTGCAATAAAAACCTATTACATCAAAGAAGAAAGCAGGATTTTATTGGTTGAACTAATGGGGTATTTATTAAGTTATTATCGAAATCTAAGTTAATTATATAGGAAGAGAAATGGCAAAGTATGAACTAAAACTTTATGTAACCGGGAAAACCTCCAGATCTGAGCTAGCGATAAATAATCTGAAACAAATCTGTCAGGATGGTTTAAAAGATAATTATGAATTAAAAGTAATTGACGTGTTGGAATCACCACAATTGGCCGAGGATGACAAGATTTTGGCAACTCCAACCTTAATTAAAAACCTCCCACCTCCAATCCGAAGGATTATCGGAGACTTATCGGATACCGAGAAAGTATTGCTTGGCTTGGATTTAAACAAAAAAAATAATGGAAACTAAATTGTGTTAAAATGATGGAAAATTCTACAAATCAATCGATTAAAAAACTAGAAACCGGCATATCAGGATTTGATCATATTTCTCAAGGGGGTTTACCATTAAACCGCACAACACTGGTAACCGGAACAGCTGGTAGTGCGAAAACCGTATTCGCATCTCAGTTTCTTGCCGAAGGAATAATGAAACACAATGACAATGGAGTTTTTATCACCTTCGAAGAATCAGTAAACGATATCAGAAACAATATGTTGGGTTTTGGCTGGCCCATCACCAAGTGGGAAAAAGAAAAAAAGTGGATGTTTGTTGATGCATCTCCTCAACCAAATGAGCCACAGGTTGTTTCTGGTGATTTTGATTTAGGTGCGCTTTTGGCTCGAATTGAGCATGCGGTAAAAACAACAAAAGCAAACCGGATAGCCCTGGACTCATTAGGAGCTATTTTCACCCAATTTACCGATTCAGCCATCATACGTAGGGAACTTTTCAGAATTGCTTATGCGCTAAAGCAAATGGGAATTACTGCTCTGATGACTGCTGAAAGAACACAGGAGTATGGGGAGATTGCACGCTTTGGAGTGGAAGAATTTGTGGCTGACAATGTCATCATTCTACGAAACATATTGGAAGAAGAAAAACGCCGTCGTACCATCGAAATTTTAAAATATCGGGGAACGATGCACAAAAAAGGCGAATACCCATTCACCGTTTCTCCGGAAGAAGGAATTGTGATAATTCCACTTTCCGCCATCGAGCTTAAGCAAAAATCATCGAATATAAGAATAAATTCGGGCAGCGATGAACTGGACAAAATGTGTGATGGAGGATTTTTCCGCGATTCCATTATTTTAGTTTCTGGAGCTACCGGAACCGGAAAGACTCTGATGGCTACCGAATTTATGGAAGGTGGTACTAGTCGCAACGAGCGTTCTTTATTATTTGCTTTTGAGGAAAGCAGAGAACAGCTATTCCGAAATGCAAATGGCTGGGGCATTGACTTTGAAAAAAGTGAAAAAGAAGGATTACTTAGGGTAGAATGTGAATACCCCGAAATGACAGGCTTGGAAGAGCATCTGATAAGAATTAAAAGAATCATACAGGAATATAAACCCCATCGGGTTGCCATTGATAGTTTATCGGCGTTGGAAAGGGTTTCCACCATTAAAAGTTTTAGGGAGTTTATCATCGGGCTGACCTCATTCATCAAACACCAGGAAATTGCAGGTTTATTTACGTCAACCACATCTTCATTAATGGGAGGTTCTTCCATCACCGAAGGACATATTTCAACCATTACCGACTCCATCATCTTATTGAGGTATGTAGAAACATTTGGTGAAATGAGAAGGGGAATTACGGTTTTGAAAATGCGTGGATCAAGACATGATAAGGACATCAAGGAATTGACAATTGATGGCAAAGGGATGCACATTGGTAAACCTTTCCGCGATGTATCTGGGATTATTGCAGGAAATCCGCAACAAATTTTCAGAGGGGAAATAGATCGATTGGATAATTTATTTACAAAATAGAACAAGTTTATGAGTAAAAAGGGAAAAATCGTTCTTGTAGATGATGAAATTGTTAATCTCGAATACAATTCAACGGTTCTTGAAGAGCATGGTTATGAGATTAAAACTGCCCAAAATTCTAAGGAAACCTTTGAGCTATTAAAAAACTATCCTGCAGACATCCTCATTTTAGACATTGTTCTAAAAAATGAGTCGGGCCTGGATATTTTAAAGAAGTTAAGATCAGATAATCAATATGAGCACCTTGTAATTGTGATGATTACAGGACAGTTAAAATCTTCGGATGAACAAGCTAATGGTTTAGAGCTTGGTGCCAATGGTTACATTACCCGTCCTGTGCAAAAACGAGAGTTCTTGGCAAGGATAGATGCATTTATGCGCCACAAAGAAACCGTTGAAGCATTGAGAAAGAGTGAGGAACGCTTTCGTAAAATAATTGATCGAAACCCTGATGCCATCCTAATAGTTGAACAAGATGGTAAAATAAAATTTGCCAACTCCGCGGCAGAAGATTTGTTCAAACTTTCCATGGATATTCTCTTAAAACGAATATTTGGATATCCAATGGTTATTGGGGAACACACCGAAATTAATATTGTTAGGAAAGAAGAAGAAAACGTGGTTGGTGAAATGCGAACCATTGATATTGACTGGGACGATAAAGAAACCTTTTTGACATCCATACGCGATATAACGGATAAAAAGATACTTTGGGAACAGCTTGTAAAAGCCAAAGACAAAGCAGAAGAAAGCGAACGATTAAAAACAGCATTTCTGGCAAACATGAGTCACGAAATTCGGACCCCAATGAACAGCATTATTGGTTTTGTTGATTTATTGCAGGACAAGGAAATATCAGGTGATAGGCATGATGTTTTCCTAAGCGCAATCCGTAAAGGTAGCGAAAGGCTATTGCACACAATAAATGACATAATAGAGATTTCAAGAATAGAGTCGGGAATTGTGAGTATGACCTTAACGCCCATATCGCTGAATAAAACCTTGGAAAACATTGTAGAAATATTTCATGCCGAAATTCTAAATAAAGAGCTGCAAATCAGATTAATCAACGATGTCCCGAAAGAATTGGACTATATACAAACGGATATCAATAAACTGGAATCGATATTGAGTAATTTAATAAAAAATGCAATTAAATTCACCCCGTTTGGCTCCATCGAAATTGGTTGTTCTGTAAAAGATTCAAAAGTAAAGTTTTATGTAAAAGATACAGGTGTTGGCATCCATAAAGAAAATATGGAAGCCCTGTTTAACCGTTTTGTACAGGTGGATGATCATATGACAAAGGTCTATGATGGCTCTGGCTTGGGCTTAGCTATATCAAAAGCTTATTGCACCATGCTAGGCGGCGACATCAGTGTAAAATCTACAAAAGGGGAAGGAAGCAAATTTACCTTTACCATCAACCATGTTATGGTGGAATCAGAGGATAAGGATCAACAGAACGTCTCCTCTAATGAAACACTTTTCAGAGATAATAAAGTTTTAATAGCCGAGGATGACTTTAGCAACTTTGAGTATTTAAAAACCTTATTGACCAAACGAAACAACGAAGTATTATGGGCAAAAAATGGAACGGAAGCAATAAAAATCTATAAAGAGAATAAAAATCTGGATTTAATTCTAATGGACTTAAGAATGCCCGATTTGGACGGCTTTGTTGCAACCAAAGAGATTAAAAAGATTAATAAAAAGGTTCCTATTATTGCACAAACTGCCTATGCTTTGGCGGGAGATCGGGAGAAGGCATTAAGGGCAGGATGTGATGATTACATAGCAAAACCGATTAAAAAAGATGATTTATTTAAAGTCTTAAATCGTCATTTACCGAAACAAAATTAAATCAATTATTATGGACAAAACTTATCTATTAAAAGAAGCTAAGCGACTAAAAGCAGTTAGCAAAAAGGCATCGGAGGAGTATCAATCCAAAGCAGATGAGCTGGTGTCGAAAATGAATGAACTAATGCAAAACAGACCAGACATTGAAGAATTGGTTGGTGCAAAAAACTTAAGTATGATGAAAGACAATCATTCCAATCATATCCGTTTTATTTCTTCCATCATTCAAAATTACAATGCAGAAGTAATGGTTGATACTGTTTTGTGGGTATTTAATGCCTATCAGAATCACGGTTTCAAAAGCAACTACTGGGCAGCTCAATTAAATACCTGGATGGAAATTATGAAAGGTGTGTTCACAGAAGAAACCTACAAGGAAGTGTATCCTTTTTACAACTGGATGCAGGTAAATATTCCAGTATTTGTAAAGGTATCGGAAGAAGTGAAAGAAGCGCCCAAATCTTTACATCATTAAAAAAATTTTGAAATTACTTTTGCACGATAATAAAAAATTTGTTGTAGTTTCTTTCGAATAAACAAACGATTTATCAAATTCCCAAGAATCCCGAATGGTGGTTGATAACTGATAATGTCTTTCATTACGGTTTTATCTCCCAGAGGAGCAATATGGTGCTGATGATGCCACATGGCATAAGGTCCTATCCGCTGTTCATCTACAAAATACTTATTATCTTCTACATGCGTGATTTCTGTAACCCAATTAGTTTTTATTCCAAACATCGGTCGAACAATGTAGCTAATAATTAAACCTGCATATATTTTTGATGGTAGGTCTTCCGTAAGAATATCAAATCCCATGTTTGGTGGTGTTATCCTCTTTAGGTTGTGAGGGGAGGTAATAAAATCCCATAATACATCAACGGAAGTATCTACTAATTGCTCTTTCTGAAATTGAAAAAATGCCATCGTTCTTTTTTAATAAAAACAATGAAATGACATTTTTGTTTAACATCATAAATCAATTATCAAACAAATATGGTTGCAAAAATGGCTTCAAACAACTTTTTTAAAACATCGTAGATGCCCAAAACGAACGCCGAAGAAAGCGCCAATAATACCCACATAACAGATTTTTTTGCATAGAAAAGCTTTTGTTTTTGGAAAATACTTTTGCGCCTTTATCTGTCGCTAAGATTAATATAAAGGCAATAAATGGTTTGGCAGAACTAAATTTGTTTGGTAGAATTCTGTTGCCTATCCAAAAGTAAATTCTATTAAGAATTTATGTTCTCTAGATTCTTTGAATGGTTTGCAGAATAAAGCTTTTAATGGAGTTTTAATCTAAAATAAACCGCATGTTTTTTTTGATTTCTGTAACATTTTCGATGCTGGTCAACATTTCGAGCAATGTAAATGCAACATCGAGGCTGGTTGCCGGGCCTGTTGAGGTGACAATGTTATTATCGACCATTATTTGGGTATCTTGCACCAATGCTCCAAAATCAGCCAATTGTTTTCGCCTGGCACCATCGTTTAAATCCCAGGTGGTAGCTTTTCTGTTTTTCAATACCCCCGATTTACCAATGGGCAATGCCCCAACACAAACGGATGCAATTAATTTGCCTTTTTTATCAAACTCACGAACTAAATTCAAAAAACGTTCATCGTAGGCATCTTCATAAAAACCTGCAACTTCAATCCCGCCCGGAATGGCAAGTGCGTCGAAATCATCTACGTTCACCTGTTCAAACGGAATTTCAGGTTCCACAATTAAGTTCCAATAACAATGCAGTTTGGGGCGAAGTGCAGTGGTAATCAAATTAACAGGTTCAGGTCCACACATCCTGCTCCATCCGAAAATGTCAGTAAAAACACTTGCCTCGTAGGCCTCAAACCCTTGTGCTAAAAACAATAGAACTTTTTTATTCATCCCTGAAAATATTTTAATCTTTATTGAAAGATTTCGTTGTCAATTTTGGTGTATCCGTAATGCGCAGTAAAAATATATTTTGCTTCAGAGATATTCGCAATAATTTCCATGGATTGGGTGGCAGTTTTGCTATCGGCATTAAAGAAGCTACTGAACTTCTCCATTTTTCCGTTTTTCAAGCCTAAAGCATCGCCAACAAACAAATATTTATCGTTGATTAGATAACACATCGAGCCAATTGTATGACCCGGTGTTAGGATGCACTTGATTTTTGTTTTTCCATAATTTATGGTTCGACCATTATTGACCAATGTATATTCGCTGGTGCTTATTTTATTGCCCCAAAAAAGAAACCTTGACGCTTCTCCGTTTAACAATTTCTCTTCCTGTTTTGAGAAAAATAGTTTTGCATTTTTGAACAAGGGGAGAGCAGCTACGTGGTCGCCATCGGTGTGTGTTAGTAACACAGCCTTCACCTGGTCGGGATCAATTTCCAGTTTTTGCAGTTCACTGGCAATGGTTTCCAAATTATTCCCGCAATCAATGGCAATATAACTATCCCCGTTTTTTATAAGGAACATATTGGTAAATGAATCTTTAATAGAAATAACATTGTCAACAAGTAACCCGGTTTTCGTTGGCGTCATTTTTTTCATAATCGATTTTGCAATAATTCCATAGCCGACTGCAAATAAAATTATTATAAGAACGATGGCTCCAATGCCAAGCGCGATGCGTTTGATTGTTTTTTTCATGTTCGTTGTATTAATTCAAAACTGTAATCCAAATGGGTATAAATATGGCAATCAGAACAACTGCGATCATTCGCCAGAAATAATTACTCAAGCCTACATAAATTTTATTTGGAATATACAAATTTATAGTGGATATGTAAAACGGGTACAAATGGGTGAAGCTCAACTGTGAGGTTTCATAAATCTAAACTAAAAATAATGCAATTTGCCACAGCATTTTTTGAACTTTAGCCCGCTGTTGCATGGGCACGGGCTATTTCTCGAGATCCTTAATTTTTGATTCCCCAAATTTCTCGCACGCATATCTTGTTTAAATATCTGTTCGAGCATGGCATATAATTCGGGATGGTTTTTTGCCATTAGTTTTGGTTTTTCAAAAAAATATTCGCTTGCAACCGAAAAGAATTCCCCATTGTTTGTTCCACCATAGGGATTAATATCTGAAGAATTGCCATTAATTTCATTGATCTTTTTGTGGATGAGGTCAATCCAGGGAATTGAATATTGCTTTTCCAACAAAACTTCCGGTATGCCATCAACCTTGCCATCTGTTTTGTCAATAAGGTGCACAAACTCGTGAATAGCCGTGTTCTTTTTATCCGATTCGTTTACAAAACCATGGAGCAATGCAGGTTTCGATAAAATCATTTTCCCTTCCATATAGCCACTACCAACCATGCCCAGAATACTTCGGTCGGGTCCCTGGGTCTCAAATTTCTCATTGAACCTGTTAGGGTACAATAAAACTTCGTGAAGGTTGTTGTATCTCCAATGTGGAAATTTAAAAATCGGAATGATGGCACTGGATGCCACCAGCAATTTGTCTTTTAAGTCAACGGTGGTTTCAATTCCGGTAATACGGCAATTCAGCAGGAATTCCTGGATTTTATATTCAAAAAGCTCTTTTTCTTCTGTGGATAAAGCATTGTAAAAAGGCACGTTTTTCATCAAAATAATCCTGCTCTCTATTGGGAAAGGGGCTTTGGGTTTTTTCCAAGCGGATTGTTGGTGCTTTTTTCTAAGCAAGTAAAAAACCACGATAATTAAAGCAGCTAAAAAATAAATAACTTCCATTCCGAATGTTTTTATCTTAAATAACCGTCTTTGCTTCTACGTTCATATCTTTTCTTTGTATGGTATTTTTTTGTGGTGGAATGTTTTATTACGACCTCTCTTTTGGTGGTATCCGTATCATCACTGAAATAAACAGGTTCGCCATCCGGTGCCGTAATTTCCAAAACTTTTCCGTATTTATCCGCTAAGTTCAGTTCCGCTGCATTTTTCCATACTCCTCTCCCGAATATGGCAAGTTCTTCGCCATCCTCAATCACTCCTTCTTTGTAGCGAAGGGTTTTGTTCATTCCCCAAAAGCCTTCACTACTGAATCCATGGCTGTGAAGGTAGCCTTCGAGGTGTTCAGTTGCATCGTTCCAAAACCCGGATGAGAAATTACGGTCCTGAACAATATAACACTTGATAAATTCATCGTTTATGTAGGCATAATTCAAATCTTCTTTTACCAATATTTTATCCGTAACCTCTTCCTCAATAAGGCTTTTCCACCGGGAGCTTTTTCCAGAGGACACCTTTTCTTCAACATGTACATAATAAAAGCAGCATTTCCGTCCCGAAAGGGGGGCAATAAGGTGCGTGTCGCCAAGTTCAACAGTTCCAACAATTTTAGCAATGTCGTTGTCTTTAAATTCCATGATTTTTTTTAACTCTGCTTTTTTAAGCCTTCGTTTAACGATGGCTTTTTTGCTGAAAACCTGGCTAAAGATTATTACAGCTATGATTATTACAAAAAATAGAATAAAAGGAAGTCCCATAATTTAGCAATTGGATGATCTAAACTTTGTGTATGCTTTGTGTTTTTGTGCCTTTGTGGCAAAACCTTTTCTTCGCCACAAAGATTCTAGGGTACTTGGAACAATTGTATTATTTTAAACCTTTTGCCAATCCTTCTTCGGTCCTGTTTACCTTTTGTATGGTTCCATCGTCGTTAAAGAAGAGGTATTCGGCGCAAATATGCCGCTGTCTTTCCCGTTTTTCACACGCATCGCCTGTATCAATCCATCTATGGTAAAATAAAATCCATTGTCCTTTATATTCTACAATTGAATGGTGGTTGTTGCTGTTATGCTCCTGTTCCATAATCGTTCCTTTATATGTCCAAGGGCCTTTGGGCGAATCACTCATATAATACGTTAAAATCCGGTTACCTTCGGGCATTGTGAAATAATAGGTGCCGTTTCGCTTAAATACCCAGGGACCTTCCATTTTTGGCTCGTAGCCGCCCATGTCCATTTTATAAAAGTCACCTTTCACAGATTTCATGTCATTGGTCAATTCAATAACCCTGTAGTCGGCGCCTTGCCCATGCACATATAAATATGGGGTTCCATCGTCGTCAATAAACAGACAGGGGTCGTTTGCATAAGGTTTGGTCCATAAGGGCGCGCCAATATGGTCAACAAACGGTCCGGTAGGCGAATCGCTTACGGCAATTCCAATGCCCATCCATTTGGTGCTTTTTTCAGGATTGACACGGTCTTTATACCCGGTACCCGCAGGAAAGCAGAAATAATATTTGCCGTCTTTGTAGGCGCAATCAGGAGCCCAGGCAAAATTGTCGGCCCAGGCTAAATCATCCACCGACAAACATGCGCCATGGTCGGTCCAGTTAATCAGGTCCGATGATGAAAATATATGCCAGTCTTTCATCCAGAAATCTTCCTGGCACTCTTCATCGTGCGATGCATAAATGTATATCTTTCCGTCCTTCCACACGTGGGCAGATGGATCGGCAGACCTGATATTACTGCCAAAATTCAAAGGATTCTGGGCACATAATACAGTAGATGTTATTGCGATAAGAAGGGTAATTAAAATTCGGTTGAGTTTCATCATCTGGTTTTTAATATTGGTTGTTAGTTTATTGTTTTAATTTATTTTCAAGTTAATGGTTAAAAACTCCGAATTGTATTCGGAGCAGAGCAGCATATCAACACAACTAATCTTTACCTCGCCATCGATACCATTTGTTGTTAGCAGTTTTTTTATCTTTTTTCATATATGGTATAACATCTGAGAATGTAAAATTAAATTCTTCAATAAGTTTATTATAAATCTCATTCGTCCAAATTAAGTGCTCTTTATACTTTCGATTATCAAAGTATATTGCTTCAAGGTGATTCTCTTTCTTTTTTAAATCTTTAATAAAAACTTTTAAATTTTCTGCTCTTTCTAATTTTGATGTCTGCTCAATGGTTCTTGAATCTTTTTTTCTGATAAACAACCTCTGTAATGCGAGTATCTCGTAATATTCCAATTCTTTTGATAATTCTAGGTGATATATGCCTCTGGGCGAGATATCAATGGTTCCATTGGATTTATTAATATTAATTGCAATATCTTCCAGTTCCATATGTTCATTTGACATATATCGAATGCACTTTTTTTCAATAAAGAATTTTAAAACATTTTTAATTATATCCTCCGACAGAATCTTATATTTTTCAGTAAACGATACGATAAACGAACTAATGTTTACAGGTTTGCCTATTTTGTCTAAATAGCTAAGTATGTGAAACCTAATAAAAGAATTCCAGTTGTTCAAAGATTTATTGTCAAAAAGATTTATAATTGGAATTCTTGCATCATCCTCATTATGAAAATCATTATTCATTAGCATTAGAGCATATAAAAAAAGTGTTTTAAACTTCCTGTTTTTTACACGTTCTTGGTAATCAATTTTCTTGTCAGTTAATGGATGATAGTATAATCTAGAAGAATTAAACATATCATACATAATATTTAAGTAAGTGCGAGGACTGTAATTAGAAAGCATTTCTAATGAATGTTTGACATCACTATTTTTATCAATGTGAGTACAAATGGATTTGTAAAAACTAAAGATTTCTTCATTGGTAATTAAGGAATCATCTTCGAATGCAATTATTGGCTCTTTTAAGTTAAATTCAAAATGTTCAGAAACATGTTTAATTCTTTTTTCTATTAGTTTAGCAAAATCTGGAAGCCCAAGTGTTACAGTTAAAGGATTATAAGCATTAAAAAAAGGATGTTCTTGTATACCTTTGTTCGCAAATCGCATTGGTAAAATTAATTGGAGATATAAGTGTTGAATATCTTGAAATAATTGAATAAATCTAGAGACATTTCCTTCAAAATAAAAATGCTGGTCGATGTTATCAACTATACAACAAACTTTTATACCCTTTTCTTCAAGTAACCATCTTAATCTGTTACGTAGAAACTGTTCGTCAGAATATTTCTCTAGCAGATAATCAATAAATGATTGATATCTTCTATTTTTATATCTTCGTTCATAGTTTATACTATCCGCTTCAAATATTTGAGAATAAAGTTCATATGACTCTTCAAACTCATTATCTTTGAATATTTCTTTAACTACAATTTCTAGCCGACTTAATATGTCAGTTTTAATACTTTTGCATTGAGTATCCTCTTTTCTATAAGATACAAAAACAGAATAAGTTTGTTTTTTAAATATTTTAAAGTTGTTATTATTTTGTAGGAGAATATCGAAAAGATAATGCAAATATGTTGTTTTGCCTTGTCCCACATAGGCATAAAAGAATATTGGTTTAGGATTTTTAATTTTTGAAAAAATATCTGAATTTTCAATGATTAAATCTCTTAATAATTCATTTTTTTCCAAAAAACTTGCTTCTGGGATATTAAAGGCGTATGCTCCAATTGATTCTTTTCCAAGATGTTTTGCCGATATTTCCGTGAAGCACCTTTCTAATAATCTTCTATCTCTGTGTATTTCGAGAATCTCTCGAAGGAAATTGTCGATTTCTTGTGTGGGTAAATGTCTCATTTTAAAAAGATTGAATTATTTTTTCTATTTCTTTTTCGATATCATCTATTTTTGCGGTTAAAAGATCTTCAATTGTAATTCTTGCCTTTTGTCTTTTAGAAAGATTTGAATATGAAATCTGTATCTCAATTATCCCTAGTTCTCCTTTGCCATATTTTATCAAATCCAGCTTAAAAGCCTTAAGTTCTTTTTTAAACAAAAAAAAAGACTCTTTAATTATTCCCAATGCAAAACCAATAAATAGTCCCAGGATAGGTCCTATTATTGGCCACAACTTTATTATTTGTTCACCTGATTTAGCTTTATGTTCTGAGATTGATGCTAGTGTATCTACAGCTTGTTTTGCGATATTTAATGTATCCATTTTATTGTTTTAAGTAACAATTTTAGATTAGATTTATTGAAATTATTTGAATAAATATTGGGATTTTGTAAGTGAGGATTTCTCAATGAAATCTTACCATATAGGATTATCTTCAAGTTATTTATTTCGTTTCATATTGATATTTCTTATTCTCATTTTCATTAAATTCTTATTCTGTTAATTTTAAAAGTATCATAGAGTATTTTTTATAATTCTCGAAATCAGATTTCTTAAAAAAGTCAGTCAGTATGTAATAGGTAAATAGGTGTTCTAAATCCTTAAGTCTAAATTTCGAATATCTTTTAGTAGATTTTAGATGTTGATTTCAAAAACGCCAGTAATTGTCATATTGTAAATCACATATTTGGTCTATTAATTTATTAAGCAAATCAGGCGGGATATGCTGGTTTGCTAAATTCAAATAATACTCTTTAATTTTACTATGAAAGACTTCTTTCGGTTCAAGTTCATGTATTGGAGTATAAATTTTCATAATTATTCAAATAATCTCAGGCTATAAATATTCCACAAATTCAAAATCTACTTCATTACTACATCCCAATTTCTGAAACTGTATGAATATGTTATGCAAAAATTATTAATTCAAAAAAGTATTTGTGCTAAGAAATCCGGGGGTTGCTTTACTGCCTTGGGTAGGCCCTTCTCTTCGGTGCTTTCTTGTGCGCTGCCGGGTTTCATTGCCGCAGCAAGTTAACAATATCAATTTTAGGAAACAATGCCTAGCGGGATTTTGGATTGGATTTAAATAAGAGCTATTAGCTGCGAGCCACGAGCCACGAGTTTCGAGTCTTGAGTGTTGTATGTGATTAGTAACCAGTTGTGTAAAGGAAAGAATCCCCCGGATTTCAAGTGTCTGAATCCCAGGGGAGTTTTGTTTTAATCTTTTATATGTTGAAGTTCGTCGTTAAGGGGCGTTAGTTTTGGCATCATTAAGTGGGCAACAAACAGAGTGATCAGGTACAGCGATCCGGCAAAAGCAAAGGCATACACATAACCAATGGCGCCGCTGTTGGTAAGCACTTTACCAAGCAACATATCGGAAATAATACCCACCGTATAACCAATCATGCCTCCAATGCCTACAATGGATGCAGTAGCCCGTTTGGGAAACACATCGGATACCAATGCGAATATGTTTGCCGACCATGCCTGATGCCCCCCTGCCGCAAGTGCAATAAGCGAAATTGCGATCCATTGGTTGCTGGTTTGAGGTGCTAAAACCACGGGCAAAATAGCAATGGCACAAATCAATAAGGTGATTTTTCGTGCCCGGTTAACGGTCCAGCCTTTTTTTATAAGCGCTGATGAGAACCAGCCTCCGCCAATACTGCCAACATCGGCAACAATATAAATCACCATTAAGGGCAGTGCCAGTCCTGCTAATTCGAGCCCAAAATTGCGGTTAAGGAAAAAACCTCCCCAAAAAAGGTAAAATAGCCAAACGGCATCGGTGGTTTTAACAATGGCAATTGCCCAGGTTTCTTTAACTTTCAGCAAGTCCTTCCAGGGAATTTTCCTGGTGGATTCTTCCACCAGTGAATCACTATTGATATATGCCAGTTCTTCTTTTGAAATGCGGGAATGGTGTTCGGGTTTTTTATAGGTTTTGAGCCAAACAGCCACCCAAATAGCGCTTAGAAATCCGGTAATCAGAAAAGTGTATTGCCAGTTTGTACCGTCGTTTGACACAATGGACGCCACTACCAATGGGGCGATAATTGCCCCAACATTCGATCCGGCATTAAACAGTCCGTTTGCAAAAGCCCTTTCTTTTTTCGGAAACCATTCGGCAACGGTTTTCACGGCAGCCGGGAAGTTTCCGGATTCGCCAAAACCCAACCCGAAGCGGGCAAGAGCAAAACCAATCCAGCCCATTCCTTTGGTTACCAGGGCGTGCAACATGCCAAAAACACTCCAAATGGCAATCGACAAAGTATATCCTTTTTTCACCCCAAGTTTATCGATCAGTGCGCCCATGCTTAACAATCCCAGGGCATAGGCAATTTTAAAGGCGATGGTAATGTTGGCATAGTCCTGGTCGGTCCAGAAAAAAACGTGGTTTCGGAGGGTTGGTCCGAGCACGCCAATAATACTACGGTCGAAATAATTAATGGTGGTGGCAAAAAACAGCATTGCCAATATCCGCCATCGGTAGTTTCCTTTTTGATTTTTCATTTTAAGTCCTTTTGATTTAATTGATTTTAATTTTCACGTGCTCACAAATCCTTAGTTAAATAAGTTGAACAGAACTTGTTTGAGCTTTCTAAAAATATGTATCTTCGCCCTCACTGTCAGGTGAATAACAGTTACGTTAACAATGTTACCTCTGTTAACCTGCGCCAAACAGGACATAATTTCATATATTTATTGAACAACTTTAGCGAGCTAACTTTGGAAATGGTAAAAACAGATTCAGTACAAATTCTTGATAAAATTCTTGATAGTGAAACTTTTGCAAACAAGGAGGTTTTAAAAGGTTTGCTGCGGTTTTTATACTCATCAACCAAAGAGGGGAGGGTGCTCCGGGAATGCGATATTGCCATTGATTATTTTAGGCGTGGCGATGATTTTTTGCCCGGCGACGATACCATTGTTCGTGTGAATATTTATAAACTAAGGTCGTTGCTTGAGAAATATTACCAGGCTGAAGGAAGAAAAGATGAGTTGGTGTTTGAAATTCCGAAAGGCAGCTATTCCTTACAAATTATTAAGAAAGGACAAGTTAAAAAGCAGGATATTAGAAGCCCCAAAGGCAGAGGGCTTATCATCGTGATTTTGGTTGTTTCGGTTTTATTGAACTTATTTTTCTATTTAAAATCGCAAAAGGTATTTTATCGGGACAACCCGGTTTGGAACGATTACATAAAGGATGGATTGCCTGTATACATCACCATGGGAAATCCGTATTTTTTCAGGGTAAAAGACAGTACTGCAGAAAATATTATTGTCCGGGATATTTCAATTAACTCGGAAGAGGATTTGCACAAATCAAAATTGCCCCTGGTTGCCGGGGCAGGATTTGCAGTTTCTGAACTCGAATATCCTTATTTCTCGAACAACAATGTAATGCCTTTGCCTGATATTATTTCTGTGTTTTCGAGGGCAGGGATCGACGTTCGCCTTCAGGCACTCTCTTCCTTAAATACCGAGGATTTAAAAAGAAACAACGAAATATTCATCGCTAACATAAATAGTTTTGGTTTTGTGAACCGTTTTTTGGAGCAGACTTCCATTCGATTGCAGACCAATCCAAGGCAGATTATTATTGAACAAGCGGAAGACAGCACGATTTTAAGTGTGCCGGAATATATTCAGGGATATTATACCGATTATGCTTTTTTGGTAAAAATGCCGGGGCCAAATAATAATTTCCTTTCATTTATGGGCGATTTTCATGCTTCGGGCATAAAAGGGCTTTCCAATTATATTACAAACGAGGAGTCACTAAAAGAACTGAAAGCGAAAATCCAAAAAGAATATGGCAGGTTTCCCGCCTATTTTGAGATGGTTGTTAAAGTTACCAGTTATAATTATGCTGATTTTAAAACGGAAGTGATTTATTTTAAGCCCTTGAAGCTTTAAGCTGCTAGCCGCTAGCCACGAGCTGTCATTTCGACCAAAGGGAGAAATCCCTTCGATTGCTGGTTTAAAAATGATATCTTTGTTTGCGTTGAACAATAATTAATTGCTGTATGAAAATCAAATTTAAAACCATATTAACCTACCTTGTACTTGTGATTGTATTCCTTGCGATTTTTACATTTTTATCGGTAAAGAACTCAAAAAACTGCGATAAATTTGTGATCGATACCTACGAATCAGCTTCACACATTGATATTCCAAAAGTTACTTTTTCCGATTGTTATTATTTTGAAACAGAACAGATCCGAACCGGAATTTATGTTCTGGATACCGAAATAACCAATCTGGACACGTACATACAAAAATTTAATTTTAAACCTACCACCTTTCAGCAAAATGGTGAGCTTTGGACCAATGCTTACCTGATGCATAAAGAAGCATCACTTCCGGATGAAACAGGGGATTTTTTCTTTTCCGAAGGAACAAACAAAAAAAGCGAGTGGCAATGCCTCTTGGATAAAAATACCGGGAAAATGTGGTTTCAAATCCGTTGGTTAGAAAAGTCTTAAGCTGAAAACAGTCAACGATTATTGGTTTGATAAAAACACAATTTTGGGATGTAAGATTATTGTTTCGAGCTATCCTTGAGTGTTCCATAACTTTTCAAATTAGATTTTGTTTTTCTTATAGAACGATTTTGTAAATTGCTATAAAAGATTTTCCTATGAATGCATATCTGCTGATTATTGGTTTGTGCGTGGTAATTATTTTCTCATTTTTCACCAATGTCCTGGCAAAGAAGAAGAATATTCCCAGTGTTTTGATACTTATTGTTTTAGGCGTTGGAATACAACAATTACTGAACTATTTTGGACTTTCTGCCAATTTAATGGGAACGCTGGAAGTACTTGGTATTGTGGGGCTAATTATGATTGTGTTGGAGGCTGCACTTGATCTGGAACTAAGTTGGGACCGCTGGCCAATTATCTGGAAATCGTTTACAATTGCCTCCCTATCGCTCGGATTGACGAGTATTTTACTGGCATTGGTTATTCAACTTCTGATTCCCGGGACACAAATATTATCTGCAATAATATATGCAATTCCTGTTTCGACTATGAGCAGCGCCATTATTATTCCCAGTGTTGCAAATCTCGGAAAATACAAACGCGAGTTTTTGATTTATGAAAGTACTTTTTCCGATATTCTCGGTATAATGGTATTTTATTTTATTGTGGAGAACATCGGAGTGGAAGGTATGCGGCAGTTGAGCTTTGCAATCGGGAGTAATATTTTTATTACGATTGCCATTTCAATTATTCTTAGTTATGTAATGCTTTACATCATCCAGAAAATAAAAAGCGAAGCCAAATTTTTCCTCTTTTTGGCTGTATTGGTATTGCTCTATTCGGTAGGGAAAATGTTTCATTTATCTTCGCTGGTGATAATACTAATGTTCGGAATGCTTTTGAGAAACCATAAAGTATTGTTATTTGGGAAGTTGGAAGAATGGTTGCACGACGAACGGATGGATATTCTTTTTGGTCAGTTTAAAATGATCACTGTTGAAACATCTTTTTTGGTACGTACATTTTTCTTTGTGGTTTTTGGCATGACTTTACCGTTAGTAGCTTTATTAAGCTGGAAAGTTTGGATAATAAGTATTATTTTTCTTTTTATTACCTATGCTTTGCGCTTTGGTTTATTTTATGTCATAGAAAGAAAAGATACTGTTCCTCAGTCTCTTATAGCCCCCAAAGGATTGATTTCAATTCTTTTGTTTTTTGCTATTCCTGAAGGATTAAAGGCGGAAGGATTTGAGAGTGGGGTGCTGTTTGTTGTGATAATTGTTACCAGTATTATTATGGCTTGGGCACTGATTAGTGCAGGGAAAGAAACCACCGAAGAAACTGTTGAGCTCGAAGTTGTAAACGATGGTCCAGACAGTGCTGATACAGGATTGTCGCATGAAATTCCCGGTGCCCACATCGATTTTGATTATAAAGATGAATAATAAAGGAATGAATTTTTAACTACTTTTTAAGAGGCTTAGATTTATTCGAATATGCCTGAAATCCGAAAAATTATCCATATTGACATGGATGCTTTTTTTGCATCGATTGAGCAACGTGATCATCCTAAACTCAGAGGCAAACCCGTTGCCGTAGGCGGGGATAGTGATCGTGGAGTGGTTGCTGCAGCAAGTTACGAAGCCCGTAAGTATGGTGTTCGATCGGCAATGTCATCGAGGGTTGCTGCAAAAAAATGCCCGAACCTGATATTTGTTCGTCCCCGTTTTGACGCCTATAAAGCTGTTTCGAAACAAATTCAGGAGATATTCCATTTGTACACCGATTTAGTGGAATCCTTGTCGCTTGATGAGGCATTTTTAGATGTGACTTATTCAAAATTGGGACCACCTTCGGCAACATTAATTGCGAAGGAAATAAAAAGCCGGATTAAAGAAGAAACCGGATTAATTGCATCAGCGGGCGTTTCGTACAACAAATTTCTGGCAAAAATTGCCTCCGACATGGATAAACCAGATGGTTTGTATGTTATCCACCCGAAGGATGCAATTGAATTTATTGAGAAGTTGGAAGTAAAAAAGTTTTTCGGGATTGGCAAAGTTACTGCACGAAAATTAAATGAAATAGGCGTGTGGTTTGGAAAGGAATTGAAGCTTCTTGACAAGATGGAGCTAAACCGTTTGTTTGGGAAAGCCGGCAATTATTATTACGACATTGTGCGCGGAATAGATAACCGACCGGTTGCACCATCAAGGGAACGAAAATCAGTTGGGGCGGAGAACACGTTTTCAACTGACTTGTACCAAACCGAGCAACTTTTGAGCGAAATAAAAGATATTACGAATACCTTGTGGAAGCGCTTGGAGCGATCCGGTAAATTGGGACGGACACTAACCCTTAAAGTGAAATACTCAGATTTTGAACAAATTACCCGAAGTAAAACTTTTCCGGTTTTTCTGGATTCATCAGGAAGCATATTTAAGGAAGCAAAATCGTTGTTGAAAAAAGAAGGACCTCTGCCCAAAGGGGTTCGTTTGCTTGGGCTTACAGTTTCAAATTTTGAGGAGTTGGAGAAAAAACCGGTTCAGTTGGTATTGGACTTCTAAGGCAAACTTTTTGTTGGCTAAAGCGACAAATTCACAATGGTAATTCCCGAGCCTCCAAACTGAACATGCTCATCTTTAAAACTTTTAACCATTGCCTCTGTCCTGAGGTAATCACGGATTGTTTCTTTTAATATGCCGTTCCCTTTTCCGTGCAAAATCCTTAATTGGTTTTTATCGAGCATGATGGCTTCATCAATAAATTCCTGAATGGTTGCAAGGGCTTCTTCCACACGTTGCCCTCGAATGTCAATTTCGGCTTTGAAGTTCAATTTTTTCTCGCTGAGTGTTTTCGTAACATTCGCATAGGTTTTGTTTTGACCACGGGCAGCTTTTTTTGCTTCATTATTGCTCACCTTTTCCAATTTATTTCGTGGCATGGTTGTGATCAGTTGCCCAAATGCCACCACAGCATTTTTGGCATTTATCTGCATCAGTTCTCCAATGGTGTCTTGCCCGATTATACGTACTTTATCGCCCGCTTCTAATTCTGTTGCTTTGCTTTTTTTAGCTTGCTCCTTATTCTCTTTCAACGGCTCAGGGCGTTTCTCATTCCTTTTTTTCTCTTTAGCCCGAAGCCTTTTTATCTTTTCTTCAATCTTTGGATCGCTGTGAACTGTATTGGAGTTGACATCCTTTTTAAGCAATTCCATTTCCTCCCGTAGTTTCTTGGTTTTTTCTTTTTCAGCTTGCGATTTTCGGATCTCAGAAATGGTATTTTCAATTTTTTTGTTTACATCTGCAAGCAATTGGGCAGCTTCTTCTTTGGCTGCTTTTATGATTTCTTTGCGTTGTTTTTCGGCTTCCAATAGCTCTTTTTCATAATTCTCGGCAAGACCGTCCAGTGTTTTTTCCACTTTCCTGATCCGTTGCCGTTTCCCTTCCCAATACCTTTTGTCCCTTACAATGTCCTTCAGGTTTTTATCGTAATCGATGTGTTTTTTCCCCACTTTATTGGAAGCATCTTCCAGGATCGACTCGGGCAAACCAATTTTTCGGGCTATTTCAAATGCAAAAGAACTGCCTGGTTTACCAATTTCCAACTGGAAAAGCGGGTTCATTTTATGCGAATCGTACAACATCGCCCCGTTTTCAATTCCTTCTGCTGAAGAGGCAAAATGTTTCAAATTTGTATAGTGGGTAGTGATGATTCCAAAGGTTCCGTTCTGGTTGAGCTGATTTAAAATCGCTTCGGCAATAGCGCCACCAAGCATTGGCTCAGTACCTGTACCAAATTCATCGATTAACACCAGTGTTTTATCGTTGCTGTTTCGCACAAAGTGCTTCATGTTCATCAGGTGCGAACTGTAGGTACTTAAATCGTTTTCAATGGATTGCTCATCGCCAATGTCGATAAAAATCTGGTCGAAAACCCCACTCAGGCTACCTGTTTTTACAGGGATTAAAAGTCCGCATTGCAACATGTATTGAAGCAAGCCAACGGTTTTCAGGCACACCGATTTTCCCCCGGCGTTGGGGCCCGAAATCAAAACAATATGTTTCTCGGGCGTGAGGGTAATATTTAGAGGGACTATTTCGCGGTTTTCTTTTCGCAGAGACAGCATCAACAGCGGATGGACAGCTTTTTTCCAATCCATCTCGAGTGTTTCGGAAATTTCAGGTTTAATGGCATTAAAATCGATTGCCATCGATGCTTTTGCCCGGATAAAATCAATTTCGCCCAAGAATTCATAGGAGTATTTAAGCTCATCGATATATGGACGCAGGTCGTTCGAAAAATCAACCAATATTTTTATTATTTCCCTTCGTTCTGCATTTTCCAACTCCATCAACTCATTGTTCATCTCCACAATTTCGTTGGGCTCAATATACGATGTTTTCCCGGTGGCCGATGAATCGTAAACAATCCCGGAAAGCTTCCTTTTATTGGACGATGAAATCGGTATAACCGAGCGCCCGTCACGAATTGAAATGGAAACACCCTCGTCAACCCAGCCATCGGCTTGCGCTTTTTTCAGGATGGCATGCAAACGTTTTGAGATGTTCGAATTATGCGTAATAATCGATTTGCGGATGTTCGCCAATTCAGGTGTAGCATTGTCTTTAATCTTTCCATTTTTTGTTAAGATGGCGTCCACGCGCGTGTAAATATAAGGAAAAACCTGCACAAACGAAGCTTTTTTCTTCAAAACAGGGTAGGCGTTATCTTCCTGTTTGCTGAAAAAATTCACTATGGCACGGACCGTTTCCAGGGATCTTTTCAGGTCATAAACTTCCGAAATTTCCAGAAACCTGCCTTCCAGCCTGATTTTATTCAAGGCTTCGCGAACGTCAAAAAAATTGTTGGTTGGGAAATTGTCGTATTCTTGTAATATCCTGTAAAATTCTTCGGTTTCGCTATGGAGGGTTACAATCTGTGGTATGTTGTTTAAAAATGTAATTTCTTCCACCAAATCCCTGCCCAGTGAACTTAAACATTTGTTGCTCAAAAGTTCACGAATTTTGTCAAATCCTATTTTTGCTTCAAAATTATTGGGATAAATGCCCTGCATAGTTTAAATTTTTCACAAAAGTAATGAAAGCATGGGAAAGACCTGTGAAATAGCAATTAAAATATGATTGTGTCCCTCTTGGGAAAGAGGGATTTAGGGAGATTGACCTTTGGTATTATTCTATATGCTTTCTAAATGGGGTACGTTGAAAATAATCCCCCTGTATTCCCCCTTTTATTAAGGGGGATGGACTTAAATGGATAATTTAGCGGTTCCAAATTTCCCATGATTTAAGGGCTTGGTTTAGGAGCATTTCGCAGCCATTTTTTGTGGAAGCTCCAACCTTGTTCCCTTTTCTAGAAAATACGGTTACTTCGGGGTTGTAAACCAGGTCGAACAAAAGGTGTTTGTCGTTTAGGTACTAATAGGGTATGGAAGGGAAGGTTTCTCCTTTTTGGTATGTTGAAAAGAATCCCCCTTTAATTCCCCCTTTCATAAAGGGGGATGGACTTAAATGGATAATTTAGCGGTTTCAAATTTGCCATGATTTTAATGCTTGGTTTAGCAGCATTTCGTGCCCATTTTTTGTGGCGGCGCCAACCTTGTTGCCTTTTTCTAGAAATACGGTTATTTCAGGGTTGTAAACCAGGTCGAACAAAAGGTGTTTGTTGCATAAGTACCCATAGGGTATGGCAGGGAAGGTTTCTCCTTTTTGGTATGTTGAAAAGAATCCCCCTGTATTCCCCCTTAAAAAAAGGGGGATGGACTTAAATGGATAATTTAACGGTTCCAAATCTCCCATGATTTAAGGGCTTGGTTTAGCAGCATTTCGTGCCCATTTTTTGTGGCGGCGCCAACCTTGTTACCTTTTTCTAGAAATACGGTTATTTCAGGGTTGTAAACCAGGTCGAACAAAAGGTGTTTGTTGCATAAGTACCCATAGGGTATGGCAGGGAAGGTTTCTCCTTTTTGGCAAGTTGAAAAGAATCCCCCTTTAATTCCCCCTTTTAAAAAAGGGGGATGGACATATATGGATAATTTAGCGGTTCCAAATTTCCCAGGATTTTAATGCTTGGTTTAACAACATGTGGTAGCCATTTTTTGTTGCGGCGCCTACTTTATTTCCATGACCTAGAAATACGGTTACTTCGGGGTTGTAAACCAGGTCGAACAAAAGGTGTTTGTTGCTTAAGTACTCATAGGGTATGGCAGGGAAGGTATCTTCTTTTGGATAAGTGCCAAGCGGGGTTGCATTGATAATTACCAAACGTTCAGCCATTAGCATTTCATCGATTTGGGCGTAGGTGATTTCCTTTTCCTTTAGTTCTTCTATGGAAGCCGAAATAAAATCGATGTTTAATTTGCCTAACACATATTTTAACGCTTTTGATGCTCCACCTGTACCAAGGATCAATGCTTTTGTATGGTAAGGTTTTAAAAGTGGTGTTATCGATTTTTCAAATCCATAGGTGTCGGTGTTGTAACCTTTTAGGAGGGTTTTTCCGTTTTCGCGGATAACACGGATGGTGTTCACAGCCCCAATTTGTTTGGCTGCCTCGTCCAACTCATCTAAATACGGGATTACTTGTTCTTTGTAAGGAATGGTTACGTTTAAACCGACAACTTCGGGATTATTTTCGATAATCGATGGAAATTTTTCAATGGTATCGATCTCGAAATTTTCATAGCTATGCGTCAGGTTTTCCTTTTCGAATTTTTCCGTAAAAAACCTCTTTGAAAATGAATGTGTCAGTGGATATCCTAAAAGTCCATATTTTGCCATGAGTATCTGTTTATAAATAATCCTTAAAAATAGGGAAATAAATACATGTGCACACAAATCACACGAAGATGCTGCAACAATTTAGCTTGAATTAACGTGCTTTGCCAATTCGATTATTACAACTTCGTTAGCAAAAAAACTTTATACTAATTTCTTATGAATCGATTTTAAGGAAAATTATAACACGCCCATCATACTTTCGTGAAGTAAATCATCATCGATACGGATACTTGACTCTTTGCAGCCAATGCGGTTGCAAATGCCGACAAAGCTGCTAAAGGCTCCTTTTTTATTCATAAACAGCGATAAAATACTTCCACCACAGTGGCACCGATTAAACACAGGCATTGGGGCATTGCATACCGGGCATTCAAGGCTGTATAGTTCATTGAATTTTAATTCAATACCCTTGGTAATTTTATTTTTACATCCAAATGTAGGGCTTAATGCAAGGGTTCCGCTTTCGGGTGAGCGTGAAACTTTTACCAGTATCCCTTTAAAATTATTAAACAGCACTTCGTTGCTAATCAGGCTATGCCCGTTTGGGCAATAACATTCGTTAATCACATACAAATCACGGTTTTCACATAAAACCTTATTGTCCTTTGGATTCGGAATCTTCAACATACCTCTTCTCGTAAATAAACTCATAACAGACCTCCTTTTCTTTCGTGAACCAACTTTTTAAGTAAAAAGCTGGAAAACCATGTGTTGCTACAGCAAACCTTCTCATTGAATTGCTACAGACCTTCCTCTCTGCGGTAAGTCCTATATCGTGTTACGTCCCTACATATTATAAATCGTCAAAATTTGATGGGTAAAACGACGATTTATTATCACTTCTTTAATTTCAAACAACGTAAGCTGATTAAAATGAATTTCACCATTCAATCCATGCTTATTTGATCCATGGTTGAAAATACTCTTTTGTAGTCAGAATATTTGCTTTTGTTTTCTTATTGGTATATAAATGATAAAAACATATCAATTTGTTTGCAATGAATTAATATTGCTATCAAAATGACATACAGATAAAAGTGGCTAATATAAAAATAAAGCTAAGCCCAGTGATCTGTGATAGATCTGTTGGGGAATGTTATTTCGGTTTGTTTTATTTTTCAGGTTTCGAAAAGCGTTCGAAAAGAACGATTACTAAAAATCCGGCTACTGCCAACAGGATGGAATATAGCAACAATGCTTCGTTTCCGGTGATTTGTTCGTAGGTTCCCGGCATTACATTTTTTTCAACCAATGGTTTGATCTCACCATGACGGTCCACAAAGGTTTCAACGACTTCTTTCCAGGGCCAGACCTTGTTTAACGAGCCAATCATAAATCCAGCCAACATGGCAATGGTAAGTTCGTAATATTTTTTTAACAGCCACGAAAGAACGTTCGAAAAAGCAACGATGCCAACAGCAGCACCACCCATAAATACGGCGATAACAGCAAGTTTTAAGTCGCTCACTGATTGGAGGATAAATTTATACATGCCAAGCAATACCAATATAAAACTGCCCGAAATGCCGGGAAGGATCATGGCACAAATGGCAATGGCCCCTGAAACAAAAATAAACCAATAGCTGGTGTTTGCTTCTGCCGGTGAAATTATGGTTATAAGGTAGGCAATTACAGCCCCGATGAGCAGGGAAATAACTTTACCAACGCTCCACTTTTTAATATTCTTTCCAACAAAAATGGCAGAAGCTACAATCAATCCGAAAAAGAACGACCAGATCAGAATTGGTTGGTTCTCTAACAGGTGTTTTAATATTTTTGCCAACGAAAGCACACTGATGCCAATTCCAATAAACAGGCTCAAAAGAAAAGTGCCGTTAACAGCTGTCCAGAAGTCTTTTATCTTTAATTGCAACAACAGTTTTAAGGACTTCATATTTACCGATTTTATGGAGTTAATGAGTTCCTGGTAAATTCCGGTAATAAAGGCAATTGTTCCCCCTGATACGCCCGGCACCACATCGGCAGCACCCATGCCCATCCCTTTTAATGCAATTATTAAATAGTCTTTTATGTTTCGTTTCATTGTTAGCAAATTAAGTGGCTAAATTAAGAACTTAGCGGTTTGTGTTTAATAATTAATTGTGCAATTTTTTTATTCTCCGAAGCTTTTGGGTAATGGGTAAATAACTCATTGTGCAGGCTGTAGTCAATTTTAAGTGCCCTTTCAAATGCCCGGTACGCTTCTTTGTTTCGCTCTTCTTCCAACAAATAGGCCGCAAGCAAATAACCGATGCTTGCACAATTTTTATTGGCTTTTAAACCTCTTCTTAAGATATTAATGGCTTCATCGTTATCATCGGCTTCATGCATTTCAGAGGCATAATAAATCCAAATTTCCGTATTGTCGGGTTCAAGTATCAAGGCCTCTTCAACTGCCTCGATTGCTTTTTCCGGCAATTTGTCGTCCATGTATATTTTTGATAGAGAGAACCAATAATCAGATATTTCGGCATTAATTTTTATAGCTTTCTTTATAAAAGCAACTCCTTCCTGATAACGTTTCTCCAGCCACATGATCAGGCCCGAACCGTACCAGGCATTGTCGTTGTCCTGGTTAATGCGAATGGCTTTTTGATAGTGAGCCAATGCCTGAAGGTTATCATACAAATTAAGGTAGCACTCACCAATATAACAATAGGCTTCGTCGTTGTTTGGGTCGCCTTCCAAATATTCTTTGTAATAGGTAATTGCATCTTCAAATTTGCCCATGTTGGCATAGGTATTGGCTTTATTAAAAACCGCCTGGTGCAGTTTTTCGTTTAAGGCAAGCGCAAAATCGTAGGCTTCAATTGCCTTTTCAAATTGCTGGATTTTATTTAAAGTAATCCCCAGATTATACCAAACCGTATTGTTGAACGGGTCAATATCAAGGTATTTGTTGTAATAGGTAACGCTAATTTCGCTATGCCCCAGCTGGTCATAAAAAAAGCCAAGTTCGTATAGCAACGATTCGTTTTTCGGGTTTACTTTATGGCCGCGTTTAAAATATTTTACAGCCAAATCAATTTCGCCTGCATGCACAAAAGAGGTTCCGATGTGGTAATAAATATCGTCTAAATCATCGATGGCAAATTTAATGGCCATATTAAATGCTTTAACGGCACTTTTAATATCCCCTTCGATGGTGTAAGCGGTTCCTTTCAATAAGTGGATGTCGGGGTTTTTATCCTCAATCTTTTCCACGTTTTTCAGGTTCGAAAGTGCTTCAAGTGCTTGTCCCTTGTTTAATAGAACCTGTGCATATTTTACCTGAAGCGGAACCGAATTTGGATGTATATGAATTGCCTGCGCTGCGGCAAGTTCAGAAGTTTCGATGTCCCCCTCGTCCAACAAATAGTCAATTATCCCTTCAAAAAGCGATACGTCAAAATATAGTTTCGTCCCTGAAATGATTGATTCTTTGAAACGGTCAAGTGCCTCAAAGATCTCCTCTTCATCAATATTTTCTTTTCCTTCGTCGCTCATATTTACAAAATAAGTTTGCAAATGTACAAAATAAAACCATTTTCAAAATCGCTGGATTACTGATGCTTTTCCCTGAGCAAGTCGTTCACTGTTTTAACCGGATTAAAGGTTTCTATTGGAACTTCCACAAATAAGGTTATCCAATTGCTCATTGCCCCGTTCCACAAACCAGGCAACTCCAATGCTTTTAAGGATTTTCCATCTTTTGATTTTACGGAAATAAAACCGGTTTCGGGATCGGTGAATTCAAGTAGGTCGTACTTTTCCCCTTTGTAATTCCGAATGCCACAAACTAAATCTACGGGGTTAAAATGTGTGGCGTTTTTAAGGATGGATGTTTGCTGAGGGCTTTCCATATCAACTTGCGATGATTCAACCACTTGCAATGAAATAGTTTTATCGGGATTAACTGCCCAAAAAGGGCCGCCACCCGGCTCACCTTCGTTTTTCACCATCCCACAAACGCGAACCGGACGATTGTATTTTTCCTTTAAATAATAGTATAAAGATTCTTTTTCTGTATAATACTGGTTTTCCGGGGGGACATTACATAATGAATTTTCAAGGAAATTGGAGGCTTCAGCCAAAAATGCACTGCTAAGTGCTGTAGGTCCTTTTTCCGTGAATTGTTTTTGGTAATAAAAAATACGTTCCTGGTATTTTAAGAGCACACCTGCCAAGGCTTTTTTATACGTGGTAGTTGCTTCTTTAAATTTGTCGGGAACAACGTTGTCAATATTTTTGATGAACAGAATATCGGAATCGAGGTCGTTCAGATTTTGAATAAGTGCCCCGTGCCCGCCAGGACGGAATAACAATGATCCGTCATCGTTTCTGAATGGTTCGTTGTTCATGTCAACTGCAATGGTATCAGTAGAAGCCTTTTGTTGGCTAAAACTCAAATTAAAGTTTACCCCGTGTTTTTGTTCCAGTGCTGTTTTTACTTTTGCGAAAAGTTGCTCAAAACCTTCCTGATGCTCTTTGGATACCGTAAAATGAAGGTTCACATTGTTGTCCTCATCCCTGGCATATAAAACACCTTCAGTCAAATGCTCTTCGAAAGGGGTTTTTGCCCCCTCTTCATAGTTATGGAACTTAAGCAAGCCTTTTGGTAAATTCCCATAATTTAAACCATCTTCGGTCAATAGATAATGCAACAGGTTTAAGGCGTTTATCTCCTTATTATTATTTTGAAGGGTTTCTTTTAAGTTATTGGCAAAGGCAAAATTATCGAGTTGTGCATAAAATTGCTGCAATGCAGGATTTTTAGCCATTACTTTTTCTCCTTCAACACCATTTCCGAGCTCTTCTTTTGCTTCAAAAAGTGCTTTAAACATGCGGCTTGCGGCACCTGATGCCGGAACAAATTTCAAGAGTTTAATTCCAGTCTTTACTTTATCCTGAAAAAAATCAACATAACTTTCAACCTCTTCGTCGTTTAAAACAAATATGCCCTTATTTGGGATTGCTGCTTCAGTTAAGGGAAGAAAAGGGAACCCACTTTTGAAATTATCGATTTGTTGTTTGGTATTTTCTACGGAACTGCCGCGGGATTGTATTTGATCAATATCTTTTTCTGAGAACATGTGTATTTTCATTAAAGTTTATCGTAAAATAGGGAATAGTTTTCGATTAAAAAATTAATAACAAGTACAAAATCATTAAGTTTTGAAAAATTATCAAATGCCATTTCTGCGGAAAGCTCAATCGAATTTTGTATATCTTTGGATGTCAGAAATTAAAGCAATATGGGCGATCGGAAATATGCATGGGGGCATTCAAAACGTTACAATGATTTCCCCACACATTTTAAAAAGCTGTTTAATGAGCGTGTACAAAAAGTATCGATCGATGCCGGATTTACATGCCCAAACAGGGACGGAAAAAAAGGACTTGGAGGTTGCTCGTATTGCAACAATAAAACTTTCAAACCCAGTTATTGCAATCTTGAAAAAAGCATCACTTCGCAAGTGGAACAGGGAATTGCATTTTTTTCAAAGAAATACAAAACAATGCGGTATCTGGCATATTTTCAGGCTTATACCAATACATACGCGCCCGTCGAAGATTTGAAAAGATTGTATGATGAAGCTCTGTCGCATCCCAAAATAATTGGATTGGTGGTTTCGACGCGCCCAGATTGCCTGAACAATGAAATCCTGGATTACCTGGCTGAATTAAGTGTTTCGTATTATGTGATGTTAGAAATCGGGGTGGAGTCGCATTTGGACCGCACGCTTGAATCTATTAATCGTGGACATACAGTAGCCGAATCGGTGTGGGCAATTGAGCAAAGTTCACTGCGGGGCATTAATAATTGCGCCCATTTGATTTTAGGATTGCCAGGCGAAAGCAGGGATGAATTGTTGCATCAGGCAAAGTTTATGGCACAACTGCCCGTAAATAATTTAAAATTGCACCAACTGCAAATTCACAAAGGGACTGTCCTTGAAAAACAATACAAAAAAAAGAAGGAACAATTTCACCTGTTCAGTGCCGAAGAGTACATTGATTTGGTGGTTGATTACCTGGAACTGTTAAATCCTGAAATTGTGGTGGAAAGGTTTATTAGCCAGGCACCAAACGATATGTTGATTGCGCCAAAATGGGGCTTGAAAAATTTTGAGTTTGTGGCGAAGGTTGAAAAACGTCTGCTTGAAAGGGATACCTGGCAAGGTCGGCTTTGGGAGTAACTTTTTACTCCCCTTAACCGGATATTTAATGTTTATATGTCCTGTCTTCCAGGATAACGATGTTCATTTTTTTGTTGTTCATTACAATGTGTTGGCTCTGGATAAAAAAATGCTTTGTGACCACTTCGTTATGAATTCTAAAATCACGGATAATATCTAATTCTGAAATATTTGATCCGGAAAGAAGCTCCCGGATCCGACAGTTTTTACATATATTTTTATCGGGCGTAACCGCATTTCCCCTGTAAGTGCATCCTAAGGTTTCGCAAAACTCCTTCCCATAAATTTCATGTTTCTCCCGTTGTGTAAGTTTTTGGAAAGCCCTGTTGTGAAAATCGATTTTGAAGTTGTGATCTGTAACAAAAATCGCATTTGGGTGGTGCTCAATGAGTTGGTTTACTACTGCATTGGCTTCTTCAATTTTAACAAATTCCAGACGCATAATTAGTAAATTTTAGTACTTTGAATTTAGGCAAAGTTTTAATTGGGTGCGCAATTTATTTTTATGTTATTAAAACATAAAATGAATATTAATTGTTTTGCCCAAACACCCTTTTTAAGAGGTTTGTAACCCTAGCAACAGGGTCGGTGCGAATTTGTTTTTCCTCTTCGGCAATTTTTAAGAATAATCCGTTTAAAGCTTGTTCGGTCAGGTAATTTTCAAGTGAAATATTTACGGGTTCCAATCCACCAATCTGTCCGATCATCGACCCGGCAATTTTATTCCATTCACCAGTGAGTTTATCCCAACTGTCGGTGGTAGAAATATTGCCAATAATTTTCTTATCCAATGAGGTTTTAATTTTCGGACTGTACAACTCTGTTAGTTGTGTATAAGTGGTTTTCTTGAGGTATTGGGTAGCTGCATCTTTTTCCCCTTTTAATATGCCAAGTGCATCGGCAATGGTCATGCTTCGGATGCTGTTTACAAAAATCGGTTTTGCCTCCGATGCTGCATCTTCTGCTGCGCGGTTAATTTTTAAAATTACATCTTCAATTAATTTTTCGCCTCCTGGTATTTTACGCGCATTGTTTACAATCATATCAGCTTCTGGAGGAAGTAAAATTTTAACCAGGTCATCGCCGTAATAACCGTTAACTAAACCAAGTTTAGATGCTGATGAGTCCGTCCCAACAATCAGGGCTTCCTTTAAACCAGCAATAATTTCATTTTGCGTTAACGGGGCATTGTTTTCAAAATCAATTGATTGCGCAACCTGCATCAGTTCGGCACACGAAGTGAGGCTAATTATGCTTACAATTAAAAATAGTTTGTGAAGTTTCATATTGGTTTTGTTTACTAGTTAATGGTTAAAACCTCCGAATTGTATTCAGAGCAAATATTTTAGTTTCTACAAATTTTCATTTTTAAATTAAGTAAACTTAAGTATTGAGATTTGAGAATTATTTTTCTCTTTGCTCATGACTCAATACTCATGTCTGACCAGTTTATTAAGTTTTAAATCTATGTACTTTCAGTGTATAGTGATAACGTTGTTATTATATGTTTTGATATTTCTGAGCTTATTGGTTTTTTCTGAATAATTTTTCAACCATATCTTCCCGGTTCCTTGATTTCAATTCGTTAATAATGGATTTTCTGTTTTCATTTTTATACCAAAAGAAAAACTGTCGTTGACTGAGTTTGTCTCTTTTGTTTTTTGCGGTAAAAACTTTCTCCATAGTATAGGGGTGGTATCCCGAATAATAAATGACGGTGGCAAGGGTCATCGGGGTTGGAGTAAAATCCTGCACCTGTTCCAGTTTAAAGTCCAACTTTTTTGTTTCAATTGCCAAATGTGCCATATCTTCGGTTTCGCTGCCCGGATGGCTCGAAATAAAGTAAGGCACCAACTGTTGGTTGAGGTTTTCCTCTTTATTGATTTTATTAAATTCCCGGTTAAGTTCTTTAAACTGGTTGAACGAAGGTTTCCGCATAATTTTTAAAACTTCGTTGGAGGTATGCTCCGGTGCAACTTTTAGCCTTCCGGAAACATGGTGCTTAACAACTTCTTTTAAATATTCTTTGTTGTTTTCATCCGTTTGCCCTTTTCCTGTTTTTGAAAGAATCATATCGTACCTGATACCACTTCCGATAAATGCCTTTTTTACTTTCGGGTGGTTTCGAACCTGTTTATACAAGTCGGTCATTGGTTTATGATTGGTATCGAGGTTTTTACATACGCTGGGGAAAATACACGACGGGCGTTTGCATTTATCGCATAATTCCTGGTGGATACCTTTCATTTTATACATATTTGCCGATGGTCCGCCCAAGTCAGAAATATAGCCTTTAAAGTCGGGCATTTGAACCACTTTTTCCACTTCCTTTAATACCGACTTTTGCGACCTGCTTGCAATGAATTTCCCCTGGTGTGCTGATATTGTGCAGAATGTGCATCCCCCAAAACAACCTCTGTGGATGTTAATCGAATGCCGTATCATTTCATAGGCAGGAATAGTGCCCTTGTTTTTGTACCTGGGGTGGGGCAACCTGGTGTAAGGAAGGTCGTATACTCTGTCTATTTCCTTTTCGGAGAACGGAGGCCATGGTGGATTCACCACAATTTTTTTGTCCCCAATTCTTTGCACCAGCTTTTTTGCTTTCACTTTGTTCGACTCTTCTTCGATGAACATAAAGTTCCGCGAAAACTTCTTTTTGTCGGCTAAGCATTCTTCATGCGATGCTATTTCAAGTTCGTCCCATTCTTTTTTTGTGGCATAGTGATCGTTTGCAGCAGTCATAAAAACCGTTTGTGCAATGTTGGTAATGGTATGAACAGGAACACCTCTCTGAACCAGGCGCACAAAATTAATGATTGATTTTTCACCCATACCGTAAAACAAAAGATCGGCTTTGGTATCTTCTAAAATGCCTGGCATTAATTTGTCCGACCAATAATCGTAATGGGTTACCCGCCTGAGGGAAGCTTCAATTCCCCCAATCACAAGTGGAACATCGGGGTAGAGTTTTTTGATAATCTTTGAATAGGTAATAGTCGTATAATCAGGTCGTTTGTTGGATTCGCCCCCGGGCGTATAAGCATCGTTCGACCTTTTTCTTTTATTGGCAGTATAATGGTTTACCATAGAATCCATACACCCAGCCGTAATTGCAAAAAAAAGGTTTGGTTTTCCAAGCTTTTTAAAATCCCGTAAATCATCCTGCCAGTTGGGCTGAGGCACTATTGCCACTTTCAGCCCTTCCGCTTCCAACACCCTTCCAATTACCGATGATCCAAAAGAAGGATGGTCCACATAGGCATCGCCCGAAAAAAGGATGACGTCGGCCGTTTCCCAGCCCAATTGTTTCATTTCCTTTTTACTGGTCGGCAGCCACTTTGTGGTATCCATATATGGTTTATGCATAATTTCGTTGTCTTTTCCCATTCTATAACAAAGTTAAATGCTTTTGGATGCGAATAAGTTTAAAAAAGAAAAAATATTCTTACGAAGGTTTTCATATTTGTGATTTTTATTGCTTAATCTAGTGTGCTATTGAAAAGAAAATTGCACTATTAATTTGGAATGGCATAATACTTCAACATTCATATTTAATGATGCAAAAGTCTTATCTCGATTCAATTATTAATTCATTGTTGCAATTTTATTGCATAAGCAATAAAGGTGTTTTACAAAAGCACTTTTTTTTGATGCAATCTGAAAATTCATACCTATTTTTAAAGGGTTCACAGATTTTACAATATGGAGCTTGTTAATACGAAAGATATCTTAAGGTCAAGTCCGAGGCTTGCCAATCTGGGAGGCGAATATTTTGCCAAGTTTTTAATGTATGTCCTTCGTTTCAATAAGCTGAATAAAATATACGGGAAAGTAAGTAAAAAGGAAGGAATTGAATTCATCGATGAGATCATTCGGATTTTAGAAATTCAATTTGAGTTTGACGACAATGAATTGCAAAGGATTCCTAAAGAAGGACCTGTCGTCATTGTATCCAACCACCCATTTGGCGGGCTCGACGGAATTTTGCTTATAAAAATGCTTTCGCTGGTTCGGGACGATGTGCAAGTGCTGGCAAATTTTCTTCTGAAAAAGATTGAACCAATTGCTGATTTTTTTATCCCTGAAAACCCTTTTGATTCAGAAACAGAGGTTGATGCCAGTTTTGGTGGAATCCAGTGTGCAAATAAGCATCTTGAGAATGGAGGGGTGCTAACTGTATTCCCATCAGGGGAGGTGAGCAGTTATGAAACCTTTTCGGGCGTTGCCGAGCGACAATGGCAATACCCGGTGATCCGCTTTATTAAAGGGGCGGAAGTGCCAATTGTACCCATCTATTTTCAGGGTTCGAACAGTAGGTTGGTGCAGTTGATTGAAAAAATAAAACCAAGTTACAGATCAGTGAAATTCCCAACTGAGATTCTCAATAAAAGGAATAAGATCATCCGTGTGAGGATTGGGAAAGCAATTCAGGTTAATGAGCAGAAAAAATTCTCGGATACCTACCAATTTGGCCGTTATTTAAGGGCGAAAACCTATAGTATGGAAACAAAATCGAAACTGGAGGTAAAAAGGTTTTTTAATTATTCGCTTAAACCGCAAAGCAAGCCCCAGCAAATTATCGATGCAGTACCCCTGACTGAAATCCGAAAGGAAATAGACCAGATTAAAAAAGGTTATACACTATTGAAATTAAAAAATTATAGTGTGTATTGCGCCCCTTCAAACCTCATCCCAAATATACTGACCGAAATAGGGCGTCTTCGTGAAATCACTTTTAGGGAAGTGGGAGAGGGGACTAATAGGAGTATCGATATCGATGAGTTCGATTTATACTACAACCAAATGTTTATTTGGGACGACGGGGAGGATAAAATGGTAGGGGCATATCGGATTGGCAGCGGGCAGGATATTATCAGGCAATACGGAAGAAGGGGCTTTTATTTTCAGACCCTTTTTCGTTCGAAAGATAAGTTCAATGAAATTCTAAAAGAAAGCCTTGAGCTCGGAAGGTCGTTTGTGGTGAAAGAGTACCAAAAAAAACCAATGCCCTTATTCCTTCTTTGGAAAGGGATTTTGTACTTCCTTTTAAAAAATCCAGAGTATAGGTATTTGATTGGTCCTGTGAGTATCAGCAATAATTACTCAAAAATTTCTAAAGATTTGATCATTAAATTTATCATGGTGAATCATTTTGATTGGGAGAAAGCCGCGCTTATCAAGCCCAGGAATCGTTACAAATTCAAAAGCGGGAGTTCCAATATCAATGTGTTGATGGAAACCATGGAAAAGGATATTAATAAGCTCGATAAATGTATTGGAGATTTTGATGCACTTAACTCGGGGTTGCCAGTTTTGTTAAAGAAATATATTAAGTTGAATGCCAGGATAATGGGATTTAATGTGGATCCAAAATTCAATAATTGTTTGGATGGGCTTATAATCCTTGATGTGTACGATGTTCCTAAAAACACTATTGAATCGCTCTCAAAAGAAGCCAACGATGGCTCTATTTTAAAAAGGTTTTATAGCAACAGGGAGTGAAAGAATGATTGAATTACAGAATGATTGAATTACTGATTGATTGAATGGGTAATTCATAAACCGAACATTAAGATCGCTTATATAAGATTTCTAATTTCACTTTCACTTTATATTTGATAACACGGATTTATTTCAAATACAAGTTGCTATCGCCATAGCTTAAAAACCGGAAGTTGTTTTTAAGGGCATAATCATAGATATCTTTCCATTGTTCGCCAAGGAAGGCACTTATTAGTATTAGCAAAGTGCTTTTGGGTTGATGAAAATTGGTAAGCATACCATCAATAATTTTGAATTCGTACCCCGGGGCAATAATAATTTGTGTGCTGAAATGAAGGTTTTCCAATCCATTGTTTTGCATATATTGAAGCACAAGTTCAAGCGCATCTTGTTTTGTCATTGAACTGTTTGATCCATAAGCTTCCCATTGTGAAACATGAAACAAATCTTGCGATGTCTTAATATTTTTAAGTTTGCAGCCAAGCCAATAAATACTTTCCAACGACCGCACCGATGTGGTTCCCGTTGCAATAATATGTCCTTTATGTGCAATTAAGTTTTCAATCAGTTGTTTCGAAACAGAAACCACTTCGCTGTGCATTGCATGTTCATCAATGGTTTCAGACTTTACGGGTTGGAAAGTTCCGGCACCTACATGAAGGGTTATTTCGCTGGTTGAAATATTTTTATCACGAAGGCTTTTGGTTACAGCCTCGGTAAAGTGCAGGGCAGCAGTTGGTGCAGCTACCGAACCTTTTATTTTCGCAAATATCGTTTGGTATGAGGTGTTGTCGCTTTGCTCCGATTCCCGGTTTAAATAAGGTGGGATTGGAATTATGCCGGCATGTTCAATTATTTCACTGAATGAAAGGCCTTTGTTCCATTCAAAAAGAACTATGTGATCTTTATTCTCTGTTTCCAGCCGGGTGGCTGAAATTTTGACTTTTTCGTTATTTATTACAATCTCCTTCTGCAAAGCCCCTTTTTTCCACTTTTTTGAGTTGCCAACAATACATTTCCATTCTACACTCTTGGTTTGCTGAAACGCAAGTTGGTAATCCATTGGATTATGTGGCTCAAGGCAAAAAATCTCAATTTTCGCCCCGGTTTCTTTTTGGAAGTTTAAGCGTGCCCTAATCACTTTTGTGTTGTTAAAAACCAGAAGCGATCCGGAAGGCAGAAAGTCAGAAAGATTTGAAAACACCGATTCCGAAATATCCCCATTTTTATAAATCAAGAGCTTGGAAGCATCCCTTTCTTTAAGGGGGTATTTTGCAATCTTTTCATCCGGAAGATGATAATTGTAATCCTCAATTTTTATTTGCCTGACAGATTTCTGTTTGCTGTTGCTTTGCTTTTCCATGTGCCTGCAAAAATAACATTCTTTTTACGAATATTTTGAGATAAAACTATTCATCTTTCCTATTGTAAAACCTTATTGTTGATGGCAAAGTGAATTTAATTTGGCAGAAAAGCTGCCCAATTATTGTACTTTTGCTGAAAAATAAGAACGATGATAAAATTAGGCGATAAGGTTAAGTTTTTAAACGATGTTGGTGGCGGTGTTGTAACCCGGATCATAAACAAGAACACCGTTGCAGTTGAAAATGAAGATGGTTTTGAAATACCAACATTAATCAATCAATTGGTTTTGGTTGATGCCGTTCTGACCGAAAAGCAGCATTCGGACGAATTACTTGAACAGGTAAAACCAGAAGAAAATAAAGTAAACAGGATTTATGGAACAGAAAATTCTGAACCTTCATTTTACCTGGTTTTTGTGCCTGATGATATTCGTAATCCGTTGGATAGTGAAATGCTTGTTTATTTTGTGAACGATTCATCATTCCAAGTGATGATGCATTTTTCATATTTCAGAAATGAAATGTATCAAACCATAGAAGCTGCCCAAATTGGTCCAAAAACAAGCTACGAGTTGGATCGTTTTACACAGGAATTTCTTAGCAACTTGCCGGACTTTTGTTTTCAACTGGTCTATTTTTCAGAAGAAAATACCCGACTTTTTAAGCCCATTAGCAAATGTTTAAAAGTGAACCCGGTGAAGTTTTATAAAGAAACAAGCTATGCACAAACCCCATATTTCAGGAAAAATGCCATGCAGTTTGCGATTTCAGAGAATATAATGGAAGCGGAAATTGATAAACTAACGAATGAGGATTTTAAGAAAGTTGTGCGCGAAAAGGAATTAATCAGTAGGGGCAAAGCGCCTGCCAAGGTTAAACGTATTTCTTCCGAATTAATTGAAGTTGATTTGCATATCCATGAACTGCTTGACGATACAGCAGGCTTATCAAATCGTGAATTATTGGAAGTCCAGATGGACAGGTTTAAATCAGAAATGGAATTGGCAATAAAAAACAGGGCAAAAAAAATTGTGTTTATTCACGGGGTTGGCAATGGGACGCTTAAAGCCGAACTACATAAAGCCTTGCGCCTTAACTATAAAAAATACTATTTTCAGGATGCATCATTTAAAGAATATGGCTACGGGGCAACAATGGTGATATTGAGGAAAGGTTAAAGGAATAATGATAAATGATAAATTTTCACTAGCGTTTCGTTATAAATCAAACATTTTCAGTTGATTATAACCAGGTTCTTTGAAATTATGTAGATTAGGTTTGTCAAACAGTTGATTTATAGGCTCTTTGTCAAATATATTAATACTTAAAATCTGTAATATTTCGTAAATAGATTGTTCTAATTTTAGTTTTTTCTTAACAATTAGGACAACCACATAAACAGAAATAGCGATCCAGATTTGAGTTTTGACAGCATTTATTGACCTTCCCCAAAAGGATTTGATTTTTAAGTGCTGTTTTATCCATTTAAAGAATATCTCGATAAACCATCTGTTTTTATACAGCATTGATATTTCTATTGCAGGCAGTTCAAAATTATTTGTTATGAATACCAAAGTTTTGCCTCTTTCTGCATCATAGAATTTTATCCTCCTGAGTTTTTCAGGATAGTCCTTGGAAACGTAAAACCCTTTGAGTTTAATTGTTTGGTCACATTTTACACCTATTGATTTGTCAACCTTTGAAGAATATATCCTTTCGAAGTCCATATTCTTTTTTGCCCTAGTGACAAAAAAAGCTTCGGACTTATGTATGCGGTAAAGCCTTCCATAGTCGACATATCCCCTGTCAAGGATATAAAAGCTGTCAGCAATAATTGTTATAATATCCAGGACATTGACATCATGCATTTTACCGTCAGAAATATGGATAAAATCAGGTATAGATGTTTTTGCATCCATTTTTGTATGCAGTTTCACAGCACCTTTTGCTTTCCTGAATTTTGCCCAAGGGTAAATACTTAAACAAAGGTCAACCGTTGATGAATCAATAATAAATATGTTGTTCTTAATGTCAATTTCTAATTGGCTATCTCCTTGGTATTGTAATTTAGCGTGTTCAATCAATAACAATGCAAAGTCTTGATAAATTCTCCAATCACGGTTTTCATTGGCTTTGCTAAGTGTTGATTTACTAATTGCTTTGCCAATACCAAGATGGTATAGCTTAGATTTATTTGCATTAAGGCAAAGAATAGTATCGGACAAACTTTCCCGATGTGTGAGTTGCCCAAATGCCATGCAGAGAAATTGCTTCCAACAACTAAAATGCTTGGTCTTGTAGTCTCCGTTGTATTTATTGACGCATTTTAGAAAATCGTTGTGAGATACAAACTCAAACAACTGGGCAAAAACATATTTTCCTCGATTCATAAATAGTCTTGTTTTAACAAAACTATTTTTTCAAATCGTTTGAACCTTAAAAAACGCTACAAACCCTATCTATCAATATTTTCAAAGAACTTATTATTTTTATATCAAAACACTAGTGATAAATTTTGAATTCTAAATCATATTTGATTTAAAACTGAGATTAATAATTTAAAATTCAAAATATACAATTCAAAATTAATTAATTGTTCTACTTTTGCGCTTGGCAGGCTGCTCTATCGCTCACGGTTTACCGCGAGAGGAAAGTCCGGGCAGCACAGGGCACCAGGCTTCTTAACGGGAAGATCTTCGAAAGGGGATAGTAGTGTAACAGAAAATAACTACCATGGTTTCGGCTGTGGAAAAGGTGAAAAGGTGAGGTAAGGGCTCACCGTTGGTAATGGTGACATTATCAGACGTACATCTCCTGGGTTGCAAGACCATGTATATTTCAGTTTCGCTTTTGCGAAGAAGGGTTGCCCGCTTTTCGAAACGTTTGTTTTGCTGGAAGGGGTAGGTTGCAAGACTTCAGTAGTGATACTGTTGCCAGATAAATGATAGAGGTTCCGGCTTTGGTCGGAAAACAGAACCCGGCTTATAAGCCTGCCATTTTTTATTGAATTATCCAAAGCTAATGCACAACAATATTATTTGTGCATTTGATTGAGCAACTTTGTAAGTATATTGCTAAACGAGCTGTGCAATCCTGCATCTTTTAAAAAATCAGAATATTTATGAGATTACCGTATTAGACATTAGTAATGCTTTTGTAAATTACTACAACATAAATTAAGCGTATATATATAATATGTTGGCATTCATTTCCCACATCAGAGAAACCGATTAATTTCTCAAGGTAACGTGAAAATTTAGTGGTTTTTCAAAAAGAAATAAATGGTGATACAAGCTGAGTTGGCCATGAACAAAAGGATACAGAACGAAAATAACAAGATTTGAAGCTAGTCAGAATTGTGAAATTGCGATGAAAGTTTTTTTTTTTATATTTAACTATGGATAAGATTTTATATAGTTATGACAAAAAAAAACAATCTAATAATAGTTGGAATCGGAGCATCGGCAGGTGGACTTGATGCAGTAAAGCAATTAATTAGTGGAATACCTTCAAATACGGGAATGTCCTTTGTCATTATTCAGCATTTATCTCCAGACTTTAAGAGCCTTATGCCCGAATTATTGGCCAAGCATACCAAAATGAAAATATATACGGCAGAAGAGAACCTGGAAATAAAACCAAATTGTATCTATTTAAATGAGCGAACTAAAAACCTACAATTAAAAGGCAATAAATTGATGCTTTTAAGCAAAGCACCAAAAGGTAATTTAAACCTTCCTATCGATATTTTCTTCCACTCTCTTGGCGAAGAACATCAGGAAAACACATTTGGCATTATACTTTCAGGAACTGGCTCAGATGGCTCCAGGGGTATTAAAACAATAAAAGAAGCCGGGGGAACAATACTTGTGCAAGAACCTGGTTCTGCCCAGTTTGATGGAATGCCAAACACTGCTATTTCGACCAATCTGGTAGATTTTATTTTACCTCCCGCAGAAATTGCTCAAAAAGTCATTCAATTAAACAGTAAGCGAATTAGTATTCTATCGTCTTCATCCTTAGCTGATGATTCTGAAGGAATTTATCAAGACATACTTGACTTGGTGTACAAAGAAAGTGGTGTAAATTTTAAGAAATATAAGAATAACACCTTGCTTCGAAGGCTCGAAAAGAGAATGAGCATACACAATATCGACACACTAAATGATTATTATTCATTGATTCAAAACAATGAAAAAGAAAGAAATACAGTTTATCAGGAGTTTTTAATTAATGTAACCAGTTTCTTTAGAGACACAGAAGCTTTTGATGTCATAAAGAGAAAAGTGATACCTAAACTAATTGATGTAAACGTTAAGCCTAAGACCATTAGAATATGGGTTGCGGGGGCATCAACTGGAGAAGAGGTTTATTCATTAGCCATTTTAATTGACAACTATATTCGAATCAATAAATTAAACTTTGGGTTTAAAATTTTTGCCACCGATATCGACAAAGATGCACTTCAAATTGCTGGTATGGGAAGTTACTCTGTAAATAATATCGTTGATATTAAAGAGAATTTTTTAAGAGAGTATTTTTTAAAACATGGAGATAAAATACAAATAATTAAACGAATACGTGAAAAGATTGTCTTTTCATATCACGATGTTACAAAAGATCCACCTTTTATCCGAATGGATCTAATTTCTTGCCGAAATTTATTGATTTATTTCAACAGTAACACTCAACAAAAGGTGTTAAGTAATTTTCAGTATTCGTTAAACAAGTCAGGTTATTTGTTTTTGGGGTCGAGCGAATCTTTAGGCTCGGTGTCAAATCACTTTGAGGTAATCGATAACAAATGGAAAATATATTGCAACCTTACCGAAAACAACCGCCTTAGAAGCGATGAAGATTTTGAGAACGAACCTTCTGTTGGACTTCGTTATTTAAAAGAAAACTACAACTCAAAATTTCTTGAAAATAAAAAACAGGAATACAAGGAAGTTGATTTCTATAAGTTCTTAAGCAAAAAGAATTCACCAACTTCTGTTTTTATTGATAGAAATTATGATATTATTTTTGTAGTAGGCGACCTAAAAGACTGGTTTTCTATTCCCGATGGGTTTTTCCAAAACAACCTTTTAAAAATTACCAAAGATGATCTAGCAGCCATTATTCGAAATGGAGTAAGAAGAACTGTAAAAGAAGATAAAAATGTTACATACAAGAACCTTAGTGTACAAGTGGAGAATGAGAAACGTAATTTTGACTTATCTTTTGAAAAAATACCTGGTTTCGAAAATTATAGTGAGCTATATTTAATAGAATTCAAAAATATTTCATCCCAAACAGAAGCGAATAGTATTGTACTATCAGAAACAGATTTGCCTAATTTTTCGAAGCAGCGCATTGAAGATTTAGAGCTTGAATTAAGAGACAATAAGTCTGAATTACAGAATGTTGTTGAAGAATTAGAGACCAGTAATGAAGAGCTTCAGTCGTCCAACGAGGAACTTATGTCTTCCAATGAAGAACTGCAGAGTTCGAATGAAGAATTACAATCCGTTAACGAAGAATTATATACAGTTAATACCGAATTACAGGAAAAAAACAAAGAACTGGAAGAATTAAATAACGATGTAACAAACTTACTAAACAGTAGTGATATTGGAACTTTATTTCTCGATACCGATCTCAACATTCGAAAGTTTACACCAGTTATCAAACGTGTTTTCAGCCTTGAAGATTCTGATATTGGCAGATCTATAAAAAGTTTCGCGTCTGAATTTGATGAGAATGAAAGAAAATCATTAATTAGCAACTGTAAGGAATCTCTGGAAAATCTTAAGTCCTTTGAAAAAGAGATTCAGGATAATGATGGGAAGTGGTATCTTATTCGCATCAATCCTTTTGTAACTTCAACAAAAAAAATCAGTGGAGTTGTTATAGCTCTTGTTGATATAAATCAATTTAAAGATGATCAACAAGAAATTTATAAATCAAATGCAGAAATTATTAAAGTACAGGAAATTGCAAAAATTGGAAGTTGGTATTTGGATTTAGCAAGCAATGAAGTTAGCTGGACTAAAGAATTGTACAAAATGTACGGTTTTGATCCAGAGTTGCCTGTTCCACCTTACAGTGAACACATGAAGCTTTTTACGGCAGAAAGTTGGGATATTCTGTCTGTTGCACTTGATAGAACCGCCAAGGAAGGAATACCATATGAGTTAGAACTAAAAACTGTTACCAAAGATAATAGCAACGGATGGATGTGGGTACGTGGAGAAGCTCTTAGAAATGACGAAGGCAAGATATATGCACTTTGGGGAGCTGCACAGGATATTACCAAACGAAAAAATACGGAACAAAGCTTAATTGAAGCACAGCAAAAAGCCGAAACTGCAAACATTTATAAAAACCAGTTTTTGGCAAACATGAGTCATGAAATTCGCACTCCAATGAATGGATTAGTTGGTTTCGCAAATCTTTTAAGGAACGATAATATTGATGCTCCAACACGAAATAAATACATCGATATAATTGAAAATAGTTCAAATCAATTATTAAAACTAATTAACGATATTATTGATGTTTCGAAAATTGAAGCAAAAGAACTGAAAATAGAAAAAGCACTTTGTAAAATAAGTGAGCTGTTTTTTAATACAGAAACAACATTTAACGAATTAAAAAAGAAAAAGAACAAAGAGCATATTCAAATAACCGCCAATATTGAGGAAAAGGATAAAAACATTATTGTATTGACAGATGCCAATAGGTTGCAACAGATACTTACCAATTTAGTCGGGAATGCATTAAAATTTACCGAAAAGGGCAGCATTGAATTTGGTTATTATCTTAATCAGGATAAGATATATGTTTATGTTAAGGATACTGGTGTTGGCATACCAAAAAATAAGGTTGATGAAATATTTGATCGTTTTAATCAAGTAAATCAGAAGAAAGGCAAACATAATGAAGGTACTGGTTTAGGTTTGTCAATTTCAAAAGGAGTTGTTAGTTTGTTAGGTGGCGATTTACAAGTTAAGTCAAAAAAATCATTGGGTACAACATTCAGTTTTGAAATTCCTTTTGTTTCAGGCACAATTCAAAAGAAAAAAACAAGGGATCAGAACAACACCAGAATAGAAGATTTATTAAAAAATAAAACAATCTTGGTTGTTGAGGATGAAGAAGTCAACATTGAATACTTTAAAGCTTTATTTGAGAATATTTCAGCTAAGATTATTTATGCAACCAATGGGAAAATGGCAGTGGATATAGTAGAGTCTGGAGAGAAGATTGAAATAATTCTTATGGATATTCGAATGCCAATTATGAATGGTACGGATGCTGCAAAAAAGATTTTACTAAACTTCCCCAAAACAAAAATAATAGCACAAACAGCCTATGCAATGTCGAACGACAAAGCAAAATTTTTGAAAAGTGGGTTTGTTGATTATATCCCAAAACCTTTGAATAAAAAGGAGCTTTTAGAAAAATTAGCAATACACCTGAATAACTAAACGACTAAATGTCAATATTTTGTATAAGTAATTGCAGGCGACATAGTAAATATCAAGGTTTGCTGCCTGCTCAAGACACTGTTTTGTGGTTTGACAGGAAATAACCACACAATCTGTCATTACTAATACAATTTACCTATAAATCTCATGGGAGAGTCGAATGATTTAATTACGACGAATCTACGGAGTATGCCTGTATTCTTATAATTGCAGACTCTATTGAATACCCTTCTATTTATTTTATGATTGTTTATTATTGGAAAGATATGTGCAAGGAGAAATCTCCCCTGAATTTCAAAGTCTCATTATCTATATATCTCTGCTTTCTTGATACTTAAGAATGATTTCTGTTTGGTATTGAAAACTGTAGGGAATTTATTTCAGTTTAGCTTTTATTGAAAGAAGTGTACCATTCCACAAACTTGTTCACTCCTTCGGTAACGGTGGTTTTTGGTCGGTAACCAATATCTTCGGTAAGTTCACTCACATCTGCAAAGGTTTTTAGTACATCGCCAGGTTGGATTGGCAGGTACTTTTTTTCTGCTTTTTTGCCCAGTGCATTTTCAATTGCTTCAATAAAATGCTGCAATTTTACCGGGTTTGAATTCCCAATATTGTAAATTTTGTATGGTACCTTATCCTGGTGTGGTGGATTATCAACAACCCGAACAATTCCTTCCACAATATCATCAATGTAGGTGAAATCGCGGTACATTTCGCCACGGTTAAAAACTTTGATGGCTTGCCCCGAAAGGATGGCTTTTGCAAAAAGAAAATAAGCCATATCTGGACGGCCCCAGGGACCATAAACAGTGAAAAAACGTAATCCGGTGGTTGGTATTTGGTACAAATGGCTGTAGGTGTGTGCCATCAGCTCATTGCTTTTTTTTGTAGCAGCATACAAACTTATCGGATGGTCAACATTATCGGTAACCGATAGGGGCATTTTATCGCTGTCGCCATAAACGCTTGAAGAACTGGCATATACCAAATGCTTAATTTGATTCTCCCGGCAAGCTTCCAAAATATTGGCATAACCAACTATGTTGCTCTCAATATAAGCCAATGGATTTTCAATGCTGTAACGAACACCAGCCTGTGCAGCCAAATTCACCACGGCATCAAACTTTTCTTTGTGGAACAGGTCAAATAGTTTTTTTCCTTCCTCCAGATTCATCCGAACAAAGCTGTACTTTGGGTACTTCGTGCTTTGCACAACTTGATCCCAGTTTTCGGCTTCTTCTGAAATGCCTGAATCGGCAAGCCTGGCAAATTTCAGGTTGGTATCGTAATATCCATTTATGTTGTCAATACCAACAACTTCTTCACCTCTTTCCAATAATCTTCTAGAAAGATGATAACCAATAAAGCCAGCTGTTCCAGTAATCAGAATCTTCATCAGGGTTCATTTAGAATGATCAAAAGTAGAAAAAATTAACTACACAAAAGGAAAAATTTTCTTCTCAGCCAAATAAGCCAAAATTACTTCCACATTATTTCCATTTTCTTCGGGATCGAATTTAAGAACGGCATCTTCGGGGATGTCGAACGGGACATCAACGCCAGGCAAATACTTTGCTTCCCCCTTTTCATATTTATCGTATAACTCTGGTTTGTTGTTTTTACAATAATCCAAAGATGCATTCATAAAAATGGTATGGAAATTTTCTTGCCCAATAATTTCTTTAAGTTGCGAACGAATATTTTTATCGGCAGAAATAAACGAGCAGATCGTTATTATTCCCTGGTTGTTCAATAATTTACAAATGTGGGCGACTCTTCTTAGGTGTTCCGCAGAGTCGGCGGGAGAGAAATCCAATTCGTTGTTCAATCCTGACCTAACCGAGCTTCCATCCAATAATACGGCAGTGGCTCCATTTTCAAATAATTTTCTTTCTAACGTAAATGCCAGCTCGTTTTTTCCTGAACCATGCAATCCGGTAATCCAGATGGTTTCTCCTTTTTGGTTGTATTTTTTTGCCCATTCTTTTTTGGAAATAAGAGCCTGCCCTTTGGCAATTTTCTCCTTGTCCATTTCGGTAATTCGCGAAGGAAGTTCTCCTCCACTTAATTTATCAATAATCATCCCAACGGCACATGTGTTATGCGTCATCGGATCGATCAGGATAAAGGCACCTGTTTCACGGTTCTTTTTATAAGGATCGAAAAATAATGGTTTTGTAGTTGTTAATACCACCCTGCCAATTTCGTTCAGGCTAAAATGCCCGATTTCCGATTTTTGGAGCGTGTTTACATCTACTTTATATTTAATAGTGTCGATTCTTGCTTTGGTGTTGTTTGTCGTGTGTTTAATCAAAAAATGCGTGGATATATCCATTGGTGTTTCGTCCATCCAAACCAACATGGCTTCAAAATGCCTTTCAATTCGGGGCATACTATCGGGGTGAATGATCATATCGCCACGAGAAATATCAATTTCATCTTCCAGTGTTACAGTTACCGATTGTGGCGGGAATGCATAATCAAGTTCCCCATCGTAGGTAACAATTGATTTTATTTTTGATGTTTTCCCTGATGGAAATACTTTCACATCGTCCCCTTTTTTTACGATCCCCGATGCAATCCTTCCTGAGAAACCACGGAAATTGATATCAGGTCGCAACACATATTGCACTGGGAAACGCAGGTCATCAAAGTTTTTGTCACTGGCAATGTGCACTGTTTCAAGGAATTCAAGCATACATTTTCCATTGTACCATGGCATATTTTCCGACGGATCGACCACATTGTCGCCTTTTAGTGCTGATAATGGAATGCAGGTCAAATCAGGAATGTCAAGCTGCGTAATAAAGCTTTCGTATTCTTCAACAATATTATCATATACTTCCTGGCTGTAATCCATCAAATCCATTTTGTTGACAGCCAAAACTACGTGCTTAATTCCCAACAACGAAACCAAATAAGTGTGCCTTCGGGTTTGGGTGATCACTCCGGTTCGAGCATCCACCAAAATAATTGCCAGGTTGGCAGTTGAAGCCCCTGTGACCATATTTCGGGTATATTGCTCATGCCCGGGAGTATCGGCAATAATAAATTTACGTTTTGCGGTTGAGAAATATCTATATGCAACATCAATGGTAATTCCCTGTTCCCTTTCAGCTTTTAACCCGTCCAATAAAAGGGCATAGTCGATTTCCTCGCCAGCATGCCCAACCTTTTTACTATCTCTTTCTAGGGTTGAAAGCTGGTCTTCATAAAGTTTCTTACTATCAAAAAGCAATCTGCCTATCAAGGTTGATTTTCCATCGTCAACCGATCCTGCAGTTAGCAATCTTAATAAGTCTTTTTGTTGATCCTGATTAAGGAATTCCTGTATCGAAAGCCCCCCTTTTATCTCGCCGGAAGGAGAAGTTTGTGTATTGTTTTTGTTTTTCATCTGTTATTAGCTTTGTCCTTTAAAGTTCTCCCCCCTTTGGGGGAGTTAGAGGGGGCTTTAAAAATACCCTTCCCGTTTCTTTTGTTCCATGCTACCTTCCTGGTCGAAATCGATCACCCTGGTTGTTCTTTCCGATTTGGTGATTGTCATCATTTCTTCCACGATTTTTTCAATGGTATCTGCATCCGACTCAACGGCTCCAGTTAGAGGGTAACACCCAAGAGTACGGAAACGTACCATTTTCATTTCAGCTTTATCCCTGAGTTCCTTTGGCATCCTGTCGTCATCTACCAAAACAAGGTTTCCATCAATATTTACAACCGGGCGTTCTTTTGCAAAATATAATGGAACAATTGGGATATTTTCCAGACGGATGTATTGCCAGATGTCCAATTCAGTCCAATTGGAAATTGGGAACACCCTGATTGATTCGCCCTGGTGAACTTTCGCGTTATAAATGTCCCATAACTCTGGGCGCTGGTTTTTTGGGTCCCACTGGTGAAATTTGTCACGGAAAGAATAAATCCGTTCTTTAGCTCTCGATTTTTCTTCATCGCGCCGGGCACCACCAAAAGCAGCGTCAAATTTATATTTGTTCAAGCCTTCGAGCAGGGCTTGGGTTTTCATAGTGTCGGTATGGACTTTGCTTCCATGGGTAAACGGTCCAATACCACTTTCAAAACCTTCCTTGTTATAATGTACGATTAAGTCCCATCCTTTGTCTTTTGTATACGATTCCCTAAATTCAATCATTTCCTTAAATTTCCATTTTGAATCGATGTGCATCAATGGAAATGGAACTTTGGCCGGATAAAATGCTTTTTCTGCCAAACGGACCATAACCGATGAATCTTTACCGATGGAATACAACATAACCGGGTTTTCAAACTCAGCTGCCACCTCACGTATGATATGGATGGCTTCCGCTTCAAGTTCCCGAAGGTTGGTAAGACTATAATCTTTCATTCTTTTGTTTTTATCTTTTTAAAATCGGAATTATACAAGAAAATTACAATTTAAAGCTAATCCAGAAAATAATTTCTTGAACAAAATATTTTAGCTTTCATGTAATTTTCCGCTTATTTTTTCCTCTGAGGAAGGCAAATATAATGTTTTTATTTTATTCCAATCTATTTCGGTTTTATTGTTTAGGAATGCTTAAAACAATGCATTAAAAACTCCAAAACAGGGGAACCAATAAAAGGGTAATAATAAATGCGATGAAGTTTAACGGAAGCCCAATTTTTAGGAAATCACCAAACTTGTAGTTCCCAATTCCCTGGACAATTAAATTTGTTTGATAGCCAATAGGGGTGGCGAAACTTGCTGATGCTGCAATTGCAATTGCCACAAAAAATGGTTGAGGGTCGACCCCCATTTGATTTGCCGCGGAAAGTGCAACCGGGAATACCAGTGCTGCTGCAGCATTGTTGGTAATAATTTCGGTGAATAAGGATGTGAGCAGAAAGACTGCAGCCAGAACGCCAATTGGGCCCCATGCCTGGGCAATAGTAATCGTGTTTCTGGCAAGGGCATCTGCCGCCCCCGAATTTTGCATGGCTTTGGCTATTGCAAAGGCAGAGGCAATGGTTATGAGCAAATCCCAACTGATTGCTTTTGTATATTTCTGATGGGGCATAATGTTGAGCCAAATCATAAGGATTGCAGCAATCGCTGCAAAATAAAACATGTCAAAAACAATCCCTTCCTTTGATGTGAAATACCTGCCAATCGTCGAACCAATTATTAGTAGCAGGAGGATAACAAAAGCGGTCCATTTTTTCCAAACATTTTCTTTTGATTTATGGTCGCCGATGTAAGATGTGAGGTAAAAAATCCTTGATTCGCCCCAGTTTTTGATAAACCGTTCATTTCCCAAAAGCATTACTGTGTCACCTACTTTAAGTTTGAGGTCACGGATTTCGGAAGTGATTCGTTCCCCATTACGGTGGACTGCCAACACAGCAGCCTGGTAATGGTCATAAAAATTAAATTCCACAATATTTTTCCCGATTCCTGGAAAACGTGGCGATAACACAGCCTGATATTGTTTAAGTTCGGATATAGGTATATGCCCTTTCACAAGGTTTAATCCCTGAAGTTCCACGTCTTCGCGCTCAAGTATAAAATCAAGGCTGTCAGAATTCCCTGCAACCTGAAATTTATCATGGGCATGAACGATGAAACTTCCCTGGCTGGTGTCAATTTTTTTGCCATTCCTCTCAATCGAATGAATGATAAGTTCTTTAAGCTCCGATAATTTACCATCAGTAAATTCTTTGCCGACCAGTTTGCTGTTGGCAGGTATAATCAAATCATAGTAATAGTCTTTGGCATCGTTGCTGCTTACTGCAAAGCGAATTTTTTTTCCGGGCAATAACCTGTTTCCAAAAATCGACATGTAAGTAAATCCGGCAATGGCAAAAAATATACCCACTTTGCCAAGTTCGAACATATTAAAGCCAGCATACCCGTTTTCTAACATTAAACCATGCACCACAAGGTTAGTAGATGTTCCAATCAGAGTACACATTCCTCCAAATATGGCTGCGTAAGAAAGAGGGATAAGAAATTTTTGAGAGGATAAATTGAGTTTTTCCGCCCATTTTTTTATCATCGGCGCAAAAATGATCACAACCGGTGTGTTGTTAAGAAAAGCTGAAAGAAAGGATACTGGTATCATTAACCTAGGCATAAGGAATGTCATTCTTCCTCTTTTCTTTGGTAAATATGCATGGGCAACCCTATTTAGTGCGCCGGATTGCCGAACACCTTCACTCACTAAAAAAAGTATTGCAATGGTAATCATCCCTTTGTTTGAAAAACCTGCTAAAGCTTCTTCTGCACTAACAACACCAGTGGCAATCAATATGGTAACACCTGAAAAAAGGATAAGGCCAGGGCGTAAAAGTTCTTTTGCCAGCGCAAAAATGGATAACAGTATAACCCCAATAACAATATAGCCCTCTAAATTCATTCAGGTTTAAAAAGTTAGTTCTTACTTTAAATTTTTATCGAAGTTCCGATTTATTAAGATTATTCAAACCTACTCAATTTTTTTTAGTTTTTAATAAGAATCTACTTTGGGTTAGTATTGTTAAAAATAGTTGAGGACGAATGTTTATTGGTAAAATTTAAAATGAATTAGATATTCAGTTTGTATTTTTCAGTAAACCAATATGTTGTGTTGTTGTTTTTTCGGCATGTAGTAAGTTTAGTTGTTTTAATGTTTATGAAGAATGCTTTTTTTAGGCGCATTTTTTTTCAAAATATTTGCAGGAAAAAAAATATTATTTACTTTTGCACCCGCCTTTGAATAACAAAGGAGATACAAGGATGACTCAGTAGCTCAGTTGGTAGAGCACATCCCTTTTAAGGATGGGGTCCTGAGTTCGAGACTCAGCTGAGTCACCAAGCTAAATAAGTAGGGGAAATCGACAAGGTTTCTCCTATTTTTGTTTTAAACCACAAACATTCATAAAGTGTATCAAGTTTATATTCTTTATAGCAATTCCATAGATAGATATTATGTTGGTTCAACAAATGATATAGAAAGACGATTATCTGAGCATAATAGAAAGAAAGGTAAATACACTGATGGCGGCATACCCTGGGAGCTGGTTTATTCAGAGAGGTTTAGTACAAGAAAGGAAGCTATTAATAGGGAGAAATATATTAAATCAAAGAAATCTAAAAAGTATTTAAAGTCGTTGATAGGCTAGCTCAGTTGATAGGGCATTCCGTTTAACGGAAGGGTCCTGAGTTCGAGACTCAGCTGAGTCACCAAGCTAAATAAGTAGGGGAAATCGACAAGGTTTCTCCTATTTTTGTTTAAAACCACAAACATTCATAAAGTGTATCAAGTTTATATTCTTTATCACTATTAACCGACAAAAGTCGGGATTTTAAATTTTATTCTCTCTATCGCCCTGTATATGGGCGACTAGTTTATTTTTTCAAATCAGACCCCAGCTTAAATCAGGTTTAATTGAAGCTGACCGGGAGGTTCGCCAACTTGTATTTTATACGCCCGGCTGGTGCTTCGAAGCAATTCTACCATGTCGAGCATACTTATGAGGTGTATCCTTATTAGTGAAGCAACGACAGAGAATGCTTTCTTTGTTTGTGCTATTTTTTGAATAACAGTCATTAACAGTTGGGCAATCAGTGTACACCAAACCTGTGTCCTTATTGCATTTTCGTTTTCTCCATAAAAATAATGCAGTTGGAAATTTTGTTTCATTTTTTTGAACAGCAACTCTATTCCCCAGCGTTTTTTGTAAAGAAAAGCAACCTCTTCGGCAGTTATATCAAAATTGTTGGTTAGGAATTCAAAATACCTGTTCTTTTCATCCTGATAACATACTCTCCGTAAACGGATTTTTTTGAAAACTTTCAATTGCCTTTTCCCGTTTTCATCTTCGGGATGGTAGGTAAGTTCAATAACCTGGTCACGGAGAACTTTGGCTTGCCCTTTTTTTCGGTAGTGTTTCCGTTTTTCTTCAACAACATCATATACCGCATTCTTTTTTAGCCGTGTAACAAAATAGACCTGTTGTGCGGTCCATAAAGCAAACTGGTGGTAATAATTATAAGCTTTGTCGAACACTATCATGCTATGCGATATCAATTCCAAGCTTTTCAGAAAGTTTTTGTCGTGGACTTTTGCTGCTGTGATTTTCACAAACCGTCCTACAGACTGTACCGCGTCAATAAGCATGTGGACCTTCAGCCCACCTTTCTTTTTGCCATCTCCTTTAGGGTTACGCCCAACTCCTTTTAAAATATCGCTAAACAAACGGATTGTGGTTGAATCGATTAAAAGTACTTCTTTAAAAGTCAAGCCAAATGTACGGCTGTCCGATAAAAATGATTTGTACTTATCCACCAAGGCAAAGTATAAATCTTCAAAAAAACGGTTATCCCGGTTTCTCAACCCATCGCTGGCTGTGCTCTTCGCTGGTGCCTTTTCCAAACCAAGATGGTTTAGCTTTCCTCCCAAAGCACGTAATCCTTCACAGGTTTCTGTCATTGAGTCGCAGCGGCTTAAAATCCCAAACAACATGGTAATTAGATGCGTCTTAGCCTTAAATGCCTTATAATACCGGTCACTGTCGTGTGATTTTATGATGGGCGATATGTTGACTTTTAAGACCAAATCTATTATCTGTTTAAAAATTGGCTGTCCGACAAATTTTATTTCTTTATTTTTATCCATGTTGTAAAGAGTTTTCGCAAAAATCAATTTACAACTTTGAAGGGAAACCGAAAGGGAGTACCTTCTTTTAATTATTTTAGTCGGACACTACTGATTCTTTATAGCAATTCCATAGATAGATATTATGTTGGTTCAACAAATGATATAGAAAGACGATTATCTGAGCATAATAGAAAGAAAGGTAAATACACTGATGGCGGCATACCCTGGGAGCTGGTTTATTCAGAGAGGTTTAGTACAAGAAAGGAAGCTATTAATAGGGAGAAATATATTAAATCAAAGAAATCTAAAAAGTATTTAAAGTCGTTGATAGGCTAGCTCAGTTGATAGGGCATTCCGTTTAACGGAAGGGTCCTGAGTTCGAGACTCAGCTGAGTCACCAAGCTAAATAAGTAGGGGAAATCGATAAGGTTTCTCCTATTTTTGTTTAAAACCACAAACATTCATAAAGTGTATCAAGTTTATATTCTTTATAGCAATTCCATAGATAGATATTATGTTGGTTCAACAAATGATATAGAAAGACGATTATCTGAGCATAATAGAAAGAAAGGTAAATACACTGATGGCGGCATACCCTGGGAGCTGGTTTATTCAGAGAGGTTTAGTACAAGAAAGGAAGCTATTAATAGGGAGAAATATATTAAATCAAAGAAATCTAAAAAGTATTTAAAGTCGTTGATAGGCTAGCTCAGTTGATAGGGCATTCCGTTTAACGGAAGGGTCCTGAGTTCGAGACTCAGCTGAGTCACCAAGCTAAATAAGTAGGGGAAATCGATAAGGTTTCTCCTATTTTTGTTTAAAACCACAAACATTCCTAAAGTGTATCACGTTTATATTCTTTATAGCAATTCCATAGATAGATATTATGTTGGTTCAACGAATGATATAGAAAGACGATTATCTGAGCATAATAGAAAGAAAGGTAAATACACTGATGGCGGCATACCCTGGGAGCTGGTTTATTCAGAGAGGTTTAGTACAAGAAAGGAAGCTATTAATAGGGAGAAATATATTAAATCAAAGAAATCTAAAAAGTATTTAAAGTCGTTGATAGGCTAGCTCAGTTGATAGGGCATTCCGTTTAACGGAAGGGTCCTGAGTTCGAGACTCAGCTGAGTCACCAAGCTAAATAAATAGGGGAAATCGACAAGGTTTTTCCTATTTTTGTTTAAAACCACAAACATTCCTAAAGTGTAGGATCGGATCACTTCAAAAACCCTGGGAGCTTTTTTTATGCTTCAAAGCTTTTTGCTTTATTTTTTTGATATCTTCATTTAATAATCGTAATTCGATCATTAAATTTGCATATTTATTTTGGATGTCTATACATTAGAAGCTGTATCCGTAAAGTCTAAACCAATGAATTACAAAAAACTAATCTTTAGTTGTCTATTTATTTTTATTTCGATTCTTGCTACTCTGGCAAATTCCACAAAAAAAGAGATTCAATACCTTTCAGGTACGGACAACGAAAACACAGAATTTTGGGATTTTTACTGTAGCTCGGGAAGGCAAAGTGGATATTGGACAAACATTGAAGTTCCTGGGCATTGGGAGCAACAAGGATTTGGCGAATACGATTATGGCAGAGATTACAGGACCTACGGGAAAAAGTTCAAATTTGCCGATGAATATGGTATTTACAAACGTCAATTTTCGGTAGATAAACAATGGAGCGATAAAAGGATATTCATTGTCTTTGAAGGTTCGATGACCGATACCGAGGTTAAGATTAATGGAAAGCTTGCCGGACCAGTGCATCAAGGGGCATTTTACCGGTTTCGTTATGATATTACCGATAAAATAAAGGTTGGTGAGGAAAATGAATTGGAAGTAACTGTTCATAAAAATTCATCAAACCATTCCGTAAACAGGGCCGAACGTTATGCCGATTATTGGATATTTGGAGGGATTTTTCGTCCGGTATATCTTGAAGCAGTGCCTCAGGAATTTATAGACCGGTTGGCAATTGCTGCCGAAGCAAACGGGCAGTTTTCAATGGATGTCTTTCCTGTAGGCATTTCAAAAGAGTTGACTGTTGTTGCTGAAATTTTGGATGATGAAGGGGAAGTTGTATCGACCATAAAGAAAAATGTATTGCCTAAGGATTCACTTATTACATTAAATGCCAGGTTGAATCAACCCAGAAAGTGGACTTCAGAAACACCAAACCTTTATTCTGCCCGGGTACAGCTAAAATTTGATGGACATGTTAAGTACGAATTAACCGAAAAATTTGGCTTTCGTACCATTGAGATCCGCAAGGGTGATGGGATTTATGTGAACGGTAAAAAAGTGAAGTTTAAAGGCATCAACCGACATGTGTTTTGGCCTGAATCCGGTAGGTGTATTAATAAAACAATTGACGTGGAAGATGTTTGGCTAATGAAGGAGATGAACATGAACGCTGTGCGTTGTTCGCATTATCCTCCCGATCAGTCTTTTCTCGACTTTTGCGATTCCTATGGTTTATATGTTTTAGATGAATTGGCTGGTTGGCAAAATGCATACGATACCGAAGTTGGCAGCAAGTTGGTAAAAGAAATGGTGATTCGCGATGTAAACCATCCATCGATTGTGTTTTGGAGCAATGGGAACGAAGGAGGTACCAACAAAGACCTCGACGATGACTTTGCAATTTATGATCCGTCAAAGCGTCCGGTAATCCATGCGCATCACAAACCCGGGAATGATTACAATGGAATTGATTGTAACCATTACGAAAAATATTATAGTTCCAAACAGATCCTGGAGGATAGTTTGATCTATATGCCTACGGAGTTTTTGCATGGACAAGATGATGGTGGAATGGCAGCCAGTCTTAATGATTTTTGGGAATTATTTTGGAATTCGGAACGCTCGGCTGGAGGTTTTTTATGGGTGCTGGCCGATGAAGGTTTGGTACGTACCGATTTCGACGGATTTATTGATGTTAACCGGGTAAATGCACCTGATGGAGTAGTTGGTCCACATCGTGAAAGAGAGGCCAGTGTGTATGCCATGCGTGAGATTTTTAGCCCAATCAAAATAAAGACAGATAAACTTCCGGCGAGCCCTGGAATGAAATTGCCTGTTGAAAATCGTTTCCATTTTACAAATTTGAAGGATTGTGGTTTCGAATGGGAATTGATCAATTTCACCAAACCTCAAAACAGAGAGGCGGGGCATTGGATTATGCTTGAAGGACAAATTGAAAGCCCAAACATTGCACCAGAACAAAAGGGAGAACTCATTTTTGATTTGCCTGAAGATTTTCAAAAATACGATGCCCTGTACTTAACCGCATTCGATCCGTATGGTTCTGAGGTGTTTCGTTGGTCATGGAAAATTGGAGGAAACACAAATACCGTATTACACTTGGTTGATAAAGAGCTTAGTACAAAAGAGAAGGAACATTTGAAGATGCTAAAAGAACAGGGCGTTGAAGAAGACAATATTTTGCCAATCAGTCAACAAAAGGGGGATGGTAAAATAAGCTCTATGGTTGAGTATTCCGAAAATGATTCAACTTTAACCATGAAAGCATCAGGTATTTCAGTTTCGTTCCGTAAAGAAGATGGCACTTTGTTTTCAATTAAAAACGATTTTGGATTGCCCCTTCCTTTTACGAACGGTCCAATATTGGTCAGTGGTGAAAGCAAATTGAGCAGCTTTCAGCATTATGCTGAAGAAAATTCTTATGTATTGGATTTGAAATATATTGGAGACTTGAAAAGTGTTCGTTGGACCATGTATAACAGTGGTTGGCTGCAAATGGATTATGAATACAAAGTTGAAGGGGAACAATATCTTACGGGGGTGAGTTTTAATTTTCCTGAATCAGATATTATAAGTGCCAAGTGGTTGGGCGATGGACCACAGCATGTATGGAAAAATCGACTTCAGGGAGGAACATTGGATGTTTACCAGCGGATGTACAACAACGTTCTTCCGGGCGATAATAATTGGCAGTATCCACAGTTTAAAGGATATTTTGCTGATGTTTCGTGGATGGAGTTTAATTCAGATTATGGCAAGTTTCTTTTGGTTGCCCAGGAAGAAGATTTGTTTGTCCGTTTGTTTGATTTTTATGGGTTGTCAGGTCCTGAGAATTACCCAAAACTTCCGGTTGGCAATATATCTTTTCTTGACGGAATACCTCCTGTTGGAACAAAATTGGCCATGGGAATAAGTAACGATACCTGGCAACTTGGACCAGCAGGTGAGCTAAATGTTATGGACAAGCCCGTGAAACGTACCTTGTATTTTTATTTTGGATTATTAAACTAAATTTTGTTGGGTAAGGTTATATTTTAAAGGAGATAATATGAAAACATTAATCGCGGGCATATTTGCTTTATTTTCTAGGTAATGGTTAAAACCCTGTAATTTATTGCAGCTACTTTAGTTTCTATAAATTTCATAGATTTACATAGTGGATTATCCTAGGACAAGCCATGGTGAATGTAAAAATCTTGGTTCACTTTGTATGGGGGACAAAGTATTGTTATCATGTTATACAAGGCGATATCCAGCAAAGAACACGTGATATAATAATTCAGATTTGTAACAGTGAAAACGTTCAAATTCTGAAGGGAGTTATGCGCAAGGATCATGTACTTGTGCATATTGAATATCCACCATCTTTGAGCGTGAGCAATTTGGTAAAGTAGTTAAAAGGCAGAACTTTTCGTATTCTTCAAATAGAATTTCCTCAGCTAAAACAGAAATGCTGGGGGTGTCATTTCTGGTCCGTTGGTTATGGAGCATGGAGTACATGGCAGATAACTGATGAAATGGTTCAAGAATATCTTGAACATCTATCGGGAACATCTCAATACTGAAAAGGGGAACTGGATATTTGAGTAGCGTAGAAAAATTACATTTCCCCCTTTCTTTTGAACTTATGGATTTGTAATACAAGATGTTTTATTATCAAGCGTTTAGAATAAAAAATATTGATGCCTGCTTACATATTTTTCCACACGGAGGGCATTCTATTGCCCTAAGGAACAATCCTGGATCTACGAACTTGTGGACAAATTTGTGTGAAGAATGGCTCAGCGAAATGGGATTTAAATAAGCTGTAATTGATAATTTGGTATTTGCTTAACAAAGCCAATCAATTCTGTTTATAATCGGACAATCGTTTAAACTTGTGAAATTCTACTTTGAAATTCATAAGTTTAATGTTTATTTTATTGCGCTTAATTTATGAAAGAGAATCTGAATATTTTGGTGCAAGGAATCCGTAATGGCGATGAAAATACCTTTATTTCATTGTTTAAGGAGTATTATATAAATCTTTGTGCTTATTCGAGAAGGTATGTTGGACGAAAGGATATTGCGGAGGAAATCGTATCAGAAACCTTTTATAAAATTTGGGAAAACCGACTAAATATTTCAATTCATGCTTCCATTAAATCCTACCTTTTTCAGGCAGTTGCAAATAATTCGTTGTTGTATTTAAGAAAATTAAGTAAAGAAGAAAAAATCGAAGATTATTTTGCCGGCACCGAAGGAGGCAATATTGGTTTTAGTGAGCTCGCCGAAAATCAATCCGACCAAAGTTTGTTAATGCAGGAACTAAATTCAAGGATCAACGATGCAATTAACCAGCTTCCCAAACAACAACGTACTGCTTTTAGCTTGAAACGGTTCGAAGGCAAAAAAAACCAGGAAATCGCTGATGAAATGGGGATCGCTCTTAAAACGGTTGAGATGCACCTTTCAAAAGCCATGTTTTCACTTCGCAAAGAGCTACAAGATTACCTACCATCGTTCTTATTATTCTTGTTGTTAAAATAGCTTATAATATTTCTGGTAGATAGAAATATAACAAATTCATTGTTGCATAGTAATTTTTTTAGAAAATAATCAATCACGATACAGGGTTTTTACAGATTAATGTATCTGAACTAACGAATACATGTTTTATGGATAATAAAAATACGATACATAACAAAATAATACGGTTGTTTAGCGGAGAAGCCAGTTCGCCCGAAAAAAAGGAAATAAAAAACTGGATAACCCTAAGTGAAGACAACAAAAAATTATATGCCGATCTTCAGGAAATATGGTTGGCATCTGGCGTGTCAAAGAATAGTGATGCCTACGATATAGAAAATGCAATAGATAAATTTAAAGGTAAAATAGCTATTCGTGAGAAGGGTAATAAAAAAATAAAAATCACAGATATGCTTAAATATGCGGCAATAATAAGCTTAATTATTGCTCTGCCTTTCATGTACTTAATTGGTAAAAAAGGAACACAGCTTAACGATGATTATACAACAATAACTTGTGCCTTTGGCGATAAGTCAACTGTTTCACTTCCCGATGGTTCGCTGGTCTATTTAAATTCAGGTAGCAAACTTGGATTTAATAATAATTTCAAGGGCAATGCACGCAAAGTAACCTTGGAAGGCGAAGCCTACTTTTCGGTTGTGAAAAATAAAAAAAGACCTTTCAAAGTGCATACTTCAGAAATCGAAATTGAAGTTTTAGGAACAGAATTCAACCTAAAAGCTTACCCCGATGAAGAAATGGTTACTACTACCTTGGCTGAAGGAAGTATTCGAATTCGCAGCAATTCGCAACGTGCAATAATGAAACCAAATCAAAAAATGGTTTTTGACCGGACTGTCGGAAAAATGACTTTGCACAGTTTAAAAGATATTTCACCGGAAACAGAATGGAAAGACGGGCGAATGATCTTCAGAAATGAATCGCTTGAAGAGATGGAGCTAAAATTAGAGCGCTGGTTCGATGTAGATATTGAATTTGCCGATGAGCACGTGAAATTGAAAAAGTTTACCGGAATCCTGGAACGTGAAAGCATCCTTGAAGCACTTTCGTATTTCAATTATTCCGAGCAGGTTGGATATCGGATTAATGACAATGAAATTACCTTTTACTCTAAAAAATAAAACAATTAAACAATGAAGTACTAAATGGAAAAATAAAACAAGTACAAAAAAGAGGAAGTGTTCCCGCACCTCCCCTTTATGTAAAATTAAACCGAAGTTTAACTTTTAAAGCATTCAAATTTATGAAATTAAACCGAATTCTTCGGCCCAAAAACGGGCTGGGGGCTAAAAAGTATGTAAGAATTATGAAATTAACGTGGTTTCTTATATTATTCTTGACCTTACAAACCAGTGCAAGTCTCTGGTCGCAAACTACCAAAATGGATGTGGAGTTGAAAAACACAAGCCTTTTGGAATTGTTTTCGCAAATTGAAAATAACAGCCAATATCGTTTTTTCTATAGTAACGATGAGGAAGATGTAAACCAAAAGGTTTCCGTAAGTGCCAAAGACAAAGCAATTGGTGAAATCTTAAGTGAAGTGTTTGAAGAATTACCATATTCTTTCAGGGAATTGAAAAATATTATGGTTTTAGTGGAAAATAAAAATGGAACCAGCTCTATTGGAATGCAGGCTACCATTTCAGGAAAGGTAACCGATTCATCAGGATTTCCATTGCCAGGAGTGACAGTTGTTATTAAAGGTACTACCAATGGTACAATTACCGATTCAGAAGGAAATTATACCATTGCCAACATTCCTAACGACGCCATCCTTAGCTTCTCATTTGTAGGTATGAAAACACAGGATATTGCTGTGGATAGCCGTGCAGTAATCGATGTTCAAATGGAAGAAGATGCCATTGGCATTGAAGAGGTAGTTGCCATTGGTTATGGAACCGTAAAACGACGCGACCTTACCGGTGCAGTTGCTTCGGTAAAAAGTGAAGAAATTACCATTGCCCCTGTCTCAAATGCCATGGAAGCAATTCAAGGCCGGGTTGCCGGTTTGGATATCACCCGCAGTTCAGGAAAAGCGGGCGCAAGTTCGCAAATATTGCTAAGGGGTAACCGTTCGTTAACTGCCAGTAGTGCACCTATTTATATTATTGATGGAATTCAGGGAAGTATCAACAACCTGAACCCCAACGATATCGAAACCATGGACATCCTGAAAGATGCTTCATCAACAGCTATTTATGGTTCTGCTGGTGCAAATGGTGTTATCATCATCACCACTAAACAAGCTGAGAAAGGTAAAATACAAGTTGATTTTGATTCGTATGTGAGTGTGAACGGTTGGGCATCGTTTCCTAGTGCCTTACAGGGCGATGCCTGGTTAAATTACCTTGAAGAAGGATATTATGCCACCAACGGCGCACATTCTGTAAGCCAGGATGAATTGCTTTCAGCATGGAATATTGGTTCGCTTAGTGATTATATTAATCAGGGAAAATGGATCGACTGGGTTGACGAAACACTTCAAACAGGGGTTCAGCAAAATTATGCACTTTCTGTGCGTGGTGGTACAGATGTCGTACAGTCAAATTTTCCATTGGGTTATAACAAAACAAACGGTATATATAAGAATGACTACTCCGACAGGGTAACCATGCGCGGTAAAATAAATATTGATGCCAATGATAATTTCAAGTTTGGGATTCAAACAGGTTTGATATTTACAAACAGTGAGTCACGAAGTAGCCGTATCAATAAAGCCTTTGGAATTGTGCCTCTGGGAGATGTTTACGACGAAGAAGGAAACATTAATCCATATCCTATTGAAGGAATGACAGACGTTATTAGCCTTCTTGCGAATGATATTGAAGGTACATATAGAAACAACAGTAAAACAGTGGCTATTACTGCAAATCCATATCTCGAGCTAAAATTGGCTGAAGGATTGACCTTTAAATCTATTTTAGGAACATCATTATCTTCAAGGCGCCAGGGGGAATTTAAAAGCGATCATACCTATATGATGCTTGCAGGTAGTGAAGATGAGATCAGAAAAGCAAGCTAAAATACATCATTAAGCTACAGCTATGTTTGGGAGAACATTGCAAACTATAACTTCACAATCAATGACGATCACGACATTACTACAACTTTAATTTCTTCGTATGCACATAGCCAAAGCGAAAATTCAAGTGCATACAGCGAAGGTTTCCTTTACGATGATTTTTTGTTTTACAACATTGATGCTGGCTTAAATCCTTCAGTAAGTTCATATTACAGCCACACCAAAAGGATGTCGGTAGCTGCACGTGCAACCTATTCATATAAGGGAAAATACCTTCTTAGCTTATCTGTACGTGAAGATGCAGCCTCACAGTTGGCCAAAAAATGGGATACCTTCCCGGCAGGAGCTTTTGCATGGCGCATTTCTGATGAAAGCTTTATGGAAAACGCCAAAAATTGGTTAAGCAATTTAAAACTTCGTACTGGTTATGGTGTATCCGGGAACTCAAATATTGGTGCTTATGTGACCAAATCTGAGGTTACCAGTGGTCTAGATGCATTGAATTTTGGTGGTGGGCAAGTATTAACAAACATTCCAACACAAGCAGTGGGTAATGCCAATCTTGGATGGGAAAAATCATATAACCTCAATATTGGATTGGATTTCGGCGTGTTTAATAACCGAATTAATGGTTCGATTGAATACTATAATACCGATACAAAAGACGTAATTTACGCCAGAAGTTTGCCATATTCAGGTGGTGGGTATACTGCGAAATTACCGTATAAGATGAATGCCAACATTGCACGCATGAAAAACCAGGGAGTTGAATTAACCTTGAATACCAGAAATATCCAAACACCTAACTTTAAGTGGAACTCTACTTTAACTTTTGCAAGAAACAAAGAAGAAGTTACTTCCATTGACCTGGGTAGCGGAACCACTGTTGATGACCTCATTTCTTTAGGACTGTTCATGGGATCACCTAAAAGTACGTTCTATGAATATAAAAAACTTGGTATTTGGCAATTGGGAGAAAAAGCTGATGCTGCTGTTTTCGGATTATTGCCGGGTGATGTTAAAATTGAATCAAGCCTGACTAAAAAGTCAGATGGAGTTTGGGTGCACACAACCACAGATGAAGATGGAGTTGAAACTGAAACTGAATATACCGCAGAGAATCCATATACAATAAATGCAAACGATGACCGCCAGATTATCGGACAAGGTTCACCAAAATGGACTGCTGGGTTACAAAATAGCTTTACATATAAAGATTTCAGTCTAACTGTTTTTGCTACTGCAAGATGGGGGCATATGATAGATGGAGAACTTTTAGGTTATTTCGGCGGGAAAAACATGCCAGATATTTATGATTATTGGACAGAAGATAACCCAACCAACGATTTTCCACGTCCATATTTAAGCAGGAGTACTACAGAATCTTCTCCAACAGCTGCATTGAACTTTGTCGATGCTTCTTATGTGAAGATAAAAAAACATAACATTAGGTTATACTGTTCCTAAGAGATTGAATGATAAATTAGGATTGTCAAAACTTCATGTTTATGGAACGCTTTACAATCCAATTATTATTTCAAAAAGCAAGATTTTGAAAGGGGTTGATCCTGAAACCAATGCCTCTGATTCATTCCCATTGTACAAACAAATTGTGTTTGGAGTTAATTTGTCATTTTAAAAAGAAAGGATTATGAAAAAGATATATAAATTCATAGCACTAGTTGCAATTTTATCTGCAAGCACACTAACGTCTTGCGATTTGGATGAGTTCAATCCATCAACAGTTCGCCCGGAAGTTGCTTATAATGACCCGGCAACCTTTGAAAGCCTTATTAATTATTGTTACGATGGGCTCTATTATTTTTATGGCAAAATTGATGGAATTGGAGCTATGGAAATGGGTACTGATATTTGGGTGAGTACAAGCAAAGAATCCGGATTTACGCTCTATAACAGTAAAATGAATTCTGAGTTGGGTACCTTAAAAGTATTCTGGCAAGGATTTTATTCTACCGTAAATTATTGTAATACAGCAATTTATTATGCGCAAGAGTTAGAAGGCTTAACCGAGGATGAAAAAAATGCTAAAGTTGCAGAGGCATATTTCCTTCGTGGATGGAGCAACATGCATTTAGTAGAACAATTTGGTCCTGTTGTTTTAAGGACTGAACCTTCTGTTGTTACAGGTGCCGATAATTATCCTGTTCGAAGTACTGAAGCTGAATTTTACGATCTAATCATTAGCGATTTACAATTTGCTTGCGAGCATTTGCCAATCGATCAGGGTGTTGAAAGAGGCCGTGTTTCAAAAAAAGCTGCTTATGGAATGCTTGCAAAAGCATGCTTGCAACGTACACGCTTGGGCGAATCGAATGCATCAGAATATGCAAAAATGGCTTTGGATGCTGCACAAGAATTAATTAATAATCCTGACCAATATGGAATTGCCCTTTATACAAGCGATGACGAAAAATCAGGTTACTCAAAACTCTGGGATGGTGTTAATAATAAAATAAACACCGAATTTTTATTCACAGAAGCTGTTGACCATGTAAGTTTTCTCAATCCTGATGGTAGCAATCGTGGACGTACAAGGCAATATTACCTGATGGACTTGAGAACTGTAGGAGCTGAGTGGGGAACATCCGAAAAATACTGTGCATGGTATGGTAGGGCTAACGACCGTGGATTTAAACCCACAAAATATTTGCTAACAGAAATATTTGAGCCTGTAAAAGATCCTGCCGATACACGTTTTGCAGAAACATTTTTTACCGAATATTACAATTCAAGATGGAGTGACTATACTATCAGCCATCTTTACTTGAAAAATTTTGAAAGGTTTCCGTGCTTGTATTAAATTTGGAAAGTCCATTATATGTGCTTATCCATAAATTAAAATCATCGTCTTCAAGGAAACATAATGCCTGATTATTTGCTAATCCATCACTTTCATCATAATATTTTAAGGGACCGGAAGTTGCAGAATATTTCGCAATTCCTTTGGTATCCGTAGCAATCCAAATTTCATTTTTTGAATTCTCAAACATGGACCTGGTGTGCTCAAAAAAACGATTTATGATATTCCTTTTTGGATTATAAACAATCACTTCATCTTTACTTCCCATCCAAAGATTTCCCTTTGAATCCGATTCAATCCAGTAAATAATATCGTTGCCAATGGGTTTTGTGTAATGTTTAAATGTATTCGTTTCAGGCAAAAAACGATCTAATCCTTTTGTTGTTACTATCCAAATTTCTCCAGCCTTATCTACATAAATATCCCATACACGATTATCGATAAGGCTTTCTGGTTGGTCTGGCTGATGCTGATAATGGGTGATTTTATTTGTTTTTAAATCTATAACATCGATGCCGCCGAGATATGTTCCAATCCACAATCGATCTTGCGTGTCTTTTTGAATTGTTTTTATACAGTTCTGGGAAATAGAGTTGCCATCCTGTTCATCTGCCATTATGTATTCATAGGATTGAGTAACTGGGTCGTAAATATTTATGCCACCATCCTCTGTTCCAATCCATATTTTACCGTCATCGTTAATCCAAAAACAATAAATAGTGCTGCTGTTTAAATAAGAATTATCGCCAGGCAATGCTTTGAAATTTCGAAATGCCTGCTTGCTTTTTGCCAACAAATTCACTCCACCACGAGTTCCAATCCAGGTTTCTCCTTTTGAATCATGATATATAGAAAGTATAGAATTATTGGATAAACTTTTTACTTCATTCTTGTTTTGGTTATAATATCCGGTAACTCCCTTAGTTTTCGAGTAAACGAATAAACCCCCTCTTGTTCCAATCCAATATTCTCCTAGAATACCTTTTGAAATAGAACGAACTGTTTCTGAGCGTTCAATGGAGGCGTCCAATTCTACATGTGTATATAATTTACTTTTCGGATCTACAAGAAAAGCTCCGGCTGTATAAGTTCCAATCCAAATTACGTCATCTTCGTCAAGATAAATCTCCCAAATTTCATTATTCTTACCTTCTGGATAGGGTAGGGAAAATGATTCCATTTTATTGGACAAAGTATCGTATACAAAAACACCATTGTCGGTACCTATCCAAAGTTTTCCTAAATTATCAAATTCCAAATCACGCACAAAATTTCCTGAGAAACTGAGTTCCGAATCAATCATGTCAGGTTCTAATGGAGTTAAATTCCCTGAAGAATCAATAACCACAATGTTAAAATCAGTTCCTATCCAGAGCTTACCGTTGGAATCCTCTACAATCTCGTTTACTGAAACTTCTCGGTGTTTAAAAGCCGGATGGTTTTTATAGGGCTGCGAAAAACATTCTTTGTCTCTATTAAAAAGATTTAGTCCTCCGGTTTCAGTTCCAATGTATAAATTACCATTGCTGTCTTCTTTAATAACTCGAACAAGGCTACCTGAAATGCTAGTCGAATCGTTAGCATCGGGTTGGAAATTTACGAATGAATATCCATCGAAGCGACTAAGCCCCTGACTGGTTCCAAACCACATCCAGCCTCTTTTGTCCTGGCAAATAGAATGAACTCGATTATTAGGCAATCCATCTTCTTGTTGAAATATATCAAAGTTAATTTCAGTATTTACAGAATGAGCATGAAATGCCTTTCCTGTCAGAATAACCAGAAATATTAGAATAACAGAATAAAATGTTTTCGTATGGTTTTTCACTTTCTACCCCTTTTAAATAATTCCAATAATATACAAATTTATTTAATTCAAGAATTTATAAGCCTATAGTTCATTTTTTTTTCTCACTATTAGCATTCCTTACAGTACATGTTGTTCAAATCTGAATTGTACTTATTTGCAATTAGCGACTTGAGATTATTAATTAATTGCTACGCTTTCAAATTTAATGAAATATTTCTATATTTGTATATTGTATACAAAATGCAAAAGTGCGATCATGAAACAAATTGAACATTCTTCTCTCAGCAAGCCAATCTATAATTCATTAAAGACAATGATCCTGGAAAAAGAATTGAAACCAGGAGAAAAACTTGTTCAAGAGAAATTAGCAGCACAATTAGGCGTTAGTAGAACACCACTTATGCAAGCTCTTCAAATGCTCGAAAATGAATTGTTAGTGGAAAGTGTTCCCAGACGAGGAATGTTTGTTCGCAACTTTTCTGTTGATGAAATGATAGACATATACTACTGCAGAGAAAGCATCGAATGTATGGCTGTCAGATTGGTAACATTGCGAGCTGATCAAAAGGATATTAAAGCGTTGCATCAACTTTTCCAACCTTTCTTAGATATTGAAGGAGCTATTGATGCCGAAAAATACCAAAAGGTAGATGAGAAATTTCATAACATGCTTGTGAAATTAAGCCAAAACCCGGTTCTCAAAAAAATGTCGAAAATGAGTCAAATACTTACGTTGGTACATAGTTTAGGTCTTTTACGTCCACCGGAGGAGACACTGATGGAGCATTTACAAATTATAGAAGCTATGGAAAATGGTAACTTCCAGCAAGCGGAGTTAAGAATGAAGAATCATATTAAGCTATCAATGGAGCTTCTACAAAAAATTAGGAAAGAGAAAACAAAATAATAATAAGAGTTTACAAGAATATAAATTAAATACAATTCACAAGACTAACAAACCATGAAAAAAACTTACATTCCGATTCGATATCTTTTAGTGCTTAGCACGTTTTTACTTACTGTTTTATTGTACATTGACAGGGCATGTATCTCTGCAGCCAAAGATGATATTTGCAGCGACCTTGGATTCGACCTTACCGACTTTGGTTGGGTAATGGCAGTTTTCACACTTGGGTATGCGCTTTTTCAAGTTCCTTCGGGAAAATTGGCCGATAAGTTTGGTCCTCGCGGAGTTGTAAGTGGAATTGTTTTAATCTGGTCAGCATTAACTGCAGTTACCGGAATGGCATGGAGTTATGCTTCCATGTTGGTAATTAGGTTTTTCTTTGGCGCTGGAGAGGCCGGGGCTTTTCCAAGTTTATCGAAAGTAGTTTACAACTGGTATCCCGTTAAAGAACGAGGAATTGTTCAGGGAATTAATTTTTCAGGTTCGCGATTAGGTGCTGCTTTTGCATTGCCATTGGTTGCATGGATGATTACTGTTGTTGGCTGGAGACATTCATTTCTTATTTTTGGTGGAATTGGAATTTTATATGGAATTTTATGGCTTTTGCTGTTTAAAAATAAACCCGAAGAATCCAAAACATTGGGTGAACAAGAAAAGAAGTATATTATTGATAATAGGCAGGAACCTTCAAAAGTTAACGGAACAATAGCTTTCTCAAAAATTATTAAATCCCGAAATGTTTGGATGACGATGATACAATACGTTTGTAGCAATTTTACCTTTTATTTTACATTAACCTGGATGTTTCCTTTTGTAAAAGAGAAATTTGGTTTATCTCCTGTTGAAGCAGGATTATACAGTTCTATTCCTTTAATTGCTGGTGCTGCCGGGAATTGGATAGGAGGAATTCTTGTTGATTTTTTATATCGTATTAAAGGGATAAAGCTTTCCAGGAAAGTCCCTGCAATTATAGGTTTTAGCCTGGCTGCCTTTGGAATGGTTATGGTTACACTTTCAGCTTCCAGTACCATGGCGGTTGTATTTCTGGCCATTGCAGTATTCGGAGCCGATATGACATTAAGTCCATCGTGGGTTTTCTGTATCGACATTGGAAAGGAAAATGCGGGAGCAGTTTCAGGGACGATGAATATGGCCGGCAATTTAGGAGCATTTATTACAATTATGGCATATCCATATTTAATTGAATGGACAGGAAGCAATGTGCCATTCTTTTACATTGCCGCTTCGCTATCTGTAGTTGCCATAATTATGTGGAGTTTTATGAATCCCAAACAAATTTTAACAGCAAATAACTAGGAAATAAGAATCTTGGGATATTGGTATTTCGATATCCAAATTTCAAAAATTAGAATATATGAAATTAGCATTAAATACATTGGTTTACGAAGTTGGAGATAAGGGACCGGAAGAATCATTGCGATCAGCTGCAAAATTTGGTTTTAAGTATATTGAATATGCTGGAATTCGAAAGGGGAATCCTTTAACAATGACGGCTAATCAAAAAAAGGAAGCCGTACGAATTGTAAAAGATAACGGAATTCATAGTACTCAAATGTTGCTGGTTGCAACCAAGGATTCTGCTCATCCTGATCCTAAAAAACGAGACGCAGTCTTTGATTATATGAAAGCTTGTGCCGAATTTCAAATGGAATTAGGAGGACGTCAGTTGTTGGTATGTTGGGGTGGTGGATTGTACGAATTAGGAACTTCACCAGAGCAATCGTGGCTGAACATGGTGGACAATGTTGGTCGTTTTGCTGAGTGGTGTTTGGATAAAGATTTGTTGGTAGGATTAGAACTTGATCCCCACGTATATTTTATTTGCAATAATACGTATAAATTAGCAAAAGCGATAGAAGATATTGCTTTACCAAATATGTATCCGAATATCGATGTTGGGCATTTGGTGATCACACGTGAAGAACCTGAACAGCTTGAAAAATTAAAAAGCAGAATGATTCATGTTCATTTAAGTGAAACGGAAAGTTTTGCGCACACCAATAGTATTTTAGGAACAGGAGCTGTTCCATTTCGCCAATACGTTGATAAATGTTTGGAGTTAGGTATTGAAGAAAATTGTGCAAAACTTGGCGAACCTTGTGTTGCCGGGATTGAAATGGGAAGTGAAGCCAGTGGTGGATTTGTTGAAAATCCTGACTACTGGGTAGAAGAAAGTTTGAAATTTCTTGAAAAAGAATTGCCACACGTAACTAGATAATTATTTTGTGAGTATTCAAAGCTTGTGTTTTGAATCTTAAATTTAACCTTATTAAAATGAAAATTTGTATTGATTGTGACGATGCAGCAGTGAATCTAAAAAAAGTCCTTTATGATCATCTGATTAGTAAAGGAGTAGATATTGTTGATTTGGATTTTAGTTCCACAAAAGATGGGGCGTTATATCCTGAAATTGGCTTTAATCTTGCAAAACAAGTCGCTGCTGGAAATTACGACCGGGGAATAAGCATTTGTGGAACCGGACTTGGTATGGCAATGATTGCCAATAAGGTGGAAGGTATTTTTGCAGGAACATGTCACGATGTATTTTCTGCGGAAAGACTTCGAAAAAGTAATGATGCACAGATAATCACCATGGGAGAACGCGTTATCGGTCCTGAACTGGCAAAGACAATAATCGATGCCTGGTTAGTATCCGAATTTGGCGGTGGTGGTTCAACTCCAAAGGTTCAACAAATGCGGGATTTAGAAAAAGAATCTTTTCATCCTAAATAAAAATAATATGAGTGCTAAAATATTATCTCTCAGTTTAATAATCTTGTTAAGTTTTACTTTAAATGGGCAAACCCCACTTTGGCAAGGAAAAGGAAGGATTGCCATAAGTTCTGATGGGAATGAACATGACCACGATGATTGGGCAGCCACACCTCTTTCTTTAGCGCTTCTTTCTGCAGCGGGTTTACAAGATGAACTGGTTTTATATACCTATAGCGATCATATTTGGGGAAGTAATCAGAGTCATCCAAGCTCAGAATCAGGTTTAAATGCATACCAACATATGCGTGAAAGTGCCTTAAAAGGAAAAGAGTTTTTTGGATTTACAAAGTCAAATTTTGTTTGTGCAGTTGATAATGCGGAGGTTGCATACAATGCTTTACGCGATGAAATCAATAAATCAACAGCTGATAATCCTTTAATAATTATTGCTGCTGGTCCTATGCAGGTTGTTGGGGAAGCAATTAACAGGGCAGAGAAAGAAAAAAGGCAATTTGTAACGCTGGTTTCACATCATCCATGGAATGATCGACATTCTGATGATCCTAGTAGTAAATTCTGGGATAAACATAGTGGCTGGACTTTTCAGGAAATAGAGGACGGTTTTTCAGGTTCAGAAGGTGGATCTCTAACTTGTATTCGCATCTTAAATCAAAATGGTAGAGAAGGTTATGATGGTTTTAAAACCGATATTGCTAAGTTCGATTGGATTAAAACCTCCAAAGCAAGAAAACTTTACAAAAAAGGAGCTTGGGATTGGCTGTATGAACGTCTGGAAACTTGCATTAAAGACGATGGGAAAAACTTCGATCCATCTGATGCTGGTATGATTGTATACTTGCTAACGGGAGTGGAAAAAACGAATCCGGGTATGGCTCGGGAAATCATGGAAAATCCAAAATAAATAAATAATCAATCAATAATAAAATAGTCATGCAAAAATTTGTAAATGATCCGTCGAAAGTAGTTGACGAAATGTTGGAAGCCTTTGTAAAAGTGCATTCCGATTTGGTTAGCCCAACAGAAAACGAACGAGTAATAAAATATAAAGATGCGCCAATTCAAGGGAAAGTGGGAATTGTAACCGGCGGAGGATCAGGGCATAAGCCTGCATTTATAGGATATATTGGGAGAAATATGATTGATGCAGTTGCTTGTGGTGAAATTTTTTCTTCACCTCCGGCGCAAATGTTTTACGATGCTATTAAAGCAGCTGATGGAGGAAAAGGAGTTGCAGTTTTATATGGAAACTATGCAGGCGACAATATGAATGTTGCTATGGCAATGGATGAAGCTGAAGATGATGATATTGTAGTAAAAAAAGTTGTTGCTAACGATGATGTGCCTTCTGCCCCCAAAGGACAGGAAGAAATACGCAGAGGTGTAGCTGGTGAAATTCTCATGTGGAAAGTAGGCGGAGCAAAAGCAGCAATGGGCGCATCATTAGATGAAGTAATTGCATCAGCACAAAAAGCAATAAATAATACACGAAGTATTGGTATTGGTTTAGCGCCATGTGCTATTCCTGAAGTTGGGCATCCTAATTTTACCATTGAAGATGGTAAAATGGAAGTAGGTATAGGTCACCATGGTGAACCTGGAATTGAAATTTGTGATCTGGAGCCTTCAGCGAAAGTTGCACAACGTGTTTGTGATGTTGTTCTTCCTGATCTTCCGTTTGAAAGCGGAGATGAAATTGCTCTGCTTATTTCTGGATTAGGATCAACTCCGGTCATGGAACTGTACATTGTTTTTAATGACATCGAAAAAATCCTGACAGAGAAAGGGATTAAAATCCATATCTCCTACGTAGGGAACTATTTTACTTCCCTTGAAATGTCTGGTGTTACTTGCACATTTATGAAATTGGATGACGAGTTAAAAGAGTGTCTGAATTACGAGTGCGATTCTGTGGGTTTGAAGCATTTTAATAAATAATACTTAATGATGAAAAAAATAAACCTTTCGTTCTTATTAGTTTTTATGGTATACGTTTTTAGTTTCGCTGAAAATGAGACCATTACGATTCAAAAATGGAATCCAATAGACTTAACATTTGAGACCAATGTTCGTTCCTGGCGCTATTGTCCTACCAATCCTTTTGAAATTGATTTTTATGCTGAAGTTACCGGACCAGATAACATCAGTTTTACCCTCCCCGGTTTTTATAATGGAGATTATACGTGGAAAATCCGTTTCTCTCCAACCAAAGAAGGGATATGGAATATAACAACTCATTCGGAAGTAATAGATTTGGATAAGCAGCAAATTAAGCTGGAGTGCATAAAAAATGAAAATGAAAATGTCCATGGTGGCTTACTTATAGAGCCTGAAAATCCATACCATTTTACATACGAAGACGGTGCCAGGTGGTTTCCGATGGGTTATGAGGCGAACTGGCTTTTCGCTATGGATATGGATAAGAAGGATTCAATACTGCCGACACTTAACCCATTTCTGGATAAAATTGAAAAACACGGTTTTAATTTTATTCTATTGAATGCCTATTCTTACGATACTAGCTGGCGTAATGGCAAAACTTCTGAATACGACCTTGGACCCCCATTATTGTTTCCATGGGGAGGCAGCTATGAGAGTCCTGAATATAACAAGTTTAATTTGGAGTATTGGAATCATCTCGATAAAGTTATTGATGCCATGTATCAACGTGGAATAACAGCACACCTCTATTTAAAAGTATATAATAAACTGGTAAACTGGCCTAAGAACGGAAGTGAAGAAGATGATATGTATTATCGTTGGGTCATCGCCCGATACGCAGCTTATCCTAATATTATATGGGACCTGGCAAAGGAGGCTCACTATGAAAAATCGTATCGGTATAAGGTTGAACGTTTAGAGTTCATTCGTTCAACAGATCCCTATGATCGATTAATAACCGTTCATGATGACCGGGTGACCTACAATACAGGTCATTATGATGAGCTTGTAGATTTCCGTAGTTCTCAAGAACATAATGATACTCATGCCACCGTTTTAGGGCAACTTGCCAGTGGAGCATGGCCTGTACTAAACGTTGAATCTGGTTATGAGCACGGACCTAAAGGTTTAGATGACAAAACTTATGGTCGTAGTAATACTCCAGAAGATGTAATTAACGCCATATGGAAAATTCAAATGGCTGGGGTGTATAATGCCTACTATTATACTTATGGTGCCTGGGATGTTATCCGACCTGATGATAATCCTCCTGGCTATGGTTATATTAAAATATTCACTGACTTTTTTACCAGTACGCAATATTGGTTGTTAAAATCAGATGACTCGCTGGTTAGCACAGGTTATTGTCTTTCTAACCCGGGGAAAGAATATATTATTTATCAGGAGGAAGCAAGACCCTTTAAGTTGAATTTATCAGGACTGGAAAAACCAATACAAGCAGTTTGGGTTCAACCTTTTTCAGGCAAGCATCTGGAGGCAGGAAAATTAAAGAAGGGAACGGTTGATTTAACTCCACCCTCAGCTATGGGAAAAGGACCGGTTATTTTGCATCTCAGAAATAAGTAATCATATAATTTGGGCAGATAGAAAAAACGTTCAACAGATTTAATGAAAATAATGAAGAATTTTTTAAACACAGAAGGTGCAATAATCATTGATAATATGATTGTTACGATTCATGAAAACAAACAATACCTAAGCGATATTGATGGTTTGATTGGCGATGGTGACCATGGTATAAATATGAACAAGGGATTTATGATGTGCCAGGAGGAATTGTCAAAAAATCCTGGTGATTTAGCTTATTCAGCCAAAGTTTTATCAAAAATATTAATGATGAAAATTGGGGGATCAATGGGACCACTTTACGGAAAAATGTTTCGTGGATTTGCTAAAGAAATAAGTGGGAAGGATGAAATAGCAGTTGAAGATTTGGCAGCGGCTTTAGAAGGAATGCTGACTTCAATTCAATCTATCTCAGTTGCCAAACCAGGCGATAAAACATTAATCGATACGCTTTATCCGGCGGTTGAAGCAATTAAAAAAGCTGCATCGGAAGGAAAAGAATTTGATGTTGCATTGGATGAAATGAAAAATGCGGCTATTATTGGAAGGGATTCAACAAAGGATATGGTTGCAAAGATAGGTCGTGCCAGCAGGCTTGGAGAACGCTCTCGCGGAGTTTTAGATGCAGGAGCAACGTCGTGTTGTCTGTTATTGGTTTCTCTTGCAGATTCAGTAAAGGAATTATTAAAATAAAATAGTTAAGATGTCAGAAATTAAACAAGGTGTAATAATTGGTTTTCTAGGTAAAACCCAGGATCGTTTTTCAGAGTATCAAGCTCCAAAAACGACAGAAGATAAACTCGATATAGTCTCAAAGATTAACGGTTTTACAGGGGTTGAAATGGTTTTTCCATACGAAAATGAAGGACCGGTAGAAACCAAAGCTCTAATGGAAAAATACGGGTTGAATTTTGCTGCAATTAACGTAAATGTTAAAAAGGAAGCAGAGTGGGTTCCAGGTGCATTGTCTCGTCCTGACAAAGGAATTCGTGACCGTGCTGTGGCAATGATAAAAAAAGCAAAAGACTTTGCAAAAGCTGTTGGTGCACCACATGTAACATGCTGTCCTTTAAGTGATGGTTACGATGTGCTTTTTCAAATTGATTACAAAACAGCATGGAATTATATGGTTGAAACCATTGGCGAAGCTGCAGATTATCTGCCGGAAATTCCTCTTTTCATTGAACCTAAATATTCAGAAACAAGAGTGCATTGTCAAATAGATTCTACAGCAAAAGCATTGTTATTACTTAAGGATGTAAAGTGTGAAAACACAGGAGTGACAATCGATATGGGGCATTCTCTTCAAAGTCAGGAAAATCCTGCTCAAGCGCTGTCATTAATATATGAAAGTGGTTTTGATGCATACATTCATACCAACGATAACGATACAAAAGCCGATTGGGATTTAATTGGTGCCAGCCGTCATTTTTTAACCTACATCGAGATGATGTTCTGGGCTCAACAATACAATTATAACAAGTTTTTCACCACGGACGCGTCACCACGTATTTTTGATGTAGTTGATTTTTTTAATCGTCATTCAGAAATAACCACTGGAGCCTATAAATTGGCAAAAACTTTAAATCATCAGGAAATTCTTGAAATGATGAAAACAGAGGACTATAATGGATTAATGAAAATGGTAAATAAAAATATTTACAGAATCTAATGACAAAATTGCTTTCAAAAAGAAGTTTAACCCTGGAAGCAGCTAAGCAACTTATTGACTTCGCCATCGAAAAAGCCAAAGAGCTTAAAGTTGGCGGGGCAATTGCTGTGGTTGATGATGGCGCTCATTTAATCTGTCTTCAACGAATAGACGGAAGTATGGTTGCTGCTGCAAATATTGCCATTGGAAAAGCTGCTACGGCAGTTGGTTTCAAACGCCCTGGCTCTGTTTTAGAAAATGCTGTTTCTAAGGATAGGGTTGCGATGCAAACTTTAGGAAATGTTACACCTGATCCTTTTATTCCATTAATGGGGGCTTATCCAATCATAATCGATGATGAAATTGTTGGTGGTATTTCGGTGGCTGGCGCCGAGAATGGAGAAAATGATGAGAAAATTGCCAAGCATGCAATCGCGAAATTTATGCAGGTATAAACCAACGTAATGCAGCACAAAAATCGAAATATAAAATAACCAGAAAATTACTTAATATACTAATCATGAAACGAATCCTTTTAGTATTATTTGTAGCAGTTGTACTTTTCTCATGCTCAACCAGAACCTAAAATCTAGCTAGTTAAAACCCGAAATAAAAACAAATTATTCTGGACTTTGACAAACCAAAGATTTCAGAAACAACAAATAATTATTCATCTAAAAATATCATTATGAAAAGAAAATATACAGTTCGGGTATATACGATCATTTTGCTCGCCATAGTTGGAGTATCAAGTATTAATGCACAGGAAAAAACTAAAATTCCAAAAGGTTTTAAAGTGCTTTTTAATGGCGAAGATCTGGATAACTGGGATTTAAAGATAAGGAATGGCGATGCCGAACTTGCTAAAAAACTTTATGCAATTGAAGATGGAATGGTTCATGTATTTAACGACGAATTCCCAGAAGAATATGAGTTAAATACAGGTGAAAATGCAACACACGGGTTATTTTATACTAAAAGAAAGTATAGTAAATATATATTCAGGTTTGAATACAAATGGGGTACAAAAATTGCCAATAATTTTGGCAAGTATCAATACGATGCTGGTATGTATTATCATGTTGTGGATAATAAAATATGGCCAATCGGAATTGAATACCAAGTGCGCTATAACCATAAAGAGAACCAAAATCACACTGGTGATTATTGGGCGAAAGAATTAAAATGGTATTCGAAAGATGGCAAAACTTTTTTAGCACCATCAGAAGGCGGACTGCCGGTACTTGGGCATAAAGGTGAACACCGTGCCTCGCCTGACGCAAAATTTAATGCCTTAAACGGAGAATGGAACACCTGTGAGGTAATTGTTATGGGCGATAAATATTCCATACATAAATTAAATGGCAAAATTGTAAATATGGCCACCGATTTACCCTTTAGTGAAGGTGTAATTGGGCTGCAATCAGAAACTGCTGAGATTTATTATCGAAATATTATGATAAAAGAACTGAAGAAGTCAATTCCGTTGAAAAAATTTTTGAAAAAACTGAAACATTAAACACATACCAATGAAATACAAATTTATAATTGCCTGTATCTGTATTGTTTTGAGCATACAAAATAACAAGGCAATAGCGCAGGCTCAAGTAGAGAAATGGAAAATTTTCGAATTAACGCTCAATGGACCTAAAGCAGGAAATCCATTTACCGATGTTGAATTGAGCGCTGATTTTCAGAAAAATAACCAAGTTATTTCTGTTGCTGGATTTTATGATGGCGATGGAAGATATAAAGTCCGGTTTATGCCTCAGTCTGAAGGAGAATGGATGTTTACCACAAAAAGTAATAGTAAGAAACTGAATGGAAAAAAAGGAAAGTTTATCTGTACACCACCTTCACAAGGAAACCATGGGTTGGTATCCGTCAAAGACACCTTTTATTTTGCCTATGCCGATGGCACACCGCATCATTCTTTTGGGACTACATGCTATTCCTGGGTGCATCAGGGTGATAGTTTGGCAGAATTGACATTGAAAACCTTAGCGAATGGGTATTTCAATAAAATTAGAATGTGTATTTTTCCGAAGGATTATAGATATAACAAAAATGAGCCTGAGTATTATCCGTTTGAAGGGCAAGCACTTACGAACTGGGACTACACCCGATTTAATCCAGCCTATTTCCGAAATATCGAAAAACGCATAGGGCAATTGGATTCTTTGGGGATAGAAGCCGATCTGATCATTTTTCATCCGTATGATCGTTGGGGTTTTGAAAATATGGACTCTGTAACAAACGAGCGCTACATTCGATATGTCATTGCAAGGTTTGCAGCCTATAAAAATGTTTGGTGGAGTATGGCAAACGAATACAATTTAATAAAGAGCAAAACAATATCTGATTGGCAGCGTTATCTGAAGTTATTTGCGGAAAATGATCCATACCATCATTTAAGAGGAGTACACAACTCTGGTACAGTCTTCACCGAAAGTCCTCTGATTACACATGCAAGTGTTCAGAACCGGGAAACAGCCAGAACTTATGAATATAGGACAAAACTTAAGATGCCAGTCATCTATGATGAGTGCAAATACGAAGGCAATATTGAAAGGCCGTGGGGAAGTCTTACAGCACGTGAATTGGTGCATCGATTCTGGGTTGGCGTTATTAATGGCGGTTATGTTGGACATGGAGAAACACTCTTAACAGATGACCTGACCTCCTCGGCAATATTATGGTGGTCAAAGGGAGGAACCCTAAAAGGTGAAAGTCCGGAACGCATTAAATTCCTTCGGGAAATAATAGAATCGGCACCTGCTTATCTGGAACCGGTAAAAAGCAGGAGCAGAAATATGTGGAATATAAATAGACTGTCTTATAACGATGAATATTTCCTCGAATACATTCCTTATGAGATACAACCCGTTCTTCATTACCTGAATTTACCTGAGGGCAAAAACTACGAAGTGGAAGTCATTGACACATGGAATATGACCATAGAAAAGCTTCCAAAAACCTATTCCGGAAATAAAAACAAAATTCCAATGCCCGGAAAACCGGGAATGGCCATACGAATGGTGTTGAAAAAATAACTGCTCTCGGCTTATTTTGATTATAATTTACCTGGTTTTAAGTTGTGTTTTTATTTTTCAATTAAGATTTATATTTTAACATATTAATATACAAATTATGAAACCACGTTTTTTAACCTTACTAACTTTAATCGTACTAAGTCTATTTTATGGGCAAGATTTAAAATCTCAACCAAAACTTTTGGAAGAATCAGATTTTCCATCTGTCGAAATTGAACATTACCATTTCAGCGACTATAATAAAGATGCCCAAATATGGAATGCAATGTATATTGGATCTAATAATAAAATTTACATAGGTCTATGCACGCATGCTGATGCAGCCAACTTATATGAGTTTGATATTGAAACCCGTAAAATGAGGTTACTCGCTAATTTGACAGAAATCCTGGATGAGCGCGGACGGGCAATCTGGACTAATGGTAAAATTCATGTTCGCATGCAGGAGTTGGATGGCTATGTATATTTTGGTTCATTTTGCGAGGACAACGGTCCTCCAGCAATTGATGCCAGAACTTATGGAGGTCCTCACTGGTTTAGGGTAAGAATGTCAGACGGAAATGTAGAGGTGCTTAGTAAAATAAATTCTTTCTGGGGTTTGATAGGCCAAGAACTTGATAAAGAACGAAGAATCGTTTATGGATTATCTGAAAATGGAAATCTTTACAGGTATTTTATTGATGAAGTCTATACGGAAGACCTGGGATGTGTGGACCGTTGGGATATATGTCGCACCATATTTAAGGATGATGTCGGTAATATATATGGAAGCTATCCTCCCGGAAGAATATGGAAATACGATCCTGAAAAAAATCGAATTTTTGATCTCGAATTTCTCAAACTTCCAGTATCAGGTGATGGAAGAAGCATGGCAAATCCTATGCTCGACAGAAGATCACAATGGCGTTATATTGAATGGGATCCGACTGATAAAGTAGCATATGGTATTATTGGTGGCAATAATTTACTGTTTAAATTTGATGTTAAAAAAGGCTTAGAAGGAGAAATTACACCTTTGGCTACTATTTGTGCACCACAGTACAGAAACGGACACCCCCGCAATATTCCGCATTCAACACTCGCTTTTACTATTTCACAAAAAGAAAGAAAAGTATACTTCATCCCTGTATTATCAGGTGATTTTGATTATGGAGCTGTTGATTTTGGATTAAATAAAGAAGGTGAAAGCGATAATAAAAATTTGCCACCATTATCCTATATGGTAAGTTACAATTTAAAAAATGGGCACATAAATGATCTTGGTTTGATGCAATCTAAAGATGGAATTATGGCTTATGGAATGGGTGCTGCAGAAACTGATAGCCAGGGAAGAATATGGTTTGTTGGGGCTTTTGAAGAACCTGACAAAAAATTCGTCGCACGAAACATAGGTGATTATCCTTACAGTATGGGTCTCGGTTGTTATGACCCAAATAAATAACCTTAAACAAAGAAACATGAGTAATAATAGTCTAATATCATTTTTAATTGGAATAAGTTTATTTTTTGCATTGAACTCAAGTTCCCAGCAGTGGTCAAATCCACATTTCGACACACACCGGATGGATTATCGTGATCTGGGTTATCCAACCCAGAACTTAATTCCGGCTGACAACTCTTATATTACTTCGCTTTTGGCACATTCTAATGGATTTATTTATGGGGCAACAAGTGGAAAAACGCAATCCTATTTATTTTTTTACAATCGGTTTATTAATAAAGTCAGACCATTAGGAAAGATAGCATCTGAGAATGGAGTCTATCATGGATTATTGGAGGGCAAAGATGGTGATATATATATAGGAACTGGTAAAAATATGTTTTCACATGTTAAACTTACACAAGAATTTCCGGTTGAATATGAAGGTATTGAGAAACAACTTTGGAAAGATATCAAAACTCATTATAAAGGATACAAAGGAGGACATATTTATAAATACAATCCAACAAGCGGTGATAAGGTAAGATATGATAACGAAAGTGATTGTCCTCTTGAAGACCTGGGAATTCCTGTTCCTGGTAATACAGTGTATGCCATGGTTATGAATACGGAAAAGACAAAAATTTATGGTATAAGTTATCCCGACTCTCACTTTTTTATTTTTGATCTTAAAACCAGAACTACCAAAGATTTTGGAGATTTTCAAACCAACAAAGTATACGGAGGTCCTGAAAAAGTATGGAGATCTGTTCCAAGAGCTCTTTATTGCGATGAAGAAACAGGAGATGTTTACACCTCTGGTGACAATGGTTTCCTTCTTAAATATTCTTCTAAAACGGATAGTTTGGAGTTAACATGGATGAGGTTGCCGGGTGAATATTGGGAAGGATTAAAGTCGTGGGATTATCCTATTATTGAAAATTTCTGCAAAGATGAACAAAGCGGGAGATTATTCGCCGGAACACACGATGGTTATTTGGTGGAACTGGATTTAATAAATGAAAAAGTTATTGTTCTTGGAAAACCAAGGATTATGCGTCGGATGAGGGCATTGGCTATGGGACTTGATAATAAATTATACATGATCACGGGTGAACCGGAGAGATTTTCAAAATTACATTCTTATGACCTGTCAGGAAAAGAGGGATTTCGGGATTACGGGCAGTTTGCTGTAGATCGAAGCCCTTACTATGCAAAACGTGCGTGGCGATTTGATGCCATGGCTGCTGGACCGGATGGTACTGTTTTTTGTGGAGAGAGCGAACGGGGTGGTTCGTTATTTATGTTTATGCCTATGAATAATAAATTTAAGGGGACACTCAATCCTACAAACCCGGTAATCCAGCGTCAGCGAAAGGATACCCCGGCACTGATTCAAGAATCATTATAAATTTATACAAGTGACTAAAATTACATTTCTTTATACCTTAATTAACAAATTATGAAACCACTTTTTTTAACCTTGCTTGCTTCTATAGTCCTTTTTTTTTGTACTAATAATACTCAAGAAAAAATTTCATTGTTTAATGGGGAAAATCTGGATGGATGGACAATTTTTGTGGAAGATTCAACCGTAAATCCGAATGAATTCTTTTACGTAAACGATGGTATGATTGAGACGGTTGGAGTTCCTTTGGGCTATTTAAGAACTACAGAAGAGTTCGAAAACTATAAGTTGCATATTGAATGGAGGTATCCTGAAGAACCAACAAACAGCGGTGTTTTTCTGCATACCAGTGGTCCTGATAAACTTTGGCCCGAGCACTTTCAAGCTCAGCTAAAATATATTGACGCAGGCGACTTTATTGTTCATGGAGTCGGGAATAGCGCAATTATAAAAGATACACTTTACACTTCAACAGAGGAGGAAAGACCCTTACTTCCCCGATGGAATCCAACAAATGAAAAACCGGCAGGAGAATGGAATAGCTATGATATCACCTGTAAAGAAAACACCATAGAATTGAGGGTAAATGGATTGTTGCAGAATCTAGCAACTAATTGTTCCTTGACCAAAGGTGGTATTGGTTTGCAGGCTGAAGGATCTAAGATTCAATTCAGAAACATATGGATTGAACCTCTTAAATGATTATATCTTCACTTGTATTAACGAATAATATCATGATTCGAAATAAACTAATATTCGTAATTCTGATAGCATTTACATTTGCTTCCTATGGTCAAAATCAAACGCTTGAAAAATATCGTTGGACTTCGATAGAAACGAAAGGTGATGTAGTAGGCAGGCATGAAAATGGATTTATAGAATTCCAGGGAAAATTCTATTTATTGGGTGGAAGGGGGATTAATCCTGTGAATGTATTTGATCCAAAAACAAATACCTGGGAAACCAAAGGCAAATCACCTTTAGAAATTCACCATTTTCAACCTGTTATTTATGACGATGCTATATATATTATTGGTGCGATGACGGGGAGATATCCCAAAGAAAAACCATTGGAAAATATCTGGATGTATTACCCGCTAACTGACACTTGGGAAAAGGGATCAGTTATACCAAAAGAAATAAGAAGAGGAGGTGCCGGATTAGTTTTATATAAAAACAAGTTTTATATGGCTTGTGGTATTGAATATGGGCATACTAGTGGTACAAACAATTTGTTTAATTCTTACGATCCGGAAACCGACACATGGGAAACTCTTACGAAAGCGCCACATATTAGAGACCATTTTGCAGCTATTGTGGTAAACGATAAAATGTATTGTATAGGAGGAAGAAACACTAGTGTTCACGCAGCGGATGACTTCCGTACTTTCTTTAAAGCAACAATTCCATACAATGATGTTTATGATTTTAAAACAGAAACCTGGTATACATTAAAAAATGAACTTCCCATACCCACAGCTGCTGCAAGTGTTGTGAATATAGAAAATTGTATTCTTTATATGGGAGGTGAAGGTTCGCAAAAACAAGCTTACAATCAAACACAATGCCTTGATTTAAATACCGGCGAATGGACTCAGTTAGCTCCACTAAATATTGGACGGCATGGCAGTGGAGCAATATTATTTGAAGATGATATATACATTGCTGCGGGTAGTCAAAATCAGGGTGGAGGAAATATGAATTCTGTTGAAGTTTTTTCAAAAAATCACCAATGGCAATCGTTATTCAATGAAAAAAATCTGGAGGGTTGGGAAGTAAAATGTACAGAAAAAGATAAAAACAATGTTTTCTGGACAGTCGATCAGGGAACGATCTGGTGTAATTCTTTGGATTCTAAAACCCACAATTATATATGGTTACAAAGCAAAAATGAATATGAAGACTTTGAACTTAGATTAAAATTTCAAGCATCAAATAATCATAAGGGAAATAGCGGAATTCAATTCAGAAGTCGTTATTATCCAGATGATGAAGTAGAAGAAGGTACCATTGGTTGGTTAGATGGCCCTCAGGTTGATATCGACCCCAATAATCCCTGGCGTAATGGCTTTATTTACGATGAAACCAGGGAATCCAAACGGTGGATAAATCCGAGTTTACCCGATTGGAATATTTCAAAAGAAGAATACGCTCCAAAGAAAGTTATCCATTATTTCGAAGGAGAAGAAACCGGTTGGAACGATGTAACAATCATTTGTAAAGGAAACCACATCAAAACAATCGTAAATAACATTTTTGTTTCTGACTATGATGGTACAGGAGTTTTAGATGATGCAGCGCATAAAAAATATAAGGTTGGACGAAAAGGGCATTTTGCTATTCAGTTGCATAAAAATTCGCAAAACGAGATTCGATTTAAGGACATTGAAATCAGAAATCTATAAAAATATTTGAATAAAGAGCTGGCATTAAAATAGAAGTATAAGATTCAATTTTAACTTGTTTGAATTTTTACAAACAAATTTTTTTAAGTACAAACCAATTAAACCAAATCTATATGTATAAAAAATTATTTTTTCCATTGGTTGTCCTTGTGGCAACAATTATTTTACCTGTAAATGCTCAGAAATATTCTGAGGCAATTGTGACCGAAGATGTTGTTTTTGAAGAGATTGATGGCCTTGTAGTTGTCGAAGCTGAGTATTTCTACAAACAATCAAAAACCGACGTGCGTCAATGGTTCCGGACATCGAAGAATGAAATACCTGATGTTGGCCGCGATGAAGATGGATATTTAGATGGTCTTTCAGTTTTTACGCCAAATTACACACTTTCTGCCGATGTGAAAGCAAAATTACCATTCTTATGTGTCGATCCTTCCGACATGTTCGATGAAAGCGATAAATGGGTAACATCAACATCAAATGATTTAAGTACTTATTATAAAGAGTGTTATCCATCTATGCGTAAGTTTTCGTCATTACACTGGATTTATAACAACCAGAAGTGGCAGGGCGATGTGCCAATCCTTCGTTTAGGAGAGGTTTACCTGATTGCCGCCGAGGCTGCATTGCGTTATAATAATGACCAGGCTACTGCAAGTTCTTATGTGAACACCATCAGGCAACGTGCTGCAATTGCTTCACGTGCAAATGAAATGGCGGTTAACCAAAGTGATGTCACTCTCGATTTTATTTTGGCTGAACGCGCCAGAGAACTTGCAGGGGAACAAACACGCTGGTATGACCTCAAGCGTTATGGGAAATTGACAAGTGCATATCTTGGACAAACTAATCCTGATATTTTAGACTTTGATGAAGCTAAACACCAACTTCGTCCAATTCCTCAGTCCTTCTTGGATGCTATTGCAAATCCCGATGAGTTTGGTACCAACGGATATTAATCATACATATAATATGGTACATATCGTGCCTTAGTTTAGTTAGGAGATGGACTTGTTCCATCTCCTTTTTTTTGCTTCATAACGAAACAATTATCAAAGACTTTATTCAGAGTATCCTTTGTCATTATTTATTTAAGGATTCTTTTTCTAAGAACATCAAAGCATATATAAAAGAAATAAAGACTTATTGAAGGTGAGAAGGAAAATATTTCTTTGAATAGTTCGCAGATAAAGATCAAAAAGTTTTGATTCCAGCTTAGGAAAAAATAAATTTAACAAAAAATCGAACCATGACTAAATCTATCTTCCGGGTTACTTCCTGTTTACTTTTGCGCTTCTATTCTGTAAATACAGGTAAAAACCAGGCTGTAGACAAAACTTAATTTTTAAAATATTATTACTTATTATACTAACCAAATCAATTTATTAATGGAATCAAGAAGGTCTTTTATTAAGAAAACCGCAGCAGTGGGTTCAGCTGCAATTGTAATGCCCACTGTCGTTTCTTCAAAAGTTTTTGGAGCAAACGATCGTATTAATGCAGCAGTACTAGGTGTAAATGGCCGGGGGAAAGCCCACATTAAAGGGCTAATGGCACAAAATAATGTTAGGGTAACCACATTGTGTGATCCGGATATGAATGTGTTAAAAGAAAGACAAGCAACATTTAAGGAAACCTATGGTGAGGATGTTAAACTAGTCCAGGACCTTCGTCGTGTGATGGACGACAAGGACATTGATGTTGTTAGCATTGCTTCACCAAACCACTGGCACGCTTTATCAGTTATTTGGGCTTGCCAGGCTGGTAAGGATGCCTACGTTGAAAAACCTGGGTCACATAATATTTGGGAGGGCCGTAAAATGGTTGAGGCCGCTCAAAAATACGATCGGATTATACAGCATGGTGTGCAGTTAAGAAGTTCACCTGCGGTTAACGAAGCCATAAAACTATTGCGCGATGGTTATATTGGACGGGTTTATATGGCGCGTGGACTTGTTTTTCGCTGGAGAGGCGATATTGGAGATCAGGGTTTTGAATCCGTTCCCGACGGCATCGATTATGACTTGTGGACAGGTCCGGCACCAAAGCGCCCGTTTACCAGAAATTTAGTTCATTATAACTGGCATTGGCATTGGGATTATGGAAATGGCGATGTTGGTAATCAGGGAATACATGAAACCGATTTATGCATGTGGGGGCTGGATGTTGGCCTTCCATCAAAAATTACGTCCATGGGCGGAAAATTCCTTTGGGACGATTGCAAAGAAGTGCCGGAAGTGCAAACTTCGGTTTATCATTATCCGGAAGAAAAAAAGATTATTCAGTTCGAAGTACGTCCTTGGTGCACAAATACGGAAGATGGCGCCACGGTTGGTAATATTTTTTATGGCGATAAAGGAGTGCTGATTGTTGAGGGTTACGATAAATACAAAACATTCCTTGGAAGGGAGAGAACACCCGGAAAATTTGGGGATGACGGTACGGTTTCAGGTACTGAAATGGACCGTGGTGCCGGAGGTACCGATGGGCACTTTGCTAATTTTATTGAAGCCGTTCGAAAACATGATAAAACTATTCTGAATGCCCCGGTTGAAACGGCACATCTGTCTTCCGGATTGGCGCATCTCGGAAACATTGCCTATCGCCTAGACCGTGTTTTGACGTTTAATCCGCATGCAGAAACATTTGTAAACGATCCTGAAGCAGATGAAATGCTTACGAGGAATTATCGTGGTGAATTCGTAGTGCCTGCAAAAGTTTAATAATTTATTTGAAGGAAAAATGAAACATATAAAAATATTTACAATACTTCTTTTGGCATGTTGTTCATTGGTATTGATCCAATGCAGTAATAAAAACAGAATGGACGTAAAGATAAATGATACCGAGAAAAAGGTAGATGTAACCATTGATGGGAAATTATTTACATCCTATATCTATCCCGACAATGTTAAAAAACCAGTACTCTGGCCATTAATGTCAGATGCTGGTAATATGCTAACAAGAAGTTATCCAATGGAGAACAAAGCGGGTGACCGTACCGATCATCCCCATCATGTGGGAATTTGGTTAAACTATGGCGATGTGAACGAATTAGATTTTTGGAACAATTCGGAAGCAATTCCACCCGAAAGAAGCCACATGTTCGGAACTATTTACCATCGTTCTATCGAACATACCTTATGTGAAGAAGGACATGCCAATTTGCTTGTTAAATGTGATTGGAATACTCCCGGCGATACAATCCTGCTCGAGGAAGAAACAAGTTTTGATTTTTACGTTGACAGGGCATATCGGATTATTGATCGCACTACAACCTTAAAGGCTCTGGTTGATACGGTTAAATTTACCGATAATAAAGAAGGTATGTTTGCTATTCGTGTAGCGCGCGAATTGGAACTCCCTACAGAAAAACCAGCTAAATTATTGGATTCGCATGGCAACGTAACCCAGGTTGAGAAAATGGACAACACCTTAGTAAAAGGAAATTACAGAAGTTCTGAAGGTATTGAAGGGGGCAATGTTTGGGGAACGCGAGCACGTTGGATGAAACTCAACAGCGAGATTAATGGTGAAGAGGTTTCAATTGTAATTATCGATCATCCAAAAAATGTTGGTTATCCAACCTATTGGCATGCGCGTGATTATGGTTTATTTGCAGCAAATACACTCGGTCAGAAGATATTTTCAAAAGGAGAAAACGAGTTGAATTTTAGGCTCCTGAAAGGAGAATCTGTAACGTTCAAATACCGTTTGGTCGTTGTTTCTAAAAATGTATCGGACGAAGAGATTAATGCTTTGGCTGATATGTATATGAAGATTTAAATAACGTTTCAAAGAAAGTTAATTGCTTATGAAACCAAATAATTCTCGACGAAAATTTATTCAAAATAGTATAGTTGCCGGATTGGGATTGACATTGATCGATCCTTTTCCGGCAAATGCCATGCAGGCTCCGGTAAAAATAAAAATGGGCTTGGTAACCTATTTATGGGGGCAGGATTGGGATTTGCCAACCTTAATCTCCAATTGTGAGAAAACCGGTTTGCTCGGCGTTGAATTGCGCACTAACCATGCCCATGGTGTGGAAATTAACCTCACAGACAAACAAAGGGCTGAGGTTAAGAAACGCTTTGATGATAGCCCGGTGACATGCCTTGGTTATGGTTCCAATTTCGATTATCACCATGTGGATCAAGAGCTCGTTCGAAAAAATATTGAAGATACAAAAGCGTATTTAAATCTTTGCAAGGATATTGGCGCAACAGGTGTTAAAGTAAAACCCAATGGATTGCCACCAGAAGTTCCAAGAGAAAAAACAATCGCTCAAATTGCAGCTTCGCTAAACGAAGTTGGTAAATATGCCAGCGATTTAGGGCAATTAATCCGTGTGGAGGTGCATGGAAAAGATACGCAGCAAATACCAAATATGAAAGCTATTTTTGAACAGGTAACGGAACAATCTGTAAAAATGTGCTGGAATTGTAACGATCAGGATTTGTTGCCCCCAGGTCTTGAGCAGAATTTCGCCTCCGTGAAAAAGTGGTTTGGCGATACTGTTCATATTCGTGAACTAAATGTTGGTGATTATCCTTACCAGCAGTTAATGGATCTGTTTTTGGGGATGGATTATGAAGGTTGGATTTTGTTAGAAGCACGCACGAATCCTACCGACCGGATTGCAGCAATGAAAGAACAACATAGTTTGTTTAAGCAAATGACTTCTAGATAATTAAGAAAAGGATTTCTGAAAAAATAATCTATGCGTAAAATAATTTATCCAATTTTAGTTTTTGTATTGTTCATGGGCTCATGTTCGCAAAACGATAAAGCAGTGCTATTGTCCGATGATTACAGCCTTTTACCGCGAGGGCCATTGGGCAGCCATGTTGGGGCGCATACCGAATATCATTATTTGCACGAAGCAAAACCAAAAGGGAACTGGGCAATTTCAACATTCAGGTACAACCTTCCCGAATCTTGGTATGTGAGATCAATTGACGGACAAAAGGTATTGTTTCAGAAAGAAACAAACCCAAATGTTCATTGGCATCCAATGGTGGTTGCAGGTGATGAATTTTGGAAGAATTATAGCCTAAAAACGTCTTTTAATGTTTTGGATAAGAAAAAACAGAGTGGGGTAGTTTTTCGGTATAAAAACGATCGCTGTTATTATACATTATGCACAAAGAATGACACTGCATATTTAAAATTGGTAAATCATGCGTATGCTTTTCAAAAACCGAATGAAACGATATTGGCTTCGCAGCCTTTTTCATATCAAATTGAGGAAGAGATAAAAGTAACTATTGATGTTAATGATTCTTTGATTACTGCCGATATTGAAAACGGGCCCACATTTTCAGTTGTTGATGCTACATTTGCCCGTGGAAAGGTTGGATTTATGGCTGATGGACCGGCTTATTTTAATCCCATTCAAATTTTATGCAGCCAGGATGATTTTAAAAAATACCAAATGGAAAGGGGCAATGCCAATCAATTGGAAAGCAATCTTCAAGATAAAAATCCGAAAATGGTTTTATGGAAGAAGGCAAATTTAAATGATTTTGGTGTAGCCAGAAACCTTCGGTTCGGGGATTTAACTAACAATGGTGTGCCTGACGTGCTTGTTGGGCAGGTTGTTCATCATGGGCATAAAGACCGGAATACCGAACTAAGTTGTATTACGGCAATGACCTTTGATGGCGAAGTGTTATGGCAAAAAGGGAAGCCTGACCCATGGAAAAATAACCTCACCAGCGATGTGGCTTTTCAAATCCACGATATCGATAATGATGGAAAAAACGAAGTTATTTACTGTATGAACCAGCAAATAATCGTAGCCGATGGCGAAACAGGTGTTACAAAATATAAAGCACCAACGCCCTTAACACCCGGAGGCAAACCAACATCAACAGGGCAAAATATATTTGAGCGTATTCTTGGTGATTGTATATATTTCTGTGATTTGCAGGGGAATGGTTTCGATGGCGATTTTATTTTAAAGGATCGCTACCGTTATATATGGGCTTTTAATAATAAACTTCAACTCTTGTGGAAGAATGAATGTGTAACCGGGCATTATCCGTATGCTTATGATTTGGACAGCGATGGGAAAGATGAAATAGCAATGGGTTACACCTTATTTAGCCATAATGGTAAGAAAATGTGGACTTTGGATGATACCATAAAAGACCATGCAGATGGAGTGGCAATTGTTAAATTTAAAGAGGATGAAGCGCCGAAATTTCTTTGTGCTGCCAGCGATGAAGGGATGTTTTTTACCGATCAGGATGGGAAGATGCTAAAGCATTATTATATTGGGCATGTACAGAATCCGGCGGTGGCCAACTTTCGGGACGATTTGCCGGGATTAGAAACAGTTTCTGTAAATTTCTGGGGCAACCAGGGAATAATTCATTTGTACGATTCGGATTTGAATATTTACCATGATTTGGAACCTACTCAATATGGTAGCATGTGTTTGCCCTTGAACTGGACTGGTTCTTCGGAAGAGTTTTTTGTACTTAATGCAAATGTTGATCAAGGTGGTGCCTACGATGGTTGGGGGAGAAAAGTATTGGAGTTTCCGGACGATGGGCACCCCGATATGTGCTACGCGGTTTTGGATATTACAGGCGATTGCCGCGATGAGATTGTGGTTTGGGACCCCAATGAAATATGGGTTTATACCCAGGATGACAATCCGAAAGACGGTAGGCTTTACAATCCGGGAAAAAATCCGCTTTATAACTATTCAAACTACCAGGCTACGGTTTCATTGCCAGGATGGGATAATTAATACATCTGGCTGGACAATTGAGAGTAAAAAATAAAAACCAAAAATAAATTCAGATGAAAGCAAGTCTTGTATTTATTGATAGTTTCAGGAGTCGATTTTTTTAGGTCAAATATCGGATTGCCGGTCTTATTATTTCATTAAGTTTTGCTGATGTGAAGGCATGCTTGCTTTGCTCTGTGTTTTACTGTTTACTTTTGCATCTATGCAAATAAACCTAAAACAACGGTGGAATAATTTTCCAATTAATCCCGCAAAATTCCCTTTTTTTTATGGTTGGGTAATTCTTATTGTCGGAACGATTGGTGTGTTGATGAGTGCGCCTGGTCAAACTATGGGCGTATCGGTTTTTACCGATTACCTGATTGATGCCATTGATATTAGCAGAAACAACCTCAGTCTGGCTTATATGATTGGAACTGTTGCAAGTTCGTTCCTCTTAACATGGGCAGGTAAAATGTACGATAAATATGGAGCAAGGATTGTTGGTGTGGTTATTTCCATATTTCTTGGGTTCGTACTCTTGTTATTTAGTCAGGTTGATCATTTTATACGCTTCATGGGTGCATCTTTTTCGCCCGGAGTATTCGTATCTATAGCAATTGCAACCATGGTCGTCCTGTTTTTTATGGTCCGTTTTACAGGGCAGGGGGTACTCACCATGATTTCCCGTAATATGATGATGAAATGGTTCATCAAAAAGAGGGGATTGGTAAACGGAATTTCAGCAGTGTTCGTTTCTTTTGGATTTGCCATTGCCCCCATATCTTTTAACCTTTTTATTGAAGAATTTACCTGGCGTGGTGCCTACTTGATAATGGGTGGAGGAATCGCAATCTTCTTTGCACTGTTTGCTTTTATTTTTTACAGGGACAATCCGGAAGATTTGGGTTTACACCCTGATGGGTGCGAACCTGACGATGCTAATAAGGAGGTTATTGTGAAAGCATTTAAACAGTTTACTTTGCCTGAAGCAAGACAAACCTACGCCTTTTGGCTTTTTGCCTTGCCCCTTGCAGTGCATTCGATGTATATTACAGGATTTACGTTTCACCTGGTTTCTATCTTCGAAAATGTTAATTTGCCCAAAGACAAAGCCCTTGCAGTATTTCTTCCCATGGCAATTGTTTCGGTATCAGTTTCATTTTTGGCAGGTTGGGTGAGCGATAAAATAAAATTAAAATATTTGCTATACATAATTACTTCAGCACAGGTATTGACACTCTTTAGTTTGGCCCATCTTGAAAACCATTTCTTTTATGTGGCATTTATTATAGGCTGTGGAATTAGTGGAGGACTATTTAATGTGTTAATGGCAGTTACCTGGCCAAGGTTTTTTGGTCGGGATAACCTTGGTAAAATAACAGGCTTGGTTATGGCAATAATTGTATTTGCAAGTGCTTTCGGTCCCTTGTTTTTTAGTTTTTCGCAGACCTATTTGGGAGGTTATTTTATAGGTTTCTATGCGGTCATGGTAATTGCTTTAGTGTTGTTTGTTTTAAGCTTTAAGGTTGAAAACCCACAACGGAAATACCGGGAGAATAAATAAAATAGATGTGTTTCCAAAGTTTTAATTTAGGGGAAATTAAACAATAATCTAAGGAATTTGGAAGTTCTTACAGAACAATTTATCCCTATATTTGTATAAATTCCATAAACGCAATTAAAATGAAAAAGTACATTTTCCTTATATTTTCAGCACTTTTTTTAGTTACCCTGTTTTCATGTGATCCGATTGGAACTGAAGAACCGGCTGACGAAGAAGATATTTATTTGGAAACCTATACCAAACACCGTAGGTTGTCGATTTATGAAATTGAACCGGTACTTACCATATTGGAGATTAATTATCCGGATGCGGCTGCCATTAAATCTGCTGCCGAATTATCTGTGGATATTTATACGGTAACTTATAAAACAACTTTTAACGATGAAGAAATAACTGCCTCAGGAATGGTTTGTGTACCCTTAGATATTGAAGATGCGAAAGGACCAATGCCCATAATGAGTTTTCAAAATGGCACCAATGTTCAGCATGCAAATGCTCCATCGGTCAATCCGGAATATGATTTATATAAATTTCTAGAGTCAGTTGCTTCAACAGGATTTATTATCGCTGTTCCCGATTACATTGGATTTGGTGCGTCCAGCGATCGTTTTCACCCATACCTGGATGCTGAATCAACTACGCAATCGGTGGTGGATATGATCAGGGCAACCAAAGAACTCATGGAGGAACGTAACCTGGACATTAATTATTCGGATGATTTATACATTGCGGGTTATTCGCAAGGAGGCTGGGCTACCTTACACCTTCAAAAAGAAATTGAAACCAACTATCCAACGGAGTTTAACCTAAAGGCAAGTGCTTGTGGGGCAGGGCCATATAATTTACTGTATTTAAATAGTTATGTTATGGGATTACAAACCTATCCGAAGCCATATTTTATGGGATACATGCTAAATTCGTATACAAAATTGGGAAGTATTTCCAATAGCCTTGATGAGATTTTTAATGAACCTTATGCAACCCGTGTTTCTCAAATGTACGATGGATCTCATGACGATACATATTTGAACGATCAATTGTCAACTTCAATCGAAGAATTATATACCGAAGCATATCGAAATGGTTATGCTTCCAGTCCTAATTATGGTTCATTACGAACAACATTACTGGCAAATAGTGTGAAAGAATGGGATGTTCAAACGCCTCTTTTGTTGGCTCATGGTAAAGATGATACATTTGTTCCTGCGCAGGTTTCCGTAAACATGTACAACGATTTATTGGACTATGGTGTAAGCGAATCGAAGCTTACTTTAGCTGTGGTTGACGGCGTTGGGCATCAAAGTGGGATCGTTCCAATAGGGATTGCTTTTGTAAACTGGTTTCTTGATTTAAAGTAATTGTAACAGGAAATTAATAGGCTGCGTTTTGAAAAATATGTCAAATACCTGAATATTTCGACTAAAAAACCATATCTTGCACTTGCAATTATTAAAAAGGCTTCTTTAGATTTATAGACATTGCTAATGTTAAGGTAGATTTCAATAGGTGATTTCCAATTCTCAGTTAGTCGTTATTAAGTTCAATTAAGCACCGTTTTTTAATAATATTAAGTCTTTTTATTATTTAAATTATTCATTATGAACATTTTTATTGGGAGCATCCCCTTTAAGTTAGAAGAAAACGAGTTAAAAGAGTTGTTTGAGGAATTTGGCGAAGTATCATCCATTAAAATCATTACAGACAAATTTACCGGAAGAAGCAAAGGTTTCGGTTTTTGTGAAATGGATAACGACGAAGAAGCCCTACAAGCAATTGAAGAATTAAATGGAACCGAAATTCTTGGAAGGGCAATTGTTGTAAACAAAGCTGAAGAAAGAAAAGACAATCGTCGCGGTGGTGGCGGTGGTGGTTTCCGTAGGGATAACAATCGCGGTGGCGGTGGTTATAATCGCGGTGGTGGTGACAGGTGGTAGGCGCTTGCGTTTATTTACTGCTTAAACCATAATGTTTTTGGTCTGATCTTTATATTTCCTTTGACAACATGCTTTATTTCTAAAAAGATATATTCCGCAGAAAAATATTAGGAAATTTTATAGTAAAAAATAAGCATCTCTTTAATAGGGGTGCTTATTTTTTTAGGTCGAAATTAGTGCAGTGACTTCTATTTCTACCAAATATTCAGGACCAATTAATCCTTTGACTTCTACCATGGTGGTCACTGGTTTTATTTTGGAAAAAAACTCACCGTGCGCTTTGCCAATTTCTTCCCAATTTGTAATATCGGTTACATACATTCTGGTCCGGATAATATCGCTGGTTTTAGCTCCGGCCTTTTTCAGTGAATTGGTAATTTTTTCGAGAATGAACTTGGTCTGCTCATAAGGATTATCCTTTCCAATAACTTTACCATCTGATCCCGATGCCACAGTACCGGCAACTTCCACAACATTGCCAACTTTAACAACCCGGCTGTAGCCAACATAGTCTTCCCAAATTGCCCCTGATGCATAATTTCTTCGTTTTTCCATAATCTTTTGCTGCTGATGTTTATAACCCAATTGGTAATTAATATACTTTGACTGAAAATTAAAAATATAATAGTAAATCATACGCAGGGAATCGGAAAGGGTTGCTTATCAATAAAAAGAGTTTTAAATAGGGCTGTAATTCCTGATTATTGGAAATAGTCGGAATATGCCTGGTATTCATCAAAAAACTTTTTGGGGCTTAATCCTGAAAATTTTTGAAAATCGTTGGTCATATGCGATTGATCATAATAACCACATTTATAGGTCAGTGCTGTCATATTTAGTTGATTGCTGATTGCTTTTTCATGAATTGCATTCTGAAAGCGGATTACTTTAAGGAATTGTTTGGGCGAAATACCAACGGTTTCCAGAAATGCCCTTTCGAATTGTTTTCGTCCAAAACAAGCTTCATCCGCCAATTTATCTATGTTCACCATACCTTTGGTTTGGTTGATCAATTGAATACTATGTTTAATTCTGCTTAAATAAAACTGGTATTTTGACCTCTTATGAAGAAGGTTTTGCAAGAAAGTTTCGACAATATTAATTCGTTGGTAAAACGATTTTGCCAAAGCAAGCCTGTCCTCTAATTCGTTAACTGAGCCTTTAAATAAAAAACGGATTGGGATAGCCTTATTTAAAAACTCTGAAGAGGGGAAGCCAATAAAAGCTGATAGCGCAAATGGTTGAAAAACAATCGAAAACATGGATAGGTTTCCGGTAACTTTTAGGTCGTAATGCTTGCTCAACTGACCGGTCACAACTGTTCGAGCAGATATACAAATGTTTTTATCTGTGCTTTCAGGTTTGTCGTTAAAATAGTATATCAACTCCGATAAGCCATTTGGAATAATCCTTTGCATGTGTTCAACCCCTTGGGGAATGCAGCTTTCAATTGCCCAGTATTGTTTCACGAACGTATTTAAAAACAAGGATGGTTTTGAAATATGATATTCCATGTTAAATTTTGCTTGGTACAAAAATAAATATTAATCAGGATTATTAACCAATTTGATCTTAGCTAATAATCCTGATGATTTTGGCTACTCGTCGCCGTACAATCCAACTTTGTTGCCTTCACAATCCAGAAAAATTGCAAAGTAACCGCGGCCTTCTGCTTCAATTTTGGTTTTTGTTTGAATGACCTTTCCACCATTCTTAACAATTCGTTCCAATGTTGACTCGATGTTGTCATCTACCTGTAGGCTTGCCAAAGTACCGTTTTCGGAAGGTTTAAAATCTGGGGCATATGAAACTGAACCATCGCCAGTTGGGAAACAGGCCATTTTTTCCTGTCCCCAGCCTGTTGCTTTTAAATCAAGCTTGAAAACCGCATTGTAAAACTTCACCGCCCTTTCATGATTTTGTGTTGGGATATCAATCCACACGACTAAATTTTTCATTGTTTATTTTGTTTAAATGTATAAAACTAACAATGCAAAAATATCCCTTACCAGGGTCTTAAAATTGTAAAAATGCGACATTGTTACTTCTCTTGAAGTATAATTGACGTACCTTGGGGTACTCCTGATTTATATAAATTGATGCCTATGTGCTAAGTTGCAGGGCAGATTGTTTACCTGAATTCTATTCCTTGTTAATCTGAATTTTGATGGGTATGTAAAGGGCAATTAGTCATCGATTGCCTGGGCAGCCAATATTTTAAATTTCCACGAAGTTTCGTCTGCGACAGTTCCCTGCGTTTGCTTCATAATGATACCAATCACATTTTCTTTCGGATCGGCAAAATACTGTGTGTTAAAATACCCTCCCCATTCGAATGTTCCGGCACTTTCCCTTCCGCCCATTGCTTGTCCATCGTCGGTTAGCACTTTGAATGCCAGGCAATGAAAAGCGTCCGAATCCCAAAGATCGCCAATTTGATTGCTCAGCATAAATTGAACAGTTGTACGGCTTAACAAACGATAACCGTTCAGTTCCCCTTTGTTTAAATACATTTGAAGGAAGGTGGCATAATCTTTTGCAGTACTCGATAAACCAGCACCCCCCGAGAAGAAGCTTTTTGCCCCACTAATTGGATAATCAGGATCGTAAAATGTGACCGGATAGTTTACCCATCTGTCGTTTTCTTTCTTTTGGACTTTTACCAGCCGATCGTGTTTTGATTCGGGTAGATAAAACCAGGTATCATCCATTCCGAGAGGGTCAAAAATGCGTGTGCGGAAAAATTGATCAAGTGGTATTCCCGACATTAATTCAATAAAATATCCCAACACGTCCAATCCTTCGCTATAGGTAAATTTTTCGCCCGGTTGATGGTGCAAGGGTAGTTTTGCAAGTTTTTTTACACTTTCTTCGATGCGAATATTTTTTGTTGTAAAAAGATCGGTAACACCGGCTTCCTTGTATATTTTTTTGAAACGGTCATCGGGATCAATAGCTCCATAGCCAATTCCAGAAGTGTGTGTTAATAAATGCCGGATTGTAATTTCTTTATTGACAGGGGTCGTACCAAAACTGCCATCGGGATAAACCGTGTCAAGCACCTGACCGTTGGCAAATTCAGGGATATATTTTGAAATGGGATCGTCCAATTGGAATTTTCCTTCTTCCCAGAGCATCATCACCGCAGTTGAGGTTATTGCTTTTGTTTGGGATGCAATCCTAAAAATGGCATCACGTTGTAAATCTTTCCCGGCTTCATTTGCTTTTCCAAAAGCTTTATGGTAAACAATTTTTCCCTTGCGTGCAACCAGTGCAACTATTCCCGGAACCTGTGACTCGTTAATCGCCTCCATACACATGGCATCAATCCTTTCCAATCGTTCCTGCGACATTCCAACGCTAACAGCAGAAGCCTCAGTTAGTGCTGGTGAAACCTGAATGGATTTGGTTTGGGCAAATACGGACACTGTGAACAGGCAAAGCAAAAGGAGGGATAGATTTTTCATGATAGAAGATTAGTTTATGTAATTTTTAGCAAAACTAAATAAAATTTTCTGGGGAGGATGGTTTTGGGTAACTACTATTCAACCTATGTGCAATTTTTTGATTGTAGAGGAATATTGCTTAAACATTTTTTCATTCCATTGGAGGTTCATCATTATTTATCGGACTAGCTACAAATATGGACTATTCGTCCAATATTTTTAATGAGGTTTTGGCATCCAGATAACCTTTTTGCATTAAATCTTCCACTTGTTTTATGTCTGATCTGTTGAACGCCGATAAATCAGGTTTTATGAGCAAGTCGGCATTTGCTGTTTGGTATTTTACCGAATGTTTCATAATAAAATGAAAACTATTTAGGATTACATCAAGAATATTTTCAGGTTTAGCATATCTATGCTTGGCATTTAAATCAACGCCAATAACAAACTCAGCGCCCAGTTTTTTGACTGTGTCAATGGGCACATTTTCAACAATGCCACCATCAACCAGCATTAAATTATCTATTTCAACTGGCTTGAAAATGCCTGGAATACAGGTGCTTGCCATAACAGCATTGGCGACAGGTCCTTTGTCGAGTACAACTTTTTCGCCCGAAGCAACATCGCTGGCAATTATTGCAAGCGGAATGTCAGAATCTTCCAGGTTTTTATCCCTGATATGTTCATTGATTAACTCCCCAAATTTTTCGTTTGAGAGTAGTCCGTATTTGGAAAGCGTAATATTGGCAATGTCGATCCATTTTAGTTCTTTGGCAATTTTCTCGATGGTGCCCAGGTCAATCCCAAAAGCATAAAAAACTGCAACAAAAGCACCAATACTGGTTCCGGTAATAAAGTCAATTTTTATATTGGCTTCTTCCAATGCCTTCAATACCCCAACGTGTGCAGCACCCAGAACAGCACCACCTCCCAAAGCCAATCCTGTTTTACTGTGTTTTTCCATTTGCCATATAGTTTGACAGGTAATTTATAAAAATAATAGGAACAGTACGAATGCTTCTTGTGAAATAAAGAAATTCTTTACTATTCAATTTTTATAAATTGGTTGTTTGAGACTTTTTTTTAATCAATAAAAAAATCAATTAGGTTTAGTTTTTTGATTTTTGGGGAGTCAGTTTCTTTTCAAAACATACACTATTGGGCAAATTGGCATACTGTCCATAATTTTCGATTTTATTGTAGTCAGATTTTTTATAAAGCCCAATTGCCTCAAACTGTTTTTTCCCAGTTTCAAGAATTGTTTTTGAATAGCCCAACTCCAATGCCCAGTTTTCTAATTCTTTCAAGACAATTTTCGAAATACCTTTTCCGCGATAAGCCGGGTTAACAAACATTCGTTTTATTTCAACACGCTGGGCATCAAAATGCTTAAAACAACCACAGGCGATAGGTTCTTCCTGATCGTAAATTATGAGGACAGTATTGATTTGTTCAATTTTATTGTGCTGGTCATAGTGCTTTTGTTCTTCCTGGTTTCGCTCAAGAAGGTCCCGGTCAAGCTGAGATGTTAATTGAGTGAAGTCGCGATTGGAGCTATTCGTTCGTACTATTTTTATGGGATTCATATATCGTTAATTTCTTAGAAATAACTTAATCACTTTGCTTGGCTAAAATTCATAAGCATCAATAACTATCTTTTTATACTCCGCAAAAGAATTAGAATTATCAAACTAAACGTGTTGTCTTATTGAGAACTCGTTTTATTTCCATCATTTGTTGAGGTTTACTTAGGGGTTTAAAACCGAATTGTTCGTACAAGCCATGTGCGTCATCGGTTCCAAGTCCCCATCGTTGCAGGTTTTGGAGATCTTTGTGCTCCATAATTGCTGCCATTAACTTTTTACCATAACCCTTTCCCTGATGTTTCTCAAGTATAAAAACATCTAAAAGCCAAGCGAAAACAGCAAAATCGGAGACGACCCTTGCGAAGCCAATTTGGTGTGAATCCAGATATACGCCGAAGCAAAGGGAATGCTCTATGGAACGTTTTATCGTTTCCAATTCACGCCCTTTTGCCCAATACGATTCTTTTGATAAATAATTGTAGATGAGATCGATATCTAGTTTTTCCTTGTTTGTTGAAATCTGAATCATTTGTATTTGTAGTTAATACATTACAAAAATATTGTTTTCTAGTATGTTAAATTAGAAAAGCTGCTCAAAGTACTTTGTTTCAATCAACTTTTCTTGACTTTAATTCTTCTTTGATTTCTTTTTCCAGAAGTTTATTGTTTGCCGAATTCCGAACGAACATATAGGCTAAAATTAACGGGAAAAACGTAAAAAACTCCAACCCATTTTTAATGGCGCCATAAATTGCAATTCCAACTGTAAACCCAATAATAGCGGAATCAATTATTTTATTGGATTTAATTTTCTTCATTTTTTGCAAAAGTTCCTGCTCACTCAGGTTTGCCAAATTTTTATCTTTCATATCGAATTTATGTGTTATTAGTGTGCATTATTTTATTTTCAAGTTAAAGGTTAAAACCCTGCAATTTCATTGCAGCTACTTTAGTTTCTATAAACTTTTGTTTTTGACCGAAGACCGAAGCCAGGAGACCGAAGTTTTTTGATAAATCTTTTTCTTCCTTCTTCGGACTTCTGTCTTCCGTCCAATATATAATCATCGAATTTCATTCGAATTTTAAACCTATGTATTTCCAATGCATAGTGGTTTAGTTCTTTTTTTATGTTTCAAAAGCCAATCATACAATTCGTACTCTGGATATACTAACCAATGAATTGAGTGTCCAACATCCTTATCTCTTGTATATTTGATTTGCTTATTTATTTCGGATAGTTTGCTTATCAACTGATCTGTTTCTTCAACTGGCACAGTAGTATCTAATTCCCCATGAAATGCCCAAATAGGAGTGTTTTTTAAGTTATTAATATTTTCTGAAATATAATCCATGTGCCTGGTAAAACCACTCATTGGTGCAATTGCAGCAAATTTGTCCGGATGTTTAGCTGCGAGATACCAGGTTCCGGAACCACCAAGACTAGCTCCTGTTAAATAAACCCTGTTTGTATCAATCCGATATTTTTTTATCAGGTCCGAATAGAAATTTTCAAACCAGTTTTCAGTCGACCAGCGAAGATGTTTTGGGCATTGTGGGGCAACAACTATAAATGGGAAACTACGACCTCTGTATATTTGGTCAAATGGTCCGGAACCATATAAATCAAGAGTGTCTTTCCCACGGGCAGAGCCTCCGTGAAGAAAAATTAATAAAGGATATTCTTTTGATGAATCATTGGTATAATTGGTTGGCAAATAAATAATGTATTGGTAAGAAACTGCTTCAGGGGATTCGTTTATGCCATTTTTGAATGTTATTTCATACTCTAAATTGCCTTTTTCATCCCAATATTTACAATTTCCATTTAATTGTCCATTACTCCAGTTTTTTTCAGATTCTTTAATCCCAGTGTTGTACCACGAAACAGCTAATCCTTCTCTTTGTCCATTTTTATAGTTGGCATCGTATATAAGTTGCCCATTCTTTGCCCATTCTTTATATCTCCCTTGCTTCGTGTTTGAGTGGTAATTACATTGAAGTTCCTCTTTGACCTTTTTATCGAAATTCGAGTATGTGGCATCCATTTGAACCTGGCCGTTTGGATAATAATCCTGCACTTGGATCAAGTTGTTTGTATCAATTTTTTCAATTATTCTTTTGTAAACAACTGTGTCGTATTTTGAAATCGGATAGTGCAAAAAAAATGTATCAATCGTCTGGGCTTGCATACCCATCGATACCAAAATCAGGATTAATATAGTTGTAAGTTGTTTCATTTTAGAGGACTAAGTTATAAATTGCAAAATGTTTTTACGAATTTCGAATAGCGTTCCAATCTGAAGGATACGGAACCCCCATACTAAATCCTCAAAAGATGCAACGCTGAAACCACCCTGCAATAATAACTAAGTTTTGTATTTATTTCATCTTTAAGTCATATGTTACGCCAATCCTAATTCCATTTTCCCACACCCTTTGGTGGTATTTGGTGTCAGAAAAAGGGATCAGGGAATGAATTTTTGTATACGGATTAACAAAAACAGATATTCCGCTTTTAAAATCATATTTTGCAGATATGCCTGAAAGTGCACCAATCCCGGTTTGATTATCAATTGAGCTATTTGTTGAAGCATCAATATCTATCATAATTCCACCATGAATAAAAAAGTATTTTAAGAAGTTTGCCCTTAATGTCACCGGAACATTGATCAATGAAAAATCTTCTTTTCGCGGAGAGTTGGTCATGTCAGGTGGCAAATTGGGTTTAATTATGATATTCTGTTGTGAGAATTCTATTCCGGTCTCCGTTTCCAACCATTTATTTAATGGGTGTAGGTAAGTGATCCCAATTGTGAAAAAATAATCGCCATCATAACTTGCTGCTCCAGTTAATTCGTCAACCCGGAACACATCGTTTGTTCCAAATGAGGAAAATGTAATACCTATTTTATTGGCGTTTCGTTTTGTCCCATTTTCCTGTGCTGTCAAGAAACTTTGATTAATAAACAGAATGGATAGGGTAATCAAAATTGTCCTTTTCATTTTCATATTTTATTTTCTAATTAATGGTTAAAACCTCCGAATTGCATTCGGAGCAGAGCCGCTACTTTAGTTTCTATGAATTTTTATTTTAAAATGAAGTAGATTTGAGTACAGAGATTTGAGTATTACGTATTTTGCTTTTCTCTTTACTCATTACTCAATACTCATGTCTACTTTCTTTATTATTCTTTTTGAATTTCCTGTCTGTCGAACAGGCAGGCTTCAATCTTAAACCTACGTATTTCCAGTGATAGTGGTTTTGTTTGAGCTATTTTGTTATTTAGTCCTCAATCATTGTCAAACTCAATTTGGTGTATTGGTCATCACGGGTATCATCTGCATCTATCTGATACGTATAATTGCCATTTTCAAGAAGTGCTTCTCCTACATAATCTATGGGTTGTAAGGTAAATGTATTGCCATCAATTTCTAATTCAACAAAAGCATAACTATAAGCTTTGGCAAAGCCTTTATATTCAGATATTTGTCCAGACCCTAAATCCTCAAAGTTTACGTCTCCGGTAGTAGTGTTAACAACAATATTTTGAAAATCATATTGGCTAACATTTGATAACCGAATTTTAACTTCATTGTTCACATTATCTTTTGAGCAGCTGAATAATGCGACAATTGAAATGAATAGGATGATTGTTTTTTTCATGGTTTTTATGTTACGTTTTTTATTAACATAAGATGTATCATAGCATAAAAGGTTGCGTTGTGGGTAATGGTTGGTACATGTAGGGCGGATTACGCACCACCATCCCTATTTAGTCGGGACCACCCCTGCATTATGTTCTTCGTTATGGGTAAGTGCTTTATTTTTCGTCATTAATTCCGGAAACTGTCATTAATAGAAAGTCCAGACTTTTGCTGTAATCCAACTCCTCATATTCCAGTCCTAGCTTTTTTATGTTTAAGTAGTAATCTTTAATTTTCAAATAGTAGTTTTTTTCCAACTGGACAGAAGTCGCTTTTTGTCCAATTTTCTCAATTAAAAACCATTTTTCCATTAACCGGGCAGTTCTTCCATTTCCATCCTGAAATGGATGAATTTTAACAAATACCAGATGTATTAAAGCAGCGTAGTAAAACAGTTCAAAAGGGTTTAATTCTGTTCTTACTAATTTTTCAATGTCCTCGAATAATTTTTCTAATTCTCCTTCAACGATTTCAGGGCTTGCAGCAACATATTCAATTTTGTCATCGCTATTTATTACGAACATCGGATTTGTCCGAATTAATCCTTGTTGACTTTTAGGAAGTAATTTTGAACTTAAAATAGAATGCGCTTTTTGAACATTCTTTAGATTTAATCTATGATTGTCAATAAAATCGTATGCAGCATACAAATCATCGGCTTTTCTGGTATAGTCGGGTTTAAATTTGACGTTTAAAAATTTATGCTTGAAGTAACTGTCAAAGTCAATGTCTTCACCCTCAATTTTTGATGAATAAACAGAAGAAACTGATTTGTAAAATTGGAAATAATCTACTGGTATTTCAACTTTTTTTAAATTCCCTAATTTCTCTAAAGGAGATTCTTTTACTGAATCTGTGTAAGCATTAATAAGTTGAGATGTCAATATTTTTAGTTCCATAAATAGCCTTTTATACAAAGATAGCTTTTTTCATTTTTGAATTTAGAAATTTAAGGAGTCTGTATTTCTTTGGTTTTGTCGTGCTTTTGTTATTTATTTTCATAAAAGTCAAAATCAATGTCTGGATATTTTTTTCTTACCCATTCTGGGGCATCTGACAACTTAAAATTTGTCGGATAGTTGTATGACCAATTTGAAATTACGAGCCCAGGTTTTTTAATTTTTTTGTTCGGTGAGAATATTTCAATATACATTTCATTTCCAAGAACAATTCCTAAATAAAATCCTCTCGTCAAAATTTGTGGTCTATTTTTTATTCTTTCTTCTATTTCGTCTCCAGTTATTACTTCTGGCTCACGGTGCATGTAAGGTCCACTTGTTGAGTCATGGAAATTTGAATGTGCACATATATAATCCTCTGGATTTAATTCTAAGTTTTTTAGTTTTACACCAAGACTAAAAGCGGTTGGTGAAGATATTTTATTGCATCAATCAGACTTTCTTTTAATGTTTCTGTAGCTTTGCGAATATTAGCAACCACTTTTTTATCAGCCTCAAAAACTTCTGCTATTTGAGCCACATTATCAAGTTGCTCCATCAACAATTCAAAATTGCTTGTTTTGATTATTTGGAAAAGCTTTTGAAGTATGTCATTATCTAAGTTTACAAGAAACTCGCTTAATACATTATATGAAAAAATGCCTGAATCGTATGACATACTAAATCCATTTCCAAGCAATAAATGTTTTTGTCGCCCTTTCTTATTTAGCGAATCTATCACTTGTTGATATGACATTAATTCTGCACTTGCCATTATTTTTCTCCGTATTTAGTTTCCGGCTCCGCAGCCATTAACAAACTTTCATCTTTTATACTTAGCTCACCTTTAAACGCTTTTTGGCTTAAACTGCCATACAAATTCTCCAACTCCTGCAAACTTTGTTGGTATTGGGCTTTGAGGGCTTCGGTTTTTTCTACAATTTGAGCGAATTGGGTTTGGAGTTCGATTGGAGCGACCGGAACATTAATTTGTTTTAATGCGACAATTTTTAATTCCACAAAAGTAGTCCCTGATGCAATATTGTTGTAATTGGTTCTAAAGATAACTTTAAGGACTGCTTGTAAATAAATGCTATCGATTGGTGATTTATCTACTTTAACCCATAAAACCCGACCATCCTTAAAATAAAACGGCCGGTCATTTATTACTCTATAAATTCTGCCATCAGGACAAATTGAAGGCATCAATAAATCTCCAATTTTTGGAATATCTGTGTGTGCTTTTAATTGCTTATAATGGTCTTCTGTAACAAATAAGCTTGGTAATATTTCTATACCTTCTGCCATTTGTCCGATTTCAGTACCTCTGTAAAATGGAATACCACTTTCAACAAGTTCTTCTACAAAAACACGTTTACTTGAGCCTACACCACAAATATCTCCTAATAATGATATTTCCCAAACTTTCTCATTTCGCACAGGGTCGCCAAACATTTCCAAAAACACCGATTTTAAATATTCATCGAGTAGGCGGATGCTTTCTTTGCGTTGGGCTATGAGGCTTTCGGCTTTGGAAAGGATGTCGGCGATGTGGAGTTGGGTTTCGAGTGATGGAAGAGGAATTATCAAATCCTCGATTGCTTTAGCTGAAATATTTGGTTGACCACCACCATAAGCTTTCTTTTCAATTACCGGTTTAAGTAATTTTATTGATTGAAATAAATAGTTTTGATTTAGTATTGAAGTATCTAATATTTTAAAGCAACCAACCCGTTGATTTTGGTATGCAGTTTCATCTTCATTATATTGACCATACTTCCCTGTTGTGGCGCCAGACATAGCAATTAAAATATCCCCCTTTTCAATTTTGAAATTTTCAAAATTTGGTTCATATTCCGTTTTAACTGCATTTTCAACACTAACTAAATTATCGTTAATATCAGAAATCCTAATAATTGGAACACCTGAGTTTGAAAAATTAGCACTCTTAAATGCATAACCATTTCTGACAGAACAAATATTTCCTAATCTCTCAAATTTCATTACATCAACCCTTTTAAATCTGCCAATCCTTTTATGTATTTGAATTTCATATTCTTAAATTATGTGTTTGTTGGACTCCTTTGGAGAACTTCTCAATTCAACATTTTTTTTAATTCGGACAACCCGCTATTGATATTTGATTCCAAATTCTCCAGTTTACCAATAATTACCTCGGGCTTTTCGTACACCACTTCTTCGTAAACTTCTTCTTTGTACTTGCTAAAACTCAGGTCGTAGCCATTTTCTTCAATTTCGGTTTTGGGTACAAAAAAGTATTTACCCCTCCGTCCTTCGGACACCTCCCCTGACCTTAGATTTGAATGATAAATAGGGGAGGAAATTCGAGCCTTAAATGATCTTACAATGTCCTGCAAATCGCTGTTGGCAATTTTGTTCCGTTTATCGTCCAGACTGTAACCGTCGTTTTCCATGCCATAAAACCACACGTTGTTGGTTTCGCCTCCTTTGGTGAACAGTAAAATGGCGGTGGCAACTCCGGCATAAGGTTTAAACACACCGCTTGGCATGGCAATTACGGCTTTTAGTTCGGCTTTTTCAATAAGGGTTTGGCGCAAAGTTTTAAAGGCTTTTCCGCTACCAAACAAAACGCCTTGCGGAACAATTACGGCTGCTGTGCCTCCCATTTTCAGCATGTGGAAAATACGCTCCACAAATAGCAATTCGGTTTTGGTGGTGGGCAGTTGTAGTGTTTCGTTAATGTCGCCTTTGTCGATATTTCCTGTAAATGGCGGATTCGCCATAATTACATCGTACTGGCTGTTTTCATTAAAACTTTTGCTTAGGGTGTCTTTGTAGTCAATTAATGGTTCGTCAATGCCGTGCATCATCAGGTTCATCATTCCCAAACGAACCATAGTAGTATCAATATCGTAACCCGAAAAACTTTGGTCGAGTATCTGTTTTACTTCTTGCGTGAGTATTGCACTAATGGCAGCCCGCTCAAAACCATCTTCATCGGTTACCAGTTTTGATGCATCTTTTTTACGAACCAAATCGCTTAAAATATATTGGTAAGCACCCAATAAGAAACCACCTGTACCACAAGCGGGGTCGGCAATGTTTTGTCCTAATTGCGGTGCAACCAGTTCAGCCATTAATTTAATGATGTGACGTGGAGTACGAAACTGTCCGTTTTTTCCGGCTTGTGCAATTTCGTTCAACAGCATTTCGTACACATCGCCCTGAATATCCTGAAAAGATTGTCCGCCTTCGGTAGCATCCCGTTCAATTTCCTGAAAGATATCCTCAATAACATGAATGGCTGATACCAGCAAACTTGCCTTTGGCATGATAAAAACAGCATTTGCCATGTGCTTGGTAAAAGCCGAAGTTTCACCGTTCAAACCTTTCATAAAAGGAAATACTTTGGTTTGAACATGCAACAGCATTTCATCGGCTGGTTTGTGCTTAAATACGCTCCAACGCAACTGGTTTTTATCGATGGTTTCGCTTGTTCCCGGAATGGTAAATTCGCCTTCGAAACGTGATTTGTACTCTTCGCCTGTAAAATCAGCATCACGTTCGCGTTTGGCTTCCAAATCGTCCAAGCGTTTCATGAAAAGCAAATAGGTAATCTGCTCGATGGCAGTAATTGGATTGGCAATGCCACCTTCCCAGAAGTTTTGCCAAAGGCGGTCAATCAATGATTTTAATGTGCTGTTATTTTGGAGCATTTTTTTAAATTCGGTTTTACATTTTTTCGAAGGACAATTTGTTTTACAGGTTGTCTTTCGTTAAGCATTTTTCTTTAAAAATATTTTCCCGAAGGACATTTCGAAAGACATGATGTCCTTCGGTTTTTATGACCCTATATATTCATAAATCGCATTTCCTCCACGTCCTTTCAATATGACCAATTCATTTTCCTTGAATTTAGCTAAATGCCTTTGAGCTTTTTTATCATTAAACCCAAAGTGTTCTGCATATTCGTTTGTTGTCACCTTTTCCTTGAATTTAATCCATTCCAAACCGGTTAACTCTTCATTGTTTAAGCTTTGTAAGCTCTGATTTGCCGACATGGATTTTTTAACTTCAATATCTCTGTAAAATGTTAAAGAGAGATAAGGTGCTACAAAATTATATTCTGGTAAAGGTAGATTGAATTTTTCATGCATGCCTCTAAAGGTTTCCATACCCAATTCAGATTCTTCCATTAATCCCATTTTATTAAAAACATATGTGATTTTTGGATTGCGGCTTAACGATGGTGCTTTAAACGCTTTAACATCGTCCAGTGAAATTGGTGATACAGGTAAACCTGCACTTTTAATTTCAATTTTATCATCATCAATTGCTATATAAGTTTTAGCACCTTCCAAATCATAGTCCCTATGAGCTAAAGCATTTATAATTGCTTCACGTAAAGGTTCAATTGGGAATATGGTTTCTGTTTTTCTTTCAAATCTCTCACGACTTACATTTGAGTGCAGTATTTGTTGAAGCCATTGCTCAACCATATTGGGTATTAGGACAAGTGGCCCTTCAAAATCTTTTGGGATAGAATCATTATTACCATATTTCACCTTTGCTTTAACTACTGCTTGTTGGTATCTTTCTCTTGGATTGACCCCGAAAAGAAGAATTCCAAAACCAGTAGGAGAATAAACCATTTTGTTACCTTTTTTTATTCTTTCAACAATACAAGCATTTTCAAAATGCTCCCAAAGTTCATCAGAATTAATCTTGTAATTAAGCTTTGCTTTATCTAAATAATATTGTATTGCTTCCTCTGAAAACTGGTCTATACTTGCAGTTGGAATGTTTTTTTCAATTTCGGAAAGGACAACTTCTTTCTGTTCTATTCTTTCATTAGCTCTTTCGATAGCTTGTGAAAGAAAATCCTTTATTGCATTTCTAATTTTCTTCTGATATTCAGGATAGAACATGTGAACTTTTACTCGGTTATCTTCAAGAAATTTAATACCTTTTCTATCTACATCGGGGTCAGGGTCTTCAATTCCTATCCAAATTTCTGCGATTCTTGCATTTACAATCCTTTCAGCACAACTTAATTTTGGAGATTTTCTTGCTCCGGGAGCACAAGGCTCTAATGTTGCAAATAATATGCTGCCATCAAGTTTTTCAGACCGGGATTTTCGTTCTAATAAAGTAAATTCGGCATGGTCACCATGTCTTAATTCACCTCTACAGGCAGTATCTACCGAACCATCAGGCTTGATTATTACTGCTCCAACTTTTGGGTTTACCTTGCCATCATCTCTTGGTTCGTCAACAGATTTCATCATGGCATCAATTGCCATTTGCATATACTCTTCTGGTTGATATGTAATATTTTTTGCCATTATGCAGCTAAAACTTTATTTGTTAATTCAATAATTTCTTCAATCTCTTTTGCATTAAAAATGCCTCTCACACCTTCGGGGTGAATCATGGTGAATGGTGATTCAATTAAATTCCGTTTGGTCAATTCCCCTTTCTCCAATACGAAGTTTTTCAATAAGTCTAAAAACTGTAGTTGCCTACTGGTTAAATAAGTATGATTATTCACAAAACTGTCGAAAGCCTTTGTAACCGTTTCGGCAAAAGTTTCGAGCAATTCAATTCCTAAAATGTGTTTGATAAACTGAACCAGTTGCGCTTTACGGTGATTGTAAACCTTGCGAAGCAAGTCAATGGTTATGTGCGGATGTTCGTTATGTAAATCCTCTGCCAATTGTTCCGCTTCTTCGGGTGTAATTTCCAATCCTTGTTTCAGTTTTTGCAATACAGGGCTTGACGAAACCAGTTCGTTAATTTTTTCCTCTACTAATTCACGGTATTTTGCCACACTTAACGCTTCATGTTGTGGGCCAAATTCCACAAATTCCTTTTCCGAAACAATGTCTTTCAGGTTGTATTTTACTGGTGGCAAAGTAATTACTGCTTCACGGAATTTCATTAAAGGGGCTATCTTTTCAATGAGTTCATCAAATTTGGTTTCATCGATGGTTGACCAAAAATGATTGGTTTGTGCCTTTTTGATTAATTCCTGTTCTTTTGCCACTATGTTGATGGACAAAGGCAATTCTCCAATTTCTTCAACAATGCTTTCCTGAAGTGTTTCAAATTTTTCATCATCCTTTTGAAGATGAGCCAACGAAACTTCTACAATGTCTTTTTCAAAGCGCATGGCTTTAAAATCAGTATCAGAAACTGTTCTGAACAGCGGTTTTACAATCGCCTCCAAAAACTCAATTTTATCGGGTGTTAAATTGTTCCAGAAATTATCATCTTCCAGTCGTTGCAAGTCGTTCTGAGCATCAATTATCACAACCGAGTTTTTAGGCAAGGTGCTGATTTGCTTTTGAAGTTTTGCAATTTCTTTGTTTGTAATTTCCGTTTCATTTTGGTTTTGTGCTTCATCAATTTTGCTCAATCTTGCTCCAAATAAACGAACAGGTAAAGGAATTTGCTGCTTGGGTTCTTTTCCTTTTGGATTCAGTTTAAAATATTCGAAGTTGTCCCAACAGTCCAGAATAAGAAAAACATCTTTTTCGGTACACCAAGGTTTCATTTTAGCAGGTTCGAGCAAACGGGTTCCCCGACCAATCATTTGCCAAAATTTGGTGTAACTGTAAACAGGTTTGGCAAAAACCAGATTTACCAGTTCCCGAACATCAATTCCCGTATCGAGCATGTCAACACTAATGGCAATCCGGGGCATATCGTTATTTGTAAACTGGTCGAGCAATCCTCCTTTCCCATAAACACGAGGGTCATCGCTTACCAATACTTTTGCCAGTTCGCCTTTGTATTCTGGATATAATGAATCAAAAATCTGTTCAATTCTCCTTGCATGCGCTTTACTGATGCAAAAGAAAATGGTTTTGCCGGGCAAAACTCCGTTGGCATCTTTGATGCTTTCTTCCATAAACTCACGAACAATCAAGGCGTTTGTACCTTTGTTGATTACCTTTTTCTCAATGTCGGTTCCTTCGTAGTTTATTTCTTCAATCTCTTTTCCCTCGATAATCAGTTTTTGCTGGTCTTCGAGTGAAATTGTTCGTTTGTTTATTCCTTTTTCCTGAAACTTGGTTTTAATTTTGATCACCTGAAAATTGCACAAGTAAGGCGGAATATGGTTTACAGCTTCTTCATACGAGTATGCAAAAGTCGGAACACCGTCCACGCATTCGAACAATTCAAACGTATTGTGGTCAATTACATCGGTTGGCGTTGCTGTTAACCCAAGAGTTATGGTATTGAAATAATCTAAAATTTCACCATAGGTGTTGTAAATACTTCTGTGGCTCTCGTCAATGACAATCAAGTCGAAGAAATGCGATGAAAGTGTTTTTTTCTCATCCCTGATAATGTTCAGCATTGTCGGATAGGTTGAAACATAAACACGCCTGTCGGTTGCTATTTCTTTTTCTCCTTGCTTTGGCCAGCGAGGTTCATTTGGCAAATGTTCTTTGAAAGCTTCCAGTGCCTGGTCACGAAGTGCAATCCTGTCAACAAGAAATAAAACCCGTTCTGCCCAACCAGCACGCATTAAAGCATCGGTAAAAGCAATACAAGTCCGAGTTTTTCCTGTTCCGGTTGCCATTACCAACAAAAATGTACGTCTCCGTTTTTCAATGGCTTCCATCACTGCACGAATGGAACGGATTTGATAATCACGTCCTGCAATTTTGGCGTTAAATAATTCTCCGGCAAGTGCTTTTCGGGATTTTCGAATGTATAAGAAACGCTCCAAATCATCACGGGTCGGGAATCCATATACTTTTTTAGGTGGATAATTTTCCAAATCCCAAAAGTAAATGTCGTGTCCGTTGGTATAAAAACAAAAAGGGAGTTCGCCTCCCTGTGAGTTTGCAATGTTATAGCAATATTGTTTCGCTTGTTCACGTCCAATTGCAGCGTCAACCGAAGTCTTTTTAGCTTCAACAACAGCCAAAGGTTTTCCGTCTTTTCCAAGTAAAACGTAATCGCTGTATTGATGTCCGGCGTAAGGTGTAGGAGATTCATGAACCAAGTCTTGGTCAACGATGATGTCAAATTCTTCAATCACCTGAGAACGGTCACCAACAATCCAACCCGCTTGTTTTAAGCGGTGGTCAATTATTTCTTTTCTTGTTAGTTTTTCGTTCTTCATTTAGTTTTAAAATCTTAAAAATACAGGTTTACCTTCAAACTAGCAATGTGCTGCAGTGTGGGTTGGGGTTTCAATTGTCTTTTTGTGGGTGGAAGAAAAAACAAAATAAATTCCCTCAAGTTTACACTGACCTATCAAAGAGCTATATCCATTCTTATTTCAATTTTATCGTTATCTTATCAGGTAGTCGTTGTCTCTTTTTCAGTTGCCACTAACGCATACATAACCCAACACTTTTGTTTATCCAGGAGCTGCTAAAATTTTATCTTTTGTGTGACTTCCTTTAGCCATTCACGTGCCATGAGTTCGTGCCCGGCAACTGTTGGGTGCACGCCATCCCAAATCCAATAATCTGCCGGAGCGCGGTCGCAAGCTTTATCAAACACTTCCTGAAAGGCAACAAAAATAGTATCGTATTCTGCAGCAAGCTTTCTAACTATTTCCTTGCGTTTGCTTATATCAGAATAATAGGCATCCCAATTGTCTTTTACCCTTCCAACGGCTTTAATAAAAGGCTCACAAAGTACCAAGCGTATGTCGGGGATTTCTTCAAGGGTTTGATCCAACAAAAAACGATAGGTTTCCGCAAATTTTGCAACGGAAACCACAGGTTTCCAATTGAATACCACTGAACTGGCATCGTTCACACCCACCAAAATGCTAAGCACATTGGGTTTTAGATCGATGGTGTCGGTTTGCCAGCGTTCTTTCAGGTCGATTACTTTATTTCCGCTGATACCACGGTTAAAAAATTCATATGCTTGTTCCGGGTAATCGGCACCAAGCCTACTGGCAATGCTAAAGGCATAGCCATGTCCCATAATATGGTTGGGATCGGTGTTTCTGCCCCTGTTGCCATCGGTTATCGAATCGCCTTGAAAAAGTATTCGCATGCCCTTGGGTGACAGCCACTTCTTCTTATTCATATCGCCTGCCAAAACTGTTTGGAACGGAAAACAAGCTGTGGCAATTCCGCCCAGTGCTGTTACTTTAATAAATTGTCTTCGGGAATTAAGGCTCATCTGTTTTTTAGTAAATGGTTTATAAAAATGCGATTTATGTTAATCGGGTTTATTGCAGCTTAGCAATTAATTTTTTGGTTCCATGTCCGCGAACTGAAGCAGGAAGTAAATATATTTAAAGTTTTTCTTCTGACTGGCTTCTGGCTTCGGTCTTTTATTAAAATTCACTTATTACCGGGCGTTTTTCTTTCCAGGCTATCATGTTTGCCACCAAATAGTTCCAGTTCTGAAATCCTTTGTTCAGAAGAGGCTCACCTGTTTCCGGTTCGTAATATTCATGCAAAGCCCCACTGGTTTTAAAATCTTTTCCGAAAAGGCTTATGGTTTTGTCGGCAAGTTCTTCGGCTTCTTTCTCGAACCCATACTCAACCAAACCGCGAAAAACCATGTAGTTGGAAATGCCCCAAATAGGTCCCCTCCAGTTGGAAGGGTTGGCACTTGCCCGCAGGCTGTACATTTTTTCCATTTTCGAAAGCGTGCGAACCCCTGATGGGGAGTTAAAAGTTCTGGGATCGTTGTAATGTTCTTTTACAATCCGCTCGGCTTGCCCGGGAGTTGCAACACCAGCCCACAATGCCAGGAATCCGGACCAAACTTCGATACGCTGAATCAAACAATCGTAATCGCGTGGATATCCGGCATGGATAATAAAAACTTGTCCCAGTGTGCTGTCAGGGGCATTGCTAACAGGGCGCAGGTTTAAATCTACGCTATAGTAAAAGCCATCACGTTCGTCCCAGCAATGCTTGTGCAAGGCTGCCTTTAATTTTTTGGCATCAGACGCAAATTCGGCACCAATATCCGAAAGGTTAAGCTGGTCGGCAAGGTACACCATTGCCTTAAGTTCTTTGTACATCAAACAGTTTAAATAGATGGAAGCCGAACTTTTATTTGGCCTGAAAAAAGTACACGGATCATTATCTACACCAATTGCCACATCGCTTTGCCAATAATACAAACCTGTTGCTTTGTGCCGATGGTGGGCTTTATAATTATTTACAAATGCCTGAAGGTGGTAAAATTTCTCACGGATCCACTCGGCATCACCATTGTTTTGCTGGGTAATTAGCGCAGCATGCTGCGCCAGTACAGGCTTGTGCATGTTCACATTGTAAATATTTTTACCGGTAATATTTCGGGGTTTCGAATTTTCCCAAATAACAATTGGCAGATAGCCATCCCAATCGCCATATTCCAAAAAGTTTAACACACAGCCTTGCTCATAGGGGAGGGCTTCTTTTTTATCTGCCTCCGAGCCAATATCGGAGAGTATTTGCCGAAGGGCAACATTGCTGAGCCAGGAATCCCAATCCCACAAAACATTGGCATATTGGTTACTTCCAGGGGTGAGAAAAGGATAAACCAGTGATCCGCTGCCTTCGCGGTACATTTTTTTATAATCTTTGTAAATATTGGATTTAATGATGGAAATATAATCGGAAACAGATTCAGTTTTTTGGCTGTAAAGCATTGTACAGCCCATCATTAATACAATTAATAAGCTCAGTTTTTTCATTGGATAAATTTTAATCAATAAGTTGGTTGTTTATCGTAACGTTCGAAAAGATCAGCCCGTCAATAAGGCTTTTATCGTATTCTCCGTTTTCAGCTTCTATGTTTAAATCTTCAAATGTAAAATTAGATAATCGGTCGTATTCCGTAATTCTAATGTCGAAAAAGATAGTACAGGTAAGGTCAATTTTTCGAAGCGTAATATGATCTGAATAGGAGAGGGGAACTTCTTCACGCCCTTTTAAATCGAAAAACTGGGTCCATGGTTTCACATAAATCATGCTGTGGGCTTGCCCTTGGATATTCTCAACAGTGATATATTCATATTTTTGTGGGGTATCAGGCCTCATTTTTAACCAAAGTAGGCGTTTTGCTTCGTTCACCGTGCTATTCCTGAACAGGATGTTTTTATTATGTATAGATTCGCTTCCACAGGTGAGTGCCGAGTGGCAAAAGCCAAATTCACAATCTTCAATTATTATGTTCGTATTTTCTCCGTTGTTTGGATCGGTATCTGCCCACGGACCTTTGCCTCCTTTTAGCGCAATGGCATCATCGTTAACTGCCATGTAGCACCCTTTTATCAACACATTTGAGCACACATCCAAATCAATAGCATCGGTACTTGGGGCCTTGATTGGTTCATGCGGCGATTCTATATGTAGGTCTAATATTTTCACGTTATTACACTGATAATAGTGGCTGCTCCAAAAACCCGAATTCAGGAGTTTTACATCCTGAAGTTGCACATTATCAGAGTTGCGAATAAAAACCAATCGCGGGCGCGAAACTTCCAGGTTGGTGCATTTAGGGTTTTCTTCCCTTCGTTGCCAAAAGGCTTTCCAATAATTTAGCCCATTTCCATCAATGGTTCCCGTACCTGATATTGTAAATCCATCCACATTGTAAGCATTAACCAACGCGGCAAAATAATCAATACTTTGCCCTTCCATTCGTGAAGGAATAAACGGATAATTTGAAATATCGTCGGAACCCTTTAGTTTGCCTCCCTCGACAACATGCAAATGGGTGTTTGCTTTAAAAAACAAAGCTCCACTCAGAAACGTTCCTTTGGGAATAATAATAACACCGCCACCTTCGCTGCTTGCTTTGTCAATCACTCCTTGAATAATTTCTGTTTGAATGACCGAGCTATCTTCAACCGCTCCAAAATCAGTTATTGTATAAGGCGTCCCAAGGTCTTCCAACTGGATTTTGCTTGCATCTGAAAACCAATCCGGTATTTCGGTTCCATCGGGGAAACAATCTTTTTGTTCTTCGGGAGCACAGGAAAACAAGATTAAACTTAATAAGCTTAGTACGATTAGGTAAAGGTTCTTCATTGTTTTTATTAATTTGGTTTTAGTAGCCTAAAAGATTTAGGTTCGCGAGCGACAATATACAATAAAAACAATGAACTTATTCCTTTACGGTTTAGAAACCTGGACTGTTATAATTTTTTTATTATATCTGAAATGTATTCCCAGTATTTCTCATGAAACCTTACACTTTGTTTTCCAATCATTTCATTATAGCTCATTGGCCGGTCTTCGGGGTGGAATTTTCTCTCGAACAAGTCCTCGTACAAAGCAGGAACCTCCGGATGAAACTGAACAGAAAAAACATTTTTAAAGTTCTGATGTGCAACTGCTTCAATAATTTTTTGATCGGGCGACCAGGCTGTGACTTCCAGTCCTTGTCCAAGTTTTTCAATTGCCTGATGATGACTGCTGTAAACCCTTGGATGCCATCCTTTTGCCATTCGGATGGTATTCCCAAAAAACGGATGCTCAGAGAATTGGATTGTATGTAAATTTATGCCCATGAGCAACGAATCTTCATTAATTTCCTGCCAGTAATTCCGGTGCAAATCCCTTCGACCTATTGCCAGTGCGTCTTCCACTGAATTTGCATTGTATACCTCCGATGGAATATCCTGGATTAATGTCCCGCCAGTGGCAACATTCATGGTTTGCAAACCGAGGCAAAAACCGGTGACCAGGTATTTTGGATTTGATGTTAATAATGCTTCGAACTCCTTATTTTGCGAACCACCCAAAAGGTGGAACATGGTTGTAACTTCAAACAAATGCCTCCCGGGATCGGTAACCTCCGATAAGGTATTCTCTTCGCCATAAATACCGGGCGGAATATCTGGTCCACCAAAGAAAAATACACCAATCGAATTTTCAAAGATGGTTTCTATATCACTTGAACAGTCGTTTTCAGTGAAAACATTATCCTCGGTAAGTTTTCCCTTTACTTCGTGAAGAAAATAATTTGTTAATCCCTTTTTTTCAATGTAATCCTTTGTTTTGCTAAAATCATAGTTTTGCCCTTCGTAGTAAACACCAACAAATTTGACTTTATTGGTGCGAAGTTGTAACAGGTTCCTTGATACCAGAAAGTTCATGGTTTGAATATTCCTGACTGTCGGATTGGTTAAAATAAGGTACTTTTTCCGATGGTTAAACTCCTCATGAAAGAAGTTCTGCGAAAAGCTAAAGATAGTTAGGCAAACGAATAGAATGGAGAGAATAAATTTTTTCATTGTCTTGTTTTTTTGGCTGTTCAAATATACTATAAAGTAATGTGGCATAAAAAATATATTTGTTCCTTTTGTTTAGGATTGGGATAGTTTTTTAATTTTGAAGTAAATTGAAGGAAAATCATTAAACATTAAATTCGCACATGTCATTTAAACTATTCACCCTTCAGGCTTTTGGCAAGCTTAAACCAACAGAAAAAATAGAATCTGAAAGGGCTGCGCTTCACGCAAGCTATCTTGAGTTTTTAGAGGTCGAGAAATCGGAGGATTTAAAGGTTTATAAGGAGCTTGAAACCTGGGTCAATTCGGAAGGGTTTAAGTCCAGGAAGAAAGAAATCGAAAGCCTTCAATTTAAAGGGAGCCACGAGCAAAAAGATTTGTTGGAATACCAAAAACTTGCTAAATCGACAAAGATTAAACGCTTCCTTCAAACAAAATCATCGCCTGAGTTAAAAAGGTTTGAGGATTTAAAAGATTCTGCCAATCTTAAAAAGTATTATGAATTAAAAGATTATGTGGAAGATGGTGATTTTCAGAAAGAAAAAAAGGAAATTATAAGCAAGGTTTTCAAAGGTTCTCCCGAAGATGGACATCTCAAAGAATACAATGCATTAAAAAAGACTAAGGGTATAAAGGCGTATTTTAAATTGCATGGCTCAGGGGAATTGGAAGCACATACAAAATTTGCAGACTCAGAGACTCTAAGCACTTTCCTCGATTTGAAAAATACAGCTGATAAAGATAAAGAAGGCCGGAAAAAATGTAAGGAACTAAGCAGAAACCCTGAACTTAAACGATATTTTAAGTTTGAAAAATCGACAGTTTTAAAACTGTATAAAGAAACTGTGGATAGCCACGTCTTAAAGCGATTTTTTGAATTGGAGGAATTGATTAATTCGGATGCATTTAAAAAGGAAACGGCATACCTGCAGGATAAGAAAAAGTTTGAGAAAAGCGAAGCATTTAAAAAGCAGCAGGAATTTTTACAGCTGAAAAAGAATACTGATGTGTTATTTTTCCTGTCGTTCGAAAAATCAAAAGCATATAAAAATTATCTCGACATGAAGGACTCCTTCGAGTTGAACCGTTATGTTGAGTTGAAGGATAAAACAGAATCGCAAGAGTTCTTAGACCGAAAAGCTTACCTGGAAGATAAGAAAAAGTGGGAAAAATCGGAGGAATACAAAAAGCAACAAGAGTTTGTTGAAATGGCGAAACAACCAAAGTTTATTAACTATTTCAAATACCTTGGAACCGATAAGTTTGACTTTTTTAAGAATTGGGATATTGTTTTTGAAGACACATTCGAATCCAATAAACTTGACGATAAAAAATGGATTTGCTCAAGCTATTGGGCGAACAAGCTGGTAGGGGAGAATTTTTCGCAGCCTGGTGATTTACAGTGTTTTAATTCGGGGAAAAACATTGCCATTAATAACAAAGCCCTCCAACTTACGGTTAAAAAAGAAAGCGCCAAAGGAAAGATATGGAACATGGGGGCAGGTTTTCAACCGTCGGAATTTAGTTATACATCGGATACCATAAATACGGGAGAAAGTTTTTGGTTGGACGAGGGGATTTTTGAGGCTAAAATTAAATTTGCTCCTGTAAAACAAGTGGTTAGTTTCGTTTATTTGCTGGGAGAAAAAGCTTCGCCACAAATCAACCTGCTTGAGATGGGCGCTAAAAACCGTATTGGTGCATTTCGATTGGTCGAAGGGAAACCAGAATTTGAAGGGCAGTCGATCAATAATTTAAAGGCAGGTAAAAGTTATATTTTCGGAATCGAAAAAAGCCAGGGTAAAATCTGTTGGAAAATCAACGATATAGTTATGCACGAAATCTCTTCCAGCAATTTTAATTTCCCTGTGCATCTGAATCTGGCAAGTATTGTTGTGAACGAAATACCTAATTCGCTTTTGCCGGTTAGCTTAACCATCGACTGGGTGAGGTGTTATAAAAAGAAATAAATGGTATGGGCAACATTGATTGGGCAGATGAATTAAGTGCAGCCGTTACCGTTTGTGACCTTAAAGGTATTGTTGTTTATATGAATAAGGTAGCCATCAAACAATTCCAGAAATATGGAGGCGAGCGTTTAATTGGAAATAGCTTGATTGAATGCCATCCGGAACCATCCAGAAGCAAACTTTTGAAAATGCTTGCAGAACCAACTGAAAATATTTATACCACAGAGAAAAATGGAGTCAAAAAAGTTATTGCCCAAAAACCTTGGATGAAAGACGGGGTATTCTCCGGCATAATTGAAATTTCATTTGTGTTGCCAAACGATATGCTTCACCATAAACGTTCCAATTAAAACCCTCTTTTGTTGAATAATATATAACCAACGTTCAAGGTGACATACACCTTTGTGTCGGGTTTTTCATAGTAATTCACCATTAAACTAATTGGGAACGATCCGGTATGATAAACCAAAGCAGCCAAAGCCTGAAATTTGAAATCGGTAAAAGCTTTTTCATTGTAATAAGCCAAATTGTTTTCATCACGTTCAATAGATTTAATCGGGGTAAAATAATATCCTTCCAATCGTAATTGTAATTGGTCATCCAAATGAAAAATGCCTTTAAGTCCGCCACCAAGGTATTTATTGGCGTGGTAATTTTCAATAAACATGGCTTTGCTGTGCGGGGTAGGGGTGAATCCCGGTGCCGACAACATAGTTGAAGTATAATTGCTGAATAACTTTTTATTGCTGTAAACACCTTCCACCAACGAACCGAGAGTGAACCTTTTGCCAATAGGGACATATTTATTAAAGGATGCTTCAAGCAAATAATATTTATGGCTTGTTTTTGTGTCAGTTGTTAAATTGGAGGTGGTACCCGGATAATTATTTTCATTTCCGGTTATGTATTTGATACTAAAATATTTATGTGATCCCTCAGTTGCAAACTGTTTATTATTTAGCGAGTTGCGTTCGATGCTTAGGTGGGTGGCATAAGCATTGAAGTCGGTATTGTCGGGCACATCGTCCTGGTTGAATATTTTGGTTTGATAGTATTCGTCCCGTGCATTTGAATAACTGATTCCCGCGCTTAATTTGCTGGTTACGCTAAGAGGGAATCCTGCATCAGCCCTAAAGTTAAATTCATTTCTGATGATATATGGCGGACGCACATCTTCAAAAAACAATTCGCTACTGCTCGCAAAATAATCCCAACGGTTGAGGGTAGAATATGCCGAAAGGTAGAACGGAAGCTGGGTTGGATAATCAATCCTGCCGCCAAATTTAAAAGAACTATAAAAACGCCCAAAATACATATTTGAATTCAAGGTATAAGCCCTGTCTCGAAATACACGGTAATCGACCCCGAAATATCCCTGGTTTATTGGTTTTGTCGATACGTTACCACCAATATTCACTTCCAGCTTTTTTTGCGGCTCAACAATCAAATGTACATCAAAAAATCCCGTTTGTTTGTTATAATATGCCACTGGCCGCATCGATTTAATTTGCTCATCGGCAACCAGTTTAAAGTATTCTTTTCGAAAAGTATGGATCGAAATAGCATTTGACCTGTGCTTAATCGACTGAATGATAAACCTTCTCTGTGTATCATCTGTAACTCCCTCTACCTGAAAATTTTGAAAAAGCAAATCTGGTTTTTTATCGTTAAATAGTTTTCGTTTCCTGTTAATTTCTTCCAGTGAAACGCGTCTTTTTACCATTGCTTTTATACTGTCCAGGTGTTCAATGACAGTTGCCACTCCCGCATTTTCTGTGGTTTCAATTTTATCAAAATCGAGCAAGCCAACATTTTTAAATTTTGTTTCCAATAAAATCCCATCTCCATCAGCAATGGAATAATCGGTGGGGCGCATAATCAGGTTCGAAATCTGTACTTTGATATCGTCTGATTCGGGACGAAGGACTTCATCTGCAACTTTGTGCCCAATGATAATATCAGGTTTGAACACATCCTTCATAACATCCTTAGGGAAATTATTGAAAATACCTCCGTCGAACATTAGGTTGCCATTAATTTTAATTGGCTTGAAATATAAAGGAACAGTCATTGAAGCACGCACTGCTGCCCCAAGGTCACCATCTTTTAAAACAACGGCTTCGTTTTTATATACATCGGCAGCCACGCACCTGAACGGTACCATCAGTTTGTCGAAGTTATATTCGCACACGGCATTGGTACTTGCCAGTAACTCCATAAATGCAAAATCCATTTGTTCCTGGGGGATGATGTTTGTGGGCAGCAGGAATTTTAATTTGTCGTCCTTTTTTTTCATGTTGAGCTGAATCCAGCCTGGGTCTTCTTCCTGCTTTTTGAAGAAATAACGGTATTCTTCCTGAATTTGCCCTGTTGACCAGAAATAAAATGCGTCTGATTTAAATAACTCTTCCATTTCATCGGGCGAATAGCCTGAAGCATAAAGCGCACCAACAATTGCCCCAATTGATGTTCCGGTAACATAATCGATTGGGATATTGTTTTCTTCCAGAACCCGGATAACACCTATATGTGCAAAACCTTTGGCACCGCCACCACTCAAAACCAACCCAACTTTTTGGGCATTTGAGATCGATACACTAATACAAACTATTATAAGGAGGGACCAAAAACTTTTCATGGCGGTTTATTATAGCAATATGATGGTATCAAAATTACTAAAAATGATCTAAAAGACTGTAACCTGAAGCTTAGCTTTGTATGAAGTTCTTTAACATAAAATCCGTTAATTTGTTGTTTCTCATCAGGAATCCGGATCTACTTTATTCTTTAAACTCTGAAAACCTTCCCCCAAAATCTCTTTTGCATCGGTAACGGTAATAAATGCATCAGGATCAATTTTGCTAATAAATTCTTCAAGAATTGCAACTTCACGGCGGCTAACAACGGTATAGATCACCTGCTTTTCTTCGCCCGAAAACATTCCTTGCCCGTTTAAATAGGTTCCTCCCCGTTCGAGGTCAACAAGAAGTTTGTGTTTGATTTCTTCATGTTTTTTCGAAATAATCATCAGCGCCTTATTGTAGTCCGAGCCTTCAAGGGTAAGATCGATTGCCCTTCCCGAAATATAAATAACTATCAACGAATACAGTGGGATATGCCAATCTTTAAAAGCGGCAAGTGCAATAAGCACAATGGCTGAATCAACATAAATCATTAATTTTCCAAGTTGCAGTTTGGTATATTTTGCCAAAATCATTGCAATAATATCCGATCCTCCGGAGGTAGCCCTTGATTTAAAAATAAGCCCAAGTCCAAAACCAACCAATACGCCCCCAAATATGCATGATAATAAAACATCGGTAACCAAAGGTGCATCGCCTGAAGGCCTCAAATAGGTTATAGCATCGATAAATACAGATGAAAGAATAAACCCTACCACTGTTTTAACACCAAAACGGGGTCCAAGTATTTTTATTCCTGCAATGGTAAGCGGGATGTTCAGGAGCAATCCGAACAAACCAATTGGAAAGCCATCCGGCCAAAAAGAAAATAAGCCTTTCGTTAGATGGTGAACGATAATAGCAATACCATAAACGCCACCAGGTACAATTTTATGTGGTACAATAAAATATACAAATCCAGCTGCTAGAATAAATGCCCCTGCAGAAATTAGAGTATAATCGATAAACCATTTTCTGCTAAAAAGTTTGTTCTTTGTTAAAAATGCCATTTCCCTAAATTTTTCGCAAAAGAAGATAAAATCATCCAAATAAATATTTGATGATTGTCATGTATTTAGGATATTTTGAAGATAGTTGAAATGTGTTTTAGTAATTCTTCCGGGATAGAGGAAAACAAAAAAGGCTTCCATACAGATGAAAGCCTTTTGATATCTCTAAGGTGCTTTTTAGAATCTTTTTTCTTTGATCCGGGCTTTTTTACCGGTAAGTTCACGTAGGTAAAAAATTCTTTTTCTACGAACACGACCATGTTTGTTAACTTCAATACTGTCAATAAACGGTGAGTTTAAAGGAATAATTCTTTCTACTCCAACGTTACCTGACATTTTACGTATTGTAAATGTTTTTGAAGCTCCCGTTCCTTTAATCTGAATTACCACTCCGCGGAAATTCTGAATCCTTTCTTTATTTCCTTCCTTAATCTTATAGTGCACGGTAATAGTGTCCCCTGCACCAAATTTTGGGTGCTCAGCCTGAGCTTCGAAAGAATTTTCAACAATTTTAATTAAATCCATTGTTCTGATATTTTATAAGTTGGCAATATTACCCGTCAACTGACGATAAGAGATTGCTATTAAATTCGGCGCAAAATTAGTATTTTTTTTCATACGCCAAACATTTTACTTTAAAGAAGGTTAATTAAATCAAATTAATGACCTGCCGATCCAATAACTTTAAAATGGTCTCCGGTACTTTTTACAATTGCTTCATACCACCAGGCAGGGTATCCGGGTTGTAGTGGTCCGGGTGGCATTCCGGTTTCTGTCCGTTCAAATTTTCCATCTTTTTCCCTTTTTATATTGCCATCCATATATTTTACGAGCAGATATTGTCCGAGATTTTTCCATTCATTTGTCATTGCATTAGCTTCGTTTACCGAATATTCGGTAATAAACTGCCGTGCCATTTCTTCACCTTGTTCATTATATAAAGTTTCGGCGGCTTTGTCAATTACAGGTACATAAGCTACAAATTTATCTTCGAGTTTCTTTTGAACTTTTTGTACATCAACAATCATGTCGCTGTAGCGCAGGTAGGTAAAATTACTTACAAAATTAAATGCCCAAAATGCCGAAGTTTCACTATAAGTAAGCATGTCGCCATTGCCAACTTTGAAACATTCAGGAATCTTGTTAATCCCACAATACATTGGGGCATAACAGGTGCTATATGCATCGTCAACACCAAACCAAAGGATACCGCCTACAGGATCGGGTAACCAGGAACGGCCTTGTGCCACAAAGGAAAATCCGGTTTGTTGGGTTGAGATAGCCCTTTCGTTGCAATACTCTACCGAGTCAACCTTCCATGTTAATCCTCTCCAGCGGTAAGGTAATTTATAAGGTCCGGCACCAATATCATTTGTCATGTCCAGGTCAGTGCCTTCAAAATGGTCGCGCATCATGTCCATAACATCCTGAACTGTTAACTTTTTATCGGGTTTTACCCATAAAGGTATCCGGTTTTCAGGGAAATTGTTTTCTCCACTGTGTTCAACAACTCCTTTTGCATATTCGGTATATTGGTCCATTCCGCTTGCAACTTTGTTAAAGCCTGCCCATACACGAGCGTCACAAAAACGTGCACCTCCAAAATCGACAGGTGCATAAACGTCTGAAAAACTAAAATCCTTGTTTTTTCCGTCAAACCATCCTTTTTCGTGTGCAAATGAGATAACGTCTTTTGAATAAATACAATTTTTGGAGTCGTTTAACGGGAAAGTTGTGATCCGTGCCTGGTTGGCATGTCCGCTTATATAGCCATCAGGAATTTTTACTGCGACCCAAACTGCACCTTTTTCACCTTCACCTTTGCCAATTAGTTCCATAATCCAAACTTCATTAGGATCGGAAATTGAAAACGATTCGCCAGAGCTTGCATATCCATAATTATCCACCAATTCGCCCATCACACTAATTGCTTCACGGGCAGTTTTTGCGCGTTGCAGGGTAACGTAAATCAAACTGCCGTAGTCCATAATGGCACCGTTTTGTTTGGCAAGTTCGCTTCTGCCACCATAAGTTGTTTCACCAATGGCAAGCTGGTATTCGTTCATATTTCCAATTACACTATAGGTATGAGGCACTTCCTCTATTTGTCCAAGAAATTTCCCGGTATCCCATTCATAAATATCGCGCATTGCCCCAACCGGATGGTCCATTGCAGGTTGGTAATAGAGCTCACCATATAATGTGTGTGAGTCAGCAGCATAAGTAATCATTGTGGACCCATCAACAGTTGCCCCTTTTGTAACAAGAAAATTTGTACAAGCCACAGTTGTTTGGGCATTCCAATAAGCTGATGCTGCAATTATAACAAGTAAAAATCTTAATTTCTTAGCCATATTTTTAATCTTTAAATTTTTGCAAAACACAAATATACTTAAAACCTGATAATCCTATTAATGATAAAGGTCTTGTTTGCGCAGTCTTTCTTGTGAAAAAATTGAGGGAAATACTTTTTAAGAAATTAAACTATTATAAATTGTTAAAATAGAATGCTCGATTTAAAGCATTAAATAAAATGTTGTTCCTGTTTCTTCCGTACTTTCGAACCACACTTTGCCTTTTAAATATTTTTCTCCAAAAAGTTTCATGCTGTATGTGCCGATCCCTCTCCCTACGCCTTTTGTTGTAAATGATCTTTTAAAAAGTTGTAATTGGATATCACGGGGCATTACCGTAGAATTATGTATTGAAAACCGGATGTTTTTATCGATTTTATGGCAGGATAAGGTAATTGTTCCTTTAGGTAAGGATGCTTCAATTGCATTCTTAATCATATTGCCCAAGACCCTTCTAAGAAGTGCCGGGTCTGTGCCGACTATTGCATCTTCAGATTCAGGATTTATGCGTATGATTTTATCCGCAATAATTTCATGCTTAGAATAAATACTTCCTAGTTCCTTTAGTATTTCTAAAGATTCTACTTCCGTAATTTTAAGTTCAAGATCGCCTCTTTCGGCAGAGCTTATCTGTTTTTGGGCTTGAAGCTCTTCGATTAGGCTGTTTGAAGCACTTTGAATAAGACGTGATAATTCATTCAATTCATCAGGATCTTGTATTTGTTGCATGATGTCGGATAACCCGGAAATGCCACCGGCACTGTTCATAACATCATGGAAAAATACCCGCTCCAAAACTTGTTTGCGCTTTTCGTCGCTTATATCGCTAATTGCAAAAATTGTGAATTGTTCATTCTCAATTACGTATGGTGCTGTTGAAACACTCAAATCCAAAGCATCATTACTTTTCGTTGTTATCCTGCATTCTTTTGTTGATGGAATACCTTGTTGCGCATCTAATATTGCATTTACGGCACCACATGTTTTACAGAACTCAGTAGTTCCACAACCACTTGAACTTAATAAAGCATGCTTGCAGTAAATAGCTTCGCCCGGGCGCTTCCCTAATATTGGATCTATGTTTGTTATCCCAACGATTTCCAGAAACAATTTATTTGCATAAATTATTTGTCTGTGATTATTCAAGATGATAATCATTTTACCAATGGCATTGGATATGGTTGTCAAATCGGTTTTGTTTTTGAACAACTCCGCTTGCTTTATCAATTCATTATTTGAACTACGCCCTGAGGAGGCGTATTCTGTGAATTCTTCTTTTATATCCATCTTTTCCAATTTCTGTTTGTAAGATAAAACTAACTTGCAATATTTCCAATATGTTATCAGGCATTATACATGAATTTATAATGACTATTTTATTGTGTATTCATTAAGTGTTAAGCTTACCTTGTAATTGGATGTATTTCTAGATGCCAAACAAAAACTTTGTTATTTTTGTGCCCGGATAAATGGAAGGATACTAGAAAATTCCAATTAAAGTTCTTGACGCTTTTTATAGAACATTTGTGAAATTTATCCGATTCAACTAAATCATTGCTATAGTTGTATTGAAAAGATGAGGATATTGTGCCGAGCGCAAATTCAACTGCTTGTTTGTTCCTTTATGGGATGCAGACAACAATATTTCCAATTGTTGGTATAAATGATTGGCGTACAGATTAATAGATTTAAAACGATTATTTAACATTGTGAAAGTAAAAACAGGAATTTATATCACAAACACCGAATCGCATACCGGTCGGTCTGTTGTGGCATTGGGAGTTCTGAAAACATTGCTCTCAAAAGTTGGGAAGGTTGGTTATTTCAGACCGATCATCAATGACTTTCCGAAAGGGAAAAAAGACAACCATATCGAAACTATGCTTACGTATTTTAATTTGGATATGGAGTACAAAGAAGCTTATGGGTTTACGATGTCCCAGGTGGTGAAGTATAAAAACCTGGGGAAAGAGGATCGATTAATCGATATGATCATCGAAAAATACAAAAACATCGAAAGTAAATTTGATGCGGTGGTTGTTGAAGGGTCCGATTTTTTAAACAAAGGGGTGGATATCGAATTTGATTTGAACGTTGAAATAGCAAGAAACCTTTCAATCCCAACAATCCTAGTAAGTTCGGCTAGAAAGAAAGAAATAAAAGATGCAGTTGCCAATCTTGATTTAGCAGTAAAAAGATATGCTCAGAAGGACGTTTTAATCCAGGCAGTTTTTATGAACCGCGTTCCTGAAAACGATATTGCACAGATCAGGGCTGAACTAACCAAAGTAATTCCGACCGATACCGTAATTGGGATTATCCCTGAAGTGAAAAACCTAAGCAGTCCAACTATCCAGGAAGTATATGAGGAGATAGGAGGAAAAATCCTTTTTGGAAAAGCATTGATGTACAAACAAGCTGATAAATACGATGTTGGGGCAATGCAACTGCGAAATTACCTTGACCGTGTAGAAGAAAACAGCCTTATAATAACTCCCGGAGACAGGTCGGATATCCTATTGGGAGCTTTGCAGGCCAATGCGTCGGCAAATTACCCAACGATTTCCGGAATTGTAATAACTGGTGGAATTGCCCCTGAAAAACAAATTGTAAGGCTAATTGAAGGATTGCGCAACGTTGTTCCAATTATATTGGTGGAAGAGGTAACCTTCGATACTGCAAATAAAATTGCTAATGTTAAACCAAAAATCAGGCCTGGCGATACCAGAAAAATCGAGTTAAGTATTTCTACTTTCGAGGAGAATGTTGATGCTGAGTTTTTGCTGGATAAGTTTAAGAATTTCAAAACGGAAGTGATGGCTCCCCGAATGTTTCAATACAATTTGGTGGCCAAAGCCAAATCATCCATCAAGCATATTGTTTTGCCGGAGGGTACCGATGCCAGAGTTTTGGAAGCAGCAGCAAGCCTTGTTGAGCAAAACATTGTGAAGCTTACACTTTTGGGTAAAAAGGAAGATATTATGGCAAATGCAATTCGTGCAGGAGTCGCATTTGATGAGGAAAAGATAAATATCATTGATCCGGAAACTTCGGAGCATTTTGAAGATTATTGGCGCACTTATTATGAGCTTCGAAAACATAAAAATGTTTCGGAAGCCTCGGCAGAAGATACCATGTTAGATGTTTCTTACTTTGGAACCATGATGGTTTATAAAGGGCATGCCGACGGAATGGTTTCGGGAGCCGACCACACAACTGCACATACTATTATCCCTGCATTGCAGTTTGTTAAAACGCGTCCGGGGGTATCCACAGTGTCATCTGTATTTTTTATGTGCCTTGACGATCATGTTTCTGTTTTTGGCGATTGCGCGGTAAATGTAAACCCGAATGCTGATCAATTGGCAGAAATAGCCATCTCATCGGCAGAATCGGCAAAAGCATTTGGAATTGATCCGAGGGTTGCATTCCTATCTTACTCTTCGGGAACTTCAGGAAGTGGATTGGAAGTTGAAAAAGTTCGTTCCGCCACAGAAAAGGCAATGCAGCTTCGTCCTGACTTAAAATTGGAAGGCCCAATTCAATACGATGCTGCGGTTGATCCCAAAGTGGGAAAAAGTAAAATGCCAAATTCGGAAGTTGCGGGACGGGCAAATGTATTGGTATTTCCCGACTTAAATACCGGAAACAATACCTACAAAGCAGTACAACGCGAGACGGGGGCAATTGCAATTGGTCCAATGTTGCAGGGATTGAATAAACCTGTTAACGATTTAAGCCGTGGTTGTACGGTGGATGATATCTTCAACACTGTTGTTATAACTGCCATTCAGGCGCAAGATCAGGACAAAATTTAATAAAATATAAAAACTGAAAAAATGCACATTTTAGTTGTTAATGCTGGTAGTTCTTCTATCAAGTATCAATTAATTGATATGAATACGGAAAAACCATTGTCGAGCGGGCAGGTTGAACGTATTGGTTTGAAAGAAGGGGCTATCACGCATAAAACATTCATAGAGGGGAAAGAGAAAAAAATTACAGAGACATTTCCAATTCCAGATCATACTGTAGGATTAGAGAGGGTTGCACAATTGCTTATTGATAAAGAAATTGGGGTAATTTCCGATCCATCGGATATTAAAGCTGTTGGCCACCGGGTGGTTCATGGAGCTGAAGCATTTACCAAAACGGTGGTTATTACTGAAGAAGTAAAAGCAAAAGTTAAGGAGCTGTTCCCATTGGCACCATTGCATAATCCTGCGAATTTAACAGGGATCAGTGTTGCTGAAAGTGTTTTTCCGAATGCGGTTCAAATTGCAGTATTCGATACAGCCTTTCATCAAACAATGCCCGGTATTGCATACCGTTACGCTATTCCGGAAAAGATGTACAAAGAAATGGGAATCCGAAAATATGGTTTCCACGGAACATCGCATAAGTATGTCTCGCAAAAAGCGATTGAATACTTAGGAAAAGAAAATGCAAAGATTATTTCTATCCATTTGGGAAATGGAGCATCAATGGCTGCGGTAAATGCCGGGATTTGTGTGGACACAAGCATGGGAATGGGACCATTAAACGGTCTTGTAATGGGTACACGATCCGGGGATATCGATCCTTCAATCATATTTTACCTGGTGGAACAAAAAGGATATTCCGTTGAAGAAGTGTCTGCCATATTAAATAAAGAAAGTGGAATACAGGGAATGACAGGCGATACCGACATGCGCGATGTGCAAAGCAGGTATTTAAAGGGCGATAAAGTAGCAATTCAGGCTTTTAATATTTATGCATACCGGATTAAACAATTTATTGGCAACTATGTAGCAGCAATGAATGGCTTAGATGCTATTGTATTTACGGCTGGTGTTGGAGAAAACGATGAAGTTGTCCGTCGGCTGGTGTGTGAAAACATGTCGTATTTCGGACTTGAGCTTGATGAAGAAAAAAACAATGTTAGAAGCGGTGAAATCCGAGAAATAAATAAGGAGGGTAGTAAAACAAAAATCCTTATAATCCCAACCAACGAGGAACTTGAAATTGCAAGGCAATCGTATGCTTTGATTAAATAATAGTTCAACTAAGAATTAAAAAAAGGCTTTTCTTATTGTGAAAGAAAAGCCTTTTTTATGGGATTGTTTTTGAAGAATTACGATTTCGAAGCCCAGGCTTTCCCGAAAGGTAAAACCGTTTTTCCAGCCAAATCATTTACTATAATTGCCGCCATCATATACCAGGCTGCCAAAGCACAGAATATAAGTTCGTACCCGGCAACAATATTCATTTTTGGATAACCAAAATGACCAATTACCAATAGTATAAAGCCAATTTCGAGGAGAATAAAAGTGATGGACATTGCTTTATGAACGTAAAATGAGGCAAACATAAGTATCAATGTATAAAGTGCCCAAACAACCAGGTACCAACCAAGATCGGTATGGGAAAGAGGATAGATGTTAAAATGGTTTAGCAGCCAGATTATGCCAAGGCCAATCCAGAAAGAACCATACGCTACAAAAGCACTAAACCCGAAATTATTACCAAGTTTTTGTTCCATAAAACCTGCAATAAACTGTGCAAGTCCGCCAAATATGAAACCCATTGCCAAAACCGGACCAATTCCGCATAAGCCAATGTTGTGCAATTGTAAAATAAGTGTTGTTAATCCGAACCCTGCCAGTCCGACCACTGCCGGATTCCCTAATTTTTGAGTACTCATAGATAATAGATTTTTGGTTAAAATAATAAGTCCGGCGAAAGTAGGAATTTATTTGATCTGCGAATTATTTTTACCCTCATTACAGAAAGAGTTGATAATTATTTGAGAATCCGGGATGATTTAGAATTATTGCAATTTTCTATTTACTGATAGACACGATGCTGTTGATAAACGGGTTACAGAGATGGTTCGAAGTGGAAAACAAACGACCGAGACAGGAATAATAAAAGATATTTCGGAAGTTGGCGGATATCCTGAATTAACGTTTGATCCGGCAGAAGTTTCAGTGGATAGCGTTGGTGACGGAATGCCCGATTAATGGGAAGTAAAACACAATCTTAATCCGAAAAACCATAAAGATGGTTCAATAGATTCTGATGGCGATGGTTATGCAAACGTGGAGGAGTATTTAAATGGTACCAATCCAAATGAAAAAATCAATTATCGTAATTTGGGAAATAACGTGGATACGATTAGTTAACATGTAACGAAAGCAAAGGAAGATGCCATCTTTTTAAAGAAGATGGCATCTTTCGTATTTACTAGCTCATTTTAGAGCAAATTGTGTTTTGTTTGTAAAAATCTGATTACATACTTTTAATTTCATTTACCAATTTTGAGATTGATGCTTTGGCATCACCAAACAACATTCTGGTTTTATCGTTAAAGAACAAGAAGTTTTCAATTCCGGCATATCCTTTACCCATACCACGTTTCATGATGATGATATTTTTAGCTAAATGGGCATCAATAATTGGCATTCCGTAAATTGGACTGCTTGGATCGTCATAAGCCGCAGGGTTTACAACATCGTTAGCTCCCACCACAATCACAACATCTACGTTTGGCATATCTGGATTAATGTCGTCCATTTCAACAAGTTTCTCATAAGGAACATCGGCCTCAGCAAGCAACACATTCATGTGGCCAGGCATACGTCCGGCAACGGGGTGGATGGCATATCGAACATCTACTCCTTTGCCTTCCAATAAGCTTTCGAGTTCGTGAGCTATATGCTGTGCCTGGGCAACAGCTAGTCCGTAACCAGGGATAACAACAACTTTTTGCGAGTAGCTTAACAATACTGCAGCATCGCTTAATTGAATCTCTTTAATACTTCCCTGTACGCTGGCACTGCTTGCACCTCCGCCACCAAATGAGCCAATTATTACATTGATCAGCGATCGGTTCATTGCTTTACACATCTGAAGTGTTAGAATAGTTCCGGCAGCCCCCACAAGGATACCTCCAAGGATCATCGCTTCATTTCCATATATAAATCCGGCCATTGCTGCGGCAATACCTGTAAGTGAGTTAAGTAGTGAAATAACAACCGGCATATCTGCTCCGCCAATTGGCATTACAAAACTTACTCCGTAAATTATGCTAATCACTAATAGTCCATATACCAAATAGTTGATTATTTGTGGTTCAAACCCACCAAAAATAACAAGCAAAATAATTGCCGTAATCAATAACATGAACAACAGGTTCACATAGGTCATAATCTTGGAAAAGATATCACCCACTTTACCATCCAGTTTACCGTAAGCAATCATACTACCGCTAAATGCGATACTTCCAACTACTAATCCCAACAAAGTAACCAATACGGATTGATCAGGGTTTTTAGAAAACTCAATAAGGGCTACTGCTGCAGAGGCTGCACCTCCTGTTGCATTGAACAAGGATACCATTTGTGGCATGGCGGTCATTTTTACTTTACGCGCCATGATTGAACCCACAATGCTACCTGCAAGAATAACCAAAATTATTGCAGAACCATTAAGCATCGATATTCCTTCTCCAGCATCATCTTTGTTTAGGATAAGGGTCATAATCATTGCCAATACCATACCCGATGCTGCCCAAAAATTACCTTTCCGAGCGGTTTCCGGATGGCTTTGAAGTTTAAGGCCAATTACAAACATAATGGCTGCAAGAAGATAGCTGTATTCCAGAACTACTTGTCCTGGCATTAATGTATTTAATAGTATCATAGTCATGGTTATTTTTTCTTCTTTTTAAACATTTCGAGCATCCGATCGGTAACAACGTAACCTCCGGCAACATTCAGGGTTGCCATAAAAAGTGCTACAGCCCCAAGTATCCATTCGAATGTTGTTGAGGCATGTCCAACAAGGATAATACCTCCAATAATAATAACCCCACTAATTGCATTTGCACCCGACATCAGGGGCGTATGCAATACCGATGGAACATTTGATATAACCTCGAATCCCAGAAATATCGATAGTACAATAATGAATATCGCATCTTTATTCTCAGTTAAAAAAGTTAATACATTTTCCATATCTTTATTTATTTTTCAATTACTGATTTAACACGTTCGTTGTACACTTCTTTGGCATGTGTTATACAAGTGCCTTTAACGATATCATCTTCGAAGTTCAGGTTTAATTCACCCTCTTCACCGATGATCAGTTTCATAAAGTTAAACACGTTTTTACCGAACATTTTGCTTGCGTCAAGTGGCTTTTGCGCAGGATAATTTGACTCCCCAACAATGGTAACCTGATTATAAACAACAGTTTCATTGTCCTTGGTTAATTCGCAATTTCCCCCGGTTGAGGCTGCCAAATCAATAATGACAGAACCGGGTTTCATATTATCCACAGCTTCTTTCGGAATTAAAAGAGGTGCTTTTCTTCCTGGTATTTGAGCCGTACATATAACAACATTTGCTTTTGCTGCATGATCGTTAATTGCCTGCTCTTGTTTTTTCTTGTATTCCTCAGTTTGCTCAACGGCGTAACCTCCTGCAGCTGCATCTTCAGTGGCGCCTTCTACTTCCACAAATTTGCCTCCAAGGCTCATTACTTCTTCTTTCACTGCAGAGCGTACATCAAATACCTGTACTTGAGCCCCAAGTTTACGTGATGTTGCAATTGCCTGCAGCCCGGCAACACCTGCGCCCAAAATAAGTACGTTAGCTGGGCGTATTGTTCCAGCAGCGGTCATAAACATTGGGAAGAAAGTTGGTAGCCTCAATGCAGCATCCAACACTGCCTGATAACCTGATACGGTTGCCATTGATGAAAGAATATCCATGGCTTGAGCCCTGCTTGTCCGCGGTATCAAATCAAGGCTGAAGGTGGTAATGCCTTTGTCTAAGAACGTTTTAACAAGTGCAGTGTCACCTAAAGGGTTAAAAGCACTAATCCATATTTGAGAATCTTTAATAGTTCCCAAATCACTATCCGATGGGGAATGAATTTGAAGGAGTACGTCGGCTTTTGCAAAAATCTCATCTCTTTTCTGAATTTTCGCTCCTGCTTCAGCGTAATTGTCGTTGGTAGTGAATGCCTTTTCCCCGGCACCATCTTCTACCAAAACTTCCACCTTGAGGTCGGTGAAGCTTTTTACTATTTCAGGAAGTAAAGCAACCCGGGTTTCAGTCCCTTGTTCTTTTAATAGTCCAAGAATCATAGATGTATTGATTTTAAATAATTTAGTATGTAAATGTACAAAAAAAATGTTTTTCCGTTAGCGTTAACGGAAATTTTTTTCCAGTTACTTTTTCGACTGGGATATTTTTGGAAATTATAACAAATGTGCAAGGTAAAAGTTCCCTTGGCTTGCTTGTTTTTATCTATTTATAGTTTTCCTAAACTCAATTGTACAGCAGAGGGTCACCTTCAACTATGGCAAAATGATAATTATCTATCCATTCACCTCTTATTGGCAAAATTTTTCGGCGTATTCCTTCCTGTGTCATCCCAATTTTCTCAAGTACTTTAATTGATCTGGTATTTTCAGTAGCAACACCTGCTTCAATTCTATGCAATTTTAAATGTTTAAACCCAAAAAGGATTATGGTTTTTGCTGCTTCGGTGGCATAACCTTTTCCCCAATAGTCAGGATGCAATTTATAATAGATTTCTCCATAGTTAAAACGGTCGTTTGAGACTGACATACCGGCGATTCCTATAAAAGTATCGATGTCTTTTAATAGAATATTCCACACATAGGTTTTTCGAGGGTCTTTTTTCTGGTCATTTATCGCGGGGCGAAGTAATTCCTTGGTGGCAACTAGGTCTTCAGGGATGCCAATGGTATTGTATTCTTCTACTTCTGGAATGGAATGGAGGTTGTGGATATTTGCAATATCGTTCCAGGTAATTTCTTTGAGTTTGAGTCTTTCCGATTTGAGGTTCATGTTAAATTATTGCTTGGTTAGATTTTCTATTTCCTGAATGTGTAAATCAAAGTGCCTTGGAAAATCAATTACCATCATTTCAAGGGTAATCTCTTGATTCAATGCCGATTGCCAAATAGCTCCGAGTTTGGATGAATCTATATTTTTAATCACATGGCAGATATGTAAATGACCGTATTTCCAGGCTTCCACAAGGTTGTTCCAATCTTCGTCCCTGTAATTTTGGATGGCAATCCACTTATCGTTATTTCCAAGGTTTGCATAGTCGGGAAAATTAATTGGGCTGTTTTGGTATTGAAGATGGACAATTCGGTGTGTGTTGTTTGAAACCGAATCGAGCATGTGCCCAACAATCATTTTAATGTTCCGTTGTTGGGAATTAAAATTATTGGAAATAATATGCTCAGGTAGGACCAATAATTTAGGGTGCCAAACTATTATTTTTTCCGAAAGGTTTTCTGCTAATTGATTAAACTGTGCCATGACTTTTTTTAGTGAAGGTATATTCTTTTCCATAAAATTGAAAGGATTACCTAAATTATCAGGAAATGGTTGATAGAAGATGAAGGCCATTGAAGGACTTGGAAAGTCCTTTACCCGGAATTTTTATTCAGAAATAATTCATAAAAAGGGAAAGGGTCAAGGAGTTTCTAACTCCTTGATGAAATTGATGCGAAATTTTTCTTTAAGCCAGGGGCAAGATAGGTTCCCTTCCAATTTTCCCATTTTTTAATTAACCCGGCTGAAACAGGATTGTTAATGGTGTATTTTACAACATTATAAAAATGTTGATCATTCCTGATCGTTGTTTCAAAACTTTCATGAAACCAAAGTTGACCTTCCCTGTTTTCTGATTTATTAATATTTCTTGCTGAATACAGCTTAACGGAATGAAGAACATCCTGCAAATAAATAGGTTTTCCTAATTCATCTTTTTTATTTAATGAAACAATCCAATGAAAATGCTTGGACATAATGCACCAGACATGAGATTCCAGTTTTTTGCCTTCCCAGAAAAGTAAAGCTTCTGTCATTATTTTTAGGTTCTTTTCATTCAATAATGACAAGGATGGATTTAATGATTGGTTAAGTAATATATCATAACTATGTCTGTATTTTTTCAATGCCAACTGGTAATTTGATTTTGCTTTTGCGATTATTGGATTTGAATCGGAAAATCCACCACTGATATACAAAAGCTTGGTTTTTGCAGTTTCTAAATCAATGGATAGTTGTCTCATTTTTGATTTGGGGATTGCTCCAAGCAATGAACATGTAATAAAATACCATTGACCAGGCTGTTGAAAATGAGGAAGATTTCCTCGATAGTGTTCTTTCTTTTGCATTTGGGAACTTTTAATAGTTGATGATAAGGAATTATTACTAATTGATCCAATTGAGTTTTGAAGGACTTGGAAAGTCCTTCACCCTGAATGTTCATCTGGAAAGACCTTCACCCGGAACGTTCATCCAGAAATATTTTATGAAACAGGTAAAGAAGTTTCTAACTCCTTAAACGTTTTATTAGAAATTCTTCCAATAAAAAATGGTAACTTATAATCATTCGTCTGTTAGAATTGTTAATTAATAAATGGGCACAACAACATCTCAAAATAAGATTTTAAGATCCCCGCCATCCAGAAGTGAAAATATTTTTACGGATGTGTGGAATTTTCTTTTGAAGAGCCCTGAAATTGAGACGCTTGTTAAATTTGATTCGAAGGACAAAAGGCTGGAATACAACCAAAGAATATTACAACGGATAGGGGAGGACGTTGATCAAAACTCAATCTTAAATGTTCATCAAATTGGCATTGATGCGCCTGTTGCTTATGTTTTTAATGAGTTGCTTAACTGGAACGGGGACTCAACGTGCTGGCCAAATCATGTTGCAAAGGTTGAACGTGTTAATAACGATATTCAACAAATAAGAATTTTACCGTTTGGATGGTCGAAATACCCCTTCGGATTTAAAAAAAGCTTTTTGGGTTTGCATTTAATTCCCTTGTTTTACCTGAATTCGATCCGTATAAAACATGTTCCCGATCCTTATGATTTTGATAATGCCCGCTATTTGCTGTACAGAAGCAGCGGGGGATATCCGATTGGAATTTATACCATGTATGTCCGCTCGTCGATTTCAGAGATGCATGAAAATTCTCAGTCACAATTGGCATTCGCCGTGAGTTTTAATTTCTATGGGAAACGGAATTTAACAAACAAAAAAATGGTGAATAGGTTGTGGGAGAGTGTCCACAACAGGGTAACATCGAATGTTTTAAACAGGATTAAACAGTTGAGCGAATGGCGATTTGAAAAAATACAGCAAAGTAGCTATCAATAGTTATTCTGGTTTGTGTTTGATAATATTTCGCATCATGCCCTTAAAAATAAAATAGTGAAATGGCGATGTGAAAATCCAATAAAACCTTCCCCAAATGCCTTTTGGCCTAAAAGTAGCTGTTTGGGTAAAAACGTTGTTTTCATCTATCTTAAACTCAAGCCATGCCTCTCCGGGCAATTTCATTTCGGCATAAAGTAACATTCGTTTTTTTGGGCGGCTGGCATAAATTACACGCCAAAAGTCAAGAGCATCCCCCGAATGGATTTCCGTTGGCAACGTGCGTCCGCGCCTAACCCCGACTCCTCCGAAAACCTGATCGAAAAAGCCCCTGGTTTTCCAAAGCCAATTTGCATAATAATAACCCCGATCGCCGCCAATAGCCCAAATGTTTTCAAGGACTTTTATAGGCTCTTTTACTAAAATCGACTTAGTGTTTTTATAGCAACCGAACTGGGGGACTTCGATAAAATCGGAAAGTGAAAGTCCGAGACTACTGCTAATCAAGGAGTCTTTCCAGCTACTTAGCACCAGGTTTTGTTTTATTTTTTGGAAGGCAAATTTTAAGGCTTGTTTGTAAGTAAGTGGATTTACTTGCAGCAATTCTTCTAATCTTTTGTCTTTTGCAACAATTTCCATTTTCATACTGTGTACGAGGTTAACTGCAAGTTTATACGAAACCGAGGTGATAAAAAATAACCAATATGATGACAACCTTGGGGTCATAAACGGTACCACCCATATTTTCCTTTTAAGCTTTCGAACGGATGCATATTGTAACATCATTTCTTTATAGGTAAGGATTTCCGGACCGGCGATGTCGAAACTTGAATTGTAGGTTTCTTTTTGAAAAAGCACACCTGTAAGATAATTTATAACATCCCTGATTGCAATAGGTTGGGTCTTTGTCAGAACCCATTTGGGAGATATCATTATGGGCAGTTTTTCAACAATATCACGGATTATTTCGAACGAAGCACTGCCCGAACCAACAACAATTCCTGCTTTGAGTACTGTTAAATTGTATTTCTCGCTTTTTAATATATCCTCCACTTTTTTTCTGGATGCCAGATGTTTGGAAAGGACCTCTTCGTTTGTTATTCCACTTAAGTAAATTACCTGTTGTGCCTGCGTGGATTCAATGTACTGTTTAAAATTTGCTGCTGTTTTAGCCTCCAGTTCATCAAATTTTTCGGTTGAACTGCTCATTGAATGAATCAGGTAATAAGCGGCATCAAAATTCTTTGGCAATTGCGCGAGATCAGGTAATTGAAGGAAATCCAGTTCTAAAATCTCCACCTTTTTTAACATTTTCGGGTGGATTGTCAAACGGTTTTTATCGCGGACGCAACAAATGACTTCATGTCCTTTTTCTATAAGGGCAGGGAGGAGCCTTTTTCCAACATATCCGGTAACACCAGTTAAAAGTACACGCATTGAGCAAGTTGTTTATACGATGAACAAGCAAAAAATACGAGTGTTAAGGTTCTAAAAGATACTTATATAATTTGGGAAAACAAAAAGCCACCTAAAAAGATAAGGTGGCTTTTAAAAATAAACGAATAATCGTTTCTAAACTTCGTATGTTGTTGAGGCAGTGTCGCCACCACGACCAGTCCAGTTGGTGTGGAAGAACTCACCACGTGGTTTGTCTATACGTTCATAGGTGTGCGCTCCGAAATAGTCGCGTTGAGCTTGCAGCAAGTTTGCAGGAAGCCTTTCGCTTCTGAATCCGTCAAAATAACAAAGTGCCGATGTTAATGCCGGAACAGGAACACCATTTGAAAGTGCAGTTGCACATACACGTCTCCAACCTTCTTGCGTTCCTTCCACTTTTTCTTTAAAATATGGATCAAGCAATAAGTTTGGTAACTCAGGATTTTTATCGAAAGCAGCTTTAATGTCTTTTAAGAATACCGAACGAATGATACATCCTCCCCTCCACATAAGGGCAATGCCTCCGTAATTTAGATTCCACTTATATTCTTTTGCGGCTTCCATCATCAGGTTATAACCTTGTGCATAAGAAATTATTTTAGCACCAAGCAAGGCATTCATAATATCATTAACAAACTGTTTTTTGTCGCCTTCGAATTTTGGTGTAGGTCCGGAAATTGCTTTAGATGCTTCCACACGCAAATCTTTTTGTGCAGAAAGGCAACGTGCAAATACTGATTCGCCAATAAGCGTTAACGGAATACCAAGATCAAGTGCCGAAATTCCGGTCCATTTACCAGTTCCTTTTTGTCCGGCTGTGTCAAGGATCATCTCTACAGTTTCTTCGCCATTTTCATCTTTATAGCCAAGAATATCACGAGTAATTTCGATCAGGTAACTGTCTAATATGCCTTCATTCCATTCTTTAAATACTTCGTGCATTTCCTGATTGCTCATTCCAAGCAATTCTTTCATTAACTGGTATGCTTCGGTAATAATTTGCATGTCGCCATATTCAATACCATTGTGCACCATTTTTACAAAGTGTCCGGCACCACCTTCGCCAACCCAGTCGCAACAAGCAGCACCACCTTCAACTTTTGCTGAAATAGCCTGGAAGATATCTTTTACAGCTGGCCATGCTGCTGGTGAACCACCAGGCATGATTGAAGGCCCTAATAATGCACCTTCTTCACCACCGGAAACACCAGTTCCGATATACAATAAGCCTTTGCTTTCTACATATTCGGTTCTGCGAACAGTATCAGGGAAGTGTGAGTTTCCACCATCGATAATGATGTCGCCTTCTTCCAAATGAGGTATCACGAGGTCAATAAATGCATCGACTGGTTGTCCGGCTTTTACCAAAAGCATTACTTTTCTTGGCTTTTCTAACGAAGCACAAAGTTCTTCAATTGATTTCGCTCCAATGAAGTTTTTGCCAGCCCCGCGTCCAGCCATAAATTTGTCAACTTTTTCAACGGTCCTGTTAAACACGCCAACCGTATACCCTTTACTTTCCATATTCAAAACCAGGTTTTCGCCCATTACTGCCAACCCAATTAAGCCTATGTCTGCTAATTTTTTTGCCATGATTTTTAATTTATTTTATTTGATTAATTTATAGTGATTTAATGATTTGATATTTCGTTTATTGCTTCAGTCATTCCTGCCGAAGCAGGAATCTTATCAATTACCTCGTATAATTCCAACCAATAAGGATTTTGATTATTTATTAATTCATTTTTCCACTCTCTTTTCCATTTCTTCAGTCTTTTTTCCCTTATTATTGCTGCTGTTATACTTTTAAAATGTTCAAAGTAAACAAGTTTATTTATGTTATATCTGGATGAAAAACTTTTGTTTACCTTGTTTTTATGTTCCCCTATTCTTCTTTTTAAGTTATTTGTAACCCCTATGTATAGAACTGTATTTCTTTGGTTTGATATTATGTATACATAAAAGTTAAATTCTCTCATTGTGTTTGGTATGTTGGGTTTCCCACTTTCGTGGGAAAGACTTCTAATTTTTTATTTTAAACCCGATCAACTTTAATTTCTCAATGGTTTCTTTTTCAATATTCTTAGCTTCAATGGTATAGGAATCAAATTCCCGACGAACAGGATAATCACCCCTTAGTTTCTCAAACATATGTGGGCTTTCCCTTAAATTATCATCGTCATTCTCCAGATCATAGGTTGATAAAACAGCTTCCGCAATTATGGCTTCTTCACGTCTTTGATTACCATCTATAGTCAAGCTTGTTTTTTCGGGCAACTCAACATTTTGAGGTTCCCAGTTGTCTATTCCTAAATTAAAAAACCTGCTAATTGCCTGTATGCTCATTTTTGTACCGTTGGCTTTCCCATCTTTTGAATAACCTGCAATGTGGGGCGTACCATAATCAACAAGGTTAAGAAGATCAAGATCGATTTCTGGTTCATTTTCCCAGCAATCGATGATAAGGCCTGATATCATTCCGGCTTCACTAGCGTCGTATATTTCGGTAGAGTTAAATACTTCGCCGCGGCAAGTGTTTATTAATATTGGTTTCCTTTTTAATCCGAGTAAAAAATCCTCGTTTACCATGTGATAGGTTGCATCGTCTCCTTTCATATTCAACGGAACATGAAATGTAATAATGTCGGCTTCATTTTGGATGGCCTCAAGCGAAACAAATCCTTCCGGTCCTTCCTTTCTTTCTCGAGGTGGATCATTTAAAAGGACTTTCATTCCAATGGTTTCGCAAAACTTGGCAACTTTTGAACCAACATTGCCAACTCCAACAATTCCAATTGTTTTTTCATACAGGCGAAACCTTTTTCGCATTGAAATAGAAAACAGAGCGGAAGCCAGATATTGCTCCACACTCTTTGCGTTGCAACCGGGAGCATTTGTCCATTTTATTCCGGTAGCATCGCAATAGTTCGTATCAATATGGTCGAAGCCAATTGTCGCAGTTGCAATAAACTTCACCTTCGAACCTTTCAGCAATCCTTCGTCACAAATTGTACGGGTCCTGGTGATAATAGAATCTGCATCCTTCACAATTTCCGGAGTTGTTTGTGCGCCGGGCAAATACACAACATCAGCAAAGGGCTCTAATGCACCTTTTATATATGGTATTTTATTATCGATAATAACTTTCATAGAAATGTTATAATTTCTTTTGCGTATAAATTCTTTATTTATTGATATATAATGTTATTTACGGTTACTTATTGTGATTGATAGATATTGCTAAACCCGGTTATTGCATAATCTCAGTCTATCACCATTAATCTCATTTATAATATCCTTTTACTATTTCATCCAAAACTTTACTTGTTCGCGCTGCCGAATACATGGTGCTTACACATTTGTTTATACAAAGTAAGTCATCGTTAACCTGTTGCACCAGGTTTTGCGATATATGTTGTGGATTTTGAAACTCTAAAGACTTATTCCCTTTGTTCGAATTAACCTCTACTGGTCCTAATGAAAAACATGGGATGGAAATTGTACCATGTTCACCTAAAAAACTAATTCGATCTTTTTCCTGGGATTCATCGACCACAAAACACCAATTGCCTGAACCAATTACACCCGATTTGAATTGAAATGCTGCTGTAACTGTATCTTCGGCAGGATATAATCCAGCCCTGTTACTCGCCTCACCATGCACCAGTTCGATTTCGCCCAAGACAAAATCAAGAAAATCGAACTGGTGTGATGCGAGATCAAAAAAATGTCCGGCCCCACCAACTTCCGGGTTTATATGCCAATGCATTTCTTCGGGCAATTGATTTCTTTCCTGTGCCTTTTTATGAAGAACAATTTCAACCGATAAAACCTGACCAATTTCACCTGCTTCAATCAATTCCTTCACCTTTAAAAATGCCGGAAGTGTTCTTCTGTAATAGGCAACAAACAGGGGCATTCCTGTTTCTTCGGATACACGGATCATTTCCTTGCATTCTTCATAATTCCGGGCCATTGGTTTTTCAACGTAAATAGGTTTGCCTGCCCGCATTGCCTCAATTGCATAAGAAGCATGCGAATCGGGTGGTGTTGCAACATAAACCGCATCGACCAATGGATCATTAATCAAGTCTGAACCATTTGAATACCATTTAGGAACATTATGACGCCTGGCAAAGTCCGCAGCTTTTTCAGCATTTCTTCTCATAACTGCATAAAGTTTTGAGTTTGCAGCTTTATAAAATGCCGGTCCGCTTTTAACCTCGGTTACATCACCAACGCCAATTATTCCCCAGTTTATAGTATCCTTTTTTATCATTCAGAAATTAGTATCAAGTATCAAGTATCAAGTCAAACAACCTATTAATAATCAAATCTGTCTTTAAATGCCCATAAACCGAGTGCCGGATTTGAAATATAGAAAATTTCTTCCCCATCAGGCATGGTATTGTAACCGTCCCTTAGTTTTTCGGGATTGTATTTTGCTGTTACTTCGTCAATATCAGCATACTTAAACCCAACGCTTTCAATTTCTTGTTGGGTAAGGTTTTCTACGCCTTTCCCCGGGCAATAGGTAATACTGAACCTTCCTTCAGACGATCCATGGATCAGGTGGGCTGCAGCACCAAGGTTGCTTCGGAGATCTTCGTTTTCCTGAACTGCTTTTAAAGTATTTGGCGTTCCGAAATAACCATATTTCCGGATCAGTTTGTCAATTTGTTTGTCTTCGCCAAACTCAACAAGCGCTGGTGCCAAAACAATTAATTCTGCATCATCTGCAAGTGCCATCCTGGTCCGGTACACACTTTTGTTTCCGAGCCAAGTGCTTTTAAACTCGGTTGGGTCGAGGTAAACAACTGCTTTTTTAATCGGGGCATCCAACATTTGGAAATTCACCTGAAGCGAAAGTTTTGCAGCTTTCAAAAATACTTCGGTATCGTCGCCAATAAATAGCCCGTTGGTAACCAGTTTCCCGTCCTCATCAACGCTCACCACTGTTTGCACATATAGAATAGGTAGTTCAGAGGTAAAATTATCCGAGGCATAATTAAATATTTTTCGAACAGGGGTTTCTGACCTTCCCATCATTTTTTCCATGCCAAATGCTGCACCTACAAAATGGCTTTTGTTAATTCCTTCGGAACCTCCGGTACCAACAAAAATATTTTTATTGTAGTTAGCCATTCCAACAACTTCATGCGGAACAACCTGCCCAATGGACAAAATCAAATCGAAATTGCCTTCGAGCAACAATTTATTTACCTGTGCAGGCCAAGTGAAATCACACGCGCCTTCCGATACGTCTTTTACAAATTCGGCAGGAACTTCACCAACAGTTACCACATCGTTTCTCCAGTCGTGGTCACGAAAGAGGTTTCTGGGCGTTTTGCCAAACATGTGTTCTATTTGATGGTCGGTCATAGGTGAATGGGTTCCCAATGCCGGTAAGATATCGGTCAACTTATCGCCATAATATTCCCATGCAAATTCGGTCAATTCACCAGCCCTTGAAGGCAACCTGGTATAATCAGGAGGAATGGCCAAAACTTTTTTCTTTTCCCCTAATTTGTTCAGTGCCTGAAACAAACCTTCTTTTAAATCTTCCGCACTAAGTTTTGTAGATGGCAATCCATCCGATTCAAAATACATCATAATTTTCAGTGTTAAGTGTTCCTGTCGTCAACTTTTATGAAAACGCAATGGTCTTTGATCATTTGCCAACGACCAAAGACCTGCGATGTTTTATCGTTTTACCCGTGCATTACCTTTCCAAATGCTCCAAACCATATCTTCATCGGCTGGCTGTGCATAGTCGGTTAAAAAGGTAGTTGCCAAAGCACCTGTAGCCCATCCAAACTGAGGCCATTTTTCAGGTTCCCATTCTTTCAGGATACCATAAAGCAACCCACCAACAAAACCATCGCCACCACCAATTCGGTCGAGAACAGTTATTGAACGTGGTTTTATCACTTGCCAATTGTCGTTGCCTTCAAGCATAATTGCACCCCAAAGGTGTTCGTTTACACTGATTACCTCGCGCAAGGTTGTAGCAAAAACTGATGCATTTGGGAAAGCTTCTTTTACCCTTCCAATCATTCCTTTAAAGCCTTCAATTTCGGCTTCAATACCTTCACCACCAGCTTCAGGTCCTTCAATGCCTAAACATAATTGGAAATCTTCTTCATTTCCGATCAAAATGTCGGAAACAGAAGCGATTTCTGTGAAAATTTCGCGTAATTCTTTTTCACGGCCAACCCAAAACGAAGCCCTGTAGTTAAGATCGAATGAAACCTTTGTGCCGTATTTGCGAGCTGCCCTCGCAAGTTGTAAACAGAATTCGCTTGTTTCGGGAGACAGCGCTCCTATTAAGCCTGAAAGGTGCATGATTTGTACACCTTCTTCCCCGAAAATTTTATCAAGGTCAAAATCTTTTACGTTCAAGGTACGGCCTACTTCACCCGCGCGGTCGTTTTGAACCCTTGGTCCACGTGCCCCCGATCCGCTATCGGCAATATTAAATTGGTGACGATATCCCCATGGATTTCCCTGCTCAACCTCAGGCCCTTCAAAATCCATGAACCTGCTTCTTAAATTACTTTTAATGAATTGTGCAATTGGACTTCCTTTTACAAATGTAGTAAGCACTTTTACAGGTAAGCCAAGGTACGAAGCTATACTTCCAACATTGGTTTCGGCACTTGATGCGTGCATTTTGTACATATCACTGCTGTGCACTGGTTGTCCGTTAATAGGGGTGATCCTTACCCCCATACTGGTTGGGGTTATTAAGGAATATTTGCATCCTTTTTTTAATTCTAAACTCATATTTTGTTGTTTTATTAGATTTATTGATTTAATGTTTTTCTATTTACTGTACGATATTTCAATTGCAATGTTAATGGGTGAAGGCTTCGGGTGCGCACACGACATTGAATTGAAATAAAGCCAGAACATACATTCCGGCTATTTATTTGAATTTGTTTGCTTTATACCCCACCAAAGGCGCTGTATCCACCATCAACAGGAATTACGATACCAGTTATAAACGAAGATACATCGGAAAGTAAGAACAAAGTTGCACCTTGAAGATCGTCAGGATCACCAAACTTGCCCATAGGGGTATTATCCACAATTTTTTGTCCACGAGGCGAGAAATTACCGGTTTTTTCATCCATCACCAAGAAACGGTTTTGATGGGTAATAAAGAATCCCGGAGCTATAGCATTTACCCTGATCCCAACTTTTGCCAAATGCACAGATAACCATTCGGTAAAGTTATTTACCGATGCTTTTGCAGCTGAATAGGCCGGAATTTTAGTAAGAGGTTTGTATGAATTCATGGAAGATATGTTTAAAACAACTCCCTTTCTGTTTTCAAGCATATCCCTGGTTAAGATAATAGAAGGAAGCAATGTTCCTTTAAAATTCAGTGCAAAAACTTTGTCGAACCCTTCTTCTTCCAATCCATAGAAGGTATCTTCAAGTTTGTCGATGTTGTCTTCGTTCATTTGTTCAACTTTGGTAGTTGCCTGTGGGCTGTTACCTCCGGCACCGTTCACCAAAACATCAATCTTTCCAAGTTTATTATTGATTTCGGTTTTCGCTTTTTCGAGCGATTCACGGCTTAAAACGTTTGCTTCAATACCAATAACTTCGGCATTATATTCTTTGGCAATTTCGGCAGCCACTGATTCTGCAACTTCTTTATTAATGTCGGCAATGGCAATTTTCATTCCTACAGATGCCATGGCTTTTACCAAAGAGCTACCAAGTACACCGGCGCCTCCGGTAATTACACATACTTTTCCATTTAGGTCATCAAACGATAGTTTATTCATAGCTTTATTGTTTAAAATTCTTTATAATAATCTACATTTTCTTTTGTAATGATGTCAATGGAGGTATACCTCTCATTTTCAACCGGGTTTTTTTGAACGATGTGCCGGAACAGTTTGCTAATGGAATTATAGCCTTGTTCTTCTGGTCTTTGGCAAATCAGGAAATCAACGATATCCTCTTTTAAATATTGAACGTTTTCTTTTACTAAATCGTGCCCGATAAGTTTCATGTCAGTCAATCCTAATTTTTTAAGTAATTTCCCAACGAGGAATACTTTCGAATTGGTAACAAAAATCCCCGCAATATTTTTTTCTTTAATCACCTTAACAAGCATTTCTGAGCTCTTTGCCCCTGAAATATTATTTGTTTCGAAGGTGTGGACTTGATGCGTTGATGTTGAGTTTTTACGGAACCATTCATAAAAACCTTTTTCACGCAATACCAAATGATTTTGGTTGTCCATTTCTTTTGCTAAATGAACCACAAGGATGGATGTATTGTCAGGCACCAGAAAATCGAGAAGTTTACCAGCCAGGTATCCGCTTTGAAATGAGTTTTGCCCAATGTAACCGATCTGACCTGCATCTTCGATATTCGAATCAATAAACACAAACGGGATTTTTTTCTCTTTCAATTCATCCACAATAAGTTTTGATTCTTTATAGAAGAATGGGGCAAGCACAACACCTTCAGGCTTTAATTCTATAATTTTTTTTGCTTCCGAATTAAACTCTTTTGGATCTTCCTGAGCAAAGTTGAAAGAAACAAGTTTAGCACCATATTGACTTAGTTCATCAATGGCCCTGGAAATCCCAATAAATGGTTTGTTCCAATATCCATCAGCCGATGGTGGCCTTGGAATAAGGGTAGCAAAGGTCAGGTTTTTTTTTGAGGCCAGGGTACTTGCCAAAATGTTTGGTTTGTAGTTGAGCTCCTCGATGATTTTTAAAATCTTTTTCTTCGTTGCTTCTGATACTTCGCCACGTTTATGAAGGACCCTGTCAACAGTGCCAATAGAAACATTTGCGCGCTCGGCAATGTCCTTGATTCGTATTTGTCCGTTCTGGTTGATATCGTTGTAGTTTAGTTAAAAATGCTTCCAAATTTTGCAAGCTGGCAACAAATTTAGTTAAAATATCGAATTGTCGTGTACGGACACGGAAAATATATTTTATAACATAAATTCACGAAATTCAGGTGGGTGAAGTCTTTTAAATTCCGTTAAATTGCTGGTTTGGTTTCTAATTCCTGAGGGTTTTTTATGAAGTATTTGATAGCCCTAAACAGTTTGCCGCCATGTGATGCATCAACCACACGATGATCAAGCACGGCTGATAAATTCATTATTTTTCGCGGAAGTACCTGGTCGTTAATGACCACAGGTTTTTTGCGTGTAGCTCCCATAACCAGAACAATTGCTACGTTCGATGAAGGTAACAATGCAGGATAGCCTGTGTCCAAGCCAACACTACCAATATTCGAAACAACAAAGGATCCAAAGCTGTCAGAATCTAAGCCCATGAACGGAAGTGAAATGCCCCAATCGATTGTTACCATTTTGTACAATGCAAATACCCAATTGCGAAATGGCCAGGGAATGGCTGAAAGTAGATTCTTGGATTGCATCGTTTTATTTTCATCGCCTTTTCGCGATTCCTGTATTTTTATTTTTATTGCTTCACTGAATTCCTCCAGGTTTAGAAGATGGGCGTGGTCAATTTTCACCGATCCCATTTGTGCTCCTTCCAACAGAACACTGACCATGGCAGAAATGGTATCCCTTTGAATAATTTTTCCCCTTTTTACATACGAGTTGAGTTCGGGCACATCATGATATAATGCACGCGCAACAGCCATTGTAATGATATAGGTGGAAGTTATTTTTATGCCCTCTTTTCTCTTTTTTGAAATAAAGGTTTCCAAATCTGTAATGTCCAGATCAACACTTCCGTATATTTTAGAATCGATGGGTTTTTTGTAGATTGTCGCAGCAACTTTTCTCCAGTTGTTATTGATATCCTTGGTTTTATTCATGGCTTAAATATAGATTTTATTACTGAAAAATCGAATATTTCATTTTTGAAGCGGATGGATTGTATTATAAATATGCGAGAAATTCCGATCAGGTAATTTTATTTATACAAATAAACACGTAGATTTATGGTCGCTTTGCTAAATGTTGAGCAAAATATATTATATAAACCTAAAATCTACATCAAACCTAAAATCATGAAAGCAGCTGTTCTCGAGTCGTATAATAATTTTGTTTGGAAAGAAGTCTCATCGCCAGAAGTAAAAAAAGACGAAGTATTGGTGCGTATTAAGTTTGCCAGCATTTGTGGTACTGATATGCATATTTTCCCCGGTGATTTTCATCCGCGCACTCCAGTCCCTTTTATTCCTGGGCATGAAATGGGAGGTGTAGTTGAAGGAGTTGGTGAAAATGTAGAGGGATTTGATATAGGCGATAAGGTTGCAATTGACCCAATTATTTGGTGCAACGAATGCCCGGCTTGCCAACGGAAGCATTATCCTGCTTGTACTTCGTTAAAACTGTTGGGAGTTGATATGGATGGTGGGTTTTGTGAGAAAATTTCGGTGCCGCCCCACATGATTTTTAAAACTGCTCCCGATTTACTGAATGAACACGTTGCATTGGTTGAAATTTATGCGATCGGATTTCATGCAAATCGCCGGGCGCAAACAAAACAAGGCGATACGGTTGCAATATGGGGAGCTGGCAGGGTAGGACAGGTAATCCTTCAGGCTGCACGGACGAAAACTAATGCAACAATTTTTATTGTTGATCCGCTTGAAAACCGCCTCGAAATTGCATTGAAAAATAACCCAAACGTAATTGCCATAAATCCGTTAAAGGAAAACCCTGTTGAAAAAATAAAAGCACATACAAACGGAAATGGAGTTGATATTGCTTTTGAAGCAGTGGGTCACGCCGATGAAATTGAGGGTGTTTACACACCCATAAGAAGCTGTATCCACAGTATTAGGGGAGGCGGGAAAGTATGCGTTCTTGGGTTGGGCGATGATCCTGCACCCATCGTTTTTAAAGAATTAATTTGGAAAGAAGCTCAAATTATTACATCGAGAGTGAGTGATGGCGAATATCCCGAAGTTATTGAACACTTAAGCGCCGGGACCTTGAAACCTGATGCGTTGATTTCCATTAAAATGCATGCTTCGAAAATACAAGAAGCTTTCGAGTTGGTGCAAAAAGAAAAAAGCAAATATCTGAAGGTTTTACTTGATTTTAGTTAAATCCATATTTTCCACTCATGTCAAACGATCCATATAAAATTACAAAAGCTGGGATTATTGAAGCCCCAAATACTTTTTGGGGAAGGATCAAATACCTGGGGCCTGGATTTATCTTATCAGCAGCTGTTGTTGGCTCAGGAGAATTAATTTCAACAACAACCTTGGGTGCCAGGGCCGGATTTGTAACATTTTGGGTGATTCTGGTCAGCTGCCTTGTTAAGGTGGCTATTCAATTGGAATTTGGGAAACAAGCAATCCGTTCGGGCGAAACGGTAATGACATCTTTAAATAAAATTGGGGGACCGCGCTTCGGAAAGAATAAAACCAACTGGTCGCTGTGGACCTGGTTGTTCCTTTGGTTATTTAAACCGCTGCAATTAGGCGGCATTATCGGGGGCGTTGCAATTACACTTCATATAGCCTTTCCTGCAATTAGTATATTTTGGTTTGCTGTTATAACCGGGATTGTTGTGGCATCAATGGTTTTTAAGGGATATTATTTTTTCATTGAAAAAGTATCGTTGGTGCTAATGGTTTTGTTTACCGTTTTTACAATTGTCGCGGTTGTTTTACTTCAGAAAACTCCCGGGGCATTTTCTTTTGCCGAACTCTTGGAAGGACTGAAGTTTAAACTTCCTGCATCGGCAGTTGGATTTGCCATTGCAGCTTTTGGCTTGACTGGTGTTGGCGGGGACGAAATAGTAGCCTACAATTATTGGTGCTTGGAAAAAGGATATGCGCGTTTTACTGGTCCACACGAAGAAACGGAAGAATGGAAAAAAAGGGCGAAAGGATGGATTAAAGTTATGAACCTTGATGCAGTATTTTCAATGTTTGTATATACCTTGGTTACAGCTGCATTTTATTTATTGGGCGCTTCAATTTTATATCAGAGTGGCGATATCCCCGAAGGTCTTGGGATGATTGAAACGCTTTCAAAAATGTACACAGAATCGTATGGTGCCTGGGCAAAAAGCTTTTTCCTTTTTGGTTCTTTTGTGGTATTGTTTTCAACACTTTTTACGGCTCTTGCCATTCGCACCAGGATTTTTTCCGATCTGTTCGGGGTTGTTGGCTGGATTGATTTCTTCAATATGAAACAACGAAAAAGAACCATTGCCATTACAGCCTGGGTGTTCCCGGTTATTTGGGTGGTTGCCCTGATTTGGGTTAAATTGCCCGTGCTTATGGTAACCATTGGCGGGATCGTGACCTTTTTTATGCTTCTTATTATTGTTTATGCAGGTCTTCATTTTAGGTATAAACAAAAACAATTTGGCATACAATCATCAAAATTTTACGATTTGGCCTTATGGATAAGTTGTATTGTTATTTTTCTTGTAGGATTTTATGGTGTGTATAAATTGTTTTAATCAGATATAAGCGGCACATATCCATCAGTTCTTTAAGAACATTGCAAAATGAATGAGAATGAGCCGCATGTAATTTATTTAGCATACTTTCTTTAGAAACCATTCGTTTTTGTATAAGTAGAAATGAAGGGGTTTTAAAAATAGAGGACTACAAAGAGTACAACTGAATGTTGATAAAAAAACGTATTTGATAAGTCAAAGGTTTTTAGGGGATTGTTGATAAGGAAACTGTTAAAGAAAGTAAAACTTGATGTATAACACATTTTTATGCTTTGAGGATTTAAAATATATATCTACTTTCGTGTCCGTACACGGAAAAACGAATTCAATAAAATAAATCAATAAAACAAGATGAAATTAGGTAAATTTAGTTTTGGAGTAGGTGACCGCTTTAATCACGAAGGCGAGGCACAATTGAGAGCTTTAATCAAAGCTAATTCAAAAGGAGTTGCAGTAACCCCAGTATGGAACAAATCAAACCGGGAGCACGATATAGTTCATTCAGAGCCTGTTGGTACACGAAAGGAAGCCGATGCGGCGGTTAAAGCCCTTGGGTGGAAAGAAAGTTATTGTGTTGACGCCGATCATATTAACCTTTCAAATGTTGATAGGTTTATTGAACATTCCGACTTTTTCACATTGGATGTTGCAATGTATATTGGGAATGAATCATCTGCCGAAGATGTTGCAGCATTTAAAGAATCATGCAAAGTATTTGGTGAAAAAGTTAGCATTCCCGGAATTGCTGATGCAATCGTTATCAGCGATGATCTTTTAAGTACTGTAGCTACAAAATATCTTGCTGCGGTAAAAGAAGCTGGTAAAATTTACAGGCACATCAAGGACGTAAAAGGTGAAGGTAATTTCATTACCGAGGTGTCAATGGACGAGGTTGAAGCACCACAAACTCCTGTGGATATGTTCTTCATCCTTAAAATGATTGCTGATGAAAAAATCCCTGCAGAAACAATTGCTCCTAAATTTACAGGCCGTTTTAATAAAGGTGTTGACTATGTGGGCGATGCCAAACAATTTGCACAGGAATTTGAAGAAGACGTTTTGGTAATTGACTATGCCGTGAAAGAATTTGGTCTTCCTGCTAACCTGAAATTGAGCGTACATTCAGGAAGTGATAAGTTTACTATTTATCCGATTATGGCGGAGATTATCAAAAAATACGATAAAGGATTGCACGTAAAAACTGCGGGAACCACCTGGTTAGAAGAAGTTATCGGTTTGGCTATTTCCGGAGACGAAGGATTGGCAGTTGCCAAAGAAATTTATGCCGGGGCCCTTGGACGAAAAGAAGAACTTTGTGCTCCTTATGCCGATGTAATTGACATCGACGATTCAAAACTTCCTACTGTTGACGAGGTTGCATCATGGAGTGGCGAAAAATTCGGAAATACTTTAAGGCATATTCCAGGTCATCCTGATTATAACCTTAATTTCCGCCAGTTAATACATGTTGGCTATAAAGTAGCTTCCGAAATGGGTGAAAAATATACAGATATGTTGAAAAAATATTCTGACGTTGTTGGAGGTTGTGTGGAAGAAAATATCTATGAACGTCACCTAAAAAGATTATTTGACCTTTAATTGATTATTGAAATGAAAAAATTTATGGGCAAGAATTTCTTGCTACAAACAAAAACAGCAAAAAAACTCTATCATAACCATGCGGCTAAAATGCCCATTTTTGATTACCACTGCCATATTTCACCAAAAGAAATAGCTGAGGACAAGCAGTTTAAAACGCTGACCGAAATCTGGCTTTATGGTGACCATTACAAATGGCGCGGTATGCGAACAAATGGTGTCGATGAGAAATATTGTACGGGCAATGCCAGCGATTGGGAGAAATTTGAGAAATGGGCTGAAACGGTGCCACACACTGTAAGAAACCCACTGTATCATTGGACACATCTGGAATTGAAAAAGTTCTTCGGTATCGATAAAATTTTGAATCCGGACACGGCAAAAGAAATCTATGAAGAATGTAACGCAAAGTTAAATACTCCGGAATATAGTTGCCGTAATATTATCCGAATGGCAAATGTTCATAGCATTTGTACGACCGATGATCCAATTGATAGCCTTGAATATCATCGCCAAATCAAAAAAGATGGTTTTGAAGTAAAAGTACTTCCGGCGTGGAGGCCAGATAAGGCTATGGCTGTTGAAGATGCAAAAACATTCAATGCTTATGTGGATAAATTAGGAGAAGCTGCCGAAGTTGAAATCAACACATTTGCTGATTTTATGGATGCACTCGACAACAGGCACCAATTCTTCCATGATAACGATTGCCGTTTGTCTGACCACGGAATTGAAACGGTAATAGCTGAAGAATACACCGAAAATGAAGTCGTTGCCATCTTTAGTAAAATCAGAAAAGGAAAAGAACTGGATGCTGCTGAAGTTGCCAAGTTTAAATCATGCATGCTCTACGAATTTGGAATTATGGACCATTCCCGCGGATGGACCCAGCAATACCACCTTGGGGCATTAAGAAATAACAGTACCAGGTTATTCAATAAGCTTGGTGCCGATGTTGGTTTCGATTCTATTGGGGATTTTGAAATTGCTAGGCCTCTTTCAAAATTATTAAACCGTTTGGATATGGAAAACCAGTTGGCAAAAACAATTCTTTATAACCTGAACCCGCGCGACAATGAATTAATTGGTACCATGATCGGTAATTTCCAGGATGGTTCGGTTCCAGGTAAAATGCAATTTGGCTCAGGATGGTGGTTCCTCGATCAAAAAGATGGAATGGAAAAACAAATGAATGCTCTTTCGAACCTTGGTTTGTTGAGCAGGTTTGTTGGAATGCTCACCGACTCCAGAAGCTTTTTGTCATATACCAGGCATGAATATTTCAGAAGAACATTATGTAACCTGATTGGGAATGATGTCGAAAATGGGGAAATCCCGAATGATATGAAGCTGTTGGGTAAGATGGTTGAGGATATTTGTTTCAATAATGCCCACGACTATTTTAAATTTCCGTAATTTCTGCCTAATTTAACAGGTGTTATTTGGAATATTAATATAGGAAGATTTATTTTTGCAATCGATTGCATAAAATAATTAAAATGAATAAAAAGGTAGTTACTTTTGGGGAAATCATGTTAAGATTGGCAACCCCAGGATATTTAAGGTTGTCTCAAACCAGCCAGTTGAACGCCACTTTTGGTGGTGGAGAAGCAAACGTAGCAGTTTCGCTTGCTAATTATGGAATTCCGGTAGATTTTGTTACCCGTATTCCCGATAACGATGTTGCAAAATCATGTAAAATGGATTTGCAAAAATATGGCGTTGGAACCGATAAAATTATTTATGGTGGCGAACGTTTAGGCATCTATTTCCTGGAAACAGGGGCAGTTAGCCGTGGTAGCAAAGTGGTTTACGACAGGGCGCATTCGGCAATCTCCGAAATTGAATCAGGAATGATTGATTGGGATGAAGTATTTGAAGGTGCAAATTGGTTCCATTGGACAGGAATCACCCCGGCAATTTCGCAGGGAGCAGCCGATGTTTGTTTGGAAGCCATTAAAAAAGCCAACGAAAAAGGGATTACAGTTTCCTGTGATTTAAATTACAGAAAAAACCTTTGGAATTATGGCAAAACTGCAGGTGAAGTAATGCCGGAATTGGTTGCTGGTACGGATATCGTTTTAGGAAATGAAGAAGATGCTGAAAAAGTATTGGGCATTAAACCTGAAGGCGTTGACGTAACTGGTGGGCACGTTGAAGGTGCTGCTTATGAGTCGGTTTCGAGACAAATTATGAAACAATTCCCTAGATGTAAAAAAGTAATTACTACACTTCGGGGATCTGTGAATGCAAACCACAACAGCTGGGCAGGAGTGCTTTGGGATGGTGAAAAATTATATGAATCACCTCAATACCAAATTACTCATATTGTTGACCGTGTTGGAGGTGGCGATTCATTTATGGGAGGCTTAATCTACGGATTGTTGACTTACCCTGAAGATGATCAGAATGCATTGAATTTTGCTGTTGCTGCATCTTGTTTAAAACATACCGTTTATGGTGATTATAACCAGGTAACTGTTGATGAGGTTGAGAAATTAATGGGAGGAGATGCCTCCGGGCGTGTAGCTCGATAAAAATAAAGTTTCATTTTCAGTGTTCAAAAGAATGTAACTGAAAAAGGAGACACTTAATTGAAACAAATATAATGGCAAGATTTTCTAGAATTGAAGTAGCGCAAAAAATGGCAGAAACAGGCATCGTTCCTGTGTTCTATCACAAAGATATAGAAGTATGTAAAAGCGTGGTGAAAGCATGTTACGATGGTGGGATTCGAGTGTTTGAATTTACCAACCGTGGCGATTTTGCTTCACTTGTTTTTGCGGCATTGAACCAATATGTTGCCGAAGAATGCCCGGAAATGATTATGGGTGTTGGCTCGGTAATCGATGAAGGAACAACTTCGATGTATTTGGCACTTGGGGCAAATTTTATTGTTTCTCCAATGATTGATGAGGGAATGGCTAAAGTTTGTAACAAACGCAAAGTAAGTTGGAGCCCTGGATGTGGTTCGGTAACCGAAATAACCAAAGCGCATGAATTAGGTGCAGAGGTTGTTAAAATATTCCCTGGCTCCCAAGTGGGAGGACCAGGCTTTGTGAAAGCAGTTTTGGGACCAATGCCATGGTCGAGCATAATGCCAACCGGGGGTGTTGAGCCAACGGAAGAAAGCTTGACTAAATGGTTTGCTGCCGGGGTAACATGTGTTGGTCTTGGATCTCAATTATTCCCTAAAGAAGTTGTTGAGAACAAAGATTTTGTGTATGTAACTGAAAAGTGTAAATATGCCTTAGAAATTGTGCAAAAAACGAAGAACTAAGAAGAACTAAAATCAATAATTAATAATCTAAATTAAAATTATGACTGATTCAACCACACCAATTGGTAAGTATCGATATCGAATACTCGCCATGTTAATGTTTGCAACAACCATTAACTATTTTGACAGAAGTATTATAGGTGTTATGGCACCGACCTTGCAAAAAATGTTTGGTTGGTCGAATGCCGATTATGCAGGAATTATCATTTGGTTTCAAATTGCCTATGCTTTAGGTATGTTAACCATGGGAGGAGTTATCGACCGTTTAGGTACTAAAAAAGGATACACACTTGCTATTGGAACTTGGAGCTTCTTTGGGATGCTACATGCCCTTGTGAGACCTGCATTTAGTATTTTAGGATTTTCAGTTGCACGGTTCGGACTTGGTGTTGGTGAATCGGGTAATTTCCCTGCAGCACAAAAAACAGTTGCAGAATGGTTTCCTAAAAAAGACAGGGCTTTTGCAACCGGTTTATATAATGCTGCAACTTCCATTGGAGCAATTCTTGCACCATTTGTTGTTGGATGGATTGTGCATGAAAACGGCAAGAACTGGCAAATACCTTTCCTAATTACCGGAGGTTTAAGTGCTATCTGGGTATTTCTTTGGTTTAGGGTTTATAAAAAACCTGAAAAACACCCAAAAGTAACCAAAGAAGAATTAGATTATATTGTTAGTGATTCAACAATTGAAAACGAAGAAAAAATTGCTTGGACCAAAGTATTGCCAAAACGTCAAACATGGGCTTTTGCTGTGGCAAAAATGACTGATGCAGTTTGGTGGTTCTACCTATTCTGGGGAGCAAAATATTTATCAATGACCCATGGTGTTGATGTGAAACATATCGGAATTCCATTTTTCATTATGTACGTAATGGCTGATGGTGGAAGTATTTTTGGTGGTTGGATTTCCGGAGCATTTATGAAAAAAGGTTGGAGCTTAAACAAAGCACGGAAATTAACATTATTGATGTGTGCACTTATAATTTTACCTGTAAGTTATATTGCATTTGTTGAAAGCAAATGGTTGGCTATTTTCCTAATTGGATTAGGAACAGCAGGTCATCAGGCCTGGTCAGCAAATGTCTTTACTCTTGCTTCAGATGTATTCCCTAAAAAAGCAGTTGCTTCAATAACCGGAATTGGCGGAATGGCAGGTGCTGTTGCTGGTATTATTGCATTTTATATTTTAGGTCAGGCACTCGACTCTGCAGGAAAAGATGGATTCTTTTGGGCTTTCTTGATCGCAGGTTCATGTTATACTATTATTTTAGGTATTGTACATTTATTAATGCCTAAAATGACTCCACTCGACGAAAATTTGAATTTAGTTAAAGAGTAAAATTTAAATAATAAAAAGACTTAAGGGTGTTCAGTTTTGGGCACCCTTTGCTATAAAAATTAGTATTATGGATATTAAGAGTAAAGAAGTTTTTATCGATAAAGATTGCGAATGGGAAAAAGTAGCAGAAGGTGTTTCCCGCAAGATTATGGGCTATGATGTAAACGTGATGATGGTTAAAATAAAGTTTGAAGACAATGCTATTGGATATGCACATCAACATCATCATTCTCAAACCTCCTATGTGGTTTCAGGAAAGTTTGAATTACAAATGGGAGATGAAAAGAAAATAATCACTGGTGGTGACGGATTCTATGTTCCGCCAAATAAAATTCACGGTGTGGTTTGTTTAGAAGCCGGAATGTTAATCGATGTTTTTAGTCCGCTAAGAGAAGATTTTTTATAAGACTTAAATCTTTCAAATAAAAAAGACCCTATGCTTTACAAACATAGGGCCTTTTATTTACAGAACTTCGTATCTATTAAAATTTGTAACTGATCTTGAGTTTTGAAAAGAAGGGAACGCCTGGGATAAAATGAATTTCTTCAACCGAATTGCTTTCGTCATATAGCTTTGATTCCGTTGCAAATTGCGTTTCATTCCATTCTTTATCAAATAAGTTTTGGATTTGGATTTCCACATCAAAATTTCCCCATTTATAGCCTCCATGTAAATCCGTAATGCCATAGCCCACAGCGACAATTGAATTATCCTCGTTTGCCGGACGATCATCTACATATCTAAAATTTATGCCTCCATAAAATCCGGAAGGGTGCAGGATGTTTAAACCGCTCATTAGCGTAAAATCGGGAGCTAGTGGGATATAATCCATGTCTTTAGGTTCATCAATTGCTTTTCCGAGGGTGTAGTTGGCATCAAAATCCCAAAATAACCATTCCAGTGGCTGGTACCTGATGCTCAAATCAATTCCTTGTCTGTTTGTTTTACCACTTGGTTCCACAACGCCTTCATCTCCAACATATACAAATTCCTGCTCCAGGAATAAGTTCCAGAGGGCAGTATTTATAAGCATTTTAGGTATAGGTTTCCACAAAAAGCCAAGATCGGCACCATAAGCAGCTGGAAGGATTTCTTTGCCGTTGTTGGCAACAACTACCCGAGTATCGTTTGAATGAAAACCTTTTCCGGTTTTAAGGTATAGCTGAATAAGGTGTGAATAATTATATAAAATGTTCAGCTTCGGGCTGAGAATGGACTTGGATTCATATTGTGTTTGATAATGCGCTTGAAGATGGTCGTTATAATTAAATTCAAAACGGTCGATTCGAATTCCTGGGTTAATATTCCATTTGCCGAGGTCAAAGCTGGCATTTAAATATGCTCCAAAATTTGTTTCATGAATATCGCCAAGTTGGATTTCTTCAAGGTTTTGCCTTCGGTCTTTGGTATGTGTAAGTTCAATGTTTTTGATATCATCGTTTCTAATGCTTAATCCACAAACCAGTGAACCAGATGATTTGCCCATGTCAAATTCCCTGTGGTATTCACTTTTGAACCCATAAATACCCCTGCTTTCTTTTTGACGTATTTCATCACCATTAATCGGATCGTTTAAGAAAAATGTGAAGTTAGAATATAATTCAAAATCATACAGCGAGTAAAAAACACTGTTTTTAATAAATGATTTATCATCCAAATACTTATTGTATTGAACGAGGATATTTGCACGACTTGTATTGCCCCCTTCCGTGTCATCAATTGCACCAAATCGCGTAATCGAACCATTGTCAACAGCTCTTTGTGGGATTTGCCCTGAAGCATCCCATTTGCTTGTAAAGTAAGAAGCTAATACCGAAAGCTTGTCATTGGTTTTTAGGTTTGCTGTATATTTTCCCATTAAATTGATCCTATGGAAATTCTGCGGGCTATCAAACGCGCCATCAGTCATATTAAATTCTGTTGCCATATAAGCTGAATGCTCCACTTGGTTGGCAATATTGAACATTCCCAGCAGGCGTTGCGTGTTAAATTGCCCCATTTCAATGCTCAGGATGCTATTGTCCAGATGGTCTTTTGTTTGAAAATTAACATATCCGGCGGTAGTCAAATTTCCCTGGTCGGCATAATAAGTGCCTTTCCCAAAGTCAATTTTTTCGATGGTTTCAGGAATAAGAAAGTGTAAATCGGCGTACCCCTGACCATGGGCGTGTGATACCATATTTACCGGAAGTTCATCAACACTAATATTTATGTCTGTTCCATGATCGATGTCAAACCCACGGAGGAAAATTTGCTCAGCTTTTCCGCCACCCGCATGTTGCCCGATTATAAGTCCGGGAACCTGTCTCAAAACTTCCTGAGAAGTATTAACGGGGTTCACATGAAGGTCAACTTCTGCAATCAGGTTTAAGGCATTAATTTTCTGGTTAATTACAATTTCATCGATAGATATCAGGCTTTCTGAAAGCTCAATATTTAATTTCTCTTGTGGATTGTGTACAATTACCAACTTTCTTTGATAACCAATATGGCTAACTAATAGGGAGTCCCCGGTATTTATTCCTGATAGTGTGAACCGGCCTTCAGGACTGGTATGGCTGTGTCGGTTATTTTTAAGGATAGAAATGTACGCACCCTCAATAGGCTTGTTTTTCTTTGTTGTAATAATTCCATTTAATGTTTGCCCGAATAAACTCAAGCCATACAGAAGTGTAAAAAGGGAAAGGATAATCTTTTTCTTCATGTTTAATTGGTTTAATTATTTTGCTGTCTTTTATGTAAGTCAAAATTATCTTAACAAAACAAATGTTCATTAAAAAGAATATTGAACAACTATGAAATAACACTTGTTTAATATGAGCATTAAAAATCGTTGTTTTGAACCTTGATTTGCTGATTTTTTTTGGAGGTTTATTTGGATTAATAATCATTGTTGTCCGTTAAAATACTTCATACCTACAGGACTTCCTTCTAAAATCTGTAATTGCTATTCTCCCAATATCTTGCCCATCTGGGGCTGTTCAGTTAGGAGATAAATTTGGGAAGAAATAAAATACGAACCCTAATAACTGAAAGTTTCATAGGAACGTAATAAATTCATAAGTACAGAGATAACTGTAAAAATTTACTGGACACTAATAATATCATAAGAAAGAACCGTTCCCTAAAATAAGGAACGGTTCTTTTATTTACAGAGCCTTGTATCTATTAAAATTTGTAACTGATTTTGAGCTATTAAGTGAGTTTGAGATTTTGATTAGTTACTTAAATCTAAGTATGTGTTTTATTGGATCTACTATATTGATTAAAAGTAGTATTTGTAGCTTAAACTAATGTATGCCGGGAAATCGGTATAATTTTGGTCAGATTGAATTCCATTATCAAAAACCAAGGATTGTCCTTTCACTTTTCCGTAAATTAATCCGGCTTCAACGGCAACACCCTGGTTTCTGTACCTTCCCAAATACCATTCTTTCCCACCAAAAACACCAACCGATGGCAAATTCTTGTCGAAGAATGGGTCTTTAATTATCGTGTATCTTCCGAGAATTCCTAGGTATGTTCTGGCATATCGGTCATACCTGATGGCATGAAAGTACTTAGCCTGCATGCTCATATCATCGAATTTAAAATCTTCGAATTTTGCGGTTGGTCCAAAACCTAATTCTGCACCGTTGTATTTTGAGAACCATCCTCTCACGCTTAAACGTGCAGCATTTGGGCTAACATCGCCGCCAGCACCAATTCCTATTTTTGCCGATAAAGAGTAGGAAGAAAACAGAATGATTGCCAGAAGTAAATAACGAAATTTCATAATTGATAATATTTAGTAATACAATAGAGTAAAACTAGTAATTATCTGCAATCCGGCTAATAGGGGAGATTCTGTTTTCCGCTAGCGAAATCCCTTATAAAGAATTTGACATGGCTGCTTTAAATTGTTTGGACATATTCGAGAAGCCATTTCTTGATCTCATCCCCAATTTCTTCATCCTTAAGTCCATAAATAAGGTTTGTTTTCAGGAAACCAAGTTTATTCCCAATGTCGTATCGTTTTCCATCAAATTTAAGCCCGTACATTTTTTGGCGTTTAACCAGTTCGCGCATGGCATCGGTTAGCTGAATTTCGTTGTTTTTGCCAGGATTTGTTTGATCCAGAATATCAAAAATTTCAGGGGTGAATATATAACGGCTTGCTATTACCAAATTAGAGGGAGCTTCTTCTTTAGAAGGTTTTTCAATCCAGTCGTTTGCCTGATATATTTTATTTTCAAGTGGGGTTCCATCAATTACACCATATTTATGAACCAAATCCATGTTTACCTCTTCGAGTGCAACCACAGATCCCTGGTATTTTTCATATACATCGATTAGTTGTTTGGTAACAGGTGTTGTGTCACTTTGAACCAGTGTATCGCCCAGTAGCAATGCAAAAGGCTCGTTGCCAACATGGTATTTTGCATAGCGAATTGCATCGCCCAAGCCATTCATTTCTTTCTGCCAAACAAAATGAATATTAGCCAGTTTAGAAATATTTTTAATTTTCTCGAGCATTTCAAAGTTTTCCTTCTGAAGTAATGATTCTTCGAGAATTGCATTTCGGTCGAAGTGTTCTTCAATAGCCCTTTTCCCTTTCCCAATAATCATCAGGATATCGGTGATGCCACTTTTAACTGCTTCTTCTACCACATATTGAATAACCGGTGTATCCACAATTGGGATCATTTCTTTTGGTTGCGATTTGGTAAGGGGCAGGAACCTTGTACCATATCCTGCTGCCGGAATAACTGCTTTTTTTATCATTAACGGGTAACTATACTTGGTTTAATTACTTCAATATTATTGCGTTTTAGTTTGGAAGCTAAAGCTTCAAACATCTTATCATCTTTATATGTGCCGATTATTGCGCCGCCACTTCCGGTAAATTTTGCACTAGCGCCAACCGAACGGGCTAATTCTACCATTTCAATGTTTCCCTGTGAAATCCGAACCGTTTTTCTTCGTAGGTCAAAATTTTCATTGATCAAATCATGCATGGTGTTATAGTCGTTTGCGTATAGGGCATTCCTGAAATCTTCGGTTATTTGCGACCATCGCAATACTGCCTGAAGGACTTTTGGATCGCCAATTTCGAACCTGGCGGAAAGGTTGTTATGAACGACTTCTGTACCTTCCGAAAGGCTGCTTCTGTAGGCAATATAAAAGTTTGGAAATTTAGATGCATCCAATTTTTCATAGTTTCCATAGCCCTGTTTTTCCATTATATCCCTGTCAAAGTCCATAAATATAGGAACTCCGTATGCCTGGGCAACCCTATCCTGCAACCCGGCAGAAATACCTAATTCCACGGTTTCAACAGAAAGGACTAAGTTGGCAAGAATTGCTCCCGGAATATCGATTCCGTAAAATGAACACAAAGCTTTAAAGCAAGCAGTTATAATTGCACTTGAGCCTGCAAGCCCGAGCCGAAGCGGAATATTCGAATTATAACGCATCGTAAAATTCCGGTCGTCAACCTTTATGTTTTTTCGCAGGCAATATTCGTAGAAAACTTTTATGGCAGCTTTCAACAACCTCATTCCACCGTAGTAACCTGCAAGGTTAACATCGTCAACAAGTTCTTTAATGCTGTTAAAATTTGTGCCATCAAGCCTTTGTGGTTTTATTTCCAATTCGGGGGTTTGGTACAATTGCACTTTTGCAATAAAATTTGAAAATACAAAAGCGATTGTTTTTCCAAAATAACCATCCGAAGGGTTTCCAATAACTGCTGCCCTTGGGTATGAGAAGGTTTCTATAATCATTTATTCATACTTTAATTATGAATTCCACTTTTTAATGGATTCAATATTTTTGAGGTTTAAAATATCTTTTGCGGCCGGGGTATATAAAAATTCCAGCTCTTTTTCAAAATGCTTAACGATTTTCCCACGAACCATTTTTAGTGTTGTGTTTAGCAATCCGTTTTCTTCCGTAAAAGCTTCAGGTAAAACTACAGTATTTGCCGGAAGCCACCTTTCGGGGAACATCCCTTCAAATTTACCGCCTTCTTTATAATGGTTTATTTCTTCCTGTATTATTTGTAGGCTCGCGTCGTTTCCTTCATTGGTTTCCGGGTGGATTGCCCTTCTGGTCAATTCCCGGTTGATTGCTTTAATATTTGGAACCAACAACCCCGTGGTGTATGGATTTTGATTGTTATACAGCATCACCTGGTCAATAAACGGTGATTGGTCAACCAATGCTTCTTCAATGCCTTCGGGGCTAAATTTTTCGCCATCGTTGCCAATCAGCAAACTTTTAAACCTTCCCAGCACATACAGGAAACCATCTTTGTCCATGTAGCCCATATCCCCGGTATAAAGCCACCCATCTTTTATGGTTTCTGCTGTTGCTGTCGGGTTGTTCCAATATCCCAACATCACGTTATCGCCTTTAATTACAATTTCCCCTTTTTCCCCAATCGGAAGGTCGTTTCCATCGCTGTCTTTTATTTTTAATTCTAGATATTTAACCAATTTTCCCGATGATCCGAATTTAATGGCATCCAGCGAATTGGATGAAATTACCGGGGCTGCTTCTGTTAAACCATATCCCTGGCACATGGGCATTCCTACGGCATAAAAGAAACGTTGAAGTTCGGTGTCGAGCAATGCGCCACCTCCTATAAATAGCTCTAATTCACCTCCAAATCCCTCACGTACTTTACTGAAAAGGATTTTATCGTAAACTGACAACAAAGGTTTGTAGATGAAACGCAACCCTTTTCCACGATCAAATCCATTACCATTATATTTATAGGCAACCTTTAAAGCGTGCTTAAATAATTTCTCGGCAAATGCACCTTTCTTTTGTATCCCGGATTCAATTCCTTTCCGGAAGTTTTTGGCAACAGCCGGAACACTCATCAGTATTTTAGGTTTTATTTCTTTAATGTTTTTTGGAATATTTTTGATGGTTTCGATGGGTGTTTTCCCCACTTCGAGTGAAGCAACACTTGCACCGTTGTACATAAGGCAATACAAACATGCTGTATGGGCAAATGCATGGTCCCATGGTAAAAATGCCAGTGTTCTCCATTCTGGTGTAATTTCCATCAAAGTGTTCGATTGGATTACATTTGCTGCATAATTTAAATGCGATAACATGATTCCTTTCGGATCGGCAGTTGTACCTGATGTATATGAAATGTTTGCCAGGTCATTAGGCTGGATGTTTTGCCACACATTTTCAAGTTCTTTTGAATTTTGTTTAAGGTTTGCTTCCCCCGTTTCAAGTATCTGCGCATACGAAATATCCTTTTCTTCGTATTGGCTTTTTTCATCCAGATAAATAAATTTCTCAACTTCAGTAAGGTCATTTTTGATTAGATCGATTTTAGCGGATTGCCCTTTTGAAACAATCACGAACTTCGCACCTGAATGCACAATCCTGAATTTCATTTCAGCCTTAGCATCCAGTTTTACCGACAAGGGGACGTTAATTCCCCCTGCATACAAAATTCCAAGTTCACTGATTATCCATGCATTTCTTCCTTCTGAAACAAGGGCTGTCCTGTCGCCTTTTTTCATACCTAATGCTACAAGTCCGGCCGAAAATTTTAAGACTTCTTCCCTGGTTTTTTCATAGCTTGTCCCTATGAATTCACCGTCTTTTTTTTCGTACAAATAAATGTTCGCCGGATATTTATTCACACTGGTTTCGAAAAGCTCAATTATCGTTTTCATTGCAGCAAGTTTTAGGTAAATAGTGATTTCATTCAAAAATATAAATTTTTAGGGAATTGTTTTCCGGGCACTGGTTATATTCTGATAAAACAAGTTTGCAAAGAAATAAAAAAAAGACAGCATTTATATGTTTTGCTGCCTTTTCAGATTGATTGATCTGTATTATAAAAACTTATAGATTGTTTTGTGGTTGTATGTTTCTCCTGGATTTAAAACAGGGCTCGGAAAGTTTTTATGGTGCACTGAGTCCGGATAGTATTGGGTTTCTAGGGCTACCCCCGAATAACTTCCAAATTTCTTTTCCCCTTTAATGGTCATCTCGCCAATCCAATAGCCAGTGTATAATTGCATACCTGGTTTTGTGGTGTAAACTTCAACCATCCTGTTTGAGTTCTTTTCTAGAAGGCACCCAACAAATTTCAGCATCCCATCTTCATTATCAAGAACATAATTATCATCGTATCCGGTTGGAAGCTTATCCAGGTCTTTCTGAAAAGTTTTTGCCGTGGTGAAATCAAACGGGGTATCTTTTACAGGAACAATTTTCCCTGTAGGGATTTGTTCAATCATTTCTGTCATTTTTGTTGCAGTTAACCTCAATTCATGATTCAAAATATTCTCTTTCCCAGCAGTAAGGTTAAAGTAGGTATGATTGGTTAAATTTACAATAGTCGTTTTGTCTGTTTCGGCACCATACTCTATGGAAAGTTCATTTTTGTTGTTGAGTGTGTAGGTACAAGTTACTTTCAAATTTCCTGGATAGTTTTCCTCTAAATCAGGGCTTAAGTATGAAAGCATAACGCCAACTTGGTCGTTTTCGTCAATTATTTGAGCATCCCAAAGTTTTTTGTCAAAACCGGTTAACCCGCCATGCAAATGATTTGGTACATTGTTGACCGCCAACTTGTATTGAGTACCATTTATTTCAAGATCTCCATTTGCTATCCTATTTCCACATCTTCCAATAATACATCCAAAATATGGATAATTACCTAAGTAGTGTTCGCTGATATAATCTTCCAGTTTATCGAACCCGCAAACGATGTTTTCAATCTTTCCATCCTTATCAGGAGTCTCAATGCTGGTGATAATTGCTCCGTACGTTGAAATTTTAACTTGTATGTTTTTATCGTTGCTTAGCGTGAACAGAGAAACTTCGTCTCCTTCGGGTAATAAACCAAATTTCGTTTTACTAATTTTCATTTGATTATAATTGTTTATTTTTTGTAGTAACTCATGGAACTCGCATAATCATACTCCTGTGTATTAAAAAAGCTTTTTATTTATGCTCGTTTCATTATTTGATTTTTAGACATTTGATTAGCACAAAAATGCATAAAAATAATAATCATACTGGTAGGTACTGGTAGTGTTGTGTAGCATGTTTATTTATGAATTTCTGTTATACTTTTGTATGTGCAGGGATAATTCGGACAAAACGAATGATAAAATTGAATTCAAAATGTTGAAATACCAGAATTGCCAAGCGACCTATATAAAATAATCTAAATAGACCATAATGGTAAGGAAAATTATTACCTATGATCCATATTCATCGGTACCAAAATACAGGCAGATAATAAATTCTATTTATCATGCAATTGATCGTAAACTTTTAAAAAAAGGAGATAGAATACCCTCAATCAACCAAATATGTGCAGATTTTAACTTGAGCAGGGATACTGTCATGGTTGCTTTTAACGAACTAAAAGCAAAAGGTATAATTATGAGCCAGCCTGGAAAAGGATATTATATTGCCAGTACCGATGCTAGGCAGGAAGAAAAGGTGTTTTTACTTTTTGATGAACTAAACTCATTTAAAGAGGACCTTTACAATTCTTTTCTGAATAGTCTGGACAAGGGCACATACGTGGATATTTTCTTTCATCATTTTAATTATAACGTATTTAAAAACCTGATTATAGATAGTATTGGTAAATATACTTCGTATGTTATAATGCCTGCGACATTCGATAATACGAGCCATTTAATAAATAAATTGCCCAAAGATAGGGTGTATATTTTAGACCGCGTAAAAAAGGATTTAAAATATTTTCCCGTAATCTACCAGGATTTTGAATGTGATTTATACGACGCCCTGTATCAGGGAATCGAAGAAATAAAAAAATATAATAAACTTGTTTTAATTAATCCTGGTGGGAAAGAACCAGAGGAAAGGGAGACCGGTTTTAGAAAGTTTTGTGTTGAAAATAGAATAAGAAATACCATCAGCAGGACGATTGACAATGTGGAGATAGAAACCGGTGTTGTATATATCGTCATTTCAGATCGCGATTTGGTTAAACTGGTTAAAGGTGCCAACAATAAAAAACTAGTGCTGGGAAAAAATATTGGGATTATATCTTTAAATGATACCATTTTGAAAGAAGTTGTTGGTGGCGGGATCACAACAATTTCAACTGACTTTAAAGAAATGGGTAAAAAATTGGCGGAAATGGTACAAACAAAAAACAGGTTACAGGAGAGGAATAGCTCTGCATTAATAATGCGCGCTTCATTGTAAATCTTATGCCACACAACATTCATATATTAATTAGGAGGATTAGGTTATAATTTTATATTTGCAATAAAAACCTACTAGTACCTACCAGTTGGTATAGTTAATTAAATCAAGTATGAATAACTTTAATATTGAAGATTTTCCGCATCAAAGATTAAATCCATTAACAGGCGATTGGGTTTTGGTTTCGCCACACAGAGCAAAAAGGCCATGGCAGGGGCAGGTTGAAAAAACAGTACAAGATGAACGGCCAAGCTACGACCCTGGCTGTTATTTATGTGCCAGGAATGAAAGGGCGGGGGGGAAAACAAACCCGGATTATAAAGGTACATTTGTTTTTACCAATGATTTTAGCGCTTTATTAACGGATACCCCAAATGGTAAAATCAATGAAGGGAGCTTGTTTCAAGCCAAAAGCGAAAGTGGAATTTGCAAGGTTATTTGTTTCAGCGAAAACCATAGCCTAACTGTTCCTGAAATGGAGGTGGAAGATATTCGGAAAGTGGTGGACGTTTGGTGTGAGCAATTCTCAGAACTTAGCAAGAACCCTATGATAAACTATGTACAAATTTTTGAAAATAAAGGGGCTATAATGGGCTGCTCAAATCCACATCCCCATGGGCAAATTTGGTCATCTTCTTCCGTTCCGGTTGAACCTGCAAAGGAAAGCAAAACACAAAAAGATTATTACCTCAAAAACGGGAAAACCTTGCTTGGTGATTACCTGAGTGCAGAATTGGAAAAACAAATGCGTATTCTTGCCGAGAATGAGCATTTTGTAGCACTGGTCCCATTTTGGGCAACCTGGCCTTATGAAACAATGATCATCAGTAAAAGGGCGGTACAAAATATTCTTCAACTTACAGATGAAGAGCGCACGGGATTGGCTGATATTTATAAAAAACTGACCGTTATGTACGACAACCTGTTTGAAGTTTCCTTTGCATATTCAGCGGGTTTGCATCAAGCCCCATGTGATGGGAAAGATTATCCGGAATGGCACTTACACATGCATTTTTATCCACCTTTACTGAGGTCGGCAACAGTAAAAAAATTTATGGTCGGCTATGAAATGCTGGCAACTCCGCAGCGGGATATCACTGCTGAGCAGGCAGCGCAAAGATTGAGGGACCTCCCAAAGAGACATTATAAAGAAATCAATAAATAATACATTTTAAATCAAGCTAAAACTATGGCAATAATCAAATCATTAATCGGAAAAATTAACAATGGGGATAACCCCTTATTTAAGGAACTTTATGGTACTGATTCCGCTACTTTGAAGGAACAGGCTGTTCGTTATTCGGCTCTAATGGAAGAGTTTAAAGCAAGCTATAATAACGATGATGTCGAACTCTTTAGTTCTCCAGGAAGGACAGAAATTGGAGGGAACCATACCGATCACAACTATGGAAGGGTATTGGCTGGCGCTGTTAACCTTGATATGGCAGCAGTTGCAGCAAAAAATGGAACAAATGTAATTCGCATAAAGTCGGCAGGTTATCCTGAGTTTCAGGTAGATTTAACTGAAATGAATATTGACGAAGCGGCTTTTTATACTTCTACATCGTTGGTGAAAGGAATTTGTGCCCGAATGAAGGAATTAGGTTATGAGATTGGAGGGTTCGATGCATGTATTGAAGGACGTGTCCCCAAAGGATCGGGATTAAGTTCATCTGCATCATTTGAGGTGCTTGTTGGCGCAATTGTAAACCATTTGTTTAACGATGGAAAAATGAGTGCGGTTGAAAATGCGATTATTGGTCAATGGTCTGAGAACAATTATTTTGGAAAACCTTGTGGTTTAATGGACCAAACAGCGTGTTCGGTTGGTGGTTTAATTACCATCGATTTTGAGGATCCCGCAAATCCAATTGTTAAGGAAGTCGATTTTGATTTTGTTTCAACAGGATATTCCTTGGTTATTACTGATGTGGGTGGAGGTCACGACGATCCTGCGTCACAAGCTGAATATGCATCATTGCCTACTGAAATGAAATCGGTTGCTGCAGAACTTGGTGCTGATGTATTAAGAAAGGTAACGATGGAACAAATCGTTGATAAAATTCCTGAAATTCGTGAAAAGGTTGGCGATCGGGCAATTTTAAGGGCATATCATTTCCAAGGCGATAACCAAAGGGTTGTTGACCAGGTGGCTGCCCTTGAAGACAACGATTTTCAATCATTCTTAAAAATGGTTGTTGAGTCAGGATATAGCTCATACATGTATAACCAAAATATTTTTGATATAACACATAAAGACGAACAGGTTGTATCTGTTGCTTTGGCGTTAAGCGAAATGGTGTTAAAAGGAAGTGGGGCATGGCGCGTGCATGGCGGTGGATTTGGAGGAACGATCCAGGCGTTTGTACCTCAGGATAAAATCGATGAATATGTGTCGACACTTGAGCATGTTTATGGAAAAGGAAAATGCCATAAATTATTCATTAGGGCGCAAGGTTCTGTAAAATTAGACTTATAATTGTATTCTAAACTTCAATAAACTAAAATTTCAAATCATGAGTAAAAACAAGTATTTGTTTCCTTTGATAGTGATGGCATCCTTGTTCTTTCTGTTCGGGTTCATTACTACAATGAATAATTCGATGATCGATTTCCTAAAGGATGCATTCAACCTAAATGACGTTGAAAAGCAGTTGCCAAACTCGTTCTTTTATGGGGCTTATGCATTATCAATACCAGTTGCATTTATCATTAACCGGATAGGTTATAAAAATGGTGTATTGTCCGGGCTTGCTTTGGTTGCAATAGGATTCTTTTTATGCATACCAATGGTTGCTATGGGCTATATCCCGTTCTTGGTTGCTGTCGCTGTATTTGCAATAGGTGTTGTTTTACTTCAAGTTGCCGCGAATCCTTATGTAAACGAATTGGGTGCCCCTGAAACTGCTGCAAGTCGTTTAACGCTTACAAATGCGTTGAATTCAGTAGCAACTGTAATTGCCCCGATTTTTGTTTCTATGTTGATTGTGAACGATACCAACGATCCAACCGCCGTTCAAAGACCATTTGGAATAATTGGAGGCATTACCCTCGTAATATTGGTGATTATGTTCTTTTTAAAATTACCTGAGATCAAAGGGGATGATGAAGATAACACTGGAGAAAAGAAAAAATATAAATCAAGTGCATTTAAATACCCGCATGTTTGGTTGGGTTCATTGGCTATTTTCGTGTATATGGGCATCGAAATTGGAATTCCAAGTTTCTTTGCAGATTATACCGATAAATTAGGATTGTCATTTACTTCGCAAGACCGTATTGATTTATTAAAATACTACTGGGGCGGATTAATGGTTGGACGTTTGATTGGAATTTTTGTACTTCAAAAGTTTACCGCAAGAACAATTCTTACGATTTGTGCTGCAGGTGGAATTGTTTTGGTAGGAGGTTCTCTTGCAATTGGTGCAAGCGCGAGCACAATCGCTTTATGGGCTTTCCTCGGAACGGGTCTTTTCCATTCAATTATGTGGCCTGTAATTTATAACCTTGCTTTAGAAGATTTAGGTCCATTGGCAAAAGTTGCATCTGGGGTTATTGCTACTTCAGTAATTGGTGCCGCTATTTTAATGCCAATAATGGGAGCTATTCAAACAGCAACAGGATCCGTTGTAATTGCGATCTGCTGCTTATTTATTTATTATGCTTACCTGATTTTCTTTGCAACCAAAGGATCTAAAATAAGAACATAAAATTTTCATTGATCATATATATGAAAAGGCCATCTAGTTTAGGTGGCCTTTTTTGTTTGGAAACAAATTCAATCAACAAACTGCACAAATAAGAAAGGAAATAAGAAGGATTGAGGATATTTTTTTAAATTGCCCTTGATTTTAACCTGCTTTTTTTTATGATGTACGATATCATTGGCGATGTTCATGGGCATGCCAAACTTCTCCGAAAATTATTGGTGCAATTGGGCTATAAAAAAAACAACAATCGCTACGAACATCCAGACAGGCAAGCGGTTTTTGTAGGGGATTTTATTAATCGTGGACCACAAATCAGGGAAACTTTAAGACTGATAAAAAGTATGGTTGACAATGGAAATGCTTTGGCTATTCTTGGAAACCATGAAATAAATGCCATTATTTTCAATATTAAGAAGAAAAGTGGAACATGGTTGGTGCCTAGGCTTTCAAGGGGTAGGATGTCTCTTGTTAAGACTCTACAGGAATTTGAATACCACCCCGAAGAATGGGATATGTACAGGAAATGGTTTAAAACCCTTCCTTTGTTTCTGGAGCTGGATGGCATAAGGGTTGTTCATGCCTGTTGGATGGACAATAATATTGAAGTTATTCGATCATTGAGTGAAACTGGGAAGATTAAAAACAAGGTATTCAAAGAAATCTATAAGAAGCAAAATTCTAAATTGGGAAAGAATATCTGGCAAACCACAAAAGGGTTAATTCTTGCCCTACCTAAAGATTTAAGGGTGAAAAACAACAAAGGAATAAACGTCCAAAGGTTTCGGGTAAAATGGTGGGAGAGTGCAGCTGGTAAAACCTTTCAGGAAATCTCGTTTGATAATAGCGGCTTGTTGCCTAAATATACAGTTCCATCACAAATTATACCTGAATATGTTCCTTACCCCGATGATGCACCTCTGGTATTTATAGGGCATTATTGCAAACCCAACGGTCCATATATTTTAAAACCCAATGTTTGCTGTGTTGATTCTTGTGTTGCAGGCAGTAAGGTTTTAACGGCATATCGCTGGAGTGGGGAAAAAGAAGCCGATCCCAAAAATTTAATCAGTGTTTATTAATCGAAGAAAATAATCTTCTTTTGAATTATGATTGCTTAGCCATTACCATTTGCTTAGAAGTCTTTTATTGTATCTCTAAATCGTTCAAGACTCAAATTTGCACCAAATAATCTTTTAAATTCGAATCCTTTTAAAACAAAAAAAGCCCCTCATTTCTGAGAAGCTTTTCGCGGTGACGACGAGACTCGAACTCGCGACCCTCGGCGTGACAGGCCGATATTCTAACCAACTGAACTACGCCACCATTTTGTATTTTTAGAACTTGTTTTTTGCCCTTGTTTTAAGGTGATGCAAATATATGCTTTCTTTTTTTTCCTGCAATAAAAAAAACATAAAAAATCAATTTATTTTTACATTTTTATTAATTCGCTGAATATCAATTGTTTGATTTGGAGAAAAAACTGAAATGAACGTTTCCGTATCGTCTAAGTTCTTGAAATTGTGGATGTTTACTAAAATTGTAATTTTTTGGGTGTTCCACAATTAACAAAGAGTTTTCGTTAAGAAGCTTCGATGAGAGAATCAAATCAGGGATTCTATCCAGGTTTTTTAAATCGTAAGGTGGATCAGCAAAAATAATATCAAATTGAGATGTACCTTTTTCAATAAATTTAAATACATCGCCCTTAACCGGATTTATCGAACCTAAATTAAGTTCTTCAATAGTACTTCGTATGAATTTGTAGTGGTGAAAATCTTTCTCCACAAGAACGATATTTTCACAACCGCGACTGGCAAACTCATAACTTATGCTACCAGTGCCTGAAAAAAGGTCAAGCGCCTTAATCTCACTAAAATCATAACTGTTTGCAAGAATGTTAAAGAGGCTTTCTTTAGCAATATCTGTTGTTGGCCTGGCCCTGAAATTTTTGCCGGGTTTGATAATACGTCCTTTATATTCTCCTCCGACAATTCTCATCCTTCAGGATTGATAACATTTATAAAAGCATGCTCAGGCACGTTTTCAAAGGTATAACTATATTGATAGGAGCGGTTAAATTTTAAATAGCTACTATTTAAATCGTATTTTTCAAAAAGAGTGTTAATAGGGTCTTTCTCATTCAGCAATCCCGATAGATATATTTGCAGGTCGTTAGGGTTAATCGCAAGATTCTCCAAAGTGTTTAGAAGGTAAAAAAGAATATCGTTTTCGTTTTTATATGTAAACGTATTTAAAAACAACAGTTTTTTTTCTTCAAAAATCAATACTGAAAAATATTGACTGCTTATGTTGATTATACAATTAAATCCTTTTTTTAAGCTGTTTTTGGCAATCTTTTTAAAAGATGGCTCTATATAATGTAAGAGCTTATATTCCCCAAACTTTTCGTCAAACAAAGACTTTAATTGCCCCGAATACGCATGGGCTAAAGAGATGTCAAATGCTTCGTGGTGCGATGAATGAAAAACGGTGTTGGATGGAAGGTTAAAATTCTGCCTAAGGAATAATTCCGGGGTTTCCTGAAATTCAGGGATAGTTGGAATTGCCGCAACGGATGTGTTTTCAATAAGGATTTGTACGCTTTTATATTTTTGCGAAAGGATATCTTCCTGTTCAATATTTTCCCTTGTTTTGCGCGGCAAAAAAGATGCATTGCTAAGTCGAAACGGAAAATGTTTAAATACCAGGAATTTTTTCCTGATATGGTCCAGTATACAAAAAGAAAATCCATCCAGGCTTACCTGGATGGATAATTTATATTCAATTGTAAAATTTGGATCAAAAGTTTCGTCTGTACAAATTAACTCATGCATTTGTTTTATTCCCAGTTACCTGAATTATTGTTCGCTTCTGTTAATGAACCTACTTTCAAACCAGGATATAATTCGTTGGTCCTACGTTGTTCGTTTAGGTTTATTATTAATTGGTCAAATTCTGCTGGTAGGCCTTTCAAAATGTTGTTATTATGCGCCCTTGCTTCAAAAATTGGAACTTTAATACCTGAACCCGTTGTATAAACAGTTGCTCCCAATTTAAACTCAATGCTATCCTCAATCAGTGGAATGTACTTAATTTCATCTATTGGATAATCTTCAGAAAATAGTGTAGTCAAAACACTTTCCCTGGTTGTATCCCTAATAATTAATCCAAGCCTCAATGCTTTAGCTTCTGAGATTCCTTCAGCAATCATACTATCAGTTAATGTACCAATTTTACGTACGTTACGAACTGAATCGTATTTAACAAAATTGATGAGGGTATCCCAACTGCCTGTAAACTGGCCATAAGTTTCTTTGTAGGAAACCTGCGCTTTACGGATATCTTTTAGGCGCTCAATAGTAGCATCGTACCTTACTTTTTTTGCTTTTTCAAAATCTATTGGTTTTTGTATACTACTATAAATAAGATAAGCCAGTACGAGAGCAACGAGAAATAGTACAACTTGGATTACGGTTTTCATTGATATAATTTTAATAAGTTAATTTTGATCGAATGCAAATTTAAAAAAAAAAATAGATTACCTTCCCAGACATTAATTTTATTTTGATGCGATGATCAAAAATCACACCAGAGTAATATTTTAGTTAAATGATTTATAAATTAATTGAAAATACCTTAACAAAATTATTACCATTTGCACCAACATCAGGTCAAAAGGAATTAATCGAACGTCTTTCGATGTTTATTGCCAGTGAGGATCAGGATAGGATTTTTATTCTTAAAGGCTATGCAGGTACTGGTAAAACATCTATTATTGGCGGCTTGGTAAAGGCTTTAGGATCGTTTAAAATTAATTCGGTTTTGCTAGCCCCGACGGGTAGGGCTGCTAAAGTGCTTTCGGCTTATGCCGTAAAATCGGCTTTTACAATACATAAAAAAATCTATCGGCAAAAAACAACCAGCGATGGAACAGGTAAATTCGTATTAGACAGGAATTTACATAAAGATACCGTTTTTATTGTGGACGAATCATCAATGATAACGAACCAGGCAGCCGAAGGAACTTATTTCGGATCGGGGCGTGTATTGGATGATTTGGTAGAATTTGTGTATTCGGGAACCAATTGCAGGCTTATATTGGTGGGCGACACAGCACAATTGCCTCCCGTTGGGCTAACACTTAGCCCGGCACTGGAATTATTTGAAGTAGAGCAATACGGATTTGGCGTTGAAGAATTTGAACTGACGGAAGTTGTGCGCCAGGCTGAAGATTCAGGGATATTAAGCAATGCAACCAGGTTACGGCACCTTATCAATTCTGAAGATCCGGTTAAGGGCTTTTTCCAGATCGAACTTAATGGTTTTAACGATGTGGAGAGGGTTTCAGGGGATATGCTGATCGAAAGTATTTCAAACTCGTACGATAAGCATGGAGTTTTTGATACGGCAATTGTGACCAGGTCAAATAAAAGGGCAAACCTCTTTAATAATGGGATTCGTGGTTCTATTCTTTACAAAGAATCGGAACTGACCAAGGGCGACCTATTAATGATCGTAAAAAACAATTATTTCTGGATTAGTAAAACCGAAGAATTGGATTTTATCGCAAATGGTGACATTGCGGAGATTGTTTCAATTTATGGATATGAAGAGCTTTATGGTTTTCGGTTTGCCGATGTTTGTTTAAAATTTATTGATTATTCGGATGTTGAAATCGATTGTAAAATCTTTATAGAAACTTTGCAATTGGAGTCAGCATCGTTTACGAGTGATGATTACCGAAAACTGTTTGAAGCAGTATCAGAAGATTACCTGAACATTAGAAACAAACAAAAACGGTGGAAGGAAATACGTGAGAATCCTTATTTTAATGCTTTGCAGGTTAAGTTTGCCTATGCTGTAACTTGTCATAAAGCCCAGGGAGGACAATGGAATACGGTTTATATTGACCAGGGGTATTTAACAGAAGATATGATCAATGTTGAATATTTAAGGTGGATGTACACTGCATTTACCAGGCCAATTGAAAAGTTATATCTGGTGAACTTTGACAAGCGTTTTTTTGAGAAAGAATAGGCTTATTTTACTTTAATTATGTCGCCATCGTGTGCAGCATAAGTTTCAGTGAAAACTTCCCGTGCTTCGTTTACCAATAGTTCAATGTTTTTATATCTGGCAGAAAAATGGCCAATCAAAAGTTTTTTTACGCTCGCGTTTAAAGCAATGGTTGCGGCATGACGCGCTGTTGAATGTAGGGTTTTGCGAGCAAGTTTTTCCTTATCATCACCAAAAGTAGCTTCGTGGTACAAAAGGTCAACACCTTGAACCTGTTCAATAATTGGCTCGTAATATTTTGTGTCGGTGCAAAATGCATAGGAGCGTGGCTTTCGTGGAGGAATAACGAGCTTTTTGTTTGGTATAACTGTGCCATCTTCTTTTGTAAAATCAGCACCATTTTTTATAGCCAATATATTTTTGATTGGAATGTTGTATCTTTTTATGGCTTCCTTCTTAATATTGGGTTGTTTCTGTTTCTCCCGGAATAAAAATCCGCACGTGGGGATCGAATGTTTTACAGGAAACGAAACTACTTCTGCTTTTTCATCGGAATAAATAACTTGACGAACCTTCATATCAAGAAGATGAAAATGAATGGAGAATTCCAATCCATGTTTCATGTGCTCAATTTGTGGGCGGATTAATTCCCGCAAACCTTCCGGAGCATAAATGTGGACATCTTTTTTTAGCCCAAGAAGTGAAAATGTAGAAATAAGCCCTGGCAACCCAAAATAGTGGTCGCCATGAAGGTGTGAAATAAAAATCCGACTGATTTTTGAGAATCTCAGTTTCAACCTTCTCATTTGTATTTGGGTACCTTCTCCACAGTCGATCAAAAAAAACTGCCCAAGTACATTTAGTACTTGAGCAGTTGGATATCTTTCAGATGTTGGTAACGCTGAGCTACTTCCCAATATTGTAAGTTCGAATGACATCAGCCAATGTTCACACTTGTTGTTAGAGCTTTTCTTTCTTTTCAAGAAGCTCTACGGCTTCTTCCACACTATTTGTGATTAACAAAACAGTGTGCAGCATCGAAATCCTAACTAAGTGTTCCACATCCGGTTGAAGCGAAGTAAGGATAAAAGTCCCCAAATTATCTTCGCACAACCTGTTAGCAACTAAAACAGCTCTCAAACCCGAAGAATCACAGAATTTACATGCCGACATGTCGAGAACAATGTTTTTCTCTCCATTGCCACTAAGCATTACCAGTTCTGATTTCAGGTCATGGGCATTGTTAGTGTCCAGTTTGTCAACTAAAACTTTAACGTGGGAGTACCTGTCTTTTTTTATTATTTCGAAAGTCATAATTCAATATACGAATTTCGTGGTAATAATCAACGTTACTCTTTGCTATCTTTTTTTTCGTTTTCCAGCATCTGACTTTTTAAAGCAGCCAATTCAGAGATATCACCAAGAGTAGTCCTTTCGGCATTGTCTTTTAAGCTCTTAGTAGCCCTCTTAACGCTTTTGTTTTGTGCTTTTCTTTTTGCACTGTCATCAGCTTTTTTCACATCTTCATAAATTCTTGAATGTGAAACAATGATACGTTTAGATGATTTATTGAATTCAATTACTTTGAAATCCAGTTTTTCATCGGCAGTAACTTTGCTTCCATCTTCTTTTGTAAGATGACGAGGAGTTGCGAATCCTTCTACACCATATGGCAATGCTATAACAGCACCTTTGTCCATAAGGTCAACAATGGTTCCTTCGTGAATTGAATCAACCGTGAATATATTTTCAAATACATCCCATGGGTTTTCTTCCAATTGTTTGTGTCCAAGGCTCAAGCGACGGTTTTCTTTGTCGATGTCAAGAACCACAACCTCTATATTTTCACCAATTCCTGTAAACTCACTTGGGTGTTTGATCTTTTTAGTCCAGCTTAAATCAGAAATGTGGATCAATCCGTCAACACCTTCTTCAATTTCAACAAAAACACCAAAGTTTGTGAAGTTACGCACGTTTGCTGTGTGTTGGCTTCCAACTTTGAATTTTTCATCGATAGCTTCCCATGGATCAGCTTTAAGCTGTTTGATACCTAAGGACATTTTTCTTTCTTCACGGTCTAATGTAAGGATAGATGCATCAATTTCATCACCAACTTTTAAGAAGTCCTGAGCGCTTCTCAAGTGTTGGCTCCATGACATTTCAGATACGTGGATTAAACCTTCCACTCCAGGAGCAATTTCAACAAAAGCACCATAGTCAGCAAGAACAACAACTTTACCAGTTACTTTGTCACCAACTTTAAGTCCTTCGTCTAATTTATCCCATGGGTGAGGGGTCAATTGTTTCAGGCCAAGTGCAATACGTTTTTTATCGTTGTCGAAATCAAGGATAACAACGTTTAGTTTTTGATCGAGCTCAACAATTTCGTTCGGATGTGAAATCCTTCCCCATGAAAGGTCAGTAATATGAATAAGTCCGTCAACGCCACCAAGGTCAATGAATACCCCGTAAGAAGTAATGTTTTTAACGGTTCCTTCAAGAACTTGTCCTTTTTCAAGTTTTGCAATAATTTCTTTTTTCTGTTGTTCAAGTTCAGCCTCAATAAGAGCTTTATGCGAAACAACAACATTTCTGTATTCCTGGTTGATTTTAACAACTTTGAATTCCATTGTTTTACCAACAAATACATCGTAGTCGCGAATAGGTTTTACATCGATTTGTGATCCAGGCAAGAATGCTTCGATACCAAAAACATCAACGATCATACCACCTTTAGTACGACACTTAATATATCCTTTAATGATTTCATTGTTTTCCAGTGATTCATTTACACGTTCCCAAGAGCGCATTGCCCTGGCTTTTTTGTGTGAAAGGATCATTTGTCCTTTTTTGTCTTCAAGGTTTTCAATGTAAACATCAACCTTGTCGCCAATTTTCATTTCAGGGTTATAACGGAATTCATTGAGGCTTACAATACCATCTGATTTGTAACCTATGTCAACCACAACTTCCCTTTTGTTCATTGAAATAACGGTACCTTCTTTTACCTCTTTTTCATGAACAGTAGACAAGGTTCCGTCGTACATGCCTTCAAAGCTTGTACGGTCTTTCGCGGAATAAATATCTAGTCCTTCTTCCAGGCTGTCCCAATCAAAATCAACATCTTCTTCAGCTGTTGGATCTTGTTTGGCAGCTTTTTCTTTTTTTGGTTCTTTTTCCGAAACTTCTTTTTCAGTAGCTTCTTCTTTTACTTCAGCCTTAATTTCTTCTTTAGCTTCGGTAACAACCTCCTCTTTAACTTCCTCTTTTGCTTCAGCAGCAATTTCTTCTTTAGCTTTGGGAGCTTCTTCTTTTACTTCTTCCTTCTCTGCTTTTGGAGCAGCTTTTTTAGTAGTTTTTGCCTTTGGTTCGGCTTTTCCAGCAGCTTTTTTCTCTTCTTGTTTTACTTCTGCTTTTTCTTCGTTGACAGGAGCAGCTGCGTTTTCAACTACTTCTGGTTGTTCAACTTTCTCTTTTTTCTCGTTTGTCATTCTAATTGTAAATAAATTAATGAGTTAGACATTATATATAATAATAGCGCGCAAAAGTATAATTTCCTACGTATATTTCAAAGCGATCTTGAAAATATATTTTAAATTTAATGGCTTAGCCTGCAAATACTTAGTGAAATATTTAATTTTATTTTGCATTGTTATGGAATGATTGAGTAATTTTGTTCTTCTTTAAAAGATATTTGAATAGCAAAAGAAATATAATACACGTGTCTGGCTTGACTTAAACTATTGAAATTTAATCAGGGTTGGGGCGTTAAATGTATGAAATAAGTTAATATTAAAATATTCAACAAATGAAAGGCATCATTTTAGCAGGCGGGGCAGGTACCCGGTTGTATCCCATAACCAGAAGCATATCTAAACAAATTATTCCTGTTTACGATAAACCAATGATTTACTATCCCTTATCCGTTCTTATGCTGGCGGGAATTCGTGAAATACTAATCATATCAACACCAACAGACATTTCACTTTATGAAGGTCTATTTGGCGATGGTTCGCAATTGGGACTGGACATTTCATACAAGATACAGCCTTCGCCCGATGGTTTGGCGCAAGCATTTATCCTTGGGGCAGATTTTATTGGTGATGATAATGTTTGTATGATCCTTGGCGATAATATTTTTTACGGGTATAATTTCAGGGGTGTTTTAGAAGAAGCTGCTTCGATTAAGGATGGAGCCACGGTTTTTGGTTATTACGTTAATGATCCGGAAAGGTACGGCGTTGTTGAATTTGACGAAACCGGGAAGGTAATGAGTATTGAGGAAAAGCCTGCTAGACCAAAATCGAACTATGCAGTTACCGGGCTTTATTTTTACTCAAACGATGTGGTTAAAAAAGCAATCAATTTGAAGCCATCGGCAAGGGGAGAATTGGAAATCACCGACTTAAACCGTTTGTATTTGGAAGAAGGAAGATTGAGCGTTAAATTATTGGGACGAGGATTTGCATGGTTGGATACGGGTACGCATGATAGCTTATTGCAGGCATCAAACTTTATAGCTACCATTGAGCAACGGCAGGGATTAAAAGTTTCCTGTATCGAAGAAATAGCATTTAAAATGGGATTTATAGATAAAGAGCAGTTGCTTGAATTGGCAGAACCATTAAAGAAAAATCAATACGGTGAATATTTAATTAAACTCGCCGACAAACAAATAATATCATTTTAAGAGTAATTAATGAACGTAATTAAAACTGAGCTGGAGGGTTTGTTGATTATCGAACCTCGGATTTTTGAAGATAAACGCGGGTATTTTTTCGAAAGCTATCAGAAAGAAAGATATATAAAATCAGGCATTCCATGCACATTTGTGCAGGATAACGAGTCCCGGTCTGAAAAAGGGGTTGTGAGGGGTTTGCATTACCAGGAAGAACCCTACGCGCAATCAAAGCTTGTTCGGGTAATTTATGGTGAAGTGCTCGATGTCGCGGTCGATATTAGATTAAACTCAAAAACCTACGGGAAATGGTTTAGTTTGAAATTGAGTGCCGAGAATAAAAAACAACTTTTCATTCCACGTGGATTTGCTCATGGATTTTCGGTTTTAAGTGACCAGGCGATTTTGACGTATAAATGCGACAATTATTACAACTGGGAGGCTGAGCGAGGAATTATTTATAACGACCCAACGTTGAATATTGACTGGAAAGTACCACAGGAAGAAATGATTATTTCTGAAAAAGATAAAATATTCATGACCCTAAAAGAGGTAGAAGTTACATTAAAAGCCGAATAATGAATATCCTTGTTACAGGTGCATATGGTCAGTTGGGAAGCGAACTTAAAGCATTGGTTCATTCCAACAGTTCAATGAACTTTATTTTCACAGATGTTGACACCTTGGATATTTGCGATGAAGCAAATGTGGAAAGCTTTGTCGTTAAAAACAACATTGATTGGGTAATTAATTGTGCGGCATATACCGCTGTGGATAAGGCTGAGGAAGAAAAAGAACTGGCAAACAAAATAAACGCAGATGCTCCGGGGATTCTTGCATGGGTTTGTAAAAAGCATGAAGCGATATTAATACATGTCTCCACAGATTATGTGTTTGATGGTGGAAACCATGTACCATATAGTGAAACCGATCCGGTTGCGCCAATTGGCGTTTATGGGATGAGCAAACTTCTTGGTGAACAAAATTGCCTCGAAGCAAATGATCAGTCAATAATAATCCGTACTTCATGGTTGTATTCCTCATTCGGGAATAATTTTGTTAAAACCATGATCAGGTTGGGCAATGAAAGGGATTCGCTGAATGTTATTTTTGATCAGATTGGATCGCCAACCTATGCCGCAGACCTTGCCAAAAGTATCCTTGTAATCATTGATAAAGTGAATATTTCAAAGGAGAACTTTGTTCCGGGAATTTATCATTTTTCGAACGAAGGGGTTTGTAGCTGGTATGATTTTGCCAAGGCAATTCATGAAATGAAAGGTATTGACTGTAAGGTAAATGCCGTTGAATCATCGGAGTTTGTTACGGTTGCCAAAAGACCGTTTTACAGTGTTTTAAACAAAGCAAAAATTAAAAATACTTTCGGGCTTGAAATTCCATATTGGAGGGATAGTTTAAAAGTGTGTCTGGATAAAATATAAATTAAAGCAGGATGGAAAATAAGGAGTTACTTCAAAGCGTGCTGGAAAAAGCAAAAGTCTGGTTGTCTGAAACATACGATGAAGAAACCAGGGCTGCAGTACAGAAGCTCATTGACAGTGAGGATAAAACAGAACTAATAGATTCATTTTATAAAGACCTTGAATTTGGTACCGGAGGGCTCCGTGGTATTATGGGGCCAGGTATCAACCGAATGAATATTTACACAGTTGGGGCGGCAACTCAGGGCTTGAGTAATTATTTGAAAAAGAATTTCGCGGACATGCCCGAAATAAAAGTTGCAATTGGTTACGACTGCAGAAACAACAGCAGGTTATTTTCTGAAACAAGTGCCAAAATTTTTGCAGCCAATGGAATAAAAGTGTACTTGTTTGAAGACCTGAGACCAACCCCAGAACTATCATTCGCAATCCGTGAACTTGGTTGTCAAAGTGGGATTATTTTAACCGCATCGCACAACCCAAAAGAATATAATGGTTACAAAGCCTATTGGGACGATGGATCGCAGATTGTAGCCCCACACGATGTGAATATTATTGAAGAAGTAAAAAAGGTGAAAGTGGAGGATATCAAATTTGACGGACCGGAAGATTTAATTACAATCCTTGGCGACGACATGGACCAGAAATTCCTGGAGAAGGTAAAAACGGTTTCTATTTCACCCGAAGTTGTAAAAAAACAATCGGACCTGAAAATTGTATATACCCCAATTCATGGAACCGGCGTTAAATTGGTTCCTATGGCATTAAAAGCATTTGGTTTTACAAATATTTACAATGTTCCGGAGCAGGATGTGGTGAGTGGTGATTTCCCAACTGTGGTTTCACCAAACCCGGAAGAAACTGCTGCTATGAAAATGGCCATGGAAAAAGGCGCAGAAGTGGACGCCGATGTAGTAATGGCAACCGATCCCGATTCAGACAGGATTGGTGTTGCCTGCAAAAACGACAAAGGTGAATTTATTATCGTGAATGGTAACCAAACGGCTTTGATTTTCATTTATTATATCATCACAAAAATGAAGGAAGCCGGGGCAATGAAAGGCAATGAATACATTGTGAAAACCATAGTTTCAACCGAAATGATTGCCGAAATTGCCCGCAAGAATAACATTGAGTATTTTGATGTTTATACCGGATTTAAATTTATTGCGGAAATAATCCGAGACCTTGAAGGAAAGAAAAAATACATTGGTGGGGGAGAAGAAAGTTTTGGTTTTATGCCCGCTGATTTTGTCCGTGATAAGGATGCTGTGAGTTCCATTGCATTAATGGCCGAAATTGCCGCTTGGGCAAAAGACCAGGGTAAATCGTTGTATGAAATGCTTCAGGATATCTATTTGGAATATGGTTACTCCAAAGAAAAAATGAAGTATGTGGTTCGGAAAGGAAAATCGGGAGCCGATGAAATCCTAAAAATCATGGCTGATTTCAGGGAGAACCCACCAAAAGAATTAGGTGGCTCAAAATTGGAAACAGTTAAAGATTATTCAGTAAGGATTGAAAAGAACCTGCTTACGGGAGAGGAAAAGACCATCGATCAAAAAGTTACTTCAAATGTGCTTCAATTCTTCACTCAGGATGGCACAAAGATTTCAGTTCGCCCTTCAGGAACCGAACCAAAAATCAAGTTTTATTTCGAAGTGAAAGGAACATTGAACAAGCGTTCGGAGTTTGATCAATTGGAACTTGCTTCCGAAGAAAAAATTGATGCAATTATGAATGAATTGGGTTTGTAGCTCTGTAAAAATATAACCATTCAATAACGAAAAAGAAGAAGGTCTGCTATATAAAATAACAGACCTTCTTTATGTCGAATTGATTGATTTCAATCAGAAATTAATACTCTCCATAGTGTTTCATAAACTGAACCCTTTCAAATGCCTGCAAATTATCGCCGGTTGCAAGGTTTAATTTTCCTTTAAAATCGGCAATGGAAGCGTAACCTTTTTCATCCATCCATTTTTCCAGCTCTTTATTAAAAATATCGATGGTTTGCAGTCCATTTTTATAAAGTGTCGAACAGATCTGTACAGCATCAGCTCCTGCAAGCAAAAATTTAATCATGGTTGTGGAATCATGAATACCTGTGGTTGCTGCAAGGTTACAATTGACTTTGCCGTTCATCAGGGCAATCCATCTTAACGCCAGTGAATAATCGTTGGCAGTACTTAATACCTTCGCGTCGGCAACTTCCTGTTTGTTTATGTCAATGTCGGGCATATAAAAACGGTTGAACATGCATATGCCATCAATCCCTGTTTTCGAAAGGTCGGTAACCATTTTTGCCAGGTTTGAGAAATAGTGGCTGATTTTAATACTCACAGGAATGTCAATTCGTTCCTTTACTTTTTGAATCGTATCGAAATAAAACTGTTCGTTTTGGGCACTGGTTTTTTCGGTGTCGGAAGGAATTACAAACAAGTTCAACTCCAACGCATCCGCTCCAGCACTCTCAATTTTTTTTGTAAAGGCAACCCATTCGGCAGAAGTAACACAGTTAATACTGGCTACAATTGGAACATCCACAGCCTTCTTGGCATCAGAAATAAGTTTGGTATAGTTTTTAAGGTTTTCTTCCTTTATCACATAATCGAAATAATCCAGGTATTCATCGGTCGAATGATCAAGATCACCTCGCATGGCAAGCTCTTGGTTCAATTCATGGTATATTTCTTCTTCAAAAAGTGATTTCAGAACCACTGCCCCTACACCATAATCTGCCATTTTTTTTATATTGTCAAGCGAGTTTGTTAATCCGCTGCTGGCAGCAATTACAGGGCTTGTCAATTCTTTTCCAAAATATTTGGTTTTTAGTTCAGCCATTTTGTGTAGTATTTAGTTTTGATTATGTTTTTCTTTTAAATAGGCATCCATTCCGGCTGCAGCTTTTCTGCCGTCACCCATTGCCAGGATTACTGTCGCACCTCCACGAACAATATCGCCACCGGCAAATAGTTCTGGTATTGAGCTTTGCATATTGTCCATGTTTACGTTGATGGTTCCCCATTTGCTCACTTCCAGTTCCTGCAATGCCGAGGGAATTAAAGGATTTGGGGAAACCCCAACCGCAACTACCACCAGGTCAACCGGAACATCGTATTCGGAACCTTCAACAGGTACAGGCCTTCTTCTTCCCGAAGCATCGGGTTCGCCAAGTTCCATTTTTAACAAGCGCATCCGGTTCACCCTGCCATTTTCATCGGCAAAATATTCAACCGGGTTGTTCAGGTTCAAAAACTCTACTTCTTCTTCCATGGCATGATGCACTTCTTCAACACGTGCCGGCATTTCTTCGCGCGAACGCCTGTAAATGATCATTGCCCTTTCGGCACCAAGCCTTTTGGCTGTTCGTACCGAATCCATGGCAGTGTTTCCACCACCAATTACCGCTACATTTTTTCCCTTTAAAACAGGAGTGTCAAAATCATCCTGAGCAGCATTCATCAAATTTACCCTTGTAAGGTATTCATTCGACGACAAAATGCCATTGTAATTTTCCCCGGGGATGTTCATGAAATTTGGGAGTCCGGCACCACTTGCCACAAAGAATGCTTCAAAACCTTGTTCCTTTAGGTCATCAAACGAAGCCGTTTTCCCAACAATAAAATTTTTCTCGAATTTCACACCCAGTTTTTCAAGGGTGTTTAATTCAAAATCGACTGTGCTGTTTGGCAACCTGAACTCCGGAATACCATATTTTAGTACGCCGCCAATTTCGTGCAAAGCCTCAAAAACAGTAACATCGTAGCCCATTTTAACCATATCGCCCGCAAAGGCAAGCGAAGCAGGCCCTGATCCGATTGCGGCAACCTTCATTCCATTTGTTTCAGCAACTTTTGGCAGGTTTTGTATGCCCGATTCACGTTCGTAATCGGCAGCAAAACGCTCGAGGTAACCAATGGCAACCGCAGGTTTTTTCATTTTCTGCACATAAAAACATTGCGATTCACATTGTTTTTCCTGAGGGCAAACCCTTCCACACACTGCAGGTAACGAATTGGTTTCCTTTAAAACCATTGCAGCCTCCATAAAATCGCCCCGCTCGATGTTTTTTATAAATTTTGGGATATTAATACTAACCGGGCAGCCATCAATACAAGTTGGATTTACACAATCCATACACCTGGTTGCCTCTTTTTGTGCTGCTTCCACCGAAAGACCGGTATTCACCTCAACACGTTGTTCTTTAGCCCTTTCTATTGGATCAAGTTCCGGCATTTTAACGCGGGTGATTGCAGTGCGTTCTTTATTTTTTATGGTGTTTCTCAAATCAAGCCTCCACTGGGCTTCTCTTTGTTCTTTTAAATATTCTTTGGTAAATGACATGCTTTCTGGTTTTAAATCTGTTCCTGAAATCTTTCAAAAGCCGCTTTTTCTTCTTCCACATATCCACCCAATCGTTTGAGCATCTCATCAAAATCAATTTGATGGGCATCAAATTCCGGTCCATCCACACATGTGAAATAAGTTCTTCCTCCCACGGTAACACGGCATGCACCGCACATTCCTGTGCCATCAACCATAATGGAGTTTAAGCTAGCCTGGGTTGGGATTTCATACTTCTTTGTAAGCAACGAAGTAAACTTCATCATAATAGCGGGACCAATGGCAATACACTCATCAACCTGTTCCCTTTTTATGATTTCTTCGGCACCATGGGTTACCAAACCTTTTTTACCGTACGAACCATCATCGGTCATGATAATTACTTCATCCGACCATTTTCGGATGTCGTCTTCCAAAATAATCAGGTCTTTTGAACGGGCTGCCAAAATCGAGATAACTTTGTTCCCGGCTTTTTTGAATCCTTCAACAATGGGTAAAAGCGGCGCAACACCAACACCACCACCACATGCCAGAACGGTTCCAACTTTATGGATTTCGGTAGCTTTCCCAAGTGGACCTACCAAATCGGTGAGGTAATCCCCAACATTTAAATTGCATAGTTTTGCCGAACTAACACCTACATTTTGTACCACAATGCTAATGGTTCCTGCTTCAATATCAGCTCCGGCAATGGTTAAAGGTATTCTTTCCCCTTTCTCTCCAACCCGTAAAATAATAAAATGCCCGGGCTTTCTTGATTTTGCAATCAACGGCGCCTCCACATCAAATTTTACAACCTTTTCAGAAAAAATTTCTTTATGGATGATTTTATTCATTGATTTTAGTTTTTTTTAGAAAAACCAAAAATAGAAAACTAAGTCTTATTAGATCAGAAGAAAGCTCATTTTTTTCTTATTTATAGGATGTCTAAAAACATCTATTTGGATGTCTATTAAATTAACCTTAAAAAAAATCCTTTTCAGTCGTGCTACAAATTTTTGTTTTTATCTTTAAAGTTTGATTTAATTTTTAGGAGCTTAAGTTATTTAACAATAATATGAGTGGGAATCTTTTCGATTGGGGTTGTTTATGAAGTTGGAGTTTATAATTGCGTTAATTGAACATCGAAATTTGGGGTTTGTTTTTGCCCCTTATTTAATGTATAAGAATGGTCCTTTTTATACAATTCATGCCTTGGTGAAAAAACACGGTTTGCAAACCTATGAGTATTCTTTTTCTGAAAAAGAAATTGAGCTGGTGCATATTATAGAGGAATACAGTGATGAAAAGCTCGCGAAAAGATTTGTGCGAAATCCCAATGTTACCAGTTTTTATTCTAAATTAAAACCTGAAACATTCCAAAAAAGAGTGCTACCGTTCATCGAGAAACAACTTTCGAAATGTGCCCTGATTTTAATGGACAACTCCATCAGGCTTTATAAGAAGGAAGCTAAATATGCCAACCTTTATGATGAAGACGAGATTAAGGTAAACAAGGATTTTGTAATTCCTGAATTTCATTTTGAAAAAAGTGCTTCCGGAACCCGATATAGTTTAAATATTATTGAGAAAGGGACTGTTTTTTCTTTACAGCATAAAAATGTGGTGATTATTAATAGCAATCCTGCAATATTATTGCATCAAAACAGGTTACTGATTTTCGAAAATTTATCGGCGAAAAAGCTAACACCGTTTTTTACAAAAGAATTCGTTTCGATTCCTACAACGATTGAAGAAAAATATTACGAAACTTTTATTCTAAACACCATTCGCGAAAGCAAAGTAAAGGCAAGCGGATTTGAGATTAAGGAAGATACATCCGATAAACGGGCGATACTCTCACTTGAGCCAGATTTAAGCCTTGATCCGGTTTTTATGCTCAAGTTTATGTATGGGGGTGAAAAGATTTTTCAAAATTCACAACTTAAAGTTGTTGTTAAACTGGAGAAAACAGACGATTCATATTTATTCAAAAAAATAGCCCGTGATTTTGCTTGGGAAAATCGTGTTGCTGAAATTCTAAGTGGTTTTAACCTGTTGCAAAAAAACGGAAGTTGGATACCAAACGATTTTCCTTCATCTGACAAAACCTTTGCCTTGCATAAAATGGTGAATTGGTTAAACGTGCATGAAGGACTTTTAAGGAATAACGAGATACAAATTGAGCAGAACAATATCGAAAAAAAATACTTTACCGGGGAGCAAAACCTAAATTTAGAATTAAAAACCCAGAAGGATTGGTTTGACGTTTATGCTATGGTAAGTTTCGGGGAATTTAAAATTCCTTTTGTGAAGCTAAAACGGTATGTGTTATCTGGGAATAGGGAGTATGAACTTCCGGACGGATCGATTGCCGTTTTGCCCGAAGAATGGTTTACACATTTTTCGGATTTAATGCCGTATAGTGTTACAGAAGGCAATGCGCTTAAATTTCAAAAACACCATTTCTCCATCCTTCAAAATAATTTAAGGGGTATTCCGCATGAAACCATTCTTAAATTCCAGGATTTAAGCCTTCCGAAGAATACAAAAACCAAAGTTCCCGAACACCTGAACGCAGAATTAAGAAAGTATCAAATACTTGGATATAACTGGTTGTGCCATTTAAACAAGAATGGGTTTGGTGGATGTTTGGCAGATGATATGGGCTTGGGAAAAACCCTGCAAACATTAGCGCTTCTATTAAAAACAAAAAAAGATAAACCTGCCTTTGAAGAGTTGCCAAAAGATGCACAACAGCCTGGTTTATTTGATACTCAGTATGATCTAGACTCTGTTCAGCCTGCTTCATTAATAATATTGCCAACATCGCTGGTGCATAACTGGGAAAATGAAATCAATAAATTTACACCATCGCTCAAGGTGTATAAACACGTTGGTGTGCGCCGGAAAAAGGATGATGAATTGCAAAAGGTTAATACCAGTTTTGACGTTATTTTAACCACTTATGGTACAGTAAGAAACGATAAGGAAATCCTTTCCCGAATGAATTTTTATTATTTGGTGCTGGATGAAAGCCAGTATATTAAAAATTCGACATCGAAAACCTACAAAGCAATCATAAAACTGAAAGCAAAACACAGGCTAACATTAACAGGCACCCCCATTGAAAACTCTTTGGCGGATTTGTGGGCGCAAATCAATTTTTTAAATAAAGGTTTATTGGGCAATTTGGCTTTTTTTAAACGTAATTTTATTACCCCGATTGAAAAACATAACAATCAGGACAAAAAAGAGAAACTTCAGATATTGATTCGCCCTTTTGTGCTTCGGCGAACAAAAACAGAAGTCGCTAAAGAATTGCCACCTTTAATGGAGCAGATTAGGTATTGTCCGATGGAAGATGAGCAGTTTTCAAAATATGAACAGGAAAAATCAGTGATCCGAAATTCTATTTTAGAAAACATTGAAAAAGAAGGTATTGAGAAGAGTTCCTTTGTTTTGTTGCAGGGGATTACGAGGTTAAGGCAACTTGCCAACCATCCGCAATTGCTTGAAAAAGACCAAGCACTTGATTCAGGGAAATACAACGAAATATTCCGTTCATTGAACAACCTTATTGCTGAAAATCATAAAGTGCTGATTTTTTCGTCGTTTGTTCAGCACCTGGAACTTATTGAAAAGGGCTTAAAACAAAAAAAATGGGGCTATTGCAAGCTGACCGGAAGCACTTTAAACCGGGAAGAAGTAATTGGACAGTTTCAGGAAGATCCGCAAAAGCAGGTGTTTCTGATTTCCTTAAAAGCGGGTGGAGTAGGGCTTAACCTCACCAAAGCCGATTATGTGTTTATTATTGATCCTTGGTGGAACCCGGCTGCCGAAAACCAGGCAATTAGCCGTGCGCACCGGATCGGGCAAAAAAAGAATGTGTTTGTGTACCGCTTTATTACTGAGGATTCAATCGAAGAAAAAATAATGCAATTGCAACAACAGAAAAGCTCACTGGCAGATACCTTTATCAATTCGAACAATCCATTCAAAGAGATAACAAAAGACGAGATACTTAAATTATTAAGTTGATTATTTCGAGCCAACCACCTGGATCAATGCACCTAAACCTCTATGAAACGATCCTTCGCCAAGCATTCTTTCGGTCTCAGTGATGGAGATAGAGCGAAGGTTTTTAAAATCATGCTCCAATTTTTCTTTTGAAAAAAGCATATCGATATTTTGAGGACCGCCGGAATCCCTTCCCAATTGAGCTTCCGAAAATGCTTCCAACAATAGTATTCCACGGGGTTTCAAATAACTAAGCAATTTTTGGTGCCACAGCGTTCTCATTCCAGCGGGCATGTGGGCAAAACATAAACAAATCACATCAAATGATTCAGTTGGAAAATCAATTGTTTGGTAGCTTTCCTGAAAATATTCAATTGTAACCTTATTCTTATCTGCCAGGGCAAGTGCTTTTTTTCTGCCTTCGCTACTTGGGTCAAATGCAACAACATCCCAACCTTGTGTTGCAGCATAAACAGCATTTCGTCCTTCGCCTTCAGCCGGGAGCAAAATCTTGCCTGCAGGTTTTATTTTATCTATTTCAGATTTGAGAAAATCATTTGGCGCAGTGCCATATACATATTCTTTCTGCCCAAACCTTTCGTTCCAAAAATCATTCATTTCCTAAAGAATAAAGTTCACCCCAAAACTAACAATACTGGCTTTTAATCCATCCGATCGATCTTTATAACTAGATTTTGTACAAAATGTTCTGTAGGGGGTTAGTTTTATGTGTGAATCTTGTCCAATTTACTTTTAGTTAAAATTGGCTTAAGGTATTTTATAAGCATAGCAACCGATCCAAAAATCAAGGTAAATACAAATGTTAAACCATTGGATAAAACACCATAGGCAATCCCGGCATCGGGGCTAAGTTGAAAGGCTATAAATAACTGAAGGATAATGAAGTGGGTTGTTCCAATTCCACCCGGACTTGGTATTGCCCAGCCAATTCCGCCGATGAACAATACAACTGCTGCGAAGTAAAGGCTAAAATCTTCCGTTTCGGGAAGGGCTTTAATACAAAAATAATTCATTAAGGTGAGGGTCAACCAAACCGCAAAAGTAAGGAATAAGAAGTACCGTCCTTTTTTCAGTTTGAACGTCATGCGAACGGTCTGCAAAATGTCTTTCAGAAAATGTTGAACTTTTTCAAGAAGCTTGCTTTTTTTGAAGAAAACCCAGAAAATGTACACACCAACGAAAAATGTAAGGATAATAATAATGGCCAAATAGAGGTGGTTTGTGAACAATGTTGTAATATTTTCGATCAATCCAGAAAATATACCACCCAATCTTTTTATTTCAATAATAAAAAGGATGAACAGTCCGACAAATAAAACCAAAATATCCCAAATTCTTTCGGAAACCACAGTTCCAAGGCTTTTTGAAACGGGAATATTATCTGATTTATTTAAGGATGTACATCGCGACAACTCCCCAAATTTAGGGGTGAAACTATTAACGAAATATGCCAATGTTACCGAATAAACCACATTTCTTTCTTTGGGTTTGTAATCAATGTTTTCAAGCAGCACCTTCCATCTGATTGCCCTTAAATAAAATACAAGGAACAACGCAAGTCCATTTGCAATTACCCAATAAATATTGGCTTTGCTTATGCTTTCAATAATTTCAGAAATAGGTTTGTTATCTAGTGTAAAGTAAAGGAAAAGTCCTCCGATTAATACGCCGGCAACAGATTGCCAAAAGTTCTTTTTCATAAATAACCAATAAATAGTTTGATCAGTTTTTCTGTTTGTCTTGATTTATTTTAGGATGCAAGAAAACAATTTTTCATAAAAAAGGTTGCAAGATAGAAAAGGTTTAAATAATAGCAAATAGCGATATAATTTTACGCCAATATATCCTTAATCCTATTATTTGATTAATTCATCCAATAATTGAAAAAAACTTTTCAGGATATGGATTTAAAATATACTTTTGCCGCGCATTTTAATAAGTGAACTATGCAGGATATCAGAAATATAGCAATTATTGCGCATGTTGACCATGGCAAAACTACTTTGGTTGACAGAATATTACATCAGGTCAAGCTTTTTAGGGACAACCAAAAAGTTGAAGATCTGATACTCGATTCAAACGACCTTGAAAGGGAGAGAGGAATTACCATTCTTTCAAAAAACGTTTCGGTTCGATACAAGGATGTTAAAATAAATATTATTGATACTCCCGGTCACTCTGATTTTGGTGGAGAAGTTGAGCGGGTATTAAACATGGCCGATGGGGTATTGCTTTTGGTTGATGCTTTTGAAGGCGCAATGCCACAAACTAGGTTTGTACTTCAAAAAGCCCTGGAATTTAAGTTAAAACCAATTGTTGTTGTAAATAAAGTTGACAAGCCAAATTGCAGGCCCGATGAGGTGCAGGAAGATGTTTTCGACTTGATGCTAAGTTTAGGTGCCGATGATGAACAACTTGATTTTGCAACTGTGTTTGGTTCTTCAAAAAATGGATGGATGTCAGACGATTGGAAAAAGCCTACCGACAACATCCAATATTTGTTGGATACAATACTTGAACAAATTCCGGCTCCGGTTTTTCCTGAAGGGACTTTGCAAATGCAAATTAGTTCGCTTGACTATTCTTCATATTTGGGCAGGATTGCCGTTGGGCGTATATCAAGAGGAAGTGTAAAAGCCGGGCAGCAGGTTGCAATTGTTAAAAAAGACGGGAGCATTTCAAAATCAGTGGTGAAGGAACTTTATCGTTTTGAAGGCCTTGGCAAAGAAAAAATTAAAACCGATTTGCAGGCAGGTGAAATATGTGCCGTGTTAGGACCGGAAGATTTTGATATTGGCGATACCATTGCCGATGCCGAAAATCCTGAGCCGCTCAAGCGGATTGCTGTTGACGAACCAACCATGAGCATGCTGTTCACCATTAATAATTCACCATTTTTTGGTAAAGAAGGAGCTTATGTTACTTCACGGCATATTCGCGAGCGCTTGTATAAAGAACTTGAAAAGAACTTGGCAATGAGGATTGAAGAAACAGACTCGCCTGAAAAATTGCTGGTATTTGGTCGCGGAATCCTTCACTTATCTATCTTAATTGAGACCATGAGACGCGAAGGGTATGAATTCCAATTGGGTCAACCACAGGTAATTGTGAAAGAAATTGATGGCGTAAAATGTGAACCTGTTGAATTGTTAACGGTTCATGTTCCTGAAGATTTCTCTGGTAAAGTGATTGAAATTGCAACCAAACGCAAAGGAAATATCCTGAATATAGAGCATAAAAATGACCGTTTGTCATTGGAATTTGAAATTCCTGCAAGGGGATTGATTGGTATTTCGAATCAAATTTTAACAGCCACCGAGGGTGAAGCTGTAATTGCCCACAGATTCCTTGAATTCCAACCATGGAAAGGACAGATACCTGGTAGGAGCAATGGCTCATTAATCGCCCTCGAAACAGGAACTGCAATTGCTTATTCAATTGATAAGCTACAAGATAGGGGTAAGTTCTTTATCGAACCAAATGATCCAATTTATGCCGGACAGGTTATTGGCGAAAATAGCAGACAAGACGATTTAACGGTGAATGTTACGCGAACAAAAAAGCTTTCGAATGTAAGGGCTTCCGGATCCGATGAAAAATCATTTATTGTTCCTGCAATTAAATTTTCACTGGAAGAAGCGATGGAATATATCGCAGAGGATGAATACATTGAGGTAACGCCAAAATCGCTGCGCCTTAGAAAAATATTCCTGAACGAACACGACCGAAAAAGGGCAAAGAGCAAAGTTGAGTCTTAATAATACTTAAAATTATAATACAAGCCTGTTATGAATAAAATAGCAGGCTTTTTTGTTTAAAATAAGATTGGAAACACATATTTTTTTACGAGAAAGAACAATAGACTTGTGAAAATTAGCCAAATAACTATTTGAACCATAAGGTTCAGTCTTGCGCGTTCGCGTATTTTTTGTTTTATTGCTGCCAGTTGCTTAATATTAACTTTTCGGTACTGGAGTTTTAAATGCGATCCGGTTAAATCTTCTTTTTTAGTTTTAAAGTTGGATCTTTTATCTTTGAGTTGCCTTCGATTAAATTTCATGGAGTTAACCATGTCGGCTATTGAACCTCCACCTCCCATAATTTTCGTTTTTTCTATACGTATATTTTCTTTCATAAAAATAACAAATATTCAGCTTTATTTTAGACCATTTATTTTTAGGAACTGAACTTACAAATAGCATTTGTTTTACTGAGCGAAGAGATTATCTTAGCCGTTGTAAAAAATAACAATATGAAAAAAATAATTTTCCTCTATTTTTTCCTATCCCAAATTGCAGCTGCCCAACAAAAACAAATGAGTTTGAAGGATGCCATCCTGGGCAAGTATTCTTATTTGCAACCTCAAGGTATTCCTGAACTTGAATGGAGGGATTCGGAAAATTTCACATATGTCGAAGACGGTAATTTATCGGAGGAAAATGTGAAAACAGGGGCAAAGCAACAAATTTTATCAATTCAGGAATTGAAAGATATTTCGAGGAATAAAATTTATTCTTTCACAAATTATAAGTGGTTAAACAAAAATGAATTGCTTTTAAATGGTTTGAGGTCGTTCGCAAAATATAAGTTAGAAAATAAAGAACTCACAATCATTTCGTATGAACCTGGTTTTGACAATATGGATTTTTGTGAAGGTAATAACACTGTTGCATTTACCAAAGATGATAATTTGTACGTACAAAATAATTCACAAGGTTTGGTGCGTGTGACAAATGATGGAGGTAATGGAATTGTGAATGGGAGCTATGTACACAGGCGAGAGTTTGGAATATCAAAGGGCACATTTTGGTCGGGAAACGGAAATTATCTTGCATTTTACCGGAAGGATGAGAGCATGGTCAGGGACTATCCGTTGGTGGACTATATGGCGCGCGAAGCAGAATTAAAAAGTGTCAAGTACCCAATGGCAGGAATGGCCAGCCACCATGTTCAACTTGGAATTTATAACCTTAAAACACAGGAAACAATTTTTCTAAAAACAGGTGAACCTTCCGATCATTATCTTACGAATATAACCTGGTCGCCAGACGAAAATAGCATTTATTTGATGGAATTGAACAGGGACCAAAACCACATGAAACTTAACCAATATAGTGTGGTAACCGGGGAGTTGGTTCAAACAATTTTAGAAGAGGAAAAAGATACTTATGTGGAACCATTAACGCCAATTCAGTTCTCTGAAAATGATCCAAATGTTTTTTATTATTTGAGCAGAAAAGACGGCTGGATGCACTTGTATAAATATTCGCTGAAAAGTAAGGAGATAAAACAAATAAGTAAAGGTGATTGGGAAATTACTGAGCTTTTAGGTTTTGATCCGAAAGAAAAATATGCCTTTGTCGAAGCTACAATTGACAGTCCCGTTGAAAGGAACTTGTACAGAATTACTTTGTCGGATGGGAATTTTACCAAACTTAATAGTGAAGGTGGTGTACATAAAGGACAATTAAGCCCCGGCGGTGACTACCTAATTGATCAGTGGAGTAGTAAAAATGTTCCTTTAGAGATGGACTTAATCTCGGGAGCAGGGAAAAAAAGAAGGGATCTTTCCAATGCCGAAAATCCCTTAAATAATTACCAACTTGGAGAAAATACCTTGTTTTCGATCAAGGCAAACGATGGCGAAACCGATTTGTTTTGTCGAATGATTAAGCCCGTTGATTTCAATCCTTCCAAAAAATACCCTGTGATTGTATATGTGTACGGGGGACCCCACTCGCAAATGGTTATGAACAATTGGTTGAACAATGCACGTTGGTGGCAATACTACATGGCTTCAAAAGGTTTTATTTCTTTCACGATGGATAACCGTGGGACTTGTAACCGTGGAGAAAAATTCGAAAATATTATCCACAGGCAACTAGGAAACTATGAAAGCCAGGATCAAATGTCAGGGATTGATTATTTAAAAAGCTTACCTTTTGTTGATGAAACACGAATTGGCGTGCATGGTTGGAGTTATGGCGGTTTTATGGCGCTGAATTTATTTTTAAAGAATCCTGGTGTATTTAAAGTTGCTGTGGCGGGCGGTCCGGTTGTTGATTGGAGCCTTTATGAAATTATGTATGGGGAAAGGTATATGGATACCCCGGAAACGAATGAAGAAGGATATTCTAACGCAAATATGCTCAATTTTGTGCCTAATTTGGAGGGTAAATTAATGCTGATCCACGGTGTTCAGGATGAGACTGTGGTGATGCAAAACAGCATGAAATTTTTGCGCGAATGTGTCACCAAAAAGAAGCAAGTTGATTTTTTCGCTTATCCGGTTCATCCACATAATGTTCGTGGTGTTGATCGTGTCCACTTGATGGAAAAAGTTAGCAACTATTTTAGAGAAAATCTTTAAGCTAATATTTTAATGAAAAATCAAGGGTTCGGGCGGACCGGGCTGAAAACTGTAGAACGATTTTTTGGTTTGTTCTTCCAGTATAAATCCTACTAAACTCATGTCGTCAGGGTGTTTTGGGTAAAATGCCAAGCGCAACTGGATCGAATTTAACACCAATGATTCATTGTGGAGTCGCAAACCAAATCCGAATCCACCATAATAGTCGCCATTAAAAACCAGTTCGTTGTTCGAGCCAATTATGCCAATATCCGCAAAGGTAAATAAGGCTATGTTAAACTTGTAAAGTTCTCTTTTAACGAATAGTACATGTTCCGAATTTAGGCTTAATCGCTGTTTTCCTACCACCTCCCTGCTGGTAAAACCTCGGATATGGCTATCGTTTCTCAATAGAAGGTTTTCTACTTCAAATCTTCTAATCCCCAAGGTATAATCAAGCGTTCCGAAAAAGCGAAGGCGTTGACTTCCTGCATCAAACAACCTGGATATCAATTTGGTTTTCATTTGAATGATTCCCTGTTCATAAGATAGCTTTTTGAAATAACCACCTATTGCTGCAGACATGTATAAATAACCAGGCCTTCGTGCCAACATGCTTCCATTCGAGAAGTAAAGATGCGAATAAAACCTGTTGCCAAATTCATTGGCATCGTACCCAAAAACCAGTTCGTTTTTATAACCTTCAGGTATATCCTCGGTAATCCCGTAACTATAAATAAGTTGATCTCGCATAAACCTCCTTTGAGACCACGATAAACCCATTAAATAGAATGTGCTGTTTGAAAAGTATTGGTTGTCAAAAATATCGGGATCGGGCCTGTCGTAAAAAGTTTGATGTACAAGCCTGCCCGAAACAACAAATTGAGAATTGGAGTATTTATTTCTATTCAGTTGAAATGATTTGCCAGCCCAAGTATCCCAAAGAAATAAATCGAGTTCGGGATTCTCAAATTGAATCGGATCTTCTGGAGTTATTGAATTAGTCCTTGACATCCTGAAAGCATTTACACCGCCAGCCCATTGTGTGGATGGACTCAAAAACTCTTTCTCCACTTGAAAATTATAACCTTCTTTTTTGTAGGTATTTGAGAAATTAACGGAGATATTTACAAAGTTTCCATTGATATTATTTATGGAATATCCAGTTTCAATACCGAGAAAAGGTTCTTTGCTTAAATGCCCAACCATTCTGGCAGAAATTTGATGCCCGGCTCCAAACATATTCCTGTTATATATTTCCAATGCGGCTGATGATAAGCCGTTTGCATATCCCGAAAATCCAATTGAAAACACATCTTTCGTGAGTACGGTTACTGTTACCTGGTCAGAATATAAGCTATCCAAATTTGCAATTATCCTAACGTCTTTAATAAACGGCAAAAGCCTCAGAATCCGTTCGTTTTCATAAATGACTTCCGGATCGAGGGCATCTCCTTCTTTAAACAGAAGATTTTTATGGATGATCTTCAGGTTTGTTTTTGTATGAAGCTTGTTTGCTACTTTTTCAAGCTTTGAATTGGCTTTAAGTGTGGTGTCGTTAAATGTAGGTCCAAATACTTCTAAGGGTTTGATATGAATACTTTTTATGATTTTTCCATCAAAATTATTCAGGTAGTTCAGCGAAAGGGCTTTTTTATCGATATCAATTTTACGTGGCTCGTTAATGAGTGCCCCATGCAGCCATTTCGTAAATTTATTTCTTTCCGATTTATATTTTAAACTATCATAGAATTGGTCGTATTTTTTTTGATAATCAATCTCAACTATCGAGTCGGGCAAGGTTTTTTGTGCACTTAAATAGTTACCAGTCAGTATAATGACCAGGAAACAATAAATAATTCGCGCAACTATAAAATTAACCTTATACACCTTAAATTAGTTTAAAGAATTATACCAAAAGATCTATCTTCATCCAAAATTGTGATTTTAAATTATGCATTTATTTTACTTTTTATTGTTAAAATGTGTTAAACATCCAAATTACAGTAATATTAGTAATTTTTTTAGTCAGTATGAGGGGTAAAAACGTTCTGAGCTGGCAGGTAGAATTGTTTTTTGTGCCATGTATTTGTTAATTTTGCGTTTCATGACAAGGTTAAAAGAAGTATATAAAAATAACATTTATGGAGTCATCGGTACTTTGATATTTCATATTTTGTTGGTGTCTGCTTTTTTATTTGCCGATGTAGATTCTAAAGGGAAAATAAAAGAAGAACAAGTTTTTATCGAATTCCCTGAAGAAATATTTGAAGAGATAAAAGAAGAAATGATAGAAAAACCGGAAGAATCAAATATTCCATCTAATGACCAAAATTCTCCGTCAATGCGGACGAATAGAGCCTCAAATCAAGCATTTTCGAACGATGATTTTTTTGATGAAGATTACCAAAAAGAATTAGATGCTGCAAGAAAGTTGGTATCGGATGTGACCAAACAATTAGATAAAAAAGTTATTGACATTGAAGATATTAAGATGCCGGTTGAAACCACTGAAGGACTGGATCCCGATTCCATAAAAAACAAACTTTATTCAGGGGAAAGCAATATTAGCTATTTTCTTGATGACCGCTTTCATGTTAGTTTGCCGGTTCCAATATACCTTGCACAGGGTGGTGGGGAAGTAATTGTTGATATTCTTGTTGACCGAAAGGGGGTCGTCATAAAAGCCACGGTGCAGAAAAATGCCTCTGTTTTGGATGCCCAAATATATCGGTTTGCCCAGCTTGCAGCTTCCAATACCTTGTTTAATCCGGATAGTTCAGCACCGGAACAACAAGCCGGAACTATTCAGTATGTGTTTGTTGCTCAGTAGTTAATCTAACCAAAAGGTTAACTTTAACATCATTTAACAAAGAAAATTTGTAGCATCCCTATAACACATCTATCTTTGAGGTACGTTTTTTTTCATAAGTTTAGGTTTAGTTAGGTTAGTTAGTTTAATGAGAAAAGGATAGGTTGTTGAGCCTATCCTTTTATTTTTAAATTAACTTCGAAGTTATCCACACCCTTTTCTGTAAAAAATCTCCAAATTATACCTGATAATTGCTGCTTTGATTGTATTTTTGAAACCTTACACGCGCGCGTAAACTATAATGCGTGAAATAATAATTTTGATAAATTGGAAAAAAAAGGATAATTTAATCCTGAATAAGGGTTACCTTTTATTATTTAAACGAATATACTATATAGACAATGAAAAGTTATTCTGATCAACAAATCCAAGCTGGGATTTTGAGAAATGACAATTTGGTCTTACAATACATTTACAAACAGTTCTTTTACAAAGTAAATAGTTTTATTAAGAATAATAGTGGGGAGGAAGATGATGCTAGTGATATTTTTCAGGAAGCAATCATTATTATTTTCAGAAAACTTAAAGAGGATGATAGCTTATTCGAAAACCGCCCATTTCCAACATATCTGTATTCGGTTTGCAGGTTTTTGTGGTTAAAGCAGTTGGAAAGCCGGAGGATTGAAAAGGAAAAAGTTAGTGAAACATTACCTTTTCAAGAAGATTATTACGATGACAACCTTTCTGAATTAGCGGTAAAAAATGAAAGATATAGTTTATATCAAAAACATTTTAAAAGCTTAAGTTCTGATTGTCAGAAGATAATGCAAATGTTCTTTGAAAAAATCCCATTAAAACAAATTGCCCAGATAATGGGTTATAAAAGTGAAAAGTACGCAAAGAAGAGAAAATATAAATGTAAAGAATTATTAATTAACAGAATTAAACAGGACGCTGATTACAAAAAAATTTTAGAGGATGATACGTAAAGTAGAGTTTTTAAAATGGATTGAAAATTACCTTTCAGATCAGCTTACTTTCAATGAGAAGAAAATTTTTGAAGAAGAATTGAAAGTAAACAAAGAGCTGAGAGACGAGTATGAATTTCAATGTGAAGTTTATAACGCAATTTTCGAAGATGACGTTATTGATTTAAGAGAGACCCTAAACTCCTTAACAATGACTCATGAGACAAACCCCGAGGAGAAATTAAAAGGCTCCTTTGACCTAGTAGAAGAATTGGATTCCTTCAATGAATTTGACACGAAGGTAGATCCTAAAGAACTTCTTAATTATTACGATTCGTTACCAAAGATTCACGTTTATCAACACGAAATTGCTTCCAAGGAGAATATCCATCATTTTTACAATGAACAAAAGGTTGCGAAAGTAGAAATTGATGATGAAGAATTTGATACAGACGAAGCACTTATGTCTGAAATCGAGGCTGCGATTCTTGAAAAAGAAGTTATTCAACTACGTGATAGTCTTAGTCAAATCACTCACGCACTTCCGGAACATAATGTTTCTGATGAGCAAATTGAAAAGTATTTAGAGGGTACTTTATCGGAGAGTGAAAGAATTGAGATTGAAAACGAAATGAAAGTTAACAGTAAATTGGTAGCTGATATTAATTTACATAACAATTTAGAAGCAGCACTTCAGGAAACAGAAGTAATGGCGCTTCGTACAGATTTAAACAGAATTATTAAAACACAAACTTCACACACCCAGGAATTTGTTGATATTGAAAAATTTATCGACAATGAACTGGTTGGCAAAGAATTGGCAGCATTCGAAGACGAGTTCTACAATAACAAAGACCTTAAGTCGGATGTTAAACTTCATAAAGAAGTTAACCAAGCCATTGGAGAGCGTGATATTATTGACTTGAGAGATCATCTTGAGGAAATTAATAAGAACGCACACACCAGCGAAGGGAAGTCTATCGTAATGCTTCGTCCAAACCTTTCATCAACATTTATGAAGAGGTCCCTTGCTGCATCAATATTAATCCTTGTAGGGTTAACTGCGATGTTGAGGTTGTCTCCGGTCGATAGTGAGAAGTTGTACAATAAATACTATGAAACCTATCCAAGTTACGGTATAAGCAGAACTGCAACTTCAGAGATGAACCAAGACCTTAAACAGGGATTGGTCTTATTTGGAGATAAAAACTATGCAGATGCTTTGGAAGTATTCAAAAGTATTATCGAAGATGATACAGAAAACTCTGTAGCAAGGTTTTATGCAGGTCAAAGTTATCAAAACCTGGATAAAAACATTAGTGCAATAAAAGAATATAAAACTGTTGTTGATCACAATGAGAACTTATTCGTTGAACAAGCAGAATGGTACATGAGTTTATGCTTTATTATAGAAGGTGATAAACAATTGGCTTCTGCACAGTTAAATAGTATTGTCGCTAATAATGGTTATTATAAGAAGGATGCCAAAGCATTGCTTCGCAAATTAAAGTATATCGAATAAAAATCTAATCAGTCTGTTAATTATAATTATGAAGCCCGGTTTTTCCGGGCTTTTTTATTTCTTAATAGTTGGTCAAGCACTACAGCAATAATAATTACCAAAACAACCAGGAAGAAATAAACATCGTTGCTTGTATACATTGCATCAGTATTTCCGATAGACACATAACCAAGCCAATAATGAGGATGTGCTTTTAAAGGATCCGCATTTTCAATATGCTTTAACTTGGCTTGTCTTAAAGCCTGGTGTTTTTTCTTGCCATTGCTTAACAAATGGTAAAATTCTTCAAGAATTGACGCTCCTGATCTGTCTTCAACTTCCCATAGGGTCATAATGATGGAAGGGCACCCAGCATAAATAAAGCCGCGCGCAAGGCTTATTACCCCTTCTCCTTTTCTTAAAGTTCCACTTCCCGTATTACATGCACTTAGAACAGCAAGTCTTGAATTTAAATTTAAATTATAAATCTCCTGGGTTGTTAGCCATCCGTCATATTCAGAAGAAGAACCAGAAGATGGCATGAATGCAAGTTTCGAAAACATCGGCAGGGAATCATTTAGCAAAGTATGCATCGACAAATGGAGGATGTCGTAGTTCTCATAATTTTTCATGAAGTTGCTTTCCGTTGCCGAGCTATCTAAAAATGCGTCAGTTCTAATGTGGCCTGCAATTAAATCCACCTCTTCCTTTACTCCTGATAGTGGCGACAATTTATTAAAATCTTCATCATTTGTAACGATATCGCTTTTGTAGCTCGGTGCGAATGCAAGTAATTTTTTTGTACTGGATTCCTTCTTAAAACTATTAACATATAGATTGCTGGAATATGCATAGTTAAAAGTATGCCTTTTTATAAGGTAAGGTAGGTTTCTGAAATTAATCCTGGCATCCTCCACATTTTCATATAAAAGGGCATCAAACGGAATATAACTTAATATTCCATCAGGAATAACTGTTATTGTGCGTTCAGATATCCTGTCTTCAACAGGCTTAATTAGAAGGCAGTAAAGCTTATATGCCGATGATAAGTAGTTGGAGAATTTTTGGTTTGTTATGCTAATATAATTGGGATCTGATAGAAAGTCATGCAAGGTTTGGATATCAGATAAGTTTTGTTCTGTGATGTTGAATTTAAGTAACTCCGAATCTTCTTTTGACAGGATGAATATATACAGGTTGTTGGTATTCTTAGTTTCATTAATATCAAAAACATATTCCAAGATTATCTCGTCTGCATGCAGTTTTTCCTGTATTTCGCCAACACTAATTTTATTATTTGCATACTTCATTTGAAAATACTCTTCATAATTGGTTTCCATAAAGCGCGTTAAATCAGCTTTTTCCTGTTCCAAAAGAAAGAGTTGGGCCTTGAAGTTTTCAACTTTTTGGGGATCGTTATCACCATATTGTACCTCATTGAATAATTCATCGTTTATGAACGATATCTGCAGGTTAATATTTTCTTCCTTCACTAATATGCTATCCGGGATTAGGCTAACTTCTCTGGCATTTTGATCGGTTAGGTTGTCCATTAAACTTGCAGCTTTGTTTCTTTCTGCATTTATAAATGCAATGTCTAAATATTTTTTATCTCCTGTAATTTTAAACAAATCAAATGCAATGGCAATCGTATTTATGAAAGTAGTATTTTGAAGTTCCGACAGTAGGATTTTACTTTCTTCATTAACAATCTCTGTTCGCACAGTATTTAATAAGTCGCTGGCTATTGTTGTGGTATTTAGTGAGTTAAGAAGGTAGTCTAGTCGTTGTTCTTTATTGTTGATAGTTAGCTCAGAAAGTTTGTAAAATGTTTCTGCTTTCTTTTGGAGTATTCTGAGGCATTGCGCTTCAAAAGTACAATGCTCAATTGCCGGATTGGCATTAATATCCATTTCTTCAAAATTATCGGTAAGTGCTATAAGAGCTTTTTGATATTGAGCTAAAGCGGCAAGAAGGTTATCTTTCTTTTTTTGCCTGAAGAGTTGAAGCGAACTTGAGTCAAACGTTTTGGATGCAAATAAATCGCCCGATGTTGCATATAATTCTGCAGGATCAATTCCTTTTTCGCCAAAGATTTCAAGAATGATTGGTTTGGCTTTATTGATATAATCTTGGGCAAGTTCAAATTCTTCCCTTAACATAAGAAATTGGGCAAAATTCACATAATTATAACCCAATTCATAAAAATTATCATCACTATAAAAACTTATTAGGCTAGCATTTGATTTTAGATAGTTTTCTTTTGCCAATGGGAAGCTTTTTAGCTCCTCATATACATTTCCTATTAGATTTTGATATTTCCAAATTAAATCCCCAGGTGCCTGATTAATATTATTATTTATAAAATCTAAAGATTCCTGGTATTTCCCGGTAAGTTTTAAATTTTCCGCAATATTGTACTTGACTTGCTCAATTTGATCGTAATAACGTTCCGGATTTTGACTAAAATTGATTAGAGCTTGTTGATGATATCGCAAGGCATCAGCGAAATTCCCTTTTTGCCTGTATATATTTCCAAGATTGGTATAGGGGGTGCCCAGCCTTACATCTTGTTCCCCGTAGGTTGATTTGATAATCTCAATCGATTTTTGAAATGCATCAATTCCTTCGTTTAGTTTGCCCAAATTTTTATTAAGAATACCAATTGCATTATAGTTACTTGAGAGTCTTATACTATTACTTCCAAATAATCTTTCCTTCAGGACCAAGCTGTAACTAATTGTATCTAATGCTTTTTGGAATTCTCTATTAATAAAGTAATTGTAGCCCTTTGAGTAGAGGCTATAAGCCCTGATACTATCATCCTTGAAAGAAGAATTATTTGCTGTTGAAAGCAACGTTATAGCTGAGAATAAAAAAAAAGATAAAAAAAAATGTAAGCTTCTTAATGTTCTGTAAATCATCGCTTTGTGCTTATGTAGGTGATTGTTGATAACTTTTTTAAAAAAATGTCTGGGGTTACCTTTTTTGTGTTTTCCGAATATACTAGTGACGGACAACATTTTAATAACAACAATTAAAAATAAAAGTAATGAAAAGCCAAGTAAGCTACAACAGTAACGACAACAAATTTGAAGTATTAAGTGAAGTTGAAATGAACAATGTTTTAGGTGGTACTGTGCCTAGGGGATTAAGTAAAGAAGAAGATGTTTGGGATCCAGATCAGGAATAAAACAAAATTTTCATACGCTTAATTTTAGTTAGATAACAACACAACAACCAAAAAACAAATATCATGACAACAATAGATAGCACAAACTTCGAATTATTAAGTGACGATCAAATGGGTAATGTATTAGGCGGAACAGTTCCTAGAGGTTTAAGTAAAGAGGAAGATGTTTGGGATCCTGATCAAGAGTAAAAAATTCACTGACTAACAGAATACTTTATTTGTGTGGGTAAATTGGGAGGAATAAGGGTAAATATTCCAAATTAATTTAGCTTACGCGTTTCCCTTGAAATAATTCGTATTTACGATATGAGCACAGCAGAGCACCATTAAATAGCTCTGATTTACGTGTTGGCTTTAAGCCGATAAATTTTAACAATTCCCTGGAGGATGAAAGTATCCAAGCTTCATTTCCAGGGAATTTGTGTTTTAAGCGCTCCCCAATTGTTGAATACAAATTTTCCAGGTTCTTTTGCCATATTCTCTCTCCGTAGGGTGGGTTTATAATTATGGTAGCACCATTCGCTTTTATATCTATGTCTTTAATGTCAGTTGCTTCAAACTGTATTTGATTATAAACCTTTGCATTTCTGGCATTTGATTTTGCAATTCCAATATTTCTTTCTGAAATATCGGATGCATATATTGTCTTGCTAAAAGTCTTTAATTCACATTCCTGCGTTACTTCGTTAAAAAGGTCAAGGTCAAAATCTTCCCACTTTTCAAAAGCAAATTCTTTTCTGAATTTTCCTGGAGGGGTATTTGTTGCAATCATTGCAGCTTCAATCGGGAGGGTTCCTGATCCGCACATGGGATCAATAAAATCAGATTCTCCGTTCCAGCCCGTCATTAAAATCATACCAGCTGCCAACACTTCGCTTAGCGGGGCATCACCTTGGGCAGCCCTGTAACCTCTTTTGTGCAACGATTCCCCTGAACTGTCAATTGAGATTGTACATCGGTGTTGCGACACCCTAACATTAATCGAAATTTCAGGATTGTTGGCATCTACAACTGGCCTACTGCCATTAAGTGCTCGAAATGAATCAACAATTGCATCTTTTACTTTAAGCGAGGCAAACATGGAATTGTTAAACTCACGAGAGTTGGCTACCGTACTAAAAACAGCAAACGATAAGTTTTCATCCATATAGTTCTGCCATTTTATCCTTCGGCATTTTCCATAAAAATCATCTATTGATCTAAAGGTAAAAGTATCTACTTCTTTCAGGATCCTGATTGCTGTTCTAAGGTAGTAGTTGGCCCTGTAAATGTGTTTTAAAGTTCCGGTAAATGTAACTGCCCTGCGTCCTTCATGGATGTTTTTACCACCTATTGTTTCAATTTCTTTTGCAAGGATCGGCTCCAATCCAGCCAGAGTTTTTGCGGTTAATGTATAGTTTTCCAAGATATGATTTCGTTTACGAGATGTATTCTATTTAAATTCCGGCACCATCAATAAAAGGGCTTTCTTTAGGTTTTGATTGAACAACCTTCGAGCCAGCTGCCAGGTTCCGGGTTACCCAAACATTGCCACCAATTATGCTTCCAGCGCCAATAGTAATTCGCCCGAGGATTGTTGCACCCGCATAAATAACTACGTCATCTTCTACAATTGGATGCCTTGGGATACCTTTTATCGGATTTCCTTTATCATCTAATGGGAAACTTTTTGCTCCCAAGGTAACGCCCTGGTATAATTTCACATTATTGCCAATAATACAAGTAGAACCAATAACAACCCCTGTACCGTGGTCAATTGTGAATTTTTCACCTATCTGTGCTTTTGGGTGAATGTCTATTCCAGTTTCGCTGTGCGCCATTTCTGAAATAAACCTTGGAATTAGAGGAATTCCTAGTTCGTATAATTTATGAGCCACCCTATAATTCGTAATGGCTTTAATTGATGGGTAACAAAAAATGACCTCCCCAAAATTTCTGGCAGCCGGGTCACCAATAAATGTTGCTTCCACATCGGAAACCAATTTTCGCCTGATTTCCGGTAAATATTCGATGAATTGCATTGCAAGCAGTTTTGCATTTGCGGAATGCTTTTCTACCTTGTTCGCTGAATTATCAAGACATTCAAAACACAAACCGGCTAGTATTTCTTCGCTCAAAAGCTCATATAACTCATCCACATAAACACCCATGTAGTGCTTAGTTGTATTGGGACGCAACGAAGTATTGCCAAAATAGCCAGGGAACAATATTTCCCTGATTAAATCAACAATTTTTTGAAGTTTAAAAATAGATGGCAAAGGCTCACCAAGCCTGTGTTCATGGCAAACCATATCGTAAGTAGCAGGATCAGATAATTGTTCAACTGCTAAATTAATTTTTGAAACCAGGTCTTTTTCTGTCATGTGAAGGTCATTTATTCAACGTTTGCCGATAAAATCATCGGATCAATGATGTAAATTCTTTGTAAAATTAAACAATATTCTTTTAACAGTTAATTAATGTGTGGAGTTCGTAAAAAGATTAAAACATTTTTAAAAAAGGGATCGCATTTTTTAACCGTTCATTTCCTGTGCCGCTAATTAATTTATAATCAAAATTATATAGTCGCATATAATCCAGATATTTTTGTTGCAATACCTCCCTCATTTCACCACCATTTTCCCTTACCGGATCATAAATCCATGGTAAGTTTGTATCGCAAACAAGGAACAAATCGATTTTCGCACTTCGCAAATATTCATCCATCCAATTAGGTTTCTTAGCGTACACTACTTCCATCCAAACCAAGGTAATTATCAACCAAGTATCAAAAATTACGGTGTGTTGATTCGAATTTAATGCTTCTTCGTATTGATAGATCTGAGTTTTTGCAATGTGTTCCACATCATTGAAAGTATATGGCCTATTTAATTTTGAAACATATTCCCGTGCAAATTCAGGATAATATTTAGCGCCCAAATGCTTTGCAATTTCAATAGTAAGTGTTGACTTGCCTGTTGATTCAGCACCTGTTACTACAATTATGTTAGGCCGTTTGCTTTGCATGAATTAAGTCTTTTTTCCATTGTATATAACCCAGAACTGCCATACCAGTATAAATAATAAAAAGTATGCAAGTAGCCCATAAATCCTTATATGCATATAAGCCAGCTGAAAATGCATCTACGAAAATCCATATAATCCAATGCTCGATAATCTTTCGTGCCAACATCCATGTGGCAATAATGCTTAAGGCTGTGGTCATTGAATCAAGATAAGGAACAGGCGAATCGGTAAATTCCAGCAGAATGAATAAAATACTGACATATATAATAACTGTTATAATGAGTAGTTTCCAAAATAATTTCAACGAAATCCTGGATACCGAAACTTGTTTTTCCCCTTTCTTTTGACCTCCTTTTAACCAAAAGTACCAACCATAAATACTGACAAATACATAATAAAACTGTAAACCCATGTCAGCATAAAATTTGGATACGAAAAAAACGTATACATAAAGTGCTGAAGTTAAAAGTCCTGTTGGCCAGGTGAAAATATTTTGTCGAATGGAGAAGAAAATGTAAACCACCCCAAGAATGGCTCCAATTACTTCAATATAATTCACTGAAATCCATTCAATGGCTTGTTCAATCATTTGGTACCGTGGTTTTTGAATTTGGGCTATGAGCTATTTGATATAATCTTTATGCTCAACCAATAAGCCCACGTATTCATCTTTATTTTTAAAAACTTCAACCGCTTTTAAAATGGCTTCATCGTCTTCAAAATAAATCTGATAAAACTGGTTCATGGTAAAAAGATTCCTTGCAATGAGTGCTTTTAGTTCTTTTTTCATCATACTCAATGTTAACGAAAGGCTCTCCTCGTCTTTTTCAATAGATTCTTTTTCCCCGTTTGAAACAATATCATCGATCATATCATCGGTAATTTCAAAGTTTGCATTGAATTTTTCAAACGACTTATATTTCTTTTCAAGAGAAGCCCTGTTGTTATCCACAAATTCAATGGAATATGAGTTGATTATATTGTTTCTTCTGAGTTTATTGAAATATTTATAATGAGAAGATGTATCCATTGGTACAAAAATGTCTGGCATGATTCCTCCGCCCCCAAATACAGTTCTTTTATTGGCAAGTGTCGTATATTTTTGAGATTCATCGAATTCAATACTATCTGCGCTAAACATTTCTCCATGTGAAAGCCTTTCCTGAAAATCCCCCCTATAGTCTTCAACACCTTCGTATGGTTTTTGGATGCACCTTCCGCTTGGGGTATAATAGTGGGCAGTTGTTAACCTGACCTCGGCACCATCGGTTAATTGGAATGGTTGTTGAACCAGTCCTTTACCAAATGACCTTCGACCTATAACGATACCTCGGTCCCAATCCTGCACGGCACCAGTTACAATTTCACTGGCTGAAGCAGAGCCTTCATCCACCAACACTACAAGCTTTCCATTTTCGAAACTGCCACGAGGCGATGCTTTAAATTCCCTTTTTGCCTGGTTTAAACCACTGGTATAAACGATGAGCTTATTTGATGATAAAAATTCATCCGAAATTTCAATGGCTGCTTTTAAATAGCCCCCACCATTCCCACGTAAATCGAGCACAAGGTTTTGAAGGTTTTCTTTTTTTAGGTCCGCCAAAGCTTCCCTGAATTCATCCGTAGTAGTTGCAGAAAACCGGTTTAGTTTAATATACCCGGTAACCTCGTCAATCATATAAGATGCATCAAGACTATGAATTGGGATTTTATCGCGAATGATTGTAAAATCAAGAAGTTCATCTTGGTTACGGCGCAAAATTTTAATGGATACTTTTGTACCTTTTTCTCCACGCAACAGATCATAAACGTCGGTGGTTTTTAAACCTATTCCCCCAATGTCTTTTCCATCCACATTTACAATCCGGTCACCTGCCATTAATCCTAGCTTTTCTGATGGTCCACCAGGAATTGTTGCCGTTACCAAAAGTGTATCTTTAAAAATATTGAATGAAATCCCGATCCCACTAAAGCTCCCTTTAAGCGGTTCATTCATTTTTTTAACTTCTTCTTTTGAAATATAAATGGAATGAGGATCCAGCTCTCCAAGTAAACTTACGATCGCTTTTTCGGTCAACTTATCAATATTGGTTGAGTCAACATAATAACTATCAACAATCCTTAGAAGCCTTGCGAATTTTTGTTGGTTCATTTGGACATTTTGCCCCGAACCTGGAATTATAAATAAAAATGTAGCTATAAAAAGCAATCCTACTGCTCGTAATCTATTTCCGGTTTTCATGGTTTTATACTTTGAAGAATTACAAATATAAAGATAAAATTGTCCTTATCAATTTTCTTTAAAAAACAATAACCAGACCAATTTAGAAAAGGTTCATGTTTTCGTTTGATTTTGAGGGAAATTAGATGAGTTTTACTATTTGCAATTTATTTTTTATTCCCACTCAATGGTTGCAGGTGGTTTCGAACTGATATCATACACAACCCGGTTAATTCCACGAACTTTATTGATAATTTCGTTGGACATTTTTGCAAGGAAATCGTATGGCAAATGTACCCAATCTGCTGTCATTCCATCCGTTGAAGTTACAGCCCTTAAAGCAACGCAATTTTCATAGGTTCTTTCGTCACCCATAACACCAACAGATTGTACAGGAAGCAGCATCACGCCTGCCTGCCAAACGTCATCGTACAAGTTCCAGTCTTTTAATCCCTTAACGAAAATAGCATCAGCCTCCTGCAAAATCCTTACCTTTTCGGGAGTTACATCTCCAAGTATCCTGATACCGAGTCCAGGACCAGGAAATGGGTGGCGACCTAATAGCTCCTGTTTAATATTTAGTGCCTTCCCAACCCTTCTAACTTCATCTTTAAATAGAAGCTTAAGCGGTTCGACAACTTTCAGGTTCATTTTTTCGGGCAGTCCGCCAACATTGTGATGCGATTTTATGGTTGCTGAGGGTCCATTTACCGAAACAGATTCAATAACGTCGGGATAAATTGTTCCCTGGGCCAGCCATTTAACATCTTGTATTTTATGCGCTTCCACATCAAAAACTTCAATGAAGTTGCGTCCGATTATTTTTCGTTTTTGCTCCGGCTCAGAAATCCCTTTCAAATCGTTCCAGAATTTTTGTTTGGCATCAACACCAATAACATTAAGCCCCATATCTTCATACGAATGCAAAACTTGCTCAAATTCGTCTTTTCTTAACAAACCATTATCGACAAAAATGCAGGTGAGGTTTTTGCCAATTGCCTGATGGAGCAACACGCCGGCAACCGAAGAATCAACGCCTCCAGACAGTCCAAGTACTACTTTGTCGTTGCCAAGTTGTTTTTTTAATTCATTTACGGTTGTTTCAATGAACGAATCCGGAGTCCAGTCCTGGCTACAACCACAAATATCAACAGCAAAATTTTGCAATAGCTGTTTGCCTTCGGTGGTATGGTAAACTTCAGGGTGGAATTGGATGCCATATGTTTTTTCATCATCAACTTTAAAAGCAGCAAAATTAACATCGGCAGTTGATGCAATAACTTTATAATTTTCAGGTAAGCGGACAATTGTATCGCCATGCGACATCCAAACCTGGGTGCCTTTTGTCATTTCTTTTAACAAGGGGCTATCCGAATTTAAATACCCGAGGTTTGCCCTTCCGTATTCCCTGCTGTTTGATGGTGCCACTTCGCCTCCAAAATTATGGGCCATAAACTGGGCTCCATAACATATTCCCAAAGTTGGCAAAATTCCTTTAATTTTTGTCAGATCGGGAGTAGGAGCGTCCTTGTCGCGAACAGAAAATGGACTTCCGGAAAGTATTACTCCTTTTACAGATTCGTCAATCTCGGGGTAATGGTTGTATGGATAAATTTCGCAATAAACGTTTAGTTCACGAATTTTTCGACCAATTAACTGTGTGTATTGTGAACCAAAATCGAGAATGAGTATCTTTTCCTGCATTATTTTGTATGATTATAATTTGCTTGCAAATATAGATTATCTTCCTAAAAGTAAAACGCTAAATGATCAATGCGATATAAAAAGTTATCAAGGTTTAACGTAGGAATTCAGCTTAAATTTACGATATATTTTATAAAATTTATTCTTGATCTTTTCGTTTAAATAGATGGTTGGCAAATAATGCTAACTTTGGCAAATAATTTTTTTAGTCCCTGTTTATGAAATTATCACGAGCTTTTTTGTCATTAATTTGTGTAGTTGTTTGGTTGGGAGTAGCTTTTTCCCAAGAACAAAAGGCAAATGAAGTTGTGGAAATAGATGGTGAAAAATTTGTTCTCCACAAAGTAAAAATGGGGGAGACAATTTACTCTTTATGCAAATTATACAAAGTTGAAAACAAGGATTTATTGAACCATAATCCCAATTTAATAGGTGGATTAAATGTTGGTTCTACCATTAAAATCCCTTTTTCAGGCGATGAACAACTATTATCGAAACAGGCTTCTCAGCCAATTGAGCCAAGCAGTTTTATCCAGCATAAAATACAACGAAAAGAAACACCATATTTTGTTGCTAAAAAATATGGAATCCAAATAGAAGACATATATAAATATAATCCTCAGTTAACTAAATTCAAACGAAACAAGACCATTCGAATTCCTCAGTGGGATAGAAGCTCAGATAGTAAATACCTTGGTGAGCATAATAAAATGGATGCCGGGAATGAACAAAGTGTTGATGATGAGATGATTTTCCATAGGGTTAAACCTGGAGAAACTGCCTACTCATTATCGAAGCTTTATGGTTGTAGTATTGCTGAATTGTATTTCTATAATCCTGATGCTAGAAATATGAGGATAGGTATGGAGATACGGATTCCTAAAAAAGCTCAGGAAAAGGAGATAGAGCCTGAGTTGGAAGCAGAGGGTAATTATTTTATCCACATGATAGAAAGTGGAGAAACCTTGTATGGTTTATTGCGCAAATATAATGTTTCGAGGGACGAGATGGAAGAGTTAAACCCTGTTTTGCTGGATGCATTTCCTGCTGGGGTGAATCTTCGTATTCCGGTAAAATACCTTCCGAAAAAGGAAGTTAAACCTGTAAATGAAAGTGCTTTTATTAAGCATATTGTGCAGAAAGGCGAAACTTTATACCGTTTATCGATAAGCTATGATTTGGCTATTTCTGAAATTAAAAAATATAATCCGGCACTAAGCGACAGGGATGGACTGATTTGGGGGGAAACAATCCTCATACCTAAAAAGCCGGATGAAGAAATCGCCGAGTTTATCGATCTTCCGAAGCAAGATTCTTTTGTTCTTCAAAAGGATTTTTATCAAATAGAATATATTGAAGAGTTGCCCGAATCGTGCAAGCCTACTTTGCATAACGATTTCTTTTTTAAGACTTATCACGTTGGGCTATTGCTCCCCTTGTTTTTAGAGGCTAACGATACCTTAAATAATAAGCCCGTTGAAATAGATTCGCTGCAGGCAGATTTGATGGAATTGGATTCTGTATTGGAAGACAGTATTATTGAAGAAAAGGAAGAGTTGGAACTTGTCAACCAATTTTATGGGAACACCGAAAACTTCCTTCATTTTTATGAAGGGGTACTTCTTGCGATTGACTCTATGAAAAATTTAGGAATGAATGTTCAGCTTCATGTGTTCGATACGAAAAGGGATATTTCGATTGTAGATAGTATTGTAAATACCCGGGAGTTTAGGTTGCTTGATTTAATTCTGGGTCCCATTTACCCTCATGTGCAAAGTCCGGTGGCAGATTTTGCGTTAAGAAACAGGGTACCAATGGTATCTCCTCTTTCGAATAGTGACCGGGTTGTTGATAGAAATGCCTACTATTATCAAATTAGCCCGACATATAAGCAATTACTGCGTTCAACTGCAAATTATATTTCCGATGATTATTTCAATAGTAATTTTATAGTTCTGAAAATGAACTTGGATATTGAAGGAATAGAAAACGACTACGTGAACCTGTGCCATGAAAAGTTATTTAACTCAGGTTATTATAACTATACCGACGATGTTTCATTCCGGATTTACGATTTTAAAAAGATGGGATCATTCGGACTTTCGAGGATATTATCAAGAACCAAAGAAAATGTATTTATTATCCCATCATCAAGTGAGGGGGAAATAAGCGAAGGTGTTTCAAATATTAATAATTATGCCTCAGATTATAGGGTTACAGTAGTTGGCACAAATAAATTTGAGGGATATAAAAGTATCTCACAGGAAGCTTTTCATAACGTAAAACTAAAATTTATCGATCCATATTGGATTGATTTCGCAAAACAATCTACAGTGGATTTTTACGGAAAATTCAGGAACACATATAAATGTGAACCAAACCAGTTTAGTGTACAAGGTTATGATGCAACATTTTATTTTCTGAATGCCCTTTGGAATTATGGCGATAATTTTCAGGAATGCCTTCCATATATGGATGTTGATTTAATTCAGGGAAATTATTATTTCGAAAAAGTTTCCGATATGGGTGGCTATATGAATACCGGGGCATCGTTAATTTCTTATGAATTGGATTATACCGTAAACCGAATCCGTGAAATAGGAAAAATCCAGTTTATTGTTCGCAAATAAAAAAAGCCATCTGCTCAAATAATCAGGCAAATGGCTCTTAAATGAATTAGTTTAACCTACAATTCAATTTCTTTAAACGTCTTTTTTATCAATCCTATTGCCTCCAGCATCTCTTTTTCGTTAATTATTAATGGAGGTGTAAAACGAATTGTGTGTTCATGGGTTGGTTTTGCAATTATTCCATTCTCTTTCATTGCCAAACAAATGTCCCAGGCAGTTTTGCCATCGCTTGGTTTTATTTCAACAGCATTTAACAGTCCTTTCCCCCGAACATCTTTAATCATTTCCGATTGGATAGTTCTTATCTCTTCACGGAACAATTTCCCCATCTTTTCAGAATTCTCAACCAATCCCTCTTCTTTAATAACATCCAGAGCAGCCATCGCAACCTTTCCTGCAATTGGATTTCCACCGTAGGTGCTGCCATGTTCACCGGGTTTTATGGTTAGCATAATCTCATCATCGGCAAGTACACATGATACCGGAAACATTCCTCCTGATATTGCTTTTCCAAGGATTAAAATATCTGGTTTAACACCTTCATGGTCGCATGCCAGCATTTTACCCGTTCTCGCCAGTCCGGTTTGCACTTCATCGGCAATAAACAGAACATTGTTCTTTTTACAAAGCTCAGAAGCTTTTTTCAGGAAGCCATCGCCAGGTACATAAACCCCGGCTTCTGCCTGAATCGGTTCAACTAAAAATGCTGCAACATTTGAATCTTTCAATGCGTTTTCCAATGCCTCTAAATCGTTGTATGGAATATTGATAAAGCCTGGTGTGTATGGTCCATAGTCGCTATAAGCATCAGGATCGGAAGACATGGAAATTATGGTGATAGTACGCCCGTGAAAGTTTCCATCGCAAACCACAATTTTTGCCTGGTCTTTTTCAATTCCTTTAACTTTATATGCCCATTTCCGGGCAAGTTTTAGTGCTGTTTCATCCGCTTCGGCACCAGAATTCATAGGTAACATTTTATCGTAACCGAATAAGCTGGTCATGTATTCTTCCCATTCCCCCAAAACATTATTGTAAAATGCCCTTGAAGTTAATGCCAGGGTTTGGGCTTGCCTGGTTAACGCATCGACAATTTTGGGGTGGCAGTGCCCTTGATTCACGGCTGAATATGCAGCCAGAAAATCAAAATACTTTTTCCCGTCAACATCCCAAACAAATACTCCTTCGCCTTTTTCTAATACTACTGGAAGTGGGTGATAATTGTGTGCCCCAAATTTATCCTCCTTTGCAATATAATCCATTGTTTTCATTTGTGCCATAATGCTAAATTTTATTTTTATGCAGAATTACTACTTTAAATATTGATTTCAAAATTCCAAATCCTGTTAAAGAAAAGGTTTTCTGAAGATTTTTTAAAAGCATTGAAAAATTGGCTAACTAACTGATATAAGTCAGTTTTTGGGTACATGTTTGAGGTTCTTTCTAATTTTAAACAATCTTTAAGATTTCCAAAATCGAATAATACAGGCTTCCGCGAAAACGAAAAATAAAGCGGTTAAAAAAAAGAATTTCCAAAGGCGTTTTCCATGTTCAATTTCTTCGAATATAGCTAAAAAATCCTCTTGCGCATTTTCCAACAAATACACTTTTGTTAATCCGGATGAAGAAACAGCATTTGACAAATCCTCCGAGGAAAAGTAATTTAACCCGGACTCATTCCGGTTATAATTAAATGCAAGCGCAGTAACTATGGAGTCGTTGGATATAACTTCGTAGTGTCCGGCTTGAGAAATGCCATTACTTAAATCAACTCGCAAATTATTGGTTTTGTTGACCGTAACTTGCGGTATAAATTCTTCTTTGGTCGTTCTATTTTTTATGGACAAAGGGTAGTTTTTATTGCTGAAATTGCTCTGGTTAATTAAAACATAATTTGTATTGCCGGCATTATAGGAGATGGTTTGCCGAGGAAGGCTGTTCAATACAATGCTGTAAACTACGGGCACAAATAAAATGTTAGTGGCAAAAGAAGCGTTAGTTTTTTGGAGTGGAAAACTAAAACGATAAATGGTTCCATCATCGAAGCTTGACTTTGCGAGTGCTTTATTTTTATTTGCAAACCACAATAACGATGTTTCATTTGCTTTTGTATTGTCCGTAAACCTGAAATGTTCCTTAATTTCGGGCATCATTGGATTTGGGGCCCTGTTCGTAAAAATATCCTTAAAAAGAATGTTTGAATAAGCAACTCCCGCTAATTTCTGCGCGGTTGTATCAGCCTTAATAATTGTGTTGCATTTAAACGCCTCCAAAAATTGATTGTACGATCCTATGTCCGCGTGAATATCAGGGAAAAACATAAGGCTTGCGCCTTTAGATGCTGCCTTTTGCAGCTCATTTCCCAGCCCTCCCGAAATTTGAGGGAGGTTCAGCAATATAAAAACATTAAACTCGGGAAGCCTGTTAATATGCAGGTTTTGCATATTCATGGTTTCAAAATGTATAAAAGGATCTTCTGCGAATAAAGCTTGCATATAGCGCAAACCCTCTTTTGAAGAAGGGGTGTCGGCATAAATTGCAAGGGTTTTTACCTCAGGAAGAATGTCGTAACTAATAAAATATGAGTTGTCGTAGGTTAGGGGATAATCGGTCAATTCAACTTTGCCATACTGCAATCCGCTATGCAGGTTTGCATAATTTAGTTTTACTGTAATTTCACTCTGTGCCCCAATGTTAAAATTGTTGATGGCTTTAAGGGTATCGTTAAGAAATAGCCTTAAAGGCAGGTTTTGGTATTCCTCATTTGCATCGTTTATCATTTTCACAAACAATTCTTCTTCTCCAAGTTTTCTTCCAGGAGTTTCAAACCAACAACTATCAATGTATAGGTTGTTCACCTTTGCCGGTGAAAGCGGAATTAAATAGGTTTGAACAGTTGTGTCTGCACGAAAGTTTTGAACATCACTAGTATTTTTCTGGAAATCACTTAGAAGATATATTGTTTTCCCTGTTTGATCATCTAACTCAAGGAAAGAATCGACTATTTTATTATAAATATTTGAAAGCGGATTTGTGGCAGCAGACACTGAAATTTCAGAGACTTGTTGAATAAACTGTTCTTTGTTGAAATAATGTTTGTGTTTTGCAAAAAGGTCGTTTGTAATTAGCTTGAATTTAGTTCCGGGCGCATATTCTTTGGCTATTTCAGCTGCTTTATTTCTTGCGCTTTCAATTAACAGTCCTGATTCGGCATTGATGTTCATGCTAAAGGAATTGTCAACAAATATGGCAACAACCTGTTTACCTGTGTTTTGCTTTTGGTTTTTTGCCGGAATAAATGGCTGTGCAAATGCAAATACCAGGCTTGCAATTGCCAAAATACGGGCTATAAGTATCAGTAATTGTTTTAGCCTTGACTTTTTCTTCGATTCCTTTTTTATATGTTTTAGGAATTCAACGTTGCTAAACAATACCGTTTTATACCTTCTGAAATTAAAAAGGTGTATCAGAATTGGAATGATAATCGTCGCAAGAAGAAAAAGAAAGTATGGATATAGAAATTTCATAATTGTATAATCAGTAAGGTATTCAATTCAATAGTGTTAAGATTTGCGTCAAATTAATCGTTGAATATGGCAATTCCTTTTTCTCCATTTATATCAAGGTATGCCCGGTACATTCCGCTTGTGTTAAATTCCATTGCAATATTTCCTTTCTGATCTAAAGCAATTACGCCACCAGTCCCGTTCATTGCACTCAGTTTTTTTATTTCGGCTTTACAGGCTTCTTCAACCGATAATCCTTTATACTCCATTTGCGCTGCTATATCTTTTGCAAACCCCAGACGGATATAATATTCACCATGCCCGGTACACGAAACACCGCAGGTATTATTATCAGCATAAGTGCCGGCACCAATGACCGGCGAATCGCCAATTCTTCCATATTTCTTGTTTGTCATTCCACCAGTCGAAGTTCCTGCACAAATATTTCCAAACTTATCTAGGGCGACACATCCAACTGTTCCATGATTGTCTTTTTCTTCGCGGGCACGTTCTTTTTTTAGCAATTTTTGAAGCGATTGAAACCGTGATTCCGTAAAGAAATAGGAATTTGGAACCATTTCAAGCCCTTGCTTTTTGGCAAACTCTGACGCCCCTTCTCCAGATAAAAAAACATGTTCCGAATTGACCATAACTTCGTAAGCGGCAACAATTGGGTTTTTAATGTCTTTCACCCCGGCAATTGCACCGGCATTTAAATTTTTGCCTTCCATAATTGATGCGTCCAATTCATTTGTTCCACTATTTGTAAAAACTGCGCCTTTGCCTGCATTAAATAGTGGGGAATCCTCCAATAGCTTGATAACTTTTAACACTACCATGCAGGAATTTTCTCCATTTTGTAGCATTCCTTCTCCTACATCCAAAGCTTCTTCCAGTATTTTCAGGTATTCCTGTTCTTTCGCCTCCGACATATTGTCTTTGCTTATTACCCCGGCGCCACCATGAATTACAAGTGCAAAATTTTGTTGTGCAATAACTGGTATTTGCAAAGTTAAAACACAGGAAAAGACCAGAATCAGGACTATGTTCTTGAGTTTCATAAATATTTGTATTTGCCATCAAAAGACCCGGTGAATATACAAATTATGGTTCAGTATTTTTTGATATTCCCCAATATTGTGCGTTTGTTCAGGATATTTAAAAAGGCTTGGGAATGTTTAAAATATTTTTGGTAAAACTGAACAAAGCAACTATTTTTAGTGTTACTTGGTTGTATTTTCTGACTTATTAAATGAAGATTTAAGCTATCTATGAATGATTCACTTTACTCAATCCGGGATTTAGAACTACTATCAGGTATAAAAGCACACACCATTCGAATTTGGGAAAAGAGATATAATTTGTTGAATCCGGAAAGGACACAAACTAATATCAGGAATTATTGTGATAACGATCTTCGAAAACTATTAAATATTGCCATGTTGGTAAAACATGGGTACAAGATTTCGAAAGTGTCCACTTTTCCCGAAGAAGAAATCAGGGAGCTTATTGTTTCTATTCAAGAGAACACTAAAGGTAGTAGCAATTTTGTGGATACCCTTTTGTTGCACATGGTTAATTTTAATGATAATGAGTTTAATGCATTAATTAATCAAATAATTTCAACCTTTGGTTTTGAGGAGGCTTTTGTGGACGTCATTTTTCCTTTTTTTCAGAAAATTGGGATTTATTGGCAGGTTGGCAGTATTTTCCCGGCACAGGAGCACTATGTGTCGAACCTGATTCGGCAAAAAATAATTGCCGAAATAGATAGGAATTATTCCAATCAGACGCGTAAAGAAACTATTTTGTTTTATTTGAGGCAAAACGAACAACACGAATTAAGTTTGTTGTTTTATTCTCTAATGGCACTTTTGAGGGGATATAAAATTATCTATCTGGGACAGAGTGTGCCAATGGACGATCTCAAGAAAATAGGCGCAACACTTGATACAGACTTTGTATTTACGGCATTTATAAATAGCATTGAAAAGGAAAACTTACAAAGTCATCTAAATTTACTGAGTGAATATTTTACGGGGAAACGTGTGTTTATTACCGGACAACAATTAGAAATTCACGAGCCCGATTTGCCCAGGAACTTTAAGGTCGTTGCCAACCACAAAGATTTCAGTAAATATCTGGGGAAAGCTTAATCTTTCTTTTGTTTAGAATTTTACGGATAATTTCAAGCTAATCCTTCTTCCGGTAAGGTAATTCGGAACGGCATACATATTTCCATCCATACTTGAAACCCAGAAATAGGAGACTGTGTTGTTAATATTCAATAAGTTGAACACTTCAAAACTCAGCGACATATCTTTAATAGGTTTTAAAATTGCTCTTTTTATTTCGGTATCAGGACTTATTAAAACTTTTGAGAAAGCCATGTCAACCCTTCTGTATGGCGGCATGCGGAAGGTGTCTTGCCATCTCTCTGAATTCGGGGGACCAGCTGGTAAGCGGGATCCATAAAAAGCTGATAAGTGCATTTTTAAAGTTGGGTTCCCGGGGAAATAATCCTGAAAATATATGCTAAAATTCATCCATTGATCGGTTGGGCGTGGAATCCAACCATGGTTATCACCAATAATTTTCTCATATGTTTTTAGAAATGATAAACTTACCCACGATTGCAGTCCGCTTACAAATTCACCGTTTACTTTCATATCGATACCTGTGGAATAACCCTCGGCTTCCTGGTCAGACAGGTAGTCGATCCTGACGTTGTCAATCTGATATGGGACCAAATGTGGCTGGTGTTTGTAAAACGCTTCCGTTGAAAGCCGGAATGGGCGGTCCCAGGCAGTAAAAACATAATCCATTCCCGCAACCACCTGATACGATTTTTGGGCTTTTGAATTGTAATTAATATTTCCTGACCGGTCTTTTAACTCTTTGTAGAAAGCAGGCTGGTTATACATTCCCAATGACATTTTAAATGCAATATTGTTTTTCCAATCCGGATAATAGTTAAGGATAAATCGTGGGCTGACAACCAACTCATCATTAAAGTCCCAGTAATGAGCCCGAATGCCGGCATTTAAAAATAATTCACCTTGGTTTATTGGAATGCTATAAGTATCCTGAAAGTAAGCTGTTATTCGGTTACTGTTCAGTTTATTTTTTGCATTGGTGGTACTGTATAGCAACACTTCTGTGTCGGAATATGGGATTGAATAACCAGTTGAATCACGATACACCCATTCGTTAATTTTATCTTTTATTTCTTCATGCTGAAATTTGAACCCCCACTTTAAAAGATGGTTCTCTGAGTCGTATGCCCCTTGGTGCGATAGGCTATATACCCTTGCGTCAAGTTTGTTTCGGGCATGGTTTAAAAATACCCCAGTCCCAACATTTAAAGTGCTGTCCCCGAAATCTTCCGATGCTTGGTCTTTCTCCAGTTCATTCAGGAAATATTCGCCATAAATATCATAGGTTTCTTCCTCGTTAGCATAGTAGCTGGATGCTATCAATTTGAGGTTAAGGTTATTGTTCGGATGAAAATCAGCGGATAAAGCTCCCATGTAGGTAGCAAAATTATCAACCTCCTGTCCCTCAAAATATACGGTTGTATTGTATGCCTCATTCCAGGTGCCAAAAGTTGTTTTTCTTGTTTCCGGAATAAATTGGTATGTGTTTTTGGCAATATTTCCAAGAAACGAAATGTCAAACTTTTCGGTTACCTGATAACTTATATAAGTTTGGAGATCCAGGAAATTTGGGTTGTATTCACCTTTTTCATCCAACGATGATAAAAGATATTGATTGGTTTTATAACGCGCACCACTAATATGGGTTAACTTCTTGTTTTTTGAAATGTCTTCCACATGCATTGATGCCCCCAAAAGGCTAATGGAAGCTGAACCTTTAAACTCTGTTGGCTTTCGGTATTTTATATCTAAAACCGATGCCATTTTATCCCCATATTTTGCTTCGAACCCACCAGCTGAAAATTCAATGGACGAAACCATGGCACCGTTAATAAAACTAAGGCCCTCTTGTTGCCCAGACCTTACCAAAAACGGACGGTATACTTCAATACCATTTACATAAACCAGATTTTCATCGAAATTACCACCTCGCACAGAATATTGCGAGCTTAGTTCATTGTTCGAAGAAACACCCGGCAGGGTTTTAATCAAAGCTTCAACACCTCCGGCTGCACCACTCGGAATAGATTCAATAATATTAGGATCGATAGTTACCATTGCACCATTATCCCTTTTGCTACGAGCGACATTTACCACGCCAATTTCATGTTCACTAACTTCAAGCGTAAAATTTAAAATAATGGTTTGGTTAATATTAGCATTCACCTTTTTTTCCTGGGGTACATATCCTATTGATGAAACTACAATTGTAAATTCTTTTTTTGCTGGTATGGTAAAGTGGTATTCTCCATTATCAACAGAGGTTGTTCCTAGTGTTGAGTTTTTTATGGAGATGTTGACCAATTCAAGTGCTTTGCCCGAAGTATCTGTAATTCTTCCCTTTATTAAAGCACTTCCACTTTGTCCGAAAGAATTGTGTGCTATTGCAACAAGGTAAAGTAGTATAAAAGCCAGTAGTTTTCTTTTCATCGGGACAAATCTAATAACACCTTTTTAAATTCAATATTATTAAGAACATTTATTTACCCTATTTATTGCAGAATTAATGGATTCGTACTAAACTTTTTGTTTTTTATTTGAATTCGTATTTTTACAAATATTCGAACAATAAGAATCACCAATATATGATATATCAAAAAGAAATCGTTTTGTCCAATTATAAAAGAGGATATCATCTCATTACAGATTGGGTTCTGCAAAACCTTCCGGATTTGCCTGAATATGGAATTTTAAATGTATTTGTTAAGCATACTTCAGCAGGGATCACTTTAAATGAAAATGCGGATCCAACAGTTAGGACTGACTTCGAAAGTTTCATAAATAAGATGATACCGGAGAACGATTCATGTTATATTCATACCTACGAAGGGAGCGACGATATGCCGGCACATTTAAAAAGTTCGGTTATTGGCGCTGAAATAACCATTCCAATAACCAATCATTGTTTGAATTTAGGAACCTGGCAGGGAATATATTTTTGCGAGTTCCGAAATTATGGAGGAAGGAGAAAGATTGTTGCGACTATTTTAAGTTAGTCGCAATAAAACAAACGCTTTCAAAAGTATAAAATAACTGGGCTGAAGAATCTTTTATTAATTCTACTCACATTGATGTAATTGAAGTCCATACGGAGGCTTCTTGAATTCATTTACGGTTGAATTACTTTTTTATGGTTACTTCCGCAGTAATTATAATTATTGGATTTGCTGTGTGGTGCCATAAGAACTACTGTGAAAATACTTGGAATTGATAAATTGAACGAATTGAACAGATATCTACAGGATTTAAAACCATATTTCTCCAATTTGAGGGATCTATTTTAGAATATTAACCCGATTCAAACTACTCCATGTTTTTTGTCATATTAAGAACCCTAACGAGTTGTAAAAAATATTTGCTACTTTTAAAGATGTAAAAATCAACTACTTTATGTTCTTTAAATGAATAAACGGTACGTAAAATTCAAAACTCACGCTTGAAGACCTTGTAATGGAACTTTTTATTCATCCTTCAAACTAAATTTGTAATATAAGAATAAATAAATTTCTAGAATTATGCATATAAAAACTTCAAATCAGCCCAAACTCAAATTAGGTATCGGAGATTATACCTGCAATTGGGGAGTTCATATTTGTGGTTTGTATGAAACCGAAAAAGAACGGGACGAAATAATTGTTGGTTTTCTTGGCGAAGGAGATTTAAACGGTGACCTGCAAATGTATTGCCCCGTTGAGCAAACCACCGAAACGTTTAAAGAAAAGTATTACAAAGCTTTTCCACAATGCGCTTGCCATATTGATATGCCCGAACATTTCAACATCTCAAGTGCAAAAGAGTTATACTATCCGAATGGCATTTTCTCACCCATTGAAATGGATAAAGGGCTTAATGATTTTTTTGTAGAATCGCAAAAAAACAGGAAGCGAAATGTAAGAGCAACTGCGGAAATGGTTTGGGCATTAAAAGCCATTCCAGGAATTGAACATCTTATGGCTTACGAAGCTCGATTAAATTATTTTATTCCGGGAAAGCCCTGGATAAGTATTTGCATGTATAATGTTAATAAGTTTTCGGGCTCAACAATAATGAATGTTTTACAAACACATCCTTATTGTATTAGTGGAGGAATAATTACCCAAAATCCGTACTACATAAATCCAGATAAATGGTTGGCTGAAAATGCACCGCAATTTCTAAACTCTTAATCGTAATAGTATGACAAACTATGCTCATGAATTATTTTTATTGTCAATCAACCTAACACAGTTTAAAAGTAAGGTACTGATAACTAAAGTATTTATCGAGAGCATAAATTCAATATTTCCAGGTCATAAATTTAGTTGGAGTGAAGAAATTGATGAAAATGAGGAAGAATGTTTGAAGGTTTGCACCCGTAGCAAAAACTATGCACATATATCATTTTCTGACGAAATAACTTTTACAGAAGAAGCATTTTCATTACTTCAAAATGCAGTTCAATGGTTAGCTGTACTTTTCGAGAAACTAGAACAGGAAACCTTGTTAAACAATCAAAAAAAGCATCTCAATTCTCTGGTTGAAGAAAAAACGAAAGATTTGATTCGTGCAAAAGAACAAGTAAGTAGCAGTTTGCAACAAATTGAATTAATTAATGCAAACACTCCAAATATCATTTGGAAATGGGATATTGATAATGAAGAAAATTTTAAGAATTCTTATATCTCAGAGGTTGCAGATAAATTTCTGGCATTACCAAAAGGAAGCATTGGCAATTCCATGACCAGGTTTTTTTCATACATTCTACCCAAATATTTGCCTTCGGTTGACAAAGCAATTAAAAATGCGATCAAAAATCCTAACAAGCTAATTTCTATTGAATATGAAGTAAAAAAAGGAGATGGGAAAGTGGCTTGGTTTTCTTCAATGGGGAAAGTCGTTCCTGAAAGTAATAAATTAACTATTTATGGTTCTACAATTGATATCACGGAGAAAAAGCAAATTGAACAAAAATTATTACAAAGTGACAGGGTATTTAATTTGGCTCTTGACATGTTTTGCATTGCCGGATTCGATGGATATTTTAAATACCTGAATCCCGCATGGGAAAAAACGCTTGGCTGGTCTATCGAAGAATTACTATCAAAACCCTGGCTTGATTTTGTACATCCTGATGATGTGGAAAAAACTGAAAATGTCAAATCTGTTATTGTTGATGGTAAAGAAATCTACAAATTTGAAAACAGGTATATCTGTAAAGACGGTTCTGTTAAATATCTCTCATGGAATTCTCACCCATTTCCTGAAGAAAACATCATGATTGGTGCAGTGAGGGACATTACAGAAACAAAAAGAATTGAAAATGAATTAGTACAAGCAAAAGAAAAAGCAGAAGAAAGTAATAGGTTAAAATCGGCATTTTTAGCCAACATGAGCCACGAAATTCGAACACCAATGAATGGAATATTAGGTTTTACTTCATTGCTACGGGACGCTAATTTATCGGTTGAAAACCAAAAAAACTATATTGACATCATTGAAAAAAGTGGTGATCGACTTCTGAATACAGTTAATGATATAATAGAAATTTCAAAAATCGAAAGTGGTGAATTAAGTGTTAAAAAATCTACGGTTGATTTAATTGGTCATTTAACTACACAGGTCAAATTCTTTGCTCCTGAAGCAAAGAAGAAGAACATTAACATTATTATGCAAAATAATATTGATGGAAATGATTTAACGATTACAACAGATAAAAACAAGCTAAGTTCCATTTTATCTAATCTGATTAAAAATGCCATTAAATATACTGATGAAGGAACAATTAAAGTTGGTTTTAAAACAAAAAACAACCAGGTACTTTTCTCCTGTCAGGATACTGGCATTGGCATTCCTGCAAGTAGGCAGGAAGCGATATTTAATCGATTTGAACAAGCCGATATTGACGATAAACATGCCCATCAGGGTTCAGGATTAGGTCTTGCAATTGTTAAATCGTATGTTGAAATGCTGGATGGAAGAATCTGGGTTGAATCAGAAGAAGGGAAAGGTTCTACATTTTATGTATCGCTTCCAAATAATCCGGAAAAAAACAAATACTAAATCGTCTCAAAACAAATAAGGGTTCCGACTCGAATAAGAAAAACATTAATGTTCTTATAGTTGAAGATGAAAAAGTAAATTCATTGCATCTTCCCATTATTCTCTTGCGAACAACGCAAAATATTCTTTTTGTAAAAAATAGAATTGAAACCGCACTAAAAATCTGGAAATTTAATAAAGAATTTGTTATGGTTTTCCAGAGAGCATACGCATAATGATACTGGATGTCTATTATATCTCAAAACCAATTAAGAAGGATAACCTTTTTGAATTGATTAATCGCAATAAATACTATCTGTATCAAGAGACATTAATTATGATATGCCTGCCCATCTTAAATCATCGGTAATTGGGGCATCCATTAACATTCCAATAACCAATCATCGTTTGAATTTAGGAACCTGGCAGGGAATATATTTTTGCGAGTTCCGAAATTATGGAGGAAGGAGGAAATTGGTTCTTACCATTTATTCCTAATAAAAAATTTTGTTCTATTTTTATTCTTCAAAAAAGAAGTATTGTTTTGGTATCTTCCTAATTTTAAACAAGATGGAAGAGAGGGTGCAAAGATCAAATAATAGAGAAAGAAAAAAAACATCACACTTAGGGAAAAAACTTTTGGAGAAATAAAAAAGTTATTTAAATTTGTAGCGTTGGATGTAGGACAATAAGTCCGGAACCTGGGAAATTCTTAAGCATCGAACAAAGGGTTTCAAACTGTTTTTAAATTAGGAACAGTTAACAAGTAAAAAAGGAATTGCGAAAGTTTTTAATAATAGAGATCGAACGAGATTGATATTATTTCTTAGCCTTTGAACAAGCAAAATTTTCGCATCAAAATATTTAAAATAAAGCAATAGGGATCATCCCTTATTGTGTGTTTGGGGGTTAACATTAGGCCGTGCGCAGAGGCGCACGGCTTTTCTCTTTTATAGGGATTAATTATTAGATTCAACATTCCAACCAAAGTCAATGTATTCCCATGAAAAATTATTGCCACATGCTTTAATTTGTACAAAGCCTTCTTCCATTCCAAAACGAGGTCCATTCCACCATTGGGCGCAAACTGCACCACCTGTGATATAGTGTATCCCGTTATACTGAATGTCTTCAAGAAAGTGAAGATGCCCTTGCAAAACTAATTTTACATTATAAGCTTCCAGTATCTTTCTGATTTCATTCGCGTTGGTTATTATTTGATCTCCCTTCATTCCCTGAGTCGGATTTTTCATAATTTGAGACCCCACGCTCAATAGAGGGAAATGCGTTGAAACTGCTATTGGCCTATCTTTCCCTACTTTAATTAAATCATTTTTTAACCATTCGGTTTGACATGTGTCAATACATCCATAATAATGGTTATCATCATTTATTTTAATTCCGTCAAGTACAATAAAATGCCAGTTTTTGTGATCGAAGGAGTAGTACCTTTTGTGCAGTCTGTTCTCATACATATTCTTTGCATATTCAGGGTGGGTAGTGTACATACCTGTTGAATCATAGATCCCAAATAATTCATGGTTCCCTATACAACTGTAAACAGGCATTTGTAAGTTTTTTATGCACGAATCGTATAAATTGTATAGGCTATCGCTTCTGTCATAACTTTGTCCAAGGGCATCCATGATATTATCACCTCCGGTTAAGACAAAATCCGGATTTAGAGAATTTACAGAATCAATAGCTTGAAGAAAACCAGTGGTAGCATTTTTCTCAGGCTGTAAATGAATATCTGTCATAAAAACAAAAGAAAAACATTCACTGTTGTTGCCATTTTTAATGGTCGTATTTCTGGAACATGATGCAAAAAATAGAAATAAGAAGATCCATGGGAAGTATATTTTCATCGTATAAGTTTTTTAATTCAGTACAATATCTGAAATATTTTTAAAGTTATCGTTTTCGTTAAATCGAAATCTTTTGCTAAAATCAAATTATCATTTCTTCATGTTTGTTGATTTTAGAATGTTGATGCAGAACAATAGATAAAATAGAGCCTCGAAAAAAAGGAAAGGGAAATGCTGTTGGTTTAGAAAAATGAAATATTCCATAATCCCGGGAAAGCTCTTTATATTTGTTTTTGTAACTTTAGCAAAAGGTAAACGAATGGCACAAAAGCTTACTATATAGAACAATTATTTATTAAAAGAAATGCGTATTTTATTAAACAATAAAATATGGATAATTGTTATTTGCGTAAAACGTATTAAGAAGGATTAGAAAATGATAGAAAAGTTTTCCTCTCTTGGAAATCAGGAGATTACAGCAATTGAAGAACTATATAAAGAATACTTATCAAACCCTGAATCGGTAGATATAAGTTGGCAGCAATTTTTTGCAGGGTTTGAGCTTGCTCAAAAAGTATATCCACAAAAACCGGGAAATGTTAATACCCAGGGAATTGACAAAGAATTTGCAATACTTAACCTGATTCATGGTTATCGTCAACGGGGACATTTGTTTACCAAAACAAATCCGGTAAGGGCAAGAAGAAAATATCTCCCAACGCTTGATATTGAGAACTTTAATCTGTCAAAAGGTGATCTGGAAACTGTATTTCAAGCTGGAAACGAAATTGGTATTGGACCAGCAAAGCTGAAAGATATCGTTGCCTTTCTCGAAAAAACATATTGTGAATCAATCGGGGTTGAGTATGTGTATATGCGTAAGCCGGAAGTGGTAGCGTGGTTGAAAAATAAAATGGAGAGCAGTAAAAACTCTATGGAATTTACTGCTGAAAACCGAAAGCATATTTTTTACCATTTAAAACTGGCTGTTGGTTTTGAAAACTTTATACATCGAAAATTTGTAGGGCAGAAAAGGTTTTCGCTCGAAGGGGCAGAAACATTGATCCCATCATTAGATGCGGTTATCGAGAGAGGCTCAGAATTGGGGATTGAAGAATTTGTTATTGGAATGGCCCACCGAGGAAGGCTTAATGTGCTTGCAAATATATTGGAAAAGCCTTACGAAAAAATCTTTAAAGAGTTTTACGGTAAAGAATATGAAGATGATATTGAATTAGGCGATGTAAAATACCATCTCGGTTATGAAAATGAAATATCGACCGATACCGGGAAAAAAGTAAAGTTAAAGCTTGTGCCAAACCCATCGCATCTAGAAACTGTTGCTCCAATTGTTCAGGGCATGGTGCGTTCAAGGATTAATTCATATAAAGAGGGTGGTTATAAAAAGGTTGCCCCAATCGTGATTCATGGTGATGCAGCAATTGCCACACAAGGCGTGGTTTATGAAGTTACCCAAATGGCGCAAACAAATGGATATAAAACAGGAGGGACAATCCATCTCGTGATTAACAATCAGGTTGGTTTTACCACCAATTACCTTGATGCCAGGTCGAGTACCTATTGCACCGACGTGGCTAAAGTTACACGTTCGCCCGTATTCCATGTGAATGGTGACGATGTTGAAGCCCTGATTTATACCATAAAATTAGCTATGGAATTTAGGCAGGAATTCCATAACGATGTTTTTATTGATATTCTTTGTTATCGTAAATATGGTCACAATGAAGGGGATGAACCAAGATTTACACAGCCTGTTTTATATAAATATATAGCCAAACATCCAAACCCAAGGGACATATATTCTGAAAAGTTAAATCAGCTTGGAATTATGTCAAAGGAAGAAGTAAAAAAAGAGATAAGTGATTTTAATACTTATTTGGAGGAAAAATACACAGCTTCTGAAAAAATAGAAAAATTAAAAATAAGGGAATTTCTTTTGAAGGAGTATGCCAATTATTCTAAAGCTACGGAAGAAAATTTGAGCAAATCTCCCAAAACAGGGGTAAACATTGAAGAATTGAAAATAATCGCAGATAGGATTAACAAACTCCCTGAGGATAAAAAATTCTTTAGCAAAGTAAAAAGAATCTTGTCTGATCGAAATATGATGGTTCATGATGACAGGCTTGATTGGGCAATGGGTGAATTGCTTGCTTATGGTTCATTGGTAAAAGAAGGGCATCCGGTACGGTTGTCAGGGCAGGATTCCGAAAGGGGTACTTTTGCACACCGCCATGCTTCTTTTGTGATGGAAAATACAGATGAAAAATATTTTCCGTTGAAAAATGTATCGTCCGATCAGGCGCCATTTCACGTTTATAATTCGCCACTTTCTGAATATGGGGTATTGGGATTTGAATACGGATATTCGTTAGCACAACCCAATGGATTAACGATTTGGGAGGCGCAGTTTGGCGATTTTCATAACGTAGCCCAGGTAATGATAGACCAGTACATTTCATCCGCTTTCGAAAAATGGGGCTTGATGAATGGTGTTACCTTATTTTTACCGCATGGGTATGAAGGGCAGGGGCCGGAACACTCCAGTGCAAGAATCGAAAGGTTTTTAACCTTATCGGCAAATAATAATATGTTCGTTGTGGTGCCAACAACCCCGGCTAACATGTTCCATCTTCTGAGGAGACAGGTCAAATGGAACGTTCGGATTCCGTTGGTTGTGTTTACACCCAAAAGCCTGCTTCGCCATCCAATGGTGGTTTCAAAAATGGATGAATTGGCTAACGGATCATTTCAGGAAGTTTTGGATGATTCAAAAGCAAACCCCAGCGATGTTGACAAAATTGTTTTTACTTCCGGAAGGATATATTATGACCTTCTGAAAAGAAAACTGGAAGATAATGCAGATCATATTGCCATTATTCGTATAGAACAGCTTTACCCCTTACCAATTGATCAGATAGACCAGATTGTAAAAAAATATACGAATGCTTCAAAAATTATTTGGGCACAAGATGAACCTGAAAATCAAGGGGCATGGCCATTTTTAAGTAAGAAATTGGCACATCTGAATTTAACTGCCTATACTCGTCCCGAATCAGCGAGCCCGGCAGGGGGATTAATGGATAAGCATAATAAGCGGCTTCATAAAATATTGGATGCTGTTTTTGATAAGGATAAAATTTTAGCTTCATAAATAAACCAAAGATGAAAGTAGAGATAAAAGTACCAAGCCCTGGAGAATCAATTACCGAAGTTGAAATTGGCAGTTGGTTGGTTGAAAATGGTGCATACGTTGAAAAGGACCAGGAGATTGCAGAAATAGAATCCGATAAAGCTACGCTCACTGTTGTTGCAAGCGAAAGCGGTGAAATTTCATACGATGCAGAAGAAGGGCAGGCAGTTGAAGTAGGTACGGTGATTTGTAGCATTGATACAAGTATTGAACCAGACTCGGCTAAAATGAAGCCTAAAAATCCTGACGAAATAAAAGAAGAAACAGCCCCGGAACCAAAAGAAGCAGTGCAAAAATCGGCTCCCGTTCAGGAAGGACTTGAAAAAGTTAAAGTTACCAATGTTGCCAAAGAGATGATGAAAGAAAATAATATCTCTTTGGACGATGTTTTAAATGGAATAAAACGAATTGGTAAAAAGGAAGTAGAAAACTATTTGGGCTCTTCAAATAAAGGTATTGATTTTCAAGATATAAGTTCAAAACCAGCTTCGCGAAATATAGATCGTCAGAAAATGACCATGTTAAGGCGAAAGTTGAGCGAACGATTGGTTTCGGTAAAAAATGAAACTGCAATGCTCACAACTTTTAATGAAGTTGATATGAACCCTATCATGGAATTAAGAAAAAAATACCAGCAAAAATTTGTAGAAAAACACGGATTGAAAGTTGGTTTCATGTCCTTTTTTACCAAAGCTGTTGCAATAGCGGCTTACCATCACCCTTCAGTGAATTCAATGATTGATGGAGACGAGATTCTAACTCCTGAATTTGTTGACGTGGGGATTGCCGTCTCGACACCAAAGGGGCTCATGGTTCCAATTGTTCGAAATGCCGAAAGTAAATCAATCCCTGAGATTGAAATGGAGATTAAAATCCTTGCAGAGAAAGCAAGGAATAAAAAAATATCGGTGGAAGAATTGAGTGGTGGAACATTTACAATTACGAATGGTGGGGTTTTTGGATCTTTGCTTTCTACGCCAATAATTAACCCTCCACAATCAGCAATACTCGGCATGCACAACATTGTTGACCGTCCTATTGCTGTTAACGGCGAAGTAGTTATCAGGCCAATGATGTATGTTGCCTTATCTTACGATCATCGAATAATTGATGGGAAAGATTCGGTTGGCTTCCTGGTTAAGCTAAAGCAACTGCTTGAAAACCCGGCTCAAATGCTCACAGATGGGAAAACCCCCGAAGAAATATTGCTGAAAATATAATTTCTAAAAAATAATCTGAAAGGTAAAGCACTGGTTTTTAGACTGGTGCTTTTTTGTTTTTGTTGACTAGGGGTTTTCCCGATGCTTTTACAGGGATTCCCCTATTTCTGACCTTGCCCAAAGCACCTACCTTTGTTATGTAAGAAATTTAAAAAAGACCTTTAGTTTAAAACACAAGATAGATGATTTACACCCTAAGAGGATCGGCGCCCGTCGGTCCTCTTTCTTTTTAAAAAGACATACCAAATAAATGTGCATAAACGTTCATTGTTTAATAGTGAACGTAAAGAATGCTGATAAAAAATAGGGTTTTTGCCTATGGGTAAACAGGTATTTCCTGATATGAACAGAATGCAATTGAAACTATCTTTGAAACAGTTTATTAAGAGAATGAAAAGTAAAATACAAGATAGATGATTTAAGCCCAGTGAGGCGGGAGTAAAATCTTGCCTCAATTTACTTTAAATATTAACAGCAACAATAATCGAGTTTATCATGTTTCAGAATAATAACACAAATAATCAAATAAACCCTTCTTCAGAAATAAAAAATGCTTCATCAATAATTCCTGAACGCCCGGTGAACGGTGCCCTGGGTTTTGATTTGCTAAAAAACAATAAAGTAATTGAGGTGAAAAACAAAGTTGCTTTCTGGTTTGCGGAATCTATTGAAGATAAAGCAGATTTTAACTTCTGCATGCATTTAGATAAATTCAATAGAGGCTGGACTGCTCTTTATCGTTATTAATTCTTATAATATCTATTTACCCAAAGCTATAATTTCCTTTACCCCATTTTCATAAGAAGTTGTTTCGAATTTGAATGTAGAGTCGAATTTATCACTGTTGAAATAATAATCCCGATCGTATTGGTATAACATCTCTGACATCTCTTTCATCACAGGATTAAAAAGCCCCATAATTTTTACAATACCTTTACTGGCCACCATTGACTTGGGCTGAACACCAAGTTTGTTGGCGAATATTTCAATCCATTCTTTCCCTGTTAATGGATTTTTATCCGTAGGTAAATTCCATATTTGGTTGTACGCATCTTTGGTATTTCCAAGTAGCGCGGTAGCCTTTGCTGCATCCGGGGTATAGGTGAATGAATGTTTGTAATTTAAAGAGCATAACCAATTGGCTTTTTTCCCGACTTTCAGGTTTTTATAAACCATCTCATTTAAAACGCTGTTGTTAATCCCCGGGCCATAAAAATCAGCTGATCGTGCAATTAATGCCTCCACCTTACCCGTAGTTACTGCATTCATCAGCATCTGCGCAATTTGGGCACGCACTTCTCCTTTTTTACTGGATGGTTTGTAGGGTAAGTCTTCGGTTAAGTTACCTATGCTGTTTGGGCTAAACATATAAATATTATCAAAAAACACGAGTTTGCAACTATGCTTTTGGCATGCATCCAACACGTTTTGCATTATTTTTGGCCATTGTTCCTTCCAAACAGTATATTTGTAGGTAAGCCCAACTGTCAGGTAAGCTACTTCCGAATTGGCAACTGCTTTTGAAACCTGATCTTTGTTTAGTAAATCACATGAAAACAACTCATCCGACTCGTTTACTGCTTTCGGGTTTCTGCTAACCAATCTAATTTTATCGGTGTATTTTTTAAGCGTTTTGACAAGTTCATTTCCAATTGCCCCTCCTGATCCTAAAATTGTTTGCATGGTTTTCCTGTCTTAAAGATTTATTTCAAATATAATATACGTATAACGCTGTTTGTTTTTGAATAGTTTATCAAAAGTGCCCATATTTCGTATCTTTAATTCAAATTAAAATTGTTACAATGAATACTACCAGACGTCAATTTCTCAAAAAAACAAGCATACTTGCAACGGGGTTAGGATTAAGCAAACCTGTTTTGTCGTTTCATTCAACCCAAACAGAATCTAATCCCATTGTTGTATCAACATGGGATCATGGCATGGCGGCAAATGAAGCTGCCTGGAAAATTTTAGCTGATGGGGGATACGCGCTGGATGCTGTTGAAGCTGGTGTTCGGGTTCCTGAGGGCGATCCCAATGTTATTACTGTTGGTTATGGTGGATTTCCGGATAAAAAGGGCAAGGTAACACTTGATGCCTGTATTATGGACGAAAAAGGGAGTGCCGGTTCTGTGGCATGTTTGCAACATATTAAACATCCGATTTCTGTTGCGCGATTGGTCATGGAAAAAACTCCTCACGTTATGTTAGTAGGAAAAGGGGCATATAAATTTGCTCTTGAAAACGGATTTCCAAAAGAAAAACTGTTGACCCCTAAAATGAAAAAGGAGTGGAAAAAATGGAAAAAGGAGAACAGGGAGTTTAAGCCAATAATTAATATTGAAAACGAGGAGAAAGTTAATCACGATACGATAGGAATGCTCGCCCTTGATTCGGAAGGGCGTCTTGCAGGTGCCTGCACCACGAGCGGTATGGCTTATAAAATGCATGGTCGCGTTGGCGATTCGCCAATTATTGGGGCTGGGCTTTTTGTGGATGGTGATGTTGGAGGAGCTGTGGCAACCGGTAGTGGGGAACTTGTTATGAAAACACTCGGTAGCTTTTTAGTGGTCGAACTTATGCGAAACGGGATGTCTCCAAAGGAAGCTTGTTTGGAAGCTGTTCAAAGAATTGCACAGAAAATCCCTGGTTATGAGGAACATCAAATTGGGTATTTGGCACTAAATAAAAAAGGTGAATATGGCTCATTTAGCATGCAACGAAGGTTTGATATTGCCATAAAAACCAATGAAATTACCGAATTAAAAGAATCAGAGGCATACCTAAAAGAACGGTAAACAATTCCGGTGTTTAAATGGGAAATATATTCAGGTTTAAACTCTTTGATTTATACAAATTCTGCTTTCACTTGTTTAAAGAATTTATCTTCTAATATTTTAATGATCCTTTTAACAACAAATTTCCGGATTTCCATTTCTTTGGGTTGGTCAGGGTCCTGATGTGCCCAATTAATTCTGGTTCCTACAATAATATGAATTACATCGTGTTGTAGCAAAAGCTTCACGATTTCGTGCGCAGGCGATGCGTCAAGCCTGACTTCACTGGTATATGTCTCCAGTATTTCTTCCACTTTGCCCATGGTTAGCAGGCCCTCGGTTACCAATTTAAAGCCTTCGAGCGATGCAGCGGGCGGAATAGTTCCATCGGTGTAATATTTTAAAGGGGAGATCTTAAGGTTGAGCTCGCGCGCAATTATTTCTGCCGTTGTTCCACCACAAATTGCCTTTTCCCCATTAAATTCTTTTATCTGTGTCACAAAATCGTAGTCCTTTATTTTGTAGAATGGAGGTCCGGTGATGAGCATAAAGTTCCTTGGTTCCCTAAAATAAATAACTCCGCAACTGGTATCGTCCTTCAGGTCGAAAGAGTCGTTCATGGTTGCCTGGTTGATAATTTTCCTCGAAAGTTTGGTGGCCGATATTTCAGGCATTTTCTCAATTTGGTTTTTTGCAAATTTTGCCACATTTTCAAGTCCCCAACCTAGTGGAAATCTTTTTTCGCCCAATCCTGATTGCACAACCCCATCGGTCATAAAAATCATACGGTCTTCTTTCATGGCAACAAATTCGCGGCATCGTAATATTTTACCAATATTTTCGTCCCCTTTCACTTCCAGTTCATACTCTTTCGGCGTTATTTGTTTGTTCCCCCTAAAAACAAGGACTTTCGGGTTGTCGTAATTTATAATCCTGACCCTGCCATCGTCTTCAATTTCAATTATTGTAAAGGTCGCATAGCTTTCTTTTCCATCGCTGCTTTTCGGAAGGGCTTTCATTATTATCTGGGCAGCAATTTCGGGCTTGGTGTGAAATGTTGAATAGTTAAGTGCCATGGTTGTTGTCAATATTGCGAGCACATTGGCTTTAATACCATGCCCAATACCATCGCTAAGTACGAGTATCGTCCTGCGTTCTTCCCTGATTATTTTTGATTTAAAAACATCGCCACATGCAATTTCCCCTTTAGGGCTCTTTTGTTGCAGATCTATTTCAACATGGTATCTATTCGTTTTCACCATAATGATACGATTCGATTATAGAATTTAATAACTCCTCGGTTTTCGATGCATTTTCGCCCAACAAGAATGCAATTTTTTGTACGGTTTCAATGTTTTGCCGGTTCACTCTTTGTGCCCGGTTTATTATTTCATCACGTACAAGCATTGGCTCCGACATATCCCGGATAACAGCTCCAACAACCCTGTTTTTATAAATCGAAACCAGTGAAATATGCATTAGGTGGTTATGTAGTTTAAAATCGCGTTCAAATTTATCTTCACCGGAAGTCATAACGTTCGAGATCATTTTAAAGATTATTTCCGGGACCAGGGTTTTAACATCGGCACCTAAAAGCCCAGGAATTGTTTCATACAACTCCTCAATTTCTTCACCCATCAATTGCGCAAAACTTTCGTTGGAATCGATCACTTTAAAATCTTTATCAACGATAATTATTCCTGCCGAAATTTTGTGAAGCATGCGCGAAGAAATAATCATTGATTCTTTTGCTTTTTCCAAGCGGTTTTCTGCTCGTTTCCGATCGGTTATGTCAGATATTGAACCCACAATTCCTACCACGTTCCCGTCTTTATCGCGGGTTACCCCTTTGTTAAAAACCACATCGTGCATTGAGCCGTCCGTATGCCGGATTTTGGTTTCATAAATTTGCTCTCCCGGGTTTTCCAGTAGTTTTTTATCGTGAATAGAAAAAATATCCGCAATTTCTTTGGGTTGAACTTCATAAACCGATTTGCCAATGATTTGATCTTTGGGTTTACCAATCAATTTTTCATGTGCGGTATTGCAGGCCAGGTAAATACCATTCGTATTTCTGTAAAAAATTGGGATCGGAAGAACATCAATTATCTTTTGGTGCAATTCGGGGTCATCTGCCAATTGATTTTTTAGTGGTTTTTCTTCGTATATCATGTTCTGCGATTTCGTTATTTTAATTCATTATAAATATGAAGGTAAAAGCTTAAAGACATAAAATATCATAAGCATGAACAGGCGCGATAACATATCTTTGTATCGAAAAATAAATAATTTATTTTATTCATACCCTGATTCTTTTGATATTTTTTGGAATACGTTGAAAAACATGCAATAGAATTGGATTAAAACGAATTAAAGGAGGGGTTATGTCTTCGTTTCGTATAAGTGAAATAGCGGAATTGGTAAATGCAAAAATAGTTTGTGGGAATGCAAAGAAGGACAATTTTGTTGAAAAGGCATTCAGTTCAGATTTAATGAGCGATGTACTTACATTGGACACCGAAAACTTGTTGCTGATTAGTGGTTTGGCAAATTTGCAGGCTATTAGGACAGCCGAAATGGCTGATATACAATATATCTTATTGGTTCGGGGGAAACGCGCATCGGATGAGATGATCCAATTGGCAACCGATAATAAAATGGTAATCCTTGAAACTGATTATTCATTGTTCAGGGCAAGCGGGTTGTTGTTTGAGGCAGGATTAAAACCAGTGTATTAAAATGAAACTAGAATATTCATTTAAAGTTGAGGGTGGCGATTTTACCAATGCAGGTGTAGCTTCAAGCAATGTTAAAAAAGCATTAAAGCAGCTAAATATCTCCCCTAAAAAAATAAGGAAGATAGTTGTTTCGCTTTACGAAGCAGAAGTAAATATTGTTGCTCACGCCTATAAAGGGGATATTTTCGTTTCGATTTATGAAGATAAAATAGAAACTGAATTGAAGGACGAAGGGCCCGGAATCCCAAATATTGAAAAGGCAATGCAAATAGGCTTTAGCACCGCATCAGCTAAAGTCCGGGAAATGGGCTTTGGTGCAGGAATGGGGCTCCCGAATATGAAAAAGAATTCGGATAAAATGGAAATTTCGAGTGAGGTTGGCAAAGGTACCACAGTTAAACTGACGCATTATTTTTAATGAAAAAACAAAAAAAATACCATGCAATTAAAGTGAATCCTGAAAAATGCTTCGGATGTACGCATTGTTTAAAAGCATGCCCCACCGAAGCAATTCGGATTGTAAATGGTATTGCCAGAATTGACGATGAGCGTTGTGTGGATTGCGGCAACTGCAAAAGGGCGTGCCCCGCGGATGCATTTTATTTAGAGCACGACGACCTTAGTTTAATCCATAATTTTAAATACAGGGTGGCTTTGTTTCCTTCTGTTATGATTGGTCAATTTCCGGAGAGGGTATCAGAAAATCAAATTTATGAAGGTATCCTAAAACTAGGATTTACCCATGTTTTTGAAGTGGAGCAACCTATTCAATTGCTTATTGATTCATTAAATGAGTTAGTCCGGCAAACCGACCGAAAGAAGCCTATTATTTCTTCGTTCTGCCCTGCCATTGTACGTTTGATTCAAATCAAATATCCGGGTCTTGTTAATCATATTGCCCCTCTTAAAGCCCCCCACGATCTTGCAGCACATTATGCAATACAGCAGCTTAAAACAGAAGGAGCCGCGGATGATGAGATCGGTATTTTTTATGTAACACCATGTTCAGCTAAAATGGCTGCTGTGAAACGGCCAATGGGCGAAAAAGAATCTATTGTTAATGGTATCATTAATATGAATGATTTTTACAACCGGATTATGAAGGTTGTTCCGTCGCTTAAAAATGAAGATACTTCGCCACTGCGATCTAATCTTAGTAAGGAAGGTATATTATGGAGTTTAACGGCTGGAGAAGCCAAGGTGTTCAAGAAAAGGGCACTCGCCATTGATGGCATACACAATGTAGTTAAAATATTAGAGCATCTTGAAGATGCCAAACTCCCGGAAATTGATTTGTTGGAGTTGAGGTCATGCAGCCAAAGTTGTGCTGGCGGAATTTTACTTTCAGGAAACCGGTTTCTGAATGTTGAAAGGCTTCGTAGAAGGGCAAAAAGATATCCTTCAGCTGATAAGATATTTGTTAATGATCAGGATACAGATGTGCTAAAACAAAAAATAGTTGCTGAAAAAATCCGCCCGAACCAGGCATTCAGACTATCCGACGATAGGGCAGAAGCCATTGCCAGAATGAACAAAGCTCAAAAAATTATTTGTCAGCTTCCTGGAATCGATTGTGGTGCATGTGGTGCCCCCAATTGTCAGGCTTTGGCGGAAGACATGGCGCAAGGGAAAGCAAAAATGTCGGATTGTGTATTTCTAAAAGAACGTTGGCAAAAAGAAGGCAAAATTTCAAATGCGCGAGCTTTCGAAAACCTGGAAAAAATATGGGGTAAAGACAGGTTTGATGCAGACTGTAATAAAAAAGGATCGAGAAATGAAGGTTATTGATATCGTTGAAAAATTTGGGTTGAAAGTATTTTCAGGGAAAAAAGGACTGGAAAATGAAGTTACAACTGGCTATGTTTCGGATTTACTAAGTGATGTTCTGGGGAATGCACAGGAAAATAGTATATGGATAACCTTGCAAACCCACCAGAATGTCCTGGCAATAGCATCTCTTAAAGATTTGGCGGCAGTTTTGCTTGTGAACGGCTTGGAGCCTGATAAAGAAACCATTGTCCATAGTGAGAACGAGGGAATCCCGGTGTTAGGGACTACCAAAACTACCTTTGAAATTGCAGGAGAGTTGTTCAATGTTTTAAATAAATAAAATGAAGAAGTTCTGGGCTGATCTTCATATTCATACGGTACTGTCACCGTGTGCTTCATTGGAAATGAGCCCGCGAAAAATCGTTCTTGAGGCGGTAAAAAAGAACCTTGATATAATTGGGATAACGGACCATAATTCAACAAAAAATTGTAAAGCTGTTGTTGAGGTTGCAAAGGAATTTAACTTATTTGTGTTATGCGGTGCAGAAATTACAACCAGGGAAGAGGTTCATTGTCTTGCTTTTTTTGAAACATTCGACCAATTAAATAAATTTCAATTGTTCATTGATGAAAATATGCCGGCAATCAAAAATGATGAAGAAAAATTTGGTGTGCAGGTTGTGGTTGACAAAGACGAACATATTATAGAGTTGGAAAAAAACCTCCTTTCTGTTGCTTTAAATTTAGGGATTGATGAAATTGAACATATGATTCATAACTTGGATGGGGTTTTTATTCCCGCCCATGTGAACAAACAGGTAAACAGTATTTTTAGCCAGTTGGCTTTTATTCCTCCTGGTTTACATATTGATGCATTGGGGCTTAATTCGTTCGGTGAGATTAGTAGCATAAAAAAGAAGTATGAAATTGAAGATAATTTAACATTCATGAAAAGCTCAGATGCACATTATTTAAATGATATTGGAAAAGCAAAATCTGCCTTTTATATGACAAAACCCCAGTTTTCGGAAATAAAACTGGCAATTCAAAACAAATTCGGAAGGTATATTCAAGTTGTATGAAAAACCTGGCTGATTATATAAGCGATATTGCGCGCAATTCTATTGAAGCAAAGGCAACATTGATTGAAATCATAGTTGAAGAAAGTAAAAGTTTAAACCTTTACTCCATCATAATTAAAGACAACGGGGTTGGGATGAGCGAAGAGGTCATGCAACAAGCCGTGCAGCCGTTCTTTACAACACGAAAAACACGAAAAGTTGGTTTGGGCTTGTCTCTTTTAAAGCAAATTACAGAGCAAACTGAAGGGACATTTGAACTTAAAAGCACGCTAGGTGAAGGCACAACTGTTAAAGCTGCTTTTAAACATAATCATTTTGACCGACCAGCCATTGGAGATTTAGCAGAGGCCTTTATCTTGTTACTAATTTCCGATGAAAAAATAAATTTTACGTACAAGCATATAACCCAGTTTGGTGAATACAAAATTAGTAGTTCAGAAATATTTCAAACGCTGGGGCAAGTGCAAATTACAAATCCTGAAATTTGGAATGCACTCAAAACAATGATCGAAACAAATTTGGAAGAAATTAAAATAACAACGTGAGAATTCTTATTATTTCAAACAAATAGAAGTATAAAAAAATAAGACTTCACAACCATAAACAATCAACTATTAACAACGAAAAATAGCTCGAAAAATGGCAAAGATTAAAACACTGGATGACCTTATTAAAATAAGGAATGATGTCCAGTCAAAAATCAAACTTCGGGAAAACAGCGACCATCCCGAAAACCTGATACAAATAAAGGTGGGCATGGCAACCTGTGGAATTGCTTCCGGCGCCAAAGAAACCTTAAAGTATTTTGTGGAAGAGACAGAACGTCAGGCAATTGATTCAGTAGTAACGCAAACCGGATGTATGGGATATTGTTATGCAGAACCCACAGTTGAAGTAATAATTCCCGGTAAAAAACCTGTTGTGTTTGGCCATGTGAACAAATCAAAAGCGCAGGAAATAATTGACCGCTACATCAATAAAAATGAATTGGTGGATGGCGTTATCCCTATTAGCTTTAAAACCATTGACGAATAAAAACCTAGCAAAAATTAACAAATAATGGCCGATTTTAAAATGCATGTATTAATATGCGGTGGAACGGGTTGCAAGGCTGCTGAAAGTGACTCAATTAAAACACGCCTCGAAAGGCACTTAACTAATTGTGGGCTTGAAGATGAAGTTCAGGTTATATTAACCGGATGCTTTGGCTTTTGTGAGAAGGGTCCGATTGTCAAGATTTTACCTGACAACACCTTTTATGTAAATGTTACACCCGATGATACAGGAGAAATTGTGGAAGAACACCTTGTTAAAGGTCGTCCTGTTGAGCGATTACTGTATAAAGACCCAAAAAGTAAAGGAAGCGTTCATTCTTCAAAAGGAATGGATTTCTATAAAAAACAAATCAGGATCGCTTTAAGAAATTGTGGTTTTATTGATCCTGAAGTTATTGACGAATATATTGGCAGGGATGGTTATGCTGCACTCGGAAACTGCATAACCAACATGACACCTACAGAAGTGATCGATATTATTAAAAAATCGGGGCTTCGTGGTCGTGGTGGAGGCGGATTTCCTACTGGGCTAAAGTGGGAAATAACCCAGAAGTCTGAAGCTGATCAGAAGTATGTGGTTTGTAATGCCGATGAGGGAGATCCCGGGGCATTTATGGACCGTTCAATATTGGAAGGTGATCCGCATTCGGTGCTGGAAGCCATGGCAATTTGCGGTTACTGCATTGGGGCAAGCATTGGTTTGATTTATATTAGGGCAGAATACCCTCTGGCAATTGAACGGCTAAAAGTTGCAATTGATCAGGCTCGGGAATATGGTTTGTTAGGCGATAATATCCTTGGTACGGATTTTTGTTTCGACCTTGAAATTAGATATGGTGCAGGAGCTTTTGTTTGTGGTGAAGAAACCGCTCTTATCCATTCCATGGAAGGACATAGGGGTGAACCTACATTTAAGCCGCCATTTCCTTCAGAGTCTGGTTATTTGGGCAAGCCAACCAATGTTAATAACGTAGAGACTTTTGCCAATATTCCGGTTATTATCAATAAAGGGGCTGATTGGTTTAGCAGCATTGGTACTGAGAAATCAAAAGGGACCAAGGTTTTTGCCCTTGCCGGAAAAATAAACAACGTTGGATTAATCGAAGTGCCAATGGGAACAACCCTTAGGGAAGTTATTTACGACATTGGTGGAGGGATTAAAGGAGGAAAAGAATTTAAATCAGTGCAAACTGGTGGCCCTTCTGGTGGATGCTTGACCAAAGATTTCCTCGATACTCCAATTGATTACGATAATTTAGTAGAAGCTGGATCAATGATGGGATCGGGTGGAATGATCGTTTTGGATGAAGATGACTGTATGGTTTCCATTGCAAAATTCTATCTTGAATTCACACTTGAGGAATCCTGTGGTAAATGCACGCCTTGCAGGATTGGGAATAAACGCTTGTATGAAATCCTTGAAAAAATTACCGAAGGTAAAGGTACGGAAGAAGACCTTGAACGTTTAAGTACTTTAAGCAACGTTATTAAAGATACATCATTGTGTGGTTTGGGACAATCGTCACCAAACCCGGTACTGTCAACCATTAATAATTTTGAAGAGGAGTATCGTGCACATGTAAAAGACGGAAAATGTCCGGCAGGGCAATGTAAGGCTTTATTGCAATATGTAATCGACGAAGATAAATGTACCGGGTGTACATTGTGTTTCAGGAATTGTCCGGTGGGTGCAATTACAGGCGAACGCAGGACCCCGCATTACATCGATCAGTCGTTGTGTATCAAATGTGGCGTGTGTTTCGAGAAGTGTAAGTTTGATTCCATAAAGCTAGTTTGAACCTGAAAAATTATTGAAATGGATACCGTAAATTTAACAATAGATAATAAGCCTGTAGTTGTAAAAAAAGGAACAACAATGCTCGAAGCGGCTGCAAGTATAGGCATACATATTCCAACTTTATGTCACATGAAGCTGGAAGATTTGAACATTGAAAATAAACCCGGAGGATGCCGCGTATGCGTGGTGGAAGTAAAGGGTAGGAGGAACCTTGCCCCGGCATGTTGTACCGATGTGTCTGAAGGAATGGAAATTAGTACGCACTCGTTGAGGGCAATCAATGCCCGACGAACTGTCGTGGAACTTATTTTATCGGATCACCCGCCAGATTGTTTGGTTTGTGCCAAATCAGGCAATTGCGATTTGCAGGACATGGCCCACAACCTCGGAATCCGGGAAATTCATTATAAGGGCGAAATGTCAACTTACAGGGAAGATACTTCTCCGGCAATTAAGCGCGAGGTTGACAAATGTATCATGTGCCGTCGTTGCGAAATGATGTGCAACGAAGTACAAACCGTAGGTGTGCTATCTGCAATTAACCGCGGATTTAATTCGGTCGTATCTCCGGCATTTGAGATGAACCTCGATCATTCAACCTGTACCTATTGCGGACAATGTGTTGCAGTTTGCCCAACCGGGGCTCTGGTTGAGGTTGATGAAACTGCGAAGGTGTTGAAAGCCTTGGCAGATCCAAATAAAACGGTTGTTGTTCAAACGGCTCCGGCAGTGAGGGCGGCATTGGGCGAAGAATTCGGAATGGAAGCTGGCACCCTGGTGACAGGGAAATTGGTGGCTGCCCTAAAACGACTCGGTTTCGACCATGTCTTTGATACCGATTTTGCGGCAGACCTTACCATCATGGAAGAAGGAACAGAATTATTAACCCGGTTGGGAAAATTCCTGGAAGGTGATAAAGATGTGAAATTACCTATTTTAACATCGTGTTGTCCTGCTTGGGTGAAATTCTTTGAACATCAGTTTCCTGAGATGATCGATATTCCTTCCACAGCACGTTCTCCACAGCAAATGTTTGGCTCTATTGCAAAAACCTATTTTGCTGATAAGCTTCAAACAAAAAGAGAGGATATGGTGGTTGTATCGGTGATGCCATGTGTTGCAAAAAAATACGAATGCGGGCGAGATGAATTCAAAGTGAATGGCAATCCTGATGTGGATTATGCCATCACAACCCGTGAATTGGCAGCGCTCATAAAGGTAGCTAACATTGAATTCGACAAATTGCCCAACGAAGAGTTTGACAATCCACTTGGGGAATCAACAGGTGCAGCGGTAATTTTCGGAACAACTGGTGGGGTAATTGAAGCTGCTGTAAGAACAGCATATGAATTACATACTGGCAAAGATCTTCCTCGCCTTGATTTTGAAGAATTGCGCGGAATGGAAGGCTTGCGTCAGGCAACTATCGATTTTAATGGTCTTCCAATTAAAATTGGAATTGCTCACGGACTAGGAAATGCCAGAAAGCTTTTGGAAGACATTCAGGCAGGAAAAAGCGAATTCCATGCCATTGAAATTATGTCGTGCCCTGGTGGGTGTATTGGTGGAGGTGGCCAGCCATACCACCATGGTAATGCTGAAATCATTAAAAAGCGACAAATGGCAATTTATAAAGAAGATAAAAACAAGGCAATTCGCAAATCGCACGAAAACCCTTATATTATTAAGCTTTACGAGGAATTTTTAGGAAAGCCAATGAGCGATAAAGCACATCATTTGTTGCACACCTCGTATTTTGACAGGAAAAAGTAGAAAATAGCCAATAGTCATTAGAATTTAGTCAATAGGAAATGAATTTGAATGATTTAAAAGTTTATCAGTTAGCAATGGAAATTGGAGATGAAGTGTATTTCATTGTCGAAAAGTGGGATAAGTTTCAAAAATGGACTACTGGTAAACAATTGGTTGATGCTTCTGATTCTATTGCAGCAAATATCAGTGAAGGATATGGTCGTTACTTTTATAAAGAAAACAGACAATTTCAATATTATGCAAGAGGGTCTCAAACGGAAACCCAAACTTGGTTGCAAAAGGCTTATCAAAGAAATTTGATAGATAAAGTGAAATATTCAGAACTTGAAAAAAAGATGGTATTGCTTGCTAAAATGCACAATCCTTATATTAAATCGATTGGTTCAAAGACTAATGACCAATGACCAGAAACCAATGACAAAATTAAAATTATGCCAAAAATTAAATTAGCAGATAAAACAATACAGCAAATAAAAGATATCTGTGCAAAATTTGAACATAAAGAAGGCGAGCTGATTAACGTCCTTCACCAGGTACAAGGAAAATTGGGATATCTTCCGGCGGAGGTTCAGGAAGTAATCGCCAATGAATTGAATACATCTGTAGCAAAAGTATATGGGGTTGTGACCTTTTATTCCTTTTTTACGATGATACCACAGGGAGAAAATCCCATCTCGATTTGTATGGGCACAGCATGCTATGTTCGTGGGGCAGAACAAGTTCTCACCGAATTAAAAAGACAATTAAATGTGGAGGTTGGAGAGACTACCCCTGATGGGAAATTCTCATTAAGCAGCTTACGTTGTGTTGGTGCTTGCGGATTAGCTCCTGTGGTGATGGTAGGTGAAAAGGTTTACGGAAGGGTAGCCCCAACCCAGGTCAAAGAGATCCTTGCTGAGTACCGTGATCCGGCTTGTGCTTCAGAATCAAAATCTGCATAAGATAAACCAGAAAATTTTAACAATAGGAACCGTTTTAATTTATAGACGGTTCCTACTATTTAAATTGGTTTTATATAAGGGCTGAAATATTGAATTTCTTTTTACATTCCCTAAGAAATCATATTTTTATTTAATAATTAAATTTAATATATCATGAATTCAATCTCCAAACTTATTTTCATCCTGTTCCTTTTCGGATTCCAACAATTAAAAGCAGATAATAGTAAGATTAAATTTGGCAAAGTAGATGCTGCCGATATTAAAATGTTGGTGTATGAACCTGATACATCTGCAAAAGCTGTTGTGCTATATGATAGTGGACAAACATATTTTGATTTAGGAAGTGGCTCCTTGGCTTTTCGTCATGAAAGAATCCAGCGTATAAAAATCCTCACCAAGGAAGGGTTAAAGTATGGAAATTTTGAAATACCGATTTATGGTAACGGAAATGAATCAATAGCCGGTATAAAAGGTTATACTTACAATGTTGAGAATGGTGACATTGTTAAAATAAAACTTGATTCTGATTCCAAACATTTGGAGAGAACTTCCGACTACATGAATACCTATAAAATAACTTTCCCAAATGTGCAACCTGGTTCGGTGATCGAATTAAAATATTCAATTACTTCTAATCAGTTTTGGCGGTTACGAGGCTGGGATTTTCAACGTTCCATTCCGGTTAGATTCTCCGAATATGATGTTCGGATACCAGAATTTTTCACCTATCAGGTTCAAATGAAAGGATATGAGTCGTTTAATGTTGCCGAACAAGATGTCCTTTCTTATAATGGAATGAATACGAACAAGTATTATTGGAACGTAAAGGATATGCCCGCTTTTAAAGGGGAACCTTTTATGTTAAATGAAGATGGTTTTATTTTAGGGGTTAACTTTGAGTTAAGCCTCATTGATATTCCCGGATCGATATACGAAGATTTTTCGCAATCATGGCAGAGTGTAATAACAGAATTAATTGAGGATGAGGATTTAGGACGGCTATTAAATACTGGCTCATTTCTAAATGACATTGTTGATCAAATTAATGCAGATTGTGCTAATGATGAGTCTAAAATAACTGCAGCATTTTCTTTTATCAAAGAAAAAATTAAGTGGGATGAACGATATGCAATTTATGCCAACACCTCATTACGAAAAGTTTATAACGATGGTGTCGGTAGTGTAGCAGAGATAAACTTAATTTTAATAAACCTTCTACGAAAATTGGATATTGAATGCGACCCTGTTATTCTTAGTACAAGAAGCAGGGGCATAACCAATTTCTTTTTCCCTAAAATTTCGGTATTTAATTACCTGATAGTCGCTGCAAAACTAAATGGGAAAGAGGTGTTGTTGGACGCAACCGATAAAATGTGTTCGGTTAACGACATCCCTTTTAGGTGTTTAAATGATAAAGGGCTTAAATTAAAGAAAGGTGCTGTTGAATGGGTTGACTTAAGCAATAAGAACGGTGCAAAAAAAATAAGCATTGTGATGGATTTTGCTGACATTGATGATATTACAGGAACTGTGTCTTATAGTTATAAAGACTATCCGGCATACTTGTACCAGAAACGGATCGAGGATAAAACAGAAGATGAAATTATCGAAGAATTTGAAGAAGACAATGATAGGGTAAGTGTCAATGAGTATGAAACCAAAGTAATTGAAGGTGTCGAAAAAAGTATTGCTGTAAGTTATGAAGTAGAATTCTCGGATATTTTAGAAAATAATGGAGATCAGTTATTTTTAAATCCAATTGTTTTGGAACGACAAATGTCCAATCCATTTACATTGGAAGATCGGAAATATCCTGTAGATTTTGGATTTTCCCAAGCTGAAGAAATAATTGTTACAATCCAAAACCTTGATGGTTATACAGTGGAAACGCTTCCGAAACCTTTAAGGGTTGCTCTACCTGATGGCGCCGGAAACTTTACATATATGTCGCAGAGTATGAATGGAAGTACCCAGATAATATGTAAAGTTGAAATCAATAAACCAATGTTCGTATATTCCGAATACCAATATTTAAAAGAGTTTTTTAATCGAATTGTGACTAAACAATCAGAGATGATTGTTCTTAAAAAAGTTTAGTAGATTATGCAATATAGAATTCTGGTTTATTTATCTTTTTTCCTTCTTGTATCATTAAATAGCTATGCAGCTAAAGAAAAAAAATATGTGGTTGAACAGATAAACGAAAAACTGCTTAAAAATGCGACCTCAGTTGTTCGATTAAGCGATTATCAATATACGATTATAGATAAGGGCAAGATGAAATTAAAGTGCACTTATGCTATTACAATCCTAAATTCACGCGCCGACGATTTGGCTTCTTTCTATCTTCCGTACGACAAATTCAGAAACATTAACGGATTAAATGCTTGTATCTATAATAAAGAAGGTGAAGAAGTTCGAAAAGTGAAAAATTCGGAAATTAATGATTTAAACCTGGCGACCGGACAAAGTGGGTCACTTACAGATGGACGTATTAAATTCTATGAAGCAAAAAACAGCGATTATCCATTCACATTTGAATATGAATACGAAATGGATTATGCAACAACTTTTTTCTTCCCAAATTGGCATCCTGTATCAAGTTATAATCAATCTATTGAAAAAGATATTTTTTCGATTGTGGTTCCTGAAGGAATTGAATTTATATATGAGGAATTAAATGTAATCAATCCGTTACAAATCAAAAAGGAGAAAGGGGATAAAGTTTACCATTGGAGTTTGGAAAATTTCCTTGCACTAAAAGAAGAGCCTCATAGTCCTTTGCTATCAGAGTTTACCCCATATGTTTATACCAGATCTAAATTGTTTGAAATGGATGGATATGAGGGATCAACAGAATCGTGGAAGACAATTGGTGATTGGGTAGTTGAGTTGAACAAGGGCAGAAATACATTGCCCGAGGAAACTATAATTAAATTAAACGAATTGGTCAAGGATTGTAAAACGGTTGAAGAGAAGGTTAAAAAGTTGTATGAATACCTGCAATCAAAATCCAGGTATATTAGTATCCAATTAGGTATTGGTGGATGGCAAACAGCAGATGCATGCGAGGTAGATGATAAAGGGTATGGCGACTGTAAAGGATTGTCTAATTATATGAATGCTTTGTTAAATGCAGTTGGTATTGAATCGAATTATGTTCTAATAAATGCTGGTCGATATACCAAAGATGTTAAAGAAGATTTTCCCAAATCACAATTCAACCATGCCATATTAATGGTTCCGAATCAAAAAGATACAATTTGGCTCGAATGTACCTCGCAACGAAACCCATTTGGGTACCTTGGCGCTTTTACAGGAAACCGTCATGCCTTGGTAATTCAAGAATCTGAAAGCCGTTTAGTAAAGACCAGGTACTATTCTGAGGACGAAAACAACCTTTCCAATAATCTGGAAACCGCAATCAATTCTGATGGAAGTGCCGAAGTGAAAATAGGTTCTGAGTATAAAGGGATGCGCTATGAAACGCTTGGGAGCCTATATTATGAAAGCAAAGAAGAGCAGGAAAAATATTTATATAAAACTGTAGATTTTAATGATTTTAAAATTAACAGTTATAACATTGAACTTAAACCGAATGAGCTGCCAGAGGCACATTTAACAATGGATGTCAGTATTAATGATTATTCTGTTCAAATGGAAGATAACCTGTTTGTACCACTAAATTTGTATAACAGGTCAACCTATGTCCCTAAGAAAGTTCGGAACAGGAAAACTAAAGTTGTGTTAAAAAATGCTTATACCGAAATGGATAAAAATGAATTCCAGTTGCCCGAAGGTTTTGAACTTAAAAATATCCCGGAGCCAATACATATTTCTTCTGAATTTGGGGATTATGATTCCAAAGTGCAGATTGATGGCAATAAAGTGAAATACAATCGAAAATTAGTTCGTAAAAGAGGAAATTATCCTAAGGAATCTTATCCCAAATTAATAGAGTTTTATAAGGATGTTAAAAGTGCAGATAATAATAAAATGGTGCTAGTAAAAAAAGGTTCGTAAAATCACTACCATTATATACTAAATTTGATCTTAGCCTTCATTTTAGCATAAAAACTTCCTTCGCCAGTTGTTTGTTGTTATCTTTGTTTCCTTACTTGAAAACACAAATATGCACAACACACTTTTTTTTATCATCATTGGGCTTATTGTCGCTGAATATCTGTTCGAAAGATACCTTGATTACTTAAACACAACCCGCTGGAGCGATCAGTTGCCCGATGAATTGAAGGGGATTTACGATGAAGGAAAGTACAAAAAGCAACAAGCTTATCAGAAAGAAAATTTTCGCTTTGGAATGATATCCGGAGTTTTAAATTTCCTGATTACCCTGGCTATGTTTGCATTTTTTGGCTTTGCAATTGTAAACACATGGGCTTATGAAATTACATCGAATCCGATATTGGTAGCCTTTATTTTCTTTGGTATCCTATTGCTTGCAACAGATATTATAAACACACCATTTTCAATTTACGATACGTTCGTAATTGAAGAAAAATATGGTTTCAATAAAGCTACCCCCAAAATATTTATTCTTGATAAAATAAAAGGATTGCTTTTGGGTGCTATTATTGGAGGTGGTTTGCTAGCCCTAATTATTTGGATTTACGGTAAAACCCAAAGCTATTTTTGGCTGCTTGCATGGTTGGTTATTTCTGCCTTTACCATATTTATGTCGATGTTTTATTCAAACCTGATTGTGCCTCTGTTTAACAAGCAAACGCCTTTGGAAGATGGGGAGTTAAGGGATGCTATTAAAACTTTTTCCGATAAAGTAGGATTTAAACTGGACAATATTTTTGTTATCAATGGCTCCAAACGATCAACCAAAGCCAATGCATATTTTACAGGCCTGGGGGCGAAAAAGCGAATCGTTTTATACGATACCTTAATTAATGATCTCGAAATAAATGAGTTGGTGGCGGTTTTAGCACACGAGATTGGGCATTATAAAAAAAAACACGTTTATCAGAGCCTAATTATTTCGTTGATTCAAACAGGTTTTATTTTGTTTCTTTTTGGGTTATTGGTAAAAAGCCCTGAATTGAGTATGGCATTGGGGGTAGAAGAGCCAAATTTCCATATAGGGCTAATTGCATTCGTGACACTTTACTCACCCGTTTCATTTGTGTTGGGAATAGTTATGAATATTCTTTCTCGTAAAAATGAATACCAGGCTGATAAATTTGCTGCCGATAATTACGATGCAGAAGCACTGGCGTCTTCGTTAAAAAAATTGTCGATAAAAAATTTAAGCAACCTGACCCCGCATCCCAGATATGTATTTTTCCATTATTCACACCCAACGTTATTGCAACGTTTGGCTTATTTAAGAACCCTAACGAAACATGAAAGCTGAAATAATAACCATAGGGGATGAAATCCTGATTGGGCAAATTGTGGATACCAATTCAGCATGGATAGCAAAAAAACTAAATGCTATCGGAATTGAAGTTTACCAAATCACATCTGTATCCGACAATGCCCAGCAAATTAAAGAAGCACTAAAAAAAGCAGAGGAAAAGGTCGATTTAGTATTAATAACCGGAGGATTAGGTCCAACAAAAGACGATATCACAAGAAATACCTTATGTGACTATTTTGATACAAAATTGGTTTTACACCAGCCCACCTTAGACATAATAATTAAGCGCTTTGCAAATCGGAAAATACCGATGAACAAGATTAACCGGGACCAGGCCTTGTTGCCTGAAGATTGTACGGTTTTGCATAACGAAGAAGGAACAGCACCAGGTATGTGGTTCGAAAAAAACGATACCATTTTTGTTTCTGTTCCAGGTGTGCCTTTTGAAATGAAATACCTGGTAGCAGAGCAAATTATTCCGCGCTTAAAAAAATCTGGAAAAACCATCGATATAATACATAAAACTGTCCTTACCCAGGGAATACCGGAATCTGTATTGGCTGAACGATTGGAAGATTTTGAGAGCCAACTTCCTGAAAATATGAAATTGGCATATCTTCCAAGCCCTATGGCTGTGAGGCTACGAATAAGTGCTGTTGACAATGGAAACCATACCTTAAAAGATCAAATACAGGATCAGGTAGTGAAATTGCAAGAACTTTTAGGCAACGATATTTATGGTTACGACGATGATTTACTTGCAGGAGTAATTGGGAAAAATCTATTAAAAGCGGGCAAGACTTTATCTGTAGCCGAGAGTTGTAGTGGTGGTTATATTTCCCATTTAATCACATCCATTCCCGGAAGTTCGGGCTACTACAAGGGCGGGATATGTTCCTATTCTAACGAAATAAAAAAGAACTTATTAAATGTTAAAGAAGATACTTTAAACAGGGTAGGGGCAGTTAGTAAAGAAGTTGCAATTGAGATGGTAAAAGGAGTAAAAGCCGCAATGAATACTGATTATGCCATTTCAACAACCGGAATTGCCGGGCCAGATGGCGGAACAGAAGAAAAACCAGTTGGAACAGTCTGGATTGCAGTGGCTGGTACAAAAAAAATAATTGCCAAGAAATTCGTTTTTGTGGGCAAGAACCGGGAGCGGAACATATTAAGGAGCAGCCAAACTGCGTTACAATTATTACGTAAGTTGATATTGAAAGAATCAGATGCGAGCTAGATTGGAAAAACCGTTATCGATTTTGTAACTTACATTATTTAAAGGGATTGATAAAATTCTAAATTATTTAACAACCAGATAACCATGAAAAAATTAGCCGTCATTTTTAGTATCCTAATTTTAGTATTCGTATTGTTAATTATTGGAATTCCGGTGGTATTTAAACAGCCTATTCTGGAGAAAACAAAGGTCACCATCAATAAACAGGTAAATGCAAAGGTCGAATTTTCAGATCTGTCTATCTCCGTGTTAAAATCATTCCCACAAGTGAGTTTAATATTAAAGGATGTAGTTGTTTCGGGTTACAACGAATTTCAAAACGATACGCTTGTGCATATTCCATCTGCCGAAACAAATGTTGCGCTTTTATCATTGTTCTCAAAAGATGGTATTGTAATTCACAAAATAATCCTCGATAATCCGGAACTTACATTTAAGGTAACAAAAGACGGCAAAGCGAATTGGGATATTACAAAAGCTGAAGAGGACCCAAGCCAGTTTGTTCAGGTGAATTATACCGAACCTGAACCTCAAGAGCCCGCTTCGGAAGATGAGTTTGCTATGCAACTGGAGGAAGTTATTATCAATGATGCCAAAGTTATTTACGACGATAAATCATTGGGCTTATTTTTGGGCTTTGTCGGATCCGATTTTAATATTTCAGGAAAGATGTATGGAAGCACAACAGAGCTAAACTCGAATGGCGATGTGAAGGAATTTTCAATGATATACGATAGCACTGAATACATTACCAATACAAGCTTGAAAGCAAAATCCGTCGTTAGTATCGATTACAAAACCATGGACATTCTACTTGGAAACAATGAATTATGGATAAATAACCTTCCGATTGATGTGTCGGGAAGTATTAAAATGCCCGATGAAAACATGTTGTTTAATTTGAAATTTAATTCAAAAGGGTCGGGGCTAAACGACATGATGGCTCTTATTCCTCCTTCGTATGCAGATTATCTGGAAGGCATTGAAACATCTGGGCAAGCTTCTTTCAGTGGTTTTTTCAGTGGGAGTTACCAGGATGAGGATTACCCTGAGATGGATATTTCATTGGAAATTAATAATGGAAGTTTTAAATATAAGTCGTTGCCCGAAGAAATAAAAAACATTGGAGGGATATTAAAAATTAGCAAGCCTCAGGGAGTTTTAGACCTTCTTTCCGTAAAGCTAATGAATGCACATGCCCAGGTGAAAGATAATCCTATGGAAATGAATTTTAATGTGCACAACCTTTTGTCTGATTTATTGTTCGATGGTTCTTTGTCGGGGAAAGTAAATTTCAGCCATTTGAAAGATGCTTTGCCAATGGACAGTATCGATATCCTTGGAACCCTGGATGCAGATATTTCTGTGAATGGAACTTATTCTTCAATTGCTGCGGGCGAATACAATAAGATTACTTCCAGAGGATCAGTAATTCTAAAAAATATTTTAATCAACGATCCGCAATTGCGCCAACAAATTCAAATTCCATCAGGCAAGCTGGGACTTTCTCCCCAAAAAATAAACCTTTCTGATTTTAGGATGAAAATCGGAGCAAGCGACATGGAATTAAAAGGTTCGGTGGACAATTACTTGGAATACCTTTTTGACAAAGGGGACCTTCAGGGAAATTTACAGTTGAATTCTAAATTTTTAAACCTGAATGAATTATTGACCTTGCAAATTCCTTCTGAAGATGTTGCAATTGCCCAGGCTAAGGAAGATCAGAAAGGAACTGATTCAGACGAACCTGCCGATGAAGAAATATTGGTTTTTGATGTTCCCGATCGAATGGACTTAAACTTTACTTCCGATGTGGATAAAGCAATTTTTGACAGGTTGCCAATTACAAATATCAAGGGTTTGGTCACTGTTAAGGATGAAAAACTAAATCTCAATGGCTTTAAAATGAATATGTTGGACGGCGAACTTGAACTTACCGGATCGTATAAAAATAACGAATCGAATACGCCGTTTTTTGATTTCGGATTTGATGTAAAAGACCTGAACCTACCAACAGCTTATAAAACCTTATCTGGTCTACGGAAAATTATGCCATTTGCCGGAACGAGCACAGGTACCATGAGTACTAAGTTTAACATGAAAGGGCGACTTAGTCCGGCACTGAAAGTATTGGCACCAACCATTGATGGATTGGGGAATTTTAGTACGAAAAACCTGGAAATAAAAGATTCCCCCATTTTTAGTCAGATTAAAGGAATTCTAAAGGAAGAGAAACTGCAGAACGTTAAGATTAAAGATTTTATTGCAAACTTCACTGTCGACAAAGGAAACCTTTTGCTAAAGCCATTTAAAACAAAAATTGCGGACCAGGAAGCGACTATTACAGGAAGCCTGAGTGCAACGAGTTTATTAGAAATGAAAATGGATTTCGTTGTTCAACGTGAAGCTTTTGGGGATGATATTCAGTCATTACTGGCAGTTCTTCCCGGGCAGGAAAAAATTAAAACAGTTCCGGCTACGGTCAATATTAAAGGCCCTGTTGGCGACCCAAAAGTTAGCCTTGAACTGGAAGAAGCCCGGAAACAAATAATGACAGAAATTAAAAACTCATCTACCGATGAGCTTAAAAAATCATTGGATAAATTGGGCAAAGGACTTCAAAAGTTGTTTAAATAACCGCAAAAATCGAATGCCATTTTCCAAAACTAGTTCTTTCTGGCTAATTTATTTTTTTAGAAAAATCAAGCCTGTGCTTCATTTTTAGCCAGAATATGGTGTTGTGTTCCAAAGCATCATAATCGTCCGTTGGGCTTAATTTGTAGTTGTAAATAAATACCATCGAAAGGTTCTTGTTAAATTGAATTGTTGGTCCAAACATCAACCAATTTTGGTCAAATATTTCGCTACCGATTTCCTTGCCGGTATGAACAAATAATTCATCTTCAATATTAAAAGAAACATTTCTATCCGTATTGGTTCTTGATAGCTTGAAAAGGGGGAAGTTTAACGAAAATTTGTACCTAAACCGCAGGTTGAAACTATCCTCGAAATCAGAAGTGTTATATATTGTTGGCCTCAGAATCCTCTCTTCCAGCCTAAATCGATGGGCTGTTTTTAAATTAATCGTACTGGGTTTATATTCAAGTTCCTGAAATGGACGTAATTCTGTTTGGCTATGTTTGTTCAATTCATACGATCCACTTTGAATATATCCTAAAGATAATCCCAGGGCTTGGCGTGGGTTATACACCAACACTCCTTTGAGTACATAATTGGCGAATTCCGAATATTTGTCCGAATAGTGCAATCCTCCTTCAGCAACTAAACTCCAATGTGTCGATAATCCTGAACGAAGGTTGTAATGAATCCACTGCTGTGCATCATTGGTATCCTGAACTGTATCATCTGCTCCATTACTTTTTATCATTAACAGCAACAAGCTAAAGAATATAAGATACTTCGGAAGTTTAGATATGTAAAACTTAAAAATTTCCACAAGAATAGTACTTAGGTCAATATTGGTTTAGGGAAGCAAAAATAAAATAATGTATTTAATCTGCCTTATCTTTTTGCGTAATACGCCTTATTTTAATATTTAAATAAGCAAAAAGAACGGTCATGATCGGACTAATAATGTTAAAAAAGGCATAGGGCAAATAATCAAATGTAGAAACGCCCAATACCCTAGATTGGGTAGCTCCACAGGTATTCCATGGAATTAGTACCGATGTTACGGTTCCGCTATCTTCAAGTGTCCGGCTCAAAACTTCAGGTTTTAAACCTTTGTCCTCAAAAGTTTTTCGAAACATTCGTCCAGGTACAACCAGTGAAATATATTGGTCGGAAGCAGTGGTATTGAAAAAAATACAAGTAGCTGCTGTAGAGGCAACAATGCTTCCAGTGCTTTTTGCCATCTTAATAATAGGTTTGGTAATTCTTTTTAGCAATCCTGCCGATTCCATTACCCCACCAAAAACCATAGCCGAAAGTATAAGCCAAATGGTATCCAGCATTCCGCGCATGCCCGATGTGCTGAGCAATTCATTTACATCGGCATTTTTAGTGGTCAGGCTAATATCCCCAAACATCGATTTCATTACAGTTATATATGAAGCTTTCCAGTAATTGTCAAAATTGTCGGCTATTGCACGGATTATTTGCGGTTGAAAAATAATAGCCGCCGCTGCACCTAAAAGTGTGCCAATCATTAATGCAGGAAGCGGAGGTACTTTCATTATGATGATGGTGAAGAGAATTACTGGCACTAAAAAGAGTAATGGATTTGTGCTGAAAGTTCCATCAATGGCTGCTTTTACATCGTTAACATCGATCGATGCAGATGAAAAATCAATGTTAAACCCGATGAAAAGAAACAGTATTAATGCAATAGTTATGGAAGGCACTGTTGTGAAAACCATATACCTAATGTGTGTAAATAGATCGGTTCCTGCCATGGCAGGAGCTAGGTTTGTGGTATCGCTCAAGGGCGACATTTTATCCCCAAAATAGGCACCACTGATAATGGCTCCGGCAACTACTGCTTCGTTTATGCCAATTGCCTTTCCAATACCGAGTAGGGCCACTCCAATGGTTGCAACAGTTGACCAACTGCTACCTGTGGCAAGGCTAACAATTGCACAAACAATAACTGCCGTAAATAAAAAAAGTTTTGGACTAATAATATCTAAACCATAATAAATCATTGCAGGTACAATCCCGCTGATCATCCACGTTCCGGCAAGCGATCCAATCAAGAGTAAGATCAGCATAGATGGCATTGCGGATCCAATCGTGCTAACAATTTTTGATTTAATGTCCTGCCAACGGTGTCCTAACCTGAATGCAATAATTGTAGCAATAGACGCAGCCAGCAACAGTGCAATTTGATTTGATCCTGCCAGGGTATCCTCAAAAAATAGTACGTTGAAAGAAAGTAAAACAATAAGAATTATCAATGGAATAATGGCTTCTAGTAAGCTTGACTCTCTTTTCATATGCTGATTTTTCGTAACTTGTGTGCCGCAATCTTGCTTCTTGGATTATTGGAGGATAAATATATTCATTTTGAAGGAACATGCCATAGATTATTGAAATGGCTAATAAAACTCTCCCTTAAAAGATTTTCTGGCTTTGTGGTTTATGAATAGGAATGTGTTGATAAAAATAAATTTTTTAGGCATATAAAATTGTGAATCTGAAGGTATTTAAATATTTTTAAGTTGTGAGATAATTTATTGTGTATTAACTCGTTAATCACAAGGACGTAAACTTATAATTACATGATTAAAAGAAATAAAGCGAAAATTTTAATTGCTTTTATTAGCCTCTTTTTATTGCTGGTTTTATTTGGTCAATTGTTTAGTAATAGCTTCATTATTAGTGGAAAAATAACATCAGAGAGTGGGCTTACTTCAGGTGCTGAAATAGATATTTATAAAGATGGGCGCCGCGAAAACAATATTAAAATTAATAGCAACGGTAAATTTAACCTGCCCCTGGAATTTAATCATGAATACACACTTGTTTTCTCCAGAGAGGATTGTTTCTCTAAAAAGTTGGTGGTTTCGACCATTGTTCCTGATAATATTTTGAAGGAAAACCCCGAATTTCCCGTTTATGAAATCGAGCAAAGCCTGTTTTCAGAAATTAAGGGGATTGATAAAACTTTTTCCGAAAATACGATTGAGAAGGTTTACTACAATAGGCAAATTGACAATTTCGTTTCGCAGGTTTTTTATAACGATGATCAAATTCAGAAACAAATTGAAGAAGCCATTCTTAAAGCAGAACAGCTCGCAAAGGCGGGTGCCAGGATTGATAAACAGGAATCGGAAGCATTAAAACTTTTACGAAAAGAATACGACAGGTATATTGAAGAGGCAGGGCAAAAGTTTAACGCCGGAGAATATCCCAAAGCATTAAGTGATTATATGGCGGCAAGTAAGTTGTTTCCGGAAGAGCAGTTCCCAAAAGACAGGATCAATGAAATTAACGACCTGATGGCAGCCCTGAAATATTCCGATGGGCAGCAACCAGAAGATAGTTATAGCTCGCTAATTGCTGCAGCCGATAATTCATTTGACCAGTTACTTTGGACGGCAGCAAAAGAAAAATACCAACAGGCACTGCTCGCAAAGCCAAATGATACCTATGCAAGAAACCGGATACAACAAATTAATGCTATTGTTGAAAAAATTACGATTGATGATAAGCAATACGATCGATACCGAAGGGCAATTGTTGATGGTGATCGGTTTAAAAACCGGAAGCAATTTTTAAGGGCAGAAGCTTCATATAATTTTGCATTAAGTTTTAATCCAGGTGACGAGATTGCCCTAAAAAGATTGGAAGAAGTCCGTATGTTTATTGGTGAATCGGAAGAGGATAAAGAATACAACAAATTCATAGTTCAGGCAGATGAATATTTTCGGGATGAAGATTATAAAAAATCCATGCGAAATTATGAACAGGCAAGTGCAATTAAACCAGCAGAGCAATACCCAATAAACCAAATTGAAGAGATTAAGGCAATACTGTCCGGGGCAAAATCTGCAGCCCTCATTGATAAAGAGTACGCTGCAAAAATAAAAGATGCGGATAATGCCTTTAACTCTGAGAGTTATGAACAAGCAAAAAATCTTTACGGAGAAGCATTGGCCCTTAAATCAGATGAACGTTATCCTGCAACAAAAATAAGGGAAATAGATAGGATTTTAGCAGATATTAATGCTGCGAAATCGAGGGATGAACAGTATGCAAAACTGATTGCCCAGGCCGATGGTCAATTCGATAAGGCAGAATATGAAGCCTCAAAGGAAAATTATGTGGCCGCTTTAAAGCTTAAAAACAATGAACAGCACCCTCAGGATAGGATTAGGGAAATAAACAGGTTATTGGTTCAGCTTGAACAAACAATTGCTTCCTACAACAATGCTATTCGAAGGGCTGATGCGCATTTTGAAAATAAAAATTACGATAATGCACTTGCGGTTTATAAATCGGCAAAAGAAATAAAACCGGATGAGACTTATCCCGATGATATGATTGTGCGCATTCAGTCTATTATTGCTGAAGAAGCCCGGCTTGCCGCTGAAGCAGAAGCTGCAGAAGAAGCCCGTTTGTTGGCAGCACAACAACAGAAAAACAATGCTTACGATGAATTAATTGCACAGGGCGATAATTTGTATATTACAAAGGAATATGTTCAGGCTATTGGTAAATACCGATCGGCACTTGATTTTAAACCTGGAGCACAATATCCAATTCAGAAGATTGAAGAAATTAGGGGATTTATAGCCCAAATTGCTGCAACACAAAAAGCCTATGACGATGCTATTGCGCGTGCCGACCGCAATTTCAACCGTGAAATTTATGATGCCGCCAAACTGGGATATGCAGAGGCAAGGGAAGCCAAACCCGATGAGGTTTACCCGGATGAAATGATCGCAAAAATTGATTCGATTGAAAAAGCGATTGCAGACAAACTTGCCCAGGATGCTGCAGCCGAAGCGGAACGTATCCGATTGTTGGAAGAACAGCGAAACACAAGTTATAACAATGCCATTGCCCAGGGTGATGCATATTTTAATAATAAGGAATACCAACCAGCAATCACATCATACAAAGAGGCTTTAGATGTAAAACCTGAGGAAACTTATCCACAAACCCGGATTACAGAGATCGAAGCTTTGATAGCACAAATCGCTGCAACACAAAAAGCTTATGATGATGCCATTGCGCGTGCCGACCGCAATTATAACCGGGAGATTTATGATGCTGCCAAACTTGGTTATGCAGAGGCAAAACAAGCCAAACCCGATGAGGTTTACCCGGATGAAATGATCGCAAAAATTGATTCGATTGAAAAAGCGATTGCAGACAAACTTGCCCAGGATGCCGCTGCAGAGGCAGAAAGGTTAAGGTTGTTGGAAGAACAACGAACTACAAGTTATAACAATGCCATTGCCCAGGGTGATGCATATTTTAATAATAAGGAATACCAACCAGCAATCACATCATACAAAGAGGCTTTAGATGTAAAACCTGAGGAAACTTATCCACAAACCCGGATTACAGAGATCGAAGCTTTGGTAGCCCAAATCGCTGCAACACAAAAAGCTTATGATGATGCCATTGCCCGAGCCGACCGTAATTTCAGCCGTGAGATTTACGATGCTGCCAAACTTGGTTATGCAGAGGCAAAACAAGCCAAACCCGATGAGGTTTACCCGGATGAAATGATCGCAAAAATTGATTCGACTGAAAAAGCGATTGCAGACAAACTTGCCCAGGATGCTGCAGCAGAGGCAGAAAGGTTAAGGTTGTTGGAAGAACAACGAACTACAAGTTATAACAATGCCATTGCACAGGGCGATGCTTATTTTAACAATAAAGAGTACCAACCTGCAATCACATCATACAAAGAAGCTCTGGATGTAAAACCAGAGGAAACTTACCCACAAACCCGGATTACAGAGATCGAAGCTTTAGTAGCCCAAATCGCTGCAACACAAAAAGCCTACGATGATGCGATTGCCCGAGCCGACCGTAATTTCAGCCGTGAGATTTACGATGCTGCCAAACTTGGTTATGCAGAGGCAAAACAAGCCAAACCAGATGAGGTTTACCCGGATGAAATGATCGCAAAAATTGATTCGATTGAAAAAGCGATTGCAGACAAACTTGCTCAGGATGCCGCTGCCGAAGCAGAAAGGTTAAGGTTGTTGGAAGAACAACGAACTACAAGTTATAACAATGCCATTGCACAGGGCGATGCATATTTTAATAATAAGGAATACCAACCAGCAATCACATCATACAAAGAGGCTTTGGATGTAAAACCTGAGGAAACTTATCCACAAACCCGGATTACAGAGATCGAAGCTTTGATAGCCCAAATCGCTGCAACACAAAAAGCTTATGATGATGCCATTGCGCGTGCCGACCGCAATTATAACCGGGAGATTTACGATGCTGCCAAACTTGGTTATGCAGAGGCAAAGGAAGCCAAACCCGATGAGGTTTACCCGGATGAAATGATCGCAAAAATTGATTCGATTGAAAAAGCGATTGCAGACAAACTTGCCCAGGATGCTGCAGCCGAAGCGGAACGTATCCGATTGTTGGAAGAACAGCGAAATACAAGTTATAACAATGCTATTGCCCAGGGTGATGCATATTTTAATAATAAGGAATACCAACCAGCAATCACATCATACAAAGAGGCTTTAGATGTAAAACCTGAGGAAACTTATCCACAAACCCGGATTACAGAGATCGAAGCTTTAGTAGCCCAAATCGCTGCAACACAAAAAGCCTACGATGATGCGATTGCCCGAGCCGACCGCAATTATAACCGGGAGATTTACGATGCTGCCAAACTTGGTTATGCAGAGGCAAAGGAAGCCAAACCCGATGAGGTTTACCCGGATGAAATGATAGCAAAAATTGATTCGATTGAAAAAGCGATTGCAGACAAACTTGCCCAGGATGCTGCAGCCGAAGCGGAACGTATCCGATTGTTGGAAGAACAGCGAAACACAAGTTATAACAATGCCATTGCCCAGGGTGATGCATATTTTAATAATAAGGAATACCAACCAGCAATCACATCATACAAAGAGGCTTTAGATGTAAAACCTGAGGAAACTTATCCACAAACCCGGATTACAGAGATCGAAGCTTTAGTAGCCCAAATCGCTGCAACACAAAAAGCTTATGATGATGCCATTGCGCGTGCCGACCGCAATTATAACCGGGAGATTTACGATGCTGCCAAACTTGGTTATGCAGAGGCAAAGGAAGCCAAACCCGATGAGGTTTACCCGGATGAAATGATCGCAAAAATTGATTCAATTGAAAATGCACTGGCAGAACAATTGGCGCGTGAAGCTGCAGAAGAAGCAGAAAGATTACGATTACAGGAAGAACAGAGAAATCAAGCATATAATTCAGCTTTGGCACAAGCAGATGCGTATTTTAATGACAAGGATTATAAAAATGCAACTGCATTTTACAAGGAGGCACTGGACGTAAAACCAGAGGAGTTATATCCCCAGGAGCAATTAAATGAAATTAATAGATTAGAGGAGGAAATCCTGGCGATTGAAAACCAATATCGAGGCCTGGTGAAAGATGCCGATGGTTTGTTTTCGAGAAAAAATTATGAAGATGCAAAAGCAAAATATAATGAGGCTTTAGCACTTAAAAATAATGAGGAATACCCAAAAAGCCAGTTAACAAAAATTGATCAGGTTTTGGCTTCATTAGCTAAAGCTGAGGAACTGGAAAATCGGTATAATGCAGCTATTCAGCAAGGAGACAATTCTTTTGAGGCTCAAAACTACAATGAATCAATTACCGCCTATGAATCAGCGTTGGTGTACAAACCAGGAGAGAGCTATCCGAAAGAACGCATTGTTGCAGCCAAGAACAAGTTACAGCAAATTGAAGTTGAAAAGGAACGTTTGAGGGGAATTGAGAGGGCATACCAAAATGCAATAACATTAGCAGACGAAGCATTTTTAAATAAAAATTACGATGCTGCTGAAACAAAATACAAAGAAGCAAATTCAATTAAACCTGATGAGGAATACCCAATAGCGCAGCTTGCAAAAATGGAACAACAAATTGCTGCTGAAATAAAAGCCCGATACGATGCAATTATTGAACAGGCTAATATTGATTTTAATGCTAAAAATTACAGCGATGCGCGTGTAAAATATTCAAATGCTTTAATAATTGTAGCCGAAGATGCATTCGCAACAAAACGAATTGAAGAAATTGACCGGATATTAAATGAATTGGCGGATGCGGAAGCAGAACTGAGAAGAATTCAACAAGAATATATGTCGGCAATCACACAAGGGGATGAAGCCTATCAGTTGGAAAGATATCCGGGGGCACTAGGTTTTTATCGCCAGGCTAATGCCTTAAAACCAAATGAAGATTATCCAAAGATCAGGATTTCGGAATTGGAAAATCTGATTCAAGCACAAAAAGCCGAGGAGGATTATCGAAGAATACTGTTGGTTGGGGACGAATATTTTAAATTGAAACAATATAATGAGTCAAGGGCAGAATATATGCAGGCATTGAGATTGAAGCCTGAAGAAGATTATCCTGCCGCCCAAATTCATAAAATTGATGAAATATTAAGGGAAATTGAGCGGGCAAGGCTAATTGCAGAACAACAGGCTGCCGAAAGTATTGCGAAAACTGCGGTTGTACCAACTACTTCAAGGGAAATAATTACGCAACAGGGGCAATTTGATAATTATTTATGGAATCAGATGATGAATGCCTACAACGGATTTCTTAATCAGGCAGATGAAGCTTTTTCAACAGAGGAATATAATATCTCCCGTTTTTATTACCAGCAGGCTTTGTCGGTGTTTCCTGAAGAAATATATCCTAAAGAAAAAATTAAGGAGATTCGTACCATTATTAATGCACGATTATCGGATAGGTTGGAAAGGGAATACCAACAATCGATTGATGCTGGAGATGAGGCTTTGGCACAGGGTAATTTGACTATTGCAAGGTTTCATTATAATAAAGCGCTTGCTTTGAAACCCAGGGAAAAATACCCCAGGCTTCAGGTTGACGAGATTAGGGATCGTTTAGATCAGGCACAAAGTCAGCGAACAAACGAAGAGTATCAAGACTTTTTACGTCAGGCAGATGAAGCATTTAATAATAGCAATTTGAGTGTTGCGCGTTATTATTATACCAAAGCTTCGTACCTAAAACCAGTAGATCAGTATCCTATTCAACAACTTCAAAAAATTGAAAACCTTTTAAATGAATTGAATCAGGGAAGTGTAAACCGTGATCCTGAATAATGGATTTTGGGAAACAGGTAACTAACTTTTTGCGATCAGCTCTTTTAGTTTTGTAAGGGTATTTTGCGTGTCTTGAGTGGCATCTACATTATTATCTATATAAACAATTTTCCCGTTTGTGTCGATAACAAACGTCCATCTCATGGTCGTGATGCCTCTTTTTAACTCCACATTCATTCCGTCAATTTCCCTTTCGATAGTGCCTCCTTCTTTGGTTGCAACTCCAAATGATTTGGCTACGTCTCCATTAAAATCTGAAAGCAGGGTAAAATTTAGCCCATGTGCTTTTTTGAAATATTGCAGTCCCTCAGGAAGGTCACCGCTAACACCAACAACAGTTGCTCCGAGTTTCGAAAATTCATCCTGAAAATCCCTGTACGCGCAGGCTTGTTTGGTACATCCGCCAGTCATGGCTGCCGGATAAAAATATACCACAACAAATTCCTTCCCTAAATAATTATTCAATTTCCAGTTATTCCCGTTTTCATCAATAGCTTCAAATTCCGGGGCTTTGTCGCCAACTTTAAGTGCTGTTTGAGCTTTCATTGTAATTGTGCTTAAAATGGTTAGGATAAAAAATACAGATAGCTTCATCATTTTATTTTTTCCACTTTAAGGATTCAGATAGCTTTTTGTTCAAAGTGAAAATAAAAAAGGCCTCCGAAGAAGCCTTTTATCTCATGTAAGGTGAGATTTGGATTTATTTTAATTAAATAGTTAAATCTAAGAATTAATTGGGAGAACCAATAAGTTAGGGCAAAAAAAAACACCGCCAAAGCGATGTTCTTTAAGTTGAATATTTCTGTTACATTAAAAAGCTTAACAAAATACCAGCACCAACTGCCGATCCAATAACACCAGAAACATTGGGTGCCATTGCGTGCATTAGTAAGTGGTTTGTTGGATCTTCTTTTAATCCCATATGCTGTACAACCCTTGCACTATCAGGAACGGCAGAAACACCACTTGCCCCGATCATAGGATTGATCTTATTTTCCTTCTTCAGGAATACATTCATAAGTTTTGCACCAAGCACCCCACCGGCCGTCGCAATAATAAACGAACCTGCTCCCAAACCAAATATTTTTATGGATGAAAGTGTAAGGAAAACATCAGCCTGAGTTGATGCCCCAACGGTTAATCCAAGCAAAATATTAATAGTATCGATTAAGGAATTGGAAGCTACATTTGCCAATCGGTTGGTAACACCAGATTCTTTTAAAAGGTTTCCGAAAAACAACATCCCCAATAATGGGAGCGATGTTGGTGCAATGTAAGCAGTAAGTAATAATCCAACCAAAGGGAAAATGATTTTTTCCGTTTTTGATACCGCACGCAAAGGCTTCATTTTCATTTTACGCTCACGTTTCGAGGTAAGAAGCTTAATAACCGGAGGTTGAATAACCGGTACCAGCGCCATGTATGAATATGCGGCAATTGCGATTGGTCCAATAAGGTTTTTAACAGTTTCGCCATTTGCCAAAACGTTAATACCATTCGCCAGTTTCGACGAAAGGAAAATTGCAGTTGGTCCGTCAGCCCCACCGATAATACCAATTGCCCCAGCTTCTGGTGGTGCAAATCCGAGCCATAGTGCACCTAAAAAGGTAAGGAATATACCAATTTGTGCAGCGGCACCAAGCAACATCAGTTTAGGATTGGATATGAGTGATGAGAAATCCGTCATTGCACCAATCCCCAAAAAGATTAGTGGCGGGTACCAACCTTGCACAACTCCTTTGTATAAATAATTCATTACCGATCCAGGCTCATATACACCCAATTGAAGGTTAAAATCTACCGCCTGGAACATCGGTACGTTACCAATTAATATTCCTATTCCGATTGGAATAAGCAACAATGGCTCGAAATTATAACGAATTGCCAGGAAGATAAAAAACAACCCAACAATCATCATTATAATATGGCCCCATGTTACATTTGCAAATCCTGAAAATTCGTAAAAATTGAAAAGCCCTGATACCGCTTGAGAGTAGTTTTTATACTCAAAACCATCTCCAACAAGTACATCCTGGCTTTTAAAAACCAACACCCTGTCGCTTAACTGAAGTTCTTCTTCTTCGGTTAAGTACCCGGCTGAAGAAGCATTCGGATTGGTATTTTTTCGTAAATGAGTCGCAACTTTTGAATTGAAATGCAAGTGGACTTTATTGTCAACAATTGTCCATCTACCCGTATATCTTTGTTTCGCCGAGTCGAGCACAAAAGAATTATCCGCTTTGAAACCAAAAGTTTTGTAACGTTTTACTGTCCTAACATCATCATCGTCATCAGCAGCTTTTGTATCGTAGGTTGCATTAGGGATATAACCACCACTTTTGTTTATCCACTTTCCGCTTACAAGCATTGCAGCTTGTTCTTTTTCAGATGCTTGTGCAACACCTGTTTGTGCTAATATTACAGCAAAAAGAAGTAATAATTGAAGAAATTTTGCCATCATTTTTACTCTATTTCAATTAATACATCTTCTTGCATAACCGTATCTCCAACGCTTACCTTAATAGACTTAACAATACCTCCTTTTTGGGTAAGTATTTGGTTTTCCATTTTCATGGCTTCCATAATCATTAAGCTTTGGTTTTCGGTTACGGTGTCGCCAACCTGCACATTAATTTTGAAAATTGTGCCTGGCAGTGGAGCAGTAACTTTATACAATCCACTGGATTGGGTTTTTGTGATATAACCTTCACCTGGTTTCTTTTCAACTGGTTTTCTGATCAGTTGTGGTGTTTTTGAAGTTTTTATTTCTTTATCCATCTCTACATCATAGACGGTTCCATTAACTTCAAGGGTGGCAACATTACCTTCAATCTCTTTTATATGGACATCGAAATCGTTACCTCTTATTTTAAATTTATATTTTTTCATGATTTTTAATTGATTGGATTATTTGGATGGCCAGTTTTGGTTCACCTCATATATTTTCGAACTCCAGGGTGAATAGGCTTTTTGAACACGTTTAATGGTTACAACGCCACTTTCTTCATCGTGCATATCATTGAAATACATATGCAAAGCCAATCCAATTGCAGCAGTAACGTTTCCTTCAATATAGAATTCATCGTCCGAAACGTTTTTCGAATTCCCATTCGACCTGCTTTTTTGTAATAGCTTTTTCAATTTAACATTCAGGATTTTTGGTAATTGCTGAAAAACCAAAACTAATAGGGTAAGTGCAACGATTACGATCGAAAACCCTACCACGGCAACAATCCATCCAAATTCCATATTAGCTGCTATTAATAATAATGTTGGTTTCATACTATTAATATTTTATAATGGAATGTTAGAATGTTTCTTAGGAGGATTGATCAATTTTTTGGTTGCCAAACTTTGTAATCCCCTAATAATCCTGAACCTTGAATTCATAGGTTCAATAATATCATCAATATAACCCAATGAAGCTGCTTGGTATGGGTTTGCAAATTTCTCCTTATAGTCCTCTTCATGGTCGGCAATAAATTTCGCCCTTTCTTCAGGATCATCAATATCCCTTAATTTTTTCCCTTGAAGAACTTCAACAGCACCTGCAGCACCCATTACCGCAATTTCGGCAGTAGGCCATGCATAGTTGAGGTCGCCCCGTAGTTGCTTACATGACATAACATCGTGTGCCCCTCCATACGATTTTCTGAGGGTAATCGTTATTTTCGGAACTGTTGCTTCGCCATAGGCAAACATCAGTTTTGCGCCATGTACAATAATACCTCCGTACTCCTGATTACTTCCGGGTAAAAATCCGGGAACATCAACCAGGGTTACGATTGGAATATTGAAGCTGTCACAAAAACGAACAAACCGTGCCGCTTTTCTCGATGCTTCGTTGTCAAGTACCCCTGCCAGGTAATTTGGCTGGTTTGCAACAATGCCTACAGGTTGGCCATTAAATTTCGCAAACCCAACTACGATGTTTTTAGCATAATTCCTGTGAATTTCAAGGAATTCGCCATAGTCGACCATTAAATCAATTACATCTTTTATATCGTAAGGTTGATTTGGGTTTTCAGGAATGATTTCGTTCAATGCCTCTTCGGTCCTTTCAATTGGATCGGTACATTCTGTTACGATTGGGTCTTCCAAGTTATTTTGTGGAAGGTAGGTTAAAAGCTTTCTGAGAAGCATTAATCCTTCCTGTTCGTTTTCAACAAGGAAATGGGCAACACCCGATTTTGAAGCGTGGATTTTTCCACCACCAAGATCTTCAGTTGTTATGTCTTCGCCGGTTACGGTTTTTACCACTTTAGGACCTGTTACAAACATATAGGAGTTTTGCTCGGTCATCATGATAAAGTCGGTTAATGCTGGAGAGTAAACAGCACCACCAGCACATGGTCCGAAGATGGCTGAAATTTGAGGGATTACACCACTTGCAAGGATGTTTCTTTCAAATATCTCTGCATATCCTGCCAATGAAGTTACGCCTTCCTGAATACGTGCACCACCTGAGTCATTAATCCCTATAACCGGGGCTCCGGCTTTCATTGCCATGTCCATTACCTTACAAATTTTATTGGCAAATGTTTCCGACAATGATCCACCAAACACAGTGAAATCCTGAGAGAATACATATACAATCCTTCCGTCGATTGTTCCGTGCCCGGTAACAACCCCGTCGCCTAAAAACTTGCTTTTTTCAAGCCCAAAGTTTGTACACCTGTGCTTAACAAACATATCGAACTCTTCGAAACTTCCTTCATCCAGCAACATTTCAATTCGTTCACGGGCTGTGAATTTTCCTTTTTTATGTTGCGCTTCAATTCTTTTGATCCCTCCACCTAATTTAGCTTCGGTGCGCAGATCAATTAGCTTTTTGATTTTATCCTGGTTGCTCATTTTGGTTTTATTGGGTGGTTATTTATTTCCGCAAATTTCGGTTAATACACCAAGTGTTGATTTCGGGTGCAAAAATCCGATATTTAATCCTTCTGCTCCTTTTCGACTTGTTTTGTCGATTAGTTTAACCCCTTTCTCATCTGCTTCGTTTAGTGACTTGTTTACATCATCAACTGCAAATGCAATGTGGTGTACTCCGGCACCTTTTTTCTCAATGAATTTCCCAATCGGTCCATCAGGTGATGTTGATTCGAGAAGTTCAATTTTAGTGTCGCCAACTTTAAAGAATGCTGTTTTAACCTTTTGATCGGCAACCTCTTCTATTGCGTAACATTTTAGTCCAAAAACGTTTTCATAGTGGGCAATTGCTTCATCCAAATTTTCAACAGCTATTCCAATGTGTTCAATATGTGAAATATCCATTTTAGTATATTATTTGTGTTATAAAAATTGTTTCTAATTGTGGTTGCAAAGTTATCTGGTGTATTGATTCTTATTTCTGATCCTTATCATATGAGGACTTGAAATGAACCTATCTACAAAAGTTTTTATATCAAAAAAGGCAAACTTTCGCCTGCCTTGTTATCCTGTTGTTTTTTATTCTTCGTCCCATACATAATGGTAGTGAGGTCCAAACCGTTCAAATGCTGCCCTGTCCAATTCTTCTTGATGATCTGGATGTGCAATTGATATAATCATTTTGGCCCGGTCTTGTAATGTCCTTCCATATAAGTTTACTGCACCATATTCGGTAACCAGCCAGTGTATGTTTGCACGGGTACTTACAACCCCTGCACCAGGTATTAATATAGGGGCAATTTTACTGACCCCTTTATTGGTCACTGATGGTATTGCAATAATAGGTTTTCCACCTTTACTTAAAGATGCACCTCTTAAAAAGTCGATTTGCCCACCAACACCTGAGTAAAATTTTGTTCCGATTGAATCGGCACAAACCTGACCTGTAATATCAATTTGAAGTGCTGAATTAATTGCAGTTACTTTTGGGTTTTTAGCAATAATATTAACACGGTTGGTATATTTTACGTCCTGCATGGCAACTCCCGGGTTATCATCAATAAAGTCATATAACTTTTTAGAACCCATGAGGAATGTAGCTACTAATTTCCCTTTATCAATTGCTTTGTTTTTGCCATTAACCACTCCTTTGTCAACCAAAGGAAGGATTCCGTCGGCAAACATTTCTGAGTGGACACCAAGGTCTTTGTGGTTTCCCAGCATCGAAAGAACCGCATTTGGAATTGCCCCGATTCCCATTTGAAGGGTTGAGCCATCTTCAACCAGTTCTGCAACGTATTTCCCAATTTTACGGTCAATTTCAGAAATCTCCCCAGCATTGTGGCAATATAATTCGCTATCATCTTCCACGAAAATGTCGATATCGTTTAATGAAATCATTGCATCACCAAATGCACGTGGCACGTTTGGATTGACCAATGCAATAACCGTATCGGCAGTTTCTACAGCAGCCAGGGTTGCATCAACCGAAGTTCCTAAGGATACATATCCGAATTTATCGGGAGGCGAGACCATAATCATGGCAACGTTCACGTTCAAATAGCCTTCCCTGATTAAACGTTGTGTTTCGTGCAAGAAAACAGGTATGTAGTCTGCATATCCTGCCTGGGTTTGTTTCCTGACATTGGCACCAACAAAGAAAGATTCCAGTTGAAAAATGCCTTCAAACTCTTTGTTGGCATAATCTACTTCGCCTTCGGTGTGGATATGTTGAATTCGTACATTACGGAATTCTTTGTTTCTTCCTCTCTCACACATTGCATGGATTAACGGTAGTGGTGTTACCGCAACACTATGCAAATGTACCCTGTCGTTTGATTTAATAACTTTTACAGCTTCCTGTGCTGATACGAATTTTATTTGCTTCATAACTGATTTTTGGAAAATGGTCTCTTATTTTCGGCGGCAAATATATAAATTTAAAACCCATTTCGATCTTTCGAATATTATTAATGCTTGTTCGAATCTTATTGTAAAGTATTTGTTAACATTTGGCATTTTAGCCCGGCTTGTATAATTTATTGATCGAATAAAAAGCACAAAAAAGTCCAAATAAATATTTCTCCGAAAAAGACAATTGGGCTTATTAATAGTCATATAATGAGTGAGATAGATGCTGTGTGATTTTTCAAAGGTAACGATGCAACTTTCAAAATTCTGTTGGGAAATGTGTGGATTCTACCGGGAGAAGGTTTGCGGTAAAACAAGAAATGAATAGTATTTAATTGCAATTTTCGTGAAAAGACAAGCTAATTTAGAATGAGTTTAGCTTATGAGTGCTTGATTTGCAACCTCAAAATTCAAAACAACAAAAGAACCAACACGAAATTGTCCATTGTTGATATCCTTGTTCGAAACCTCTTGATTTATCCAAACAATATCTGAAAGGGATTGGCTATATTTGTTGCGTGTTATAAAACATATTTGGTTCATCTTAATCTATGTACAAAAATGATTCTATTCTTTAAAACCCAACAAGAGACAGTAATTGCGGTAGATTCCAAACAACCTTTAAGCGAAAATGACACCTCCAAATTAGAATGGCTTTTTGGCGAAGCTGAGTTGATTAGTGGCGAAAGTGTTAATGCATGGTTTATTGGGCCCCGTAAAGAAATGCTGACCCCTTGGAGCACGAATGCTGTTGAAATTACCCAAAACATGGGGGTTGAAAATATTATCCGGATAGAAGAATTTTTTGAAGTTGAGAATGAAAGTTCTACCTATGATCCTATGCTTCAAGCAATGTATGAAGGTATTGGACAAAACATATTTACCATTGATAAATCACCTGATCCAATATTAGAGATAAGTGATATTGAAAATTACAATAAAGAAGAAGGACTTGCATTAAGCGAAGATGAGATCGCTTACCTAAATTCTGTTGCGAGATCTCTTAATAGAAATTTAACAGATAGCGAGGTTTACGGATTTGCACAGGTAAATTCAGAGCATTGTCGGCATAAAATATTCAATGGCATTTTTAAAATCGACGGGGTAGAGAAGGAGTCAACACTCTTTCAGATGATTAAGAAAACATCCAATGTAAATCCAAATAAAATAGTGTCCGCTTATAAGGATAATTGCTCTTTTGTTGACGGACCAAGGGTTGAGCAATTCGCGCCTGTTACGCAGGATAAACCGGATTATTTTTACGTGAAAGATATTGATACGGTTCTTTCGCTAAAAGCAGAAACCCATAATTTCCCGACTACGGTAGAGCCATTTAACGGCGCAGCAACAGGAACTGGTGGGGAAATTCGGGATCGGATAGCTGGAGGAAAAGCCAGTTTGCCAATTGCCGGAACGGCAGTTTACATGACTTCATACCCGAGAACTGAAAAGGCGAGGCCATGGGAGCAGGCAACGGAAGAACGTCCGTGGTTATATCAAACACCTGAGGAAATACTTATAAAAGCATCGAACGGAGCCAGCGATTTTGGGAATAAATTCGGGCAACCGTTAATTTGTGGTTCGGTGCTCACATTCGAACATTTTGAGAATTTTAAGAAATACGGGTACGACAAAGTTATTATGCTCGCTGGAGGTATCGGTTTTGGTAAAAAAGAAGACAGCCTGAAGGATGAGCCCGGGGAAGGCGATAAAGTTGTGCTGCTTGGTGGTGATAATTACCGAATTGGAATGGGCGGAGGAGCAGTTTCTTCAGTTGCAACCGGTGAGTTTAAAAATTCAATCGAATTAAATGCCGTTCAACGGGCAAACCCGGAAATGCAAAAAAGGGTTTTTAATGCGATAAGGGCAATGAGCGAATCCGATGAAAACCCGGTAATATCTATTCATGACCATGGTGCTGGAGGGCACTTAAACTGTTTGTCGGAACTGGTTGAATCTACCGGAGGGAAAATCGATACCTCGAAGTTGCCGGTTGGTGACCCAACATTATCACAAAAAGAAATTATTGGGAACGAATCGCAGGAGCGGATGGGATTGGTGATGAAAGAGAAAGATGTGGATATGTTGGTTAAAATTGCTGAACGTGAACGTTCCCCAATTTATGTAATTGGTGAAACCACGGGAGATATGCAATTTACCTTTGAAAATTCACAAACAGGTGAAAAACCAATCGATTGGCAATTGGCATATATGTTTGGTAATCCACCAAAAACGGTGTTGGAAGATGTGAGTACAACAAGCAAGTTTGAAGCTATTGAAAGCATTTCGTCTAAAATCACCGAATATGTTGAAAATGTACTTCAATTAGAAGCGGTTGCATGTAAAGACTGGTTGACCAGTAAGGTTGACCGAAGTGTTACCGGAAGGATTGCCAAACAACAAGGATGCGGAAAATTACACTTGCCATTAAATAACCTTGGAGTGATTACCCTCGATTACCAGGGAAAAGCAGGATTTGCAACTTCTATTGGCCATGCACCTGTGGCAGCTTTGGTCGATGCAAAAAAAGGATCTTTATTGTCGATTGCAGAATCGTTAACAAATATAATTTGGGCTCCTTTGAGCGATCATATTCGGAGCATATCTTTAAGTGCCAACTGGATGTGGCCAGCTAAAAATGAAGGTGAAAATGCCCGGATTTACGATGCAGTAGAAGCAGCTAGTGATTTTGCCTGTGCATTGGGAATAAATATCCCTACCGGAAAAGACTCCATGTCGATGACTCAAAAATATTCGGATGATGTGGTTTATGCCCCGGGAACTGTTATAATTTCAGCATCGGGCGAAGTATCTGATGTGAATAAGGTTGTGGAGCCTGTTTTGGTCAATGATCCTTCAAAAGAATTATTGTTTATCGATTTTTCATTTGCCGAGCGTTCGCTTGGAGGAAGTGCTTTTGCCCAAAGCATCAATAAACTTGGCTCTGATGCTCCTACAGTAAGTAATCCTGAAGCGTTTGTAAATACGTTCAACACGGTTCAAAAGCTTATTGAGCAAGAGTTGATTCTTGCCGGGCACGACATTGGTTCGGGTGGTTTGATCACCACATTGCTTGAAATGTGCTTTACCGATAACGAATCGGGCCTTGACCTTGACCTGAGTGGAATAGGGGAGGGCGATACCACTAAAGTATTGTTTAGCGAAAATCCGGGAATCGTTATTCAATGTGCGGATAATAATAAGGTGAAAAGCCTGCTAAAAGATGCCGGTGTTCAGTTTGTTGAAATAGGAAAACCTTCAGCGGAAAGAAAAGTAAGCGTGGTGAATGGAAATGATAAAGTAGATTTTGATATCGATTCATTGCGCGATTTATGGTTTAAAACGTCCTATTTGCTAGATCGTAAACAAAGTGGACCGGAGTTGGCATTGGAACGCTTTAAAAATTATAAGAAAAACGAACTTAGCTACAACTTTAAGGATTTTACAGGAAAGGCTGCTGATTTTGGGATTAACTTAAAGCGCCGCGAACCGTCAGGAATAAAGGCTGCTATCATCCGTGAAAAAGGGGTGAACGGTGATCGTGAAATGGCGTACATGTTATATTTGGCTGGAATGGATGTGAAAGATGTTCACATGACAGATCTTGTTGCCGGAAGGGAGACTTTGGAAGATATTAACATGATTGTTTTTGTTGGCGGTTTCTCTAATTCTGATGTTCTTGGTTCAGCAAAAGGTTGGGCTGGTGCTTTTAAATATAATGAGAAAGCCAAGATTGCCCTTGATAATTTTTATAAAAGAGAAGATACGTTAAGCCTTGGTATTTGTAATGGTTGCCAGTTGATGGTTGAGTTAGGGCTTGTTTATCCGGAAAGGAAAGAAATGCCTAAAATGATTCATAACGAGTCTCATAAATTCGAATCGGCATTTTTGAATGTCGAAATCATGGAAAATAATTCTGTGTTAATGAAAGATATGGCTGGTATGAGATTAGGTGTTTGGGTTGCCCATGGCGATGGAAAATTTAGCATGCCTGAAGCCGAAAGCAAATACAACATCCCGGTAAAATATTGCAATGATTTTTATCCGGGAAATCCGAATGGTAGTGATTTTGCAACAGCGGGTATTTGTTCCGATGATGGCCGCCATTTTGCAATGATGCCTCACCTTGAAAGGGCATTCAAACCTTTCCATTGGGCATATTATCCTTCAGATCGTAAATCCGATGAAATTACGCCGTGGATGCAGGCATTTGTAAATGCACGCGAATGGATAAAAAAACATCAAAAATAATATTCTAAGAGTGGCGGTTTTTACCACCATCTTTTTGAAAGTTTTCGGGTGATGCGGATTCTATCCGCATTATTATTTCGGCGAATAAAAATTACTGTGCCAAAAATTTTCTTGTTTGAAAATCATCCCCATTAATGATTCCCGAAAACCATAAATTCTTTTTGTGAATATGTTTACTCTGGAATGAGATAACATTTTAATTATTCTCCCAAAAATTCCAAACCGGGGATTAAACAAAAGTACTTGACATTTGTTCGTAAACTTGATTGAGATTGTGTTTTCTATCATATGATAAGTGAAACGAACATCGTAAATTCAAAGAACACTTTTTAAAGCAGTGTTTATGAAAAAAATGAATGATTCTTTCATTCAGCATTTAATTAAGTACGATCAAAAACCATTGATACTTTTGATATGATTAAATATGTAATCAGCATTTTACTTGTTGCAACATTTATAAACCACAGCGTTGCACAAACAAATTTACTAACCATAAAAGATGCAGTTGAAGTTGCATTAAATAGAAATCCTGATTTAAACCAGGCAAGGGCAGTTCTATTGCAAATGCAACAAGAGCGAAAAATAGTAACCGGAATAAATGCCCCTGAAATCAGTTTCATGAAAGAAGGAATCAACAATCAGGCGGATAACCCATTTGGGGAAAGGAGGTATTCTGTTTCACAAAGTATTGATTTCCCATTGGCAAGCATACATCGTTTTAAAAGACTTGACCAGGAAGCAAAAGCACAGGAGTTGAAAATTAAAGCCATGGAAAAGGATGTAACAGTCGAGGTAAAAAGCCACTATGTTGCAGTAGTATATGCTTTGCATTTGCAAAAATTAAGGAACCAGCAAATTCAACTTGCCAAGGATTTATATAACGCTGTTTATACCAAATTTGAAACCGGGTACGGTAACGGTATTGACCTTATAAAAGCTGAATTGCAGATTGCCGAGGCGGAAAATGATCTGGACGAATCGGAAAAAATATTGCATCAGGCCCGCTATAATTTGTTTAATGCGCTTGGCTATAATCCGGAAGAACAGAAATATACAATTTTATTTACCGATACTCTGCGTGGGGCAGAAGATAAAATTTCACAATACTATGTATTGAACAATCTTGAAAAACAGCCCATGTTCCAATCTGCCGAATTAGAATATGAATCTATTAAGTATCGGATAAAAGAAGCGAAAAGCAACCTATTGCCAGGCCTGAGGTTTGACTTGTACAAGCAGGATTATGGCAATGGTTTTAAATATAATGGTTACGAGATTGGGATAAGTATCCCGCTTTGGTATTCATTTTCGCAAAAAGGAAAAATCAGGGTAGCAAAAGCGTATGGGGAAGAAACCCTATGGAAGCAACAAAAAATAAAGCTGGATATGAAAAAAGAAGTGGAAGATGCCTGGCACGGATATATAACCAGTAAATCTACCATTGAAAGGTTCCAGGAAACAATTCAAAATAAAGCGGAAAAGCTACAAACCTTAACATTGCAGGCTTATCGCTTGGGTGAAATCGATTTGTTGAACCTGATCAATGCCCAGCAAATATATTTGGGAAGCCAGCAACGATATATAACTGCCTTGCGCGACTATTATTTAAAGATGATAGCCCTTGAAAAATACCTCGATGATGAAATAGTGTTCTAACAATTGAAAATTTATAGCAATGAAAAATAATATACATTTTAGAATGGTTAAACCAATACTTGTCATACTGCTAATAGGGATTTTTATTTCATGCAATACAAAAAATGAAAATCAGAATGAAACAACTTCGACTGAAGAAACCCCACCTTCAGTTTCCGGAGTTACAAAAAATGTGCGCATAAAATTAACAGACAAAGAGCTCAAAGAATTAAACATTGAAACTTATACCATTGAAGAAAACCGTCAACGGTTTTTTGTAAATGCACCAGGACTTGTTTTTCCGGCACCTGAATTTGTGAGCATTATTAGCACACCCATTGATGGTCGGATCAGCTCAATTAATGCATCAGAGGGAAATTATGTTTCGAAAGGAATGGAACTGTTCACCATCGAAAGCCTTGAATTTGGTAATTTGGTTGCTGAATATTTGCAGGCGATTGCTGAAGAAAAATTCCAATCGTCGCGTTTAACACGGTTGCAGCAGTTGGTTGAGCAAACCATCAGCTCAAGAAGCGAGCTTGACAGGGCACAATCCGATTTTCAAAGGGCATCGGCGGCAGTGATTGCTTCCTATTCAAAATTAAAAGCTATTGGCGTCCCCGCAAGTGAAATCGAGACGTTTAAAAATGCCACCGAAATTGATCCTACATTAAAAATCCATTCTCCCATAAGCGGTATCGTTGATCAGCGGCTTGTAGATTTAGGGCAGGCTGTAAACGCACTTCAAAAGCTCGGACGGGTGATTAACACCAACAAGGTCATGATAAAAGGGTATTTGTCCCCCGAAGATGCAATCCATATTCAAAAAGGCAATATGGTGGACATTACACTTCGCGATAAGAACGATCAGGTAATTTCTTCAAAGATATCATCGGTAAACCCGGGGTTGGATGATACAAACAGGTCGGTAGTGGTAAACATTTTGGTGGATACTGAAAATGGATGGCCCAAGCCTGGTGAAAATGTGAGGCTCGAAATAAAATCGGACAAAATGAGTGCAAGTATTGCCATCCCAATAAAAGCCTTGAGTTACGATGGTGATAACCCGGTTGTTTATGTGAAAAGCAATCCTACATCCTTCGAAAAAAGAATTATTGAAATCAAAGAAATTAATCAGCAGGAAGTTCATGTGGCTAAAGGATTAAATGTGGGTGAAAAAATTGCAATTACCCAGGTTTTTAGCCTTAAGGCTTTGTCGAGATATAGTCTGATTGCGGAATAAATAAAAATTAAAACATAAGTGCGATGTTGCATAATATTATAAATTTTAGTGTCAGGCAAAAATATGTTGCTCTTTCATTGGTCATATTAATGGCTGTTGGTGGGGTGTTTTCCTTAATGCAATTGCCCATAAATTCACTTCCGGATGTGACTCCGGTACAGGTCCTGGTGATTACCAAAGCAGGGCGATATTCACCATACGATGTGGAGAAACTGGTGAGTTATCCAATTGAAACAGCGATGAATGGACTTCCGGGAATAAAAGAGGCCCGTTCAACTTCTCAGTTTGGATTATCGGCAGTGACCGTTGAATTTGAAGAAGGAACCGATATTTATTTTGCGAGGCAAATGGTAAGTCAACGTTTACAGTCGATTACCGATGAACTGCCAATTGATGTTTCTGCGCCACAGTTGGGGCCAATATCAACAGCCCTTGGTGAAATATTCCAATATGTTATCCGTGGAGAAAACTATTCGCTTACCGAGTTACGGGAAATACAGGATTGGATTATTGCACCGCAATTAAAAATTGTAAAAGGAGTGACCGAAATAAATTCCTTTGGTGGATTTGTAAAGCAATATGAGGTTAGTGTTATTCCGGGAAAAATGCGGAATTACGGAATCGGGATTAGTGATATTATGGATGCTATTGCAAGCAACAACAGCGTGTCGGGCGGGAATTATCTGGAAAATAACCGGGAACAATATATCATCCGCGGATTTGGGTTGATCAATACACCTGAGGACATTGAAAGCATTATTGTTAAAAATATCAATAATAAGCCTGTATTTATTAGGGACATTGCCGAAGTAATTATCGGAAAACAAATCAGGCAGGGAGGCGTAACCCAGGATGGGAAAGGCGAAATTGTTACCGGAATAGTGATGATGATACGTGGCGGGAACGGTCGTAAAGTTATCAATGATATTGTGCAAAAAATCGAAACCATTGAAAAGGGTTTGCCCGATGGTGTTCGTATTGAAAAGTTTTACGATCAGTCAGATTTGATTGACCGCACCACCAGTACCATTAAAACCAACCTTTTAGAAGGAGGTTTTTTGGTGATCGTTGTTCTTTTATTGTTGCTAGGCGAGTTTTCAGGGGCTTTAATTGTTGCGATGGTTATCCCACTCTCGATGTTGTTTGCATTTATCGGGATGAAAGAGTTCGGATTGGCAGCCAACCTTATGAGTTTGGGTGCAATTGACTTTGGGATGGTCGTTGACGGATCGGTTGTGATGATCGAAAATATTGTTCACAGGCTTCAAAAAGATAAAGAGGAAAAAACCGACAATGTAATAATCCGTGCCTCGCAACAAGTTGTTAGGCCCATATTTTTTGGTGTTCTAATAATCCTGATGGTTTATGTACCAATTATGACCTTTTCAGGAATGGAAGGAATTTTGTACCGCCCAATGGCAATTACTGTTGCTGCGGCAGTTCTGGGGTCGCTGATTTTAGCTTTGATTTTTATACCTGCAATTTCGTCCCTGGTTTTCCGAAAAGGGGTGAAACCTCGAAGGAATTTTCTGATAGATAAACTAAAGCCAATTTACATTAAAGGATTGGAAAAGAACATAACCCGTAGATTTTATGCCATTTCGGTTGCATTGTTAATTTTCATCGCGTCCATGATTGTGATGGCACGATTGGGATCTGAGTTCCTTCCTGAGCTTGATGAGGGTTCCATATTAATCGAACAAGTACGAATGCCTTCGGTAACTTTGGATGAATCGATTGAAAACGCAAATTGGCTGGCTGGGATGCTTATTAAAAACATTCCTGAAATAAAAACCGTGGTTCCAAAAACTGGCCGTTCCGATTTGGCAAACGATTGGATGGGAGTGCACCAAACCGATGTGTGGGTTGTGTTGAAACATCCAAAAGAATGGCGAAAAGGATTAACAAAAGAAGATATCATTGATCAAATTGAACCCTATCTTCAAACCGAACCCGGACTGGCTTATAACTTTACCCAACCAATAGCCATGCGTGTTGACGAACTTACAAGTGGCGTTAAATCTGATTTGGCTGTGAAAGTTTTTGGGGAAGACCTGGAAGAGCTGAACCGGATTGGGGAAACTATCTCAAAAATAGTGGCGGATTTGCCCGGGACATCTAATTATTTTATTGAGCAACCAATTGGGCAGCCATATCTAACCATTCAAATTGATAGGGAAGCAGTCGCTTCATTTGGATTGAATGTGGATGATGTACAAAAAATAATTGAAGCCGGAATTGGAGGTGTTACTGCAGGACAACTTTACGAAGGTCAGCGCCGATTTGATATTACGGTACGTTATCCTGAAGATTTCCGTTCGCAGCTTCAGCAAATTCAGGAAGTGCCTGTAAATCTTCCAAACGGACAGTTTATTCCGCTAAAAAGGCTTAGTAAAATTATTGTGGAAGAGGGACCACGTGAAATCCAGCGCGAAAATGGCTGGCGAAGGCTAATTGTTGGTATCAATATTCATCATATTGACATTGGCACTTATGTAAGTAACCTTCAAAATAAAATTGATAACGAAGCTGATATTGCTTCCGGATATTTTTTAGAGTATGGCGGTGCATTTGAAAACCAACAACGGGCAATGCGTCATTTACTGCTGGTAGTTCCTTTATCTTTGTTTATAATCATAGGACTTATGTACCTGAATTTTGGCAACATGAGGCATGCTGTCCTGATTCTGCTCAACCTTCCATTTGCACTTTCCGGTGGTGTTTTCCTTTTATGGATTAGGGGAATGTACCTATCAGTTTCGGCAAGTATTGGATTTGTAGCCCTGTTTGGTGTGGCAGTTTTAAATGGGATTGTATTGATCGACCATATAAATGAATTGAGGAAGAATAATAAATTATCACTTAAAAAATTGGTCATTGAAGGTGCCGGAGACCGTTTAAGACCGGTGTTAATGACAGCTTTGGTAGCAAGTCTTGGTTTTATCCCGATGGCGTTTAATACCGGACCCGGCTCTGAGGTGCAAAGGCCCTTGGCAACCGTAGTAATTGGAGGCTTGATAACTTCAACATTTTTAACTTTGTTGGTGTTGCCCATCATCTATCTTTGGATTGAGGAACGAAGGGAAAAACGATTGAAAAAATAGGGCTTATTTATTAGAAACAAGTTGGATTAAACGTTGTTTGTCTTTAGTTGAGTCAACACCATTGTTGATCCAAAGTGCGACTTCAAATTCCGGATTGTCCAATGCCTGTTTTACTATGTCATCCGGGTTTAAAGTATAGCGGTTAAATTTCTTCTTTGCTTCCCAGGGAATAAAATTATAGGCATAAAAAACGAGCTCGGTGCAAAATAGCCTGTCGGGCGATTCAACATTGAAGTTGAAATCATACTTTTTCCCAATATGGCGTAATGAAGAAATAATACTTTTTATATTTGTTTTGTCCAGATTTTTATACCTAAGTATTAGATAATCTTCACCGTCTGCAAACGTTTCGAGTTTGTTTAGGTGTGTTTTATTCCTTAAGCTTTCAAGCATACATGCTTCATTGTTGAGCTGCTCTTTGTTGTTAATCACATGAATGGAATTGTCCAGCCCCAGTTTCTGAAGTTGTTCGAAATTTCCAATCCAGATTGCCGAATGTCCAAAATATCCAGGAATAAACTTGTCAGTTAAGTGTTTCCTCGATTTGCTTAAAACAATATCAAATGGTTGCAATGTCTCCTGCAATAACTGGATATTTTGATTTTGATCTTCGCGCTTTCCATGAAAGAAACCAACAGTATTCCCAAATATACCACTCAGGAAATTTCCTGTTTGATAGATGCAGTTGCTTTTTCGATAGTATTTGTCGGGTTTTTGAACAAGTAGTTTGTTAATAGTTGATGCTTGGTTTTCAACTTGTTTTCTCAACTTTGGGTTCTTCGAAAAACGTTTGGATTTATTAAGTAATCTTTTCGGAATCCCCAAAGAAATATCACCCCTGTTGATTGTTTTATATAAATATTTGTTGGCTCCAAATAGCCTGTTGTAATTTATTGCTGATGTGTAAAGAGATAGAAAGCTTGAAAGTGAATCAATAACGCCATCAGATAAATCCGCTTCAATTTTATATTGAAGCATTGCATCTGTTTCCAGATGTGAATGAAGGTTTTCAAATAAACTATTTATATCATTCCCATATAGCTGATTCCCGTTTTCCTTTTTATTTTTAATAATATTGGTGATATATTTTGTTTCGTCAAACAGAAGCTTTTTTTGTTCCAGTACTATTGTTTCATTAAACTCCAGGTGCGCGTGATCAGCTGGGATATATCCCTTCTTGAGGCTTAGGCAGGAGGATATAAAAAGAAAAAACAAACAAAAGACAAGAAGGCGCGTAAGAGTTGTGCTTAAAAATATGGACGCTTTATTCTTCAAAAATCAGGTTTTAATCGGCTACCAGTTTTTTTGCTAATTCTTCAGAAGTTTTTTTGTCCTTTAAAAGTTCAACAATTTTCAGGGCAAATTCAATGGCAACACCTGCACCTTTTCCTGTTATAATATTTCCCGATACCTGAGCTGCAGTATTCATGATCTCAGCTCCTTTTAAGTGTTTTTCAAATCCAGGATAACATGTTGCCTTTTTTCCGGTCAATAAGCCTAATTCGCCTAAAACTAATGGCGCGGCACAAATTGCACCCAGGGGTTTCCCTTTTTCAGAATAAGAAAGGAGGAGTTGTTTTAAACCTTCATGCTTGTTGAGGTTTGTTGTTCCCGGCATACCACCGGGTAGAATAATCATTGTAAAAACATCGAAATCAACCAGCGAATCAAAAAGTGTATCGGCAATAATTTTAATTCCATGGGCACCGTTTATTTCCAATTGATTTGAAATAGATATGCTGGTTACATCTATTTCAGCCCTTCGCAATACATCAATTATCGTAATTGCTTCTATTTCTTCACATCCATTTGCAAGAATTACTGCGACTTTTTGCATAACTAGATCAGCTTTAGTCACAAAAATAAAAAAAAGATTCTCTTGGCTGAGAATCTTTTGCTTAAAAAACCTATAACTTATTTCGCGAATCTATTTCGCATAATCCTTTAATGTTTTTTCCAATTTCTTACGGGTGAAGAAAATCCTGCTTTTTACTGTTCCTAACGGAAGGTCAAGTTTTTCTGCAATTTCTTTGTACTTGTAACCATCCAGAAACATAGTGAAAGGAACTTTGTACTCACTTTCAAGAGCATGGATGCTTTTATTTATTTCCTTTGAATTATAAAAAGAATCCGGTCCAGGATACATTTTATCTTTCGAAAATTTTAAATGAAGATCACCATTTGAAGCATCAAACGTGTTTTTAGTTTTAACATTTCTACGATAATCATTAATGAATGTATTCTTCATTATCGTATAAATCCATGCTTTAAAATTGGTATTCTGGGTAAATTTATCCCTGTAAGTTAATGCCTTTAAAAAAGTTTCCTGTAAGAGGTCATTTGCCCTTTCGTGGTCAGTTGTTAAGCTAAGAGCATAGAAGTGTAATTTGTCTTGTAACCCAAGTAGTGCGTTATTAAATTGTATCTGTGTCATAGCGTGCGTGTTTTAAAAATCGTTTAGCGTATTTTTATTTTGTCTAAACAAAGATAATAGCAACTTGATATCAATAAAAGATTTACAGACCTTTTATTAGTTGATTTTATCTATGCCTTATCAAAATAATTGATGGGGTGTTTTTATCCCTTGATATTCAGCATGAATACTTCGTTTTCTGATATACGCAGGAATTTATGAAATGTTAAGAAAATAATTGTCGATTGGATTATATTTTCATTTTATGCCATATCAATTCGAGTTTGCTAATGAAATTCATACATTTGCCCGCGATATTTTTAAAACAACATGAACAAAAAAGAAACACTAAAGGCATTTAAACAGCCATTTGTTACTTTTAAGCATTGGGGAAGAAAAGGCTTTTCAATTTTCTCGACCTTAAGAGTGGTAGTTTCGATTGCATTTTTGGCGGTCAGCTATCATTTGTCAGCAGAAAAATTGGTAATCCCAATTCCCGATGATTCCACAAAAGTGGCTTATGAGCTGAACCTTGATGAGATCGAGGTGGATGCACAACGCGTTCCTGTGACTTATTCACAGGTTGCACGGATTGTTACCGTGCTTGAGAGAGACCAAATTGAGGCTGCTCCGGTAGAAAGTATTCAGGAACTCCTCGAGTATGTACCAGGTATTGATGTTCGAAAACGGGGCGGGGAAGGAGTCCAGGCAGATATCGGAATACGGGGAGGATCGTTTGATCAATTGCTCATCCTTCTCAACGGAATCAACATCACCGACCCACAAACAGGCCACCACAATTTAAACCTTCCGGTTAGTTTACACCAAATCCAAAGAATTGAAGTTTTAGAAGGATCCGCATCAAGGGTTTTTGGGGCAAATGCATTTTCAGGTGCAATTAACATTATCACAAAAAAAGCGGATGAAACCAATGCAACTATGTCAGCTTCGGTGGGAAGCAATGGGTATAAAAACCTTGATGTTTCGGGAGCATTGAAAAACAATAATCTTGAACAGTTTGTTGCCGTAAACCACAAATCTTCCGATGGATATATAAATAATACCGATTTTAAGAGTTCAAATGTGTTTTATTCGTTGGATAAATCCATATCGGAAAACGATTTTTCATTTCACTTTGGATTTTCCGACAAAGGTTTTGGCGCTAATAGCTTTTATACCCCAAAATATCCGGATCAATATGAACAAGTAAAAACTTATTTTTCATCCTTAAAATGGAAATCAAATTCGCCGATGCACTTAACTTCATCCATTTATTGGCGAAGGCATTTCGATCGTTTTGAGCTATTTCGAAATGAGGCTCCTTCATGGTATATAACCCATAATTACCATCGGACCGATGCTGCAGGATTGAACCTTAATTCATGGGTAGAAAGCAAATTAGGAAAATCAGCGTTCGGGCTTGAATACCGACTAGAACACATCGTAAGCAACGTATTGGGCGAACCACTTGATACCCCAATTGATATAAAAAACACAGATAGCCAATATCTATTTTCAAAATCGAGACACGTATATTCAGGATATTTTGAACAATCACTTATTACTGATTATTGGTCTTTTGCTGCCGGGGTGATGGCAAATTATATTTCCGATTCAGAAAATGGAATCAACCTCTTTCCGGGCATTGATGTTAGCTATAATCCTATTGAGAAGTTAAGTTTATATGTGTCAGTGAGCAAATCCTTAAGGATGCCAACTTTTACGGATTTATATTACAATGGCCCAACAAACGTGGGAAATCCTGATCTGGACCCTGAATTGTCAAATTCCATTGAAGGTGGGATTAAATTAAAAGGGCAAAGTTTGTTTGGAAACATTACCGGATATTACAGTGCTGGGAAAAATGTAATAGATTGGGTTAGGCTTGCCAATGAAAGCCAGTGGCATACCGAAAACCTGACCAATTTAAAAAGATCAGGTATTGGTGCAAACATCTATTATAAAAATAAAGAAAAGATCAATCGAAATCCGATTGAACGAATTAGTTTAGGTTACCAATACAATTACTTAAAAGTTGACGAAAGCGACTACGTTTCCAATTACGCACTGGATAACCTGAAACATAAACTTGACCTGACAATCAGCCATAAAGTCGTAAATAACTTAACTGCATCATGGACCATGGTCTATCAGGACAGAAATGGAAGTTATACTGTATTTATAGATGGTGAATATGGTGAAGAAAAGCCTTATCAGCCATTTGCTTTGTTGAATGGGAAAATAAACTATTCTGTGGCGCAGTTGAAGCTAAGCCTATCTGCTTCCAATATTTTTAATATAAAATATTACGATATCGGAAATGTGGAACAGCCGGGCACATGGATCAAAGCTGGAATCATCTGGACAATCCTATAGTTTTAGCTGCCATCTGAAAAACTCTTTTGCAAATTGACAGAATATAGTATATTCGCAAAAAAAATACGAATATGTTAAAAGGAATATTATCCATTTCAGGACATGGAGGATTGTTTAAATTAGTTGCTGAAGCTAAAAACAATATAATCGTTGAATCGTTGTCAACTAAAAAAAGGATGCCGGCTTATTCCACTTCTAAAATTAGTTCTTTAGAAGATATTGCAATTTATGCCGATTCAGGGGATATACCATTAAATGATGTATTTAAGAATATATACGAATTGGAAAATGGTGGCCCGGCAATTAAAGGAAAATCATCCAATAACGACTTGAAATCTTATTTTGCAAAAGTATTGCCAGATTACGACAGGGAAAGGGTATATGTGTCGGACATAAAAAAAGTATTGACATGGTATAACGAGTTGCATAAATATGATATGCTATCGTTCGAAGAAGAAAGTGCAGAGGATGCTGCAGATAAGGCAAAAACAACTGACGAAAAACCAGAGAAGGAGTAAAGCCGGATTAGAATAATCGATATTGGTCGGTAATTTTTGGGGCGGAAGAGGAGATATTTTTCTCTAATAAAATTTCCAATAATTTTACAGTTGCCAACGCGTCGCCACCAGCACGATGCCTTCCTTCAATTGTAATATCCAGATCTGCACATAATTTACCCAAAGAATAAGATAAGTGGCCGGGAAGTAATTTTCTGGCCATTTTTACTGTGCACAAGGTTTTTCGGTTGTAGTTATACCCAAGCCTTTTAAATTCTTCTTTAATAAATTTATAGTCGAAAGACGCATTGTGGGCAACAAAAACCCTACCCGCAGTAAGTTCAACAATTTTTTTTGCAACCTCATAAAATTTTGGGGCATTTTTCACCATATCGTTATCAATTCCGGTTATTTTGGTGATGAAATATGGAATATCCTGTTCAGGATTAATCAGGGTTACAAAAGAATCGGTAAGCTCTGTTCCATTATGCAGATAGATTGCAATCTCGGTTATTTTGCCATGCTTATGGGCAATGCCCGTGGTTTCAATATCTATAATTGCAAACATCCTAAAGCTTATTGAATTTGCCCTCAAAAATAGGCAATACTTTGTGCTTGCAAAATATAAATATCAAAGTTCCTCAAAAAAGGTGGATGGGCTTTTATTAAATTTCGATCTCAAAAGTCACAATTACTTAACAATAAAATAATTGTTATTTCATACCACTATTGTGGAAAACCAGGTAAGGATTATATTAAATATTGAATTAATGCTAATTCCTTGGCAAGGTCAGCGATAATTAATTTGCTTAGTGTTGTATTGTTCAGATAACAAGTGTTTTAACTCTTGTTTCTTAGAAAAGATATTATTTTGATTTAATAAGTATTAAATACATATTGTGCGAGTTTACAATCCAATTTTTATGTTATTTTTGTTTGTTAATTTATTAGATCATTAAAATCTGCTTTTCCAATTAAACATATTTGGAAGTTGGTGGTTTTGATAGATGGAAATTAATTCATAAATTGCTTATAAAAATTTAAACTTTTGTTATAAACTATATTTGATATGAAAAAATTTACTTTTACTATTATTGCATTGTTGTTTGTAGGCTTGGCATTTTCTCAAACTGCTGAGAAAAAATGGGCAATTGGCCTTCAAGGCGGGATCTATGACAATATCGACAAATCAGAGGTAGGATTTACTCCAGGACTTTATTTAAGCAGGTATTTAAGTCCGTCTTTTGATATCTTTTTAAGGGACGAACTGGGATTACTAGATGCAGACAAAACACATCAGTTGGATTTGTCGAATGTTGCGCTTAACCTGAGGTATAAAATTCTTAAGGACTCAAAGGTAATTCCTTATTTATACGGAGGTTTAGGTTATTTGCAAGACAATCAGGAAACTGGGGTTAACTTTAATGCTGGTATTGGAACAAAATTCATGGTTAGTCCTAGCGTAGGTTTATTCCTTGAAGGCGGATACATTGACGGTATTGAAGCAACACTTAACGGTCAAACCAGAACCGACAATTTTATAAAAGCAGTTGGTGGTATTGAAATTGCTTTTGGAAAAGCTAAAGATACTGATGGTGACGGTGTTCCTGATAGAAAAGACGAATGTCCTGATACTCCTCCAGGAGTGCAGGTTGATGATAAAGGATGTCCGCTTGACAGAGATGGTGATGGTGTTTCGGATTATAAAGACGATTGCCCTGATGAGCCAGGACAAGCTAACCTGAATGGATGCCCTGACAGAGATGGCGACGGAATTGCTGATAAAGATGATGATTGTCCGGATGTTGCAGGATTGAAAAAATTCAAAGGTTGCCCGGATACAGATGAAGACGGAGTTCCAGATCCTAAAGATAAATGTCCTGATACTCCAAAAGGATGCCCGGTTGATGCTGATGGTTGTCCACTTGACAGTGATGGTGATGGCGTAATTGACTGCCAGGACGATTGTCCAACCGAAGCAGGATTAAAAGACAACAAAGGTTGTCCAGCTGATTGGGAAGAGCTAGTTTTAGGACCTGTATATTTTGATTTCGACAAAGCTGTGCTTAAGCCAGACGGAATGAAAATATTAGATGAAGTTGTTGATAAACTTAACTCAAGTGCCGAGTATGACGTGGTTATTGGAGGTTATACTTGTGATATTGGTTCTGAAAACTATAACCAGGAGCTTTCTGAAGAGCGTGCAAAAGCAGTTGTTGTTTACCTTTCTAAAAAAGGTGTTAACAATGCATTCGTTGGAGCACAAGGTTATGGAGAATCTAACCCGGCTGTTAAAAATACTTATTCTGAAAGGTATTTGAACAGACGTGCCGAATTTACCATTAAAATTAAAAGAAGAAGATAATAGGTCTATGTGATAGGCTTAGAAAAGCTGTACCATTCCGGTGCAGCTTTTTTTTGTTTACTAAATCCCGGGCTAGGATAAAATATTATCTTTGCATCCTCAAATATCAACACAATGAATATCGAATTAATCCTTCAGGAAGAAGTTAAGAAAGCTGTTTCTAATTTGTACAAGCAGAAAGTGCCTGAAAACCTGATCCAGTTGCAAGCTACCCGAAAAGAATTTGAAGGTGATGCAACTTTGGTTGTATTTCCTTTGTTGAGAATGTCAAAGAAATCTCCGGAACAGACAGCAGAAGAGCTTGGTGAATATTTGCTCAAGAATACTGAATATGTGAATGCTTATAATGTGGTGAAAGGTTTTCTTAATTTGGTTATTGTTTCTTCGCATTGGATTAAATTGATAGAAGATGCAGGTAAAACCGAGAATTTTGGTTTTAAAAATGTTACCGATGATTCAGAACTGGTCATGGTAGAATATTCATCGCCAAATACGAATAAACCACTGCATTTGGGACATATAAGAAATAACCTGCTTGGATTTTCAATCAGCGAAATTCTTAAGGCGAATGGCTACAAGGTTGTAAAAACCAATATTGTGAACGACCGTGGGATACATATTTGTAAATCGATGTTGGCATGGCAAAAGTGGGGAGAAGGTAAAACACCTGAAAATACAGGTATTAAAGGCGATCACTTGGTTGGTGACTTTTACGTGAAATTCGACAAGGAGTATCGCGCTGAGGTCGCAAAACTGGTGGATGGTGGAATGGAACAAAAAGAGGCGGAAAACAATGCCCCTTTATTAAATGAAGCCCGCGAATTATTGTTAAAATGGGAAGCAAAAGATAAAGAGACCGTTGATCTTTGGAAGACCATGAACTCATGGGTTTATGAGGGATTTGACGTAACCTACAAAGAACTTGGAGTTGACTTTGATAAAATTTATTACGAATCGGACACTTTTCTTACAGGTAAAGAAGAAGTTTTAAGAGGCTTATATGAAGGAATATTTTATCAAAAAGAAGATAATTCGGTTTGGGCAGATTTAACTTCCGATAAGCTCGATCAAAAATTATTGCTTCGGAGCGATGGCACCTCGGTTTACATGACACAGGATATTGGTACGGCCAAATTAAGGTTCAACGATTATTCTATTGACAAAATGGTTTACGTCGTTGGAAACGAGCAAAATTATCATTTCCAGGTGTTGGCAATTTTATTGGATAAACTTGGTTTCGATTGGGGAAAAGGATTGTACCATTTTTCTTATGGTATGGTTGAACTTCCTTCTGGAAAAATGAAATCACGTGAAGGAAAGGTTGTTGACGCAGATGATATTTTGAAGGAAATGGTGGATGTGGCAAAGCAAATGTCGCAAGAGCTTGGCAAATTGGATTCGTTAAATGAGGAAGATGCAAATGAAACCTATAAAAAGATTGCAAAAGCAGCATTAAAATACTTCATGTTAAAGGTTGATCCTAAGAAGAACATGATGTTCAATCCTGAAGAATCTATTGATTTTAATGGAAATACTGGCCCTTTTATTCAATATACCTATGCACGGATAAAATCAGTTTTACGTAAGGCAGAGGAATCTGGCATAGAGGTTCCTTCTATTTTAGATGCATCGATGAAGCTGGAAGACAAGGAGAAGGTGGTGATTAAAAGGATTGCCAGTTTCCCTCAAACCGTGGCGGAAGCAGCCGAAAATTACAGCCCTGCAATTATTGGCAATTATTGTTATGAGTTGGTAAAAGAATTCAACCAGTTTTACCATGATTACTCCATCTTAAAAGAGGAGGATTCAAAAGTTAAAGGTTTCAGGTTGGTGTTGTCTTCAGTGGTTGCCGATGTTGTTTCAAGGGGCATGGGCTTACTGGGTATACAAATGCCCGAACGTATGTAATCTTAATATGTAGATTGATACATAGCATTTTCTCTTCTATAATACGTGCTTGCTGATGGATTATTTTTTGTTCTCTCCTGAAAGGGGAGATGTCAGTCTGTAGACTGACAGAGGGGTAAATAAAGAAAATTCGTGTTTTAGTTTTAAGCTGAAATAAAATTGGAGAAAATACGCCTTGACTTGTCGTGTGGCTATTCATCCTTAAGAATTTTCTTTGTTCTCTGATTGCTTTGATTGCATCTGGATATTCAAAAGCATAATTTATTCTGATTTCTGATTTTTAGTCTTTGTTAATCTAAGTTTGGATAAAATTCCGTAACTTATCAGATAAACCTTTGATTAATAGCTATATGAAACCAAAAATCTTACTCGTGTCAGCATTGCTGATGTGTGCAACATTTCTGTATGCACAAGAAAAAGTTGATCTCTCAGAAGCCTCCAAAATGGCTCAATGCAATCTAAAAGCCTTCCAAAAAGCAGGAATCCAAAAAGTGATGTTTGTTGAATTTTTTGGTGAGTTTATCACTTCAAAAGAAACCGCACCGAGCACCATGGAAAAACGATGGGGAAATCAGGGAACACTTAAAACCTTGGTACAAGAGGTGGAATTAAGTGAAGATTACTACGAAACATTAACCAATCAATTGTATGCTTTGGTGAAAAATATATTCACCGAGAATGGAATTGAAGTGTTAGAGAAGGAAACGCTTATTAACAATCCAATTTACATGGAGCTGGGATTAAAAGAAGAAAAAGGAACTCGGGGCTATACTGGCGGTGTTGCAAAGAAATCGGTGACCACGGAAGGCGTTAAACGCTCAGTTTCGGGGATGGGAATGTTTAGCGAAACCCTGAAAATAGGGGCAGTCGCTAAAATTAAAAAGATGGTTCCTAAAATTGCCAGCGAAAATGGTTGCCAGGCTGCAATAACTGTCAAGTTTAAATATGGGCTTGGTAAAAAAAATGCACCAACCCTTGATTTTATAAATATGACCATGGATTATGACACTGGTTCATCCGGCAAAGGGAAAAATGAAATGTTCTATTTCAAAAAAGGAGGCATTGCTATATTTTCCACGAAGAAGGGCTTGGTCGGTTCTACTGATTTCGATGAAGGAAACGGTAATTTAAGCGCAGAAAAATACCATAAAACAATGGTAGGCTTAGCCGAAAAAATGACCGGGGCATATTCTTCATTACTCGCAGATAATCTAAAATAAGCAGGTATTTTGGCCATCCGGTGAGAAAATTACCGGGTGGTTTACTTTTTCTTTTCTTTGATTCCCATTGATTTTTTTGCGCCACTAAAAATTGCTTTCCACCAGAAATTAAGTACCGACCTTCGTGGGTCTCTTTGATACGAGATGCTTTCAGGTTCCAGCTCTTTCCCCCTTGGGTTTTTGGAGTTTACCAATAGACTGTTCGCCATAAGCGATGCAAAGCCTTCTTTTTTTATTTTGCCGTCTTCAAACTCAATAAGCGATATTTTAAAATCATCGTAAGCAAACCAGATATAGCCAGTGGCAATTTGTTCATCCAGGTCTAATTCGAATCTAAATTTGTTCATCTGTCCTTCTTTCACCCTTACCAAAGCTGCTTTTTCCGTGAAATCATTAAATATTGTCATTGGCACCGGCTGTATATTTCCTTGAATCGAATGGGTAAAATTATTGCTCGACAAATCAAAGGTAAATGAAGCTTCCAGTTTTGCTTTATGGTTAATAATTGAACTGGCGTGGATTTTTACCAGTGGATTTGCTTTTATTTGACCTGGCAAGTTTGATAATTGCCCGATACGTGCCTGTGTGTTGGTGAATGTAATGGATGCAGGTTCATCGGTTATTTCCAGCAATTCGCTATACGTAATCGATGCCGGATTAACAATTACACTGTCAATTAAAACCTGATAAGGGAGTGTTGATATTAGTTTTTGAGGCCAGGGAGGTGTTTGCTTGTTATCGAATGGAAAATTTTTATCGCGAAATACGGTACTTGAAGATGGGCCTATTTGCAATGATCCGGCATCAACAATTTTATCGGTCAACCACTTGTCAATGTTCATATCGGAAAGCTTACAGTACTCTATTTTGCTATGTAAAACATCTGTTTGTAATCCGACGAGGTTCGCAAATTCTTTCCGTGAGTATCTTGGATTTATATGAATATCAAGCAGTTCGAGAGATTTTTTTGAAGAGCTGTATTTTAAAGTGTCAACAGCAAAAGTATAGCGGTTGTTTCTGCTATTTCGTTTTAAGTTGTACGTTACAAATTCAATTTCATTTGCATTTAACAGGCGCTTATTTGGCTGGTTTTCACCAATAATAATATTCTTTAAATGAATATTTATGTTTTCGTGTTTAAGCCCTTTGGCAATCGATTGAAAGTCGACATTGGCATTGTTTAGCGAGAGCAGCCCGATATTTAATTGATTGACATAAGGTTCAACATAAGGATAAAAATCCAGTTCCCTCAATTTTTTCAATCCTCCCGACTTTATCGTATCGTTTAATTGAATGCTAAAACTGGGATGATCAACTTCAATGGTACTAAATTCGTAGATATTGTTTTTGTATGCCAAATCGGTACCAAATCCTTTAAATTGTATCGAAGGGAACTCAAAATTAAACTTGTTTCCGTTAGCCGTATTGGTGTTTGGTTTAACGGTAAGGTTTGTAAAATCTATGGTTTTTAATTTTTTATCGTACGCTATTTTCTCAACTTTTATTTGATGCGCTTTTTTCCGTAAGTTTAACTGGAAGTCGGACAAAGTTGCATTGATATCTGTTGTTTTAAACGGTGACATTTGACTTAATGAGATTCCATCAGATTGTAGGTCAAGAATAAACGTACTTGTTTGCAAGGGGGCTTTGTCAAGCAATTGATAAGTAATTACATTCCCATTGGCGATTTGTAAGTTACCAACTTTTAATGTGTTTATAATGGTTGGAAGCGGAATAGAAAACTCTTTAATGTCGAGTGGTTTGGTTTTCCCTTTTTGCGAATATACCTCAAATTTTGGATTTGTTGCAACAATATTTTTCACGTCGATATTTCGGCTATAATATGCTTTTCGGATGTCAACACCTTCGAGTGACAGGCTTGGGAGGCTAAACTGAAAAGTTGTTGGTTTCGAAATATAGTCTGGCGATGTAATATCGGGGTAAAACAAGGCATTGGTGAACCGGACAGAAGATTCCTCGGTCGAGAAATTAATTTCATCTGCCTGTAGGTAGTGCACATTATCCGACAGTTTAAAAAGCTGATCACGCAACGAGAGGTTTATATTTTCAGAGAACAATAATTTTTTTTGGTCCAGTTCAGAGTTGTTTAGGCGAAAATCTTTAAGTTCAATATCAAATTTATTGCTTAACCTGGTCGATTTATTGCTTTTAGTATGGTTTATCCAGGTAACTTCACCATTTGGTATTGCAGCATTTTTAATCGATATATCGTCCACATAATTAAAAATCAGCTGGTACAATTCCGAGAATCCATCTTTATCCCTTCCTTTTTTCAGATAGGCAAAATTTTCAAAATAGATAGCTGGTGTATAGAATTTCAGGTTGTTAATCCGTAATTTTTTTTCGAAAAATGCGGAATGAAGATCGGCATTTAAAATGCTTATTTTAGGAACGAACAAAGAATAAGTCTCCGATCGTTTAAACCGTTTAATTTTTTCTTCATCCACATTGTTTAATATGGGGCGTAAGCTCAGGCTATCGATAATTGCCTTTGATTGGTAACTGGATACCAGAATATTTTTCACACTTAACTGATGCAGGTTATCCACAAGTTTCATGCTGTAATTTGAAAAATTAAGGTCGAAATTAGAAGCATAAAAAAGTTTGTCGTTATCTTCTAAGCTTGTGGAATCAAGGGCAAAATCCGTTAATCCAAAAGCAAAGTCTGTTTCAAAAAAACCGGTTACCCGTTTGTTTTTCGTGTTCCGTATTTTTAACGATCCATCTTTTATTTCTACCAGGTTTGAATAAACCCCTTTTAGGTAGGAACTTACGATATCGAAAAGCAAACCCGATTGTCCTTTCCCCGGATTGCGTATATAATTGACAGGGTAGTCTAATAGTGCTTCGGGCTTCACCACATGTACAAAGTTGCATGCCAGTTTTCTTTTGTGGTAAGTGTTTTTTAGGTCAACATCGTTAAGCGACAACTCATTACAGGCAATATTTAGCACGACATTGTTGTTCGTATTTATGCTTTGATCTGCATCAATTTTTAAGCCCTTAACACTAATTTGGTTTGCCAGGGTAGATACGTAAACTGTATCGGCCTTAAACCTGTGCATATTATCGTTCAGGTGAAGAAGATATCCGGTTATTTTCATATCAATGTCGTTGGCGAGGAGTAATTTGTCCGGGTTCTTATTGGAAGAAGCATCCAACGTAAAATTGTATAGCTTCACATCTATGTTCTCAAATTTTTGCTGAAACGATGAATCTATTGCCTGCCTGCTGATTTCCAGTGCTGCCTTGTTCAACAAAAACGTATCTACATGGATTGCTTCAAAATCGTTCTCAATTAGACTGTATAAATCAAAGTTATTTACGTCTTCGATATTAACTTTCTCAAAATTCTTTTTTTGGTAAAACTTAAACGATGGATTATCAAAGCGACAATGGTCGATAAATAGCGAATCTGCCGTATAGATGGTTGAAAGAGAACTGCTTTTCACAACAAAAGAAGGAACCAGAATATCGTACAAACTTTTAGTTTCGATTATTTTTTTCGGATACAAATGCATGTTAAATGCCGACAGTTCTGCTTTTTTATGTGAATATTCCAATGATTCGATAGCAAGATAATGAATGCTGTCGCTCATTTCGTTCCGAAAATTATTCATGCGGATAAAAATATCGTCCATTTCAAATGGATAATCCTTTTTCTCGAGTAAAATGGAATCTGTCCTGAAATCTGTTATCCCAATAGAGATTTTCTCTGCGTTGGAGAAGTTAGATGTATCACCAACAAGAGCATAAAATTCGTAGTTGGCATCAGTAAATTCAATTTCATTAATTCTTATTTCGTCCAAATATTTATTAAACAGGTCACGGACTTCAACCATAGCATAATCAAATGGTTTAACAGAATCTTGCATAAACGTAAAAGAACCTGAAAGGGCAAATTCGGGCTTCACCAGCGAAATTTTATCTAAAATCAATTTCTTTTCCGAATAAATCCGATAGGGCAGTAAGCGATGAATTTGCAGCTCGCTTGCTGAGAGGGAATAAAATACCCGTTCCGGATTTTCATTTTGTATTTCCTTCGCTTTCGCTTCATTTGGTTTGAGCTCCAATCCTGTGATCGTAAATCCCCGGTTTTTAAGGCTTAATTCAATGTTCTCAAAATCCAGTGAATACAAGCCATTTGTTTTTTTGTTAACGAATTCCGATAAATTTTTATTGATATATCCCTGTGCCCCGATAAGAACAATTCCCATGGTAGTAAGAATCAGGAGCGCAAATATCATTAAACCCCAAACGATTCCTTTTCGTATATTTTTTAACACTTTACCCACTGTCATAAAGATAGCTTATTTTAAAAATGGTTGCTCAAAGGATTAAAAAAGAAAAGGAACTTGTTGAAAAGTTTCAGGATATAAAATTTATCCCGATTTGATAAATCGGTTCAATCGTGCACATGCTCTGGTTTTGCGTTGGTACGTAAAATTATATAACCAATTATTGCTGAAAGTAATGACCCCACAAGTATGCCAATTTTTGCCGAATCAATATATGCCGGACTACCTGAAAAAGCTAGGCTTGCTATAAATATTGCCATGGTAAAACCAATTCCTGCTAAAAAAGATACACCAATAATATGCCGGTTATTGATTTCATCAGGAACGGTTACAATTTTCAGTTTACGGGTTACTAAAATGATTGATGTTATACCAATGCTATTGCCAAAAATCAGACATAATACAATGGTTCGAATAAGGGAAGTATCAAGTGAAATATCGCTAAATACCACTACGCCTGCATTCGCAAGCGCGAATACTGGTATAATAAAATAGGCAACCCAATCGTGTAGTTTGTGCTCTAAATGCTGCAATGGTGATTGGTATTTGTTGGTCCAATCTTCCAGGTCATCAATTTGCTCAATTTGCTCTTTGCATAATATTGGTTTGCTGGTAACTGCTGCTTTTTTTATGTTGTCCGTAATTTCCGACAACTTATTGATAAACGTTGGGGTATTGATTTTTTGCCTCACTGGTACCGAAAATGCCAACAATATTCCGGCAATAGTTGGATGTATTCCCGATTTTAGGAAGAATACCCAAATAAGGATTCCAAAAGACAATAAGAGGAATTTGGAGTACCAACCTTTGTACGAAATTAGGTATAAAATACCTAATAGAATAAAGGCATAAACTAGTATTGATAAATTTAATTTTGCGCTATAAAACACTGCAATTACCAGCACAGCTCCAATATCATCGACAATTGCAAAGGCAGTGAGAAAGAGTTTGAGGCTAAGTGGAATTCGTTTACCAAGCATTTTCAGAATTGCCAGCGAGAAGGCAATATCGGTTGCCATGGGTATTCCCCAGCCGCTTGCTGTTCCTTCATGCTGATTTAAAACCAGAAAAAACAGCGCCGGAACCAACATTCCGCCCAATGCACCAAAAAATGGGAACGCTAATTTTTTTACAGAATTTAGCTCTCCAATTAAAAATTCCCTTTTAATTTCAAGTCCGATAAGGAAAAAGAAAATCGCCATTAAACCATCATTGATCCAAAGCAGCAATGGTTTGTTTAGTTCAAAACTTTCAGTTGTAAAACCAATTTTATATTGCCATAAATCTTTATAGCTGTCGCCAAAGGGGGAATTTGCCCAAACAAGGGCAACAATGGTTGCAGCAAGCAGTAAAATACCGCTTAAACTTTCAATTTTAACAAACTTCTGAAAAGGGCTAAGTATATCTTTGCGTGTCATAAAAACTTCTTTTGTTGTTTAAAATACGGAATTATCATTGATTATTCAACTTATAAGGAAACAACATTACAATCCTGACTTTGTTCCAATCTTTAGGATTCAAACCGGAAATTTTACAATTACAAAATATTAGTAGCAAATTCAATTTAATTTGTTATATGCTTTTTATTTGAAATAATGGTTCATATTAACGAAGGGTGTATTGGCAGTTTGTTTACTTTCCATTTGTGTACTCAAAACAATATTTCCCTTTTTATGTCCGCCATCAACATATTTGTGGGCTTCCACAATTTCATCCATGGTGTATTTTTTGTTGACGATGGTTCTGAACTGTCCGGTCTCATATATTTTAAGGAGTTGGTCAGCCATAGCTTGCAATTTAGGAACAGGCAACATTCCTGTTGCCGAAAACTTTACTTTTTTCGAACTAAATTTTGAAGTAAATAGCATTTGCATCAAAGTTCTAAATTTTAGTACTGGCGTTAAATAAATCCCATTGTTGGTCAAGGCATTTTTACATTTTGTGAAAGAAGAACTTCCGATGGTATCATAAATCACATCGTACCTGCCGCTTTTTGTAAAGTCTTTTTTGGTATAATCAATAATGTGGTCGGCGCCCAAAGACTTCACAAATTCAATATTCTGACTGCTACATACTGCGCTGACCTCTGCTCCAAAATACTTGACAAGTTGAATGGCTGCACTTCCCAGGCTTCCGGCAGCTCCGTTAATCAGTACTTTTTGTTCTGTTCGTAGTTGAACCATTTCCGAGAGAAAGTTCATAGAAGTGATTGCACCATCGAAAATTGGTGCCGCTTCTTCAAAACTTAAAAACGAAGGTTTAATTGTTATCATTCCATCTTCACGAACACATACATATTCTGCATTTGTTCCTGTGTTCATATCCGCCTCACCAAATACCATGTCGTGTTTATGGAATTTTGTAACCTCGCTGCCAACAGCTTCTATTATACCGGAAAAGCAGGCACCAATTACTTTGCTCTTTGGTTTAAATAAGCCCGTGATTAACCTCCCAAAATACGGCTTTCCTGTTCGCATCATGGTTTCTGCTTTTGTAATAGATGCTGCATAAACTTTTACCAACACTTCATTCTTTTTAGGAACTGGTTTGCTAATTTCTTTCACTTGTAATACTTCTGGTCCACCATAATTTTCTCTAACTATTGCTTTCATCTGCTAAAATTTTTTTGATTTCAGAGGCAAAAATAGGAGGAGGGATTGGGTACAGGGTTCAGATTCTCAGCGAAAGGTTCGGAATTATAAATTGGAACTTATTGAACAGTATTCAGTATCCAGTCTCATTTTACAGTGTTCAGTCTCAGTATATAGTTTTCATTAACAGAATGAAGTATTAGACTTTTAGCTCTGCGACCAGAAGCTCATGGCTTGTATCTTGAAGCTTTTTATATACCATTCAAATACTGCCTGGGAGTTAGTCCGGTTTCCTTTTTAAAGGATGTATTAAAAACCGTTTTGGAGTTAAAACCGCTTTCATAAGCAAGTCCTATTAAAGTGATATGCGCTTTTTGTGGGTTTTTTGCATTTCTTTTGAACTCTTCAACACGGTAAGAGTTGACAAACTCACTAAAATTTTTGCCAATATGTTCATTTAACAACCATGAAAGCTGATTGGGGTGAATTTCAATTTGTTCGGCAAGTGCCCGTAAGGATAAATTTGGATCCAAATAAGGTTTATGTTTATCCATAAATGACAAAAGTGTCCCTGTAAAATTTTTCGCTGATTGGGCATCAAGCAATTCTTTCTTAGTGGAGGTTTGCGTATTGTCTATTTCCTTTCCGAATAAAATTTGGTGGTATTTTTCGTATCTCGGATCTTGCTGGATGGGGTTTGCCAAAGGATCAATATAATGGATCATCAAAAGGGACCATTTATTTGCAATTGCCTGTTCAACCCACTCAAATGCTTCATCGAACCGTGACGTGCTGGCATAATACAAAAAGAGGTAAGAATTTGCCCGAAAACCTTCCGGGTGTTTGGCAGCCTCCTTTAGCTCATTGAAATATTTCTCTGCTTTTGCGCTATCTTTTTTATGCGCATAAACCAAAGTTTTAATTCCCAACTCATCGCCTTTTACTACCACACTTGGCGGAATGGTTTTGAAAAATTCCAAGACCTCGTCTAAAAGTTGCATTTTAAGCAAACAATATGCTTTTACCGTAAATGCAGGAATATTTTTCTGATTAGCCTCCAGGCACTTGTCTAACAAAACAAGAGCTTCATCATAGTCTTCGAGCATATAATGGTAGTATGCCTTATAAAAATCGGTGGCTTGCGAAAGTGGGTCAATTCCCATGCTTATTTCCAAGTGGTGCAGCGATTTTTCTTCTTCCCCGGCAATGATATACAAATAAGAAATATAATGCTGGGCTTCCACGTAATTCGGATTTAACTCCAGGGCTTTTTGCACCAACGAAAATGATTCTTTGTAATCACATTTTATAAAAAACGCAATATTGGCAAGCTGGTAATAAACATCTGGTAACTGGTCATTTAATAGCCTGGCTTGTTCATTCAAGCGAATGGTTTCGCCCCAGGTTTCTTCGTAGGGCATAAATCCTGTAGTGCCCATAAAACTTAACGAGTCAGCTAATCCTGCGTATGATTCTGCATGTTTCGGATCAATGTCGAGTGCTTGTTTGTACAATGATATTGCGATTTGCATATCATCGGGATTCCATTTATTGTGGTGGTACCGGGCTTTTAAGAAATAATCGTAAGCATTGAATATATCCGTTTGTTTTTTTACCAGGTGCTCCTGGATCTCGAAATGTCCAAATTGCTCCCTTAATTTTTCCGCAATTAAAAGGCTGATCTCATCTTGTATTTCAAATATGTTTTCCAATTGACGGTCCCAGGTTTCCGACCAAAAATGAAAGTCCTGTTCTGCTTCGATTAACTGCGCTGTAATTCTAACCATATTGCCTGCACGGCGTACACTTCCTTCCAGAATAATGGAAACCTTCAATTCTTTTCCGATTTCTTTTATGGGGATGTTTTTGTTTTTAAAAAAGAAGGACGAGGTTCTGGAAGTAACTTTTAAGCTTTCAATTTTTGCAAGCGCATTAATGATTTCCTCCGTAATACCATCGCTAAAATATTCATTTTCGGTGTCTGAACTTAAATTGACAAAGGGCAAAACGGCAATAGTTTTATTTGTTGTTTTTTGTTTGCCTTTTAAGTCTTCCTTTTTTGGTACGTTAATACCCTGATTGGCAACAGCAAAAACTTCCACTGGTTTTTGGATGTTTTTTAGTTCGAAATGCCCAAGAGACACCGTTGAAATTCCGGGATGGTTGTTTAATTCATCGTTTAATTTGCCGGAAAGCAAAACTGCACCCGGAATACCCATGCTCTCAATGCGTGATGCAAAATTAACCCCATCGCCATACACCTCGGTATTGTCAAAAACAATATCGCCCATGTGCAATCCCATACGCACTGGAACCGGATCACCTTGTTTTAATAAACGCTGAATTTCGATGGCGCAATTGGCGGCTTCAATGGCGCTTGTAAAAATGCTTAGGGTGCCATCTCCATAATATTGAATGATTTCACCATGATGGAGCTTATGTTGTTCTTCAAATATGCCCCGATGTTTTTCCCTTACTATGGCAGCATGTTCTTCATTGCCTTGCATAAGGGCAGTGTAACCAACAATATCGGTGAACATAACAGCTGCAAGCCGGCGGGTTTTCTTTTCTTTCATAGCATTCATTAAAGGGATAAACAAAAATAGGCTTTTTTGTTCAATCAAAGGTACAGGAATTTAAATTTAGCTTTAAGCTTTGAGCCACAAATTCCAAGTTGGTAGAGATTCGCGCCAGTAATTTATTTGCAAATTGCAAATTGGCACTAGAGAGGATTTCCACGAATATGGTATAAAAATTGCTTATGGTAGATTTCTGAAATTGACGATTGTTCTAATTAAAATTCTTAATCAAAAGCATGCGCGTATATCAAATGGCAATTTTTGCAACTATCTTCCTTATTATTTTAGGCTGCAAAGACAAAAAAAACTATGTAATAAATGGGTCATTCAATGGTCCTATTTCGGAAGAATGGATTTATAAAATCAAAGTTCCAGATTCCTTTGACAATAGGGATTCCGCCAGAATTATTGATGGAAAATTTAAATTTGAAGGGAAAGTCGATATACCCGAAGTTTATGCTTTTCATTTGCCCATTGATAAAATGGATGGTGCAGCTTTGGGATTTATTGAACCCGGTGAGTTGGAATTAAATATTGACATGCAAGACTGGTATGGAGGTTCAATACTTTCGGGGGGGAAGCTGAATGATGAGTTAAACCGCCTGAAGGAATACAATAACAACAATTTTTGGGACCCAATTGAAGAAATGAAGGAAGCGCTTCCATATGTGGATAATGCTAAGGCAATGACAATTAGAGATAGTATTGAAAAATTGACCATTGCACATTTACAATTCGAGCTAGCCTATATCAACGACCATCTTGATTCTCCTATTTCAATTCATTTTTTGCATCGTAACAGTTTGAACTTGAGTTTAAAAGAGTTTGGTTCTTATCTTACAAAGATTGAAAAACCATTAAGAAAGACTCTTATGTTTAAAACATTGGAAGATGAATATAAATTGCAGCTTGAAATGCAGAATGAACTTGAGGTTGAGACAACTTCCCCTGAATTAGAAATATTTCAGGAAATAATTGATGGGAGGCAGCTTGTGAATGAGTTAATTAATCGAAATCCAGACAAGTCGCTTTATATCGACCTTTGGGGAACCTATTGTGCACCTTGCAAAAAGGAATTTCCATTCCTAAAAAAACTCTATAACCAAACCGACACCTCTAAAACACAATTTGTTTATATATGTATCGGTTCACCAAAAGAAGAGTGGTTGAACCTCATTAATTCAGAACAATTAAAAGGGCAACATTATATCCTTGATAATGAAAACTTAAATAAGTTTATTGAGGAACATCAGATCAATTTTCAAGGCGTGCCCCGTTTTATGATTGTTAACAGACAGGGGGCGATTGAGTATATGGATGCTCCAAGCCCGAGTAGTGCGGAAACAGCATCGATCTTAAACAGTCTATAACCTAAATAACTACAAACAACCCTGTATTATGAAGTTAATCAAACGAAATTTAATTGTTTACATTGCTGCTATTTTTGGGATACTAATCTTTTTCGTGGGGTGCAATAAAGGTCCCGAAAAGGTTAAGTTTCCCAAGGAAAAAGTAATGCTAACGTGGAACGATAGCGTTCAATTTAAATCAGATCCATTTGAAAAAAAAGTTAAATGTGTTGTGTATTTAACATCGGATGCTATTTCAGAAATTGATCGATGGACACCATATATTAAAAAATATCCGGATATCGGATTCTTGTTTTTTTTCACTTCAAACGATACCAATTATATCATTAAAGGACTTAAGCACTTTTCATTTCCTATTCCGGTATTTATAGACAAAAAAAGTAAGTATGAAGGCTATGCATTTATTGCCTTTGTTTTAAACAACAAAAATGAAATTGTCACAACCAGCAACCCAACATTCAGTAATTTTGATAAATTATTGAAGTCTCAATTAAAAAAGAATAAGTAAGCAATTCACTTTACTGGTGTAAACTTATAATCCGAGTTGCAATTTCGAACAAAGTGCTTATATTCTTATTGTTGCATTTAGCTTAACTTTGCAGTATTTGTTACCATTTGGTAATTACTTTTAGAAATTAGGAGCATAGTTTTGTGGTAAAGTAAAACTAAAAACAAAACATGCATTATAAATCTTTATTAATCTTGATTTTTATGGTAAATACTCAAATTCAAGCAAAAGAGGGAAAGCAAAAGAAACTTCCAACCGTACAGGTAAGCATAGAAATAGAGTCTCCAGTCAAACAATCTTTTGAATATATTGTCCCTGTTGATTTGCCACATATTTTCAAGAGGTATAAAAATCTACCTGCCATTGATAGCACTAATGCCAAAGAAATTTGGTATACACCAGGAATGCAACGAACTATATTCTTTGAAGATGGAAATTCTGCACATGAATATCTTTTAACGGTAAATCCACACCATGATTTTTCTTATAGAATTGATAGCTTTACTTCACCATTAAAACGGTTAGCGAAACAGATCAATGGGAAATGGGTATTTAGCGAAACAAAAGATGGAAAAACTAAGATCGTGTGGACATACGAAATAGAACATAAGAATTTTTTAGCTCGAATGATGATTAATATTTTAGTTAGGAACAATATGCGTAGCCTCTTAAATAATGCCTTACTTATACTAAAAGAAGATTTGGAAAAGCATGGATAATTTGATCAATTATATTTTACAGTTTAAAAATCTTAACAACCAGCAAATAGAGTTGGTTAAAAATAATCTTAGTTTCTTACAACTAAATAAAGATGAATACTTTTCAGAAGCTGGTAACATTGCCAATAAAGTTGCATTTGTCAAAGAAGGTATTCTTAGGGTGTGCTATTACAATAAGGAAGGTGAAGAAATTACGCGGTATTTTATTGATGAAAATAACTTTGCTGTGGACCTAAACAGTTTTAACAATGCTATTCCTTCTTCTGAATATATTCAGGCTATTATTCCAACACAGCTTCTTGTTTTTAGCAAAGAATCCCTACAAAACTTATCTAATACAATAATTGGATGGGATAATATTATTGCTCAAATAACTAACAAGTCTTTAATCTCGAAGATTAACCGGATTAGCCCAATGCTTGCGGAAGATGCAACAACAAGGTATGTTGAATTTTATAATCGGTATCCAACCTTAGCAAATCGGATTCCACTTAATTATTTAGCTTCGTATATTGGGATTACAAAAAATTCACTAAGTAGGATTCGTAATGAGTTGAGTAAGTAATTCTTAATAAGAATTTTGTTCGGATAGATACCAAAAGCCAAATTTATGCTTAAGAAATATTCATTTTTTATGCTTTGATAATTACTTTTGTTGAAGTATTTAATATGTTCACTAGCTACAATTATAAGAGCTAAATGCTAACAATTAATAAATTAGGTGTAAAAGATTTACAAGGCTTAAAAGAGCTTTACGAGGATGCTTTTGGAGGGAAAAGCGACTTAAATAAAATGTCGCAGGTGTTTGATAAATTAAAGAATAACCCAAACCATATTATACTTTGTGCAAAACAGAACGGGCTAGTCGTTGGGTCGGTTTTGGGGGTAGTTTGCCATGAATTAATTGGACATGCAACTCCATTTATGGTTTTAGAAGATGTGGCGGTTTTAAGCTCCCATAGAAGGCAGGGAATTGCCAAAAGGCTCTTATTGGAAATGGAAGAGCAAGCCAAACTCATGGACTGTAATATGGTATTGTTTGTTTCAAGTAATCATAGGGAAGGGGCTCATAAATTGTACGAATCCCTTGGATATGGGGACGACAAGGTAAACGGATATAGAAAAAGACTGAATTAGAAAATGAACAAATCCATTGCATTTGATAAAGTAGCCGATCTTTATGATTTCTATGTCAACGTAGATTTTGATGTTCCTTTTTTTATTAAAGAAGCAGAAGGATATTCGGCTGAAATTCTGGAATTAATGTGTGGTACAGGCAGGGTTTCAATCCCTTTATTACAAGCCGGGCACCAAATGACCTGCGTTGATTATTCCAAAGAAATGCTAAGCGTTTTCCAACAAAAAATTGCAGATAAAAACTACAATGCCACACTGCTTGAAATGGACGTAACCAAACTCAGTTTAAACAAAACCTTTGGTTTGATAATATTGCCGTTTCATTCTTTGAGCGAAATAATAAATTTGGAAAAACAGCAGGAGGCAATAAGGGCAATTTCAAATCATCTGGATAATAATGGCACTTTTATATTAACCTTGCAAAATCCTAAAACCAGGCTGAAACAAGCCGATGGGAATCTTCACGTCATTGGGGAATTTCCGGTGGCAAACGGCAAAAAAATGGAACTTTCATATACGAATCATTACCTTAAGGAAGAAAACATTGTGACCGGACACCAGTTTTATGAGATTTACGATGCAAATAACAGGATGGTTGAAAAGCGAACGCTCGAAATTAATTTTAGGCCAACAACCTTTGATGAATTAAAATTAATGGTGTCGAACGCTGATATGCAAATTACGGACATATTTGGAGACTATTCCTACAATAAATTCGATGAGGATACCAGTAATTTTATAATATGTAAATTGAAAAAACGTTCATCTTAACAAATTGTAAGAACTAGGATGTAAAAAGCGCCCCAAAGGCTTTTCTCTTAAATTTATATTCTATTTTGCATCCGTTAAATTTCATAACCAAAACTAACTTTTAAATCATACTCAAATGATAGAACTTGATGCAGGGAAATATATGCTCCTGAAGGAACCAATTAAAAAAATCAAGATCAATACTCTGTTTGCCCGCTGGGTAATTGAAAAAAATATACAAGGTAAAATTTATGTCGATCACCCCTATACCCCAAAAACCTTTTACGTTGAGCATCCTTACGGAATGAGTTTGTTGTTTGGCGACCACACCAACGAACAATTTAATGAACAGTTTCTCGACTATTGCCTGAATAAAGATGGCAAACGTAGCAGTTTTGTATGGATGCAGGCAGCTCCAAATTCATGGGATGAAACATTGAAAAAACTCTTTGGTGACAATCTCAAAAAATCGGACGAAACAGTGGAAATACCAAATGAGTTTATTGAGCTGAATACCAGGGTCAATTTTCAATTTGACCTTCAAAAATTTCATAAATATAAAAAGGGGCACACAAACAGAGGTTTCGAAATAAAACGGACTGATAAAGAGAGTTTTAAAAACATGAAAGGAACAGTGGTGCCTTCTTACTTTTGGGAAAGCGCTCAAAGCTTTTGTGAAAAAGGGGTTGGTTTTAGTTTGTTCGCACAAGGCAAGTTGGCAAGTACTGCCTATTCAGCGTTTATTTTCGAAAACGAACTTGAAATTGGTATTGAAACAATGGCTAAATTCAGGGGCAATGGTTTCGCTCAATATGTTTGTGCCACATTAATCGATTATTGTTTGCAGCATAGTTATGAACCGATTTGGGCTTGTAAATACACCAACACAGCCTCCTATAAAACAGCACTGAAACTAGGCTTCGTACAGAAACTTACATTGCCCTATTATCGTTTGGCAATCTAAAAAATTTAGGTCGATATCATTAATAAATTGATAAGCGATGAATGATTCTTTACATACGGATTTAGTCATCCGGAGAAACGAATTTTTTGTTCAAAAAGGACAAGCAAATTACCGGATTGGTAAAATCATAGAAGGGGTACTGCGCGGATTTACCGTAAACAATGATGGAGATGAAATTACCACACATTTTTACAGGGAGGGTGATTTGATTTCTGGAAATTATGTTCCCAATATCCCTGCAACAATTACCATTCAGGCATTGGAAGACTGTGTTTTGTCGGTTGCCAATTATAAAGAAGTTTTCTCACACCTTCATTCTGATCCGGGCATTACAAAAGTAATTTTATCAAATTTTCAAAACCTAAATAAACAAAACAATTCCAGGATTGAAGCCTTAATTTCGGGTGATGCTTTGTCAAAATATAAATGGTTTTTGCAGGAATATCCAAATTTATTAAACCGGGTTCCTCATTATTACATCGCTAGTTTTCTTGGAATAACACCTACACAATTAAGCCGGATACGAAAAACCTTTTCTCAACAAATGTAAATGATTCCCCATGTTTTAACTTTTAGATTTGCATCGATAATTCAAATGTATTTTTAAAACAATTAACAATGGGAAAACTGGAAATTAAAAAACCGAACCGTGTTTCACACACCTACGTTCAAACTATTCATGGCACAGTCGATAAAATTATGCCTTTGTATTGTCCGGTAAAAGAGTTAGACTGGTGCGAAAACTGGGATCCAAAATTGGTGCTCAGCAAATCAGGTGTGGTCGAAAAAGACTGCGTATTTATAACCATGCACAACGAATTGGAAGTAACCTGGGTTGTTACTGAATACGATTTGGAAAAAGGGCGAGTTGAAATGTTTTATTTGGTGCCCGGAATATTGGTAACCAAATTAGAAATTCAAGTGGAGCCAATCAACAGTTCATTAACCCGCGCCGAACTTACCTACAGTAAAACTTCGTTAGGAAAAATGGGGGATAAGCACCTGGAATCTTTTACAAAAGAAAAGAATGATATAATGATGGATTCTTGGGAAAAAGCTATGAACCATTACTTAAAAACTGGGGAGATGTTGTGCGGATTGCCAAACTTTTAATTCCTTATTCTAAGCCTGGAATAATTGGTGTTAATGAAAAATGTTAGATAGAAATTCGGAAGTTCGAGGTTTTCAATTAAACACATAGCTTTTATGCCTCGGACTTCCGGCTTTTGACTAAAATTTTTTATTTAAGATATGAGAATGCTTTCACAATTCGCATAAATTGCATAGATTGGCTGAATCGGCATTGCGACTCGATGTTGCAACATATCCACCAATTTATTTACCTTAAGCAATGGCAAAACCGGACTATACGCTTCACGAGCAAATGAAAGCAGAAATGCATGAAAAAAAAATATTTGAACAGGCAAAAGACTATGCTTTTTTATACGCCGATGAAGCTTCCAATCGGAATGTTTATCCTGATGAAAAGGCGCTGCAAAATTTATCCGTTTTTGAGGAAGATCTGCCTGAAAAGCCTTCCAGGACCGAAGCGATACTTGAAATGCTACATACTTTTGGATCCCCGGCAACGGTGACTCAAATAGGTGGTCGGTATTATGGATTGGTAAATGGAGGTGTTGTGCCTGCAGGATTAGCGGCAAAATGGTTGAATGATTTTTGGGATCAAAATACACCCTTGTATGTAACTTCGCCAATTGTTGCAACCCTTGAAACAGTCATCGAGGGCTGGCTGAAAAAGCTTTTTGGGCTTCCTGATAAAACGGTTGCCGGATTTGTGAGCGGAACATCCATGGCAATTATGTGTGGATTGGCTGCTGCACGTTACCGGATCTATAAAAGGAAGGGCTGGGATGTGAATTTGCAGGGATTGCAAAATGCACCAAATTTGCGTATTGTTGCCGGAAAACAAGCCCATGGTACTGTGATGAAAGCAGTTGCCCTTCTTGGTTTAGGGATCAATACAATTGAATGGGTGGAGACCGACGATCAGGGACGGATGTGCCCGGATAAAATCCCTTCGCTCGATGAAAATACCTTATTGATACTTCAGGCAGGAAATGTTAATTCCGGTGCTTTCGATAATTTTAACCAGATTTGTAAAATCGCAAAACAACATAATGCATGGATTCATATTGATGGTGCCTTTGGTTTATGGGCAGCTGCTAGTAAGGATTTAAAGCACCTAACCGAAGGCATTGAAAAAGCAGACTCCTGGTCGGTTGATGGGCATAAAACATTGAACACTCCTTACGATAGTGGTATTGTTTTGTGTAATGATAAAGACGCTCTGGTGTCGGCATTGCAGGCAACAGGTTCGTATATTGTTTATGGCGAAAAACGGGATGGAATGTTGTACACCCCTGAAATGTCACGCAGGGCACGAGCTGTTGAGCTATGGGCAACCATGAAATATTTGGGGCGACAGGGAATGGATGACTTGGTTTCTGGCTTGCACGAACGGGCAAAACAATTTGCCAAAGAACTTGCCCAAAATGGTTTTCATATCCTGAACGAAGTGGTTTTTAACCAGGTTCTGGTCGCCTGTGACAGCGATTCCGAAACTGAAGAAATACTACGAAATGTACAAGAATTGCGGGTTTGCTGGTGCGGTGGTTCGCAATGGATGGGCAAAAAAGTAATTCGGATAAGTGTTTGCTCATGGGCAACCACCAGCGAGGATGTTACCCTTTCCGTAAAGTCATTTGTAAAAGCAAGGGAAATGGCGAATAGCCGGATTTGATCAAGAATAAAAATTTAGGTTTAGAATAATTGCTCTCAAAGTGATTTGTTTTTCGGAACAAATGTTTACTTTTGTAGCGCTTTGAAAACTTTATAGTACATATCCAAATCCCCCTTTTCAGGGGAAATAAATGCTAAGCAGCAACTACACATGTTGCTTGTTGATGCATAATAATATTTCAATTATTTTTTTGAAACCCTCTATGTATGTGGAGAAAATATTTTTTGCAATGAATAATATAGATTTTATTTCAAGGTCTGCTAAACCTGAATTATATGAACAGGGAACTGCTTTTATGTGGACCGATAAACATATATCCAAACAATTGTTAGCCGTACATCTGAATCCTGAAATTGACCTTGCAAGTCGAAAGATGACGAGTATAAAAAAGACTGCCAAATGGATATTTAACACGCAAAAGCAAAATGCTAAATTAAATATCCTTGACTTGGGTTGCGGTCCTGGGTTATATTCCGAAATTTTTGCTCAAGAAGGTCATTCAGTAACCGGAGTTGATATTTCAGAAGTATCCATAAAATATGCTGAGAAATCAGCAAAGGACAAAAAGTTGGATATTACTTATATAAACACAAACTATCTGGAGCTTGAATTAGAGGAATGCTCATTCGATTTAGTAGTACTGGTTTATACCGATTTTGGTGTTCTTATGCCGGGGCACAGAGAGAAGCTTTTAAGGTTTATTTATAAAGTACTTAAAAAGGGGGGCATGTTTATTTTTGATGTTTTAAAGGATGTAAACCTTGAAGAGAAGATGACTCCCCGATCCTGGGAAGCTGCCAAAAATGGCTTTTGGAAAGATGAACCTTATCTTGCCCTTTCTGAATCCTTTTTATATCCGAAGGAGAAGACAATCCTTTATCAGCATACACTTCTGGATTCGAAAGACAAGATGGATATTTATAGGTTCTGGACACACTTCTTTTCTGAAACGGAATTGCTGGAAATTCTTCAAAAGAATGCATTCTCTCAGGTTGGTTTCAGGGATGATATTCTGCCGCAAGGCAATTTGTGGAATGGGGACAATGTTTTGTTCACCACTGCCATAAAATAATACAAGTTAATTGGGGCATAGACTTTTGTTTTTGCCCCCTATTATTTTTAATTGAAGCAAATGGCTTATTTTAACTACAATCAACAAAAAGTATATTATAAAACTATAGGGGAGGGTACACCCATGCTATTGCTGCATGGAAATACCGTGTCATCGAAATTATTTACCCCGGTAATAAAAGAATACAAACAAAAATACCAATTGATCCTCATTGATTTTCCCGGACATGGAAAATCGGATAGGCTGGATAAATTTGAACTTGATTTTTGGTACTACAATGCCCGGGTCTGTTATGCTTTAATTCAAGAGTTGGGATATGAAAAGGTGATCGTTGTTGGCACAAGTGGAGGAGCCCTGGTTGCCATTAATCTGGCGTTAGAATTCCCTGAAATTGTCTGCTTCTTAGTTGCAGACAGCTTCGAAGGCGAATATCCTTTGCCTTCGTTTATCAGGAACTTAGAGCGTGATCGGGACAACGACAAGAAGAAATTACTGGCTAAACTTTATTGGTTTTATTGTCACGGTTTTGGTTGGCAAAAAGTTGTTGATTTAGACACCAATGTAAATCTGGAATTTGCAAAAACAGGTCGTTCTTTTTTCCATAAGCCTATTTCCGAATTATCAGTTCCAACATTACTTACAGGAAGCTGTCAAGATGAGTATTGCGATCATTTAGATGAAATATATGCGGAGTTAAAAACAAAGAATCCGGATTTGCAGGTTCATATGTTCCCGTCAGGAAATCATCCGGCAATGCTTTCGAATAAACATGAATTCTATTCTTTAATTGATCATAAAATAAGGGAATGGGAATAGTTACAATGTATAAGAGAAATAGAGAATTAAAAACAGAAGCTTGCGATGCGATAACTTTCATCCGGCTTCTGTTTTTGCTATAAACTATGTTTGTTTTATTGATTGTTTTTTAGCTTTTGCATTTCAATTGCTGCCAAAATGAACGGTCCAACGCCTTTGGGATCGTTATCGCGCACAGGCTCACTTATGTAATATTCAAAGCTGCCATCACGATATGGGTTTCCTCCGAGTCCAGAAACAGCACAACATTTACTTAACGAAATGGTTCCGTCTTCTTCTTCCACAACGAATGTTTTTACCAAAGAGTCGAAGCTTTGTGTTGCTAAGGATTTATATTCATCGCCAATATATCCCATGCGTAACGATTTTAGCATTGCATAAGTAAACATGGATGAACCCGTTGCTTCCAGGTAATTTCCTTCTCTGTTGCCTTCTGTCAAAACCTGATACCACATTCCGGATTGCGGGTCTTTAACCTTTTGCAAGGCATCGAACATATTTTTCAATATGCCAATTAATTGATCCCGTTCAGGATGATTTTCAGGAAGGAAATCAAGAATATCTACAAGGGCCATACAATACCATCCTTGTGCCCTTCCCCAGAAATGAGGGGATTTGCCACTAATTGAATCAGACCAGGCTTGTTCCCTGCTTTCGTCATAACCATGGTAATTCAATCCGGTAACAGAATCGTAGGTGTGTTTTTGAACTGTAAGAACTTGATGAACCACATCTTCCATCAACTCCGGTTCATTGAATTCTTTAGCATATTGCGCCAGAAAAGGGTCGCCCATATAAATTCCATCGAGCCACATTTGGTGTGTATAACGTTTTTTATGCCAAAATCCACCATCGCTTGTCCTGGGATGGCTCGCCATTTGCGAACGCAGTGTGTCCATTGCCGTTTTGTACCGTTGGTCTCCTGTGTTTTTATAGATTGTAAACAATGCTTTCCCCGAGTTTATTTGGTCAATATTGTAATCGCTCATATTGTATCCTTGGATTATCCCCATCGAATCAATCAATACATCGTAATACGAGTTTTTAATATAGTCCGCATATTTTGGATCTCCGGTTTCAAGGCTAAGTTCCTCCAAGGCAACAGCCATTAGGCCATTGGTATATCCCCAACGGGGCGATTTACGGAAATCAATCATCCATGCTTCTGGATTTCTTTGCATATCCGAATTGGCCATTTTTATGCCCCACTCAATAGGGGATTCTTGCTGGCTACAACCAAATTGACCGATTAATGTGCTTAAAAGTAGGAGGAATGCGAAACTGAATTGGATTCTTTTCATAGGTGTTTATTAGTCTTTTGAGTTAAATTTTTCCAGTACAACAGCCAATAAAATTACAAAACCTTTTATAACCTGTTGCCAGAATGGAGAAACATTCAGCAAAACTAATCCATTGTTAAGAATTCCGATAATCAGGGCTCCCTGAACAGTTCCCATAATTGTTCCTTTCCCTCCCGAAAGGGAAGTTCCGCCAATTACAACTGCTGCAATGGAGTCGAGTTCGAATCCCATTCCTGCATTTGGCTGTGCCGAATCAAGGCGCGATGTTACGATTATACCGCCAATTCCTGCCATTGCACCAGCAATAGAGTATACAATCATTTTCACCTTTTTGATTTTCAACCCGGATAATTCGGCTGCGGTTTCATTGCCACCTATGGCATAAATATGTCGTCCTAGCTTTGTTTTCTTGGTCATTACAACCGCTGCCAGCACAATAATCGCCGAAATCCAAACCGGCATGGGAATTCCCAGGAACCATCCGGTTCCAATAAATGCCATGTCGGCACCTAATCCTGTAATAGGGAAACCACCTGTGTATAACATTGTTAAGCCGCGGGCAATGGTCAGCATTGCCAGGGTTGCCACAAAAGGAGGAACTTTAAAACGGGTTATGGTGAGTCCGTTAAACCAACCAAGGAAAGCACCTGTTAGGGTACCGCCAACAAGCGCTCCCAGCAGGGTAAAGCCAATAAACACGTTCCAATCGGATATTTCGCCGCCGAATTTTAGCATTCCGGCTGTAATCGCCCCGGAGATTGCCAATATGGAACCCACCGACAAATCGATTCCTCCGGTAAGGATAACCAGGGTCATCCCCACTGAAATAACAACGTTCACCGATATTTGTCGCATCACATTCCAGGCGTTGTCGCCGGTGAGAAAACGATCGGATAAAAAACTTAGTACGACACACATTGCCAACAAGGCAATAATCGATTGAAACTTTACCAGATAATGTTTTATTTGTTGTGTATTCATTGATTTAGTTTTTTTCTTTTTCACATAAGGCAGCTTTCATAATCACTTCTTCAGAAGCCTCTGCCCGTGTTAGTTTAGCTGTTAGTTTTGATTCTGATAACACAATGATGGAATCGGAAATGGCAAGTATCTCGGGCAACTCGGATGAGACCACTACGATTCCCATGCCCTGTTTTGCCAGTTCGCTAATGAGGTTATAAATTTCAGATTTCGCCCCAACATCGATTCCCCTGGTCGGTTCGTCCAACAGCAGGATTTTTGGGTGCGTGGCCAGCCATTTTGCGATCACCACTTTTTGTTGGTTGCCACCACTAAGTTTTTGCACTTCAATATCGGAAGTAGGAACCTGGGTGTTCATCTTTTTAACAAATTCGCTGCTTAATTTTTCTTCTTTTTTATGGCTGATGAAGCCATATTTCGAAACCTTGTTTAGGTTGGCAAGGCTGGTGTTTTTTGCCACATTCATATTGAGGACAAGCCCTTGTGTTTTCCGGTCTTCAGGAACAAGCGCAATTCCGGCAGCAATGGCATCGTTCACATTTCGAATTTTTAATTCTTTCCCTTCAATAAAAATTTGTCCGGAAACATATTTTGGGAATAGCCCAAAAATCGCTTCCAATACTTCAGTTCTTCCGGCGCCCATTAGCCCGCATATTCCGAGTACTTCTCCTTTGTTAAGCGAAAAACTGACATCGTTTACCAGGTAGTCTTTTTTATTTTCCGGGTTTTGAAAAAACAAATTCTCCACTCGAATTACCTCTGTACCCTGTTGGTTGTCCTGTTTCTGAAAGCTATTTCGTAAATCCCGGCCAACCATGTGTTGGATCAGTTGATCGTTGGTGGTTCCTTTCATAAAACCCGAACCTGCATTTTCGCCATCACGCAATACCGCAAAACGATCTGCAATTTGAAACAGCTCTTTCAGTTTATGTGAAATGTAAACGATAGCTACGCCTTTTGCTTTTAGGTCGGCAATGATCTCGAACAGCAATTCAACTTCGTGGTCGCTAATGGCTGAGGTGGGCTCATCCATAATCAGCACTTTGGAATCGAGCAACAAAGCTTTGGCAATCTCAACCAATTGTTGCTGTCCTACGCGGAGTTCGTTCAAATGGGTGGAAGGATCGATGTTAAGCTGCAATCCCGCAAGCAGTTCTTTTGCTTTTTTGTGCATCCTCGGATAGTCGAGAAAGCCCAATTTATTGGTAAGCTCCTGCCCAAGAAATAAATTCTCGGTAATGCTCAAGTAGGGTAGCAAATTTAACTCCTGATGAATAATTACCACACCCTTTTCCCCGGCTTCCTTGGGATTATTGAATGATATAACTTCCCCATTGAGCAAAACTTCCCCTTCGTATTCTTTGTGCACCCCGGAAACAACTTTCATCAGGGTAGATTTCCCGGCGCCGTTTTCCCCAATAATTGCCGTAACTTCCCCCGGATAAATTTGTAAATCCACATTCTTCAGGGCATAAACCCCAGAGAAATTTTTGGATACGTTTTTTACTTCCAGGATTGGCTGTTTATTCTTCTGAATTTCCATCGGATAGCTTTGCTGAGATAGGTATAATTCGGACCGTATTTAAATCGATCTTGTCTTCTTTAATTTCAATTGCACCTGCAAATTTCAGGCTCATTCCCGTACTGGCATCCGTTTTAAGTGGCAAAACAAGTTTCTCTTTGATCATTTTATTGATTGCCACAGAGACATTGTTAAAATCGGTCATGTTTATGAATTCATCAATATTGACCACACCGGAACCATCGCGGACAGCATTCCCAAAAATAAAATCGGTAGCGATTTTTACTTTTAGTGCGTTGTTGATGGAAACAACAATAAATTCTGGTTCTACCGACTCAATTGTTCCAATCCCTTTTATTACCAAATAATAAGTGCTTGAAATTCCCAGTTTACGACCGAATTTTTCCAATGCCGCTTTTGGTTCACCGTTCAAAGCCTCAAAGACTTCTGAAATTTCCGGTGCATTTTCTGCGCAAGCAGGTAGTTTTGTATTCCAAATTTCTTCTGTATAAAGCTGTGCATCAAATTTTACAGTGGAATTTTTTGCTTTGTATTTATCCAGGTTTTCAACCTTGACCGATAAAAACAGAACCACAAGAAGGGCTATGAATCCTAAAATATATTGTACGCTTTTTTTCATGGTATATTAATTTTTAGGAAGATACATATCAACGTTTTCAGGAGTGATCAACACCACTTCAACAGGGGTTTTTAGGCTAAGATCACGTTTCCCTTTTATGTATTTGTCAGCTAGTTCGGCCGAAGTACGTGACATTAACACCGGGAACTGCATAACGGTTGCGGCAATTTTTCCATCGGCAATACCCCGAAGGGCATCATCGGCGCCGTCAAATCCAAATACTTTTATTTTATTGGCTTTCCCAGATGCTAACACAGCCTGGTATGCACCCATTGCCATGGCATCGTTTCCACAAAAAACAGCATCAATTTCAGGGTTTGCCTGCATAATGGTTTCCATAATATCCATGGCTTTATTCCGATCGAAATCGGCACTTTGCTGTGCCACCATTTTGAGTTCAGGAAACTCATCAACAACACTGTGAAAACCATTGGACCTGTTCCATGTATTGTTATTGCCAACCAATCCCAATATTTCAACATAGTTTCCTTTTTTATTCATTTGGCGCACAAAGTATTGTCCCAGTTTTACACATCCCGTAAAACTATCGGATAACAGTTGAGTAGCAGCAGCATCACGCGAGTTAATTTCACGGTCTATACAAAATGTAGGTATTCCAGCATCTTTGGCACGTTTAACATTTAATAAAGAGCCTTCAGAATCGGTTGGATTAAATAAAATAGCCTTATAACCCATTGCAATAATATTGTCGAAATGCTCAGCTTCTAAGGCTGAATTATTCTGCGAATCGAAAATTTGTGCATCATAGCCCAGTTCTCTGGCTCGTTCTGCAGCTGATTCGCCCAATACAACAAACCACGGATTATTTAACGTTGAAATTACTACCGCAATTTTATCAGGATCGTTTTTCTTTAGGCCATTATTACATGATAGAGAAAATAGGATTATTCCTAGAAATAGGATAAATTGAATCGATTTTTTCATGGTAATAATTTACTATTCAAGTTGATTATTGTATTCTCTTATATTATTAGCAAATGCTTTCAGTGTTGATAATTTTCCTTTTTTTTGAATAAAAACCAACTAAGTTGTGTGTTTATACTAAGAATAAATAGACAGTATCAAATTTTAAAAAAAAAGACTCAGGATACAATTATCAAGAGTCTTTTTTTTATGTTTTATATTTTAATTTTATTCTTTATCATGGTTGTACAATTCCCAGCCTAAATAATTTCCAATTGCTTCTTCCAGGATTTCGGAAACATGCCCACGAACCATGCCAACATGGTGCTCATAACCATTTTTGCAAAGGTATTTCATCAGTTTTTGCAGATCATTGATTTCAGCGACAGCAATTCCGCCATCCATTCCATATGGGTCATCTGTAATTACACCTTGCCCCAGGTATGATTTAATCTGTCCTTTAGTATCGTCTGTTGAGATTCTGAAGTAAGTCATTTTACCGGCTGCTACTTTACCTTTAACTGCTCCAAAAGTATCTTCGCTGCCTAAAACTGTCCCAAGTACATCGAGGCTTCCAATTTCGATTTCGTTTTGGAAGAAAGATTTAGGATAATTACTACAGTGGGTGCATACCACTTTGTTACGGTCTTCAGCAAAGTTATTATTCCAGTCTAAAATAGCTGAAGGGGTATTGGACGCTAGGGCAAGTGCATACATTGAAATAGTACCTGCAATGTCAACTTCGCAAGCCGAAGGCATAAGTTTTTCGCCCATCATGCTCATTGTTACACAAGCTGCACATCCATAATTTTTCTCAATTGATTCCCAGCATTGAACAGCTGAAATATCGATGTTGTTATCTTCAATCCAGTTCTCAACTGCTAGCCCAAAACGAGCTTGTTTAGCAATTTTGCTTTTGTGAACTATGCTGCATGAACCATACTCCTGAATAGCTTTCACTTTTTCTTCAACAGCAGGGTCATTTTCATCAATTTTATTGGCAGCAGCAATAATTTCGGACATGTCAACCGGAACAACAGTAATTCCATAAGCCTGTAATAGTTTTTCACTGCAACGCATGGTTTGGAAACCAATAGGACGTGTTCCAATAGCACCAACACGTAGACCGTTTAACCCTTTAACTACACGGCAAATGGCAGCAAATTTTTGCAAGTCTTTGGTAAATTCTTCACTGTCGAGGCTGTAGGTATGAGAGATTGTGTCGGTAAATTTAATGCCATACTGATAAAAGTTGTTGCACACAGAAAGTTTGCCACAGAATGCATCCCGGCGGCTTTTCACATCTACCTTATCGTTATCGTCATCGCAAGCCTGCACTAAAACAGGTACCTTTAGTCCTGATAACTGGATAGTATTTACAACGCCCAGTTCATCTCCAAAGTTTGGAAGTACTACAAGGATTCCATCGATTACATCTGCATGTTTTTTGAAGTATGCACCACATTTTACGGCATCTTCATATCCTTCAATATTTCCGGTTGGGGTTTCACTTTCAGGAAGGATTACTGCTCCAATCCCCATGCTTTCTAATTTGGCTAATACTTTTTTACGTGCCTCAACTGCCAGCTCAAAATTGAAAATATTGCGTGTGGCAATGATTACCCCGAATGTTTGTTTTGAATCTTTCATCATTTATTTTTTAAGTTAATATTTAGTTTCGTTTTTCTAAATATAAAAATATTTATATTAGAAATCTTCTATAACCTTGTTCGTTCTACTGCTTTTTTCCAGCCAGCATATAATTTTTCATTTTCAACAGAATCCATTTCCGCATCGAAAGTTCTATCGCTGCGATAAAGAGTTTTTATCTCTTCTAAATCGTTCCAGAATCCTGTTGCTAATCCAGCCATAAATGCTGCACCTAAGGCTGATACTTCTTCTATGGTAGATCGTTTAACACCGCGGCCAAGCATATCGCTTTGAAATTGCATAAGAAAGTTATTTCGTGTTGGACCTCCATCCGCACGTAATTCTTTAAACTCGATTCCTCCTTCTTTTACCATAAGGTCAATCAAATCTTTCACCTGATAGGCTATGCTTTCAAGGGCAGCACGTGCTACATGTGCTTTGTTTGAGTCTCGCCCCATGCCAGTAATACTTGCTCGTGCAGAGTTATCCCAATATGGTGCCCCTAATCCCACAAAAGCCGGAACAAGATAAACTCCATTTGTGCTATCTACTGACCTCGCCAGTTCTTCTGTTTCGGAAGCATCGTTTATAAGTTGAAGTTCATTTTTTAACCAGTTAATTGTGTCGCCGGTACAATGTATATTTCCTTCAAATACATAATCGATTTCTCCATTCATACCATATCCAATGGAGGTGACAAGACCTTTTGGAGCTTCCGTAGCTGTATTCCCAATGTTCATCATGATTGAAGAACCTGTTCCGTAGGTTGCTTTTGCCATTCCTGGAGAAAAGCAGTTCTGACCAAACAGAGCAGCATGTGAATCGCCCAATAATCCGGAAATAGGTATCGGTGAATCAAATACAACAGATGAATCGGTATATCCGAATACTTCATCGCTAAACTTTAATTCAGGGAACATGGAAGCGGGAAGGTCAAATAGTTGCATTAATTCTTCGTCCCATTTTAATGTTTTGATATTAAAAAGTAGGGTACGACACGCATTAGAATAATCGGTTGCATGCACTTTTCCTCCTGTTAATTTCCAAAGCAGCCAGCAGTCCATTGTGCCTAAAAGTAAGTCTCCTTTTTGAGCCTTTTCCTTTGCACCTTCTGTGTTATTAAGAATCCAGCGAAGTTTACTTGCGGAAAAATACGGGTCGATAATCATCCCGGTCTTTTCACGTACCATAGGTTCTTTGCCTTCTTTTTTTAACTGATTGCAATATTCGGTACCTCTTTGGCATTGCCATACAGCTGCTTTAGCAATTGGTTTGCCAGTGGTTTTATCCCAGATCATGGACGTTTCGCGCTGGTTTGTTATTGAAATACCAGCAATTGCATCAGGAGAAACAGAAGCTTCTTTAAGAACTTGTTTCATCCCATTTACCACGTTTTCAAGAATCTCTTCCGCATCGTGTTCAACAAAGCCTTGTTGTGGATAGAATTGTTGGTGGGCGATGGATACTCTTTTTACCAACTCGGCATTTTTATTAAATAGTATAAATTTACTCGCTGATGTACTTTGATCAATCGCTAAAATATATTTTTTGGTCATTTTTCCGTATCTAAATATTCAAAGTTATTCTTATAACTGTTTTCAATTTTAAAAATTGTAAGCTCACCAAATTATTTAGTGAGCCTACAAGCATATCTTTTACATCACTTTTGAAACTGTAATAATAGCAAGTGCTGCAATGAATAAGAAAAACATAACAGCGAGAATAGAATTCGTTCCTTTCGGAGCACCTTTAAATTCTTTCCAAACAAATACCCCCCAAAGAATTGCTATAACAGGCGATGCATTACTAAGTGCGTATGAAACGGCAGGATTACCTGAACCAACAGCCATAAAGCTAACAACTAAACCAGATGCCCATATAAAACCTCCCAATAAACCTATTGCATGTGTTTTTAGGTCACCTGCAAAATATTCTTTAAAGGTTACAGGAGGACCTTCAACAGGTTTTCTCATAAAGAATGGATTTAAAATGATAGTGGTAATTAAAGCGCCAACTGTGAAGAAAAATGATCCACTGTATGGTCCTAAGTTTCCTTGTCCTCCATCAACAAAACTTGGGTCCAGTGATTTAACTACAAAACCATAAAAGAAGGCAAAACCGAATCCTGATAAAACTGCAAGAATAATACCTTTTGCTGAAGGTTTTTTCTGTTGTACTGCTTTTTTATTATAGGCTACCATTGATAAAGCAATTGCAACAAAAATTATTACAACTCCACTCCATAACATTGTTTTTGGTAGTGAAGCCATTTCTGATCCTCCTCTTACTTCAAGGATATAATTAAAAATTATTCCACCAATCCATCCAATACCACCTCCAATTGGAAATGCAATAGACATTCCTGCCAGATAAATTGCAACTACAAAAACAAGGTTTCCGAGATTCCAGATAATACCACCAAGCATAGCATTTATAATACTTCCCCTATCTGCTTGCTTAAGATCTGCAATAAAAGAGATTCCATGATCTCCCATGCTCCCTGCCGTTATTCCCCACACAAAGGCTGTTAATACTAAACCGAGAATAAAATCCCAGTAAAAAAGTTCATAACGCCAGGTTTTAGCTGCTAATTTTTGGGTATTTGACCACGATCCCCAGCATAACATGCAAAATACATATGCACATATAGCCAGTCCATAATTTTCAATTAAATACATAATTTCTCCCTTTCTTTAGTTTTATGATTAGTGATATTGATTGATAAGTTTATTTAAGTTTTAGTGCTGTTTCGAATAATCCTTTTCCGCTAATTCCGTAATGATTGAAGATTTCATTTTGTGATCCGGAAACGGTAGCTTCATCTGGGAAACCAACAATCTTTAATGGTTTGTAAATTTTTTCCTGCATTAAAAGAGCTGCACATGCTTCACCCAAACCACCATAAATGCTATGTTCCTCAACAGTGATTATTGCCTTGCATTTATTTGCAGCATCAATAACGGCTGTTTTATCCAAAGGGCATACTGTATGCATGCTAATCAATTGAGTACTAATTCCTTTTTCCTCCAAAAGCCGGGCAGCTTCGTAGGCAGGAGCAACTGTTTCGCCACAAGCAATAATCGCAATATCATTTCCTTCAGTTATGGTTGATGCTTTACCGATTTCAAAAGTATTTTCAAGGCGAGGAAGAATTGGCATTGCTTTCTTCCCAAACTTGATATAAATTGGTTTATTTGATTTTGATGCTGCAATTATTGCCTCACGCGTTTCGAAATTATCGGCAGGGACAATCACATCAATATTATGGATTGTTCGCAACACCGCAACATCGTGAATAGAGTGGTGGGTTGAACCCAACGCTCCATAACTTACGCCGGCACTAATTCCTACTAACGTAACGGGAATATCAGAGTAAGCCACATCGTTTTTAATTTGTTCCAATGAGCGGGCCGTTAGGAAACATCCGGGAGAAACCGCAAATACTTTTTTCCTCGTTGAACCTAATCCTGCAGAAACTCCAACTAAGTTTTGTTCTGCAATGCCAACTTCAACAATCTGATCGGGTAATTTTTCACCAAACGGAACTAGTTTTCCTGATCCACGTGAGTCGCTCGTTACTGCAAGAATATCTTTGTCAGCTTCTCCTAATTCAATTAAGGTTTCTGAAAACACTTCCAAATTAGCTTTTCCTATCTCTAATGTTTTTAATGTCATTTTATAAAATTTACCTTATTGCTTTGTCTTCTTATAATAACTTTTCAGCTGTTTCCAGTTCCTCCATGGCTAACTCATATTCTTTATCGGAAGGAACCCCATGATGCCATTTTTTAACATCTTCCATAAAACTTATTCCTTTCCCTTTTATGGTATTGGCCAGAACAAAGGTTGGTTTCCCTGCTTCTTTGGGTATGTTTCGGAACGTTTCACGAAGTTGGCTAATGCTGTTTCCATCTGTTTCTACAACACTCCAGCCAAATGCCTCAAATTTATCGATGATTGGATATGGACTGCAGACCTCGCTGTTGCGTCCTGTTATTTGCAACGAATTGTGGTCGAGAATAACCACCAGATTATCGAGTTTATAGTGGGCAGCCATCATTGCAGCTTCCCAATTTGAGCCTTCTGCGAGTTCACCATCGCCAATCATTGTAAAAACCTTGTAGTTCAGGTTGTCTTTTTTTGCTGCAAGTGCTATCCCCGCACTGATCGGCATCCCATGGCCCAAAGCACCTGTGTTAAATTCAATTCCATTTACCTTACGTGTTGGATGGCCCACATATTTTGATTGATACTTACACAGTGTTTCCAAATCCTTTTCAGGATAAAATCCCTTGTCGGCCAATACTGCATATAGGGCTTCAACCGAATGTCCTTTACTTTGGATATACCTATCTCTGTTTTTATCACCAAAGTTATCAGGCGATACATTCAGAACATCGTTATACAAAACATTTAGAATGTCAGTGCAGGACAAGCTTCCACCTGTGTGCCCAGCTTTTGCCTGCTTAATGTATTTCAATAAAGTCTTTCGATATTTAATTGACTTTAATTCAAGTTCTTTGTCAGTGTACTTTTGCATAAATATTTATTCTAATTTATTTCTCTTTAAATATGATATTTTAAATATTGTTTTTATTCTGCGAAAATAAATTCGATTTGATGCTCACGTAGAATTTTAGCTCGTTTCTGGTCAATACCAGTATCTGTAATGATGTAACTAATTAAAGACAAAGCCCCCAAGCTGGCAAAGGCATTTTTGCCGATTTTCGTTGAGTCGGCTACCAGATAGGTGATATCTGCAGCTTCAATCATCGCTTTTTTTACAATAATATCGCTCAAACTGGGATAGGTTAAACCAGAACGTAAGGATATTCCAGCAGTTGCCAGGAAAAGGCGATCCACATGGATGTCTTCAAAAAACGAAGCAGCTTTTTGTCCGGTAAGCGACAGTGTTGGTGGTTTAAACTCACCTCCAGTGACAATTACTTCGATACCGGGTTGGGCACCAAGCATTAAGGCTATATTTAAGGCATTGGTAATAACCGTAATGCCCGTTCGCCCGACAAGGTTTTTTGCGATTTCAGTGGTGGTTGATCCTGAGTCGAGGATTATGGTTTCCCCGGTTTCAATTAAATTGGCAGCGGTTTTCCCGATAAGTTGTTTCTTGTCAAGGTTTTCCTGGTTGAGAAGCGAAAATGATTTAACACTGTCTTCCACACTTTTTAGGAAAGCGCCTCCATGTTCACGCCTGATCAAACCTTCTTTTTCAAGTTTTTCCAAATCCTGACGGATGGTAACTTCTGATACTTTAAATATTTTAGAGAGTTTGATAACTTTTGCAGAACCATCTTCCCTTAATAGTTCGATAATTTTATCACGACGTTGATTTGCCAGCATGGTATGAATTTTCATTTGTCTCCGAAAACAAAATAATCGAAAATAATCGAAACCTACAAGCTGTTGACTGAAAAAATGAATTTTCAAAGAAAATATAAGAATTACGAAACAAAACGAGAATTTATTAAACCTTGTTTTATTTTCTAGTTAATGGTTAAAACCTGATTCAAATCGAGATCATTGCAGCTACTTTAGTTTCTACAAACTTTTGTTTTTGACCGAAGACAAAAGTCAGGAGACCGAAGTTTTTTGATCAATTTTTTTCTTCCGCCTTCTGACTTCTGCTTTCCCTTCAATTATTATTTTAATTATCGAATTTCATTCGAATTCTTATTAACTATGTATTTTCAATGCATAGTAGTTTAGTCTTTTATGATTTTTTTTACAATATTTTTCTCGTCATTTGATATTGAAATAAAGTAAGTTCCAGAAGGATACTTTTGCAGGTCCACCGTTTTTTTGTGCCATGATACATTCTCATTCAAAAAGATCTTTCCGCTTGTATCATAAATTGAAAGGCTTGTTTTCTTATCGAATTGTTTGTTTAATTCAATTGTTAGTTCTCCGGAAGTCGGATTTGGGTAAAGCTCAACCAGCCCATAACTAGGGTCATTAATTCCTGTAGGATTATTTACAATTATGAGAGTGGAGTCAGATACGCCCGTATTGCCTTCGTTGTCAAATGCAATAGCCGTTATTTTATAATTGCCGGCGGGAACATCTCTCCATGTAAATGCATAGGGCGACTTTGTTGCGACCCCAATATAATTATTGTTTTGGTAATATTGTACACTGTCAATATAACCCTCGTTATCGTAAGCTTTTGAAGTAAAGGTCATTTTTGCAGGAGCTGTGTATGTTTTTCCTGAATTTGGCCATGATATATAAACATATGGTGTCTGTGCCAATTGTACATAACAAGCTTTCTGCACACCAGGAGCGGGATTTCCAAAGGTACTTACATCGCATTTTATTTCCCCAATTACATCGTATTGGTAAACGAATTTCCCATCGGCACCAAATGCAATGTTATATACACCTTGGTAATTGCACTCTTCATTTTCCATAGAGCAGAAGTCAAATCCTTCAGGTCCCCCGGGAACATCAACAACAACGGTGTCAGATGCGATAATGGTATTTTCTGCATTGGTTGCATTAACAATCAAGTTATATACTCCTTCAGGAGCATCATACCAGGTTATTGTGTATGGAGGATTTTGAACTGACTCAATTAAGGTAGAGTCTCTGTAGAAATCAACTTTTGATAGTTGTTTTTCATAATCCCAGGCATCGGCACTTATGTTAATATGGGCAGGCAAACTAACCTGTGTATTGTTTGCTGGGCTTGTTATTTTTACCCCTTTCCCAACAATAACTTTTATTTCTTCAGAATAAGAGAATAGACCTGCTGTATCTGTTGCAATTGCAAATATGCTATGGACCCCGGCACTTACACCTTCCCAGGTGATTGCATAAGGATCTGTGCTGTCGATTCCTAAACTAGAGCCTTCAAAGAATTCGATATAACTTATTTTGCTGTCTTCAGAAGTTGCATCCGCTTCTATGGTTATGTTCGAGTTTGCAGCAAACCCTGCACTGTCCTGAGGGGATGTGATGGCAACGTTGATTGAATTATTGGCAGTATATCCAAAAACATTTCCAGCTCCCTGTTTTACGATGTCCTTTGTATTTTCAATGTGGTCAAGGGTGTAGGGGTATGGAACATCAAAAACCGGATAAGAATTTTGAACGAAGGTAGGTTGGGTACAATTTGTAAATTTTAAATTGTTCCATCCAATTTGCCCGTTACTTGTGCCGCCATAATCGGCCCAGGCATCTTCAATTCCGTCAAAATGCATATTCTCAAGTCTTATGTTGCACTCTTTTCCAACACCAACACAGTAACCATTTCCTGTACAATCGTAATAACAATTATAAATATGAACATGACCAAATCGAACTCTGGGCATTCTTCCCCTAACTCCATAGGTGTACCAGTTGTGGTGCAATGTTACATGAAGCTTTCCTCTGTCTGAAGTGCTTGAATCGCTATTGCCTATAAGATGCGCAAATGAGTGTCCGTCAGGGTTGTCGAAAAAAAACTTGCACCAAGAAACCGTAACATAATCAGATTGCCGAACTATTGAACAGAGCTCATCAGTGCTATCGTGGAATACACATTTCGTAATAAATATTTTTGTGGCACCCGAAACTTCCAACACATCGCCTTCTGCAGGGCCCAAATGCAGATTTTGGATGATACAGTTTGTTCCTTGTATTTTTAAAGAGCCACCATTTAATCCTGAATTTGCATCGTACCCCACTAATGTTTTATTTGACCCAACAGAAATGTTGTCTATTTTGATATTGCCGTTAACAACAACAACTCTTGGTTCGGAGCCCGAAATTGCTGATTTAAGTTCGAACAATGTAGAAACAATAATTGGGGAAGCATTCCCTCCACCAGTTGTGCCAGCGTGCCCGGCATATCCGTCTGGAACAGCAATTGATTGAGCCATGCTTGGAGATACTATGGCACAAGTAATACAAAATGTCAGGATCAATTGTAAATTAAAGAGTGTTTTTTTCATTTGGTTTGATTTTCAAAAGGTTTGGAAATAGTTTTGTTTGAATATATGGTTTGAATTGATGTGATTAATAAGTTAAATTTTGAATTCATACTTTAGCTCCTGGATATTTTATTCTAATAGAAACTGAACCAAGTCTACTTACCTTTACTAAGGGCTTTTGACTATACTTTTGAGTCATCAGACATTGGCTTTATGTACATATGGACTTTATCGAGTTTCATTTATGAATTAATCCTAAATATTTCCGATGCATTGTAGTATAGTTTTTAATTTGCATAGAGTATTAATGAAAACGATTACATAAATACGCAAAATTAAGTGGTATTGCAAATATTGAATTCAAATGTTTGATGGAAAGTATTTGTAAATAGGAATATGACTTATATCCTAAGGTAATCATAACTACTTAATTCCGGAATTAAATCTTGTAGAATGTCAAAGTTGTAACTATTCAGTATACTTATTTAATTGGTTTATGTATTGCTAAATGTAAACGATTACAGTTTTATATGTGTATTCAATTGAAAATTAAAAGTCCTGTGAATTATTCGATGAACTAATCCTGTTCCCAGAGGTTTTCAGGATATACGCCATCGTTGACCATTTGCTTTATTTTTTGCACAACAGCAGGATGGTCTTCTTTATAGGTTACTCCAAACCATGACGAATCGGCTTCCAGTACTTTTACATTTGCCTGTTTGCTGTTGATTAAGTCAAACACCACCGAGGGAATGTAGATTTCTGATTTTGGGGTATTGATGTAATGTTGAAGGAATTTTACAAATTCGGTTTCCAAGTGCTTAAAAAGGCTTGGTTTAAATCCCCAAAAGTTCATGGATACTTTTTCTTCAGGTGATAGGAAAACTTCCTGTCCATCTTCTTCCGAAAATACAATTTGATTTTCCTTCTTATATATTTTTGTTCGCTCTGTTATTTCAGTGAGATTATTATCATCATCCGTTACACACACTCCTCTTGACACGGTTCCAAAATCAGAGAGTGTATTTTTTAACTGGTATCCAACCATGGCGTACTCCGATTCGGATTGGGAAGACCTTAAAAATTCTCCCATCACTTTAAATGCTTCTGCACCATAAAAGTCATCTGCATTGAGTGCCGCAAAAGGTTCGCTGATCAGTTCATTACCCATAAGTATGGCGTGAGCTGTTCCCCAAGGTTTTTCCCTGCCTTCGGGAACCTTAAAACCATTGGGCAGTTTATCCAATTCCTGGTAAACGTAACCAACTTCAATTTTCCCTTTCAGTTTTGCATCAAATCGCTCTTTAAATGCTTCAGCAAAACTTTCCCTAATTACAAAAACAACCTTGCCAAAGCCCCCTCTAATTGCATCATAAATGGAATATTCAATGATGGTTTCACCGGTTGGACCAACAGGTGTTACCTGTTTTAATCCTCCAAAACGGCTTCCCATTCCGGCTGCAAGTATAAATAAGGTTGGTTTCATAATATTGTTTGTATGGTGTGTAATAAATTTTGGGTGCAAATGTAAACAAAGTAGGGCGTTCGTAAAAGTTATTTCCAGCTTTTTAAACGATAACCTTTAGTAGCAAAAAACAGGATGAAAAGATAGCACGGAACCATTATCCAATAGGCTTGTTGCGATCCAAAAATATCGGAAAACCTGCCCCAAACCAATGGAAGTATTGCCCCTCCGGAGATTGCCATAATTAGCAACGCTGAACCCGTTTTCATGAACCTGCCAAGGTTGTGGATTGCCAAGGGCCAAATTGCCGGCCAAACTAAGGCGTTTGACAAACCAAACAGGGCAACAAATATCACAGAGCTTATTCCGGTAGAAAAAATTGCACCAAATGAAAACAGGATTCCTAAAATCGCAGATATCTTCAGTGCATTTCGTTGATCGATTTTTTTCGGTATAAATAGGATACCAAGAATATAACCAAGAACCATTGTGCCCATGGTGTATGATGTAAATGCCTTTGCTTTATCCAATTCAATCCCGATCGACATTCCATATCTGATGATTGTGTCCCCGGCAATTACTTCTGCACCAACATAAAAGAATAAGGCAACAACACCCAATATTAAATGGGGAAATCCAAAGATTGTTTTTTTGTTGGAAAGATTTTCCTGATCGGCTTCATTCTCAGATTCTTCCTCCAATTCCGGTAAGCCGGATAGCTGCACAATTATTCCTAAAACGAACAGAACAATGGTCATAATAATGTATGGATTAATCACCCGTTTTGCCAAATCGTCAAGTGCAGCAGCTTTTGCTATTTCGTTCATAGAATTCAGGCTTGCCACAAAAGCATCTCCATCGTTTAATATATAATATGCCAAAATAAGCGGTGCAGCAGCACCTGCTGCTTTGTTACAAATCCCTAAGATGCTAATCCTTTTAGCAGCACTTTCGCGTGGTCCCATTATGGTTACATACGGATTCGATGCCGTTTGAAGCAGCGCAAGCCCTGTTCCCATGATAAATAGTCCAAGCAGAAAAATTCCATAAACCCGAAATATGGCTGCCGGAATAAAAACGATTGTTCCGATTGCCATAACCCAAAGTCCAAGCATCATCCCGTTTTTTAAACCTGTTTTGTTTAAGACCCATGCCGAAGGGAGTGCCATTATTGTATAGGAGATATAAAAAGCAAAGGCCACAAACATTGCCTGAAAATTGCTTAGTTCGCATGCGATTTTAAGGTAGGGGATTAATATCCCGTTTAACCAGGTAACAAAACCAAAAATAAAAAACAGTGCACTAATTATTACCATTGGCACTAAAGAGGAAGTGCCCGTTTTGGATGTTGATTTCGACATGGTACAAAAATTTGATTTCGGTATGCCAAAGTACAAATTAATCAATGCAAAAAGAAGGAAATAATCAATGACGGTTTAGGCAAAATGATTCTAACAGTTATTTATTGAGGCATTATTCTTTATACCATCCGGCATAAGTATCGTATGCTTTGGCAATGCGGTTAATTTCGCCTTCCAAAAGTTCGGAGCTGATTTCTTTCACTTTTTTTGCAGGAATGCCGGCATAAACGCATCCCGACTCAACAATGGTTCCTTTGGTAACAACCGATCCGGCGGCAATAATAGTATTGCTATTGACCACAGCATCGTCCAATACAACCGCATTCATTCCAATCATTGCATTGTCTTTTATGGTGCAACCATGCAAAATGGCACCATGGGCAATGGTAACATTGTTCCCTATGTTGGTGGCAGATTTTTTATAAGTGCCGTGAATCACAGCCCCATCCTGCACATTTGAATTATTTCCAATTTTTATGTAATTCACATCGCCGCGTAAAACTGCACTATACCAAATACTGCAATTATCCCCAATTTCAATATCTCCTATAAGTGTCGCATTTTCAGCTAAAAAACAATTTTTTCCGAACACCGGGGTCTTTCCCAAAAGGGTTTTTATTAAAGCCATTTATCTATACTAAATTTAAATAATGGACAAATATATCAAAACATTGAAATAATTACATATATCATAAAGATGGAATTAAATTAGTGTTATTTTTGTTTTAACTATATGCACATTAGTGGAATTCAAATCGGGTTCAAAAGTAATAAATTGTTATTTTTGAGGTCGGTTTTCTTTTAAATTGAAAGACAAGTTACAGAATTATAATTTATTATTAATGAAAGACACAAAAGTAATTGAACTGGAAGAAGTTGCGATTAGGTTCTCTGGCGATTCGGGAGATGGTATGCAACTTACAGGTACTTTGTTCTCAGATGCTACGGCTTTGATGGGCAATGACATTTCAACCTTCCCGGATTACCCTTCAGAAATTAGGGCTCCTCAGGGAACAGTTGGAGGGGTTTCAGGATTTCAGGTACAGTTTGGGCACAACAAAGTGAATACCCCCGGTGATTTCGCGCACGTGCTAATTGCCATGAACCCTGCCGCAGTTAAAGCAAATTCAAAGTTTATGAACCCAGGGGGAACCATCATTTACGATGTGGATTCGTTCAATGAGAAAAACCTGAAAAAAGCGAACTTCGTTACCGATGATCCGTTCGCAGAATGTGATCTGGAAGATTATTTCAAAATTCCGGTTCCTGTCTCCAGTTTAACAAAAGAAAGCCTAAAAGAATTTGGTCTCGATAACAAGAGTATTTTAAGGAGTAAAAACATGTTTGCCCTTGGTCTTGTATGTTGGATTTTTGATCGACCATTAACGTATATCGAAGAATTTATTACCAAAAAATTTGCGAAAAAACCAATTGTTGTTAAGTCAAACTTAAAAGTTTTGCACGATGGTTACAACTATGGTTTAACAATGCAACATATGACCCCAAGGTATTTGGTACAACCTGCCGAAATTGAGGATGGAACTTACCGAAATATTAACGGTAACCATGCCACAGCCTGGGGAATATTGGCTGCTGCCGAAAAATCAGGAAAAGAGTTGTTTTTGGGTTCGTATCCAATTACTCCCGCAACCGAAATACTACAAGCACTTACCGAGCGAAAAGACCTTGGTGTTAAAACTTTTCAGGCGGAAGATGAGATTGCAGGGATTGCTTCGGCGATTGGTGCTGCTTTTGCTGGAAATTTTGCTGTTACCACTACTTCCGGACCTGGATTAGCCCTGAAGGGTGAGGCTATTGGTTTGGCAGTAATGGCCGAACTGCCGCTGGTTATCGTAAATGTTCAACGTGGTGGCCCATCTACCGGGTTGCCAACAAAAACCGAGCAGTCGGATTTATTGCAGGCATTGTACGGAAGAAACGGTGAAAGCCCGGTTGTTGTTCTTGCTGCTTCAACGCCTTCCGATTGTTTTTATTATGCCTACATGGCTTCAAAAATAGCATTGGAAAGAATGGTACCAGTGATCCTTCTTACCGACGGATTCCTGGGCAATGGTAGCGAACCTTGGAAGATTCCATCAATGGCTGAACTTCCTGAAATTAATGCACGTACTGCAAGTAGTCCGGAAAACTTTAAAGCCTATGCACGCGATGAAAAAACGCTTTCACGCGAATGGGCATTCCCCGGAATGGAAGGTTACCAGCACAGGATTGGTGGATTGGAAAAAAATATTTCAGGTACCGTAAGTCATGACCCGGATAACCATCAGGTTAATTGCGAATTGCGTGAAGAGAAAGTACAACGTGTGGTTGATCTGGTTCCTGACCTTGAAGTTTGTGGCGATGAAAGCGGCGATGTATTGGTTGTTAGTTGGGGAGGTACTTACGGGCACACAGTTAATACTGTTAAAGAACTAAGGCAACAAGGGAAAAACGTCAGTTTGGCGCATTTCAATTATATAAAACCACTTCCGAAAAATACAGCAGAGGTATTTGCAAAGTTTAAGAAAATCATTGTTTGCGAATTAAACCTAGGACAATTTGTTAGCTATTTGAGGGATAAAGTTCCCGGAAATGAATACCGTCAGTATAATAAGGTGAAAGGATTGCCATTTACTGTGAACGAATTAAAAGATAGTATCGAAAAATTATTGGAGGAATAACAATGTCTGAAATATCATATACAGTTAAAGATTTTAAAAGCGAAAACGAAGTTCGCTGGTGCCCTGGTTGTGGTGATTATGCGATCATGAATGCCGTTCAACGAACCATGGCAGAAATGGGTGTGCCTCATGAAAAATTTGCGGTAATCTCAGGTATTGGATGTTCTTCAAGGTTCCCTTATTATATGAGTACCTATGGTTTTCATACCATTCACGGACGTGCTGCTGCAATCGCTTCGGGAGTGAAATGTGCAAATCCCGAATTATCGGTTTGGGTAATTACGGGTGATGGTGATGCAATGGCCATTGGCGGAAACCATTTTATCCATTTGATCCGAAGGAATATCGATGTGAATGTTGTATTGTTCAACAACCGGATTTATGGTTTAACAAAAGGGCAGTATTCTCCAACTTCCGACCGTGGTTTTAAAACGAAAACTTCGCCGTTTGGAACTATTGAAGACCCATTTGTTCCTGGTAAATTAGTCGTTGGAGCATCGGGTTCGTTTTTTGCTCGGAGTATCGACAGCAATATAAAAATGAGTTCGGAAGTGTTCAAAGCATCTGCAGAGCATAAAGGAACTTCGATTGTGGAAGTACTTCAAAACTGCGTGATTTATAACGAAGGAATCCATAAAGAAATAACCGATCCTGTGCATAAAGCTGAAAGGCAATTGTTCCTTAAGCATGGCGAGCCAATGATTTTTGGAAACAACAACGACAAAGGATTGATCATGAAAAAAGGGAAACTGGAGGTTGTAACCATTGGTGAAGATGGTGTTACCGAAGAGGATATACTGGTACATGATGCAAAGGAAGTTGATCCTACATTGCACCTGGCATTAATCAATATGTCACTTCCGAATTTCCCGGTTGCATTTGGTGTTATCAGAAGTGTAGATGCACCTGTGTATGACCAGGAAATGGAAATCCAGATTGAAGCCGTACAAAAAACAAGGAAAGTTAGTTGTATGGATGAATTGCTTCAATCGGGCAATACCTGGGAAGTGGAAGGTAACGAAAAAGTAGAAAAGAAAAATTGTGTGTAAGTTTTATACACAATGCTAAAATATGGAAGCAGGATCATTTATTTTGGTCCTGCTTTTTTGTTTGTTTTAATTAATAATCTCCAGCACTCATACCACTTAACTCCTATAGATCTTAGATTGATTTACATTTGTGTTTTATTTTTTGTCATTTTATAAATCATTATTCCAATCAAAATTATCGTAGCAGATATTATTATTGGTAAAAATAATATCCCAATATTAGTTGATTTATTTAATGCAATTTGGATAGTCTTAAAATTCAGAAAAACGAATGCAAGAACAATTATTATTTTTAATAGTCGAATAGTCCGTGTCCCAAGAGTATATAATCTTTCTGCATTGTCATTTGTAACTTTTGCTGGATAATTTAAAGCAAAAGGGAATTTATTTAAAATTGTCAAACTGATATATAGAAATAATCCAACTGCAGGTAATAACCAGATAATTCCACGGTTTCCATATGAGTCAACTTGTCCATAAGTATTAAAATGATTTGGTATTTGGTCTGGTAAGTCATTAAAAAAGTAAATTGGTAAGATGATCAAGCAGGCTATTCCAATTAATCCGATAACCTCAATAAGGTAATCAGTTTTCGTTAAGTTTATTGGTATTCTTGGTCTTTTTTCCATGTTAGGTTATTTTAATTCTTCAATATAGTACATAAAATTACAACAACCGAATAATCTCCATTGGTTCAACTCTTCCTTTTAAGGTAACCGAACCTAAATTTTTAAACTTAATGTTATGTTGGTCCAGGTGGTCCATTACTTCTTTTGATATCAATATTTCAGAATTAAACTCTTTATTAAGTTGTTCGATACGTGAAGCAAGGATCACCGTATTTCCTGTGATGGAGTATTGCTTCCGCTCAACTGTCCCAACATTTCCGGTTACAATATTTCCGGCATGCAATCCAATGCCGATTTTTGTTTGCGGGATCTCGCCAGAATTACATTTATTATTTAGTATCTCCAGGATTTCTTTCGCTGCATTTACCGCATTCTGAATATCATTGCCCGATGAACTTGGCGCGCCAAATGTAGCCATAAACCCATCGCCCAAAAATTGGTTGATAATGCCGTGGTGCTTACTAATAACATCGATCATAAACCCAAAAACATCGTTTTGGTACTGGATAATTTCCGCGGGTTCTTTCGTTTCGGCGAAGGTGGTAAAGTCCCTTATATCAAGGAACATGATACATGCAAATAACTTTTTGCTGCCCGAGTTAAACGATTCCGATAAAAGCTCAAGGGCAATTTCTTTGGATACTTGCTGCCCAAACAAGCTGATTGCCCGCTTTTTATTTTCAATTTCAAATTTATTCCGTTCTTCCAAAAGGATGTTCGCTTTTTGCTTTTGTTTGTATGCGTAATAAACAAAGCCAGCCAGGAGCAAGGTTAGTGCTGACAAAATCAGGAAAAACCATTTCGCATTTTCCGACTTTTTTAATTTGATATTTTTGATGGCTTCGTTTCGGGCAAAATTTAAGCTGTCAATCAAATATTGTTTTTCGTAGTTGTATTGAAACTCTTGCCTGAGCACTTCCCGATGGTTTTCTTCACTCGTTAACTCATCTTTGGTTTTTACATACAATTCGTGCATTTCAAGCGACTTTTGCGTTTGCCCCAACGCTTTATAACACTCATATAAAATATTTGCAGCTTCCTTCATTTCCTCCGCAGCATTTAACTCTTTCGAAAGTGCAAGTCCCTGTTTAGAATATGAAATAGCTTCTGAATAATTCTTTTGTTCCTTAAGCGCATTTCCGATGCTCACCAGGCTCATCGCAATTCCTTTTTTGTCTTCCAGCTCTTCTTTAATTTTTAGGCTTTGACGGAAATAATCAAGGCTCTTTTCAAAGTCTCCTTGCAAAGTATAAACATTGCCAATATTAATAAGTGAATTGGAAATACCCCGCTTGTATCCGATAGTTTCGCCAATCGCAATGCTTTTCTGGTAACTCTCCAGGGCGCTTTCATATTTTTCCTGGTCTTTTTGTATAATCCCAATGTTATTAAGCGAATTTGCAATACTTTCTTTATCGTCAAGTTCTTCATTAATTTCAAGGCTTTTTTGGTAATATTCAAGCGCTTTTTCGTTATCTCTAATGGTTTGGTAAATAATTCCGATGTTGTTGTAACAACCAGAAATGCGCGATTTATCGCCCAGTTTTTCCAATATTTTAATTGTTTTGGTATAGTTGATAATGGCTTGTGAGGTATTGCCCTGGTCCGAATGAACCAAACCAATTCCGTTAAGGACTACTGCAATTCCTTTTTCGTCATTTATTTTTTCCCTGATCGACAGGCATTTATTGAAGTTTTGCAAGGCATCGGCAAATTCTCCTTTTAAATAATGTGCAACTCCAAGTGTGTATAAAGCATTGGCTTGCCATTTTTCCAATCCGGTACTATCTGCAAATTCATATTGCATTTGTGCATAGTATTTTGCACTGTCCGGATCGTTGAAAAGATATCCGTCCCACGCAATGTTGTAAATGGCATCTAACCTTAAAGTGTCATCGATGTTGGTATTTTTCCAAACAGCCCATAAACTGTCTTTGTTGATCTGTGCCGATGAGTTAGTTGAAAATAAAATAGAGAAAACGGCAATCAGCAGGAATGCATAATAATTAAAATGTTTCATTGGGATAAAAAAATTAATAGTGCAAGCCACAAAATATCCTATCAAATATACCACTAAAATAATAATGTAAGACCCGCCATTTCAATTAAGTATCGCAAATTAGATTATCCGGATAAGTATTGTAGATTGGCACTGATATGGCAATATATTTAATAACAGACTTCTATCCTGTTTGGTGTTCGGATTTTTACTTATTTTTCAGAAACAAAACTAGGTTATGGATATAGAAAAGATTACCCTGTCGGATATTTATAAAAAGAAAAAGAACGACCGGGATATTTTTCAGGAGTTGATGCCCACAAAAGTTAAGGAGATTTTATTGGTGGCAACCTTGTACGATTCTTATTCAATTGTTCGTGAAGGTCAGTTTAGCGATAAAATAAGGGGAGAATATTTACAATTGAATTTATATGCCGCCCCCAGGTTTACCAGTGTACATTCGAAAGAAGAAGCTGTTCGCGCAATAAAACACAGGGATTTTGATATCATTATTGTTATGGCGGGTGTTGATAAAATCATGCCAGTGGAGATTGCCCGTGAACTAAAAACCATACAACCTAAAACCCCTCTTTTGTTGCTTGTGAACAACAATGCCGATTTAAGGTATTTCCAGGTAGAAGGCCAGAAACTGGATTTTGTTGACCGCGTGTTTGTTTGGAACGGCAATTCGAACGTGTTCCTGGCAATGATCAAATACATTGAAGACAAAAAAAATGTTGCCCGCGATACCCAAAACGGTAATGTTCGTGTTGTGCTTCTGGTTGAAGATAGCATTCAATATTACTCCAGATATTTGCCAATTTTGTATTCCACCATAATGACCCAAACCCAGGTACTGGTACAAGATGAGGCAAACGATGATTTGCATAAGATTTTGAAGATGAGGGCCCGTCCAAAGGTTATTCTGGTGAGTACCTATGAAGAAGCAGTTAAGGTTCTGAACATCTATAAAGAGTATATTTTGTGCGTTATTTCGGATGTTAAATTCGAAAGGAACGGGGTTGATGAAGAAGATGCCGGGATTGAATTGTTGAAATACGTCAAAAAAACATTGTCGCATCCGGTCCCGCTTATGTTGCAATCGCATGATATAAGCAACGCGCAAAAAGCATCGGAAATTGAAGCCGAATTTATCAATAAAAATTCGGAAAGTTTGTCGCTAGATATCCTGCATTTTTTGTACCGCAGGCTTGGTTTCGGGAATTTTGTTTTTAAGGATGGCAACGGTGTTCCGGTAATGGAAGCCGAAAACCTGGACGATTTTCAGGAAAAACTAAAAATAATCCCCGATGCGGTACTAAAATACCATGCCAACCGGAATTCATTTTCCACCTGGTTAATGGCGCGCGGCGAGATCAATATTGCTTTACAGTTAATCCCCTATAAACTGGAAGATTTTAAAACCGTTGAAGAACTGCGAAATACGATTCAAAACATCTTTAAATCGGAAAAAGTAAGGAAATTAAGGGGAAGTATTATCAATTTTACCTCGTCCTTGCCTATGTCGAACAGGTATATTATCCGTCTGGCTAAAGGTTCGCTTGGAGGAAAGGGCAGGGGAATGGCATTTTTAAGCCATTTTATCGAAAATATCGACTTTAAGCAAATTATCCCAAATTTTAATGTTCGCATTCCATCAACGTCTATAATTGGTGCCCTGGAATTTGATAAGTTTCTCGAGCAGAACAACTTGTACGAGGATGTATATGCCAATAAAGACTTTCACCAGATTCGAATGCTTTTTCTTGAATCCCAGTTAGATGAAGTGTTGCTGGAGAGGCTGCGAAAATTTTTAAAGATCAATAAGAATCCTTTGGCAATTCGATCTTCCGGGCTTTTCGAAGATTCATTGTTACAACCGTTTTCAGGTGTTTATGCTACTTATTTGCTTCCCAATAACCATCCTGATTTTAAGGTTAGGTTTGAGCAATTGCTAACAGCAATCAAGTTGGTTTATGCAAGTATTTTTACCGACTCGGCCAGAGCATATTTTGATGCGGTAAACTATAAAATTGAAGAGGAAAAAATGGCAGTGGTTATTCAGGAAGTAGTTGGTCATGGGTACAATAAAAAGTACTATCCCAACATTTCTGGTATTGCACAATCCTACAATTATTACCCGGTTTCGTATATGGAACCCGAAGATGGGTTTTCGGTGCTTGCAGTAGGTTTGGGCGAGTATGTGGTTGGTGGTGAAAAAGCATTTCGGTTTTGTCCAAAATACCCAACAATAAACCCAACCGATATCCGGGATCAAATAAACGATTCGCAAACCAGTTTTTATGCCCTTGATTTGGCAATGACTGATTTCGATTTAATTGGAGGTGGTGAAAATGCGACCATTAAAAAATACCAAATAAGTGAGGCAGAAAAGGATGGCGTGCTGAATCATTGTGCATCGACCTATGATCATGAAAATGATATGCTTGTACCTGGCACCAGGATACGTGGACCGCGTGTTATCGATTTTTCAAACATAATAAAATACAATTACTTCCCTTTATCTGAGTCTTTGCAATTGCTGTTAAAAGTATTCCGTGAAGCGATGGGGTCTCCGGTTGAGATTGAATTTGCAATTGACCTTGAAAAAGGGGATGATGGGTTTCCCACCCTTTATTTGCTTCAAATAAAACCGCTCATAAGACAGGAAGACCAGGTGGAGATTAATATTGACCTTCATGAATCGGAAAATATATTAATGGCAGCTGAACGTGGTATGGGCAACGGTATAATTGAAAGTATTTGCGATGTGGTTTATATTGATAGTTTGAAATTCGATAAATTAAAGACAAAGGAAATTGCCCTGGAAATTCAAGAAATCAATAAATCTTTTGAGGCAAGTGGTCGTGAATATGTACTGATTGGTCCTGGAAGGTGGGGCTCGAAAGATCATTTTACCGGTATCCCGGTTTTGTGGTCGAGTATTTCAAAAGCAAGGATTATTGTTGAGATGGGGTTGCCCGACTTTCCTTTGGATGGTTCATTAGGGTCGCACTTTTTTCATAACGTTACATCGATGAATGTTGGTTACTTTTCCGTTCCCTGTAATCAAGAGAAGTCAAAAATAAATTTGAATATTTTGGATAAACAGGAGCTTATTGCTAAGAAGAATTTTGTAAAACATGTTCGTTTTAAAGCTCCACTACAAATTTTAATGGATGGTCGAAAACGACAAGGTTTAATTAAATATCAATCCTAGCTTACAATTGCGAAGGTTTTTGCCCTAAATTTTGAAGAATTTTCAAAACCAGAACAAATGTTATAATTTTCATTGGTAAGAATCCGTATTTTTCGCGCTTAAAAAATTAACAAATGACACGCGAAAATCATGAAACAATTTGTAGGTCTTCTAACATTTCTGTTTTTTTCTTTTGGATTGAATGCCAAAAATTACGAAGTTACTTCACCGAATTCATCAGTAAACATTGAAGTCAACATAGATAAAGAAATTACCTGGTCCGCTTTTAAGGACAATAAAAAAGTCCTTTCCGAATCACAAATTGCACTTGAACTTTCCAACGAGGTTTTGGGTGTAGATCCAAAGGTTGCAAAAGCATTTTCATCAGAAGTAAATACAATAACTGAAGCTGTTGTTCCATACAAATTTAAAAATGTGGTTGACCACTGTAACGAACTTGTGTTAAATTTTAAAGGAAATTATACACTGCGTTTTCGTGCCTATGATAATGGTGTTTCCTACAGATGGGAATTAAATAAGAAAGGCGAAGTTGAAATTATCAATGAAGTAGCCGATCTTAATTTTGGAGGTGAATGCACCGTGTTATTCCCGGAAGAAATAAGCTTTTATTCCCATTTTGAACGTTTGTATGTCGATACGATTCTTTCCGGATTATCGACTGAACGTTTTAGTAGTTTGCCAGCTTTGGTAAATCTGGATGACGAATTAAAAATTGGAATTACAGAAACCGGGCAAAACAACTATCCGGCTTTGTTCTTGCAAGGTACAGGATCTAATGCGTTAACTTCTATTTTTCCTAAAGTTCCTTTGAAGTTGGAACAAACAAGGGACAGAAGTGAAAAGATTGTTGAAGAAGCAGCATATATTGCTAAAATACCCGGAAAGTTTAGCCTTCCGTGGCGGGTGTTAATGATTGAAAAAGAAGATAGGAAGCTTATTGAGAACAATCTTCCGTATATTTTGGCAGATCATAATGTATTGGAATCAACCGATTGGATCAAACCAGGGAAAGTTGCCTGGGACTGGTGGAATGCAAATAATATTTATGGTGTTGATTTTAAATCGGGCGTGAATACCGAAACATACAAGTATTTTATTGATTTCGCATCTGAATTTGGCATTGAATATATCATTCTGGATGAGGGATGGTCGGAAACAACCAATTTATTGAAATTTATGCCAGACATGGATGTACACGAAATTATTGAATATGGCAAATCAAAAAATGTGGATGTCATCCTTTGGGTATTATGGAAGCCTTTGTTAGACAATTTGGAGGCAACCCTCGATGAATTTAAAAAATGGGGGGCTGTAGGCGTAAAAGTTGATTTTATGCAACGTGCCGATCAGCTTATGGTTAATTATTACGAACAAATTGCAAAAGCTGCTGCCGAAAGGGAATTTCTGGTAGATTTTCATGGCGCATTCAAACCCAATGGCTTGCAACGTAAATACCCAAATGTGGTAAATTATGAGGGATTGCGTGGTGCAGAACATAACAAATGGGCGGACTATATTACCCCGGCACATAACCTTACTTTACCATTTACCAGAATGCTGGCAGGTCCAATGGATTATACGCCCGGAGCCACGGTAAACAAAGATACCTTAGGGTTCAGGGATGTATTTAATGCCCCAATGAGCCAGGGCACAAGGGCACATCAGGCAGGAATGTATGTGCTTTATGAAAGCCCGATTCAAATGTTTTGCGATAATCCTTCCAACTATTGGAGAGAACCCGGTTTTATGAAGTTCATGGTTCAGATTCCAACCACATGGGACCGAACCGTTGCCTTAGAAGGGAAAGTGAAAGAATACCTGGTTGTGGCAAGAAAAAACGGGGATAACTGGTACATTGGCGGAATGAACGATTGGACACCACGCGAATTTAATATTGATCTTTCCTTCCTTGGAAAAGGTGAATGGGAAATTGAATATTTGGCGGACGGTGTGAATGCGGATATGCACCAATCGGATTATGTCATTAAAAAAGAAATTATCACAGGCACAAAGCTCCAAATATCAATGGCTTCGGGAGGAGGGTATCTTGCAATTCTTAAGAAAATAAAATAAATGGTACAATTAAAATTAGAAAAAAGGATGTGTATAAAAACATACACATCCTTTTTTCTATTAGTCGGAATAGAAATTGAACTTATTTTTTCTTTCTTTTTTTCTTTTTGGACTTTGATTCCAAATCTTCTTTTAGCAAAACCCTCCAATTATCATCCGTATCATCTGTAAATTCGAGGGTTTCGATATAATCGTTCGTGCCAATTTCCAATACATTAATTTCATGTCCAAGGAAGGATTCAATTTCTTCTAAAATTTCAATCTCTTCTTTACTACAAAACGAAACTGCTTTTCCTTTTTGTTTTCCTCTTCCGGTCCTTCCAACACGATGCACATAATTTTCAGCAACTTCCGGCAAATCATAGTTAACTACAAAATCAACATTTGGGAAATCAATTCCCCTGGCACTTATGTCGGTAGCAATTAATATTTTTACTTTTCCAGTATTAAAATCATGCATCACATTGTTGCGCGCTTTTTGGTCTTTATCGCTATGAATGGTATTGCTTTTTATATCAACCCTTTCCATAGCCTTCATCACCCGTTCAGCCCTAACTTTTGTACGGACAAAAACCAGTATTTTGCTTTCCTCATTTTCCTTTACCAACCTTTCAAGAAAAAAGCGTTTGTCGTCCATTGAAATATGTGCCACGCTGTGGTCGATGTTTTTTGCTACCGGATTTTTGGGCGATACCTGAATGCGAATTGGTTTTGTAACCAAAGAATAGGCGAGTCTTTTAATTTTTTCGTTTATCGTTGCCGAAAAAAACAGGGTTTGCCTTTTTTTTGGAAGGAACCGGATTAAATCGCGAATGTCTTTAATAAAACCAAGGTCCAGCATGTGGTCGGCTTCATCAAGGATCAGTATCTCAGCACGGTTTAAGCGGAGATGCCCCTGACTAACCAAGTCAAACATACGACCGGGAGTGGTAATTAAAATATCAAAACCCTTTTGAAGTTTTGCAATCTGAGGATCTTGATCAATGCCCCCGAAAATACAATACGATTTTACATTTGTATTTCTTGAAATCGACTCAAACACACCGTTAACCTGCAATGCAAGTTCGTGTGTCGGGACCATCACCATGCATAAAATCCCATCAGGACGGGTCCTTTTTCGTTTCATCTCCATTACCTTATGGATTACCGGAATGGCGAATGCTGCGGTTTTTCCGGTGCCCGTTTGCGCAATGGCGAGTACGTCTTCTCCCTTTAATATGGGTGGAATGGATTTGTATTGTATGTCGGTCGGTCGGGTAAAGCCAAGTTTGGCAATGTTCTTTTTTACCTCGGTCGATATCCTGTATTCTTCAAACTTCATGAATGCATTTTTACTGGTGCAATATTCGGCAAAGATAAACAAATAATAAAGCACGACAGGGCAACACTTAAAGTGAAACCCTGCCCTCTATTTAGTTTGAAAATTTTAAATCGATTTTAACCAGGCTTCAGCCATAAGTTGTGCCCCGGCAATGGAAGGATGAACCCCGTCAGGAGTCCAATAAGTTGCTGGTGCTACTTTTGAAGCTTCAGTAAATACCTTTTGAAATGGTACCCAAATGGTTTCAAATTCTTTGGATATTTTTGCAGCTATTTCCTGGAACTGTTTGAATGGCTCTACCCAGCTCTCGTCAACCGACCTGGTTCCGGTCAATATAAACGGTTCGCAAATAACCAGCTTAATACCCGGGATTTTGCTTTTTGTTTCTTCTAAAAGTTTCCTAAAATCATTTTCGTAAATCTCAGGTGTACCATTATAATTTCCATTTCGGAAGTGCCAGTAATCGTTCACACCTATTAAAATACTTAATAAATTTGGTTTTAAATCGAGGCAATCAGCCTGCCACCTTTCCGCAAGTTGGTATACTTTATTTCCACTTATTCCCCGGTTGTAAATCGTTAAGTTTTTATCGGCATGTGTGTTTAAAAGATTGGCAGTAGCTAAAAACGCATAGCCTACCCCCAGGGCTTTTGATGAATTCGGGTCACTATTTTTTCTGTCCCTTCCGGCATCGGATATCGAATCGCCCTGAAATAAAACGACATCGTTTGCCGAAAAAATACCCGTGGATTCGTCCTCGTTATCTTTATTTTGAGGAGCAACACATGAGTTTACAATTGATGGGATGCTTGCAAGAGCAGCGCTTCCAATACCTGCCTTTTTTAGAAAATTCCTTCTTGAAGTTTGCATAAAAATTGTTGATTAGTTTTGCTTAAAAATAGTTCTTATGCTCAGATTGACAAAAGAATTGAAAGATAAAAAAAGAACCATTCTGTTGTTATGAACGGTTCTTCAAATATTTCTTATGCAGGATTTTTCCTAATCTTCAAAGTGATTTGAGCTAATGTAAACCGATGAGTCCACAATTTTTCCTTCTTTGTCGAAGGTATGTGCAAGCATCATTGGGGCTGTATATACTTTGTCGCCAACTTTTACCGAATAATTCCACCATGATTGCACCACAAAAATATCCCCTTTTTCATAGTGGAAACAATCCGGGTAGCCAATTTGATCCATTGTAAATTTATCAACTTCTTCAAAGCGTTTTTTCCAATGATCCATTTGGGTAGCAAGGTCGTTTGATTTTTTATAATCAGTAGTTATACTGCTAAATGTTGCCTTTGGCGAGTAGAATTCGGACATTTTTTCAATATCTTTCGCACAGTATGCATTTACCAATTTCCGTACGCTGGCTATGTATGGATGATTAATATAAATTGTTCCGTTTTCTTTTACCGTGGCACTGTTCCTAATTTCTTCAAACACATCGTTGTTGTAATAATGGTGGATCGAAGTAATTTTGCCGTCATCATTAAAACTGTACAAATTGTGTAATGGAACCTTGATATTTATGCCAGACGCATTATGGGTCCCGGTTACCAGTTTCCAGTCTTGCACCCATGTACCGCCCTCATCATATTCTATTGCATCGGGAAATGCTGGTTTGTGGTCCACAACACTTAAGTTGCTGAATTCATTTTTCCACCAGTCTAATTGAGCAACATGTTTCTCGCGCGTAGTAACTTCAGGTTTCCCGTTCGATAGTTCGGCAATGGTGTCGGCAAGCAAAGCACCATAAGCTTCTTTGTCGCCTTTCACAAATGCATCCCAAAGGCTATTTGTTTTTTCGATAGCGGGGTGTTTAATAAATACAGTTCCGTTTTTTTCTTGCGCAAAAGTTGTTAAGCTAATAACAATGAGGGAGATAAGTAAAATTCTTTTTTTCATAGTGATCTTTTTAAGTGAATACTAATACCCTTATTCTAATTTAGAATAAATAAAAATAAGACATTAAAAATGGAATAAACATGTTTTATAACATATAGTATCTGATCTATTCCGTTGACGAAGAACAAGGATACACACTATTGATTTGCAAAAAAAAGCAAGCCAAAAGGGTAAAAATTATAGAAGTGAAGAGCTGGCGTTAATAGTTTTAAAGTATAAATATTTAAACTCTATTTTTCTTTGAACCAATTATAAATTGCATAATAATTTTAGCTAAGCGTAAAATATATTAATCATTCAATTCTTTTTTTTATACTTTAGTCAACCTATATACAAACCAGATACACAATATTTGAAATGAAAAATATAATCCTCAGCAATTCAACCTCCATCGAAATTATTTCAATTGACAACATTTTGCATATAAAGGGTTCGGGTAGTTATTCAGATGTATTTCTCCGGGAAAACCGAAAAATTACGGTTTCAAAAAACTTAAAATGGTTCGAATCTCAATTACCGGCAACACATTTTTACAGGGCACATAAATCCTTTTTGGTTAATTTGGAGATGGTTCGAAAATATTATAAAGAGCAAGGTGGAAGTATTGAATTGATAAGTGGTCTGAACATACCTATCTCAAGGACAAAAAAGAAGGAATTCATCCAAAAAATAATGCGTTTAAATAGCCACTAAACAATTTACTTTTTCACATAAAACATCTTCTTTAAGAAAATTCTAAGTGCTTTATAAGCATTTAAGGTATTACCTTGGTATTTATAAATATTTCAATAGCGACTACAATTTTCCTCGTATATTTTTTTGTATTAAAGCATTAATTATTCATCGTTAACTTATTTGCAATTTTAAATATCATTTACATCTTGATATAGATAGTTTATTAATATAATAAGATGATCTGAAAATATACCAGATAAAAATTCAAAAAAGCTGTTCGTAAATCTAAGTGTACAGTTCGTAAAAAGAGACGTTTTTTACAATTCTGATTCTCTACTTTTATTGCGTATACAAACCAAACAATAGAATTTTAATAGTTACCCATATCCTTAAATTCCAATCTATGCAAGCAAAACAAATTGTTAAAGGAATAGCCTTGATAATCCTCCTATTTTGGGGAATAAACTGTAATTCTCAAGACCTTTTAAATGGGCTGGTTTCGGTTTGGGAATTTGATGAAATTATTGGAGATAGTGCCTTAGATGCACATGGAAGCAATGATGGAATTATTGTTGGTCCAACTATTAATCAGTAAAGTACTGTTAATAATCTAGAAAAATGTTATGGAAGAACTTACCCTATACATGATTCAACTTAAAAAGGAAAATGAAGAACAAAACAATACAATTAAAATCCTGGAGCAGAAAATCCTTCAAATGAAATAAATGATCACGAATAGAAGAACTAATAATATGAATATAATGAAGAAAATTAACTTTAAACGATTTCTTTTTAATTGGATAATATGTTTTGCCTTGATGATGCCGGCAACACTATTGAAAGCTCAAACTACCCTTGTACTGCAACCGGATAATACAACAGGGAAAGATGCTTATGTATATTTTCAAGATACAGCTCCTGCTGCTTCCAGTACTAATTATGGAGAAAGTACAAATCTTGAGGCAAAAAGGTGGACTGCAAGCGGTCAACCCAAAGGGAGTAGGTCTTTTTTAGAGTTTGATCTATCTTCCATACCATCATCCGAAAGTATAATAAGCGCCACATTGTCTTTATATCATGATGGTAGTACAACCCTTCATGGGGGAGGTGATGCATCACGATATTCACAATCCTCGTTTTATATTCGTAGGGTTACCAGTGCGTGGCTAGAAAACACTGTTACATGGGATAACCAACCAACAGCCACAACTCAAAACCAGGTAGCGGTCCCTGCTCCAACCAGTGGAACAACCGATTATCCTGATATAGACGTCACCCAATTGATAAAGGATATAATAGATAATGGAAATTACGGTCTTCAATTGATTCTTCAAAACGAAGCAATTTATAGATTAGTTCGGTTTGGGAGCTGTGAGAATGACTTAGATGGTGGTGCAAACCGTCCAAAATTAGAGGTTGTCTATCAATCATCGGCTTTGCCTCCAACAGATGGATTAATTGCGCAATATAAGTTTGATGGTACTTCCGGTGAAGTTGTGGATGAAACTGGAAATTATTCTGGAACAAGCTTTGGTGCCACAAGAGGAATAGCAGGAAAAGTTAATAATGCTTTTAGTTTTGATGGCAATGATGATTATGTCGCCATTAATATGTATTATGATGCAGCCAGTATTGGCCCATTCTCTGTTTCTTCCTGGGTAAAAGTGCCATCAGATGGGGGAGCTTGGAGTATAATCGATTTTGATCGTAGTGAATACTTTACGTGTGCAGTTGGTATAGTAAATGGAGGCAGTGATCCAGGGAATTATATAGGTTTTCATACATCCTATAATGGATCTACAAATGACTTGTGGAGCAATTATAGTGGTATTAGAGATGATTTATGGCATCATATCGTTTGGGTATTTGATGGATCAACAAAGTATATTTATGTTGATGGCTCTTTGGATGTTACTCAAAATGTTTCTGGCGTTGGATCAACTGATTTAAGATATGGTATTATTGGGGACGGCTCAGAGGCAACATCGTTTAATGGATCTAGAAATGATCGTTACTTTAAGGGATCTATTGATGAGATACGTATTTATAATAGGACTATTGATGCTACAGAAGTACAGGTTCTTTATAACGAATTGAGTGAAACCACAGCTTTAACAAGGGGAACAATCTCGACGGATAATCTAATTATTGATTACAATACCAGTCCGGGAGAAATTAGCGGTTCCCTGCCTACTGGAGGTGATTGTAATGGAATTTATATTTACGCTTGGGAGGCTTCAACCGATGGGGGAAATAATTGGACTTCAGTTGGGGGGAATACCCAATCCTATACACCTGAACCATTGGTACAGACGACTACATATAGAAGGATTGTTGGCTGTAATACAGAAACAGCTATTTCTGAGATGTTGACAATTACTGTGGGACCAGAGATTATGCCTTGCGCTAATACTATTTCAAGTTTTCCATATACTGAAAGTTTTGAAAGTTCTACTTACTCATGGGAAAATTATTCAGAAAATGAGCTTGTTTGGACAAGGTTGTCTGGAAGTACACCATCAATAAATACAGGGCCTTCCTCTGCCAGCCATTCATCTTATTATTGTTATATAGAATGTGGCGAAGTAGGTTCACCACATATTTATGAGACTGTAATCCTACTGGGGCCTTGTTTTGATTTATCGGATCAGTCCTCAATTGTATTTTCATTTGATTATCATATGTATGGTGATGATGGTAATATAAGTGAAGATATGGGGGAACTTTATTTTGAAATAAGCAATGATGGAGCAACTTGGAGTAGTGTTTGGAGTAAATCAGGTAACCAGGGAGACGAATGGAAAAGTGCTTCCGTGGATTTAAATTCGTATGCTGGAAGTACTATGCATGTTCGGTTTAGGGGAGAAACAATTGCATCATTATGTGACATGGCAATTGACAACCTGAGGCTCTCAACTGTTCCAATTACGGAATTAATTGCAGGAACTTTGCAGGTTGAAAACCCAACCATTTATTCAGGTTATTCTCCGGGTCTTATTTCAGATAGCCAGGCAAGCACAGGAGGGGATTGTTCGGGAACTTATGAATATTCATGGCAATATCTGGAAGATGGAGAAAGCAGTTGGGTTGATATTTCCAATGAAGATGGGGCAAGTTATGAGCCCGGAGCTTTAACGGTAACAACTACTTTTAGGCGAACTGTAACCTGTGGTTCGGAAACGGCAAGTTCTGAAATTACAATTACAGTGTTAGAAGGAGGGACAAGCACGCCCATTATTATTGGAACCCCTGCCAATGGTTTAAGTCTGACAGACCAGGTATTGACACTTGATGTAGCGAGTTCAACTTCTACAGGGGCCCTCACTTCAACCGATTGGAATACATTTAATTCGAACGATTATTATGGTTATTGGTGGTTTCAGGCAGGGACTGGACCAAATGCGGCAATTGGTTCAGGGGATAAGATCAGCTTAGTGGCAGGTGATGGTATTGCCATTACCGAATCTGTTTCTACCGATGGAAAAGACAGGGATGTAACATTTTCTGTTATTGGAGGTGGAACAGTAAGTGATGGGAACAATCATCCAAATGCGTTGACTTTTAATGCCGGAACAGGTGATTTAACCTTAGGTATTGAAGGCATGTCAGACCTGGTTGAAAATTTGGATGGAAGGTATATGCTGGGAAGTAATACTTTAGAATTGAATGACCTGAATGATGTGACCATATCAAATCCCCAAAACGGGCAAGTATTAAAACTGGTTGATAATGTGTGGCAAGCATCGGCAGATTTATTGGGAGAAACAGGAACAGGTGATGACTGGGGTACACAAGTCGTTCAAACGGATGGCACAACTATAACAGGCGATGGGGATATTACACCAATAAGCTTACTACAGCAAGGGGCAACCGATGGGCAAATCCTCAAATGGAGTGACACCTTAGGCAGATGGGCTCCGGGGCAAGATAATAGTGGCACAGGGAGTCAATCCGTTGTAACAGATAATTTGACCTTAACAGGAACAGGTAGTGAATTAGATAGTTTAAAACTTGCACAACAAGGAGCAGCCAATGGCCAGGTACTTAAATGGAATGATAGTTTAAACCGGTGGGCTCCCGGCAGTGATATAGGATTGGAAGGCAGCAGTACCATGTGGCAAAGCTCTGGTAACAATATATATTATTCATCAGGAAGTGTTAGTGTAGGCTTAGAGGATACAACGCAAAACTTAAATGTAAATGGTACTATATATTCAAAAGAGGTCAAAGTGCAGACCGTTATTCCGCAACCTGATTATGTTTTCGAAGAAGATTATCCTCTTAAATCCCTTTCAAGTGTTGAAAGCTTTATAAATGAAAATAAGCATTTGCCGGAAATTCCTTCAGCAAAAGAAGTTGCGAAAAATGGTGTTGATTTAGCTGCAATGAATATGTTATTGTTGCGAAAAGTGGAAGAACTCACCCTTTATCTATTTCAGCAAGAAAATCGGATTAAAGAATTGGAGAACAAATTAAAATCAAACGGTACATCTGAAAATTAGAGGATATGATAAAATATAAATATTTTCAATTTTTATTCCTAATAGCTCTTATTGGCAGTCCCAATATCATCTTTTCACAAGACTTAGGCAATGGTTTGGTTTCAGTGTGGGAATTTGATGAATCAAGCGGAGATGCTATAGATAGTTATGGAACAAATAACGGAACTGTTTTTTCTGCAACAAGGCAACAAGCAACAGTGAGTAACTTAGAATACAGCTACGATTTTAGTGGCAGTTCACAATATGTAACAGTACCATCAAATGCGTGTGTGCTGAGCAGTACTTTTTCTATTTCATTTTGGATAAAAACTACAGATTCTTCTGATGAGGATATATTTTACTATGGACCATCTACCTCAAATCGTGTAAATGGAAATACATTTCATATTAGGATGGATGCTGGTTCAAGTGGATATGGAATTAAGTTTGAGTGTGACGGGTATAACTCTATACGCTGGCAAGGTAGAATAAACGATGGTTCATGGCATCATATAGCAATTGCAAATTCTGGAACAAATATTAGTGAAGTTGTTTGCTATATTGATGGAACATTAAGGTCAAAAGAAGAAAATGATTCTCAAACATTAAATTTTACCGCCTCAACTATTTCAATCGCAAAAGGAATTGTGAAAAGCTATTTTGATGGCAATTTGGATCAAATAGTGTTGTGGAACAGGGCTTTAAGCCAAACGGAAATAAACCAACTTTATGGTTCAGGAGGAGGTTTAGCTTATTCACAATGGGGTATCGGGAGTAGTTCTGATCCTCTGGTTGGGGATACAATTTCTATCAGTAATTCAAACATTGAATACAATACAGTTCCGGATGAAATAATTGGAACGGAGGCGACCGATGGTGATTGTGCTTCCTATTATTATTCCTGGGAATATTCAACAGATGATGGGAATAACTGGGTTTTAATTGATAATTCAAATAGTGTGAGTTATCAACCTGGGGCTTTACTAGAAACCACAACTTTCAGACGAAAAGTTGAATGTAGCGCAGAAACTAGTTACTCTAACGAAGTTACCATTGCAGTTGGGGCAGCTAGCCAAACATCTTCTTTATCAATTGGCAATCCAGCGAATGGATTAGATTTGACAGATCAGATATTGAAATTGAGTTTGGCAGGTTCAAGCACCACGGGGGCTTTATCTGCTTCTGATTGGCTTCGGTTTAGCCAGGATGATAATTACGGCTCATGGTTGTTTCAGGCTGGAAATAATTCAGTTGCTCCAATTGAATCTCATAATAGAATATTTTTAAAAGAAGGAAGTGGTATAAGCATTAAAGATTCAAGTTATAGTGGAGGGCAATACCGAAATGTAACTTTATCATTGGATGGGGAAGCAATGGAAGGCGATGGTAATAATTATCCGAACTCATTGCAGTTTAACCCTTCAACAGGAAATCTCACCATAGGAATTGAAGGTTTGGAAGATGATCTTATATGTAATTTAGATGGGAGATATTTAACATTAAATAGTTCTGTATTCTTGGATGACCTGGAAGATGTTGAAATAGCAGGAGCTCAGAATGGAGATGTACTAAAATATATCAATGGTACCTGGCAGTGTTCATCTGATTCAGTTCGGGAAGCAGGAACAGGCGATAATTGGGGCACACAGCTTGTTGTAACAGATTTAACGATTTCAGGAGATGGCGCTAATAGCCAGTTAAGTTTGTCTCAACAAAATGCTGCTGATGGTCAGGTACTTAAATGGAATAATGCTTTAGATAGATGGGCACCAGCCAGGGATAGAAGTGGTACGGAAAATCAGGATGTTGTCGCTGATAACATCACCCTTTCGGGGAGCGGAAGCGAATTGAATCCGTTAATGCTTGCACCACAAGATGCAAATCCTGGCGAGGTATTGAAGTGGAATGATGATTTAAACAGATGGGCTCCTGCAAGCGATATAGGAGCTGAAGTGAGCAATTCTGTCTGGAAATCTAATGGTAATAATATATATTATACATTGGGAAGTGTAAATATTGGGTATGGAGATACAACACAGAATCTTTATGTTAATGGGAAGATTTATGCCAAAGAAGTGATTGTTCAGACGAGTATTTCACAGCCCGATTATGTTTTCGAAAAGGATTATCCCCTTATGTCATTATCCGACTTAAAAATATATACTGAAAAACACAAGCACCTTCCGGAAATCCCTTCTGCAAAAGAAGTGAAAGAAAATGGAGTTGATCTTGCTAAAATGAATATGCTTATCCTCCAGAAAGTGGAAGAGCTGACTTTATATACAATTGACCATCATAAAAGACTAAACGCGCTAGAAAAGATTGCGGATATGAGCCTTTTAAATCAATGTAATAACTAAAATGATTATGAAGGAAGAACAAGATCCTGCCCATGCAAATACGGATTTAGGACATAAAAAAGAGGGAAGTTTTAAGGTATTTCCCTCAATTAAGGAAAGAAATAATGCCTTAGAGAATATTTATCTTCAATAATTTAAGCTATGAGAAAAATCATTTTGTTTAATATATTAATAATTGCCAATCTGATTTCGTATTCGCAGGAAATTCCAGTAGGAGAAATTGGAACGAATTCAACTGATCCAGTTGATACAACTATGGTTGTATCGACCATAGAAACTAATTCAACAAACGGTGAACAATTGCATGAAGTTGTTCCTCCATCACCAAGTTTATCTAATATGCAGGAGTATGGAAATTACGAAGTGAATTATTCAACAGGGAAGACTGCCATTAGTATTCCTTTGTATACCGTTGTTTCCGGTTCTTTAAGCCTTCCAATTTCAATTAGTTGTAATACTTCAGGACGAAAAGTTGAAGATATTGGAAGCCAATTAGGTGTAGGTTGGAGCTTAAATACCGGTGCGGTAATAACAAGGACGATTGTAGACAAGGTAGATGAATATTTTTATGCTGATCCACCCTACCATAACAAACATTGGTTACCGTATATTGATCCGCTTGGTAAGGACACTACCAATGCAACATCCCCATTTTATTCATTTACTAGTTTAAAATATGGTACATCTCGTACGGGGTATTCCTATGACTGGATCAACAGTTTTAATATTGGCGCTGATGGAAATTGGGGCGGTTTGCTTGATGTTATGAATGTAAATAATGTTTTGATACAATCATATTGTGAAAATGATTATGATATATTCAGGTATAGTCTTCCTTCTGGCAAATCCGGAAGTTTTATAATGAAAGGAAAGGAGAATGGGGAAGTTGAGGCTATGACCATTCCTTATGAGCCAGTTAAAATTATCCTGCCAAACAACGAAATCCGTAATGGAGGAAGTACTTATGATATACATAAAATAATAATTGTAGATACCGATGGAACTCAGTATTATTTCGGGGAAGGAACCGAAGGACAAATAGCGATAGAAGAAAATCATCAATCTGATCCGGATGATCCTCAAAACTCTTGGAAACGTGGAAATACAGGATGGTTTCTTACTTCGGTAGTATCTGCTACAAAAAGCGATACCATTGAATTGTTTTATGAGCAAAGCAAAGAACGTATTAATGGAAACAATATGATACACTATATTGTAGATGTTTTTAATACAACTGAATATTTAAATTATTTGGATGATCCTCATAGTGTTTATGAAAATACCTGGCCTAAATATATAGATGATTTCTACTATTCAACTAAACCACGTTTTTATAAAAACTATATTCCGCAAAGTATAAAGGTTAAAAATAGTAGTGTTGTATTTTATAATACTATTGATAATGCTTCAACCTTTTATTGTAAAACATGTGATGATTGGAGGAATTCTTATATAGATAGTATAGGTGTTTATACGAATACTGATGATCTGGTTAAAAAGTTTGTGTTTGATTTGAGTACAGAAAATCAGTATACAAACCATAAACTATTGGATCAGATTTCTATTCATGACGGTGCAAACAAAGAGGTAAAAAAGTATCAATTTGATTATTATGACAGCACCGATATTCACATGGATAGGTTTAATACGAATAGCCGGGACTGGTGGGGATTTTTTAATAATGCAAATAATAACCAGCCTATGCCTCCAATACAAAATATATTTTCACGGGGTAAACTATCACTTGAAGGGGGAAGTGAGCAGAATCCAATTGTTACGGCAATTATTAACCAAAGAGATGTACAATTTGGTGTTTTTAGTTCAACAACATCACACACTTGTGATAAGAGTAGTAACCTTATTGCAACTCGGCAGGGGATGTTGAAAGAAATTCATTATCCTACTGGCGGAAGTTCTGAATTTGTTTATGAGTTAAATGAATTTAATAACCTTGAAAGCGGTGGTCCCACGGTTGGAGCAGGCTTGCGCATAGCAGATATTATAAATAAGGATGCTTTTGGAAATACCATTACCAACTCTTACGCTTATTCTGCTGGAGAAATGCGCGACTATTACCAACCAACATTAAATAATCTAATTTCAGAGCAGTGGATTCATAAATCTTACCCATGCGGTGGAAGCTGCGGTCCAACAGATATGGTATATGGCATTGATTATAGATTATTTACCTATACCGGCGATCTAAAGTATGCTCCTGTTTTTCATTCAAATTTAGTTGAATACCAGAATGTATCTGTGGAAATTACGAAAGGGAATGACTCAGATGGAAGTATTGAATACGATTATGAGTTACCATATTTTTATGGTGAAGGAGAATCAAGCTTGTATGATAACATATTTAACGGAAATGTATCTCCATTGATAGATTATGAAATCCATTCATCTCATTCATTTTCAAATTATCTTAACGGATTAACAACTTACAACCCTCAAAAATATACCAATGTTGAACACGATTGGAAAGAACCTTTGCTTTCGTTTGTCCGAATTTATAATAAATCCGGGGAGTTAGTTGCTGAAACACATACCCAATATGATTATTACGAAAAAGATGATGTTTTTACAAATTCTGCTCATCGTTATATTGGATTGCAATTCTCAGCAACTGAAGCAAACCAGGAAACTTTTGAACAATGGTGGTATGAAGATGGATACTACCTGACAGAGATGGGGGTATCTCGAAATAGTTTTGAAATCTTTAGTATTGGTTATAACAAATTTGTTTCGGCGAGTATAAAACCAACTACCATAACAAAAAGAGAGAATATAAGTGGCGCAAATGCTGTTACAAGTTTAAAAACCATAGAGTATTGGGATGACTACCTGCTCCCTAAAAGAGAAGTAGTACAATTAAGTAATGGTAAAACCCAAGAAGTAAATTATAGTTATCCTTCCCAAGAATCAACCCAACCATATATAAGTATGGTTGATAGCAACATTATTGCTCCTATAATTACAAAAAAAATAAATACAGGGAGTAGTGCCTGGGAAGAAGTTCAAACTAATTACCACCAGTATAGTCCAAATGTAATAAAGCCCCAAACAATTGTAAATAGTTCAAATGTGAATACACTTGGTAAGCTAAAGGTTACATTTGATGCATACGATACAGATGGGAAAATTACAAAGTTTACAGGTGATGATGGTTTAACAACATACATACTATGGGCTTATAACGAGACTCATCCGGTTGCAAAAATTGTAAGCAGTAATTCTACATTGAGCTTATCTTCATTGCAAACAATTGTGGATAAAACAAGCTTCACTGAAGAAGACTCTTATTCTGATATCCTTACCGATGTAAACAACCTAAAGTCTGCATTAAATACAGTTTTAATCGATGATGAATATCAGGTTTCTTTTTATACCTACAAACCTTTAGTAGGAATGACCTCAGAAACAGGCCCTGATGGACGCACAACCTATTACGAATACGATGACTTTGGTCGCTTAGCATATGTTCGAAACCACAAAGGGGAAATACTTAAGAAATACGAATACAATTATGCCAATTAAAACTCTTGAACATAAACAAATGAAACACATATTATTAATAAGTTTACTATTGATTGGCTTTCACTCCATTGGGCAACAGTCTTTTAAGTGGGGTACTTGCTTGGGAGGAAAGTCAGAAGATGTAATTAACGACATAGTTTGCGCCGGAAATTCCATTTATGCAGCAGGAAAATTTTCAATTTCCATAGAAGCAGGGAAAAAAGAGGCCAGTGCTTATGGTGCTGAAGATATTTTTTTATCCAAACTTGATAAAAATGGAAATGTTGTTTGGATAAAAAGCCTTGGAGGGAATTACAATGACAATGCTAATTGTCTTGCAGTTACAGGAAACAAAATATTAATGTCGGGAACAGTAGATGGTAAAGTCCATTTTGAGAAACAAGATTATTCTGGAGATGGACACTCATTATTTGTGGCTGCATGGACTCCATCAGGTAAAATTGACTGGTTAAAACGATTGGATTTTTCAGGAAGTGCAACCATGGATGTAATGGAAGTGGCAGCTGATGGGACAATATTGGCAGGAGGGATGTTAAAGGGGTCTCTTAAAGTAAACGATAAAACCATCAATAGTGGATCAGGGAAAAGGGGATTTCTTATATCTCTGACGCCCGAAGGAGATGTGATTGACGCTGAGTTAACCAAAGGCAAAGGGATACATCGGTTAAAAGCAATCTCATTTGGAGAAAGTAATACAAAGTATTTATTGTTTCAAGTTGATGGCTTATTTGAGTTTCTGGAAAACAGTAAAGATGTATTTACCACTGATGAAGATTTTAAGGGCCTAATTTTACTTAAAGAACAAGAAAATGAAATTAAATGGGCAAAATATATTGAAGGCAATAGTTATATAGATGCTGTTGGCCTTTCAACCGGAAATTCAAATTGTATTACTGCGTGTATTAACTACTCAGGAGAACTGTCTTTTGAGGATAAAACTATCCGTACAAGTGCATTGCAGGGAGTTGCCTTGATTAATTTCAATGAGCTTGGGGAATATCAATGGTATCAGGAACTCATAAGCCCAACTTTATGTTATTCAATGGATGCAATTCAAACCCGGACTGGCAATATGTTGCTTGCAGGTTATTTCAGGAGTTCATATGCATTAAAAACAGGGGAAATAATTAAAGAAAATTTGGATAAAACGGAGAATATGTTTCTGGCATATTTTGATCAGGAAGGTAATTTAATCTGGAATGATGAGCCGGGCAATGATGCTTTTGCCTTTGGTCGTGCTGTAACGTTAAATAGCGATGGTGACATAATTTTAGCTGGTGGTTTTGATGAAACCCTGGATCTAAATGGGGTTATTATGCAATCAAAAGGGAAAAATGATGCATTGATAGCAAAATATTTCAACTGCGATCAACTGGAAATTTCCATAGCCGGAGAAGCACCAATTTGTGAAGGGGGATTTGTTGAACTTGGAGTAAAGGGGAGCGGATTTGATTCGTATGTTTGGAACGATGAGGTTTGGACAGAGGATATTATTGTTGAATTGCCGGGAACCTATTTTGTGGAAGCATTTGACGGGAAAGGTTGCAGCGCTAAAGATACGGTAGTAATTGAACTTGCACAGGTTCCCCAATTAGGATTAGAAGATAAAATAGAACTTTTTGAAGGTGAAACAAAGGAGCTTACCGCAAATGCTGGTTTTTTAAGCTATATCTGGGATGATGGTTCTGTGGGTGCATCCCGGACAATAACTTATTTGGAAAATACAGATTCATTGGTATGTGTTGTTAATGCTGAATCTGTTGATGGATGTACAAAATCTGATTCAACAATTGTTTACTTTCTTCATGAAGAAATAGAAAAGATTACGAAGAAAAGTTTCTTCTCACACAATGTATGGCCAAACCCGGTTGAAGAAAATTTGTCGTGGAAGATTGAAGGAAACGGGAAAGCTAATGTTATCGTAAAAATAACCGATCCCAAAGGTGTTTTGGTTTATACCAGTGAAACAATAAACTATCCTTTTTGGTCAACCCAAAACATTAACGTAGAGTTTCTGGCTTCCGGAAATTATCTACTTACGCTTATTCTGGGTGATATTACTTTAATTGAAAAATTTATTAAAAAATAATGCAGATGCGTAAGATAAAATATATACTAGTTACTATCCTTGCATTTTTTGAAATTTGCGCTTATGCACAAGATGCAAACGTTGTTAACAACGATAAGTACACCGGAAAAGCTGAAATTGTAGCTACAAATCAAATCGTATTGTCCGATGGTTTTCATGCTGTTGAAGGTTCCGATGTGTGGGTACATATTGTCCCGGCTGATTCTGTTCCTGATATTGACCATGAAACGCCAACGGTTGATGAGAATATTAATTTTGATAATACAAATAATAGTTTACGTAATTATATTCATACAACTATTTTAAGGGTGGGGGATACAGATGCTACAAGCGTATCCTCAAATCCATCCGTGCAAACAGTTGAATATTTCGATGGATTAGGGAGGCTCATACAATCTATAAATATAGAAGGTTCGCCAAACAATAAGGATATTGTGCAACCCATTGTTTACGATGGTTATGGAAGGGAGGCAAAAAAGTATTTAGCCTTTATGTCGTCAAATAGCGATGGCGATTTTGTTGCCAACGCAACATCGGCCTGCGAAACGTACTACAATAATGCGAAGGAATGGCGTCCCGATGATGGAAGGCCGTACTCAACTACTGGCTTCGATGGTTCTCCTTTAAACAGGATAGTTAAGGATACCAGCGTTGGTGAAAACTGGGATGCAAAACCAACTTCTTTTCTATATGGTACCAATATATCGTCCGAAGAAACGGTAAAAAACTGGTTAGTTTCGGGTACCTTAACTTCACCAACGTTTGCGCCAGATAATTTCGATGCAAACGAACTTTATATGACAGAAAGTACCGATCAGGATGGGCATAAAACACGCGAGTATAAAGATAAATTGGGAAGGGTAGTGTGCAAACGTGCTCACGATGGAAGTTCATGGTTATCGACCTATTATATTTTTGATGATTTTGGATTATTGCGTTGTGTTGTACCTCCATTGGCAAGTAGCCCTGATGATAGTTTATTATGCTATTACTACAACTATGACGAACGGAAAAGGATGATAGAGAAGAAACTGCCCGGGGCACAAACAGTTTATATGGTTTACGACAAACGCGACAGGCTGGCAATGACCAAAGATGCTGAAAATCATTGGCATGTTACACTTTATGATGCTTTTAACCGTCCCGTAATAACAGGGCTAAACCCAAATGTTGATGCAGTGGGAAGGGCAACCATACAAGATGCTTTTGATGCTTTTAACGGAACTTTATACGAAGTTATGAGTTCATCGTATAATTCCTTTCAGGGGTACACAAACCAAAGTATACCTTCGGCGTACAGGCTAACTCTTGCCGATATTCAATCGGTAACCTGGTACGATAATTATGATTTTGTTAACCTGTCTGCCTACAGCGGGAATTATAACTTTGTTTCAAATCCGGGTGTGTCTGGTTTTGCAGCAAAGGACGAAACAAGGACAAAAGGATTGGTTACCGGGACCTATATTAGGGCTTTGAACCTAACGGAATCTGGTACCAATAATGAATTGGTTACGGTAAGTTATTACGATGAATATGGCAATGCTATTCAGGTAATATCCGATAACCATTTGGGAGGCAAGGATATCTCATCTACTGCTTTCAATTTTTCAGGGCAGCCCCTTATTACCAAGCTCGCGCATACGGTAGGTGCGAACACTGTAACGCTCGAAACTACTTATGTTTACGACCATCAGGGGAGACTGTTAAGCGAAAAGTTAAAGCACAACGGCGGAACAGAAATAACCCTTACGGCTAACGAGTATACCGATCTGGGCGAGCTAAAAAGCAAATACCTTCATGGAACAAGTGCCGGAAGTAACTTTAACCAGCAAGTTAATTATAAGTACAATATAAAAGGTTGGGTCACCGATATTAACGATGTAGGAAATATTGGAAATGATCTATTTGCTTTGGGATTAAACTACGAAGCAGGTTCGGGTTTATACAACGGAAACATTTTTCAGATGGAATGGCTGGTGAAAGATGCCAATGCACTAGCGAAACGTTACCAGTTTACCTACGATGGACTAAACCGTCTAAAAATTGCCAACTATGCTGATGGTGCTTCTTTTAATAGTAATAACGACGCCTATAAAACCAATTATGATTACGATGCCAACGGAAATATCACCGACCTTACCCGTTATGCAGCAGGTTCGCAAATTGATGAATTGGATTATACTTATTACTCCGGGACAAATAAATTGCAAAATGTAATTGATTACGCTACGGAAGAGGGAGGATATATTCAGGGAATTGAAAATTATACCTACGATGACAACGGAAATATGGATTCCGACCATAACAATACGCAAATAACTTATAATTATCTGAACCTGCCACAAAAAGTGGAGAAAGATGCATCTAATTATATTGATTATGCCTATACTGCGACTGGAACGAAATTGCGAAAAAATGTGGTTTCCAACAGTAATTCAAACAAAAAAGTAGATTATTCAGGACCATTTTTATATGAAGAGGAAGAATTAAAAGTTATCTTTACCCCTGCGGGAAGGATAGTGAAGGTGGTAGATGAAGGAAATGTTCTTTGGCGATATGAATATAACCTGCAAGACCATTTGGGGAATACCAGGGCAGTATTTGCTGCACACGACAATGGGCACCCCGAACTAATGCAAACAACCGAATATTATCCATTTGGCATGGTAATGAACCAACAGCAATTATTTGCTTTAGAAGTGGTAGAGAATAAATACCTCTATAATGGTAAGGAGATTCAAGACGATGATATAGGTATTTCGCTTGGTTGGTATGATTATGGCGCAAGGATGTATGATGCCGAACTGGGCAGGTGGCATGTAATTGATCCTGCTGCAGAGCAAATGAGAAGGTGGAGCCCTTATTCTTATGTCTTTAATAACCCACTTAGGTTTATTGACCCTGATGGAATGGTCCCTTATGAATACAATTATTATGAGGAAGAAGATCGCTTGGAGAAAGTCAGTGACAAGGGGGGAGATGAAGTTCAATATGTAAACTTTGTTGATTCAGAAGGAAATGTAAATGAACAAGTTAGTGTTAAGGGAAAAGAAGCCCATGTAACTGATTTAAGAGATGGTTATGCTGTAACTAATTTTGACCCTGAAATCCCTGAAAATTACAATGAGAATTCAGGGTATGAATATTCTTTGAAAGATTTTGAAGAACGTAAAGAAATATTAGATACACGTAGTCCAATAACAACAGCACTTAAAAATTCTGAATTAAGTGGAGATGCTGGACCAGTGCATGAGAAAGAGTTTTGGAATAAATATGGGCATACATTAGGTTCTATGATTTTAATGGAATCTTATGTTGGGGCTGCTCTTGATCTGACAAGTGTTGGAAGTTTTGGAAAAGGTAAAGCTTCTGGATTTAAACTGAGATTTTCTTCAAAGTCAACTTCGTCTGTAAACACTAATTCAAATATATCCAATTCTTGGAATAAATTTTTAAATCAAAACAAGGGTAAGTATTCAGGCAAGAACTGGATTAAGCAAGCTACAAAAGATTATTACAATTCACCATACTATAAAAAATGAAAATATTAGTTATTATTATAATCTGTCTATTTACTAGCTGTTCCCAAGAAACTGAAACAGTTGTAGTTCATGGGTATGTCCATAAGGATAGTCCAGTTCACTTTATGAGGAGGCATTATAAGTTAAAAGTTTGGTATGATTATGTGCATGATGGCATTAAATATCAGGGAATAAAAACTATCTCAAAAAATGAAAATAGATATTTTGAAGGAGATAGTGTTTATGTCAAGTTGAATAAAGCAGACCCTTATCAGAGTGAAATAATTGGAAAAATAGAGAAGCCTAAAAAAGTGGCTAAATATGTTTCCAAAGTAAAGAAGGGGAATGGCATTAAAGCTTATTCAATTGTTGATAAGAAACCTGTTTTTAATTATAATGGGTTGTCAGGGGAAATGGCTCTAGAGCAATATTTTTCTTTCCAAATCAAAGATATAGGCATCCAAGAAAAAGGAGTAGTTGGTGTTAATTTTACTATAAATGAGGAAGGGAATATTGAATCAGCAAAAGTCAGCCGTAATCTAAATGCTTTTCTTGATACAGTGGCTATTGAAATGGTTAAAGATATGCCTCAATGGCTTCCAGCTGAACATAATGGGGAGAAAGTAAAAGTATCATACTTAGCTGAGATTAAATTCAATGTAAACAAGTAGTAAAACCTTTTAAAATAGACTAATCTTGAGATATTGATTAAGCCTCACTTTTTAAGTGGGGCTTTTTTATGCCCCATAAGCCTGTTTAGCTTTGTAGTCCCTAAGGAAAGCATCCATTAGTGCAAACAGGTGTTTTTTGTTTTCATTGCCCTCCGCTAGCGCGGATCTGTGATCCGTGCTTTGTTTTGGCAAAAACAAAAAAGTTTTTAAAGTAATAGTATAGAAGCCCCCCGCTAGCACGGATCTATGATCTGTGCTTTGTTTGTAAAACAAAAAAAAATTAAAAAGAAATAGTATAGAACCCCGCTAGCGCGGATCTATGATCCGTGCTTTGTTTTGATAAAAACAAAAAAGTTTTTAAAAGTAATAGTATAGAAGCCTGGCAACTGCCGGGCTTTATTTTTAGGAATAAATAGAAAGCGGAACAGATTGCAAATCTGCGCCAGCAATTAAGAATTTAAATTGGTCAGCTTTTGATTTTAATTAATTCAAAAGTTTCCGGCAAAATTCAAATCTTATTAATTCCATCAACCCTCCGCTAGCGCGGATCTATGATCCGTGCTTTGTTTTGGCAAAAACAAAAAAGTTTTTTAAAGGAATAGTTTAGAAGCCTGGCAACTGCTGGGCTTTTTTTTATGAGAATTTATAATGGGCACAGATTGCAAATCTGCGCCAGCGCTTGATCTTACTTCTCCGCTAGCGCGGATCTATGATCCGTGCTTTTGTTTTGGTAAAAACAAAAAAAAATTAAAAAGAAATAGTATAGAAGCCTGGCAACTGCTGGGCTTTTTTTTTTAAGAATAAATAGAAAGTGGCACCACCTGCCCCTCGTTTACAACGAGGGGTTGTTGGTTCAAGCATTTTTAATGCGTTTTTGTTGTAGCATAAATAGGCCCCGCTAGCGCGGATCTGTGATCCGTGCTTTAGTTTTGGTAAAAACAAAAAAAAATAAAAAGTAATAGTATAGAAGCCTGGCAACTGCCGGGCTTTATTTTTAGGAATAAATAGAAAGCGGCACAGATTACAAATCTGCGCCAGCAATTAAGAATTTAAATTGGTCAGCTTTTGATTTTAATTAATTCAAAAGTTTCCGGCAAAATTCAAATCTTATTAATTCCATCAACCCTCCGCTAGCGCGGATCTATGATCCGTGCTTTGTTTTGATAAAAACAAAAAAGTTTTTAAAAGGAATAGTATAGAAGCCTGGCAAATGCTGGGCTTTATTTTTATGCGAATTTACAATGGGCACAGATTACAAATCTGCGCCAGCAATTATGAGTAAATGAATACAATTTACCTCCGCTAGCGCGGATCTATGATCCGTGCTTTGTTTTGATAAAAACAAAAAACTTTTTAAAAGGAATAGTATAGAACTCCGCTAGCGCGGATCTATGATCCGTGCTTTTGTTTGCAAAACAAAAAATATTCTGGTATAATAGAAATATTGGGGAGTGCTTTGTTTGCAAGAACAAAAAAGTTTTAAAAAGAAATAGTATAGAAGCCTGGCAAATGCTGGGCTTTATTTTTATGCGAATTTACAATGGGCACAGATTACAAATCTGCGCCAGCAATTATGAGTAAATGAATACAATTTACCTCCGCTAGCGCGGATCTATGATCCGTGCTTTGTTTTGATAAAAACAAAAAACTTTTTAAAAGGAATAGTATAGAACTCCGCTAGCGCGGATCTATGATCCGTGCTTTTGTTTGCAAAACAAAAAATATTCTGGTATAATAGAAATATTGGGGAGTGCTTTGTTTGCAAGAACAAAAAAGTTTTAAAAAGAAATAGTATAGAAGCCTGGCAACTGCCGGGCTTCTATTTTGAATAAAATCAATAGATATAGGCACAGATTATAAATCTGCGCCAGCGCTTGCTATTACTAAAGAATATTGTCTAACTTTAGTTTTCAATTTCTGAAGTTAACCAATGAGCATAAAATATAAGTTTCATAATCCGGACGGAATTTATTTTGTATCCTTCGCAGTACAAGGTTGGGTAGATGTTTTTACCAGAAACCTATATAAAGATATTTTGGTTGAGAATTTAAAATATTGCCAAAACCATAAAGGACTTGAGATTTTTGCTTGGTGCATAATGAGCAATCATGTCCATCTTATAATTAGGGCAGAAGAAGGAAATAAGTTATCGGAAATATTAAGGGACTTTAAAAAGTTTACCAGCAAAGCTGTTATTAGTGCAATTAAAGAAAATCAGCAGGAAAGCAGAAAAGAATGGTTGTTGGATCAATTTAAAACTTCAGAAGGTTATAGGTTTTGGCGGGGAGATAATAGACCAATTGAACTCTGGAGCAATTCTGTAATCAATCAAAAACTCGATTATATTCATCAGAACCCGGTTGAAGAAGGACTGGTATTTAAAGCTGAAGATTATGTGTACAGTAGTGCTTATGATTATGCTGGAGAGAAAGGTTTGTTGGATATTATTTTAATTGAATAGTGGCACAGATTGCAAATCTGCGCCAGCACTTGTATCTGATCCCAGCTTTTGATTTTAATTTATCAAGAAGTTTCCGGTAAAACACAACTCTTTTTAATTCCATCAACTCCGCTAGCGCGGATCTGTGATCCGTGCTTTGTTTTGGCAAAAACAAAAAAGCTTTTAAAAGGAATAGTATAGAAGCCTGGCAACTGCTGGGCTTTTTTTTATGAGAATTTATAATGGGCACAGATTACAAATCTGCGCCAGCAATTGGAGTTACAACCTCATAATAGCAAACCCCTCGTTGTAAACGAGGGGAAGTAAGGAGTTATATTGGTCAGCTTTTGATTTTAATTTATCAAGAAGTTTCCGGTAAAATTCGGTTCTTTTTAATTCCATCGATATCTAATTCCTACATTTGGCTTTTATAAAATTAAAACCAGAATAGACAATGTTTAAAACCAATGAATATTTTGAAGGCAATGTAATGAGCATGGCTTTTGAAAACGAAGAAGGTCAGGCAACTGTTGGCGTAATGGCTCCAGGGGAATATGAATTTGGAACTTCTTCTATTGAGTTTATGACTGTAATTTCAGGATCAATGGACGTTCTTTTGCCCGGCGATACCGAATGGAAAACATACAAAACTTTTGAAACCTACCGTGTTGAGAAGAATTCGAAATTCAAGCTCAAAATAGAAGATACCTGCGCGTACAAATGCGTTTATAAATAGTTCAATTTACAAGGTAATTTGGGCATAGAATCCAAGCGCTTGGGAGGATGCTGCAGGGAATATCTTTAAACGTTTACCTTCTTTTTTGTGCAATTCAGGTGTTAATATCCCATTGATAGTACCAAAAGCCAGCCCGGTTAAAATATCGGTGGGGAAGTGTTTCCCGGCTTTATATCGGCAATACCCGGTTACGATTGGTGGTATAGCTGCCAATCCATACCACAAAGCTTTGTTTTTTGCATCGGGGTGCAGGTCGAAATATACTTTAACCATAAAAAATGAGGAGGTGGCAACCACTGAAGCATGCCCGCTAAAAAAAGAATTGGTATTGTTACCACCCAATTTATTTTCCGTGGCAATAGCCGGGTTGTACATGCTTGGCCGCATCCTTGGAACGGGCAAAGCTGCGGCGACATATCCCAGGGCACTGATCGAATGCACTTTGTAGAACAATACGGCATAGTCTAACCAAATATCCCGAACTTTTGGATCAATATACATCAGTAGGGGAAGGTACATCGCCCCATTCATAAACTGATCGGACAGGGTTAGGTATTTGTCGGCCTGGGTTGGATCTTGTTTGGCAGCACCACGATCAAACCACCAAACATCGTTTGGTGTCAGGTTTGGAATTTGTTCAGGGTGTTTGGGCAAACGGTCCCTGCCTAGTTGGTTTCCGTAAATAAATGCCCCAAATTGTATGGTCGATAATGCAATATCTTTTCCGTACCGAATGGTATAAACTTTTTGTTTTTCCTCTTTGTCTTTACTTACCGCAAAGGTAGTTGTAGTTAATAAAAGCAAGAAAAACAAGCATAAAAATTGAGGTTTTGTCATTTGCCCAGATTTTAATACAAAAATAAGAAAAAAGAATGAGTTTGAGGTTGTGAGGGTGTTTATCCAAATATGTCTAGATCTTTTGATTGTTTTAATGTACTATTGCTTTGCCATTCACTTTTAAGAATAGAATGGCTCTATGCATGACTTTATTTTATAGTTGATATTTTAAAAGCATGCACGCGATTTAGTTTGGGATTATTGCAGCTACGTTAATTTCTATAAATCTCTATTTTTAAATGAATTAGATTTGAGTACGGAGATTTGAGTATTGAGAATTATTTTGCTTTTTTTTCTCTCTACTCTTTACTCAATACTCATGTCTGACTTGTTTATTATTTTTTGAATTTCATTCAATCTTAAATTTATGTCCTTTCTGCGCAATAGTGGTTTATCTAATTGTACCTATTGCTTAAAACCAACAGCAGGACGGATAATTTCTTCACCATTTAATTTGCAAATTCAGGACTTATTGGCTAAATGCCCAGTAATGTTCACCTTTTATCCCTCCCCTTGGGGGAAGTAAGGAAGGGCTGTTACAAAGTCGCCCAAATTCGGGCCAGCGAAAATCCGGGGGCGTCAATTTTTAAATCCAGAAAATAACCAAAAGGGGTTTGGGCGGTTTCAAAATCCGCATTTTTTAGCCGTATTTCTGCCTGGTCGAATACTGCTTTCGTAAATTCAATGGATGCTTTTGATTCTGAAAGGTGGGCAAAACTATGCAAAACAACCCGTTTACAATTGTTCTTTCTGGACGTCCATTTTAAGTGGTTCACAAGTTTCTTTTCGCGGCTTTTAACATCGTTGGCTTCATCGCTTTCTTCCACCTGAATAAATGCCACAATTGCATCCTTATAACTGGCTCCGGTTTTAACATCTTCTGCTTCCTTCAGGTTTTTTTGCGCTGGAGTGTAACTAAACTCGTTTACGTACATAACCAGTACTTTCATTGTTCTATATTATTTTCTTTTTATGAAATTCTACTCCTGATAATCGTTGGGATATTTGTTGTTATTTTTGTTCAAATACAAGTTTGAAGTTTAAAGTCCAAAGTTTGAAGTATAATTTTGAAAATTCCAAGAGAATTCTTTTAGTCTTCAGTCTTCAAGCCAGATTGTTCTTTTAGTAATTCTATTCTTAATATTTAGATCTATTTCTCCATCAACAATTCTTCTGCATAGGTTTTCGCCCAATTTTCAAGAAGTTCTTTTTCGTCCTCGTTGAGCCTGGCATTTTTATGCATCAAAGTATAGCTTTTTAAAGGCATTTTTCCTTCTTCAACTTCCTCCATAATCTCATCCAGCAAACCAATTTTTTCTACTTTTGTGTACCTTCCCCAATCCGAAAAATTCACACCCTTTTTCCCTTCCTTAATGTGTTCATAAACGTACCATGAAACGGGCGAAATTTTATGGTACCATTCATAATTTGTATTGTTCGAATGGCAATCCATACAAGCATTCGTCAAAATAGTTTTTACAGAATCGTTGATGCTTGCCTGCATAAAAATGTGGTTTTCTGAAATTTCCTGCACGTTTTTTATCGGCTGAATAAACTGTAAGATTATGATGGATAGAACAACAATAGCGACTATTATTTTACCAATTTTTTTTGTCATAAGAATAATTCTTTAGAAACTTTACTAATGTAATCCTTTTACAAGGTTTTGCGATTCGGTTTTTACCCAATTGCATAAAACTGAGACCTGTTCATCGCTCAGTTTTTTGTGGGGAAACTTGTTTAAAAATTTTTGTGGAGGCATTTCTTCTTTTGAAGTTGTTTCACAAATTTCTTTCAGTTTGCCAACTTTTTTAATAACCGAATATTTATCCCATTCCGAAAAGTTAAGTTCCTTTTTGGCATCGGCATTTCGTGATGCCCCGGTATGGCATTGAAAGCACGAATTTTCGAGGATTGTTGCAACATTTGACGGGAATAATTTTGCAAGCTCTCTATTGTTCTTAACAGGAGTTTCGGGAGTTTGTGCTATGGCAGTGAACATACAAATGCAGGCTGTTCCGAAAATGCAAAATAATGCCAGTTTTTTCATCGCTTATTGGTTTTATGTGTTTATATAATCAATTAATGGTAAACATTGTTCAATGCATTTTTCAATGTACAAAATTTATCAGTTTTGGAGGTCGTCTGAATGAAATTTTATATACACAATAAAAAGTTAGTATCTGAAAACTATTTCGCTGAGCAAGCTCGTTAATATTATTAACTTTGATTTTTAAAATAGCATGGATGTTTAAGGGAATTCATATTTTATCTTTTTTTGCATTTTTCACTGTGTCGTTGCTGGCAAACGGACAAATTTCCAATGGCGGGAAACCGTTGCAGCTTGGGCACTTAAAAAGCCTGAAGAGGCAAATTGTTGAAATGCCACAAGTCAATAATTTCGAATTGTTAAAAGCATCTGTGCGTGAAAATCAGAATGAAAACCAATTGAAACCATTCCGTTTTGCCCATTCATTTCCCGTGAATATTAATCGTGAAAATAATGGGGTTATGTATGAAAATATAGAAGGTTATTCGGTTTGGCAGGTAACCATTAAATCGGAGGGGGCGCTTTCACTGAATGTAATTTTCAACCCATATCATGTGCCACCGGGAGCCAAACTATATATATTGGATCAGGATGAAAAGAAAAAACTTGGGGCATTTACCGATTTTAACAATAAACAGTTTAATTCGTTTGCAGTTTCACCTGTTGCGGGCGATGAGATAACCATTCAGTACGAAGAACCTTTGAATGCCGATTTTAAAGGCGAAATCGGAATTTCAAAAGTTAACCACGATTTTGTGGGAGTTGTTGCTGGCAAGAATGAGCGACGGCCCTTGGGCAAAATGGCCGGAAGTTGTAATGTGGACGTTAATTGTGAATTGGCAGAAGACTGGGAAAGCCTTAAAAATAGTGTTTGCCGAATTTTTATTGATGGTACGGAAGCCTGTACCGGAACTTTGGTGAACAACACATCTCAAGATCAAAAACCTTATATTTTAACTGCCAACCATTGTTATCGTGATCATATTAATGGGGAAGAAAATTCTGTGTTCCTTTTCAATTATCAAAGTCCTTATTGCGGAAACCTCGATGGGGATATTTCAAATTCAATATCGGGAGGAATTTACAGGTCAAACGATGATAGTTTGGATTTCAGGTTGGTTGAGATGACCATTCCACCACCACCCGAGTTTAGGCCTTATTATGCCGGATGGGATAATTCAGGAGATATTCCAACTTCAGAAGTTGCGATACATCACCCTCAAGGGGATATAAAAAAAATTTCCATTGATTACGATAGCCCAATAATTGATTCGTTTAACCATAGGTATGTTCCTGATGCATTCTGGAGAACTCTTCGTTGGGATGAAGGTACCACTGAATTCGGTTCTTCTGGGTGTGGATATTTCAATCAGGATCATCAACTGATAGGCACCTTAACCGGAGGTGCGGCTTCCTGTTCGAATTCAATTGATGATTATTTTTCAAGGTTCGATATTTACTGGGATTATCACGATGAGCAAGAAAGACAAATAAAGCACTGGCTTGATCCGGTAAATTCAGGTTTTATTAGTTTAGAAGGATTAGAACCCTTTGATGGAATCGATTTTTGCGATGCGTTCACAAATATGCAAACCGAGGATGACCATCAATTGGTTGAAATATTGGATAACAACTCTGAAAAACAAGGATATTGGACAGGAACAAATAACTTGGGAATAACTGAGTTTGTCGATCGTTTTTCGATTAAAGGGGAAGAAACACTTGAAGGAATTTCATTGGGTGTTGGCGATTTAAGTGTTGGCACCGGCACAATAACAATTAACGTTTATAATGGGAGTGATTACCCTGAGGAGCAGATCTATACGCAAGATGTTTCCATCACAGAATTTGTGAACGATGCGATGAATTTTATTGGTTTTTCAGATGTTGTTACACCAAACGATACTTTTTTTATAGGATTTTCGATCTCAAACCTACAAAGCGACGATGATTTGGCAGTGTATCAATCTTATCGCGGAAGCGGTGAAAACACTTTATTCTTAAAACAAAACGGACAGTGGTTTGCCTTTTCGGATTTAAATTCAGACGCTGCAGGAGCAGCATTGGCATGTGAAGTTATTGCCTGTAACGTTTACAAAGACGATGATGATGGACCGGATGATAAAGAAGTTGAATTGAATTTATACCCGAACCCAACCAGTTCTTCATTTCAACTCGTCATTTCGGAACTGATTTCTGAAGACGATATTTTTGTATGTGATATTCTTGGGAAACAAGCAAATATGAGCCTTCAGAGGTTTTCTTCAAAAAGGTTCAAGGTAACATTAGATGGGAATAGGGCAGGGATTTATTTCCTTCGAGTCCGAAATGAGAAGTTCTCCATTTCCCGAAAAATTTCCTATTTGCCAAATTAATTTTAAGCTCTTATGAATAGAATTTTGATACTGCTGTTATTGCTTATTGGCTTTTCATGTCAGGTAAGCAAAGAAGATAAAAGAACCGTTAGTCCTTCCAATTTATATGCGCACGGATTTGAAATCGAGGATAAGGGAGATTTTGTAAAACTAACCGTTAAAAATCCTTGGGAAGAAGCAAATAACATTAGCATTGATTATTATTTAATAGAGAAAGGAAAAACCATTAAGGACTTGTTAAAGGGGAAGAATATTATTTTTACTCCCGTGGAAAAGATTGTGTGTTTATCCACTTCACACCTGGCATTCTTAGAGGCTATTAATGAGGATCACAAAGTTGTTGGTGTATCAGGTGCCGATTACGTTTCGAATAAGAATATTGCTGAAAGGATCAGAAAAGGGGAAATTGTGGATGTTGGTTACGGTCAAAACCTGAATTACGAATTGTTGGTGCAACAAAAACCGGATTTGGTAATGGTTTATGGCATTGGCAGCGAAGTATCGGCTTTGGTTCGTAAACTGGCAGACCTTGGAATCCCCGCAATTTTGAATGGTGAATATCTCGAAGAAAAACCATTAGGAAAAGCCGAATGGGTGAAATTTGTTGCTGCCTTATTTCAAAAGGAAGCGCAGGCTGATAGTTTTTTTGTTGGGATTGAAAAGGAATACCTGGAACTAACTAATTTGGTAAAAACAACGAACAACAACCCAAAGGTTATGGTTGGCTCCCCATATAAAGATTCCTGGTGGGTACCGGGCGGAAATTCGTACCTCGCGAACCTGATTGCCGATGCCGGAGGAGATTATGTTGGAAGAGGGAATACTACCCACGAGAGCTATGTGGTTTCGTTTGAAAATGCTTTTGCCTGGGCTTCAACCGCAGATGTTTGGATTAATATGAGTTCATTAAAATCAAAAGATGAAATAGTTGCTTCCGACAGCAGGTTCGAAAATTTAGGTGTATTAAACCAGGGGCGTGTTTTTAACAATATCCACAGGGTTACGGAAACCGGGGGGAATGATTTCTGGGAAAGTGGCACGGTCTACCCGAATTTAATATTGAAAGACCTTATTAAAGTTTTTTACCCATCTTTGTTGAACGAAGTTGACTTTACTTATTACGAAGAGATAAAATAATCCTGGTTTTGAAAGGAAGAATTCAGAATAGAAATACATTATTATTTTCGGGATTGGCAATTTTATTTGTATTGCTTTTCCTTTTGGATCTTTTGTTTGGGTCTGTTCTTTTGCCTTTCGAAGCAGTTGTTAATGCCCTTTTTCGGAATGTAAATGTTGATAGCACAACATTGGTTATAATCAATGAATTCAGACTCCCAAAAGCCTTAACTGCAATTTTAACCGGAGTGGCCCTTTCGGTTAGTGGCTTACAAATGCAAACCGTATTCAGAAACCCACTTGCAGGGCCTTATGTGCTGGGGATCAGTGCTGGGGCAAGCCTCGGTGTTGCCTTGTTTGTTTTAGGATTTTCTTCGGTGGTTTCCATCGGTATTTTTACCTCAACCGGCGCCTGGCCTTTGGCAATTGTTGCCTGGATTGGTGCTTTTAGTGTCATGCTTTTGGTCCTGTATGTTTCGTCAAAAGTGAACGACATAATGACCATCTTGATTTTGGGAATATTGTTTACAAGTGCAACAGCTGCCATTGTTAGTATCCTTCAATATTTTAGCAGCGAAAGTATGCTGAAAGCTTTTATTGTTTGGACCATGGGAAGTTTGGGCAGCGTAACCAAAGGGCAACTTACGGTAGTGGTTCCCGCAATTCTTATTGGAATATTAATCGCTTTTTTCAAAATAAAAGATTTAAATGCTTTTTTATTGGGCGAGAATTATGCGAAATCATTGGGTGTAAGAGTTCTGAAAAGCAGAGTGATAATATTTATTAGTACCAGTTTATTGGCTGGAACGATTACGGCATTTTGCGGTCCCATTGGGTTTATTGGTATTGCTGTTCCGCATCTTGCCCGTGTGTTATTTCAGACCTCGAACCATCGGGTGTTAATGCCCGCTGTAGCGCTGCTTGGAGCAAGTGTAATGTTGTTTAGCGATATAGTTTCGCAATTGCCCGGAATGCAAACAACCCTGCCGATTAATTCGGTTACGGCGCTAATCGGTATTCCTATTATCGTTTGGATGATTGTGAAGAATAAAAAATTCTCATCTGTATAAAAATGAGCGACTCTTTTCATATAAAAATCGACAGGCTGGCAATTGGTTATGCTACGGGAAAAGAACAGGTGGTTCTTCATCAGGATCTGTCGTATTCGGCAAGTAAGGGTGAAATGGTCGCATTGATAGGTAGCAACGGGATTGGAAAAAGCACTTTGCTACGTTCGCTAATCGGGTTTCAGGATTATTTCTCGGGAGATGTAATCATTAACGGGAAATCTATCCAGTCGTTTTCGGCACGTGAAAGGGCGCGTATGATAAGTTTTGTTTCAACAGATGTCATTCAGGTAAACAATATGAGCGTTTTCGATTTGGTCGCTTATGGCAGGTTTCCGCACACAAACCAGTTTGGAAAATTAATGCAGGACGACCATAAGAAAGTACTGGAGTCGATGGCAAATGTGGGTTTGCACGGATTTGAAAATAAGCCGCTGACACAGATTAGCGATGGCGAAAGGCAAAGGGCAATGATTGCCCGGGCACTTGCCCAGGATACACCAATTATTATTTTAGATGAACCCACTGCATTTTTAGATATAAGCAACAAATACGAAATTTTTCATTTGCTTCAGGTTGTTGCGCGCGAACAAAATAAAACCATCGTACTTTCTACGCACGATTTAAATATCGCTTTGCGTGAAGTGGATAAATTATGGATTCTACTGAAAGATTCTACTTATGAAGGCTCTCCTGAAGATGCCGTTTTAGACGGACAAATGGATCGTTTATTCACGAATCAGAACATTGGTTTTGATGCAGAAGAAGGCGAATATTTCTTCCGGAAAAAATTTAGGGAGAAGGTAAAAGTTATTGGAAAGGGGGTTGCATTAACATGGACCTTAAAGGCACTGAACCGGATGGGGTTCAGAATAGTGACCGATGCCAACCCGGACTTTACCATTCATGTGCTTGATGGAACATCAACCCAGTGGAAGCTCGAGAAAAAAGGGGCGTGGAACCTTGAATTTAATTCTATTTATGAAATGTTTAGGTACCTAATCCAAAAGTTTTTTTAAATAGGATTCCACTTGTTCAATGGTAAGTTTTTTAGCAATTATCTCTTTGTTTTCATCCAATAAATATACTCCTGGGGTTTTTCGGGCATCGTAGGTAATTTTAAACCGTGATAAATGATGTTCGTCCCAAACGTTTATCCAATCGTACAAGTCATGTTTCTCAACAAATTCTTCCCATTCTTCTTTATTGTCCATTGAATAAATGGCATAAACCTCAAATCCTTTGTCTTTGTATTTGCTGTATATTTTTTTATGAAGTTCGGGAACAAATACCTTGCAATGCGAACAGTTGGGTTCATAAATTAAAAGCATTGTAACCTTTGCATCAACCTGGTGGAGGCTGTAATATTCTTCCCCGTTAATGCTTTCCAACTGCAACTCAGGGGCAATCATGCCAATTAGGTTTTTTTCGGCAAACAATAAGTTTTCCCTGATCGATTCCATGGTTTTTTCGTTCGCCCAAAATGCTTCACCGCTTATGTAATACCTGTTTGCAATTTCAACAAATAAGGCATCCATCCCCATAATTTTACTGTTTACAGCTTTGTTAAGAAGAGTCGACGTTACATATTGAAACATTGGTTTGTTTGGCTTCACTGTTTCAATCAATTCGAGGCAGGCAGTGTACATTGAATCAAAGGTGTGAAGAATGATTTTATCGTAATACTTTTCAATTTTTGGTTTTACCAAGGGCGTATAAAACAAACGTTCGTCGGTTAAATCAAAATGATCGAAATAGTGTTTCTTCTGAAAGTCAAATTTATAGCGTAATAACATCGAATCGTTCGCCACTATTTCTGCCGGGATGTCTTTATCATCAGGAATAGGGGTTGTATAATTGGTCATCAGGAATTTTGCCAAAAAGGTGCCCGGATATTTTTTATCCATGGCAAACCAATAGTCTTGCAACTGGTTTGTTAGGTCATTCATTTGCTTCGATAATTCCTTCTTTTCTTCTTCTGTGGCATCCTTAGCTTTGTTCCTTAATTCTTTACTCTGTTTGTTCATATCACGCAGGAATACCATGTATTTTGCAAATTCCTCGGTTTCTTTCGCACCTTTTATTTTTAAATCGTCTATCGAGAATTTTTCACTTTCGATGGAGAAAGTTTGATCTTCACCCAATAAGAAATCAAAATTTTGTTTACCGGAGACGAACAACTTATATAAACCCTGATGCAGGGCAGTATCCCTTGCAAAAATCCCTTTCCCGGAATCATCAAGCGTAAGTGTGTCATCGGCTGCAAACTGAGAATTATAATAATGTACAAGTGTTATTTTTTTATTTGCTGCTTCAGGCAGGTGCATTTTGATTTCAAAGTCTTGCGCATTTGTTGCACCAAAAATTATCAAAAATATGGTCGCTATAAATAACTGTTTCATAAGTAAACCTATTTGTTGAATTTGTTTGAAATTATAGTAAATAACTTTTTTGCATTTATTTTGTTTGAAAATCCTTGTTCCAAAATTGCTTTTCGTTTCAAAATATCTTCCTCCGAAAACGATTTGGAAAAGGTGCTCAATATACAATTTTTTAATTCTTCCGGCTCATCATAAACCTCACATAATTCTTCCAGTCCTGTATTTTTTACCATCGCCGAATTTGTAACGACAAACCTGCTTGCAAATAGTGAGCCAAGTAGTTTTAATTTCAATCCGGTAGATTGAAATGTCGGGATAAAACAAATTTGCGCATTATGTATTAGTTCTTGCATGGCATTTTCGCCGGGATTTTCAATTACCCTCAGTTTTTCAAATTTACGTGCCAATTTGACAAGGTCCATGGACGGGTTTTTTCCTGCGATAACCAGAGGTAAATGCTCTTGAATTCGCACCTCAGATAAAATAAATTCTATTGCTTTTTTATTTTCCGGCACTCCAAGGTTTCCATGAAACAGGATGTAATTCCCATTTCCGGTTTGTGAAGTAACAGCTTTAAAACTGTGGAAGCCGGAAATTAAAAAAGAGTTTGTATGTTTTTTTTCAAAGTATTCCTGATCAGCTTTCGAAATGGTGAGCAAACAATCTGCTTTGACTTGTTCTTCAAACCTGCGAAGCTTTTTAGCTTCCATCTTAAAATAAATCTTTTTCAGAAGTTTGATCTCAGACTCGGCAAGCGCAGCGTAGTAATTGTGCTCAACATTGTGGGCGCGTACGATTTTATAATGATCTATTAGATCGGGATGGTTGATCCAATAACAAGTGTGCAAACCTTCAAAAATAATGGGAGCTTTCGTGGACTTAAGGTTGTTGAGGAGTTCTTTTGAATTTCTTGTTGCAACTATGTACGGAAGTTTTTTTAATAGGAACAGAAGCCCTTTTTTACGTTTGTAATAAAAAACTTTTTCGCAATATTTTTCAAGTTCCTTGGCTTCTTCTCGGCCATAAGAATAACAATGCAAATATATTTTTGCACCTAATCGATGCAGGCTCTTTAACTTGTAAAAAATGTCGATTACCCCACCATAATCGGCAGGATATGGTATATTAAAAGAAACAATATGAACCAAATTGTTTTCAGACATAGGTTTACAAAAGTAAGAAAATAAAAAAACCACAGGTAATTTGAACCCATGGTTTTATGAACAGTTGTAAGTGCTTGTTTATTATTCGTTTAATTTAATTGTGCCATATTTGCTTTTTATATAAACTTTGGCTGCAGAGTTGCCGTTTCCCACCATTCCTTTAATCGATTTTGTATGGCTTTGTTCAATCCTGTCGCCCCTGAAATTGTCAGCATCGTAGGCTATTTTGCAATAGGTACAACTGGCATCCACTTCATAAGATGCATCTTCACTGATACCTAATTTTATTCCTCCGTACGAATTTGTGATATAAACGGAGCTAAAATTTTCAGAAATTTCGTCCACTTTAATGGATCCATATCCATTGTCAATTTCAAATTTATCACCAAGCCTGTCAATATTAATATTGGTATATTGGGTAGAGGCTTTTACCGATTCAATTTCATCGATCGAAAAATTATCGTATTTCGATTCTGCATCCAGGCTTTTCATTTCATCGACACTAAATGTAGAGTATTTTGACCTTAATTTAAGGTCGCCCAATTCATCGATGGAAACTTTTGAATATTTACAATCGAAAACTGCTCCCGCCAATTCGTCAACACTCATTTTTCCATATTCAAGGTTTAGTTTCATGTTTTCGGGAGACGATGCTTGCAGCAAGTTCGCAGTAATACTGCCATGCTTCACATTTAGGTCGCCATTGGCTTTTAGCGCGTTAATGAATAAATTTCCAAAGGTGTTGCTAATTACGAGGTTCTTATCGGAAGGGATATTCACGGTATAATCGATGTTGAAATTCCCGGCACTTTTAAAGTTATTATCAATTTTTGTTACTGCTTTAATAGTGCTTCCTGATTTTGAAAAATCTACTTCAATAAGGTCAAGAATTTTAGAGGCTTTCCCTTTCGAACTAGCTTCTACGGTAACCATAACATCGATGGTAACATCGGGTCCACCATCATTGTTAATTTTTATTTCTCCATATTTATTAGAGATGTTCAGCGTTTCGACCCCACTGGCAGGCCATTTTTCGTGAAACTCTTTCTGAGCTTCTTCACCTTCGGCATTTGCAAACAAAAATGCAAAGCTAAAAAGTGCAACTAATAAACTAAATTTCGATTTCATGATTCGTTTCGTTTTTTGTTTTGACTTCTTGCAAATTGTTTATGATAAGGTTAATAAGGTTGAGTTTTGTTTGGTAATGTTCAAGCATAGCATTGATTATCCGCTGATCGTTTGGATTTGCTTTCAGTTCTTCCTGGAGTTTCTCCATCATTTCGTCAAACTCTTTTAACTCGGCTTTCATCATTAAATTATCCTGTTCATTAAGAATGCCGGCTTTGTAGAAATTCTCCCATTGGTTTAACCCCGATTTTATTTCTGAAGTGTAATAAAATTCAACCTCAGAATATTCGTTGGAAATAGCCCCAAGGCTGGCAATTTCTTTCTCTTTTGGTGTGAAATAAATAAGAGCCTGGTTAATAACCAGAAAAGCAAATATTGCAGCTGCAGCAAGCCTCCCAAAGTTTTTCAGGGTGAATACCTTATTTCTGTGCTGTTTTTTCAATTTGGCTTCAAACCTTTCAAAGTGCCCTTCGAGTGGTTCATTTTCCTCAAATTTTTCAAGGTTACCTAAAATTAAATCTTCTATGTTATCTCTGTTTTCCTTCATCGTTTTTTAATTATAGGATAATACTTCTTCTCTGTTTAACATCTCCCTTAATTTGTTCTTTGCCCTTAAATATTGGGTTCGCGAAGCCGAATTACTAATTCCAAGAACTTCGCTAATTTCACTGTGGTCATATCCTTCAAATAAAAAAAGGCTGAGAACCACCCGATAACCATCCGGAAGACTGTAAACTGCTTTTTTTATTTTATCCATATCAACTTTTTGACTTACGGTTTGAGTTTCAATTTTATCGTGAGTCCTTTCATTGATTTCTTCAAACTTTACCTTTCTTTTTTTCAAAATATCGAGAGAACGGTTTACCACTATTTTTTTTAACCATGCACCAAAGCTAACTTCACCTTTATATGTGTTTAGTTTGCTAAAAGCTTTTAGAAAAGATTCCTGCATAACATCTTCTGCTTCCATTTCATCCTGCACAATTCGTAGGCTTACATTATACATCGATTTGTAATAAAGTTTATACAATTCTGCCTGAGCCTTTTGATCTCCATTTCGGCAACGATCGATGGTTTTCTGATGAATGTTGTTGTAGCGCTTTTCCAACTTTATTTCTTTTCTGATACAATGACTAAATGAATTTTAGAATGTTGCATCGATTCTTAATAATTTCGAAAAAAACTTAGAATGAAAGTTTTAAACATAGAAAAGGGCAGAAAAATTCTCCTGCCCAAACATCACAAAATAATCTTGTTACAACGAATTATAGTAATCTACAATTTGTTTAAGGTCTTCTTCTTTGCCTATTTTTAATTTGTTGGATTTAATATATTTTTCAATATCAGTGGATAAAATGGATATTAAATCCTTTTTATTCCCAACATGTTTTGCTTCTTGCTCACCAACCTTAATGTAATATTCTCCACCCATACGCATAAACGATGCAGGTTGAGCTTCTTTATATGCGCCAGGTTTGGTCGCTTTTTTTAATGTTACTTTGTCTTTTAAAAGTAAACTGGCTTTTTCCCCTTCTGTAATAACCTGAAAATATGCCTTTTTAATCTTTTTGTTGGGTATATAAGTGTAATATTTGTACTTTTTATCGCCGATCACAAAAAATTCAAATAATTCGGGAAATGACAGTGAGTAGATATCGCCATTTTCATTTTTATAATCAATCACATTGTTGTAAATATTGAAACGTAGTTGGACGTTATCATATTTTTCATTGTTTTTTGATAAAATATATCCTGGCTGAAATTCATCGTTCTCATATGGTGATCCCAGTATGCCATTATTTGCATCATTTGTATTCGTAAGCTTGTTGACATTTGTTTGAAGAATAAATTCATCTAATGTTGAATTTCCTAAGTAGGTTTGGGAGAATAAGAATAAAGGTGATATAACTAATAAAAAAGAAAACAGGCTAATTTTTTTCATATTTGAAATGTTTTTTCAAGTAAATACTGACTAAAGTAAATAATTTTCAGCAAATATTTTGCCATTTTGCATTGCTTGATCCGGTTTTTATCCCGTAAATGAATTCATTGCCCAATCCGGAAAATCCCCGATATCAATATTAAAAACCAAACTTCCCCAATAGTAGGTTATGAAGGTTGCAATAATAATTCCTCCTAAATTCAAAAGGAAACCGGTTTTAACCATGTCTTTTACCTGGATCCGGTTTGTGCCAAATATGATGGCATTTGGAGGGGTTGCAACCGGAAGCATAAACGCGAGGGATGCGGCAAGGGTAGCGGGAACCATAAGTAATAGTGGATTCACTTTTATGCTTACAGCCAGTCCGGCAAGTATTGGGAGAATCATTTCGGTTGTTGCCACGTTCGAAGTAAGTTCCGTAAGGATGGACATCATTGCAACCACAACCAGTGTGATCACGAATGGATGCACATTGGCAAGTCCTGAAAGTTGTTCCCCAACCCAAAGTGATAAACCAGAGTCCATAAATCCTTTAGCCAATGCAAACCCACCGCCGAAAAGCAACACGATGTGCCAGGGGAGTTTATTGGCAGTTTTCCAATCCATAATACGCTTTCCCTTTTTTGATTTGGAAGGAATAATGAACAAAAGCAGACCAATAAAAATAGCTACTGTACCATCATTTATGTAGGCAGGTGTTTTAAACAACGAACTCCAACCAGGTATCGAAAATTCATCAATGACCAATCCCTTTCTGAAAATCCATAATAAAGCGAGGATAATGAATAAAATAAAAACGATTCTTTCCTCTGGTTTTGCCTTGCCCAATATGGTATATTCTTCTTTGAAATCCTGTCGGCTGAGTTTTTTCCACTTGGTTCTTGGCTTGTAAATTACCAACAAGAGCAACCAGGCAAAAAGGAAAAGAATAATTGAAATAGGCAATGCAAAAATGAACCAATCTGCAAATGAAATTTCCGGGATCTCCGGGAAAATGATACTGATTATCCTGGCAAAGGATAAATTTGGGGGAGTTCCAACCAAGGTTGAAATGCCGCCGATTGAAGCAGCGTATGCAATTCCAAGAAGCAAACCAATAGAATATTTGCCCATGGCTTTTTTACCAATATTTTCTTCCAGCTTTTTGATTATCGACATTGCAAAGGGAACCATCATTACAGCTGTCGCCGTATTCGACATCCACATCGATAAAAAGGCTGTTGCAAGCATAAAACCCATTAAAATTCTTGCCGGGCTTACCCCAAAAACGATGAGTATTCGTAAGGCTATCCTTCGGTGCAAATTCCAACGTTCCATGGCAAGTGCCATCAAAAATCCCCCGATGAATAAAAATATCAGGTGGTTAAAATACATGGATGAAATAGTTTTTCCATCGACAACCCCCAAGAGCGGAAACAGTGCAACCGGAATGAGTGCTGTTGCTGCAAGGGGAATTGCCTCGGTAACCCACCAGATGGCCATTAAAAGTGCGATGGCAAAGGTATATGTTATTTCAGGTTTGCCAGGCTCGAGGTCCACAAAAAGGATAATTAGGATACTTAAAATTGGGGCAGAAATTAACGAAAGTAGTTGAACTTTTGATTGGGTTTTTGGCATTGGTACGATAGATTAGTAGATTTTAGTACCGAATATACAAATTATATCGTTAAGTTTTAAGCTCCAAAAAAGTAGGAGGAAGCACTATTGATTCGTGGTATTAACCCACTGAATGGCATTTTGTAATAATTTCCTGAAATTTTGATCTTGAAAAGCATGTGCATCATGCCCTCCCTGGATATATATGTTTTGAGATTTTTCGTAGGTATTGGCCCAAGCAATTATTTTATTGCTTGCACGATGGTCGGTAGTTAATAAAGGTTTCACATTTGGGAGCACAAAACAGTTTCCATATACTTCGTCAAACATCTTAAAATCAGAAATCCCTTCACAAACCGGATGGTCTTTGTCTTCCACAAAAACGTTTATATGTTGGTCGTGTTGGTAGTCTGAAATATATTTCTTTTTTGCTTGCTCAATGTATGTTTCTTCTTTGAAATACCTTCCGCCGATTATGTTAATAAATTCATTCCAAGTGGGGTAGGATAGTAAAGAATGATGAAAAAATACTGCTGCCGTCCCATTTTTAAAGCAGTTGATGATTGCCTTTTTTTGTTTATCTGTCGGGATTATTTTATCGGGCATGTCGTAGAAAACAAGCACATCATATTTTTTTATAGTCCCGTTTTCAAACATTGGGAGAACATCCGGATGGCTCTTTTCTTCCCATTTTATAGGAAAGCTGTTAAACATGCTGTAAAAGGCTTCGTGGTCAAAATTATGCCCTCCGGTTACAACCAATACTGTTGGTTTCGTTACTTGTGATTTGGCATTGCTAGTAAATGTGCCTAAACAAAAAACTGAAATGATAATGCTTAAAAGTTTGAATTTAATTGTCATGCAAGGTTGGTTTAAATGGTTTACATGATTCCTAAAATACAAAAAAATAAGATGAAAGGATATAAAATGAAAAGTGATTATTCAGTATTAAGCCAAATAACCACTTTTGATAGTGTTGATATTTTCTTTTGATAATTAAACCAAGCCAGAAAAACCCATGAATGCCATAGCTAGTATCCCGGCGGTTAGCAGGGCAATAGGCGTTCCTTTCATGCCTTTGGGCACATCCATTAGATCAAGATGCTCCCTCATGCCTGCGAATAGTACAAGGGCCAATCCAAATCCAACTGCATTGGAAATCGCATAAACAACACCTTCCATCAAACTAAATTCTTTTTGAATGGTAAGGATAGCAACTCCAAGAATCGCACAGTTGGTTGTTATTAAGGGAAGAAAAATACCTAAGGCCTGGTATAAGGCTGGGCTTGCTTTCTTTAAAATGATTTCGACCAGTTGAACCAACGAGGCAATGACCAAAATAAATGCTATGGTTTGTAAGAATGCCAGTCCCAACGAATCTAAAATAAATTTCTGGATGAGATAGGTAACAATGGTTGCCAAAACCATTACAAATGCCACAGCACCTGCCATCCCTGCAGCAGTTGAAACTTTTTTGGATACACCTAAAAAAGGGCATATCCCTAAAAACTGCATTAATACAATATTATTGACAAGAACAGCGGCGACTACAATTACAAAATAATTCATCTTCTATCCTCCTATACTTTCTTTAATTTGTTAATCACTAAAATGAGGTATGCCAACACGATAAATGCTCCGGGAGGAAGCACAAACAACAAGGTGACATAATCTTCGGGGTAAATGGTCATGTCAAAAAGTTTACCACTTCCCAATAATTCCCTAACCGATCCAAGGAGTGTAAGTGCCAGACTGAAACCTAATCCCATGCTTGCCCCATCAATAATTGACGAGATCGCATTGTTTTTGGAAGCAAATGCTTCCGCCCTTCCAAGCACAATACAGTTAACCACGATTAAAGGGATAAACAATCCAAGACTGTTGAATAAAGCCGGTAGATATGCTTGCATAACCATTTGAACGACCGTAACAAACGCTGCGATTATCACAATAAAACTAGGGATTCTAACTTTGTCCGGAATCTGGTTTTTAACCAGTGAAATAACTAAATTGGACATTACCAACACAAAGGTTGTTGCCAGGCCCATCCCTAATCCATTAATTGCCGAAGAGGTTACCCCAAGTGTAGGGCACATTCCAAGTAAAAGAACAAAAACAGGGTTTTCTTTAATAAAACCTTTGGTGAAATTTTTCCATTGACTCATTGCTAAACCTCCTCTTTTGTTTGTATGTTTTCTTCTGCAATCGGAGCAGTTTTATTCTTTTCGTAACAATTATAGGCTCTGTTCAAAGCATCTAAAAATGCCCTCGATGTAATGGTTGATGCAGTAATAGCATCGATATCACCACCATCTTTTGAAACCTTGAATTTTGTTGATGCTGGATTTTTTCCAATCACATTTTGTTTGGGTTTAGCTTCATCTTTAAACCAGACACCCATTTTCGATCCAAGTCCGGGAGTTTCTTTATGCTCCAATATTTCGTAGCCTGTGAAATTTCCATCAGCACCAATTCCTGCCATTATGGAGATATATCCGCTAAAACCTGTGTTTGTATATGTTTTAATTGCCAGCCCGACAAAAGTATCGCCATTGTATGCTGGATATACTTCCAAACTATCTTGCCCGGGTTGGCTCTCAATTTTATATTCACCCCTTATTTCTTCAAATGCGGGAAGAACACTTTTGATTGCATTTAGCTTAGCCTGAAGTTTCGAAGCTTCAATGGCATCTTTGGTGAAGTCGTTTACAAAACCGAGGGCTGCCGCAGCAACCAAGGTTACCACGAACAGGGTGAGCACCATATTCCCGAATGTTGATTCTCTTTTAGCCATTACTTTGTCCCTCCGAATCGTTTAGGTTTCACATAGGTATTAATAATTGGAACAACGGCATTCATTAGCAGAATTGCAAAAGAAATACCTTCAGGGTATGATCCCCAGGTCCGGATGCTGATGGTAATAACCCCAATACCAATTCCGTAGTAAATTTGACCTTTCCCGGTCATTGGAGAGGTGACCATATCGGTTGCCATAAAAATTGCCCCAAGCATTGCTCCACCCGATAATAAATGAAAAACAGGGTTTACAAATGCTCCTGGATCAACCAACCATAAAATTCCGGCAAAAACAGCCATTGAACCAAGTACCGATGCCGGGATTTGCCAGGTAATTACTTTTCGTAACAGCATGTATACTCCGCCAATAATGAGAAGAATAGCCGAAACTTCACCAAGTGAGCCCCCAATGTTCCCAACCAGCATTTCGTAACTTGTTGGCAGGTCAGGTAGAATTTCACTTACAGATTTTCCCGCTTTTAAGCTTTCTTTCATCAATGCAAGCGGCGTGGCCGATGTAACTGCATCAATACCCGATTGGCTGTTGGTTGGCCACATGGTCATTTGAGCCGGGAAAGAGATGAGCATAAATACCCTTCCAACCAAGGCCGGATTAAATATGTTGTTTCCTAAACCACCAAACGATAGTTTGCCAATACCAATTGCTACAAGGGCGCCAATAATTATTATCCACCAGGGAAGGTTTGCAGGCACGTTGAAAGCAAGCAATAATCCTGTTAGAATTGCCGAGCCATCCGTAAATGTGGTTTCTGTTTTTAATATGAACCGTTGAATTAAGTATTCAAATGCCATTGAGGCAGCAACGGCGATAAGTGATACCCTTAATGCGTCCATCCCAAATACAAACACAGACCAGATAAGTGCCGGCATCAATGCCAAAACTACCCTGTACATGATCTTTTTTGCAGAATCATCTGTATGTACGTGTGGTGATGGTGAGACAGTTAATAAATTACTCATTATAAAAGATGTTATAATTTTTGAATTTTAAGTTTTAAATAATTTTGATCGTTATGATAGTTTTTACAAATGATTAAAATGATTGATTTCTTTTGTCAATTCTTTATATAATTCGATTATTGATAAAGCAAAGGCAAAACTTTTCTGCTGTATTCTATTATCTTTCTTCATATTCAGAATTTAACATTCAAAATTCAAGATTAATAATTTACCCTTAATCCTTTTTCCTCGTTCTCATAATCTGTCCAACATTGCTTTTCCCATAACGGATATAATCCAGCAATGGTCGGTTTGAAGGGCAGGTATAACTGCATGAACCACATTCAATACAATCCATCACTTTGTTTTTCTCCGTTTCTTCCCACATTTGTTTTTCGGAAGTTGTTTGCAGTAAAAAAGGCTCCAGCCCCATTGGGCAAACAGAGGCACACCTGCCGCAGCGGATGCAAGCAATTGCCTTGTTCCTTCGTGATTCCTTTTCATCCATTAACAAAATCCCCGAAGTCCCTTTGGTTACAGCTACATCGGTCATTGAAATCGCTTTTCCCATCATTGGACCGCCACTGATAATTTTTCCCGTTTGCTCAGGAATACCACCGGCTGCTTCAATTAATTCCGATACCTGTGTCCCTAACCTCACTTTGAAATTGGAAGGGGTTTTCACAGATTTTCCGGTCACGGTTACAATCCTTTCGAACAGAGGTTTGTTTTTTTGAACAGCTTCATACACGGCAAATGCAGTTCCAACATTGCTAACTACTGCACCAACGGCAATTGGTAATCCCCCAGATGGAACTTCTTTTCCGGTAACGGCTTTAATGAGTTGTTTTTCACCGCCTTGTGGGTATTTTACTTTCAAGGGGACAATATTTATTTCTTTATATTCCTGAACCTTTGTTTTCAGTAGTTCAATGGCATCCGGCTTGTTGTTTTCAATCCCGATATATGCTTTTTCAACTTTCATGGCTTTCATTAAAAGCCTTGTGCCAACAATCACTTCATCCGCTTTTTCTATCATGACCCTGTGGTCGGAAGTGAGATAAGGTTCGCATTCCACGCCATTAATTAACAGAACTTCGGCTTTCATTCCTTTCGGAGGAACAATTTTTACGTGGGTAGGGAAGGTTGCCCCTCCTAATCCAACAATCCCATTCTCCAATATTTTGGCAACGATTTCTTCCGAAGTTAAATCAAAGTCTTTAACCAGATCTTCCGATTGGTCAATTCCTTCCATCCACTCATCGCCTTCCACGTCAATTACAATTCCATTTTTCGGATAACCAGAACTGTCAGGGATAGCATCGATCTTTTTTACTTTGCCTGATACCGATGAATGGATATTAGCCGAAACAAATCCGCTTGATTTGGCGATTACCTGCCCAACTTTTACGACATCACCTCTATTAACCACTGGGGTCGATGGCGCTCCAATGTGTTGAGCGGTTGGTATATACACGGTTTTTGGAAGGTCTAAAACTTTGATCGCTTCGTTTGCCGATAATTTATTTTCTGCCGGGTGTACGCCCCCTAATTTGAATGTTTTTAACATGCTGAATCTCCTATTTTAATTTTCAACAGTTTCTTTTTTTACTTCCTCTTTTATTTTCCTTGGCGGGAAACCAACTTCAATAATTGCATTGGTCGGACAAACAGAAACACATTTTCTGCAGAGCTTACATTTGTCAGAATCGATAAATGCCAAGTTATTTGCGATGGTGATTGCATCGAACTTACATTCTTTTTCGCACTTGCCGCATCCAATACAGGCAACACTGCACGATTTCCTGGCAACTCCGCCTTTATCCTCATTCCTGCACGAAACGTATATTTTCCTTTCTTTTGGGAATTTTTTTCTGAGTTCAATTAAGTTTTTCGGGCAAGCCTCAACACAAGCGCCACAGGCCACACATTTATCATCAGTAACTTCGGGCAAACCTGTTTCCGGGTTCATGTGCAGTGCGTCAAAATCGCAAGACTCCACACAATCGCCATAACCGTGGCACCCAAACTGACATCCTGTTTCGCCGCTGTAAACCGAAGATGCGATGGCGCAGGTAGTGGCTCCGTCAAAGCGATTGGTTTTAGGGCGGTTATCGCAACTTCCATTGCACCTGACGACCGCAACCCTCGGATCTTTTTTTATTGCCTCAAGCCCCAATATGCTTGCAACTTCCGACATGCAATCGTTTGCACCAACCGGGCAAAATAAATCGTCCAGCTTGTTTTCTTTTACACAAGCCTCCGCAAATGCACGACAACCTGCATAACCACAACCACCACAATTAGCCCCGGGCAGTGCTTCTTCAACTTCATCGATCCGTGGATCTTCATATACCTTGAATTTTTGGGCAACAAAATACAGTATAATCGCTGCAGATGCCCCAATAACACTTAAGGTTATTACTGTATATACTATTGTAATATTCATATATAATTAACTTTCTTCTATTTCGAAATTGAATATTTTTTTTAAGTGTGCACGAAAAAAATATAATGTTATATAATATGGTATTAAAATTAGGAGGGATAAAATCCCGCTTAAAGCTTCATTTTCTGATACGATTAATGAAACAATCAGGGTGGATAACAATACAATTAGTGGAAGGATATACCCGAAAAATAATGCTTTGAAACCGTTGGTCTCTTTAAACAAAACTGTTACTTCCTGACCAATTTGATAGGTTTTTGAATAAGATGTGATTTCGATATCTTTTTCCTGATAATCAGATACTGTGCAAGCTCCTTTAACATGACAAGATGCACATGCGGACTCGTTAATAATAGACACCCATAAACCATCAGAACTTATGTTTTTTACATAAGCCTTATGTTTAATCAAATTATTCATTTGCCTTTTAAATAATCTGTAGATTTGAAAGGACAAATCTAGGTATTTAGATAAATTAATTACTAATAAATTTCAGTTTTCTTTAACTATTCTTTATTTAGAACTGTTCCATATAAATCTTTCTTTAATTTTTGTTTGATCATTGTAAACTTATGTTTCGATTGTACTAAAAAAGCCTATTTTTAGGCAATGAAATTCAGCGCTATGAGACAATTCCTATTCTTTTTATTTTCCTTGGTGTTGGTGAATGGAATCAATTCCCAGGTTGACGTCCACGAAAAAATCGTAAAACAAATATTTGACAATGCTTTAACCAATAGGGATGCTTACGAAAATCTACGGTATTTGTGCAAGCATACAAAAGGCAGGATTTCCGGAACACCTGAAGCTGCCGCTGCGGTTGAATTTACGTATCAGAAGATGAAAGATATGTACCTCGACTCTGTTTATTTGCAGCCATGCAAAGTAAAAAGATGGGTGAGGGGTGAGCAGGAAATTGCCAGCATCATTTCAAGTACTTTCGAAAATATTACAGTTCCAATAACTGCTTTAGGATTATCAGTTGGAACCGGCGATTTGGGAATCTCTGCAGAAGTTATTGAAGTGCAAAATTTTGAAGAATTGAAGCTTCTGGGGGAAAAGGCAGTGAAAGGAAAGATTGTTTTTTTCAACCGTGCCATGGACCCAACCCTTATTAATACTTTCAAAGCTTATAGTGGTGCTGCCAATCAACGCACAAGAGGTGCTGCAACGGCTGCGCCATATGGGGCTGTTGCTGTGGTGGTTAGGTCATTAACCACTTCGCTGGATGATTATCCGCATACCGGAGTGATGAGCTACGATAAGGGGGTAAAAAAGATTCCGGCAGTGGCAATCAGTACAAATGGTGCCGACAAGCTCAGCAAATTATTAAAGGAAGACCCAAAGCTCAAATTTTACCTTCGAACAACTTGTCAGCTCTTACCCGATGTTATTTCTTATAATGTGATTGGGGAAATTAAAGGTTCAACTTATCCGGATGAAATTATTACAGTTGGCGGGCACCTTGATGCCTGGGACAATAGCGAAGGTGCGCACGACGATGGGGCAGGGTGTGTTCAAAGTATGGATGTTTTGCGGCTTTTTAATGAAACGGGAATACGTCCTAAAAGAACAATCCGGGCTGTTATGTTTATGGATGAGGAAATTGCCCAAAGGGGTGGAGCTGAATATGCACATCAGGCAAAAGAAAAAGGCGAGAAGCATTATTTTGCCATTGAATCGGACAGTGGTGGCTTACGTCCCAAAGGTTTTGGTTTTTCAGCTTCCTCGGATAGAATAGATAAAATGCTCGCCTTAAAGGAATATTTCGAAGCTTATGGGATTACACAATTTACCAAAGGTGGCGGTGGTGTTGATATTGGTCCACTTGGGAAATTTGGCACGCCATTATGCTCTTTTAAACCCGATATGCAAAGGTATTTTGATTATCACCATTCAGCCTTTGATACTTTTGAAAAGGTAAATTTCAGGGAATTACAAATGGGAAGTGCCGCCATGGCAGCACTTATTTATTTGATCGATTCGATGGATTTATAAGAAGTCGCGACTCAAGTCGCCAGTCGCAGTCTCCAGTAAAAAGTCGCTAGTTCGAATTGATTAAATAAACCTTACTTGTAAACTCCAGCATTCACGCATTTATTCATTCTATCATTCAATCAATCATTCATTTATGAATTTCTTTAATCACTCATTTTTCCCTCTAATCCCACATTCTCGCATTTAAGCATTCAGTCATTCAATCATTCAATCATTCATTCAGCCCTTCAGTTTATTTGTGAGACTGGTCATATTCCTCAATTTTCTTTAGGATTCCAGGTTCAGCCTGGTCATACATATCCCGGATAAACGGATCATTAAAAGGCATTGTACGTTCTTCGAGCGACATTTCTTCCAAACGGTCAAACAAACGTTCTTTGGCGGTTACAATATCTTTACCATAGATATGGTATGAATCCGCCTGCCAGTTTAAGCGCCCTAATTTAACGGTTTTGCCTGTTCTTTTTTCAATTTCGGCGGCAATTACTTCCTTGTTAAACTGAATAAAACCAAACATATTCATAAAACTAGCCCCCCAGGCATCGTTGCTGCGAAACCGGATGTTGCAGTTGAGCCAGTAAACACCTTCATCATCTTCCAAAATCCTGTACCAAAGCGATTGCAGGCATGGAGGATCGTAACAATCGGTATCGAGGTTTGGCATCCATGTTATCATTTGTGCCTGACGCGTAAATGGCTGTTTGCAAAGTTTATCAATAACCGATTCAATTTGGTCAACCTTAAAAGGCCCAACTTCCGATGAAACACCATCAACCAGCTCTTTCCAAACACCATAGTTTTTAAGCCTTCCGTGGTAGGTATATTCCCAATGGGTATCGTTTTCATCGTTCATGTTTTTCACCCAGTGGTCTTTAAAACCTTTTAATTCTAAAACATATTCCTTTAGTTCCTCAATTCCGCCCGGGAAGGCCATGTGTACCATTGGGTCCGATTCAGGTTCGTTAATGGTCAGGTTTAAAGTACAATCGAGGCTCAGCGGGTCGCCGGGCTTGTCGTATTGGGTTTTAAACCTTGTGCCGCCATTATAAAGGGCCACCAATGCTGCTTCGTAAGATTCGGCAAGTGAATTTGCGGAAACTGTAATTACAGGAATACTTTTCATGTTTTTTGGTTTTTTAATGATGCGAACTAAAAATAGGGATTATAATTTTTGTAGAAAAAAGTTAGGTAATGAAGATAGCAACAACTTATTAACTATTGGGGAATTGTTAAAAACTAATGCTTTGTCTTCAATAAATTATGTTTAATGTTTTCTACCTTGCATGGAAAGCAATATTCAGGACTCCCTTCGAAGAATTTAGCTGAAAGATTTTAGGAGTACCCCAGGAATAAAAATAACTAAAGTGGATTATACATCTTTATTTGGCTGAAGATGTGCACTAAAGGTGAAATAAATTAATAGGTATAATGAAAAAAAAGAATAATGTTACATAAAAATATAAAAAGTTTTGTTGAATATATAGAGCTTGTTGATAAGCTTATCGATGCAAAAGCAGCTTCTAGATTAGAAATTACAGCTTTATTTCGTGGTCAATCAGAAAGCAAACCGTTACTACCTTCTATTGCTCGGCAAGACAATGGAATTGACACTATTGATTTAGAAAAGAAGATGCTTTATGAGCTGATGAGAAGAGCAGCTTTCAAAGTTAAACAGCTTCTTGTGGATGAATGGGAATGGCTTGTCTGGGCTCAACATTATGGAATGAAAACAAGGTTGCTAGATTGGACAAGCAATCCATTAACCGCACTTTGGTTTGCATGTTCAAATGTGTATAAATTGAATGTAGATTCATTTGTTTATGTTCTTATTGCAACAGAAAAAATGATATTGAATAAACATGATGAACCATCACCTTTCGAAACAAAGAACACAAAAGTATACAAGCCATCTTTGAACAATGAAAGAATTATTGCACAGAATGGTTAGTTCACTTCTCATAAATATTCAACAAGTAGTCATAAAGTTCTGCCATTAGAAAATGTTAGAGGGATGAAGGATCTTATGATTGAAATCCGAATTCCATCAATAATCAAGAAAGAAATTCTTGTTAAACTAAACACAATGGGAATTAATAATGAAAGTCTTTTCCCAGGTATCGGTGGACTTTGCGATCAGATAAATTGGGACTTTAATCCATCTAACATCTACTATAATAAGTTTGCAAACAAGGAATTAGAATTATTGTCTACAAGAGAAATAAAACAACTTACGACAGGAATCACTATGCTTAAGAAACGCTCATAAATAATTGTCGTTAATTGGTTGTTCAAGTTTTGTAGCCCGCGTTAAGTTCATTGTAACTGGATAGGAAAGCAACGCCGCTAGCTCAGATTTGCAATCTGTGCTGTGTTGAAAAGTGGCAGGGATTACAAATAAGCGCCAGCTTGGGTGGTGCGATTTCCAAATCGCATTTTAAACATGGCGAATTGGAATTCGCCACACCTTTAGTAATACCCTTCCGGACACTCCCAATTACAAACCCGTGCCAACAAAGGGAATTGTTAAAAGGTAGCCCGTATTCTTTTTATTTGAAACTATCATGCTAGCCAAGTCAAGGTTGACTAACTTTACAACTCTTTTGATTAGAAATGAATCTGAAAAATTCTTGCGGTGCCCCCAAATAAATAGCTTTGTTCTTATTTTTTTAATGACTATTTTTCAGGGAGCATTAAAAACCAAATTCGCATTATGAAAACCTATACCATCTACCTTGGCCTCCTTTTCTTTTTAGTTTCATGCACCAATAAGGAAACCGAAAACTGGACTCATTTTCGTGGTTCGGCACAAACCGGGCATTCGGAAAGTACGATAGCACCAACAAGCTGGAGTGAAACAGAAAATATATCGTGGAAAACTACTATTGAAGGCAAGGCATGGTCATCGCCTGTGGTTTATGGCAACCAGGTTTGGCTGAGTTCGGCAACGCCCGATGGCGACCGGATGTTTGCCGTTTGTGTGGACTTCGAAACCGGAGAAGTCCTTCAGGAAATTGACCTGTTTAATCCGATTGAACCGGAACGGATCCATTCAACCAACAGCTATGCAACTCCTACACCCTGCATTGAAGACGGGAGGGCGTACTTTCATTTTGGCACTTTTGGCACTGCTTGCATTGATACAAAATCTATGAAAATATTATGGAAAAGGGAAGACCTGAATTGTAAACATATGCAAGGGCCGGCTTCTTCCTTGATAATATATAAAGACCTACTGATTGTACACCTCGAAGGAACAGATGTACAGTTTATTACAGCATTGGATAAATATTCGGGCGAAACGGTTTGGATTACCTATCGACCCGAAGAAAAATATTCGGAGGTGGAGCCTGTTTATCGAAAATCTTATCAAACGGCCTTGGTAATAAATGTAAATGGGCAGGATCAGCTAATTAGTAATGGAGCTCAGTTTTGTATGGCTTACGATCCCTCAACCGGAAAAGAAATCTGGCGTATTTTTTACGGTGAAGATTCTACGGTTGCAGTTCCCTTGTATTATAATGGAATGGTTTATATAAACTCCGGGTGGGTAGTTTCGCAAGGGAAACCTTACTGGTGCCGGTTGTTTGCTGTTGATCCAACAGGGCAGGGCGATGTTACGCAAACTCATGTGAAATGGATGAATGAGGAGTTTATCCCTCAAACCAGTACCCCGGTAATTGTGAATGGGTTAATGTATGCCGTTACTGAGCGGGGCATGCTTTCGTGCAGGGATGCCGTCTCTGGTGAAATTATATGGACCGAGAAATTATCCGGACATTTCGACATTTCGATGCTGTATGCGGCAGGTGCTATTTATTTCGCCGATGCAAAGGCAACAACTTATGTAATTGAACCAGGAAGAGAGTATAAACCAATTTCCACCAACTCTTTAGATGGGATTGCTAAAGCCACTCCCGCTATATTAAGGGGAAGTATTCTTATTAGAACCGATAAATTTTTATATAAAATAACGTGAGTTCGACCTAAACAGCATGGTTTATATCCCTATTTTCAACAATATCTAGGTTCAACGATGGTTTTTTATCAAAAAACGAATAGGCGATTAATCCAGAGACTAGGTTGGAGATAAAATTTTCGAAACTCCTGTGTCTTGTATGCTCAATCTGGCATTGGTTCTTTAATTCATCGTTTACTGTTTCAACAAGTGCCCTCTTTCGCAATAATATTTTGTCCTGGACCAGCATTAATGAGTTTTTCATGTTCTTTCTGATTTTTGTTATAAGATGAATGCCATCAATAAATAACTGGTCAAACAAGGTTTTTGATATGTAGCCCTTATCTGCAATGAGTTTGCCAAATATCTTGTCATGAAAATTTTTATCTTTTAAAGGGGCACGGTCATCCACATTCGCTTGAGTAAAAAGGAAATCAAGAATTTCTCCTTTATCATTAATAACAATGTGGAGCTTAAAGCCAAAGAACCAACCCATTGAGCATTGTCCTTTAGTAGCTAAGCCTTTAAACGTTTTGTGCTGGAATTCACGCCTGGTGTGGCAAACCCGAATTGGGGTAGAATCGATAAAAGAAATACCGGTACATTTTCCAAGACAGCATATTTGAAGAAATAAAACCATTGGCATTAGGGCTTTTTGTTGCAGTTCAACAAAACGATTGTAAGATACAGTTTCTGGAAAATCGGATTGCATATGTTGTTGCACATGATGAACATAAAAGTGTTTCAAACACCTATACCCTTTCAAATGAAACAAAGTGACAATAGTCATTACTTCACTATCAGACATTTTAAACTTGCGGTTTCTTCGCTTTTTAGAAGTTTTTTCAGGAAGGATATGCCCCTCCTTAATATTCTCAAATTCTTTACAAAATTCATCAATTAGATAGAAAATTTCGGTAATTTTATTGTCCATATGAAATAAGGTTTTGTCCTGCTATTTATTTAAATGTCAGATACTTAAATATAGCTAAAACCTTATTTCTTTACAAGAAAAATATTCAGTTCTTACATCGAACTCACGTTAAAATAGGAAATTGACGTCAAAAATATTCCTTATCAGGGTAGGGGTTATTCCCGTTTAAAGTGTCTTAGGTATATCGGACACATTTCGATCGATATAGTTTCAAAGTACTATCAAGAATTAGGTAAGTATTAGTTTAGTTAGAGCAAATTTGGGTGCCGGGATTCTCCGGCATCTTTTTTTTGTATAGCGCTTATTTTTTTTTATATCTTAGTTAAGTTAAATCTAACGTATGAATAAATCAGAAATTACAGCCGATTTGAACCTTTGCTGTTTTTGTATATTAGTTCCCACAATACGAAAATCTTTCCATTAAACTCATTAAAACTTAAAGGATGAAAAAAAATGTATTTCTCATTGCTATTTTGTGTTTAAACTTAAGCTTGTTTGCCCAGGATAAGAAAGAAGAAGTAGCCAAAGATGGGTGGAATTTTGGCGCATTGCCAACCATTACTTTCGATACCGATCTGGGATTTCAGTATGGGGCTTTGGTTAACCTGTACGATTATGGTGACGGAAGTGGCTATCCGAATTACAACCATTCCCTTTATTTTGAGGTGTCACGTTTTACAAAAGGAAGTGGGATCAACCGCTTTTATTACGATTCGGATAAGCTGATAAAAGGCTTACAAACTTCGGTCGATATTAGTTATTTGTCGGATCAGGCCTACGATTTTTATGGCTATAATGGATATGAATCAGTGGTGAATGCCGATTGGTTCGACGACGAATCAGGCGATTATTTAACCAGGATGTTCTACAAATACGACCGTAAAATGTTCCGTTTTAAAGTCGATTTACAAGGGAAATTGTCGGGTGATAATTTTAAATGGATAGCAGGGGTCAACTTATTAAATTTCAAAATAAAATCGGTTGATCTTGAAAAACTTAACGACGGGAAAGATACCAATGATTCAGAATATTTGCCGGATGTTGACGGCTTATATCAAAAATACCAGGATTGGGGAATTATTTCGGAAGAAGAAGCCGACGGTGGTTTTGTGCCAATAGTAAAAGCAGGCTTGGTTTACGATACCCGGGATAACAGGCCAAATCCGATGAAAGGGATATGGACTGAAGCTGTGGTTGTAGCAGCACCGGAGTTTTTAGGAGGGGAAAGTAGCTTCTCGAAAATCAGTTTAATCCATCGGCAGTATTTTACACTTGTCCCGAAAGATTTATCTTTTGCATATAGGTTGGCTTATCAATCCACAATTGGAGGTGAAGTGCCATTTTATTATCAATCACAGGTAATAACATCCGTGTTAAAAGGCGCAGCAAGCGAAGGTTTGGGTGGTGCAAAATCATTGCGCGGAATCAGAAGGAACAGGATTGTTGGAGACGGTTTCTTTTATGCAAACGCCGAATTGCGATGGAAATTTGCTCGTTTCCGTTGGATTAACAATAACTTTTATCTTGGTTTAAACGGGTTTGTTGATTTCGGGCAGGTGACAAAGAATATCGAATTTATGGATCCTTTTGCATCATACAGCGTACCAAACGCCGGAGCTGAATATTTCGATTTTGGTTCAGAAAAAATGCACACCTCTTATGGTTTGGGATTCAGGATTGCCATGAACGAAAATTTTATTATTTCATTGGATTATGGGATGGCAGCCAACGAGCAGGATGGAAACTCAGGAATGTACATCGGTCTTAATTATTTATTTTAGGAATACGCTAAAAATCAATCACAATAACTATATAATTTAACCCGAAATGAAAAATACCCTTTCTTTTATTTTGCTGATTGGCTTCTTTATTCTTACATCGTGCCAACCGGCAACCAAAAATTCCAGTTCAGATGCCATAGGTCTGTCAAGCGATAGCTTGCGTGTTGCATCCGAAAAAATGCAGGAATATATTGACAATGGAAAACTTGCAGGGGTTTCCACATTAATTTATAAAGATGGAGAAATTGTCCTTCGTGAGAACAAAGGTTTTGCCGATATAGAAAATCAATTTCCTATAAAGGACAACACCATTTATCGGATTTTTTCAATGACAAAACCTATCACAGGAGTTGCGCTGATGACCTTATTTGACGAAGGCAAATTTAAGCTTGACGACAAAGTTGCAAAATATATTCCTGAATTTGAAGGTGCAAAAGTGTATAATGCCGAGACAAAAGAATTAGATGACCAGATAGAAGAATTAACAATCAGGCATTTGTTAACGCACACCTCCGGGATACCCTATGGTTGGGACCAAAAAGCTTATGTTGATTCACTGTACCGTGAAATAGGCGCAGGTGGTTGGGAATCAACCATTGGGGAAAAAGTTAAGCTCATTGCTGGTGTACCTTTAAAAAACCAACCTGGCACAAAATGGGAGTATGGCTTATCGATTGATGTTGCTGGTTATTTAATTGAAGTTTTATCAGGGATGCCTTTGGATGAGTTTTTTAAAACAAGGCTGTTTGATCCCTTAAAAATGGAGGATACCGGGTTTTATGTTCCCGAAGAGAAACAGGACAGGTTTAGCGATGTGTTCGAAATAAAGGATGGTAAAATTCAGGAAATTAAAGGAGGTATGAGCGATGCCTTTAAAGCGCCGGTAAGCCTTTTGTCGGGTGGAGGTGGACTTACTTCAACAATGGATGATTACCTGCGTTTTTGTAGAATGCTGCTCAATGGCGGAGAACTTGATGGAGTCAGGATTTTAGAAGAATCAACCGTGAAATTAATAATGACAGACCAGATGCCCAATGGGTTGACTTATAAAGAAGGTTATAGTTACGGACTGGCGGGTTCATTTAACTTAACAAGCCACGAATATGGTTGGGCTGGTGCTGCTTCCACAAAATTCTGGATCGATCCGCAAAATGAGATGATCGTTCTGTTTTTTGCTCAATTAATGCCATCGAATTTTAAATATGCCGACAGATTTAAAAAACTGGTAGATAAATCGATGATCAAATAAGCAAGATATTTTTGAACGAAAAAAGAGAGATGTATTCTATTAACAGGGTACATCTTTTTTTGTTTTGCATTTTAAGCCCTTCCTTAATAATTTGTATTTCTGAATAAAAAATTATCTTTGCGATTCTTATTTAGACTCAATAAAAATAAAATGTTTTTATACAATCGAATTAGCAGGGAAGAGTTAAAAAAACGTTTGTTTCAGGAAACGTTTACCAGAAAAACGATTTCTTTTTATCGGTATTTTTACATTGAAGACCCACAATCGTTTAGGGATCAGATATATCAGGATTGGAATGCCCTTAATTGTTTTGGCAGGATTTACGTTGCAAAAGAAGGTATTAATGCACAAATGAGTGTTCCGGAACACCATTTTGAGGCATTTTTAGAATCGCTCAGGAAATATGAAATATTTCAAGATATCCCAATTAAATTTGCGGTTGAAGACAATGGGAAGTCGTTTTATAAATTGACCATAAAAGTTCGCCCGAAACTGGTTGCCGATGGTTTGGAAGACAGGTCATTTGATGTAACCAATGTGGGGAATCATTTATCGGGCCTTGAGTTTCACAACCTGGTTGGAACAGAGGATACCATTGTGGTTGACATGCGAAATTATTATGAAAGCGAAATTGGTTACTTCGAAGGGGCTATTTGTCCCGAAGCCGATACATTTAGGGAAGAGCTTGATATCGTAAGCAATGAGTTGAAAGGGAAAGAAGACAAAAAATTGCTGCTTTACTGCACTGGCGGAATCCGTTGCGAAAAAGCCAGTGCCTACCTGAAGCACCAGGGGTTTAAGGATGTGAATCAGCTTCATGGAGGGATAATCGAGTATGCCCGCCAAATTAAAGAGCACGGAATGGAATCAAAATTTATCGGTAAAAATTTTGTGTTTGACGAACGGATGGGCGAAAGCATCAGCGAAAAAATTGTGGCACGTTGCCATCAGTGCGGGTCCCCCTACGATACCCATTCCAATTGTGCAAACGATAACTGTCATTTATTGTTTATCCAGTGCCCTGCATGCGCTAAAAAATATAACAATTGTTGTAGCGATGATTGTAAAGAAGAATTAAAACTTTCGTTGAAAGGGGCAGTTCCTGCAAAAAAAGCTAATTTTGGCAACCGAAAAAAGTACCGTAAAAGTTTACGCTTAACTTTAAAAGAAAAAGCCAATAACTAGAACCATGGAATCCAATTTTTGGAAAGAATTTTCTGAGCCCGTTTTTTCTTTGGCACCCATGGAGGATGTTACTGATACTGTTTTTCGCGAAATTGTATTGGGTAACTCAGCTCCTGGCAAATTACATGTTGTATTTACCGAGTTCAGCAATGTGGATGGCTTGAACCATCCGGTTGGTCGCGAACGCGTTTCTGAAAGATTGATTGTAAATGCTTCCGAGGTTAAGCTTTTAAAGCAACTAAATGTAAAATTGGTGGCTCAGATTTGGGGAAAAACACCCGAGGTTTATCACAAGGTTTCACAGTGGATCACTCAAAATTATTCGTTTGACGGATTGGATATTAACATGGGATGCCCTGTGAAAAAAATTGTGAAACAGGGAGCCTGCAGTGCGCTCATTGCACAACCAACATTGGCTAAAGAAATTGTTGCCGCGGTTAAAGAAGGAACCAATTTGCCGGTGAGTGTGAAAACCCGAACCGGAATAAAAGCGCATATCACCGAAAATTGGATACAAACAATCCTGGAAACAAAACCTGCTTCCATCATCCTTCATGGACGCACCCAACAAATGCAATCAGACGGAGAAGCAAACTGGGACGAAATAAAAAAGGCTGTTTTGCTTAAAAACCAAATCGATCCATCCATCCCAATGCATGGAAACGGTGATGTATTTTCGTATGCAGAAGGATTAAAAAGGGTAGATGAAACAGGTGTGGACGGAGTGATGATTGGAAGGGGAATTTTTAAAGATCCATGGTTTTTTGATCCTGGTCGTGTGGAGCCTATCGTGGATGAAAGAATATCAAGATTGATAGATCATACCAGGTTATTTGAAAAAACCTGGAGCGGGAAAAAGAATTTCAACATTCTTAAAAGGTTCTACAAAATTTATGTAAACAACTTTGAAGGTGCTACCAAAATGAGGGCTGACCTGATGGAAATGCAGGATTATAGCGACGTGTACAGTTACTTTAAAGTCCAATAGAAATACTCGCAAAATAATTTATCGGATTGCCCGGATAATAATACCTTGGCGCACTCCCACCAAACGACGTGGCATTTACCGCTATCATAGAGGCATAATTAATATCGAACAAGTTATTTACCCCGGCTTTTAAACGCAAGTCTAACTTCCGAATGGTTGCAGAAAATTGTGCATGAATATCGGTAAGCCCGTAAGCATTAGAAAATTCTGAGTTCAGATCGTTCACTGGCATTTCGCCTTTATGGCGATATTTTACCGAAATATCCATCTTTTTAAAGGGCGAAAGAATAACGCTTCCATAGGCAGAAAACTTTGATGTGCCCGGCAATAAATTGCCTGAATAATCCACTCCTTCATCGGTGAAATCCGTAAAATGGTAATTGGCAATATTGGAATTTGCCGATAATATGATTGAAGGATAACTCCCAGGGCGCGTAAGCAACATTTTCATATATACCTCTAATCCTGGATGTTCAGATTTTCCTGCATTCACACCAACCCAGGCATCGTCACCAGTCCTTCGGGCAACAAGCAGGTCTGAAATATAAATCCGGTAATAACTGATATTAAAGGTAAATGCTGAGCCAACATTCCCGCGTGTCCCAAATTCAATATTCCATCCTTTTTCCGGTTGAATATCGGGATTGATAGTACCTTCCGGATACAAAGTTTCTTCGAAGCTAGGTGGCGAGAATCCATAACTCATATTGCTGTAGAATGCAATTTCCGATTGGAATTTATAATTAAATCCAAGTCGCTGCGACAAAACCGGGGTGTATTTATGTTCCCCTGACTGATCACCATTCGAAAGAAAACGATCAGTATATGTATAACGGGTATTGTTGTAATTTAAACCTAACGAAACATTCATTTTTGAGGAACGTGAAAAATCTCCCTGGATATAAATATTTTCATAACTACGGTGCTCCTTATTGTCCGAAAGCATTGAAGAGTTATCGTTGTTAAAGGTTTCCCAAAGGTATTTTTCCCTGAATATTTCGTAACCGCCACTTATGTTGAAACGATACGTATTGAAATTAAAGATTCGTTGAAAATTGCCCCTGGTTCCAAACGACCTGGTTTTTTCGTTTAATAAATTAAATGGACGTAATTCGTCGGCATCTCGGAATTGGACAAAAATGGAAACTGCCGAATTGAACCTTTTTCCAATCATATTTAACGAAGCACCCAGCTGAGCGTTGCTATAATCCTCATATCCTTTAATGTTTTGCCAATTTTCAGCAGCTTTCCATGGGGTTTTTTCAAAGGTGTATTGGTCAACTGAACTTGGGATAAATGCCTTCATTTTTGTGACCTTCATTAAAATCGAAATGTTTGAATTGGCTCCCAGCGAAAGTTTGGAGTTCAACATAAAATTATCGCGTTGTGTTTCGTTGTTGTTTCTAAAACCGTCACTGTTTAGTCTCGAATACAAAGCAAAAACCGAACTATTACCTCGTTTTATTGCTGCAGAGCTGACATGCTTTTCAGTGTTAAAGGAAGCAAGGGTGCTTTCATGGCTTACAAAATTCTTAACAGGATTCAGGGGGTAAAAAAGTATAGTACCACCAAGACCAGCGCCATACAGGCTTGATGATGGTCCCTTAATGATTTCCACATGGTCAATTCCCGCGGTTTCCAAGTCTTCTAAGGTTGTTTCCCCATCACCTGTACTTAACGGAATCTCTCCAAAATAAGCTTTAATTTTATTCGTGGCATACGGCGACCTTGACCCAATACCCCTAATTGTTAATCGGTTGGTGTTATATGTTCCGTTGTGCATATTAATCCCGGGAATTTTATTTAAGGCGTCAATTGGGGTTATTGCATTGCCTTCATTTAATAATTCTTGAGGCAGGTAATCAACAGTTGCAGGTATGTTTAACCTGTTAAACGGAATCCTGAACGCTGATATGGTAATCTGTTCAATGGTTTGGTTTAACCCTAGTGTATCTTTAACAGGAATGGTATCGGAAGTATTAAGAATCTTTGCATTTAGGGGAGAAACTAATAATAACCAGCCGATGGTTAAAATGCCAAAACTCAGGTTTATTTTAGGTTTTAGGTGCATCGAGATAATTTTACAATATGTTGGTAATTTAAGCTTAACTACGATTTTAATAGCATATTGTTCAGCAGAATTGATAATTAATGCCCTAAATTTAAGAAACGATGTTTTTAGTGAAGGATTCCTAAATTCCTTTTAGAAAATAAGCAATAAAAACCCCCAGATAATTTCCGAAAGCATAACCTAAAATCCCAACGGTAAGCCCACTTATAATGACCTCTTTATTTTTCAATGCTCCTGCAACAACTGGGACAAATGGCGGGGAGTAAGTTAGTGCGGTGATAGTAATGATTGTTGTGTCGGAATCAACTTTAAAAATCCAGGATAAAAAAACATGCATAATCATTGATCCAAAAACAGCCAGGGCAACAAAAATGAAAAGGTTCAACGAATCCACCTGAAACATTCCCCTTAAGTCGGCCATGGAGGATACAATCAGGCAAAAGACGATGATAAAATACATACCTAATTGAAAGGTTTTTTCAATTTTATTGATCGACTTCACCATTGAAAGAACAAGCCCCAGGGTTGTGATTGTTAAAATAACGGTTACCATTTGTGCACTTTGGGGAACAATCAGGCTGAGGGCGCCGCCAATTGCAAAAACTAAAATGGATAGTCCCAATGCTTTAGATAGCTGAACAAACCCTTTTTTTGTGAGCATTCCGAGATAATTGTCAACCCCTTCGCTTTCCTCAAGCATATCTTTAAGCTTTAAATGAGCGTGGCTATCTTTAAAATGGGGCAAAAAATAATTGAAGGTACGTTGGGCCAGCGTTAACAAAAACAGAAGGCAAATTGCGCCAAGCACCAAATCATAGGTATGCGTTAAAATAAACGTGTTTGGGCTAACATCAACGGCGGTGGCAATTGCAGCCAGGTTTGGTGTACCCCCCGAATAGATTCCAACGAGCATCCCCGAAACTTTCCAGCTTTCATGTATCGAATCCTGAAATAGAAAATATCCGCCAACGATTACCACCAATAAAGATACCATTGCAAGTAACAATGACTTAAAGGCTTCTTTTGCCATTTTAAGCCATTTCTTTACATCCAGCGAAAACAATAGCAGAGGAATGGCTAATGGGATCACAATGGTCATTAGCAAATCTTGTGTGGATGATATCTGGTTAAGAAATACATCTTGAGAATTTATTATCCCCTGGTTAAAATATTCGTTTAGTTCCCCACTGGGTAGTGCAACTTTTCCTGATAATAATCCCTTATATGCTTCCGATCCCCTTGGAATAATACGAATATTCCCAACGATCAAGCCAACGGCGTAAGCCAATACAACTGCCCCAATTTTATTGAGTGTGCTTGATTTATGGCATAAATAAATGAGAAGGATTGGTGTTAGAAAATAAAAAAGAATCAGAAGTATCTTAACCAGCATGTTGTTTATGAGATTTTTGTTAAACAAATATAGAAATTACTGCCAAAAATCCATGTGGGTTTACGAGTGAAAGAATTCCTTATCTTGATAAAAAGAGTCTGCAAGAAGGATTATCTAAGAATCCTTTGTACGAAATCAGTGTGTTGATTTTCTGAATGATAACTCTTTTTTTATTTCTCTTGTTTACTTTATTTAGTAGTAAGATGTTAAATAGAATATGTTTTTTTTGAAGATAGTAAAACGACCTTCCATTAAAAACACTATTTTTGGTTGTTATTACTAACAGACATGAAGGATAAAGTCGTAATTATTACAGGGGCTTCTTCAGGAATAGGAAAAGCCCTGGCTATTAAGTATGCTCTGGAAGGATCGAAATTGGTGTTGGCCGCCCGAAGGATGGATAGGTTGGTAGAAATTGAAAAGCAATTTCCGGATGTTCCTATACTCTCTGTTAAAACCGATGTGTCAGTAGAAGAGGATTGTAAAGCCCTGATAAAATCAGCCGTTGATAAATTTGGCAAAATAGATATATTGGTAAATAATGCCGGCATTGGCATGCGGGCATTGTTTAAAGATGCCGATTTAGATGTGCTTAAAAAGTTGATGGACATAAATTTTTGGGGTACGGCTTATTGTTCAAAATATGCATTGCCCTACCTATTAGAGACAAAAGGCTCATTGGTAGGTGTGAATTCAATTGCTGGCTATGTTGGCTTGCCGGGCCGTACTGCCTATTCAGCCTCAAAATTCGCGGTTCGCGGATTATTGGAAACAATTCGGATTGAGAATATTAAAAATGGCTTACATGTGCTGGTTGCCGCACCTGGATTTACGGCAACTGAAATTCGGGAATCGGCATTAAACGGAAGTGGTGAAAAACAAGGTGAATCACCGCGAAACGAGCAAAAAATGATGTCGTCCGAAGAATGTGCAAGGCATATTTATAAGGCAGTAAAAAGACGAAAACGTACCCTTATCCTCACATTTAAAGAAGGAAAGTTAGCTGTCTTTCTTTCAAAATGCACACCACGTTTTTTGGATCGAATTAACTATTATTACATGTCGCAGGAGTCTAATTCACCTTTTAAATAGTGGGTTTGAAGAGAATTGCATAAATAACGGTTGCAATTACAAAAACAACGATTGTAACTCCCGCAATTTTATTGAACCACCAAAGCACCCGCAAATTAAACTTATGCCTGAAAAAGCCAATTACAGTTGTGAGCAGAAGCCACCACAAACAACCTCCGGTAAAAATTCCTGCAATAATTGAAAAAGACTGGTACGGTTCAGAAATACTAAGCACAACACCAGAACCTGTTAATACAGCCAAAAATACCAATACAACCAATGGATTTGAGATGGTTATCAGAAATGAAAAAAACAAATCCTGAAAGTAGGTATTTCCTCTTCTTCGAAATTTTCGTACTTCTTTTATTGGGTTTTTAAAGAATATGTTCAAGCCAAGCCCGATCAAGGCAAGTGCCCCGAATATTTGGAAAAATAGTTGGTTCTCTTTAATAATGGCAACAATATAAGTGAGGCTAAACCCGGCAATAACCGCATAAAATGTATCGGAAAGAGCAACTCCAATACCCGAAATAAATCCGGATAAGCGGTTTTTGTTGACCGTTTTTTGGATGATAAGCAAAGCAATAGGTCCCAATGGCATAGATACCATTATCCCGATTATGATGCCTGTTATGTATAATTTGCCAAACATGGCATAAAAATAATGGATTCGATCTTTTGACCGAACTTTTTTACGATGGAATTTTTATTCCAATAGATTTATTTTACATTTATTCCCAATTCAAATATGCACGATACATTGCAGTTTAAAAGGAACTAAGCGATTCGGGCAAGTTGTATCTTAAACCATAGTAAACAATATCATTAAGTACTAAATTAAAAATGGAAGAATTAACGGTAGGAACGCGAGTTGAACATCCTCGATATGGGGAAGGAATTGTTAGCAAGAATAACCTTACGGTTTATGAAATATTTTTTGAGCGTGGAGGTAAAATTGAAATCACCAAACGCAACACTGATTTAACTGTTCTTGAGAAAAATGAAGATTCTGTTGTGAAAGAAGGCATCAACCTGAAAGAAATTGAGGAGGTGATGACATTCATCCTCGATAAATATAATGGCTTGTCGCAAACTGTGGAACTTGGGGAAAAGTGGGTTGGCGGATCAATGGAATTAAAGCCTGCGAATCCGGCGCTTCAGGCAAAAGTTGTGCCTATCGAAAGTTTTTTCCATAAAATAGTAATGGTAAGGGACCGCTTGAGGGTTTTAGAACAAAATATTAACAGTCACAAAAACCTGAGCGATGAAGAGAAAGTCAACCTTCAACAATATATAACACGTGTTTATGGCTCACTCACAACTTTTAATGTATTGTTTGCCGACAAAGATGATTACTTTGTGGGAGCTAAATCATAAAAACTTCAGCGATGAAAAAAATATGGATCTACATTTTTTTAATGACGATTGTATTAAGTATCAATGCTCAGGATTTTAGATTGAAAGTATGGCCCGATGGCGCACCAAACCATAATGGAATGGATTTGCAGGAAGAAGAACAGGAAGGGCATAGGTTCTTTAATGTGTCGGAAGCAGAAATGTTTGTTTACCTTCCTAAAAAAGAAATAAACACGGGCGCAGCAGTAGTGATCTGTCCGGGCGGAGGTTATATGAAGGTTGTGATGGGGCACGAAGGATACGATATTGCCCAATGGTTAAGTGAAAGGGGAGTTGCTTCAATTGTCCTTAAATACCGTTTGCCATATGGGCATCATGAAATACCATCGATGGATGCACGAAGAGCAATAAAAATAGTTCGTGCAAATGCTGAAAAATGGGGAATTAACGAGAATAAAATTGGCGTTGCTGGTTCTTCTGCAGGTGGGCACCTTGCCAGCACTGTGGGTACAAGGTTCGATTTAGGAGATGCCAATGCTTCTGATCCAATTGATAAAGTAAGCAGCAAGCCTGATTTTATGTTGCTTTTATACCCTGTGATTACGTTTAATCCAGAATTTAGGCACAATGGCTCAAGAAATAGCTTAATAGGCGAAGGTGAAAATGAAGAATTGGAAGCATATTATTCAAATGAATTGCATGTGAGTAAAAATACCCCTCCAACATTTCTGGTATTGGCCGACAATGACAGGGCCGTTGTTCCAAAAAACTCCGTAGAGTTTTATTTGGCACTTAAAAAACACAACATACCTGCCGAAATGCATATTTTTAATAAAGGTGGGCATGGTTTTGGGATGCACCTAAATGGACTCCCAGTGAACAATTGGACTTCATTGTTTTACGATTGGCTTAAGTCGGTCGAAATGATAAAATAAAATGGATTCCCATCCTTTACATGTGATAAAATATTGTCCGAGATGTGGTAGTGCCGAATTTCCATCGGTGAGCGATAGGTCTTTTAAATGCGGGAGTTGTGGATTTCATTTCTTTATAAACTCTTCGACAGCCGTAGCCGGATTAATTTTCAACGATAAAAATGAACTTTTATTTACCCGAAGGGCAGTAGAACCCAACAAAGGAATGCTCGATCTTCCTGGCGGATTTGTCGATCCGCTCGAATCTGCTGAAAATGCGCTGATCAGGGAATTGAAAGAAGAATTGGGAATTGAAGTCACCGAACTTCGCTATTTTGATTCATATCCCAATGAATATGAGTTTTCAGGTTTTAATGTATTCACTACCGACCTGGCATTTATTGTAAAAGCTAAAAGCCTGGATAATCTTGTTCCAATGGACGATATTACCGGATTTGAATTTATTGCACCAAATGAGATTGACTTTGCCGAATTGCCCGCCAAATCGATGCAATACTTTGTAAAAAAATTACAGAATGAATAAAATTACAGCAAATGTTGAGGCATTGCGAAAACACATGCTCAACGAAAATTTACAAGCGTATTATATTTCTTGTACCGATCCGCATTCAAGTGAATATCTTCCTGATTATTGGAAGACAAGGGAATTTATCTCCGGGTTTACGGGCTCTTATGGTGAAATACTGATCACCATGGACAAGGCTATTTTGTGGACCGATACCCGATATTTTATTCAGGCGGAAGACCAGTTGGCAGGGACATGTTTCGAAATGCATAAACTGCGCGTGTCCGATGCAATACCTTTTGACCAATGGATTGTACAAAATTTACCTAAAAATGCCAAAATTGGAACAAGTGCAATTACGCTTCCTTATTCCACTGCTTCCCATCTTCAAAAACAATTGGCAGAAGCAGAAATGGAATTGGTTTATGTGCCTGATTTATTGGACAAGATTTGGGATAAAAGGCCAGCATTGCCCGCCGATAAAGTGTTTGAATTAGACGAAGCAATAGCAGGTATTTCACGAACAAATAAATTGACACGAATTGCAGAGGAAATAGAAAAAGCTGGAGCCGATATGCAAATTGTGAGTATGTTGGACGAGCTGGCATGGTGTTTTAATTTGAGAGGTTCGGATGTTGCCTACAATCCGGTATTTATTGCTTATGCGATTATTGGGAAGGATAAAAATGTTTTATTTCTGGAGCATGAGAAAATCTCAGAGGAACTAAAGGCAAGATTGGAAGGCGGGGAAATTATTGTTTTGCCATATAATGAAATCTTTACTTATTTAAATCAATTAGAAGGACAAAAGGTTTTGCTTGACGCAGGAACTGTTAATACTGCAATTGTAAATGCAATTTCTGGATCATGCGAAATTGTGTTTGGAAATTCGGTTCCGACAAAACTAAAGGCCATAAAAAATCCGGTAGAAATTGAAGGGTTTAAATCGGCAATGGTGAAAGATGGGGTAGCATTGCTAAAATTCCATTTCTGGCTAAAAAATGCGATAGGAAAAGAAGAAATCACAGAATACAATGTTGGAAGAAAAATAGCGGAATTCAGGGCTGAACAAAAGGATTTTATGGGCGAAAGTTTCCCTCCGATAGTTGGCTATAAAGCTCATGGCGCAATGGTTCATTTAATCGTTGGCGAAGAAAATGCCTTTCCGGTTGAAAAAGAAGGAATCCTATTATTTGACTCTGGTGGACAGTACCTGCATGGAACCACCGATATTACCAGAACTGTTGTTGTGGGAGAGATTACCGATCAGCAGAAAAAAGATTTTACCTTGGTGCTGAAAGGAATGATAGCACTTACAACGGTGCAATTTCCTGCAGGAACGAAAGGTTGCCATTTGGACATACTTGCCCGTAAGGCTTTGTGGGACCATGGCTTAAATTACGGGCATGGAACCGGGCACGGGGTCGGGCACTTTTTAGCGGTGCATGAAGGGCCAATGGCTATTCGCGCCGAGTTTAATGAAAATACAATTGTTCCTGGCATGGTGATGTCGAACGAGCCTGCAATGTACCGAACTGGCAAGTACGGCCTTCGAACCGAAAATATGATGGTTTGTGTGGAAAAGGAAAAAACAGAGTTTGCCCAATTTTACGGGTTTGAAACCCTTTCTCTTTGCCCAATTGAGAAGAAACTTCTGGATGTTGAACTGCTCACCAAAGAGGAAATTTCATGGCTTAACAATTACCACCAAAAAGTAAGGGAAATATTAAGTCCTCTGATTGAAAGTGAGTTGATTGGGTATTTAAATGACTTAACAAGCCCGGTTTAAATAGGAAGGCTTATACAGAAAGTGCTTCCTATGCCGGGGGTGCTTTCCACCTGGATTTCCCCGCCGTTTTTCTCAATAAATTCTTTGCATAGAATTAATCCAAGCCCGGTGCCAACCTCATTGTTGGTGCCTGTTCGTTGGATTTTTTCGCTAGTGTCGAAAATCTTATCAACGGTAGCCTCATCCATTCCTATGCCGTTATCTTTAATGCAGAACTGGTGGTTCAATTTTCCTTCTTTATAATTAATTTTAATATGGCCTCCGGCTTTTGTAAATTTTACTGCATTTGAAATAAGGTTTCTCACAACAGTCGAAAACATATTTTCATCGACTATACATGAGAGAAGGCCTGGAATATTATTTTCAATGGCAATGCCTTTATTATCTGCGTGTTGTTTTAAAACTTCAATGTTTTTATCGACAATGTGGCATGGATATATTTCTGTCGGGTTAACCTTCATTCTTCCGGTTTGCGAACGCGACCATTCCAAAAGGTTTTGAAGAAGCTTAAATGTATTCTCTGACGATGTATAAATATCAGCAACAAACTCTTTTTTATCTTCTTCACGCATATCATCCCAATTGGTCAATAATAAATCGGATATGCCCATTAATGCACTGAACGGATTTTTAAGGTCATGGGCAATTATCGAAAAGAATTTATCTTTTGAGGCATTTGCCTTTTCCAATTCTTTTGTACGTTGAACCACTTTTTGTTCAAGCGATTCGTTGAGCTTTGCCAATTCCTCATTTTGCTTTTTAATTTGCATTTCCTGGAAGTAACTTCGGATAGCTTCTTTCACGGTAAGCACCAAGTCGTCTTTATCCCAGGGTTTGGCAATATACCTGTAAAGCTCAGCATTGTTAATTGCATTGCTAATCCCTTCAATGCTTGCTTGACCCGTAAGCAATATTTTCAAAGAACCCGGACAAACCTTGTGTATTTCTTTCAGCAAATCGTCACCTTTCATGCCAGGCATAATGTAATCTGAAATTACCACAGGGACATTTATTTCCTCTTCAATTAGTTCGTTAAAAAATTCAAGCGCATCTTCCCCACTGTCCGAAGTTTCTATGGTGTACTCATTACCAAATGTAGAGTGCAATTGTTCTTGTAAAGCCTCAAGAATTATTTCTTCATCGTCGACACAAAGTATTACCTGTTTGTTCATAATTAATCGTTCCTAATTTTTGACAATCCTGCCCTTATGGTTTTCTCTAACTCTTCTTGTGTCCAGGGTTTATTTAAACATGCATGCAAATCTGCATTTTCTTTGGCATTCTTCACGGCAGATTCATCTGCCTGTCCGGTAAGCATTACTTTCACGATGTGTGGAAATTTTTCATGAACTTCAATTAAAAATTCATCACCCTTTTTTCCGGGCATAAGCCAGTCAGAAACAATCACCAGCACATCAATATCTTCTTCCGATAGTTCGGCTATAACTTCCAGTCCTTCATCTGCATTTTCAGCAGATTCATAAATATATTCATCCCCGAAAATCCTTTCAATCTGTTCGCCGAGGCTTTCAAGAATAATGTTCTCATCGTCAACACATACGATCGCTTTTCTACTCATAGGTTTTCTTTTTATTCAATAGGTAAAGTGATGATAAACGCAGTTCCTTTTCCAATTTCACTTTCCAGTTTTAATGCTGCATTATGTTTTTCTATTATCCTTTTTACGATATCAAGGCCAATTCCGGTTCCTTCACCAGCCCTTTTTGTTGTAAAAAATGGCTCAAATATTTTTTCCTGAATGTCTTTTGGTATTCCAGGTCCATTATCTTTTATAACAACAAGAATAGCCGATTTTTTGTTTTTTATCGAAATATGGATGGTTCCCGAATTGTTCATTGCCTGGATAGCATTGGAAATTAAATTAATCCAAACCTGTACCAATTCATCAGGATAGCAATAAATTAACGGTATTTCATCGTATTCTTTAATTACTTCGATTCCTTGTTTCAATTGGTTGTGTTGAAGGGTAAGTACCGTTTCAATATTATCAATAATATTTGCCTGTTCTTTTTTTCCAACATGATCTTTATGGATAAATTTCTTTAATGCAAAAACAATTTTTGATGCTTTGTCCACGGCCATCGATATATTTTCAGAATTTTTACGTACAGAAAAAATATCCCTTGCCGATTTGAGAATAAATTCGGCTTCGCGGTTGTCTAACAAAGGCAGTAGTTTTTCGATTTCGTTGTACAAGCCCATGTACATTATGTGCTCCGTAATGGCAAATGCGTTTGGTATGTTGTTGTCTTCCAGTTTGCGTTTAATTTCCTTTTTATAGCTTCTTTTTTCTTTTGATGTTAATGCTGGTGTCTTTTTTTCGGTTAACATCATTATTCGAAGAAAAATGGCAAATTCTTGTTTGCTTAGTTTCGTCATTACCCGAAAGATGTTCTTCATTGACGAATCCAATGAATCCTTAATATTCCCGATGGAAGCATTAATAGCTCCAATTGGAGTGTTAATTTCATGGGCAATGCCCGCGATCAGGTTGCCCAGTGCACCCATTTTTTCTGATTGTACCAACTGCGCCTGGGTATTCTTTAAATATTCCAATGTTTGTTGCAGCTCTTCTTTTTGTTCCTTAAGCTCAATATTCTGAGCGAGAATAATTTCTTCCGAATGCTTTCTTTCAATAAAAGCCCCAATCCGGAATGAAATAAATTCAAGGATTTCTATATCACTTTCCTGATACGCTTCTTTCGACTCATAACTTTGAACAGCCAGCACACCAATAACTTCTTCTTTTTCAACTAAAGGAACGCCCAACCATTGTTGTGGCATGGTGCCGGCAACAATAAAATTTCCAGCTTGCTCCAGCTCCTCAAGTTCTTCTTTTGTTGCCAATAAAGCTTGCCCGGATTCAATAAGGTATTTGGTCAAGGTTTTTTTTGCCGGAAATTCCATGGTACCATCTTTTTGGTCAACCATGTACACCATTTTTAACACATCTTTTTCTTTATTAATAAGGGCAATGTAAAAGTTGGAGGTGTCAATAATTGTTGAAAGCTGTATTTGAATTGTTTCGCATAAAACCCTGAGGTTATCGCTATTGGCAAAAGCTACCGATATGTTTGCATTTATCTCTTTTAGCTTATCGGCTTTTTTCCTTTCCGTAATGTCATGGGCAACCCCGTCAATCAAGATGATTTCCCCTTTTTCATTAAAAACTGGTGATTCGGTTAATTCTAAAACCCTAACCGAGCGGTCTTTGGTATAGATTTCAATTTCGAAGGTTTTTTGTTTTTCACCAATGGCACTTTTCTTCAAAGTTTCAATGGTATTACGGTTTAGTTCGCTGTCGGTCATGTGTTTAACCAATCCGCCAAATGCTTCTTTTACCGAATAGCCAATGATTTTTTCAACGGAAGGACTAATGTATTGGTAATTTCCGTCCACATCATGAGAATAGAAAAAGTATTCATTTTCAAGACTTTCAATTAATCGTTGAAACTTTTTGTATTCTTTCATAACGCAAAACTTTAGGATTTTTAAAAATAGGATTAATGAAATGGAAAAAACTATATGAAATAAAGAATGTATGATTAGATATCAACAAAATAACATTGATAATCCATTTGTATAAAAGATTGTTTGTTCGATCATCTCTTTGTTGGTAAAATTTAAGTACAAATACTCAAATAATATTTTCCTGAGAATGAATTTGGTATTCAAAAAAAAACGTTATTTGCGAAATATTTGATGCACTGATTATGCAATTTAAAATAAGGCAATCAGACCTTTCTGATTTATTGTTTTTGGATCATTTAGAGCAAGTCTCATTTTCTGAAAACCAAAGAAATAGCAAGCAAAATATAAGGCTAAGCCTCATAAGTTCATTTCAGGAAGTCCGCATAATTGAAGCCGTTGAAAAAGCCAATAAACCCGTTGGGGCAATTGTGTTTTTTATGTATAAAAAGTCCTTGAGGATTTATTCTGTTTCGGTATTGCCAGAATATCGGAATAGTGGTGCAGGTAGTGCTTTGCTCAATTATGCAATTGAGTTTGCGGGAATAAAAAAGTATTTACGCATTATCTTGGAAGCTGATGCGACAAATAGTGCTCTAATTGAATGGTACAAAAAGAAGGGGTTCAAACCTTACACAACAGTTAGTGATTATTATGCGCCTGGTTTGGATTGTGTTAAAATGCAGCTTGATATAAATACCACAAACAATAGTGGCAAAAAAAGGAACCTAATTGTTGTAAACCATCCAAAATCGTTTTTGATTTCCGATGTGAATGCAAAAATTATTTCGGTGAAAGAGTTTATTTCGAATCAGGAATATCATGTGGATACAAATTTCAGGGTTTTTAATCTGTGTGGTTCATACCAATACCAGAGTTACGGGTATTATGTTTCGCTGCTTGCTTCGGCACGAGGGCAGCGTGTAATCCCAAATGTGGCAACAATCCGCGATTTAAATAACATTTATGTAATTCGCTCACTCACGGAAGAAATAAACGAATTGCTTACGCTTGCCTTAGGTAAAATCAAAACCAATAATTTTCAGTTGAACATCTATTTTGGGCATACGAACATCAGGGGGTTTAAAAAGCTGGCCATGAAACTGTTTCAATTGTTCGAAATACCACTGTTTAGCGTTCATTTTATTAAAGATGGGTTGTGGATTATAAAAAAAATACAGCCACTGAATGTATCCAAGCTCAATGAAACAGAATTGACTTTTGTGAATGAATTTGCAAGAGAATATTTTAACAAACGAAGGTTTAACAAAACCAGGATCACCTCTTATATTTATGATCTAGCAATTCTTGTAAACCTGGATGAAAAAACCCCTCCTTCGTGTCCTGATGCTTTAAAGAAATTTAAAAAAGCAGCAAACAAAAAAGGCATTTATGTGGAGTTTATAACAAAAAACGATATCAATAAAATCAATGAATTTGACGCTTTGTTTATTCGTGAAACGACCAGTGTAAATAACCATACCTACGAACTTTCAAGATATGCCTATGCCGAAGGTTTGGTTGTGATTGACGATCCATGGTCGATTTTGAGGTGTTCGAACAAAATTTATCAAAATGAACTGTTTAGGCACAATAAAATACTTACACCAAATACAATACCTTTAACAAAAAACCTTTTTCATCCTGAAGACCTGGCTGCCTTTAACTTTCCGATGGTAATTAAACAACCCGATAGCGCTTTTTCGGTAGGTATCACAAAGGTTAATAACAAAGAAGAAGCAGTTATTGCGCTGAATGATTTGTTTAAGAAAACCGATATGGTTATTTGCCAGGAATTTATGTATTCCGATTTTGATTGGAGGATTGGGATATTGAATAACACGCCGATTTTTGCCTGCAAGTATTATATGACCCAGGGGCATTGGCAAATATATAATTGGCAGGGCGAAGAAGAAGAGAGAGTAGGCGATTCAGAGACTTTGCCCGTTTCTGAAGTTCCACCTCTTGTTTTAAAAACTGCACAAAAAGCTGCTTCCTTAATTGGAGATGGTCTGTATGGTGTTGACCTGAAAGAAATAAATGGGAATGTTTATGTGATCGAGATTAATGACAATCCGAATATTGATGCGGACGTTGAAGATGAAGTTCTGAAGGATAAACTCTATGAGATAATTATCGACTCCTTTCTGAAAAGGATAGAAATTTCCAAAAACATTATTCGATAACCCAAAATTGGGAATCTCAAAAGGATTAGCTTTAATGTTTTTATAAAAGTCAATTAAGTTGCTTCAAATTCTCGTTCATTTTAGAGATGACGCGTACGCACAAAGTGGGTTGCCATATTTCAGTGATTTGGATTTTTACTTTCATAATGTTAAGTAAAAAGAAAACCCCACTGTACTCGTAGGGATACAATGGGGTAGGTAGGAAGGATGAGGGAACAGGGAACTTAGGAGCTGTAAAAAGGAGATTGTTTAATTATTTCAATAATCTTTTCGTTGTTAACGATATGCATACCAAAATGGTCACTTGAAATGCCATCTTGCAAAGTATATGAATAGCTCGGCTTACCATTGGCAAAAGCAGTTGGTAAATACTTGTATTGGATACCTTTGCATTTTTTCTGTAGGGTTTGTGCCGCCTCCATTATATGCGTAGAAACAATATAAGCACATTTTTGATTTTGGTTAAAGCACTCTGAAAGGCAGACAGTGGCATCATAAGCGTCTTTAACGTTTGTGCCTTTAAACATCTCGTCAAACAAAACCACCAGTCTTTTTCCATCTGCAATTTTTTCAGCAATCATTTTTACGCGCATAACTTCTGCATAAAAATGGCTATACCCCATATTTAAATCATCAGGGACATTAATGGAAGTATAAAGTCCTTCCATCATTGTAAAGTCCATTTTCTTAGCCGGGACAGGGAATCCCATGTGAGCAAGGTAAACAGCAATTGAAAATGATTTCATAAGTGTTGACTTACCAGCCATATTTGCACCTGTCAGGAAAATGATATTCTCGTTGGAATTGATATTTATGGTATTGCTTACCGCATTTTTAAGTCCCGGGTGACCAACTTCCTTGATGTCAAGCATAAAAGGATCGTACAGCTTTTTAGAACCCGGGGACCGGAAGAGGAATAATATTTTTTAAGCCTTATATTTTCCTTTAGCCAAAGACTTGTAAATAATCGGAAAAAACAGAATTAATGCATTCAGGGCAAAAGCACAAATAATTAGAATATTGCCCCATAAATTATCTATAAAAAGAAATACCAGTTTGCCGGTCAATGCCAATAAACCTCCCGAAACCATTGCAGTAATTACCCTAAAAGGTTTACATGGATATTTAAGTAAGCCTGCAATAGTGGGGACTATAAATGCCCCGGAGAAAAAGGCAAGTGCCAAAAGCAACATTTGAATAATAGAAGTGATGAATAAGGCAATAACAATGCTGGTTATTCCTAATAGCAGGATGAATACCCTGGTAGTTAAATATGCTTTTTTCGTGTTTAGGTCTTTGTGTATAAAACTGCTTCCAATCATCGAAGCGGTAAGTAAGGTTGTATCTGCCGACGACATTACTGCCGAAAGTAGTGATGCCGACAATAAGCCCACGACCCATTTTGGGAGGTAAATTTCACCTGCTGCCAATATCCCAATTTGGTTTGAGCCATAATCCGATTGCGGAATTGAAATCCCTACAGAAGTTATTAAATAAGCTATGGGGATAATAACAATTGCTGCCAGCAACACACTTCTTTTTGCTGTTTTTTCAGATTTGGCACAAAAAAGACGGGAATAAATATCTGGTCCAACCACAAAAGTAGAAGAATAGGTTAAGAATAAAATAACCAGGTCGATGATGGAAAAATTATGATGAAACAATGATTTAGGCAGAATCTGTTTTGATCCTGTTAATCCATTATTTTGTATGGAAATAAATAAAAATAATATACCCGAAATAATAATTATTGATTGTAAAAAATCGGTTTTCAGGATACTTTTTTGACCGCCAAGTATGGTGTAAAGGATAAAAACAATCCCAGATAAAATTGCGGCAGTTTGGTAATCCAATAGTTGAATACTGTGCAGGATTTTTGCCGCCCCAATTATTTGCGCAGCTATTATTCCAAGCCATGCAGTGGTAATTATAATTGATGAAATATATTGAGCCTTTAACCCATAAAAACTGCTAAGTAGTTCGGGCAAGGTGTATTTTCCGTATCGGTTTACATATTTTGCGATAGGGGCAAGAATAAACAAACCTAAGGATGCACATAACAGCAGCCAAATAGCAGACCATCCATTTTTTTGGCTAAGCTCAAGTGTCCCAAGAATGGCTGAGCCACCCAGGATAGTTGCCAGCAAACTGCCTCCAACCTGAAATACACCCCCATTTTTTCCGGCAATATAAAAATCAACCGGTGTTTTTATTTTCAGCCTTGAATAAACACCGATCCCCAATACCAATAGAAAATATACAATAACAATTGTTCCAACCATGAATCTATTTATTGAACTAAAATGATCCTAATTTTTTTGATTTGCTCCTTGATAATTCGCTAAGTCGATTTTGCAAATCAAAGTAGTTTCATTCGATCTAAAGATCGCAAATTATCTATAAGTTTTATACATTTGATAAATAAACTTAAACAAGGTAGCATGAAAATAATAAATGTTTTTCTAGTCTTGTCAGCAATTGTACTTTTGGCAAATTGTACCAATAAAAATGAACTTATGGCTCCGAAAGCTAAGAAAATAGCGAAAGAATTAACGAACCACGGACATACACGAATAGATAATTATTACTGGCTAAACGAAAGGGAAAACCCGGAGGTAATTGCATATCTCGAAGCTGAAAATGAATACACACAAGCTGTAATGGCTCCAACTGTGAAATTACAGGATGCGCTCTATGACGAAATAAAAAATAAAATCAAGGAAGAAGACGAATCGGTTCCTTATTTGGATAACGGATATTATTACTACAACAGGACAATCCCTGATACAGAGTATTATTTATTGTGCAGAAAAAAAGGGACATTGGATGCTGAAGAAGAAGTTTACCTGGATGTAAATAAACTTGCCGAAGGGTATGATTTTTACCAATTGGGAGGTGGGGCAATTAGCGAGGATAACAAAATTGTTGCTTACGGTGTGGATACCCTCAGTCGAAGGAAATACGATATCTTTTTTAAAAACCTTGAAACAGGTGAACTTTATCCCGATGTGATTCCATTAACAACCGGAAGGGTAACCTGGGCAAACGATAATAAAACAGTTTTTTATACCCTTAAAGATGAAGTTACGTTGCGTTCGGCAAAAATAATGAAACATGTTTTGGGTACCCCTGTTGAGCAAGACGAAGAAGTGTTTTTTGAAGAAGACGAAACATTTTCTGTTTTTATTTACAAAACCAAATCTAAAAAATATTTGCTGATAGGTTCTGAAAGTACATTGACTTCCGAATATCTTTATTTAGATGCTGACAAACCGGAAGGCGAATTTAAAGTTATTCAGCCACGTACCCGAGAATTGGAATATTCTGTGGACCATTTTGGAAACGATTTTTATATTCGTACAAACCTTGATGCTAAAAATTTCAGGTTGATGAAAACACCTGTTTCCAATACTCAGGTTGAGAATTGGGAGGAAGTAATTCCACATAATGAGGAGGTTTATATGTCAGAATTCGAAATATTCTCTAAATATTTAGTTGTTCAGGAAAGGAAGGATGGAATTAACCAATTGCATGTTAAGTCATGGGACAATAATGCAGATTATTACATCGACTTTGATGAAGAGGTATTCACGGTGGGGCTCGATGTAAATTTGGTTTTTGATACCAATACCTTAAGGTTTAACTACACCTCAATGACTACTCCAAGTTCTGTTTTTGAATTTCAGATGGATATAAAAAACAGGACCTTGTTAAAAGAAGAGGAGGTTCTGGGTGGTTTTAATAAAGAGAATTACAAAACCAAGAGAATATATGCTGTTGCCGATGATGGGCAGAAGATACCTATCTCGCTGGTTTACAAAAAAGGGCTTGAACTTAATGGCAACAATCCAACCATGCTATACGGATATGGCTCATACGGATATACAATGAACCCTGGTTTCAGGCTTTCGGTGTTACCCTTGCTCGATCGTGGCTTTGTGTATGCAGTTGCGCATATCAGAGGTAGTCAGATTTATGGCCGGAAATGGTATGAAGATGGCAAGCTTCTGAAAAAGATGAACACATTCACTGACTTTAATACCTGTGCACAGTTTTTAATTGATCAAAAATATACTTCGTCAGAAAAATTGTTTGCCAAAGGCGGAAGTGCCGGGGGATTGTTAATGGGAGCATGTGTAAACCTGAAACCTGAACTTTACAAAGGGGTTATTGCACAAGTGCCATTTGTGGATGTTGTAACAACCATGCTCGATGAAACAATTCCGCTTACCACAGGGGAATTTGACGAGTGGGGAAATCCCAAGATCAAAGAATACTACGATTATATGCTCAACTATTCACCTTACGATCAGGTGGAAGCAAAGGATTATCCTGCAATGTTGGTTACCACAGGTTTACACGATTCTCAGGTACAATATTTTGAGCCTGCAAAGTGGGTTGCAAAACTCAGGGAATTAAAAACAGATAACAACCCACTGATCTTTCATATTAACATGGATTATGGTCATGGTGGGGCTTCCGGAAGGTTTCAGTGGATTAAAGATACTGCACTTGAATATGCATTTGTATTTAGTCAAATAGGAATTAAAGAATAGGATGCTTTGACAAATTGTTAAGGCATTTGACATTTTATTAATGGGGCAAAAGAACAGACAGATAGGCAATCCTAGATTGAGTAATGAATATTTGCTGGAGCAAACTTTCAAAATGCTTCATGCCCCATTGGTATTTTATGCAGTGAAGTTTGTTGGTGATTCTGAAATTAGTAAAGATCTGGTACAGGATGCTTTTTTGAGTTTAATGGATAAAAAAAACATTGAAGAGGAAGTGACGAATTTGAAATCGTACCTGTACAGAAGTGTTCGAAACAATTGTTTAAACTATTTGAACCATAAAATCATAGCCGATAAGTATCAGGAAACTGAGAAAAAACTTTCTAAACTAGAAATTGGCTATTACGACTCACATGAAACGATTGTAGAAAAAGAATTGCATTTTGAATTGCAAAAAGCAATTGACGAGCTTCCCGAACAATATAAAATCCCTTTTCGGATGAGCCGTTTTGAGGATAAGAAGAATAAAGAAATTGCAGAAGAACTGGGCATACCTTTGCGAACAATTGAGACCCAAATTTACAGGGCCCTAATTCACCTTAGAAAAAAACTCAATAAAACGGTATTCAACCTGTTTTCTATTTTATTACATAGGCAAAATCAAACAATCGAAAATAAAATTTCATAAAAAATCATTTTATTTGACGTAGTTGGTGAAAGTTGTTTGTCTTAACAGCAAACAATGAGTCAATGAGTGTCGACGATATTTATATTAGCCTCATAGTGAGGCATCTAAAAGATGAAGCTACAGAGTCGGAAAAAGAAAAACTGTTTTCCTGGGTGTATTCCTCCGCAATGAACCAACAGCTTTATTTTAATCTAAAAGATATTTGGGAAACCGCTGAATTTGAAAAAGCGACAAAATTTTTCTCTACCGACGAGGAATGGGAGAGGTTTGTGATGAATGCCTTAAGTAAGGAGAAACATACTTATGAATCAAAAAAAATTCATTTGGCAAAAATTAAGAGGATTATTCAAATTGCAGCTATCATATTAATAACATTTGCGGTTGGTTTTTTAGTTCAGGATTTGTTTCCGGCAAAAGAAACTTTTGCAGTTGTTAATGTACCTTATGGGGCTAAATCTAATATTGAGTTGCCTGATGGGAGTAAAATTACCATTAATTCTGGATCGACATTAAAGTACCCAACCGATTTAACCACGAAGGAAGTTAATCTTTATCTCGAAGGCGAAGCATATTTTGATATTCATCGAAATGTAAACAGAAAAGTCAATGTAAATACCTCCACATTAACCATCCAGGTTTTAGGTACTGCCTTTAATGTAAAAGCATTTGAAGATGAAGATGTTGTGGAAGCAACACTTGTGCGCGGGTCAATTTCTGTGCTTGGGAAAGTTGGAAACAGGTCAATTAGCAATCCAATAATATTAAAGCCAAATCAGCAAATTACACTCATTAAAGGGGAAAACAAAATGAATTTAACGGATTTAAAAGAGAAAGATGGAAACCTTGTGCAGGATGAATCCGCGATAAGTAGTCCGGTTAAGCCCATTGCAGCACCTCAGTTGCATATAAATGAGATGGTTGAAGTGGATGATTATATCTCGTGGAAGGATAATAAGCTGGTATTTAAAAATGAGCGCTTCGAAGATTTAGCATTGAAATTGGAGCGTTGGTACGATGTTGATATTAATATTAGCGATAAAAACCTGGAAGAGGCACGGTATACCGGTGTGTTTGAAAAAGAAACCCTTGAGCAGGCTATTCAGGCATTGAGTATTTCGCTTCCGTTTAAGTACGAATTAGACAAGAATAAAATTAACATATATACATCTAATTAATCTATTTGCTTATGTAAAAAACTGTTCAAACGAAAATCGGGAAATGCTGCAACATTCCCCGATTTAATGCCCTTTCCCATCCATGGGAAAAACATATGTAATAAATATTAAACAAATCAAAACTATGAAAAAAAAGTTTATGAATGAGGGCTTATTGCAAAAAATAGGTCTGAAAAAATTATTAGTTGGTATGAAATTTACACTATTATTTGTTTTACTGGCTACCTTTCAAGTTACTGGTACTGTTTATTCTCAGTCAACCAAATTATCGCTCGACCTGCAGAATAAGAGTTTAACCGAAATTCTTGAAGTAATTGAAAATACAAGCGAATTTAAATTCTTGTATAACAATGATCAGGTGAACGATAAAGTATTTAACGAAGTCAATTTTGATAAGAAATCGGTTGACGAAATCTTATTGGAATTACTGGAAGGGTCAAACTGTACCTTTTCAATTTTGGAAAACAACCTTGTCGTAATATCTCCTATAAATGGTTCGATGCAACAAAAACCTGTGAGTGGTACTGTTAAGTCCGAAACAGGGGAATTATTACCTGGGGTTACCGTCTTGGTAAAAGGAACGACTAAAGGCACGGTAACAAATATCGATGGTACTTTTTCCCTAACTGCCAGTTCAAACGATGTACTGGTGTTCTCTTTTGTTGGATATCAGGCACAAGAGGTTCCCGTTGGAGATAATTTATCGTTTGAGATCAGCTTAATGGAAGACGTTTTTGGTATTGAAGAAGTTATTGCCGTGGGATATGGTACGCAAAAGAAAGCTTCCATAACTGGTGCAATTGCGCAATACGATGCTGAACAATTAAATGAACGCGCAGTTGTTTCAGTTGACCGGGCCCTAGTTGGTCAAATGGCAGGTGTCCGTGTTAAGCAAACAAGTGGTATGCCTGGGAAAGGAATGAGTGTGCAAATTAGAGGTACAGGTTCCATAACCGCAAATAATGAACCTCTATATGTTATAGACGGTTTTCCTCTTGAAATGTCAGCACAAAGTTCATCCGGTAATTTTAACAATGGTAACCCTTTGGATAATATCAACCCAAACGACATTGAGTCAATTCAGGTTTTAAAAGATGCCGCTTCTGCAGCAATTTACGGTTCGAGGGCTTCCAATGGTGTGGTCTTGATTACAACAAAAAAAGGAAAAGCAGGTAAGGCAACCATTAACTTTAATATGTACACAGGATGGACTGAGCCAAATCGTAAGATGGATGTTTTAAGCACCGAAGAATGGATTGATCGCGCTATTGAATACATGGATGAAAGGTATATTGCTGGCGACCCGGGTGATCAAAACCGTTCGGCAAGCGATAGCTATGAAACCAGGATGGCTAATGTTGGAAAATTTGACCGTAACGTAATGCCTGATCCTGATTGGTATAAATCAGATCTTGGGAAATATGAATCGGTTGACTGGCAAGATGAAATTTTCCGTAAAGGACTGGTACAGAATTATCAATTATCTGCAACCGGAGGAACTGATGGAATAAAATATTTTGTGTCAGGTGATTACTTAGATCAACAAGCTTACTTTAAGAATGTAGATTACGAACGTTTCTCCCTAAGGGCAAATGTGGAAGTTACTCCTAATGATAAAATTACAGCGGGGATTAATATTGCGCCTTCTTATTCGGTTGGAAACGACCCCGGCGTTGAAGGAAAAGATAAAATTCTTCACGTTGCTGTTGGTATGCCTCCAATTACTGAAAAAGAAGTAGGATTGGATATCAACGTTGGTGAAAATGGTCAGTTAACCTATGGAAACTCAAGGAATAGCCCCGTTCGCGTATTGGAGAATTCAATTGGCGAATCTAAAATATTCAGGACTCTTGCTACTGTTTATGGGCAATACGAAATTATTGACGGCTTAAAGGTACGCTCAACAATAAACCTGGATAATGCTGATCAACGTAAAAAATCATACCGTCCGGCATTTGTAAATGGGAAAACACCTGCAAACCGTTTGGCAAGTGGAAGTTGGAGCGGATACAACCGCCAGACTTTTGTGAATGAAAACACTATTTCTTATGATAAAGTAATTAAAGAGAACCATAATATTTCTGCAGTTGCTGGTATCTCTTACAGTATGAATAAATTTGATACCTATCGGATTGGCACTTCAGGTGGCTTTGGAACCGATTATATTACTACATTAAACGATGCAATCGAAATCAAAGCAAGTTCAACCGATACCAAGGAAACGAAAAGCACCATGTTATCCTATTTTGGGAGGGTGAACTATAGCTACCTCGATAAATATTTATTGACAGCAAGTATCCGGCGTGATGGTTCTTCACGCTTCGGGAACAACACTAAATGGGGGGTCTTTCCGGCAGCATCCATCGGATGGCGTATTTCCGAAGAAGATTTCCTAAGTGATGTCGAGTGGCTGAGCAGCTTGAAAGCGCGTGTTAGTTGGGGGATTGCCGGTAACAATAGTATTGGCGATTATTCACATATTGCTTTATTAGAACCTGCAAATTATTCTTTTAATGGATCAAAAGTCATTGGTCAAACTTCGAAAAACTTCCCAAATAAAGACCTCGGTTGGGAAGAATCAGAAACCTTAAACTTTGGGTTGGATTTTGGTGTTTTGGGCAACCGTATTTACGGTTCTTTTGAATATTATACCAAAAACAATACAAATCTGCTTTTAGAAATCCCTGTGCCTTCGGCTACCGGGTTCACAAAAGCTTTGACCAACATTGGAGAAGTATTTAACCAGGGATGGGAATTTGAACTAAACAGCAGAAACTTTACCGGTGAATTTGAATGGACTACAAGCATTAACCTTGGGCACAATGAAAACGAAGTTCGTCAGTTGGGACCGGACAATGCACCTATTTTAGGAGGTTCGTACGATATACAGCACAATATACTTACCGTTGGAGAAGCAATGTACAGTATCAATGTTGTGAAACAAGACGGAATCCTTACACAGGCTGATATTGATGCAGGAGCTGCTTTGTATGGAAACCAAAGAGCAGGTGACCCGAAATATGTTGATGTTAGTGGACCAGACGGTGTGCCAGATGGAAAAATTACTCCCGATGACCGTCAAATCCTGGGACATCCAAATCCTAATTTGGTTTGGGGTATTACCAATACCTTTAAGTTTAAAGGATTTGATTTAAGCATCTTAGTTCAAGGACAAAATGGCGGAACTTTATATTCTACATTCGGTCGTGCAATGGACCGTACCGGAATGGGTTGGTTAGATCAGGCAATTGGCTTATGGCGTGATCGTTGGAGAACACCTGAAGATCCTGGTGCCGGACTTAAAGGAAATGTTTATTCTAGTTTCGGAAGGATCAAAAATACAGACTGGATGTATTCAAGCGATTATTGGCGTGTACGTAACATAACACTTGGGTATGATTTAGGAAAACATATTCGAAGTGGTGTGATTAGTGGTGCACGTATTTATGCTTCAGCTGAGAACTGGTTTGGTGATGACAAATATTATGGCGGTTTTAACCCTGAAGCAGTGAACACTGGTGGCGACGACTACGGTGGTTCCCCACTTCCAAAATCCATGATTTTTGGTCTGAATATTACTTTTTAACCGATAAAACTTAATAGAATGAAAAATATATATATCCTACTATCAATCATTGTATTTGGTTTAGTATCATGCGAAGATGAATTAAATCAAGTACCAATATCATCAATGAGCTCAGATGGTTTTTTTACCAGCGAGAGCGGTTTTGAACAAGCTGTTAACGGAATCTACCAGGCATTAAGCAAATATCCTGAAAGACAATTCCACTTATCCGATGTTCGTTCCGACAAAATTTACGGAGTTGGGTCAATGGGTGTTCGGGCTCACGAGCCAATTAACAATTTTGCCGTTACTTTAGCTACTAATGAATATATGAAAGAAGCCTGGGATGCTAACTATAATGGAATTATGCGTGCCAATACATTGTTGGACAATCTTACTGAAGAATCGATTGCTGATGAAGCTAAAAGGAATCAGTATGAAGGTGAGACAAAATTTTTGCGTGCACTTTTCTACTTTGATTTGGTTAAGTATTTTGGAGCCGTCCCTTTAATTGATAAACTTGTCACCCCACTTGAAGCACGTGAAATACCAAGAAGCCCTGCAGCCGATGTTTACGACTTAATTATTTCTGATTTGCAGGATGCAGCTCAATTGTTGCCTCCTTCATACACTGGGTCCGATATAGGCCGTGCAACATCTTATGCGGCAAAAGGTATTCTTGCCCGTGTATATTTAACCCGTTCCGGTCCTCAATTACATCCTGGTGGCCCATGTCTCGGCACTAATGAATACAGCCAGGCTTTAACTTTGTTAAATGAAATTATTAGTGGTCCGTTTGCAATGCTCAACGATTACGCCTGGACATTTGATTTGCAAAATGAGAATAATTCAGACATTATCTTTGATATCCAATTTGTAAGTGGTGGTCAGGGTGTAGGTGCATCCTATCCGGGTGAATTGGCTGGTTCAAATTATTGGAGATCAGTTGCTTATCCATATGCGATTGGTTTGGAAACAAAAGACGTTTCTTATGATTTGATCAATACATATGACACTGCTGTTGATCTTCGTTTTAAGTTTAATGTGCAAATGGGCTTTATTGATGCCAGCAACGGCGAGTACACCGAAGATCCTGTTTGTATTAAATTCTCACGTCCTGACGAATCAACATGGGGAAGCGACCGTTTTGATTTTCCAATCAACTTCCCTGTTCTAAGGTATACCGATGTGCTTTTAATGAAAGCTGAGTGTATCCTTCAGGGAGCTTCAGGTAGCCAGGCAGATGTTGATAAAATTATTAGCGATGTGCGGGCCAGAGGAAATCTGCCTGCAATATCTGGTGCAACCCTCGATGACCTGTTAACTGAACGTCGTCTCGAATTTTTCGGGGAAGGTTTACGTTGGCATGACTTAGTTCGTACCGGAAAAGTTCTGGATGTGATGAATGCATGGATTCCTGTGGAAGATGTTCAAGGACAAATGCTTTCTCCAATAAATGCCGATCATATCATTTATGCAATCCCTCAGGAACAAATGGATGTGAAAAAAGGCTTATATTCCCAAAATACAGGGTACAATTAATGTAACATTACAATCGATTAATTCGCTTTTAGATATTTAATTATAGAGGCTGCCCATTAGGTTTGTGGCAGCCTCATTTTTCTCTTTTTGCAGTTAAAATACATCCAGGTAAAAGATTCATTTTGTTTGATATTGTTGGGTATCTATAATATTTAGGATATATTCAAATAAATCAAAGGAACTATTTTTGTTTTACCTTGAAGGATGAAATTTTAGAAAAATTGCACTTCTTTTAATTGCTTATATTATCTTTCAAAAAATATAACTAATTAAACTAATTAACCATAATATGAAGTATTCCATATTAATTTCAATACTTATTTCTCTGCATTTATTTGCATTTGCGCAAAGCAAAGATAGTTGGTTTCCACCGTCTGAGCTTACCAGCGTTGGGGCATATTATTATCCGGAACATTGGGACGAAAGCCAATGGGAAAGGGATTTTGCAAAAATGGCTGAAATGGGTTTCGAATTTACGCATTTTGCAGAGTTCGCATGGGCACAATTAGAACCAGAAGAAGGGCAATATGTTTTCGCCTGGTTGGATAGGGCTGTTGAGCTTGCTTCAAAATATAAGTTGAAAGTAATTATGTGCACTTCTACTGCAACACCGCCGGTGTGGTTGGTTCGTAAGCATCCCGATATTTTGGTAAAACATGAAAATGGTACCAGTATGGATCACGGAGCCCGTCAACATGCCTCTTTTTCAAACGTTTATTACAGAGAATATTCTCAAAAAATGATTGCAGAGCTTGCCAAACATTATGGTAAAGATCAACGAATAATTGGTTGGCAGCTGGACAACGAACCAAGGGCAATGCAAGATTACGGGAAAGATGCCCAGCAAAGGTTTCGCGTTTGGTTAAAAAACAAATACAAAAACATTGATGCCGTCAATAAAGCCTGGGGAACAAATTTTTGGAGTGGCACCTACAGCGACTTTTCCGAAATTAACATTCCACAACATAAGCAGTGGGGCATGAACCTTTACCAAAAGCTCGATCATGGTAGGTTTTGTGATCACGAAACGGCTTCGTTCCTAGATGAACAGGCACTTACAATTCGAAAATTTGCAGATAAAGATCAATGGATAACTACCAACTATATCCCGATGTACGATGTGCGTTTTATTGGCAATAGCAAAGAGTTGGATTTTATTACCTATACCCGCTATATGGTTTATGGCGAACATTTGGGGATTGGCAAAAAGGGATACCGTTTAGGCGAATATTCAAGAATTGCAATGGCAAATGATTTCTTCAGACCTTTATCTCCATTGTATGGTGTGATGGAATTACAGCCTGGGCAGGTGAATTGGGGAACCATTAATTCACAGCCATTGCCGGGGGCGGTTCGTTTATGGTTATGGCATGTTTTTGCAGGAGGTAGCAAATTCACATGTACCTATCGGTTCAGGGCGCCCATTTACGGTTATGAGCAATACCATTCTGGTATTGTTGGAACCGATGGAGTTACCCCAACTCCAGGAGGGTTGGAATACAAAAAGTTTATTGATGAAATAAAGTTGCTTCGCGAAAATTATTCTGAAGATGCAATTCCAGAGGAATATTTAAAAAGGAAGACGGCGGTTTTATACGATCCTTATAATACGGTAGCAATGAATCAAAACAAGCAAACAACGGAATGGGATACCGAACAGCATGTATTAAAGTATTACAAAGCTTTGAAATCTTTTGGCGCACCGGTTGATTTTATCCGGGATTCCATGAATTTTTCGGCGTATCCGTTTATTGTAGTTCCCGCTTATCAGCAAATGAGTCTTCAACTAATTGATAAATTAACAACTTATGTAGAAAACGGAGGGAACCTTATTATGTCTTGTCGCTCAGGGCATCAAAATGAAAAAGGACATCTTTGGGAAGCGAAACATGCAGAGCCAATTTACGATCTAATTGGAGCTGAAATTGAATTTTATGACTTGCCAAGACCTCATTCTGTTGATTCTGTTAACATGAATAATAACAAATATGCATGGACAAGCTGGGGCGATATTTTAAAACCAAACAAAGGAACTGAAACGATGGCGATTTATGAAGGTGATTTTTACGCAGGAAAGCCTTCCGTAACTTTTTACAAAAAAGGGAAAGGAACAGTTACATATGTCGGCGCTGATAGCAAAGAAGGAGAATTGGAATACGATGTGATGCAAAAAATTTATAATCGCTTAAACATTCAAATTGAATCATATCCCAAAGGGATTATTGTTGAATATCGCGATGGTTTTGGGATTGCATTAAATTATTCCGATAAAAACTATGAATGTAAAATCCCAACGGGCTCTGATATAGTAATCGGAGAAAAAGTGCTTGCTCCGGCGGGCGTTTGTGTCTGGAAATTAAATGATTAGTGATTAACGATTTTGTCATAATTAGATGGCATTTAATTCGATAAGGAAAAACAACATGAAAAATAACCAACAAAAAATCAAAATATCAATTATTATACTTTTCTGTACATTGCTTTCAAGCAGTAATTTGATTGCACAAACAGTAAATATTCCTGAGTATCGAAAGGAAACACAGCAAATTCTTGAGAAAGTTGCGGACCGTATCCTTTCCGAAACAACTTATCGTTTTATCGATACGGAGACAAATGAAACTTTTGCTACTACAAAAGGATTACCCTTAAAAATTTCCGTGAAAGTTGAAAGTCGCTATAACAATTGGCATTATACCAATGGGGTCTTGAATTTTGCGATGAACGAATTGGGCACTTTACTAGATAAAAAAGAGTACAATCAGTTTGTCGATAAAAATTTCGACTTTGTTTTTAACCATGGCGATTTGGATTATTTTAAAAAACTGTATAATGAAGAACTTAAAACCGACTGGTATAGTGTTCGTAAGGTAAACTGGCACATGTTTTACCGTATGATCCGTTTAGATGATTGCGGTACAATTGGGGCAAGCCTCATCGAGGTGTATGAAAAAAAACAAAATGTAGCCTATAAAGATTATATCGATCAGGTTGCCCACCATCTTTTGCATACCGAACCACGCTTGGCAGATAATACAATTTCGCGCTATTGGCCCCACGAAAATACCATTTGGGCTGATGATTTATACATGAGTGTGGCGTTTCTTGCCCGCATGGGAAAACATACCGGCGACACAAAATATTTCGACGATGCAATCCATCAAATAAAAAAATACTACGATTATTTATGGTGCGAACAAAAAGAGGTTTTTTACCATTGCTATCACACCGATATTCAGATGCACGGAGTTGCCCACTGGGCACGTGCCAATGGTTGGGTATTTATGGCTCAAGCCGATTTGTTGGAAGTACTTCCCGAAGATTATCCGGGGCGGGAAGATGTGTTGAAAATCTTTAACCGTCAGGCGGAAGGGCTTGCACGTTGTCAAAGCGAAAGTGGTTTATGGCATCAGTTGTTGGATAAGAACGATTCATATCTGGAAACGTCATCAACTGCAATGTTTGTTTTTGGCATGGCACGAGGAGTGAACAATGGCTGGATCGATCAGGATTTTTCGCATGTAGCCGATTCTGGGTGGAAAGGAATCCTATCTCAAATTGACGAAAAAGGTGATGTACATAATATATGTGTTGGAACAGGAATTATGCCTTCCTTGTCATTTTATTATAAAAGGCCTGTGGCAACTAGTATTGCAATGGGGGAAGGGCCAGTTATCCGTGCTGGTGTCGAAATTTTAAAAATGGAAAAATTTCATGAATTGCCAGCCCGTGCAAAATACGACCGGATTATAGAAGAAGCAAAAGAAAAATAATACTAAAACCTAAACCAATGAAACCAACTATTTTAGCAATTCTGGCCTTGGCATTAACATGTTCTTGTGCAGAAAAGAAATTAGAACTTGTTGAAACCGGGTCAATTACCCCAATGCCTGATCAGTGGATTGATAAAGATACCGGGCATAAAATAATTCATCTTACATCGCGAAAAGGAGACAACAGAAGTTTTTATTTTCATAACAACCCATTCTTGCCGGCTATTAAAGGTGAAAACGAAAAAATGATATTTTATGGATCGGTCGATGATAACAGGCAATTATTCGCAGTTGATTTAAAAACTCGTCAGGCTGATCAGATTACCAATAAAAAAGGTATAAAAGGAGAGATTGTAGGGAAAAAACGCAGGGAAGTTTTTTATCAATGTGGCGATAGTGTTTTTGCCACTGGGGTTGAAAATAAACAAACACGCCTTGTTTATGTATTCCCTGATAGTATTAAAGCGGGTATTACAACCTTAAATGCCGATGAAACACTTCTTGGAGGTGCAGTTAGTTCCCCTGAAGAACGGGAATTATTCCGCAAGTATCCTGAAAAGAGGGACTTTTTTAATGTGATCTTCGAAGCAAGGCTTTTACGTTCGCTATTTACAATTGATGTGGAAACCGGAGAATTTAAAAGAATATACTCGGAAAATGCCTGGCTAAACCATGTGCAGTTTTCTCCTACCGACCCAGAAATATTGATGTTCTGCCATGAAGGACCCTGGCACAAAGTCGATCGCATTTGGTCGGTGAATGTAAATGGTGGTCAACCTAAGTTAATGCACCACCGTAGCATGGATATGGAAATTGCAGGGCATGAATTTTTTAGCAGGGACGGAAGCCGTATTTGGTTTGATTTGCAGATGCCACGTGGTGAAACGTTTTTTCTAAGTGGAACCGATATTCGCACGGGTAATGAAAAAAGGTATTCGCTTGAACGCGATGAGTGGTCGATACATTTTAATATTTCGCCTGATCAGCAATTGTTTGCCGGTGATGGAGGTGATCCGGGACAGGTTGCAAAAGCCAAAGATGGCATGTGGATTTATTTGTTCCATCCCGATGGCGATAAATTGCGTTCGGAGCGACTGGTGAACATGAAACACCATAATTATAAACTAGAACCAAATGTGCATTTCTCTCCCGATGGTAAATGGATTATTTTCAGGGCAAATTTTGAAGGGCACACCGATATTTATGCCGTGGAAATAGAAAAGCACAGCTCCTAACTTGAACAATTATTTCAAACAATAAATCAAATCGAATGAAAACTAATCAACAACTTATAATAATCCTAACACTTCTAATACCGGTATTTTTAGGAGTAAATTCTTGTCAGAAAACGCATACTGTAAACTGGCCAGAAAAGAGTATTGAAACGCAGCCCTGGACACGGTGGTGGTGGCATGGTAGTGCCGTTAATCCTGCTGAACTGACAGCCAACATGGAGGAACTTAAGAATGCAGGATTTGGAGGTGTTGAAATTACACCAATTTACGATGTGAAAGGTAAAGAAGACCTATCCATTAGTTTTCAGTCTTCCGAATGGATGGATGTATTCCAGCATACGTTAAATGAAGGTAAACGGATTGGTTTGGGAATTGATTTGGCAAATGCTTCGGGTTGGCCATTTGGTGGTCCCTGGATTCAGGCAGAAGATGCATGTAAAAATGTTAAATATAAACAGTATAGCCTCAGAGGAGGTCAAAAGCTACAGGAAAAAGTTGAGTTTATTCAGCAACCGTCGGTAAGGGCAGTGGGGCACCGGGTTGATATTTCTGAAGTCAAATTTCCGATCAGCAGCAATACAAACCTTCAGGAATTGGCACTTGATCAGGTGAGGTTTGAAAAAGCACTTCCGTTGCAGGCTCTAATAGCATATTCCAACGATGGACAAACCATTGATTTAACAGAGAATGTTAGCAAAAATGGAACATTAAACTGGACGGCACCTGAGGGGGAGTGGAATTTGTATGCTGTATTCCAGGGATGGCATGGCAAAATGGTTGAACGTGCCGGAACTGGAGGAGAAGGAAATGTAATAGACCATTTCTCAGAAAAAGCAGCAAAGAAATTCTTGCAGGTTTTTGATGAGCAGTCTGAAGGAATGGATTTGTCAGGATTAAGGGCTTTCTTTAACGATTCCTACGAAGTGGATGATGCGCGTGGTGAGTCCAATTGGACACCACTATTTTTTAAGGAGTTTCAGGAAAGAAGAGGGTATGACTTAAAGCAATATTTGCCTGCATTGTTCGGGGACGATACAGAAGATAAAAACAATCGAGTTTTGTGCGATTTCCGTGAAACGATTTCTGACTTGCTATTGCATCGATTTACCATAGTTTGGGCTGATTGGGCTAAAATCCATGGGGCTCAAATCCGCAACCAGGCACATGGGTCGCCGGCCAATATTCTTGATTTGTACGAAGCCAGTGACATTCCGGAAACAGAAGGGGTCAACCCAATGCGCCTGAAAATGGCAACTTCGGCAGGTCACGTGTCAGGAAAACCATTGATTGCCTGTGAAGCCGCGACCTGGCTCAACGAACATTTCCTTGCCAGCCTTTCCAATGCAAAACAAAACTTTGACCGCTATTTGGCAAATGGCGTAAACCACATTGTATATCATGGAACGCCATACTCACCCCAAAATGATGAGTGGCCTGGATGGATGTTTTATGCAGCAGTGCATTTTGCCCCAACCAATCCGTTTTGGGACGATTTGAAGTCTTTGAACAATTATGTGACAAACTGCCAGTCGTTTATGCAAAACTCAACTCCTAATAACGATATTTTGGTCTATTTCCCGATTTACGATACCTGGTCGGAAAAGGGGAGGAGCATGCTTCCTCACTTCGGAAAACAGGTGGAGAACCTTACTAAAGAAATCAGTGAAATGCTGCTTGCCAAAGGCTATAGTTTCGATTATATTTCTGATCGGCAAATCAAAAAACTTTCTGTTGAACAAAACGTATTGAAAGCTCCGGGTGCCGATTATAAAACCATATTGGTTCCGGCTTGCTCGTATATTCCATTGGAAACCATGCAAAAATTAACGGAACTTGCTAAATCAGGGGCAAATGTTGTTTTTGAGAATCATCTCCCCGGGGATGTTCCTGGCTTGGCAAATTTGGAAGAAAGACAAGCTAACTTTAAAAGCTTAGTCTCATCCATCGAAAATGATGGTTTGGATATTGGGAACGGGAAAATGTTGGTTGGCGATGATGTAAAGGATTTGCTGGCACAGGTAAATGTTTATCCAGAAGAACTTACTGAATTGGGATTGTGGTACAATCGTGTTCAAAGAAATGAGGGAACTTGTTATTTTATTTCAAATTGGGGTGACCAGATTATCGATCAAAATATTACTTTGAATACTACCGGGAAAAGTGCCGTTTGGTTTAACCCAATGAATGGTACTTTCGGAAAAGCTTTAATTGAAAAACAACAAGGTTCGAAATTAGAAGTATATACACAGTTGCAGGCAGGAGAAACATTGATTCTTCAACTTTATGACTCCAAAGTTGATGTGGACAATTACCCCTTGTGGGATTACTCAGCAGATAAAAAGGATTTGATAAATAGTTGGGAAGTGTCTTTTATTAAAGGAGGACCTTCCATACCCGAAACCTATCCAACATCTGATTTAACTTCCTGGACACAGAAATCACCAGAATTAGAGGTTTTCTCTGGGACAGCCAGTTATAAAGGCACATTTCAAAAACCTGTGGGCGAGGCTAAAACATATCAACTTGATTTGGGAAAAGTATGTGAATCGGCAGTTGTTTATTTGAATGGAGAGAAATTGGCAACCTTGCTCGGTCCAGCATATAAAGTAAATATTGATACAACTTTGCTAAAGGAAGAAAATAATCTGGAAATACAGGTTACAAACCTAATGGCTAACCGCATGATCGATATGGACAAGCGGGGCGTCAATTACAAAAAATTCTACAATATTAATTTTTCAGCCCATTTGCGTGAAAACCTCGGGAAAGATGGTTTATTTACCGCCGCACACTGGCAACCACTTGAGTCTGGATTGTTGGGACCTGTTACATTCACCCCGTTAAAAAACTTAGTAATAAATTAAATCATATGAGAACTAAAATTTTAGGAATTCTAATTTTGGCTTTATTCTCTTCGTGTCAATCTACTGAAAAGGCTAATAAAATTGACAGAAAAGCACTCGTAACCCGAAACAATGTATTGGTTCAGGAATTTGATCCTCTTGCCACCTTATCTGTTGGGAATGGAGAATTTGCATTTACAACCGACCTCACCGGTTTGCAAACATTCTACAAAGAATATGAAAACGGGGTACCACTGGGCACACAATCCAATTGGGGCTGGCACAGTAATCCCAATACCGAAGGCTTTGATCGTAGCGAAACCTTGAAATATTTTGATGTGCAAGGGCGAAAAGTTCCTTATCGCCATCAATTAACTACTACGGAACGGGCGAATGCTGCCTGTAATTATTTTAGGGAAAACCCACATCGAATGCATTTGGGTATCATCGGATTTGTCCTCACCAAATCGGATGGAGAAAAGGCTGTTTTGGAAGATATTAAAAATGCAAAACACAGTCTGGATATGTGGACCGGAAAAATTAGTAGCGAATTCGAATTCGAAGGTCAGCCGGTTAGTGTGGAAGTATATTGTCATCAAGATAAAGATATGATATCAGCAAAAATTAATTCACCTTTATTGGCTACAAACCAATTGGCTGTTGAGTGGAAATTCCCGGCAGCAATTGCGGCCCATGTGCACATGGGTGGTGATTTTAATTCTCCTGATAAGCATCAATCTGTATTGGAAGAAATTTCAGAAAATAAGGTGCTTGTGAACCGTACTTTAGATCAGGATGCCTATCAGGTGGCAATTAGCTGGAAAGGAAATGCTTCAATGCAAAAAGCTGCTGAGCACAATTATGTCCTTCAACCAAATGAATCGGAATCATTGGAATTTAGTTGTTTGTTTGCACCTGAAATAAGCGAATCTCAATTGCCAGGTTTTACCGAAACTAAAACGAACAATGAAATAGCATGGAACAACTTCTGGGAAGTTGGTGGTGTAGTTGATTTTTCGGAATGTACCGATCCGCGTGCCAAAGAACTGGAACGCCGTACCATTTTGTCTCAATATCTAACCAAAATACAAAGTTCAGGATCGCTTCCACCACAGGAAACAGGGTTAACTTACAACAGTTGGTTTGGCAAATACCATTTGGAAATGACCTGGTGGCATATTGCTCATTTTCCGCAATGGCAACGTCCTCAGTTAATGGGAAAACAGTTGGAATTTTACCAGAAGATGGCTGGGGAAGCAAGACAAACTGCCATTGACCAAGGCTACAAAGGCGTACGTTGGCAAAAAATGTTGGGACCCGACCATCAAAATTCCCCGTCATCTGTGGGCTCATATCTGGTTTGGCAACAGCCCCATTATATTTGGATGGCAGAACAAATGTACCAGCAAAACCCGGTACAGGAAACATTGGACAAATACAAAGATTTAGTATTTGAAACCGCTGATTTTATGGGCGATTTTCCGGTTTGGAACGAAGAACTAAAACGTTATGACCTTGCCCCGCCATTAATCCCGGCTCAGGAGCATTGGGCTCGTGAAACAACAACAAATCCGCCTTATGAATTAGCCTATTGGTATTGGGGTTTAAGCACCGCCCAAAAATGGAAAGAACGTTTAAATATGGATAAGGATGAGAAGTGGGAAGATGTGCGCTTAAAATTGGCTGCACCAGATCAGGCTGATGGTGTTTACTTGGGCATTCAGGGTGCTACCGAGTCATACACAAACCATGAACTTATGGAAGATCATCCTGTGGTGCTTGGCGCATATGGAATTTTACCTGATTGGGATAAGCTTGACCCGGAAGTGATGCGTAAAACAATGCATGTGATTGCCGAACGTTGGGATTGGCCGTCCACCTGGGGATGGGATTATCCGATGGCAGCTATGTCGGCAACCCGGTTGGGCGAACCGGAAATGGCTTTGGAATTCCTTTTAAAGGATGTACAAAAGAACACCTATTTGAAAAACGGGCATAATTACCAAAGCGAACGTTTGCGTATTTATTTGCCAGGCAACGGTGGTTTTTTAACAACTATTGGAATGATGTGTGCCGGCTATGAAGGGTGTACAATTGAAAATCCGGGCTTCCCAAAAGATGGTAAGTGGAACGTTAAATGGGAAAATATTTCTCCGGTATTTTAATTCCAATCAAAACAAAGATGGGACGTATAAAATGGGTTAGCAATTCAAGAATTGGAGCGCTGCCAAAATATATGAAATTTCTAATTGCTATGAACATAAAAGTTATCGTGTTATTATTGATTTGTGTAGTTGGATTTTCGTGCAAAACAGATAAAAGCGAATTGGTCCAACATCTGGAGCAAATATTCTACAATCCATCATTTGCCAAAACTCCAACATCTGAATTTAATGTTGCTGATTTTGGAGCCATTGGCGACGGAAAAACCTTAACCACTGGAGCCATCCAAAAGACCATTGATGCTGCTGCAAGCGCAGGTGGCGGGAAGGTGGTTTTCCCAAAAGGGACATACCTTTCAGGGGCTTTATTTGTAAAATCAAACGTCGAGTTTCATATTGGTGAAGGTGTGGTAATAAAGGCAATCAACGATAATAATGAATATCCAAGATTGGATACACGAATTGCCGGAATTGAAATGAAATGGCCTGCTGCATTGATTAATGTTTACGATGAAAAAAATGTGCGTATAACCGGAAAAGGAATTGTTGATGGAAATGGAAAATATTGGTGGGATAAATTCTGGGGTGATCCGAAATACAGCGGAGGAATGTGGGGAGAATACAAAGAAAAGAACATCCGTTGGGCAGTTGATTACGATTGTGAGCGCGTTCGGCCTGTGGTTGTTTGGAAATCGGAAGATGTGCTTCTGAAAGATTTTACCGTTCAGCGGGCTGGATTCTGGACCGTTTCGCTCACCTATAGCAATCGTGTTCATGTGGATGGGCTTGTTGTGCAAAACAATATTGGCGGGCATGGCCCCAGTTCCGATGGTATCGATACCGATTCATCAAAAGATATTTTGGTGGAGAATTGCGATATCGATTGCAACGATGATAATCTTTGTATTAAAGCCGGAAAAGATGCAGATGGATTGCACGTCAATCGTCCGGCTGAAAATATTGTATATCGTAACTGCATCACGCGTTCCGGTCATGGTTTAATTACCCTCGGTAGCGAAACTTCAGGAGGAATGCGAAATATTGAAGTCTATGGTTTGGAAGCCATTGGTACAAACATCGGGATCCGGTTTAAATCTGCTAAAGTTAGGGGAGGGCTGATTGAAAATATTTATTTTCACGATATTAAAATGAAGGATGTTGCCAATCCCTTTCATTTCGAGCTAAATTGGTATCCCGAATACAGTTATTGTACTATTCCTGAAGAAATACCAGAGGAAGAAATCAAAGATCGGTGGCGAAAATTAAGTGAGAGGGTTACCCCAGAGGAAAAGGGGATTCCTGAATTTCGAAATATACGGCTTAACGACATTCTTGTTGAGAAAGCTAAACGTGCATTTTATGCAAATGCCTATCCTGAGAAACCCATTCATCACATAAGTTTCGAGAATGTATCGGTTGAGGCAGAAGAAAGTGGTAAACTGAGTTATGCCAGTGATTGGGTGATGAAAAATGTTCAGCTAAGATCTGGAACTGGTAAGCCAATTGAATTAATTGAGTGCTCAAATATTCAACAACCTGAAATTATCTCAACAGTGGATAATTCAGGTCAAAAGGAGGAAACGGAGCAAAGTATTGAGCAGCAAATCCAAAAACTTACTCTTTATTCTGAAGTTGGTATAATTCCGGTTAACTTAACCAGCAAAACCGTGATTGAAAACATGGATACCACTCAATTTTCGCAAGAAATGGAAGTCCTTATCCTTCATAACCAGGAAGATTCATTGAAATATTACGAGCCTTTGGGCGATGGATTTTATTATACACCCGTTGTAATTTCCATAAAAAACAAGGGCGCAATCATTGAAGTTAAAGGGCAGAAACAACACGATTATACACTTATTTTAAGAAGGGATAGCAAGCCTGCAAGTATTTATGGTGCGGATCATTGGGAATATGATGCAGAAAAGAAACAAGCTATCATCGAGAAAAAGGCTGCCGGATTTAGTTTACAAATTGATGGATAAAATAGGTAAAATGTATTTTAGGAAGATGTATTCATATAAAAGAGCGGGAATATTCGCAGTATTATTAATTATTTTCCTTGGTGCATGTAATCACACAAAAGAGAACAACGAGGTTAAAAGCTTGTGGCATAATCAAACCAGGGAATTGCGCTATAAGCCCGATGGGGAAGGTTTTGTTATAACAAATGGTAATCTTAGGTTTAACAGGGCTTTGTACGGATCAAATTCTGGGTTCCGTGTGGAGGCGGGGGATTTGCCTGAGTTTGCCCTATATATGCCGCGACTTGGTGGTACTTTCCGATTGGGATTAATGAAGGGTAGCTATTCAAAATGGCTTATCAATGCTGATAAAATTCAAACGCGTTACCAGGCTGGGAGCATCGCATATAGTATTTCGGATTCGATTTTGCAAGATGGAAAATTATTTTTGCAGCTGCTTGCATTGCCCGATGCCGATGGAATGATTTTAAAAGTACAATCGGAAAAAATCCCGGACAATGTTGAATTATTTTGGGCTTTTGGAGGGGCGACCGGAAAACGCTTTTCCCGCGATGGCGATTTAGGCGCCGATCCCGAATCCAGTTTTTATTTGAAACCTGAAAATTGTTTGGACAATGAATTTTTTATTTCCGAAGATAGCTTTCATCTATATTATGGTTCAGGGCGTAGTTTGTCTGATAACGAAGTTTATGAGAATAATTATACCCCGTCAAAAGAAGAACTTCAGGCTACCCATTTAAAATTAAAAAAGCGGATATTTGGGATATTTCCTTCTCAATCGACTTTGAAAATTGCCGATGCAGGTTTTCAGGAAAGCCCATTGAAACTTTATAATTCTGAAAGTGCCGGTGCGCCTGTTATTTCCGGTAAGTTAAATTTGAACAATTCGAGCGAAAACTATTTCCTTTTGATGGATCCCGACTCGAAAGTTCGTCCAAATAGCTCTGAGCTTGCAAGTTTGTTTGCTGAAGCCGATTCTGCCCGGGTAAGACTGGCAGGCCGAATTAAAATAGCAACACCCGATGTATATATAAATGCAGTTGGCGCAAGCCTGGCAACCGCTGCCGATGCAGTTTGGGACGGTCAATCGTTTATGCACGGGGCTATTGCCTGGCGAATGCCTTTAAATGGTTGGCGTGGTGCCTACGCTGCCGATTGGCTTGGATGGCATGACCGCGCGCAAACACATTTTAAAGGTTATTTTGCTGCTCAATATACCGAACCACCTTATGGGGAAAGTGTACCCGATCCGGAAACCCATTTGGCAAGGCAAAAAGAAGAAATCGGTACCGCATTATTTACTGACGGTTATATTAGTAGAAGCCCTGGAAAGATTAACAAACCGCATCATTACGATATGAACCTGGTGTTTATTGCTCAATTGCTGTCTCATTTCCGTTGGACGGGTGATTTGGAGTTTTTAAAGGAAAGCTGGCCTGTTATAAAACGCCATTTGGCATGGGAAAAACGTAATTTTGATCCGGATGATGACGGTTTGTACAATGCCTATTGTTGTATTTGGGCTAGCGATGCCTTACAATACAGTGGTGGGGGAGTAGCCCATTCTTTGGCATATAATTACCGCGCCAATAAAGATGCGGCTGAACTGGCAGCTATTCTTGGAGAAGATCCCACGCCTTATCTGGCGGAAGCAGAGAAAATAAAAAATGCTGCAAATGATCAATTATGGTTGCCCAATAAAGGTTGGTATGCCGAATATAAAGACCTTCTGGGAAACCAGTTGGTGCATCCTTCTGCTGCCTTGTGGACTATCTATCACTCCATTGATGAAGGTTTAGCTGATCCGTTTCAGGCTTACCAAATGACGCAATACGTTGATCGTTACATTCCTCAAATTCCAATTGAAGCTGAAGGTATTACAAGCAATTCGTATTATACGCTTTCAACAACGAACTGGATGCCCTACACCTGGTCAATTAACAATGTGGCTTTGGCAGAGGTATTACACACAGCATTGGCTTATTGGCAGTCGGGGCGCGATGATGAAGCGTTTAAACTTAGCAAGTCGTGTTTTTTGGACTACATGTTCCTTGGCTCCAGCCCCGGAAATTTTGGACAACTTTCGTATTACGATGCTTTTCGTGGTGAGCTGTACCGTGATTTTGCCGATCCTACAGGAATGGCATCACGCGCTTTAATTGAAGGATTATTTGGCATTCAGCCCGATATGCTAAATAATTGCCTGTCCATAAAACCAGGATGGCCGTTGGAATGGGAACATGCATCCCTTGAAACACCCGATGTGAAAATTTCATTTAGGAAGAATGGTAAAAAGGATAATTACCTAATTAAATCTGAATTCCGCAAAGATGTCAAACTTAAACTTGTAATAAAGGCAAAATCGGATGAAATTAAATCGATTAAATGGAATGAGAAAAAGGTTAATTACAGCATTTATGTAAATTCAATTGGAACTCCTTTGTTGGAAATAGAAGACTCATTAAATGATGGTGCCAGCATTGAAATTGAATGGGGCAACTCCAAGCTTTCAATCCCTGCCGTAATGAAAGCATATGCCCAAGGTGAAATAATTTCTTTGCAAATGGATGATTCCGAAATTTTGGATATTTATGATCCACAAACGATTCTTAGAGATCTTAATGTTTCTAATAATTCGATCTCAACAAAGTTAAGCGGAGAGACGGGTGGACGAACTTTCTTTGTTCAGCTAAAACAAGAGCAAATGATCTGGTGGCAACCTATTTCCTTTGAACTTGTTGAGCCGGTAATTATTCAGGCTGCAGAGGAACAATCGCCTGAAAACATAAAATTTACTGTTCAAAATAATACCGACAATAGTATCTCTGGAGTGTTAGATGTGAATGGTTTCGAACAAAAACTTAGCATACCCAAAAGGTCACAATCATCTTTTATAACTGTTTCCAAAGAATACCTGGTGCCTGGAAGCAATGTAGTGAACTTTGATTACGGGGAAAGTAAAATAAGTTCAAACATAATTAATTGGCATATTTTATCGGATGAAGAATCAAGGTTTGATAAAATTGATATTACGGAATCCTTTAACGAAAGGGTGACCAATATTTTTAACGAACAATATTACTCGCCGCGATCGCCATACCCGACATTGTGCATTCCTGTTCAGGGAATTGGCGATTGGTGTTCGTACCGTGAAACGGAAGAAATTGACGATGCCGGATTACGCCAACTGGCGGGTGAAAAGAATACAATAATTTCCCCACAAGGAATCCCTTTTTATACGCCCGGTAAAGAAACCGAAAACATTTTATTTACTTCCAAATGGGATAATTATCCGGATTCAGCCAAAATTCCGATATCAGGGAAAGCATCACATGCTTATTTGTTAATGGCCGGATCGGTTCACCACATGCAAATAAATATGGAAAACGCGATTTTAAATGTTAATTATCAAGATGGTTCGAAAGATGTTTTGCCCATAATTAGTCCGGATAATTGGTGGCCTATTGAACAGGATTATTATCAGGATGGATATGCATTCAAAGTTGATGGCGTTCAACCACCAAGGCTTTATCTGAAAACCGGGGAATGGCATTTAGGATCGTACGATATCCTTAGAAAAAACGGAACCAATAAAATAGAAGGGGGAGCAGCAAGTTTGCTCGACCTGCCATTAAATCCTACGAAAGAATTAAAAAGTTTGTCGCTCGAAACGAAAACCAACGATTTGGTGATCGGTATAATGGCAGTTACTTTAAAACGATAACAACAAAAACAAAGATGCAAACACGGCGAAATTTTATACATCAATGTTTGATTACCGGGAGTATGATGGCATTTCCGGGGATAAATAGCATGGGAGCGCTGCAAGGAGCCAAATACGATAAAAAATATATTTCAGGTTTCTCGAAGCGCCTAAAACCACTGGGTAGGATCCTCGAATTAGAAGGATACTATGTTTGGGGTTGCAGTCCTATTATTGGACCAGATGGTAAAATTCATGTGTTTTTTTCGCGATGGGATTCCGCTAAAGGAATGGGAGGATGGATTAGCCAATCGGAAATAGCGCATGCTGTGGCTGATTCCCTGGAAGGCCCTTATTATAATATCGAAACAATTATTGCCCCCAGGGGAGAAGGTTTCTTTGATGGAACGACCTGTCATAACCCTCATATTCAATATGTGGATGGGAAATATTGCCTTTTTTATATCGGTAACTCGAACCGAAAAACAAATACAAAACGCATAGCAATGGCCACATCCGATTCGCTTGAAGGTCCATGGAAAAGACCCGATGAACCATTGCTTGAAGTGGGGGCTGAAGGTAGTTGGGACGACCATTGTACCTCCAATCCATCATTCATAAAACATCCAAATGGTCAATATTGGTTATATTATAAAGCATGGAACAACGAGGAATACGAACACCCGGTAAACCCTAAAATAAGGGGAAACCGAAAATATGGATTGGCTATTTCCGATAAATTGGAGAGGCCCTATAAAAGGTATTCCGACAAGCCAATCATTGATTATTCGTCGTTTGGGAATAACCGCCAATTAGAAGATGGAAACGTTTTTATGGAAGATGGACAGTTTTATATGCTTGCCCGTGATATGGGGCGATTTGACCATGAAGTAGGAATCATATTGGAGTCGGACGATGGAATACATTGGTCGGAACCCAAAATAAGTTACTTTGGCTATAGCCATTATTTACCGCAGCCCGAAAAGCCAAAGCATTTGAGCAAATACGGGCGCTTCGAACGACCACAAATTCTTATGCGGGATGGAAAACCAACCCATTTGTTTGTTACATCGCAGGGAGGAAAATACATGACTTCCTCACCTTTTGTTTTTAAAGTTGAACACAAAAAATAATATTATGATACGCTTATTTTCCTTGTTTTTTTTGGTTGTTACAATGTTTGCATGCCAGTGCAATAAGAAGGATAAATTAAATAAACCAACTGTTTTTATTATTGGTGATTCAACAGTAAAAAATGGTCGTGGCGATGGAGCAGGTGGTCTCTTGGGTTGGGGAGAACCCATTGTACAGTATTTTGATACAACAAAGATTGTGGTTGAAAACCACGCACTTGGCGGCACAAGTAGTCGGACTTATCGTGATAAAGGTTTATGGACAACAGTTTTACAGAAAATAAAACCAGGCGATTTTGTGCTAATGCAATTTGGGCATAACGATGCAGGTGCAATTAACGATACCATTCGGGCACGCGGAACAATCAAAGGAATTGGTGAAGAAACCGAAGAAATTGACAACATGCTCACCGGGGTACATGAGATTGTTCATAGCTATGGTTGGTATATGCGACAGTATGTTCGTGAAGCTAAAGAGAAGGGGGCAACCTCAATAATTATGGCTCCAATCCCAAGAAACGATTGGGTTAATGGGCAGGTTCCGAGAAACGATGATTCGTATGGCAAGTGGTCAAAAGAAATTGCTGAAGAGGAAAATGTTCTTTTCATCAACCTGAACGATAAAATGGCATCTGCCATGGAAAAGCTTGGCGAAGAAAATGTAACCGAGGTTTATTTTTTTAAGCGTGACCATACACACACGACTGCAAAAGGTGCTGTGATGGCAGCTTCATTAATTGTGGGAGGGATAAAAGAATCAAAGGATTGTGCTTTAAATAAATATTTGTTGGAATAGGTGGGTATTCAATAATCATAAGAGAATCGCGATATCCAAAACTTTAGACAAAAAATGATTGTATTTTACATTTAACCAATAATTCTAAAACTTATATTTGCTAAGCTTCTTAATAAAAAGTAATCTAAATCAATTAAACTAAATATAACAATGAAGAAAATATCGATTATCCTATTGTTACTTTTCCTTTCAATTACCAATCTTTTAAATGCCCAGGAGGGTTGGAAAGATTTGTTCAACGGCAAAGATCTTTCGGGGTGGAAACAATTAAACGGACAAGCCAAATACACGGTTGAAAATGGTGAAATTATTGGCACAACTGTTTACGGAACACCAAATTCATTTTTATGCACCGAACAAACCTACAAAGATTTTATTCTTGAACTGGAATTATTGGTTGATGAACAAATGAATTCAGGCATTCAGTTTAGAAGCGAAAGCAAAGCCGATTATATGAATGGAAGGGTGCATGGCTATCAATGTGAGGTGGATCCATCTGAACGTGCATGGAGTGGCGGAATTTATGATGAAGCCCGCCGTGGGTGGTTATACACCGGAACATACAATCCCGAAGGGCAAAAAGCTTTTAAGCATGGAGAATGGAATAAATACAGGATCGAATGCGTTGGCAATAATATCCGTACCTGGATAAATGGTGTTCCCATTGCTCATTTGATTGATGAGATGACTTATGAAGGTTTTATCAGCTTACAGGTTCATTCAATTGGCAAAAAAGAGGAAGAAGGAAGGCAAATTCGATGGAAAAATATCCGTATTAAAACTGAAAACATTGAGCCAACACTAAGCAATGATGTATTTGTTGTAAACATGTTGCCCAATAACCTTTCGGAAGCTGAAAAAGAAGGTGGCTGGAAATTATTGTTTGATGGAAAAACATCGAAGGGTTGGAAAAGCGTTTCCGGAGATAAATTTCCTGAAAAGGGTTGGGAAGTAAAAGACGGGATTTTATCTGTTTTGTCAAGTGAAAACGATTCATCCTTAAAAGGAGGTGATATCCATACCATTGAAAAATATTCTGCCTTCGATCTTCAGTTTGAATTTAACCTTACCAAGGGGGCAAATAGTGGGGTAAAGTATTTTACGTTGGAAGACAAACCATCCATTGGCCTCGAATATCAGGTATTGGACGACGACAATCATCCAGATGCACTTAACGGTGTTGTGGGAAACCGTAAAATGGCATCGTTGTACGATCTGATCCCCTCAGAAACAAATTCCCGTTTTGTGAAAAAAACGGGCGAGTGGAACCGTGGACGAATTGTTGTTTTCCCGGATGGAAAAATCCAACATTGGTTGAATGGAGTGTTGGTAGTTGAATATCAAAAAGATAGCAATATTTTTCGAGCCTTGGTTGCACGAAGTAAAAATGCTAAATATCCTGATTTTGCAAGCTCTAAAGAATTTCGGATACTCTTACAGGACCATAACAATACCGTACATTTCCGAAGTATAAAAATTAAAACAATGAACTAATCAATCTAAACAACTTAATATGACAGACAGAAGAAATTTTATAAAAAAAACAGCGATAGGTGCCGCCGGAATTACTATCGGGGGTATCGGCATGTCGGCAAAAAGTTATGGCAATATTCAGGGCTCAAACGATAAAATAAAAGTGGCAATCCTTGGATTTTCGAACCGATTTAAAAATTCATTGGGAAAATCATTTCTAAAATATGCCGATGAAATGAATTTTGAATTTGTAAACATTTGCGATTTGTGGAGCAGACGAAGAAAAGAAGGGCAGGAGTGGTATAAAAAAATGACAGGGAAAGACATAGCCACATCGCGAAATACCAATGAACTGTGGGAGCAGGATATTGATGCCGTAATTATCAGTACAGCCGATTTTCAACATGCTTTGCTGCTCGCCGAGGCAGTAAATGCAGGGTGCCATGTGTATTGCGAAAAGCCTTTTGCTGAAACAATGGACGATGCAATAGTAGGGTTAAAAGCAGCAAAAGCTACCGAAAAAGTAATACAGATCGGTTCACAACGAAGAAGCGGTCCGAATTACCATGCAGCCCATGATTACATCCAGTCGGGCAAATTTGGCAAAATAAATATGGTTGAAATGACCTGGAACGTCAATCAGCCCGGAAGGTGGCGGTTGCCAAAATTAATTACCGAATTAAAAGAGTCGGAGACCGATTGGAAACGATATTTAATGAACCGTCCGTTTGAAGAATGGGACCCTCGTAAATATTTGGAGTATCGTTTGTTCTGGCCATATTCGTCGGGAATTCCCGGGCAATGGATGGCACACCAAATTGATACAGTACACTGGTTCTCGCATTTGCCACACCCGCGTTCGGCAGTTGCCAATGGCGGAATTTATACATGGAAAGACGGGCGCAGTAATTTTGATACCATGACCGCTGTATTTGATTACGGTCCTTTAGATAATCCGGAAGAAGGGTTCCAGGTTCAATATTCGTCGCGACAAACAAATTCATCGGGCGGAACAAAAGAATGGTATTTTTCAAATGGTGGGAAACTTGATTTAGCTACCAATATGGTTACAAGCGACGGCGGATTGAACGAAAGGCATGCATCGGCAATGAATATGGAGCCATTTCTGTTGGACGAGTTTAAATTGCCGCAATTAAAAGTAGAGTCGGAAGCCAATACCGGATCTGATCCTTTAACAAATGCACACATGAAAAACTGGATGGAATGTGTACGCAATAATAATGTAAAAACAAATGCACCAGTTGAGGCAGGTTATCAGCATTCGATTGCCAATATTATGGTTACCGCTGCTTTACGCACAGGGCAAAGGGCTACCTTCGACGCAAAAACACAACAGGTAATTGCAGGAGGGAAACCGTTTAAATATTAAAATACAAGCTTAAGAAAATCGAACCTGTTTTTTGATCTATGAACATCGTTTGCAGATTAAGAGGCAGGTTTTTTATGCCAAAAGCATAAGAAAAGGTATATTTAAGCAATCAATAAAAGTGATCACCAAAAAGATAAGCCATGAAAATCTATTTCATTAGCCTCATTTTTATTTTAAGTTGTTTTGGATTAAGTGCTCAGATAAGAATGCAAAAGCAGGATGACGGAATTGTAATTCGCGAGAAAAACGACGATATTTTATATTTCCATACTGATCCAAATAATAATGAAGGAATGGGAGGAAGAAATAATTATATCCACCCTTTGTGGGGGTTCAATAATAAAATATTGACCGAAGATGCCCCCGAAGACCATTTACACCACCGGGGAATATTTTGGGCTTGGCATCAGATTTGGATTGACGGACTCAGGATTGGCGATGGTTGGATGTTGGAAGATTTTGAACAAGACATCACCAATGTAGAATTTATTTCAACAAAAGACGGGGTTGGGATTCTCAATACAGCCGTGGATTGGAAGTCAGAAAAATGGATGAAAGGATCGCATAAAGTTCCATTCTTGCAGGAAAAGAGCCAGATAAAAGTTTATCCAAAGGCGAAAAAATACCGTCGGATTGACTTTGAAATAGAGTTGTTGGCTTTGGCAGAAAAACTGAGTATTGGAGGTTCGGAGGATGCGAAAGGTTACGGTGGTTTTTCCGTTCGTTTAGCCTTGCCCGATGATGTTGCTTTTTCAGGTTTAAGTGGTGAAATTACCCCTCAAAACCTAGCTGTTGAATCAAAAGGCTACGTAAATATTTCAGGGGCTTTTGGCGCCAAAGGTAAGGATGGGGGAGTCGTAATTATCGATCACTTAGAAAATCCCATGTACCCTCAAAACTGGATACTTCGAAGCAAAAAAAGCATGCAGAATATTGTTTATCCCGGAGAAAAAGCGGTAGGAATATCCACGAAACAGCCAACTATACTTAAATATACCTTGTTGATTTATAAAGGGAAATTGACGGATGGCAATATTCAGAAAATTATTTCAGGTTTTTAGTAGCCATCTCCTATATTGATGATCTTTTTGTTTCGTAGAATATTGATAATCACATCTACAATTTGGTCATCTTCCATTTTGGCGTAATTAAAAATGACATCAAAATCATCGTTTGTTGGTTTGCGCCCACTTATTTCCTGGATGAAACTGCATCGTTGCTCATCGGCTTTTTGCACATAGGCTTCAGCTTCGGCAAGGCTGCTGTTTTGTATTTGCATTATCCGATGTACACGCCAATCAAACGAGGCTTCTAATTTTACACTAAGTTTGTTGGGCAGATCCTTTAAAATAATGTTCGATGCCCTTCCGACAATAATATACCTTCCATCAACTGCCAGTTTACAAACCACATTTTTAATGGTTTCGATAATACTTGGATCGCTGATATGCCCGACCGATTCTTTTGAAAATGCTTTGGTTACAGCTTTCAAGTGATTCTTGAATTCATCGTTGTAGCTTGTACTAACTTTTGAAACTTCCGCATGCATTTCTTTAATGGCATTCGCAACAATTTCTTTGTTTACCCAATTCCATTCGGCTTCGGTTTTGGTTTCCGACATATAGCTGTAGCCAGTTAAAATTTTACTTAGCTTGATGGCAATTCGTTGTGCAGAGCAACCAGCCATTCTGGAGATAGTTACAACCGGACCGGGGAAATCACCTGTTTCGAGATGGCTCCCTGAAACATACTTTAGGTAATTGTTAATAAAGGTTTTCATTGAAAATGCTGTTTTTGATTACACTAAATGTACAATCTAATTATGGTAAATAGAACGAAAGGTGTTGCACAATAGTTAATTTACAGGATGTTATTCAGCAACATACAATTTGTTTTTATTATCAATGCCCGCCATTACAAGCCTCGAAGGTTTTGTGGTTTTTAGTATATTTAAAACTTTATTAAACCAATTAAATAGTATTCATGAGTATGATCAAAACAGCCATCGCTTCTTTTGGAATGTCAGGGGAAGTATTTCACGGACCATTATTAAAAGTAAACGATACCTTCGAAGTAGCAGTGGTACTTGAACGCACAAAAAATAATTCTAAAAAACTATTCCCGAATGCCAAAATTGTTCGGGATTATTCCGAGATTTTAAACGACCTGACAATTGACCTGATTATAGTAAATACGCCTGATCATCTGCACTATGAAATGGCAAAACAGGCACTCGGTGCAGGTAAACATGTGGTTGTTGAAAAGCCTTTCACGAAAACCCTGGCAGAGGCAGAAGAACTTATTGCACTGGCAAAATCGAAAGGATTGATAATTACTTCGTACCAGAACCGAAGGCTGGACAGCGGTTTTTTAACGGTGAAAGAAGTTATAAAAAGTGGGAAAACTGGGCGTTTGGTTGAGTTTGAAAGCCACTATGACCGATACCGGAATATTATTCCAGAAAATACCTGGAAAGAAGCAGAAGGGAATTATACCGGATCGTTAACTAATCTTGGTGCCCACATGATTGACCAGGCACTTAGCCTGTTTGGGAAACCAATTTCGGTTACGGCGCATTTGGATACGCTTCGAACAGGGGGTAAAATCCTTGATTATTACGATGTGCGGCTTCAGTACGATCGCTTTGCAGCTTTACTGAAATCATCGTTATTGGTGAAAACAAACGGACCGCGCTACATTGTGCATGGTGAGCTGGGCACGTTCCGTAAATTCGGGATCGACCCTCAGGAAGAATTGCTAAAAACAGGGGCATTGCCTAATGCTAAAGATTGGGGTAAAGAACCTGAGTCGGATTGGGGGAAACTGGAATTTGAAAAAGATGGGGCTGATTTTTCTGAAGTAGTTCCTTCGGTATCCGGTGATTACAAGTTGTTTTATGAAAACCTTGCAGATGCCATTTTAACGGGCAAAGAGCTTTTAGTAAAACCTGATGAAATCGCCCTGTTAATGAAAGTATTGGAGGCATGTATTGAAAGCAATTCCCTCAAAAAAACGATCATGCTTTAATGGGCACTCAAAAAATATTTATGATTCCCGTGAATCACCAACTGAATGAAAATCAGATAATAAGAGTTTTGGGTTCAGCAAATTTTATTTACTGAAATAAGAATGCGGATAGATCCCGATAAATTATCGGGACACATTACCCAAAGACCTTCAAAAAAAGTCCGGTAAGACAAATGAACCCGGACTTATGTTCTTTAATTTAGCTCTTTAGCTAAAGCACTCTTTAACTTTTCAAATTCTTCTTCCGTGTAACCAATGGCAGAATAAGCAATTTTTCCTTCCTTATCGATAATAAAATTCCGGGGTATGCTTTGCGTTGCAAATTTCGAAAATATTTTTCGGTTTAAATCCGGATAAAAAGGCATGGTGAATTTATTTTCTTCCTTGAATTCATCAATGGTTTTCCAGTTTTGTTCCCTCCCGAAAATGAGCAAAACAAAGTCTTCATTATCTTTATAAACATCGAAAATTTCCTTTTGTAATTGTGGCAATTCTTTTCTGCACGGAGGGCACCAGGTTGCAAAAAAGTTGATAAAAACCACTTTGCCCTTTAAGTCAGAAAGGCTTTTTGTTACACCATTCCCAGCATCGTAAGTGAATTCCGGAGCATTATCCCCAATTTTAACCAAGGTGCTTTCATCTTGTGCAAAAGCTACGCTTGTTATTATTACTATAGTTAGAAAGAAGATTAACTTTTTCATTTTAACTAGTTTTCAGGAATTCACTTACATTTTTTTCAATCCTTGCGGGAATATCCGACAAATCTGATTTTACAAATTTATCGCCGGTAATATTTTCATACAGTTCGATGTAACGTTCAGAAACAGAGGTGACAAATTCTTCGTTCATTTCGGGGATTTGCTGTCCTTCTTTACCCTGGAAACCGTTTTCGATTAACCATTGGCGAACAAATTCCTTGGATAACTGCTTCTGTTTTTCGCCTTTATTAAGCCTCTCTTCATAACCATCTGCATAAAAATACCTCGAAGAATCGGGCGTATGAATTTCATCAATCAGGTAGATTTTTCCGTCTTTTTTCCCGAATTCATATTTGGTATCCACCAAAATCAATCCCATTTCGGCAGCGATTTCGGTACCGCGCTGAAAAAGTTTTCTGGTGTAGTCTTCCAGCATTTCATATTCCTCAAGCGAAACCAATCCGTTTTTAATGATATCTTCTTTTGAGATATCTTCATCGTGCCCCACATCTGCTTTGGTAGTTGGTGTTAAAATTGGTTCGGCAAATTTTTGGTTCTCCACCATTCCATCAGGCATTGGAACACCACAAAGGCTTCTTTTTCCATCCCTGTATTCGCGCCATGCATGACCGGTTAGGTAGCCCCTGATCACCATTTCAACTTTATATTGTTCGCAGTGGTGGCCAACGGTAACATTTGGATCAGGTGTTGCGATTTTCCAGTTTGGAACAATATCGGCAGTGGCATCCAGAAATTTTTCTGCAATCTGGTTCAGTACTTGTCCTTTGTATGGGATCCCTTTGGGCAAAACCACGTCAAACGCCGAAATCCTGTCGGAAACGACCATTACCAAAAACTCATCATTAATGTTGTACACATCCCTGACTTTGCCATGATAAACACTTTTCTGTCCTTCAAACTTAAAATTTGTCTTTGTTAATGCCTTGCTCATATTATTCTTTTTTAGTTTCGATATTCTCTTTATTCATATCTCTTTCCGCATAATATTTGTCATACGCTTTTACAATATCGCGAACAATTTTATGCCTTAAAATATCGTTGGTGTCAAATTTTATTACTGCGATCGATTTTATTCCTTTAAGTATTTTCATTGCCTGCACCAGTCCCGAGTTGCTTTTCTTTGGAAGGTCAATCTGGGTAACGTCACCAGTGATGATAAACTTAGTATTAAGACCCATCCTTGTCAGGAACATTTTTATTTGGTTCACGGTTGTGTTTTGCGCTTCATCAAGAATCACAAAAGCATTGCTTAAAGTCCGGCCCCTCATAAATGCCAAAGGAGCAATCTGAATGGTGCCATCTTTCATAAATTCTTCCACTTTTTTAGCTGGGATCATATCTAAAAGTGCATCGTAAAGGGGTTGCAGGTAGGGATCGATTTTTTCTTTTAAATCGCCCGGAAGAAACCCTAAATTTTCACCAGCTTCAACGGCTGGCCTGCTCAAAATAATCCTTCTGATTTCCCGGTTTTTTAATGCCCTTACGGCCAGTGCAATCGCCGTGTAAGTTTTCCCCGAACCTGCCGGACCAATGGCAAAAAGCAAATCATTTTTCTGTGCCTGTTCCACTAACTTTCGTTGGTTGGCAGTTCGTGCCCTTACTGGTTTGCCGTTATTTCCAAAAACTAGAATATCTTTCTCAAGATTACCGCCTCCGTTAATTTCATCCAGTTCATTCATCATTATCTGTCGGATAATTTCAGATGTCAGGATATTAAACTGATAATAATGATCAAGGATCAGGGCAAACTTTTTATCAAAGTTTTTTATTTCAAGGTCATCGCCCTGTACATAAACAGAGTTGCCTCTTGCAACGATTTTAAGTTTTGGGAAATAGGTTTTTATCAGGTCAAATTTCGCATTATTAACCCCATAAAACTCAAGTGGGTCAATTCCTTCAAGGTATATTTCTTTTTCCAAGTATACTATTTTTTGTTCCCTACAAAAATAAGCACTTTTTATTAGAATAAAATTAAACTGAACTTTTTTGATTAGGCGTGTACCGTCAAAGAAAATATGAACAACAAATCAGTAGTTTTTATCAGTGGATGGAGTGTGTTTTTACTGTCGTTTATAGTCTATGTTTTAATGCTGGAACCCACAACCAGCTTTTGGGATTGCAGCGAATTTATCCTTTCCGCATCCGGGTTACAGGTAAACCATCCTTCGGGAGCGCCGTTATTTATGCTTATTGGCCGTTTGTTTTCATTATTGTCGTTCGGGAATCCCCAAAAAATTGCCTGGGCAGTAAATCTTGGTTCGGCTTTTTTTAGTGCTCTCACCGTATATTTTCTTTTTCATATTATTTATCTTTTTTCAAAAAAACTGGAATCAAATCTTTTCTTATGTATTGGAAGTGCTTTACTGGGCTCTTTGACTTATGCTTTTACCGATTCGTTTTGGTTTTCGGCAGTTGAAAGTGAAGTGTATGCCTTGTCCATGTTTTTTCTTGTGCTTGCATTTTGGGGGATTCTAAAATGGGACGAAAATTATGGGGCACCCCGAAATAGCAAATGGCTTTTGTTTATTGCATTAATAAGTGGTTTAGGCCTTGGCGTGCATCTGTTAAACCTGCTAATCATTCCAACCATAGTTATGCTGATTATTATAAGGCAAAAAGGTTTTTCTTACAAGACACTTTTGCTTTCTGCAGTCATCGGTTTTTTTGTGTTGATTTTCATTCTTTATATGCTTACCCCTCTGTACTTGTCGTATTTATCGTATTTCGATTTGGTTTTTGTAAATAGTTTCCATTTACCTGTTAACTCCGGATTAATTGTCGGAATTGGGCTTCTGGCTATTGTTTCTTTAGTTTTAATTCGATTTTTGGAAAGAAAAAACAAACAATTTTTACTGATTGGTTATCAATCCATAGTATTAATCCTGGTCGGTTTTTCAGTTTATGCAGTAACACTTATTCGCTCACAGGCTGGTACCCCGGTTAATTTTGGTGAACCAAATAATATTTTTTCATTGGTTGATTACCTGAACCGAGAACAGTATCCTAAACGTCCATTAATTAAAGGGGAAAATTTTAATTCGGTGATTGTTGGGCTTGAAAACCGCACGACCAAAAAACTATTTGATGGTAAATACGAAGAAATTGAACTTCCGGCGAGCTATACTTATTCGCCTGAAACAATTGGTTTATTCCCGAGGATGTACAGTAATTCACCTGAGCATATCAGGGCGTACAAAGATTGGGTAAACATAAAAGGCAAACCGGTTCGGGTAAATGGAAGAGGGGAAAATAAGGTGGTCAGGATTCCAACATTTCGTGAGAACCTACAGTTTTTCTTTCGCTTTCAGTTGAACCAAATGTATGTGCGCTATTTTATGTGGAATTTTGTGGGCAGGCAAAACGATGATCTGGGACGGGGCGAAATTACCCGTGGAAACTGGCTAAGTGGCATAAATTTTTTGGATTCAATCAGGTTGGGCAATCAGGATGTATTGTCGGATCAAACCGAAAATAAATCAAAAAACACCTACTTCTTTTTGCCGTTATTCATTGGATTAATCGGTATGGCCTACCATTATCTTAATCGCAAATCCGATTTTTATTACATTCTTGTCCTTTTTATTATGGCCGGTGTTGGTTTGGTTGTGTATATTAACGAAATTCCCATTGTTCCGCGTGAAAGGGATTATGTTTTTGTTGGCTCTTTTCTGGCTTTTTGTATCTGGATTGGCTTAAGTTATCTTGGCTTATACAAGCTTCTTTCTAAAAAAATATCCGCAGGGTATATTTCCTATGTTTTGTTGTTAATCCTGATGTTGTGCAGTCCGGTTTTACTAATAAGCCAGAATTACGATGACCATGATCGTTCGGATCGATTTGCAGCCAGGGACTTTGCCGCCAATATTTTAAATTCATGCCCTGAGAATGCAATCCTGTTTACGAGTGGTGATAACGATACATATCCTTTATTATATTGCCAGGAAGTGGAAAAAATCAGGAGGGATGTGCGAATAGTCATTATGCCATTTCTGGGTGCCAATTGGTTTATCGATCAGTTGAAAGATAAAAAATACGACGATGAAGGCTTAAAAATGATGCTTCCACAGAACAAGATTGACGAGGATGCTTTGGCTTATATCCCGGTTTTACCGGAAATTAAAAGACCAACAAATTTTGAGAGTGTTTTGAAGTTTGTTGCATCAGATAACGAAAAATCAAAAAGGCGCACAACCGATGGGCAAACCATCGATTTTATTCCGGCAAACGAGCTTTATATAAGCGTAGTTGCTGATAGCTTAATGGGTGATGTTCCAATTTCGATCAAATTAAAAAAACACATGTATAAGCATGAATTGGCATTTTGGGATATTATTTCTTCGAATGCGCAGTCTCGCCCAATTTGTTTCGTTTCAAAAATGGAAGCCTACAAACATGATTTGCTAAAATATACGCGCTTAGAAGGCCTGGTTTGCAGGTTGGTTCCTAAAACTAATTCACTCAAAAATTGGGGTGAAGACCTGCCCTGCGATACCGAAAAACTTTATTCTCAACTGATGGATTCGTTTTCATGGGGAAATGTGAATGACCCAAAAGTGTTTGTGGATTATAACACGATTTATAACGCTAACGTATTTCAATTGCGAAGTACTTTTAACCTTCTTGCCAAAAATTTGATTCAGCAAGGTGATCTACAAAGGGCTGAACGCGTGATTGATAAATGCGTCGAAATGTTGCCTGTACCTGTGATTCCCCTCGACCTTTCATATATAAATACCATTGAGTTAATGTTCAGGGCTGGTATGCAAAAAGAAGCGGAAGAACAGTTGGAACTTTTAGTTGAACCTACAATACAGAAATTTGACTATTATAACTCTTTGAGTAAAACACAGGCTGCCAGTGCCTTTCAGGATATACGGGAAGATTTATATTTTCTGGAGAAGTTTACTAAAATAATTGATAAAAACGGACTTCAGGAACGGTTTCCAAAAGTGAAAAGTGCATTTGCCGAAAACCTGTCAGTGATGCAACAAAAAGGGGTTTTGAGTCTATAAATTTTTCACCGTAAAACAACTATCTCCATAAAATGGAAGAACGTTTGCCGAATCTAACGAATACGGATAGATTACTTTGCAGGTATCGGTTAAGGGGCTTATTTGCGTATCTCCATCTTTTTGAAAGTTTAAAAATGAAATAATTATTAGTACAGAAACAAACGCAGCTTTAATCGAGATGTGTTTCAACGAAAATAGGCTTGCGAAACCTCCAAATATAGAATTTTGGTGAACTTTGTTTTGGCTATTTTTAAGCATAAACGCATAATTAAGCCTCGATTCAATTGACGGATCAGCTTGACAGTTTAACCTGTCTTCTGCAAGAATGTTTTGCAATTCGTTATCAGTTAATTCTTTCATAATTATGCAAGTTTGTTATTGATTTTATGTTTTGACAATGCCTTTGATAATTCAATCCTGGCATAATGAAGCCGTGATTTTATAGTACCTTCATTGAGTTCCAATATTTCGGCAATTTCTTTCAAACTGAAATTTTCACGGTATTTTAGTAGCAATATTTCTTTTGATTTTGGTTTTAATTGATCGATTGCTTCAAAAGCAAGGGAAATAACCTTTGCGCTGTCTTTTGGTACAATGTGTTCATCGTTATACCGATCAGGATTTTCTTCCTGGAGCATTACTTTTCGTACTTCCCTTTTCCGGTATTCATTCTTGCACATGTTGTGAGCAACCGAAAAAATCCACTTTTTAAAAGGATAGGATGGATTGTACATTTCCGGCTTATCAATTATTTTGAAAAACAGATCTTGCAAAAAATCATTGGATAGTTCTTCGCACGATCCCAGCATCCGATAGAAATAATAGAACAATCGATTTTTGTACCTTCTGTATAATTCATTAAACGACGGTTGGTCACCCAAACATATATTTTGCATGAGCTTTTCGTCGCTGGTATTCTTTATGTTTCTTCTTGGAAAATTCACTTCTTGCTAAAAATCAAAAAAACCATATAAGCGTAAGATACTAAAATAATTAACGGAGCAAATGTTATCTTTGTTAAACTAAATATCGCTTCGTTAAATTCATGCGGATTTTTGCCTGGTCCCGACAAAAAAATAAACCCCATGAACAACACTAATATAACTCCAATCCAATGAATATATTTCTTGTTTTGATTAATTTTCATCATGATTCATCATCCTTTTTACGTGTTCTGTACACTTTAAAATAAAAAGGTTCAATAAAAGCGAGATTTTTTTGGTTGACAAGTTTGAATAACTTTTAGTGTAAGGGAACATTCGCCTTTTCATTTATGTTTACTTTAGCAAATTGAATTTCATTAAAGATTAGGTATGCAGGAAAAATTAGATGCTTTTCGGGAGTTGTTGGATATTATGGATGAGCTTAGGGAAAAGTGCCCCTGGGACAGTAAACAAACCTTGGAATCGTTGAGAAAGCTAACCATAGAAGAAACGTATGAATTGGCTGATGCCCTATTAAAAAACGACCTTCAGGAAATTAAGAAGGAACTGGGCGATCTAATGCTGCACATTGTTTTTTATGCGAAAATTGGCGAAGAAAAAGGGGCATTTAACATGGCGGATATCTTAAGCGGAATCAATAAGAAATTGATTTACAGACATCCACATATATTTGGTGATGTTGAGGTTGAGAATGCACGAGAAGTGGAACAAAACTGGGAAGCCCTTAAATTAAAAGAAAAAGGCGGAAACAAAAGGGTTCTTGAAGGTGTTCCATTAGCATTGCCATCGTTGGTAAAAGCAAACCGTATTCAGGAAAAGGTAAGTGGTGTGGGGTTCGACTGGGAGCACAAAGAGCAGGTTTGGGATAAAGTGCAGGAGGAGATCAATGAACTGAAAGAAGAAATTGAAAAGGTAGATAAAGACAAAATGGAAGCTGAATTCGGCGATTTGTTTTTTGCCATGGTGAATGCTGCAAGGCTTTATGGGGTTGACCCTGAAACGGCCCTTGAGCGAACAAACCTAAAGTTTATGAAACGGTTTCAATACCTCGAAAACGAAACCCTTCAAAAAGGAATTGATTTAAAAAAGATGTCGCTTGCCGAAATGGATAAAATATGGGAAAAGTCAAAAGAAAATGATTAATTTGATCTTTTCTTTGAAGTAAGTTTAAATACTTTATACTTCGAAATATAGATATGTAAAGCTGGTTTTGTGAAAAAAATACTGTTGGTTGCCTTATTTCTAATTTCCCTCACTTTTAATAATTATGCTCAGGTCGATTCCCTGAAACTTAATTCTGCATACTTTAAACATTACTATACCGATGCCAGGGACATGGTTATTTCGCCCATAAAATGGAAGGGTAGGGATTGGGCAAAATTTGGTGCTATTGCCGGAACAACTACTGCATTGTTTTTTTTAGATGAGCCTATCCAGGAATTCGTGCAAGATAATTATAGCAAAGGTATTGGAGGCTTTACCCATAATTATTTAGATCCTTTGGGAAGCAGATATTCCATAGCATTTGCCGCTTCTTTTTATCTTGGGGGCCTTGCTTTTAACAACCCAAAAGCCCAATCAACGGGATTAATGGCAGTTGAAAGTTATGCTCTAAGTGGGTTATTTGTTTGGGTTCCAAAAAAACTTTTCGGAAGAAAAAGGCCGGATGCTTGGAATGTTACCGGGGCTTTTGATTTTGGTGGTCCGGGCAATGGACGGAGTTTCCCTTCAGGACACACAATTTCTGCTTTTTCGGTTGCAACGATTTTTGCCCTTCAATATAAAAATACGGGATGGGTACCTTATGCTGCATACGGTCTGGCTGGCTTGGCCGGTATTTCCAGGATTTACGATAACAGGCATTGGACCAGTGATGTTTTTATGGGTGCAACATTGGGAATTGCCATCGGAACCTTGGTTTATAAATCTCATGAAAATGATCATCTAACATTTAGCCCATGTTTTCAGGATGGAACGCCGGGTGTTTATCTTTCATTTAAATTCTAAAACTATTACGAATGAAAAAAGCAATGTTTTTAATTTTGCCTGTTCTATTTCTAATTGCTTGTTCAACAGGTAAAAAAGCGATGGAAAAAGGGGATTATTTTTCGGCAGTTTCAAAAGCAGTTCAGCGGCTTCAGTCGAATCCAAAAAGTAAAAATGCACAGTCGGTAGTTAAAGAAAGTTATCCCTTGGCAATTCAATGGTCTCAAGATGAAATTGATTTGTTGTTGTCTGGTAATGAAGAGTTTAAATGGGATAAAACATTCCAGTTAATGCAGCGGGTGAATAATTTAGCAAGGGAAATAAGGTCATCTCCAGTTGCTTATTCCATTATTCCTGCCCCGAAAACTTACACAACTAATCTGGACATGACCAGGAATAAAGCGGCAGAAGAAAGATATTTATTTGCTGTTGCCCGGTTGGATGAAAATACCTTGGAGTCGGTTCGCATTGCCTATCGAAATTTTCAGAGGGTAGAAGAACTGGTTTCGGGCTACAAAGACGTAGCAGAAAAGATTGCTTTAGCAAAGCAAATGGGAACACTAAAAGTAGTCCTTGAGGCGATTCCTGTTCATTCAAAACGCTACCAGCTTTCGTCAGAGTTTTTTTATGGGGAGGTTTTTAAATATCTGAACGATACTTATCCTCCAAAATCTTTTGTCAATATATTTTCTCCTGATCAGGCAGAAAGATTGGGTATTGAATATCCTGATTTTGTTGTTAACCTTCAGTTTTACGATTTTGAAGTTGGACGAAGCGAGCATTCCGAAAAGGAAGAAACCCTTACAAAAAGGGTAAAAGTTGAAAGCCGCGATACAAGCAAAGTAAGTTATCATACCTATAAAGCCAAACTAAAAACATTGACAGATATGGCTAAATCTAGAGGAATTTTAGAAGTCCATGTTACTGATTTTGCAAATGGAGAAGTTGTGGTGAATGAAAGAATCCCCGGCGAATTTATTTGGACGAATACCTATGCAATTTATGTTGGTGATGAAAAAGCTTTGACCAACGAACAATTGGAATTAACTAAAGGGAAAGTACTTCCATTGCCTTCCACTCAGGATATGTTTGTGGAATTCACAAAACCAATTTATGATCAACTTACTCAAAAACTGAAGCGTTTTTTTAATAAATACGATTGATCAACGACGGAAAAGACTTCCCCAAATAATTAACATTTAGGCATGGCAGAGTATCTCGCAAGCCCGCCAATTGAAGTTTCACGATACTGGGCTTGAATATCTTTTCCCGTATTATACATGGTTTCCACCACCTCGTCGAAACTAATTCGGTGTCTCCCGTCCGACATGAGAGCGTAGGTATTATGTGCGAGTGCCCTTTCGGCTGCAAAGGCATTTCGTTCAATACAAGGAATTTGCACCAGTCCTGCAACAGGATCGCACGTTAGTCCAAGGTGATGCTCAATGCCCATCTCCGCCGAATATTCAATTTGCCCGATGGCTCCACCCATTAGTTGCGTTGCTGCTCCCGAAGCCATGGCACAGGCCGTTCCAACTTCGCCCTGACAGCCCACTTCTGCACCCGAAATGGATGCATTGGTTTTAACCAGGTTGCCAATTAACCCGGCGGTGGCAAGGGCTTTTAAAATATCCTCTTTACTAACCTTATAGACCTTTTTAAAGTAATGAAGAACACCTGGAATTACGCCGCTTGCACCGCAGGTTGGGGCGGTAACTACAGTTCCTCCTGCAGCATTTTCTTCGGATGCAGCCAAAGCATAAGCAAATACCTGTGACCTTCGTTTAAATGGTCCCGAAAAATTTGCTGCCTGTAACTTGAATGACCCGGCTTTTCTTGCCAATTTTATTTCGCCGGGCAAAACCCCCTGTTTGCTTAACCCTTTTTTTACACAGGCTTGCATCACATTCCAAACTTCTTTCAGATAATCCCATATTTCAGGTCCCTCAAATTCTTCCACATATTCCCAAAGTTGGATGCCATTTTCATTACAATAATCCAGAATATCTTCCATTTTATTGTGAGGATAAACCGTTTGTGTTTCAAAAGAAGTGGTATCATCAATAATACTTCCTCCTCCAATGCTATATGCTGTCCAATCTCTGATAAGGATGCCATTTTTGTCGAATGCTTCAAATTTCATGGCATTTGGATGACAGGGCAAAAAAGTATCCTTTTTCCATAAAATTTCTACCTTCCTTCCCTCAAAAACGTTCAGTATTGCCTTGTCTGTCAGATGCCCTTTCCCGGTTAATGCCAAACTCCCAAATAAGGTAATAATGTAGTTTTCGGCATTAGGGTATAAGCCTAAAAACTTTGTTGATGCTTTTACGGGGCCCATGGTGTGACTACTAGAAGGTCCCTGTCCAATTATATATATTTCTTTGATGGATTCCATTTGTTAGTTGCTTTTCTGCAAATTTGGAATATTTATTTGAATTGGAACAAATTGTCATTGAAATAGTACTTTTCTTTTTGCATATTTGATGTTAAATGCAATAAACTATTGAAATAATAGATTGTTTAAATAAAAGATTTGTCACAAAAAGAAATAAATATGTCCGTGTTAGCAAAATTAGAACCACAACCTGTTTGGAATTATTTTGAAGAAATTTGCCAGGTTCCGAGACCATCAAAGAAAGAAGGGAAAATTATTCAATATTTGCTTGATTTTGCTTCAAAAAATAAGCTAGAAGCCAAGCAAGATGCTATTGGCAATGTTCTGATTTGCAAACCAGCAAGTGCCGGGATGGAGAATGCACCCACTGTAGTTTTACAATCGCACATGGATATGGTTTGTGAAAAGAACAGCGACAAGGTTCATAATTTTGATACCGATCCAATAGTTCCGATGATTGAAGGCGAATGGGTTACTGCCGATGGCACAACACTTGGCGCTGATTGCGGAATAGGTATGGCTGCTTCGATGGCAGTGCTCACTTCGAAAGAGATAAAACATGGACCGATTGAATGTTTAATTACTGTGGATGAAGAAACAGGTTTGTCTGGTGCATTTGCCTTACAGCCAGGTTTTTTGAGCGGTAATATATTATTAAACCTTGATTCGGAGGATGAAGGGGAAATATTTATTGGTTGTGCAGGAGGAATTGATACGATTGCAAAGTTGCCTTATAAAAAAGAAAGCGTGCCGACAGGTTCTTTCGCTTTAAAATTATCAGTTACTGGGTTATTGGGAGGTCACTCAGGGGACGATATCCACAAACTTCGGGGGAATGCCAATAAAATACTTGCCCGCTTTTTATGGAAGGCTTCGCAGAAATATAAATTGAAGCTCGCAGATTTTAAAGGTGGAAATCTTCGAAACGCAATCGCCCGGGAAGCTTTTGCTGTGGTTGTAATACCAAATGCCGATAAAGAGAATTTGGTGGCTGATTTTAATATCTATTCTGCAGAAATGGATGTGGAATATAAGCTGACCGAACCCAATATGAAATTGTCGCACGGATCGACTGATTTGCCGAACGAGGTAATGGGTGATAAAAGTTGTACGAATTTTTTAAATGCCATTTATGCATGCCCACACGGGATACTTGAAATGAGTAGTCGTATGGAAGGAATGGTGGAAACATCCACGAACCTGGCAGCCATTAAATTTGAAGAAGATCACATTCTTGTTACGACAAGTCAAAGAAGCGAAATAGAGAGTAGAAAATATTTTGCGGCTGAGATGGTTGAGTCGGTTTTTTTATTGGCAGGCGCAGAAGTGGAGCACACGGATGGCTATCCGGGATGGGCTCCGAATATGGATTCAGAAATTGTTAATATTACCGTTGATTCCTATAAAAAATTATTTGGGGAAACGCCCATTGTAAGGTCGATTCATGCAGGATTAGAATGCGGATTATTCCTGGAGAAGTATCCTGCTTTGGATATGGTTTCGTTTGGGCCAACCATAAAAGGGGCACATTCACCCGACGAAAGGATAAACATTGAAACCACCCGGAAATTCTGGGATCATTTAGTGGATGTTTTGCAATCCATTAAATAATCTGCTAATCATCGTCAAAATCTGCATCTTCCCCAATATCATCAGAGATGCTATTTAGGTCTGTGTATTTATCCGAATATTCTTCTTTTGCGTCGGTTTTTAATTCACCTTCGTCATCGTAATCATCATCGTCTTCCACAATCTGGATTGCTTGTGAAACGGTCATCCTCACCAAATAATATTTCTCTTCGGTTTCGAATGGCAAGGCACTTACCAAATTGCCGTCTTTGTTCGGGAATGTGATTAAATCATCGGCAAATCCGTACGGAAATGCCAATTTAATTTGTTCCTGAATTTCTTTATCAAGCTTGCTGAAGTCCTTGATTACCCTTGGTTTGTTTATATTCATTTTGGTTTAAATATTTAATAAAAACCTACAACTTTTGGTTCGGAAATATAATAATTTATTCAAAACGCAAACGAAATAAATCTTTATAAGTTTTTGCTAAATAAATAAAAAAAATGAATGCAGAGAACTAAAAAAAACATGTTGCAGAATAGGATCTTTTGGACTTGTGATGCTTAAAAAAAACTGTAATTATACAAGCTTATACTTACGTTGCCAAAACTGCCAAAATTGGTAATTTATTTAAACTTATCAGACATCAATCAATTTTTTTCCAAAAGGTGCCAATGCGAGCGAAAGCAACTTGAAATGTTGTTTCCCCCATGGAATACCAATAATTGTTATACTCAGAAGTATCCCAAAAAACAGGTGTGTAAGCGCAATCCAAATTCCACCAATAAAAAACCAGATGATATTCATAATGGTTGATAAACATCCTGGGGCATAATCCATATATTCAATGGTTTGGTTGAAAGGCCATAATGCTAAAATTGCAAGTTTAAATGATTGAATACCAAAGGGGATACCTACGATGGTTATACAGAGTAATAAGCCTGCAATAATGTATTCCAAAAAGATCGCAAATCCACCAAAAATCAACCAGATTAAATTCCCTAATAATTTCATTGTTTAAGTTTTTTAGTCAATATAAATAGCTTTTTGTTTAAGGTCGTTTATAAAATCAGCCCTCATCCAGTAAATATTTGAATTGCCGTTTTCAGGCGAATTGTGCATTTTTTTCAACGATGAGAAAGTAAATTTTTCTTTCGATTCCGGATTTGTTCTGGTGGACATGAAAAAGAAGTATTCTCCATTAGGCGAAAAACTTGCGGCATATTGATGTCCGGTTGTTGTATTTATTTTATCGCCCATGTTAATTAGCTTACTCCAACCTTTTTCAGCATCCCAAAAAGAAATGTAATAATCTACCGATCCATAACTGTCTTCCAATCCAATTACCGGAACAATAATAAAGCTTTCATCGGCGGCAATAGTGGCATTAAATCTTGCCCTTCCTGCATTAATGGTTTCGGGTAGTTTTTCCGGGGTTTGGTATTTTCCGTTCATGAATTCCGATTTAAAAATAGATTCACCTTCGCCGGGGATTTCCCTGGTGAAATATAAATTTCCATTTTTTGCTATTGAAGGAAAATATTCCGGATGAACCGAATTTATTACTGTGTCAAGTTTATAAGGCATATTCCAATTTCCATTTTGTTTTTCCGAAACCCAAATATCAGTTTGAGCCCTTTTGCCATTTGTAAATTTATTTCCTTTGTTAGACACAAAAAATAATTTATCGCCAAGAGGCGAAAAACAGGGCTCGAGAAAAGAATAACGAGGGTCGTTAGCGAAATGGATAACTTCAGGGCTCGTCCATTGCTCATTTTCAAGCCTGGAATGCAAAATTGTTGCATACGAGAAATTCCCGATATTAACTCCAAAAAGAGCTTCCTGCCCATCAGCAGAAAAGGTTATATCCCTGGTTGGCATCCCTGTATTCACAATCCCAGGCGCAAATAATTCTGGGGAATCACCCGGTAGGGCTTGGTTAAAATATAAGGCTTCCGAACTTTTGCTTTTTTGATTTTGGCAACTATTTAAAATAAAAATCAAAATAAAGAATTGGTATGTTTTTTTCATTTTTATAAAGGTTTTACAAGAGTGAATAGTACGATAAAAACTAAGGTAGAATTAAGTACCAGAGTGCTTATTGTAAGATTGGTAAATTCAGGGATTTATTAATTACTAAAAAAAGTAAAAAATTAAACCTCTTTTGTTTTCCATTTTCCTTTTTTGAAATAATACAAGCCTGCCAATGACAACATGCTTTCGGCAATAATTATGGAGAGACATGCGCCTAGCAAACCCATATTAAGAGTGATGGCCATCACATAGGCTAACGGGATTTCCACTAACCAAAAACAAACGAAATTAATTTTGGTTGGAGTAACAGTATCACCGCTTCCGTTTAGTCCCTGAACCATTACCATTCCCATGGCATAAAAAAGGAATCCAAGACTTATGATACGAAGGCTAAGTATCCCACTTTTTACCACCTCAGGGTCATCAATAAAAAGGCGAATAAAGAATTCAGGAAAAACTGCGGTTATTATACCCACCAATCCAAGCAATACCATATTCACATAACTTGTTATCCAAACAGCTTTTTCGGCCCTGTCGGGTTGGTTTGCACCCAAATTCTGGCCAACCAATGTTGAAGCTGCGTTGCTAAGCCCCCAAGCCGGAAGCAAGGCAAAAAGAATGATCCGGATGGCAATGGTATAGCCCGCAATTGCCGAAGCCCCAAAAACAGTAATGATCCGAACAAGCAATATCCAGCTTGAAGTCGCAATTAAATATTGCATAATACCACCTGCCGAAAGTTTTAAAAGTTGTCCCATCACTTTTGGGATAAACCGTATGCTACTTGCAAAAAGCCGGATTCTTCTGTTTCCTTTAAACAGAAGGTATAATTGGTACAAAACAGCAATCCCTCGTCCAATGTTTGTGGCAATTGCTGCACCTTTAATTCCCAATTCAGGAAAAGGTCCAATTCCAAATATCAGTACAGGATCGAGTACCAAATTGATAACGTTGGCAATCCAGATTACCCGCATAGAAATAGCAGCATCGCCCGAACTACGAAAAACCGCGTTGATAATAAAAAGTAACATGATTACAACATTCCCACCAAACATTATGGCGGGATACCAGAAACCTGATTCTGCCATTTCGTTGGTTGCACCCATCAAAAGCAAAAAAGGTTTGGCTAAAATATATCCGGGAATGGCAATAAAAAGGGAAATAAATATGGCAACTAAAATAGCTTGAAATGCTGCAACTCCTGCTTCTTTTGGCTTTTTCTGCCCAATCCGCCTTGAAACCATTGCAGTTGTGGCAACACTAAATCCAACACCAATAGCATAAACAATGGTCATTGCTGATTCAGTAATCCCAACAGTTGCAACTGCATCTGCCCCTAATCTGGAAACAAAAAAGATATCGACAACAGCAAAAATGGATTCCATAATCATTTCAAGTACCATCGGTAATGCAAGAATAAATATGGCTTTTCCTAATTTTGAATCTGTAAAGTCCCGTTCAGTTCCTCCAATAGCTTCCTTGATATCTTGAAATAAAGATTTATAATTGATTTTAGTTAAGTTCTTAAAAGACAAAAACTTATTGTCAGACATAATATAAAGGTGTTAAAAAGAATATAAAAATGGATGATTAAAACATGAAAAAGTAAATCGTAGACTTCATCTACCAAATACAATCGGTCGTGGGGACCTTGGGAAGCGTTAAATTTTTCATGATTTAAGGTATTATCGTCATGCGTGTACAAATATATACATTTTTATTTTGTAAATTGGTTTTGCAATATTTAAAATAAAATCAACTAATTATGTCACTTCCGTATATCACTGTTGATCAGATGAGAAAAGTTGATCAACTTATGGAAACCAAATACCAAATTTCATTGTCCCAAATGATGGAAAATGCAGGAAGAAACCTTGCGCTTGTGGCAAAACGAAATTTCTTTAAAGACAACTGCAAAGGAAAGGCTGTGGTAATTCTTACCGGACCAGGGGGAAATGGAGGTGGAGCAATGGTTGCTGCCCGAAACTTAAAAAATTGGGGGGCAAATGTGGATGTGGTTATCGTTAAAGAACAACAAAAATATTCAGGGATTGCCAGGCAACAGCTAAAAATTCTGGAAAGCATGGGCATAGATTTATGTTATAATTGTGAGTTTGAACATCGGAAATACGATTTAATTGTTGATGGATTGCTTGGGTACAGCCTTAATGGGCGCCCAAAGGGTTGTGCCAGGGACTTAATTGATTGGGCAAATTCACAACCATTTCCGGTACTTTCATTGGATATCCCTTCAGGGATGGACGGTACTACAGGCGAAATATTTGAACCATGCATTCGGGCATATGCTACATTGACAATTGCATTGCCCAAAACGGGTTTCCTGGAACGAAGAAGTAAGTTTTATACTGGTGAACTTTTCTTATGTGATATCTCTGTTCCAAAGAACCTATATGAAGAACTTGGTATTGATCTGCCTGAAGATCCAGTTTTTTCGCAAGACGAAATTGTAAAAATATATTAAGGTTTTCCTATCGTTAAATTACCAATTTAAGAACTTTCTTTTTTAATGAACTGAATAGTGTTTTATGTGTTTGAATGTGTAATTACCATTCAGATATTGTTTGTAATATGAAGTATTCTAAGGCTATCCTCATTTTAATGGTGTTGTTTTACTCATGTAATATGGGTAAAATGAAGCAGCCCCAAAATGCTTTTGAATCGGTGCCCGATAAAATAACCTTAAACAAAACCACTCAAAATGATTCGGGAAGCTCGAAGATGGATGGTTTGCTTATGATCGATTCGTTAAAAAATGCTTCGTTTTTATTCAATTGCGATTCCATTAGGATTTACCTTGACATTTATAAAAGCAATGGTAAAAAGCAAAATCTTCAGCAGGCGATAGATTTTTGGGATAATGCAAAAGAATATCTTGCGTCTGATTCATTAAAGATGGATCGTGTATTGCGACCTTCCAAAACCAAATGGTTTGAACTAAATACCGAATTGCTAAAAGTAACCGGAAATCCTGTTTATGCTGACCAACTGGAGGGACTTAATGTAAGTCTGATAGATACTGAATTATTGAAGAAGGCGGTTTATACAATGGATACTGACAATATATTTGTTAACTTGTTTGAGCCATCAACCCTAAGCTTTGAACATAGCCTGGGTGGATCGGTTGAAGTTGAGCAACAGGTTCAAACCTCGACAACAAAATATGTCCAGCTTCATTTTAAAATGGAAATAAAACGGTATATGGAAGTGTACATTCGTATTCCTGGCTGGGCTGAAGGCGCAGAAGTGGAGGTGAAGAAAGTTAAGTACCTGGCTATTCCGGGGAGCTATTGTAAAATTGCGAAAAAATGGAAAGAAGGCGATCAAATTGATATTCGTTTGCCACTAAAGAACTTCTAATCCTAAAGAAATAAAAGTTGGGAATGTTCAATAAAATGTTTGGGCATAAATTCTAATCAAAAGCCGTTGCTTCCAATTATCTTTATTAAATTTATTGCGCACAACAGAATATAAATAGCCATGAAAAAATATATTCTTATAGGAATTTTTACCATTATTTTTTACTCTTCTTTTGCTCAAACCTATTCAATTTCGGGGATTAAACCAATGGAAGCCAATTCATCATTTTGGCAATATAAAGGGCACCCAATTTTGTTAATCGGCGGAAGTTCAAACGATAACTTATTTCAAAATGCGGATGTTTATAAGGAACTGGATTTATTGGTTTCGGTAGGCGGAAATTACGTTCGGAATACCATGTGTAGTGACGATGAGGGCAATGAAAAACCATTCTGGAGGTCAGGTGAAAGATATAATCTCGATAAATTTAATAATGAGTATTGGGAGGCTCTTAATAATTTTTTGCGGCTTACTGCCGATAGAAATATAATTGTGCAGTTGGAAATTTGGAGTTATGCCGAGATTATAAACGATTGGGATAAAAGCCCATGGAACCCTGTTAACAATAATGTACTTGCTAATATTAATGATCCTGGGACTGGAATAAATAAAAAAGGCGACGACTTCTTTTTATCCATCCAGGAAAATAATAACGATTCACTTTTATTAAAATACCAAAAATTATTTGTGGATAAATTGCTTAGTATAAGTTTAGCGTATGAACATGTGATTTATTCCATTTCGGGATTTAATTTAAACCAACAACTTAGCGAATGGAACTTGTTTTGGGCAAATTATATTCGAAAAAAAGTAAAAGATAAAACTGTCGAAATTGGGGATTCAGAGATTTCTTTTGAAAGTGTGGATACGGATAAACAAAGCGATAGCTATACATATTTCGATTTTTCGGGGAACTCGTTGGAGGTTAATGAAAGTCACTGGACGAATTTATGTTTCATGAAAAACATTCTTTACAATAATCCAGTGCCATTAAATAATGTATCGGTTGCTGGTGGACAATTGGGGGATTGGACTTCCGGACCAGCGCATGCCGTAGAAAGGTTTTGGCGAAACCTGGTTGGAGGTGCAGCAGCTTTAAGGTTTGAGGCTGAGCCTTTTGGACTGGGATTGTCAGAGAGGGCGCAAATGCATTTGAAGAGTGCACAGATGTTAATCTCAGAATACGACTTTTTTACCAGTGTCCCGGATGAAAAGTCATCGTTAATACTAGAGCGGGAAGAAGATGAAGCTTATTTGGCTCGAAATACAAATCGCGATGTGCTTGTTTATTTTACCGATGGCGGACAAATTGTCCTGGATTTTACCGATTTTGAAGGTAATTATTCGCTCAAATGGCTTAACCTCGAAGGTGCAAATTGGTATCAGGAATCGATGCTCGAAGGTGGCGGCATATTAGAGCTGACATCGCCATATGCAGGTAATTGGGTGGCACTTCTGTCGAAATCTGAACTTGCAGAATAACGGCAGGCCGAATGCAAAGCTACCAGACTGTTTTAGTTAATCCCCCATCAATAACCAGGCTTGAACCTGTGATGTATGATGCAGCATCAGAGAGCAAAAATGCCCCTGCTTTACCAAATTCTTCAATTGTACCGTAGCGTCCCAGGGAAATTTGCGATTGGGTTGCTGCCTGGGCTTCTTGCAATGAAATACCTTCTTTTTTTGCAATTATGGTATCCAAAGCTTTTAACCTTTCCGTATTAATTCGCCCAGGGATTAGATTATTCACCCTAATATGGTATTTTGCCAAATCTTTCGATAGGCTTTTTACCAGGCTCGTAACGCCCGAACGGAAAACATTGGACAAAAGCAAAACATCAATGGGTTCTTTAACTGCAGTAGATGTCACGGTTAAAATAGAACCTCCACCGCTCTTTTTCATTGGTTCCAACACTTCCCTGATTAAACGCACTGCACTCATTAGTGTAAGTTCGAACCCATTAAGCCAGGCTTCGTCTGTAAGTTCTTCAAACATTCCTTTGGGTGGACCACCCGCATTAACAAGCAAACCATCAATTCTTCCATATTTACTATAAACATCGTTCACCCAATTTGTAATAGAAGATGAATTGGTAGCGTCAAATGTGGAGGCATAAACCTCGTTTCCTGTCTCTGCGCGAAGCTGTTTTGCTGCATCCTCAATATCTTTTTCGGTTCTTGATGCAATACAGGTTATAGCACCATTTTTTGAAAGTTCCTCTGCAACGCCAAATCCTAATCCACTGCTTGAAGCAGCAACTAAAAATACTTTGTTTTTTATATGTAAATCCATTCCGATTCTTTTTGAAAATAGAACATCCATTAACGAAAAAAGTTGTAGGGATTTTTTGATTAGGATTAACGGTGTAATTTAGAAATTGTGGTCATACATTTAAATCGAAACGCGAAGTTTATTTTCTAGTTAATGATTAAAATCCGAATTGCATTCGGAGCAGGCTCTGCTCCCGATAGCCATTGGTATCATTGCAGCTACTTTAGTTTCTATAAATTTTCATTTTAAAATGAAGTAGACTTGAGTACTGAGATTTGAGTATTGAGAATTATTTTGTTTTTTCTTTCTACTCATTACTTAATACTCTTGTCTGCTCTGTTCATTATTTTTTGAATTTCATTCAATTTTAACCTATGTACTTCCAGTGCATAGTGGTTTAGTTTTGCGGTAATATAGGCTGATAATGTCTTTTTAGCCAACTTGCCAATCCGTCAAGACCCGGGAATAATACCCTTTCGGTGATATTTGCCTGATCAAGTTTGTCCCTGATTTCCCATTTTAATTCTTTAGGGATAATAATCCTTCGATAGATGTGTTGATGCTTTGCCAGCCAGGAATCAAAAATTGCAGTCGGACTTGACATTACCGAGAACAAAGCATATTGGTTTACAATCCTGTCGTCAAGTGATGGAGGCTCAAAGAAAACCGCCTGGTCATTCCCAAAAACCTCGTCAAACTTTTGAAGGTTCGTAAAATGCATTTCCAACATTTCGGCGGTGAAAGCATTACATTTCTCCGATGTCAGCAAACCTTTCAAGGGCTCGGGCGATAATTGGTTCACTTTTACAAAATCGACCATCCAAATCACCCCGTCAATATCGTATTTTTCAGTATTTGCTGTCGCAAAATGCATGGCTATAAAAGGTGAAAAAGTCCAATCTAACAAGCGTGTTGGAAGTCCATGATGTTGCGAGAGTATCATGGTATGCCATTGTGAACTGATGGTATTAAAGTTGGAAGTTCGCGCATACTTTCTGAAATTTCGCAATAGGTGGTATTCCAATTCCGGTTTGTTTCCGCAATTTCTCAAAAAACTGGTTTTTAGCTCATACGTACAATCGCTTAACCCGCGAAAGGCATAGTCACTTCTATACCTGCTCAAACCAAGCTTCCAGGAGTCTCCATAAACTTCTTCAACCAATTGATTCCAACTGGTAACAACGATGTCATTATTGGTGATTGTGCATTTCATCGGATGAATTTAGGTTCATTTAAAATAGCTTGTTAAAGTTATAATTTGATTTTCATTTGTGCGAAATTGAAATAAAAAAAGCGGAAAATAAATTTCCGCTTATAAACCTTCCTTAAGGATAGTTTTAAGAATAACTTTTCTATGTGCGTTTTAATTATTCTTCAACTTTTGGAGCAAGTGCCTGGTTACTCCCAGAAACACTTGTTGAATCGGGTTCTAATGGAACCGCTTTTAATTCTTTTGAATAAGTTGTATTTTTTGTTTCATCCTTTTGAACAACTGGTTGTTTCATAATAATTGGTTCAACAGTTCCATGGTTTTTAAATATGTCAACAGTATTGCTGATTTTCAAACCCAAAAGGTAAAAAATTGAGGAGACTAAGATTAATGCTTTCATGTTTTATGGCTTATTTGCACTTTACTTTAAGAATGAACCATAGCAAAGTAGATTTTAAAAAATCAAAATCAGCTGTAAATTACGCTTATCCTTTCTGAAATGGAAATTATATCTGTGAAATGCAGAATATTATCTGCCAAACGAATAAAAACAACTGCAAATGATATGCGGAATTGTTCAATTTAGGTATCTGGTAACTTGATATTTAGTTTGCAAAAAGTAAACATTGCCTATTTTTACCTGTTAAAATAAACTCAGGCTTTGAATGCAAAGTAAAAGTAGTTTCTTTGCATTGGATTTGAAAAAAGAAGAATGGCAAAGAAGAAAGTAAATATAGTAACGATGGGTTGTTCTAAAAATTTGGTGGATTCTGAAGTACTGCTCAGCCAATTAGAACACAACGATTTTGAAGTCCAGCACGATTCAAACGAAACTGGTTTTGATGCAGTGGTTATTAATACCTGTGGTTTTATTGAAGATGCAAAACAAGAATCGATCGATACAATCTTGAGCTATGTGGATTCAAAAAAACAGGGAGATATTCAAAAGTTATACGTAATGGGCTGCTTGTCGCAACGGTATAAAACCGAACTTATTGACGAAATTCCGGAAGTAGACAGATATTTCGGAAAATTTGATATGAAGGCGATCACTACCGAATTAAAAGCAACCTATAAACCAGAGTATATTTACGAACGAAAACTTACCACTCCATCTCATTTTGCATATCTGAAAATTTCGGAAGGCTGCAACCGTACATGTTCTTTTTGTGCTATTCCGGCAATGACCGGAAAACATAAGTCAAAGTCGAAAGAGGATTTGATTCGCGAAGCTACTTATCTTTCAAAAAATGGGGTTAAAGAGTTACTAGTGATTGCACAAGATTTATCGTATTATGGGATTGACTTGTATGGGAAAAACCAATTAGGGGAATTATTAACATCGTTGGCAGAAATAGAAGGAATTGAGTGGATTCGTTTGCATTATTTATATCCAACCAAGTTTCCTTACGATATTTTGCCTGTAGTCAACAATAACCCAAATGTTTGTAAATACCTTGATTTGCCTTTACAGCATTATAGCAATCCTCTTTTAAAGCGGATGCTTAGAAATGTGACCAGTGAAGAAATTGACCAATTAATTGCACGAATTAAAAAAGAAGTCCCAGGTGTGGCACTTCGAACCACGATGCTTGTTGGATTTCCGGGTGAAACTGAAGAGGATTTTGAGGAATTATTGGCTTTTGTTAAAGAGGTAAGGTTTGAGCGTTTAGGTGTATTTGCCTATTCACATGAGGATGGAACTTACGCTGCAAAAAAATACGAGGATGATGTGCCGGAAGAAGTAAAGCAAGACCGTTTGAACAGGTTAATGGAAGTACAGCAGCAAATAAGTGCCGAACGAAATGCTGAAAAAATTGGTTCCGTAATGAAAGTGCTGATTGATAGGGTAGAAGGTGAGTTTAGTATCGGAAGAACTGAGTTTGACTCATCGGAAGTAGATGGCGAAGTACTTATTTCATCAGAGGAAGAGTTAAAGATTGGCGAGTTTTATAATGTTAAAATTACAGGTGCCAATGATTATGATTTATATGCAGCAATCTGATAGGCATTCCTCCTTTTAGAATAAGGATTGATCTTTTTCTGCAAGCTCTTGGTAGTGGTGTTCTTTTGTGGCTTCGGGAACATTTCCAATGGCATTCTTCCCATGGATTCTTTTAACTGTATGGGATTTTAATACTTCCTCGGGAAAAGGAAGTAACAATTCTTTTAGTTCGTTTTCCTTAACATTTGCAGTTAACCATTTATCAACATTTTCTTCGGGAAGTATTACAGGCATCCTTGGTTCATCGAGTTTCGGATTATTGTGGATTTTTGCCATCATCGGATTGGCAATTGTGGTTAATATTGTAAATGTATTTAAAATTATTCCTTTTGGGGATTCATGTTCGTTGTAAAGTGCAGCTATTGCAAACGGTTCTTCATCTTCACGCTGAATAAAATAAGGGTATGTTTTTTTTCGATAATGATAATGTTCGAAAAAGCCATTAACATACACAACACAGCGGCGCAAGTTTGCCGATTCTTCAAATGTTTCTAATTGAAAAATACTTTCACTTCTGGCATTATAATGGTTTCGGTTGTACGAGCTGTACCCCCAGGTTGCAACTTTTGCCTCTATCGAGTTCGGAAGGGTAAAGATTGGTAGCCTTGGTTGTTCAAATGCTGAAACATGGTGATAATCCTTGATTTCCAGTTCACGGATTATTTCTTTCAGTTTATCAAGGATTGCCTCTTTCTCTGAACCCCAGTGCTTTGCTCTTTTGTAATGTGCAAGCAATTGCGATTTTATATCAAAACACATTTGTCGGAATCTTTAAAACTTCCTTCAAATTTAAATAATAAATTGAAATAGAAGAGATTGTATTTTACTAAAATAGGAGAGGACGATAGGTTAAAGTTATTTGCCCTTACGTAAGCCTTTTAATACTGCTTGCTGTGAAAATACTTTTTTGTTCACAAATTTTACATCTTCAATAGAATAAAAGGCATTTGGGTTATGTGCCGATACTATTTTTTCAACTTTGTGCAAGTCTTTTCGGTTAATGATGCTGTAAATAATACTTACATTTTGGTTGGCTCCTTTCGCATCCTGATGGGTAATTCCATATCCCGCTTCGATTAATGCTTCGATTAATTTTTTAGCTTCTTTACGAGTTATAATTTGTATTTTAACCAGCCCGACAGCCAGTTTTTCTTCCAGTTTTAACCCGATGTAATTCCCGGTTGCGAAACCGGCAGCATAGGTAACATAACAAACCCAATTGTCGATATTTTCAAATATCTTGCTCATGGCAATAAGCCAGATTAGTACCTCAAAAAAGCCAAGAAAAGGAGCCCAGAATTTTTGTCCTTTCGAAACCATGACAATTCGAATTGTACCAATGGTTACATCCATAATCCTGGATATAAAAATAAGAAGTGGTAAAACCAGGTAAGTGAATAAATCCCCCTCGTAAAAAGTGCTTAGTAATGTCATCGCTTTTAGGTTTTTATAAAACTACAAAAAAAGCAAAAAGTATGTCTTAAATCGGAATTAAAATTCGGATGTAAAATGAAATTTTACATTTTTAAATTCATCTTGCGCCATTTGTAAAATAAACGAAGAATCAGCCATAAAAACATCACGTCCCCTCTTGTCTTTTGCCATTTTCTGATGCTTTCTTAGTTTAAACTCTTTCAGCTCTGCCGGGTTGCTACATTCAATCCAACATGCTTTGTGCATTTGTAATGGTTCGAACCTACATTTTGCACCATACTCATGTTGAAGCCTGTATTGAATTACCTCAAATTGTAGTTGGCCAACAGTGCCAATTATCTTTCGGCCATTGAACTGGCTGGTAAATAATTGTGCAACACCTTCATCCATCAATTGGTCGATGCCTTTTGCTAATTGTTTCGATTTCATTGGGTCCGCATTTTCCACATAACGGAACATTTCAGGAGAGAAACTTGGCAAGCCTTTAAAATGGATGTCTTCACCTTCTGTTAAGGTATCTCCAATAACAAAATTGCCGGTGTCGGGCAAACCAACAATATCGCCGGGATAGGCGTATTCAACAATTTCTTTTTGTGATGCCATAAAAGCTGTTGGGCTCGAAATCCGAATTGTCTTTCCGGTACGAATATGTTTGTAAACTTTATTTCGTTCGAAACGCCCTGAACATACTTTCACAAAAGCAATCCTGCTGCGATGATTAGGATCAATATTAGCGTGAATTTTAAAAATGAATCCGCTAAATTTCTCTTCCTGTGGCTCAATAATCCGTTCTTCGGTTTGGCTTATTTGAGGAGGTGGAGCAATTTCAACAAATGCGTCCAACAGCTCGTTTACCCCGAAATTGTACAATGCACTTCCAAAAAAAACGGGAGCCAATTCCCCTTTGTTATATTCTTCCACATCAAACTCAGGATACACACCATCTACCAATTCCAATTCTTCCCGAAGTACTACTGCATCATCTTTTATGTGCTTCTCAAGTTCGGGGTTTTGGATATCTTCAAAAAGAATTCCCTCTTCAATTCCCTGAATGTTCGGATCAAAAAGGTTTAGGCTTTTTGTGAAAATATTATATACCCCTTTAAAATCGGGACCACTGTTTATTGGCCAGCTAAGCGGACGAACCTTAATTTTAAGTTGTTCTTCAATTTCATCCATTAAACTGAATGAATCTTGTGCAGGTCTGTCCAGTTTATTTACAAAAACGATAACAGGGGTTTTTCTCATCCGGCAAACATTCATGAGTTTTTCCGTTTGCGGCTCAACACCTTTTGCAGCATCAATAACAATAATAACACTGTCAACAGCGGTTAATGTTCGAAAGGTATCTTCCTGGAAATCCTGGTGCCCTGGGGTATCCAAAATGTTGATTTTGTAACCGTTATATTCGAAACCCATTACGGAGGTGGCAACCGAAATTCCTCTTTGGCGCTCAATCTCCATAAAGTCGGAGGTTGCTCCTTTTTTAATTTTGTTGTTTTTAACGGCACCAGCAACACGTATTGCCCCGCCAAACAGCAATAATTTTTCGGTCAATGTTGTTTTACCCGCATCGGGGTGGCTAACAATCCCGAAAGTTCTTCTCCTTTTTATTTCTTCTTTAAGCCCCATTTCCTTTTATTGTTGAGGCGCAAAAGTAATTATTTCGACTGAATCGTAAAATATTAGAACAATACTTTTAATAGGATTTTAAGATTCAAAAGAAATTTAAATGGCAATGCTATTTGCATTTGCTAATATGGATAGATACAAGAATACCAATAATAGGTTTTACAGAATTTAAATAAATGATAGGTGTTTGACAATCAATGCGCTATTGGTGATTATAGTTCAAAGCCCAGGGCTGGGTACGAACCTTTGTGCCCTGGGTCATTTGGAAACAGAGAACCTCAGGAAAGCATGAATATTTTTCCTGGAATGTTACTCTTCTACAATTTCTTCAATTCTTTCTAGATGGAATATTACCGGGCGATAGCCATCAGTGCAACACACAACCCTTTGCGATTGTCCTCCATAAATTTGCTGGATAAATGGTCTAATGTCTGCCCAGGCCCAATTACAAAACCCATCCGGACAATCCCATTTGTTTTTGGTAATAAATTCTTGGCCAAGGTCTAAAAGGGGACAAGGTTTGCCATCTTTTCCGGTGTATTTTTGATAAAGCTCTTTGCTATATTCTTTTTTAAGAACCGTAATTTTGCACCTGACTTTGGTTTTTTTACTTTGTTTTGCACCTGAAACCCCGGCAATAGCAGAAGTTCCTCCAACTGTAAACGCTGATCCTGCTGCAATTGTTGCAGCCAAAAATTTTCTTCGTTGCATGTTTTATTATTTAAAGGTTGTTGATTGCTATTCGAATTGATCGAAAGCTGATTTATTTTTGGTTCCCTTTGAAAAAAAATGATAGTTACAAACAGGCTTATTTTGGTATGTCAGCTTTGGTATTGGAAACTGAACAACAAAATTAAATCACCAGAGACTTTTATCGTTTGGTAAAAACAATAATGGTATACGCCGAATTATAAATATCCGAATGCAAGTTTATCGAATATTAAACTTTTATGTTGTCAACGGCTTGTTAAACTGGCGTTAAAGTTTTGTGAATATTTTCGGCTATTTGTAAAAAGTAGCTTTGTACACCGATGTGTTGTTTTTGTTATCGACAACTTCAAGTTGTATGGAATGCTGTTGTTTGAAGCTGATTCTTACGGGATCGAATGTGTAAGTAATCAGGCTGTTTTTTGCATCGTATTCAAACAAAACCCATTTCCCGTCAATGGTTCCCCTGTACGATTTTATTCCTGAAAGGGAATCGTTTATTTTAAACCTTATCCTGCCTGGTTCAACCAGGGTTTTATGTGCCCTGATGCTAAGCGGGCGGATTTCCGGGGCGATGGTGTCAATCGTGACAACATAGTCGCCAAAATATCGAATGTTTGAAGAAACCCAACCATTCTCCACGCTGCCACCAACGGATGATAGCCTGCCATTTTTTTTGTTCATTTTCGCTATCAGAGCCTTGTCTTCCAGTCCTTTTGGAATGCTTTCGGCTTTTATCGATAATTGAAGTGGTTTTTGAATTGGCGTTAAATCGGAATGTACTTGATGGACTCTTGAAAATAATAATGGATTATCAAGTTCCTGAAAGTTATCGTATGTAAAATCAATATCCGTATAAAAAGATCCGGCCTCACCAGAAATTTTCAGTTCTTCGGTTTCGTATTTAATAGGATTATCATAGCCAAAATGAGTGGCATTTTCGCTTATTATTGGCGGAAAATCTTTCTTTTTTGTTTGTACATTGAAACCCAAGCTGGATTCTTTATCGTTCGAATCGCTAATTTTTATCTGAATTGCATGTTCTCCCGCTGTGAAGTCATAAATGCCATTGTTGGTACCATAAATACTTAAGTTATTGCCAGGTTCTTTCCATGCTTTTTGAAACCTGCGCGAAGTGTTTATATATTCTTCGTAATCAATATGGCTGTTAATGTACCGGGTATGGTCGAATGAAAACTTCTGGAGCTCCCACGAAAACTCTTCTTTACCATCTATTAAAAGCATCAAAGAATTTATGCCGCATTTACTCCAGGTGCCATCAACATAATCAACTGTTTCAATGGCAAATCCAATTTTACCATAAACCGGAATTAGCGGATTGTTTTTTACATGGAATTGCCCGCTATAAAAAACGATGGGATACTTTTTCGGAATGCGACCATAATTTACGTGGGAATTAGGGTCCAAGGGATAAACTTTTAATTGAAGAAACTTTGGTGGTGTTGTGTCTTTAATATAGAAACCATATTCAATCGGATTAACTGGCTTTTGGGTTTCTGTATCCCTGATCTCAAAGTGAAGATGTGGCCCCCCGGAACCTCCGGTATTGCCCGAATAGGCAATTAATTCCCCTTTTGAAACTTCAAATTTGTGAGGATCAGGATTTATATCGGTTTTGAAACGTTCATTTTCATATTGTATTTTTTTTATGTACTCAGTAATATCTTTTCTAAATTTTGATAAATGCCCATAAACTGAGGTTGTACCATTGGGATGATCAATATATATTGCATTCCCGAACCCGTATGGGGATACAACAATCCTTGAAATAAAACCTTCGGCAGTTGAATACACTTCCAAACCTGTAAGACCTTCAGTCTTTAAGTCAATGCCAGAATGAAAATGGTTACTTCTGAGCTCAGCAAAACTACCAGTAACCAACAAAGGGATTTTTAGTGGTTCTGAATAATATCTTTCCTGCGCCTGCAATCCTAACCCTAAAATCAATAAAATACTACTCAAAAATAACTTCATAAAAATTCCTTATTTGCGTTTTTGTTTGCGTTGGATGCAAATATAAACGATACAATTGTATTTATTTTATGATTAAGATGAAATTAGATTTCTTCCAAAAGCGAAAAATATTAACTTTGTTTTCGAAATGCAGCATTTATGAACGAGGAAAATCGTTTAATTGTTAGGGAGTTCAAGGGAAAAATTGCTCAATTAATGAACCAATATAATTTGTTGGAAAATGAAATGGAGCAATTAAAAACCGAAAACCTTGGATTACGAGAGCAGATTAAAGAGCTTGAACAAGTGGAGGTTAACCTTGTTAATGAATTAGAAAATTTAAAAATTGCAAAAATATTTGCATCTGGTTATGGCGATAATCAGGAGGCAAAGCAAAAGATAAATAGACTTTTGCGGGAAATTGATAATTGTATTGCATTACTTAACAGGTAATGTTAGAACATGAAAGACAAACTTTCAATAAATATAAAGATTGCCAGTCGGATTTATCCTTTGACTATCAATCGTGAAGAAGAAGAGAAATACAGGCTTGCTGCAAAATTGTTTAATGAGGTGGTGAATACCTACCGAAAGAATTTTAGTAAAAGTGACACACAGGACATATTGGCAATGGCTGCTTTTCAATTTGTGTTAGAACGTGTGGAAGCTGACAAGCAAAGTGAAAATGAATCTCTTTTGGAAGTGATTAAAGATGTAAAAGACGATATTGATGATTTTTTAAAAGAAAAAAATCAGCAATAGTGAAAAATATATTATCAGAAACCGCAACTTTATTGGGCTAACCCGGGCTACTGTCCGGAAAGTCAGTAAGTATGCGGCTTTTTTTTATTAACTAATATTGAATAATATGATAGATTATATAATTGGTGGCTTAGCGGGTTTCATCGGAGGAGGTTTTGTTGCCTACTTCATATGGGACAAAGCTATTAACAAGAAGAAAAAGAACATTTTAGCGGAAGCTGAAAAAGAAGGCGAAGTGATTCGTAAAGATAAAATCCTTCAGGCTAAAGAAAAGTTTATTCAATTAAAAAGTGACCACGAAAAGTATATAAATGATAAGAATAGCCACATTGCAAGTCAGGAAAACAGGCTAAAACAAAGAGAAAGTTCTATTAATCAAAATAGGGAAGAACTTCACCGAAAAGTAAAAGAATTTGAAACTACGAAAAAAGAAGTAGAGGTTATTCGGGAGAATATGAATTCGCAATTGCGTGTTATCGATTCAAAAAATGAAGAGTTGGACCGTTTGCACCGCGAGCAGGTTGAAAAGCTGGAGAACCTTTCGGGAATGTCGGCTGATGAAGCAAAATCCCAATTAATAGAGTCCTTAAAGGAAGAAGCGAAAACCGAGGCTATGTCGTATGTAAATGAGATAGTTGAAGAGTCGAAACTTACAGCCAATAAAGAAGCAAAAAAGATTGTAATTAAAAGTATTCAGCGAGTTGCTACGGAAACTGCAATTGAAAATGCAGTTACTATTTTCCACATTGAGAGTGATGAAATCAAAGGTCGGATAATTGGCCGTGAAGGAAGGAATATTCGTGCACTGGAAGCTGCCACAGGTGTTGAAATTATTGTGGATGATACACCAGAAGCAATTGTACTTTCAGCATTTGATCCGGTGAGAAGGGAAATTGCCAGGTTGGCATTGCATCAACTGGTCACTGATGGAAGGATTCACCCAGCACGAATTGAAGAGGTGGTTGCTAAGGTTAAAAAGCAAATTGAAGAGGAAATAATTGAAACTGGTAAAAGGACTACCATCGATCTTGGAATTCACGGCTTGCATCCAGAGTTGGTTAGGTTGTTAGGAAAAATGAAATATCGTTCGTCATACGGACAAAACCTGTTACAACACTCCAGGGAGGTTGCTAACCTTTGTGCTGTTATGGCCTCAGAGTTAGGACTGAACCCTAAAATTGCCAAACGTGCCGGATTGCTCCACGATATTGGGAAAGTACCAGATGATGAGCCGGAATTACCACACGCAGTACTTGGTATGAAGTTGGCTGAAAAATATAAAGAGAAACCAGATATTTGTAATGCCATTGGGGCACACCACGATGAGGTTGAAATGCAAACCTTAATTGCTCCTATTGTTCAGGTTTGTGATGCTATTTCAGGTGCGCGTCCTGGGGCAAGAAGGGAAGTAGTTGAATCTTATATCAAAAGGTTAAAAGATTTGGAAGATTTAGCATTATCTTACCCTGGTGTAATGAAAACATATGCAATTCAAGCAGGTCGCGAGCTTAGGGTAATTGCCGGGGCTGAAAAGCTTTCGGATAAAGATGCAGATCAGTTATCATACGATATTGCAAAAAGAATTCAGGATGAAATGACTTATCCGGGTCAAATAAAGATTACAGTTATCAGGGAAACCAGGGCTGTAAGTTATGCGAAGTAGTACAAAATAAAATATGAAAAAATGCCGTGGAAACACGGCATTTTTTGTTTACAGGCTTTTCTTATTCATTGTACCAGTTTATTCTTCGGGTAAAGAACATGGTTAGCGCCAATACAATAAATAGTCCGAAACTACCTACCAATAATGCATACGATTCAAGTTGCATTAAAATATAGATAAATCCGAATGAGAAAGTTAGGATCATGGTTAGCAGTAGTGAATTGCCCCATTTCGATAAAAAAGTTCGTGAGTACAAGAATACTAAAAGTATAACCGAAAAGGATGCGATAAGGTATGCAAGGTCAAATCCAAGATGTTCGGAAATGGAAAGCAGAAGAAGGTAAAATATCAGCACGGCAGAACCCACAAGAATATATTGAAATGGATGGATTTTTTCTTTGGTAATGACTTCATTCAGGAAAAAGGAAATAAAGGTAAACAGAATTACAAGGATGCAATATTTTGCGCTTCTGGTGTTCTTTTGATAGTGGTCGGTGAGGGTAACAAGTTGAACACCAAAATCTGATCCGGAAATATCATATTGGTTTTCTTTCCATTGTTGAGGGAAGTTGCGGTTAAAATGAAGTACTTTCCATGTGACATTAAATCCATTTTCCGAAATATTCGGTTCCTCCGGGAGGAAATTTCCAATGAAACCCGGATCTTTCCATGTAGATTGAAGCTGCACATGTGTGGTTTCCCCCAAGGGTGAGAAACATAAGCTTTTTGAGCCTTTTAATTTTAATTCGCAGTGAAAATTGAGAGGGTGATTTTGCTCAAAGAAAACAGGAACATGAACAGAAATTCCTGATGAACGCATTTCATTTGTCCCAATTCCGGAAGAAAATTCATATTCTTTGTTGTTCCATGTAAGTTTTGCCAATTCCCTGATTCCGCGAAGGTCGTCCAACATAAATGAAATTTCAGCTTTGTCCCATTGTAAATCCTGCTGGTGCAGTTGAAGGACTTCAAGGTCTGGTATTTCAAAAGTGCCGGAAACCTCCAAATCCGATTCGAATACTATTACTTTGTAAATACTTCGATATCTTTCCTGAGGCACAATCTCGCCGTTAATCTTCAAGTCTTTTGGAAGAAAATAACAGTTTTTTATTTTTTCGATAAAGGTTTTCTCGACCGCATCGTATTTCCGTTCAAGGTATGGAATTGTCAATACGGGTCCTCTGACCGTGTTTAACTTAGACCATTGCTGCATAATTTCATTTTCCGTTGTACTTGCTGTTACTTTCCTTTCCTGGATTAAATCCAATAGCATGAACTTTGGAATTAGCAGAATTAATGTTAGAAACCCGATAGTTGCTACTTTCAGTGTCATTCTCCAGTTGAATGTTTTTGATTTCTCTTTTAAATAATTTGTTGTTTCCATGTTATAATTATTCGTGTTTGCAAAGAACTTTGAAATACAAAGTTTATGATCAAAAAAATTAGTTTTGTTTTAATATTTTTTCCAGTGCCTCTAAATGTTCTTTAAAAGCTATCATTCCTTTTTCACTTATTCTGTATGTTGTAACCGGCTTTCTTTTTGAGAAGCTTTTGAATACTTCAATATACTGCAATTCTTCAAGCTTTTTCATGTGGCTGGCAAGGTTACCATCAGTGACATCCAGGAATTCTTTTAGTTCATTAAAAGAGGCTTTCCCGTTTGCGCTTATCACCGACATTATTCCTAAGCGAATCTTGTTCTCAAATGCTTTGTTTAGTTGTTGAAATAAATTTCTCACCTTTTATTTTACTTTGTGGTCGTATCTAAAATGCATTATCAAACCGTACATTATATGTATAATTCCAAATCCAAACGCCCATAAAAACAAACTGTAACCAGGGAAAAATGCGGCAATTAGCCCAATTACTAGTTGGCACATTCCCATATAGAATATCTCGGTGCGTGTAAATTTAGCTGCATTGATAAGCGCTAAACCATAAAACAATAAACACCCGGGCGACGCAACTTCATATACCCCACGGTTCAATAGGATCAATATAAAAATACCACCAGCAATTATTGGTATAAAAAGATGCAGAAGCATCCATTTTGTACCCTTCACCATTTTCCTTTTGCCATGTTGTTTGGCTTTAATACTTGTTAAAATAACTATTGTCAGGATCGACAAAACCAGTATCACCACTGCAAGTATCACTAGTTGACTTAACACATTATTTGCATATTCCTGGCGAAATTCGAACGATTTTGGAATATATAAAAGCCTGTAGGCTATAAAAGCCCCGACCAAGGCGTATATGCCAACCAATACTCCGGATATTCCGCTCAACGATAGAAACTTACTGGATTGTTCCATCATTTGTTTAATATCCTTTATGTCATCTAGATATGAATTATTATTTTCCATTAAAAAGTACTTTGAAAAACAAAGTTATGTATTATTTTAAAATTTTAATACAATTATGACATTTTTTTAGTTTTCTTGTAAAATGTTGCACTAGCATCCGATTGGATTTCTTGTTGTATGGAAGCTAATAAAAGATATAATAATAATTATTGGATACAATTGGAATAAAAAAGAAATGCCGTGCAATCTGCACGGCAATTTCCTTATCGACTCTACTCGATATTTTGGGTAAGGACTGTCTTTAATTGGAGTATTTCATTTGCCTTGTCTTTATAACCAAGACTGTCGAAAGCGGCTTGTAATGAACTGATCAGTTTTAAAATGAATAGTTTGTCGTTTCCGCGTTCGAAATATTTTTTTTCCGATTTGTATTTCATTTTCTTGAGGTAGTATTCCAGCTCTTTCCTTCCTGTAATTGATCCTTTGTTGGATGGATTAATGTAAAAAAGGATATCGGAATCTACACTTATTCCATGAGCCTTAATGGCAATGTGTTTGTCGAAGTAGCCCAATAATGGGTTCTTGGGGAAATTCACAAAGAACACGGGCAATTCAAGCCTTCGTGCAATTATGGTATAAAGGATTGCCAACGAAACCGGGTTTCCTTTTTTTGTTTCCAAAATCTGATCTAAAAAATAGTTTTGCGGCGATGAAGGATTGGTATGGTTAATCGAGAATCCATGAACTTCAAAAAAGATATGGTTCAAAACGGTTATTTTTTCCAATGATGTTAAAGAATTGCTTAATTCAAGCCATACATCTTTCCTGATTTGTTCAATTTTCATTTCGGTTTTCACCGAATTCAAGTCAGGGTATTGGTAAAGGTTTACCAGACTGAATCCTTCCAAAAGGTCAGGTTTTTTAAGCTTTGCCCAATCTACCATTCCTTTTTTTATTTCTTTAAACTGTAGGTTTTTAATGATGTGTTCAATCCGTTGCTGACTAATTTCATCAAGGCTCATTTCCCACATTTCTTCCAATGCAGGAATAATGTGCACATCTTCTTTCAATAATTGCCTGGTGGCTTCTTCATATACCGTCCTGTCCGGATCTTCAAGCAAGTTGAGCAGTGCCTCTATTTTCTTTTCCTGTTTCAAAACCGTATGTATTATGTTGTTATTTTTTCAAGTACTTTTTTTACCAGGATTTCCATATTTCCGTGGTAATTCTCATTTGCTTCACCAGTAACCCGGTTTGCTATAATGGCGCAAACACATAATGCATGATGACCTAAGAGTTTTGAAAGCCCGTAAATAGCAGAGCTTTCCATTTCAAAATTCGTAATCTTTAATCCATTGAACTCAAAATCCTCGATCTGGTGGTTTAATTCAGGATTGGATAGTGGTAAACGCAGCACCCTGCCCTGGGGACCATAAAATCCTGGAGCAGAAATGGTTACTCCTTTTTGAAATTCGTTACTGTCAAACATTGAGAGCAATTCTTCCGAAGCATCGATTACATATAGGGTAGGTAACGAAACATCCCATTTGGTAAATTCTTTAAAGCTTTTTTCAAACGATAAATCAGAAACACTCTCCCGATTGGCATAATAGTTTAGCATGCCATCAAAACCAATCGATTTGTGTGAAACCACATAGGAATCAACAGCTGTATCTTTTTGCAAAGCACCTGAAGTCCCGATTCGTATAAAATTTAACGATTTATGTTTTTTGTTTATTTGTCGGGTGGTAAGGTCAATATTTGCAAGCGCATCCAATTCGTTTATAACAATATCAATATTGTCTGTGCCAATTCCGGTAGAAATTACGCTCAACCGTTCACCATTAAGCCAACCTGTTTTGGTAACAAATTCCCTATTCGATACTTTTAAGTCCAATTTATCAAAATTCGATGCAACCAAATCAACCCTGGCCGGATCGCCAACCAAGATTATTTTATCTGAAATCTGATCTGGTTTCAGATGTAAATGGAAAATTGTTCCATCGTTGTTAACTATTAATTCGGACTCTTTTATCATCGTTTGCTCATTTATTACGTTTTCAAAACTATTTAAAAGACATCTAATAGTCAATTAGTTAGGGCTTAAGATATCAACAGTTAAAAAATATTTTCAGATTCGCTATGTTAATAATTCGGAAAATGGGGATTAATCTGCTACCTTTGTTTGAGCTTTTTTTAAGTGGATTCTTACAGGAAATTTAACGAAGTTCCGAGAGGTAAAATCTCTTTGTAAAGCATTAATAATTAAAAACATATAAAATGAAATTCAATTTTAAAAATTCGTACATTATAATTGGTATTGCAGTAGTTCTTATATTATTGCTTTTTGGCAACAGAATGTTTGTGATTCTTGACCCAGGTGAGAGGGGTGTTATTTTCCGTCCGTATTCATCTGGATTGGATAAAGACAATGTTTACGTGGAAGGATTTCACATAATTGCACCCTGGAATGAGATGTTTGTTTACAATGTAAAAGAGCAACAAAGGGAGGAAACGATGGACGTATTGGATAAAAATGGTTTATCTATTAGTATGGATGTTACAGTACGTTTTAACCCGACTTATTTAAATATCGGGTTTCTTCACGAACGGTTCGGCGTTAATTTCATCAATACATTGGTTGTGCCCGAAGTACGTTCCTCTGTGCGTCAAGTTGCAGGGCGTTATACTGCCGAAGAAATTTATTCAACGAAAAGAAGTGAGGTAGAAACATCTATAATTACGGAAACGAAAGAAGTGTTAAGCGAAAATTTTATTGATATGAAAGCATTGCTTATTCGTTCAATAAACCTGCCTCCACAAATTAAAGGTGCAATTGAAGATAAGTTAAAGACAGAACAGGAAGCATTGGCATATAAATTCCGATTGGACCGTGAAAAATCGGAAGCTGAACGTAAAAGGTTGGAAGCTCAAGGTATTTCTGATTTTAACAAGATAATCAGTGCAAGTTTAACTGACAAAATATTAAAACAACGTGGAATTGAAGCTACGTTGGATTTAGCTAAATCACCAAATTCAAAAGTAGTTGTGGTTGGGGCAGGAAAAGATGGTTTGCCATTGATCCTCGGAAATAACTAAATGTAATAATGTATTATTGAGCCTGCCTTTAAAATTTAAGGGCGGGCTTTTTATTTTTATCTATGAAAAAAATAATAAATCCATTCGTTGGTTTTCCTGAAGAAGACTATCACTGTATTGGTTGTTCACCACATAACAAAAGTGGATTAAATCTGCAGTTTTTCGATAATGGCGAAGGATTAGAAACTTCTTGGAACCCGGAGAATAAGTACATGGGCTATAAAAATGTATTGCACGGAGGCATGCAAGCCTTATTGATGGATGAAATTGGAGGTTGGGTTGTGTACACTAAATGCTTTACCACTGGCGTAACATCCGAACTGAATGTAAAATACCTCAGGCCATTGTACATTTCAAGTGGCGAAATAAAAATAACCGGAAAGCTTATTCACTTTGAAGGGAATTTTGCCAAAATTGAGTGTGGTATTTATAATGCTGATGGTAAAAAATGCTCAACAGCTGAAGTAATCTATTACTGCTTCCCTGAGAAAATTTCAGTTAAGAAATACCACTATCCTGGTATTGAGGCATTTTACGAAAAGGAGTAAACGAAATATAACAGTCTCTGAGTGGCTATAAAATATTTTAAACGTTTGGGGAGTTACATTAATAAAATTAGAACCTATTCCTCTTCATTATAGTCATCCTCATCGTAGTCGCCATTATCAAAGTCATCACGCTCAAAAGTAAAATCATCATAATCTTCATCTTCGTACTCATCATAAATGGATAACCTTCTTTTTGAACTTCTGTCTTTTTTTGGTGTTACTGTGCTTTTTCTGTCAATTTTGTCGACTTTTGAAACATGTTCTTTTTTGCTATTTCCTTTAGATTTCATTTTAAAATATATACTAAACTGTTGATAATAGTAAAACTATTGCATATAAATAAAAACAAAAATTTACGTGTTCAAAATAGGGAATTATTGGAAAAATACATATAGCTACCCCTTTTTTTTTCATTTTTTTGAATAAATTTGGTTTAATACCTTAACTTTTCCTTCTAAAATATAACGAATCTAATTCCGTTTTAGCATAAATCTCTAATCTACAAAAGCTTGGTTAATCGAATTAAAATAGGAGTAATTGTACGCTGGATGCTGTTTTTTATTATTGTTACGGGGAACGTGTGTATTTCGCAAACTCATAAAAGGAATCAGAAGCTATTTGAGAAAGCAACGCAGGCGTATCGAACCGGACAGTTTAATCAGGCAATACAAATTGCTGAAGAGGTTATATCTCAGGACAGCAGTTTTACAAATGCTTATTTGTTCCTTGCTGACATTTATGCAGAAATCGATTCAACCTCATTGGAAATAAAGTATCTGCGTTCTGCAAGTAGGCATGATATCAGAAACAGAGCGCATATAAAATACAGGCTTGGGGAAGCATATTTCTCCATTGGGGATTATGCAAAAGCACAAGTGGCTTACGATGAATGTATAAAAATTCGTGGAGCAACTTCAAATCTTAAAGCATTGGCAACAAGAATGGTTGAACAATGTGATTTTGCCATAAATGCAGAAAAAAATCCCAAGGCAACTAATGTGAAAGCATTAATCTCAGATATTAATACTCCATACAACGAATATTGGCCCAGTAAGACTGTTGACGGGACACAATTGGTTTTTACGCGGTTGGTTCCGGATAGTTTAAGGGGTAACCGCATGCAGGAAGATTTTTATATTGCTGATTTTTCAAAGGGGGAGTGGGGATCCGTTCGACCAATCGTAGAAATTAATACGCCAGAAAACGAGGGGGCGCAAAGTTTATCAGCCGATGGGAAACTTTTGTTTTTTAGCGCATGTAATCGTCAGGATGGCTTTGGAAGTTGTGACATATATGTGTCTGTTTTAAAACAAGGCAAATGGCAAATGCCAGTAAATGCGGGATATGGGTTAAACTCGCGCAAATGGGAATCTCAACCCTCGCTATCCCCAAATTCTGATTACCTCTATTTTTCTAGCAATCGGGAGGGGGGCTTTGGAAATAAAGATATTTGGAGGATAAAAATTAATGGTTTCAATGAACATGGACTGCCTGTTTGGGGGCAGGTAGAGAATCTTGGTGACAGCATTAATACATCAGGAGTAGAGACTTCTCCCTTTATCCATTTTAATAATGAAACACTTTACTTTTCATCGGATGGTTGGCTGGGAATGGGGAAAAGCGATATTTTCTATTCCATGTTAAAAGAGGATAAAACATGGACAAAGCCAATAAATATTGGTTATCCGATAAATACGAAAAACAATGAGAATGGATTTATTGTAGACGCAGGCGGAACAATTGCTTTTTTTTCTTCCGAAAGGGATAGAAGGAAGGGAATGGACATATATAGTGCCCAATTGACAGAGAACTCAAAAACTACACCGGTTACCTATGTAAAAGGAATTATTATTGATTCTGAATCGAAACAAGCCCTTGTTGGTAGTGTTGAAATTACAAATCTAACAGATCAAAAAAACGGATCGTTCTCCAAAGAATCCGGGGCAAGTGGTGAATTTTTAGTATGTCTTCCACTTGGCGAAAACTACGCATTTAATATCACAAAAAAAGGTTATTTGTTTTATTCACAATCCCTTCATTTAGATTCCCTTTATTCAAGCGTACAGCCAATGAACTTAAAAATTGAATTGGTACCTGTAAAATCGGGGAGCCGATTGGTTATGCGAAATTTGTATTTCGAAACAGATTCTTTTCGGCTTCTTGAGGAATCTTTCCCTGAGCTGGAAAAACTCTACGATTTAATGGTTCAAAATCCAACCATTAGAGTAGAAATAGGTGGGCATACTGACAATGTTGGGAGCGAAAAATATAATAAGTTACTATCTGAAAAAAGGGCACGGGAAGTAAAAACTTATTTGGCGGACAAGGGAATTAATGCAGAGAGGATTGAAACAAAGGGGTATGGAATAACATTGCCGATTGATACAAACGATACGCCCGAGGGCAGGGCGCTTAACCGAAGAACGGAAATTACAGTATTGTAATAAAAATAAAACAGCTACCGAATTTGATAGCTGTTTCCCCTTCTCCTACTTTTCCTACATTTGCCCCCAGAAGGGAGCATTATATTTCAACCTATCCCCAATTTAAAATACCTCGTTCAAAATTGTTTCAATTTGTTCTTTTGACTGAATGCTGGTTGTTGCTTTTACAACCTCTCCGTTTTTATAATACATTACAAACGGCAAGCCCATAAAACCACTGCATTCCGGCGCATTTCTGATTACTTCGGCATCAGGAATATCAAATTCCATATCCGCAAACTTAACGTTTGGATATTGCTCTTTTAATTCAGTCATTGCAGCATATACAGGGATACACATTGGTCCCATTCTTCCACAACAAATCATTACGTTCTTATTTTCTTCCAAAACTTCTTTGTGACCATCTTTCGATAATACGTGATGTAAATTTGTATGTAACATATGTCAAAATTTAAATTATAATATTGAAAAATCTATATATCTAAATATGTGCCAAAAATTTTATTTTGCCATTGTGGCAGTTATAAATTAAAAAGAAATAGTTTTCCAATATAGAATTACATAAATCCTGTCCTTTAAACCTGGCATTATTAGATTACTGTTCGAAAAAAATAGGTTTTGTAAAATATTTGTTTTATTTGTTTGTCAGAAATCCGCATCCTATGAAATATTTTTTGCTTTTAGTTGTAAGTTCCTGCTTGTTAATTAACGTCTCTGTGGCGCAAAAAAAAATAGTAAAGAATGAAGAAGAGGTATTGGAGATTTCAATTCCGGATCCTTTAAAACTATTAAATGGTAAAAAAATCAGGAATACCAGAAAATGGGAGAAGTTTGCAAAGCCAGAACTTTTAATGTTGTTTGAAAATAATATTTATGGTAAAGTTCCCGGTCTCTTAACTTATGCCTCGTTTGACCTAATTGAGGAAAGCAACACCGCATTGGATAATAAAGCAACGCGAAAGCAAATTCAGTTGAACTTTAAAAAAGATTCTTTAGAGTTGCCTGTTAATGTTTTAATGTACCTGCCAAAAACCGATCAAAAAGTTCCGGTTTTTCTTGCCTATAATTTTAACGGTAACCATTCGGTTATTTACGATAGTGAAATTGTTCTAACAGAAGCCTGGGTAAGGGATAATCCATCGCTCGGGATAATTAATAACCAAATTACCGAACAGTCAAGAGGGGTTCAGTCGGAAAATTGGCCTATAGAAAAGATATTAGAAAATGGCTATGGTCTTGTAACGGTTTATTATGGCGAAATTGATCCTGACAAGGATGATTTTACGGATGGTATTCATCCATTTTTTTATTCAAAATACCAGGATCGCCCCAGAAGTGGGGAATGGGGATCTATTTCAGCCTGGGCGTGGGGGCTAAGCAGGGTATTGGATTATTTGCACGAAGATTCGGATGTGGATGAAAATAAAGTCATAGTATTGGGACATTCGAGGCTCGGGAAGGCAGCATTGTGGGCGGGGGCGCAGGACGAACGTTTTGCCATGGTTATTTCAAATAATTCTGGTTGCGGTGGTGCAGCTTTGTTTAAAAGGAAGCTGGGGGAAACCGTAACAGTTATCAATAAAAATTTTCCACATTGGTTTTCATCTAATTTTAAATATTTCAATTATAATGAAGAAGAATTGCCTGTCGACCAACATGAATTAATCGCTTTAATTGCCCCCCGGCCTGTTTATGTGGCAAGTGCCGAAGAAGATTTATGGTCTGATCCTGAAGGGGAATATTTATCGGCATATTATGCTTCAAAAGTATATGAACTTTACGACAGGTTTGGACTGAAAAGCCCAACAATACCAGAAGTAAATCACCCGATAATGAATCAAATTGGTTACCATATACGGTCGGGTGCCCACGATATTAAAGAATACGATTGGGAGCAATACATTAAATTTGCTGATATGCACTTAAAACAGGCAATAGTAAAGGAATAATTATCTCTAATTTAAGTCGAGATATTTTATCCTATTCAAAATCATTGTTTCCCTGTAATTCCTTCATTAGCTTTAAATACCTATGCATAACCATTAAATCTACTCCTTATGAAGGCAACAAAAAGTTGGAATATCAACCGTTTATTTCTATTCATTGTTTTATTTTTCATTGTCTCTTCCACTTTTGCTCAGAACGTTATTAGCAAAACAGATCCGGCTAAGAGGCTTGAAATGTATCAAAAGCATACAGAAATGGTTAAGAATTCTATGTTTAAAAATTTGCCATTTCAATTTGTTGGTCCCACCAACATTAGTGGTCGGATGACCGATGTTGAAGTTGTTTCACCAAAAGGGAAAAATTATACGATTTATGTTGCTGGGGCTTCTGGGGGAATATGGAAGACAGAAAATGAAGGAATCACCTGGGAGCCAATTTTTGAGCATGCCATGTCAACTGCAATTGGTGATTTGGCACTTGATCCTCAAAATCAGAATATCCTTTGGGCAGGAACAGGTGAAGCTAATATTTTTAGGAGTTCGCAAGCAGGTGCAGGTATCTACAGGTCAAAGGATGCCGGAAAAACCTGGGAACATCGTGGATTGATCAACACAAATACGATATCACGAATTATTGTCCATCCTGAAAATTCCGATATTGTTTTTGTTGCAGCAGGTGGGCATGAATGGACAAACAATGAAGACCGAGGGATTTTTAAAACCATTGATGGAGGAAAGACTTGGGAAAATATCCTTTATATTGATGAAAAAACAGGCGCAAACGATTTAGTAATGGATCCTTCAGATCCTGATGTAATGTATGCCTCCATGTGGCAAAGAATTCGTAAAAAATGGAACGATCCCAGAAATGAACTGGATTATACAGGCAGCGGAATTTTAAAGACAATAGATGGCGGGGAAACGTGGGCAGAAGTAAATAGCGGCCTACCTAAAGCCTCATATAGGGGACGGATTGGGATTGATTTGTGTAAGGCAAAGCCCAATGTGCTTTATGCTTTTGTCGATAATTATCAGAAACTAAATGAAGATGGCGAAGGGGAAGTCGATTCTTATGGCAGGCCCAGTAGCGGACGCATAAAAGGTGCAACTGTTTATCGATCAAATAATGCAGGTGAATCATGGGAACAAGTGAGCCAGGAAAACAATTATATGGAACGGATGTCGGGAACCTATGGCTGGGTTTTTAGCCAAATCAGGGTTGATCCGGTCAACGAAGATAAAATATATGTGATGGGTTTGTACCTTAATGTGTCTGAAGATGGAGGCAAAACTTTTTATGAACTTCTCGGTATGCATATGGACCATCATGGATTATGGATTGATATGGAAAATACGGACTATTTGGTGAACGTGAACGATGGGGGAGTTGCAATTTCTTACGATGGGAAAAACTTCAGGACATTTTTTGACAATCTGCCGTTGGTGCAGTTTTTTAACGTAGGTGTTGATATGTCAGAACCATTTTACGTTTATGGTTCCATTCAGGACCATGGAAGTTTTAAAGGTAAAGTTGATTTAAGCAAAGGACGTAGCCGGATTTCTCCTGTTGAATTTGAGTATGCCCCAGGAGGCGAAGGAAGTAATCATGTAATCGATCCAACAAATACGAACATTGTCTATTCAGCAGGTTTCTATGGGAGTTTAAATCGGACAGATTTGGCAACTGGCATAGATAAATCAATTATGCCGCCAGTACCTGAAGGTGTGGAAAGTTTGAGAGGGCAGTGGATGGCACCATTTATTATTTCGCCACACAATCCACGGATAATTTACCATGGGACCCAATTTTTGCATCGATCAATGAATATGGGGGAATCATGGGAGAAGATAAGTCCCGATTTAACCTACAATGTTCCTGAAAAGAAGGGCGATATTCCTTATCAAACCATTTTTTCGATTAGTGAATCGCCTTTTGAGTTTGGATTGATTTATGCCGGCACCGATGACGGAAGGGTTTGGACTACAAAAGATAGTGGAAAGAATTGGGAAGAAATAAATAAAGGGCTGCCAATAGGGAAGTGGGTGAGTGAAATGGTTGCCTCGCAGTATGATAAATCAACGGTTTATATGACTCAAAATGGAAAGCGTGACGATGATATGCTGCCTTATGTTTGGAAGTCATATGATTATGGAAAAACCTGGGTGGATATTTCAAAACAAATCCCATCTGGACCAGTGAATGTTATTAAGGAAGATCCGTTCGATGAAAATATATTGTATGTTGGAACAGATTATGGGGTTTATATTTCGTTGGATAAAGGTGAAAGTTGGGAAAGCCTTGCCGGAAACCTTCCAACAACCTATGTGCATGATTTGGTAATCCACCCCAGGGATGAGGTGATGGTTATAGGTACACATGGCCGTGGGGTTTGGGCACTCGATTTACAGCCAATTCATAAGATTTCAAAATTGGATCACGATGTGAAATGCAAAATCCTTGCAGCAGAAGATGCAATTGTACCTCCAGGTGAGAATGCAAATTTCAGAAGATTCTCCAAAGATTTTGTGTTTACCTATTATCTTCATAAATCAACTTCTGTTATCGTTGAAATTCTTGATTCTGAAGGTGAAGTTTTAAAACAACTTCCAACAACAACTGATAAGGGAATTAATATTGTACAATGGAACCTTAACCTTGCAAACGATGGGGAAGAGCATAAGTTTATTGATCCAGGAACCTACAAAATACGAGTTAAAGGCAATGGCTTTGAGGAAATTTCAGAATTTAAGGCAGATAAAATGAAATGGGATTGATCAGAGTTTCAGTTTCTAAAAAGATCAAAATAATCGATACTACTAAAAAAGGGGCGTTCCAAGAACGCCCCTTTACCTATTTTGATTGATTTAGAAGAATATTAATCCGTTAGGTTTTCTTCAATAAACTTTCCAAATTTAGTATAGGATTCGTATAATTTTTTGTATTTCTCTACATTTTCGGGAATTGGATGGTATTCTGATTCGATACCACCACCCATTTTTGATTGGGCTACAGAAATATTCGGATAAACACCCGCTGCAACTGCTGCAGCCATTGCTGTTCCAAGCGCGCAAGCCTGCTCAGATCGTGCAACTTTTATTGGCATGTTCAGCACATCGGCAACAATTTGCATCACAAATGGTGATTTTTTTGCAACGCCACCTAATGCAATTACCCCGTCAATTCTTATTCCTTCCGAAATAAAACGATCGTTGATGGCTTTTGAACCAAATGCAGTAGCTTCAACCAGTGCCCTGAAAATCCGGGGTGCATCAGATCCCAAGCTAAGGCCTGCAATCGCCCCTTTCAATGCCTGGTTGGCATCCGGGGTACGACGGCCGTTCATCCAATCCAATGCAACAATCCCGCTTTCGGCAATTGGAACTTCAGCTGCTTTTTCGCTTAATTTGGCAATTAATTTATCTGAAGTTTCCTTAATTACCTTTTGCTTTGTTTCCTCATCAATCAGTTCTGATTCGGCTAAAACATTGGTAAGAGGCCATTCAATAACCTTTTTAAACCAGGCATAAATATCGCCAAAAGCCGACTGACCTGCCTCAAGTCCCAACATGCCCGGAACAATCGATCCATCTACCTGACCGCATATTCCATTCACCAGTTTGTCACCAACTTCTTCCATGGGCGCGATTAGCATATCGCAAGTTGATGTTCCCATAACTTTTGAAACATAGTATGGTTCAATTTCGGCACCAACAGCCCCAAGGTGTGCATCAAAAGCCCCAACGCCAACAACTACATCTGTAGAAAGCCCAAGTTTAGAAGCCCACTCTTCAGTCAATTTGCCTGCAGCAATGTCGCAAGTAAATGTTTCTTTAAACAAGCGGTCTTTTAATCCTGATAAAAGAGGATCAAGTTCGGTTAAAAATTCTTCAGATGGTAAGCCGCCGAATGCTTCGTGCCACATTGCTTTATGCCCGGCAGCACAACGACTTCTTTTTAGTGTTTTAGGATTGGTATTTCCTGTTAATAGGGCAGGGATCCAATCGCAATGTTCAACCCATGAGTAAGCTGAACGCAATACACCTGCATCTGCGCGAAGAACATGCAGCACTTTTGCCCAAAACCATTCGGATGAATAAATTCCTCCTTCAAACTTTGTATAATCAATGTCCCATTTCCGCGACAGCGTGTTTATTTCTTCGGCTTCTTTTACCCCGGTATGGTCTTTCCAAAGAACGAACATGGCATTCGGATTTTCTTCAAACCCGGCAGTTAAGGAAAGTGGAGTTCCTTTTTCATCCACAGCAACCGGAGTTGATCCTGTTGTATCCACAGAAATACCCACCACATTCTCAGCAACACCCTCGGGGGCTTGTTTTAATGCTTCGGTGACAGTGTACTCCAATCCTTCTAAATAATCTTTTGGATGTTGGCGAAATTGGTTGCTTTGAGGATCGCAGTACATTCCTTTTTCCCAACGCGGATAGTTAAAAACTGCACTGGCGATTTCTTCACCGGTCTCCACATTAACAATTAATGATCGGACCGAATCTGATCCGTAATCTAATCCTATCGTATATTTATCACTCATTTTTAGTTATTATTTTTGTCCGTAGTATGCATTTTTCCCATGCTTCCGCAGATAATGCTTATCCAACAAATACTGATCAATTTCAGCTTCGAAATTTAATTTTAGGGTAATGAAGGCCATATTAGCCACCTCTTCCATCACCTTTGCATTATGCACAGCATTATCGGCATTTTTACCCCATGAAAAAGGTCCATGATTGTTAATTATCACCCCGGGAATAGCGTCTTCATCCAAATTTTTAAATGTTTCCACAATCACATTTCCCGTTTCAACTTCATATGCTGTTTCAACTTCTTTTGAAGTTAATTTCCGTGTGCAAGGTATTTCTCCATAAAAATAATCGGCATGTGTTGTACCCAGTGCAGGAATACTCCTGCCTGCCTGAGCCCAACTTGTTGCCCATCTTGAATGTGTATGCACTACTCCTCCTATATTTTTAAAAGCCTTGTAAAGTACCAGGTGCGTTGGAGTATCACTCGATGGTTTTAAATCTCCTTCAACAACATTCCCATCTAAATCAACTACAACCATATCGCTTACTTTCATGTCGTCGTATGACACGCCACTAGGCTTAATTACTACTAAACCTTTTTCCCGATCAATGGCACTTACATTTCCCCAGGTGAAAACAACCATATCCAGTTTCACCAGATCAATATTGGCTTTAAAAACTTCCTCTTTTAACTTTTCAAGCATTTTAAGTTCGCTTTTTGATTACCAGAAATAAATATAGAATACTACGGTTATTGCTATAATTACAGCAGTATGGAAAACATCCCATCCGTTCCAACTGGCACGGGTTGCTGCTTTTTGCTCTCCTGTGGCAGAAGAAAAGGTTAAACCTTCTAACTGTGCAGCAGATGCTGACGGAGTAAATTTACTAACAACCAATACAATGATCATACTGAAAATTAGCATTCCTCCACTGAAGAACAACCAGTTGACATCGTAGAATAAGGTATAGAAAATATTACTTACCCCATTTTCTGCTGCCCATAATTTCACATCTGAATAACCGGCATTGCCTGCGATTGTAGTATAGAGTACTTTTGCCCCAAGACGCATAATTCCAATAATAAATCCGGCAATCATACCCCACATACCTCCTTTTGGAGTTGGTTTTGAAGATAATACCCCAAGTAGGAATGCTGCTGCAATTCCAGGTGCTAAAACAGACTGTACATCTTGAAGATAAGTATATAATACATCACCTATTTTTCTCATTACAGGAATCCAAAGTATACCAAGAACTACAATAACAACGGTTGCAATACGGCCAACACTCAATAATTTTTTCTCTGTTGCTGTTGGTTTAAATTTCTTATAGAAATCGATGGTAAACAACATTGCAGAAGAGTTAAATAAGGATGCTAAAGAACTCATCAATGCAGCCAAAATACCACAAACAACCAAACCTTTTACCCCAGCAGGTAACAACTTAGCAACCAAGGTTGGGAAAGCTGCATCGGCATTATGTGCCCCATTTTCCAATAAAGGAAGGAATGTTCCTGTTTTTTGGTGTAATGCAAAAGCAATCATACCTGGAATCATAAATAAAAATACCGGAGTAAGTTTTAGGTATGCACCGAAAATAGTTCCACGACGCGCCTGGGTTTCATTTTTTCCGGAAAGAACCCTTTGAACAATAAACTGGTCGGTACACCAATACCAAAAACCAATTACAGCTGAACCAATAAATACTCCTAACCAGGGGAAGTCTGAATCGCGATTACTTCTTATCAGGTTTGTCATGCTATCGCCATGCTCGTTTACAGGAACAGCACTGGTGATACGGATCATTTCGTCCCAACCACCCAGTTCTTTTAATCCCAATACAAGGATTATTATTGAACCAAGCAAAAGGATTGGAGTTTGAAGCACCGATGTATATAACACTGATTTCATTCCCCCGATAACCGTATACAAGGCGGTGAGGAGCACCAGACCTATTGCCGATATCCAAAAGAAATCAATTCCCCACATGGTTTCAATTCCAAATACCTGTTGAAATACCAAGCCACCGGCATAAACCGTAACGGCAACTTTCGTAAGTACGTAGCTGACCAGTGATATTACAGAGAGAATAGAACGTGATTCTTTGTTGTAACGTCTTTCCAAAAATTCAGGCATTGTTGTTACCATACTTCTGGAATAAAACGGAACAAATACCCATCCGAGGATTAGGATCATCCAGCCTTGAATTTCCCAGTGCGCCATTGCCATTCCGCTTGATGCACCGGCTCCCGCCAATCCAATCAAGTGTTCAGATCCAATATTCGACGCAAAAATAGAAGCTCCAATGGCAATCCATGTTGCATCTCTACCAGCTAAAAAATAATCTCCGGAACTTTGTTGCTTCTGGCGGAAAACCCAGACAATAATTCCGATAAGCAGAACTGCAAAAATTGCAATTACAATCCAATCTAATGTAGCCATTTTGTTAATTTAGTTATTTTAGTTTTTATAGACCTTTTGCCAAATGATAATAGATGTCGTTCCAGCGCAATTCTTTTTTGAATTCAGGTACCTTTGTGTCTTTGTCGATAAGCACATATTCCACGTCTGCATATTCGGCAAACGTTTCAATATAATCGGGCGTTAAAGCAAGCGTGAATGCCGAATGATGTGTTCCTCCAGCGTAAATCCAGGCTTTCGCTCCATCTTCAAGGTTTGGGTGTGCTTTCCAAAATGCAGATGCAACCGGAAGTTTAGGCATTGCTTCCAATGGTTCGATTACGTCAAGTGTGTTCACAATTATACGAAAGCGGTTTCCCATATCAATAAGTGTAACGTTCATTGCATCGCCTGTAGCACTTTCAAAAATTAACCGTGCAGGGGCATCTTTACCACCAATTCCCAGGGGGTGTACTTCCAATCGTGGTTTTGCTGCTGCTATAGACGGGCAAATTTCCAACATATGGGCACCAAGAACTGCCTCGTTTGCGGGATCTAAATGATAGGTGTAATCTTCCATAAACGAACTTCCACCTTCCATTCCTTCCGACATGGTTTTTAATATCCTTAACAATCCAGCTTGTTTCCAGTCGCCTTCGCCACCGAAACCATAACCTGCAGCCATTAACCTTTGAGAAGCTAATCCTGGCAACTGTGCCAATCCTGTAAGGTTTTCAAAGTTGGATGTAAATGCACCAAAATCGCCATCTACCATAAACCTTTTTAATGCAATTTCATAGCGTGCCTGTTCCCTGACATTTTCATGGTATTCCTGTCCTGGTTTACAATTATCAGCCACCTGGTAAATGGTTTCGTATTCTGCGTAAAGCGCATCCACTTCTTCTTCAGTTACTTTATCAACATATTCAACCAAATCGCCAACGCCATATGCTGCAATTTGCCATCCGAATTTGATTTGAGCTTCCACTTTATCGCCTTCTGTCACAGCAACTTCCCTCATGTTGTCACCAAAACGGGCAATTTTTAAGCCCTGCGATTCATTCCAACCAATGGCTGTTCTGCACCAAGCTGATACCTGGTCCTGAATTTTTTCATCTTGCCAGTGCCCAACAACAACTTTACGATTTTTGCGCATCCTTGCGCTGATAAATCCATATTCGCGACCGCCATGCGCACTTTGGTGAAGGTTCATATAATCCATGTCAATTTCTTTCCATGGTAGGTCACGGTTAAATTGGGTATGCAAATGCATATATGGTTTTGTGAGTGCTTTTAAGCCTGCAATCCACATTTTAGCAGGCGAAAAGGTATGCATCCAGGTTATAATTCCGATGCAGTTTTTGTCGGAACTTGCCTGAACACAAATATCAAGAATTTCATTTGGTGTTTTTACCACTGGTTTGAAAACAATGGTAACAGGAAATTTTCCGGAAGCATTAAATTCTTCCACAATTTTAGATGAATCGGCATCCACCTGTTGTAACGTTTTTGGACCATATAAATGCTGGCTTCCCGTAATAAACCAGACTTCCAGGTTTTTCTTCGTGTTATTCATGTGACTAGATTTTATTATTTAGTGTTTTAAACAATTTTATTTTTTCGTTTATAATTTAACAATCCTGTCTGTTTCATGCTCCCTTTCAATTCCTTTGCATTTGTAATAGTAGGATCCTTTTTTTGATTCCATAGAATCTTTGATATCCAAACGTTTCAACGCATTTAATGACAATATTTTTTTTCTGAAATTTCCGGGGTCAAATTGCCTTTGGAATATAGCCTCGTACAATGTCCGAAGTTGTTTCAGGGTAAACATTTCAGGAAGTAATTCTTTTCCAATAAGGCTATAACCTGATTTTTGCTGTAATTTAACAAGTGCTTTTTCTGCTATTGTGCTATGGTCAAATACCATGGTTGGTAATTTGGTAATTGGCCACCAATGCGCGCCATGTTCCCTGACTTTATTTTCATCATGCTCGTCAATTCTAATTAGCGCATAATATCCAATACTTATAACCCTTGCTTCCGGGTCACGATTGGGATCAGAAAAGGTTTCCACTTGCTCCATGAAAATATCATCCAGTCCCGTGGTGCGGTTCAAAACACGTTTGGCGGCTTGGTCTGCCGACTCATTGTCCTGTACAAATCCCCCCATTAATGACCAGCTTCCTTGTGAAGGCTCAAAACTACGAGGATAAAGCAGTAAGCAAAGTTCTTCTTTGCGGTAGCCGAAAATAACACAATCGACCGCTATATGATGTTTTGGATGTTTTTTATAGTGATGCATAGAATTTTCCTGGTTCACAAATATATAAAAGTAATTAGTACTTTTAATATCAATTCCCCTTTATTTTTTGTTTGCTCTTCATCTTTTTTCAAGCAGTTTTATAATTCCCCTAATTAACTAAACGTCCATTTGGAACTTGAAAAAAATAACAACGCATAATTTCATGATAATCGATTGCAAGAAAGAAAAAAATAGGCAGAAAAAAGAAATAAAACCTGAATTTAACTTTCATGAAATCAATGTTTAATAGTTTTTAGTTTGAAGTATAAAATAATGTTCAGTTTATCTTATGATTTGGGTCATAATTCGGATGTTTTTACATGTTTTTTAGTTGTATTTGGCATAATGTGGTCGTCTATGTGCAAAAGATGAGATTTGTTTGTGAGATTATTTATCATGCTAACGCCAAAAGTACTTCTTACTTTTTATGTGCAAAAAATCGAAATTGGCATTTTTATAAAAGTGAAAAACAAAAAAGATATGCAGGTTAGGTTTAAATTGGGAAGGCAAACCCCGTCATTTGTTACAATTAAACGATTAACAACTTGTGATATCAGTACCTTTGGGTTTTAAAATCTAATTTTATGAGAATTATATCGTTTGTTACCGTATTTGTTTTTATCCTCGGGTGCAGCCAGCAAAAAAGTGAAGAAAGCGGGCATGAAAATCTTTTTTGGGCAGTCCAGTTTGCTAATGGGGTTATGCATCGTTCCGATAGTATGATTTATTATTTAAGGGATATCCCAAAATATGAGTACGACTATGCCTTTCTCGGATGGGCAATCGCCAAACTTGATAGTATTGATGAAAAGTATTCAGATTACAACAAGGCATACATCGATCATTTTGTGCAAAACGATGGAACAATTCATGGGCATAAAATGTGGGATTACAACATTGACCGTGTTCGTCCGGGATTGAATATGTTGGATTTGTACCAACAAACAAAGGATGAAAAATACAAAATTGCCATTGAAACATTGGTAACTCAAATGGAGGGTCAACCAAGGACGAAAGCAGGAGGCTTTTGGCATAAAAAAATATATCCATATCAGATGTGGCTCGACGGTTTGTATATGGCATCGCCTTTTCTAGCTAAATATGCGCAAGATTTTGATCAGCCAAAATGGTTCGGTGAAGTTACTTTTCAGCTTCAGGAAGCCTATGACAGAACGTTGGATCCGGCAACCGGTTTGTTATATCATGCCTGGGACGAAAGTAAACAACAGCGTTGGTGTAATCCTGAGAATGGTCAATCAAAACATTTTTGGAGCCGGGCTACAGGATGGTATTTTATGGCCTTGGTTGATGTACTGGATTATTTGCCAAAAGATTATGTGGAGAGGGCTTCATTAATTAGTATATTGCAAAAATTAAGTGATGCCACACTTGCAGTTCGGGATGAAGAAACAGGTTTGTGGTACCAGGTGCTCGACCAAGGGGGAAGAGAAGGTAATTATTTGGAGGCATCGGGATCGGCGATGATTATTTATGCTTTTGCCAAAGGTGCCAAAAAAGGTTACCTCGATGAAAAGTATTTGAAAATTGCGGATGAAAGTTTTGATAGTTTGCTAAAAAACCTGGTGGAGATGGGTGAGGATGGTTACCCAATATTAAAAAATACTTGCGGGGCATGTGGTTTGGGAGGCAATCCATATCGTGAAGCCGATTATGATTATTATATTTCGGAGAGAAAAGTGGACAATGACCAAAAGGGTGTTGCCCCGGTTATTCTTGCAGCGATTGAATTAAATAAATAAAAACTAACAACTAAAATTATTAACGATGAGAAAATCAATTTTTAGCATAATTGCTATCCTTTTCGTTCTGGCATCCTGTACAACAACTACAAAAAAGACTTCGGACAGTGATGTTGAGAAAAGTGCCGTGGAAAGAAAAACACAAGCGTATCTGGGTTTAAAAGAAGGTGGCGAATGGAAATTTGTAACCAAAGCCAATGGAAATGAGCAGTATGAATATCAAGGAGGAACCTTTAAATCGGTTGAATCCTTAAAAATGGATGAAAAACATACAGACCATTCATTTGATATTCAATTTGAAGGACCGGGCTGGGAATCAGACAAAATAGGTTACCGTTTATACCTTGACTGGCGCAATGCAACAGATATTTTTGGGAAAAAAGTTGATACCCTTGTTTTGCACAAAGTTGGATTAGATGGCTTCGATTCGTACCACGAAATGTGCGATTGGGGAGTTGATGTGCTAAAGGTTGGTTCATCTCTAGGAATTGGTGCCCTTGGATTTTGGGATGGAGAGAAAGCTACCCGTGTTGAAAAAACGGATAGTATTTTTTGTTCAGTAGAAAGTGGCGATAACAGTTCAAGCGTTCAGGTACAATACCATGGCTGGGAAATTGCCGATGTAAAAACCGATTTATCAACAACCCTGTCTATTGAAACAGGAAGTTATTTAACTAAATATGATGTTTCATTAAGTAATGAAATTCCAAATATTGCAACTGGGATTGTTAAAAATCCGGATATTGAACTTGTAAAATTTGATGATATAAAAGAAGGGTGGGGGTGCATCGCAACTTTTGGCGTGCAAACTTTGCAAAGTGATAATCTTGGTATGTGTGTTTTTTATAAAATGGACCAGTTGGTTGAAGTTGCCGAGGATAAATACAGCCATGTGGTTGTTTTAAAGCCAGAAAATAATCAACTTACTTATTATTTTGGAGCAGCCTGGGAACAGGATGCCTCTAAAGTAAAAACCATTGATGAGTTTAAAGAATTGCTGAAAGCGCAGGCTCAGTATATTAAATAAGAAAAGAATACTAAATAAAATTACACCCAAAGGTTTGGGTGGATTAATGGTGGTTTATTGCTAATGTTTTAAGGTTCGTTGTCAAGTAGGAATCTTAGATTAGAGTAATAGGTCACCTTTTGTTTTAAAACCAAAACTTTATTGAGAAGGCCACTTCTATAAAATGTTCGGTTTTTATTAATCGCTGGGATTAATTCGAAGAAATTAATTTGGCTTGATGTAGGGATAATCTGTATACTAAAATTGTTGCATTTGGTTCTTGGATAATTTTGTAACTATGTAACCTACTTCTTTCACTTTAATCAATGTAAAACCCTACACTTTCTCAGAACTTTCTGTCAAAGGCAAAAATATTGTTGCCTTTCTTTATTTCTGGGAAAAATAACCCGCTTTCTGGTACTTTTTGTCCATCGCTGGTATTTTTGCCTGCCTTTAATGGGAAAAGCCAAGTGTTTAATTACGAGTAATTTGAATATTTTGTAATGCATATCAATTAATTACAAATTAAATATTTAGCTTATGAAAAATTTTACTTTGAAAGGATTATTTATTGCTTGTTTAGTGCTGTTTATGACGCATGCACGCGGACAGGAATGGAATATTAGTAGTGCTAGTTTCAATGCACTTGGTGAAGTTTCTGCAACCACTACCGTGGATGGACTTACCATTTACGCCAATTCTGAAAAAACTGTTACTATCGACGATAATAATAAATCATTGGATGGTATGGACTTCACCAGCAGGCTTAAACTTGGGGGAAGTGGCCAGTTTGACGAAGGTGGTCAGCCTTTAGGTAGGGTGTTGGCATTTGATGTAACAGGAAATACCACAATTACCATTATGTGTATGTCTTCTTCCAGCAGTTCTGACAGGGAATTGGTTGTAGCTGTAGGGGATCAAGATACAGAATTGGCCCGTATGCCTGCAATGGGTAGCGAGTTAACAAAAGGGATTTATAATTATGTTGGAGGGGCAACCACTATTTACCTTTTCTCTCCTTCTAGTGGTGTTAATGTCTATTACGTAAAAGCTGAAGGTGAAACACCTCCTGCAGCTGAAGGAAAAGAATGGAACATTAGTAGTTCAGACTTTAATGCCTTGGGTGAAATTTCGGCAACAACTACAGTGAATGACCTAACAATTTATGCCAATTCTGAAAAAACCGTTACAATAGATGATAATAATAAATCATTGGATGGAATGGATTTCACCAGTAGGCTTAAACTTGGTGGTAGTGGCCAATTTGACGAAAGTGGGCTTCCTTTGGGTAGGGTACTTGCATTTGATGTTACCGGGGACACAAAAATTACCATTATGTGTATGTCTTCTTCCAGTAGTTCTGATAGGGAGTTAGTGGTAGCAGTAGGTGATAAAGATACCGAGTTGGCACGCATGCCTGCAATGGGAAGCGAATTAACAAAAGGGGAATATGATTATGTTGGTGGGGCAACTACCATTTATTTATTTTCTCCATCAAGCGGTGTTAATATTTATTATATAAAAACTGAGCCAGCTGCATCGACCACTCCTGAGACAAAAGAGTGGAATATTAGTGCAGAAGCTTTCAATGCTTTAGGGGAGCTTTCAGCAACTACGACTGTTAACGACTTAACAATTTATGCGAATTCTGAAAAAACCGTTACCATTGATGCCAATAATAAATCGTTGGACGGAATGGATTTCACACATCGTTTAAAACTTGGTGGAAGTGGACAGTTTGACGAAAGCGGTCTTCCTTTAGGTAGGGTACTTGCGTTTGACGTTGCCGGAGATACGAAAATAACCATTTTGTGCATGTCATCTTCCAGTAGCTCAGATAGGGAGCTGGTTGTTGCTGTAGGTGATAAGGATACCGAATTAGCACGCATGCCTGCAATGGGTAGCGAATTAACAAAAGGGGAATACACTTATATCGGTGGTGCAACTACAATTTATTTGTTTTCTCCTTCCAGTGGCGTAAATGTATACTACATAAAAAGTGAGCCAAATCCTACAGATGCGAAACAAGTATTTTTAGGTAAAATGGATGTAAAAGTTTATCCTAACCCTGCAAGTGAAAAAGTATTTGTGGATGTTCAGCGTGCCATGGATGTTGCAATTTATAACGTTGCAGGAAGTTTATTGAAAGTTAAAAGGATTGAAAGCAAAACTGATTTTATGGATATAAGCGACCTTAATGAAGGGGTTTATATCATCAAATCACTTAGAAGCAATGATTTTGCTAAGAAATTAATCGTTAGGTAATTTAGTTGTTTATAAAATGAAAAAGGGTTGTCGTTTGAAATGACAACCCTTAGTTTTTATCTGGATTTTTGTAATTTCCCAATTCAGAAAATAGAAAGTTGAACTACCAGTCTTTATTTACAGCCACTTTTTTAGCAAACATTTTATTGGTTTTGTCCAATACCTTAACAATGTATACTCCATGTTGAAGGTTTGATATTCCCATCCTAACCGACTTCGAATCGAAAGAATTATTTACTAACAATTTCCCGGTGATGCTATAAACTGAAACTTGTTTTATGCTTTGATTATGGTTTATAATGATTTCGTTTGCCTGTGAATTAAAGAATAATTTAATCTTGTTGGCATTTGATTTGAAATAGCTTGTAGCAGTATATAAATATTCGCTGTTTTGATCTTCGATAATTGAACTTACCAGGCTGTTTAGATAAACTTCAATATTTGGATAGTTGCCATCAACTGATGTTAGTTGAGCATCACCATCACTTGAAGGATTAAGGTTATTTGCAGTTTCCCATTCATCAGGCATTCCGTCATTGTCGGTATCAACAGGTGCATCCGCAGTTTGTAGCACCGGCCATCCTCCTACAGCACTCTGGCTATCGATTAACCCGTTTTTGCTTCCGTTGCCACCATCCATATAAGTTGCAGTCCCACTTGTTACATCATTAATAATTCGAATATCGACTGCATCGCGTTTAAAACTTGCGCCGCAATAATTTACAACCTTTTCGTAAGCTTTTTCAGCCGAGTGTGTTGTTATTGGGGCATGGGTAAATTCTGTATCTGATTTTAGGTCGTTTAAGGTTACCCCCGGTGCCCTTGATGAGAATGAGCTATGCATGTTAACTCCCTGCCAGTTATTATTGGTAACAGTAGTACTGGCTGTCATATAATTGCCATCAATGTAAAATTTTCCGTAGATACCCATAGGTTGTTGATTTGAACCATCATCGGCATATGGCTGAATAATCCGTGATTTATTGGATGATGCAGGACCAGCTTTATAGTAGTTGTTAATTAGATTGTAAGTTCCTCCTTCGGCCGCATAAATGGTATTACCTCCCCAATTGTAAAGGACATTATTTCGAAAGTCAACAGTCTCATCGTCAGGTCGGTTGGTATATCTGCTGCCACAAAACCTGGGATTGCGACTGTCGTGGTGGGCTAATAAGTTGTGGTGAAACGATGCTTTTTCACCTCCCCATATACCACCATAGCCATGTTTCCCTTTGCCATGTACCGAAATTCGAAGGCTTTCGGAGGCCAGGCACCACTGCATGGTAAAATTCTCGTTTCCATAGAAAGACACACATTCATCTGTTGACCAGCTCATCGAGCAATGATCGATAATTATATCCTGATAATTACGCCCACCAAGGGCATCTGCTTCCTGCTTTGTTTCGTCACCCATCCTAAATCGCATAAAACGTATGATTACGTTATTTGCTTTAACCTCAACCTGATAATCACGAATGGTTATCCCGTCACCTGGTGCGGTTTGACCTGCTATGGTAACATCGCCTTTTGAAATTGATAAGCGGCTTTTTAACTGAATCGTTCCCCCAACTTTGAACATTATAATTCGTGGTCCGGATTGATTGATAGCATATCTTAAACTTCCTGCACTGCTGTTATCTTCGAGTGTAGTTACATAAATCACCCGACCGCCACGGCCTCCTGTCACATATTTGCCACTACCTTCTGCTCCCGGAAATGCCGGCAATCCTTCTTGTGCAAATCCTGAAACTATTGCTATAGCAATAGCAATCAGGCTTAATCCAATTCTTCTCCTCATTTTATAAATCTCTTATTAATTTTCTAGTTATGAATTATTTCCCTGTTAATTATTATTTGGATGTAATAAGTCAAAATGGGTATTTGTTGGTTATGTTTTATGGATGTAGCGAATGAATATCTCAATAAATTTATCTTTTGATTATCTTTTTAGAATAAACAGCATCGTTCTTGTTGCGAATGGCAACGATATAAATTCCATCTTTCAAAAAGGATGTATTCATATCAATTTTTCTCTGATTAAATAAACCCTGCATCATTGGCTGTCCGGTTATGCTGTATATATGAACCTCATTAATAATATCTTCCGATTCTATAATTAAACTCTGATTGCTGTTAAAATAAACTTTTAACAACTTATTGGCTTCTACCATCTCTTGTTTAGAGGTTGGCACACCTTCCTCGTTTTGGGCTTCTATAATTGAGCTTACAAGGCTGTTAATATAAACTTCGATATTCGGATAAACCCCATCAACGGAAGTTAGCTGAGCATCGTTTTCATCGTTTGCATTTAAACCATTGTTGCTTTCCCAATCATCAGGCATGCCATCGTTGTCGCTATCCACAGGAGCTTCTTCCGAGTTTAACACAGGCCAGCCTCCAACCGCTCCCTGGGTGTCAATAATTCCTTTGGTGCTACCATTTCCTCCGGTCATATAAGTAGCAGTTCCTGTTGTTACATCGCTTATAATCCTTACATCAACTGCGTCTTTTTTTAAACTTGCTCCACAGTATTCCAAAATTTTCTCGTAAGCTTTTTCTGCCGTGTGAGTGGTCACTTCACCGGTAGTGTGTGGTGTATCTATCCGCATGGCATTTTTATCTGCTTGTGAAACTGTTCCATAACTACTGTGGAATTGATTATAAACACCATAGGTCCAATTGTCGTTGGTAGCTCTTGATGAGGCTGTTAGTACATTGCCATCAATGTAAAACTTGCCCCAAATCCCATATATTGGTGATCCTGAAACTTTGTTTCTGTCAATGGAGAAAATCCGTTCTGTTTTTGTTGTGGCTGGTCCGGGTTTATAATAACAGTTCACAATGTTTGCATTCATGCCTTCGCCCCCGTAGCAGCTATTTCCCTGCCAGTTGTATATGACATTGTTTCTTAGGTCAACATTATCGGTTAACGCATACACATCGTTAGCAGATTCACCTAATCGGGGATTTCTACTATCATGGTGCGCAAGCAAATTGTGATGGAACGACGCATTTTTTCCTCCCCAAATACCACCATAGCCGTGAGCACCTTTTCCATGAACCGAATTACGTAGGCTTTCTGAAACAATGCACCATTGTAAAGTGAAGTTTTCATTCACGTAAAACGACACACATTCATCGGTACTCCAACTCATTGAGCAATGGTCTACTATAATATTTTTATGGAACCTGCCACCAAGGGCGTCATCTTCCTGATTGGCTTCATCGCCCATACGAAAGCGCATGAATCGAATAATAACATTGTCGGCATCCACATGAACCCCATAATCGCGAAGGGTAATTCCATCGCCTGGAGCTGTCTGTCCGGCAATAGTTACATCTCCTTTTGAGATACTCAATTTCGATTTTAACTGAATGGTTCCGGAAACTTTAAATAAAATGATGCGCGCTCCTGATTGATTCAACGCATAACGTAAGGAGCCGGGATTTAAATCATCTTCAAGATTTGTGACATAAATAACACGGCCACCGCGTCCTCCTGTTGTATATTTCCCATGGCCTTCGGCTCCCGGGAAAGCGGCTAATTTATCGGGTTCAGGGTCAGGAGTTGAACCTGTTCCCCCAACAGTTAATATACCAGTTCCTTCATATAATTCAGGATTGGTTGTTGCTGAGTATTTGCCTGTATCAACGGGGAAACCATTTAAAACATAATGTTTTACCTCGACATTTGAATTAAGAACTGCCTTTGCAGATTCATTAAGTGTAAGTATCAACGTATCACCGACAGCCTTCGGATGATTGAATACAACTTTATTTTCAAGGCCAATTTGAATGGATCCCTTTCCAAATGCATTTTCACTATCACCTTCAATAAGGGTAATGTAACCAGGATCTGATGGATGTTTGGTACTATATTGTGTCGCATCCCAAATGCCTGTAAAATCAGAATTGTCTCCACTTAAAAGAAGTGTGCCCGTATTCACGATGCCTTTTCCGTTATTTAATGCTGTAATTTTTGCGCCACCGGAAATTGGTCCTGACAAACCAAGTGTGCTTCCATTGGAGTTCCCACTTTCCATTATCATGCTCACATCACCTTCAATTACAACTGGAGCATTAAGGGACATACCGGTTCCGCCAGTATTGTATTTAAAATTTGTACCTTCTTTCATGTAGACTGTACCGTTACTTTTGTGGGCTCCGCGCATACGCAAATTTCCAGTATTCTGAATAATAATATCTGCTTCAAATACGGTTGAAGTTGTTTCCATTTCTGCTTCGCAGATAACAGTTTCACCTGCGAGAGGTAGTAAAGCAGGAGTGTAATTTGCAGGATTGTCCCAATTCCCATTTCCAGTGCGATGAAATACAAATGTATCGGGGCGGCCAACAATGACTTTTCCTGATCCGCTTATTAAACCCGGATTTGTGGTTGCCGTATATTCACCAATATTTTGCATAATACCATCAATGAAAAATTGGCTGGTGGTTACATCAGCATTTAATTGGAGGTTTGCACCAGTTTCAATTTCCAATTTTGATTTGGCGTAAAATGCATTGCTGTTGCCAACAATCAGGTTTGCACCGGCGGCTACCATTAAGTCACCTTTCCCTAAAGAACCAGCTAATGCACCTTCCAGGGTTCCGACGAGCAAACTAATATTGCCTGAAAAATTTGTATTGTCGGCATTTAATATGGTCTTTCCTACGCTATTGTGAATTAAGCTATTGACCCCGCTAAGCAGAGCATTCACGGTTAAGGTTCCATTGGGAATAAATGTTAAGGTATCTTTAGTTGCAATTTTTCCATCCAGAGAGACATCGGATGATGCACCAATTTTTGCATTTGCAACAGAGATATAATTTGCTAAACAAGCACTTGTAATTGTGATGGTTGCTCCGTTTTTCAGGGTAATATCAGCTAAAAAAGTATCGCTTGCACTTATTGTAAATGAACTATCAACTGTGGCTGATTCACCACTTGCTGGTATTCCAACCGGATTCCAGTTGTCGGGAAGCAACCAATTGTTGCCTGCTCCGTTTCCAGTCCATTCGTAATTCTGTACCAATGGAGCTTCAGCTGTTGGGTCCCAGCCATCGTTACCAGCCATTACTTTTTGGATGGTATATTCCTGTGCTTCTGTTTCAGTCAGCTCCTTTATTCCTGCCCAACTTGCCCGTCCGCTCATGTCTGCACCGGGACCAGTATTGTTATATTCGTATAAATGAAGATCTTCACTAGTAGCTGCATAGTTCATATTCCATGTGTCTCCCCAGCCTTGAGGATGGATATACTCCGTCATTTCGCAGTTTAACCATGCTACTTTTGGGTAATTATGCCATGGGCGCCCTAAGCGGACTAATTCACCATCGCTCCCTCCCGGACTATTTGTTCCATAGGTAAGGTTACATTCATTAAAAACAAATCCATAATCCTGGTTTTGTGGTGTTGATGGCGCGGTAATCCATCCGCCCCCCCAACTTCTGATTTCACATTCCTGAAAATAGACGATTGCCCCTCCATAAATATAATCGGTCCGACCAACAACCAAACAGCCTTCAAAATAGCACCGTTTGCCTTCGCTCCAAAAGTACATGGTGTCCTGGTAACCATAAAAGTTAACATTTATGAACACGCATTTATCGGATCGCACGGTAATTGCCTGTGCCTGCCCAACCGGACCAGCCGTGTTTTGTATGGTCATATTCTCAGCCCTGAAACCATCCGCATGAATGGTAAGTGTTGCCGATGTACGAATATTGTCACCGCTCCAAAGTGCGGCATCATCACTTGGGCATTTCCCGCTTGCACAATCGTAAATATGATAGCTAATCACCGTTTCTTCACGGCTTTCACCAATAAGACTCAGGTTAATTTTATCCTCTGGTACAAATAGTTTTTCTGTATTGTACAATCCACGTTTTACGTAAATAACAGTCCTACGATCACTGTTAGAAGGTGCTGCATCAATTGCCGCCTGTAGGGTTGTAAAGTTACCAGTGCCATCGGCAGCGACTACAATATCAGCATCTAATGGATTATCAATGGAATATCCGTAATAGGAAAAACTTGAAAGGAGGGTTGCTATGAATAAGGTGTAAATTAACTTCATCTTACATTTTTAATTTTATTTAATGTTGTTGGCAAGTTTCAGTTTCTGGTCTTTCATTTCGCCGATAGCCAGTTGAGCAACCATATTTGCCCCTTTAATAGAAAGATGTGTATCGTCTTTTCTTTCTTTTGGGTATGTTTCAGTTGCAGGAAGCCATAAGAACATTTCTTTGGATGGTTCGTCTCCTAATAAATTTACCCATTCTTCTGTAAGTTTCTGAAGGTCAATTAAAGGGATGTTGTACTTTGCAGCCATCTCCCTGGTAGCCACCGGATAATCGCCATGAGTATCGGTTAACTTGCCATTGTCTCCAAATTTTCTTCGTATTATGGAAGTAAACAAAATCGGATTTGCCCCTTTTGCCTGTGTCTCCAATATAAAACGTTCCAGATTTGCAGAGTAGGTTCCAAAGGGCGTTGTATACCTGGTTGAATCATAGGCTTTTTGGTCGTTATGCCCAAATTGGATGAACACATAGTCGCCTGCTTTTAAGCTATCAAGCACTGCTTGCCATAGCCCTTCATCGATAAAGCTTTTTGAACTGCGTCCATTACGGGCATGATTGCTAACTGTGACCGATTCATCAAAATAATCCCCGAGTACCTGGCACCATCCGGTTTCCGGGTAAACTTCCGCTTTTTTATTTGCCATTGTTGAATCACCTATAGCATAAATAGTGAATGGCTTTTCGGGAGTCTGGCATCCGATAAAAACTACGAATGCCAGACTTAATATTGTTAGAACTCTTTTCATATCCTACAATTGTACTGCTCCTTCCGGAACATTTTTATCAACTTTAGTGCTCTTTGCAAAATCTAATTTTTCAGATGATTTTAATTCAATTTTATCGCAGAGGGAACCACTAATTTTAACCGCATCCTCCGCCTTTGAACTAAATTCGATATCGCTTAATTCCATATTTTTTGAATTAAGGATGGAGAATACATTGCTATTTTCAGTTTCAATTTTAATATTGTTGATTTTAACCTGATTGGCATCAATAATGATAAAACCATTTTCGCTGGTTGCAGTTAAATTGCTGATTTCAACATTTTCAAGGTTCATTTCGGGAAGCCCCTGAAGAAATACAGCCTGGCTTGCTCCTTTTATAAGGATATTTTTAATGCTGATATTTTTAAATTGTGGGGTTTCTTCAGTAACCGGATATTTCTCTGAAGTAGTTTTTGGACCACCATCTGCCATCATTTCAGAAACGGACTGTCCTCCATAATATAAATTGAATGAAATGGCATTTGTAGGAATGTCTGTCATCCAAACATCAGAGATAAAGATGTTTTCGACAACACCACCACGGCCACGTTTGCTTTTAAAACGCAGGCCAACATCAGTTCCCATAAATGTACAGTTTGATACGTGCATATTTCTTACACCTCCCGACATTTCGCTTCCAACAGTAACTCCACCGTGCCCATGGTAAACAATATTGTTCCTTATCACAAGGTTTTCACATGGTTTGCCTACTTTGCGGCCATCTTCATCTTTACCTGATTTTATACAAATGGCATCATCACCAACATCAAAGCTACAGTTTTCAACCAATACATTTTTACAGGCATCAATGTCAATTCCATCGCCGTTTTGTGAGAACCAAGGGTTGCGAACAGAGACATTACGTACGATTAAATCTTCAACATAAAGCGGATGTATGTTCCATGCAGGGGAATTTTGAAATACAGGACCATCTAACATAACCCTTTTACAATTCTGTATACTAACCATTACAGGGCGAAGGAAATCACGAATTGATTCAAAATCTTCTTTTGTTTTTAGATCTTTTCGCACATTTAATTCTGCATTTTCAGAGGCGTTTTTAAATTGCTCGGATGGGTACCAAACCCTTTCGCGTGAATCAACAACTCCGCCAGAAGCAACTAATTCTTTCCATTGTCCTGCAGTTAGTTTTTCTCTCTTCACCTGGCGCCATGCTTCGCCTGTTCCATCCCAAACACCACTACCGGTGAATGCTATGTTTTCAAGGTCTTTTCCATAAATTGGGGATAAACAACGAAAAGTTTTTAATCCTTCGAAGTTTGTTTCGATAACAGGATACAAATCTTTGTCGCCTGAGAATTTAATTAAAGCACCGTTTTCGGCATGCAATTCCAGGTTGCTTTTTAGAATTACCGGACCAGTGAGCCAGATACCAGGAGGAATAATAACCTTGCCGCCTCCTTTTTTCGAAACTGCTTCAATGGCATCGGCAAAGGCTTTTGTATTGATTACCTGTCCGCCTGGGATTGCGCCAAAGTCTTTAATGTTTACGGTATAATCGGGAATTACTGGTTCATTAACCTGAGCCATTTCAAATTCAATTCCTTCGATCATTTTACTTGAATTGTTGACTTCTTTTTTGGGTTGTGTTGTGCAACTTGCAATTAAAAATGCAAATGCTGCAATTAGTGATACGATACGATTTGTGTTCATTTTTATTATGTATTTTATTTTTATTTAAATAGTGTTGGATCTTCAATCCAGCTCCCCAGAATATTTAATGGTGTGTGTTTCTCCATTTCTGCTTTTGTAAGCTGATGGCTCCATTTTACGCGTTTTGATTGATTGCTATTTCCTGAATTTTCATATTCCGCAAAATAGGCTGTTTTTTCTGCTTCCTTGTTGTTCCAATTGTGCCATCCTTCAGGTTTAATATGGTCGCCAAGTTCACATTTGATAAATACCGATTTGCCATATGGCCGCCAGGGCCTTCCTAAATAAAAGGATGCATCAGGGGCATTCCCCGTGATTTTACAGTTAAGGAAGACAAAGCCAAATTTGGTATTTTGCGTCGTTGAGGGAGCTGTGATATAACCATGATCTTTACAGAAAATGGTGCATGAATCAAATACAGCTGTTGACCAGCCAAAAATAAAATCAACGGTGCCTTCAATATAGCAGTTTTTATAATATTGGCGGCTATTCTCTCCATGAGGGTAAAGCGTATCCTGAAAACCCAGGAAACGGCAATTTTTAAAGGCTACTTTATCTCCATCAATACGGACTGCCACAGCTTGCCCAATTGGTCCTGCAGAATTTTCAAATGTGATATTTTCAGCAGTGAAATTTTCGGCGAAAATATAAAATGATGTCGATCCGGTAGTACCAACCGACTCTCCAAAGCTATTCTTTTTCGATGCATAATCATCGTACGTAAGAATGGTTTTTTCAAGATTCTCGCCAATAAATGAAACATTGGTTTTGCTTGCCGGGAGTATTAGCTTTTCGTTATAGGTTCCTTCTTTAATAAAAATCCGTGTTTTGTTTTTACGAAAATCAGGGACTGCATTGATGGCTTCCTGAACTGAGATGAAATCCCCGCTACCGTCTTTGGCAACAACAAAATCATAGTCGTTTCCGAATAGATTTGAAAGGGATAATAAACATATCAGTGCGCTTAAAATTATTCTCATTATTCTTTCTCAATTTTAAACCAATCAATATCTACTGTGCCTGAGTCGTTGGTAATACCTTCGCGAAGGGCAAAGTAACCTATTTTAGCTCCTATCCATCTTCCTGGTTTAGCTTCCAGCTTTTCAGTAATTTCTTTATATTTTTTGCCATTGCTACTATAGGCAAAGCTGCAAATGGCGCCTTTTTCCACTTTTATTTTGAAATAAACATCGTTTCCATCAAATTCTTCCTGGAACAATTCAGTTTCTTTGCCGCCCACTCGTGCATTTTTGCATTGTACAGCCCGGACATACATTTTATTATTTATCCTTTTTAAGGAAATAAATTGGTAATCTTCTCCCAAAATCACAAAACCAGCCTCTTCATTATCGGTTCTGGCAGTAAATGTAAATTTGGTACTAGCGGTAAATTCTTCGGCAGGAAACTTCTGTAACAAAAGGTTAGGTATGTCCCAGAGTCCTTCAGAATTATCAGGGCGTACGATACAATTAAGCCTGTAAAAACCCAGGTTTCCACTTGGGAATCCATAGGAAATATCAGGATTTGCATGCCATTGCCACTGTAAACCTAATGTTGAGGTGTTAAATTCATCGCTCTCCGGGGGTGTTGTTACCGGGTATGTTTGTCCAACATTTGGTTTTTTATGCGTTAGTACTGGTTCTCCAATACCATCGTTATCTGCATCGATACCAATAACTGGCCAATTGTTTTTCCAAACCATCGGTTGCAAGTGGACAATTCTGCCATAAGCTTCTTTATCCTGAAAATGAATAAACCAGTCTTCACCTGATTCTGTGTCAATCCATGCGCCCTGGTGTGGTCCATTAATGTTTGTATTACCCTGATGCATAACAATTTTTTCTTCATAAGGTCCATACACATTCTTCGATCTTAAAACCAATTGCCAACCTGTGGACACGCCGCCAGCAGGGGCAAAAATGTAATAATATCCGTTACGTTTATAAAATTTAGGACCTTCAACTGTTGGATGTTCATTATGTCCATCAAAAACCATCACATCATTGCTGATAGGCGCAGTTCCTTCGCTATTTAATTCACTTACAACCAGAATGCTTTTAATTCGGAAACGGCTTCCTGCAAATGCATGTGTGAGGTATACTTTGCCGTCATCATCCCAAAGAGGGGAGGGATCAATTAATCCTTTCCCAGCTTTCACCAAAATGGGGTCTGACCATGGTCCAGCCGGATTGGTCGCTTTGGTTAAATAAATACCAAAATCAGGATCGGGGTAATAAATATAAAATTCGTTGTTGTGGTAACGAATGCATGGTGCCCATACACCATTACCATGTTGGGGTACATCAAATACATCGAACGGAGGTTGTTTTTTTAACGCATATGCGATCAATTCCCAGTTAACCAAATCTTTTGAATGCAAAACAGGGAGTCCGGGAACGCAGTTAAACGAAGAAGAAGTCATGTAATAATCATCGTTTACACGAACCACATCCGGGTCAGAATAGTCTGCATGCAAAATTGGGTTTGTATAAGTTCCATCGCCATTATCGGCAATCCATACTTTGGATGTTTTATTTTGACCAAAGCTGGTTTGATAAATAAACGTTGCGCCTATAAAGGCGATTAAAAAAAATAATTTAAGAATTGGTGTTCGTCGCATAATTTTTAGTAGTTAATTGTTCATAATGTATTAAAGTTGAATTGTTTGTATTGTACGATTAAACAATATCGCACAAAAGGGAAATATTGCCTTTTACTCCTATTCGCAGAAAAATATTGCCTGAAAATAAGTTTAGGTAAGTCCCGAATCCACAAAGATAAAAAAGGACGTTAAATACTTGTAAAAACCCTGGAAATTCATTCCGAAAAATGAACCTCACAGAGTTTTACTAAACTAACCAACTTTAATAACAATTATACTAAACCTAAAACTTTAATACATAATAATTTACAAACCTATTCTCCATCGCGGGTCACCTGAGTTTCCTTTTCCTGCGAATCCTGTATCTTTAAAACTAAAATCAGCATTATCAGGGTCGTTCCATAAGTCATAGATTGTTCCTGTATAATTAAATGATGGGAATCCAGGAATTTCATCTTTATTGGCACCATATACAAAATCCCCGGTCGTGTATGTGTTTACAATATTCCAGTTTGTATTTGCCAGCCCATCAAAACCATCAACACCATAATCGGTTTCTCCTTCTGTTTTATTCCAACCATGCCCCCAAATTGTATTTATAATGCTAATACCATTCGTAACTTCATCTTGACCTGATTCTCTCCAGCGGAACATTTGCCTTCCTTTTTCAGGTGCTTCATTAATCGTACATCCATCCAGGGTTACAGTGTTGGAATTGTTACGGCTCACCAGAAAATAAATACATTTTGAAAAACTTGAATTTTCTAATAAAATTTCGTTGCAAGCCCATGTGTTTTTATCAACAGATAATACTCCATATCCGTTTATGCTATCAACCTGACAGTCGGTAATGGTATATTTATCCAGTGTTCCGTCTCCGCCTTTCATTCGGCATATACCACGTAAAGTACGGATAATGCAAGACTCAAACTTAATCTCACCAACAGTGGAGGTTTTATCAATATTAAACACATATCTTCCTCCAAAACCATCGGGAGCAGTTAATTTAATATCTTTAAAAGTTACATATCCAACACTTGCCCCTTCAAGCATGTTGAAGTTTGAGGAACAATCAATAACAGGAAGAGCAGGGGTAAAACTATAACCTGCCACAAATGAAATTGATTTTTCGAATGCGTAGCCACCTGCCAGGTATGTTTTTCCTCCTCCAAGCACAACGATCGATCCGTCGGCTAAATCAGGAAGGACACTAGCGAGATTAACATCTCCGGTATCAACACTTGATAAATCGAGGACATTATCCCCGGAAATAAATGCTTCCCTTGTTACATAAATCTCCCATCCTCTTAGCGTTACGTCGCTATAAATAGCAATTTGATAGGTTGTTTCGGCAGTAAGTCCGGAAATAAACTTCTCTGAAGCTGCTTGTTCTTCAGGAGTTAAGGTATATTCAGCAAGTGGAGTAGTTAACCGTTCATCGTTTCCGGCAAAAACTTTTATGCCTGTAATTGGAGCACCTGAAGGCGTCCATGTTACCCTTGCTCTCGTATCCAGGATATCAAAAAATGTAGGTGTAGTCATATTTGACGGATATTTTTCGGTTCTAACACTTCCTAAATCAGAAGGTAAACTGTTGTATTGGGCTTCATCGGCATGGGCTGTTACCCTGACCTGGTAAATTGTGAACCACAATAATTCTTCACCAACAATTTCTTCATTAATTACAAAGTAACTTTGATCGGTTTGGAATGTATATAATACCGTTGCAAATGAGTCCCGGCTAACCTCTACCGTATAACTTACAGCTTCCTTCATCACCCCAAGATCAACAATAATTGTATTATTGACGGCTTCAAGGTCTTCGTTCAGGACCGGTTGAAATAAACGGGTCCTGGGATATATTTTTTCATCTTCGCAGGCCATAAAAATCATAATCCCCGCTATTAAGAGAAAAATAAGTGCTTTAATATTTAATTTGTATATTTTCATTTTATAAGTATTTAGCATTTATTTAATGGAATTAAAATCCAAATCCATATCCATCATTCTTTAATAATCCCTTGCTATTGTCAATACCAATTGTTGGTATTGGAAAGATATAGCGAATAACTCCATCGGGAACCCCAATATTGGACGGATTTACATAGTTAGCATAATCTCTGGTTATCCACAAAGCATAACCATCAGCTTGTGTTTCATCAAACATATTTATAAGCCATGATTGACGCTCCCATGTATCATCAGGGGCTGCGAGTACTTTTTCGAAGGTATTATAGATCAATAAATCACCATTAGCATCCAATTTAGTGTATAAATAATCAGGAAGCGTGCCTGCTCCATTAAATGCATCATCCGCCATTTTTTTACATCCTTCAACAGTTTCATTGATTTTTTCAGAATATAAATTCCAACGGATAAGTTCATATTTTCGGATCATTTCGCCACCAAACTCCCAGGCACGCTCATCAACAATTGCATCAAAAAAGTCTTCTTTGCTTCCGGAAACACTTGCAACATACTGATCAACTTTTGCAGACCAGTCTTCTTCTTCAAATGCACGTTGACGAACTCTTTTCAAAGCATTTTGTGCTTCTGCTGTAGGTCCGTTCAACTCATTTTCAGCTTCTGCAAACATTAGGATTACATCAGAATAACGTAACATTGGCCAATTAATGCCTGTACCTTTTGCTGTAGAAGGGCCGGGAGGATTGTCTAAAAATGCACGGCTCCATTTACCCTGGGAAATATTCATATTTCCGGTGCTCACCAATTGTTGGATAAAATCAGTATCAATAGTATATAAACCACACGTTACCGGAAAACGCTTATCTGCCTGGTCAAATGAATAGGCATAAGTAGGAGGCATAGCCATATAATTGGAACCACTTCCATAAGAATGAGTTCCTCCATCCACCCTAATTCCAATATTCCAACCTACATCGCCTTCGCCAATTGCAAATGGCACTTCAAATAATATATCGCTGTTTACCGGAGAAATGAATTTGCACTGATTCATGAAAACTTGTTTAAAATCGGAAGGTAGTTCACGATCTTTTAAAGTCATGAGTTTCTTTGTATAATCGCGTGCAATTACATAATAATCCTGGTAATCGGATTCACGCGCCATAGTTAAGTCAGGTTTTAAATAATAACCTCCTCTTTGGAGAGCTAAGCGTGCAATCATACCCAAGGTATATTCTCTGTTAATTTGTTCAATTCCGAATTGAACTTCGTCAGCCCATTGCATTTTTTCCTCGATATCAATCAAATCCTGAATTACTGAAGATAAGATAACATTTCGATCTTCTTTAGGAAGGTTAAACTCAACATCAACCGAAGGTGCGTTTACTGAAAATGGAACATCGCCAAAATAGTAAATCAACATGCTATACCAATAGGCGCGCATAGTGTATGCTTCTCCTAAGAGATGATTCATAGCTCTTGAAAGTGCCACATCATCTGATGTTAAAGCATCACTTGCCAATATTCCTTCAATACTAATATTGGCATCACGGATAGCCTGGTATCCAATGTCCCATACATATCTTAAATCGCCGTTATTTTCCTGTGCATCAAGCCTCCATATTTGGTATCGGGCACCATCACTTGTACCACCTGCATGCTCTATATCTGTATTCCCGGTCATATTATTGGATAACCTTGAACGGAAACCATCGTGACTAAAGTGAACATACATAGCATTAACTGCCTTACGGGCGTCATCCGCATTGGAAAAAATCAATTTGCTGTCGAAAGTGGATAAAGACTCTGGCTCGAGAAAGTCTTTACAGGCAGTAAATGATAACATTACGGCCAGTGTATATATTAAATATTTTATTTTCATAATTGTAAAATTAATATTCATGGTTTATTAAAATGTTACATTCACCCCAATGGTTAAAGAACGGCTTCTTGGGAAAGAAGAATAGTCAACACCAGGAGTTAAAGCTGGGTAACCACTACTTCTGGATGTACTTACTTCCGGATCGTATCCAGAATACTTTGTCCATAACCAAAGGTTGTATCCAGAGGCATATATCCTTAAATTAGAGACCCCGATTGTTGAACTTACATTTTTCGGCAGGGTATAACCCAAGGTAACAGTGCTCAATCGAAGGAATGAACCATCTTCAACAGCCCAGTCATGAATTACGGCAGTAGCTTGTCCAAATGAATTACTACCACTCCATATTTCTTTATCTTTATTTAATTGGCCAAGTTGAGCAAGATCAGTAACCACACCACCTGCGGTGCCAGTTATTGATCCATCTACATCAATATATGTAAAACGTTTATCTGAGCTCATGGATGTCAACATGTTTCCGTAGGATGTTCTATACAATTGGTTATAATCAATTTTACCTGTATTGTACACATCGTTTCCAAGTGACCAGCTAAACAGAACCGATGCGTCAAATCCTTTAAAGGCAGCATCAAATCCAAAGCCTCCGGTTGCATCGGGGAGTGCGCTTCCAATTACTTCGCGGTCAAGGCTGTTAATTTCACCATCAGGTGTTCCGTTCGGACCTGAAATATCTTTTAATTTCATAAATCCAGGGCGTACATCGCTTACACCTAAAGTGTTTCTATTATCTGGAACACCATCTTTTAATATATATCGGTCTGAAACTACATCGTATCCTGAGAAATCGTCAACTGTGTACATGCCATCGTTACGGTAACCATAAATAAGTCCAACAGTATTTCCAACACTTAGGTAGTAATCATCACGGTCTTTAAGGTCGGTACTGGCCCAGTTTGATTGATAGAAACGTTCATTTGTTCCATCTAATTCATCAATGTTTGCCTTATTAATACCAAAGTTAAGGTTTGCCGAAAGCGAGAATTCATTACTGTTGATAATGTCGGTGCGCAGAGATAATTCTATACCTTTATTTGATGTGCTTCCGATGTTGTTCCACTGAGTACTAAATCCTGAAATAGGTGAAATAGCAGAAGCAAGAAGCAAATCTTTTGTGGTGTTTTTATACAAATCCAAACTTCCCTGAATACCACCTTTAAAGAGCATAAAATCTAATCCAACATTTCGATTAGTGGTGGTTTCCCATACCAGATTTGGGTTGTAAAGTGTTGACCCTTCCGGAGAATAATAGGCATTATATCCGTTGGTTCCCATTCCCGGACCATTATTGGTATCTGCAGAAAACAAGAATTGAGTTGCATTTGCAGAAATCCGATCATTTCCTGTTTGGCCATAGCTTACACGAAGTTTTAATTCATCTAAGTAGCTTAGGCTTTGTAAAAAGGCTTCTTCATTCATTTTCCATCCTAAAGCAACAGCAGGAAAAATACCAAGTCTGTTTTCTTTTGAAAATTTGCTCGATGCATCAGAACGAACTGTTGCTGTAACCAAATATTTTTCCAGAAACTGATAATTTACACGCCCAAAGAAGGACATACGATTTTGTTCTGTTGATTCATAGGTTGAATAACTATCTAGCGTGCCAAGGGCCATGTTCGCAAACATTTCTTCAGGTTGCATAGATTCTCTAAAATTTTCAGCACGAACATTGCTTCCTTTACCTCCATTCGAGTAAACTTCTTGTCCTATAAGTACATCTAATTGGTGATCGCCCATTTCTTTAAAAACATAATTAGCTGTATTTAGCCAACGGAATGATGTATTATGCCTTTTACTGATTGTTCCTAAAGGTAAGCTATTGCCCTCTTGTCTTGACTGGCTTGTTAACGGACCATAATACCTCAAGCGTTCATCGTAGGTATTGCTGCTGGTTACAGCGGTCTTTAAGATTAAATTCTCCATTGGGTTCCAAGTTAAACCTGCCTGGAGAACATAGTTAGCTGTATTTCGTTGTCGCCAATCTTGTTTTGCCAACTCAACCGGACTTCTAAAACTAAGCAGGAAGTTATCGTAGTCATCGGATTCATCCAAACTTGAATAATCAATGTCCAGTTCATCCGCAATTCCATTAACTGGGCGAGATAAAAGAACATCTTTTATGCGAAGCTGAGAACTACCTGAAGTTCCGGCACCATCTACTTTAGTATCGGTAATCCTTGCAGAGGATTCGAATGTCAATGATTCAGATATCTTATGGTTTAGCTTAAAATTGATTACATTTCGTCTATAACCATTTCCAATCATTATTCCATCATCTGTATTGTTAGTTAAACTCAGGCTAACTTTAGTTGCAACTGTTCCTCCACTTATACTTATGTTATGCGATTGTGATATTTTGGTTTCCCCGAAAAGTTCATCTTGCCAATTTGTAGGCTTTTTGTCTTTATACAATTCAAGGTCGGCATATTTACCATAAAACCTTTCGAAATTCTGCAAATCCGATTCCGAGCGAAGTATTGCTCTTTCATATTGCATGAAAACAAATTCATACGGATCAAGTACTTCATAAGCCCTATCCTTCGGATTGGTTTTAAACTGCGCATATCCATTGTAACTAACTTGGGTTTTTCCGGCAACGGGGCTTTTAGTGGTAATCAAGATTACTCCATTAGAAGCTTGTGCACCATAAATAGCGGTTGCAGCAGCATCTTTTAGAACGTTGATGCTTTCAATATCATTTGGAGATACATCTCTGATGCTTCCAACAATAAATCCGTCAACTACATATAATGGCGAATTATCCTGGGTAACAGAACCTCCCCCACGCACACGGATTACTATTTCTGCATCAGGAGAACCGTCGGTAGTGATAATGTTGACTCCGGGAAGACGCCCTTTTATGGCTTCTGCTGCATTGGCAATTGGGATTTTTTCTAATTCGGTACTGGTCATTGTTGCCATTGACCCGGTTAAATCCCTTTTTCTTACGCTACCATAACCAACTGCAATTATTTCATCCAGGTTTGTTGTTTCAATTTCCAATGAAACATCAATTACTGATTTCCCTTCCACTGGGATTTCCTGCATTTTGTATCCAATAAAAGAAAATTGCAGTGTTGCGTTTGTTGCAGGAACATCGATTTTGTATGTTCCGTCAATCATTGTAATTGTTCCCTGGGTAGTACCTTTTAAAACTACGTTAACCCCTGGAAGCAATTCTCCGGATTGAGAGTCCGTTATCGTTCCACTTACAGATTTTGTTTGCGCAAATGCTGTGAGTGATAATGATAACTGAACGATTAAAAGAAAAACCATGTTACGGAATAAATATTTCCATAAAGGTTTTCTCGTTTTTCTTGTAAATTTAGTCATACTTTGTTTCATAAGATTTAAGTAAATGATTTGTGATAATCTTGTTTAATTTACATTAGGTATAAAATTTAATAACTTGTTAAGTTGTTTTATAATAGTATGTTGAGCAGTATGATGATCACAATAAGCAAGATCATTACAGAAATGATGATTTTACCATTGGTCTTCTTTAATTTCTTCAAGGTGTTCATGCTGTCCAACGTGATGCTTAAATGAAAACAGCAATTTATAGGAATAAACAGGGAGGTATGTTAGAAAAATTCCCAAAACAAAGCGTTGAAATTCCCGCCCAGGGTAAATTCTTCCCAAAAAGCGGGTTTATTTTAACGTTTTTTAAAAGAGTTTCGATATAGTAGTGGCGTAAGTATCATTGCGATAAGTGTTTATGAAAATTGTCTTGATCCCGTTCTATTTGGTGTAAATAGGTAGGCTTAATAAGTAATTATCAATACCGATCATGCCAATAAGAACATTTATGATTCCCGGGAATTATCAATTGGAGTGAAAACCAAACTAAGAGAGTTTGGGTGCAGCGAATTTTATATGCTGAAATATTAATTCAGATAGTTCCTAATATTTAAGCAGGTAGCATTACCCAAATACTTTCAGACAAAAAGTTATAAGAAAGTATTCTTAAAATTCGTAAATAGACCAGTTTGTTATGCTGTCATGTTTTTACACAATATTAGAAAGATGTTCAAATTCATGTTTTCAGACTAAAAGCAGGAATGCTGGTAAATACCCTCCAGTTGTCACAATAAAGCGATGTCTTATTTAAATATATTCGGTTTGTTTGTAGCAGAAAACTTTATTAAAAAACCTTTTCTAAAAAATCGAGCATGATTTTTATGGTTGGATCGAACCAGGGGTGCATCAACCAAAAGGGGTGCACATTAATATCGAATTTGTGGACTTCGCTGTATATTCCCAATTCGTTAAGCATGCCAACCATCTCATCTTGTCCGGCATGAAACCGGAAAATTCCGCTATTCATAAATAAAATGGGTGCTGAGTTATTATCAATCCATGAATTTGGCGATGCATCCCGCCAAACCATTGGATTTTTCTGGAAGGAATCATTCAGCCAGGGATGAATAGGGTCGGTTTTCTGCAAACACTGGTTGATGTGGACCGGTGCCAGAAAATCAAGCATCCCGTCAATGTCAATGACCGCATGCACTTTGCTTGAATAATTTAATTCGCCAATATCCCCTTCAAATTGTTTGTTGTCGCCAGTGGTGCCCATAAAGGCTGCCATCATGCCCCCAACAGAATTTCCTTCAATTGCTATTCGTGATGTATCCATCCCATACACCTTTGCATTTGCCCGCACCCAGCGAATTGCTGCTTTTATATCGTGAATGGCTGCCGGATATTTTGTTTCTGGGGTTAAACGGTATTCAACAGGAATGCATACATAACCATGTGAAGCCATTTGCATGGCCATTGGAGCTTCCATTGATTTATTTCCGGAAGCCCAGCCTCCGCCATGAATAAGCAATAACACCGGATAAACCTGATCGTTTTTTGGACGAAAAACGTCCAAATCGAGATCCCGTTTACCATAAGGGGTATTCTCAATTGTTGCATATGTCAGATTATAAATTGCCTTCACATTTTCGGGAAGTTCAGCCCTAACAACTCTGGATTCAGGATATTGTTCCTTGATTTTTTGCCAAGCCTGATTTGGCGTGAAGGAAGAATCCTTCGGTATGCCATTTTCAATATAGCTTTGAGCAAAAACTGCCAATCCCCAAAATATAAAACAAATACTGCCGATGATATGCTTTTTCATGTCCATTTAATCTGTTAATGGTGGTAGTTTACAATGTTTTGTAAGATTAATATATTCTATTGATCGTGGCTAACGCCATTAATCATCAGTTTGTTAAAATGGATGTCTTTTACCTGTCCTTCAATAAAATTACCTTCGGCAACACCATCAAATTTACAATTGCTCACATTGATGTTTGAAACATTAACCTGTTCTTTCAATGCATTTATATACACGCCATAACGGCTTTTTTGTGAAGTCACGTTTTCCATATAAATATTTCTAACAGTTGGCAGGAAACCCCTTTCACCAATTTCCCTGGGTTCATACAACAAATTGATGCTAAGCACTGCACGTTTACATTCACCCACTTTAATGTTCCTTACAAAAATATCTTCGATAGTACCTCCCCGGCATGTACTTGTTTTAATACGAATCACGCGATCGAGCAGGGGGCTGTCCATATTGCAGTTTTCAACAAAAAGGTTCTTGTATCCCCCGGAAATTTCACTACCAATAACTACACCGCCGTGTCCGTTTTTCATTTCACAATTTCGCACAATTATGTTTTCACTGGGGATCGACCACAAGCGGCCATCGTTATTACGTCCTGATTTTATGGCAATACAATCATCGCCAGTGTTGAAAAAGCAGTTTTCGATCAATACATTTTTGCATGATTCGGGATCGCAGCCGTCACCGTTTGGACCGTCATTTTCAATATAAACACCTTTAACCGTTAGGTTTTCACACATTAAGGGATGAATCACCCAAAATGGGGAGCGTAATAAGGTGATGCCTTCAATTAATACGTTTTTGCACAGATATAGATTGATCAACTGCGGCCTCATTCCGTCTTCTGCAGTTAAAACGCGCTCCGTTAATGGTACTTTGTCGTTTGCCCATTTCATTAATTTAGGGCGCCCGGTACGTTGTGAAATATCACCTTCTTTCCACCCGTAGTGAGGTGCACCACATTTTTTCCACCAATTTTCTTTTTCGGCAGCTCCATCAATTGTTCCTTTGCCGGTGATGGCAATGTTTTTCTCCCCATAAGCATAAACCAACGGTTGCAGGTTATAGCAATCGAGCCCTTCCCAACGGGTTAATACTGTTTGGAAATATTTGGTATCGGTTGTGAATAAAAGTACAGCTCCTTCGCTTAAATACAGGTTTACATCGCTTTTTAAAGTTATAGGTGCCGTGTGCCAGGTTCCTTTGGGAACAATTACCCGTCCTCCACCATTAATTGAGCAACCAGCAATTGCCCGGTTAATTGCTTCGTGGTTTAAAATATCGGGATTGTTGGGCACTGCACCAAAATCAATAATGTTATAATCCTGGTTTTTAAATGTTGGCGTTTGAATTGATTTTTCAATTTCAGGATAAATGGTAGTCCATGCCGTGGCGGCATCCTGAGCAAAAATGTTTCCTACAAAGAGGATGATAATTGCAATAAAAGCTATTTTTTTCATTCTTTTTTATTTAGTTGATTAAGATTTTTTCGTTCGATGTTTATTTTCTAGTTAATGATTAAAACCTCCGAAATGTATTCGAAGCAGGGCAGTTACTTTTGTTTCTATAAATTTTCATTTTAAATATGACGTAGATTTGAGTACAGAGATTTGAGTATTGAGAATTATTTTGTTTTTCTATACGCACATTACTCAATACTCTTGTCTGCTTTGTTCAATTTATTAAATTTTATTCAATTATAAACCTATGTATTAACAGTACATAGTGGTTTAGTATAATTGTTTGACAATTTCTTCCGCCATTTGAAGTTGCGCTGATTCATTTAAATGGACACCATCAGAAGTTTTAGAAGAAAAATCGACTTTTAAGGCATCGTAGGTATTAATAAAAAGTACATCGTGCTTTGCAGCCAACAGTTTGAAATGTTCGTTGTTTTTTTGGATCCTTTCGTCACCACCTCCATATTTTTCTTTTTTCGCTTTTTCTTCATCCATAGGGGCTGGCGTAATGAATCCAATTTTTGTGCCCGATTTTTGATTCTTGGTCAAGTATTTTTTTATTGCTCCAATCAGGGTGACAAAATTCGCATACACTTCGTCCTGACGTTCGTTAAAAACAACTTTTGTATCGTTTGTGCCAAGGTTTATTAATATATAATCGAAATTATTATTTGAACCGATTTCCTGATAAGCTTCGTCTAAATAACGAAGAATATTTTTGAGGGTATTCAGATCTTCCCTCCCGTTATTGTCAAAGCCAATTGTATTTCCTGAAATAGACCTGTTTACTATTGTGGAATTGGGAATAAGTTTTGCCAGTTGTTTTGGCCAACTGTATTCAAATGTTCCATTTGAGTCGCCAATTGTCATGATTTTTAATTCACTTGATTGGGGTGTCTCACATTTTCCAGTATTTTGAAAGCAAAACAATGTGCAAACGATGAGAAGAAGAGCTAGTTTATTCATGGATAAAAAATTGAAGTTAATGTCAAAAGAAGAAATTCTGTATTTCATAATGTTGGTTTAGGTAACTATCTTAGTTGTCGACTATTACTGCAGTCATGTTTTTTCAGATTTTGCCACATATTCCGAAGCACTCATGCCATATTCCTGCTTGAAACATTTCCTGAAATGTGACAGATCTTTAAATCCAACCTCGTAAGCAATTTCAGAAATGTTGAGTTTCTTTTGAACAAGAAGTTGGGTAGCCCTTTTTAAACGGATGTGGCGTATAAATTCTTTCACGGTCATGTCGGTTAGGGCATGTAATTTCCGATATAATTGCATCCGGCTAACACCAACCAGTGTAGCAAAGGACTCAATATCTAAATCGCTGTCGGATATGTTGGATTCAATAACTTCAATTGCATTTCGTAGGAAACGTTCATCGGGCGATGCAAGAACTACGTTTGTTGGTTCCAGTACTACTGTTGATGAATATTTGTTCCTTAACGATTCCCGGATCGAAAGCAGGTTTTCTACTTTTGCCTGAATGACGGAAAGGTCAAATGGTTTTGTAATATAATCATCGGCACCAATATTGAGCCCCTTCAATTCATGTTCTTTTGAGTGCATTGCAGTGAGAAGCAATACCGGAATATGCGAAGTCCTCACATCGTTTTTAAGCTTTTTGCACAATTCATAACCATCCATTTTAGGCATAATAATGTCACTAATGATGATATCTGGCACTACTTTTAATGCAAATTCCCAGCCTTCTTTGCCGTTTGGAGCCTGATAGATTTTATACGTAGAGTTAAAATGGCTCGCAATGAATTGACGCACGTCGGTATTATCTTCAATTATCAACATGATTTTTGAAAGCATTTCACTGGAATCTATCAATTCGCTTGCTTCGGGTTCTGCTTTTACTTCTTCTTTTTTGTTGGCCAGGTTAATTGTTTCCGCTTTCTGGAAAGTTTCTAATGGAATCCGTATGGTAAACTTGGAACCTTTACCTGGTTTGCTTGCTACGTCAATTGTGCCTCTATGTAGGTCAACCAACTCTTTTACCAATGAAAGTCCAATGCCTGCACCAGGGTTTCTGTTTCCTTCATCGGTTTGGAAAAAGCGCATGAAAATCTTGCTTAAATGCTTTGTGGCAATTCCTTCACCAGTATCTTTTATTATTAATTCAACATATTGTTTTTCAGTATCCTGATTTGAAAAATCATTTGTGTCGGATGCAAAAATAACGGATAGGTTAACTTTGATCTCGCCCCCAGGATCGGTATATTTAAATGCATTTGATAACAGATTATTCAGGATTTTTTCGATTTTATCCGGATCGAACGAAATAAACAGCCTTTTTTTCAGGGTATTGAAAGTGAGGTTAATATTTTTCTCTTGCGCATAATCGTTAAAAGAAACCACAATATTCCGAACAAAAGAAACAATGTCAGCATCTGTGAGGTTAAGTTTTAGGTTCCCGGATTGGAGCTTTCTAAAATCGAGCAATTGGTTGATAAGTCTGTCGAGGTTTTTTGCATTTCGGTGCATGATTTGAAGGTTGCCCTGCAATTCTTCATCGCTAAGTTTTTTCCCAAGCATTTTTTCGAGCGGTGCAATAATGAGCGTTAGCGGAGTTCTTATTTCATGTGAAATGTTCGTAAAGAACCTTAATTTCATCATATCAACTTCATGCAATTTTCGGGCATTTACCCTTTCCAGAACCAACTGGCTTTTAATTTTTTCACGATTAATAAAAAAGCGGACAAGAATAAAAATCAAGAAAAGGATAAACAAGTAGATGATCAATAAAAACCAGTTTGTTTTCCAAAACGGAGGACGGATGGTGATTCTTAGCTTGCATTCGTTACCGATAATTTTGTTGCCTGGAGTAACTTTTTTGATCCGAAGCGTGTATTCACCCGGGTTTAAGTTTGTGTAAGTTGCGCTTCTTGCTTTGCTGGGCTCGGTCCATTCATCAGTGAATCCTTCCAACAAATAGGAGTATAGGTTACTTTCGCTATTTACAAAATTTAGGGCTGCAAATTCAACGGTAAAAAGGTCCTGGTCATAATCAAGGATTAAATGGTTGGTTTCAGAGATGCTTTTTGTAAGTATTGACTTTGGATCATCAGAAATAGAAACAGTTTTGTTAAACACTTTCAGTCCGGTCAAAACTATCGGCACCTGGTTATTTACAGGAATAACTTCTTTGGGGTCAAACATGTTAAATCCTGAAATTGTCCCAAACAACAATTCGCCATTTTTATTTTTATATGCCGCACCATAGCAAAACTGATTGTTGTTTAATCCGTTTTTGCTCGTAAAGTTTTGAAAGGATTCATTTTTGGGATTAAATTTTGAAAGGCCGTTCGAAGTGCTAATCCATAAGTTTGCATCATCGTCTTCAAGAATACACATAGCCCGGTTGTTCGACAAACCATCGCTTTCGGTATAGTATTTTAATGGCCCTTTGCTGGCAGAATAATTTGCAATTCCTTTATCGGACGTTGTTATCCATATTTCGTTTTTTGAGGTTTCGAACATTCCGCGCGAGTGTTCATAGAAACGGTTTATTGTATTCCTGTTCTTGTTAAAAACAACAATTTCATCGCTGCCCCCAATCCATATATTACCATTCGAATCCGGTTCAATCCAATATGCATCTTCACTCCCAAGAAGCTGTATATAATGTTCAAATTTGTTGGTCTTCGGGATGTATTTGTTCACCCCAAGTGAAGTTCCTATCCAAATCTCACCATCCTTATCCATACAAATGTCCCAAACAATATTGTTTGCAAGACTTCCCGGTTGTTCCGGGTCATGCTTAAAATGCTTAATATTTTTTGTTTGCAGGTCGATTACGTCGATGCCACCAAGATAGGTGCCTACCCATAATTGGTTCTGGTTGTCTTTTAAAAAGGTTTTAATACAATTCCTGGAGATTGAATTGCGACGATTTTCATCTACCATTAAATAGTCATATTTTTTGGTAGCAGGATCGTATATATTAATTCCACCGTCTTCGGTACCAATCCAAATCTTCTCACTTTCATCTATCCAAAAGCAATAAACCATGCTACTGTTCAGGTAAGAATTATCGCCCGGCATGGCGTTAAAATTTCGGAAAGCCTGTTTGCTCTTTGCCAAAAGGTTTAGCCCTCCGCGTGTTCCAATCCATATTTCTCCGTAGGAATCGTGATGCAAGGAAAGGATGGAATTATTAGACAAACTGTTTGGTTCGCGTGTTTTGTTAATATAATAAGCAATAATTCCCTCCGTTTTCGAATAGACAAACAAACCTCCGCGGGTTCCAATCCAATAATCGTCCATGCAACCTTTCGAAATTGTTCGGACCGTTTCAGACCGTGACATATCGGGAGTTAGTTGAATTGCCTCAACTTTATTTGTTGCCGGATCGATTATAAATGCACCAGACGAATAGGTGCCAATCCAGATTGAACCATCATCATCGATGAATATCTCCCAGATTTCTTTGTTATAATCTTTTCCAAGAGGGAGATTAAAGGGGCGAATCTCGTTGGTTTTCGGATTGTATTTAAAAAGGCCATTGTTTGTTCCAATCCATAATATGCCCTTTTTGTCAAATTTTAATTTGCGAACAAAATTACCGATGAATGGTTGCTCGGAATCCATCATGTAGGGCGATATGGATACAAGTTCCATAGATGAATCTATTCGCATAAGATTAAAATCGGTACCAATCCATACGTTACCATTGGCATCTTCTTCAATTGCATTCACCGAAACATCCCTGTATTTAAATTCAGGATGGTTTTTATAGGGTTGGGTAAATCGTTCTTTGTTGCGGTCATAAAAGTTTAACCCACCGCTTTCGGTACCGATATATAAATTCCCTTTGCTATCTTCTTTAATCACCCGGATTAAATTCCCGGCAATACTAAGTGTGTCCTCCGGACTTGAAAAAAAGTTTCGGAACGAGTATCCATCAAAACGGCTTAATCCGTGGCTGGTGCCAATCCACATCCATCCTTTCGAATCCTGGTAAATACTTTGAATCTGGTTATTTGGCAATCCATCCTCCTGGAGAAATACTTCAAAATTCAGGTCCGAATTAACTGCTTTGCTTTGCCAGGTGCTATTGAATAAAAGAAACAGTAATCCAGTAAAAAATATATAATATGTGGGAATAGTTTTTCTCAAGTTTAGCCTTATTGTTTAATTAATTCGGTTAAGATACAAATTTATGTATTATTGAAATGGTACAAAAATACTCGAACATGAAAGATGGGCGGCTTTAATATTTTCTTATTAATAGCAAGTTAAAATATAGTAAAAAACAACCAATGTAATTTAAAACCATTTTTGATTTTAAAAGTTCCGTTGTGCAATTAATTTATTGGCCGGCTATTGCTTACACATACCAAATATAAATGATTGGTTGTAAAACATTATGGTTTGAATTGAAAAAAGCATAGTTAATATAGTTTTTGTGAAATGACACGCATGATCGCAAAAAAAAGACGGATTGGAAAATGCAAATCGTCTTAAAATGTCGGGATGGCAAGATTTAATTTCATAGAATCTTAAGAGGGAGGGATGCTCAAGGCCAAAAGCTTAGTTCACTTCGTTCACCAGTTTTTTCTGTTTCGGATTTCATTAAAAAATAACTATTCGTTTCCATCCAAAACAGAAAAGCCTTCTGCAATAGCAAAAGGCTCTTGTCTTTGTCGGGATGACCAGATTTGAACTTGCGACCCCTCGCCCCCCAGACAGAAATATTCAATTTTATGAATAGTCATTTGCTTGTATATGTCAGTAAGTCAAGTATTTGAGAGTTTTTGTTTTGCCATGAAATCTTATTTGTTTACCTTTAAATACCTATTTGTTGTACCTATGTTGTACCCATAATTATGCGTAAATGATTAGTTTTAAGGCTGTTTTAAGAAAAAAGAAGTTGTCAGCAGGTAAATATCCTATTTATTTACGAATATCTAAAGATAGAAATTCTATTTTCTTTCGTACCCCTTACACTGCAGAGACAAGAGAATGGAACGCTAAAAAGGACAATTCAATCAAAACTCAACAAATTATTTGAATAAAAATCGCTTACTACTTAAGCTTATCGATCAGGCAACTGGCATAGTGACAGAATTGCATCAACGTAAAGGAAGTTATACTTTGCGGAAGTTGAACGAGAATTTTGCATTAGTGCTAATCCTGTTCATCAAAACATATTTAAGTTCTGGGAAGAGCTCATTGCCGAAATGGAAAAAGCAGGAAGGACAGGGAATTCTAGGATATATAGAGATACGTTGTAGCGCATTCCCCACATTAGAATAACTGATTAATTTCTGATGCTAACGATAAAATATTTAGGTTTTTTCAAAGAAAATCACAAGGGAAAATGAAGGAATTGACTATGAATAAAGGGATACTGAATAAAAACAACAAAATTTGACGTTAGTCAGAATTTAAAAAAATCCCTGCCAATTATGATAACAATAGAAAAATATAAAATATTCAGACAGTTTTTGGGAGACTGCTCTTATTCGACCCCGTAAACATTTCCAACAACATTTTCGGAAAATTTTTAAAAGGAAAAGAAATAAATAATGAATGTAAAAACCGGAAGGGTTGATGTGGAATTTCAAAATGTTTTAACCGTAGTTTAAGAGGTTAAGTCTTTTTGAAATTGACCTTATATGATGGCAGCAATTAATTCTTCCGATTTCGGAATGAATGCTTTATGTCGAAAGCTTTTGAAAACCCGGAGGGCTTGTTTTTCGAAAATGGTGGTATTTTGTGAGAGGGGTTGTTTGTCGTGCTCGCAGACGATTACAAACAAATTGATATAGATCAGGCGAAAACAATAGTATAATGCATCCTTGTGTCGCACTTAAATCATAATTCTACTTATCATATCTTCACGCATGCTGTACAACATGTTTTGTAAATATCTGCAATACAAATACTTAGGAGCTGGTTTTGACAAAACCAATTTTTATGATGAAAATATTTTGGATTGTCTTTATAATTGGTCAACCAATTTTTGGTGATTGGTCAACCAATCAGAGACGATGTCAAATCTAATTAAAGAACTATGATAGGTAACAACTACAAGAACTTTTTACTACTAAAGTTTAAAGCAGCTTTTAAAGTTTCTTGTAATTCTACGATTCAAGATTATTCAAATATTTCTCTATCGGAGTTCTATTTGACCCAAGTTTCCTTTACTAATTCTTTTAACACTATTTAAATCAGCATATCATGGATGTTTTAGAAAACTTTAAAACGATAGAAGTAGAAAGCCCGGTAGATAAAATTATTAAACAGATACGTAACTCAATCGTATCGGGTCAAATGAAACCGGGGGATAAGTTACCCTCTGAAAGAAAGTTGTCGGAGTCGTTTGGAATTGGCCGTACCTACGTTCGTGATGCCATTAAAAAACTTGAGTTTTATGGAATTCTTAAGACCCTTCCACAAAGTGGAACTATTGTTTCGGGTGCTGATATATCAGCGATGGAAGGATTGATATCGAATGTTATAAAATTAAATGAGAATGATTTTTTCCACTTGGTTGAAACCCGCGTGGTGATGGAAACATATGCTTGTGGCCAGGCTGCTATTCGTCGTTCAAACCGCGACATTGCTGATCTGGAAGAAAAACTTGACGAATACAAACAACGTGTTGATGCTAACTTGCCGGGAGTTAATGAAGACTTCAATTTTCATATACAAATTACAGAGGCCAGCCAGAATATGGTGATAAAATCCTTGATGTTGATTCTGATACCCGACATCCTTGAAATTTACCGAAAGCTAAACGTGTGTGGAGAGGGACGTTTTTATAAGTCCTTCGATGAACATAAAGTAATTCTTGATTGCATCATTAAGCAAGATTCAAAAGGCGCTGAAGAGGCAATGCGAGTACACTTAAAAGATGTTGTAAACTTCAGCTTGTCTTATAAAGGTAATGAATAGAAAATTAATATCTCAAATTAATCTGTAAAACAAAAATTAATAAAAACAAAAACTTAAAAGCTCTATGTTTAGAATTTGGAAAAATAGTAGTTAAAAAAGGACTGACTAAGAAGTCAATCCTTTTAAGATCCACGGTAAAAATCTTAAAAAGCGATATATGAACTTACAGGTAACAGATATCACAATATAAGATTAAACCGCGCTCTGCAAAGATATATTTATTGAATAAAACAAAATCTTAAAATTTTTAAAAATTAAATTAGATGAAAAAAATCTTAAGCCTTACAATTATTTTACTGGCTTTTGCGATTACAGTTTCTGCGCAGGTTCAGCTATCTGGGAATGTTATCGATGCTGAAAATAATGAAGCCTTAATTGGGGCAACTGCTATAGAAAAAGGGACCTCGAACGGAACTATTACTGATATAGACGGAAATTTCACTTTTACCACACAAAACGAATCGGGAATAATTGTTGTTTCTTTTGTCGGTTATGTAAGTCAGGAAATTGAATTCTCGGGTGCTGCTACCTTAGACGTAAGTTTGAAAGCCGACGTTACCGGCCTTGATGAGGTCGTGGTGGTTGGATATGGAGTTCAAAAGAAATCGCACCTTACGGGTGCTATATCGAAACTGGAAAATGAAAATATGGAACAAGTAGCGGTAGCACGTGTTGATGATGCACTGATTGGTAAAATATCGGGTGTTAATATTCAGGCTACCGATGGTGGTGCAGGTACAGCACCAACGATCCGAATTAGGGGAACAGGCTCAATTAGTGGTAGTTCCGATCCATTAATTGTGGTTGATGGTATCGTTGTTGATTCGGATTACCTGGGTAATTTAGATATGAACGATGTGGCTTCGTTTGAAGTGTTGAAAGATGCTGCTTCGGCTGCAATTTACGGTTCTAGGGGTGCAAATGGTGTAATTATGATTACATCGAAACAAGGTAAAGAAGGAAAAACAAAATTTAACTTCAATTCTTATTACGGCTTTAAAGAAGCGCACCAAAGTGATGCTTATTACTTTTCTGTTGCCGAAACTGCTGCTGCTGAATTAGCTGCTACAGGTGAACTTTCACCAAGAACTCAATACAAGCAAATGATTGGTGTTGACAGAGACTGGCAAGATGTTATTTTTGATGGTGGTACCATTCAAAACTACTCGTTTAGTGCAAGAGGTGGAAGTGAGAATACAAAATTTAGTACCTCGATAAATTATTTAAATGATGAAGGTGTTCTTTTAACAGATGGTTATGAAAAGTTTGGTTTAAAGCTAAAACTGGATACTAAGGTTAATAAATTTAAGATGGGCGTAAACTTATCACCTTCTTATTCAAACCGAAGAAGGTTTGATGGTTCAACACATGATATCTTACGTCAACCACCATGGTTACCTGTATATCACGACGAAAATACTATTCAATTTGTGGATAGAAACACATATCCTGACGTACAGGTAGGCGATTACGCAAATCAGCGTCATTTCGACAATTATATGTTGAATGGTTCGGAAGTAGATATTAGCAATACTTCGAATGTAAACCCTGCTGCTAAGGTTTTGGAGAGGGACTATACCTACAAAAAATTTAAAATGTACGGTGTTGCTTATGTGCAGTATGATATTACAAAGGACTTAAACTTTAAGTCTTCTTTTGGTGGTGATTTCCAAAATACAGATGTTAGAAGATGGCAGGGACCTTTGGGCCATAGAAATGGTGCAGATAATACACAGCTATACGAATCAACCCAGAACCGGATTCACCTTGTAAACGACAATTTCTTTAGTTACGATAAAAGAATGGGCGACCACGATATTAGCGCTATTTTGGGTATGTCGGTTGAATCATGGGATACTGAATTCGCGAGCATTAATGCAACCGGTTATACATTCGATTACATCCAGAATATTAGTGCAGCAGGTACAATTAGTGCAGCTGAATCGGGTAAGTACCAGGAACGTTTATTATCGTTTACAAGTAGGGTAAACTATGCTTATAAAGACAAATATTTGGCTTCAGCAAGTTTCCGTCGCGACGGTAGTTCGCGTTTCGGAGCAGATACTAAATACGGTAACTTCACCGCTTTTTCAGTAGGTTGGAGGCTTTCAGAAGAAGATTTCTTAAAAGATAGTGAAGCTATAAATAGCTTAAAGCTTCGATTTAGTTATGGTGTAACTGGTAATAATGCAATTGATGCCGGAACGGTTTACGAAGAACATTATCCTTATTTAGCACTATTGGAAACCTCAACGGCAGTTGTAAACGGTTCGCTGGTAACAGGTTTTAACGCTTTAAACATTGCAAATCCTGATTTAGGATGGGAAAAATCAGTAGAATTTAACCCGGGTCTTGATTTTATGTTGTGGGATGGTTTGCTTTCAGGTTCGGTTGAATATTACAATAGAACCAGTGATAACTTAATTCTGGAAAACCCTGTTTCAACAACTACCGGTTTCGATGCAGCATTAATTAATAGAGGTGAGGTAGAGAACAGCGGTATTGAACTTGAATTAAGATCTACCGTAAACATTACAAAAGACTTTAGCTGGAGTGGTGCAATAATGGCTTCTAAAAACGAAAACAAGTTAAACGATTTTGCTGAGTCTAACGGTCAAATTCAAAGTGTTGACTCGAAAAGGGCAGCGGAATGGATTAACCTGGAAGGCCTGCCAATTTCATCTTTCTATGGTTGGGTAGTTGATAGAGATATTCCTTTAGAATATTTAAATAATCCATACCATCCTATAGGTGGAGAAGCTCAGGACGTTTATGTAAAAGATTTAAATGGCGATGGAATTATTGATGATGAAGATAAAGCGGTTCTGGGTAATCCATATCCGGAATTGATTTGGAGTTTCTCGAATGATTTCAAATTTAAAAACTTCGATTTTAGTTTTATGTTTCAGGGCTCGCATGGAGCCGAGGTGAGAAACATGGGAGACCAGTATATCTTCAACCATTTTAATAGTAGTCAGGATTTTAATCCGGCAATAACTCCAGACCAGGAGTTTATTAAGGAGAAGATATTTACAGACGATATAGTTCAGGATGCTTCTTACATTTCATTACGAAATGTAAATTTTGGCTACACTTTTGGGAAAAACTTGTTAGAAAGAACTTTCATTGAAAAAGCACGAATATATGTGTCAGCACAAAATTTACTCTATTTTACAGCCGATGATTACACAGGTTTCAACCCTGAGTCTATAGATGATACCTCTCCAACAACCTATGGTTACCAGAGAGCAGGTTCTCCGATTGCTAAAACAATAAGTTTTGGTGTAAACATTGATTTTTAATCTGATAAATTATGAGAAACATGATTAAATATATAAGCAAAATAGCGGTGCTTCTAATTATAATAGTATTCACTGCGTGTGAGGACACATTTTTGAGTCCAGATCCTTCGGGTGTTATAACTTCTTCTAATTTCTTTTCAAATGACACGGAATTAGAAGCAGCCATTCTAAATATGTATGATGGAATTCAGGGAGTTAATTCTACAAGTACATCCGATAATCACGGTATCATGTACGAGTTCTATATTACTGAAATGAGAACTGACAATACGGAGACGAAGAGTAGCGAAGGAGAAGATGCTCAGTTTGAAAGTTTTACTGTACAAGCAACAAATGGTCGGGTTTCGAACTATTATGATAGTTATTACAACATCATTTACAGAGCAAATTTGGTTTTAGAAAACTTAGGTGTAGCATCAGAAGATGCTGTTGGTGCTTTTGAAGGCGAAGCGAAGTTTGTAAGGGCCTATGCTTACTTTAATTTAGTACGCTTATTTGGTGACGTTCCTTTAGTCGACAAAGTAATTAGTCCATCTGATGCAGAAACAGCCTATACAAGAGTATCTGCTTCCACTATTTACGATTTAATTGAATCTGATTTACAAACTGCAGTTGCTAATCTTGACAATACTTATAAGGGTAGAGCTTCGAAAGCTGCAGCTCAGGCATTGCTGGCTAAAGTGTATTTAACACAAGGTGAAAATTACGATTTAGCGCAAAGCTTGTGTGAGGACGTAATAGCTAGCGGTTTTTCGTTGCAGCCTAATTTTAAAGATGTATTTTATAACGAGTTAAATGACGAAATCATTTTTGCGGTTGAGTACCTTGGAGACCTTACTGATGACAGCCAAAACTTCTCGGCTGAATGGTTAAATGCGGTTGGTAGAACCAGTGGTGTTAACTATGTTACTGCCAATGCACGTCAGGCTTTAGACGCAATGGGTGGTGATAGAACAATGTATTCCTATCGTCAGGATGCTAAGCAATATGAAAAATACCAGGTTGTTAAGTATCTTCCGAATGGAGATAGCAATTTAGGAATTGATCCGACCTCAAGCGATCCTCAAAAAGCAGGAAACGATTGGATAATTTTACGTTATGCCGATGTGTTGTTAATGCATGTTGAAGCGATAATGGCTGGAAGCTCAGAAACTTCAAGTTCCACGGCTATCAATTCTTTTATGAAGGTTCGTAACCGAGCTGGAATTACTGATCCAGTATCCAAAATTACCAAGGAAGATTTATTAAATGAACGTAGGGTAGAGTTGGCTTTTGAAAATCACAGATTCTTTGATTTAGTGCGCTTCGGAATGGCAGAAGAAGTGTTATCGGCTTTCTCGAATGAAACAGGTGGAAGTTTCTCGGCAACTGATTTATTGCTACCAATACCTCAGCGAGAGATTAACTTAAGTAAAGGATTGCTTACGCAAAATCCTGGTTACTAAGATTTGTTTAACAATTAACTTGATTTAAAATGAAGAATAACATTATAAATACAAAAATAAATCAAAGCTCTGTTTGGAAGTTGATGGTCTTGGTATTGGCAATTTCTTTTACAGCTTGTGATTTCGCGTATGATTTGCCCGAAGCAAATTCAAAACCAGATGAAACACCGCCAAGTGCATATTTTACCTATGCACAAGGACAAGGTACGGCTGAAGAATGGAAAGATTATACTTTCTCAAATTTATCGAATAGTGCCACCGATTACTCGTGGGATTTTGGAGATGGAAGCACTTCAACGGATAAGGATGGTAAAAATACTTTCCCCGGAGAAGGAACTTATACGGTAACTTTAACCGCATCGGATAAACTGGGAGCAACCAGTACCTATTCCGAAACAATTGAAGTTGTTGAACCGGAAGAACCGGAAGCAATTATTCCTGTGATTCTGGAGCCTAGTTTTGAAGATTTGACTTTGCCTGATGGCACAGGAGATGGAAGAGACTCGTGGAGAAACGACTTTGGTGGCGTAATTCAAATTACCAGTAGTCCTGTTTACGATGGTTCACAAGCAGCAAAATTCCCTTCAGCGGGCGATAGAGTTGCGTATCAGGATGGAATTGAAGTTTCGCCAAATACCGATTATATTCTTACCTATTACTATACCATGAAGAGTGGTACTGGTAATCTAACCGTTAGGGTTTTAGGTGGAACAATCTCTGATTTGTCTGAAGTTGCCGGTGCCACATTAGGTGAACACGTTGGTACCGATACAACTGATCCGGATACCTATGTGCAAGTTTCAATTCCATTTAATACAGGAACAAACGGAAGCATTGCTATACTTATCACCAATGAAGGTGTTGAGTGTCGTGCCGATATGTTTGAAATTGTGGTAGCTGAGCAAAACTAATAGGAAATGCTTAAGTCAATCGTAAATATAATCTTTCTAACTCTTAGCTTTTGTGTAGCAATGATTAGTGTGAGTTGTCAGGACTCATCCAACGATGTTCTTGATATTGTAATACCTGAAGAGGAGATAGATTATAAATTACCTGATATTGATTTAAGCAATTGGAAAGTAACACTTCCGGTTGGAAATCCAACGGAAGTGTTACCTCCTGAAATATTGGATTATGCGACAAATGAAACGCTAAAGCCTTTTATGTACAACGATTCCATCGAAGGAGCACTGGTGTTTTATACTTATCCCGGAGCTTCTACTGCAAATTCTTCTTACTCAAGAACTGAACTGAGGGAGTTAATGAATCCTCAGGATTATGGGAAAATGAATTGGACATTTGCGCAAGGTGGATATATGAAAGGAACTTTGGCTATGTCTGATATTTCTAAAGATGGTGAGGGGGATTATCATCGGGCTATCATCATGCAGATTCATGGCAGGTTAACCGATGAGCAAAGAGATTTGATTGGAGCAAAAGATAACAACGCCCCTCCCATATTAAAGATATATTGGACTAACGGAACTGTCAGAGTAAAAACAAAAGTACTTAAAAATTTAAATGCTTCTTATGAAGAGATGCTTGAAACTGATACCTGGGGAGATGATGATGGGTATACGTTCTCAGAACCTGTTGGTTTTGAAAAATTCACATTAGAAGTAAAAGTCTCGGATGGAAGAATGGAGGTCATTTTAAATGGTAAAGAATCAATAGTTTATGATGACATCCATATTGAAAAGTGGGGCGTTTTCGAAAATTATTTTAAGGCAGGGAACTATCTGGTGACACATGATGAAAATGCTTTTTCGAAAGTTAAATACTTTGATTTGGAAGTGAATCATAAATAATTCAGATACCGTTCTTAGGTTGAATGTATATGATGGATTAGATCATAATCCTGGTTATTAGTTGAGTTTTAGTTTAGTTAGAATCTTTAAGGGGATGGTATTTCCCATCCCCTTTATCTCTCTCATGGTAATAAAATTTTGCATATGAACTCAAGAAGGTCATTTATTAAAATAGCATCACTTTCTTCTGTGCTGACCCTAGCTGGTCTTACACCTGTACTCGGGATAAGTAGTTTGGAATACAATAGTAAAAGAAAGGTTTACATCTTTTCGAAACACTTACAATGGTTGAGCTTTGAGGAAATGGCATTAACAGCCCAAAAAGTTGGATTTGATGGAATAGACTTAACTGTTCGACCTAAAGGGCATGTTTTACCGGAACGTGTAAAAGAAGATCTGCCAAAAGCAATCAATGCAATAAAAAGGGCTGGTTTGAATGCTGACCGAATGACTACCGCCATAACTGATCCGGATGATGATTTAACCATCGATATTCTGGAAACAGCAGCGAGGGAAGGAATTAAAAACTATAGACTCGGATGGTTCGATTATGATCCGACTCTTTCTATTGAGGAGAATATCGTAGGTTTCAATCTGAAATTAAAAGGATTAGCAAAGCTTAATAAAAAACTGGGTTTGACCGCAGCTTATCAGAACCATGCCGGTGAAATGGCTGGAGGCCCTGTTTGGGATATGGGCTTTATGTTGGATGGGATTGATCCGAATTTGGTTGGAGTAAGATATGATATCAGGCATGCAACGGTTGAAGGAGGTACAGCATGGCCACTGGGAATGAAATTTCTTGCAGACAAAATCAATAGTTTCGATGTAAAAGATTTTATCTGGAAGAAAACTGAAGGAACCTGGCGACCTTTTAATGTGCCGGTTGGTGAAGGAATGGTCAATTTCGAACGCTATTTCCAAATCATCGATGAATTCACCATTAATGGTGATTTTACACTTCATCTGGAATATCCAATTGGTGGTGCCGAACATGGTGCTACAACACTTTCCTGTTCACCGGAAGAGGTAATAACAGCGATGAAAAAGGACCTGAAAACCTTGCGGAGTTTCTTATAAAAGACTAATCAAAATGATTCAGAGATTTATATATAGTTGTTTGTTGCTTTTGCCTATTACTGTGTTTGCACAAAATAATGGGGTTGCCTACAATCATGTGCCAACAAATGCAGAAATTATCGAATTGCTGGATGTTGATAACTACCCCGAATTAGAAGCTATACAAAACAATTACAAGCAAGGAAATACAGAACAAGCCATTGAAGAGCTTACAAGATATTTTAAGGAAAGATTCTCAGTACGCTATTTTTTCGATTGGAAAAACTATGAAAATCGTTTCTCAGAATACAACCAAATGTATTCAAACCGCGAAGATTTTCATACAAAAGATGCGGAGAAACATTTGGAGTTATACCCTGCCAAAACACAATGGAAAATAGGTTTCGAAAACCTAAAAGGTGAAACGGTTACATCTTACCCGTATCGCCACTTAACACGTCAACACAAAGCGGGCAGTATAGCATTTTTGTACCACTACACCGGCGATAAAAAATACCTGGATTATATTCCGGATCAGGCTGCTTCATTAAACGCAGCTTTCAACAACAATCAATTCGAAATTATTGAAGACGGGAATGGTGCATATGAAGCGTATCGAGCCGGGAATCGTGTATGGAACTGGCTATTGGTTCACCAAATTCTTCTTGCGTCTGATGATTATTCAACCAGTCAGCAAATGGAGATGATTCGTACTTTTTTACACACGGCTGCAAAATTGCATCATCATAATCCTGTATATACTGAAGGGAACCATCAAACCCGCGGCATGAGTGCACTTGCTATGTTGGCATTTCTTTTTCCCGAGATTGAAGGTTCTGAGTTATGGAAAGAAAGATCATTGAAACGATTGGAAGAACATTTGGAGAAAGAAATTTATGCTGATGGTTTTCAATTTGAACGTACAGTACATTACCATATCGACGATATTGAAAACTATTTTTATCCTTACCAGTTAGCCAAATTAAATAATATTGAATTAAAACCCATTTGGGAAACAAGAATAAAAGGGCTTTTTGATGTATTGCTTAAAATTGCCATGCCCAACAAAAAAGCCCCCGTTTTACAAGACGATACCGGTTCGCCCTGGGCAGAATACAATGAGATTGATAATACCATGGCTTTGGGAGCTGTTTTATTTGGTGAACCTGATTACGTTTATTTCGCCTCGTCAAAAGTATCATCGGAATATTATTGGTTTTTAAAACCGGAGCAGCAGGTCCGGTTAAAATCAGTTCGAAAGAAAGAGCCACAACTGGGATCATGCGAACTTCCGGAAACTGGCTATTACATGATGCGAAATGGGTGGAGTGATAATGATGTTTATGCCATTGTATCGGCGGGCTTAACACCAGAAAAGCCCGATCATCAGCATGCCGATATGCTTGGATTGCAGCTTTATGCCTTTGGAAATGTTTTGTTGCCGAACTATCAGGTAAGGTACTATTTACCCGATTTCCCGGAATTTAAAAATTCATGGGTAAAAAGCGTTGCCTTGCTCGATTCAATCCCTCAGGGGCGGGAATGGAAAGGAAACCAGGGCGGAAGCGGTTTTGGGAAGTTTCTAAATCTGCCCGAGCCAAAAGTGTTGGCGTGGCAAAAAAATAAGGAATTCGATCTTTTTGTGGGAAGCCATAATGGATACGACAAAGAAGGTGTTAAAACTTACCGAACGGTAATTTTTGTAAAGGATGGTTTCTGGATTGTTCGCGATCGGTTTATCGCAAACGGTGGAGAACATAAATCACAACAGGTTTGGCAGGGACATTACGATGTGGAAAAGGAAGGCACGCATATTCGTTCTGTATTTGCAAACGGAGCAGGACTGGAAATCATTCAGATGGGCGGAACTGCCGACAAAATTTCTAAAGCATCGGCTCGCGGAAAAGGGAGAAGCGTTTTCCAAAAAAGCTTTCAAAACCAAACTTCGTGGACTACACTTTTATTTCCATTCGAGAATTTTGAAGAGCGTTTGATGATCGATGATTACAACGAATTCAAAGCAAATGAATGGAACATTGTCTCAGGGATAAACAGCCCGGTTAAAACCAACGCAAAACAGGTGATCTATAAAAAAGAAGACTTTATACTTCTGGAAGCAACAGAATTGACTGTTGGCGACAAAACAGTTTCTGTAAGCTCAAGAATCGATTTATGGGTGAAGCTTGGAGAAGATAAATTGGAAATCACTAATTGTGGAATAATAGAGGTGGAGGTTAATAATACGCCGGTAAAACCAGGAGAAACAGTATCATTATAATGAGCGAAACAAGGGTAAATAAAACCATATTACAAAAGATAGCCGCGCTAATACTGTCTTTTGGACCGGGCATTTTTGCCATTGGGTATACCATCGGTACTGGTAGCGTAACATCGATGATTGTTGCCGGTAGCAGCTTTGGTATGCAATTGCTTTGGGTGTTGTTGTTTAGTTGTATTTTCTCTGGGGTATTAATTTATACTTACGGAAAATATACCCTGGTAACCGGCGAAACCGCATTGTTTGGTTTTAAAAATCATTTCAAAGTAGGAAAACTTATCGCCATTCTTATAATTATTGGAATCACATTTGGGCAGTGGAATTCGCTAACTGGAATTCTTGGGATCTCCGCTAACATGATTTATGAAATTGTTGCTTTGTATTATCCGTCAATTAGCAGTTCAGAATACCAGGTAGTTTTAGGAATTGCTATTGTTATAATGATAACCTTCTATGGTTTACTGATGGTTGGAAAATACACCTTCTTCGAGAAAGTTTTAGTGATTTTTGTAACTATCATGGGAGTGTCGTTTATTGCCTCGTTACTTTTTGTGTTTCCGCAGCCAACAGAAATTATCGGGGGACTTATCCCGTCAATTCCCGATGTGGAAGGAGGCCAGATGTTAACAGCTGCTTTTGTGGGGACAACCATGGCAGCAGCCACTTTTCTTTCACGTCCGCTTTTTGTGCTGGGAAAAGGCTGGACAATTAAAGATTTAACAAAACAGAAGAACGATTCGATAACCGCAGCTATTTTGGTTTTTATTATCAGCGGATCTATTATGGCAGTGGCCAGTGGTGCACTTTACCACGAAGGGAAAGTAGTAACCAAGGTACTCGATATGGTAAATACGCTTGAACCTATTGCAGGGCGTTTCGCACTTACCATTTTTGTTTTCGGGACACTTAGTGCAGGACTTTCATCAATTTTCCCGTGTCTGATGATTGCTCCATTATTATTGGCCGATTATCAGGAAGGTAAATTAGACACCAATTCAAAACAGTTCAGAATCGTTACCGCCATTGCAGCGTTGGTTGCTTTGTGGGTCCCAATTGTCGGAGAAAATCCTATACAAGCTCAAATTCTAACACAGGTTTTTAACGTATTTGTATTGCCATTGGTAATTGTCGGAATAATTATTCTGGCTAACAATAAAAAACGAATGGGTACGCACAAAATAGGTGCTTTTGTTAATGCCGGCCTTGTATTGGCACTGGTCTTTTCATTAATCATATCGTACAATGGCGCTGCCGCCGTTTTAAATTATTTCTAAGAAATGAAACTAGTAAGATACATACTTATAATATTAATAATGCTTCGGGTGGCAATACCTGCAAATGCCGAAGTTTATAGGGTAAGCACCAAAAATCAGTTTGATGATGCAGTAGCTTCTGTTTTGCCCGGCGATACCGTATTATTGGCTGCGCAGCAATGGGATGATGTAGAGTTGGAGTTTAAAGGCGAAGGAAGCGAAAATGCTCCGATTGTATTCGGTGCCGAAACGCTCGGTCAAACCATCTTTACCGGAAATAGCCGTATTGAGATTAGTGGAAATTGGTTGGAAGTTCGCGACTTCATTTTCCGTGATGGTGATATTACCGAAAGCGGTTCCATTATCGCATTTCGTACAAGCTCATCAATATTGGCTCATAATTGTCGACTTACTAATGTTACCATCGAGAATTATAATCCAGCTAACGGAAGTATCGATACAAAATATGTTTCGCTTTACGGAACCTATAACCGTGTTGACCATTGCAGCTTCTCCGGAAAAACAAACTCAGGAGCAACTTTTGTTGTTTGGCTCGACGAAACGCCAGATTACCATTTAATCGATCATAACTATTTTGGTCCACGCCAGGATCTGGGTGAAAACGGTGGAGAAACCATTAGAATTGGAACCAGTGATTGGGAAAGATACAACTCGGATTGTGTGGTTGAATACAATCTCTTTGAAGAATGTGATGGTGAAATTGAAATCATATCGAACAAATCAGTTGGAAATCACTACCGGTATAATACGTTCGATAACTGTGAAGGAACACTAACGCTCCGTCACGGTTCGGATTGCTGGGTGTATGGCAACTTCTTTTTTGGAAATGATGAAAAGAATTGTGGTGGTATTCGCCTTATTGGTCCGGGGCACAGGGTGTATAACAATTACCTCGAAAAGCTGGAAGGAACATCATACCGTGCAGCCATTTGTTTGGCGAATGGTGTTCCAAATTCGCCGGCAAACCGCTACCGACAGGTTGAGGATGCACGGGTGGGATTTAATACCATTGTAAATTGTAAAGAACCATTTGCAATTGGCGCTGGTGCAGATGAAGAAAAGTCACTGGCACCCATAAATTCATTTATCGAAAACAACCTGATTGTTTCAAAAACCGGACGTGATCTGGTAAAAGTTTATAGTACCGCAGATGGAGTTGATTGGAAGGGGAATTATACCGATGCTGAAGCTATTGGAATTTCTGCTGAAGGTTTTGTACGAACAGAACTTCCGATTGTTTTGGATGGAAAAATGAATAGACCAAGCTCTGAGAATCCTGTAATTGGAGCGGCGGTTACTGGTGTATTTGATACAATATCGGTTGACATTGACGGGCAAACCCGGCCAGAAACAGCAAAAGACGTAGGTTGTGACCAACTTTCGAATGAGGAAATAATGATTTTTCCGGTTACAAAATCTGATGTTGGTGCTAACTACGATTTACCCACCTATTTGTCAATAATAGAAAAACCAAATTATAAGATATCAGTAACACAAGGTGCATTAAACGTAAACTTTGAAAACGAGGGTAAGCGTATCATATCGCTTTATTCGGTATCCGGAAAGTTGCTTTCTACTTCTCAGGTTTATGCTCAAACATTCAATCAAATGGTAAGTCAGTTTCCTCATTTTCTGATTGTAGAGATTCGTGAAGCTGGTAGTAAATACGCAGTAAAACTAATTCAATAAAAAGCGATGAAAAACATTCACATTTACATATTGCTTTTACTTTTTATCGTTCTTTCTTCTTGTCAGAAAAAGGAAGCAGTAATAGCCGGAAATGAAGTTTTTCCAAGGCTTATTATGCAAAAAGAAGATGTTTCGGGTATCGTTGATGGTTTGCAAAAATATCCTTTGCTACAATCGTCATATGAGGATGCAAAAGAAATTGCGGATAAAGCAATAGAGGCCGGCATTGTAGTCCCTTTTCCAAAAGATCCTGGCGGTGGTTATTCACACGAAAAACACAAACGGAATTACATAGAAATGTATAATTCCGGACTTGTATATCAGCTATGTGGCGATGAAAAATATGCGGTGTTCGTCCGCGATATGCTGAATGAATATGCAGCCCTTTACCCAACGCTGGGTATTCATGCAATGAAGAAGAACCAGTCCCCCGGGAAATTGTTTTGGCAGGGATTAAACGAGTCGGTTTGGCTGGTGTATACTATTCAGGCTTATGATTGTATTCACGAATTTCTAACGGTGGAAGAAAGAGCCAACATTGAAAACAATCTTTTTAGAAACGTAGTTAAATTTTTTACTGAAGAAGATAAATATTCATTCGATCGAGTGCACAACCACGGAACCTGGGCAGTTGCCGGAGTAGGTATGACCGGAATGGTTTTGGGAGATTCCGTATTGGTACAAAAGGCATTGTACAGTACAAAACTGGATGGCTCAGGTGGTTTCTTCAAACAAATTGATGAGCTGTTTTCGCCCGATGGATACTATGCAGAAGGACCATATTACCAGCGTTATGCCTTATTGCCATTTATTGTTTTTGCGCAGGCGTTGGACAATAATCTTCCTGAATTAAAAATATTTGAATATAAAAACGGTGTACTGCCAAAAGCCGTTACTACTGTTCTACAATTAACAAATTCCGACGGACGATTTTACCCTATAAACGATGCAATTAAGGAAAAATCGTGGCTGACCCCGGAATTGGTATTCGGAACCGATATTGTTTATAAGCTCACAGAAAACCCAACACTGCTCGATGTGGCTGAACACCACGGTAAAGTAATGTTAAGTGCCCAGGGTTTGGCTGTAGCAAAAGCGATTGCCGAAGGTAAAATGCAAAAATTTGAGCGCAAGTCAATGATTATACGTGATGGGGCCAATGGCGATAAAGGTGGTTTGGCTTTACTTCGTTTAGGCGGAAGTGAGAACCAGACATCAGTGTTGTTTAAATTCTCTTCGCAGGGAATGGGACACGGGCATTTCGATCGTCTTGGAATAAACCTGTACGACAAAGGACAGGAAATAATACCCGATTATGGCGCAGCCCGTTTCCTGAATGTTGCAGCAAAGGAAGGCGGACGTTATCTTCCAGAAAATAAAACATGGGCAAATCAAACAATTGCACATAATACACTGGTTGTTAATGAGGAATCAAACTTTAACGGAAAGTTAGGAAAAGCTGAGGAAAGCAGTCCGAAATTGGTTTTTGCCGACCTTGATAATCCGACAGTACAAATTGTATCGGCTATCGACGAAAATTGTTATGAAGGCGCTTCTTTAAACCGTGTTCTGGCATTGCTGGAAGTAGAAGGCCGGACCTATTTAATCGACTTATTCAATATTAAAAACGAAAAAAGTAGTCAATTCGATCTTCCGCTGTATTTCAACGGACAAATTATTGATTCCAACTTCAAATATACCAGGCTAAATCAATATAAAGTTCTGGGAAAAGAAAGTGGTTATCAGCATTTAATTGTTGATGCTGAAGCTGGAAGTTTACCTCAAACTGCCAGTCTTTCCTGGATGAAAGGAACCGGATTTTATACCATTTTAACTTTGACCGATTTAAAAACTGAATTTTTTGTAACACGTCTTGGTGCAAATGATCCGAATTATAACCTCCGTAACCAAATGGGAATGTTGTTTCGGTTCCCGAATTCGAAAAACAAAAAACTGCTTACCGTTTACGAAATGCACGGGAATTATAACCCGGCCAGTGAAGCCGTGCTGAATTCTGAAGGATCTGTAAGCGAACTTCAACTTATAGAAGGTGATGGCGAAAAAGTGGCCGTGATTCTACGCTTAAAAAATGATAAAAAAATAGAACTTCTGCTTGATTTAAGTTTTGCAAACACGAGCAAAAATACAATTCAGGTAGAAGGCCATACGATAGATTGGGAAGGAAATTATAAAGTAATAACAAATTAAAATAGACGATTATGGCAAGCGAAAAATTTATTAAGAACAGTGAGAATTGGGAAAATCTTGGTGGCGGTGTATCTCGTCAGTTTCAAGGTTGGGATAACCAGATTATGATGGTGAAAGTAAAGTTTGAAAAGGGGGCAGAAGGTGCTCCGCATCAGCATTTTCATACACAGGCAACCCATTGTGCTGCAGGTAAATTTGAATTCGTTATTGACGGCGAAAAAAGTATTATTGAAGCCGGAGAGGGAGTTTACATTGCTCCAAATTTATTACACAGTGCAGTGTGTTTAGAAGCCGGTATTTTAATCGATGTATTTAGTCCGGTGCGCGAAGATTTCCTTGATGGAAGTGGTGTTTCGTATTTCGGAGATAAAAATTAGAAATTATGAAGATAAAAGGATTCAGATGGTGGATAATTGGCTTAATCTTTTTAGCCACCGTTATTAATTATATCGACAGAAGCGCCCTGAGTATCATGTGGGGTGGAGCAGATATCAGCGGATCTATCGCTCAATCGTTGGGTTTAACGAAAAACGATTATGCATTAATTTCTAATGTATTTATGGTTGCATACGCACTGGGACAATTGTTCTCGGGCAAAATATTCGATAAGGTGGGTACACGTATCGGATATGTCTTAAGTATTGGTATTTGGGGACTTTCTTCATTTATGCATTCAATGGCACGCGGAGTTTTATCCTTAAGTATTCTTAGAACAACATTGGGTATTTCCGAAGCCGGTAACTGGCCAGGAGCTGTAAAAAGTAATGCCGAATGGTTTCCAATAAAAGAAAGAGCTATTGCACAGGGGCTTTTTAATGCCGGAGCATCAATCGGTTCTGTAATAGCACCCTTGATTATTGGTTTCTTATTTGTAGCCTATGGATGGAGAACCACATTTATGGTAGTCGGATCATTCGGATTACTTTGGATTATTCCATGGTTGATAATCAACAAGACGAGTTTAAAGAAACACCCTTGGGTAACTGAACATGAAAGACAATACATTCTTGCAGGACAGAGTATTGCTGATCAAAAAGCAGATGATACAACGAAAGGATTGAGTCTAAAGCAAATTCTTTCACATCGCGAATCATGGTCAATAGTTGTGGGACGTTTTTTTCTTGAGCCAATCTGGTGGCTATTTGTAACATGGATGCCAATTTATCTTTTTGATACTTATGGATTTAATGTGAAAGAAGTCGCCTTGTTCCTGTGGGTGCCTTATGTTGGCGCTGCTGTTGGAAGTATCGCAGGAGGTTATGTCTCCGGTAGAATTATTGCTAAAACCGGGTCGATAAATAAAGGACGTAAAACAACCATTGTAATAGGTGGAGCGATAATGCTGGCAGGATTGATTGCAACAATATTGTTTGGCGATACAGCTTTAAAATTTGTGCTCATTGTTTGCACCGTGTTATTCGGGTTCCAGTTTGCAATTGGTAATTTACAAACTTTGCCAAGCGACTTTTTCAGTGGAAAATCAGTTGGATCGTTGGCAGGATTAGGTGGTATGATCGGAGTGTTCTCAGTGATCGTAATGAACTTTGTTGTTCCTGTTGTAGCCAAAATATCTTACACGCCGGTATTTATTGCTATTGCCGTATTTGTTCCACTTGGAGTAGGTGCCATTTATTTCTTTGCCAGAGATATCAAGCCGGTAGATGAAAAGTAAAAATCAATAATATAATGAGTTTCATCCCTCAAATTATAAGAATGATGAAACTTGAAATAAAAACATTAAAAAAATAGAGATTATGAGTTCAAAAGTAGCATTAATAACCGGTGCAACTGGTGGTATTGGTTTTGCGGTGGCGAAACAATTAGGGAAAGATGGGTATACTGTAGTTTTAAATGGTATTGAAGACGAAGCTGGTGCTGAAAGAGTAAAAGAATTAGAGGCCGAAGGCATTACAGCAGAGTACTATGGCTTTGACATGACAGACTCGGCAGCTGTAACGGAAAACATTACAAACATTGGTGAAAAGTATGGGAAAATCGATGCTTTGATTAACAATACCGGAGGTATTGGCCTAAGAGCTCGTTTTGAAGAAATGACCGATGAGCAATACAAGTTTGTTATGGCTCTTAATTTGGATTCGGTTTTTTATGCTTCAAGAGCAGCTATCCCTTTCCTTAAAAAGGGTGAAAATGCATCTATTATCAACTATACCTCGAATGCAGCTTGGAATGGAGCAGGACCAGGTGCCGGTATTTATTCAGCTTCAAAAGGTGGCGTGCAATCAATTACGCGTGCCTTGGCTAAAGATCTGGCAGAATATGGAATTAGGGTAAACGCTGTATCGCCGGGTACTATCGATACTCCTTTCCACGCGCAAATAAAAGCGACTAAACCGGAGGTTTTTGCTTCCTGGAAAAACAGCGTGCTATTAGGACGATTAGGTAAGCCGGAAGAAGTGTCTGGTGTTATTTCTTTTTTATTAAGCGATGCTGCCTCTTTCATTACAGCTGAAACCATCCAGATTGGTGGAGGACAGGCTTTGGGAATATAAAACCAGAGAATAGATTTTTTGGTGGTTTGTACTTTATATAAATCACCTTTCGCATTGTTTAGTTAGTTTCAACAGCCGGATACATAGAAATCTTCTGACATAAAGTAGTGTATTCGGCTGTTTTCTTTAAATGAAATTAGTGGATGGCTCTTAGTCATTTATCTTATGTTCTCTGTAAATAAATAAAACAAAATCATGGCAAAAATGAACATCAAACCAGCCTCGGAATGTACCTACGATTGTATTTCACTGGGTGAAATTATGCTTAGGCTGGATCCGGGAGAAGGTCGTATAAGAACTGCCCGTCAGTTCAGAGTTTGGGAAGGAGGCGGTGAATACAACGTATCACGTGGACTGAGAAGATGTTTTGGAAAGAAAACAGCTATTGTTACTGCATTAGCAGACAATGAAGTAGGTGCTTTAGTAGAAGATTTTATGCTTCAGGGGGGACTCGATACTCAATTTGTAAAATGGATGGATTATGATGGTTGTGGCCGAACCGTACGAAACGGATTAAACTTTACAGAAAGAGGTTTTGGTATTCGCGGTGCCAAAGGTGTTTCCGATCGTGGAAATACAGCGGCGTCTCAATTGAAACCAGGAGATATTGACTGGGAATATATTTTTGGAACACTAGGAGTACGTTGGATGCATACCGGCGGTATTTTTGCAGCATTGTCTGAAACTGCAGCGGAAACAGTTATCGAGGCAGTGAAAATTGCCAAAGAATATGGTACAATTGTTTCCTACGACTTAAACTATCGTCCATCGCTATGGAAAGCTATTGGTGGCGAAAAGAAAGCACAGGAAGTAAACCGCGAGATTGCCAAATACGTAGATGTTATGATTGGTAACGAAGAAGATTTTACGGCTTGTTTGGGACTGGAAGTTGCAGGTAATGATGAAAACCTGAAGGAATTAGATCTTTCTGGTTACAAACGCATGATCGAAAATGCAATAAAAGAGTTTCCAAATTTCAAAGTAATCGCCACAACATTACGAACGGTAAAAACTGCAATAGTAAATTCATGGGGAGCAATTTGTTATTCCGACAGCGTAATACACGAAGCTGTTCACCGCGAAGATCTTGAAATAATGGATCGTGTTGGTGGTGGCGACAGTTTTGCATCGGGATTAATTTATGGTTTTCTTGAATTTAACGACGGAGCAAAAGCAGTAGAATACGGTGCCGCACACGGTGCTTTGGCTATGACAACGCCGGGCGATACTACCATGGCAACACTCTCGGAAGTGGAAAAAATTATTGGCGGTGGAAGCGCACGGGTAGACAGATAGAAAAGCTTGAAGACCGAAGTCAAAAGCTCGAAGAAAAGAATCCCAACTAGATTCAATATGAATAACCCCGGGTTTTAACCCGGGGAATAAAAGGTGATAATACAAAGTGGCGCATTCAGAAAAATAGTTTGAAAATAAAAGAACACAATGAATAAACTAAATGGGAAAAATGCCTTTATAACCGGCAGTTCGCAGGGTATTGGGGCTGCTATTTCAAAAACACTAATAGAAGAAGGATGCAATGTTTGCATGCATTATTTCAGCTCTGATGAAGAGCCAATGAGGTTAAAAAAGATTGCAGAAGAAAACAACCAAAAGGCGATTTGTTTGCAGGCAGATTTGACCAAAGAACAGGAAGTTCGAAAATGCGTGAGTGAAGCTGTTGTAACAATGGGCTCTTTTGATATTCTGATAAATAACTCAGGTTCACTTGTAAAGCGAAGTTTTGTTGGCGATATTGAATTGGATTATTGGCAAAAGCTGATTGATATTAATCTAACAACAATGATGTTGGTGACAAAAGAAATGATTCCACATCTGAATCAGACCGATGGATCGAGTATTGTAAATGTTTCTTCTTTAGCAGGGCGTGTTGGAGGCCATGCCGGTTCGTTGGTATATTCAATGTGTAAAGGAGCCGTTTTAACCTGGAGCCGATCACTGGCTAAGGAACTGGCAGCGCAAAATATCAGGGTAAATTCTGTGGCTCCCGGATTTATCCAGGGAACAACTTTTCACGCAACACATACAACAAATGAGTCTGCAATGAAAACCATCGAATCTATTCCTTTGCAGCGCGCAGGTAATCCTGATGATGTAGCGCGCGCAGTCGTTTTTCTCGCTTCGGAATACGACGGATTTATTACCGGTGAAACACTCGATATTAATGGCGGGGTTTATTCGGCCTAAAATATCAAATTATTAATCATGTAAATAGTTAAGAAATGGCAAGATTTTCAAGAATAGAAGTAGCATTAAAGATGAAAGAAACCGGCATGGTTCCGGTGTTTTATCATCAGGATATAGAAGTATGTAAGGCTGTTGTAAAAGCCTGTTACGATGGTGGAGCGCGAGTATTCGAGTTCACTAATCGCGGCGATTTTGCCACACTGCTTTTTGCAGAATTAAATAAATGGGGTATTGAACATTGCCCGGAGATGATTATGGGTGTAGGTTCGATTGTAGACGAAGCCGCAGCAGCAATGTACATTGCTTTGGGGACCAACTTTATTGTGGCTCCTTTAATCGATGAAGCCACAGCAAAAGTCTGTAACAAGCGCAAAATTGCCTGGAGTCCGGGTTGTGGTTCGGTTACCGAGATTGGCCAGGCACACGAGCTGGGAGCCGAGGTTGTAAAAATATTCCCAGGTTCTCAGGTGGGCGGACCAAGCTTTGTAAAAGCCGTGAAAGGACCAATGCCTTGGGCCAGTATTATGCCAACCGGAGGTGTTTCTCCAACAGAAGAGAATTTAAAAGGATGGTTTAACGTTGGAGTTACTTGTGTAGGAATGGGATCGCAACTTTTCCCCAAAAAGGTATTGGCAGAAAAGAACTACGGCTACATTACGGATAAATGTACCGAGGCTCTGGAAATCATCAACCGGTTGAAAAAATAGAAAAATGAAAGTCAAAAAAACTATACCAATCTTTCAATCAATTTTAATAATAGGTTTTGTCGTACTCGTAAATAGCTGTTCAAATACGGCTAAAGAATCCAAAAAAAAGGAAACTGAGGAGACTATTTATGCCAGTGAGGTTATTCCATTTTTCGAGCATTGGAATTTGATTTTAGGCGATGGTTCAAATGTCGGTCAGGCAATTGATTATGAGCACAAAGATTACTTTTACACGACCAACGACGAGCAAGGCAACTGGGTAGCCTTTAAATCACCTAATGCCGGAGATACACACGGAACTTCGAACAATACAAGAACCGAGTTGGCCCAATTTAAAAAATGGTATCCTGCAACTGCTGATGATAAGTTAACAGCCACACTTAAAGTAATGAATGTATCGGCGACTGGTGATGCCAGAGTTGCTGCTTCGTATGCCGTTGTTGTGGGACAAATTCATAGTGCTGATGGGCATGAGAACGAACCGCTTAAAATCTTTTACAAAAAATTCCCTGGTCATTCCAAAGGTTCGGTCTTTTGGCATTATGAAATTAATACTGCAGGTGATGATAATACCGGACGATGGGATTATTCAACCGCTGTTTGGGGCTACGACTTCTCTGTTGTTGGTAGTGAAGTAAATACCTTCCCGGAAGAACCTGAGGATGGTATTGCTTTGGGTGAAGAATTTAGTTACGAAATAAAGGTGAAAGATGGTATAATGTACTTAGCTTTTACCAGCGAAGGGCATGAACCCAAAACTTTTACAAAAAACTTAATAATATCAGAATATATAAAAACGGCTGCTATTCCTGAACAAACTCAAAATCTGTTTGTACCAATAGGACAGGATGGAGTTGAACGTGAAAATGCCTATGCTGGTGAAGGTTGCTTCTTTAAACTGGGTTGTTACAATCAAACCAATGGATTATCTCCCGAGGTAAATAGACACTGGTGTCCCGGGGCTGAAACGTATGGTGGCGATATTCAAAAACAATACGAAACCGGAAACTACGCTGAAGTTTGGTTTAAAACAGCAAGTATAACTGTAAGTGATGAAGCTGATTCAAATCAAGGTTATTTCACTAAAAATGATAAAATTAAGCATTAAAAGTATCAGAGACTGTTAATAATATTTCGAGGATATAGATTTGAAAGAATGTTCTAAAAATAATTTACTATGACTATTAAGAAACTGTTCCCAATAATAGCATTGTTTGTGTACTCATGTTCAACACAGCAAACCGCTAACACTGTTTCGGTGAAAGATAAAACCGAACTTGAGAATGCCATTAAAGATGCTCAGCCAGGAGATCATATCGTTTTAGAAAATGGTGTTTGGAAGGATGTGAATATTGAACTAACAGGAAATGGCACAAAAGAAAATCCGATAGTGCTAAGGGCAGAAACTCCCGGTGAAGTTTTTATTGAAGGACAGTCGTCGCTTAAATTTGGTGGAGACTTTTGGGTGGTTCGCGATCTGTATTTCAGAAATGGTTTTACCCCAAACAATGCCATAGTGGAGTTCCGCTTGAATAATATAGTGGCTAATAATTGTGTTTTTACAAACTGCGTGATCGACAATTTTAACCAGCTTCAGCGCGACAGGCCCGATCATTGGGTTGAGTTTTGGGGAAGACAGAACGAGTTGAGTAATTGTAACATTATCGGTAAATCAAATTCGGGGCCAACGGTTCGTGTATTATTAAAGGGAAACGAAAGTATAAAAAATCATCACCGCATTATTAATAACCATTTTGGACCACGTCCACGTAAAGGTGGGCCGCACGGAGAGACTCTGCAAATTGGAGACAGCGGAACCTCAATGTCGCCAAGTAATACAATGGTTGCCGATAATTTATTCGACAGATGTAATGGTGAGGTTGAAGTAATCTCAAGTAAAACCAATTACAACGAGTTCAGAAATAATGTATTCTACAAATGCGAGGGATCTTTGGTAATGCGCCACGGAAACTATTGTATGATTAATGGTAATTACTTTATTGGCGACGATAATTCCGAAAATATTGGCGGTATTCGTATTGTAAATACCGGGCACTGGGTGGTAAATAACTATTTCTACAACCTGAAAGGGAATAACTTCAGGGCACCTTTGGCTGTTATGAATGGGATTCCAAAATCGCCACTTAACCGCTACAACCAGGTAACCGACGTTGTAGTTGCTTATAACACATGGATTGATTGTAAATCGCCATGGCATTTTGGTGTTGGTGCAAACCTAAGTCAAGCAGAAGTACTTCCTCCTTCTGAAATTCGTTCTGCAAGGCCTGTAAGAACAGTTGTTGCAAATAACATTGTCTATACTTCTGAAAATGTCTCGGTTCCGGTAATTGCTTATGATAAAATTGATGGAGTTACTTTTAAAAGTAATGTGATTAATAGTAAGGAAATGGCTTATGCAAAGCAAAATACATTTGATTATTGCGATTTTACCATGAACAAAATTGCCGATTACATTTATGCCCCTTCAAGTCAGGTTTGTGATGTAGAAACCTACAATGGTTTCGATTTTGAAACAATAACCACCGATATCCTGGGTAATTCACGAACCGAAAGTAATCGGGTGGGAGCAATGTGCGATGTGCCATTGGTGAATCCTGAAATTCTTGATAGATCGAAATATGGTGCCAACTGGTTTGCCAGTGAAAAACCGAAAGCAGATTCAAATATTTTAAAGGTTTCGGCAGAAGACGGAAATTTACAGGCAAAAATTAAAGAAGCATCCAGTGGCGATATTATTAAGCTGGCAGCCGGAGAATATTCTATTGAAGCACCGCTTGACATTGATAAAGAAATTACCTTAAAATCAGCCACAGAAGATGCCGAAATAAAGATTATTTATAAAGGGGAAAAGAATACTCCGCTCTTCCAAATGAATCCGAACGGGAAGCTGAAGGTTCAAAACATTTTGTTGGAAGGAAACGGAGATAATTTTGCCTTTGCATCACTTCAAAAAAATATGTCGGCTTTGTATGATGTTGAAGTAAAGGACTGTCGAATTGAAAAGTTCAACTACGTGCTGAAGGCCTATAAAGAGTCGTTTTCTGATAGTATTACATTCGTTGAATGTGAAATATCAAACTGTGATAAGGGCATTGAACTTTCAGAAGAAACCGATGATAATGGAGATTACAACGTGGAATTTCTAACGATTGATAATTGCCGGTTCAACAAAGTAAAAAGTAATGTAATCGATTATTACAGGGGAGGATATGATGAGTCGACCATTGGAGGAAACTTATTGGTAACAAACAGTACGTTTACGAATTGCGGAGGCCATGAAGAGAATGGTATACTTTTAAATACACGTGGTATAGTTAATGTAAATATTGCTAACAATTCCTTTAAAAATAATCCGGTTAAAATAGTGGCATTGTTGTGGGGCGCAAAAAATAATTCGTACTCAAATAACGATATCAGAAACTCGGGGAAAATTGTAGTAGAAGAGAACCTGAAATTGAAGTTGATGTATTAATTATTTTGGTTCAATGATGTTCGAATATATAAAACTTGAAAGTATGAAGTTTTTAGCAGCTTTGTTTCATAAAAATACTGCATTCATTTCTATACTGATAGTGGTTTTAGGAGTTTGTATTTCATGCTCAAATACACCTGAAATTGTTGTTCCGCAAATGAAAATGGAATTACAATCAGGAAAACAATTGTTTAAAGAAGAACTCCTGCCGGGAGAAATTGCTGATACTAAAATAGAACACATTGCCTATGTTGGGCCAACGGTGCAAAAAGTTCAACTTTCGGACGAAAATATAAGTATTTTTTTTTGTGAAAGGCAACGGCACCTTGAAAACCGATACAAGTTCATTTAAATTGATGCCGGAGTCGATTGCAATTCCGATGACCTATAAAAGCATAAAAATCGAAGTGCCGGAAGGCGAGGAGTTGCATTTTGTACGTTTCACGAAAAAGCTTTCTGAGCAGGATATTGCCGATTTGAATAGATTTCCATATGGCAGTAAATATGACATATATTTTACCGAATTTGATGAATGCGAGCCTTATACCGAAAAAATAAAGAGCCCAAATACTGTAAGTCGTACAGTGCTGCCCGAAGATATTATTCCACGTGTTGCACTTGGCACGGTTGAAGCCCCGGGACCCGATGAAGTTGGTGCCCACGAACACCCCATGCTCGATCAACTTTTCCTTGGATTAACCGACAACGATATTGTGGTCCATGCCGATGGGGCATCAGCAGAGTTTAAAGAATACTCCTTACTTCATATTCCAATTGGTTCAAGTCATTGGGTTTCGGTTGATGAGAATAAAAGGATGTATTATTTGTGGATGGATTTTTTTATTACAAAAGAAGGGCAAGAATGGCTTAAAACACACAAGCCAATTAGCACAGATAAAGATGAGTATTAGCACTTTGAAAACTAAAACCATAAATAAATGAGACAACTCTCACTGAAAGGAAGAACATTCCCAACAGATCTTAACCATGCCGGTACAGCATTTGGCGGTTGGGTAATGTCTAAAATGGATAAAGCCGCTTCAATTCAGCTTGAAGAAGTGATAAGTTCTCCTGCCGTAACAGTTTCTGTTAGTAATCTTAATTTTATTAAACCGATTCACAATGGAGATGTATTTATGGTATACACGAAGGTTGACAGGATCGGAAACGCATCCATTGATATAGGAGTTGAGTTAATTGTACGTTCAAGAGAAGATCTGAGTGAATATAAAGTTACACAGGGCGTTTTTACTTTTGTAGCTGTTGATGAAAAAGGGAAACCGGTGCAAATTAGAAGTGTGCTAAGAAGCTATGTTGCTCCATACATTATGGAGATGTTAGGTGATAAATAATTGGATCAAACTATTACGGCATGAACAAATCTTTTGAAATATTCGATGCCCACGCTCATATTATCTATGGTATAAACGGGATCAAACGAGGCCAAAAAACAGCCACGGCAAAATATGGCAGAATATTATGGAATAATAAAGAAATTAATTTCTTACCTCCATTTTTTTACGACACCCAATTTACTTCAGAGACGCTCATTGAAAACATGGACTTTTGTGGTGAATCGAAGACCGTATTGTTACAGAATCCGGTTATAGGAATTCTTAACAACGAAATTCAGCAGGCTATTGAGAAATATCTTGAACGTTTCTTTGGCACAATTCAGGTTGATCCTTTGAAAAAGGATGCCTCCGATGTAATACAAAAGTATGCATCGGAAAAACAAAACACACTTAAACTGGAAATTGGTGAGGAATGGGGATGGTCGGGTAATTATCCTGATTTTTCACTTCTGGCGAAGGAGATGATGTCCGTTTGGGAAACTGTAGCAAATATACCTGATGAGTTTCACACATTCTGGAATAAGGAACGTGATAACGCCATTGTAACATTTAGTCAGGAAGATAACCTGGATTCAGAAAAACTTGAAAAGATAATAGGTAACTATCTGTTTACTGAAAAGCTTCCGTTACGTGATGATGTAATTGGTGTAATGAAAACCCGTCCATCGTTAAAAGACCGTAATGCAAAAGCGGAACGGGTTACAGGCAAGATATTAACTTTGTTGATACGTTTATAAGTGGGATAACGGGTAAGTATGCTGAAGTTGGGTAAATTTTGATTCTATTAGTAAAAGCTCAAATGAGTCTCTACTGTTATCTCACCATCTGTTTCGTGTGATTTTGTTACCATACCCACACTTATTGGGTATCCACCAGTCACCCCTTTTGTGTAGTGTTGTTTCATAATCATATAATCATCACGTAATAGAGTAATGCATTCTGCAACATTTTTTGCCCCTGATTCGGATAGTTTATTATATGTACCTAAATATAATCGAATGTTACTGATTGTACTTTGGACCATTCTCTGCGAATACTCTATTCGTGAGGATAGACTAACAGAGGCAGAACCACCGTATTTGTTTAAGTGTTTATTAATTGCTCATCAAAGTATTCTAACATCCCAAGAACATTATTAAATCCCGTTGGTTTAAAATCTGTTTCACTATAAAAATTAACCATTGGTTTAGTGAAGTCATACTTTGTAAAAATCTTTGAAACTATTTTAGTGCTAATCTCCACATAATTAATACCTTCAGCGAAGTTGATGCCGTAGTTAAATACCTCATCAATCTCGTAATCTACATTATTGCCAAGTGGAAGTGTCCATCGCAAGCACGTCTTAAATTGATGCAGTGGTTCGGATTGGTATATTAAAGCAAGTTGTTGGTCCTTTCTAATTTGCTCTGACTCAATAGCATTATTTTGTGGATTTACATTGGTAATTTGAAGGCTTTCAATATTTCCAGCAGTAATGCCACCTTTTTGGTTGTTTGAGTTTACAATAACTGAATCATTTTTCGTTATAAAAAAAAATATAACGCTAAGAATTGATGCCAATGAACCCCAAAATGCAATTTTATTCCATAGGGTTAACCTTTTATATCTTGTTAAAAGCTTCATTATGATTATGCTTTGGTGGTTTTTGTAAAGTTATAAAGAAGTCGTTAGTAAATCGGTGTTTAACATATTTTTTTGTAAAACAATATTTGTGCCCCCGTGCAGCCCTGGGCGGCAGGACCTGATTGCAGCGGCTCGTTGCGGTATCCCCTCTTTTTATACAAAAAATCGTGATATTAATATGGGGGGTCAGATACGTGAAAAAATATTTTTAATTTTTCACATAAAAAAATGGGTTGGTATATAGTCTTGAATAAAGGGTAATAAAAAAGGCACATAATACTGTGCCTTTCTTTGTTTTGTTCCTTTTGTGTTCAAAATCAGTTCAAAAAAATCTTAATAGACTGATAATCAACATCTATCTGTCGGGATGACAAGATTTGAACTTGCGACCCCTCGCCCCCCAGACGAGTACGCTACCAGACTGCGCCACATCCCGAATAAGTAATCTTGTAATTAAGAATGAATTCTAAAAATTTACAAAATTCTTGGCGAAAATAGTTCTTTTTTCAAAACCAGCAAAAAAGGTTCTCCAATAATTAATTGAATATTCTAAAATTGGGAATTAGCGAGGCTTTTAAAGGAATATCGAAAGGCTACCACCAAATCTGTTTCCCATCTTTCAAAGTAAAAATACGTTCTTCTTTTCCCTCGTCTAAATTTCGTAACCAAAGCACAGCATTTTCAGGAATCCCGTCAAACTGAATCGTGTCGCTCTTTGCAGTTTTCATCCCCAACGATTTCCATTCGTCATCCCAATAGAACAATTCATAGCGCATTCCCGGATAGATTCCATTTTTATCGTTCCTCGGACAAATACTAACATGGGTTACCATAGTGGGCGTGTCTAATTCCATGGCAATCCAGATGGGTTGTTTGTCCTTTCTTAAAACAAACCTCCCTGTTTCAACATCCACGCTATCATCGCAGTCCCATACTTCAACATAGGTGAGCATATTGTCGTCCGTCATTAAATTTATGTGCTCTTGCGAGAGCTGCGGGGAGGCATAATATTTCCCTTCTAGTTTTTTAAGGGTATCATCTTGCGTTGTGTAGAATGCAATTTCAGCCGGTCCATCAAATTTTGACCACGATGACATGGGAAAGTCATACCGAAGGAATTTTCCTTCTTTTTCTTTACATTTTATCAAATTGTTGTCGTAGTTCAAGAGTGTATCTATCCGGTACAAGGTTTCTTTATTTGAAAAATCATTACTGTCGGAGACCGAAAAGTGCCCGCCAATTAAAGCATTTAACCTTTCCGTGTGCTTGCCGAACAATGGATATTTACGCGTTAGGGTACAGCTAATTTGATTAGAAGAATCAGGCTTGTAATAACTTATTTTCCCTTTATTGTCGATGGAAAAAGCTTTTGAAACTGGATTAAGATTTTTCTTTGTTTTAACTGCTGCGAGAAACATGTTGCTAATTTGCCCAATATCTTTAAAAAGAACTTTCGTTCCCTTATTTTCCCCTTCCCATAAAGGGTACCACTCCCGGTCGCCAAACACGCATAAAGTTATTTCGTCATTTTTTTTAGCATCTTTCATCAAATCTACTTCAATATCCACCACGTCCATAAGTACACCTGAGCCATCTTCCAATTCGAGTTCAAAATTCCCCATGTTATAAAAATTCTCAAAGAAATTTTTGGGGTTTGTAAACGTCCGATGATCGTAATTTCCGCTGCTTCCGAAATTTATCCTTCGCCACTCTTTATTCCCATCCAAAAACGCGACCATTGAATGCCCTGTGCTTCGGTCGCCATGTTTCAAGCACGACACAATTGATGCAGAAATGCCAATCGAGCGCAAAATACAAACACCCAAGCCACTTTGGTCATGGCAGCTTGCAAATAGCATTGCATCCATTTGGTTAAACAAGCTAAGTTTGATACCATTTTTACCCAGATTGTCGCTTAATTCCAATTTTTGAGATATGGGACCACTTAAAATCGTGATTGGCGTGATTGGATCGTTAATGTCATTGGTATATTTGTTTATTTCATTGTTGGTCGACTTACAAATGTGGCGTAAAACAGGAATTGAATCGTGTAGATTTTTAATTGAATCCAAAACCAAACTGTATTTCTCAAAGAAAGTTTTCCTCCATGGTTCAAGGGTTTCATTTCCATATCGGTATGGTAAAATATATTTGCAAAATTCATCGAACGAATATGCCCTTGACCAGGGAAGTTCCCATGCTTTGAAAGCATAATCAATATTCTCAATTAAGTATTCCGCCGTAATTGTATTTGCATCGTACTGTTTTATATATTCTGGTTTTTTCAAGCTTCCATCCGCCAAGCCTTTCGTTATTTCAATATTTATTATTTCACGTTTTAGTACTTTGTATAAATTTTCTTTTTTTAAGAATAATGGCGATACTTTTTCGTCCATACTTTGAATGAACTTTTCAAATCCATATTCATTTTTGGGGACATAACCGTAATGTCCCTTCATATTTTTAATAAGATACTTTGCAGCTTTTAATTTAAGGCTGTCTTCAGGGGCGGAATAGTGTTGCAGTACTTTTTTAAATTCTTTTTTATTCTTCCCAAGTGGCCAAAGCGAAGGTGGGATTTGTTTGTGATTGCATGATGCAAAAATTATCAGAAGCAATATAGAAGCGAGAATATTTAGTCTCATGTTTGTTTTCCTGAATCTGTTTAAAAACATTCCTTAATTTAAGTTCTTCAAGATAACAATTTTCTTTTGAGTCGAATGAATTGTATTTATCCCATTTTATAGATTTAACGATACAAAAAAACAGGAGCGTAAAAATCTATTCTTATGGAGATGAAAGATTTAGGATATAAGAAGATATTGGTTTTGCAGAAAATAAATTATATGGTTTTTAAATTATGAATTAAAACAATAGTATTAATCTATCCCGTGTTAATTATTATTGATAGATATACTATTGTATATACTTAGATGTTTTATACTTTTGTTCAACATAAAAAAAATAAAAGTCATGTTTAAAACTTTAGATACGAACGATAAAGGGGATAACAACCCGGTTCAACCCTCCGAGGTTGAAAAAGTAAAATGTTTGATCATTGGTTCTGGTCCTGCCGGGTATACTGCTGCAATATATGCTGCACGTGCAAACCTAAATCCGGTTATGTATGAAGGATTACAGCCTGGTGGTCAGTTAACAACAACTACGGAAGTAGAAAACTATCCGGGCTATCCGGAAGGCGTAACTGGTCCGGTTATGATGGAAGACCTTAAAAAACAAGCAGAACGGTTTGGTACCGATATCCGTTGGGGGATGGCCACAAAAGTGGAATTCACGAACGATATTCATAAAGTTTGGATTGATAATTCGAAAGTTATTGAAACCGAAACTGTGATTATTGCCACTGGTGCGACTGCTAAATATTTAGGCTTGGAAGATGAAACCAAATATGCCGGGGGTGGAGTTTCAGCATGTGCCACTTGCGATGGATTTTTCTATCGTGGAAAAGATGTTGCCGTTGTTGGAGGTGGTGACACTGCTGCCGAAGAAGCAATGTACCTTGCTGGCCTGGTAAACAAAGTTTACCTGATTGTTCGCAGGGATGAACTACGTGCCTCAAAAGTGATGGCCGAAAGGGTAATGAAAACCCCGAATGTTGAAATTTTATGGAAACATCAAACCAAAGGATTGTTTGGTGATGGAGTAGTGGAAGGTGCAACCTTGGTGAAAAACCTTGGTGAAGCTGACGAAGAGGAAGTTAAAATTAAAATTGATGGATTTTTCCTCGCCATTGGGCATAAACCTAATTCTGATATTTTCAAGGAATACCTTGATACCGACGAGGTTGGTTATATAAATACCATTCCAGGAACCTCTAAAACGAAAGTGCCTGGTGTTTTTGCTTGTGGCGATGTTCAGGATTCGCATTACAGGCAAGCAGTAACCGCTGCCGGATCAGGATGTATGGCTGCCATTGATGCCGAAAGATATTTATCTGAAAAGAATGCATAAAGATTCTGGAAACAATTATAGAAAGTCCTTTTATGAAAATAAAGGGACTTTTTTTTTGAACTGCATTTAAGTACAATTGTTTGACAGGATATTACTAAATTAGTATTCTCAGAAACGCCAAATCTTACGATATGAAATCCTTTTATTACTTTTTCTTGTTAATTCTATTGTTTGTTTTTTCCTGCAAAGTAAAAGAATCTGAACCCATGCAAGTTCCCCTAAAGCTTTGGTATGAAAGTCCTTCTCAGAACTGGAATGAAGCATTGCCAATTGGTAACGGTAGCCTTGGTGCCATGATTTATGGAATTCCCGAAAAGGAAAAGATCGTTCTCAATGAAGAAACCATTTGGACGGGGCACAAAATCTACGATCGTGATAAAAAGGATGGGCATAAATATATTCGACAAGTTCAGTCATTGTTAATGGACGGCAAATATGTTGAAGCTGAAAAACTCGCAAGGGAAAAAATACTTACAGATCGCTTAGAATCCGGTACGATGACGAATCAAATGCTTGCCAATTTTTTTATTGAAATGGAGGGTGTTGAGGGTTTCAAAAATTATAAACGTGAATTAGACCTTAATAATTCAATTGCAACGGTGAGTTTCGAAAAGGAAGGAACTCATTATTTCAGGGAAGCTTTTTCTAGTTATCCTGATAAAGTAATGGTGTTTCGTTTTGGGTCAGATAAACCAAGAAAAATAAACCTAAAAGCATGGATTGAAAGAACGGAGAATACAAAAATCGAAATAATAGATAACAGTATTGTTTTTTCAGAGCATGTTGGAAATGGTGATGGAGTTAAGTTTGCTTCTGTTCTGAATTTTGAAGTAAGTGGGGGAAAATTGTCGGAAGATGACGGGAAAATTAAAATTGAAAATGCCAGCCAGGTTATTGTTCGGGTGGTTGCAGCAAGCAATTACCGGGGCGGTGACCCAATGTCGATATGTGGGGAAAGGTTAAAAACAGTTATGTCGGTCACCTATGATAAATTACTTCGCTTTCATGTGGATGATTATAAGAATTTGTTCGACCGTGTGAAGTTTAAAATCACCGAAAATGATGGAAATGATTTGCCAACAAACCTTCGGCTTGAAAATGTAAAAAACGGATCGGAGGATGATTACCTTACCCAGCTTCTGTATCAGTACGGAAGGTATTTGCTCATTAGCAGTTCCCGGCCGGGTAGCCTTCCTGCGAACTTGCAGGGAATATGGGTTGATGGCTTTGATCCTCCATGGAATGCCGATTACCATATAAATATCAATATTCAAATGAATTATTGGCTATCGGAACTAACCAATTTAACGGAATGCCACGTTCCTTTCCTTGAATTTATTGGCACCTTGCGCGAAATGGGACGGTTGACTGCAAAAGAAACTTATGGTTGTAAAGGATTTGTGGCGCACCACACAACCGATCCCTGGGGAATGACAGCTTGTTTCGGCGATCCTCAATATGGGATGTGGCCAATGGGGGCAGCCTGGTCGTGCCAACATTTGTTTACACATTATGAATTTACGGGAGACAAAAAGTTTTTGGGTGAATATGCTTACCCAATTATGAAAGAAGCCGCTGAATTTTTTGTAGACCTCATGGTTGTTGACCCCAGAACCGGAATGTTACTTTCAGGTCCATCCATTTCTCCTGAAAACAGGTTTATAACAAAAGATGGGCAAGTGGCTACCATGAATATGGCTCCATCAATGGACAGGGAAATTATTACAGACCTTTTTCAGAATTGTATAAGTGCCTGTGAAATTTTGGGTATCGATGAGGAATTTAAACAAGACCTTCAAAATAAGCTGGCGAAAATCCCCCCTTTGGTAGTTGCTTCTGATGGTAGGTTGATGGAATGGGTAGAAGAGTTTAAAGAAGAAGATCCGGGGCATAGGCATGTTTCGCACTTGTTTGGGTTACATCCATCCAACCAAATAACACAGCAACAAACGCCGCAGCTTTTTGAAGCTGCCAAAAAAACTTTGGAACACCGATTGGCGAATGGCGGTGGACATACCGGATGGAGTAGGGCTTGGATGATTAGTTTTTGGGCGCGCTTAAGGGAGGCTGAAAAAGCTTACGACAATTTGTTGGTTTTACAGCAAAAATGTTTGTTGGGAAATTTATTTGATACACATCCTCCCTTTCAAATTGACGGAAACTTTGGGTATGTTTCCGGGGTCACGGAAATGTTGCTTCAAAGCCACGCTGGTGAAATTGAGTTGCTACCAACATTGCCATCAGCATGGAAAGATGGTGAAATAAAAGGGATCAAAGCCAAGGGTGGTTTCGAGATTGGCATGAAATGGGAAAACGGAACTTTAGCACATGTAGAAATAACTTCTTTATTGGGAAATACTTGTAAAATCCGATATAAAAATGAAATAAAAGAGTTTGCAACAGAAGCTGGGCAAGTATATCAATTAAATTCTGAACTTACAGAGATTTAGAAAAATCTTTGTTGTAAACTATTTGGGGCAAAAAAAAGACAAGCTACATTTGAAGCTTGTCTTTTTTCTTCATCAAGTTTATGTGTTATAATTCAACCTGAACATCTGCCATTTCAGTTTTTGAATATTCACCGTTTTCAAGTTTACTACGCACTTTTTTAAATGCTTCTAATGTGAATTGTACATCCTCCAGAGTGTGCATTGCAGTTGGGATAAGCCTTAAAATTAATTCTCCCTTAGGAATAACTGGATAAACAACCATTGAACAGAAAACTCCATGGTTTTCACGTAAATCCTGAACTAAATTAGTTGCTTCAGGAACACCACCTTTCATATAAACCGGGGTAACCTGGGTATTTGTTTTTCCAAGGTCGAAGCCAGCTTCTTTTAATCCTGTTTGAAGCGCATTTACAATTGTCCAAAGTTTTTCACGTAATTCAGGTTGTGTACGTATCATATCAAGGCGTTTCAATGCACCAATAGTCATTGCCATTGGCAACGATTTGGCGTAAGTTTGAGAACGCATATTGTACCGCAAATAGTAACATATTTCTTTATCGCAGGCAACAAATCCACCGATTCCGGCCATAGCCTTTGCAAAAGTCCCAAAGTGAATGTCAACACCGTCGCTCACATTAAAATGCTCAGGAGCTCCGGCACCTGTTTTTCCCATTGTACCGAAACCATGGGCATCGTCAACCAGTAAACGGAAATCAAATTCTTTTTTTAATGCAACAATCTCGTCAAGTTTTCCAACTTGTCCAGTCATACCAAAAACACCTTCGGTAATCACCAAAATACCACCACCGGTTTCAGTAGCACGTTTTTTTGCAAAACCCAACATTTTCCGGCATTTGTCGATATCGTTATGAGAATACACAAAACTTTTTCCGCCTTTTGCTTTATGAAGGAATACACCGTCCATAATACAAGCATGCGATTCAGAATCATATACAATAACATCATTGCGACTTGCAATAGCATCAATAATCGAAACCATTCCCTGGTAACCGTAGTTAAGTAAGAAAGCATCTGGTTTTCCAACGAATTCTGCTAATTCACGTTCCAATTGTTCATGCTTAACAGTTTGTCCAGACATCATACGAGCTCCCATTGGGTAAGCCATTCCGTACTGCTCCGCCGCCTCAGCATCAGCTTTTCTTACATCAGGATGGTTTCCCAATCCTAAATAATTGTTCAAACTCCAGGTTAAAACTTCTTTGCCCCTAAAAGTCATATGAGCACTAATTTCCCCTTCAAGTTTTGGAAAGCTGAAATAACCATGCGAGTGCTTCATAAATTTACCAATATCGCCCTGGTTCTGTTTGAATTTTGAAAATATATCCACGATTTTAGTTTTTAATTTGACACGCAAAAGTAAGCATTTTATGGATTTCCGCAAATGTGTTAAATATTACTAAAGTGTTTTCCATTGGAATAAAAGATTGCTAATTTCGTTATCAGTTTATAAAAAAAGTATATTTTTGCGCCATGTTTATGAAAATGAGAATATTTGGTATCGGATTAGTGCTGTTTGTGAGCATTTTAACTTCATGCGGTGACTTTAACAAAATTGTAAAAAGCACCGACTATGAATTTAAATACAAAAAAGCCATTGAATTATACGAAGAGGGTGAATTTGTGAAATCAGGTACTTTATTCCGTGAGCTAATAAGTATATACAGGGGAACCAACAAAGCAGATAAAATTTACTATTATTTTGCAAAGAGTATGTTGGGCCAAAAAGATTATTTAATGGCGGGCCATTATTTTAATTCTATGGTAAAAGAATTCCCGAACAGCGATTATGTAGAAGAAGCTCAATATATGGTTGGTTATTGTTATTATTTAATGTCGCCAAAACCACGGCTTGATCAGGAAATAACGCAAAAAGCAATTGATGCGCTTCAACTTTATATTAACCTTTACCCATTTAACGAGCGCGTTGAAGAAGCAAACAGGTTAATTGGGGAGTTGCAGGATAAACTGGTTATGAAATCGTATTACTCCGCAAAACTATATTACGATTCTGAAAATTATAAACCTGCAGTGGTTGCCTTGACTAATGCACTTAAGGATTATCCGGATAGCAGATATCGGGAAGAGTTAATGTATATGTTGTTGAAATCGAGGTATTTGTTGGCTATTGGAAGTATTGAGGAGAAGAAAATGGATAGGCTGACACTTGCTTTAGATGAATATTTTGCGTTTATTGATGAATTTCCGGATAGCAAGTATGCCAAGGAAATTGAAAAATACCATGAAACAACTGCAAAGTTGTTGAATTATGAAGATGAACTAGAGATAAATTAATTAGATAATGGATTATAAAAAGACGAAAGCATCTACTACCACGATTCCTCGCGATTTGCAATTATTGTCAGAGGAAACAGGTAATGTTTATGAAACAGTTATGACCCTGGCTAAAAGGGCCAACCAAATTGCTTCTGAACTGAAAGAAGAACTGAACCAGAAACTACAGGAATTTGCTTCATATACCGATAATTTAGAAGAAATATTTGAAAACAGGGAGCAAATTGAAATCTCAAAGTTTTATGAAAGGTTGCCAAAACCTACATTGATTGCCTATCAGGAACTTATGGAGAATCAAATTTACCACAGAAATCCTTCCAGGGAAAGTAAAAAAGGAAGATAAAATTAGGCCTGCGAATGAGGCTTAAAGATAAAAATATAATATTAGGAATTACCGGAAGCATAGCTGCCTACAAGGCGGCTATGCTTTTAAGGTTATTGGTGAAAGAAGGTGCCCAGGTTCAAGTGGTAATTACTCCTTCAGGTAAAGAATTCATAACACCCGTAACCTTATCTGCATTATCCCAAAAACCTGTAATCAGTGAGTTTTTCGGTGCCAATGATGGAACCTGGAATAGCCACGTTGACCTTGGTTTGTGGGCAGATCTGATGTTGGTTGCACCAGCTACTGCAGCCAGTATTGGTAAAATGGCAAATGGCATTGCCGATAATATGCTTATTACCACTTACCTGTCGGCGAAATGCCCGGTATTTATTGCCCCGGCGATGGACTTGGACATGTTTTTGCACCCATCGACAAGTAGGAACCTTGAGATACTAAAATCGTATGGCAACCTTATAATTGAACCCGGAACCGGTGAACTCGCAAGCGGTTTGGAAGGAAAGGGGAGAATGGAAGAGCCGGAAAAAATTGTGGATATGGTTACAGAATATCTGCAGTCAAAAAAAAAACTCCTAAATAAAATATTTCTGGTTACTGCTGGCCCTACTTTCGAGAAAATTGATCCGGTTCGTTTTATCGGTAATTACTCTAGCGGAAAAATGGGTTATGCAATTGCCGAGTCTTTGGCAAACCATGGGGCACAAGTTAAATTAATTTCCGGTCCCGTTGGCATTAAAACCTATCATTCAAATATCGAATTGACCAAAGTTGAAAGTGCATCAGAAATGTATGATGCATGCATGGAATTATTCCCCAAATGTGACGGTGCTATCATGTCAGCGGCTGTAGCGGATTATACCCCTAAATCAAAGGAAAAAAGTAAGGTGAAGCGGGTTTCTAACGAATGGAACTTAGAATTAACCGCTACAAATGATATTGCTGCAAGCCTTGGCAAAATTAAGCGGTCAAAGCAGGTGTTGGTTGGTTTTGCTTTAGAAACCAATAATGAATTGGACAATGCCAATAAAAAACTAAAATCGAAAAACCTTGATTTTATTATTTTAAATTCCTTAAATGATGAGGGTGCAGGTTTTGGGGTTGATACAAATAAAATTACCATAGTTGATAAGGACAATAATACTAATGTTTTTGAGTTAAAATCTAAGAAAAAGGTTGCCAATGATATTGTAGAAAAACTAATATCAATGTTGGATGAACCAGAATCTGTATCAAAAAAATAGTATTTTTATTGACTAGAAATTGCCGTATGAAAAGAATTGCTTTAATCATATTAATTATCATTTTCGTTTTACCGGTTTCTTATGCCCAGGAATTCAGGTGCAGGGTCAGTGTTCAATCACAACAAATAAAAGGGGCAAACCGGAATTTATTTCGCACAATGCAGCAGGATATCAATAACTTTATGAATAATCGGAAATGGACTAACCATGTTTATTCAATGAACGAAAGGATTGAATGCAATTTTTTTATTCGTTTGGACAAACAAATTTCCTCGGATGAGTTTGAAGGGAGCATTCAGGTTCAGGTAAAACGCCCAACCTTTAATTCAACTTATGAAACGGTATTGTTAAACATTAAGGATAATGATTTTCGATGTAAATATGTTGAATTTCAACCGCTTATTTTTAATGAAACGTCAAACCGTGATAACCTGACCAATATTCTGGCTTATTATGCCTATATCATTCTAGGTTTCGAATACGATTCGTTTTCCCCGGAAGGAGGTACAGAGTTTTTTGCTAAGGCACAAAATATTGTGAATAATTCGCAGAATGCAGTTGAAACTGGCTGGAAATCATTTGAAAGCGAAAGGAACAGGTACTGGCTGACCGAAAATATTTTAAATAAATCGTATGCCAGTTATCGCGAATGTATCTACAATTATCATCGACAAGGTATGGATTTGATGGCTGATAAACCGGAAGAAGGAAGGGCGCAAATTGCAGAATCGTTAAGGGCGCTGCAAAAGGTATTTAGGCGTAGGCCATCTTTATATATTCTTCAGATATTCTTTGATGCCAAATCAGATGAATTGGTTAATGTCTTTTCCAAATCATTTCCGGATGAAAGAAACAGGGTTGTTACAATCCTGAATGAAATTGACCCTTCCAATGGTTCTAAGTACGATAAAATTACCAAATCGGAAAGTTTCTAAAAAAGAACGAAATGCTGACATCCTTAACCATTAAAAATTATGCCTTAATTGATACGTTAAAGGTTGATTTTGATGGTGCATTTAATATCATAACTGGTGAGACCGGAGCAGGGAAATCAATCATTTTGGGCGCCCTTGGATTAATACTTGGGAAAAGGGCAGATTTAAGTTCGTTGCGCGATAAAAACCAGAAGTGTGTTGTGGAAGGCATTTTTAATGTGGAAAGTTATGGTTTAGCTGATTCTTTTGAGAAGTTTGACCTCGATTATGAACACGTTTCAATTTTCAGAAGGGAAATAACACCCAGTGGGAAATCCAGGGCTTTTATTAACGATACCCCGGTTAACCTGACAGTCATGCAGCAAATGGCTTCAAGGTTAATCGATATTCATTCCCAACACCAGAGCCTTGATTTGGGCAACCAGATTTTTCAACTCAGGCTTGTCGATATTGTTGCTGGTGTGGAAAAAGAATTGAAAAGCTACAGTGATGTTTTTGTCGAATTTAACAACCTCAAAACTAAATTAGGTCAACTTAAAGAAAAGGCAGGGAAGGAAAAGTCGGAATTGGACTATCTCGAATTTCAATGGAACCAGTTGGAAGAATCTAAACTTGTTGATGGGGAACAGGAGCAATTGGAAGAGGAACAGGAATTTCTATCACATGCGGAAGAAATAAAAAGTATATTTTCAAACCTGCAAAATATATTGGAAGGCAATGAACGTTCATTGCTGTCAGAATTGAAAAGCGGTGTTGGGTTACTTACAAAAGCAGGAATATATCTGAAAGATGCAGAAGCTTTGGCTGAGCGCCTTGAGAGTTCATACCTCGAATTAAAAGATATCTCGGAGGATGTGGAGCGTATTTCGGAAAATACAGATGTTAATCCGCAACAATTAGAATTTATTAAGGACCGGCTTGATTTGTTATATAGTTTGCAACAAAAACACCATGTTTCATCCATCAAAAAACTTATTGATTTAAAGAATAATTTTGAAAAGCAGATCGGAAATATTGCCGAATACGATGATGAAATATCAAAACTTGAAAAAAGACAAACCCAACTTAATGAACAGTTGCATAATGCTGCGCAAAAATTAACAAAAAAAAGGCAAGATTCGTTTCAAAAAATCAATAAGGATGTAAAAGATACCCTGCAACAATTGGGAATGCCACATGCAAGGTTTCAAATTGAATTGAGCGAAAAAACCGATTTCACACCAACAGGAAAAGATGAGATAAGCTTTCTATTTTCGGCAAACCGGGGTGGTGAAATGGACGAAATTTCAAAAGTCGCTTCAGGTGGAGAAACTTCAAGGCTTATGCTTGCGTTAAAAACAATTATTGCGACAAAAAATGAGTTGCCAACCATTATTTTCGATGAAATAGATTCGGGGATATCAGGTGAAATTGCCCTAAAAATGGGGAATATATTGAAGGAATTCTCCAAACATACTCAACTAATTAATATAACACATTTGCCACAGATTGCCGGAAAAGGAGATGCCCACTTTGTGGTGTATAAAGAAGAACGGAGTTCCGGAACTTTTACTTCTATTCGAAGGCTAAATGAAGATGAGAGGGTGGTTGAAATTGCATCCTTATTGAGTGGCGAGAACCCTTCAGAATCAGCATTGCATGCCGCAAAAGAATTAATCAATAATTAGTATCTGGAATCATTCTTTTTTACGCTCAAAATAAAAACCGAGAGCAACTATAAGAAAGATTGCAGTAATTGTAAGTACTATTGATCCTTCAAAACCAAAGTTGCCACCAGTTATTATTTCGTTTCCTGAATACTTGACCATGCATACCGGGTGGTAAATTTCGTTCCCGCTAACATATGATCCAATTATAGGACCAAGAAAAAAGTTCCAACTAAAATGCAATCCAATGGAGAACCATAACGATTTGGTGTAAATATATGGTACTCCTAATAAAATACCAGCTAGAAAGATGTTTAGCTTGCCCATTAGGTTAATATTTGGATTAAAAAAATGGGCAAAGGAGAATAATATTGCTACAATAAATACAGCTAGATATTTGTTGGTCATCCTCGAAAGGTTTCCAAGCAAAAATCCCCGTGATACCAATTCTTCGTTAAATGCCACCAACAGGAATAAAATAAGATAGGACAACATATATTGCCATTCTATGCCAGAGTAATTAAGATTTATATTTCCGCTTATTAGCAAAACAAATACTATTAATGCGATAAGGATTATTCCTGTTAAGAAGCCCCAAAGTCCAGTTTTAATGTTTGACAAAGAAGGCTTTAAGCCAATTTCTTTAAATTTACGTTTTTGTACTAAAGTCCAAAACAAGAATGTGGTTCCAACACCACTAAAAAGCATAGCGATTTGTATAAAAAGGAGCCTTGAAATTGCCAAACTATTTGTTGCTGGCAATAGGTCAATGTTAGAATCTGAAAGCAATTGGTTAATTTGTAATGCAAGTAATTGAAATATTCCGGTTACAAGTAGCCAGGTTGGGATAAACAGTAGCGTGGAAATCCAAATTGTCCTTTTTTTAGTATTTCTATTTGCTTTGTCGATCATAAAATAAATTATTAATACGTCTTCATTTTTTAACTGCAATGAGGATTTTACGATTAAAATTAACTATATTTTTCACATCATTTCTGAAAAAAGGAATACTGTTCTATAACACAAAAGGCGATCTTGGAAACCTGAAAAAATGACATTTGTCATAAATTATACGTGACATTTGTCGCGAATAAGTTAAAATTTAGCTTCGTAAAAATAGGTGTTTTTATTTGTTATCTTCTTTATAAACAGTAATTAACGCTTATTAATCTTAATGTAACCTTACAATTTTTAACATTTTTTTACATATTTTCGACTTAAGAGAAAAAAAATTCCTATTTTGCTTTGCGTTTGTGAATGAATCTATGTGCGTTAATAAGTGAGTTATAAATCTTAATTTTTTAATCTATGAAAAAATTTGCGCTATTACTTATGTGTATTGCCTTTGTGGGAATACATATTGTGAATGCACAGGTAAAAAGTATTTCAGGAACAGTTACTAGTTCGGAAGATGGAAGTACGATACCTGGAGCGTCCGTAATTGTAAAAGGTACAACGATTGGTACAACCACTAATATTGATGGGCAATACCAATTGCAAGTACCAAATGATGCCAGTACGCTGGTTATCAGTTTTGTGGGTATGGAGGCCCAAGAAGTTCCTATTACTTCTGACAAGATTGATGTTGTTTTAGGACAAGCAAATGTGGGAATTAACGAAGTTGTTATTGTTGCTTATGGTACACAAACTAAAAAGTCTTTAACTGGATCGCAAGCTGCCATTAAAGGAGAAGAACTTCAAAAAATTCAAGTATCAAATGTTTCTCGTGCACTAGAAGGGAGTGTAGCAGGTGTTCAAACTGCAACAAGTTCAGGACAGCCAGGTAGTGGTTCTTCGGTCCGTATTCGTGGAATGGGGTCATTATCTGCAAGTAGTAGTCCTCTTTATGTTGTTGATGGTATGCCGTATGAAGGAAGTGTGAATAACATTAGCCAGGCAGATATTGAGTCAATGACAGTATTGAAAGATGCTTCTGCAACTTCATTGTATGGTGCACGAGCTGCAAACGGTGTCATTTTAATTACAACCAAAAGAGGAAACAGTTCAAAACCTAAAGTTGTAATTGACAGTAAGTTCGGGGTCAATACAAAAGCATATAAGAACTATGACGTAATGAATGATCCAGGGGCGTATTACGAAATGTATTGGGAATCTTTACGTAACAATAGGTATTATTTGGCCGAAAGTCCTTTATCCTGGATTCAGGCAGGAAAATATGCTTCAGATCGTTTGGTAAAATATACAAACCCTAGTTCTGGAGCAGTTGAATGGGGACTTGGTTATAATAACTATGATGTCGCCGACAATTTGCTTATTGATCCGCTAACAGGAAAACTTAACCCATCTGCGAATCTATTATACCATGAAGATTGGGCCGACGAAATTTATGAAGATGGTTTGCGCCAGGAACATTCTGTTTCTATTAGTGGAAACACTTCAGGAACAAATTATTTCCTTTCTTTTAACTACCTTGATGATACAGGTTATACACCAAATAGTGGTTTTGAAAGGTACACTTCCAGGCTTAAGCTAAATCAGGATATTACCGATTGGCTTAAGATAGGTAGTAATATTTCATACATTCATACATCTACTGAAAATCCAACTTCAGGTGGTTCAAGTTCAGCCAATATTTTTTACGTTGCTGCAGTTGTTGCTCCAATTTATCCTCTATACCAACATAATCTTGATGGTAGTTTGGCTTTGGATAATAAAGGAAATAAACAATACGATTTTGGTACCAGGGACGATATGAAAAGGCCCGTTATGACCCTTGCCAATCCTGCAGGAACACAAAAACTAAATATTGAAGAAACTGCACTTGACAGGGTGAATATTAGTGCTAACGCAGAAGTGAGTTTTACGAATGAGTTAAAGCTTATTTTGAATCTTGGTGTTGACAATATTCAAGAAAACCGATTGAGTGTTGATAATAACCAAATTGGGCAATTTGCCGAAGTGGGAGGTTCTATTTATAAAAATAGTACAATCCAAAGAAGCATTAATTCCAACCAAATTTTAACTTACGACAAAACAATAAATTCGGACCATAAATTAACTGCAAAAGTTGGTCACGAATTGTATAAATGGACATATTCAAGGAATTACGGAACGAAACAAAACTTCTTATTCCCTGAAATTACCGAGATGGATTGGGCTGTTGTTACTAGTAATGTAGGATCTTATGGCTACGATTATTCTTTGGAAAGTTATTTTGGTCACTTAAACTATGGCTTCAAGGAAAAATACTTTTTAGATGCCAGTGCCCGTTACGATGGTTCTTCACGCTTCCATCCGGATAATAGATGGGGAACGTTTTGGTCGGCTGGTGCTTCATGGATTATTAGTGATGAAGATTTTATTCAGGATGTATCGTTCGTTGATTTGTTAAAACTTCGTGCGAGCTACGGAAGTATTGGTAATGATAATTTAGGAGGAACATATTATTATTATGCCTACGAAGACCAATACGATGTGGTTAATAATGATGGCGAAATTGGATTAAAATTTGCTTTTAAAGGAAATCCTGATCTAAAATGGGAGAGTAATAAGTCATTATCACTTGGATTGGATTTTGGATTCCTGGACAGGATTACCGGTAATATTGATTATTTTAAAAGAACTAGTAGTGACCTATTATTTAAGTTGCCTCAAGCTCCTTCATCTGGTATTTCAACCATTCCGTATAATCTGGGAGAATTAGATAACGCCGGAGTTGAATTAGAGCTTAAAGCTGAGATTGTTAAACAAAATGATTTGAATTTTTCTGTTTCATTCAATGCAACTCACGTAAAGACGACCATTACAGAATTGCCAGATATTTATAAAGAAGATGGTTTGATTCGTGGAACCCAAAAATGGGTTGAAGGAGGTTCTCCGTATGATTTCTTTATGAGAAGATATGCAGGCGTAGATAAAACCAATGGTCAAGCTTTATGGGACATGGATGTAGTGGATGACAATGGAAATGTAACAGGAACTGAAACTACTGCAGATTATACACAAGCAACACGTTATATTATAAACAAAAGTGCGGTTCCTGATCTTTTTGGTGGTGCAGCTCTGTACTTTGATTTTAAAGGAATTGACTTAACAGTGCAAACAGCTTATCAAATAGGAGGTTGGACTTATGATGGTATTTATGCAACCTTTATGCATGCTGCAGGGTCAAATGATGTTGGTACAAACTGGCATAAAGACATTCATAAAAGATGGACTCCACAAAATACTGATACCGATGTTCCACGAGTTGATGGGTATCTAAATACCAATGGTACAAGTGACCGTTTCCTTATTGAGTCAGATTATTTTGCTATTAAAAACGTTGTATTGGGGTACACATTACCTCAGCGTTTAACTAAAGAAGTTGGAATTGAAAGTCTAAGGTTTTATGTAGCTGGAGATAATCTTTTATTAATTTCAAAACGACAAGGTCTCGATCCCAGACAGTATTTTGATGGTGTAATTGGTGGTGGAAATATGAACTATTCCCCAATTAAGACTATATCAGTCGGATTGAATCTTACATTTTAATTATTAAAACAGATTTCGTTATGAAAAGATTCTATAAATTTTTACTTATATTAAGTATTGCCTCACTGGTATTTACTTCATGTGAAGATGCTCTTGATACAGAACCATCATCTACTGTATCTCAATCTCAGATAACTGAATTGGCAAATTCAGATCCTGAAGCACTTGCTTTAATTTTAGAACCTATGCTTGCTGGTATGTATGCTCATCTCTCAGCATATAATTTTTTGAATACTGGACAGCATGATGACTATGGTATAAACAGTATTTTACATATTTGTGATATGATGGGAGAAGATGTGGTTCAAACATCTGGATCCTATGGTTGGTATTGGTATGATTATCTTTTGGATAGTAGAAATGATAATTATCGTCACCCTGATTACATTTGGAAGTTCTTTTACAGGAATATTAAAATGGCCAATGATATTATTGTCCAGGTTCCAGAAGATGTTGATGATGCCCAACTAAAAGCATATAGGGGGCAAGCATTAGCTACCAGGGCTTATAGTTATCATTATTTGGTGCAAGTATATCAAAAAACTTACGTTGGGCACGAAAATGATCCCGCAGTTCCTCTAGTTACTGAAGTTGCTAGTGAGAATGGTTATCCCAGGGCTACAATGACTGAGATTTATACACAAATGGTTGATGACCTGAAAGAAGCTGTAACTTTGTTAGATGGATTCAATAGGCCAGGAAAAGGATTTATCAACAAAAGCGTTGCGAATGGTTTCTTGGCACGTGTTTATCTTTCTATGGAAGAATGGAGCTTGGCAGCAAGTGCCGCAAATGCAGCGCGCCAAGGATATGCCCCAATGCCTGGGGAACAATATCTTGATGGTTTTAAATATATTAGTAATCCTGAATGGATGTTTGGAACACCTGTTACTGGGGAACTTGACATTGTTAAATCAGGAATTGTTAATTTCCCATCGTTTATGTCAAGTATGAGCTATGGATATGCAGCTTTAACAGGAATGCTTAAGGCTATTGATAAAAGGTTGTACGATCATATGAGTAGTACTGATATTCGTAAAAGTGCATATCAATCACCTGATGGATCAACATTCCCGAATGGGGGATATAATGGTACTCCACTTCCTGCTTATGTAAATGGTAAGTTTGGGGCAAGCGATGATGGTGCAGATAATACGCAAGATTTAGTTTATATGAGGGCTGCCGAAATGTATTTAATTGAGGCAGAAGCGTTAGCTGAACAAGGTCAAACTTCGCAAGCAGCCAGCCTGCTGAATGAACTAATCCAGACCCGTGATCCTAATTTTGTTGCTCCTTCTGATTTGTTGGCGGAAATTCGTATGCAAAGAAGGATTGAGCTATGGGGAGAATTGGGAATAGCTTTATTTGATGTTAAACGATTGAAACTTGGTATTAACAGGGATTATGCAGGTAGTAACCATCCTGACGCAGGGAAATTGGTTGTTCCTGCCGAAGACTGGAAATTTACGTATCAGTTGCCGATTAGTGAGACGGATAACAATCCGGATATTGAAGAAAACAATCCTTAGTATTTGATTCTTAAGCACATTAATATGAAAATTATGAATACAACTATAAAATTATTATTAGCAATTTTCTTTCTGGGGGCTGTTTTTGTTTCTTGCCAGGAAGAATTAACTGATGCTGCTGATTATGATATAATCTATGATGCATCGTTGGCACCCACTGTATCTACTGATGATCCAGCCAAGGTGAGCGCGAGTTATTCTATTTTAGAAGGAACATCACAAAATGGTGATATCGATAAAGGTTTCTTTATTTCTACTTCACAAGACTTTAGTTCTTATGATGTGGTTCCTTCAGATGATAGTTCTGATGGGGTTTTTAGTGCGCGTGTTTCCGAATTAACACCAAAAACTACTTATTATTATAAAGCATATGCATCAAACCATCAAGGTGGAACCAAGGTCGGTGATGTGAAAAGCTTTGTTACAAAAGAAGGATTTGATGCATATGAAATTAATTATGCTACAAATACTGTTAATGATTGGCTAGATGCAGGATTTTCTTCAATTGATAAAGATGGAGATGGAAATGATTGGGGACTTACGTATTACGATGAAGAAGCAGGGCAAGTTGCATTTGCTTCTTATTCATGGTATGGTTCACCATTAACTCCGGAAAACTATCTCTTGTTTCCTGAATTGGCCTTTAATGGAGTTGATGGGGCGATAACCGTAACAGTACAAGCTGCTGATCCGGATTGGTATGCTGAGAAATTTAAAATTGTTGTTTCGGATGCTCCAATTACCATTGATAATTGTAGAGATGCTGAAGTAATACTTACAAAAGAACTAACTAGTGGAAGTATTACTACGGTAACGGCGGACATACCTGCAAGCTATGAAGGGAATAGCATTTATTTAGCTGTTGTTCATGCAGATGTTACAGATAATTATGCTATCCTGTTTCTGGGAGCAAAATTTAGTTATGCAAAATAAAATTGATTCATGGATATAAAAAAAGGGAGAATAATTTCTCCCTTTTTTTGTGCTTTTATGATGCGATGTCGTCTATAATTTTTGATTCTTTAAATTCTAAATTTTTAAAATTCTTAATCATATTGCTTTGCGAACTTTATTTTGTTTAAATCAAACATATAAGAACTTTCAAAACGATACTTCAAAATCAAAGGATTTTATTTTCTAGTTAATGGCTAAAACCTCCGAATTACATTCGGAGCAGGCTCTGCTCCCGATTCTTTCGGGATCAGAGCAACCACTTTAGTTTCTATAAATTTAGATTTTAAAATGAAGTAGATTTGAGTACTGAGATTTGTGTATTAAGAATCATTTTGCTTTTTCTCTCTACTCAGTACTCAATTCTCATGTCTATTTTTTAGCATTATTTTTTTGAATTTCATTCAATTTTAAACCTATGTACTTCCAGTGCATGTGGTATAGTTTAATTCTTGAATATCTTGCTTGGATTCACCTTAACAACTTTTGCAATAGTTTCTAATTTATCCATATCAATAAGTTTTTTATTTCCTACAATGGCAATGGTAATTGGTTGATTTGAAACATTATCTTGATAAAAGTTTTTAATGTCCTCAAACGATAAACTTTTATATTGGGGGATTAAGTATTGGTTTGGATCGATGGTATATCCTTTTATTTTCCAGTTTTCAACAGTTTGGCTAAGGTTTCTGAATCCGGGTTTACTTGCTTGGGACGATTGAACAAGGTAATTTTCAATGTTTTTAAAGCGCTCTGGTTTTTCAGGCATCTCTTTTATTATTTTTACAAATTCGGTAACCGCGTCAGCTGTTTTATCAGCTTGAGTTCCTATTTTACCAATAAAAAACATGTTTTCCTCAGGAACCGAAGGCGTTGCAAATCGGGCACTGGCAGTGTATGCGAATGATCTCTTTTCACGAAGTTCTTGAAGAACTAATCCATTAAACCCTCCACCAAAATATTGATTAAAAGCATCAACCGTAGCTTGATCTTTCAATTTATAGGCAGGTCCATTAATTAATATTGATATATCACTTTGCCTTGCATCCGGGTTGTTTAGGAATAATATGGTTTCTTTATTCCTTTCCGTAATTTTCCTAATGTAGGGAGACTCAGAATCTTTTAAATTTGCTGGTAAAACCAAGTTGTTTCGTAAAATCTCCGTTGTTTTATTAAAAGGTAATTTACCAACGTAATGAATACTTGCTTCATAATGTGTAGCTGAGATAAAATCCCCAGTTAAATCAGAAATAGTTAGCTCTTGAATTTCACTATCTGATAATCTATTCAATTCGGGTGAATTATCTCCATATAATAAGTATTCAAACAATGCGCTAGCTTGAGATGATTTATCTGTTTTTTCTATTCTTCTTGAACCAAGAACTCCCCCAATAACATTTTTCATTTGTTTTTCATCCAATTCAGGCATTAAAAATGTTCTGGATAATAATTGACATGCTGTTCCAAGGTTTTCTTCATCTCCAAGCATTGAAATATATAAATAACTTTCCGAGCTATAGAAGTTTACCATACAGCCCAATTTACTGTATGCATTTTTCAGTTCTTGGGGTTTGTATTGTGCTAAAACACCGGCATAGTTCATTAGTTGTGTTGCCATCCCTAAGCTTGGTATTTTACCTGTCCCCACACCAAATTTGATGGTTAAAGAAAAAATATCGTTTTTAGGGTTCCGGGTATAGTTTAATTTTACTTTGTCTGCTAAATAAATCTCCTGCACATCTTTATCAAAATCAACAAAATCCTCATTTACTTCAGATAATGGTAATTGCTCAAGATACTTTGCATAGGCTGACTTCTTGCCGGGTATAGGTTCAATAGGTGAATAATCGGGTTTATTTAGATCTTCTTTTTTGGCTTTGCCAATATCGGATAGATATGTTAATTTATTATCGGTAAAATAATCATTCGCCACTCTTAAGATCTCCTCTTTAGTAATCGATTCAATCTTGTTTTTATAACTCAGAAAACTATTAATATCTATGTTATAAGCATAATTTTGCATTAAGACATATCCCATGTTTGAAGGTGATTCAAATAACATATCATATTCTTGGGCCAATTCTTTTTTAAATGCATCTATTAGCCAATCATCAAATTCTCCTTTTTTTAGCTTTTCAATTTCTTTTTCAATTTGTTTTTCCACAACAGCAAGGGAAACGTACTTCATTTGACTCACATCAAATGTAGGAACAGCCTGTACCATAACCATCCCATCATATTTAAATTGCTGAAAACTTGCGTTTGCAAATAAAAAATCTCCTTCAAGTACAAGTTTGTCTAATAACCCTGTTCTGTTTTTATTCGATAGCAAACGTGTGCAAAACTCAAAAGCATATTTGTCGGGATTATTGACAGATACGGCAGGATAGCCTAAAATAAGCATCGGATATGGGGTTTGTTTTGTTTTGACTTTAACCGGTTCTGAAAAACGGATGTTCTCCGGTTCTTTTACCGCTGCAGTAAGTTCTCTTTTTTTCCATTTACCAAATGTAGCATCTATCATAGGTTTCAATGTTTCCGGGTTTATATCTCCCGATAAGATTAAAGCCATATTTGAAGGAACATAAAAATCATTGTAAAACTCTATTATTCTCTTTATCGATGGGTTTTTTAAATGTTCTGTTTTTCCCAATATTAATCTTCCGTATGGGTTGTCTTCTCCAAAATAGCTGTTTAGGAAATCGTTTTGTACAGCACGGCTTGGATTATCAGAATACATGTTTTTCTCTTCATAAACTGTTTCCAACTCAGATTGAAATCCGCGAAAGACAGGATTGATAAACCTATGAGCATATAAGTCTAACCACCTGCGGATTTGAAATGGAGGAAATGAATTATGGTACATGGTGTAATCATAGCCTGTTCCTGCATTTAAACCGGTTTCTCCCATTGCTTGTGTTAAATTGGAAAATTCGTTTGGTATTGCATATTTTCCAGCCGCTAATGACTCTTGGTTTATTTTATTATTTATTTCCTTTTTCTTTTCTGGATCATCAGTTTTTCTTAATTCTTCGTATAGTTCAATAATTTTTTCATAATGTGGCTTTTCAGCTTCCCAGTCATATGTTCCCAAATCCTGTGTCCCCTTAAACATCACATGTTCCATATAATGTGCCAGTCCTGTTGCATCATCAGGGTCGTCTTTTGAACCAGCCCTTACGGCTACACACCCAAATACATTTGGTTGCGAGTGGTCTTCATTTAAAATAATAGTTAGCCCGTTTTCTAGTTTGTAAGTAGAAATCTCAGATTCCTGGGCAATGACAGAAAAAAATGCATAGGAGATTAATAGTTGGAGGAGCAATAATTTTTTCATAATAATTAGTTTTTCAATAAAATAATGGAGTAAACCTGAATTCAATTTTTATGTTTTATCTACGATTTTAGTGTATTGGTAATTTTATATATTATAAAATTACATATTCGGCTATTGAGGATGCTAAAGTTAAAATAGCTTTCGAATAAATTATTCTTAATGAATCAATATTTATGAAGACTAATGAATTTATCGATTTAGCCTTTTTCCTTTGGGTAGGCAATTCTTACGTGGTAAATATTGATTAGTTTATTCACCAGGATATTTTTGATATTATTGATGTCGCGAAAGGTTAATTTCGAGTTGTCGAGTTGATGCTCGTTTACCTTTTGGTTCACCATATTGTTCACCAATTCACGAAGGTTTTCTTCGGTTTTGTCTTTCATACTTCGCGAAGCAGCTTCAATTCCGTCAACAAGCATAACAACCGCCGCCTCTTTTGATGTCGGGAGCGGTCCCGGATATGAAAATGCATCCTTTTCAACTTGTTGGTTTGGAAAATCTTCCTGCTGCTTTAAATAAAAATATTTTGCTTTGGTTGTACCATGGTGGGTTGCAATAAACTCAATTAATTTTTCTGGCAGATTATTCTTTCTTGCCAGTCTAATACCATTGTTCACATGATCAACAATTATTTTAGCACTTTCAGTATATTGCAACTGGTTGTGCGGGTTCTGGATTCCGAATTGATTCTCCGTAAAATGGTCCGCTTTTGCAATTTTACCAATATCGTGGTACAAAGCCCCGGCGCGAACAAGAAAAGGGTTTCCACCAATTTTCAGGATTACTTCTTCCGCCAGATTTGCTATTTGCATTGAATGCTGAAAAGTTCCGGGTGCTTCATCCGCCAGTTTTCGGAGCAAAGGCTGGTTGGTGTCCGATAATTCAATTAAAGTTACATCGGATATAAAACCAAATAGTTTTTCGAAAACGTAAATTAAAGGATAAACTGCGAATATAAAAACACTGTTAATGGCAAACCATCTAAGCATTTTAAAATCAACATCCAGAATACTTCCCCCTTGAATGAGGTTAATTGCAATATAAACCAGCGAATAAGCAAGCATAACCCAAATAGATGCCATAATAAGGTGCGATCTACGGTGCATTTTGGCAAGACTGAAAACAACCAATACGCCCGCTGTGATTTGCAACAGTACATATTCGTAGTTGTTGGGGGCATATAATCCTATAATCAGGGTGGTTATTACTAAACAAAATATAGCTGTCCTCGAATCAAAAAAAGTGCGTACAACAATCGGGAGAATTGCCAACGGAACGATATAAATGTGCAGTCCTTCATAGGTATTGGCAAAAACCGATAAAAATACCATAGTAACTATCAGGGATAACAAAAATGCCAGTTTACGAAAGTGTTCCAGGATGTCGTACCTGTAGAATAGGAGGAATATAAAAACAAGCGAAAGGAATATAATGATCAACATTAATTTTCCTGCTAAAATAAGTTTACTGTTAATGCCATCGCCCCGCTTTTTTGCATAACTGTTTTTAAGCGACTCAAGGGTGAGGAACTTATTATTGTCAACAATTTCACCATTTAAGATTATTCTTTCTCCAGCCTGCACCATCCCAAATGTTGGGGAAATGGATGCCAATGCTTCATCAATTTCTTTTTGTGTGGTAGTTCCGTCAAACGATAAATTTGATTTAATAAAAGTGCTTGTTTCCAGCAGCGTGAGTTTATCGAATAGATTGGGGTTGTCGGCTATCGTAGAAAGCACATATTTGTTTAATTCGTTATAGGCTGTTTTTTCCGAGAACAAACTTTCAATTGGAACTTTTTCAGAAATATTCCCGGTAATTTTAGAAACCTCCTTTTTACCCTCTAAATTTATATAAGATTCGGGCGATCGTTCCAGGATTCCGGTAGCATATATTTCACGAAGCTTGCCAAGAAGATTGTCAATGACTATGGATGTTGAAACGGATGATGTATCAAGCAACTCGCTAAGTTCGTTGCGAAATTTCCCTATAAACTGGTTAGAAACCATGGTGTCGATTGCAAAATAAGGGACAATCGAGCTTTCCTCTTCTTTTTTCTCTTGCTCCAGCGCATTGTTCGATTTAAATATTGCAAAATCAAATGGGGCTACCAGGTTCTCGTGCCTCCAGGGCGATCCTTTTAGGTATTCGTATTTAAACTTTGGTTCACCGGGAAGGATGAGATGCAGGGCAAATGCTGCCAATACAAACAGGAAAATCCAATATATTGATTTGTAAAACTTCTTTGTTTTGTGTCGATAACTTTTCATAATTTATCCGTGTATGATGAATTCCCTGAGCTTGCTTATATCAAATAATTTTATCTTTGGTATAAAATAAACATCCTGAAATCAAAAGGTGTCCTCGTAAGTAAGGTAAAGAACAAGTTAGTTTGTTTATTGTGTTAACAAAATTAATAAATATAATGAAACAAGCATCTGTTCAATGACGCAACAAGAGGGCAAATTGAATTAATTGACAGGTTTAGTTATCAATGCTAAAATCAGACAGATGAATTATGGTATTTCCAACTTGAGCCTTATTCCCGTTAGGAAAGAGCCTTCAGAAAAAAGTGAGATGGTCACACAGGTTTTGTATGGTGAGCATTTTGAGATCATGGAAATAATGATGGGCTGGTGCCACATAAAACTTGCTTTTGACGGGTATGATGGATGGGTTGACCAAAAAATGATAAGTCCACTGAGCCAAAGGGCATACAACAAAATTGAAAAATCGAATTCGGCGGTTACGAAAGATGTATTTACCATTATTCCTGTTAATGAAGAGCAAAATATTATGCTTGTTGCAGGAAGTACCTTGCCAGTTTGGCGCCCTTATTTAAAAGAGTTCAGAATGGGCAAAGAGGTTTATTCGATGCCAGGCGAAGTAACGTATGGGGAGCAGGTGAATCCGCGCGAAATCATTATTTCCCAATCTTTAAAGTATTTTAATGCTCCATATCTTTGGGGTGGAAGATCACCTTTTGGAATTGATTGTAGTGGTTTTTCGCAAATCATTTATAAAACAGCAGGCTTAAAAATACCAAGGGATGCAAGTGAACAAGTCCTTTTAGGAACCGCATTGAGTTTTGTTGATGAAGCTCAACCTGGCGACCTCGCTTTTTTTGATGATGAAGAAGGTAACATTATCCATGTAGGAATTATTTGGAAAAGGAATAAAATTATTCACGCTTCGGGGAAGGTGAGGATTGATAATGTCGATCAGTTTGGGATTTTTAACGTGGATTTGAAACGTTATACCCACAAAATGCGTGTAATGAAACGAATTATCGAATAGAATAATGGAACATACCACTCTACTTATATTGCTAATAGTTTTGATTATAGCACTTTATTTGGTGTATAAGTATTGGAATGTTGGAAGGAAATAATAATCATGTATAGTTATAAATACCCTAGAATGGCATTAACGGTTGATGCGCTCGTTATTGCTTTCAAAAACTCAAAACCGTACTTGTTATTAATTGAAAGGGGAATTGATCCTTTTAAAGGAATGTGGGCTTTGCCGGGAGGTTTCGTAAATATGGATGAAACCCTTGAAAATGCTTGTATCCGCGAGCTCGAAGAAGAAACTGGAATTGCGGTAGGCGAGATGAAACAATTTAAAGCATTTGATGCAGTGAACCGTGACCCTCGACATAGAACAATATCGGTTGTTCATTATGTGGTTTTAGATGAATTAACCGAGGCAAAAGGAGGTGATGATGCAAAGCAGGCCAAGTGGTTTTTATTGGATCAGTTGCCTTCCCTGGCATTTGATCATCGCGATGTAATTGAATCGTTTAAAGCAAGCGGGTTGGTTTCTTTTACTTAAGCTTTGGAGATGCTGTTTTCAAGTATCGTATAACTGTTCGGTCCTTCATTGAACAGTAAATCGAGGATACTTAGATTTGGTTGAAACCCAAATTTATCACTAAAAACCTGGGTGTAGGGAACAGGCGAGAATGAATGGTCTTGCTCCTTTTTTTTAGGGCTGATTTTATCCCTGAGATCCTGTATGCCCAGATCATCTTCCATATATTTTTCGGTAAGAATTAACGAACAGTCAATTTCAAGTTCCTCCAAAAGCCAATTGGTTATTTCAAGATTAAAATCGAGCAAATACTTCCAGGGCTTATCATAGATTTCTTTAAGCGATTCCCTGTAAAACTCAAAATATGGGGAAGAATTATAAGCTGAGAAAATCGACCTCCAGTGGTTTCGCTGCCAGGCTTGCACGTTATGGATTTTGATATCCTTCATTTTTATTTTCCAGTTTCGGGCTTTTTCAACAGGCACAACCAATGATATGGGACCATTGGCAGCCGCAATAACGCATCGGTTCCTATAAGTTTGTTTTTGGAAATTTTCATGTTGCTCTAAAAGAACATTTTCTGCCGAAATAATTTTTGTAAAATATTGAATAGGGGCGTGGTATGCTAAACTTAGAAGGATTTGTCCAGACATTGTTGCATTTTTGCTTAGTCGTTAAAAAATGAGCTTTCTTCCGAATCGTCCATTTCATCCCCCTCTGGATCTTTATATTCGTAAGGTACTTTTTCTTTTTGCTTCTCCAGATGGTTCAGTTTATGCAGCTCTTTTAGTTCTTCATTAAATTTAATCATTTGGTTGTATTCACGCTTTAATTTCCAATGTTTTGGATAAAAATACAACAATGCAATCAGGTACCCCAATGCAATGCAGGTGATTAAAACTAGCACTAATGGGGCATTTGGCAATTCCCAGAAAAATAATTGGATGGTAATTTCAACTGAGTTTTGCAAAGTAAAAATTACGAGTAAAACTGCAACGATTAAAAGTATAATTATTATAGCCTGCATATGAAGATCAAATATATGAAAAAAGGATAATGATGCTCATTACCCTTTTTAACGTAAAATATTGTCCTATTATTATTTAATGCACCGATTTGAAGAACCTGTTCCATCGGATCTTATTAAACAAACTTTTTTCCTTATCTAACGACAACCATATTAGTAGGGCTTTTCCAACCACATGGTCTTCAGGAACAAATCCCCAATACCTTGAATCTGCTGAATTGTTCCGGTTGTCACCCATCATCCAGTAATAATCCATTTTAAAGGTGTACGAATCAACCGTTTCCCCATTAATTTTGATCGTATTTCCTACAATCTCCAATTTATTACCTTCATAAACCGATATTAAACGTTTGTATAAGGCAATATTTTCAATTGAAATAGGAACAGTTACACCTTTTTTCGGAACTGTAATCGGACCAAAATTATCCACATTCCATTTAAAATGCTCATCCGATGGGAAAATTAACTGATCCCATGCGGTTTCATCTTCCAATATTTTTTCCACCGAAACCACATTCGCGAATCCTTTAAGTTCCGCAACTTTTTCATCGGTTAATGGAAGTTCATATCGTTGTGTACTAAAGCGTTCAATATCAGCTTTAGCAATATTAAGGCGTTCCAGTGCTTTTGGGTTGATGGAAGTACCATTCGTAGTTATAGTATAATCGTATTGCATTCCATCAAAGTGTTCCTGCTCTTTTCCATTTACAAACAGAACACCTTTTTTCAACTCAAGAACATCGCCCGGAATACCAACACATCGTTTGATATAATTTTCCCTTTTATCAACCGGATGCACAGTGATATCACCAAAATTCCTTTTATCTGACCAAACACGGTCACGTCCATAGGTTTTTACAAGCTGGTAGTAACTTTGCGTTGGAAAATTTAATGCTACTGTATCACCTTCAGGGAAGTGGAATACCACCACATCGTTATTTTTTATTTTAGAAAATCCGGCCATTCTTCGGTAAGGGGTTTTAATCCATTCCACATACGATTTGGTCGATTTCGTAAGTGGCAATTTGTTGTGCACAAATGGGAACGATAACGGCGTGTTTGGAACTTTAGGGCCATACGCAGTTTTGCTCACAAAAAGATAATCACCAACCAACATCGATTTTTCCATGGAAGACGTTGGGATGGTATATGCTTCAATGAAAAACATACGGATAAAGGAAGCAGCGATCACAGCAAAAATAATTGCATCAATCCACTCAACAACTTTGGTTTGTTTCCCGTTAGGCGGGTTTTTCTTTTTCCAAAATGCCCAATGTACCTTTTGGGTTACATAAATATCAAAAATCATTGCAAGCCCGAAAAACCACCAATAGTTTCCAAGCCAGATTACCCATAAGAAGTAGATGCCTCCGGCCAAAATAAATTTAACCCATTTGTTGCTAAGAATTTCTTTCATTATAGTATGTTGAGAATTATAAATTTAGTAAATCTTTCATTGTTAAAATCCCGGTTTTTCCCTTGCAGTATTCGGCTGCTAAAACTGCTCCAAAGGCAAATCCCTTTCGACTTTTTGCACTGTGTGTGATTTCAATAAAGTCCACTTCCGATTCATATTTAATGGTGTGGATTCCCGGAACATCACCCCTTCTTTCCGAAATAATTCCAAGTTGATTTGTCGATTCAGCAGATTGGTTTACCCACGATTCAACGGAAGGTAGTTCATCAATTAAGTCTTCAGCTAATGAAATTGCTGTTCCACTTGGTGAGTCCAATTTCTGGGTATGGTGAACTTCAAGCATTTCGGCGTTATAATCTTTTTGAGGTGCCATTAGCTTTGCAAGTTGCTTGTTCAGTTCAAAAAACAAGTTCACTCCAACCGAAAAATTACTGGCATAAAAAAAAGTGCCGTTTTTTTGTTTGCACGTATCAAAAATAAGATCTTTTTGGCCTAGCCAACCGGTTGTTCCACTAACCACTGGAATGCCGGCTTCAAAACATTTCATGTAATTTGAAATTGCTGACGATGGAATGGTAAATTCAATGGCAACGTCACATTTTTGAAGGTTTTCTGTCGTTAAGTCTTCCGGATTATCAATATCGATAATTAATGGGGTTTTGTGGCCTCGGGAATGTGCAATTTTCTCAATCTCTTTGCCCATTTTCCCGTATCCAATAAGTGCTATATTCATGTTTGTAATTTCGTAATTGACGACAAAGATACAATAATCGTTTAAATGTAATAAACCTTCTTTTGAACACCTTTGCTTTTTCGACAAACATTCCGGTTTTGCTGGTAAACTCTTATTGATTCACTTATGTTTTGGGCTATCATTAGTATTAACTTGGCGTTATTTCTAGGTTACCATTCAGAAAGGATAGTTTGTTGCGATCAATTTGTTTTTTATTTTCAAACAAAATAATTGTTGAATGATTAAACTTGTTGCAACCGATTTAGATGGGACTTTCCTGAAAAATGACCAAAGCATAAGTTCAACCGATTTGAACACCTTATTTGCTTTGAAAGAAAAAGGGATTCATCGGGTGATTGCTACTGGCCGAAACCTGGAAAAGGTTCGAGCTGTGATGCCGTCCGAAATACCTTTTGATTTTATTATTTATTCATCGGGTGCCGGTATTTTTGATTGTGCGAGAAAAGAAAATGTTTATTGCAAAAACCTGTCCAATAAATCAGGTCAAGATATTGCTAACTTTTTATGTCGAAACGAAATAAGTTTTAATGCCTTCAATGCTGTCCCTGAAAACCATCAATTATGGTATCATCGAACAAAAACTGCAATAAAGGAGTTCGATGATTATTTTCAAATTTATAACTCACATGCTGTCCCGTTTCCCGAGAAAGATGATTTCTCTTCTGAACTTTGCCAATTTTTAATCATGTTGCCCAACAATGAGGAGCTGTTTTTTGATCTTAAGAAACGCTTATTGGAAAATTTCGAAGATATTGGGATCATTCGCACAAGTTCCCCATTGCTTTCCGGAAATATCTGGATGGAGATATTCCACCAATCCGTTTCAAAAGGAAATGCTGTAAATTGGTTGTGCGAGTTTGTGGGTATTGGTCAAAACGAAACCCTGGGCATTGGAAATGATTATAATGACATTGAATTGTTGGATTATACCAATTTTTCGTATTTGGCTGCCAATGGTCCGGAAGAATTAAAATCAGATTATTTTGCCGCCCCAACTAACGAAGAAGATGCATTCACGTTTGCTGTTGGCCGACATGTATTTTAACCATTAACCTCTTCTTTTTCCTGAATTAATAATTTTGCTTGAGTACTTTGTTTGTTAACCCATGTTGTTTAATTTTGCTTTTATGGAACCACGATATAAAAACGTATTATTTTTTGTTTTTCGCTTTTGCATATATTTCGCGGCAATGGTTGCATTAAACCTGGTTTTTATGTACGATGCCAGTCATGAAACTGCGACCGCCAAATTCGGGGAAATATCAATGACTGAGACTATTCAACCTATTATTCTGCTAATTTTAACTTTTTGCTTTATTTGGTTCGGGAGAAAGGTAAAATCCATGGCTTTCTTTTCATACCTGGCTTCTTTGTTTTTTTTTATGTCGTTTATTCGTGAGTTTAACGAATACCTTGAGCATTGGTTTTACTTTGTACTCCCGTTTTTTATTGCTTCCATGTATCTGTTGATAAGGTATTTCAAAAAGATAATAGATGGATTGGGCATTTTTATCGGAACCACATCTTCCTCCATATTTTTAATTGGATTTTTAATCACCTATGTTTTTAGCCGTTTTTTCGGGCGTGCAACCTTCTGGAAAACCCTGATGGAAGGTGGTTACATGCGAATGGTAAAAGCAACGGCCGAAGAAGGCACAGAATTGCTGGGATATACAATTATGTTGATTGCAATGATTGAATTATTGGTTGTAATACCCAGATTGATTGAAAAACTGGAGAATTAAGTTTTTAAAAGTCTTGAAGCTTCGTCAAGTTGACCGGGTTTGCCTATATCAATCCAGATTTCCGATTTATCAATATAACCCATTATTTTTTTTGTTTTGGCAAGTTCCAAATACGTATCAATAATTGAAAATTTTCCTTCGCCCGAAATATGATTTAAAAACTCAGGTTCGATAATGTGTATTCCACTGAAGGCATAAGGTTTTGCATCACAATAAAGCCCGGGATTGGAAATTCGTTCCTCAAAAGTTTTAAAATTTTTCCAGCCAGCTAAAGCATTATTATCACCAATCATAAAATACCTTTGCGTAATTCTATTACGAACAACTAAAGTCGCAAGTGCTTTATTTTGTTGGTGATTGGTTAATAGTTCTGAGATATTTAAATTGCTAACAACATCCACATTGTATAAAAGAATTGGTTCGTTACCTTTTAATAATCCTGAAGCTTGTTTTAACCCTCCCCCGGTATCTAAAAGTTCCTTGCTTTCATCGGAAATATGGATGCTTATACCAAAATTATTATGCTGGGCTAAAAAGTTAATCACTTGTTGGTGAAAATGGTGCACGTTTACCACCACTTCCGTAATTTGAAAGGATATTAATCTTTCAATAATATGTTGCAACATTGGCTTCCCATTTAAAGGGACCAGTGCCTTTGGAATTGTATCGGTGATAGGCTTTAAACGGGTGCCGTATCCGGCAGCAAATATCATCGCCTTCATAAGCGAATAGGCTTTGTTTTATCGAATCCTGTCCATGCTTTTAACAAGGGCTACGTCTTTTCCAATTGCCCTAATGGCAAGGATGTCCAAAATAATAGCAGCCAAAGGGAAAGCAGTGGTAACTTTAAAGGCAATTGCCTGCTCCTCAAAACTTGCATATCCGAAATAGTAGAAAATGCCAAACAAACCAAGCATTAACACAATTGTGAAAACGAGAATCCTCATTTGCCTGATCCTTTTCTTATAAAGGAAAATAACCACAACATGCAGCAAAAGGATAATCCCGAGCATAACCATCAATGGCAAGCCGTTAATCACCATCTCATCGGCTTTAAAAACTCCCGTTGCTTTCATAAGAAAAACTTCACCATTCGAAGCAATTTCAGCAATTGGAAAGGCAAAAACCAAGGCAATAAAAATCTCTGCTATTAAAATAAATATAGTCTGTATTCTTTGGATCATCGTATTAAATTTTGTGCAAATTTAAGATTTTTTGTGGCACATTCATAGCTCACATATTTTTTCAACCTTATTTGTTTTGAGGTACCACAAATAACCACTCACATTTTTCAAACCCGCTTCTTTTAACGACCATGCATAGTTTTTTACCTGTTTTTCGTAGGCCTGTTTTTCTAAACTTCCTGTTTTATAGTCCACTACAATTGCATTGTTTTCAGAAATCATAATTCGGTCGGGGCGAAAATTGCTTTTCCCGGATAGAAGGGATCGTTCGTTTAATATTTGATATTGACCTGAAAACCAGTCTTTGACATCCTTGTTTTGGATAAGTTCAGATAACCAATTCTGAAGTTTAACATTTTCACTTTCTGTGATTATCCGCTTTTTGAAAGCATTGTCACATGCATTTTTAATATCCTCAGATGAATTAATACTTGCCAAAATCTCGTGTACAATGTTTCCAAGGTTTCTGTTTGAGTTATGGTATTCGTCCGAAAAATATTCTTTATTAATTGTCCGGATTTTTAATTTGGAGTTAAAGTCATTGAAATAATACTTTCCAAAAGGAATGATAGATTTATCTTTCAGGTTTTTGCGATCTGGTTTGTCCATCTTTCCAAAATTGAAAGTCGTCAATTCGTCGGATTCTTCCACTTTAAATAAGGGATCATTTATAGCGTTAACTGCATCGAAAAGCAATTGGCTCACAGCATTGTTATCTGGTTTTTCAAACTTCGGTGCATTGACCATTAAAACAGATTTTGCCCTCGTGAAAGCCACATAAATCAAGTTCAAATTGTCGATATAATAGTGTAGGATTTCGTTCATATATTCGCCCCAAAAGTGCGATTCGGCCATGTCTTTATTTGCTTTGATTGGCACCAATGGCAATGCATTGAATGGTTCGTGTTGTGTTTTGCACCAAATGGTTGGCGTGGTATTGCCCTTCCATGTTGTTTCCCAGTTGAAGAATGGAATCAAAACAACTTTAAATTCCAATCCTTTCGATTTGTGGATGGTAGTTAATCGTATGGCGTTGGCATCGTCGTTCACATTCACCGATTGCTTGTGCCCTTTATCGTCCCACCATTTAATAAAATTGGAAAGATCGTTAGTCAATTTCGATTTTATTTGTGCAGCCTGGTCTATCAGTGCCTGAATGAAAGGGACATCTTCTTCCAGTTCAAATAAATTGAATGCCTCACAAATCCGGATGATTGCTTCATCAACCGAAGCATTTAAGAGATCTTTGTTGAGATTGTCTAAAAGTGGTGCAAAAAACGTTTCAAATTCAGCATCAAAATCCTCGGATAACAGGAATTCCAAGGGTTCAGAAAACATAATTTCCTGTTGTCCTAAAGCTTGGATTTCCGCAAATATTTTTTCCCTTCCGATTTTTTTCAAAGGGGAAAGGATATAGTTTTTATAATCGTTCAGAATAATTCCCTTTAATACGCGGTCGTTGGGATCCAATAAATGTTTAATTATCTGCAAGATAAAGTTTACACTTATCGATGAGCTTAAAAACAGGGATTCATTGGAAATGATTTCGAAATTGTAGTTTTGGTTTTCAGGCAGTTCACCTGCTTCAAGAAGTTTTTGAATAATGGGCAACCCGTCGCTGTTTTTTCTTACAATTACGGCAATATCTCCTGCCTCGTACCCTTTATCCTGAAGTTCTTTAACTTGTTCCAAAAGCAAATCCAGCGATTTTTCCTGAAAATCATCCTTTGATTCGAAAGCCACAAAGTTCAATCTGGTTTGCCCTTTGCCCTGAAGTTCCAAATTCCCTGGAACCTGAACAATATCGTTGTAAACTTCATGAATTGCATCATGAATATTCAGGTCAATTCCTGGTTTTTCCTTTGCCGTTTTTTCCTGAAAAGCGGATACAAATACATCTTTTAATGCCCCGAAAATGGAATTGTTAAACTGGATGATATTCCCATCGCTTCGCCAGTTTTGGCTTAAATTGACTGGCTGAACGCGAAAACTTTTAAAATCACTTTCAATTTGATGTGCAAGGATTTTCCAATCACTGTTCCTCCATCGGTAAATCGATTGTTTTACATCGCCAACTGCCAAATTAAAATTTCCCTCCGATAACGAATTATGGATCAGTGGCTTAAAGTTGTCCCATTGCATTCCCGAAGTATCCTGGAACTCATCGAGCATAAAGTGTGAAAAAATATTCCCGATTTTCTCGTAAATAAAAGGAGAGTCGCTGTTTCCAATTATTTTCTTTAAAAGGAGGTTAGAATCCGAAATTGGCAAAATCCCTTTTTCATATCGAATGGCATCAATTTCCTCCTGTAAATCATATAAAATGCCGAGTGTATAATAATTGGCAAGAATTTTTTTTGCGGTAACGTAATCTGTTTTTTTCTTGCCAATAAAATTCAGGATTTCGTTAAGCAGGGGTAGCAATTTGGATTCCACCAAACTATGGATGGCGCTTTTATCGATATCCTTATTCGATTTCGAGTACCATTTTTCAACATCTTCGGCTGCTGTTTTAACGTACGAATTTGGCTCTGGAAGCGCATTTTCTGCAAGTTTCTGGAAGTAGCCGGCAACCCCTCGTTGCTTTTGAGTGAAATCATCCACGGTAAATCCGTTTTCTGATATCAACGCCATGGCACTTTTCCCTTGTTTTTTCAGGAAAGATTCGAATGCAAAAATAATGGATGAGAGCTCTTTGTTATAATTCGTAAGGGTTTCCCTACTATACAAATCCTTATCGTTCGAGCTAAAATATTCCTGAAAATTTTCTTTGAATAATTCATTGCCCAGCGCTAATATTTCATTTTTTATCCGAAAGTTGCTCCCATTCCTTATTTTCTCTTCGCCAAGTTCGGTTAACCATTTCAGAAGGTCTTTTTTTTCATTTACTTTCAGGATTAACCTATCAGTTGCTTCCTGTAAAATAAGTTCGTTGTCCAATTCTAAAACATATCCCGGATTAATACCCAACTCCCGGTTAAATGCCTTTAATACCCTTTGTGTGAATTTGTCAATTGTGCTGATTGAGAACCGGTTATAGTCGTGCAAAATGTTTCTTAAGGAATTCTTTGCCCTTTCCTGAATACCTGTTAAAGGAATATTCAATTCTTTTTGAAGGATGTCGGAATACGCATTTTTTTCGCCTGAAGCCAGTTCGAAGAGTTGCCTGATAACCCTTTCTTTCATCTCGGCCGTGGCTTTATTGGTAAAAGTTACAGCCAGTATATGCCTGTAATTATTTTCATTATGCAATACCAGTTTTAGATATTCAACCACTAACCTAAAGGTTTTTCCTGAACCTGCCGATGCTTTATAGATTGTTAACATAAGTATTTAAATGGCTGAAAAGGATTAATGATGCGTGACACTTACGCCAGCTTCAATTTTAACGTTTTTAGAAACTTTGTATTGAATAAACATGGAAGCACCTTTAAAATCGTAATTGTTTTGCCCATTAGCGGGGAGAGGGCTGCTAAATATGGAGTTTGCCCCAAAACTATTTCCCCCAAAGGTTACTTTGTCCGAGATTTTATAGGCAGCTTGGTTAAAAATTGCACCCGAATATAAAAAAGGAGTATTGCCGTTTTGGTAAAAAAGGTAAGGGGACGAAAAATCACGGTTTATATAAAATGAATTGTCTTCTTGCCATTTTCCAAACAAGGCAGTGCTAAAATCAAATTTCGGCAACTGAAATGTTTCGGTCTCAATCAAAGGGAAAAATGTGCCGTTTTCCAACAGTGGATATGTATATGCCGGGCTCAATTCAACCATGTTTTCATTGGCACTACTATCTACCTGCATTATTGGCGTTTCCATTAAACCCTGGGCAAATAATTGTGCCGTAAGCAGCATAAAAAATAAGCTATAAATTAACTTCCTCATTGCGCTTTATATTGACGTATCTCAAAAATAGCAACAATTTGTTGGAATTTTGGTGTATTAAGGTTTTTTAATATGCTAATTGGTAAAATAGGAGCACAGACAATTGTATGCTCATTTGGTAAATGTCTAAATGAAATATAATTGTTATCTGTTATAAAATATTTCGTCCCTCCCGGACTTTCTTCTGAAATATTTAAATCCTATTCTACCAAAATCCTGCCCGTCTGGGGCTGTTCCGTTAGAAACTCAATGTTGGTAGAAATAAAATAGGAGCCCCAATTCCTATGAGTTCTGGAGGAACGCAATAAAATCATTAGTAAAGGGATAATTGTAGAATTTTACCGGATACCAATGATAAAATACAATGGTTATTGATATATCCCACCAAAATTAAAGCTCTTCCAACCAGGACAAAACATCATTCCACATGGTTTCATTTACCTCATGGGCTACATCGTATATTTTAAGTTCTTTTTTGAATTTTTCCAGAGTGTCTATATTCTTTAATTGCTGATAGAATTCCATAACCCTGGCGACATCAAAATGAGTGTCGTTTTTACCAATAAGACCTAAAATATTCCGATTGGTCATTTTGTTAATATGACTTGCAGGACTGTGCAGGCTTGAGTATTTTTTAAGTTTTTCCAATGAATCAGGCGTTCGAAGAAAAATTGGGTTTTCAGGAATATCGTCCCAAAAGGGAGAACTAATTAATGGGACTGCAAACGAAATTCGCTCATCGTTTGCCAGGCTGGCATAAGTTATATATCCTCCCAACGAAATACCCATCATACCTATTTTTTCAAATTTCAGGGTCTTCTTTTGCATAAAATAATCAATCAGGACAGAAACATCAGAGGCGGTTTCATAGATCAGTTTTCTTAAAGCAACAACATTGATCAAGCCCTCTTTGGTCATTACTTTTTCTTCCAGCGACATGCCTTTCCTTCCCCCATGGTACCGGTTGTCAAGGGCAACCGTATAATATCCCTTTTGGGCAAGCACTTCCATTTTGTGGTTCCAGTTTTCTTTTGATCCGTTAAACCCGTGACTAAGTATTAATAAGGTATTTTTAGCGCATTCGTTACTGTAACAAACTGTTACTGGAATATCTTTAATAGAAAAGTTTTCTTTTATTATTTTATTACTTACGCAAAAACCTTCCGCTATTGATCCTATAAAAGTGGTTAAAACAATGGCAATTCCTAATCTAAATGTTCTCATGTGGTTTCGTTTTAATGTCTAATTAAATGCAGGGTTTTATGAATGAAATAATCGACTTTAGATCAACCCCTTTTGTTATTTATCGGCAAAGAAAAATATTTGCCAGATAGATTTCATTTACATTTGTTGATAAAGGAATGGGAGTATAAGTTGAGCATGGAGAATAAGGAATTATTCAAGACGAAGGTCAACTTAAAAAAGATGTTCAAAATTAAAAAGTTCTGGAATTTCTGTAAGAAAATTAATAGGCAGGCTCTACCCATTTTTCGGTTGGGGAATAACGGCTTTCGCTGCTCCAGATTATTCCGCGTTTAAGGATCTCCCAAACTTCAGAAACTTCAAATTCAGCGGCAACATGCCCAAGCGACGAGTAGAATACCCGCCCTTTTCCGTATGTTTTCTTCCAAACGACAGGGATAACACAGCCATCAATCCAGGGATCATTATCTCCCTTAAATTCTGTGCTTGCAAGCACCTGTATATTTGGATCAACATGCATGTAATATTGTTCGCTGTGCATTTGAAAATCACTTATGCCCTGCATTATTGGAACATTCGGTTTTCTTATGTTAACTGTGTAATCGATTATTCCTCCGGGGTGGGCTACCCATTGGCCTCCAATCATATATTGATATTTCGGGTTATTCCGAAAAGAATCGCCTAAGCCACCATGCCATCCGGCAATACCTGCACCGTTTTTTACAGCCGTAAGTAATCCTTGTTCTTGTTCTTTGTTTATTGTTGAAGATGTGATGGTCTGTATGATCAAATCAACACTTTCCGTGTATTCAGTATTCGCATAAATATTGAGAGATGAAAAGGTATCAACCAGAGCACCTTCAGATTTCAACCACGGAAGCAAGATTTCCACGCATTCTTTAGGCTGATGTGTCTTATTACCACCATAAGTAATTAAAACCTTTTTGTTTTTTAAGGAACCCTTCGGTTGGGCAGCACAGGAGCTTGCAAAAAGAATAATAAAAGCCAGGATATAATTTAGTGGTTTCATACAGGTTAATTTTGGATTCTTTAAAAATGCAAAAAATATGGACAATAACCGATGCCTTGTTCTAATATTAGATACTTTTTTATAAAAGTGGCACGAAGAAATTGTATTTGTCAAACTAATGTGGTAATTTGAAAATGATTTTCAACGGAAAATCCTAATGTGGCCCTGCTCCATTGTCGAGTGCTCCTAAATTTTATAACATTTATTTTAACTGATAACCCTATTGTTTACTACTAATCCAAATACACAATGAAAGAGGAAGAAGCGTTAAAACCAATTTCTCATCCAATTAAAAAAAGACTGCTACAGGAAAATATTGCTATGATTAAATATCTGGCATCGGAGGGAAAAACCATACCTCCACTGACAGAGAAAATACTTGACAATAATATTGAAAACCCTGTAGAATTAAACCTTTCAAATGCAGAGATTTTAACCTTGCACAACCAGCTTTCACAAAAACTCCTTCCTGCAAAACCAATGAGTATTTTGTTGTTGTACAACGAAGCCAGAAAAGAGAAGTGGTATACTTTTTTGGGCCCCGTTTGGCTGGTTCGAAGGCTCGTAATTGTTACTGTTGTTTGTCTGATTGCATTCATTGGAATTAGTTTGTCACCATGCGTAAATACACAATCGTTGGCTGAAGGTATCTTGAAAAGTTCGGGCTGGGAATTACTGATCAATTTGGGGTTTATTTTGTCTGCTGCAGCATTGGGAGGGTGTTTTAGTGCTTTGTTTCAGGTGAATACCTATTTAAACAACGGTACTTACGATCCTAAGTTTGAAACCTCTTATTGGATCAGGTTATTGCTGGGGATTATTGCAGGATTAATGATGGCAGTGGTTTTAACAGAAGCAATCGATTTTAAACCTGCTGGTGACTCCGGATTAAAACTGACAATCCCATTACTCGCCATGCTTGGAGGTTTTTCCGCGGCGCTGGTATATCGGATCCTGACAAGGCTGGTGTTTGCGGTTGAGTCAATATTCATCGGAAAGCAGGAAGATGTTTTGAATCAAAAACTTACTAATTTGCAAGCCTTGCACGAAAAAGAAAACCTTTCAGCAAAACAGGCTTTTATACAAAACCTTACTAAACTGAAGTCGGCACTTTCTTCAAATAAGCCGATCGAAGATGTTCAAAAATCAATTGATGATATCCTAAATAATGTATTCAATGAGAGCTAATTTTTTTAAAGGATTTATTATAGTCTTATTATCCCTAAATATTGGATGTATCTCAATCCCAAAGCAAGCACCTGTATTATCGGAAGAAATAGGGAAACGGGTAGCAAGTGTTGAACAATCGCATATTAATTTATTACACGTTTATTTTGATGAAAAGAGAAGCGAATTGGATGATTTTATTTCGAAAACATGGATTCCCGAATTTGCCAAAAATGTATTTGCAAACCCAACGGTCGAGTCAAAATGGAACGAAATTGTAAGTTCGAATGACATTCAGCAACGAATGGATTTTATTATTCAACTGGGTACCGGAATGCAGGAAAAAATTAATGCAAAACGCCTCGAACTGGTTCAACCTTTAAACGATATTGAGCAAAAGTTGGAGCAAGAAATCAGGGATAGTTATACCTCGATAAAAAGTGCAAACAATGCAATTACAAGTTATTTGAATTCTGCTGTTAAGGTGGACGAGAACAGGAATAAGTATTTGAGCATGTTTGGTATAACGGAGGATAAAATTAACAATACAATCGATAAAGTTGACAGCTTCGTTTCTGACCTTACAGATAAAGCAGAAACCGTTCAACAACAAGAGGAGAAAGTGGAGGAATACCTTCAAAAACTTAAAGAACTAAAATCAAAGATTTAAACAACTTAAAACACATACATTATGGTTTTCGATCCAAATAATTTAGATAATATCTTGAACGATGCTGCCGATGCAACAGACAAAAAATATGCAACTCAAATCGAGCAAAAAACAACCTTGTCGAATGATATTATTGCTGCTGTTTGTCCTGAAAAAGGAGATACAGCCAAATTAAACGAGCTAATTGATATTGTACAATCGGCAGAAAACACCAATAACAAGATCAACTCCATCTTTTCCAATTCTGAGAAATTTGGAAAAATTGTGGTGTCCCTGGTTTCAAAACTTCTATAAATTATTCCCCATGACACACTATGATATCCATTGCCACGTATTTAACAAAAATGTTGTTGTTCGCAAACTTGTAAACATTATCCAATCTTTACTTACCATCGAAGAGATTCTTGATGATGATTTACCTTCCGATAAATTAAAATATAAAATTGAAGGGATTAGCAAAGTATTGGACGATGTAACACAATCGAGCGAAGATGTTTTTGAAGTGCTAAATAATGCGTATAACAAAGAGTTGGTTGTTACACCTCTAATGTTTGATTTAACCTATGTTGACGACAACGATGGGAACGAATCTAAAAACAACCGCTACAGAAGACGCATAAAAAGGATTTTCTGGGTAATATGCAAAATCCTGCCCATTGTTAAAGGTAAAATTAGGCGTAAGTTTAAAGATGAACCGGAACTGCTTCAGATAATCGATAAATTAAAGGACAATATTGAGAAACTTGAAAAAAGTTTTAAGAAAAAGAAGGATAATGAAGTTAATTTTTTTGACGATGCCAATTATACACAACAAATTAATGACCTGGAATATTTAGCCGGAAAATACTCGAACTTTAAGCCATTTTTCAGTGTGGACCCGAGGCGTGAAAATAAAGGGAAAGTAGCGATTGTTAAAAAACTGGAAGAGAAACTATTGGGGGATAACCCTAAGTTTTTTGGCATAAAACTTTATGCTCCTGCGGGGTTTTCTCCAACCGATCCGGTTTTAATGGGAAACAACGGGGTTTATGCCTTTGGTGAAGCAAATAAAATCCCAATTACGGTGCATAATTCGAATGCAGGTTTTGCATGCTTTTCCACAAACCTGGCAATTAGGGGGCATGTGTTTATGAATGAGCAGGTTGTCAGGATACGTAAAACCATTAAATTTCAGAACCAGTTTTTTAGTTTGAAAGTGAGCGATGCCATAAAAGAAAGGGCACGAATGTTGAACCACCCAAAACTTTGGGAATTGGTATTGAAAAAATATAAAAACCTGCACATCAACTTTGCACATTTTGGAGGAAGTGGGCAAATTATGGACTATCTAAATTATAAATTCCCGAAAACTAAATTTGAAACTGAAGATTTAGAAGAACTAATAAGCCATTTAACACCAAAGCAGCAAAGGATTATTTTGTCGGGGTTTATAAAAAAGAACAAATTTATGTATTTGAGAGAAGACCTAACCTACCGTGAAAGGGCAGTAATGTGGAATGCACTTTATTACGGCGGACTAATTGATAACTGGGCGAAAGAAATATTTGACTTGGTCCGCAATGAAGCTTATCCCAATGCATACACCGATTTATCTTGTTTTTCAGAAGGGAAATTAATTCATTCGCCCGGAAAGGATAAGCTAATATTTACGATTAAAGAAAATCTGGAAACATTCAAAGAAAGCTTTTATAACAGGCTATCTGAATACGAAAAGTCTAAATTATTATACGGGTCTGATTTTTTTCTGGCACAGTTCTTCGGACCAACCATACAACAGTATTACACCGATTTTAAAACTGCCTTTGGTAGCGATTTTGATCGTATTGCCGGGGAAAATCCAAGACGTTTTTTGGGTATCAATTAGAGGGGAGAACTCAATTTCCTTACAAGAGAAATCCCGATTTTCGGGATTTTTTTATGTTTAAACGGGTTCTTGTTGAACCTTAATGACGTCGTAGTCTTTATTAACGATTAAATGGGCTTTGGGTTTTAATTCCAGCATGCTTTGATGTTCGCGCTCAAGTACCTGAAACCTGAATTCGTCGTTGTCTTCTTTGCCCCTGCCTCCCCTGTTTTTTTTTGTGTCGTGGTAAGTAAGGTCGATGTAAACTTTTAAATCAACCTTTTTAAGTTTGATGGCATATAAACCGTCCACAACAAGAACTTCAATATCCGAGAAGTCAGTGATAAGTTTATCAATTTGTTTTGAAACTATATCAACACAGGGCATAAGTGCTTCCCTGCCTTCTTTAAATTCACGGATATTCCTGTCTAAAAGTTTCCAGTCATATTCGGTGGTGCCAACATGTTTTAATCCTCGCGCTTGTCTCCAGGCATTTCGTTCATTGGGGGCAATTTTGTAATAATTGTCGGTGTGAAGGATTTTAACACGCTGATTACCTTTTTTCAGAAGCAAGGCCAGCGAATGGGAAAGCTCTGATTTTCCGGCACCCGATTCTCCTGATATGGCTACAATAAACCGATATCCTTTCTTTTTAGTTCTGAGCTCTTCCAGCAGAAAATCATAAATTGATTTTGCCGCTTTTTTATGTAAGTCATTAATTAAGAGTACGTCCCCCAACATACAGCACTACTTTAATAAATTAATAATTCAAATTGATTTGCTTATTGGTTGGCAAATTTATTTTTTTATTTGATACAATAACCTCAACTTCCTTAGAAATCCCACTATTTACAATTATTTTAATTTCGGAAGGGGTAATATGAAATTCATATAAATTGTTTTTAAAAGTGAGCTTAAATTTGAGGGATTTCCATTTTTTAGGCAGTGTAGGATTAATATGCAACAGCTCTTTTTTCAGGTTAATTCCTCCATACGAAGTGATAGCCATTAAAACAGTTCCACCCATTACTCCGGCATGGATTCCTTCTGCAGTGGTTCCTCCCTGAATATCTGTGTAATCGCTAGCCAAAGCTTCAAAATATAATTCATTGGCTAAATCCTTATCCCCAAAAATATTCGCCAGATATGCATGTACCACACGGCTTAAAGTTGAACCATGCGATGTCCGTTCGAGGTAATAATGGTAGTTCTTTTCTAAATAATCATTACTGATGGAAGCACCTGAATTTTGAAGGATTTGGCTTATGTCTTCTTCATCGATATTGTAAAAGGTCATTAAGGTATCTGCCTGCTTTGCCAGCTTGTAATCGTCTGGCGACTTGCCTTCGGCTTTTAAAATCCGGTCGAGACGGTAAATATTTTTATATTTTTCCTTGTAAGCATCCCAATCCAATTCTTTAAGGTCGAAATAGCCATCAAATTGTTCGATAATGCTTTTTCCCGAAACAGGAATATTCAGGTGTTTTGCAATGTTGTTCCACTCACCAATTTCGTTGGGCGTAAGATTTATTTTTGAAGTTATTTCGGCTGCAGAACTTTCCGGTATTTTTTTCAATAATCCTTCAGCTTTGCTAAACAGCCACGCTACCATAATGTTTGTGTATGCATTATCTTTAACCCCGCCGCCTTCACTGTTTTTATGTTCTTCATGAAACTCATCTGGTCCCATAACCTTTGCGATAGAGTACTTCCCGGTTTCGATATCCAGCTTGCTTTTGCTTGCCCAGAACCTACATATTTCGAGGAACATTTCTGCACCACCTTCCTCTAAAAATTTAAAATCGTTGGTTACCTGAACGTAATACCAGGTATTATATGCAATCGCAATGGAAATATGCCTTTGCAAAGAGCTGTAATCGTCGCCCCATTTGCCCGAGATCGGGTTTAAATGTATAGTTTGGGTTTCTTCTCGTCCATCGCTTCCACTTTGCCAGGGGTACATTGCTCCCTGGTAACCATGTACTTTTGCGTAAGCCCTTGCTTTTTCAATTCTTTTTACCCTGTAATTCAATACCGATTTTGCAACTTCAGGGAAGAAAATATTGTATAAAGGGAGGATATATAATTCATCCCAGAAAATATGTCCGCGATAGGCTTCACCATGTAGTCCGCGCGCAGCAATTCCGGCATCAATATTAACGTTGTTGGGCGAGGTTGAAACCATTAAATGATACAAATGCAGACGAATTAACATCTGTGATTTTACATCCCCTTCAATTCGAATATCAATGGTGTTCCAAATCTTTTTCCAGGCTTTTTCGCTTAATTTTAATTCAGAATCAAAGTCGCCAGTTTTTTCAATTGCTTCCTTGCTTCTGGATAAAGGGTCCTGTACATCATCGGGTTTCGATGTATGGATTGCAACAATTTTTTCAAATTCAAATTCCTGTCCTTTTTTTAAATCAACGAAAAAATGGGTGGTACTTTCACCAGGTTTTGAGCTGCTTTCAATTTGTTTCGCTTTACCTAAAGTAACATGTTTAGCCGCAACAGCAATTTCAATGGCAGATTGAGTGGTTTCAACACTTACCCAGGAACTATTTCCATCTGTTCCTTCTGTTTTACTTTGTAGATGCTGTTGGTTAAGGTCGTTATACCTTGCAACACCACCATTAACAATGTTGCCATCAATTTGGGTTTGAATATTGAATAAACCAGAATAATTTATTGGTTGGATGGAATATTTTATGGCTGCAAGATGAGGATTGGACATGCTTGCAAACCGAGCACTTTTTAGTTGTGTTTGATAGCCTTTGGAATCCTCAACAATCATTTCTTTTTTAAGGCTTCCGTTTTTAAAGTTTAATTCCCGTTTTATTGAAACTATTTTATGCAACCCTTCCGAAAACCAATTTTTGCCTTCAATCTTAAAATCAACAAAAAGCCAATTTGGGGTATTCACAAAGTCTTCGTTTTCAATATCCCTATCTGCGACTTTTGAAACCAACCGGTTGTACAAACCAGCAATGTATGTTCCGGGGTAATTAGTTTTGCAGGCTTTAAATTCTTCGAGGGCACCCCTTATGCCCATGTAACCGTTTCCAACTGTTAATAATGATTCTCTTGATTTTTCTTTTTCGCTCACATAATCGTTGTAAACCAACGACCATTCATTGTATTTTTGATTGTCCGGTTTTTGATGCATAAATATATTTTAGGATTTATTTCTTGTATTTAAGGAAAATCTTGTTTAAGCCTTCTATTCCATTGATTTCTTCAAGGTCTTCAACGACTATATCAGCTCCTCCTTCTTCCAGTTCTTTCCGGTTGTTTTCACGGGCAATTCCAATGGTAAGCCCAAAATTTCCCGCTGCACCTGCTTGCACACCCGACACTGCGTCTTCCACAACAATTGAATTTGCATAGGATGCACCAACAATATCGCAAGCTGTAGTGAAAATATCAGGTTCAGGTTTTCCGTTCAGCCCCATTTCGGCTGATACGACCCCGTCAACACGGGCATCGAATATTTCAAGTAGGTTAACAGCTTCTAAAACTGGTTTGCAGTTTTTGCTTGATGATGCTACTCCGAGCTTAACCCCTGCTTCTTTCAATTGTTTTAGCAATGCCACTGTTGATGGATAAACCTGAACACCTTCTTTTTCAAGCACAAGGTTAAATGCTTTATTCTTCATATTTCCTAATCCACAAACAGTTTCCATATCTGTTGTGTCTGATGGATCGCCAAAAGGGATATTAATACCCCGTGATTCAAGAAAAGAGGCTACTCCTTTATAACGAGGTTTGCCGTCAACATACGGAAGATAATCACCTGCATGTGTGAATTCAACAAACTTTTCACCGTGTTCAACTTCCCTTTTTTTTAGGTAATCGTCAAACATCTTTTTCCACGCCGCTGCATGCGTTAATACTGTTTTTGTGATAACCCCGTCCATGTCGAAAATGACCGCCTCAAATGCTGGTTTTTCTTGCATATTATTTAGTTTTTATAAGTATAACACCTTTACGTTATATCTGTTTAAAGTATTTTAGAATATAACCAAATTATTTGGAACTGCTTAAAAAAAACTTATATTAATGGGAAATCAATAAATTAACGGGCAATACTTACCAATACTTAATATATAGTTCATTAATAGCACCAATTGTTAATTTATCCAAAGAAAGATAGCCATGAAAAGATTGTTTATGATAGCCAATAATTTACCGCTAAAGGTTTCAGATGTAAATGGCAAAAAAGAACTGGTACCTGTTTCAGTTGATTTAGATTCGGGGCTCAAAAGTTTTTATGCTTCGTATGATATTAAATGGATCGGAAGGGCAGGGGTCAATATTGATGAAATAAGTGAGAATGAGAAAATGGACCTGGACAATAAATTCAGGATGGATAATTGTATCCCAATTTATTTGAACAAAGAATTGAGAACCGACTTTTTGGAAGGTTTTTGTGACAATACCATTTGGCCATCGTTTAATTATTTCACACAAAACATAAAGTACGATCCTATTTATTGGGAAGCATACCTAAAAGTAAACCAACTATATGCAGAGGTTATTTCAAAGTATTTGACTGAGGACGATATCCTTTGGGTACATGATTATCATTTAATGCTGGTGCCTCAGTTAATCAGGCAAAAATTCCCTAATATTTCCATCGGCTATTTCCAGCATATACCATTCCCATCGTTTGAGATATTCAGGTTATTGCCCTGGCGGATGGAACTGTTGGAAGGTATCCTTGGGGCTGACCTTATAGGATTCCATACCTACGATTATCAACGGCACTTTATGAGTTGTGTTCGGAGGTTGCTCGGCAATGAAACTTTTTTTAATAATATCAGGCTTGATGAACGAATCGCAAAAATTGATGCTTTCCCCAAAGGGATCGATTTTGAATTTTTTAATACAACCGCTAAAAAACTTAAAAAAAGCAATGATAATGAAGGATCAGAATTTCATAAAGAGTTAAAAGATTTTTTAAATAACAATAAAGATCGAAAGATAATTTTGTCCATCGACCGATTGGATTATACAAAAGGAATCCCTGAAAGGATCAAAGCGTTTGAGAAATTCCTTAAAATGTATCCTGAATATTTGGAGAAAGTCAGTTTGTTCCTTTTTGTTGGACCCTCCAGAGAAAATGTTTCGGATTACCAGGAATTGAAAAAACAAACTGACGAACTTGTTGGACGTGTGAATGGAAGTTTTGGAACCATTAATTGGATGCCCATTTGGTATATTTATAAAGCTTTGGACAGGCTTGAGTCAATTGAGCTATATAGCAATGCTGACATTGCACTTATAACCCCAACCCGGGATGGAATGAACCTCAATGCAAAAGAATATGTTGCTTGTAAAACGGATAAAAAAGGAGTTCTTATTATCAGTGAAATGGCAGGTGCTTCAAAGGAATTGGGCGAATCGGTAATTGTCAACCCAAACAATAGGGTAGAGGTTGCCAAAGCAATTTATCAAGCCCTGAATATGCCTGTAAAAGAGCAAGTACAAAGAAATACTGTTCTGCAAAAAAGGTTAAAAATATACGATGAAGAACGTTGGGCAAACGACTTTATCCATAGTTTGGATGGCGTGAAAAAGTTGCAGGAAACTAATTTCACAAAAAGGGTAAATGCCCGGTTCGTGAAAAACCTGATTGAAAAATACAAAACTGCCAAGCGTCGGATTATTTTTCTTGATTACGATGGAACACTCACTGGTTTCCATAATGATCCGCAAATGGCAATGCCCAATAAAGAGCTTTATTCAATCATGGACAAGCTATTAAAGCCCAAAGAGAATACCATTGTTGTAATCAGTGGGAGGGACAAAGAAACACTGTCTAATTGGTTTGAAAAATATGACCATTTAGCATTTATTGCAGAACATGGTGTCTGGAACAAGAACCCCAATGCTGAGTGGAAAATGACCGATCAGATTGAAAAAGAGTGGATGAAAACCATTGAACCAGTTTTGCAAAATTTTGTGGACCGTACGCCCCGTTCGTTTATCGAATATAAAAACTATTCGCTTGTGTGGCACTATCGTCATGCTGACCCCGACATGGGGCAGCAAAGGGCATGGGAGTTAAAAGATGACTTGAAAAACTATATTGCCAACCTGAACCTGGAAATAATGGATGGGGATAAAGTGATCGAAATTAAAAATGCCGGAATTAATAAAGGTAGGGCAGCTCTTAATAAACTGGGTAACACAGATTTTGATTTTATCCTTGCACTTGGGGATGACTGGACAGATGAATATACTTTTAATGCATTGCCCGAAGAAGCGATAACTATAAAAGTTGGAACAAAAACTACCGCAGCAAAATATTATTTAAATGGGGTTGCAGAAGTAAGGGACTTATTAAAGCAATTGGAAGACTAGTACCTTATTTAGTTTGTTCGATCAACCAGTCGCTTATTTCGTTAAGGGCAATTGGTGAAATGGTCTGTTCGATACTTGCATATTCTGCGGGTAACCCAAGTTTGCATTCCTGGAAGAGATGATTTAACCCGGGAAGTTCAACAATCTTTACATGAGAATTTCCTCCCTTAAGGAGTGAATTCTTTATCCCCTCTAAGTTTATCTTTGAAGTTACCTGCAAGTCTTTTTCACCGTTAATTGCCAACACGGGGCATGTTACTTTTTCAAGATATGGGGCAGGATCGAATTTCAAAAAATATACCATCCAGGGGCTGGTGATTCGGTCAAGTTGCAATTTGATTAGCTGTTCCCTATCCATTCCATCAGGGATATCTTCATTTGGGGTTTCTTCAAATTTTTTCGTTAAAAATGCTTGAAGGTCTTTTTTTAAGACTTCATTGGAGGTCGAATTTAGGACAATCTCGAATATTTGCTTATTTATAATTTGTGATTCCTGGATTGTAGTTTCATCAATTTGCATTGCTTCGGCAATAAGTTTTTGTTGGAGCAGTAACACTTCATGGCCCGGTTTGCCAGGTCCTGCCATTAAAACCACAAAACTAACATCGTTATCAGCTTCTGCAGCAATCATTGGGGCAATCATTGCTCCCTCGCTGTGCCCAATAAGTCCAATCTGGCTATTGTTAATTTCTGTCCTTGTTTTCAGAAAAGCCAGTGCAGCCTTTACATCACTTGCAAAATCGGCTGAAGTTGCAGTCTTAAAATCTCCTTCTGATTCAGCAGTACCCCGGTCATCGTATCTTAACACTGCGAATCCTTTTTTTGTTAAATGGTCTGCCAATACCAGAAATGGTTTGTGCCCGAATAATTCCTCATCCCGGTTTTGTGGGCCACTTCCACTTATTAAAATCACTGCAGGGAATTTTCCTTCTTTTTTAGGGATTGATAAGGTTCCTGCCAAACTTATTCCAGCCTCTTTGTTTTTGAAAACAACATCTTCGGTATGATATGAATATGGTTTTTGAGGAAGTTGAGGTCTTTTCGGGCCTTCAACTTTTTCCGTCTTTTTTGTGAATTTAATTGGAAAATCTTGCCCTCCCTGCGAAAATGTTCCGTCCAATTCGGTTTCGCTAATTAGGGTTCCTTCATAAGTAATTCCAGCATTGGCAACTTTTAATACAACTTTCTTTCCATCAAAAATTGTGCTGGTTACCGGAATTCCTTTTGCCCCCTGGTCAGGGCTGTCCATGGTCGATTTGTATCCATCATCCGTTTCCGAAATATGAAATACAATTCTGAGTTGCATTCCCTGAAATTTTAAAACCCCATTCCATTGACCAGTAATTTCATGGCAGTAAGAAACTATGGATAAAAATATAAGTGTGAATAAGAGAAATACTTTTTTCATGGCTTATTAATTTTTGGTTGAAAACTATAAACCATAAGTAGCCTGTGCAATGAAATTATTACACAGGCTTAAATTATCTTATGAACGTGGTTTTTATTATTGAAATAATGTGACAAAATTTAGATGTCGCTTTCATCTCCAAGATTAAAGTCGATGAAGTTTTTTCCCCACTCTTTTCTGAAAATCTCTAGTGCGAGATCACCTGTACAGTGCGATGCTGCGAGGTTTTTTACTCCAAGTTTTTTTAGATCATTTGAAATCTCAATGAGTTCAGGTTCCTCTTTGTTTCTTAAATGAAAGCCACCCATAACTTGTTCCATTTTAAGTTTTGGATATGAACTGGTAACATGATCAACCATGTCAACAATTCCGGAATGAGAGCAACCCGTCATCAAATAAACAGATTTTTCCTTATGCATTACAACCGATAGTTCATGAACTTCATTTCGTGGGTTGACTAGTTGCGCTGTTGTGCTAATGCTTGGCGTTAATTTGACCGGGGTTTCAACTCCGATTATTTTTGCCTTCGGATGCTTGATTTTGTAATCTTCCAAATCATGCATTGCCACATACACTTCAGGCTTGTAATCAGATTTTTCAAGTACCCCAATCAATCCATCTGTGTGGTCTTTGTGGTTGTGTGACAATACAATTTTTGAAAGTTGGCTAAAGTTAATATCAGTTTTTGCCAGGTTGTCCATCAGGATTTTTGGATTACCACCAGTGTCAAATAACACGGCTTCATCCTTGTCTTCTATCCATATGGATAATCCCCAATCGTTTACCATTGTATCCGATTCTCCAATGTTGTTGTAAAGCATGGTAACTTTCATAATTTCTTTGTTTGCTTTTGCAAATACGCTTAATGGGTTCAAAAGTACAATTCCAGAAGAGGAAATTGCGAATTGAACAAATGTTCTTCTTTTCATTTTGGTTTTTGTTGGTATTGCTGCAAAAGTAGCATAATATATTTACAAAAAAATGACTGATTGAAAAAATATAATTCGGATTGTTGTCATCAAATTGAATTTTATTATTGTTCATGTCAAAATCGGATAATGATAATTTTTAGCAGCATCTTTTGAGTTTCTTAATTATAATAGAGTACCCTAACTTGTTCGTAGAAATAGCATAAAACAATAATTTGTCAATGGAAAATATATGAAACCCGTTAAGTCTATTTTGAATTTTTTACTATTTCAATATTAACTTTATCTAAACTCTTTCTAAATAAGTTTGGTAAATAAATTTTTCCTTCTATATTTGTTCCAACAAAAAAATGAGATTATAATGAACCACGGTATTAAAAATACATTCGAAAATGCAACAAGCCTTTCTTGCTGTAACGGTTCTATTATGCTCGTTATTTCTATGTGTATGCGCTAGCCTTCATTCAGTGTATACCATTGTGTGAAGGCATTCAGCCGAAAATAATCAATTTGTTTTTAATTTAAATTTTGCAGATCATGCTAAATAAAAACGTTATACGTTTTGGTGGCAATAATCTTGGTAACCATACATCAATTAATAATCTGACTGCTTATCTTAAGCAGTCAAATAGCATAAATTTTTTAGTAGTATCATCTTCTACTGCAATTTATGATCTTCTGCTCGAGCAGTTAACACATATTTTCAGGATTGGGGTAAACACTGCATACCTGAGAAAACAACTGGAGGCAGAGTATTTAAAATTTGTAGAAAAAGAAAGCTCTGAATTGTACAATGGGTATATAACGCGGGTGTTACAATTGTTGGAAGGAATAACATTAACGGGTGACTTTTCAAATGCTTTAAAAGATCAGGTTTTAAGTTATAGTGAAAAGCTTTCCACCGTTATTTTCCAGGAATTATTGCAGGGGAAACAAATCGAATCAGAAATGCTTCTTCCGGAAGAAAATGATTTTAAGGTTTCGGAAGATTATGGAAATGCTACCCATTTATCATTCGGATTTAAAGAAGTGGGAACAATCAAAAACTTTATTGTTCCTGGATCGTATGGTGTTACCGGGAATGGGAAAATTGCCCGCACGGGAAATTCTGCAGCTGATTATACTGCTGCTGCAATTACTGCGTGGGCTAATGCACCAAAGCTGATTTTATGGGGACTTGATAATGAATTCACAAGCGCCGATCCTAAAATCGTGGAAAACACGAATAAAATACGTCGGTTGACTTATGCTGAAGCAAGTGAACTTGCATATTTCGATCATTATTCGATCCATCCGCGCGCTGTTGAACCTTTAGAATCGCTTCATGTTCCTATTCATGTTGTGTCAGGAGGAAAAGAAAGTACGATAGAAACAATCATTAATACCGAAACCTTTGTTTCAGAAAACATTGTGAAAGGGGTTGCACACTCCGACGATGTTACTTTACTGAAACTTGATGGTGCCGGAGTTGGTTTGAAACCTGGTATTTTGGCAAAAGTAACCTCCACTTTACATGAAGCTGAAATCAATATTAAATCGGTAATTACAGCACAAACATCCATTAATTTTATCCTTTCGGAAAAAGATGGTGAAAAAGCTCTGGATCTTGTTAATAACCTGGGATTTAATTCGGTGAAGGAAATCTCGGTAGTATCCGATATATCGTTAATTGGTATAATTGGGTATGGTTTGCAACAGAATTATGGGATTTTCGCAAAGTTGTTTGGTGCAATTGCCGGGAGTGAAATAAATGTTTTGTTAAGCGGTTCTGGAGCATCTGATCTTGTGAGTTATCTGGTTGTTAAACAAAAAGATAGGAACAACGTGGTTAAGGTAATCCACGATGCATTTTTTAAAACTGCTTCGTTCAAAGAAAGAATAAAAGAAATTAATTAGTAACCCAAAAATTTACATAAAATGTCGAAAAAAGAATTAAATTTTGAAACCCTTCAAATACATGCCGGGCATCAACCCGATGAAACAACCCTGTCAAGGGCAGTACCAATTTATCAGTCAAGTTCGTATGTTTTTAAAGACTCAGAACATGCTGCAAATTTATTTGGTTTAAAAGAATTTGGTAATATTTACACGCGAATTGGCAATCCCACAAGCGATGTGTTTGAACAACGAATTGCAGCACTGGAAGGTGGTGCCGCTGCTTTAGCTGTATCTTCAGGGCATGCAGCTCAGTTTCTGGTTTTTAATACCATTCTCGGAATAGGCGATAACTTTGTAAGCTCTCCATATTTATATGGTGGTTCATATAACCAGTTTAAAGTGTCGTTTAAAAAATTGGGAATTGAAGTTCGTTTTGCCAAAGATTTGGAAGTAAGTTCCTTTGAAAAGCTAATCGATGAAAACACCAAAGGGATTTATTTGGAAACTATTGGGAATCCTGGATTTAATATCCCCGATTTTGAAGCATTTGGGGCACTGGCAAAAAAATACGATATTCCTTTTATTGTGGATAATACATTTGCTGCCGGCGGCTACCTGTTCCGTCCGATTGATTTTGGGGCGAACATTGTTGTGGAATCGGCTACAAAATGGATTGGTGGGCACGGGACTTCCATCGGGGGAGTTATTGTTGACGCCGGGAATTACAACTGGGGAAATGGTAAATTTCCTGGGTTCACCGAGCCATCGGAAGGATATCATGGCTTAAAATATTGGGATGTGTTTAATTTCGATGGACCATTTGGTAACATTGCATTTATTATAAAAGCACGGGTAGAAGGCTTGCGCGATTTTGGACCGGCACTCAGCCCTTTTAATTCGTTCTTGTTGTTGCAAGGGCTCGAAACGCTATCGTTGAGGGTTGACCGCCATGTAGAAAATACCCTGAGCCTTGCAAAATGGTTGCAAAACCATCCAAAGGTTGAGGAAGTAAATTATCCCGGTTTGGAAGGAAACCATTCGTACGAAAATGCTAAAAAATATTTGCTAAAGGGTGCTGGTGGGGTTTTATCGTTCGAAGTAAAAGGTGGAAAAGAGAAGGCAACAAAAGTTGTGGACAGTTTGAACTTGGTAAGCCATTTAGCTAATGTTGGCGATGCTAAAACCTTAATTATACAACCATCGGCAACCACACACCAACAATTGCCAGAAGAAGCCCAATTGGCAGCAGGGGTTAAACCTGCATCATTGCGGGTTAGTGTTGGGATTGAACATATTAACGATATTATTGCCGATTTTGAGCAAGCATTGGATAAAATATAGTAAAAGAGTTTTAAATTCCGGGGAGTAAAATTTGCTTCCCGGGATAGTTAATTTAATCGAAAATATTATGCCACTTAATTTACCGGATACATTACCAGCTATTGAGCTTTTGTTGGAAGAAAATATTTTTGTATTGGATGAGACTAGGGCATCTCATCAGGATATCAGACCGTTAAAGTTGTTGATTTTAAACCTGATGCCATTAAAAGTTGCAACCGAAACCGATTTGTTCAGGTTATTATCTAATTCGCCTTTACAAATTGAAATTGATTTGTTAAAAATAAAAGGGCATACGCCAAAGAATACTCCGCAAGAGCACATGAAGTCTTTTTACAAGGATTTTGATGAACTGCGTAAAAACAAATACGATGGTATGATTATTACTGGTGCGCCGGTTGAAACGCTTCCGTTTGAAAAAGTAGATTATTGGAATGAAATGAAGGAAATTTTGGATTGGGCAACACATAATGTAACCTCCTCCCTGTTTATTTGTTGGGCAGCCCAGGCTGCACTGTTTCATTATTATGGAGTTCCAAAACATCCCTTAGAGAAGAAACAATTTGGCGTATTTAAGCATACGTTTACCGATTGGAAATTGCCCATATTCAGGGGGTTTGATGATGAATTTTATGTGCCGCATTCAAGGCATACGGAGGTGAGGGCGGAAGATATTAAAAAAGTAAAAGAGCTTGAAATAATTGCCCATTCGAAAGATGCAGGTGTAAATATGGTGATTGCCCACGGTGGAAGGCAATTTTTTATTACCGGGCATTCAGAATATTCCAGATTGACATTGGAGAACGAGTATAAAAGGGATTTATCCCGGAATCTGCCAATCGAGGTGCCTTTAAATTATTATCCTGACGATAATCCTGAAAAAGAACCTATTATGAAATGGCGCTCAGCTGCCAACCTGATGTTTTCTAACTGGTTGAATTACTATGTTTACCAGGAAACCCCATATGATTTGGCGGAAATAAAATAATTTTACGGCTTTTTGATCTGTTAATTATAAAGCTCTTTTAAAACTTTCTCTGTCCTTTCGATATAATAATGGTCAATTATTAGAATTTTTTACGATTGCTTTCGAGGATTCAAAGATACGGCATTTGCACTTAAAATAAATTATTTAATCCTATTCGCTTCGAATGCAGGTTATCAGCCGAGTTGTGCAAATAAGATAAATTTATTGAAGAAATTATCTGTGTCACAAATCTTGTTTATTAAATTTCTGTTTCTTAATTTATTGAAATTGTTTCTGATCAGGATATGATCAAAAAAATATTTAAACTAATTAAAAGAGACTTAACTATGAACGTAAAAAGATTTCTATTGGCTGCATTGGCAGTATTCGTAACTTTTCAGGTTACTGATTTTGTAATCCATGGACTAATCTTAGGGGATTTCTACCAGGCAAACCCGGATCTTTGGCGTCCTGACATGATGGACAAAATGTATATCATGTATATAACAGGGGCTGTTTTATCCATAATGTTTACTTATATTTTTGCAAAGGGATATCAAGGGAAAGGTGTTATGGAAGGAGCACGATATGGACTTGTGATTGGGCTGCTAATGGTATTGGTCGGGAACTTTAATCAATATGCTGTTTATCCTTTGCCTTATCATTTGGTTCTGCAGTGGTTCCTCTATGGAATGGTGCAATTTATTATTGCAGGTGTGGTGGTGTCATTAATTTATAAACCTAAAGCTTAAAAACAATAAATAATATAAGCAATTATAAAGCTGTTCTTCTTTTGGAGGCAGCTTTTTTCATTAAAAGTAAATTATAACAGCATCTTCTGTTTCAGAATAATTTGAAATAGGCTAAATTTGATAGTCAAAATAAATAGTAGTAATCATGGCAAAAAAAATAGCTGTAGTTTTATCTGGTTGCGGGGTATATGATGGTGCTGAAATTCACGAAGCAACACTTACCATGTTAGCAATTTCCCAACAGTGTGCAGAATATAAAGTATTCGCACCAAATATTGACCAGGCTCATGTTATTAATCATTTAACCGGGAAAGTTAGCAATGAAAGCAGAAATGTTTTGGTTGAATCTGCCAGGATTGCACGGGGAAATATTCAGGCATTAAGTGAGTTTAAAGCATCCGATTTTGATGCGATTATTTTACCGGGAGGTTTTGGAGCGGCAAAAAACCTGAGCACATTTGCTTTTGATGGTGAAAACTGTGCTATAAACAAAGAAGTTGAAGCTGCAATTGCTGCAATGATTGAAGCAAAAAAGCCGATTGGGGCACTTTGCATTGCACCTGTAATTTTGGCAAAATTAATTCCGGATATTAAAGTTACGATCGGACAAGAGGAAGGTGCCGCTGGCGCCATAGAACTTATGGGGGCAAAACATGTTGAATCAACACATGGGGAAGTTATTATTGACGAAATCAACAAAATTGCGACAACTCCATGCTATATGTTGGATGCAACAATTGTTCAAATTGCTGATGGTGCCAATAATATTGTAAAAGCAATCCTGGAATTATCGGATCAAGCATAAACTAGGAATGGATTTTATAGATATCCACACGCATAATCAATTGGGTGACGAAGGAATTGTGAAAATCCACAACATTTATCCCGGTGATGGATTTGCAGCTTTTTCTGGGCATAATTATTATTCGGTTGGTTTGCATCCTTGGCACATCAAATCTTCTGAAGAAAACCAGGTCGCAATAAACCTTGTAGAAAAGGCATTGTCGTTTGAACATGTTATTGCAATTGGGGAATGTGGATTGGATAAAATTGCCACGACCAACTATGCAGACCAAAAACAAGTGTTTTTGCAGCAGGTTAATTTATCTGAAAAATATAATAAGCCACTTGTAATTCATAACGTAAAGGCAACGGAAGATTTAGTAAATCAAAAAAAGCTCATAGGGGCATCACAGCCGTGGATTATTCATGGTTATAACAGCAGCAAAGAAACAGCATTTCAATTGATTAAGAACGGCTTTTACTTATCGTTTGGCAGCAGGTTGTTTCTTGAGAAATCAAAAGCAGTGGCTTCATTTAAGGAAATCCCTTTAAATTATGTATTTCTTGAGACTGATGAACAAGATGGTACAGTTGTCCAAATATATGAAAAGGCTGCTGAACTGCGAGGAATCAATCTTCAAGAACTTAAAAGACAAATAGCTCAGAATTTTAAAAATGTATTTGGGAAAGAATGAACTGGAAAGATAGGACAAGTTTGCTATTGGGCGAGGAGAAACTCGGCTACATTGCGAACGCCAATGTACTGGTTGTTGGTTTGGGTGGAGTTGGAGCTTATGCCGCCGAAATGATTTGCAGGTCGGGAGTTGGAAAAATGACCATTGTTGATGGCGATGTTGTGGAGGAAACAAACAGGAACCGGCAATTGGTTGCCCTAATTAGTACACAGGGTAAGCCCAAAGCAGAAATTTTAAAAGAACGCTTTGTTGATATAAATCCGGAAATACAACTTACCGTATTAAATGATTATCTCACTGAAGATAAAATGGGAGAGTTGCTGGATGCACAAAACTATGATTATGTGGTGGATGCAATTGATACATTAGCGCCAAAAATTGAATTAATAGTGCAATGTTTTAAACGAAATATAAAGATATTAAGTTCGATGGGGGCAGGTGGTAAAAAGAATCCATCGATGGTGCAAGTTACTGATATTTCAAAGTCTCATAATTGTCGTTTGGCCAGACAAATTCGAAAAAGATTGGCAAAGCTAAATATCAAAAAAGGGATCAAAGTTGTTTTTTCTTCGGAAGATATTCAAAAAGAAAGCATACGTGAAGAAATTGGAAGAAATAAAAAATCAACTGTGGGGACAATTTCTTATATGCCACCTCTGTTTGGCTGTTTTATAGCAAGCGAAGTAATCAAAGATTTAGGTGAAATGCACATCCCGAATCCAGCCTGAACCCGGGAATGAGACTATTAACCATTTAAATTTTACTTACTTTTTCATACGCTTCATCGTAATAACTTCTCAGGTGGCGCCAGCCGAATTGCTGAGAAGCTTCTTCCGATCTGTATCGAAGGGCAATTCGTTCCCTTCTGTTAAGTTTCGTAAATTCAAATAAGGTGTTGGCAAGGTCCTCAGCTGCATCGTGGAAACTTTTTGCTTTCCTCTTCACAATAAACATTCCTTGTTCTTCGTGGTTTGGAATATTGTTCATCACGTAATCACCAAATCCAGCCAAATCACTGGTAACTGAAGGAATACCACTGGCAAGGCACTCTAATGGGGTATAGCCCCAAGGCTCATAATAACTGGGGAATATCCCTAAATGGCAACCTCTGACAAATTGTCCATAGTCCATTTTAAATAGTGGGTTTGCAGCCGAAATAAAATCCGGGTGGTAAACGATTTTTACTTTGTCTTCTTTGCTGTTTACTAATCCTGAGGTACGAAGGAAATTAAGAATATCGTCTTTCGCATCGTCTTTCAGGTTATGTGTTACAACTGATGGCAAATTGCTTGACTTCCATCCTTGAATAAACCTTCGGAGCTTAAGTAGGTTATAATCTTCAGCCAGTGAATTCAGGTCGGGGAATTTATATGGATTGTTATTCGAAGTAATGTTGGAATAGAGGGCTTTCCCAACTTGTTCCTGAATATCTTTGCACACATTCCGGATTTCTTCCATTTGTGCGCGTGATTCCAGAACTTTTGGATTAAAAGAGTAATATGGTTGCCGGGTTACAAAAAACATGACCACCGTACAATCCAAATTGGCTTGTTTTAATTTCCAGTTCAGCTTCGCCAGAGCTTCCAGGGTTAGATCATAGCCCTTGTTGTGATACTCATATCGACCCGAGGTAAACATATATATGGTATTATCCAGATCGAATGAATAACTCTGGAAAAAATGCCCCATTACAAATTCGTTGATTTGTTCTTTGTAATCAAGATGCAGGGTTTGCACATGGTGCAATGCCTCAAAACGTTTAATGTTAATACCGTTTGGCAATAGTTGGTCAACTTTCCTTCCCAACAAGTGCTCGCACTCGACAGCAGTAACTTCACTAACCGTTGTAAAAATATGTGAACCATGGGCTGCAGCCCGTTCCAATTGAACCAATGGAAGGATATTAAACTTGCTGGCTTCAGCTTCCCAATTATAAAATGGTAAGTGATCATAAAATTCAACATCGTTCATGGCCAAATACCTTCCCAGCATTGTGGCATGAGTCGTAAATACAATTTTTATGTTTAAGTTTTCCCTTCTCAATTCAGGAATTGGCACTCCCGCCATCCATTCATGGAAATGGGTAATAATGTTGTGGTCGAAGTTTTCACGATGCGCAATAATTTTAAAAAACTCCTCTACCATAAAACCAAAACTTACAACCTGGTCTAAAAGTTGATCATTGGCAGGAATAGAAATACCATGATGTTCCCAAATCTTGTATTTGATATCAGCAAGCCTTTGCATTGCTGAGTTTGGATTAAAAAGAACTACCCTTGGACGCCCGGATATAATCCATTTGCCATAATGAACATCCAAACCATTTTCCCGCATAATATTAACAACCTCCAAAATAGGATCAGATTCATCGGTTATCGGGTCAAAAACTGCAGTAGCTTCTTCCTCAAACCATGGACCCAGCAGGCAATAGTTCTCGCAGCTCCATTTGTTAATAACAGAAGGGACTTTTGACCGAATGACCGTATAAATTCCACCCACCTGGTTACAAACTTCCCAGGCACATTCAAACAGAAATTGTTTTTTCTTTGGTTTGCTTATCGTTGATTTTGTTGATTTTGTTTTCTTTGCCATAACTCCTCCCATTTAGTTCATTCGTAAGTACCTAAATATATAAGGAAATGCAATGGGATGCAATTAAAATTCGCTGTTTTAAAAAAGATATTTCGGTGAATTTTTTTTGGGGAATTAATTACAAGAACGAATTGACATTTATCTAACTGCTAAGTTAGTGAAGTTGTACGAGTCAATACCTTGTATAATAATTGAGTGGGCATATTGATAATTAGTATATTGTGCAATTAATTTTGAAGCATAACTCATTTTGTAAAAAAAAGGAAGTGGGGGATTTTTTATCCTACTTCCTTCTATTGCATGTCTGTTATTTTAATATCCGATATTCTTTAGCCAGAGGTGGTGTTTTTTATTCAATAATATGACCGCCCCTTATTGTTTCAATTACAACTACTCCGTTCGCACCATTCGCTCCGTAGGTTGCTGCCGAGCCATCTTTAATAATGTTGACGCTTTTTATTGTTGCAGTAGGGATATTTTCTAATTGGGAAGAAGGGACTTCAAGCCCGTCTAAAATGACCAATGCCGCGTTGTTCCCATTATATGACCTATCTCCCCTAACAATAATGTCGGCACCTTCAACTGAAACGCCTGGAAATCTGCCTTCAATTATTTCATAAACAGTGTTGTACGAATCAAAGTCCATATCGCTTTCGCGTAATGCTACAATTGCATTTAGTTTTTCAGCATCTTTTACGTGGCCGTATCCGATAGCTATTTCAGAGGATTCTTCCGCTGCTTTTAATTTAAGGTCGATGTGGACAAATTCAGCATCTTCTTTAATTTTTAAGTTACTGTTTAGGAATCCATTGCAGGAGACCTTTAGTTTGTCGGAAGAGCTACATTTAACTGTAAAGTTTCCAAGGGTATCTGTTAAAACGGTTTCTTTTGTGCTTTTTACATAAACTTCGGCTTTAATGAGAGGGATGCTGTCAAATGTTGTAACAATTCCGGTAAGGGTCTTCTCTTGCGCAATCGATGGCAGACTTAAAAAAGAAGCCAAAATAAAGATAATAAGTGTGTTTTTGGTTTTCATTGAGCTTTGTTTTTGTGAGTATTATATAATAATTATACTATAAATTATTTTCACATAAAAAAAGAAGAAATAATAAATAGAATTTGCGAGTTATACAGTTTTAAATTAAATAATAATACTACAAATATAGCACCAATTTGAGAAATAAAGTAAAAGATACTTTTATTTAAACCCTGATTAACATTTATTATTTGAAATAATCAAATTTATTACTCACAACCTGCCCACAACTTTAATGGCAATATTGGATATATTGCGCAATTCATTCGTTTAAATCAATGGAATTAAGTTTAATTATTGCGTGTTTGAGAGTCAGCTAAAGTTAGTTTTTGGTGTTAGTCGCCGCCTCTTTTTGTTTCAATAATAACAACACCATTTGCCCCACGAACCCCATAAATTGAAGCAGAACCATCTTTTAAGATGTTAATGCTTTTTATGTTTGATGGAACAATACTGCTTAATGTTGAAGAAGGAATTGGCATGCCATCAACAATAACCAAGGCTGCATTACTGGAGATAAAAGAACTTTTCCCCCTAATAATTATGTCGTTGCCTTCAACGGTTACACCAGAAAACCTTCCTCGGATAATGTCATAAACATCTTTATACATAGAAAAATCAACGTCTTTGCTTTTTAATGCTTCAACAGCACTAAGCTTTTCCGCATCCTTTACATGTCCATAGCCAATGGCTATTTCTTTTGCATCGTCCGATGATTTTAGTTTAAGGTTTACCAATACGAATTTTATATTTTCGTCGACTTTGACATTACGGGGAATAAACCCATTGGCTGTAACTTTAATTTTGTCAGGCGTGTTGCAATAAATCTTAAAAGCGCCAATAGAGTCGGTTAATACCTTTTCTTTTGTACTTTTTATATATACGGATGCATTAATAAGGGGGATACTGTCAAATGTAGTTACCATGCCCCTTAATAACCTATTTTGACCATGTGCAAATGAAGATATAAGCACAAAAAAAATGATTGAGAATCCGAATACTAAATTTTTCATGTAAGGAAGACTTTTTGGTTAATATGACATATGACAGGTAATGATCAAATTACCCTTATTGCTTTTTCGTTTATCGACGAATTTGTTTGCCCTAAATCAAAATAGCAAGGCCATTACCAATTTATTCAACTTTTGTGGCCACAACTTTTTTTATCCGATAAGGCTTTTTGTCTTGAGATTCAAAATAGGTTCTCATTTGAAGCTCGGCAATAATCCCAATAGTAAAGAATTGGATTCCGCCCATAACTAATAATATTCCCAAGAGTAGGAGAGGCTTTCCCCATATATCGTGCCCTGCAAATTTTAGGACCAGCATATAGATATTAATCAGGATGCCTATTCCCAAAGTGACAATTCCCAATGCCCCAAAAAAGTGCATAGGTTTTTGCAGATATTTTTTAAAAAATACCATCAGCAGAAGATCACTGATAACTTTTGTGGTACGGCTTAAATTGTATTTTGACTTGCCAAATTCCCGGGGCCTGTGGTTCACATCAACCTGAGTGATTCGTGTAGCACCTTCTAAGGATGCCAGAACAGGTATATATCTGTGCAGTTCACCATAAATATGAATACTTTTGGCAGTATCGTATGTAAATACTTTCAAGGTACAACCAAGGTCTTTAATTTTGGTTCCGGTAGATTGCCGAATAACATAATTGGCAATTTTACTGGGCACTTTTCGTAAAAACATACCATCTTTTCGATTAGCCCTGGTTCCTGCAACCAAATCCCAATCTTCCTCTTTTGCCATTTTCAACATCATTGGAATATCGGTAGGATCATTTTGTAGATCGCCATCTAAGAGCGCAATATATTCACCTTGTGCCAAATCAATACCTGCCTGAAGGGCTGTGCTTTGCCCGTAATTCATTTTCAGGTCTAACAAAGTGAAGTTTTCGTGGTTGATTTTAAGTATTTCCGATTTGGTTTTATCTGAAGATCCATCATTTACAAAAATTGCTTCGTAATCGAATCCCTCAAGGGCTTCCATAATCTGCCTGCTTAAAGGGGCAATATTTTCTTCCTCGTTATAAACACAAATTACTACCGATAATTCCTTCATGCCTTCTGTCTAAATTATTGTGCGAATTTAATAAAATCATTTGCATTATTGGTAAGTATATGTAGTCCCTTTTGATATCTTAAGGGAAAGAATACCTAGTATTTTGTGACTTTATTGAATTTTACTTTTTTCTTCAGTAAGGACAATACATCGGTATTAAACCAATCTTTTTGGTTCAACATAAGTTTTAAGTCTAATATCCAGATGCTTATGTATAACGAGGCAATGCCAAATATGGCTCCGGCATATACATCCATAAAAAAATGCTGAAGCAGATATATTCTGGATATCCCTACCAAAAGGGCTAACAAAAAAAGGAATAAGCTCAATAGTTTATTTTGAAATAAATATGCAAGAACCGCACAGAAACCAAATATGGTCATGGTATGTCCTGAAGGAAATGAATTGTAATAAATTAAAGGGGCATCATGTATAAAACGGGGAAAGTCATCGTATAGGAAGTGGTGAAAAGGCCTTGGTATTCCCTGGAATATAATTCGCTTGAACAGGTTTGTAAAAATTCCAACCCAAAGTAAATTGACAAGTACGAACAAGCCCCATCTTATTCTGTAAAGAAGGAAAAGGATACCAGCAATTGCGACAAAATTGCCTAATCCGATATTTGTTACAAACAGAAAAAAAGAGTCGAGGGCTGGGGTAGAATACTTATTTATGAATAAAACGATGCTTCCTTTATCGGTGAATGAGACAATTAAAGCACCAACAATAAATAATCCAATAAATGGATATAAAAACCACCGAAAATTTTTATGGTATGAATTCATGCTGTTAGTTTAATTAATCAATGCCTTTAAAGTGCCAAATAAACGACACCCTGAATGTGTCGTATTCCCAATCTTTGATTCCGTGAATGTATTGGAATTTTAAACTCTTTTTACCGATCCTTCGTTGCAGGTTCAGGTTAAAAACCATAGGTTGGTCTTTTTCATTTTTGTACCCTACATATCCTGAGAACGAGGTGCTGGCAGTCCATGCATTTTTCATTAAATCCAGTCCGATTCCATACATCAGGGCATCGTTTTGCAGGTTTAATTCATCGTTGGTTTGCCAACTGTAAAATCCGGCAGAAGCAAACGGCCGCCAGGTAAGCAACGTTGGTGATCGAAAGTCTTTTGAAAAACTTAGGTCAAAGAAGTATCCCGGACTGTCGGAATAACGGGCTGCATAATAAGCTCCACCAGAAGTGGTTTTACATGCCATTCGAAATACCGTATTGGGGAATTTCCTGTTTCTCGATAGTTGTATGAGCGTACTAAAATAGAGATCGCCGGGCGTAATCCCTTTGCCATCCCGTTCCCTTGCTAATCGTTCGTCCCTAATATGGTCCGACATTTGGTATTTTTCAAGGATAACGCCATAAGCTTCAATCGCAATCTTCCCCTTGGCAAACGGGAGCATAAAATAACCGGAAATATCCTGCGTATTATCCCCATCCCGGAAATGAAAAGAGCTACTGATTTGCAGTTCTGTTTCCGATTTAATTAATCCATTTAATTGATCAGGAACAGGTAAGGCATTCGGACCCAGATAACCCGGACTAATGATTAGCCACATCCTCCAACCAGGCATCCCGGGTTCCCAACCGTGTAGGTTATTCCACCAATCGGAGTCTGATTCCTGCGAAATTGATTGCCATGGGAAACAAAGGATTAGAAAGAATGTCAAACGTATAATCTTTCCAATTATGGTATTTTTCTTTGAAACTGCCATCTGCTCTTGCTTTGAAACTCTCAGTTAAGCTCGATTCAAAGATAAAAAAACCTTCCAGAATTAACTGAAAGGCTTTATGCTTATAAGTGTAACTTTTCTTTTATATGCTGTGGAATTGCATCCTTATGAACCATGATGCAAGTTGATTTATATTTTACATAAGGCTTCGAAGCGTAAAAATACCCTTTGTATTTGTTGTATTCGCCCCATGAGTTTTTTACTTTATAATAGGTTTTCCCATTTTGGTCGGTCGACATGCCTACAATGTGCATTCCATGATCATCCGTTGTTTGGAAATTGTCAAAAGCTTCTTGCCTTAGTTCCTGTGTAACTTCTTTTTCTTTAAATGGTTGGTTTAGCTTAAATATTTCTTTTTCCTTTTCTTTATCTGAAAGTTTCTCCCATTTGGCAATTTCTGCATCGTCCATTTCCTCGATATTTATTTCAGGTAAAACCGCTAAGCCTTTATTGCTGGTAAGGAAACCTTTTTCACTAACATCGGCGGCCCATGCAACCGTGTAGCCATTATTAAGTGAGTTGTCAATTATTTCTTCCAACTCGTTAATTGGTACATTGTACATTTCATCCCACGACCAATTGTCGGGTACTTCCAAAATAAATTTTTCATAAAACGGATGGTGCGAATAAGAGGATATTTCCACATAATTGTCCATGTCCAATCCTACAAAATCCCTTGAGAAACTTTGTGGGGTATATTCTACGCCTTGATATTCAAATTTTTCTGGAATCTCACCCAAATAAGTATTCAGTGTGGCTTCCATTGATTCGTGCCAAACCGTAGAAAGCTTTTTGTTTTTGTTTTCAATAACCGCATCTACATGCTGTTTTAAAACCCTGTCCATTTCGCCATGAACATGCTTTTCTTCCCCGTATTTCAGCCCGTCGTACACTTCTTCAGGAACGATGCCGTATTTACGGATCATATTGGTCACATCGTGGAAAGCTCCTCCTGCAGCAAAATTCAAATTTCCATGTAACCTGACATGTTTGATCGATTTTTCAGAATATGTATGCCAAACAATAAACATTTCTGACAGGTCAACCTCTTTATGACTGATCCTCAATATTTCTGATTCCAGAAAAGATAAACCGGAAAACGACCAGCATGTTCCTGATCGATATTGATCTTTAACAGAAGTGGTGGGTAACAATTTTATATCCTCAAACTCAAGATCGCTTGTCTTGTCCTTCTTGTTCTCATTATTTGCATTTGCCGTTAGTGACAAAACAAATAATAGAACCACAAATAACCTCACATTTTTCATAAATCGTACAAAAGCGTTGTATTTAGAAGCCACTAAATTAGGAAATATCTAGATTTAACAAAACGTTAATAGTTACATAACTGTCTGGCAACATGCGTATTCAACATAATAATACGTAATATTAGATTGATTGTGGAAGGTAAGCCAAACAATCCCAATATATTAGCCTCCTTATTTAGAATAAAAAAAAATATACTATTTAATATTTTTTAACTCAGAATACCTGAAGCACGATTCGATATGGTCGTTTACCATTCCGGTTGCCTGCATGTGAGAATACACTACCGTGGATCCCATAAACTTAAATCCTCTCTTTTTAAGGTCATTTGAAATTGCATCAGAAAGTTCGGTTTTTGCTGGTACTTCTTCTAATGACTTAAAATTATTCATAATGGGCTTATCATCTACAAAATTCCAGATGTATTTGTGGAAGCTCCCAAACTCTTTCTGAATTTCAAGAAACCTTTGTGCATTGTTTATGCAAGCCCTGATCTTTAATTTGTTTCGTATAATTCCTTCATTGTTGAGCAAACGTTCCACATCATGCTCATCAAACTTTGCAACTTTATCAGGCTCAAAATTTGCAAACGCTTTTCTGAAATTGTCGCGCTTTTTTAGGATTAAATGCCAGCTTAATCCCGCCTGAAAGCTTTCGAGCGTTAAAAACTCAAATAGTTTTGTATCGTCCCGTAAAGGAACTCCCCATTCTTCATCATGGTATTTAATATACAAATCGTCTTTTGTTTCCCAGCCACACCTGTTTTTCATGTTGTAAATATTTATTTCCAAAAGTTAAATAAAATTAATCAAGCAGAATGCATCAACCTTAAATTGTTATTTTTGAATCTTTAATTGAAAATCTTGGGATGAAGAAGGCATTTATTATTCTTTTGATGTTGGTGGTTGGAATATCAGCGGAAGCTCAGCTTAACATCAATCATTATATAAAGGTTGGACGAACACGTATTTCGATCGGGAATTATGTTGGGGCGATAGAATATTTTAATATCGTTATAAAATTTAAACCACATTTGCCCGAGCCATATTTTTATCGTGGCGTTGCCAAACAACAGCTGGAAGATTTCAGGGGTGCAATTAAAGATTATGATAAAGCAATCCAGATTAAGCCTTATTACCCGGACGCTTTTATTCAGCGGGGAATGGCTTACCATAACCTGAAAGAATATGAAAGTGCCATACGCGATTATAACCGGGCGCTTGATTTTGACGATGAAAATGAGTTGATTTATAATAACCGAGGTATCGCCAAAATATCATTACGCGATGTGGATGGCGCTATTGCTGATTATACCAGGGCACTTGAAATAAACCCGAAATCAACCAATTCGTTGATGAACAGGAGCAATGCCAGGATCATTAAAGGTGATATTCGGGGAGCTATCAAAGATTTAAATTCAGCGATTATCATTCGGCCGCATTTTGCAGGGGCATATTTAAACCGCGGGCTTGCACGTTTTGAGTTAGACGATTATGCAGCAGCTTTACGCGATTATGACCAGTGCATTCAATTGGATTCGAAAAATGCACTCGCATATAACAACCGTGGAATTGTGAAACATAAACTGGAAGATTTTGCTGGTGCAATTATGGATTACGATATGGCGCTGAGCCTTGATCCACAGATGGCAACCGCATATTTCAACAGGGCAATGGCTAAAGAAATTTTGGGGCGTCAGGGTTTTGAAAAAGATTATCAGGTTGCAGCCATTCTGAATCCGAAATACGACCTGAACAGGTACAATGTGGATGCCGAAGCTCTGGCGCAAAACAAACAGAATAGTTCTTCAAATTCAACGAATCTAAACAATACCCAAAATTCAAATCAGGCTTCGCAAAACCAATCGGCAAATGCGAATGCAACTGCAGCCACAAACAACTCGCAAACCAAAGCCGATGACGATAAGGAAGAAGAGCAGAGGCAAAGGGCAGAAGAAGCCAAACGAAGGAGACGGGCAAACCTGATTATTGCGGATACGCGGAACTTGCCTGAGGAGGAAGAGGAAGACGACGGGAGGGTTCAAAATAAAAATATTGATATCGATTTGCAGCCGATCTTTTTTATTTCGGCGTTTGAAAAGGAAGATGTGGATTACGATCAATTGCAATACTATAACCGTGAAATAGAATCGTTAAACCGGGAAAATAATTACAATCCCTTACTGACGATAACTAATATGGTTAATGAAGAGGACGTTGCCATGTACAGTAACTTTATTCTTTATTTCAACGAAAAGATTAAGATAATTGAGAACAGTCATAACTTTGTAAACCGGGGAATATTTTATAGTTTAAAGGGTGATTACGACAATGCCCTTTCCGACTTGAACCGGGCAATTGAAATGAAGGAGCAGAATGGAATTGCATATTTTACGAGGGCAAACAGTCGTTTAAAAATGTTGGAACAAATTGAAGCTTTACCAGTTCCGGGCGAAACATATTCTGTCGGGTTAACAAAAACAAGTAGCTATCAGAAAGCAAGCGAAGAGGGAATGATTTCGAATAGTGAATATGAAAATATTTTGGCCGATTATGGCTTGACCCTTTACCTTAATCCAAGGTTTTTCTTTGGGTATTTTAACAGGGCTTATGTAAAGCTAAAAATGAAAAACTATTATGGTGCAATGGAAGATCTGAACAAAGCCATTGAATTGGAACCGGAATTTGCAGAAGCCTATTTTAACCGTGGACTGACAAAAATCTATCAGGATGATCTGGAAGGAGGAGCGATGGATTTGAGCAGGGCAGGAGAGCTTGGAATTCACGGCGCATATAATATTATTAAACGGTATTGTAATTTATAATCATCGAAATGAGCAGCATACAACCATTGGCAGAGCGCCTAAGGCCCTATTCCCTTGACGATTATATCGGTCAGGAGCATTTGGTTGGTGAAACGGCTGTGTTGCGTAAGATGATTGAATCGGGAAATATTTCATCGATTATCCTTTGGGGACCGCCCGGAGTTGGAAAAACTACACTTGCAAAAATTATTGCCAATACCCTCGAAAGGCCGTTTTATACCCTTAGTGCGATAAGTTCAGGCGTAAAAGATGTACGCGAGGTCATTGAAAAAGCAAAAAAACAACAATTCTTTAGCCGTCCCAATCCCATACTTTTTATCGATGAAATTCACCGTTTTAGCAAATCGCAACAAGACTCTTTATTGGGTGCAGTTGAACAGGGAGTTATTACTTTGATTGGGGCTACAACCGAAAACCCTTCGTTTGAAGTAATTTCACCGCTTTTATCCCGCTGCCAGGTATATGTGCTTAGGCATTTAGAACGAAAAGACCTGGAGAAGTTGATAAACATTGCCCTTACCAAAGATGCTAGCCTGAAAACAAAAAACATAAAAGTCAAAGAATCGGAATCGATGTTGCGCTTTTCAGGTGGCGATGCCCGGAAATTATTGAATGTTTTAGAGTTGGTTGTGAATGCCGAAGAAGGGGCCAAAATTGTAATCACCAACGAGAAAGTGACCAACAGGCTTCAGGAAAACCTGACCATGTACGATAAAAATGGAGAGATGCATTACGACATCATTTCCGCTTTTATAAAAAGCATACGCGGTAGTGATCCCGATGCAGCAGTGTATTACCTGGCCCGAATGATAGAAGGCGGAGAGGATGTAAAATTCATTTCGCGAAGGTTGGTTATTCTGGCTGCCGAAGATATAGGACTTGCAAATCCAAATGCATTATTGTTGGCACAAACCACTTTCGATGCGGTTCATAAAATCGGACATCCCGAAGCGCGGATAATTTTATCGGAATGTACCATATATCTGGCTACATCGCCCAAAAGCAACTCCGCATACGAAGCTATAAACAGTGCGTTGGCAGAAGTGAAAGCAAGTGGAAACCTATCTATTCCATTGGCAATTCGTAATGCTCCAACCAAGTTAATGAAGCAACTTGGTTACGGTAAAGAATACAAATATTCGCATTCGTATGAAGGGAATTTTGCCGAACAAGACTTCCTTCCAAAAGAAATAAAAGATTCCAGGTTCTATTTTCCCCAGGAAAACCCACAAGAGAAAAGTATAAAGGAGCGTTTAATCAAATGGTGGGGGAAGAGGTTTTAGAAGAATAATAAATTCGTTGATTTCTTTCAACTCCTTTTTTAAACTAAAATCTGTATCAATTGGAGATGAAAATAAACGAATTTTCTCCAAATAACTGCCTTGAAAACTGTTTTGGTTCTTCAAGGCAGTTTTATTGAGCAAATATAGATTTACCTAAATTCCAAATTGATTTACACATACTAATCTTATTCACTGTTCTTACCAAAAATAATCAACAATTTTTCTAAGATTTCCAATTCTTCCTCAAGTAATTTTTCTTGATGCAATAAACCATAATTGTTTTCAGCCACATATTTAGATCTCTCCGATAACATGTCGTATTCAATTTTAATTGGATGAAAATTGAAATCTGAATATTTAGAAAAATCAATAGTTTGTAACTGAAGTTTATTTTTCCCCTTTATCTTTCCAATTATTTTTACTTGGTTTTTATCATTTGTGGGAATAAATTTAAATACATTAAGATTATTATCCCATGTATGGAATTTATATTGTGTATTTGGTTTTATGTCACCATTAAAATAGCCATCAATATTGAAAATAATGGTTGAATTATTTGGAATAAGAAAAAAATCATCTCCACCAATATTTCCATCGAATTCAAATTTATTCGATTTAGTATTGTAAATAAACATACGAAAGAAATATTGAGTCTTTGAAAGATTCGTGATTGTTTTACTTGCTAGCTGGACATACAGTTTTTTATTTTTATCTAAATCATTTTCAAAAAAGTAACCTTTATGTAGAAATGGAGTTTCATTGAATTTTATAAGTAAATTTTGAGTTTTTGAGTCATCGGCTTTCAATAAGTGAACTATTTTACTTGAGTAGAACCCTGCAACAACGCCGCCAACAGTTTCAATCCAAAAATTTCCCGTATCATCAAAGAAGTAGTTATCGATGGTGGAGATGTAGAGCAATCCTACTTCAGATTTACCTTCGTCTGAAGGTGGTCGAGTATATGAAATATCTTTTCTAATATTCTTGTTACTTATTGTATGGTTAGAGAAAGTGCCATTTAAATTGCGTTTGATTATTTTTATTCCCTTTTGTAAACCATTAAACTTTGAATAATAATGACCCAAAAGTATATAGCTTTCTTTATCTGGACTTTCAATATAATCAGGGTTCCAATAGTTGTCTTCTAATGTAAAAGTAAAGCTGTCATGAGGATCACCTAAGCTATCTATGATTAAAAATTCGCATTTCATAGGAGGGGCATCTTTTTCTTCTTTTAAAATAATACCCAAACTGTTGTTGTCAACACTTACATACTGCATTCCATCTAAATTGAAATTAAACGACACTTTATGTTTATACTTCTCATTAAATATCATCTCATTGGTATTGTTTTCAAATATTTTAAATGACCCATTGTTAATTGTGCAAAAGGTAATCTTTGATGGAGAAGAACTCATTAGTTTTGTCGGTCCATGAAAATCATGTTCGCCAACTTTAGTGAAATTCGAATAGTTGTACCTAATGAGCTTCTTTTTTTCATTTAGAAGAATAAAATTGTCCCAATCAGGATGCGTTATTAATTGATTTTCTATCGTGTTGAATTGTAATTTTTTACTTGAGTTCATATTCGATACCCTACAGATAAACCCCTCTTCATTATCAGAATAAGTTATTTCCAAAGCGTCTTCTACAATGCTATTATCTTTATTTCTTCTTGGTTTGCAAACTAAATATTTTTGATAAATTTCTTGCTCAATTTGAAGATATAAGGTGTTCATAAGCTTTAAATTATTATTAAACTTCATCAAATACAAATTGTTGTTAATATGGGCAAGGACATAAAAGTAATTGAGGCTGCTTGGGTCAAAATACTCTCCTGTCTCAGTTGATCTTTTCGTTAGACCATGTACTTCATTAAAAGTGAGAAGAGCAATAAATTTGTATTTCTCAATTCCATTCTTTCCTGCATAAAAAGAATGTTTAAGTTCATAATCATATTTTTTTCCGCCTTTTTTTGGATGAAGAAAATAATGCTCGAGTTCTAATGGTTTACCGTAAGCTCCTACTTTAAGCTTAGAATGAAAAAATTTGTATTCTTCGTTTTCTTCGTTTTCTTTTTTGACATCGTTTAGATTATGTTCAGAACTCTCTATTATCTCGAAGTCATTATTTAAAGTTAGAACATTAATTGTAGATTTTTTTGAATCTAAATCTTTTAAAAAAGTTAAAGAATATTGTTGCTCCTTTTCATTAAAGTCATAACTTATTAAATCATTTGCTTTTATATTATTTGGCAATTCAAGATCTATTTTATTTATAATTTCTTGTGCAGTTACAAACGGAGAAATTAGTAGTGAGAATATAAAAAAATAAATGGTTTTGTTCATAATATAGCTGTTTGAATATTTAAAATATACTATTTGCGATTGATTATTTAAATCTGTCAAGATGATCGTTGTTAATTCCAAAAAAGTTGTTAGCCATGATATATTTTTAGTCTTCGTTATTTTCAACTGAATTATTATCCTGTAACACTACATTTAGTATTCTTTCTGCTTGATCTTTTGATATTGACTGTTTTGAAACAGGAACTTCATTTGTCGTGTTAATTAAGTTACGGATTTCGTTTAATACGGGTTTAAAAAAACTACTTTCCGTTACCCGATAGTATTTTCCATCTGTAATACTGGCAATGCTTTTTAATTTTTCTTCGTCAAGTTCAAATGGAATGGATTGAACAACTGTTTTTCCATGTTTTTGGGCAGGATATGGTATCATGTCCTGTTCACTTCCAATGCCAACTACATAAATTCGGATACCATAGACAGCTGCTAAACTAGCAGCCATTTTTTCCGTTATTGAGCCCGAGTTATTGTCTCCATTGGATAAAAGAATGATATTTTTTCTTTCGGCTTTTTCATCTTTCAGCATTGAAATAGCTACGCTTAACCCCATACCAATTGCAGTTCCATCGATTAAATTTGTCTCAGGAGCAACTTTTAAGGAATCTTGCAAATTATTGATATTTGTTGTTAATGAACACTGGGCTTTCCCATGCTTTGCAAAAAGGACCAAGCCGCTTGCTTCTCTCTGGCTTATCAGAAAGTCATTGGCAGCAGCAATTGTTGCATCCATTCGATTGGGCAAAATGTCTTGTGCCAGCATACTACTCGAAATATCCAATACTATAATTGTATTGCTTCTATCCTTTGGTATTCCTACCTTATCAAATTTAAGAGTATTTTCCTGAAAATGAATGATTTCGTGACTTGCATCAGTGGTGTTTACATTAAATAATGTTGACGGAATTGAAATGGATTCATATTTTTCCATAGAAACATTAAAGTAGCTTAAAGAAGTAGGGGGTATGATATATGAACCTGATTGTTCTGGAACAATTGTATAAATAAAAGTCCTGCTTCCTGAAATACCTTCCGAAGAATAACCCAGGTCATTCTGTGCTTGTACATCCATCAGCTTTATTCCTTTTGGGAGCTTCAGTTCGGGAGCTTCTACAAACTTTAAATTGCCATTGCCTGATAATGTTATTTCGTATGTAAACGGAGAGTTTAGCTTAATTCTTGATGTTTCAATTTTTCCAGTTAACTTTAAATTAGTTCCACATAAATAAGCAAAGTCCTTTGGTTTTTTATCCGGAAAGTTTTTAATAATAATAGTTTCATCCTTTGTTTTTATTGTTTTTTTTATTGTTTGAAAGTTGTTTTCAAAGAAGTCATCAAAAAAACTTTTTCTTTTTTGTTTATCCTGAACCCGTATGGAACATTCAAGTTCTGCACCTTGAACATTGTGCTCACCTGATAGTTGGGGGTAAAGCAGTATTTCTCTCAATTTTGCACTATTGTAAACCTGACCATTTATCTGTTCCTTTTTAAAAATCACTCGAGAACTTATTGGTAAATTGTATTTGAGAAATTGATTTAAATCAGGTTCTTTAAATTTATTTAGTCCGCTTATATTTTCCTTAGAATAAAGTTTAATTGTTGCGAGAATAGGTTCTTGAATAAATGCTTCGTTTTGAGAAACGGAGAGCTCTAAAAACAAGTTGTCGTCTGGTATTGTTTGGATACTAATAGCTGGATTTGTGATGCTTTCCTTAGAGGATGCGCTGATAATATGCATATTAGCACAATTCGAATAAAAAGTTTTCCCGTCAATGATAACCGAGGCTTTGGGAATTATTGAGATCCCAGCATTTTGGGGCATCAAAATATATGAGTATGTATATTCTTTCTTTATTATTGTTTTACCTTGCTCCGTATTCATTTGCATGCTCGATGAGGTATATGGACCGCCCAATAATGTAAAACCTGGAAAGGATTTTATGTCAAGGTTTTTTATATCTCTATTTATTGTATAGCTGATTCGAATTTTTTCTCCAACTGTTGCTGTTTTTGGAGCTTCGAGCGTAAAAACAATTGCATCGTTGTTTTCAATTACTTGTATTGGTTTTTCATCATCATTGTTATCGAAGAAATCTGGAAACAGAGATGGTGATTTTATTTTTGTCGTTGAAGCTTCTGTTGCTGCAGCCCCATTATGGTCTGATTGAAGCATTTTTGTAATTGTGCTACGTAACTGATTAGATTTTTTATATCTCAATAATTGAAGAGGTGTTAATACACTCTTTGTTCCATTTTCCCTTACGATTCCAATTAATGGCCAACTGCATTTAGGGCTCATGAATTCAAGGAAATCTCCTTTTTCATCAAAAAGGAGATTTGAATTAGAGCTTTTATATGAATTGTTATACTTGGTTTTATCATAAGAGTTAACGATATTTTGAGCAATAAAATATACATTGACTTTTTGTTCCGAGATAAAATTAATAAACGATTCATCGCAAATATTGTCGCAAGGTTTACACTTGGAGTGAAAAATTATAAATATGATTGGCAACTGTTTAGGTTTAATTATTTCACCTAACGTTATCTTACTTCTATCATACTCAACTAATTGGATTTGCTCCCAATCAAAAGTTTGACCCATGACAATATGCGCGTTTATGAGTATTACGAGAATGATAAATATTGATTGTTTCATTATTAAGAATTTATTGGCTTATTATTTTTTAACCTAAGCATAGGTAAATAGTAATATCTGGTATTTTTATTTTTTCTTGAATAGACTCACGTTTTCAGATTCCATTTATGTCATTGCTTGCAACTTTTTTACTTAGGATAAAGGAAAGAGAGGTTTAGTTTAATCCTTTACGCAACGAATATTCAAATAATCATTTTTGCTGAAACCACTCCGTATATCTTTATCGAAACCTCCAACCAAATAACGTATCCAAGCTGAATTTTTATCTTTTTCAGTTGTAGTTGCACACCACCACTGCCCCCATTGACCAATTCGATAATAATCATTCATATATCGTAAACAATATCCTCCTGGAAGAGCCGAAAAACCGTAATCATCTGTTCCTTTATCTCCACTTTTCCATCCATATGTAGATTTCAACTTGGCTCCTTCGTTTGTACCACGAGCACCAACTTTATCTACTTCGAGTTGGCTCATCCCAATAGCCAATTCCAACGTTTTCCATTCATCATCCGTTGGTAAATGCCAACCGGAAGGGCAAACTTTAAGTGCAGTTTCCCAGTTGTACAACCTACCATATATTTTTTCTAAGCTTTCATCAAATTCGTAACCTACGCTACAATCAAACCAATATTTATCACGATCCGAGTTGGTGTCATATGCTAGGTTCTCAGCCATCCAAATTTGTTCGCCTATTTTTGTCCATTTGTATTCATGTCTATCGCGTTTGTCAATAAAAGTTCCAGTTGTTTGTGCGCTCAGATTTATAGTTAATGTAAAAATGCTAAACACTAAAAATAATACGATTATAAAGCTTTTGGTCGTCATAGTATTCTGTATTTATGGTAGGTTTGATTCCGTAGGGCGCAGATCATATCTGACTTTCGTATTCGTATTTAGAACATTACTAATTAAATCAGGGACAATGTTGTTTTGTTCCTTAACAATCTTCAGTATGTCAATTTTCGGGGAAGACTTGTTTGTGTAATTAACCTCGATATTATTTTGGTTAGAATACTCAATTAATCTCCGAACCAACTCTTTATGAGGTGTTTCATCTCCGTAGTTTGTACCTATTGACAACCACAAAGAATTATTATCCTTGGATAAGGTAATATAACTGGAATTCTCTTTCTTAAATTCAAAACAAATATCAATTGAAAAGCATTTTTCATTCAATTCAGATAAGAATTTAACTGTCTTATTTATCTCAGGAAAATTTATCTCTGGAAAATCTTTTTCAACGAAAGAATTATGACCACATAAAGGACAGGCATTCCCTTTTTCCCAATCATAATAAAAACCACTTACTAAATTACAATTTAAACAACTGATAAGTTGGTCATAATTTGGATCTGAATCTACTTCTTCATTTTTACTGCCGAATGGAAGTAAGTCCTGTAAGAATGTCATCCAAATTCCAAATACGATAGCAATGATGCCTCCAATTATATCAAAATTACTTTCATCTTTTAAAACTACAACAATCAACACTCCTATGGCAATTACTATTAAGCCTGACCACTCTGGAGTGTAGTTTTTTTTAATACTTTCATTATCCATTTTAATAATATCTATTTAAATATTTAATATTACGCTTTAGATTGTTTTCAAATGGTTCAACTTTTTTGAGAATTTCGTAATTATCCATGATTGATTCTTTTAAGATTTGTCGTATCAAATTTTGAATTATTCAATAACAGTGAAGATTCCATCCCGAAATTCCAGTTTTCTCTGATTAGGAGACGGTTCTTCTATCTCATAAATACCATCTGAATTTTTGTCAATGAGCTTAAATTTCTGAAAGGGCAAACTCATTAAATCCCACCAGCCGCCGTTTAACCAGACTATAACAGGATAAACCATGCCAAACGTTGAACTCATGTTATATGCTGTAATTAGATATTCAGGTTCGCCTATGGTATCTAGGAGGACTATTTGGCAATATTCTTCTGTGAAATTTGCATTGTAAATTTCTAATCTTTTCGATATTAACCCATTGGTGATTAACTCGATAGAAACAAATCCTTCATCATATGATTTGCAGACAACTTGAGTCTCAATGTTTATCAGAGGTAGAATAATGGTATCGCATTTCAATGAGTCGTTGTGATGAAATGCATTTTCCCCGATTGAAAATTTGCTTCCGATCATTGTTAACAATACTACTGTTAGAATTACTAGTTTAAAATTCAATTTGTTTATCTAAATAATTCAAGAATATAAGGGTACGATTGAAATAGCAAAAACAAAACTCCTAAAATGAATACGACCAATTGTTTTGATTTATTTTTTACGGTAAAAGCAAGTCCAATCGGAATGAATGCACCGACTATACTTAAGAAGCTTATTTTTGCATACCAATCAGTATTTGAGATCCCATATCTTTCCATTATAAATGGAGATAGAGTATATAATGTTGATGAAATAAGCATCCAGATTACAATCATAAGAATAAGGTTATCACCAATAGGTGAAGCATCATTGTTTGATGCTAAAGTTGAATCCTTGTCTGCTTCAGCAAGTGTGCCGTCTTTAGGATTACTTCCATATTTGTTTTCTCCTGGCGCACTGTCTGTTGTCATTAGAATAAGAAACCAGACAATGCCAATTACAGGAATTGCCGCAATAAAAATCCACCAACCACTTTTTCCGATATCATGTAACCTTCTGATTGTTACCCCCAAATCGGGTAATATTAATGCCAGCATAAAAACTGTGTAGAATGGACCATAAAACAGATCTCCGAATGTCAAATCTAAAGCAGTGTCAACAAACATTATTGGAATTGAAAAAAGGAGGAAGAACAACCTGTACATCCAATACTCTTTTCTTCTTGCACGCCCTTTAAATTCAGCATATTTTTTAATCACTTTTAGGAAATATTTCATAATTCTAAAAGATTATTAGTGTTATTGTTGCTTAGCAAATTTCTTTACCTGTTCAATTAAACCTTCACCACAATAGTCAGGATTGTTTTGTAGTTTTTGTAGAAGACCAGGTTCGTTCATATATTTATTCATACATTCATTGCAATATAAGCGGTTAGCATATAAATATCCGTTCTCAATTCTCCCATTAATATACCCTTCTCCATGAGAAATAGACGAATTACACTGATCACAAATTTTATCTCCGGGTTTGTCTTTCCACCAAATTGAAGCCAAATATTTAAAGTACTTTTTTATATTCTTTATATCTGAACTATTAACTTGTAGGGGTGAAGATTTTGTTGGTATTAAAAAGTAATCATTTTTGTAATCCTGAACTTTTGCGCCAGGATTGTTTCCCATTGAAATGAAAGTGTTTCCCATTCCTAATAGTTTATAAATTTCTGCCTCTGAAAGCAATTCATTGTTAGGTTCATATATTACTTTCCCTGGTGAGTAAACTTTTGAATAATCTAATCCTTCATTTGTAGAATATCGCATTATTTCCTGATTGATTGTTTTAAAATCAGATCCGGCACATCTGATCATTGTGGGAATTCTTTTTTTATAACCTTCAACAAAACTTTTAGAATCTGATACAAGGATATAGCTTTTACCATCAAATACTTTTTGCTGAGAATAAACAATGCTAGAGGAAATAACTAAAAATAACAGAAGCAGAAATGCTGTTGATTTGTGTGTTTTAATTTTGATCTTCATGATTAATAACTTATTTGAATATTGTGTAATGAGTTGTTCGATTATTTTTTTATTTCGATTACACTCCACCACTGGCTAGTATGACCATGTGGCGAATAAATTTGGTTAATTGATGTTTGTCCGATAGATAATTTTTCCTAAAAGTTGGTGATACAATTATTAAGATTATTTGTTTCTTGGTTTTGGTAAATTTCCCCTATAAACTCCTATATTCGAAAACATCAGAACTAATCCTAGTATAAAAAATACAATCCCAGTTAAAATACCATTATCGTTTTGAGAAGTCTCTAAAAGAATTGTACCTAAAACAAAAAAAACAACACCTATCCAAAACCACAATTTCATGCTATTTGATTTTTTCAAGTTTGAATACCAATTCTATTCTTTTTAAATACCCTGTTTAGTTACTACTAATTTCTGATAACATTTTATCGTCCAACATTAATAACTGGCCTTCTTCTCTGTATGGGCATTTAAGCTTTAAAGTTTTTTCGTTATTAAACTGGAAATGTAGCTTATACATAGGAAGAAGTGCTTTTTTACTGTTAATAAGCTTTACTTCACTCCTGCTATAGCGCGTAATTTCTTTAAAATTCACATTACTCAGCATGCCTAATTTTATAAAATACAAAGACTTATCGGAAACAACTATTCTGTAATTTGTTGTCATAAAGGCCCATATTATTGGAGATAGCAAAAGTGCCCATAGAATAGAAGCCTGGTAGGTTCCTAAAAAACTGGATACGAAAATTTCATTGTCTTCCGGAACTTCTTTTAATTTTGATAAAAGCAAATCATTTTTTTTCATAATTTATTTGGTTTTAATTATCTAACAAAGTGAATATCGTGCTTTACATATAGCCTCGCTGGTCAACAAAATTTTGACATTTATCAATATGGCTCAAATCAATTTCATTTATATTTAGAAATGTCATAATTGGATAATAAATAGGTCTATCAATTAGATAGAAATATATGATAGGTCCGATTGATAATGCCAGAATTGATAGAATATCCATTTCTCTATCAATAATTACTATTTTAAGAAATATTAATGTCCAAGATCCTGTTATTAATAATCCTTTCATCGGAGGTATCCAATATAGAATCATTTGTCCTTGAGTGTTTATTTTCTTTTCATTTTTCCTATTTAAAAGAATTGAAACAAAACCTAATGAAATTAATAAGGATAACAACCAAAATGAAAGACCAGCAAAAGAATCTCTAAATGATAATTTTTTTGGGGGAAACTCTTTCGGAAGTAAACCAGCATTTTGAAGTTGCACTATTTCCTGATCAGCTGGAAGCAGGTAGTAATTTTGTTCTACTCTATCGACAATTAATATATAATCACCTTTATATACCCAAAGGGGCAAAACAAAACCAAAATAATTCTGAATAAAGCCAAGAGACAACTTTTCTCCATCCGAACTTTTTAGCTTGACATCCTCCATTTTTTTTACAACCCCTTTCATGCCAAATTTTATTGGTATCGTAGCTGCCATGGTTTTTTTGCCAGAAATTAGAGAGAAGATTACTAATAAAATTAGAATTACTTTATGCATTTCTTAGTTAAATTTTATTTAAGGCTTTTTAGTAGTTTTACCAATTGAATTATTGTTTAATTAATGAAACGACCATTTTCATCAACCAAAAAACTGTTATAATCTCTTATTACCTCAAATAAGTTTGGTGTTAAGCAATTAATTTCATCCCAAACTGGTTCTAAAATAACCTTGCCATTACTGTCAATAATGCCGTAATGCCAGTTTAATGTAACCTTGAAATAGTCTTTTAAAGCAATGGGTTTATAATTGGTTATTGATTCTTCATAATATATTTTTTCAATATTATCCCAGATGTTTTCTGCGAGAACGATTGATGGATTTTTTGTCGATAACAATTGTTTACGATTATCCTTCTCAACCAATATTCCATTTTCTTTGGGCTCTATTTTTTCGTATTCTAAAGGAAGAATTGTTGAGAAACAAGAATCAAGTAAACCGTATTTTGTCCCATTGTCAGATTTTACACTTACAACTCGTTTTTTGTCAGAATATTCATTTGAAATAAAAGAGTATGTAGGTTTTAATACAAAGTTCCCAGACGCATTGATTATTCCATTTTTCCCGTTTCTATCAGAAACCGTACAATAGCCATTATTAAATTTAAACCCTTTTACAGAGCTACTTAAATGATTGTACTCAAATTGTGGTTCTATTTGGTAATTCCCGAGAGTGTCAATGAAACCTAAAATGTTATTTTCGACCACAGCGGCAAGACCTGATTCCGTATCAAATTCCCAGGCAAGGGAGAAATTATGTTTTTTTGAATCGATAAGTATTTTCCCTGATTGTTGGTTTAGAAAGCCCCTTCGGTTATCTAATTTGTAAACAGTTATAGGGTTATTAAGATTTCGAAAAATATAATCAAGCTTTGGCGTAATGTATTTATTCGTAGTTCTGCTTTTTAAACGTACTTTTCCTTTGTTCGGATAAATTACCATATTGTTTCCAAAGGTATTGGGTCGTATATATGAGCGGTTATACTCATGATATATTGTGCTCACAATAATAATCCCAATAATCAATATTATTCCTGAAATTATTAGCACTATAACTTTAAATGGTTTCGTCAGCTTACTCATATTTAGCAATTAGTTTATTTATGTTTGATTGTAATAGTGCGAGAGTTATAGGAGGAAATAAAAAAGACCAGATTATAGTCCAGGCATGATTATTTTTTTTTGTTGTATTAGTATTGTTCATGTTCGATAGCAAACTATGATTTAAAGAATTGGCAACTAATGGGAAGAGAAATGGAAAGAATAAAATAAAACATGCAGCTGCCACAGGTGACATTATTTTTTTTGTAGGATTTATTGAGTTTACTTCACCGTGGTACCTGTATAATATATAGATGTAACAGAAAGGAATTAAACTAAAAAAAGCAATGGCTATAGGACTTCTGTGTTTGGGAATTAGAGAAAAATCTCTAATTGGAGGATTGCCGTAAAATAGTTGAGAATTAACCGTTAAAAGTAGAATGATGGCAATCAGAGTCAACATCAAACCGATTATTATTAAACTTCGGTTATGTTCGAAAGCAAATTTTAGAATATTTCCTGTTAAAATTGATTTGAGAGAATACAAGCAAAAAGAGAGTAGTATTATTATTCCAAAGCAGATGAAAAAGGTCTGGATATTGCCACGACCTCTTAAAATAATTATAGGAAGGGAAAGAAAAATACTAAAAAATCCTGCACCGACCAAAATTTCTCCAACAGAAAAGGAAAAGAAGGAACGATCGAAATTTAATAAGATCAATCCAATAATGATAATAATGGAAAAGAGAAAAAGAGGAGCACGATTTTTTTTCAATATTATTTGCCATCCCAAGAAAAAACCGATAAGAACAGAAATGCTTAGTTTTACAGGATTAAACCGTAATTCAACAAATCTCAAAGAAGCTCCGCCATGTTTAAAATGCAAATTAGTTATTAATAGGAAAGTGGCAAGTAATAAGATATAGAACGAAATAATTCCCCAAAAACGATAGGAACTAAACTTATCAGTCCAGCTCCAAGAAATACTAGGTGTCATTTTCTTTTTTTGATTCATTCCGTCACTAAATAATATTACTATTTTTTCTGCTTTTAGAGGTGTTATTGTAAGGGTAAAACTACCTATCTGATTAGACAAATAAAATCCCGTAAACACGGTATTTTTCAAAAGCAAATAGTCTTACGATTTGCAAGACTATCATTGTTTGATGGGAATATTTAAAAAGGATTAAGATGTAGGTGTGAAATGGGGGAGGTAAAAATAGAAGGTTTTGCTGTATTAAAAAATCCCGTAAAAACGGTATTTATACAATTTTGAGGGAATTTGTTCAATTTAAATAATACCAGATTCCATAGCTACTTTTGCAGCCTGCACATTCGATTTTACATGTAACTTTTTATAAATATTTTTTACATGCGAATCAACGGTACCGTAGCTAATTTGAAGTTTTGTTGCAATTTCTTTTTTTGAGATACCTGTTTTTAGAAGCTTTAAAACTTCTTTTTCTCTTTTGGTTAGCTTTACCTTTAATAGAGGCTTTCTTTTAAAATACTTTAGGACTTTTGCTGCCATTTGAGGAGAAAAAAGCATTCCGCCGAGCATTACTTCTTGAATTGCCGTTTTTAAATGCATAAAACAATCGGTTTTTAGTAAGTAACCTTTAGCGCCCATCTGAAGTGCTTTGAAAAGCTTTGAGTCGTGGTTTAGAATAGAGATAATAATAATGTTTAATTCAGGATTAATTTGTAAGAATCTTGGTATGCCTTCAAGCCCATCAATTCCGGGAAGGTTTATATCCAGCAATAATATATCTGCATCTGATAAAGAATTACTATTAAGTGCATCTTCACAGGAAATATATTGTTGACATAAACTAGATTCCGGAATTTCTTTTATACATGATTTTACATTATCTGCAAAACTCATGTCATCTTCAACTAAAATAATCTGAACCTTTTTTTCCATGATGGTATTTTTATTTCGAAGAAGGAACCTTCTCCAATAGCTGATTGAATATTAATTGTGCCACGAAGTTCTTTAACCCTTCGCTTGATATTTGAAAGTCCCATACCTTTCGAGCTTTTTTGTGTGTCAAATCCTTTCCCGTTATCAGAAATAGAAAGAGTAAAGCAATTTTCCATCCATTGAATTTGAATAGTTACTTTCTTCGCATTAGCATGTTTTGCAATGTTGGTTATTATTTCTTTATAAATTAGAAACAAATTACGCTTGATTTTCAAACTACCAGGATCAGGAATTGGGGCAGAAATTGTTACTATTAATTCTTTATCCGAAAATAAATTTTCAGCCAGCTGTTTCATTTGTTCCAGAACCAATGTGAAATGGTCATTTTGAGGGTTAATGAACCATAAAACTTCACGGATGGAATCGGCAGTTCGTCTGCTCAAATCCATTATTTGCTTGCCGTAATTTTTAGTTTCCAAATTAGAATGATCATTCTGCATTATTTTATAACCCGAAAAACTTATTCTACTTAGGGTGGACCCTATTTCATCATGTAGGTCCCTTGCAATTTGTAGTCGGATTCTTTCAAGCTTCTTAATTTGGCGAAAGCGAAACCATACGATCAAAAGTAAAATGGACAACACGGTAAATATAACTAGAAACTTAAAAAATATTGTTTTAAAAAAGGGAGGCTTAATTATTAGTGGAATTGATAGGGTATTGTTTTGCTTCTTATCATCCCCTTTCACTCGAAAATTTAATTTAAATTTTCCGTGAGGAAGATTATTGAATATAAAAGTCCCATCATTCCCATGGTCAATCCAATCATTTTGCAGGGGTGAAATTTTGTATTCATATACGGTTCTTTCCGGATGGTCGTATGTTGGAGATACCATTGATATTCTAAAAATTCGTTCTTCCGGTTCTAATATTATTGTTTTTTTATTTCGTTTAAAGTAATCAAAGTTCTTTGTAGAATTGTACACGTGGAAATCAATTATCGAAAGAATTTTATTTGATTGATCTTCCTGTAAACAAATTGCTGGAGAGAAATATATTACTCCTTCTTCAGTTCCAAAGAAAAATTCTTTTTCTATTTCTGCAAATGCTCCGAAGTTGAATGACGATGAAAGCAAACCATCCGATTTAAAATAATTAGTGAAAGATTTGTCCTGCGGTTTAAAACAGGATAATCCATTGTTAGTTGAAAGCCATAGGTTTCCGTTGTTGTCTTCTAATATACCATAAATACAATCATTTGGCAGGCCATCCTTCATCCTATAATTTTCACAACTGCCAGACTCCAAGTCTAAAAGGTTAAGTCCTCCTGTAAAGGTCCCAACCCAGATCCGACTTTGGGAATCCATAAATATGTTAAAGACTGTGTTATTACTCAATGACTCCGGGATATTTGGGGCATGTTGGTAATTTTCTAAAATATTTCCCGATTCATTAATTCTTAGAATTCCTGATTCTGTACCTACTAAATATTCCGTTTTTTTTATCTGGAGGATTGTAAATACAGTGTTAAACCCTATCGGATTTTTATAATCCAGATTGCTTTTAAAAGCTATTTCCTCGTATTCATTTGTTTTAAGATTTATTTTAATTAAACCTCCCCATGTTGCAAACCATAAATTATCACTGGTGTCTTTATAAATTTTCCGTACGTATTTTTGATATTTTAAGCTTGGATTCTTAGTTCTATTTATTGGAATTGATATTATTCTTTCTGTTTGGATATTATACTTAAGGATACCATTATCGCGAGTTCCAATCCACAGAATACTGTCATTTTCAAACTCTAAGGATTCATAATGAAAATTGGAATTAGAAAAATGCTGTTTGAAAGTCCCTGTATGCCGATCATATTCCGCTATTCCGCCTCCGCGAGTTCCAAACCAAATATGTCCCAGAGAATCCATACAAATTGATCTTACAATATTATTGGGAAGAGAATTGGAGGCAAAAGGATTATTATGTATAGTGTTAAATTTATTATTGTTGACGACATAGGCGCTAACACCTCTTTCAAGTGTACCAACCCAGATATTGTTATCCCTGTCTTTATAAATTTTATCAATAAAGGGATGAGCTAAAGTATTTTGCAAAGCTAACTTGCCATTTAGGATTGAAAATTTTTCATCTTTTTTATTAAAAATATAAATGCCCTCTCCAGTGGTTCCTAGCCATATATTCCCGAGTTTATCTTCTTCTATAGAATTAATAAATGGACTAGATTTATAAGTTTTTTTGTTTACTCGTGTGCTTGTAATCTGCCCATCCTTAAGAAAGAAAAAAGAATCAAAGCCACTGCTTCCCCAAATCGTACTACCAGAATCAACAAAAATGTTTGAAATTCGATTAGGCGCTTTAACGGTGTACAATGTATCAACGATTTTTCCATCAAAATCAAGTTTTATTAGATTGGATGAGGTTGAGATTAAAAAATAATTTGGAGAGAATAAGGTCATTTCAAAAACCCCTTTTAACATATCAATCTTTTTAAATGAGGGAATTTGATTTTTGAATGATAATTTTATTAATTCAGTTTTAGAATCTGAAAACCAAATAGTGTGTTTGCAGTCTTCGAAAAAAACGGTGTAGTTGTTAATGTGAATGTTTGGTATTTCTATTGTAAAAGTTGAGTCAGAACCAACAACTACTATTTTATCATATTCTTCACTATTTTCTGAACCTAAAGCCAACCAATAATTTTTTGAAGAATCATAAAAAATATCCTTAATAGAGTAACCTTCAAAATCAACTGATGGAAAGAATTCAAAAACGGTTTTAAACCCAACATTTTTATTATACGCTGTATAACAGTTGGAGTTATAATAAGTCTGAATCCATAAGGTGCTATCCCGAAGCAATTTAATTTCACCGATTCGGCTAACCAGGGTGTTTGTCGTGGCATGTGGAATTTGTCTAAACTGTTTTATGTTATATCCATCATATCTATTTAGTCCATCCTCCGTAGCAAACCACATGAATCCATCGTAATCCTGTAATATTCCGGTTACGGTATTTTGTGTCAGCCCATCTTCAACAGTAATGTTTTTAAATTTAGGATTTAAGCCTTGAGAAAAAATAATCTCCGGGCTCCAGAAAAAAAACAATGATATGATAATAAGAGGGCTTATTTTCATAAACTTACGTAGTTTCTTGATGTAGGAAATTTTAGTACATTAAAGTAAGCTAAAATCATACGATTTGAGAAATAATTCTATTTGATTTTAATTAGTTTAATATTGTATTAAAATCGATCTTATGTTTAATAATCAAATCAAATATGGAAATTGATAATTTATGGATTATTAATGATTTGAAAAAATGATATACCTTCGTGTATCAGATTTAAATAATTGAAGAGTACCTTATGCTTCCAAAACTAGAGCAATTAAAATATACAGTTACAAAAAACTTCTTCTTAATGGCAGGTCCTTGTGCTATTGAAGGGGAAAGTATGGCAATGGAAATTGCAGAAACAATTACCAAAATTTCTGACAAACTTAAAATTCCGTTTGTTTTTAAAGGTTCGTACCGAAAAGCAAACCGTTCGAGGTTGGATTCCTTCACAGGGATTGGTAACCAAATGGCTTTAAAAATCCTGGATAAAGTAAGGAGGGAATTTAACATTCCGGTAGTAACGGATATTCATTCTGTAGAAGAAACAGCAATGGCTGCAGAATATGTCGATGTACTGCAAATCCCTGCATTTTTGTGCCGGCAAACCGATCTTCTGGTTGCTGCTGCCGAAACCGGGAAAGTCGTAAATATAAAAAAAGGGCAATTCCTATCGGCTGAAGCAATGAAATTTGCTGTTGGCAAAGTTCGTGATGCCGGGAATAATCAAGTAATGTTAACTGAAAGGGGAACAACGTTTGGTTACCAGGATTTGGTGGTCGATTTTCGGGGTATCCCAGTGTTGCAGGAAAATAAATGCCCGGTGGTTTTAGACATTACCCATTCGTTGCAACAGCCAAATCAGGCAAGTGGCGTTACAGGGGGAAAACCAGAGCTAATTGAAACAATTGCCAAAGCCGGAATTGCTGTTGGTGTTGATGGATTGTTTATTGAAACACACCCTGATCCTTCAGTAGCAAAATCAGACGGTGCAAATATGCTTGCATTGGATAAGCTGGAAGGATTACTTCAAAAATTGGTGCAACTAAGGCAGGTTGTTTCAAATTTCAAATAAAAAATCATAAGAAATTAGGATTTTTTCGCCCCCACTTGTTAGTATCTTTATAATTCAAAATTTTTCTGCATGAATAAGAAATTTCCTATCACCGCTTCAACACGTATGGCAGATGTAATTCATCTGGATTTTCAACTTATCCCTGTTGTTGGTAGGTTTGGAATTGAATTCGGGTTTGGCAATAAAACAGTGGAAGAAGTTTGTAACGACAATAATATAAACGTTTATTTCTTTCTTGAAATAGTTAATTCATATCAGAACAAAAACTATTTCCCGACCGAACAATTGCAAAAGTTTTCCGCCAAGTTGCTGGTTGATTATCTCTACAATACACATAAGTTTTATATTGAAACTAAAATTCCCGAAATAGAAGATTTGCTGGGAGCATTAATTGAAAAAGAAAACGGGCTTGAATTGGAGAATATAAAACTATTGAAAGAGTTTTTCCAAAAATATAAGGATGAGTTAATCAAACATCTTCGAACAGAAGAAGAGGTCGTATTTCCATATATCGATCAGTTGGAGCGGGCGCTTGTTGATCCTTCTTTTTTGCACGAGATGGCAAAAAGAGTAGATACGGAGCGCACTGAAAATTTTGAAAGGGACCATGATAAACTGGAAGAAAAACTTTACGATTTAAAAAACCTTATTATCAAATACCTTCCACCGCTTAAAAACAAAAGCCAGTGCCAAAAATTGCTGACAGAGTTATATCGCTTGGAAAAGGACCTGGAAAATCATTCTGGAATAGAGGATAATGTTTTGAAACCAAAAATCTTATCTCTTGAAAAAGAGTTAATTGCAAAAAGTGAAAAGTGAATATCAAAATAGCTGGAAGGTTTATATTATATCCGAACATTTTCTTTTGCGTTTGGGGTTAAAAACCATTCTTGAGGAACTTGGCGTGAAGGCTGAAATACAGGAAATTTCGGAGTGGCGCGAATGGACGAAGATTCTAAATGAAGCAGCATTTGTTATTATAGATATGGAATCTATTCCAGAGAAGGAACGATTGAATTTTGATTCATTGCCTGATAAATTTCCTAAATGCAAGGTATTCTTATTGGGAAACGGTACAGAAAATAAGGTGTTGTTGAAAAACTTTATTTCGGTTAAGGATAATCAACAGGAAATCCTGGATAAATTTCAACGTTTCTTTATTGAACAGCCCGACGAAGATGAAATGCCCAAAGAGTCTTCGGTATTAAGCGAAAGGGAAATTGAAGTGTTAAAAGAAGTCTCAATGGGTTATTCAAATAAAGAAATTGCCGATAGGTTATTTATAAGTATTAATACCGTAATTACACATCGAAAAAATATAACCGAAAAACTTGAAATAAAAACCATTGCCGGATTAACCGTCTATGCACTTATGAATAAGCTCATTCGTCCCGAAGATTCTCAAAAATAATATAACCTTGATAATTTCTTATAAATATCCTAATTAATAGGGATTGCAAAGTTTCAAAATGTGCTTACTTTTGCATCGTACATTTTAGCATAAATGTTCAAGGCAAGTAAGAAATGAGAAAGCACTATACCATAAAAAACATATTTGTTGCAATTAGCATATTCCTTTTGGGATTGACGGTTGTCAATAAGTCCGTGTTTATGCATAGCCACGTTCTGGTTGATGGTACTACCATTGTGCATTCTCATCCATACAATAAAAAAAGCGATAGTCAGCCGTATAAAACACACCACCATTCTGCAGCATTATTGAACCTAATAGATAGTTTGGATTTGTTTGTGTTTGCAATTGCCGTTCTTAATTTCTTATTTCTAATTAAAATTGTTGAGACAAATCATTCTTTTAATTATTCATTAATCCCCGACCTAAAACATACATCAAATTCGGGTAGGGCCCCGCCATTTTCTTATTAGTACATTTCGCAAGGCCAATACCATTGGCAAAATTTTATTTAGTACCAAAAATCACCATAATTATTAGTAGAATGAAGAAATTACTATTAAGTATTTCCTTAATGGGCTTATTGTCCCATGTTTTAATTGCCCAAAAAACAAAAACCGATGCAAATATTGTTGGGCATGTTGTATGTAAAAATGAACATATTCCTTTTGCCCATGTATATGTGGAAGGAACAACAATTGGCATAACCACCGATGAAACAGGGCATTTCCAATTGTTAAACCTGCCAGTAGGCGAGCACACCGTTTCGGTCAAAATGCTTGGGTATAAACCAAGTAATCGAACAATTTCAATATCGGAAGGGGAAACAAAAGAAATTAAATTTGAAATTGAAGAAGACGTTCTGGGATTGGATGAAATAGTTGTGACAGGCGATCGTAATGAAAAAAGCAGAAAAGAATCTTCCATTATTGTAAATACAATCTCTGCTCAATTATTTGAAACCACACAGGCAAGCACTCTTAATGAAGGTTTAAATTTTAGTCCCGGCCTTCGGATGGAATACAATTGCCAGAATTGTGGGTTTAGCCAGGTCCGTATGAATGGATTGGAAGGGCCATATTCTCAAATTCTAATAAACAGTCGCCCTATTTTTAGTGGTTTGGCAGGAGTTTATGGCTTAGAATTAATCCCTTCGAGCATGGTCGAAAGAATTGAGGTTATCCGAGGTGGTGGTTCAGCTCTTTATGGAAGCAATGCCATTGCCGGAACTATCAACTTAATATTAAAAGACCCAATTTCAAGTTCGTACGAATTTGGGGCAAGCTCGGGTCTAAGTGGAGTTGGATTGGATGGTGCAGATGATCCGGCTGAAGATTATAACGTTCATTTTAATGCTTCACTGATTTCAGCCGATAATAAAACAGGATTGGCTATTTATGGCTACTATCGCGACCGTTCACCGTTTGATGCAAACAACGATTCTTTTTCCGAATTAACCGAAATAAAAAACACGACTGTTGGTTCCAGATTTTTCCATCGTTTTGGATATCGGAGTAAGGTAACGGTCGATTTTTTTCATATTGAAGAAGACCGTAGGGGAGGTGATCGTTTTGATTATCCCGTACATGAAGCTTTTATTGCTGAAGCTGTTCAGCATGGCATTACAACTGGCGCAATAACCTATGAACAGTTTTTTAGGGATACGGATTTGTGGTCGGTATTTGCATCAGCCCAGAAAGTCAACAGAGGATCGTATTATGGGGCAAACCAGTCGTTGAAAGATTATGGCGATACGGAAGGTCTTACAAGTACTATTGGAACCCAATATGTGTTTCAAGGTAAGAAAGGAAGTGGGGTAATCGGATTGGAAAACCGGCATGATCAATTGCTGGACAAAAAACTTGGTTATCAGGATTTTGAAAATGCCACTTTGCAAGACGGTGAATGGATTGTTCCGCATACCGAAAATACCACGGTTGCCGATCAGGTTTTGAATACTTTTGGTGCTTTTGCCCAATATGAAATGACATTTGGAAAACTTAATGTTTCAGCAGGTGCCCGGTTCGACATGTATAATGTGAAAGATAAAGAGAATGGTTCTGAAGATAAAAATGGAAATGTGATCAGTCCAAGGTTGACCCTTAAATACGATATTTTACCAGACCTGCAATTTAGGACCAGTTACTCACAAGGATACAGGGCACCACAAATTTTCGATGAAGATTTGCACATATTAACCTCAGGATCGCGAAAAGTAGTACATGAAAACGATCCGGATTTAAAACAGGAAACCAGTCATAGTTTTATGGGATCGTTTGATTATAAAACACAACTGGGAAACACAATCGTATCCTTTTTAGCAGAAGGTTTTTATACTAAATTGGTGGATGCTTTTGCGAATGAGTATGGCGACCCCGATGAAATGGGGACCGTTGTTTATACCAGGGTAAATGCCGATGAAGGTGCGATTGTTAAGGGTGTGAATTTTGAATTGAATGTTTCACCTGCAAATACTTTTTATGTGAAATCAGGATTTACGTTTCAAAAAAGCACTTATGAAGAGGTACAGGAATTTGATGAGAAGAAGTTCTTCAGGACCCCTGAAACTTACGGTTATATTGCACTTGATTGGGATTTTGCCAAAAGTTTTTGCTGGTCGGTTTCCGGCAATTATACTGGAAAAATGCTGAACCCATATTTTGGTGTCGATGTGGAAGAGCTGAGGAAATCAGACCCGTTTTTCGATTTTGGATCAAAAATAAGCTATACCACAAAACTTAATGGCGCCAGTATCCAGTTTTATACTGGTGTGAAAAACATTTTTAATTCGTATCAGGATGATTTTGATATCGGTATCGATCGTGATCCTGGTTACGTATATGGTCCCGGATTGCCAAGAACAATTTATGTAGGTTTTAAAATTGGAAACTTGTTATAAGGTCCGTAAATATTTAACATTTCGAGGAGAGGGTGTCTGTAATTTCAGATGCCCTTTTTTCATAAAGAATGTATTAAAAGGCACGGGCTTTTAGTGAAAAAACAAATAAGCCATAAAAATAGCGGCGATAATTCCTGCGAAATCTGCAATAAGCCCGCAAACCACTGCATATCTTGTATTCTTAATTCCAACGGCACCAAAGTAAACTGCCAAAATGTAAAAAGTGGTATCGGTTGCTCCCTGAACCGTGCTTGCTACTTTTCCAACAAAAGAGTCAGCACCATGGGTAGTCATGGCATCAACCATCATTCCGCGTGCACCACTACCGCTTAAGGGTTTCATTAAAGCGGTTGGTAAAGCTTCTATAAAATCGGTATTTACTCCGGCAAATTCAAGTATGGAAGCAACCCCGGCTGTAAACCAGTCCATTGCCCCTGAGGTTCGGAAAACACCAATTGCAACAAGGATTGCGATTAGGTACGGGATTATCTTGACCGCTGTTTTAAACCCATCCACGGCTCCTTCAATAAAAGCTTCATAAACATTTATCCTTTTTCGAATCCCCAGTATTATAAATAAAATAATTACCGAAAACAAAATGAGATTGCTAATTACACTTGAAATTTGGGTAATTTGTTCTTTTTCAAGGGTTGAAAAGTACCAAATCAGTGTAGCAATAAAAAGTGTAAGTCCCCCCAGATAGGAAATGACAACACGGTTAAGAAGGTTTATTTTTTGATAAAATGCAACAGCTAAAAGGCCAACAATGGTCGAGAAATAGGTTGCCAATAAAATTGGAATAAAAATATCGGATGGATTTGCTGCGCCCAGTTGGGCACGATATACCATTATGCTTATGGGAATAATTGTTAGCCCAGATGTGTTCAGTACCAAAAACATTATCTGAGAATTAGATGCAGTGCTTTTATTCGGATTGCTTTCCTGCATTTCTTTCATTGCTTTAAGCCCCATAGGTGTTGCAGCATTGTCAAGGTTAAGCATATTGGCAGCAATATTCATCATGATCGGTCCATGTGCAGGGTGGTCTTTCCCAAGTTCCGGGAAAATTTTTTGAAACAGCGGTCCTAACATGCGCGAAAATATTTTTACCACTCCTCCTTTTTCCCCAATCTTCATAATTCCCATCCACAAAGTAAGTACCCCGGTAAGCCCCAATGAAATTTCGAACCCTGTTTTAGCCATATCAAAGGTGGAATTCATCATGGCAGGAAAAACTTCCATGTCGCCAAAAAAGATCAATTTCACCAATCCGATAATAAATGCAAGCAAAAAGAAAAATATCCAGATATAATTTAGAGCCATAATACTGAGTTCCGATAATTCGATTAAAGATAAATAAAAAACTCTGTTATCAATTTTCTTATGTCCGAAAGGCTTAATTTAGTTCGGTTAACCAAACCAATATGTACAGGAAGGATATAGGTTTATGATTGAATAAATTTCTATAATTAAAATAATAATTGGGAGGAAGGCAGAAGTCAGAAGACACTTAGTAATTAACTTCGGGCTTCGGACTTCAAACTTTCGTCATAAAATTAATAGAAACTGAAGTTTTAACGATTAACTAGAAAATAAAATAATTGGATATTTTGTAACCTTTTCGCTTAGGCTTGCATCAAAGAAGAAACAATTAAAAAACGCATAGATGAACAATTTAGATTTAGCATTGGTTTGGCTGGGCTTTTTTGCCGCCATATTTTTAGGTTGGTACTTTTACCTGCAAGCCCGAAATAAAGAACGCATGGCCCTAATCGAAAGGGATAAAGATGTTTCAGAGATTTATTCGAAACAGGAATTTAAATTTCGTTTCCCATGGTTAAAACTGGGATTAATGATTACAGGGATTGGTTTAGGAATAGGTATGGTAACCATTTTTCTTATATATGGATTAGGGAAGCAGCGAATTGATGATATTGACGGTTTATTAATATTTACTTCAGCAATGTTCTTTGGAGGATTAGGTCTTGTATTAGGATATTTCTTAGAAAAACCAAAAAACAAATAAATATTGCATGGATGACCTTTATATAAAAAAGGTTTTAAACGGGGAAACGGAAGAATTCAGGTACTTTATCAGGAATTATAAAGACATGGCTTTTTCGGTTGCCCTTTCCGTGCTTAAAGAGGAAAGCCTGGCTGCCGATGTGGTACAGGAAGCATTTATCAGGGCATATCAAAAGTTGTCTTCCTTTAAAGGAAAATCAAAATTTGGCACATGGTTTTATCGCATTGTGGTGAATGAAGCAATAAAAGAGTTAAGAAAGACAGGTGCAAAACACGACGGGTTGGAAGATGTCAAAGAATCCCAATTTGACCTCCAGTCTTCAGAAGAAGTGGATGTGCACAAAGAGGGGCAAAGGTCTTTTTATATCAACGAAGCCTTAAAAAGAATTGCCGGGAATGAAAGTTTGGTGTTAAAGCTGTATTACCTCAACGAGAACAGCATTAAGGAAATTTGCGAAATCACTTCCTGGAGTGAAGCAAAAGTGAAAGTTTTAATGCACCGTGGGCGGAAAAACATGGAAAAAGAATTGCAGGCATTAACGTGTGCCCAGGCAAAAACATTATTGTAGCATGGAAGAAAAGGAATTTAATCAATGGATGCAACATTCAAAATTGGAAATTAAGTTTCCTGATTTTGAAGATTCGGTTATGAACGAAATCCATAAAAAAGAAGCTGCTAAAAAATCTGTTTGGAAAGATATTCGGCTTTCCTGGATATTTATGGTTTTAGGAATGATTTTAGGACTGGTTGCTACAAATTACCTGACAAATATTGAACTAAAATATTTTGGGCAGCATTCAAATCTGGTTTTGTTGGTCATTGAAGCACTGGTCGTTCTTCTTGTAATCTCTCAATTTGACAATCTTTTCGGTATTACTTTTAAGCGGGGGGATAAATAGGATATTTTTTAAGATTTTATTGGATAGCAAATTCATTGGCACCGAAACTGAGGTATTTATTGTGTGATAAAACATATCCGGTTCCCATCCATTTTCATCGAAAAGTATTTATACTTGTAGATCATAAAACTTTCTCCTATGAAAAATGTGTTTGTGTGGATATTGGGAATTGTTATTACACTTGGTGCAGCAGTTTATCAAAGAACAACGGGACCTACCTATGAAAAAACATTGGAAGTCAGCATTGAAGATGTTGCTTATTCATTTGAATTGCCAAGGTCGCATGGTGGTATAAACAACTGCCCAATTGAACTTACAATTGACGACCAGGATATTTCAGGAAACATTTATTATAGAAAATATCCGACAAACAATGAATGGTTAGCTGTTCCGATGACCAGGACCGGAAATGTACTTAAGGGGGAATTGCCACATCAACCCCCTGCAGGGAAACTTCAATATAAAACTGAGTTGCTGAAAAATGGACAATCCTATATTTTAAATGATGGAAAACCAGTAGTAATAAGGTTTAAAGGAGCTGTTCCTGTAGCTGTACTAATTCCGCACATCCTTTTTATCTTTTTTGCAATGATGCTGGCAAATGTTACCGGGTTAATGGCTGTTTTTGGCAAAAAGCAATATCGCATCTATACGAAAATTACCTTGTTTTTATTGGTTCTTGGTGGCTTGATCTTTGGTCCGTGGGTGCAGTGGTATGCATTTGGCGAAGCCTGGGCAGGGGTTCCGTTTGGCTGGGACCTCACCGACAATAAAACCCTGATTGCATTTGTGTTTTGGCTTCTTGCTTTGCTTGTTAATATTAAAAAGGAACGACCTGCTTATGTTGTTTTGGCTTCGCTGGTCATGCTCATAATTTTTGCCATACCACACAGTATGTTCGGCTCACAACTCGATCCTGAGACCGGAGAGATTATTCAAGGGTGGATCCGTTTGTTTTGATTTTTTTAGCACTTTGGTCAGGAAGGAAACTAACTATTGCTTTTCATCTTTTGAAAGCTTTTTCCTGATCCGGCTTAAAGATTGGGGTGCAATTCCTAAAAATCCGGAAAGGTATTTAAGGGGGATTTTATCTATCAGTTCCGGGTAACTATTTTTGATTGACAGGTATCTGTCTTCCGAATTTTTCGCCTTAATATCCATTAATAAGTGTTCAATATGGCTTTGGACCTCATTTACAAAATTTCGGGTGAATGTATTCCACGATTTTAGTTCCAGTAGTTGGTTTGCCTGTTCATGTGTTATTTGCCAGACAATACATTTTTCAAGTGCCTGAATGTTCTCTGATGCAGGCTTTTGAGGCCTGAAACTATCCCTTGAAGTAAAACAATATGGGGCTACCGTAAAAAATTTGGAAATATCTTCCCCATCTATCAGGTTATAAAACCGGACCATTCCTTTTTCGAGGAAATAAAAATACCTGCAAATCTTCCCTTCTTCAAGGATAATCTCATTTTTCTTAAATTCATTTCTGGTAAAAGCATTGCTAATAATTTGCCAATCGGATTCAGGGATAGAGGTATAGTTTTCAAGGAATTTTTTTAAAGCGTCCATATCATCCATTTCTTCCTTTCTAAAATCGTGTAAGCCTGTTTTTTCTATACTTCTGTGTCCAGGGGCATAATGCAAGACATTTAATGCAAGTTGTACATTTGGATATATCCACTAAATGTTCGCGGGCTTTCCCATATTCCCAAATATTTCCGGTAATTGCATTTTCATCGCATGCGTCAACACAAACGATACATTCACCACATTCAGAAACTATGTTTTCAGAACGAGATGTTTCAAGCGGGGCATTTGTTAAAACGCTGCACATGCTTATGGCACTTCCATATTGTTTGCTTACCAGTAAATTGTGCTTGCCAATCCATCCCAACCCAGCCAATAGGGCAATAGTTTTATGGGGCAGGGGAGTTTGCTTTTTTTCTTCGTCATAAAAACCATTGGCAAAAATATTTTGTTCGGATTGAGAATAGGCAGAATAACCTTTGGAAATAATAAATTCAGAAAGTGTATCGGCAAGTTGGTCGGTTTCTTTTTCCAGTTTATGAAATTCATCCGATTCAATTTGCTTGTTTTGGATCATTTCTTTTACATAAAAAGGATTGTCCGTAATTGTTTGTATGAATTCAGGGCTTAAAAGTTTACCAAACAATATTGCTCCCGGCAATCTCTTATTTTGGACATTATCCAATGAAGAAATATCAGCATAATGCACAAATTCAGCACCTGACTTGCGAAGGAATGTTTCTATTTCTTTTTGGATAAGCATTCGAATAATATCAGTTATTGTTCAGAATTTGGCATTACAAATATAATGCTTTATAGGAACAGAATCCTTGAAAAAATCTAGATTTGGCAGGGACAGTTATTGGTAACAGAAGCTTGTGCCAATAATTTGTTTCAATAAGCAGAATTATTTCCAGTCAGAACTTGCCAATACCACGGAAGTTTCTACTTGCCTTTCCGGAATCGACCAATAGGTTTTTAGTAAGCGGTTTTTTTCTTCTTCCGAAACCAAACGAAAACCATGTTTAATATAAAATTCAATGGCCCAATTAGCGTCAGCCCAGGTGCCAATTAAAACAGGGGTTTCGCTCATTTGGATTAAATACTTCAGCAGTTTAGTGCCGATGCCTTTGCCTCGTGATGTGGTTCGTACATAAGCATGGCGAATAAGCGTAACTTCATTTTTATATTGAATGCCCATAACTCCAAGTATTTCATTATTCTCGGAATAATTCCAAAATTGAACGCCCTCGTTTAGTTGAACTTTTAATTCTTCCTCGGGCATGTATGGTTCCTGCCATCTGTCTTCAGGGATAATACCTTTGTATGCAATGGCTGCATCGTTAATTATCTCGTGAATTGTTTGAAAGTCTTGGTCAATGTTTGCTTTGGTAATCATTTCTGTAGTTAATTAATTGTTTTTGGCTAATAAACAGGTGTTTAATGTTCGTTTGCAGCCCAAAGATTTTTAAGCCGGGATGCAGGTTGGTTAAGCTATGATTTTTTACTTGTTTAATTAAAAATGCAGTCGGTAATTTAACCCAAAGTTCACATTTGGTAGGTTTTATAAAGTGTTAGTTGATAAATTTAAGTGTTAAATAATTGAAGTTGAATTGCTATATCAAGAATTATAAAAAAAAAGCCCCAAAGAATGAGGCTTCTAGAATTCTATGCTGGTTTTTCTTATTTATCTGGCCATTCACTTTTTAACAGGTAGTGGAAAGTACTGTTGCGTGAATTTATCCTCGTTTTTTGGACTTCAAATTTATCGTTTTGAAGCAAACGTATCATTTCAGCGCCTGCATACAATACCGGTCCATATCCATGTGTGGCATAAATACTTTTGCCCCTGTGGTAATAATAGGTATTATCGTGGGCGAATGTGGTCCCCTCGCAGGTTCCATCCACTGCTCCATTTTCAAGCACCCGTGATTTAATGGCATTCCAGCCAGTTAATGCAACCGGACCGTAAACATGGTTGATCCATCCTTCGTTGATTCCTTTCGCCACTGCAAATGTAAACATGGCAGTACATGATGTTTCAAGGTAGGTGTCGGTTTTGTCGAGCATATTATGCCAAAAACCTGTCCCATCCTGCAATCCAGCAAGGCTTCGGATCATTGAGCGGTACAAATGCATTACTTCGTCCCTTCCAGGGTAATCTTCAGGCACAATGCTCAAAACTTCTACCATCGACATAAGTGTCCATCCATTGGCACGCCCCCAGTAAAATCGTGGGTCGTAATCACCCGAAGTGACATTCCAACCATGGTCAAACAACTCTTTGTTAGGAATATATAGGCGATCGGCCATTTGCAATATTTGTTTGATCGCATCATCGAAATACTTATTGTCGCCACTCAATACACCCATGTTTACAAGGAATGGTACACTCATATAAATATCGTCGGCCCAAATTGACTGATATTGCGGGCGGTGACGGGCAAGTGTACCATCATCCAGGCGAAATTGGTTGTTCGAAATATGATCTTCGGTTTGGTTAATTAGTCCTAAATAAGCTTCGTTTTTTGTTTTTAAGTAGGTTTTAATCATTGCTGCTCCAATAGAGCCACAATCATCAAGAGCATGAAAATTGAGTATTCTACCCCATGGCCTAATTCTTTCCCGATTTAATTTGTCTTCATTGTTTCTAAAATAGGGCAGGTTATTCGTTACAAAATCGTAGAATTTGATATTGTCGTTGAAAAACCTTTTATCACCAGTTACGTCATCAATATATTCAAAAGCAGAAAGAACAACTCCATGAGTGTATGACCATTCGCTGGAAAAGCCAGGCGAAACTGCAGCGTTCTTATTAAAACTGGAAAAATCAGTTATTTCTTTACCGGTTTCCGAATCAACGATTTTTTGAACGCTGGTTGATTCGTAATACGTACGAATTCGGTTTAAAACCTCCATAATACCTTCCTCTGATGGATATACATAAGGGATTTCATAAACCGGCACCCTGCCAGGATAATCTTCTTGTGCGCTTAAAGGCATAATAAAAATTAAGGAAAGAAGAAGGATTAAGACAAAACGGAAATTCATAATTCGTGTTTTCATTGAATTAGATTTTAATTAAGTATTTAATTTTTACTGCAAGGTTGTTGTTAAGCAACCATAATTTATTTTTTAGATAATGTTTAATACAATGCTCCTGACAATAAACAGGATTATTACAGCTACTTCTATTTCAATATGTTTCCATTTTAAAATGAAGTAGATTTGAGTATAGAGATTTGAGATTTGTTTTGCTTTTTTTCTTTGCTCATTACTCAATACTCATGTCTGGTTTTGATCATTATTATTTATTATTTATTTAATTTTAAACCTATATACCTCTAGTGAATAGAGGTTTAGTTAGATTGTAAAATTAATACATTTATTTAAGCCAATCCCAACGTTTAGCCCAGTCCAATAAAAATTCTTCCCGGTATTTCGAAATTGTTTTAGCTCCTTGTTGTACGCCAAGGTATAATTCAGGTTCAGTACGATCGCCATACCAATGGTCACCTAGTTGATAGTCGTTTAACCCAGGTTTACCTGGCCATGGGTTAATGCTAACATATTCACCTTGTAAACCGTTTAACTCTGGAATATTGCTGGCAGTAGAATATGAAGCTCGTTCAGGGCGTTTTGGGGAATAGCGTACGCCATATTTGCCTTCGCCCAGATAATGGCCCGGCCACACCTGTCCGTTAATATCAAAAGTAAAACATGCAGAGTCCTGAGGGATATCTAAATCTGGCCCATCAAATATCCATTCTAAAATAGCATAAGCTGCAACCGTATCTTTTATGCTTGAGTTGCCTTTGAAAATTGTTCTTGAACTTCGGGTAATTGGAGTAAAGCTTCCACCCCAGCTTTCGCCTTCCGGGTTGTTTGGGTCACCGTTCAAAACATACATCAGAGAGGGAGTATCGCCCATCTTAATATCTCCATTGTAATGATTCTTGAAATTTTTTCCCATTGCTCCTCTTCCCTGGATAAAGTTGTCGTAGTATTTATCGTTTTTAATATTCTCTGGAGAGTCTTCATCCATAAACCAACCCCTGTAAGTTGCATTTGCTTCAATCATCCATAAATCAGGATGGTTTTCTGCAATATAGGCATAGGCGTTAACGCCCCATTTTTTATTTGGTCCGCCAATCCAATAAACCCGTATGTTTTCTTTTATTTCAGGGGCATCGTGCAAAGCCTGGGCAACATCTTCGATTCCTCCCCAAACCAAAACCCAAAGTGGTTGGTCACTTGGTTTTTTCGCACATTTAATAATCCATTCTGAGCCTTCTGTTGGTTCGCTGTAGCCTTTATATGGTGCATTAGAAATTGCTCCTTGCTTGCACAATGAGCGTAATTGACCTGGATCGGTTAACTCCGTATTGTGTTTTCTAAGTTGAGGAAGGTCTTCTTCATACAAATCAATCATATCCAGGAAATGCTCTTTTCTTCCATTTCCGTAAGGCGATGCAACCAACCCTTCAATTTGAACGGCATCGGAATACATAAATAAATGTATCGCAGATTGAAAATCATCAGGATCGGTTCCTCCAATATCGCTACTAATTAATACTCGGGGTTTCAATTTAGGTGCTTTGGTCGTATTGCACTGAGCAAATGCAAAAATAAGCATGCCAAAAACAGCAAAACTGAACCAATTCATTGTCTTTTTTGATTGCATAATACGTAAGCTTAGATTAATTATTCAATTTTTTAATTTGTTATATTTTGCGTAAATGTACAAAAAAGAAAACAAACGAAAATAAAAATAATAAAACGTAAGTAATATTTAATAGATTTACTTTAATAACAGAAAAAAGGTTAGAATGCGCCATTTACACAAACAATGGGAATTTTGACTCCTTGTTTTGGGAATTATATCATCTGTTGAGAAAAATTATACCTTTACTTTTATGTTTTTTAAACCAATCAGCTAAACTTTTATTCCTAAAAAATAAAAAGTAATACATAATTATTGTTAGGGTATATTAGCTTGGTTGGGGCAATTATAAATCAATCAACGTATTAAATAAAAACCAATTAAAATTAATCAAATGAAAAAATTAGTGTTTATCGTTTTTTTTATCCGTACAATGTTCCCGGTATTTGGACAACCCACAAGCATAAAAATATGGCCTGGATTGGCCCCCGGAACAGAACAAAGAGAAGATAAAGAACTTTGGACTGGCAAAAAGGAAGTTACCAATATATACCAACCTGATTTAACCGTTTTTTTACCGGAGAAAAAAGCAGAAGCCTCTTCAGCCATCCTAATTTTTCCCGGAGGTGGATACAGAAACTTGGCAATTGAGAAAGAGGGCTACAAAATTGCACGTTGGTTTAATGAGCAAGGAATCACTGCATTTGTATTAAAATATCGTTTAGATCGGACAGAGGCTTTGCAGGATGCACAAAGGGCAATGAAAGTTATCCGTCAAAATGCCGACAAATATGGTATTGATAAAAATAAAATTGGTGTGATTGGATTCTCAGCCGGAGGACACCTTGCCGGCAATTTGGTTGAAAACAACCAAAGCTTTAAAGCTACAGATGAAATTGACAATATATCGGAAAGACCGGATTATTTTATTGGTGTTTACGGTGTGTTTGGAGATGTTGAAATGGTAAATGGTGTTAGAAACTACAAAAGACTTGAGGCACACTCAAACATTCCTCCAACTTTTCTGGTTCACGCAGTCGATGATCCAAAAGTTGATGTAAAACAAAGCATTGATCTGTATAATTCGCTTAGGGAAAAAGGAGTTCCTGTTGAATTGCATGTGTATGAAAAAGGAATGCATGGTTTTGCCTTGGAAACCAATCGGGGAACTGAAATTACCAGTACGGTTAATAGTTGGTCAACACGTTGTTTGGAATGGTTAAGGTTAAAAGCATTATTATAAACAATTAATTGAAAAGTATTATGAGGGACAAGATAATTAGATTGTTCGCAAACGTGCTACTTGTATGGCTGATGTGTACGAATCCGTTAAATGTTTATAGCCAGAAACAACTTGCATTTCCCGGTGCGGAAGGATTTGGCGCATATTCTAAAGGAGGAAGGGGAGGAGCTGTTTTGTTCGTTACGAATTTGAACGACAGTGGCCCCGGGAGCTTACGTTGGGCAGTTGAGCAAAAAGGACCGCGTACGATTATTTTCAAAACCTCAGGTACGATTGTTCTCGAAAAAAGACTGGATATTGAAAATCCATTTATTACCATTGCCGGACAAACTGCTCCCGGCGATGGAATTTGCCTGAAAGGTGAAACCGTTCGTATTGCAACACACGATGTGATTGTTCGTTACCTTCGAGTTCGTTTAGGTGATGGGATGCACGGAAAAGGTAGTCTCCAGGGGAAGGATGCAATAAGTATATCAATAGGTGAAGATATTATTGTTGACCATTGTTCCGCCAGTTGGAGCCTTGATGAAATATTATCTACATCAACTTACAGACCGACCCTAACCAGGGTAACAGTTCAATGGTGCTATATTACGGAAGCACTTAATCCTGACCACCATGGGTATGGTTCATTAATTCGCGGAACCGGCGGTGCCCAATACAGTTATTTATATAATCTCTATGCGCATAATCGCGGTCGTAACCCACGCCCGGGAAATTACGACTCTAATCCTTATGATAAAGATCCCGAGGGTTTGTTGCTTGATTTCCGAAACAATGTAATTTATAATTGGGGTGGGGGGCATGCCGGATATAATCAGGACAAAAAAAGTGTAACCCATTTAAATTATGTCGGGAATTATTTGATTCCGGGAACCGATTCTGGCGATAATGGAATTGCCTATTCAACAGGTTCAAAGTATAATAAAGGATATTTTTATGGAAACTACTATTCCGAAAAGTTGCCTGACAATCAGTGGAACCTTGTAAAATTCCCAAAAGATTGGACGGAACAAAATATCGCAGACTACAAACAAGATAAACCTTTTGAAAGTGGTTTAGTCCAAAACCTCGATGCGCAAGATGCATTTAATCAGGTTTTGCAAAGTGGTGGTGCAATTTTACCAAAACGAGATAAGATTGATAAACGAATTGTTGCAGACATAAAAACCCGGACAGGAAAAATAATAAAAAGCCAGGAAGACGTGGGCGGATGGCCTGTACTGTATTCTGGCAAAGTACCTGTTGACACAGATTTGGATGGCATACCTGATAGTTGGGAACAGCTGAACGGACTTAACCCCAATGATGCAGAGGATAGAAATACTTTTGCAAAAGATGGCTATACAATGTTGGAAAAATACTTAAATTCCATAAATTAGCACAGAAATGAAACGTATTTAGAATCGATGGATTCAGTTGATCGAGTTTAAGTTCATTTGTTAAAAAAGGAACTTCCCATTTTAGTCATATTGTGAAAGGCTGATCCATAGTAAGTTGAATTGATAATTCTAATTGTGAATTGTCTGTTCTGATTAAAATTTATTCTTAAACCAATAAACCTAAATTAAATGAAACGATCGTTCAAGTTGGTCTTCGTGTTTCTGTTTATGGCATATTTCGGATATGCGAATGGATTGATGAAAAAATCTGAGGCATCACTCAAAAAAGCAGTTTCTTATTTTTATTCTTTAAATTCTCATGGAGGTTATGTTTATTATGTAACCCCTGATTTGTCGTTACGTTGGGGAGAAGGACCGAAAGATGCAGAAACTATTGAAGTACAACCTCCGGGAACCCCTGCTGTTGGGCAATCATTTTTGAGGATTTATAAAACAACCGGAAATAAGGAAGCTTTGAAAGCCGCTAAAGATGCCGCATATGCATTAATAAAAGGACAGAATATACACGGGGGATGGAACCATACCATAAATTTTGCGGATTTAAGTGACGAAACTGTTAGTTTAGACGATAACCAAAGCCAGTCGGCTATAAGCTTTCTGGTTGCATTGGACAAAGAAATCGAAGATAGCCTTTTGTCGGTTGCAACACGCCGTGCTGTTGATATGATGATGAAAATCCAGCTCAGCAATGGGGGTTGGCCACATATGTACCCGGAGCAAGGTAATTACCACGATTATGCAACCTTTAACGATGGTGGTATCAACGATTGTATTCGTGTAATGCTGGAGGCGAAAGAACACTACAAAGGCGATAAATCGATTGAAAAAAGTATTCGGAAAGCTGCACGGTTTTTAAATATTTCGCAATTGCCGCCACCACAACCGGGATGGGCGCAGCAGTACAACGAATTTCTTCAGCCAGCCTGGGCGAGAACATTTGAACCGCCTGCTGTTTGTCCTGCCGTAACCATTAAAAACATTAATACCTTAATCGATTTGTATATTAATTTGGGTGATGCAACCCTTTTGGAACCAATACCCGATGCTTTGAGATGGTTGCAGGAAATACGCATGGAGAATGGGAAATGGGCACGGTTTGTTGAAATTGGCACCAATAAAGCATTGTATTATGACCGTCCGCGAATCAGGGTTGAAAAAATGGAAGACCTGCATCCTGAGCGACGCACTGGATATGGGTACGAAATAAATATTGAAACTCCATTGAAAGAAGGTGCTTTGCGGTACAAAAAAGCAATTGAGCTTGGAAATAAAGGTTTATGGAACGATGAAAATCCCGAGTTGTCTTCGGAGGATATTAAAAAACGGATGGATGAATTATCGGAGATGGTTGGTCAAATCATCGACAGTCAGGAAACTTCGGGAGCATGGATATCGAAAAACAACCGCTTTAAAACTACAATGCCAAGGGGTGTTCGCTGGAATGGCCAATATTCAGAGATGGATCGAGTGAGTAGTTGGGTGTTCAACCATCATGTGGGTGTCCTTTGTGAATACATAGAATTAAGTAAAAAACTAAATAACTAACCTTAATACGATTTAAACAATGCGAAAAAAATTACTGTTTTTCTGTTTCCTGGTTACCATCGTTTTTGTGCAGGCAAAAGATGTGAAAAAAATCAACGACCAGGTTTTATTGGAGAGCATGAAAAAAGCTTCAGCCTATATGGCAAATGAAGTTTCATGCAATGGTGGGTACCTTTGGTATTATAAAGAAGATTTAAGCGAACAATTTGGTGAGATACCAGCGCGAAAATCACAAGTTTGGGTTCAGGGAAGTGGGACACCTGCAATGGGGCACACCTTCTTGGATATGTATGAAACCACCAAAGAACCTGAGTTTTTATCTTATGCCAAAAAAGTTGCGGATGCCTTAATTTATGGGCAGCATCCAACGGGGGGATGGCATTATTTTATTGATTTTAACAAAGTTGGGCTTGAAGAGTGGTATGCCGATACCGCCTCTCAATTTATTGTTGGTTGGGAAGAATACCGACATTATTATGCAAACTGTACCTACGATGATAATGTTACCCAGGGTGCTACCAGTTATTTAATGCGTTTGTATGCGACAACCCGTGAGGCTGTCTATCTGGAACCTTTGCGTAAAGCATTGAATTTTATGCTCATATCGCAATATCCAAATGGTGGCTGGCCACAACGTTTTCCTTTGCGCTACGAATATGCGCACGATGGATTTCAGGACTATACCTCTTATTACACCTTGAATGATAATGCGATGAACGACATAATCGACGTGTTGCTTGATGGTTATGAACTGCTTGGCGATGAAAGGTATTTGGAGGCGGCAAGACGAGGCGCTGATTTTTTCCTTATTTCACAGGGACCTGAAGGGCATGCCGGATGGACCGATCAGTTTGATATGAATTTAAAACCTGCTGCTGCACGTACGCATGAACCGGCTTCTTATCAGGTTCGATATACATTATCAACCATTCGTGAACTTGAAAAAATGTTCCTGTATACAGGAGATCGTCGCTATTTAAGACCCATACCAATGGCATTGGAATGGATGGAATCTTCTGTGTTGGAAATCGATGAGAATGGTCGCCCTAAATTTGCGACTTTTTACGATCCGTTTACCAACTTACCAATTATCCGAAATATTTTACCGGAGTTTACGCCCGAAGGATATATGAAATACCAATATACACTAGATTCCACGGCTACATATGTTACCTTGACAGAAAAACTGCCTTTCCGTGAAGAATACGAAAAAATAAGGGACATGAAGCCTGAAAAATACAGGGAAATATATGATGAAATGCGCAGGGATAGAAGGCGCCGGTCAAGAAACCTGACCGAAGATGATATCCTGAAACTGGTCAACTCAATGAATGAGAAAGGTGCATGGATTGAAAGTTTTAATGTTCACGATATTTCACATACCATGGACAAAAATTACGATTCGGTTAAAAAAAATGGGGCATATGATTACGCGATCAAAGAATTACAAGGCATTTCAACGCGGACATTTATAAGAAACATGCAACAATTTATTGCTTATATGAAAAAGTAGCTGATTTGTTGGCGTAATATTGATACATATATTTTTAGTAGAAGCAGCAGGATTTTGGGATTCTGTTGCTTTTAGTTTTCTATTTCTTTGTCTGGAAGATTTGGGTAGATATTGGCTAATTTGACAACAAGACATTTTTGGCAGGTTTAAATTAGGATAGAAATTGTCGAATGGGTTGATACGGTTTTAAAGACAGATTTGGTAATAAGAAAAAATCTTTCGTAATTTGATTTCAAGTAATGCACAACAGAAGCATTTTGATGAGGTTATGCTCTAAGGTGTTGAATATTATACTTATGCATAACTTTTTTGTTTTTGGATATTAATGAGGTTATTAACAAATTAAACCATACAACGCGTTAACTTAGAGAAATAATTTACCATTAAGGGTAGTATGTTGTAGCCAAAGTTAAACTAAATTGTAATTCCAAAGTTATACAATGAGATAACCATAAAATATGGCAAAACAAATAAAAAAAATATTGGTGCTTTTTGCGCATCCCGCATTTCATAAATCAAAAGTTCATGCTTTGCTTACAAAAAGTATTGAAGACCTGGATGGAGTTACCCTTCATAATTTGTATGAAACTTACCCTGATTTTTTTATCGATGTAAAAAAAGAACAAAAACTATTGTTGGAACACGATATTATTGTTTGGCAGCACCCATTTTATTGGTACAGTTCGCCTGCAATTCTTAAAGAATGGATTGATTTGGTTTTGGAACATGGTTTTGCTTATGGAAAAAATGCCAACGCTTTGGAAGGGAAAACCGTTTTCTCGGCAATTTCGACAGGGGGAAGCAAAGAAGTTTATTGCAGTGAAGGGAGGAATAAATATACAATTCAGGAATTTCTAATCCCGTTTCAACAAACTGCGGCACTGTGCAGAATGAACTATCTACCACCATTTGTGGTGCATGGCACTTATGTGCGTGATAAAGATACCATACGCGCAATTGCGGTGGAATACCGTAAATTGATCATTGGATTGCGAGATAATTTGTATTCCAGCCATGACCTTGAAAATGCTTCTTATTTAAATTCAATTATTGCGTAATATGCACGGACAAGATATTTTCATCCAGGTTTTAGTTTATCTAATGGCGGCAGTAATTTCGGTGCCGCTTGCCAAAAAGTTGGGTTTTGGTTCTGTACTTGGTTATTTGCTAGCCGGAATTTTGATTGGTCCATTTGTGATTGGGCTTGTTGGAAAAGAGGGAACTGACATTATGCATTTCGCTGAGTTTGGTGTGGTTCTTATGCTATTTTTAATTGGATTGGAACTGGAACCAGCCAAACTTTGGAAAATGCGACGATCCATATTTGGGCTGGGAGGGATGCAGGTTCTATTTACGGCTATATTATTGGGTGTTGCAGCCGTTTTATTCAAATTCAAGATTAACCAGGCAATTGGTTTAGGATTGATATTGGCCTTGTCATCCACAGCGATAGTTTTACAAACATTATCGGAAAAAGGCTTGTTGAAAAACCAGGCAGGAAAATCGGCTTTTTCCGTATTGTTGTTTCAGGATATTTCAGTGATCCCAATTTTAGCAATTATTCCAATACTTGCTGCCTGGAACCCATTAAGCACCGATCATGTTGCAGTGCATCCGGAAGGTGAGCATCTTGCCAATGTATCATCCATTCCGGGCTGGTTGCAATTGTTATTGATTATTGCTCTGGTGAGTGGTATTATTATTGTCGGTAAATTTATTTCACGATATATTTTCAGGTACATTGCCGAAACCGGGTTAAGGGAAGTGTTCACCGCAACTGCATTATTGTTGGTGGTAGGGATTTCATTGGCAATGGTTGAGGTTGGCTTGTCGCCCGCCCTTGGTAGTTTTTTGGCAGGAGTGGTGTTAGCCGATAGTGAGTATAGGCATGAATTGGAAACTACCATTGATCCTTTTAAAGGCATTTTATTGGGATTGTTTTTTATTTCGGTGGGATCCAGTATTGATTTTAATTTATTGATTGATAACCCACTGGAAATTGTTTTTTATGTTTTTCTACTGATTGTTATCAAATTTATTGTGCTGGTTATTCTGGGAAGGGTATTTAAACTCAGACGTGGAATAGAAATGCTGTTTGCGTTTTCACTGGCCCAGGCCAGTGAGTTTGGTTTCGTACTTATTTCCTTTTCGGAACAAAGTGGTTTATTCGGAAAGTCTGAGTCGGGCTTGTTAATGATTGTAGTGGCCATGTCAATGGTTATCTCACCTTTGCTTTTGATTTTTAACGATAGGCTGGTGCAACCATTTATTTCTAAAAAGCAAAATAAGCCTGAAGATGATGTTGTGGATGATGAAAATCCGATCATTATTGCCGGGTTTGGACGTTTTGGATTGACCATCGGAAGGTTGTTGATTGCGAATGGTTTTAAGGTAACAATCCTGGATAGTAACCCGACAAATATTGAAGTACTGAGGAAGTATGGCTTTAAAGTTTATTATGGCGACGTTTCAAGGCCAACCATGTTGGAAGCTGCCGGAATTGAAAGTGCAAAGGTGTTGGTTTTAAGTATGGCTGAGTATGATGTTGCGCTTCAATTGGCAGATTATGTTTCGAAAAATTATCCAAATGTGAAAATTTTAGCCCGCGCCAGGGATATATTCCATGTGTTTGATTTTTTAAAACTTGAAATAGATTCTGTTCAGCAGGAGACCTTTAACTCGGCTCTTGAACTTGGTGTAAAAGTATTGGTTAAACTTGGTTTTAAAAACCATCAGGCTTACAGGGCAGTTAAAATATTTAAGAAACACGATCAGGAAATAACTTTTGACCTTTACAAACATTGGCAGGAAGGAGAGAGTCATTTCATTCAGGAAACACGAAGGTTTTCAGAAGAGTTAAGGGATACACTGCAATCTGAAAAAGAGCATCCAATACACGAGGAAGACGATGCCTGGGATATTGAAACCCTTAAGGAAGAGGTTAAACAAATTGTTTTCAATAAGAATAAATAAAAGAGGCTATTTAAGATTTGTAATAAACTTAAACAACCTCTACTATTTCTTTACGATTAAAATACTAACTAAAATTTATTCCGGTTTCGGTCCTTTTTAAATCGTTTTACCATTTTCCCAAAATCCTTGTCTTTTTTTCGGCTTTCGGCAAGGGTTGAATCAAAATGAGCCTTTTCCCTTTCCAGTTTCATGTAATTTTCATAGTAGCTCTTTTCGATTTCGCCCGAATCTATTGCATGCAATACGGCGCAACCAGATTCACTGGTATGGGAACAATCTTTAAACCTGCAATCTTCCGAAAGGGCATGAATTTTCTCATATGTGGTTTCAAGTCCATCGGCAGTATCGGCAATTCCAACTTCGCGCATTCCCGGATTGTCAATTAATATCCCGCCGTTTTCAAGAACAATCAGTTCCCGGTGACTTGACACATGCCGTCCTTTATTCGTGCTCTCACTAATACTGTTGGTTGCCATTATTTCGCTTCCGGCGAGCTTGTTCAACAGGGTTGATTTTCCAACACCCGATGAACCTAGCAAACAATATGTTTTTCCATGCTCAAGTTGTTCTTTGATCATTTCATGCCCATCTCCGGTTTGGTTGCTAATAGCGTAAACAGGAACATAGTTAATTCTCTGCCCAATTTTGGCTTTTAGGTTTTCCACTTCTTGTTTTGATACCAAATCCGTTTTTGTGAGCAAGATAATTGGTGCCACTTTCGAGGTGTTGCAAATGGTCAGGTACCTTTCCATCCTATTAATATTAAAATCACGATCAACCGACTGCACTATAAATGCATAATCGATATTAACAGCAATAATTTGTATGCCGCCAAAATGACCAACTGCTTGTCTTTTTATGATCGAAAAGCGGGGCAAAATTGAATGGATTATCGCTAGCCCTGAATCGTAATTTGAACAGGCAACCCAGTCGCCAACTGCCGGAAAGTCTTCTCTGTTTCTGGCAGTAAAGCGCATATTTCCTGTGATTTCTGCATCAAACTTCCCTGATTCCGTTTTAATAACGTAACGTTCTTTATGTTCAGAAATAACCCTGCCAATTTCGAATCCATTGAGGTTTTGTTCGTTTCTGAATACATCAAAACTTTTTTTATATCCTAATTCTTCTAATTTCATTGTAATTCTTTTTTGGATAAATTAAATGTGAATTTTAATTTTTGGTTCGCCTTTTTCCTTTTTCGGAAAACGCTTTTCAAATTCAACTAATTCATCATCATTAATTTCAAAGGCAGGATCTTCAAAGAACCGTCCTTTTATAGTATTTAACCCTCCTGTATATAATTCCAAGGCCATAAATGCATCAAAGTTATGTCCGTCTTTTGTTGCAATGCCAAATTCTTTAGCATTTTTAAACCCAAAACGCTGATAGTAGTTCGGATTTCCAAATAAAACCATTGCCGCAAACCCGGCTATTTTAGCTTGATCGATTAAATGGTTTAAAAGCAGCGAACCGATTCCCTGGTTCTGGTAGTTGTTTGCAATGGCAAAAGGACCGACACATAAAACCTCATGCTTTTGGTTTTTATCATCTAAAACGATGGCTTTTGTTGAAATGATATGCCCAATTATTTCTTCATTTTGTTTTATACAAAGATCCAAACTTTTGATATAACTATTGCTATTGCGCAAATTGTGAAGTATAAAATGTTCTGAACATCCTGGATTGTAAAGGTTCCAAAATATTTCCCTGGTCAGGTTTTCTGTTGTGGGATATTCTGATGGCTTTGTTTTATATATGTGTAAATTCATAACAAATATGTTTTATGAATAGTAATAACGTTCGAGAAAATTGAAGTATAGATTCTTGTTTGTTGAATCCAACACCTGAATCAACTTTCAAATAATCTATGATTTACTTAGAAAATATCTGCGTATTACTACTTAAATATGGATAAAATATAATTAGCTCAGATGAAACTCTGAGAATAAGATGTTGATAGTCAGAAAGAATAATGACTATCTATTTTACAATGTCCAGGTTTTCGTAAATAAATTTCTTACACATAAATTTTTATTAGGCTTCAAAAATAGTCAATCCTTTTTAGATGAGTACTTAAAATGGAATATTTTAATAAATAAATTAAATATCTGTTTTATGTTGATGTTCAGTTATATGTTTAATTTGTCCGTCTTGAATTTATCCTTTTGGAACCTTCTCATTGGGAAACCTGGTTGCATATTCTTTCCAGAAACTTTTAACTTCCGATTTCATTTCTTTTGAAAGCGCAAGAATCCCGAATAAGTTTGGAATGGTCATTAAGGCAATGGTAATGCCTGAAAATATCCAGACGATGGTCGTATCCATAAAAGAAGCAAAGAAAAAAGCAATTACATAAATTATCCTAAAGTAAATAACGCCTTTGGATCCCACAAGAAAAGTTATTGCCCTGTCTCCATAATACGACCAACTAATTGCCGTTGAAAAAGCAAACAGCAACAATCCGATCGACACAATATAACTTCCATATCGTCCGAACCAGCTTCTGGTAAACGCTTCGGTAGTTAGAGGTGCGCTGTGTACCAGGGATTTACCGGTAATGGTAATTCCTTCATCCATGGCTATTTTACCATCTTCAACCAGAATTTCCCCGGAGTAAGCATCTTTCCCTGACCAAACTTTTACATCTTCGGCAACAGATCTTGCATGAAGGATGGTTGGTGAAGACAGGATCGTTCCATCGTTAACCGATAATGTTCCGTTGAACAATTTTATTTCTTCATGCCCGGCAATGAAATTAAAGAGTTTTTCTTTATTTGCTTCATTTTCTTCATACACATCCGATAAAACAACCATATCGGTTCCCTGAAACTGGTTTTCGAATTTCTCGGTCCAAACACCTGAAGAAAGCAATACCAATCCGGTTAACGAACAAATAATAATAGTATCTATAAATGGTTCTAAAAGCGCAACCAGACCTTCCGAAACGGGTTCGTGTGCCCTTGCAGCCGCGTGTGCAATCGGAGCCGATCCTTGTCCGGCTTCGTTCGAAAACAGCCCTCTGTTTACTCCCCGGTTAAAAGCAAATGCAAGGCTTGCCCCAAGAAACCCTCCGGTGGCAGCGGTGCCACTAAAAACGTCGCCAATAATTGACCTAATGGAAGGGATAATATTTTCGTAATTATAGGCAATGACGGCAACAGCTCCAATAAAATAGATGATTGCCATTAAGGGTACCAGGGTTGATGTTACTTTTGCAATTCGTTTGATACCCCCAATAATTACAAAACCAAGCAACACAGCAAGAACAGCACCGGTTAGCGTGTGGTTAATACCAAAGGTGGCAAAAATAGAATTTGAAATACTATTTATTTGTGGCAAGCTACCTGTTCCGAAGGATGAAAAAACTGTTGCAATGGCAAAAATCACTGCCAGCCATTTAAGGTTCAGCCTGTTTTTCATGTAGTACATCGGTCCTCCGGAAATGGTTCCATCCTGTGCAGTTTCTCGGTATTTGTGCGAGAGTGTAACCTCTACAAATTTAGTGGTCATACCCACGGTTGCTGTCACAAGCATCCAAAAAAGCGCTGCCGGTCCACCAAGGTGGATTGCCAATGCAACACCAGCAATATTTCCTGTTCCAACAGTACCCGATAAAGCGGTGGTTAATGCCTGAAAATGGGAAGTATCTCCTTTGTCACCATCCTGGTCGTATTTACCACGAACAATACGGAGTGAATGTTTTAAATATCGGAATTGTGGAAATTTGAGGTAGATGGTAAAAAAAACACCTGTTCCCAACAGAAATAAAACGAACCATTGTGAACCACCAATATACCCGTCAATAAGGGAAAGAATACCACTAAGCTTGTCCATGTTGCTTTTTTTGAATTCGAACGAATCTTAAAAATAGCATTTCCTGCCTAACAAACATCATGATTTTTGTTGTAAAAATAAAAATACCGTATTTGTTAAGTCGAGGGGGTATTATTTGAATAATACGTGGCTTTTAATGCTTGGAAATTGATAACTTCCTCACCCGGGTGATGCGATATATTATCGCATAAAAAACGCCATCATCCAAAAGGATAACGGCGTTTGAAATATTGATTAAATATCTTAGTCTGCGAAAAGAGGGAAGTCTTTCATTATTGAATTTACCTTGCCTTTAACTTTGTCCAACATGGAGGCATCATCTACATTTGAGATAACATCGTCAATTAACTGGACTATTTCCGGCATCAAATCTTCTTTAACACCGCGCGTTGTAATTGCAGGTGTACCAACCCTCAAACCAGAAGTTTGGAATGGCGATCTACTATCGAACGGAACCATGTTTTTGTTTACTGTAATATCGGCTTTCACCAATGTGTTTTCAACTACTTTACCTGTAATTTCAGGGAATTTAGTTCGTAAATCAATCAGCATGGAATGGTTATCGGTTCCATCAGAAATTACTTTGTATCCCAGGTCTATGAAGGCTTGTGCCATCACATTGGCATTCTTTTTCACCTGTTGTTGGTATGCTTTAAATTCAGGAGTCAACGCTTCGCCAAAAGCCACAGCTTTGGCAGCTATGACATGCTCCAGCGGTCCGCCTTGTTGTCCAGGGAAAACAGCCGAATCAAATAAAGAAGAAAGTTTTCTCACTTCCCCTTTTTTAGTTGCAATCCCCCAAGGATTGTCAATGTCTTTACCAATCAAAATAATACCACCTCTGGGACCTCTCAATGTTTTATGGGTAGTAGAAGTTACCACATGTGCATATTCAAGTGGGTTATTTAGCAAGTCAGCAGCAATAAGCCCTGCAGGGTGCGCCATGTCTATCATTAACAATGCTCCAACCTGATCTGCAATTTTACGCATTCTGGCATAGTCCCAATCGCGGCTATATGCTGATGCGCCACCAATGATTAATTTTGGTTTGTGTTCCAAAGCTAGGGCTTCCATTTCATCGTAATCTACCAAACCGGTATCTTCTTTTACTTTATATCCTAGAGGCTTATATAAAATTCCTGAAGAGTTTACCAACGATCCGTGTGAAAGGTGCCCTCCGTGCGAAAGGTCAAGTCCAAGAAAAGTATCACCTGGGTTTAATATCACACTTAATACAGCTGCATTTGCCTGCGCCCCGGAGTGCGGTTGAACGTTTGCCCATTCAGCACCATACAATTCCTTAATCCGATCGATGGCCAGGGTTTCTGTCATATCAACAAATTGGCAACCACCATAATATCGCTTGCCTGGATAACCTTCTGCGTATTTATTGGTCATTACTGATCCCATAGCTTCCATCACCTGGTCGCTGACAAAGTTCTCGGAAGCAATTAGCTCAATACCACTTAACTGGCGTTCGCGCTCTTTTTTAATGATGTCAAAAACAACTGTATCTCTATTCATTTGCTTTATAATTAAATATAGGTTTTAAGTCCGTACCGTTTCTTTTTAAGAAGCTCCAAAGTTAATATTTTTTAAACCAGGGTAAAATCAACGAAGATCAGAAAAACTGATTATTTTTGAAATATTAATACTCAAAGATGAAAACAACAGAACGTAGCCCTTTTTTATCGGCACTTTGTATTTTAACATTTATAGGAAGTGGAATAGGGTTTTTAGGTTATTTTTATTTGTCCTTATTCTTTGAAAAGGCATCAGGATTGATCGTTTCAATAGGGAATATTCAGTCGATGGATAAGGTCACTCCATGTTATTTTTTGATTTTAATGGTGCTTTATGCTTTATCATTAACAGGGGCAATCAGAATGTGGAAGTTACATCGTGATGGTTATTTTCTGTACATTACAGTACAGCTCTTAATTTTATTTCTTCCAGTCGTTCAATTGGGGTGGGGGGCATTTTATTTTACAAATGCCATATTTACAATGGTATTTATTGTTGGGTATTCCCTCAATTATAAATTTTTCAAACGCTAGTTAATGTGAATCTTTAGGTAAATGCCAGAAGTTTGAGAATTTGTATAAGGAACAAACGATAATTTCCTATCCTTTTTCTTATGTAGTTCTGGAACCAGAATCCCCGATGCAGCGCCAAAAATTGTTCCTGCAATAATATCCGTTGGGAAATGCTTTCCGGCACGGTAACGATAATATCCAACAACGGCGGGAGGAATTGATGCTACCGCATAAAACATCCATTTATTTTTTATTTCAGGATGGTAATCAAGAAATACTTTTGCCACAAAAAATGTGGAAGTGGCAGCCATTCCGGCGTGTCCCGAGAAAAAGGAATTTGTTGTGGTTCCTCCGGTTTTTCGTTCTTCCGATTCCCTTGGGTTGTACATAAGCGGGCGATATCTTTTTATTGGAATGGCAGCAGCCAGGTAAGATGTTGCATGTATGGCATGCGCTTCGATATATAAAGTGCCAATATCAAACCAGTAGTCGTTAATTTTTCCGTCAATAAATAAAAAGAAGGGGGCAATCTTTAATGCCCTAACCCATTTATCTGACCTGGTCATAGAAATTGAAGCAATAGCAGGATCTTGTTTTGCAGCCCCACGATCGAACCACCAAATATCTTCAGGCGTAAAAGTAGCCACAAAGTCTAGATCGGCTTTTCGGTCACGCAAATAGTCTGTTCCGTATTTGCTGGCAATTAAACCTAGTGTAGTTATTGGGGCATCAATAAAGTAATTCACATGGTAAATTTTGGGAGGTTTTACTTTTTTTTCTTTTGGATTACTAGCACTGGATGTTGTGTGTGAAATCAGTATTATGCAACTTAGAAGTATGTACGAAACTAGTTTTATCATTCCTTTATAGAGCCTAATGAATTTATATTCAAAATTTTTGAAAACATAAATTGTAAAGATACGGCAGTGGAGGTTAAAAAGCAATTGGCTATTCCTGAGAAACGTCTTGCAGGGTTTGTCGGTAGTTGGTAAATACTTTTGACCTCGAAATAAAACCAAGGTATTTGCCATTGTCCAGAACAGCAAGGTTGAAACGTCCTGAACTGTCGAATTTCTCTGCCACCTGGGTCATACTATCGGTAGGGGATATAAAGTGTTCGGGCATATACATAAGGTCACAAATTTTTACTTTGTCGTACAATTCGCGCTCAAAAATATAGCCTCTGATTTCGCTGAGTTTCACCATCCCTTTCATAATTCCTTCTTCATCAACAACGGGGAAAAGGTTACGTTTCGAATTGCCAACAGCGTGTACTAAATCGCGCAATGTGGCATCGGGTGAAAGAATGGCGAAGTCTTTTTCAATTAAAGGTTTCAGCAACATAAGTTGCAAAACAGCCTTGTCTTTATGATGGGTTATGAGTTCACCCCGTTGAGCCAATCTTTTGGTGTAAATCGAATGTTTTTCAAAAATCATGATGGTTAGGTACGATACGGTTGCTACAATAATAAGCGGCATCAATAACCCGAATCCGCCGGTAATCTCGGCAATGAGGAAAATTGCGGTTAAAGGGGCATGCATAACTGCTGCCATTACTCCTGCCATTCCTGCCAATGCAAAATTATCTTCAGGAAGCCCAAGTCCGTAAAGAACATTGAGCAAACGGGCGAGGAAAAAGCCTGATATGGCACCCATAAACAGCGATGGGGCAAAAATACCGCCAACACCTCCGGCTCCCGTTGTGCTCGCCATGGCAATGACTTTAAAAACCAGGATTCCGCCAAGCATAAGTAAAAGCAAGGTGCTGCTCTGCATTTTACCATGAAAGATTGGATTATTCAGTAATTCGGAACCCCTTCCATTAAATATGGCATCGATACTAACATATCCTTCACCCCAAAGCGATGGGAACATAAAAATTAGTAATCCCAAAATCGATCCGCCAATCGACATTTTAAGCCAGTTGTTTTTAATCTGACTGTAAAGCTTTTCAACAAACATTGCCACACGTGTAAAATAAAGGGAAACTAATCCAGCAAATATTCCAAGCAAAATATAATATGCAATATTGTTGATTGCAAATGGAGTTGTTTGCGAGAATTTCAGCAAAACCGAAGATCCCATAAAGAAATAGGATAGGGCTGCGGCACTGATGGCAGATATGAGAAGAGGTAATAAATATGCCATAGTAAGGTCAAGCATTAATACCTCAAGTGTGAAAACAATCCCAGCAATTGGTGCGTTAAAGATCCCTGCAATTGCCCCGGCTGCCCCGCATCCAATCATTAAGGTTACATAGCTGTATTTGAGTTTAAAAATGCGCGCAAGGTTTGAACCAATGGAAGCCCCTGTTAAAACAATTGGTGCTTCAGCTCCAACCGAACCACCAAAACCAATGGTTAATGAGCTTGCCATCATGGAAGTCCATGTATTGTGTTTTTTTAATCGTCCGCTTTTTCGTGAAATGGAATATAAGATCTTTGAAACCCCGTGCCCGATATTGTCTTTTACTACATATTTTACAAATAAAACTGTACAAACAATCCCGATAAACGGATACGCTAATAACAAATAGGCGGGAGTGTCTTCGGGCATTAATTCCTGAAGGTGGATGGCAAGAAAATGGATAAGGTTCTTCAGTATTAGCGCAGCCATCCCACTAAAAATCCCAATAATCAAGCTTAGGAGGTATATAAATTGCTTTTCCGGGATTTTTGCAACCTGCCAGGCAACTAACTTATTCCAAAATCCTATTTTTTGTTCCATTTATTGAATTCTTATACATGTGAAACATCAATCATTTGTTTCCTATAGGTGGTGAAAACTTTTGCCCGCGAGATAAAACCAATGTATTTCCCGTTTTCAATTACAGCAAGGTTAAACCTTCCTGATTTTTCAAATTTCTCGGCAACCACTTCCATTGAATCTTCCGGAGAAATATGGGAAGATGGCATATACATAAGGTCTTTAATATAAATCGAATCGTACAAGTCCTGCTGGAAAATCAGGTGTCGGACATCGTCCATTTTAACCATTCCGTGTAATTTTCCTTCCTTGTCAACTACAGGGAAAAGGTTACGATGATTTCTGGATATGGCAATGGTCAAGTCTCTAAGTGTAGCATCTGGCGACACGATTTCAAAATCAGTTTCAATGAGCTTTCGCACTTCCATCAATTGCAAGATGTTGGCATCTTTATCGTGAGTAAGGAGCTCTTTTCTTCGTGCCAATTGAATGTGATAAACCGAATTTGGCGTGAATGTTCTCACAATTAGGTATGCAAAAGTTGCTGTAATCATAAGTGGAACAAATAACTTATATCCACCTGAAATGTCAGCAATAAGAAATATCCCCGTTAAAGGGGCATGTAAAACTCCGGCTATCAATCCTGCCATGCCAATCAAAGCAAAATTATTGGAGTTCATTTGCTTTAATCCCAGCATATTAACAATGGTTGCAAACAGCATTCCTGTGTTTACGCCCATGAACAATGTTGGTGCAAAAATACCACCAACCCCTCCTGCACCAAAGGTTAAGGATGTGGCAATAATTTTAAATAAAATGACCGTGGCTAGCAATACCATAGCAATCCAGAATTCATCCCTGAGATCATAAAAAATACTATTGTTAAAAAGATAGTCAAGATTTCCTTCGAGGCATGAATTGATGGATTCGTAACCTTCACCATACAGCGACGGGAAAAGAAAAATGAGTGCCCCAAGACCAATTCCGCCAAAAATCAGTCGGGTTCTTCCATTTTTTAATTTGTCAAAAATACCAACAAAAAACATGTACATTTTTGAGAAATAGACAGATACAAATCCGGCAAAAATACCAAGCCCGATGTAGTAGGGAAGGTCTCCCAATTCAAAAGACTGCGTGACTTCGAAGGGGTAAAATGCATCCTGACCGAGAAAAAAGAAGGAGGTAAGCACAGCCGATGCGGAAGCTAAAAGAAGCGGAACCAGAGATAAAACTGTAAGGTCAATCATAATTACTTCCACAGCAAAAACAATGGCGGCAATTGGTGCTTTAAAAATGGCAGCCATCGCACCGGTACTGGCACATGCCAACATTAAAATGGTGTTTTTATAACTCAACCTGAAAAATTTGGAGAGCCAGGAACCCCAGGCAGCACCTGTGGCAACTGTTGGTCCTTCTAGTCCAACGGAACCACCAAATCCAACGGTTAGGGAACTGGTAACAACCGAAGAAAAAAGGTTATGGCTGCTTAATACCCCTTTCCGTTGCGATATACTATGAAGTACGTTCGGAATCCCGTGCCTGACAGGGTTTCTGATGATGTATTTAATGATTAAAACAGCTAAGAATATTCCAATAATCGGGAGTGCAAAATAAATGTAATTATGGACTTCCTGTGAAATGACCTTATCTATCGCTTCTTTTGTAAGCCTTACCGCGTTTTTTATAATTACCGCGGCAAATCCAGCGATAATTCCAATCACAATGCTCAACAATGTGATGAAAGCCCTTTCGCTCAGATGTTTAAGCCTCCATCTGTGAAATCTGACAATAAGTGGTAAATTACTTTTCATATTCGTTACGCGAAGGTAGTAAAAGCTTTGCAACATTGGAATAAAAACGGTACTTGTGTTTTTATGTTACTGGGATGTTAATCTTCTTATTTTTAGCGAACATATTTTTAAAAAATACCTGATTATAATCATGACGTTAGGCAAAACTTTAAATTTGCTACATTTAATAAAACTAATGCAGGAGGGATAAAATGGAACTGTACATGATTTTTGCTGTTATCGGAATTGGCTTTGTCGCCGGGTTTATTAATACAATGGCGGGAGGTGGATCATCGCTTACCTTGCCTTTGTTAATGTTTCTTGGATTGCCAGCCAATGTCGCCAATGGAACAAACCGGGTTGCTATTCTAATGCAAAACATTGTAGCTGTTAATTCTTTCCGAAGGAAAAAAGTTTTTAATTACAAAACAGATTATAGGCTGGCTATCCCAACCCTGTTCGGCTCAATAGTTGGCGCTTTAATAGCAGTCGAAATAAACGAAGCGTTTTTGGAAAAAGTCATAGGAGTGGTCATGGTTTTAATGCTGTTGGTTGTTTTGTTTAATCCAAATGCCTGGGTGAAAGAACAAGCTGGCGAAGTAAATGCCAAACCACGCTTTTGGCAATATGTTTTATTTTTTATAATCGGTATTTACGGAGGCTTTATTCATCTGGGCGTAGGTTTTATGTTTATTGCAGCATTGGTGCTTGGGTGTGGCTATGATTTGGTGAAGACCAATGCAATTAAATTGTTTATTGTTTTGGTTTACGGCGTTTTTACGCTTGCGATTTTTATATTTAATCAGCAGGTTGATTTATTGATTGGTGTAATCCTTGGAATTGGAAATATGCTTGGTGCTTTTGTGGGGGTGCATTTCACCGTAAAAGGAGGCGCAAAATTTGTACGGATATTTCTGATGGTAGCCCTTTTATTAATAATTTTAAAACTATTTGGGGCTTTTGATTTTATTCTCCCATAAACCAATCATAGTTTGAATGATATACGAAAAATACCAGTCACGTTAATTTCAGGATTTTTGGGTGCCGGGAAAACGACCTTTATTAATGCCTTATTACTGAAATTTACTGAGATAAAATTTGCACTTGTTGAAAATGAATTTGGCGAAGTAGGCATCGATTCAAAGCTTATTAAAGGGATGGATGCCAGCCAGATGTTTGAGTTGAAAAATGGCTGTGTTTGCTGTACTATTTCCGATGAATTTGAGCAGGTATTAAAGGAACTTCACGATAAATACAGGAATGTTGACCACTTAATAATTGAAACAACCGGAATTGCTGATCCGGCATCTATCATACAAACTATTTTGGGCAACCAGGACTTAAAAAGTATGTACCATTTAAACGGTACAATTTGCCTTGTCGATGGATTAAATTTTAATTTGAATTTGGAGGAAGATGTTGCTGTCAAACAAATAGTTGTGGCTGATTTATTGGTTTTAAACAAAAGTGAAAGCCTTGAATCTTATAAGTTGGAAACAATTCAGGATGAATTGAAAAAAATAAATCCTTTTGCCTCTTTGAAATCAGCTTCGTTTGGGAATGCTGAGAATTTTAATCAGTTGGAATTGGACAGAAAATTAAGCTTTAGGATTGATTCGGGCTTAACTAATCAAAAGCACTTAAATATTCAAACCAAAAGCCTGTATTTTAATCAACCACTTGATAAAGAATGCTTCATGAATTGGCTTGAGTATACCATGGATATTTATAAAAAAGAAATATATCGTGTAAAGGGCGTGTTACAATTCAAAAATGAGCCATTTGAATATATTCTCCAGGGAGTTGGGGGCAGGTTTGAACTAGTGGAAGGGGATATCATATTGGACTCAAAACCAGGGGTAGTGGTTTTTATTGGGCAACTGGAAAATATTGACCTCTCCTTTGAATAGTTGCCTGGGTTTTACTATTTGGATTATTTAGAAGTCATTTTATTACAACTTAATCCTTTATCCTTCATCCATAATCCTTTATTCTTCATCCTTAACCTTTCATCCTTTTTTTTGAGAAGTATAAGAGATTTTGCTTTTGATGAAACCTTTCTCTACTACACGAAATGAATTCTTTATTAAACTATTGTCCTGTAATCATAATCCACAATGGCAGGGTAATTACCGACAAAGTGGTAGTCATTACCACGAGCCGGGCGACAAATTTATCTTCCAACTTATACCTCGAAGCTAAAACATAGGACGTGATTCCCACGGGCATTGCAGCATCAATTATAGTTGCATAATTATGCAGTGAAGGAGATCCGAATTGGTTTAAGCACAAGAACAAAATCGCCGGAAAAACAAGTATGATGAGCAGTGCAAAAATAAAGATTCGAAACCATTCTTTGATGTTGCCAATTTTTTGAAATCCCAGGAACATGCCAAGTGAAAACAACACCAAAGCTGTAACCGATTGTGCAAATAATTGGATGCTTTTTTCGATGACCTGTGGTATTTCTATTTTGAAGCTAATAATCAGAATGCTGACTAAAACGGCTAATAATAAAGGATTTTTCAAGAGGTTGATTATAATTTTTCCTGGCTGAAACTTTTTTGTTTCATGAATTTCAATCAATCCTATTGCCAGGGTAAACATCCAGAATAAATAAACGGCAGCAATGATTGCAGCCACAGGCAGGGCAGGGGTTCCGAATACATTGTGCAAGACCGGCATACCCAAATAGGCAACGTTCCCAAAAGCAAATACGAGTATTAAACTGGAGCGCATTTTCGTGGAAAACCCAAATATTTTGGAAATGGGATAAACCAACAATATACTACCAACTATGTATGCCGAATTGATCAGGATTAAATTTGTATAGGTGTTATCATTTACCTCTAATTTCATTAAAGAGGCGATAATAAGTGCAGGGAAACCAATCCAAAGGGCATAGTTGTTTAAAACATCAATCCACTTTGGCGAAGCGGCTTTGGTTTTTGAAAATAAAATACCAAACAGAATAATGATAAAAAGGGGGAGTACACTTTTTGATGCAATAAGAAATGTTCCCATAGGTTAAAAATAGGTAAACGGTTCTAAACAAAAAACAAAAGATTGGTTCAACCCGAAAGGTTTACTGCCAGTTCCCATAATTTATAAAGGGACGAATATCGGTGACCATCATACCTCCGGTTTTGGCTGCTTCAATGCCAAGGTCACCATCTTCAAATACCTGGCAATGCTCTGGTGCAACATTCATTAACGATGCGCATTTCAAAAAAGTATGTGGTTCCGGTTTATGGTTCTCCACATCATCGGCTGAAACAATGGCATCGAAAACATCCATAATATTTAATGTGGTCAATTGCATCACGGCACTTCTTTTACTGGCACCTGTTCCAACTGCCATAGGGAGCTTCCCTTTGTATGCGTTTACAATATCCATTACTTCCTTTACCGGCTCTACTTTATGCACCATTTCATGAAACGATTCTTGTTTCAATTTAACCAACTCTTCAGGAGAAATAGACAAATTGTTTTCTTTTACCAGCCTTTTTGCAAATTCGATGGTTGGCCTTCCAGTCATTTCATAAATAATCTTTTCGTCAAATTTAAAACCAACTTTTTCGCCCACCACGTTCCAGGTAGCCACATGCACAGGTAGCGAATTGGAAAGTGTACCATCAAGGTCAAATATTAAAGCTTTTGCTTTTGGGTTTACGCTTATGCTCATGCCTATAAATTTTGTGCAAAAGTAAAAAAGCTTCCATAATATGCCTCTGTCATAATATTAATTCTAAGCTAACAATAGATGATTGATAGATATTGGAACACCTATTTTTTACAAATTTTAAAGGTGAAAAAAGAATCCTTTTGTATTGTTTTTGCCAGGTAAATGCCTGTTGGTAATGATTTTAGGTTTAGCGATATTTTGTTGTCCATATTTTTACTGAACAGTTTTTTCCCTTCCAGAGAGTATATTTCTATATACAAATCGGGGAATACTTGTGTTAAGTAAAGATTATCAGCTACCGGATTTGGATAAAACTGAATTTTGTTTATCTCACTCAATGGAACAGATGTAGGCAAGCTTAATTCCTCAATCTTAATATCGTCTAAATACACTGGATTGATTGAAGTTCCAAGGTCAAAAACCATCCTTGAGTTTAAATCGGTCGTGTCCATGGTAAAATAATATGCAAATTCTTCCATGGAATCGCTCAGGTGAAATCCATTGTAATTTGAATAGGCTTGCCAGGGCGATGATGCTTTTCCAATGTATGTGTCGATACCCAGCAAGCCTTCTGATTTAGCCTTGAACGAGACCCTGTAAAATTTATCCGGGTATAATTGAAGTCCATATTTCAATACCTGAATATGCCATTCTTCCGATCCGCTGTTTTCAATGGTTAGCTGTAATTCATTGTTTGTGTTTATGAGGGTTGACGAGGCTTCTTCGAAGTTTGAAACCACCCAGCCATCCATATTCGAATCGAAACTAAAATTGTAAACTTCATTTCTATTATAAATGGTTGGCTCAGGCATTGTATTGTTCAAAAGGGCATCAACCAAATATTCATAGAAAGTATTTGTATTTGGATTATAAATTCCGAATCCGGCACTAAATTCCCAATAGGCCCAGCTAAATCCAAGTTCTTCGGCATATCGGGCAATAAATGTTGTCCATTTCTCCCTCGATTCAGAAGAGCCGGTGTGGTACGAACCAAATTCACCCAAATGAACAGGAATCTGATGGCTCTGGCTGAAATCAACAATGGCTTTAAAATCGTTCTGTATTTTTTCCCTATCCACATCCGTATCCTTCCATTCTGTGCCCAACCACTGGTCAGCTCCTTCAATCCAGTCAGCTCCCTGGTGTGTAAACTCATAAGGATCATAATAATGAACGGTAAGGATCATATTACTATCAGTAGGGAGTTGAAGATCTTCTAATCCCTCAATCCCTCCCCAATTGGCAGTGCCTATCAATACAATTCTTTCGGGATTTTCTGTTCTTATTTCTGCTAAAGCTTCTTTAAATAGGGTATTCCATTTGTCGGCATCTAAATTACCATTGGGCTCATTAAGGATCTCAAAAAGAAGGCTGTCGGAATATTCCTTAAAATAAGTGCCAATTTGTTGCCACTGGGCAAGAAAACGGTCTTTTTGTTCATCGGGCGATTCGATTAATTCGTTGTGATGGTGCATATTAATGATCACATATAAACCATTTTCAAGGGCCTCATCCACCACTTGTTTAATGCGGGTAAAAAATGAGCTGTAAATTTCATAAGGTGGGACGGAGGAACTGCGTTCATCAGTTTCCCATCGAATAGGAATTCTAACATGCGTAAATCCTAGTTGTGAAATGATAGGAAAATATTCTGAACTATATGGGTTTTCCCAAATGGTTTCATTTGGGGCTTCAAACATGCTTCCCATGTTTATTCCCCGTCCTAATTTTTCATTAATAATAGTCGCTTTGTTTTGTGCAAAGCAATTGCTGGTTATAAAAAACGCTATAACAATTAGTTTTAAAGGGTTTTTGCTCATTGTGAATTTAGATTAATAGCCAACGGCCTGACCGTCTTTTCTGGATTCGGAGGCACCAAAATACACCTTGTTTTTATTATCCCACATAATTGCCTGGTAACCACCATAAATCCCCAGTGCAAATTGTATTTTATGCCCTTTTCGCATTAATTCATTGATGGTTTCCTGTGAGAATCCACTTTCGAGGTGGACAATTCCTCCGTCTTCCATGACTTCCCCGGTTGGTTGGCTTGATCCGGAATGGCTAATTCGTGGGGCATCGCCCGCTTCCTGAATATTCATGCCAAAATCAATAATATTACAAACCACCTGTGCATGCCCTTGAGGCTGCATCGCGCCGCCCATCAGACCGAAACTCATAAAAGGCGCACCATCTTTGGTAATAAATGCAGGGATTATGGTGTGGAAAGGACGCTTGTGAGGTTCATAAACATTCATGTGCCCTTCTTTCAAAGCAAACAGTTCGCCACGATCTTGCAAAATAAATCCCAGTTTCCCGGGAGTCATTCCTGATCCCATGCCCCGGTAATTACTCTGAATTAAAGAAACCATGTTTCCATCTTTGTCGGCAACAGTGAGGTAAGTGGTATTTCCTTTCTCGAGTTCACCAGCTGGATAGCTTCTTGCTGCACTATTTTTTATCAGTTCGGACCGCTTTTTTGCATACGTTTCTGAAATTAAATCCTGAATTGGCAAATCGTTAAAATCAGGATCGGAATAATACTTTGCCCGATCTTCGAATGCCAATTTTTTGGCTTCCACAAAATGATGCACATACTCTGCCGAACCAAAACCCATTTTTGAAATATCGTAGTTTTCAAGGATATTCAGAATTTGAAGGGCAGCAGTTCCTTGTCCGTTTGGTGGGAGCTCCCATATATCGTAACCTCTGTAATTGCATGAAATTGGTTCAACCCATTCCGATGTATGCTCTTCGAAATCGCGCAAGGAAAGAAACCCACCATTTTTGCGTACATAGGCAACTATTTTTTCTGCAATTTCGCCTTTGTAAAAAACATCCCGTCCACCTTCGGCAATCTTTTTAAAAGTTTCTGCCAAATAAGGATTCCTGAAAATTTCACCTTTGGCTGGTGCTTTTCCGTTGATGGTGAAAATCTCTTCAAATCCGGGGAATTGCTTTAGAATTGGTACACTTCTTTGCCAATAATATGCGATTAGTTCACTAACCGGAAACCCTTCACTTGCATAATGAATAGCTGGCTTTAAAACGTCAGCCATCGGCAAACTTCCAAACTTATCGTGCAACTTAAACCAACCATCAACACAGCCGGGAACCGAAACAGGTAACGGACCGAGTGCAGGTATTTTGTCGTAGCCATTTTCCTTAAAATACTCCAAAGTTAAATCATAGGGTGATCTTCCGCTGGCATTGAGCCCATATAACTTTTTGGATTTGTCATCCCAAACAATTGCAAACAAATCACCGCCCATTCCGTTGCCTGTGGGTTCAATCAATCCCAGAACTGCGTTGGCAGCAATTGCTGCGTCAATGGCATTACCTCCGGCTTTTAAAATGTCTAACCCAGCCTGTGAAGCAAGAGGCTGACTAGTACAAACCATTCCATTTTGGGCAATCACTTCCGAGCGCGTTGCAAAGTTAAAGCCAGTAATCCGGTCTTGTGCATTGGCTTCAATAAGTAAGCTGATGAGAGCAAAAAACAAAGCGATTCTTTTCATTGCCTTTCCTTTATACGATTTAACTTTGAGGAGCTTAAAAATAGTAAAAATTCTTGCGCGGAATATTGGAAGCTGTGCTATTGAATTGTTATCTTCGGCATAAAATGATCCCATAATGAAATTTCTAGAATCGGTAGCCGAATATATATTGGAAAAACATGCAGAAGATTTGTATAAAATATGCCTGGTTTTTCCCAATCGGCGTTCAGGTTCATTTTTTACTTCTTATTTGCAGGACAGGCTCTCCAAGACAATTGTCAGCCCTCGAATTGCAACCATAAATGAGGTGCTACATGGCTTTTCAAATAAGGAACAAGCAGATAAACTCAAATTGGTTTCTATTCTTTATGAAGTATTTGTTAAACATTCGAAAACAAAAGAATCGTTCGATGATTTTTATTATTGGGGAGAGATTTTATTGGCTGACTTTAATGATGTTGACAAGTATCTGGTTGATCCTGTCGATCTTTTTCGGAACATTGCGGATTTAAAAGAAGTTGATTATGATTTTTCATATTTGGAGGAAGGGCAAAAGGAGGTTTTGCGAAAGTTTTGGGGAAGTTTAGGCAAATGGGACGAATATAAGAACAAGGAAGAATTTCTTAAAACCTGGAAATTATTGCTGCCTGTGTACAGCGATTTTAAAGCCAGGTTGAAACAACTCGGACTTGCTTTTGACGGTATGGTGTTGCGCGAACTTGCCAATAGGGTTGAAAATGGAGGTGATATTGATACCCCTTTTGATACTTATTATTTTATAGGTTTAAATGCCTTGAATAAGTGTGAGAAGAAATTTTTGAATTTTCTGAAGTTCAATAAAAAAGCGAGTTTTTTCTGGGATTATGATATTGCCTATTTAAAGGATGAAAAACAGGAGGCAGGATTGTTTCTGCGCGAGAATATATCCAAGTTTCCATCCCCAGGCGATTTTGTTTTTACCGACAATGCTTTTAATGCTGAGAAAAACATAGAGTTTATTGCTGTACCCACATCACAGGGGCAATCGCAGGTAGTGCCAATGGCGCTTAAATCATTGAAGGATAAATTCGAAAAAAAGTTTGATAATACGGCTATTGTTTTAGCCGATGAGTCTTTATTGTTTCCGGTGTTGGGGGCGATTCCGGAATCGGTCGATTCGGTGAATATAACAATGGGATATCCCATTCGCAATTCCAGTATTTTTGGTTTGGTTAGCATTATTGCTTCCTTGTTAAAAAATACGAAAACTACTCAAGCCGGAATAACCAGGTTTTATTACCCCTATGTCTTTGATATCCTAAATCATCAATTGTTGGCGGGGATAGAAAGTGATAAAGTAAAGGACTTTATTGCAAATGCCAAACGTGATAACCGTATTTATATTGAACAGGAACATCTGTATTTTTCTACATTTCATACCCTGATTTTTCAAATGCCACTGGAAAATGAAAGTATTGCTGATTACCTGCTTAAAATAATCAGAAACCTGCACCAGCATTTAGAAAAGGAACAGCTTGGGGGTGACTTGATGAAAGAAATACTTGTGGTTATCTATCAGGCAATTGAGCAAATTGGGCTTACCATTCTGGATGTTGAGAACCAAACCAAACAAACCATCAGTACCGCAATTTTTCTTCGATTATTGTTTCAACACCTTAGCCAGTTAAGTGTGTCATACGAAGGGGAACCTTTAAAAGGATTACAGGTGATGGGAATTCTTGAAACCAGGTTGCTTGATTTTGATAATGTGGTTGTTTTAGGATTAAACGAAGATTATTGGCCTAAATCCTCCAATTCGCCTTCATTTATTCCACAAAATTTAAGGTACGCATTTGGCTTGCCATCCATCGACCAGAAAGATGCATTGTATGCGTATTATTTTTATAGGTTGATACAGCGAGCAAATAATGTTACGGCAACGTTTAGTACAGTAAAAGAAAGCCTGAACAGAGGGGAGTTAAGCAGGTTTGGTTTCCAGCTAATTTACGATTCATCACATGAAATAACACAGAAAAATATTGGTTTTCAATTCAAAAGCAACAAGGAAAAAAGGTTAGTGGTGAAAGGTTCCTCATCTTTAAGCAAAAGGATGTTGCAGCTTTATGAAGAAAAACCTTTATCGCCCAGTGCATTGAATATTTACCTCACTTGTAAATATCGGTATTATCTAAGGTATATTGTTGGATTACCCGATAAAGATGAGATTAAAGAGGAAGTTGATGGGCAAATGTTTGGGAATATATTTCATACAAGTGTGGAATATTTGTATGAAGAAATTGTGGGCAATGAGGCTTCTCCAGAATGGTTCCAAAAAAAGATAAAAGATACAAAGTTTATTGACCGCATCATCCGGCAAGCTATTACTGAGGAATATTTTAAAAAAGATGCTTATGAAATTGAGAACCTTGAATTGGAAGGAAATGTGAGGTTAATTTATGAATATATTAAAACCTATATAAAGCAACTGTTAAAGGTGGATGCGGGATTTGCACCACTTACCATAGAATCATGCGAAAATGATTATTCCGGAGAAATAGAATTTGAAAGCAATGGCGCTAAAAACAAGATTTTAATTGGTGGGAAAATTGACCGCTTAGACCGGGTCAATGGTCAAATACGGATTATCGATTACAAAACCGGGAATGTGAAGACTTTGGGTTTTTACGATTTGAAGGATGTTTTTGATAGCGAACAAAAGGATCCAAAAAAGGAAATTTTTCAGGCGCTTTATTATAGTTACATCATAAAAAGTTATTACCTGGGCAACGATGCAATCAGTGCCGGGGTGTACGATCTTAAGCAATTGTTTAGCGATAAATTCGATCCGTTAATTAAGTACAATCGGAAACCTTTGTTGTTTAATTCGATGGTTGAAACGTACGAACTTGAGCTGAAGGGCTTGTTGTCTGAAATGTTTTCGGCGGATAATGAATTTGGGCAAACCGAATATCAGGATCATTGCCGACAGTGCCCATATAAATCAATTTGTCACCGATAGAATTTAGCAAGTACTATTATTTATTTTCTAGTAATTGTTTAAAATCCAACTTCCAATACTGATCGGGATCATTGCAACTACTTTAGTTTCTATAAATTTTCATTTTAAAATGAAGTAGATTTGAGTACAAACATTTGAGTATTGAGAATATTGTTTTCTCTTTACTCTTTACTCAATACTCATGTCTGCTTTGTTATTTTTAGAATTTCATTCAATTTTAAACCGATGTACTTCCAGTGCATAGTGGTTTAGTTTATCCTTCCTCTCCTGTGTATTTTTTATATAAATCAGGGCGTAGTTCTTTGGTCCGGGTAAGCGCTTGTTGGTGTTTCCATTCATCAACTTTTTTGTCGTCTCCGCTCAGCAATACTTCCGGAACTTTCCAGCCTTTATAATCGGCTGGTCGCGTATAAACTGGAGGGCTTAATAAATGGTCTTGAAAAGTGTCGGTTAATGCCGAGGTTTCATCAGAAATAACACCCGGCAGCAACCTTATTACGCTATCGGATATAACAGCTGCAGCCAATTCCCCTCCTGTTAAAACATAATCGCCAATTGAATATTCTTTAGTAATAAAATGGTCCCGCACTCGTTGGTCAACACCTTTATAATGCCCGCAAAGGATAATGATGTTTTTTTTGAGCGAAAGGCTGTTTGCCTCTTGTTGGTTAAATTGGCACCCATCGGGCGAAGTGTAGATTATTTCATCGTAAGCACGTTCGCTTTTCAATTTTTCAATTGCCGCTTCAATTGGCTGGATGGTCATAACCATGCCCGCTCCTTTGCTAAAGGAATAATCATCTACCTTATGGTGTTTATCCGTCGAATAGTCACGAAGGTTATGAATATAAATTTCTGCCAGCCCTTTTGTTTTTGCCCTTTTTATGATCGAATGGTTAAAAGGGCTTTCAAGTAATTCCGGCAAAACTGTTATAATATCGATCCTCATGGTGTATTTTTTTGCAAAAGTAATGATAATCTATGAAGCACCCGAAAAGTATAATAATATCCTTCAACTGGATTTGTGTTTAAATATTGTTCCTATGAATTGTGCCCAAAAGCAAGCATTTATTTTTATTATTTATGTGAGGTTGATTGAGGATGTATCCTTGAATTATTGGGATTGCATATAGTTTCTCTATTGATAATGCTTGCATGAAAAGAAAAAACGGAAATAATGACATGTAAAATTGATAAATAAAAACAAAAAGAAGTAAATATGGCACTCTTTGGCAGAAAAATTGTTTTTTTTCTAATTGGTCTCTGATTTGCTAAAAAGGAAGTCAAAGAATAAAAATTTTAAAAATAGTTTAATTTATTTATAGGAGGAAAAGTCATGAATTTAGTAAAATTTCAAAATCCAAGGTACAGTGTAAACCGTAATTTAGTTGATGAGCTATTTAATAACTTTTTAGTGAACGATTCACAGCCAAGTTCATGTTCACATAACCCGGCAGCGAATGTTTATGAGACCGAAAAAGATTTCAACATTGAATTGGCACTTCCAGGATTTGACAAAGAAGAAGTGGAGTTGAAATTTCATAATGATATTTTAACCATTTCTGCAAAACATAAGGAAGACAAAGAGGTGAAAGAACTCAAATATGTTCGTAGGGAGTTTGGAACAAAAAATTACACTAAACGTTACGAATTGCCTGAAACCGCAAATGTTGAAAAAATCGCCGCAGCTTTTAAAAATGGGATTCTAACAATTACAATTCCAAAAAAAGAAGAAGCTGTTGAGAAAGCACCAATAGAAATTAAGATTTCATAAGTTGATTTGATAGTTAGTTTAGTTAGATTAGGTTTGTTTTATTTGGCAGGGAGCCCATTTTGGGCTCCTTGTTTTTTTATAGGCCTTATTACATAAGGAAACTTAGTTGAAATGCTGCACTAAAATAAGTTTTAAGTAAATTCGAGTAAATTTACAACTTGATATTCCCATTAAAGAATGAATTTACCATTCCATATAAAAAAAATGGCAGGTTTGTCGGCTGCCGATGAGCAGGAGATTGCTTTGGTTTTTAAGAAACAAATCCTGGAAAAAGGAACAATACTTTTTGATGTTGGAGAAACTTGCAGGCAAATTTACTTTGTTGAGAGAGGATTAGTCAGGTCGTATTACAGCCTGCAAAATGGAAAAGAAATTACGGCGTGGTTCTCTCCCGAACAATCGTTTTTCACCGCCATTGATACTTTTTATAAACAAAAACCAACAAACCTCACGAGCGAACTTGTCGAAGATTCTGAGATATATTCGATTACCTTTTCCCAATTGGACGAGATGCTTAATAAAAACCATGCAATGGCAAAGTTTGCATTTCATACCATTTTGGATGTTACCCAAAAAAAATCGGAATATACCTTTAACCTGAAATTTCAAACTGCACAGGAACGATATGAAGCTTTATTGGCTGAATATCCGCAAATATTCCAACGGGTTCAGCTTAAGCATATTGCTTCATTTTTAGGCATTACCCCAGAAACCCTCAGTAGGTTGAGGGCAATATAAAAATCGACTTTAACTTTTTTTATCCTTATTTCATTTCTTGATCTGTATCAAGTGCGGACTTAAGGAATATCTCCAATTTTGTAGCTGAAAACAATTAAAAACAGCGATGAAAACTTGGAAATATTTATTGATTTTGATGATTCTTTTTGGATCATTTAATGAAACATTTTCTCAAATTAAGTTTGGAGGAAATGTTGGCTACGGATTTGCCACGCAATCAGATTTGGGGAATTTATGTAAAAATACCGATGTGATTAGCAGCTATACTTTTGGGGTACAGGCCCTACAGCCACTTAACGAATGGTTTGCTTTGAAAGCTGCCTTAAATTATGGGCAAAAAGGCAGGGAATGTGATGTGTTGATCAATGGTCAGGATGCTGAACAAACTGAAAAATTTGGATATCTGACCGTTCCTGTGAAGGCTCAGTTTATGGCTCCCATAAAGAAAAATTCTTTGTTCGTTGCCGCTGGTCCATATGTGGGATTTTTGTTGGATGCCAATCAGGAACTTGATGGCTTAGATACCGACATTAAAGACGAAACAAGTTCAACCGATTTGGGGCTCGCAATGGAAATTGGAGTGTTGTTCCCAAAAGAGAAGTACGATATCTCGGTTTCTTTGAATTACGAAATGGGGTTAAAAGAATTGGTTGATTATGATGAAGATATTAGAAACAAAGCCCTTACTTTCAACGTTGGGGTTTTCTTCTAATGGGAATAAGTGATAAGTTGTAAAAGCCAGAAGTGAATTATTGCTTTTGGCTTTTTATTTGTCTTTTACCCGCTTATATTTAAACAGTTTGAGCATCCAGTTTGGAAGTGGGTGGTTGCCACGTTTCCTGAAATCGAGGTACCAGCCAATTTTTTCGACCAAAGGGATTTTATGGGTTTCCACAAATTCAATGAGCGTTCCCTCAGGAGCCTGAATGTAAGCAAAACTACCTGCCGCTTCACCCATGTCAAACGTCTCAAGGGCACGGGCACTATCCACGGTGAAAGGATAACCGATGCCTTTTACTTTTTCACGGAATGAATCGATATTGTTAATGTCGAAACAAAGGTGGATAAACCCAGGATCGCCCCAAATACGCTCCTTGAAAATATCTACCGGCTCGCGGTCCATAACCTGAACAAGTTCAATAACCGAGCTTCCGAAGAATGGACTGAATGCCCCGTTTTTTACATCAGAATGTTTTAAAAGTACCCTTCGGTATTTATTGTCTCCACCAGGAAGTCCTTTGAAATCTTCAAATATGCCTATTTCATCGTAAACAACTTCGTCATATTCGAGCACATCCTGGTAAATTTTCAAACTTTCTTCAATATCTTTAACACCGATTACCACGCCAAAAACCCCGCCACTGACCGACTTCTCTTTTTTTCGAAAAACACTCGCTTCATTTTTAACTTCCCACATATTCCCGAAAATATCTTTCAGGTAAAAATGATCGTTTCCGACCGGGTCTTTAGTTATTTCTGTTAAAAGATCTAAGCCTGACTCTTTAAACCTGATGTAAGCAGCCTCAATATCATTTGCCTTTATTTTTCCGATGGAAATACCAAGATCGCCAAGTTGAATTTCAAAATCAGGAAGCTGTGGTTTTTTTCCGGTATGTTGCCAAATTTCAAAGCCACCACCTCCACGCATATTTAAAGCCAGAACAGCATGCCTTTTACGTGGTTTGCCGTCGGTATGTGCCAGCATTAGTTCAGCTGTGGCTTCTTCTTCAAACATGCAAATATCCATTGCGAAATGCTCCCTATACCATTTCCAGGCAACCTGTACATCTTCTACACCAACGCCCAATTGCTGAATTCCGTTAATTTTTCTTGGCATGATCCAAATTTTATTCGATTATAAAGGTTCTACTTTTGAGGAAAGCTTATAGTACAAAGCCGGGAGAAATCTCCGGATATGAACCATGATGATTTCTTTCCCTCCAACAAGAATCTCTTTTTTTTCTTTCTTTAATTTTCTACAAATTACTTGTGCGCACTTTTCTACCGACATACCCTGAGCCTGTCCATCGTCCATCTTATTATGGGCTTTCCCATCCCTGTCAAGTGCATTTACCGAGATTTGGGTTTTAACCCTTCCGGGGATTATAATGGATACTTTTATATTATTGGCAACATTTTCGGCCCGTAAACTTTCAAAGAACCCGTGAAGTGCATGTTTTGAGGCAGAATATGCTGACCGGTAAGGGAAGCCAAATTTACCAACAACACTTGATGTAACCGCCAGATAACCTCCTCCGTTTTTTATCATTGATGGAAGGATTGCTTTCACCAGTGCAATAGTCCCAAAGAAATTAATTTCCATGATTTTACGGTCTACTTCAAGGCTGGTGTCTTCAACAAAAGAACGTTGACTAATGCCTCCAACCTGATATAAACAATCAATTTTATGGTTTGATTTTAAGGCGGTTTGAGCTGCATGTTCAACCGATTTGGAATCAGCCAGATCAAAAGGGATAACTTGTACTTTGCTCCCTTTATTTTCGCATATTGTTGCAACTTTTTTTAAAGAATCAAGGTTTCTTCCAGAAAGAATCAGGCTAACACCTTGGTTAGCAATGTGCAAAGCCATCGCTTTGCCAATGCCAGACGTAGCACCTGTTATCCAGATAGTTTTACCATTGAACTCCATAATCCTCCCCAAATTTTAAGACCTACGAAATTAGCAATTATATTTAATGTTAAAAGCCTTGAATAAAATCTATAATGAATCTATGGAACAAAATGGATGGTGGAATACGCAATGAAATCAATCTTAAACGCATTTTAAAAAACCTGGCTTACAATTTATGAAACGCCAATCGTTGAGTAAAAAAATGTTGGACTCACGGAGGGAATTTAAAATTTCAAGCCTTGATCCGTTGAATCCAACATTGTGATAGCGCATTTAATAAAAATTTGCCAATAATATTTGTTTAAACTACCATTTTACGATGGTGTTTTTTCTAGATATTTGTTGTATTTCCCTCTTAGGATCGATTTCCACACAGCCATTTTTCAGGTCAGTGCCCTCAGGTACTGATAAGATTATTTCAGTCCAACGTGGCTTAAGGTCCAGTGGTGCTTCCAATGGGGGAACTGGCGCACTTGCAACCAGGTTTCCAGTGGCATCTTTAAGTTCGAGGCTTGTAGCTGGAGTAGCAACAGCTCCCAAGCTATGTACTTTTACTATTACCTCATTATTTTTTATTTGAATATCGTTGGTTCCAATACCGAGGTCAGGTCTTTCCCAATAACCTTTAGCTGCTGGTTCCATCAATTCAAGGTTTATTATGCTGTAGGCTCGCGAAGAAAACTTAATATCAAGGGCTTCACCACGCTCTAAATCAACAATACGTTCGGTTAGTTCACTGTCAATTATTTGGTCATCATTGGTGTCAATACCTTCCCTAACCATCCATTTCCCTGGTGTAATATCCCAAACAGTCATTGTAGCATTAACGGAACTATTGTCCAGGTTGAATGCAATAATGCCAAAACTGTCGGCTGTTGCTTTATTAACAAAAATTGCCACATCATCGTAATCCTCCGTTTTGTCAAAATTCCAACTGACGATGTTCAATGGAAGCAAGTTGCGCAAACGCATTAATGCAATTCCTCCAAGACGGTCTTCCTGTATAATTGAATTTAAATATGTGGTCCTGTCAATCCATGTGCTTCCTTCCGTGTTAATGTATTCGAAAATTCCCATATTGCTTATTTCTTCTTTGTAACGGTCGGCAATTCGGTTCTTATCAAAAATCCTTATTGACGGATTCTTATCAGATACATATTTTAGGTAATTTTTATCCCCGGAAATTTGATATGCTGAATGAAACACCGATTCAGGAATTGCTCCACCCATTCTTCCGGAGGTTTTATCTTCATCGGTTTCGAAATTAATTTGCGTGTTCATTTTTCCATCTTTAATGTGTTCAATGAGCCCATCCGCAATTTCCAGGATCATTTTTTGCAGGCTTGGGTTGCCGTTAAACCTTGACGTTAAAAACGAAGTTTGCAAAACATTGTAGGAACGAGGTACAGACCATTGCCAGGGATCTTCGGTCGCAATTCGGGTTCCGCTATAAAAGCGTGTGCAAAAATGCCTGTGACCCTTTGAATTAATTTTAGTTATATCGTTTAGCATTCGTGAGGCTGTGTGCATCCCTCTTTCGATGTGCAGGGGATTTGCATAGTCAAGTATTTCCATTGCACCCACTACCTGCATACCATCTTCCACGGCGTGCAATTCGTCCGTAAAAATGGTTGCCAATCCGTTGGTGAAAAGTGGCAAGCTTCGTTGGCGTAATGGCGCATCGTATGCTGGGCGGTCATTATCGTAATAGGCATCCATATGAAGTTGCAATGACTTCAATATTTTTTCCGGTTCAATCCCCAGAAATGATACAACTGGCCATAGGTTAAGTAAATCCCCATCGTCGGATAAACCACCACCAAATTCGCCATTTGATATTTGACGTTTATCAATATAATACATTATGAAACGATTGATCTGACGCAGGTATTCTGTTTGAAGGAAAGCCCATTCAGGAATGCCTTCAGGGCATTTTGGGATTTTAAAATCAGGTTTGTTGCGTCTTGTAATCGCATAGTTATATATTTTACCCAATTGATTTTCTGGACTTATATTTATTAAATCGTTCAAATCGGCTGTTAAACGATTGTACACATTTAGTCGCGAAAACCTTGGCCTTTCTTCTACCATGTGTGCATAAAGGTCGCGTACCTGAGTGAGCCTGTCTATTTCATGTTCAGGTCGAGAATTTTCTTTTGATTTGTAAACCAATTTGACCTGAGTTCCTTCTAATAATTCCGAGGTGAAGTCTGCGCCTGCACCTGCAATGGTAATGTATAAAGCATGTTCTTTGGGCAAAACCCGGTCGCGTGTGTCAATCCAAAGGGTGGGGGAATCGCCGGGTTTAACAGAGAAGCTAAAGTCTGTCAAGTCCCTGGCTTCCCATAATGGATCTTTTACACGGATATTTAGTGGGAAAACACCATCATGGGTGGGTTTTACATTCATAGGTGGAAGCTTAATTTCTATTCCGTCAAGTCCAGCATTATTTTGATTGGAATAAGGAATCAAAATATGGATGAAGGGATATGGAAACTTAGGTTTTACTGCTTTATCATAGGTTTTAATCTTACTTCCTTCCGGAACTCCCAACATCATGGTACGCTCATCGGCAGGATATCTCCCGCAAACAAAGGAAGCCAGTTTTTCAATGGATTTATCATTAAATGTTGATGGAGCTGAAGTGAGTGTAAAACTTTCGGTTACTGAACCTTTGGGCGCACTTCCTTTGTCAACATTATAAACCTCAAATGAACCAATTGGTTCTTCAATCAAAGCGTTATCGAAACGGATTGTTCCACCATGTTTTGTTGAATTTAAGCGATTGTATGATTTGATTTGTTTTTGCGTACGAACTGCAAAGGTTGTGTCCCTGAGCAATTTATCTTCGAGGGTTAATTGCCCCCAAGCTTTGCCCCACATTTCAACGTGGTTCCAGGGTTCGTTGGGCAAATTGAACCGAATTGATTGCCCTGATCCTGAGTAACAGTCCCAATCGGGCAACACAAAGTAATCGTATCTGCCCGGTAGCCGTGACATGTTGTAAACTCCCGGCCAGGTTGTTTCCCTTATACCATCGTTGGCTTTCCAGTACCAGCGTTTGATATCCACTGCATCGTGAATCTCAACTTTTCGTATGCTGGTTTGAGACGAAGGCAAGGTTGGAGGTGCTGGGTTCGGCAAGTTCCAACCATGGCGCATCCACCATGCATCGCGCCAACGGCGTTCGCTGAGGTCGCGCTCTAATGGAGCCAGTGCCTCCGGGGTTTTCCCATTCGCCAAATCAACAATATATTCATCAGGAAGCATCCGGTCATAGATTCTTAGTTCATCAAGATCGCCACCTCGCATAAAGCAATATGCACTTTGTACCTGATATGGACTGATGATCCGTGAATGTGGACCAAACTGGTCAAGTCCGGTATCGTAGATATTCCCGACGATCGATTTTTTTTCGGCCAGTTGCCCGTTTACATAAAACCTGATTCCTTCGGTTTCATCCCACGAAAGTGAAAGGTGCACCCATTCGTCAGGTTCCGGAAATTTATCCATTGAATAAGAAATCCTTGTTCTTGTTAAGCCAATATCGGTAACAAACGCATCGAAACCTGAGCCGTTGTAGTCGATTCGGAGCCAAACCATGTCCCAACTTGAATGGTCGGCATAAGAAACACGGAATATGGGGAACGGAGTGGGACCGACAGGGTAGCGAGATCGCCAAAAAAACGAAATATTGCCCCGTTGTGCATAGATGTTACCCGGTGCCCAATAAGTCATTAACTGGCTGTCATCAGCACTAAAACCTTTTCCAATTGCCCCATCAGTAATCATGGTAACATCTTTCAAAAAGTTGGGTTCTACCTGCCCTCCGTTGGCAAAATCGGCTGTGAAATCGTTTTTGCCAGATAAATAAAATAATAGGCCGTTTCCCTGGTTATCTTCACGAACGCATGCCTGCCCTGCCATAAATCCACTTGGTGGTTCTGAACTTTGTTGGGCAAATAATGGCTGTATTGAATTTGAGGATATTAACAATAATAAGGTAAGAAAGAAAATATTTCTCTTTTTTTGGAATAGGTTTTTCATGGTGAATTATTGATTTGTTGGTTTATTTTGGTTATTGATTTTTAATTAAGAAATAAATTTAGCTATTAATTTAGAATTTTAACAACCTAATTTAATTATGATTGTGCTTTTAAAACTAAAATGTATTTTAATCACAAGTTTAATTACCGAATATGTGGTTTATGAATTGAATGAATGCAGGATATCTACAGAATGCTTACTCTAATTATAAAGCTTGTATGTTCCTTCAATTCTTGTGATTGCCCCTCCTCCAAAACTGACTCTAAATGTATTTTTAGTAACACTTTGCTTTTGAAGTTTGACTATATTATAGTTATCCTTAAGTCCGTTTTGCTCAATTATTATGGTTTCTCCTTTCCATAATCCGTTATTAAGGAGATAGTATCCAAATGCCGAGTTTCCTGAGCCGGTAGCAGGATCCTCAATATAGCCGAAGGTTGGTGCAAAAACCCTTGTTCTGAAATCGTTTGTTTTTTCCCTTACATCAGGTGTAAAAACTTCAATTATATCAAGTTCTGAGTTGAAACAGAATTCTTTTAATTCTTCGAGGTCAGGCTGTATACGTAAAATAACATCTAAATCTGTAATAGGAACAATCAGAGTTGTTAATCCAGCATTTATGATGGATATTGGAAGATTTGAAGCAATGTTTAATGGGGCAATTTTAAGTTTTTTTGAGATTTCATTGAAATCCGGGATAGAATGTTTCAACACGGGAATTGGAGACATAATAAATACCGAGTCTTCAGTTTCTATTCTGTTTTCAACTTTTAATTTCCCTTTATTAGTGTGTATAATTAAACTTGGGATTTTTGCAAAAGAAGAATCTGATTTTAAAATATCGTACATAATGCCAATTGTTGCATGTCCACAAAAATCAACTTCCCTCTCTGACGAAAAATAGCGCAAATTAAATTCATTCTCGCCAACTCGTGCAACATATCCAACCTCATTAACAAATCCTTTTAATTCCTTTGCAATTTGTAACATTTCTTGCTCCGAAATATCTTCCAGTTTGTCCAATAAAATATATCCCGCTGGATTTCCATCGGATTTTTCAGTTGCAAATGCATCTATTTTTTTGAATGGATATTCTTTCATTCTATTCTTTCTTTGGTTTTTTTTTTGTTTAGATTTATTTGCAGTTTGATCATTTATCTTTCAAATTTTCCCCTTCCAACCAACTTTTAAAGGCTTTGACTTTTTCGCGAGCTACCAAAAAATCATCTTCGTTGGGTTGTAGTACTTTAAGCTTTAACCTTGAATTGCTGTACGATACAACATCTTTAATGCAAGGAAGCGCAAGGATATATTTTCGATTAATTCTGAAAAAATGTGTAGGATCAAGCATTTCTTCCAAAACTTCGAGGCTATAATCTAAAAGGTAGTCTTTACCATCTTTTAGTTTTACATAAGTTCCTTTTTGAAAGCTGTAGAAATAAAGTATGTCAGCAATATCAACGATTCGAAGGTGTGCCCCTACTTTTACAAGGAACCTCTTTTTATATTTTTTTTGTGTAAAAGTTGCGACAATACCTTCCAATATTTCCGGAGTAAGTTTATTGCTTTTGTGGCTAGTCAGATTTTCAAATTTTTTTAACGCTTTGCCAAGTTCGTCGCGTTCGATAGGTTTAAGCAGATAATCTATACTATTCACTTTAAATGCCTGAATGGCATATTGATCGAATGCAGTTATGAATACAACCGGGCAGGAGAATGTAGCCTTTTCAAATATTTCAAAACTTAAACCATCACCAAGATGAATATCAAAAAAAGCAAGGTCAGGTTCTTCATTGGTTTGGAACCATTTTACGGCTGATTTTATGGTGTCGCATACCCCTAGAATTTTGGCATCGGGTTTTAATGCGGTTAGGTGTGATGCTAATTGAGCAGCAGCTAATGGTTCATCTTCGATTATTAATATTTTCATCTTAAACCTCCATTAATATGAGGGGCAAATTCACCCTAAAGTATTTTTCCGTCCTTGTAATTTCCACTTTTTTTCCGGTTAAAAACTCATATCTACCCGCAAGGTTGCTAAGTCCTGTACTGCTCGTTTTTTCGTTTGAACTTTTGGGCTGAAGGTTATTTTCAACGATGAGTTTATGGTCGTCGGTAATTCCGATTACAATTTTAAGCGGGTTTGCAATGGATATTTCGTTGTGTTTAATACAATTTTCGACCAGGGTTTGAAGCGATAGGGGAATCACTTTCCCGTCCACTTTATTGTTCGGGATAATGTCAACAGCCAATGCTTCCCCAAACCTTATCTGCTGCAGGTAAACGTATTTCTTTACAAATTCAATTTCTTCTTTTAAACCAATAATATCTTCGTCCTTAAATAATAACAGATCCCTGTAAAACTGTGCAAGTTTCTGGTTATAGACCTTTGCTTTTGCCGTATCCAAATCAATGAGAGAACCCAGCGTGTTTAAGCTGTTAAACAAAAAGTGAGGGCTAACCTGATCTTGCAAAACTTTATATTTGAGTGCAAGTGATTCGCTTTTTATTTTTTCCTTTTCTTCCAGGGCAAATTTCCAAGCCTTAAAAAAATTGATTGCATAAATGATTGATGCAACGACCACAAAAACAATATATTCGCTTATTACCGTTGCTTTGTTGTACTGCCAAAAAATTTTCCAACTACTGTTTGGAATCCTGATAAACCAAATCCAGTTAACTCCCAGAATTACGACACTGGAGTAAGTAAAATGCAGGAGCATGGCACTAAAAATACTTTGCAAAGGCTTTTTTATCCAGTCGATGTATCTTTTTGCATACCATTCGAAAAGAAAACCATTGGCAAAAAGTGGCAATCCAATACATAAGGAATACCCCATATTGAGCAGAATGTCTTTGATGGGCCTGTTGAAACCACCAAAAACCAGTAAAAAGGAAAATCCAATTAAAATAGATACCAGAACTGCAATCAGGAATTGTTTTATAAACTTTATCTTTTTCACGGATCAATTAGTTAAAAGGTACATTTGTATGTGGAATACCAAAAATAAGAAAGATTAATTTATGAACGGATAAAAATATAAAACCAATCTTCGAATAAGACTGATTTTATATTTCTGAAAAATGGATGCTATTCATTGCATTGGCTTAGTAATTCGCTGTTATGGAATGGTCCCCACGATGGCTCAAACTTGCTTGTAGGCTTATGTTTTTTAAACATTTCATCGGCTTTTATTAAAAGAGGTTTTGCTTTTTCTTTGCCACCGCCAAAAGCTTTTGGGGTATGAAAAATGTTGCTACCTCTCAGATAATAAATCCTCGGATTATTGGCGTCAAGGTTTTCAGCAACTGCCAGTGATTCACTTGATAATTTGGAGAATTTATACCCTTTCGACATATCTGTAATACGCAGCTGGTAAACAAAAGCTTGCAAAGTATGGATTTCTGATTCTTTGCTGTTGGTTTTTATTATTTGATCTATAAATTTCTGGGCATTGTCCAATTGTTTATGAATGTCATCAACAGCCATTTTGCCAAACAAAGTTGACCGGACATAGCAATAGGCAGCATAATAAGCAGGTTCCCATTTGTCTTGTTCTGCGTTGGAAATCCGCTCAAATTGGTTGGCTAAATTAATCAGCTCGTCAGATTCGGTTAGCGTGTATAGTTTTTGGATGTTTGCTGACATGATTTCCTCGTATTCGGAAGAAAAAACGGTGCTTGTAAAAGCAGCTAGTAAAATTGTAATTAAAATAGTTTTCATTGTTTTTAAATTTAAGTGATGGTTCAAATATCTTGTTGTTTTATATGTTTTGAAAAATAGTATTGCTGAACTGTTGAAAAATAGGGATCAATTGTAGGCTTCTAAAAGCTTAAGAACAAACCGATGAACACCATTCTTTTTAAATCCCTTTTTACTGGTGTAAGTTCGTAGTTGCCTTGAGAATCGTTTATACTTGAAGCTCGGTAACTGAGTGCATTGTCGTTTCCAAGGATGTTATTTACCGACATATAGAGAACCGAATATTGGTTGCCGATATAAAAAATATGACTGAAGTTCAAACTCAGGTCAGAATAGGTTCCTGTTCTTTCATTCATAAACCTGTCGGAATTTGGATCATTATATGGTCGGCCAGTTGCAGTTGTATAAGCAAAACCAACCTGTGTACTGATTTTATTGATCCAGTATTTCCCAACCACGGAGAAATTATGGTTGGAGATAAACTCAGGAGTTGCTTTATCAGGATAGTTTTTATATTTCCGTTTGGTATCGATATAAGAGTAAGTTACCCAGTAGTCGAATCCTTTAATGGATTTTTTATCCCTCCAGAAAATGTCCAGTCCACCTGCATAACCTTCACCATTGTTAGAGATTAGATCTGCTTGTCCGAAATCGTTAAAACTATAGGTAACCAAATTGTCATAAGATTTATAATACGTTTCAGCCCTGAACAACCTTGTTGCAATATCGCCTTTCTGGTAACTTAAAACATAGTGAAATGCATTTTCAAAGTCGAGTTCGTTGGTATATTTAAGGTAATCGGCTTGTGGTGTTTGATGATATAACCCTAATGCTGCTGAAAGTTGGGAATTCTCCCCGGTGTTAAAAGCTAAGGCAAACCGTGGGTCAATAATCGCCTTATTCAGGATTGAAGAATACTCAGCTCTAATTCCCGGACGAATAGCAATATTTTTGCTGAATTTAATTTCGCTTTCTACAAATCCACCGAGTAAATTATCTGTAAAATCAGAGGTGTATGTTTTATCCCTTTCTTTACGATAATCCTGTGTGTACTTGTTGGTTGTTTCATTCATTCCCCAACTAAGTTTTATTCCTTCCGCGACATCGTGAATTACGGTAAACCGACCTTCAATAATTAGCTCTTTTGTATCCACTTTATCGTTTCCCAATCCCAGCTTGTTATTTTGCCAGGTTCCTGAAACTCCCGCTTTGTAGCAAGACTTTTCTGAAAAGCAATCTTTGTATGCCACATTTGAATAGAATGTTGTCCCCGTACTACTTATTTTCATCTTTTGATTTGCCCCGGATGGAATATTATAGGAAAGGTCGCCCCAATCCGTGGTTACATACGCTTTTAACAAACCATTGCTTTTGGTTTTATGTCGGTAAATTGCTGTTCCGTTAATTGCTTCCACAGGTTTCTCCCAATCAATCGAGCTGTTAAAGATTTTACGGTATGGTTCAAAATTCAAATAACTTCCCGATAAACTCAATGAAGTGTTGTCCCAGCGCTTTGTTTTACTGATTTCACCACCAATCGACATAAGTGACAGTCCGGTAACATCTTCCACAGCCAAATCATTGGTGTTTAATACCAATACTGAGGAAAGCGCCTGGCCATATTCTGCCGAATAACCTCCGGAATTAAACGCAACCCCATTGAACAAAGAAGGGGCAAACCTGCCCCGGGTAGCAACATCGGGTGTTTTCGAATAATAAGGTTTTGCGGCTATTAACCCATCCATGTAGGTTTGGGTTTCGTAAGCATCGCCACCCCTAACCAGCAGCCTGCCATCGTCGGTAGCAGCCTGAGTGCCGGGCATTGTACGCATGGCTGCCATTATATCGCCATTGGCACTGGCTGTGGTGTAAATATCAATTGGGTTCATTATGGAAGCCCTGCTTTCATCGGCAGCGGCAAAACTTCCGGCTGTAATGGTTACGGCATCAAGGGTATTTATACTTTCGCTTAAAACGATTTGCTCGTTTATCGGGCTATTTAAATTGACTTCTTTCTCCCAGGCTTTAAAACCTATAAAGGTTGCCTTTAGGATTTGGGTTCCTGTTTTTGTGGTCGTAAATTTAAAATTTCCATGTGCATCGGAGCTCGCCCCATCATAACTTCCTTCCAGATAAACATTAACTCCGGGAAGTGTATCTCCTTTGGAAGAAATTACTTTTCCGGTAATTGTTGTTTGCGAAACTGCCGAAATAGAGAGGATTGTGAGTGTAAAGAGTAAAATTGTTTTCATGCTTGTGTCTTTTGTTGCAAAATTCTTTAATAATTCAAGGTTTTGTTTGTCAATTCTTGCGAATTATCATGCAACAAAGATTTACTGAAAACAGAAAGGATAAAACTTAATGCTACCGAATTGTCGGATTTAGTGGATGGGGTGTTAATGCCAGAAATTAATGAGTAATCAGAACTATAATTTTATGTGTATGATTTTGTTGTTGGGGGAATAAGGCTGGTTAGTTCTTCTTTTCAGGGAATAACAAACTAAATAAAATTGCCATTGCCAATGCAATCAAATAACTCGATAACCTTTCAGATATTCCGGTTATATCCACCAAAAAGGTTTTCCAAATCACTGCGCTCAAAGTGCCTGTGATTAAACTTGCATATACCCCCGCTCGTGAAAACTTCTTCCAGAAAATCAGCAAGATAATTGCAGGTCCAAAGGATGCGCCAATGCCGCTCCAGGCATAGGAAACCAATCCGTAAACGGTTTCTTTCATTGATATTGCAAGCAAGAAGCCCATAAGTCCTACAGCCAGGGTAAGTATTTTGTTGAGGAACAACATTTTCTTTTCTTCTACTTTTTTCTTTGTTAATTGGAGGTATAAATCTTCTGTCATTGACGAGGAAACCACCATTAATTGGGAAGAAGCGGTTGACATCATTGCAGAAACTGCGCCTGAAAGCAATATCCCAGCCAAAACCGGGTTGAGAAGGGTCATTACCATAATGGGCATAATTTTTTCAGCATCGTTACTTATGGCACTTGCAGCCTCGCCAAGTGCACCTGCCTGAACCAGTTTGTACCCGATTATCCCAATCAAAAATGCACCAGCATAAGACAGCAATGTCCAGGCTACTGCCAACCATCTCGATTGGCGGGTTTCTTTTTTATTCCGCATGGCCATCATCCGGGTCAATAGCTGTGGTTGTCCGGTATATCCAAAAGCCCAACTTAACCCGTTCAATATTAACAATCCCCCTGTAGCCTGTTTTGCCGATTCCATATTTAAGGGGATGGTGTAGCTGGCATGGGCAATGGTTTCGGCGATATGTATATTGTAGGTTGCTGCAATACCGAGTGTAATAATTGGCAATACAACACAGGTTACAACCATTAAAACTGCCTGAAATGCATCGGTAGCTACAACTGTAATAAAACCTCCCATCATGGTGTACACTGTCACCAAAACCGACCCGATTACCATTCCCCAAAAGGGGTTAATATTGAACGTGTCGTTAAAAATTTTTCCGGCACCACTAAACTGTGCTGCTATGTAAAGCACAAAAAAGAATATGATGATAACGGAAGATAAAATCCCAAAGCTTTTGCCATTGCCTTTAAATTTGGCGGAGAATAAGCCGGGAACCGTTAAAGCCCCAGTTCTTTCTGTTAGCTTTTGTAATGGTTCGGCTAAAAATACCCACAAAAACAGTATTCCTGATACGCAGCCCAGTGCTACCCAAATGGCTGCCATGCCCTCTGAGTAAGCCAATCCTGTTAATCCCAGCAGTAACCAAGCCGATTCTCCTGTTGCCCTTTCCGAAAGGGCTAATGAGAAGCCTGAGATTTTTTTTCCACCCAGAACAAAGTCGTTGTTTGTTTTTGACCTTCGTGCAGAATAGGTAACAATCACAATTAAAACCACGATGTATAAAATAAAAACAGGAATCATATCTTTAATTTTCTCAGGTTCAACCAAAAATAGGAAACATAATTCTTTTACGTCAAAAGATATTCGCAAAAATGATCATTCTGCCAAATTATGTGTATTATTTTGTGTAGAAGCATTAATTTTAAGGAAACAAAGCAGAAAATATGCATATACCTTTATTGGATTTAAAATATAAGGGAAAAAAAGTTGGTTTTGCTATTAAAACAATGGAGGAAATCGACCTCCAGAACAAAGGCATCGACGATGTTCCCCACAGGCATAATTATTATACGGTACTGTGGGCAAGAAAAGCCTGTGGAACGCATCATATTGATTATAAAGAACATCCAATCCAGCCAAATATTGTGTTTTTTGTTGGCCCGGGGCAGGTGCATAAAGTGGAGACAAAACCAGAACCGGTAGGGTGGGTAATCCTTTTCACAAAAGAATTTCTTCAGGAAAATTATATCCCGGAGAGTTTTATAAAAAACCTTGGTTTGTTTTCTGATATTACAGATACACCGCCTTTAACTATCGATAAGAAAACGGAAGAAAAGCTTGCCGACATAGCCTTCCATTTACAACAGGCATTTGAAGAAGATAACCCGTTTAAGGATACTGTTTTAGGAGCTTATCTTAAGCTATTTCTAATCGAATGTAATCGTTTGACCGATTCAAAACAAAAGGAAATCAGTCATTCGGTACAGTCTGGGAAAAGTATTGTGTTGAATTTTAAAGAACTTCTTGAAAATAACTTTCATCAGTGGCACCAGGTATCGAAGTATGCCGAGGATTTGTCTATTTCACCAGATTATTTAAACAATGTGATAAAAACATCGACAGGGAAAAACGCGAAGGAATTTATCCAGGAAAGGATTTTATTGGAAGCAAAAAGGCTGGGGGTGCATACCGATTTATCCTCCAAGCAAATCGCCTACCAGCTTGGGTTCGACGATCCCTCGTATTTCAGTAAGTTTTATAAAAACATAGAAGGAGTTTCTTTCACTGAGTTCAGAAATAAACTGGAGAAGGAAATTATTGGTGGCGATAATTGATCCTAATACTCCTTTTTCATTTTGAGTGGTGCTTGAAGCCAATAGCCTGAAGTATAAGAATATGGAATGAGTATTTTCTTTTGCCTTCGGACTTACTTCTTCTATCTTTAATCCAATTTATATTTTTTGCATTTAAGTTGAGGTTTAGAATGTTGTATTTCAGTCATATGTCGCTTTATTTGCCTGAAGCAAGTAGCTTGTCGAAATAATCAATAGTTTCTGTCAATCCCTCACGCAAGGATATTTTTGGTTCCCAGTTGTCCAGTTTTTCTTTTGCCAGAGTGATATCCGGTTTTCGCTGGGTTGGATCATCGGCAGGCAGAGGAAGATGTATTAATTTTGATTTCGATCCTGTTAAATCAATAATATTCTCGGCAAGTTCGATCATCGTAAATTCTCCCGGATTGCCAATATTTACCGGACCCGTAAAATCATCGCCGGTGCCCATCATCCGAACCATTCCTTCCACCAAATCACTGACATATTGAAAACTTCTGGTTTGTAAACCATCGCCAAAAATCGTGATGTCTTTATTTTGTAAGGCTTGTACTATAAAATTTGATACAACCCGTCCATCGTCAGGCTCCATCTTGGGACCATAGGTATTAAAAATCCGTATAATCTTTATTTTAACATCGTTCTGAGAATGATAATTTGTAAACAAAGATTCGGCACAACGTTTACCTTCATCGTAGCACGACCGGATTCCAATTGGATTTACATTTCCCCAATAATCTTCCGTTTGGGGATGGATTTCAGGATCTCCATAAACTTCACTGGTTGAAGCTTGTAATATCTTGGCTTTAACCCTTTTGGCAAGACCAAGCATATTAATTGCCCCCATTACCGAAGTTTTTATTGTTTTAATAGGATTGTATTGATAATGAACGGGTGATGCAGGACATGCCAAATTATAAATTTCATCTACCTCTATAAAGTAGGGCATTGTTACATCGTGCCTTACAAGTTCAAAGTAATGATTGTCAAGCAGGTGAACTATTTTTTCTTTCTTGCCCGTAAAATAGTTGTCTAAACAAACTACTTCATTCCCCTGATTTAATAAATACTCACATAAATGTGAACCAACAAACCCTGCTCCACCAGTCACTAAAATTCGCTTCATAATATCTTTTTTTCTAGTTAATGGTTAAAACCTCCGAATTGTATTCGGAGAATGCTCTGCTCCCGATTCAATCGGGATCATTGCAGCTACTTTAGATTCTATAAATTTTGATTTTAGAATGAGTAGATTTGAGTACAAAGGTTTGAGAATTGAGAATCATAATGCATTTTCTCTCTACTCATTACTCAATAATCTTTTCTGCTTTGTCCATTATTTTTTGAATTTCATTCAATCCTAAACCTATGTGCTTTCAGTGTATAGAGGTTTAGTCTAATGTCTTTTTTCCAAAACTATAATAATTATGCCCATTCTCTTCCACATCCCAAAAAATAGAATCTATTTCACCGTCAAAAATAGCTTTTTTAAATTGAAGTTTTCAATTACTTTTTAAGTTACTAATTCTGGTTCCGGATAGCCTGTCATTTCTATTAGAATTTGTACAATCAATGTTTGGTAATTATATTTCATAATCCAATATCGGATAATTACATCTTTTATTCTGAAAAGTGCATTGACCAGACCTTGTTTTCATTCTAGTTTTGTATTATAAATTATTGAAGTCATGAAAACAATTATTCATAGGTCAGATTCGAGAGGTTCGTTTAATCACGGTTGGTTAAAGGCAAAGCACTCTTTTAGCTTTGGGCGGTGGTATGACCCGAAAAGGGTGAATTTTGGGGCCTTAAGGGTTTTGAACGATGATATTATCCAACCTTCAACCGGGTTCGGTTTGCACCCACACGACAATATGGAAATCATTTCGGTAATTCTTGATGGGGCTATAAAACATGCTGATTCAATGGGGCATGAGCAGGTAATTAAAGAAAACGAGGTTCAGGTAATGAGTGCCGGAACGGGTATTTTTCATTCCGAACACAATGCCAGTTCCAGCGATGAACTCAATTTATTGCAAATTTGGATTATGCCTGACAAGAAAAATATTGATCCGGTTTATGATCAAAAGTTCTTTGATGTGAATGGTGCACAAAATAAATGGCAGGTTCTGGTGTCGGGAGATGGAAAAGCACCACTCTCCATTCAACAAAACGCCTTTATTTCCCGTACTTTTTTATCGGAAGAAAATGAAATTGAGTATTCAACCCATAGCGGTAGTTTCGGAAGCTATGTATTTGTAATAGAAGGCGAGATAGAAATTGTCGGTAATAAATTATATAAAAGAGATGCTATTGGAATTATGGAGTCCCGTGAATTTAAAGTTAAGGCTACAAAGGATTCACAGTTAATATGCATTGAAATACCAAGTATGAATTAATTAATAACAATAAAATGAAAACAATGAAGTATTTATTTACAGTGGTTTTGGCAGTTGTTGTAACTGCATCTTTTGGGAAGAGTTTGACAGTGGACGTTGAAAAATCTACTGCGAAGTGGACAGGGAAAAAAGTTACAGGTGAACATTTTGGAAATGTGAGCATTAAAGGTGGTAACCTTGAGTTAGCTGATGGAAAAATTGCAGGAGGTGAATTTGTATTGGATATGAATTCAATTACAAACATCGATTTGGCAGGTTCAGAGTGGGCAGATAAATTGATTGGTCACTTAAAATCAGATGATTTTTTTGGTGTGGAACAATATCCGGAAGCAACCTTAAAAATTGTAGATAGCGAAGCATTTGAAAATGGTGAAGCAGCGGTTAAAGGACATTTAACAATTAAAGGAATTACAGAACCTATTTCATTTACAGTAAAACAAGAAGAAAGCGGTTTTAGCTCAACACTAGTTGTTGACAGAACAAAATATGGCGCAAAATTCAGGTCCGGGAAATTTTTCCAGGATTTAGGGGATAAATTAATTTACGATGATTTTACTGTCGAGGTAAATCTTGTAACCTTATAGTTTTTTGTGGGGAAGGGAAAAATGATTGATCATTTTTGAGGAGGGAATATCCCTCCTTTTTTTGTGGTTTCCTTCAAAGATTTTCGAAGTTGAATCTTTGTAGAATAGTTGTTTTGTTGTATGAAATCCAAGCATTCGTTCATAACTATATTTAAAAACGTTCTATTAAATAGTTGGTACGATGAAATTCTTACTATATTTCATTATTCGAAATATGATCACCGACCTGGGAAATCAGGTTTTTATTTTTGTGGAATTTGCCGGGAGGATCTTAGAATCATCGAAAAAGGCGATGGATTTACTGGCAAACCTGATTGAGTGGTCGCAATCGGCTACAGGAAGGATGAAATATATGCCAGCTAAGTTGGAGCTAAAAAGTTTGGTTGAGGAAATATCGGAATTGTTTGAAGAAATTGCCGCACAGAAGAAAATAAACCTTTCGTGCCATGTGCCTGAAAATATCTGTGTTTTTGCCGATCTGGCGATGATCAGTACCGTATTGAGGAATTTAATTTCAAATGCGATAAAGTTTACTCCTATTGGCGGAAAGGTTAAAATTTCAGCAGAAAATTCGGGTGGAGAAGTACTTGTGCAAATTTCAGACAATGGGATTGGAATCCCCAAAGATTCTGTAAATAAGCTTTTCCGAATGGATGAAAGTTACTCAACCACCGGGACCAACGATGAAAAAGGTACTGGTTTGGGATTGATCCTGTGTAACGAGTTCATTGACAAGCATGGTGGAAAGATCGGTGTTGATAGCAAGTTAGGGGAAGGTTCTACTTTTTATTTCACCCTGAAAACTTGTCCTGCCAATTAAAAAGTTAGGGGCAATTAGGATTTACTTATTGCGCAATAGCGGGCAAACAAAATCGGGTGAAATGTATACTAAATCTTTACCCGACATGTTTTACCCTAATTAATTTGCTAATTGAGGTGCGAAATAATAAACTTACTTTATGCTTTGCACCGGAACATCTTCAATGTTGTTATTGTCGTAGCTAAAGCCACCACGCCCATTCCATTCATTGTCGATGGCCATGTGTGCCGAAAACTGAGCCAGGTAAGTCCCGATTGCCGGAGGTTGTACCGAAACAAGGTATTCGCCTTTAAGGGCAACAACTTTGGTAACTTTTCCATACCCGGTTGCACGGATAACACCGCTTACCTCCTTAATTACAATGCTTGGATATTCAGGACCCAGTGCCTGAGTAATCTCCACCGAACCTGATACCGTATTGGTTGACGGGACAACCACCAGTGAGAAATGCATTATTGGCGCGCCCGGCATTCCAATATTGCCCATTAATCCTTTTGCCAAATAAGCCCCAACAAGGGTTTTGGCTTGTGCTTCTTTTGTTTCCATCCGATTTTGTGTGTTTAAGTTTTTCCTACTCGTAAGGCTTTTCGGAATACGCCTCTAAAGAATATTCTTTAAGAAAATTACGGGGTGTAAATTCAATCGAAAGAATTATATCTTCCACAAAATTAGGGGTTTGCGATGATTTTTTTGAACGTAGTTCTACCCGTTTTCAAGAAACAAGTAATACTACTTATTGATAGTGTGGTAATTACTTAAAGTTAGAATAGCTTCGCTTCAAGAATTAAGCTGTCATTTCGAACGAAGTGAGAAATCTTTTCAGCCTTGAGTCTCGAGTTTCGGGTAGCAAAAAGTATGTCAAGTAATTTCGAACGCAGAGAGAAATCCCTATCAGAAGGCTCAAGCAAAAAGCTTCAAGTCTCAAGCTAAAATCCAAACTTCCAACTTCCAACTCCAAACTCCAAGCTTAGGTACAAAGCTATTGCCTGCGACAAGTAATATTATTAACTTGCGAATGCTTCGAAACCTGAAAACGCAAAGAAAGCCTGTTTTCAATTAAGTAGCTGCAATCCTCAGATTTCTTAAATAAAACACTTATTTTTAGAACCACTCAATAATCAATTCTTGTGAATTGGTATGAGGTCATAAAATAGATGATTATTGAAAGTATATAAATGAACTAATGTTTATTTATGTGTTGGATAGGAAGGCAAATTTACAATTAATAATTAGCAAATATAATGAAACGGAGAGTTAACTTAATTCTGTTATTGGTCATTGCTATATGGCAAGTTCAAGCACAAACCAATACAGAGAATATTGAGGAAAACCCCATTCCACCCAATACGTTTAATAACCCCATTATTTCTGGTTATTATCCTGATCCATCAATATGCCGTGTTGACGACGATTACTATTTAGTAAATTCTACGTTTGAATGGTTTCCCGGCATACCTATCCACCATAGTCGAGATTTGGTAAATTGGGAGCTGATTGGTTACGGATTGCACCGTCCAGAACAGCTCAAGCTCCAAGATGGACTGGGAGACTATATGGGGATTTTTGCTGTAACCATTCGTTACCACGAGGGACTGTTTTATCTAATTACCACCTGTGTTCAATGTGAAAGCGGTGGTAATTTTTATATTACAGCTAAAAATCCAACAGGGCCATGGTCCGATCCTGTTTGGCTTGATTCGCCGGGAATTGATCCCTCCCTCATGTGGGACGATGATGGAAAATGTTATTATGTAGGACATGGAAATTTAAATGAAAAGCCTGATTGGAAAGATCAACAAGGCGTTTGGCTCCAAGAACTTGATACAAAACAAGGGAGGCTCATAGGAAAACGTGAGCAACTTACATTTGGGCATGCAAATAATGCAGTCTGGACAGAAGGTCCTCATCTTTATAAAATAAATAATAAATATTTACTGTTGGTAGCTGAGGGAGGTACCGGAATCCATCACGCAACAACCGTTCATCATTCAGATTCTGTTTTTGGCCCATACAATACGGATTATGTTAACCCTGTTTTAACACATCGCCATCTTGGCAATGATTATCCTGTCCACTCTATTGGCCACACCGATATTGTTGAAACTCAAAACGGCGAATGGTGGGCAGTAATGCTTGGAAAGAGGTATGTTGACGGGTATACACTTTTGGCACGCGAAACCTTTTTATGTCCACTAACCTTCGATAAACAAACCCCGGTTTTTAATCGCGGCAAAGGAATCGTTGAACTAAAAATGAAACGCCCCGATTTACCATGGACACCTTTTGAAACAAAACCCGCACGAGATAATTTTGACATCGATAAGCTAAATTTGGAATGGAATATGTTAAGGACGCCTCAAAATAATTGGTATAGAATACATAAAGGGGTACTTACTCTTGATCTTCGTCCAAATATTTTAGATAGCTTAACCAATCCCTCATTAATAGCACGTAGGATTCGACATCATAACTTTGAAGCTTCCCTTTCGATGGATTTTTCCACAGAATTGGAAAATGAAAAGGCAGGAATGATTATTTATCGAAATAGCAGATGCCATTTCCAGTTTCTTAAAGAAAAGGATCAATTGGCAATTATACAAACAATGGTTGGGGAGAAAACAGAAGTGGCAAGGGTTAATTATGAGAGTGAAAGTGTGATTTTAAAAGCTGAAGGAAACGGTCGTAAATTAGTATTTAGCTATGGAGAATCGGAAAAAAATATGAAAGAACTTGGAAAAGTATTGGACCTGAAGGTTATTTCTGATGAAGTCGCAAAAGGGTTTAATGGTCCTTATATTGGGATGTATGCAACAAGTAGCGGGGAAAATAGTAAGGCAGTAGCTTCTTTTAATTGGTTTGACTATATAGGAAGGTAATTTTAGGACTTAAATTCATTCCTATTGCTAGCGCAAATTTGTAATTGGTGCTGAGTTCAGCTTTATACAAGCACCTAACTTCAAACATAGGTAAATACTAGTGCTAATATGTTATTTATGCTGAGTTGGATGTTTAAATGGATACTCATCGATAATTGGCATTATAAACCAAAGTTGGCAAATGAGTTCTTTTTAAAGGGCACAACATGCAAATTTGTTAGTTTTGGTCTATGAAACAGTTATTAAAAGAAAATGCAATTCATTATTCATTTCAATTTATTGGGATAATATTTTGGGTATCAATCACAAGTTACCAGTGGTATATCTATGAGCCTGAACGATTAACATATATCCTTACAAATTCCCTTATTAATTTTATAACCCTACTTATGGTAAGTTTCATAATGATTAATGTTTTTTACGCTATCCATAAAAGCCAAAGAACTAGTTTAATAATCCTGTTTGTTTTTCTTTACACGCTAACCTGTCCAACTCAATGGATTTTTATTAGTAACGTTTTAAAAAAGTTATTTTGGCCAAATGAACTATATGCCCTTGAATTTTTTAGTCTTACAAAAACAACCTTAACACATTTTTTCTTCTTTTTCGGACTATTAGGCATTTATTATTTGGTAAAGTATTGGCAAAATCTTCAGGCTCAAAAAGAGAGGACCTTACAAGCTATTAACCTGGTTCAGGAATCTAAGCTCTTAATGTTAAGGTATCAAATAAACCCGCACTTTTTATTTAATGCTTTTAGTTCAATTCAGGCCTTGATTGATGAAGACAAAATCAAAGCAAGACAAACCTTATCAGAATTATCAAAGTTTTTCAGGTACACGTTGCAAAATTCAGATAAAGATAAAGTGGATCTTCAGGAAGAGATAAAAGCCATAAAGCACTATCTCGATATTCAAAAAATTCGTTTTGAAGATAAAATAGATATTCAATACCAGATTGATGAAATTGAAATTGAAATTCCATTTTTAATTTTACTTCCACTTGTTGAAAATGCAATTAAATTTGGAATGCAAACAAGTCCAAAACCTCTAAGGATTAATATTCAGGTTTTTAAGAAAGATAACAGTCATTTTCTCATGATTAGAAATTCACATAATAAATTGAAATTAAATAAAACCTGGGATCAAAGCCAAACGGAATCGCACTTTATTGGTTTAAACAACATTAAAGAAAGATTGCAGCTTTATTATCCGGATAAACACAAATTTGAGATATCTGAATCAGATGAGTGGTATTCCGTTCGAATTGAATTATCAAAATAAACGTAAATGAGCCTAAAAAAAGTTTTAATTGTAGATGACGAACGCTTGGCAAGAGAAAATATAAAGACCGCACTAAATGCGTTTTCCCAATTAAAAGTTATAGGAGAGGCGGACAATTGTAATTTGGCGAAAGACCTAATAACGCAATATAATCCTGATATAATATTTCTCGATATCCAGTTAATGGGCGAAACAGGTTTTGAAATAATAAGTGATATTCCGCCAACCTGTAAAACAATTTTTGTTACTGCCTACAATAAATATAGGGTAAGGGCTTTTGAATTAAACGCATTGGCCTATTTGTTAAAGCCAATAAATACTGAAGAACTAAAAATTGCCTTTAAAAAGATTTCTGTTAAAAAAGACGAACGTATAGAGCTGACGAAAAAGCTTCACAAACAAGATGAATTGTATGTTTCAACAAATAATTACCATCGTTTTATTACGGTCGAGAAAATAAAATATATTAAAGCAGAAGGGAATTATTCGTTGATTGTATACGAGGACAACTCCCGATTTATAAAATATCAGTCAATGCAGAAATGGATTGAAATACTTCCTGATGATATTTTTAAAAGCATTCACCGTTCGTTTATTTGCAATACTCTTTTTATTTCCAGATTTTTTATTGAGCAAAATAACACCTTTATTCAGTTAAAATTTTGCGAAACAAAATTGCCTGTGAGCCGAAGAAAACTAAAAGAACTAAAGGGTACTAACCAATAATAATTGCCGCTTAAATAAAAGTATAACCGTTCAAATAAAAATGTTATGCTTGTGTAGCTTGTGTTCTTAATTTCGGGTTTTATTAATTAAAATCCTGTTATATGAATTCATTTAAGAATGTTCTTTTTGCCGTTATAATGTTAATTTCTTCACAATTGTTTTCTCAAATAATTTTTGAAGATTCAGGTCAAGAATTAGGGAACTACAGCAGCGAGGATGTAGAGCTGATTGATATTGATAACGATGGTGACCTGGATATATTTATTGTGAACGGTAACTGGTATGAAGAACAAAATAATAATTTATGGATAAATAATGGAAAAGGTGGGTTTAGTCTCAGCGAACAAAATTTCGGAGCTTCAAAAAGTGGTGATGCCGAGTTTGCCGATTTAAATAATGATGGTTACCTTGATTTGTTTTTTGCCACTTTTGATATATTAAATGGAGCTCCGAATGAGGTCTGGATAAACGATGGTTCCGGCAAATTGGTTAATAGTGGTCAGCAATTAGGGAAAGGTCATGGTGGGGTAAAATTAGGTGATTTAGACAATGATGGTGATATAGATGCATTTGTTTGTAATCATTCAATATTCGACAGCAATTGGGAAAATCCGCATGATGGGGAAATGAAAATATGGTTAAACGATGGAGTAGGGAATTTCACTGACAGTGGTCAGAAGCTTGGCGATGGAAGTCATTCTGGTGTTAATTTAGGTGATATTGACGGAGATGGCGATTTAGATGCCATAACAACAATTAATGCATATACAATAGAGAATACTATTTGGCTAAACAATGGGAACGGATTTTTTACCAAAGGTCAATTAATATCAACGGAAAGTGGATATTCCCCAATACTTTTTGATTTAGATGGGGATACTGATTTAGATTTATTGCTTGGTCAGGAAAATGGCTTTGAAGTTTGGAATAATAATAATGGAGTTTTTGAGAATAGCGAGCAGATTTTAAGTAATTCTGTAAGCAATAATGCTACAATTTCAGATATTGACAAGGATGGTGATTTAGACCTTGTTTTCTCTAATTCGCAATATGAAACACCATTAGAAAATACAATGTGGCTAAATAATGGGCAGGGGGTTTATACTGATTCGGGTATAAAAATAGGTAAAGATGAAAGCACAAAAATTGCTGTTGGCGATATTGATAATGATAACGATCCAGATATTATTATTGCCTGCTATGGTAAGAATTCTGTTTGGTTTAATAAGTCAGTGATAAGTTCCAAATTGAAAGACCATAAAAATAATTCTTCAATTAGGATTTTCCCAAACCCGGCACGAGAATTCATTAATATTAATATGATCGATTTAAATATCAAATCCTATTCCTTATTAAATATTGCCGGACAGCTAATTCAAAATGGAGATTTGTTAAATGAAAAGATTGAAATTGCTCATATAAATAAAGGAATTTATATTTTGCAACTGGACACGAAAGATAAAACCATTATCGAAAAAGTAATGGTAGAATAATAAAGCCCACCACTAGCGCAAACATATAATTTGTGCTCATTTATGCTCGCATTGTAAAGTAACTAGTAAGGAGTTTGGAGGTGGGCTCAGATTACCCACAAATATAAATCTCGATTTAAATCTATTCGTTTTTCTTCCAGCAGCTGCTTTTAGCTTAACATTTTATTTATCCATAACCTGGTTTACCGATGGTACATTTTAATGCTTAGCCCTTTTTGTGCCGACCAGCCTTCTTTGTCGGTAAGGCTTATGAAAAAATGGTAATCCCCATCGTCATAACTTCCACTTTCATTTCCCGAAGGAATAGAAATGGAAAGGTTGGTTTGATAATCCATTTCCCCTGTAGGAATATCAAAGTCCTCAATTGTTGCGAATGGGTTTACAGGGGTTTTAACAGGATTAAGCTCACATTCCGTTACTTCCGTACTATGCGAATGGTGGTTAAAGTTGTTATGAATGTCGATACTGAAAGAACCCAACTCAACATTATCAGAAAATAGGACCTGTAACACAAATGTTTCTCCAAAATAAATGGTGTCACAGTTTAATGGAAATGCATCCTGGATGCTTAAATCAATTGTTGGTTTTTCTTTATCGATCTCTTCATTTTCACAAGAACCAAAGAATACCAATAAAAGGAATATATAAACGGGAAAATTTAGTCGTTTCATTTTATTTAAATTAAAGGGCAGGCAATTAAAGCCTGCCCGAAAGTTTTACAGATTAATAACAATGGGGTAGTGGCTTGAAAACGTCCAGTTTCCTCCAAACGCATCTTTACATTTTACAACAATGTAATAATTTGCCGATTGCCAGGCCAGGTCACCAGTTATATCTTTTGGCGTAATATTATTATCCTGTGCCGCACCAACATCAATACTTGCAGAAAAATTGTGGGCTGTGGCACTGTCAAATTCATGGGTATGCAAAAGGGTAATTGTGTTGGTTGCATTTACCTCTGCATCGCTTAGGTTCTGACCTTCACGCACCAAACCAATGTACATGCCGCCCAAAGCATTTTCATCGCTTACCGAACCGGAAATACTAATTGTTTCGCCATTCGTAAACGACTGATTATTTGTTGGTGCTGAAGTAACGTTGACCGTTGGTGCTACTGCATCATCCGGATATCGTATTTCAAGCTCTTCTTCCACAACCGTTTGCCGCCCTTCTAAATCGGTAACGGTAAAATGGAAATGATAATGCCCTGTATCCGCATACGCAGGAATATCAATGTGCTCGTGAAAAGTCGGGTCGATAATACCGGAAAATTTGGTGTACGTAGTATCCATTTCCCATTCATCTTCATGCAAAAATATGGAAGTGCTTTTATCTTCATGTTCGCCTTCCGGGTGGATTTCAATAGTAATGATATCAATCTTCCCTTCTGCAACAATTTCAGCCTCAATATGCAAATCGGTTCCTGCATATCCTATTTTGCTATTTTCATAGCCCAATTCAGTTAAGGTGATAACCGGATTTGGGGTTGTTTCATCTTTATCACATGACGAAAGGATTGCCACGCTTGCAATCGTAAAAAACAGGGTAAGTATTTTAAGTTTTGAGTTCATCTTTTAAATTAATAATTGTTATACATAAATTATTCTTGTTTCATTTTTTCGGAGAAGGGGATTGAAATATGGATAATAAAATCCCTGCCCGCCTCCGGAATATTAATCAGCCTGTAATAGCTGGTGTGGTTGAAATATTTCGTATTAAGCAGGTTTCTTACTTGCATGGAAACAGTAATATGTTGATCTCCGGATTTTATTTCACCACCAAGCCCGAGATTAATAAGCTGATACCCTTTGGTGGTTTCTTCAGGCGGGACAATATTGTTTTGGGGTGCTGTAATCCTATAGTCAACAGATAAATAGCCATTTTTAATAAATTTCATCGCTTGTTTTTTATATTTAATATTAAAAATTGCCGATGCCGGTGGCGAAAAGGGCAGGGTAAAGCCTTTTTTCTCTCCCGACAGTTGTTCTGAATACACATATTCGCCCATTATGCCCAACTGCAACGATCTCCATAGTTGGTAGTTGGCATGTATTTCGGCGCCATACCTTAGCACCTCGCTTTCCGTGTAATAGAAAACCTGGTTTCCGTTACCATAAAGCCTGTCATGCTCCGAGGTCGGGTTTAAATAAATGTAATTGGAAAAGTAATTCAGAAAGGGTGTTGTCCCAATTGCAAAATTAGATGTAACAAATTCAGCGCCTGCATCCAATTGATAAGAAACTTCGGGAGATAAATCAGGATTGCCAACTTCATAACTAAAATGGTGATAATTAACACCATTGGCAGCTAGTTCCTTGGCAATTGGCATTCTAAAACTTTTGCCCAAATTGACTTTGTAGGACCATTTCCCCGGATTGTAATTATATCCTAATGACCAGGTTAAATTTGAAAAATCCCGGCTGATGTTTCCCGACCGCTGTAAATATTGTGTGCCTGTTTGGTTATTCCCGTCAAGCGGAGAAGGGAACCAATCGTAGTATTCAGAGGTGACAATATTCCCATAGTCGCAACGGAAACCTGCCTGAATTTGACTTTTTTCAGAAAGCTTATGTTTGGCAAATACAAATGCCCCCAAACTGAATTGACGATATTCCGGAATAATAAAACCACGCCCATCAATCTCATTATCCTGATATTCGCTATTAAGCCCAAAATTTAACTGTGTTTTTCCGCCAAAAGGATAGAGAAATTTTAAGTTTCCCGAATACACGTGCTTTTCAAACTGGCGCTCAAGATCCGGGATGAACAATAATGTGTCCGGAAAAACAGCGGGCATGTAACCATGGCTAACGTATTGGCTCCATTCCTGCCTGAAATTTCGCTGATACCCCAAATCAAGTTCCAGTTTCAATTTCTCCCATTGATAAAACGTCGTATTAATCGCTTTTATGTGCTTAACCGTTTGGTACGGATAGTGAATATCCCTGTTTGATTTATCGTGCAATTCGGCATCGACATTCCGGGGTTCCAATCCATGTGCATTGGCAAAAAATCCGCTTTTGGAGTTTACACTGCTTAAATAAAATTTGCTTTGAAAATTTTTGCGGATCACACCAAAAGTCAGATGCACATTATGCTCATTGCCTGCCGTATTACGTAAATGCTTTTTATAAAGTGCTGCCCGGTAGGAGTAAATATCAACACTGTCGGCTGTGACTTTGTAATCGCCATAACCAAGTAAGGTTGCCCTCGCTGAAGCAAAAAATCCATTTTTCCTCGCGTATAAGGAGATGGATGTGCCCACAAAATGATTGTTTGTTTTGCCGGATAAATCGATGGTTCCCCCAAACGAATTTTCGGCTGGTAATTTTCTGTTTTTCATGTCGATTACCCCACCAATGGCATCGGAACCATACATGAGCGATGCAGGGCCTTTAATCACCTCAATATTGTCAATGGCATATTGGTCAATTTCGAGCCCGTGGTCTGCACCCCATTGCTGGGCTTCGTGCTTAATGTTGTTTTCAACCACGGCAACCCGGTTAAACCCCAGGCCACGAATTACAGGTTTCGATTGACCTGAGCCAATTTCAATGGTAGTTACTCCGGGCAATCTTTCAAGGGAATTCATTAAACTCCCACCAAGGTTTTGTTTCAGGTAATCATCGTTTACGATTTCAATATTAAGCGATTCTTCCTTTTTCCGCGTTTCTGTATAATTGTCTTTAACCACAACTTCCTGAAGGTTGAGTGACGCAAATTCTAATTGAATTGTTAATGTTTTATTTCCTGCAAGCGTAAACGATTCATCGTGGCTTTTATACCCAATAAAAGATATTTTGATTTCGTATTTGCCTTTTAATAAATCATCAAATACAAAATTACCATTGGCATCTGTTGTGGTTCCTTTATTAATTGGAAACAGGATTACAGATGCACCAGGCAATGGTTTGTCGTTTTTGTCAAATACAGAACCATTAAGTTCAAAGTACGATTGTCCGTACGATAAACAATATATACCCATGCCTAATAAAAGCATGAAAAACTTGCTCATAGCAAAAAAATGAGAGATTAAGCACTAAAAGAAATCAAATGGCTATTTACAATTTGAAGGTTGGTGGCGCTCTTGGGGTTTTGTCTGAAAAGACTTGTTTGTATTGGCTTTGTTGGTTTAATTCAATGTAAATGCAGGTATGTAATGGAAGCAATGTGCCCAAAAAGGAAACCTCCGGTAAATTGTTTACCGGGAATTGGTAATCGCAAATCGGACATTTACTTACCTCATCGGATATGTTTTCAAAATACGAATGGAAATCTTCATGAGGTGCTATTTGCTGACAATGGTGATGTTCGCATTTAAAACCATGGGAATGGTGCCAAACGATGTGAACCGATTGAAATATTATTGGGAAAAGGAAAATCCCACACAATAAAACCGCAATATTTGCTCTACGTTTTGTCAAAATTATTCCTGATTAACGCAATTTGCACACTTCCCTTTTATTAATACTTCTGTTTCAGTATCGGAATAACCTTCCGGTAACTGATATTTTTGTATCGGGATATTTTCCATACATTTTACGGTATGGCATTCATTGCAATAAAAATGTGCATGCTCATCTTTATGTGTGATTGTATTATCAATGGCGTATTTAACCAGCTGATTATTAATAACTATTTTGTGGATAATATGATGTTCTTCAAGGGTTTTAAAGGAACGGTAAAAAGTTGTGCGGTCATAATTTCCTGCCAGGCGCTCCCTTATTTCATTTTCAGAGAGGGCTTGGTTTGATGCCATTACAACATCAATAATGCCTTCACGACAGCTAGTTCGTTTAAGCTTATGACGATTTAAAACCTCCACTGCTTTCATAAATGCAAATTCATTTTAATTGCAACAACGATGCAAATGTAATGATTATTTGTAAATACCAAAAAAGCCAACAAGTTATTTCGGGATATAACTTGATACCAGGGGGTATGAGTTGAAAAAGACAATTTGACCGTCCCCAATTTTGAGAATCTTTAACAATAACCGTAGCGCAAATTTGTAATTTACGCTACGGTCAATTTTTATCCAAACTCCAAACTCCAAACTCCAAACTCCAAACTCCAAACTCCAAACTCCAAACTCCAAACTCCAACTTTCAACTTTAAACTCCAAACTCCAAACTCCAAACTCCAAACTCCAACTTTCAACTTTAAACTCCAAACTTCCAACTCCAAACACCACTAGCGCAAATTTGTAATCTATGTTGAGCTATGAGATATTCTAATATATATCAAATAATACCTTTACACTTTAAATATTTTTCTGCTGTGAATAGAGGTAAATAAGCAATTGCAACAACTGAAAATTTACATTGTTACAATCCCTATAAGCTACTACCCTAAATAGAACCACTTAGTTTTTTATTTCTTCTTTTTTTATGATATTTGTGGCATTCTAATAAAAAATTAATCTATGTCAACGAAACACAACTATCTTAAAATTTATTTCCCTCTGCTATTCGTATTGATGGCGGTTACTTCGCTTCAAGCTGCTGAATTTCATTCCGACACCCTTTATTCACGCTGGATTATTAACTCCCGCATGGGCGATTTTAGGAATAAATCGGCAACCACACATTTTAAAACCGCCACCACCGAACGAAATATTGAATGGGACTATGTGCCCGGATTGGTAGCAAAAGCCATTTTAATGACCTGGGAGCATTATCAGGATCAGGCATGGAGCGCTGCCTGTTACAGTGCTGTTGAGGACTATGCCGACCATATTCAAATGCGCTTTGGCGAAAGCAATATCGATGACCTGAATGCCGGAAAAATATTTTTCGAACTTTACCGTGGGGCAAAAGCAAAAGGACAAAAAGATAAAGCCGCAACCTATAAAAAGAACGCAACTATTTGTCGTAATAAGTTGATAAACGAGCAAATTCGCATCGCAAAACCACTGCCCGGTGCCGGAGGTTTTTGGCACAAAAAGAAGTATGTGAACCAAATGTGGCTCGACGGATTGTATATGGGACCTGCATTGTATGCCGAATGGCAGGGAAACTTTGGTTTGGAAGAGGGTGTAAAAGCAAATAGTAAAGCGTGGGATGATATTGCTATGCAATTTGATACCATTTTTGCCTATACCTGGGACCCGGTGAAAAAGTTAAATTACCATGCATGGTCGGCTGAGCCTAAAAACGATGCTTCATCGTATTGGGCAGATCCAGTAACCGGACGTTCACTTGAGTTTTGGGGCCGTGGAATGGGCTGGTTCTTTGCAGCTTTGGTCGATGCCCTTGAAAATATGCCCAACGAACACGCTGCACGTCCTCGATTGGTAAAATATGTGAACATGGTTGCCGATGGATTAAAAGCTCGCCAGGATGCCAAATCCGGATGCTGGTACCAACTTTTACAGTACGATGCTACAAAAACAAGTTCATGTGGCATAAACAATTATCTGGAGTCTTCGGCTTCTTCTATGTTTACTTATGCATATTTTAAAGGCGTGCATTTGGGCGTTCTCGATGCAAAAACATATATGCCCGTTGCCCAAAAAGCTTACAAAGGATTGATTGAGCAGTTTATTGTAGAAGAGCCGGATGGTAAAATAAAAATTATTCAAAGTTGCGAATCGGCTGGTTTGAGTGGTGACCGAAAAGGCGATGCCGATTATTACCTTTGTGGTGGCGATGTTACCATTAACAACAATACCGAAGGAAAAGTACTTGGACCATTTATTATGGCGAGCCTTGAATTCGAGAAATCAAAAAAATAATTCTTTTACCGGAGTATAAATTCCGAAGATGGAAATAAACAACTAGGGATTGAAAATCCATGGGTTTTAAGAATTCGAATGAAATTCGATAATTAAAATGATAATTGGCGGGAAGGCAGAAGTCAGAAGACGGGAAAAAATCATAACGAACTCTCGATTTACCTTCGTGCTTCGTGCTTCAGGCTTCCATCATAAAAAGAAATCTATAGAAACTAAAGTAGCTGCTCTGCTCCGAATACAATTCGGAGTTTTTAACCATTAACTTGAAAATAATATTTATAACGAAACCCATTGGCAGCAAAGTCGATAGGTTTTTGTTTTTTATGTATAAGCAATTAAAGTTTCAACAAAAAACAGTTTCCTGACTTCGATTATACTTTTATGTTTCGCGTTTACCTACCTTTATTTATTCATTTTCTAAAGCATAATCAATATTGTTTCTTAAGAAAATAAGTGGATGATATGGGATATTACATTGATCTGGAAAATATTTCGTTAGAACAATATCGCTCAAAACTGGAGAAGGCTTACCTGCCACCAAGCCGAAGCATTTTAAAAGAAAGGCTGGGGGAGAGGTTTGCTTATTTTCAAAAAATAGGGATTGCTAACTTAGGAGAGCTAATGCAGCTGCTAAAAAAGAAAGATCGCCTTTTGGAATTGCAGAAAGAAGAATGTTTTTCGGGCGATTATTTGAAAATATTGCTTCGCGAGCTAAATAGTATGCTGCCAAAACCAAATAAGTTATCCGATTTTCCTGGATTGCCGGATGGAGTTTCGGATAGCCTTGAAAAGATTGGAATTAGAAACACACTTAAACTTTACGATCGGGTTTTAACGCCCGAAAAAAGAGCTAACCTTGCAAAAGAAACTGGAATAGATGCTGCACAGATTTTGGAACTGACCGGGTTGTGCGATTTATCAAGGATTAAGTGGGTTGGTGTTACTTATGCCAGAATTTTGTACGATCTTGGGATAGTTTCGGTGGAAAAAGCCACGAAGGCTGATCCAATTGAATTGCATAAACACATTAATCAGTTAAACCAGGATAGAAGCATTTTTAAGGGGCATATTGGTTTAAACGATGTTTGCATTTTGGTGGAAGCAGCAAAAGAAGTTCCATTGGAAATTGAATATTAGTAACTATCCCGAATATAATATTATTGGTCTCAATCATAAAAAATATACACATGAAGTCTTTGTTTTTAGGTTTGATTTTATTCCTTGGTTTTACCTGCAATGTAAATGCTCAAGATATTGAAATTGATAAGGTTTTATCAGAATTGCCGGGTGTTACTTTTAAGGAATTGGAAACGAAGGGTAATTTTGAAAAAAGCTACGAGTTAAAAATCAAACAACCTTTGGATCACCAAAATCCTGAAAAAGGGTATTTCCATCAACGTGTGTTTTTATCGCACAAAGGATTTGATAAGCCAATGGTTATGTATATTTCGGGCTATAGTCAGCACAGGGCTTATAAAACCGAGCTAAGCAAATTGTTGGACGGAAATCAATTATCAATTGAGCATCGGTTTTTTGGGACGAGCGTACCAGATACCCTGGATTATAGCTATTTGAACATAGAACAGGCAACAGCGGACTTACACCAAATAAATCAACTTTTTAAGCGTATCTACAAAAATAAATGGGTAAGCACAGGGATTAGCAAAGGAGGTGCGACCACCATTTTTTATAAATACTTTTTCCCGGACGATGTAGATGCTGGCGTGCCTTATGTGGCTCCAATTAATACCGAATTTGAGGAAAAAAGACTAACGGCCTTTTTAGATACCATTGGTTCGGATGAATGCCGTAAAAAAATTCTATTGTTCCAGAAGCGGATTTTCAGGCAAAGGGAAAAGGTTCTGCCATTGTTAAAAAAGTTCTGTGACGATGCTGGTTTATCGTTTAAATACCTGGGTTTTGAAGGTGCTTTTGAGTACAGTGTTTTGGAATATCCGTTTGCATTTTGGCAATACGGATCATCTTGTGATGAAATCCCTTCTGACACCAGTTCCCTTCAGGATGCTGTGGATTATTTGATGAAAGTAAGCAGCATGAAATTATTCAGCGACCGTGACATCGACTATTTTTTGCCTCATTATTACCAGTCGGCAACGCAACTGGGATATTATGGTTATGACACGGAGAACTTCAAAAACGATTTAAAGGTGTTGCCAGTATATCCGCATCCTCATGCGGCTCTTGTACCAAAACATATTCCCGTTAATTTCGATGGTAGTGTTTTAAACAAAGTTAACCGTTGGCTTCAGACCGATGGAAACCAACTGATGTATATTTATGGGGCAACCGATACCTGGACTGCAGCGGCAGTTCCTCCTTCCAAAAATGTTGATGCAGTTTGGTTTTTTATGAAAGGCAAAGACCATGGTTCTGCCCGATATTCAAACATGAATGAAGCTGATAAGAAGTTGTTTCTATCGACTCTTGAACGATGGTTGGGAAGGATTTAAAACAGGATCTTTAAAAACGCTTATTCGTAAATATTCACATACTTTTCACGGTTTCTGATAAAGTCATCGTACACCATAAAATGCTCCGTTTTCTCATATTCGGTTGTAGAAATTGGCGATGCATTAAAATTGTAGATTTTTGCTTGTGGGCACGCCAATAAAATGGGCGAGTGGGTTGCAACAATAAATTGTGCATGTCCACCCTTTGCATTTTCATTCAATAGTTTCAATAATTCCAATTGGCTCGATGGTGAAAGGGCGGTTTCGGGTTCATCAAGTAAATATAATCCTTTGAGTTTGTAACGGGTTTTAAAAAATGCCATTAACGATTGTCCGTGCGATTGGGTAACCAACGATTTCCCGCCGAATAATTCCAATTGTGCAGGATCTGTTGAAGCCCACTCATCTAAAATAGAGGCAAAATCTTTGAAAATCTGTGCGCCAAAAAACGATCCGGGAACAGAACCATTGGTCCAATGTACTTTTAAGTAGCGATGAAGCGAAGCTGCATAGCGGTTTACCGTTACACTTGAATAACTTTCCTTACGCCAAATATAAATACCACACGCCACTGCAATGGCTTCAAGCAATGTCGATTTCCCTGAGCCATTTTCCCCAACAAACATGGTTATTGGAGTTGAAAAATCAAGGTTTTCGGTTTCTGAGAACAAAGGCAAATTAAACGGGTAATGTTCTTTGGTTGGATATTTTTCAGGATATAAAGTAATACCGGACAAATGATTGGGCATGATTATCTGATTTTTTATCAAACATAATAAAATAAATTTTACTAATCACTTCTGGTCACCTTTAGAATCATTTTTAGTCGTAAAGTACAAACGCAATAGCAATGGTCATCAATTTAATGAAGGATTTTTTATCAGTTTGATTTTAAAAAATGATAAATCCAAGAATTCTAAATTTTTAAAACAGTGTTATGAGATATGATTTTATACATTTAGGGAAAATATAAACAAGAAATAATCAATGATAACCATAAGGGAAGCAAAAGAACAGGATATTGATATGATTTACAGTTGCATTCGTGGATTGGCAGAGCATGTCAACCAATTGGAACTTGTAACGGCAAAAAAGGAAGACCTATTGCAGGAAATTTTTTCGCCCAACAGCCATGTGTTGGTGCTAATTGCTGAAAATGAAAAAAATGAGGTGACCGGGTTTTCCTTGTTCTTTAAAGCCTTTTCCACCTTCAAAGCTAAAACCAATATTTTTATCGAAGATTTATTTGTATTTCCTGAATTCCGTGGAAATGGCATTGGCAAAATGCTTCTTGACCGCATTTGCGAATATGCCAAAAGTTTAGGTGCAGCCAAAGTGGAATGGTATGTAAATAACGATAACAAAGGCGCCATTAATTTTTACAATAACTATGGCGCAAAACAGTTGGATTATAAATCAATATTTTACAAAGAAGTATAAGTGATTAGTGCTTTATCTATTGTTTATAAATGCTATTTTTCTAATCTGTTTATTGTATCTAATATATGTATCAATAAACCTTTATCTTGATAGGAATTAGTTTTTCGGCTTTAATATTCGAGTGCTTAAAATCTCTTTTTGTTTTTACTCTCAATACTCATTACTTGCTACTCAAATCAGACCGATTTATTGGTCTTCTTTTACTGGAGAACAAAGATCCGTTGAATCGATATCCGCTTTTTTAGCCATTGGGAAATACTTCTTTTGAAACCAAAGTGCCACATTTACCAGGGAAATCAACACGGGTACTTCTACCAATGGTCCAATTACGGCAGCAAACGCTTCACCCGAATTGATACCGAATACCGCAACGGCAACAGCAATTGCCAATTCAAAATTGTTACTGGCGGCAGTAAAAGCAATGGACGTTGTTTTTGAATAGTCGGCACCCACTTTTTTGCCCATAAAAAAGGATACCAGAAACATAATAACAAAATAGATCACAAGAGGAATTGCAATCCTTACCACATCCAAAGGGATTTTGATAATGTATTCACCTTTGAGCGAGAACATTACAAAAATGGTGAAAAGCAAAGCAATCAGTGTTAATGGACTAATCTTGGGAATAAACCTGGTTTCGTACCATTCCTTTGATTTTATTCGGATGAGAAAGTAACGTGTGAAAAATCCGGCAATGAAAGGTATGCCCAAATAGATAAATACACTTTTGGCAATTTCGGCAATGGTGATATTAACTTCAAAGGATTGTATTCCCATTAAATCAGGTAAAACAGTCAGGAATACCCAGGCATAAAGTGAAAAGAACAAAACCTGAAAAATGGAATTAAAAGCAACTAAGCCGGCTGCATACTCTGTATCACCTTTGGCAAGTTCGTTCCAAACGATTACCATGGCTATGCAACGTGCTAATCCGATTAGGATTAATCCTGCCATGTAGTGCGGATAATCCTGCAAAAATAAAATGGCCAGCCCGAACATAAGCAGCGGTCCAATAACCCAGTTTTGAACCAACGATAAGCCAAGTATTTTTACATTTTTGAAAACATCTTTTAATTCCTCGTACTTGACTTTAGCCAGGGGAGGGTACATCATTACAATGAGTCCAATGGCTATTGGAATATTGGTTGTGCCTGATTGAAACTGGTTCCAAAAACCACTAATTTCTTTAAAAAAATACCCTGCCGCGACTCCGGCTGCCATTACCAGAAAAATCCAAAGGGTGAGGTAACGATCGGTGAATGATAGCTTCTTTGTCAACGATTGTTTCATAGCTGTGGCTTAATATCTTCGGTGTAAAGCTTGTAAAAACGTTCTTTTATTTCGTCACGAACGCGATAGAATTCACTCCAGATAAATTCATCCGATCCAACTGCATGTGAGGGATCATCAAATCCGATATGAAGCCTGTTTTTTACCTTTCCAATAAACATTGGACAAGCTTCGTTTGCACCACCACAAACTGTAATTACATAATCCCATTCGTCATTAAGGAACTTTTCCACCGAATCAGAAGTATGCCCGCTAATATCGATTCCGATTTCTGACATTACTTTCACGGCTTTTTGATTTAACTTCCCGGAGGCTTCTGTCCCTGCCGATTCCACCTGAAGTGATGGATCAAATGATTTTAAAAATCCATGTGCCATTTGACTGCGGCAACTATTTCCGGTACAAAGAATAAGTATTTTCATTTCGTTTATTTATTTTCAAGTTAATGGTTAAAACCTCTGAATTGTATTCGGAGCAGAACCTGCTACTTTAGTTTCTATAAATTTTCATTTAAAATGAAGTTGGCTTGAGAACTGAGTTTTGAGTATTGAGAATTATTTTGTTTTTTCTCTTTACTCATTACTTAATACTCTTGTCTGCTTTGTTCATTATTTTTTGAATTTCATTCAATCTTAAACCTATGTATTTCCAATGCAAAGTGGTTTAGTTAATTACGATTCACATGCCTTTTTATCCATCGCCTGTACTTCTTTAAAGAAGAAATAAGTCAACTTGTGCAGGGTATTTATATTATCAATGTTTAAGCAATAATTCACTTTAGTGCCTTCAACACTTCCTTTAATTAATCCGGCACTTTTTAACTCATTAAGATGTTGGTTTACCGTTGTACGGCTCAGTGGCAAAACATCCGATATATTTCCTGACATGCAGGTTTTTGTTTCAGCGAGGTACTTGATAATAGCTAACCTTGCCGGATGGGCAAGAGCCTTAAATAGTACGGAAGCTTCCCTGAGTTCTTTGTCAAACAATTGTGTTTTTGCGCTTACCATCGTTTTTTGATTTTAGTTATAACGTAAAAATACGTCATTATTTTCAGAGTGACGTAATAATACGTTAATAAAATATTAAAGTTTTGTTATGCTTATCTATATTGGCTGAAAATTAGATATTTACCACGTTTGTATATACGCAGTAATGTTATGCAATTGTGCATGCCTAGATAAAAATGAGGTAATTGAAAAGAATCCCCACTATAATAATGCCCAAGGCAACTACACCAACAAAAACGGCAATTAACTGCCATTTTAGTACTTTCTTTAAGATGATAACTTCGGGAAGCGACAAACCAATAACCGACATCATAAATGCCAGGGCAGTGCCAAGGGTTACTCCTTTTTCAATTAAAACACTAACAATGGGAATGATACCAGCAGCATTTGAATATAGTGGAACGCCAATTAAAATTGCAAGAGGGATGGCGTACCAATTTTCATTTCCTAAAATCCTTGATAAATAGTCGTCGGGAACAAAACCATGTGCCCCGGCACCAACTGCAATACCCAAAAGAATGTAAATCCAAATTTTACCAACTATCTCCTTGACTGTTTGCAAGCCCGTATCAATTCTTTGATGAAAGCTTAACTTTTTTTCTTCCAGTGCCTGACCGTTTGACTTCATCTGAAACACCCAATCGGCAACATATTTCTGGAGCTTAAGCTTTTCGATAACGTAACCTGAGAATATGGCAATTAGTAACCCGGTTAATACATAAATAATTGCCACTTTCCAGCCAAACATGCTTACCAGCAAAACCAATGCAACTTCATTGATCATTGGTGCTGCAATTAAAAATGAAAAGGTTACTCCCACCGGAATGCCTGCTTCAACAAAACCCAGAAACAATGGAATTGCCGAACAGGAGCAAAAGGGGGTAACAATACCTAATGTTGCCGCCATTGAATTTCCTGCGAATAAGGATTTTCCTTCGAGCGCTTTACGGGTTTTTTCGGGCGAAAACCACGAACGAATGATGCCAACCAAAAAAACAATCAATACCAGCAACAACATAACCTTAGGTACTTCAAAAACGAAAAAACGGACAGATTCGGTGAAGTGTTTTTCCTTTTCCATCGACAGCAAATCATACACTATGAATTTGGATATTAAATCCAGGTTTATGTATAAAGCAATCCAGGCAATACCTGCAAATAGAAGAATTAAATATTTTTTGATTGGCGCATTCATTTTAATCACATTGTGTTCGTAATTCGTAAAAAAACGAACAATTTTTATAAATTTTTTAAAGAAACAGAAGAATAATATAATAAGTTCCAACTCCAATAAATACCAGTGCAATAATCCTCCGGAACCAAAGTTCAAAACTTTTAATTTTATTGTACACCTTGCCAATTCCCGAAACAGCATTTGCGATAATCCATGCAAAAATAATGACCGGGATACTTGTACCAATTGCAAAAACAATGGGCAATGCCAACCTGCCTGAACTTGAAATGGTCAGTGGTATCAACATTCCAAAAAATAATACCCCGCTGTATGGGCAAAATGCAAGAGCAAAAACAACACCTAATATCAGGATACTTAAAAAAGTTTGCTTGTTTCGTTTTTCAAATTTCTCAGAGATCGAATTTAATCCGGGAAATTTTAAGGGAATAAAATCAAGCATTAATATCCCTATTATTACAAGGAAAGGACCGACTATTTTTTCTCCATGTACCTGGAAAAAACCGGCTATTTGAAACTGGTCGGCACTAAAATATAAAACAGTTGCTAGCCCAAAATAGCCCAATGCCCTTCCCAAGGTATAAATAAGTCCATTGATTATAACTTTCCTGCTTTTTTCAAGGTCTTTGCTGATGAATCCTATCGCGGTAATGTTGGTTGCCATAGGGCAGGGGCTAATGGCAGTCATAAGCCCCAACAGAAAAGCAGAAAATAAAGGGAAACTGGTGTTTTCAAAAATGGTTTGCAAATATTCCATTCTGTTTATAGCATGCTGCTAACAGTTTCTTTGATTTTATCTTTTAATTTGTCGGGTTTAGTGAGGGCATTCATAAAGCCCGCAGTCGTCAAATCCGTTTTTTTATCGCCGGATATAAAAAGTAATGTTTGTCCGTTTACTTCCAGTTCTTTAGCAGCGGTTTTGCCTTCTTCTTCTTCAAGGTTCAACGATTGAAAAGTAATTACACCATCGGCAACCTGTTGGGCAAATTGGGATTTTAAGGCTTCTTTTGTGACACTTTCTACAGCGTTGCAGGTGGCACAGCGCCTAGTATTATGGAAATAATAAACCTGAACCTTAGAATTGTCTTCTTGTGAAACCATCGGTTTTGCTTCCGCGAAAGGAGCAATTAAACAGATAATTGCGGCGACAATGAAACTTAATTTTAGTGTTTTCATGATGGATTGATTTTTTTGATTTTCGGTTAATAGTTTTATAAATGTGAATTTAAAAGTGCTTTTAATTCATCGCGCGACGGGAGTGAGCCGGAGTGGACAACTTTTTCGTTAATAACCAATGCGGGTGTTCGCATTACGCCGTATTGCATTATTTTAAACATGTCTTCTTCTTTTATCACGGTTGCTTTAATGCTTAGTTCCTCGACCATTTTATTGGTAAGTTTCTCAAGCATTTTACATTTCTGACATCCGGTTCCTAAAACTTTAATTTCCATTGTTATTGATCGATTATAATTGAAACAATTCTTTAAACAAGCTTTTGGCTTCTTCAAAATTAGCCTTATTGATACAATATTTGATTCTTGGCGCATCAATTTCACCTTGAATCAAACCTGCGTCCTTTAACTCTTTCAGGTGTTGTGACAATGTAGATTTTGCAATTGGTAATATTTCTGAAAGATCGCCTGAATAGCAACAACTTTGCTTCGAAAGTAAATTCAAAACATAAATCCGTACCGGATGCCCTAGTGCTTTACCATAGCGGGCAAGTTTGTACTGGTTTTCGGTAAATATTATTTCAGCTTTATTCATGTTCGTAATATTACGAACAAATGTAGATTGAATTTTTGAAAACAAAAATGTTTTTCAATTTATTTTTTAAATTTCGATAAATTTATTTTTACATTTGTGCCTCCATCGGGGTATAGCGCAGCCCGGTAGCGCGCGTCGTTCGGGACGACGAGGTCGTCGGTTCGAATCCGGCTACCCCGACTTAAAAGTGCGGACCATATTAATTAGTTCGCATTTTTTATGCTAGAATGTATTAATAGCGAAAGATATCTAAAATCGTATCGATATAAACATCTCTTCAACTCTTCCTGTGCCTAAGTGTTTTAGGAGTTTGTAAATATTCTATCTCATTATATTTTATATTTGCAGGGGAATGAAACGAAACCAAAAATCCATAACATTCGAAGGGGAAGACTATTCAAACCTTGTTTCAAAGAATGGTGAACTTTTCTTAAAGTACATTTTTGATAAGTATTACCTGGATTTTTGCAAACTTTCTTTTAAATATGTCGGGCGGTTGGATATTGCTGAAGATATTGTACAAAATGTGTTTATTCATATTTGGAGCAAGAGGTTTGAAATAAATTACAGTGGAAGCGTAAAACCCTATTTCACAAAGTCGGTTGTGAATGCATCCTTAAATTATTTGAAAAGCAAATTCAATCAGCAGCACACGTCCGATGAAGATAAATTCAAAGAGAAATTAACAGAATTCGACCAAATGGACGAACTGGCGGGACAAGAGTTGCATCGCCTATTGAAAGTCGCAATTGGACAACTTCCCGATAAGTGCCGGGCAGTGTTTATGCTTAGCCGATATTCTAACCTTTCGTATAAAGAAATTGCACAAGAGTTAAATATCTCGGTAAAAACTGTGGAAGCTCAAATTCGGATAGCCCTTCAAAAAATCCGTCAATTCTTGTCAAAGTATGGCTATGTTTTCCTGATTATACTGATGAAACTATTGGGTTTCTAAAATAATTAAAGTCCATTTCTTTGTTCTTCTGTGGATTAAAATCCCAGAATTAAATTTTTTTCATTTTCTTTTAAGGGCACTACCCGAATATGTTGTTCTATAATAAAACGCATAAACATGGAATGGGATCAACTAATAAAGTACCTCAAAAAAGAGTGCAACAAAGCTGAAAGAAATACCATTGAAGATTGGATCAAAGCTTCTGATGAAAATAAAAGGACTTATGAACGAATAAAGCAGATTTGGGAGGGTTCTGGAAAAGTTCCGGATAGTATTAATCCTGATTTTGAAAAAGCCTGGAATAATATTAAATCAAATACGGGTATAAATGAAAAGCCTATAGAAACCCCCCAAAAAGTATTCATCAAACAATTTATTAAGGTTGCTGCGGTGTTGCTATTTTTAGTTGGTATTGGATCGGTATTAAATAAGGTGTTTTTAAGTGATATCGAGATACGCAAAGAAACTTCAGCGGGTATTGTTGGGAAAGAAGTCAGCTTGCCCGATGGATCAACCATTTATTTAAATCGCAACTCAGAAGTATCATTCCCTGAAATATTTAAGGGCGCAACCCGTGAAGTTGAGCTTTCGGGCGAAGCTTTTTTTAGCATTTCAAAAGATAAAGATCGCCCATTTATAGTTCATGCCAATGGAACGGTTGTTAAAGTATTGGGAACTTCATTCAATATAAAAGCGGATAATTCATCACATGTTCTTGTATCCGTAGTTACGGGTAAAGTCGCATTTAGCCCCGAAGAAAATGAAACACAACTTCTTCATCTCGAAAAAGGACAGTGTGGAAGTTACAATAAGCTAAATAGGCAACTCACCAAGTCAGATTTATCGGATGAAAACTTTTTAGCCTGGAAAACCGGGGTGCTTAATTTTAATAATTCAAGTTTGGAAGAGGCTGTTAAAGTATTGTCCGGGTATTATTCAAAATCAATAGAAGTTGACCCAAGCCTAAAAAACCGATTGGTAACCGTATCTTTTAATAACCAACCTTTGGATGAAGTTTTAAAAATATTGGAGATAACCTTTCATATGGAAGTTGAAGAGAGAGCAGAAAAAGTATTGTTAAAACCCCAATCAACAAAATAAAAGCCCTATATGAAACTTATATTCATCACTTGTTTTCTGGTTGTTTCGAGCATTTGTATCGCCCAAACAAATCAGGATATATTAAATAGAAAAATTACTCTGAGCATAGAAAAAGCTACGGTTCAAAGCGTATTGAATGAACTTTCGAAAAAATACAGTATTCGTTTTTCGTATGAGCCCACAAAGATTCCTTTGCAAAAGGAGGTAAAATTGCCACAAAAGGAAATGCTGCTAAAAGATTTATTAACAACTATTTTTAAGGATACTGAAATAGAATATACGGTTCATGCGCAAGTCATTATACTCACAAAACGATCGGCGCCAGCAACAGGGGTAAGCGTAAAAAAAATGAGTTTTATACCTTAAAAGGATTGGTTGTAGAGAAATCAACCGGGACACCATTGCCTTTTGTAAATGTTTATATGCCTGGCATTGGGAAGGGCACTATTTCAGATTCGGACGGGATTTACCAGATACCAAATATTGCCCCGGGCGATTACGAGATAAAATTTAGTTTTATTGGCTATAAAGGCGTTGAGAAATTTTTAGCACTCACTTCGGATGTGGAAATAAATATATTTATGGAAGGTACTTTTACGGAGCTTCAAGCGGTGATGGTGACACCAGGTACTTACAGCATTACCAGCGCCGAACCAACCATGAATACTTTAAGCTCAAAAGAAATCCTTCTGGCCCCTAATTTCTCGAAAGATATTAATCGAACGCTTCGGGTTATTCCGGGCTATGCCAATAGTGATGTTTCCGCCAAACCAAGGATACGTGGTGGACATTGGAACGAAACGGCAACTTTTATCGATAATTTTCAAATATATGAACCTTATCATTTTGAGGAAACGGATGGATTAGCAAGTATCTTTAATACCGATAATGCCAGGGATATTAAAATATCGACAGGGGGGTATTCTGCAAAATATACCGATAAAATGTCGGGGATTATTGAAGTTAAAACGCCTGATTATGTTGACAATGACCAACATACCGCTTCCATTGATTTTCTTAATGCAGCCCTGTATGGAAAGGTTCGGATAAATGATAAAACCAGTGTTCTTTATGGATTGAGAAGGGGATACCTCGACTTAATGACAAAGGGTCTTAACTCCGATATTTCTCCCATTTATTACGACATTTGGTGTAAGGTAAATTATCAGTTGAACGATAAAAATTCATTTTCACTAAACCTCTTAAAGGCGAAAAACGATTTTAAATTAACTGTTGATGATAACCTATATCAGAATCTGTATTTTCACAATGTCAAGAACAATAATTATGTGTGGGCAAATTGGAAATTCCTGCCCGGTAAGAATTATTATATAAACACAACAGCAGGGTTTCAGGATTTGTATGCTAACTCCGATAATTATTTTATACAAAGTATAACTCCGGAAAATATTGATAAAAAAGAGGGGGGCATTTTTATCTTAAACCAAAACCATTTGTGGAACATCAACCAAAACCACAGTCTCGAATTTGGCTTTGAATGGAAAAATTTCAGGGAAGATTACAGGTTTAGTGAGACCCGATATGATTTGTACAATTCGACCCTGGATAACATTCTTATCGATACGATTAATGTGGATTCACATTTAAAAGGCAATACTTTTGCGGCATATATCCAGCATACATGGTCGTTGGCAGAATGGTTTAATTTCCATTATGGTGTAAGGCTTTCCAACCAAAGTTATACCGATAAAATGTATGTGGCTCCACGGGTTGCAGCTAAAATCCAGTTCACAAATAACCTTTTTACGAAGTTGGCTTATGGAATTTATTACCAACCCGATGATTTTGAAAAACTGAAAAGTTTCCAGGGGCAGTCGGAGCCCTTAGATGAGAACCAGAAATGTATCCATTATATCATGAACGTCGGGTATAAGATGGCAAATACTGTTTTTGATCTTAATGTCTACCATAAAGATTATCAGCGTTTGAACGATGATTTCCGCTACGATGTTTACAACAGGATTCCTTTTATTATTGATATAGATTTTGATACACAAAGTGGGAAATCTTCCGGCTTTGAATTTCAGGTGCGGCATAAATACGGGAAAGATAATATTGTTTCCTTAAGTTATGCATACGCGAAAAATACCATACGGAATTCACTGGGGCAGGAAACGTACCGGAATTTTGACCGAAGAAATTCCATCATCTTAAATAGCGTTCAAAATTTTGGACGAAACTGGACATTTAGTTGTTTGTGGCTGTTCCATACCGGCGAACCTTATACTCCTTATGATATTGCATTTATTGGCATCAACGATAGCGATCAAAATATGTTTTTTTATAATACTGAGAAGAAAAATAGCGGAAGGGTTTCAGATTACAGTACCGTAGATATCCGGTTTTCGAAAACGTGGCTGTTTAAAAAGTCGAGGTTGAATGTTTATTTAAATATTGTAAACCTGTTTAACCGCGATAATATTTCGGGCTGCTGGTGGGAATCGTGGCAAAACCTAAATGGAAAGTGGATTGTAATAAAAGAAAGCCAATCGCTTAATATTCCAATGTTTGTTTCACCGGGAGTATCCATCACTTTTTAATTAACTATTGGTTTCATTCCACAAAAACACTGATATGTTCAAAGTTTACCATCAAAATATAAAAAGTTTACGGATTGCATTGATCCTTGTATTTTCACTTTGTTTCCTTAATTCTTGTGAAGATGATCCCTTCACGAAAGTTACCAAACAAGTGCCTGTTGTGAATTTGTTGGATCCGTATCAGGAATTACCTAATTATAAGTTTACTGTAAGTAGTGCAACCTTAAAAGGTATTTATTTGGCCAATGGAATTAACGATCCTGAATTGTATATAAAAAATGCCGTTTCGTATCATCGTATTGTATATACTACAGTTTATAAAGGAGAGGAAATAACTGTTTCCGGGGCAATGATTATTCCAATAAAACCTGAGCACACACCTTCAATCGTCAGTTTTCAGCATGGAACCATGTTTGCAGATAGTTCAGCACCATCGAATGCTGAAACAGCGAATGAAATAGTGCCAATATTTAATGAGTATATTGTTTTTATGCCCGATTATATTGGATATGGCGAATCGGTTGATATTGTGCATCCTTACTATCTGTATGAGCCAACTGTCCGGTCGGTAATAGATATGATCAGGGCAGGGAAGAAATATTTGGATGAAAACAACATTGAATATGATCCTCGTTTATTTCTTACAGGGCATTCGGAAGGTGGTTATGTTACGGTTGCCACCCAGAAAGAGTTGGAAGCAACTCCTGTGGATGGATTGGAGCTTGTAGCATCGGCACCAAGTGCGGGACCTTATGACATGGAAGAAACCGGAAATATCATTTTTGGAAATGATACCTACATTTCACCTGCATACCTGATCCTGGTTTTAACAGCTTATAATATTGGCTACTGGGAGAGGCCTTTAACCAACTATTTTCAAAACTTATATGCGTTAAGGATTAATCAGTTGTTGGCGGGAAATTATTATGAAGATGAAATCAATCAGCGTTTAACAAGTGATTTGACAAAGCTTATGAACCCAAATTTTTTAGAAGCATTCAGAAGTGATGGGGAAGAAGCATTTAAAAAAGCATTGAAAGATAACAGCGTTTACGATTGGAAGCCGGAAATCCCAACACGTTTGTACCATGGCACGAACGACCAGATTGTATCCTATGAAATAGCTCAGAAAACTTATGAATCGTTTATTTCCAACGGATCTGATCCTTCAAAAATAAAACTGGTTCCCCTTCAGGGAGTTGGGCACGATTTCTTTTCTTCTTACAAACTTATTCTTGAATGGTTTGATACACTGTAATAATTAAGAATGGAAATTAAGAGTAGATTAATTAATCTTACGGTTGTTTTTGTAAAAAGAAAGTAAAATCAGATTTCTGGAAATATTTTGCAATCTTATTTTGAACAGTACTTTTGATTAAATCATTAAATAAGAATTTCTCAATTTTAATTTCTGACCAGAATTATGGCATATTTGCTTTGTAATTTGATGGAGTTATGCCTGTAAAATTTTTGAATATACGGTTAAAGGAAGCTTTTGAGTTAAATCCTACTTCGTAGGCTATGGCCAGGATGGTATAATGCGCTTTTTGAGGATTTTTTATTTCACGTTTAAACTCTTCAACCCTGTATTTATTTACAAAATCGTAAAAAGAATTCTTCAGGTTATTATTTAATATTGCGGATAACTCAGAGGTAGATAGTCCAGCAATTTTTGCCAGGCTATAAAGGGTCAATTCAGAATCAAGATATGGCTTTTCTTTATCCATTAAATCAATCAGGGCTTGTGCATTCTTACCTATTTCGGTTTGCCCGAAACCAGAAGTAGAGGGTATCTTTCCTTTTTTTGTCCTGGTTGGAGTCTTTGTTTCGTAAGCAAAGATCTTTCCCTGCTTATACCCTTGATAACCGATAATAAAAGTGAGAAATACAAGTGATAGGTAAAATACCTCATCAACTGTTAAAACATTGCTTTGCTTAAAGGAAAGCACTAACGCAAGAACAATCAGAAGGAGGGTTAAGCCCATAAAACAGACTATAAGGTTTTTTAACCATGCTAAGTCAACCTTAGTATCGTATGAAAAAATGTTTTTTATTGATTTGCGATGTGCTGATATTACTTTCAGGGTTTTTATTAAATAAATAGTATAAAACAAAATCTGGAAGAAAATAGGCAGGATATACAAAAAACTAATTGATTCTTTATTCGATGCAAATTCGATTTTTTTCTGATAGGGTAGAATGTAGAACGGAATACTACTTATGTACACAACCAAAATTGGGAGTAGGTAAAGTAATGATCTAATTTGAAACTTGAATTTAGGATTGGTTAATATTTTACTGTAAACATATAAAAAAACCATGTGTGACGTAAAAATCCCACTGTCAGAGCCACCAAGCCACAATATGTCAACGATAGAATCTTCAAAAATCAGCCATGCAAATAAAAGGTGAATACCTAATACCAACATCCAGCATGAGAGAACCTTATCCGCAAGTTGTTTGTTCTTTTTATTGAAGAGCAACAATGCATAGAAAAGTGCCTGGACACCTCCGACTAAGAAAATAATATCCATGGATCATGGTTTATGTTACACAAAAAAAGAAATTATTTTAATTTGAAGCAAGCATATGGCAGATATTTTATGTGTTAACTTTTTGGATATGAGTTGTTAAAATAATGGAGATAATCAAAAAATACTTTCAAATAGTCTGTTTAGTTGACTAATTATTCTAAAAATAAATTCTCAGTCTTCCAAAGCCGCCCATTCCGTATTCAGCAAATTCGCTTCCTTTTTTTCCAAACGGGATATAACCAACCAGGATCATTTCAATGTTATCGTTCAGGCTGAAATCGAACCAGGGGTAAACCATTCCGCTTTTATCGTTCAGGTTAATCATAAAATAGTTCGACCAATTTACCAGTTCTCCAATAGGCAAGAGTTCACCTGCGAAAATGTAATTTTTTCCGAGGTTTTCGCCTTGCGACCCGAGCATGGTCATCCAGTCGGCAATGGTATAATCCGATATTTTTTCTGAACCTAAACCATTATGATAGAATTCGACCATCAGGTAGAGCCCGTTCATAAAAGTATAGTCGGTACCTACCAATATTTGTTTGTAGTTTTTACCCGGGCTGATTTGGTTGTAGGCACCTTCAGCCCAAATTCCCAATCCTAAAATACTTCCTGAAACATCGCCGCCAATCAGCTGCCTTTTGTATGTTTCTTCTTCAAATGAAAAATAATCCATTCGGTTCGATTCCTTATTGGCATAGCATACACTAAAATCAAATCCGTCAATATAGTAGCGTGCTTTTAGTGCTTTTGTCGTATTTCCCCAGTTGTCGCCAACACTAATCAAACCGGTAATCATTCCTTCAGATGCAAACGGAATTTCGGTTTTAAAAGCATTGACCCCGGTTTTTTCGTACATGGGGTCCATCAGGTTTTTGTCGTTAAAAAGATCGGTAGGGTTCCAGGCATAACCGGTGCCCCACGGCAATTGCTGTTTTCCGATCCTGAAATTGGCATGTTTAGTGTAAGCCGAAAAATAGGCGTTATCGAGGATTACTTCATTTTCCATATTAAATCCAAAAAGAGGACGTAATTTGTCAACTGTGGAATTCATTTCATTTGCATAATTGTTTACCACTGTTTCCGGGATAAAATCAAAGAGGTTTAAAGCCGTTTTGCCATGGTAAGATTGAATATTTATATTACAGTTAAAGCTCAGTTTTTTTGTTATTTTGGTTGAAAGATCCATCCTTATTTTATTATAATCCTGGAAAATGGATCCGGTTTTTAAATCCTGGACAAACAATTGATTTTCGTAATAGCCATAAACCCGGGTTTGGTTTAGTAGCGAATCCAGTCCTTTTGAAAAGGAGGACAGAGCTAAAAAGATAAATATGATTGTAGTTGCTGTTTTCATTTTATGAGTTGTTTTAATCAGGAGTGGAGTTTTCATGATTTGCTCATAGCTTTGCAAAAAAATAGAAAACTTATGAAAACTAAATATGAATTTTAAGCTGAACATGCTCACTTCTTTCTCCATCTCCTGAATAAATTTATTTTACTTTTTGCTTAAATTATTGGTACTGAACAAAATATCATCGGGATTGGTGTTTACTTTCATTTCTACCATTTCAATGGTTGTTTCACCTCCGTCCTGCAGGTTCTTCATGACCATTTTTTTAGCAATCCAATGTTTTTCAACTTCTACTATATCAGAAGTTTTCAGTCTTTTTAAAAGGTCGCCATCTTCGTAATAATCAATTTGAAGAATTGCATAGTGTTCCGTATCAGCCCATACAATCATTTTTGAATAATGCGGTCCTGTTTCGGTCGGGATTAGTTCAATTTTCCAGGTACTGATATTTTGCAGTTTTTCTTTATCCAGTAAATTACAGGTGAAATCCTTATCGTAATCCCAGCCTGTCATATCTTCGTAAGAAAAATCGCTACCCTGGACTTTCTGTTTTTTCGCGTGGCTTGCCAGGTGCCTTACACGATCGGTTTTAGGTGTATAAAACCAGATTTCATCGCCGTCATCCAGCATCAGGATTTTATCACCGGCAACCCTGCTTGGTGCGGTATAAATGGTAAGCTGTTTTTCATTATGATCTTTTGTGTATGCTTCCATTTCAAGTATACGGGTTTTCCCTTTCGAAGTGATGATGGTTTGTTTTGAAATGGATTTACTCGATTCGATCTTTTCATTTTTATCGATCCGGTCAATTATTTCTTTGATGTCCGGTGTTTGTGCCGAACCTGCGATCGAAATTAAGGTGAATGTTATTACTAATAAAGTTTTCATAATTGTGTTTTATAGTTTATAATTTCCGTATTATAATTTTGTTTTTTTTGACTCTCCCTCTTATCCCTCTTTACAGGTAGAGAAGGACGATCAGTCGGCAGGAGGATCAGGGTGAGCTTTAATTATTTTCTATTATCAATAAGCCCAAGTATGGCCGGCAATACAACAACGGTTGTTAAGAAACAGGTTACAATTCCGATAGCCAATGTAACTCCAAGGCTTGCTAACCCGCGGGCAGTGGCAAATCCAAGCGAACCAAAAGCAAGGAATGTTGTAATCGTTGTAATCAATACTGCTTTCCCTGTACTTGAGAATATCAGTTTTATTTTATTCTTACCTTCAATGTTATAGCGATGGATGATGTGTACACCATCGTCGATTCCGATACCAAGGATAAGTGGCACAGCCATCACATTCATGATGTTCAGTTGCATTCCGAAAATCTTCATTAATCCTACCATCCAGGCTACGCCAATCAGCAAAGGGACCATGGTTAAAAGGGTCAGTTTTATATTTCTGAAATCGGCGAGGAGAAGGAAGAAAACAACCAGTAATGTTAAAATAGCAGCAATGGCACCGTCTTTCCCAATGTAGGTAATCAGGATGTAAAATACCAGCGGCATTCCGGTTACACGTTCATCAATTTTGTGCATCTGGTCTGAGAAAAGTTTAAGGAATTCAAAATCCCATGCCTGTTCTTTCGGGAAAATAGTAACAAGGAAGTTGTTTCCGTCGTTACTGACAAATTGGTCTTTGATATCTGACGGAAGATTGGTAAGGGTAATTTTTTCGGCAGAAGCCATTTTTAATGATTTTTCTTTAAATACCGGCACATATTCTTCTTCAAAAGAAGTAAGAAGGGATGTTGTTTCCTGGCTTTTATTCAAGGTATTTACGGTTTGCCCGATGATGCTTTCCCGGGTGCTTGCATCCTGGTCAAGGTCGCCAACTATTTCTTTTACTTTTTTATCGAGGCGATCCTGTCCGCCCATATATGCCAGCTGCCCCAGTTCAATCAGGTTATCTTCCAAACGGTATAATTCATCAATAAGAAGTTCGTAATCCGATTCTTCAAAGCCTGGTTTGAAAGTGTAGTTTTCTAAATTTTCTTTGATCTGATTTATATATGGCACCCTATTTTCATATTCTTTTTCTGAAGGGATAAATTCAGAAATGCTGGTAACCATTCCCGTTTTTCGTAATTTTTTTGCTTCTTCGGCAAGATGGCGAGCCTGTTCCATATCGGTTGCTGTAACCATAACCATATCGGGGGTGGCATCAAAATGTTCAATCATACTGTCCTGAACAGCAATGCTTGGAAGTCCATCCGGTTCAAGGCTCAGATAATCGTAATTAAACGTAATTTGTGAAGCTGCATAAATCAGGATTACCGTAATTGTCACAATTGCTGAAAGGAAAATAATCGGTTTATGAGAAACAGAATTTGCCACATTCCCCATAAACTTAAATTCGGTCGTCTTTGTTTTATGTAACTTCTGAGTTCTATTTTTTATCTTCAGGTATTTTTTATCGTTCTGATCAAGGCTGTTTAGTTTGGCGGCAGTTTTCTGTGCTTTTTTGACTATTCGTTTATCACGGATAATTAGCATGGAAGGCAGAGCCAAAAGCGAAGCCAGCATGGTAAGAAGAACTCCTACTCCCGCAATCAGGGCAAATTCTTTCATTCCACTGTTGCGCGAAACCAACATAGTAAGAAATGCCATGGCTGTTGTTACTGCACCAACGATAATACCATTTCCCGATTTTTTAAAGGCATTTTCGATAGATTCAAGAATGGAATTTCCACTCGCCCGGTTTTCATTGTAGGCTGAAATAACATGAATGTTAAAGTCTATTCCAAGCCCGATTAGGATTACAGCAAACATTGAGGTCATCATGTTGAGGTGCCCGATTGCCAAGGCTGCAAATCCCATGGTCCAGACTACTCCCATAATTAAACTAACACCAGCAAGCAATGGTGCCGACCACATCCTGAAAGAGATAATGAATAAAGCAATGATCAGGAAAAAAGAGATTATAGATGTAAACGACATGTCAGCTGAGGCAGCTTCGGTTTCCTGCACTGCCAGCGACATGGTGCCAGCAGTCCCCGCCATGGTTATGCTTGGATAATTTGCTTTTGCTTCTGAAATAATGTTTTCAATTTTATTGATAAGGACTGTTGCCGTGTCAAGCATATCGGTTGGGAAAGTTGGCTTTACAAAAAGCAGGATCATGTTTTTATCGAAGGATAACATGTACTCATCACCGATCAGCATTTTATCAACGGCATTGTCAATTTTACTTGAATTCCTACCATCGTTTTCAACATAGTTATTTAAAGTTACCAGCCAGTTTTCAATTCCATCGAGGCTGGCAATGGCTTTGTTTTCTTTTTCTTTTGTAGAGATCGATTCTTCGCCTTCGGCAATGTAAGTTTTTTCAAAACTGTTGTTGATTTCGGTAAAAAGCGGAACAAGCGAAAGGTCTTTATACATGTCTTTGCTGTTCTTGAGGTCTTTTTCTTTGGTCAGCATAAAAGCATGTTCTTCAAAAAATTCCCTGTTGATTTTGTAATCAACCTTACTTACATATTCTGTAAGGTTTTCGATTTTCGGGGCGATTTTTTCGGCAAAAGCCTTTAACTCATTTTCTTCACCCATCGCTCCAACAATAATATTGGATGCAGCGCTGTAATTGTCAACAATTTTGTCGTACTCCTGAACAGTTGGATGGCTTTGAGGCATCAGGTCTTTAAAATTCATTTTTAGTTTCAGGTTTTCTGACATGGCTCCCAGAACAAGGGTTAATGCTAACGCAGCGATAAACATAAACCATGAATGTTTCTCTGCTAATCGTGCCAGTTTGATTAAAAATTTTTCTTTCATTTTGGTAATTTTTTCTGTTTCTATTTAATTGTTATTTAAAAAATTGTTGAAAAGACATTTTTGAAAATCATAGCTGAAAACCGGATTGTCATCGAAATAACAAGGATGACCGAGTTTATAATTGTTATGATTGTACTTGCTTTCATTTTCATTGATTTTTGATTTCGCAAACAAATGTATGGGAGCGATCCACGTCAATCGCCTTACTAAATTTTAGTGAGACCTCCCCGAAGTCTCAATTAATCATAAGTTGTTGATTTGTTTGTGTTTGGGGATTTGATTATGAGACTTGCATTTTGGGGAAAGATAAAAAGTGATGAGGTCTCAATAACTTACCTTCGTTAAAAAGGGTTTGTTGAGACCTTTTTTATGATTCGCATCACAAAAATCCGTTGGTATCAGATTCTTGTTTTACTAATGCTGTTATGTTTTTTAATTACAGCGATTTACAATTTGTTGATACCTCCTTAAGGTCTTACTAAAATCGGATGAGACGATTGGCATTGCCTGCCAGCCTACTTTTGATTCATCAAATTTTAAAACAATAAAAAATTATACGATGAATCATTCAGTTTTAATAACAGGAGCAAGTTCGGGAATAGGCAGGGCAATTGCCGAGTTCCTCGCCGGGCAGAATTTAATTGTTTATGCAGGCGCACGGAAACAGAAAGATATTGAAAGTCTCAATGCTATTGAAAATATAAGGGGAATAAAACTCGATGTTACAAATCCGGAACAGATTCGCGAAGCTTCATTGCGAATTGCCTGTGAAATTGGTCAGCTCGATTGCCTGATCAATAATGCCGGAATCATGGGCTGGGGGTCTGTAATCGACCGCGACCTGGATTATTTCAAAAACACTTTTGAGACTAATGTCTGGGGCATCGTTTCTATGGTTAAAGTTTTTTACCCTCTTTTAAAATGTTCGCAAAACAATCCGGTTATTTTTAACATCAGTTCGCAGGGGGCGAATTATACACTGCCTTTCTGGTCGCCTTACATGATGAGCAAATTCGCCCAGGAAGCTTTTTCAGGCTGTTTAAGGCGCGAGTTTTTACAAGCCGGAATCAGGGTAGTTTCTATTGCTCCCGGGTCATTTAAATCGAATATGTTTCAAAGCCAGCTCAAAGCTTTGGATGAGTATGAAAAAAAATACGCCAGCGAATTTTCACCCCAAGTTGTAAAAATGCTGGGTGTCCCGATCCGCAAAAAAACAAATCGTGGGCTTTCTCCTGAATCAATCGGCGAATTGATTTATAAAGTCATGCAAAGCAAAAAGGCAAAGGCTCGTTACGAACCTGGTAAACGGCTTTTCCCTGATGTTTTATTACAGCGGTTCCCAACATGGATCATCGACAAGTTAGTCCTGAAAATGATCAAATAATAAATTTTCAAACTACCAAAAACCAAAAAATTATGTACGAAGTAAAAATTACCAATCAAAAAGAAAAGAAAGTTGTTGGTTTAGTACTACACACAACTTTTGCAGAAAACAAACAGGCACAGGAAATTCCTCCTTTTTTCCATAAAATAATGGAAGAAGACACCCTGGAAAATGTACCCAACCGTATCAATGAGAACCAGATATGTGTTTTTGTGATGAAAAAAGGATCACCCAATTTTGATTATTACATGGGCGTTGAAGTGAGTAGCTACGAAACTATTCCGGAAGGAATGGAAACGATTACCATCCCGGCAAGCAGTTTTGCCGCAGCACCTTTTATAAAAAGAGGAAATCCCGATGGGTTGAAAGCTTTCAAACACCTCACTGAAAACTGGCTGCCTGAAAAAGGCTATATCCTTGAAATGGGCGTACCCATGTTTATCTATTACGATGAAAGGTTTATCCCTTCTTTTAAAGACCATGGTTACGATGGTACGCAGATCGCCGAAATGAATATTCCTGTTGAGGCTTAATCAATTATAAATATTTTAAACTAAAGCGATGAAAAAAATTATATTAATAATGGTTGCAGTTTTGATGGTATGCCAGTTGGGGTTTGCCCAAAATAGCAACGGGAAAACACAAAAAAATCAAACAGAGCGCGAAGGATTTATTTTTGGGGTTGCAGCCGGTGGAGGCGCACTTTTATCAAAAGACAAAGGACTTGATTCGGAATCATATGGAAGAATATCTGTTTTGAATTTGAAGGTGGGTTTTATGATAAGTCCTACAACGGCCATTTGTTTACATGTCCCAAGTGGGGGGCATAAACAAAACGATGAAACACGTGCCTTTGAAGCTTCCCTAATAACTTGTCAGCATTGGTTTACAAACCGGTTTTGGAGTTCTGCCGGCCTTGGCCTGGCCATGGACATGCCGCCTTTTTACGATTTTAGTAATGATGACCCGAAGTTTTATTTCGGGACTGCAGTAAGCATTGGCGCAGGCTATGAATTTTGGAAAAAAGGAAGGTTTGCCATGGATGTTCAGGGAAGGGTACTTTATGGGAATTACGATGTGGAAGGTGTAAACAGGCAAAGTACCGCTTTCGATTTACTAATCGGGTTTAACTGGTATTAAAAGCATTAAATAAGAAATTAATTTAACTACTAATCGATATTAAAAATGAAAAAAATAGTAATCATATCGGGAAGTCCTCGTACAAAGGGGAATACCTACAAAATTACCCGGGTTTTTGAAGAAAAAATGAATGCACAGGGAGCCTACGAGTTTGAATATGTTTCGCTTAAAAAAGTTGACCTTCAGTATTGCAGAGGTTGCCTGGTTTGTATGAAAAGGGGCGAAGAGTTTTGTCCGTGCAAGGATGATGCCCTCGAAATTCGTGATAAGCTTTTAAATGCCGATGGAGTGGTTTTTACATCGCCAGTGTATGTTCATACCGTTTCTGCCATGATGAAAAACTTTTTTGACCGGTTTGCCTTTTATTGCCACCAGCCTCATTTTATTGGGAAATCAGCAATGCTTTTAGTTACAACCGAACTAAGCGGTGGTAAAGAAACATTGGAATATATGAAGTTTCCGGTGAATACCTGGGGCTTTAAAATAGCTGATTCGATTGAGGTTGTTTACCCATCGTATAAAGAAAATCCGGCGTATCAGGTAAATGCAGTTTCAAACATTGAAAAGGCTGCTCAGAAGTTTCATCGATCGGTTATGGAGAAGTTGGTAGATTATTCTTTGCAGAAATTTGTATTCTTCAATTTACTGAAATTAAAAGTTACACTCCACAAAAATATGCTTCCGCGCGATTTTGCTTACTGGCAGGAAATGGGCTGGCTCGACCTTCCTTTTTACACCGGTAAAAATGTGCCTATTTTTAAAAGTTTTTTATCAAAGAATATGGTAAAATTCCGGTCAAAATCAATCCTGAAAAAAGCAGGTGTAATTGTCAATGCTTAAGATGAAAACCATGAAACGAACATTTTTTTCTGTCCTTTTCACAGGATTGTCCAGAATAATTAACGGAAGTTACAAAAACTCAAATAACCGCATTGGCGAAACCATCCAATTAGAATCGGATGGCAGAAAATACGAAGTTTTTAAACAATCGGATATTGAAGGATTGTGTGTTGAAGGTGGAGTTTATTTCTATGTGGAATTCAGCTTTAAAAATTGGGTGCCCAATTATTTTTCGCCAACCATCCCGTTTTTTATCGGAATGCCGGGATTTATTTCCAAACTCTGGCTGATTGACCCCGATAACGGAAACTATGCCGGCCGGTATGTTTTTGCATCCCGAGCAGATGCCGAAGGTTACGGAAATTCATTTGCTCAGAAGCTGGTTAAAAGGCTTTGTGTTTTCGGAAAACACAGATGGTGGGTAGATGAGATCTATATTCTGTAATTACAGGGAAACTCTGGTGTTGATAAATAATAGAAAAAATACAATTGCTTATTTGAACGGTTATAACCGGCATAATCATTTGCCGATAATAAAAAGAGGCTGTCAATTTACTTTTTAGGACAGCCTCTTTTTCATGTCTTTTAATCAAACTTTACGCTATAATGTCCTTACGTCCGATGCTATAATAGCTATAACCATTTTCCTCCAATTCCTGCATGTCATAGATATTTCTGCCATCAAAAATTACTTTTTCAGAGAGGAGTTTTTCAAGCACTTTAAAATTTGGAATCCTGAATTCAGGCCATTCGGTAACAACGATTAAACCATCTGCTTCAATACATGCTTCGTATTCATCTTTTGCATATTGAATTTTATCGCCAAGAATCCTTTTCCCTTCTTCCATTGCAACCGGGTCGTATGCAACAACTGATGCACCTGCTTTTAATAATGCATCAATAATCACAAGGGATGGAGCTTCGCGCATATCATCGGTTTTTGGTTTAAAAGCCAAACCCCAGAGGGCAAATCTTTTTCCTTTTAATTCACCTTTGAAGTGTTTGTTGATTTTAGAGATCAAAACGGTTTTCTGTCGATAATTGACATTTTCAACAGCTTTTAATATTTCCAGGGGATGCCCCATTTCATCGGCAGTACGGATTAATGCTTGCACGTCTTTTGGGAAACAAGACCCACCATATCCGGTTCCCGGATAAATAAATTTATTGCCAATGCGAACGTCTGAACCAATGCCTTTTCTAACAGAACCAACATCGGCACCCACCAATTCGCAAAGGTTAGCGATATCGTTCATAAAACTAATTTTGGTTGCCAGCATTGAATTTGCGGCATATTTGGTCATTTCTGATGAGGCTATGTCCATGAAAAGAATCGGGTGACCATTCAAAAGAAAAGGTTTATAAAGCCTCTTTAATACGTTTTGCGCCCTTTCCGATTCAGTTCCTACCACAATTCGGTCGGGTTTAAGGAAATCATCTACAGCACTTCCTTCTTTTAAAAATTCAGGATTGGATGCCACATCAAAAGGGATTTCAGCTCCGCGATTGTCTAATTCTTGCTGTAATGCCTTTTTTACTTTAATTGAGGTTCCAACAGGTACAGTACTTTTTGTGACAACAACCATATAATGGTCGATATGCTTGCCAATTTCGGCAGCTACACCCAAAACATACTGTAGGTCGGCACTTCCATCTTCATCGGGTGGGGTTCCAACGGCAATAAAAACAACGTCAGCATCTTTAAGGCTGTCATTTAAATTTGACGTAAAGGAAAGCCTGCCTTTTTGTACATTTCTCTTGTATATATCGCTTAACCCAGGTTCGTAAATCGGGATTTGCCCATTATTCAACATTTCAATTTTCCGTTTGTCCACATCCACACAAACCACATCCACACCTGTTTCGGCTATACATGTTCCCGATACCAATCCTACGTATCCTGTACCAATAACTGCTATTTTCATCTAATTTCTTTTTAATTATGAATTAGGATTAAACATGAAGGGCATGCAATATAGCCCTAGATTTGGTCTCAAAAATAACATTTCTGTCAGCATAAAACCATCGAATCCATCATGAAAATGTACTGATTATCAAAATAATTGATAATTAATTTATCGTTAACGCACACAGTAGAATTGCACGTAATTATTTGGTGAATAGATATTTAAAAATCGCTAATCCAATACAAATCGATAGGTAATTGTTCCTGTTTGATAAGCAGGGGCACCATTGTCCAGATTAAATTTGGCCTTTAATGCAGCTTTCTGTGCAGCTACAAGCAGACTGTTGTTCATTGTATTAGAGCCTCTTACTCCTGCTACTGCTTTGGTCACATTTCCATTCCTGTCAACGGTAACCTGAACAACTACAACGCCTTCTTCATTACCTGGATATTGGGGTTTTGGCAAGGATGTGGCTGAACGCCCTTCCAAATCATAAGAAGGTCCAGACCCTTTGTTGCCGGAGCCACTTCCGCCGGGGCCATAGGTATTTGAATTTGAAGAACCGGTTGGTACCCCTTGGTTTCCACCTTTATAAGTTACCCCCTGGCTTTCCCCATTGTCTTTTCCAACACCACCACTACCGGAACCACTATTATCAAAGGCATTTTTAGTGCGTGAGTTAATTTCGTTTATTTTTTGTTCTTCGGCTTCTTTGCGCTTGCGTTCGGCTTCGGCAATTCGTTGCCGTTCAAGCTCTTCCTGACGTTTTTTTTCTATTTCGGCAAGTCTCTGTCTTTCAATTTTTTCTTGTTTTTTGCGCTCAATCTCTTCTGCTTCTTTTCTTTTTCTTTCTTCCTCCAGTTGCTCCCTTTTTTTCCGGTCTTCTTCAGCCTTTTTCTTCTTCGCGGCTTCAATTGCTGCTGTTTCCTCGTAGGTTTGTGTCAGTGCCTCTTCTTTGGCTGGTTCAGGTTCAGCTTTTGGAATGTTGGTTTTTGGTGGAGGTGGAGTAGTTTTAACTTCTTCAACAACCTTTTTTTCTTCCCTTGTTACAGGCGGGGGGGGTGTCGTTTTCTTTTTAGGGCTGGGTTCACGAAGGCCTTTTCCGGTTGAAGAATTTCCAAAGTTTACTAAAATCCCTTCTTCGCCTGGTAATGGAAGTGGCGTAAAAAAGCCCAGCCAGATTAATAATATGAGTATGATCAGGTGAAAAATGCCTGATCCCCAGATTCCTCTTTTATGTTTTTTATAGAAAGTCATTAATTAGTTTGCCTGAGTCGCTAAAATCATTTTAAATTCATGTTTGCGGGCAATATTCATAATTTTTACAACCTCCTCAATTGGGACAGACCTTTCTGCATGTAGGCTTATAAATACGTCTTTTTTATCCCCGAATTGCTTCACCAGAGTAGGTTCTATTTCGTTAAAAGAAACTCTTTTTACGTTACCGGCATCGTTTACATAATACTGTAGGTTTTTTGTTATAGATACAGTAGTCTGTGCCTTTGCAGCCGTTTGGTTATTGCTTTGTGGCAGCATCAATTTTAATGCATTGGGTGCAATTAATGTTGACGTTACCATAAAGAAAATCAACAGCAAAAATACAATGTCGGTCATTGACGACATGCTAAATGCTGCATTTACTTTATTTCGTCTTTTTAATGCCATGCTGTTTTAATTTAAGCAGGTTCATTTAATAAATCCATAAATTCGGAAGTGGTTGCTTCCATTGTAAAAACAACTTTTTCAACATTGCTAACCAAAATATTATAAGCAAAATAACCAACGATACCTACAATCAGCCCGGCAACCGTAGTTACCATTGCCTGGTATATTCCTGTAGATAATAAGGTAACATCAATGTTGTTTCCAGCAGCCGACATGTCGTAAAATGCCTGGATCATTCCCATTACTGTTCCAAGGAAGCCGATCATTGGGGCACCACCTGCAACGGAAGCCAGTACAGGAAGCCCTTTTTCAAGTTTCGATATTTCCAGGTTCCCAACATTTTCAATCGCTGAATTTACATCTGCCTGAGGCCGTCCAATTCGGCTTATCCCTTTTTCAATCATTCTGGCAGCTGGGGTATTGTTGCTTTTTGTTAGCGCAAGGGCAGCATCAATCTTTCCAGCCATAATATATGCTTTCACTTTATCCATCAGTGAAATGTCAACTCTGCCAGCTTTTTTTATGGCAAAATAGCGGTCAAAAAAGATATAGACAGCAATGAATGACAAGAGGACAATTGGAATCATAATCCAACCACCTTTCATAGCAAGACTGATAAATTTGGTTGAAATTCCTTCAGCACCTTCTAATGCTTCTGCATCTGCACCGTTCAGGCTAGCCTGAAAAAGTATAAAATTTAATAGATTCATTTTTATAATAATTTCTGAGTTGACTACATAAAAAACGAGGTATAATACAATTTATTATACCCCGTAAAATTACTTAATATTATCTTACAGTTTTAAGTTCGTAACCCCAGTGATTGTTGAGTTATGAACAAAACAGTGTTTAATTTCTATTACAAGCCAAACATTACATAATAAGTTGCTGCACCAGCCAAATACCCTATTAATGCAAGCAATGATATCTTTTTTAAGTACCAAATAAAGTCTATTTTTTCAAGACCCATCGCAGCAACACCAGCAGCAGAGCCAATAATTAATATACTACCTCCCGTTCCTGCACAATATGCAAGGAATTCCCAGAACCTTCCATCAACAACAAAGTCTGCAAGAAATCCGGTTGTCCCAGCCTCTACTATTGGGTACATACCCATCGCTCCGGCAACCAAGGGGACGTTGTCAACAACTGATGAGAGTATACCAATAATCAGGTTAATAATGTAAATATTATGAAATTTAGCCTCAAGCACTTTTGCAAGGACATTTAGGTGCCCTATTGACTGTAGGGCAGCTACAGCAGATAATATTCCTAAAAAGAAGAAAATTGTAGGCACATCTACTTTCTGCAGGACGCCAATTACCGATAATTTTCTTTTGTCTGCTAATGGTTTGTTTTTATGCATCAACTCTGTCACTAACCATATAATACCTAAACCAAACAACATTCCCATATATGGGGGCAGGTGGGTAACGGTTTTAAATACAGGCACAAATAGTAATGCAGAAACTCCCAAAATAAGCATTAGTTTTCTTTCAAACACTGTTGTAAATTCTTTTGTCTCCCCTTTGTTTAATTGAGGACGGGTTATTTCACCTTTCGTAGTGAACGAAACAATAACGAGAGGAACAACCATAGTCATTAAACTTGGAAGGAAAACCCCGATGATTATTTTCATTGCAGTAACCTGTCCGCCAATCCATAACATAATGGTTGTTACATCACCAATAGGCGACCATGCGCCACCAGCATTTGCAGCTAATACTACCATACTGGCAAAAAACCACCTTGTTTTTTGATCGTCAATTAGTTTTCTTAACAATGCAACCAAAACAATGGTTGTTGTAAGGTTGTCAAGGGCAGCTGACATGAAAAAGGTTAAAGTGCTTAAAATCCAAAGAAGCTTAACTTTATTGGTCGTTTTAATTTTATCTGTGATCAATTTAAAACCTTGGTGTTGATCTACTGTTTCTACAATGGTCATAGCACCTAAGAGGAAAAATAGTATTTCCGCAATTTCAACCAGGTGATGCTCAAGGTCATGTTTAACAAATTCACTTTGATTGCTTGCAACATCCACTGTTGTTCCCCACAACTTGTTAAAATGCCCTGCATCAACATTGGGTTTCACATAGTTAATGACATCGTTTGCAGCACCGGTAATATGATGCCACGCCGGGCTTAAGTCTAATTCTAACAACCCGTGATGGTTTAAGGCGTAAATTGCCCACAATAATGTTCCTGTTATTAAAGCAGAAGCAGCTTTGTCAATTTTAAGTGGATGTTCAAGGGCGATAGCTGTGTACCCCAGAACAAATATAATCACCATTAATGCAAACATAATTTTGATTTAAGTTAAAATTTAAGTGTGCTAAAATATAATTTTATGCTTAAAAAATATGGTCAGAAAGCCATGCGAATTCAAGAATTAACAAATTTCTACATTTAATTCTGAATTAACTGTTGGAGAGCATATTTTTGAAGAAAAATAATGGCTTTTATTGTCTTTTTTTGCTTTTGAAAAGGCTAATGAATTTGTCTAATAACTCCTCCATGGTATTAAATTCTTCTTTATAAGTAAATCCTAACCCTTGTGTGTATGGAGCGGTTTCGTAAATCAAATTATTGTTTGATCGGTTATATGCTTTAAGTTGTAGTTTCCCATTATCGGTAAGTTTGACTTTCAAATCAAAATCACCTACCAATTGGCTGTTATTGTTGTCGGTAGGGTTGGCATTGTTCCCCACGTTACCATTAATTGTTACCCTGTCGTTAAATATCTGGGTGCTTAATGCAAGTTCAACTTCATCGTTGGTAAGCTGCGTACTTGGACGATAGTTTAAGCCAATGTCCCAATTATTGCTAATTTGCGATAACCATTTGCTTAACTGGTTAGAGAAAAGCTCACTGGCAGTTGTTCCTATTACGTTTGTGGAAGACGCTTCATATGTTCCGCGCATGTATTCAGGGGTGTAGAATTGCCCCAAAACCAATAAAGACAAAATCTGTCTGTTCATTTCTTCTTCGGTATTGAAAAATTGTTGCAGTTCATCAACAATCCGATCTTCTGCTGTTGGAAATTCAATGTCAAATTTTATGGTGGGATTAATTAATTCATCCGTAAGGATAATCTTACTATCCACCGGAATCCTTTGAGTGTAGTCAATATTTTCATATGAATTCACAAACAATTCATATAATGATGCCTTTAACTTATAAACAGCGTTGATGTCGATGTTTGCATTATAAGGATCGCCTGTCCACACAATTGAACTACCTTCGCCAATCGTAAATTTTTTATTGATAATATTCTGTAAGGTAAATAAATAATCTCCTTTGGCAATTTTATAATCCCCATAGAGTTCGATATTACCTTCTTTATCCATTGCAAACCGCATTACCCCTTCACCTTCTGCTTTAATAATGTCGCCCAATTGCGAGTTGTAAATAATTTGCACTTTGGCATCGGGCGTGGCATTTATGGTTAGGTTCATATCAAAAGAGTTATCTTCATTGGAGACAAAGAGTTCCTCTTTTTCATCTAAAAACGATTCATGTTTTACAAATTGGATAAAATCATATGTCTCCGCGTCCTCTCCGTATTCCAACGATATATTGACGTTTGTTCCCGGGAGTGTTGTTGCACTTCCATCGAGCCGTACTTTTGACCTATTTCCTGTTACCGATAGATCACCGTTACCATAAACACGGCCATAAAATATTTCATTGTCTTTTGGAGAAGTATTCAATGCAATTATTTTTGGAGAGGAGACATCGATATCGTATTTCATATTCCTGAAATTATCCTGTGTAATGTATCCGTTAAGTAGTCCCCAGTTATTTTCAACATCATGAATCTGAATATGGTCAAATATGATTGAATCTTTTGAAAATATGACAGAATCGGAAAAGTGATAGCTCACCTGCGTATTGTCGATTGTTAAGCCTGCATTTTCAGCCATTACAATACCATCCATCATTATTTTTTGTGGATTTCCATAAACATGCATTTCCCCAATTGCATCACCATGGAAATTTGAAAAGTTGTTTCGGATTAATTTTTCAAGGAAAACCAAAGACAAATGGTCAAATTTTGCATTGAAATTTAAATAATTATTAACCGGATCGTAATAACCTAATGCTGAAAGTTGTTCTTTTTGATGATTTTCAATTGTTAAATTGGTGTTTACCACATTTTGTTCATTGTTCCATTCATTTATAAATGAAAGTTTACCCAACGATTGGTCCCGGAAAAATAAATCGCTTATTGTTGCATTTGAACTGAGGAAAGTTTGCCCGTAAACATCGGAAACTCCAATTGAGCCGTTTAATATTCCGTCTACTTCTGTTTCCACCTGAAGGTATTTGTCCAACTGTTTTAAACCTATATTATTGAAATAAAGAAGCAATTTGTCCGATTTGTTTTCTGAAATTTTTCCGTTGCCTTCAAAAAGTTGGTCTTGGTGATGAAATCTAAGGTTGTCAAAAGCAATGGAGGTTGAGTCAATTGTAATTATGGCTTCATCAATATGCCATAAAGTATCGGCAATGTAAACTTTTGAGGGGCTCACATTTATGATTGCTTTAGGCACTATGCTATTGTTGCTCTTTTGGAATGTTACTTCGGTATTTATGCCTCCACTATAGGTTAACTTATGGTAATTGTTCCAGGTCAGGTTTGCGCTGGTTTTATTTGAATTGGTTTCGGTAATCAGTGCCACATTGTAAAGGCTAAGCCCGCTCTCTGTATGAAACTCACCCAGTTTGACACTTGAATTTATAGATTCATCGGCATCGGCAAAAATGGAGATGTCCCTCAAAACCATATTTTTATAGTTGATCCCCGGTATATTTCCCGAAATGTTGAATTTATCATCGGCCGAATTAATATTCCCTTCGATGGCAAATGGTTTTATAATAGTTAATTCGGGCTTAAATAAGGAAACGATTTTTCCAAGGTCTTTCCCGTCAAACTGATATTCAAAATTATTGGGTTTGGCATTTTCACCCGGGTGGTATTTGTATGCAGGGATTTCAGAATGTACTATTTTTAAGATGCTGTTTTTTAATGAAATAAAATCGTAGTTTCCGGCTATAGATACATCGGCATATTCCGAAAAGAATTGCAGCTTTTCAAATTCATCTGAATTGACACTCTGGAGGGTTACCCCGCTTAAAGGCAGGTCACCATTTTCGTTTCTGTAATTTCCGTTTTCAATTTTAATGGACCCAACAAGGTTATCGATACTATTTCCAGTGAAATTTGCCTTCATTTGAAAAGCCAGGTCCGATATTTCATTATACGTATCAATATGGAGTGCTTTAAGGTCGGCATTGTATAAAAAGAGGTCGAAATCAAATTGTGGGATTGCGGGTTTTAAATTTAGAATCCCCTGAAAGTCAAGGCGTAGGTTGGGGTCGTCAATGGACAAATACCCGTCGAATTTTTTGTCGAAGAAACCTCCATCCAAACGGATGTTTTTATAAATGTAGTTGTTAATATCAATCGAATTGATTAGTCCTTGAAATGTACCGTTGAAATTTCCGGATTGACTATCGTACATGCCATAGGTATCGCCCGAGAAGGTTATTTCCCCAAGCCTGTTATTTGCGAATAGAAGTCCGGCTTTAAATTTATTTGTGGCTAGTTCCCCATTTAAAACAATCTGTCCCTCTTCGTTTGGCACAATGGAAATATCTGTGGTAATATCCCCCATTTTACTCTTAAGTTTGCCATAAGAAACAAAGTCGTTTATAAATCCGGTAAAATTTCCTTCATAGGTAACAAGCCCTGCATCCAACAATTGCTTTGGAAATACAAGGTTTTGCGTTTTTGCTTTGGAGGGTAATTTAATTTTGCCTAAATCGTTAAAATCGATTTGTGTGTTTTTAATATCCAGGAAGATAAACATATCTTTAATAGAGGACATGTCGTTTAAGGAAAAATTGCAATCTAAATAGGTGCTGTCGCCAACTGTTAAGATAACATCGTGTCCTTTTAAATTGTTAAAGCTTCCACTAAAATTTCCTGATAATGAAGCTTTTAAATCCATGCCTTTTAAGGAAGGTACGAATGAAGCCAAGTCTTCAAGGCTAATTTCTGATTCATTTAAATCGAGATTTAGCTTTTCGTTGCGAAAGTTTCGAATGCTGTCTTTTTCCCAGTTCAGCTCAAATTCAGCTTCTTCAATATTTGAGTACTCCGTTAACACTGATAAATTGGATAACGATACTTTTCCATCCATGTAAAGGGCATTTGTCGATAGTTTTTCCAGATGGAATGACCCGGGATCAATGAACGATAAGCCTTTAATAGTACATGAAATCCTTTGATTTTTAAAAGATAGCTCGCTAACTTCTATATTAAAATCAGTTAGTTGCAAATCTCTGGCTGTGGTTTTGGATACATCACTATACGCAAATTCCGACCTGGAAAGTTGGATGCTGTTACAAGTAATATTCCAAGGTTGTTGGCTATTTTTAGGTTGCTTTTTTAAAGCCTCAATTAAAAATTGAAAATTGTAAGTGTTGCTGGTATCCTTTTGGATATTAAATTTCGCCTGTTTGAATTGTATTTGTTTAAGTGCCGCCTTTTTTCCTTTGTAATTGAAGGAGTCAATTTTTGAACTAATTGATTTTGCATATAAAAGGGTATCGGTTTTGGTGTCGAGGATGGCAACATCCTCAAGGATTACTTTATTGAAAAATGCAATTCGAACTTTTCCAATGCTAATTTTTGCCGATGTGTTTTTGGTGAATGTGTTGGCAATTTTTTGAATGATAAAAGTTTGGGCAATTTCACTATTTAATACAATGAGTGAACTTGCCGTAATTAAACCAATTACGGCAAAAATTATTATCGTTATTTTCCAGCCTTTTTTGATAACTTTGTGGTGTTTTTGCAAAAGTATACAAAATGCATGCAACTATTAACGTGTATTTCTTATAAAAACGTTTTTTTGAATTATTTAATATGTTGGCTGTTAAAGAGAAGGGGATTGTTATCTTAGGAATAGAGTCATCTTGCGATGATACATCGGCTGCAATTATAAAAGATGGTATTATACTTTCAAATATTGTTGCCAGCCAAAAAGTACACGAAGAGTATGGAGGGGTTGTTCCAGAGCTGGCTTCAAGGGCACATCAGCAAAACATAATCCCGGTAGTTCATCAGGCTATTAAAAAGGCGGGTATTGAAATGCCAGAAATAAGTGCGATAGCATTTACAAGGGGCCCAGGTTTGTTGGGGTCGTTATTGGTAGGAACATCGTTTGCAAAGGGATTTGCTTTGGCGTCAGATATTCCATTAATAGAAGTTAATCATTTGCAAGGCCATGTTCTTGCTTTATTTATCCAGGAAAAGGAGGTTCATTATAATCCTCCAAAATTTCCGTTTTTATGTTTGTTGGTTTCCGGGGGCAATTCTCAAATAATATTGGTGGAAGACCACCTACATATGAAGGTTATAGGCCAGACCATTGATGATGCTGCAGGTGAGGCTTTTGATAAATGCGCAAAAGTTATGGGATTACCATATCCCGGTGGTCCGCATGTTGATAAATTGGCTAAACTCGGAGATCCGTTTAAATTTGAATTCTCCAGGCCAAAAATTAAAGATTTGGATTATAGTTTCTCGGGGCTGAAGACCAATTTCCTTTATTTTTTGCGCGATAGGATAAAAGAAAATCCTGATTTTATTGAGGAAAATAAAGAAGATTTATGTGCCTCACTTCAATATACGATAATTGATATTTTGCTGGGAAAACTAAAAAAGGCAGTAAAAGAAACCGAGATAAAGGAAGTTACGGTTGCTGGCGGTGTATCTGCAAATTCAGGGTTAAGGGATGCGCTTTATTCAGAGGCAAAGAAAAGAAAATGGAATTTGTATATTCCTAAGTTCGAATATACAATGGATAATGCTGCAATGATTGCCATTACCGGATATTTTAAATATCTCAACAAAGAATTCGTTGACCAGAATGTAGTACCTTTTGCCAGGACACAACTCTAATAAAAGTAAACGAAATCAAATAGCTATATTTTTAATTTTGAATTGCGGGCAATAAGACGTACTTTTGATTAATTGGTAATCGTAATTTGTGCCAATAATATAATCAAGGGTTATTATGAATTTTGCATCGAACATTAAATTTCTCAGGAAAAGGAAAAAACGAACACAAGACGAAGTTGCAGTAGCCTTAGGAATGAAAAGATCGACCCTAAGTGGCTATGAAAATGAGGTTGCAATGCCCGGAATTTCAGCATTGCTCTTGTTCTCAAAATACTACAATATTTCAGTTGATACCATGTTAAAGGTTGATTTGAGCAAATTAACCCAGCAACAAATCTATATGCTTGAAAATGGGGAAGATGTTTATTTGAAAGGATCAAAGATTCGGATATTGGCAACTACCGTTGATGAAAGCAATAATGAAAATATTGAACTTGTGCCTGAAAAGGCAAAAGCCGGCTATACACAAGGATATTATGATCCTGAATTTATAAGTGAATTGCCAAAATTCCAACTGCCTTTTTTATCAAAAGATAAAAAGTACCGAACCTTTCAGATAAAAGGAGATTCTATGTTGCCAATTCCTGATAAAGCATGGGTTACTGGCGAATTTGTTCAGGACTGGCTCTCGGTGAAAGATGGCGAAGCATATATAATTTTAACCCTTGACGATGGAATTGTTTTTAAATTGGCTGAAAACAAATTGAGAAGGTATGGAAAGCTAAAATTGATTTCCCTAAATACGGACTACGATGCATATGAAATTCCAATTTCGGAAGTGAAAGAAATCTGGCGATTCGTACATTTTATTAGTGAGGAGTTACCGGAAGGAATTAATTCCAATGAAATGATAAGCAAATCGTTAAAGAGCATTCAATCGGACATCAAACATATTCGAAAAAAAATCGGAAAGAAAACTGCTAAAGCATGAGGTTTAAAGAAAAATTGGTTCATGGTACTTTAATTCAAAGATATAAGCGCTTCTTGGCGGATATTAAACTTGATGATGGCGAAATAGTTGTAGCGCATTGTACCAATTCCGGTTCGATGAAATCATGCATTGTGGAAGGGGCTGAAGTTTTTTTAACCCCGGTTAACGATCCAGAAAGGAAAACCAGGTTTACCTGGGAAATGATTAAGATCAATGAATCCTGGGTAGGTATCAATACCAATAATCCGAATACTTTAGTTTATGAAGAAGTGAAGGCAGGAAATTTGCCTGGGCTGGAAGGGTATGATTTTGTTCAAAGGGAAGTTCGGTTCGGTGACAGCCGTTTTGATGTGTACGCTGAAAATAGCCATGAAAAATGTTTCATTGAAGTAAAAAACGTAACCTATAAAAGTGGAAATTTTGCATTGTTCCCCGATGCCGTTACCAGTCGTGGATTAAAACATTTGTTGACTTTAAAAAACGTAAAGGAAGAAGGACTCAGGGCTGTAATGGTATACATAATTCAACGAACAGACGTTACGGATTTTGCACCAGCAAAACAAATCGACCCGAAATATGCACAGGCATTAAAAGAGGTGTACAATGCAGGTGTTGAAATTATTCCATTGCAAGTTATGGTAACTCCTGAGGAAACAAAAATCCATAAGATTATCCCTTTTCAATTATAAATCTAATTTTCAGGCTTTTCAATACTACCGGAGTATTGTATAGCTTGTCTTTTGTTGCATGATATATGTACCGTTGCATAACCAGATTTTGAAATAGACAACACACAATTGTATTGGTCTTTTGGGCTATTAGCTGTAAATGAGATGTTGTATAATCCTTTTTTTAAGTCCAACTTGTAATTTGACATCGGCTCATTAAATTTTATGCCGCCATCTTTTTCCATATATTCTGCCTGGTAGGCAACCCCATAATATGGAAGGAAAGCTTTTGCAGAATCCACTGCTAAAATCAGGTTATAATCTGACGTTAAATTTATCGATGGTCCTGACATTGGTATTGCCTGTTGTGCCGTAAATATAAAATTTTTGTTGTCGATTAAACTTGCTACTTCTTTTGCCTTTGCTTCTTTTTTCTCTTTTTTCCGTTCTTTTCTGCTAAGGGTTTCTTTATTTTGAGCTGCTACAGTTGAAAATAAAACCAATCCGATGGCTAGTAATAAGATGATTTTCCTCATAACTTTTATTACTTGGTGAATAACTTCTAAAATAAAAAAGTACTTTTAGTTTTATAAAAAATTATCGTAATAAAATTCGATAAATTAAACCCTTTCTCATTCGTATCTTTTAACGGGAATTTTTATTAATTGTTTGTATTTTGTATAATCTTTTGATAGCCCGTATATTATTTAAAAGCTTAATAGGGAAGTGGGCAACTTATCTTTAAATAATTAGTTTTTAATTCATGACTAAATGAAAGAATTGGTATACCTAAATGGTGAATTTCTTCCGAGGAATGAAGCCAGGATTTCACCCGATGACAGGGGATTTATTTTTGCTGACGGGGTTTATGAGGTGATTAAGTATTACAAGGGAATCCCTTTTTGCATGGAGGAGCATCTTGAACGTTTAAAAAACAGCCTTGCGCAAATTTATATTCCATTTAAAAATATTGACGATTTAAAAGGAATAATGTCGAGCTTAATAAAAGAAAATGAATTAAGTAACGATGAAGCTGGAGTGTATTTGCAGATTACACGTGGCTCAGGCAGAAGGATCCACTTTTTAAGCGCAGAATCGGAACCGACGATTTATATGTTTACTTTTCAGCTTCCTACAAATACGCAGAATGTGAATCATGGAATCCAGGTTTTAAAAGAGAAGGATATACGTTGGCAAAGGTGCGATATTAAATCTGTTTCCTTACTGCCAAATACCATGTTGTTTGATAAAGCTTACAAAAAAGGAGCAGGGGAAACTATTTTAATACGAGATGGATTTGTTACTGAAGCCACACATTCAAGTGTGTTTGGTGTTGTGGATGGTATAGTTTATACCTATCCATTATCCAATAATATTTTGCCTGGCATAACTAGAAAAGTTGTTCTGGATTTATGTCGGGAAGAAGGTATTAAGGTTTTGGAGGAAGCAATGTCGGAGGATATGCTGGAATATTTAGATGAATTATTTATAACCGGTACCGGAAGTGAAATAACTCCGGTTGTACGGATTAACAGCATGGTTATAAATAGCGGAAAGCCGGGCAAAATAACCAAAGAGCTGCAAAAGTTATTTTATTCGAAAGTACTGGGTGGCAACTTTTAAATTAATTGTTTGAAAAATAGTTGTAATTGTATTGAACTTATGTAAACTAATCGTATAGTTTTATATGTGGCAAGTTCTGGCAAAAGGAAAAACGAAAACTTAATAAATTATAATTCCATTTAATATGAGGAAAATATTATCACTAGGGGTATTGCTCCTAATTGTCACTGTTTTGCAGGCGCAAACCGAGATAGAAAAAGGTCTGGTAACAATTAACGAAGAATCAGTTAAGGGGCAACTCGAATTTTTGGCATCCGATTGGACAGAAGGAAGGGCAGTTGGCACAAAAGGTGCATATTTAGCTGCAGACTATATTTCTTCGGTATATAAAATGTACGGAATTGAACCTTTTGGAGATGAAACAACAATATGGCCAAGTCGTGCGGAACGGATAGCTGGCAAAAAACCAAGTGTTGAAAAAACATATTACCAAAACTTTAGCCTTGTGGAATATGAACCCGGTGATGAGCAGTCATTTTCTGTATTGTCCAATAATGTTGGGAGTGAAAGTTCGGTTGATTTTGGGTATCAAACAGATTTTTCGGTGCGCACTGGCTCTATAGGTTTATCTGCAAAAGCCCCGTTGGTTTTTGTAGGATATGGTTATTCTAATGACGATAAAGGTTACAATGATTTGAAGAAAATAGATTTGAAAGGGAAAATAGCAGTTGTTTTAAGTGGATTTCCTGGGCATAATGATCCGGAATCAGAAGCCTATGAAAAATTTGCCCCTGAAGGTCGTTATGCAATTTATCGTCTAGAAAGGAACAAACTTGAAGACCTGGAAAAAGAAGGTGTAGTTGCAATAATTCAGGTTAATCCGGGTTTTGATCCTACATTGTCATGGTCGCAAAATTCGGTCTATCAGGCAAAAGGAAGTTATTACGAAGCAGATAAAAGATTGTCGTCTTATTACGATAAAAGAATGGTATTGCCAGATGAAAACCTAAAAGGGAACACTCCAATATTTACGGTTACTGAACGAGTGGCAAATGAAATAATCAAAGATACCGGGATTGATTTTGAAAAGTTTGAAGAAGCAGTTGCAAAAGAAATGAAGCCGGCATCGCAGGATTTAACTGGGAAATGGGTTGGGTTTAAAACGACAGTAAATTCTAAAATCGTAAAAGCCAGAAATGTATTGGGTTATATTGAAGGTGAAGATACCACCAATGTAATTGTTGTTGGAGGGCATTACGATCATTTAGGGAAATACGATGGTTGGATATGGAATGGCGCAGACGACAATGCATCAGGCACGGTTGGGGTAATGAGTATTGCAAGGGCAATTAAAGCAACTGGCAAGAAACCAAAAAAATCGATCGTTTTTGCTGCATGGACAGGTGAAGAAAAGGGATTGTTTGGCTCTAAATTCTTTGTGAAAAATGTTCCCCATAAAAGAAATGTTGTGTTGAACTTAAACTATGACATGATAGGTAGGGACACAGAAGAAGATTCGTTAAAAAATATGGCTTCGATGGTCTATACAAAAGCAAATTCAAAAATACAGGATGTAACAGAGAAAAATATGGATGCCAACAATCTTAACCTTGATCTTAAATACCGTCCTTCGGAAACTCCAAGTGGTGGGAGTGACCATGCTCCATTTGCTGAGGCAGGCATACCTGTTTTTTATTTTATGGCAGCAATGCACCACGATTATCATCAGCCTTCAGATGAAATTGATAAAATTAACTGGGAGAAAATGACCAATATAATTAAAATCGGGTTTCTTAACATTTGGGAATTTGCCAACGATGACTCGTATTTAATAACCGATGAAAAACTTGAAGGGAATAAGTAAAATTTATAGATAATTATATAGGGCGTTCCATATCAAGGGCGCCCTTTTTATCCCTCAATTTTTTGAAGCATCTCAATGGTTTGATTACCCAGTTTGGTTTTCCTTTTGATGTGGTCTAAAATTTCGGTTACAAAGGTATTTTTCTCGAATGTGCCCCGCACACTTTCAAAGTCTTGCTCTTTGGTTTTTTCGTCGCCATCAATTCCAAAGCCGGTTTTTGCCGATAAGGTAAATTCCTTTTTTGCATCGTTATATAAGTATTCATCCAAAGTTACAACACTCTTAATCCAGTCCTTAATGAGTTGTACAAGGTCATCAATATTAATGTCTTTTATTGGTTTGCCAACACGATTTTCAAATATATTGGCAGCCCAAGTCCACTCATAATTATAATAGTTTATATACAAATTTTTAAAATACTGTTCAATTTGATCTAAAGTAGAAATTTTATTTGCCTCGATTTCCGAGATCATTCTAATAATCAGGTTTTTAGGAGCAATTAAACCAGCCAGGTCAATCCAATCACCTGACCCGTCACTGTCCGTTGGCTCAAGGCATAACCTGACATCAAGGAGGGTTTTCAGGTTTTTGCATTGAAGCAGTTTCGATATAACTGAATTGCCAAGGAATTTAGTAATAGCCAGTTCATATAATTTTATTCCACGTTCAAGCGAAGATTTACTTATTAAGGTGGTTTCCCAATTATAGGTTTCTGTCGAATTTCCTGAGTATTTTTTTAGGTTTAATAGAAGTTTCTGCCCGATAATCATTCGCTGAATGGAGTAGGGGCTGAGCAAATTATAATTTACATGGTCCAATAATACCGGGTCTTTTCGGTTATCCCTTCGGGGCCATTTCATTGCATCACGTATTGTACCTACACTTTGAAGGTTAATTGCCGGAACCAGCCAGCTTTCATCCTTATTTTCAATTAAATATGAAAAAGGCAGGTTTGTTGTATCCGAATTTTTGTAATGCCTTCCCATTACAAGTGTGAATGCCCCAATTTTAGCAGGCCATAAAATGTAGGAATCACTGGTTGTCTTTGATCCCCTTTCAATAATTCCATGGTGAATCGGACCAAGTTTATACATGTGGTTACTTTGGTTCGATCCACTTCCCGCATTCAAAAATGAAAACATGCCGGCAATCAATAAAGTTGATTTATGATGTGTAACCGTAAAAGGACCGGCAAAAACAGAACAAGCCTCACCATTAAATCCCTGGCAATTTGAAAAGAAAAGGGAATGTATTGCCGAATAGTGTTTACTTAAAATACATCCCTGCCCAACAAAACAATTGGTAATAACTGCACCATCCGATATTTCCGATCCGGAAGAAATAATAAAATTATCGGCTACAACCCCGGGGCCAACTTCCACCGGACTGGAAGAATTGCTGTTTATCGTTCCGTTTTTTAGCCTGCTTGCCCCGGTAATTATTGAACTTTCGCCAATCCAAACATTCCGTATTTGCTTGCAATTAAAGATTTTCGAATTGTCGCCAATATACCCAGTACTTGAATACTTTGTTTTACTATAGGCGAGTATCATCCCTTCTATTTTGCTTATTAATTCGGGCTTATGTTTGTAAAATGCCAGAATATATGCTGTATGCGCCGATAGTTTATCATAAATAGGTATTTTCCTGCCACCTGTTTCATCCATCACATCAACAGTGGTGTTGTTCCCAAAGGTTGTTTTCTTCTCAACGGCAATTAACTCCGTATTTTCAATAACAACATTTGCCCCTATTTTATAATTTGCGATATAGTTTTTTATATTATTGATAAGGGAGTTGTTGCCCACCGAACAGTTGTGCAATATGGCATTGTAAATTCCTGTATGTTTTTTAAGGCCACCAATAAATTCAATACGTTGATTAAAAAAACCAAGGGTTATTTCTCCTGAAAAAGTAACATTATGGACGTACTTTGGATCAAATTCATTTGCAACTTTGATTTGTTCCCAGTCTTCACATTTGCAATTTTGGGATACTAGTACATCAATTTCCTGATCTGATAAGCTCCTGAATTTCTGCATATCTATTCAGTTAAATATTTTTATGAGTAAGCTTGGCAAGATAATCAAAATGATCGCCATCTGCCAGCTTTTCACATTTAAATGCATATTTTGAAGCAATATCCGATAAATTATCAAAATCAACAAATAACCATTTAAATGGATCACTTGTCACGTTTTTATAGCTTGCCTGGTATTCCATTTCCCCATAATAGTTTTCGGAATTGATATCCAGCCAAATAGAACCATCTTCTTCTTCAAAAAGATACTTAATGTCGGAAGAGTCCAAAAGTATTTGTCCTTCAGGATTGAGCAACTTTTTTAAAGTACCAAGCAATTCATGAAGCCCTTGCATATCACCTGCAATGCCAATACCGTTCATAAGTAAAAGTATGGTATCGAATGACTGTACATGGTAATCGTTAATGTTGCAGTTTTCTACATTCAAAATCCCTCGGGCTTTTAAAACTTCATATGAAAGTGGTGATTGCTCAAGTGCGGTAACCTCAAATCCTTGCTTCTGTAAAATGATAGAATGAGGTCCTGCCCCGGCTCCAACATCTAAAATTTTGCCCCGGCACAACTCTATTGCGCGTTTTTCAAGAAAAGGCATATCCTTTTTTGTTCGAAAAAAATAGGAGGGAACAATTTCTTCTCCTTCAGTGAGGTTACTGTTAATGATTATATTTTCTGTTGGCTTTTTAAACTGATGGTCATAAATAGCCATTCCGATGGGATCATTCATGAAAAAAACACCCTTAGGTGGCCGGATTTAATTTTACGTTTACTAATTGAGGTGAGTACCTGTAACAAGACTTAACTTTATGGGAATATATATAAAATCCCATGTGCTCACCTTCTTTAATTATCACTATTCTTGGATCTGGCATTTCTGAAGAAATTTCCTTGATCATTTCTAACTGAATACGGTTATTTTGAAGCCATATGGAAGTTTCCAGTTCGCCCATTCGGATTCTTCTTCCAGCCTTTTCCTCCCGCTCAAAATTTATTAGCGAATTGTTGTAATCTATTTTAGAAAACAGTGTCATCAGGGTTTGTTTTCAGTTTTACCAAATTTATTATTAAATGAAATACCAGTCAATGTTTCGATGCTTTATATTTTGTTTTGTTGATAAAACGCGCAGATATCAAATATCTTATAAAAAAAGGCATTAATTTTAAGAATAATGCCTTTTAATATGATATGTAAATCTGGTTTAAAATTTAAAACCAATAGTTAATAATATTTTAGATTTGGTATTTTCAAGTTCTACCTTTTCAATATTCGGTTGTATATTATAAATCAAATAGGAACTGTTTGCCTGAGTGTAGGCAATATCCGTGAAGAATTTACCAGTTGTATAACCTAATCCGAAAGAGAGGATAGAGCTATCATCATTTAACATTGTAAACTCCTCTGTTTGTGAAATATCAAACGGATTGGCGTAGGTTTCGTAACCAGCCCTCAGACTTACCTGCGGAGTTAATTTATACTCGCCACCAACTTTAACATTAAATACGCTTTTGTATGAGCCTTCAATTTTGGCATTCACATCGCTGAAATCATCAGATTCGTTTACCCCTCCGTTTTTAAATTTCATATTTGAATAGTCCTGGTACTCGCCATCAACACTTAATATTGCTCTTTTTCCGAAAACAAATGAACCACTCATGATAATTTTTGAAGGTGTCCTGAAATCATAGTCATAAATATTACGGGCTTCATCGTAATATTCTTCGTACAGTCTGGAATTCATTGCTAAGATATTTTCTTCTGTAAGCATATAATAGGTAGGGGTATGGTAAGCCAATCCAAGCCTTAAAGAGTTTGTTGGTTTGAAAATTGCCCCTAATTTAAAATTATACCCTTCACCTTCAATGTATAAATCATCGTAATAGGTAAACGAATTGTCGTCTTCTAGATATTCCGTATAAGCCGTTAATTGGTTTATATTCACATCGTGTATCCCGACACTTGCCCCAAGGTATAACTGATGGTTAATATTAAGGCCACCACTTAGTACAAACTCATTAATTCCACCGCTTTGCTCATAAACTTTAACCTGGTCAACTTTTTCATCGTTATATAAAATACTCACATATTCACCTTCAACTTTGTTATCGTTTTCATCAATATATGCATCTATTAAATATGTTTCGTATGCCAATTTAGCTGGCCAATCCCTAAATTCAACATAGCTATAATCGCTTTCAATGTAATTCCAGGGCAAAGATTCAGAACTTGCCCAATTTACAATCCCATCTAAAAATGATATTGGTGATTGATTGTTCTCAACGAAAAAATCATTGTCGTAATCCATAATATTGTTGTAACCAATGCCGAAATTAAAACTTACAATACCAGAACCCTGGTTTTTACTAGAGTAAGTGCCCACAAAACCTATATTGTTTAGTTTAAATTTTGTGTTGTCATCAGAGAATTTTGATCCGACCAAATTCATCTCTGATGAGCTGATATTTAAAGTGGGCGTAAAAACCAATTCATTGCTTCTATACACAGCAATACCTGCCGGGTTTATGGATAGGGAAGTAAAATCACCACCAAGAGAACCAAAAGCATTTCCCATACCCGCTGCCCTGGCCGTTCCATTTATTTGATGCGAAGAGAGTCGGTACGCATCAATTATTCCCTGGGAGAATCCAATAGTTGGCATTGCAATCACCAGTAGAATTATAGTTATTAAATGTTTCATTTGGTATAAAATTTTTGTTTAATGTTTTCAATGTATATCAAATCTTCAAAGAGGGTATAGTTTTCCCGAGAATTTAAATTTTAAAGGTTTTCTATGCTTCAAGATTTAATTATCTTCTTCCTCTTGATGAACTGGAAGAACTTCTTGAACTGCTTCCTCCTGAACTCCTTGAGCTACTTCCTCCAGAACTTCTTGAAACCGAACCTGAGCTTCTTGATCTACCTCCTGAAGAATAGCTTCCTGATGATCTTGACCCGGAATAAGAACTACTGCTTGGAGTGTAACTTCTTGAAGAGCTACCTGGCCTGGAAGAGGTAGTATAACTTCTTCCTGAACTTGTTGAGTTGGACTTGCTTCTGTTATATGTAGAACTTGACCTGTAGCTGTTTGAATAGCTACGTGTTGTTGTAGTATTACTAGATTTTGTATTAACTGAAGAATTACTGTTCACAACTCTTGGCCTGGTGTATACATTTGAAGAAGTTGACGTATTTGATCTATTATAACTTGACCTGTTTGATGTTTGTGGCCTGCTATAACTTGGGTTGTAGGTTCTGGTTGTAGACGAATTGGAATAACTCGTCCTTCTGCTTGTAGTTGGACGTGTTGCCACAGTATTAGTATTTCTGGTTTGTCCATTATTTACCGCGCTCCTGTAACTAGATCCCGAATCTGTTCCCCGTCTTCTTTCTAATAATACAGCATTTGATGTAGTTGTCCTTCTATTGTCTGTAGAAGTTTGCCTAACGCTTGATTGACCATTTCTTACAGATCGTCCATTTGTGCTACTGTTTGATCTTCTGGTGTCTTGAAGCGTTGCACTTTTATTGGATGCAACCGACCTGCTCGAATAATCCGAGTAATTGTTCAGGCTTGTTCTTCTACCATAATTTACAGCACCATTTGAACGGTTATTGTAAGCATAACCACCATAATATCCGCTATGTCCGTAATATCCTCCATATCCATAATGGTGATGCCCATAATAATGAGGGTATCCAAAACCATATAGACCAAATCCGAAACCGAAATATGGACTTCCCCAGTAGCTATAATACGGACTATAATATCCATAACCATAGGCATAACCGAAACTTCCATAATATGGGTAACCGTATCCATAAAATGGATCGTAGTAAGCCCATGAATCCCAGTAAAATGGATCATAGAAATATGGACGATGGAATCGTCTTATGCGATAGGCGTAATCCATATCGTTATCGTCGTAATAGTTATTGATTATGTATTTGATATCCATACTATCTTGAAGAATGGTTGTGTCACTTTCCATCAATTCCATCTCTTCTAAATTATAGGTATGGGCATCAATATAAGAATCATTATTTGCCTCAAATATGTGATTGTTCATCACATTAGAACCATCTTCAGCTTGACTCATTTGGCTCATTATATAAAGGTCTTCAGAAGATTTAGCCGGTTTTTCGGCAGTTTGATTGTTATTTTCAGCTACATAGGTTGGAGGTGGAATATCTCCGGGGGTGAAATATATATCATCCTGATATGAACCGGCAACATAAGTACCGGTAGAACATGCATTAAATAAGAATGCAACTGCCGCGAATAATAATAATTTAGTTTTCATTACGTGTCCTCCCTGTATATTTAATGTCAATAATATTTACTTTATTTGTACCGAAATTACGATACTTAGAACGCAAATTCTATACCAAATTTAGTAAAATGGCAAAAGAATTAACATCAAGAGAAGAAAATTATTCGCAGTGGTACCAAGATTTGGTAATTAAGGCCGATTTGGCCGAAAATTCAGCTGTAAGGGGTTGTATGGTTATAAAGCCCTATGGCTATGCAATATGGGAGAAAATGCAGGCACAACTCGATAGCATGTTTAAAGAAACCGGGCATGTTAATGCTTATTTCCCCTTATTTATTCCAAAATCCTTTTTTAGCAAGGAAGCTGACCATGTCGAAGGTTTTGCCAAAGAATGCGCTGTGGTTACTCATTATAGATTAAAAAATGATCCCGATGGTAATGGGGTAGTGGTGGACGACGATGCAAAGCTTGAAGAAGAGCTTATTGTTCGACCTACTTCGGAAACGATTATTTGGAATACCTACAAAAATTGGATTCAATCCTACAGGGATTTACCATTACTGATTAATCAGTGGGCAAATGTTGTTCGATGGGAGATGAGAACCAGATTATTTCTTCGTACTGCCGAATTTTTATGGCAGGAAGGCCATACTGCACATGCAACAAAAAACGAAGCTATTGAAGAAACCGAAAAAATAATCAACCTCTACGGTGAATTTGCTGAAAAATACATGGCAGTTCCGGTAATTAAAGGAATTAAGTCAGCCAACGAAAGGTTTGCGGGAGCATTGGAAACCTATACAATTGAGGCATTAATGCAAGATGGTAAGGCTTTACAATCAGGCACGTCGCATTTCCTTGGACAGAATTTTGCAAAAGCCTTTGATGTTAAGTTTGCCAGCAAAGAAGGAAAAGAAGAATATGTTTGGGCGACTTCCTGGGGAGTTTCAACAAGGCTTATGGGGGCGTTAATTATGGCACATTCCGATGATAATGGTTTAGTCCTTCCACCTAAATTAGCTCCTTACCAAGTGGTTATTGTTCCTATTTATCGAAAAGAAGAACAGCTTAACAGTATTTCCGAAAAAGTAAATGAAGTGACTGGAAAACTTAAAGCACGTGGGATTTCTTTTAAATACGATGATAGCGTTAACAGAAAACCAGGATGGAAATTTGCAGAGTACGAATTAAAAGGTGTTCCGGTTAGAATTGCCATTGGACCGCGTGACTTAGAAAATGGAACCTGCGAGGTTGCCAGGCGCGATACGCTCACCAAAGAAGTTGTTCCTTTGGAGGATATTGATCAATACATTGAAAATTTATTGGATGAAATACAGGAAAACATATTTAATAAGGCTTTGGTGTATCGTGATTCAATGGTAACAAAAGTTGACAGTTACGATGAGTTTAAAGAAGTCCTTTTGAACAAAGGTGGATTTGTTTCAGCACATTGGGACGGAACTTCGGAAACAGAGCAAAAAATCAAGGAAGAGACCAAGGCTACTATCCGTTGTTTGCCTCTGGAATATGAAGAGGAAAAGGGAAAGTGTATTTATTCAGGTGAACCGTCGCAACGTCGGGTTTTATTTGCACTATCTTATTAAAAGAAAAAATATGAATTTGGAAAGCAGCTCTTTGGGCTGCTTTTCTTTTTTATGTACTTTTAATTCTCAAAATAATTTCTGATGAGCGAAGAAAAGGAATTCCGAAATAGTGTTGTGGAAGCTTTTATTTTAAAGTCTTCCGTAAAACATGAAGTATATGAAAATACCAAGCTTTCATTTTTGATTTTAAAAAAAGTGTTGAAACAGCTTGAACGCGATTATGGTAAGTTATTAAAAGGTAAAGTTGAAGATAAAAACCTTCCGAAATTTAAAGACCGTGGAGATTTTGAAGCTGAATTTATGGTTGGTGGCGATGTGCTGATTTTTAGTATGCATACCAATGTTTTTGAATTTGATAACCAGCATCCTATTTGGAAAATGAAGTATATAGAAGAAGATGTGTTGCGAAGTTATTGTGGGGTTATCAATATCTATAATTTTTTGAGCGATTCGTTTAAGTATGATCGACGAAACGATTTGGGGTACTTGGTTGCACGAATTTTTGTTAATAAGGAAAAACATTTTTTTGTGGAAGGCAAAAGGCAATCGGATGAGCTGTTAAAAGATTTTGAAGTTGATACCATATCGCCCGGGGTTTTGAGGCAAATAATTGAAATTGCGATCCAATATTGTGTTCAGTTTGACCTTTTGGTGCCCCCTTATGAACAAGTAAAAGTTGCAACTGTTGATCAGATGATACAAAAAATGCACCTTTCAAAAATGAAAACAGGAAAAAGATTGGGATTTAGTTTTAATGCAGATGATGTTTAAGTTATGGAAAAAGTTGTTGATAGGTTTATAAAATATGTAAAAGAGTATACCACGTCAGATCCGGAAAGTAATTCGTTCCCGAGTACCGACCGTCAGTTGGATTTTGCTGAGAAAATTGTAGCTGAATTAAAGTCGATTGGGGTGGAAAATGTTGAACTTGATCAGAATGGATATGTTACCGGAAATATAAGTTCAAATATAGGCAGGAAATGCCCGGTTATTGGTTTTATAGCCCATATGGATACCAGCCCTGATTTTAGTGGAAAAGATGTTAAACCACAAATAGTAGCTTCTTATGATGGGAAGCCATTGGTTTTAAATAAAGAAAATAATGTTTGCATCGATCCAAAAGAGTTTCCTGAAATATTGAATTATGTAGGAGAGGATATTATTACAACTGATGGTACAACTTTGCTTGGTGCGGATGATAAAGCCGGAGTGGCGGAGATTATTACTGCTGCAGATTACTTTATTCAACATCCGGAAATTCAGCATGGTGAAATAAAAATATGTTTTACCCCTGATGAGGAAATTGGAAAAGGTGCAGATAAGTTTGATGTCGAAAAATTTGGCGCCGATTTCGCTTATACCCTTGATGGTGGGGAAATTGGAGAATTAGAGTTTGAAAATTTTAACGCTGCTTTTGCCAAAATCACAATTAAAGGCAGGAGCGTACACCCGGGTGCGGCAAAAAATAAAATGATCAATGCAATAATTGTTGGGCAAAAACTCCTTTCAATGCTTCCATCTTCCCAAAGGCCCGAACATACCGAAAAATACGAAGGTTTTTACCATATACTTTCGTTTAATGGCTCGGTTGAAAAAGTAGAAATACAATGCTTAATTAGGGATCATGATGCAACGAAATTTAAGTCGAAGAAAGAACTATTAAGCGATATTGTTAAAATGATCAATCTTGAATTTGGCAACAAAGTCATTCAAATGGATATGAAGGACCAGTATTATAATATGCGCGAAAAAATTGAACCGGTAATGGAAATTGTTGAATTGGCTCAAAAGGCAATGGAGAAAGCGGGTGTGGTTCCAAAGGTTAAAGCAATCAGGGGAGGAACGGATGGTGCAAGGCTTTCATACATGGGATTGCCGTGCCCTAATATTTTTGCTGGTGGGCATAATTTCCATGGACATTCGAATTTGTTCCTATAAACTCAATGAAAAAAGCGGTTGAGGTAATTGTAAATATTTGCTCAATGGCACCAGATATGAAAAACTAATGCTGGTTGATTTTGCAAAAAATATTATCGTTCATAATTTATTCGGGGAAGATCAAAAAATTCTTCTTGCGGTGAGTGGTGGCATAGACTCTATGGTTCTTTTGCATTTGTTCCATGAATCGGGGTATAAGTTTGGCGTTGTGCACTGTAATTTTAATTTGCGGGGCGACGAATCCGATAACGATGAGAAATTTGTTATGGATTATATTCAAAGCCATGGGATTGAATATTATTTTGAAAGCTTTGATACAGAGGAATATGCTAAAATAAACGGTGTGTCAATTGAGATGGCTGCCCGTGAACTACGTTATACTTTTTTTGAAAGAATAAGAAGCGAAAATAACTTCGACTTCATTGCAACTGCCCATCATCAGGACGATGTGATCGAAACTTTTTTTATAAACCTGGTCAGAAAAACAGGCATTAAAGGTCTTACCGGAATCAAACCCAAGATGGGAAAAATAATCAGGCCCTTATTGTTTGCATCCCGTAAGGAAATTGAGAAGTATGCCGCGGAAGAGGAAATCAACTTTCGGGAAGATTCATCCAATCATTTGTTGGTGTTTAAGAGGAACTTTATCCGACATGAAATTTTGCCCAAATTTGATGAATTGTCAGCTTCCTCACGTGCTAATATTCTTGCAAGTATTGGTCATTTAAAAGAAGTGGAACAGGTTTATCGGGATGTTATCGAATCGGAAAAGAAAAACGTTGTTTTTGAAAAAGAGTCTTCGGTTGAGGTGAGTATCTCAAATTTATTGAAGTCAAAGCATTCGAAAGTATTATTGTTTGAAATATTGTACGGATTTCATTTTAATGCAACCGTGGTCCGGGAAGTTTTCGATAGTTTAAAGGAAGAAACATCGGGGAAAGTGTTTTACTCATCGGATTACAGGCTGGTTAAAGACCGTAAAAAACTCATTCTTGAACAACTGGGCAAGAAGGGAACAGGTAATTTTTATGTCGAAAAAGAGGATGAAGAAATAATAGAGCCCCTGGAACTTATAATTAGAAAAATCCCCGTCGAAGGTTTTAAAATTCCGGCGTCTGAGCGAATTGCATGTTTAGACTATGATAAGCTTGATTTTCCTTTAATAGTAAAGAAATGGCAAAAGGGAGAGTATTTCCAGCCACTAGGAATGAGCGGATTCAAAAAGGTAAGCGATTTTTTTATCGATGCGAAAATGTCAATCCCCGAAAAGGAAAATACGTCGATTCTTTATAGTGGAGATAAAATTGTTTGGATTATAGGAAAAAGAATTGACAATAGGTTTAAAATTACCAAAGAAACCAGCACGGTATATCAAATTGAACTGGTACAAAAAAAAATGTCAGATCCTCCCACAAGAACCTGACATAAACAACCTTCAACTACTAACCGATTTTTATAACCCAAAAATCTTAGCAAATAAATTTGAGTAAATTCATTTCGCTTATACAAATGAATATATTCTTTATGAACTGGTCTGTAACTAAAGTCACAGAAGCCCGGAATAGTCTATAAAATTTCTTGAAAGCTTCACCTGATTGTCTTTTTCAAGCTTTTTAAGCAATCGAGAAACCACTTCCCGTGACGTATTCAGTTGAAAAGCTAAATCCTGATGGCTTCCTTGGTAAGTGCTTAATCCGGTTAATTGATATCTGTCTTTTAGGTGCTTTATTAGCCGTTCGTCCATCCTCAGGAAGGCAATACTATCCACAACTTCAATTAATTCCTGAAAACGCGATTGGATAGATCGCATAACAAATTGTTTCCAGGTGGGGAACCTACTAATCCATTCTTCCAGCAAAGAGGTCTTTAAAAGAATAACATGGCATTCTTGCTCTGCAATTGCATGTACAATGCTTTTGGTCTGGCTTAGACAGCACGTCAGCGACATTGAACAAACCTCTTTTTCTTTTAAATAGTAAAGTAGTAGCTCGTTTCCATCTTCGTTTTGTCTGCTTATTTTAACCAAACCTGAAAGCACCAAAGGAAAACTTCTAATAAACTGCCCTTCACGTATTAGTTCTTCACCTTCACCAATAACCTTATAAACGCCTTCTTTTTCAATTTGATCAATTAAGGTCTGTTCAAAGAAAGGGAAATTCTCTTTTAAGCTGTGGGATATATCCGAAAAACTATTCACATTTATTGTTGTGTAATTCATAAACCAATTAACAATATACAACATACTATTGTTTTTAAATTGTGGCTTACTAAAAAATCATAAGAAATGATGATTTGGAATTTGTTTTGAAGATTTATGTTTGCAGAATAATTGTTAATTAGAATAAATTTAAATAAGATAAGGGGAGTTTTACTGAGTTGTTTGGCAATAATCTTTTTTTCTGCTGTCAGTTATTCACAAAACACAAGTGAAAAATTTATAAGTTCTGATTCAAAAGAGAAGGTTCAAATTGGAGGGTATGGACAAATTGATTTTAACCAAAAATTAAGTTCAGATAATTATTATAATGGCAATTTAGATGTTCACAGGCTTGTGCTTTTATTTGGATATAGGTTCAGCGAGAAAGTAAATTTTATTACAGAGATTGAATTTGAGCATGTTAAAGAGGTTTATGTTGAACAAGCATTTTTAAATTATCAATTAGCAGATTGGATTAACTTTCGGGGAGGTTTGGTTTTAATACCAATGGGGATTATTAATGAATATCATGAACCAGCTACGTATAATGGCGTTGAACGCCCGAATGTGGATAAAAATATTGTACCAACAACATGGCGAGAGATTGGGGCTGGATTTACCGGCACTTTAAGTTCGGCATCCTTAAAATATCAACTTTACATTGTGAATGGTTTTAACGGGTACAATGGTTCAGGCACATTTCGGGGATCTGATGCTTTTCGAAAAGGTCGCCAAAAAGGAGCGGAATCGTTTAGCTCATCTCCAAATTTCTCGGCAAAAGTTGATTATTATGGCATTTCCGGGCTCAAGGTTGGCTTAAGCGGATATTTCGGGAATTCACAATCTTCATTATATAATGGCTTGGATAAGGATGATCATGTAGGCATTGCAAAAGCAGACTCATCAGTTGTTGGTATTTCAGTGATTGGTTTGGATGGGCGGTTTAATAAAAAAGGTCTTGAGCTGAAAGGCCAAGTGATTCTTTCTTCGGTTAAAAATACCGATGAATATAATGCCTTCACAGGCAGTGACCTTGGCAGCAGTTTAAACGGTTGGTATTTGGAAGCAGGCTACGATTTATTTGCATTGACGAACAAAACAGAGACTGGTAAATTGGTTCCCTTTGTGCGGTATGAAAATTACAATACACATGCGAAAACCACAGGCGGTTTAGTAAAAAATAAGGCTTACAAAAGGAATGAAACCACTGTTGGCATTGGTTGGTGGTTGGCATCGGGTGCCGTTTTAAAATCTGATATGCAGTGGTTCAATAATTCGGCAAGCGATAAAGCAATTTCACAACTGAATTTAGGTGTCGGAATATGGTTCTAGCCAGGTGCATATTGATCTTCATGCTCGTTAACCTTTTTTCGGAAGGAATTGCACAAGAATTTTATCCGATGGATATTGCCCTAAAAAAAGCACAAAAAATTGTTGGTGATAAATCGATTTTCTTATCCGGGGTTCTTTCTAATGTTGAGGGAATCCCGGGCGAAAACGGCGAAAGGAATATTTCAATTTATAAAATCACTACAGAAAAATCAGAAGTGAACGGAAAGTATGTATTATTTACATCGACAAAAGGTCGGTTTGAATATTTTGATTATGCAATGATTGTTAGCCAGGGGGGAGAAGTTGAGCAAGTAAAGATTATGGCTTACCGCTCGGAACATGGATCCGAAGTGACATCTAAAAAATGGCTTCAACAGTTTGTTGGTTTCAAGGGCGAAAAATTAGAGTACGGGAAAGACATTCAGGCCATATCAGGTGCCACAAAATCTGCCAGCTCGTTGACAAGGGATATTCCACTTGCCCTGAACATTTTTCGTAACTCAGTTAAATAATTAATCTTCAATTTCACTTAACTCCAACCATCTTAATTCTTTTTCGTCTAATTGCGATTTCAATTGGGCAAGTTGCTCCGACTTTTTGTACAATTCATCGTGTGGAAGCTTCCCCGAGTTTATTTCTTCTTCAATGCTGTTCCTAAGGTCTTCGAGTTCCGGAATTTCTTTTTCTAAAGTTTCAAATTCCCGTTTTTCTTTAAATGAAAGCCTTCTTTTTGAGGATGTTTGATCTACGGTCTTTTTTATTTTAGGTTTAGCGGTTTTTTCAACCTTTTGCTTTTGGTTTTCCAGCTCCAACTTCTCCCGGTAGATCGAATAATTTCCCGGGAAGTCTTTTATTTTTCCCTTCCCGTCGAATACAAACAGGTGGTCAACAATTTTGTCCATAAAAAACCTGTCATGAGAAACGATGATTACACATCCTGTAAAATTAACCAGGTATTCTTCCAGTACGTTTAAAGTCATTATGTCCAGGTCGTTGGTTGGTTCGTCCAAAATCAGGAAATTTGGGTTTTGCATCAGAACCGTGCACAAGTATAACCTTCGTTGTTCGCCTCCGCTAAGTTTTTCAATAAATGAATGCTGGGTTTCGGGAGGGAATAAAAAGCGGTTAAGCAATTGAGAACATGTCAATTTATTTCCATTGTCAAATTCAATGTATTCGGCAATTTTTGTAACTGCATCAATTACCTTTTCCTTTGGGTCAAATTGTATTCCTTCCTGACGGTAATAACCAAACTTAATGGTTTGACCTATTTCAATATTCCCTTTGTCTGCTTGCAGCGATCCTGTTATTAAATTTAGGAAAGTAGATTTGCCGGTTCCGTTATCGCCAATCAATCCAATTTTTTCGTTTCGTGAGAATATGTAGCTAAAATCTTTTATCAAATGCTTGTCTCCAAATGATTTATATAGCCCTCCAATTTCAATGATTTTTTTTCCCAACCTTGAAGAACCAATGCTAAGGTTAATGGCATCTTCTTTCAGGCTTTGGCTTGCTTTTTCTTTTAGTTCATAAAATGCATCGATTCTCGATTTTGCTTTAGTTCCTCTTGCTTTTGGCATTCTTCGCATCCATTCAAGCTCGGTTTTAAGCAGGTTCCGGGCTTTTTCAACAGAGCTTTGAAACGACTGGATCCTTTCTTCCCTTTTTTCAAGGTAATACGAATAATTTCCTGTGTACCTGTAAATTTGGTTGTTGTCCATTTCAATGATTTCGTTGCAAACCCGGTCAAGGAAATAACGGTCATGGGTAACCATCAATAGTGTTGATTTTGACCTTTTTAAATAAATCTCCAACCATTCTATCATATCCAGGTCCAAATGGTTAGTAGGTTCGTCCATGATTAAAAGGTCAGGCTCATTAATCAATACTTTGGCAAGTGCCAGCCTTTTTTGCTGACCTCCACTCAAAGTGCCAACAATAGCATCTAAATTGGTAATTTTTAATTTGCTCAGAATCTGTTTAATACTTACTTCAATATCCCAAGCCCCCAATAAATCGATTTTGGAAGAATATTTTGAAATGTCTTCTTGCCGGTTGTTTGCTACTGCAATTTCAAACTCACGAATTACTTGAAGTTTCTCATTGTCCGATTGGAATATTTCATTCGATACAGTATGCTGTGGATTAAACCTCTGAACTTGTTCTAAATAGCCAACTTTGACATTGTTTGTTAGCGTTATTAGTCCTTCTTCAGCAGTATCCTTCGAAGCAAGAATTTCCAAAAGTGTGGTTTTTCCAGTGCCGTTTTTAGCAATTAGCGCAACTTTTTGATCTTTAAATATGGTAAACGAGATATTTTCAAATAATAAAAGATCGCCAAATCGTTTCGATAAATTTTCAGCTTGTATATATGGAATCATTGATGTCAAAATTTAAAAACTCAAAAGTAGGTATTTGTTATGGGGATAAAAAATAATAAAGACCGGTCAACACCGGCCTTTAAGTCTGTCTAATTGTCTTAATTTAAAACCATTTCTTTATAGAGGGGAGAAATGGAATAATCTCAATTACATCATATGTCAATTAAGTTCATAAAATGTTACACTGGTATTACAATTATCTTGCCATTTACCCCTACTTTTGAGACAACAACAGAACGAAAATTATGCAAAAGAAAGAATTATTTAGGCATGTGATAAATTACTTCCAAAAGGAAATGCCAATTGCAGAAACCGAGTTGGAATATGATAATCCGTTTGAGTTGCTTGTTGCCGTTATTTTATCTGCGCAGTGTACCGATAAACGCGTGAACGTAATTACGCCGGATTTACTAAAAAGATTCCCAACGCCCCAGAAGATGGCGGAAGTGGATCCAATGGAAGTTTTTGAATATATAAAAAGTTGTTCGTACCCGAATAATAAAGCAAAACATTTGGTAGGTATGGCAAAAAAGCTATTAGAGCTGTTTGACGGAATAGTCCCGGGCGATATCGATGATTTGCAAAAGTTGCCAGGGGTTGGGAGAAAAACTGCAAATGTTATTGCTTCGGTTGTATATAACAAACCAGCCATGGCGGTTGATACGCATGTTTTCCGGGTAGCTGCAAGGATTGGTTTGAGCACCAACGCAAAAAACCCATTGGCTACCGAGAACCAATTAATGAAATATATTCCTTTGGATTTAGTACCAAAAGCACACCATTGGTTGATACTACACGGAAGGTATGTGTGCCTGGCAAGAAAGCCAAAATGCGAAAAGTGTGGGCTAACAGAATGGTGCAAATATTATAAGAAACAATCGTAAAGTATCTTCTTGGTTAGCTGGAGCTAGATTAATTCAATATTAAGTGTTTAAGTGTTTTGTAAGATGCAGTTATTCAGCAAGATATGTGGGTTGTTGATATGTGGCGGCAAATTATTTAAAATTGAACTTTGATTTTATTTGAATCTTTGTACATTTGCTTTCACGAATATGTTAAATTCTTAAAAATACTACGTTATGGCATATGTAATTTCTGATGAGTGTATAGCATGCGGAACTTGTATTGATGAATGTCCAGTTGAAGCTATTGCTGAAGGTGATATTTATACAATTGATGCTGACTTATGTACAGATTGTGGTTCTTGCGCTGAAGTTTGCCCAGTTGAGGCAATTTCTGCTGAATAAGTTATACACATCAGTATAAAGACTTTGCCCGCCTTGTAATAAGGTGGGCTTTTTTTTGCTCAAAAACCATTTAGTTTTATGGTTACTGTGGGGATAAGCAATAGCAATCCGATAATAATTAGCATTAAGATAAATGGTGCTGCCCATTTAAACCATTTATCGTAAGGGATTTTTGCAATTCCAAGTACCCCAATTAATATTCCTGAGGTTGGAGTAATCATATTGGTGAAGCCATCACCAAATTGAAAGGCGCAAACAACCGCTTGTCGCGATATTCCTGCAATATCAGCAAATTGTGACATAATTGGCATGGTTAGCGCTGCCTGCCCTGAGCCAGATGGAATAAAAATATTTAATGTAGTTTGAATAAAATACATCGCAATAATGGTTCCGACTTTTCCGAAATCACTTAGCCCTTCCGAAACATAATATAAAATAGTGTCCAAAATATGCCCGTCTTTTAAAATAACAATGATACCACCTGCCAGTCCAACAACCATCGCTGCCGGAAGAATATCTTTTGCCCCATCGAGAAATAGTTTTGTAATTTCATTGGCTGATTTGCGTAATGCAACTCCGGAAATAAGGCCCAATGCCATAAATATTGTGGCTATTTCAAGGATATACCATCCATAACCCATTACCCCGATTATTAAAAAGCCAACCGTAAAAAGTAGCATATTTATAATGAAATAATGAACCGATTTTCGTAATGAAAGAAAACTTGTAAGGATAAAGAGTCCCGTTAAAACAGGCAGTGCAGGTAATGTGAAAATACTATTGCCTATTTTTAAGGTGGTCGACAGGCGATCGATACAAAAAAGAACCAATGCCAGAGTAGTCAATGCAAAAACGATCCAAGCCCTTCCCGGTTTTATCTTTTTTGTTTCAAGTAAATCGGTACTTGCGTTTTTTCTCCAATAGCTGTCGTTTTCATAAACCACCGATGATTGTGGATTTTTTTTAACCTTATTGGCATATATTAAGATATAAGTGAACCCGGCTGCATTAATCACAATCCAGCTAAAAAGCCGGTATTCAATACCTGAAAAGAGAGGAATGTCGGAGAGGCCTTGTGCGATACCAACCGTAAATGGGTTTAGCATTGCCCCCGCAAATCCAAGAGCTGCAGCCACAAAACACAAAGAAACGCCTACAATTGAATCGTAACCCATTGATATAGCCAACGGGACAAATATAATGGTAAATGCAATTGTTTCCTCACTCATTCCAAATACGGCACCAAAAGTGCTGAAAATTAGCATGGTGGACAGCAAGATGATATTGTCAACACCAATTTTTTTTAAAAGTTTGTATTTTTCAAGTTTGTGTGATTGGTTTAAAAAGGAGTAAATACCAATGTCAATCGCCCTGCTATCGTTGATAATCCAAAAGGCACCGCCAATCATTAAAATAAGGACTATAATATTGGATGTATTTAAGAAACCATCGAAAAAAGCCGAGAATATTTGCCACGATTGTGGCTGGCTTTCTATAAAATGAAAGGATTGATTATCTACTACTTCCCGTTCAATTCCATTCACATTTACCACGTTTCTTGCGTATTCACCTCCGGGTAAAACATGGGTTAGGATTGCTGCAAATACAATCAAACTGAAAATTATAACGTACGTATGTGGTACTCTTTTTAACATTTGGAAATATTTCTTAAACTTCTAAAATAGTAAAATAAATGGAGGCAAAAGTCTACTACATTAATCATAGAGCGAAAAATAATTGCTGATTTTTAACATTGAAATAATTGATTTAGTTTTATTTCTTAGCAATGTATTTATGATAACCAGGTTTTATGCTTAATTTTCAGGTACAATCAAAACAGAATGAATAAACTTCTAATCAATATAAAGGAACTGGTTCAGGTCGAAGACAAGCCTTTGAAAAATAAAAAAGGTAAAGAAATGTCTGACTTAGAAACCATAAAGGATGCCTATTTATTTTTATCTGGAGATCGGATTGTTGAATATGGACAAATGTGTGATTTAGATCATTCTAAATTGGAGGACGATATGTTGTTGGAAATTGATTGTTCCGGGCGGTTGGTTTTTCCCAGTTATTGCGATTCTCATACACATATCGTCTACGCAGGGTCGCGTGAAGGGGAGTTTGTCGATAAAATAAAAGGTTTGGATTATGAGGAAATTGCCAAACGGGGTGGGGGAATTTTAAATTCAGCCACGCTTTTGCACGAAACTTCAGAGGATGAACTTTATGAGCAAGCTTTAGAAAGGGTTTTTGAGATTATAAAACTTGGAACAGGAGCTGTCGAGATTAAAAGCGGGTATGGTTTAAATACCGTGGATGAACTAAAAATATTGCGTGTAATAAAGAGATTAAAAGAGACAACTCCACTGACGATTAAGTCAACGTTTCTTGGGGCGCATTCCATTCCTTTGAAATATAAAAATAACCCCTCGAAATATGTGGATTTGGTCATTAATGAAATGATTCCACAAGTTGTAGAAGAAGGTTTAGCTGATTATATTGATGTGTTTTGCGACAGGGGATTTTTTACCCCTGAGGACACCGATCGTATTTTAAAAGCAGGTCTTAAATTTGGATTGATTGGGAAAATCCATGCCAACGAGTTAGACTTTTCAGGTGGAGTGCAGGTTGGAGTAAAAAATAATGTATTATCTGTTGACCATCTTGAGTTTATTGGAGATGCAGAAATTGAAGCTCTTAAAAATTCGCAAACCATGCCAACCATTTTACCTGGTGCAGCATTTTTTCTGGGAATGCAATTATCTCCCGCCCGAAAAATGATCGATGCAGGGTTGCCAATTGCTTTGGCTTCCGACTTTAATCCGGGTTCTTCACCTTCCGGGAATATGAACTTAATTGCATCTTTGGGATGCATAAAATATAAAATGTTGCCAGAAGAAGTTATTAATGCAACTACGATTAATACAGCTTATACAATGGGTTTAGATGACAAACTGGGGACGATTACAAAAGGAAAAATTGCAAATTTGTTTATTACCCAAAAAATCCCATCATACTCGTATTTGCCTTACATGTACGGATCAAATTTAATTGATACCGTTATTTTAAATGGCGAAATCCAATCCCTTTAATTTAAATGAAAATGAGATGAAAAAAATAATTGAATGTGTGCCTAATTTTTCAGAGGGGAACAACCTGGAAATAATAAGGCAAATTACAGATGAAATAGAGAGCGTTTCCGGAATTAAATTATTGGATGTAGATCCTGGTAAAGCAACCAACCGAACTGTTGTAACATTTGTGGGTGAACCTGATGCCCTTATTGAAGCTGCATTTTTAGCAATAAAAAAAGCAGCCGCTTTAATCGACATGTCGAAGCATAAAGGGGAGCATCCGCGTTTTGGTGCAACCGATGTTTGCCCATTGGTTCCGGTCGCAAATATTAGCATGGAAGAAACAGTTATTTATGCGCATAAATTGGCTAAAAGGGTAGGTGAAGAGTTGGGAATACCTGTTTATTGTTATGAATTTGCTGCCCAAAAGGAGGAAAGGAAAAGCCTTGCAACGTGCAGGTCGGGTGAATATGAAGCATTACCCGAAAGAATAGTATCTGAGAAGTGGAAACCTGATTTTGGTTCTTCAAGCTGGAACAATACTGTTGCGAAAACAGGTGCAACTGCCATTGGGGCAAGGAACTTTTTAGTTGCTTATAATATTAATCTCAATACAACTTCTACAAGAAGGGCAAATGCCATTGCCTTTGATGTTCGGGAAGCTGGAAGGGTATTGCGTGAAGGAAATCCTGTTACGGGAAAAATTGTTTTAGATAAAAATGGTGAGCCGGTCAGAATTCCGGGGACCTTAAAAAAAGTTCGGGCCATAGGTTGGTATATTGAAGAATATGGTGTTGCACAGATATCAATGAACCTGACCGATATTACAGTTACCCCTGTTCATAAGGCTTTTGACGAAGTTTGTGAGAAAGCCAGGGCAAGGGGAATTAGGGTAACCGGCTCTGAACTGGTTGGTGTTGTTCCATTAAATGCCATGTTAGAGGCAGGTAAGTATTTTCTTCGCAAACAGGAAAGGTCAACGGGTATTTCTGATTTGGAAATTATTAAAATTGCCGTAAAATCATTGGGTTTGGATGAATTAACCGATTTTGACCCCAAAAAGAAAATTATTGAATACCTAATGGATGAGCATGATTCTGAAAAGCTTGTCGATAAAAATTTAACTGCATTTGCTGATGAAACGGCTTCAGAAAGTCCTGCCCCCGGCGGTGGTTCTATTTCTGCCTACGTTGGTTCAATGGGTGCTGCTTTGGGCAATATGGTTGCAAACCTGTCGGCTCATAAAAGAGGTTGGGATGATCGTTGGGAGGAGTTCTCGGAGTGGGCTGAAAAAGCAAAATACTTTTATACCGAACTCTTAAAATGCGTGGATGAAGATACCAATGCATTTAACCAAATTATGGACGCTTTTGCTTTGCCCAAATCATCGGAATCTGAAAAAGCGATACGAACTAAAGCAATTGATGAAGCTACTAAAAATGCAGTATTGGTTCCACTTAAAGTTATGAAATTAGCATATGGTTCAATGGAGGTTATGAAAGCAATGGCAGAAATAGGGAATCCAAATTCTGTTTCCGATGCAGGGGTGGGAGCGCTATGTGCAAGAACAGCCGTTGAAGGTGCTTTCCTAAATGTGAAAATCAATCTTGCCGGCTATAAGGACGAAGAATTCAAAATGAAAATTAAAAAAGAAGCTATCGGCATTTGTAATGAAGCAAGTGTGATAGAGAAAGAAATCCTTAAGAAAGTTAACGAAGTAATTGAGACAAATTAATCGTCGTAGATGGTGAATACCAACGTTGTTTGGTAATCGTCTGCAGGAACAAGAACCGAAATATTTTTCACCTTAAAGTCAACCGTTATTCCGGTCCAACTGCCAGAGCCTTTAATAAATTGGCTTGGTGTATTATTTACCGTTACCCAGTTTGAACCACTGTTAATATTTCCCCAGATACTTCTTTTTTGCCCATTCGATGATTTTTTTATTTGAATGGAAAGTTCCTGGTTCCACAGTACATCGTTTCTTAGCACGTTTATTTTCCATCTAAAATAGGAGAAATAATTATCCCAGAAATTTCCTGACGATATGTTTAAATATCCAGAAGTGTTGCTGGTAATGTCTCTAGAAAAATCGGTTCCGGCTTCACTTATTTCAAAGCTTGAATAAGGGAATGATGGACCTCCAGATGTAGTAACCGTTAAAGGCTGGGCAAAGCCATTAATAGAAATAAGGAAAAAAACGATATATAAATATATTAGTTGTCTCATAAATCTTAATTGTCACTTATGGTATATGCAATTTGCAAATCAGAAGCTTCATTATATTCCAGTTTTGAATAATCCGATATTTCAATGGAATACGTTAATCGATGCCCCTTATTCTTCCCATTTCCCGAATAACAACGGCCTATATTTGAGATAATTGTTTGTGGCGAATTCGAAACTTCGACGGTGCCGGTTGGACTACCCATTTCCCCCTTCCCATTGCCTTTGTATTGTGATGCAGAAACAGTTAGGGCAATTCCTGGGGGCACAATTCCATCGATAACCTGCACATAAATTGACCTTCCGAGATGAGTGCTGCTTAACGAAGATGTGTAATTAATCCAGATGCTATTATCTTCACCTTCGTCTATCTCAACAGCATTACCTGCAACCCTTGTTTCCTTTAAGGATAATTGAACATGTGTATTGTTTGATTCAATATCCACCAAGGCTAACTCGGGCAATGAAAAAAGAACATCAATATAGCCGTCTTCGGTTTGCGCATTAAGTTTGCTGATGCAAACAAAATAGATGCTAAAACTTAAAACGATATAAATAATTTTAGTTCTCATAAATCCAGATTTTATTTTTTCCCTCCGGAAGACAAGTTAACACTATTATTCATAAATATTATTTTTCGTTGCTTTTTTCTAATTTTTATCACCAATTCTTCGACATCCCCTGGAGCAAAATTAAATTCAAAAAGCTCTTTCTCAAGCACATATTGTTTGTCAATCCCACTTTTATATACTTTCAAAAACCATTTTCCGGGTCGAACGTATGGAAAAATGAATGATCCATCGGGATTTGAAATAATCCGGTAGGATTCGTTTTCTTTATTTAATTCCAATACTATCTGCCCCAATGAAATATCTTCTGATTCTAAAAGCTTGGTTGCTGAACTTGATTTTGTTATTTCAAACCTACCGGACAGCTTTGCTGCTTTTGTAATCGCCAGGTTAAGTTTAGTATCTTGGCTACCGAAAACCTCAATTGTGATGGGCGTAATAACACTAACAATGTCGTCCATCATGAGCAATGAACGGTCAATCATTACGTTGTATTTCCCGGGTTTAATATTTTTGAAAGAAAAGCTGCCATCTTTATCGGTAATTGCCGTCATGCCATTTAAATAAACGATAATCCCCTTTGTACTTTTTTGATCTTCACTAACTATTCTTCCGGAGACGCTGCCTGCCTCAGCAATTTGTTTTAATGGGATTCCAAATTTATACGCATAATTTAAGGTTACTGTTAAATCGGGATCATCGATCTGGTGCTGGAATATTGTATAATAGCTGCTTATGGAAATGTTGTGTTTCTTTTTATACAAATATCCAAGCGAAAATTGTAATAAGTTTCTGTTACGATAATATTCTTCAATGGAGTAACTGTTTTGCACGTGAATACTTGTACTTAAATTTTTAATTGGCTGAGCAGTAGCATTAATGCCAAATATGAAATCATTTTGATTCTCCGAAATAAAAGAATTAACGTTTGAATAAGAACCGTGCAACTGAATGCTGTATTCATCCCTCGGACGATATCCAAAATTCATATTGGCACCAAAAGTATTTTTTTCCCTCAAATTGTCTTCCTGAAGAAAATTGGTGGTTTTGCCATAGCTACCCCCAAGCCTTACATTGTATTTACGGGCACTGTGTGAAATATTGGCATTGTACGAAAGTATTTCATAATGGAATTTTTTTGTTGGCAGACGGTCTTCACGTTCATTGGTTCGGACTGTTGCCTTAAAAAAAGACCTGGGGCCAATTTTTACGTTTAACCCGGCTTGTAGCGATCTTGAATAAGGTGCTGTTGAAAACAATGTATCTAATTGGGCGTTTGAAAAGTCCCTTCGGGCATTAACGCTGAGCGATACAGATTTTAATAGTTGGTAATTCACAAACCCGGAATAAAAACTTGAATTGGTATAGTAACCCGGAAAATCTTTCCCGGTATAAAAATAGAAAGAAGAAATAGAGAACTTAGATAGTTGAGAATTTAAACTTACCCGGAATGCATTATCGCTCTTATTTTCTTCTTTTCCCCGCGCCAATTCTACCTCAACATGGGTTTTGTCCATTAATTTAACATTCGACAATAAACTTATGATATTGACACTGTTTTCTCCCTGAAGGTTTTTGCGCAATAAATTTAATTGGAGGTTATTGTCTTCCGAAAAATCCCTTTTTGCAAAAAATGCATATTCGCTTTTTATTTCATTTATAAATTTGGGGCTAACGTAAAAGAATCCGGCTGCAGTTTTGTTGTCTATTTGGTAAATGGCTTCAATTCCGGTACCGTACCTGGCTTGTTCGGTTAAAGGGCTCAAACTAAATGATTTGTCGCCAAGTGCTAATTGTGCCCGATCATTTTTATAAGAAATAAAATACTGGTCGTATAATCCTAAATGTGAAACATTAAATTGATTTGGTCCCCGTGCAAGAAATTCAATTTCGTGTTTTCCTTCCGGATCAATGCTTCCTTTACCACTTATTTCAATTTGATATCCGGTACTTGTATTTCCATTGCCCGATTTGCTTAAAATCCGTGTGGATATATTTACCGGAAACCTGTGGAACAAATCATCGGCTTCTTGCGATTTGGGTAAAATTTGAATGCGGTTATATGCCTGTTTTTCAATCCCATCGTCCGATTTAACTTTTAGGTAATAGCCAACTATTTCAACACTTTGAAGCTCCTTGCTGGTTTTTATAGAAGTGTTTATTATAGCTGAAGCATTGGGTGCTAATGTTACTTTTTCCGGATCATCGATGGTACAGTTGGATGGAATTAAGGAAAAACTTTGCTCGCTATTTCCATCATTTCTTAAAATAAACGATGCTTTTATTTCATCGCCAGCCATGGCATTTGGCGGGGCTTCCACCAAGCTGATTGAAAAGTTTGTCATCTTCTCAACAAATACTTCAGATTGATATGATAACAGGACTTTGTCAGTTTCCTTACTTTCTTTCAGGACAAAAGTGATTGTTTGTGCACCAACCTTAAATTGCGAGGGTATGTTTACACTCACAATCTGTATTTGCAGTCCGTTTGATTTTATCGACAAAGATTTTAATCCTGTAATTTGTTTCCACCCTGTGGGGATTTGAAGTTCAGGGAAAACCTCAAATATTTCCGGTGAATTGTTTTTTATCTTATAAACAAATGTATGTATTTTGCCCGGCTGAAGGCTTTTCTTTTCGCCGGCAAGGCTTATTTCAAGCTCATTTTCATTTTGCGAAAAAGTAATGAATGATTGTAATAAAAAAAATAGTAGTATTAAACAATGTTTATTCATTCTTGATTTCAAGATTCAGATTGGTTCCAAACACGTGGTCTTCGTCACAATCAGCAATTAAAATTCCGGAATAATCTCCCGGTTTCAAAGTCGATAAATCAATAACAATATTTGCTGAGGTTCCTGGGTATAATTTTCTTCTGTCAGCTTTTATCATTCCCATTGATTCGCCTTCCATATTGTAAACTTCAATTCCCAGTTCAGGCCTTAATAACCTTTCACCTGTATTTCCAACCGCAACGGATAGAGTGGTATTTCCATCTGCATTATCCAAATTGAATTGTAAAAATTCCAGGTTTCTTGTACCAGAATCTCCAATATTTGAAATAATTTGCACAGCATACCTAACAACAGTATTTATTCGCATCCCCCCAGGATTTGCGGTTGTATCAGGAGGGGTTATTCCTTCAACCATAATAACACTCCAATAAGATCCAGCCAGAGTATCCACTTCTGGAATTAAGAGTTCATACTCAATATTTGCTGTCTCATCTGGCTGCAACGTAATAAACAGAGGGTTAATACTTAACCATTTTGCATTTGAGCGGGCAAGCGTTCCTGGTTCATCGTGTTTGCTTTCGCCAGTGTGCCAATACCAATAATCTTTTTGATAAATCTGAACAGATTGTTCGGTTTCGGCAGTATTTTTAATTTCAATGGTACCTCTTAAAGTTTCACCTTGCGATCCTTGGTGTTCGTGAGTTAAACCATTCATTATTAATATTTTTGCAGAAGCGTTTCCTGAAAGTAAGACCGAACTTAGAATAACAACAAGTGTAATAAATGATTTAAATTGCATGGTAGACTTTTTACGTTTTTGACTCTTTTTTTGATAATGTAATTTTAGATAATAACGAAGTATAATCAAGCAAAAAGCCTAAAAAGATTTAAACAAGGGAATGTGTAAAAGGTCAGTGTTTGTGCGCTTAGTTAATATCTGTCAGGGTATACGTAACCGTTAAGGTGTTTGACTTATCAAAATCTAATAATCCATAGTCTTCATCGTTAATCAACTCCAAAGAATACGTTAATTGATGTCCTTTGTTTGGTCCATTGCCGGTGTAGCAACTACCAATACTGCTAATTAACTCTGTTGGTGTTGTGGTAAGGATTAATTCACCTGTTGGCGATCCAAATTTTCCATGTCCGTTTCCGAAATATTCCGAAGCATAAACTTTCAGGTTGACTCCCGGCGGAACTTCATCAGAAAGAGAAACCACAACATTTCTGGTTTGCTCAGAAGCGGAACCAACAATGGAAGAATAATTTACCCAAATTGAATTATCGTTAATATTATCAAAATCAATAGGGGCCCCGGCTTCGTTGCTCACCACTGGTGAAAGGACGATATCCTTTGTTCCATTCGATTCTAAGTCAAGCATTGCAACCTCCGGGATACTAATACGGATACGGTGTCCTTTTCCATTGTTTTGGGCAAAAACATCCTGGGCGAATAGTATGAGTACAATGATAATATGAATGTAAAATTTATTCATGTGTCGAATCAGAATATTTCCTTTTTTATCTTTCCTTACAAACATACCAATACTTGTAGGCCAAAATAATAGGGGGATTTCTGATATTGGTTAAGGGAAATCCTTAGTAGATTTAATTTATTTCGGTGAGGGTGTATACAATAGTCACCATCGTTTCGTTATCAAATTCCAAAAGGGAGTATGAATCATCTTCTTTAAGATCAATGGAATAGCTTACCAAATGACCATTTTGTGGTCCGTCTCCCGTGTAACAACTGCCAATATTTTTAAGGATAGGTTGGGCTTGGTTCGATAACAGGATATTGTTTAACGGAATTCCCATTTTCCCGGCACCTTGTCCTGCATCAGAAGATACATTCAGTTTTAGTTTTAATCCTTTCGGAAGGTTTCCTTCAACAAAAGCAGTAACCTCTCTGTTGCTGTGGGTTTTATTGCCAACAATAGAAGAATAATTGATCCAAACCGAAGAATTCTCAGCGTTTGTAAAATCTAAGGATGCGCCTGCTTCTGTTGGTGAATAAGGGCTTAATATGATGGTGGAAGAATTATCGTATTCAAGATCGAGTAAGGCAACTTCAGGGATGCTTATGTTAATATTGGTAGAAGCATAGTTGTTATCCTGGGCAATACCGTGGATGCAAACAAAATAAAGGAATAACACCAATGATTGTATCTTAAAATATCTTTTCAAAATTGAATGTCCGATGTATAACTTCCTTCAAATTAAGGAATTTAACTCAAAATAAAAAATGTTTTTATTAAAGTCAAAGGAATTATGACCTAAAAAGCATATAATGGTTGGTAAGAATAGTCTCGTAGTTTTCTATAAATGCCTTTTCAATTTGGGACAAATCAACCAATAATGGGAGAAAATATGGAATAATCAAGTTGCTGAGAATAGTAACAAAAAAGAATATTTCGTTAAATAAAAAAGTACATTTTCGCAATCAAACTTTATTGGAGATATCGTAAATGCAAAAGTTTTTCCAGTTACGTTATTTACAATTTTCATTTTCTTGAAACGTTTTGTTTGATTCTTTTGTTTGTGTAACGTGCATTATATGAGTAATTTGTGTGAGTGGACTTTGTGTTTTGGTTTTTGTTTGGAATTCTTTGGTACGATAAATAAAACATCGATGCTAAAAAGGATTAATTAAATTAATATGTTCTAACGAAAGGTTTTTGAGATTCAAATCGAAAGAATAATAAGATAAGCAATTAGGGTAAAGTGCCCGAAAGGCTTAATTTTTGCGCTTTGTGGCATAGCATTTATTAAAATGCCCCTTATTGATGATTTATTAACAACAAGTTTTGTAATTTCAAATTCTAATTTTGACGCAATTATTGGAATTTCAGAACAGCGGACAACACAACCAAAGAAAGCAGAAAGTAGCATTTTGGCGGCGAATTAGAGCCGATTATATTAATACAGAAAGACGTATGTTTCAAAAGAAGAGCATAAAACGAAGTTTAATCCTATGGTTCCTGTTTATTGGAATAGTTCCCATGGCTTTAAGTATTGCTTTTCTATATTTTCAGAAAAATAACTCACTTAAAAACAATGCTTACGATAAGCTGCTTTCAATTCGGGATTTGAAGGTTGAGCTTATTAATAACTGGTTGTTACAAACGGAGTCTGATACCAGAACACTAACTGAAAACAATAGGTTTGAAAACCTTGGTCCCTTGTTTCGTGATGAATTTGACATTAATGAAACACGGCTGGCATATGCAGAAGTCAAAAATATTCTGAAAGACTTTTTAGAATTAAACCCAATCTATTCCGATGCATTTATTATCAATCCAATATCGGGAAAGGTAGCAGTTTCTGCGAACTTTGATTGGTTCGGTAATGACTTATCTACAGATGTATTATACAGCGAGCCGATAAAAACCGGTAAGTATTTTATAAAAGATATTCATTTGAATGAAAATTCAGAAGAAATAAATATGGCGTTTGCAATGCCAATATTCGAAGATGAATATTTATATGCCGGAAAACACGTTGCAGGAATTTTGGTCACTATTGCCAATCTAGACAATACAATTTTTCCTTTGTTGGAAGAGCGGAAAGGTTTGGGCAAGAGTGGTGAATCTTATATCTTGAATACGGATGGGGTAGCATTAAGCAACCTAAAAAATATACCAAATGCAGCGCTAAATTACAGGTTTGGAACATCTGCATCGGTTAAGGCTGTTTCCGGTGAAAGTGGAATTACCGAACAAGAAGATTATTCAGGGAATAAGGTGTTGGCTGCTTATTCCCCAATATCATCTGTTAATTGGGGATTTGTGGTTAAGCAGGATATATCGGAATTATTTCCTGACGTAAAACAATTGTATCTCCCGTATGCTATTTCGTTTCTAATCTTATTAATTGTAATTGTTGTAATCGCCATTTTGGTAAGCAGGTCAATCCTTAACCCGGTGCGAAAAATTACAAGGGTTTCAGAAGCAATTGAGAATGGTAATTTCTCGGCAAGGATTACGGGAATCCCAATGAATGAATTTGGTAAATTGTCTAAATCCTTTAACAGGATGGCAATGGAAATATCTTCCAACTTTGAGGTTTGGGAAAATGTAATGGATATTTCGAAAACCATTATGGGTATTTCTGAAGCGAAAGTATTTGGAGAGAAACTTCTCCAGAAATTAATTTGGATCACAAAAGCAAATATCGGGCTCTTCCATATTTATAATAATGAATTAGATCAATTTGACCCATTTGTTTCGGTAGGTGCCGAAGAGGAAATTCTAATATCTTATCCATTGTTGAACATACTTGGCGAATTTGGGGATGTTGTTTCTGCCGACAGGATTGCGTTTATAAAAAGGGTAGACTCAAGTTCTAAATATAAATTTGCCACTACTGCGGGTTTAATTCCGCCAAAAGAAATAATTTGTTTGCCAATAGTTTATGAAGATAAAGTTATTGGTATTATTTCCCTCGTAAATATTCATCCTTTCCCTGAAAACACACTTGATACTTTGGATCATTCGAGGTTAAACATAAATTATTTGTATTCAACAATTATTGCAAATGAGAAAAGCGATAATTTATCGGATAATTTATCGGTTGTTAACAAGCAACTGGAGGTGCAAACCCGGGAGCTGATCAATAAAAAGGAAGAGCTCCAAAAGTATACCTTAGAATTAAATGAACAGAATAAGGAGTTGAATAAACAACGGCAACATGTTGAAGAAGCGAACAGGCTGAAAAGTGAGTTTGTTTCGAATATGAGCCATGAATTGAGGACTCCGCTTAACTCGATCCTCGCATTATCAAGTGTTCTCATCATGAAGTCGAAAGATCGCTTAACTTCTGAAGAGCAAGAATATTTGAAAATTGTGGAGCGAAATGGGAAACAGTTGCTCAGTTTAATAAATGATATTCTTGACCTGTCGAAAATTGAAGCTGGTAAAATCGAATTAAATACCGGAAGGGTATCATTGGTTTCTTTATTAAATACCATTTTAGATAATATAAAGCCATTAGCGGTTAAAAAGGGACTTGATTTAAATCTGAAAGTACATGGCGAGATACCGATTGTAGAGTCAAACGAGCACAAATTAACCCAGGTTTTCCAAAATATTATTGGAAATTCCATCAAATTTACAAACGAAGGCGGAGTAAACATTAAGGTTGAATTGACCAAAGAAGACCAAGTGTCGATCACTGTTTATGATACAGGGATTGGAATTCCGGAGAAGGATTTACCACATATTTTTGAAGAATTCAGGCAAGTTGATGGAACTACCTCCAGAAAATACGAAGGCACAGGGTTAGGGCTTGCAATTGCAAAAAAAACCATTGAACTGTTGGGCGGTACGATAACCGCTAAAAGTCAAATGGGTATTGGCTCAACCTTTATAATTACACTGCCTGTTGAAGCACAGCACGATAGTAAACCAAAACAGGTTACCTATTACAAGCCAGGTAATAAACCACATGGTAATAAAGAAATACTAATTGTTGATGATGACCAGTCGATTGCTTCAACTATTAACGGTTATCTGGTTGATGAAGGTTATGATACGATAATAGCGACATCGGGGGCTGAAGCTCTTATGTTGGCTGAAAAATTTCAACCTGCCGTAATCACCCTTGATATTGTAATGCCCGAGATGGATGGTTGGGAAGTTCTGCAAGAATTAAAGAAAAACCCTAAAACCAAAAATATCCCTGTTATTGTTGTTTCCGTGTCGGAAGACCTAAAAACAGGTTTGGCACTGGGAGCTATCGGGCATCTGAGAAAGCCAATTATCAAAGATGTTCTTCTAAATAAAGTTGACAGTATTTTCAGGACTTTTAGCTCTTTATTATTGGTAGATGATAACGATCTTGATCTTCAGTTGATGTCTTATAAACTGAAATCTGAGAAGTGGAATGTGAACACAGCAAGTGGCGGTAAAGATGCACTGGTACAAATTGATGAGGACGTTCCTGATGTTTTGATTTTAGATTTATTAATGCCGGAAGTTGATGGCTTTCAGGTGTTAGAGCAAATCAGAAGTCAGGAAAAAACAAAAGATCTACCTGTTATTATAATAACGGCAAAAAACCTTACCGAAGAAGACCAGAAAAAACTGGATGGAAAAGTATCAAAAGTATTGGTTAAAAGTCAAACCTCGTTGCATGAATTGCACGGAGAAATTAATGCTATTTTGGGCGAAATGGCACAGAAGGTACAGGAGGCAGAGCAAGAGGAGCAAATAATTGAGAAAGTAAAGCAAAAACTGTTATTGATTAAAAACCCTGGAGATAACGTTGAAAATATTATTGCGGCCTTATCGAACGAGAACATTGATTTAATGGTGGTTGAAGGAATTGGTGGTGCTATTTTGGAAACTAAAGATTCTGTTCCTGATGGCATAGTTTTAAACTTGGGAGTAGTTCTCAAAGAAGATATGCGCATCCTCTATAATTTGCAGCGAATTAAAGAATTGGATAACATCCCAACACTTATACTAACATCGGTTGAATTGAATGAGAATAGTTTCCCACAAGGTTCAACAAAATACATTCAATATATTGCCAGCAATGGGATAAAAACCAATGAATTGCTTCAAAAAATAAAAAGTCTTACATCGGATGAAAGTGCTAATGAAGAACAAGAAAAAATAAATCCAGAACCAAAACAAGTAGCTGCCAGCTCTTATATACAACCTAGTCCTGATCCTTTTATTGATTTAGACGAACCCATACGTCAACGAAATTTCGAAAGAGAACAAGAGGAATTTGTTGTAACTTCATTTTCAAAAGATAGCAGTTTTGATAGTGAAAAGAATATCTCTGATAATCCAGCAGGAAGAAAAAAAGTCCTGATTATTGAAGATAACGATGATAGTAGGGTAGCAGTGAATGCAATATTAAAAGATAACTATGATATTGTTAATTCAAGCGATGGGATTGACGGGCTGAACAAAGCAAAATTCGACAAGCCTGATATTATCCTGTTGGATATATCACTTCCATTAATGGATGGTTTAGAAGTTGTCAGGATTCTTAAAAGTAACGACGATACCAGTCATATTCCGGTAATCGCTGTAACTGCAAACGCAATGAAAAACGATCGTGAAAATTGTTTGGCAAATGGTTGTAATGAATATGTTACAAAACCCGTTGATCCCGAAGAGTTACAGAAAAAGATGTTAGAAGCATTATCGTGAAGCCTTCCTGTTTTTAAATTGTATTTCCTCAATTAAAGATTCCTTAAGAATTGCGTAATGGTCTTTTGTAATATGATATATATCATATTCAATTAGTTTCATATCTATGTTTGTTAATGTGCATATAATTAGATAGTTATGTTCCTATTTCTTCTTAATGAACAAAAAAATGCCATTTTGTATTAAAAAATAAGCACGATAATTTTGCCAAATTAGATTTAATATTTACATTTGGACTGTTGAGCATTCTGCTCAATGTGTTTGGGGGTTAACATTTAAAAAGGAGCAGAGGCTCCTTTTTTTTATGCTATTTCTTTTTTCTCCTTCCTGTAAAGAAAATATTGTATGAATAAAATTACCCTATCTTTGCACAAAAAATAGTCAAATGGTAAACGACTGGAAAGATAGATTAGGAACAGTTTATTCAACAAATCCTGATTTTGATTATTCATACAATGAGGACGATGAAACAAGCACTTTACCTCCAGGGCTACAAAACCTGAAAGTTAGTCTTGACCGAAAAAAGCGGAAAGGGAAATCGGTGACTCTTATTACTGGATTCGTTGGTACAAATGATGATTTAAAGGCTCTTGGGAAATTATTAAAAAGCAAATGTGGGGTAGGTGGAACAGCAAAAGATGGTGAAATATTAATCCAGGGCGATTTTTGTGCGAAAGTAATGGATTTATTAAAAAATGAAGGATACAAAGTCAAGCGGGTAGGAGGATGAAACTCTGGGATTGATTGATTTTCTACATTTTAAAAAGTATCAAATATGTTGGATATTGGAAAAATAAATAACCTCAGAATTGTCAAAGAAGTTGATTTTGGATTGTACTTGGATGGCGGTGAAATGGGCGAAATACTTATACCAAAACGTTATGTGCCTGAAAACTTTGAGATAGATTCTTTTATAGATGTTTTTATTTATTTGGATTCGGAGGATCGTATTATAGCAACCACCGAAACCCCGCTTGCCATGGTGGGGCAGTTTGCTGTTTTAGAAGTTGCATCGGTAACACGTTTTGGGGCATTTCTTCATTGGGGCTTGCCAAAAGATTTATTGGTACCTTTCAGGGAACAGAACCAAAAAATGGAAGTTGGGAAGTCTTACCCTGTTTATGTGTATTTAGATTTGGAGTCTCAAAGAATTGTAGCCTCATCAAAAGTGGAGAAATTCCTGAACAATATTCCGGTTGAATACGAAGTTGGCGAAGAAGTTGATTTAATTATTTATGGTAAAAGCGAACTGGGTTTCAAGGCTATTGTTGACGATGCTAGTACAGGGATTCTTTATAAGAACGAGGTTTTCCAAAGATTAAAAATTGGGGATAAACCGAAAGGCTATATCAAAAAAGTGAGGGAGGATGAAAAATTAGACCTAACACTGGAAAAGCCTGGAATTGAAAGATTTGATATTAATACCGAAAAAGTATATACATACCTGAAAGAACATGGCGGAAGCATTTCAATAACCGATAAAAGTGCACCAGAGGTCATTTACGAAACTTTTGGGATGAGCAAAAAAAATTATAAAAAAGCGTTGGGTGCCTTATACAAGAAGAAATTAATTGTACTTAATAAAGAACTAATAAAATTAGCAGAATAGCTTTTACTATCCTGCTAATCAGCTTTTTAATCTGTAATTTTTCTATATTTTATTCTTTTAGGGGTGATGTCGCCCAAACGTTTTTTCTTATTTTCTTCGTATTCAGTGTATGAACCTTCAAAATAAACAACTTGCGAATCACCTTCAAAAGCGATGATATGCGTTGCAACCCTATCGAGGAACCAACGATCGTGAGAAATAACAACTGCACAGCCTGCAAAATTTTCCAGCCCTTCTTCCAGAGCACGAAGTGTATTTACATCAATATCATTGGTTGGCTCATCAAGGAGGATAACATTCCCCTCTTCCTTTAAAGCCATTGCCAAATGTAGCCTGTTTCTTTCACCACCTGATAATGCCCCACATTTCTTTGTTTGGTCGCTACCCGAAAAATTAAAGCGCGAAACATAGGCGCGTGCGTTAATTTGCTTTCCTCCCATGCTAATTAGCTCACTGTTTTGAGATATAACTTCATACACTGTTTTCCCGGGGTCAATATCCTTGTGGTCTTGATCTACATAAGCAATTTTTACTGTTTCCCCAACTTCGAAGCTACCTTTGTCCGCCTTTTCAAGCCCCATAATTAATTTGAATAAGGTTGTTTTTCCTGCTCCATTGGGTCCAATAATTCCAACTATCCCATTTGGAGGGAGTTTGAATTCCAGGTTTTCAAAAAGCAATTTGTCTCCGTATGATTTTGCCACTTCTGTCGCATTAATTACATTGTTTCCGAGCCTTGGTCCGTTAGGAATAAATATTTCTAAATTTTCCTCTTTTTGTTTCACGTCCTCATTAAGCAATTTATCATAGGCCGATAACCGGGCTTTTGATTTTGCTTGTTTGGCTTTTGGCGACATGCGAACCCATTCTAATTCGCGCTCCAATGTGCGTTGCCTCTTGGTATTTTGCTTATGCTCCTGAGCAAGCCTTTTTGACTTTTGGTCAAGCCACGATGAATAATTGCCTTTCCAGGGAATACCTTCCCCACGGTCCAATTCAAGTATCCAGCCGGCAGCGTTATCCAGGAAATATCGGTCGTGCGTTATGCAAATTACGGTTCCTTTGTATTGTTGTAGGTGCATTTCAAGCCATTGTACCGATTCTGCATCTAAATGGTTGGTAGGCTCATCCAAAAGAAGGATACTTGGCTCTTTGAGCAACAAACGGCATAATGCAACACGTCGTTTTTCCCCTCCCGAAAGAGTTTCAACCAATTGATCTCCCGGAGGGCACCTCAAAGCATCCATTGCCCTTTCCAGTTTGGAATTTAAGTTCCAGGCATCTAAACGATCGATTTCCTCCTGAAGCCGCGCCTGTTCATTAATCAGTTTTTCCATTTTGTCCGCATCTTCCATAACTTCAGGATCCATAAACTTGTTGTTTACTGCTTCATAAGAATTCAGTACATCAACCGTTTCCTGTACTCCTTCCTGAACAATTTCCATTACGGTTTTTTTCTCATCCATTTCGGGCTCTTGTGACAAATGCCCGACGGTATATCCCGGCGAAAAAACAACTTCGCCCTGGTAATTTTTTTCAATGCCCGCGATAATCCGTAAAAGGGTAGATTTTCCGGAACCATTAAGTCCGATAATACCAATTTTTGCTCCCAGAAAAAACGAAAGGGATATATCTTTTATTACAGGTTTGTTGGGCTCAAATGCCTTACTAACCTTATACATTGAAAAAATGATTTGCTTGTCTTCGCTCATAGTTATGTTTTCAAGAAATAAAAAAACAAAAGTAATTCAAATATGCTTTCGAAATGTGCCGAACAGATGATTTTCTGAAATTGAATAATTGATTTGAGAATGATGAGTTGTGTAAGTCACAAAAGAGAAAGAATAAAGGAAGAAGAAATGCTTATAAAACACAAATGGGAACCAATCTGTTACGATTAGTTCCCATTCACAATAGAATTCCGAAGATTTCTATGTGCCAGGCTACGGTTATTATAGCTGGCTGTTTCTTCACTCTTTCGAATGCTTTTCAGCCTTTACATTCGGGTTACACGTGTTACCGCTTAACCTTCCTGCTGTCCTTTCGATATTCGCGCTTATCTTCCGGGACGAAGTGCTTTCATAAGGCTTTTTCTTTTCCCTCCTCTTGCGATTCGTTCTTTTCCAAAGCAAGCAATTCTGGTTTTACCCTTCGTTGCTTTGCAGTGCGGCTTTCCAAAACCGAAGTTTTTTCCTGCCTTCTGCCCTTAAGCTCAACTTTTGAATGAACGTCTGGTTTCTTCATTAATTGAAAGAGCTTTGATTTCCAGACTATCAAGCCCTAACTTCAACTTATCCAATATGCAAACCCGAAGGTTCGAAAGAAATGTTTCCGGTTTCAACTAAGTAACTTTCTGCATCTCCATATTTTCTAAGTGGCTTTTTATCGCTCACCTGATAAATCAAATTTAAGGAATAGAATACATTCAAGTCAATAGTTTTACCTCTTTTTATATTAACGATGTATGAACAGGGATATGAACAGCTTTATTAACAATTGTTGATAAGTGAAAAGGTTCTGTACATCAGTAGTTTATTTGTGTTTCTTTAAAAAATAAGGCTTTTTATTTCTTACTTAGAACGGTTTTTAACAAGTTGTGTTTTTGTGTTTTCAACAAAAAAGTTATAGTTATGGTAGTTTTTATTAGAAAAAAATAGTCGAATAAGGCAGTTTTTTGTTTTTATGTAAATAAAAGTTTGAAAATAATTGATTCGTATTTTTGTTTGAAGAAATTATTTTTTGCTGTTTTATTAGATTAAAACCTTTGAAAGAAATTGGTTATGATGATGAAAATATATTGTTTGCTATTCATAATATTTATCGCGTTTTCAGGTGTTTCGTGCCAGGATAGGAAAGTGGCAATCCTTTTTCAAAAAGAAGGATATGTTTTTCCTTATGATTTGAAAAGCCCGGTTAAATTGGAGTTGTCAAAAGAATTGGACGAGATATCGGGATTGTCTTTTTATAAAAAGAACAAGCTGTTTTGTATCGACGATGAAAAAGGGGATGTTTTCAAATTAGATTTTGCATCGGGTGATCGAAAGAAATATCCGTTTGGTAAAGACAGGGATTATGAGGGAATTGAAATGGTTGGGGACAATATTTGGGTTGTAAAAAGCAACGGGACTTTACTTCGGATAAAAAAATATAAAAGTAAAGATCCGTCGGTAAAAGAATATAAATCGGACCTGGAAATGGAAAATGATGTGGAAGGGCTAGCTTACGATGTTGCAGAAAACAGGCTTTTGTTAGCATGCAAAGGTTATCCGTTTATCGATAAAAAAGGTGGTAAGAAATTTAAGGCTATCTATTCATTCGATTTAGAGGAAAAGAAATTAATAAAGGAGCCTGCATTTATAATTCCTTTGGACGATATAAAAACATTTAAAAAGTATCGCAAATTTCAATTGCTGGGCAGTGAGTTTTTTTCGGAACTAAATCCTGCAAAAGGAGATGAATCTTTTCAACCATCGGGTATTACTGTGCACCCAAAAAACGGTAATATTTATATAATTGCATCCACTGGAAAGTTGCTTGTAGTTATAGACAGGAAAGGCAATTACTTATATGTTCAGCAATTGGATCCGCTTTTGTTCAGGCAGCCCGAAGGGATATGTTTCGATGAAAAAACAAATCTTTTTATATCCAACGAAGCAAAAGGAATGAAGGCAAACGTATTAAAGTTTGATGCATCAGCTGCACACTAAAGTTACAAATTGACTTTTTGGTATTTTTCAGGCTTTTCAAGCAAAATCTTATCCCCTTCGTTAAGACCGTTCAAAACAACAATATTATTATCATCTTCAGCTCCGGTTGTAATAGTTTGTTTGAATATTTTCGAGCCAGATTTGACAAATACAAACGTAGTATCCTTTTCTCGGTAAACAGATTCGATTGGAGCCAATACAACATCTTCAAACTTATCTACCAGAATATGGCATTCGCATGACATTCCGGGTTTTAAATCTTTATCGGCATTATCGAACCTCACCTTCACCCTAAAAACTTTCATGTCAAAGTTTTTGTGGTCTTCACCAATGGTTGCAATATGGTAAATATGACCTGTGAAATGTTTGTCGGGTAGGGCATCAATAACAATGTTTACACTGTCTCCTTTCCTTACTTTTGATATTTCGATTTCTTTTACATAGGTTTCCACAATAGCCGATGACATATCAGGAAGCGTGGCAATTTTTGGATTCCATAAACTTACTTCACTGTCTTTTGTTAATTTTTTGCCCATCCAGTCCTTAGCAAAAATGATGATACCATTGCCCGGGGATTTAATTCTGGTTGATCGTAAAGCTGCCTGGTATTTTGCGATTCTTTTATCCAGTTTTTCAACCTGTTTTTCAAATCTTTGAACCCTCATTTTTTGTTTGTTTTGTTCTAAAAGGTAGGCTCTTTTTTTGCGATCAAGTTCAATTTGGGCTTTTTGATAACTCATTTTAGCCTTCCTCTGGGCAGTTCCAGAGTCATATATAGATTGATCCAGATCAATTTGTTTGTATTCCAGGTCAAGTTGGGCATTTATAATATCTTCCCTTTTTTGAGTTAAGGTGACAGTGCTATCAATATGGGCGTTTTTTAAGGAAGCATCAGCCTGTTCTTTTTCTTTTATTTTTTCCCTCATTGGATTCATGATTTCCATGTTGTCGAGTTGGGCAACATAATCCCCTTCTTTTACCGACTTTCCTTCGGCAATCATGTCAACAATTTTTAATCCCCATATTCTTAATTCCCGGTCGCATAATACTTCTGGTAGGTTAATCTCGATTGCTTTTTCCCCTTGCACTTCGCCCAAGCACTTAACGCTTGTTTCTAAAGATCCTTTTTTTATGGTTATTGTTTTGTGCGTAGCAGTTAATTGCGAATATGCGATTACAACAGATCCAATCATTACGATTGCAATAGCGACGATGAAATATTTATTTTTTAGGATATTCATGGCACTTATTTTTGTAATAATTTGTCGTATTCGGCAGATAACGATTCATTGTTGATGAAATCGTATAATGTATTGATCCGTATAGCATAATAATATCCCCAATAACTTCGGATCGAGTTAATGTATGCTTTCTTATAGCTCTCCAAGTCTGTGCGAGCCTGGTTGAGGTTAATTACATCAACTTTCCCAATTAAAAAACGTTGCAGCGTAACTTCATACCCGGTTTGAGCTACAGTATCGGCAAGGTTGGCATTTTTTACCTGTTCAGCCTGAAGGTTAAAATCAATTACATCCTGGTAAATTTCCTGCTCAAAATCAATCCGGTCTTGTTCAATACTTGCTTTTTCTGCCTCCCGGGCATATTCTGCCATCTGATATTGCCCTTTTCGTTTTCCCCAGTCTACCAAAGGTATTTGAAGCCCAACGCTAAATCGCTGACTGTTGTCTGGTTCTTTATAAGCGTCTTTAAAATCGAGTGACGATTGGTCTAATCCATACAGGGCGAAAATACTGGTATTAAAACCAGCTTCTGCTTTCGTCATCGCTACTCTTTGGTTTGCTTCCAGTATTCGTTGTTTTAGGTTGATCATTTCAGGATTGTTTTCAATAGCCCTGTCAATTGCTTCATTGGCATTTATTTGAAGGTCTGGTATATCTGATGGGATGATGCAATTTACTTTCACATCCTTGCCAAATGTTAAAAACGAATTCAGTTCTGATTGGTAACGTTGAACCATCGACCTGGCTTTATTTAATGATTGTTTGGCATTCAGAAAATTAAGTTCGAGTTTTAGCAGGGCGTCTCGGGTTACTGTTCCTACCTGAAACCGCCCTTTACCGATTGTATATAAAGTATCGTCTTTTGCAAGTCGGTTTTCCGCAATTTTAAGGTCAACCTGAGCTTCTGCCAGATTAAAGAAATGTGTGGCTGCTTTCCACGCCAATACTTCGTTAGATTGAATAAGTTGTTTTTTTGCTTTTTCGAATTTTAGAGGTTCAATTTTACTTTTCCATTTCATTGCGTTATACCCGTTTAATTCCTGGGAATATCCAATACTAATTGGAGTGGTCCTGAATTGTGTATTATTGTCGCCTCCAAGGTTTTCTATTCGTTCCAGATCTGAACGAAGGTATAACCTACCACCGGTAAGTGCAATATTTTGCTGTAAAGAAATTCCAACTTCTGAGCCTAAAGATTCAACAAGGGCAAATTCTTCCTCCTGGGTTTGAAAATTATAGTCTTTATACCGATATCGATTAAAGTTTAAAGGTGTTGCGTCTAATGTTAACGAAGGAAGCAAGTCAGCTTTGTAATATCTGTATTCCCAGTAACTTGATCGATACATGTTTTTATTTCGGAAGGCATCCAGTGATTTTTCCAGAGCAATGCTAATGGTTTCATCTATAGTTAACGATCTGGCTTTGATTTGCGCTATTCCATTCGTATGAAAAAGAATAGCCAATAAAAAGGTTGTAAATATGGTTCTCATGCTTGTTTTATTAATGACGTAATGATTCAACGGGGTCTTTTTCTGCAGCTTTTTTTGCAGGGAGGTAGCCAAATGTGATTCCTACCAGGGCAGAAACACCAAAGGCAATGAAAACACTAAAAAAGGAGATTATGGTTTTTATGTCGAATGCAACGGTAATTATTTTGGAGAGCCCGACTCCCAATAAAATACCAATTAACCCTCCGCTAAGGCTAATCAATGTTGATTCGGATAAAAATTGAGCAATAATATCTTTTCGAGAGGCACCAACGGCTTGCCGAACACCTATTTCACGTATCCTTTCCATTACCGAAGCCAACATAATGTTCATAATGCCAATACCACCAACAATTAATGAAATACCTGCAATGGCTCCCAAAACGATATTAAATATATTTTTTGTTTTTTGCTGTTGTTTGAGTAGAAGTTCCGGAATGGTAACCTCAAAATCGTATAATCCGGAATGCCTGCGCAACAATATCCGTTTAATTAATGCGGCAGATGGGCTTAGTTGTTCGGTTTCTTTCACCTGTACAATTATTTTATTCAGTTGGTTGATGTTTGGATCAGAGTCGCTTGAGGCATCTTCTTCACCATCGCTCATACCACCAATAATTATCATTCCACCTCCGCCACCTGAGCGTGCATTTGCTTTTTCTACCTCATCAGCCCGGACCAACGATCGGTTTTTAAATCGCATCAATACGGTTTGAACAGGCGCAAATATTTTATTGTCTGAACTGCTAATTCCAAGTTCATCCGATGCAGAAGCTGTAAAATCCCTTTGTTCAACTACCCCAATAACCGTTAACCACACTTGTCCACATTTGATTTGTTTGCCAATTGGGTTTTCTTGTTTAAAGAAAGTTGATTTAATATTATTGCCGATTATACAAACAGGTTGGCCATTTATGCTTTGCGCGTTGTTGAAAATATTGCCGGACTCCAGGCTTAGATTAAATAGCGAGAAATAATCAGAACTAACTCCTTCCAAAACAATTGGCTTGCTTTTACCGTCCAAAACCGCATAATAGTTGAATGAGCTAACGGGGCTTATTTTATCGACCGAAGGCAAAACCTTTAGGATAGCTTGAGCATCGAGAAGTGTAAGCCCTTTCGAAAACTTTTCACCTCCCGGTCCTTCATTGTCCTCCTGATCGCCCCCTTTTTCTGAATTTATGGAAATATCGGTTGGCGTTATAATAATATTATTGACACCCACCATTTTTATTTGCTCTAGAATTTCTTGTTCTGCACCATTCCCAATAGCCATCATACTTATGACTGCTGCTACACCAAAAATAATACCCAGGGCAGTTAGCATCGATTTTACTTTATTGGCAACAATTGCTTCTAAAGCGATGCCAATATCATGAAAATATTTCTTTGATATCATATTTGAAGGATTAGTAAAATTATTTGCTAATTACCACAGATCCCATGGGTGGCATATTGCCCATTCGCATTTTGGGCTTGTTTTTATCGAGCTGAAATTGTTTGGCAGCTTCCTCAGCTTTTTGCCTCTCAATTTCTTTTTGCAGTTTAATATTTTCGTAAATATCAAATCCGGTGAATTCCCAACTTTCTTCATCGTCTGGAATATTCAGGCATATTTCATCGCCTTCTTCAAGCCCTGCTTTTACGATAATGAAATTCTCATTTGCAGAGCCTAAATCCACAATTTGTTTCTTTTGTTTTCCATTATTTACATAAACAAATTGTAGGCTGTCGTTTTCAAAAACAGCATCCGAAGGTATATATAATGTATCTGTAAAGCTTGCTGCAATTATCGTGTTACTGGTAGTCATTGCAGGTTTTAGCACCGGATCTTCCCCAAAGACTTTAATCTTAACTTCAAATACTTTGGCATCGCTATTTGGCATTGCCTGCCCAATATTGGCAATTGCCACAACCTCTCCCGAGAGCTCTTTTTGGGGAAATGCGTCGATGCCGATTTTTACTTTTTGTCCAACTTTTATTTTTGAAATATCTATCTCATTGATAAAAGTTTTTGATGTCATATTTGACATGTCGGGAATAGTGGCAATAATAGGATTGTAAGGACTGATCTTAGATCCGGTTTTAACAACTCCTCCCCAACGGTACTTTTTATAGGTAATAATTCCGGCTTTTGGGGAGTACACTTCCAAAGCATTGTAAAGCTCTTCAATATCCTGCATCCGGTCTTTTTGTTGCCGGTAATTAATAAATTTTCTTTTAACCTTATTCTCTTCCTGTTGTTTTTTTAGTTCGTAAGCTTTCACTTCTTGTTCGTATTTTCGCTCGGCTTTGTTCAAATCCATTTTAGCCTTTTTCTGAACAGAAGGTGATTCGTAGATACTTTCATCAACCACAATCTTTTTTTCGGCAAGATCTAAGGATGCGTTCATGATTTGATCTCTTTGGTTACTTAGGTTTAATCCTGAATCAACCATGGCATCTTGCATTTCGGTGTAGGTTTTTTCCATTTCGTCTTGTACCGATTTTAGCTGTTCTTCAACCTCTTTTTTATCAAGGGTTGCCACGTAATCTCCTGAATCCACATGTGTTCCTTCAGTCACCAAATCGGTAATTGTTAACTCCCGTATTCGTAAATTCCTATCCTGGAATTTTTCAGGGGCCATAATGTCTGTCGAATTTTCAGATTCAAGCTCACCAGTAGAATAAACCAGCATCTCGAATGCATCTTTTTTTACTTTATAGACAAGCAATTCTTCGTTGGATCCTTTATCCCGGAGGATGAATGCTAAACTAATAGCTGCAATAATTGCAATTGAAAGATAAATAATTCGGTTTTTACTCATAGTACCTAGTTTGAAGGTTATTGATATTGGTTTTCATATTAACGCAAAGTTTCATCCAAAATTATGTTTTAATAACTAAAGTTGTAGTTAATTAAAACTAAAGATTAATAAAAATATCTTAAAACTGTTAAAACATGAATTAAACTGCGGCTTTTACAATCAATTACCATGCCATTTTGAGCATCGAATTTTGTAACAATGGAACTTTATCCAGGAGGTTAGCTAGATAGTTATACGACATTTTAAAATTATATGGATACTTCCCAATACTAAATAGAATCGCAAGGTTTGTGGATGGCATAATTTGTTTTACACGATTATTGTTATGCAAATGCCACTAAGTATTGCTAACGTTTCTATCAATTAATGTTTATTTTCGTTTAAAATACAGGTAAAACCTGGTTTGTTTATCTTAATCCTTTTAATGATAACACTTTAGAATGAATTATAAATTAATTAGCATACCACAAAAAGTATTATGCGGACTTCCGGTGAAATTGTCGGGATCGCAAACTTTGAACTTTCAAATTATTTCAAAACATTGGAAGGCTTTTAATTATTCCATTAGAGAGAAGGGGAGAACTCAATCAAAAAACTGGGAAAAGTATGCAATAACATTTAAAACAAACAAGCAATATTTTTACATGCCGGCAATATCGGTTTTTGATGATCCTGATTTTATGAAACAAAACATTGTTGCAGGAGAATACCTTCGTTTTGAGCATCGAGGGAGCATGTACAGACTTAAAGATACTTATTCAGAAATTTATCGGAAAGTCATACCCACAAGCGGTTATTTATTAGACCTTCAAAGGCAATTTTTACATTTTGAAAAATACGATCGTCGTTTTAATTGGAACAACCCGGATTCTCTTATTGAAATATATATTCCAATTGTAAATAAGGACTGATCGTGTAACTTTGTCGGAAGTGAATAAGAAGATACCCAATAGTGCAATAATCCCTCAATACGGGAATGCTTTGCGTAAAGGATCAACTAATTCCATCGTTGATTTTAGCGAGTCGGTGAAGATTGATTTTAACTTTCAGTTACACAGAATTGGCGATATGATTTCTGAATTTAATGGTGAAATGGCACCAAATCGAATTCCGCATTATATTATTGCCATTATTACTGAAGGTTCGGGAGTTAAAAATATTGGGAGTTATTCTTTTGAGATACAACCTGGAATGGCAATGGTTTTTCCTAAAAATGTGATTCATTCATCGCAAAATTGGGCATTAAATACAAAAGGCTATATGCTTACTTTTAACGAAACACTTTTTGAAGAATTTCAATTTCCACTTTCATTTATTGGATTGCCACAACTTTTTAAGCATACTATTCAGCCACATCAAAAAGTTGATAGCACTCAATTGGACAAAATAGTTTCGACTTTTAGCGAACTATCAAAACTTAAGGAAACGATGCTTGGGCAGAATCGAAAGCTGTTTATTTTAAAGTTAGCAGAACTAATTGTTACTTATTCAAAGATTTTCATTAATGAGGATACTTCCGATAAAAATAATAATCTTCTAGATCGGTTTAATGAATTATTGGAGCTTGATTTTAAACACCATCGCGAAGTGCAATACTACGCAAATAAACTTAGTTTACATCCAAATTATTTAAACAAGTTGGTACAAACGCAATACCAGTTGTCTGCCCAAAAGTATATTCAGAACAGAATTTTTCTTGAAGCTAAATACCTTTTAAGTTCTACCGAAATACCGGTAAAAGAGATTACATTCGAACTTGGTTTTCATGACTACAATTATTTTTGCCGACAATTCAAAAAAGTAACCGGAACAAGTCCGGGCGTGTATAGGAAGCTGAATAGTTGATCTGTGCTATTTATTCTTTGACTTGTGCATTGTTTAATAATCTGTGTTGGATTTGTTTTGTATTAGATATCCATAACGAATAAATACACATTTTATGAAAATCACAGATAATATCCATGTATTGCCTATCCCTTTTGAAATAAGCATAACCCCAGAATTAAAGGTTCCTCGTTTTGTGAATGTTATTTTGGTTTTTGGGAAAAAGATCACATTAATTGATACGGGGGTAAAAGGCAGTGAAACCTTAATTTTTGACTACCTGAAAAATAACAATCGTAATCCAAAGGAAATTGAAGCCATTATTTTATCCCATGCGCATCCCGATCATATTGGGAGCGCTGCTGCAATTAAGAACCATACGAATTGCGTTGTTTACGCCCATAAATCAGAAAAAGATTGGATAGAAGATATCGAGCTTCAAAATAGAATCCGTCCTGTTCCGGGATTTTTTAATTTGGTTGATACCCCTGTAAAAGTTGACCAATTCATAACTAATGGACAAATTTTAAATGCGCAAAATGGAATTCCGATGCAAATAATTGAAGCTCCAGGGCATTCGCCAGGTTCGGTAAATATTTTGTTCAAGGAAGAAAATATATTATTTACTGCTGACTCCATTCCATTGAAAAATGATATTCCAAATTACGATAATTATCAGAAACTTATGAAATCGCTCGGGATCATTAAAAGTATTGCCAAATGCACAAACGTTTTAACTTCATGGACGGAGCCAACTTTAGATAATAAGAAGATTGATTTACTAATTGTTGAAGGCGAAGAATATTTGAAACAAATTGATAGGCTTGTAAAAGAAACCTACAAGGATCGTAGCGATACTTCATTGAATTATTGCCATTTAGTAGTTGAAAAACTTGGTATGCCGCCATTCTTTGTTCATCCATTGGTCGATAAAGCATTTCGAAGCCATTTAATCAGTTGATCTTTGTTTTCAAAAAAAGGAAAATAAATGTAACATTTCATGGCTTCCTTATCTAAATTAGCAAAACAAAAAGTTGTAGCCTTGAAAAAAGAAGATCGATTTAATAAAATTGTAGAGGAAAACGGCGAAAGGATCCAACGAATATGCCGATACTACAATTCAAATCCCGAAGACCAAAAAGATATGTACCAGGAGGTGCTGGTAAACATTTGGAAGAGCCTGGATAATTTTCGTGGCGAATCAGCAATCAGCACCTGGATATATCGAATTGCAGTTAATACTTCGTTGGGATTCACCGGAAAAAGTTATAAGCAAATGAAATTGATGGTTAATGCTAATACTCAAAACCTGAATTCCATTCTTGATGATGAAAACTTAAAAGAAAAACAAAAACTTGACGCTCAACTTGATCGGCTACAGAATGAGTTAAACCAGTTGTCGGTGATCGATAAGGCAATTATTTCACTTGTTTTAGAAGGGCTTAACCTGAAAGAAATTGCCGGGATCATTGGAATCACTGAACCTAATGTTCGGGTAAAAGTTCATCGGATTAAAGCTCAACTTAAATCAAACCTGAAAGGAGGAAACCATGAAAACTAACAATAACAATTACTTAGATTTTGAGCAGTTGCTCGGAAAACTAAAAAAGGAAGATACCAATTATTCAAGTTTGAGTAAAGCACTATTGATTATTTATCTGATAATGATTCCTTTATATATTGTGATAACTACCTTGGAATATTTTGAAACCAAGGATGTTTTTCAAATTGTGGGCGGGGCTTGTTTTGTTGTATCTTTCTCCGTATTCGCCATTTTTTTTCGAATATATTACAAGGAATACAAATATGTTGATTATTCGTTGCCAACCATCCAGATGTTAAAAAAAGCCGCATACAGGTATAAGCCTTTTCAATTGCGAACTCTTTGGATTTTACCAGCATTAGTATTGATGGATCTTGGATTATATTTTACTTCGTCGTTCGATATTATTGGAATTAAAGCACATCTTTACTTTATTGCATTAATGGTCTTGTCAATTATAGCCGGAATCATTGTTTGGTATTTTAAGTACAAGCCAATCAGGGATAATGCATTGAAATTGATCAAGGAATTGGAAGGGGAATAAGCTTGGATTTAAATATGCATTTCATCTGTTTCAAATTTTTTTGATTTCTGAATGTTCAAAAAATTTGAATACATTCAGGAACTTACATAAATTTTAATCATTCTTTTGTGTGAATTTAGAATGATGAAAATTCATGTTCGTTTCATTTGTGAAAAAACTGAGAATAAATTTGGAAATAATTCTGTTTTTTAAAATAATAGAATTGTTAGTTTGCTGAATAATCTTTCCAATAAATAAAATGTTCAAATAACTGGGTTTATACCAATGGTTGTTTGTAAATTGCAACCTAAGGCATATTTTCGAGAAACTGATGATTTCATAAAAACTTTAACAATGAATTTAAACCTTGCAGTATTAATAGATGGAGATAATATTCCTTCAGCTTATGTAAAAGAAATGATGGAAGAGATAGCGAAATATGGAAATCCAACCATTAAGCGAATTTATGGTGATTGGACAAAGCCTCATCTATCAAAGTGGAAAAATATGTTGTTGGAGAATGCAATCACACCAATTCAGCAATATGGTTATACCACAGGAAAAAATGCAACAGATTCTGCCATGATTATTGATGCTATGGATATTTTGTATTCTGAAAAAGTAAATGGTTTTTGCCTGGTTTCAAGCGATAGCGATTTTACACGATTGGCAACCCGATTGCGTGAGGCAGGATTGCAAGTGATTGGAATTGGGGAGAAAAAAACACCGGATCCATTTATTGTAGCGTGCGATAAGTTTATTTATATCGAAATTCTGAAAAATAAATCGAAGGAAGCGGAATCGGAAAGTGAGGCAGAAAAGGATGAGGCAAAAGATTCCGTGGATAAAATTACCGGAAAGGAAATTAAGTTGATCTCTACAACCATAAACGATTTGTCGGATGACGATGGTTGGGCATTTCTTGGCGATGTTGGAAGTTTGTTGCAAAAGAAACAACCAAATTTTGATCCTCGAAATTATGGCTTTCAGAAATTAACACCCCTTATTAAGTCTATTGGCAGGTTCGATATTGAGCAACGTGAAAGTACCAAAAGCAAGCACAAACTTATTTTTGTAAAAAACAAGGAAAATCGAAAATCTCGTTCCAGAAAATAATCACTCTGGTTTTAAGAAAATGATTAAAAATTCTGCAAATAAATCAAAACGTACTCGTGTTATTTGGCTGATTTTGAATGGCACGTTGATGATACTTAATTATTTAACTCATTCTATTATCCACTACGATTTGTTCCGTTTAAAATACTTGTTTCAATTTAACAATGAATTTCAAAATGGCTTAGCACTTACCATTTTTATTGGAATACCATTGGTTGGATTATTATTCAGTCTTTTAATAAGTTTATTCCCTTTTCGAAAAATGACATACCTGATGAAATGTGTCATCGTTGCTTTACTAAGTACAGCTTTATTGCAGTTTATTTATTTGACGCTAGGATTGCTTGGACAAGTAATTTGATAACCTCTGTAAATAAATTAAGGCACATGACTGTTAATACCTCCCAATCAAAAAAATGGAGAGAAATTCTTTATTTTCTAGTTAATGGTAAAAACTCCGAATTGTATTCGGAGCAGAGCAGCTACTTTAGGTTCAAAAAATTTTCATTTTTAAATGAAATAGATTTGAGTACATAGATATGAGTATTGAAAATCATTTTACTTTTTCTTTCTACTCATTACTCGATACTCGTGTCTATTGGTCACTACTTTTTTTTGAATTTCATTCAATCTTAAACCGATTTACTTTCAGAGCATAGTGGTTTAGTTTAATACCATATTTGATAATAGAGAGATTAACTGACAAATCTCAAACCTTTATTTCTAAAGAAATTGTAATTTGCAAGCTTCATTCTAAAGAAAACATTCATGAGAAAAATTGCATTTATAACCTTGGCATGTGTGATTAGTGTGTCATTATTCGCACAAAAAAACACCAGTATTGGAAAAGTAAAAACCTACGATAAAGGTAAAGGATATTATTATGAGTCCATTTTAAAAGATGTGAGCGAAGTGGATGAGAAACTAAACGAAAAGGAGCCATATATGCGTTTTGATATGGATCAATCAGGTTTGGATCTCCCCAATGACCGGAATTTATATACTACGGTTTGGTGTCAACCAACCGAGTCGCAGGGAAATGGTGGTACCTGTTGGAGTTTTTCAACAAGCTCATTTTACGAATCGGAAGTTTACCGTATCCATGGTAAAAAAGTGGAAATATCTGAAATTTATACCGCCTATTGGGAATATGTTGAAAAAGCACGCAGGTTTATCGAAAAGCGTGGTAATTCATTATTTGCCGAGGGATCAGAAGGGAATGCTGTTGCAAGGATTATGAAAAAATACGGTGCAGTACCAATGAGCGAATATACAGGAAAACTGCACGGTCGAAGGTTTCATACCCATGCCGAAATGATGAAAGAAATGAGTGCCTATTTAAATTCACTCAAAGAATCGAATGCCTGGAATGTTGAAGCCGGGATTGCCACAATCAAAGCAATTATGAACCATCATATTGGTGTTCCTCCAACCGAATTTGTGGTGGAGGGTAAAACGTATACGCCAACAAGCTACTTAAACGATTACCTGCAGATTAACCCCGATGATTTTGTGGAAATCCTTTCGTACAAACAAGAGCCATATTGGCAACAGGTTGAATACAAAGTCCCTGACAACTGGTGGCACAACGCCGATTATTATAATGTGCCACTCGATGATTTTATGGCGGCATTAAAAAAAGCTGTTAAATCGGGTTATTCGGTAAGTATTGGTGGGGATGTTTCCGAAACCGGGTTTAGCCGCGAAACCAATTGTGCCATGATCCCTGATTATGATATCCCTTCGGAGTATATCAACGAGGATGCGCGACAGTTCCGATTTTCAAATGAAACCACAACCGATGACCATGGAATGCACCTGATTGGGATTTTAGAAAATTATAAAGGCAAAGGGAAAGATTGGTATCTAATCAAAGATTCAAGTTCAGGATCGCGAAACGTAGGGGAAGAAAGCCCGAATTTTGGGTATTATTTTTTCCATGAAGATTATATTAAGCTGAAAATGATGGGCTTTACCGTTCATAAAGATGCGGTGAAGGAAATTTTGGAAAAATGTAATAAATAGATTGTTATAAACTTTAAGAAACCGTTTTTATAAGATATAGAAACGGTTTTTTTATAAACAATCCATATTTTATTGTACTAGCTGTACAATATTTACACCCGATAATTTAAGGATTAAAATAGTGATTGTTATAATCAAAACAAAAAATAGGATAAATAAGATTAATCCAAATACATAGGTTAATATACTTCCCATAAGAGATTTAAAAACTGAACATTTAAACGATTGGTGGTACGTATAAGCTAAATAGCTTATTACGGTTATTGCCGAAATAATTTCGAAATATCGCGCTATGGAAAGGGAAATTAATACCAATGGCATTAATACAATAGTGATAAAAAAAGCATGCCCATAAGCGTAGCTATTAATTATTAAATGCTCACCGTAAAAAAGTTTTGCCGATTTAAAAAAGCGTCGTGAAACCAAACTTGAAAATGGGATAACCATAAGTGGAATAAAGTTTATAAACTGCTTGACTAATTCGAGCCATTTTTGATGAAATGCAATAACATCAGGATTTTCTGTTACAGAATCGTTGTAAAGCATTTCATTTAGTTCGTTCGTTGCCTCTAAACTTTGATCAAGTATTTTTAACCATAAAACAAAAAATGCATAGATCGCTGTAGCCAGAATGATATATTTTAATGGATTGTAATAGGATTTTGTTTTCCCGGAAATATAATCGTTAATAACCACCCCTGGTTTGGTCAATAACATTTTAAAGGTGTAAAACAGTCCTCTTTCGAGATTAAACGTATCTAAAATGGCAATAAAAAAGAATTTAACGGAGAATCTTTTTTCGAGTACTTTTTGTCCGCAATTGCTGCAATAATTTTCGATATGTTCTGATCCACAATTTTTACAAGTTTCGCTAACAGGCAGGGAATTCATAGTTTGAAATTTGGTTGTAAAACAGGCTTGAAGATATAAATTATTTCTAAGCCATATTATTTAGAAGTTTATTTATATTTTACTTTTTGTTAAACGTTTCTAAGAAATTGGCATAATTCGGGGCGCAATAGCAACAAATACCTACCTTTGAAATCCTGTTAAAGCAATTAACTATGAATTTTAAGGACCTAAGCCTATATAAACCACAAATGGAATATCGGAGATTTGGAAAAACCAATAAAGAAATTAGTGTAATTACCCTCGGAGGAATGCGCTTCAAGCATGGCTGGGACAATCCGCGCGATGTTATTCCTGATGATACCTTAGAGCAATGTACTTTTTCAGTTGAAAAAGCATTTGAACAGGGTATTAACCACATTGAAACCGCGTATGGATATACCAAGAGCGAACATGCATATGGAATTGTCCTGAATGATGTGCTAAAAATAAAAAGGGAATCGTATTACCTGATGACCAAAGGGCATCCAAAAACTACCAGGGATATGCGGGCAATGGTCGAAGAACAATTAAAAGCCCTAAAAACTAATTATATTGATTTTTATGCCTGGCATGGTATCAATAATCATGAGATTTTAAATAAAATGTGTGCTAAAGGTGGTCCGGTTGAGGAGCTGCACAAAATGAAAGCCGAAGGTTTGATTAAGCATATTGGATTTAGTACGCATGGTTCCCTCGAAACAATAATCAGCACGATCCAAACGGATATGTTTGAGTTTGTGAACCTTCATTATTACTACTTTTTTCAGCGAAATAAGGGTGCAATTGACCTTGCACAGTCAAAAGATATGGGTGTATTTATTATCTCGCCGAACGATAAAGGGGGACAATTATTTAAGCCATCTCAAAAACTCTCTGAGCTTTGTGCCCCGGTTTCGCCATTGGAGTGGAATTCCCGGTTTTGTTTAAGCAACCCTGCCATTCACACCTTAAGTTTTGGCTTGCCGTTTACCGAAACAAGTAACCAAGTAGATGGAATTTTTCCAGTTTCTGTTCCACTTTCACCAAGGGATGCAAAAATTAAATTGGAATTAGATAGCCAGGTTTTATTGGATCCGTATGCAGATTTTGATGGATTTTCGATGGAGAACGATCCATCAGGCATAAATATTCCGGAAATACTTCGTTTTAGAAAGCTCTTAAAATGCTATGAAATGGAATCTTTTGGCAAATACAGGTACAATATGCTGAAACCAAATGACCATTGGTATGGTGGAAAATTCCCAACAGAAGAAAACCTTGCTAAAATTGATATGAGCAAATGCCCTAACGGAATTCCGCTAAAAGAAATGTTGCGGGAAACACATCAGGCATTGTACAAGCAGAAAAGTAACAAGTAGCAATACAAAAGTAAAAAGCCTCAAGTAAAAAGTCTCCAGTAACGAGTCAACGAGTCATACGACTTGAAACTTGAAACTCGAAACTCGTATCTCGCAGCTAAAAAATTACCACCCCAAAAACTGCATACCAACTCCGGCAAATAAAATTACTATTCCGGCTGCAAGGTGCATGTATTTTTCAAGTGCTTTTAGTCTTATAAACGATGAGCCAAGGTGTCCGAGGTAAACAATAACCATCATGGTTAAAATTGTTGTTATCCCAAAAAATATGGAAACGGAAGCTATACCAAGTGCATCTTTCTCAGCTGCAGGAAAAATAAGCATCGGAATTAAAACCTCACACGGACCAAACACAAAAATGATAAATAATATCCATGGGGTAAGTTTGGTATTCTCCTGTTTGCCTTCCAAGCCATGATCTACCTCATGTTTCATTTTGCGGATGGATTTTGGCAGTAAAAATTCAGGAATGTGGCGATGACCTCCATTTTTTAGGTACTTAAAAATGCCGTAAACGGAATAGGCAAGCCCAAAGGCAATTAGCATCCAGCCAACAATTTCTCCTCTGAATGATTCAATAAATTCGAGTTTGTTGAGGCTTATCCCAAGGGCAATTCCCACAACTCCAATAACTACTGAGCCTCCAACATGTCCGATCCCAGAGATAAAAGTAATCCACATGGTTTTTGAAACAGTCCACTTTCTAGCCCTGCTCAACACAATAAACGGTAAATAATGGTCAGGACCAAGAACTGTGTGTATAAATCCTAAGGATGCAGCCGTTAGGCATAGCAATATTAGTTCGTTCATTTTATTATAATTTATTTATTAATGAAGCCTGGCAGGCAGCCCCAAAACCATTATCAATATTTACAACCGAAACACCACTTGCACAGCTGTTTAGCATCGAAAGCAATGCCGAGAGTCCTTGAAAATTAGCTCCATACCCTATGCTGGTCGGTACACCAATAACAGGCTTGTCAACTAAACCGCCAACAACGCTTGCCAGTGCCCCTTCCATTCCGGCAACAACAATAATCACACGCGCATTCCTTATTAGCTCGGCTTTACTAAACAAGCGGTGGATTCCAGCCACACCAACATCGTAGATTGTTTCCACTTTATTGTTTAAAAACCTGGCGGTTTCTGCTGCCTCTTCGGCAACGGGCATGTCTGAAGTGCCCGCAGCTACAATGGCGATGTAACCTTTTTCGTTCAAAGTTTCTTTTTGTTTGAAAGAAAGGGTTCGTGCAATGGCATTGTATTTTATTTCGGGGATGAATTTTTTTAACGCTAAATACATTGATTCGTTGATGCGCGTTGCCAGAATATCAATTCCACTTTCATACATTCTTCTGGCAATTAAAACAACTTGCTCCGTAGTTTTTCCTTCTCCATAAATCATCTCGGGGAGCCCGGTCCTTTTTTGCCTATCGGTATCGATATTTGCAAAACCCATATCAATCATGCCTTTATCATTTATTTTTGATAAGGCTTCGCTGATTTCAATTTCCCCTTTTTTGTACTGTTCAAGAATGGCGCTTATATCCATTATTTTAAATCTTTTTCAATTCTTTTTTCAACTTCGGCTAAGCTTAAAACATGTTTATTTGCCAGATTAGTAAGATCATCAAGTTCTGGTTTTACACGGACAAGCTCTCCTTTGTAATAACTGTATTTTGCCCTGACAATTCCAAGTTCGGTTTCAATTTCTTTTTCCTCACGTTTTAATATGGTTTTTGCAACCGGATATTCCCTGACGCCAATGGTTGTTGAATTGTTAAAGAGGATGTCTTTTAAAAGGTCGGTTTTATCTGGCATGCATAATACAGACAGCATGTTTGCCGGTCTTGATTTTTTCATCACGATAGGGGTGAGGAACACATCACTTGCCCCGGCATCAAATAACTTGCTAAATAGCAGTTCGTACCATTCAGGATTCATATCATCAATGTTGCATTCCAACATTATTGCATCTTCTTTTTTTGTATCCTGACTTTCCGTTGCATCATCCGAAAGGTATACACGTAGTACATTTGGAACTTCAGAAACATCCCGTTGCCCAATTCCATAAGCTAACTTTGTGATAGGAAAATCGATTCTTTCAGTAAACTCATCGACCGTAGCGACTAAAATTGCCGCGCCGGTTGGTGTTGTAGCTTCGTGGTTTACCAATCCAGTTTTTACAGGTATATTTTGTACGATTTCGGTGGTGGCAGGTGCAGGAACTGGCATAATGCCATGGGCACACTTAACGGTTCCACCCCCAAGCTGTATGGGTGCTGATAAAATTTTGTCCACTTTTAAATAATCGATACAAATAGCTGCCCCAACAATATCTGCGATAGAATCCAATGCTCCAACTTCGTGAAAATGAACTTTTTGTTTTGTGATTCCATGAACTTTTGCTTCTGCAACTGCAATTAAATCAAATATTTTTAATGAAAGTTTTTTAACCTTTTCGGAAAGCGAGCTATTGTTTACCAGCTCTTCCACATGGCGCAGATGTCGGTGTTTTTCATTGTCTTGATTTTCAATCACAACCGTTGCTTTTGTCCCTGTGATCCCCCGTCGAATGTCTTTGTTGACTTCAAGGTGAAAACCTTCGATATTTAGCTTTTCCAGTTCCGATTTTAAATAATTTTCATCAACTCCAAGATCAATCATTGCGCCCAGGTGCATGTCGCCACTTATTCCTGCAAAGCAGTCGTAATATAATGTTCTCATTGGTTTAGTTTTAGTGTTCCGATTTAATAACCCGGTTTAGCTTACCGGAAACGAGCCCTTCCATGTCGATTTCAACTTTGGCAAAGCCAGTATTCTTTATCTTAGTGATTACTTCTTCTTTCATGGATAACAATCTGGGCAGATCCTCGTTTTTAACTTCGATTTTGCCAAAAGATCCGTAATGACGAACCCTGACATCTTCAAATCCGAGACTGTTTAGAATGTTTTCAGCTTCTTCAATTTGAGATAGTTTTAATACTGTAACATCCTGATTGTATGGTATTCGCGAACTCAGGCAAGGACTTGCAGGTTTGTTCCAGTTTGGCAATCCAAAATGTTTTGCCATATCCCGCAACTCCGATTTGGTTATTTTGCATTCCACCAAAGGTGATAATACAAGGTTCTTTTTTGCAGCATCAATACCAGGACGATAATCACCCAAATCATCAAAATTTGTTCCGCTTAAAACCTCAAAATCAGGATAGTCTTTTTTTAGCTCCTGTAAATCATTAAATAAATGATCTTTACAATAAAAGCATCTGTTTATAGGATTCTTGCTGTACCTGACATCGCTCAACTCATTGGTTTTTATGATATGAAGTTGTATATCAAATTCTTCACAAAAGGTTTTTGCCAATTGGAAATCTTTCTTTTTTAAACTTTCTGAGTTTGAAATAACCCCTATTGCATTTTCTTTTCCCTGGAATTTACGAGCAAGAAATAAAACAAAGGTGGAATCAATGCCCCCTGAAAATGCTACAATCGATCCATTTCTTTTCGAAAACCAATCCTCTAACGCCTGTAATTTCTCCTCAAGTTTTTGACTAAGCCTATTCATAAAATATGGACTAAGTTTTATTTAAGTTTACATAGGTAACACGAGTAAGTACAAAAGTGTTACCCTGTAAATCTAAATAATTTCAGGGTAATTCCAAGTATATTCCTGAAAACTTAGTTGGATGAACAATAAAACTTAATACAGTGAAATAAACTTAGCTAAACGCTGGAGTTAGCAATTTAAATGAAATTATTGTTTGATTATTTTCCGGCATATTTTTTTATTGTTCGCTTATTTTTTTATTGACCTAAAGATATTATTTATGAGAATAAAGGATGCGCAGTGAACACATGTTGTCTTGCATTTATATCTACCAGTACTTGTTGAATATCAGTCCAATATACTCTGGCATAAGATGCGTTCGCCCATTTATCGCGCCGATAAAAAAGCAGGTATTTCCCGTCAGATGTAATGGTTGGACTCAATTCAATCATTTCCGTATTTACCTTGGGACCAAGATTTATGGGTTTTCCCCATTGCCCGTTGTTGTTAAAGCTAATATATAAATCGCACAAGCCATATCCACCATCCCGTGATGAAACAAAAATGATAAACGACTCATCTCGTGCAATTGCTGGATCACCTGCATCACCTACTTCGCTTAGTATGTCTATTTTTTGACGATCGATAAATTTTCCGTCTTTATATTTCGAGAAAAAGACCGCATTCTCATAGGGCGTTTTTTCCCATGAGTGGTAATATAAAGTTTTGTTTTCAGAAATTGTTGGATGGCCTTCGTGCCAATTGGTATTTACAGGTTTTCCTAATTTTACCGGATTGCACCATTTATCCTCCTTTAAGCTCATCTTCCAGATATTTCCCGATGCCGCGAAATACATTTCCTGCAAATCGTACGAAATCCAGGGTTCAGCACAATAACTCACGGAATCTATGTCATGCGAACTAATAATTGTATCAACCTTAAAACTACCTGATTCCTGATCTTTTTGTAAGCGTAGAATGTCTATACAAAATCCGGGGCCACAACTTTGGAAATAGACGGTTGCCATGTCTTGCGCAATAAATACACATTTGTTATACACCATAGGTGCAAAAACGGAGTCGGCAAAAAGTTTAGGCTCCGATCCGGGGAAACCGGTATCGATGTATGTACCCTGAACATTTGGCTTTGAACAGGAATTCATTAGTAAAATCAAAAAGAATAATAAAATGTGTGTTGACCGCATGGAGTAGATTGTTTTTGTGAAAGTTCGTTTATTAACCAAAGATATCCATAATCGGAAAGTTATTTAGAAATATAACTTGTTTCATCAATATCTTGGTTGATCTTTGATTTCCATATAATAATTTTCAACACCAATTTCTTTCATTCGAAGGTTTATTTGAACAGATCGTTTTTCTAGGTGTTCGTCAAAGCCGGTATTGCTGCACGGAAATTTGGGGCATTCAAAACAAAAATCCACCGCCATTTTTTCAGAACATTCCCTGACTTTGCAACCAGTAAATAGTTTGCATTTTTCCTTTCGGCAACCACTACACTGCGGGGATGAGAAGTAGTCAAGCATTTCTTTGAATTTGGGATAATTGCCAAAAACAGGTTCGTCGATTAATTCCACAAAGCGTTCGGCGTATACACTAAAATTCCCCAATTCGATGCTTAGTTTCTGACTTAAATCGCCAATTGCGCCATCTTTAAATGCAAAACATTTTCCGCAATGTAAACCACAGGGAGCAACACGTTCTTTTATTTGTTGGATATCCATTGTTATATTTTTTCAGGATTGTCATGGGTGAATTCATTTCGAATATTGCCGGTGTTTAAAACCGAATCTGGTTCAAATAATAATAAATGTGCTTCTTCCTCGGCAATTGGTCTGTGTTCGATCCCCCTTGGCACGATGATAAATTCCCCTTCGTTGATATCCACAAGTTTGTGCCCATAGTCCATTTTAAAGCTGCCGTTTATAACAAGGAACATTTCATCTTCGTTATCGTGGTGGTGCATTACAAATTCACCTTTTATTTTTACCAGCTTGATTTGTTGATTGTTAAGTTCGCCAACAATGATTGGTTTCCAAAATTCTCTAATAAGACCTAGTTTTTCATTGATATTTACTTTTTCCATCATTAAGAATTGTATAAGTTGAAATTTTAAGCTTGTTTTTATTTTACAATTAGCAATATGTCTTCATCTGTAGCTCCCAATGTTGAGATTATTTTGCCCTGGTCGTCCCAAAATGCGCTTTTACCTCCGCCTTCCAATTCCCAGCATGGTCCTGTAAAATTAGACATTAAAACATGCATGGAATATTGATTGGCATACGAAGAAAGTTGCCTGTATGCTTTTAGCATGTCTTCAGGTTCGAAAAAAATACTTGCCAGATAGATTGTGGTCCCTGTTTTACTGGCATTTTCAGCGTGTTTCGGATTATTGATATCGGCGCAAATTGCCAGTGAAATGTGCTCACCTTTGATATTAATAACCGGATTGTAATCAAACGAAGAATCAAAATAAACTTCTTCACCCGTATGTAGAAACTGTTTTGTATAGTGCGAAATACTATTGTCTGGTTTTATTATAAACGATCCGATGTACATCTTATCATTTAAGATTATAGGTGCCCCTACAATTATTATAATATCATGTTCTATGGATAGCGTTCGAAGTTTATTCAATCTGCTGTCTTGCTCCGTAAATGCCAAATATTTGGCTTTTTCCCTTTCGTAGCCACTCAACGATAATTCCGGAAAAATAATTAAGTCTGCGCCTTTTTTAGTGGCCAATGCAACCATTTCATAGTGTTTTTCCAGGTTTGCATTGATATCTTCCCTTATGGTTTTTATTTGCGCCGATGCCAGGATCATGTTTTCTGTTTTTATGGTTTTTTGTTATTTATTTCAGAGATTTTAAAAAATCCTTTTCTCAATACAAGTCATTTTAAGGTCAATCATCCAATACTTTTTGGTATGCTACCACATCAATTATTCGATCGAATTTTTCACCAACCTTCTTAAAATGTGCGCATTTTTCAAACCCGCATTTTTCAAATAATTTGATACTTGAAAGGTTTTCACCCGCAATAATCCCAATCAATACATGAATTCCATTGTCCGATGCAATTGCCTCAAGCGATTTCAGGGTTTCATTGCCAATACCTTTTCCTGAGTATTCTGGTTTTAAATAAATGGTTATCTCAGCTGTCCTGTCGTATGCCTGTCTTTTTTTATATTGCGAGATGTAGCAAAAACCACAGGGTTCATCCTTATAATTGATTAAAAAGGACTTATATATTGGATGTGCGATCAGAATTGTACTTTTTAACTCTTCAATGGATATTAAATCCGTATGAAAGGTTGCAGTCGAATTTAATATATAATGGTCATATATTTCTTTGACGGCTTTAAGATCAGATTCTTTTAATTCAACAAGTTTAATCGTTGTTTTTTTCATAAACATTGTTAATGTTCATTGTTATAATAATCAAGTACGTTCATGGCAAAACGAGCCGATGCTGTTCCCGGACCACCACTCATTTCGATGCCTACCTCAATGGCTTCAATAATTTCATTTTCCAATGCGCCGTCATCAATAGCTTGTTTAATATGCCACTCCATGCATGATTCACAGTTAATTACCACCGAAATCCCAATGGCGATAAGTTCTTTTTGTTTTTTGCTTAAACTGCCATCTTTGTACGTATTTTGCTCCATATCAACAAAGGATCGGTACACTTCCGACTTTTTTGAATAGTATGTATGCGCCTTTTTCCTGGTTTTAATAATTTGCTCAATTTTGTCTTTGTCTAAGTTTTTCATCTTAATTGTTTTTTGGATTGGCTTTGAAAAATTCCCACATAACATCGGTGGCATTAAATCCGGCTTTTGAGGTAGTACACCAGCTATGTCTTCCTTCTTTCGACAGGTACAATATGTTTCCTGAAGATGACCATTGTTTAATTAAATAGTCATCGTTTTCAAAAGTTGTATCAGGTGATTGGTTGCAATTGTCCCAATTATTCCAGATACAAAGAACATTATCAACCGAGGATTCAGAGTAGGAAACTATTCCGTCGCCCAAACCATGAATATGTATTATTGGAACTTTACAATCAGGGGCACTGTTTATATTAAAACTTAAAAGCCCGGAATGAGGTGCAATTGCGGCAATTTTACACGATAATTCGTATCCAATTTTATAGCTCATATGCCCACCATTCGAAAATCCTGTGACGAAGATTCTGTCCTCGTCGATGGCGTAATACTTACTTATTAAATCAATCATTTTACTAATAAAACCAACATCATCGGTATTGCCGGTAAGGTCTTTATAATATTCATTGGCATTCCAATACTGTGTACTGTTGTTATCTTTGGGGTAGTCTTTCCCGTTCGGATAGGCAACAATAAAAACTTCCTGATCTGATTTTTCACTCAGGTTCGATGTTTGTTCCATTTCTTCAGCAGTGTTTCCATATCCATGAAACGCTATAATTAAGGCTGTTTTATTGTTTTCGGAATAGGAATCAGGGACGTGAAGCTTAAAAGTGCGCAAATCGCCATCATGAACAATGGAATCTATTTGGTTTGCCCTTGGAAAGTATTCTATTGTCTCATTATCATTTACATCTTTTTTTGTACATGCGTATATTACAAAGTTGTATATACCCAATAGAAGTATTAAAATCTTGAAGCTTTTCATTGTTCAGAAAGTTGAAAGTCAAATTTAGTTATAGTTATCTAATAACCAGTTGTAAAAATTATTTTTCCATAAATTAGCGGAATTCCCGGCATCGTTTCCTAGTCCCATTCCGTGCCTACCCTTCGAACACACGTGCATTTCAGAGTGTTAAACTTCTGTCTTCCGGACAATTATTATTTTAATTATCGAATTTTATTCGATTTCTTAAAACCTATGTATTTTCAATGCAGAGTAGTTTAGTATTCCTTTAATTATGTTGAAGTAAAGTGTTATACATTTTGCCTAATGTATCAAAATCTTTTTGCTGATAACTTCATTATTTACTTCCAGGTTGAGGATGTAAAATCCTTCCTTTAAGGGCGAAACATCTATTGAATTGCTTGTAACTTTGCCGCTTTGAAGGTTCTTTCCGGTCAAATCAGATATGGAATAATTCGCAGCATCCTGATTTAGGGTTGAGTTACTGATGTGAATCTGATTATTTGCAGGATTTGGATAAATCTTTAAATTTTTTCCTTGCTTTATATCCGAACTTCCCGTTGGATTGCCAATTATCAGTTGAACTAAATACGAATCTAATCCACCATTAAAACTTTGGTCGTAAGAAATCTCCGTGACAGGAAAATCCTGCAGGTTCGTAACTGAACTGATAAAAATGTTTCCATTTGCACCGATACTTGCACAACCCCATGAACCCTGTTTTTTGGTGACCATTCCACAAGCATATGAAGCATATTCTACTTTTGCCAGGTCAGGACTAAATACAGTAATAAACCTTTCTTTTTCATCGCCGGGAATTCCATCAAGGCCATGATACATTTTATTTATGGCATTGTTGGTGCAGGGAAATGCAGTTGAAGTGGTTACACCATATATGATTGGCCTGTTTTTATCATCTATTAGTAAATTATCAACTAAATAGACTCCATCCCCAAATACTACGGACGATGAAAGGGTTCCCTGGTTAATATCCAAACTTGTAATAAAGCCATTTGAGGAATTTAAGGCTAAGTTCGTACCATCTGTAACCGGGAAATCATCTGAAATTGTAATTCCTGCAATCAATAATTGTCCGCTACTGTTAAAAGCAGAGGTGTAATTGGTGAAGCCGGATAATTTCTCATCCCCGCTTCCACCTAAATATGAAGCATATAAAATTGTGTCTAAATCAGGGTTCAGCTTCATTATATAAATATCATTGCCACCATTATAGCTGCTATCAAAGGCATTTTCAGTTTCGGGCAGGTCATTTTTGGTGGTCAGTCCAATAATACAAAGATTACCAAGGTCATCTATGCACATATTGACATTAGAAAGCTGTGCAATATGGATTTTATCAATTACATTAAAATTTTGATCGAATACCAGGATAAAAAAGCGCCCACCATTTTCTGGTTGACCATAAATGTTTCTGGCATCTGTTAAAAAATCAGTTGATTCTTTATTATTTGAAAAAAAACTTGGGGCATCACAAGTAATACCAACGTAAGTTCTTCCTGAGCCATTTGTAAGCACGCTTGCCCAGTCGTTGCCTTGCCCACCAAGATGTGTTGAATATACCAGGTCAGAACCATCGGCACTAAGCTTGCAAAAAACACCTTCGGCATGGGTCATGTTAGGACCATTAAATTTATTTTGAAAAGCATTCGCAGTGCGAGGGAAGTCTGAATAACCCTGCCCTGCAATCAATACACAACCATCATCATCAACGGTTGCTGTCCAGGGAAAATCGGGGCCAGAACCTCCAATATATGTGCAATAAATAACTTCGTCCATTTGAGGTGTAAGCTTCATTACAAACATGTCTTCATCCCCTTGGGATATACTAGAACCCCTGGTGAGGTCATAAACGCCTTCGGTAACAGGAAGATTGGTTGAGTTTGTGAACCCTGTTAAATAAACATATCCATCATTGTCTGTTAAAATGTTTGTAATTACATCCTTGCTTCCATTTCCACCTATGAAAGAAGAATAGACAATTTCCTGGGATAGAACTGAATTGGCGATTAATACGAATTCTACTAAAATCAAGGTTGTTTTTATTGTTTTCATCATTATTCGGCTGTGTTTATGCAATAAATAGTTAAAATAGATTTTGAGAAACTGAATTTTGTCAGCACAGAAAAGAATGATTAAGCTTTTGGTAATAATTTTCATAGTTTTAGTAATTAGTTTTTGAAACAATTGATTTATTTTTAGCCTCAACACGAACTAATAGATCTACTCAATTTTTTAGTTTGAATTGTTTCTTTTCATAATGATTAGTTTATTGTATAAGCTAATTTGAGTAAAGAAAGGGGTAGGGTATATAACTATTTAATACAGGAGTGCCATTTTTTAATACAATTTGGCAGAATCTGAATGACAGGGATTTATACTCTTTCGAAACTCCTCGAATAACAGTTTTTTAAAATTATTTTTCTAGGACGGGGAATTTTATTGAATTATAATCTTTTTACAAAGCACCGAGTTTTCAATATTAAGATGCAGGAAGTAAATTCCGGGGTGTAAATCAGAGACATTTATTGCTTTATTTGTCAGAATATTAGTTGCAGTGCTTTTCCCGGCGATGTCAGTTATTTTATATGTAAGTTCCTGATCCGTTACCATCGGACATGTAATATTCAATACCTTTCTTGTCGGATTAGGATAAATATTCAATTCAATTGGTTCTTTTTCTTTAATACTGGCAGGGATCTGGGAATCGATACATTTATAAATACTTGTGCCACTTGTCTCTATTGTTTTACTGACACGATAAACATTATCGGTAGGGGTGAAATATTCGTATTCGGCAGCATCTTCAAGGTTATATATCTCAGCTTTTATATCGTTTAATTCATCAAACCGGGCTAAAACATATTGTTTCCCAATGGTTAAAGAATCTATTTCGATTATTCCGGATGCTGTTGAGCTGCTTGTACTTTGAACATAGAAATGCAAGGGATAGGACTTGGTACTGTTTTTCTTAAAACCTTTAATTGCAATGCCCAGGTATTTCTTATATGAATTTTGGATGGAGATTCCGGTAGTGCTTGTTGAAGAGAGGGCATCAAAGCTTTTTTCTTGTTCGTAGCCCCAGGTCGTGTTATATATCAGTGAAGTTTCAGTGTAACCTTTTGCAATCATAAAATGGTCAAGAAACCATTCGGGGTGGTATGTTGGGTATATTTTTGCACCAAAAAATATCGGATAATCGTTGCTAATATTCTGTGTCATCCAATTGAAAAACTGATTGATATTGTTGTTCGAATAACTCCATTTTTCGTATTCTATTTGCAATGCATCAAGTGTTCCCGGAATTTCATAGGCATACAGGTCCGGATGATCGGGATTTGTAAGGTGATGGATAAAATATTGTTTGAAAAATGCTCCATAATAAAGTGATGCCATTTGTATGGAGACTTCACCACACCATCCCTCCGGAGGTGCTTCAGCTGCATGCCTTCTGTCCGGAATTAACAAAACAGTATCGGAGCCAAATGAATATGGAATAAAACAAGTGCAAATCAATAATCCTAAAATAAGTGCAGTTTTCATGATCGTTCAATAAATTTGGATTTCAAAGCTGTTAAATCAGTGAGACTATGATTTTGTTTTCAAAATCATTAAGTCGAACTGATCCCGAGTAATAGGCGAGGGATCTCAAGGATTTTTATTCCCCGCACCTTGGTGCGAATAAAGGAATGTTTTTACCATGTGATACCTCTAAAAGCTTGTTGTGAGGAGTTTCATTAAAAACTCCCGAAGCCAACTGCCTCGGGAGTAAAGGAAGAATTACTAATTGGGAAAAATTAATACAATAGTGCCAAATGTTAACTTATATAGGAAACATTGGATAATTCGTTTTGCTGTCTCTGCCATAAGTGTTAGTTAGGTTTATAATCCTAACGATTGCTCAAATTTCTCTGCCAAACTTTTGTTATTCATAAAATCATATAGGGTGATACTTCGCATGTAATAAAAGTAATTCCAATATTGACGTATGCGGCTATAATAGCTTCGTAGCGCATTATCCCGTTCATTTCGGGCAGCATACAGGGTTTCAAGGTTCACTTTCCCTAATAAAAAGCGTTCTTCAACCGTATTATATGTTTTCCCCGAAATTGTATTGGCTTTTTTAGAGTTGTCCAATTGTGATTCGAGCATGTTAAATTGAATGGTACTCATTAGCACATCCTGTTCGAACCTTATTTGTTGCATTTCGACGGTAGCCACGGTCACTTTTTTATTTGATTTGGCAATTTCACGCCTACCACGGCTCATGCCCCAATCAACAATTGGGATATATAAACTTAAGGAAACCCCACGATCCCTGTCAAAATCCTGATATGCTTCTTCCATAGTGGCTCCTGATTTACTCCATCCCAGGTTCACATCTAAATTGGAACTTATTCCGTTGTTGCCCTTTGCTTGCGCAATTTGCCTATCAGCTTCGATTAGTTTTTGTTTGAAACCTAAAATATCGGGATTGTTATTGGTTGCTTTGCTTAATGCTTCCTGAGGGTTAATTTTCAATCGCGGAATACTATCTGGTACCACCAAACTAACATCCTTATTTTCCGGGATTCGCAGGTAATTTCTTAAATTAAATTTACTTCTTTCAAGATTTAATTGTGATTGTTCAAATGAGGTCTGCGAATTAAGCATGTTTAGCTCTAAACGTTGCAGGTCCATATATGCAATTGCCCCGTTTTCGTAACGGCCCATGCTTTTAATATAAAGACTATCCGCTGAAATTTTATTCAACTCGGCAATTTTGATGGCTTGCTCTGCATCCAATAAATTGAAAAAATAATCGATGGCCTGCATTGCAATTTCTTCGGCTGATTTTATGTATTCTTTTTTTGCAATTTCGAATTTTAAAGGGGCAATTTTCTTTTCCCATTTAAACGAATTGTATTGAAACAATGGTTGTGATAATCCCAAAGAAATAGGTGTCGATCCAAAATAAATATTGTTATCGGAGAAGTTTTTAAGTCTCTTTAAATTTGAATAGATGGAAATATCACCACCGGTAAGCATTATATTTTGCGAAAGTGATAGTGTCCCTTTCGACTCAAATTTTTCAGATCGGTTAAGAAATGATCCGGTTTTATCGGTTACCACTTCAATCGAGTTTGAATATTGCGCAGGATTTGAGCTAAGTTCTAACCAGGGACGTTTTTGCGCTTTAAAAGCTTTGTATTCCCACTGGCTCGATAAATACATGTTTTCGTTGATAAAAGCTTCCAGTGATTGCTGCTGAGCCAGTTCAATTACCTGTTGAAGCGATAATTGCAGCTTCTCCTGTGCCGATGTTGAACCTGTCCTACCAACAATTAATGTGGCAAGAATAATAAGTAAGAATTTATAGTTCATGCCAATTTATTTTAAGATTAGTTTATCAGCGTCGCCATAATTATCGTAACCGGAAACAATGACTTTTTCGCCCGGATTTAAACCTTCCAATACTTCAAAGTACTCGTTGTTTTTCCTTCCAATACGAATAGGCCTTTTCTCAGCAAAAGTTCCGGTTTCATCCACCACAAATATCCATTGTCCTCCAGTACTTTGGAAAAACCCACCCTGGGGGATCAAAATTCCAACTTTTGACTCCCCCAGTTGCAGCTTGATATGATATGTTTGTCCAACCCGGATTTTATCTGGCATTTTATCGGCAAAAAGCAATTCCGTTTCAAAACGGCCTTCAATAACCTCCAACGAAACTTTGTCAACGTATAATTCAAATTCTTTATCATCTACCGAGAATGTACCCATTAGGTTGGGAGACAATCGACGAGAGTAATACTCATCAACATTGGCAAGTAACTTCAGGCTCGATAGGTCGCGGATGTAACCAATTCCAGCATTTTTACCCAGCTGACCACCAAGTTCAACAGCTTGCAATGAACTCAACCTACCGGCAACAGGGGCTTTTACATTCAGGTCGTCAAGCTTTCGTTTCTCAATCAGAAACTTTGCTTCGTTACGTTTAAGGTTGTTTTCAAGGCTTTTGAGGCTTAATTCACTGAGCATCGAATCCCTTTTTAAGTTTTCAATCAACCTGGCTTTTTTCTCCAGGGTATATTCATACGATTCCTTAGCCATTAAATAGGTGTTTTTGGGGATCATTCCCTTGTCATATTCATATTGTTTTTCCTCAAATGCCCTTCGTTCGTTGTTTATGGTAAAGTCCATATCCCTGATTTGGCTTTGAAAGCCTGCCCTTGTTTTTTCCTCATTAATCCTACTTTGCCTGAGGTTAATGCGTTGTTGTTCAAGCTCCGCTTCCAAATCAATAATCATTTGTTCCAGTTCAGGGTTGGTCATGGTTAAAATAACATCACCGGCTTTTACCTCATCGCCTTCTTCTTTTATTTTTTCTTTTACCTGTCCTCCAACTAAAGGATGCAGGGCTACTGTTCGTATCGGTTCGGTAATACCTTGCAAACTGATGTAGTCTTTAAACGTATCTTTGACAACTTCACCCATTGATATCTTATCTGTTTCTACAGTAAACTTTGAACTATGATCGGCAAAAACAACTTTTATCAGTACAAAAGCAATAAATGCAGTGCCTAACAGTACAGAGATATAATTTTTTCTTAGCCAACTCTTTTTCTTAATTTGTCTGTCCATTCCCATTTTAAATACTTTAAATTGTTTACGGCAATGCAATGCCAATTAATATGCCATTGGGTTAATATGCAGAAATACAATCAGATAGAATTTGCAGTAAAGATATGACGTGTAAAAATATTTTACAGGGCTGTATTAATAATTTACGCTTTTCGGGTTAAATTAGTAAGGTAATGAAGGGGAAGGAAATAAAAAGGAAATGTTATTTGTATTCTGACGGGCGTTTTTGGAATGCCTCTTTAAAACATTTGGTAAAATAAGAAAGGTTTTCAAATCCGGTTTGGTAGGCAACTTCGCTCACCGAACCTGCTTGTTGTTTGAGCAATTGGGCTGCACGTTTCAAACGAATAATCCGAATAAACTCGCTTGGGCTCATGCCTGTTAAAGCTTTTAACTTTCGGAATAGGTTTCGCCTTGAAATGCCTGCTTCTGTGCAAAGTTGTTCGATATTAAAATCAGAGTTTGAGATATTTTCTTCAACAATTGAAGTAATTTTCGACAATATTTTTTCATCGATCGAAGACACAGTAATATCTCCGACATTTGCATGGAGGTTACTCTTAAACTTTGTCTGGAAGTTCTTTCGGGTGGCTAAAATATTTTGGACTTTTAGTTCCAGCTCTTTTTCGTCAAATGGTTTTTCGATATAATCATCGGCACCAATTTTATATCCTGAAATTTTATCAGATTGCCTGGCTTTAGCCGTAAGCAGGATTATTGGAATGTGGCTGGTTTCAATAGATGACTTAAGGTCTTTGGTCATTTCATATCCATCATACACTGGCATCATTACATCCGAAATAATAAGGTCAATATCTTCGTTCGATGCCATTTCTTTGCCTTCTTTCCCATTTTTTGCAAGCAATACGTTGTAACTGGTTTGGAATAGTTGCGAAAGGTATTCCCTTAGATCATAGTTGTCTTCAACAACCAAAAGCGTATCGAGATTCTTGTTAAGATGCTTTTTCCCTGGAATCAACGATTCATTATATATGGACCCATGTTCATCTGCCTCTATATTTGCGTCTGAATGTTTATTTTCAGTGCTACTTTCCGGAATTGGAATGCGTACAATAAATTCGCTACCAAATCCAGGTTCACTTTTTAATGTGATGGTTCCATCATGCAATTCAACATATTCTTTGGCAATTGTCAATCCTAATCCTGTACCTTCGTAACTACTATTTGCCTGATAAAATCGCTTGAATATTTTTCCTTGTTCTTCATAAGGGATACCCGGACCGGAATCTTTTACAGAAATAATAAGTTGGTTGTTTTTACTTTTGAGCGAAACGCTTATATCTCCTCCTTCGTTGGTGTATTTAAACGCATTTGCCAAAAGATTTGTGATAACATGTTCCATCCTGGATTTATCAAAACCAAACGCCAATTTTTTATTGGACCCTTTAATAGTATAGTTAATATTTTGCGTGTCGGCAATTGAACTGAACATGCTTGAGGTAACTATAAAAAAGTGGCTAAAATCGTTGACGTGTTTTTCGAGCTTAATATTGTCATTTTCAGATTTTTCAACATCTAATTGCTGATTAACAAGGCCTTTTAATTTTTTTGCATTCTTTAATATTACGCTTAATTCGTTTTTTTCTTTTTCACCGTTCAACGAATTTATAATTCGCTCAAGTGGTGAGATAATTAAGGTTAACGGCGTTCTGAATTCGTGCGAAAGGTTGGTAAAAAACTGGAGTTTAGCTTTATCGGATTCATGTATTTTTTTTGACATGCTTTCAACAAGCAGTTTTTGCTTCTTTTTGCGGTTGTAGGCAAGATAAAGAAGAATAAGGATAATTACCGTAAGCACCAGGCCAACAAAATAGAATTTTGATTTTGTCCGCTCATAGGTATTTTGAGCTTCCAAATTGATAAAATCAAACCAGGTTTCAAGGTTTGCATGCCTGTCGGCGATGTTCATTTTGTTAATACTATCAGATAAGGCATTTGAAACTTCCAAGAACTTGTATGCCTGCAAATCGTCTTTTTGGTCAATAAATATTCGTGAAAGTTTGAGGGCATTGTCCCTTTGCCCTTCCAAATAGAATGTTTGATGGCTAAACTTATACGCTTTTTTGAAATAATCAATGGCACATACTTTGTCACCAAATGCAAGGCTTAAATTACCAAAGGCCTGGTAAGAACGCACTACAGCCCTAAAATTAACCCTGTTGTCGATTGCAGAATAGCCGTTCCGAATATGCGTATATGCTTTTTCGTATTTTTTATGTTTAAAATAGTACTCTCCAAGATTAGTCTGTGCTTCATGATAGAGCACATTAAAATATTTTTCGGCATAATCGTCTTCGTCTAGCTGAATATATACATCCCCAATATATTCTTGTTTCTTTTCTTCGTTTGTGTTTAAATCTTCAGGGAAGTATTTTTCAGGAACTGAGGAATAACATGCAATTGCCTTTTCATGTTCGTTTTTAGCGGCATAAAAATCGCCAAGCTGGACATATGCGGCCGCTACAGCCTGCATGTTGTTTTGTAATTTACCCCGGGCAATGCATTTGTCGATATAATTCATGGCAAGGCTATCGTTGCCCATTAGACGATATAAGCGCGCAATGTCGAGGTAAACGTATCCATATTTGTTAATTGAATTTTCGGCTTGTTTAAATTCGATTGTATTCAAATAATAACGCAGCGCCATCGGATAATTCTTCTGGATTTCAGTGAAATAGTGAGCTGTTTGATAATAGGATTTCATTAGCGAAAAATCATCCTTTGCCTGGAGGGCAAGATCCATTGCCTTATAGATATAATTCATAGCCTCTTTCCTATTACCATAGGCATTATGCAAACACGAATAGTAGAAATAATAGCTTGTCTTTGAAAATTCGAATTCCCTATTTGAAATCGATCTTTGAACATCGTTAATAAGTCCTTTGAAAGCTTGATCTGAAACTATGGAAATATTGCCTTCAGGTAATTTTTTAGATATAATTTGAAACAGGGAATTAAATCCCAATTCCAAATAGATGTTTGCCTCAATAATATACCCCTGGTCCAATGAAATATTAAACAGTTGATAACTGCTCCAAGCGATTAGTGATGGGGATTTATTGCACATGCCGATTCTATATGATGATTTATATAGATATTTCGCCTGTTGTAGGTTTCCCTTTATTTGGTATCCCAAGGCTGCTGAAAAATTAGCCCAGCCAATAGCTGCCTGATCAGAAATTTCTTTGGAAAGTTTAAGGCTTTGTTGTCCATAATTAAATGCATCGTCATTAAACTTGTACCAGGAAGAAAAAACCAATGAATTAAGGATATTAACACTGTCGGTTTTCGATTCGCAATAACTCAACTCCCTTTTTAGGCTGTCAAGTTTTGGGGTTTGTGCAATTGATGTTGCATGAATGGCCATAATGAGGGACAATATGAGGAATCCGATTCGATGCATATCATTTATCTTAATTATTGGGTATAGCAAATGTACAACATGAAATATATATATAAAACCTTGGGAATTGAAAAAAGAATTATCCAGGCTGGCTGATGTTCACTAAGATTTAACCAACCTGAATATAAAACCAACCTAGTTTTTCAATGGTATCCAAACGGTCATCTCTGACTTTCCACGGTTATCCCAGGCAAAGTAGGGCACAAGTTTAAGTTTTGTTACTAGTGCATCTTCCTTTGGTATTTCGCGGTACAAAGCATTGTTCCATCGTTCTGTAGGTTCTTTATAAAAATCGCCTTCCAACGAAACTAGGTTTGATCCGGCAAAGTTATCTTTGATTGGTTTGAAGTCGATATTTGAAGGTATTTTGTAATCAAATATCCTTGATTCTTCGGGTATGTCGGGAGATTCCAGGCAATAAACCACTGGACCTCGTTGAACTGCAACCTGGTTTCTGGTTTCTTCAACCAAAGGATTTGCCGCCATCAGTGCAGGTTCCATATCCATTTTTAGCTCAATAATATCCCCGCTGTTCCACGTTTTAGATAACTCAACATAAATTCCGGCATCAATAGTTGTTTTTTCAATTGATCCATTAATGCTTATAGAGGCATTTTTTGCCCATGAAGGTATCCTTAGGTATAATTTGTTTTGTTTTGGGAATTTCCCTAAAGTAATTTTTATTTCGCCATCCCAGGGGTAATTGGTTTCCTGTGAAAGTTCAATGATTCCGTTTTTGCTATCCGTTTTTAATAGGTTGCTCCCATAAAAATTAATGTAAAGTCCTTCGTCCGATTTTGAATACACATATTCCTGTATCTGGGCAATGGTACGTATGGTATTTGGCGGGCAGCAATTGCAATAGGAAATATATTCTTCACGATGCTTCGACCAGCGCAAATCATCGCTGATTTCGTGAGCAACACAAAGTGGATTGGTATAAAAATAGCCTTTGCCATCTAAACTAACGCCTGCCAAAAGGCTGTTATACATTACAGTTTCCATTACATCGGCATATGATGGATCTGCAGTAATTTGCAGCATGCGCCAGTTCCAAAGCAAATTGCCAATGTTCGCACATGACTCGTTGTGTGCAGTTTTGTTCGGAAGTTGGTATTTTTCACCATATGCCTGGTGCACTTGTTGAATGGAAGGCTGGTCATAAGTTGTGGCATTTGGCGATACTCCATCGTAAAGTGCCCCGCAGCCACCCGTAATGTACATTTTGTGCATGACCAAATCGTTCCAGATATTGTTGAGCGTAATCAATAATGAATCGTCGCCTGTTTCGGCATAAACATCGGCAACACCGGCATATAGATAATTTGCCCGTACGGCATGACCAATGGCTTCTGTTTGCTGATTAAATGGAATTCGATCCTGGTTATGATCACTTCCATTTTCAACTAAACTCCGGATATCTACAAGACTTTTTGCCAATTCCAGGTATTTGGGGTTGCGTGTAGTCCTGTACATCTCAACCACACCCATGTAATGCGATGGGCAGATAGCATTTCGGGCAAGTTCAGCACTTGCTGTTTGGTAAAAATTGTATAGAAAATCTGTTGCTTTAATCGCCACATCCAATAGTTTCTTATTGCTTGTGATCCTATAATGAATACAAGCGGCCGTCATTAAATGACCGAGATTGTAGGTTTCAAAATCCATCCGTTCGGCAAATTCATGCTTTTTTGTAGGATCATTTTTCTCTTTGATTGAAACCGGGGTGTGGATATAGCCGTCTTTACGTTGCGCTTTGATAATAACATCGATAATATGGTCAATTTCGGCTTCCAGCTTTTTATCTTTTGTTGATGCATACACCATTATTTCGGCTTCCAGCATCTTATAGAAATCACCGTCGTGAAATGGAGGACCTATATGTTTCCCTTCGTCTAATCCGGCAGCAATTTCAAAATTTTTAAAAGCATGGCTTATCGTGTCATTCAGATAGTTGCCCATCATGTGCGGAACCATCGAGTTTTTACACACTTCAAACCGTTCTGCCCAAAATCCATTGGTCCAGTGCACATCTCCAATATTTACCCCTTTCAGTTTTGAATAAGGGCTTTTCGCGTTATTGACCAGCCCTTTTTCCTGGGCTACAAGAATCCACGAGCTAAGAATAAAAAAGGTTACTGCGAATAGTTTTGTGGTGTATTTCAATTTAATATTCATTATCGTTTAATTTAAGGTTGATGTAAACTGATAGCTTCCAGAGCCTGCTTCTAAAAGATAATAGTCGTTTTCCCATCCAATGGTACGAATTCCTTCCACGTTTTCAAGAACCGTTCCATTTTCCAATATTTTGGAATTCTCCGATGAAGGGATATAAATTTTTGCATTTGTATTTGCCGGAATTGTTACCGAAAAGTTTAATGTATTGTCTTTTAATTTCCATTTTGATTTAATTTCCCCATGCACAGATTGGAAATTAGCTCCGGCAAAACTCAATTTTTCGGTCAATAAAGGTTTAATGGTAATTTCTTTATATCCCGGATTTGTTTCATTGTTTTGAATACCTGCAACCTGCGTGTAAAGCCAGTTTCCAATGGCACCATAAGCGTAATGGTTAAAGGAATTCATGCCAACATCCTGGAATGAACCATCGGGTTTAATCCCGTCCCAGCGTTCCCAAATGGTAGTCGCTCCCATGGTAATAGCATATAACCACGATGGATATCTGTCGTTAAACAGAAGTTTAAAAGCCAATTCCGGATATCCCGCTTTTGTAAGGGCATCACATAAAACTGGTGTTCCAAGAAATCCGGTGGTGAGGTGCTGAAAGTGGTTGACATTTTCAGCAAGTTTAGCCGATGCGATTTCAATATATTCATCGGGAATAATTTCAAATGCAAGTGCAATTGCGTAAGCTGCCTGTGTATTTGAAATCAACCTTCCGTTAGGCGTAATAAATTCGTTCTTAAATGCTTCCTTAATTTTTGGTAAAAGTGTGGCATATTTGGCTGCATCCTCTTTTTCACCAATCAATTCCGCGGTTTTTTTCATTAACGACGTGGTGTAATAAAAATATGCAGTTGCAATTAGATCCTTTTCGGTATGGGCCCCGGCAAAACCATAATCAGGGGCATTGTAAATGTAACTTGAATATTCTGCAAATGACAACCAGTCGCCAAAATGGAAACCAGTGTTGTACAAATAGGTATCGCTTGATTCTTTAATCATAAATTCTTCCCAGGCACGCATCGATTGGTATTGCTCCTTCAAAATTCGAAGGTCACCATATTTTTGATAAACGGTCCATGGAAGAATTACGGCAACATCGGCCCAGCCTGTGCCACCATATCCATCAGACCAACCTGTTCCGCCACCATCTTCTATGGTCATTGGAACTACCCAAGGTACGTTTCCATCTTCACGTTGGTCGGCTTCCACATCTTTCATCCATTTTGAAAAGAATGGGGCAGCATTCACATTAAAGCAAGCAGTTGGGGCAAAAACCTGGGCATCACCAGTCCATCCCATACGCTCGTCACGCTGCGGGCAATCGGTCGGAACATCCACAAAATTTCCCCTTAACCCCCATTGTATATTCGATTGAAGTTGATTGATCATTTGATCGGAACATTCAAAATTACCAGTGAATTCCATGTCGGAATGGATAACCCGTCCTGTAAAATCTTCAAGTTTGAATTCATTGGTATAGTTTTCGATTTTTATATACCGAAAACCCATAAAGGTAAAATGAGGCTCGAATGTTTCAATACCTTCACCTTTGAAAGTGTATTCAATGCGTTGTTTGGCAGGTCTTAGATTAGCGATGTAAAAATTCCCATCCTTATCTAAAACCTCCGCATGTTTAATACTTATTTTTTCTCCTTTTTTGCCTTTTAACTGAAATTGGATACGCCCAACCATGTTTTGACCAAAATCGAGCACAGTTTCCCCTTTAGGGGTACGTATTTTTTCGATGGGTTTAATTTCTTTGGTGACTTTCACTGGAGAACCAATAGAAGCAACAAGGTTTTTATAGCCATATTTTTCAATAGAGACGGTATTCCAATCGGAATCGATATATCCGGCTTTGTCCCAGCCTGTTTTTTCAAGTTGGGCATCGTATACTTCGCCATGGTAAATTTCCGACTCAAGGATTGGTCCTGTTGATGCTTTCCAATTGCTATCCGAAATAATTACGTCTTTTGTTCCATCTGTATAGTTAATTTCCAATTGGCAAAGTAGCGCAGATTTTTCACCATATAGGTTCTTTTTTCCCTGCCATCCGAAGAAGCCACGGAACCAACCATCTCCCAACAATGTACCCAGGGCATTTTCGCCGTCGCACAATTCATTTGTTACATCATACACCTGATATTGCAGGCGGTTATGGTAACTTGTCCAACCAGGGGTAAGTTCCTGATCACCTACTTTTTGACCGTTTAAATACAATTGATACAGACCATGGGAAGTGGCATATATTCTTGCATTTTTTACTTCCTTGTTTAAAGAAAAACCTTTTCGGAGAAGCTGGCAAGGATTGGACTTTTCCAAATCTTCATTAAAATTGGGAGTGATCCACTCTGCATTCCAGTCTGACTCTTCGAGCAAGCCCATTTCCCAATAGGAAGGTTTGCTCCATTCTGGTGTTGTTCCGTTGTTCGTTTCAACTTGAACCTTCCAATAAACACGCTGACGCGAAGCCAACGTGTTCCCTTTATACTCGATATGAATTGATTGATCTGACTGTATGACCCCGGTATCCCATAAAAGATTTGCTTCATTGTCTAAATCTTCTACGTTACCTGCACATATTACCCGATAAGCAGTTTGAAAGGTATTTCTTTTATCGCTTTGTATTTTCCAGCTAAGCCTGGGGGATTTGGTTTCAATTCCAATTGGATTTGTTTTGTATTCTGTTCTTACGTCAAAAATTTCCACTATTGTTCGTCTTTCTATTCTGATAAAAAAGGTATCCGCACAACCGCATAATGATCAGAATCATTACCGTCTTAACCCCACATCGTAAACTTCTTTTCCTTATTTATTCTTCCACTTCGTCCAATGATTTGCTTTTCATCCAAAACGGTGATGTGGAAAACCATAAAACCATTCCAACAACCATCAACCAATAATGGCTTTGCAATTCGATGACATTATTTAACACCAATATTGAAGGAACAATTGTGAACAACAAGCCAAGGTATGATATAACCATTAATATCTTTTTCATGATAATCCTCCTTCTTTAATAAGTTGTGTGTTTTTTCCTGTTTTTTGTTGAATATAACTAAATGCAACGTACAATAATGCAGCGATGATCCATTCGGGACCAACCAAAAAAGTAATGTCCAGTTTTAGGTTCTCCATCCATAGCGGAAGTTTTCCATCAACCATGCGTTGTAAGAATGGGAAATTATCTTTCCCATAAAAGAATAGGGAAATAAAAAATGGAATAAACCATGCCAATGCCGATGGCCAACTAAATGTCTTTCTTGATTTTTCCGTAAAATCGCTGATCAGGTTCAATTTATTGAAAAGCCAAACATCCATGATTATAAATGCACCTAAAGGCACAAAGAATAAGCCGTAATATGCAACAATCCTGTCGAGGTTGGCATTAACTGCCGGGATACAAGCTGTGATAATCATAAACACTCCTGCTGCGAATGTTACCTTCCAGCGTTTCCAGTTTGGAGTAACAACCTGAATTGCCAGCCCTGCACGATATAAAGTTGGGTTGGCAGTAGTCCATCCGGCAATTACTACGCTAATTGCACCTGCAATTCCGGCACCATAAAGTGCAATTGAACCAGGTTGTGGATTCACAAAACCTTCGGATAAATAGGCAGCACACAAAATTCCTGAAGCCACCCATGCGCCAAAGTGCCCGATAAACATTCCGAATGCAGATGCAAATCCCTGTGTCCAGCTTTTTGCATATCGGAATATTGTTACATCAGACATACCCAGGTGTTGGGTTGCATTACAAAGCCAGGCAAAACCCGCCACGTGCCAAAATGTATACTTGGAATTATTTCCGATGGGTTCCCCGGTAAATATCCGCTCGCTCATAATTTGCCAGAATCCTTCATCGGGTGTAGCGGCTTTAAGTTTAGCTAATATTGCAATTCCTGCGGCAAAAAATACCAACACCATCCATGGAGCACAAATTTTCGAAAATTGCGCTATTTTTTCAAATCCAAGAACTGCCAGGGCAGCAATTACAATTCCAACAATAAGTGCAATCAGCATCCAATTAAATGAAGGAATGACATCTCCGGCAATGTAATCAGGATTCGGAATATTAAAAGGAATGGATATGGCGGTTACAGCAACATTCACCATTGCCCCCGCAAGCAAACACAAAACAATCGCGTAAAATGCACTGTAAGCTATGGTTAAATATGGACCTATAATCTTTTTTAATTGCCAGTAAATGGTGAGCCTTGTTTTAACAGCTACTGGTGATGTGAGCAATGCCCAACTTAATACCGCTAAGGTATTACCAACTAACAATCCCCACAAGAAATCTTTGGCCGATACGCCATGCATGACCATTAAAGGACCCAAAATAAACTCGGTTCCTGCCACATGTTCTCCGGCAAACATAGCTATAAAGGTTTTCCAACCATGAAGTTTCTTCTCCGAAACCGGTTCCCGGTCATACTCATATAAAGCATCCAGCCTGTCAATGATGGATTCTTTATTCCCTGCTGTTTGATTCATTTATTGTTATTTAATTTGGTTTTGAAATCAGGTATATTTAATCGTAAAGAAAATGTGTATTTTTAATTTAATTGGAGATTGCTGCAAATCTAAGTCGTATTTTTGTTTTTTCCAATAAAATACTTGCGTTAATTTACGTTGGTTTTCGTAAGTTTGCGATTTGTAAAAAGAATGGCATATTTGAAAGTAAGCGAAAATTTCTCCCTTGCTTTTTTTCATATTAAGACGTTAAATAAATGCCACTTTTAAGACAATTGAATTAACAAATCATGAGAAAAAACTTCATCTGTTTCATTATATCATTGCTTTTATTTGCATGTACATCAGAACAACAAAAACTTAAAGTTAGTGGATTGCAATGCAATTATTTGTCAAATCCTATGGGGATTGAAGGATCAACTCCATTGTTAAGCTGGAAAATATTGTCTGAAAGCTCGAATGTAAATCAGGATGCATATCGTATCCTTGTTTCTGACAACAAACAACAGTTGGAAGCAGGAACAGGTGATGTTTGGGACTCCGGGAAAGTGGGAGACCATAATTCATTGATGATAAAATACAGTGGATCGGATCTGGAAGCCGGAAAAACATATTATTGGAAGATAAAGGTTTGGGACCAAAATGGCGAAGAGTCCAATTGGAGTGAGGTTTCAAGTTGGCAAATGGCCATCGGCAACGAAAATTTGGCAAATGCAAAATGGATTGGGTATGAGGAATTTGATGAGAACCAACGCCTGGTACCTGGAATTCCAGGATATGGATACAAACTTGAAAAAGAGATTAATCATCCGGTAGTTCCCCTGTTCAGGAAAAGCTTTAAAGTAAAAGATGGGTTAAAATCAGCCATTTTATCGCTAAGTGGTATTGGCCACTACGAAGCAAGTGTTAATGGGGAAAAATTAGGTGATAGCTTTATGACTCCTGGGTGGACGGACTTCGATAAGCGAATATTATACAATACTTACGATGTTGCCAGCGAGCTTAAACAGGGTGAAAACGTGCTTGGTGTAATTGTTGGAAAAGGATTTATAAATAACACCAAAGAAAGGTATCGGAAATTGATCATTTCCTATGGAAACCCAAAAATGATAGCCCATTTGAAATTGACGTATGATGATGGAACAGAAGAAACAATTTATTCAGATGAAACCTGGAAAACTGCGTTTTCGCCCATTACTTTTTCAAATATATATGGAGGTGAAGATTACGATGCAGGTTTAGAACAGAAAGGATGGAATAATATCGGTTTCGATGATTCCGGGTGGAAGCCAGCTTTATTGGTGAAGCCAAACACAGGAAAATTGGCATCGGAACTTGGACATCCGGTGAAGGTAATGGAAACATTTGATCCGGTTTCGATTAATAAAATGGACGATGAAAATTTCGTGTATGATTTTGGTCAAAATATTGCCGGAATTGTTGAGATTCAGGTCGAAGGGGAAAAAGGACAGCAGGTAAAAATCTGGCCATGCGAATTAACCAACGAGGATGGTTCGTACACCCAGAAATGGACAGGTCATCCACATTATTATTCTTATACATTGAAGGGAGAAGGAATTGAAACCTGGCGACCGCGTTTTGCATACTACGGTTTCCGATATGCGCAAGTTGAAGGTGCAGTAACTGATACTTCCTCAAATCCGAAAGAGCTCCCGGTGGTTAAAAAACTTACTTCCTTACATACCCGGAATTCAATGCCGGAAAACGGAACCTTCGAGTGTAGCAACGAATTGTTTAACCGGATTTATACTTTGATTAACTGGGGCATTAAAAATAATCTGCAAAGTATGATGACCGATTGCCCACACCGCGAAAAACTTGGGTGGATTGAGCAGGCATACCTGATGGGGGAGAGTGTTCACTACAACTGGGATACCTACCATTTATATAAAAATATCTTATATAACATGATGGCTGGACAATATGAGAATGGTCTTGTCCCGAATTTTCTGCCTGAATATGTATATTTTGGGGGTGCATTTACCGATTCGCCGGAATGGGGCAGTGCCTGTATCATTTTGCCATGGATGCTATATAAATGGTATGGCGATTTTGAAATCGTTAAAGAATCCTGGCCGATGATGCAAAAATATATTAATTACCTCGATTCAAAATCCGAAGGAAACATTCTGATGCATGGATTGGGTGATTGGTATGATATTGGACCGGAATTGCCTGGGTTTTCCCAGCTTACACCCATGGGGCTTACAGCCACAGCAACTTACTTTTATGATTTAGAATTGTTGGCTAAGATTTCCGGGTTAATGGGCGATGAAGGGAAAAAACAACTTTATAAAACCCAGGCTGGCAATGTGAAGGATGCATTTAACAGTAAATTTTTCAATAAGGAAAATTCGGTTTATGGAACAGGAAGCCAAACTTGCCAGGCAATGCCATTGGTGGTAGGTTTGGTTGAAGAGCAATACCGCGATAAAGTCCTGAAAAATTTAGTGGACTCGATTCGTGCCAATAATAAAATGATTACTGCCGGTGATATTGGCTTCCATTATCTGGTATCAGCATTAGTTGATGGCGGACAAGGGCAATTGCTTTTTGAGATGAACAATCGTGTTGACGTTCCGGGTTATGGTTACCAACTGGAAAAAGGTGCAACGGCTTTAGCTGAGTCTTGGGAGGCATTGGCTAGAAAATCGAACAACCATTTAATGCTTGGGCATGTAATGGAGTGGTTTTATTCCGGAATAGCTGGTATTCAGCAAACCGATAGCTCTGTTGCATACAAAGAACTTTTAATCAAACCACAAATTGTAGGCGATATTCAATCGGCAAAAGCAACCTTTAACTCACCTTATGGTGAGGTTGTAAGCGATTGGAAATTAGTTGATAACACGTATTGTTTAAACGTAAATATTCCCGCAAACTCATCTGCATTGGTTTCAATGCCAGGAACTGGAAAAGTTTCTATTAGTAACCCACAAAACAGTAAATTAAAGGAATTGGAGAATAAAGGAAAAATAGCGAATGGAAGGACCATTTTTAAAGTTGGTTCCGGGAAATATGTTTTTAAAATGGAAATGGGGAAATAAAGGTTCCATTGGAATTTGTTTTTGTTTTCCATTTTATATTTATTGGTCAAATGATTGGAAAGGTGATCGTGTAAATTGATCCGGTTTAAATATGATGGGGAAAATCATTCATAAATGGGTTAATGAGTTGAAAGCAGGCAGTTACGAAGCTTTTAATATGCTTTATAAAGAGTATAGTAAGCGTTTGTATGGATTTGCCATGTTCTATTTGAAAAATGAAACGGAAGTTGAGGAAATTGTTCAGGAGATATTTTTAAAATTGTGGAAAAACAGGGAGGATTTAAAAGAAGATAGCACATTTGAATCCTATTTGTTCACCATGGCAAAAAATGCCATTTTAAATACCATTCGAAGCAAAAAATATAAAAATGCTTATTTAAACTATAAGCAGGCATTTCCTGCAAAAAATACCCTTTTGGATGAAGAATTGGATTTTAATGAACTACAAAAAGCCTATTTATCGATCATTGATTCTTTGTCCCCCCGCAAAAAAGAGGTCTATTTATTAAGCCGTGAAAAAATGCTTTCCTACAATGAAATAGGGGAACAACTAGGTATTTCTGTAAAAACTGTTGAAAATCACATGACTTCGGCACTAGCTGAAATACGTATGAAAATCAGTTCTTTAGGATTTTCCGGAATACTATTTTTACTTTTTTTTCTATAAAATCAGAATTAACATAGGGGGAATTTGCCCTACATGTGTATAACTCTCGTAATTCAAAAATTATCATGGAATTATTAACGAAAAAAGCAATAGCAGAATTAGCTCGTAAGATGACGGATTATTTGCTCTCCGATTCAGAATATGAGGAGTTGCAAAAATGGATTGTCGAAGGAAACCAAAAAACAGAGCTAACTCAATTGATGGAAAAGCATTGGCAAAAAATTTCGGCAAACAATGCGAATGTTAGTGACGAAAAAATTGACAAAATATATAAACGTATTTTAGAAAAGCTTGCCCAGGAAGAAGTCCAAACAAAGAAAGCCCGGACTATTCACTGGGGGCGTTTGTTTCAGAAGGTGGCGGCAATACTTATCCTACCTTTATTGGCAGCAACTTTCTATTTGTACATTCAACAAAATCCATCAATCAATTTTCAATTAAATACAGTTTCTGGCGTAATTCAAACAGTAGAGGTTGCACCTGGCGTGCGTTCCCATTTTTATTTGCCCGATAGCACCGAGGTGTGGTTAAATTCACAGAGTAAACTCAAGTTTTCAACAAACATGGTCAACGAGAATACAAGAACACTTAAATTGGAAGGGCAGGCATATTTTAATGTTCAAAAAGACAAAAGGCATCCGTTTATTGTCGAAACTGACCAATTGAATGTGAAAGTTGTCGGAACAAGCTTTGACTTGTCGGCATATTCAAACGACGATTTTGTTGCTGCGACTTTGGAGGAAGGGAAAGTGGAAATCATAGATGATAAGGGTCAAGAACTTTTATCATTAGTTCCGGGACAGCAATCATATCTTAATATCAATCAACAAAAAATATGGAAAAATCAGGTCGAAACTTCTCTCTATACAAGCTGGAAGGATGGATATCTGATTTTTAATGAAACGCCGATACAACAGATAGCCAGGCAATTGGAAAGGTGGTTTAATTGCAAAATTAGTCTTTCAGAGCAAGTCAAAAATTCTGAATTTAGTTACAATGGAACCATCCATGATGAAGTTTTAGAAGAGGTATTGAAAATGTTACAATTAACAACACCGATTAACTATGAAATAATAAATAGAAATGTAACTATATGGTAAAATAAAACCGGATAAGAGTTGGAGCCTCTTACCCGGCCGAACTAAATAAATTAATTTTTAATTCTTAAGACAATCAAAATTATGAAAAAAAATGTGTTTTTGATTTGCTGTAGGCATTTATTTGCCCATAGTGCTAAAATTTTTAAGATTATGCGGATAAGTATTTTTCTTCTCTTCCTGACTATCCTTCAAACCTATGCGGCGGATAATTATGCTCAGGATACAAAGTTGGACATAAAAGTCCAAAATGCCACTATTGCTGATGTTTTGGGACAAATTGAAGATCAAAGCGATTTTTACTTTTTCTACAATAACGAAACAGTTAAGACGGATGATATTGTGAGTGTTAATTTTTCGAACAAAAATATTTTCGATATTTTGGATGTTTTGTTCGAAGGTAAAGAAATTGATTATACGGTAAATAAACGCCAGATCATTTTAATGGGCAAAGGTGAAGCAAGCCTATTGCAAATGAAAAAATCAGTAACCGGTAAAGTAACTGATTCGCAAGGAATTTCACTTCCTGGTGTCGCTGTTGTAGTGAAAGGAACAAATATTGGTGTTACCACTGATGTGGATGGTAATTTTAGTATAGATATTCCAGTAGGTTCAAATATCCTTTTGTTTTCTTTTGTGGGAATGAAATCGATGGAAGTAGATGCTAGTACTGAAACTATCCTTAGCGTTGTAATGACTCCTGATTTTATTGGGATTGAAGAAGTTGTTGCTGTTGGATATGGAACAATGAAAAAAAGTGATTTGACTGGATCTGTTACTCAGGTTAAAGCACAGGATTTGTCTGTTGTTTCAGTTGCGAATCCAATTCAGGCACTTCAGGGACGTGCAGCAGGTGTTGCTGTAATGTCAGACAACCAGCCAGGAGAATCACCTACAATCCGTATTCGTGGTAATGGCTCAATTACTGCTGGAAATAATCCATTAATTGTTGTTGATGGTTTTCCATTGGTTGATGCAAATTTGAGTGATTTTAATCCTAATGATATTGCATCTATGGAGATACTTAAAGATGCTTCTTCTACAGCAATCTATGGTTCTCGCGGTGCAAATGGTATTGTAATGATCACAACGAAGTCTGGAACCAAAGGGCGTAATGACTTTACTGTAAATTCATATTATGGTTTCCAAACTCCTGCTAGAATGGTTGAAATGCTAGATCGCGATGAGTTTATTTCATTCATTAACGAAGCATATACCTTTTCAAATGGAAATCCTGTTTATTCTGCATCAAGTCCTGCTCCAAATTATAATACCGACTGGCAGAAAGAACTATTCCTTGATAACTCATCTGTACAAGATCATTCTTTGACCTTTAGCGGAGGAAATAATAAAACGGCCTATATGATTTCTGCAGGACTTTATTCTCAGGATGGATTATTGGGCAAGTCTGGTTACGAAAGGTTTAGTGTACGTACAAATTTAACCCATGAATTCAGTAAATGGTTAAAAATTGGTAGCCATATTCAAGCTAGCCGTTCAACACGAGATCAAAATTCAGGATCACCGGTTAATATATTTCGTTTTGGTTGGCCAACAATGCCTGTGAAAAACACGGATGGATCATGGTATTATGCAGCGCTTGACCCTCAACATTCTTCTTATGTTGAAGGAAACTGGAATCCTGTTGCAGATGCATTTGAACTTACGAACAAAACTAGTACAGATCGTGTTGTTGGCGATGTATTTGCCGAATTTACAATTACTGACGGGTTAACATTTAAAACTAACTTTGGAGCAGATATTAGTAATTCTAAAGGGTATTATTATGCCACTTCAAATCATAGTTCAGGGATGAGTTCGGGAGGCAGTGCGAAGCAGACATATAAACGAAGGACAACTAAAATAACCGAAAATATTTTGACCTATACAAAAACCATAAACGATCATCGTTTGACTGCAACCGGAGTTTATTCATACCAGGATTACTTATATGAAGATCTGGAACTTAGCGGTTCAGGTTTCCCAACGGATGTTACGGGAGCAGATAATATGAGTTTGGCCAATCCTGAGAGTATTGGCTATGGAACCGATAAATATTCAAGTAAACTAATTTCGTGGACGGCACGAGCTGCATATATTTACAAAGACAAATATATGTTAACTGCCACTGGACGTTATGATGGTTCATCTCGTTTTGGAGCTAATAATAAATGGGGTTTCTTCCCATCTGTGGGGTTAGGATGGAAAGTAGATCAAGAGTCATTCATGAAAGACAACGAGGTAGTGTCTAATTTAAAAGTTCGTGGAAGTTATGGTATTACTGGTAATCAGGAAATTGATAACTATGCTTCATTGGCAAGTTTAAGTAATGTAAACTACATTGATGATAATACACCTATTCTTGGATTTAAAGAAGGTCTTGGTAATCCAAATTTAAAGTGGGAAAGAACACAACAATTAGATATTGGAGTAGATGTAGGTTTATGGAGTAGGGTTAATATTGCCCTCGATTATTATAAACGAAATACTACTGACCTTTTATATAATGTGCCAATTCCAACAACTTCTGGTTTTAAAAGCATGCTTCAGAATATTGGAGAGGTTGAAAACCAGGGGTTTGAATTTTCAGCTAATGCCAGAGTAATTGATAGTGAGATTAAGTGGGATGTAAATGTTAATCTCTCAAAGAATGTGAATAAGGTTGTTGAACTATACGGAGATGTAGAGAAAATTAGAGTTGGTGAAACACAAGGCATCGCAGAATTTTTAATTGTTGGAGAACCCGTGAATGGATTATGGGCTAGAGAATCAGCAGGCATCATAACCACACAGGAACAGTTAAATGCTTATCAGGCTATTCGATCAACCGCACAACTTGGTGAAGAAATGTACGCAGATAACACTCCGGATAATAAAATTAATTCCGATGATTATATTCTGATTGGTTCAACCGAACCTGATTTGTTTTATGGTATTTCAACTAGCCTAAAATATAAGAATATTTCATTGAATGTATACGGACAAGGAGCTACAGGCATTGCTACAGACGATACAGGTTATCTGATTTATGGTGAAAATCAAATTCAGAACAGGAACTATATTCCTTCAAAATATGCTTATGAACGTATGTGGAGTGAAAGTAATCCAAACGGTACCTTTCCCCGTGCAGGTGCACGAGAAGTTGCTTTATCAGACCGGACAAATGGAAACAGGAATTATTTCATTATCAAAAATATTAAGTTGAGCTATGATATAAAACCTGCGCTATTATCTGACGCAAAATGGGTGAAAGATTTTACTGTTTTTGTAAATGCACAAAATTATTTTGCTATTTCTAACTTTAGAGGTTATAACCCTGAAAATGGAGATGTTGAGTATCCTTTGGCAAAAGCACTCATTTTGGGAATTAATGTTAATTTTTAAATCTAAAATCCGATGAAAATGAAAATGTTAAAATACGTATTCCTGTTTTTAATTGTAGGGATAACAACAAACTGTACCGACCTGGAAGAAGAATCCTACACTTTCCTTGCCCCAAATAATTTTTATCGAAATGCCGACGATCTGAGTATGGCTTTGGTAGCTGTATATGATGGCTACCAAAATACATTTGGTCGTAATCCTCGTGGATGGGAATTGAAGTTAGAATGTGTTACAGAATTCGCATCGCCAGCATATGCTAAAAATAATGCACATAAATACAATGTTTGGTCGGATGTGAATAACCCTAGTATGACTGTTGATGTTTGGTCTAAAAGTTATGACATCATTAACAGGGCGAATGTTGTTCTTGGACGTGGCGAAGAGATAGAAATGGATCAGTCTTTAAAAGAAAGAATCTTCGCTGAGGCTAGATTTATAAAGGCTATTACGTATTTCAATCTTGTGAGAATTTATGGCGGTGTTCCGGTTCCTGAAAAATTTACAGAAGGACTTGAAGGACTTGAATTACCTAGAAAAACAGTTGATGAGACTTATGATGCATTAATTGCTGACTTGGAATATGCGGTTGATAAATTACCTGCAAAATCAACTTATAGTAGTTCAGATAAATGGAGAGCTTCTAAAGGTTCAGCACAAGGTATGTTAAGCGAGGTTTACCTTACAAGAGGTAGCATGACAGGGAATAGCGAGTATTTCACTAAGTGTAAGCAATACAGTAATGATCTGATTCAATCTAGAGAATATGATTTAGAAGCTGATTTTAAAGACCTTTGGTATTGGTGGAATACTGAAAACCAAAATGGTGTTGAATCTATTTTTGAAATTCAACTAGGTCAATATAGTGGTGAAAATAACAATAGACACGTTGACCTTGGTGTCAATATTACAGAATATACTTTAGGTAGTTATATGTACCGTCGTTTCAGTCCTGCCATTGAATTTTACCAAAGTTATAGTGATGATGATGCCAGGAAAGAAGCAACTTTCTTGACCAAAATTTATAAAACAGAAAAGGGAAATCCTTCAAATATTATAGATACATTGGTATTCGTTCCTGAGGATAAAGGATTCTATCCAGGCTCAGAAGGCTGGACAACTTGTGGTCCGGGTAATGTAAAATATTACGATCGAACCCCTGCTTCGGCTGAACTGAAAAAGCCAGGAGGAAACCTTTATATCTTGCGTTATTCAGATGTGTTGTTGAATTATGCTGAAGCTGAGAATGAACTTAACGGTCCTACAGCCGATGCATATGCAAAAATTAATATGGTTAGGAATCGTGCCAAATTGGAAGACCTTCCTGCTAATTTAAGCAAACAAGAGTTTTCTGATGCAATATTTAGAGAAAGAAGTCTTGAGTTTGTTGGCGAAGTTCAGATGTATTTTGATGAATTACGTACCGATCGCATTGGTGACAATGTAAAAGAACATGTTGCAAGAATGGTGGATCAAGGAATTAATATGTACACACCACTTGAATTTGTTCCTTCAAAAAGTTTCTTATGGAAAATCCCTCAATACGATTTAGATTCTAACCCGGCTTTGGTTCAGAATCCGGATAATGTTTCTGCAGAGTAATTTTTAAGTTGGAATGATGGAAGTATTTTTTATGCTTCCATCATTTTTTTTGCCATGTATTCAACCCTTTTAATGAATATTATCATAAAAATCTTTTCTTTACGAATAATCAGAACGTCATGATTTCGTTCTAAAAAATGAATTAGTCCAGAAAAACAAGATCCAATGAATCGAATTGAAACTTTCCCTGTAATTTTGGCTTTAGTGCTTTTATTTGCTTCAGCATGTCAAACAAGTAATCATAGTTCCGAAAACGATCAAATCGTTGTGAATATTAACACCAAATCACCGGGCATAGCAATCCCCGAAGGGGCGATTGGATTAAGTTATGAAACCAAACAACTTTTGCCAGATGAAAATGGTGTTCACTATTTTCGACCGGATAATGCTGCTTTATTAAAAATGTTTGAAACATTGGGTGTCAAAAACCTCAGGATTGGCGGTAATTCAGTTGACGCTGCATCAATTGGAATCCCAAATGAAGAAGATATCCATTCTTTTTTTCAGTTCGCAAAAGCTGCTAATGTCAAGGTGATATATTCGGTTCGTTTGCAAGATGGGGAAGCTCAAAGTGCCCGGGATATTGCAAAAATAATTTATGAAAATTACAAAGAGTTAATGGAAAGTTTTGCAATTGGCAATGAACCAAGCTATTACAAAGATTATGAGTTGTACGTTTCTAAATGGATGCCAATTCGTGATGCTATTTTAGAAGTGTACCCGGACGCCGTATTTTGTGGTCCTGATCAAAATCCGGATGCAGAAAGGTTAAAGATGCTTGTGAACGATTTTGGATATCCAAAGGGGAAACTGGTACAAGCTGCCCAGCATAATTACCCATTTGGCTGTTCCTATACAAATTTTAGGGAGCGCGATGTTACAAAACTAATCCCTTTTGATGCAGAACAAGCCAGGGAAACTATGCTAAAAGATTCTGCTTATGCAATTTATCAGGATATATTGGACGGAATGGTTGAAGCTGTTAAAGGCACGTCGGTAACTTTCCGTATGACCGAAACAAATAGTTTTTGGTACAGCGGACTAAAGGGTGCAAGTGATAGTTATGCTTCTGCATTGTGGGCATTGGATTATCTTCATTGGTGGACTTCACATGGTGCCGCAGGTTTGAATTTTCACACCGGGGATATTACAGGAGGGGAAATTACCTTACCTTGCCAGTATGCTTCTTTTGTTTCTGCTGAAGGTGGATATTTCGCCCGACCATTGGCTTATGGTGTGAAGTTGTTTAGTTTAGGGGGTATCGGGCAATCGCTTGCAGTTGATGTAAATGCTTCCTCTGAGTCTAATGTGGTTGCCTATGCAACAATTGACCAAGAAAAAAATGTTTACGTAACGATCATAAATAAAGAATTTGAGAATGCCACAGATCGGAAAATTAGCATCCAATTAGATGGTACTATTCAATCTGAAGTACGAATGATTCCCCTTAATGCAACAAATAATGATATCTCGGCTGAGGCATCTGAGGTTTTTCTGGGCGATGCTCAAATCCTGAACGATGGCACATGGAATGGAAAGTGGGAAGTTTTGCCTGAATCAGAGGTAAACGATAAGCAAATAAGACTTTCAATATCTCCTGCCAGTGCAGTGGTATTAGAAGCAAAAATTAACTAAACTACGATGCATTGAAAATACATATGTTTTAAGAATTCGAATGAAATTCAAAAAAAGTAGTGACCAATAGACACGAGTATCGAGTAATGAGTAGAAAGAAAAATGATTTTCAATACTCAGATCTATGTATTCAATTCTATTTCATTTTAAAATAAAAATTTATTGAACCTAAAATAGCTGCTCTGAATGCAATTCAGAGGATTTAACCATTAACTAGAAAATAAAGACATTTATATCAATCAATTCAAATACAATAAACTAACCTAATCATGAAGCTAATTGTATCATTACTTCTTGTATGTTTTTTATTTTCTTGCCAGAACGGAAAGAAAACAAAAGAAGAAATTTACCAACCAACATGGGAATCGTTAAGTAAACATAATGCTGCCCCTGAGTGGTTTAGGGATGCAAAGTTCGGAATCTATTTTCACTGGGGCGTATATACTGTGCCAGCCTATGGATTTGAGTGGTATCCGCGTTTAATGCACCTCGAAAACGATAAATATTTTGGTAGCGATATCTACAACTATCATTTAAAAACTTATGGGCATCCATCTGAATTTGGTTACCATGATTTTGTTCCGATGTTTAAAGCTGAACAATTTGACCCTGACGAATGGGCACAGTTGTTTAAAGAAGCTGGGGCAAAATTTGCTGGTCCGGTTGCCGAGCATAGCGATGGCTTTGCCATGTGGGACAGTGAAGTCACACCATGGAATGCAATGGACAAAGGTCCCAAACGGGATATTGTTGGGGAACTTGCCGTTGCAATTAAAAAACAAAAATTGCCCTTCATAACAAGTTTTCACAACGGTGTTAATTTACAGCGCTATAAAGATAAACCGGAAGAAAAAGACTTTCGCTTTAGTTATTATGCCTACATAAAAGGGATGCCACCTACTTCTGACGATCCTGAATTAAAATATTTATATGGAAATATCCCTGAACCTCAGTGGTTGGAAGAAGTTTGGATGGGAAAACTGACAGAGGTTATTCAAAAGTATGATCCCGATATTTTATGGTTTGATTCTGGTTTAGATTTGATCCCTGAAAACTATCGGCAGGAAATGTCCGCATTTTATTTAAACCACGCCAAAGAAACCGGGAAAGAAGTAGTTATTGTAAGAAAGCAAGAAGACCTGCCTTTGGATATGAGCGTGAACGATCTTGAAAAATCGAGAATGAACCGAATGGGTGACCAAGCGTGGATGACTGATGAAACAATCAGTACAGGAAGTTGGTGTTATACACAAAATTTGGAAATTAAGCCGGCAAAGGACTTAATCCATGTGTTAATCGACATCGTTAGTAAAAATGGGGTGTTGCTTTTGAACATTTCACCAAAATCGGATGGCACAATCCCCGAAAATCAAAAAAGTGTATTACTTGAAATGGGGGATTGGTTGAGTTCCAACGGAGAAGCAATTTATAATACCCGTCCCTGGTTTACTTTTGGTGAAGGGCCAACACAACAGCCTGAGGGTGATTTTAAAAACCACAGTGATTTTAAGCATATCAAATATTCCGAAAAAGATATTCGATATACCTGCAATGGAAATAGCATTTATGCCATTACACTGGGCAATCCTTCTGCGCTGAAAAAAATCAATTTAAAAGCATTTGCTGAGGCTAACTTCGACCATAAGATAGCCGTAAAAAGTGTACATTTGCTTGGCTGTGATAAAACAATCGATTTTGAACTTAGGGGAAATGGTCTTTGGATTATATTGCCTGAAACATTTGATCAGGATATTGCTGCCGTTTTCAAAATAGTAATGGAAGAATAAAGTTCCAGTTAGTTTTAAGCTAAATTTATTTTGGGATTTTTGCAGAAGAATATAGGTGATATTTTATCAGACAAGCTTAAACAATATAAAACAACTAAATCAATCCAATGAAACCTGTAATTTTATATTTAGCGGTAATTTTTACAGTTGCAGCTTTTCAATCGAAAGCACAAATCCAAGTGGAGCAATATGAACCCAATTGGGAGTCGTTATATAAGCATAATCCGGTCCCGGAGTGGCTTCGCGATGCAAAATTTGGCATTTACACACATTGGGGTGTGTATTCAGTGCCTGCCTACAATAATGAGCATTATTACCGTACTATGCACCACTCAACGGGCTATAGTAAACACGGTACTTATCAAAGGCATAAAGCCTTATATGGCGATTTGGATAAGTTCGGATACCACGATTTTATCCCGATGTTTAAAGGCGAAAAATTTAATGCCGATGAATGGGCTGACCTTTACATTAAAAGTGGAGCTCGTTTTGCCGGATTGGTTGCTGAACATCACGACGGATTTGCTATGTGGAACAGTCAATATACTCCTTTTAATTCAATGGATATGGGACCACATCGCGATGTAGTTGGTGAATTGGAAAAAGCAATTAAAAGCCGCGGAATGAAATTCTTTACTTCGCTGCACCATTCATTTAACTATACTGCCCTTGAGATTGAAAAAGGCTGGGCTGCAGATGATCGTAAATACGAGAAGCTTTATGGATCGATGATGGACAGAAATGAGTGGCTCGACATGTGGCTGAATAAATGTAATGAAGTTGCTAAACTCTACCATCCCGATATTATGTATTTTGATGCCTGGTTAGATGATATTCCTGAAGATTATATTAAAAAATATTTGGCTTTTTATTTAAACGAAGCCGCCGCAAATAATCAGGAAGTAGCGATAACGTACAAAGACGATGACCTGCCCTCGGAAGTTGGGATGCTTGATCATGAGAATAAAAACCCGGATGAAATTATGGAGCAACCATGGTTGTGTGATTATTCAATCGGAACCGGAATATCTTATGCTTGGGGATATACGGAAGGAATGGAATGCCGTACACCTAAACAAATAGTTCATACCCTGATTGATGTGGTAAGTAAAAATGGTCAAATGCTGCTTAACTTATCACCAATGGAAGACGGAACCATTCCGCAAAACCAGAAAGATATTGTTCATAGGGTAGGAAGATGGGTTTGGTCGCACGGAGAAGCGATTTTCGAAACACGCCCCTTTGCCGTTCCACACGAAATTACCGATGATGGCATCGATGTTTTTTATACAAAAAATGAAAAAGCAGTTTACGCTATCTTCTATGAATGGCCAGGTTTATATAAGCCAATCAACTTAAAACAAATAACCCCGGAAAGAATCAATGGTGAAATAAAAAAAGTAACCATGTTGGGCTTAAAACAATTGGATGACTGTAGTTTTGAGCTGAACGAAAATGGATTGACCTTCACAATTCCAAAAGCTAGAATCCCCGATGATTTGGCAATTGTATTCAGAATTGAACTCGAATAAATAAAAATTGGACGATGACAAATATGGACTTAAAAACAATGAATATATCACGAGTAGCAATAAAAAAAATAAGCTTAGTAGTTATTTTTTTAGGAGTATTGGTTTTCTGCTCAGCCAGTGTAACAAAAGTTTCAAATACTGCTGATACATTAAAAATGATATCATGCCATGATGGTCCGGTAATTGGACCTGACCATCCAGATGTGCTAAAAAGCAACAATGTTTCTGGTTTTGAAACAGGACAGGTTGTTAAAATCGATGGTGTTTACCACATGTTCGTGAATGAAATGTTTATACGGCCGCATCGTGATTTGCGTGTTTCTTATTGGACCAGTAACGATGCTATTAATTGGAAACGTCAATCAACAATCGTGAATAGCCTGGCAGAAAGATCACATACCAATCCAAGATCTGAAGTATGGCTTACCGGTGTTGAATTTAACGAAGTCGAAAATGCCTGGAATATATTTTATGTTGCCTATCGTGCAGGAGATGCAGAAAAAGGTGAGGAAGCGAGGGCAGACTATAGTGGAAGAATTTGGAGAGCCAAATCAGTATATGATGGAGTCGATGGCTTAGCAGGACCGTATGCTGACATGGGAATTGTGCTTCAACCCGATGAAAATTCACAGGCTTGGGAAGGTCAACAGGCTGTGGCAAGTTTTAACCCCTGGAAAGTGGGCGGTACCTGGTATGCTTTTTACGATGGGCACAACCACATCCCCAAAGGTGGATGGCCAACAGGTTTGGCAACCGCAAAAGATCTTAACGGACCATGGGAACGAATGCCCGAAAAATACAATCCGGTGCCAATCGTCGATGAGTTTATGGAAAATCCGGTGGTTTCGAAACTAAAAAACGGAAAATATTTGGCTGTTTTCGATTCTTTTGGAGATCAGGAAATTGGCTACAGTATATCTGATGATGGGACTAATTGGGGAAAAGAGGTTCGTGTGAAAGTGCAAACGAAAGAGGATTTATGGGGCATGGAAGGCGACCATGCCATGCGAACACCTTTGTGTGCAATTGAAGAAGATGATGGTACATTCACGGTAATTTATACTTCTCTCATGAAAAATGAGGACAAAAAATTCTATGCAATTGGTAAATGTACCTTGGCTTGGAAATAAAAATAATTAAATTTGTGGAGGCAAATGAATCACATTTCTTAGATCAAATCCCCACGGACAAATCCAAAAAGAATATAAGGCTTGAAAAAGCATGGTAATTAGTAGTTTAGTTTAGTAATATAAATCAGCAGAAAATGACGAGCGGAAAAATCATATTGTTAATCAGTACATTACTTTTTATAAACGGTTCTATTTTACGTGCCCAACCTACGCAGGTGAAGTATTTGTCAGGAACCGGATCAGATAATACTGTAGATTGGGAGTTCTTTTGCACCGATGGAAGTAACTCAGGAACCTGGACAACCATTCCCGTTCCATCCAATTGGGAGTTGCAGGGTTTCGGAAAATATAATTATGGCCATGCAAAAGATGAAGAGCGTGGAAAAGAATCGGGCTTGTACAAATACCGTTTCAATATTCCTTCGGATTGGAAAGGCAAACAAGTTGAAATTGTTTTTGACGGATCGATGACCGACACAGAGGTGAAGATAAACGGCAAATTGGCAGGACCAATTCATCAGGGCGCATATTATCGGTTTAAATACACCATATCACCTTTGTTAAAATATGGTAAAGAAAATCTACTGGAAGTAAAAGTTGATAAACATTCTTCAAACAATTCAATCAATAAGGCTGAACGTTATTCCGATTTTTGGATATTTGGCGGAATTTACCGTCCGGTATGGCTTGAAGCTAAACCAATGGAAAATATCCAAAGGGTTGCAATCGATGCCAAAGCCGATGGTTTATTTTCAGCACAAGTATTTCTCAGCAACATTAAGGGAGCTGACCAGGTACGTGCCCGGGTTTTTACCCTTGACGATCAACCTGTTGGCGAAAGTTTTTCTGTCCCTGTTTCAAAAGCCCAGGAAAGTGTTATCCTTGAAAATAAAGTGGATAATACTGAAGCCTGGAACCCGGAATATCCTAACCTTTACAAGGTAAAATTCCAATTATCTAAGAAAGGACAAGTTGTTCATGAATTTGTGGGGCGCTTTGGATTTAGGACCATTGAAGTGCGCAAACGGGACGGAATTTATGTAAATGGTGTTAAAATAAAAATTAAGGGTGTAAACCGCCATACTTTTTGGCCAACAACCGGACGGGCGTCAAGCAAAGCACGTAGCATCGAAGATGTATTGACCATTAAAGATATGAATATGAACGGTGTGCGTATGTCGCATTATCCTCCGGATTCTCATTTTTTGGATGTTTGCGATTCGCTTGGACTATTTGTGGTAAACGAATTAACAGGTTGGCACGATGCCTACGATACCGAGGTAGGTAGTAAGCTGGTTAAAGAGATGATTTTGCGTGATGTGAACCATCCTTCCATTATTTTATGGGATAATGGAAATGAAGGGGGGCACAACGAAGAGCTTCTTCCATTATATGCAAAATATGACTATCAAAAAAGGGAAGTAATGCAACCATGGCAATCTTTTAATGGTATCTCAACCGAGCATTATCGTGGATATGACTACGGAGTTGGCACCTTCTGGCATGGTCGGAATATTGTATTGCCAACCGAGTTTTTACACGGAATGCACGATGGTGGGCAAGGTTCGGCCCTTTACGATTATTGGGAATTGATTTGGAAAACACCAATTGCAGCGGGTGGATTTATTTGGGATTTTGCCGACCAGGGTGTTGTCAGGGTCGATGAAGATGGAAAATTGGATACCTACAACTCAAAAGGAGCGGATGGTATTATGGGACCTTTCCACGAAAAGGAGGGGAGCTATTTCGCCATCAAAGAAGTTTGGTCACCTGTTCAATTCGAAGATCGAAACTTAACGCCCGAGTTTGACGGTAAACTGTATCTCGAAAACCGTTATTTATATACTAATTTAAAAGAATGCAAATTCAACTGGACATTAGAGAAATTAGCAATACCAGGAAGCAGTGAAGAAAAATTGCTTAAGTACGGAACTATTGAGGCTCCAGACCTTGAACCCCGTCAAAAAGGACATGTCAATATAGAATTGCCTGAAGATTGGCTAAGCTACGATGTACTTTATGTAAAAGCAACTGACCAGTACGGGCAGGAACTCTATACATGGAGCTGGCCCATATCATTGCCGAAAGATATTGTAGGGGAAATGAAACAGGAAAAAGCACATGCACCCAAAGTAAGTTATTCGGAAACTGAAACTGCTTATGAAATTAAGGCTGGCGATATTCAATATAGCATAGGAAAAACCGATGGATTATTAAAAAAAGTTGTAAATTCTAAAGGGGAAATCCCATTCAACAATGGTCCGATAATTTGCGCAGGAAAAACAATTTTTAAGGATATTTCTGCTAAAATGGAGCAAGACACCCTTCGTATGTTGTGCACCTTCGAAAAAGATTCCAGAATGAAAGAATTTATCTGGTCTTTTTATCCATCTGGTTGGGCAAGGCTTGATATTTCTTATCTGGGAGAAGTTTACGATGTGCCTTTCGATTACCTGGGCGTTAATTTCTCCTATCCGGAAGAATTGGTTGAAGGCGTAAAATGGATGGGGCATGGACCTTATCGTGTCTGGAAAAACAGAACACAGGGAATGGAGCTGGGAATCCACGAAAAGGATTATAATACAACAATGACAGGTGTTCCTCCAGTGATATATCCTGAATTTAAAGGCTATCATTCTAATTTTTACTGGGCTGAAATAAAAAGCAAAGAACAATCCTTTATGGTGGCTACGGCAACGGAAGATGTTTTTCTGCGACTATACACACCAGATCAGCCTGAACCACTCGAACCTCGTTTGGCACCTGCATTTCCTGATGGTGATATTTCATTTATGCAGGGAATTTCGGCGATGGGAAGCAAAACCAATGACTCGTTCAACATGGGACCTTCCGGACAAAAAAACCAGTTTTTTGATTTTGGTCCGTACGACCATTGGAGAAGAAGGTGCAAAACAATGACCCTTTATTTTAATTTTTCGGGAGAATAAAGAACTGCTAAACGTATGTTGACAGTTTAAACGTTTACATAGAATCTGATCTTGCAGAATGAGTTTTGCCTATTTAATAATGTTTTAAATAGTGTAAACGTTTACATGTTTTCCTTTATTTTTATATTTTTGGAATCGATAAAATTATCTAAATCATTATGAATAAAATATACAACTTAAGCCTGGTAACCCTGCTATTTTTACTTGTAATCTCCTGTAGTCAAAAGGGGAATGTTTTGATTGTCTCCGAACAATCGTCCCCCAGGGAAAACTTTGCTATAGAAAAACTTACCTCTGCGTTGAAAGAGAATGGCTATGAGGTTCAACTTTCTGCACAGAATATAGATTCTGAAGATCATAAAATTGTTGTGGGTACAATTGGCAGCAATTTATTGTCAGCTTCACCACTGGGTTCAAAAAGTACGATTGGGAAAGAAGGATTTGCAATTCAATCCGAGGAGAAAACAATTTATGTGGGTGGTACAGACCAAAGTGGGGTATTGTATGCTTGCATCGAATTAGGGGATCAAATAAAAAATGATGGAGAATTGCCTGATGAAATAAACCTGGTTGATCAGCCTGAAATGGTACTGCGTGGTACTTGCATTGGTTTGCAAAAAACAACCTATCTTCCCGGAAGGCATGTATATGAATATCCATATACTCCTGAGAATTTCCCTTGGTTTTACGATAAAGAACACTGGATTGAATATCTGGATATGATGGTGGATAACCGTTACAATTCATTATACCTTTGGAATGGACATCCATTTGCATCTTTGGTAAAATTAGATGATTATCCTTACGCCGTTGAGGTAAGTGAAGAAACATTCAAATTGAATGAAGAAATGTTTGGTTTCATTACTGAAGAAGCGAATAAACGTGGAATCTGGGTTATTCAAATGTTTTACAATATTATACTTTCCAAGCCTTTTGCTGAGCATCACAATTTGCAAACCCAAAACCGTAGCCGCCCGATTACACCACTAATTGCTGATTATACACGGAAGTCGGTTGCGGCATTTATCGAGAAATATCCAAATGTTGGCTTACTTGTATGTTTGGGCGAGGCAATGCACACCATTGAAGATGATGTGGAATGGTTTACAAAAACCATCATCCCTGGAGTACAAGACGGATTAACAGAGCTTGGACTTACCGAAGAACCTCCAATTGTTTTACGTGGGCATGATACCGACGGTGCAAAAGTAATGGAAGCTGCTTTGCCCATCTATAAGAACCTTTACACCATGTCGAAATATAATGGGGAGTCGCTTACAACGTACGAACCTCGTGATTCATGGGAAAGCATTCCTAAAAGTATGAGTGAACTGGGTTCAATTCATATTTCAAATGTGCACATTCTTGCCAACCTTGAACCTTTCAGGTATGGCTCACCTGACTTTATCCAGAAAAGTACACAGGCGATGCACAATATCCAAGGTGCTAACGGATTACATCTATATCCACAAACATCGTATTGGGACTGGCCATATACGGCCGATAAAGCTACTCCACGAATTAAGCAAGTTGATCGTGACTGGATTTGGTATAAAACATGGGGTCGTTATGCCTGGAATTGTAAAAGGGACCGTTCGGAAGAAATCAAGTATTGGTCGGATGAGCTTTCAGATTATTATGGCTGCGGTTCGGCTGGCAAAAATATTTTAGAAGCATACGAACAATCAGGGGAAATAGCACCAAAACTATTAAGAACATTTGGGATTTCCGATGGTAACCGCCAAACCCTTTTGTTGGGAATGTTTATGGGCCAATTGGTTAACCCGCACAAATACCACGTATATTCAAATTTTTGGACATCAAGCGGCCCATTGAAAGAAGTTTTGGAAGTATACGCCGAAAAAGAATTTAAAGGGGAAGAACATGTTGGTGAGACTCCGGTTCAAATTATTTCGGAAGTTGTGGAGCATGGACAGAAAGCTGTTCAGGCGATTGATGCTGCATCCTCAAAAGTTTCTGTAAATAATGAGGAATTTGAGCGATTAAGAAACGATATGCATTGTTACAATGCTTTTGCAAATTTCTTTGCCGAAAAAGTAGAAGCTGCATTGTTAGTGTATCGATATAAACACACAACTAATGTGGAAGACCTGGAAGGTGTTATTCCACACTTGGAGAAGAGTTTGGAACATTACCAAAAATTAGTGGAGTTGACCAAAGACTCGTATTTATACGCAAATAGCATGCAAACCCAGCAACGTAGGATACCAATTTCAGGGGCTGGTGGAAAGAATAAAACTTGGGAAGAATTACTTCCCCAATATCAGGCTGAGCTGGATAATTTTAAACGTAACCTTGAAATGTTAAAATCAAACGAAGGAGTTGTTTCTTCCGAACTTGAAGTTATCGAACCTGCTAATGTTACAATTTTAAATAAGGATATTAAACACTTCCCATTAAAAGCTGGTGAAAAAGTGTATGCCGATAATCGTGCACTAATTGAAGAAGTTGCACCAGAATTGCAGAAAATGTCTGGTCTTTTATTATCTGACCGCGATCAGCAACGAAATGGTACCGTTTTAAAGTTTAAAAATGATCAGCCCGTAAAAATATTGGTCGGGTATTTTAATACCAACAGCTATTCCATCTTAAATCCTCCAACCCTCGAAACCAATGCAAATGCAAACGACAGGGGGCAGGCAGATATTAAAATAGCAAATGCCATCAAATTAAGTGGTTTATATCCGGTGAATGTTTATACTTATAAGTATGAAGCAGGAGAAAACGAATTGGTACTTGGCAAAGGCCGTGTATTAATCCTTGGATTTATGGATGGCGATAAAAACATACCGATTCACGATGCTGGTTTAGGGGCTACTGAAAATGGAGTACCTGTTGATTGGTTGTTTTATTAAATTGGTTTTCAATGGAGAATAATAAGAAACCTGGTAATAATTTTCCCAAACTTCCTGTCGATATTGTTCTTGCACCCGAATGGTGGTTCCATAACGAAAAAATTACCTTCGACGAAGATTTTTTCTATCACCCCAAAAGAAGGGTAGAAGTGGAACAACAAATGGAAAAAGCCCTCTACGAACGTTGGGGGAAATTTGGCTTAGGAAGCCATCGCAATCAAAAGCGTCCTGAAATTGGGGCAGTACATTTGGCTGCGGGTTATCTTTTATCGGAAATGTTGGGCTGTAAGGTTCAGTACACCGAATCGCATCCTCCAGCGGTCATTCCACTGCATTCCGATAAATTGGAAATTGACACCGAAAAGGCTTTTCAATCAAAAGCTTTTAAAAAAACAACAGCGTTGTGGGAACAACTTAAAGCGGAACATGGTTATTTAACAGGAGATATTAATTGGGGTGGTATTCTGAACCTGGCCATGGATTTGCGGGGCGAAAATATTTTTATGGATATGATGATGGAGTCCGATGCAGTAAACAACTATTTTACGCAAATAGCAGATGTAATTCGGAAGTTCACCGCATTGGTTTTTGAACAAACCGGATCGACTTCAATTTCGGTAAACCGCGTGGTACGCCATTTTGAAGAGCCTGTCTATTTGCATTCCGAATGTTCACATACCATGATTTCAGCCGAAGATTATGAAAATTTCCTGCTACCTTTCGATAAGAAATTCAGTCAGGAAAATGCATCATTTGGAATTCATTATTGTGGACCCGATCCGCACAGGATGGCGAAACAATTTGCGCAAATTCAAAACCTGGATTTTTTAGATGTAGGCTGGGGTGGCGATATGGCTATTCTGAGGGAAAACCTACCGGAAACATTCCTAAATATAAGGCTTAGCCCGGTCGATATGATCAAACAAAGCATGGATGATATAAGATCAGATATTCATCGTTTGGTTTCTCAATCAGGCGATTTGAACCTCACGGGTGTATGCTGCATCAATATCGATGAGAAAGTTTCGGATGATAAAATTACAGCCATATTTGAAACCGTTGACCAAATAAAGAAAGAGATATAAGCGATGAAAAAATTTGATACAAGTAAATCGGATTCACAAGCAGTTGAAGTCACCCCACTAAAACCAGAAGAATTTGATGTTGATTCGTATGTGGCTTATGCCGAGGGATTAAACAAGGTTTGTGAAGGCTTTTGGAATGCAGATTCGGGCGTTGTTGTTTATCGGCGTATGCGCGTTGCCGAATGCTTTTCCTTCGGGAGTCGCGATATGAAACGATCACTTGAACTGCAATTGGGATCACTCGAAAAAAGTAAGTTGTTTAAAGCCGATGTGCCAAATTTTCTGGAACCCTGGTATGGAATTGGTACAATTGCAAGTGCCTATGGCTCTGAATACGAATGGCCTGCAGGAAATGCCCCGGCAATAAAACCGAAGTTTACTTCCATCGATGAAATACTAAGCTATGATCCTGTTCCTGTTGCACAAACCTCCATTGGTAAGCATACTTTGGATATGATCGAATACTTTCTGGAGAAAACCAAGGGGAAAATACCAATGTCGTTTACCGATTCGCAATCACCTTTAAATATAATCGCAAACCTTATTCCGCTCGATCAGTTTTTTATTGAGGTACTAATGGAGCCCGAAAAGGTTAAAAAACTGTTTCACATCCTTGCCGGATTATCGGTTGAGTATAATAAAAAACAAGCCGATTTAATTGGCAATGCGCTGGTACTCCCGGGGCATGGATTTGCTTCTTCCACCAGTTGGAGCGGCTTGGGGCTGAGTGATGATAATGCCATTATGATTTCTCCTGAAGATTATACAAATATTGCCGTTCCTTCGGTGAAAGAAGTTTGCGATCCTTTTGGCGGGGCAGTCTTTCATTCGTGTGGCGACTGGTCAGGTTGGATTGATGCTGTTTTGGGTATTGAAGGATTAAAGATGGCAGATGCTGCCCTTTCACCTCAAACCGATCCGGGAGCAACAGATAATTTGGAAGCTTTCCATAAATTTGCAGGAACAGGAGTGGTTTTAAATGCCAGAATAGTAGGAGACCTGGAAACCATTGAGCAACAGGTAAAAAGGTTATGGGTGCCGGGAATGAAACTGGTGGTAGTCACCTATTGTGAAACACCTCAGGAACAAGAGCTAGCCTATAAAAAGATACACGACATATGTAGATAAAACCAACTAAACCACTATGCATTGGAAATACATAGCTTTAAAATTCGAATGAAATTCGATGATTATATATTGGACGGAAGACAGAAGTCCGAAGAAGGAAGAAAAAGATTTATCAAAAAACTTCGGTCTCCTGGCTTCGGTCTTCGGTCAAAAACAAAAGTTTATAGAAACTAAAGTAGCTGCAATGAAATTGCAGAGCCTGCTCCGAATACAATTCGGAGGTTTTAACCATTAACTAGAAAATAAAAACTCAACTTATGAACGCTATCAAACAAAAAATTGGGAATTACAGGTGGAGAATAGTTGTTTTATTGTTTTTTGCCACAACAATCAACTATATCGACCGACAAGTTTTGGGAATATTGGCACCTGAACTACAAAATACCTTTAACTGGTCGGAGTCCGATTATGGGTTTATAATCATGGCATTTCAAATTGCATATGCCATTGGTTTAATTTCCATGGGTGGATTGTTGGATAAAATTGGTACTAAGCTTGGTTTTTCCATTGCAATAACAGTTTGGAGCATCGCAGGAATGGCACACGCCGCTGCAAGCAGCGTATTTTCATTTTTTATGTCTCGTTTTGCACTGGGGATTGGAGAATCTGCTAATTTCCCGGCAGCCATAAAAACCGTTGCCGAGTGGTTCCCCAAAAAAGAAAGGGCATTGGCAACCGGAATTTTTAATACCGGACCAAATATCGGGGCAATTTTAACGCCGCTGGTAATCCCAATTATTGCACTAAACTGGGGCTGGAAATGGGCATTTATTAGCACGGGGGCACTTGGCTTTGTTTGGTTGATATTTTGGATGTTATACTACAAACGCCCAGAGTTAAATAAAAAATTAAGCGATAGTGAACGTGAATATATTCTTCAGGATGAAAAAGAACCTGAAATTAAAAAAATACCCTGGCGAAAAATTGTTGGGCACCGGCAAACCTTGGGAATTTGTATTGCCAGGTTCGTAACCGACCCAATTTGGTGGTTTTTCCTGTATTGGCTACCTAAATTCTTAAACTCAAAATACGACATCGATTTATCAAATATTGGATTGCCGCTAATCACCATTTACGTAATTTCCATCGGTGGTTCAATCATTGGGGGATGGCTTTCTTCAGTAATGATTGAAAAAGGGAAAAACCCTGTGGCAGCCAGAAAATTGACCATTTTATTTATGTCATTATTGGTTGTTCCAATCTTTTTTGCTTCTTCTGTTTCTAATGTTTGGATTGCAGTGGCATTAATTTCAATGGCAACATTCGCACATCAAGGCTTTGCAGCAAATATTTTTACCATTGTATCCGATATTTTCCCAAAAGCTGCGGTTGGTTCAGTGGTAGGTTTATCTGGTTTTGCCGGGGCAATTGGGGGTGTTTTGTTTTCTGCTGCTGTTGGGCTAATACTTGAGTATACGGGCAATTATTACATTGTTTTTGCAATTGCCAGTGCTGCCTATTTAATTAGTTGGATTTCCCTAAAACTTTTTGTGCCGGATAATGATAAGGTCGTGTTTAGTTCATAACAAACTAAAAAACCTTAAAAAATAAGAATTGTGTTGATGAATAGAGAAATAAAACAAATTTTTTCAAAACAGATATCGTGGTTCTTTGCATTACTATTGATGCTTTCTGTTGGATGTACATCCGAACATCCGATAAGGATGGATATTGATTTAAATAAAGGATGGGTAAGCATTGCAAACGACACCAATCAATTTGCACACAAAGGATTTGAAAAAGAAGGATATAATACCGAAGATTGGCAAAATGTAGATGTGCCACATAATTGGGACGATTATGGTGGCTATCGTCGATTAACGCACGGAAACCGGCATGGTTTTGCCTGGTATAAAAAGAGCTTCAATGTTGATGTGAATGTACCAGGCCATAAAAGGTATTTCCTGTTTTTCGAAGGGGTAGGTTCTTATGCAACAGTATGGGTAAATGGAAAAGAAGTTGGAGAACATGCAGGTGGAAGGACAACTTTTACTTTGGATATTACCGATGCCATACGTATAGATGGCGAAAATACTTTAGCTGTGCGTGCCGACCATCCTGCTGATATACGTGATTTGCCATGGGTTTGCGGAGGATGTAGTCCCGAATGGGGCTTCTCGGAAGGAAGCCAGCCAATGGGGATTTTCAGGCCTGTTCATTTGATCGTTACTGATGAAATTCGGGTTGAACCTTTTGGTGTCCATATCTGGAATGATGAAAATATATCTTCAGAAAGCGCTCTTGTAAATATCAACACGGAAGTGAAAAACTATGCGGATCAGGATAAAACAGTGATGGTTTCAAATAAATTGATTGATCAGGAAGGGAAAAACGTAACTGAAATTAAAAAGGAAATAACAATTACGGCAGGAAAAACTGATACCTTAAAACAGCAGTTTGACGAAATCAAAAATCCACACCTTTGGTCTATTGATAATCCTTATTTATACAAAGTTCAAACAGAAATTTCGGAAAATGGAAAGGTTTTAGACCGAACATCAACTTCTTATGGAATTCGCTGGATCAAGTGGGATATTCATACAGAGAACAGCACAAATAGGTTTTATCTGAATGGCGAGCCTGTTTTTATTAACGGTACAGCCGAATACGAACATATTTTGGGGCAAAGCCATGCATTTTCCGATGAACAAATAAAAGCAAGGGTTGAACAAATACGTGCTATGGGTTTTAATACATTTCGGGATGCTCATCAGCCACATAATTTCAGGTACCATGAAGCATGGGATACTTTAGGGATGTTGTGGTGGACACAAATGGCTTCCCACATCTGGTTCGATAATCCTGAATTTAAGCGCAATTTTAAAGCTCTTTTGCACGATTGGGTAAAAGAACGAAGGAATAGTCCATCCATAATTTTGTGGGGATTGGAAAACGAAAGTACACTTCCAACCGACTTTGCCGAAGAATGTGCGAATATTATTCGCGAGTTGGATCCGACTTGCTCTTCGCAAAGACTGGTAACGACTTGCAACGGTGGAACTGGTACCGATTGGAATGTGATCCAAAACTGGTCTGGAACCTATGGTGGCATTCCTGAAAACTACGATAAAGAAATTTCGGAACAACTTCTTAATGGCGAATATGGTGCCTGGCGAAGTATCGACTTGCATACCGAAGGTGAGTTTAAAGCAAATGGGATTTTGAGTGAAGATCGGGCATGTTTGCTTATGGAATCTAAAATCCGTTTGGCGGAAAAAGCACGGGATAAATGTTGCGGTCAGTTTCATTGGTTGTTTAACTCACACGACAATCCGGGACGAACACAGGCAGGAGAAGGTCTAAGGGATATTGACAGATTGGGACCTATAAATTACAAAGGTACGATTACTATTTGGGGCGAACCGTTGGATTTATTTTACATGTTCCGTTCCAATTATGCCGACAAACAAAATGAACCAATGGTTTACATTGTTTCGCACACATGGCCAAGCAGGTGGACTGAACCTGGTATTAAAAATGGCATCCGTGTATTTTCGAATTGCGACGAAGTGGAACTGTTCAATGGAATTGGGGAAAATTCGTTAGGCAGGCAGAAGCATAAAGGAATAGGTACTCATTTTGTATTTGACAACGCCAATATCCAAACCAACGTGCTTAAAGCGGTTGGGTACGTGGAAGGAAAAGAGGTGGCAAGCGATGTTATTGTATTAAATCATTTGCCCAAAGATAATGGTCTGAAAGCATTGCAGGGAACAATAAAAGCGCTACAGACATCTGATAAAAATGTTATTTACAGGGTAAATTGTGGAGGTGGAGATTACATCGATAAACAGGGAAATCTTTGGATGGCTGATGTGCGCAGAAATAATGATTCTACCTGGGGATCGATGTCCTGGACCGATGATTATGTGGGAATGCCGGCATTTTATGGCAGTCAGCGTCAAACGTTCGACCCGATTGCAGGTACCGATGAATGGCCTCTGATCCAAACCTTTCGGTATGGGCGGCATAAGTTAAATTATCTGTTTCCTTTGCCTGATGGGGAATACCAGCTTGAATTGTATTTTATTGAGCCCTGGTATGGAACCGGAGGCGGCATGGATTGTGAAGGCTGGAGACTGTTTGATGTTGCTGTGAACGATGAAATTGTGCTGAACGATGTGGATATTTGGAAAGAAGCCGGACACGATAAACTTTTAAAAAAGACCATCGATGTAACTATTAGCGAAGGTTTGTTAAAAGTATCATTTCCTGAAGTAAAATCAGGACAAGCAGTGATCTCAGCAATTGCTGTTTCCTCCAAAAACGATCATGTAAAACCAGTTCCATCAGTTGCTCCACTCCTTAACAACCTTGAAGTTAACTCATCGGGAGACTGGTCAACCGAAACCTGGATGAATATCGGGGAAAAATCGTTTTCTGATTCCGATATTGAATTTGTAGCACTTCCCCCGGTTTTATATGGTGCTGAGTGGATTAAAACCCCTCGCCAGGTGATTCCAAAAGATATTTCTAAGCTTGTTTCATTCCGAGTAAATGAGGATGCGGATATTTATTTAGGCATAGATGCTTCACTTGAAAATACTCCGGAATGGCTCACATCGTTTGTTCCTTTAAAACAAAAAATTGTAACAATTGAACCGGATAAAGAATATCGCATGTATCAAAAAACGTTCAGTAAAGATGAAATTGTAAATTTAATGCCAACGGATATTTCAAAAGAGCATGGTATGTATTTTATCGCTGCTGTTCCGGTCACATCATTGGATGATCCAATTGATTTGCGCACTTCAGTGAGGTATGAAGCCGAAGCCGGAAACATTTCTGGCAATTCAAAAATGACTAATTTTATGGGCAAAACATGTATCCATGTTCCAAATAAAAATAGTAGTATTGCCTTTAAGTTCCAGGTAGGATTGGCATCAAAATATGGGCTCGAATTCCGTTACATGAATATGGGCGACCATGCAATTGAAGCAGATGTTGAGATTCGTGCGGCTGATAACCGCCTGATGTGGAGCGGAATTTGGTCATTCCTCCCGGCAAATGTTAAATGGCAAAGTTTACGGACCGATACGCAAACGACCATCAATGCCGGGGAATACACCATAAAAATAACACCAAAAGAAAACGAATCATTTTATTTTGATTGGGTAAAAGTAAAGTGATAGGTTTGCGGTTATAAAGGCGTTGGCTGAAAATTTGGCGCGGGCAAGGGAAGGAATGTGGGAGGAAGCATTAAATTTGCTTGCCCTGATAGTTATCAAGGTTGTTTCGTCCCGATGGCTATCGGGATGAAAGCCCGTCTGGCAGGACACTATAAGTTTTATAAAACAATGAAAACATTTAAATATGAAAACATTTCTAATTCTAATTTCATTAATTGCTTTAATTTCCTGTAAACCAAATAATAAAGAACAGCCAAAAACAGTTTCTCCTGAAAAAATGCAGGAAATTTATGAAGAAGTAAAAACACCTTTTAAATATGGATTGGTGATGGTTCCCGAAGACCAGTCAAAAAAGATGGACTGCCCAACCGTTTTTCGAAAGGATGGGAAGTGGTATATGACCTATTTTGTGTTTGATGGGAGAGGATATGAAACCTGGCTTGCCCAAAGCGATGATTTGTTAAATTGGGAAAATATGGGGCTTGTAATGGCTTTCTCGGACAGCACAGACTGGGATCAAAATCAAAAAGCCGGTTATCCGAGCCTTCAGGACCCTACCTGGGAAGGGAGTTATGAGCTCAATCAATTTGACGGCAAATATTGGATGCCCTATTTTGGAGGGAACTCGGAAGGTTACGAAAGTGGTTTGTTGTCGATTAGTATGGCGTATACCGACAAAGATCCGTCAACGGTGCACCTTTGGGACCGCGTTGGGAAGCCACTTTTAATGGCAACCGATGAAGATGCACGTTGGTGGGAAAACAATACGATATATAAAACGTGGGTTTTGTTGGATGAAAGCAAAACAACCGGATACCCTTTTGTAATGTATTACAACGCACGTGGCGACAGTATCAATCCTGCGCGTGGCGCCGAACGAATTGGAATGGCCGTTTCAGACGATATGCTAAATTGGAAACGTTTTGGGACCGATCCGGTAATTAATCACCACAAAGGTATTTCGGGCGATGCCGTAATTCAAAAAATAGGGGATGTTTGGGTCATGTTTTATTTTGGTGCGTTTTGGGCGGATCGCAAAGACCACGACGCCTTTAACCGATTTGCATGTTCATACGATTTGGTGAACTGGACCGACTGGAACGGAGTTGACCTGGTTGCCCCTTCAGAGCCCTACGACAACTGGTTTGCACATAAATCTTGCGTGGTAAAACACGATGGAATTGTCTATCATTTTTATTGTGCGGTAAATAAACAACAGGATAGGGGGATTGCTGTTGCAACGTCAAAAGATATCGGGAAAAGTCAATTAAACTTTCATAGCGAAAATTAAACAATTTCTGAAGCTCTATTTATTTGTTCCGCCAATCCAACAAAACAATAATCATATTAAAAGTCGCTTTAAAGAAAAATTAAAATTCTATTTTTTTATTTTTGTTTATTTCAACAAAAAAATTGTTTGTTAGTTGATTTGTGAATTATTTTTATTAAAATTTTGTGCTAATTGAACATGCTTGAAAAAGAACAAAATCATTACTCTGCGCCATCAAAGGTTGGTAAATTGGTGATAAAAGACTTTTTTAATAATAATTATCAGGTCTTTTGTTCAGTTGCTTTTAAGTATATTCAAAATACACAAGTTTGCGAAGATATCGTTCAGGATATATTTGTTAAATTATGGGAGAAACAGAATTTATTTAAGGATCATATTTCAGCAAAAGCTTTCTGTTATAAATCAATTCGTAATTCATGTCTTGATTATATTAAACATGGTAACGTCGAAAAAAAATTCTTGAACTCCAGGATTGGGTACGATGATATTGAGGATAGCTTAATTGATAATATAATCAAAGCAGAAGCATACAATATTGTTTATCAAAAAATCAATGAGCTTCCTGAGATGGGGAAAAAAGTGGTTTTACTTTCTTTCGACAACTTTACAAATGAAGAAATTGCCACTCAATTGGGAATAGCGATCAACACCGTAAAAACACATAAAGGCAGGGCATATAAGTTTTTACGAAAGGAACTGTCCGATGTTTTCATTTTATTACTTTCGTTTCGAAAAAAAACTTTTCTGAAAAGCCAATAGATTTTTTTCTTCAATTTTTAACAATTTTGGTTTCTTGTAGTCCTTATTTTTCTTATTGTCGTTATAATATATAAATGGCATAGTTTTGCTATCATCACAAATGAGAAAAATAGTTGAATCAATAAAAAAAGGTACCCTGCTAGGTAAATACCTCATGGGGGTCGAATCTTCCGAAGAATCTAAAGAGATTAAAGCATGGATTAAAAAAGATCCGGATAACCGCAATGTTTTAAATTCGGTAAACGATAAAAGGAATATTAAAAGTAGCGTCGAAGAATTTGAAAAGTTTAATCCTACTTTAGCTTGGCAGGCATACATTGATAAGATAATAAATTTAAGGAGAAGAAAAGTTTTGCTTAGGTGGAAAATAGCAGCAATCTTTTTTTTAATCACAACCTTGGCAAGCATTGTATCATATTTCATAGAAGATCAAATATTATTTAATCATCAACAACTTTCCACAACAATAAATACAGAAGCGGGTCAAAATTCCAGGATCGTATTGCCCGATAACACAATTGTGTGGTTAAATAGTGGGACAGCGCTTACATATAATAATAAGTTTTCTATTACCAATCGCGATGTTCAATTAGAGGGCCGGGCCTATTTAAAAGTGAAACATGACAAACAACATCCGTTTGTTATTTCTTGCAAAAATTTAAGAATAAAAGTACTAGGTACCGAATTTGATGTGGATGCTTACACTGAGAATGACGAAGTTAAAGTTGTATTGGCATCGGGAAGTGTCGAGCTTTCTTTTGTAGATGGTAAATTGGATAAACATACCTTGAACCCAGGCGAAAGGGCTACTGTTAGTTTAACAACCAACAAAGTAAAAGTAGACAAAATAGATGTTAAAAAAAGTACCATGTGGAAAGATGGGTATATGGTATTTGAAAACGATGCAATGCAACATGTAATTACTCAACTTCAGCATTGGTATAATATTGATATTGAGGTGTTGGATAAGGAAGTTTTTGAATTAGTATTTAACGCAACTATAAAGGACGAAAGTTTGGAAGAATTATTAAGCTTGATCGAATATTCTTGTCCGGTTAAAACAAACATTATTTACAGTAAAAATCAAGGGATAAAAAACAAAGTAATTTTGAAAAGAAAGTAAACAGTTGAAAATTAATCAAATATGCGTATGGTAGAAAACGAAAAAAATTAAAAAAGGAGATGGTGGTACATCTCCTTTAAGTGTTCTAATGCTTCGATATTCAACATTGGGAAGCATTACTAATTTGAAGTATAAATCCAAATTGAAACAAATTTATGAAAAAAAATCTATTCGGATTGACTCATGGGCTACAAAAGGCCTGGGAGTCTAAACTATGTAAATTAATGAGAACAACATTATTTTTAGTAATCGTATTTGTTACCCAAAGTTTTGCTTTAGATACATATTCGCAAAATACCCGGTTAACGTTAAAAATGTCGGATGCGACTTTAAAAAGTGTTTTAGGAAAAATAGAAGACCAATCTGAATTCTATTTTATGTACGAAGCAAATTCTGTTGATGTAAATCAAAAAGTATCTGTAAAAACAGAAAACCAATTGATAACTGATGTTCTCGATCAGGTTTTAACTGAGACTGGGATTACCTACAAAATACATAACAGACAAATAGCATTGTCAAATGTTGGTGAAGGCATAGCTCAACAGGGAATTAATGTTTCGGGAATAGTTACCTCAACAAATGGAGAACCAATACCAGGTGCCACGGTAATCGTTAAAGGCACCACAATTGGAACCGTGACCAACGTAAACGGGGAGTATTTTCTTTCTGAAGTACCTGCCGATGGTACATTATCAGTAGCATTTGTCGGGATGAAAACTTTGGATATTGCTGTTTCAGGTCAGTCTCAAATCAATATTGTACTTGAAGAAGACCTTATTGGCATCGAAGAAGTTGTTGCAGTAGGCTATGGTACGATTAAAAAAGTAAACCTGACAGGTTCTCTTGCTAATGTTACAGGCGAAGTAATGACAAAAAGGCCTGCAACCAATTCTGCAAATCTCCTGCAAGGAAGACTAACTGGTGTAGATGTGATACAGCCAAGTGCCGAACCTGGTAGGGACAACCCTACGATTCGCATAAGGGGACTTGGATCCTATGGAGCAAGCAGCAGTCCGTTAATTTTGATTGATGGTGTTTCCGGATCTCTTAGCAATTTAGCACCAAACGATATTGAAACAATTAATGTTTTGAAAGATGCAGCTTCTGCTGCTATCTATGGGGCAAGGGCAGCAAATGGGGTTATCTTGGTGACCACTAAAAAAGGGAAAAAAGGTGAACCAACAGTAACTTATAGCGGTAATTTAGCTATTCATTCACCTACACGTTTGCCTGATTTTGTTACAAACTCGGTTGAATATATGGAAATGTGGAACTCGGCTGTGTCTCAAGGCAGGGCAGTTTCTGCTCAAACTTTCCAATATTCACAGGAAATGATTAATAATTACCGTAACGCTCCTGCAGGTAGCAAAGAATACCCAAATTTTGATGGTATGGATTACTGGTTTAAAAATGCCAGGGTACATAACCATAGCTTATCGGTTTCTGGAGGAAGCGATAAAAGTGTTTATAATACATCTTTCAGTTATCTTGATCAGAATGGGATGCTACCAGGGTACAGTAATAAACGTTATAACCTATTATTCAGCTACACAGTAGATATTAAAGATTGGCTAACCCTTGGAACAACAATTAATATCACCAGCATAAACCGAAAAGAACCATCTGTTACAGGATTATTTATGCCTATGGGGGCATATCTTTCAGTTCCACTGAATGAACCTTATGCTGCTGATGGAAGTGTGATCCATAGAGCCTACTTAGGTGAATCAATCAGAGGTACGACCGATCCAATACAAGGGAACTATGCAAAAGGAGAATCGCAACACAAGAATAACAACCTAAACGGACAGATATACCTCGAACTAAAACCATTCAAAGGTTTAACTTGGACGACTAAGATGGCGATGGATTATCGTGATAACTATTATACTAGCCACCAAACAGATTATGATGCCATTATTCTGCATGATCCGGCGCCCGGTACATTATATCATTATGCAGCTATTGATAGAGGGGTAACAAACCAATATACAAAGAACATCACGCCGACTTTATATTCGGTTGCGACTTATGAGACTAAGATTGATGAGGTTCATGATATTACGGTTTTGGCTGGTTATGAGCAAATCAGTTCCAAAAATCAAGGATTGAAAGTAAGGCGTCCCAATGGTGTTGTAACTTCACTGAAAGAATTAGATTCCTATTCAAGCGTCGACCAGATTGTTGATCCAGGGAATCCACAGGAATGGGCATTGCAGTCCTTATTTGCTCGTGTAAATTATGGATTTAAAAATAAGTATCTATTCGAAGCAAACCTTCGTTACGATGGAACTTCAAAGATTTCTCCGGATAACAGATGGGGAGTATTTCCTTCTGTATCTGCAGGTTGGGTGGTTTCAGAAGAAAGTTTCATAAAAGATAATGTAAACTGGCTAGACTTCCTGAAACTGAGAGGATCATATGGAGTACTTGGAAATTCGAATATAAATCAAAATTATGCGTACCAAGCGAACCTGAAGGTTGACGGTATTAATTATCCAATAAATGAGAAACTTTATCAAGGCGCAGTGCTTACAGATTATAAAATAGCAGACCTGCGATGGGAATCAACACGTGTCACTGATATTGGTTTAGACCTGAACATAAAAAATGGATTGCTGGGGGTTACATTCGATTGGTTCAACCGAACTACCTACGATATCCTTGCACAACAAGAACTACCTAGATCTGTAGGATTGGGAGCACCTTGGATGAACGATGGAGAAATGGTAAACAAAGGTGTTGAGCTTAGTCTGATCCACCGCAATAAAATTGGTGAGCTAAACTATTCTGCTAATGTTCAATTTTCTCAGGTGAAAAATGAAGTTACGGATATTAGAACGGAAGTAATTGGTAGTACGATAAGGGCAGTGGGGCACCCGTGGAATGAATACCGTTTGTACCAATGGGATGGAATTTTTCAGGAATCAGATATTGCTAGTGGCAACTATCCTGATCATGTTGCCATTATTCCAAAGGCAGGAGACTTAAAGATGAAGGATGTTTCTGGTCCGGATGGAGTCCCTGACGGGATTATTGACTCGAATGACCAGATAGCAACCAGTGGAAGATATCCAGATTTTAATTATTCTTTCGGGATCGATTTGGATTACAAAAATTGGGGATTGAATATTTTCTTCCAAGGAGTGCAAGGTCGAAAAGAACTTACTAATTATTGGACAACACAGGCTCCATTTATGGGTGGTATGCCTCCAACAACAGATTGGCGTAATGCCTGGACCCCGGAGAACCCAACGAATGACATGCCAGCAATATTTGTGGCAGAATATAGTAATATTGCGGCTTATGCTAATTCGACCTATTTCTTGCGCGATGCATCATATTTGCGCCTTAAAAATATCATGCTGTCATACAGCCTGCCGACTAGTCTTATCAACCGTGCAAAATTGCAGGATGTTACGGTATTTGTTTCAGGTGAGAACCTGCTAACCTTTACTAAACATAAAGACCAGGACCCTGAAAGTGGAACAGGTACTGTTTTTGCTTCTTGGCCACAGGCTCAGATATTCAACTTTGGTATTAATGTTAAATTCTAAGAATTACTGTTATGAAAATAAAATATAAAACTTCAAAATGGCTAATTACTTGTTTAATCCTGTTCATGGCTTTCTCATGCGAAAATGATTTCTTAGATAGACAACCTTTAGCTTCCGTATCTAGCACAACTTTTATGAGTTCCAAAGCAGAAGTTGAAACTGGCTTGATAGGGGTTTATTCTCGTTTGCAACTAAATTTTCTGGGTTATGTAAGACCATATCTGGATTGTATTTCAGACAATGCATGGCTTGGAAATACAGCTTGGTTACATCGTCGGGTTAATGAAATTTTAACACAGCCTTTAACGCCAAGCATGACCGGAACAATCAATCAATTATACGAAGAACCATATAAACTCATCAATAGTTGTAATTTTTTCATTGAAAATACATCTGCCGACAAGGCTGAAGATGTTACCGTTGAGGAAATGGAGATCTATAAGGCAGAAGCCAGGTTTTTAAGGGCTTTGGCATATTTCGACCTGGTTCAGTTATGGGGCGATGTAGTTCTCTATAAATCCACTCCTGAAACTATTGATGGTTGGTTTCTTCCAAGAAGCCCCAAAGAAGAAGTATATGCTTTTATTGAAGAAGACCTGAATTATGCAATTTCCAAATTGCCTAATACATTGTATTCAGGACATGCAGTAAAAGGTAGTGCCCAAGGATTATTGGGACGTGTGTTGCTAACCCAGGAAAAATGGAGTGAGGCTGCAGCTGTATTAAATGATGTTATCACAAGTGGTCCATTTTCACTTTCAAATGACTATGCAGCCATATTTAGGGAAGATGGCCAGATGAATCCTTCTGTAAGCTGTGAAATCATGTTTTCTACAATGTATCTTGGAGCCGATGATCCACAATGGGTAAAAAACCAAATGGGGCTTAACCTGGAAGTGGGAGCATGGGGATTTGTTCAACCTCATATGGATTTGATTGACAGTTATCAAATGATTGATGGTTTGCCAGCTAGTGAGTCAGAATTATTCGACAATACAGATTCTCTTACGAGATATCAAAACCGCGATCCACGATTGGATTTGACCGTGTTGTTACCTGCCGAAACCTGGATTGACGGTCAGGGGGAGCCAATTTCCAGGGCAAATATCCAAAACGTTAACGATGGTGGTGTTTTAATGGAAAAATATATTGAATTGTCCAAAGCTCCTTTTACAAAAGCTGGATTTGCGGATAATGATCAGGACATAGTATGGTTACGATATGCAGATGTTTTATTAATGTATGCAGAAGCAAAAAATGAAGCCTCCGGTCCTGATGCATCAGTTTATAATGCGATCAACCAGGTACGTGCCCGACCAGGTATTAATATGCCTCCAGTAGATCAAACAAGATATAATTCAAAAGATTTACTTCGTCAATATATCCGCGATGAAAGAAGGGTAGAGTTGGCTTTGGAAGGTCATCGCTTATTCGACCTGAAACGTTGGAGAATTGCGCATATTAAACTTCCAACCATGGGATTGCCAAACGGTACCCCATATTTATTCCCTGAACGTAACTATACCTGGCCAATTGCCCAAAGGGAAATGGAAACCAATTCGGCTTTGGTTCAAACTCAGGGATATGAATAATATGTTTTAGCCATACAGATAGGATGAATATCCTTAAAACATAGATTTTGGATAGTCTCTCTGTTTTAAAATAATTTTAAAACTAATCCGGGTTGGAAGCACTGCTTTTTACCCGGATTTTTTATGTTTTTTGCGTTATTGGCTAATTGTCTGTTTTTATGCTGGATTAAAAACAAAGCATATCATCACTGTCTGGACAAAACAAATGCAACATTAATTTCTTTTTTTTCTAATTATTCACTTCTTTTACGAAACTTAACTAAAAACAGACTTACGCCTTTATGAGTAGGGAAGGTAAAGAACTGAATGTAAATCTGGTTTGGAATAACATGAAGTCTGGCGATGAAAAGTCTTTGACTCAATTGTTTAAGTTGTTCTATTCCGATTTATATCGATACGGAATAAAAATTTTCAACCTCCCCGACTTGGTAAAAGATTCGATCCAGGATGTTTTTATGCGTATTTGGGAAAAGCGTTTAACACTCGGAAATGTTAAAAACCCCAAGGCCTACCTTATTACCGCCTTCCGAAGGACCATGTTCTCCAACAAAGATTCGTTAATGTCAGAAATGTCGGATGAATTGTTAAGCAAAGAAGAACAGAAGATTTTCTCATTTGATAATTCTGAATTCCTGGAGGTACAGGAAGTAACCAGTAATTTGCGAAATGTTCTGGTGAAAACCATTAACGCATTGCCCGAGAGGCAACGGGAACTGATCTACCTTCGGTTTTACTTTAACTTGTCGTACGCCGAAATTGCCCCAATCATGGAGGTTAACGAACAAACCGTACGGAACCTTATGCAGCGCGCAATGGTTAATCTTCGTAAAAAAATCCATCGCGATCTAATAGAAGGAATTGAGGATCTAGATAATCTTTTAATTCTTTTTTTCATGTTTTTCAAAAAAAAATAAAATTACCCTAGTACATTATTCAAAAACTTCTCTCTATGTAACAAAAGAGGAAGTTTTTTTCAATGAATAAAGTAGAAAAATTAAGCCAGTTGCTTGCTGATGAGAAATTCCAGGACGATATAAAATCCTTTGGAAATGCTTCAATTGCCGAACAGGAAAAAGTATTAAAAAAATACTCCATCACACAAAGCGAACTTATTTATGCCCGACGCCTTTTGGCAGGTTTGTCTTTTAATACAGATAAGTTGGATTCTGAAGAAATTGCTTATTCAGCCAATAAAATGGCCAGTGTTATTTCAGATAACCCAAGGCAACCCCAGCAGATTAATACCCAGAGAAAAATTTTCAGATCGATTGCAAAAGTGGCTGCAGTACTGTCAATTCCCTTATTGGTTTCAACAATTTACCTGTTTGATAGGTTAAAAAATACAGATGCACTTTACATATCACAATTAAATAAAACCGATTTAATCAATACCGTTGAATCACCTGCAGGTGCTAAAACACAGGTTGTATTGCCCGATGGTTCGTTGGTTTGGTTAAATGCAGGAAGTAGTTTAAGTTATCCGGTAGTGTTTAGTGGTAAGAGTAGGGATGTGGAGTTAAAAGGCGAAGCATTTTTTGATGTGGTAAAAAACAAAAAGGTGCCTATGGTTCTTACCGCCGGAAATGTAAAAGTAAAAGTGTATGGTACCCAGTTTAATGTGGATGCTTATGCTGATAAAAAAACTGTTGAAACAACCTTGGTGGAAGGTCTTGTCACTTTGTTGCATGGCGATAATACCAACGAAGTAAAACTAAAACCTGGTTATACGGCAATTTGTTCGGATTCGGATTCCGAAATGCAAATTGTAAAAGTTACCGATATGGACATGTACACTGGTTGGAAAGACGGAAAGCTGGTTTTCAGGAACAATACATTTGCAACTATTATTGGCGATTTGGAACGATGGTATAATGTGGATATACAATTAATTAATGCCGATTTGGGCAAATATACTTTGCATGCTACATTTTACGATGAAAGTATTGAACAAGTACTCGACATTTTTTCAAGTTCTATTCCAATTCGGGTTGAATATCCCAAAAGGGTAAAACAAGCCAACGGCAGGTATTCAAAACGCCAGATCATCATTAACCACGATGAATCAAAAATTATGGTGTCAAAATAAATTATTTTAAACGAAACTAATCAAATTCTAAAACTTAAAATGCCTATGAGATGAGTAAAAGAAAACAGGAAAAAGCTGCCACTTCTTCCTGTTCCAAATTTAAATTGAAATCTGTGATTCATTAAGTTACTAACAAATCAATTCAAAAGTATGAAAAAAAGTAAACGGTTAAATACCGGGATACGAAATTTTATGGGTTCCGGTAAAATCTTATTGAAAATGAAACTAACGTCGTTGTTCATATTATTGGGAATTGTTCAGGTGCTCGCTATCGACACTTATGCCCAATCTACTAAACTTACAATCGATTTAAATAATGTTACTGTTGAAGATGCATTACGAACAATCGAAGATCAGAGTGAATTCTATTTTGTGTACAATAAAGAAGCCATTAACGTTAATCGTAAGGTTGACCTGGATGTTAAAAATCAAACAGTTGATCAAATTCTGGATTTTTTGTTTGAAAATACCAATGTTAACTATGAGATTAAATTAAGGCATATTATCTTGTCTACGCTTCAACAAAACCAACCGGAGAAAACAGTTACAGGAAAGGTTACCAACAAAGATGGTGAGCCTATTCCCGGGGTAACAGTTGTTGTTAAAGGTACAGTGCAAGGAACAATTACCAACATGGAAGGTAGTTATACCATTGCAAAAGTTGCCGAAGATGCAACACTTCTTTTCTCATTTGTGGGAATGATTCCACAAGAACTGGCAGTTGCCGGAACGAATGTTATCGACGTTGAAATGGAAGAAGAAATGATTGGTATCGGCGAAGTTGTTGCTATTGGTTATGGAACAACAACCGTTAAGGATGCAACCGGAGCAATTTCTTCCGTATCGTCCGACGATTTTAACAAAGGGATGGTTGCTTCACCCGAGCAATTGATCCAGGGACGTTCTGCTGGTGTTCAAATTACATCAGGAAGCGGTGAGCCTGGTTCAAGCATCAATATCAATATCCGTGGTACTTCTTCTGTTCGTAGTGGAAACAATCCTCTGTATGTTGTTGATGGTGTTCCTTTAAGTGGTGATAATGTTTCACCTGAAGGGGCCAACGTAAGTTTTGGGGCAAGTACAGCCAAAAACCCATTAAACTTCTTAAATCCAGACGATATTAAAGATATAAGTATCTTGAAAGATGCATCGGCTACTGCAATTTATGGTTCCCGTGGAGCAAATGGTGTAGTAATTATTACGACTAAAAGCGGAAAAGGCGCGGGTAGCTCAATTGAGTATTCATCAATGATTGGTATTAGTAACATTACCAAAAAATATGACGTACTGAACCGTGAGGAATATTTAAGTGCAGTTGCTAATTTAGGTAGCGATCCAACCTTATTGGATGCTGGGAAAGATACCGATTGGCAAGACCAGATTTTCAGGACAGGGATTTCGCAAAACCATAATGTTTCTTTCGGAAATTCTGATGAAAGTGGAAATTACCGTGTATCAATGGGGTATTTTGACCAGGAAGGTATTATCAAAGAAAGTGGAATGAAACGTTATACGGTTCGTGTGAACGGTAACCGCAATTTCTTCGATGATAAATTAAAACTTGGAAGCCAGTTAACCGTTTCAAGTATCGATGATATGGGCGTGCCAATTGGGAATACTCCAAACCATTATGGTGACCTTATTGCATCAGCATTGTACATGAACCCAACTGAACCTGTGATGATTGGCGATGAGTACAACCAACCTTCTCAGGAACGTTTGAATCCTGCTGCTATGTTGGAATACAGTGCTGATAACACAAGCACTTTCAGGGCGCTTGCGAGCTTGTCTGCAGAATATCAGTTCAACGAGAATTTGTCATTTAAAACCATTTATGGCTACGATATTTCAAAATCAGACCGTACGTATGCCTATTCTCCCTTGCTTTATGCCAACTATATTTATGAGAATGGTAAAGCTGGTGTAAATACAATATCAATGAATAACAGCCTTTGGGAGAACTTCCTGAATTATCAAAAAGATTTCGGAAGTGTACGTTTCACAGGATTGTTAGGATATTCTTACCAATCGTACAGTTCAAAAACATCATCCTTAAATGCTGGTAAATTCAGGTTCGATGATATTGACCTGATGATGAACAATATTGCTGCAGGTGAATCCATCGTTGGAAATAGCTCTTACGAAAAAGATGAATTACAGTCTTATTTTGCAAGGGTGAATTTTGTAGCTAACGATAAGTTTTTATTTACTGCTACTATGCGTGCTGACGGCTCAACTAAATTTGGTGGAAACAACAAATATGGTTACTTCCCTTCCGCAGCGTTTGGTTACCGTCTTTCTGAAGAGGATTTTATTCCTGAAGCATTTAGTAATTTGAAACTACGTTTGGGTTGGGGTATCACAGGTAACCAGGAAATTCCTCATAACTTATATTCACAAAGAAAGCGTTATAGCTCTTCATCGATCGATGGTAGTGGAAATATTAGCACCGGATCATTGGGTGATGTTACTTTTGCCAATCCTGATTTAAAATGGGAGACCACCACACAGTTCAATGCCGGTATCGATTTCGGATTTGTGAACAATCGTGTGCGTGGTACTTTGGATGTGTATCAAAAGAAAACCACCGACCTGCTTCTTAGGTTAAGCAGTGCCCAACCTGCTCCTCAATCGTTCTATTGGTCAAATCTAGATGGAAATATCTACAACAGTGGGGTAGAGCTTTCGTTAACTACGGATATTGTTGCTAAATCTGATTTTGATTGGAGTTTAACAGGTAATGTTAGTTACAACAAGAACGTTGTGAAAGACTTGTTTACAAATATTGAAACAGGAGGTTTGGATGGTCAGGGACTTTCAGGTGTTACAATTCAAAGGATTACCAATGATTATCCAATGTACACTTATTATATTCGGGTATTTGAAGGTTTTGATGCCGATGGTATTGCAATTTACGATGGCGATAACCCACAATATACAGGCGACAGCCCTATTCCAAAAGTTACAGCTGGTTTAACAAGTACAATCAGGTATAAAAACTTTGATTTTAATGTATATTTCAATGCGCAAATGGGGCATAAAATATACAGCAACACTGCAAATGCGTTCTTCTATGCAGGAAACCTTGCCATTGGGAAAAACGTAACAAAAGACATCGTTGGAAATGGCGAAGCTGCAATCAACACGGCAGATCCATCAACCAGGTTCCTGGAAGATGGCTCCTTTGTTCGTCTTCAGGACGTAACATTGGGCTATACAATTCCATTTAAATCAAATGCAATATCCAATGTGCGTTTATTCGTAACCGGACAAAACCTATTTGTAATAACAGGCTATAGCGGTCAGGATCCGGAAGTGAACGTAAACAAAGATGTTGGTGGTGTTCCTTCCATGGGTATTGACTACACAACATACCCACGGTCCAGGACAATACTTATGGGAATTAAAGTGAAATTTTAAAATTTAAAATCTGGATACGATGAAAAGAAATTATAGATATATATGGATTATTTTATTGGTAACAGCCGGATTTTTTATGCCTGCTTGTACCGATTTGGAAGTTGAATTTAAAGATTCATTTAGCGTAGAGCAAACTAACGATGGTTTTGTGGCGGTTGATGTTCCTGAAGTATTATATTCAGCTTATGGTAAATTGAATGACGTAACAGGAAGCTCATATTCAGGGGTTAGCGGTTTAAATGAAGTTACATCCGATGAGATGATTATCCCGACAAGGGCAACCGACTGGGGTAATGGTGGTGTGTTTCGTTTATTGCACACACATACCTGGGATGCTGCGCATGCCGATTTAATCAATGTTTGGGATGACCTGAACCAAGGGGTTTATCGCTGTACACAGGTATTGGCTTCAAATCCTTCACCCGGAGAAGCAGCAGAAGCCAAAGCATTGAGGGCATTTTATATGTTCCACATTATAGACCTTTACGGACAAGTCCCGTTTAGGACTGTTGATCAGGGTGTTGATGAATATCCGGAAGTATGGACCCGCACGCAAGCTGTAGATTTTGCCATAAGTGAATTGGTCGCTGCCCTTCCTGATTTGGTAGATGGCGGACCAACAACACCCGATCCTACTAAAATGACCAAAGCATTTGCAAACGCTTTACTTGCACGTTTCTATTTAAATAAGGCAGTTTATACTGCAGCAAATCCTGCTGGGCCTTATTCTTTCGATGCTGGCGATATGAACAAAGTAATTGAATATTGCGACGCAGTTGACAATTTCGGATTTGAATATGAAACTGACTATTTCACTAATTTTAGTGCTAATGGTGGTAAAGAGCATATTTTAACTTTTACAAGGTGGTGGTCCGGAATGTGGATATGGCCTCAGTTACATAACAGCCAGGGCGGTTGGAATGGAGCTTGCGCAATTGGCAGTTTCTATGATCTGTTTGATACAAACGATCAACGGATTGGTTATGTGCCTGCAGCGGGCAGAGGCCGTGGTTTCTTAATTGGGCAACAATACGGAAGCGATGGTTCGCCATTATCAAATCGTTCCGGTGGCCCTCTTGTGTTCACAAGGGAAGTTAAACTTTCAGGAAATACTGATTTTGCTGGTATCCGTGTTTTAAAATACGATCCTTCAAATGCTGGCGGATTTGTGTTAATGCGCTATGCTGATGTACGTTTAATGAAAGCTGAAGCCATTTTACGTGGAGGTTCTGCTACAAAAGGCGAAACAGCTCAAAGTATTGTTGATGAGCTTAGGGCAGTAAGAGGTGCAAGTAGCATCCCTGTTAGTTTAGATATGATGTTAGATGAAAGGGGGCGCGAATTGTATTGGGAAGGTATCCGCAGGATTGACCAGGTTCGATTCGAAACTTTTACCAAAACAACATGGGAGTATAAAACCCTTAACGATGACAATAAAGCTATTTTCCCGATTCCGCAAAGAGCTATGGATTCAAATCCAAACTTTACCCAGAATGCAGGGTATAAGTAATAGTTTAGTTAGGTTATTAAATTAATAAAGTTAAAGGAATCTCTGTTTTTACAGGGATTCCTTAATTTTATAGAATTATTTTTATATCTGAATTGAAAAAATCAATGCCATGCAAATAAAACCAATTAAACAGCTTCTTTTAACAATCTTAATGACAGTTATTCTATTGTCAGCTTATTCTCAAAAGGTTCTCCATATTGCCCCGGATGCCCTTAAAAGTGGGAATGGTACTTTAAAGTCACCGTTCAAAACAATTCAGCAAGCTCAAAAAGTGGTGGCAGGTATGAACAGCAATATGAAGGAGGATATTATTATCTATTTGCATGGGGGCACCTACAATTTAACAACCCCAATTATATTTAAGGAAGAGGATTCAGGAACGAATGGATTTAATGTAATTTATAAAGCTTATAATAATGATATCCCTGTTATTAGTGGAGGCAAACAAATTACGGGTTGGGAAAAAGTGGACAGCAATATTTATAAGGCAAAACTTGACAGGGAAGACAAACTTAGAACCCTGTTTGTAAACGGTAAAAGAATGCGAATGGCAGGTACCGATATCCCTGTTAATGGATTGGGCAATTGGGGAACATTTCATATTACAGGAAACGAGGACTGGGCTTTTGGTCCGGGATCTGCAATAGATGGAATAAAATTTAAATCCGAAGATGTAGGCATATATAAAAATCCGGAAGACATTGAGTTGGTGCAATTTAATGTTTGGACAGAAAAAATACTTTGTGCACGTGAAATTGTGCGGATTTCTGATACAACCGTAATTAAATTGCAGCAACCGTATGGGGCTATTGCAACTTCAATGGCGTGGGCAGGAAGGATTAACTACCTGAAAAGTTTCGTTATCAGAAATGCCATGGAGTTGTTGGACTCACCCGGAGAGTTTTATTTTAATCGAAAAACAAAAACTCTCTATTACTATAGCAATGGCGAAGATATGTCAACTGCCGAGGTTATTGCCCCGGTTTCAGAAGGATTAATACAAATCAAAGGTACATCGCAAAAATCAAGGGTGAAAAACATCCGGTTCGAAGGAATTACATTTTCTCATGACACTTGGGGTTTAATGGAAGTTGCCGGATCTCATGGTTTTGCAGGAATTCAGTGCCTTGGACTTGCCACAAAATATATCCCGGACGGAAACTGGCATCCTTCGGAATACAACAGTACGGATATTCCACGAGGGTCAATACAAATTCAAAATGCAGAGAATATCACCTTTGAAAGGAATAAATTTGAAGGACTTGGTTCTGCAACAGCCATCAACCTAGTGAACGATGTGCAAAACAGCACAGTAAATGGCAATTATTTTAACGACCTACTTGGCAATTCGGTCAATATTGGCCATTCACAGCATTATAAAATAGGTGATGGTCCTATTCCTGAGGAAACGAAACCTTCAGAATTTAAAAGCACAGATGTGCCAAAAGGTGCATTCGAATTAAGCAAGAATCAGGATATTACAATCGAAAATGATATTACGGAAAATAGCCTGGATACAGAGGCTTCAGAAAGTGATCCTAACGGAATTAATATTAATTCCACGGAAGAAGATACGGAAGATAATGGTCCTGTGTCAACTTATAAACCCGGTGATGGAGCTGTGTTTGCGGTTGGTGTTGAAGGACTTTGCGAACATAATAAGGTGAGCAACAATTATTTGCGCAATGTGAGTTTGGACTTTAGACAAGTGGAAGCGATTACATCCTTTTTTGTTGCGAATACAATTATTGAACACAACGATATTGAAGGTACACCTTATGGCGCAATAACTTGTGGCTGGTGGTGGGGGAACGCCGGAATTCCACCTTCCGAAGTAGCGAAAAACAACATAATCCGTAACAATAGGGCAGGAAATACCCATCAGGTTCTTGATGATGGTGGTATTATTTATATGCTGGGCGAGCAGCCTGGTTCGGTTATCGAAGAAAATTATGTTTTTAATGGACCAAGGTGTATTTATCCCGATGATGGTTCTGCATATTTAACCATCCGAAGAAATGTGGTTTACAATCCAAGTTACAAGTGGATGTGGTTGCATTTCTGGACGAAAAGGTGCCATGACAATGTTGTTTATGAGAATTATGTGAAAAATAATTTGTTGATGGACAATGGTACGAACAATAAAATCGAAAAAACTTATTCGTTTAGGGACGAGGAAGAGTTCTCGCCGGAAGCATTGAAGATTATTGAAAAAGCAGGGATTCAGGAAGAATATAAAGATATTATCCCAAAAGAAGAACCTGCAAAGATTTTAATTCATCCCGAAGGATTTAAAGAACGCGATGTATTTCATTAGGATTTGTTTGACCAAAGCAGATTAAGATTTTCTAAATTTTCCGGGGCCAATCCCAATTCGGTTCGAAAAAGTGGATGTAAAATGTTGGAGCGAGGAAAAGCCACTCATGTAGGCAATTTCAGATAAATTAGCTTGGGTTTCCCGGAGCATTTCGATAGATCGGTCAATTCGTAAATTAATAATAAAACTGGCGGGCGGATAGCCTGTCAGTTTTCTTACTTCTTCGGTAAATTTGGTTTTGCCCATTCCAAATTTATGAGCCAGATCTTCAATCATCCATTTTTTTGTCAAATCTTTCGTAATAATTTTGCTTAGGTCCTCAATAAAATTGTAGTCATTTTCAATTTTCATTTGCCGATTCGAAAGATGCCTGTATAAATCAATAAAGAAGTTTTCAATTAAGTTGCTGACAACTATTTCATACCCAACTTGTTGATTGCATAGCTCGTTTTTCAGTTCCAGAAAATATTTTTTCAGCTTTCTTGCATTACGCAATACAATGGTGTCTTCTCTGGTTAAAAGAGACCCAAATTCTTCCTGAAACTTGTTAGATAGTTGCGTCCATGATCCTAATTTTAGCGGTATGTTCACTGCAAATACCTTAGGTTTTATCACCATCCAGGTGTATTCCCCAATATCGGTTTTCCCGTATGGACTTCCATACAATTGCCAGGGATTTATAATAGATAAATCATCCGGAAGCAATTCTATTTCTTTTCCTTCAACTGTCCATTTAAATTTACCACTATGTATAAAACGTATTCCTATTCCGGGGTGCATGTGTGGGTACATTGTATAGTCCATTCTAACCTTATCGAAACGCATGCTTCCAAACTGCAATACAAATGGAAGTTGTTCCAACGGACCTCGTTTCTCAGGATGCCACCACACACCTTGCCCTTCTATAAATGGTTTTATATTGTGCTTTTCCAAGATATTGTTATTTAAATGATTAGCATAGATTTGAATTTGATATATTTACAACAAATATAATAAATTATAAAATCGACCGCTGAATAAAAATAGCATAGTTTTTATGTAAAAAAGGTCATATTTACCTATAAGGAAATAGATCCAAAGTGTTGGAGCTAAATCTGAAAATTAATAAACTAAAATTATGAATATGAAAAAAATTAACTTGATTTTATCTCTGTTAATTGCAACCCTTATGTTGTCGTGCAGCAATTGCCAAAAGGAAAAAAATGAAAACGTTTACATGGAAAAGAAAGCCGAAAATGTAATGAGGCAGGGAATGGTTATTGGCGTAAACCCTGAAAAACTGGAAGAGTATAAAGAGTTGCATGCTAATCCATGGCAGGAAGTAGATTCAATGCTAAAAGCAGCAAACATCCAGAATTATTCAATCTACCTTAAAGACAACCTTCTTTTTGGATATTGGGAGTATACCGGAACTGATTATGATGCAGATATGAAAATGTTGGGAGAGCATCCAAAAGTAAAAGAATGGCTAACTCTTACTGATCCTTGCCAGGTGCCATTGGAGAGCCGTGAAGAAGGCGAGTGGTGGTCTATGATGGAAGAAGTTTATCATTTAGATTAAAGCTGGTTTAATTTGTCTGAATTGCTTAAAAACATTGGGTAAAGCTTAGGGGTTTTTAAAAAAACAAGGTACAATAGTAAAGTACCATGAAAAAGGAATTATTTTTTATGTGTGGATTTTAAATATTTCGTTCTTCTTTCAAAAAAATTTATGAGAGTTCAGGAATATAATATAAATTGCGTTGTGAAAACGTTTACATAAATAATCCATTCTTTCTTGACATGGTTTAACTTGAATAAATGTTTTACAAAAAGCTAAAATTACCTAATGAAATTACGACTAATGAAACGCCAAAATCTACTTCTCATTTTAATTGTTTTATTGTCTTTTGCATGTTCCAAGGAAGATCAAATAGGTAGGGAGCGAACAAGTTTTAACAATAATTGGAAATTTGTGCTTGCCGATGACACTATTTTTAAGAATATAGAATTTGACGATATCGATTGGAGAACGCTCAATTTACCGCACGATTGGAGTATCGAAGGGGAATTTAGCGAGGATAATCCGGCGAGGGTTTCTGGTGGGGCATTGCCTGGTGGCGTTGCCTGGTATCGAAAATCATTTCAAATGGCGGATGCCGGTGAAGGAGCTCAGATTTATATAGATTTTGATGGTGTATTTCAAAACAGCGAAGTGTGGATCAACGGACAATATCTGGGTAAAAGGCCATACGGCTATAGCTCTTTTCGATATGATCTGACTCCATACCTTAATTTTGGAGAGCTTGAAAATATTCTTTCTGTAAGGGTCGATAATTCGCTTCAACCAAATTCACGTTGGTACACGGGTTCTGGTATTTACAGGAATGTATGGCTGGTGAAAACCGGAAAAACCCATGTGGCACATTGGGGAACTTTTGTGACTACACCCGAAGTTTCAGAAGAAAAAGCAATAGTCGAAATTCAAATTGACATCGATAATTTGGCTTTAAATATTCAATCAATTCAGGTAAAAACAGAAATCTTTGATTCAGGCAATAATCCATTGGCTGATAAAACAATCACCGTGAACGCATCTGAGTCCCGGGTTTCTGTTTTGCAATCATTTGAAGTTAACAGCCCGCAATTGTGGTCTGTTGATAATCCTGCATTGTATATTGCAAAAAGTACAATAATTGCCGATGGTAAAGTTAGCGATACCTACGAAACCGTTTTTGGGATCCGTTATTTTAACTTCGATTCCGAAAAAGGTTTTTTTCTGAATGGAAAGCCATTGAAGATATTTGGAGCAAACCTTCATCATGATATGGGAGCCTTGGGTGCAGCAGTTAATACAAGAGCCATTGAGAGGCAACTTGAAATATTAAAAGAAATGGGCTGTAATGCCATTCGAACTGCGCATAACCCACCGGCACCCGAAATGCTCGATTTATGCGATAAAATGGGATTTCTGGTGGTGAACGAAGCTTTTGACATGTGGGCGAAAAAGAAAAATGATTTTGATTACCACATGTTTTGGAATGAATGGCACGAAAGAGACCTTGCCGACTTAATTTTACGCGATAGGAATCACCCATCCATAATTTCATGGTCGATTGGTAATGAAATACCGGAACAATTTGATAGCACGGGAACGCGAATTGCAAAAGAATTGGTGGATATCGTTAAAAAATACGATACTACACGACCGGTTACTTGTGGTTTGACCGAACAAAATCCGGAATTAAATTTTATTTATCAATCAAAAGCATTGGACTTGATAAGCTTTAATTATAAGCATATGGAGTACCTAAATTTTCCGAAGAATTTCCCTGGCGAAAAAATGGTGGCATCTGAAAACATGTCTGCATTTTCAACGCGTGGGCATTACGATATGCCTTCGGACGAAGTGAGGATATGGCCACCTGCTTACCAGGCACCTTTCGATGGTAACGACGACTTTACTTGTTCTTCTTACGATAATGTTCATTCGTATTGGGGAGCAACTCATGAAGATACATGGAATATAATTTCAGCTAACGATTTTATTTCAGGCATGTTTATTTGGTCAGGGTTTGATTATTTGGGCGAACCCGATCCATATCTGTGGCCAGCGAGAAGCTCTTATCTGGGAATTATTGATTTGTGCGGTTTTCCAAAGGATATGTACTACATGTACCAGAGCTTATGGACAGAGAAGCCTGTGTTGCACGTATTCCCGCATTGGAACTGGACAGAAGGGCAAGAAGTGGATATTTGGGCGTTTTATAACAATGCCAACGAAGTTGAATTGTTTTTAAATGGAGAATCGTTGGGTGCAAAATCAAAACCCGAAGGAAGTTACCATGTTATGTGGCGCATCAAGTTCGTGCCGGGAACTTTAAAAGCTGTATCCCGAAAAAATGGGGAAGTTGTTCTGGAGCGTGAAATTAAAACTGCAGGTTCTGCCGCTAAAATTGAGCTAATGGCCGACAGGGAAACAATTCAGGCAGATGGTAAAGATTTAACTTTTATAACTGTAAAAATTACCGATGAAAACGGGATTATGGTTCCGAATGCTGATAATCTGGTGAATTTTGATGTGCAGGGTGAAGGAACAATAGTAGGTGTCGACAACGGTTATCAGGCAAGCATGGAGTCTTTTAAAGCTCCATTCCGTAAGGCATACAATGGCATGTGTTTATTAATTGTTCAGTCAACCGAAAATGCCGGAGAAATAGTAATTACAGCGAATTCAGAAGCTATTGAATCAGATAAAATAACGATTAATACAAATTAAGGATTGACAATAATCCAATAAATTTTAAAAAGATGCGGATTCCGTTATAGGATTTCCGATTAAATTATATGAAAAGAACAAACTACCAATTATATGATTTTTTGGATTTTGAAACTGAGGAGCTGGGGAATGAGTTTTTATGGAAAGCTTGTTCTCCTAAAAATATAGCTCAGGATGGAACAGATGTAGTTGTGACCATTCCTTTTCAAAAACAAAAACAGGCGAATGATATACAACCTGATACAGATAATCCACGAAAGGAATATCACTTAAGATTAAGGGCCTATGGCGATAAAACAGTTCGAGTTGCTTTGGGATTTAGTGGGGAATGTATGCCGGATTCTGAAATGCTGGAAATTCATGAAAGCATGCAAATTATGCCTTTAAAGTTCCAAACAAATGAGAATCAATGGATCGTTTCTGATTCAAAAGGTGTAAAAAGGGCTGTGTTTAATTTTGAAGAAATCAAACTTGACTATTGGAGCGATTTATTGCCTCCGCCGAACGAAACTGTGGCAGTGAGTTTCTTTCCTGATGGGAAAAAAGAAATCAAAATAAGCGCTTATGATCAGTTTTTTCCTGCACGCCACGATGCACATGCTCTGGCATTTGTAGAAAGTGAAGGTCAGGTTAACCGATCAACGATATCTTTCCATGCCAAATCCGATGAGATTTTTACCGGAACTGGTGAGCGTTTCACAAAAATGGATTTATCTGGTCAAACATTTCAATTAAAAAACCAGGATGGTCAGGGCGTAAATAATCGTAGGACGTATAAAAACATTCCTTTTTATTTGTCAAACCAGATGTATGGCTGTTTTTTGCATACCTCAGCATATTCTAAATTTTCTTTAGCGGATCATTCAAACCGTTCTGTCCAAATTTTGGCAGAAGAAGCAAACCTGGATTTGTTTTTATTTGGTGGTGATTCACTGGAAGATATACTTAAAAGTTATCGGGGAATTACGGGCTTTCCAACCATGCCCCCGTTATGGAGTTTCGGAACATGGATGAGTCGGATGACCTATTTTTCTGCTGAAGAAGTGGAAGGAATTTGCGACCGTTTGCGAAAAGAAGATTATCCGTGCGATGTTATACATCTCGATACCGGTTGGTTTAAAACCGATTGGTTGTGCGAATGGAAATTTAATCCCGAAAGGTTTCCTGATCCAAAAGGATTTGTTACGAAGCTCAGGGATAATGGCTACAAAGTAAGTTTGTGGCAAATGCCCTATGTCGCTAAAGAAGCGGAACAATTGGAAGAAGCAGTTGAGAATAACTATATCAGCAAGCAAAAAGAAGCCAAGCAGCAGGGAGGTTCCAATTTTAGTGCACTCGATTATGCAGGAACCATTGATTTTACCTACCCCAGGGCCGTTGAGTGGTACAAAGGACTACTAAAAGACCTTCTGGATATGGGGGTGGTTTGTATAAAAACTGATTTTGGCGAAGACATTCACATGGATGCGGATTACCATGCAATGAAGCCTGAATTGCTGAATAATCTTTACGCGCTGTTATACCAAAAGGCTGCTTTTGAAATAACAAAAGAAGTAACTGGCGATGGAATTATTTGGGCGCGTGCCGGATGGGCTGGTTGTCAGCGTTTCCCATTGCATTGGGGAGGTGATGCTGCCTGTTCATGGGACGGGATGGCAAGCTCCTTAAAAGGCGGATTGCACCTCGGAATGTCCGGATTTGCATTCTGGAGCCACGATGTACCAGGATTCCACAGTGTTCCTGACTTTATGAATTCCATCGTGCCGGATGATTTATACGTTCGCTGGACACAATTTGGAGTGTTCTCTTCGCATATCCGTTACCATGGAACATCAAAGCGGGAACCTTATTCTTTCCCAAATATTTCAGATATAGTTCGGAAATGGTGGAAACTGAGGTACGCCCTAATTCCATATATTGTTGAGCAGAGCGAAAAGGCAATCAAATCGGGAATGCCAATATTGCAAGCATTGGTTTTGCATAATGCCGATGATAAAATGTGCTGGCACATCGACGATCAATATTACTTTGGAGATGATTTTCTTGTTGCCCCGGTAATGAATTCAGAAAACAAAAGAGATGTGTATTTGCCCAATGGGAAGTGGGTAAACCTGTTTTCTGGAGAAATAATAGAAGGTGGAAAATGGTTGAAAAACCTGGAAATGCCAATGGACGAAATGCCTGTTTGGGCAAAATATGGAGCCGAAGTTCCGATGTACCCGGAGAAAGTCGAAAGTACAGATGATATGGATTTTGAAAAGAATATCCGTATCGTTTTTGATGAAACTTTTAAAGGGATCAAAAATCATAAACTGAATAATATTTTAGGTTTTTAAAAATGAAGTTGTATCCAAAATGTTGGGTACAATAAGATGATTAAAAGTTAGATAATTAAGAAATGAATACTTGGAAAAATAATTGGGAAGAATCCAAAAAACGATATATCGATTGGTGGAATCAAAAAGGGATTGTGCTTACCATGTGGGAGCACATGGAGAAAGATGGAAATCCACACGAAATAGTAAGTGTGCCGGTTGCACCACAAAGTTTGCACCAACAATGGTTTGATCCGAAATGGCGTGCCCAAAACATGCATTATCAGTTGTCAAAAAGCTCTTTTAAGGCGGATATCCCGCCAGTGGCAAATACACATCTGGGACCCGGTTCGCTGGCAGCTTGTTTGGGTGCAGAATTGGATGGTGGAGAAGATACAATTTGGATCAAGCACGATCCAAATTTTAGTGGCGACATAATTCTTAACGAAGACAACAAAGGTTGGCTTTTACATCAGGAACTACTTCAGGAAAGCAAAAAACTTTCTAATGGTAAATATTATGTTGGCTGCCCCGATCTAATTGAAGGACTCGATACTTTGGCTGGTTTGAGGGGGACCGATACTGTGTTAATGGATATTATGATCCAGCCCGAAGAATTGGAAGAGCAACTTAAAAAAGTGAACGAAATCTATTTCCGGGTTTTTGACCGGATTTATGACATTATTCGTGAAGGCGATGAAATGGCATTTTGTTATTTCTCTATTTGGGGACCTGGAAAAGTAGCAAAATTGCAAAGCGACATTTCGGTGATGATTTCCGAAGAGGATTATAGGCGATTTGCTTTGCCATTTGTACGGGAACAAACCGAAAAGATCGATTACACTTTATACCATTTGGACGGTGTTGATGCAATTCGGCATTTGGATGCTGTTTTGGAAATGGAGCAGTTAAACGCCATTCAATGGACACCGGGAGTCGGTGAACCTCAGGGAGGAGATCCCCGTTGGTACGATTTGTACAAAAAAATACTGGCAGGAGGTAAATCGGTGATGGCGAACTGGCTAACCCTCGATGAAATAGAACCTTTACTTGATAATATAGGAAACCAGGGGGTTCATTTAAATATTGATTTTAAAACGGAAAAAGATATTGATACAGCATTAAAGATTGTAGAAAAGTACAGATAAAATTTAAACAGATTCTAAGTTAAAAAACCAATTAGAAACTTTAAGGTGCCAAAATTTAAATTTCTAAGAGTTTATATTTTTTAACTTAAAATGAATAAAATGAGTACGATTATTTCAAAAGAACAAATTGCACAATTTGAACGTGATGGTTTTGTAATTCTTCGGAATGTTATTTCGCAGGAAATGATCCGTAAAATCCAGGATGAATGTGAACGCTTCATCAAGGAAAAAGATGCTGAAATGGATGCCAAAGGGGTAGAAGTGGACGAAATAAACCACAAGGGCAAGCGTTATTTTATAGCGATGAAAAATAAGGATAGCCAGCCCATGCAGGAGCTTCTGTTCGGGAAAGAAATGGAAACTATCACACGAAGTATTTTGGGCGATAACGTTTATCTGTTTCTAGAGCAATATGTGGTAAAAGCTGCCGATAAAGGAATGAAATTCTCCTGGCACCAGGATTCAGGGTATTTATCGTTCGATCATAAGCCTTACCTGTCGTGTTGGATGCCTTTAGATGACGTAACCGAAGAAAACGGTACAGTATATTTATTGCCCTACAGCGAAGCCGGCACCACAACACGTATCGATCACACCCTTGAAGAAGGACGAACGATAAAGTGGGTTATTTTGGAGATAATCCGGGAATACCGGCAATTTGTAATAAAGGAGATATCGCGCTGTTCTCAAGTGTTTGTTTCCACCGAAGTGGTTCGAACAATACCAACAAGTCACGGCGTGTATTATTAATGCAGTACTCTGTAGAGCCAATTACTGTTGAAGGTGGCAAGCCTCTTTACCTTGCCGAGCCTTTTGTTGTTAATGGTGAATTGAAAAAATAATTGGTATTGAAATCAAAAAATTAAGAGATGATTAAAAATACCAACGATGGAACAAAGAATCCCCCTTACCTCAGATTGGATATAAATATCGGAAATTGTAACGATCTTCCTGTGTTTTCATCTGGTCCGAGGGGGGATTTGGAAGAAAAACATTTGGCAATTAAAAATGCTGGATACGCAGGGGTACAGGATGGTGATCCGAAACTTTGCAACGATTTGGGACTCGAATTAACGGCTCATGCCCGGATTAATAAAGTTGGGGAGCTGGATGAACTGGTTTCAAAATGGAAGGCTGAAAACTATAATTGCGCCACTTTGCATGTGGGATGGGGAATGGAAAGCGATCAGGAAATAGATGATTTGCTTTCGTATATAATTTCGATGTCGGAATCGTATGATTTCCCTTTGTACATTGAAACGCACCGTTCTACCATAACGCAGGATATGCAGCGAACAGTTGAAATAACCAAGCGTTTTCCTGAAATCCGGTTTAACGGCGATTTTTCGCATTATTACACCGGACAGGAAATGGTTTATGGCGGAATTGAAAACAAATGGGAATTTATATCCCCAATATTTGAGCGCGTGCGTTTTGTACACGCCCGCATAGGCAATCCCGGGAGCATTCAGGTGGATATTGCAGATGGAAAGAACCAGGTATATGTCGATCATTTCAGGGAGATGTGGACACGTGCTTTTGCAGGATTTTTAAAATCTGCAGATCCGGGGGATTATTTGTGTTTTACGGTTGAATTGCTTCAATCGGATATATTTTATGCCCGCTTAATCAAAAATGAAGTTGGTGTGCTTGTTGAAGAGGGCGACCGTTGGCAACAAGCATTATTATACACTCAAATTGCGAAGGAATGTTGGGAAGAAGCTAAAAAACGAATATAAATACTAAAAAATAAGACTAAAAAGAAAACCTAACTATGGAAAATATTTATGAACTATTGAAGCCAATCGATTTTATCGTGGTTGGTATCTATTTACTTGTATTAATAGGAATTGGCTATTGGGTTAGCTTCGTAAAATCAAGGGAGAAAGATGAAAATTTGTTCCTCGCCGGAAACTCACTCGGATGGTCAAGTATCGGATTAACTATGTGGGGAACCAATGTGGGACCTTCTATGTTAATTGCCTCTGCAAGTATTGGGTACACAACCGGAATTGTTGCAGGTAACTTTGCCTGGTATGCATTTCCATTTATTTTCCTGTTAGCAGTTGTTTTTGCACCACGTTATTTGGGGGCAAAAGTTCTCACTCTTCCCGAATTTATGGGCAAACGTTTTGGTCAATCAACACGAAATATTTTGGCGTGGTATTCCATCATGACCATTTTGATCTCATGGCTTGCTTTGACTTTATTCGCTGGTGGTATTTTGGTAGGACAAATACTTAACCTTCCATTATGGCTTTCAGTAATTGTATTAGTACTAATAGCCGCGTTCTTTACCATCGCTGGTGGTTTAAAAGCCATTGCTTACACCAATGTTTTTCAGATGTTGCTTTTAATAGCCGTATCTCTTATTCTAACGGTAGTTGGCGTACAAAAGGCGGGTGGTATTATGGCAGTTTATGAGAATACCCCTTCTGATTATTGGAACCTATTGCGCCCAATGGGCGATCCTAATTATCCTTGGTTGGCAATTGTTTTGGGATATCCAATAATGGGGGTTTGGTTTTGGTGTACAGATCAATCTATGGTGCAATCGGTTTTGGGTGCAAAAAACCTGAAACAAGGACAAATGGGAGCTAACCTTACTGGTTGGTTGAAGATATTGGATGTTGCCCTGTTTATCATTCCCGGAATTGTTTGTTTTATTCTGTTCCCAAACCTGGATAATCCGGATGAAGCTTATATGACTATGGTTACACGCTTATTTCCTGCCGGAATGACCGGACTGGTAATGGCCGTGTTGATTGCTGCCTTGGTTAGTACCATTGATTCTGCCTTAAACTCTTTGAGTACGGTATTCACAATGGATATTTATGTTAAAAAATTCAGACCAGATGCCAGCCAAAAACAAATCGTAAGTGTTGGAAGGATTGTAACTTTTGTTGGGGCAATCATTGCTATTTTATTGACATTGGCAATCGACAGCATTAAAGGATTAAATTTATTTGACGTTTTCCAGGCGGTATTAGGGTTTATAGCTCCACCAATGTCGGTTGTATTTTTATTTGGAGTACTTTGGAAAAGGACAACCACGAGGGCTGCAAACTTTGCTTTGTTCTTCGGAACAATTTTTAGCTTAGGAACAGGGATTACCTATTTGTTTATTATTCCGGAGTGGGCTTATTGGCCACATTTTTTACTCTTGTCATTTTTTATCTTTGTAATTCTGGCTGTATTAACATGGCTTGTTGTTGTAACCGATAAAAATTCAAAACAAGAGCAGAAAGAAGCAATTGTATTTGGAAAACTTACAAAGCCAGACCGTAAAGTTTGGATTGTATGGATTGCATTAATTGTGGTAATGATCGGATTGTATATCCTTTTTAACGGACATTAATAGTAGTAACAAAATAGTATAATGATAGAAGAACTTTGGCATAAAAAATTAGGATTAAACGCAACAAAGTAGATTTTTCTTGAGTCTTGGATCTTGTGAGTTAATACTTGATTCTTGTGTCTAAGTTCTTTTATCTTGATTCTAAATAAATATAAATGAAACATATTGATCGTTTTTTAGCAACAATTTCCAATGCCCCTGTTGATCGGCCTGCTTCGTGGCTTGGGCTCCCGGTTCCTTCTGCCGAACCTGAATTAAAGAGGTATTTTGGGGTAAATTCCATGGATGAACTAAAATTGCTTATCGATGATGATATTTATCCCATCGAGGTTCCATACAATTATGCCCCGTCAAACCATATAGCTTGTGCATTTGATTTTGCTAAAGTCGAGCATTTGGATACTCCAGATGAAAGGACCTTAACTGCTCCGGGCTTTTTTGAAGATTATGAGAACCCTGTTGATGTGGATAAATTCCCTTGGCCTGATCCTGAAAAATATTTGGATACGGAAGAGTCGAAACGAAGGGCTGCCGCCATTAACAAAGATTATGCACGAATGGGGATTATGTGGAGCGCACATTTTCAGGATGCCTGTTCTGCATTTGGAATGGAGCATGCTTTGATGACCATGCTGATGAACCCGGATATGTTTCAGGCAGTGATCGATCGGATTACAAAATTTTATTTGAAGGCAAATGAATTGTTTTACGAAGCAACAAAAGGAAATCTGGATGCTGTGTTGATAGGGAATGATTTTGGCAGCCAGACGGGCTTAATGCTCGATCCTGAATTAATTAGGCAGTACGTGCTTCCCGGAACAAAACAATTAATTGATCAGGCAAAAAGTTATGGGCTGAAAGTTATGCACCATTCTTGTGGTTCTATTTTTCCTATCATTCAGGATTTAAGCGATGTTGGAGCGGATATTATTCATCCAATTCAGGCTTTGGCAACCGATATGAGCGTTGAAAACGTTAAACAACATTTCGGTGGAAAAACTGCATTTTGTGGTGGGATTGATGCACAATATCTTCTAGTAAACGGAAAGCCTGAAGACGTTTCCAAAAGGGTGAAAGAGGTTAAAGAAATATTCCCGACCGGATTGATTGTATCCCCGAGCCATGAAGCAGTATTGCCCGATATTCCTCCTGCCAATATTGAAGCATTATTTAAAACCTTGAACAGCAACAACTAATATGAAACGATTCGGACAAACCATATTCTTAAAACCCGAATGTGCTGATGAGTACGTTAAACAGCACAAAGCGGTATGGCCTGGGGTGCTAGCAAAAATTAAAGAATGTAATCTTTCCAATTATTCTATTTATAAAAAGGATAATACGCTATTTGCTTATTTTGAATATACAGGCAACGATTTTGCTTCGGATATGGAAAAGATGGCCGCCCACGAAGAAACCCAACGTTGGTGGGATGTTGTAAAGCCACTGATGCAGCCTTTAGAAACTGCCGGACCTGAAGAATTTTGGGCAGATATGGAAGAAATTTTTCATTTGGAATAACTTAAATATTTACTCGCAACTCGAAGCTCGCAGCTAAAAGCTAGTAACTCGTAACTAAAAACTAACAACTCAATACTAAATTATGATTACACCAAATCCAATAATCGGCACAGGATTACACGCCATTGGCGGCATATCTGCTTCTACGTGTTATGTGCCTTTTCAGAAAATAAAAAAATGGTCGTGGGGATCATACTGGTTAGTTCAATCATTTATCGCATGGATTGTCATGCCCATATTGATTGGATGGATCACCGTTCCTCATTTTTTCGAAATACTGCTTCACTCACCAAAAGATGTATTATGGGGCGCTTTTTTGCTTGGAGCAGTCTATGGTTTTGGCGGAATGTCATTTGGATTGTCGATTAAGCACATTGGTTATTCATTAACTTATACCATCGCCATTGGAATATCTGCCGTGCTTGGAACAGTGATCCCGCTTCTGGTGTATGGCGGATTAATTGAATACTTTACCGCTCCGGGCGGAATGGTTGTTTTATTTGGAATGGTCATGGCAATTATTGGCGTCGGACTTAGTGGTTGGGCAGGGTTCCGTAAAGAAAAAGACCTGCTGGCATTGGAAGGAAAGAACTTAAATTTCAATATGAAAATTGGCCTTGTTTTGGTGTTGATTGCAGGAGTCCTATCTGCTGTATTTAATATTTCACTGGAACATGGGCAACCAATTTCTGATATGGCTGCTGAGAAAGGCGCCGGACAGTTTGAAGGCAATGCAAAATATATTGTTTCAACAGCAGGTTGTTTTGTGGTAAACTTTGTTTGGTTTATGGTGTTGGGCATCCGTCAAAAAACATTAAAAGAATTTACCCGCAAATCAGGCTTGAAATCAAGCGGTCAAATCAAAAACTTATTGTGGTCTTCTTTGTCAGGAATGCTATGGTTCGGACAATTCTTTTTTTACGGGATGGCGCATGTTAAAATGGGGAAATTCCAGTTTGTCAGCTGGGTTTTACACATGTCGATGCTGATATTTTTTAGTTATATCGTAGGGGTTATTTTAAAGGAATGGAAGAATGTTTCACGAAAGACTTTTAGCATATTGTTATTAGCACTTGTGGTACTAATAATATCTTTTGTCGTTATTACTTATGGAACTACTTTGGGATAAAAGAAATAGAATGAAATTAAAAACATTAGTATTAATTGGGTGCATTTTTTGTGCTGGAAAAATCAATTCACAAACAGTTACCGGCGAAAAGGCCGGCATCCCGCCAAAACCTCAGGTTTATGCAACCGAGCCGTGGGAAGATCCTTTGGTCTGCAGCATTAATCGTGACGCTGCCAGGGCAACAGCTTATTCTTTTGAGAACATTGAAGATGCATTAACGTGTGATCGGACAAATACTTCACGCATAAAAATGCTAAATGGCGAATGGGATTTTAATTTTGTTATGAAACCCGATGATGCCCCAAAAGATTTTTACAAATCCAAGGTTTCTGGTTGGGACAAAATAGAAGTTCCTTCGAACTGGGAAATGAAAGGCTATGATATTCCAATCTACAAAAGTGCGGTTTATCCCTTTCGTCCGGTAAACCCACCTTATGTTCCTCGCGATTATAACCCTGTTGGTTCTTATCAGCGTTCATTCTCTGTACCCGAGAATTGGGCTGAGATGAATATAACCCTTCATTTTGGGGGAGTTAATTCTGCTTTTAAAGTATGGCTGAATGGCAAATTCCTTGGCTATGGTGAAGATGGTTGTTTGCCTTCCGAATTTAATGTTACCCCTTATTTGCAACAAGGCGATAATATACTTTCGGTTCAGGTAATCCGTTGGAGCGATGCATCCTATCTCCAGGATCAGGACCATTGGCGAATGAGTGGTATTCACCGTGAGGTAATGCTATTGGCTGAGCCAAAACTAAGAATTGCCGATTTTCATTGGAAAGCAAAGCTCGACAAAGATTATAAAGATGCGGTGTTAAGCATTCGCCCGCGAATTGAAAACCTTACAGGCGATAGTGTCGCTGGGTATGTAGTGAAATCACAATTGTATGATGAGTTGGGAAAACCAGTTATTGAAGGTGGCTTAACAATCGATGCCGATGAACTTATCAATGAAAGTTATCCGCGTTTGGACAATGTCATATTCGGAATTCTTGAAACAAAAATTGAAAATCCTAAAAAATGGAGCGATGAAGAGCCGAATTTATATACCCTCGTAATTTCATTGGAAAACAGTGCTGGTGAAATTCAGGAAGTAAAAAGTTGTAAAGTTGGCTTTCGGAGCATCGAATTTTCGGAAGAGGATAGTAAACTGTTGATAAATGGGAAAGTTACGTATATCTACGGGGTTAACCGCCATGATCATGATCCAATAAAAGGAAAAGCTGTTTCACGCGAAGATATTCAGAAAGATGTGGAGCAAATCAAGCGCTTCAATTTCAACTGCATCCGAACTTCGCATTATCCAAATGATCCATATTTTTACGATTTGTGCGATGAGTATGGGATTTTAGTGATGGACGAAGCAAACCTCGAAACCCATGGGATTGGTGGAAAATTAAGCAACGACCCAACTTGGGCACACGCGCATTTGGAACGTATGACCCGAATGGTCTACCGCGACAAAAACCATCCTTCCATTATTATTTGGAGTTTGGGGAATGAGGCTGGTAGCGGGCCAAACCATGCAGCAATGGCTGCCTGGACCCGCGATTTTGACCACACACGCCCAATTCATTACGAGCCTGCTCAAGGTGATCCAAATGAGGAAGGATACCTTGATTTATCGGCTTTGCCAAACACCGGACGATTGCCAAATCCGGTTGACCAATATTATGTGGATATGGTGAGCCGCTTTTATCCATCCATGGAGTTCATCAAGCAAATGGTTGACCACCCGGGAGATAAGCGCCCAATTATCTTTGTGGAATATGCGCACTCGATGGGCAATTCAACCGGAAATATGAAAGAATTATGGGATATATTCCGTTCCGAACCGAGGATTATTGGTGGATGCATCTGGGACTACAAAGATCAGGGATTGCTTAAGACAGATTCCTCCGGAGTTGAATATTACGCTTATGGTGGTGATTTTGGAGAGAAGTTGCACGATGGTAATTTTTGTATCAATGGCATAGTTGCAGCCGATGGAAGGCCTAAAGCTGCGATGTACGAATGCAAACGGATTTATCAACCGGTTTGGAGCGAATTGCAAGATGGGTCAATCATAAAGATATCTAACAGGCACGCTTCTAAATCATTGTGGGGATACGATATTTTCTTAACCGTTCTTGAAAATGGTTATGAAATTTCATCGGTAAAACTTCCTGACTTACAACTGGAAGCAGGGAAGGATACCCTTTTTGACATTAGCGCGTATTTACCAAAAATTAGTAATGGGAATGAATATTTTGCAAACATTAAATTCTGCTTGAAAGAATCTACCCAATGGGCTCCCATGGGGTACGGAATAGCATCGAACCAATTTTCATTAAGCCCTCTTCCTACTAAAAAATTGCGTGGAGCTATATCCAATGAATTGGATATAATGCCTGGCGACCTCGAAATTAGTATTCAAGGAAAAGGTTTTGAGTTGACCTTCCATAAAAATAATGGAGCTTTAGCCTCCTATAAACTAAAAGGGACCGAGCAAATATTTAGTCCTTTACTACCATCATTTTCGAGACCTTTAACTGATAACGACGATCGTTGTTGGAAAAAGGAATCCGGTATTCAGCAATGGTATGATGCAGAGTTTAACCTTATGGATATGGAGGTGCAAAAAATATCGGAAAGTATGGTACAGGTGAAAAGTTCTTATTCATACCTAAAAGATTCTGCCAAAGTTGAAGTGATTTATCAGGTAAATGGGAATGGGGTTTTGAAGGTGAATTACTCGTTGGATGCTGATTCTGATTTGCCGAATATGCCAAAAGTTGGTATGACTTGCGGAATAAAAGAAGATTATCGTGATATTACCTGGTACGGACGTGGATTGTTGGAAAATTATATCGACAGACGCGTAGGTTTCGATGTGGGTGTTTATTCGCAGCCATTAGCTGAGTTTATGGAACCTTATATTATGCCTCAGGAAAATGCAAACCGTATCGACGTGCGATGGATGTTCCTTGAAAACGGCGAAAATGAAGGAATCTTGGTTGTTGCCGACAGTTTATTATCAATGAATGCCTGGCCATATACCAAGCAAAACATCGACCAAGCAAAACATACCAATGAATTGCAGGAAGCTGGTTTTATTACCTTAAATATTGACTTGATACAAATGGGTGTTGGAGGAAATGATTCCTGGTCGCCGGTTGGCAGGGCTTTGGAAAAATATCGTATTCCTGCAAAAAACTACACCTATTCTTTTTATCTCGTACCACAAAAAATTAAAAAAGAAAATTTGAAAAAAGTACCGTATGCCGTTAAATTTTAATGCCATCAAATGCGCTTATTAAAAACACATATTGTAGTTATATTCATATGCTTGATACTGCTCGCTTGTGGAAACAATCAAAATTCAAAAGCTTACAAAACGGATAACTCTATTACGGTTGAAGATTGTAAACCATGGGTTTATTGGTTTTTAACAGATGCCAGCATCACTAAAAAAGGCATTACAACAGACCTGGAAGCAATGAAGGAGAATGGGATAGGTGGTGCTTTGATGTTTACGGTGCGTGGACCTGCCGACCCACCTTTTACCGAACCTCCTGTTGTACAATTAACGCCCGAGTGGTGGGATATGATGAAATATACTGTACACGAGGCAAACAGACTTGGGTTGAAGCTTGGAATTCATCCCTGTGACGGCTTTACAGCGGCAGGTGGTCCTTGGATTACGCCCGAACTTTCCATGCAAAAAGTGGTTTGGAAAGATACAATTGTGGAAGGAAACCAACAATTTAAGGCTGTTTTGCCACAGCCGGAAAAAATTGAGGATTATTACGAAGATATTGCTGTTTATGCCTACCCGGCTTATGAAGGTGTTGGAAATTCATCCTACAATATAATTCCAAAAGTGAGTACCAGCGTTAAAGGTAAAGATGCATCTTTTTTAGTTGTAAAAGGAAACGAAGAAAGATTTACAAGCGATGATCCTTGCTGGATACAGTACTCTTTTAATGAGTCGTTTTTATGTCGTTCAATTACCTTGCAATCAGGATGGAATAATTACCAGGCAAACAGGATGTTTATTGAAACCAGCACAAATGGAAAAACATTTAAAAGACACGGCAAGCTTGACGATTACCGCCATGGTTGGGACGATCGTGGTGCAACTGTTACCCATCTGATTGAACCGGTTTCCTCAAAATACTTCCGTTTTGTGTTTGATCCATCGGGAACAGAACCCGGGGCAGAAGATTTGGACGATGCCAAATGGAGCCCTGAGCTAAAAGTTTCAGGAATTGAATTGTCGGGTGATGCAAAAATCCATCATTTTGAGGGAAAATCTGCTGCCGCCTGGAGGATTAGCAAAAATTCGAATGATCAATACTTACCCGAATCGGTTTGTGTTGATCCCAGTAAACTTGTAAATATTTCTTCATCCTTAGATAAGGATGGGCAATTAGAATGGGATGTGCCAAATGGTAAATGGGTTATACTTCGTATGGGGCACACTTCAACAGGATTAACCAATTATATTGGAGGTGGAGGCATGGGTCTTGAGTGTGATAAACTAAATACTGAAGCAGTTGAACTCCAGTTTAAAAATTGGTTCGAAGCCATTTATGATAATGTAGATAAAGAAATCTCCAAAAATGTAATCACGGAATTGTACAACGATAGCTGGGAATGTGGCAGCCAAAACTGGTCTCCCATATTTCTCGAAGAATTTGAGAAACGCAGGGGCTATGATTTGTTGGCATATTTGCCTGTGATGGCGGGAGTTCCAATAAAAAATGCGGATTTGTCAGATCGTGTTTTGTACGACATCAGGGAAACCGTTGCCGAATTGTTGGTTGACAATTACCACGGTACCATGAATAAACTGGCACACGAAAAAGGTTGCCGATACAGCACCGAAAGTGTCGCGCCTGTTTTTGTAAGCGATGGGATGTTGCATTATCGTGAAGCTGCGGCACCTACAGGTGAGTTCTGGTTTAGAAGTCCCTCGCATGATAAACCCAACGATATTCTGGATGCAGTTTCTGCTGCCCATATTTACGGTAAGAAATTGGTTAGGGCAGAAAGTGGAACAGAATTACGGCTTGATTGGGACGAGCATCCCGGAATGTTAAAAACACTTTTTGAAAGGAATTTTGCAATTGGCATTAATAAAGTCATATTCCATGTGTTTGCACACGATCCCTGGACCGATCGGAAGCCGGGAAAAACAGTTGGAGTTGTTGGAACCTTTTTTCAGCCAAACCAAACCTGGTGGAAACCTGGTAAAGCCTGGGTTGATTACATTAACAATTGCCATAATCAGTTGCAACAGGGAATACCAGTGGTTGATATTGCTGTTTTTACTGGTGAAGAAATTCCGAGAAGGGCAATATTACCTGATCGTTTAGTGCCGGTTTTACCGGGTATTTTTGGAAATGAAAAGGTGAAGTCTGAAAAAATACGTTTGGAAAATGATGGACAACCAACTCGTCAAAAACCCAGAGGTGTCACGACTTTGAAAAACCTTGCTGATCCTATTGACTGGATTGACCCTTTAAATGGGTATAAATATGACTCGTTTAACCCGGATGCTTTGCTTCGACTTGCCGATGTGCAAGATGGAAAAATTGTTTTGCCAGGAGGGGCAAGTTATAAGCTTCTGGTAATTCCAGGAGCTATGAAAATGAATCCTAATAAAGGTTTAATGAGCGTGGAAGTTGCCCAAAAATTGCTTGACCTGGCAGAAGCAGGCGCAACGATTATGATGTTGGATAAACCATTTAAAACACCGGGTTTTGAGAACTCTCCTGAAGCTGATAATACTTTGACATCAATTATCGATCAACTTTACGATGGTAAGAAAGAAAAGTACAGCGATGCCGAAGGTTCATTTATCTATTGGAACAAAGGAAAAGGGCGTATTATTCAGGGACCTTATTTGGCAAACTCATTCGTAGGAGCTGGAATAGAAAAGGATTTTGAAGCTAAAAATAGTAATGGCCAGTCGACAAAAAATGTTGCCTGGAATCATAGAAAAGCAGATGATAAGGATATTTATTTTGTTTCAAACCAATTGGGTGAAAAACGTGAACTATCGCTATCGTTTCGGACTTCGGGAAAATCACCACACTTTTATTTTCCGGTTAGCGGAGATACGATCGCATGCAATGAATGGGAGGAGCAGGATGGAAGAATCTTTATTCCTTTTCGTTTGGAAGCCAATGAATCGGTATTTGTCATTTTTAGCGATGATAAAGTGGTATCGCAACGTGCGTATCAAAAGAATTGGCCAGATTTTAGCCTTGTTCATGAAATAAATGCAAATTGGGAGGTGAAATTCAAGGAAGAATTGGGAGGTCCCAAAGAAACTGTTATTTTCGAACATCTTACAGATTGGAGCAAAAGCAACAATCCGGAAATAAAATATTATTCAGGAACGGCCACTTATCTTACCTATTTTAAAATGGAGAAACAAGATAAAGAGTATTGGCTTGATTTGGGCGAAATAGCCAATATTGCTGAAGTTAAATTAAATGGTGTAGAATGTGGTACGATTTGGACTGCTCCTTTCAGGGTAAACATTTCGGATGCTTTGATAGCTGGTGAAAATGTATTGGAAATAGCCGTTACAAATACCTGGGCAAACAGGCTTCAAGGCGATCATGAATTGCCCAAAGAACAACAAATTACATGGACGAATGCTCCATACAGATTGGAAGGAAAACCATTGCTGAAAGCGGGTTTGATTGGACCTGTACAAATAATAAATACAAACAACTAATTACATAATAATACGAACAAAAACTAAAAATAAACATGTTTAAAAAAGGATTAATAAAGATCACCTACCTTGTTTTTATAGTATTGGTAGGATTATCAATATCTCAGGTTTCTGCTGAAGTTAAAATGCCGGCCTTATTTGCAAACAATATGGTTTTGCAACAAAATGCCGAAGTTGCGGTTTGGGGGTGGAGTTCACCAAAAACAACAGTAACAGTTTCTGGCTCTTGGGCAAACGAAGGGGTAGAAGCAAAATCTGATAAGGAGGGCAAGTGGAAATTGAAAATAAAAACCCCAGGTGCAGGTGGCCCTTATCAATTAACTATTAGCGATGGAACCCCTTTTACGATTGAAAATGTAATGATTGGTGAAGTATGGATTTGTTCAGGACAATCAAATATGGAAATGCCAATGAAAGGATTTAGGGGGCAACCAGTAGTAGGTTCAAATATGGATATCCTTAAATCACATAATGAGCAAATTCGTGTGTTAACAGTCCCTAGAAATTCGCAAACGATCCCTCAGGATGATTTTACGGCAAAATGGAAGGTTGCCGATCCGGCTGCCATACGAAATTTTAGTGCTACAGGATATCACTTCGGGAAATTATTATACGAAATGTTGGATGTCCCGATCGGATTGATCGAAGTGAGTTATGGAGGATCTTGTATCCAGGCATGGATGAGCCCTGAAACGGCTGTTTCATTTGAAGACAAAGTGGTGCCTGGCCCTGGCGACACAATTCCGGTACCAAACCGCACACCCACAGTACTTTTTAATGGTATGCTAAATCCGGTGATCGGATACGGAATCAAAGGCTGTATTTGGTATCAGGGAGAAACCAATTATCAGGAACCGGAAAGATATCTGGAGATGTTTCCAACAATGGTTGCTGAATGGAGAGAGTTGTGGGAAATCGGGGAATTCCCGTTTTATTATGCACAAATTGCCCCATTTGATTACGCAGTTTTCAAACCAAACAAAGCAAAGGCAAATTCTGCTTACCTGCGCGAAGCACAATTAATGGCAATGGATAAAATACCAAATAGCGGGATGGCTGTTTTGATGGATGTTGGAGAAGAAACAAGTATCCATCCGATGAATAAAAAAGAAGGTGGTGAACGCCTGGCACTTTGGGCATTAGGACAAACCTATGGAGTTCGTGATTTTAGTTACAAAAGCCCTTCGTTTAATGATATTGAAATAAAAGAGGGGCAAATCGTTGTATCGTTTAACAACGCTTCCAATGGATTGACAACCTTTGGCAAAGAGCTTACTGGATTTGAAGTTGCAGGAGAGGATAAAGTGTTTTATCCAGCGGATACGTATTTAAGGGCAAAATCTGTTGTGGTTTCTTCACCTCGCGTAGAAAAGCCAGTGGCAGTACGTTATGCATTTAAAGATTTTACTGTTGGTTCTTTGTTTGGAACTGATGGATTGCCAGTATCATCTTTCCGCAGTGACGATTGGTAAAAAAGTAAATAATAAGGCTGTTTTAGAATAACAGATTTGAAAAGGATATAAAGATGACGGAACGAATTAAGCATTTAACAAAAATGGCCACTCAATTGCGCCGCGATGTGGTAAATACGGTTTATTATGCCGGAGATGGGCATCCCGGGCCATGTATGTCCATTGCGGATATATTGGCGATATTATATTTTGATATTTTAAGGTTGGATCCTGAAAATCCAAATTGGAATGGAAGGGATCGTTTTATATTATCAAAAGGGCATGCATGTCCGGTGTATTATGCTGCTTTGGCTAGGCGTGGTTACTTTCCACCAGCCGAATTAAAAACTTTACGCTCTCTTGGTTCGCGCCTGCAGGGGCACCCGGTACAGAAGTTGACTCCGGGTGTTGATGCAACTTCTGGTTCACTCGGGCATGGTTTGCCTCAGGGAACGGGTATGGCACTGGCTGCACGCCGTCGTGGCGATGATACGCTAACGTTTGTGTTAACGGGCGACGGAGAATTAAATGAAGGCCTTGTGTGGGAAGCAGCAATGAATATTGCAAAAAACAAATTGCATAATTTAATTGCAATTATTGATAACAATGGCAAGCAGAGTGGGGGAACCGTTGAAGAAATAAGCGGCTTAGTTAACCTTCCCGAAAAGTGGAAGGCATTTGGATGGTACACGGTTGAAATTGACGGGCATGATATGGAAAAACTGACCCTTGCCCTTGAAAATGCCGCTAAACGTGGACGTACCAAATCAAGGGAAGAAAGACAAGGAATGATTATTTTACCGGAGTTGGATGCACCAAATCCGGATCAACCCGTGGTTTTTGTAGCGAAGACCTTAAAAGGGAAAGGCGTGCCTTTTATGGAAGGAAATAATGCCTGGCATAAACGAGTGCCAACCGATGAAGAACGTGAATTAGCAATGTCAATTGTAGGAGGACTGGATCTTGAGTAAAATAGAAAGCACCCGAATAGGGTTCATGCAGGGCTTAGATGCCTTAGCTGAAAAAGATGATAAAATAATGTTGGTTTGTGCCGATAGCTTGTTGGCAATGCGGGCAACCGAATTTGTGAAAAAATACCCGGATCAATATGTGGAAGTTGGTATTGCAGAACAAAATGCTGCCGCAACATCTGCCGGGCTTGCACTGGAAGGTTTGACGCCGTTTTTTGCAACCTACGCAGGGTTTATTACCATGCGTGCCTGCGAACAGATCCGTACATTTATCGCCTACCCGAATTTAAATGTGAAACTGGCAGGAGTGAACGGTGGAATTGCAGGAGGCGAGCGAGAAGGAACTACCCACCAGTTTTTTGAAGATGTAGGGATACTTCGTACCATTCCTAATATGACGATTATTGTTCCTGCCGATGCCGATCAGTCAAGACAAGCGGCAATTGCAGCAGCATCTATACCAGGTCCAGTTTATATCCGCTTGGGAAGTGGACGTGATCCGGTCGTTTTTGAAAAAGATACGCCTTTTGTTCCCGGAAAGATCAATATCTTACAACAAAATGGCAAAGACATTGCCCTGTTTGGAAATGGGATTTTGCTTCCAAGGTTAATGGAAGCCAGTGAGCTTTTGGCAAAAAAGGGAATCGGTGTTACGCTTGTTGAAGTTCATACCGTAAAACCCATTGATGTGGAAGGGGTGACCAAAGTTTTAAAAGATTGTGGAGCAGCTGTTACCGCTGAAGACCATAATATTATTAACGGATTGGGAAGTGCAATAATGGAGGTTGCTGCTGAAAATTATCCGGTTCCTATTTCACGCATTGGACTTCGCGATAAATTCCCGGGGTCGGGATTGCCACAAGAGTTATTGGATTATTATGAAATGAGCGTGGAAGATATTGTGAAAGCGGCAGAAAATACGATTGCAAAGAAGTAAATTAAAATATGAAATTTTGAGGAGCCCTGAATTCTAAATCTTTTAGGGACTTTGAAATTTATTTACAGAAAGAAAAAACCAAAATATATGTTAACATTAGCTGATTCGTTTAAAAACGGAGTTACTTCTTCTCCAATCCGGAGAATCATGGAAATGGCAAGTCCGGCAAACCTGGTAAAGATGGGTTTAGACCCAAACGATGTTATTTCATTTGCCGGAGGTTGGGTTAACCATCTTGCCCCGGAAGAATTGCGCCAGGAATACGTTGATATTGCCCAGGATAAGGATTTGTTCCATAAAACTGGGGCATACAGTCCTTCCGATGGAAGTCCGGAGATGAAAAAAGCAATCCTTGCATTTAACGAGGAGTTTTTTGGGGTTCAATCTTCCAGCGAAGAAAATATCATTATTGGAGCAAACTCTACCCAATTGGCCCTTTCACTGTTCAAAGTATTATTGAACCCAACCGACAAAATTGCATTGCTTGATCCGGCTTATGCAAATTATCCCGAACAGATTGAAATGAGCGTTAATTGTGAAACGGTGCATTTCCCTGTTTTCGATGCTGAAAAATGGACGTATGCAGAGGATGAAGTAAAATTGGCTGCCGATTTCGAATTGTTCCTGGAAAAAGAAAGGCCCAAATTGGTTCTGTTTTCCAGTCCTGATAATCCAACCGGGAAAATGTTGCCCGATCTTTTTGTGAAGCGGATGCTCGAAAGTGCACTAAAATACGATTGTTTTGTGGCGATTGATTTTGCATACAATACTTTTATTTATGGCAATGAAATCCCTGAATATTTTTCATATACCCCCAATGATTATCCAAACCTGGTGAAGTTGTATTCCAATTCAAAATGGTGCAGAGGCTTGGGCCGTCGTTTAGGTTGGTTGGAAGCAACACCAAATATTGTTGAAGCGCTAAAAGTAGTGCAACAAAGCGTTGTTCTTTGTCCGGATACAATTCATCAAATGACATTGACTAATTATATCAATGAAGGATTGAAAAGCGGTGCCCTAAGGCAATACATCGAAAAAATTAACGATGATTACCAGAGCGCATCCAGGTTTTTATGCGAATGTATCGAAAAATACCTTTCTTCGAGATACACTGTTCCTGAAGGAGGTTTGTATTCCGTAGTGGATGTTGGCATGGATGGCGACGAATTCGTATCCAAGATTTTGAAAAAGACCGGGGTTGTATTTGTTCCTGGTGGAGGTTTTGGTGATTCATTAAAGAACGGTATTCGTATTTCGTTTGGTCCATTGGTGTACGACATGGAAAAAATTGAAGAAGGCTTTAAACGTGTTGCCAAAGTGCACAAAAAGCATTGTTAGAGTTTAATATTAGCTTGATCTTTGCGGACTTTGCGGTTAAATAAAAAGTGCAAAAAGAATAAGAAATTAATCGATATGAAATATTACATTTTAATATTATCTATATTTTTCGGTAAAGTTGTACTGTCTCAAATTCCAAATCTTGATGATTATAACATTGTTTGGGATACCCAAAGCCAGAATTCTTCCGAATCAATGCCTTGTGGTGGAGGTGATATTGGCTTAAACGTTTGGGTAGAGAATGGCGACCTTATGTTTTATATGGCACGTAGCGGCACCTTCGATGAGAATAATACCATGCTGAAACTTGGTAGGGTTCGCGTTAAATTATCACCAAATCCATTCGAAAATGGGATTTTTAAGCAGGAATTGGACTTAAAAGAAGGCTGCGTAAAAATTACCGGAAAGAAAGGAAACCATTCTGTAGATGTTTTATGCTGGGTTGATGTATTTGCACCGGTAATTCATTTGGAAATTGCCGGGAGCCAAAAAACAAGTATGAATATTTCGTACGAAAATTGGCGCTTCAATGACCGGGTTCTGCAAAAAAATGAAAGTTTTGGGAATTCCTATAAATGGGCACCGCCAAAAGGGCTTCAAATAAAAAAAGATAGTATTGCATTTTCCGACAATTCAATTACTTTTTATCATCGGAACAAAGGAGAAACAGTTTTTGACGTTAGTGTTCATCAACAAAAACTGGATGCGGTTAAGGATCAGATGTTTGATCCGTTAAAAAACCTGACTTTTGGAGGGAAAATATCAGGCGATAACCTGGTTGCCAATGGCACATCTGAAGGGAAATACCTTTCAACGAACTTTAAGGCATGGATGCTAAAAAGCAAATCCCCTTCCAAAAAACATAAGCTGAAAGTTTATCTTCATACCGATAAATCAGAAAATAGCACTGCCTGGATTTCCGGTTTGGAAAGTTTTATTGAAGCATATCCAAACAAAAATGAACGAAATAATACCTTGAAATGGTGGGCGGACTATTGGAAAAGGGGCTATATCAGTATTGAGCATGAAAAGCCGTATGAAAATTCGCCACAATGGCAAGTAGGACGTAATTATCAGTTATTTCGCTATATGCTTGGCTGCAATGCTTTTGGTGAATACCCCACAAAATTTAATGGCGGATTGTTTACATACGATCCTGAATTTATCAATAAAGGCAGGGCATTTACCCCCGATTTTAGAAACTGGGGTGGGGGGACTTTCACCGCTCAGAACCAGCGTTTGGTTTATTTCCCTATGCTTAAATCAGGTGATTTTGACCTGATGAAAGCCCAGTTGGATTTTTATAAACGGATAGTACGAAATGCAGAATTAAGGAGCGAATACCATTGGGGACATAAAGGAGCATGTTTTACCGAGCAAATTGAAAATTTCGGATTACCAAACCCAAGCGAATACGGATGGGATCGCCCGGATGATTTTGATCCGGGAATGATGTATAATGCATGGTTGGAATACCTTTGGGATACTTCTCTGGAATTTTGTTGGATGGCACTTGAGTTGCACACATATCAGGGAGCAGATATCTCTGAATACATCCCATTGATTGAAAGTTGTTTAACCTTTTTCGACGAGCATTATCAATATCTGGCAAAAAAACGAGGAAGAAAAACTTTTGACGCAAAAGGACATCTTATACTTTATCCAGGATCAGGTTGTGAAACCTATAAAATGGCTTACAATGCAACATCAACTATAGCCGCACTAAAAGTAGTAACAGAAGGGTTGTTGAATTTGCCGGAAAAGTATTTGGATCAGGATAAGAGAAAGAAATGGAAAACATTTCATGCTAAAATTCCTCCTATAAGTTTTGCCGAACATAAAGGATATAAAACCATTGCCCCTGCAAAAATTTGGGAGCGAGTAAATAATTCGGAAGTACCTCAACTGTACCCAGTTTATCCCTGGAGGATTTATGGCGTGGCAAGACCAGATTTGGAGATAGCACGAAATACCTATTTATACGATCCCGACGTTTTGAAATTTAAAGGGCACTTAAGCTGGAAACAGTATAATATCTTTGCGGCTTGTTTAGGGTTCGCAGAAGAGGCTGGAAAAGAATCTATTTTAAAACTTCAGGATTCAGGAAGAAGGTTTCCTGCATTTTGGGGGCCAGGAATGGATTGGGTGCCCGACCATAATTGGGGCGGTTCTGGAATGATTGGGATTCAAGAAATGCTCTTGCAAACCAATGGAGATAAAATCCTTCTTTTTCCGGCATGGCCAAAAGCCTGGGATGTGCAATTTAAATTAAATGCACCCGGAAATACTAAGATTGAAGCAAAAATGACGAACGGAAAGGTGGAACTCTTATCGGTTTATCCGGAGTCCAGGAGAAAAGATATCGAATTCAGGATGGATTATTGAAAGATGGACTTTTTCGATTCCTATCCTAAACAAATTAAAATTATCAGACTAAAAAAAATAAAACTAAAGACAATGGCTAAAACACTGGGACTAATTCACACATCGGCAACACTTGTGCCTGTATTTCAGGGCTTAATTGGTAAATACCTTTCGGATAAAAATTTAAAAGTATTTAATATTGTTGACGACAGCCTGATCAAAAACACCATTGAACGTGGGGAAATGACTCCCGATACTTCGCGTAGGGTAGTGGACTATGTGGGGTCAGCAGAGGCAGCCGGAGCCGACTATATTTTAGTTACCTGCTCATCCATTGGGGCAGCGGTTGAAAGTTCAGCTTCGCTCACAAAAGTGCCTGTGTTGCGCGTTGACCAACCAATGGCCGATAAAGCTGTCCAAATGGGTACAAAAATTGGTGTAGTGGCAACCTTGCCAACCACATTAGAACCCACAAGCGATTTGGTTCGAAGAAGGGCAATTGTTGCTGGAAAAGAAATTGAACTTACCTCGAAATTATGCGAAGGGGCTTTTGATGCATTAATGGGAGGAAAACCAGAAATACACGATGAAAAAGTTGCTTCGGCATTGAAAGAATTATCACAACAGGTGGATGTTATTTTGTTGGCACAGGCATCCATGGCACGGGTAGTTGACCAACTTGCAGAAGAAGACAAAAAAGTACCGATTTTAACCAGTCCGGAGCTTGCAATGGAGTATCTCGTAAATATTTTATAGGCGATGGAAAAAATCCAAAAATATGTTTTTGCGCTCGGATTCGCTTCTGTTATTTTGCTTCTCGTATCGTTTGCATTCAATTTAACCGACTTTGTAAAACCTTTGGCAGTAGCAGCTGCAATTACATTAACAATAGGGATAAGATCGGTTTCTGCACTTAAAAACTACCAATATACAGCCTGGATAATTGTGGCTATAGTGTGTGGAATGATTTATCCATCGGCATTTTTATCGTGGGGCAATTTCGATCTTCGAAATAAATGGGTAATCCTTTTTGTGGTTCAATTGGTGATGTTTGGGATGGGGACGCAAATGAGTATCCGCGATTTTTCAAATATTAAAACAATGGGGAGAGGCGTGCTTGTAGGAATTATATGCCAATTTTCGATTATGCCAATTGTCGGGTATGTTTTAACCAGAATATTTGATTTTGAGCCAGAAATTGCAGCAGGAATTATTTTAATTGGTTCGTGTTCCAGCGGATTGGCTTCAAACGTGATGGTGTATCTTGCCAAAGCAAACCTTCCACTTTCTGTAACACTTACCGCCGTTGCAACCTTGTTTGCGCCGGTTATGACCCCTTTCCTTATGAAAATGCTCGCGGGCACCTATGTGGAGGTGAATTTCCTTGATATGTGTATTCAAATTATTAAAATAGTTATTGTCCCGATTGGTGCAGCTATGCTTTATGATGTGTACAAATTAAAATTGAATTCGTGGATCAAAAAGATCAATGTAGCATTTATCGTTGCTGTTGTTTGGTTACTGGCGCAGGTTTTTGGGCTTTGGAAAGTCATGGATGCAAATTTGTCGGATGGGCTAATGGTTATTGTTCAACTTTCAAGCTTCTTGTCAGGTGCTGTAATCGTTGGAAAATTGTATTACCATGCTACGGAATTATTCACGAAAATACGCGGTTTCATGCCTAAAGTGTCGATGTTTGGCATTGTTTATTTTACGGTGGTAACCACTGCCGCCAGTCGCGAGAATATAATGGCTATTGGCTTGTTCATGTTGTTGGCATCCATCATGCATAATTCATTGGGCTATACTTTTGGCTATTGGATCAGTAGGGCTTTAGGCTTGGATAAAAATTCGTGCAGAACGGTTGCCCTTGAAGTTGGGCTTCAAAATGGAGGAATGGCTTCAGGATTGGCTGGTGTAATGGGAAAACTGGCAACGCTCGGTCTGGCAGCCGCGGTATTTAGCCCCTGGATGAATATTTCCGGTTCTATTCTCGGGAATTACTGGAGAAAACGAAAGGTAGAAGATTAATTTATTTTTGCTTTAAAAGCTAAGATTTTAAGATAGGATAAAATGAAAAACGAGCCTGAAATTAATTCCAGAGCTCGTTTTTTTATTTATCAAGTTGGAGATATTAATGTCGTAAGATTTTTCCAAAGAAATGCTTGTCGTTAAACTTTATTTTGTAAAGGAATAAACCACGTTCATTGGATTGTGGATTCCAATCTACAGTATTGTAACCACTTGGCATAAACCCATCATAAACATTGCTGATTATCCTGCCATCAATACCAATAATATCAACCTGGACATTGCCTTCGGTTGGAAGTGTGAAGAATATCTTTGTAGACTCCTTGAACGGATTTGGATAATTGCCTGACAAAAGATCTTCTTGCATAACAATTGACGGGCTAAGCGTAGGATCTCCAATCTTATATTTAGCAACCGTTATTGGAGACCATTGATTCCCTGATTTTGCCCTTGCTTTAATGGTGATCTTCGATGCAATATTTACCTCACTACTATATAGTTTAGCAATAGGAGTTATATTTGAGGTAATTGGTTCTCGCGGATCACTTCCATCCGTGGTATAATATATTTCTCCATAATTGCTTGTCATGCCTAAATTTATTGCAGCATTAATAACTCCACCCTGGTGACTAAAAGTAGGAGCTTCAATATTAGGGAAAAGACCTATGTTTTTAAATTGTTGAACGACAATATTAGTCCTGTATGGGAAATAGTTCTGTATCAAATCTTCTTTTCGGGGAAGCCAATGGTTGTTTCTTGTATAAAGAATACGATCGTCGTCAGAAGGATCGACATCCTTCCTATAATCTCCCCAGCGAGCAGATTCCGCAATAATTGCTAAATCTATTTCATCCGCTAATTTTGTATATCTCTCAATTGCCGCCTCAGGTGAAAGAGGACCTCCGTTAAAAAAGTTTTTCTGGATATTATCCGCAAAAAGAAGTTTGAACTCTGGATTGTTTTTAAGTTTTTGATAATAAAAACTTGGGTTTTCATCGTTATTTTCATCCACCATATTAGCATTCACATCTGTTAATGAAGTTTCAGCATCCCAACAGAAAAAACGGAATCCAGCTTCATTTGTCACTCTGTTTCTCGCAGCAATCCAGTTGTTGTGATCCCAGTCTTCGTTTCCGATATACATGTTATATTGCATGTATCCAATTAGATTTTCAACATCAAGCAAATTTTCGAAAGCCGGATTGATACTTCCATCTGGGTTTTTGCCCTGAATTTTTTGGTAACTCGTATTGCTGGTTAATCCCAATTTACTCTGTTGATACAATCTGCTCCATGCCGCAAAGCTTCCATCAACTGTTCCTCCATGGTCTTTAACTACATCAAAATCATCTTCACTTCCTTTAAGGTAGGACTCCATGAAATCATTGGTCAGCTTTTCAGAAACATTGTAAACTCCCCAGTACAATCCATTTAAATATAGATGAACAAACCTTTCGTGTGGAGAAACTTGCCCTATAGCCAATTGCGTGGTTTTTGCAAACGGATCTTGCAAATATTGAGTATTTTTTCGTTGTTTTTCGTCATTTTTTATCCAGGAATAATTATACCCTGATCTGAGAACCAAAGCGTTAAATTCATTTGTTGCGGATTTCTCTTCAAAAAAATTGAAATTCAATTTTGAAGGACCGTAGATACTTCTAAAAGATAATCTCAGTGAATGTTTAGGGCTATTGTCTGGTTTTCTGCTATTACCTCCATGCAACCTCACACCACAATTTATTTGAAATTCAAGGTTTGATTCAGGGTCAAAATACTCGACAGAACAAGGCCGTTCCCAGTCTTTGCCAACACCGCCATCTCCTGTATCGGCTGTGTATACATAAATCCCTCCCTTTTCTTTATCTTTTTCATTCGAAAATAGATAACCAATATTTGTAACAATAGAAAGTGAGGGGATAGATGTTAAAGCATCGTCCATTAAATCCTTATAATCAGTATGATTACAAATTTCCGGATCCATTTCATAATCGGCTGGAGAATAACCCGGTTGATATAAAAATTTCCCCCATGTTGATGGATATCCTTGAGGATTATTTGGCTGCTGAACAATACTTTCAATAAAAAGGTAGGTGTGGCTGATAATTTCACTAGCAACTCCCGAATTGTTTATAGAAACAGCACTCAATGGTGTAGTGGTGGTTATTTCAATTGGTGCAGAATAAAGTGTGCCTGTTGTTGCGGAAGGCCGGGTTCCATTAGTCGTGTAATAAATTTTTGTTCCTGAGTCATATCCAGTTAATGTTACATCTATTTTTTCATCGTAGAATCCACGGGTATGACTAAACTGGGGCGCAGGAACAAGATTTCCAAGTACATTGTCCGATCCAGGAGTTGGTTGGTCAAAAAATACATATTGTCCCTCGTAATACCCATAAGATATATCTTCGCGCTGTGCAGGGTATACATCTCCATATGAATGAGAAATAGTTGTCCCATCAGGCTCAACAATCGCAAGAAACTCACCAGAACCGGATAGTTTAAAGTTTGTATGAAGTGTTTTTAAGGGATCATTACGTTTTTTTTCGGAGGCGAAAACCACTAAATATTCGTTAGCATTTAATGTAATGTTTGGAAATTCCCATTTGATTAGGTTATCCGATTTGTCTGTGAGATACCATCCACTTAAGTTTATGTTGTTTTCTCCCGGATTATAAATTTCTATCCAGTCTGGGTAATCACCATCATCATCCTCAAGTGCCTTGGAGTTAATGGCCATAAATTCGGTAATTAGAATTTTGTTACTATCCGCAAATACTCCTATACTTATAGAGGTATAAAACATAAGAAAAACAATTTTCTTAAGTAAGTTAGAATAAGTCATCATAAAAATAGGTTATTTAGTTTATCTGTCAAGTTCTATTGCAGCCAAAATAAAAGGGGCAACACCTTTACTGTCGTTTGTAACGATTCGTTCGTTGATGTAATACTCGTATGAACCATCCCGGTATGGATTTCCACCCAGCCCACACGATCCACAGATGTTTTTCATGCTTGGAAGCCCATCGTCATCGGAAATAATAAATGTCTTTAGCATGCCATCAAAAACAGAGTTGGCGAAATCAAAATAAGAAGCATCCAAATATCCCTTCTTAGCTCCTTTTGCAAAAGCATAAGTATACATTGCTGATCCCGAACCCTCTAGGTAATTGCCTTCCATGCCCCCCATGTCCAAAACCTGGTACCATACACCACTTTTTTCATCCCTGACTTTTTTTAGTGCTTCGGCAGTTTTTTGAAATATCTGAACAATTTCATTTCGTTTTGGGTGGTCCTTAGGCAAATAATCAAGGATGTCCACAATTGCCATCATGTACCAACCTATTGCACGACTCCAAAAATGAGGTGACTGCCCGGTTTCCGGATTGCTCCATTTTTGTTCTTTGCTTTCGTCCCATGCATGGTATAAAAGCTCTGTTTTGGGATCTAAAGTTTTTTCATAAATTAAAATGATTTGATGCGCAACCACGTCAAACCATTCAGGTTGATTGTATATTTTTGCATATTGGGAAAGAAACGGAGAACCCATATAAATTCCGTCTAACCACATTTGCCAGGTGTATCTTTTTTTATGCCAGTAGCCACCAGTAATAGTTTTTGGATGGTTTTCCATTTGTTTGATAAACTGGGGAATTGCCAACTCGTATTTTTTTTCACCAGTGCGTTGTGCCAGGGTCAATAAGTTCGTTGCAGGTCTTATTAGGTCAATGTTATAATTTTCCATGTTATAACGTTCAATATTGCCGGTACTATCCACCAGCATATCCATAAATTCCTGCATGTACAAAGAATATTTCGGATCAATAGTACCTAATTTATCGATTGCAGAGCCAAGTAATGCAACATCGTATGACCAGCCTGCCCTGGTCCTTCCGTTGTAAAAAGCCAGCTTCTCATAGCGGCTCATTACTGCATCCGCCATTTTTACGCTCCATTTTTTTTCTGAAGACTTTTGGGTATTGTCACAGTTGCTAAATCCAATAACCAAAATAAGAAAGATTATCGGTGTAAGATATTTCCTCATAAGTATAAATTGTTTCTTAGGTTTCCTGATCAATCAGGTTCAGATTCCAAAAATAGAAAGAAATTTGCTAAAAATGTAAACGTTTCCAATTTATTGTGCTTATTTATATCGAAAGCTTTATTGGCTTTGTTTGTCCACCACTTGAAAGATTTTAATTTTATAAGTTTGTCGATAGCGTTAAAATGTCTAAAACTAGGCGCTACGTATGTTTTATTTTTTTAAGTTTGTGTTTGTCGACTTTGTAAAATATTGTCTATTAATTTTGAAATCGTTTACATTTATGGGTGCTTTCAGATAATAATAATTAATATGTATTACGGCAGTACCTTTTATTAAGAATTGAAATTGTTGTATGGGCATAAAAGGATTTGTATTTATAATTAGTTTATTCCTGATTTCTTTTTTCAAGGGAAATACGCAACCTATATGTAGCATGAAAGAATATTCTTTTGTTGAAGGATTTTCTCAAAGTGCCGTAACCGATATTTTGCAGGATAGAAATGGGCTAATTTGGATTAGTTCAAGAGATGGACTTACCCGATTTGATGGATATAAATTCATTAACTATAAATCGTACCCTGGAGATGGAAGTACGATGAAATACAGCCGTATTAATTTGATCAGTGAAAATTCTGAAGGCGATATCTGGTGTTTAAGCCAGGATGAAAGAGCTTATTTGTTTGACCGGGAATCGGAAACCTTTATCGATGTTTTACTGTCTGTTGCAAACGCCCATAAGAGCATTGTTTCTAAAATTATTCCATTAAAAAATGGCGCAACATGGATTATTTGCAAAAATGCACATTTTTACAGGATTGATGATAGAAAATGCAAAAAGGGTGGTGGCGTAAATGAACAACAATTAGATGCAAGTGAGGTTTATGATGTTCATTTAGACGAAGAGGGTAACGAGTGGGTTTTGACAAATAAAGGCATTAAAATTCTAGGTAACTGTGATTTTAACTACAAAGTCCCCTATAGTTTATGGATTGATAATCAAAATTCGGTTTGGCTTTGTACGCTAGACGGACATTTTGCCAATTACAATTCAACAACGGGCAAACACAGAGAAATTGCCCTTCCTGAACCAGTGAAGAATGTTTATGCCCTTTCAAAATTAAAAGATGGCTCAATTGTGCTAGGAACAGATGCAGGGTTAATTATCTATGATTGGGCAAATAACTATTTTAAACAAGTGCCTGTAAATGTTAATTCTTCAACGAGAAACGAAGTTTACTCGATATTTGAAGATAAATGCGGGGATTTATGGATGTCGAATAACGACAAGGGTGTTATTTATTATCAACGAAAAAAAGACCAGGTGCAGGTATTGAACTCCCCGAAAAATGAATTCATTAATTATGAAAGTCCCAATAAATTTTTGATAAACGAAGATTGCCAGGGAAATTTGTGGGTCATACCTAAAGAGGGTAATCTCTGTTATTTTGATCGTGATGTTCAAAAATTGAAATACTATTATGCTGATTTTGAGAATTCAGAATCTATTATTTCGCCCTTTATCAGGCCATATTGTCTCGATAAACAAGGAAACATATGGTATGGCAACCCTCAGAGTTTTGGCAAACTTTCCTTTTTCGAAAAAGATTTCACATTAGTCAGAAAAGACAAAGATAATTTGGAAATACGTGCATTGTTGTTGGACCGCAACGATAACCTCTGGATTGGGGCGAAGGGTGGAGGCTTAAAAATATTGGACAAATCAAATAACTCTTTAGGCTACATTACAAAAAGCGGTGAATTAACAAAGGAACCGCATTCTTTTCCGGGCGATGTGTATTGTCTGGTGGAAGATAACGAAGGTAATATTTGGGTTGGCACCAAAGGAAAAGGGATTTATTTATTTGAACCAATCGAACCTGGAAAATTATCTTTTAAAGTTTATAACTATAAGTTTTCATCGGCGGACAAATATTCCCTTCATAGTAATTATGTTTATTCTATATTTCAGGATAGCAAAAAAAGAGTTTGGGTAGGAAGTTACGGTGGAGGTTTGAATCTGGTTGAAAAAAATGAACATGGCGAAATAAGATTTTTAAACAATAAAAACCTATTGAAAGAATTGCCAACCGAGATGTCGGGCAGGGTAAGGTATATAACGGAGACAAGGGATAATGTAATTTTGGTTTGTACAATGGATGGGCTAATTAGCTTTTCCAGTGAATTTGAAGACTACAATGATATTAAATTTTACCAAAACACCAGAAAATCAAGTGAGCTTGGTTCATTGAGCAATAACGATGTAATGTATGCTTATTGCGACAAGGATGGCAATATTTTTGTTTTGACACAAAATGGAGGGATAAATAGAATTATTTCCGAAAATCTTCTTTCAAATGAAATACAATTTGAAACTTATACCGAAAAAGATGGGCTCTTTTCAGATATGGTTTTGTCAATGATAGAAGACGGATCAGGTGGTTTATGGGTGGTTACTAAAAAGGCAGTTCTTAAGTATAACGCCACAAGATCACAGGTGGTTCCTTACGGTAGTCACAGGTCAAGGCAAAATATTACATATTCTGAAGGGGCTGTTACCTTAAATGCTTTTGGGAATGTAGTTCTTGGTACAAATAAAGGCATTTTGGAGTTTGATCAGAACAGTCAACTGCAACCAGAGTATGCCCCCCCAATTATTTTTACCCAGCTTTCGGTGCAGGGATTGCCTTATAAAGGGGCAATTGAGGGATTGGACACTTTAATTTTAAACTCAAAACAACGGAACTTATCCATTGAATATGCCGCATTAGATTTTAAGAACCCTAAAGATATTCAGTATGCTTATATGCTCGAAGATGTTGATAAAGATTGGCATTACGTTAATTTTGACCGTTCTGCTACGTATATAAACATTCCGCACGGCGACTATCGCTTTCTTGTAAAATCAACCAATAGTGATGGTGTTTGGAGCGAAAACATATCCAGTCTGTTTATTAAAGTTAAACCAAAGTTTAGGGAAACAATTTGGGCATGGATCCTTTATTCTTTGCTGCTTGTTTGCATTACATTTGTTATTGTATACGTGATATTTACAATTTATAGATTGCAACACAAAGTTGAAATGGAACATAAATTGAGCAATGCAAAGTTGGCATTCTTTACCAATGCATCCCATGAATTAAGAACCCCTCTCACTTTAATTTCAAGCCCTGTTTCCGAAATTCTTGAAAACGAAAACCTTTCGAAAACAGCAATGTCACATTTATCAATTGTGAAAAGAAACATTGACAGGATGCTTCATTTGGTTAATCAGATACTTGATTTGAGGAAGATACAAAACAATAAAATGAATCTTCTTGTCGAAGAAGTTGATGTAGTGCAGTTTATTCCTGAAATAATGTTGAATTTTAAACTGGAAGCGGCACGGAAAAATATTTCTTTTGAATTTAATTGTGAAGATGACCAGTTGAATTTGTGGCTTGATAAGGATAAGTTTGAAAAAGTAATTTTCAACCTTCTTTCAAACGCATTTAAACATACGCCAAATGGTAAGTCAATATCCATTCTGGCAAAAGAAATGCAGGAGAAAATCGAAATTTACGTAGTTGATACTGGAAATGGAATAGAAGAACAAAAAATGGATACACTATTCCAACGTTTCGACACATTAGCAAGTAAAGATGTCAGCCATCTATCATCTGGGATAGGATTGTCAATGGTGAAAGAACTGGTTGAACTTCATCAAGCCACAATAAAGGTGATTAGCAAAGTTAATTCAGGTAGTACATTCATTGTTGGGTTTTTGAAAGGAAGACATCATTTTGAAGGTAATAAGAATGCGACAATAATTGAAAGTGCAGACAAGCAAAAAAATATCGAACTCTCGTTGAAAAACTCACTTATAGAGACTTATCCGATTGAGGTTGAAAAAAATAGCTTCAAAAAGTATTCGGGTGATGATAAAACGCGGAACAATCTGAATAAAGAAAATACAACCTCAGATTCAATTAAGACAAAGAAAAGTACAATTCTTATTGTAGAAGATAACCAGGAACTGCAAGAATTCCTTTGCTCTGCACTAAAGGTTGAATATAAAGTCCTTGCCGCAAAAAATGGTAAAGAAGGATTGAACTTCGCTTCGAGATATATGCCTGACCTTATTTTAAGTGATATAATGATGCCTGTCATGGATGGCATTCAGATGGTCAAAGCAATTAAAAATGATAAAATTATTGGTCATATTCCTATTGTTTTACTTTCTGCAAAATCAAGTTTGGGAGATCGTATTTTAGGCTTGGAAGAAGGTATCGATGACTATATTACAAAACCATTTAGTTCAGCTTACCTCAAAGCCCGTATTCGTTCATTAATACGACAACGAAAAGAATTGCAAAAGTGGTATATGTCCTCTTGGATTGTTGGCTCAGATGAAATAACTCATAAAAGCTTAAAGCCGTCACCACTTAAATTTGCTTCCCACGATGAATCATTTATCAAACAGCTTATGCAAATTATGGAGGCAAACATAGATAATACTTCATTCTCCGTAAACGACTTTGCCGTTGATATGTCGATGAGCCGCACCGTCTTTTATAAGAAGGTAAAGTCGATGTTGGGAATAAGCCCTGTCGATTTTATAAAAGACATAAGGGTAAAAAGGGCTGTCCAATTAATTGATTCAGGCATACCTTCATTAACGGAAGTGGCATATAAGTGTGGATTTAATGATCCTAATTATTTTGCAAAGTGTTTTAAAAAACAAATCGGTATTACACCTTCAGAGTACAAGAGAACAAAGAGTTAGTACAATTTTCTTGTTTTTTGAACAATTATTACTGCTAAAAGAAAATGAATGGGATTAATTTTAACCCAAATTAATTTAACTCAAAACGAGGCTTATTAATGTTTTGTAAATAAAACTAATTTTCTATTTAACTTATACCTTATGAATACTAAACAACTAATTTTTACAATTCTTGGCATAATAATTAGTATTAATTTATTTGCACAAGATACCGGAACGGGGATGACCTGGGGTGCAACTTTTACACCTTACGAGCAGCTTCTGATAAATGAAAATTTCATGGGCTTTGACTTCTTTTTTAATGGTCAAAATATAAACGATGGCAACAGTAAAAACGAAATCGATCCTGTTTCAGGTGACATGATTTATGGCTATAAAGACGATTCATTGGATATTCATATCCCCGGAAGTGAATCTGGCACAATTCGCTACATTTACAAACAATGTGCTTTTGCTCCCGAATGGAAAACGGTAAGGGCTGAATTTACAGGAGGTGAAAATACAGATAATGTTTCCGATGGTTTTGTGGAAATTAGCCGACCAGATACCAAATATTCCACTGTTCCAACCTTAAAAGGACATTTTATTGTTGATTTGCGCGAAGTTAGTTTTGTGGAAGGAATGTATTGGTCACATTCCAGCACTGGTAATGGCAAACGTGGTGCAATGTGCGAAATAAGTGTTGATGATGGTATAACCTGGGATACGTTGCGTTATCAACCTGGCGAGAATAGCTATGCAAAAAGTTTCCATAAAGACATTTCAACAGGTGAAAAAACGTATAATTTATTTCGTTGTGATCAGGCTGCTTTTGGGATGACATGGGAAGACGAAATCTATGCAGAAAATGTGATGCTCCGATTTGTATGTGCAGGAGAACAAACTATTCAGACCTTAAGATTACATGATTTAAAGATATTTGGATTGTACATTCCTCCAACTTCGGCCGAAAAAGTTAAGGGCAATAGTTTAGAAATACTCAAATTAAAGCGTAGGATAAAAATTTCTGGATTTGCTGATGTTGAAATATACGATCTCACGGGCAAGATATTATATCGAAAACAAAACATAAATGAAGTACCTTTAAATATTATTCCCAAAGGCACATATATAGTTAGGGCAAGCAATGGTAAATCGGCTGCGACCCAAAAAATAGTTAATCAATTTTAAATGGCCTCGTGTAGGATATTACATTTTATTTTTATTCTGCAAGCATTAAAATTGCCGATAAATTGAAAATCCCCCCAAATTGTTTAATTACTCTGGAAATGTTTATTCATTTAATTTTGAAATTAAAATGAAAACGTTTACATTGCGCTTTCATTAGTGTAAAAAGATTCAATTTATATCTTTATACGATCAAAATAGTAAATCGCATATGGTCAGTATGAATGATGTTGCAAAGAAAGCTGGCGTTTCCATAGCTACAGTTTCTAGGGTGTTAAATAATAATGGGAACGTCAATGAAGCAACACGTGTGAAAATATTAAAGGCAATAAAAGATTTAAAATACCAGCCCAGCAGGGTTGCAAAACGCTTGCGTTCAAAAAGTGTTTCCAGTAATTTATTTGGGGTTCTGATACCGGATATCGAAAATCCATTTTATGTAGATGTATTGCGTGGAATTGAGGAACTGGCTTATAATAATAATTCTGCCATAATTATGTGTAATTTTGGACAGGATGAAAAAAAGGAAAAATTATACCTTGATATTTTACAATCTGAAGCAATTGACGGACTTATTGCAGCCCCTGCAAGGGAAGATGATCCACAGTTGAAAAGGATGCTTAAAGGAGGTTTGCCTGTTGTATGTGTGGATAGGGGATTGCGAGATGTTGATGTAGATGTGGTTTTAGTGGATAATAGGACAGGTGCATTTAACGCTGTTGATTATCTGATAAAATCAGGGTACAAAAGAATTGCATATATTGCGGGATTACCGGAAATCCCTTCGAGTAGATTGCGGGAATTGGGTTATAAAGATGCACTTGCCGAAAATGGAATTCCTTTTTCAAAGGAATTAGTAAAGTTTGGGAACTCAAAACATGAAAGTGGAATTAAACTTTGTAGTGAGTTATTGGATTTACCTAATCCGCCGGATGCCATTTTTACAGGTAACAACCTAATAACCTTAGGTGCTTTGGAAACTATCCATAATAGAAAATTAAAAATTCCGGAGGATATAGCCATAGTTGGTTTTGATGACATGTATTGGTCCAGCTCGTTGAATCCGCCATTAACTGCTGTAAGGCAGCCGGCATATGAAATAGGAAAACGTGCTGTTGAACTTTTAATCCAAAGAATACAAGACCCCGAAAGATCGTGTATTCAAATGACATTAAATACTGAATTAATGAAGCGAAGTTCTGCGTAACTTTAACATGTAGGATTTTTAAAATCTAATATATTTTGTAAATTTGTGAAAACGTTATCATAAAATAATAGCAAGCTAAAGTCCAACTATTTGAAAATGAATACTTAAAGCAATGTAAACGATACTTAATAACTAATAATAAATAAATTTTTGTCCAACTTAAAATTATATGTATGAAAAATTTTACTTTGAAAATGTTAATGATGGCTTGCATTGTTTTGATTGCAAGTTATTCCAATGCCCAATTTAAGAATAGCAGTAGTTCGGGAATTGGACAAAGTATTGTGACTGATCCTGAAACATCAGTTGCGACTTTTGATCTTTCTTTTAATACAACCCAGAAAAACAGTTATTGGGAGCAAGTTGATGATACAACTGTTACAGTTGCAATTAAAACAACAAGAAACAACAGGGGTTTGAGAGCCTTGGTTTTTGCAGCTGATACCGTTGGTGCGCCACAGGTATATGATAATAAATTAAGAGTTTACAGGTGGCATACGTATGAAAATATGGCGCATTTTGCGAGTATTGATTCCTTGGAGGCAATCATGGCAAAATGGAAAGAAGTATACGCTGGAACTGATGACTCTGCAAAATATACAATTGAAATGCCAACCCCGGGTCTTTTTGATTTAGATGCTTCAGCAACCGACCAGGCATTTGGAGTACATCCCGGAAAATACAAAAAGGTTGAAATCGGATTTGGCTTTAATTACAGTGGTTACATTGTAGCTAAAGATATTGAATTTGAAGTGTTTACTTACTATGCCGGAAACACAGGACTTACTGCTAGTTATGATTTGGTAATTGATGTTGACGGTGATACCACAACAGTTGCTGATTTTTATGTTACTGGAAGTCCTAAAAAGACAGTTAAGATTGCTGAGATTTTGGGAGTAGATATTGCTGCCTTTAATGGCAAAAAAGTTTTTGTTGAATTAAAAACAAAAGGAACGGGAACACCTATTGCTCTAGGAACTGTTGATCCTATGATTGTTATAGATAATATTACCTCAGGCTGGGATGTTCCACAATGGTTAAGTCCAAAAGACGGTCAAATTCGACCAGACAAAGATTGGTACAGCAATATAGATAATCCTACTATTGGTATAAAAGGTGTTGAAGAGATACATTCAGTGCTATTGCAAACTAAAGGAAGAGCTGGTGGACTTGCAATAACATCAGATATGGTTGACAGGTATGACCTGAAAATGAAATTTTTAAAAGAAGGTGCTTTAAAAGGAAAAGATGCTGAAGGTAATTATACGGTAGATATTCCTTATACATTAAAAGACTCTTCGTACATCGAAAGTTCAGGCAAATGGAAGAAAGCCAGGATTGAACTCCCTGCACCTCCATCAGGTACTAGCGTGGATGATGATATGATGTTTTATTTCAAGGTTACTCCAAAATCTTATAACGTAACCTATGAAAGACTTGAATTAGATATGGGTACGCGTATTTGGTATTGGCACCATTACGCAGCTTTGGAAAAGATATTGGTAGTTGGGGCTACTCCTCCTGACAATATTCTTCCAAGTGATTCTGTAACTATTGCAACATTAGAGGCAGCAGGACATTTCGTTGTGTATATGGACGACAATGATGCAACCGCTGAATTTGATTATTCTCCTTATGCGGCAGTTGTATTTGGCGAATCGTGTAGTTCAAGTAAAGTTGTACCATTTGGTGTTGATTCAAAATACCCAATTCCATCTGTAATGATTGAGCCATTAGGACCACGTTACAATAAGTGGGGATGGTGGGAACAAGCGGCCGATGCAGCTACATATAAAGAAGATAAAACAGGCCCTGTTAACTGGAATTATCTTCAGGTTAAAGATGACCATTATATTACAGCAGAATTAGGACTTGGTAAAACTTTTAAATTTGCAGTTCCTGACTCAAATTTGACAGATATTCGTACTTACGGCGTTGACCTTAAGTCAGTTGTTCCTGAAGCGATGTTGATAGCAAGCAATCCAAGTATGCCTGCAAATATGGGAACCGCCTGGGCTATTCCAAAAGGTGCTACCTTAGGTGTTACTGGTGAAAAAGCTAAAACAAGAATGGTTTATCTTCCTGTTTTTGCTGGTACTATAGCTAATGATGATGATGATTCTCCAACATTTGGAGCTGATTACTCAACCAGCGATATGAAAAAGCTAATCCTAGGTTCTGTTGAATGGGCATTAGGCCGTGGCGATGTTAAAGGAAAATTTGATCCTTCCGATGAAGAAATTCTCTATTTAGACAGTAATGCCCCTGAAAAGATTGACGATCCGATAGTTGACCAATTAGAGGCGCAAGGATTTTCAGTTACGAGAATGGACAGAAAAGTGATTGGGGTTGATGGTATTGAAGGAGTCAGATTTGATTATTCGCCATTTGCTGCGATTGTATTTAGTCCTGGAGCTGGTTCTTCAGATTTGAAACCATACGCTCAAGACGATTATCCAATTCCTGCTGTATGTATGAAAGTTGATGGGGTTAAACATGATAAGTGGGGATGGATCAATGGAAAAGATAAAGCCTTATACAATAAAGCAAAACTGAGTGACTTAGTACCTGCCATGGAAGACCGTACCGATGGTTTAAAAATGGTAGTTTTAGATGATACTCATTATATTACAAACGATATGGTTGTTGACCAAAAAATTACATGGACAACAGCTAATCCAATGACTGAAGACTTTGGCAAAACTACCTTGGATGCTTGTGACCTAAGTTCTGTTGGCGGTGTTCCTCTTACAACGTATGCAGGTATTCCAGATGGTTCTGGATTGTCAAATACTTGGGCAATGGAAGGCGGTTTAACTCTGAATTCATTAAGGTTAGATAATAGCTATGCGCCTATTACATTAGAAAATCGTATCGTTCTTCTTGCTGTTTTCTCTGATGCAGCTCCTTTTGTAAACGATAATTTTGGAAATTTACTAGGTCTTTCTCTTGATTGGGTTCTGGGAGCAAACATTACAGCTGCTGATGATATCGCATTAGATAATGATGTAGTATTATATCCGAATCCTGCATCAAGTTTTGCAAAAGTTAAATTTACATTAGACCAAGCGTCTGAAGTATCATTAAGCATTGTAAACCTTGTAGGTCAATCAATGAATATTGGCTCAAGACAATATTTCGAAAGAGGGGTTAATGAAATCTCAATTGATACAAATTCTTTAAAAGAAGGTATTTATATTTATCAACTGAAAGTTGGAAACAACGCTTTTACTGGTAAATTTAGTGTAACGAAATAATATTTTAATCAATATTTTATAGAGGTGGGTTGTTATGCAACCCACCTTTTTATGCTTATAACTGTAGCTTATCGGTATTAATGAACATATCAGAATAAATCCTTTTCTGAATGTTAATTTTCGCTTGTTAATCGAAGTAAATCAACTGTTAATAATTAAAAACAATAGGTAACCAATGTTTAAGGAGATTTGTTGGTCTGGTTTAAATTTATAGTTATAGATAATCACTTTTTAATTGTGTGAAAAATGGTAATAAAACGTTTACATTAAAAAAATATTTATAAATTTGTAAGTATTGCTTTTATAGATGATTTAAATGTGTAAACGATTACACTAATTGTTATAAAAAGATCGAATTGAGATAGATTATATGAGCGTTGAAAATTATACGGTAGTGGAACAAACGGTGGGAATAACTGAAGAAAATGCAGTGCTAAACAAAGTAGTATTTAGGCATCCTGGGCAAATCGTGTTCGGTAAAGGAAGTTTCAATCAGTTTGTTGAAGATTTTAATCAGCTTGGTTTAAAAAGATTATATATACTTGCCATACCTGTTTTAAGGGAATTATTAAGTGAAAACCTTTCAAAATTTGAAGAGGCAGGAGTATCCTTTGAAATTAATTACGAAATTGAAAAAGAACCATCGTTTGAAGATTTTAATCAGGTTCTAAAACAGGCAAAAAGATTTGAAGCCGACAGTATTGTGGGAATTGGTGGTGGTAGTGTCTTAGATACAGCAAAATTATTAGCAGCAATGCTCGATAATGAGCAAGGGCTAGCTGAAATTGTAGGCAATGGCTTGTTAAACAAACGAAAGGTATATCTTGCTTGTTTGCCAACTACTTCGGGCACTGGAAGTGAAGTTTCGCCAAATGCAATTTTCTTTGATACAGTTAATAACGATAAAAAAGGAGTTATAAGCGGTTCGTTGGTACCTGATGCAACATATGTGGATCCAATGCTAACGGTTGCTTTGCCACCTACAATAACTGCCTATACTGCACTTGACGCGTTGACCCACTGTTTGGAAGCTTATGTAAATAACTTCTCACATCCAATGTGTGATGTATTGGCATTGGAAGGCATTCGTTTAATTAGTGAGAACTTGTTAGTTGCCGTAAAAAATGGCGAAGATATGAATGCACGTGCTAACCTTGCGTTAGGAAGTGTTTACGGAGGTATGTGCCTGGGGCCGGTTAATACGGCAGCAGTTCATGCTTTGGCATATCCGTTAGGAAGTAAGTATAAAATTCCGCATGGTTTGGCAAATGCAATTTTATTGCCGCACGTAATGGAGTTTAATTTGTCGGCTGCACCAAAAAAGTATGCAAAAGTTGCGCAAGCCCTGGGAGTTGCAAATTTGGGTGACCATGAACTAATGGCAAAGGAAGGAATTAACGTGATTAAAGAATTAATTCGTCAGTGTTCTATTCCAAGTAAATTGTCGGAACTAAAAATAGAAAAGGATGCGATTGAAGATATGGCTCATTCAGCGCTTAAGGTTCAACGCTTATTAAAAAATAATGTAAAGGAAGTTACCTTGTTAAATGCCATTTACATATACATGAATGCTTATTAATCGATGGGAGAGAAAAAGAAATATAGCGGGGTAGTTGTACCGATGATAAGCCCATTAAAGGATGATTTGTCAATTGATGAAAAATCTGTCGAAAAAATTATCCTGAAATTTAAAGAAGCTGGTGTTGCACCTTTCGTTTTGGGAACAACAGGAGAATCAGAGTCAATGAGTCTCGAACAAAAGGAAAAATTGGTAAAAGTAACTTCAGGAATAGTAAACGGAAAGAGTATATTATATGCCGGCGTTTCTGATACTTCATTGCAAACTTCAATTGACCAGGCAAATAAATATGCTCGATTGGGTGTTGATGTTGTAGTCGCAACTGTACCTTATTACTACCCGGTAAATGATGATCAAATACAAAGGTATTTTACGGATTTAGCCGATTCCATTGCGTGTCCGTTGATAATATACAATATGCCATCAACAACCGGTGTGTCGCTTTCATTGGAAGTTCTTGATAAACTCAGCCTTCATCGTAATATTGTTGGGTTAAAAGATTCGGAAAGATCGGTTGAAAGATTGGATGCTTCGCTGAAATTATGGAAGGACAGAGATGATTTTAGCTTTTTAATAGGATGGGCTGCAATGTCGGTGTATGGATTACAAAATGGTGCGAATGGAATAGTTCCCAGTACTGGTAATTTCTGTCCCGAATTGTACCAAAACCTATACAATGAAGCTGTAAGGTCAAATATTAAAGAAGCTGAAGAGCTGCAGGAGAAAACAAATTCGTTATCTCTTTTATACCAAAAAAACAGGGATTTAAGCCATTCTTTACCAGCATTAAAACTTTTAATGTCGGGAATGGGCTTGTGTTTGCCAAATGTACTTCCCCCAATGTACCGCATGCAAGAAACAGAAGAATTATCGTATAAAGAATATTTAAAAAAGGAATTTCAAGAATTCGAGGGGATGGAAATTAATGGATAATACGAAAAAACCTATATTAGCAATTACTATGGGCGATCCGGCAGGAGTAGGTCCTGAGATTGCCTTAAAAGCGTTTTCAGATTACAGGGTTTATGATATTTGTAAGCCTATGTTAGTTGGAAATGCGAAAATCATGAATAATATTATATCGAAACTCAATTTCGATTTAAAAATACAAGCAATAAAAGATGTTAAGGAAGCCAGGTTCCACCCCGGACATATAGATGTTTTTGATCTGGATGTGAAAGAACCGGATAAGATTGAATTTGGTCAAATTTCAGCTGTTGCGGGAGATATTGCTTTTCGATCAATTGTAAAAGCAATTGAATTAGCAAAAAGTGGCGATGTTGACGGAACAGTTACTTGCCCAATTCATAAAAAAGCTATACACGATGCCGGGCATCTTTTTTCTGGGCATACCGAAATTTATGCGCATTACACAAATACACCAAAATATGCTATGCTTTTAGCAGATGAAAAACTAAAAGTTATTCATGTGAGCACACATGTTTCGTTGCGTAAAGCTTGTGATTTGGTGCAAAAAGAAAGAATACTGGATGTAATCCATATAATGGATGCCGGCTTAAAAAAATTGGGGATTAAGTCACCCAAAATTGGGGTTGCCGGATTAAACCCACATGCAGGCGATGAAGGCCTGTTTGGCGATGAAGAAATTAAAGAAATCATTCCTGCAGTTAATACTGCAAAGAAAGATGGCTATTTGGTTGAAGGACCAATCCCGCCAGATACTTTATATGCCTTGGCTGCTGGTGGCAGGTATGATGGATGTGTTGCCATGTACCACGATCAAGGGCATATCCCATTTAAATTGACCGGGTTTGTATGGGACGAAAAAACCGGTAAAATGAAAAGTGTTAAAGGTGTGAATATAACATTGGGGTTACCAATTATAAGAACATCAGTTGATCACGGAACTGCTTTTGAAATCGCCGGAAAAGGTATTGCAAGCCCTGAAGCATTGCAATATGCGATTGAATATGCAGTGAAACTTTTTAAGAACTAATTTGGAGGTTAATTTATTATGATTGCAGTTATTGCAGATGACTTTACTGGTGCTGCCGAGATTGGTGGAATTGGATTAAAATACGGATTAAAGGTAATTATAGAAACCGAAGTTAATGGGGTTACCGATGCCGAATTATTAATTATTGCAACCGATACCAGGTCAATGACAGCTAGTGAAGCCTCACTGGAAATTGAAAAAATAACGCAAAAGCTATTACAGTTAAAGCCGGAATATATTTATAAGAAGTTGGATTCGGTTCTTCGAGGAAACATTGCGGCGGAATTGGTGGCGCAAATAAAAACCTCCGGGAAAAAACGGGCAATTATAGTTGCAGGGAATCCTGTGTTTGATCGTTTAATTGAAAAAGGGATTTATACAATAAAAGGCGTTCCTATTTCCGAAACCCATTTTTCCAATGATCCGGACTTCCCGATAAAGACTTCTTCAGTGGTATCGATTATTGATAGCGGCATTTGTAGTGTTGAATCTAAAAAAGTCGACGAAATGCATGCATCTGAAGGGCTGGTAGTGGGAGATGTGAAAAATTTGGAGGACATGCAAAAGTGGGCATCTAAAATAGATGAAACTACAATTGCTGCTGGTGGTGCCGGTTTCTTCGATGTAATCTTAAAATCAGGTCATGAAGAAATCAAACAATTTAAAAAGGAAACTGTACTGCCTGATAACCGTTCACTATTTGTATTCGGAAGTGCATTTCCTAAAAGTAATGGGATACTTAAACGTTTGGATAATTCTTCCGTAATAAAAAAGAATATGCCGGAAGATGTTTATTGCAGGTCCGATTATGACCAGAGCACTTTTAATCAATGGGTAGATGATGTGGTTGATTGCTTAAATAAGAATTTAAAAACAATTGTTTCGGTTGATTTCGAATTTAATAATGAGGAAGGTCTGGCAGTTCGAATTAAAAATACAATTGCCGAATTAGTAAAAAACGTAATGCAACGGGTTCAGTTAGATAGCTTATTTATTGAAGGTGGGGCAACCACTTCAGAAATTTTAAATTCGCTTAATATTGAAAAATTATACCCGTTTAAAGAACTTGATCTTGGGATTATTCAAATGAAAGTTGATGAATATCCAAATCTTTGCATTACTACCAAACCGGGAAGTTATTCCTGGCCCAAAAATATCAACTTTGAAAATGCTGAAGTAAATCTAATTTAAATGGAAAACGCGGTTTCGATACATATTATAGATTACATTATTATTGTTGCAACATTTGTTGTTTCTATAGTTGTTGGATTGCGGTTTTCAAAACGGCAAAAAAACACAAATAATTATTTTACCGCTGGAGGTAAAATTCCTTCCTGGGCAATAGGTATGTCTATTCTTGCAACATTAATCAGTAGCGTAACATTCCTTGCTTATCCGGGTGAAGGTTATTCTACAAACTGGATTAGACTTGTACAAGGTTTAATGGTCCCATTGGTGCTCATATTTATTGTTGGAATAATTGTGCCTCTGTTCAGGAAAGTTATTCGTTTGAGTGCATATGAATATTTCGAACGAAGATTTGGCTTTGGTGCACGTTTGTATTCTTCCTTAGGATTCGTGTTAAACCATTTTGCCAAAATGGGTACTGTTTTTTACCTTATATCAATGGCATTGTCAAATATGACTGGGATAAGCACAACTTACATCATATTTATAATTGGTGTTATTGTTATCCTTATTACTATGATTGGCGGTATTGAGGCTGTAATTTGGCTTGATGTTATCCAGGGGTTCATGCTCATAGGAGGAGGAATTGTTTCGCTGATTATACTATTATTTTCGGTTGAAGGCGGACCATCTCAAATTTGGCAGGTTGCAATGGATAATGGACGGATAGGGTTTGGTCCATTCGACCTCGAATTTGTAAACCTAACGTTCTGGGTAATGGCTTTAAATGGGATATTTTATGCCATTCAAAAATATGGTACCGATCAAACAATAGTTCAACGATATTTAACTGCAAAATCGGATAAAGACGCAGTTAAAGCTTCCTTGTTTGGTGTTTTAATGAGTGTACCTGTTTGGGCATTATTTATGTTTATAGGAACAGCTCTTTTTTCATATTATAAAATCACTGGAGTTCAATTGCCGGCGGATATCAGACCTGATGATATCTTCCCAATTTTCATTATGACCAAGTTACCTGTTGGGGTAATCGGTTTAATTTTATCTGCACTGATCGCAGCAGCATTTTCGAGCCTCGATTCTGATTTAAATTGTTTGTCTGCGATTTGTTTGGAGGACTATTACCTGAGATGGAAACCGGATACACCAGAAAAGAAGCAAATGATTTTGAGCAGGACCTTCATCGCTTTGGCAGGGATTGGGGCAATTTCAGTAGCGTTGTTTTATGTGAAAGCTGGCGGAGAAGGTGTTTTGGGTATAATTTTTACACTTTACGCAATATTTTCTGGTGGAATTGCTGGAATGTTTATACTTGGAATTTTTACTAAAAAAACAAATAAAAAAGGAATTTATATAGGAATATTAGCAAGTATAATTTTTACCATTTATGCCTTGCTAACCTCTAAGCCAATTGGTATTGAAGACAATAAAAATTTGTTGCTCGATTTAGGAAATCTGAATTTTAATCAACATAAGTATATGATTGGCGTATACAGTCATATTGTCTTAATGATATTTGGTTATGCGTCTAGCTTTTTATTCAAATCAAAACCTGCTGATGATTCTTTAACTTATTATGGGTGGTCTAAATTGAAAAAAAACAAAGCAGATACTTTATAACATTTTTTTTATTAACTACTAAATTAATTTATCATGTATGGAAAAATTTTTACTTTGATTTTGGCCGTTTTTGGCTTTTGTTTAACTTCTTATTCTCAAGTTGATTTGGGAACAGGTACAGGTTGGGGAAATTTATTCCCTAGCGAACCTCTGGTTGTTGACGATAACTTCCAAAGTTATGACTTCTTTCACTCTGACGATGTGCCGGATGCAGGAAATAGTAATAACTCAATTGATCCGGCTACCCAAGAGATTATTATGGGCTATACCAACCGTAAATGGGATGTAAGATACATTGGAGCACAGGCATCACAAGCTCATTTTGATTGTTACCAGTGTGCATTTGCCCCGGAATGGCCAACTGCATATGCATATAAAAATGCAACGGATAATACTCCTAATGTTTCAGATGGCTTTGTTGAAATTAGCAGGACCTATGGAAGTGAACCTGGTGAAATTCAAGGGTATTTTATTGTTGATTTAAGAGAACTTGATTATGTGGAAATTGTTCAGTACACACATTCAAGTTGCGGAGGAACCAAGCGTGGAGTATTGCTGGAATACAGTATCGATGATAGTTTAACCTGGGATACATTACGTATGCAGTTAAGTGATGGAAGAACAGGATCGTTCTATACTTCTGATATAACAGGGCCAACAAGGATGGAAAGCTTTTATAACTGTCAGGAATCTGCCTATGGTATGGTATGGGAAGATGGACTATGGGCGTCAAACGTAATGTTGCGTTTTGGTATTTCTCCAAATCAAGTTCCCAGAATTCATGATCTTAAAGTGTACGGTACCGTTCTTGATCCAGGTAATCCAAGTTCTGCCGATGATTTAGGTATCAACGGTTTAAAGATTCATAGCTATGATAGATTTATTCGAATATCGGAACCTGCAAATGTGAAAATTTACAACATAGCTGGTGCATTGGTACGAGCGGTCGAGAATTCACATACAGTATCAACGGTTGATTTAAACGATGGGGTGTATATTGTGAAAGCACAAGCCGGGAATAAATTAAAAACAACCAAAGTATTTGTGAGGTAATCAATCAAAAGGCAAAATAAAAAATGAAGATATGAAAGAAAGGATTATTACCTTATTCGTTTTTATTGTTTTCGTATGTGGATTTAAGGCTTACAGTCAGGATGATGGGATAGGAACTGGCTGGGGAAATCTTTTCCCAAGTGAACCTTTGGTATTGAACGAAAACTTTATGGGTTTTTCTTTCTTTCATACGGATAACAATCCAGATTCAGGGAATAGCGAAAATTCTATTGATCCTGTTTCTGGAGATGTTATTTTTGGGTATAAAGAAGATTCTTTGGAAATTCCGTTTCTGGGTTCTCAATTTTCAAAGGCAAAATACGTATTTAAACAATGTGCGTTCGCGCCTGAATGGTCTTCTGCCTATGCTTATAAAAACGCATCAGAAAACACACAAAATGTTTCTGATGGTTTTGTTGAAATAAGTAGGGAAGATAATGTGTATTCTTCAGTACCAACTATAAGAGGATATATGATTCTGGACTTAAGACAACTTGAATATGTAGAGATCATTCAATGGACACATTCAAGTACCGGAGGTCGTAAACGAGGAGTTATGCTGGAGATAAGTCTAGACGATGGAAATACTTGGGATACACTTCGTTATCAACCAGGAGAGAATTTTATGGCAAGCTTTACAAAAGATTTTAGTTTTGGAGAGCCTGTAAAAACATTTAATGAATATCGTTGCGAACCTTCTGGATATGGAATGGTATGGGAGGACGGAATTTGGACAGATAATGTAATGCTTCGTTTTAGAGAAGCGGGAGGACAAACGCCAAGAATACATGATATAAAAGTGCATGGAACGCTCAAAGTTCAAACTGCTATTGGAGATAAAATATTAAATGATTTTAAAGTATTCTCATATGGGAAATCAATTCGGGTATCAAAGCTCGCGAATATTGATGTATATAACCTGTCAGGGAAAAAAGTTTTGTCAGCGCAACATACGAATTACCTTCAATTAGATAATGTTCGAGAAGGAATTTATTTTGTTAGAGCAAAGGTAAACGATGTAATAAAAACATCTAAGGTTTTAATAAACTAAACTAGAAAATGGGGTTGTTCAGGAAGCGGTATTGAGAAGAATTTGGACTTGTAAATTTGGTCTCGGCTTTATTTGTTTTTTTGGACAGCCTGATTATGTCATAAAGAAATTAGGTACTTATAATTTTAAAACCATTGGCACTTTAGCTACAAAAAAAGAAGACAATGGAAATTAAGAAAAATGGAACCCAATTATAACTAAATATAGAATAATCAATAAACATGAAAAGATTTAATCTTTTAAAGAAAAGCAAGGCTTTCGATGAAAGATAAACTAGATATATTAAAACAATAAATAATAATTTAAACCTATTTTCATGAAAATTATACAATTTTTCCAAACTGAGGAAATGAAAATCTTTAGATTTATTAAGAAAAGGAAAAAGCCTTTACTAATATTTCTGGTTCAGCTATTATTCATTTCTTCTCTTTTTTCACAGACAAACAATCCTATTGACGTTTCAGGATATGTTACTGATGAAAATGGTGAAACAATGGTCGGGGTGAATGTGGTAATTGCAAATACCACTAGAGGAACAGTAACAGACATTGATGGGCGCTTTGCAATAACAGCGAATGAAAACGACACCTTAATGATTTCCTTTATTGGATTCAACGTAAAATATATTCCAATAATGGGTAAACAACTTATTAATGTTAGACTTCGTGAAACTGCAACTGACCTTGATGAAGTGGTAGTTGTTGGGTATGGCGAAGTTAAAAGAGCAAATTTATTGGGATCTGTATCTAGTATTTCGGCTAAAGAAGTAGAAGACTTTCCAGTTCCGAACTTAACACAATTATTGGAAGGAAGGATGCCAGGAGTTTCCGTTTCCCCTGCACAACCGACAGGAATGCCCGGAGCATCGACCAGAGTGAAAATTCGGGCCACAACAACTTTTGGCAACTCAGGTGCAGGCGCTAAAGACCCTGCTCCATTATATATTGTGGATGGGTTCGAGGTATCTCAGGAAAATTTCGACATGTTAGATCCAAGCGACATCGAAAGTTTCTCCGTATTAAAGGATGCATCTGCTGCCGTATATGGAAGCAAAGGTGCAAACGGGGTTGTACTTATTAAAACAAAACGCGGGAAAGAGGGCAAATTGAAAATTAGCTACTCAGGAAGTTACGGTATCATGGACGCCACCACTCAAACAGAAATGATGAGTGCATATGACATGGCTCGCGCTATTAACGCCAGGTACATTGATGACCCTGATATAGTGATGCCCGCAGCTGAGCTTGAAGAAATGAAGAATTTAGATTATAATTGGTTAGATGAAGCTTGGCAAAAATCAATGGTAACAAAGCATTCTATTAACTTTTCAGGAGGATCTGATAGGGTGAAATATTATGCTGGTGGTAACTATATGTATACCGAAGGTAACTTCCCTGAATTGGGAGTGGGTAAATATTCCTATCGGTTGGGCATAGATGCTAATGTTACAGATGCAATATCTGTATCTGCTACCGTCTCGTTGGATAGTCGCGATTTTAAAAGACCATATCTGTCGGCAAAAGGAGGCAACACAATGGAGGGATTATTTCAAAGCCTTCTGCAAACACCCAAATGGACACCGGCTTATATTAATGGCCTTCCTGTAGCAAACGGGGGCAATAATATTTTGTATTTGTTTGATACGGATAGTTATAAAAGAAACGTAGACAAAGGAAATACCCTAAACCTAAGAGTATCCTATGATTTTCAGAAGTTGAAGGGTTTAAAGGCTAGTGCATCTTTTAGTCGCAGAGAATCCCATAGTTATTCAAAAGAATACATGGTACCTTATGACCTATACCAGTTTGGTCATCCATCGGAAGAATTCAAATACATTCTTAGTGACGAAATTACTGCAGTTTCAACCCAGACTAATAAAAACAGGATATCAGAGGGATATTCACATGGTCAAAGCTACCAGTTAAACCTTAGTTTAAACTATGCAAGAAAATTTGGGAAACATGATATCTCTTCATTTTTAACTTATGAACAATCTGAAAGCGAAGGTTATGGGTTTAATGCTACAACAGAAGATATTCAAACATATGGACTTGAGCTTCAGCAGGCTTTCTTAACCTCCACCGCCTCAGGAAGCATGAGCGAAAGCGGCGATTATGGCTCGGTGTTTAGGTTAAATTATTCTTACGACGATAAATATCTTCTTGAATCAACATTTAGGTATGAAACCACAACCAAATTTGCCCCGGGGCAACGAAAAGGATTATTCCCCGCAGTATCAATTGGCTGGGTAGCTACTCAAGAAGATTTTGTGAAAGATAGGCTTCCATTTCTTGATTTCGCTAAAATCAGGTTTTCCATGGGATTAACCGGATTTGCATCCGTATCGTCCTACGAATATTTAAGAACATACAGCCTTTCTTCGGATCATTACATATTTGGTGATAATAATCCATCAATAGGTATCGGCATCGGAGGAAAAACCGATGTAATAAGTTCGGGAGTAACCTGGGAAAAGTCATTGATGCACAACCTTGGATTGGATTTAAAATTTCTGGATAGCAGGTTAAGTGTAACTGCCGATGCATTTTACACCTATCAATATGATATCCTTGATCAACGTACAGTAGAATTTGCTGAAACTGCAGGACTTGGACAAATGCCAGGAGAAAATATTGGACGTCTGGAAGCCTGGGGATTTGACATGAGTATGGGGTATCGAGGTAAAATAAATAACGATATGTATTGGAGTATAAGTGGTAATTTCTCTTATGCTACCAACCGTGTTATTGAAAGACCTACAGCATATCCTGAGAATGATTTCAGATATCCAATAGGTATAAGCACAAGTGCAGCAGGTCGTGAAGAAGGTTTAATTAGCAATGGAATAATCAGGACACAGGAGCAGTTAGATGCTATTAATGCTGATTGGATGGAAAAATGGGGACATGGCTACCTTATTGACGGTCGCCCGGCAGGTCTTGGTGCTTTTCATTTTGAAGATATAGGTAGAATGGGGAATCAGAGTGAAGGAGAACCACGAACCGTTTTTGAAGCGGATGGTAATATTGATGAATATGATAAAAAATTTGTTGAACGTTTAGGAGATGTATTGTCCTGGAAACATTTTTTACCAACCAATATTTCTATGAGTTATGGATGGAAAGATTTGAGTGTAAGTATGCTTTGGTCGGCTTCTTATGGCATAAATAATTATGTTGTGGATAAACTGGCTCGTATGTCTCCTGTTGCCGAAGAAAATGGAGGTGTGATAGTTGCAGAAAATTCACCAGCTTTCTGGTCTGATTTTTGGACACCAGAAAACCCTAATGCAAAATATCCTAGCCCCTTTTATGCAACATCAAACCAGTGGGTATCTACTTTCTGGATGAAGGATATTTATCAACTAAGACTTAAAAACTTAAATGTTTCTTATACATTGCCCGCAAAAATCTCTAAAAACTGGGGTGTAAGTAGTTTCCGGATTTTCTTCGCAGGTACTAATTTATGGTCTCCAATTTCAGCTTTCGATTATAAGGAAGATGCAATTGCAAGATATAATACATATCCTTTGCTAAGAACTTTTAGTTTAGGAATAAACTTGAAGATTTAGGAACTCCATATTAATAGAAATAAACGAATAATATCATGAATAAAATTGATAAAATAAAACAAATTAATTTCAAGCAGTATTTGCTAATTGGTTTTATGTCAGTACTTCTTTTCTCGTGTGAAAAAGTATTAGACAAAAATGACTTAACAAAGCTTGACGATAGGATTTGGGAGGATGCAAGCCAGATAGAATTATACATTAACAATTTGTACTATAAAAACATGCCGAATACAGGAGATGATGGTTATGGATTCGGGGGACATGCAGCATACACTGATGAGACTTTCTCAACTAGTCAGAGTATTACGGATTTACTTTATGGTTTTGCATCAGAGAGCACTATAGGGGCAGTGTCAGAATATTTTCATAAAGATAAATACCAATTGATCCGACGAATAAATATTTGTTTGGAAGGTATTGAAGATGCCCCAGTGGATGAAGCAGTTAAAGCGCCACTTCGCGGTCAGGCTTTATTTCTGCGCGCATGGCGTTATTGGGAGATTGTTAAGCACCATGGAGGTGTTCCAATTATCAAAGAGGCACAAGACCCATACGAAGGTTCAGAAGCTTTGGATGTACCACGTTCGAAAACAAAAGACGCGATAAATGAGATAATTGCAGATTTAGATCAGGCAATTGCTGATCTTCCTATTGAGTGGACTCAAACAGAAGACAAAGGGAGGATAAACAGTGGGGCAGCAGCAGCTTTTAAGGGGCGTATTCTTTTAGCATGGGCAAGCCCTATGTTCAACCCTAATAATGATCAAACAAGATGGCAAAGGGCATACGATGCAAACAAGCAAGCTGTTGATTTATTGTCTCAGATGTCTGTCCCAAGAGCCTTGCATCCTAATTTCAGTACAATTTTTACTAGCAACGTATTAGCAAATGTTGAAGCTGTTATATATCGCAGATATAGTTTAGATGCAGGAAGTGATTATACACATGGTTGGGAAAACTCAGTACGTCCTTATTCTGGCGGTGGTGGATCTGGGTATACTCCTACCTGGAATTTGGTGCAGGCATTTCCAATGGCAAATGGCAAGTTAATTAACGATGCTGAATCAGGGTACGATGAGACACTGTTTTGGAAGGATCGTGATCCCCGTTTTTATGCAACTATCGCATACAATGGTTCCGAGTGGAACATGAATGGACGTGAATCTTCAGTGGTTTGGTGTTTCCGAAATTCTACGGAAGGTAATCGTGTGCCAGGTACCGGTTTTTATAACAAAAAAGCAACCGATCCTAATATAGCAAGGGTTGATATTGGTCAAACAAGTACAGCATGGATCGAATTAAGATATGCAGAGGTAATGCTAAACTTGGCTGAGTGTGCAAATGAACTTGGCAACCAGAGTGAGGCATTAACAAATGTTAGGGCTATTCGTGAGCGTGCTGGTATAGAATCAGGAGGAGGTGAATTTGGAATTTCAAATTCCGTTTCAAAAGAAGAGCTTCGAGAGTTAATTATGATCGAACGTCAGGTTGAGTTTGCCTTTGAGAATAAAAGGTACTGGGACCTAAGACGGCGAAAAATGTATAGAGAAGATTTGGGGAACAATGTAAAGATGCTGAACGGAACACAGAGACTAGGTCTGTCATACAGAGCTAATGGATCCTGGGGAAGAGCTATAACCGATAAGACATCACCCTATTACGGCATAATGAGAATAGATACTGCTTATCAGTTTGGGCATATTGACATGAACGATCCGAACAGTGTAAAAACATACTGGACAACTTCTGTTCGTAAGATGGATCTATATCAGGGACAGAATATTGAACTGGATTATAAAGCATTATATGATTTCTTTGCTGTTCCATCGTCAATGTTACAAAAGAGTGTTGCTGTAGAACAAACACTCGGATGGCTAAACGGAACTTTCGACCCACTGGCAGAATAGTATAAATAGGTTAAACTGAGAGAACCGTTCTCTTAAAAAGGGACGGTTCTTCTTTTTTAAGTGTACAACTTTCAAATAAGGATAACAGAAAAACTACAAGATGATTAAACACAAATTTTTGTTGCTGGCAATTTCGTTGTTTTGGTTTCAAGGTGTACATGCTCAGCAGTTGGCTTTTCCCGGAGCACATGGTTATGGCAGATATGCTACAGGAGGACGTGATGGTCAAAAAGGGAAAATAGCGATAGTTACCAATCTCGAAGATGATTTAGATAATCCACCCGAAGGTAGTTTGCGGTGGGCACTTAACCAGGGTATTGATTCTGTTTATAACGATCTTTTTGGTTGGATAAAGTTAAAACAACCTTTAACTATTGTATTTAGGGTTGGGGGTGTAATTAATTTAAAAGGCGAACTTAGGGCAAAACGCAACAATATGACAATTGCCGGACAAACTGCGCCGGGTGATGGAATTTGTATTCGCGGAGGTACCGTTAACTTGGGTGGATCCGAAAATCTAATTATACGTTATATTCGTTTTCGTCCGGGCGATGAACTTGGAGAAGAAACCTCAGCACTAAGAATTGAAAATGGTGCTAATTTTATCATCGATCATTGCTCAATGAGTTGGGGAATAGAGGAAACCACACACTTTTCGAGCAACGACTACACAACTGTTCAGTGGTGTATTTTAAGTGAATCTTTATACAATTCAATTCATAAAAAAGGTGAAAGGGGTTATGCTGCCCAATGGGGAGGTGAATATGCATCGTACCACCATAATTTATTGGCACATAACAGATCGCGAATGCCTCGGATTAATGGTTCCAATGAAAACGATGTGGAAGCATTGGTAGACTATCGTAATAACGTTAATTATAATTGGGGTGGTTTAATTTATGGAGGGGAATTTGAAGGTACCCCAAATTGTACAGGATTTAGTCATGTGAATTTAGTTAACAATTACTTTATTCCTGGTCCGGCTTCCGAAGAAAATTCTTTCGCAGCTCCTTCAACAAATAGGGGTGGAGTTACACTTTGTGGATATGCAAAGTGGTATGTTAATGGTAATTATATGTTAGGGTCAGAAGAAAAAACTACTGATAATTGGTTAGGAATAAAATACAGCAATAAAGACAGTATTCGTTCAGATACTGAACATGTTCAATCCGATGGTATATTGGAAAATTATGATTCTTATACGCAAAGTGCGGAAGATGCTTATAATTCAGTTATTAGCTATGTTGGGGCAATTCTTCCGAAGCGCGATGTAATTGATGAAAGGGTGATAAATGAAGTTACTGGTGATTTGGAAATTGTACGTTATGCCTATGAAATTGATGGTCAAAATACGCCTCTAAAAGGTGTTGGATCGGGTATTATTGATACACAAAAAAACCTGGTTCCAAATAATTCTCCTGAAGGTACCACAGCCTGGGATGTTTATTCAACTTCAACAGATGCACCATTTGATACCGATAACGATGGTATGCCCGATGCATGGGAAGATGCAAATGGATTAAATAAAGAAGATAATTCGGATTTTAAACTGATTGCTGATAACGGTTATAGTAACCTCGAAAATTACCTCAATTCTAACGATATAATTTCAGCGATTGATGCAGAGGTATTGAATGAACAGGAGTTCAGGATATATCCCAACCCGTCGAAAAACTGGGTGCGTTTTAGCAGCCCTAATAAAATTGTGAAAATTGAAATCTATGACTTTTCTGGGAAATTAATAGATTTTATTAGTAGACCCGACACTCAAAAGAAATATTCCGTACATAAATTTAATACAGGAATGTATCTTGTGAAAGCAACCTTCAACAATAATCAATTTGAATATCGTAAAATAATAAAGTATTAATCTGAACTTATAAATCGTATAAAATGAATCAAAAATTAGGAATTCTCTCAATAGTTGCGATAACTTTCTTTTTCACTCTTGGATTAAATGCACAACAACTTGCATTTCCTGGTGCCGAAGGGTATGGAAAATATGCCACTGGCGGAAGAGATGGAAAAAACGGAAAAATAGCGATAGTTACAAATCTTGAAGATGATGTAGATAATCCTCCGGAAGGGAGCTTTCGTTGGGCTCTGAATCAGGGGATTGATTCAGTATACTACGATTTATTCGGATGGGTGAGGATAAAACGTCCCCTAACAATTGTATTTCGTGTAGGTGGTGTTATTAATTTAAAAGGAGACTTAAGATCTCAACGTAATAATTTAACGGTTCTTGGCCAAACAGCTCCAGGCGATGGTATATGTTTAAGGGGAGGAACTGTTAATTTTGGAGGTTCTGACAATATGGTTGTCCGTTATATTCGTTCACGGCCAGGAGATGAATTGGGGGATGAAACTTCGGCATTTAGAGTAGAAAACGGATCGAACTTTATAATTGATCATTGCTCATTTAGCTGGGCAATTGAAGAAACTACCCATTTTTCCAGCAGCCCTAATTTTACAGTGCAATGGTGTATTATTAGTGAGTCTTTTTACAGATCAATCCACAAAAAAGGTGATAGGGGCTATGGCTCACAGCATGGAGGAATGTATGCTTCATACCACCACAACCTGATGGCACATCATAATTCTAGAACTCCACGAATAAATGGTTCTAATTCGAATGATGTTGAAGCTCTTGTTGACTATCGTAATAATGTGAATTACAATTTTGGAAGAAGCGGCTCTTTTTATGGTGGGGAGTGGATGAAAACAAATGGCGAAGGATTTGCACATACCAATGTTGTAAACAATTATTTCATTCCAGGACCAGGAAATTATGGTACGCTGTATTTTGTAAGCCCCGGAACAGGCGATAATGGATGGGCAGGCTGGTATGTTAATGGTAATATTATGGTTGGGAAAGATGATTATAATACCAATAATTGGCTTGGAATAAACTATAGCAACAAAGATAGTATAAGGTCTGATGTGGAATTTGTTCACTCCGATGGAGTCATCGAGGATTATGCAAACTATACACAAACTGCGGAAGAAGCATATATTTCAATACTAAATGATGTTGGCGCAACTCTTCCAAAACGTGATGTCATTGATACACGTGTTATTAAAGAAATGACAGGTGAAATAGATATAGTGCGTTACCAGTATACCGATACGGCTGGACAGGAATCTCCTGTGAAAGGAGTGGAAACAGGAATAATTGATACGCAAAATAATCTTGTTTCTCCTGAAGATCGAGCCAACGGTAAAACAGCATGGGATGTGTATAATACCACATTGGAAGATCAGGCACCGGCTGACTCAGACATGGATGGTATGCCCGACCAGTGGGAAACAGAGTATGGTTTGAATCCCAATGATAAATCCGATTTCAACCTTATTGCATCAAATGGCTATTCTAACCTGGAAAATTATATATATGGTTTGAATGTAGTTACTTCTTTAACATCGATGAACATTCAAGAGAAATTTGAGGTGTTTCCTAACCCTTCCAGCGAAACAGTTTGGATCAATAGCAATAACGTAATTAAACTCTTGAATGTATATGATTTATCAGGGAAAAAGATGATTTCTGAAATGAATTCCTCTGGCATAAATAAATTCTCGGTAAATGACCTGGTTCCAGGAATCTATCTTTTGAAAGCAACAACGGAAAGCAATAAGATATTGCATCAAAAATTAGTAGTAAAATAGTTATAGAGAATAGTGCATAAGAAAATTACATATGTAATTGCCATTCTGTTCATTCTTGTATTCAAAATGAATGTCAATAGCCAGGTTTTCAATATTGTAGTCGATAAATCAGGTAGAGGTGATTATATTACAATTCAAGATGCAATCAATTCGGTTCCAAATTATTTATCTAAAAGAACACTCATATTTGTTAGAAAGGGGTTATACAAGGAAAAGGTAGTGGTTTCTTCGTCCAAAACAAATGTTAGCTTGATAGGAGAAGATACAAAGAAAGTGATAATTTCATGGGATGATTATCAAGGGAAAGATGGAATATCTGGAGCAAATAGTTATACGCTTTGGTTAGATTCACCTGGTTTCTATGCCGAAAATATTACCGTTGAAAACACCTCAGGAGATGTCGGTCAAGCTATAGCAATAAGAACTACCGGAGATACAATGGTTTTTAATAATTGCCGATTTGTCGGTTTTCAGGACACCTATTACGCCCATAAACGAAAACAATATAATTATAACTGCTACCTCGAAGGTGCAACTGATTTTATATATGGAGATGCCACCGCTGTTTTTGACAGCTGCACGATTAATTGTGTTAAAGGTGGACAGTATATCACCGCACCAGCCGATACAAAGTTTATTACCCAACTCTCTACCGGGAGGTTTTTACACGGTTTATTATTCCGTAATTGTAGGATAACTGCAAATGATGATGTACAACAAAATAGCTACTACCTGGGTAGGCCTTGGCAGCCAAATGCTTCCTCTGTTTTTTATGATTGCAAGTTAGGAGAACATATTAAACCGGAAGGTTGGTCAAAATGGGGAGCTACTGATAATCATGAAAGCTCGGTTTTCGCAGAACACAAAAGCGTATCGTTTGATGGTTCTCTTATCGATGTCTCCGATAGAGCATACTGGAGTTATCAGTTAAATAACGAGTTGGACACCTTGCTATATGGCTTAAATTTCTTTTTAAAGCAAAATTGGGTAATCTGGAATCCTAGATCAATGGTAAAAGCATTGCCAGCACCTATAAATGTTGCTATTAACGAGAGTAATATTATTTGGGACAGAGTAGAAAACGCAATTGGTTATCTCGTGCTTGCCGATGATTCGGTAATTGGAGTAACAGAGTCCACCAATTTTAATATTACAGGCCTAGCTCCTTCATCTTCAGTGTTTGCTGTGAGATCCGTTAATAAAAATGGAAATTTAAGTATAAAATCATCTGATATACCAACCACAATTGAAGGAACAAAATTAGTAGCAAATAAGCTTAAAATTATTCAGGTAAAGAAGGATATAAAATTTTCAGGAAAAGCGGAATATAAAGTTTTTACTATTCATGGCAAAATAATAAAATCAGGAATAAGTGAGGATGTAGATTTAAATGATTTGAAGAGTGGAATCTATATTATTAGGGCGATTAGTAAACAGGGAGAAATTAATACAAAAAAAATACTTATTTAAACATTAAACGAAATGAATCAAAAAAAAATTAAACAGATGAAAGACTAAATTATACCTATAACTTTTATAGCGTTAGTATCATTTTTTATAACAGTTCAGCCAATTATCCAAAATGACGGAAGTGGTGAAGTAAAAATCAGATCAAATCTTGCATGCGACAAGAGATCATTTTTGATGCCCCGGAGAAAAAATATGCACATCTAACCTTAAATCCAAATAATCCTAAAGATGTCAATTTTGAAAGCAATGGCGATGGGAATACAAACATCAAATACATAATTTGGAATTGGCATACGTAAAAAAGATGATTGATCTGATTTGAAAAATAATCATAATAAATTGGTGAAGAAGGGTGCAGTTGGAAATTAACATGCAGAAATATGTATAGCTAGACTAATATTAAATATACAATTAAACTTAACTAATGAAAATCAAAAAGTTACAACTACTCAAAAAAATGAACAGATTCAGTTTAAAACAAAACGAAAAGAAACTAATCTTACTTATTTTTATACCGTCTTTATTTATTGCCTCCCTGTTTGCCCAGGATAACCTGCCTATAAATGTTTCCGGATTTATTACCGATCAAAATGGAGAGACAATGGTTGGTGTAAATGTCGTGGTCAATAAAACTACAAATGGAACGGTAAGTAATATTGACGGAAGATTTTCATTAACCGTTAATGCGAACGATACATTGTCAATTTCATTTATTGGTTTTGAAACGCAATTGATACCGATAAAAGGTCGGACACTAATAAACATTAAGCTTTTTGAAAATAATACCGACCTTGACGAAGTTGTTGTTGTTGGATACGGTGAGGTGAAACGTGCCAATTTGCTTGGATCGGTTTCAAGCATCGCAGCAACCGAAATTGAAGACTATGTAGCTCCTAGTCTTACCCAATTGTTGGACAGTAGGTTACCCGGGGTACATGTTTCACAAAGGCAACCAAGCGGAAATCCGGCAACTGCCACACAAATCCGAATTCGTGCGGAAACATCTTTTGGATTATCGGGACAGCTCCTAAAGGATTTATCACCATTATTTATTGTAGATGGTTTTGAAATAACACAAGAAAACTATGATATGTTGGATCCATCTGAGATTGAGAGCTTTTCAGTTCTTAAAGATGCTTCTGCAGCTGTATACGGAAGTAAGGGAGCAAATGGTGTTATTCTGGTGAAAACCAAACGAGGAAAGGAAGGAAAGCTACGCATAAGTTATTCCGGGAGTATTGGTGTTGGAGATGCAACAAGGCATGTTGAATTGATGAGTGCCTATGACCATATAAGGACAATTAATGCCAGATACCCGGACGATACAACAAGATATGTTTCTCCGGAAGAAGTAGAAGCAATGAGGGATTTGGATTACAATTGGCTAGATGATATTTGGAAAAAAGCAACCTGGAGCAGGCATACATTAAATTTTTCGGGTGGATCAAATAGGGTAAGGTATTATGCCGGAGGAAGTTTCGTTTATACAGATGCGAATTTCCCACAAATGGGATATGGAAAATATTCTCTTAGGTTCGGTTTGGATGCAAATATTACCGATAACCTTTCAGTTTCAGCGACAATCTCTATGGATGATAAGGATTATATAAGACCCAACGGGGGAGGTTATGGTGTGCAAACTTCTCCAAGATGGAAACCGGCATTTATTAACGGCCTTCCCGTTGCAAATGGCAGCTCAGCTCCTTTATACGAAGTGCAGCTTGATAATTATACAAGAACATCTAGCAAAGGCAATTCCTTAAATTTAAACGTATCCTATGATTTTGCTAAAATTAAGGGACTTAAAGCCAGTGCTTCGTTTAGTCGCAGGGAAACACATGGTTATTTAAAAAACTACGATATTCCATACACGATTTATGAATTTGGCCACCCTGAAGGCTTTCTCTATATTTTGAACGATGAAGTTGTTCGTGAAGTTACGGTTAAAGGAGATAACAGGGTTTTTGAAAGATATACAACATCTCAAAACTACCAGCTAAACTTGAGCTTAAACTATTCTAAAACTTTTGGGAAACATAAATTAGGAGCGTTTGCAACTTATGAGCAATCAGAGGCTTCAGGTTTTCAATTTCAGGCAGTAACAGAAGAAGTTCAAACCTATGGTCTGGAATTGCAGGATGCTTTCCTTACAACAGATACACACGGAACAATGAGCGAAGGAGGGGATTATGGTGGTGTGTTTAGGTTAAACTACTCATTTAGTGACAAATACCTGCTTGAATCAACACTGAGATACGAAACGACCACTAAATTCTCGCCAGGAGAGAGGAAAGGATTATTCCCTTCCGTTTCTGTTGGATGGGTGGCTTCACAAGAAGACTTTTTTAAGGATAACGTTTCTTTTATCAATTTTATGAAAATAAGGTTCTCCATGGGATTGTCAGGATTTGCCTCTGTAGCAGCTTACGAATATTTAAGGAAATATAGTGTTGCAAGTGATCAATACTTGTTAGGTTCCAATAGTCCGGTGGTTGGTCTCAGTATTGGAGGTAAAACCGATGTTATTAGTTCAGGTGTAAGTTGGGAAAAATCTTTAATGCATAACCTTGGGATTGATTTAAAATTCCTGGACAATAAGCTAAGTTTTTCCATGGATGGATTTTATACTTATCAATATGATATTTTGGATCAACGGACGGTTGAATTCGCTGAGACAGCAGGTTTGGGAGATCTTCCTGGAGAGAATATCGGACGTCTGGAAGCCTGGGGATTTGATGGTAATATCAGTTATAGAGGAAAGATAAACAAAGATGTTTTCTGGAAGATTAGTACTAATTTTGAGTTTGCCACAAACCGAATTATCGAAAAACCTACACAATATCCTGAAAACGACTTTAGGTATCCGATTGGAAGAAGTACCTATGCTCTTGATTTGGAACAAGGATTTATTGATCATGGAATTATCCGTACGCAGGAGCAACTAGACGCGATAAATGCTGAATGGAATGTAAAGTGGGGACATGACTATATTGTAGAGGGAAGACCTATTGTATTGGGAACTTTCTTTTATGAAGATATCGGGAGGGAAGGGAATACGGCAATTGGTGAACCTCGTACCGTTTTTGAACCCGATGGAAACATTAATGAGTATGATAAAAAATACCTGGAAAGGGTGAATGATAAGTTTTCGTGGAAGCATTTGATGCCAGGAAATCTCTCACTTAGTGCTGGCTGGAAAGACCTTCGGGTTAGCACCAACTGGTCGATGGCCTACGGGTTTTGGAATACAGCAGTGGATAAATCTTCAAGAATGACCGCTGATTATGATGATAATGTACCATCATACTGGGCTGATTTTTGGACTCCGGAAAATCCCAATGCAAAGTATCCAAACCCTTATAAGGCAAAACAAAATCAATGGGTTTCTACATTTTGGATGAAGGATGTTTATGAATTAAGACTTAAAAACCTTAATGTTTCGTATACAATTCCAACTAATATTTCAAAAAAATGGGGTGTAAACAATCTTAGGATTTTTATTTCAGCGACCAATTTGTGGACCCCAATTGAAACATTCAAATATAAGGATGATGCATTAAGTAGTTATAACGGTTACCCTATTCAAAAAACGTTTAATTTGGGGGTAAACCTTAAAATTTAATATTTACAACTGAAACTATAAATGAAAAGCTATTTAATAATTCTGCTTTTATGTATTTCTTTTAATGCAGTTGCCCAAAAGCCAGTTGTGAAAATCGACCTTGATATGCAAGGGCGAAGAACCAGTGAAGTAACCGAACCTGGTTATGAATCTTGGGTAGTTAATTCAAATTTAAACACAAAAACAATCTCGGGAGTATACTTTGTTTTAAAAGGCAATCCAATAAAAACAAGCTGGTCAAAAGCGATGGTGCAAACACCTTATTTTGCCCGATTGGCAAATGATGGGATTATAGTGGAAGGAGAAGAAACTGGTACTGGTTTGGAATTGAGGATTAGCGGGCTTCCAATTGGTTCCCATTCATTGCAAACCTACCATAATATCTGGCAAAATAATAAGGGGAAAAACTTTAGCCCAGTCAATGTCTATCTTAACAATAAATTGGTGCATAGCAATATTGAACGTACGGTACAGGCTTCAAAAAGTATTGAATCGACTATATTATTTACCAAATTGGATGTAACGGAAGAAGGCGAGGAGATGGTTTTGCTGGTACAACCGGTCAATGATTTTAAGCCTGAAGCTGGGAAAACACCTATCTTCAATGTTTGCCTGAATGCCATCGAATTAAACACTGTTGATGCCACAAAGCAGGCACAAGATCCATTTCCATTAGATAAAGACGTACATGTAAATGCGGATGATGGTTCGGTTGTATTAAAATGGAAACCTTCGCTAAAAGGAAATACGAAAGCGTACACATTGTATTTTGGAGATGATTCTTTATCCATAGCCATGGCAAAACAGAACGATAAAACGTATTTTAAAGGATCATTTAATGCGCAAGAAAGCGAATTTCAAGTGAAAGGTTTAACAAATCACAATACATATTATTGGCGGGTTGATGAAACAAATAGTTCGGGAGAAACAACCCCTGGGAAAGTATGGAGTTTTAGACCGAGGCACCTAGCATTTCGAGGAGCTGAAGGTTATGGGCGCTTTGCAACCGGAGGTAGGGGAGGCAAGGTAGTTGAAGTTACAAACTTAAACGATGATGGTCCGGGAAGTTTCAGGGAGGCAATTACAAAGAATATTGGTCCGCGTACAATTATTTTTAATGTTTCTGGTATAATTACTTTGAAATCGAGGTTGGTGGTAAAAGATAAGTATGTTACAATCGCAGGGCAAACAGCTCCCGGGAAAGGCATTTGCTTACGATCAGCGCCACTGGGAATAGGTAGTGAAACAATCTGCCGTTTTATACGCTCAAGGTTAGGGGCGGGTAAAACTTACGATGGACTGGGTATGGCGGGAGCAAACAATAGCATAGTCGATCATTGTTCTATAAGCTGGACAATTGATGAAGCTTTTAGTTCGCGTAACGGAAAAAATTTTACACTTCAGCACTGCTTAATTTCAGAAGCTTTAAATATTGCCGGTCATAAAAATTACAGGGAAGGCTCAGGTCACGGATATGCTGCAACCATTGGGGGCGACATAGGGTCTTTTCATCATAATTTACTGGCACATTGCTCTGGTCGCAACTGGAGCCTTGGCGGCGGACTGGATGGTAATGGTTTTTATGCCGGGAAATTGGATATTTTTAACAATGTTGTATATAACTGGGGAACCCGTGCTACTGATGGTGGGGCCCATCAGGTTAATTTTGTTAATAATTATTACAAAGCCGGGGCTGCAACCACCTTGTTTCTAACTCTCAGGGCTCAACTGGAAGGGGTTGGAAAAGGTACGCAGAGCTATTACTATTCTGGCAACATACTTCAAAATCCTGATGGAACTTTCGCCTGCGATGGAACAAACAACGAATGCGGCAGAACTTATGTTACTAGTCGTGGCCAGGTGGTCGATTGGGAAGTATTTGTAGAAGAACCATTTTTCCCTTCGTATGCCGAAATTGAGCCGGCAAAAGATGCTTTTAAATCTGTTTTGTCTGACGTGGGTTGCAACTTGCCTATTATCGATCATCATGATAAACGAATTATCAATGAAACCCTAAATGGCACCTATACTTATATGGGCAGCAAGTCACAAAAAGGTGGGATTATCGACCATCAGGACGAAGTTGGAGGATACGAAACATATCCTGAAGAAAAGCGTCCGGATGATTTTGATACGGACCATGATGGCTTGCCAAATTGGTGGGAAAATTTGCATGGATCCAATCCAAATTCAACAATTGGTGATTTCTCCGATTCAAATGCCGATAAAAACCACGATGGCTATACCAGCCTTGAGGATTATTTGGAATGGATGGCTGTGCCACACTACTTCGTTAAACAAAAAGAAAAAGTGCATATTGATCTTAGTAGTTATTTAGTAGGCCACAAAAATCCAATTTGCAGTTATAGAATTGGCAATTATCAATCGGATACTTTTAAGTCAGAAATCGTTATCCAAACAATTTCTTTAAAAAAGGGAATTAATTATCTGAAAATTTTGGTGAGCGATCAGGAAAATACGCAAAAAGTTTTAATTATTGGGGTGTGCCTTAAATAGAATGAACTAAACTACTATGCACTGGAAGTAAGTAAGGCTAAGATTGAATGCCTGCCTGTTCGGCAGACAGGAAATTCAAAAAAAACAGACAAGAATATTGAATAATGAGTGGACAGAAAAAACAAAATAATTCTCAATACTCAAATCTCAGTACTCAAGTCAACTTCAATTTAAAATGAAAATTTATAGAAACTAAGGTAACTGCTCCAAATACAATTCGGAGGTATTAACCATTCACTTGAAAATAATAATATACCTACTACTGTTAAACTTCCTTGTTACTTAAAAGTCAAAGAGATTTATTGTTCTTTTTCAGGAAACATAAATTTAAAAAGTAAAACGTTTACATTTTGCAAGTTTTAAATTGCGCACAAATAACCCGTTTTAATTGGATTTAATAATGTAAACGATTACAGTTTGTGACATTTTATTACATTATTTTTTATATTTTTACAAACAAAATATTGGCTAAATAACATTACTAATTGATATAAAACTGTGAACCTGAGTAAAAATCCACTTTTCGTAAAATATAACCTGAAATTAATTTGATTCGTATTTGTTTCAAAAAATATGTTTGTGGTATATAATATGATTCACTTGGAGGATAGCAATTCAGTTTTAATCAATTATTTTTTACATAAACCTAAACTTAAATTAAGGCTAAACTTAATAAGTAAAATTTATTGATATATCTAAAAAATAATCAAATTATCATGAAACATTTAAAAATCACAGGATTATTACTAGTGACATTTTTCTTCTGTATCACAGGATTTGCTCAATATCCTAAAGTGCCGGATGATGTAAAACAAAAAGCAGGTGAGTTAATGCAAGCAGCCAGAGAACGTTCAAATGCTGCATGGGAGAAAGCATTGCCAATAATTGAAAAAGAAGCTGCAGAAGGGAAACCATATATTCCATGGGCAAAACGGCCTTACGATTTACCTCAGGCCGAAATTCCCGCTTTCCCGGGTGCTGAAGGTGGCGGTATGTACACTTTTGGTGGACGTGGCGGAAAAGTTATTACTGTTACCAGCTTAGAAGATGATGGTCCCGGAACTTTAAGGGAAGCTTGCGAAATGGGAGGTGCAAGAATTGTTGTATTTAACGTTTCTGGTATTATTCGATTAAAATCTCCGATATCAGTTAAAGCACCATACATTACAATTGCCGGACAAACTGCTCCTGGAGATGGAATTTGCATAGCTGGCGAAACATTTTGGGTTGATACACATGATGTAATTATCCGCCACATGCGTTTTCGAAGGGGTGAAACAGGAGTTGGACGCCGTGACGATGCCATTGGTGGAAATCCAATTGGCAACATTATGCTCGACCATATTTCAGCAAGTTGGGGCCTGGATGAAAACATGTCGATGTACCGTCACATGTACAATTCCGATCCCAGAAAAAGTGCAGAAAAGATGGGAACAGTAAATATCACCATTCAAAACTCCATTTTTTCAGAAGCCCTTGACACATGGAATCATGCTTTTGGGAGTACTTTGGGGGGAGAAAATTGTTCGTTTATTCGAAACCTTTGGGCAAATAATGCCGGAAGAAATCCCTCAATAGGATGGAACGGGATTTTTAATTTTACCAACAATGTTATATTTAACTGGGTTCACCGCTCAGTTGACGGAGGTGACCATACTGCAAGGTACAACCTTATTAATAATTATTACAAGCCCGGTCCGTTAACACCTTTGAATAAGGCAGTTAGTCATCGAATTTTAAAACCAGAATCAAGGAAAATAATGAACGGACGCAAAGTGTATGGTTCTGTTTATGTTAGTGGAAATATTGTTGAAGGCAATGAAAGGGTTACTAAAGACAATTGGAATGGTGGTGTTCAGATTGAGGATATGGAAGATGCTGGTGAATTTACCAAATATATTAGGAGCGATAAACCTGCACCAATGCCATATATGACTATTCTTCCTGCCGAAGAAGCATTTGATTTTGTATTGAAAAATGCAGGGGCATTATTTCCAAAACGTGATGCTGTTGATCAAAGAATTAGCCGTACCGTAAAAACAGGAGTTCCTGAATATGCTGAAAACGTTGATTTAACTGACGTCCCAAAATTCGAGCACCGTCGTTTGCCGGAAGATTCTTATAAAAACGGGATTATCACTGATATTAGCCAGGTTGGTGGTTACCCTGAATACAAAGGAACGCCTTATGTGGATTCAGACAAAGATGGTATGCCTGATGATTGGGAAAAGAAATATGCCCATTTAGGATTAAATCCAAACAATCCAAAAGATGCATCTTTTGACTGTAACGGTGATGGATATACAAATATTGAAAAATATATTAACGGGATCGATCCAACTAAAAAAGTGGATTGGAAAAACCTGGAAAACAACCACGATACTCTTGTGAAATAAAAATATTGAGTTCGATTTTAGTAACTTTCATATTGAGATTAAGTACGAAAATAAGAAATGGGTAATAAAAATTATTTGCCCATTTCTTAGTACTTATTAAAGATTAATTGAGTGTCTGATTTATAAATTTAAGCAACTGCATTTTAGTTGCATGAACATAAAACTAAAGAGTTGAAAAGAATGAATAAACCATCTACAAGCATTTTTATGCTGTTAATAATTGTATTTGTAAACTTTGTCGCTTGTGCGCAACCAAAAGAAGAAGTTGTTGATGAATATACCAAAGTAATAACCGGGCGTGCAGATAAAATCGTAAATTCTATGGATTTTGATTCGGAAAATACAAAGTTAAAAGTCCGCGATATTATTGTTGAACACTATCGTTTCCTTAATGATGCGCAAGAAGCAAGGGATGCCGATGTTGCCAAAATCAGGGAAGAATATGACGAAAATAAGGAACTTTGTAATGCTAAAATTGATCTTCGTAAATTAGAGCAGGAAATCAAAATACGCGACCATCATTTTGCGTTTTATGCACAATTAAAACAAATAATTACAGAAGAACAAATTGACGAAGTGAAGGATGGCTTAACATACAATGTGTTAAATTTAACTTATGTAGCCTTCTGTGAAATGATTCCAAGTTTAACCGAAGAAGAAAAAGAACAGATATCAATTTGGTTGGTTGAAGCGCGCGAACACGCAATCGATGGTGGATCGTCAAAAGAGAAACATGGATGGTTTGGAAAATACAAAGGCAAAATAAATAACTATCTTTCGAAAAGAGGCTATAACCTGACCGAGGAAAGAGAAAAATGGAATGAAAGGATTAAGGCAAACAAATAAGCGCTTAATTACATTTAATAAATTAATTTAGCTATGAATCAACTCATATCAATGGCTAAGAATAAGCTACGTCTCGAAGAAATTCGATTGTTAATTCGGGTTCTCACAGTAGCTTTTCTGGCATTTATATTACTTTCGCTTTGTGCGCCTAAAAAAGATAGCATTCCTGTACCTGTAAGGCAGGGGGTGGAAGGAAAATTGGTTTACCACCCTGATGAGTTAGGAAATCGCATTCCTGATTTTTCTTATTGTGGATATAAAGCATCGAACAAATTCATTCCGCATGTTCCGGTTAAAGTTGTTGTTCCTGTAAAAAACGGTGATCAAACAGAAAGAGTGCAAAAAGCCATTGATTATGTATCTTCTTTGCCAGTCGATGAAAATGGGTTCAGAGGCGCTGTGCTGCTTGAAAAAGGAGTTTATAATCTAAAAGGACGCATTAAGATAGAGCGTTCAGGAGTTGTATTGCGAGGTAGTGGGGCTTCAGAAAATGGGACCACAATAATTACAGATGGCACAAGCCGGGAAACACTAATTAAAGTTTCAGGCTTGCCTGTACAGGAAATAGGTGAAGTGTTGGAAATAACAGATGAATATGTTCCGGTAAATGCAACTTCATTTTCGGTTAAAGATATTTTTGACTTGAAGATCGGGGATCAAATATTCATTCGTCGTCCTTCTACGCAAGACTGGATTGATTTACTCAAAATGAATACTTTTGGAGGGAAGTCCGATTGGTTAATGTGGCAAACCAGTAATCTCCATATTGTTTGGGATAGAACAATTACTGCCATCGAAGGCAATACTATTACAATAGACGTTCCCCTCACTACAGCCTTAGAACAAAAATATGGTGGCGGATTTATTTCAAAATACAAATGGGAAGACCGCATTAAAAACATTGGAATAGAAAACCTAAATTTAATTTCTGCTTACAATTCAGAAAATATAAAGGATGAAGATCATTGCTGGATGGCAATAACTATGGAAAATGTTCGGGATGCCTGGGTTCGGCAAATGACCTTTAAAAACTTTGCCGGATCAGCAGTGGCGCTCTACGAAACGGCATCCAGGGTAACTGTTGAAGATTGTAAGTCGTTTGAGCCAATTTCAGAAATTGCAGAATTTAGAAGAAATACTTTTTTTACTTCGGGTCAACAAACCTTATTTCAACGTTTATATTCCGAGTATGGATACCACGATTTTGGTGTCGGTGAACGTGCTCCTGGTCCCAATGCATTCGTCCAATGTGAGTCCTATTCTTCCACAAGTTTTAGCGGAGCAATGGATTGCTGGTCTTCAGGAAATCTTTTTGATATCGTGAATATCGATGGACATAAACTGAGCTACGCAAATCGTGGTCAGGATGGTCATGGAGCTGGTTGGACTGCAGCTAATTCCGTGTTATGGCAATGTACTGCTGCAAAAGTGGAATGCCAAAAACCACCTGGTGCACAAAACTGGGCATTTGGTATTTGGGCTCAATTTGCAGGCGATGGCTATTGGAACAACTCGAATAACCACATTCGTCCACGCAGTCTTTTTTATGCCCAACTAACCGACAGGATAGGCAAAGATGCAATTCCTGTAAAGCCGGTTCAGGTAATTTCCACTAATCCGACATCCAGTCCTTCAGTTGAACTTGCCGCTGAATTGGCAAAAGAATTATTGGTTTCTCCACAAACCTTATTGGAGTTCATCGATGAAAAAATTGAGGCTAATCCAATTTCACTGGAATCAAATAATGCAATTGTAGTAGATATACTAGATTTTAATAGTGAAGCCAAAGAGAGGAAAGATATTCAACCAATGAACCTTGAAAATGGTTGGTTAGCATGTAACCAAACAATCCTTACCGGAAGTCGTTTCAAAGTTCCCTGGTGGAGTGGTAGTATTCGCCCAAGAGGAATTGGAAGGGCAAAACCAGCAATTACGCGATACGTACCAGGGCGTGAAGGCCATGGTTTTACGGATAATCTTGAGGATGTCACCAATATGATGCTACAATTCGGTGTTGTTGCAATGGAACAACATTATGCATTATGGTACGACCGGCGCCGTGACGACCATGAACGGATTCGCCGAATGGACGGAGATGCATGGGCTCCTTTTTATGAACTCCCATTTGCCAGAAGCGGAAAAGAACTGGCATGGGATGGTTTAAGTAAATACGATTTAACAAAATACAATTCATGGTATTGGAACCGATTGAAAAAATTTGCTGATTTAGCCGATGAGAAAAACCTGGTTCTGATCCATCAAAACTATTTCCAGCACAATATTCTCGAAGCTGGTGCACATTGGGTTGACTCTCCTTGGCGTACTGTAAACAACATTAATAATACAGGATTCCCGGAACCGCCGCCTTTTGCAGGTGATAAGCGTATTTTTATCGCCGATCATTTTTACGATGTAACCCATCCGGTCAGAAGGGAATTGCACCGTTTATACATCAGGCAATGTCTGGAGAATTTTAAAAACAACAGCAATGTGATTCAGTTAACCAGCGAGGAATATACCGGACCGCTTCATTTCGTTCAATTCTGGATTGATGTAATTAAAGAATGGCAGGAAGAAACAGGGTATGATCCAATTATTGGTTTAAGTGCTACTAAAGATGTGCAAGATGCAATACTGGAAGATCCTGTTCGATCTAAATACATCGATGTTATTGATATTCGTTATTGGAGTTCTCGCAAAGATGGTTCACTATTCGCACCTAAGGGAGGACAAAATTTAGCAATGCGACAACATAAAAGACAGAGTGCCCCAGGAAGCCGTTCCATAGAACAGGTTTACACAGATGTATTATGTTACACAGAAAAGTTTCCTGGTAAAGCTGTGATATATTCTGAAACACAAGCGAGAAGCCTGGCGTGGGGTGTATTTATGGCAGGTGGGTCACTGGCTCCACTTCCAAATATTGAGGTGGAAGGATTTTTGGAAAATGCTTCAAGTATGAGACCTGTAAAAAGCAATGCGGAAAGTGTATGGATATTGGAGAACAATAAAGGTGAGCGCATTTATTATTGCAGGGAAAATTCTAATTTGGATATTGATTTAGAAAAGATAAGTGGTAAATTTGAACTTGCCGAAATAAATCCTCTTGGAAAGTTAGTTGCCACACATGAAACCATTATAAAGGGTGGTGAAAAAACGCAAATAACCTTAAAATCTGGAGGAGACTCCATTGTTTGGCTGAAAAAAATATAATTAATTAAATATTCTAAAGACAATTTCTAAAATGAAAAATTTTCTTGTTTGTTCATTCGTGCTGCTGATTTTAATCAGCATTGGAGCTTGCACTGTTAAAGTGGAAAATCAGGATTCCACATTGCCTTTTTTAAAAGTTTCTGAAAACAACCGTTACTTTATGGATGAAAATGGTGATCCATTCTTTTGGCTTGGTGATACAGGTTGGTTGTTATTTTCAAAGCTTAGCCGCGAAGAGGCTGAAACATATCTAAACAATAGGGCAGAGAAAGGATTTAACGTTATTCAGGTAATGGTTGCCCACGGATTGAGGGTTAAAAACTTTTATGGTGATTCGTCTTTTGTAAAGGGGGACGTTGCCCAGCCAAATGTTACCCCTGGTAATTCTTATGAAAATGAAGAGGAGTACGATTTTTGGGACCATGTTGATTATATTATTAACCTAGCTGAAAGTAAAGGAATGTATATGGCATTGGTGCCGGTTTGGGGATCGAATGTAAAAAGTGGTGGCGTTAGTCGCGAACAGGCTGATAAATATTCAACATTCCTTGCTGAGCGTTATGCCCATCGTTCAAATATTATTTGGCTAAATGGCGGAGATATTAAGGGAAGTGATTCAACAGCAACCTGGAATATTATTGGCAACAACCTGAAAAAAGCTTCCCCTGAGCAGTTGGTGACCTTCCATCCATTTGGCAGGACCCAATCTTCAATTTGGTTCCACAATGAGCCATGGCTCGATTTTAACATGTTCCAATCTGGGCACCGTCGTTACGATCAGGATGATACTGAAAAAGCTTACGGACAAGATAACTACAAATATGTACAGGACGATTTAGCTATGGTACCTATCAAACCTACCATCGACGGAGAACCTTCTTACGAAGGAATTCCTCAGGGTTTGCACGATCCCGCAGAACCATTTTGGCAAGATTACGATTTACGCAGATATGCTTATTGGTCCGTTTTTGCGGGCGCATTTGGCTTTACTTACGGAAATAATGCAGTAATGCAAATGCACAAACCTGAAAACAAAACCGCTGCCTATGGGGCAAGGGAATATTGGACAGAAGGAATGGATATGCCGGGTGCCGGGCAAATGCAGTACTTAAAAGACCTGATACTATCCAAATCTTATTTTGACCGGGTTCCCGACCAATCATTAATAGCTGGGGAAAATGGAGAAAAATACGAATACCAAATTGCAACAAGGGGAAACAATTATGCCTTAATTTATGCTTACCTGGGCGCCGATATAAACGTAAATATGGGGATTATTTCCGGCGATGAAGTAAGTGCAAGTTGGTTTAATCCAAGAAATGGCGAGCTTACATCCATAGGAAAATTCGAGAATAAAGGCGAAAAGTCGTTCGATCCTCCGGGTGAAGCTGGCGAAGGAAACGATTGGGTACTTGTCTTGGATTCAGTTGAATAAAAATATTGCATAATTAATCTGCCATTTCGAGTGAGGTTCGGTCAAAACACCTTAATATTTGATTTGAGGCACCATCCGAAGTGGCAGTTACTAGACTAACTATTCACTGAAAGTACATAGGTTTAAAATTGAATGAAATTTAAAAAAAATAATGAACAAAGAAGACAAAAGTATTAAGTAATGAGTAGAGAGAAAAATCAAAATAATTCTAAATACTCAATCTCAGTACTCAATTCTACTTTATTTAAAAATAAAAATTTATAGAAACTAAATAAAAATGATACAAAGAGTATTTTTATTCGTAGCAGCAGTAATGCTTTTTTGTTCCTGTTCGCAGGAAAAAGAAGTGTATTTGTTCAGCACATTTCGTGAACCAGCCGATGAAGGCTTGTATTTAGCATATAGTTACGATGGGTATAACTGGGAAGATTTGGGAGGTTCGTGGCTAAAGCCTGAAATAGGAAACCAAAAAGTAATGCGCGATCCATCAGTGGTTGTTGGTCCAGATGGAACTTTTCATATGGTATGGACCTCTTCATGGAGAGGTGATTACGGATTTGGTTACGCCAGCTCAACCGATTTAATCAATTGGTCGGAACAACAATACATCGAAACCATGGCTTTCGACACTTCTACCGTAAATGTCTGGGCACCCGAACTGTTTTACGACGATGAAAAAGATGAATTTATCATTATTTGGGCATCTACAATCCCTTTCAAATTTGAAAAAGGAATTGAAGAAGAGCGAAACAACCATCGTATGTATTATACAACCACCAAAGATTTTAAAACCTTCACGGAAACAAAACTTTTCCTCGATCCTAATTTTAGTGTAATTGATTGTGTAATCGTGAAACGCGCCAGCAATGATTATGTGTTGGTTTTAAAAGACAATACCCGCCCAATGCGAAATATAATGGTTGCTTTTGGTGCGACACCTATTGGTCCATGGCACGATATTTCAGAACCTTTTACCGAACAATTTACCGAAGGTCCCACGGTAGCAAAAGTGGGAGAGGATTATCTGATCTATTATGATGCTTATCGTAAAAAAACGTATGAAGCAAGTAAAACATCAGATTTTAAAACATTTGTTGATATATCGGATCAGGTTAGTTTGCCGGAAGGGCATAAGCATGGCACGATTTTTAAAGCAAAAGAAAGTATTTTGAATAATTTAATTCAAAACTCAAAAGCAGAAAAATAAATAATAATGAAGAGAATTGCGAAAAGTGTACTGGGGGTAATTTTGTTGTTTGTTTTGTATGGCGCACAAGCGGAAGATACAGTCCGCTATGTGGGAAAAACACTGGTAAATATTGATTATCATCATGGTCAGTTAAGCCCGGCACTGGGAGTGCACAATATACAAATTATGCGCGCAAATCGTGAATTTCCGGAAACGGCAGAAGGATTGGGATGGACGTATAATCATGCACCCAACCTGGCGTATTGGAACAATAAATTTTATTACCATTATTTAAATGATCCGGTTGGGGAACATATTCCTCCCGGACGCACCATGTTGACCACATCGGAAGATGGGTACAATTGGTCGGAAATTGTTACACTTTTCCCTGAATATAAGATTCCAGACGGAACCACTAAAGAAGGTGTGGATGAAGTTGCAAAAGAGTTAGTTGCAGTAATGCACCAGCGTATGGGATTTTATGTTTCGGGCGACAATCGTTTGCTTTCTCTTGCTTATTATGGCATTTCACTGAATAAAAAAGATAGCCCTAATGATGGAAACGGGATTGGTCGTGTAGTTCGTGAAATTTATAAGGATGGTACCTTCGGACCTATCTATTTTATACGTTACAACCATGGTTGGAACAAAAAGAATACTTACTTCCCTTTTTACGATAAAAGCAAAGACAAAGGATTTATTGCAGCCTGTAACGAGTTACTGTCCAATCCACTAATGATGCAACAATGGGTTGAAGAAGCCGACCGTGACGATCCACTTATTCCTGTTAAAGAGCAATATAAAGCATTAAGTTTTTACCATTTACCCAACGGAAATGTTGTTGGTTTATGGAAACATGCCTTAACTGCAATTAGCAATGATGAAGGTAAAACATGGTCACAACCTTCTAGGGCTCCGGGTTTCGTAAATTCGAATGCAAAAATATGGGGACAAAAAACCTCCGATGGGAAATATGTTACTGTTTATAATCCATCAGAAATGAGATGGCCACTTGCCCTTTCTGTAAGTAACGATGGACTTAATTACGACAAATTATTGTTGGTGAATGGTGAAATCACTACGATGCGTTATGGTGGTAATTACAAGTCTTACGGTCCTCAATATGTTCACGGGATACAGGAAGGTAACGGTATTCCTGCCGATAAAAACCTATGGGTTGCCTATAGCATGAATAAAGAGGACATGTGGATTTCCAGGATTAAAGTTCCAATTTTGGATAAGGAAGTCAACCAGGTAAACGAGGTGTTTTCTGAAATGAAAGCAGGAGAAGAGCTTGATCGCTGGAATATTTTTAGTCCGGTGTGGGCACCTGTTAAAATTGAAAAAAACGATGGTTTATCATGGCTTAGTTTAAAAGACAAGGATGAATTTGATTATGCAAAAGCAGAGCGAATCTTTCCGGAAACAGAAACAGCTTCTGTTGAGTTTGAGATTAAAGCAGGTCAGAACAATACCGGATTATTGCACGTCGAATTGCAGGATAAAAAAGGAACACCGGCAATTCGTTTAATCTTTGATAAAGATGGGTATTTAAAATGCAAAGTGGGTTACCGGATTAAAAACATTCAAAAATATGAGGCTGGTGAGACCTACAAAATTAAGATTGATGTAAATGCCAAAAACCGGATGTATGAGGTATTTATCAATGATAAAAGGGCAACCAGGAATATATTATTTGCTCCGGTTCACAAGTTTCAACGCATCATGTTCCGCACTGGTGAAGTGCGTCGATTCCCCAATGCAGACACACCTACCGATCAGGATTTTGATGTGCCTCAAACCGGAAAACCCGTTCCTGAAGCAGTCTTTTATATCAAGAGCTTAAAAACATTCAAAACCAATCAAAGTGCAGCGGTTTTAAATGTAAATGATTATAAGCACTATGTAGATTATTTCAATAATATGGAAGATGAAAACATTGTGCAGGCAATTTCCAATGCCGAATCCTGGGATTGGATGGAAAGTAACATTCCTTTGTTTGAATGCCCACAAAGCAACTTCGAAGAAATATTTTATTATCGTTGGTGGACCCTTCGCAAGCATATTAAAGAAACACCCTCGGGATATGCATTTACCGAATTTTTGGTACAACGATCATATTCCGATAAATACAACCTGATTGCTTGTGCCATTGGGCATCATGTTTACGAATCAAGATGGCTACACAATTCAAACTATCTAAAAGATTATCTAAAAGTTTGGTATCGTGGAAATGAGGGGAAACCTTTAAGTAAACTGAATAAATTTAGCAGTTGGACTTCCGACGCAGTTTATAATTACTACTTGCTAACTAAAGACAAAGATTTTGTGGTAGATATGTTGCCCGACCTTGAAGCCGATTACCGGGTTTGGGAAGATATTCGACGTAAACCAACTGGGATGTTTTGGCAAGAAGATGTAAAAGATGGCATGGAAGAGCAAATTTCAGGCGGGAGACGTGTGAAAAACGAACGACCAACCATCAATAGTTATATGTATGGGAATGCAGTAGCATTGTCGAAAATGGCTGAATTAACTGGCAATAAGGAATGGGTTGTAAAATACAGCTTAAAAGCGGATACCTTAAAAAAACTTGTTCCTGAGATTCTTTGGAATTCAGAAAGTAATTTTTTTGAAACGGTAAAAGAAAAAGGTGGATTTGCAAATGTTCGCGAACAAATCGGTTATATTCCATGGTATTTTAATTTGCCTTCTTCAGGGTATGAAACAGCGTGGAAGCAAATTATGGACACAGAGGGTTTTAATGCCCCGTTTGGAATTACTACAGCAGAGCGCCGTCATCCAGAATTTCGCACACATGGATGCTGTAAATGTGAGTGGGACGGTGCAGTGTGGCCATTCTCCACATCACAAACACTTACTGGCATGGCAAACCTGATAAATAATTATGAGCAGGATATCGTCAATGATTCGGTTTATTTTGATTTGCTCGAAACGTATGTTGAATCACAATATTACAGAGGACGGCCATACATTGGTGAATACCTGGATGAAAGCACTGGTTATTGGCTGAAAGGCGATCAGGAACGGAGCAGGTATTACAACCACTCAACTTTCAACGACCTGGTAATTACTGGTTTGGTAGGTTTACGCCCAAGAGCCGATAATGTTGTGGAAGTTAATCCATTGGTGCCAGACGAAAAGTGGGATTGGTTTTGCCTTGACAATGTTCTTTATCACGGTAAAATAGTTACAATAATTTGGGATAAAGATGGATCAAAATACGGATATGGTGCCGGACTGATTGTTTTGGTTGATGGAGTTGAAGTTGGACGCAGTGCGAAGCTGTCAAAACTGGTCTGTAAAATTTAAGATTAAATAATCGAGCATACATTTTATGAACACAAAAAACATACTCTTGTCAATAGGCTTGTTTTTGACTTCTTTTATTGTAAAAGCCGAGCGTGTTGACATGTTGCAATTAGGTGCTAACCCCTCAGGAAAAGATTTAAATACAGAGTTAATAAACCAAACAGTTACCCGATTAAATGCGAACGGTGGAGGAACCCTGTTTTTTCCGACCGGTAATTATCTGACTGGAGCAATTCACCTAAAAAGTAATATAACCATTGAGTTGGAAGCAGGTGCGGTACTAACGTTTTCCGATAATTTCGACGATTATTTGCCATTTGTTGAAATGCGCTATGAGGGTGTTGTTATGAAAAGCTTTTCGCCTTTAATTTATGCTGTAGATGCAGAGAATATCACCATTAAAGGCGAAGGGAAAATAGATGGCCAGGGGAAAAAATGGTGGGACGAATTCTATCGGGTAATTGTTGACCTGAAAGATAACGGACCGCGCGAGTTGAATAAATACCAACCAATGTGGGACGAAGCCAACGATGTAGATGCCTTATATGCAGAAACAAACGCTGATTATGTTAGAACCTTGCAACGGAGGTTTTTTCGTCCACCTTTTATTCAGCCAATCAGGTGCTCAAATTTCAAAGTAATTGGAATAACGATCGTGAATTCGCCATTTTGGACTGTTAATCCTGAGTTTTGCGAAAATGTGACCATCGATAAAGTAACGATTAATAATCCTCCTTCGCCAAATACCGATGGAATAAATCCTGAATCATGCAAATATGTGCATATCTCAAATTGCCATATTTCTGTTGGCGATGATTGTATTACCCTTAAAAGTGGTCGCGATTTACAAGGGCGTAGATATGCTGCACCCAACCAAAATATTACCATTACAAATTGTACAATGTTAGCTGGTCATGGAGGTGTGGTTATAGGCAGTGAAATGAGTGGTGGCGTAAAAAAAGTTGCAATTAGCAATTGTGTATTTGACGGTACTGATCGCGGAATTCGTATAAAATCAACCCGTGGAAGGGGAGGTGTTGTTGAAGACATTCAGGTGAATAACATCATTATGCGCAACATCAAGAAAGAAGCAATCATGCTTAATATGCTTTATTCTAGAATGCCAGTTGAGCCTTTAAGTGAACGAACTCCCGTTTTCCGAAACATCAACATTAGCAATATGACTTGTGCCGATGTACAAACACCAATAAAAATGATTGGCTTGGAAGAATCTCCAATTAGCGGAATTTCATTATCATATATTAGTATCGATAACGCAAAGGAAGAATGCCGATTTGAGAATGTTGAAAGGCTAAAAATTAGGGAAGTTTTTGTGAATGGAGAAGAATTTAACATTGAATAAAATGGATATAAAAAAAGTTGTATTTCTTATCTTATTTCTACTATCGGTATTTTTTTCCAATGCACAGTCGTATGAAGATCAATTCTCAAGACCACTTGGGAATATCTTGGAAGAAATTGGGCAACGGTTCAACATCACAATAAAATACGATGTTGACACTACGAACAAAATAGTTACCTATGCAGATTTTCGTGTACGTCCTTATTCTTTGGAAGAAACATTTACGAATATTCTTACGCTTTTCAATTATAAAGCTGTAAAGCAAAGTGAGAATGTTTATAAAATCAAAAGCTATGAGTATCCGCGCCGAACTCCCGTTGATGGAGATAAAGCAATAGCATATTTGAATACACTTTATAAAAACAAAGCAGATTGGGATAAACGAAAAGAATGTTTACGCAAAGAAGTCAGGGATCTGCTTCAAATTGATGATGTACTTTCAAAAAGAGTGAAATCTGAACCTGTTTTCTCAAAAATTAGAAAGTTTGATGGATATACGGTTCAAAATTTTTATCTCGAAACCCTCCCGGGTTTGTACGTTTGTGGTTCTGTTTATGCACCTAAGAAAAAAGGAAAGTATCCGTTAATTTTATGTCCAAATGGGCACTGGGGTGACGGACGCTATAATTCCGATTTACAGTTACGTTTTGGTACGCTTGCACGAATGGGGGCAATTGCAGTATCCTACGACCTATTCGGTTGGGGAGAGTCTGAATTGCAAGTTACAGGTGCTGCGCATCGCACTTCTGAAGCCCATATTATTCAGATAATGAATGGATTGACGATTCTCGACTATATGCTCACCCGCTCTGATGTTGATCCTGAGCGCGTTGCAGCGAATGGTGGCTCAGGTGGCGGGGCACAAACAGTTTTACTTACTGTTCTGGATGACCGTTTTACTGCTGCTTGCCCAACAGTAAGCCTTGCATCTCATTTCGATGGAGGTTGCCCATGCGAAAGCGGAATGCCAATTCAGTTGGCTTGTGGGGGAACCAATAATGCCGAACTAATGGCAATGTTTGCACCAAAACCTATTCGGATTATTTCTGATGGTCATGATTGGACAGCATCCGTGCCCGAACTTGAATATCCTTATTTGCAAAGGATATATCAGTTTTATGATGCTGAATCCAAGGTTTCAAATATACATTTGCCCGAAGAAGGCCATTCTTTTGGGATCAATAAACGAAATGCCGTTTACGACTTTTTTATTGATGTTTTTGATCTCGATGCAAAATTGTTAGATGAAAGCAAAGTTGTGGTTGAACCAAAAACTAACCTCTTAAGTTTTGGCAAAAATGGAGAGAACATGCCGGATAACGCCATTCGGGAATTCAATAAGCTTTATAAATATTTCGATAAAAAAAGGGATGAACGGATTGAAGCTAAAATTGAATCTGCAAAACGGGCAAAACAATATGTTGAAGAATTGCAGTTAAATAATCTTGAGAAAGAATCCCGAATTGAAGCCGTTCTGTTCAAGCATATGAGGGCAATACGCGATTGGGATTTAGATCATCCATACACAACAGTCCCAGAAGGGATAAACCCACTGGATGGCAAACCGCTTTCCCAACTTTATCGAGAAATGATTGCCAGCTCTTCGAAACCAAAATCTATCCATGAGGATTTAATGCTCGGGCTTAAAAATGACCTAACTGAAGAACAGGTTGAACAAATACTGGATAAATACACCATCGGAAAAGTTGCCTTTACAATGAAGGCTTATAAAGAAATTGTTCCGAATATGACCGAAGAGGAAACGAATACTATTTTGGCAAACCTTGAAGAAGCGCGTGAAATAGCAATTGACTACAGGACAATGAAGCAGATTTCTGCAATTTTTGAGATTTATAAAACAAAAAACGAGCAATATCTGAATTCCAACGGAAGAAGCTGGCGGCAAATGTATAAGGATTATGTGAAAGCTGCCAGGGCAAAAAAAGCATCCAGAAAATAAAAGAACATGATAAAAAGAACCTTTTTACTAATTATTCTAACGATAACAATTTTAAGCGTTAATTCTTTTGCACAAATACCCTGGTGGAAACATGGAATTGCAGTAGATGAATTTATCTACAAAGAAGCACCATACCCATCGTGCCATGCATCAACAATTGCCGAAACCCCTGCAGGAATGGTCGCAGCCTGGTTCGGAGGAACCAGGGAACGAAACCCGGATGTTGGTATTTGGGTTAGCCGATTGGTCGATGGCAAATGGACACCCTCGGTTGAAGTTGTGAACGGCGTTCAAAACGATACGCTTCGATACCCAACCTGGAACCCTGTGTTATTTCAAATTCCTGATGGTGAGTTATTATTGTTTTATAAAGTTGGTCCACACCCTTCGAATTGGTGGGGAATGCTTATGCGTTCATCCGACAATGGATTAACATGGTCAGAACCCGAAGCTTTACCTGAAGGATATATAGGACCGGTAAAAAACAAGCCTGTTTTATTGGAAGATGGCATATTAATCTGTCCAACCAGTACAGAAGGAGATGAAGGCTGGCGTGTACACATGGAAATGACCAAAGATTTCGGAAAAACTTGGACCAAAACCGGACCTATCAACGATGGGAAAAGTCAGTTTTTCAATGGTTATGTTTTAAAGGCTATCCAGCCAAGTATATTAACTTATCCAGATGGAAGGCTTCAAATTTTGTGTCGAACCAGAAATCGTGCCATTGGCGAAGCCTGGTCGGAAGATGGAGGGCACACCTGGTCGCAAATGCAAATGGCAAACTTACCCAACAACAACTCTGGCACCGATGCCGTAACCCTTGCCGATGGAAGGCAGTTATTGGTGTACAACCACGTATTACCTGAAGGAACAAAATTCAAAGGATTAAGAACACCTTTAAATGTTGCAATTTCTGAAGATGGCGTTAATTGGAATGCAGCCTTAATATTGGAAGATTCTCCTATAAGCCAATATTCGTATCCTGCAGTTATCCAGGCTTCTGATGGAATGATACATTTTGTATATACCTGGCGTCGTGAAACCATAAAACATGTGGTTGTTGATCCATCAAAACTAACCCTTAAAAAAATTGAGAATGGCATTTGGCCGTTATAAAATTTATATAAAAAACAAAATCAATTAGCACTATGAACGTTAAAAATAAACTAAAGCCACTATTATTTGTAGTATTTTTTGTGTCAGGACTATTTATTACATCCTGCACCAATACTGCGAAAAAGAAACAAAGTGAAGAAGAGGTTAAAGGTCCACAATATAAAATTGCTGTATGCGATTGGATGATATTAAAACGCCAAAAACTAGGTGCATTTGAACGTACAAAAGAAATTGGTGCCGATGGTTTGGAATTGGATATGGGAAGTTTGGGGAAACGTCCAACTTTTGAAAATAAATTATTGGATCCGGCTGAACGTAAAATCTTCCTTGATAAATCAAAAGAAACAGGAATTGAAATAGCGTCTATGGCTATGTCAGGCTTTTATGCGCAGGATTTAGCCGTGAGGGAAACCGTTCCTCAGATGATCGATGATTGTATCAAAACAATGCAATTAATGGGAACAAAAGTGGCATTTCTGCCTTTGGGCGTACAAGGCGATCTAAATTTACATCCTGAAAAGCGGGAAGCTATTGTCGAGCGTCTAAAAATTGCAGGTGCTAAAGCAGAAGCTGCAGGTGTGGTTATAGGCATTGAAACTTCGCTGGACGCTGCGGGTGATATAGAACTGCTGGAAGAAATTGGTTCACCTGGAATTAAAATATACTTTAACTTCCAGAATCCGCTTGAAGCAGGAAGGGATTTATGTGAAGAATTAAAATTACTTGGAAAAGACCGAATTTGCCAAATCCATTGCACTGATACCGACGGTGTTTGGCTAGAGAATAATACACGTTTGGATATGCCAAAAGTTAAGAAAACCCTTGATGAAATGGGGTGGTCAGGCTGGCTGGTTATCGAACGTTCTCGTGATGCCTCAAATACCCGTGATGTTGTTGGTAATTTTGGCGCCAACACCCGCTATTTAAAATCCATTTTTCAGGCTAAATAATAATTTATAACTTTCAAAATAAGATTATTGAACCTGAGTTTAAAGATATTATCGATCGGATGGAAAATAAAAAAGTAAAACCAAAAAAAGAGCATTATTAAATGCAATTCATCCAAACAAAAGGCTTCGCAAATTAATTTTAAAAAAATGCGAAGCTTTTTGTATTTTGGACGCCTATATAAATTATGAAAAGCAATAAATCAAATACAGAACTTCTCCAATTGATTAGGGAAGACAATATGATTGCATTTTATAATTTATACGAAAGGTATAGCAGAAGGCTATTCGGGTTTGTACTAAAATACCTTAAACAGGAAACAGATGCGGAAGAAATTGTCCAGGAAGTGTTTATTAAAATTTGGGAAAACCGTGCCAATATCAATATTTACTCTTCATTCGAATCTTTCCTCTTTACCATTGCATACAATAAAACCATAAGCTTGTTTCGACAACGTACAACTGAAAATAAGTATTTGGAGTATCTGAAATCTATCCAGCAAGTTGACGAAGATCCTGTGATTATCGATGAAATCTATTATACGGAACTTAAGGATAAGGTTCTGTCCCTTTTGGATGAATTAACCCCACGCCAAAAAGAAATATTTCTATTAAGCCGCGAGCAGGGCTTAACCCACCAGGAAATTGCTGGGAAACTCAACATTTCTGTTAATACAGTAAAAAAACATATGGTAAATACACTTGCATTTTTAAAATTAAATATTGGTAATGGCAACATTGTCAGCGTTTTATTTATGTATTTATTTTTACAATAAAAAAAAGTCATTTTTTCATACTCCCATCTTAAATGTTTCGCGTATAACTTATGAAACTTACCAAAACAGGTTGTTTAAGTTTCAAAAGAATAGGTTTAAATAAAGCCCTCCTTGTGGGGGCTTATTAAGAACTAAAAAATGAAGAAAGAAATCCTTATCAAGTTTTTGAATAACCAATGTGATAAACACGAACTGGATGAAATAATTCAATGGGCAAACAACCATGCTTTAGATAATGAAAGCAAAGGCTGGGGAAAGGAAATATGGGATAACTCCCAGGAAGATAACCAGTACATAGAAGATGAAAAATTAGATATCCTATTTGAAAAAATACAAAGTAAAATTAGGGAGAATACACCAACCCGAAAAGTAAATACGCCTGTTAAAGAACCATCAAGTTATATTACATGGTTTACAAAAGTTGCAGCCATATTGATTTTTCCCATATTGGGGCTTCTATTATATACAATGACAGAAAACCACAAAGAATCAGCACATTATTCAAATCTCATGGTTGACTCTTTGGAAATTGTTGCGCCCATTGGTTCCAGAACTGTTGTGCAATTGTCAGATGGATCTGAGGTTTACTTAAATTACGGAAGTAGCCTTAAATATCCACAGTTTTTTACTGGTAATACCAGAGGAGTGGTTCTATCGGGCGAGGGGTATTTTGATGTTGCCCACAATCCTAAAAAGCCTTTTATTGTAAAAACCGGAAAATTAAATATCAAAGCCCTAGGAACAGCATTCAACGTTACCGCTTATCCCGATGAGCATTTGATAGAAACGACATTGGTTAATGGGAAAGTTGTATTAATTGAACATTCAAACAATAAATCGAAAACTATTGGGGCAATGGTTCCTGGTCAACATGTCGATTTTAATACAAAATCAGGGGAAGTTTACAGCACCGAAGGAAATATTGAAAAATACATTTCATGGACCCAGGGCAAGCAAATATTCGAAGATGCTACAATTTCGTATGTAACTCAAAGGCTAAGCCGCATGTATAATGTTAATTTTGATATTGCAGACAACGTTAAAGACTACATCTATACCGTGACATTTGTTGATGAACCCCTTTATCAAATATTAGATTTGATGACCATAGCTACTCCCATAAAATATAGCATTGACACTCGTAAAAAATTAGAGGATGGAACTTTCTCGAAGCAAAAAATAATAATAGAAAAAAAATAAACCTAACGTAAATATAAATGCCTATGATATGAGATAAATAACAAAACAACAGGGAAATGCGACAACACTTCCCTGTAGAGAGTAAATAAAAACCCTGTATAAGCGTACAGGGATATTCATAAACTAATCATAACAAAAGTATGAAAAAAATTACTGCTTTGTCTGGGTATTTAAAAATTCTCTTGACAAAAAAAATATTTCGGATTATGAAACTAACCAGCATTTTTCTGTTGATCTCTGTAATCAGCGTATTTGCCAACAAATCCTATTCGCAGAGTAAAATTTTGAGTCTTAATATGGAAAAGGCTTCACTTAGGTCAGTATTGGCAGAAATTGAAGAACAAAGCGAGTTCTATTTTATGTATAGTGGAAAGGTAATTGACGTGGACAGAGAGGTTTCTGTCGATGTGACGGATCAGAAAATAGAGAACGTTTTAAATTCACTTTTTGCCGGAACAGATGTAGCTTATACTATAAAAGATAGAATAATAGTACTTTCTACATCAGATTTTGAAAATAGTGAGATACTATTGCGAATGCAACAATTTGCTATTTCAGGCATGGTTGTAGATGATAACGGAGTGCCACTTCCTGGGGTTACCATTGTTAAAAAAGGAACAACACAAGGTACGGTCACAGATGCAGATGGAAATTATTCATTGTCAAATATTGCAAGCAATGATATCCTGATCTTCTCATTTGTTGGAATGACTCCACAAGAAGTTATTGTAGGAACGCAAAAGGAGATAAATGTAATTCTTCAAAGTTCCTCCATTGGGATTGAGGAAATAATTGCAGTTGGTTATGGAACCATATCTAAAAGGGATATAACCGGGGCAGTATCTTCTATGGGTCAACAAGAGTTAGTTGCTGTTGGTTCTACAAGCCCGGTGCAAGCTTTGCAAGCGCACACTGCTGGTGTAAATATTAGTCAGAAAACAGGATCGGTAGGTAGTGACTTTGATGTGCAAATAAGGGGTGCCAATTCATTAACCGGAGGAGCCCCGCTTTACGTTGTTGATGGAGTAATGACCGATAATATCAACTTTCTGAATACAAACGACATTAAGCGTATCGATATCTTAAAAGATGCTTCTTCGACCGCTATTTATGGTTCCAGAGGATCTAATGGTGTGGTAATCGTATCTACTCAGTCAGCGGAAGGGTTAAAAAACAGAAAGCCTTCTATTACATATTCTGGATTTGTTGGAATTAGAAAAACTGCTAATATGCCTGATTTTTTGAATTCTTATGACGAAAGTATATTGTGGCAAAAAGACAGACAAGTTGCGCGTGATTTAGTACAAGGGAAACCAATTGTAAATTCACTTACCTATGGATTCCCAACAATAATTGACGAAAATGGAGTAGATTATTGGGCGGATGCATTTACAAACCGTAATGGGACCGACTGGCTTGATGAGTTCCTGAAGCCTAGTATTCAGCAAAACCACTTTATTTCGGCAAGTGGTGGAACAAAAGATATTAGCTATGTGGTTGGGTTTGGTTATCAGGGGGATAACGGAAACGCTGAAGGCCAATATTATAATAAATACAACTTTAAAACGAGTGTTGATGCAAAAATTAGCGATAAGTTTTCTGTAGGATCGAATATCAATCTTGCATATTCAAATCAGGAACTTGTGTCTAAACAAGGGTATACCCAACAATTATTTAGGATGCCAAGTTATGCACCTTCACATGATAATGAAGGAAATATCATTCAGAAACCTATGAGTGGTATTTCAGGAAATGTAAGTCCTTATACATTTCTTGATGGTAATTCGAACTGGAATGTGGATCAGTTTCATGTAATTTCTAATTTTTATCTCAAATTTAGTCCAACTGAGAATTTGAGTTTTAAGTCAACATTTTCTCCAAATGCCAAGTTTGAAAGGCAAGGAGAATATAAAGACAGGTTTGCTACCAGATCAATTTCGGTAGCGCGTATGTGGCACAATAACCGACTCTCTTTTGTTTGGGACAACCAGATCAATTTTAATAAGGAATGGGACAGACATAGTTTTTCCTATGATTTTATCCAATCAGCACAGCAAGATCGGCTTGAAATGGCTTATGCATACGGTCGTAACGTGCCTTTTAAATCATTGTGGTACAACACCCAAAGTGCACCCGACAATTACTCATCAACCGGATATGAAAAAAGCAGTTTGCTTTCTTTTACAAATCGATTCAATTACTCGTTTGCGGATAAATACCTGGTAACAGCAACCATGCGTTGGGACGGATCATCGAAACTAGCAGAAGGAAACAAATGGGCTGCATTCCCTTCTGCAGCAATTGCATGGCGCATGAAAGAAGAACCTTTTTTACAGAACGTTTCACAGATTGATAATTTAAAAGTACGATTAAGTTTTGGTTACACCGGGAATAACAATATTTCGCCATATACAACCCAATCGGCTTTGAATACACAACGTTATTACGATTGGGACGGAACTTCTGCCGATGGTTTTATCCCGGGAGCGCTTTCCAACTCAAAATTAACATGGGAACGTACAAGAGAATGGAACCTTGGTGCTGATTTTGGATTGTTTGGCAACCGCGTTTCAGGTGAAATTAACGTATATGATAGGTTGTCCCTTGATTTAATCATGCCACGTAAACTGGCAATGCCAACAGGTTGGGCGGTTATGATGGACAACGTTGGTTCTGTCAGCAATAAAGGACTTGAATTGACATTGAGGACCATTAATGTTAAAACGGAAGACTTTACCTGGGAAACCAGCTTTGTTTTTTCAAAAAACACCAACGAAATTGTTGAGTTATATGGCGAAAAAGAGGATGATGTTCCGAACCGTTGGTTTATTGGCGAGCCTGTTAATGTTATTTATGCAATGGTATTTGATGGTGTTTGGCAAAAAGACGAACTTGCCCCCGAAGATTTACAGGCACTAGAGGGAACAGCAAAAGCTAAAGACTTAAATACCGATGGCAAGATCGATATCGACAATGATATGACCGTACTCGGATCACCGGATCCGGATTGGATCGGCACTTTTTCAACTACTTTAAGGTATAAAAACTGGGATATTTCAGCATCTGTTTATACTAAACAAGGAGTGCTCCAGTTCAGTCCATTCCACAAAGAATTTACCGATTTTAATAGCAAAGTAATCCTGGATGTACCTTATTACGTTCGCGAAAATCCTGTTACCGAAGCACGTTATTCGAATACATATCCGCAAGCAAGCTACCAGGGTGAATACTGGGGCGAAGATGCTGAAGACTATGGTTATCCGGGCTTTAACAAAGATGCATCATTTGTACGTGTTCAAAACATTACACTGGGCTATAATTTCAGCGATAACATCCTTTCAAAAATTGGTCTTGCAGGAGTTCGCTTGTATGTAAATGCATTAAATCCATTTACGTTTACCAAATACGAAGGATTTGATCCTGAATGGGCGGGTGCCAGCATGAGCGGTATTGATGCAAACAATACCTCTTATTCGATTTATCAAATAGGTGCTAACATTAAATTTTAAGTTATGAAAAGTATAAAAACAATACTATCGATAATTTTTGCAGGTCTCGTGTTGGCAGGTTGTTCTGATTTTCTTGTGGAAGAAAACCTGGGTAATACAACTGCAGAAAACCATTATGTTACGAAAAGTGGTTATGAAGGACTCGTTAATTCAACGTATTCATCCATCCGTGATGTATTTGAACCAACTCCTTACATTTTTTGTGCCGGAACCGATTTGTTTTTCAGTGCACATCAGGAAGTTCCATTAGGTTTAGCTACATATCAAACATTAACCCCAGGGAACAGCCAGGTTGAATATTTGTTTCAAACATTGTATGAGAGCATACAGATAGCAAATATGGCCCTTTACTATTCAACTAGTACAGAAGAATTTGCTGAGCTTACCACAAGAATTGCCGAAGTAAAAACCATCAGGGCATATTTTTATTTTCTATTGGTACAAAATTTTGGGGATGTTTCATTGGTAGAAGATTTAATTCAAGAACCAATTACGCATTTTGAACGTACACCTGCAAGCGATGTTTACCAGTTTATTATCGATGAATTGGTGGAAGCTATTGCCAATCTTCCGGTTACTCAGGACGATTTCGGAAGGGTTACAAAGCGCACTGCGCAACACATTTTGGCTAAGGTTTATTTGACACGAGGATATGAATCCTTTGGTTCGGACTCTGATTATAGCAATGCGGCTTCCATGGCTGACGCTGCAATTAATGGGCAAGGCTTAAACCTCACTTTTAATGAGCTGTTTGCTTATGAAAACGACAATAACGAAGAAGTTTTATGGTCGATCCAATATTCACCTAATTCAACCCAAAATGGAGGCGAGCATAACTGGGATTACCCTTGGGGACCATTGGTGCAAGGAAGCGACGATGGTGTGAACAAAAAGAATGCTCTGCACCCTACAGAATATTTCTTTACGCTTTTTGAAGATGATGACACTCGGTTTGAGGGTACTTTCTTGAATGTTAAAACCGGACCATTCTCAGGCTGGATATTAGATCCAAATAACAGCCCTGTTTCGTATTATTACCCAAGAACAGCCGCTCAGATTGCAGATACTGCCAATTGGCGTAGCAGTTCACCAATGAATGCCGATGCGATTATTTCACCGATCGATCCACATTGGTGGGATGGCAACAACCAGGTTGATTATCCATCACTTCGAAAATTTGACAGGGTACAAACGGCTTCGATACAGTACACCCACGATTTATATTTGGTAAGGTTGGGAGAAACGTATCTGGTTGCCGCCGAAGCATACCTTATGTCAGGAAACACAGGTAATGCCCTTGCCAGGGTAAATACTGTAAGACAAAGGGCAGGTGCTGGTATTACTTCTTCTGTTGACCTTGATTTTATTCTGGAAGAAAGGGCACGTGAATTGGCAGGGGAAGGATTTCGTTGGCTAGATCTCAAAAGGACAGGGAAACTTGTAGATTACACTAAAGTTAGAAATCCGGATATTAAAACATTGTTCGATGGTGGTACAGATCCATTTGTTGGAACAGGGGGCAACCTTAAAATTTTAAGGCCTATCCCTCTTTCTGCAATTTCACTGGATTCAGAAAACTATCCTCAAAACCCGGCTTATGAATAGATTAAAACTTGCTTTGTAAAGAGCGAAGTGAATTTCCATACATTAATTTAAGTTGACGAACAATGCACCTGTTTTATAGGGTGCATTGTTTTCTTATACCCATTCGTATTTGCTTAGGAAGGTATATTTAAATGGTTTCGTATATTTATTCCTTCAAAGCAAAATCGGATGGGAAATAGAGATAAAGCAATCGAAATATTCTTGAGCGGGGTCGAAGCTGTTAAACCAGACAAATTGATGTCTCAATTCCTGTCAATCAATGATAAAACCTTTCAGATTGGGGATTTAGAATTAGACACCGAGAAATACGGGCATATCTACGTAATTGGGTTTGGCAAGGCAAGTGCATCAATGGCGAAGAGTGTTGAAGAAATCCTTGTTGGCAAAATTACAGCTGGACATGTCATTACGAAGTATCACCATTCGCTACCTCTAAAAACAATAAAAATTACCGAAGCCGGGCACCCAATTCCAGACGATAAAGGAATAAAAGGCACAAAAGAAATCATATATATCTTAAATAAAGCTGGAGAAAGCGATCTGGTAATTTGTTTAATATCTGGTGGTGGATCCTCTTTATTAGTCGATGTGCCAGATGGTTCAAATTTGGAAGAGCTCAAAATTGCAAATAATTGCTTGATAAATTCCGGTGCTGATATTCATGAGATTAATTGTGTACGCAAACAATTATCTGAAGCAAAAGGGGGAGGATTGGCGAAAATAGCATTTCCTGCAACGCTTGTAAGTTTAATTATGTCAGATGTAATCGGCGACAATATAGGTTCCATTGCTTCAGGACCAACGATTGCTGATCAAACTACAGTAAAAGATGCCATTAGAATAATCGAAAAGTATAAACTGATAGATCAAATTCCAGGGAATCTCCTTAAATATCTATATCAGAAATTAAATAATCCGGGGAATAGCCATTCGCCAGAAGGAGTAGGGTTATTTTCTAAAACTAAAAATATACTAATTGGAAACAATACCACAGCTCTCGATCATGCAAAAGAAAAAGCAGAATGGTATGGTTATATCACAGAAATAATAAGTAATTCATTGCAAGGTGATATTCGGCAAATTGCGAATTATATACTTCGGGTGGCAAGGCAAGCAAAAAATGAAAAGCCGAACAATAAAATTTGCTTTTTATTTGGCGGTGAGCCAACGGTTCAGATTGCAGGCAATGGTAGTGGAGGTAGAAACCAACATTTGGCGCTTCTTGTTGCAAATCAATTAGAAGACAATGAGGAAATTACCTTTTTGTCGGCGGGAACGGATGGAACAGATGGAATAACCCAGGCAGCTGGAGCTGTGGTGGATTCAAATACCATCAATGATGCACAAAGCATGGGTTTATCCATCGACGAATATCTGTCAGAATTTAATTCACACAACTTCTTTAAGCAGGCTGGAGGAATCGTTAACACAGGTCCGACATTTACAAATGTTATGGATTTAATGATGGTTTTAATCAATTAGGGATTTCAGAGCCAGAAGAAATTATGACAACTGATATAGGAGACCAAACAGATATGAAATTTTTTCCGTTTTTGGAGTGAAGGGCTTTTAATGGCAGGCTTTGGTAATTATTCTGATATAAAAAGGCCAACATTTAACATACGACTAACTGTAAAACCTGAAGGTCTGAAAACAACACGCGTAGCAATTGTTTGCAAGTAAAAAAAAAGTAAACAATCACGCCCAGAGGACGTGGCTTTGGGATAACCCCTAAAAAGGGATAAAATACTTTTACCCTCAAAGAAGGTAAAAGTACGTTGTCTCCACATTTATTTATACTACTACTGTTCTTCTCTTTTATCTTTGTTCTCTTGAAATTTCACATATCTCTTTATCATTTCGGCATCCAAACCAACTGTATCAACACAGTAGCCTTTCGACCACAAATGATTGCCCCAATAAGGCTTTTGTTTCAGGTGCTTGAACTTGTTAAATATTCGGATTGCTGTCTGACCCTTCAAGATGCCCATAAAATCTGATATGGAAACTTTGGGCGGGACCATAACCAATAAGTGTACATAGTCAAACTCCACATTGAGCCCTTCAATTGTACAGCCTTTCTGACCAGAAAACACCCGTATGCAGTTTTCAACTTCATTTTTTATTTCTCCTTCCAAAATTCTATACCTATATTTAGGTCTCCATACAATATGGTAGGTACAATGCCATACTGCATGTGATAACTTTTTAAATCGACTCATTGTTCTTTCTATTTGTTGCGGACACAACTTTGAAAAGTTAGCAATGAGTCTTTTATAGGCAAAACCGTAAAACGGTTCTGACCACGTTCAGAGAACGTGGGTTTTCAATTTGAACTAAAAAACAGGTATGGATATAAGCAGTTTACAAAAGAAAATTTTATTTGGAATAGGAATGTTAACTTTTTTTGCAACCCTTGCATTTGCCGATATTCGATATGCTAAAGAAATGCCTGATTATGCGAAAAAAGAAGTTGGTTTTGTTCTCGCTTGTGAGAATTTTGCAACACCAATAGTCATCAGCAATAACGATTTTGAAGGCGTGAAATTGGTTGCTAAATGGTTTGCTAACGATATTGAAATGGTTTGCGGGTCACAACCCAAAATCTGTGGACAAGATTTTAGGGCGCAAAAGCAAATTATACTGATAGGAACAATTGGCAATAGCGAATTGCTCGACAAGTTGATGGAAAAAGGCTTGATCGATGTTGCTGAGATAAATGGACAATGGGAAAGAAGTCTCACCCAGGTTGTTGAGAATCCATTTCCCGGGGTAGATAAGGCTTTGGTACTTGCAGGTAGCGACAAGCGTGGAACCATTTATGCCATGTTAAACTTATCGCGCAAATTTGGTGTTTCTCCATGGTATTGGTGGGCCGATGTACCTGTTAAAAAAAAGAAGATAATCTATGTTAATCCCGAACGAATTGTAACCAAAAGCCCGGCAGTAAAGTACCGGGGTATTTTTCTTAACGATGAAGAGCCTGCACTTGGTGGGTGGGTGCGCGAAAGTTTTGGTGGTTTCAATGTGAAGTTCTATTCACATGTATTTGAGTTGATACTTCGCCAGCGAGGCAACTTTTTATGGCCTGCCATGTGGGGGAAAGCCTTTTTCGATGATGACCCTAAAAATGGTATTTTGGCAGATAAACTGGGCATTGTAATGAGTACATCACATCACGAGCCTATGGGGCGCGCTCAAGCCGAATGGCATCGCTACGGCTCTGGACCATGGGATTATACGAAAAACAAAAAGGCTCTTTCTGAATTCTGGCAGGAAGGAATGGAGCGCAACAAAGCTTACGAAACAATTGTAACCGTTGGCATGCGGGGTGATGGAGATAAAGCTATGCAGGAAGGAACTAATATTGCATTATTGGAAGACATTGTTAACGACCAGCGAAAAATTATTCGAGAGGTAACTGGTAGAGAACCTGAAGGAACACCCCAGGTTTGGGCACTTTATAAAGAAGTGCAGGATTATTACGATAACGGAATGCGGGTGCCTGATGATGTAACTTTGCTGCTATGTGATGACAACTGGGGGAACGTACGAAAATTGCCGGAAATTGACTCGCCAGTTCATAAAGGAGGTTACGGGATGTATTATCATGTTGATTATGTTGGTGACCCCAGAAGCTACCGATGGGTTAACGTGAGCCAGATCCAGCGAATATGGGAGCAAATGAACATGACTTGGCAACACGGTGTTGATCGTATTTGGGTACTTAATGTAGGTGACCTGAAACCCATGGAGTTTCCAATGAGCTTTTTTCTTGATATGGCCTGGGCTCCTGATACTTTTAATAGCGAAAATTTATTTGAATACACTGTTGATTGGTGTTCTGAATTGTTTGGAGAAGAACACGCTCGTGATGCGGCAAAAATTATTAATCTTTACACCAAATACAATCACCGGGTAACACCAGAATTGCTGGATGAAAATACCTACAGCTTAGAGAATTATGACGAATACAAGCGGGTGCAAGACGATTATCGCGACCTGGCTTTTGATGCATTGCGCTTGTATAATTTTATGCCGAATACTTACAAGGATGCTTTCGACCAACTGGTGCTATTTCCCACAAATGCCAGTGCCAACTTGTACGAAATGTATTATGCCGTAGCCAAAAATCATAAGTTGTCTGCCCAAAATAATCAGAAAGCCAATTATTGGGCCGATAAGGTAGAAGCATGTTTTAAACGCGATTCTCTTTTTACGGTGCATTACAATACACAAATTTCAGGTGGCAAATGGAATCACATGATGGACCAAACAAGAATTGGGTATGCTTCATGGAACAATCCGAGCCAGAATATTATGCCCAAAGTTATTCGGGTAAAAGAAGAGCAAATTTCTGCTGAAAATATGGCATTTCTTGAAGCTGATGGATATGTTTGTATGGAAGCAGCTAATTATCAGCAATGCAAGGAAACTGAAACGATTAAGTGGAAGGAAATAGCGAATATGGGAAAAAATAAGTCGGGAATAACAACTTTTCCACAAAATGTTTATCCAGACAAAAAAGATGAGGTTTATCTGGAATACGCTATTGATTTTACATCAACTGGTAATTTTGAAGTGAGTGTACTTGTTTCGCCAACGCTAAATTTTAATGCCAACAAGGGATTACGGTATGCCATCTCATTTGATGGTGGTACAGAGCAAATTGTGAATTTAAATAAAGCATATCGTGGTGAATTGGGACCATGGCAAGCCAATCGGATTATTGAAACCAAAACAACACACAATATCGATAGACCGGGTGTGCAACGCTTACGGATTCGGGTTCTGGAACCGGGAATTGTTTTACAGAAAATTTTAATTGATACTGGAGGTTTAAAACCAAGCTACCTAGGTCCTCCAGAAAGCAAACAGGTAAAGTTGTAGGAAATGAAGAACCATAGAATATTATTTAGCCTTGCAGGCATACTGTGGTTAGTCTTCCTTTTTAGTTTCACCAATGCTGCTGTAAAATTACCCCGTTTGGTAGGCAATTGCAAGATGCTTCAACGCAATGAAACCATTCGTATTAGGAGCTAGACCGAACTACGTGATGCACAGAGAAGGGCTTTGGAATTGCTTCATGCTGGAATGGCAGTGACCTTTGACATGGGTGAGAGGAACGATATTCACCCATTATACAAAAAAGAAGTGGGTGTACGTTTGGCTCTTGAAGCACAACGCGTGGCTTATGGAAATACTGGAGTGATAAGTTCCGGACCGGCTATATGAAAATATAAAAATGTGGAATGAAAAAGTGCAACACCCAAAAATGGTAAGGTATGCCTGAGAGGATAATCCGGAGCATGCTAACCTAAAAAACAAGGCAGGTTTGCCCGCTTCACCATTTACAAGGGTAAATGAGTAAAAGCCAATACTCAATATTGAAGAGATAAAACCGCAACTATTTTCGGCACTATTATTAAACTCGTTTTATAACTGTAACGAAATCGGACAGTTTATTATTTAATGGCAGATTTTGGGTGGAATAGAGCGAAAAACCGGAAATAGCTTCACTCTTTATAAACAAGAATTGGAATTCCCTGTTTGGTCCCGGAAACCGGGAGCAGGGAACCCCTAACAAGGATTTATTTCTTAATTATTATTGAAAAAAAATGGAGCTGAGGGGAGTTCCCGATATCACTTTGTTTGTAGGGATAAACTTCTCCTCCCAAATAAGTTTAAAAAAGCCACTCGTGAACCACGAATAGCTTAATATTGCGTGGAGCTGAGGGGAGTCGAACCCCTGTCCAAACGCGGAAGCAATATGCTTTCTACATGTTTATCCCCGACTTAGTTTTCGAATAATTGCCGGATCAAGGCCACCAACAATTACCTTATCCCTTTAATTTCGCTGAGGTGCCAGGGCCTCACTTCAACTAGCTTCGATTTACTTGCACCGCCGGTTCGGACCGCTTCAAAGCAATAGCATCCGGGCGATGTCTCGTTCCAGCACCTAGTGCCGGAATTAAGTGTAACTTACTTGATTCGGTTACGCAGCAAGAGCGTAATTATTTTCGCCAATTATAGTTGTGATCATTATTTTTTGCGGGTCAACAACCAAAACCCGACATGCTTACATACCTCCTCTACACGCTGTCAAAACCAGTCAGCCCCAATATTGAAGGACGACAAAAGTAAGCATTTTAGACGATTATTCAAGCGTAATAAAGTGAATTATCAATTCAGACAATGGTTAAAGCCAAAAAATATGGATATAAAAAAAGCCCACTTTTGTAAAGATGGGCTCGTTAATATCTGTGTTGAAATTCAATTTAAATTTGGCGGGCTGTTTCCCCATGTGTTGAAATATCCAAACCTTTGAATTCTTCGTTTACGGTTACTTTGACCTTGATAAACTTATTGATTAGGATAAGCATCCCGTAGGTAAACAAGGAAGCCCAAACAATTGCAATTCCCAATGCTGCAACTTCCTTTAACAACAGTGTAAAACCACCACCATAAAATAGTCCATCGGGCGCCGAAGGGTTAATTGCTTTGCTGGCAAATAAACCAAGGAACAATGTTCCAAAAACACCGCCCATTCCGTGTACTCCCCAAACATCGAGTGCATCGTCCCATCCACGTTTATCTTTAAATTTAACCGCCGCATAACAACCAATTGCGGCTAATATTCCGATACAGGCGGCAATGGGCATAGAAACAAATCCGGCAGCAGGCGTAATTGTTGCCAATCCTGCAACTGCCCCGGTCATTAATCCAATAAACGTTGGTCTTTTATTGCCTGTGGTCCATTCTATTATTAGCCACGTAACAGCAGCAAAAGATGCTGATAGGTCGGTATTTATAAATGCGGCAACTGTAATTTCATTCACGTCCAGTTCACTTCCGGCATTAAAACCATACCATCCAAACCAAAGCAGGGAGGTTCCAATGGCCACCAAAGGAATATTATTGGGTTCGGTTACCCAAACCTGGCGTTTCCCCACATAAATAACTGCAGCAAGCGCAGCAAATCCGGCAGTGGCATGCACCACAATCCCTCCGGCAAAGTCGAGCACGCCCCATTCTCCAAGAATGCCACCTCCCCAAACCATGTGAACAAAGGGGTAATAAACAAAAATCTGCCAAAAAATTAGAAAAAATACATACGATTTGAAAGTCACCCGATTGATAAATGCACCTGTAATAAGTGCGGGGGTAATAATCGCAAACATCATTTGATACATTACAAAAACCAACTCGGGAAAATCGTGCCCGGGATACATAGTATGTAGGTTTAAGCCGTTAAAAAAAGCTTTGTCAAAATTACCCACAATTCCCCAAAAGTCGGTGCCTTCTACCATGTTTCCACTAAAGCAAAGCGAGTAGCCAAAACCAAACCATAAAATAGTTGTAATACCAAGCGACACAAAACTTTGCATCATAATGTTTAGGATGTTTTTCTTATTTCCTAAACCTCCATAAAAAAAAGCCAAACCAGGAGTCATGAGCATAACAAGACTGGTGGCTAAAATCATAAACGTAGTTAATCCTTTATCCATAAAGCTGTCTGTAAAAAATGTAAACCTTTAAGTCGCCCAAAAATAAATATTTAGCTTTTCCGCATTCATTGAACAGTGAAATATATGACAAAGCTCATGTTTTGTTAATGTTAATTTGACGTTGATGGTAAAAATCTAATGTACCCCCTCTGTTCTTAGTAGGATGAGGTGAAGAAAAGATATAAATTTCATTTTACACCATTTGAAATGTATAGCCTACCTTGGATTTATAATCTTTTTCGATGTTATAATACGCTTCCTTGAATAGTTATTTGAATATTAAGAATTTCAATCTAGATCTGAAAATTGAATCCATTTTGGTTTAATTCATTCTATAATATCTAGCTTTGCACATAAAGTTATGGTTTTCATTCTTTTATAATGAAGAAGGATAAAATATCAATCATTTTTATCGTTGCCATTTTAGGATTGTTTTTTCAAAGTCCTGAAAATGTAATTGATAAGATAGCTTTCAAAACCTCCGTTTCTTTGATAAATATTTGTTCAGGTATTGATCAATTTGACATTTGCCAGGATTTAATTCTTGATGAAGTAGAGGAAGATTCGCAAGACCATTCTAAATATTTTGCCAGGGAAATTGTTAATCAGATTCAAAAAAAGCACCTGGTTGATACAAAGAACATAAAAGAGAGACCATATCTTTTCATTTCATGCAGGCGGCATACACCCTGGCTCTATAAAATTCCGCCACCAATATCCTAAGTACTTAGATACCCCCTAATTTTTATTTTTTCTCACTTTTTTATTGGATATGAATCAACAGAGGTTGTTTTTAAAAGTATATTTATTTGCAATTATATTATTGTTTGAAAGCTTTTTTATGAGCTGGGCAGTACTTATTTCCTTATTCCAGGGCGAAGAGATAATAATGCCAATGTTTAAGGCATTATTCATTACGTTTTTTATAGGAACAGGTTGTTTTTTAGTTTCTTACAAACATAAAAGGGCAAAAGCCACTAAAAAAGATTACATGTTTATTGTGGTTGTTTCATGGCTCATTTTAGCATTTTTTGGTACGTTCCCATACATTTTCTCAGGAGCAATCCCCAATTTTGTGGATGCATTTTTTGAATCGATGTCGGGATTTTCAACAACAGGTTCCTCTATTGTTTCTGACATTGAATCGTTACCAAAGAGTATATTGTTTTGGAGGAGTCTTACCCACTGGATAGGAGGGATGGGGATAATCGTACTTGTGCTGGCAATTGTTCCATTTCAAAATATAAACTACAGGCAAATGTTTCAATCGGAAACTTCGGTTTTTGTGGAAGATAAAATGTCGTACCAGATAAAATATATTGCCCGGAATATATGGCTGATTTATGTAGGATTAACTGTGCTTGAGACCATCTTTCTGCTTTTTGGGGGAATGGGTTTGTTTGATGCAATTTGTCATTCATTTGGCACCATAGCAACTGGTGGATTTTCTACCAAAAACGATAGCATTGCCGGTTTTTCCCCATATATTCAGTACGTTATTATAGTGTTTATGCTTATTGCCGGAATCAACTTTAACCTTCATATTTTGGTACGTATTGGCAAGCTTAAATCGGTGTTGAAAAACGAAGAATTAAGGTTGTATTTTAAAATTATTGGAATTGTTGGGATTGTTATTACACTTATCTTGCATTTTCAGAAAAACCTGCATTGGGAACAAGCATTTCGCGATTCTTTTTTTCAGGTTTCTTCCATAATAACTGCTACCGGATTTGCTTCAGCCGATTATCTCGCGTGGCCAATTCATGGAATACTATTAATAATGTTTCTAATGTTAATAGGGGCCTGCGCGGGCTCAACCGGAGGAGGTGTGAAAGTTATCCGCTATTTATTCGTGATAAAAAAGATAAAGGAGGTATTTCGAAAATTAACCAGTCCAAATGCAATATGCGAGATTCGATATAACCATCATACCATGAAATCGGAAGTGGTTTCATCAATTTTGACATTTATACTTATTTATTATATGGTAATTGCTTTTGGCACCTTGTTTTTACGCTTAACGGGATTAGACCTTGCAAGTGCCTTTGGTGCTTCAATTACTACGTTGGGAGGCATAGGACCTGGTTTCGGAAGTGTAGGCCCGGTATCAAATTTTGCACATCTTTCTGATTTGGCTAAAATGTTCTTAACCTTTAATATGCTTGCCGGAAGGTTGGAAATTTATGCTTTATTGTTGATGTTCAGTCCTGGCTTCTGGAAAAGTTAAATCCAGTTTTTACGTTTAAACAGGAGTATCCCAAACAGGGTTAAAATGGCTGAGATTACAAGGATCGCATAAAAGGCATGGGGTGATTTTTCAAAATGGTTAGATACATTCATACCATACAAACTGGCAATAAGTGTTGGTATCATAAGCACAATGGTAACCGAAGTCAATTGTTTCATTATAACGTTCAGGTTATTGGATATTATAGATGAAAATGCATTCATCATTTCCTTTTGAATATCGCTATAAACTCTAGCCATCTCCAAGGCTTGCTTTACTTCAATAGAAACATCCTCCATCAAATCGTTATTGAAGTCGATTAAAGGCGCGTATTTTTTGGTCTTTATTTTATCCAGGATCATTTCATTTCCTTTTAAGGAAGTAATGAAATAAACCAGGCATTTTTCCATACGCAATAAGCGATGCAGCTCTTCATTTTTCGTTGCGTATTCCAGGTCTTTTTCAATAAGTGTTGTTTGAGAATTTATCTCTTTTAGGAATTGCAAATACCACGATGCAGAAATAAAAAATAAGCGCAATATGTCGTCAACTGTTGTGCCCAGTTGTATCTTTTTTACTGTTGCCATTTTAAACAATTGAGAAATAACCTCGTTTCGCTGAGAACAGATTGTAACGGTTGCATTTGGTGTTGTCGCAATCCCCAAAGGAACAGTGACATATGGAACACCATTGTTTGGATTACTTAGAGGCACACGCAATATAACATAGGAATTCTCATCGTTGGTTTCAATCCTCGGTACTTCGTCAATATCAAGAACATCGTGTATGAAATCTTCCTGGATATTTAAACTGGATTTTAAATAATCAATTTCTTCCTGGTTCGGAACTTTTACGTTTACCCAGCATCCGGGCTTAAAGGAATCGATTTTTGAAACGTTATTTTCTATCTCCCAAAATGTAATCATAGCCATTTGTTTATTGAAAAACAAATGAATATAACTTCAGTTTGTTTCTCAGGTTAATAATTAGGGTATTTTCCCGAATGATAGTCGTCCATGTCTTTTTTTATTTAAGATTCAAAGATAACTTATTATTCTTTAAGTAGCCCTGTTTTAAAAATTAAGCAGAAATCTTTTTACAATTAATATTATAAGTATCTTTCCTTGAAATATGAATTTATGAAGGCTTTTAAAATTGGAATATTAAGGGAAACCAGACGTTGGAGAGATCGTAGGGCAGCAATAACACCTGAGAGTGCAAAACAAATATTGGAAAAATGGAGTCTGGTAGAAATAGTAGTTCAGCCATCCGAAATTCGTATTTTCAAAGATGAAGAATATAAGAAGGTTGGGGTAAAATTACAGGAAGACCTTTCAGATTGCGACCTGCTAATTGGAGTAAAAGAAGTTGCAGAAGAAGCTCTAATAGAAGGCAAAATGTATTTTATGTTTGCGCATGTTGCAAAAAAACAAAAACACAACCAAAGTTTTTTTAAGGAAATGGCAAAGAAGAGAATTACACTTCTCGACTATGAATATTTCACCGATGAAAATAATTCAAGGCTGGTTGCATTTGGTCACTGGGCAGGGGTAGTTGGTGCCTATTATGCGATAATGGGGATGATGAAACGGTACCTTAATACGGACATTCCACACCCTTCAAATTTCTACGATGTGGATGAACTCTTTAAATTTTTAAAATCGTTTAAAATACCGCCTTTAAAAATAGTCATTACAGGCGACGGAAGGGTAGGGCAGGGTGCTGCAAATGCCCTTCGCGCTCATGGGGCAAGGGAAATAAAAAAAGATGAGTTTCTTAATGAAAACTTCAAGGAAGCTGTGTTTTGTATGCTTCCTTATGAAGATTATGTAAAACCAAAAGCAAATTCCAAGGTAAAAATGGAAGATTTTTTTTACGCGCCAGAGGACTTTGAATCAACATTTAAACCTTTTACTAAAATTACAGATATATATATTCCATGTCACTTTTGGAACCCAAAATCTCCCGTGTTTTTCTCAAAAGAGGATATTCGAGAATTGGATTTTCGCATTAAAATAGTGTCTGACGTAAGTTGCGATGTCCCGGGACCGGTACCAACTACTATTCGCACTTCGGAGCATGAAAGTCCATTTTACGATATAAACCCGCAAACATTGGCTGAAGAGCCTCCCTATTCAGGAATAAACAATATTTTAGTTACCGCTGTAGATAATTTGCCAACGGCATTGCCAATTAATGCGTCCAATACTTTCGCGGATGCATTGCTGGAACATGTAATCCCGGCATTTTTCGATCAAGATTCAAAAGGGATATTAAACAGAGCAACCATACTTAAAAATGGGCAACTAACAGAACGTTATGCTTATCTGAAGGAATTTCTTTATTCGTAGTTATTCGTTATCGGTGAGGAATTCTGTCATTCCTGGTTTTAGACCCAGCTTTCGTACATCGAAGGTATTAATTTGTAAGTATTCGTCTTTTTCCGGATTATCACTGGTTCCAAAATACACATTGTAATTTACCCCTAAAGGAACTAATATCTTACATTTTTCTTCAGGTGGGATTCTGATATCCATAAAATCACAATAATCTTCGTTGTCCCATGTTGCATCGGTCAGCATGTTCACAAACATGGTATCTTTTGTGTTGTTTACCAATTTAAAATTTTTGAAATCCTGTCCGGCAGGAAAATAATCAACATTAACATCCAATGATTCAGAAAGTATGACAGAACCAATGGTGAGGAAAATATCAGCTGCAACGTTTCCTGAACGACTTGAACGAAGTTCTTTTTGCCGCTTATTGCTTGATGGATCATGAATATATTTTGAAGACGTACAAGAAATGAGGGAAATAATGATAAGCACGGCAGCCAGAGTTGATTTTGTTTTCATGCGCTTTTAAAAGCAATAATTATACCAATGTGACCAATAAATTTAACTTTAAGGGATGGCATTTCCCTAAAAGAAATGCCATCCTAAAAAAAATCTAAAGTCTTACTTTAATGCTAATATCTTTGGCTTTTCGCGAAGAATAATCAATTTTAATTTCACCTTTTCCTTCTACCAAAAACTGGTAATCAACCTTACCATAACCTGGTACAATTAAAAATTGAACTTCAGGCTTATGTTCTTTGTATTTTACCGTATTTTGGTAAATGTCGGTTAATTCACCTCCGGCAATTACTTTTGCACCTGAAACTTTAAGAATGTCCTTGGTGTAAAGCTTGTTACGCGCAGCTAAATAAGACATCGACGGGATTGCATTTTCGTTGGATAAGCGAACCGTAACCTGATGTAGCTTTTTCCCAACTTCTTTAACTTCCACAATCTCCATGCTAACTTCAGGTGTATTTTCGGCAGAGAACAATACTCCAGCTGCGTTTCTGTGAACCAACTCGGGCAGCATAAAAGGATGGGGCAGCCTTGAGCTCATTTTAACATAACCCCCAATTTCAATATCTCCATACATCGGGTGTTTGTAAGGAGTCCAGTCTTTGTACAATTCGCCCATTCCGAGATGGTCGTTAAATTTAATCCGCTCCCTGTTTTCTTCGGTAGATTTTGCCCTTCGCGCAATATCCTGATCATCGCTTTGAAGTGCAGGTGTAGGTTTGGTAATATCTTTCCGATAGGTTTCGTCGGAACTCATAAACAGTTCCCCTGTGAACGAAAATGCACCATTAAGATTAAAAAGATGTGAATCAAAATCACCGTAAGTCGGATATAAATCATGGGATGGTTTGTAAACATATCCGGGAGTCATATTTTGGGCATTTTTACCAAGAATATCAAACACGGCAATATCTTTCCGATCCATTTTTTCGGTCTTGGCAGAAGGCGGGCGCAGCCACATGCCACCTGAGTTATGAAATGCAAAACCAACAATAATGTTGGGTTTGGAGTCAATAAATTCAGCAATTGATTTTAATCCAACACCTGATAAAGGAAATTTTCCTGCACCTCGTTGCACATAATCGGGCATCCAGTTGTAGCCCCAATTCCGGTTTGGATCTAAATAACCTTCACCATCTTCATTAATCCTTCCATCGCCATCATTGTCAATTCCTTCATAACCAAGAACCGTCCATTCTCCTTTTTCACCTGGTTTCACCCGCACCATTAAACGCGGATCTTCCGGATCGGTTTTCATAGTTCCAAAAGGATCTTTGATTCGCATTTGACAAATACTTCCATCCCCATCCAGGTCATCGCTGTTGTCTTCATCGAATAAACCATCGTTATCGTCGTCGTTGGCAACCCTTATGCTTCTGTTTGAATGTGGGGTATTTCCATCTTCAAAGAAATGCGCACGTCCGTCAACATTAACAACCGGAATAATGTAGTGGGTATTTCTATCCAATGTTTTGGTGATTTTGTCGTTTTTACCATATTTGGTCAACAACATGTTGGCATAATACAGGCAAACTTCCCCGGCTTGAATTTCATTGCCATGAATGTTGCCGTCGAGATAAACTCCCGGTTTATCCAGTTCATCGCCCGTTGCCGGGTTGTTTATCGTAAGCGCATAAATTGCCCTTCCTTCTTCGCTTTTTCCAATTACATCCAACTTTGTAAGCTTCGGAAACTCGTTATTAAGCGCCTTTAACGCACTAACTACATCTTCGTAATTATAATAGCGGTCAAATCGCAAAGGCACTTCAATTTTCGATTTATTTGCACTGAATGCAGTGGTAGCAATCGCAATAACTAAGGTTAATATATATGCAATTCTTTTCATGATTAACCTCCTATTTCTATTTGTTTAACATCATTTCCATTACCCTTTGATTCAATTGTGGCAGTAACTTTCGTTGGTTTATCGGTTTTAATGAGCCATCGAAGTTTTTTAACCTGATTTCCTCCTATGCTGCCTAGTGGGGTACGGCTTTTCCCTTGCAAGAATTCAATATTACCTTCCAGAATAACCACAACTGGTGCTGGTTCCCTGTTTCTTTGCCCCATTGCAATTGGGTAAGGAAGCTCGCCACTATTTTCAACGAAAACTTCTAATTCGTAAATCCCTGCCCCAAGATTTTTAATTTTAGAATCCATTAAAGTTATTTGAGGCAATTTTTCACTCAATTTAATTAACCATGGAACTTGCGCTTTGCATAAGCTTTCAATTTCATTAGCCCGGGGCGTTGAAGATAAAAAAGGAACGTAACCTCCAATTTCTACTTCTCCAAGGGTAGGGTGGTTGTAGGTTATCCAGTTAACAAAACCATCACCTTTATTTTGGTTATCGATATATGGCAACAATGCTTTGTCTTTTTCCTCAAGATCGCCGTCTTTTTTGGGTTTAGGCATTTTTTCAATCATTTCTGCAATTTTTGAAGGTTCGGTTTTCCCTTCTTCTACCATTTCTTTTACACCAGAAGCCGTCATTCTTTCCGGGACACTGTTCTCCTTAAAGAAGGTTGTTAACACTTCATCATCAAGGGCAATAAAATCAGCATTACTCAGCGTTTTTAATGAATCCAGGGTTAATCCCTTTGCACCGTCAGCTTTTTCCTTTTGTGCTTTTGGAACCGTAAACAAATTCATACTGAATGACGGAACCCCAAGATGATAATATGCCCATAATTCGAACGAACCGTCTTTAGCCTTCTCAGCATCCAGCCTTTCGGTCGTGAAATTTTCTTCTTTTAAAAACTCTTTATATGCTTCGGAATATTTTTTATAAAATACCAGATCCTCTTTTAATGGGTTAACAGCCGCTCCAAGTCCCAACATGCCTGCAATCATAGAAGGAGTAACTTCCATTCCGGGAGGGACTATAGTTTTTGCCATGGCAATCACTTCATCCATGGTGTAGGTTTTCTCGGCATCGGCACCAAGCATATTTGCATACCGCCTTGGAATTTTAATCGCATTCATATTTGCTTCGCCTTTTCGTCCACCTTTTGGTTCATTGCTGCAAAAATCAGATGTGCCGAGGGTGAAAGCCATGGATATCTCCGGGTGTGCATATATGAATTTCATGATTCCATATACTTCCGGGCTGTAACCTGCCCATAAACCCGATTCTTTATTGTAAGTATTAAATAAATGCGGGAAGCTAATTCCAACGTTTATGCCGCCCATGGGATCTTCGTTGTATTCCCCATCGTTATCATTGTCCAGTCCCTCTAAATAAATTTTATATACACCACGCTCTCCTTTTTTAATATCGGCTTTTTCCATTATGCGGTCGTCCTTCGATGAAATAATATACGATCCTGTAGGATCTTTTACCCGCATTTGCGTGATATACCCATCTCCATTTAAATCATCAAAACCATCTTCGTCAGTTGCTTCATCAACATCGTTGTTAACAGCCAAAGCATTGCATGAATTTTCCACTTTTACCTTTGAGAAAAAAGTCTCCGAAGCATCGGGGTTTGGCAAGGGCATGATATACCAGGTTACCTCTGTCTCAGCTTGGTTATTCAAGATTATATTTGCCAGATATAATGCCCCTTCCGTTGAAATTGGGGTTATACCTTCAAAATTTGCCCCAACCACAATTGCCGGGACTTCTTGTTTTCCGCTTCCAATTTGAAGGATAGTTACATCCTTTCCTCCCGGGCTTTTGGCTATAGTTAGTAACTTAGTTTTTTCGGGTTTCGAGGCTGCCAAATTTTTCAGGGCAGCCTTAACTTCCTGATAATTATGGTATTTGTCGAAAATCAATTTGTCTTGTGCAATTACAGGATAGCTGATTGAAACCAGCAAGAAAGCCAGAATTACATTTAAATAGCGATTTTTCATAGATATTATATGTATTAAGAATCCAAAATTCATCTTAAATGTGGGAAATTTGTATGAAACATTAAAACAATAGCTAATTAATACAAGAATTTGTAAGTAAAGTTGCTGTATTATTACAAAAAAGAAGGAGGAAGATGCTTTAATAATTATTTGTGATATTTAGGGCATAAAAAAAGGCCGCACCCAATTGAATGCGACCTTCCAATGTATATAAACGGTTTTTATTCTTCAGTCGTTTCTGCTTGAGAATAATCCATTGCAGCCTGACGTAAGTATGAGTTATACCTCCATTTAGCATTCTTTTCTGATTCGGCGAATAATTGATCCGCTTCTTCAGGGAATGATTTTTTCAATGAAGTGTACCTAACCTCACCAGCAAGGAAGTCCTGGAATAAGCTCCAATCCGGTTCTTTTGAATCAAGCGTGAACGGATTCTTTCCTTCTTCTTCCAATAGCGGGTTGTAGCGGAACAAGGTCCAATATCCTGATTGAACAGCCTTTTTCTCTTCTGCCTGGGTTTTACCCATACCTGATCTTAAGCCGTGGTTAATACATGGAGCATAAGCAATTATAATGGATGGTCCAGGATAAGCTTCTGCTTCTTTTAATGCTTTCAGGTATTGAGACTGGTTTGCACCAAGAGCTACCTGTGCTACATACACATAACCATAAGACATCATCATTACACCAAGGTCTTTTTTACGGATTTTTTTACCGGAAGCGGCAAATTTAGCAACAGCCCCAACAGGAGTTGATTTAGACGATTGTCCTCCGGTGTTAGAGTAAACTTCGGTATCCATTACCAATACGTTTACATCTTCGCCTGAAGCCATTACGTGGTCAAGGCCTCCGTAGCCAATATCGTAAGCCCAGCCGTCGCCACCAAATACCCAAACCGACTTTTTAGCCAGGTATTGTTTCAATCCAACGATTTCTTTAGCGTAGGCACTGTCACTGTTTGAAACAGCATCTAATACTTTGCCAGCTGCGATTACTGATTTTTGTCCATCGTTTTTAGAATCAATCCATTCTGCAAACGCTTCTTTTTCAGCATCTGTTGCTCCATTATTCAAGGCTTTTGTCATAATGTCCTGAAGCCTGTCGCGTTGTGCGCTCACTCCTTCAGCCATACCAAATCCGTATTCAGCATTGTCTTCGAAAAGTGAATTAGCCCAAGCCGGACCATGACCTGAAATTTTATTTTTACAATATGGAGTTGATGGGGCAGATCCTCCATAAATAGAAGAACAACCTGTAGCATTTGCAACCATCATTCTCTCTCCATATAATTGAGTGATAAGTTTAATGTACGATGTTTCGCCACAACCAGCACAAGCACCTGAGAACTCAAATAATGGTTGTGCAAATTGAGAATTTTTAACTGACTGGAATTTATCTACAACAGTTTCTTTAATTGTAACTGTATCTGCCATGTAATCCCATCTTTCAATCTCACCTCGTTGAGAATCCAATGGTTTCATCTCTAAAGATTTCACTTTTGAAGGACAAACATCGGCACAGTTTCCACAACCAGTACAATCAAGAACACTAACCTGAATCCTGAAATTCAATCCATCAAACTGTTTTGCAGGAATTGCTTTTTTAACAACTGTTCCTTCCGGCGCTTTTTCGTATTCTTCCTCAGTCAGTAAGAATGGACGAATAGCCGCGTGAGGACAAACGTAAGAACATTGGTTACATTGGATACAATTATCTGGAATCCATTCCGGCACATTAACTGCGATACCTCTTTTTTCGAATTTGGCAGTTCCTGCTGGGAAAGTACCATCTTCAGAACCAACAAAGGTTGATACTGGTAAATCGTCTCCCTTTTGATTATTGATAACGTCAACAACGTTTGTAATATATTCTGGTTTGTTGCTTTCAACAACAGCATCTTTTCCTTCCAGATTTTTCCATTCTGCCGGAACTTCTACTTTTTCAACATTTACCCCACCAGCATCAACAGCCGCAAAGTTCATGTTTACAATGTTTTCCCCTTTTCTTCCGTACGATTTAACAATTGCTTTTTTCATTTCAGCAACTGCCAATTCGTTCGGGATTACTCCGGTGATTTTAAAGAAAGCTGCCTGCATTATCGTATTAGTCCTGCTTCCAAGTCCGATTTCTTCACCTAATTTGGTACCATTAATGATATAGAAATTGATCTCGTTTTCAGCAAGGTACTTTTTCATTGATTCAGGAAGCCTGTCTTTTGTAGTTTCAGCATCCCAAATTGAATTTAACAAGAACGAACCTCCTTTTTTCAGTCCTTTTAATACATCGTATTGGTGTACGTAAGCAGGAACGTGGCATGCTACAAAGTCAGGAGTAGTTACAAGGTAAGTTGACTTGATTTGGTTATCGCCGAAACGAAGGTGAGAACAAGTGAACCCGCCTGATTTCTTAGAGTCGTATTGGAAATATCCTTGACAATATTTATCGGTTGCTTCACCAATAATTTTGATAGAGTTTTTATTCGCACCTACAGTTCCGTCAGATCCTAAACCATAAAATTTAGCTTGATAAGTTCCTTCTGGTGAAATATTAACTTCAGGTTTTAATGGTAACGATTTAAATGTTACGTCATCAACAATACCCACAGTGAAATCATCTTTCGGCTCGTTCATTTCAAGATTTTCATAAACTGAAAGAATTTGCGCCGGAGTTGTATCTTTTGATCCTAATCCGTAACGGCCTCCAACAATTAATGGGGCCTCTTCTTTTCCGTAGAACAATGATTTTACATCAAGGTATAATGGTTCACCACCTGCTCCAGGTTCTTTTGCCCTGTCAAGTACTGCAATTCTTTTAACACTTTTAGGAAGTACATTAAAGAAGTATTTTGCAGAAAACGGACGATAAAGGTGAACTACCAATAATCCAACTTTTTTGCCTTGTGCAGTTAAATAATCAATGGTTTCACGAATTGTTTCCGTAGCCGATCCCATTGCAATAATAATGTTTTCAGCATCTTCAGCACCATAATATGTAAATGGATGGTATTCGCGACCAGTTATTTTTGAGATTTCCTGCATGTAATGCTCTACAATATCAGGAACTGCATCGTAAAATTTATTGCAAGCTTCTTTTGCTTGGAAGAAAATATCCGGGTTTTGTGCAGTACCTCTTGTTACAGGGTTTTCAGGGTTTAATGCTTTATCCCTAAATGCCTGAAGTGCTTCCATATCAACTAAAGGAAGCATGTCTTCCATCTCAATTGCTTCAATTTTTTGTACTTCGTGAGAAGTCCTAAAACCATCGAAGAAAGCTAAAAATGGCACCCTTGATTTGATTGTAGCAAGGTGCGCAACACCAGCCAAATCCATTTCTTCCTGTACTGAGCCAGCACCTAAAATAGCAAAACCTGTTTGTCTGGCTGAATAAATATCGCTATGGTCCCCAAAAATAGAAAGAGCATGGCCAGCTAAAGCACGAGCACTAACGTGAAATACTGTTGGTAGCAATTCCCCTGCTATTTTATACATGTTAGGAATCATTAACAATAATCCCTGAGATGCTGTATACGTTGATGTTAATGCACCTGATTGTAATGCACCATGAACAGCTCCGGCAGCACCACCTTCACTTTGCATTTCTGCTAATCTCACTGGTCTGTCGAACATATTCTTCTTCCCAAAAGCAGCCCATTCATCCACATACTCTGCCATGGTTGACGAAGGTGTAATTGGATAAATACAAGCCACTTCACTAAACATGTAACTCATATATGCTGCTGCATAGTTCCCATCACATGTAATGATCTTTTTTTGTTTTGCCATTTCTTTTAAATTATAGATTTTTGATCTTATTATAGTATAACTTTACTTCTATTCTAATTTTTATCTCTCCGTTAATATAAGAACCCAAATAACCAAAGAGGGATTTTCTTTCCTTCCCCAATTTCAATCATATCCGAAGCTGCATATATATCGCCTTCTGATTCGATTTTTCTACCGCCAACAATAAATTTGAGCTTATTATTTACCAGAAAATCCGCATCGGTTGCACTACTGATGTGGTTCTTGTGTCCAAGCTGGTTGAAAAAGAAAGTGGTCCTAAGGTTATGGTTTTCCAAATTATTTGGTGCTACTGCATACAATAAATTTGAATTATGCATATAAACCATATCCGGTTTTTTCAATTGGTCTTCATCGCCATTATTGTACAGAAGGTGGATAAGTTTTGCATTTTTTAAGTACCGCAGATAATTCATTACTGTTGCCCTGGAGGTTTCGATCTCATTGGCCAATTTGCTTATATTGGGAACCAATGGGGTTTCGGAGGCAATCAATAATAAAAGCTTGCGAAGTTTGGGCAAATATTTAACTTCTATCTGATTTAAATATGGAACGTCAATCTCTAAAGCAAGGTTGATGTGTTTTAAAAGCCTGTTTCTATAGAAATTTGGGCTTTGCATAAAATAAGGATAATACCCTGACTTAAGGTATTCGCTAAAATATGCCAGGGGTTTTACCTGAGATGTAATTTCTTTTGCAATTTCAATATGGTTGTCGAGGATATCCTGCAAACCATATATTTTAAAATTACTCTCTGTTTTATAATTTAAATACTCCCGAAACGATAGCCCGTCAAGATGGTATATTTTAACAATACCTTGTAAATTTGGATTTCCTTCGGCAACCCTAAGCACCGGGGAGGATGTAAAAATGATTTTTAGCTCAGGTATTTCATCGTGGCATTTTCGCAGTTCTTCCGACCATGTTGGATACTTTTGTATTTGGTCAAAAAATAAAATCTTGCCACCGAGTTTTGAATACTCATCGGCAAAAGAGAATATTTTCCGTTTGGTGAAATAAAAATCATTCATATTAATGTATAATACATCCGGATGATTTTTTAATTTCTTCTTAATATAATCCAGAATAAACGTTGTTTTGCCAACCCCACGAAATCCTTTGATGCATATGAGCCGTTGAGACCAATCTATTTGATCCAACAATTCCCTGTCTAACGTTAACTGTGAGCTTTCGAGCAGGGATTTATGCGTATGTTGAAAATATTGCAAAGCTTTAATTTTGCCACAAAAATAGTCAGTTTTTTGACATGATTGCTATCTGGACATTGCAAAATGACCTGAATCATGCAATTTATAATTGATTAAAATAACCTTAGATTGAAAAAAAGTAAGTATGATAATAAATATTTACTTTTGTGCTTTTAGTACGTAATTATCTCGATTTATATGCTTACAAAACCTGAATTACTAGTGCCGGTAGGAAGTATCGAATCTTTTCATGCAGCCCGTGAAGCTGGTGCCGATGCCGTTTACCTTGGTTTAAAAAAATTTAATGCAAGGGGAAGGGCAAAAAACCTTACGTACAATCAATTACAGGAACTCTGTATTGTTGCAAAAAAACACCGACTAAAAGTTTACATCACGTTAAATACCGTTGTTAAAAATGCAGAACTTGCAGAATTATTAGAGGTTTTGCAATTTTTATCGCAAATAAAAGTGGATGCAATCATAATTCAGGATTGGGGTGTTTATCATATCGCAAAAAATTATTTCCCAAATCTTATTCTTCATGCCAGCACACAAATGGGAAACCATAACTCTGTTGGTATGCAATTTAGCAAGGATAAAGGCATAAAAAGGGTAGTGTTGTCAAGGGAAACAACCCTTTCTGAGTTAGATTACATACAAAAAAACACGGATATCGAAACAGAGGTTTTTGTGCACGGAGCCTTGTGTTATTCTTTGTCAGGTATGTGCCTGTTTAGTAGTTACCTTGGAGGCAGGGGGGCAAACAGAGGATTATGTGCCCAACCATGCAGGAGGTCTTTTGCAGAAGGAAAAAACAAACGTTTTGTTTTCAATTTGAAGGATAACCAACAATTGGATCAGTTAGGGAATATTACGAAAACAGGTGTTCGCAGCTTGAAGATTGAAGGTCGGATGAAATCGGCTGATTATACATACAGGGTTACGAAAGCTTACCGAAACAAATTGGATAATAGTAATGTCGGACAAGATTTTGATGATTTAGCCCGTCCTAAAACAACTTATTTCCTTGGGGGAAATGTTGGTGATGGAATTACTGATCAAACCATGATTGGCAAATGGATTGGCAACATTGAAAAAATTGCTGATGATTATTTTTATATAAAAACATCGGTAAACATTCAGGTTGGAAATAGGATAAGGATACAAAGAATGGGAAGCGATGAGAAATTTAATCTAAAGATTAAAGATCTAATTGAAGAAGACGGATTACTGGAAATTTCAAATCCTGATCATGATGTAAAAGTGGATGACCAGGTTTACCTGGTTGATATAAATGAGAAAAAATTCCCTTCGAAATTTAAGGACATTAAAGTAAATCGAATTGAGCGGCTAAACTATAACGTGCAGAAAAAGATATTAAACAGCTTGCGGTTAAAAGAAACAAAACAGGGCAGGGAAGAGGTATTTGTCCGAATTAATTCAATGCAATGGCTTCGAAAAATAAATTTGAACGAAGTGGACGGGTTAATTCTATCATTTTCGAAAAAAGGATGGGGAAGTTTTGATGCCTGGGCACCCTTTATTCAAAAATTCAAACGAAAGATTTACCTTGAGCTGCCAAAATTTATTCCTGAAAAATCACTGCCTTTTTATACAAGCCTGGTGAAAAAACTAGCATCAAGCGGGATTGATAATGTGTTTGTCAGTCATTTGTCGCAATCAAAAATCCTGGGAAAAAAATCGCGCGTGTTTACCAACGAAAATGTATACGTTTTCAACGATGCTGTGGTGAAAGTTTTACAAAAAGAAAACGTGAATGCATACATTTATCCATTGGAAAATGATTTTGAGAACCTTTTACGAGGCTCAAGCAGAAATGGAATAGTTCCTGTTTATTTTTATCCGGAATTGTTTCATTCAAGAATGCCAATTAAATTGGAAAATGACGAAACGGTTCTAGAGAATGATGAAGGTGCTAAATTCAGAAGGTTTCGTAAGGATGGAATTACGAGTATTGTTCCTGAGGTTCCGGTTTCCTTACTGCAGTATAAAAACAAGTTAAAAAATAAAGGTTTCCATCGTTATTTAATTGATGTAAGTTATGATAATCCTTCAAAAAACTTGGTAAAGAAGTTATTGACGCGGTTAAAACATTCAGAACAGGTTCAACCATCCACTACGTTTAATTTCCGAAAAGAATTGCAATAAAAAAGGCAAGATAAATTATCCTGCCTCTTGTTATGATGATTCAATATAGTCTTAGCGTTCGCTGTTCATTGAGATTAAGAATTCTTCAATAGAATCTGTTTTATTTAAGCGGTCTTTCATAAAGTCCATTGCTTCCAACGAATTCATGTCGCCCAGGTAATTTCTGAGAATCCATATTTTATTCAATACATCGGTGCTGAGAAGCAGGTCTTCACGACGCGTACTTGAAGCCGGAATATCCACAGCCGGGAAAATCCGCTTGTTGGAAAGTTTCCTGTCAAGCTGCAGTTCCATGTTACCAGTACCTTTAAATTCTTCGAAGATAACTTCATCCATTTTCGATCCTGTTTCGGTCAATGCAGTTGAAATTATGGTTAAAGAACCACCTTCTTCAATATTCCTTGCAGCTCCGAAGAAACGTTTTGGTTTGTGAAGCGCATTTGCATCAACACCACCAGATAATACTTTGCCTGATGCCGGCTGAACGGTATTGTAAGCCCTTGCCAAACGTGTAATTGAATCTAACAGAATAACCACATCGTGTCCGCATTCCACAAGTCGTTTAGATTTTTCTAAAACCATATTTGCAACTCGCACGTGACGATCCGCAGGCTCATCAAATGTTGAAGAAATAACTTCGGCATTTACACTCCGTGCCATGTCGGTAACCTCTTCCGGGCGTTCGTCAATTAATAAAACAATCATGTAAACCTCGGGGTGGTTAGCAGCAATTGCATTTGCAACCTCTTTCAGCAAAACAGTTTTACCCGTTTTTGGCTGGGCTACAATTAAACCCCTTTGCCCTTTTCCAATGGGAGCAAACAATTCCACAATTTTAGTAGATAAATTATTGTGCCCTTTTCCGGTAAGCTGGAATTTTTCATTTGGGAATAAAGGTGTTAAATGATCGAATGGTACCCTGTCACGAATATAATCAGGGGTTCTGCCATTTATCTCGATTACCTTGATCAATGGGAAATATTTTTCACCTTCTTTTGGTGGCCTTATCGATCCTTTTACTGTATCTCCGGTTTTTAACCCAAACAATTTTATTTGGGATTGAGACACATAAATATCATCGGGTGAATTCAAATAGTTATAGTCTGAAGAACGTAAAAAGCCATAACCATCAGGCATAATCTCCAAAACACCGGAATTAATAATTATACCTTCAAATTCATACGCTCTTTCTTTCCTTCGGTCTTTATTGTCCCCATGCTTGCCATTTTGAGGTTTATTTTGACCATTGTTTTTATTAAACTCCCTACGTTGTTGTTTCTCTGGCTGGGCTTTATCCCTTTCTTTTGATTCGGGTTTATCCTTTTTTGTCGATAAATCTTTTGATACGTTTTCGTTTACGGCTTCTTTTGGAGCTGAGCTTTCTACAGGATTTTTTGCATTTACCTGTTCTCCGGATTTTGGGGTATCTTTTGCTTCCCCTTTTTCCTTATTAAACTCACTAATAATTGCTTTTATTTGCTCTTGCCTCGCCGACGCTGCTTTTTTATCTTGCTTTTTATGGGCAACACTTTTGTCGTTTTTATAAACAGCTTCGTGTTTTTCCCTACGTGGCCTTTTGCCTTTTTTTACAGGGTCTTCTGATTTAACTTCTTTTTTAGCCGCTTCCGCTTTTGTTTCGGATTTTTCTGCGTTATTGTCACTACTGCCTTTAAGCAAGCGCGACATTAATGAAGGTGTTTCTTTTTCGGTACTTTTGCCCTTATTTTCCGCTTTCGAAGTTTTCTTTTCAGCTTCAATAATTGCTTGGGTATCCAGGATTTTATAAATTAAATCTTGTTTTTTGAATGAATCTACTTTCTTAATATTCAATTCTTTAGCTATTTCCTTAAGGTCAGGTAATAACTTTTTATTAAGTTCTAAAATGTCGTACATATGATTATAAATATTGTATTTTTTATTTCTTGATAAAAGAAATCATTTGATAATTAAACTTGTGGACAAATAAATACGGGTTGAGTAATGATGAATTCAGAGTGCAAGTATAGTTATTTCATTTATATATACCAAACGTTGTTATTTCTTTTTAATTATCTTTCAATTATTAAATATATGCAAAATAAATGCATTCTGCAAAAAATTGATTACTAGCAATTTAAGGACTACTGTTTTACATTTTGATATTAATGAGCCTTCGAATTAGCAATTTTGTCCTTCATATTTTACAAATTCGTATAAGATTATTATCTTCAAGCCTTATTTAGAAACCAAATTGTAGTTTACTCCTGAATAGGAACCACAGTTTTTTATTTTAATAAATGAGGCAACTTAAAATCACAAAGCAAGTTACGAATAGGGATACGCTTTCCCTTGATAAGTATTTGCATGAAATTGGCAAGGTTGAGTTGCTAACTGCCGAGCGGGAAGTTGAATTAGCAAAAAAAATCCGAAAAGGGGACAATGCAGCTTTAGAAACATTGATTAAAGCAAATCTACGGTTTGTGGTTTCCGTATCCAAACAATATCAAAATCAAGGATTAAGCCTTTCAGACCTCATAAACGAAGGGAACCTTGGATTAATAAAAGCCGCACAACGATTTGATGAAACCCGCGGATTTAAATTTATTTCTTATGCGGTGTGGTGGATACGGCAATCTATTTTGCAAGCATTGGCTGAACAAGCCCGGATTGTGCGTCTGCCATTAAATAAAATCGGATCAATTAACAAGATCAATAAAACATTCAGTAAGCTTGAGCAGGAGTACCAAAGGGAACCCACCATTGATGAAGTTGCATTGATGATGGAAACGAAGCCAGAACTAATTGAAGATTCCCTTAATGTATCTAGCGTACACGTATCCATGGATGCCCCTCTGAAAGATGAAGAGGGTAACAATTTATACGATGTGATGCTAAATAACGATTCGCCAAGCCCTGACAATAAATTGATTAATAATTCATTAAAAAATGAGATTGAAAGATCGTTGGCAACTTTGGGCGATCGTGAAGCTGAAATATTAAGATATTATTTTGGATTAAATTCCTATCAACCGCATACTTTGGAAGAAATAGGGGACGAGTTTGGGTTAACACGTGAACGCGTTCGGCAAATCAAAGAAAAAGCGATTAAGAAATTGAAAAATCAGTACCGAAACAGACTGTTAAAAACTTACCTTGGACAGTAGTACCTTTTATTATGACAAAATTTATTGCACCATCAATATTATCTGCAGATTTTAACAATTTGCAAAACGACATTGAAATGATCAACCACAGCGATGCCGATTATATCCATTTTGATGTGATGGACGGTGTTTTTGTGCCAAACATTTCTTTCGGGATTCCGGTGATTGAACATGTTAACAGGATTGCTAAGAAACCTTTGGACGTTCATTTAATGATTGTTAATCCCGACCAATTTATTATTCCATTTGCAAATGCCGGTGCTTCAATTATTACCGTACACTACGAAACATGTCCGCACTTGCACCGTACAATTTTATTTATAAAAGAGCAGGGAATAAAAGCCAGTGTATGTTTAAACCCGCACACGCCTGTTAATTTGCTTCAAGATATTATATCCGATTTAGATATGGTTTTGTTAATGTCGGTTAATCCTGGTTTTGGGGGGCAAAAATTTATTGAACATACCTACGAAAAGGTTTCGAGGTTACGTGAATTGATTGACCTTAAGCACAGCAATTGCCTCATTGAAGTTGATGGAGGTGTAAACTATGAAACTGGCAAAAAATTATTTGATGTTGGAGCAAACGTTTTGGTTGCCGGAAGCTTTGTTTTTAACTCTGAAAACCCAACAGAAGTTATTTCAAATTTAAAAAAATTATAAATCCAATTTTAACCTGCTGATATCTCCTAAATTATTGTTCCTGGCTTTGTTCATCGAATCTTTTAATGAGCAATATGAATTACAACCACCACAAGAAGGTCCACAATTTCCCTGGGACTTGTTTTCTACCTTCTGAAAAAAAGTGTTGTAGAGCTTCATAACCGTCCAGATTACAGTTCCTGATAAGATTATATATGTGAGAATTTCTTGAGCCATTAATAGTTAAACAATTTTACATCCCAAAAGATCATTTCAAATAAAACTGGATCCTATTTGAAAAACAATAAATGCGGCAATCCATGCTAATATCGTGGTATAAAACACTGTAAAAAGTGCCCATTTCCAATGCCCCGATTCGTTTTTTATGGTCGCGATTACTCCAATACATGGGAAGTAAATCAGGATAAAAACCAGGAATGCCAATGCCGAGGCACTATTAAACACCTTATTCCCGGCATTTTTTCCAAATAAAAAAGTTTCGTCCTGCAATTTCTTTTGCAAATTAATACTTTCGTCTTCCGACTGATAAAGCACTCCCATTGTACTCACAATTATTTCCTTTGCGGGAAGCCCGGCTAAAAGGCTAATACTCATCTTCCAGTCAAAGCCCAATGGTGCCATTACAGGTTGAATAACTTTGCCAATCCTGCCCAAATATGAATTCATTAACCTCTCTGATTCTATCTGCTGGTCAATAAGATATAGAGCAGCATCTTTTTCATTCTGTGAAAGTTCTTCATCAAGGTTGATTTGTTCTATTTTATTTTTCAAGAGCTTTGTTTCCTTCGTATTCCTTGGGAAATATTCCAGCGCCCAAATAATGATCACGCCAATTAAAATTACACTTCCAATTTTTTGCAAATAATGCTTTGTTTTATCCCAAACCTGGTACGAAATATTCCTTACCGTTGGCAAGCGATAGGTGGGAAGCTCCATAACAAATGGGGTTTCTTTATTTTTGAATATAGTCCTATTCAGGATTTGCGCAGTCACAAAAGCTATAACCACACCTAAAAAATAAAGCCCGATTAATATGAGCGCCTGAAATTTTTGAAAAAACGCTGAAATAAGTAAAATGTACACCGGAAGCCTTGCACTGCACGACATAAATGGGATAATAAGCATAGTCAGTATCCTATCTCCCTTATTGCGCAATGTCCGGGTTGCTAAAATTGCTGGCACATTACAACCAAACCCTATTATCAGGGGAATAAAAGAACGCCCGTGCAACCCAAATTTATGCATTACCTTATCCATAATGTACGATGCCCGTGCCATATAACCTGATCCTTCCAAAAAGGAAATAAATAAAAATAAGATCAAAATATTTGGCAGGAAGACCAATACACTTCCGGTCCCATTAATTATTCCATCAACCAACAGGTCATTTAGCATTCCTTCCCCCAACAATGCCGAAACATGACGACCAATCCATCCTACAAGGCTATCAATCCATTCCATTGGGTAGGCACCTATATTGAAAGTGGCATAAAAAATCAAAAACAGGATTAAACTGAAGATTGGGAATCCCCAAATTGGATGTGTTAAAACACTGTCAATCTTTTCGGAACGCGACCTTGGGGTTTCTTTTGTCTGTGTCGATGTTTCTTTTAATGCACCAGAAATAAAACCATATTTTGCATCCGTAACGATCGATTCACTATCTTCCTGAAATAGGGCTTCAATCCTTCTGATTTCTTTTGCAGTTGTTGCCTTTATTGCCTCAAAATTTGCATAATTCTCCAGTAAATCATTAATGTGATCGTCTTTTTCCAGCAATTTAATGGCTATAAACCGGGACGATATTTTATCGGTTATTGGTTTATTTTCCTTTACTTTTTCCCGAATGTTTTTTATGGACAACTCCAACTCTTTTCCATAATTAATATGGATATGCCTGGTTACGTGGTCCCTTCCTTCAAATACATCAATTACCCTTGAAAGAAGTTTGTTCAAGCCAATTCCTTTTGAACTCACCGTTGGGATAAAAGGCATGCCCAGAAGCAATGCGAGCTTTTTATAGTTTAACTCAATATCTTCATTTTGCAGTTCATCGAACATATTAAGGGCAACAACAACCCTTAAATCCATGTCAATTAATTGAGTGGTTAGAAAAAGGTTACGCTCAATATTCGAACTATCCAAAACATTGATAACCACATCGGGTGTTTGTTCATAGATAAATTTTCGGACGTATATTTCTTCAGAAGTATATGCAGTAAGGCTATATGTGCCTGGCAGGTCATAAAAATTAAATGTATAACCTCTGGTCTTAAATATTGTTTTTTTTACACCAACCGTAACACCACTGTAGTTTCCAACTTTTTCGTTAGCACCCGATAAATAATTGTAAAGTGTGGTTTTCCCGCTATTGGGATTTCCAACCAAGGCAATATTTATGGTTTTTATTCGGGAGTTTTTTCCATGCCTGTGCCTTCTGTGGTGTGGTACTTTTCGGTCGGTTACCCCTTCGTAATTCGAGGTGTGGGTTTCATTAAAATCGCAAATCGGAACTACCTCAATCAGCTCGGCTTCCGATCTTCGAAGTGAAATATTATAGTTGAGTATTTTAAATTCGATTGGTCCGTTAAAAGGGGCATTTTTAATTACCCTGACAGTTTTGCCCTTGACAAAACCCATTTCATTAATCCGTTTTCTAAATGAACCATGCCCCAGCACTTTGGTAATAACTACCCTTTCCTCACTATTTACATCACTAAGTTTCAACCTTGAATTGCTTCTTTATTTAAATTAAATAAAAATAGATTGCAAATATATTTTAATTTGGATTTATATAAAAAAAGTTGGAAAGTTCTTTTGTTAATATCCCTAATTTAAGTTGTTTTAAACTCAAATTCTTAACAATGGAAGAAGATTTTATACCTAAAAGCATAAAAAACGCGCTGGACAATTTGCCGGATAGCTTTAATATATTGGAAGAACAAATTGATATCGAGGTTCAAATGAAATATTTTGAATACTCGAAAAAGTTAAGGGAAAGGGCTGAACACGAAGATTATTTGGCAAAAATAGACCAGCTTTTCGATGGGGAATCAAGCACCGAAGAAATCAAAGAAATTTTAACCGGTTTGGCAGGGCTGACTGAGGTAGAAGCATTCCGGGCTATCGAGAAATATTGCAAGTCGCCCGACAAAGACCTGGAAATGTGGGCAATATTATCGTTACAGGAAAGCAAAATGATGTTAAAAAGTTCCTTATTAGATGAGCAACAGGTGTTTATTTCAACCGGACTTGGAGGAGTGGGGCAGAAGCTTCGTTACTTTGCTGTTTTCCTTAATAAAGTCGAAACATCGGAATTAACGGAACTTCAAAGAAAGGTTGTAAAAACCGAGTTCACGGAAATTATTGCCCAGAATGACGGCGAAGTGGAAGAATTAACTTTTTACGGCTCTTATGCCATAGGAATGCTAATACTTCCTTTAAAAGCCGGGTTAAAAGAGATATTTGAAAAAATAATAAATGAATGCAATGTTTATGGGAATTTTTTAAGCGACGATGTTCTTGTAACCAATGTGAAAAAACTAACCGAAGAAGAAATATTTACCATTATAAAAGATCGAAGAAGTGAAGATGAGCATGAACGAAAAAACAATTAATATTGCCATACAGGTGTTGCCACAATCCTCAAAAAAAGAAAGTTACGATTTGGTTGATGATGCCATAAAGGTCATCGAAAATTCTGGATTTAACTATAAAGTTTGTCCATTCGAAACGGTTGTGGAATGTACCTTGAAACAAGGCTTAAAATTGGTTGAGGACATACATAAAGCTTGTGGGGATGCGGGAACTGAAAAAATGATGACCTACATTAAAATACAAAGCAATTATTCAGAAGACGTTACGATTTTAGATAAGATGGAAAAGTATGAATAATCATATTATTTTGGAAATAGCATTGCAAGATTAAAAATAGTTTTTAATTTTGCATCGCTTAAAGAAAAGGACCTGTAGCATAATTGGATAGTGCACCTGACTACGGATCAGGAGGTTAGGGGTTCGAGTCCCTTCAGGTTCACAAGCATTCAATACAAAAGCCTTGTAATTTCTAAATTACAGGGCTTTTTGATTAATTCGTGTCCGTTTTGGTGTCCGTTTATGTTATTGAGGGTGTTTAGAACAGAAAAGTGCTTAACGCCCTATTTATCCAGTCTTTTAAAATTCAATGCCCACTCTTGCTTCAACACCTTTATAATAGTAATGCTTCACATCTTTCATTTCGGTAACAAGGTCGGCGATTTGTATAATCTCCATAGGCGCATATCGACCCGTAAGCACTATTTCCACATGTTCAGGTTTCATTTGAAGGATACGAATCAGATCTTCCGTTGTAAAAAGGTTGTAAAACAGGGCAATATTTGCTTCATCAAGCACTACCACTTCATACTTTCCTGATTGAATTATTGCAGTGATTTCTTCAAAACCTTCTCTTGCTGAATCGATATCTTCCTGAGTGGGATTGCGTACAATAAAACAATCTAAACCGTACTGCCTGACTGTAATATCCGGTAAATATTTCTGTACTGCTTCAATTTCGGAGTAAACCCGGCCTTTAACAAATTGGGCAAAAAACACCTGTTTTCCTGCGCCAACTGCCCTCAATGCTAAGCCCAGGGCAGCTGTGGTTTTCCCTTTTCCATCGCCCGTATAAACTTGTATGTAACCTTTCATTTTATTGTAAATTCATTTAAGCAAGTGGCTGATATCTTTCATCTGACCATCTTGAAGGATCTGAAATATTTGCTGATTGCTTGTTTTGCTCTTCAGGTCGCCTAATTTTTCGTTATAGCTTCCTAATTTTATGTAATCGAAATCTTTATGGTTAAATCCATCAGGCAAGCTTGAACACCCTGAATACCAGGCTACTTTAATCACTGGGTAATGTAAGCGCAAAAAGTTAGCTAACCTGGCAATCCCTTGAGGCTCACTGTCGCCGCCCATAAAGCAGAAACATGTTATTGCAGAGGAATATTTATCCATTAACAAGGTTATTTGCCCTTCATTAAGCTCTTCCCCAATATCCTGTTGAAGATGAGGACTGTGACACCCACTGCAACAGTTCGGGCAATTGGTAATATTTACAGCCAATGTGACTTCGTTGGGAATCTCCTGAAAAACAATATCGTAATTGTAATATTTAAGCATATTCCTGTACCTTAATTTTTACTTTTCCTTGCCTATTGTTTTTGTCGTAATATCGTTTTGCTGCTTCTTTTTGTCGTGCATCGGAAAAACTGCTTACCCGTTTCATATACCCAATTATCCGGGTTAAGAAATCAATATTTTCACTTTTGCATTTCGGGCATTCTTTCAAATAGCGCTTGTCGATGTGCCCACATTCGTTGCAAATTGTATTGGGGATATTAAATGTGAAGTAGTTACAGCCTTCCGTTGCTGCAACCCGAAGGAGTTGACGATATTGAGCCTCGCTTAAATGCTCTTCTAAATTCATGTGCAACGCTGAGCCCCCCGTTAAGTGCTCGATGTATTTTTTTCCGTGAATCCGGAACTTATCAATCACATTTAATGATTCGTCTTCCACAGAATAAAAATAGCTGTTGTAGCATTCCCGCGGAACAAAGTAACCATCCTCTTTGTCCCATTTGGCATGTTTCACACCCACATTTTCAGCAGGGATCATCTCACAATTGAACATAACATCCCTCGAACGGTATTTTTTATTGTAGTTTTCAATTAACCCAAGTACTTCGCTTGTAAATGCAGCATAATCAGGATTATCACTAATTTCAATTCCCAAAAACTCTGCAGCTTCAACCAGGCCATTTACACCTATGGTAAGGTACTGGCGGCTCATGTTTATATACCCAGCATCGAACAGGGGAAGCATTCCTTTTTCCTGCAGCTCTTTTAAATTTTCGTTGTAGCCCAGTTGTGCTTTGTGAACCAAATCAACCACATCTTCCAGAAAGTCCATATAAGCTATTTTTTCTTTGTGCGCATGCTGAACACAACGGTTCAGGTTGATGGTTAATACACTTTTAGAGCCTGTAGAAACACCGCCAGCCCCAAGTGTATAACTAAAGCCGTTATCCTGAATTTCGTTGCGCAAACGGCAACACGAGCTTAAACTATCGGCATTGTCGCTTAGGTATGTAAAAAACGAATGTCCTTCGGAATACATTTTTGCCGTAAAATCGCCATATTCCCCATCTTTAATATCTCCATTATCGGCCAACAAAGCTATTGTTTCAACCGGGAAAGTCAGCATTGTTTTGGTCCGTTCACAATTGAACCAGGCCATGAAGCGTTTTTGCAGCCAGTTTAACGAATCCCATTCAGGCTTGCTTCCGTCTGGAAATACAAACTCGCCAAATAAGCTTTCAAAATAATACTTGTCGTAGTATGCAATATTCCAAAAAACTGCCTGAAAATTGCGCGCCCCGGTTGGTTGGTTTAATGAATACACAATTTGCTCGAAACAGTCGGTAATCACCTTGTCAATCGAACGCTTCCTTTTTGATAAATCTGCCGTTTCCTTACTCCGTTTGTAATAGTCATTTCCGTATTCTTTGGCAATGAAGTAGTTCATGTACATTAAAAATTCGGGTGTGGCGCAAGCCCCGCTCAACATACTCGACACAATAAAAACCATATTGATGAACCCGCCGCAAAACGATTTTAAGTTGGTTGGTGCAGTTGAGTTTCCACCAATTTTCGAAGTCCCCTCCAATAACCAGGGATACATGGTAATACTTGCGCAATAGGGGGCAAGGCTGGTTTCATCGTTTTTATAAATAAAGTGGTGGTTTAAATAGCTTAGGTATTTGTCCGATAGCTCTTTCCCAAACATGTCGGACAACCTGTCGGTTAGTAAACGGCGGTTTAATCGTATAAAATTACCTTTCGGAAGTTCGCCAATAAGGGTGGCAATGTTTTTCTTATCGACATTTGCATTGGCATCAAACTTACTTCCCGTTGCAGCATTCCCTGCGGCACAATAATCGATCAGGAATCTTATGCGGTCACGGGTTTCCCTGTCTTCAGAATGTTTTTGACGGTATAACATGTACGATTTTGCAACAGCAAAATAGTTTTCGGCCATTAACGAACGTTCTACCTGGTTTTGGATGTCTTCCACGTTCATTTCGTTCCGGATAGTTAACCGGTGCAAAATATTCGTCAGGTCTTCTTCACCTGCAAAACTCCCAACCGAAAGGAATGCTTTTCGAATTGCATTTTTAATTTTTTCAATCGAAAAACTTGCTTTCTTCCCATCTCTTTTAACAATAATTATTTCAGCGCCACTCATACGAATTGTTTTATTTGATTTATGATTTTGTACTAATTCACAAATAGTTATCTTATCCAATCAACAATGGATTTATACCATAACTGGGTTAATTACTCCTTTTTATGTTTAACAAATTTTCGGGAGTAAAAAGGTGCGCAGAAAGAAAATCCGAAAAAGAAAAGATACCAATCAATTCAACCGCGAACCAGGCTATAAATCCCGAAAGCCTAATTAAAATTGATTATGGCAGGTCTTCTGGCTCGTCCGGTTTTTGATGCCTTCCCACCCCGATACAAATCGTGGCAGTGGCGAAAGATTTTCAAAAACTCTTTGTTAGACTTACAGCTGCGGGAACAGCTCCGGGTTTTCCTTTAACTTGTGGATCACCGGATTCCCTCTTCGTACCATCAGGAGAACAATCCTGACAATAAACCCTAATCGTTATACAAGTTTAAAAAATTAGCGCCAGAAAGGTAGAATTGAATTATAAACAAGCAGGCATAAAACATCCAGAAAAACCCTAAAACAGAAGGATTTTTCAATGTTAATAAATTCGGTTTCATGCAAATTTTAATCATTGTTAGGCAAGAAATCGATTGGAGAGAATAAAATTAACCAAGGATATGTTTATAACTCGAATTTCGATGGGTTCACTATGCCACTTTACTCCATTTTAGTGAGACAATAATGCATAAATATCTGAATAATTGCCTGTTAAAAACGCAACTCAAACGTCATGAAGGTAGGTGAAAGTTATGAAATTTTCATTTTGTTAACGGCTGGAGTTAATTGTTTTTAAAAAATTATCAGGAGTTAAAACTCCAATTTCACTATTTGTAAAATCTTTAACATTTCGAGTAATAATTGCATTTATATTTCCATTTTTAGCTGCTGAAAAAATTTGTAATGCATCCTCAAAATCTTTGAATTTAGAATTTAACGCTTCTAATACTATTTTTTTGTCCATTTGAAGGACATCTACGAGAGTTAAGAGTTGATTTAATTTTTCAATTACTTTCTCATGTTTTGATGTTCTTCTAAGTAAATAATAAACATTGCTACAAATAACAGGAGTAATAAAACCTTTTATTTTATTTGATTCACAATAGGATAAAATTATGGAAGCGCTATCCGAGAAAGGTTTTCTGTCAAAGAAAAAGTCCAAAATAACATCTGTGTCAATAAGAATATTCTCCATTTTTATAAATATTTTTCAGATAGGCCTTCTGATAATTCTTTTTTATAGTCATAATTCTGGGGAGCTTTAAAAGAGCCTCTCAATGATTTTACCAACGGAGTTATTTCATTTTTATCATTAGTTTCTTCTTTTGTAATAACTTTTAAATAATTTTCAATAATGGCAGACAAACTTCTTCCATTTTTTTTCGCATATTTTTTTGCCTTATGAATTATTTCTTCTTCAATTGTTAATGTGAGTTTTGTATTCATGGCACTTCTTTTTTTTAAATTATTTATACATGTAAAGTTAAAAAATAAATTCAATACGTGCAATATTTAATTAATAAACACGTGCATATTCGCTTGCGGCTGACGTATTAGCAAAGGAATCTGTTTGTTTGAAAGCAGCTGCCGGAAGCAAAATGTGTCTTCGGACTTTATAACGATTTCAATTTTATGCCAAAATAAATAGTACGGGGAGCATCTGGTCCGTAAATGTAATTGCTGTCCCTGTTCTTCCCGGTATCAAAATCCTTTTGGAATGCATTGGTGATGTTTTTCACCCCTCCGAATATTTCAATTCCCGTATCAACCAATTCCAAAGGAAAAGTATAGCCAACTTTACAACTTAATTCGGTAAAAGAAGGAGATGTAACATATTCATCTGTTATTTGTTCCGGTGCACCTGCAAAATGGGCAATAAGCATCGAACCTGTATAAACACTGCTTATGGAAGCATTAATCCGTTCGTTGGGGGTAATTAGCAATGTAAGATAACCATACTCATTGGGCGTTCTCAAAAACTCGCGTTTTGCCCCCAAACCATCAATGTTTTCAACTGGTTCGTCATACTTGCTGGATTGCAATGTAAATCCGGCTTCTAATTGTAGTTTCCTATTGTAATTTCCGCGCAGTTCCAGTGTACCTCCCTGTACAACTGCTCCAGCTCCATTTCGTTTTTCGAAACGTTCACCAAATTCATCTGTTCCAATGGGTTGCAGATAAAAAGCATCGTTCAGTTTGGTATAAAAACCTTCAAGGGTAAAACCAAAAATAAAGTATTCCGTAGGCTTATCGTAATTTATCGAACCACTAAAGCTGTACGAGCGTTCTTGTTTCAAATTATCGGCAAGCTCAATGCGTGACACACCTCCACCTGCAAATGCTATGTGCATGTCGGCATCAAAAGCTTGTGGCGCGCGAAACCCTGTTCCCCATGTTAAACGAAGCTGTGTGTAATCTTTAACCTTTTGAAGCAAGGAAACCCTTGGACTGAAAATTGGCTGATCCACTAAGTTATGTTTATCGATACGTAATCCTGTTAGCAGGTTTGTTTGCGGAAGAAGCTGCCAGTCGCTTTGTGCAAATACCCCAATATTATTAGTTTCCTGGTCGGTCACATAATTATAGGCGGGTATCTCATCAAAAACATCATCAACAACAAGTTCAGTCCCAAAGGTTAAAACATTTGTGCCACCCAAAAAATCTTTTAATCTGTGGTTTACCTGTACCCCTGCCTGCCATGTGGTATTATCAGAAGTCCCGTAAGGAGGATTTATTATATGTGTTTCAATTTCTTCCAGGTTATCAGGATAAATTCCGGTATAATGGTCACGGTCGGTATATTGCCCGGCCAGATAAGCTATAAATGAACTATTGCCCTCATTAAAGTTAATTTGATAATCCAATCCCCCCATTAAAACATTGTGGTTTCGTTCTTCTGACTGTTTGGCAAGATATGCTGCTCCATCGATCATTTCACCACCATAGCGATATTCATTCAAGCTTGTAAAATTGATTTCCAGTTTCTGGTCCGGGGTAGGGTGATAAAAAAGATTGGCACCGAACGAGTTTTCCTTTAATTCCGGCATTTCCGAAAAATTATCCCCATTATGGTCGTATGCTTGTTTTAATCGCCGGCTTACAAAAAATGATGCCCCGGCATTGCGTTTATTTGTTAACATGCTAACGTTACCATTGATTAAAGCATCATTCGCTTTACCATTAATGCTTTGACCTGTCATGCTAAAATTATAACTATATTCCTGTGGTATTTTGGTGATGATATTCACCGTACCGCCAATGGCACTTGAGCCATACAAAGCCGAGCCACCACCACGGACAACCTCAATGCGGCTAATCATATTTGCGGGAATCTGTTCCATGCCATACAATCCCATTAAAGGGCTAAAAATCGGGCGGCCATTAATCAATATCTGCGAATATCCACCTCCAAGCCCATTCATCCTTAATTGCGTGTAATTGCAGGTCTGGCAATCTTTTTCAACGCGCAGCCCGGGCTGAAAACGCAATCCTTCAGAAATGTCACAAGCTTGCACCATCGTAAGCGATTTGCTGTCCATTACGTTGACAATAACCGGTGAATCTGTCTGTCGTTTAAAGGTTTTGGTTCCAGTAACCACAACTTCATCAACCGACATATTTTTTTCCTTTAATATAAAATTTAGCTCCAGGGTTTGTCCTTTTACCGACTTTATGGTGTCCCTGTGATCATAATACCCCATGGATTTTGCTACGACAATATGTACTCCTTCAGGTAGGTTAATTAGCATATAATGACCCGTGTGGTCAGTTGTTGTTCCTGTGGTTGTGCCTTCAATATGAACGGAAGCAAATGGAATATGTACGCCGTTTTTTTCGGACCTGACATCCCCAAAAACGTTGGCATCTGTTGTCTTTTTTTGTGCATTTACCAACAAAATGCCAGCAAATATATAGATGGGTATAAGTAGTATTTTTTTCATGATAATCATTGATTTTAATTCTCTATGTGTGTTATATAATAATTGCTAATATCTCATTACCAGATAATTATGTCCTGATAAAATCTGTTTGTGGTACTTAATTTTATGTTGAAATCGATTTTGGGGAATTTAAACTTGACTCAAGGGTGGTTCCCGGCCTTTTATTCCAAAATTTAGTTTGAATTTATAATTCGAGGGTTGATAAATTTTCGTGGTTATCTGAAAGGCAAGTATTATGCAGGATACAGTTAAAATACCTATAAGAAAAAGAAGTTGTAAATGTGCTATATGAAAAAGCTCCTGTGATGTATGGTTATGCTTTTTAAAAGGGGCTGAATCCTGGCTTTTATTGTATGGGTGCGCATGAACAATAAAGCGGCCGTTTGCCAATTTATGCGTATGCAGAAAAACCACATTGTTTACGATAAACAATCCTACAGAAATCATAAGCAAGGTGGCTATTAGCTTGTGTATTTTATTTTTGCTAGTTGCTTTCATAATTATCTGTTAAGAAAAGGAGCATAAAACTAATGGTATTTACCAATTTGCTCCATTAATTATTGAAGTATAACAATTATTACAGCTTATGGTTGAGGATAAAACATGATTTGATAAGTGGTATCTTTTTTATTTTCTGCCTTCCCGCCAATTATCATTTTAATCAAAATATTCCCGGAGGCTTTGCTTCGTGGTTCCATATATTCTCCCCTGAAATTCAAGGGAGATGTCATCCGGCAGTTGCCGGATGACAGAGGGGTGGATAAAGAAAATTCAATTTTCAGCTTTTAGGTTGAAATAAAGTTGGCGTAATACACCTTGGCTCTGCAACGGGAATAGTCAATTTTAAGAATTATCTTTATTTATCGAATTTCATTCGACTTCTTAAAACATATGGATTTCCAATCCATTGTTATTTAGTTATTGTAGTTGCTTGTGTAATTCTTCGATTAACTTCAATAATTAAACTAAACGAAAGTAAAAAATATTTATCGAAACCTTTTTTGTTAAAATATAGTTTGCTATTTTAGCCACGTTTTATAGAAAATTGCTGATATAATTTTTATATATTAGTGTATAAACTATAGAGATTGTTAATATTTGTTATGTTGTATAGAATTAAAATTTAAATCAAACGGCATAAATACATTTATTAATAAGAATTATTTATCGATTCGCATTTTTTGATGGTAAAACGAATAAAACCGAATAATACCCAATCAAATAATAGTTTTAACACTATTTACTCCAATTATTATAGAAAATCATTTTTATTTGTACAATCTTATGTACACGATACGATGGCAGCTGAAGATATCGTTTCGGATTCATTAATAAAATTATGGGAACACCTGAACCATGAAGAAATAAACCCCATAGAGCCTTACTTGTTTACTATTTTGAAAAATAGATCACTTGATTATTTAAAACACGTGGAGGTTAAAAAAAGTACTCACGGGAAAATGGCTAACTATCTTGAAAGAGAATTACAATTAAGAATTACTTCTTTAGAAACTAGTGACCCAAAAGAAATTTTCTCAAATGAAATTCAGGAAATAGTGGATAAAACCCTGGGATATCTTCCCCAAAAAACCAAAGAAATATTTTTGTTAAGCCGTTTTGGAAACAATTCTCAAAAAGAAATTGCGAAATTATATAGCATATCCATAAAGGGGGTAGAGTACCATATTATGCAGGCAATGAAAGAATTAAAGTTAGCCCTTATCGATTACTTACCTGTTGTTTGTCTTTTTTTTATTTTTTTATCATAAAAATTTCGAATTTAAACTAGGGAATTTCTATTATAAATCGTAATAATAACGATGGGCAGTATAAAGCATAACCCGAAACTTAATAAATATACTAATGAACAAACTTCTAACGAAGTACATAAATGGGAAATGTACAGACAAAGAGAAGATAGAAATAATCAATTGGATTGATTCTGATCCTGAAAACATGCGGGAATACCTCAGGCAGAGAAAGTTGAACGACATTTCAAATTGGAGGATTAAAGTCCCAGAAGCGCTTGATCCTTTAAAGGCAAAAAAGAATACAATCAAATCATGGTTCGGGAATAATTTATATAAGGAAGCAATAAAAATTGCGGCTGTATTTATTTTTGCATTTTTCATTTTTCAAAACCTGGCAACTGAAATATCTTCAAGAATTAATGGAGTGAATATGCAAACTTTGCATGTACCTGCCGGGCAGCGCGCTGAGATCACATTAGAAGATGGTACAAAAGTATGGCTAAATGCAAACACCACCCTAGAATTCCCATCCCACTTCTCAGGAAAGAAACGTCTGGTAAGTCTTAATGGTGAAGGTTTCTTTGAAGTAAAACATGACAAATCTAAACCGCTTATAATCGAAGGTGGAAAATACAATGTCAAGGTTCTGGGTACCAAATTTAATCTTGTGAATTACCCTGAGAAAGAAATATTTAAAACCTCGCTACTGGATGGTTCAGTTGAAATTATGAACAAGAACGGCTCATCGGGATTTGAGCTTAAGCCCAATGAAGAGGCTCATCTTGAAAACAATACAATGATTATTTCCCCAATTCAAAATGTTGAACATTTTCTGTGGAGGGAAGGAATAATAAGTATTAATGATTTAACCTTTGGTGAATTATGTGAAGAACTGGAACTTTATTTTGATGTAAAAATCGAAATGAAAAATTTACGGTTGCAAAAATCAACTTTCACAGGCAAATTCCGTATGAAAGATGGTATCGATCATGTTTTGAAGGTATTGCAATTAAAGAATGGATTTCAATATCGAATAAACGAGAAACTAAATATAATAACAATAGAATAATTATTAAACTCTAAAACTTAATTTGCTTATGGTATGACTATGAAAAAAAATTGGAAGGTGCGGCAACACCTCCCAATTAATGATCAAATGATCTGTTCACTTAAAAACTCAAGTGTAAACTAAAAAAACAAATTTATGAAAAATTATTTATCAGAAGGGTACTATGACCCTATGAAACAAACTTTAAGAAAAATGAGAACGACATTATTGTTACTTTTTATTTTTACTACCTCTATATTTGCTGGCAATGTAAATTCACAAGTGTCAAAAGTGAATTTTTCGTTAAGAAATGCAAGTGTACAAGAGGTACTTCAAGCAATTGAAAATCAAACTGACTACCTATTTGTTTATAATAATGACGAAGTTGATTTGGAAAGAAAGGTGAATGTTAAAGCTTCTGATCTTTCGGTTGATGATGTTGTTTCTGATGTTTTTGCAAACACGGACATCACGTATAAAAAGTTAGGTACCAGTATAGTCTTGATGAAAAACTCAACGGCTCAACAAAGCATTTCTGTTTCTGGTAACGTTACAGATGAAAAAGGTGTCCCGTTGCCCGGGGTTACAGTTGTTGTAAAAGGTACCACCAATGGCACAATTACAGATGTTGATGGTAATTACAGAATCTCCAATGTAATATCTGATGCAAGCCTGGTTTTTTCATTTATTGGAATGAAAACCCAGGAAATACCCGTTGCCGGACAGGCAATTATTAACATAACTATGCAAGCAGATGCAATTAGTATCGACGAAGTAGTTGCAATCGGATACGGTAGCGTAAAAAGGTCCGACATTACGGGAGCTGTTGGATCTGTGTCGTCTGATGAACTTGTAGAAAAAGGAACTACTTCTGTACTCGAAGCAATGCAGGGAAAAGTTGCCGGGGTTGATATTACAACAACATCCGCAAAACCCGGAGGTGGTATTGATATCCAAATCAGGGGACAGAATTCATTAGAATCAGGTTCTCCGTTATACGTGGTTGACGGTATCGTTACTGGTGATATAGATTTCTTAAACCCTTCGGACATACAAAAAATTGACATCTTAAAAGATGCTTCTTCAACTGCTATTTACGGATCACGAGGATCTAACGGTGTTGTAATTATCGAAACCAGAAACGCAGAGAATGTTGATGGTAGTGAAATGAAAATTACATACGATGCGTATTATGGAGTTAAGCAACTTGCCCGCATGCCCCAATTTATGTCAGGAAGGGAATTTGCAGAATACAGGTACATGTGTTACAGGGAATGGAACGAATCTTTGGATTTCTGGACACAAAACGAGACTAGTCCACTAGGAAGGGCATCGCCAGTTATTATTGGGCACCTTTATAATGAAGATTATACCGATTGGATGGATATAATGACAGAAAGTGGACATCAGCAAAACCACTACGTTAATATGTCTGGTACATCAAACAAACTTTCGTATAATGTAGGATTGGGGTACCAAAACGAGAAAGCAAACTTCAAAGGACAATACATGGACCGTTTTAATATGAAGGTCAGTGTAAACCATAAGTCCTCTGAATATTTCCAAATGGGAGCTACAGCAAACTTATCACAAACTTTAATTGACAACGGTCAAAGTGATGGTTACGAAGAAGTAAACAAAATGGCACCTTTCTGGAATGCCTACTGGCCTGATGGAAGTATCATCGTTCGGCCAGGAGCTGATCCTGCCCTGCTATCATCAAGTGGTATTACAGGAACAAAAAGTCCTTTGGCAGAGCTTGCCTCAGGTAAAGAAGAAACCAGAAGGTTTGATGTATTAACATCCGGTTTTATGGAATTAACTCCAATGGATGGTTTAACAATCCGTTCAACACTTTCTACAAGGTTTTATCGCCAAAGATATGGAGAATATCAGGATATAATGGAAGATACATGGTTGGGCGAAACCTACAATGATCGTGTTGCGCGTTCATCAAATACGGAAGTATTTGATTTTACATGGGATAATGTGATCAACTATAAAACCACAATTGCAGACAATCACAACCTAAGTGCAACCGGAATTTTCAGTACCTATAAAACACGTAATGAAAGATTAAATGTCAGGGCAAGAAAAATGCCTTATTCATCTGAATGGTATAATCTATTCAGTGGTGAGTTTGATGCAAGTGGAAGTAGCTCATCTTATTCAGAAGCATCTCTTGTATCTTACATGGGACGTTTGAATTACGATTATATGGGCAAATATTTGTTAACAGCATCGTTACGTTACGACGGTAGTTCTAAATTAGCTGACAAATGGGCATTGTTCCCTTCATTTGCAGCAGCATGGAGGATCTCGGAAGAAGGGTTCATGCAAAATGACTGGCTTTCAAATTTAAAACTACGTTTTAGCTACGGTAATTCAGGAAATAATAACGGAGTAGGACCTTATGCCACTAAAGCAGGACCTAATGTTGGCAATACCATTTTATATAATTATGGTGGTTCAACAGTATCAGGATTTGGACCTGGTTCTCCGGTTAATGAAAACCTTACCTGGGAGAAAACCCGTGAGCTTAACTTCGCGATTGACTTTGGCCTGTTTAATAACAGAATCAGTGGATCGCTTGATATATACGACAAATTATCCGATGGTTTGTTAATGAGCAGACGATTGGCTGTTGAGAGTGGTGTGGCAAGTATGGATGACAACATCGGCTCTGTTAGCAATAAAGGGGTTGAAGTGGTTCTTAACACTGTGAATGTTCAAACCAAAGATTTCGTTTGGAATACAACATTTACTTTCACAAAAAACAAAAATGCCATTGAATCATTGTATGGAAGAAAGGAAGATGTAATTGGTGAAAAACGTTTTATTGGTGAGCCAATTAATGTAGAATACGATTATCAATGGGAAGGTATATGGAGCATGGCTGAATACCAATCAGGTGCTAGCGCGTTCAATAACTTTACATTTAGACCGGGTTCTGCAAAAACTATTGACACCAATGGCGATGGAAGTATAACATCAGCAGATAAAGTTATTTTAGGTTCTTCGAATCCTTCATGGACCGGGAGTTTGTATTCAAGCATGAAATACAAAAATTGGGACTTCTCTTTCAATATAATCTCAAGGCAAGGTGTTGTTGCTTATGACGAATTTATGGAAGAATACCGACATCTCTCAAGCCGAAGTGTTGTGAAATTATCTCCTAAAGGAGGGTATGATTATTACATACCTGCAAATGCACCCGTTATTGACTGGGAAAACTTTAAATTTAATTCTGACGGCTCTGTAGCCGATGTAGGCTTAAAAACAAACACCGAAGAACATTTAGGAGATTTTCCTCTCTACAAAAATAATGGTCAAGCCCAGTATCTGGGAAAGCAACATTTGATTACTGATCAGTCTTTTGTTAAGGTAAAAAACATCGTGTTGGGTTATACCATAAAAAATGGTATTCCGAAAATTGGAGTTGATAATTTACGCGTTTACGCAAATATTCTTAATCCTTTTGTATTTTCAGATTACGAAGGTTATGATCCTGAATATGCAGGAACTACTTTGGAGAATGGTAATGGTCCGGCAGTTGTGACATGGCAATTTGGTGTAAACGTAAAATTCTAATTTTAAATTAATCGAAATGAAAAAATTAAAATATATATTATGCTTTAGCCTCCTACTGGGATTTGCCAGTAGTTGTTCTGACTTTCTTGTTGAGGACAATAAAGGAGGGATCGACAACGAAGAATTTTATTCGACTAGTGTAGGATATGAAACACTGTTAACAGCCTCTTATGCTCATTTAAGAGACCTTTGGGGACGTACTCCTGTACAAGATTTAATTGGAACAGATCTTTACATGGAACACTATGATGGTGGCGATAGAAAAGAATGGTCGAGGTATGAAAGCTTATTTCCTACTGAACCTTATTTAAACACTTGGTATGCAACTATATACAAGGCTATTCAGACTACAAACGCGGGGATCTTTTATAACGATCTTCCTGAATCCCTCGAAGGAAGGGCTGCAAAGCTGGGCGAATTAAAATTCTTAAGGGCTTATTATCACTTTATTCTGATGGAGCAACTTGGTGGTATTGTTATTAATGATGAATATACCAACTCTCCACGCTTGGATATTCCAAGATCAAGCTTAGCCGACAGTTACGAGTTTGTAATAAGCGAAATGGAGGCTGCATTAGCTGCTGTGCCTGCAAGTTCTGATCCTGGAAGGGTTAACAAAAATGTAGTTAATCATTATTTGGCAAAGGTTTACCTTACCAGAGGATGGGACCTCGGTTCCGATGCCGACTTTAATAAGGCAAAAAGCTATGCTGATGCTGTAATTTCAAGTTTAGGAAGTATTAATTTGCCCTATAAAGGACTATGGGATGAAGCCGGCGAAAATAATTCCGAATTTATATTTGCCGTTCAATATGATTTAAGCTCCATTTTAAATCAAACCAATGGTGGTAACCAACAATCAGCCCACTACCAATCCTATGGTGGAAGTGATAATAATGGCCAAAAACGCAGAAATGGAAGTATGAATATTGCTTCTTTTATACATCAGGACTTCCAGTTAAACGATGCGCGTTATTTTACATGCATTAGCACAATTACTTTTCACCCATATTTTAGCATGTACACCGATAACCCGGGCCCGGTAAGGTATTATAATCCAATAATAACCGATCCAAATAAAACCGAGTTAACCGATGAAGACATTGCTAATTACAAAGCTGAATTGATAGCAATGGGATATACGCTCGAAAGTGATGAGACCTTTGAAGTTTCTCCAATCTGGAAAAATAATTATGAGAGGTACACCCATGCGCAATGGGAAAGAGAAACAGCACCTATTTTTATAAAGTTCGATTGCCCGGAAAATGGCGAAAATTGTACGAAAGATTACGTTGCAAGTGTAAGGGATGTTGTACTTGCGCGATTAGCAGAAACCTATTTCCTTAAAGCAGAAGCATGCATTGCGCTTGGTCAAAACAGTGAAGCAAGGGATCTTGTTCAACAAGTTCTCAATCGTCCAGGAAATAAGATTGATCCGGCGGGCGAAGACCTTACCAATGCATTAGATGGTGTTAGTGGTAAAACAGAAGCTTTAGAAGCTTTGTTTATCGAATCTGGAAAGGAATTCTTAGGTGAGTACAATGGAAGATGGCCTGCACTTAGAAGGACTAAGATGTTAAAACATATGCTTGAAAAATACAATGCCGATTTCGATAGAAATAATATTGTATGGAAAGATAAATGGAATTATCGTCCTATTCCTCAAGATGCGATAACATTGAATAATGGTCTTACAGAAGCAGATCAGAATCCCGGTTATTAATAGTTTAGAAACGTTTTGAAAGTTTAGTTATTATTGGGGAAGAGTATTGTTGTAAAGCAATGCGTATTCCCCAATAATTACATATAGATAGAAGAGTTTTAAATGAAGCACTCCTATGAGCGGGAAGTGGTTCTCAATTAATGTATCATTGGATACTGGATCTGTTAAAATTGATCGCCTCAATAACCTTCCGATTTGAAAAATAAATTTTGGAACTTAAAAAACAAACAAGTATAAAAACATGAAGAATATCAGGTGGCAAATCTTACTTATTGTCTTTTTCTCTATTTCATGCACTCAAGTAAATGAACGGAAGCAGGAGAAAATTGAACCGTTTATTACCCCTTTTGGAGAGTTTCATTTTGTACGGCCCGAATTCCCTGACAAGTCTGTTTTAATTACTGATTTTGGAGCCCAAAGTGGGGGGGAGGTTAAAAATACCGAAGCAATTAATCTGGCGATAAGTCAACTTTCAGAAGAGGGTGGAGGCAAAGTTATTGTTCCATCCGGCAAATGGTTAACTGGTCCAATTGTCCTGAAAAACAATATAAACCTTCATCTTGAAGAGGGTGCAGAACTGCTTTTTAGTCAGGATTTTGATGATTACCTGCCCGCTGTATTAACGAATTGGGAAGGTTCGGAAGTTTACTCATATTCTCCTTTTATTTATGCATTCGAACAAGAAAATATTGCCATCACCGGGAATGGAGTATTAAACGGACAAGGCAAACCTTGGTGGGAACAACGTAAGAGCAATGCGTTTGGGAACAGGCGTTTAATTGAAATGAATGAAAATGAAGTTCCGGTTAATGAAAGAATATTTGACAATACTCATACAAATTACCTTCCACCAGTGTTTTTTGGCCCATTGTATTGTAAAAATATTTTATTAGAGGATGTTACATTCCGCTATGGGGCTTTTTGGACAATCAACCCTAGTTTTTGCGAAAATTTGATTGTTAAAGGTATTTATGTTTTAACCAATGGTGAGTATGGCGATACCCCAAATGGCGATGGCATTAATCCCAACTCATGTAAAAATGTACTAATCGAAGATAATACCCTGGATACAGGAGACGATTGTATCACAATAAAATCGGGTAGGAATAAAGATGGACGCCGAATTGCAGTCCCGTGTAAAAATATATTAATCAGAAATAATAAGGGCTTGCAAGGGCATGGAGGAATAGTTGTTGGAAGCGAAATGTCGGGTGGTGTTGAAAATGTTTATGCCCATGACTGCCAGTTTAACGGCACCGACCGTGTGATTCGGATTAAAACTGCACGTGGTAGGGGAGGGTATGTCAAAAACTGTTGGTTCGAAGATATTTCAGCCGATACCATTGAACGTGAGGCCATACGGATAAATATGATGTACACAGGAGGCGACAGGCTACCGGCCCAGAAAGTTGACGGTGGTACACCGATAATCGAAAATATAAATTACAAAAACATTTCGTGTGAGTACTCAAAACGTAATGTAATTCAAATTATTGGTATTCCTGAAATGCCTGTGCGAGATGTTTCATTGAAAAATATTCGCCTCAGTGGTAAGCTTGGAATGGATATCTCCGATGCTGTAAATATTAAGATGGATAGTATTGGCATATCCAATGAAATAGGCAGTTCTGCATCAATTTCGTATGCCGATAGCATTACCATTTCTACTATTGAAATACTAAATTCGCCGGAAGACAAAGTTCCTTTTGTTTATACCAATGTTGTTAATTCAAGCTTAACCAATGTTAAAACAAAGCATAACGACAAGTGGATTCAACTAATAGGAGAATCAGATAATATTGAAATTGATAAGGCAATCCCAAAGGACAAGATAGAAAAGCTTTAAGGGGCAAATTGTCGTTTGATTTGTAAAGCTTTCGCAATGAAGATACTTTTAATAGAAGATGAACCAGAGATAAGGGTATTGGTTAGGAATTTCTTGGAAAGTGAAAATTTCCTTGTTGAAGAGGCAGTAGATTTTAGGACTGCAATTGACAGAATTGTTGCCTACGATTACGATTGCATCCTACTCGATATAATGCTTCCCGATGGAAACGGATTAGTTCTGTTGGAAAAACTTGGAGAATTAAATAAAACCAATGGGGTGATAATTATTTCGGCGAAAGATTCTATAGATGATAAAGTTAAGGGACTGGAGCTTGGAGCGGATGATTATCTTACCAAACCTTTTCACATGGCTGAGCTAAATGCTCGTATAAAGTCTGTTTTAAGGCGCAAAAAATCAGATGGAAACGATTTTCTTGAAATTCAGAATGTAAAAATTAGTTTTGAAGAACGTATTGCCTGGGTAGATCTCAGAACTCTCGAATTAAACCGAAAAGAATTCGATATTCTGGTGTTTCTAATTACAAATAAAAATCGAATAGTCAGCAAATCGGCAATTGCAGAAAACATTTGGGGCGATTATATTGACCAGTCTGATGATTTTGATTTTATCTATTCACAAGTAAAAAACCTCCGAAGGAAATTACGCCAGTTCGAAGCGCAAGTTGAGATAGCTACCGTCTATGGAATAGGCTATAAATTAACGGAAAGATGAGGCTGGTCAACCATACACTCTCTTTTCTTGCAACAATCTTATTTGTAACAATTGGTATTTGGGCGATTTTATTCTTTTCCCAACTTTTAAACCAGGTAAAAGTTTCATTGGATGAAGGGTTATCGGACTATAAAATTGTAATAATCGATAATCTGAAAAATGATTCGTTAATTAAACAAAACGCTGAATTTGGAGAGAAGAAATATCTTGTTAGGCAGGTTGATGAAGAATATGCATTAAAAGTTGTTGACACCTACAAAGATACCATATTGTATTCGCACTTAAGGCAAAAAAATTACAAAGCCAGGCTGCTCACTACTGCCTTTGTTACCAGCAATGGCAATTATTACGAAATGAAGGTTTTGTCGCAAGAACTAAACAGGTCAAAACTGATAAATAAGTTTATTGTTTCTCTTTTTTGGATGTTTTTGTTTTTACTGATCAGCACAATCATGGTGAACACATTAGCGCTAAAAAAAACATGGAAACCTTTTTATCAGGTACTTGATTACCTGAACGATTTCAGGTTGGACAAACGATACCAAAAAAGGCAGATGGAATCGACAAATATTAGGGAATTCGTAATGTTGGATGAATCGGTTAAAAATTTAATTGATACAAATATTGAAATTTTCGAAAGCCAAAAGCAGTTTATCGAAAATGTTTCGCACGAAATGCAAACTCCATTAACCATTGGATTGCATAAACTTGAATTGCTTGCCGAAAATGACGGACTTTCCGAAAATCAACTTCAAAATATTGGAGAAATTATTGAATCGTTTAAACGTCTTTCTGGTTTAAATAAATCATTGCTGCTTTTGTCTAAAATCCAAAATAAACAGTTTCCGGCGGAAGATAATATTGATTTCGATATTATTTTCAGCAATACGATCAACATCCTTTCTGATTTAATCGATTTTTGGGAAATAAAGTTGGATTATCGTAAAAAAAGTAAATTCATTTATAAGATGAATAAGGATCTGTCAGAAATAATGGTAATGAATTTAGTCAAAAATGCAATAATTCACAACCATCGAAACGGTGAGATTCAAATAAAAATGAATGCTTTTGGTTTTACAATAGAAAATTCAGGAACAAATGAGCCGATTCCTCCCGATAGATTGTTTCAGCGTTTCAGTAAGAATACTGATAATAAGAGTTCTACTGGCCTGGGGCTGTCCATTGTTAAAGCCGTATCCATGGTTTCAAATTTAAAAATTGAATACAAGTTTAATAATCGGCATATCTTTAAAATTAACAGCAGCGTATAATTCTGCTTATTGTTGTCATTTATTTACAGTTTATACTCGATTCCAGATTCTTTCCAGAATGTTTCCCAATTGATTCCATATTCGTAGTGTTTCTTTGTTGTATATTAAACAAATAACAATGAAACGAACTATTGGAATTATAGTATGTATACTTTTTCTAGGGCATACATACGCACAAAGTATCAATCAAAACAATCTACCTGCTGTAGTATTAAATTCCTTTCAATTGAAATACCCGAACGCTGAAAATGCAAGCTGGAAACTTGTGGAAGGAAAATATCGCGCCAAATTTAAAATAAATGATAAGTATAACGAATTAGATTTGGACAATCGAGGGAATGTATTATGGTTTCATCAGGATTTATGGGGAAGTGAAGTGCCTGAAAGTGTACTGAAAACGATAAAATCTAAGGTGCAGTATTTTGATCTGGACGATGCAGACCTTATAAAAGAAGGAAGCCATGTTAGTTATGAAATTAATTTCGAAATTGATGGGAAAGACCATGATTTCTGGATTGATGATAAGGGGAAATTACTGAAATACAGGAAAGAGTTAAAAGACAGTGAGATTCCATTAACTCTTATAAATAAGATAAACACAACTTACGGCATCCTGGATATCGATCATTCTAAATACATTGAAGAAGGAAGGAAAATAGTATATATTATCAGAGGTGAAATAAACGATATGGATCATATTTTTTCGATCGACGATAAAACAACCGTTTTAAAACACGAACAAGATTTACGAGACAGCGAAATTCCATATAATATTATACAAATCATAAACAATACGTATCGCGATTATGATTTAAGGGATGCTGATATGCTAGAAGAAGAAGGAGCTATCAGGTATATAATAAAAATGAGAAAATCAAAACAAAATATCTACGTGACCTTCAGCCCTGATGGCAAAATCCTGGAAACAAAATAAGGGGTAAAAAATAAGAATTATGAAAATTATTAAATGTATTACAATACTAGCAATAACCTTTATATCAATCTTTGGTTTTGCACAGGACAAATTATCTGATATCCAGAGTAAAAGATGGAGAGATGTGGCAACCAAAATGCCTGCCGAATGGTATGGATCGAAGGAAGCAATGTTGGTTGCAGAAAATGTATTACTTGCGCAAAAAGAGATTGGGGGATGGGAGAAAAACAAAGATTACCATAAAAAATTTACCAAAAAACAACGCGAACATTATATAAATGACAAGTCCGAAATTGGAGCAACATTTGATAATAGTGCAACAATAACAGAATTAAGGTTTCTTGCAAGAATGTATTCCAAAATCAAAGACGAACGCTATAAACAGGCATTTGAAAAGGGATTGAATTATATTTTTATTTCACAATATGAAAACGGTGGATGGCCCCAATTTTATCCCGTACGAAAAGGACGTGTAAACTATTCCGGGCATATTACTTACAACGATGATGCGATGGTTAATATCATGGAGTTTCTGAAAGAGATATATTCCGAAGATATTGCATATAAATCACTTCAAATAAATAGTACTACAATAGCTAAAGCTAAATCAGCCTTTGATAATGGCATACAGTGTATTCTTGACACACAAATCACCTATAAAGGTAAACCTTCTGTATGGTGCGCTCAACATGATTCAGTTACACTTGCTCCTGCTAAAGCGCGTAGCTACGAGCTACCTTCATTTAGTGGTTCCGAATCTGTTGGAATCGTTTTATTACTTATGGATATAGATAATCCTTCAAAAGAAATAATTGCATCTGTCAAGGGGGCTGTTAATTGGTTTGAAAATAACAAAATTGAAGGCATACGATTAGAAAGGATAATAAATAAAGAGGGAGAAAAGGATAGAAAAGTTGTTCAAGATAAAAACGCCCCAACATTATGGGGGCGTTTTTACGATTTAGAAACAAGCAAACCTTTTTTCTGTAGCCGGGATGGTATTAAAAGAAAAGCGTTTGCAGAAATTAGTTATAACCGCAGAAATGGATATGGTTGGTATACAAACTCCCCGGAAAAAGTGCTATCGAAATATCCCGAATGGTTAGCAAAGAATAAATTAACAGAGTAATAAAAATCAATAATAAATAAATTCAATACAATGAAGAATTTAGTCATAATCGCAATTCTATTTTTAATTTTCTCTCCTTCAAAAGCTCAGCAATTGGCATTTCCAACGGCCGAGGGATATGGGAAATATACCGTTGGTGGAAGAGGAGGAGAGGTGTTCGAAGTCACCAACCTGAACGATTCGGGCGAAGGTAGCCTGCGTGCAGCTATTGAAGCCGAAGGTCCAAGAACCGTGGTTTTCAGAATTTCAGGAACAATAATACTTGAAAGTGATCTTCGTATAAAAAATCCATATATTACCATTGCAGGGCAAACTGCACCCGGAGATGGAATTACGCTGAGAGCGCGTCCACTTTTGATTGATGCAGATGAAGTTATCATTCGATATATTCGAGTGCGTCTTGGTGATGAATCCAAAGATTACACCGATGCTATAACCAGCAGATATACCAACAATCTTATTTTAGATCATGTCTCTGCAAGTTGGAGTATCGATGAAACTTTAACCATTTACCATGGTACGAATGCAACGGTTCAATGGTGTGTAGTATCGGAAAGCTTGTATGAATCCAATCATTGGAAAGGTAATCATGGCTATGGAGGGATCTGGGGATCTAACTTCAGCACTTTCCACCACAATTTAATTGCGAATCATTCCAATCGTAATCCGCGTTTTGCTTCAGGATGCGGTAATGTTGACTACCGCAACAACGTGGTTTATAATTGGGGTTACGCATCTACCTACGGAGCAGAAACTTCCCAATTATCAAATCCCGAAAAGTTTTACTTTTCCAATATCAATATGGTCGCTAATTATTATAAACCGGGTCCTGCAACTCAACCGGGGAAAGTTACCCGTCAGCTAGCAGCACCTTGGTCACGAAACGGTGATAGCGATTACGGTAAATGGTATATTGCTGATAATGTAATGATTGGTAGCGAGGAAGTAACAAAAGACAATTGGAAAGGGGTTGTGCCTTCGTTAACAGCTATTAAAGGAGTACAAGAACGTAACCCTAATAACTTAAAGGCGATCCCAGGTTTAAAATTGGATAACCCTTGGCCTGCAATGGCTATTAATCAACAAACTGCAGATGAAGCTTATCAATCTGTTCTTGAACATGCGGGAGCTAGCTTTCCTAAAAGAGATGCTGTTGATGTTCGTATTATTGACGAGGTGCGAAACGGTTATGCGACTTATGAAGGACCAACCTATAAATTGGAACATGAGGTTGCAGATAAATCCAAAATATGTGGAATAATTGATTCTCACAAAGATGTTGGTGGTTGGCCAGAATTAAAAAGCACTCCAGCTCCCATTGATTCAGATCATGATGGGATGCCCGATGACTGGGAAGACAAGAATGCATTAAATAAGAAAGATCCGAAAGATAGAAATATCGTTTCTTCGGATGGCTATACTATGTTGGAGAAATATCTAAATAGTATAAAATAAAGCTCAACATATTTCATAGATAAGATTTACAAAACCATTAAAATAAAAAGAAATGAAAAAATATTGTTTAGCTGTAGTAATAGGTATATTATTTTTATCTACTTCATGGGCACAACAATTAGCATTTCCGACAGCCGAAGGTTATGGAAAATATACCGTTGGTGGACGTGGCGGTGTCGTTTATGAAGTTACAAATCTCAATGATTCTGGTGAAGGTAGCCTGCGCGCAGCAGTAGACGCATCGGGACCAAGAACGGTGATTTTCAGGGTGTCAGGAAATATTGAGCTTAAAAGTCCTATAAATATCAAAAATCCGTACATAACCATCGCAGGACAAACAGCTCCAGGAGATGGTATTTGCCTTAAGAACCATCCGCTTGGTATTGGTGCAGATGAGGTTATTGTCAGATATATTAGCGTAAGACCGGGCGATGTATCAGGAGAAGACTATGATGCAGTTTCAGGGAGGTATTTTAAGAATGCCATAATAGACCATGTCTCAGCGAGCTGGAGCATTGATGAGTGCATGTCTATTTACCAATGTAACAATATTACTGTGCAATGGTGTATTGTTTCTGAAAGTTTAGCTGGATCAAATCATGTAAAAGGCGCACATGGATATGGAGGTATTTGGGGGTCAAACTATAGTTCTTATCATCATAATTTACTTGCCCACCATTCAAGCAGGAACCCCCGTATGGCATCAGGATCCGGTTATATGGATTACAGAAACAATGTCATTTATAATTGGGGTTACCAAAACCTATACGGTGGTGAAGCAAAGCAAAGTGGCAAACCACAATTTAATTTCTCAACATTCAATATAGTTGCTAATTATTACAAACCAGGTCCGGCAACAAAACCTGGAGAAGTCTCCTATCGTATTGCCAACCCGGGTTTTAGAAATGAAACCGATGATTTTGGGAAATGGTACATCTCAGAGAATATTATGGAAGGAAATTCAAAAGTTTCGAAAGATAACTGGGACGGTGGCGTACAAACTAAAATTGCACACGAAAAAATAAAGCTTACTAAGCCTTGGGAGGCTATGGCAATTAAACAGCACTCAGCAGAAGAAGCATACAAATTGGTATTGCAACACGCAGGTAGTTCACTACCAAAACGAGATCCAATCGATACAAGAATCATCGAAGAAACTACTGAAGGAACTGCAACATATGAAGGAGAGAGTTATAAAAAACGGGTTGAAGTGGCAGATCCATCCAAAAAAACGGGAATCCTCGACTCACAAACTGATGTAGGAGGCTGGCCGGAATTAAAAAGCTTACCCGCACCAACGGATACCGATCATGATGGCATGCCAGATGCTTGGGAAAAAGGAAATGGACTTAATCCAAATAATGCGGAGGATAGAAATAAGGTGGATTCGGATGGCTATACAATGTTAGAGAAATACCTAAATAGTATAAAATAAAGTTCAATATCTATATAAATTAGTTTTACAAAACCATTGAAATAAATAGAAATGAAAAAATATTTTTTAGCTGTACTAGTAGCTACATTGTTTTTTTCTAGTTCAAGGGCACAACAATTAGCATTTCCGACAGCCGAAGGTTATGGAAAATATACCGTTGGTGGACGTGGCGGAGTTGTTTACGAAGTTACTAACCTTAATGATTCAGGCAAAGGTAGCCTCCGCGCAGCTGTTGAGGCTGAAGGACCAAGGACTGTTGTATTTCGGGTTTCCGGAACGATAGACCTAAAGAGCAACCTAAGTATTAAAAATCCATATATAACGATTGCCGGGCAAACAGCTCCGGGCGATGGTATTTGCATCAAAAGGTATCCTTTAACAATTGGCGCCGATGAGGTAATCATTCGCTACATCAGAGTAAGGTTTGGAGACGAGTCTGGACAAGACTCAGATGCAATTTCAAGTAGATATGTTAAAAACCTCATTTTAGACCATGTGTCAGCCAGTTGGAGTGTTGATGAATGCATATCTATATACCATTGCGAAAACATTACAGTACAATGGTGTATTAGTGCTGAAAGCATGTTTAATTCGAACCATATTAAAAGCAACCATGGTTTTGGTGGAATTTGGGGATCAAATTACAGTTCCTACCATCATAACCTGATTGCAAATCACTCTAGCCGTAATCCTCGATTTGCCTCAGGTTGCGGAAATACAGATTACCGAAATAATGTACTTTACAATTGGGGATATCGTAGTTGTTATGGTGGAGAAGCAAAACAAAAGGGAAGTGACAAATTTACTTTTTCTACCATCAACATGGTAGCTAACTACTATAAGCCTGGACCTGCAACAGATCCTTCGAAAAAAGCTGAATTAGCGGATCCTTCAAAACGCGGTGATAACGACATGGGTAGCTGGTTTGTTGCTGACAATGTGATTGAGGGAAGCCCTACTGTAACAAACAATAATTGGAGTGGTGTTCGTGGCAATAATTTTATTAAACTCGATCAGGCCTGGGATGCTATGCCAATTAATCAGCAAACAGCAGAACAAGCATATAAATCAGTGCTTGATCATGTAGGGGCATCTCTACCTAAGAGGGATGCAGTTGATGCACGCATTATTGAAGAAGCACGAACAGGCAAAGCAAACTTTGAAGGAATATACAAAACCATGAAAAAAGTTGCAGATCCATCAAAAATTACTGGAATAATTGATTCGCAGAAAGATGTTGGTGGCTGGCCAGAGTTAAAATCGCTTCCTGCTCCAATAGATACCGACCATGATGGTATGCCCGATGAATGGGAAAAGAAAAATAACCTTAATCCGAACAACGCAGAAGATAGAAATAAAGTTGGAGAAGATGGATACACAATGTTGGAGAAGTATTTGAATAGTTTAGGATAACACAAGAGGATCATAATAAAAACTAATCTATTATTTAAATAGTATGAATAAAAAGAATCTGAGTAAATTCGCTAAATGGATGCTGGCAGCAGTATTGATGGTATCACAATTCCACATTGTTACTGCGGCAGGACCCAACCGCAAGGAGGCTCTAGATGCCATGCACCATGCGGCAAAATTTATGGTAGAGGAGGTTTCGTGCAACGGAGGATATGTCTGGACCTACACGACCGACTTGTCGCGTCAGTGGGGCGAGGCACCCGCACGTAAAACTCAGGTTTGGGTCCAAGGCGGGACTCTCGATATGGGCAATGCCTTCCTGGACTGCTGGGAGGCGACCAACGACCCCTACTTCCTTGAGTGTGCGAAGAAGGCGGCCAATGCTCTTGTTTATGGTCAGCATCCGCTCGGAGGCTGGCACTACTTCATCGACTTTGACAAGCCTGGATTAGAACAATGGTACCGCGACGTCTTTACCAACTTCAAATGGGGCATGGAGGAGTATCGGCATTACTATGGCAACTGCACATTCGACGATGATGTTAGCACGGGAGCGACTCGTTTTCTGATGCGTCTATATATAGCGACACTAGATCCAGCCTACAAGGAACCACTCGACCGTGCACTGAATTTTATTCGTACAGCCCAGTATCCGAACGGAGGATGGCCGCAGCGATATCCTCTTCAATACGAATTCGTTCATGACGGAATACCTGACTACACGTCTTTCTATACCAACAACGATGGTGTGATACCCAATGTTATCAAGATATTGGTAGAAGCCTACGAGCTTCTAGGTGATGAACGAAACATGGAGGCAGCTCGCCGCGGGATGGACTTCCTCGTTGCCGCGCAAGGACCCGAAGGTCAGGCAGCATGGGCAGATCAGTATGGAATGGACCTTAAACCTGCTTGGGGGCGCACGCACGAAGCTCCCGGCTATATGCCCCGCTACACTGTACAAACAATTCGCGCCCTTCAGGACGCATGGTTAGTCACAGGCGACCGGCGCTACCTAAAACCAATACCTGCAGCTTTGGAATGGCTTGAAAAATCAGCCGTTGCAATCCGTCCTGATGGCAAAATATCTGTCGTCGATCGCTACGAGTATGGAACCAATCGCCCAATTCTGAGAACGCGCTCCAATCGTGTCAACGAGGAGGGATACGGTATTTGGGAATGGTCTTATGGAACGACCGGTAGAATCCGCACAATAAACCTTCCAGACTTGAAAAAAGAGTATAATCGACTCGTTGCGCTTTCCCCTGAGGAAGCTAGGGCGGTCTATGCGAAGGAACGACAGTCGATGCGATACACTCCCGGAAAGGTCACCCCCGAAGAGGTTGAATCGCTTATTAATAGTCTTGATGAGCGCGGAGCCTGGATCGAAGAACTGTCTGTCTATGGGATGGATATCACGAAACCTTCACCTCCGGGAGTAAAATGGGACAACCAGAATCCTGAGATTGATGATGATCATGCTTGCGATAAAATTCCGGGCATTTCAACATCTCGATTTCGTAAGCACATGCGAACGCTTGCAAACTATGTTGCACAGGCAAAATAAACCACTATGTATTGGAAATACATAGGTTTAAGATTCGAATAAATTCGATGATTATATATTGGACGGAAGACAGAAGTCCGAAGATGGAAGAAAAAGATTATCAAAAAACTTCGGTCTTCGGTCAAAAACAAAAGTTTATAGAAACTAAAGTAGCTGCAATAATCCCGATTGAATCGGGAGCAGAGCCTGCTCCGAATGCAATTCGGAGGTTTTAACCATTAACTTGAAAATAAATAATATAATTGAATACAAAAATTAATCAATAATTATTATTGCACAAGCAATTAAAAATATATCCATGAAAAAATATTTGTTAATCGTATTTGTATATACACTTTTCTTTTCTGAAGTAAATGCTCAACAGCTTGCGTTTCCTGAGGCTGAGGGATTTGGAGCCTATTCCAAAGGTGGACGTGGAGGAGAAGTAATATATGTTACCAATCTTAACGACAGCGGCGAAGGCAGCTTGCGCTGGGCTGTTGAACAAGAAGGTCCACGAACCGTTGTATTTGGAATTTCAGGAACAATTCAACTCAAGTCCAGTTTAGAAATCAAAAACCCATTTTTGACCATAGCAGGGCAAACTGCTCCTGGCGATGGTATTTGCATAAAGGGTGAAACAGTTCAGGTTCGAACACACGATGTAATTCTTCGTTATCTCCGAGTACGTTTAGGTGATGGAAAATTTGGAGAAGGTGGTACAAACCAAGGAAAAGATGCCATTGATTTAAAGGAGGGTAAAGATATTATTGTGGATCATTGTTCTGCCAGCTGGACTCTGGATGAAATAATTTCTGCCTCAACCAAATACCCAACATTAACCAGGTTAACTGTACAGTGGTGTTTTATCACCGAAGGCCTGAATGTAGACAACCATGGTTTTGGATCGTTAATACGTGGAACTGGTGGTGCAAAATATAGTTATTTGCATAACCTCTATGCTAATAATAAGGGGCGCAACCCACGTCCGGGAAACTACGATGTTAATCCACACGATAAAGATCCTGAAGGTTTGCTACTTGATTTTAGTTACAATGTAATTTATAACTGGGGTGGTGGTCATGCTGGTTATAATAACGATTCTAAAAGTGTTACCCAATTGAATTATATTGGTAACTATCTTATTTCCGGTGTGGATTCAGAGGCTAATGGAATTGCTTATTCTACCGGATCGCCATATAATAAAGCATATTTCGCTGGGAATTATTACGATGAAAAGATGCCGGATAATCAATGGGACCTTGTGGAATTTCGCAAAAGCTGGTCAAAAGATCAAATTCAGGCGTATAAACAGAACAAACCTTTCGAAACAGGTTTAGTGAAGAAAGATGATGCCTTAAACGCTTTTCAACGTGTGATTAATACAGGTGGAGCTAATCTGCCTAAAAGAGATATGGTTGACCAGCGAATAGTAAACAACATTAAGAACAAAACCGGAAAGATTATTAAAAGCCAGGAAGATGTTGGCGGTTGGCCGAAGTTGAAATCACTTCCTGCTCCAAAAGATACTGACCTTGACGGAATGCCGGATATATGGGAGAAAGCAAAAGGTCTGAACCCAAATAATCCAGACGATAGAAATACTGACGGAGAGGATGGGTACACAATGTTGGAAAAGTATTTAAACAGTATAAAATAGATATTCAATGAAAAAGCAAGCATATTTAGTAACAATTTTTATTCTTTTTTTGGCAGTAACCACTTTTGCACAATATCCCAAAATTCCAGAAGATGTTGGTAAAGCATCCAAAGAATTGATGGATGAGTCAAAACGCCAATCAGACGAAGCATGGGAAAAAGCACTGGTTGCAATTGAAAAAGAAACTCTGGAAGGAAAACCTTATATTCCATGGGCATCGCGACCACAAGATTTACCACAAGCTGAAATTCCTGCATTCCCGGGAGCTGAAGGTGGCGGGATGTACACCATTGGAGGTCGTGGTGGTAAGGTTATTACCGTTACTAGTTTAGAGGATAGTGGTCCGGGAACCTTAAGAGAAGCATGTGAAACAGGCGGAGCTAGGGTGATTGTATTTAATGTAGCTGGTATAATAAGGTTAAAATCGCCTTTGATTATTCGTGCACCATACCTTACTATTGCAGGACAAACTGCTCCTGGAAATGGTGTTTGTATTGCAGGTGAAACTGTTTGGATAAACACACATGATGTGATTATTAGACACATGCGCTTTCGCAGAGGCGAAACATGGGTTGGGCGTCGCGATGATGCAATTGGTGGAAATCCTATTGGAAACATCATGCTTGATCATATTTCAGCAAGTTGGGGACTCGATGAAAACATGTCAATCTATCGCCACATGTACCATAAAGATCCTAGAAAAAGTCCTGAGAAGTTTGGTACCGTAAACATTACCATTCAAAATTCAATTTTCTCTGAAGCACTAGATACATGGAATCATTCTTTTGGAAGTACCCTTGGTGGCGAAAACTGTACTTTCATTCGTAATTTATGGGCTAATAACGCCGGAAGAAATCCTTCCATTGGTTGGAATGGAACCTTTAATTTTATCAATAATGTGTTATTTAACTGGGTACATCGTACTGTAGATGGGGGAGATCATACTGCCCAATACAATCTAATTAATAACTATTTTAAACCAGGTCCGGTAACCCCTAAAGACAAAGCCATTAGCCATCGTATCCTTAAACCTGAATCAAGATATACTCAATTTGGTAAAAAAATTTATGGTAAAGTATATGTTAATGGTAACGTTGTTGAAGGCAATGAAAAAGTTAGCGAAAATAACTGGAATGGTGGTGTACAGATTGAAGATATGGAATATGCTGGAGAGTATACAAAATACATCAAAGCCAGTAAACCTTCATCAATGGCTTACACAACAATTATTTCTGCAGAGCAAGCATTTGATTTTGTCGTGAACAACGCGGGTGCAGTTCTGCCTAAACGAGACGCTGTTGACCAACGTATTAGTAGAACGGTAAAAACAGGAGTGCCGGAATATGTTGAAAATGTAGATAATTCGGATGTTCCAAAGTTCGAACACCGCAGACTACCTGAGGATTCGTATAAAAATGGAATTATAACCGATATCAGACAAGTTGGTGGTTATCCGGTGTACGAAGGTTCACCTTATGTCGATTCAGACAAAGATGGAATGCCCGATGAATGGGAGAAAAAATATGCCAAACTAGGATTGGATTCTAACAACCCTAACGATGCCAACCTCGATTGCAATGGCGATGGATATACAAACATTGAGAAATATATTAATGGCATTGATCCAAATAAAAAGGTTGATTGGAAAGATCTTAAAAACAACAAGGATCCTTTAATGAAATAAGGTACTTGCTCGGAAAAATAAAATGAATTATTAAATAAAAAACGTAATGAAAATGAGATTAGGAAACAGATTTAAATTCGGGATACTGTCTTTTTTATTCATTAGCTTATTTGGCAATATATGTTTAGGGCAATTGGCAAACCAAAGTTCTGAGCGTAAGTTGAAATCTTTACCAACAAGCGAAAAGCATCGAATACTTTTATTGACAGATATAGGTGGTGATCTGGATGACGAACAGTCATTTACGCGATTTTTATTGTATGCTGATCAGTATGATATTGAAGGATTACTTGCTACTTCCATAAGAATTTTTCCAAAAAATGAACGACGCCCACTCGACGGAGAACCACAACCAAAATATTTGTTCAAGTGGATTAGTGCCTATTCCAAGGTAAGGGGAAATTTGATGAAGCACAGCGAAGGTTGGCCAACTCCAGGTGAACTTGCACGTGTGATTAAAAAGGGTACCAAAACCTATAGGGACGGACCTTTTAACATCAGAACAGGAATTGGCAGTGAAGAAAGTATGCATCTTCCGCTTGAAGATATTCTAGGGGAAGGAAAAGATACGGAAGCTTCATTGCACATTATCGATGTTGTTGACAAAGACGATCCCCGACCAGTTTGGGTTCCAATTTGGGGAGGATCCATCGAATTGGCTCAAGCACTTTGGAAAGTCAGGAATGATCGTAGCGAAGAAGAACTTAAACAGTTTATTGCCAAATTGCGCGTTTATGCATGGGGGCATCAAGATGCCAGTGGCCTTTGGATTCTGGAAAATTTCCCTGATCTGTATTATTTGGTATCTACTGGAGGAATATTGTATTCTGCCGATCCAAAAATTCACGATGAAGAATGGCTAAATTCGCATGTTCGTTTCGATCATGGTAAATTGGGCTCCTTATGTCCCGTTCGCAAAGGGATGCTTGGTGGAGCCGACTCAGAGACATTTCTGGGACTAATTCCTAATGGATTAAGTTCGATGGAGCATCCTGATTGGGGTGGATGGGGTGGTCGTTTGCAACTTGCACCAGGCTCCAAAAAACATTGGATTGATTTGGAATACAATCTAAAGAAGGAAACATTAGGAGCCACCATCAGCCGATGGGCTCCCGAATTTCAAAACGACTATCAAGCACGCATGGATTGGTGTGTAAAAGAATTTAGTGAGGCTAACCACCCACCACAACCCGTGTTAAACGGCGATAATTCCTTGCGTCCTATCCAAATAACAGCTAAACCAGGTGAAGAAATCACACTAAATGCTGAAGGGAGTTCCGATATAGATTTGGGTGATAATCTTTCTTACGAATGGAGATTTTTTCCAGAAGCTGGTACATATACAGGTGATGTTGTTATCGAAAACAGTACCAATATCAAAACAAGTTTGCTTGTCCCAAAAGATGCATCTGGAACAAGTCTACACATTTTGCTGGTTCTTAAGGACAATGGTGAGCCTCAACTGACACGTTACAGACGTTTAGTAGTCAGTTGCAAATAGAATTAATAAAACGAAGAAGATAAATCCACGTTAAAACCTTTATGTACCATTAATGGTGTTTGAGAGGATATAAGAAAATTTTAAGATGAAGAAAATACTATTAATAGCAGTAATGTTTATTACATCATTAACTTGTTCATGGTCACAACAACTTGCATTTCCAGGTGCAGAGGGATTTGGTGCATACTCAAAAGGCGGGAGAGGTGGACAGGTAGTTGAAGTTACAAATCTACTTGATGACGAGGATGGAGAAATCGTTGGTAGTTTACGGTGGGCATTCAAACAATGTTCAAACGAACCAACAACAATTATTTTCAAGGTATCAGGAATAATTAACCTTGTTTCAGATTTAAGAGGAAAGTTTACAAATGGTGTAACTATTGCAGGTCAAACAGCTCCAGGCGATGGCATTTGTATTCGTGGAAATAAAGTAAATCTCGGAGGAAGTAAGAATCTAATCCTTCGTCATCTAAGGTTTAGAATCGGGTTGAATAAAGATGGCAGCTTTGTTAAAGGTGGCTCCATCGGTATCGAGAATGCAAAGAATGTGATAATTGATCATTGCACGTTCGGTTGGTCGGGCGAAGAAAACATGACAATGTATGACAATGACTCAACTACTGTGCAATGGTGCATTGTGCATGAAGGGCTATATGCATCGGGTCATGCCAAAGGAGCACGAAGTTACGGATGCCAGTGGGGAGGACAAAATGCGACCTACCATCATAATCTACTTGCACATAATTATAGCCGTACTCCAAGATTTAACGGGAGCAAGCACCACGATAAAAAGGTTGTTTATGAGTATATAAACAATGTTAATTACAATTGGGGAAAAGAAAATTCAGCTTATGGCGCCTACATTGAGATTCCAAACGGAAGCTATAAATGTAATATGATCAATAATTATTATAAACCAGGTCCAGCCCGACCAGGTAATTTGCCTTCTTTTTTTGCTCAATCATCGTATCATTCCATTCAGGGCGATTCGTTAATAGCTCAGTGGTACATGAATGGTAATATTATGGAAGGAGCAGCTAACAATGCTTTGAACGAAGATAATTCACTCGGTTTAGATGCCAAACAGTATGAAGCAAAAGGCATTTCACGATCTGCTTTAATTTCCAGGGAACCATTTGTTGTTCCGCATAAAATTTCCATAGAACCGGCAATTGATGCCTATCATAGTGTTTTAGTCGGAGCAGGAGCTCATCCAAGAGATAAAGTAGATAAACGTATCTTATTTGAAGTATATACAGGTGCTGCATCAGGAAAGGGAACAACAAAAGAGTATCTCCATAAAGGTGGGGAAACGCTTTCCGTCAATCCTTTTTATGGTGTAGCAAAAGGAATAATAGACAACCCTGTCTTGACCTTTGGTGAAAATGCTTATCCGGAATACAAAACATACAATATTCAATCGGATAGTGATCATGATGGCATGCCAGACGTTTGGGAAGAGAAAAATGGACTCAATCCTAAAAATGCAGAAGATAGAAACTTAATAGGGAAAAACGGATACACCATGTTGGAAAAATACATTAACAGTATTCTAAAATAATGAAAGGTAATTGTTAATAATAGAGATACATATTTCATAATTGTGTAACAAAAACAGGACGATATGAATGTAAAATCAAGAATGATTATTGCACTTATGCTTTTCGCATTTTGTGCCAATGGAGCTGATTTAAAAAAAGAAGCTGAAGCTTCATTGAAAAAAGGAGTCGCATTTTTTTATACCATAAATGCGCATGGTGGCTACGTTTACAATGTTACACCAGATTTATCATTACGATGGGGAGAAGGTCCAAAAGACGAGCATACCATTGAAGTTCAACCTCCGGGAACACCTGCTGTTGGACAATCATTTTTACGAGCATATCAGGTTTCAGGCGATGAAAAAGCCCTGAATTTTGCCAAAGAAGCTGCGTATGCTTTGATTCGTGGGCAAAATCAATACGGAGGATGGGGACATACGATCAACTTTGCAAACTTAAGTGACGATGAAGTTAGTTTTGACGATAACCAAACCCAGTCTGCAGTTAGCTTTTTAATGGCTCTGGATCAGGAGATTGACGATAGTCTTCTTTCGGAATCAACAAAAAGAGCTGTGGACATGATGATGACCACTCAGTTGAGTAACGGTGCTTGGCCACATAAATATCCAAAGCAAGGAAATTACCACGATTATGCAACATTTAATGATGGTGGAATTAACGATTGTATACGTGTTATGTTAGAGGCATACCAGTATTACAATAATGATGAAGCTATTGAAAAAAGCCTTCGTAAGGCAGCTCGTTTTATGATGATTTCACAATTACCACCTCCACAACCGGGTTGGGCACAGCAATACAACGAGTTTCTCCAACCTGCCTGGGCAAGAACTTTTGAACCACCATCGGTTTGCCCTGCCGTAACCGTAAAGAATATTAATACTTTGATTGATTTATATCTTGTGTTAGGTGAAGAAACTTTACTCGAACCAATCCCTGATGCTTTAAGATGGCTCCGCAAAATTCGTTTGAAAAATGGGAAATGGGCTCGTTTTGTGGAGCTTGGAACAAACAAAGCGCTCTATTATGATCGCCCAAGAATTCGCGTTGACAGATTGGAAGATTTACATCCTGAACGCCGCACAGGATATGCATATGAAACAAATTTGACACCACAACTTGAAGCAAGCAGTGCCCGATATGACAAGGCAATAAAGTTAGGATACAAAAGTTTGTGGAAGGAAGAACATCATATACTCACCAAAGAACAAATAGCTAAACGTTTAGAAGAACTTTCAGTTGATGTGGAAAAGATACTGGAAGCGCAAGAAGCATCCGGTGCCTGGATCACAAAAAATGATCGTTTTAAAAAGAGAATGCCCAAAGGGGTGCGCTGGAATGGTCAATATTTGGTCATGGATCGATTAAGCAGTGAGGTTTTTAACCATAATGTGACCGTTCTTTGTGAATACATTGAGCTAACCAAGAAGCTAGAGAATTAATTATCAGCTATTTATCTCTCAACCCAAAGATAGACTAACGATTTATATAATTGAAGCAAATACAAACAAACCTTAGGAGTACTTTAAAAAGAAGTGCAATAAAAAACAAAGAAGGAGAGCTTAAAATTATTGAATCTTTTTCAGAATGATCCGGTTAAATATTGCGGGAATACAATTATAAACAACAAATAATAATGGCAACAAATCGCAGAAAATTTTTATCCACTGCTCTTGCTGGCGGCGTAGCTGCTACATTACCACTTTCAGCATGCAGTAGCAAAAGTGAGAATACTCCAAATGTTCAGTACGAAAAAATTGACAAAGCACTTAAACGACCGATCTTTCAAAAACACCTTTTTTCTGATCCGGTGATTATTGAATCGATTGATTTGTTACGTTATAAAAATAATTACATTTGCCGGGTCCGGTCAAAAGATGGCGCAGAAGGATTTTCTTTTGGTAATAGCAAAATGAAATCAACCTACTCTTTATTTCTGGTTAGAATAAAGCCATTTTTTATTGGAAAAGATGCACGGGACCTGGAATCGTTAATAGACGGTGTTTATCTTTATGAAGGTAATTATAAATTACAAGGTGTGGCACTTTGGGTTCCTCTTGCAACCCTGGAGTTTGCTATTCTCGACTTGTTGGGACAAATTGCACAAAAACCCATGGGCTTGTTATTAAGTGACCGTATTCATAATCCTGTAATAAATGTTTATCAAGCTAATAGCGAACGGGGCATAAGCGCTGAAGTAACTTTGGACCATCTACGAGAGCAATTGGACAAATCCCAGGCGAAGGCCATCAAGGTTAAAATTGGTGGACGCATGAGCCATCCGGAATACCCGAAAGGCAGGTCAGAAAAATTAATTGCCCTGATCCGAAAAACATTTGGAGAGAATTATTATTTGTTTGCTGATTCAAATGGTTCATATGACGCAAAAGAAGCTGTCCGAATCGGGAAAATATTGGAGGAAAATAATTATGCTTTTTACGAAGAGCCGGTACCATTTGATTGGTATGAAGAAACCAAACAAGTAGCAGATGGACTTACTATTCCTATTGCAGGCGGAGAACAGGAATCGAGCCTTCATAACTTTAGGTGGCTATTAGCGAACGACGCTCTTCAAATTGCGCAGGCCGACATGTTTTATTTTGGCGGGATGATACGATGTATGAAAGTAGCCCGAATGGCAGAAGCATTAGGGAAGGTATACATACCACATGTTTCAAATATTGGTTACGTGTATATGTTGCATTTTGTATCAGCTATCCCTAATGCAGGGCCATTCCATGAACTAAAATCACCTTTTAACGACGATATGTCATTTGAGTGCAAAACTTCAGCACTTTTACCCTCGGATGGTACGGTTATTATTCCAACCGACCCAGGTTTAGGAATTATTTTCGACCCTGATTTCATTAAAAAACATGAGGTGGTCAAAGGCTAAATTTGTCATAGGTAGAGAAGGTTGCCTAAATATTTTCCCATACTAAGTTCGACTAAATTTTGGGGCGTGGAACCCACTCTTTAACATTTGTTTGATCCAACTTTTTATACATATCTATTTGCAATAATAGATTCTCAGTTGGATCAATTTCTAGTTAATGGTTGAAACCTCCGAATGCCATCGGGATCATTGCAGTTACTTTAGTTTCATAAATAACTTTTTATGATGGAAGTCTCAAGCACGAAGATAAATCCAGAGTTCGTTATGATTTTTTCCGTCTTCTGACTTCTGCCTTCCCGCCAATTATCATTTTAATTATCAAATTTCATTCAAATTCTTAAAACCTATGGATTCTCAATCTATAGTTGTTTAGTTATCCTCCGAGCTATAAAAAATATAGCTCTTTTTTAGTATTCCAGATTCTTTCCAGATTCTTTCCAATTTGTTTCCAGATTGGTGTTATTTCTTTGCATTATAAAATTTTAGATATTACATAAAATAGTTGTGCAGGAGGGAATTAAAATTGTTTGTAATATCAAATAAATAAACAGAAATATAAAATCATCATGAAAAGAATTTTAATGCTCAATATACTATTTTTACTCATTTCCTTCATTGGTTTTTCTCAGGGGAATTCAATGTCGGAGATACAAAATGGGAAGATTAAAATTTACCTGGATTGTAACGATTGTAATTCAACTTTTTTTCGAAAGAATTTACCTTTTGTTGATTTTGTCAGAGATGCAAAATTAGCTGACGTACACATTTTTGTAACAAAACAAAAGACTGGAAGTAATAGTACAGAATATGGTTTGAATTTTATTGGCACAAATGAATATTCAGATCTTCAATATAAACTTAAGGCTGTGTCCCCCCCTGATGAAACCGATATATTAAAATGGGAAAGACTGCTAAAAATTGTGGATATAGGGCTATTGCCATATTTGTCACGAACCCCTGAAATGGCTGGCATACGTATAAAACACGATATTAATAAAATCACTGAAATTAAAGAAGTCGAAGATCCCTGGAATAATTGGGTTTTTCGATTATCAATGGGAACTGAATTAGACGCCGAAGATAGTCAAAAAGAGTATTCTTTGGAAAATACATTTAAGGCTGACCGTGTAACGGATAAAATAAAATTTCGCTCCTCAATATCTTATGATTTCAATAAAGAAATATACAACGATGACGATGCAAAAATTGAGAGTACCAGAGAGGAAGCTGAAATAAATTCCAGATTGGTGTTTTCATTAACTCCAAAATGGTCTGCGGGCGTATTCGGCGAAATTTCAGCATCTTCTTATCTTAACCTGAATATTGCCTCAACATTTGGACCGGCCATAGAATATAATATTTTTCCTTGGGATGAATCAGACAGGAAAGAGTTTACAATTGCTTATCATGTTAAGGCTAATTATTTTAAATACAACGAACTAACAATATATGACAGATTAAAAGAATGGAGGGCATCTGAGTCTCTTGAACTAACATTTTCATTAAACCAACCGTGGGGTGAAGTGGATCTTTCGCTGGAAGCCTCTCATTATTTTTACGATTTTTCGAAGAATCGATTATCTCTGGAATCCGATATTTCTGTTAATGTAGCTAAGGGATTATCCATTTTTACGCAATTAGAAACCGATTTTATACACGATCAGCTATACCTGCCAGCAGGAGAAACAACAAGGGAGGAGATACTTTTAAAACAAAAAAAATTAGCAACGAATTTTGAATTTAATATCGAACTGGGATTTAGACTTACGTTTGGTTCCGTATATAACAATATAATAAATAGGAGGCTATAAATTGGTCTAGAACAGTATTTAACCTAACATAAATTACAACTATTATGGAAGTAAAATCGATTTCGAAAAAATCGAAATTTGGTGCGAAATAGAAGTGAAGTTAGAAGCAGGGCAATATCTTTCGAATACCAAAAATTATTCGCTTGAATCGGGTATTGAACTGCCTATCTCGTTTGAATTATCAGGAGATATTGGAATCCGATATCGTTTTAATTCCATATACAATAATGTAGTAAATCAAAGATTATAAAAAAATAAACAATGAAAAAAATACAATTATATGCCTTCTGGATTGTAGTTATTTGTCTGCAATCTATTGCCATTAATGCTCAGAACAAAGCGAAGGATGATTATCAGGGCATAAAAATTTATGATAAAAACCCTTGGTATTGGCAATACAAGGGCAACCCAATAGTACTTATTGGTGGATCAGATGATGATAACCCATATCAATGGACAGGAAAAACCTTGACGGATCATCTCGATCTTTTAGCATCGGTGGGAGGAAACTATATCCGTAATTCAATGTCCGATAGAGATGAAGGAAATGTGTATGCTTTTAAAGCGATTGGTGACCGTCAGTATGACCTTACTCAATGGAACGATGAATACTGGGACCGCCTCACTTTTTTTCTGGAAGAAACCAGCAAGCGCGGAATCATTGTCCAGCTTACCCTTTGGGATCACTTTGATATTGGTGGCGGAAGTAGGTGGAATAACCATCCGTGGAATCCGGAGCGCAATGTAAACATGGAGCCCGGCACCTGGAAGGGTAGGAAAGAGTTTTATTCAACTATTGATAGAGATGCTGAAGATGAATTGGCTTTCCAAAACAGATATATCGATAAGTTGCTTTCAGTCACGCTGAAGTTTGATAACGTACTCTACAATATTAATAACGAAAGTAGCGAAAGTGAAGCCTGGGAGAATTATTGGGCAGCTTATGTAAAAGAATCAGCTAAAAAAGCGGGCAAAGAGGCGTATGTCACCAACATGCAACTTTCCGCAGTAAATGCTGTTCGACATGTAATGTCAAAAGGCGATATTTTCGATTATGTAGACATTTCACAAAATAACCAGGATTCAAAAGGCGCCAGAGGTCCTGCACATTGGGATTACCTGATGTTTTTACGTCAGAAAATCGCATCATATGGACCAATACCAATGAACAATGTTAAAATGTATGGTGCCACCGATGGCTCTACTAATTTCTCTGCAGGTACAGAAACTGAAGCAGTCGATCGTCTGTGGAGAAATATTTTTGGCGGTTGTGCCTCGGCGCGTTTCCACCGTCCTTCAGTTCCTCAAAAACGTTGGGGGTCTGGGTTGAATGAGCGCGTTCAAATAAACCTAAAGGCAATGAGTATGGTATTGGAGAAATTGGACATTTATAAGTGTTCCCCTCATAATGATCTTCTTTCACCACGGGTTTCTGTTCCATCAATGATGGAAGCGTATACCATTGCCGAAATTGGGAAACAGTATGCTGTTTATTTTCCGCAAGGACGCTATAAAATAGATCTCGATCCTTGGGTTTATGCCGATAAACTAAGGCTTCAATGGCTTGATATTAATAGTTTAAAATGGTCGGAACCCGAAATTGTTGAAGTACAGTGGGAAGGCAGCAAAAACGATTGGGGATATCGAGGATTAATCACTCTTGAAACACCTTCGAACAGGCAATGCGTAGCATTTCTCGAAATTGCAGAATAATTATAAAATGTAATAAAATGAGTAAACTACTTAACATCAAATCACTTCTGGTTCTAATTGCGTTGTGCTTTTTAACCAACATGTTTATTGGTAAATCTTTATCAGCTGAACAGAAAAAATCTGATTTACCTCGACTTCTAATTTTGACTGATATTGGCGACGATCCTGACGATGAGCAATCGCTTGTCCGGTTGCTGGTTTATGCCAATAAATTTCAAATTGAAGGATTCATCACTGAGTTATGGTGGAAGGATACTCATAACGGTCGTCACGGAGTTCTTTCTTCAGAGAATCAAATGAAACTTCTCCATCAAACGCTTGATCTTTATGAAAAAGTTCGACCCAATCTCGAACGTCATGAACCAGGATACCCAAAGGCAAAAGAACTGCATAAAACTGTTAAGCGTGGTAAGGTAAATATACAAATGACCCTTAGTGCACCTAAGGGAGATCCACTCCAATGGATAGGTTCAGGACAAGACACTGAGGGATCTGACTTCATTATTGAAGTGGTAGACCGCAATGATCCACGACCTGTTGATATTTGCGTTTGGGGCGGTACCGCTGATTTGGCTCAGGCTTTACTGCGGGTACGTGAAGAGAGGACACCTGAGGAAGTTGATAAATTTGTCCGTAAAATTCGGGTGCATGCAATTAGCGATCAGGATGATACTGGTCCATGGATCAGGAAGAACTTTCCTAGCCTATTTTTTATCCTTGATCACGATCCTAATGGAGACAAATGGGAATCTTGTTATCGGGGTATGTTTTATGGAGGAGATGAATCATTAACAAGCCTTGAGTGGATAAATGAATTTGTTCGCAAAGATCATGGTCCACTTGGTGAGTTTTACCCACCGAAAACCAATACAAACAAAAACCCTCATGGCGCTTTAAAAGAAGGTGACACACCAGCCTGGTTTTATTTTTACCCCAATGGTTTGAATATTCCCGATCATCCTGAATATGGTGGCTGGGGAGGTCGATATGAATACAATGGAAAATACTGGCAGGATGCTTCGGATGATGTTGATGGTCATCCGAGTGGTAGAGCTTCTGTCTATCGTTGGCGGCCCGATTTCCAGAACGACTTTGCCGCCCGAATGGATTGGTGTGTGAAAGACTTTAATGAAGCCAATCATTCGCCAATGGTGCAAGTTGAAGGTGACCTGATACAGAACGTAAAAAAAGGTGAAACTGTTAAGCTTAAGGCTAAGGCTTCAGATCCGGATGGTGACGGATTAAATTATAAATGGTGGATTTATTCTGATGCCAGCACTGTTGAAACCAAAGTGAATATTAACGATAGTAATACACTCGATCGTGCAAATTTTGCCGTGCCAAATGAACCAGGCAAACAAATTCATATTATTCTTGAGGTAAATGACAATGGCATACCGTCACTGGTTACATATCAACGAATTGTCTTCAATATTCAATAATAAAATACAAACACATAAAACAAAAATTATGAGATTAGAAATTGCAGCACCCCGTTTGACTCTTCTTCATCATATTTTGATGAAAAGTTCCCTCTTGTTAATACTGATATTGACATTCTTTTTCTCAACTTCAATTTTCCAACAATCTGTACTACAGGCTTCTAATCCTTTAAAAGGAACTGCAGAGTCGCAGACTTTATTGCAGGAATTCCCTTTCCTGGGAAAACTTTTAACAACAGAAAGTCCCTGGGAAATTCAGCCTGAAGCGCTAGCAAAACAGGTATTCGACCGGATGCCAGAAATAGCACAAGGTGATGAAAAATACCCCTTGCTGTTAAGAGATCGACGGGAAGAAAATGGATGGCCCGGTGAGAAAATATTCGATAAGCTTGCTTATGAGTCAGAATACTATTGTTTTGATCGGGAATACCCTGTAATGAAGCTCCACGTGGGGCGTCCACTCCTGTTTGATGTGCAACATGGACGAGTGGAGGCACTCGCAAGAGCTAAAAATTTAACTTCCCGGTTTCCGTTTCTGGATCCGGAAGTAATACCACCATTTTTACAAAAAATTGATGAAATTGTCGACCTACTTGAACCTTTCGGAGCAAGACGATTGCCGCATGATTCTCATCTGGTTTCAAGTTATTTGCTGCCTAATGGTGTTCAAATGACGGTGACCAATTTAACCGGTTCAACCAATGGTACCCCATATGTTGAAATTGAATTAAGGCCCTGGGGACCGGTTGAGCAATTTGCAGGTAGCCAAACACTTGCCTTCCCTGAAGCTGAAGGTGCTGGCCGCTATTCAAAAGGCGGACGAGGAGGAAAGGTATTCGTGGTAACTTCATTGGATGATTACTTGTTAAATGGTCGTCCTGGTCGGGAGGATGGTAAATTAGGACAGGCAAGTGAATATGCCACAACGCTTGGTGAAGGCAAATGGGTTCCATATGTTGATGATTTGGGGAATGCGCATCCAGGAACAGGACGCCCAATATTATCTGGTTTTCCGGCTCTACCACCCGAAAAATTAATTCACGGCACACTGCGTGAAGCAGTTGAAGCAGAGGGGCCACGTTATGTTGTATTTGCAGTTTCAGGAACCATCAGGTTAAAAGAACCTCTCGAGATTAAAAATCCTTACATTACGATAGCAGGTCAAACAGCTCCCGGTGAAGGTATTCAAATTCGGAATTTTGGAATTAAAGTTTCTACCCACGATGTGATCCTCAGGCACCTCCGTATTCGTGTTGGGGATATTAAAGGGCCAGGAGACCTTAAGAGGGAAATTGGTGAACAAACACATGCACTTGATTTAAACGCAATGAACATTATTGCTGACCATTGCGACATCGCTTATGCCTGCGACCAGGTTTTTAATACCTATGGACAACATATGCGGGAGGCTACTACTATTCAGTGGTCGTATATTTACGGGGCACCGAAAGCTTCGACCCATGAAAAAGGAAATCATTCCATGATCTCAGTTGGAGTTGGATGGGGCTGGGTTTCATCACATCACAACCTTTTGGCTCATGGTCGGGTACGAAATCCGCGTATCGATATGCTAACTTACGATTTCAGGAACAATGTTGTTTACAATTTTGTAGGCACCGGCTATGGTTCATCAAACGATTATCTTCGCCTAAACTATGTTGGCAATACACTTAAAAAAGGGCCTGATTCAAAAGAGGATCCCATGTATGCCTGGGCAGAGGAAACCAATTGGGCACAGTGGTATGGTAAGGGAAATACGCTCCCTGAAAATTTCACAGGTGTATTTGGGAAATCGGATGTGGCTGTGATCAATGCACCAACTCCTTCGATTCCAGTGCGCACACAAACTGCTGAAGAAGCTTATCTGCAAGTCGTTGAAAACGGTGGTGCTACTAAACCAGTAAGGGACAATATCACATCTTATGTGGCGCAGACGGTTAAAGATGGCACAGGATTTATTCCAGGAACTCCAGCCGACTGGCCCGATGGCGGTTTTGGAAAGTACCCAGAAGCAAAGGCTCCGGTGGACAAAAACGACAATGGAATTCCTGATGAATGGGAAATTAGTCATGGACTAGACCTGAATAAAACAAAAGCAACAGGGCGGGATTTGCATCCGAAATACGATAACATTGAAGTCTACATGAATTCTCTTTAATATAACTAAAGACAATTGTTAATAAATTAGCTGAAATTAATTTATAAAATACGAAAAATGAAAAGATTATATTTTACACTGATAGCATTGATTACTATATTTTCATCGATTTGCGAGGCTGACAATGGAAATGCAAAAGAATCGGATTCAAATAAAAGCACTTTAAGACCTCGTGTGATTGTAATGTCAGACTTTCCGCCTATTGATGTAATCCCCGTAAAAGCGCCTTATGGACCTGCAGAGAAACGAAGCGATCCGGATGATGTGCAATCCATGGTTCGCTTTCTTCTCTACACCAATGAGTTTGATGTCGAAGCCTTGATTGCCAGTTCAGGAACCAAGGCTTATATTGCAAGGAAACAGAATATTCTGGATATGCTAAATATTTACGATCAGGTAGATGAAAACCTGAGAAAGCATGATCCAAATTATCCAACCGCGGATCAATTGCGTTGGGTCACCCTACAAGGTCGTGATAAAACATATGGTAAAAACGGCGTAAAAAACCTTGGTAAAGGAATGGATACCGAAGCCTCCGATGCGATTATCCGTATTGTTGATAAGCCGGATGATCGACCGGTATTTGTTTGCGTTTGGGGAGGACCATACGAAGTTGCTCAGGCGATCTGGAAAGTGAAAAACACAAGAACGCCCGATGAGCTAAAACGTTTTCTGAGTAAGTTACGCATTTATTCAATTGGAAGACAAGACAACACTTTGCAATGGTTGATCGATAATTTTCCAGACCTGTTTATTATCATCTCAGACAATACTTATAGAGGCATGTTCTCTTATGCACCTGGTTCTGACGCATCGCTAAATGATATTGACTGGGTTTATAAAAACATCCGCCGTGGACATGGAATCCTGGGTATGATGTACCCTGAAAGTACAACAATGGATAGGGCCAAAGAAGGAGTAAGAGAAGGGGATACCCCATCGTTCTTATATCTGGTTAGTGCGGTACAGGGATTAAACGATCCGGAAAAACCCAACCAGGAGAGTTGGGGCGGACAATTTGTACAACCCGATCCTGCCAAAAATCATTGGTATGACGGTCCTGGCCCTGAAAGTGTTTATAAATGGCGCGCCGAGGTGCAAGAGGACTTTGCTCGCCGGGCCGACTGGATGCTCCCTGCCTCACAAAAAGATAAAAATGACTAAAAAAATAAGATTATGAAAAAACGACTTCTTTTACTTTTTCTATTTTCAATATTTGTTGGAAACGTTATAGCCCAAACGTCTGGTAATTCGGAAACAAAGAACGTAGCCCTTTCAGGTGAACTTAAGAAATGGCATACTGTTACGCTAACTTTTGATGGTCCAGAATGCTCAGAAACCGATGATTATAATCCTTTCTTTAATTATCGCTTAAACGTCACTTTTAATCACAAGGTGTCGGGAAAATCGTATAAAGTCCCTGGTTACTTTGCAGCTGATGGTAATGCTGGAATGACTTCTGCTTCATCAGGGAACAAATGGCGGGTACATTTTACCCCTGATGAAATTGGGGATTGGAGTTATACGGTAGATTTTAAAAAGGGGAAGTGGGCAGCTGTCAGAACCCGAACTGATGAAAGAGTGCCAACCGGAGGATTTATGGATGGTATTACAGGCAAATTCTTAGTTGTGCCATCCGACAAATCAGGAAATGATTTCAGGGCTCATGGGCGGCTTGAATATGTGGGTGAGAGGTATTTAAGATTCGCTGAAACCGGAGAGTACTTCTATAAATGCGGATCGGATGCACCGGAGAATTTTCTTTCTTATTATGGTTTTGATGGTGATTTTGCAACCGACGGTCACAAGGACGACATGGTAAAAACCTGGGGCCCTCATTTGAAAGATTGGAAAGAAGGGGACATCCAATGGTCTGATGGCCGCGGAAAAGAAATTATTGGTGCTTTAAATTATCTGGCATCCAAAGGGCTTAACTCTGTTTCTTTTTTAACGAACAATATTGTAGGTGACGATCAAAACGTGTTTCCTTATATTAATTATGACACTTGGGACCGATTTGATTGTTCAAAATTAGACCAGTGGGAAATGGTTTTTGATCATGCTCAAATACTTGGCCTATTTCTTCATTTTAAAACCCTGGAATCCGAAAATCAGGGCTTGCTCGACTTTGGTGGCAATGGTGGCAATACCAGGTTATATTATCGTGAACTGATCGCAAGGTTTGGGCACCATCTTGCATTGAACTGGAACCTTGGTGAAGAAGTAGGTGATTGGTCGAAGAATTTTGATGGTAGAAAATCCATGCCATTATTCCCATCCGAACGACAGTCGGTTTCACAATATATTCACGATACCGATCCTTATCATCACCACATGGTGATTCATAATGGTGATTGGTTTGATTCCATGTATGGTGATCAGTCAAAATTGACAGGCGCTTCCCTTCAAACCAACAAATCCGATTTCAGAAGGGTTAACTCACAGACTAAACGAGTGATCGATGAATCAATAGCCGCAGGAAAAGTATGGGCGGTGGCTTGTGATGAGCCCGGCGATGCCAGTCATTCACTGATTACGGACAAAGAAGATCCTGAACATTTTAATGCCAGAACCAACGGACTTTGGGGGCATATGCTGGCCGGAGGTTGGGGTACCGAGTGGTACTTTGGTTATAAACACCCACACTCTGACCTGACCTGCGAGGACTATCGAAGTAGGGATTTGTTCTGGGATATGGGGAAAATTTGCATTGATTTTTTCAAGGAAAATGATCTGCCTGTGACAGAAATGACCTCGCAAAATGAGTTGATATCTTCCTATTTTCCTTCACAAGTAGGTGATTTTTGTTTTGCAAAGCAACAAGATACCTATGTGATCTTATTAAAAAAAGGGGGAGAAAGTCAACTGGATCTGGGAGAACCCGTTGGAGAATACCTTGATTTGGAAGAAACTGTTGCAAAATACTCGGTAAAATGGTACGATCCACGAAATGGAGGAGAATTGCAGGATGGGTCAGTTAATACCATTGAAGGATCCGGCGCACAGTCCTTGGGAACAGCTCCTAATAATCCCGATAAGGACTGGGTGGTTTTGGTACGAAGAAAATAATATGATATATTGGGATAGACCTTGAGGAATGAAATAGGTCATTTTAAAAATTATTCGTATAAAAATGAAAAAATTATTCTTATTAAGTTTTATTGGGATATTGTTTATAGGCGAAGCAATGTCTAAAGAGGTAATTGATGAATTTAAAGCAGATTCATCGGTAAAACCACGCATAATCGTTACAAGCGATGGCGAGATTGATGACCAATGCTCAATGATTCGGTTTATGCTTTATACCAATGAGTGTGATGTTGAAGGAATTATTTCATCAAGTTCGCAATATCACGCCCACGATCATCATTGGGCAGGTGATGACTGGATTGAACCTGATTTGGCGGCATATGCAAAAGTTTATCCTAACCTTATAAAACATGATCCTGCTTATCCAACGCCTGAATATTTAAGAGAACGAATTGCTCTGGGAAATGTGAAGACAGAAGGTGACATGGCAGAACCTACCGCGGGATCAAATCTTATAGTGAAAGTTTTATTGGATAAAACTGATGAGCGTCCTATTTGGTTTCAAGCTTGGGGAGGAATGAACACTATTGCATGTGCTTTGAAAACAATAGAGACAGAGTATCCCGACAGAATGGCTGAAGTTGCGGGCAAATGTCGCTTTTTCTTTATTTGGGAGCAGGATAAAACTTATCAAGAATATATTCGCCCCGTTTGGGGAAAGTATGAAATCCCAACAATTATTTCGGATCAATTTGAGGCGATAGCCTATCGCTGGAAACGAGTTCAACCAGCAGAGATGGCAAGCTATTTCGAAGGGAAATGGATGAGGGAAAATATTCTGGAAAACCATGGGCCACTTTGTTCTATTTACGCATCGCACGAAAATGGGGACTTTCGCTCAGAAGGTGACTCGCCTGCATTTCTGCATACAATTGTTAACGGATTGCGTAATATGGAATCTCCCGATTGGGGAGGCTGGGGCGGTCGTTACGTGCGGGTGCGAGAAAACACCTGGCTCGACCCGGTACCCGTTTCAGGATATGTATATCCTGAAGGACGTTGGTATGGAGATAATGGTTGGGGTAGAACTAGTCTGCGCGAATGGTCTACATCTACTGAAGAACAACGTCGTGAATATTTCAAACCAATGTGGCGCTGGACATCTGCCTTACAGAATGATTTTGCAGCTCGGGCCGACTGGTGTGTGAAATCGTATGAAGAAGCTAACCATCCGCCTGTAATTAAGTTAAAAGGAGCTTTAGACCTAATTGCAAAACCTGGTGAAACGATAGAGCTAAACGCATTGGGAACAACTGATCCTGATGGAGATAAACTTAATTATCGTTGGTGGCAATACGAAGAGGCAGATACCTACAAAGGAAAAATTGAACTGCTGAATGCTGAAGAACCAGTTGCCTTGTTCACAGTGCCTGTCGATGTTGATGATAGAAATACTATTCATGTAATTTGCGAGGTGTCAGATTCAGGATCGCCATCCATTACGCGGTATAAGCGAGTGGTTATAAAAATTGACAAATCAGTTGAAAAACCAAAAGTTAGACTTGGAGAGGATGGGGTAGTTGAAATTCCACCAATGACAGCATATTTCCCAATGGACAGCTGTTATAGCAATATAGTTACTGATAAAGTTAGTGGGCAGAAAGGTATCCTGACAAATGCAGATCCAGCTGTTTCATGGATTTCTGGTGAAATCGGAAAAGCTGTACACTTTGACGGAATAAACGATCACATTATTATTCCACACAACGATGCATTTGATTTTGATGAAGAGAGTTTTTCCATCACATTTTGGATGCGTTGGCCTGAAGGTCTCCCATCAGGGAACCAACGTATTTTAACCAAAGGCGATTATAAGTATTCATTACCAAATGAAATAGGCAAACGTTACGAAATATATATTAGTGGTAGTAACCTACGCTTTAGTATAGATGATAATGTCGCCAAATCACAGATTCAAGTCGCACTTAAACCATACATTACCGGAGAATGGGTGCATGTAGCTGCGGTTTGTGACAAGGAAAATAAACGATTAAAATTATATGCCAATGGAATTCTTCTTCCAACCAGCAATCCTGGGAATCCCGGAAACGCTGGAAGAGTAATAACAGGCAGTATTAAAAATCCACGAGGTTTATATATCGGTGATAACAGCCGTGAGGATTCTCCTTATCAAGGAGATTTGGATGACCTTAGGTTTTTCCGGGCAGCACTATCCAATAATCAGGTTGCTGCAATAGCTACCAAAACTCCTTTGCGCGAAAAAGAACCGGAGAAAGCGGATAGGAATTCCAAATTGCTTGTAGCTAAAGAGTCTGAGCTTCCTCCATTGTCGGCTCATTTCCCGCTTAATGAAGGACAAGGACTGGTAGTAAAAGAGTTGATAAGTGGCGTTGAAACAGCTATAAAAAATGGAGATCCTGATAAAGTTTGGACATCAAGTGACAATGGTCTTGCTTTAAAACTTGACGGTATTGACGATCATATTATTATCCCAAATGCCTCTGGATTTGATTTCAAAGACGAGTCGTTTTCTGTGGCCTTCCACATGCGTTGGATAAAAGGAGAAACACCACGTCATGAGCATATTCTTTGCAAAGGGGATTTCGATTCATCCGTAAATGGCGAGTCCGGAAAACGCTGGGAGATCAATGTCACTGCCGAAGGAGGTTTGGCATTTATCGTTGACGATAACGTTAATAAATCGCAAATACAGGTTTCTAATGAATCTGTTTTAAAAGGCTTTTGGGTTCACGTTGTAGCTGTTCGTAATACAGAAAACAAGAAGTTGGAATTGTATATTAACGGAGAATTACAAGAGTCAACTAATCCGGGTAATAAATTATACAATGGTACCGATCAAACCGGCACAATATCAAATCCGCGTGGATTGATTATTGGAAACTCAAGTCACGTTGATAATCCACTGCATGGTGAATTGAGCGATATTCGAATATACCGAAGTGCATTAAATGCATCTGAGGTTGCTGGTGTTGCAAGGCTTAAACCCAGGGCATCAGCAAATGTTCATGGATATACCGAAGAAACAGTCCCAAAAACTATAAATGCAGGAGGTTCTGACAAACCACGTATTATCGTAACAAGCGATGGAGAAATAGATGACGTATGTTCAATGATAAGGTTTCTGCTTTATTCAAATGAATTTGATATTGAGGGTATCGTTACAACCAGCTCACAATATCATTGGCAGGGCCATAATTGGGCCGGAGACGATTGGGAGAAACCAATGTATGAGGCATATGGAACATTGTACCCCAACCTAATTAAACATGATCCTGCTTATCCCACACTAGAGTATCTGCAATCAATTACCAAGCTCGGTAACGTGAAATCTGAAGGCGAGATGACCTTGGAGACAGAGGGCTCTCAACACATTGTGAATGTCCTACTGGATGAGACAGATAACCGACCTATCTGGTTACAAGCCTGGGGAGGTACAAACAGTATCGCAAGAGCTTTGAAGACCATTGAAGAAAAACATCCGGAAAAAATGGAAGCAGTAGCTAAAAAATGTCGCTTTTACTTTATTTGGGAACAGGACAATACTTTTCAATCGTACATCCGGGAGCATTGGGCAAAGCCCTACAACATAACAACCATCATTTCTGACCAGTTTATTACTTTTGGTTATTGGTGGCAGCGTTGGGGTATGCCCAAGGAGCCTGATTCCTATTTGCGTGAGCCATGGATGAAAGAAAACATATTTAAAAATGATAATCCCCTAATATCAATTTACAATGAGAAGACTAAGATAAAGCTTAAAGGCAAGGAAGATTTTATTGGCGAGGGAGATTCACCAGCTTTTATGCATATGATTCCTACAGGATTGCGGAGTACGGAGTTTCCCAACTGGGGCGGTTGGGGAGGACGCTATGTGCTGATTCGCGAAAGCACATGGCTTGATAATGTACCAGTTGAAGGGTACCAGTATCCTTCAGGAAGGTGGTATACAAAAACAGGCTGGGGAAGGCAAAATTACACAAAGGCCGATCAAGATAAGCTAGAAGAGTACTTCAAGCCTATAACCCGATGGATTGGTGCCATTCAGAACGACTTCGCTGCTCGGGTAGACTGGTGTGTAAAATCGTATAAGGAGGCGAATCACCAACCGGTAGTTAGGCTCAATCATTCTGTAAACCTAAAGGCAAAGCCGGGTGAGACCGTAAAACTGAGTGCAGTAGGAACTATTGATCCTGACGGAGATGAATTGCTGTATAGTTGGTGGCAATACGGGGAAGCAGATTCTTATGAAGGAAACATTAAAATTCGAAATTCGAAAAACCAAGAAGTTTCATTCGTAATTCCTACTGATGCTAATAATGGAGATACTATTCATATAATTTGCGAGGTAAGCGATAATGGTACGCCTCAATTAACCAGGTATCAACGTATAGTTATTACAATTAATAATATGAAATAAACATTGCTATATTTTAAAAAAAATATTACATTACGAAAATAAATGAAATTAAACATAAATAAACGAAGGGTTAATACACAAATAAAAGAAAATTTTCATGACTAAAGCAAACAAAAATATTGTATCAAGACGTGGTTTTATTAAAACTACCGGAGCTTCCGTTGCCGGATCTATGCTAATTTCTCCGGCTTTGGGAAATGTTTTATCAAATGTGAATGGAAAAAGAAAAATTGCCCTGGTTGGAACAGGTATTCGGGGGATTACTTTCTGGGGAAAATTTTTGAATGAAGAATACTCAGATATTATTGAATTTGTAGGATTATGCGATATTAATCCCGGTAGGGTAGCATTTGGCAAGGAATACATTGGTGCCGATTGTCCTGTTTATACCAACTTTGATGAGATGTTGGAAAAAACAGATATAGATCTTCTTATCGTTACAACTGTTGATTCAACCCATGATGAGTTTATTGTAAAAGGGCTCGATAAAGGATTAACTGTTGCCTCCGAAAAACCAATGACTATAGACGAGAAGAAATGCCAAAAAATTATTGATGCCCAGCGCAGGTCAAAAGGAAAACTCATAAATGCCTTTAATTACCGTTATGGTAAGTTATTTACGAAGTTGAAAGAAATACTCCATTCAAATGAAATTGGAGACCTCGTATCAGTTGATTTAAGTTGGTACCTTAATACGTATCATGGCGCTTCTTATTTTCGTCGTTGGCACGGATTACGTGAAAAAGGGGGAACTCTTTTATTGCACAAGGCAGCGCATCACTTCGATTTATTAAATTGGTTTATTGGATCCGATCCTGTTGAAATTCACGCTTATGGAGAATTAGAGAAGTACGGTGCAAATAATCCATTCAGGGGTGAAAACTGTCGGATATGCAAACATAAAGACTCCTGTAAATTTCATTGGGATATTACAAAAGACGAAACTGCCATGAAACTGTATGTTGCAAATGAAAACTACGATGGATATATCAGGGATAATTGTTTATGGCGAAAAGAGATTGACATATTTGATAAGATGGCTGTGCAGATTAAGTATGCCAACGATGTTCAGGTAAGTTATTCTTTAACAACTTATTCTCCTTTTGAAGGTTTTCGTTTTGCTTTTAATGGAAAGGATGGCCGTTTGGAAACATCTGAAGGTATTCCCTGGAGGGACAGTTCTCAGGAAGACCAAGCCACTTTGCATGAAAAAGAAATGACCCAATCAACGCATTCAAATGCCGAATTAAAGTATCATGAAATAGTTTCACAACGTAACTTCGAAGATTATAAGCGCATTGAGTTTCCTTTTGTTCGAAAAGGGCACTGGGGAGGCGATAAAATCATGTTCGATGAAATTTTCAGGGGAATAAAACTATATCCTGAATTAAACCATGCTTCTGATGTACGAGATGGTTCCATGGCAGTTCTTATTGGAATTGCAGCTCGCATTAGTATTGATGAAAAAAGGCCTGTCAAGATTACTGAGCTAACAGATTTAGTTCCTCAGGTAAATAAGTGGAAGAAAGCGTAGGGTATTTAGTTCGAAATTTTTAAAAAGTATAAATTAATAAAAATGAATCGAAACTTTCCGATAGCTATTATTTCCATCGTATTTGTTGCCTTTTTCTCATGTGAAAATCCACCAACAAGTGATCCGGATTTGGTTGCCTGGTGGCCATTTGACGATGCAACTTCCGAATTGGTCCCAGATCATTCAGGCAATCATCTCGACGGAATAAACAAGGGAGCTATACTAGTGGAAGGCAAAGTCGGCAAAGCTTTGAGATTTGATGGAAATTCAACTGTGCAAGTGGATTACCGAAAAATAATGGATAATTTTCCAAAGGGCATTACCATCTCGGCATGGATAAAAAAAGACTCCTTACCAAGCTGGAATACTGTGGTTTCCAGAGAGATTCAAACAGGAAAATCAGAATATTTTGGATTGGCAGTGAATAAAGAAACTGCCTTGTTTTCAATTGATCCTGATGGAAAAAGCTACCAGAAAGTTCTGGCAGATGACCAGATTCAAACCGGAGTCTGGTATCATTTAACTGGAACATTCGACAATTATTCTTACAAGCTTTATATCAATGGTGAGCATATTAAATCCGGAGTTAATGAAGGGGTAATTAGCTTTAGTGATCAAAATCCACTTTATATCGGTGCAAATTCGAACAATCAAAATGTCTCGTTGCTTGACTTCTTTAAAGGAATTATTGATGAAGTAAAAATCTACAAAAGAGCATTAACAGAATCTGAAATTAAAGGATTAATCGAATAAACATTTAACTATGAAATCTATTTACAGGCATCGCATTTCAGTAATTTTAGTATCAATAGTTTGTTTTATTACTCTTGAAGTTAGATCACAGCAAGTCAACTGGACACATTTTCGTGGAAGTAATCTCGATGGAATTTCAGCAGAGCAGCAGGTACCAGTGGAATGGAACGACACCACCAATATTATGTGGAAAACTGACATTGATGGAAAAGGCTGGTCTTCGCCGGTTGTTTTTGCCGATCAGATTTGGGTGACTACGGCAACTGAAGAGGGGAAAAAAATGTCGGGAATTTGTCTGGATTTTAATACAGGCAGGAAAATCTTTGATATTAATCTTTTTCAGCCCGACTCTGCTTATCCCAAACATTCTATTAATACCTACGCAACGCCTACACCCTGCATAGAAAAAGGATTTGTTTATTTACATTTTGGAACCTATGGTACCGCCTGTTTAAATACAAGCAACGGAGATGTAGTTTGGAAAAGGACAGATTTAAACTGCGATCATGTTCAGGGCCCGGGATCGTCGCCTATTCTTTACAAGAACTTACTAATCCTTCATATCGAAGGGATTGATGTTCAATATATTATTGCACTGGACAAAAAAACAGGCAAAACGGTTTGGAAAACCAACCGTCCGGCTGAACTTTATGAACCCTGGCAACCTATTGGGCGAAAAGCTTATATAACGCCATTGGTCGTAAAAGTTAATGGGAAAGATATGTTGATTTCCAACGGCTCATCAGTTTGTATTGCTTATGACCCTGAAACGGGGAAAGAAATATGGCGCATTGTTCAAGGTGAAGATTCGACCATTGCCATGCCCATTTCTGAAAATGGTATCGTTTATTTTTATCCGGGGTTTGTTACACCTCCTGAAGGTAAAAAGTATGCCGAATTACTTGCCGTTAATCCGGATGGCGTGGGCGATATTGCGAAAACAAATATCCTTTGGCGGTTCAAATCACCTACGTTGCAATTAAGTACTCCAATAATAAAAAACGGACTAATTTACACAATTGATACCCGCAACATGTTTTATTGCCTTGATGCAAAAACAGGTCAGGCACTGTATTCCAAGAAAATGAAACAGAAATACAACTCGTCACCAATTTACGCCGGAGGAAACATTTATTTCACTTCCATAAAGGGTAATACAACCATTCTAAAGGCAGGAGATAAACTGCAAATTGTGGCTGAAAATGAATTGGAGGGTGATGTTTATGCGACGCCTGCAATTTTGCGGAATTCCATTGTTATGCGAACTGGCACGAGTATTTACAGGATTGAAAATAGCAACAATAATTAAAAACTAATTTATGGAAAAGAAAAAAATGAACCGTAGAAATTTTTTAGGAAGTGGCTTGGCCGCCGCCGCTACTGTGACTGTTGGAAGCTCTTTTGCAAGTGAACCTGGACTTAAACCCATAACAATAAAAAAGAAAAATGAACATCCATACAATGCAAATACCTTCGGCTCTATGCCTACCCGTTCGTTTGGAAAAACCGGGTATAAGGTTGGCATTTTAAGCCTGGGAGGACAGGCAACCATCGAAAAAGAAAATACGGAAGAAGAATCCGAAAAAATCATTAACAGAGCCATTGATTTAGGTGTGAATTATATCGACACCGCAGCATCTTATGGCAGAGGGCGAAGTCAATTAAATATTGGCCGAGTGATGAAAACACGCCGTTCTGAAGTTTGGCTTTCAACAAAAACCCACGATCGTACCTACGACGGCTCCATGAGATTGTTGGAAGAAAGTTTGACAAACTTACAAACAGATCATCTCGATTTATGGCAACTTCATAACATACAAAGACAAGATCAAATAGATACTATTTTTGCTAATGATGGTGCAATAAAAGCTTTGGAAAAAGCAAAATCAGAAGGCATTGTCAGGAATATTGGAATTACAGGTCATTATGAACCTATTATATTGATGAATGCCATAAAAGATTATCCTTTCGATGCTATATTAATGGCAATGAATGCGGCAGACCCACACTATTTAAGTTTCAAAAAATATCTTTTACCAGAAGCACAAAAACTAGGCATAGCTACCATTGGAATGAAGGTTGCAACCCGTGGTAAAATGCTGTCTTCCTGGACTCCACCTCCAATTGAGCAACAAGCAGCAAAGAATGCTTCTATGAAACTAGGTACACTTACTATTAAAGAAGCATTATCTTATAATATGAGTCTGCCTGTAAGCACTACCATTATTGGTGTTGATAACGTGGCTCAAATAGAAGAAAATGTACGGATTGCTTCCGAGTTTTCTCCATTAAGTCAGGCTGAAATGGATGAACTAGAATTCAAAACCTTGCCAATTGTCAGGCAAGGGCTGTATTTCCGACGCTGGGAACTGGGAGCTTAATGCAAAAACGAAAACCTGGCTGCAATGGGTGAAAAATTCAAAAATCTACTACCATTCCATATGCTTGGAATACTTTTGCTTTGTTCCTGCACTTCTTCGAATCGGGAACCATGGATAAATATCTATAATGGGGAAAATACAGATGGATGGGAAATAAGAGACGGCTTAGCCCAGGCCTGGGTTGAGGATGGTCTTATGGTTTCACAACAGACTGATTCTCTAAATTTTTCTTATCTGGTTTATAAAAAGGATTTAAGTGATTTTATTTTGGAATGTGATGTCAAACTTATTGGTACACTTAATTCTGGGATTCTCATTCGTGGAATTACAAATCCAGAATTAAAAGATGGGAGAACCCATGGTTTCCAAATGGAGATTGATCAGACAGAAAGGAGATGGACTGGAGGTATCTATGAAGAATTGGGAAGGAAGTGGCTAACTCCAATTAAAGGCATGGGCGTAGGCGAAGAGGAAGCGCTGAATGCATACAAAGTATCGGATTGGAACCACTACCGGATTGAAGCAATTGCAGATACATTCAAAATTTGGGTTAATGGCATTCCAACAACTCATTTGATTGATCGTAAGACTGATCAAGGCATTATTGGATTTCAGGTTCATAAACTTGGACCGGGTGCTGTAAGCGGTATTTTGAAGACCAAAAACATAAGGATTATTACAGATAATCCAGCGAAGTATTCAATGGATATTTCACTTCCCTCCAAACGTACTGATAAAGCCACGCATGATTAAAACCTGTTGTATGCAAGAAAACAAAGAATACTAAAACTGATAAAATAATTATAACCTAAAACTGATTAAAAATGAAACCAATTTGGCAAAACAAAATGCTCCTTTGGGGCTTCTTGTTTATTTTCGTATTTGACACAAATACAGGTCTGGCTTTTCAAAAAGAACATCCCAAAGAAATTACGAGCATTAAAACACCGTTTGAGATGGAATCTGTACAACTCCCGATGATTCCTGAACGGGAATTCAATATCACTGATTTTGGGGCAGTATCTGATGGCGAAACAATGAATACGGATGCTATTGCAAATGCAATTGAAGCCTGTTCAAAGGCAGGAGGCGGTCGGGTTGTTATACCTCGAGGGCTTTGGAAAACAGGACCTATTTTGTTTAAAAGCAATATCGAGTTAGTCGTTGAAGAAGGAGCACTTGTTCTGTTCTCCAAACGTATTGAAGACTATACTTTAATTGAGGCACCAACGAATGTTGCAAAACGGCCATATCGTTATATTTCTCCAATCTATGGCAAGGGACTGAAGAATATCGCTATTACCGGTAAAGGAGTTATCGATGGAAATGGACAAGCATGGAGACCTGTAAAAAAAAGAAAATTGACAGCAAGTCAGTGGAGTGAGCTTGTTGCTTCAGGCGGCGTAGTGGAGCCATCCGGTAAAATGTGGTGGCCTTCCGAGGAAGCCATGAACGCACCTGACTTGATAAGTAAATTATTGAAGTCTGATAAACCAGTGACTAAACAGGACTTTTTAGGCGTCAGAGAGTATCAGCGTCCCAATATGGTTGTTTTTAACGAATGTAAGAATGTGCTGCTGGATGGACCGACATTTCAAAACTCACCCAGTTGGAATATTCATCCATTTTGCTGCGAAAATGTGACTATTCGAAATGTAACAGTTCGTAATCCATGGTTTTCTGCAAACGGCGACGGACTTGACCTGGAATCCTGCCGTAATTCCTATGTTTATAACTGCAACTTTGATGTAGGCGATGATGCTATTTGTATCAAGTCCGGCAAAGATGAAGAAGGAAGAAAGCGGGGTCGTCCAACAGAAAAGTTGATTGTAACCAATTGTATTGTTTATCATGGTCATGGGGGCTTTGTAATCGGGAGTGAAATGTCTGGAGATGTTAAAGATATCCTGGTTACCAACTGTACATTTATTGGAACGGATGTAGGGCTAAGGTTTAAAAGTACTCGTGGAAGAGGTGGCTTGGTTGATAATATTTATTGCGAAAATATCGATATGATAAACATTCCAACCGATGCTATACGATTTAATATGTATTATCAGAATAATTCGCCTGAAGATGCCTTGGATGGTGATTCGGAAGCCCCGGCTATTCCAGTTACGGAAGAGACTCCACGGTTTCAGAATATTCACTTGAAAAATATTGTCTGCAATGGTGCAGAGCGGGCTGTTATGCTGCAAGGTTTACCCGAAATGCCTATCAAAAATATTACATTAGAAAATGTTACCATATCGGCAAACAAGGGGCTTGCATGTGTGGATGCTCAAAATATTAGTATAAAGAATGTAAAAATAATATCCAATAGTCCCATAGTTTCTATTAGAAACGGCAGAGAAATTACCCTGAACGATTTTTCCGGACCGGAAAAATCAGATTTGTTTCTTCAAATTTCGGGAAAGAAATCAGGGAAGATTCTGCTTGAAAATATTCATTATAAGGACACGAAAAAGAAAATTGAGCTATCGAAAAGCGTTCCATCATCAGCAATTGTTCAATATTAAGGCATATCAGAAGGACTATGAAAAAAAATATCTTTTTATCACTTTGTCTTTTATTGTTGTTTTATGTGACATCAACAAAACAAGCCTACTCTCAACAGAAGGATGCACTATCCGGAGAACGTTTTCGTGTAATTGTTTTATCGGATATTGGTGGAAGCGATCCCGATGATTTTCAGTCCATGATCCACTATTGCCTCTATTCAGATCTGTTTGATACCGAAGGAATAATTGCATCAGCAGGCGACGGAAGGAAGGAAAATATCCTTGCGGTAATTGCTGAATATGAGAAAGATTTTCCGAAATTAAAAACCTACGCAGATTATCCTTCACCGGATGAATTACGTTCCCTGACAAAACAGGGGGTTTTTGGAGGTGCACCTGGCAAAGGTTATCGGGAACCAACCGAGGCTTCTGACTGGATAATCAAATGTGCCCACAAAAATGATGAACGTCCTCTTTATCTGCTTGCTTGGGGGCAACTGGAAGACATTGGACAAGCATTACATGACGATCCGTCTATTCTGGATAAAATCCGGGTTTATTATATCGGCGGTCCCAATAAAAAACATGGTGCAGATGGATATAATTATATTGAGGAAAATTTTCCTGATTTGTGGATTGTTGAGAGCAACTCTACCTATCGTGGCTGGTTTGTTGGCGGTGATATGAGTGGGGGATTTGACAACGAGGGTTTTTATAAAAATCATATAAAATCGCATGGGATTCTGGGCAATTACTTTGGGAACTTCATAGGTGGAAAAATAAAAATGGGGGACACACCAAGCGTGGGATTTTTGTTGTATGGTGATCCGAGTGATCCTGAGCAGGATGGTTGGGGAGGACGATATCGGCGCGTTACTTTTAGGCCTAAAACTGTTTTCGAGGGGCATCCTACTCTTGCCGATAAAGTTGAAGTGTTTGCCATCATGGAGCTGGTGCTGAAAGGTCCGGACATTGGCCCTGCAAATGATACTCCGCAATTCAGTATGGTTGTTGACGGTCAGGAATTTGAAGGTTACTATTACGGAAATGGTGTTTATAAATTGCGTTTTTGTCCCAAGTTTGTAAAGGAATGGTCATACACACTAAAAAGCAAAATTCCGGAACTTGATGGCAAAACCGGACAGTTTACAAGTGTTGCTGAGAATTCACTTGCTCCAAATCCAAAGGCGCTTAAACACGCAAATTGGTGGACGGATATTTTGGATCCCGAGTTTAAAGAGGGAGAGCATAGTGGCGCAAAAACCGTTAATGCCTTCCGACGTCAATTTCTAATGGATTTTGCTCAACGTTTTGATCGTTGTATCACTCCGAAAGAGGATGTAAACAATAATGGACAACAATAAGAATTACTCTATATTAAGAAACAAAATAATATAAGAATGATTTGAATAGATCACCAATAAATAATTGATACTCTTATGAAAAAAACCACAAACCTAATTCCTGATTTTCTGGTCAAGCGATGTCCAAAATCAGGTCGCATAATTAGACTTCGCTTTGATAATATTTTTGCAAAAATAGCATTCCCGGTTGTTGGCATATTGGCCTTAATATGGTTTCTTGTTCGTGTGGTTCCAAAACCCAGCCGCGCTGCCTATCCTTGTCAACAAGTAGCTGCTGGAGTAGGTGGTAGTTTTTTATTGTACCTTATCGGTGTGATAACATCTTTATCTGTTTATCAGCAAATTAGGAAAAGACTGGATAAGAAAATAGCCCTGGGTTTTATTGCTTTGGTAGCTCTATTTGCAACAATTACCTTGGGAGTAGCGGTGTCAACACAGGACAACGTTATTCAGGTTTTGGCACCTCCAGAAGGAGCGAATGCGCCAATGGGTGTTGCAAAGGGAATGTTTCCCGGGCGTGTTGCCTGGATGCAGGATTTTAATGCGACAAACTGGGATGGAGAAAACGGTAACTGGTGGGAAGATAACAATACCAATCAACTTGAAGTTAATAAAATGCTTTCGGCAACTCTTCAAGGCTTTACAAACTCAAAAAGCGACAAAGCTGCTTGGGATAAACTTTTCAAATATAATATCCAACAAAAAGGGCTTGGTGATAAAACCTATTCAAGAGGTGAAAAAATTGTTGTAAAATTGAATATGAACCCAACAAAGAATCCCGAGAAGAAATGGACAAATCAGGGATATCCAAGTCCCCAAATGGTGTATGCTTTGGTTTCGCAATTAATTGAGGTTGCAGGCGTTTCCGGAAAAGATATTATTTTGGCAGATCCATCACGTTTTATTGGAGCCGAAATTGTTGATAAGATCAGGGCAAATCCTTCCCCTGAATTTCAGAATGTTATTATCGAGGTCAACGATGCTTTAGGCTTAAAAGGCTATCGAACGGCTGAACCTGACTCATCTGCTTTGGTTTGGTTCAATATGCCTGACGGTGGCAAATTTAAAATGTGTTTCCCAAAATCATTTGTCGAGGCTACGTATATCATCAATTATTCTCTGGTACGGCCACACCGTGTTTTTGGTATTACTTCAGTTGCTAAAAATCATTTTGGGTCCGTTTGGTCTTTCGAAAGAAAATCATTTCATCCCGGGGAATTGCACGCATTTGCATTGTGGGATTATCCAACCCCAAATATGATGAAGGATCCACATTCGGCACCAGTACTTTTGGGTCATAAAATAACGAATAGCAAAACAATGCTATATATGGCGGATGGACTTTATACTGCGTTAAATCAGTCCTTAGAAATTAAACGGATGTCGTCATTTAACAACGACTGGTTTTCCAGCCTGATCATTTCTCAGGATCCTGTTGCTCTCGAATCTGTAGTATATGATTTTATATCAAACGAACCAAATTTGGTCGATATCAACCCAAGTTTTAATGGAAACCAGGACAACCAGTTTCAGGAATGCGCCTTAGCCAATAATCCGCTATCGGGAACAAAATACGATCCGGAAAATGATGGTACAGGGCTTCAAAGTTTGGGTGTACATGAACACTGGAACAACAATACCGAAAGGATGTATTCAAGAAATTTGGGTGCAGGGAAAGGCATTGAGCTTTTGAAAGTTAAATAAGTACCAAAATCTTTGTCAAATGGAAAAAGGAATTGTGAAATATCTGACTCTAACTTTTGGAATTGCAATCCTGAATTTAGTTTCATTTTCTCAGGGAAAAAGCAATTGGGAAAGCTTGTTTAATGGCAAAGACCTCACCAATTGGAAGATGGTTGGAAGTAGAGGTGTAGCTGAAATAGAAGATTCAGCAATAACCTGCCACATGACTGCAAATACACCCGAGCATACCTTTGTTTGCACCAATAAAAAATACAAAGACTTTATTTTGGAGATGGAAATAAAAACTGACTCTGGCTACAACACTGGCATACTTTTGCGAAGTATCGACAAACCTAATAATTGCGACACTTGCAAAGTGAGTTTATACGGCTATCAGGTTAAGATTGATCCATCAACCACCAGGCGCTGGACAGGTGGGATTTTTGATGATTATGGCAAATCATGGCATTGGCTGTACGATTTGAGTCAAGACAAACGTGCACGAAAAGCTTATCACATTGGTGAGTGGAACCATTTCCGTTTTGAAGCTATCGGTTCTTCAATAAAAGTTTGGGTGAATGGTATTCCCACCACAAACATGATAAACGATAAATATGCACAAGGTTATATTGCTTTAAAAATTCATTCCTTAAGAGATTTTCCTGAAAAGGAAAAAATGCTGGGCAGGTATAAGAATATCCGGATCATAACTAAAAACCTGAAGGATAAATTGAAGCCGATGGACCTGCCTGCCAAGAAAGTCAACTAAATAGTCTTACGGCAAAAATTTTGACAAAGAAAATGCAAACTTCGAATAATTTGACACGGTAAAATAAAGCAAATCAAAATGGGTATATTAACAATGAGATGGAATAGATGGTTACCATTTCTTGCTTGCACAATATTAACTCTGGCTGCTTGCACAAATGCAAAAAAGTTGGTGACCATTTATTTCCCTGAAGATCCTAAAATTCAGTTTGCCGTTGACGACATCAAAACGGTCCTAAATGCAAAAGGGATCGACATCCAGGTTTCTGATAATAAAAAAGCAGATATCGTTCTGACAATCAATACTGATAATAAAACTATTCATTCCGAAGGATTTATCCTAAAGAAGGAAGGTGAAAATTTACTTGTAACCGGTAGCGATGCAGCTGGTGTGATGTACGGTGGTTTGGAGCTGGCTGAGCAAATCTACCTGTTTGGGCTCAACAGTATCAAAGAAACCGTTCAAAATCCATACATGGAGCGCCGTGGAACCAAATTCAATATTCCCCTTGATGTTCGCACGCCGAGTTATACCGATCCCTGCGATGCGGCACAAAAGAACATTGCCGAAATGTGGGATTTCGATTTCTGGAAAGAATACATCGACAATCTCGCCCGATATCGGTACAACTATATTTCGTTGTGGAGTCTCCATCCGTTTCCATCAATGGTAAAAGTTTCTGGTTACGAAGATGTGGCACTGACCAATGTTGAGCGGTCGACTGAAGCCTGGAAAGAATATTATAGCCGAAGAGGCATTGGTTTCGATGCCCCCGAGATCATAAACCATGTTGAAGTGCTGAAAAAAATGACCATTGAAGAAAAAATGGCGTTTTGGCAGCAAGTGATGAAATATGCTAAAAGCCGGAACGTCGATTTTTACGTGGTTACCTGGAACATATTTGTTAACGGAACAGAAGGGAAATACGGAATTACCGATAATATTGACAACCCAGTTACTCATGATTATTTCAGGAAAAGTGTCAAACAAATGTTTGTGACTTATCCCGATTTGGCCGGAATTGGCTTGACAACGGGAGAAAACATGCCCAGGTCGACGACGGATGAAAAGGAAGATTGGGCTTATAGCACCTATGCCCAAGGGGTTTTGGACGCTGCGGCTGAAATGCCCGACCGTAAAATTACTTTTATCCATCGCCAGCACGAAACCGGGGCTAAGGAGATCGCGGAAAAATTCAAGCCATTGATCGATAATAAGAATATTGAATTTCTCTTCAGCTTTAAATATGCGAAAGCGCATGTGATGAGCGCAACCAAACAGCCATACCACGAAAAATTCGCAAAGGAAATTGAAGGGATGAAAACCCTCTGGACGCTGCGGAATGACGACAATTATTATTTCAGGTGGGGAGCGCCTGATTTTGTGCGCGAGTTCCTGAAAAATATTCCGCATGAGGTTACACGCGGTTTTTATTATGGTTCCGACCAGTGGATATGGGGTCGTGAATTTACGATGAAAGAACCTGATTCCCCAAACCAAATTGAAATCGTAAAACATTGGTACCATTGGATGATGTGGGGTCGTTTGGGATACAATCCCGATATCGCTGACGAACGTTTTGTTCATATCCTTCAGTCCCATTTCCCCAAGGCAGATGCTCAGAAACTATATGCAGCCTGGCAGGATGCATCCTTGATTTACCCCACGACCACTGGTTTTCACTGGGGGCCTCTCGATTTTCAATGGTACATCGAAGCGTGTAAAAGTGAACCTGTCTATGCCCAAAATAAAACCGGCTTTCACGACGTCAATCGGTTTATCAATCTGCCACCACACTCCATGTCGGGCTTTCAGTCCATTCCTGACTATGTGAAAATGATCGTGACCAATGGAACTTCGGATTTGATCAGTCCGTTCGGTGTTACCGATAAATTAGATGCCTATGCCGATCGAGCAATTGAGCTGGTTGATCAAATAGATGCTGCTGATAACAAGGAGTTGAAAGTGACGCTTCATGATATTCGTACCATGGCCCTGCTTGGGAAATATTACGCATGTAAAATCGCGGGATCAACAAACGTTGCCCTTTATCGTGAAACAAAGGAAAAGAAATATCAGAAGGAGGCTATTGTCCAACTTACGCAAGCGTTGGAGTTCTGGAGAAAATACACCGAAACCGCCTTAAAACAAAATATTAATCCACTTTGGACTAACCGCGTAGGTTATGTCGATTGGGTAAAAATAACAGAATGGGTTAAACAAGATATTGGCATTGCCCGAGAGAATTAGCAGGATGATATAAACTAAAACCAACAGAAATGACTAAAAAGATTTTAAGTGGATTGCTAATTGCCGGACTATTTATTGGTTTGCTTTCTTGTAGCAATCATCTGCAAAGTATAAATATTGACCTTGATTCTAATTCTCCACAAGTGCAACATGGTCTTCAAAAATTAATAGAGCTGGAAAAATCAGGAATTATTGTTTTTAATGACGATGATGCGGATCTTTCTATTGTTGGATGTATAGATACCACACTCGGTGCTGAAGCATTCCGGGTTACAACCGATAATAACGAAGTTCAATTAATTGGTGGAAATGAAGTAGGGGTGATGTATGGTTTGCTATATATCAAGGAACAATTGGAGCAGGGCAAAGATGTTATTGCCGATATTGAAGAATCACCCTACCTGTCATTCCGGGCCCTAAAATTCAACCTTCCCTGGTCAAGCTATCGAACCGGCATCGCTTTAAATCAGCATTATGAAACTTGCAGAGATACAATTTTCTGGCATTCATTTTTAGATATGATGGCAGAAAACCGGCTCAATAAACTCACATTGTGGAACCTTCACCCATTTAATTATCTGGTTAAAACTGAAAAGTATCCTGAAGCCTGCAGCTTTAGTGATAATGAAATGGCTGAATGGGAGCAATTTTGGAAAGCATTGTTCCGCATGGCAAAGGATCGTGGAATTGAAACTTACCTCGTTAACTGGAATATTTTTGTTTCTCCGGAATTTTCAAGGGCACATAAAGTTGCGAAGTATTGTCAAATAAACTCGTATAAATCTGAAGAGGGAGATACTTCTGCTATTATTAAAGATTATATGCGAGAGTGCGTAAGAGAAGTTATTGATAAATATCCAAATCTTACGGGTCTGGGAATTACACTTGGTGAAGGAATGGGTGGAATGACTCCGGATGAACGTGAGAGTTGGCTTTTAGATAGTTATATTGAAGGAATGCGATTGGCATCACGCAAGGTGAAATTTATCCATCGAGTTCCGCTTTCCGCAGGATTAGGTAGTGGTGGCAGTACTAATTCCTATGTGGAAAAGATGACACGTCAGACACTCGATACATTAACTTGTGTTGAAGGCCCAATTAATATTGAATTGAAATTTAATTGGTCACATTCGCATTCATCAACTCACCTGGTGAAGGTTCATGGAGGAAAATTAACAGATGCTTACTGGAACCCAATACCCACAAATTATTATTTGGCCTGGATGATGCGTAACGAAGATTTTTTTGTATTGCGTTGGGGAGATCCGAATTTCATCCGTAAACATATAGAACAAAATGTTCATCCTTATGTGAATGGTTATTATATGGGTTCAGAAACTTATATTCCGGCAAAAGATTATATCACTTCTTTACCCAATACCAGTTATAAATATGCTTTTGAAAGGCAATGGATGTTCTATAAACTTTGGGGCCGGTTACTGTATAATCCTGCTACTTCTGACAATGTATTTTCAGATGATTTCGAGATGCGGTTTCCAGGATATGGAAAGCAACTCTTCAGTGCCCAGTCGAAAGCAAGCCGTGTACCACTAATTATTGCCTCTTATTGGGATGCCAGATCCGATTATACCCTATATTCAGAAGGCTTTTTAAGCACAATGGGAAACAATGGAAAATTAAAATTACTATCGCTTGCACAAATTTGTGAAAAGCAACCTATGGATCCTGAATATGTAAGCATAAAAGAGTTTTGTGCTGGTGAAGAGAATAGTTTTGAAGGAAAAATTACTCCTTTAGCTCTGGCTGATTCCTTAGATTCTTTTTGCGGAAGAGCTATTGAAGAAGTAAAAAATATTTATCCAAATAATAATAACGATCTCTTGTATGAGGTTTCTGATATAAGAACCTGGGCGCATCTTGGTATGTATTTGTCGAATAAATTTAGGGCGGCAGTTGCCTACCAAAAGTTTCTGGATGATGGGAATAAAGAATTTCACAAAAAAGCTGTAGACTGGCTAGAAAAGGCAAATAACCACTGGTATGAAGTAGTCAAAATCACAACTCCAATTTACGACCCAATGCCGTTACAGCATTATTCATGGGAAGATGATAAAAACTTCCATTGGTCAAAAGTTGAAAAACAAGTTACTGAAGAATTGGAGTGGTTAAAACGATTATAAACGAATGAATAAATTCAAACTATGAACAACTTATATAGTATCTCAAAAAAATGGATCATCGTTTTAGTATCATTTCTACTCGTATTTAGTCAAGCTTGTGATGTGATAAAAGGTGATCCTGAAATTTCAATTGTTAGTGATAATTCTCCTGGGAAGCCTGTTGAGCATGCAATAACAAAAATAACGGATGCATTAAGTGCAAAAGGAATTTCATTCGAGCTTATTACTTCTTTGGATTCAGCTAAAGGAAAATCATTGATAGTGGCAGGCTTGGCAAATAGCGATGGAGCTGCTTCAGGATTACTCAAAGCTACCAATCGTAATATTCCTGAAGTATCGGAAGCATTGACTATCTGGAAAACAGCCTGGCAAGGGAAAACTATATGGGTTGTAAATGGTTATGATGATCGAGGTCTGATGTACGCCTTATTAGATGTTGCTGACCGCATAAGCTGGAGTACTAACCAAAAATCGCCATTGAGCGAAGTCAAAGAAACTACAGAAAAACCCGATGTGACCGAACGTGCAATTTCAATATACACAATGAATCGTTCGTATTGGGAAAGCAGACTTTACGATGAAACCTATTGGGGAAAATATCTCGATATGTTGGCAAAAAACCGGTTTAATTCTTTGGTCGTAATATTTGGTTATGAAAACGGCGGTTTTTTGGCGCCTTGTTACCCATATTTCTTTAACGTGGAAGGATTTTCAGATGTTAAGATGGTTGGTATTACACCAGAACAGCAGCAGAAAAACCTGGATTCGTTTAATCGAATTATAAGAATGGCTCATGATAGAGGTATCAAATTTCAGGTTGGAATTTGGGATCACATCTTTCGTGGTGGCGTTCAGGGTAATGGGAGTAAAGAAAGCGAGATTGTTTCTGACAAGCCTGTTGAAGGTTTGGTTTGGGGACTAAACGGCGAAAACTTAATACCTTACACCAAAGCAGCATTGCCTAAGTTCTTGAAGCTTGTGCCAGGATTGGATGGAATACAATTGCGTATGCACGATGAATCGGGCATAAAAGAGGAAGAACAAGAAGAATTCTGGTTGGATATTTTCCACTTAATCAAGGACGTTGCCCCGGAGATGGAATTTGTTTTTCGGGCTAAACGTTTGCCGGAATCTGTTATCCAAAGTGCATTGGATGTAGGTCTGAATTTTACGGTTGGCACAAAATACTGGATGGAGCAGATGGGAATGCCCTACCATCCAACTCACGTTAATCCTCAAAATCAATTCGACCGAAGGCATGGATATGCAGATATGATTAGATATCCACAAAAGTATAAACTTCATTGGCGCTTATGGAATGGAGGCACAACACGAATTCTGTTATGGGGTGATCCGGAATATACCCGCCGCTTTGCTCAAAGCACACACCTTGGCGATGGTAACGGATATGAAGTGAATGAACCACTGGCAACAAAAATGGAAGGTCAACCGCATGATACAATTCCGTTCGATTTACTAAATCCTCAGTATCGATATTACGATTATGAGTTTGAAAGATATTGGCATTTTTTCCAGGTTTTTGGCAGAATAGGCTACAATCCTGAAACTCCCAAAGAGGTTTGGGGAAAAGAGTTTGAATTACGGTTTGGAAAAGAAGCCGCCCCTATTGTTGAAAAGGCACTTCATCAGGCAAGCTGGATACTACCACGTATTGTTAGCACAGTATATCTTTATGGAAGTAGTTTTCCTACAACAAGAGGTTGGGCGGAGAAACAGAGATTGGAAGACCTGCCAATATATGCTCAGGGCGAGGGAAGCGACATACAACAATTTGCAAGCTTCGATGAAGAAGCCAAATTACTTATCGAAGGTGGAGGGACAACTAGAATTCTACCTTCAGCGAACAGCATTTGGTTTGAGCAAACTTCAAAAGACATAAATAAGTTAATTAAACAAGCTGAGAAAGCCATTGGAAATAAACGAAACAAAGAATTCAATTCTACAATTACTGATCTTAAGATTCTTTCAAATCTGGCACTTTTTCATTCTCGTAGAATTCCAGCAGCGGTTAGTTATCGTTTGTTCGAACGGACAAATGATGTAGCTGCACTGGATGAAGCAATTGCCTATGAACGACATGCCATGGAAGCATGGAAACAAATCATAAATGCTGCTGGTGATGTTTATACGGATGATTTAATGATGGGTGTTCGTAAAGTTACAAGATCTGTTAAATACTTTGAGTATCGTTCTGAATATGTCAAGGAACTTAGTGGGCATTGGAAAGACGAACTTGTTTTATTGGAAAAAGGGCTTAAGGCTTTGGAACAGTTAAGAAAGGACTTTAAAGCTGATGGTATGGTGAAAGCTGCGCCGCACTATAAAGTTGCAACCAGTACTGATAACAGTGAACTATTTAATGTCAGTCTAATACCTGTTACCAGTGCTTCTGTGGGCAAGCCAATTACAATCAATGTTAAGGTAAGTGCTTCTGCGGGTCTTAAATGGGTTCATTTGCGCTATCGTAGTGTAAATCAAAAGGAGAATTACAAAACCCTGCAAATGCTTCCTTCCGGAGAAAAGGATGAATACCAGGTAGTAGTTCCTGTTGCACAAATCGATACTAAATTTGATTTTATGTATTTCATCGAGGTCATGGATAATAATGGCAAGGGTAAAATATATCCCGATTTGAAAAAAGAAACACCGTACATATTTGTGAAACTGGAACGGTCAAGGCGTAATAAATAATGTTTAATATATCTAAAAAGACCTAATATGAGTAAAAAGAACGTTTTACAGAAAGTAAAAGGAATGGTTTTCCTTTTTATGGTCGTAGGCCTAAGTATGGCAATGACTGGCAATAAGCTTGATAATTCTACTCTTAACCAGAATTCTGAAAATCCGCTTGAGGCTCCTTCTTCATTTGCTGTTGAAGCTGAACAAGTTCTTGCATTTCCGGGGGCAGAAGGCTACGGAGCCTTCGCAAAAGGTGGCCGTGGAGGCCAGGTTATTCAGGTTACTAACTTGCTCGATTATGTCCCGGGTAAAGAAGAGCTTATTCCCGGAAGCCTGCGTGCTGCAATCGAACATAAAGGTCCACGGATCATTGTTTTTCGGGTTGCAGGAACCATCGACCTGAAAGCAATTCTCGATATCAATGAACCGTTTGTAACGATCGCAGGACAGTCAGCTCCTGGCGGTGGAATCTGTACCCGTAACTACCAGATAGGAATCAACACACACGATGTAGTTATTCGCTACATTCGCTCCCGGCCAGGTCCTGGTCCGCATTACGATTATGAACATCATAGTGTTGAGACTGATGATTGCCATAACGTTATTTTAGATCATTGTTCGCTCACCTGGGGTACGGATGAAGCATTGACTTTTGCCCGTTCTACCGATGCAACCGTACAATGGTGTATTATAGGTCAGGGGCTTAATATCAGTACTCATGCGGAGGGAGCTCATAGCAAAACAACAATGGTTGCACATGGCTCTACACGGATCACGTATCACCACAACCTGTTGGTTCATAGCTACGATCGCAATCCAAGAATCCATTCTCTCCCCAAGGATCAGGTGGATGAACTAATCCTGAACGATTTTCGGAATAACGTGATTTATAATGCCAGTGAGGCTGATGTTAACGGACGGCTCAATTTTGTAGGAAATTTGTACCTCCCGGGTCCAAATTTCAGGCAAATGTATTGCCTAAATACGATCGAGCCAAACGAGATATACCTCTACGATAATTTTGGTCCCACCCGAAGCAGCAGTGATATGCCACAAACGAATGCAATGAGATCAACCGGCAAGGTGAATCTTGTGGATAAACCATTTGACACTCCAAAAGTAGAAACTCAGCCTGTAGGCGAAATTCTGAATATTGTGCTTGAAAATGTTGGCGCGAAGCTACCAATGCGAGACAGTCACGATGTTAGGATTGTTACCGATGTTAGAGAAGGTACAGGCAAGATTATTGACCATCCGGCTGAAGTTGGTGGCTGGCCCATACTTCAAGCGGGGGTACCATATCCTGATAGTAATAACAACGGCATGTCTGATGAATGGGAGAAAAAATATGGTATTGATTTGGAGGATATATCATCAAGTAATCAAGACCCTGATCAAGACGGCTACACTAACATTGAGGAATTTTTAAATGGAACCAACCCCTTGATGAAATTATTGTAAAAAAAACTGACGACATCAATTCTCATCGCATGGAAATATTTTGTCAAATGAAAATATTAAAATTTACTAATAAGAAAGGAACATTATAATGACTATTGAAAAACGTTTGGAAATACTCGAATCGGAACTTGCCGCTTCGAAACGTAGTACCCGTCGGCTTAAATATGGAACAGGTATTTTTATGGTAACATTGCTTGCGTTTGTTGTTCTCTTTGCTTGTGAGCAGAAAAATGAGATGACTATTATTCGAGCTGACGAAATCAGGGCACACCGATTTATTGTGGAAGACACACATGCTGGTGCTGAAGGAAAACAAAAAGGTATTTTTGGTATGATCCAGGATGCCCCTGGCCTGCGTCTTGGCGATGATGGAGCGCCTCAAATCTCATTATCAACACACAGTGGAACGTATTTTTATATGGCTGACGAAACAGGAAACCCACGTATCTCAATGAATATTGTAGGGGACAGATCTTCCCTGACTATGTTTAACAAGAACCGAATGGATCTGCTGGATATTGCATTAACCTGGGATCAACCTAATCTGACATTGACTGATGATAAGGGCAACATAATTTGGCAAGCCCAATAAGATAAAATTCAGGGATTCGGTCACCAAATCTATTAAAATAATAGTATAAAAAGAGACCAAATATGATAAAAAATAGCGTTCAAAATATGACCAAAGTATTGCTTTTACTTATTGCAATAGCAGGAGTAAATATCTCTATGTCTGGTAATTGGGAGGATAAGCCAGCCCAAAAACAAAAATCTGGAAGTCCCTTTGATGATCTTCCTGCTAACATCCGCAAGATTAACGATTGGGGGCAAAGAGCAGATTTTTCACATGACGGAAAACGAATTATTTTCCTGGAAAAAACGTATGGCGATGTTTACGAATTGAATTTGGAAAGCGGTAAGTTAAAACCACTTACCCACCATTATTATCATGCAGGTTATACACGAGCATTATATTTGGCAAATGGTGATATTCTTCTTTCGGGGAGCACCTACTTCGATCCGAAAGATCATAAAGCTTCGCGATTCGATCGTGCTGAATTATGGGTATTGGACAAATCCTTAACCAAGCCGCCCACTCGTTTGGGAGCTTCTTGTTATGAAGGTCCTGCCGTTTCAAGAAAAAATATGCAAATTGCCTGGACATCAGGCTACAAACAGTTTCCAGAAACCTATAAAAATAAAGAATTTCGGGTGCACACCGGTGAAATTAGTTATGAAGAGGGGATTCCTAAATTGGTCAATCGAAAACTTATTACAAGCAATGTAGAAAATCCATTTTTCACTAAGCTAGGTGGTATTGAGACACAAAATTTCATTCCTCCACATGAAAATAAGATCACGCTTTCTTTATACAGTTACGAAGGGGGTGCGGAGGTAGCCATCCTCGATTTGGAAACCGGGAAAATAACCAAGATAACGACAACTCCGAATCATCACACCGAGCCAGAGGGGATCTTTCCAGATGGGAAATACACTTTGGTGGAATCGAGTCGTCAGTTTGGGGATGCAAAGTTAGAACAAAGTCCGACCCAGTACATCGATATATGGAAATTGTCATTGGATGAAAAACACACCTGGGAACGGATGACCTATTTCACGGACTACGAAGGTTATAAATCATCCAATCCAGTTGTGAGTGATGACGGACGATATATTGCATTTCAAATGGCAAAACTTGGTGATTTGGCTGGAGTAGGTCGTGGCCTATTTATCATGGATCTCGAAGCTAAGATGCCAATTTTAAATTCAATGAAGCCATAGTAAGAATATAAGATAAAAAGTTTAGTAAAAAAGATACCTATGAATCGAAAATTACGCATGGGAATGGTTGGCGGTGGCAATAATGCATTTATTGGGGCTATACACCGGCTAGCTGCATTAATGGATGGTCAAATTGAATTAGTATGCGGTTGCTTCAGCTCCAATCCTGACATTTCTTTGGCTTCAGGTATTTCCTATTATCTGCCTGAAAACAGGATTTATCGAACCTATCAAGAGATGTTTGAAAATGAATCAAAATTGCCGGAAGGTGATCGAATGGACTTTGTGGTTATCGTTACACCAAACCATGCTCATTTTGAACCGGCAATGATAGCATTTGATTTTGGCTTCCATGTTGTTCTTGATAAACCGATCGCTTTCTCATTGGAAGAAGCTTTGTTAATTGAAGAAAAAATTAATGAGACTGGGTTGCTTTTTGCCCTCACACATACTTATTCCGGCTATCCTGCTGTGAAGCATGCAAGAAAGATTATTGCTGAAGGACAATTGGGCGAAATAAGGAAAATTTATGTAGAATATCCACAAGGTTGGTTAGCTACTAAACTTGAAGATAGCGGAAATCCTCAGGCATCATGGAGGACCGACCCCAAAAGATCTGGCAAAGCGGGTGTAATTGGCGATATTGGCACACATGCACATCATTTGGTTGAATACATCACAGGTCTGAAAACAGTTGCTTTATCGGCTGATTTGAACACGTTTGTAGCCGGAAGATTGCTTGATGATGATGGGGTAGTTTTACTTCGATTTAATAATGGTGCATCGGGAGTCTTAATGGTCTCGCAGATTGCCGTTGGAGAAGAAAATGCACTTAAAATCAGGGTCTATGGAGAAAAAGGCGGTGTGGAATGGGCGCAGCAAGAACCCAATAGCCTTCTTGTAAAATGGATTGACAAACCAATTGAAACCTATCGGGTTGGAACAGATTTTATGAGCCCGGTTGCCATGTCAAATACACGAACACCTGGAGGCCATCCTGAAGGTTACCTTGAAGCATTCGCAAATATCTACCGTAATTTTTCGTACACGCTCCGTGCTAAAATCAAAGGTGAAAAACCTAAGCCTGAATGGCTTGATTTTCCTGGGGTGGAAGATGGAATTCGAGGCATGAAATTTATAGATGCCGTGGTGGGGTCGGGTTACAACGAAAATGTAAAATGGTTTCCATTCGAATAATTTCCCTGAATTTATTATTCTAAATACAATAACTTCAATGTTTAACAAGAATAACACTAAAATAGTATGAGCAAACCCGTTACATTATTTACAGGTCAATGGGCCGACCTTTCAATCGAAGATATTTGTGAAAAGGCCAAGCGATTGGGATACGATGGACTAGAACTTTGTTGCTGGGGTAACCATATGGAAATTAACAAGGCTGATCAGGCCTATTGTGATGCACGCAAAGACTTGTTGGCAAAGTACAAGCTCCGTTTATATGCCATCTCAACCCATTTGGTTGGGCAATGTGTTTGCGACAGAATAGATGAACGTCATCAGGGAATATTGCCCGGTTACATTTGGGGCGATGGCGAACCAGAAGGCGTCCGCCAGCGTGCTGCTGCGGAAATTATCAAAACCGGGAAAACTGCAAAAATGCTTGGGGTCGATACAGTTGTTGGGTTTACGGGAAGCTCTGTTTGGCATATGTTGTATGCTTTTCCTCCTGTAAATCAGGAAATGATCAACAAAGGCTACGCTGATTTTGCAGAACGTTGGATTCCTATTTTTGACGAATACATAAAGATGGGGGTGAAATTTGCCCTTGAAGTACATCCATCTGAAATCGCTTTTGATATTGAAACGGCAAGAAGGGCACTTGAAGCAGTTAACCACCACCCTGCTTTTGGTTTCAATTACGATCCAAGCCACCTTGCTTATCAAGGTGTTGATTACGTGAAATTTCTATACGATTTCCCAGACCGTATCTTTCACGTTCATATGAAAGACGTTTATTGGAGCGATCAACCCAAGGATATTGGTGTCTTTGGTGGGCATACCGATTTTGGCGACAACGGCAGGTATTGGAATTTTCGTAGTTTAGGACGTGGGAAAGTTAATTTTGAAAATATTGTTCGCGCTTTGAATGATATCAAATACAATGGTCCCCTTTCTGTTGAATGGGAAGACAGTGCTATGAATCGTGAGATTGGAGCTGAGGAAGCATGCCGTTTTGTTAAACAAATTGATTTTCAACCCTCCGATGTTGCATTTGACGATGCCATGCAAAAATAGCAGATTCAAAAGATCAATCACAAAACAAAATAATTGAGAAAACTAAATCAAAAATTATTATGAAAACAAAACTTATCTTGTTCGTACTTATTCTACCATTCGTGGGATTGCAAGCGGCCAAGCCTATCAAAGTAATGTTATTAACCGGGCAAACCGACAAATACCATAGTTGGGAAGTTACTTCATCCTATTTGAAAGCGACTTTGGATCATGAATCTATCTTTGAAACAGATGAAGTCTTCATCCCTCCACTTGGAAAGGAATTTGATGAATTTGTTCCTGAATTCTCGAAATATCAAGTGGTGGTCTTGGATATGAACCTACCCGATTGGAATGAGAAAGCAAAAAAGGCCTTCGTTTCTTATGTCAAAAATGGAGGCGGTGTGGTATTGGTGCACGAGGCCAATAATGCTTTTCGAAATTGGAAAGAATTTAATCAAATTGCCGGATTGGGTGGCTGGGGAGCCCAAAATGCTTATCCAAATTGGAAAGAATTTAAGCCTGGTGATTGGGGAAAGCGAGATGAAAAGGCCGGACCTTATTACTATTGGAAGGATGGAGAATATGTTACCGATAATTCTCCAGGTGTGGGTGGAAAACATGGCAAACGTGTGCCCTACGTGATAAACATTCGCGATACTAAACACCCCATAACCAAAGGTCTTCCAACCAAATGGCTCCACCAGAATGATGAGCTTTACGGAAATTTGCGCGGTCCGGCTGAAAATATTCAGGTTCTAGCAACTGCTTTCTCCGAAGAAAAATCAGGAGGGACGGGTAAAGAGGAGCCCGTTTTATTTACTGTACGATACGGTAAAGGCAGAGTATTTCAAACAGTGATGGGGCACACTGGAGCCGATTTTAGCGATTCAGTACAGGATGTTGGTTTCCAGGTAACCTTTTCACGGGGAACTGAATGGGCCGCCACTGGTAGTGTAAAACAAAAACCTCCATCTGAATTTCCATCAGAAACAACTGTTTTGCTCCGCAATTTGGATCAACTAAAATAAATTAGAACGGATTATCAAAAAAAGAAAAATAAATCATCCATTACAGTTGTTAGTGATATTAGACGATATATGGCATTTCAAATGGCAAAAAATAAGTGATATGGCTGGTGTTGGTAAAGGTTTATTTTTGACGGATTAAAACTCAATTACAGAATCAAAGAAACATACAATTAATAATAAATATAGGAGAGTAAGAAAATGATTAATAGTATTAACGATTGTACAATATTAAACAACGGAGTTAAAATGCCCTGGCTGGGATTTGGTGTATTTAAAATGCAAGATGGGCAAGAAGTAGAGAAAGCGGTTAAATATGCTCTGGATATTGGTTATAGAAGTATCGATACTGCATCCATCTATGGAAATGAAATTGGAACTGGAAAAGCAATAAAAAAGAGTGGAATCCCACGACAAGAAATCTTTTTAACCACCAAAGTGTGGAATGAAGATCAGCGCAAGAAAAGAACATTAGATGCATTTGAAGATAGTCTTGATCGATTGGGAACTGATTACGTTGATTTGTATCTGGTGCACTGGCCAGTTGCCGACTATTACCTTGAAACATGGAAAGCAATGGAAGAAATTTACCAGAGTGGTCGTGCTAAAGCTATTGGTGTAAGTAATTTTCTTGTAAATCATTTAGAAGATATTTTAAATGAATGTGAAGTTGTTCCGGCTGCAAATCAAATGGAATTTCACCCTCATCTTGTTCAACCCGAATTACTAGAGTTTTGTAAAAGCAATAAAATTCAGATGGAAGCATGGAGTCCATTAATGCAAGGGCAAATTGTTTCAGTCCCAACAGTTCAGGAAATAGCTAAAAAATATCAGAAAACTACTGCACAGATTGTTCTTCGTTGGAACTTGCAGCATGAAGTAGTTACCATTCCAAAATCATCTAAACCTCATCGTATTGAGGAGAATGCTCAAATCTTCGATTTTGAACTTTCGAAAGAAGAAATGGATAGGATTGATGCTCTTGATCAGGATAGGCATATTGGACCGGATCCTGCAAATTTTGATTTTTGAAAAAAGCCATTTAATTTTAATATATGCGAGAGCAATCCAGATTGTAAATAGTTATAAATAATAAAAACAAGTCGAACAAATTAATTTTTAGGAGGAATAAACGATGAACAAATTGATGACCATATTAATTGTTTTACTGGTACTGACCAGTTTTCTTTCATGTAGTACTAGTGAAAAGTCCCAAAGCAAAACGGCAATTGAAAAGCCGCGGGTGATAGTAACATCAGATGGCGAGATCGATGACGAATGCTCCATTCTACGTTTCTTGCTTTATGCCAATCAGTGGGATATTGAGGGTATTGTTACTTCGAGTTCTCAGTACCACTGGCAAGGACACAGCTGGGCCGGAGATGACTGGATTGATCCCTATTTAGATGCCTATACTCAGGTGTATCCCAATCTAATAAAACACGATCCTGAATTTCCAACACCAGAATACCTCAGGGAACGAACAGTTTTAGGAAATGTCAAAGCTGAAGGCGAAATGGACGAAGTAACGGCGGGCTCACAGCTTATTGCAAAAGTCTTACTCGATGCTTCCAATGATCGACCAATCTGGCTGCAGGCCTGGGGTGGAATGAATACAATTTCAAGGGCACTCAAGACCATTGAGGAGGAGTATCCTGAGAAAATGGAAGAGGTGGCAAAAAAACTTAGGTTCTTTTTCATCTGGGAACAAGATTCAACCTATCAGTCCTATATTCGTCCGCATTGGGGCAAGTACAATATCCCTACCATCATTTCAGATCAATTTGAGGCAATTGCTTACCGCTGGAAGCAAATTCAACCTGAAGAAATGCAGGTATATTTCAAAGCAGATTGGATGAAGGAAAACATATTGGAAAACCATGGTCCACTGTGTTCGCTCTATGAGGCGCACAAAGAAAATTCAGAGAGGAACAACTACCAATACCATACTGGTGATTTTCGTTCAGAGGGAGACTCACCTGCATTTTTGCATACCATTGTAAACGGGTTACGCAGTATGGAATCGCCGGATTGGGGTGGCTGGGGTGGCCGCTATGTGCTGGTACGTGAGAACACCTGGCTCGATCCTGTACCAGTTGAAGGATACACCTATCCGGAAGGTCGCTGGTATACAAAAAACGCTTGGGGAAGAGAAGGCACCCGACAGCACATGACATCGTTCACACATCCTGAATATCGTGAGTATTTCAGGTCCATGTGGCGATGGTCAGACGCCCTTCAAAACGACTTTGCAGCAAGAGCCGATTGGTGCGTTAAATCCTATGAAGAAGCGAACCATCCTCCAATCGTTAGGTTATCCAATCCTCTGAATATAAATGCAAAACCTGAAAGTGAGGTAGAACTAAGTGCTGTGGAAACAACAGATCCTGATGCCGATAAATTAACTTATACCTGGTGGCAATACAAGGAAGCAGATTCATATGCTGGACAAATTAATATTCTTGACCCGAATAAACAAAATGTTTCGATCAAAATCCCTGCCGATGCTAAAATTGGGGATACTATTCATATTGTTTGCGAAGTAAGCGATAATGGTACGCCCAAATTAACCAGATATCAACGCGTAGTGATAACAATTATGAATTCGAATTAATTGATAACCAGTAATTGCTATTATAAATTAATAACAGCTTAACAACAAAAAAGTATTTCGTAATGCCATAACCTCCTTGGTTCTGAGCTTGATATTTGTAGCTGGCAAAATTGTACATACAGATTAGATATGGTAGAAGGTGGAGCAACTATCCTGGGTGAATTAATACCAGGATAGTTGAACACCCTTGACCATGTCTGTTAGTTTTGAATCAATGTACACGAATCATGCATATAATATCTGATAATAATTGTACAGAACAGATAACGCCCAATAAGACTGGAAACTGGTCATTCCTGGTTTCGTATATAGTTGGAAATGTTGTTGTCATTTATTCCTTTCAAGTGTTGCCGTTTTTTGATGGAATTGCAAGAATATTTATAGCTTTTTAATTGTAACTTCAATATTAAACCATATATCTTTTGCTCTGATTACTTTGGTAAAAAATAATGTTTTATTTCGCTAAAACTACATTGCGAATTAATCAATTAATACCGATATTAATTGGTATGATTTAATTCAAAATCTTTTAAATTTATCCTTCCTTTTTAGCTAAAAATACCTCCTTGACAAAGTAATATTTTCGCTCACTTTTTTAGCACTTCATTCAACCATAAATATATTGTTTAATAGAATTACAGCAAAGCATCTGATTATTATTATGATAATCAGAATAAAAATTCTTTCTTCGGTTGTTATTCTAAGTAAAACAATATCAGCCTTATAATGTCCAAAATTTGGCTGTCTTGCGAATAAATACATCATTCATTATATAAATTGCTTTTTGGAATACTTTTAACATTAAGTTAAATAAAATTAGCGCTAAATATTCTGTTCACCTAATCGTTATGTGCCGATAGGGGATTCCCCTTTCCCATTTCAGGAAGCCCCCGATGTTTTCAGGATACCCTAATCCCTAGTTTTGATTCAGATGCTGGTCAAGTTCTTTGTCCCGCATCCATTGGGAAAAAAATAAAGGGAAATTTAAAACAAAAGTGATGAAAAATTTGGGGAAAGGATTTATCATGAGAATAAGTGGACTACTGCTATTTGTTCTCTTTTCATTCAACGGGTATTCTACCACCTATTACGTAAGTAATTCTGGTAACGATTCTAATTCGGGCAAGTCAACATCTTCGCCCTGGAAAACTATTGATAAAGTCAATAGTGTCTCATTTAGTGCCGGTGACAATATTTTATTTAAACGCGGAGATTCATTTTTTGGCAGGCTAAGGCCAAGAAGTGGAAATTCATCCGGGCACATTACTTATGGCGCATACGGTTCTGGTGATAAACCAATGCTGCACAGGTCGTATTTATTAAATAACGTGAGTTCGATGTAAGAACTGAATATTTTTCTTGTAAAGAAATAAGGTTTTAGCTATATTTAAGTATCTGACATTTAAATAAATAGCAGGACAAAACCTTATTTCATATGGACAATAAAATTACCGAAATTTTCTATCTAATTGATGAATTTTGTAAAGAATTTGAGAATATTAAGGAGGGGCATATCCTTCCTGAAAAAACTTCTAAAAAGCGAAGAAACCGCAAGTTTAAAATGTCTGATAGTGAAGTAATGACTATTGTCACTTTGTTTCATTTGAAAGGGTATAGGTGTTTGAAACACTTTTATGTTCATCATGTGCAACAACATATGCAATCCGATTTTCCAGAAACTGTATCTTACAATCGTTTTGTTGAACTGCAACAAAAAGCCCTAATGCCAATGGTTTTATTTCTTCAAATATGCTGTCTTGGAAAATGTACCGGTATTTCTTTTATCGATTCTACCCCAATTCGGGTTTGCCACACCAGGCGTGAATTCCAGCACAAAACGTTTAAAGGCTTAGCTACTAAAGGACAATGCTCAATGGGTTGGTTCTTTGGCTTTAAGCTCCACATTGTTATTAATGATAAAGGAGAAATTCTTGATTTCCTTTTTACTCAAGCGAATGTGGATGACCGTGCCCCTTTAAAAGATAAAAATTTTCATGACAAGATATTTGGCAAACTCATTGCAGATAAGGGCTACATATCAAAAACCTTGTTTGACCAGTTATTTATTGATGGCATTCATCTTATAACAAAAATCAGAAAGAACATGAAAAACTCATTAATGCTGGTCCAGGACAAAATATTATTGCGAAAGAGGGCACTTGTTGAAACAGTAAACGATGAATTAAAGAACCAATGCCAGATTGAGCATACAAGACACAGGAGTTTCGAAAATTTTATCTCCAACCTAGTCTCTGGATTAATCGCCTATTCGTTTTTTGATAAAAAACCATCGTTGAACCTAGATATTGTTGAAAATAGGGATATAAACCATGCTGTTTAGGTCGAACTCACGTTAAATAGCACAAGTGATTGGGTAGACGAAGGCAATAATATTTGGAGGTCTTCATCCCAGGCTAACATCAATGAAGATGTTGGTAGCATTATTTTTAATAACAACAGTTCATTTGGCGTTAAACAAAGGTATTCCGGAAACATGGACCGCCAGGGTGATTTTTGGTCAGATGCCAATAACGATTGTGTTAAAATGTATTCCGTAGGCAATCCTGCAAACAAATACGACAAAATTCGTGTACTTGTTGGTGACTATATCATTTGTGAAGATGACAGAAGCTATGTGAAATACGAAAACCTTTGGTTAAGCTATGGTGGCGCACATGGAATTGGTGGCGCAAATACCCACCATATTATTGTAAAAGACTGTGACTTTTCTTATTTAGGTGGCCGAATCTTACCTGGCTATGGTAATGGGTTTGAACGTTACCATGGGGTAGGGCCAATGCGGGAATATGTGCTCGGAGCATCGTTATTCGATCTTAAAAAACCTGAGAAAGAAATTGGCCGGTTGAAATCACCACTGCTTATTCCAAACTCTGATGAACGGGAAGGTTATGTGCCTAATGTTGTGTATTCTTGTGGCTCAATTATTCATAACGATGATTTAATAATCCCATACGCTATGTCCGATTTTGCATCAACTTACGCTACTGTTAACCTTAGGGAACTCCTTGTCGAACTGAAAAAATCAGACTAAATTTCACTCCAGGTTAAAAAACCGCTTTGAATTTATTAATATCCTGTTATTACTAGCCATTAATGTGGGAATCATGTAAGTATTATTTAGAATAGTGTAACACCTAATTCGATTAAACTCCTGAAATTTAAAAGTTCAAATAATACGAACAAAAGCCTCAAAGTTACACCATTTAAAATAGGGACGATGCCACATGCAACAAATAATCAAAAAAAAGGAAATAATGCAACTTCTTCGTTAAAGAAGGCTTTAATTGCTTCTGAAATTCGTTATCGCCGCCTTTTCGAGTCGGCAAAAGACGGAATTTTAATCCTTGACGCTGGAACAGGGATGATTGTTGACGTGAATCCTTTCCTAACAAACTTATTGGGATACCCAAAAGAAAATTTCATTCAAAAAACAATATGGGAGATAGGTCTTTTAAAGGATATTGTTCAGAATAAAGATAAATTTTTGGAACTACAGCAAAATGAATATGTCCGTTATGAAGATTTGCCATTGGAAACCGCCGAAGGACGAAAAATACACGTAGAATTTGTAAGCAATGTATATTTGGTAAACAATCAAAAGGTTATTCAGTGCAATATTCGTGATATTACCGAGCGTAAACTATCAGAAAAGACAATATTTAAGGCACACAAAATGTTGCGTACACTAATCGATAACATTCCGGCCTTGATTTATATTAAAGATGTGGAATGTAGAAAAGTTATTGCCAATGTAGCTGATGTTAAAAATATTGGATATATGCGCGAAGAAGATATCATTGGAAAAACAGATATTGAATTGCTCCCCGGAGACATTGGGCATCGAGGGTATATGGATGATCAAGAGGTAATCAACTCCGGAAATGCAATCTTTAATAAAGTTGAAGATTTTGTTGATAGCAAAGGTAAAATAAATTGGATATCCACTTCTAAAATTCCATTAAGAAACAACGAAGGTGAAATTACCGGACTTGTCGGGATTGGGCACGATATTACCGAGCGTAAGATACTAGAAATGAATTTATCAACTGCAACGGAAATCGCAAAACTGGGTTATTGGGAATACGATGTTAAATCAGGTGATTTTATTTTTGATGACCACTATTATAGACTAATTCACGGGTCTTCGGCTGAGAAGCAGGGCGGCAATACAATGAATGCTGAAGAATTTGCAAGGAGACTTGTTCATCCCGATGATTCAAAAATGGTAGTTGCCAGTTTAAATGAAGCCATCAATTCTCCAATCCCCGAATATTTAGGACAAACTGAAGCAAGGGTTTTTCGTGACAACGGAGATGTTACAAATGTAATGGTTCAGTTTAAAGCAGTAAAAGATCGTACTGGCCAAACAATAAAGATTGTTGGTATTAATCAAGACATAACCGAACAGAAACGTTTTGAACAGGAATTAATGCGCGCCAAAGAAAAAGCGGAAGAAAGCGATCGTTTGAAATCGGCATTTCTTGCCAATATGAGCCACGAAATAAGGACTCCTATGAATGGTATTTTGGGTTTTACAGAACTACTTAAAGCTCCTGAGCTAACTGGTGAAAAGCAACAAAGATTTATTAATATTATTGAAAAAAGTGGCGCCAGGATGCTGAATATTATTAACGACATTATTAGTATTTCGAGAATTGAATCGGGGGAGGTTCAACTTTCAATTACACATGTTAATATTGACGAACTTGCAAAAGATATTGTCGATTTTTTTAAACCTGAAGCAGAAAAAAAAGTATTGGCCCTTTCGTACAAGAATATTTTCCCGGAAAATCAAACAAGCACAAAAACAGATAAGGAAAAAGTGTATGCTGTGCTTGCTAATCTTGTAAAGAATGCAATAAAATTTACGGAAACCGGATCCATTGAAATTGGCGCAGAAAAAAAAGGCAAATTCATTGAATTTTTTGTAAAAGATACAGGTTCAGGTGTTCCACAAGAACAACAAGAAATCATTTTTGAACGGTTCAGGCAAGGAAGCGAATCAACAAACCGAAATTATGAAGGAGCGGGCCTAGGGTTGGCTATTTCCAAAGCATATGTTAAGCTGCTTGGAGGTGAAATTTGGATAGAAAGAAACATTGACCAGGGAGCAATATTTTATTTTACGATCCCTTACCCTGATGTAATCAAAGAAAAAGAACAGCTCAAAGCTATGCCCGAGGAAGTAATCTTAAATCATGGAAAGTTGAAAATACTGATTGCGGAAGATGACGAAGCTTCACAGATGTTGTTGGAAATTATAATTTCTCCACTAGCGAGTGAGAGTTTTTATGCTTATACTGGAAAAGAAGCCGTTGAGCTTTGTCGCAAACATCCCGAAATCGATTTGGTGTTGATGGATATTGATATGCCCGGAATGAATGGTTATGAGGCCACCAGGCAAATTCGCAAATTCAATAAGGAAGTTATTATTTTTGCACAAACGGCCTACGGACTGTCTGGCGACCAGGATAAAGCATTAAAGGCAGGTTGTAATGATTATATCTCGAAACCCATAGATAGAAGAGCATTGCTAAAAATGATAGAAAAAAGCTGAGAAAGGAAAATGTGGGAATGATGTAACTTATTTCCAAAGTTATGTAACAGTTTAAAGATTAAACAGAAATACCTTTGATTGTGCAATAATTTAATTGCACAACTAACAAATAGAAATTATGAAAAAATTAATGTTCACATTGGCTATTTTCTTTTGTACTGTCGGAATTGTTTTCACTGGCTGTGTTTCCCCATCAAAAAAAGTTGAAAATGCTGAGGATAAATTAATTGATTCGAAAAATGCAGTGTTGGATGCAAAAATCGAGCAAAACCAAGCACATCAAGACTCAATTACAGAGTATCAACAATTTAAAATAAAATCAGAAAACAGGATTATTGCAAATGAAAAAAGCATTGAAGAGCTAAGGGTAAAAATTTTAGATGCAAATGTGGAGAATAAAGCATTGTACGAAACTAAACTAGCCGAACTTCAAAAGAAGAATTATGAATTGAAAATAAAATTGGCTGATTTTGAAGAAGAAGGAACAGACAAGTGGCAATCATTCAAGAATGAATTTCTACACGATATGGATGAACTAGGGAAATCATTTTCAGATTTTACGATAAATAACACGAAATAATTCGCACCTGTTAAATGAATAATTTGAATGTATCTAAAGATTTTAACAAGCCATAATAATAATAAAGTCAATACCAATTCATCATTTTATTATTAACAGGCTGAAATGTTTTAATAAAATTGCCCTGAATATTTTGGGCAATAACCCAAGGATGTATCAAAACTATCAAAACGGCTAACCTGTTGGTTTTTATCTTCAATTTCAACATTAGGAAACAATTATACAGTAGAAATTATCTTCGAATGTTGAACAAAGTTTGTAAAGGATTCACACATCCTTCTGAAATTTAAGGCCATACAATTAAGGATGTTATCCTCTTTAAAAAGTACTCTTCGATAAGAAATTAGCTTCTGTAATAAATAAACTAAAATATAAAAACATGAAAAAATTACTTTTACTTATAATGATTTTTGCGTTTGCAACACACATAGATGCGCAAACAGTGGATAAAAAATGGGGCCTTGGCGTTGGAATAGGCGCATATGGTACACTTAACAAAGACGGAGTTGGTTTAATGCCTGAGATATATTTTAGCCGCTATCTTAGTCCACGACTGAATTTGGCACTCAAAAATAATATGGGATGGTTTAATTCGAATATTAACAGTAATCTTGATTTGGTAAATACTGCTCTGAATCTTAGATATAAATTTACTGACGAAAGCAAAAGTTTACGCCCTTATATTTATGCAGGACCAAGTTATCTGGCGAACAATTCTCAATCTGCGTTTAATATTGATGCGGGTTTGGGGGCAAAATTGTTCGTCAGTGAAGTAACGGCTTTCTATATTGATGCCGGATATATTGGAGGTATCAAAACAGCAGATAGAAGCAATACAGGAATAGATAATTTCTGGAAAGCTACTCTGGGCCTGGAATTTGATTTTGGAAAAGCAAAGGATTCAGATATGGACGGTATAGCTGATAAAAAGGATAAATGCCCGAATACTCCAACAGGTGTTATGGTGGATGAATATGGCTGCCCTCTTGACAGAGATGGGGATAGAGTTGCAGATTATGAAGATGATTGTCCGGATGAAGCAGGAATAATAAGTCTAAAAGGTTGCCCTGACAGGGATGGGGATGGCATTGCCGATAAAGATGACGATTGTGCAGATGTTGCTGGATTGAAAAAATTTATGGGCTGCCCTGACACTGACGACGATGGTATTGTCGATAAAAATGATAAATGTCCTGATACACCTAAAGGTTGTGCTGTTGATGCTGATGGTTGCCCTCTTGACTCAGACAAGGATGGCGTAATTGACTGTCAGGATAAATGCCCCACTGAAGCAGGGCTGAAAGACAATGATGGTTGTCCGGCTGTTGAGGTTGAATGGGAAGAAATGACATTTGGTCCCGTTTATTTTGATTTTGATAAATATAATTTATCACCAAACGCAATGGCAAAACTAAACGAGGTAGTTGAAATAGTTAATTCAAGCGCTTCATACGATGTCATCGTTTCAGGCTACACGGATAATATTGGAACTGAAGAGTACAATCAAAAGTTGTCTGAAAGGCGAGCAAAATCTATTGTGGTTTATCTTACAAAAAGAGGTGTAAACAACGCTTATGTAGGTATAAAAGGTTATGGGGAAAACAATCCCATCGCACAAAATACGACATCTGAAAACAGGCAAAAAAACCGCCGCGCCGAATTCCAAATTAAAATTAAACGGAGAAAGTAGGTTAAATTTAGTATAATGTTCTTAAGGCCTTATCTGGAAAAGATACGGCCTTTATTTTTTTATAATTATGTGTGCTTTTCAACTACCTGTAAATATGTCAATTATCTGGTATTTTTAGGTATTGGTGAAACGTGAGCAAGTCAAAATTTATTTGTTTATTCGAACAAATAAAATTAGCACATTTTTAAAGAGGATAATACCTGATTTTTCAATTTAGTATTCAAATTACAAAGTGAAGATAATTTAAACGGTTGACTCGCTCTTGGGTGCAAGCACTGGCTGTTGTATTAAGTTTTTCTCATAATTAACCAATCTGTAATGAATTTTGTATTGCTAAATGAATCATTCCAGAAACGCATTCATGGTTAAAAAATGTGTGAATGATGTAACTCTTTTTCGAAATAGTGTAACACTTCCCAGCACGCTTCAAGGTACCTTTATATAAATCTAAAGGACATAATCATTGGGTTGCAAATAAAACGAATACCATGAAAAAATCACCGTACATTATTGCTATTTTGCTAATACTGCTTTGGGCTATTATTACATTTGGCTTTAACTCTACCCGTTATGCCGACATCCTTCTTATAATTGCTGCATTTATCATTCTTCTTCAGTTCTTTTTCAAAAAGAAAAACACAAAAACCAAATAAAATGAAAAAACACATTTTTACTTTCGCTTTGCTAATTACGGTAAGTGCTATTTTTGCACAAGATCCAATAGGAAAAGGGCAGTCGCAAATAAATGTTGGCGTTGGGCTTTCTTCGTGGGGTATCCCTGTTTATTTAGGTTTCGATTATGGAGTACACCGCGATATAACACTGGGAGCAGAAATGTCATACCGCTCATATAACAATAATTGGAACCATGATAAATACAATCATTCAATTGTTGGTTTTTTGGGAAATGCCAATTACCATTTTAATAATGTTTTAAACATTCCTTCTCCATGGGACTTTTATGCAGGGATAAATCTTGGTTTTTATAACTGGAGTTCTCCGAACAATTATGACGGATCGCATTCTTCTCAACTTGGAATGGGGGCACAAATTGGTGGAAGGTACAGCTTTTCCAAGAATATTGGAATCAATCTGGAATTTGGAGGAGGAAACGCAGCATCTGGTGGAAAATTTGGTATAACCATAAAAATTTAGTTGTGAAGATTAAATGCAGTACAGAACAATGTGCGTTTTAAAAGTAAGCATTATAGAAAAATGACCAGATTTGTGATGATGATATGATTCACAACATATATCAAGAGAAACTATTCAATTAATAATTTCAACCCAATTGGCTGATAATAATGCAACTCAATTAACATGATCATTTTACACTTAATATAGTCTTATAAAAACTTAAAAAAATATCAGATGTACTACTATTTATATTTAATCTTTCCGATAGTAATTTTTTTTCTTTTAGGAATTAGAATAGTCAGGCCTACACACCGTGGCCTAATTGAACGGCTTGGAAAATATCATAACTTGGCTAATCCAGGGTTTCACTGGATTATTCCCGTTGTTGACCGCCTTTTTATGGTAAATATCACAGAACAAATGGTTGATGCCGAACCTCAGGAAATAATTACAAACGACAACCTGAATGCAAGTGTTGATGCCCAGGTATACTTTCGTGTAAAATCAGACGAGGAAAGCATAAAAGGTTCAACCTATGATGTTGACAATTACCAATGGCAGATTGTTAATCTTGCACGCACAACGCTTCGTAATATTATAGGAACCCTCACCTTAAAATCAGCAAATAGCGAGCGCGGGAAAATAAACAACGAATTGCATGAAACCCTGCATAAAGAAACCAAAAGCTGGGGAATAGAAATTATTCGTACAGAATTAAAACAGATTGACCCTCCTTCTGATGTCCAGGAAACCATGAATAAAGTGGTAAAAGCCGAAAACGAGAAAATTGCAGCCATCGATTCAGCTACCGCTGCCGAAACGGTTGCCGATGGTGTAAAACGTGCAAAAATAAAAGAAGCTGAAGGTTACAAGCAATCGAAAATATTGCACGCCCAGGGAGAAGCTGAGGCTATAAAACTTGTAAACGAAGCCGCCAATAGATATTTTATCGGGAATGCACAACTATTACGAAAACTCGAAGCACTGGAAGCTTCGTTGGAGAGTAATGCAAAAATAATTATTCCTTCAGGCTCTGATTTGGTCAATGTTATTGGAGAAATGGCCGGAATTGTACCGTTGGAACGAAAACAAAAGTAGAAATGATCAATAGGAAAACGTTTTTGAAGCAATTCTGGGGGAATTCCAGGGTCAGGAACAGGGCAAAATATCAGCGTAAAAAGATGAATGTTCTGATTGCATTGGATTTTAAGCAAAGTGCCCAAAAAGTTGCAGAAGAAGGTTTTTTGTTAGCGAAAACAATGAAAGCTAGTATAACATTGTTACATGTATTAAAAAATCAAAAAGTTTATTTATCAACCGAACATGTTACTGTAATTGGTTTTGCAGGTCGCCTCGATAACAGTAAGGGCTCATCAAAAGAATCGTTTGATCCTAAAAAAATATCACAACAGTTTCTAGATAAATCAAAGCAATATTTGGGAGATAATCATATTCAAACACTCCTAGAAGAGGGTGATTGTACAGAAGCTATTTTAAAAGCAGCTAATAAAATTAGAGCAGATGTTATTGTAATGGGATCGCATAGCAGGAAATGGTTTGAAAATACAACAATGGGAAGCATTACTGAAAAAGTTTTACAAAATACAACGATTCCGGTTTTGATTATTCCAACAAATAAAGTGGTGAAGCCTGATTCGAAATCGTAATTCAGTGGTTGGTACAAGCTTAGTGATTTTGTTTTTAGCGACAATGTTTCGAAAAATTTAACGATGACATTCTTGCTTGCAGAATGTATATTAGAGTTTTTGGCGAAACTTAAAACAATATTTTTACTTTCATTTATATTCTAATATCGTTTTCAATAGTTTCAAATACTCAGGATTTGGTGCAGCCATCGGAATTATTGGGGCATCAATCGCGGCAAAAGTATATTTTTCAAGCCTTTCGAATGGGAAAATGTCTTTTTTTTGGCAGTTCAGAAGGAGTTCTTATTGATGGTTGTAGCATAATATTATATACAAGACCAGCTTAACATATTTTTAAAATAAAGGATTTAGAATAAGCATAGATGCCTGGGCTCATATTTATTATGGTAAAGATGAAAAGATCCAAATTGGTTTTAGGTTAAGTTTAGAAAATCATTTTAACCCATATTTTTTATCGATAACTCGAAAATAATCTGGTCATATCAAACCTTCTTTATAATTCCGATTGTGGCGGATATTTAAAGCGAACAACAAGTTCTTAGGTAATAAAATCATAAACAAATAAAACTAAAATAAGATGAGATCAGCAAAACAATTAGGAATTTGGATGGATCATTCAACAGCCAACATAATGGAGTTAACAAAAGATAAAATAAAATGTACAACCTTGGATACCACTGTAGCCTTTCCTGAGCAGGTGCAAAACCTACGGATGGATGAAAGCCTGATGAACAATAAAGAGCAAGATCATCAATCAAATTTTTACAAAAAGCTAAGCTTCATAATAAATGATTACAATGAAGTTCTTCTGTTTGGGCCAACAAATGCAAAAACGGAGTTGTTCAACTTGTTGAAAAAAAAACGGCAATTTGAAAAAATTACGATTACAGTTCAATCTACAGATAATATGACCGATAACCAACAAGAAGCTTTTGTGAAATTATTTTTTACAGGTAAAAACGAATAAATTACACATAGTCGGCTGTTTGAAATATTAAACCAAACCGTTGTCAGGTTTTGCAACATATCTGATGTTCGAAAATTATAATGATTGCCAGCTAAAAGGATTTGTAATAATAAATATGAATAGATTAATTCACGATATTCTAGAAATTGGCACCATAGTTTTACTAAGATAAAAGTAAATAATTACCTAAATTGGTAAATCTGATGTGATAGTAACCTGCAATTTAAACTTCTCTAATTTAGTCCCATAGCATCAGGTATATTCTTTATACTATTTTTAAGTCCGACTTGTAAAAATCTTCGTAAGCTTGTAAAACTGTTAGATGAGAAATTAAATACGCCAGCGAGCTTTCTGCTCCCTGGTTCCGGTTTACACCATAACTTTCAAAACCATCACAGCAACCATTGGTTTCAAAATCGAACAAACTCATCCTTAAATCATTTTCACCTAAGAACCACAAAAAAGAAGTATAAAGTTTGTTCAAATATTCTTTATCCTTGGTAAGGAAATATGCCTGGTGATACATAAGAACCATTGCCATGGCATCAATTGGTTGTTGTGCAAAAATGGAACGCTCTCCGTTTTTTTTGTACCATTTCTCATTCCCAATAATTGAAAGATAATTGTCATTTAAGGTATGATCAGTCAGGAAAATCATTGATTCAATAGCTATTTTAGTGATATGATCCTCGTTCAATATTTCCGCAGAATGCAAAAGTGCCAAAGGTAAAATGCCATTGTCGTATGCCAATAAAGATTCAAACCAATTCCAATCTGGAGTATTATTTTCATTAAAATGTTTTATCAGTACGTATGCGAGATTTCTTAATCTCTCAGTCATTGAATCGTCTGAAGGATTGCTTTTTAGGTAGTAACTGATACCAATCATTGTGTTGGCAATACCCCGGATTGATTTTAACTTTTCGAAGTTAGGAGACGCATTAAAAAATATCAATTTACCCGTTTGGTAATACGCATCGTTTGGCGCATTTCCCAATAAATAACCCAAGGCCCAGATTGTTCTGCCAAAAGAGTCTTCGGAGCCAACTTCATCCAAAAAGATCCGGTTAAAACTGAGAAAGTTCCGAAATGTTCCGTCCGTATTTTGCATGTAATGAATGTAACTTAAATAAATGGGAGATAATTCGAGTGCCCGCATATCTTTCTTTTGATTATATGCCATTAAAACCATAAGTAAAGCCCTTGCATTATCATCAAGGCAATATCCTTCCTTTAAATTTGGAATACCAAACTTTGCATGCTGAATAATACCTGTGTCATCGGTCAGTCGATTTATATGGGCAAGTGAAAAAGGAGGGAGGATGAGTAAATCGGGCTCTGTCTCTTTCCGCGCAATTATCGGACCTGCTTCCCTAACAATTTCTTCGGTTAAGGCAAGGTATTTTTCACCGGTTTTTGGCCAGGTTATTTTTTTGCCGAATTCACATGCCTTAAGTTTTAGCATATTTAGTTTTTCTGGATCATCGAAAAGTTCAATTATTGACTCAGCAAGCTCAACCGAATCATTAAAATTAAATAACCGTCCTCTTCCACCAGCAAGCAATTCAGCAGCATGCCAATATGGAGTAGAAAGAACAGCTGCGCCCACACCAACTGCATACGAAAGAGTTCCACTGGTTATCTGGGCTTCATTCAAATAAGGAGTGATATACATATCACAGGCATATAAATATTTGAATAAATCTTCTTCATTAATAAATTCGTTCAGGAACACAACATGATCTTCAAGTTGAAGATTTTTTACCAGGCGATGAAGGAAAACCCGGTATTCTTCCCCGGAATGCCTCAATACATTCGGATGGGTTTTCCCTAAAACAATATAAATGAGTTCCGGATATTTTTCAACAACTAGGGGCAATGCTTTAATTACGGTTTCAATGCCCTTGCTTCTTCCAATAAAACCAAATGTTAGCAAAACTTTTTTATCAACTAGTTTAAACTCTTTTTTTGATTTTTTAGGGCTATATTGAATATCGGGGACACCATGTTCGATCAGTGCAATTTTTTCTTTTCGTACATCATAAATATTAACAAGAAACTCAACAGCTTTATGGCTCATAACCACAATTTTATAAGCCATTTTGCAAATCTCTTTCAAGACAGCTTTTTCATTGTATGAAGGTGTTTTGAGTATGGTATGAAGCGTAACGACAAGCGGAATTTCAAGTCGGTGAAGCAATGGAAGGATATAAACACCACTGTGCCCTCCAAATATGCCAAATTCATGCTGAAGGATACACACATCGGCACCACTAAGATTAATGTATTTTACAGCTTTTAAATAATCTTCCTGATAATCTTGCCGGATAGTTAATTTAACCTCTTCCGGATATTTATAGATAAAATCGTTGTCACTCAAAGCAACTACAAAGCCTTCAAGTTTTTCCTCCGAATTTTTCTGCACGGCAAGCAACGATTTAAATAAATTACTTGTAAATGTCCCGATTCCACATTCCCGAGGCGGGTAAGTCGCTATATATACTATTTTCATTTGTTATGATCTTTAGAAATCAGCCATCAGTTACCATTCGAAATTGTCAAATCTTTAAGAAAAGAATCGTCCTGGTTTTACAGGAATAAGTCCTATCGATTTATTTCTCATGCCTGCAGCACATCTTCACCTCGAATTTGTTTTCAAAAAAACGGCTTTGTCTACTTTGTTTAAGTATGCTTTTAAGTCAGGGTATCTTCTATAAATCAAAAGTTATATCAAACTTGAATCATTTTTCCTCGCTTTTTTTGCAGCCCTCTTTTCTTTCAGGTTTAATACAGCGATTTTTTTTGTGTTCTTTCTTTCTTTTCCTTCGTTCTTTTCTTTACTTTTTGCCATTATTGTTGTTTTTGGTTGTTATTATTACAGGGTACTTCCTTCATATCCACTTTTAATTACTGTTGATATCATTTTGAACCGTTCGTTTGCTTTAACAAAATTTGAAGTATGAGCAGGTATGATTATGCCTTGACCCATTTGAAGTATGTTTGATTGATCATTAATAACAATTTCTGCTGTTCCTTCAATTATTTGAATAAATGTATCGAACGGGGAAATTTTCTCAGCCAATGCTTCCCCTGTATCAATAGCAACAACACTAATATTGCCTGTTGTTTTTCTGATAATGGTCTTACTTACCACCGAGTTTGGTATATACTCAATAATTTCGATGAGAATGTGGATTTTTGATTTTTCAATTTCTTTTGGTTGCATCTGATTTTAATTAGCAATTCAATCAAAGGTACCCTCCATGCATTCTATATGTTTTACACTATTGATGTTTTTATTTACATCATTCACACATTTCAACCGATCATGACGATGTTTTACGCAAACCATATATTGTCCTGAAATGGTAACCATATACTGTATAGGTAATTGCATCCGCAATAGATTTGGGCCGCTTGAAAATGGTCCAAAGAATAAATTTCCAGTATTCATATCTACCTTTTTCGCGTACGCCAATTATAAAAACAGATTTAAGAAACCCTTTCAGGAGCGCAATATTTACATTTGATTTTCTTTTGTTCAGCCTGTTATAGTTCAAAAGCAACTGGCGAACTCTTTTATAATAGGGTTTTGTTGAATATATATTTGCAATTATTTTTTTGTATCCATCTAATAGTTCATTAAAATCCATTTTAGGAATAAAATTCATCGAGGAATCGGTATTATTCCCGGTTGCCTCAATGGTCAACCTGTTTTCTGCTTTTAACTGATTATAGAGTTTAGTGTTTTTGGGTGCATTTAGTAATCCAACCATGGCCGAAACAATTCCGCTTTGCTGGATAAAATCGATTTGGCGTTGAAATACCGAGGATGTATCGGTGTCGAAACCAACAATAAAACCACCCGAAACCTGTATCCCTGCTTGTTGTATTATTTTCACACTTCTGATCAGGTCTCTGTTTTTGTTCTGAACTTTGTTACAACACTTGAGCGATAATTCATCGGGAGTTTCGATACCAATAAATGCTGAATTAAAACCTGCTCTAATTAGTTGCGTCATTAGCGCTTTGTCATCTGCAAGGTTAATTGAGCTCTGCATGCTAAAATTAAAAGGATATTTATGGTTTTGCATCCATTTTGTCATTTCGGGCAGTAGGTTCTTTTTTATTTCCTTGATATTTCCGATAAAATTGTCATCGACAATTGCTATAGCGCCACGCCAATTCAGGTTATAAAGTTTTTCAAGTTCATCGATTATTTGTTGTGGGTTTTTCATCCTGACCTGATGCCCCAGAAGTGTGGTTATTTCACAAAAGTCGCATGCAAATGGGCATCCGCGCGAAAATTGGATGTTCATTGCAGCATAATCTTTTAACGACAGTAAATGAAAATCAGGCACCGGTGATTGCGGCAGACCGGCATATTTATCGGTTTTATAAATCCGTTGTGCTTTACCTTCTTTTAAATCAGCGAGGAAAAGAGGCATGGTTATCTCGGCTTCATTTAAAATAAAATGATCTACATCGGGATAGTTCTTATATTCCTGGGTAAAAAGCGGGCCTCCTGCTACTATTTTTTTGTTCCATTTTTTGCTTTCAAGAATTACTTTGTTTACCGATTCTTTTTGAATATACATGGCGCTGATAAAAATATAGTCGGCCCATTGGATATCATTTGTCCGAAGTGCCGTAATATTCAAATCCACCAGTTTCTTCTGCCATATCTCAGGCAACATTGCCGACACAGTAATTAAACCAAGCGGTGGTACCGAAGCTTTCTTCGAAATAAATTTCAAAGCATGTTTAAAACTCCAGAAAGAATCGGGGCATTTGGGATAAACCAGCAATATGTTCATGACTATTTATATTGAATTGTTCATGGCTATTTATCACATTTGCTGAGCTATTCCAGAAGAATGCAATTTTTAAACCATACAGTACAAGATAAATTTCGGGATAAAAACTCAGGAATGTATTACATAATTCTGAAGAATATTTACATTATTCACACATCTTCAAGTGTTTCTCGACGTTTGTTCTTGAGGTTTTTAAAATGTGTAGGTGTTAATCCTGTGTATTTTTTAAACTGATTTGAAAGATGAGCAACACTGCTGTAGTGCATTTTCCAGGCTATTTCCGAAAGGTTGAGTTCGTCGTAAACAATCAACTCTTTTACCCTTTCTATTTTATGGGTTAGGTAAAATTTTTCAATCGTAATGCCTTTTACCTCCGAAAAAAGGTTGGCAAGGTACGTATAATCGTAATCGAGTTTTTCGCTCAAAAAATCGGAAAGGTTGACCTTAATTTGATCTTCAGAGTAATGAACCAATTCAATAATAGCATTTTTTATTTTTTCTACAAGAACACTTTTTTTATCGTCCATCAAAATCAAACCTGCCTTTTTTAAATCTGTTTTTAATTGTTTTATCTGCTCAGGCTGAACATCTCCAATGATATTAGCTTCCCCAATATTCACATATACATAGTGCAGGCCAAGTTTTTCAAGTTCAGCTTTTACTACCATTTGGCAGCGGATGCAAACCATGTTTTTGATGTATATTTTCAAATATTCTAATTATTTTCAATTAATCGCAGAACAATTTTATGCCATTAAATTTAAGTTTATCGTATTATTGTGTCAACTATGACTTTGTAAATTTACTAATTTTCAATGAGTTTACTAGTATCTATATATTTTGCAAATACGTTTACTAACCCAAATAATTAGCTTAATTGAGTACGCTGGATATCCCCGGGCAATACTTAATATCTTAAAAAAATTCAAACCGCACACATAAAAGTCTTAATGTAATGGTCGGGTTGGCTATGTTTTTTTTTGAACGTTTTGGGAATTACGCACGTATTGATTTAAATATGAAAACCCGATTTAATTACTAAACAAAAAACATCTCAAGTTTTAAATCTTTGTGGCAAATTTCAACGATTCAAACCCTTGCCTCTGAACAACCAATTCATGCATTTTTTATCCATTCTTACTAACGTAAATATATTGTTGAATAGACTTTTAGTAAGACTTCATATAAATGTTATGATAATCAGATTAAATATGCACACCCCAGTTTTTGCACAAAACAAAAAATAATCAGCTTCATATTGCACAAATGACAAATGTCTAAAATAGAATTGCATCATTCATTAAATAAAATGCCCTCTGGAATACTTATAACATTAAGTTAAATAGAATTAACGCTAAATATTCTGTTCGCCTAATCTTTATGTTCCGATAGGGGATTCCCCTTTCCCATTTCAGGAAGCCCCCGATGTTTTCAGGATACCCTATTCCCTAGTTTTGATTCAGATGCTGGTCAAGTTCTTTGTCCCGCATCCATTGGGAAAAAAATAAAGGGAAATTTAAAACAAAAGTGATGAAAAATTTGGGGAAAGGATTTATCATGAGAATAAGTGGACTACTGCTATTTGTTCTCTTTTCATTCAACGGGTATTCTACCACCTATTACGTAAGTAATTCTGGTAACGATTCTAATTCGGGCAAGTCAACATCTTCGCCCTGGAAAACTATTGATAAAGTCAATAGTGTCTCATTTAGTGCAGGTGACAATATTTTATTCAAACGCGGAGATTCATTTTTTGGCAGGCTAAGGCCAAGAAGTGGAAATTCATCCGGGCACATTACTTATGGCGCATACGGTTCTGGTGATAAACCAATGCTGCACAGGTCCTATTTATTAAATAGCACAAGTGATTGGGTAGACGAAGGCAACAATATTTGGAGGTCTTCATCCCAGGCTAATATTAATGAAGATGTTGGTAGCATTATTTTTAATAACAACAGTTCGTTTGGTGTTAAACAAAGGTATTCCGGCAATATGGACAGCCAGGGCGATTTTTGGTCAGATGCCAATAACGATTGTGTTAAAATGTATTCTGTAGGCAATCCTGCAAACAAATACGACAAAATTCGTGTACTTGTTGGCGACTATATCATTTGTGAAGATGACAGAAGCTATGTGAAATACGAAAACCTTTGGTTAAGCTATGGTGGCGCACATGGAATTGGTGGCGCAAATACCCACCATATTATTGTAAAAGACTGTGACTTTTCTTATTTAGGTGGCCGAATCTTACCTGGCTATGGTGATGGTTTCGAACGTTATGGGAATGGTATCGAATTCTGGGCTTCTGCACACGATAACCTGGTTGAAGGATGCAAATTATGGCAAATTTACGATGCTGCACTTACCAACCAAAGTTCCGTTGCAGGAAACCAGGTAAATATTATTTATAAAAACAATGTTATCTGGGACTCTGAATATTCATTTGAGTTTTTCCATTTAAATGCCGGTTCCCGGATCGATAATATTCAGTTTATTAACAATACCTGTATAGATGCAGGAGGTGGCTGGGGACACGCACAAAGGCCCGACCCATCAGGCAGGCACCTGTGTTTCTGGGAAATCCCGGCAAATGTGGACAATATGATTATTGAAAATAACATATTTAAAAATGCCGAAGAATGTTTATACTGGATTCCCGATGCTGACCACGATTTACAAGGACAAGTTAAACTCGATTACAACTGCTTATACCAGAGCAGCGGCATGTTAGCCTTGGTTGAAGCTTATGGTAGCGTTAGAAGGTATTATGAAAATGATTTCGAAGAATACCAATCACGCACCAACATGGGAAGCCATTCCATCAGTGTAAATCCATTATTGTCAGGTTTTAACCTGAACAGCAGTTCAGAATGTATTGATGCCGGAAACCCTGGCTATCCGAAAGATCCGGACAATACAATTATTGACATGGGGGCAAATTATTACCACCATACCACAAGCACACAAACCGTTTATGCTACCGAATACGTTTCAATTTGCGAAGGCGAATCTTATAACGGATGGACTACCAGTGGCGTGTATGAGCGCACTTTGGAAGGTGCAAATGGCGCAGACAGCGTTGTAACAACCTACCTTACTGTTTATCAGGATGTACAAACTACTGAAAACATTACAATTGTTCAGGGACAAAGCTATAATAGCTGGACTGTAAGTGGCGATTACGAACGCGTATTAAGCACGGTTAACGGATGTGACAGCACAGTAATTACACACTTAACCGTTACCGCATCAGAATTGGAAAGAACAGAATATGTCACCATTTGCGAAGGTGAAAGTTACAATGGCTGGACAAGCAGTGGAGTGTATGAACGAACCATTATGGTATATGGACCTGATACAGTGGTTACTACTTATTTAACCGTAGAGGAAGCTTCTTTTACTGAAGAGGATATTGCCATTTTGCAGGGTGAAAGTTACAAAGGCTGGACTGAAAGCGGTGACTACCAACGGGTACTGAGCTCAGCAAACGGCTGCGACAGCACAGTAACCACTCACTTAACAGTTACTGTTACTCAATCAGATATTGAACAGACAGAATATGTAACTATTTGCGAAGGCGAAAGCTATCACGGATGGAACAAAAGCGGCGTGTATGAAAGAACCATTGTTGTGTATAATGGTCCTGATACAATTGTAACTACCTATTTAACTGTGGAGGAAGCTTCATATACCGAAGAATATATTACAATTGTACAAGGTCAAAGCTACAACGGCTGGACAGAAAGTGGCGATTACGAACGGGTATTAAGCTCTGCAAACGGATGCGACAGCACTGTAACCACTCATTTAACTGTGACTCCAACAGAACTGGAACGGACTGAATATGTGACCATTTGTGAAGGTGAAAATTACAATGGCTGGACTCAAAGTGGCGTGTATGAACGTACAATTATGGTTTATGGTCCTGACACAGTGGTTACCACCTATTTAACTGTGGAGGAAGCTTCTTTTACCGAAGAGGATGTGAACATCCAACAGGGAGAAAGCTACCATGGCTGGACAGAAAGTGGCGATTACGAACGGGTATTAAGCTCTGCAAACGGATGCGACAGCACTGTAACCACTCATTTAACTGTGACTCTAGCAGAATTGGAAAGGACTGAATATGTATCCATTTGCGAAGGCGAAAGTTACAATGGCTGGACTCAAAGTGGCGTATATGAACGTACCATTATGGTTTACGGTCCCGACACAGTGGTTACCACCTATTTAACTGTGGAGGAAGCTTCCTTTACCGAAGAGGATGTGAACATCCAACAGGGAGAAAGTTACCATGGATGGACAGAAAGCGGCGATTACGAAAGGGTATTGATCTCTGCCAATAGTTGTGACAGTACCATTACAACCCACTTGTTTGTAGCACCTAACGATTTTTATACAACCGAAGAAGTAACCATTTGCAAAGGCGACAATTACAATGGATGGACAAAAAGTGGGGTTTATGAAAGAACAGTTGTTGTAATCAACGGTCCTGATTCAATCATTACCACCATTTTAACAGTTAATCCAACCTATGCAACCATGGAAAGCATTACCATCTACGAAGGCGAGCACTACGAAGGATGGAACAAAACAGGGATTTACGAAAGGACTTTGTCTTGCACAAGTGGCTGCGATAGCATTGTAACCACTAATTTGGCAGTTGTTCCTGCACCGATATCAAGCACTGAAGAGGTTGAAATTTGCGATGGTGCAAACTATTTAGGCTGGACTATAAGCGGCACTTACGTAAGAACTTTAATGGCAGGCAACGGTGCAGATAGCATTGTAACTACCTACCTGACTGTTCATCCAGAAGTATTTGTGGTGGAACACATTTCTATTACCGAAGGTGAAAGCTATATGGGATGGACAGAAGCCGGTGAATACCAACGTACGTTGAATACACAGTTTGGTTGCGACAGCACAGTAACTACCGTGCTAAGCATAAACCTTCTGCCAAAAGAAACTTCAGAACAAGTTGAAATTTGCGAGGGTGAAAATTACCAGGGCTGGACTGAAAGCGGAATTTTCGTTCGTACATTGGAAGCTGTCAATGGTGCAGACAGCATTGTTACAACCTATTTAACCGTCAACCCAGTTTACTTTACCAATGAAACGGTTACCATTAACGAAGGTGAGGAATACCTCGGTTGGACAGTATCTGGTGAATACCAAAGGACTTTATCAAGCCTTGCAGGTTGTGATAGCACTGTAACAACCAATTTAGTTGTAATTCCGGCACCAAAAGAAAGCAGCGAAGAAATAACTATTTGTGAAGGTGAGAATTACGAAGGATGGGAAACCAGTGGAACCTACATTCGTGTGTTGCAGGCAGCCAATGGAGCTGATAGCACCGTAACAACAAGTTTGACCGTTAACCCTGTTCATTTTACCGATGAGGAAGTAACTATATTTGAAGGCGAAAATTATTTCGGATGGGAAGTTTCCGGAACCTACGAAAGGGTATTAACAAGCATTACAGGTTGCGATAGTACCGTAACAACCGTATTAAACGTTGTACCTGTTCCGGTGGAAGTTGCCGAAGAAATCAGCATTTGCGACAACGATAACTACCTTGGATGGACAGAAAGTGGCGTTTACGAAAGAACATTAACAGCCCAAAACGGTGCAGACAGTATCATTACTACCTATTTAACCGTAAACCCAACTTATCAAATCGAAGAGCAGGTTTCCATCAACGAAGGCGAAAATTACGAAGGTTGGACTACTTCAGGCGATTACGAACGAGTTTTATCCAGTGTTAGCGGATGCGACAGTACCGTAATTACCCATCTGACTGTGATACTTGCACCAGTTTACACCGACGAGCAAATCACCATTTGTGAAGGCGAAAACTACGAAGGCTGGACAGAAAGTGGCATTTACGAAAGGACTTTACAAACCGCTGAGTTGCGCGATAGCATTGTAACCACATACTTAACCGTAAACCCAAGCTATTCTTTCGAAGAATATGTGACCATTGAAGATGGCGAAAGCTACTATGGTTGGTACGAAAGTGGAACCTATATCAGGGTATTGTCCACAGTGGCAGGTTGCGACAGCACTATTACCACCTACCTTTCTGTTTCTCAAACCAAAAAAGGGATTACCAACATTGATGGCGAAGAGAACCTAATCCGGGTTAAATTCTTCCCAAATCCAACAAAAGATTGGGTGAATATTACCTTCTCCGATATGCCTTTAGAAGGAACAAGCATTGAGTTAATGGACAATAACGGGCGCGTAATTGAGCATTTAATTGCCGAATCAACCATTGAGCGTATAAATGTGCAACAACAGCCCGCAGGATTTTATTATATCAGAACCATATCCGGATCCCAGTTTACAGTAGATAAATTGGTTATCGAGTAGCACTTTTCTCGGTAGCCGCCTTTATTTTTGAAGTCCCTTGTTTTTAGCCAAACAAGGGCTTCTTTTTTTATGAAAGTTTCAAGGTGATGCGTTTCGATTCTTATCAAAATCGTTGCTCTAAGTCGTATTTAAAGTTTTATGGATGATGCATCCCGATTTGACCGGGATCCATCCGCATCTTTTTCAGCGAATAGAATTCGCTGCACCCAAATTCTTAAAGTTTGATTTCGTTACTGGAAATCATGAATATTTTTTTGAAAGCCTCCACAAAATGCATCCCGTAATTACTTCAATCACTGCTACTTATTGTAAATTAATAATGGGTAATGCAGATTCTATCTGCATTAATTACAGCAAATAAAATTTGCTGAACCCAAATACTAATCGTTTGAATTCTGTTACTGTGGCAATTCCAGGAATTCATGAATATCTTTGTGAAAGGCTCCACGAAATGCAGCCCGTAATTACTGTAATCACTACTACTGCTGCAAATTAATAATGGGTGATGCGCCCCGATTTGATCGCATTGGCGTCAACTTAAGGATTGCCTTTAACTAAGAATTCTATTGAATTCGTACTGCTTCTCCTGGATTCATATTTACAATGTCTTATTATGTCATTAACAAGTTTCTCTGGCTTTTCTCCGTCAATAAATAAGGATATGTAATGGGATATAAACGAGCAAGTTTTTAATATGCTTCACTAGCGTTTCCAAAGGGCTTGCCCGCTAACATTTTCATTGGTTAACAGACTTATTTATGCTGCCCACTTGTCATAGCTATACTCACCTGCTGAAAGGATTTGCCAGTAGCCAAGTATCAAGTCAATAGCAGAAAACTTCCTGTCTTTACGTTTACTTGCCCTAATTTTTTTCGACAATGAAATTGCTTTATACCTTCTAAAAAAATCTTTAACTTTAATCTCTGAATATTGGATACGATTATTTTGCATCTTACGTTGTGGTGATGTTTTTTGCAAGTTTCCGTATCTTTTTTGTTTAGAGGGAGTTAAAAATGAGTTTATATTCAACAGCTATATGTTAACTTCTAGGTAAGGTTGACGCCAATGCTCAATTATCGGGACGATAAATTAAGTAGTCACTTTTATAGCGAAAGCCAAACTATACTGATCTTTACTTTCCAATACAGAAATTCTTAAAGATATTGCCCAATACTTCATCGGTGGTAATTTCGCCGGTAATTTCACCCAGGTAGTGCAGGCATTCGCGAATATCCTGTGAAAGGAAATCAGAGCTTATCCCGGAATCTAAACCCATCTTAACCCTTTCAATGGCATCATAAGCATGTGTAAGTGCTTCAAAATGACGAATATTGGTCACTATCACATCGTTATCATCCACTTTTTGTAGGTTGACAGTTTCCAGTAACAGCGATCGCAAATGCTCAATATTCTGCTTTTGTTTGGCAGAAATAAAAACAATGTCCTCATTATCCGCCAACGAAACCTTATCTATCAGCCTGGTAACCACATGTTTTTCAACCAGGTCGGCTTTATTGCCAACAATTAACAACTGTTGTTCTTTTATTTTATTCCTAATCAATTGAATACGTTGCAGGATCAGTTCGATATCATTTTGTAAATCAACAATTATTAAAACAATGCTCGCCTGGTCAACCTTTCCGAAAGTACGCTCAATTCCTAAAGTTTCAATGGCATCCTGTGTTTCCCGAATTCCGGCAGTATCAAAAAAACGAAATGTCGTTCCTTCAATATTTACAACATCTTCAATTACATCGCGCGTAGTCCCGTGAATATCAGAAACAATTGCTTTCTCTTCGTTCAATAAGGTATTCAACAGGGTTGACTTGCCCACATTTGTTTCGCCAACAATGGCTACCGGAATACCATTTTTAATGGCATTTCCCAAACGAAATGAATCTTTTAGCTTCTTTATGATGCTTTCAATTTTATCCACCAAAACCTTTAATTGGGTCCTGTCGGCAAATTCCACGTCCTCTTCACTGAAATCAAGTTCCAGTTCTATCAGGGTGGTGAATGTCAATAATTCTTCCCTTAAATTGCTAATCTCAGCAGAGAAACCACCGCGCATCTGGTTAACTGCAACTTTATGTGATGCTGCCGAGCTTGAGTTTATAAGATCGGCAATGGCTTCCGCTTGCGAAAGGTCCATTTTACCGTTTAAAAAAGCCCTTTGTGTGAACTCGCCTGGTTTTGCCAAACGAGCCCCATTTTCTACCAATAACTGTACGATCCTTTGCTGGATATAAACAGCACCATGGCAAGAGATTTCAACCACATCTTCGCCTGTAAATGACCGTGGTGCTTTGAAAATGGAAACCACAACATCGTCAATAACAGTCCCATTTTCAACGATACTCCCAAAGTGGACGGTATTTGGTGCTTGATTGCCGAGTTGTTTGTTTTTACTGGGCGAAGAATAAACTTTGTCGGCAATTGAGATCGCCTTCTCACCGGAAATACGAATGGTTGCAATAGCTCCAATCCCCGGAGAAGTTGCAATGGCACATATAGTTGATTGATCAATCATGAAATAGCAAATTCTTTCACAAAAGTAACTAAAAATGCTTTTGCTTCATTTTTTTAAAATAAAGCACAGGAAGTTCTTTTGCTTTTAAATTTTGATGTTGTATCCAAACCGTTTGTAAACGTTCTGCCATAAATGCACAAACCCTTTTTTGATAGGTATCGCCTAAATCGATATCCGCTTTTTTTTCCAGCTCAAAAAGAATTGAAAAAAGCCATTCCATATAGTTATCGAAAAGCTGCCACGGCATAATAAACATATTAAAAGCATACAATTCACGACAATTGAAAACAGAATCAAAAGTTTGTACATATTCAGGATACTTGTCTTCAAGGATTCTTCGGGTTATTTTAATATCTTCCTCGTTGTGCCTTTTTCGATATTGATTATACACCGAATACTTAAAATTCTTCTTTTGAGGCAAGATCACATCATATTTTTTAAGGATCGATTTCATTTCGTTTTCCGTAAGGATTTTATGCAGCCAGAATTTTGGATTACTCACATAATACAAGCCATGCCTTTTTTTCTTCAGTCCCACAAAAAACAATAATATTTTGCTGAAACGGCGCCAAATATTTGCATTTGAAGCGGTAAAATACCTTCGGTAATGACTGGTCCCAACATAATCATGTTTCTTGTTCTTCCAAATCCAATACCAACCAGTAAGTTCGCTATAGATATGGTTTTTATCAGAAATATTGTCCCCAGTTGAATCATTCTCCATATCTAAATCCAAACAAGTTACCTTCTTGCCAACCTGTAATTCGGTATAAACCGGCTCTTCCGATAATTTCTTTCCTTCTTTATGAAAAGCAATATATGCTTTATAATTCTCCATGATTATGGATCTTAATCCTATGTTAAATGCACTTAATTTAATTCTAAAAATAAAGACGCAAACATATTCAATATTTTCAAAAGGCATACTTAAATAGTGTTAATGATGTTCAATAATAATTAAGTATTAACTGCTTATCTATTTTTTTGCTTTTCGAAATACGATAGGTAATTTAGTGGTCATTGAAAGAAAAAAATACGATGGAATTAATAGAACAGGCCGCTCAAATTATTAAAAAGTCAAAATATACCATAGCATTTACAGGTGCGGGAATATCTGTTGAAAGTGGAATCCCGCCATTTAGGGGCGAAATGGGGCTTTGGAACAAATACGATCCTAAAGTTTTAGATATCAATTATTTTTTTCAAAACCCGGGTATTTGTTGGGAATCCATCCGGGAAATATTTTACGATTTTTTTGAACGCTCAAAACCAAATGATGCCCACAAAGTATTGGCACAAATGGAGAAGGAACAATTGTTAAAAGCAATTGTTACGCAGAACATTGACAACTTGCATTATGAAGCTGGAAGCAAAAATGTTTATGAGTTCCACGGAAATTCAAAAAAGCTTAAATGCCTGGCTTGCGGTGAGCTTTCAGATGTGAAAAACATCGATTTTGAAAACCTACCGCCAAAGTGCAAAAATGACGCTTCGGTATTAAAACCTGATTTTATCTTTTTTGGAGAAGGTATTCCTCCCGAAGCCTACGAAATGTCGTTTATTGCTGCAAAAAAATGTGAAGTATGTATTATTATTGGCTCAACAGGGGAAGTCACCCCGGCATCCTATATCCCAAATACCGCCAAAGAATATGGCGCCACCATCATTGAGATAAATCCTGATGAATCATTATTTACCAACAGAATAACTGATATTCATTTAAAAGGGAAAGCAGGTGAAACCTTAAAAAAACTATCGGAACACCTATTTTAAACTTTAAACCAACTTGTTTTAATTTTCCCATTGACCAGCATTATTTAAGAAGAATTAAAGCATTTCCTGGTTTGCTTTTTTTGTTAAGACCCAATAAAAAGTATATTTGTGGCTCAATAAAATTCAAAAAATTTCCAGAATGAAGTTATTAGAAGGAAAAACCGCTATTATAACTGGAGCTTCCAGGGGAATAGGAAAAGCGATTGCTTTAAAATTTGCTCAAGAAGGTTGTAACGTTGCATTTACCGATCTTTTTGAAGATGAAAATATGAAAAACACAGAGGCTGAACTGAACGCTTTGGGAATTAAAGCAAAAGGATATGCTTCTGACGCCAGTAATTTTGAAGATACAGAGAGGGTAGTGGGCGAAATTGTAAAAGAATTTGGCGCTATTGATGCCCTGGTTAACAATGCAGGTATTACCAAAGATACTTTGTTGATGCGAATGACTGAAGATCAATGGGATGCAGTAATCAATGTAAATTTAAAATCTGTTTTTAATTTTACGAAAGCAGCTCAACGCACCATGCTCAAACAACGAAGCGGATCTATCATCAACCTAAGTTCGGTTGTTGGTGTGAGCGGAAATGCGGGGCAAGCAAACTATTCAGCATCAAAAGCAGGTATTATTGGCTTTACAAAATCCATTGCGCGCGAATTGGGTTCCAGGGGAATTCGTTCAAATGCCATTGCACCCGGGTTTATCATTACCGAAATGACTTCAAAAATCCCGGAAGATGCAAGAAAAGCATGGGAAGATTCAATACCGTTAAAACGAGGTGGTACACCTGAAGAAGTTGCCGGGGTTGCAACATTCCTGGCTTCTGACCTGTCGAGCTATGTGAGCGGACAAGTTATTACCGTGTGTGGAGCTATGAATACCTAAGTGGACTTTTACATTTAGTTTCAATAAAAAATATAATTTAGCTGTTCATTTTTTTGAACAGCTTTTTTATGGTTAAAAACGGAATATTTATTGGTTTAACCACCATTGACATTCAATATACTGTAGATTCATTTCCTGTGGCAAATGTTAAAGTAAAGACAGATGCTCCAGACTTTATAGTGGGAGGTCCGGCAACAAATGCAGCAGTTATTTTCGCCTATTTAAATGGTAAGGCAGAGTTGTATTCAGCAATCGGAGAAAATTCATTTCGGAACTATATAATCGATGACTTAACAAACCATAAAGTAACAGTTAATGATGTAGTCGCCGGGCAGCCGGTTTCGGCGGTAATTGCAACAGTTGTTACCTCTAACGAAAAAGGGGACCGCAATATATTCACGCATAATCCGCCAAAAATTAATATCAGTGAAGAAATCCTGGATCAATTTGAAAATATGGAAGCCTCCTTCATTTTTATCGACGGTTTTTATCCTGAGATTGCCCTTCCGACAGTAAAAGCAGCCAAGAAAAAGAACATCCCAATCATAGCTGATTGTGGCAGTTGGAAGCCACAATATGAAGACCTGCTTCCTTTTGTTGATTATGCCATCTGTTCAAATGATTTTCACCCGCCAGGCACAACAAACTCATCTGAAGTTTTTGAATTCCTGGCATCTATAAACATTCAAAATACTGCAATTACAAGGGGAGGGGAGCCAATTTTATGGTACTCCGAAGAAGTCATAAACGAGATAAATGTGGAACGCGTGAATGTTGTGGATACATTGGGTGCTGGTGATTTTTTCCATGGGGCATTTTGCCACTATTTATTAAACTTGAAGGATTTTGATTTGGCACTGAAAGCTGCATCCCATATAGCAGGCATAAGTTGTGGGTATTCTGGAACAAGAACTTGGTTAAAATATGTCAAATAAGGTTTGTAACTCAAAAAAAAACAGTAAATTGAATCTCTGAGAACAGAACAACGTCAATGCCAAGAAAGAAAACAACCGGATATAAATTAAATATTTATATTTCTTCTGCAATAACCCTTGTCCTTACTACTTTTATAGTTATTTCATATCAGTATGGCAACCGGATATTAAAAGAAAACATTGAAAAAAGTGCTATCGGGTTAAGTACCGATTTAATTTCAAAGGTCAGGGATAATGTTGTTACAACACAAGAAATAGCTTCAAACCTTGGTGACCAAATCCCATATATTGTAGATAAGGCGAACCTTGAGCTTCTTTTCTCTGGATTATTAAAAAGATACCCTTATTTACAAGCCATCCATATTGACCTGGACAGCAACCTATTCCCGAATCAATATTTATATTATGCTGCTGCGAAAATTGACAATGAAATTCGTACAAATAAAACCTATAAAAACGGACATGCGTGCGACAATGAAAATTCTTCTTTTACAGAACTTATCCGAACAGAGAAATATGGATGGAGTGAGCCCTATTACTGCAAAGTGTACGATCGGGCTATTAGCTCATTTGTTCGACCACTTTTAATAAAAAATGCCAATAATGAAACTATAAAAGCAGGTCATTTTTGCATAGAACTATCGTTAAATTATTTAAACAAAGTTATCTCGAACACAAAGGTTGGCAAACGTGGTTATGCTTTTCTTGTTTCCGAAAAAGGAACATTTATAACACATCCAGATGAGAGCAGGATTTTAACGCAAAACATACTGAATTTAACAGCTAAGGAAGTTCCAAATCCACCAGATTCAATTCAAAACCTTCTTAGAAGAAATATTGCAGGCTCGACCATCGCATATCCTTCCCATTTAAATTATGAAAAAAGCTGGGCTTATTATGCACCCTTGCCTGAGAACAACTGGACAATCATAATTATACGTCCGCACAGAGAGCTCTATCATGATCTAAATGAAATGCTTTGGCGACTCATTGCGATTTCACTTCTTGGGCTTGGCATCATATTTTTTCTGATAAATTTAATTGTTTCACGACTTATGAATCCAATTTCACAGCTAATAACTGAAATTCATACATTTAGCCATGGAATTGGGATGACCAAATCAAAAAACGAGGTTGTATCCTTAAATAAAAGTCTTGATCAACTACAAATTTGGGTGGAAAGAAATAAATTAAACGAAGAACAAGCCAAGCTTCAGTTTAAAAAGTTTAGTATTGATTTGGAGCAAGCTTCAGAAATACAGCAGAGTATCATTCCAAATAATTTCCCACCTTTCCCTGATAAAAAAGAAATCGATATTTTTTCCATTTATAAACCCGCATTGGTTATAAGTGGCGATTTATACGATTACTTTTTCGTTGACGACGATCATTTATTACTAGCGATAGGGGATGTTTCGGGAAAAGGTATTCCCGCTGCTTTATTTATGGGGGTTGCGCACACGCTGCTTCAGGGCAGGTCTTTTGGGCGTAATGCCAGCCAGGTGGCATCGGAAATTAATGATGAGCTGGTTGAAAAAAATCAAAACCAGTTTTTCCTAACCATGTTTGTTGGGATATTGAACATTAAAACGGGAGTCCTAAATTATTGTAATGCCGCCCATACAACTTCAAAAATATTAAGGGCAAACGGAATAATTGAAGAATTATCTGCAGCACATGGTTTGCCACTGGGCTTGTATGCCGGAAGACCTTATCATGAATCGTTTACCAAATTGGAAGATGACGACTGCCTTATTTTATATACAGATGGTGTTACCGATGCAGTAAATGAATATAATACCCATTTTGGAGAGGAACGGTTTAGGAATTCTTTAAACGGACTTCGAGACCTTCATCCCAACGAAATTGTAGCTTCTGTAGAGGATTCGATTAATCAGTTCAGAAAATCAACAGAACTTCCGGATGATTTAAGCATGGTAGTCTTAAAATTCAAACCAAAATAAAAGGCTGCCCAATACTGAACAGCCCATTTATATAATCTCTTTAAATTTTATTCCTTTTTAGCCGGAATGATTTTTATTTTAAGCTTTTCCGCTTTTTTATCCAAGCCAATTGAAATAGTGTCTCCTTCTGAAACTGAATCACTGATGATAATTTCTGCCATTTCATCTTCAAGGTATTTCTGAATAGCCCTTTTTAAAGGCCTTGCACCAAATTGAGGATCGTAGCCTTTTTCAGCAATAAAATCTTTTGCCGGCACCGACAGTTTCATTTTATAATTTAATCCTTCAACACGCGCGTATAAATCTTTCAGCTCAATATCAATAATCTGGAAAATCTCCTTCTTCGTCAATGAATTGAACATGACTACATCATCAATCCTGTTTAGGAATTCTGGAGCAAAAGCATTTTTAAGCGCTTTCTGCAACACGTATTTGGTGTGTTCGCTATCGTCTTCTGCTGATTTTATAGTTGAGAATCCAACACCCCTTCCAAAATCTTTAAGTTGACGGGTACCGATATTGGAAGTCATAATAACAATCGTATTTTTAAAATCAACATTTCTTCCAAGGCTATCAGTTAACCTTCCTTCATCCAGCAATTGCAGCAACAAATGGAAAACATCGGGATGGGCTTTTTCTATTTCATCAAGTAAAACAACGGCGTAAGGCTTACGACGTACTTTTTCAGTTAACTGGCCACCCTCTTCGTATCCAACATATCCGGGAGGCGCACCAACCAACCTTGAAACCGAAAATTTCTCCATGTATTCACTCATGTCAATACGTATCAGCGCATCGGCACTGTCAAATAAATAGGTGGCCAATATTTTTGCCAATTGCGTTTTTCCAACCCCAGTGGGGCCCAAGAAAATAAAGGAACCAATTGGCCTATTTGGATCTTTTAATCCAGCCCTGTTCCGATGGATTGCTTTTACGATTTTCTGAATTGCATCATCTTGCCCAATTACCCTTCCTTTAAGGTCTTTAGACATATTCATCAAACGTTTGCCTTCAGCCTGGGCAATCCTTTGCACCGGAACACCCGACATCATGGCCACAACTTCCGCAACCTTTGGTTCATCAACAGTTTCCCGGTGGTTTATCAATTCTTTTTCCCACTCTTCTTTTTCTTTTTCTAAAAGTTGGGCAAGGTTTTTTTCTTTATCCCTGAAGTTTGCAGCCAATTCAAAATTTTGACTTTTAACTGCTGCTATTTTTTCTTCTTTGGTATCTTCAATCTTCTTTTCAAGTTTGACAATACGTTCCGGAACATTGATATTTGATATATGAACGCGTGATCCTGCTTCGTCTAATGCATCAATGGCTTTATCTGGCAAATACCTGTCGGTTATATACCTGGAAGTTAGCGTTACGCAACTTTCAATTGCCTCGGGTGTATAAATAACATTGTGATGCTCTTCATACCTGCTTTTGATATTGTTAAGTATCTCAACGGTTTCTTTAACCGATGTTGGTTCCACCATAACTTTCTGGAAACGACGCTCTAAGGCTCCATCTTTTTCAATTTGTTGACGATATTCATCCAGGGTAGTGGCACCAATACATTGAATTTCGCCCCTTGCTAAAGCTGGCTTCAACATATTCGCTGCATCCAGCGAACCAGTTGCACCACCTGCACCAACAATGGTATGGATTTCATCAATAAAAAGAATTACATTGGTAACCTTCGACAACTCATTAAGAATTGCTTTCATTCTTTCCTCAAACTGCCCACGGTATTTCGTTCCGGCAACAATTGACGCAATATCAAGGCTAACAACCCTTTTCTCAAATAATATCCTGGATACTTTTTTCTGAACTATCCTTAATGCTAATCCCTCTGCAATTGCCGATTTTCCTACTCCCGGCTCCCCAATCAAAATAGGATTGTTCTTTTTCCTTCTGCTCAGGATTTGCGCCAGGCGCTCGATCTCTTTTTCCCTTCCAACGATCGGATCAAGGCTGTTTTCTTCTGCCAATTTTGTAATATCAGTCCCGAAATTATCTAAAACCGGAGTTTCTGATTTTGGTGTCATAACTTTTTTTGAAGAAGAACCCGGGTTTCTTGAGAACGATTCATCCGGATCGTCATCATCTTGTTCAGGAAAGTCTGATTTTGCCTCTGGTTGCTTGTAATCCTGAAGTTGGGATTTAACTATGTAATAATTAATACCAAAATCGTTAAGCATATTTGCTATTAGGCTATCGCTATCCTTTAAAATGGATAGCAGTAAATGCCCACTATTGGCAACTGTACTTTGAAAAGACCTTGCTTCTAAATATATTATTTTCAGTGCTTTCTCGGCAGTCTTCAGCATTTGGATATCCGCTTTTGGATTAATTTCACGATCAACACGAACCTTTTTTTCAAGTTCCATTTTAAACTCGCTCAAATTTATTCCAAGATTATCCAAAATATCGGTTGCAATTCCTTCTCCGTCCCTAAGTATTCCAAGAAATAAATGCTCCAGTCCTATATAATCATTTCCCAAGCGAATAGCTTCTTCCCGGCTATATGCGATAATGTCTTTAATTCTGGGTGAAAATTGAGAATCCATATTATTTTCCTTCAAATTTTTCTCTAACTAAACAATTTCTATACCTAAAAGTTGAAAGAATAAAATTAAAGAAAAAATAGAGATACTATAGGCTAAATTCCCAACAAGTTATCAAATAAGCTCGCTTCATCATGAAAATATGTCAGTTAATATGTTAATATCTTTAAAATAAAAGATGGAAATTGATGTTAATATTTACAAAAAAAGACATAGGATTTACTATTTTTGTGGGTCGAAATAAGAGGAAAATAAAATTCAAAATAAAGAAGATATAAATGTCTGAAGGAGAAAAGATTATTAAAATAAACATTGAGGAGCAAATGAAAACGGCTTACATTGATTATTCAATGTCGGTAATCGTTTCAAGGGCGCTACCTGATGTCAGAGATGGATTGAAACCTGTACACAGAAGGGTTTTATATGGCATGAGCGAACTCGGTGTTTTTTCAAATCGCGGATACAAAAAATCAGCAAGGATTGTTGGTGAAGTGTTAGGTAAATATCACCCACACGGTGATTCCTCCGTATATTTTACAATGGTGCGTATGGCCCAGCACTGGTCGTTACGATACCCGCTTGTAGATGGACAAGGGAACTACGGATCGGTTGATGGTGACAGCCCGGCAGCGATGCGTTATACAGAAGCAAGGTTGGAAAAAATTGCAGAATTAATGCTGGCTGACCTGGATAAAAATACGGTAGATTTTCAGCCAAATTTTGACGAATCATTAAATGAACCAGTTGTGATGCCTACTAGGTTGCCAAACCTCATTGTTAATGGTACGTCAGGTATCGCCGTTGGGATGGCTACAAACATGGCTCCTCATAATTTGTCGGATACTATTCGTGCAACCATTGCATATATCGACAATAAAGATATTAGCATGGATGAAATCATTGACATCATGGTTGCACCGGACTTTCCAACCGGAGGTATAATTTATGGTTATCAAGGTGTGCGAGATGCGTTTGAAACGGGTAGGGGACGTATTGTTCTTCGTGGAAAAGCACATATCGAAAATGAAAACGGCAGGGAAAAAATCGTCGTAACAGAAATTCCGTATTTGGTTAACCGTGCTGAAATGATCCAAAAAACAGCTGATCTTGTTAACGATAAGAAGATTGAGGGAATTTCGAACGTAAACGATGAATCAGACAGGGAAGGAATGAGGGTTGTGTACGACATTAAGCGCGATGCCATGAGCAATGTCGTATTAAACAAGCTCTACAAATACACATCGCTGCAAACTTCCTTCAATGTAAATAACATTGCATTGGTCAATGGCCGTCCGAAAGTACTTAACATCAAAGACTTAATTCGTTATTTTGTTGATCACAGACATGATGTTGTAGTCAGGAGAACGGAATACGAGCTTGAACAAGCAGAAAAGAGGGCACATATACTTGAAGGACTGATAATTGCCAGCGATAATATTGATGAAGTTATTGCTTTAATTCGGGGATCAAAATCACCGGAAGAAGCAAGGGAAAAACTAATCGTTCGTTTTGAATTAACAGACATCCAGGCAAGGGCAATTGTTGAAATGAGATTGAGACAATTAACAGGTCTTGAACAAGATAAGCTTCGTGCAGAATACGAAGAAATAATGAAACTTATCGAACATTTAAAATCTATTCTTGCCGATGAATCGATAAGGATGGAAATTATCAAAGAAGAATTGCTGGAAGTTCAGCAAAAGTTCGGTGATGAGAGAAGATCGGAAGTTGTGCCAAATGCCGAAGAATTTAATCCTGAAGATTTTTACGCAGATGAAGATATGGTAATTACCATTTCGCATCTTGGCTATATAAAACGTACGCCGTTGGCTGAATTCAGGACCCAGGGAAGGGGAGGTGTAGGTTCAAAAGGGGGAACCACACGCGATGAAGACTTCCTTGAGCATATGTTTATCGCATCAATGCACAACACCATCTTATTATTTACCAAAAATGGAAAATGTTTCTGGCTGAAGGTATACCAGATTCCCGAAGGTAGCCGTACATCAAAAGGTCGTGCAATTCAGAATGTGTTGAATATTGAGGCAGAAGACAAGGTTTTGGCTTATATAAATGTAAAAACACTCGCCGACGAAGAATTTATCAATTCAAATTATATTATTCTTTGTACGAAAAAAGGTATTATCAAAAAAACAACCTTAGAAGCATATTCTAGACCAAGGCAAAATGGCGTTAATGCAATAACCATTAAAGAAGGGGATGAGCTTCTTGAAGCGCGTTTAACCAATGGTAACATGGAAATTTTAATGGCAGTTAAATCTGGGAAAGCTATCCGTTTTAACGAAAGCATCGTTCGTCCGATTGGTAGAACTGCTGCCGGAGTTAAGGGCGTAACCCTTGGTAATGAGAACGATGAAGTGGTTGGCATGATATGTGTAGAAAACGAGAGCGAAAACGTTCTGGTTATTTCTGAAAACGGATATGGCAAACGCTCATCAATTGAAGGTTATAGGATAACAAACCGTGGAGGGAAAGGTGTTAAAACCATTAATATAACTGAAAAAACAGGTAGCCTTATTGCAATTAAAAGTGTTGAAGATGATAACGATTTAATGATTATTACCCAAAACGGATTAACCATTCGTTTGGCAGTAAGTCAAATCCCGGTTATAGGAAGGGCTGCACAAGGGGTTAGGGTCATTAAAATGAAAGATGACGATGTAATTGCTTCGGTAGCAAGAGTTTCTATAACTGAAGATCAAACAGAGGAAACTCCTGAGAATGAGAATACCGAAGGAAATGAAGTTGATTTAAATAAAGATGAATAAATTATTAAGGATAATCCTAAATTAAGAGTAACCGAAAATCAAATAATTTTGTACCAAATTTAATTTTTAAAATTATCAAAATGAAAAAGTTAATCATTCTACTGGCATTAGTACTTTCTGTAAGCGTTGCCTTTTCACAGAAAGGAAAAGTTACCAGTGCTTTGAGTTTTAAAGAATCTGGAAAACTAGATAAAGCTCTGGAAACGATAGAACAAACCATTGATCCAACAAACGAAAAATCAGAAAAATCCATTCCATGGGCACGTACTTGGGAGGTTAGAGGTGAAATATACCAAGCTATTTATCAAACAAAAGATGAAGCATTTAAAAATTTGGCTGCCGATCCGCTAACAACGGCTGTAGAGTCGTATACAAAAGCATTAGAGTTGGACGAAGCAGGGAAAAATGCAAAAAGCTTAAAAATAAAATTTACACTACTAATTAGTGACTTGACAAACCAGGCAGTTAATGGATTTAACGAAGAAAATTTCGAAGTTGCCTTAAAATCATTTGAGCAAGTAATGGATATTCAAAACCTTCCTTTAATGAAGGAAGATAGTCCAGATGCTGTGGATACAGTAATAATTTTCAATTCCGCTTTGGCTGCATACAATGCACAAGATTATGACAAAGCTATAAAATATTACAAGGAAGCAGCTAAGTATGATTACAATGGTGCCCGTACTTATTTACTAATTGCTTCATCATACGAAATGCAAAAAGATACCATTGGTTGTTTGGAAACTCTTAAAGAAGGTTTTAAGAAATATCCGGAAGATACAGGCATCTTGTTCAAAATGATCAACATTTATCTGGAAACAGAAAAAACTGAGGAAGCCATGAAAAACTTAACCTTGGCAATTGAGCAAGATCCTACAAATGCATCTTTATATTTTGCCAAAGGAACTTTGCATGATAAGGTTGAAGATACTGAAGGAGCAATTGAATGTTATAACAAGTCGTTAGAACTGAACCCAGAGGATTTCAATTCGAACTATAATATAGGTGCGGTGTACTACAATAAAGGTGTAAAACAGTTTGAAATTGCAAACAACATTACAGATAACGACGAATATGAAAAGGAAAAAGCAAAAGCTGACATTTGGTTTGACAAAGCTTTACCTTATATGGTAAAATGTTTTGAATTAAACGACAAAGACATTTCAACCTTAGAATCGTTAAAAAACTTGTATTACCGTAAAAAAGAGATGGAAAAATACAACGATATCGTAAATCGTTTAAATAATCTATAAGGTATAATAATAGGAGGTTTCATTTTTATCTCCTATTATTTAGGATATCTTATTTATCATAATATCAATTATAGGACATACGTATATATTTGTTTATTCTGGAATACCCAAGCCAATACGTCTCCGCCAGCTGGCGGACTGGTTTGCATAAAATCAGTTATCGCGACGCTAGTCCGATAACGTCAAGGATTTTATGTAAAAGTTTATTTAAAAGCTTTTGGTGGAAGTTTTTCCTATTATTCAATAGAATGTCTGTTCACTCCAACTAATTTGGAAGAAAAGCCCATACTTCTAAATTGTGCTATTTTTAATAACTGTATTAGAAAATAATTTTATACAATTCTCAGGAAGTCTCTAAAATTAAACCAAGTTAGTTTGTTGTGATTAAAGATTATCTGTTCTTATAAAACGGAAATACCAAATAATTATAAATAATACACCCTAAGCAAAAATTTAAAACCGAATCCATAAATGCCAATACCATTAACATGGTCGCTATTACCACAGATGCGGTTATATTTCCGGTGAAATATAAGATTCCAGAAGCAATTGAACATAGCATTCCCAATCTCGATGCAAATATTTTTTGGGCTTTATTCACCGGTTTTGGGCTCACCTTAAACCAACGGACAAGTATATAAGCAATCATACGTAAAGGACTATATTCCTGTCTATTAATTGCTCTGACAGCATAATCAAAAGCCACAATAACAATATATACGGGATGTAAACTAATAAGATAGATTGCCATAAGCAGGACATTCAAGAATATCGTCAATCTACTCACATTGCTGTCTATTTTTTCTGTTGATATTGGGCAAATAATTGCTTTCATCGTTTAATATTTAAAATTGTCGCAAAAATATAGTTTGTTTTTATCTTAAAATAAGATTAAAACACTCTTTTATCTTATTATAACGGAATTTTAATGTTTATGTTCGGCTTTATTCCTTTAAATAGAAATTAAACTACTTTTATTAAATAATTGATTTCGGCTATAAACACATAAATTGGTGATTCATACCGTATCTAATTTTCATTTGTAAAACTTATTACCACCATGAAAGTTTTTGGTATCCATATTATTGACTTAATCGTCGTTTTCGTATATTTTTTTATCATCCTTTATATTGGTGTTTTTATTGGTTCAAAAAAAACCAAGAATTTGGGAGACTTTTTTATTGCAGGCAGCAAATGGGGCGGTTTGGTTACATTTATTTTTGTTTTTGCTTCTTCACTGGCTGGAAATGAGGCTGTTGTTGTGAGTGGAAAATCATACGAAGTAGGCTTGTCCGGTGTTTGGTATTGGTGGGGATTCTTATTTGCAACTCCGGTTTATTATTTATTTTCGACCTATTACCGAAGGGCCCGGGTTTATAATTTAGCAGAATTCTTCGAGCTTCGATTTGGCAGAAATGCTGCTGCTTTATATTCCATATTGGCAAGCTTGGTAACCATATTTTTTATGGGTATTATTTTATTAGCGGTTGGAAAAATTTTAGCAGGAATAACCATGTTTCCATTGCAGTTATGTATTTGGTCAATGGTAATGATAGTTAGCGCCTATGTATTCTCCGGAGGTATGATGTCAGCACTAATTACAAATATTCTTCAAGGATTAATAATAATTACTGCCCTGGGATTTATTCTATTGCCATTTATATGGAAAGATGCAGGAGGAATGAATGCTTTAAGAAATCTACCTAAAAGTACATGGGATTTCACTTCGGAAGGAATGCCATTTATTAACGTAACCGCTTTAAATGTTTCTGCAATTATTGGAGGCATTGCAGGTCCCTGGATGTTGCCATGGCTGGCAGTCTCAAAAAATGAGTATGCTGCCCGGCAGTGTGCTTGGGGGCATTTAGGAAAACGAATTGCTACCTTGGTATTTACACTATATGGTATTTTCTTTGCCATAAGCCTACCTGGTCTTTCCGATCCTGAAAGCTCTTTCGGATTAGCAGTTTCCAAAGTAATACCTGAAGGATATGGCTTGATTGGAATTATTATTGCCGGCTTTTTTGCAGCTGGAATGTCATCAATTGATTCTTATGCAACAACATCGTCATCTATGGCAATTGATTTCTTTTACAGGAAAATAATTGCCCCGGGAAAAAAAAACAACCACTATTTTAGGCGTTCCAGATATTGGGCTGTTTTTTCAATTCTTTTGGCAGCAGTTTCAACTTTATTTATAAATTCCCTTGCCGAATATGTAAAAATCTGGTTATCATTGCTATCATTTCTCGGTGTCCCTATTTTCTTCGGAATTATTTGGCGAAAGGCAAACCGCAGGGGTTTGTGGCTTGCTTTTGGTTCGGGTTCCATTTCTTATTTGTTAATTAACTTTTTACTTACAGGTGAAGGTCGTTTATTTGAAAATAGTGACCTAGCACTACCCTATTCCATTTTTATCCCCACTGGACTGGCAATTGCATTTATGTTTTGGGGAAGTCTAAAAGGTGATCCTGAAAGTAATATATTACTAAATAAGTTCTACCTTATAATGTACACTCCTGTTGGAAAAGAAAGTCGTTTGATAGATGCGGGAATATCTCTGCCAGCCTTGACCGATACTCCTGAAATCAAAATTAGAAAACATATATTAAAGCCAGAAGTAATAAACAAATATTATTTCGAAGGAGCTGAAAACAAAATTTTTGGAGCTGATAGTAAAATTGAGTTGCGAAGAGAACCAGAAAACCACGGATATTTTTCCGGATTTATAAAAATTACCTTGGCCTGTATTTTCCTAATTATCTTTACCTGGCTGCTTACCCGTATTCTTTTTGTTTGGTAAAAAATTGAAATTGAACAAAAAATCTATCTATATTTGGGTTATTGATTCCCATATATAATTCAAATTTCGCATAGATGGAAAGTAATCGTAATATTTCTTCTAATGATTCAATACTTATTATTTCCGGTAATTCAATTGAAATTGAAACCTTGGAAGCAGAACTAAAAATAAGTGGTTATCTAAAAGAAATTTATGTCTCCACATCAACAGAAAAGGCTTTGGAATTACTAGGTTCTTATAAATTTGAACTAATTATTTTTGATTGCACATATACCGAGAATGAAAATCAAGTTCTTGCCAATAAAATTGAAAATACGAATACACCAACAGTACTTATTTCAGATAAAGCATATATTAAACAAAGTAATAACATTCAATATTTACCATCATCCCATTCCTTTAGCCAATTTCTAAATGTTGTTGATAATTACATCCAGTTTCCAAAGCCACAGGTGGATAAGAAAAATACGAATCTTAACGATGAATTAATAAAATACAAAGATTTATTTGACAGGGCAAGTGATATAATTCTTTTAATTGATTTTGAAACACACTACATTTTAGATGCTAACAATGAAGCAATAAAAACGTATGGATACAGCTATAATGAACTAATTGGAATGAGCCTATTAGAGATTATTCCCCGTAATGAACACAAGCAGGTTCTGCTGAATACAAACAAATTGCTTCATGATAAAATACTCCATTCAACAGGCGAACGTACGCACATAAAAAAGGATGGAACAAAAATACAAGTTTCAATTAGTGCCTCACTTATTAAATATGGCAACAACCTGGTTTTTCAAGATATTGTAAGAGATGAAACAAATCGGTTACAAAACGAAAAACGGTTACAAGATATCAATGAGGAGCTTACAAAAAAGAACAAGGAATTAGAATATTTTAACCATGTTTTTGTTGGGAGAGAATTTAGAATCAAAGAACTAAAAGAGCAAATAAAGGCATTAAAGCGAAGAATTTCAGAACTTGAAAAATAATCCTTTCTTTTGGATTTAATATATATGGTCATTTGCATTATAGAATTGCCAGCATCAGTACTTAAACTCCTTTATTGCCCCTTTCTTCAATCTCGTGGAAGGTTCATCCAAATTAACATTGGGAAGCCTATAAAGCTCTGAAGTTTCGATACTTATAAAACCAAATTCAACAACCACAAGCCCTTTAATTAAATAACACCCCGGACCACTAAACGGATAACGTGTTGAAATATTTGGAAACTGCACTGTATCGATCCAATTACCTTCAAGATCAATAAAAGTCCCAAAACTCATGATCTTACTTGTGCTTGTCCTTGTTCGTTTTACGTGCACCAAATAACCAATAATCTGAACCATCTCCCCTATTAAATGCCGAAGCATATTTGCAGTGAGGTCAAATGGAGGCAAACCATCAACCATGTCAAATGGCGGCACACTCACCGGAAACCCTAGTATTTCTATTTCATCGTATGCGCCTTCGAGCTTATGGGAATACAACTGAGGTAAAACAAATTCTTTTACTTCCTGCGAAAATAGTGTCCTTTCAGGGCGTACTTTTTTTGAACTTCCCATCAGGAAATGAGCATCCCAAAGCAGTTCTTTTTTTGATTTACCAGTGAAACGGAAAGCCCCTATTTTTATAAGGATAGACAACTGATCAAGGGAAATGGGCACACGGTTTAAAAAATCCTGCAGGTTTCTAAATTTTCCGTTGTTTTCCCGCTCAAACATTGCACGATCAATAACAGCTGACTCCAGGTTTTTCATCAAACCAAACCCCAGAAAGATAGACTTCCCTTCGATTATTGTATACACCTGGCTTCTGTTGATACATGGTACTTCAATAATCCCCCCGTGCATATATGCCTCATGCACATACAGTTCCGGACGATAAAAACCACCGCCATTGTTAATGGTTGCCACCATATACTCAAGCGGATAATACGCTTTTAGATATAGCGCCTGAAAGCTTTCCACCGCGTAGGAAGCCGAATGTCCCTTTGAAAAGGCGTAATTGGCAAAACTTTCAATTTGTTTCCACACCTCTTTTACCATGTTGATGGGATATTCTTTTTCTACACAATTCATAAAAAATTTCCCACGTATTTTTCCAAATTCATTGCGCTGCTTAAATTTCCACGACATACCACGGCGCAGTACATCGGCTTCGGCAAGGGTAAGCCCCGCAAAATAATGCGCCACTTTAATCACATCTTCCTGGTAAACCATTACCCCGTAGGTTTCTTCAAGGTATTTATAAAGCTCAGGTAAGGCTTTTTGTGCCGCCTTTCTTCGTTCCGGATCGCGGTAACGCAGAATGTATTCGCGCATCATCCCGCTCTTAGCAACTCCCGGACGGATAATGGAACTTGCCGCAACCAGGCGAAGGTAATCTTCGGCTTCCAGTTTTGTTAACAACATACGCATTGCCGGCGACTCCACATAAAAACAGCCGATGGTTTTTCCCTGCTTCAATAATGCCTTTACTTTTTCATCTTTTTTAAAGCGGCTAATATCATAAATATCAATGCTTTCGCCCTTATTTTTTCGGATGATATCCAACGAATCTTTTATTTTACTCAAACCTCGTTGCCCAAGTATGTCAAACTTTGCCAAACCAATATCTTCCGCTTCGAGCATGCTAAAATGCGTTGTAGGGAAACCCTTTGGTGGCAATATGGTAGCTGTGTAGGTACTTATGGGTTCTTCAGAAATAACAATCCCGCTGGAATGCACGCTCAAATGGCTGGGAAAATCGCGTATAAGCTGGCTATATTTTAATACCAACTGCCCAATCTCATCTACATTCCGATAGTCTTTTGTTGATTGCAGCTTATCAATCTCTTGGGCAGGAAGCCCAAATACTTTTCCAAGTTCCCTGAGCATCGATCGGTATTGAAAAGTATTGTATGACCCGACCAAAGCTGTGTGCTGGTAGCCATGGCGATCAAAAATATATTTGGTCATTTTATTTCTGTCGCGAGACGAAAAATCAATATCAAAATCGGGAGGCGAACTTCGTGAATGGTTGATAAAACGTTCGAAGTACAAATCCAATTCAATAGGGTCAACATCGGTGATCCGCAAGAGATAGGCAACCATACTATTGGCTCCACTCCCCCGCCCCACGTAATAAAAATCCTGGCTTCGGGCATATTTCACCAAATCCCAATTGATCAGAAAATAAGAACAATAATTAAGCTCCCTGATCACTTTTAGTTCTTTCTCCATCCGCTCAATAACACTTTGCGAGGGATGTTTCCCAAAACGATAGGTTAAACCTACTTGGCATTCCTGCTTCATCAGTTCAAAATCTGTAGCAATCGATCCTGTAAAACTCCGTTTATTTTTCGGTGTTTTAAATTGGAATCCGATGGAACAATCGGCGACAATCCGCTTTGTATTTTCAATTATCCGGGGATAGTTGTAAAAAAGCTTCTCCAGCTCGCCCTCCATGGGCATGATCTCGTCGGGCTGTGCTTCTTCCGATTTGGGCAACCTGCTAAGCAGGGTATTATTATCGATGGTACGAAGGAGTCTGTGCACATTAAAATCACGCTTGTGCCTAAATGTAACCGGCTGCAAAATAAGCAGTTTATCCTGTTGGTTTCTCCATTCCGAGAACAACAATTTGCTCAGCTGGGAAGGACGGAGCCCCACAAATTCATTTTCTTTTAGTTCGTGGTACCCAACGCTCCCGTAAGGGTAAATTACGTAAACATTCTGAAAAGAAGGGGCTTTGCGCTGGAAATCCTCCTCGGCATGCAAATGACTGCTAAGGTGTTCGTTTAACTCTTTAAAACCTTCATTATTCCGGGCAATCCCGATGTATTTTTGCAAGGCACCGTTCCTGAAATCAACCCCAACAATTGGTTTCAGGTTATATTCGGGGCAATGCCGGATAAAATCGAGGCAGGCCGAAGTGCTGTTCACATCGGTGAGTACCAGCGAAGATGCATTTTTTGCCTTGGCTTCTTCAAAAAGCCCGGTGAGGGAAAGAGTGCCAAATTTATAGCTATAATATGTGTGGCAATTTAAAAACATTACCTTCTTCTATGTGCAGGAATAACGGGAGGTTGCCCATTAAAAGGGTTACTCATTTGCCCTATGCCCCTTACCCCTAAAGTTACTGCCCGCTTTACCGAATCCTGCCCATAGCGGTTACGTATTTTATCCATTGCCTGGTAAAGCTTAATTACTTCCGATGAATCTTCGAAAAGGTTGATCTGGTAAGCCCCACCAACAAGATGGCTGTAGCGCACACCCACCAAGCGAACAAGTACCCTGCGGTCGTATAACTGGTCGAAAAGCCCCATTACTGTTTCCAGAAGTTTATGATCGAGCGATGTGTATGGGATTCGCTTTTGCCTGGTTCGCGTGTCAAAGTCAGAATAGCGAATGGTTACGGTAACACACGATGTTAACTTGTTACCGTTACGCAGGTAAAACGCAAGCTTTTCTGCCATGGCTGCAAGCAGGCTTTTTAGCTTTTGTATGTCAATGGTATCGCGTTCGAAGGTGAGGGATGACGAAACAGATTTGCGCTCATGGTAAGGCGTAACGGGGGTATTATCAATGCCCTGGGCTTTTTTCCAAAGCACAATGCCATTTTTACCCATAACCCTTTCCATCAGTTCAATGGGCATTTCCTGCACTGTTTTTACATATTTTACGCCCATACTGCAAAGCATCCGGTTTGTTTGATCGCCAACCATAGGGATTTTTTTTACCTGAAGAGGTGCCAAAAAAGGCTTTTCTTCTCCTCTCGAAATGCGTATGTGGTTATTGGGTTTTGCTTCGTTGGTACCAACCTTTGCCACTGTTTTGCTGGTTGATAACCCAAAAGAAATGGGCAAGCCTGTTTCTTTTATAATCCGGCTGCGAAGCTCCTGTGCCCATTTATAACAGCCATAAAATTTGTCCATGCCACTTGCATCGATATAAAACTCATCGATGGATGATTTTTCATACAAAGGCGAATCTTCTTTTACAATCTCGGTAATGGTATCCGAAAATTTACTATAAACAGCACTGTTCCCTCTAATTACAACTGCTTCAGGACAAAGCATTTGAGCCATTCGCATTGGCATGGCAGAATGTACACCGTAAGCCCTTGCCTCGTAACTACAGGCGGCTACAACCCCCCTTCCGCTGGTGCCCCCCACCAATACCGGTTTGCCATTGAGGCTCGAATCAAGCAAGCGCTCGCAGGATACATAAAAGGTATCCAAATCAATGTGTATGATTGATTTTTCCATCGCATACCTCCTAAATTCCGGGGATCGTATCCATTACAACCCCTTGCACAATAAAGTCCCTGGAAAGGATAATGGGGGTATGCGCCTTATTCGATGAGCGTGGCAACAAAACCACATTATGCTCATTTATTTTCAGTTCTTTTAAGGTTGCTTCATCGTCAATTAATGCCAAAACAATATCTCCATCATTGGCAGTGTTTTGCTGCCGGATTAAAACCAAGTCGCCATCGTTAATGCCTTTAAGGTTCATGGAATCCCCCTGGGCACGCAACAAAAAATAATTATGGGGCGGTTTGGCCAGCTTTACGGATATGGCAAACTGGGCTTCAATATTTTCTTCCGCTAAAATGGGCAACCCGCAGGCAACCGTTCCTAAAAGAGGGATTTTTACGGTTTGTGCCCTGATATTTTTGTCGGCAGGCACTTCATGTTGCACCAACTGAAAACTTCCATCGTTTCGCTTATTTACGATTCCTTTATCTTGCAAGCCCTGAAAAATCATGGATGCCGAACGGGGCGATTTATACTCCATCTCCTTCATCAACTCCCGCACACTGGGCATTCTTCCATTCTTCATCAGGAAGTTTCGCATAACGCGAATTGCTGCCAATTCTTTATTTGAAATCGTATTTTGCATACACAAATATACACCTTGTATACATCAAAAACAAATGAAATTTTCAACTGTTTTAATGATTTTGAACGAATGGTAGAATTTAGGGTTTTGCTTATTAACAGAACAATAGATAAACCATGACTTTTTCAGTTATAAGCATAAAGCTTAAAAAAAATCATTGGTCCCAATAAAATTTTACAATTATCTCTGTACTTATCCAGGTATCGAGACTCATATTTTATTTCTTCCCACATTGAGTTCCTAACGGAACAGCCCCATAAGGCAAGATGTTGGTAGAATAGGAGTTACATATTTCAAAAGGAAGTCCCGTAGGGACGAGATATTTTCTTAACGGACAAATGAAAAAGAATCACCTTAGTTTATAATGCTCGATAGTGTTATTTAATGCAATTTCAGTTACCCGTTCAATCAATTGTTTACGTGCTACTTCGTCCAACTCCTGGAAACTTCTGGTATTTTCAATGTTCTCTTTCACCTGAAAGGCATCTTGGCAGCCAATGGTAGCGGAAGCTATAGGTAGCGAATAGGCAAAATATTGTGCTTCTTTTTTGGTAATAACATCGGGGATTAAGGCTTCCCGTTTTTCTCCCACGTTTCTCCCCCACTTTACTTCCCCTCCAAACATACCACCACCGGCAAAAACTTTCATACCTATTACCCCAATATTTTTCTCAATTGCTTTGGGCAAACTATTCAAAACAAAACTATGCTGCACCGGATCAACAACATTCATAGGCATTAAAACCACTTCTAGTTCAGGGAAATTTTTATCCATAAAATAATTGTTTATATCGGGGTGGGTATGACCACTGAACCCAATGTGTTTTATCATTCCTTGCTCTTTAGCCTTTACTATTTCATCAAAAACGCCTTGTTTTAAGCGGTTCTCCAAATCATCGATACTATTTACGGCATGAATTAAGTAAATGTCCAGATGATCTGTTTTTAGGGCTGTGAGCGATTCATCTAATTCTTTTTTCAAGCCTTCGCCATCGGTTGCCCTGGTTTTCGACAATAGGGTAATTTCATTTCGGTAATTTGGTGTAAGATATTTTCCAAAACCAATCTCGCTTCTTCCACCACTATAACTACGAGCGGTTTCAAAAAACCGACATCCTTGCTGTATGGCTGTTTCTATGATCGATTCCATTGTTTGGTAATCCGAACGCAAAGCTCCACCTCCAATTGCAAACATCGAAACATCCAAACCCGTATTTCCCAGTGGGCGCGTTGGTAAAACACTTCCCCATTTATCCGACACACTTGATTTCAATCCCAGTGGCAAACTAAGCATTGCCGCAAATGATGCAGATAATTTCAAAAATTTTCGTCGATTAATTTCTGAAGTATTCTTATTCATTTTCGATTTTTTTAAGATTTATATATTGTTTTATTCTTTCTCAAAATGTGCCAATGAAAACCACTTCCGTGAATCCATATAAATATCCCTGACCCTCAAACCTGCAACATTTGCAAACGTATGGATATCCTCCATTGAATATTTATGGGAATTCTCTGTATGAATGCTTTCCCCTTTGTTGATAATTAGTTCACCCGGCAGGCTGTTTGAGCTAAAACGCACATGTTCTTTCGCCTGCAGGTACATTTCAATCCTCGATTTATCTGGATTGTAAAGTGCTTTATGTTCAAATAATTCCGTGGGAATATCTGCCTGTATAATCTGACCAATTGAATTCAATATATTTAAATTAAAAGCAGCTGTAACCCCTTTCGAATCGTTATAGGCACGGTGCAAAACATTTATATCTTTAACCATGTCAAAACCAATAAGCAACTGATCCCCAGGATACATACTACTGCTCAATTCTTTTAGAAAAAAATTTGCTTCTTCCCACTCAAAATTTCCAATCGTGCTTCCAAAAAAACAAAACAGCCTCTGGGCATTATGGGGTATTTTATCCAACTGGCGTGCAAAATCGGCGACCTGGCAGCTAACAGTAAGGTTTGGGTATTGCTTAATCAATTGGCTGGCAGCATCTTCCAGCACAGACTGGCTCACATCCACCGGAAGGTAATGAATAGAGGGCATATTTTCTTCGGGAACCGCATCGAGAAGTATCGAAATTTTGCTACTATCGCCACTCCCAAGTTCAACCAAATCCACATTCTTTACCTGCTTCATCAGTTTTGGGGCGATTTGTTTCAAAATAGCAATTTCAGTCCGGGTAGGATAATATTCTTCCAATTGTGTTATTTCGCCAAAAATCCGGGAACCTGATTCATCGTAGAAAAATTTACTTGAAATATACTTGCTATCAACGCTTAAGCCTTCAATTATTTCTTTTCTGACCACCTCGATCCCAAGGTCAGGCAAGTGGTTCGTGACGCTTATCTGGTCGATTTGTAAAACCTCTTTATCGGTATAATTCATTATGTGGATTGTTTTAATGATTAACAATCGCACACCAAAATAGTTTTACCTACTGATTTCTCCCTTCTTTAAACTATCGCTTCAAAGGAATTGTATACCCATATTTTTTAGGTGGTTCATTTTTCCCTGAATCTGAGACTTCTTTTTTTATGGAAAAGGAAATTTGCTTTTCCGGCGGTTTGTTTTCTTTAAAAGCAATCCGAAAGTTCTTTTTTGTTTTTACCCGTTTTCCCCGGTTTTTTACAGATCCAAATTTCATAAGCTTAACTACCCTTATTGCTTCTTCGTCACAGCCATACCCCAAACCTTTGGAAACAATCACCTCCCCAACATTTCCATTGTCGTCAATTTCAGCACTTAAATACACAATACCTTCTACTCCAGCCTTTTGTGCTTCAATTGGGTACCTTAAATTATCCGCAATATATTTCTTAAGGGCAATTTTCCCACCCGGATATTCGGGGAGTTTCAAGAATGATTTTTTTTTCTGAGGTCCCATAAAGATATCTATATCAATCAAATTTAATTAATCTGATCATTAATAGAAACCTTTTAGCATATTCTTTATGATGACGATTGAATATAAAAATGATATTTATTCTAAATCAACATCCCTTTTGATATAACCAGAATAATCTTTAATAAAAGGCTGATACTCTTCATGAAACAAAGGCGAAGAGATTAAAAAGTCGGCAGTAGAACGGTTCGATGCAGTTGGGATATTGTACAAAACAGATATCCTTAGCAATGCTTTTACGTCAACATCATGTGGCTGTGGTTGCATTGGGTCCCAAAAGAATATGAGCAAATCCACTTTCCCTTCCGAAATATAAGCCCCAAGTTGCTGGTCTCCCCCCAAAGGACCTGATTTTAATTTAATTACATCTGGTGGTATTGCATTATTCTCTTCACAATTCTTCTTTAGTATTTCTTCGGTGAGTTTTCCAGTTGTACCTGTACAAATTAACCTGTGTGGGATAAATTCTTTCCAGTTGTACGAAACCCATTCAAGAATATCCTTTTTCCTATTGTCGTGGGCAACTATGCCTATGGTCTTTTTCTTTTTCATTTTCCAAGGGTTTTAATTCGTACCAAAAGTAGCCAAAAAGAAAGGCTGCAATTTTAAGTTGCAGCCTTTCGATGTGCTTATTTACGTTTTCATAACCTTCTTAATATCCGTCACCCAATCTTTAATCCTTGATTTTGTAAGCCTTGCCTGATTTTCCTGGTCAATAACTAAACCTACAAATTGCCCATCCCGCAGTGCACGAGATGATTCAAAGGTATATCCTTCAGTTGATGTGCTTCCCACAACTTTGCCGCCGCATTCTTCAATAATTCCTGCCATAATACCAATGGCATCTCCAAAATTTTCGGGATACCCTTTTTGGTCGCCCAAACCATAAATAGCAAAGGTTTTTCCTTTAAGGTTCAAATCTTCCAAAGCTGGAACAAATTCATCCCAATAGTTTGGTAATTCACCATCAAACCAGGTCGGGACGGCTAATATAAAATTATCGAAAGCAAGAAACTCTTCTTCTGTTAGTGTTTCTGCATTTACGACTTCTATTTGATCTTTACCAAATTCTGCAATTACCTTTTCAGCAACCAATTTGGTTTTATTCGAATTAAAACTGTAAAATATTCCTGTTTTATCCATAACAATGGTTTTAATACTCTAATAATTTTTTAGCTGCTTCTTGTATTTTTTCAGTGCTGGGAAGCACAGCTTTTTCCAGGATCCTGTTAAACCCAACAGGGGTAAAAGTCGAACCAACCCTACGTACCGGGGCATCTAAATATTCGAAAGCCTCCTCTGTTATTATTGCAGCAATTTCGCCCCCAAAACCTCCATGCACTTTATCTTCATGCACGACCAGGACCCTATTTGTTTTCTTGATCGATTCAAAAATCGTTTCTTTATCAAGCGGGATCAGGGAGCGAATATCAATCACTTCAACCGAGTAGCCTTCTTCTTTTAAATTATCTGCCACTTCCAAGCACATGTGTGAAGTATTTCCATAGGTAATGATACTTAAATCAGTACCTGCTCTCCTGATTCGGGCTTTTCCGAAGGGAACTTCAAAATCGTCAGGCACAACAGTCGCTGCTTTTGGGTCCTGATATAAAGCTTTTGGCTCCATAAAAACAGTCATTCCTTCCGATCTCATTGAAGTTCGAAGCAACCCGGCAGCATCATCTGCAAAGCTTGGATAAACAATCCGTACTCCAGGAATTGCCGCAAGTGAACCTTCGATGTTTTGCGAATGGTACATACCACCTCCAATATAGCCTCCTGAAGCCAATCGAATAGTTATATTTGGTGAAAACTTCCCGTTTGAACGCCAGTAATCATGACTTGTATCCACATATTGTTCCATTGCGGGCCAAAAGTAATCGGCAAATTCGGCCCCTTCAATAACCACCCTAATTTTATCGTTGTACCTCGACATACCGTTTGCCGTTCCCATAATAAAATCTTCAGCAATAGGCGCATTAAATACACGCTTGGGACCAAATTCCTGTTGCATGCCTTTAGATACATTAAATATCCCACCTTTATCTTTATTAGCCATATCCTGCCCCCAGATGAAAGTATCCGGATTATGCCTGAATTCTGCTTTTAAGGTTTCATTTAATGCAGTAATAAATTTTTTCTTTTCCCCATCCTGGTTATGCGTCCCATCGGTATATTTTTGAGGCACATACGGATCAGCAATCACAAAATCATGAATTGATTCCGGAGAAGGGTCCGGCGCACTCATTGCAGCTTTATGCGCTAGTTTTAGCTCTTTTTTAGCACTTTCTTCAATAGCAGCAATCTCTTGGTCGGTTAATCGGTTATAACGGATTAAAAGCCTCTTAAATTTCTCCAAAGGATCGTATTCCACCACATAATTTCTTTCTGCGTCGCTGCGGTATAAAAGATGGTCATCGGAATTGGAGTGCGAATGCATACGAACACAATTTGCCTGCAAAATTACGGGTTTACTTTCCTCCAATGCAATCCGTTTAGCTTCTGCCATGGCATTCATCGAGTCAAACACGTCCTTCCCATTGCAATGGATGATACGTAAGTTTTTAAATCCAATAAAGTTATTGGCAACTTTCCGGTTGGCGGTTTGATCTTTTTTAGGGACCGAAATACCATAGCCATTATCCTGAATTACAAAAACAACCGGTAATTTTTCTTTATCGGCACCTGCAATTGCTTCATAAACATACCCTTCCGAAACCGAAGATTCGCCCTGCCCACTAATGGCAACAGCTTTCTCGCCGTAATATTTAATTGCCCTGGCTGTTCCTACAGCATGCAAAGTATGATTTCCGGTTGATGACGAAACACTATGGATATTCCACTCAGGCTTTGCCAAGTGGTTCGACATATGCCTCCCACCACTGGATGGGTCGGTTGCTTTTGAGATTCCATTAAGGATAATCTCTTCGGCAGTCATCCCTGCTGATAGGGCACTTAGCATATCCCTGTAATAAAGGAACATGTGGTCTTTCTTTTGCTCAAAATGCTGTCCCATTGCCAGTTGGATTCCATCGTGCCCGGCATAGGGTGCATGGTATGACCAGCCAATTGCCTGTTTTAAATAATTTGGTGCTTTGTTGTCAATTGCGCGCCCCAATATCAACAGATGCAGCCATTTCTCCAAAGTCTCTTTTGGAGTAATTTTAATTGAATATAGTTTTGGAACTTCTAAATTCTTCATTTTCCTTTTAAATTTCGCGGTTAATATCAAAATCCTCCAATATATCGGCGATCCTCCTTAAAAATGCACCGCCCAATGCCCCATCAATAATTCGATGGTCATACGACAAGGACAAGAACATTTTGCTTCGGATAACAATTGCATCACCTGTTGGAGTTTCCATTACTGCCGGCTTCTTCTCAATACTTCCGGTTGCCAATATGGCTACCTGTGGTTGATTGATAATTGGGGTACCTATTATATTTCGGAAAGAACCAAAATTGGTAATTGTAAAAGTCCCTCTATCAATCTCATCCATCGAAAGTTTATTGTTTCTGGCGGCATCGGCAAGCCTGTTTAGCTCTTTTGTAATACCCACCAAATTCCTTTGTTCTGAATTTTTAATGACGGGAACAATCAGGTTTCCATCAGGTTTTGCGACTGCTATTCCGATATTGATATCTTTTTTAAGGATAATTTTATCTCCATCAACCGAAGAATTTACCAGAGGGAATTCAGCCAAAGCTCTCGCTACAGCCTCTGTAAATACTGGCATATAAGTTATTTTCTCCCCATATTTTTTCTGGAAAGCGTCTTTGTTTTTTGTCCTCCAAAATACAAGGTTCGTAACGTCAGCTTCAACAACTGATGTAACATGCGGCGAAACTTGTTTTGACATAACCATGTGGCTAGCAATAAGCTTCCTGACACGATCCATTTCAATAATTTGATCGCCAGCACCAATAGAAACAGGTGGAGGTGTGTGCTTCACTGCCGGCGTAGGAACAGACGAGGCTTTTGGAGCTTTACGGTTTTCAATAAATCCCAGTACATCCTTCTTTTGTACACGTCCACCGGCGCCTGAGCCTTCAATCGTTTCCAATTCTTCTACAGAAATATTTTCTTCTGCAGCAATTTTCTTTACCAATGGGGAATAGAAGCGGTTGGATAATGACCTAACTTCTTTTATTGAAGTAACTGATTCAATGCTTTCCTCTATGATTTTACTTTCTTCAGCTTCCTGTGTTTCGCCTGTTGCCGTGTTATCCTGAGTTTCAGTTTCAGATGAAACATCATTGCTATCGCCCTCCATTGTTATAATGGCAAGCTTTTCCCCCACGGGAACCAAAGAATCTTCAGGAAACAATATTTTGGAAACTATTCCGTCAACCGGGGAAGGAATCTCAGAATCAACCTTATCGGTTGCTACTTCAAAAAGGACATCGTCTTCTTCAATCTTATCTCCTTCTTTCACAAACCACTTGGTAATAGTGCCTTCCTGGATACTTTCTCCAAGTTTTGGCATTACAATATCAAACTGTGACATATTCGTATTTTATTTTTTTTGTAATCTTCACTTGATACAACATTTCTCAAATTGAAATGTTCACATTGCAATTTTGTAAAAACAATATTTTTTGAGGCTCCAAAACAAAAGGTACATAAAATCATAATAAAACACAATAGTCATGTCTATTAATAGCCTGAATATCAGCAATATTTATAAAAATAATTTTGTATTGAATTTTGTCGAAAAATTGCTTAATTAAAGATTTATTGATAAACAATTAAAATAAATTTCATTTAGATCGATTTGTCCAACTCGAAACGAGAAGGTTTAAAATATATGGTTGCTCAATTATACAGTAGATTGAATAAAATTATAAGCCATTGAATATCTAGAATTTATATCTGCTATACGGCACTTTTAAGTGCCTGAGAATTTAATGATTAGTGTCTATGGGAAAGAAGCAATAAAATATTCAAAAATCCGGATTTATTTTGACGAGTAAATTTGGGAGTGGTTTCCAAGCAAAAAAGAAATTTCTTGTGTTACATATGTAATTCACATGATGTATACATTTATAATACTTAATTAAGCTTTAAATAGTACGCTTAAAAGTGACGAATCAACATATTACACGATATAGGAAATTGACTGAATTACATTTGTAATTACATTTGTAACCCGCCAATTATATCGTATACGGAGCTAAACTTGTGCCTTTGTAAATAATCTTCTACTCCATCAATAATCTTAAGGGGCACCAAAGGATCTTTAAAAATTGCGGTCCCAACCTGAACGGCTGTTGCACCAGCGAGAAAGAATTCAATTGCATCTGTGGCATTCATGATTCCCCCCATGCCCATGACAGGTATTTTAACGGCATTTGCAACCTGCCATACCATTCTAAGCGCTAAAGGCTTAATTGCTGGTCCTGAGAGCCCTCCGGTGACGGTAGATAGCAATGGGACACGTTTTTCAGCATCGATTGCCATGCCCAGGAAGGTGTTGACCAAAGAAACAGAATCTGCCCCTTGTGCTTCCACTGCCCTGGCAATTTCTGCTATGTCAGTAACATTAGGCGATAATTTAACAATCAGTGTTTTATCATAAACTTTTCGCACCTCTTTAACCACTGCTTCCGCAGCCGGGCAGCTCACACCAAATGCCATGCCGCCTTCTTTTACGTTTGGACAAGAAATATTAAGTTCGATTGCAGGAATCTTGTCCAACTCATTGATTTTTTCGGTTAAAGCAATGTATTCCTCTACAGTTGAGCCATTTACATTTACAATAAAGTTGGTATCAATGTTCTTGATCTTTGGATAAGTTTCTTTTATAAAATGGTCGGCACCTTTGTTTTGCAGCCCAACAGCATTAAGCATCCCTGATGGGGTTTCCGCCATTCTCGGATAATTATTGCCATCCCTGTTTTTTAAAGTCGTTCCTTTAAGTAAAAAACCTCCCAGTTTTGAAGTATCGAAGAACTCCGCAAGTTCTTCACCAAACCCACTGGTGCCCGAAGCGGTTAAAACAGGGTTTTTAAACTCCAGATCGCCAATTTTTACTCTTAAATCTACCATTTTAAATCCTTAATATTAAACACAGGTCCCTCCGTACAAACACAAGCATTTCCTTTATTGTGGGTTGGCTCAATGCAGCATAAACAAACGCCGAAGCCACAAGCCATAAGGTTCTCGAGCGACACTTCGCAGCATATTTCCTTTTCTTTTGCCGCCTTTCCTATCGACTTCATCATTTGGTCTGGTCCGCAAGTATAAATCTTATCAAATTCGGCTAATCGCTCCGTAAAAACCGGGTGGTGTGTAACAAAACCTTTCTCGCCAAGTGAGCCGTCTTCAGTGGCATACAGAATTTCGCCGAATTGTTTATAATCTCCAATTGAAATATGGTCTTCTTTTGTCCTTGCGCCAATCAATATCGTCACATTTTCGGGAGGCAAAGCGCACATTTTCGCTAGAAAAAGAACCGGGGCAACACCACTTCCACCTCCAATTAATAAAATTTTGTCCGATTTTTCCGGCATGGTGAACCCATTTCCCAATGGAAATACGATACTTAAACTATCGCCAACACTTATTTCTGTTAACTTTTTTGATCCCCTACCCAATATTTTGACCAATAAACTTATGCTATTTGTTTGTTCATCTACTTCGAATATCGAGAACGGACGCCTTAAAAAGATCTCGGCGCTATCTTTAATTTCAACATTGACAAATTGTCCTGGAGAAATTGCCGGTAATGCAGACGGTGATTGAAGTTTGATGCAAAAATTGCTTGCGTTTAGAGCGGTATTTTCTGTTACGATAAAGTCTTGTACAGCCTTTTTCACTAGATAATATTTAATTGTTTAAACGGGCTCCAACATTCGGAACGAAATTGGACACAAAGATATATTTATTTAGTGATTATTGGATAGAATTAGGGGTAATTAGGGGATAAATGAGAGCTAATTTAAGCTTCGGATTATAATCTAATAGACATCAAAGCTTTTATCCTTATATAAAATGATAATCTTTTCCACTTCTTTTTTTATGGATGTATTCATTTCTTTTTCCATATTAACATGTTGATTACCCATATTTTCATTTCCTACATTTACGGAAGGCTTATCCTCTATAGGTTTATTGGCATTACTTTCTTGCGCAAAAAGGGAACTATCGGGAGTAATATCATTGCTCATATTTCCTATTCCAGTTATAAGCCAGCGAGCATCTAAATCAGGAAAGTGTTGAAGTAGTTTATCAATGAATGAAGAACTTGGATTATTCCTTCCGTTTATGATATGTGAGACATTTGATCTTTGAACACCAATCGTATCAGCCAATTCAGCAGCGGTTAAGCGCTTTTTATTCATGAATTTTTTAATCCTGTCTTTCATAACAAAAAATTGAAGCAATAGAATAATATACAAATGTAACGACAATATTTTTTAATCACAAACAGTAAATGTTACATTCATACATTCGACACATGATTACATTTGTCACTATAACAAAAAAGATATTTTATGAAGTAAATTCTTGTTTCCTGCGCTACATAAGCATTATACCAATATTGCACCATATCTATATTAATACTTTATACAAAAAGCTTATATTGCTGATTTTTAATACTTTATACTATATATATTCATTATTGATTTGATATAAAATACAATTGTATACAAAAACATCAACCATCACTTCATATACACCGTTTAATCAACTGATTATGTGTACTTTAAATAAATATATTATTTAATTACATCTTATGAGAGCATAGATTTACATAAGTGTATTGTTAAAAGCATTATTCTTATGAATCGCATTATACTTTTGTAACATTTGAAGTATAAAATGTGGGTTACATTTGTATATGCCTATTTTTAACAATCTTCTACCCTATTATTGTATTTTATGTATGATTTGTAATTTTTTAGGAGTCATACAAATGGTTAGATAAAACTTACTTCACAGTAAAATCAGTTTCTTTTAAAACTTCCCTCTTCTTGAATGAATTAATTATATCAATCTAAATTCTCAATTAAATAAACAGAATCGATGAATGGAAAAAGGAAGAAGAATAATCAGAAGTTTTATCCCTTTTGATAGTCCAGGCATAAATTTTTCACGAGCAACGACCAATTAATAATCAAATTTTCGATTCTCAGCAGCTTAAATTCGCAATAATTATCCCCTACCTTGCTAATTCATAAATACTTAAACTATAATATGGGCATAACCTCCATTCTTCGAAATAGAAAAATATTGGTCAAAACAACCTTAAACAATGATTTGAGGAAAAATCGACCTACTATTTAGATATAAAGAAGTAATCTTATATTTGGAGAAATAATTTTTTTATGAGAAGTATTTCCATATCCATTTTAGGCACAATTATTTTCATTCTGCTTGTTCTCTCATTTTTGGGTTTCCAAACAATACGTAAATTAATAACCAAGACAAAGTATAAACGATGGATTTCTTATTCGTATTGGATTTATTCTTTTCTTGTGGTGTTGATTTTTATTACCCTATTCATTTTTCCCAAAACAGCTGCAACATCTATTAATTATAAGACATACTTTTTATTCAACATTATTCTTATTACAGACCTTCTATCTAAAATTATACTTTCACTCACCTATATTATATATTTCTTATTCAGAAAAAGACATTTGACTGTTTTATGGATGGGGAGCATTGTAACCATTTGCCTTGTTTTTACCACTATTTATGGAACATCATTTGGAAGGAACTATTTATCAATCAATGAAATAAGCGTTGAATATGAGAACCTTCCACCTCCATTTGACGGAACGAAGATTGTACATGTTTCGGATATCCACCTTGGTAGCTTTTATTCCAACAGTCGGCTAATTTTAAAAGCTTCAAAAGCCATTCGGGAAATTAATCCAGACTATATTTTTTTCACAGGAGACCTTGCAAATAATTTTGCTTCGGAAATAGATCCCTGGAAAGAGGAACTTAAGAATTGGCAATCAAAACAAGGAAATTACGCTATTCTTGGGAACCATGATTATGGCGATTATTTCCATTGGGAAGATAGTTTACGCAAAGCTAAAAACCTATCCGGGATTATTAACGGACATGAAGATATTGGTTTTAAACTACTCAGGAACAGTTATGTACCGCTTGCGCTAGGAAACGATTCAATATTTCTTATCGGGGTTGAGAATTGGGGGCACGATCCATTTCCACAATACGCCGATTTAGAAATGGCGATGGAAGGCATACCCGATGGTGCATTTAAAATATTATTAACCCACGATCCGGCACATTGGGAAAGTAAAATCAAGAATAAAGAAAAAATTGACTTAAGCCTTTCGGGGCACACACATGGAATGCAATTTGGAATAAAGCCTGCCGGCATTGAACTAAGCCCAATGTATTGGATTCGAAAAAATTGGGGTGGCTTGTACCAGGCTGACAAACAATATCTTTATGTAAACCGGGGATTTGGCACCATTGGGATAAACTGGAGGATTGATATGTCCCCCGAAATTACGGTAATTACCTTAAAAAGAAGTAAAGTCGACTGAAAGTAATAATGAAAACTCCGTTGATTTAAGCTCCGGCAAATAGGAAGTTCTAAATCCCAGTTGCACAGGGGCATAAAAACGAAACCAATTCATATCGCCCAATAATTCGACACCGTAACTGCTAATATTGCGTGCGAACGAACCAACTGCTTCGTTATTTTCAAAAATTAAACCTTGCTGGTGGGCAAAATCGGCAAATAAGGAAGCTTTTACGCGTTTTAAATAAACAATACCTCCTAAACTCAAATCTGGGTATACCAGCGGAAGTTTATAATCTGCCGAGAACGTAATCATTTCATCGTTATCTAATGATCTCCAGCCCCTTGGACGACGGATTGCATCGCTAAATAAATTTCTTTGCGCAGCATCCCTTTTTTGGTACCCATAGTACAAACTAATACCATGGTTTCGCATTGCGCCGGGCAGATAACCAATTATTTGAAGCGCAGAGATTGTTCCTGCATCGATATCGCCAATGGGCGAATGCCTATAACTTGCATCAATCACAAAGCCAAAGTTTGGTACTAAATCCTGGTAAGATTGGCGCAATATCTGATGGTAATAAAACCGATAGGAAAGCGTTTGCAAGTTCCCGTTAAAAAACTCATCAGGCGAAGTTTTATCTTGTTTGATTGCAGTAAGGTCATATTGGATTTCCGGCTGCAAAACCCTGTTAAACTTGCCTTTCGACAGGTTTAAAGGGATCTTCATATCCATAAAAAAGTTTGTTTCACGGAAAGAATAATCTTCAAGTGTGGTATCGGACCTAACAATTTCATTTTGCTCATTCACCTGGTTCCTAATTTGATAGTATTGCGACTCCCGCTTTTTGGTGCTTACTTCAAACTCAAACTCAGGGTACCAACCTTTAAAAATATAATTGGCATACCATTTCCCTTCTTTATCACTTGTATTCCACTCGTAGCCAGCAGATGCCTGTGCCGTTCCAAGTATATTTTGGGAAAGCAAACTCACACCAGGTTGAAATTCATAGGAGTTAATGTCGATGGAGGCAGGGGCCCAGCTATGTACTTTCAATATATTTTTTACTTTGCTGTATTTGCTTGATTCGTATTGAAACGTATCGGGGTAATCAAAATTTATTTTGCCATATTCCTGTTCTGACATAGCCTCAGCCAGAGGATATTCCCCTTTGCTAATTTTAGATATTGGCTGCCATTTTGTTGAGTCCAACGGAATTTCAATCAACTCGAACCCATCGGAAGTATAATTGCTCAGTAATATCTTTTGATCCCCAATTACAGGGTATTCTACCCCAAACCTTGAACGATATACCTGCGAAACCTTTTTACTGGCAATATCGACCACATAAAGATCATTCCTGCCGGCATAGCTGCTAATAAAATACACTTTGTTATTCGCGAAAACCGGATGTTTAATCTCCCCAAATTCTTCTCCAATCAATTGCGTAAGTTCTTTGTTTTCAAGGTTCACCAGAACAAGTTGTTTCCCTTTTTCGGTAAGTATAACTGCTACAACTGTTTGTGCGTCTATCCATTTGGGAGTAAAGAAATAGTTATTTTCAGGAGCCTGAAACCTACTGATGAGTTTATTGGTAAGTACTTCGTAAACAGACAGGTAAAACTGGTTTTGAAAATCTGCTTCAACCAGAACCATATTTCTCTTATCGACAGATAAATGCGGGCTAAACCCCTTATGTTCAGGTCGAAAGTAAAACATCTTTTTGGTTTTGTAATCGTAAATATTAATTACCGAATGGCCACTATGCGACCACCTAGGATCAGGTACTTTTTCCGACCAAACAATTTTATTATCCGTGAAACTTACCGATTCATTATAAATATATCCCGGATTATGAATACTCTTTTCGTTTCCCAGGCTATCAATTTCTATAAAAGCTGGTATCCTGTCGAAAGCGGTTTTAAATGATAAAATATTTCCATCATTGGTATAATAATTATACGCGTAGTTCGTATATTTTCTTGCTTTTTTACTTTTTCGGACATATTGATTTTCAACGCTTTGGTCTTCTTCCTGCCATGCATTTTTAAGGCTGTCAAAAACCATTTCATACAATCCTTTCTGAGTCATACCAATGCTCTTTTTCAATGAGCTGTTTACCGGATTAATTGATAATGGCTTTTGCCCAACATTTTCAACCATTTTTTCGAAAAACCCACTTCCGTATTTTTTTCGACTGGCTGCCACCATAAAATAGCCAAGTTTATAATGGTTGGGCACAAAATCTTTATAAGAACCGTTGTAGGCTTTACTAAGGGAGTATGCCCCTTTTTCAACAAGCTGGGCTTTATGTTCCATCAAAAATGAGGGAAGCCTTCCTCTTCCATAATTACTTAATGCGGTCTCGGAGACCACTGCATCCCCCTCCAGGAACCAAAAGGGCAAATATGCCCCAATTGCCAATGCTGTTACCTGTTCGCCAAAAATTAGTTTTAACAATTCCGGCATATTTTGTTCCACTTTATTAACTTGTGCCACATGCCTAAATTCATGAACTGCAAGTTGTTCCAGCCAGTCTTTTGGGTAAATTTCCTGATGGGGCGTGGTATATAATTCCATTCTTTTAGGTGCGATAGCAACCAGTCCGTTAGAATAAATAGTGTGTGTATGCAATAAAACAGAAATTTTATTAGGCAGTACGTCCATGGTTTGTGCCCCATATTCATACACTTTTTCGAGCGTGTAAGCCATTTTTTGAGCCTGGTGTTCAAATTCCTGGGGGTATATTAGCTGAAAATTATCGGTATGGATTTGCCTCCATTTTATGGAAGCTGGGTCTTCACCTGTTTGAAAATACTGGGCTTGTAACGAGTAGCTTATGCATAGAATGATAAATAAGAAGAACCCTCTTTTTAACATAGGATATTGTTTCAAAATAATTGTACAACAATAATACTAAAAAGATGGAACTTTATTTCCTTCTTTTAGATTCTTCTCTCGGTTGAACCATGGTTTTATTTCACATTAAAAATATAACCTATTCCACGGACTGTTTCCAACGAAATGTTTGGTTCACCAGCAAAATATTTTCGTATTCTCGACATAAAAACATCCATGCTCCTGCCCATAAAATAATCGTCTTCGCCCCATAATTCTTTCAGCATCACTTCCCTTTTGAGTATCTTATTTTTATTGGCATATAATAATTGAATTAACTCGGCTTCTTTATGGGTTAACCTATATTCTTTTTTACTGGTCGTTAATTTATTCTGAACCAAGCTAACATTGTTAATCCTAAGAATTTCAGGCATTTGACCTCCTACCCGCCTGAGTATGTTTTTTATTCGAAGCAATAATTCTTCTACCTCAAAAGGTTTGGTTATATAATCATCGCCCCCAAGTTTTAATCCGGTAATCCTATTTTCTTTTTGGTTCTTGGCAGTAAGAAATACAATTGGAATATCATCGTTCTCTTTTTTGATTTTCGAAGCAAGTGTAAAACCATCCATCCCAGGCATCATCACATCCAACAAACAAATATCGGGGCGGAATTCCTTATAAATTGAAAATGCCTCCAATCCGTCATTGGCAAGTGTAACGCTGTAACCACTAGCTTTCAAGAAGTGGGAAAGTACGTTTCCCAAATCAACATCATCTTCTGCTAATAATATTTTTATCATAGATACTGTCCTATAAAGGTATTGAAATTATAAATAAGCTTCCCTTGCCCGGCTTGCTATCCACAACGATTCCTCCATTATGGGCTTCCACAATTTTTTTCACAAAGTACAAACCTAGCCCCAAACCCTTTGTTCCTGGTATGTTGGGATTTGAAGCCCGGTAAAATTTACTAAAAATAAATGCCTGGTCACGTTTTGGAATACCTACACCGTTGTCCTGGATTTTAATTTTCAGGTATCCTTCGTTTTTTTCAATTTCAAGCCTGATTACTGGTTTTTCTTCACAATACTTTACGCTATTACTCAATAAGTTAATTAGTACCCTGTTCATTTGAAACTTGTCCATTTCAACAAACCGGCTCCCATTTAAATGATGTTCAAAATGAACCGTCACATTTTTATCTGAATTTTTAAGTTTAAAATCTTTTAAAAGGTCTTCCATAAAAGAAACAATTTCGAAGGTTTCTTTTTTAACAACAAACCCTGCCCTCTCCAGCATGCTTATGTCAAGTATCTGGTCAATCATTTTATTGAGCAATTTTATTTGCCGTTTAATTATTCCCGTCAAATTAATTACCTGTAGATCAGGCGATTTTGAATCAGATATATTGAGACCAGAACTAGCAACCGATATGGTAGATAATGGGGTTTTTAGTTCGTGGGTCATATTATTAATAAAGTCCGATTTTAATTCCGATAGCTTCTTCTGTTGTAACAGGCTTCTTACGGTAAGTAAATAAACAACAAAAACGATGGTGATGGTAAAAAATATAGACAGCAAGATTGCCTTCATTTCCCGCAGAATTACTACCCGTTTATGGGTGAAATCAATAAAAAATTCAAATGTAACATGGCAATAATTGTATTCGGCGGTTACGGTTTGAGAAAATGTAGATTTATGATTTTCAAACGAATTATTTTCATCAAACTCTTTAATACGTATGCTTTTACCAAAACTTATCAGCGAGAATTCCTTTATTCTGTAACCTGAGCTAAAATCGTATTCCAATTTTTTTTGCTTCAAGTAGTTTGTCAGATAACTTGTTAGGTTTATGCTATTGCCCATTATTCTTTGGGCACCGTTTAAAATCCTTTCTTTAACTGCGGTTTGTTCCAACTCAAACTCCGGGTATTGAATCAAAATTTTATCGGCATAATTATTCAATTTAATTAACAGTGAATCAAAAGGTTGCTCCCCTTTTTCGTTTTGAAATAAATCAAAAGCAATGTAAACTTCCTGCACATAATCCTGGTCGAATTCTTTATTTTTCAGGCTATACAATTGGTTTATTATATAAGCTTGCACTGAAACCAAAATTACCAAAGCCAATAAGGCAAGCGTCATATTTATTTTATGTTTCATTCGATATGAACCGCAATTTAATTTGGTTAGTAAAACTAAGGTTTTCAAAATTAACCATGCATAGTTTAACCTGACATTAACCCTACATTAACCAAGTGCGACAAATATTTAGGGTAATTTTATCGTCATAAAAATCATAAAATAGAAAATAATGAAAATCAAATTACTCATTTTTGGATTGCTATTAGGCACCTCAATAACAGCTTATTCACAAATTGCAAAATCGGAGAGTTCCAGATCGAGGGCAACAACATCTTCTTCGGCAAGGGTTGCGGAAAGGGTTTATGCCCGCTCAACAGGTGATGTATATGTGGATGCCAGCCACTCGAGCGAAAAACAAACATCGTTAATGTTGTCCAAATCGTTTTCGGGCGAAAGTGTTGAAGCTGCTACCGAATTTAGCATTGATAAGAGCCAAAACCGGATCTCAATGAGGGCCATGGGCAGGTGCGTTGTTGGTGAAATAAAAATTACAATTTTGAAACCGAATGGAGGTGTATTTCAGGATTTGGTCATCAATCCTACTGCCGATGTAAATTGGTCAACAAGTTTTAACATTGACCAGATGGAGGCTTCATCAGAATATTATGGCAATTGGACCTTAAAGGTTAAAGCAACAAAAGTGGAAGGGAATTACAATCTAAATATTTCCGCAAAATAAAATAAGCCAAATCTTAGTGTAAGCAATTAAACAAAAAAAGACCTGAAATTCAGGTCTTTTTTATTGTTTCCATACCTACTTATGGTTTGATTGATTAATCTTCCTCAATTATTGTATCAATAATAGGGATTGTATTGTTTATTACATCCTGGTTTTTAATGGCTTGATATAAGGTAGCAAATGCTGCATGAATCCAGATAAGTGAAATAAAAATCCCCACAATGCAAACCAACAGGCCTCCAATGGCAATGAAAAATGAGATGATTGCCATAAAAAATATTGTCCAACCATGGCCTCTCGTCATTTTCCAGCTTTCTTCTATAGCAGCCATAGGCTCTAAATCTTCGTCCATAACCAGTAAGGGTGCATAAACCAGCCTACATGCAATAATAATTCCCGGCACAACCAGCATGACGATGCCAATACCAATTAACGCAAACAAAATAAGGTTGGTTAAAACAATGTTGACATATTTGGTTTTAAAACCCACGAACAAAGTTTTGAGGTCCAGGCTTTCATCGCGCATTGCCTGCAAAAAAATGAGCTTTTCTCCGAACTTGAATATCGGGGCAACAAGGAAACTCCAGGCTAGTCCTATTAGAATCAGAATTATGAACCAGGCGCCAAACACAAAGTTAAAATTTCCCCAACCATGATTGCCATCAAACTTAAATGACGCTCCTTCGGGACCGGTTAAAATGCCCACAATTATTACAACTACAAGCAGGGTGAGAAAATTCTTTTCAAACATTTTTCTCCAGCTAAAACTGAACGCTCCTCCTACCGAAGGTACAACTGAATTAATTGAATTGTTTTCCATGACTTATTTATTTTAATTGAACTGTTTAATCCATCGATTTATGCAACCAAATGTAGAACATTGGCAAGAAAAATCCTTCCTACTTTGGTAGGATTTAAGATATTCACTACTTTGGTAGGTATTGAAAACACTAAGGCTTTCGTAGATTGCGGTCAACAATACCAAAGTTGTTTGTTATGAACCTTGAAAATTACATATTTGGTGCAACATTTATTATTAATGGAGGATTGGCGGCATTTTGTATCCTTTTTATCTATACCTTATTTAAACGATATAAAAAGGAATATTTTCAAACCTTACTGTTTCAGCAGATCTTTTTATACAGTTATTTTTTATACGGCATTTGGGGAAATATTGCCATTCACAAAGGATTAGATAAACTTAACCTTGAGCAACATACTTATGAATCTATTTCGTTTTATATCCCAATTCTGGGGATGCCGTTTCTTATTATAAGCTGGTATATGTTGATCAAATTTGTTTTTCAAATCAAAGGTTACCGTATTCAATGGTATTATACACTGGTATTTTTTATTGGTGTAATTTTGTGCCTTGTATTCGCATCTTACACTATCCAAACAAATGATTACCAGGTTTTCGGAACAAATGAAGAATTAATTAAACGATGCATCCTGCTGCTCAACCTGATATTAAACGTTGCTTTGCTTATTTCGTTTTTCAAAAGGTTTAAATTGAGCGATTTCAAAGCCAAGGCAAAAGAAATTAATTATGCCATCCTGGGGCATATTGGATTTGTTGCCCTTTATACTTTTGGGTTATGGTTTACACCAAACTACCATTATTTGGTATCGGTAGCATCATTTCTGCTAATTTCCGTTTCGGCTATGTTCCTGCCAATGATGATTTGGAGGATTGCGGTTCAAACTAATATATCAACTGAGGATTCAAAGCTGGACTTTGAAGCATTCTGCAAGAAATTTGAAATATCAAAACGCGAAGCCGAGATCATCCATGAAATATGCCAGGGAAAATCAAATAAAGATATTGCAGAGACCTTATTTATTACCCTGCAAACCGTGAAAGACCATACTCACCGCATTTATACCAAAACAGGCATTAAAAACCGTGTTCATTTAACAAATCTTGTGCGGGAGATTGGGAAAAAATAGCTATTTATCGTATAGTTTTTACAACTGAACCAGTAAAACCTCCACTTTGTTGTTCCTTAGCACGTCCACAGTAATCAACTGCCCTGATTCCAAGGTTTTTAACCTGCTCATATAATCGTACACATTCCCCACTTTTAGCCCATCAATAGCCGTAATAATATCCCCTTTTAGCATCCCCGCATTATCAGCAGGTTTTCCTTTCGAAACGGCATCAATCCGCAAGCCTCGTTTTTCCATTCCTGCAAAATCAGGCATAATACCAAGGGTAACTTTAAACCTGCCTCCCCTGCCCGATCTTTGCATTGTACCGGATTCATTGTATGTTAATGCATCCTGTCTGTTGGCAACATCCATTATAACATCGTGGAAATAATCAATTATTTTTTTCTCTCCATCAATGTTTAAAAATTCAACATCATCGTTGGGTGTATGGTAGTCCGAATGTGCCCCAGTTGATATAAAAAATACCGGAATCTGTTGTACATAAAACGATGAATGGTCCGAGGGACCAAATCCGTCATCCGTTAAAGCAAGGTTAAATCCGGGATTATGTTTCTCCAAAATATCAGTGGTCTCCAGGGATGTTTTTACCCCTCCAATGCTAAGGCTGTTTTCCAGTGTATCCAACCTTCCAACCATGTCAAAATTGAACATGGCAACTACCTTATCCAAATCAATTGGGGGATTGTTGGTAAATGCTTTGGAGCCCACAAGCCCCATTTCTTCTGCCCCGAAAGTGGTAAAAATCATACTCCTTTTATTTAATTTTTCTGAAGCAATTTTCTCTGCAAGCTCAATCACAGCTGCAACACCAGAGGCATTATCATCGGCACCGTTATGAACTGCAATGGTATCAATCATTCGTGAACCTGAGCCCGGTCCCCCAAATCCTAAATGGTCGTGATGTGCACCAATAATCACAATCTCATCCTTTAACTCTGGATCGTTACCAGCAAGCATCCCAACAACATTTTTTGCTTCCACAACTTTTTGATGAAGATTGACCTTTGCCGACACTATTTGGTTCAACTGAAAACTGGAAGAAACGTCATTTTTCAGGTTTGTTTCCAGGCTCTCTATGGTTTTGCCGCTTACCTCCAGAATCAAATCCGCCACTTTACGCGTAAGCTGCAACACAGGTATCGGGTACGCACTGCTGTTCTTATCGTAAAACAACGATGACAATTCATCTTTTGCACTGTATTCAATCCCCGAAACAAACAAAACACCTTTAGCCCCATGATCCAATGCCGTTAAAACCTTTGTCCGTTCATCGGAATACGGGACGTATTTGCTATCCGAATTATCCAGTTCCGGATCGCCTTTTAACACAAGTACCCATTTGCCAGTTACGTCTATATTTTCATAATCACTATGAACAATGCTATCTTTCCCAATATCAAACCCATATCCAGCAAACACAACATTGGATGAAAATTCTGTATTGGCTGAAAATGAATACGGTAAAAAGTCCTGCTCAATTTGAAACGTGTTATCGTTTACTTGAAGTTGGTTACCTTCTCCCAATTCAACTTCTGTAATCACATTAAAAGGTTGAAAACCTTCCTCGCACATTAATTCTAAACCAGCATTTGCAAATTTTGCACGGACATATTCACACGTTAATGAATCGCCATTTGTACCTGGTTTTCTGCCTTTAAGTGAATCAGACGCCAGATAATTAATAGTATTAAAGATATCATTCGAAGTAATTTCAGGATTATATTTCATTTTACATCCTGCCCCAAATACAATTAGGACAACGACAACTAATAATCTAGTAATCATATTCTTCAATTTTTATGTTAGGATTTAAGCACTAAAACCAGCTATCAAGTTATAGATAATAATGTAATATTAATTAATAAACTTCATTTATTAAAGTGGAAGATGCTTATATTTACGATGCAAGTTTTATAACTAAAAGAAACGGTTTTGGAAATTATTTTTGAGGAAGGAAATGGGCTTTTATATTTTCTTGCATGCGTTTTTACTGCAGCAATTATTTCGCTATTGGTATACTTTAAAAACAAAGAAACCAGGGAATTAAATACAATTCAAAGAAGTTTGCTCTATATTCTTCGTTTTTCAGGATTACTTTTCCTTTTGGTTTTATTGATTTCCCCTTTTATAAAAAGCACCAAAAAGAATATTGAACCGCCAATTATTATTACTGCATTTGACAACTCAATGTCGATGCTCCCCACTGAAAAAAAAGAGGAAATCCGTGCCGATCTCAATGCCATACATAACAAGTTAAATTCCGGATTTGAACAGAATTATTCAACAATAAACTACACATTCGGAGAAAGCGCCAACAGGGATAAAGAACTTACATTTCAAGAAAAACATTCGGATTATGCCGATTTAATTGACCAGGTTTACAATACTCATTTTAACGAAAACATTGGTGCAATGGTACTGGTTGGCGATGGTATTTATAACCATGGAAACAACCCTGTTAATTCCATTGAAAAACTAAACTTCCCAATTTATACAATTGGTGTAGGTGATACTGTTGAACTTGTTGATTCGAGGATATTGGCTATTTATTCCAATAAAACAGCATTTCTGGATAATCAATTTCTGGTAGAGGTGGATGTGAGTATGCAAAAAGCTCAAAACCAACAATTTTATATTCGAATCGTACACAATGGGGAAATAATAAGTTCTCAAAAGATAACTCCGAACTCCAACGACTTTTTTAAAACCGTACAATTTCTGTTGCCGGCAAATGAGAAAGGGCTTCAGCACTATAGTGTCGAGTTAGAATCAAATATTATTGAGCAGAATAATAGCAACAACAGTTCACAGTTTGTTATTAGCATCCTCGAAAACAAGCAAAAAATCCTTCTTATTTCGGATGGAGCCCACCCGGATTTAGGTGCAATCAACAATACCTTGCTTATGCAGCAAAATTACGAGGTATCTATGTTTTCGCGTGCACCCTATCCCGAAAATGTTGGAGACTTTAATTTGGTAATTTTCCATCAACTTCCGGGCACTGGTTTTACCGGAAACGAATTACTTGACGTTTGCAAACAAAAAAAGATCCCGGTTTTATTTCTACTTGGGGCGAAAAGTTATATCCCTCAACTTAATAAGCTTGATTTAGGATTGGAAATTATTGCACAGCCGGGAAACAATGAAGATGCAAAAGCTGTGTTTAACACAGATTATCAATTATTCAGGTTGAGTGACCGGTTTAAGGATAATCTTGCAAAATTCCCCCCATTGCAGGCTGCATTTGGCGATTACCAAACCAAAGCGGGATTCCAGACCATATTTTATCAAAACATTAACGGAATTCAAACAGATAGGCCATTGCTTGTTACCACCAATAATTCTGCCTGGAAAAGAGGGTTCCTCCTGGGAGAAGGTTTATGGAGATGGAGGATGTATGACTATTATTTAAACGAGAACCATCAAAATTTCAATGAATTTGTCACTTCGCTTGTTCAATATTTAGCCCTGAAAGACAATGAAGATAATTTCATAATTAACTATGAACCAACATATAACGAAACGAATCCTGTAATTATTCATGCAGAAGTATATAACGAAGCATTTGAACCAATAAATGAGCCGGATGTTACTATTTCCATAAAAGATAGTATGGGAAATGATTTTCAATATACGTTTGACAAATACAAACAAGGCTATCGTTTAAATGCCGGAATGATGCCTATTGGGGATTATTCCTTTGAGGCAATCGTAAATATTAGCGAACAAGAATACAAAGAACATGGTAGTTTTGTTGTCGTTCCGGTGAATATTGAATCAACAATCAACCGGGCAGATCATAACCTTCTATACCGCTTATCAGCGAACACCAATGGCGAATTATATTATCCCCAAAATATAGATGAATTAATCAATACCATCAAGCAAAACCCAAATATCAAGTCGGCAATATATGAACAAACCTCGTTCTCAAATGTACTGAATTTGAAATGGCTGTTCGCCGTAATTTTATTGGTGTTTTCATTGGAATGGTTTTTGAGGAAATTCTGGGGCATTTATTAAAATATTTATATTTTTAAATATGAAAAGGGCATTACAAATTGTATCAACACTGGCATTTATCGCATTTTTTGCATCCTGTACAACAGTTAATTATGTTAGGGTTCAATTAGCCCAGCCTTCAAAAGAAGAACTTCCAAAAGATATTCAAAGTATCCTGCTTGTTAACAGGACTGTTGACGATAATTACCGGGATTACCTGGAAGACTCGCTACAGGTTAAATTTTACAAACAATTGTTCAATGTTGATACTATGTTATTTGATAGTACAGCAGCCGATACAACTATTAGGGCATTGGGCGAACTTCTTTTTGAATCAGGCAGATATGATGTGGTCATTCCCCAAAACCGTTTCCTTCCTTTTACCAAGAACACATTTTTCTCGGATGAAATGGATTGGAATGAAGTAAACCAACTATGCTCTGATTTTAATACCGATGTGCTTATGTCGATGGACCACCTGAACATGTACGTTAAAACAAGTTATAGCCGGGAAACCATGTACGATAGAACGAGCGACAGATATTTTAAAGGATATTTTGCAAGAATGACCATCCAATATAGTACATTGTTCCGGGTCTATGATCCTTTAAAAAAGAGCATTGTAAATCGTAATTTCATGACTGATACACTGGTGTGGGAACAATTTGGAATGAGCAACAGGGAATTATTTGGAAAAATGACCAGTGTAAAAGACGCCCTGATTGAAACAGGGATCTCCATTGCTCTGGATGCCTCTGAAAAAATAGCACCGCGCTGGAAACCAGATACGCGTATGTATTATTTATCTTCCAACCAATACTTTGTAAAAGCACATGAAGCTGTTCAAAAAAACAATTGGGACGAAGCCCTGAATTATTGGAAAGAGGTTGCCGAAGGTAGCAGTTCGAAAAGTTTAAAAAGCAAGGCGCAGTTTAATGTTGCAATTGCATATGAAATTAGCGGAGATATTGATGAAGCTTATAACTGGGCATTAAAATCGTATGAAACGCAGTATAAAAACCTGACGTATAGTTATCTAGACAAATTAAAATCCAGAAAAGAACAGCTGGATAAAATGAAATAAAAACTGTTCTTAACTTTGCTAAAATTGTTTTTCAATCTTTTGCCATGGGCAAACCATATCATTTAATTATATTGCTCCTGCTTATTGCCAGTTCATGTACTGTTTATAAAGATTATCCTATTGATATTTTATCTCCTGCCGAAGTTGACCTTGCAAATGATATTCAAAATATCGCTGTACTAAGTGCAAACTTTAGGCCCATGAGAGACACTTCGATGTATTACTATTCCGATTATGAGAAGGTAGATTTATCCACTGAAACACAAAGCCTTCTTCATATAATGATGACCAATAGATCATTAAAATCATTTTCTCAAGCGGTTAGCCTAAACGAACGGTTTGCGAATATTGAAGTTCTGCCCTATAATTATGTTCCCCTACACTTCGGGGATTCATTATTAGCTTTTACACCTACTTATATTAAAGAAATTTGCGATGCGTATCATGTTGATGCCGTTGTTGTTCTTGAAGTCCTGTCATTTAAGTATTCGGAATTTGGAACCGTTTACCGCAACTCACCCGAAACAAACCAAGTAAGTACCATCGCATTATGGCGAATCTACAATCCAATGAACAATGCATTTTTAGATCAGAAAATAATGATTGATACAGTATTTTGGAATGCAACTGATGATACCTGGGAAACACTAAATGCGCCAGATATGAATATAGCATGTGGAATTGCAGCCGAAATTGCCGGTGAAAATTATGCCAAAAGAATTACATCGAACTGGGAGAAAGTTAACAGAATGTACCTGGTTCCGCCATTGGAAGATTTTAAAAAAGCCGATGGCTATTTAAACGAGGGCAAATGGGAAAATGCGATCGGACTTTGGGGAAAATATACCGATAAAAAATATGGCAAGTTAGCTATCCATGCAAACTACAACATGGCTTTGGCGTACGAAATGAAAGATGAAATTGACGAAGCACTAAAATATATCAACAAAAGCCTCGAACAAGTTATTTCTTTGCGAAGCAATAAGGATATTATGATGGTAAGTAAATACCAAATGGTATTAAACGAGCGTAAATCCGACCTTGCAAAACTGAATTATAGTGAACCAGCCAGGGATGAATTATTGCCTATCCAATTCTAACCTAATCACCTAAAATTCTGAAAATTAAAGAACTTTACCGAGAATTTACCCTAATCATTTTTATAAAAAACCGGCTTACTTTTAATTGCCTTTACCCAAAGGTACACTCCAAAAATTACTAACGGAATACTAAGCCATTGTCCCATATTTAATGCCATTCCAGCTTCAAATGCTTCCTGATCTTCCTTAATGAATTCAATAAGGAAACGGGCTCCAAAAACGAGGCTAAAGAAAATCCCGGTTAACATCCCCTGCTTGTCTTTCGCATCAGTTTTCCAATACTTGTAAAACAAGAAAACAAATATTAACAGGTAACATAAAGCTTCATAAATTTGTGTTGGATGTTTCGCAACCATTTCGGCATTACGTTCAAAAATAAAGCCCCAGGGCAAACTTGTTTCAATACCGTATATTTCTGAATTCATTAGGTTTCCGGTACGAATAAAAGCCCCCACAAGTGCAACCGGAGCGGCAATACGGTCGAGAGACCATAGTACAGAACGTTTTGTTATCTTTTTTGAATGAATATAAAGGGCAAGTAAAATTCCAACAGCCCCACCGTGACTGGCAAGTCCGCCATGCCATACTTTAATGATTTCACCCGGGTTCTGCGAATAATAATCCCAGCCGTAAAAAAATACATGCCCAAGTCGGGCACCAACAATCGTGGCAATTAAAATATAGAAGAAAAGGCTTTCGATCCATTTCTCTTTAACCTTTTCTGTTTTAAGCATTTTCTCACAAATGTAATATCCAATTAAAAATCCGGATGCAAACAGAAGCCCATACCATCTTATGGAAAGTGCTCCAAGTTTAATAAATTCCAGGTTTATCCTTACAATTTCCGGATCGACATTCCAATTGATGTAGCTTAGCATATGTATGTTATTTGTGATGAATGTTAAAGTTACTAATTAGCCCCTTCCGTGGCACTGTTTAAATTTCTTTCCACTTCCACAAGGACATGGATCATTGCGCCCTACCCTTTTTTCCACTTTAACTGGCTGAGGCTTTGATTTTTCCTGCGTTTGCGTATTTGCCCCATCCATTGGGTTCGATTCCGAAGCATCGGTTTTTGACGCACGGTACCTGCTCATATCAGTCCTTCTACGCTCGGCAGCCTCTTTCACTTCGTCCGGGTTTTGGAGTGGTATATGCCCCTTCATAAGTGTAGAAACAATGTCTTTGTTCACCTTTGAAACGACCTCTTTAAAAAGGTTAAACGATTCAAATTTATAAATCAATAATGGGTCTTTCTGCTCATAAGTAGCATTCTGAACAGATTGTTTCAAATCGTCCATCTCACGTAATTGTTCCTTCCACGCTTCATCGATCGACACCAAAACAATTTGCTTTTGATAGGCTTTAACAAGCTCTTTCCCCTTGTTTTTGTATGCTTTTTCTAAATTGGTAACAATCTGGAATGTTTTTTTACCATCGGTAATCGGAACAACAATATTGGTATATAAATGGGATTTTTTCTCATATACGTCCTTAATAACCGGATATGCTTGTCTGGAAATAAAATCTACTTTCCTTTTATAGCTATCAATCATTACATCGTATATTTTCTGCGTAAGGTCAGGAGCCGATATTTTACCAAATTCTTCTTCATCAACAGGCGAACCTATGGATAAAAGCCGCATAAGTTCCATATTGAAATCTTCAAACATTTCTGTTGATCCATGGTAATTGTTCACCAGTTCCTCCACCGAATCGTACATCATGTTAAGAACATCCACTTCAAGGCGTTCCCCAAATAGGGCGTGTCTTCGCTTTTTATAGATTACCTCTCTTTGCGAGTTCATTACATCATCGTATTCAAGCAGCCTTTTCCTGATCCCGAAGTTGTTTTCTTCCACTTTTTTCTGGGCACGCTCAATTGATTTTGAAATCATGGAATGCTGGATTTCTTCTCCCTCTTTGAGCCCCAATTTATCCATAATCCCGGTAATCCTTTCGGAACCAAATAGGCGCATCAGGTTATCTTCGAGCGAAACGAAAAACTGAGATGAACCAGGGTCTCCCTGCCTACCTGCACGTCCTCTTAGCTGCCTGTCAACTCGACGGCTATCGTGCCTTTCGGTACCAATAATCGCCAAACCTCCGGCTTCAATCACTTCTTTCGTCAGCTTAATGTCGGTACCCCTACCAGCCATGTTGGTTGCAATTGTTACAGCACCTGCCCGACCAGCTTCAGCTACAATTTCGGCTTCACGGGCATGCATTTTAGCGTTTAGCACATTGTGCTTTATTCCTCTGATTTTCAACATCCTGCTGAGCAACTCAGAAATCTCAACCGATGTTGTACCAACCAACGAAGGCCTCCCCTGGTTATTTAGTTCAACAATTTCATTGATTACTGCATTGTATTTCTCGCGTTTTGTTTTATATACAAGGTCTTCCCTGTCGTGCCTTTGTATTGGTCTGTTTGTTGGGATTACAACCACCTCAATTTTATAGATGTCCCAGAATTCTCCTGCTTCCGTCTCTGCCGTACCGGTCATCCCCGATAATTTATGGTACATCCTGAAATAGTTCTGCAGCGTAATGGTGGCAAAGGTTTGTGTTGCTGCTTCCACTTTCACACGCTCTTTTGCTTCAATTGCCTGATGCAGGCCATCGGAGTACCTTCTTCCCTCCATGATCCTACCTGTTTGTTCATCCACAATTTTAACCTTGTTATCAATAACCACATATTCTACGTCTTTTTCGAACATGGCATATGCCTTAAATAACTGGTTAATAGTATGAACCCTTTCCGATTTAACCGAATAGTTCTGTATCATCAGGTCTTTTTTGGCAATCAGCTCGTCATGCGAAAGACCGGAATTCTCGAGTTCTGCCATACTGGCTCCCATGTCAGGTAAAACAAAAAAGTCGGGATCTTCAAATCCTTTGGAAATAAGCTCATGCCCTTTATCGGTCAATTCAACCGAATTTTGTTTTTCTTCAATAATAAAATACAAAGGATCGGTAACTATATGCATGTTTTTATTGTTATCCTGCATATAGAAGTTTTCGGATTTCAGCATTGCGGCTTTCATCCCCTCTTCACTTAAAAACTTAATGATCGCTTTATTTTTTGGCAATCCTTTATGTGCCCTCAATAGCAACAGTGCACCCTCTTTCTTTTCATCGGGCGTAGCGTCTGGTTTTGTTAAAAGCTTACGTGCTTCTGCAAAAATTCCGGTAACCAAATCGCGCTGTGCTTTGTAAAGCCTTTCTACATATGGTTTAAGTTCTTCAAATTGTTGATTATCACCTTTTGGTATTGGTCCTGAAATAATTAACGGAGTCCTTGCATCGTCGATTAAAACCGAATCGACCTCATCCACAATTGCATAATTGTGCTTGCGCTGAACCAAATCCTCCGGGTTAATAGCCATATTATCCCTCAGGTAATCAAAACCAAACTCGTTGTTTGTTCCATAGGTAATATCGCAATTATATGCTTTTCTTCGCGATTCGGAATTTGGTTGGTGTTTATCAATACAATCTATTGAAAGTCCATGAAATTCATAAATTGGCCCCATCCATTCGGCATCCCTTTTCGATAGATAATCATTAACGGTAACCAAATGAACACCTTTTCCCGGAAGCGCATTTAAAAATACAGGCAGGGTTGCTGCCAATGTTTTTCCTTCCCCGGTAGCCATCTCTGCAATATTTCCACGATGAAGCACAATTCCTCCAATTAGCTGTACATCGTAGTGTACCATATTCCAGGTCACTTCAGTTCCTCCTGCAATCCAGGTATTTGACCAAATGGATTTTTCGCCGTCAATAATAATGCTATCCCTTTTGGCAGCCAAATCACGATCAAAGTCAGTAGCTGTTACCACGACTTTCTCATTCTTTGCAAAACGTGCTGCAGTTTCTTTTACAATTGCAAATGCAGTAGGAAGTATTTCGTTGAGGACTATCTCAATTTTTTCATCGATTTTTTCTTCCAGCTTATCAATTTGGGTATAAAATTTTTCGCTTTCCTCAACTTCAGCATCTTCAACCTCCAATTTGAGTTTATTTATTTCATCCTCTTCGGGCTTTATACGTTCTTTTATTAGGTCTTTAAGCCGCTGGGATTCTGCCCTTAATTCATCGTTCGATACGCTGTTTAATCGTTCAAATTCCGCGTTAACTGCCTCAACTATAGGCTTTATTTCTTTTATATCCCTTTCGGATTTGTTACCCAAAAGTTTACCTAGTATTTTATCAACTAATGCCATATAATGTGTTTATTTTTTCATGCAAATTCGATTACAAATGTAGTTATTTGTAGAAGCTAATAAAAGCCACAGGCATACTTTTATAATAATTATGCCAATTTAAAATTATTGCATAATTCAGCCATAATAGCATGCTTTTGTCATGCCTGGCAGTTGCTAATTTGAACAAGTAAACTTTAAATAGTTATTTTTACAAAAAATTGTGAAATGGAGAAAACAACAAAAAATTGTTTTGTTTGTAACAAGGAAATTACAACTACTCCTGTTACTTTAAATGCATATGTAAATATGGCTGTTTGCAATGATTGCCAGGGCACCCAAGAAGAAAAGGAAAAAGAAAACGAAATGCTCGATAGCCTGGCAGATGGGCTTGTTTGTGGATGTATATAAAAAAAGGCCGTGAACTCTTCACGACCTTTATAATTGCTAATTATAAACTATTAATTTAAAAGGTGGGTATACGTATCGTTAACCAATTCAGGCAAATAATTTGCAATTAGTGCAAGTGCCCTTTCATCATCAACCTTTTTAGATGTAATTACCTTCTGGTTTTCCATGTCCTTTTCGCTAATAACAGCATTTGTAATTTGAACTGGTACAGTTGCCCAACTCTTTTTGATCTTTTTAGCTCCAAATCCATCTGCATTAGATGCGTAACATACTTCAAAATGTTCGGAACGGACAATGTAATTGGTTGCTGACGCTGTTTTTCTTTTCAATACAGTCACTGGGACCTCATCGGCACTATAAGTTAAGGTCCAGATTTTTTCGATGTTTTTACCTAAATGTAAATCATCGACAGTTTCAATTTTGTAGTTAACAAATTCTTCTGATGTTCCGGCTGCGTTTGTATTAACTGCTGTTGTCATGGCTAGTGCAACAGCGAATACGATTACTAAACTTAATTTTTTCATGGCTACAAATTTTAAATAAAGAATAAATCGTTTTTTTTTGCGGAAAATAACCGCTTTTCTAATTTTTGTTTTCACTTAATATGACGGCTAAATTAGCGTTCTGTTGCACATAAAACCTCTGTTCAAAAACAGAAGTAATTGACAGATTAAATTTTGAAGTTTCAAATATTCTAATAAGACGACTATTTGTAATGAATTTAAATAATAAGATATGTTTTATTTAAAAATTGTAAGTAAAATTCGCCTTTTAAAAATTAGGATGTTTAAATAAAAGATAAATTTATCTTTAAAAGGGTGAATATAATCGACAAAATAAGTGTGATTTTATGTATTAAATAACCATTACAGATAAGGTAAAGCATATAATTACTTTATATGCCTGTAATTTTCGTCAAAAAAGAAGCGTATAATCGCTAAACAATCTCCTTAAAACTAAAAAACCGCTTTCATTTTAGTGAATTTTCCAATAAATGAAGCCTCTTTATTTTTGAACAAGATGGAATAATTTCCAGGTGTAAGCTCTGAGGTATTAAGAATATCAGATGAATTAATAATGATATATTGAATGGTCGTTAAACAAGCAAGTATTGGGATTACCTTCTATATTTACAAGTTTTCTTTTGTATCCTTTAAATATTTCTCCAACCTGTTCATGCCTTCCATAATATTTTCAAGAGAATTTGCATACGAAAAGCGTAAAAACCCTTCGCCGTTATCGCCAAAATCAATTCCGGGTGTTACCCCTAAGTGTGCCTTTTCAAGGATATCAAATGCCAATTTATAAGAGTCGGTGGCCAGGTGTTTCACATTCACAAACACATAAAATGCCCCCGTTGGTTCTACTTTTATTTCAAAACCTAACTCTTTAAGCCTTTTAATTAAGTATTTACGCCGTTCATCATAAGTAGCTTTCATTTTAGCAACATCAGCAGATGCGCTTCTAAGAGCAGTGATTCCGGCACGTTGAGCTGTTGAGCCGGCACAAATAAATAAGTTTTGTTGCAACTTTTGCATAACCCTCACATACTTTTGAGGCGCTATCACATATCCCAATCGCAAACCAGTCATTGCATAAAGCTTTGAAAATCCGTTTAATACAAAAGCATTATCGGTAAACTCCAATATAGAATGCGCCCTCCCCTTATATACTAGTCCATGATAAATTTCATCGGAAATAATATGGGATCCCAACTGTGCGAGCTCTTGCATAACTTCTTTTGACAGAAGGTTTCCAGTAGGATTCATTGGGCTATTGATAAGGATAGCCTTTGTTTTTGCATTGATATACTTTTGAATAAGTGAAGGGCGATATTGAAACCCGTCATCTTCCGATACGGGAACCGGAACTGCTTTAGCCCCAAGATATTTGATAAAATTGGGATAACAGGCATAGCCCGGATCTGATATGATAACTTCATCCTCATTTTCGCAAAGCACCGACAAGGCAAGTAATATAGCCGGGGATGAGCCTGAGGTAACAATTATTTGCTGTGGATCAACATCCACATTATATTTCTGCTTGTAATTTTTTGCTATTTCCTCACGCAATTCCGGATCGCCCAGGCTATGTGTATAATGAGTGCGTCCCTGATTGAAAGCTTCCTGCACCGATTCGGAAATGCACCTGGGAACATCGAAATCAGGCTCTCCCACTTCCATATGGATTACGTTGATGCCGTTTTTTTCCATTTCGGCTGCTTTTTCAAGCACTTCCATCACAATAAATGGCGTGATATCTTTTACCTTGCTACTAATCATTTTGATTTTCGGATTTTTTCTAAAAATACTGAAGTAATAGGCGGTAAACAATACAAATAATCATGTTTAAAAGAATAGCTTTTCTTAGGCAGCATAGTATTTTGCGATTTGAAAAGCTTGTTGCCCATATGCACCTCCAAACAAATAAAAATGATTAAGAACATGGTATAATTGATAAAGCCTGTTTCTTTCTTCCCAATCATCTGGCAAGGGATAAATTTCGTTATAGGCAGCCCAAAACCGATTTGAAAAGCCCCCAAACAATGTCATAATCCCCATTTCCATTTCCCGGTCGGCATAATAGGCCGCAGGATCAATCAAAGCAGGTTTATTATTGGTGTACATATAGTTGCCCGACCATAAATCACCGTGAATTAAGGCTGGAATGCTATTATCGGGTATCAAATCGGGTAATTTTACAAGCAATCTTTCATAAACTTTCATGTGCTCCGTTGGAATGGACCGAACCTGGTTACCAAGTTTAAGGATATAATTTAATCTATTATTCGCAAAAAAATCAATCCAGTTATCGCTCCATGTATTGTTTTGCTTGCTTGCCCCACAATAGTTTTGTGTATAAAATCCGAACTTATCATTCGAATGCTTATGAATTAATGCCAAACCTTTACCTAATTCTTCATCAGAACGGTTAGAATATGAGTTGCCTGATTCGATATAAGTTAATACTAAAAAAGGCGGGGTATCGTCCAATTCATTTACATCGATAACTTCGGGAATGGTAAGATATGGATTTTCAACTTTTGCTAGTTCTTGCAGGCTTTCTGCTTCACGCAAAAAGAGGTCGGACGGGCAATTTGAATTCCATTTCAAGAAAAATGTACCAATATTGGCTTTTAATTTACCAGCATTGTTAATACAACCTCCTGAAACGCTGGAATTGGAAATCACATGGACATCCTGGCTTAGCTTTACACTTAAACGAAGCTCTACTTCACGTAAAAGTTTTTCTTCCTGGGTTTTGTTCATACACAAATATAAAAACTTTGAGAAACAAAAAATATTCATGATTTCCGCAAATCAACAGCAAGAATAAAAACAAACTACGTGGGCTTAGCAAATCTCATTTACTGAATTACTAATGCGGATGGATCCTGATAATTATGCGGGACGCATCACCCAAAACAAAAAAGACCCGGGTAATCCCGAGTCTTCAACTATTATTTCACCTTCAAATTATTTACTTTACTTTATCGACAATTGCTTTAAATGCATCCTGATGGTTCATTGCCAAATCGGCCAGAACTTTGCGGTTAATATCGATATTATTCTTTTTCAACAATCCCATAAACTGTGAATATGACAATCCTTCTAAACGGGCTGCTGCGTTAATACGCTGAATCCACAATGAACGGAACATTCCTTTTTTTGCTTTCCTGTCGCGGTATGAATACTGTAATCCTTTTTCATACGCATTCTTAGCAACAGTCCAAACATTTTTACGGGCTCCGAAATAACCTTTTGTCCTTTTAAGGATCTTTTTTCTTCGGGCGCGTGATGCTACATGATTAACACTTCTTGGCATACTTTTTAATTTTTGGTAATAAGCGTTCCGCCAATCTACGGAATCTTTATTGCTCGATCACCTGGTTATAACTTTGTTTATTTTAATTAAAGAAAGAATTTTTTCTATTTCATGCACAACAGCAACTTCACATTGCTCTCGTTTGTTTTGTCAATTGTTGTCCAATAAGTAAGGTTACGCTTACGCTTCTTACTTTTTTTGGTCAAAATATGACTTTTATAAGCATGCTTTCTTTTAATTTTCCCTGTTCCGGTAAGCCTAAATCTCTTTTTGGCTCCGGAATTAGTCTTCATCTTTGGCATTTTCTATATATTATAGTTAAAAAAGCTTCTTAGCTTTTTTTAGGTGAAATAAACATGGTCATTCTTTTACCCTCTAATTTAGGCATCTGCTCTACTTTACCGTAGTCTTCCAATTCGGTGGCAAAACGAAGCAAAAGGATTTCGCCTTGTTCTTTAAACAGGATTGAACGTCCTTTAAAAAACACAAATGCTTTAACTTTTGCGCCTTCGCTTAGGAATTTTTGTGCATGCCTAAGTTTAAACTGAAAATCGTGTTCATCGGTTTGAGGTCCGAAGCGGATCTCCTTGACAACCACTTTCACAGCTTTGGCTTTCATTTCTTTTTGTTTCTTTTTCTGTTGATAAAGAAACTTTGAATAGTCAATTACCTTACACACAGGAGGGTCAGCATTTGGAGATATTTCCACCAAATCAAGACCCAATGAATCTGCGATACTTAAGGCTTCACGTAATGGGTAAACTCCCGGTTCTGTAACATTATCACCAACAACCCTTACCATGGGTGTTTTAATACGTTCATTTATCCGGTGCTGAGGCGTTGTGTCAACTCTGCCCCCTCTGTTAAAATTTCTTCTCTTAATAGCTATTTTAAAGTCCTCCTATAAATTAGTTATATAATCCTGATAATTGATTCTTTACTTCTAAATTGACCAATTCAACAAATTCTTCACTGGTCATTGTACCTTTATCTCCTTCGCCCTGCTTACGTACTGAAACAGCTTCTTTTTCAACTTCTTTTTCGCCTATGATAAGCATGTACGGAATCCGTTTTAACTCGTTATCACGTATCTTCCTACCAATCTTTTCGTTACGGTCGTCAATAACGGTGCGAATATCGCAATTATTTAGAAATTTTAAAACTTTTTTTGCATAATCGTTGTACTTTTCACTTATAGGCAACAGAACAACTTGCTCGGGTGTTAGCCACAGAGGGAATTTTCCGGCGGTATGTTCAATCAGCACTGCCACGAAACGTTCCATTGAACCAAAGGGTGCCCGGTGAATCATGACCGGTTTATGACGGTTGTCATCGGAGCCAATATATTCAAGGTCAAACCTTTCCGGAAGGTTGTAATCCACCTGAATTGTTCCAAGTTGCCAACTACGACCTAAGGCATCTTTAATCATAAAGTCAAGTTTTGGACCGTAAAATGCAGCCTCGCCAATCTCGGTTACAGTATTTAAGCCTTTCTCTTCACAAGCTTCGATAATCGCCCGCTCTGCTTTGTCCCAGTTCTCTGCCGAACCAATGTATTTATCCGGGTTCTTTGGATCACGCAACGATATCTGTGCCGTATAATTCTCAAAACTTAAGGCTTTGAAGATGATAAATACGATATCAATTACTTTTTTAAATTCATCTTTCAACTGATCGGGACGGCAAAAAATATGCGCATCGTCTTGTGTAAAGCCCCTTACACGGGTCAAACCATGCAATTCGCCACTTTGTTCATATCTGTAAACCGTTCCAAATTCTGCCATCCGAACTGGCAGGTCTTTGTACGATCTTGGTTTGATTTTATATATCTCGCAATGATGAGGACAGTTCATAGGTTTTAACATGTACTCTTCACCTTCTGATGGGGTTTTAATGGTTTGGAATGAATCGGCACCATACTTTTGATAATGTCCCGATGTTTTATACAACTTTACATCGCCAATGTGAGGTGTTATTACCTGATCGTATCCATGCGCTTTTTGAAGCCGTTTCAAAAAACTCTCCAATTCCATGCGCAATTGGGCGCCTTTAGCCAACCACAACGGTAACCCTTGCCCCACATTTTCCGAAAAGGCAAATAACTCCATCTCCTTACCAATTTTTCGGTGATCGCGCTTTTTGGCTTCTTCAATCATCACCAAATACTCTTCGAGCATTTTTTGCTTTGGAAATGAAACGCCATAAACACGGGTCAGCATTTTATTTTTCTCATCGCCACGCCAATAGGCACCTGCAATCGAGGTAAGTTTTATTGCTTTAATCAGACCAGTGTTTGGCAAGTGAGGACCACGGCAAAGATCGGTGAAATTACCCTGGTTATATAATGTAATAGTACCATCTTCCAATTCACTAATAAGTTCCAGTTTTAACTCATCGTTTTTTGCTTCAAACATTTTTAAAGCATCCGATTTGCTAATTTCACTGCGAACAATATCGTTTTTTTGCCTTGCCAGTTCCAGCATTTTCTTTTCAATACTTGCCAGGTCTTTTTCAGACAAAACTTTTCCATCCGGTAGTTCAATATCGTAATAAAAGCCAGTGTCGACCGTAGGACCAATTCCGAATTTCGTACCAGGGTACATTGCTTCAATGGTTTCTGCCATGAGGTGGGCAGATGAATGCCAAAAGGTTTCTTTTCCCTGGCGGTCTTCCCATTTATAGAGGTTAATACTGGCATCTTCATTAATCGGACGGCTTAAATCCCATACTTCTCCGTTTACAGAAATCGACAAAACTTCTTTTGCCAATCTGGGAGAAATGGATTGTGCTATATCAAATCCGGTAATCCCTGCTTCAAATTCTTTAACGCTATTATCCGGTAAGGTAATATGTATCATTTTTCGTTTGCTGTTTATTTCAAAAAAATTGTCTGCAAAGATAAGTATTCTTCATAGAAAACAATTACTTAGGCGGAATGATTCATCCTAAAATGATTAAATTTTGACAGGATTTATAAACATAGGGTGGTTAACATTTTCTTCAAAATTTAAATTAACAACAAAACAATCATAAAATGCCAATAGAATTTTATCAAAAGACCATTAATTAAATACGCTTGTATTCTTGGTATTTTTATTGAAAAAGATTCCAAAATATATATTCTGAAATGTAGTAAAGTTGATTGTTTACCTTTGTCCTATGTAAACGCATATGTAATGGGAATCCTAAAAAATAGAAATTTTGAACCTGAGTTTCGATTTCAGGCATCAAGAAGTGGCGGTCCGGGCGGACAAAATGTGAATAAGGTAAATTCAAAGGTCGAACTCCGCTTTTCCATAGATGAATCGGGCCTGCTTACCGATCGTGAAAAACAAATCCTTCTAAGAAAATTAAAAAACAGGATTACAGACGAAGGAGAGCTAATTCTAATCTCCCAGGACGATCGCTCCCAATTGAGAAATAAAGAATTGGTAATTCTCCGGTTTTATGAACTCATTGAAAAAGCATTAAAACCTGAAAAAAAACGTATCAAAACAAAGCCAACACTTGCATCGAAAAAGAAACGTATGGAAAAAAAACGCATTCATTCTTTAAAAAAGCAAAACAGAAGAACTCCTGATGAATAAAAAGCAAAAAAAATCCCACCAAATTGGCAGGACCTAAAATATTTAAAGATTATCTGGTATAAACTATGCTAGTTTAACATTGACTGCATTTAATCCTTTTCTTCCTTCTTCAAGGTCAAAGGTAACTTCATCGTTTTCATGAATACTATCTTTCAGTCCATTTGAATGTACAAAATATTCTTTTGATGTTTCTGACTCAATGATAAATCCAAATCCTTTTGAATCGTTAAAAAATTTTACTGTTCCTTTATTCATTATATTATAAATTAATTTAGCGCAAGATACTCTAAATTATTGACAATAAAGATTTTTACCTAAAGTATTCGTTTTTTTGAAATTTTACGTTGCCAATAAAGGTTGGATTTAATTGATATTTCTGCTGAATTATGTCGCATGCAAATATTATTTTAAATTAAAGAAAGCACATAACAATAAAATACCTCCTTGTACGTTAATTTTAGGTTTGAATAAGGATATAAACGGAAGATTCCGCAAAGATACCCAATAGTTTGATTATCTTTGCATTCCACTAGAAACACAAAATATTTCATGTTGACAATTTCAAATTTGGTTCCTATCTGTTTTATTTCAAAATAAATTTTTAGGGTAAGAAGTGAAAACTTTAAGCGTTGAATGGACGATTCCAGCATGATTACACATCGAATAAGTAAAAAAATAAACTATGGCAGAAAAGAAACAAACGATTGTTGTATCGCCTGACGTAACAAAAATGCAGGAAGTAAGAATAGATAACAGGACCAAAATTTATATTGGAATTGATGAAGATCCAAAACAAGCAAAAGAGCGCTATTTGGCAAGGTTGGAATTTAAAAAACCGTAAAATTTAAAAGCCACATAGATTAAAGCTCCATGTATTGCATTTACATGGAGCTTTTTCGTTATAATATCAAAATGCGCCTAAATCCTCACAAAATCAAGCCACAAGCTATTCTCTTCATACCCCTCAACAACATTTTCGTTGTTCGCAAAGTTGAATGAACTTATTAAAGCTATAATCTCCTGCTTCAACATTGCTATTCCGCCTTCTATCAAATCTTTTCTGTATCCTTTATCTTCAAGATTAATAACCTGATTTAAGGAAACAATCCTACCAACTATCTTTCCCATTTCTACCAATTTTCGTTGGGGCATTTGTATATCCAGGTTAAAATTGATTTGAGGCTTTATAAAATTGCTTGCTTTATCCGTCAAACTAAAGGTTTTCAAAAATTGGAATAGGTTGTTTTCTTTTGCCCTTTTCATGAGTTTTACGAGACCTTCTGAAATTTGGGCATAAAGGATATCGTTAGATCCTTCAAAAATCTGGAACGGACGACTATCGGATGTACCCCTTCCGGCAATATGGTTAAGTTTGAACGCCTTTGCCCCCACAAGTTGAACAACCGACTGTGCAGCCTGCTGCATAAGGTCTGTAACAACACTTTTTACTGAATTAGCTTCCATTCCCTGATCAGATAAATCTTTATCCAAGCCAGCTTTTTCGCTGCTATTGGCGCACATGGCAGAACAAATGGTATAAGATGCCTGTAATTTCGACAAGCGCTCTTGCACCTGATCAAAGTGAAACAGGCTCTTGCCTCCAACAAAACGTTGCTTGCAATGTGTAATAGCTTCGTCAAGCATCCGCTGAATAAATCCCATTCCAAGTCCTGGGAACTGCATCCTGCTTCGGTGCAGAAGGTCCAACATCATTTTAACCCCATTGGTATGTGGTTGTAATTTGTGGATTCCCGGCACTTTCACATCAATGTGGTTTCTACCGTAAGGAATCATGTATAGCCCCAGGTTTTCAAAAAATTCTTCCACCTCAATGTGTTGTCCTGGAGCATTCATATCTGCCAGAAAAAAATCTATATCACGCTGCAAGTTTCCCGAATCGGTTTTTTGCCTTGCAGTTAAAAGCCAATAATCAGCCCAACCAGTTAAACCTGCCCAATGTTTTTTACCTTTTATATGGTATTCACCATTTTGTTGAATAAAGCTGGTTTGCATATTTAACGCATCGCTGCCAAAACCGGGTTCGGTAATCATTAAGCCTCCCATATTTTGCCTGCTCATAAAACCCTCAAAAACAGATGCTTTAACCTCTTCCTGGGCATATTTCCCAAATGGTTGAAGAAAAAGTGCCGAATTAATTCCAAAGGTCAGAGATAAAGCCAATGACTCATACGATGCTGCAGCAAGGAGTCCAATATTTTCGTGCATCAAACCTCCCCTGCCTCCATATTCCTTTGGTATTCCAACTGAAAGTGGATTTACCGACATTATTTCACGAAGGGCAAATGGTGGCAAACCACGCTTTATGCTCATCTCATCAAGGTTTCCACGCTTGTGAAAAACCAATTTCATTTTTGATTTTAGATCTTTTAGAAATTCAGTAAAAGGGGTATTCTCAATTAAATGTGTATTTAAGGAAGATCGATTTGGATTATATAAATTATTCATTAATTATTTATCTTATTTTTTTTGGAATTGCTATCCTTTTATTCTTTGTCCAATTGTAACATACACTTTCCCTTATTGTTTTGATTAATTTCTATGAATAAAAAACAAATACCCACTTTGCTGATTAATTGCATTTTTATTATCCGTTTTATCTGGTAATATTGAAGACTTAACAGGTTAGAAATAGTCCAAACAATTGAAGAATAAAAATGTAATTACTTAGTTTTGTTTTTATGGGTAAAGTCAAAAATTAACCATATAACAACAATATGACATCAAAAAAAGAATTTAACAGAAGAAGATTTCTTGAAACTTCGGCAATTGGATTAGCAGGGCTCGCCTTATTTCCTTCATTAGGTTCATGCACAAAAGAAAATACAGAGAACAATATTAAACTTGGATTTATAGGTTTGGGGCGTCAGGCAATGTACTTATTAAAAGGTTTTATCAACCTACCTGGTGTACAGGTTGTTGCAGGTTGTGATGTTTATGGCCGAAAACGTACTCGTTTCGAGAGGCTTGTTAAAGGATATTATTCCTCATCGGCCAAAAAGAAGAAAATAAGCACCTATTTAAACTTCAAAGATTTAATTGCGCAAGAAGATATTGATGCTGTAGTTATTGCAACTCCCGATCACTGGCATGCACTCATTGCTATAGAAGCATGCAATGCCGGAAAAGACGTATACCTTGAAAAACCAATGACATTCACAATTAAAGAAGGACAGGAACTCGTAAAAGCCGTCAGGGAAAATAATATTGTACTAGCAATTGGAAGCCAACAACGATCAGATCCTGGATTTCAGAAGGCTGTGAAACTCGTTCAAAATGGCGATTTAGGAACTATAGAAAAAGTACATGCCTACGTTGGCGCCCCTCCAATTCCATATAACTTACCGGCAATGGAAGTCCCCGATGATTTAGATTGGGATTTCTGGTTGGGTCCCCTGCCTGGCAACATTCATTTTAACGATGATTTAAACCCTCCAATTTATCACGATCCGCTAACCAATGAAAAAGTTTGGGGTGCATGGCGGTGGTATAAAGAAATGGGCGGTGGTTATACGACAGACTGGGGCGCCCACATGTTTGACATTGTTCAATGGGCATTGGGAATGGATAAAAACGGTCCTGTTGAAATAGCCCCTATTGGCGATGGAACCGAGTTTATGAAATTTGCATATGCCAATGGCGTAATTATGACTACTGAACCTTTCGATAAAAAATTGACAAAAGGGGTCAAATTTATCGGGGATAAAGGATGGATTGAGGTTTCAAGGGAACATTTTGCTGCTTCAAACCCAGAGTGGATTCCAAAAAAGATTATGATAAAAGAAGAATCCCCTTGGGAATTAAAAATACCACATCAGATCAATTTTATTGATGCAGTAAAGGAAAGGGAAGACCCTACGGTACCTGTTGAAATTGGGCATAGCTCATGCACAGTTTGCACTTTGGGAAATATAGCCTGTGACCTTGGGAGAACACTGATTTGGGATCCACAAATGCAATCATTTTTGAATGATGATGATGGGAAAGCAACTAAAAAAATGCATTATCAATACCGTGAATCATGGATTTTTAAGAAATGAAAACCTAATTTTATTAACATATGTAATTTTCAATCAACAGCCTAGATGATGCATATATATTGGAGATGATTGATTAGGGTTAACTTATAAATAAAATAATTCTTTAAGTGATCGTAAATTTTACACGACAAAATTCATTATATTGCAGCACTTCTAAATTGTTGTTATGGAAATTGACGAAAATAATAAGGGATTATCATCGAATACCAAAACAATATTAGTAGCAGAAGACGAGGATGTTAATTTTCTTTTTCTTGAAATTGTTTTGAACAATATCGGGGTAAAAGTCCTGCATGCTAAAAATGGAAAAGAAGCCGTTGAGCTTTGTAAAAATCATCGTGAAATTGATTTGGCATTGATCGATATTAAAATGCCGGTAATGAATGGTCTTGATGCTACCAATGAGATAAAAAAATTGCGCCCTGATTTACCAATTATAGCGCAAACAGCCTATGCGCTTGAGTCTGATAAAAAATTATATCAGAATTATGGTTTTGATGAATACATAACCAAGCCAATAGATAAAAACCATTTATCAGATGTAATCCAAAAATATTTGGATTAGAAATCGAAACTACAAGTTTGTAGTTTAATTCTTTCTTCATAGCAAATAACCTAAATTCAATTATAAATTAAAACATTCATTTTATGCAAGGTAAAATCCGTTGGGGAATTTTAAGCACGGCTAAAATCGGGCGTGAAAAAGTTATCCCTGCCCTACAAAATGGGGAATATTGTGAAGTAACTGCAATATGTTCCAGGTCAATTGAACAGGCTGATGCAACAGCAAAAGCACTAAATATTGCGAAAGCATACGGTTCGTATGAAGAATTGTTAAAAGATCCGGAAATTGATGCAATTTACAATCCACTTCCAAACAATATGCACCTTGAATGGACTATTAAAGCCATAAAAGCCGGCAAACACGTTTTATGTGAAAAACCCATTGGGCTTAATGCCAAAGAAGCCATTGAATTAAACAATGTTGCCAAACAATATCCAACGCTTAAAGTCAGTGAAGCTTTTATGTACCGTTTTCATCCGCAATGGATAAAGGTGAAAACGTTGATTGATGAAGGCGTTATTGGAGAAGTAAAGGCAATTCAATCCTTCTTTTCATATTATAATACTGACCCTCAGAATATTAGAAACAGAATCGAAGTTGGCGGAGGTGCCTTAATGGATATAGGTTGCTATTGCATATCATTCCCTAGATTTATATTTGGTTCCGAACCCAAACGGGTAGTTTCGATGATGGAACGTGATACTGCTTTAAAAACCGATATTTTAACATCTGCTATGCTTGATTTTGCTGACGGGCGAAACTCCAGTTTTACATGCTCAACACAATTAATGCCTTACCAACGCGTACAAATTGTTGGAGACCAAGGTCATATTGAGATCGAAATCCCTGTAAATGCGCCTAAAGATGCATCCAGCAAAGTCTGGTTACGGACAAAAAGTGATTCTGAAGTATTTACGATTGAACCTGTAGATCAATACACTCTGCAAGGCGATGCTTTTGCTAAAGCAATCCTTAATGATTCAGAAGCTCAACCACCTTTAGAAGATGCAATAGCAAATATGAAAGTAATAGATGCTGTTGTGGAAAGCGCCAATGTAAATTCATGGATTTACCTATAAGTCCATGAATTACCCCTTAACAATTGAGGCAATCTTCCACCGTTTTACCCAACATAAAATTGAGTAAATTATTGGCTGCCCTAATTTGCAATTCCCGCGCCGAGCTGTCGGAATACCAGGCATAGTGACCAGTACAAATCGTGCGTTCATGCCCGATCAAGCCTTTTTGGTTTTCATTGGTTGGTTCATTTTCAAACACATCCAATCCGGCACTATGGATTTGCCCTGAATTTAACGCACTTAACAAAGCTTTTTCATCGATTACCTCGCCCCGCGAAGTATTGATTATAACCGGTTTTTTACGCATCAGCGCAAATGAATCTGAATTAAAAAGGTGGGTTGTCTCTGGTGTTAAGTTGCAATGGATGCTAATCACATCTGATTCTTGGAGCAACTGTTCGAAACTAACTTTTTGGGCATTTAATTGCGCAAACCTGTCTTCAGCGATATACGGATCGGATACAATTGTTTTTTGAAATAAATTCGATGCCTTTTTACAAAATTCTCCCCCTATCCTACCCAAACCAATAATACCCAAAGTTTTATCGTGCAATTCAAAGATTTCAGGAATTGGGGGCGCGGCAAATTTTTCTTTTAATTGGGAGGTAGTGTTCCACATTCCCCTTGAGCATGTCAACAACATGGCAAGGGCATGGTCTGAAACCGAATGGTTTGCATAGCCCTGAACATTCGCTACTTTTATTCCGAACCGGGTACATGCATTTACATCCACATTATCATAGCCAACACCATATCTGACCACAGCTTTTAAATTACTAAGTCCGCTTAAAAATTCTTCATCGATTTTTGTATGCCGAACCAATATTCCATCGGCATTTCTGGCAAATTCTTTCTTTTCATTCTTATCGCCATGATAAGTTGGATGGATTTTTAATGTAAAACCATTTTTTTCAAACAGTTCACTTTCATATTCGTAGGATTTATATCCTGAATCTAAAATAACAATTTCCATACGTATTCTGTATAATTAAATTCCGTTGTAGGCGGAGAATCCTCCATCAACAGGTATTGTTGCCCCGGTAATAAACGATGATTGGTCAGACAATAACCAAAAAACAGTTGTTATTAAGTTTTCCGGATCGCCAAGCTTGCCAACAGGCGTATGATCAACAATTCGTTTGCCACGTGGGGTTAATTCCCCTGATTTTTCATCAAATAATAAAAACCTGTTTTGGTCGGTTAAAATAAACCCGGGAGCAATGGCATTTACCCTGATATTTGATTTCGATAAATGAACGGCCAACCATTGTGTGAAATTATTAACGGCAGCTTTCCCAGCACTGTAGGCAGGTGACTTGCTTAAGGGCTGAATTGCCCCCATTGAGCTGATATTAATAATATTCCCCGACTGCTGCTTTACCATTGCCTCGGCAAAAACTTTTGTGGGGATAACGCTTCCCATAAAATTCAAGTCGTTGGTATATTGAAAATCGTTCAGGTCAACACCAAAGAATGAATCTTCGATGGGTGTATCTGCGGTTAAAAATTCGGATTTAGTGGATGCCCCTTTGGCCGCCCCTCCGGCAACATTTATCAACGCATCTATCTGACTATAATCATTGGCAATTTTTTCCTTAATTTGCACCAATGCCCCGCTATCAAGCACATCACAAGCAAAAGATCGGTGTTTCCCACCAAAATCGTTGATATTATCCAATACTGATTGAAGTTTTTCTTTGCTTCTTCCGAGAAGTATCAAATTGGCACCTGCACCTGCAAGAGCAGTGGCAATGGCAGCCCCGATTATTCCGCTTGCACCAGTAACCAGTATATTTTTGTCTTCAACTGAAAACATATTTTTATATTCCATCGTTAGTTTAAGTTTGCGACAAGGTATAAATTAATACAGTTTTTTACACTATTTCCCCTAAACAAATGCGAAATAATTTTGTATTAATTATATGATAAAATACCTTATAATATTGACTATCACATTTTTGGTCGGCAATCAGGAAAAAGTGAAATCGGATACGATGAATTGGAATAAATTAAATGAGTTTGAGGTATCAGTAATTATCCATAAAGGCACAGAAATGCCTTTCTCCGGGGAATATTACGATCACAAAGAAGAAGGGACTTATGTGTGTAAACAATGTGAAGCTCCTCTATTTAATTCAAACGATAAGTTTGATTCGCATTGCGGATGGCCCAGTTTTGATGATGAAATTAAAGGTGCAGTGCTGCAAATTAAAGACCCGGACGGAATAAGAATTGAAATTATTTGTGCCAATTGCCAGGGACATTTAGGACATGTATTTTATGGCGAAGGGTTCACTGATAAAAATAAAAGGCATTGCGTAAACTCTGTATCCATGAAATTTATTCCCAAAAATACTTCTGGTCTAAAATAGAAAATGCCGGATAACCGGCACTTTCTTTATCTTGTTTATAGCTTATTCTGCTATTTCTTCTGTTGTATCAACCTCTATTACCTCCATCGAATCGGTATCAATTTCTTCGGGTGCAGGAGCTAATTCTTTGGCTTTTAATCCTTCAATAAAATAAACGGGTTCAGCATCTGCTTCCTGCATTTTATGATCGTCTTCGGCGTGGTCTTCTTCTGCTTCTCCCATTGTATGCGCATGTTCATCATGTGTAGCTTCTCCAACCATTACCTCTTTTAAAATTCCAACAACTTCCAATTCACTACCCAACTGCTCTTGCATAAACGCCCCTATTTCTTCACCTGCTTCTACCCGAATGGTCATTTCTTCGTCACTTCCCATTAAAAAACAACGGGCCCCGCTGTGTTTACACACATGCGACACAGTACCTTTAACAAGCACTTCCTGATCAACCAAATCTTTTGCATTAGCCAATAATTCGTCGACGCTCATTACAACAACTTCTGCACTTTTTTCAGAAACATCTTTTTGTTTTTGAGAATTTGTGCATGCTGCCAAAGAAAAAATAACTGCAAACAATAAAATAAACTTTTTCATAACGCACTTTTTAAGTTTTTATTTGTAAAAAATAATGAACAATAAAGGTATTAAAAATCCAGCTAATGTCAACCATAAACCCCTGCCTTTCAATCCATTCTTTCCTTTTAAGATGAACAAGCCTGAAATGGCAACAAATATCAGGATGACAGACATTATATCGCTCACCCACTTCCAGCTTTTTTGAATAACTGCTTTGTGCAAATGGTTCATCTGATAGATCACCTGACGCCTTTTTAGGTATTCCATATATCCAATTCCGGTTTCAGGATCAAACACAACCGTGCCGTTTTGAATAAATACTTTAATATCCCCACTACTGCTTTTATAGTGCTTTTTATAAATTACATCGTCACCAAGGCTTTTTAACGCGTTTATCACACTTTCTTTATCAAGTCTGGTACCTTTGGGCAAATTTAAATCTATATCCTGGTAATAAACCCGATAATCCGGATTAAAATCATCTGTATGGTTTAAAATAATCCCTGAAAAGGCATAAATAAGCGTTATGCCGGTAATGAAATAACCAAAATCCCGGTGAAGTATCCTTAAAAGTTTTCGAATTTTCATGAATATATTTTTTGTCAAAATTAAGAGAAATAGCTGATTCGGCAATACAAAACAAAACATTGTATTTAATGAACTTATGTTTGTTATATTTGTTTATTTTTGAACAAATTTATTTACAGAAAGGATATATCATGGAGAAAATTGCAATACCTACGGTTAATGACACAATTGACGATCATTTCGGTCATGCCGAGTTGTTTTTAATCTATCAGGTGAGTTCAAACAAGGAAATTGAGTCAAAAGAATTTTATGTGCCTGCGAAAGGATGTGGTTGTAAATCGGGCTTGGCAGGTGACCTGAAAAATATCGGGGTTACAACCTTGCTTGCCGGGAACATGGGAAGAGGGGCACAAAACACCTTAAAGTCCAACGACATAGACGTAATCACAGGTTTTTCAGGAAAAGCGGATGATGCGGTTCAAAAATGGCTAAGTGGGGATTTTACCAGAACCTACGAATTATGCTCAGGTGGCCATAACGGACATGCGTGTAACCACCATGACCATTGATTAAATTACTGAATAAAGTGTATTATAAAACCCGGGTTTTAAACTGACCGGGTTTTATTTTACTTTAAATCAATATAGTCCATAAACTTTATTGAGCTTTAGGGTTTGTTTGTTCCATAAAATATTAAATACTTTAACAAAGGTAATAAACTAATAAGCAAGTTGAGCCACCATTTAACTATCCCTTTTCTTACAAAAATGAGAGAATCGTGTTGAAGGATAATCATTTGTTTATTTAGCATCCTTAATTTTAATTTCTTATTAAATGACAATAAAAACTAATAAAACAGAATAAATTTGAATCAAATAGTGTTAATTTGCAACACTAATTTAAATTAGGCAATTTCGCATCAGACAAAAACAGACATGAACAACATCCTTGGACCTGAAGAATGTAAGACTATTGATAAGGTAAGAGAACAAATTGACCTTATTGATAAAGAAATCATCCGATTATTTGCTGCACGCTACGGCTATGTGGAACAAATCGTAAAATTCAAGTCAAACCCAACAGAAGTGGTTGCACAAGATCGAAAAGAGTCCGTGATTAAGCAAAGAGGGCTTTGGGCACAGGAAAAGGGTCTTGATCCGGATGTATTTCAAAAGATTTATACTGATCTGATTGACCACAATATTGCCAAAGAACTTGAGATACTCAAATCAAATCAATCGAAATAAATTCTAATCAAATGTATAGAGAAACAACCAAAGTTATGGATTGTACCGTCAGGGATGGCGGACTAATGAACAAGTGGCAATTTAGTGATGAATTTGTAAAGGCGGTTTACCAGGGCTGTGTTGAAGCAGGTATCGATTATATGGAAATTGGCTATAAAAGTAGTGAAAGTGCATTTTCGCGTGACGAAGTTGGTCCTTGGAAATTTTGTGATGATAAAGACCTGAGAAGGATTGTTGGCGATAATAATACCAACGTAAAACTTTCCGCAATGGCCGATATTGGTCGTATTGATCCTGAAGATATCCCTCAAGCCAGCGACAGCTTAATTGATATGATGCGCGTGGCATGTTACGTACACCAGGTAGATAAGGCAGTTTGGCTTGCCGAACATTGTATGGACAAAGGTTACGAAGTTACTATTAACCTTATGGCAGTTTCTAAAGTAAATGAACATGACCTTGACGAAGCTTTGGCTGACCTTGCCAAATCAAGGGTTCCAATTATTTATGTTGTGGATAGTTTTGGAAGCATGTACTGCGAAACCATCCAGCATTTGGTGCAGAAGTACAAAAAAGCGCTTCCTGGAAAAGAACTTGGAATACATGCGCATAACAATATGCAATTGGCCATGTCGAATACCATTACATCAATGATTGAAGGAGCCACTTTCCTCGACACAACTATGCTAGGAATGGGAAGAGGTGCAGGTAACTGCCCAACTGAAATTTTGGTTGCTTTTCTGAAAAACCCAAAATACCGCTTATTGCCAATTTTAGATGTCATTCAAAAACATATTCACCCATTACAAAAAGATATTGATTGGGGTTACCATATTCCGTATTTAATTACAGGGGCATTGAATGAACACCCAAGAAGTGCCATGAAATGGATGGACTCGGAAAATAAAAACGACTTTGTCACTTTCATGAAAGAAATGCATGACTATGAATTGTTAGAGTAACAAAAACTAATATATTCGTTGAAAGCCTTTTAGCAATTCTTGTTAAAGGGCTTTTTTATTTTACTGAGCATTGTCACCTTGTTTTTTAATTCAATTCCTATTTTTGTAGCTAAGTTAGCATTTAAGAAACGAGAAACTTAAATTTTACATTCCAATTTCGCACATTCGAACACAAAAAAATTATGTGAGTTTCTTATTGAAATCCGGAATCTTTAAACATTCAGAATATAAAAATTAAATAGATGAAAAACCTTGTATCCCTACTAATTATAAGCCTGTTTTGTATTACTGGTTTTACACAAACAAAACAAATTACCCTTGAAGATATTTTTGTTAAACGAACTTTTTCGTCAAAAGGCGTTTGGGGATTAAACTCCATGAACGACGGAATACATTATACGACCTTGCAGGGTTCCAAAATCATAAAAAACAGCTATGAAACAGGAGAAGAAGTTTCAGTTGTTTTTGATCTGGCTTCCGTAGAGGACTCTCCCATTTCAAGGTTTAGTGCTTACGAGTTCAGTTATGATGAAACTAAAATATTGTTGACAACCAACAGAAAACAAATTTACAGGCACTCCTATACTGCCGAATATTATGTTTGGAATTCAGTTACTGAAGAACTTACCCCACTTTCGGATAAAGGGGCACAAATGGTTGCCACTTTTTCGCCCGATGGAAATATGGTGGCATTCGTACGTGAAAATAATCTGTTCATTAAAAACCTAAAATTTGGAACCGAAAGCCAGGTAACATTCGATGGTAAAAAGAATGAAATTATTAACGGGATACCTGATTGGGTTTACGAGGAGGAATTTAGTTTTAACAAAGCATTTTCGTGGTCGCCCGACAGCAAATTTCTGGCATTCATACGTTTCGATGAAACAAATGTAAAAGAATTTGGAATGACTTTATTTAAAGGGATAAACCCCAGTTTCGATGCTTATGCACTTTATCCTCACAACGAAACTTTTAAATACCCAAAAGCTGGTGAAGCTAATTCGATTGTAACTGTACATGTTTTCGATCCGAAAACAAAAACCACTGCACTAGCAGATATCGGTGAAGAAACCGACCAATATATTCCAAGGTTGCGTTGGACACCAGATGCAAACGATCTTCAAATAATGAGGCTCAACCGAAGGCAAAACAAACTGGACGTTCTTTATGCCAATCCTTACACTGGTGATTCAAGGGTTGTATTTACGGAAAAAAACGACAGGTATGTTGCCGAAAGCTTTTTGGATGATTTTACCTATCTCGAAGATGGCAGCTTTGTCGTAACCAGCGAACGGAATGGCTGGTCACACCTTTATTTATACGATCGTCAGGGCTTTTTCCAACAGCAAATCACCGATGGGGAATTTGACGTTACAAGGTTCTATGGATATGACAAACTAAAGAAAATCTTTTATTATCAGGCAGCTGCAAAATCACCGTTGCAAAGGGAAGTATATTTTAAAAGCCTGGATGGCAAAAAAAGCGGGATGCTTTCAACCATGGAAGGAACAAATTCTTGTGTATTTAGCAAAACTTATAAATACTACATCAATACTTTTTCTAACCGTTCAACTCCATCGCTAATTACCTTGCACAACAATATGAAAGGTAAACAAATAAGGGTATTGGAGGATAATTCGGAGCTTAAAGAAAAACTGACAGAATTTAATGTACCAATCAAAGAATTCTTTTCGTTCACAACATCTGAAGGGATTGAGCTAAATGGTTGGATGCTAAAACCAAATGATTTTAACGAAAACAATACATATCCGGTATTTATGACCCAATATAGTGGTCCTAATTCTCAGAGTGTTAGTGATGACATAAGGGTCGGCTACAATGAATTCCTCGCTCAACAAGGATATGTTGTTGTATGTGTCGATCCGCGCGGAACGGCAGCCAGGGGCGAAGACTTCCGAAAAGTGACTTACATGCAACTTGGCAAATATGAAACCGATGACCAAATTGAAGCTGCAAAATACCTTGCTTCGCTACCCTATGTAGATGGAGAAAAGATTGCCATTTTCGGATGGAGTTACGGAGGATTTATGGTGGCCCTTGCCATGACCAAATCCGATGTTTTTAAAGCAGGAATATCGGTTGCCCCGGTTACAAGCTACCGCTTCTACGATTCTGTTTATACAGAAAGATACATGCGAACTCCTCAGGAAAATCCGGATGGTTACGACGACAATTCACCACTAACCAATCACAAAAAGGTAAAAGGTAATTTATTGCTGGTTCATGGAACTGCCGATGATAATGTACATGCCCAGAATTCTTATGAATTTACGGAAAAAATGGTGCAGGATGGAACCCAGTTTGACATGGCGTTTTATACGAATAGGAACCATGGCATCAGAGGTGGCAACACTACCATGCATTTATACACAAAAATGACCAACTTTTTAAAAGAAAAATTACAATAAAAAATTCGTATCGTTGAGTACCCCTTTGGCAAACCAAGGGGTATTTTCTCCAACTCTTTTTTGGCTTAAAAGTTGAAATGCAAATTTTCATTATTTACCCCTCCTTTGTCTGTCTACCAACATACATCTCCCCTAAATGGAAAGAACAAAACGAAAGCTCGTGTAGCCATGATGAATTATATAATTAAATACTTTATTTTTGAAAAAAATACGACGAAATGAAGAAGATATTTAATTACTTTTTAAAAGGTGTATTGTTAATTGCCCCAGTGGTGATCATTAGCTATATTTTGTACTACACCTTTGCCACTATTGATGGCTGGTTGGCAGAAAAAATCACAAAAATTATTGGATTCTCCATTCCCGGATTAGGCGTATTAACCCTATTTATTCTGGTTACCCTGCTTGGGCTTATTGGGCAGACGGCAATTATGAGGCCTCTGCAAAAAATTGTCAACAAGCTATTGCTTAAAATACCCATACTTAGCTTATTATACACTTCAATCAACGATCTGTTTTCGGCATTCGTAGGCAAAGAAAAAAAGTTTAATGTGCCTGTAAAAGTATTGTTCAATGAAGAAAACGATATCTGGAAACTTGGATTTTTAACCAAAGAAGATTTAAATGAGATTGATCAGCCTGGTCATTCGGCGGTATATTTCCCACATTCGTACAATTTTTCAGGTGAACTTTACCTTATTTCAAATGAAAAAATCTCGAAAGTAAATATTTCACCGAGCGAAGCTATGAAGTTTATTGTTTCGGGCGGAGTTACAACTTTAATTCAATCAAACGAAAGTTAATCAGAAATTTGCAATTGCGGATTCAGCAATATTCTTAATGTATGAAATACGTTGTGCAGAAAGCTTGCTCCTTCTTTTGAATAAATACTCGATACTAAGCGGAGAATAATTTGAAAGCTTTTCAATATAATCGGAACTATAATAATCTTTGTTAAGCAAAATGGTTTCAATGAGCATGGAATCGATGCTCTTTTCAATTAGCTTTTGAAATTCCCTGATATTTGGACCGGAAAAGCAACTCATAGTGCCCAATACATATCGCCCGAGGCAAAATGTTTTATTGGTAAGACCATCGAGTAAAGACTTTGTTGCTTCTTTAGCAAAAACGGTCATCTGCCCTACTTCAGAATCTTCCTTCACATCCTGAATATCGTCGATAAACTGAAGGTAAGTCCCATAACCAAATAACGATATTTGTTGCTCCTTTGTGAGGTCTCCTGCAACTAAAAAGCCATCTGCCAAAACAGAAGTTCCACCTTTATCAATGCATAGTCTTAGTATATCAGCATCACTTAAAGTATCTCTTTTATCAACCAACGAAACACTTTTGGTTTGGGCATCATGAATGGCCAATAAACTTTTATAAACCGATGGATATTTAGCCCTGTCATACTCTCCTTCTATTTTTTTAATCAATTCGAAAACCTTCTTTTCAGTATGGTTATCAGGTTCAATTGATTGCCCGCTCAAGCGATGATAAAAACGTACGCTGAACGTATATTTTTCCTGCTTAGAATTATTTGGATCATCAATAAAATTATCGGTGTATGGGTATAGCATACTGTACGCAAATATGGATGGGGTGAGCTTTACTTTAACCCCCAGCATAACCTGTAGGCCCAACATGATCCATGCATTTCGGCAAGCCTGGAATATGTCATCAAGGTCGAGCAAATCATCAAATTCCCTGGCCTCTTTTATAAACGATTTGGTCGCTATTTTAAAGTCATTTGAAAGAATGTGATCGAGGTGTGCATCCTCAAATCCAAATATGGAAACAAAAAGCCTACGAAATAATTCGGAAGAAGTGGCTTCATTTTCATCTTCTAGAAAACCATTTATTTTTTTACGGTTACTCCTTGCTTTTAAAGATTGAATAATATCCTCAAAATTGGATTCATTAATATACTGTTGATCAGAAGAATATTGAGTTTGTAGATACGGGAATTGCGCACTACAGTTATTCCATAGCTGCTCGTAGTGCTTTGTAAGTTTGTCAATATCCATCATAAGTATTAATTTAAAGATCACATATCGAAACTACTAAATACACACAGGTATTTGCAAAGAAATACGGCAAATAGCTTTATTAACTAGATAACATTGTTCATTTTGAAGATAAAGCCCTCGGATATAAAGAAAAAACCAGCTCAAATAAAACTTAAGCTGGTTCAATATTATAAAGAATAATTTTTTCTTAAAGGATGTTTGTGAATGCTTCCTGAACATCTTCGTCGTCGTCCAATTTATCCAGAAGTTTTTCAATTTCTTCCAGTTGTTCTTCCGAAAATTCAACCGGGGTTGTCGGAATCCTCTGGAGGTTAGCTTTGGTTACTTCAATTTTCATTTCTTCCAACGCTGAAGACATCTGCCCGAAATTTGTAAAATCCGCATAAGCATAAATAGTGCCTTCATTTTCTTCAATTTCTTCCAAGCCACTATCGATCAATTCCAGTTCCAGCTCTTCAATATCCATACCTTCTGTTTTTTCAAATTCAAAAACAGCCTTACGAGTGAACATAAATTCTAATGAACCAGTTGGCACAAGGCTTCCACCGGCTTTGTTAAAGTAACTTTTAACATTTGCAACTGTTCTGGTTGTATTATCGGTTGCACACTCCACAAAAACCAGCACTCCGTGTGGCCCTTTCCCCTCATAAAATACTTCTGTAAATGTGGTTGCATCTTTTCCGGAAGCCCTTTTAATTGCAGCATCGATATTTGTTTTAGGCATGTTTTGTGCCTTTGCATTCATAATTGCCGTTCGCAATGCAGCATTCATGTCAGGATCAGGTCCACCAGCTTTTGCAGCTATTGTAATTGCCTTACCAAGTTTTGGAAAAATCTTTGACATTTTTCCCCAACGCTTCATCTTTGCAGCTTTGCGATATTCGAATGCTCTTCCCATGTTGTGCTATTTTAAAATCTACGGAATTAAATTTTTGCGAAAATACGATCATTTCATCTCCAAAACAAATTTTAGAGGTGGAATGAAGGTATAAATTATTCGGAATTTCAATTAATCCGGTCCTTCCAGAAGTTAATTCTTTTTGGGTTTACAAAGCTTTTCCTTTTTTACAGAACCTACGCCGCATTTTTTACAACTGTATAATGAATGTTCAGGTTCCTGGTAATTTTTCTTTTTACAAGCTACTTTGCTCATTTATACTCATCTTGTTCCCTGTGTTTGAGAACAACTTTAAGTTTAAAATTGTTTTGCAAATAGGCAACTAATTTTTCAGCCCCATAAACCGATCGGTGCTGCCCCCCAGTGCAACCAAAGTTCACACATAAATGGGAAAAACCCCTATCTAAATATACTTCAACCGACTTTCCCACCAATTTATATACCGATTCCATAAAATCGTTCATATCCGATTTCTTTTCCAAAAACTCCTGAACAGCTTTGTCTTTTCCCGTTAATGTTTGATATTCTTTCAACCTTCCCGGATTATTGATTGCCCTGCAATCAAATACAAATCCCCCACCATTATTAGTAGGATCTTGCGGGATTCCTTTTTTATAAGAGAAACTTGTAATTCGGACCGTCAATCCCTCCTCTTCCGGCACTATTTCCCTCAATTTTTTAGATGCTGAGATCTTTTCTAAAACCCTTCTTAATTCAGGAATATTTATTGGTAAGTCCAAATCTTTTAACAGAAACGCTAAATTATTTAAAGCAAAAGGAATACTTTTTAGAAAATGCTCTTTTTTCTCGTAAAACCCACGGAAGCCATAAGCACCCATTGCCTGCATAATCCGGATTAGAACAAATCCTTTATAATAGGATTTAAATTCCTCCTCATTTATACTTAAGTACTTTTTTAATTCTTCGACATATAAACCATACAGGTATTCCCTGGTTTGGTTTGGAATATCAGCTTTCCCATCGTATAAAAGCGAAGCCAAATCGTACTGTAGTGCACCTTTCCTTCCTCCTTGAAAATCAATATAATAAGGCACATTGTCTTTCAACATAATATTCCTTGACTGAAAATCCCGAAAAAGAAAAAAATCTTTTTCTGCAGTTAATAAGAACGTACAGAATGATTCAAAGTCGGTTTCAAGGGCCTGTTCATCAAACGAAACCTTTGCCAGTTTAAGGAAATAGTATTTAAAGTAGTTCAGATCCCACATCATCGACTGGCGGTCGAATGCGGCTCTGGGATAACATTTGGAATAATCAATTCCTCTCCCGGCTTCCACCTGAATTTTTGGAAGGTCATTTATCACCTTCTTATAAATGTCAAGAACAGGATCCCCAAGGTTTTCACCCTTCCTGTTTTGTGATAGATGCTCAAATAGTGTCAGATCACCCAGGTCTTCCAATAAATAAAAATCTTCGCCCGGTGAAATTGCCAATATGTTGGGAACACTTATGCCGTGGGAGTTAAAATGATCTGCAAAAGAATAAAACGCCCAGTTTTCCTTTATGTCTTCATTGTATACTCCAATGATTGTTCCGGTTTCCGTATAAATCCGGTAATACTCCCGATACGAACCCGATGCAGGCAATTTGTTAATATCTAAAATTTTCTCCCCGAAATGATTACAATAAAGTTCTTCGATATTATTTTTTATAAATTGTTTCAACGGCTTTAATATTAAAAGTTATACTTATTTTTATACGTAATTATTCACTGAGCAATTCTTATGGCCCGACAAAAGACCAAATTAATTCAAATTTCAAAACTTCTAAAGGTTTTAGCCTATTTTGTAAGTTTTATCTTTATTGCAGGTGTAATTTTAGCATTTACAACCCTCCCATACTGGGGTTACCACTGGTTAGGCACCAGCAAGTCGCAATTAAAGTGGGAACCGGATGTAATTATACAACTGGGCGGAGGTGGAATGCCAAGCGAGTCGAACCTGATGCGGAGTTGGTATACTGCAAAAGCCTCCTCGCAATTTCCAAACTGCAATGTGATAATTGCTATGCCCGGTGATATTAAAGATAGTTTAAGTACTCCGGTAAAAATGAAAAAAGAACTGATACTCAGGGGAGTTATTCCGTCGAATATAAACTATGAAAATAAAGGGACAAATACACGTGCCCAGGCTCTATACTGCTATCAATTATTAAACGATTCCACTTCGATTCTATTAATTACTTCACCTGAACATATGCGTCGTTCGGTTCTTTGTTTTAGCAAGGTTGGTTTTAAAAAAGTAAATGCACTGCCTGCTTTTGAAAATGCATCAGAAGCAGATCTTACTTTTAAAGGGGACAAACTTGGGGGAAATGGAATGCCGATACCAGATGTGGGAAAAAGTATAACATTAAGGTATCAGGTTTGGAACCACCTCAAATATGAAATAATACTTTTGCGCGAATATACTGCAATTACCTACTACAAATTAAGAGGATGGATATAAGCCTGCTATGAGTTAAAAAACCTTGCATTAATTTTCAGTTTTTAACAGAATCCATATTTTTGCAAATCTAAAAATTGTATAATCCTTTAATCTAAATTAAAATGGTTCGCAGAAATTCAATTTTAGTATTCGTTGTAATTGTGATCGTTATTTTTGGTAATAGCTGCAAAAAAAATGACAAGTCAACCTTAATTTATGACAGAAGTTTTATTGACCCAATCAAGCTTTCAAGAAAAGAGCTTATAACACATATGGTAACTTCGGAGATACCTGCTTCGTCAATTGCTGTATCGGTCGAAGGAAAAACAATTTGGTCGGAAGCAATAGGTTATGCCAACCTGGAACTTAATGCGAAAGCAACTCGAGAAACAAAATTCAGGATTGGAAGTAGCTCAAAAATAATTACATCACTGGTCTATCATCTGTTGAATGAGCGCAATACTTTTGGAAATGATACATTGGTTAGCGATTATTTTGAGGAATTTAAAAATAAAAAGTATCCGCTCCCATTACATAACTTAATATCCGAAACTTCCGGTATCCGTCAACCTAACTTTAAGGAAGCTGAGTACATTAAACCTGGTTTGGTATTACAAAAGGATGTGCATAAATTTCTTAACGATACCCTTTTATTCGAGCCGGGAAAGTTTGAGTACCCAAGTGATTTTAATTATAATTTGATAGGGGCAATAATGGAAAAGAAACTACAAAAGCGTTTCGGTGCTATTATCAAAAATGTTTTACTGGATACACTCCAAATGAATAATACCTTAATTGATGTTCCACAGGCAATAATTGAAAACAGGGCAACTGCATATGCCAGAAACATTGTATCGCAACGTTCAAATGCACTATTTAAAGACCACACCCCAAGTGCGCCTTCCATTGGTATGCTATCTACTGCCGATGATCTTGTGAAATTAGGAAATGCTTTGCTCTATTCTGATTACTTTTCCGAATCGTTTAAGACGTCTTATTTCGAACCGTTCGAATTTTCGGAAGGCAAAGCGAATAAAGTAAACGGGTGGGATATACTTACAAACAGAAATAATGAAATTGTGTATAACTGTAAAGGTACAGTTTACGGTGGAACTGCGCATTTGGTCCTATTCCCCGAAGAAAAAATTGTTATTGCCTGGCTTTGTAATATTTCAACCGAATATGGAGAACTACCAATCCATAAATTCCTTAACCACTTTATAAATTTCCAGCGTGGCGTTAGTTTGGAACCGGAAAAAGAATAACTTATTTGATTCATATAAGCGGCTTCTTAACATAGGAAGCCGTTTTTGTTTTAAACTAAAGCATCTATAATTAATTGATTTGCTGCAATTTTAGCTTAACTTAGTGCCATTATGGAAATACTTTTAATTATAGGAATCGGGATAGGCTTGGCAATAGGGATATTTGCAAACCAGATTTTTACCAGAAAGAAGGAAAACCAAAAAATCAATGAGCAGTCAACGGTATTATTAAACCAGATTAAACAAGTATGCAAACTCATTACTGTTGAAGGAGATTTTTCAGAGATAATAGCTCATATTGATCAGAAACCAATGTTGTTTAAGCTTGTACAATTGGAGAAAAAAGCATTAATAATTGTGAAAGCCAAGGTAATGGTGGGATTCGATTTATCGGAGATATCCATCGATATTGAGCCTAAAAACAAAAAGATTACCCTATCAAAATTTCCATCTGCCCAAATTTTAAGCCTTGATACTGATATTGAATATTACGATATAAAAAAGGGGATAATCAATAAATTTTCGGAAACCGACCTGAACCTGCTAACGCAAAAAGCAAAAGAACACATACGTAATAAAACAAAAGAAAGCGGGCTATTGACAGCAGCAGAAAATCAGGCAAATGAAACTATTCTGCTTCTCAAGAATTTTATTAATGCTTCGAATTGGGAGGTTATTACTGAAGGGTTTAACCAACTTGAAATGAGAAACAAAGCAAAACTGGAACCACCGAAAACCGCACAAAAATAAAACCATCCCAGTATTCACTCCAGGATGGTTTCTCGCAATCTTAAATTTCCCTTTAAAATCTAACTAACAGAACTAACTAATAACTTTAACTATGAAAAAATTTCCCTTTTTAGCTTACCCTTATTTACCTTTATTATTCTAGGATTAAATAATTAAACCTATTAGTTAATTCTATGGTGTAAAGTAATGCAATCCCTTCAAATAAATTGATAGAAAAATTTCTGAATCTTGGGTTAAAAAAACTGATTTTGAGGTTAATTTTTCTGATAAGGCTTTATTAAAAACTAGGTACTATTCGTTTTTAATAAAATTTTTGAATTTTATTTTTTCTTTCTTCAACAGGCAAACTAAACAGGCGTATAAAATGAAACCATCCCGGTATTCACTCCAAGATGGTTTACATTATTCCCCTTTAAAATCTAACTAACAAAAACTAACTAATTAACTAACTAAAACTATGAAAATTTCCCTCTATCTTACCCTTATCTTTCCAAAAATATTTTGTTATAAACTTTATGCTTTCTACAGTGTAAAGTAAAGGATAGTTTTTTGATTAACAACAAGGTAAAATGCTGAAAAAGAGGTAAAAAAAACTGATTTTTTATTTCCTAATTCTGAAACTTGCCATAGGATAACAGCAAATCCCTTTCATTCAGGATAGAGGTTTTAGAGTTCAATTAATCCGTTTTTTATGGCATATTTTACCATTTCTGCGGTATTGCTTAGATTCAGTTTTTCAAGTATTTTTTGTTTATGGGTACCCACGGTTTTTACGCTAATAAACAGTTTCTCTCCAATTTCGCGCGTTGAATAACCTTCGGCAATCATTAATAAAATTTCAGATTCCCTTTCCGACAACTCGGCTTCCCTTTTATTTGCCTCTTGTTTTTTGTCCAGATAATCGTTTATCACAATATCAGTAACTTCCCCGCTTAGATACTTATTTCCTGAATACACTGATTTAATCGCCTCTATTAATTGATTGTATGTACTGTTTTTCAATAAATAACCTGATGCTCCTGCCTCCAGCATTCCATTAATAAATTGCTTGTCGGAGTGCATGGACAATGCAATAATTTTAATCTCGGGGATTTCTTTTTTTAAAGTCAAGGTTGCATCAATCCCACTCATCTCGGGCATTCCAATATCCATTAAAATTATATCAGGTTTAAGTTCGAGGGCTTTTTCAACGGCTTCTTTTCCGTTTTCGGCCTGCCCTACTATTTCCAGGTCTGGCGATGCCTTTAATAGATTTGTAATACCTTCGCGAAACAGCTGATGGTCATCAGCAATTAATACTTTAATTGACATAATCATTGTTTTTCAAAATTGGAATACTAATAATCGCCTTTGTGCCTTTCCCTTTTTTCGAATCAATTTCAAGTTTCCCGCCAAAACTGGCAAGGCGTTCCTTAATGCTGAGCAAGCCAAAACCCCCTATTCGGGATACATTAATTTTTGGTTGATAATCGAACCCCTTTCCATTATCTTTCACCTTAAGAAAATAATCCTGGTTTTCGATAAAAGCCTCAACGGAAACAAAATCAGCTTCTGAATGCTTCACAATATTCGACAGCAATTCTTTTACAATCCTATACAAAACCACCTCAATATCTTTCGAAAGGCTCCCATTCGAGTTAATATCGGTAACTTTTGATTTTATATTACTTGCAGATTTTATCTGGTCCAATTGCCATTTTATGGCCGGTACCAATCCGAGTTCGTATAAAATAGGCGGGCTGAGATCGTACGTTAAAGTCCTTGTTTCGGTAATTGCTTTGTGTATAATATCCGAAGTCTCCAATATTTTTTTTTGAATATCGGGCGATAAATTTTCGTTAACCAACGATGACAAGTTCATAAATGCAATGGATAAAGTTTGCCCAAGGCTGTCATGAAGGTTTTCAGCAATCCTGCGTCTTTCCTGTTCCTCTGCTTTTGAAAGTTGCATATTTAGCTTTCGCAAAAGTTCTTCAGCATTTTTAATTTTCAAAAGAACATTTACCTGTGCCACTAACTCAAACTGGTTGAAAGGTTTGGTTAAAAAACTATCAGCCCCGGTGTTCAATCCTTTTATCCTGATATCGGTATCCTGTCCTAATGCCGATATTAGAAGTATGGGAATGCGTTTTGTATCCTCATCGTTTTTCAGAATATTGGTTACTTCAAAACCATCCATTTCAGGCATTAGCAAATCAAGCAAAATTATCTCGGGGTATTTTTCTTTGGCTATTTTTATCCCTTCTTTTCCTGTTAAAGACAAAATCACCTCATAATCAGAAAAATGCCTGCAAAGAATTTCCTGTAGGTATTGTAGGTTTATTTTATTATCGTCAATGGCTAATATCCTTTTCATATTAGTTAGAAAGTCAGGTTACAGGAAAAATATACTTATTACACAAGATGTATAAATTTAAGAATTATTTTTCACTCCGACCACTAAAATATGGTACACTGCTTAGTGAGTTATTAGTAGGATACTAACAAAGTCGACAAGAAAAGAGTAAAATTCAGGCTAATTTTTATTGCGAAAACAATGTATCTACAAATTCTTTCCGTCTGAATATTTGTAAATCGTCAATTTTTTCACCAATCCCAATGTATTTTACCGGGATTTTAAATTGATCTGAAATACCAATAACAACACCACCTTTGGCTGTACCATCAAGTTTGGTAAGCGCCAAAGAACTTACATCGGTTGCAATGGTAAATTGTTTAGCTTGTTCAAATGCATTTTGTCCGGTTGATCCATCCAAAATCAATAAAACCTCATGCGGGGCATCAGGAATTACCTTCTGCATTACTTTCTTGATTTTCGAAAGCTCGTTCATAAGGTTTATTTTATTATGAAGCCTTCCCGCAGTATCAATAATCACCACATCGGCGCCATTTGCCTTAGCCGATGATAAAGCGTCGAAAGCCACAGAAGCCGGATCTGATCCCATGGATTGTTTTACAATGGGGACATCTACCCTATCTGCCCATATTTGAAGCTGATCGATAGCTGCAGCCCTAAAAGTATCTGCAGCCCCCAAAACTACCTTTTTCCCTGCTTTTTTAAAATTGTGGGCTAACTTCCCTATGGTGGTTGTTTTTCCAACACCATTAACACCAACAACCATAATTACATAAGGATCGTCTTGCTGAGGAAGTTCGAAATCAGATACATCTTCGCTGTTGTTTTCCTCCAACAAACTTGCTATTTCTTCTTTAAGTATGGTATTTAATTCTGAAACGCCCAGGTATTTGTCTTTTGCAACCCTGGCTTCAATACGCTCAATAATTTTTAATGTTGTGTCAACACCAACATCAGAAGTAATAAGTACTTCTTCCAGGTTATCCAATACCTCATCGTCAACTTTTGCTTTACCAACAACAGCACGCCCTAATTTTTTCAGGACACTATCCTTGGTTTTCGACAAGCCCTTATCGAGGCTTTCTTTCTTCTTGCTGGTAAAACTTCCAAATAAACCCATAATTCAAAAATATAAGCGGAAACAAAATAGCATTTTTTCCGCAAAATAAATAACTGAAGATTCCTAAAATAAAAAAAGCCCTCACCAAACATGAAAGCTTTTTATATATCGGATTTATTCCTTTTTTACTTTTTGTAGTAATCTTTTACTTCATCGTTAGGAATCATTTCTTCCTTAAATGAATAGGCTCCTGATTTAGGTGATTTTACCATTTTGATTACTTTAGCAAAACCTTTACCAGCTCCTTTTTGTAACGACGCAACTGCTTTCTTAGCCATAATTTAATTATTTAATTTCTTTATGAACTGTAACTTTCTTTAATATCTTGTTGTACTTCTTCATCTCCAAACGGTCAGGTGTATTTTTCCTGTTTTTGGTAGTGATGTACCTTGAAGTTCCTGGAACTCCGCTTTCTTTATGTTCGGTACACTCAAGAATGACCTGAATTCTATTTCCCTTCTTTTTAGCCATTTTCTAATTCTTTAATATTTGTCTATATATCCTTTTGCTTTAGCTTCAACTAAAGAATTTAACACACCATTTTTATTGATGTTACGAATTCCAGCAGCAGAAACGTTCAAAGTAACCCAACGATCTTCTTCCTGAATATAAAATCTTTTCTTAAACAGGTTTACATTAAACCTCCTTTTGGTACGACTCTTTGAGTGGGAAACATTGTTCCCAACCATTGCTTTTTTACCTGTTATCTGACAAACTTTTGACATCTCAATAGTATTTCTTTTCTTTAATAATCACATCTTATTCAAACGGTTCGCAAAATAAATACATTTTCATCAAAATATCAAGTACATGCCAATGTTTTTTATAATTGTATAAACAATTTAATGTTAGTAATTTAGGTGATAGTCCATATTTCTACCAGATTAAACGCATATATTTCAAATTTATCCCTAAGATCAAGAATTCATAATAATTGAAAAACAACAGTGTATCATTGCATTTATCAATGGCTATTAGATAAATACAATCAAATCCGTTAAGCACTTATGCTCATAAAACTTCTTTATTTTGTAATTTTAAGCTATTGAAACTAACAAAATAAAAGAAATGGAAGAACAAGTAAATCAAATGCCAAGAATCGGAGATTTAGCTCCCGATTTTGAAGCAGTTACCACACATGGTAAAATTAAATTTTCAGATTACAACAAGGGAAGCTGGGTTGTATTATTTAGCCACCCTGCAGACTTTACACCAGTTTGTACAACAGAAATGAGCGGTTTTGCGATTAGGGGCGATGAATTCAAAGCCCTAAACACAAAACTAATGGGCCTTAGTATCGACAGCATCCACGCACACGTTGCATGGGTGAACAACGTTAAAAAGAACACTGGGGTACTTTTTGACTTCCCGATTATTGCAGATATTGACATGTCAGTATCCAAATTATACGGAATGCTACAACCAAATGAGTCGGAAACTGCTGCTGTAAGGGCAGTATTTTTTGTCGACCCTACCGGAAAAATCAGGTTGATCATGTATTATCCTCTTAATGTTGGTCGGAATATGGATGAAATTATCCGTGTTTTAACAGCTCTACAAACATCTGATAAATATAGCGTGGCAATGCCGCTGGATTGGAAACCAGGTGAAAAAGTTATTGTTCCGCCACCAAAAACCGTGGCAGAAATGGAAGAACGTGAAAAAAGTGATTACGAAATGGTCGATTTTTATTTAGCAAAAAAAGACCTGTAATCGGATAACAAAGTTTAAATTTAAATCCTCGGTATTGCCGGGGATTTTTTATTTGCTACCACCTATATTTTATTTTTTCTTTTGAAAAAGAAGGTTATTTTTAAGCTATTGGAATAACGCAGAAATTGAATTCAAATAAAGAAAAATATTATCCAACTATACTTCAAGCGGCGCATCTGGTTGTCCTGTATATTTTTATTCAAACTATAATCGACTTCCCCCTTGCGTTAATTGATTATTATAAAGACACAGAATACCTGTACCATCCCATAAAAAAAATCGTTTTAGGAGTTGGATCGGTACTATTTATATTATTGTATGGGTTGCGAAAGGCAAAAAACAAAATTTCAGAAGTTTTCCCGATGAAGTTTTTCAATCCTTTAATTATCGTTCCAATAATCATTTTCCTTGTTGCCGATCATATATTACTAGATGAAATAAATGCGCATGTAGAACATCTGATCCCTCCGCCTCCATGGTTTTTTGAATTATTCAACAGCATTTTCGAGAGCGATTACGGGATGCTGGGAGCATTCCTAAAAATTGCCATTGTAGCACCAATTGTGGAAGAGCTCATATTTAGGGGGATAATCATGCACGGGCTGATGAGAAATTACCCAAAGTTTATTGCTGTATTTTTCTCCGCCTTATTGTTTGCATTGTTTCATTTAAACCCATGGCAATTTACACCTACTTTTATCTTGGGATTATTGCTGGGATGGGTTATGGTCCGAACACGAAATATCTTTTTAAGCATCATTATTCATGCGCTAAACAACGGACTGGTTTTATTAACCATAAATTATTGGTCTGAAATTAATTCGCATGCTATTTTACTAATGGAAAAAACCGATCTTTTAAAAGCTAGTGCGCTAACAATTTTACTATCGCTCATACTAATATATTTGTTTAGCGGAAAGCTTTCGAAAACTAAAAAAATTACAATCTGATGGATTATGTTTTAATTGCACTTGGGATACTTTTTATTATTACAGGTATTATTGGCGGAATAGTTCCAATTATTCCGGGTCCACCTTTGAGTTATGTAGGTTTATTGTTTCTGCATTTTACTAATAAATATGATTTTACAAACCGTTTCCTGATTATTTGGGCCGTAATTACAATTGTTGTTTATCTTTTGGATTACGTGATCCCGGCATGGGGTACCAAAAAATTTGGCGGGAGCAAACGGGGTATTTATGGTAGTATTATCGGATTACTAATAGGCATATTTGTATTTCCGCCATTTGGCATTATTATAGGACCATTTGTGGGAGCCGTTATTGGTGAATTATCATCTGGGAAAAACTCTTCCGAAGCACTAAAATCAGGCTTTGGTTCTTTTTTAGGATTCTTGGTCGGGACATTATTAAAGCTAATTGTATCCGGAATAATGGCGTGGTATTTCTTTGAGAAACTTATTGTGAACTAAACCAGGTCACACGCTTCGGGCGGCATCCAATGTTTGTCCATCCCATCCCATTTAATGTTACAGCCAATTGGGTTTGTTAATGGCACGGAAATTTCTTTGCCACTGATCAATTCATCCAATGCCCGGTCTAAATCATTTACTGTAATCCGTGAGGAATCCCTTGGTGAATCAACCCCTCTGCCGGTATACACAAGTTTCCTTTCTTCGTTAAAAACAAAAAAGTGCGGGGTTTTTAATGCGCCATATGCTTTTGCAACTTCTTGTGTTTCATCGTATAAATAAATCCAGGGAAATTTATGTTCTTCCATTCGTTGAACCATGAAGTCAAAACCATCAACTTCATAAGTATTGGCGCTATTTGAATTAATCCCGACAAAAGCAACATTACTTGATTTATATTTCTCAACCGTTTCCCGTGTAACTTCATCGCTACCAATCACATATGGACAATGATTACAGGTAAAAAACACAACCAAATATTTTGATTCGTTAAAATCGTTTAAAGTAAAAACCCCACCATTTGTTGCCGGCAACTTAAAAGCAGGCGCTTCTTTTCCAATATTTAATGTATAAGCCATTCTTTTCAACCTAAAAGTTATACTATGAATAGCAATCATACCGTGATTATTGTTCACAGAATTTTCCTTCTTGCCTGCATCATGTTGAAACAGTCATCTAACTTGTTTATAAAAACAATAAACAGAAATTAAACGAACGATGTTCTTTTTGTATTTTTGGGCAAAGCAGTTTATCATGACAAACGAAGAAGCAAAACTACAAATCGATATACTCCGGAAGGAACTGGAAGAACACAATTATAATTACTATATACTTTCCAATCCGACTATCAGCGATTTTGATTTTGATATGAAGATGAAGGACCTGGAAAAATTGGAGAATGAATTTCCTCAGTTTAAAGATCCAAATTCACCTTCAGTCAGGGTTGGAAGCGACCTCACCAAAGAATTCGAACAGGTTCAACATATTCGACCAATGTTATCACTTTCCAATGCCTATTCAAAAGAAGAATTAACTGATTTTGATACGCGCATTAAGAAACTTATTGGAGAAGATTTTGAGTATGTTTGCGAACTTAAATTCGATGGAACTTCCATAAGTATTACATACGAACACGGATCGCTAAAACAAGCTATCACCAGGGGCGACGGACAGGTTGGCGACAATGTGACCACAAATGTTCGCACTATTAGGTCGATACCATTAAAAGCCAGGGGTGAAAATTACCCTGATAATTTCGAAATAAGGGGTGAAATAATATTTCCATTCGATGTTTTTAATGAATTAAACAAAGATCGAGAAGAACAAGGGGAGCCTGTTTTTGCCAATCCAAGGAATGCTGCATCGGGAACCCTGAAAATGCAAGATTCTTCAATTGTTGCCTCCAGAAAACTTGATGCCTATTTGTTTTCAATGCACGGAGACAACTTACCTTTTGATGGGCACTATGAAAATCTTCAGGAAGCCAAAAAATGGGGTTTTAAAATCTCTGAACACATGCAAAAATGTTCTTCCATCGAAGAAATATTAGCATACATTGAAAAATGGGATACCGAACGATTTCAGCTTCCGGTTGCCACCGATGGTGTTGTAATAAAAGTGAATTCCATTAATTTACAGAACAACCTTGGCAACACAGCAAAATCGCCAAGATGGGCTATTGCCTATAAATTTAAAGCTGAATCGGCTACAACTATCCTTGAATCGGTTAGTTATCAGGTAGGCAGAACAGGAGCAGTAACGCCGGTGGCAAACCTTCAACCAGTTCAATTGGCAGGAACCACTGTAAAAAGGGCATCACTTCATAATGCTGACATTATTAAAAACCTCGACCTGTACATTGGCGATAGTGTTTATGTGGAAAAAGGTGGCGAGATTATTCCTAAAATTACCGGGGTTGATACTTCTTCTAGGAATGTTTTTTCAAAGCCTGTGGAATTTATCAAAGAATGCCCGGAATGCAATACACCTTTGGTAAGGAAAGAGGGTGAAGCTGCCCACTATTGCCCAAATGAACAGGGTTGCCCTCCGCAAATAAAAGGGAAAATTGAGCATTTTATTGGTCGAAAGGCAATGGATATTGACGGTTTGGGCCAAGAAACAGTGGATTTGTTCTTCGAAAAAAATATGATTAAAGATGTGTCCGACCTATATACTCTCCAAAAAGATGATATTGCAAAATTAGAACGACTTGGGGAGAAGTCGGCTGAAAGGATCTTGGAAGGTTTAAACCTATCGAGATCAATACCTTTCGAAAAAGTATTGTTTGCCTTAGGAATCCGTTTTGTTGGCGAAACCGTGGCAAAAACTCTTGCAAATAAATTAATTGATATTGAAAATATTAAAAACGCCACTTTCGAAGAGCTTGTTGATATTAATGAAATTGGAGATCGTATAGCGCAAAGTGTGGTGGATTATTTTAACGACGATAAGAATTTGCAATTAATTGAACAGCTCAAAAAGCATGGGTTACAAATGGCAATCAGTAAGGATAAGCAAGAAAACCGAACTGACAAACTAAAAGGGCTAAGCATTATTATATCAGGAACTTTCCAAAAACTTTCGAGAGACGAGATCAAAGAATTAATTGAGCAAAACGGGGGCAAGAATGTAGGTTCCATTTCGAAGAAAACCAGTTACCTTATTGCAGGGGATAAAATAGGACCAAGCAAACTTGAGAAAGCAAAAAAACTGCAAATTTCTATTATTACAGAAGAAGACTTCCTTAGCATGATCCAATAATAGTTTATTACAGAAGCCAATAATACCAAATAGTAACATTTATCCTTATTGTTCACAGGTATCAGATAAGGAACGCTACTTTTTACTATTTTTACCACCAGATTATGAGTTTGAAATCCAAATATGCCAATGCTCTCCTGAATAAAAAATTCGGGAAATTACAACGAGATATTTCTGTTTTTTCATTTGAAAACGCAAAAAATATTGGAATTCTTTGGCATTTGGATGACCAGGAAGCATATAATTTTTTACAAAAGAAACTGCATTCTGGAAACATTAAACTTTCATCGTTGTGCTATACCGAAAGTAAAGAGGAAATGCCTGGTTCATTTGGCAGTAAAGATGCAAATTGGCTTGGATTTCCAAAAACAGAGCATGTGAGGCAGTTTGTACAAACGGATTTTGATTTGTTGATTAATGTATCCTTAAATGAAAATTTTCAAATGAGGGCTATTGCTACATTATCAAAAGCAAGGTTTAAAATTGGGGTTGCCAACGGGGAAACCAATTATAATGACTTGTCGGTTGATGTGAGCAAAAATCCAAATTCGTTGTATTTGGCACAACAACTATTATATTATTTGAATGAGTTAAAAATAAATAACTAATGAATCAACAGTTTACAGGTGCTGGAGCAGGAGTAGCACTAATTACTCCATTTAAGAAGGATTTTTCCATTGATTATGATGCTTTGGAGAAAATAATTGAGAACCAAATAGAAGGCGGTATGGATTACCTGGTTGCCTTGGGTACTACAGGCGAACCACCTACCCTATCCGAAAAAGAAAAGAAAGAAGTAGTAAAGTTTATTGTTGAAAAAGCTGCCAACAGATTGCCAATTGTTGTTGGAATGGGTGGCAACAGTACATCGGCGATAATCGAAAACATAAAAAATGCCGATTTAAGTGGTATTTCAGCATTTTTAATTGTAACACCATATTACAATAAACCTTCGCAGGAAGGAATGTATTTGCATTATATGGAGATTGCAAAAAACAGTCCGCTGCCAATTATCCTTTATAATGTTCCTTCAAGGACTGGCGTGAATTTAAAAGCAGAAACCACCATCCGATTGGCAAACGATTCTGATAAGTTTATCGGAATAAAAGAAGCATCAGGAATTATGTCGCAATTGGCAACCATTGAGAAATATACGCCTGATTCGTTTAGCTTGATATCGGGCGATGATGTGTTGGCAATGCCAATTGTTTCACTTGGGGGCAAAGGACTTATTTCCGTAATTGCAAATGCTGTACCCGTTAAACTTTCAACTTTGATGCACAAAGCATTGGAGGGGGATTTCGCAGGGTCACAAAAACTTCATTTAGAAATGATTGACTTGTTTAAGTTAATCTTTAAGGAAGGTAATCCTGGCGGAATTAAAGCCATGATGAACCATCAGGGCATCATTGAAAATGTTTTACGTTTACCGATGCATCCCGTAACAAATAAAACCTATAAACAAATAGCGGAAGCCTACGATAAATTAAAATTTTAGCCTGATAATAGGCACAAAAAAAGGTTGGTTCAAATGAGCCAACCTTTTTTCTTATTTTTTGATTTATAATTTAATACCTAATGTGAGCAAAAGAATACTTTTCTTCGACTCAAAATTAAGGCTTTCATAATAACTTTTCCCACTTGTTTGGATTCTTGCATCAAATGTAAAAAACAATACATCAGCACCAATTCCATATTGCCAGGCAATAAAATTATCCCTTAAATATTCTTTGCTGAACCTATTTACTTCTTCATCCCCATTAATGCCCCTTTTGGTTGCAAAGCTAAACACCGGACCTGCCATCAACCGTACATTTGCGGCTTCGGCATTTACCAGCTTTACCCCAACTAATGCAGGTACATCAAAGGTTGTGTAATCAAACGAGCTTATAGTATACAATGGATTGATACTTGCCACATCGTGAATATCACCACTTTTAGAACTAAAATAAGCTTCCGGCTGAAGGTAAACCGTACCAAAATTTATTCGGGCAAATGCCCCCACGTGATAATTATTGATGGTTTCAGAATTAAATTCATCCGTATTGGCTGTAATTTTAGAGTTGTTTAAGCCGACTTTCAAGCCCCAATCAAGTTCCAGTTTATCTTGCCCGTAGGTAATTACTGTTGTTGACAGAATAAGAACAAATGCAAGTAATTTTTTCATTGTAGTAGATTTTTATGTAAGAACGCTTTATTTCTGTAAAAATTATATATCGTTAAAATTGCAAATTAATATACAAAACTCAACTTTGGCAATAAATGTACCAGAAATAAGAGACAAGAACACAATTTAATGGTTGCAAATTCAGGGTAAATAATCACTTTGAATATTCTTCATGGAGTTAAACAGATTATTCCGCACATTTGGATAGATGTTTTCAAGGGTTTGAATAACTTTTCGTACTTCATTTCTATTGGTTGAATCCTGAAAAGGGCATTCTTTTATTAATTTTCTGAAATTCTGAATTTTAGAATACTTTTGGACTTCGCTATCTTTTAAATAAATCATTGGTCGAATAATCTGAACCTTCCCTTTGAACATTTCCAGCGATGCTGGCATGGCACAAATCGCTCCCTGAAAAGCCATATTCATTAACAGGGTCTCAATGACATCGTCTAAATGATGCCCAAGCGCCAATTTTTTCGCGCCCATTTCAACTGCAGTTACCAGCAAAACCTTTCGCCTGTTCCACGAACAAAGAAAACAAACAGGCTTATCGGATTTTTCCAAAATTTCAGGTTTTGAAATTTGCTTGTGGTAAAATGCAACTTTTCTTTCGGCGCAAAATTCTTCGATATATTTTACATCAATTTTATATGGTATTTCCTGAAAACTTACATGGATAGCTGCAAGCCTGTACTTTTCTTTTGCGTGCTTAAGCCTGTTTGCTAATATATCAAGTAATGCTAATGAATCCTTTCCACCAGATACGCCAATTACGATTAACTCATCTTTCCCGATCAGTGAATAATCGTGCACAGCTTTTCCCACCTTTCGGGATATCTGCCTTTTAAAATAAAGTGCTTCTTTTGAATTTTTTACGTTTTGCATCTAATATCCTGCTTCGTAATTCGCAGCAATTATACGTAAAAGCTAAGCTAAAACGTAGTAAACGATAAGGTTTTAATCTTCGTTTTGTAATAAAATGACTTAAATTGATTATATACTTAAAAAAAAAACAGGAATTTATCGTCAATCAAGACATTCATAATCAGAACATAACAGCCGTTAACAAAAGAGCAAAAAAAAGACCTGAATCCGGCAACAATTACCAGATTCATAGTCTTTAATGCATTTATTAGTAAACGATATTACTTGCTTGATTTAGCTTCTTTTCTTTTTTTAGCAGCCAGTTTTCCCGGTCTTGGCCTTCTTACTCCATACGATCCCATAAATAGTTTTCCCCTTCTTGTTTTTTTGTCTCCTTTGCCCATAATATAATTTTAAAGGTTATTCTACCAAATTTATAAAATCCTGAGGAAAATTCATAACTTATTAATTATTAGTTCTATTCTTCAATCCGGGCGGTTTCCAAATGCATGGCTGTTTTAACCAGGTTTATAAATTCAGCCCTGTAGCCTTCTTCGTCTTCCCCTTTTGCACCCCTGGCTATTTCTAATATTTGTTTCATGCTCAAATTGCCTTTATGTTCTGAATTTCGGATTTGCATTCCAAAAGACGCCACAGCGGCAGAAAACCTGAAATCATCGGAAGTAGACTTTAACAATTTGTCATCAACAACTTTTTCCAAAAGCTCGCTTTTATTTCCATCAGGGTCTTTATACCTTACTTTTATTGTAAGTAATTCTTTCGTATGTTTACTATTATTTACAGTATTTGACTGATATTTAAGGGGATCAACAGATAGTTCCTCGCTATCAACACCCAAAGGAATAATCTCATATATCGCAGTAACTGTGTGCCCTGAGCCCATTTCACCAGCGTCTTTTGTGTCATCGTTAAAATCTTCGTTGTTTAAAAGCCTGTTTTCGTATCCAACCAAGCGATAAGATTTTACTTTTTGCGGATTAAATTCCAATTGGAACTTGACGTCTTTGGCAATGGTAAACAAAGTGCCACCAAACTCATTTATAAACACTTTTCTTGCTTCCTGAAAATTATCGATGTAGGCATAATTCCCATTTCCTTTATCGGCAATGGTTTCCATTTTATCGTCTTTAATATTTCCTTGTCCGAATCCTAACACTGTAAGGAAAATGCCATTGTCCCTTTCACGTTCTACCAAATCTTCCATCTCGGCATTGGAAGATACCCCCACATTAAAATCGCCATCGGTTGCAAGTATGATCCGGTTATTCCCACCTTCAATAAAATGTTCTTTTGCAGTTTTATATGCCAATAAAATACCGGCACCACCTGCAGTTGATCCCCCGGCTTGCAAGTTATCCATGGCATTTAAGATTTTGCTTTTTTGATTGCCCGGAGTTGGTTTTAATACCAGTCCTGCAGCGCCGGCATAAACAACTATCGATACTTTATCGGAAGGCCTTAATTCATTAACAAGCAGTTTAAACGCTTTTTTCACCAGGTCTAATTTGTTTGGTGCGTTCATTGATCCCGACACATCCAATAAAAAAACCAGGTTAGAGGCAGGTAATTCGTCCGTATCTATACTTTTCCCCTTTAAGCCAATATGCAATAACGAATGATTATTGTTCCATGGGCATTCGGAAAGCTCGGTGCTTACACTGAAAGGCTGATCGCCCTGTGGTTCCGGGTAATCATACGTAAAATAATTGATCATTTCTTCGATTCGAACTGCATCGGCAGGTGGCAACTGACCTGCATTGATAAACCTGCGTACATTTGCATAAGATGCATTGTCAACATCGATCGAAAAAGTTGATAAAGGACTGGTCATAACATCTTTAAATCCATTTTCCGAAATAGAAGAATAACTCTCGGTATTCCAGGACAGGTCAGCAACACACATTGCCGGGCTATAACCTCTAACCCTAACTCCCCTTTTTGTCCTAACTCCCGAAACTGCTCCCACTAAGTTTGTTTTGTGCTGTACGCCATAGCCAACTGCAACCACTTCTTCCAATTCAAGATCGTCAGCTTTCATGCTTACATTTATAATCGTTTTTGAGCCAATCTTTACCCGTTGGGATTGCATTCCAACAAATGAAAAAACAAGAAACTCATCGGAAGGAAATATTTCTATTTTATAGTTCCCTTGTAAATCGGTAACCACTCCTCTCGTGGTGTTTTCAACCATGACGTTAACCCCAGGTAAATCGTATCCCTGCTCATCCACTACCTTTCCGGTAATAATTCTACTGTTTTGCGAAAATGCGGAGATTGTAAAAATGAAGATCAATTGTATAAAGATTATTGCTTTCATGATGGTAAATTTTAATTATTAAAAGAAACATTTACCTATTGGATGCAAAAGCAATTTAAATTCCATAAAATATTTTTATAAAAAACACATTTATCCTACTTTTAAGCTGAAATGCAATAGCTTAATATGCCTCTTTTCCCAGTTAAAGGAAGATTAACAACAAAGACTGATAATGAACTCATAGCCATGTTTATTAAAACAAAAGACATGGATATTATGGGCGAATTATATGGTAGATATATGGAACTGGTTTATGGGGTATGTTTAAAATACCTGGCAAACAGGGAAGATGCAAAAGACGCTGTCATTCAAATATTTGAAAAGATACTCATTGAAATCGAAAAACATGATATAAAAAATTTTAAAGCCTGGCTTTTTGTTCTCACGAAAAACTTTTGTTTGATGCAATTGCGAAAAAGCAAGCAAAAGTTTAAAGCAGAGTTGGAAGAAAGCCATTCTATTTTTATGGAAAATGAAGAAGAAATACATCCTATTGATAAAGGTGTGCCAGATTTAGAGCAAGCTTTATTAAATTGTATTGAAAAATTAAAGGAAGAACAAAAGTCGTGCATCCAATTGTTTTATTTTAAGAATAAGTGTTATAACGAAATTGCAGAATATTTAAAAATTGAAGAAAAAAAAGTAAAAAGCTATATCCAGAATGGCAAACGAAACTTGAAAATTTGTTTGGATAAACAAAAATGAGCAACAAACCGACATATCATCTAGAAAAAGATTTTCAAAGGTATTTGAACAATCAAATGAGTAATTCGGAGCGAAATGCATTTGAACGTTACCTGCAAAAAAACACTTTTGAGTCGGAAGCGATGGAAGGCTTTTCCGGGCACGATCATTCTATAATTATGAATGACCTGAATGAATTAAACGAAAGAATCCATCAAAAGAAAAGGAACAAGATGCTTTGGATTCGGGTTGCAGCGGTTGCATTGATTTTAATAGCTTCCGGCATCATTTTTTACAGGATTGATACCCACGAGGTTCAAAAACAAATGGTTGAAAACAGGGAAAAAGAAAAAGTTGCCCCTCAGGAAAATAAGAAAGAAGAAGTTTTGCCTGAGAAACAAGCAACTTTTGAACAAAAGCAAGATGACATCCGGAAAAATATTAACACTGAATCGAAAGAAAAATCCCAAAATATAAGCGTTTCCAAATCGGTAAATGTAAGTGCAAAACCGGCACCAGCTCTAAGAAAACCTGAAGAGACAGAATATTCAGAAATTAAAACCAAACCGGCAGCTAAAAATGAAATAGCTGTAAATGAAGCAACTACACAGCCGATGGATATTGTTAAAGAACCTCGCTCAGAGGAAATTCTAATGCAAATAGCGGATGAGACAGAGGAATTGGAGCCCAAATTATTAATGAAAACCGGCACGCTCAAAGGAATTACTCAAAATGTATCAGTCTCTAGCAGTTCCGACTCAACCCCACCATTTCGAATTAGGGGAACTGTGGTTTCTAAAAATCTTAATGAAGCTATACCAGGAGTAAACATAGTAGCAAAAGGAACTAATATTGGTACGATAACCGACTTGAACGGAAACTTTGAATTACAGGTTCCTGATGAAAACGTAGATACGTTTGTGGCCTCGTTCATTGGCATGGAGAACAAAGAATTTGAATATAATGAAGGGGCAGAAAATGTAATTCAATTGGAAGAATCAGAATTGGGGCTTAGTGAAGTTGTTGTGATTGGATATGGAGAACAAAGAAAAAGAGATTTAACAGGAAGCACCATAATGGTATCAGAAAACAGTACACCTCCAATACCTTTGGGAGGCTACAAAAATTACCACAAATACTTGAAAGAAAATTGTTTGGTTGATGATTTGTATAAAAAGCAAAAAAACGTTGTCAGGGTGAAACTATTCATTGATCAAAATGGCACTCTTACAGACATTGTCCCGCTCAATAATCCGGATTCTATTCTTTTAAATAAAGCAAAAGTAATTATTTCGGAAGGGCCAGGTTGGTCACCTGAGCTAAATAATGGAAAACCTATTGATTCTGAAGTTATTCTAAAACTCAAATTCAAGTCTAACGATTAATCGCATACCATTTATCTGCTGCACATTTCTAAAAAAGCAAATACCTTTCAATTTGAAGTCAGCCTAAAAAAAGATATATTCGTGCAAGCATAATCTATCAAATCGGACATTGTGAATATCTTAAAACTAAAACTGCATTGGCAAATCCTGATTTCATTGGTCTTAGCCGTACTATTTGGGTATTATGTCCCCACAGGCATTGCCTATGTTGGCTGGATGGGCGATATTTTTCTTCGCGCGCTTAAAATGGTAATCATCCCTTTAATTTTGAGTTCCATAATTTCAGGTGTCACAAGCATGAGGAGCGGGAAAAACCTTGGCAGGCTTGGTGGCAAAACGCTCATTTATTATTTGAGCACCAGTACCCTTGCAATTGTGACCGGATTACTACTGGTAAACATTATAAAACCAGGGGTAGGCGTTGAATTGGGTTTTGTGGAAGAAATTGAGGGATTATCGGACAAAGCCAGTTCGGTAAAAGATATTTTTACACGCATTGTACCTGAAAATGTATTTAGCTCGATGGCAAATGGAAATATTTTACCGGTGATATTTTTTGCCATTATTTTTGGGGTTTTTATCACGCAAACCACTGATAAGTATAAAGAAAGCCTGACCACCTTTTTCGAAGCTGTATTCGATGTTATGATGAAAATAACTTTGTTCATCATTAAATTCACTCCACTGGGGATCTTTGGAATTGTTGCCAAAGAAGTTGCAAAAAACTCTGATCAGCTTTCGAATATTGCCGGAAGCATGCTAATTTATATGTTGACTGTTTTTATTGCTTTAATGATACATGCTGTAATCACATTACCATTGCTAACCAGGTTTATTGGAAAAGCAAAACCTGTACAGCATTTTAAAAATATGGCAACTCCTTTATTAACGGCATTTTCAACATCTTCTTCGAGTGCTACATTACCATTGACCATGGAAGCTGTTGAGCATAAAAGTGGCGTTTCAAATAAAGTGACAAGTTTTACACTGCCGCTCGGGGCAACTATTAATATGGATGGCACCGCGCTTTACGAATGTGTCGCAGCCATGTTTATTGCCCAGGTTTATGGAATAGACTTATCGATTGGGCAGCAGGCGCTGGTGGTTCTTACTGCATTACTGGCATCAATAGGGGCAGCAGGAATCCCAATGGCGGGGCTGGTTATGATTACGGTAATATTAACTGCAGTAAACCTTCCGTTAGAGGGTGTTGGTTTAATAATTGCCGTCGACCGGATTTTGGATATGACCCGGACTTCGATCAACGTATGGAGTGACAGTTGTGGAGCCGTAATAATTGCACGTTCGGAAAAGGAGCAAACAAATGTCGGGTTATAACCACGATTAATACAAACAACACTTATAATCGACAAAATATAATTTCTGCTCTGCAAATTGTTTATGCATAAAATTTAAAATAACTCATAGAATATCATTTATTCTATCTAAAATTTCTTGTACTATTGTTGTTTATGTTATTGTTGGCAAGATGAATATATTTAAATACCGGATTCTCAACCATATCCTTTTCTGGATACTCATATTTTCTTTTTACACCGTAATTCCATCATTTAGTGCAAAAGATGTTTGGTTTTCAATACTTACAAACCTTACTTATATTCCGTTTGATATAATAACTACCTATATTATTATTGGTTATTTCGCGCCTAAATACCTCTTTGCCAGAAAAAATGTCCAGTTTATACTTGGGTTGGTTGCAACTATGGCCTTAAATATTGCCATAGGAATTTTTATAAAATACAATATACACCCTGCCATTGGACTTAAAATCTACCCCAGGCCTTTAAGGATCGATCTGTTTTATTCCATGTATTCGAACTTTATGATTGTTGGTGTTGCCCTTGCCCTTAAGTTATTAAGGCATTCGCACAAGATATCGCTGGGTAAATCGGAGCTTGAAAAACGAAGCGTCCAGTCCGAATTAGGGATTTTAAGGTCGCAGGTTAATCCTCATTTTTTATTCAATACCTTAAACAATATTGATTCATTAATTTATGAAGACAAGGACAAAGCGTCCAATGCAATTTTCTTATTATCAAGGATTATGCGGTATATGCTTTCCGAGTCAACGGAAGAAAAGGCAATGTTTGATAAAGAAATCGAATATATAATGGATTATCTTGAACTTGCCAAACTTAGTTTTAAAGACGAAAATTTTCTCCAGTTTAAAATATCGGGCAATAAACAAGGAAAAATGGTACCTCCATTATTGTTTATACCAATTATTGAAAATGCAATTAAACATTCCAATAAACAATCGAAGTCGCCGGGAATTCAGGTTAATTTTGACATCTCGGACAACTATATTGAACTCCAAACCACAAACTTTGTCAAGCAAAGAAGCAACGAACTAACCGAAAAAAGATCAGGCACTGGTTTAAAAAATGTTGAAAAAAGGCTAAAACTACTTTACCCGGAAAGTTTTATATTTACACATACAATTGAAAATGAGGTTTTCACAGCATATATAAAAGTTCCTGTATTATGAAATTAAATTGTATCGCGGTTGATGACGAAATATTAGCATTAAAAAAAATCCAACGATATGCTGATAAAATCGACTATCTGAACCTTTTGGGAACTTTCGACAATGCCCTGTCAACTCTGGGTTTTCTGCGCGAAAATAAAGTTGACCTGATTTTTCTGGATATCCAGATGGATGAATTTACGGGTATTCAATTATTGGAATCACTTAAAAACCCGCCTCACATTATTCTAACAACTGCTTATGACCAATATGCCATAAAAGCATACGAACTTGATGTAATTGATTATCTCTTAAAACCAATTCCTTTTGACCGTTTTGTAAAAGCTGTTGAAAAAGTTTATGCGAGGCATATCAAGGATATTGCTTCACGTGCAAAAGAAGAAAAAGTTGCCCATACAACAGAATCAAAATTAGACTATGCATTTATTAAGTCAGGAAATAAAACAGTTAAAGTATATTTTGACAAGATTCTGTATATCGAAGGAATGAGGGATTATTTATTGATAAGAACAGAAGATGCCAAAATCATGACGCTTCAAAACTTTAAAAAGATTCAGGAAATCTTAAATCCTCTAAAATTTGCACGGGTTCACAAGTCCTATATTGTTGCAATTGATAAAATTGAATATATCGAAAATAATTCCATCAGGATTAAAGACAAGGTGATTCCTGTAAGCAATACCTACAAAGTTCCGTTCAACAATATCCTAAACCAAAAGCTGCTTTAACCTACCATATTCTGTGGTGCCCCTTCTATAAATGATTTTAAGTTTTGGACAGCAATGTTCATAAGCCTTGTACGTGCCTCAAAGGTTGCCCAGGCAATGTGCGGGGTGATGTAGCAATTCTTTGCTTTTAATAGTGGATTGTCGGCTTTTGGTGGCTCGGTTGAAAGCACGTCAAGTCCGGCACCTGCAATTTTTTTTGAGTTTAAAGAATCAGCCAGATCAGCCTCATTGATTAAAGGACCACGACCTGTATTTACTAAAAAAGCACCTGGCTTCATCACCCCCAACAAATCACGGTTAACAAATCCTTCATTTTCAGGGGTTAATGGGCAATTAATACTCACATAATCGCTCTGCTTAAAAACTTCGGATAATGTAACCTGCTGTGCAAATTTCTTAAATCCCTGTTTTTTACTTGGTGCATAAAAAATAATGTTCATACCAAAAGCCTTTCCAATGCCTGCTACTTTTTGCCCTATTTTTCCAAATCCAACTATTCCAAGAGTCTTGCCGGCAATTTCAATTTGGGGAGAAGATGTGAAACTAAAGTCTTCACAATTTGTCCATTTTCCACTTTTAACATCGTTGGTGTGAAGCATTACCTGTTGAGTAAAATTTAGAATAAAAGCAAAGACCATTTGAGCCACCGAATCGGTGCTGTAAGCCGGAATATTGGTTACGACAATTCCCTGTTTTTTGGCTGCGTTTATATCTACCACATTATATCCTGTTGCCAGTACCCCAATGTATTTTAGGGCAGGTAATTTTTTCATTAAGGAAGCACTTAATACAACTTTATTGGTGATTAAGACATCCGCCCCGACTGCCCTATCATATAACTCCTCTGAAGAAGTCCTGGCATATACCGTACAATCGCCAAGGGCAGAAAATTTATCCCAACTCAAATCACCCGAATTTAATGTATATCCGTCAAGAATTACTATTTTCATTTTCTATTTTATTTATAATCAAAACATTAACTGTAAATCTGTTATTTTCTCATCAAAATTATGAATATAACTTTGCTTATAATGATTAATAATGTTATAACACATGATATTAGTTAGGTTCTTATTTTAAGATTAAAAATCACAAAAAATTACTAAAATCTCAATTTCTATTTAACTAAATATTTATTTAAATATTAATAAATACACAAATTTTTATGTATTTATTTTTTATGTCAAAAATCATTTTTACACTACCCTCTGCATATCAACCTATTACACCAAAACTGCTTTTCAAAAGTTAATTAACATTAAATTATTTTTAAAAAATTAAGCCGCCGAATACATATTTATACTATATTAGCAAGGCCTAAGAAAAAAAGGCCAGACAGAAAACATATTTTCTACCTTTTCTCATAGACCAATATCGTTTTCTGATCTAACTAAACTAAGCTATGATAATCGGGTTATCTAGGAGGATAACCCGTTTTTTTGTGCCGTTTTTCGAAGTATTTTACGAAACCTTGAATAAAATAAAATTCCTGCAAACGCAAGCCCAAAAAGAAATCCAATCCAGATCCCCTGCCCTCCTAAACCAATAACAAATGCGCACACATAACTCACAGGGATACCAACAACCAGGTAAGAAACAAACGCGTAAACCATGGGTAACTTAACATCTGCCATTCCGCGTAAAGCACCAAGCATCACAACCTGCAATCCATCGAATACCTGAAAGAAGGCTGCTATTATAAGCAATCCTGATGCTATGCCAATTACTTCTTTATCGCTTGTAAAAATATAGGGCAATAAATCCCTAAATAAAATAAAAACCAAAGCCATTATTGACATGAAAAATAAGACCAGATGTGTAGATGCAAACGCTGCTTTTTTAAGCGAATAATAGTCGTTCTGCCCTAATTGGTGGCTCACACGTATGGTTGTGGCCGAAGAAACCCCAAGCGAAATCATATAGGTTAACGATGCCAGCCCTAAGGCTATTTGATGTGCTGCAAGGGTTGTTTCATTAATCCACCCCATCATGATGGCACCCAGGGCAAATACAGCGACCTCAACCACAATTTGAACTCCAATTGGAATACCCACTTTCAATAAGTTCATAATTTCTTCTTTATTCAGCAATTGCTTCACTGCAGCTTTAAAGAAAGAATGGTATTTTGTTTTTAAATAGATATATGCAGCAAATAAAAGTGGCATTGAAAGCCTGGATATGAAAGTACCAATTCCGGCACCAACTAATCCGAGTTCAGGGAAACCAAATTTCCCGAATATTAAAACGTAATTAATTGCAATATTCACAAAATTGGCAATCAAAGTAATGGTCATGGCAACTTTCGTATTTCCGATCCCTTCAAAAAACTGTTTTAATGAAAAAAACATCATAAAAGGCAGATAAGATGCACACAACCATAAATAGTAGGGTTTTGCCACTTCCAACACTTCAGGTGATTGTCCCATTTGTGGAAGCAGAAAATATATTGACAACATGACCAAAACCAATACTAAACCACCAATCAAATGGGTAAAAATGCCGTTTTTTAATAATGCCGAAGTTTTCTGCATATTCCCCTGAGAATAGGATTGTCCGGTTAGAGGTGTGAAACCAAAGGTAATACCCATCCCAAAATACATACCGACCATGAAAATACTATTTGCAAAGGAAGCCCCAGCCAAATCAATGGTACCAACATGGCCAACCATCACATTATCCATAAAATGAACGGAAACTTGTCCGATTTGTGATAATACCACAGGAAAGGCAAGCCATAGGTTCCTTTTATAAAATGGTAAATATTCCGAAAATTTCATGGGGGACAAAGGTAGAAAGCTTTTTATAAAGAAAACCAATAGTTGAATTTAATCATAAAAGCATTTTGCGATTTTACTTTAAAAATACCCTGAAAACTATCCAAAATATCGTCGTTATAAACATATTTATAATCAGAACGTGTATTTGTCCAAACAAAATACAAGGTTGATCCCGGGCGAAATTCCCAACGGGCTACAAAATTTGAACGGAATTCATTAAAATCAAAATCCGGGTTATAAATCGTATAATCTGAAATGTTATCTCCAGTCTCGTCCAGCATCCATTTGCTTTCATTCTTATCAACAATGGCTAAATTGACAAACCTATTCTCCGGTGTGCTCGCATGCGCCGCAACGACCTTCCTTACATTTGGATATTTACCAGTTGAAGCATATGGGCTACCATAATATTGAAGCGACAATTCAGGAGTTACAAAATATTCCAAACGCAAAGTGGTATACAAAGTTTGGCGGTCTAATAATCCAACCATATACCTTTTTTCACTATTATAACTTGCCTGCCCAACATATTGGCTGTTATCCATTGAATTATCATATACAGTAGTGGAAGTAAGCGTTATTTGGTTATTAATCCTCCACCTGAAATAAAGCGAATAATTATCCGACTTACTGATCTTATCCGGGCTCCAATCCCATCCGTAGCGAAATGCTGTATATAAAGTGCTGGCGCTATTGCTTTGAATACTAACTTCCCCACTGTTCATATTATCTTTTCTGAGCGAAGGGCCACCTCGTAGTTCGCGCGTGTCGAACATATTAAAGTTTGTCTCGAAATCGGCATGAATACGCCAAAGGTTATTAAATTTTGCAGAACCATGAAGGCGAATTTCATTGTACGTATTTTCCATTCCATAGCTCCAATCACGCTCCTGGTTCAAAAAGAAATAATAACTTCTGAAAATACCGATGGGTTTATTAACCTGGTAACGCAAATTTATATTTTGGGTAACTATGTCAGCCTGCCTTAAGTACCCAAGGTCATTCAGGTCGACACCGGGCGATCTCCAGTTTACAGTACCAATTGCCCTGAATTTGCCGCTTCTTTTTCCACCTGAAAGTTCACCACCCCAACCTTTCAAACTTGTTTTTGTCGGATCGTATTCCAAATGATCGGCATCTGCCCTGTGAAAATAGTGCCTTGAAGACCTTTGAAGCCCCGAAATAACGGATTCATCTCCTGACACTTCTGAATAAAAGCTTTTTAAATCGATGTAGTATTTTCGGTTTTTCCAATTATGTTGAAAGTCGAATCCTGCAACCGTTGAAGAATTTGGTAAAAAATCAGATTCCAAATCATTTTTCGACCGTAAAGCTGAGGTCAGCATACCGCCAATAACCGTATTTCCCCTATTTATATCTTTTTTTACCCGCGCGATAAAATAATTTGTAAACGGTTCCACAATTTCTTTTCTTTCTGAGTTTCCTGATGATATGACCGCCTCTTCACGTAAGGTCATACTATTTATGATACCCAACGATAATCCGTTCTTGCTTTTACCTGTTAACTTTAAGGCATTTAAAATGGATGTATTCTCGGGCATTTCAATGGTTTCGCCATCTTCCAATGCAGGAATTAGGCTGGGAGAATGTCCTATCCTTCTGGAATAAAACAACAAATCATCTCCGGTAGAATAATCCAAAATGCTATTCCCTTCAAGAAAGAAAGGCCGTTTTTCATCGTAAAAAGTTTCGTATTCCGTAAGGTTCAACTCTGAAGGATCAGCCTCAACCTGCCCAAAATCAGGATTTATGGTATAATCAAGTGTAAAATCAGAAGAGACGCCAAGTTTCCCATCTATCCCAAAACCAAGCTTAAAGTTATTATCTGCATCAGGAATATACTTTGCTTTTGTATAGGGCAATAGCTCCATTTTCCTTTTCGTATTTATATTCTTGATTCCATGCAATTCTCCAAAAATATATACCATTGCAGGCGCATCAATCGGAATCAATTTCCACTGGTCCTCTTCATCTAAACGATCTATCCAACGCCAAATGTGCATTCCCCAAATATGGTTTTCCTTATCGGCAAATCGAAGCTGGCTAAACGGAATCCTCATTTCTGCAGTCCACATAGAATCACCAACATGCGCTTTTCCTTCCCAAACAGCATCCCAGTTAAAATCCCACAAATAAGCCCCCAAATGGACCAAATCTACTTTTTGACCAGCGGCTGTCACATTGAACTCAAAGGCACTAAGTTTATCGTTATATGAATCAAGGGCAATTCCAGCAACATCCCCACTGAGGTTATCCCTTCTTCCCAATATTGGGTTAATTTTTTCCGGTTCATCATCGTAACACCTTAGTGCAACATATAAATTATTAAAGTCGTATTGAATATTAATTTCGGTTTTTTGCGATGGTTCGTGTGCCTGATTGGGTTGTTGCTGCCTAAAACCTCCAGACCATTCGCCATTTTCCCAACAAGAATCGTTTAGCTTTCCATCAATTTTCGGACGGGTTGATAGCCTGGTTGCTTTGTAAATTCTTTTTTGGCTGGCATGGAAGTTTACTAATGAATCTTCAGAAAGCTCATATTTAAAGTCTTGTGCCTTTAACTGCACACTTAGTAACGTGCAAATTAACAGCACTTTGGAGGTAAAAAAAAGTCTTTTCATTCATAGTTATTTAGCGGCATCAAAATTAATCTCTTTTTAAAAAAATAAAAATTAATCATAATGTTTCTTCGAAATTATTTAATTTAAACAATTTTAGAAGTTAGTAGTTTATAATCTTGGTTTAAGAAAACAGAAATTAATTTTCAGTATTTTAACCTTAGAATATGAAAAGAATTGAGAAAATTCTTGTGGCTAACCGAGGCGAAATTGCCATAAGAATAATGAGAACTTGCCGCGAAATGGGCATTGAAACGGTAGCTGTTTATTCAGATGCCGACCGAACCTCACTCCATGTCAGATATGCCCACGAAGCCTACTACGTAGGTAAATCCCCATCCTCAGAAAGTTACTTAAACATTGACAAGATCATTGAAGTTGCCAAAATCAGTAAATCCGATGCAATTCACCCCGGATATGGTTTTTTATCGGAAAATTCAAGGTTTGCCAAAAGATGTGCCGACGAGGGAATTGTTTTTATAGGTCCTTCACCTGAAGTTATTGACCAGATGGGGGATAAAATCCAGGCAAGGGATGCGATGACTGCTGCAGGAATCCCGGTAGTACCGGGAACAAAAAGTAGCATCACAAATGAAGAGGAAGCTTTGGAATCGATTGAGGAGATTGGTCTTCCGGTTATGATAAAAGCATCGGCTGGTGGCGGCGGAAAAGGAATGCGGCTGGTACATAAAAAAGAAGATATTATTTCCGGGATACGGGCAGCAAAATCAGAAGCTATGGCTGCATTTAACGACGATGCAATTTATATCGAGAAATACATTGCTTCTCCACACCATATTGAATTCCAAGTACTTGCCGACCAACATGGAAATGCTGTTCATTTGTTTGAACGCGAATGCTCCATCCAACGAAGGCATCAAAAGATGGTGGAAGAAACGCCATCGCCATTAATGACCAAGGAATTAAGGGAAAAAATGGGCAAATGCGCAGTGGATGCTGCTTTAGCCGTTAATTATACCGGTGCAGGAACCATTGAATTCCTGGTGGATGATGACCACAATTTCTATTTTCTTGAGATGAACACCAGGCTTCAAGTGGAGCATCCAATTACTGAACGGGTTACCGGTATTGATTTAGTAAAACAACAAATTCTTGTTGCAAACGGCGAAAAGCTAGCCTTAACACAGGATAGACTATCGCAAAAAGGACATTCCATTGAATGCAGGGTTTATGCAGAAGATTCAGATAACAACTTCATGCCATCCCCAGGAAAAATCTATAAAATTTCCCAACCACTTGGTTTAGGCGTACGTACCGATGGTTATGTTTATGAAGGCTACGAAATCCCTATTTATTATGATCCGATGATTTCAAAACTGATTGTTTGGGGAAAAACCAGGGGTGAAGCAATTAGTAGGATGAAAAGGGCCCTTTTCGAATATAAAATAACCGGGGTAAAAACATCCTTGCTTTTCCTTGAACGCATCATGAAATCAAAAGATTTTGTGGATGGGAATTACGATACCCATTTTATTGAAAAGAACATAGATGAGTTGGTAAAAAAGAAAGAAAGCGACGGAAATATTGAAGATATGGTCGTGATTTCGGCTTATATTGATTTTGTGGAAAAATTAGGAAGGTTCTACGATTCTAAGGAATTTGGTCCTGCACAAAGCAGATGGAAAAAAATTACCTATTTAAATCATTTTTAAAAGAGTAAAGCATGTCAGTTGAAATAAAAATCAGGGATAGGATTGCAAAAGTGAAAATTGTATCCCAGAAAGATAACCTACTCGAAATAAAAGTAGATGATAAGATCTATAATATTGATTTAATGCATACGGTTGATGGAACATTTTCAATTATAGAAAATGGGCATTCGCATAATATCGAACTGGTACCGGGCGAACATCCAAAATTATACACAGCACATACTTTATATAACACCTACGATTTGGAGGTTATTGATGCAGAATCAAGATATTTGCTGAACAGGGGAAATGGAAGCATGGTTCATAGCGAAAACACCATATCGTCACCAATGCCCGGGAAAGTGGTTAAAGTTTTGGTATCGGAAGGGGATATTGTTAAGCAAGGAGATACCGTGCTGACTATTTCGGCAATGAAGATGGAAAGCGAATATAAATCGCAAAAGGATGGTATGATAAAAGCAATTTATGTAGGTGAAGGCGATGTAATAGATGCCAACCAAATATTAATCGAAATCGAATAAACGAGTATATATGGATCTAACTGATAAATACAAAAAACTTTCGGACTTCAATAAAGAAGCAGAACAGGGCGGTGGTATTGCCAGAATTGAGAAACAACATTCGGTTGGTAAGAACACGGCACGTGAACGCATAGAATTATTACTGGACCCTGGAAGTTTTAATGAAATCGACAAACTTGTAACCCACCGGAGTTATGACTTTGGAATGGAAAAAAACAAAATCCTTGGTGATGGTTTAGTTGCAGGTTACGGTAAAATTAATGGTAGATTGGTTTATGTTTTTGCGCAGGACTTCACTGTTTTTGGGGGAAGTTTGAGCCGGGCAAATGCCGATAAAATAGTCAAAATTCAAAACCTTGCCCTAAAAATGGGTGCCCCGGTTATTGGCTTAAACGATTCGGGTGGTGCACGGATACAGGAAGGTGTTGAAAGCCTCGCAGGTTATGCCGATATTTTCTATAACAATGTTATTTCATCGGGGGTAGTCCCACAAATATCAGCAATACTTGGACCCTGTGCCGGAGGGGCTGTGTACTCTCCTGCTCTCACCGATTTTATTTTTATGGTGAATGAAACCAGCCATATGTTTGTTACCGGTCCCGAAGTCATAAAAACTGTGACCCACGAAGATGTTAGCAAAGAGGATCTTGGAGGTGCTAAAACACATTCGTCGAAAAGTGGTGTTGCCCATTTTACAGGGAGCGATGAAGCCCAAACATTGATGATGGTGCGCGAGCTGGTTAGTTTTATCCCATCTAATAATTTAGAGGATCCACCTGTTAAAGCCTGTACTGATCCTTCGGAAAGAAGTGATGCAAGCCTAAATGATATTGTTCCGGCAGACCCGAATAAGCCCTACAACATGATGGATATTATTGAAAAAGTGATTGATAATAAACACTTCCTGGAGGTTCAACCACATTATGCTCAAAATATTGTTGTCGGATTTGCACGATTTGGAGGAAAGCCGGTCGGAATCGTTGCCAACCAACCATCGCATCTTGCGGGTGTCCTTGATATTAATTCATCACATAAAGCAGCACGGTTTGTAAGGTTTTGTGATGCATTTAACCTGCCACTAATCACTTTTGTCGATGTTCCAGGATTCTTGCCCGGTACCGGTCAGGAATTTGGTGGGATTATTAAACATGGTGCAAAATTATTGTACGCTTTCGCTGAAGCCACTGTTCCCAAAATAACCATTATTACCCGAAAAGCTTATGGCGGGGCCTACGATGTAATGTCAAGCAAACATATAGGCGCAGATATTAATTATGCTTACCCTACAGCTGAAATTGCCGTAATGGGTCCCGATGGTGCCATAAACATTATTCACAGGAACAAACTTAACGAGGATGAAAAAGCAGCCGCTGTTGAAGAATACAGGGAAAAGTTTGCTAATCCGTACAAAGCAGCATCTTTGGGTTATATCGATGAAATAATAAGTCCGAAAGACACAAGGAGCAAAATAATAACTGCACTTGAGATGACGCACAACAAGCGAAAATCAAATCCTCCGAAAAAGCATGGGAATATTCCTTTGTAAAGATATTTTGAATTTAAAGCTGTTGTTTCAACAGCTTTTTTTATACATACTGAAATCATTTTTGGCTGATGATTGTTAGTTTTTTAAAGATTTGATCTGTTATGGACTTAAAAAATAAATACCTGAATATAAGACAACACTCGGTGGGGTTATGCAAACCACTGGAAACCGAAGACTATATTACCCAAGCAGCAGAATTTGCAAGTCCTCCGAAATGGAATTTAGGGCATACAACCTGGTTCTTCGAACAATTTATCCTCCAGAAATACCAATCCGGATACAAACCATTCCATCACAAATACAGCTTTATTTTCAACAGTTATTATGAAAATGTTGGCGAACGGGTAAAGCGTCCAAACCGTGGAACACTTAGCCGCCCAACAGTTAATAAAGTTTTAAATTATCGGGAATATGTTGACAGGCATATGGTTTTGTTTTTGGAAAAGCCCGTTACTGCCCAAATTCATGACCTTGTTCTTTTAGGATTAAACCATGAACAACAGCACCAGGAATTATTGCTTACCGATCTGAAATATAACTTTTCGGTTAATCCCTTGTATCCAACCTATTCGGAAAAAGCATTTTGTGAGGATATTTCAATCGAAGAAAAAACTTATTTATCTATCGATGAAGGAATTTATACGATTGGTTATGAAGGCGATGGTTTTCATTTTGATAACGAGAAAGAAGCCCATCTGGTTTTTATTCATCCTTTTCAAATACGCGAATCGTTGGTTTCAAATGCTGAGTATTTGGAGTTTATTGAAGACGGTGGCTACAGAAATGTCAACCTATGGCACTCGGAAGCCTGGCAGTGGCTCACCGAAAATAATATTTCCAAACCAATGTATTGGAAAAAAATAAAGAATGAATGGTATCAATACACGCTGGCAGGATTACGAAAAATAAATTATAACCATCCGGTTACCCATATAAATTACTATGAAGCCTATGCTTTTGCTCAATGGCACGGCAAACGGCTGCCAACCGAATTTGAATGGGAAGCCGCAAGTGATCAATTTAAATGGGGCAATCGTTGGGAATGGACAGAGAGTGCTTATCTTCCTTACCCCGGTTATAAAAAAGCAAGAGGTGCAGTTGGCGAGTACAATGGAAAATTTATGGTCAATCAAAAAGTTTTAAGGGGGGCATCGGTCATAACACCTCCATTGCATTCACGCAAAACATACCGAAATTTCTTTCCACCAAATCTTGGATATCAATTCACAGGGATTAGGCTGGCAATTTAATTCTTAATTAGGTTTCGAAAAATATATTGATGAAGATAGTACTGATATCTGTTACTGATCATAAGCACCTCATTATCTGACATATTGATAAAACCACGCTAAAAAAACTTCGATATTCTTTTCCTTGAAATAAAAACACCCTGCAAATGTTTGATAAATAACATTTTATTTCTATTTTTGCGCGTCCTAAAAAGGGCATTTTGTTTAATTAAAATTAAAATTTATGTTGAATCAGTATGAAACCGTTTTCATTGCTACTCCCGTTTTATCTGAGCCACAGGTAAAGGAAGCGGTACAAAAATTCAAGGAAATCATTACCTCAAACGGTGGTGATTTATTCCATGAAGAAAACTGGGGGATGAAAAAACTGGCATATCCCATCCAAAAAAAATCGACTGGCTTTTATCATTTATTCGAGTTCAAAGGTGAACCAAGTTTAATGCAAAAGCTGGAGATTGAATTTCGCCGTGACGAGCGCATTATCCGTTTTATGACCGTAAAACTGGACAAACATGCCGCTGCTTATAGTGCGAAAAGAAGAAATATTTTAAGTCAAAAAACACAAAAGAAGGAGGAATAACAGATGGCACAAAATCAAAGTGAAATTAGGTATTTGACTCCTCCAACCGTGGAGATTAAAAAGAAAAAATATTGCCGTTTCAAAAAGAATGGTATCAAGTATGTGGATTATAAAGATCCTGAATTTTTGAAGAAATTCCTGAACGAACAAGGTAAAATTTTACCAAGGCGACTAACAGGTACTTCTTTAAAATACCAACGTAAAGTTTCAAAGGCAATTAAACGTGCCCGTAACTTGGCTTTACTACCATTTGTAACTGACATGATGAAATAAAGGAGGATTTGAAATGGAAATTATATTATTACAAGACGTTGATAGACTTGGCAGCAAAGACGATATAGTAACTGTCAAGGAAGGCTATGCCCGAAATTTTCTTATTCCTCAAAAAATGGCTATTACTGCTACCGAATCGGCTAAAAAAGTAATTGCTGAAAATAAGAAACAACAAGCGCATAAAGAAGCTAAGCTTAAAGATGAAGCTTTGGCAATTGTTGCAAAACTGGAAAATAAGAAAGTTAAAATTGGTGCTAAAACCAGTTCTTCAGGTAAAATATTTGGTTCGGTTAACACAATTATGCTAGCTGAAGCAATTAATAAAAAAGGATTTGAAATTGACAGGAAACAAATCACCCTTCCTGAAGATTCAGTAAAAGAAGTTGGTACATTTACTGCAAAAATCAAACTTCACAAAGAAGTAATTATTGATTTTGAATTTGAAGTTGTTGCCGAATAAGAAATAAAAAACACACGCATTCAAACGGAAAAAGGGCATTCACCAATGGTAAATGCCCTTTTTATCCAAAGGGATTTCAACAAAAAAGCCAATGAAATTTCTTCCACAGGCTTTCTCAAATATCTTCCAATTATAGCTTAATCTTTGTAATATTCATTTAGTGAAAGCAGGTCCTCTGAAGTACACAGCGGACAGCAAACTTTCGAGTCTTCATAAAAACTAAAACTTGAATTGCACGAAGTACATTTGTACCAATCGTCGGTAAAAAAGAAATTTCCACCCCTGAAAAGAATATCACGTCCTTCAACAAAAGCCTGAGCTACTTTTTTACGCGCATCTTCGTAAATGCGTGTAAGTGTTGGCCTGCTAACCTCCATATGTACTGCCGCTTCTTCCTGCGTCATGCCTCTATAATCAAGAAGCCTTATAGCCTCATACTCTTCTATCTTTAAAGATATCTCTTGTGCCTTTCTTCCTCTTACACCAAACACAGACATTCCTTTAATCACCGGGGGAACAAGTATTTTCCGATCTCTCTTTTTTCTTGGCATCTCTATAGTTTATTAATTTGACTCATTAAATAATGATCTACTAAAACCAAAGCAGCCATTGCTTCAACAATTGGCACAGCCCTTGGCAACACACACGGGTCATGTCTCCCTTTTGGGTTAATCGTAATTTCATTTCCATCACGGTCAACCGTATTTTGTTCTTTTAGCAGGGTTGCAATGGGCTTAAAAGCTACTTTGAAGTAAATATCTTCGCCATTTGAAATTCCACCCTGTACGCCGCCAGAATTATTTGTTTTAGTTTTAATTCCACTATTTGAACGTATGAAAATATCATTATGTTCAGATCCACTTAATTTTGTTCCTTCAAAACCACTTCCATATTCAAACCCTTTCACCGCATTTATGCCTAACATGGCATGTCCTAAATCGGCATGAAGCTTAGCAAATACAGGCTCTCCAAGTCCAACAGGAACACCTGTGGCAACTGCTGTAATAACACCTCCAACCGTGTCATAGCTTCTTCCTGCAAACTCGATACGCTCGATCATCTTTTCGGCAGTTTCCGGGTCGGGGCAACGAACAATGGTATCTTCGGTTTTTGAAAGGTCTAATTCTTTATAATATTTTTCCAGTTTTATTTCGCCAACCGAAGAAACAAATGCCTGGATAGAAATCCCTTTTTGTTGCAGGATTAATTTGGCAATTGCTCCGGCAACCACACGGGCAATGGTTTCACGGGCTGAAGACCTTCCCCCTCCCCTATAATCTCGTGAGCCATATTTCTGGGTATAAGTATAATCGGCATGCGAAGGGCGGAAAACATCTTTAATATCGGAATAATCATTGGAGTGCTGGTCTTTGTTCCAAATGGCAAAAGCGATTGGCGTTCCCTGTGTTTTGCCTTCAAATATGCCGGATAAAAATTCAACTGCATCCGGTTCTTTCCGTTGCGTAGTAATTTTTGATTGCCCCGGGCGCCTTCTGTTTAATTCATTTTGAATGAATTCCATATCTATTTCAACGCCAGCCGGGCATCCGTCAATAATGCCCCCAATTCCTTTTCCGTGAGATTCACCAAAAGAGGTTAATCTAAATAGTTTTCCGAATGTGTTCATAAGTAATTATAAAACCCCGCATCTTCAAAAATATAAAAGATTACGAGGTTTCAATATAAAAGTTTAAATAATTGTCAATGCTTTTAGCAACCGCAACCACAGCCGCCACCTGAACCATCGTTCGATCCACAGCTTCCATCGCCACAGTCATCTGTACCACAGCCACCATCTCCACAACCGCAGCCACCGCCACCGTTTAGTATTTGTGCAATTTCTTCTTCTGATGCTTCACGTACTTCAACAACCGAACCTTTGAAAAATAAATCTTCACCTGCCAAAGGATGGTTAAAATCCATCTTAACCACATCGTCGTTTACTTCAAGTACCAATCCGTTAAGCCTTTGGCCATTGCTGCTCATCATTGGAACAGTATTTCCGACTTTAATTAATTCGTAATCGATTTCGCCATTTACTTCAAACACATTTTTTGGTAAATCGACCAATGCATCCGGGTTTACTTCCCCATAAGCATCTGCTTTCTCCAACTTCACTTCAAATGAGTCGCCTTGGCTTACCCCTAAAAGGTTGGATTCAAATTTAGGAAGCATCATTCCTACCCCATATAAAAACTGTAATGGATTTTCGGTAGTTGCCTGTTCAACCATTTGACCATTTGCGTCATCAACCCTTAAATCATACGTTAGGGTTACCATTGTATTTTTTGCGATTTCCATAATTCTATATCATTCTTATCAATTAGCCTACAAAGAAACGATTTTCCATCAATTGAACAAAATACAAAAATGTCTTTTTTCTGGAATTGACAAAAATTAATCAACAGGTAACACTTCATAAGTATTTGATCGTTTTAGCTGCTACCTGTTGAAAATTCTGATTATCTATCTTTTAACAATTTTTTCTGTTGTTTTTCCATTCTGGGTTACCACATTGATGAAGTAAATTCCAGGTGATAAAAATCCCAGATCATTGATTTCCATTGTATTCCGGTTGCCAAATCTTTCTTCATAATGGATTCTTCCATTCATGTCGTAAAGAACTACGTTGCCTTCTCCTTGGGGCAGCGAAATATTTAACCGATCGGCAAAAGGATTTGGATACACGGAAATTAGTGCTTCACCAACTAACTCAATGCTTGTTGGGAAGCTCACAACAATTTTAAAAGAATGAAGGGTTGTTTTTCCATTGGAAGTGGCACCAAGTGTAATAACTGCTTCTCCGGTAAGGCCTTCAGTAATATTCACCATCAAATGTTGCTCAAGCGTTTCCACAGTTTTGCCAAGCTTTACAAATGTTGCCAATACCAAATCAGTGTTATCGATACCTTCGATGCTGTAAACCATAGTGCTGTCGGCATCATCGGGATCGGTAAAAATATGTTCAACCGGAACACTGAATACCCTTATCGGATTTTCAGTATAGCCAATGTCGGCAACCGGATTAACAACAATTGGTGCCTGATCCCTGTAGTTTAGCTCATCCAGGCAGAAATATGCCGGGGTGTTCATTCCCCATGCCCCGTTGTCGGAAGAAGACAAGCTAAAATGCAACTTGGAGACTTCACCAAGGGAACTTAAGTCCACATATTTCCAGGATCTAAGAATATAATCTTTTGAATCATCGTCGAACCTGAAATCTGCTAGGTAAAAATCAACTGTACCAGTGGAGTTTTGCAAGGAATCAAAACCTTCAATGGTGAGCAATAGCCAATCTGGATCGGTTCCGTCGGCTCCACCAAATTTCTTAGCATAGGCATCGCCTTCTTTCATCGACCAATAGGTATAGGCATTGTTGGTAGCATAAAATCCATCAACAATCTGTGCCTCAAACTCTACATCCATATCGCCAAAATCGAAACCTACGGCATAAGATTGCGTGTTTTGAGCCCCTGATCCTGCCATTGCACTGAACTGGTTTGCCCAACCTTTTGTTTCGGTGTCGGTACTTGTGGATGCCGCAAAACCGCTCCACGAAAACCATTCCGCATTGTAGTTATTCTTGAATTGGAAACCGCCGCTTGTAAATCCGCCAGCCAAATCCGATCCATCGTAATAACTTTCAGTGGCAAGGTTCATATCTTCGATAGTGGCAATGGTTTTTCCAGCAAATGGATCAACGGGGGCTTCCCCATTTACATCATCCAGGCAGAAATAGGCAGGGGTATTCATGCCCCAACTACTAACATCGCTCGATTCAAGTGAAAAACGTAATTCTTTAACTTCTCCCAATGTGGAAAGATCTACCCAAGTCCATTCATTTACAATGTAATCCATAAATGAGTTATCAAACCTAAAATCGGCTAGGTAGAAATCAACAGTTCCCGTAGTTTCGCCGGTTTCTGAAATTCCGGAAATGGTAAGTTTTAGATAATCCGGGTCAATTCCTTTTTCTCCACCAAATTTTTTGGAATAAGCATCACCATTTAGCATTGACAAATAGGTGTAGGTACTATTTGTAAGGTAAAAACCTGATAAGGTGGATGCAGTTGTTAATTCTGCTTTGGTGGTACCTGAAATAAAACCTACAGCATAGTTTTCCGAATTATGTCCGGAACCAGTAATTGCGCTGTATTGATTAGCATACCCCGGGGTTGTTACATCGGTTTTGTTTGAATATGAAAATCCGTTCCAACTTGCCCAGGCAGCATTATAATCGTTGTAAAAGGTGATGTTCCCACACACGAAACTTCCACTTCCATCTGAACCGTTCCAATACGAATCTTCTGGCAATTGCAAGTCTTCAAAACTTGCTGGTTGCGCGTACAAACTTGTGCATAAAGCACTTAAATAAATAAAAAAGTAAAATCTTTTCATAGTAAAATCTTTTGTTTTTAGTTGAACATAAAATTTTACAATACCAAAACCATTGGGACAAATAAGGTACTACTACCCAAGCTTTTACTCCCGAAAGCTTTACATATTGCTATTTTGCAACGGCAGGTCTTCTGGCTTACCTCTTTTAATTGCTGCCTTCCCACCCCTTTTATCGGGACAGTGACAAGCTGGTGCAATCAAAATTAACAAGGCTTACAGCTGCGGGTACAGCTCCAGACTTTCCCGATTTGTATCGGGATCACTGGATTCCCTTAAACTCCTGATGGAGAACCATTTTGCATTCATTTATTCTTATTAGTTTAATTTTTAAATAAATAGTCGCCTGGAGTGATCCCAACATAAAAGGAATCAACTAGTTCCAGGCTTTTGTTATATCTGTATATAATGGCTGATTGCGTGTAATCGATCGCATCAGCTACATAAATATCATCGTTTTCCGGATCAATTTTTAAACTATAAAACAGATGTTCACCCGGTGCAATTAATGGATTGTCAGGTAAATACCTGTCTGAAATTTCCATTTTATAAACACCTTCTGAAATAAAATAAAGCTGGTCTTTTTGCGAATTGATTACAAGCTGCGAAGGGGAATCACTTATTGCCGGAAAGGTATATTTTTGCTCAATTGTCAAAGTAATCGGATCAATTCTCAGCAAAGTCGAGGGTTCTGCCCCAAGAACAGACGCCTCGTAGCTCCCATCGCACATTACCCATAATTTATTGTTCTTATCGACCACAATATCTTTCGGTTGTAAAGGGGTTTTTATGGAGTCGGTCACAGCATCCGTTTCAGAGTTGATAACCAGAATGTATTGATCGTAGGACCAACAGGTTACAAAAACCAAATTCCCAACCTGGGCAAATTGTTCGGTCGAATGCAGTTGGAAGTTCGTATTTCCATTTGCCACATCAATACTTCCTGTTTGTACATAATTGGTCGGATCAACAATTGCAATTTGACGGGCATACAAATCGCTCACGTAAGCTTTGTTTTCACTTAAAAAGTGCATATAACGTGGAGATGTAAGTCCATCAATTATGCCTTTGAATGCTGCTGTTTCAGGATCGATCGCGACAATTTTACCTGAATTGTTAACCGTGACAAAAATGCTATTGTTGAATGATACAATGGATTGGGCAACGTCGCCAAGTGGTGCTTTGTTTCTTGCAAAATACACCTGATTATATATCCTTTTCTCTTCTTTATCATAAAATGAAAGGGATGCATTACCATACATAAAATTACCTTCGCACGTAATAAATATGCCTTTCTTTCCCTGAAAATCGAAATATACTGTTTCTACAGGCTCCTTTTCGCATGACACAAGGACCAATAAAAAAGCAATATATATCCAAGTCTGTTTCATGATCCTATTTTAAAAGCGAGGGTAAGTGAATAATTCCTTCCGGGCATTGCCCTCCAAAGAATACCTTGGTAGTTTGTATCCAGCAAATTATTGATTTTTGCCTTGATGCTAAGCTCACTTTCGTTTTTTCTAAATACTTTTTCGAGCGATACAGAATGAAGCCAGTAAGATGTTAAAACCTGCTCGTAATCACTTTGTTGATTGCTGGATGTGGTATATCTTTTCCCTGTATAATTAATCCCATACCTAAGAGAATATCCTTTGGCAGCAAGGTTAAAAAAGAAGTTGCCCGAATGCTTTGGGATATAAATTAGTTGCTTTCCCCTGGATTGATCCACCGAATTTTTTGCATTTAGGTTTGAAGAACGCGTAAATGCATAATTTCCATTGATTTTCACTAAAACCTCTCCCACTTCTGCGGTCAGGTTTCCCTGGTATTCCAAGCCCCTCGAAAATACTTCCTTTACATTGTCTGCTTCCCAATAATAGGCTCCATTCTTGGCTGGCTGCCATAAAATCCAGTTATTAATTTTTGACATGAACCCTGAAATTTTACTTGATAGTTCAAGGTTTTGGTTGTTTTTATGAAATGAAACCGACATGTCGCCAGTTACTCCATCTTCTGGTTTTAAATCGGGGTTACCGCCCGGAAGCCAGTATAAATCGTTAAGGTTTGGTTTATGAAAGTTTCGTGCAATGTTCGTTTGAAACAAGAATTTTGATGCTTTATTGGGAGTCCATTCCATTCCAAGCATTGGTGTAAGAAATACAAAATTGTTATCATAAAACTCTGGACGAATTAAAAAAGCGGCTGCAAAGTTGTTCTTTGTTTTCAAATGTAAATTAAACAAAAGGCTTCCTTCTAGCCTATCTTCCTCATAACCAGATAAATCTACCCTGTTTAGAGTTTTGACTTTATGGTAATTTAAATTAGCAGCCATGGATAAAAGTAATCCATTAGAATAAGCATGTTTAACGGAGAATTTGTTTAAATAGCTATTTTCCGAACTTCTTGAATCGGCAATTACAAAACCGAAATCGGGGCTGTTTCTGAAATAATCAAGTTTGGTATGGTTTAATCCGCTGAAAAATTCCGGATTCCAAAGGCTCCTGTAGTTTTTCCATGAAAACTGGGCTTTTAGAGTACGGTCGCTTTGGGTTTCCTCTCGTTCTTCACCTTCGTACGACATTAATGGGGGCAATTCGCGTTCGCCACCCTGAAGCCAGAACCTAAGTGCAAAAATCTGATCAGAATTTGTTCTGAAGTAAAACTCCTGTAACCCTCCTGATTTCCAATACGCAGCATTTTTTTGAATGTCAGGTTTATTTGGAATTACGCCATAATTATAAAAATCAAAATTATTTTCAGAATCTTCGTAAAATACCCTTGTGGTAGAAATTAAAGAATTGCCGCCATATGTAAAATTTACAAAATATTTATTGGTCTGAAAGCTTGCTTTTTCTACCAATCCGGAAAATAACAATTTTGAATTCCAATCTGGTTTATTCTGTAAACTTATGGAGCCTCCAAGTCCACCACTGCCCTGCTGCATTGAGCTTCCACCATGGTAAATTGTGGCTTCTTCAATAAAAAATACGGGCAATTGCGACAAATCGACTGCTCCGCGCATGGGAGAATTCAGGTTCATGCCATTCCAGGCTACCTGAGTGTGCGAAGCACCTGTTCCCCGAAAGCTGGCAGTTGCCGTCGCCCCTTGTCCGTAAGACTTTATGAAAATTGGGGTATATATTGAAACCAGCTCGGAAATATCCATAGTTTGGGTACTTTTCATCGCAAGGGAGTCTGGTTTTGTAAGGTTGATGCCTAATTCCTGCGTTTTTTTCTTCGCCAGAACAGAAACCTCCTTAATATGCACCGTATCCTTGATAGATTGTCCATTCAGTTGGAAACAATTAAATGCGATTAAAGCAACTAATATGGATGCTAATTGCTTCAATTTTTGAAGATTTTAAAGCTTTGGGATGAATGTTTGGTTACAACTTTCACCATGTAAATACCTACAGAAAGCTCAGATATATCAATTTTCTCACCCATTCTCTGGTCTAATAGTGTTTTTTCAAGGATTCCACTGGCTGAATAAATTTCTATTTTCTGCAATGTATTGGAGTCCCCACGAATGGAAATAAAATCGTTTGCAGGGTTCGGATATAACTTCAAACGTTCTTCGGGTATCAAATTTGTTCCTGTTTCGATATCCACAAATACGTTAAGTGCATCATTTCCAGAACTTATAAATGTGCTACCCGCTTCATTAAATGTGTATTCTATTTCTCCATCCACATTGGTAAAAAGTGATTGGTCAATGGTGGTTCCCTTAAATGTAACTTCCCTGTTTTGAATCCGAATTTGCTCGTTTTCCGTTATTGAATTGTTTTGGTAGCTACATGTTGCCTTTTTTGCCGCAATTGTCGCTGTATTTCCAAGAATTACAGTATCAGCAGATGAAAATAGTGTTGTTAACTCCCATTCCGTTAAAAGGTTAGAAACGTGATACACCAAGATTGTATCTCCGGATTTTATGGTAGTTTTATCAAATCCACGAATGTGTGAGTTGCCATTTAACTTTACAATCCAGGCTTTTGCAAAAGCCGATGGATCTGTTTTTCCTCCCCAGCCATAGGTGTAAAACTCTTCTTTTTCAACAGAATAGAGGTACAATTGTCCGTTTGCTTTATCATCGTCTTTCAATGAAAATGCAGTGCCAGCTTTTTCTAGACCTTTGCAAATAGCGTGGGCAATGGTGGGTTGCTCAAATGCCGAGTAATCGTTCTGTGGCTCTTCCAAATATTTGTTTAAATCAGAAACGGGAATTTTGATTTTTTGTAACGGCAATATATTTTCAAGTTCTGTTTTTATAGAAATGTAAACATCTGCAAGGTTTTGCGTTTCCTGTACAACAACAGGGATTTTTAATTGTACATCCGGAAATTTTACACAACTAATTACTAAGGTATCTGTTCCGGGATTTATGGCAACCAATGAATTGCTATACCCTTCATTTAATAGTTGAGTTGAAGATGCTAAAGTTATTGTATAAGAAATACTTAAATATTTTATTCCAACCTCGTTTTGGTCTAAAACAACTGCATTAAGTGCAAGTGTGTCGCCAGCATAAAATGCACTAAAATCAGTATTTAATTGAATGCTGGTTGGTTCTCGGAAAAACACAGAACTAACATTGAACTCATCTGTATCTTCTTGAAGTTCTGCCTTAATTGTTACATTTCCTCCAACCAATGTTTTTACAAAATTTCCATCGGTAAATACTCCAATTTCAGAATTAACTTTGTAACTCAGATTTTTGCTACTGGGTTTTCCGTCAATGAAATGAGCGCCTAAAATAAAAACGGAATCTCCGATTATTGCCTCAGGTGCATGATTGTATATCACCACAACCGACTGATTTCCAGTTAAGTTTTCGTTTTCCTGCACGTCACTAATAAATGTAACATCGGTTGAAAGTTCTCCGATAATACCGGCATCCTGCAAATTTGCAGATACTATTTTTACAAAGTTGATGTAATCAAGATGCACATAATTGCCGTTTTCATTAACAGCCCATGATATATCAATTGCATTTCCGCCCCCGCCTTCCATAACATTAAGAGTATATGGATTATCCGGAATACTGTGATCGGTGTAATAATCTGTTGGAAGGTTGTCGGCATAACCAAATGCCAGTGGTTCCAATTCAATTTGAACATTACTGGATTCGTAATAGCTTGATTGCAATTTTGTCCCTTCAAAAGCAACAGAATCCTGAGGGTAATCAGTGAACAAAGCCTGATTTGGATAATATTCCTGTGTATTGAATGAATTGGCAATCACTTCCCCTTTATTTCCCTGATTGTCATTCCATGGAATGTTAAAATTACCGTGCGGGTTTTTATAGTTAACACGATAATTCTTTGTGCTTGTTGGATTATAGTAGTCTGATCCGGCTATTTCATACCAAATATCATCGGGCAACCCATTATTATTGGCATCCTGCATTACATAAACAATACCGGGTTCGGATGAACCTTCAAATGAATTCCCAAAAACCGAAAAATCAACCCCATAAGGATTGTTAGGATGGTTCTCACAAGCTTTTTTAAACTTTAATACCAAATAGCCACCAAAACTACCCAACGAAACCAGATTTCTTTTTTCCGCTACAATATTTTGAGCTGCTTGTGGGGTCCCAATATTTTCAAGGTTGATGTGCTGACCAGGAGCTGGTTTGTACTCAATCACTTCAAAACCAAGATCCTGCGAATGTGCGGATAAAACCACACAGAAAAGTGCAAGTAAAAATGTTAATCTGTTCATTCCCCAGTTTTTTAATTAAACATGAGGAAATAAAATTCCGGGCATTACGCCCTCCCTTTTATTCCCGAAAGCATACTTGAAAATGGCAGGTCTTCTGGCTCACTTATTTCGGAAACAACCTTCCCATCCTAATTTATAGGACAGTGGTATATTTGCTGCCGATATCAAAGCTTACAGCTGCGGGTACAGCTCCAGACTTTCCCGAATATTATCGGGATCACTGGATTCCCTGTTCAATAATTTGAAATGAACCATTTTCGTTTGGCAAAGGTAATAACTTATTACAATAATGATTCAATTGCGAATTAATTTGAGCCAATAAAATAAAACATAATCCATATTTAAATTTTCAACTCAATCCGAACAAAATTCAAAAAAGTTCGTTATAGTCCAAGAAACGAATGTTTTATTGTTGCCCCATTAGTACACATAGTAGAATGATGAACAATGAAAAACAAGTACCGAATATATCCTGAATACAATTTTGGATTCGCCCGAGCGGCTGCTGGTTTCCACTCATTCGACAGCGTTTATAATTTTGCCAAACAAGTGCGGGACGATGAAAATTTCGATTCAGTTTATTATATGTTATCTGATTTGCGCGAAGTTAAGTTTGATTTTGAACTTAACCAATTGCATAAAATGATAAAATTAGTGTATGAATACAGCAAAAAAGATAATCAGAAAATGGGCATTTACTTATTGAATGAACCCATGGCAACCGTTTATACAAAAATTTTCTTTAATGCATTAAAACGTACCAGGGATTATTGTTTTACCATGGAAAAAGCGTATAGTCTGCTAAATATGCCTATATCGTTGGATAAGTTTCTTCAACTTACAGAGATCTGATTATTCGCTTCTTAGTGAACCTATCAAGGGCTTGCTTTTTAAGGATATTGCCGAAAGAAGGAAAATCCAAAACAATCCGTTAATAATTATTATTCCCACAACTAATATAATTGTGCCCATTGAAATATCGGTATTCGGAGATAAAATGGAAGGCATGGTGGCAAGAACGGCTGTAATTAATCCTATGATAATCCCGGCAAATAAAAGGATGCTGTATTCCTTAACCACCAGCATAAATATTTTTTTCCTTGTAAAACCAACAACCTTAAGCAGTGCAATTTCACTTTTTCGTTCTAATATACTTCTTGCTAGCACCACTGCCAGTCCAATAGTTCCTATTATTAATCCTAAAGCCCCCAGGGCAAGGAAAATTGACAAGTAGGTATTTGTTATTGAATAGAATGCGGCAAGGCGCTGTGCCGCTGATATCGCTTCCCAGCCATAGTCCCTGAACATAAATTCAAGGGATTCGGCAGCATCTAGCTTCTCATCTTCCTCTGCATCAATTAAAAATACGGATGATCCACTACTGGAAGGATAATTATTTAGGAATTGTTGATTGTCAATAATCACATAGCCCTGGAATATGGAAGGTGCCAAACCGCCGATTAATTTTAGCTTTAATGTGTCACCTGTTTCATTTTGGTAGGTTAAAGTATCCCCCACTTTTAAGCCAAGCCCCCATTGAATAACGGTTTGGTCAGCAATTGCCGGAACAACATCCCCAAGATCTTTTTGCAATGATTCCCAGGGATTTTCATCGTTTAACAATTCTGATTTGGCAACAAAACTAAAACGCCCATTTAATTCATCACCATTGACGCCAAGGATTGCAGGGTTGCTAATCCTATTCAGGTTTAGGCAACTGGCATCATCACCTTCAACTTTTCTAAACTGAATTGCACTAAACTGATTCGGTAATCCTTCTTTTTGTCGCAATTCCTGGTTGTTGAGATCAAATAAAACCGGTATCGTTGTTTCAGCAAAATATTTAAACCCTCCGGTTCCTGTTGATTTATCATTTGCATTGGCAAATAAGTCCTGCTTATTTGAACCAGTGGAAACCACCAGAAATGTACCAAAAGCAAACAATAGGATAATTGTGAGTGAGCGCTTTTTATTGCTACTTATATTTTTCCTGACAAGGTTAATGCTTTTAATAGTTGCTGTATTAATTGTTTCATTCCGAATAATTAAATCCGTGAACAAAAGCAATGAAATGAGTAAAAATCCGCCAGCCATAAAAAACATGCCCGGGTTTTGCGCATCTCCCGCATTCAATTGCCAGGCAATAATAAATATGGAACCAGCCAATAATAGTACTGATGATAAGCGTTTTAGGATTTTTAATCCTCTTTTTTCGCGCCCTGAGATCTTTTTTTGCAAATCGGAGGTCTGCATTTTAAGCTTTTTACGAATGGCGAAAATAATGACAATTACGCTAACCAGTGTACTGATTATAAAGCCTATGGATAAGGTTTTTGGCAAGACCAAAATTTCCAGAACATTGGTTCTTACGATATCAAACCAAAGACTGTTTAAGGCTTTGAAAACTATTTTTGTATAGAATATCGCTGCAAATAAACCCAGTATTGATCCTACCAATGAAACCATTAAAGCCTCAGTCAGGAACATGGTTCTTATTTGTTTTTCTTTGAAGCCCAGAGTGCTTAGGGTACCAATTTGTGCATATCGGTTTTCGAGGTGGAGCAAATAAAGCAACATGGATAAAAGTATAGCAGCTACAAGGATAAAAAAGCTCAAACCAATAAATAGCTGGCTAAAATCTACCCCGTTTTGTGCAGCATACATACCTTTTTCTTTAACTGGCTTGATATAAAAACCCAGGCTTTCAGGAGAGATATTTTCTTTGAAGAATGCCCTAAATTCTTCTTCCGATAATGAGTTTTCGTCGAACCTAACTGACGTAGTGCTACCAAACCGGTTTGCCCATAAATAACTTGCTGTTGATCGCGCCAAAAACGCCTTAGGCGTTCCTTTGTATAAATCCCAATAGTCTTCGTCTTTATCACGAATGCTTTCAAGGTCGATTGGTATTCCGGCTTCCCAGTCACCACAGTCTCCTGCATCTGACATGCCAGGCAAATTAGGCATTAATGAAGGATCTACATATTCACTGTTCATTGATACAATGCGTTTCACACGAAAATTGGCAGAATCAACCTTTAATTGCCTTAAGGTACCAATGGTAAAATATTTGAGTTGAATAGAATCTCCAATTTTAGTTGTAATATCTTCTGCAGTCCATTGATTAAGAATTATTTCGTCGGGGTTTAACAGCGAATCAGGCAAAGTAGAAACAAATGAGTAAGGTGTGGCAACCGACTTATGTTGAATGTTTGAAATTGAATTGGTAAAATATGTGAGTATTGGGTTTGCCCCTTTTAGTTTTTTCAATTCGCGGCTAATGTTGTCCTCAATAAATACCCGTTCCGAAAATATTTCTAATTCCCCGGTTTTATCAATTTTTCTAAAACCCAAATTCGCATCTTCGGCTTGCCAGTATTCTTTTAGTTCAGAAAACAATTTGTTTTCCGATAAATCACTATTAATCAGCAACCTGTTTGCTTTCGACTTAAATTCCATGAGTTCATTCAGTCGTTTCAAATCCATAAACAGGTTGTATGGAGCTGTTTGTGAATTCTTTAAGGAAAACCTTCCGAGCTCATCTTTTCCTGCAATAGACTTAATTGTTGCCCTATAACTAACGCTTGTTTCATCTCCGGAAACAAAGGGGGCATTCTTGGGAATTAAGGATGCTTTATTGATACGAATGAGGATATTATCTCCAGCCCTGACTTCCAGTTTTTCCGCAAGGTTTTGACTGATAATTATTTCATTCTTTCCGAGGACAGAATATAAATAAGTAGTTGCAATCTTATAAAAAGTACTATCAATGCCTACAACCTGAACGCGATTTGCCCTTTTTTCGCCGCCTCTCGAAACTGCCATACCTTCAGAAATCATAACTGGACTTACGTCCAAGGTTTTTGGCATATCAGCTGCCAATTGTTGCCTAAAATATCTGTCAGTTGAAGTAAGGACATGTGTTGTTTTGCCCAGCCGATAATTGGTAGTTAGTTCAAGGCTGTGGGTAATCGAATCGCCAATTATTAAACCACCCGTAATAACCGCTGCACTAAGAGCAACCCCCAGGGCAATTAATAGGTTTGCTTTTTTATAATGGATTAAACTCTTAAAAATATATGTGAATTTATTCATTTGCTAGTTCGTATTCGATTACCATATTCAGTAAAATAATGCCTACATCAATGTTCCATTATGCATGGAATAGGTCTTCCCCATTTTATTAGCCAAAACCTGCGAATGGGTAACGATAATTAGCGAAGATGTTTGTTCTTCGCTCAGCAATAACAGGAGGTCTGAAATATTTTTAGCATTTTTTTCATCTAAGGCGCCAGTTGGTTCATCTGCTAAAATAAGTTTAGGTTTATTGATCAACGAACGCACTACGGCGGTTCTTTGGCACTCTCCTCCCGATAACTCAGCAGGCTTTTGGTTACGTTGTTGCCATATACCCGCTTTGTTTAATAAATACTCTGCCCATTCCAGATCTGTTTTTAGCAAACGCTTATTATTTGGAATTAACGGGAGTAAAACATTCTCTAAAAGACTTAATTGTGGCAAAAGATGGTGCATCTGAAAAATAAAACCCAGTTGTTTATTTCGAAACTCAGCCATTCCTGATTTTTTGAAATTGCTAAGTATTTTCCCCTCAAAAATAATTTCTCCTGAATCTGGGATATCCATTGCCCCGGCGATATTCAGGAAGGTGGTTTTGCCGCAACCGCTTGGACCAACAATGGCAATTTTTTCGCCTTTAGCGATTGAGAACGAAAGGTTGTTCAAAACAATGTGGTGGGCAGAACTTCCAGGCTCCCCATAGCTTTTGGTAATATTTTTTAGTTCTAACATATTGATTTACAAGCATTAAGATTCAAGCTAAAAGTATCAAGTAATCAGTATCAAGTATCAAGTATCAAGATTTTTCTTTCTACTCATTACTCGATACTCATTTTTTATAGGCTTCCACCATTTCTTTGGCATGTTGGTGGATATTAAATCTTTCTTCCACACCTTTTCTGGCCTGGTTACTAAGTTGTTGTAATTTGTCTTTGTTTGACAATAAATCAGCCCAGGAATTTGCGAGTTCATCAGGTGTGTTTTCTTTATATATCACACCCCCCTGCGATATTTCCACAATTTCAGGAAAAGCGCCCAAAGGAGGTTGAACCACAGGGATTCCGGATGCCATTGATTCCAACAAATACATTCCAAATGCTTCGCCATTTCTTACCGGAACCGAAATTAACGCTGATTTTTCGAAAAACAACTGCCTTCCGGGACCCTCAAAATCCTCATGAAAATCGACATCGTTTTCACGCTTGAATTTTTTTATTTTCGCTTTTATCTTTTTAAGATATGATTTATCATCGCCTGTTGATCCACCAGTGGCGATAAATTTAACATCATCAAACCCTTTTTTTTGTTTAAGAAGAATAAATGCATCGATGGCAATATCAAATCCGTTTTCGTGGCACATGCGTGAAATATAGGCAACATTCCGGGGCTTATCCGCCGAATTTTTAAATGTATAATCTTCGGGGGCAACGCCCAGATAAACATTTTTGATTTTTTCGGGGGATAGTTCCATTCTTTTCTGCATTACTTCAGCAAAATAATTGCTCACAGCTATAAACGTATCTACATCCTGTGCTTTCTTATGCATTAATTGCCAAATCTTTTCCTGAAAAGAAGGTTGCATGGCATCCACCCATACATCTTCATCCTGAAGGGAACAAAAAACAGGGACATTGATTTTTTCCTTTATCTTTTTAGCCAAACCGAGCAAGAGTGCGTTGGAAATATGGATAATATCGGGGTTGCAATGTTCTGCAATCCAATCGACCATCTTGTCCAATTCTTCCTTTTGCTCCCCTTCCTCGCCCAAAAGCATCGATATGGTCATATCTTCCAAACCTTTCGCCCTGGTTGAGCCAGCCATTGACGCAGCAAATCGCATCATTGGTTTAGAATTTAGAAAGCGATCAAACCATTTTGGGGCTTTTCGAAAGATCGGATAAACTTGTTTCAGGTATATGCTTATTGCCCCATAAAAAACAGGAATATCTGTGATGTCATGTTCATCAGAAAACAAGGGAAGGTACATTGGGATTTTAATCACCTGATGCCCTTCGGCACGTAAGGCGTCCACATATTTACTGTCGCGAAGGCAGTTGCCACAATAAAATGCCCCCCCTGAACCTGGTATAATTTGAATTATATTCATGTTCTTTTAGTTTCCAAAACAATATATCGTTCCATCGTAGGCGCCAATAATTATTTTGTGGTTAATTAAAGCCGGATTGCTAAAAATCGGACTTCCGATTTCATAGCTCCAGATTTTATTTCCTTTTTCCAAACCAAGAACAATTAAATCGCCCCTTGTGTTTCCAAGCAAAACCTTTTTCCCCGAAATAATTGCGGAGGCATCAATTTTTTTCCCGGAATTATACTCCCACTCCAATATCCCGGTATTTTTATTAAAACAATACACAAACTTATTGTTGCTCCCGATCACGATTTTATTTCCTGACAAAGCGGGAGAAGCGAGGAAAGGTAAATGTTGATCGTCTTTTTCCCACGACCAGGTTATTTTTTTTGCCTCGATATCTACTTGGGAAAATTTTCCATCGTAATCGCCGAAATAGGCATATTTCCCTTCGAGGGCAGCCGAACTTGCAATGTAGGTTGCAACATCTATTTTTGCCGACAGTTTGCCCGACCTGATATCGATAATATGAAGGAAGCCGTCGCAACCACCAAAAACTGCAAGTCCGTTAATGCAGGCAGCAGCACCGTTCACAAAATTATCCGATTCGTATTTCCAGCGTAGTTTTCCGGTTTTCGCATCCACACAGTGGAGAAAATAATCGTAACTGCCTACAAATATATTGGTTACATCGCCATCTTTCCACCAGTTTGGGGAACCACTAATTTGGTTGTCGCATTCATAAAGCCATTCTTCTTTGCCATTTTCGATATTAATGGCGTAAAGTTTTCCATCGAGGTTGCCCACATACACTGTATTGTCGAGAATTAATGGAGATGCCTCAATGCTGTTTTCAGTGTTGAATTTCCATAAAAGCTTGCCAGCCATATCCAGGCAATACACAAATCCATCGGTCGAACCTATTACAATCCGATTGTTCCCGACGACCGGTGAGGATTTAATATTATCATCTGCGGTATATGTCCAAATAAGTTTAGGATTGTCCGGAATTTCAGCATTCGAAACTCCTGTTAATTGTTGGTTACCCCTGAAATTTGTCCATTCGTTTTGGGTTTGGGCATGCCCATATATTGTTATATGAAGAATAAAGAGTATTAGAATGTATTGTTTCATTTTTATTTTTTACTAACTCAAAGTCCCGTTAGGGACAAGCTGTTTTTAAAAGCACACACTAAATTAAGCAAAAGTCCTGTAAGGACGGCATTTAAAGTATATCTTTAAAAATGTATTTATCATTATATTTTATGTCGTTTTTTTGTAAAATTTCCAAATATTCATCCTTAAAGGATCTTCTTTTGTGATGATGTTCCTGGTTTAATATATATTTTACAACTCGATCAATTTGCGAACTGCTATATGAAAATGCACCAAATCCTTCTTGCCAAGAGAATTTTCCACTAATGAACCCCTTTTTATTAATCCATTTCGAAGAATCTCCTTTAATGTGTTTAACCAGGTCAGATAAAGCCTGAATTGGTTTCATTCCAATAAAAAGGTGAATATGATCTCCTACTCCGTTGATTGCAATTAATTTATGTCCACTATTTTGGATTATTGCTGTAATATATTTATATAATTCATCTTTCCATGATTCAAGAATAAGGCATTTTCTATTTTGAACCGCAAATACTACCTGAATGTAAATCTTTGTATAGGTATTAGCCATAATTGTGTGTTTTAGGTTCTGGAATCGTTTATTTGGATTATATGTCGTCCCTATAGGACTTTAATATTAATATGTTATCTGTATCTATAATTAGTATGTCCTTACAGGACATAAAAAAGTTTTTATTTATCCAAACGAACTATTACTATTATAAAATAAATTACATCTTATTTTAAATTAAAATGTATCTATACTTTATTCTTTCATTGCCAGTGCTCCGGTTGGGCAAGATTCTACCACTATTTGTGCTGTTTTTGCAATCCCTTCTTTTAACTCTTCGTTGAATGGTACACCCACAACAACATCGAATCCTCTACCAATAAAGGTGAAGCCAAAACTTTCACCGTGCTTTTCTGTCAATCGGACACAGATTCCACATTTTATGCACTTTTGTGGTTCGTAAATCACTAAATCGTGGTTAATTACTTTTTGGATATTTTTTCTAGGCCCAAACGAAAACCGTTTCTGATTTGCTTTGTATTCTTCTGAAAGGTCGCGCAAAGTACAATTGTCAAATTTACGACAGTCGCAATGCAAACATCTGGCAGCTTCTTTTTTTGCTTCCTCAATGCTGAATCCATCAGCAATTCCTTTATCTGGAACAATACGCTGATTTCCAACAGATTCTTTCAAATATTCTGCATATTCGTCGGCAACCAATCTTCCGAACCTGGAATTAAACAACATTGGTTCCCCTATAACCTTTTTGCCTTGAAGGTATTGGTCAACAGCAAAGGCAAGTTCTTTTCCCTGTCCAACTGATCTAACTGCCAACCTTGAACTTCTTAAGGCATTTCCTATGGCAAATACACCTTCAATATTGGTTTGAAAAGTTCCCTGCGTAATTTCTATTCCTTTTGCATTTACCTCCAGTCCCCAATCCATTAATTTTTCTCCACCGGCGCCGGAAGCAACAATTACAACATCAAATTTCTTTTGTAATTCAAGAAATCCCTCAAGATTTATTTCTTTATTTAGGTTTAGCTGGATTCCCGTGCTTAAAAGGTTGTTGATTTCTTTATAAAGTACTTCTTTTGGAAGTTTTTCATCCAGTTTGTCGGTCAAAAGAAACCCTCCTGGTTGATCATTTTGCTCAAAAATGGTACAATCATAACCTCTGATTTGCAGATAAAATGCTGCAGCTAATCCGGCAGGTCCGGCACCAATAATTGCTATTTTCTTCCCATTAGATGGAGCAATTTGTAAATTTTTATAAAATGAATCGGCAGCCTGGTCGCCAACAATTCGCTTCAAAAGGCAAATAGAAACCGCCTCGTCCACTGTTTTTCGATGGCAGGCTCCTTCGCAGGGGGCGGGACAAATCCTTCCTAAAACCGAAGGCAAAGCAATATCGTGCATCACTATTTCCAAAGCTTCATCAAGCTTTCCGTTGGCAATTAAGCGGTTCATTTTCGGGATATCCATGTGTGCCGGACAAGCAATTTGGCAGGGAGCCTCACAGTCGCCAACATGTTCGCTCAAAAGAAGTTCCAGGGCTGTTTTTCTGGCAGTGCGGATTTCTTCATCCATGGTGTTAATTTGCATTCCTTCTTCTGCTTTTACCGAACAGGAAGCAATGAGCTTTTCCGTTTTTTCATCTTTCACCAAACAAACCATGCACGATGTAAAATGCTCTAAATCTTTATGCCAGCACATTGTAGGGATTTTTATTCCCATTTGTTTTGCCGCATTTAGAATGGAGGTTCCTTCTTTAACCTCTATAATTTTGTTGTCTATCTTGAGTTTGATCATATTAAAAGTTGCTTGTTACAAGTTTCTGGTTACTTGTTTATTTATTTCTATTCCAACTTGAATCTACATACTGTATGAATTTATTAATTCTTTTGCCAAGTATTATAGCTTCTTCTATTAAGCTGTCAGTATCAATTAGTTTAGGATACAACACTTTTATTGTATTTAAATGATTTATTGTTTCATCACATGAGGCTTGTGAGTATGTAAGAAACTTAATAAAATCTGCTTTATATCTTTTTCTTCCATAACCTTCCGAAATTTGATCTTTTATACTTTTTGAAGCTCTTCGAATTTGACTTCCTTGTTCGTATAATTCAAAAGACGGAAGTTGTAAACTAAAATGGTGAATTTTAATAGCAAGATCAAAAGCTGACTTATATATTTCAAGATCATTATAACTACTCATTTTTAACCATTATAGTAAGTAAAAACCAGAAACCAGTATCCAGCAACCAGTAACTAGTGTATTTCAATTGCATTTTCGGGGCAAACCTGCTTGCAGGTATCGCATTTAATACACAAGTCTTGGATAATTTCATGTTTTTCATGCGGATTAAACGGAATTGCATCCGTTGGGCACTTCTGTGCACATATTGTACAGCCAATACATTGGTCGTTTATCGAATATTTAATTAATGCCGTGCATTTTCCTGTGGGGCATTTCCCTTCGAGGTGCGCTTCATATTCTTCCCTGAAATACTTAAGTGAAGAAAGAACCGGGTTTGGCGCGGTTTTTCCAAGGTTGCACAAGCTTCCTTTTTGTGTCCATAAGGCAAGGTCCTCCAATTCTTCCATATCACCTTTTTTACCTCTTCCTTCACATAAATTATCCAAAATATCCAACATCCGTTTTGTTCCGATCCGGCAGAATGTGCATTTACCACAGGATTCATTTTGGGTGAACGACAGGAAAAACCTTGCCATATCAACCATACAGTCGGTGTCGTCTAAAGCCACCAAACCTCCTGATCCCATCATGGCACCCAATTCCTGAAGCGATTTAAAATCAATGGGGGTTTCGCCCAAACTTGCAGGGATACATCCACCTGATGGACCTCCAATTTGAACAGCTTTAAATTTTCTGCCATTAGCTATACCTCCACCAATCTCTTCAATTACTTTGTTGATGGTGATACCCATTGGTACTTCGATCAAGCCTCCCCGCGCTACTTTTCCCGCTAAGGCAAATACTTTGGTGCCTTTGCTGTTTTCTGTGCCAATCTTGTTAAATTTCTCCGCGCCATTTCTGAATACATAAGAAATTAAAGCAAAGGTCTCGGTATTATTTACGAGCGTTGGTTTGCCCCATAAACCTTCAACTGCCGGGAAAGGGGGACGAAGTTTTGGAAATCCCCTACTCCCCTGAATGGATTCAATCAGGGCAGTTTCTTCTCCACAAACGAATGCACCTGCGCCCTCTGCAATTTGAAGATCAAAAGAAAATCCACTGTCCAATATGTTGCTACCCAAATAACCTTTCTCCCTGGTTATTTTTAGGGCTTCTGAAATACGCTTAACAGCCAATGGATATTCGGCACGGATATAGAAATACCCATATGGAATTTTTAATGCATACGCGGCAATTATTAAGCCTTCAATAATCCTGTAAGGGTATGATTCCAACAACATACGGTCCATAAACGCGCCGGGATCGCCTTCATCGCCATTACAAATCAAGTATTTTACTTCGCTTTCCTGTTGGGCAACAATCTCCCATTTTATTCCTGTTGGAAAACCACCGCCTCCCCTGCCTCGTATTCCGCTATCCTTTATTTCCTGAATAACCTCTTGTGGCGAATATTTCTGCAGTACTTTTTTCAATGCCAGCCAACCACCCCGAGCCTTAAATTCTTCTTCATCCAAAGGGTTTATTATTCCCCTGTGCTCGGTTGCAATGGGTATTTGTTCGCCAAGGAACGATGAAACATGTTTTTCCCTGATATCCAATTCATATCGTTCAATACCTGCCCATTTTCTGTCGGTCTGTATGTTTTCAACCGTGTCAAAAAACTTATTCTTTAATCTGGACAGGAAATTCGACGATTGAAAATGATTTGAAATAATATCTTTTACATCTTCCGGTTTAACTTTTGAATACAGGGTTGGTTCTTCATTGTTGGGTACAATTTCGACCAATGGAACCTGATGGCACATGCCAACACATCCAACATGCTTTAGGTTTACTTGCAAATTATGATCGTTTACCACTTCTTCAACAGCTTCTTTAATTTCGCTGCTACCACTGGCAACACAACACGATCCTAAGCCAATCCTGATTTCCCCTTTAATGGTTGATCCATCGGTTTTCCGGACCTGCTTTTTTGTTTTGGAATCTTTTTGTTTTTCGAAATCGGCAATTAGCTCATCCACCTGGCTTGCCGAAACATGTCCGTATGTAACCTGATCGATTTGCACAACCGGGGCAAGTGTACAGCAACCGAGGCAACTAACTTTCTCTAAAGTATATTTTCCACTGGCATCGGTTTCATCCCCATCTTTTAGCTTCATTTCGCGCCGTAAGGCATCGTAAACCAACATCGCGCCTTTTACGTGACAAGCAGTTCCAACGCATACTTTTATCATATGGTCACCAACGGGTTCAAGCCTGAATTGAGAATAAAAACTAGCTACACCAATTATTTCAGAAGCAGTAATATACGTTTTTTCTTCAACTCTTTTTAATGCCTCTTCGGGCAGATAATTATAGTGGTTCTGAATTGCTTGCAATATCGGGATAAGGGATTTTTTTTCATTCCCTTTTTCCTCAATTATTGCGTCAACTATTTTATATTCAAATGCCATGTGTTATTGTTGTTCTTACGTGAAAATCTTACTTGCCAAAGCAGTATATACTATCATTTCCGCGTATAAAAATTTTACCATTATCAAATGCAGGGGTTGTATATCCTTCTTCGCCAAGATTGGGAGTTCCAATCACTTTAAGTGACCTACTGACTTCCAGGATGTGCATAATGCCATCGGTATCAAGGGCATACAGTTTATTTTCGGCTACAACCGGCGAAGCATAAAATCCGGCGTTGTATTCTTCTTCCCATACTTTATCGCCTGTTTTTGCATCGTAACAAACCAGAACCCCGTAGCTTGTTGCAATAAAAAGTAGTCCATTCGAAACAACCGGGCTGGCAACCTCAGGCAGGTATTCGTCATTTTCCCATATTATTTCCCCGGTTTTGGGGTCAATGGCAGCAAGTATGGCATATTCGTTCGATGCAAAAATTAAACCTTCGCCAAAGGCAACTGACGGTCCAACTTCGCCCATCATGCAATCAACTGACCAGAGTTCTTCTCCGTTTTCAATGTTGTAGCCAGCTACATTTGGATCGGCAGTTAACACCAGTTGTTTCGCCCCGTTAACTTCAGCAAGGATAGGGCTTGCCCACGAAATCTTTGACGTACGTTTGGTTTCCCAAAGATTTTCCCCGCTTTCAATGTTTAAAGCCAAGACTTTGCTTCCCCTGTTGGTATCGTATTGAACAAAAACTTTTCCGGCGTAAGTAATTAAAGAAGATGAATGCCCATAATGATTATCAGGTACGCCCAGGTTTTTTGCCCATAACCTTTTCCCATTTATATCGAAACAGATGATTGATCCGGTAGCAAAAATGGCTACAACATGTTTTCCATCAGTACAAACCGAAGGTGCAGCAAGACCAGTATCTTCGGTCACTTTTGGTGCTTTTGCAGGTGCCCCGGGGATATTATCGGCTTTTCCTGTCCAAATTAACTTTCCGGTAGTTTTATCAAAACAATAAACTTCCTGCATGGCTTCGTCAGCTCCTGAAAGGAAGATTTTACTTCCCCAGATCACTGGAGAATTATAGCCTTTTTTAGGTATGCTGGTTTTCCAAATTTGATTGGTTCCGGATGCCCCGTCGAAAGAAACCGGAACATTGATTGCTGTGCTTATCCCATTTCCAAAAGCTCCGCGAAATGATGGGTGGTTTGCCAGAATTTCTTCATCGCTTGGAGAAGCGATACTTTTGGCAATAGTTTTTGGTATTTCAGTACTTGAAGCTTCCGGACCAGGTTTAACTTCTTCTGTAACAACCGTATTCTCATTGGGTTTATCGGCTTCCGGACTTGGTTCATTGCTCTCCGAAGTTGTTGAATCAACCTGTTCAATGGTTTGTTTTTTAACTTCAACCACTTCAATTTTTTCTTCGGAAGCAGATACATTTTGTGTATTATTGGTTGAGTTATCCGAATAAAGCTTCAAATAATCAGTCGTTGAGAAAGAAGCAGCAAGTGCAAGAATAAATATTCCGGCACCAGCACCAATTAGCCATTTCTGAGAAACCAATCGGGACATATAATCATTCGCTATTTGCTGTTCCGGGATTTCGATTTTTGATTTGGCAACCGTGTAAACCCTCAAAGCAACTGCAAAAACAATCGCTCCAAAAAGCAGGATAAATGCACCTGTTTTCACTTGCCATTGACTATTGAAATAGGCTTTTCGCGCTAATAAATCGAGGTTTCTGATTTCCTCTTTCAAGGCATCGTTATTCGGATCTTCGCGTAAACGCTCCACTAAAACCTCTATAGCTTTACTTTCCAATGGTTTATTGCTTGAAATTTGCCAGAAGTTAAGCAAAAGCAACAGGGCAACAATAACGCAAAATGTTCCTGCAACAATGGAAACATTTAATGATAGTTTTATTTTTTGATTATTATCCATTTTCTGTTCGTTTATTTTTCAACGGGGCAATAGTCAACACATCGCCCGCAACTGTAACAATCTCCTTTGTTTGGTTGATATATTTCTTTTTTTCTGGTCACTACCTGGTTCATAATGGTTAAGCCAATTACGAGACCCATAAATGCCCCTAATATCCAACTTCCAGTGTAAAATTTATCCCTGATTACCTGAGCATCGCTAACAAGGGTTTCAATCGATTTTCCTGACGCAAGAAAAGTCTGTATGTCAATGTTATCAGGATCGTTTTTTAATTCCGGATGAGAAATCAACAATTCGGCTAAATATACATCGGGGTGAGCCTTCGATAAGCCTTTATGTAATTTGGAGCCAATAAAGCCTCCTGCAAACATCCAGACCGGAATAAGGACGGCATAAATGATAAATTTTCGGACTTCCCTTTTTGAGTTCACTTTTTCCTTTTCATTGGTAGGATAATCAATGGCATCAAAAGGACAGGATGTTGTACAAAGTTTGCATTGAATGCATTTGGATGGGGTAATACTAAGATGTTTCCAGGAAAAATGTGACATCCAGTTTAAAAGCACTCCATAAGGACAAAGAAACCTGCAATATGGGCGTGCCACAAACATTCCTATCAATAAAAAGGCAACTCCCAGTATGATCATGTGAAATTGGGCATCCATCCGAAAGAAACCAATAAAAGGATCGTACCTGCAAATTATAAAATCCGTTCCAGTTGCAGCATATAGCACTGTAAGCCCAAGGTATAGGTAGGGAAAAATCCCTAAGGTTTTTCTTAACCACCTCGGCAATGAAATAGGCTGAATAACAACTAGGTCCTGTATGGCACCTAAAGGACAGGCACCTGCGCAAAATGTTCTTCCGAAAAAAAGTGTATAAATCAGGGGAATCAGAAAAAACAAAAGCGCTGTTATTGAAATTGCATAGTTGGGATCAGCAAAAGTTAAAACAACATTTTGTACAGAGCCAACACTGCAAATGCAGCCATTTCGGTAAAATCCAAAATAAAGCAAGGTGAATATGCTAACGGCAAGAATGCCTTGTCGCCACCTTGATTTTAATACAAACCATGAAGTTAGGGAAATTACGAGAAGTAATACAATTACATCGATATATTCAAGTGCAATGGCACGTGGTTCAGGGGTAATCGGGCTGGGCTGTACGTAGCCACTTTCAAATTCAGGTTTAGGAAACCTTTGTTGTTGCGAAAAAGATGTAAATGAGAGTATTACAAATGAAAACAGAAGGAATATATATTTCAGTTTTGACATTTAGCTGGTTTTTATTGCTGTCGATAATGGTTAAACTTTATTTAGCGGTAAAATCACCTTTTACCTTGTACGCTTCTTTTGCATTTACCCTTGATATTGCATCGGATGGGCAAACCCTGGCAATGGAACAGTCGTTACAATTGAGGCAAAGGTTATGCATTATCTGCAGGTGTAGGGACCCATTTCCAAAGGAAGTACAACCTTCCACACACTTTGCACAGCCAATACATAAATCTTCATTGATAATGAACTCAAAATAAGGCTCTTCAATGAATCTCCGTTCGATTGCCGCTGTTGGACATAACTGGTTTTCGCCGGCTGTTGACAATTCGTTTGCATCGGGTTTAAAATAGCCCCCGCACAGGTTGCAATAGCCGCACAGGTCGTAAGCATGGATGCATTTTACTGCGGATGGGCTTAAAACACAATCGCTTTCGCACCTACCACACTGTGTACATTTAAATGGATCTATTTGCCATACCCATTCGTCTTTGGTTGATTTTGAAATAGCAACACTACCAATTCCCCCCAAGGCAAGTGCCAATGAAAAACGGACACTTTTTTGGATAAACTCCCTCCTATTTTCAGCTTTTTTCTCCATCTTTTTTTAATCTTGATGCTTGTGGTAATTTACACGATGAAAGCTTGTTACAATTCGAACATTGATTATTTACCGGACACTCATTTTCGTGCGAAACCCTGTTGTTTAAAATCAGATATCCTGAAAATACGGTAATAGCCCCCAAAATTAGGGAGCGGCCTCCGGTTTTTATAAATTCTTTTCTGTCCATTGTTTCTATTTTAATTCGAAAACACGCACCATCTTACTATCGAAATCAAGTGCATAAATATTTCCGGCACTGTCAGCTGCTATATCGGGTGCATGACCATCTTCTTTAAATTTGTTCGGGGCAGCCACTACCGACTTAAATTTACCTGATTGCTCGTATATTTTTATTCTTACAAGTCCTTTCTCACTGGTTACAAAAGAACCATCTTCCAGAAAAGTAAAGTGGGCAGGGTTACAACAACCGCTAAAACCTTCAATTTGAATTGCTGTAGCTGTCCAGTTTGACCGCAAATCACCTTCAAAGGAATAGTTTTCGAGGGCGTGCTTGCCCGGATTGACCACCCAAAGGTCTCCAAATGAATTTACTTTCACATCGAAATATGGGCTTGGTATAATAAATCCGTGCAGTGCTTCTTCCCCGGTTTTCCCTTCAATGTCGTTGATTTTTTCATGATCAACAAAATGGTAAACCCTTCTGGCACCTGCATCTGCAATAAAAAGATGCTCTTCGTAGGCATCAATGGAAGTGATTACCGAGTTTTCGGTAAACGGACCAAGAGTTGTAAGCAATTCTCCTTCCAACGAAAAAACGGAAACCGTATTTTCATTGCCAACATACAGTTGATTTTCAGAAACCGCAATACAATATGGATCATCTTTAAGAACTATTTCTTTCACAATATGTCCTTCAAAATCAATTACTTGCACTACAGAATCCCCGGCAATATAAATGTACTTATCGGAAACATCTAACCCGTTCAGTTCTTCAAAATCAAGCTTGAAATTTTTGGTTTCCTTGTATGTAATCAATTCCGGGGCAACGTCACGATATTCATTAACATTTAGGTCAAATGGGTTTTCTTCCTGTTTATCGGGCCTGGTTGATTTAAAATCCCCAACAATTATTGCTACCACAATAAGAGAAAGTACGATCAAGAAGATTATTACGGCTTTATTTTTCATTATTATTTTCTCATGTCAATACAAACCATCTTTTTCGAATCCCTGAGGACAAGATATCCGTCAGCTGTAGCCAGAGGTGCCCAGGCATCATGCCCATCTTCTATAATGAGTGCCTGTTCCAGTTGTATATAATTTGAGGTACTAGGTTCAATAATTGTGAGCTCGGCCTGGTCGCTCAATAAATAGAATTTGTTATCGGCAATAAAATAGGGTCCAAGCCCAAACCTTGAATCTTTTCCACTTGACCAAACTATTTGTTTGGGATTGTCGGGATGAACGCATACGAATTGATTTCGGAGTGCTCCGGCATCCTTTGGAAGCACCCCAAACAAATGCCCTTGAAAATATACCGGGGTTTGTTGCTCGCAGGCAAGGCCTTCTTTTGGTGAGTATTCATCCAGAACCTCAACGTTATAAGCTTCACCATTTTTTGAAAGCTGCACCATCATTGATCCTGCGCCATAACCAGCGGTCAGGAATATTTTACCATCGGGCATACACACCGGGGACGGGGCAACCACCGAATGGTTCCAGCTATTGGTTTCCCAAAGTACTTGTCCTTCGTTTTCGCCATCGGCAGCAATGCCAACCAAGCCGCCAATAGCACTATAAACAAACATTTTTTGTCCTTCAAATTCAAAAGGCATTACCGATGAGTGTGACATTTTCCATCCTTTTGGATTCGGAGTTGTCCAAAGGATTTCTCCAGTGGCGCAATCAACAGCAATCATCAAAGCATCGCCTCCGGTTGCTATAATCGCTTTGTCATTATAAATTAGAGGACATTGACCGGTATACCAGAAAGGAACTTCAGATTGGTATTTTTCTGCCACATCAATTCCCCAACGGAAATCCCCGCTTTCGCGGTCAACGCACATCACATGGCAGCGAGGGCCAATGGTCACAATATAATCGTTGGTGACAGCGGGTACCGTTCTTGACATCCCATGGTTTCTCTTAATTGCCACCTTATAGCCCCGTTTCCAGAGTTCTGTTCCATCGGTTAGCGAGAGGCAGCGTAACACATCCGACCTTTCAGCTTCATCGTAATCTAAAACATAAACCAAACCATCCCAAATGGCAACACCCGAATGGCCTTCGCCCAAATCAAGCGACCAAACAATTTCTGGTCCTGATGCAGGGAATCTATCCAGCAAGCTTACTTTAGTGTCTGATATATTATCAAACTTTTCCCCTCGAAATCGGCTCCATTTCTCGGATAGTTTATTGTAGGTTGTTGAGAATTCTTCAAAAAATTCACCAATTTGGATGTTTTCTTCCACAACAACACCTTTACCGCGATTATCAGCACCGGGCAAACTTTGAGTTAGATTATCTGATGGATCGGTATTTAACCACCAGAAAATAGTGATAATGCCTAATGCTGTGAGAGCTATTATTAAGACTTTATGAATATTCTTTTTAATCATTTAACTTTTTAAATTATAGACCTTTAAGTCCTCCCCGTGCCTTAAAAACAATTTCTGGTCTGCAATGTAAGGATGTGCCCAGTATGGTCCGGAACCACCCTCAAATTTAAAGGTACTAACAATTTTTAATTCTTTGGGATCTGGAACAACCAGGGCAACGGTTCCTGATTTTTCTTCAAACAGGTAAAGCATATTATCGGCTGAAACAATTGATCCTTTGTTTATCCAGGGGGTTTCCCAGCTAACTTTTCCGGTTTCCCAGTTTAATGAAGCCCAATTCCCTTTAGAATTAGCCAACCAATTGGAACCGTAAATATTTCCATCAATCAACACACAACCTCCATGATGCGTGTCCAACGTATCGTTTTTCCACAGCAGTTCCAGAGCGTCATTGTTTTCGTTAATAGCAAATAATAATCCCGGATGGTCATAACCACTATTAATAAATATTTTTCCTTCTGAATAAATGGCGTTGTTTGACTGGTTGCCCTTACCAATCCTGCCTGTATGAAACTGAAAAAGATCGTAATCCCAACGTATGCTTCCATTGCTTGGATCGATACCGAGTAGATATTGCGCAGTTTGGGCAATAATTGTCTCTTTTCCCTTCCAGTTTATTAAAACCGAAGAAGCATAAGAACGTTCGCCACCATACGATTTCGTTTGCCATAAAAGGGAACCATCTTTTTTATTTAGGGCAATTACCGAAGTTGTTTTGCCTCCTGTTGTATAAATAACTGCGTTTTCCGTTAGCAAAACCGACTCGGCAATCCCGAAACGATGGTATTCACCCTTAAATTTCTCATGGGCATTCACCGACCAAAGTATTTTACCGTCAGAAGCCTGCATTGCCACAATTCTACCCAAATCGCTGGCCAAGTAAATTACCCCGTTTTCGATGGTTGGGGTTGATCTTGCTTCTGGAAATGATTTAAACCATCCAGGTCCGTAACTTGTCTCCCATAGTTGATTTCCGTCAAGGTCAAATGCGGTACAAACATTTAAAGAATCGTATTTAACGCCGGTAATAAATATTTTGTGGTCATAAAATATTGGTGATGAATACCCATTTCCACAGTTATTAAGCGATAAAATTAATTCAGGACCATTATCCGGCCAGGTTTTTAAAAGTCCGCTTTCATTATAAATGCCCTGGCGCTCAGATCCCCTGAATTGAGCTATATCCTGAGCGATACCTGAAAAAGATATAAGTATAAGTGCTAATAGAAGAGCTATGTTTTTCGTTGTTTTATGCATGTTTTTTTATATCGTAAACCATAAAAATTTCCCCATGGCGAATAATTAATCTTCCATCCTTGATAAAAGGATGCGCCCAATGTGGACCGCTTCCTTCATCTATTTTAAATTCGCCAACTACGTCAAATTTATTCTTATCCGGTTTTACCAGACCAACGCTTCCTTTTTCATTGTAGCAATAGAACATTCCATCAGCTTTTACCATTGAACCCTTGGTTTCCCAATCAGCCACATAATTTATTTCACCAGTTTCCCAGTTCATACAAACCCATTTTCCACGGTTGTTGCTTTTCCAATTGGAACCATATAAAAATCCATCATGATAAACAACTCCATGGTGGTGATTATCAAATGTATGGTCAACAAATTTTTCAGAGACGGATGTACCTGTGGAATCCATTTCAAGCATAACCGCCTTGTAATCATATCCCATGGAAAGAAAAATATGATTTTCAACGCAAGTTGGCGTATTTGTTAGGATTATTCCGGGTTGATCGTACCATTCGTCTTCCTGATAATATTGATATTGCCAGGCAACCTCCCCGGTTTCCGGAATTAATGCAATAATATGGGTTGTGTTTAATGCCAAAATAAAACGATGATTATTCCACTCATAAACATTTGACGATGCATAAGCCCTGGCAGTACGCTCGTAGCCAGTTGGCTCACTTTGCCAAATGAGTTCTCCGGTATATTTGTTTAAGGCAATGGCACTTGCTTTTTTCCCTGCCGGATTGCAGATTACCATGTCATCCACAATGAGTGGTGTCTCAGAGTTTCCCCATCGATGGTAATTCGTTTCGAAAACCTTATCGGCTTCAAACGTCCAAATCTCGTTACCGTCATATGAATTAAAACACGATACTTTTCCCATTCCGCTTTGAACATAAATGCGGTTGCCTTCTTTTGTTGGGGAGCTTCTGGTATCCGGAAAAGATTTTACCCATGACCTTCCAAAAGAAACTTGCCAAAGTAAGCTTCCATTTTCAGATATGGCACTTAAATAATCGAAAGTGTCGATCATGCCTGTGGCAAAATATACACCATCGTCGTAAATCACAGAAGACCAGCCCTTTCCTATTCCTTCAAACTTAAGAATTAGATCCGGTCCCTCTTCTGTCCAGGATTTTGCCAGCAAAGTATCGTTAAAAACACCATCACGATTTGGTCCCCGCCATTGTGTTATTTGTGCGTGAATAATATTTCCTGATAATAGAAATATGATTCCCAAAACAATATGTTTTATGTTCATGGTGGTTATTTCACTTTGTAAGCAATTAGAGATTGCCCATGACGAATAAATAAGCGTCCCTGATTTAATACAGGATGTGCCCAATGTTGCGCCGTACCTAGTTCAACGTCAGCTTTTCCGCTCACAACAAATTTTGTTGGATCAACCTTAACCAAGGCAATTTCACCTCTGTCGCCATAACAAAAAAGCATTCCATCGGCAGCAATAACAACACCTTTGCTAATTTCTTCCGACTCGTATTTAATTTCTCCTGTTTTCCAATCAACTGCTTTCCACGATCTGTATTTATCGCCTGAACCATAAAGGACACCATCGATTAGAACAATACCTCCCATTCGGCTATCAAGGTCTTGAAGGAACCATTCTTTGCTCACAGAATTGCCATCGGCACTTAATTTTAGTTTAACGCCACCTTGCCCATAACCACTGAAGCAAAACAAGCCACCATCATAATAGACAGGGGTATTTGCATGAACCGACCATCTGTTGGTTTGCTCATATGACCAGAGTTTTTTCCCTGTTGCCGCATTTAATCCGATAATGTGGTTTTCGGTCATTGTTACCAATATCTTTTTGGAAGGTAATTCAATTAAAAGAGGGGTACAATAAGCTGATTTTTCACCCTCTCCTTTATCTGCCCAGATTAAATCTCCATTGTTGCGATTTAGGGCTATAACGTTATTGACCACCCCGCCAGGCGTACAGTAAAGAATGTCCCCATCAATTACTAATGTTTCGGTTACCCCCCAGCGAATATTTCTGCCATCAAGATCGTTCATCACATCTTTCGACCATAACTTATCCCCAGTTTCGGCATCCATACATTGAATGACTCCGTTTCCGGTATACATGTAAAGTTTACCTTCCATAATAACAGGCGAAGTTCTGCTGCCCGGAAAATTTTCGAACCATTCTTTGCCATATTCTTTTTTCCATAGCAGCTTTCCATCGTTCGTTAAACAATAAACAAAACCAGTAGGCTCTTCCATGCCGGTTACATATATTTTATTATTATAAAATACTGGTGATGAATATCCATCGCCTAAAGCATCGAAATGCCAAAGTATTTCAGGACCGTTTGCAGGCCATGATTTTAGTACTCCGGTTTCATTATATACTCCATTGGCATTATCACCACGCCATTTTGTAGGTGTTTGGGCACTGATTGCAGCACATATAAACAGGAGCATAAAGATTGATAAGATTGTTTTTTGTTTCATGACAATTGATTAAAGTTAATTCATCGTAAAAATAGCTTGTTATACCTTTAATTACAACTGCTAGAAGGTATTTAGTACTTGTCTAAATAGTGCAAATTCATTAACATTTCGTTAGGAAAAAATTAACAGAAAGAGAGGTGATTCTATAGTGGCGAAATGGATATGCCTATGATTTTTGATGTATTTATTCAGTACCATAAAAGTTTAGGGAATAAGGTTTGATTGATTTAGGTTTTTCCGTATCAAATTACTTATTTAACGTTATATTGCCTAAAAGTCGTGGCGAATTGGAATTCGCCTCACCCAAAACTTCTTACTTTAAGGATTATGTCAGGATAAACTTCTCGTCCCTATCATGCTGTGTTTTACAAATTATAGAAATAAAAAAGCACCTGTGTTAAACAAGTGCTTATGTGGTACCCCAGACGGGACTTCCCGATCATATCGGGATAAACTTCTCGTCCCTATTATGCTGAGTTTTATAAATTTTGGAATAAAAAAGCACCTGTGTTAAACAAGTGCTAATGTGGTACCCCAGACGGGACTTCCCGATCATATCGGGATAAACTTCTCGTCCCTATAATGCTGAGTTTTATAAATTTTGGAATAAAAAAAGCACCTGTGTTAAATAAGTGCTAATGTGGTACCCCAGACGGGACTTCCCGATCATATCGGGATAAACTTCTCGTCCCTATAATGCTGAGTTTTATAAATTTTGGAATAAAAAAAGCACCTGTGTTAAACAAGTGCTAATGTGGTACCCCAGACGGGACTTCCCGATCATATCGGGATAAACTTCTCGTCCCTATAATGCTGAGTTTTATAAATTTTGGAATAAAAAAAGCACCTGTGTTAAACAAGTGCTAATGTGGTACCCCAGACGGGACTTCCCGATCATATCGGGATAAACTTCTCGTCCCTATAATGCTGAGTTTTATAAATTTTGGAATAAAAAAAGCACCTGTGTTAAACAAGTGCTAATGTGGTACCCCAGACGGGACTTCCCGATCATATCGGGATAAACTTCTCGTCCCTATAATGCTGAGTTTTATAAATTTTGGAATAAAAAAAGCACCTGTGTTAAACAAGTGCTAATGTGGTACCCCAGACGGGACTTCCCGATCATATCGGGATAAACTTCTCGTCCCTATAATGCTGAGTTTTATAAATTTTGGAATAAAAAAAGCACCTGTGTTAAACAAGTGCTAATGTGGTACCCCAGACGGGACTCGAACCCATGACCTACGGCTTAGAAGGCCGTTGCTCTATCCAGCTGAGCTACTGAGGCATCCTTAAATTGCGGTGCAAAGATAAAAAATTATATTATCCAGCATACAATTTGATAAAAAAATGCCATTCATAACTCAAGTTCATTATAGGATGTGAATGTTATTTATTTTACATTCCTCAATCATATCAGTTGGCCATATACTCGACTGTATTTCTCCAATATGAGCTTTTCTTAAAAAATACATGCAAAGCCTTGATTGGCCAATTCCACCTCCAATTGACAACGGCAGATCACCGTTTAATAGCATTTTATGCCACATGAGCTCTTTCCGCTCTTCAAGACCCCTGCTTTTTAACTGTTTTACCAATGTTTCTTTATCCACCCGAATCCCCATTGATGAAATTTCGAATGCGTTGTTGAGTATCGGATTCCAAACCACAATATCGCCATTTAAACCTTTAAACCCATTTTCGGTACATGTGGTCCAGTCATCATAATCGGGGGCACGTCCATCATGGATTTCACCGTTGCCCAATTCACCTCCAATTCCGATAATAAATATTGCCCCATATTTTTTTGCCGCTTCGAATTCCCGTTCTTTTGGGGTCATGTTGGGATAAAGCTCTAATAATTCTTCTGTATGGATAAATGTAATTTCTTCAGGGAGGATTGCGTCAATTACAGGATAAACCTCAGATAGTAGATATTCTGTCCGAACCAGTACAGAATATATTTTACGCACTGCTTTCTTTAGAAAAGCTAAATTTCTTTCTTCTGTTGAAATAACCCTTTCCCAGTCCCATTGATCAACGTAAAGTGAATGAATGTTGGATAGTTCTTCATCAGGGCGAATGGCATTCATATCCGTATAAATACCATGTCCTTGAACTATTTCAAGGTCGGCTAAGGCCAATCTTTTCCATTTTGCCAGAGACTGGACAATTTCTGCCACTTCTTCGTTCATTTCTTTTATTGGGAATGAAACCGGACGTTCAATCCCATTTAAATCATCGTTTATGCCGGTACCTTGTTTTACAAATAATGGAGCAGTAACCCTTCTTAGTTTTAATTCGGATGAAAGGTTTAATTGGAAAAAGTCTTTTACCAGCTTAATTGCGTGCTCCGTTTGCTTGACGTCTAAAACCGACGCATAGTTTTCAGGAATAAATAATTTCATGTTTTAATATCTTAGCTGTTTGTCTGTGACAGCAAAAATAAGGTTTATTTAAAGAATTAAAAGTTTATTTCACTTTTCGCTTTTAAATTGAAATTAATTTGTTCTTTAATTTTTGAATTTCAAAGATTTAAATTGAAAATCCAATATTAAAGAGTTTCTTACATTTGTGCCTGATTATGGATAAGCTGAAAAGAAATATTTTCCTACTCTACCTGATTAAAATATCGAAGTGGTTTAACATGGTTATGCCAGTGGTATATTTATTTTATTTGGATAATGGAATGAGTACCGAGAAGTTTCTGGTGCTGAAATCAATTTATTCCATTGCCATTGTTGTTATGGAAATCCCTTCAGGGTATTTCGCCGATGTGTGGGGAAGAAAAAATACTTTATTGTTGGGCAGTATTTTAGGTGCAACCGGTTTCCTGGTTTATAGCTTTTCGTTTACATTTTTGGGATTTATTCTTGCCGAAATTGTTCTCGGAATCGGACACAGTTTTGTGTCGGGGGCTGACTCTGCCATGCTTTACGACAGCCTTAAATCAAGGCAATCAGAAAAGGAATATATTAAAGAGGAAGGCAGGATTACTTCGGTCGGGAATTTTGCGGAAGCAATTGCCGGGGTGATTGGCGGACTGCTAGCTGCAATTAGTTACAGAACCCCTTTTTATTTTCAGACGGTTATGGCTGCCACGGCTATTCCGGCAGCTTTTTTATTGACAGAACCAAATTTGCATGTTAAAAAAGTTTTTACTTCGATCTCGGATACTTTTTTCTCCATAAAAAACACACTTTTTGTTAACCGGAATTTGCGGATTGCCATAGTTTACTCTGCCATTACAGGCACAGCAACGTTAACCTTTGCGTGGTTTGTCCAACCTTTTTTCAAAGAAATTGGTTTATCGCCCGCATTGTTTGGGGTGATGTGGACCCTGCTAAACGTGACAGTGGGTGTTTCATCCGTTTTTGCCCATAAGGTTGAGAAGTTCCTGGGAAGAGGGCAATCAATGTTGCTTATTGTGGTTTTAATAAGTATAGGCTATATAACTTCCGGATTGTTTGTTTCGGTTTGGGGACTTGCATTTTTGTTTTTCTTTTACCTGGCAAGGGGCATTGCAACACCAATTTTAAAGAATTATATCAATAAATACACCGAGTCGGATGTCAGGGCAACCATGTTGTCGGTTAGGAATTTTATTATCCGGATAAACTTTGCAATTATTGGGCCCGCTTTGGGATGGATGACGGATCACCTTAGCCTAAAATATGCCTTGATTTGTGCGGGCTGTCTCTATTTTATTGCCTCTATTGCCGTGGTTTTTCCATGGTTAAAGGAAAAATAACAACTTTAAATTTCAAGGCTACTTTTCAGTTCCAATCCATCGTATGCCAAGAAAACATTATCGGGAAGTTCTTTCTCCAATTCATTGTGAAATCCCATTTCATGGCTCATATGGGTAAGGTATGATCTTTTCGGGGAAAGTTCTTTAATCAATTCCAGTGCCTGGCTAAAGCTAAAATGGGAAATGTGTTCGCTTTTCCTCAAGGCATTCACAATGAGGATATCCAGGTTTTGAAGTTTTTGTTTTTCTTCATTCGAAATAAAATTTACGTCTGTAATATAGGCAATATCCGCAATCCGATATCCAAAAACAGGTAAACGGTAATGCATTCCCCTAATTGGAACGATAGTTAAATCATCAATTGTAAATGGCTTGTTTTCAATCCTATGGATCATCATTTGCGGGATTCCCGGATATTTGGTGGACGCAAAAACATAATCAAAAATACGTTTTATGGCAACTTCTACCCTATGCTCGGCATAAATATCCATCGGTTTTTTTTGCCTCCAATTAAAGGAACGGATATCGTCTAAACCAAAAATATGATCGACGTGCTCATGTGAAATTAAAATGGCATCAAGTTTCTGAAGGTTTTGTTTGAGCATTTGTTGCCGAAAATCCGGTCCAGCATCTATCACTATGTTTTTATCCTTCACCTGAATTAAAATAGAAGAACGCAGGCGTTTGTCTTTAGTGTTGGTTGACTTGCAAACATCACAATTACAGCCAATAATAGGTACGCCTTGTGAAGTCCCTGTTCCTAAAAACGTTATTTTAATGCGTCCAGTATTTTGCATATCCAAAAATAGTAATACACTGGCTTAATAAACTCATTTCTTATCTGTATTTTTGGCAAAAATTTACGAAATGGCAACATTATACCTGATCCCAAACGTATTAAGCGAAGATTCGCGGGATGGAGTACTTCCCACGGAAATAAAACCAATTTGCGTACAAACAAAATATTTCATTGTTGAGAATGTAAGAACCGCAAGGCGTTTTCTTAAAAAAGTTGAACCATCGATCAATATTGATGAGCTTACTTTTTTCCTTTTAAACAAAAGAACTTCGTACAAGGAAAAAATGGATTCGATAGCACCTTTATTGAAAGGCTATGATGTTGGAATAATCTCTGAAGCTGGATGTCCGGGGGTTGCCGATCCGGGGGCTGATATTGTGGAATTGGCGCATAAAAACGGGATTAAAGTGATACCACTGGTTGGTCCATCCTCCATTTTATTGTCGTTAATGGCATCGGGCTTGAACGGGCAAAATTTTGCATTTATTGGTTATATTCCGGTAAAACCTTACGAACGTACCCGAACAATTATGTATCTGGATAAAAAAGTCAGGCATGATAAGCAAACCCAGATTTTTATTGAAACTCCATACCGTAATAACCAATTAGTGAACGATTTACTCAGCAAATGCTCTGCTTCTACCAAGCTTTGTATTGCAATGGATATTACCGGGGAAAAAGAATACATCGTTACAAAAACAATGAAAGACTGGAAAGGCAATGTGCCAGACATGCATAAACGCCCGGTGATATTTTTGTTGGGATGATTTTGGGAAATGGCAGATTTAATTCGTCTAAATTAAATGCGATTTGGAAATCGAATCACCGTTAGAAAAGGTTGTAATCTTGTAGTAATTTGAATTCATGCTCAAAGTTGGGCGTGAAAATATTGTTTCCCAGTTGTTTTTGAACTTGATTTTTAGTCCAAAACCGGGCTTCCTCCACTTCATCTGAATGATTGATGGGATTTATATAGTCAAAGCTGACAAACATATACACCAATTCGCTTTCCACCTCCGATTTCCAAACGTAGGTTTTTAAAAGTTTTGCAGTAAAGTCTTTTAGACCAAGCTCTTCGTACGCTTCTTTTTTTAATGCCTGATCAAGAGTTTCCCCTGCAGAAATGTGGCCACCAACCGCGGTATCCCATTTCCCTGGTTGAATCAGTTTGTTCATTGGGCGCTTTTGTAGCAAAATGGCTTTGTTTTTATGGATCACGTGCAAATGAACCACAGGGTGTAACAAATGGCTGCCATTATGAACCTGGCTTCTTGGTGCCTGACCTGTAATTTTTCCGTTCTCATCAACAATTGGGACCCACTCTTCTTTGGCAAGTGACTTGTTTTTGAGCTTTTGCCTGGCAAGTTCAATGATAAAATATACTCCAAACAAAATGTAGAACAAACCTCCACTTATAAATGCCCATGCCTCTTTGCTCATAAAAAAAGTGGCGTAAAAAACCAGCGCCGTGTGAAGCAGAAACACAAAGAATAATACCTTCAAGTTTTGCCGCATGGCATTTATTTGCTGCTGCGACATTTTTAGGTCTTTCATATATCTTTGGCTCATTAAACCAATGATATTTAGCGGTGAAAATGCGGATACCCCAAGAACTGCAACCAATATTATTTCAATTAATCCGGGCTTGAGTTTAAAAAATACATCGTTGTTGAGAAGAATGGAAACCGCTCCAAGGGCAACAAGTAGCAAAGTATCAAGCAGGATAAATTTATCGAATCGCTTATCTTTTACCCAAACGTAGGCAAATTCAGCAACACCAACCGCAACTGCAACATACAAACCAATTTTTGTTCCCCAAATTTCATCGGCGATAATAAAAACAAAAAGAGGGATGAATCCCGGCAATAGTTTTTTAAGCAGCTCGGTCCTATTCATCATGAATTAATAGAAATTAATCCTCAAAAATATCTACTAGTTCAACATCAAAAATAATGGTAGAATAGCCAGGGATTGTATAGTAGTCGTAGGGGCCATAACCCAAACTTGACCGGATAATCATGGTAATTTCTGATCCTTTATTCATCAGTGATATGCCGTCTTCAAAGCCTTCCACCAATCTAAATTCCTTATACCTAAAATTAAGGGTTGTATCAGTTTCGCTTTTATAGGAAGAATCAAAAGGATAACCATCCATAAAGTAACCAATATATTTTACGGAAATACTGTCACCCGCTAAAGGTACAGGACCGGTCCCATCTTTTATGTTGATGTAATAAAGCCCCAGTGCAGTTGTGTCAATATCGAAATCTTCAGCTTCAAGTTGTAACAGGAAGGTATTTAATTCTTGCAGTTCATCGGCTTCGGTTCTCGGAACTTCGGTTTCTTTATCGTCTAAACATGATGAAATGAACAGGACAATCGCCATAAATAGGATTGGCTTTAAAATAGGATTAAAAGTTTTCATTTGGCTGTTTTTAGTTTTCAAGTAATTGTTTTTTATATTCTGGCAATAGGCTTTTAAATTTTTCAATGGTTTCAGCAAAACTTAGCTCTGATTCACCACCTGCTGCGTTCAAATGACCGCCACCATTAAAGTGTTCAGAAGAGAACGCATTGGCAGGGAAGCTCCCTTTTGATCGGAAAGATATTTTAACATGATCATCTTTTTCCATAAATAAGGCTGTGAAAACGATGCCTTGAATTGATAAGGGATAATTTACAAAGCCTTCGGCATCGCCGGGTGCAAAGTTAAATTTTTCCAACTCTTGTTTAGATAAGCTTATATAAGCCGTACGAAGCTCGGGATAAACCACCATTTTTTCATTTAAACAATACCCCAAAAGCTTCATCCTGTCTGCCGAGTAGTTGTGGTAAACATTTGAATGGATGGTTTCGGTATCGATACCCAGTGAAATTAATTCGGAAACGACTTTAAAGGTATTTGGATTTGAAATGTTATGGCTAAATGAACCTGTATCGGTCATAATTCCTGTGAAAAGAGCATTTGCTGCCTCAATGGTTATGTTTTTTTTCAAACCCAGTTGAACTGCAAGATCGAATATTAATTCAGCTGTCGAGCTGTAGGAAGTATCGGAAATCAAATAGTCGCAAAAGTCTTTTGGGTATGGATGGTGGTCAACCAGGATTTTAGTTTTTGTAAATTCCGATACTACATCTTTTAATTTTCCTGTGCGTTCAATTTCATTAAAATCCAAACAAAATATTGTATCTGCACTGGAAATTGCTTTTTTGGCGGCTCCTTTATTCCGATCAAAATTCAAGACGGTTGCGAACCCAATAAGCCAATTGTAAAACGCAGGGTAGTCGTTTGGGACAACCACAGTGCATTTATGTCCGGCATTTTCGAGGATACATGCTAAACCAACAGTTGAGCCAATGGCATCCCCATCAGGATTCACATGTGGCACTAAAACAAAATTTTGACCTCTTTTCTGAACAAGCTTTTTAATACGATTAATTATTTCAAGATCAATATTTTTCAATTTATCCGGCTTTAATAAAAGCACAAAGATAGAAAAACTAAGCAAGCCTCTCTTACATTCATTTTAAATTTTACTATCTTGCTATTCGTTAAATTTTTATCGATAAAATTTCCTAATAATCTCAAAAAACACAAACAATGGCAGGTAATTTAACCTTTACAATGATTAAGCCCGGCGCTGTTAAGAAAAACGCAATTGGGGCAATTATTAAAATGATGAACGATGCAGGTTTTGTTATTAAAGCGATGAAATTCACAACTCTTACAACAAAACAGGCGCAAGGTTTTTATGAGATTCATAAAGGAAAGCCATTTTATGAAAAATTGATAGAATTTATGACTTCGGGACCAATTGTAGCGATTGCTTTGGAAAAAGAAAATGCAGTGGAAGATTTTCGGAAATTAATTGGCGCAACCAATCCTGAAAAAGCTGAAGACGGAACTATACGAAAAATGTTTGCTTCGGATATGACCCAAAATGCAGTACATGGTTCGGATAGTGATGAAAATGCCGCTATAGAAGCCAATTACTTCTTTTCAGAGTTAGAAAAGTTTTAGATATAAGCTGAATTCTTATTTAAACACGATAGATTGGATGACCTCCTCGCCCACTTCGGCGTTCAGGCGATTGACTATTTCACCCTTCATCATCATTAATTCAGACTTTACCACAGGTGATGACATTGTAACATACAGCACCCCGTTATTAATCTGGAGGTTTTTTGTATAGGAAGAAATCGCTTTCCCTAATAACGATTCCCAGGCGTTAAGAATATCAACTTCTTTTAATTTCGGACCTATATTTGAGTCTTTTATGAAGTCGTTCAATATTTTGCTAATGGATTGCGTATTGCTTTTTCTCATTTTAATTCAATCATGTTAGGCAATTATTTTACCGTTTACGACCTCAAATATTTTGTGTTCCGTTTCGAGCGATTTTATGATTCCATCGAGGTGTTCCCTGTTGGTGTCGGTCATAAAAATTTGCCCAAAATTATCGTTGGCAACCAAATGCACAATTTGCTCAACGCGCTGTTTATCCAATTTGTCGAAAATATCGTCTAATAGCAAAATAGGTTTAAATCCACTTATTTCTTTCATAAATTCGAACTGGGCAAGTTTCAACGCTATTAAATAAGTTTTGTTTTGCCCCTGCGAACCTGTTTTCCGAATCGGGAAGTCGCCAATATTCAACAATAAATCTTCTTTGTGGATACCAACCGTGGTATGCATTGCTTTTCTGTCTTTAGGTAGTGCTTTTGTGAGCTCCTCCTTAAAATCATTCTCTAAAAGATCGGATTGATAAATTAACTCTACTTTTTCCTTATCGTTCGAAATGTAGGAATAATAGTGTTGGAATACCGGAATTAGTTTTTGAATAAACTCCTTTCTTTTCTGATGGATGGAGTTTCCGTAGTCCATCAATTGCATATCCCAAATTGAAAGTGATTCACTATCGAAATAATTATTTTGTGCAAATTGTTTTAACAAGGTATTTCTCTGAAATAGCGCTTTGTTGTAATTGATCAATGCTTTCAAATATTCGTGGTCGAACTGCGAAATAACGCCGTCAACAAATTTCCTTCGTTCTTCGCTTCCGCCTGAAATCAGGTTTGAGTCATTGGGGGTCACCATTACCAAAGGAATCAGCCCAATATGGTCGAGTAAACGCTGATAAACCTTATTGTTTCTTTTAAATTGTTTTTTCACTCCTCTTTGCATTGCGCACGAAATGAGTTCATCGGCACTGTCCCTGGTATACTTTGCCTTTAACATTGCATATTGTTCGTCATGCTTAATGTTTAACTGATCCAGCGAGTTGAAAAAACTTTTACAAAAAGAGAGGTAGTAAACAGCATCCAATAAATTAGTTTTGCCAGCCCCGTTTCCGCCAATCAGGCAATTAAGTTTCGAAGAAAAGTTTAATTCTGCTTCTTCGATATTCTTATAATTTAATATGCTCAGATTTTCTAAAAACATACCATTCTTCTTTTTCTCGTTATCCGCAAATCTAGCTAAAATTGCTTCGATGGAAATGAGATCGTTGAAAAATAGGCTTAATAACACCGATATGTTGATTAATATTCAAATTTATGAAGGCAATTACAAACAAGTTTTGAAAAAAAAGCTATTTTTGCCACACAATTTTGAAAACGTATAAAATGGCTAAAAAGAAAACGCAACAAAACGATAACTTACAAGAACTTGAATCTGCCTTAACCAAAACGGAACAGTTTATTGAAGACAATCAGAAAATGATCACCTATGTTGTTGGTGGTATTATATTAATTGTTGTTGGATACCTTGGTTTTAACAAGTTTTATTTGCAGCCAAAAGAAGCTGATGCGCAATCTCAAATGTTCATGGCTGAAAATTACTTTGAAAGGGATTCGTTTAACCTGGCTTTAAATGGTGACGGTAACTACCTTGGTTTTATCGACATCATTGATGGTTATGGAATCACAAAAGCAGCGAACCTTGCCAATTACTATGCAGGAATTTGTTATTTGCACATGGGGCAATACGAAGATGCTCTGGATTATTTAGGTGATTTTAGTACCGATGATTTACTTTTAGGGCCAATATCTGAAGGAGCAAAAGGTGATGCTTATTTAGAGTTGGGAGAAACCAATAAAGCCTTAAACCAATACAAAAAGGCATATTCATTAAATGATAATGAATTCACCACACCAATTTATATGCTAAAAGCGGCTAATTTATTGGAAAGCCAGGATGAATTGGAAAAAGCATTGGATTTGTACCAAACGATTAAAACAAAATACCCAACATCGGCTGAAGGACGTTCAATAGACAAATATATTGCAAGCGTTGAGCTTCATTTGAACAACTAAGATTTTTAGATTTTATATACATAAATCCTCTCATAGTTTTGAGGGGATTTTTTATTTTTACAAGTATGGCAACTACTAATTTATCGGATTACGATTTTTCGCAAGTGCCTGATGCCAGCGGAATGAGGTTTGGAATTGTTGTTTCGGAATGGAACTATGAAATAACCGGGGCATTAAAAAACGGTGCGATAGAGACCCTGAAAAAGCACGGGGCAAAGGACGAAAATATTGTTGTGGCTCATGTGCCGGGTAGTTTTGAGCTACCTTTAGGTGGACAGCTAATCATGGAGCAAAATAATTTAGATGCTGTTTTATTGTTGGGCTGTGTTATCCAGGGAGAAACCCGGCATTTTGATTTTATTTGCGACGGGGTTACAAAAGGATGCGTTGATTTAAACCTGAAATACAATAAAGCATTCATTTTTGGTCTGCTCACAACCAACGACTTCGAACAAGCGAAAGCACGTTCGGGCGGTAAACACGGAAATAAAGGAGATGAAGCTGCCATCACGGCAATAAAAATGGTAGCACTTCAAAACAAATAAAAAAAGGATCATCAATTAAATTTTGATGATCCTTTTTTCTCGTCATTAGCGGTCTCTGCCACCACCGGGGCCCCTTCTTTGTTCCCTTCGCTCAGCCTGTTCTTTCAGGTAAGCTTCGTATTCCTTCATTTGATCTTTGTCTAGAACTTTTTCCATTTCTTTGTTTTGTTCACCCCTTAAAGCATCCATTTTTTCCCTCATTGCTTCTCTGTCCATGGTTCCGCTATCGCGCATATCCCTGAACATATCTCCCATTTTTTTTGCATACTTAAGGTTAATGGCTTCCACTTTTTTTGCCTGGTCTTTCGACAAGTCTAATTGTTCGGTTAGTTCTTCTGTCTGACGTTTCGCCCTTTCTTCAGGGTTCATACGACCACCTCCAGGTTGTGCAATGGCCAATGTTGATACCATAATAAAAGCAACCAATAGTATTCCCAGTTTTTTCATTTTTTGTAGAATTAAATGTTTATGCTGCTTTGGACTAAAAGATTCAAAATTGGTTTAACGAAAAACAATAAAAAAGGGCAGCAAATTGCCACCCTTAATAAAAGTCTATTTAAGGTTTGTATTATCTTCTTTTTTTAGGAGGTTGAGTTCCTCTTTGTTTTGCCATTTCTTCAAGCCTAGCCTGGAATCCCGATTTTTTCATCGGCTTTTTCTTGTTCATAAGCAGTTGTGCCCTGATCTTATCTTCATCAACAAAGCGCCTTACCAAATAGGTTTGTCCGATAGTAAATAAGTTCGCCAATAAATAATAATAGCTAAGTCCGGCAGGATAACTATTTAAAATAAATAAGAACATGATTGGCATAATGTACATCATGGATTGCATTCCGGGCATCGCTGAGCTATTGGCTGTTTGCGGATTAAGTTTCGTTGAAATTATGGTCGAAACTGTCATTAACAAGCAGAACAAACTAACGTGGTCTCCATACATCGGAATACTAAATGGTAAACTCAATATCGAATCGTAGGTGGATAAATCGCTTGCCCATAAGAAACTTTGATGACGTAATTCAATGGATGTTGGGAAGAAAAAGAACATCGCAAATAATATTGGCATTTGAAATACCATAGGCAAACAACCGCCCATAGGGCTAACTCCTACCCTTTTGTAAAGGGCCATTGTTGCCTGTTGTTTTTCCATTGCTTTATCTTTGCCGTATTTTTCATTAATCTCATCAATTTCAGGTTTTAATGCACGCATTTTTGCCTGAGACACATATGATTTGTATGTGAATGGAAAAACCAGTGTTTTGATAAATATGGTCAGTAAAAGGATAATAAGCCCAAAATTATGAAGGTATTTTCTCAAGAAATTAAATACCGGAATAATGATGTATTTGTTTACGGGCCTTACAATTGCGTAACCAAGATAAACCAAGCGTTCAAGCTCAATATCGTATTGTTTTAATGTTTGATAATGGTTTGGTCCAAAATAAAAACTCATTCCGAAATTTTCCCTCGGGCTACCAGTAAATGGAATTGCAATATCGGCTTTGAAATTTGCCAGGTAATCTGGATTTTCTTCAAAAGGATTTGATTCAATTTGCGCACCTGAAAAATAGTCATCGGCAATTATAGTAGAGTTGAAGAAAAGTTGTTTAAAGGCGATCCATTGAGTTCTTGTACTTAAATCTTCTTTGTCTGCTTTTCCTTGCCTGATTTTTTCCACATCTCCTTCATAAAACTTGTAGTTGAGTTCGGTATAACGGTCTTCGCCCCATTTTGAAATTCTCTCCTGACGTGGTAAGTCGTATGACCAAATCAGGTTTAAACTAGCGGTATTTGGAGCAATAACAGAGTTTAGCCCCTCCATATTTATATCAAAATCAACGATATATGAGTTATGGCTAATTGTGTAAACATATTCGAGGAATTTACCCGGCTCCAATTCCAATTTAAACGAAACTGTTTCCGATTCTCCAGGATTTTCTTCGTTTTTCTTTATTTTTCCTTCGTTGCCTTTTTTTACAACAGGACCCGAAATGGTTGTATTCGGACTGAGATCGGTAGAAAAATACAATTGTTCGGTTTGAATTATTTTATTGTTCGAAAAGAAATTAAGCCCGAATTTTGTTGCCGGTCCGTCAAACAAAACCACTGGCAATGAGTCATTCGTACTATATCCCTTAAGCTCAATTGAATATATCCGTCCACCTTTATTTGTAAATACAATCTTATACAAATTGGATTCAACCGTATAAAATTCTTCTTCCCCAACCGAGGCTTTAGCAAATTCACCAAATTTTCCTTCCCGCTCTTTAAGCACCGACTCTTCTGATTGTATTTCAGGTGCAACTTGCGAAAGTTCTTGTTGTTGGGTATTTTGTTGCAATTCCTCCTGCAACTTTGCCCTTGTAGCCTTTTCTAATTCAACCTGGGCAATGGAATCACTCACTCTTTTTGCTTCCGCAATTTCTTCTTTCGATGGTCTGTTGATGACTGAAAAAACAACCAGAATTGCAAAAATGAGAACAATCCCTATAATTGACTTCTTATCCATAATATGCTTATTGTACTAAAGAATTTTTTATAAAATCGATGAATATTGGATGCGGGTTCAGAACGGTACTTCTATATTCCGGATGAAATTGAACGCCCACAAACCATTTATGGTCAGCTATTTCCATTATTTCAACAAGATCAGTATCCGGATTAATACCTTCGGCTTTCATTCCTGCTTTTTCAAATTGCTCCAGGTAATCGTTGTTAAATTCGTAACGATGACGGTGCCTTTCCTGAATTGTTAGCTTGTTGAATGCTTTAAAAATATTTGAAGTTTTTGAAACAATTGAACAATCGTATGCCCCTAGCCTCATGGTACCTCCATAATTTGTAATACCCTTTTGTTGTTCCATTAAATCAATAACAGGATATTTGGTTTTTGGATTCATTTCAGTAGAATCAGCCCCCTCAAGGTTTAATACATTTCGGGCAAATTCAATTACTGCAACTTGCATTCCAAGGCATATTCCTAAAAATGGAACATTGTTTTCGCGGGCATATTTGGCAGCGATAATTTTCCCTTTCATACCGCGGTGCCCAAATCCGGGAGCTATAATAATCCCATTTAGTTTACCTAAATGCTCTTCAACATTTTCATTTTTAATGTCTTCCGAATGAATCCAATGAATATTTACTTTACTATAATTAACAGCACCAGCATGAACCAACGATTCGGCAATAGATTTATATGCATCGTGCAGTTCCACGTACTTTCCCACCAGTCCAATTTCAACAGAAGAGGTAGGATTTTTAAGCTTATGTAGAAAGTCATTCCATGCAGTTAATTCGGGTTTTGCTTTCACCTGTAATTCCAGCTTTTTCAGAACGATTACATCAAGTCCTTCTTCCTGCATTTTTAGTGGAACCTCGTAAATAGTTGGAACATTAATGGATTGGATTACAGCATCGATACCAACGTTGCAGAACAAGGCAACTTTTTCCCGAACTGATTTTTCAATTTCGTGTTCGGTACGAAGCACAAGCACCTCCGGCTGAACCCCGGTTTCCAATAATGCTTTTACCGAGTGCTGGGTTGGTTTGGTTTTTAGTTCTCCGGTTGCGGCAAGAAATGGCACCAGAGTAAGGTGAATAACCATTGCTTTATGCCCCATTTCCCATTTTAATTGCCGTACTGCTTCAATATATGGTAATGATTCTATATCGCCTACAGTCCCGCCAATTTCCGTAATAACAATATTGTATTTTCCTTTTGAACCAAGGATTTTTATTTTTCGTTTGATTTCATCGGTGATATGCGGGATGATTTGAACGGTTTTGCCCAAGTAATCCCCACGCCTTTCTTTGCTAATAACCGATTGGTATATCCTACCTGTTGTAACATTGTTTGCCTGTGATGTAGGCGTATTAAGGAATCGTTCGTAATGCCCAAGGTCGAGATCGGTTTCAGCACCATCTTCAGTCACAAAACACTCCCCGTGCTCATATGGGTTCAAGGTGCCCGGATCTACATTGATATATGGGTCTAATTTCTGAATGGTTACTGAATAACCTCTGGCTTGCAATAACTTAGCTAGCGATGAAGCAAGAATTCCTTTTCCTAAGGAGGACGTTACGCCTCCGGTTACAAATATGTATCTAGTATCTGACAAAGTATTGGATTTTTTATTAACAAGGATTCAAAATTAATTAATATATATGTTATGAGTTAATCTTCGAGCTTATAAAATTACAAGGTTAATATTTTATTTATGTAATGTAAACCTATATGAACAAAGAAGCCGGTCACTGTACCGGCAAAATCTTTTATTCTTCCCCATCATATTCGTCGAGGATTCTTATTTTATCTTTTAAAAACTCAATTTTTTCTTTGGTCTGTTCAATCTTCTTATTCACATCGGCAATTAACGACTCAGCATTTTTCGAATTAGAGAAGAATCCAATGTTATTTTCTAAAAGTACCAAATCCCCTTCCAACTGTTTTAACTTGGTCATATACTTTTCACGTTCATAGCGCATTTTGTTTTGCCCTTTGTAACTTTCTGAGAAATTGGATACCCTGTTTCTAAATTTGAGCATATTTCGCTTTGAATCGTCAAGATTGAGATCATCAAAATGTTTGTTGATTACTTCGCGGAACTGACTTTGCAAAGCGTCTTTTTTCTTTATCGGAACATGGCCAATTTCTGTCCATTTTCTTTGGAAGCCTTTTAAAACCTCCAAATCTGCATTCATGTCGCCCGAAGGTTTAAAATCGATAACTTCCTGCACAAGCTTTTCTTTTGCTGCCAGGTTTTCCAATTGATTACCATCAACCGAAGAAAAATGCATTGATTTTTTCTCGAAGAAATAATCGCATGCTGCCCTGAACCTTTTCCAAATTGCATCAGAATGCTTCCTTGGTACTGGTCCTATTTCCTTCCATTTTTTCTGGATATTTATAAAATCCTGGGTAGTTTTCTTCCAATCCTCGTTATCCTTTAATGCCTCTGCCTGAACACAAAGGTCAATCTTTAACTGGTAATTATTTTGTTGCAATTCTTTGTTCGAAGCATAAAATTCGCGTTTGCTTTCAAAGAATTTGTCGCAGGCATTCCGAAACCTGTCGTAAATGCGGTTATTATCTCGTTTTGGCGCAAAACCAATTGTCCTCCAAACCTTTTGCAATTTAATTAAGGCCCTTGATTTTTCATCCCAGTCTTTATGCCCGCTAATTTCGGAGTTGGCAATTTCCTCCGCTTGCTCACATAATGCAGTTTTCGAGTCAAGGTTTGCTTTTTGCTCTGCTTTTCTATTTTCGAAAAATTCCTGGTGTTTTTTATTTATAAGTGATGTGGCAGCTTTAAACCGTTCCCATATTTCCTCTTTCTTTTCGCGGGGCACAGGTCCAATCTCACGCCATTCTTCGTGGTATTTTTGCAAGGTGTTGAAGGCCCTGATAATGGATGATTCGGTTAGCAATTGTTCAGCCTTTTCACATAAAACGATTTTTAACTCCAGGTTTTTCCTTAAGTCTAAATCGCGAAGCTCTTTGTTGATTTTTATGTAATCGTAGAAATTTTCAACATGGAAATGGTAAGTATCCCAAAGGTTTTTCATTTTTGCCTGCGGAATAGGGCCTATTTCCCTCCACCTGTTTTGAAGTTCCCTAAAGTCGTGGAAAGTTTTATTAATCGACTCTTCGTTATTTATAAGATTTTTGATCTGCTCAATAATCTCATATTTTTCCTTTAGGTTTTCTTCTTTATCCTGTTCCAGCTTCTTATTTAATTCAATTCGTTGCTGCCTGTATTGGTTAAGCAAGCCTTTAATATCTTGCTCGTAAGGATCTTTTTCGGCAACATAATCTTCCTCAAGCCCACCATTTTTAAGGTATTCCTCTTTATTTTCCTGGGCACGGATATTTGCGAGTTTATAGAAGTTTGATTTTATGGCTTCTAAATCGCTTTTAATATTTGTATTTTCTGAATCCTCTAGTAAATCCCTCAGTGTGTTTACCAATTCAATTTGAGAAAGCTTTGAATAATCAATTGCTTTCTTCTCAGGCACTTCAACTTTTTCTGCTTTTGGTTCAGACTCTTTTCCCTCTTCTTTTTTAGGTTTTGCCTGAGTAACTTCTTCTATCTGTTCTGCAGCCTTTTCCTCAGTTTCCTGTTCTTTGTCCTTTTCCGGGGCAATGATTTCTACTGGAGGTGCTACTTCTTCACTTTTTTCTTCCTCAATCTGCACCGATGGCGTTTCAGCAACATTAGTTTTTTTCTCAGGTACTTCTTCGGGTTCTTTCTCTTCAACTTTTTCAACAGGTGTTTCTGGCTTGGCTACTTCAGGTTTTTTCTCTTCTGCTTTTTTCTTCGAAGGTTTTTTTCCTGTTGCTTTTTCTTCTTTGTCTGCACCTAATTCATTTGAAGTTTCCTTATTTTCTTTCATATTAGGAGTAGTCGCAGCTTCATCCAGCTGCTTAGGGTCAATAGGCACATTGCTGTTTAACTCTTCAGAGTTTTTTAGATCTTTTGGGTCCATCACACTAATTATTTAAATGATAACGATTTAAACAAATAATCGCTTTAGCTTACGAAAATAGGGAATTACCAAATAATACTCAAAGTTTTTAAACCTTTATTTTAAAAAGTTACTCATCCTGTGAATTTTAAGTAATCTGCGGATTTCTTTGGGGATTTTTACAATCTTATTTTTATATTAACCTTCGGTTCATTACGATTTGGTTAGCAATATGTTCAACAACAGCCATAAATTGCTATTTTTCAAGTGTTAACAAGGGACTTTTCATTTTAAATCTACTGGGATTTTACTAAATTTCTAGTCCAAAAATCAATTATAAACTCATGAAAATCCTTTTTCTTAGTTATCGTAATTCATGCAGGAGCCAAATAGCAGAAGCAATCCTTAGAAACTGTGATAAATCCCTGGATATTTATTCTGCCGGTATTTATCCGGAAGAGCATATTAAGCAGGTTGCAATTGATGTTTTGAAAGAAATAGGAATAGAAGTTGAAGCGAAACCTCCCATGCATTTTTCAGAGATTAAACACATTGAGTTCGATTTCCTGATAACCGTAGGTGATGGAACTCCAGAGGAAATAGACATTCCCGACATAAAATATGGAAGAAAGCTACACCTGGGATTTAGAAATCCTTATAAAAGATTTCGAGACCCGATGGTTGTATTGGAAAAATGTAAGGAAATACGAGACGAAATAAAAAATGAAATTGAGTATTTTTATTATAAGATTCTAAAAGAGCAAGGGCTACATGTAAAGTAACCCTTGTTCCGTATATTTTACTTGGCAACAATAGAAGTTACTTCTTCCGGTGTAATTGGAATTCTTTCCCCAATTAATTCAGAGCCTTTCTCTGTTACCAGAATATCATCTTCCAAACGTATTCCGCCAAAATCAAGGTATTCTTCTACCTTATTGAAATTAATAAAACTGTTGTTAATTTTTTCGGTTTTCCATTTTTCGATCAATGCAGGAATAAAGTAAATTCCGGGTTCATTGGTAATCACAAATCCGGGTTCTAATTTCCGTCCTAAACGAAGATAAGCTGTACCAAACTGATCGACAGGCTGAATTTCATCGTTATACCCAACGTATATTTGCCCGAGATCCTCCATATCATGCACATCGAGTCCCATCATATGCCCGAGGCCATGTGGAAAGAACATTGCGTGTGCGCCATTTTGAACAGCTTCTTTCACATTGCCTTTCATTAACCCAAGGTCTTTTAAACCTGTGGCGATCACTTCTGCTGCAGCAAGGTGGACCGACAAATAAGTAACTCCGGGTTTTATTAATTCTGTGGCTTTATTATTGGCTGCCAGCACAATTTCGTAAATTTCTTTTTGTTTTTGGGTAAAGCGCCCTCCAACCGGAGTTGTCCGCGTAAAATCGGACGCATAATGCAAACCTGTTTCTGCTCCGGCATCGGTAAGCATTAGTTTTCCTTCTTTTAGGTAATTAGAATGATCGTGGTTGTGCAGGGTCTCGCCATTTTGTGATAATATTACCGGAAACGAAACCATCCCTCCACCAGCATTTGCAATACCTTCGATGGTGCCTGCAATTTCCTGTTCCCAAACGCCAGGCTGTGCCATACGCATAGCTGTTAGATGCATTTGGTATCCAACTGCACATGATTTTTTTATCTCTTCTATTTCCCCGGGTTCTTTGATAGAACGGATACTTACAATTGCTTTAATGAGTTCAAGGGAAACATAGTTATATAATTGAAATGCACTAATCCCAGTCAAACTTTCCAGAAGTAATTTATTATCGGCACGATATGGTGGGGAGAAATGTATTTTTCTGCCATTGGCAATAGCTGATTTAATAAAGGTTTCTAATTTAGAGAATCTCAATATAGAACTGATACCAACTTTCGATCCTTTTTCAGTTAAGGGAATTTGTGGTCCCATCCAGATAATATCTTCAATATCAACATCATCCCCAAATATTATTTCTTCTCCACTATCAGCGTCAATTGCCCCGGCAAGCCCCGGAAAATCCAATCCGAAAAAATACAGGAAATTACTGTCCTGGCGAAAATGGAAGGTATTATCTCTATAATTCATCGGGGATTCATTGTTTCCTAAGATTAAAATAATCCCATTTTGAACTTTGTTTTTAAGCTTTTTGCGGCGATTTATATAAATACTCCTATCAAACATATTCTTTTTAATTTTAATGATATCGAACAAATATATTTAAAAAATTGCGACATTAAACAGACATATATCACATTGGATCCAAGCCAAAATTTGATTCTAAATAGGAAATAGTTTTAATAGGAAATTTAGGGCAACCTTTTATACAAGAATTTCGTATTTTTTTCAGAAAGGAGGTTGTTATGAAAAACTCGTTAATAAATTACATGAATAAGCGCCTAATTAAAGAAATGTCGTTTAACGCAGGCGCGCAAAAGCCAGGTCCGGTGGTTACTATTTCGCGTGAAGTTGGATGCAATGGTTTGCTTCTGGCTAAAATGTTATCAGAAAGGTTAAATGAAATAAACCATTTAGAGCCATGGAGGGTATTGAGCAAGGAAATATTTCAGGAAAGTGCCAGGGAACTTGACCTGGACCTGAACAGGGTAACTAAAATTTTCAAACAGAAAGACCGCTATGCATTTGAAGAAATTTTGGCGGCCTTTAATACAAAAAGCTTTAAGAGCGACCGGAAGATCATCAAAACGGTGATTGATGTGGTTCATTCAAATGCGGAAGATGGGAACTGTATAATTGTTGGGCGTGCAGGCCATGTAATTGCCAAAGATATTGACAATTCGATTCATATAAGGCTATTTGCCCCACTTGAGAATAGGATTAAATCGGTTATGCTAAGAAGGGATTTGAGCAGGATTGAAGCAATTCGTTTTATTCAGTCCGTGGAAAATGGCCGAAAATCTTTTAGGGAGTCCATTCTAAATTCTTTGAAAAGTATCGAAAACTTTGATTTGGTTATTAATACTTCATCGTTTAGTGAAGGGCAAACAATAAATTTAGTTGAGAATGCAATTAAAGAAAAAGGCTTATTACATAAAGTGAGGCGGAAATTAGAATTCTTTTAGAAAGAAGAACGTCTGCCAAATAATATTGACAGACGTTTTTTGAACTAATTCGTTTTTTCAGGCTCTTTCTTCGTTATTTTGTTGTATTCTTCCAAGCTAATTTTATTCGCATCATAGCCCTTCTTTTTGATTGCTTTAGCTATTGTTTCATCTGAACTTTTGCCTTCTTTATATTCCACAAGAATAGTATTTGTTTCTAAATCAACTTTTAGGTTTTTTACTCCCTTTTCAAAGGAGAGATAGTTTGTAAGCGTTTTCTCACAGTTCTTACAATCCATACTACTTTTAAAACAAACAGTTTTGGTTTCTTTTTTTTGTGCTTGAAGGTTGTTTACAACAAACAAACTTGAAACAACAATCATTAGCAAAATTATTTTTTTCATTGTATTAAATTTATGGTTAAACATTTTTATTCGTAATTAAGCGTAAACCGGATTCCCAAATATATTCGCCTTCCCATAACCGGTCCCCAAATATTGGTAGAATCGAAATTCGGTCCGAAAGGATTATCAGTGCCTGATATAGGATTTTTCTGTTTAAAATTGGTCAGGTTTTCGGCACCAGCATATATGTTCCAATATCGAAAGTATTTTGTAACCTGCGTATTTATTATCCTGTATGGCGAGAACTCAAAATAATCAGCTGTGGCAGTTGCAGGAGGGTTATATCGTGCGATACGACCTCCCCCATTAAACTGGGTTGTAAAATCAAACATCCATTTTTTAAGGTTTGTGGTATAATTTAACGAGACTAAGCCTTTATATCTGCTTGTTAATGGCTTTTCTTTCAAAACTCCGCCAATTGTCTGTTTTACATCGTTTGAACGGTATGCGAGCGTTAAATCCAATCGTTTTAATACTTCATATTTTAAATCAATTTGAAAACTATTTGCATATGATTTACCATCCAATGGATTTAGAAGTATTTCGCTGGTCGATGTTTCCCTGTCAACAATGATCTGCTCTAAAAAATCAGTTCTGTAAAATTCGGTGTTTATTTGCAAAGGCCTATCGAATAAATTATAAGTTTGGACAAGGCTTGCGCCATAATTCCAGGCATTTTCGAGATAAATATCTTCTTCCCAGCTAAGTTTTCTGGAGCTATTTAAAAGGAACATATTTTCGGATAAAATATTGGCAGACCTGTACCCTTTTCCTGCACTTGCCCTAAAAGCCAGTTGCTCAATCGGGCTGTATCTAAAATGCATTCGTGGTGTCACAATGGTGCCAAACAAATTATGAAAATCGGTTCGGATGCCTGTCATAAACGAGAATTTTGGATTTGGCTTGAATGTATATTCAGCAAACAAACCAGTCACCGATTCCTTCCTCACACTCATATAATCCTGATCAAGTGAAACAAGCTTTTCATCGAATTTATTAAAAACATACGATGCACCTGTATTTAAGGTGTGCAGGGCATTTTTATCCAGGTCAAGTGTTAGGATAAGGTTCGAAAAAAACTTTGATTCGTTGGCATCAAAATCATTTAAGCCAAAAAATGATTCCTGTTCGTGGTAATAATAATTGGATAAAAAGGCGATGGCAACTCGTTGATTTGGGAAGACATAGCCATTTTTAAAAAAAGCCTCAATTCTTGTTGTGTTGATATTAACCCCATAGAGAGTATTGGCATTTCGCGGAAGGTTTTTATCAAAACCAGATTGTCCACCTGAACGATCTTCGACTAACAGGTTAACTCCGGTTTGTGCCATGTATCCTTTTTGATTGTTAAATTTCCATCGGTTCAATACATGAAATTGTTTAATCAACGGCTCGTCAAGAAACCCGTCTTTATTATCATCGTTTTCCTGGGATAAATCCTCCCAATGAACCAGCAGCCCAGTAGTCAATGTATCCCCTTTGAGTTTTAAATTCGTGTTGCCATTAAACTCCTTTTTTCCAGAAGCACCGGCAAAAGCGTTCAGATGTAATTTTTCTTCTGAATCCGGCTTTTTAAATTCCACATTAATTTGTCCGGTTATGGATTCATAGCCGTTTAATACTGAAGCTGTACCTTTTGATATTTGCATAGATTCCATCCATGGTCCCGGAATATAGGTTAATCCATAACTGGTTGCCAGTCCTCCCAAATTAGGGATATTTTCGGTTTGTAACTTTGAATACGTTCCGGCAAGCCCAAGCAGCTTAATTTGCTTTGCGCCTGATACTGCATCGGAATAACTAACATCTACAGAAGGGTTGGTTTCAAAACTTTCGGCTAAATTGCAGCATGCTGCCTTATGAAGCTCTGCCCCTGTAATCTTTTCAGTTTGAATAGGATTAATAGCGGATAAATAAGAACCTTTATCCTTTTTTACAACGGTTACTTCGCCCAATTCAAGATTGGGTTCAAGAATTACCTTCAGTGGTTTATTATTTGAAATATGAACCACTTTTGAGTTATACCCAACAAAGCTGAATACCAACATGTGTTGCCCTTCACTCTTGCGTATATTAAATTCACCTTCATTGTTCGACACAACCCCATCACTTGTTCCCTGCCAATAGATGTTCACACCTGGCAGGGCTTGTTTCCCTTCATTATCGTTGCCGGAAACAATTCCAGTTATCTCCTGTGAAAAGGACATAATAGGAATAAAAAGGACAATATATATTATATATTTTTTCATTGCTTAAGATTTACAGCAGAATAATCTGCCACATTAATTAACTATAATTCAGCTAAATAACCTTAAGCGATGTGAGGGATTTTGAGTTGGTTGATTTGGATAAGAAATTCGAAGCCGGTGATTTTATTTGGTGGATCAATGTAATAGTACCCAAGCCTTGAATTATCTGGTTCAAAATTAAAATCTTCGTTGAATAATAAAGCGGTAACTAAAATAGAAATAGTTTTAGCTTCTATTTTACTGATATCTTCATTAGCAAACTGGCTTTTTATTTTAACAAATTGCAGTTTATAATCGTCACAACCACAGGCGTCTCCTAATTCACATGGAGTACATGATTTTTCTATTTCATTTGATCCGCAACATCTGTCGATTTCATTAGTTGCTGTATCGCAGCTATTCGGCGTGACATATAAGCTATAATGTTCTGATCCGGTACACGTACATTCAGAATTGTATACCAACACTCCAATTGTTGAAAATAAAAATGGGATTAGTAATACTATACTTGCTATTTTATGCCACCTTTTCACACTACAAATATAATAATACCAATCCCCTATTATTGTTAATAAGAAGTTAAAGAAGGATTATTAATACTATAAGCCTAAAACTTCGGGACCTTGCTCAAAGACAATATCCCTTGGAATACCAGCTTCCGATATTTTATCCAAATCCTGCTGCAGTTCAGGTTTTATTATTCCTTTTTCTTCGATAAGTTTTGCAGCTTGATCATAATCGCCATCTCCTTGAATTTTGAGGATAAACTCAGACAATTCGAGCATTGACTCTTTCATTTTATCAAAATCCACTTTGTATTTACCTGTTTCCTCGCTGTATTCAAATGCACCTTTTTCTTGAAAATAATTAAAACGCATCATGTTTGCCTTACCGTGTGCACTTGCTGCGCCAAATCTCACAGAACGAAAGATTCCTGCCATGAAGGTTACAAAATTGTCCATCATGTCTTTATCAGTAAATTCCCCTATTTCATTTAATTTATATACACACCACAAACCCAAAATATCGGCTTTGCCTTCTTCAATGGAAGTGTATGCATCTTTTAGGGCTTCGCGTACTGTTGCACTCTGGTCGGTTGTTTTTCCGAGCCCAAGTCCGTGAGCTACTTCATGGAACATTGTATTTTCGAAAAATGCATCAAATTTTACATGTTTTTGCTGTTCTTCATCAATCAATAATTCAGATATGGGAATCAAAATTTTATCGAATTTTGCCTGCATGGAATTTTTTAATTGCAGCTTACGACTTCCTTTCATTGCCCTGACTTTTTCATCGTTTGGAAGGTTAATTGCGATGGTCTTACTTCCGGCATTGCAATCGCCTGCATAATAAATTGCATCGTACACATTCATATCGGCATCTGAACCCGGAGTTTCATTTTTATATTTTTCTTCGCATGGCAATTCTTTTTGCAACTCAGGAAGCAAAGCACCATATTTTTCTAATTTGGCACTCCATTCTTTATCTTTAATCAGGATAAAGGATTCGTGGGCAGCTTTATATCCGAATAACTGGTCTTCATAGTTTTCGATAGGTCCAACTATGAAGTCAATCGAATTGGTTTTCATATCCAACCAAGCAATATCACTTTCGTAGTAATCATCGGATAGTAAAGCTTTTGCCCGGGATTCAAGATAGTTTTTTAGCCCCTGGTCTTCGGCAAGTTCAGCAGCTTGCAAAATTAATTCAGATGCTTTTGTAATTTGTTCTTTAAATGCAATGTGGTATGGAATAGACACTAAATTTCCTTCATCGTTTCTTCGAATAAGCGTATACAAGCTTGCTTTTTCTTCATTCTCCCATGCCTCAAATTCTTCTTTCGTAATATCTACAGGATAAAAATTTGCCCCATCAGGTTTTGCTTCAAAATCAGAAATAAACGGTTTATTGTCGTTTAATCTTTCCCACGGGCCATAGTTTATATTTATAAATTTGACCAAGGCTTCATCGGTGTATTTTGAAAACAACTCATCTTTATTTCCAAATGCTTCTTCCCAATAAATTTCCTGCATAATATCAGCAGCCTGAAATAAAAAAGGAAGCATTTGTTTTTCTTTTTCTGTTAATACGCTTAAATCGGTTGTTAACCTGAAGGATGCAAATTCATTTGCTTTTTGCATAATATCGTCCATGTTTGTTTGACTTGTAGATTCTTTTGTTTTTGGGTGGCATCCTGTAAGTAGAAAGGCTGCAACCGTGAATATAAAAATGTAGTTTTTCATAATAATGCAGTTTTTGTTTTCTCAAAATTATAAAAACAATTAAGATTTTCTGCATGGACCATAAAACAAAAAGCCCTGAAGAAAACTCTCCAGGGCTGTGCAACTTGGTATTATATTATCGTTAGATTGTTAAATTCTTTTTACAAGCGTCGAGCAACGTTGATGCATTTGCATTAGATGAATCTAATTTAACTGCTTTTTCAAGGATTTCTGCAGCAGCTTCGAATTCTGCTTTTGCTTTGGTAACTTCCGCAGTATAAGCATCGTCTTCCGTACTTAATGAGCCATCGTTAACTTTTTGGTTGGCAGCATTTAAAATTTCAACGCCTTTTTTGTATGTTTCATTTCCCTCTGAAACATAGACTTTTGCTAATGCAGGAGCAATTTTTTTATCGCCTGGGAATTTTTCGGCCCCTTCCTCTAAAGTTGCCTTATATTCATCGTCTTTGTCTTGTTTTTTAAGAACAACAGCTTTATAAAATAATGCGGTTTCGCCCTTATAATCGTTTTCAACTGACTGACCAAACAACTCAATTGCCTTGTCATAAAGTTTACCTTTATAAGCCGCAATTGCACCATTGTAAATCATTGATTTTGCATCTTCAGCCTCACTAATAGAAGCTGCTTTTTCATATGTTTCAACTGCATTAGTGTATTTTTTTAGTTTGTTATATGAATTTGCAATGTATTCATATGAATTTGCAACATTCGCTTCTGCTTCAATAGCAAGGTTAAAATATTTTATCGCACCTTCAAAGTTATCTGCTTTATATGCAGCAAAACCAACATTATAGTTAATTGAATTGTCAACCTGAACATCACCAATATTATTGAGTGCCTCTTCGTACAGGGTGAATGCTTTTGCATAATCTTTAGCTTGTAAAGCTTCATTCGCCGCATTAATTTTTTCTGCTGCATCTTGCGCATTCGAAACAAGTGCAGCTATCCCGATCAACATTATGAGAAATAATCCCTTCATAGTAATTCCTTTTTTAGTATTATAAATTGTATTTAATTCTTCCAAAATTATTTGATGAAAGCCAAAAATAATAATAATGATTTAAATTCCTAAATTATTTTTGGAGTTTAAAATGCATTCAAACAATTTGTTACACGGCTATTTGAAGATAAGCAAGTACAATTCATGGTACTGGCTGAATTTGTATAATTGCGAAGTAACATGTTAAGGATTAAACATTTCGGGATTGTAAAAATTCAAGATATTCCTTATAATATGTATCTGCAGTTTTGCTTCTTTGTTATCTTCCTCTATCGAAATAACTTTTTGGTATGTATTTATTGCTTCGCCCCATTGCTGTTGTTTCTGTTTGATTTTCCCCAGTAAAAGCAGGTACTGAACAGTTTCGGAAATTCCTTCTTTTTTAAGCAATCTCTCTGCTTGTTCTAATTCACCTTTGTCGATGAGATTCTCTATATTTTCAAAAAAAACCTTATTCATTTCTAGTCTTTTCTGCTAACAGAAATAACGCCATTAACATTCTTTAAACGCAGCATTAAAAAATCAAGATGATCAAGGTCATATACTAAAACATTTAGCGAAGCCTGGAAAGTACCCAGGTCCGATTCTATTTTGAGTGCCCTCATTTGCACACCAATATCTTTTGCAATTACGCTCGAAATGTCCCCCAGAATGCTTGCCTGTTCGGTACCAGTAATGTAGATCGAAGCCAAAAATGAATTACGGGTGGAACTGTTTTTCCATTTTGCTTTGATAACCCGGTATGGGAACCTCGTAATCATGTCCGGAGCATTAGGGCAACTTTTTCGGTGGATTTTTATCCCATCTTTTATAGTGACAAATCCAAATATTGTATCTCCCAAAACCGGATTACAACATTGTGCCAATTTATAGTTAACGTTTTTAAGGTTATTATCGATAACTAAAAAATCATCACCTCCTTCAAAGCTAAATTCTTTGGTATCTTCCTGTGGAAGAAGCTCATTAATTTTATCTTTTGTAGTATCTTCTTCTTTCTTTGTAAGAAGGCTTTTTATTTCAAGTGGCTCAACCTTTCCGAGAGAAATGTTGTAATATAAATCGATTGCCAACTTATAATTAAAATGCTTGAGCATTGTTCGGATTACTTCTTCGTTGTAATCAATTTTCCAGTTCTTTAATTTCCTTAATAGGAGCTCTTTACCATTAGCGGCTTCTCTTTTTTTCTCTTCGTTTAAGCTCGACTTAATCCGTGTTTTGGCTTTCGATGTCACAACAAATTCAAGCCAGTCAATTTTTGGTTTTTGAGATGTGCTGGTATCGATAGATACATAATCACCATTGGTTAATTTATGTTTCAGTGTTACCTTTCTTCCGTCAATCCTTCCCCCTACACACTTGTCGCCAAGGTCGGAATGTATTTCATAAGCAAAATCCAACATGGTGGCACCTTTGGGTAGTTTAATAAGGTCACCTTTTGGCGTAAATACGAATATTTCGTCTTCGTAAGCGCTAATCTTAAAATCATCGATAAAGTCAACAATGCTAATTTCCGGATTTTCGAGCACATCCCTGATTCCGGTTAACCATTTGTCTAATTCCTTGCTCTCGCTTCCACCTTTGTATTTCCAATGTGCAGCAAGGCCTTTTTCAGCAATTTCATCCATTCGCTGTGTCCTTATCTGGATTTCAACCCATTTGCCATAAGGTCCCATCACTGTGGTGTGCAGCGACTCGTATCCATTTGATTTTGGAATGGTTATCCAGTCCCTTAGCCTTTCGGTATTGGTTTGGTATTCTTCTGTGATGATGGAATATACTGTCCAACAATCGGCTTTTTCGTGTTCATCTTTTGAATCCAGAATAACCCTAATTGCAAATAAGTCAAGTACTTCGTCAAAAGAAACTTCCTTTTTTTGCATTTTATTCCAAATGGAATAAATTGATTTTGTACGGGCTTTCATTTCGAACTTGAAGCCTTTTTTTAAAAGTTTTTTCTCGATTGGTTTAACAAACTCAACCACAAAGTTATTCCTGGCCTCTTCTGTTTGTAGCAAATGCTCCAATACATCGTTATACTCATCTCGTTTATTGTACCTTAAACATAAATCGAGAAATTCAGAATTAACCTTATATAAGCCCAGCCTATGTGCCAATGGTGCATATAAATGTGTTGTTTCGCTTACCAATTTTGACTGGACTTCTTCTTCGTACGAATCCAGGTTTCGCATTACTTGCAGGCGATCCGCAATTTTAATTAGGATCACACGCATATCACCCGCCAGGGCTAATAGAAGTTTTCTGTAATTTTCGGAATGAAGGTCAACAGTATCGGTACCCAGGGAATTAATTTTCGCCATTCCTTCAAGGATATTAAAAACGAGTTCCCCGAATTCATCAACAATGTATTTCGGATCTGCCTTTTCTTCCAGTTCCGAGTACATCACATTATGCAGAAGCCCTGTAACAACAGAATTAACACCCAAGCCAATTTCAGATGCAATAATAAGAGCAACGTCAAGTGAATGGTTTAATATTCCCTCCCCTGTTGTAAATTTCTTGTCTTTTAAAATTGTTTTGCTGTAATGAAAAGCTTTTTCAATTTTCGGGATTGAGCCATCCTCACAAACTAATCGGCACTGTTCCAGAAGTTGGTCATATTTAATATAAATTTCCTCTACGTTCATATTCAAAAATAAAAAAGACCATCCAAATTGTACGGACAGTCTTTAAATTAATTTGGTATCTAATTTTTTTAACCTGCTCCGTTTGCTGTATCAACAAATACTCGTTGCTTCATTTCCCTGTCCAGCATAAATATGCCATTTCCCTGTCCATCTATAAGTTTCAAAGTATCCAGAATTTCGGTTACATTGGCTTCTTCTTCAACCTGCTCATCAACAAACCATTGTAAAAAACTTTTTGTGGCGTGGTCACTTGCAGCTATTGCCACATCCATCATTTTATTGATACGGTCGGTAACCATTTGTTCGTGTGCAAGGGTTTGCTCCCAAACAGCAAGTATACTATCAAAATCAGTTGGGACAGCTTCAACCGCTTTTAATTCAACCTTTCCACCTCGCTCATTGATGTAATTAAAAAATTTCATTGCATGAGACTGTTCCTCTTGAAATTGAATCATCATCCAATTTGCAAACCCGGATAATCCTTTGTCTTGAAAAAACGCAGACATGGATAAATAAAGATATGCCGAGTAGAATTCAGCATTAATCTGATCGTTTATAGAATCTAAAACTTCCTTTTTCAACATGATTTCTCGTTTTATTTTATTGACATATAAAAGTATATAAAACTGTTTACTAATGAAAGCCTGTTGAATCTAAATGCGAATTATTTTAAGTTTATTTTACGGTGGCATAAAATATATACACCTGGATTATTCTAATAAATTCTAATTATTTCTAAAATTAAATGGAAATAATTAAAATTGAATTTCAATGAAGATTAAGTTAATCTCTTTTTTCCCAATAAAAAAAATCTATTTGATTTTCATAACAAATCAGCTGCAAATACCCGATTTGTAGGTAATAAAGGGAATGTTTTTCCCAAATTGAGACAAAAGTTTGTTTTATGTATTTAATAAGTATCTAATAATGAGCCATTAAAGTTTTTAGGAATAATTATGGTAGTCCTTTTTCCTCTTTTTGGAATAAATATTTAACTAAACAATAAATATTTTAAAATTGTTTCTAAAAAGGTCGCGAAATTTTCTAGAAAAACAGTAAGTTTTCAGAAAATTTATCAAGTATCATCCACAAATAATTAGTCAAAATTGAACTTCAGACGGAGGAAGGGAGACGACAATAAAGTGTGAGTGACTGTAGGGATACCTTTACAACGAATCCAAATTTTAATTATCTAAACATCTGTATTTCAAATAGATTAACTTGAATAAACAATAACATCAATATTTGTACGAAATCTTATACAGAAGTTTTACGTTCTTTTCTTTTATGACCTGTAAAATGCCTGTAAATGCTGTTTGTACATTCTCTTTTTTATATCCGAAGATAATGAAGTTGAAACTTTAGCTACCGAAAAGTAATACCATTGAATCTTAAATTTTTGAACAACTTCAGCTAAAAACTACAAATTGAATCTAAAAAATTATTAATTATGTCGAGAAAGAGGTATCGTGAAGAACAAATTCACAAAGTCCTTATGGAATATGAAGATGGAACTTCCATACAAGACTTAGTGAGCAAATATGGTATCAGCCAGGCAACTTTTTACAATTGGAAAAACAAGTATAAAGGGTTAAGCGTTTCTGAGATCAGTAAAATAAACTTACTTGAAGAAGAAAACGACAAGTTGAAAAGAATGTTTGCCGAATTAAGCCTTGAAAATATGTCTCTAAAAAGGATTATTGAACGCAAACAATACCAATAAATAATTAAATAAGTGTACTGGACAAACAACAACGCAAGAGGATTAAAAAGATATGGAGTTTAAAAAAGCAACATATAACTGGTACGCTGTTTATACAAAAGCGAATACAGAAAAAAAACTGGCAGGGCGCTTAGAAGAATTAGGAATTGAATGCTATTTGCCTTTGAGGAAGGTACTTAAATACTGGAGTGACCGAAAAAAATGGGTAGAAGAACCAGTATTTAAAAGCTATGTGTTTGTGAAAGTCAGCAATAAAGAATTTTTCAATGTTCTTGGTGTTCAGGGAGCGGTTAAATATGTAAGTTTTGGAGGTAAGGCCCAGGCTATTCCTGCAATACAAATCGAAAGCATTAAAACTTTAATTGAGAATAGTAAAGAAGAAGTGACTTTATCCTACGACCGTATTAAAAAAGGCGTTGCCGCAGAAGTAATTTATGGATCACTTAAAGGATTGAAAGGTGAGATTACACAGGTATTTGGACAGTCGCGGATTTTGGTTCGCCTTGATGTAATGAATTGTAGTTTGTTTGCCAATATTTCAAAAGACGAGATTAAGGTTTTAGAGCCTGATTCCGGTCTCAATAAATAATCAATAAAGCATTATAAGATGTTCCTCTCCTATCAACTTTTGTTGATTGATTTCAAATTATACATTCCCTGATAAGATGAATAAGCGCAATAAAAGCCAAAAGCCAATATCTATTGGAATAGTTTGGGCAAATCCGTACAATAAAAATATGGGAGTATCTGCCCTCGCTTATTCTACTTTATCATTGCTGCAGGATATTGTATATGAAAAGGGAATTGACGCAACATTTAACTTTATTGGCAGTTCAGAGAATACCACAGGCACTTTAATTATAAATGAGAAGGTAATTGAATTTCAGAATATTTATGGATTGGATTTTACATATTGGCGCTCTTTGGCGGCGTTGGTCGTGCATTCTAAAAAGTTGCATACGCTTAAAATACTCCAACTGGATTATATTTTAGACATTGCCGAAGGGGACAGTTTTACCGATATTTATGGCAAAGAGCGTTTCAAAAGAATATTAAGTTCAAAGATTTTTTTCTCACTTATACATAAGAAACAACTATTATTACCACAGACAATTGGTCCGTTTCAGCTCAAAAAGCGTGAGAAGAAAGCATTTTATTGGATGAAGAAACTTCAAATGGTAATAAGCAGGGACAAGCAAAGTTACGATTACACAGCGCAGTATTTAGATACAGATAAAATAAAAGAATCAATTGATGTTGCTTTTTATTTGCCATTTACAAGGAATGAAATAAACAACGGCAAAATTAACGTTGGGATAAATATTTCGGGGTTATTGTGGAACGGCGGCTATACAAAGGATAATCAGTTCGGTTTAAAAGCAGATTATAAAAAGTTAATTGACAATACGATACAATTTTTCACACAGCAAAAAGATGTGCAGGTTCACTTAATTCCACATGTAATTCCTGAAGACTTCGAAGTTGAAAACGATTATTTGGTTTCAAAACAGGTTCAGGAAAAATATCAGGAACTGATTCTGGCAGAACCTTTTACTGATCCGATAAAAGCCAAAAATTACATCAGTGGAATGGATTTTTTCATAGGGGCACGCATGCATTCCTGCATTGCCGCATTTTCAACAGGAGTCCCGGTATTCCCAATGGCGTATAGTAGAAAATTTAACGGGCTATTTAAAGATACCTTAAATTATACTTGGATAGGTGATTGTGTGAATGAGCCCGGTGATCTTATCCTGGAAAACTTAACCAAAGCTTTTTCGGAACGCGAAAAGCTAAAAAAAGAAATTTCAGAAGCAAATAAAAATATTGTCGAACCCAGGTTGGATGAACTGAAAGAAACGATTTCGGCATTTTTAAGTTAATCAATTGAACAAAGTAAAGTCTTTAAATAATAAGTTGGACAAGGACGGATTGTGCATGGGTTGCGGATTATGCGAAGGCATTTCTAAGAATCCTGCCAATAAAATGCAGCTTTTAGCTGATGGCTTTCTGCATCCGGGGCAATTAACTGTAGATGAAGAAATCCTTGTTGATAAGATTTGCCCTGGCAAAAACATACTGAATAACAATGCAAGAAACGCAAATCGAATTTGGGGAAATATTCAACAACTATACGTTGGCTCATCAACTGATTACAAAATTAGAAAGTCCGGTTCGTCAGGTGGCATCGTAAGTGCATTGGCAATTTATATGCTTGAAAAAGGGATCGTTAATGCTGTTTTACAAGTTGGTAGTAACAAGAACAATTATAAAAACAACGAATTAAAAGTTTCACGGTCCAGGGATGAAGTTATCGGATGCAGCTCTTCAAGATATGCCCCTGCAAATATTTTTGGCAACATATTGGAGATTTTATCACAAACAGATGAAACATTCTGTTTTGTTGGAAAACCTTGCGACATTTCCGCATTGACCAATTTATTGAATGAATATCCAGAGTATAAAGAAAAGATCAAATTAACTATTGCAATTTTTTGCGCCGGAATTCCATCCATAAATGCAACGGAAAAGCTAATTGACATGCACAATGCTGAAAACCAGATCCATGATTTGGCTTATCGGGGCAATGGATGGCCCGGATCTTTCAGGTTCACTGATAAATCAGGAAAAACATTTAAAACCAGCTATAACGATTCATGGGGCAAAGTATTGGGAAAAGAACTTCATTTTAGGTGTAAGATCTGTCCTGATGGAATCGGCCTGCAAGCCGATATTGCAGTTGGCGATGCATGGGATACAGTTGATGGATATCCTGATTTTGAAGAAAAAAACGGAAAGAGTTTTATGATTGCCAGAAATGAGAAGGCTCAAGATATTCTCGAACAATGTAATAAAGATAATTTTATTGATATGGAGCCTCTTGAAGTCTTAAAACTTAAATCAATGCAACCATATCAATACCATCGAAGGAAAGTTACTGGAGCCAGGGTTCTTGCCTATCAATTGGCAAATAAAAGAACCTTGAATTTTAAGGGATTAAACCTTTGCACAAACATTATATCAAATTCGCCATTAACACTTTATCGTGAGTTCAAAGGCACTTACCGAAGAACAAAAAAGCAGATATGCTAAAAAGTACTTCATTTAATACAATATTTAGCGGATCAGTTTGGGGAATCCTGGCAAAAATTATTTCTGCAGGAATTCAATTTATTACCATCCCATTGTTGATTGGCTACTATGGTAAATTAGACTATGGCCTAATAGCTTTGGCGTATTCACTTAATGCTTACCTGAGGCTTGTTGACCTTGGAATGAATACCGGATTGATCCGTTATTTATCAATATGGGCTAGCAAGGATGAAACACAAAATATCGTTAAGGCATCACAATCAAGTGTGTTTTTCTACACTTTTATTGGTTTAGCAAATGCATTGGTTTTTGTTGTGCTTGGTTATTTTTCGCAAGGCATCTTTAAACTGGAACATGAACAAGCGCTGGTATTTTCGTGGTTGATGTATATTCTGGCTGCAAGCGCAATTATAAATTGGTTTTTATATGTTGTAAATCAATTGCTAACAGCTTTTGATGAAATTGCGTGGATCAACCGGGTAACCATACTTGCCAGCTTGCTTAACCTTTGCACAGCATATTTGGCAGTGAAATTACAATTATCAATTCCGAAGTACTTTTTTATATACACCTTAGGTTTTCTGATGGTTATTCCATTAAATATATTCAGGCTAAGAAAAACAGGCATCCCGGTTTCGCAGCTTTTACTGCCTAAATGGGATAAAGCCATTTTCAGTACCATAATTGGGTATAGCCTTTCAATTTTTGCAATGGGCATATTTCAGTTTTCGGCAAATAATTTGCGCCCGATATTATTAGGGGCATTTGGTACCCAGGGTGTCGGAATTGTAACTGAATATCGGATCATCGAAACCATTTCAATGCTTATAATTGCATTTGGCGGGGTGTTTCTTCAGGTCTTATTGCCTGTTTCAGCAAAAAGTTATGCTTTGTCCGACCAAAAAAGGATAGAACAAATCATTTATGGCGGAACCAAGTATGTGACCATATTCCTGAGCCTCGTAATTTTTGGATTGGTAATAAATGCCAATGAGTTATTGGAATTATATGTAGGCAAGGAATTTACGCATTTGTCGGTTTGGTTAATCATTTGGTTAATAACCTTATTTTCTATGCATAATACACCAGTTTCCAGTTTAATATTATCGGTCGGAAAAATAAAACCTTTGGTTTATTCATCTGCCGTGGCATGTATTGTATCGTTGGTATTAACGGCATTTCTTGCACCAAAATTAAGTGTGGGAGCTGCGGTAATTGCCTACTTAATATATATATTAATCCAAGTGTCATTTAGCTATGTTTATTACATTCCCCGCATATTGAAGTTGAATGGTAGACGAATATTTTTCAATTCGTTTCTCCCGTCACTTATTGGGGGAGCAACAATAGCTGCACTAGTCTATTATTTTGTTGGTTTTGCAATAAACAAAGAGTATTCTTTGGTAGTTGTGATACTTATTAAATCAACAATATTCGCAATTGCGTTTTTTGTTTATAGCCTTTTTGTGGTTATTAAAAAGGAAGAAGTTACCCATTTGCGTAATCTAATTTTACACAAAATCAGACAATAAAATTCACGTTTTGAAAAACAATAATAATTTAGCAATCGTTATTCCGGCTTTTAAACCCGACTATTTTGATGCGACCATTGCGTCAATAGCCCAGCAAACATGTATAGCTTTTACACTGTATATTGGCGATGATGCCAGTAAAGCCGATTTGTATTCTATTGTAAAAAAATACGAATCACAAATAAACATTGTATACAAACGATTTGAAAAAAACCTTGGCGAGAAGGATTTGGTTGCCCACTGGAACCGCTGTATAGATATGGCAGGTGATGAAGAATGGGCCTGGTTGTTCTCCGATGATGACTTAATGCACCCAAAATGTGTGGAGGAATTTTATAAGGAAATATCAAATGGGTATTCCAACGACTTGTTTCACTTTAATGTTCAAATTATTGATGAACACGGAAAGTTAATCCGAAAAGAATTTCCATTTCCCAATGTACTGAACACAAAATCGTTTTTCAGGAAACGTATGTCGGGCGAATTAAATTCATTTATTGTGGAATATATTTTTAATAAAAAAACATTTATTGAAAAAGGGCGTTTCCAGAATTTTGATTTAGCCTGGTATGCAGATGATGCAACATGGATTAAAATTGGTAATTCTAAAGGAATAAAGTCCATACACAATTGTGAAATTAGTTGGCGGAAAAGTAAAATAAACATCTCCGAGAATAAGGCAGATAAGAATATTGCACTGCGAAAAATCAGCGCAAATCTTGCTTTTTTCGAATGGGTAAAAGACCAGCCAGAAGTGGATGGAATCGATAAGGAACAACTGCATCAGATATTCCATAATCGTTTTTTAATGCAATTGGTACTTTACACACAAACGTTTAAATATGCCGAAATTTATGGGTATTTAGAGCAGTTTCATCAATTATTCGATGTTAAATCAAATAGTCTTCGTGATGCCAACAAAGTGCTGTTTTATAAAACGAAAGCACGGATTGGTTCAAAAATAAGGCTTTACCTTCAAATGGCATCGGCGTAAAATATGATCAAACATTTTAGGGAAATAGCAATCTTTCTTTTGGTAATTGTTTCCATGCAATTATTCGAAGCGCAGTTTTTGCCCGAAGGGATTACTGCCTATTTGCAATTTTTTGGGGTAGCTGCAGCAGTAGCAATCTCAGTTCCGTTTATGCTTGCCAAACGCAAGGGGTTTGTTTTGCCCATACAATTAATGTTTGTGGCGGTAATAATTTCAGGCGTGATGGCGAAATTCTTTTGGAACCAGGGAATTGCAGACACAGTTAAAGCAACAGTCCCTTACCTTTTATGGATCTTTTTCTTTTATTTGGCAAAAACAAAAGTACCGGTTCAAAGCATTGAAAAGATAGTTCTTATTTATGGATTTATCTTCATTGCAGTATATTTCTTTCAACTAACAAATGCCGATCATGTGATGTTCGGTGGTAAACAAGAATTCGAAACAGAAAGAGGTATACCAAGGATATTTATTCCCGGAAGTGGAATATTTGTTCTTGCAAGTTTTATTTCATTAAACAAATTTACAGAAGCCAAAACGGGTAAATGGAAATGGTTGCCTTTAATTATTCTTGGGCTGTTGTTCCCATTTTTAATTGCTACGCGGCAACTTATTGTAACTATCTTATTTATATTTACTTATCATTTTACGAAAAGAATTGACTTTGTAAAGAAAGGTGTTGTGTTAGGCACATTTGTAGCCTTGGTTTTAATATTGTTTTCATTGCGCCACCCAATCGTGGAGGGCTTAAAGAAAACGCAAGAACAAACTATTGAAACAGGGGCAAAAAATATTCGCATATTGGCAGCAACGTATTTCTTAACCGATTTTTCTCCCAGCCCTATCAATAAGATTTTAGGGAACGGTGTTGCATACGGTGAAAAATCAGACTATGGTAAATTTGTGACCGGATTAGGCAACAAACAAGGTTATTACCTGACCGATGTTGGGTTAATTGGAATGTACATCATGTTTGGCATATTACCGCTGATTGCTTATTTTTTAATTTGGGTGCGCGGCTATAAAATCAATGTACCTAAAGAGTACTACTACGTAAAATATTATTTGTGGTATTTATTGCTAACCAGCCTTACATCGTCAACTGTTTTTAATGCGAATTATTTGATTACAACGGTTTTTGTTCTTTATATATTCCATTCTATTTACGTGAGCAACAAGACTAAAGACCTTTTTGTAAAGGTTGTCAGAGAAATTGCAAAAGAGGAACAGACATCGGAAGAATTAAAACCAGCATCCGAATAATTCCAAACAGAATTGCTTCGAAATCAAATTATTGCTCCACCATGAACCTTGCATTTTTTGTATATGATTTTACGGAAAGCACCATTGCCCTGGCAAAAACATTGTCGAAGCAACACAAGGTCGATTATTATTACATTACATCGAAAGGAAATACTTGTATTTCGGCTTTAGGTTTTGATGCGAAAAAAACCAATAAAAACGGATTGCAAAAGTTAGATAAAAAGGAGTTGATTTTTAATTATTTAAACACGGATAACATTGATTTTTACCTGGCTGTGGTTCCTTTTGGTCGTGGACAGCTTGATTTTCTGAACCGGATTTATTTAAAGAAAATATTAAAACCGAAAAAATACGATGCAATTAACGTAATCGGACAACGCACTATTTTGTTGGAAATTCATTCGATGTTTAAAGGATCATACCGCTTTCATACCATTCATGAGGTCAATGACCATTCGAAAGCCAAAACAAAACCCATGGCAATTTTAAAAGAACTTGTTAAAAAGAATATTCCTTTGATATTTCATTCCAAAATAACAGGGGAAAGGTTCTCGAATTATTTCCCTGAATTTGAAAATACAACGGTTATTCCAATGGGTACATTTGATTCCTATTCTATATTCCAAAACGGCAATACGCCCAAAACAAATGAGCTTAAGAATACATTTTTAAACTATGGATATATCCATCCTTACAAGGGATTAAAATATTTTGTTGAAGCAATTAAACTTGCCTCCAAAGAAATACCCGACATTCAAGGCATTATTGCAGGAACGGGAAGCGATGATATTTTGGATGAAATTAAAAATGACAAACGTTTTCAAGTCATCAACCAATTTATTACTGACAAACATTTAGTAGAGTTGATAAACAGTTCAAGGGCAGTTGTTTGCCCTTACATTTCGGCATCGCAAAGCGGTATTCCACTAACCACTTTCGTATTTGACAAACCGGTTATTGTGTCTGATCTTCCCGGGTTTACCGATGTTGTTGAAAATACTAAAACAGGCTATGTTGTGCAGGTTACAAATGCAAAAGAAATTGCACGGCACATGATTAATCTTTGTAGGAATAATTCAATCCTGAATGAACTTTCCGAAAATATACGGCAATCAAAGCAAACATCGGAAAACCTTAATTGGGATAAAATTGCGGATAAAACAATGGTACTCATAAACAATTTAAAGGCATGATAAACATTGCCGTTATAAGCGTTGACTTGGTTCAGGGCATGGCTGAAACGCAGCATGTGAGAAACATGTTCCATCCATTGCAAAAAGGGCATGGTGCTTCCATTTATAACCTTAGGGAAGGAAAAATGGAATGTATTGACTTAGTCTCCGCAAAAAAGCATGAGCCGATTGGTATACGTACCTACTTATCGCAAACAATACAAGAAAAGGGCAAACTATTATTTGTTTATGGCTATCCGAACTTAAAGAATATTCTTATAATCTTTCTTTTTGTGCTTTTCGGGTTCAAAGTTATTTTCCATATTACTGAAGACCTTCGTTACCAGGTAAAAACATATACCTTCAAAGGAAATGTAAACATAAAAGCTTCGTTGTTGTTTGTGCGATTTATCCATTGGTTGTCAAGTGGTTCAATTGTTATCAGCAATCTCCTTGAACAACGAATTAAGCAACTGACCAACGATAATTACCCTCTTTTGTATTTGCCAATATCCACCGATATTGAAAACATAAAATCCAGGAAACCCAAGGTGATTAATAACGATCCATCGATTCATAAATTCTTTTATGGGGGAACATTTGCGCCTAAAGATGGCATTGAGATCATTATAAAAGCATTCGAAAAAATATACCGGATCAATAAAAAAGCCCAGCTGATATTAACAGGGAAAGCGGTTGATATTGCTGACGAACGTATTGTGAAACAGTTAATACTTGATTCGTTGGCGCATAAAAACATCCATTTTAAAGGCTATTTACCATACAATGAGTACTTACAGGAACTTTGGGGCGCCGATGCCTTGATAATGAACCGTGTGGACGATATTTATTCCATATCCGGGTTCCCGTTTAAACTTGGCGAGTACCTTGCAACCGGAAAAATAATTATAGCATCTGCATTGTCAAGTGTTCGCGAATTTTTGACGGATAAAAAGAATGCCCTTTTGTTTAAGCCTGAATCAGTTGAGGAACTGGCAGCAGCATTTCAATACACCATCGACCATAAAAATATCATGAAAGAAATTGCCAATGAAGCCGAAAAAGTTGCATGGCAGCATTTTGACAATCAAAAACATGCTGTTTTGCTCATGGATTTCTTCAAAAGAATAAAAGTTATACCAAAAGCATAAAGGAAGCCAAATGAGGATTTTGCTTGCAAATAAATATTTTTACGCACGTGGTGGCGATTGCGTTTATACCATAGCATTGAAAGACTTATTGGAGAAGAACGGGCATAAAGTTGCTATATTTAGCATGCAGCATCCTAAAAATTTCAATTCGGAATTTGATATTTATTGGCCATCAAATGTAGAATATGGCGAAGCGACGAATAAAAACCTATTGGAAAAAATTATCCGCCCTATCTATTCTGCAGAAGTAAAAAAATCATGGCTACAACTTATTCAAGATTTTAAACCCGATGTGGTTCATTTAAACAATATTCACACACAGCTTTCTCCGTTATTGGCAGAATTGGCGCATAAAAATGGCATTCCTGTTTTTTGGACATTGCACGATTTTAAATTGATTTGCCCTGCATACAGCTTTTTAAGGAATGGCGAAATTTGCGAAGATTGTTTAAGCAATAAATTGAGCGTGGTAAAACACAGGTGTATTAAAAACAATGTTTTCGCTAGCATTTTAGGTTATACAGAAGCGCAGGTTTGGTCGCGTGAGAAATTGGAAAACTACACAAGCAAATTTATATGCCCTTCCAAATTCTTGAAAAACAAAATGCAATCGGCAGGTTTCGATGCATCAAAAATGGTTCATTTGAGCAATTTCACCAAGGCAGAAAAAATCACTCCTATTCATGAAAGGGAAGATTATTATGTGTATTTGGGGCGTTTGTCGCAAGAAAAAGGGATGGAAACCTTGTTGCAAGTTGCAACCACCCTAAACTATCGGTTGAAAGTAATTGGCGATGGCCCTTTAAGTAAGATTATGCGTGAAAAATACAGTGCTGACAACATAGAATTTATGGGGCATTGCACCTGGGAGACGATTCAGCCAATACTTATGAAAGCGAAGTTTATGCTTATCCCGACTGAGTGTTATGAAAATAATCCGTTAAGTGTTATTGAAGCCCACACACTTGGCACACCCGTACTGGGGGCGCAAATTGGAGGAATACCAGAACTTATCCGCGAAAATGAAAATGGAATGTTGTTTCAGGCAGCAAATAAAGAAGAGTTGAAAAATAAAATAGTGCAAATGATGGACAAAACCGATTGGGATTATACCAATATCGCCAATATTGCAACTAAAAACTATTCCGGGCATGCTTATTATCAAGAGCTTATCAAACTTTACCAAACGGCTCAATTGAATTAAATTCCCGAAATCCTGACATTAAATAAATGAACCGAAAAATAAAAATACATATTATTGGTATTCATGGCGTACCTGCCAAATATGGAGGATTGGAAACATTTGCCGACTTTTTATGTCAAAACATTGGCGAAGAATACGACATAACGGTTTATTGCACTTCGAAAAAATATCCGCTTAAAGAGAAGTATTATTTTGGGGCGAAGCTTAAATATGTACCAATCCATGCCAGTGGTTTTAAAGGCATTTTCTACGATTTGTTTACCTATATCTATGCCATATTTAAAGCAGATGTTATTTTATATTTAAGTCCTGTGGGTTCAGGATTTATGACTCCTTTAAAAAAGCTTGCGGGTGCTAAAGTGATTGTAAATCATGGCGGTTTAAACGAATGGGAACGCGAAAAATTAAACAGGGTTAAACAATTGTGGGCAAAATTTAACCATAAAATTGCGTCCCGTTTTTCTGATGTTAATGTTGTGGACAACCAGCTCTACCAACAAAGCCTTAAGGAGAATTTTGGTGCCGATTCTGTGGTTATTCGTTATGGCGGCGATCACGCAATTAGCACTACAACATCGGTGAATGGTTATGCAGCCAAATACCCGTTTTTAAACGAAAAATATGCCATCAGCATTTCACGTGCACAAGTCGATAATAACCTTCATTTGGTATTGGAGGCCTTTGAAAAATTTGAGGGTTACAAGTTGGTATTATTGTCGAATTGGAGCGTTTCCGAATATGGTAAAAAGTTGAAACAAAAGTACCAGGGACATAAAAACATTATTGTTCTGGATAACATTTACAATAAAGATGAATTCAATTATGTGCGCGGTGGTGCATTTGTTTATATCCATTCGCATTCGCGCTGTGGAACTGCCCCTTCACTGGTTGAAGCAATGAGCATTGGGCAACCAATTATTTCATACGATGTGCCAACAAATCGCGAAACAACACAAAACCAGGCACTTTTTTTTGACAGTGTAGATTCGTTGGTAAACGTATTGGATAAATTTTCGGAAGAAGATGCCGAAAAGAACAAAAAAATAATGCATTCCATCGCTTCCGAGAATTACACGTGGAGAAATATCTCAAAACAGTATTCAGAACTATTTGAACAAGTAATAACCCTACAGAAATAAATTAAGATACAAGAACAAAGCACCCTAATCTATTTGTTTAGGGAAAATGAAAGCACAATTTTGTTAAACGAAGGCGTGTTTTCAAGATTCGATTAATTTTCAGGGAAGTAATTCCAACTCATACCAAAACCGTTAGTTATGATTAAAGAAAGAGAACCAGCATTGGAACGAATAAGCGTATTATTGCAAGTTGCAGTTACCCTTGTTTGTTTTTATATGGCAATTATTATTTCGCATGTTTTTATCGCTCAAACGGTTATTCATAGCAAAGAACATATTGTTATTACACTCCTAATAGGGGCAATATGGCATGTTTTGCTTGAGCTATTTGATCTTGGTGCCATGTCGCGTATTCAGCGCTACCGCCACCTTATTAAAAAATATTTTGGTGTTGTGCTAATTGGTATGACTTTGCTGCTGGCCATCACCTATCTTTTGGAGTACAATCCCCTGTTGAAGGAGATCATCCTGATTTTTGCAGCGATTAATTTTACCGTGCTACTTACCTATAAAATATTGGGCAGGTGGATCATTAAATCATTTAGGAAAAAAGGGTACAATACGCGGATGGCAATAGTAATTGCCGACAAATCATCATCGCCATTTATCGAACAACTTATATATTCGGACCATTGGGGATACATTATTGGAGGGATAATAACCGATTCAAAAACAATTATCGACCAATACCAGGATCGCTTTCAAATAATTAGCCCGAAAGCAAAATTTGCCAAAGTAATTGACGATGACGTAATCGATGAAGTTTTCTTTTGCAAAAAAGATTATCAAATAAGGGAACTGAACAAATACATTACAAAATGCCGCGAAATTGGGGTTATTTTCCACATGCATTCAGATGTGTTCAACGTAAAAGGGATGAGTCCCAAATTATCTTTTCTTGACCATCAGTTTTTTCTTTCGTTCCGACAAAATCCTGAAAACTATTTGGCATTAAAAATTAAAACCGGAATTGATTATATATTGGCAACCACTATTTTGGTACTCACTTCACCGATTATGTTGGTTATTTCAATATTGATTCTTTTAGAAGACCGTGGCCCAATATTTTTTAAACAAACACGTGTGGGTAAAAATGGACGGCATTTTACATGCTTAAAATTTCGGACAATGGTTGTGAATGCCGAAGATTTAAAAGCCCAGCTGGCTTCTCAGAACGAACAGGATGGCCCCATCTTTAAAATAAAGAATGACCCGCGTATTACGAAGATTGGTAAATTCCTTCGAAAAACTTCACTGGATGAGTTTCCACAGTTTTTAAACGTACTCATGGGCAATATGTCTATCGTAGGTCCACGTCCGCCAATTCCGGCAGAAGTAAAAATGTATGAACGAAGCCTGAACCGTCGATTAAGTATTCCTCCGGGAATTACCTGCATCTGGCAGATTTCGGGAAGAAATAATATCCCATTTGATCAATGGATGGAAATGGACATGGAATATATTGACAACTGGTCGTTAAAACTGGATTTTATAATTATGCTCAAAACATTTAAAATAATGTTGACGGCAAACGGACAGTAATTATTTCGATTGATTTTATAGGAATGAGTATATCTAAAGAAACTTTTCGCAAGTTGGCTTTTGCAGGCATCAAAGTTACAGGATTACCAATGCTGTTTCGCCGGATTTTTCAAAAACACCGGGTTACAATTGTCCTGTTTCATGATATTAGTATAGAAACGGCAGAAATGTCGTTCAATTACCTTGCTTCAAAGTACAACATTATTTCTTTGAATACTTTTATTGAGGCGTGTAAAACAAAAAATAAAACAATACTGCCTGAATATCCTATGGTAATCACTTTTGATGACGGATTTAAAAGAAATTATGAATTGCTTCCAGCGATCGAGTCTTTTCAAATACCGGTTTCCATTTTTCTGTGTTCTTCCATTGTTGGTACCAATCGCAACTTTTGGTTTAATAACAATATACCTGATGTGAATATCAAACAGCTTAAGAAGTTGCCAAATACTGAGAAGTTGGAAATGTTATCGAATTATGGTTTCTACCAGGAAAAGGAATACGATTCAAGGGTAGCATTATCAAAATCTGAAATTGAAGAAATGAAAGCTTTGGTGAACTTTCAGTCACATACAAAATTTCACCCGTGTTTACCAAAATGTACAGCAAAGGTTGCTAAAAGCGAAATTACGGAAGCCAAAATTGAACTGGAAGAAAAATATGGATTGTCAATTAATTCTATATCCTACCCAAATGGTGATTATTCCGAGAGGGATATAGAATTTACAAAAGAAGCCGGATATGACAGTGGCTTAACCGTCGACTTTGGTTTCAATACAATACATACCGACATTTACAGATTAAAACGCTTATGCGTCAATGATACAGAAAATATAGATGAACTAATTGTAAAATCCAGTGGTGTTTGGGATTTTTTCAAAACCTTTAATGGAAAAAAACAAACCTTTGGATGGACCAATAAAGTTGTTTCATAACAATAAACGAATTTCCCAATAAAAATTAATAAAAGCTACTATGAAAAACCCGTTAAGCAAACTATTAGGAATCATCGCTGTTTCAACAATTTTATTTTCATGCCAATCCACTAAGAACCTGGCATATTTCGATGACATAGAAAGTGATCAATTTATTTATGGCGTTTCTCAAAAAGCACCAGAATACAGAATAAGTCCTTACGATATTTTATACATCAATATTGTAACACTTGATAAGGATGCAAATGAGTTATTTAATCCTCACCAGGGAGAAGGTTATTTTACGGGTACCCAACAAATGTTTGGCGACCTGACTTCCCAATATATCAATGGCTATCAGGTTGAACCTAACGGAACCATAACGTTCCCAATAATTGGCACCCTTTCTTTTTCCGGATTAACCCTTATTGAGGCGCAAAACAGGATTCGGGAGAAAGCTTTGGAATACCTCAAAGAACCTTCGGTTCAGGTTAAAACCCTGAGTTTTAAAGTAAATGTAACAGGTGAAGTTATAAATCCAGGGATGTATTACACCTATCAGGGTAAAATGAACATACTTGAGGCAATTAGTTTGGCAAACGGGATAACAAATTACGCTAAATTAAAAAAGGTTGTGGTTATACGTCAGGGGAAGTACGATACAAGAACCATTCTTATTGACTTGACCAAAAAGAGCCTTTTTGAATCGGAAGCATTTTATTTGCAGCCAAACGATATGGTTTACATAACGCCCGATAAATTTAAAAGCAGTAGTTTAAATACCCCGGCATATGCATTAGTATTATCTGCAATTTCAACCATCTCAACCATATTAATCGCTGTTAGCCTACAATAATATATTATGGAAAAATTTGAAAAAATAATCAACTCAATAGAAACTGAGGAGAAGGAAAGCATAAAAAAAGGCTATCTCCGCTACATTAAGAAGTGGCCATGGTTTGTCTTATTCTGTTTTTTAGGATTAGTTTTAGGTTATGGGCTATATAAAATCACCCCTGAGAAATACGAAGTCAAATCCCGATTGCTGATTTTGGGCGAAGACAATAGCCTTAGTAACGACATTTCTTTTGAAGGCAACCGGAACCGGACTTCCAGCAATATCGACGACCAGGTTGGCGTACTTCTCTCCTATTCGGTGTTTAAAGAAGCAATTGACAATTTAAATTGGGAAACAAGTTTTTATAAGAAATCATTTCTGAAAACTCAGGAATTGTATAAAAATGAACCCTTCAATGTAATTGTTTCAGAAGGTGCAAAAAACCTTCAGGATGTTTTGTTAAAAATAAAGGTACTTGATGATGAAAATTATTTAATATCAGTAAATTCAGAAGCCAGGATAAACGGTGTTGATCAAAAACTTGATTTTGAACAGAAGGGAAATTATACCGAAAATTTTAAAAACCCGTTTTTTGATTTCAAGCTGACAAAAAAATATGTAGAGGTAGGTGAAGAGTATTATTTCAAATTCAACAAAGCAAACCGATTGGCAATTGCCTATCAGGAGAAGATTGTTGTTGAATATAAAGATCGCCAATCAGAGCTTGTTACTTTATCGCTCGAAGGTGAAGTGCCACTTAAAGATGCGGAATTTTTAAATGAATTATGCGATGTATTTATCAAGTTTGGAATTGAAAAAGAAAGCCTTAGTTCGAGAAAATCAGTAAGCTTTATTGATGAGCAAACCGAAGAGATAAGTGAAAAACTTAGGGCATCCGGCGAGCGGCTGAATAATTTCAGGCAGGCTAACCAGGCTATGAATTTAGGTCAGGAAGCCAGCTTGGTTTATGAAAAGCTCGAAGAAATTGAAAACGAACAATTTAGCCTACAGCAAGATATTGAGTATTACCAGGAATTAAGCACCAGCATTAACGATTCCGAAAGGCTGGGCAATATTAGTGCCCCGGCGATTGAAAGTGAGAATGGTACAAGGCTCAGCCAATTGGTCTCAAAACTTTCGGATTTAATGCAAAGGCGTGAAATACTTGCAATTAGCGTGCAAGAAAAAAGCCCGAATTTTGTACTTCTCGAAAAAGAAATCAGTATAACAAAAGAAGCATTGGAAGAAAACCTGCGCAATTCATTGGAGAATGCACAGCGGGAAAAAGCCAATTTGGAAAGCCGTTTTCAGAGTATACAGTCCCGGTTAACCAAGTTGCCCGAAACCGAGAAGAAACTCATTGAAATGCAACGTGAGTTTGATGTGAACACCGAGATGTACAACTTCATGCTGAAAAAGAAAGCAGAGGCATCCATTAACCTTGCATCGGTTGCCCCACAAGCGAAGATTATTGATGAAGCATTGGTTGAAACAGCAGTTCATGTGAATCAAAATGCACTTTATATTTTTGCCTTTGGAGGTCTTTTTACCGGATTCTTAATTCCGTTCTTCTTTGTCACCATTGGCGGGTATTTCAATAATAAAATTGAAGCGCCGGAAGATGTTGAAAAAGACAGCAAATTACCCTATTACGATGGGATTTTAAGCCACAGTTATAAAAGCTTGCTTCCTGTTTTGGGGCATCCAAGATCAGGGATGGCCGAATCGTTCAGGGGATTAAAAATATATCTTCAATACGCCCTTCGAAACACGGAAAATAAAGTAATTTCGATTAACTCCTTGATTTCGGGCGAAGGTAAATCGTTTATATCAACCAACTTTGCTACAATTTTATCCATGGCAAACAAACGTGTTCTATTGGTTGGAGCCGATTTACGTAGGCCGAGGTTGCATTCATTTTTAGATATTCCGGAAGACATTGGGTTAAGCACCTATTTAAATGGAGAACACTCGTTTGATGAAGTGGTAACCGAAACGCAAGTTCCGAACCTATACCTTGCACAGGCAGGTAGGATTCCACGAAACCCTTCAGAACTTTTGGAAAGCCCTCGATTTGAAGAATTTTTAAATGAAGCACGAATGCTATTTGATCATATCGTCATTGATAACGCCCCCATTTTGCTGGTTCCTGATGCAATTTGGACAAGTCGTTATTCGGATGTTAATTTGTTTGTCCTACGCCTAAATTACAGTTTAAAAGAACAGATTAAAAAGATTAACAAAATCACGGAAACCAATAATATTAAGCAAGCTTCAATCGTATTGAACGGAATAAAAAGAAAAGGCTACGGTTATGGCAAAAATTATTGGAAAGATGGATACGGGGATAAATAAATCCTGAATCCGACCCAAATTAATTTGATAATAAAGTATTCAATTATGATATTGGCGATAGATTTTGACGGAACAATTGTGGAACACAAATATCCTGAAATTGGGGAAGTAATACCCAATTCATTCAAGGTATTAAAACAACTTCAGGAAGATGGGCACACCCTGATTTTATGGACTTTTCGCTCAGGAAAACTTTTGGCAAAAGCAGTGCGTTATTGCAAACAAAACGGATTGGAATTTTATGCCATCAACAGCAATAGCCCTGATGAAGCTTATGATCCGCAATTTAGCCGCAAGATTTACGCAGATATTTACATTGATGACAGAAATATTCTCGGCATACCCGACTGGGACACAATTTATAATATGCTTACAAAACCTTCATATTAAAGAATCCACCCTCAAAGAAGGTGGACTTATAAGAAAGCCCCTATAAGGGGCCAAAGTTGAGCCGATGTTGCTCTTCGAGACGTTCTTGATCTTCTTGATATTTCACGTATTTCTTGATCTTATCTTCGTCAAGACCGATTGTGTCAACACAATATCCTTTGGACCAAAAGTGATTGCCCCAATATGGTTTTGTTCGCAATTGAGGATAACTTTTGAAAATCTTAATGGCGGTTTTGCCTTTCAATATCCCCATTAGTTGCGATATTGAAATCTTGGGTGGAACACTGACAATCAGATGAATATGATCTTTTTGAATATTCATCTCCATCATTTCACAGGATTTCCATTCCAACAACATCGGGATGTCATGCTGAAGCAGTTCCTTGACAAGACCTTCAAGAACGCGAAATCGATACTTGGGTGTCCATACAACATGGTAAGTACACCTATAAATTACATGATTCAATTTCTTAAAATTACTCATGTAACGAAGTTAAATAATTTTTAGGCTTAGCCAATTAAACATGACCACCCCCGAAGGAGGTGGTTTTAACGATTATAATAAAGACAACAAACATAATGGAAACCTTTAAAAAATTAATATCTCTGAAAGATGCTTTAGTCATAAAAAATGTTCAGGGAGAAGTAGAACGAATATCATTAACCATAAGAAAAGCCTTGTCGGAATTTCACCGCAAAGGGCTTGTAATTGGAATTAGTGGCGGGATCGACTCTTCGGTATCGTTGGCATTGGCAGTGCAAGCTGTCGGTAAAGAAAATGTTACCGGAATTATTATGCCTGAAAAAGATTCGAGCGATGACAGCAAAATACTGGCATTGGAGTTGGCCGAGAAATTCGGAATAAAAACAATCGAAGAAAATATTACAGCTGCCCTTGATGGCTTTGGGTGCTACCAACGTCGTGATGAAGCAGTGAGCTCAATATTTCCTGAATATAATCCCGATACCTATTCCATGAAGATTGGAATCAAGTCAAACAGTTTGGGGCAAAACCTGCCGCCATTATTTGTACTTACTATTTTCGACCAGGATGGAGTTAGCCAAAGCAAAACATTGCCACCAAAAGAATTTTTACAGATTGTTGGCGCTTCTAATTTTAAACAACGATGCCGGATGTCTTATTTATATTACCATGCTGAACGAATGTATTGCGCGGTAATTGGGACCCATAATAAGCAGGAAATCGAACAAGGATTTTTTGTAAAACATGGCGACATAGGTTCCGATGTTTCACCGATCGCCCATTTGTATAAAACACAAGTGTATCAATTGGCGGAATATTTAGGAGTGCCAAAGTCAATTATAGAGCGTGTTCCTACCAGCGACACTTATTCCGCAGACCAAACCCAGGAAGAGTTCTTCTTCCAAATGCCTTTTTACGAAATGGATATGATTTGGTATGGTTACGAGAATAATTTATCGCCTGAATATGTTGCAGAGGAATTAGGGAAAAGCACAAAAGAAATCGAATTGGTTTATAAAAACTTCACAAGAAAAAGAAAGACCACTGATTATCTCAGGAGTGAAACCATAAAAGTTGTTTAACAAACAATTACAGAATAATTTATGACACAAATACCTCAAAGAGTCCTCGGAGAAGCCTTACTCAGATCTGCCGGAAAATCGCCCCGAAAAACAGTTGCCATTGTTAAAGGAATAGAATATTCCTACGATCAATTAAAAAATGGGGCTGTGAGTTTAGCGGCATATTTAGTAAAATCCGGTATCCAAAAAGGCGACAGGGTTGCAATTTACATGAATAATTCATGGGAATGTATTGTTTCAATTTATGGGGCAACATTGGCAGGAGCGGCATTTTTGATCATAAACCCGCAAACCAAGGCCAATAAACTTCAATACATTTTGGAGGATTCCGGGGCAAAAATTTTGTTGTCAGAAATTAATTTGCAATACGAGTTTAGCAAAGCCCTTCAAAATACAAAAGAAATTACTGAACTGATTGTTGCAGGCAAAGAGGATGAACTGGATATCCCAACAGTAAAAATTACATCTTTTGGCAACATAATCCAGCAGGATTTTGAACACGTACTTCCACAAATAATCCCAAACGACCTGGGAGCGCTAATTTATACCTCAGGGAGCACAGGATTCCCCAAGGGGGTTGTAATGACGCATCAATCCATGGTTTTTACATCATGGAGCCTCATTGAGTATTTAAGGTTGGTTGAAGACGAAAGGATATTGCTGCTTTCACCACTGGCTTTCGATTATGGTTTGTACCAGCTTTTTATGGCGGTTACCATTGGAGGCACTTTAATTGTCGAACAATCATTTACATTCCCGGCAACAATTTATAACAACATTCAGAAATATAAACCAACTGTAATCCCGGGGGTTCCTACAATTTATGCAATGATGATTGCATCAAACAAAAGTACTCCCCTTCGCTTCGAAAGCGTGAAGAAAGTTACAAACACAGCCGCAAAACTTCCCTCCGAGTTTATTCCGGAGTTAAAAAACATTTTTCCCAATGCATTGATTTTTAAGATGTATGGTCTGACTGAATGTAAGCGTGTTTGCTACCTCGAACCTGAATTAATAGATGAAAAACCAAATTCAGTTGGGAAAGCAATTCCGGGTACTGAGGTTTACCTTTTAGATTTGCAGGGAAATAAAGTAAATCCGGGAGGCACAGGAATCCTTCACATTAGAGGACCACATGTGATGGTTGGTTATTGGAATAAAAAAGAATTGACCAACGAAATGATCAAACCGGGATTTTTGCCGGGGGAAAAAGTATTGTGCTCAAACGATTGGTTTAGGATGGACGAAGAGGGCTTTTTATACTTTCAGGGAAGGAATGACGATATTATTAAAACCCGTGGCGAGAAAGTTAGCCCGGTTGAAATAGAAAATATTATTTACAAATTAAAGGAAGTAAAAGAGGTCGCAGTTGTTGGAATCCCTGATGAAGTAATGGGTGAAGCGATTGTGGCATTTGTTACGACCTATGAGAACTCAACCATCGATCAAAACACGATCCTGAGGGAATGTACTGCTCATTTAGAATCGTTTATGATTCCAAAATCAGTTGTAATTATAGATGCCATGCCCAAAAGCACAAATGGCAAAATTGATAAAAAAGAACTAACTCAAAGATTTCTAAGCAATGAATAATTCCATATTTTTTGAAGAACTTACCGACAGGTTTCAAAAGGAACTTACCATTCTGATTGATAAGCCCGAAGAAACACCTGAAACAACCATAAAGGCGTTGTGGTTAAAAGCCTGCGGCATTAATGCTTCGGCTGAAAAAGCTGCTGAAGACGAACTTCCTGAACTCATAAACGGACAGGTTGAAAAGTTGAACGATTTGGTTAGCCAACGTTTAAACAAAATTCCTTTGGCACATTTAACCGGACGGCAAAGTTTTATGGGGATCGAGTTTATGGTGGATAGCCGAGCATTGATACCACGTAAAGAGACTGAAGTTTTGGGTAACACAGCCCTACAATTGTCACAAAATTCGTACAGCAAAGATCCAATTAAAGTAATCGATATATGTTGTGGATGTGGCAATTTAGGATTGGCAATGGCAAAGCACAACTCTCGGGTTCAGGCTGTTGCATCGGATATTTCGCAGGAAGCAATTGACCTGGCAAATGAAAATGCCGAGTTTCTGGAATTAACAGATCGCGTAAAATTTGTTCAGGGCGATATGTTTGTCCCATTTGAATCGGACGAATATTTGAAAAATACCGATATGATTATTTGTAACCCCCCGTATATTTCATCGGCGAAGGTAAAACAAATGAACAGGGAAATATCGGAAAATGAACCCGCACTGGCATTCGATGGTGGTGCATTGGGATTTAAAATTATTCAGGAACTTATTGCTGAAGCACCACGATTTTTGCGCGAAGGCGGCTGGCTTGTGTTTGAAGTTGGTTTAGGACAAGGTGAATTCGTTTTACAGCGTTGCTACAAAACACAAAAGTTTACATCCATCATGCCCGTTAAAGATAACAAGGGCAACATTAGGTGTATTGCCGTTCAGAAATAAGTTTATACCGTAAAGAATTTAATTCTTATTCCATGTTATTGTTTTCCTTTAATTTCTTTGTATTCCTCACCATTGCATTTATCGTGTATTACATGGTGGGCATAAAATACAGGTACCTTGTTTTGTTTGTTGCGAGTACGGTTTTCGTTTCCTTTATTTCAATTCAGGTTGCATTGTACTCTGTTTTGTTTGCAACCATAAATTATTTCATAGGTATCTTGCTGAAGAAAAATGCCTATAAACCAAAATTAAAAAACCGGATATTTTGGGCAGCTATTGTATTCGACATTGGTTTTTTAGCCTTTTTTAAGTACATCAATTTCATTTTTAAAAATGTCAACGATCTGGCGGGATTTTTATCGATCAATGCCGAATTGCCCTATTTAAACATCATAACCCTGGTCGGAATATCGTACTATACTTTCCAGGCTTTGGGATATATTATTAGGGTAAACAGGGGCGCTGAGGAAGCCATTTTGAGCTACCCGAAATTTGCCACCTACCTTTTGTTCTTTCCTAAGTTTCTATCGGGCCCGGTGGAACGTTCAAACCATTTCTTCCCTCAAATTGACAACCTGAAAAAGTTTGATCAGGCAAAAATTACGGAAGGATTGCGTTTGTTTTTATGGGGTGCCTTTAAAAAAGTGGTTATTGCCGACACGCTGTATGCGCCTGTTTCGCTAGCCTATAACAATGTGCATGAATATTCGGGTGTGCCTTTGGTGATTGTTTTTATCATCCAGTTTATCTATGTCTATTGCGATTTCTCAGGTTACACAGATATGGCACTTGGGGCGGCTAAACTTTTCGGGATCGATTTGGTCGATAACTTCAGGCGTCCCTTCCTTGCCCGGAACATTTCCGAATTCTGGAAACGTTGGCATATTTCCTTGTCATCGTGGTGCAACGACTTTATATTTTATCCATTCATCGTAAAATTTAGAAAACTTGGCGATACGGCTGCCGTATTGGGGATTTTTGTAACATTCTTAATTATAGGTGTTTGGCATGGTGCAAACTGGACTTTTGTAGTTTTGGGACTGCTTCATGGTTTTGCAATTATTTATGAGTTTTATACCAAACGGTTCAGGACCCGAATTGGGGCTAAATTGCCTAAGTTTATGGTGGATATTATCAGTTGGGGTGCGGTTTATGTGTACATGTGTGTTACACTCGTATTTTTCTTTTCAAAATCGCTTAGCGATGCCTTGTATTATTTCAAGCACATGTTTGTGGGTTTCGAATTTGTTTTCAAAGGGTACGGATTTTTCCCTGAAGGAAGTAAATTTCCATTTGCTTTGTTGATTTTCGCTTTGATTTACATCTCGGAAATTATTACTGAAAAGAAAAAAGATATTCCACAGCTATTTTTCAATCAGCCCAAATGGGTTCGTTGGGCAGGATATTATATTCTCATATTGTTAATATTTATATACACTGCCGAAGCTGAATCGTTTGTATATATGGAGTTTTAATGGTGGTTTAAGACAAAAGAATCGTAATGAAAAAATTAATACTCAACCTGGCATATTTTAGCATTCCAATTATACTCTATATTTTGGGGATAATCGTTGTAGATCCTTACAACTGGTTTAATGTTTCAAGTCTAATCGACTCCCAATCAAAATATGAATTAACCAACCGGAGCCACGAATTCAAATCAAAGGCAAATATGCTTTGGAAATTGATTGAATTTAAGAGAAACCCAAAGGATAAAATTATTGTGGGCGATTCTCAGGGATTCTATTTCCGTGAAGAGCTGATTGAAGAATTGACAAATGAAGAATTCTATAATTTTTGCGTGCCGGCCGCTAATTTCGAAACTACAACCAAGATATTTTGGTACGCTGCCGAAAAGGTCAAATTAAAAAAGGTGTATTACCAGGTTTCGTTCGCTTTGTCCAATTCGCATTTTTCGTACAACCTGTTTGACGAAGCAATGGAGTTTGTCAAAAAGCCTAATGAATACGTGTTTAGCAAGGAAATTTTGCGGGATAGCTATGCCAACCTAATGTTTCACTATAGCAACGATTCTGTTTGGGTCAAGGATCCATATTTTGAAAAACCGGATGCAGAGATCGATAGCCTTTCGGAAGCTTGGGCAGATGTAATTTTTGATGATTACAATTATCCGGAAAGCCACATCACAGAATTGAAAAAAATTAGCAATTATTGCAAAGAGAATAATATTGAACTTGAATTTATCGTGATGCCAAATTATCAATGGGTGAATGATTATATCGAAAACAACGGAATTAGCGTGCATCAGGAACAATTTATGCAAACCGTTGCTTCATGTGGGAAAGTGCATGATTTTAGCAAACTGGAGAGCATTTGCCCAAACAGGGATCTGTTTTACGACTATTTCCATTGTAACCAGAATGTTGTGGATAGCCTGGCCGCTGAAATTTGGGTTCGAAAATAACAAAACAAACATTGTAGTTACAAGCTGATAATCAGTAACTTGATCTGGTGTAGTTTAATGAAAATATAGTCAGAAGCCAGAAGATAGAAGTCGGAAAAATTATATGAAGAAAACTTCAGCCTTCTGCCTTCAAACTTTAGTCAAAAAAGAATAGCAAACATTACAATTTTTCCATAGTGATTTAAGCAAGATCAACTTGATAAAAATATTAGCCTGAAGCTAGAAGCCGGATGAAAATCAAACTTCCAACTTCAAACTTCAGACTTCCAACTTCGGTCTATATTTTAAACGAATAATTCAAAAACAAACAGTATAAGTACTATGAAAAGCAGAGAAGAAATTACCAGTACCATTAGAAAATTCATTGTTGAAACCACCTTTGCTCCTGAAGATCAGGTGAAAAACGACACCTTAATTTTCGAGCAGGGGATTTTCGATTCCATGGGTTTTATTTCCTTAATCGTTTTTATCGAGAAGGAATTTAACATTAATCCGAAGGATTCTGAGCTCTTGGAAGCAAATTTCGAATCGATTGATGCAATGGCAAGGTTTATCGAAAGCAAACTAAGCGAATAGGATTTATGTGTGGTATTGCAGGCATATTCGAGCACTCTGGGGGGCAACATCCATCGTTGAAGCATAATGTAAAAAACATGCTTTCGGTGATTAAGCACCGTGGTCCCGATGAGAGCGGTATTTATGTGAATAAACAGTTGGCAATTGGCAACGTTCGGCTTAGTATCATCGATATTCAGTCGGGACAACAACCTCTTGCCGATGAATCGGGAAATTTCTGGATTGTTTTTAATGGGGAAATTTTCAACTATCAGGAATTGAGGGTTGATTTGATCCAAAAAGGAATCAAGTTAAAAACACACAGCGACACCGAAGTTTTGGTTCAGTTATATGCCCTGTATGGCGAAAAATGCTTGCAAATGCTTAACGGACAGTTTGCATTTAGTATCTGGGACAAAAAAAACAAAAGCCTCTTCCTTGCCCGCGACCGGGTTGGAATACGACCTTTGTTTTATTGGAAAACCCAAAATTCGTTCGCATATTGTTCCGAAATTAAAGGCTTGTTCACCTACCCAAAAATTGAAAGAAAGCTGAACAACGAGAGCATGGCCCAGATTTTTACTTTCTGGAGTTCCATAAGTCCGAATACACCCTTTGAGAATATTTATGAACTTCCTCCGGGGCATTTTATGAAAATTAGCTCCTCTTCGTTTGAAGTAAAACGTTATTGGAGCTTAGGTTATAAAAACAAAAACCGGGTCAACTCAAAAACCATGGATGAAAGTGTGGAAGAGCTGACCGAACTTTTCCGCGATGCCATTAAACTCAGGTTGCGTGCCGATGTTCCGGTGGGTGCATATTTGAGTGGTGGATTAGATTCAAGTGTAACCACTGCGTTTATTAAAGAATTTGATCCCAACATCCTGAATACCTTTTCCATAGGGTTTGCCGACCAGGTTTATGATGAAACAACCTATCAGGAGAAAGCTGCAGCGTTTTTTGGAACCAGGCACACAGCTTACAAATGTACCTCACAGGAAATAGCCAATAATTTTTCGGATACCATTTACCATACTGAATCGCCCATTTTAAGGACTTCGCCAACGCCCATGTATTTGCTTTCCAAAAAGGTCCGAGAAAGCAATATTAAGGTTGTAATTACAGGCGAAGGGGCAGATGAAATGTTTGCCGGTTACAATATTTTTAAGGAAGCCAAAATCCGGAAGTTTTGGGCAAACCAGCCCGATTCGAGGTTCCGTCCGCAATTGTTGCACAAGCTTTACCCCTACCTTCCAATGATGAAAGATTCGGGTAATATGGCGCTTAAAATGTTTTTCGGCTACAAGTTAAAGGAAACCAATGACCCGCTTTATTCGCACCTTTTGCGTTGGAACAATACCTCACGGATTAAAGCCTATTTTTCGGATGAATTTGGGCAATCCATAAAAAATTACAACCCTGTTGAAGGAATCACGCCTACCCTTCCCGAGGATTTTGAAAGCTGGACCGATTTGGACAAAGCCCAGTACCTAGAAGCGAGCATTTTTATGTCGGGGTATTTGTTATCGTCGCAAGGGGACCGCATGGCAATGGCAAATTCAGTAGAAGGCCGCTACCCGTTTCTCGATCATCGGGTTATCGAATTTAGCTCGCAATTGCCCGATCGCTTTAAGCTGAATTGTTTAAACGAAAAGTTTATCCTGAAGAAATTGAGTCGTGGTAAAATCCCGGATTCAATCGGACAACGCTCAAAACAAGCTTACCGCGCTCCTATTGCCAGTAGTTTTTTCGATGAAAATGCAGCAGGGTTTATTGGTGAAATGCTGAGCGATAAAAGCATTCACGACAGTGGCATTTTCGATCCGAACAAAGTTGCGATGCTCATCAATAAAATAAAAGCGCAAAAAAACGTGTCGGAAATAGATCAAATGGCCATTGCCGGAATCCTATCGACCCAATTGCTGAACAAACTTTTTATACAGCAGTCTATTCCGCTTGATGCCGATAACTTCACGCTAAATACACTTATTGAAGAGGATTTAAATTAGCCCCGATATTGGGTGCTTTACCATTAGTCATACCAAATTCCGGATTTCCTACGCCCATGCAGGGTGATTTTCGTGATAATTTATTCCCATCCAGTAAAGGATTTGCATTTACAGAGTTTCGTTCAAACGATGTAAACTCCTGATATCTTGCAAAGTCTTTCTTTTCAAACATTTCCACTTTTCCATTAACTTCCAGAATTGCCAGTTTCCCCGACTCCTGGTACAGGCAATTGTAATCCATCCGCATTTGTGATTGAATATCGTGGTCTGCATCGGGAATGTAGATCAAGTATTCCTTGGCATTGCTGAAAATATTGTTTTCGATCCTGAAACCGGAAGCATTCGCGGTAAGTTCCCAAATACAAATATGCCTTCCCGACGGATCGGGACGTTGCTCATGCCCCCAGCCATATCCGGCATTCACACAGGTATTGTTTATAAAACGTATGTTTTCCACTTTTGAAGCCGGAAACCAGTTGAAAAATTCAAAGGAATACTCGCAATTCCAAATCACGTTGTTTTGATAGGTGATGTTGGTTTGATCGCCAGCCACCGAACTCTGATTGGTCACCGCCGCATCGTAAATCTCCCAAAACTTACATCCTTCCACCAGGTTGTTTCCAGCTTCCCCCCAAAATTCCACACCATTTCCATAACGTTCAAACCCATCGCCATAACCCGGCAAATAGCCACCACCCAGGTACGAAAAATCACATTTTTTTACCACAATGTGATGCGTGTTTTTCCCGCCAATTCCATGGCCAGCGCAATATTTTAATGCGATATTTTCGTAGTGAACAAAGGCTTTATCTTCCTGCCAGATAAGCGTACTTCCCATCACGCATCGGATGTTTTTATATAATAGTGCAGGATTACTTTCTGAAAATAGCCATACCTTTTGTTGATTGTAATCGTACCAAAAATCGCCTTGTTTTGTAAGTTCATCTTTGCTTTTGCATTTAACCCCAAACCCCTCTTCATCGTTAAAAATCAGGTTGCCCACATCTTCCACCAATTCCAGTTCGTTTGATGTGCACCAGAGTTTATCCATTTGCTGAACCCAGTTTTGTTCCTGATTGATAAGAATGGAATGGTGGAGATAAGGTTTTTCGCCTTCTCCATAAGCACTGTAAACCACAGGATTGTTTTGCTTTCCGCTTTGTGGCACCAATTGCCCATAAAAGGAATCCCCTCTCCTGAAAAACACCGTGTCACCAGCTCCTAAACGGGCGTTATTCACCTTTCCTAAGCTTTTCCAGGCTTGCTCCGGCGATTTTCCATTGTTACGGTCATTTCCCTCATTGCTAACATAATAGTCGGAACTACAGGCAATTACCAGGATTGAAAAAGCAAGGCAAAATAAATACAGGCTTGGTTTTATTCGCATCATAATCTAAAAGTTAGATAATAAACCGTTTTCTAAAAGATAAAAGTAATAGGAAAAGTAAACTTATTTGCTTTTAAATGAATATTATGGTGTTATTTTATGGATAATTACTGAAGTTATTTGGTTGGTCTATATTAAATCAATAACAGGATTGGATATAATAAATGCGATGTTAATGCTTATTATATTTCAACTACAACATAAACGGATATCGCAAATATTTCTAATTCTGTAAATAGATCTATTTACAGTTATTTTAAAATTTAATTATTAATTTTATTTAATCTGTCAACTAAGTAACTTTTCAACAGTAAAGTCAACTATTGCAAAGATAAAATGAATTGTTTTAATTAATGAAAAACAAAAAAAATCAGACCCCTGGGGCGATTCTAAAGAAATATTTCAGAATATAATAGCTCTAAACATTAGTTTCTTTTCAATAGCGTCCTAAACGATTTAAAAATGTGAGAAGAAAATTAAGTATCTCAAATTATCTTTGAGTTGCACAATAAAAAATATCTTCTTACATGTCAAAGATAAATTTATTCTCTCAGATAGTTGCAAAACTTGATCGCGTTAGCTTTAAAAGTTTGGTCAAGGAACTCGAATCCGACAAGCATCAAAAAGGCTTTTCTTGGTTGCCTGAAAAATAGAGGGCAGAGATAACTGTTGTGGTAATTACTTCTGCATCCGAAATATTCCGGTTTTTTGGTTCCGTATGTCCTAACCCTTTCAACAAATCATCAATAATTATGTAAATTGCAATCGATTTTTCAATCATATCCTCCAGGTTGTTTTGTTTCGCAGCAGAAATCTGGAGGATTATTTCCTTATTTCCTATAAACTACTGCTAACCAAAGGAATTTTGTTTAAAACTTCTCACTTTTTGTTCATACTACTTGATTTTGGAGATTCTTAAATCCTTATTTTTAAGGCTATAAGTAGCAACTTGAGTTAATTAATTATTTTATTCGCAACAAGGTGCGGGGAATAAAACCCATGAGATCCCGATTGCTCTGCATCGGGATCAGTTCGACTTCAAAATTTCAGTTCACTTTCATTCCTGAAATTATGGTCTTACTGTTTAACCGCAACTGTTTCTATCTCAACCAGTACTCCCAGAGGTAATTCTTTTACAGCAAATGCAGCCCTGGCCGGTGGATTCTCCGAATAATACCTGCCATAAACTTCGTTCATTACCTTAAAATTTTCCATATCGCTTAACAAACAGGTTGATTTAACAACATCTTGAAACGTATAACCAGCTTCTTCAAGAATTGCTCCTATGTTTTTCATTACCTGTTCAGTTTGCTCACGAATTCCCCCTTCCACAACCTTTCCGGTTTCCGGGTTTATTGGCACCTGTCCTGAAATATATAAAGTACCATTTACTTCAACAGCCTGACTATATGGACCTATTGCCCCGGGGGCATCTTTCGTAACTATTATTTTTTTCATCTTTAAAAATTTAATTGTAGAAAAGTTATCGAGCTTAGAAATTATCGTAGAAGCTCTTATTTTTCATGATCTTCAGATCTCGTAACATTCCTGAGTTTGCTGAAATCGTGAAACTATAACTTCTTCTATATCCAAAAGGCACGAAGTTTAACGACATATGCCAACAATGTAAATCACGGGTTAAATTAAATGAGGTATAAGAAAATTCCTGAGCCATAATATCAAAATTGGTATTCCCTGAAATCCTCCATTTCTCGGTTAAGTTGGCACTCCCACTCAAACTCAAGGTTTGTGTTATCGTTGCTTTACGATAAGGATTCGGACGTGAGTAATTGAACGAATAATCAAACCGAAAGTCCCAGGGCACGTTAAAATCCTGGTAATTAACATAATCTCCTGCCAGTGTATTCCGTTCTTCTATCTCCTCTTTGTTTTCTTCCGCTTCCTTTTCCCCTTTTTTTGATTTAAAAGACATTCCAAACGACATAAAAGCCCTGGTAAGCCTACCAAGTTTTCCTATCCCGTTTTTATTGTTCCAAACATAGTCATGCACTCTAATGGCATTAATTGCACCACTTGAGGTCGTATCCGGAACAGTCATGTACGGATCAAGGGTTGTACCAAAATTTACGGATATGCCCTTTACAGTTGTTCTACCATTAATAGTAATAGGCGACATGTTTAAAGAATCGGCAATCAGGTTATAGGAAGTTGCAAGGCTAAGGTTATCTATTAATTTTACTTTTTTATACTTTGTTTCCGCATCTTCGGTCTTGCTGGTATCTTTTAGGTCAAGCATTTTCATTTCCAGGTTATTGCTCATAGAGAATGAAATAGCACCTGATGCCCCTCTACCGGGCGAAGCACCAAAAACACCGCCTTGAAATGAATCGTAATATTGAACTTGTCCTGTCGAATCCTGTACGGTTTTCCAGAAACCGTATTTCGAATCCCCGAAGTCCGGCCTATAGCTAAAACTTATTGACGGCGACATTTTATGACGGATTCCCTTTATTCTCGACTCCGTATTGAGCGGTGTAAAGTTTCCATAAATATTGGTTGATGTTCCCAAACTATAGCTGTATTCATAATTTCTCCTAAAACCACCAACTTGCGATTCAATGATTTCTTTGCTTATCGGATCGTATTCTTTTTGTAAGGTGCGGAAATACCACTTTTCACTATAACTAAAACTTGGGCTAACGTTGATGTAATTCAGCACATTAAAGTTTGGCAAAGAAATCGGTATTTTATGTTGTATTCCGTTTTTCCAATCATCAATTAAGGATTTGTCCAAAATCTCACTCTCCTTTGCAGTTATTGAGTTTTTTATGCTACCTGTGTAACTAAACCCAAATTTCTCATACCATTTGGTCCCTCCAACCTTTACTTTCCGTTTAAGCGGATAAATTTTTGACATAGTGAATGTCATATCGGGCAACGAAAGGGTTAATGTGGAGTCTCTTGAATTTTGCGAATGCCTTAGGTTGGCGGACATACTAAATGGGGAATTTTCCCATCGTTTTGAAAAAGAAATACTGGATGATTTTTGCGTTGTCAGGTAATTTTCTGCCGACCGTGCATTATCCTTATCGTAACCACTGGTAGAAAAGTTCACATTGGCTGAAAAATTCCGGGAAGGGTTTGCTTTTGCATCCTGGCTATGCGACCAGATAATCTGAAATTGGTTGGATTCAGAAAACGAATCGGTTCCTTTTTCCCCCCGAAAGTTTTTAGCATATTTTAAATCAAAATTCCCATTGAATCTATATCGCAGTTTATAATTGGTATGAAATTTTACGCCCCACGAACCTTTTGAAAAAATATCCCCTCTAATTGAGGCATCAAAATATTCGCTGGCAGCCCAATAATAGCCCCCATCTTGCAAATAGAAACCACGGTTTTGTTCTTCCCCGTAAGTTGGCATCAAAATACCCGAAGAATAAGTTTGCGTACTTGGAAAATAACCAAATGGCAGAATTGGAAAGTATAAAGGGAAATCCTCTAAAACCATGTAAGCCGGACCGGTAATTATTTTTTCATTTGAAATCACCTTTGCTTTGGTCAGATGCAAATAAAAATGCGGATGGTCGGCATCACAGGTTGTATACTTTCCGGTTTTCATTATATACTCATTGTCAGAAATCTTTTTTGTCCAATCACTATGGACAAATCCTTCTCCCTGCGCCGATTTTACATCTGTAGTAATCCCTTTCCCGGTAATAAAATTGTACCTCATGGTTTTTGACTCAAACTCCTCATTCCCATCCTGGAATTTTGGTTTACCTATTAATGTTCCTGTGCTATCTTCTAATCCTTTCGCAAAAACCTCCTTGGTTTCCAAGTCAAATTCAATATAATAGGCGTTCAGCTCAATACTTTGGTACGTTAATTTTGCGTTGTTATAGAGATATGCTTTTTGACCATCGGCAGAAACGATCATTGAATCCAACGCTGAATATACAATAGGCGCAGCCAATGTTGCCGTGGAACCAACCGTATCTGCTTTTATTGTATCGGTGGCATTCTTCAATTCTACTGCTGCGGTTTCAGCTTTATTCAAAAGCGTATCGTAAGGGAAACTTGATATAGGTTCGTAATAATTGTTTCCTATTGTTCGAATATTCTCCGTTTCCTGCCCAGCAAGAATTCCGGTGAGTAGAAGAAAGAAATATGTAAATAGTGTTTTCCTCAAACCATCTTAAATAAAAACCACAAGCAATTGTGGTCTTGGCTGCAAAAATATAAATAAGGGCTATACAAAACAGCTAATAAATGCAAAATAATTTTAATATTTCTATTTTTGTTCATCAATATCAATATAACATGGTAATTGAACGTATTTTAAAGAATATCATTTCGCTTTTCCTAATCGTTTTGTTTAGCAATATATGCTATGGACAAAATGAATCAACAATTGCTTCCGAAGAATCGATATTAAAGGTTGTTGTGATTGATGCAGGTCACGGAGGGAAAGACTATGGGGCTTCCGTGCAAGGTGCCAAAGAAAAAGATATTGTACTTGATATAAGCCTTAAAGTTGGCGACTATATAAAAAAGAATTTCCCGCAAGTTAAGGTAATCTATACCAGAAGAAGCGATGTGTTTATACCATTATATAAAAGGGCACAAATTGCCAATAAAAACAAGGCAGACTTGTTTATTTCGATACATGCCAATTATGTTGGAGCAACTTCAGTGACCGGAACAGAAACCTTTGTTTTAGGAAATCACCGTAGCGAAGATAACCTTGAAATTGCTAAGAAAGAAAATTCTGTAATCTTACTGGAAGATAATTACAACGCCACTTATGAAGGATTTGACCCAAATTCTTCGGAATCGTACATTATGTTTGAAATGGTTCAAAACGAATACTTATCGCAAAGCTTAAGTTTTGCATCTGAAGTACAAAACCAGTTTAAAGAGCGGGCAAAAAGAATTGACCGTGGCGTAAAACAAGCTGGATTTCTGGTACTTAGGGAAACAACCATGCCAAGTGTGTTGATCGAAGTTGGTTTTATAAGTAATCCGTATGAAAAAAATTACCTGGTTAGCGAAGATGGAAAAACTTACCTTGCTTCTGCTATTTACAGATCGTTTAAAGAATATAAGGAAAGGATAGAATCAAAAAGTAAATTTCATATTAATGTTCCAAACGAAACTTCAAATATAGATGCAGAAGCTGAGACCCCGAACGCTCAATTAACAGAAAATGAAACAATTATTGGGGACACTTATTTTTCTATTCAGATTGCTGCCGGATCAAAAGCTATTGAAACGATACCTGCCAACTTTAAAGGATTAAAGAATATTTATATGCTAAAAGTTGGTAATATTTATAAATATTATTGCGGCAAATACGCAACTTATGATCTTGTTCAATCCGAAAAAAACAAAATACAGCAAAAATATCCGGATTCGTTTATAGTTGCTTTTGACAATAACAAAACAATAAGCATTAAAAAGGCATTAAAAAAAACACTATAGTTCTGCCCAAAAATCAATAACTTTATTCTGCCAAAAGGCAAAAAGAGTTCTAAACCCAAAAAACTTTATATACAAAATAAGCAATTAAAGTTTTCATTCGAAACTAAAAGACCAAAGTAATGAAGGTATCAAAATATATAAAACTTGGAATTTTAATGGTGTTTTCAATAACTGCTTTTATTTGGGGCTTAAGTTATTTGAAAGGACACGACCTCTTTAAAAACATTAGCTATTACCATGTTAAATACGATAGGATCGATGGATTACAAGAATCAAGCGAAGTCACTTTGAATGGCTATAAGGTTGGGCAGGTTAGAAAGATTTCTTTTGCCGATCAATTCAGTGGGAAGCTAATTGTAACCATTATGGTTGATGGTGATTTCAGGATACCCGTAAACTCTGTCGCGCAAATTGTCAGTAGCGATATCATGGGAACAAAATCGATAAAACTAAATTTTGACATCAACGGCACTGAATTGTACAGCTCTAACGATACCATTCCCGGGGCAATTGAAAATGACTTGAAAGAACAAGTAAGCATGCAGGTTCTGCCATTAAAAAACAAGGCTGAGCAACTTTTGGCCACGCTCGATTCAGCAATTACAGTACTAACCGTAATATTTAATGAAGATGCCCGTGATAATTTGTCAAAAAGTTTTGAGAACATTAATAATGCAATAAGCAATATTGAAAAAACAACTGCCGACCTGCAAAGCATAATGAGTTCCGAAAAAGAAAACATTGGCAATATCATTTCAAACTTGAGCGATATTAGTGACAGCTTTAAAGGAAGTACCGATGAAATTGACAACCTGATTTCAAACCTCTCAAACCTTTCAGATTCATTGTCACAAATCCCGTTCTCTCCTATCATTAATTCAATTGCAAATGCTACCGGGCAAATTGAAACAATACTCACTAAACTAAATTCAGGTGATGGGTCCGCAGGCAAATTAATTAACGATGAAGAATTATATGTAAACCTGACAAACCTAACCGAAAACCTCGACAGGCTGCTTAAAGATGTCAGGATGAACCCAAAAAGATATGTGCACATCTCTGCATTTGATTTAGGTAAAGAAGTATATATTGCTTCGTCAGGTGATGGAAGTGACAAGAAAATTGCATTTAGGATTAATTTGATTTCGACGCAAAACAGGATTCCTCTAAATTCACCTCTTTTTGAAGGTTTAGAGGGAGTGGAAGAATTTGACGCAACTGGTGTATTCAGCTATCTTTATGGATTAACAAATACCTACGATGAAATTGTTGAACTACACGAAAAGGCTCTCGAAAAATTTCCGGAAGCATCAATAATTTCATTCAAAAACGGAAAAGTAATAAAATTGGAAAGAGCTTTAAAATTGCTTAATAAATAATCGCTATTTTGCCAACAATATAATCACAAAAAATCACACACCAACCAGTACCTAACAGTTATTAACCAACATATCAACAGTTTAAGCCTAACTAGCTGAAATAGTGAAAGATAAGAAATATCAAAATATTTTTTTTCTTAAGCCACTGATTAAGAAAACGATAACTTAGAAACGACAAAGTCAAGGCCAAATTGATTTTTTTTTTAACTTTTTTTTCGCAAATTTTGTTGATAAGAAACTAAAACAGGGAAAATTTTTGTCGAACCTCAAAAGATTGCTTTCCAAATTATGAGTAAAGAACATTGGACTGCTTGGGATAAATGTCTCTCTATAATTAAAGACAATATTCCAACCAGTAGTTTTAAAACTTGGTTTGAACCAATTGTTCCAGTGAAACTGGAAAATAAGATATTAACCATACAGGTTCCAAGTGCATTCTTCTATGAATACCTTGAAGAACAGTTTATTGATATCCTTAGAAAAACCCTAAGAAACGTATTGGGTAACGATGCCAAGCTTGAATACAATGTTGTAATAGGTAACAATTCTAATGCAGCACCCTACACGGTTAAGTATCCGACCAGTAATAATAGTAACCTTCAAAATAAGCCATTATCAATCCCTTTTAAATCGGAAGAAAAAGCAGCCATTAAAAACCCGTTTATAATACCAGGGATACAAAAGCTGCAAATTGATCCACAATTAAAGCCAGACAATACTTTCGACAATTTTGTGGAAGGCGATTGTAACAGGTTGGCGAGAAGTGCAAGTTATGCAGTTGCGCAAAATCCAGGAGGGACAGCCTTTAACCCTTTAATGATTTATGGAAACTCGGGACTTGGAAAAACACATTTGGCGCAGGCAATTGGTATTGAAGCCAAAGAGAGGTTTCCCGATAAAGTTGTACTTTACGTAAACGCAAATAAATTTCAAACACAATTTACCGAAGCAACACGTAATAATAACAGGAACGATTTCCTAAACTTTTACCAAATGATTGACATCCTGATATTAGACGATGTTCATGAATTTGCGGGAAAAGAAAAAACACAGGAAACATTCTTCCATATTTTCAACCACTTGCACCAATCTGGCAAACAGCTAATTTTAACTTCAGACAAACCACCAATTGAGCTAAAAGGCATGGAACAGAGGCTATTATCAAGGTTTAAATGGGGATTAACTGCCGATTTGCTAGTACCTGATTTTGAAACCAGGATTGCCATACTTAAAAAGAAAGTTTACAAGGATGGTATTGACATTCCACTTGATGTAATGGAATATATCGCTTCACACATTTCCAATAATGTGCGGGAATTGGAAGGGGCTTTGGTTTCATTGCTCGCCCAGTCGATGCTGAACAAAAAAGAAATTACGCTTGATCTGGCCAGCAAGCTTATTAATAAACTGGTTAAGAATTCAAAAAGGGAATTATCCATCGAGTATATTTCAAAAGTGGTATGCGATTATTTCCACATGCCGGTCGAGTCGCTTCAAACAAAAACCAGAAAGCGGGAAATTGTTCAGGCAAGGCAAATTGCGATGTACTTTTCAAAGAGCCTTACCAAATTCTCGTTGGCGAGCATTGGTGCCCAAATTGGCAATAAAGACCACGCAACGGTTCTTCATGCATGCAAAACCGTTACCAATCTAAAGGAAACAGATAAAAATTTCCGGCAGTTTGTTGAAGATATCGAGAAAAAATTAAAAATGTAGCAAATTACTAAGCAGGCAAAAAACCTGCTTTTTTTATGCAATAAAATTTAAACTATTCCATAACTGCACATTAATCGTAACAGTTTTTTAGGATGAACGATACCTATCATACCATAGAAGAAAACTCAACAGGTCTGTTCAAGGATAAGGGAAGCAAATTTATTTCTTATGCATACCCCATAAAAACAGAAGATGAGGTAAAGGAAATCCTGAAATCCATAAAAAAAGAACATTACAATGCACGAAACCATTGTTACGCCTGGAGGCTGGGTGATGAAAAGATCCGTTTTAGGGCAAACGACGATGGGGAGCCATCATCGACTGCCGGAAAGCCTATATTGGGGCAATTGCTAAGCTTCGATGTTACAAACACTTTATTGGTGGTTGTCCGGTATTTCGGAGGCACTTTGCTGGGTGTTAGCGGTTTAATCAATGCCTATAAAAATGCCGCTAAAGATGCTTTAGACAATTCAAAAATCGTGGAGAAAAAAATTGAATCTGTATTTCAGATAAAATTTAGCTACAACGAGTTAAACGATGTAATGGGTATTATTAAAAACGAAAACCTCAACCAGTTGGAAACGGTTTTTCTGGAAGACTGCAAAATCAAATTTTCAATCCGCAAATCAGAATCGCAAAGAATTGAAAAAATATTCCAGGATTTTTACGGGGTAAGCATTAAACGTTTGGCTTAAATAATTACCATCCTACTTTCCTGACAATTGTCATAAATTAGCTGTATCCAGAGCTTTCAAGCGCCTCTTTTGCTAACAGATGTTAATAAAATACTGATAAAATAGCCGTAATTTCACATGCTTTCCTATTGCAAAACCCTATTTTTATATTCAATATGAAACGACCACAATACCTTAGTTTTCTTATTTCAGGTATGCAATCATACCCAACAAGTAATTTTCCCTTTTCCCGTCGTTCCATAGGAATAGAAATGAACAAAAATTCGATGCTTTGGTATCGAGAAGGAATTTTCTTTTAAATAAGTAAAAAACCAACATTATTTTTTTAATGTTGGTTTTTTTTTGACTATGTAAACTGTAAAAAAGGATTGAATGAAAAAAAAAGATTTGATTTCCATCAATGACTTCACGAAAGAGGAATATCTTCGGATAATGGAGCTTGCCGGTGATTTTGAAAAGAATCCAAACCAGGATTTATTAAAAGGGAAAGTAGTTGCTTCTCTTTTTTTTGAGCCTTCGACGCGAACAAGGCTGAGTTTTGAAACTGCCATAAGCAGGTTGGGCGGAAAAATAATTGGTTTTACAGATTCGAGCAGTTCCAGTGTCAAAAAAGGGGAAACATTGCACGATACGATAAAAATGGTAAGCAACTATGCCGATTTAATTGTGATGCGGCACCCTTTGGAAGGAAGCGCAAGGTACGCTGCGGAAGTATCAGGTGTTCCGGTTATTAATGCAGGCGATGGTGCTAATCAGCATCCGACACAAACTTTACTGGATATGTATTCCATCTTAAAAACACAGGGATCGTTGGACAATATAAATTTATTTATGGTTGGTGACCTAAAATATGGGCGAACAGTCCATTCACTTTTAATGGCCATGTCGGAATTCGAAAACCCAATATTTAATTTTATTGCCCCGGAAGAACTTTTAATGCCTGCTGAATATAAACTATTCCTTAAAAATAAAGGTATCCGGTATTTTGAGCATTCAGAGTTTAATGAAATAATTTCGGAGGCCGATATAATTTACATGACACGGGTTCAAAAAGAACGTTTTGCCGACCCTATTGAATACGAGAAAGTAAAGAATATCTATATCCTAAAAAATGAAATGCTGAAGAATACCAAAGACAATATGCGTATTTTGCATCCACTGCCAAGGGTAAACGAAATAAATGTGGATGTTGATCCAAATGAAAAAGCATATTATTTTACCCAGGCATTAAATGGAGTCTTTACCCGGGAAGCTATCATTACCCATATCATGAACCTTAAATAGATGACCATGTCAGACAATACAAAAAAGAAACTAAAACTTAAAGTTAGTGCTATTAAAGATGGCACTGTGATTGACCATATACCTGCCTCCAATTTGTTTAAAGTAATTTCCATTTTAGGATTGGACGATATTAAAAACCAAATAACATTTGGTACCAACCTGGATAGTAAAAAGCTTGGGCAAAAAGCAATTATTAAAGTAGCTGACAAGTTTTTTGAAGATGACGAATTGAATAAAATTGCATTGATTGCCCCTCATGCAAAATTAAATATCATCAAAGATTACGAAGTTGTTGAGAAAGGTACGGTTGAAATCCCTGAAAAGGTTAAAGGAATTGTAAAGTGCTTTAACCCAATGTGTATTACCAACAATGAGAAAATTAACAACTGTTTTCAGGTTGTTTCAAAGGCTCCAATTGCATTGAAATGCCATTATTGCGAAAAAATCATGAATGAGGATCAAATCCTTATCCAATAGAAAGAACAAAGGTGGAGCATTTTACTCCACCTTTTTCTATATCTCGTTTCTATTTCAATCTAATTTATAAATTCGCTCCATGAGTTGCCATTTTTCATCGGCACTAGCACTGGCACTGGTTTTTTGAAATTGCGAAACATAAGCTTCCCATTCTGACTGTCGCGGCTTTTTTGCCAATTCTGCCATAGCTTTATCATGGTCGAAATCAGCAATTGTATCCATAATCATGAACAATTGGTTACCCAACAAATAGATTTCCATATCGATGATACCAACCTCTTTCATTCCCTGTGTAATTTCAGGCCAAGCAGCATTGGGTGCATGCACTTTTTTATATTCCTCAATTAACTGCGGGTCATCTTCTAATTTCAAGGATTTACAGAACCTTTTGTATGCTTTCATATCCATTTTATTATCAAGTGGCTACAAATATTCTTTTTTATCGCCTGCTTTCAGTTGATCCACAATTTTCTTTACATCTTCCGCTTTGCTTCGTGGGCAAACTAAAGTGGTATTTCCATCCTGAACCACAATAACATCGTCAAGGCCAACCAGGGCAACTAAGCCATTATCGGTATGAATGAATGAATTTTTCGAATCCTGAAAAATAGCATCTCCCGATCCGGCATTTCCGTTCTCATCCTTAGGATTTACCTGGTATACCGATTCCCAACTTCCTAAATCGTTCCAGTCGAAATTTCCTTCAACCAAATATAAATTTGTGGCATGTTCCATGATCCCATAATCAACAGAGATACTTTCCACAGCACGATAAATAGTATCCAGGGTATTATCAAAAGTTGGCAATCCAATTTCAGCCTGTATTTTTCTTAAATCCTTGTATAATTCAGGTGCAAACTTTTCAATTGATTCGATAAATACCGAAACTTTAAAAATAAACAGGCCACTGTTCCAGTAAAACCCGCCTTGTTCGAGGTATTTTGAAGCTGTAGGCGCATCAGGTTTCTCGACAAAACGCTCAACCTTAAATTGCTTAATGGCTTCACTGCCAGTTATATTTTCCGATGTTTGAACATATCCAAATCCTGTTGCCGGATAGGTTGGTGTTATCCCAATCGTGACAATTCCGTCTTTTTCTTCGGCTATTTTAGCCCCTGCCAAAACAGTATCCCTGAATAACTCATTATTCTGAATCAAATGGTCGGAAGGCGTTACAACCAATATTCCATCTGGATTTTCCTTTTCCGCAAACATCGCTGCCAATCCAATACAAGGCAAGGTATTCCTGCCAACAGGCTCATATATTAAATTTTCTTTTGGGAGCATTGGAGTTTGCGCTTCAAGTACTTCCGCCTGGCTTTTATTCGAAACCACGTAAATATTTTTTGCATCGGTAAATGTAGCAAACCTGTGAATCGTTTCCTGAATTAGCGAATCTTCACCCAAAATATTTAAAAATTGTTTAGGCTTTTTTACCTTGCTACGCGGCCAGAAACGGGTTCCTGAACCTCCTGCCATAATAAGGCTGTAGATATTGCTCATCGATTAAATTTGAAATTAATACCTTATTTTCACTTTAATTGTACCCTTTATGTTTTCTTCAGAAGGGAAAACCACATATCCACCTCCACTTCCCGAAGTAATTGCCCCGGAATAATGCGGGAAATAGTTTGTTTCCATTTCTTCCATCACCCAATCAGGCACGGTGTAAGGTAGCATTTTACGCCAAGCTAAAAAAGTTTCTTTCATTGATTCTCCCAAAAGCTTTACATCTTTTTTAAGGATAGCTTCGTAGCATTTTTCACCAGATTCGCCCAATGATTTAATAATTTTCGGATCAAGGTTTTTACTCAACAATGGATTATACCCATCAGGACGTGGTTCAAGCGGGGCAAAATGCAATACTTCAGATAACCACTCGCAGGTATCGGCATCACAGGTATTTTCAATATTTTTTGGCCAGAACTTTCCATCGTAATCAATTCGGGTAACGCCCGGTACCAATAAACCTAAATGGTCTTGGGTTCCTGAAATATATTCAGATCCCGGAGGGTTTTCTGCGCCAAATAACAATTGTGCATTTCGAACAGGGTCACCATCCGGAAGTTTGTCTCCCCAAAGTTCTTTGGCAACTTTCCTTGAACTAGTGGCCATTCCCGAACGGTCGTTAAAATCCATGGTTGGCCACATTTGGGCAACAACCACCGATCCAGGGTTTATTTCGGATACCCATGGTTGGTCCATCCATCCACCCGCCAAACAAACCCTGTATGGGAATTTTAAATCTTTTTTCGATCCTGAACTTGATCGTGCGGGTAATCCTTCTTCAGGAATTCTTTCCAAGACAACCAATTCAACACCATTTTCCTCGCAAACCCGCCTTTTGTCTTCGGTAAAACCATCGGTATTAACAACAAAAATATCTGGTTTTAATATTTTCATATCTGGTTCGAAATCCAACATTCCCGAACCGGATGCTATATTTGCTTTTTCAACATACCTTACTGCCCCAACCATATATTTTCTTTCTTCCTGCGAAAAGTATGGAGCTTTTCCTTTTAACAGTTTAAGGTTTTGATCCTGCCCTACGTAAACATGCAGTTTTCCATATTGCGCAGCTGTTTTAAAAAAAGCCACATGCCCTGCATGCAACAAGTCGTAACAACCACTAACCATCACTACTTTAGTGCTCATATGAATTGGTTTATTTTATTAGGAAGGCAATTATTATAGAACTTAACTTATTGCCTGAAATAGTATACCCCGGGCAAATACCCGGGGCATTTTTGGAATTATTTAAATATTATTTTTCTTGGCAATCATTTGTTCTTTGATCCAGTCGTATGTTTTTTTCATACCATCTGCCAATGGATATTCCGGAGCCCAATTTAAATACTGTTTGATTAAAGTATTGTCGCTATTACGACCGCGAACACCTTTAGGAGCATCAAGGTCATAGGTTCTCTTAAGTTTATAACCTGCAATTTCTTCCACGATATCAACCAACTGGTTAATAGATACCATTTCATCGCTACCAAGGTTAATAGGCTCTTCGATATCGCTCTCCATTATTTTTATAATACCTTCCACACAATTATCGATGTACATAAAAGAACGTGTTTGCTCACCGTCGCCCCAAATAATAATTTCATCTTTACCGTATAATTCGCCATCGATAACTTTACGTGCCATTGCTGCCGGAGCTTTTTCACGGCCACCATCATAAGTTCCGTAAGGTCCGTAAACGTTGTGGAAACGCGCAACACGGGTTGTTAAACCGTAATCTTCCATAAAGTGACGGCACATTCTTTCAGAGAATAACTTTTCCCATCCGTACCCATCTTCAGCAAGCGCTGGATAAGCATCCGCTTCTTTTAACCCTGGATTTTCAGGATCGGTTTGTTTTTCACCGTTATAAACACATGCTGATGAAGCATAAAAATAACGGGTAACACCCAAATCGCGAGCTGCCATAAGCAGGTGAGTATTGATTAAAACGCTCAACATACATTCAGCCTTATTATTTTCGATGAACCCCATACCGCCCATATCGGCAGCAAGGTTATATACAGTGTTGTATCCGTTTACAGCTGCATAACAATTGTCTTTTGAATTTAGGTCCAAAACAAGGTTATCACAATCATCGTGAACCTGATACCAGTTTGTTAACGGTTTTTTATCAACAACCCGAACATCGTTACCTAAATCCCTTAACTTACGTGCAAGGTGGCCACCAATAAAACCACCGCCACCGGCTACTAAAATTCTTTTTTTCATCTTTTTTATTTTAATTGCTTTTACATTCCAGAACAAATATCAGGATTCTTTTTAATTCTGCAATGTGCAAAATTCATAAGCTTTTATGCAAAGCTTAACGCAAAGCTTTGCGGAAGCGAAATTATGCTGAACAACATATTTGCTATTTATTTCGCAAAATTGCAAATGCCATTTTTTTCCGCATCAGACTTCTAATATTATTTTAAATTTGTGGAATCATACATCGAAATGGGAAAAAGACATACATCGTTAAAAGATATAGCACGAGAAATTGGTGTTTCAATTTCAACAGTTTCAAGAGCATTAAAAAACCATCCTGATATTTCGCCGGAACTCACAAAAAAAATACAGAGTGTAGCAAAGAAACTCAATTATTCACCCAATCCATTGGCAATGGGTTTGCTAAAACAACAAACAAAAATGATAGGGGTTATTGTTCCTGATATTGTAACCCATTTTTATTCTTCCATTATTTCCGGGATAGAGGATATTGCTAAAGAACATGGCTACTATATATTAATTGCCTCATCAAACGAATCTTTGCAAAAAGAAATTGAATCGGTAGAAAATTTATTAAAAACGCGAGTGGAAGGTTTAATTGTTTGCATTAGCCAGGAAACAAATTCATTTAAACATTTCGAAAAACTGATTGCCAATGATATTCCACTGGTTTTTTTCGATCGGGTATGTGATTCTCTGAACGCACCATCGGTTACAGCAGACGGCAAGAAAGCTGTGGTGGAAATAACCAAACATTTCTATGAAAACGGATGTCGCAGGATTGCCTACATTTCAGGACCAGGCTATTTAAATATTTCCCTGAACAGAAAAGAAGGTTACCTTGAAGGTTTAAAAGAATGTGGTTTGGAATTTAATCCAGATTTATTTGTTGAGTGCAACCTTAGTCCTGAAGATGCAGCACTGGCAACAAAACAGTTGCTCCAACTGTCCAAATTACCCGATGCCATATTTGGACTTAACGATACTATTGCATTTGCAGCAATGAAAGAAATAAAACGAAATAAGCTAAGAATTCCTGAAGATATTGCGCTGGTTGGCTTTACTGATGAATTTCATTCAACAGTTGTTGCCCCTACCCTAACCTCTATCACGCATCCAACCTACCAAATGGGACAAGAAGCAGCGAGGTTGTTTTTTAAACGGATTTTAGGTACTGCATCGTCATCAGAACGGATTATTATGGATACGGAATTAATTATTCGGGATTCTTCTGTTCGGATTCTTTAAAGAAGGTGAAAATTGGTCTAAATCGTCCAAATATGCCTAATGTGTTCCCTTTCAAATTAAAATTTTCCTATATTTGCCACGTTTCAGAAAACATGGATGCCCCTTGAGGCATCCCCATTTTTGGGGTAACCTGTCCCGTTTGGCTTCGGGACGGGCATCCTAAAAAATGATCAAATATTTTATGCCCAGGTGGCGGAATTGGTAGACGCGCTGGTTTCAGGGACCAGTGTCTTTCGAGACGTGCAGGTTCGAGTCCTGTTCTGGGCACAACCTTTAATTTCAAAAAAAATTAAGAATATCAATATTCACAACGTATTCTTAAAATTAGCTAACAAGAATGAGAATCCCTTTCCTGTCTATATTCCTATGTATCCTGTTTATATGCGAATTATTTTCCACTAATACATTTGCCCAATCTTCAGCGCTTAGGATCAATGAATTTTGTGCCAATAATTATTCAATTCTCCAAGACGAAGATGGGGAATCCTCAGATTGGATTGAACTTTTTAATTCCGGGGATAACGATATTTCGTTAAAAGGGTGGTCAATAACAGATAGGAAAGAACTTACAAATAATTGGACATTTCCGGATATTACAATCAGAGCAAAAGCTTATATGCTTGTTTTCGCTTCTGGAAAAAACAGGAAAGAAGCAGGCAATCAACTGCATACAAATTTTAAACTGAATGCATCGGGAGAATATCTGGCACTTATTAATCCCGGCAAACAGTTGGTAAGCGAGTTTGAAAACTATCCGCCCCAAAGCAACGATGTATCTTATGCCTGGAATAATTCTGAATGGCTAATGTGCTCGAATCCAAGCCCTGGAAATGAAAATAAAGACCTCAAATTAAATATCGAACCTCCCACGTTCAGCGTTCCACATGGCTTTTATAATAAACCTTTCCAGCTTAGAATATCAGCTGCAAATAATTCAAAAATATATTATACAACCGATGGCAGCATCCCAACCACAAATGACATACCTTATATATTGCCGATTACAATTGATAAAACCACAGTTTTAAGGGCCATCGCAGTTTTTGAAAAAACAAGTTCAAAACCTTCCACACAATCCTATTTATTTATGGATGATATTATCCACCAGAACGGAACAATTAAGCTTGATATAAAGGCAAAACACATCAATACTACATTAGATATTGCCTTGAATCCGGAACTGTTAAAAAATCCTGTATCGATTGATTCCATTAAATCGGGATTATTAGACATTCCCAGCATATCGATTGTATGCGATAATAGGGATCTTTTTAGTATGAGAAAGAATAGCCAAACCGGAGGGATTTATGTTTATACCGAATATGACTGGGAAAAGCCAGTTTCTATTGAATATTTAAATTCCAAAGATTCCGGTTCCTTTCAGATAAATGCCGGATTAAGAATTCAAGGTGGTTCCGGAAGGGAGCCTTTCAGGTCCCCCAAACACTCTTTCAGGGTATATTTCCGAAAGAAGTATGGAGTATCAAAACTTCAATTTCCTTTTTTTGGAAAGAATGCAACTCAAACATTTAATGATTTAACATTAAGGGCAGGTTATAATAATACCATAATCCACAGCAATGTATATCAAAGAAGAAATGCCCAATACATAAGGGATCCGCTAATAAAAGATACACATATGGCCATGGGGTATCCTGGCGCGCACAGCAAATATGTTCATTTATATTTAAATGGCATGTATTGGGGATTATATACTGCATCGGAAAGGTTCGACAATGATTTCTGTCAATCGTATTTAAAGGATGACAAGCAAAAATTTGATATTATCAACGACAATAAAATGGCAATCAACGGAAGTACTGAACCATGGAATACATTTGTCAAGCTTTCAAATAATGAGGTTGAAAAGCCAATTAATTATAATTTATTACAGGGAAAGGACAGCATTGGAAATGTGGATCCGAATTACATTAAATACCTTGATCCTGTAAAACTTATTGATTATATGCTTCTTAATTTTTATGCAGGTAACCAGGATTGGGACCATAATAATTGGATCGTTGCCATAAATAAAGAAAACCCAAAAGATGGTTTTCACTTTTTTTGTTGGGATGCAGAACGCACTATTGAAGATTTAGATCATAGTGTTGTGAATGAGAATAATGCAAACTGTCCGAGTGGAGTATTTCAAAACTTGCTTAAGAATAAAGAATTCAAACGCCTTGTTGAGAATAGAATACTCGAACTCTTTTTTGATGATGGGGAACTTACTCCTAAAGCAATGGCTGAAAGATATAAATTAAGGGCAAATCAATTGCAAAAAGCCATTTTTGCCGAAAGTGCCAGATGGGGAACTTATAGATTGCACAAAAAAGATAGGCATAATACAAAAAACGAAAAACTTTATTATACAAAAGAGGAATTCTGGACGCCTGAGTTAAAATACCGTTTAGAAGAATACTTTCCACAACGCACCGATGTTGTGATACAACAACTACGAGAGATAGGTTACTACCCCGAGATGGATGCCCCACAACTAAAAATGCATAAGACCAATAAAGAATGTAATAATTTCAGCATTGGGGACACAATTAGAATGAATTCCGATAGTGGAAATATATATTACACCACAGATGGCAGAGATCCTGTTGTATGGAACGATAATATTGCAGAATCTGATGAAAATTCCACCAATGAAAAACACCTTGTTAGGGCCGATGCCGAAAAGTATGTGTTGGTACCTAAAAAAGACATAGGTAATGGCTGGAAAGAACAATTGGATTACGACACACAAAACTGGACAAAAAGTACAGGATCACCCGGAGGGGTTGGATATGAACTTAAATCGGAATATAAAAAATACATTTCTGTGGATGTTCAACATAAAATGTACAAAAGGTTTTCTACTCGAATTGGAAACTTCTCCTGTTTTGTCCGAATTCCTTTCGTTCTGGAACAAAATTCTATCCAAGAAAACACCTCTTTATATTTAAAGGTCAGATACGATGATGGTTTTGTTGCCTACCTTAATGGGAAAAAAGTTGCCAGTGACAATGTTCCACACAGGATTACCTGGAACTGTGCCGCAACCAAAGCCATAGAAGCACGAAACTATAAATACTTTGATATTACAAATGCCATTAACGAGCTTAAAACGGATTCTAATATCCTGGCTATTCATGGAATGAACAATATTCCCGGAAGTGATGACTTTTTAATTGATTGTGAACTTGTGTCGCAGAAAAATGAATCATTGAAAAATTTGTCAGCCAATGCAATTCTTTATGAGAAGCCAATAAGACTAAATAAGTCGACCTTAATAAGGGCAAGGGTTTTGCTCGGCGATAAATGGAGTGCCATGAAAACCAGCTACTTTGGAATTCCGGATGATTATAAGAATCTTAAGATTACAGAAATATACAATCCCAGGCAAACGGAAAATATGCCAAACAAAGTCGGATTTATTGAATTGAAAAATACAGGAAACGCTATTTTATCGCTCAAAGGTTTATGTTTTTCAAAAGGAATTAAATACACATTTAAAGAAGAAAAATACCTTGTCCCGGGTGAGATAATTGTTCTTGCCTCCAATTACCATCGTTTTTATGAAAAATATGGATTTATACCTTTTGGGGAATTTAAAGGCAAATTAAATAATGTTTCAGATAGTATAATACTCAAAAATACAAACGGAGAGACAATTATTTCCTTAAGGTATGGAAATGATGCAAGCTGGAACAAGCTGATCAATGCCCCTGAACGATCAATTATTCCCAAAAACATTAAATCGACCAAAAATCCCAATAGTGGAAAATATTGGAGAAAATCAAAGCAAATCGGCGGTTCTCCGGGCATTTCAGATTAAACATCTTAAATTTGGAAAGCCAAAAAGAGAATATTCCAATTGACTTTCCTTCAAATCTATAATCTATGAAAATTGCTTTCGGCAAATAACCGAACTATAAAAAGCCACCACTAAAAATGCAATTGCAGGTACCCAGTAGGCAAATTGAATGCTACCTGCCTGATCGGATACAATTCCCTGGATTTGTGTTAATACTGCCGCACCGGCAATAGCCATCACCATTCCCGCACCCCCGATTTTGGTGTCTTCACCCAATCCGGAAATACCAAGCCCATAAATCGTTGGAAACATAAGTGACATACAAGCTGAAATTCCGACCAATGCATAAACGCCAATAAAACCATTTCCGTAAATAGTTAGAATGCAGCAAACTACGGCAAATAATGCCAGGATGGTTAGAAGTTTTCGGGGTTTTATAAACTTCATTAACCCCGTACATAAGAAACGGGCAACCACAAAGCTTATCAACGAAATTATATAATAGGTTGCGCCAGCTTGTTCGGGCGTTCGTGGTAATAAAGCCTGTAAACCTATAGCTTCGCAAATGTTATAGAATCTTGCAGCCACTGGCTCAACATTCCTTAGCTTATCAATTATTTCCGCAGTAGAGGCATTGTTCCCCAACTCTGCAATTAGCGCATCAAAATGCAATTGCTGCATTGTATATCGAATAATAAATGACCAAACAGCAATTTGAGCCCCCACATAAAAAAATTGCGCTATAACAGCCCATACGTAATTTCTATTTTTAAACAACCGCTTAAATGTTCCTAAAAAATCGAGCCTTTTATTGTCCTCCTTAATGTTGGGCATTTTGGTGAAATAAATGGACAATAAAAGAAACACCATAACTAAACCAACAACGATATAGGTCATCGTAACAGCATTTAATTCTTTGGCTTGTATAGCGATAAGTTCCTCAGGAGGAAGGGCTGCCCTAGCCTGTTCACTCATGGTATTTAGTTGGGAAAGAATAAATACCTGGCTGATAACAACCCCGCTGATAGCGCCAAACGGGTTAAACGACTGTGCAAAGTTTAAGCGTTGCGTGGCTGTTGCCTGAGGACCAATGGCACAAACATAAGAATTGGCAGATGTTTCCAGAAATGATAACCCGGCAAACAGGATCAATATTGCCAAAAGAAACATTAAGAACCCAATATTGATATTAAAGCCGGAAGTAAGCATTGCCGGGTAAAACATAAATGTTCCTAATGCAAATAATCCGAGACCAAGCATTACCCCTGATTTATAGGTATATCTTTTTATGAATAAGGCTGCAGGTATGGCAAAGCATCCATAGCCCAATAAATAGCAGGCTACCTGAATCCATGCTGTTTTCGAATCGGTCATGCTCATGATCCGCTTAAATGCGGCAAGCATGGTATCGGTAAGGTTATTTGGCAGAGCCCAGGCAAAGAATAATGAGGTCAACAGTATAAACGGAAGTACAATTCCTTTAGGTATTATGCGTTGCTTTTCCATGGTTTAAATAATTGTCAGTTAGAATTTCGTGTTTATGCTGTTTAAATCAACATTAAAAAGTAACTGAACTATCTCGTTTAGTTTCTGCTCATCACCCTGGATATGGGCTATCCTTTGTATGTGCGATAAAACTTCTCCGGGCAATAACTCAGCTGCCGGAGAGGATGTTTCAATTTCGTAAAACGGTCCCATGATCGATCCATCTTCAACCGGACCATCGTTATACGAATTGATAACATCGCCCGCATAAGGATTCACTTGTTCTCCCCATTGTGAGTTCACATAAACTTTGGGTTCATTTGGTAACGAACACCAAACCAGCGTTAAAACTTTACCTTTCGAATCGTAACTTCCGCATAGCTCTGTAGCCCTTGTGGGAGGCAGTCCAATTTTACTTCTGAATTTTCCGTCGATTTGAAAATAAACAATGCCATCCTCTACTTTTAGCCTTTCAGATGGTACTTTTCCAAAGTAGTTATCGTTAACAATTACTCCTTCCGATTCTTGCTTGTATGGAATAAATACAGTTGTTGTTGGTGAAGGATTAAACATGCACAACATCCAAATGGATAATAAACCATTTTCTTTTGTCCATGCCTGCCCGCCAATGTTCTTTATCATATTTTCTGATTGATAAACAACCATATTTAGTCCTTGAGGGAAGTTGGCACCTAAAAGGACTGAGAACTCATCGGCCGATAAAAGCGATACATTCCGTTCAATTCCAATATTAAATTCAGAACCTGAAGCATTTACAAGTCGGACACTTTTAGTAAATGTAACATTTGATTTTCCTTTTTCCTTCACGTTAAATGGTTCAGTATCAATTACAGGAGGTACAACCCAATTCGCGAAAACCTGTTCTTTGCCGGGTTTAAAATAAATGGAATTCGGTCCCCCTTCAGGTCCCATCCAAAAGCGTTCTTCACCGCCAACCGGGTTAAACTGTTTATTTTTTATACCTGATTCAATCAAATCGTAATTAATCCAGCCGAAACTTTTACCCTCATTACCGTTAGCAGACGAAGTCATTACCCTACCTTGATAAGAAGGAATTAGCAGAACACGGGCTTTTGAATTCTGATCACTTAATTCAATAGTTTCAATTTTATTGGCGGCAAAAAAAGCAGCATCATAGGCATAAGTACCTTTTATATAATCTTTTATATCCATTGCTAATGAGTTTTTCTTGGTGGTAAACTTACAGGAAAACAATAGTAGTAAAATGGAGAATAAGGCAATTGTTTTTGTTTTCATCTTTTATTTAGTTTAGTTAATCGATTAAGCAAATTCATAAATATTAACACGAATCCTGAATAATCAAAGAATGCTTCAGTTTTTTATTTTCAGTTTTATTGTTTCCTTGTTCAATCTGATTTATGAGAATTCTCACTGATTCTTTTGCCATCTTGGCAATTGGCTGGCTGATGTATGTTAATGGTGCATAAAAGAAGTCAAATGCTTCGTTGCCGTCAAAGCCGATGATTGCCAAATCGTTAGGCACATTCAATTCTGTTTCTTTAATCGAATACAAACCGCCCAATGACAATGAATTGGTAGCAAATATTAAAGCTTCAAGAGGAGAATCACCGGACGTAAGGTCCTGCACGATTTCAGGCATTTTAAGTTTTAATTCACTAAATTTTAGTTTTTTAATACAAAGTTCCTTTTCCAATCCATTCCCTTTCATTGCTTCGGAATATCCCCGCACACGTTCGCTCATATGAATTAATTCGGAATCTTGAGCTACAATTCCAATACGTTTATATCCTTTATTTAACAATAAAGATGTAGCTTCATAGGTAGCCTTATAATTATCAAGAACAACGTAATTTGACTCCAGCCCAACAAAATACCTATCGGCTAAAACCAATGGGACATCCCTTCTTAGCAGTCCTTCTATATGACCTTCTGATCCTTCTGGTGGTACTATTATAAAACCATCAACCTGACGGTTGCAAAGGGTGTCAATTAGTTTTCCCAATTTGTGGCTATCTTCATCGGAGCTACCAATAACCAATGTATATCCAAAGCGGTTGGCTTCATCTTCAACCACCCTGGCCATGGTTCCAAAGAAAGGGTTTGCAATATCAGCAACAATTAATCCAAGGGTTTTTGTATTTCCTTTTCGAAGACTACGGGCAATTTGATTTGGAGTATAGTTTAAATCGTTAGCTACTTTTTTTATCTTTTTTACTAACTCAGCCCCTACCCGCTTTTCTTTTTCCTTTCCGTTTAAAACATAAGAAACCAAGGCTGTTGAAACCCCAACCTTCACAGCTATGTCTTTGAGCGAAACCTTTTTTGCCATTCGTAATTGTTTGTTCTTTATAATAGTAAAGAAAACTCGACAACGAAACTATGCTTAAACGATTAACCAAACAATGAGTTTTATCTGTTTTTAGGATTGAATTTCAATAATTGGACCTAAAGTTGGGTAATACCCCTCAGACGATCTTCGGCATACATCTCCCCTTTAAGGAGAGAACCAAAGGAAACCTTTTTGCAAGTTAGTAGGGATTTTATAATAAGATTGTTTCAATCCACCAATCCCAGTGCTAGTGCATTCTTGTTCTAAAATTGAAAACATTTATCCATTAATTAAAAATAGAACGGGTACTAAATCCTGCTTCGATAAACAGAACTTAGTACCCGCAAACAACAATTATTAGACGTAATATTTTTATCCCAAAAATGAAATAAGTACACCAGCGGCAACGGCTGAGCCAATTACCCCCGAAATATTACTTGCCATACAATATTGTAATATATGGTTTTTGGGATCGTATTTTAACGCTAAATCATTAGCTACCCTCGATGCCATTGGAACAGCACTAAGCCCGGTAGCTCCAATTAACGGATTTATCTTCTTTTTGGCGAAAATATTATACAATTTAACAGCCAGAATACCACCTGCAATTGAAATTGCGAAGGCAACAAATCCTCCGATTACAATCCCAATGGTTTTTACCGTTAAAAACACTTCAGAAGTCATGGTTGCCCCAACCGACAATCCAAGAAAAATAGTGGCAATGTTCATTATTGGTCCTTGCGCAGTATCCGACAACCGTTTGGTAGAAGTACCAATTTCTTTAATAAGGTTTCCGAATAACAGCATTCCGAGCAAAGGAACCGATGATGGCACCAATATGGCTGTAACAACACCTAAAGCAATCGGAAAAATAATTTTTGCCGACTTTAAGTTTTTGATTTCCCTTTTTGAAGGATACTGTTTATCCATTTGCTTCATATTAATCCCAAACTCTTTTTTTGAGATCAATAATTTCGAAATTAATGGAATAATAATAGGCACCAATGCCATATAAGAATAGGCAGCAATTGCAATTGGCCCCAACAAATGAGGCGCCAATTTAATGGTTGTATAAATAGCCGTTGGTCCATCTGCACCACCAATAATACCAAGCGATGCAGCTTCTTTGGGCGTAAAACCAAAAGCCACGGCACCAAGAAGGATCGAAAAAATGCCAATTTGCGCAGCAGCCCCAAACAAAGCCAATTTCAGGTTTCTCAGCATCGGACCAAAATCGGTTAAGGCTCCAACCCCCATAAAAATGATTGGTGGCAAAAAACCGGTTTTAATCAACGAAAAATAGAGGTAGTTCATAATCCCGTGATCATGAGCTATTTCAAAAAGGTTTTTGTACCTACCGTCACCAACCTCAATTAATTCAGGATCGACAATGCCCATTTCCGCGCCAGGGAAATTTGCCAATAGCACCCCAAAGCCAATGGGAATTAACAACAAGGGTTCATAGCCCTTTTTAATCCCTAAATATAGCAAGGTTGCCCCTATTGCCCACATCAGAACTGTTTGGAGGCTAAGCTCCCCCAAAGCAGTCATTTGAAACAATTCTTTAAGAATATCCATACACCTAAGCCAGTTTTACCAACACATCATCCTCGTCCACATTGTCACCAACTGTTGGTGCAATCTCCACAATTTTTCCGGCTTTATCGGCCACAATTGCATTATAGGTTTTCATGGATTCGATGTAACAAATAAGATCACCTTCTTTTACAACATCTCCCTGTTTCAGAGGCTTTTCTGAAGGATCCTTGGTCAACATAAATTTTCCTTCGAGAGGTGAAAGAATTTCAGAAGTTGCAGAGCTACCGTTTTGTGGTGCTTCTGATTTCTCAACTTTTTGACCGTTGCCATTGCCGTTTCCGTTTCCATTCGCACCAGGTACTTTAATGTCATCGTACGAAATGCCTACTTCAAACTTTTCACCATTTACATCAATAACCATTTTTTTAGGTTCGTAAATTTGTGGTGCTGTTTTTACTTCAGTAATAACTTCTTTTTGTTCGCGCTTTTGAGCTAAATCTGCTTCAAAATCTGCTTTTGCTTTACCCGATTTATAAGCCCTGTATTGTTCAGGGTGCATTGCCAATTCGAGCAATTCTTCATCGTCCTGTCCAAAGTCCCAGTTGTTATCTTCCATTTCTTTTCTGAATACATCCAGATTGTCAGGGTATAAATCCTGTGGGTTTCCTGTGAAGAATTCGCGGCCTTGTTCTTTTGCAAGTTGTACAATTTCATCGCCAAGTTTACCTGGCAACTGACCTGATTTTCCAAGAATCATATCCCAGATATTATCGGCAATCATACTCCAACGTTCTTTCCCTTTAATCATTTGGGTTACGTTCATCAAAGCAAGGTTTTTAACGTATTGACTAAATGGAGTAACCAATGGCGGATATCCAAGGATTGGCCATATATATTCTACTTCGTTAAACAGCTTGATTAATAGTTCATCCTGGCTTAGTTCGGGTTTATTCCTTTTCTTCAGCCATTTGTTCAGGCTAACAAGGTTAAGTTCCAAATCCGACATTAAACTTCCCATCATTCCACCAGGTAAACCTGACCCGATTAACAAGGAGTTCATGTGCCTGTTTTTAGGATTGATATAATAACCAAGGAATTCATCCATAAACTGTTGGGTTAACGACCTGACTTCCATATAAGCATCCATATTAATTTCAGGAACAAGGAAACCTGCATCTTTTAACATTCCCTGAACAGCCAATACATCGGCATGCCCGGTTCCCCAGGATAGTGGTTCCATTGCAACATCAACGTAATCAACCCCCGCACGCGCAGCTTCCAGAATTGAAGCCATTGAGAATCCGGGACCTGAATGGCCATGATATTGTACTACTATATTAGGATGCTTGGTTTTGATATTTTTAATGATCTTTCCGATAAATACGGGACGGCCAATCCCGGCCATATCTTTCACACAGATCTCGTCAGCACCCATTTCAATCAAGGTATTTGCAAGATCGGTATAGTATTCAACAGTATGTACTTTCGAAATGGTTAGGGAAAGTGCCGCCTGGGCAATCATCCCACCTTTTTTTGCAAACTTTATAGAGTTTTCGAGGTTTCTGGGATCATTCAACCCACAGAAAGACCTGGCTATATCCGTTCCCTGTAGTTTTTTAACTTTGAACATCAATTCACGCACATCGGCCGGAACCGGGGTCATACGAATTGCGTTCAATGCACGTTCAAGCATATGTGTTTGAATACCTGCATCGTTAAAAGTTTGGGTCCATTTACGATTTGCAACATTTGGGTTTTCTCCGAACAACAAGTTAATTTGCTCAAATCCTCCTCCATTTGTTTCAACCCTGGCAAAACAACCCATTTTCACAATTGCCGGGGCAACTTTTTCCAACTGCTCAACTTTCGGAACATATTTGCCCGATGACTGCCACATATCACGATACAGCAGACTAAATTTTATTTCTTTTTTCATGCCTTAAATGTTAAATTTTTAATTCATTTTATTTATGGAAGTAATACTTCCCTTCCCATTTGTCGCAGCCTCAACAGCTGAAATAATTACCGCGAGTTTTTTAGGATCGACCGATGACCCATTCTCAAGCGGTTTCGAACCGACAGGCGCTGACGCAGGATATTTATTGGTAATTAAAATGATCAGTTTTCCGAGAAAAACCACCAATACCAAAATCAAAAAGACCGTGCTCATACCAGTCAACATTAACTTGACTGCAAGAGCTAATGCACTTTCCATATTTTACTTTTTAATGAGAAAAAATTGTGACGAACTTAGTGAAGAATTTCTCAGAAATTGGAATTTGATTGTTAAGTAATAGTAAAGTAATTTACAACAAACAACTCTTAATTTCTTTTAAATTGAAATCAGAATAACTATTTTACTTACGATTCATCAGAAAGTAAAGATTATTATGAAGTTAGAAGGCTTTGAAAAAATCTGTTTGAAAAAATTTTATGCAATCGATAGCATAAAACTTAAAAGAATAGTATTTAATTCAAGAATTAAACAAAAATTTACGTCAAATATATATGAAATTTGATTTTTTTTATTACAAAACTAGTTTTATATATTATTTGGCAGCAAATTTAAAACTTAATATCCAAATTTATCACATTGATTTTGGTCAAGTTCAAACTCAAGGTTTAACGAATTTCCTGTAATAATATACGTTTCTGATACTAGCTCCTCATCAACTATAATACCCATTTCGTAGGTTCCATTAAGTTCAAGTTCTACAGTAGTCTGCCCATAAACAAGTTCAACCTCATCCCATTCATCCTCCCAAACCAAGCGATAATAGCCGGTTAAAGTTGGGATAATCTCTGTATCGGGGCAAACAGCCCTCACATTAACATCTACGGAAATCATTTGTACTGGGCTAATTTCCACGTTCCAATTAAGCCCTCTTTGACAAATACTGCCTACCGAAAACTCATAAGGATGGGCATGATACTTGGTTTCGTTTTTTACGCGCCGTATTTTTAAATAAATATTTTTGTTTTTAGGCAAAACTACGCTCAATGGGACGTTGGGCTGTGCCTCTGAACATTTCATGTAGATGATTTCCAAGATTTCATTTGTAGTTTCATCCCTTACCTCAGCAGCAAAATCCACATCCCCTTCGACAAATTGCCCTTGAAAACTAAAGTTTAAATTTCCTTGTAACAAACAATTTTCGGGAGTAAGTGATAGTTGATAAGTTTGGTTTTCAGCCTGCACATCATTAATTATCAGTTCATTTGGATTAGAATAAAAAGTATTTATACCATCAATTGCTGTTGTAACAATACGAAGCGACGATGCTTGTTGTATGCTGGTCGATATCTCGATGTTTTTACCATCGAAGATATCCTCCTGGATGCTAAGCAAATGTTTTCCCGACTCAAGGTCAAAAAAACCAATATTCACTTTAAACTGCTCTTCAGGAAAATCTTCGGTGAACTGAAAGCCAATTCTAGCACTGAACTCCATTGAGGTTGGTACAAGCTCGTAATTTAGCTGTTGTCCTGTTGCACATGAATTGTCCACCATTAGCTGGTTAGGTGTAGATTCAAAGCTGTTTGTATTATCGCGGTTGGCAATTTTTAGTTTTATGGAATTATACTCAGGAACAAGGAAATCAAATTTTCGCACACCAACATCGTTAACCAGGTTATAAGCAACCTGGTCGATCAATCTTCCATCAAATTGCCTGGTACAAAGAATGGATGCCTCAACCGGTTTTTGAATAAAATCTTCGTCTAAATTAAAAACTGCATCGCCAGAATAGTGACAAACGTTTTGGGCTGTTGCACCGCAAAAATATCCAAGGGTGTTTATTTCTGCCTGAACAAAAAGCTTTTCGTATTCATTTGCAATTATCTCCATTTCATCCTCGTTGTTCCAATACGCATTATCCTGCTGCCACGACCATGATTTAAGCATTTCACCCCCAACAAACTTCTTTTCGGTTACCGGATTAATTGCATTGTTTTTTAATGCCATCTGAAAACTTATGTTCTCACCAGTAAAACTTTTTACAGCTTTAGAATCGGTCCACATTTCAATTTTTGCCAATGAAGCAATATCAAATACTTTATTCTGGGTTACTTCTTCATTCACATTTACGATTAGGCTTTGAGGCACAGAAGCTTTAGAGAAATTTTCAAAAATATGCACAAGTACATAAACTATTTCATCCTCAATTTTTTGCCCCAAGGAATCCAATAAAACAATTCCCGATGGAATCAAAACCTGTTCCCCTCCACCTTGTGAAACAATGGAAACAGGCTCTTTCACTTCGCCGTTTTCATTTGTTTCAAATGTTCGGTAATACTTCCGAATACCCTCCTGTTGTTCTTCTTTCTCAAGATATACATCGTATGTAAATTTTCCTTCTTCGGAAATACTCACCTGCAACTCCCGGGAAAAATATCCATCGTAATTTGCAACAATTGTAAACTCAATTGGATTTTCTGTTGTGGGGATATATGGATCCTTTGGATTTAAAGCCAAAGTCAATAATCCGGAAAATGAATAAAACTCACTGCTTCTTTCTCCCAATTGGTTAACGACACCATCTTTATCTTCTCCCGTAACCGTAATTATTACACTGGTTTCATCCGTGCTACCTATTAGTTCACCTGTGCTCCCATCCATAAAACGGAAAGAAAAAAAAGCATTAAAGATATCGTAATCGATAATGAGCTTAAATCCATCCAAAGGATTCTTCACTTCATCGAGTTTACTACATGAGCCAAAAACAAGAAGTAACGGCAATATTATAGATAAAATGCTTATTGATTTTTTCATTTACCTACCTCCTATTTTATATGCAAGCCGAAATGTGATAGTTGGCAAAAAATCCAATGCTGCAATATTATCCTGAATCAGCTCTTCCTGTTCCTTTGATGCTGTAGGCGCAAGCATTCCCGTGGTTTCGAGGTTAACCTGCGGCTTTCCTAAATAAATGGCGCCAATTTCCATGCTAAAAGATAGATTGGAATAGGTTGGGACGATTTGCCCAATTCCCATACCAATATAAGGTGCAATTTTATATTCAGGCATCAGGTCAAGGTGAACGGTGCCTAATTCTTCCGGATACATCTCGATATCGCCAATAAAAACAGATTCAGCCATCTGCCCATCAATGTTTGCTTCTAGACGGTTATATACCACCCCACCAGACAAGTACAATTTACGCCATACATAATAATCAAGAACAAGGGCAGCACCCCCGTTCATAAATTTTGCATTTCCTTCCAGTTCCTCATCAAGTTTTGACAATGGATGTGTATAGGTTAAAAAATTATAGGATAGTTTTACCAAAGCATTTTGCGACAATGACCTTGAAAGACCAACTCCAGCGCCATAGGTAGAGACATTGACCCCTAAAGCCCAACTTTTATTAAAGCCCTCCATATCGTTTTTATTCCCGGCAAAAGAAGTGCTGCTCAAAAATAAAACTATTACAATGAAGAGATATTTTAAGCGGATTATCGAAAATATTTGAATGTTGGAATGCTCCATTAATTTTCAGTTCTATGAAAGAACAATATAAAATTAAGCTTTGTTCTTTGCTCTTTCGATGCAAACATACAAATTAATGATGATCCCTATTCTAAGGGGATTTCTTATTTTACCAGTAAGAATACCCTATTAATGACTTTAGCTGTATGTATTTAATTATCAAATGACTAAAACATTATTCTTAAAAAACAATAATTAATATACTAAAATACAGCAAGTCTTGTTTTGAATTGTGATGAATTTAAAATCATTTTTACCTTTGAAGGAAAATTAATGAAGATGAAACGAACTACGATAATAATTGCCATTGTGACCCTATTTTCATGTACCCCGCAACGAAAAATAAACAAACTGGAAGGGCATAGTTTAACATACATGTTAAATGAATTAGGGAAGCCAACAGAAATAATCCCCGGGAAAGCAGATTCAACTTACATTTATGTGAAAGAAAAAGACCTTCAAAGCACAGAAATTAGCAAAGCGGCTATGACCCTTGATCCAATGGTTACACCGGAGGTCCACAAAACCGACAAATATATTTTTACTATTAAAAACGGAATTGTGGTAAATGCAAAGCATGATATTGAATATAAACGTATTGGAAATAAAAACCCAAACGTAAAAGAGGGAACAGGAATCAAAATCAATAATTAGCCATTTGTAAAAGATATTTGATATCATTACCCATTAAGGCTTGCGAAACAATGATATTTCAAAATATGCTTAAAAGTAAATGGAGGTTAAAATAAATTTTTTAGTTTTGCAATCGCATTAAAACATTCAAATGCCCAGATGGTGAAATTGGTAGACATGCCAGCTTGAGGGGCTGGTGCCGGTTACGGCGTGCAAGTTCGAGTCTTGTTCTGGGCACATAAAAAAAATGCAATAAGCTATATTTCAGTTTGTTGCATTTTTTATTTCAAGTAGTTGCACATAAATTGCACGCATATTCTAATTTTCATGCAAAAATTGAAAAAATATTTTTTCAACTATGTAAAATATAACCAACTCAAAGTTTAATATCCTCTCCATATTTTCAGATACCTCACACCCTTCAATTTTCAGAATTTTTCCAAAAAAATTTTGAAGGTAATACCTCAATTAAAAACAGTCATCAAACTTTTTGCTGAAAGTTTTCACTCCAAAACCCAAAAAATATTTTTCATCCGATTTAAGCAAAAACCAATTTTGAAGTTTGAAATATCAGCAAATTGTTAGAAGATACCGTCCCGCCCCCTATAAGTTGATGCCATATATAAAAAGCGGGGAAATTTTGGCAGGTGTGACAGATATTTTAGAATTGAATAAATCAATTAAATTACTTTTATCATTATCAAATTCTTCTTGACTGATATTTCCACCATCCTGAAGTTCCTGCTTATGATTTTCAAATAATTTTTTTCTTAAATAGCTTATCTCATTTTTATTTTTCTGAATATTTGAATGAGTCTCATGTAAAAGCTGAGTCAATATCAGTATTATTAATCCTAAAATACCAAAGGGGATAACAATATAAACTGCTTGTGAACTTCCATCCCAAATTAAATAGGGTCCGACAATAACCATTAAAAAACCCAAAAAACGGAGAATAACTAAAAGTGTTGAAAGAATCCTAAAAAAAATTGTCACCTTAAAAAATGGCAATAAAAATAATGCACAAGCTATTATACTTATTATAATTGAGAATGTCATGGTGTTTTATTTAAATCATGCTTATTTAGTTTATTGATAATCACTAACTTTAAAACCGTTTATGCTCTCAATGTTATCAAGACCTATAAATAAACCGCCTTTTTTATATCGATTCATATTTCTATCTGTTTTTTCTATTTTTAAGATTAACGTATCACCCTTATCAATCATTTGATTCATTGATTGGTTTGTTAATGATTTTGGCGGTTCACTATTTGCTATAAATAAAATCCTTTTTTCTCCAGTTTCTTGATTTGTCGTATATGCTGTAAAGTCATACCCTCTCTCGCTTGTTGGTTCTGTTTCATTCTTAACCACACAAGTTAGTGTCATATATTTATCATCATCTTGTGGAATATTATTTATCTGTTCTGTTTGTGCACATGCAAAATTGGCTATTACCAAGTATGTACCTATGAATAATACTTGAGTTAGTAATGATTTTTTCATCGTATTTTATCGTTTTTCAAATTTAGTAAATTTGTTTTTGCTTGAAATTTCTGTATGGCAAAACAAGTTGAGCAACAAACTTCATAATCAACAAAGTCAAAAAAACATTCAAAACAATACTAAGAACCTTTATTCAATTTTAAAATTGAATTTAAACGCCTTTTGTATTGATTAATAATTTTAGTGTATTGTTCAGGATTATTTTCTGATAAGACATTATATCTTAACCCCGTATCAAGCCCAAGTACGGAACTCCCTCTTTCACTATAAAAAGTTAAGCCAGTAAAACCTTTATCTTCATATTTTTCTATTGTTTTCCCATTAACTTCAATAAATAAACTTATGATTTTTTGACCATAAACGTTGTTTACTATAATTGTAAATGTTGAATCCTGGGTGTTTGCATTTAAAGGAATCCCATGCAGTTCATTTGCTTCAATATCTGATTTATAAACATCAACAATGTTTTTAAGCTTTATTCCAAGTTCTTTTTCAAATTCAGGATTAGTATAACCTTGTGGGTTTAATTGGACACAGAAAATTAAAACGAAAATGAAACCTATAATTAATTTTCCTTGGGACATTTCATGTTTACTTAAATATACATATAAAACCTGAGAATATTTATTTATTAATCTTCACATACCTTACACAGGCATGTTCAATATTTGATACAGGTTTAATATTAACATCTTCATCATATGAAGTTATTTCAATCATTCTACCATCACTACACCATAAAACCATATAATCGTCTCTGCTTACGTATAGCTTATTGCGAAGTTCTGCTTGTTGAAATGTAAAACATCCAGTAGGTTTAAAATTTAATCCAAAATCATTAGTATTTTCTATTTTCATATTATCCCAACCTGTTCTTGAATTAACAAATTTAGCTAATTTGTTGTAACTGGTTAAATAACCTCCCTTGGTTGTACTAATCTTCATTTTACTCTTATACCCTCTGTCTTCAAAATCCCAATCTTCATAATATGGTTTTAAATGTTTTTCCCATATATCGTCTTTTGGAATAACGACAAATGGTCCACCAGTTCTTATTCCAAAATCATCCGAACTCAAAAATGAAATATAATTAAACAATGAATCTAAGTCTTCTTCGGTTGGTAACCTCCAGCCTGAAGGGGCATTTTCCTTCGCTTCTTTGTGGGTGTAAAACCTACCTCTGGTTTTACTAAAATGGTTATTTTTACCTCCTTTGACTGGTTCTTCGTTATCAATTGTATAGCTTTCACTACTTTCATAACGGTAATTTTCAGTCATCCAAACCTGACTATTAATGGTAACCGTATTATAATTTTCTTTATTTTTTTTATCTTTCAATTTATCTGTTGAACAGCCAGTAATTAAAAAAATGAATAGTAACAGGATTAAAGTAATTTGATTTCTCATAGAACAATATATTATTTATTATGAAATTGTAATTTTTTGAATATGAAATAAAATAAAAAAGGATAGAAAATAAAATGAAATAGTGGTTTTAAACTAAAGAAATATGGAGGATAATAACCTCTTGAGTCAATATTTGGAAAAATATCAACCCAAGGATAGAAAGTGTATCTAAAAATGTTAAACTCCCATATATACATCCACTTTATCAAATAATATGGTTCATAAAACAAAGGAATCACAATTAAAGATATAGTATAAGCGAAAAGAATTGGTGTCCAGAATTTTATTTTCTTCTTAGTTAAAATATAATAAACTATTCTTGAGCAGATTATTAAATATATAATAAACAATCCCATATTACTAAGCGAGTAATTTAAAAAATATGAATTAGTAAAAGATTTATTGATATAGAAAAATGAAGTTAAGGAAACCATAATAACCAATACATATGACAATTGAGTGTACACTTTTAAATGAGCTTTTAAATTATTCTTTAAAAACAAACCTTTTTGAATGGTCAAGGATAAGAATGGGACTCCTATAAGTATTGAAATAATATCTAAAGTATGATTACTTAAATATGTGTTTAACATATTTACATCGACTATGATTCTTCCCCAATTGTTTTTACTAATAAATTCAGGGATATTAAATCCTGTTAGAATAGAATTTGCAACAAGCATTAAAAAAATTGGAGTCCCTGAGAGTAAAACTATTATCCAATAGGGGTAAATCTTATATGTCAAATACACAAAGGTTGCACATAGATTTATTAAAATTATAATTTGTAACCAGCTTGGCATTTTAAAAACCAAACATAATATAGCACCAAAAATCAAACCTAAAATTCCCGCAAAAAGATATATAATAAGCTTATGAAGAGGGTATGCTATAATTCCAAATAATACTGCTGTTATAAACATACTAATTATTGGCACGGTGATATCTCTAAAATTGTTAATAATTCCTCCTATCACAAATCCTGAAATCAAACCAAGTATTACTCCTTTAATAATAATAGTAAGTTTATAAAGTTTTAAACTTGAGAAAATAAAAATTACACTAATCGTCAGAAGAATCAAATAAATAGAAATAGTAATAAAATTAACTTCCATGATTAGTTCAAATTAACAAACCTAAAATTACAAATAATTTTATACAGTCAGGATAATCGAAACTAATAATATTAAATTCTTTTAATAGTAAAAGACCTTCTATAAATTTAAATAAACATCCCCAATTTCTTCTCGCCTAATGCCCAAGAAAATCTTTGTGATTTTTATACTACTATGTCCGAAAAGTTCAGACAGAAGCAATAGTGATTTCTCACTAAAGTCATTTATTGTCCAAATTCTTCGCCCTAAAGTTTTCCGAAATGAGTGCGAACTATAGCTAATCTTGTTTCCGCTTAAATATTTTTTTGATATCTCTTTTAATTTCCTATTCACATACTGGATGTTGATAGCCTTACTTTTAAATCTATTTATAAAAAGTAATTCCTGGTCATCTTTAATATCCATTTTTACATGCAACCTGGTTATAATCTCAACAAGTGCTGGATTTAATTGAATTTTTCTATGCTTTTTAGTTTTGCCTTCAATAAGTTCGATTGATTCTTTATTTATAACATCAACCCATCTTAATTTTAAAAGGTCGGATATACGTAATCCCGTATAAGAGCCTACAGATACTGGTAATCGATTCAAAAATGAAAGAAGAATGGGTAACACAAACCATTGATGCAATTAAAGGCATAACAGATAAACCAATTAAATACCTTGTTAATACACACAGCGATGGCGACCATATTATGGGCAACCGATGGTTTCCTGAATCAATAACTTTTGTAGCACATGAAAACTGTCGGGATGATTTCTTTAAGGTAAACTTTGGCAGGGAATCAGATTGGGACGAGCCGCAGTTTTTTAACCACGTGCCTTCTTTAACTTTTAAAAATGAAATAACCTTGTGGTTGGGGCATGATAAAGTTGAACTGTATTATTTCGGTACCGGACATACAACGGGTGACTGTGTTGTTTATTTCCCGAATGAAAAAGCGGCATTTGTTGGTGACCAGTATTTCGCAAATATTCCTCAATTGATCCACTCCAATAAAAACGGGAATTCGTTCGAACACGTAAAAACCTTGAATAAAATGTTGGAAACCCTTGACGCAGAAAAATTCTATAGTGGCCATTCTGACGTTGTTGGCAAGGAAGACATAAAAAAGCATATTGAAGACATGATAAACAGGCAGGAAAAAGTAAGAAACCTGATTAAGAAAGGAAAACAAATGGAGGAAGTGCTGGCTTCGTTCGATAAAAAAGAAACCCGTGTAGTTACTTCTATTTTTAATGAAATTAGTGCCGAATAAGCGACAAATCTGTCTAAGTAAAAATACTAATATCAACAGAACAGCATAAAAAAAGCCGCAAATAGCGGCTTTTTACATTTATCTATTGTGCATTTATTTTCTCTTTGTTATCAAGTTGCCAAGTATGAAACCAACAATAAAAATTGCAACGGTTCCGAAGACAATGGACAAATAACTGTGAAATGGACTCGCATAAGCTTTCAGGCTATCCGATGTAAAAAATATTGGGGTAAGGCTCATCCAGCCAATAACCAAAACACCTGCAATCACGCCAATTACCGCACCCTTGCTTTTTACTTTCGGGGCGAAATAGCCCAATAAAAACAATCCTAGCATTCCACCACTAAAAATGGAAGCCAATTTCCACCAGGCATCAAGTGCACTCTGAACATTAATCATTGCAACAGCAATTCCAATGCTTAAAATGCTGAATATTAATGAAGAAACATACAATATTTTCATTGACTTTTTCGCAGTTGCAGGATCGTCTTTTGAGAGTTTCGTAAAATCGGTTAAAATAACCGTAGCCGAACTGTTAAGGCTTGTGGATACCGTACTCATTCCTGCAGCAAATATGGATGCAATCAGCAATCCGGTTAACCCTACAGGCAGCTGGTTCACAATAAAATACGGAAAAACCTTATCGCCTTCAATGCCAGCAGGGAGACCTCCGGTTTTGGCACTGTAATAACTAAAAAGCGAAGTCCCGATAAACAGGAACATGGCTGAAACGGGAACGTAAAGCATACCGCCCCACAAAGCTGAACGTTTTGCTGCTTTCTCCGATCCCGAAGTCATGTATCGTTGAATATAATTCTGATCAATCCCATAATTCTGAAGGTTGATAAACAAACCATAAATTATTACCACCCAAAAGGTTGAACTTGTTAGGCTTGACTTAAAACTACCAAGGCTAAACTTATTACTTTCTGCAGCAATTTCGAACAATTGTCCCGGACCTTCCGGCATCGAAAAGATAAGTATAATGGCACAAACCAAGGCTCCTGCAATTAGAATAATCGCCTGGATAGCATCTGTCCAAACAACGGCTTGGATGCCTCCAAGTAGCGAATACACCATCACACTAAAACCAGTGATAATTATAATAGTGGTTATATTCCACCCAAGTAAAACGTGTAAAGGCAAAGCCAATAAAAACAGGATTGTTCCGGCACGCATTAGTTGGGTCATTAAATACATTACCGAAGCATAAGTTTTTGCCCATGGACCAAAACGTTGTTCCAAATAAGTATAAGCCGAAGGGCTATTCACTTTTCGATACAAAGGCACGAAAAACCGCACAGCCATTAAGGAAGCAATTGGGATGGAAAGGCTAAAAGCAAAAGCGTTCCAATTGGTCATGTAAGCCTGTCCGGGCAATGCCAAATAACTAATGCTGCTAACAAATGTGGCAAAAATCGACATGGTAATTACCCACGAAGGGATATTGTTATTGCCCAGGGTAAAAGATGAAGCTGTTTTATTCTTTTTGTAAAATGAACTGCCAAAAAGCACAATTCCAACCAAGTAAAGAATAAATATGCTTAAATCAATGATAGTCATGTTTTTAGTTTATATAGTTAGTTGATGAATATGTTTACAATCCTAATTCTTCCAGTGCTTTAATTATTTTATCTCGTTCTTCTTTCTTAAATCGGTGAAATGGCTCAGCCATAAAATCGTTGCAAATTCCATTCACCGAAAGGGCACATTTTAATCCTTTTAGGTAACTTGAACCATAATAACCTACGTTATAAATACTCGTACTTATTTGCAAAACCTTATCGCGAAGGAGTTCTATCTGTTCAAAATCTTTTGCCACTGATGCATTGTACAAATCTACATACAATTTAGGGAATAAATTAGCACCTCCGTTAACCCCACCGTGCCCGCCAGTCAACACAAATTCAGGCATAATTTCTTCTGGTCCGACCATAAATGTAAAATCAGGGCGATCTTTTAATAGGAATCGAACCTGGTTAAAATAGGCAAGGTTTGCCGAACTGTCTTTCATCCCGATAACTCCGGGTATCGAAGCTGCTTTTTTTACCGTTTCGGGTGCGAACATCACTTTGGTATGAACAGGCATGTTATAAATAAACAAAGGAAGTGGCATATGCACCATAATACGTTCCAGATACTCCAACAATTCCGGCTGTCCCGATGAAAAATAATATGGCGGGGTAAGCACAACCGCATCCGCACCATTATCTTTAGCACAGTTGGCAAGGTTAATACTCTCCTGAAACGATGTGTCTGCAATTCCCACTAAAACAGGAATCCTATCACGCACCAATTGACAGGTTTTTTCGATTAATTCCTGCCTTATTTTATAACTTAAACTGGCAAACTCGCCTGTTGTACCTAAAATAAAAACCCCGTGTACCCCACCTGCAATCGTATGCTCAATTAAGCGTTCTAAGCCATCCACATCCAGGGTGTTATTATCATTTAAAGGAGTTACCAGTGGGGGAACTATTCCCCGTAGCGGTTTTAATAATTTTGTAGCCATATTTTAGTTTTCTTTTGTATTATCCTATTTGTATTGTACAAAGGAAAAGGAAATAAGAATCCAGCCAGCATCAAATTTTAACCAAAATACATGTTATATTAACCTGCATTCGAGAAATTATTTGTTATTTTTGATGCGAATGTTAATATTTAACATATGGAATACGTTTTCGAAAAAATATATGTTCCCCATAAGCATTCTTTTATTACTCGTGAAATGGAGCTCATAAAAAACTCTGCCCGGGTCCATTCCCATAAAAACTATGAACTAAATTTTATCCTTTCCGGAAGTGGGAAACGAATTGTTGGCAACAATATTTCAAGCTTTGAAAAAGGCGATTTGGTACTACTATCCCCTAACCTGCCCCATTGTTGGGAAATTACCGACACCGAAGGAAATGAGACTCCAAAATGTATTGTAATCCACTTTTATGAGAACCTAATTAGCTCCGATTTTTTTAATAAACCTGAGCTGGAAGCAATCGTTGAACTCCTTCGACAGGCAGAATCAGGTATTTTTTTTCATGGCAACACCGTAAATAAAATAAAAAGCTTATTAAAAGATTTAACTCAGAAAAAAGGACTGGAAAGTTACATTGGGCTGTTGCGGATTTTTAATTTATTAATTCAAAGCGAAAACAAAGAATACTTATCACAAAATCCTTTAAATGTTTCTGATTTTGATAAGGATTTTACAAAAATCAATAAAATTTATGAATATGTGTTTAAGCATATTCACGAAGAAATAAAACTGAACGATGTATCCGACCTTTTAAACATGGCTCCAGGTTCGTTTTGCCGCTTTTTCAAGAAAAAAACACAATTGACTTTTATGGAATATGTGATAAAAATTAGAATGGGGTACGCTGCAAAAATGCTTGCCGAAACCAATAAACAAATTACCCAAATTGCATACGATTGTGGGTATAATAACCTGGCTAATTTTAATCACTATTTCAAGAAAACCATGCAAAAAACCCCTTCTGAATACCGAAAGGATTTTAAATAAAAATTGTTCTGCTTTTAAATTCAATATTCTATAAATAATATTTGCCACTGCTTTTATAACTAAAAACTATCCTCTATCTTTATAAACAATAGAAAACCTAAATAACCAGCTATGCATAAACTAAAGTCCCGATTAAGTTTTTGTTTGCCCACTATCCTTTTATTCGTAATCATTGCTCAAATATCTTATTCAGCCGACCGTCCAAATATTTTGCTCATTTTGTCGGACGACCACAGTGTCCCATATCTTGGATGTTATGGTAACGATGACATGAACACTCCAAACCTTGATAAACTTGCTGAAGAAGGTATCATGTTTAACCATGCATACACCAATGCGCCACAATGTGTTCCGTCACGTGCAACGATACTTACAGGGCGTAATGTTTTAGATGTTCAAATGCTAAGGTTCTCAGCACCCTTGGATAAAAACATAATCACATTTCCTGAATTGCTTAGAAAAGAAGGGTATTTTACCGGAATTTGCGGAAGACGTTATCATTTGGATGGCTCGGGAAGAAAAGCGGAAGAAACCGTTGCAGCGTTCGAAGAATTTGGAATGGTCACTTTTCAGGACCGGGTAGATTACCTGAATATGGGCTATCAAAAGCAAGTAAACATACAAGTGAAAGAATTTTTGGATCTGGTACCCAATGACAAACCATTTTTCCTTTGGGCAAACTACGACGATCCGCACCGGAAATTTACAGCACCTGAGTTTGAACCCGATCCGCAAAAAATTAGCATTCCTGAACGATTTCCTGACACAGATTTACTTCGAAAAGATTTAGCCGCCCATATTGGGGAAATAAACCGGGTGGATATGTATATTGGGGAAGTTATTGAAGAGCTAAAAAAACGCGGCATTTACGATAATACACTAATTATTTTTATGGGTGACAACGGGGCTGCACTGCTTCGTGGCAAAGGGACACTCTACGATTGTGGCATACATGTACCACTGCTTGCCAGATACCCAAAACTTATTGAGGAAGGAACAGTCTCTGATGCTTTGGTTATGGGAAGCGATATTGCTTTAACCGTGCTTGATGTTGCCGGGATTGAGCCTGATGCAAAAATGACAGGCAAAAGTTATAAAAATATCCTTCAAGGATCGAAAGAAAACATTCATAAATACGGGTTCGCAGTGCGAGGTTCTCACGGGCAACCGCTTCCTGGAACATCCGCAGACTTTGATCTGTCGAGAACTGTTTTTAATCAATATTTCAGGCTTATTTATAATCCTTTGTTCCATTTGCCATACCATCCCGTTGATTTTGCGAAAAGCGACATGTGGGCAGAACTGATTAAATTAAATCAAGAAGGCAAACTGGACAAAAAATTTTCCGATGCCTATATTTTCACAAAAGAACGGCCAATGTTTGAGTTGTATGACCTTCGGAACGACCCGAATGAATTTATCAATCGCTTTGGAGACCCGGAATACGCAGAAATACAGCAGGAACTAATGGCGCAATTACACCGTTGGATGATTATTTACCGGGATGTTGTTCCTTTGCCAATATTGCCTCCGTCTATGCGTAAATAAGTAATTTAACCAATAAGGAAATTATTATTTCAATACTATTTATCAAAGGTTTAATACCCTGTTCTATTAAGGAATAGCATTATCGCCAGGAAAAAGAATAAACTTTATTATCACAAGCATATAGAAAAAGCATCTATATTTGTGAAAATTCTATTATGTGCGATACAATTCCTACCACAATGAAAGCTGTATTGTTAAGAGCTGGCGGTGAACCTTTAACCATAGGACAAATACCGGTACCAACCCCCGGACCAGGTGAAGTTTTAGTAAAAATGCATTCTTCACCCATTAATCCTTCTGATTTGGCTTTTTTAGGCGGAGATTATGGGATTCAAAAAAGCTACCCAACAGTACCCGGATTTGAAGGAAGTGGGACTGTTGTGGCTGCCGGGAAAGGCTTGCTCCCAAAATTATGGATGGGCAAAAAAGTGGCTTGTGCTGCTTCCCCTCAATACGATGGCTGCTGGGCTGAATACATGAAAACCTCAGCCGGGATGTGCGTTCCCCTCTCAAAGAATGTGTCGCTGGAACAAGGTGCCATGATGTTTGTAAATCCAATGACTGCTTTGGCTTTTTTTGATGTCTATAAAAAATTGCCCAATCCTACTAAAAAAACACGGGCAATTATCAATACGGCAGGTGCGAGTGCATTGGGGAAAATGGTTATAAAACTCGGACAAAAACAGGGCATTCCGGTAATAGCGGTTGTGCGCCGGCAAGAACAAGTGGAAATGCTAAAAAAAGAGGGAGCCAACTATGTTGTAAACAGCTCCTCACCAAATTTTGATACGGAACTAAAAGAATTGGCACACACCTTAAACGCAAGCGTTATTTTCGATGCTGTGGGAGGAAGCTTGGTTCAAACCTTATTGGATGCCGCACCAAAAGGAAGCGCGCTTTTCAATTATGGAAGACTGGCAAAAGAAGCTTGCGAAATAGACCTGAAAGAATTACTATTCAACGGAAATCAAATTCAGGGTTTCTGGTTGACCGGCTGGCTGCATTCAAAGAATATGGTTCAATCATTAATAAATACACGGAAGATTCAAGCCTTATTAGGAAAAGAACTAGGTACCACGGTTCAACAAAAGTTTCCACCTGAAGAAATTCACAAAGCGATTGAGACTTATACAAACAATATGAGTTTAGGTAAAGTATTATTAAGGTTTGAATAAATTGGAAAGAGGCTTCTAAGGCTGTCTAAACTGACACTTCCTGTTTCTTTTCCCCCAGAAAAGAACAATCGACTACAATAATTGTATTAGTCTAAAAAAGGTAGTAACTTGCATAGGCACTTAATAATCAAAAGTTTAATTTATACTAAGGGTTTAATTCGTTCGATAAAGTGTTGAAGTTACTATTGTTGGTCTATAAATTTATCCTCCTTTCTTCTGAATTTTAAACTCTTATTTTGATTTGAATACTGGTACGCAGGTATTTTTCTTTTTGATTTTCGAAAAAAAAGGATCTTTTATTGGATCACATTATATAAAAACCATATTAACTAACAGAAAATGAAAATCAAAATTTTATTCTTCTTATTATTGATTTGTTTAAACCTTACTACTAACGCTCAAGGTAAGTGGACCCACCTGTCGAAAGAAGATGGCCTGCCATCGACCTGGGTACGTGATTGTGCTGAAGACATGCAAGGAAACCTTTGGTTTACAACCGACAAAGGACTGTGCAAATATGACGGAAATAATCTTGAAAGTTTTACGAAACAAGATGGATTGCCGTTAAAAACCTTAATGAAAATTTTTATTGATAAAAATGAAGTTGTTTGGTTTACTATTGAACCTGCAAACAATTTCTCGAAGGCTGTTGGACCTGTGCTTGAAGCTCTCACAAAAAGAGGCAATGGCTGGGGAAGGTACGATGGAAACGAAATTATTGCTTATATGAATAAAAGCTCTTCAGAATACCTATGGAGCCACCTCGAAAATATTGAAGGGGAAATATGGATAGGAGGCGTCAACCGAGAAAATAAAAAAGGGGCATTTTTGGTTGATTATGATGGAAAAGCCATTGATCCTCTTACACAATTAGGAGGAACAGATTTGTCATCTGTTAACTATTTCTTTTGTGATGGGAAAGATGATATTTGGTTTTCATCAGGTGCCAATAACGGAGATTTTATTTATCATTTTGATGGAACAAACCTATCCGCTTATGGAGAAAAAGATGGGCTACCATCAAAGAATATGTATCAATACATACATATAATCTTCAAAGATAGTAAGGATAACCTCTGGTTTGGAGCTTCATTGGAAGGAAAACTTGGGGGCTTAATGCGATTTGATGGTTCTAATTGGACAACATATACGAAAGAAAACGGATTTGATGGCAAAAGCATCAACCAAATAGTTGAAGACGGCAAAAGTAATATCTGGATTAGCACAGAAAAAGCACTTAATGTTTTTAATGGAAAATCCTGGAAGAATTATTCCGCCAAAGATAAGCTACCAAGTAAATTTATCACAAAACTTTTGGCTGACAGTAAAGGCCGTGTCTGGATTGGTACAATGGAAGGACTGCTTCTATTCGATAATGGTCAGTGGTCTACGATCGACAAAAAAAATGGACTTTCTAATAGTGCTGTCCGTGAAATATTTGAGGATAGCAAAGGAAATATTTGGGTTGGAGCAGCTCCATATGGTAAAAAGGGTGGAATTTCTGTATTTGATGGCAACAATTGGAATCCTTTCGATTTCCAGGATATTTATACCAGTAAATTCTTTGAAGATTCAAAAGGGAACATCTGGGTTTTATCCATTGGAAACGGGATTTTCAAATATGAATTATAAACCTCTATAAGATGGTTCAGAAATATTATCCGCATATAATTGTAATTTTCCTTGCCTTATTCATAACCTTCGGTTGCGATGAGTATGCTACTGGTCCAAATATCGAATGGACCTCTGGGGGTGAAACATTAACATACAGCTATTCAGGAGGTGTACGAACAGGGGCTAATCTTTATAAAAGTTTTAACGTTATTGATGATGAATCGGGAGAAATAAAAATTAAAGCTAAAATTGGCAGCAAATCTGAATCATGCGTTGCCTATGTGGAAGGAAATTCTACACATAAGGTTATCGTAACCTTGGGAATTGGTGAAGAAGGTTCCAGCTCAAAAGTTGTTCTTGATTCTCCTTCTGCCAACAACTCTTATTCTATAAATATTACAGGATATTCTGTAAGCCTTAAAAGTGTAAATATTCAGTAATATTTGTTATGAAAATTTGCATATAAACAACGACACACATAAATCATTAATACGTGAAATTATGAAAACTGAGTATAAACTTCCCAAAAATCTTGACTGGGTACTTATTCCAGCAGAAAATGAACATCTGAAATTTGACTGCCCCAAATGTTTCCATAATACTTCAATAGCCCTTTCAACATTCAATAATGAAAAATACCAGGAAAGCGAGGATTTTAAACTTACAGATCAGAAATTTGCTTATACAGACAAAGGTTTGGTTGTTTTAGCAAATATTATAGCCTTTGGAATTACGCTTGCCATTCTTTTTGGTCTTATGGGAGATCTAATGGAAAGCGAAGAATATGGGAAATTAACCTATTTCCTTGGAATTCCTATCATGCTGGTTTTGGGACGGATTTTAATCCCAATATTCCGCAAAACTTTGCCTGTATGGCTGTTAAAATGTGCAAACTGCAATGAATGGATAATTGTTGCCAGCAATGGCAAGGAGTTACATTTGGCGCGCGAAACAAAACAGGAAAAAGCTACTGGTCATAAAGAAAATATATCTGACAAGAAAACTTCAACTTTGAAAAATGATGATGTAAAAGAAAAAGACGCTTCTGCTAATACCGGAAATGCAACGCTGTGGGACTTAAAAAACGGCAATAAAAATGCGAAAGCAGATGCTGCCCTGGATTTGATTTTTTCAAAACATCCAAATGCAGTAGAATTAATTCTTAAACAGGCTTTGGAAGAAGATTATGACCCAGGAAAAGATTCAATCTTCACAAGCTCAACAAAAAATGAGCTTTTGAATTTACTTCTTTTGAATTCTAAAAAAATAAGAACATCTCAATCCGTAGATGCCTATATAAATGTCCTATCATCAAACGACGAACTAGTTATTAACCATGCTATTATCATGCTTGAGAAACTGGGGAGCGCAAAAGCAATTGAACCATTAGAAAAACTTATCAATGATGGGTATAAAGGACTAAAACCAGGGGGTATTGAAAAGTCAATTCAGAAAATAAAAAAGAAAAACGGACTAACATAATAAATTAACAAACCAATCTGGATACCTATAGCAAACCCTGTTTTTCAAGGGAATTACGAAGTTGCTTGTGGTATTTCCAGAAATTTTGTTCAATTTCGCTAAATACTTTTTTATATTCCGAATTTTCAAAGGCGTTTTTTAATAGAGGATCGATGGGTGAAAACAAAATGGTCCAGTAATGGTAATTAGCCTCCTGGCTAAATAATTTTAGTTGTTCAAGTGCCAATTCAATTTCGCCCGTGTAACTATAATATGCCGACATGCTAAAATGCTTATAAATACTCTGGTCCTTTTCCACAAAATCCAGGTATTCCTTAAAATACTTATCTGCCTTTTCACGCCTTCCCATTTTATCGTAAACCATTGCTACTTTTGCATTTTCTGTCCTAAAAATTTCCAATTGGTATAGCTCTTTTAATCGAGTAAACTTTTCATAATACTTTAAGGATTGTTCGTAATCGCCCAAATAATAATAAACTTTGCCAACTTCCTGCAAAATATCCAGGCGGCTTGAATCTTTACTCAGTGTAAGCAACAATTTGTCTTTTAATTGATCGAGGTTTTCGTTTTGGGCATAATCGATATAAGCTTTTACGTACTGTGAATATAAATTGCCTGGAAAATATGAAAGTGACTTATCAATATAAAACGCGGCTTCATCAATAAATCCGGATTGCACAAAAGCATTGCTTAAATGCAAAAGCCCATAACTTGTTGTGATTGAATCATAAGCTTCAATATCCAATTGTTGCCCTTTGAGCGCATATTTAAGGTATTTCTCGGTATTTGGAAAGTGATTGGCATAAAGCTCTATCAGAAATAAATACGCCAAATCGTTGTTCGGGCTCACATCCAATGTTTTTTCGAAATACGAAACCGCAAGTTCAAATTCCGCATTGCCCATGTAATATAAACCTTTCGCAATTAAACTTTGCGGCAGTTCAGCATCGTAAAACAAGGCCTTATCGGCATAATAATTAATCGAATCAGCAAACTGTTTTTCCGTCCTGTATCGATCCAAAAGATAATATGCCATAGCAATTCCCGCATAGGCACGGGCATAAGCATTATCTTCACGAATGGCTTGTTTAAAAAGCGGAATAGAAGCTGCAAGGTTATTATCATCCGGATCATGTAATAGATTAAGTCCTTGCATGAAATAATCGTAAGCCGCGAGGTTTTGGGTAGGCAATTTCTTCATTCTGCTTTCTTCTTCGGGAGTAACAATCACCTGTATTTTGTCGGTTATTTTTTTTGCAATTTCTAACTGCAAACTAAAGATATCCTCTGTGTCGCGTTTGAATTGTTCAGCCCATAAATGCCTGTCGCTCGAACTTTCAATCAACTGGATATGTACTAAAATTTTATCCCCTATTTTTTGTCCGCTGCCCTCGATAAAATAATTGGCATTTAACTCTTTTGATATTTCAGGTATCGATTTTTTACTATTCCGGTATTTCTCTACTGAAGTACGGCTGATAACCTGAAGGTTTTCAATTCCCTGCAGATTGGTGAGGATTGCCTCCATCAAACCATTAATCACATAAACATTGGTTGAATCGTTGCTGTCGTTTATAAAAGGAAGTACTGCAATCGACTTATTCTCAAAATTTTGTCGCGATGATGGAAAAACCTGGGATGAAATATGAAAGATATCTTTTACGAAAATCAGGTAAACAACGAAAAATAATGCAAGCAAAAATACAGACCAAATAATGGGTTTGCTTTTTTTGTGAGAATTTCCACCTTCATTTTCCTTAGCTTCATCTTCTTTTGCAACTTTTTTATCAACCTCCAAATCACGATCTGTTCCTTTACCAACTTCACCGGGAGGATAACCATACACATCGCCAAAACATTTGATAAAATAAGAAACACTGCTAAAACCAACTTTGTAGGCAACTTCTGAAACCGAGAAAGAATCTTCCTTTAACAGTTTCATTGCTTCCCGCAAACGTACATCACGAATAAACTGACTGACGGATAAATCGGTCAGCTTTTTAACCTTCCGAAGCAAATTCGAGCGGCTCATTCCCGATTTCGCCGCAAGGTCGGAAACCCCAAATTGCTCATTGGAAAGATTATCCAAAACATGTTGGGTAATTTCATCTAAAAATGCTTGTTCCGATGCTCGAATTGCTGGCATTTTACGATTTATTAAGTCGTTGTTTTTGAAATTTTCAGAAAAGATACGAATAATGTTTTAGACCATAAATTTTATGCATTAAAAGCCACTTTGCATCATATTTTATATATCTGCATCATAATTTATACCCTCTCTACAAACTTGATAAACCTTGGCTTTTTTTTGATTGGTTGTGCATCAGGCTTTCACGGAACTTTACACCATCGAAAATTTTAAAACTAAAACCATAATAAAATGAAAGCACGAATTTATTTTCTCGACAATTTAAGAACCTTTTTAATTTTCCTGGTTGTGGTACTTCACTCAGGGCTGGTATACGAATCCGTACTTGAAAATGTTTGGATTGTAGTTGACCCAGTCAAAAACCACTCTATTGGGTTAATTCGTATGTACCTCGATGTATTTGTTATGTTTTGTATATTTTTTATTTCCGGATATTTCATCCGTTTTTCGCTAAAGAGTAAAAGCCCAATGGAATTTGTGGTATCCAAATTTAAGCGGATAATGGTTCCTTGGTTAATAGCAGTTTTTACCCTAATACCTGCATATAAAGCTATTTTTCTATTTTCAAGGGGATTGCCCCAACAAGAATGGTATTCATATTTATACTTTTTTGAAAGGGATGGAAGCGACCTGGGTTTTTATGCCAATAATCCGGACCAAAACTGGTTATGGTTCCTTCCGATATTGTTTACTTTTCAACTGGCCTATTTAGCCTTATCAAAAATCAACCTTCTTTCTATCAATATCTCGGTTAAAAAAGCTGTTATCCTTAGTTTTGTTCTTGGATTAGTATATAGTATGTTTATTTCGGAATTCAATTTAAAAGGATGGGCAGAGTCTGGCATATTCCACTTTCAACGAGAACGATTGATCGTATATTTCCTCGCTTTTTTATTGGGATCGCTCTGCAATAAAAACAAGGTGTTTGATTCTGCCAATAAAAACAAAAAAGAATATGTTATTGCCAACGTTCTACTAACAATTTCTATGGGAATATTTACAGCGGTCGCTCTTAATTTCTTCTTTAACATCATCGATCCATCCAGAAGCTTCTACTTTATTTCTGAATTCATTGACCGTATTTTTTACTATGCTTCTGCCCTCTTAACCATGTTTGCATTTCTGTATATATTACTTTATTCGTTTAGGTTTAACCTGAACAAGACCAATACCTTAATGAAACAACTAAACAAAAGTTCCTATGCAGTTTACATTCTCCACACCATTGTAATTGGTATATTGGCAATGATACTTTTACACGTTGACCTGCCTGCACTCGTGAAATTTATCATTCTCACCATAAGTACATTTATCCTTACAAATATGATTATTTATACGTATCAAAAAACCTTACAAAAAAACATCAACATGAAAACAATAGCAATAAGCATTTTCGTAATTCTAATCACAGGAGTTTCAATTAATTTAAATAAGGGCAATGCTGCAAATAACCAAAATCCGGCTGCCGCATCTGAAATTAATAACATAAAAAGCAGTAAAATAGATATTCACAAAGCCGTATTAATGAACAATATTGATTTGGTTAAAGAATATATTGAAAACGGTGCCGATTTGAACCTTAAAGATGCAGTGGGTGGTTCAAGCCCGTTAATCACAGCCTGCGTTTTTGGAAAAACTGAAATAGCAATTTTATTTATTGAGGCAGGTGCAGATCTTAACTGCCAAAACAATGAAGGTTCAACACCTTTGCATTCGGCAGCCTTCTTTTGCCATCCGGAAATCGTTGATAGTTTATTGGCAAATGGAGCCAATAAAAACCTTAAAAACAATTCAGGCTCATTACCAATTGATGCTGTAAATATTCCATTCGAAGCAGTTAAAGGCGTGTACGATTATTTTGCATCCTCGCTCGGTCCACTTGGATTAAAACTAGACTACGAACGTATTAAATCGGAACGCCCAAAAATTGCGTTGATGTTACAATAGATGTAAATTTGCATCAACGTAATTAAGCAGTTAAACGATCGAATCTCAGCAAAGCCATGAAAGCAATTATTTATTCGGAATACGGCCCACCTGAAGTCCTGCAACTAAAAGACCTTGAAAAGCCTGTTCCGAAAGACAAAGAAGTTTTGGTCAGAATAAAAGCCACTTCTTTAAATTCATCCGACTATGAATTTTTAACCGGAAAGCCGGTTTACACGCGAATGTGGGGATTACAAAAACCAAAAAACACAATCCTGGGCTCCGATATTGCAGGAATAGTTGAAGCATGTGGAAAAGAAGCAAAAAAGTTCCAACCCGGCGATGCAGTATTTGGCGATATTTTCGAACATTGGAGAGGACTGGCTGAATATGTTTGTGTACCTGAAAACATGCTGCAATTAAAACCTGATTTCCTCACTTTTGAACAAGCTGCTGCCATTCCCCAATCAGCTTGTATAGCCCTAAAAGCTATGCAAAGTGCCAAAATAAAAGCAGGGCAGAATGTTTTAATTATCGGTGCAGGTGGCGGTGCAGGATCTTTTGCCATCCAAATAGCCAAACTTTTTGGGGCACATGTAACCGGAATTGACAATGAATTTAAGCTGGATTTTATGCGGTCTATCGGAGCTGATCAGGTTATTGACTATAAAGAACAGGATTTTACAAAAAATGGTAATCAATACGACTTTATACTTGATTTTGTGGCTTCTCATTCTATCAAGGATTATAAAAGGTCGCTCAAAAAAGAGGGCAAATACCTCATGGTTGGCGGATCAGTTCCACATGTTTTTCAAACCCTAATTGTTGGATCATTTATTTCACTTTTGAATAAAAAGAAAATGGGCCTTTTCGCAGCTAAACCTAACCTGGGAATGGACCTAATCCTTGAGTATATAAAAGATAAAAAGATTAAGCCATTCATCGATAAAACCTATCCCCTGCAAGATACTCCGGAAGCATTTCGTTTTCTGGGGAATGGATTTGCAAAAGGAAAAATTGTTGTGTTATTGTGACAACAACTTTCTTTTAGTAGCAGAAATCTAAAAAAAGTCTTTCCCTTAAATTTAATATATAACGGCTTTCGTTGAACATTTTTGCCAATCCGTTGATTTCTTTTTTATAGTAAACTTATGCTCCATAGATTCGGGGCATGGAAAAGAGAAAACTAGAAACGAATTTTTTCCATCCAATCTTTCTTAAGGAAATAGAAAAAGTTAAACTTATGAACCGTACGGATACTAAGTACTGGTTTCATATATGTCGACTTCAGGAGGTATTGGATAGGATCAGGAAGGATTATTTTATACTTACCATTGACGGCAAAAGTAAAATGCCGTATTCTACGGTTTATTTCGATACTTCCAATGACAGGATGTTTACCGAACACCACAATGGAAAATTAAACCGCTATAAAGTCCGTAAAAGAAGTTATGTCGGATCGGGAATTAGTTTTCTGGAAGTTAAACTAAAAAACAACAAAGGACGCACCATCAAAACACGCATAAAGTCCGATCTCGATAATTTGCTCTTTACAACAAAAGAGAAAGACTTTTTAAACAGTATTACACCATTCGGATGTGATGACCTGCAACCTTCGCTGGTGAATAACTTTTACCGAATAACCCTGGTAAATAAAAATTTTAAAGAACGTTGTACTATCGACATTGACCTCAGCTACGAAACTTCAAGCAAAAATTTGTCACTCAACAATTTGGTTATTGTAGAAATAAAAGCCGATGGAAGATCAAGCCGTTCGCCATTAGCCCAAACCCTTAGGGACATGAGGGTTAAATCCTCAGGATTTAGTAAGTACTGTGTTGGGCGAAGCTTAACCAATCACTCCCTCAAGCGAAACAGGTTCAAATGTAAAATAAGGGAACTGGAAAAAACCATTCAAAGCCAAATAAAATTATATAACAATTAGAAAACATGACACTTATAACATCGCTACTGGAAACAATCGACTCCACTTTAACAAACGTTGAGCTTAACTCTTGGGAGGAAAACATTCGATTTCTGGGAATTAAAATTATTAATGTTGCAGATTTGTCTGAACTTTTAATCCGTCTTCTACTAAATACTTTTTTGATTTTTACGGTCGTGCATTTTATGTATGCAAAAAACAGCCGTCGAAAAGATTTTTATTTCAGCTATTTAGCCATTGGTGTAATCGTATTCCTTTTAAGCTTTTTACTGAACAATGTAAAACTTGAATTGGGTTTTGCTCTTGGGCTCTTCGCTATTTTCGGAATTATCCGATATCGAACGGATACCATACCAATCAAAGAAATGACCTATTTATTTGTTGTGATAGGTATTTCCGTTATCAATGCACTTTCCAATAAAAAAGTCAGCTATTCGGAATTGGTAGTTACAAATGCCGCAATTATTGCTGGTTTATGGTTTCTCGAAAAACGTTTAATGCTAAAGCAGGAACAGTCGATAAAATTGATTTACGAAAAAATCGAAAATATCCATACAGATAACGATGAAATCCTGCTTGCCGACCTAAAGGAGCGAACCGGAATTGACATTAAAAGATATCAAATAAACAAGATCGATTTTCTAAAAGACATTGCAGAGATAACGCTCTATTTTAATGCAAATGGAAATGTTAATCAATAAGTTACTACAACTATGAAGAAGTTAAAAATCTATATAATTATTGGTATTGTCTTTCTGTTCCCGGTTGCAAAAACAATTGCTCAGGATGTCGAAAACCTTTACCAAACCAGGACTTCGTTTTCAATGGCATACAAACCGTTGAAAAAGCTAAGCCTAATCCTGACCCCAGAGTTTAGGCTTGATGAACAATTTTCTTTGGACAAATACTTAATAGAAACAGAAGCCGAATATAAACCGATAAAGCTCATTTCGCTAAGTGCAGCATATCGTTTTATTGGAAATCCAAGGGATAATAAAGACACTGAATACTTTCACCGTTACGATTTGAGCGTGAAAGCAAAAAAACAATTCGGGCGTTTCGAACCAGAACTGAGGATCCGTTACAGCAATTATGCCGATGATGATGCAACGAATGAAGATTATCTTCGATATAAAGCTTCTTTGGAGTACGATATCCCGAATTTCAAAATAAATCCGTACATCGGTGCAGAAGCATTTCAACAACTTTCTGATGGTGACTTGTATAAAATGCGCTATTCTGCCGGCTTTGACTATAAACTCTTTAAAAAGAATTATTTAGGGTTAAGTTATAAACTTGACCTCTATCTGAAAGAATATAAAAACAGACACATTTTTTGTGTAGGGTACAAAATTAAATTTTAGCATTATGATAAAAAGTGGTTTTATAATTATCCTGGCAATATTACTATCATCGATTGCATGCCGAAAAGTTGAATTAATTGAAGAAACAGATGGTTCAACCAGCACTGACGATGGAATTGTAGATTTAACAACCTATCCCGACTGGACAGATGACACGCACAGTAATTTAGCCGATCCAAATTATGCCGTGGTTTTCAATCAAACCGAAGTATTACGTTTCGACATTGAAATCAGTAGTACAAATTGGATTGCCATGCAGAGCGACCTTTCGTCAAACATTCGGAATAGTGGCGGACGCCCTGAAGACGCATCTTCCTCTGATTATACACCAGTTTGGGTCGACTGTTCTTTGACCTTTAATAACAAAGAATGGTACCATGTGGGTATTCGTTACAAAGGAAATTCAAGTTTACGTTCTACCTATAACTCTGGCAACAACAAATTTTCATTTAAACTCGATTTCGACGAATTTGAGGAGGATTATCCCGACCTTGAAAACCAGCGCTTTTATGGTTTTAAGCAACTGAACCTTAATAATAACTACGATGATGCGTCATTAATGCGCGAGAAAATTGGTGCTGATTTATTCAGGGAATTTGGTTTGGTTGCATCGCAAACTGCATTCTGCGTGGTGTACATCGATAATGGAAGCGGTCCGCAATACTATGGTGTTTATGCATTGGTTGAAGAAGTAGACGATACCGTTCTTGAAAACCAGTTTGATGAATATTCCGGGAATTTGTATAAACCTGACGGAGATGCTGCAACATTTGCTTACGGAACATATTATTCGGGCGAAATGCAGAAAAAGACCAATGAAGAATTAAACGATTATTCTGATGTAAAAGCTTTGTATGATATTGTAAACGATGGTGAACGAACAAGCAATACGGAAGCATGGAAAAGCAACCTGGAAAGTGTTCTTAACATCAATGGTTTTCTTAAATGGCTTGCAGCCAATACTGTTATCCAAAACTGGGATACCTATGGAAGAATGAGCCACAATTATTATTTATATAATAATCCTGAATCCGGCAAGCTTACCTGGATTCCGTGGGATAACAATGAAGCATTTCAATATGGTAAGCAAGGTGGTGCTTTAAGCTTATCCCTAAACGAAGTTGGTGCTGGCTGGCCATTAATTTCCTATGTCATAAATGATCCAACATACAAACAGACCTATGAAACGTACCTCCAACAATTTATTGACAACGTTTTTATACCAGATAAAATGATTGCCACCTACGATTCTTATTATGAATTGTTAAAGGACTTTGCTTACGCTGAAGAAAACGGATTTAGCTTTATTTCCTCTGCTTCGGAATTCAATCAGGCAGTGGTAACCCTAAAAACACATGTTCAATCAAGAAATGATGCCGTGAAAAGTTATTTAGATTAGAGGATATTCTTGTTCAACTGGAACTTACAAGAATACAGAATTAAACTAAACCACTATGCACTGGAAGTACATAGGTTTAAGATTGAATGAAATTCAAAATGAACAAAGAATAGGAAATGAGTAGAAAGTACAGAGTACTCAGAGAAGAATAGTGGCACATATAAGTTTCTCAATACTCAAATCTCTGTACCCTAATCGAAATCCTATAAAATAAAAGTTTATAGAAACTAAAGTAGCTGCAATAATCCCAATGTCTATCGAGCCTGCTCCGAATACAATTCGGAGGTTTTAACCATTAACTGGAAAATAAAATTTTGACGGTCAATATTGGCAAGTTTTTTTTTGCCCACTTGTCCATCAGCCAGAACAAGATTAATCTCCAATATTATAAAATCAAATATGATTTAATCAAAAAAAAAGTTAATGGCGATATAGGTGCATGCACATATAAAAAGTTTGTCGTAGAACTGAAGATTGAACAATACTTTATTAGGCAACTGTAAACAAAAGTTACAAATCCTTATATTTTTTTTGGTTTTTCTTAACAATTATCACTTTTTTTTAGCTTGCGTATTGTAATTTTGACAATCTGTAAAAACTAACTGACGATTTTTTGTGAAGAAATTATCCAGATTTGAGGAAATAAAAATTATTGCTTCTTTAAAAAAAGGAAACAGCTTTGCTTTTAACCAACTTTTTGAAGAATATGGGAAACGTTTATATTTTTTTGCATATAAACTCCTTAAATCGGAAGAAGATGCTGAAGAAGTTGTTCAAGATGTATTCCTGAAAGTTTGGGACAAACGAAAAGAACTTAAGCTTGATCTCTCCTTCAAGTCGTACCTCTTTACTATTGCTTCCAATTGCATCAAAAAACAATTCATCCGAAAAGACAAAGAAGAATCCTACAAACACGTTATTGCGGATAATTTTATAAAAACCAACCATGTAGAAGATAATCAACTGGATTACAAACTTTTACTTGACCGTATTGATAGGCTCGTAGATGCTATGCCTGCCCGCAGAAAAGAAATATTCCTGAAAAGGAAAAAAGAAGATATCCCGGTAAAACAAATTGCAGCTGAGCTAAATATTTCAGAAAAAACAGTGGAAAACCAACTTACCATTGCACTTAATTTCTTACGTGACGATTTAAAAAAAGCCGGACTTTCAGGCTTGCTATTTTTCTGCTTATTTTTCGAACAATAATAACCATTCTTTTTTCTTGCCTCTAATTCTCAATAAATCAGGCATGTTACAAAACACATCAGATTTATTTGGGGGTATTTTGCTTCAATGGGATATTACTCATCAATTTAAGCAGCAATACGTACATGTCATTGAACAAAAATATATACAAGCGATTCACCACTGGTAAATATTCACAAAAAGATTACCATGTAATTAAGGATTCATTTTTTAAGCCAAACGACCAAAAATTAAATTCTTATTTAAAAGAAGATTGGGAGGATAGCCAAAATAAGGCAGTTAGCGAAGATAAAAGCCTCTACCATATTTTATATAAAATCCAAAATAAGATACATAATGAGCAATCAGAAGGTAAGGATTCATTGATGAAAAAAATATGGCATTCTTATTCTAAAATTGCAGCCATATTCCTTATTCCGATTCTTCTTGCCATACCAACATACATAATCATCCAGAACCGTGAAAAAGAAGCCGGAATAACATATACCGAAATTCATGCTCCACTGGGTACCCGAACAAAATTTGAATTGCCCGATGGATCAACAGGTTGGCTAAACAGCGGATCGGTATTAAAATTCGCACAACCATTTGTAAACGATAGAAAACTAAGTTTAACAGGTGAAGCATATTTTGATGTGAAACATCTGGACGATTCTAATTTTAAAGTTGCCTTTGCCGATTTGTACGTGAATGTTTTAGGTACAAAGTTTAATGTAATGGCTTACGATGATGAAGATATTGCCGAGGTAATTCTGGAACAAGGCAGTATCGAAATCCTGAATGATGAAGAAAAACTACTCTCCAATGTTGAACCCAACCAAAAATTCACCCTTAACAAACGCTTAAAATCTGCCTCCATCGAAAAGGTAGATGCAAACAGTTACGTATCCTGGAAAGACGGGAAATTAATTTTCAGAAATGAACCAATTACCAATGTTGTAAAAAGGCTTGGCAGGTGGTACAATGTTGATTTTGTTCTGGCAGACGACCAGCTACTTGATATTAACTTTAGGGCAACCTTTGTTAATGAACAATTGGAAGAGGTCCTAAAGCTACTATCTTACTCTTCTCCAATCCGTTACGAAATCGAGGATCGTAAAATGAACGATGATCATGAATTTATCAAACGAAAAGTGATCTTAAGGTTAGATAAACACAACTAAATTAAAGCTTATGTGAATATTCAAAAACCAAGAACAAAAACAGGAAAGTGTTCCTACCACCTTCCTGTCATTTAATGTTAGCAGAGTGATTCTAAACTAATTTATTAACCCTACTAAAAGTTTTCAAATTTATGAAAAAAAAACAAATTATAAAGGGTTCATTAACTCTTTGGAAATTATTAAAAATTATGCGGTTAACTGTATTAATTATTTTGGTAAGTGCTTTTCAATTGTGGGCAATTTCATCCTACTCTCAGAAAACACGTTTGACGCTCTCTCTTCATAATGAAAGACTTGAAAATGTGCTTGATGCAATTGAGAACAATTCAGAATTCTATTTCCTCTTTAATCAAAAAAATATCGATGTTGAAAGAAAAGTGGACATTGAGGCAAATCAAAAAATGATCAATGAAGTTCTTGATGATCTTTTTATGGGAACCGAAGTAGAATACATGATAACAAACCGCCAAATTATCCTTACAAAAGGAAAATTTACTGGCAATAACCTATTCCAACAGCAAATAAAAATATCAGGACAAGTTTCTGATGCTGATGGAATACCTCTTCCGGGTGTAACTGTAATGATTAAAGGTACAACTACAGGAGTTGTAACCAATAATTATGGTAATTACACCCTTGACCTACCAAGCGAAAATGAATTATTGGTTTTTTCATTTGTTGGTATGCGAACTGTTGAAGTTACTACCGAAGGAAAAAATGAAATCAATGTCACAATGGAAGAAGCAACTATTGGTTTAGATGAAGTAGTTGCAATTGGGTATGGAACTCAAAGGAAAGCAACGGTAACAGGTTCTGTTGCAACAATCCAGGGGAAAGAGCTTTCTAAAATCCCAGCTACTAACTTTAGTTCAGCATTAACCGGACAAATGACAGGTGTGATTGTTAATACACGTGGTTCAAGTCCTGGGAACGAAACAGTTCTGATAAATATCCGGGGCAAAAGCTCATGGCAAGGAAGCAATAGCCCATTGATTATTATTGATGGAATAGCCAACCGTAGCGGATTCGAAAGACTCAATCCAAATGATATAGAAAGTATTTCTGTTTTAAAAGATGCTTCTGCAGCAATTTATGGATCACGCGCTGCTAATGGTGTTATCCTGATAACCACAAAACGAGGTAAACAAGGAAAACCTTCTATTGAATATACCGGAGACTTTGGGCTAACTCAGCCATCACGTGTGCCCGAAATGGCGCGATCATGGCAGTTTGCAACATACTACACCGAAGCACAACGCAATGGCTTCATATTTACCGATGAAGAAATTCAAAAATATAAAGATGGCGCCAATGCAAATCTGTACCCTAATTATGATATCCGCGACTATATACTTCAGGATTTTGCCCCTCAAACCACTCATACGGTTTCGTTAAGAGGAGGTAACGATGCGGTTAAATACTACGTTTCAGGAAGATACCTTTATCAGGATTCATATTTTAAAGAAGGTGTTGATAATTTTAATAGTTACAATGTACGTTCCAACCTTGATGCACAAGTAAGCGACAATTTAAAAGTATCCATTGATATTAATGGAAGGAGGGATGATGTAAGCAGGGCAGTTGGTTCTCAAACAGAATATGATTGGGATCTTGGCGAATATACAGATATTGGCTTCTTTGATTACATACTTGCAATTAGACCAACAAGCCCCATCATTTTTGAAAATGGCTTACCTGCTTCGTTATACGATAATAATGTTGTTGAAACAATCCGAGGCAAAGGTGGTGTAAAGAATGACCTAACAACTACTATTAATACGCAAGGGACTTTTCGCTGGGATTTACCATTTGTTACTAAAGGATTGTTCATTGAAGGCACAGCAGCATATGACTATGCCAATATAAGAACCAAAGAATTCTCTAAAAGTTATGATTTATATGCATTCGACAATTCAACCGGGGAATACAGTAACTTAAATGTAACTCCCGTGATGAGCAGAGGATTATATGACTATTACTATAATTCATATAAATATACATTGAATAGCAAACTTGGTTATCAAAATGTATTTGGCGACCATTCAATAAACGCATTTGTTGCTTATGAGCAATATGAAATAAACTATGAATGGATTGAAGCAACAAGGAGTAGTTTCCTATCCGATAAAATTCCTTACCTGTTTGCCGGAGATGCAAATACTCAAAAGAATAATGGGTCAGGGTATGAGTTTGCTTACAAGAATTACTTCGGTAGAATTGCTTATGGCTACAAAGAAAAGTATTTGGTAGACTTCACTTTAAGGAGAGATGAATCGTTAAAGTTTGCAAAAGATAAACGGGTTGGCTGGTTCCCCGGAATATCCTTAGGCTGGAGAATAACAGAAGAACCTTTCATGGCAGAGAAGTTTCCGGCTTTCGATAATTTGAAACTACGTGCTTCATTCGGGCAAATGGGTAGCGACAATGTTGGCGCATATCAATATCTCGCTACAGCCGAGTTAAAGGATTCATGGGGAAGCTATGTTCTTGGGACAAATCCATCGGTTGTTTCTACGCTTGCATTTACAGGTACTCCAAACCCAAATATTACCTGGGAGGTTGCGAACACCTATAATCTTGCACTCGAAGGTTCAATCAATCAGGGATTACTTGGTTTCGAGCTCGAATATTTCTATTCAAAACGTAGTAACATCCTTGCCACCAGGAACGCATCTGTTCCGGTTTATGCCGGCATGAGCCTTCCTGATGAAAATATTGGGAAAGCACAAAACCAGGGCATCGAGTTATTATTGACACACCGCAAACAGATTAACGATTTCACCTATAATATAAGCGGCAATATTACTTACACAAACAATGAGATAATTTACATGGATGAATCACCTAATGTTCCTGATTATCAAAAACGCGAAGGCCACCCGATAGATTCGTGGTTGCTGTATAAAACAGATGGTATTTTTAACACCCAGGAAGAACTTAATGCCACAGTTGCCAAGAGAGCGGATGCTAAGGTTGGTGATATTAAATACCTCGATATGAACGGAGATGATCAAATTGACGACCTTGATAAAGTGAGGTTATTCGATTCCCCTCTTCCAAAATTTATTTATGGCCTGAATATCAATTTGGAGTATAAAGGGTTTGAGTTTAATATGTTGTGGCAGGGCCAGGCTAAAGCCAAAACATATATCAATCCGCTAGAACGGAATGGTGACCTTAACATCCCTATGTGGATATATGAAGACCGTTGGAGTCCGGAAAATACCGATGCTTCTATGCCTCGTGCATTTTACCACAGGTCAGAAAGATATAATACGCTTAAATCTGATTTTTGGTTAAAAAGCGCAGATTTTCTTAGGTTGAAAAATCTTGAATTGGCATATAACATCCCTAGTAGAATAACTTCAAAAGCTTCAATTCGTAATGCAAGAATTTATGTTAGCGGAATGAACCTGTTGTTATTCGATAAAATAAAAAACTATGACCCGGAGATAGTAAATAGTCTTGGCTTGTTCTATCCGGCTACTAAGGTTTATAATATTGGAGTCAGGATAACTTTATAATGCTGCAAATACTAATAACAAGTTTTATGAATTACCTGAAAAAAATAAAAGATAATCAGATGAAAAATAAATTCAAATATATACTGGCAATTATAATAATTGCAATAGGATTTTCATGCAGCGATGATCTTTTGGATAAAAAACCATTAGACAAATTCTCAGAAGCCGCTGTTTGGGAGGACCTCAACCTTGTGGAGACCTATGTAAACAATCAATATAAAGTACTCCCAAAATTAGGTTGGTACGAATGGATTAGAGCTTATCAGTTGAGTGTTTTTACCGATGAAGCCACACACAAGTACGGATACCACGGTGTGTTTGATTACTGGAGTGGTGTTATGTCACCTTCAATTACTACCGGGATCGATGTATGGAGGTATCATTATGATTTTATCAAGGGGTGCAATGTATTTCTTCAAAGTATTGATGATGTACCTACAAATTCAGAACTGGAAACCGCTAAAAAAGATCGAATGAAAGGTGAAGTTTTAGCACTCCGAGCCTGGAGTTATTTAGATCTTGCAGCACGCTACGGCGGGGTTGTACTTGTTACCGAACCATTTTCGCTTGATGATGATTTTACGCGCACAAGAAGTACATTTGACGAAACCGTTGCACAGGTGGTCGCTGATGCTGATGCCGCAGCTGCCCTCTTGCCTCTTTCATACTCTGAAGATAAAAATTGGGGCAGGTTAACAAAAGGAGCAGCTTTAGCTATAAAATCAAGAATGCTCCTTTATGCTGCATCTCCATTGTTTAATCCCTCTGGTGACCAATCAAAATGGCAGGCAGCCGCAAATGCTTCAAAAGCTGTAATCGACTTGAATCAATATAGTCTGGAAGCAGATTTCAAACAAGTTTTCCTGACTAATAAAAATGATGAGATTATTATCTCCAGAGGAAACGATGCAGTAAACATGGACGGTTACTTTGAATATTTTGAAATAGTTGAAGGCCTTGGTGGTGGTATAGATGGTAACGGATATGCAGGTGGTTGGTCAACTACCATGATGAACCAGGACTTAGTTGATGCATTTGAATGGAGTGATGGAAGTGCATTCGACTGGAATAACCCGATCGATGCCGCCGACCCTTATGGTATTGGGGCAAACGCTCAGGTTGACGGTTCAGGGAATCCGTTAAAAACGCGTGATCCAAGATTTTATGCAAGTGTAACCTTCGATGGTTCATACTGGATTAACAATTCAGAAGTCGAATTTTGGGTTGCCGAAGAGAGCAATAACTACACACTTCCATATACCGACGCAAGTTTTAAAATTGATAATACAATTTATGGCAATAGTAGTTTGGGAAATCCGGCAAGAAAACATGATTGCCCTGACATAAGCTACATTTATCGCAAGTCTATGGATCCATTGTATGATGTAGAGGTAGAACAATATCCACGTAGCACATCATGGATAATCTTCAGGTATGCAGAGGTTCTTCTTAACTACGCAGAAGCCGCTTTTGAAGCTGGTGATGAGGGTAATGCCTTACTTTATTTAAATAAAGTACGCGATAGGGTATCTCTACCACCCGTTTCTGCTTCAGGAGACGAATTGCGTCAAAAGATCAGACACGAACGTCGAATTGAATTGTGTTTTGAGACCCATCGATTCTATGATGCACGCCGTTGGAAAATCGCTCATATCGAATTTAGCAAACCTATTAAAGGAATGCGCGTGGTCAAGGATAAAAATTCTGACACCAAAGTATACAATGTGTTCGAATATGAGCAAAGGTTGTGGCCAGAGAAATATTATCTGCAACCAATTCCTCAATACGAATTGGACAAGGCTGATCTGGCTCAAAATCCGGGATACAATTAATCAATTAACCAAATACAAAAAAGGATACTTTTTAATTAATCATCCCTTTTCATAGGAATAGTTATTTACCTCCCCTCTTTTTACAATTAATGTAAACTGCGGGGGAGGTTAGCACAACATGCGACTTGGTAAGAGTGGCGCGCAATCTTACCATAGCTTGTCATAGTTATGCACAATCAACTCTATTATTAACAATTAATTACGTAAAAAAATTAATATGAAACGCATTTTTTTAGTCAGCGCACTTTTCGCTGTTATTTTTAATTTGTCCGCACAAAAATTTGAGCAACTAGCCAAAACCCCTCCAATGGGTTGGAATAGCTGGAATAAATTCGGTTGCGATGTCAGCGAAGAGTTATTAATCGGTATTGCTGACGCTATGGTCAATAGTGGTATGGCCGATGCCGGTTATGAATACATTGTCATTGATGATTGCTGGCAGGTTGGAAGAGATGAAAATGGTGAGGTAATTGTTGACAAGGAGCGCTTCCCACACGGCATAAAATACCTTGCTGACTACATTCATTCTAAAGGATTAAAATTTGGTATCTATTCTTGTGCCGGAACAAAAACCTGCCAAGGGAGACCTGGAGGCCGTGGTTATGAATTCCAGGATGCCAGGACCTACGCCCGATGGGATGTTGACTATTTAAAATACGATTGGTGTTATGCAAGCACCCAAAATGCCAAAGCATCGTACGAAATTATGCGCGATGCCCTTTATCAAGCCAAACGGCCTGTTGTTTTTAGCCTGTGTGAATGGGGACAAAACAAACCCTGGGAATGGGCAAAAGATGTAGGCCACCTTTGGAGGACAACCGGAGATATCGTTGACCGTTGGGACGCGATGATGGCAATTTTCGATGCCCAAAAAGACCTCGCAAAATATGCAGGACCGGGACATTGGAACGATCCGGATATGTTGGAAGTAGGAAATGGCGGAATGACCACCGAAGAATACAGGACGCATTTCTCTCTTTGGTGCATGTTGGCTTCTCCATTAATGGCAGGAAACGATCTTCGGGACATGGACAAAGAAACGCTTGAAATTCTTACCAATGAAAACATGATAGCCATTAACCAGGATACACTTGGTAAACAAGCTTTCCAGTTCCGTGACAACGGCGATTACGAAATATGGGTTAAAAAGCTCGCAGGAAAAGAAAAAGCAGTGTGCCTATTAAACCGTGGAGATGAAACAAAAACAATTCAGGTAAATGTACCTGTTATCCTCAAAGCCAATGATTACTACTGGGCATCAGACCCTTACGAAATAGAAGACTACACTATGTACGATGTGTGGGCACATAAAAATGTAGTGCTAAAAGAAAAAACATTCAATGTGACCATGCCTCCGCATTCAGTAAAAGTATATCGTTTTTCTAAAAAATAATGCCCTAAAACCGGAAATGGTAAACAAGCCGTTTCAAGACAAAACAAAATGAAACTCAAAGGGAAAACTTTAAAACCCTGGTTTGTAGCAACTATATTGGCAATTATCTTTTGCCAATATGGTTGTTCTTCCAACAACATGAACGATGAATCTCCAAAGCTTGAAGATCTCATTGGTAATGCCGATTTTGAAAAAAAGATCCATTTTGATGAAAATAATCCGATCTGGAAAACCTATAGCTGGGAAGCAGAAAGTTCTTCATATGAATGGGTAGAGCAATCAGGTCGAAATCGAAGCAACTGTGTTTGTTTATCGAGCGGAGAACTTGGTAACGATGTTGCGCTGGTTCAGGAATTAACACTCGAAGGCGATAAAGTTTATGAATTATCAGCCTGGGTAAAAACCGAAAATATTGTTGGCGGAAGAGGTGCAAATATATGTTTGTTCGGAACATGGCAAAGTTCGGATCCAATTTTAGGAACTAACGATTGGCAAAAAGTTTCCCTGATATTTGTGGCCCCGGAATCGGGAAAAGTAAAAATTGGCTGCAGGATAGGTTTTTGGGGAGGTGTTTGTAATGGCAAAGCATGGTTCGATGACCTCACAATCAGCGAAGCCGATATGTTTGAGCAAACCAGTGCCCATTTCCGTTTGAGGTTAAAAAACGAAGATGTTACTGAAGTCGATCAAAAAACGATTAGCACATGGCTAAATAATTTAGATTTAGCTTATGATACTTATTATGAGCTTATTGGAGAATATCCGTTCGACGGAAAAATAATCACTATTTTCTCCGTAGATACATATCCGGGAGGTAGTGCAGTGCCAGGAAACCCAATCCTGTGGCATCAAACCAAGGTACTCCCAGCCCTATTAAATATTCAAAATGAAGGGGATTGGTCGTTTAGTATATTAAACCAAATCAGTTATAATTTTGCCTCTCATATCGGGTTTAACTACAAAGCTAACTGGAACTGGGACGAAAATCTTTTTGCGGCATTAAGAATGTTCTACGTGGTTGAAACCCTTGATGCATCAGTTAAGATAGGCAAAACCTATAAAGGCTCCCACTTAAAGAATTTTTATAAATCATTTGCCTGGCACAATTACGACCAAACAATCCGGATTGGGAATACAGAAAATGCCAGTGATGCAGTAATTTATACCATCATCCGAATTAAAGAACAGATAGGCTGGGAAGCCTTCAAAAAAACATTCCAGTACCTCTACCACTCCGAAACAAGTTTTACGAGCCGTTGGCAAAAATTCAATTTTTTTCTGGACAAACTTAGTGATTACTCTGGCAAAAATGTTCGCATGACTTTCCCCGAAGGAGAGCTTGAAACAATTAAAAAAGCAATGGATAAACAAGATGAGAAGTAATAAAATAACAATAAGTTTTAACATCCGGTCTTTACTGATTTTAGTAATGGCCCTTTTTTCGGTGACCGGAAATGCACAACACAATGTTGCCAATGGCAGCTACGGGGATATGCTTTATCCATATGTACATGAATACGATCAAACATTTGTTTACAAAATAGGCGTTGACTATTGTCCTACAGGTGGATATGATCCGCTTAATGCAAACGAAATCTTAAGTATTATACGTAAAATTGATAACATTTCACGCGGGATGCCAAAAATGGCATACCTGGTTGGATGGCAATACACCGGGCATGATACAGGTTATCCATCCTTCGATCAGGTAAATGAATCCATCAAAAACCCGGAAGATAAAACAGCCCTGGAAAGCCTTAAAAAACTTATTAATAAGGCAAAAAAATACAATACGCTTGTTTCGCTTCACGTCAATTTTTCAGATGTTTATATTGACGATAATGCTTTAGGAAAAGAATTTAAAAAGCGTGATATCATCGTACGATGGAGAAACGGCGATTATCATCAGGGCTATGATTGGTGCAACCACATGGCTTACCGGGCAAGTAATTACCGAAACTGGCATCAGGGAACTTTTCAGGATAAACAAATCAATCCGCTTTTCAAAATGATCCCGGAAATAGTAGAAACTGGCTCCTTGCACCCCGATGCATGGTACAATGCTGCTAATCCTTACTATCGGATTTCGGATGAGGAAGACTGCAAGGCGATGCGTGAAATGACTGCCTGGGTTCGGCACAAATACAATGTTGACATCACCACAGAATTTGACAGAAGAAGACCTAAAGGAATTGATTTTGTGCTGTTCCACCCCTTGCTTTGGCACCTTGAGTGGGACGAGCGTACCCCACCCGATCCAATGAAAATACCTTCGTATTTCCAAACCGGGGTAAATGCCAAAACCTGGAGTACCAGCGCCGAAACCGTTCAATCCAAATTTTTTGGCGAGATCGGCGACTTTGAAGGGATTATTAAAAATGATCCGAAAAACCTGACCGGGGCATTCCGGGAATTTGCAACACGCACACTTCCGTGGTATTTTCTTAACCGCAAACTTCGTGTTTCATTTGATGGAAACACAGCACGTTTTAATGACGACATTGAAACTACGTATCCTGGAAAATATACATTGAAACAAGGCACAGAAACCTATCAGGACGGAAGCGATGTTTTTCTTCCTGCTTTATGGAAAACCAATAAAGAAATCATTGCCTATAGTGCTAATGGCTTTGAGAAAAAAAGTTATTTATTGCCCAATGACTGGAATAATGTGCAAAAGGCTGACATTTATCAAATTACCCTTGATGGATACAAGCAAAAGCTTCAAAACGTAAAAATCAAGGATCATAAAATAAAATTGAGCCTTGCACCTGAAGAGGCTGTTTTTATTGTTCCCTCAGGGACTAATCCTGATAATCAGGAAAAAAGAAAGCCTTCCGGCGAAGTTGAGTTTCTTTCTAAAGATACGGAAACACAAGGCGAGTGGATCGGGAAATACGGAAAACAAGGCTGGTCGATTGTCGGGCTTGATCCCAATATCCCGAAAAATGTATCTCTTAATTTAATGAATGGAGCCAAACGAATTTGGTCTGGCAACAGCGATGACATCGAAGCCCTTCAAATTCCTGACAGTGATGTTCGAATTGCTTCGCAGCACTATGCCGGTTTGCATGAAATAATTGAGCTTGACTTATCCGATGATAGTCCACAAAACATATCACTTTACCTTTTGGATTGGGAAAGATCGGGCAGATGGACGGTAGTGGATGTAATTGATGCCAACAGCCGAAAATTACTTGATTCACAGAATGTAACCAATTTCGGGAGTGGTATTTACCTGAATTACAAATGCAAAGGAAAAGTGCAGTTCAGGATTACCAATGTTTATACCGATCGATACACAAAGTCAAAAGATGCTGGTTTCTCAGCCATATTTTTTGATAAAGCAGAACATTAAACCAGAAACAAAATGCAAGCAAAGCAATTCTATAAACTATTAACCCTTGCTGCTTTAAGTGCAGTGATGTTCACATCATCAATCAATGCCCAACAAGATAAAGCAAAAGGAGGATACGGCGATATGCTTTACCCCTATGCGCTGGAGTATGATCAGATACTAAGCTATAAAGTAAGTGTGGATTATGGCAAAACCAGCGAAGTAAAAAAACTGAACGCGGAAGAAGTCCTGCAAATTATTGAACGTGTTGATAACCTGACTCGTGGAATTCCTAAAATTGTGTACATCGTTGGTTGGCAATATACCGGACATGATACCGGATACCCTTCTTTTTCAAGGGTCAACGAAGTTCTAAAATTTCAGGACAAAACACCTCTCGAAAGCCTTCGTTGGTTAATGCGCGAAGGCCCCAAATACAACACCCGGGTATCGCTTCATGTAAATTTTTCCGATTGTTATCTCGATGATAATGAACTTGGTCCAAAATATCAGGAGCGCGACATATTGGTGAGGGAAACAGACGGCCGACACAGACAAGGTCATGTTTGGAACGGTCATATGGCGCATCGTGCAAGCAACTACCGAAATTGGTACCAGGGAACGTTCAAAAACGACCAGATTGATCCTTTATTTGAAATGCTCCCTGAACTAAAAATGAGCGGTTCACTTCATCCTGATGCCTGGTACACAACCGAAAATCCGTATTACCAAATCGACAAACATCAGGATTGCCTTGGTATGCGGGAAATGACAACCTATGTGCGAGAAAAATATAACGTTGACCTCACCACCGAATTTGATTGGGGACGCCCGGCCGGCGAAGATTTCGTGTTATACCATCCTATGATTTGGCATTGCGGATGGAATTCGAGCACCCCACCAGATCCAATGAAAATACCCTCTTATATAATGACAGGTGGAGATGCATTTCATTATGGAAGCGAAGAAGTTGCTGAATTTGGCAAATTTTTTGGGCACAGCTCTACCCTTGAGTCCGAGATTAATGAGGATACTTCAAAAATACCAAACGGATTAAAATCATTTGCAACCCGCACGCTGCCCTGGTATTTTTTAAACCGGCATTTACGAAACAAATTCAATGGAGATACTGCCTTATTCTCCAACAATATTGAGGTAACCTATCCCAATAAAACTCTCATAAAACAGAATGGACATATCCTTGCAAATGGGAACGATGTTTTTATTCCTGCACTTTGGAAATCGGGACTGGAAATAATTGCTTACAGCGAAAACGGCTATAAAAACCATCTTTGGAAACTTCCAGAATCATGGAACCAAGTAGGTAAGGTTGATATTTATACGATCACAACTTCTGGCCTACAGCTTAAAAGCAAAGAAACCAGCATTAATGCAGATAGGAAATTAAAACTTTCGCTAAATCCAGATGAAGGAATATCAATTCTTCCTGCCGGAACCAGTCTATCCGAAAATGATATAGAGGATATTCCATCCGGAAAAGTTGCCTTTATTGGAACCGATGCCGAAACCAAAGGATATTGGAAAAAGAAGTATGGATCGAATGGATTTGTAATCCCCGGAGCAGAAGATAAAGCCCCGGAACAGGTAGATATTAGCTTCATAAATTCAGAAGAACAAATTTGGAAAGAAGAAACGCAGGATATTCAAGCCATTAAAGTACCCAGAGAAAGCAAAGGCATTGCCTGCTCAAGGAAACATCCCTTGCATCAAATAATCGACCTGGATTTTAAAGATGGGAATGAACACCAGGTTTCCATATACTTTCTTGACTGGGACAGGCGGGGAAGATGGTCAATTGTTGACATTATTGATGCAGATTCCAGAAAAATATTGCACTCGTTCAACTTAACGGATTTTGAACAGGGTATTTACCTTAAATATAAAATTCAAGGGCATGTTCAATGCCGGATTACAAACGTTTGGACCCAACGTTACCAAAACTCGCCCGACACCAGGTTCTCAGCAATTTTCTTCGACTAAAAACTATTAAGACAGATAAAATGAAATACAGATTACTAAACTTTTCGAAAATGATCATCGCTAAAAACAGACTTGCTTTTGCATTATTTGCTTTCGTATTAACAGCATGGGCAATCCCCTCAAAGGCACAAATTACCACGGGTACCCTTATCAACGAAATGGTGAACCTTAAAAACCTTGCGGAGTACCCAGAACCCTATTATAATACCGTTCAATTTTCATCATACGATCGACGAAGCACAACTCCCGATTCTCCTGACTGGTTTCAAAATGCAGATGGTTTTGGCAAGGAACCAATTCCTGGTTTCGAAAAGGTCTTAAGGGAACCCAATGATAAAGGAATTGGCGAATATTTAATTTGCGACATTAACAAACCCGGAGCAATTGTACGCCTTTGGACAGCTGCCATTAATGGTACCATACGAATGTACCTCGATGGAGATACTGAGCCCGTATACAACGGAAATGCCAATGATTTTTTTACAAAAGTGTATTATGCAATGTCCCCCGAAACGGCTCCAAACCTTAGCGGAACATTCTCTCAAAATACTGCTGGATACTACCCCATCCCATTCGCTAAAAGCTGTAAAATTATTTGGGAAGGTGAGCTTAACGCACTGCATTTCTACCATGTAAATGTCAGGCTTTACGAAGAAGGAACAAAAATCAAAACCTTCAAAGTAAGCGACATACAGAAATATAGCAAAGAAATAAACCGCGCTCACAGCATTCTGTCTAATCCAGATAATCTCCAGGCAGAAATAGGCGAAATAAATGCTTTCGCAGCTAACGTTGCAAGCGGGATAGAACAGGAGATACTAATAATTAAGGGAAGCAAAGGTATTAAATACCTTGAAATGGAGGTTCATTCGAACGATCCTGAAACTGCATTGAGACAAACTGTTCTTCGGATTTCATTTGATGGTGCTTCCGATCCTCAGGTTCAATCGCCCGTTGGTGATTTTTTTGGTACTGCCCAGGGAATTAACCCTTTTCAATCGCTCCCATTGAGCGTAGAAAAAAATGGCAAGCTAATTTGTAGGTATTACATGCCTTTTAAGGATTCAGTTTCAATTAAAATTGAAAATTTGGGGGGCAATAATATCGCACTAAGTGGAAAAATTGTCACGGAAGAATATAAATGGATCAATGACCAATCGATGTATTTCAGGGCACGGTGGAAAGTTGACCACGATTTACTTTCGTCCTACGATCAACCAAGCGATATCCCCTATTTGCTCACACAAGGAAAAGGTGTGTGTGTTGGAGCTGCCGCCCACATGATGAATCCCTCAAACGTTCCTTCAACCTATGGAAACTGGTGGGGCGAAGGCGATGAAAAAATATTTGTGGATGACAATCCCTTCCCGGTATTTTTCGGAACAGGATCAGAAGACTATTACAACTATGCATGGTCGTCACCCGCGATTTTCCATCATGCATACTGTGGCCAGCCCCGCAACGATGGTCCCGGAACAAAAGGTTTTGTAACCAATTACCGTTGGCACATCATTGATAACATCCCATTTAAAAACCACTTTGCATTTTATATGGAATTACTAAGCCATGAACCTGTACCCGGATATACGTACGGCAGGATAATATACCACTATGGTTTTAAAGGAATGCACGACGATAACAAACGGATTTCGAAGGGTGATGTAAGGGCACTTCAATTGCCAGAAAAATGGTTTCCCGTTGGGAAAAAAGGATCTGCTTATTCTGTGTTTTACCAGGCTGAAGATATCGTTTCTAATGAACAGGAATTTAAACTTAAACCCGGAAATTTATGGGCTGGCGGTCAGCTACTTGAATGGATTCCCGAAAAAAATGGAGATCAAATTACCCTTAAACTTCCAATTCTACAAGATGGAAACTACGTCATCCACGTAACTGCACAACTGAATGATCAATCCGGCAGTTGCATTGCACGCATTGGAGATTCAGAGTTCAACGACAGGGGAAGCGAAATTAATTTGAATACCAACGATGGCATATTGTCGCGCACATTTAGTTCATCAAAACAAAGCTTTGAACAAGGAATCCAGAAACTTACCCTGGAAGCTAAAGAAGCCGGAAAACCACTTGGAATCGATTTTATTTGGATCCAACGAAGGTAAATCGACAACATAAAATTTATGAATATGCTTAAAATATTATCTCAATTAGCAATCTGTATTTTACTTTCGGCATGTGTGATGGCGCAGTCCGAACCATCAAACAAAGAGGCACAAATATCGGTCGATGATAACACTATCACTTTCCAATATGACGGGAAAAATATTTTCCAGGGAAAAATAGTATCGGGCAAACTGGCAAAACATGTAGAGTCAGCATCGGAATCGGAAGAAATTATCAATCAGGTGATTATGCTCCAGGGGGAAGGCTTACAAATTGAAGGCGAAATAACAGGAAGTGAAGAAGCCTTTGCCTGCGAAGTCGATCGACGAACTTCCAACCAATATGATTTGGTGCGCCACAGTGTGGGTTTAAGTCAAAGCCTTTTAAACCGAGCCGTTTACGACCGAAAATCCGACTGGGTAATTTCCGTTGATGAGCAAAATGCAAATGTCAGGATTTTTCCAACTGAAAAAAATAAATTCAAGATCGAAATAAGTGGAAAAGAAATCTGTCTTCGTTTCCGGCCAAGGTATTACCAAAAACATCGAGGGTTAGAGTATTTCAAGCCATGGGAATACCAGGTTTCTAAAAAACCTGTTGTGGGTTGGTGTTCATGGTTTGCTTTCTGGAACAGGGTTACCGAGCAGGATATCCATCGTACAGCAGATGTACTGTCTGAAAAAATAGTTCCCTTCGGGTTAGACTACCTTCAATTAGACGATGGTTACCAAACAGAACCAGTTGGTTTGTCAGATTCATGGTTGAACCCCAATGAGAAATTTCCGGGTGGTATGCATGCCCTGGCAGATTATATTCACAACAAAGGAATGATACCAGGCATTTGGACCTACGCGAGTTACAAAGATGAAAAAATGGTCAATGCCAATAAAGATCTGTTCGTTACCGATAAAAATGGCGAACTGGCAGTAGGCACCTGGATCCAATATATTTTAGATGCCTCAAACCCGAAGGCTATTGATAAGCTGGTGCGCCCTACTTACCGGGGATTTAAGGATATGGGTTATAACTATTTCAAAGTGGATGCATTAAGGCACCTGCGCTACGATGGATACAACAGTTATCCTGATTATTATAAAAAGAAAGGTATTACACGGGTTGATGCATTTAGAAGCTTTGTAAGTGCAATCCGAGAAGAAATAGGTCCCGACAATTACATGTTGGCATGTTGGGGCGTAAGGCCTGAACTGATTGGGATTACCGATGCATGCCGAATTGGTACCGATGGTTACGGGTTGGGTGGTTTGTCGCAATACAATTCGTTCAACAATGTGATTTGGCAAAACGATCCCGACCACATTGAAGCATTTGGGGAGAACGCATATCGCGATTGTATGGCAACCTCAATTACAGGATCGTTGTATATGATCACGGACAAACCTGAAGATTACGAAACAGGAAACCTTGAGCCCGTTATCCGCACAATTCCCGTATTATTTACACAGCCATGCCAAATCTACGATGTCGATCCTTCACGGTCAATGTACCTTGATGCTGTTGATTCTGAAACATCGGGAAGTGGTGAACGGATTTTTGATGCAAGCCCCTACTCTTTCAACGATTTGTTCCTGATGGAAATAAATAAATCCTACGAAAACTGGATGGTTCTTGGAAGGACCGGAACTCACGTTAATCAAATTGAATTTGAGCGCCTTGGCCTCGATCCAAAAAACGAATACATGGTTTTTGATTTCTGGGATAAAAATCCTTTGGGAACATTCAAAGATGGATTTACACCGGGTGAAATTGATACGACGTATAAATGCCAATTATTTTGTATTCGCAAAAAAGAAAACCGTCCCCAACTGATTGCTACCAATCGCCACATTTCATGTGGTGCCCTTGAACTAACTGATCTTCGTTGGGACAATAAGGTTTTACAAGGTGAGAGCGAAGTGGTCGCCAACGATGAATACATCCTGTATATTTCTGAACCTTTAGGTTTTACACCCACAAATATCGATTGTAACGAAGGTAAAATCACCTATTCAGGAATTAAAAACGGACTTCGGGAAATCCATATTAAAAGCCCACAAGAAGCAAGCATAAAATGGGAAATATCTTATAAAAACTAATTAGAAAATGAAACCATACTCACGACGAAATTTTTTAAAAGCCGGGGCACTAGCATCTTCCGGATCAATCTTAATCGGTACCAGTCTTTTAACATGCAAAACCAAATCATCGGGAACACCAAAAGGGACCCTTCAAATCGATCCCACCCCGCAGTTTGATATTGCACCGACTTTGTTTATGCAATTCCTTGAACCACTCGGAACAACTGAGCCGGCAATCGAAGCCGCCTGGAATTATGGTGAAGATACCTGGCGCGAAGATGTTGTAAAATGTGTTGCAGATTTAGCACCTGGAATGATCCGTTGGGGAGGTAATTATAGCCGATATTACAAATGGAAAGAAGGAATTGGTTCGGCTGAAAACCGCCCATGGTTATACAATCATTACTGGGGAGGTAAAGAAACCAACCGGGTTGGCACGCACGAGTTCATGGAATTTTGCAAAAGGGTTGGCGCCGATCCATTGGTTGGGGTAAATTTTATGAGCGATGGTTTTGAATATTTTAAAAATACAAGCCACAAGCAGAACCGTTATGGTACCGTTGAAGAGGCTGCAGAATGGGTCACCTATTGTAACGATCCGGATAACCAAGAACGCAAAAAAAATGGGGCGAACGATCCTTTCTCCGTCAAACACTGGCAAATTGGCAATGAGACTTCGTATGGTGGGGAAAGAGGCTTTAGCCTCGATCAGGCAATTGTGCATACCCGTGAATTTGCCAAAGCCATGCGACACCGCGATCCTTCCATAAAACTAATTGGTTGGGGCGATGTCCCTAAAATTTCCGAACTAAAGGAAAATAAAAGCTCCGAGAACAATGAATTCTGGGCAAAAAAGATGCTACAGGAAAATGGTGACCTTTTGGATATGATTGCCATTCACATGATGGGAATTTATCCTGAAAACACGAGGTCGATTACCGGAATGGAATACTTTAAATATCCGGAGGAGGCATGGAATGAATTCCTTGACCTTGCAAAAATTGCAGAATACCGCTTATCAAAACTCAAGAAAATTCTAAATTCTATTGGAAGTGAAGCTAAAATAGCAGTTACCGAAGGGCATCTTTCGCTTTCGCCTTATAACACCAATACCATTTTAATGAATTGGCTTTCGGCAGCCTACCATGCCCGAACAATGAACACCTACCTGCGTCATGCCGACAAGGTTTCAATTTGTACCGGAGCAGATTTTTTTGGCACTCGTTGGACGGTAAATTCCGTACGCTTGCCCGTTCCCGGTGGTGACTCATACCTCCTGCCTGTTGGTACGATTATGAAACTATATCAGAAACACAGAGGTGACAAAGGAATTTTTGTAAGTAATTATCCTTCGGAACTGGATGTTGCCGCAACACGCAAAGGGGATAAAATTTATTTGAATATTTTGAATACCCAATATGCAACTCCTGTAAAAATTAATGTAAATGTTGATGGATATACGATAAATGCTGCAACCCACCATGAAATTGCACCTTCTGAGCAATTAGCATACGTGGATGATGCACGCCGTGACACTTTTGATCCAGTCGAAAAGCAAATAACCAATCCTCAGGAAGTAATTATTCAACCAGCATCCGTGAATGTAATCGAACTTCAAATTAAGGCGTAAACTATGAAAACGTGTCGTAAAAAGATATCCGGGATTTTTCTTGTACTTGCATTTTTTGTCTTAGGCTGCAACAACAATGAAAAAAAGGCAGAGATTGTTGATCAACCAGAAGATCAAGAATTACAGGCGTTAAAGGATTTTCTTATTAAAAAAGAAGAATTAAATCTTAGTGTTAAATTCACGGAACCAGAACGCAAAATATCTTTTCAAAATTACAATGGAACGAATCCCCAATGGAAAAAAGCCGTACGAAGCAAATTCTCTGAGTTAATTGCCTATCAAGCGCCAAACGATAAAGAAGTAAAAGAATTGCGGAGCCTGAATTATAAAGGTCTAACGTACAAGGCACTGCTCATGGAAGTTGATTCCCAATTAACGGTCCCCGCATATCTTTTAATTCCGGAAGGCAAAATAATAGGTGCAGTTATGGCAATTCATGGGCATGGAATGGTTGAACCAATTATTGGTTTAGCAGACGATTATCACCATCGTTACGCTTATGAATTGGGGAAAGCCGGATACATGGTTTTGTGCCCTGAACTCAGGGGATTCAGCACCTTGGGCGACCTTTCCAATAATATTGAGCTCGACAACCTTGACTATTGGGTATCGCATGGCAGGCAATTTACGCTGATTACCGAAAGTTTCCAGCATGGGAAAAATATCATTGGTGAAACCATTGCCGATCTGGTTGCCTGGGAAAATTGGTGGGCAAAAACTTATGACCTCAACAAATTTGATGTTGCTGGTATTTCTTATGGGGGCGATCTGGCACTGTATTATCCTGTGTTTTCGCAGCGTGTGAATAAAATTTTTTGCAGCGGCTCGATGGGCTCTTTTAACGGGATTTTTGCCACAAGTTATAATGCGCCCGCGCATTGTATTCCCAATATTTTGCAATGGATGGATCGGAGCGATATTGCCGGACTTAATGCACCCCGTCCGATAATGCTCCACTATGGCGAATTGGATACTCCAAGCCACAATAACCATTCAGCATCGTATAACAAGACTGTTAAACCTGCATTTGAGGAACTTAAAAAAATATACGCCACACAAAATGCCTCCGATCAGGTGTATTTGCGGGTTACCCCCGATAGCTACCACGAAATGGACATAGAACTTTTAAAATATTTCTTATCCGAAAACTTCTAAGCTCTTAAAACAATGACATATAAATACCTAAAGGTCAATACAATCTCTTTTTTACTCATTCTCATTTGTTTAGCGGGTATTTCCCGGGATTTGAGATTACCTGTAATTTTTAGCGACAACATGGTTTTGCAACGTAATGTTCCCTGCAAAATATGGGGCTGGTCAAATCCCAATGAAAAAGTAGAACTTACCATCCATAATGAGCAAACCTATACCTATGCCGATTCAGAAGGAAATTGGGTAGCATATTTGCCACCACACAAAGCAGGGGGACCATATAACCTTGAAATAAAATCGGATACAACAATCCAAATAAAAAATGTTTTGTATGGCGAAGTTTGGATTGCATCGGGGCAGTCGAACATGGAATTCAGGCTAAAGGATATCAACGACGGACGTTATAACGAAATAACTGCTTCCGCTAACTATCCCAACATTCGTTATTTTAAAGTCCCTCGTGGGTTATCATCCGTTCCTGAAGTTGATCTTACAGAAGGGAAATGGGATATATGTAATCCTGAAACAATACAGGAGTTTTCTGCCGTATCGTGGTTTTTTATAAAAAAAATTCACGATGATTTTAACGTTCCGGTTGCGATCATCGAATCCAGCTGGGGAGCTACACCTGCCGAAGCATGGACCAGCCAACAAATGCTGGAAACCGTGCCTTTTTACCGCGATGAAGCAAGAAACATCAGCAGCATGAGCAAACTTGAGTGGGAGCAAAAATATGCTGAAGCTGATAGCCTTGAATCCTTAAAATGGAGTATTGTACAATCGGATAAAGGATATAAAGATGGCTGCGCCAAACTTGACTATGACGATTCAGGTTGGGAAAACATCGAACTCCCTAAAAAGGATATGAAAGATGTGGTTTGGGTTCGAAAAGTAATTGCCGTAGATGTAAAAAAACAATGGAAAAAGCAGGATAAAGAGTTTACCTTAAATGTTGGACAGGCATATATCTTCCAGGATATTTTCCTGAACAATAAGAAGTTGAAATACGATGATCTCAGGCAGATTAAAATCCCCGCTTCCGAACTGAAAAACGGAAAGAATATTCTGGCAATCAGGGCAAACAGCCCTTGGTCGAACCTTGTGCATATTGGTGTAAAAGATGCTATGTTCCTTCAAAATCCGGAAGGGAAAAAAATAAACCTGGAAGGCGAATGGAAATTTAACAACAAAATTCAAGCGCCCATTCCGTCCGTTACATTGTTCCACGAAGAGCCTGTGCATATTTTTAATGCAATGATCCACCCTATTGCCGGGTACACAATAAAAGGTGCAATCTGGTATCAGGGAGAATCAAACCGCGAGCACCCCGAAGAATATTATTCACTTTTTACGACCATGATTCAAGATTGGCGCACAAGATGGGAGCAGGGCAATTTCCCGTTTTTATTTGTTCAGCTAGCCAATTATTTATATCCAAAAGACGAGCCACAAGAAAGTCAATGGGCCGACGTTCGCGAAGCACAACGAAAAGCTTTGGATTTCCCAAATACCGGAATGGCAGTTGCCATTGACATTGGTGAAGCCAGGAACATACATCCTTTTAACAAAAAAGATGTGGGCGAACGGCTCTATTTAAATGCCCGGAAAATTGCTTATGGATATAAGGAAACAATTTGCTCAGGACCTCAGCCTATCACATGGAAAATTAATGGACCAGAAGTAATAATCACATTTAAGAATACAGCTGGAGCACTCCAAACAAAGGATGGTGGAAAGCCTACAGGTTTTGCCCTAGCGGGCGAAGACAACAAGTTTTACTGGGCTGATGCACAAATAAAAGGGGATTGCATAATCGTTCGTTCCGAAAAGATTAGCTCTCCAATTAAAGTCCGTTATGCCTGGGCTGATAATCCGGAATGCAATTTATACAACCGTAGTTTGTTGCCTGCATCCCCTTTTCAAATCGTTTTGGAATACAGTAAAAAATAAAGATTATGAGATTCTTTTCTTTTATAATTAAAAGTATTACGATCCCCATTTTGTTAATAATAGGATGGGAAGCCCATTCTCAAAACCAAGTGTTCCCAAGGGCTGGAGCAGATTCTTTAACCCCATCGCGATCGCATTATTTTGATTGGATAAACAGCCAATACGAAGGAACAAACGAAAAACAAGCACTTATTAATCTTGATTTTTTTCACTGGCTAAACAAAAAATATGGGATGCAACTTGACATTTATTCATTGGATGTTGGGAATATTGATGATGGACCATATACGGCAGGCGTTGGGCGGCTTATTCCATATCACTATGGATCACTAAATTCAAGGGAATTTAAACAGCAATTCCCCAATGGTTTGACGCCTTTGGTACAAAAGGCAGATTCTTTCGGGTGCAGATTAGGTGTATGGCTTGGTCCCGATGGTTTTGGAAGTACCCCTGAAGAAGAAGAAACCAGAAAAAATATGATGGTAGAACTTTGTCGTGACTATAATATTCGCCTGTTTAAGTTAGATGGAGTTGCCGGTTCATTCCGCCCCGAAAAAGCTAAAATCCTTACAGAAACCTTGCAGGAATGCAGGAAATATACTCCTGACCTAATTGTTAGTTCACAGCGTATTGATTTTAAGCATGCAGAACCTGACATAACCCACCATTTATGGGAAGGAGAAGAAACTTATGTAGATGTTTTTGTAAATAATAAAACAACAGCTCCGCACCATCGGGCTGGTTCTTTAGAGAGAAAGCTCACACCTAACCTGTCAAGGATGTATGGAGATCATGGTGTTTGTTTTTCATCGTGCCTCGATTATTGGGAAGACGAAATGATTCTGCAAATGTTCAATCGAAGCTTGATCCTTTCACCTCAATTTTATGGAAATCCATGGTTTCTTCGAGACGATGAGTTCCCAAAATTTGCCCGTTTAATTAACCTTCAACGCAATTGCCGGGAGATTTTGGTAGAGGGCTTCCAACTTCCCAAAGATCAATATGGACCTTTTGCCATGTCACGTGGAGATGACCAAACCAGGTTAATTACTTTGCGAAATTTATCATGGTATCCCAGAACATACAAAATCAACCTGGATACTTCAATAGGATTGGCTGGAAAGTCGCATTTAGCTGTAAAACAATATCACCCTAACGAAAAAGACTTCGGCAAGTTTAAATGGGGCAGTTATGTAAATGTGGTAGTTCCCCCCTATCGAACTTTTCTGCTAAAAGTTAGCTCATCAAACGATCATGAACTTGCCCTGACCGGATGCGAGTATGAAACAGTTAACACGACAAAAAATAAAACTACTATTTCATTGATCGGTGACCAGGGAACAAGCGCAATCGTAAAAATCAATCCTAAATCTGATAAATTCTCAGAAGGAATAATTGATGGCAAAGAATATCCTCTAAAAAATCTTGTAAAAGGCATTGAAGTAATTTTCCCCGGGGAAAAACTTAAACTCCCGCCTCACCGACTAATTGGTAAACCCAAATTATTAAAGAGTGTGCCTGATGATGCGCAAGCTTTTTTTGAAGCAACCTGTTTTGCTGCCGACAATAATGCCCTTGAGGTAAGATGTATCCAACGATCAGGTGAAACTAAAATCCCCCAGGTTAAGGCGTGTCGTGAAGAGTTTTTCAATAAACCCATGTTTATTAACCGTGGCATTTGGGATAGAAACCTTTTTGACGGAGACTTGAACACTTTTTTCATTGCAAGGCTAAAGAATAAGATGTTCCGGCTCGACTTTGGAGAAACCATTCGTCCGGATGAAATTATTATAAAAATTAGGGACAGGCAAGAATTCAACCTGAATCCGGAAATGAACTCTTTTTCGGAAAATGCATTTGCTGAAGTTTCCTTTGATCTAGTGCAATGGGATACAGTAAGGCTTGATTACAAAGGTTTTGGAACTATAGCAAGAATAATTCCGGGGCATAAGCCTATCAGATACGTTAGGATAACCGGGGCACCACAGCGTATTGCCGAAATTGAAGCTTATGAAGATGGTTTCGCTTTAAACAGGGACAAGTGGCGGGCATCTAACTTGTTTGAGAATTATGCAGAGAATCCTGCTTCCTCTTGTTGGAAATTGAATTTTGAATTGGACGAATTGGCTGCAAACAGCTACCTCGCAATAGCCCTCAACGGAAAGCATGGGAACGAAGGTGCTTATGCCGCGATAAAAATTGATGATCAGTATATTGGTGCACCTGATCGGGCAGTTTCCTTCCCAAGCAATACCTGGGAATATTTTAACGTGGAAAGCGAAAGTAATTATACCTATTACTTCCCATTAGAAAACAAATATATCGGTAAAGAAATTCAAGTATATGTTCTTGGGTTAAAAAATGGTGTTGCCCAATTTCAACCTGAAGTATGGATTACCTCCTATCCTGATTACAAAAAGAGCATTCTTATGGAATTAATAAAAAATGAACCTGATGGAAACATTTAACTATACGGAAGAAAACTACAATCCGGTATTAATTACTGAAAAATGGCAGGTCGCTTATTTGAATTCCTGTCCCGAATATGAGCTTAAGGCCATAAAAAAAGTTGATGTCCATGAGAATACCGATGAAGCTTTTGTTCTGCTCGAAGGAAAGGCCGTATTAATTTCTGCCGAGGTTTCAATTGATAAAACCGAATTTGACCTTATTGATATGGTTCCGGGAACCACGTACAATATTCCTTCCGGAATGTGGCACAACATTGTGCTTATAGAAAACACAAGGGTTTTAATTGTCGAAAATGCATACACGCATTTATACGACTTTAAATTCCATTATTTCTCCGATCAACAAACCCGGAATTTACATAAGGAAATCAAGTCACTTTTAAAAAAACATAACCCATATGCAATAGATTTTTCCAATTAATACCATCCACATGGACAAGAAAACTAATACACTAGCGATGAATAAACAAATCAAAAAACGAACTACCGGTTACTTGCTGTTATGTGTCCTGTTTCTACTCACTGCTTGTACGCAAAAAGAGGTTAGCATCGAAAGTTTGCTCAAGGAGATGGCAGATCGAGAAAATCTAACCTATTTCCCGGAACAGGAATTCAAGTTAAAACAATCGAGCAGCTATAACCGCGAAACAACGGAAAAAGATAGCGAAGGCTGGTATGCAAATGCCGACATGTCGTATTTTGTAAGGGTAGAGAATAACAATGAGCGTCGCGAGTTTGTCCTTTTCGATCAGGATGGTCCAGGTGCCATTGTCCGTTGGTGGATGACATTTTGGAAAGCCGAAAACGGAACGCTCCGAATCTATCTTGATAACGACAGTATCCCTGAAATTGAAGGGGCCCCTTTTGATGTAATAAGCGGGCAAATGCTTGCAGAAGCCCCCTTTAGCCAAGGTGTCCCCGATGATGCCCCAATAAATGAACGCGGACACAATTTGTATGTACCCATTCCTTTTGCCGAACACTGTAAAATTACTTATGAATGTGATTCTCTCCGCTTAAAAGACGGGCACTACTGGCCAGATGTTTTTTACAATATCTGCTTCCGCGAATACGAAAAAGGAACTAAAGTAGAAACGTTTTCAAAAGAGCTACTTAATAAATCTCAATTTGATGCTGCATACCAAAAGTTATTAAAACCATCATTTAGTCCAATTGTAACAAAATCTCATGATTGGGTAATACTGCCAGGCGATTCATTGGTACTACAATTCAATGATACAAATTTAGCCATATATAGGTTGAGTTTAAAAATTGATTCAAAAAATAATGAACAGGCTTTACGTTCAACAGTGCTTTCCGGAACTTTTGACGGAAAACAAACTGTTTGGGTTCCAGTTGGTGATTTTTTTGGAACAGGATACCAAATGTTCCCTCATACTACCTGGATGAATACTACACAAAACGATGGTCAAATGTATTCGAATTGGATAATGCCTTATAAAGAAAACTGCAGGATCGCGTATATAAATTATGGAAAAGACACGGTAAATATTTCCAGCAAAATCAGCTTTTCAAGTTATAAATGGAATGAAAACAGCATGTACTTCGGCGCTTGCTGGCACGAATACCACCATATTAAAACGCGCGGCGAGAAAAACCTATTCTTCGATATGAATTATGTCGATATAAAAGGAAAAGGCATGTATGTTGGCGATCAGGTGACTTTGTTCAATATGGCAAACACCTGGTGGGGCGAAGGCGATGAAAAGATTTTTGTGGATGGTGAAGAATTCCCTTCCAGTATTGGTACAGGCAGCGAAGACTATTATGGATACGCTTTTGGGCATCCCGAGCCCTTCTCCCACCCTTTTATTTCGCAACCAACAGGTGCAGGAAACTTTGTGCCCGGCATGACAGTTAACATGCGACATCGCTCATTGGATGCTATTCCATTTAATACGTCAATAAGTACAAATATTGAAATGTGGCATTGGGCTTCCTGTTGCATAAACTATGCACTGACCTCCTACTATTATGTTCAAACACCATTTGAAACAAATATTAAGCCGGATATTCAAAGTGTACAACTTCCAGTTGCAACAACGGAAGAGAATTTCTTTTCATCTTCTTCGGAAGATGATTGTAAAACAATTGAACAACAAATGAAGCAATGATAAAACAAAAATTAATTTACATAATTATTGCGTCAGGTGCAGGAATCGGAATAATCTGTTCCGAATACTCTTACACTGATTATCCGCATATCAGAAGTCCCTCAAAAGAACCTCCTTGATATTGCTTCAAAGAAGCTATGCACATAATTATCCTTCTGATAATAAACCCTTTAACAAACTGCAAAAAATTAGCAATTATCGCAGACAGGGGTTGTATGTACTAAAACGAAGATAATATCACGTAAAAAAAACTTATTCAATAAATATTTACGGAAGTGTTTACACATCTGTAATTGAATAAGAAAATCAACCAACATAAAATAAAATTAACAAATACTAAAACAAAATTTATGGAGAAAAATTGGCCTACAATAAAAATGGGCATTTGGTATCGATTAAAAAGATTGTTGTTTTTAACGATCCTAATACCAGCCCTCTCACTTTGTTTGTTTTCAGTTGCCCATGCCGGATCAAGTATTTCGAAGAAAAATAGTCTTGATTTAATTGACAATGTATTTCCTATTACCGTTGATGAAGGAAATAATACAAATGTCGGGCAGCAAAATATCATAATCAAAGGAAAAGTTACCGACGCATCCAATGGAGAATCCTTACCCGGAGTTAATATTGCAATTGCCGGAACTGGTATTGGTACTACTTCCAATATGGAAGGAGAATACTCTCTAAATGTCCCGGATGAAAATGCAACCATCGTATTCTCTTTTGTTGGATATACTGTGGAAAACATTATTGTTGGAGACAAACGAATAATTAATGTTGAACTGAAACAAAACATTACTGAACTTGGAGAAACAGTAGTAATCGGTTATCAGGAAGTACACAAAAAGAGGGTTACTGCATCTATTGTTAGTATCGCTTCGGAGACACTATCTGAAATACCTGCTGCTTCCATTTCCACATTACTTTCAGGTAAAGCTGCTGGGGTACAAAACCTAGTCAGAACAGGAGCACCTGGAATGCGTGCTGGAGGAATGGTAATCAGAGGAAACACCCATGTTTCAAGCGATCTGGATGTGGTAAATGGTCTAAGTTCGCCTTTATATGTCGTTGATGGTATTCCAATGTCCTTGGAAGATTTGGCCGGATACGATGTTACCAATACCGATTATTTAGCTTCCTTAAATCCAGCAGATATCGAATCTATTGACATATTAAAAGATGCCTCGGCAGCAGCCATCTATGGATCAAGAGGGGCTAATGGTGTAATTATTATTAAAACTAAAAAGGGACATGCAGGCGAACCGGAATTCCGTTTAAACGCGTATTATGGTGTATCGGTCAGACCTGATTTGTATAAAGTATACACAGGAGCTGCAGACAGACGTTTTAAACTCGCTTTAATCGAACAGAGTATTCCTGACTATACCGAATGGGGCCCCTACTCTGAAGCAAGAGCAAGGGTTATGCCTTTAGAACTTACCGATAGTTTAAATCCTGCGTTTAATAATAACTACGATTATCAAGGAATGTTTTATCGACGTGGTATTGTTAACAATTACGATTTCAACGTAACAGGTGGTTCAAATGTTACAAACTACAGAATAGGTTTAGGGTATTATGATGAAAAAGGAATTGTTACCGCCAATGGTTTTAAACGTTATACGTTTAATGCAAACATACGAAACCGGTTTTCTAAAAAGGTAATGAATGACTTAACCGTGCGCGGTAGCTTCATGGATAGAGAAACAGGATTAGATGAAACCGACCCAAATAAAACATTTCCTATCGATCCTATTGATTTACCAGCCTCCTACCTATACAAAAGTCAGGAAGAGTTAGATGCCCTTGTAGGAAAGTTAAACAAAGTTTACAATACGAACAGGGTTTTAGAGACTCGGTTAAGCAACTTGTTACAAATTGATCTGATAGAGGGATTAAGATTAAACTCACAAATAGGACTCTCTTATACCACATCAAAAAAGAACTTTTTTGGTCCATCAACTATTCATGAGAACAACCAATCTTCAGCCGCGGCAAGTCAAAGTCTAAGTTACGCAGCTAGCGTCGAAACTTTTGCTACCTACGATAAAAAAATGTTTGAGAATCATCGCTTAAGTTTATTGGCCGGACATTCAATAACCCATAATCAAAATGAAATCCTGCACCTAACAGGAGATAATGGTTCAAGCGATGGGATTAAAACAATCGTAGGGTACAAAAAAGAAAATATCTTCGGGTTTAGTGACGTAAGATCCAATAACATGATATCCTATTGGTTAAGAGCAGGTTATACCATCAAAGAACGATATATGTTTGATATTAACTACCGCCGTGAAGCTTCGTCCCGTTTCGGAAAAGATAAACGATGGGGAAATTTCCCTGCTCTCTCTGCCGGATGGGAAATTTCAGATGAACCGTTTTGGAAACCAGTGTCAAAAGTCGTAACCTATGCAAAATTTAGAGCAAGCTGGGGGATAAACGGAAATCAATATGCCGACGATTATTTGCGTTTTAATGAATATACCACAAAAGGTTTGAATTTATGGAGCAACCAAATGGATATAAAAAGTTATGGAGGCACAACTGCAATTACTCCTGACTTTAATAAAATTGCCAACAATAATTTGGGCTGGGAAGAAACGACACAATGGAATCTTGGTGTGGATTTAACCGCATTTACCAACAGGCTATACGTAACTTTTGATGCCTACCATAAGTACACGGATGGACTGGTGTTTGACATTAACTTTCCCTCATATTCAGGATATTCTTCGGCAAAAGCCAACCTGATTGATATTGTAAACCAAGGGTGGGAATTGAGTTTTGATGCGCATCTTTTGCCTCGCGATAATGATTTTCAATGTGAGTTATTATTAAATTTTTCACATAATGAAAACTATATCGCAAAACTACCTTACGATGGTCGTGACTACTTAAACAAAAATCTAAACTACGCTTATGTACGAGGCTTTTCACTAAATGTACCATGGATGTATGAATATCTGGGTGCTATACAGAATCTTGATGAATTACCCGTTAATCCTTTTACCGGCGAAAGGCTTAAAAATCGGTACTCAGCTAAATACTCAGATGGACTATACTTTCCTGGAATGTCATTAATGAGAGATGTGGATGGTAACTACTTATTTGAATCTTTGGGTGATGACGACTTTGCATTTCTGACCGGAAAAACATCCAACCCAAAAATCCATGGTGGATTAGGTACCGTTATTAGGTATAAAAAATGGAGTTTGAGGGCAAACACTTCCTTTGCATTTGGCCACTGGATATTTAATAGGACCATGTATGAGCGCTTATTCAAATATACGTATACGCCAAACGATTGGCCATGGGTACCAAAAGCTTCCTATGAATTGCCTGATGATTTCTGGCAGCAGCCTGGAGATAATACTAAATATCCTGAATTTACAGTAAGTCTGTGGGATGTGGGAACAGGGGGAAATTTTGAAAAATCTTCCTTATTCTTAGAAAAAGGTGATTACTTCAAAATAGAAGATATAACTGTGTCCTATACATTAGACCCAAAGACCATTAAAAAATTGAAGATTGGTGACATTAGGCTTTATGCAACTGCCTCCAACGTATACCAATGGCAAAAATCAAGCGTGCCCGATGCAACAATGGTCGATGCCCGTGGTTACGACTACGGAAATGGTTATCCACTCTCAAGAAAATTTATTTTTGGAGTAAATGTTAAATTTTAATTCAATGACTATGAAAAAGATATTATTATTACTAACAGTCTCCTTAGTCATGTTTGCTTGCACCGACCTGTTAGATATAGAACCTGTTTCTATTAATAGCGGTGACGTGTTTTGGAATGAAGGAGAAGTTGCTGTTCAAAAAGCACTCGCTGGAGTATATGCCAATTTAAGAGACCCTTTTGCCGATGGAAGATGGATTATTTATGGTGATCTTGCATCGGAGTTTACTGTACGTTATAACTCATGGTCTTGGTACGGATTCTTTCCTGTTACCGAAGTAGATAACGCAAATGGCCGGACCTATAATCATGAACGTTTGAGTAAATACACCGATTGGTCTTTATATTATAAAGCCGTTAGCTCAGCTAATATCCTAATTAAGCACACGGAAGAAATGGCTATTGAAGAGTTTGGATCTAATGAATCTGATGCTACCAAGGTAAAAAACAGCTATTTGGGAGAAGCTTATTTCATTCGTGCTTTTACTTACTTCTATATGGTAAGAATTTGGGGAGATGTACCTATTTATAAAGAAGGAATAGAATCCTCTTCCGATTTGATTAACAACAACGGAGAAACCAAAGATTTAGCTACTTCTCCCGAAATTGATGTTTTAAATTTTATCAAAGAAGATTTGGAACTTGCTATATCCTATTTAGACTATGGCAATCCCGGCTCTCCAACGTGGGCAATCCATGCCAACAAAGCAAGTGCCCTGGCACTTAAGGCACATGTGAATACCTGGTTGGCAAATAGAGATGCGGGTAATGCAAGTACATTGCTAAATGAAGCAATAGAATCCATCAATGCTGTTGAAAATAATGGCGGCTACACTTTGGTTAATTACGATAGTGAAGATGCGATGAAAAATATGTTTTACGGTCAATCATCCGAAACTATTTTTGAAATTCATATTTCTTCCGATGACAATGAATCTTTTCGATGTAACCAAGGTGATTTGCAACTTCTGACACTTCTGCCTCAGCTAACCAATTTTAGGAACGTGTTTCAATTGTACAATGAAGACAAAAATGCATTGTATGACATGAACGATAAACGGAAAGCATTTTTTGTGAATTGGGAGCGAGGAAAACCAAGGTCAGAGATGAACAACCCGGGGAATGCGCCTGCCGAATGGTTTGGCACAACAGTAGGAAAATACGCATTATTTACACGTGATAATCAAGAAGATCCCTTAGTTGAAGATGCATATTTTGTAGATGCTTCCATGCCAATATTTAGATTAAGTGGATTAAAACTTCTAAAAGCCGAGGTTCTTGCAAAAACAGGAAGATTTGGCGACGCCAGATTAGTTTTAAATGAAAGTAGAAACCGTTGTGGTATTGGTGATTTTGCCGGTTCCGATGATGAACTCATTGTGGAAATAATTAAAGAGCGTGCCCGCGAACTAGTCGGTGAAGGACATAGTGCTTACGATAGGATACGAAATAATTATTTTGATAATATGTCTAGTATGGATAATGAAAGAATTTCAGGAAAGGGATATTATTGGCCCTTTGCCTATAAACTGACATTAACCAACAAAGCTTTAAAACAATTGCCCTATTGGAAAGGCAAAGTACCTGAAATTTTCTAAAATTTATACAGATGAAAATAAATAACTTACTCATATTTTTAATGGTTCTTGTTTTTGCTGCCTGCGAAAACGATGATTATTTAATTGATGGTGGCATTCACTCGCCTTATGTGGATAAAACAACTTTTGATTTTTTAAGCTCTCATCCAGAGTTGGATACCTTCGCTTACTTAATTCAAAGAGCTGGATTGGTAGATGAGGTTAATGCCACAGACGTGACCCTATTTGCTTGTAATGATTATTCGGTTCGTATATATCTACGCATGGTAAATAATTACATTCATAAGGCAGATCCAGATGCCCCTGAGTATACGGTTGATGATATTCCCCAATCCTCTTTAGATTCATTACGGATGTACATTGTTGACCAACGAGTAGTTCGGGAAAACCTAAGAAAAGAAGGAACTATTTTTAGGACTAACTTCAATGACTCCATAAAAGTATATCTAACACCAATGGATGAGGTGCATTACGGATATAGATATTCTTCGGTCATGCGTGAACTTCCCGAAATAATATGGTATAGCCGTAAGCGAGGAAATGATTTTGATGCCTGGGATTTTAATCCGTATAGCATTGCAGATGAACAAGTGCGAAAAAAGGAAACTGATGCAACAGCACTGACCAGAACATCCGGCATTCTAACCACCAATGGAGTTGTCCACGTTTTAAGTGGCACACATCCCATGCTGTTTCACAGTGGTGATAGCGGTTCGGGTCTTTAATAATTTTATTGAGACGGATATGGATATTACAAGAATCTTAACTCTAAAAAATAATCATAACATTTTGAGGAAGTAACCATTCGTAACATCCATTTATCCTAACCAGTTTTTAACATTAAACAAAATTTAGGTATGAAATATATCCAAATAATTAAATTAAAACCACTTGCAGGCTTCCTCATATTACTATGGATGATTTCCTGTATGGAACCTGAGCAATTTGGTTTTTTAAGCGACAATATGGTCTCCAAGGTAGATACCATATTTGTGGCACGAGGCATAACGCAAGAATCACAAGAACCGTTTTACGATCTTTCAAGTCGCCCCTATAACTTTTCCATTGGGGATATTACCTATGGAGAAAATACTTTAAGTTCACAAATGGTAGAGGAAAAGGAAGTAAGGCTTTGGAAAGAGGCGTTTGCGCCAAGAGTAGATACGACCGAAGCTCAGGTAATGAACAAACTGATAGATACCATGTTAGCCCCGGTTATTATTAATCCCTTAAATGGAGTTATGCAATTTACAACTGCAACCGAATATGTTGATGAAGCAGATGCTTTTACCATCGATCTTAAAGTCTCCAATATTGCAGGCGAAAGATATCTGGATGATTATGTGGTTGCCAAATTAAGTGCTCCTGAAAATCCGGTTAAGGTAACCGTTGATCCCTATGTTTACTATATCTTATTAGGTGATAATGGAAAAACTCATTATGGCTTTAATTATATATTAAACACTTCTGAAGAAAAAGCTAGAGTAATAGATGGAACAGGTGACTTTTACAAAGTAAATAAATTAAGTGATGAACCAACAAAGGGCGTCAAAGTTTATTTTCGACTTGTCGATAAAAATGGAGAATTTATAGGTGGTAAACTTAAGCTAAGATTGTGGGGCGATATTTGGCTACCACATTATGGAGATAATTCAATTAATACTATTGAATCGGATGAAGGTTTCGAATATAACTTTCCGATGGTTCCATGGCCCGCTAAAAACTTTTTGTGGGATGATGGTTTATGCTATTATCATACCTATCCATTTACCATGTCCCAGCTTGATACTGCATCTATGTTTACCGATGCAACCATTGGTGATATTCCTGTTGAAGACAGACGTCCTACTAATTTTGAATCCTATGAGGGATTTTATCTTAGTATAAAATTTGGAATACGAATTTTTGAACCTGGAACATGGGAAATAGCAATACAATTACCATTCGTTACTAAATAAAAAAGTAGAAAATTTATTAAAGTGGCTGTTTGAAGTAAAATTCAAGCAGCCACTTAACTAACAACTTACTAGAAAATTATCATAAATCTTTTCAATCCCAAACCGTTAAAGTATGGTATATAAAACACTTAGACCTAAATATTGGCTTTTAGCTATATGTATTATAACCTTGAGTATCTGCCTCAAGCAACTGAGAAAAAGTAATACTATACAATTGAAATCCGAATCACAACTATTGCCTCCAAATCCTGTGGATCAAATTAGAACAAAAGATAAACATATTAAACGCGATTCGTATATAGAACAAATGCATAGGGCAGCACCAGATATTGACTGGAAAAAAAAGGATGCCCAAACCCGCAAAAAGAAATTCCTTAAAAAGCAAAATTTAATAAAGTCAGGCAAGCATCTAAAAAGCGGAACTACCGGGAACTTTGCCGATGGCAATATAATTGGTGCCTGGCACGAAAGAGGCAGCAATAACCTTGCTGGAAGGATGATGGTAACCGACTATGACCATGAAACAGAAAACATTTATTGTGCCTCAGCAGGAGGCATGATTTGGAAATCAGATTTAAATGGCAACAATTGGCAGTCATTGAATGATATCACAAGGTTTAAGGATATAAAATCATTACGCGTACTAAAGCTGGACAATACTACCCGAATACTTGTTTTTCATAGCGACAAGTACCGTAATTTTGTTAGCTATAGCGACGACGAAGGAGAAACGTGGAACGATGCCAATGGTCTTGATATTGTTAAAGAATGGGGAACCATAAAAAGAGGAATTGTGCTGAACGATAACGATAATACGGTATATGTTTTGGCCGGAGAATGGGATTGGACAAATTGGAAAGCTGTTAGTGTGCTTTACAAGTCGGTTGATGGTGGAGAAAACTTTGTGAATGCCTACACCTTAAGCGAAGGAAATACGGTGCAAATTGATATCTGGGCGGACTATTATTCAAGCACCGATTTATACGTATTGGTTAAAAATAGCCTCTTCAAATTTCAGGGAGATGAGCTTAAATACATTTCAAATGTTAATGTTGCAAGCGGATACAATAACGTGTTGCTTGATGGCCGGTTAAGCAATAGTAAAATAACGTTTTATGCAGCTTATTCAGGCTTTGCAACTAACAACACACAATTTTATCGTTCCATTAATGAAGGAACAACCTGGGCTAAGAGAGGGAATTCTAATCACGGACCATTTACTTCAAACAGTTTAGAGATATCGGCAAAAAATACGGATGTAGTATATTGGGGTACATCCATTTGTTTTTATAGCCATGATGCAGCTAATACATTCCGTGATTTTGGGAAATATCAGTATCCTCATTCACCTGCAACTGACCTACATCAGGATATTCCCGGAGTCAATTCATTTATTGATAACGAAGGGAATGAATTTACAATTTTATCAACTGATGGTGGCACCTACATTACCTACGACAATTTACAAACCGTAAACAATATTTCGCTTTCAGGTCAAAACGTAAGTCAATATTATTCATTATATACCAGTGAAAGGAATCCCGATATAATTTATGCAGGAAGCCAGGACCAAGGATTTCAGCGAAGCAAAACAGAAAATAATGGCGCAAGGGAATTCGACCTGATATGGACCGGTGATTATGGTTCATTGGCATCAACAGACAAAGGAAAAACACTATGGGCAATATACCCGGGTTCTGCATACATATTTACGAATGTTGAGAACTCTGCTTTTGGGCAGAACTTATTGGGATGGGGGTTTCAAGGAGGTGGATATATTTGGATTCCTCCAACTTGTGTTATACCATCTGCCGAAGGAACAAATACAAACAAAATTTATATTGGCGGTGGTTCATTCAGCAATAATCGAGATGCACACCTTATTGAACTTGAATATACCGGCAACAATATTACTAGTAAGGAGTTGCCATTTAATTTCAGAACATACCAGGAATCTTCAGATGGAGTTAATTCCAGTATATCCGCAATTGCTATTTCTAAACTAGACAATGATTACCAATACGTTTTAACATCAACAGGAAACTTTTTTTATTCAATTGATGGAGTGACATGGGAAAAAACAAACAATTTTTCAGGTCCTACACCTAATCATATGTATGGTACCTGCATTTTACCTTCTCCTGCAAATAAAGAAAGGATTTATATTAGCGGCAGTGGTTATTCAAATTCGCCTGTATATGTTTCCAATGATCATGGGAGAACATTCAGCCCGATAAATAATGGCTTGCCAAACACATTGGTTTTTCAATTAGATTGCACCCCGGACGATTCAATAGTATTTGCTGCAACCGAAGTGGGACCTTATGCATACATTCCTTCCGAAGACAGGTGGTATGAACTGGATGGATTGACCGCTCCTGACCAAACCTATTGGTGTGTTGAATATGTTGAAAAACTAAAATTAGCCAGATTTGGAACCTATGGTCGTGGTATTTGGGATTTTGTTTTGGAGCAAAATCCGGTAAATGTAAATCCTGACATTCAGAATTCCTCCACTTTTCAAGTGAATAAGGTATACCCGAATCCATGTAGAGATATAGTGAAATTAAGCATCTATCTACCCAACCCTTCTGAGATTGATATTTCCATTTGGGATATTCAGGGCAAGGAAATAGTTGCAGGTATTAAAAAAAGCTTAACAGCAGGTGAAAAAGAGGTAGAAATAGATTTAGGACATGTTCCAATAGGAATCTATTTTATTCATTCATCTACCGCTGACGGAAAAAGGGAGGTGAACAAAATAAGGAAAGTTCAGTAGTGTCAGGTCAAACTTGTTTTATCATGCTGAACGCAGTGAAGCATCTATGGAGAACAGCTCTAATCATGAGATTTTTTGCTTCACTCAGGATGGCAAACCGTTATTTATTGATTGACACCACAAGAGGATAGATTTTTTATTAAAAACAGCAAGAATTTTTAACGACCAATGGAACTAATTAGAAATACTTTGACAGAAACAAACAAAAATTATGAAAACAATTAATACGAACCCAATTTAATAGAAAAGAAAATGAAAAAACTAGTACTCGCTTTATGCTGCATAACAATTGTTTGCCAGGCATACACTCAAAATTTTGAAGTTAAATCTCCCGATGGACAGATACAAGTTCAAGTAAATTGCTCTGAGAATATTTCCTGGTCAGCATCTTACGAAGGCAATATCGTTATTGAAAAGGCAGAGCTTGGAATGCAAACATCCATTACCAATTTTGGTGAAAATGCAAAGATTAAAAAACATTCAGTAGAAAGTATCTCATCTACAATCTTTCCCGTTGTTCCAAACAAGGATTCTGAAATAAAAGATGAATATGAAGAACTCTCCTTAAAATTCAAAGAAGGATATGTCTTAAAATTCAGGGCTTACAATGATGGTGTTGCTTACCAAATAATTAATGAAAAAGACCTGGATTATACGGTATCTTCGGAACAAGTTTCTCTTACCTTTCCAGAAGGAACAAGATCTCTTTTTCCGCAAGAAGAATCAATGTACTCGCACAATGAGCGTCTTTATTTAGATAAATCGTTGGCTGAAATATCTTCCGAAGAATTTTGCAGCCTCCCCGTTTTATTTATAACTGAGAAAGCCAAGGTGCTCTTTACCGAAACTGCCCTTGATAATTATCCCGGATTGTTTTTAAGGGGGAACGGCAACACCACTTTGGAATCCATGTTCCCGAAATATGTATTGGAAGCTGTGGATAGCGAAAGAAATCCCGACCGCGATCAGACTATCACTAAAGAAGCAGATTATATCGCAAAAATTTCCGGTAAGAAATCGTATCCATGGAGAGTTTTTATTATTAGCGATGATGATCGTACACTTGTGGAAAGCAATTTGGCTTTCCAACTATCGAAACCTTGCGTACTTGAAAATACCGATTGGATAAAACCCGGAAAAGTTGCATGGGACTGGTACAATGCCAACAATATTTTTGGAGTAGATTTTAAATCCGGGCTGAATACTGCATCTTACAAGTATTACATTGATTTTGCTTCGGAAAATGGAATTGAATATGTGATTCTCGACGAAGGTTGGACAAAGTCAACCCTCGACATTCTTGATTTCAATCCGGAAATAGACGTTCCGGAACTCATCCGGTACGGTAAAGAAAAGGGTGTAGGAATAATTCTATGGGTATTATGGAAACCACTGGATGAAAATTTAGTTCAAATTCTTGAAACTTATAAAAGCTGGGGAGCAAAAGGAATCAAAGTTGATTTTATGCAGCGAAACGACCAATACATGGTAAGCTCATATGAACAAATAGCAAAGGTCTGTGCCAGGCTAGAGATGTTGGTCGACTATCATGGCGCATTTAAACCTTCGGGCTTGCGAGGCATGTATCCCAATATTCTTAATTATGAAGGGCTTAGAGGCGCTGAGTGCAATAAATGGAGCACAGATATTACTCCCGAGCATAATGTAACCATACCGTTCATCCGAATGGCCGCGGGACCAATGGACTATACTCCGGGAGCCATGTTAAATGCTCATTTAATAAACCATAATATCAGTTTTACACGTCCAATGAGTTTAGGAACCCGTACTCATCAGGTAGCCATGTATGTTGTTTATGAAGCACCATTGCAAATGCTTTGTGAAAATCCTTCTATCTATAAAAAAGAACAGGAATCGGTTGATTTTATAACGCAAATCCCAACTGTTTGGGATGAAACTGTGGTGCTTAAAGGCTCTGTTGGTAACTATATAGCTGTGGCAAGAAGAAATGGTGAAAAATGGTACGTAGGCGCAATGACAGATTGGGATCCTAGAGAATTGGAGCTTGACTTTTCTTTTCTAGATGAAGGTGAATACACTATGGAAGTGTTTAAAGATGGAGCAAATGCAACCCGATATGCGCAAGACTACAAACAAGAAACTCTAGAAGTAAACAACGACACAAAAATTGTTAGCCAACTGGCACCCGGAGGTGGATGGGCAGCTATCATCTCAAAAAAATAATTGAATAAAATTATATAAGAGCTTAAAAAAGATGAAATACCTCAATCCTTTCAATAGAACTCTATTGGCAATTGTTATTATTTTCTCATTTACTCTCAGTGGAAATCATACAAATGCCCAACAATCTATTCAAATAACAAATTTTACCGATGCAGATTTTCATACTGCAAAAACTAAACAACTCACCTACCAAGCAGTAGCGTCTGCTCCAGGTACTTTTAAAAATGGAATTCGACCACAAGCACCTGTTTCAATAACCGATATACAACTTAATCCTGTTGAAGGAATTATCGGAATGTGGATAAAGGCTGAATGGGACGGATCGGATGGAAAGAAACATCTGATTTGGAAAACAAATGAAGCGGATGGTCGACAGTTAATTGTCGAGAAATCGGAGTTGGGAATGCTTCGGGTTCAGCTGTCAACTCCGTCAGGATTAACTGTTGCCAGGTCAGATGTGAGTAATTGGAAGTCGGGCGAATGGCACCACATTGCCGTTGGCTGGATTAGCAACAACGGAAAACAAGTTGGCATGCCATTGTGGATCGACAAAGTAGCTGTTGATGGCCCTATAACACCATACGGCGTTTTTAGCCCGGAAGAACTTCCCAATACTATTATTCTGGGGAATGGTTCCGGCAAAATTTCGTACGATGAATTTATTATCCGCTCAAACTTAAAAGGAGAAGGTCCGCATGGAATGGTCGCTTGTATTTATCGTGATTATCTCAGAACGGCTCCATATGATTCGATCGGGCTTAATCCCTGGGCAACACGCGTACCCTCAGACCTACGAGCTGTAGCCGGGCACGAAAAGCAGTTTGGTCTTCAGGCAAAAAACCAGGGTAGCTGGGAATATGTAACAGAACAGGCAGTCCGCTATAACCAATGGGCATATTTCGATGCGAAGCCGCTTATAAAATGGGCAACCAACAAGCCGGAAATAGCCACAATCGACAGCACTGGCCGGTTAACAGCCCATAAACCCGGAAATTGTACAGTTAAAGCTGAATTTCACAACCTGAAAGCTGAATATCAACTTGTTGTTATGCCTGCTAACAATCCTGATCTTGGAGTAATTTGCACACAGCTAACACCTACTTATAGAAACGATGCAGTAAAGAATAGCCATGAAGCCGGAGATAAAATAACTGCACATGTGAAGTTTGGCAACTTCGGGACTAAAGATATTCAGCAAGGGACTACAATCAGGTTTTCACTCATTCCCGATGCCATTAGAAATTACCAACTGGATAATTCAGAAAAGCCTATCAAGGTGATGGAGGTAAACTATGACAAACCTATCTCCATTGGCGAAGAAACAGAAGTAAAATTTCAATTTACATTCCCTGAGCAATCGTGTTGGATGAAAGTAGAATTGGATTACAACAACACGCTTGTGGAACTGTGCGAAGCCAATAACACAATCAGCGAACTATGTGATGCACGGCCAATTCAAATGGGATACCGCCCAAAGGACCTTTCTTCTTTTTTATCTGAGCAGAAAATCAATCATGTAGGATCATTTAGCCATTATGATTGGCTTAGGGCACAAAAACGGAGAATGGATGTGATGCTCCGTGAAGCGGTTTACCCCACTACCGGTCCTAATGGTGTGGAAGAGGCTTACCGAATTGACACTTACACTGCAATGAAAGATGTGAAGTGGCATGATCAGCCCTACGTGAAAAAGGAAAAATTTTACGATGGAGGATTTCCTGTAAATGAAAATGTAGACATTATGTCCATCGATTGTGCCATAATCCATGAGTTTGGGCATACAATTCTCAGCCAGCCCGACCTCTACGGTTATCCAATGAACAGTACGAATGTATTTATTACCGATGACGATGGTGAATTTGTGGCGGGTACACCGGTTATGCCAGTGGTTAGGGAACAAACATCTTACAAGCTTCAGGTGGAGTTAATATCCCGTGCTATGTTGGCTATCCATATCTAATGGACGGCTGCCAGTTGTGGTTGCATCCTGCACATGCCGGGCATGTTAATTATTACAAAGGGTTTAGGCAGGATCGTTTCTGGGGAACACAGGGGATGCTAATTCCCACAAGGGCAAATTGGCTACTAATAAAAGATGCTCACGACCAGCCCCTAAAAAATGCGGCTGTTTACGTTTACCATGTTTCGCAAGCACCGGTAAGCGATAGTGGCGCAAAATACTTCTCCGACCGACCAAAATTTATTGGTCATACCGACGAAGAAGGGCGTTTTACCTTCCCTACCCAAACGGACGAGGATTGGGACGATCCGGAAACAGATGAAGTTGATGGGGCTATTCAGGTTTGGAACCCCTTTGGTACAAAAAGTAAGATGACTGCATTTACACCAAATGTTTGGAGTGTGGAAGGCCTTTTACTAATAAAAATTGTGGCTGGCGATAAAACCGAATTCCATTTTATGGACTTAACACAGTTTAACACCGAATTCCTTTCAGGAAATGAAGCCCTTGGAAAATACACAATTAACACCAGCCTTACCAACTCAGAACAACAAACTCCTGTTGTACGTAAATCTGTACCTGAAGAAATTAGCAAAGTGAATAAACGCCCCGTTGCACAGGCACCGGAAAAATTGACGGTAAAATGTGGCGAGGAATTTATTATTGATGGATCAGCAAGTTACGACCCCGAAGGGCAAGCCTTAATCTACCGATGGAATGTACAAGGATCTTGGCTGAATAATAAAGCACATCAAACAGCAGTAGTCAAGCTTAAAGCTCCAGATACACCAAAAACACTGAAATATAAATTCTGGGTTCTAGACGGTATTCGCAGTAGCGAAGCGGTGAACATTGAAATCAATGTAATTGAATAACAAAATCTTTAATACTAAAAATGAACAAAAAATAATAAACCTTAATGTTAATCAAGTAAATTAAACTACTATCATGAAAACTCTCAAAACTGTATTACGAATTTTGCTGGGCATAGTAACAATAGTTGCCATAATTGTTGGGATAATATATTTATTTGCCGATTTAATTGTTGTTAGAAATGTATTTGTGAAAACATGGATCCCGCTATTAGGATGTTCAATTGGATTTTATCTGGCAGGATTAATAAACAAGAAGACAAAACTAATTTATACAATTTTCCTTTTTCTTGCTTTAATCCCATTTTTTATATTTCCGATTTCCTTCGTCCACATAGTATTATTAATCTTAATATTCTCAATAATAAGCTTCGCGATAACCCGAAAAGAAATAAATGGAAAGATTCGGTTAGCATTATCTGTTGTTATGATTTTAATTTTTGGTTATTACCTATTCTCTCAACCTTTAATTATCGAACATGAGAATACAGCCTCAGATACCGATGGTAATCTCTATAATGTAACCCGTTTATGGGATTTCAATAATAGATCTCCAAAAAAGATTGCGAATGAAACGTTTTACGATGTTAGCGGCAATAAAGTAAAGCTGAATAGTTTTAAAGGTAAGAATTTGTATATCACTTTTTGGTCAACCCGTTGTGGTCCATGCCTTTCTGAAAAACCGTTGTTGGAAAAATTGAAAGAAGAATTTGAAGAAAATGACAGTTTAGTATTTATTGATATCTCAATTGATAGAAATATTGAACAATGGAAAAACTATTTGTCAGAAAACAAATCTTCCGGAATTCAAGTAATAACTAAAAATGAAATAAAAACAATGTCTAACTTTCAGTTCACTGGTATCCCTTATCATATATTGGTGAATACAAAAGGAGAATATAAAGCCTGTAGAGGGCCTTTCCTTTTTAATAAAAAAATCCTGACAAGCTTAGAAACGATAAATGAATTCATCCAAACTCCTATAAAGATTATTAATGACCAAGAAAAAAATAAAAAAGATACTTTAAAGACCGTTAAACCGGTATTTAATAAAAACAAAAAAGTTGCTAATGAGAACCTAGAGGAAATATTGAAAAATAGATTAGATTCTATGAATAAGGTTTTGGATAGCTTAAATACTATTATAATCACAGGTAAATATACTAATAACAATATAGAAGCTATTTTTAAAGCACGAGACGATGCACAAGATAAGCTACACAAAATAGATCAAGAATATATTAGTCAGTTTCCTGATTCTCCGAAAAGCGTAAAAAAGTTATTGGTATATAAAACTACTTGGGGAAAAGAAATAACCAATGAATTATTCCAGTTAATGAATGAAGAATCACAAAACTCAGAAAGTGGAAAACTCATTGCACGATACATTGAATTAAATAAAAACCTTCAAGTCGGAGATCATTACGTTGATTTTGAACAAGAGAACATACATGGTGAAAAAATTAAACTATCCGACATTAAAGGGAAATATATTCTGGTTGAATTTTGGGCTTCATGGTGCGGTCCCTGTGTTAGTGAAATCCCAAATCTTCTAAAACAATATCAAAAGTATAAAGATCTTGGTTTTAATATTATTGGAATATCGCTTGATAAGGATAGAGAAAGTTGGTTAAATGCAATAGAAAAGAACAATTTGCCGTGGGAAAATGTAAGTGACTTAAAGGGTGCTGAAAATGAAGCTAAATTAATTTATGGAGTAAATGGTATTCCTGATAATATTTTGATCGATGAAAATGGGATAATCATAGCCAGGAACTTGAGGGTTCATTTTCTGGAGAATAAATTGAAAGAATTGTTTGAAGAAGAAACCAGTAAGTAGTATTCTGAGAAATACTGCTTAAAATCGGAACTATAGAATTCAAATAACTTAAATTAAAACCGAAATGAAGAATCTAAAACCGAAAATAAAACATCCTTTTAAAGCATTTTTATTCATTTCATTCTTATTGCTAATGATGTTTTCATTTTCAAGTTGTTGCTTTACATATAACAAAGGTGAAAATCATTTGACTGGAGATAATTTGGTCGCTCATAATTCAAATTGGATTAAAAGTTGGGTGGATAATTATTGGGAGAGTCATAGCCAGTTTATCCTCGAATTGGAATACAAACCAAAAGGAAAAACTATTGGTAGTGAACCATTATATAAAAAATTACCATGGAAGTATCAAAACGAGATTAAAAAAGGGGATTTTAAATACTTTGGGTCATTTGCTTCAGGAGATAGTTTAAAAATAAATGCATCGAAACTTTCAAAAGAATTCTATAAAAACGATTTTTCAGTGCTTGCTTTAAAACCAAAAAATGGAGTTCGTAGGGTGTATATAAAAAGTAAGTTTTTTGACTAATAAACACTTTAAACAAAATACATCATGAAATGCACACTATTTTTTATATGTTTTTTTCTGGTTTGTGTACTTGCAACACAAGGAAACCCAAAAGAAACTCCAGAAATAAAATACATTGACATTATCCACTGTACCCACACTGATTATGGCTATACCGACCACCCTATCATTGTGGAAGAATTGCAGCAACGCTTTTTGGATATTGCCATTGATGCTGCAAGCGCAACATCGGAATTGCCCGAAGCTGAAAGATTTAAATGGACAGCCGAAGCATTGGATCCGGTTTGGGAGTGGTGGAAAATAGCTTCGCCGGAACGGAAAAAGGAATTATTGCAAGCTATTGAAAACGGGCAAATCGACATTGCTGCCCTACCCTACAACGTACATCCATTTTTAAGTGCCCGTCAGTGGGACTTAGCCCTAAACTGGATCCCGGAAAAAGAGTGGAATGTATTTAGCCCCCAGGTTGGCATTCAGCACGATGTTAATGGTTTCTCCAGGGCTTCTGCCATGAAACTTCTCGACAAAGGAGTAAAGTACATTTGGAACGGTATAAACACCTATTGGGGTGGAGCTCCATTTCAGCAACCATCGGGCTTTTGGTGGGAAATGCCCGATGGAAGAAAGGCGCTTGTTTGGCAATCGATGCCCTACTGGTTTGGTTACAATTTACTTACAGAGCGTGAATGGCGCATTAAACAAACCAACGCAAGCAATACCGAGTTTCGTACGCCGCGCATTAATGATATTTTATCGACCGATGAAGAATCGCTTCGGAAGGCAAACAACATTCTGAACGGAAAAATCAAAAAAATGCAGGAGGATGGTTATGATTATGATTTCATCACTGTTTCAATTACCAATCAGTGGCGGATTGATAACGATGGTCCCTTCCCTCCCCTTGTCGATTTTATTAAAGAATGGAACAAACTTGGTTTGGAACCTGAACTCCGCTTGGTAACCGCTACCGAAGCAATGAAACGAATTGAAGAAAGAATTGGGGATCAAATTCCAACTTACTCAGGTGAATGGACCGATTGGTGGGCTTTTGGCGGTGCTTCTGCTCCGCGCGATATGGCTGCTTCCAGAATCGCAGGCAATTATCTGCAGGCAGCGTTTTCTCCAGTTTGGGGAAGAAATACGGAAGCAGTTCAAAACAAAGTTGCAGAATTAGACCGTCAACTGTGCCGTTACTACGAACATACTTTTGCCGCTAACAAAGCCACAACCGATCCTTATGGATATTTTAACCAGGGGCATTTAGCAGAGAAGAGCATTTATGCCTACCGGCCTTATGAAAAGGCAAAATGGTTAGTCGCCCAACGCCTGAGGGAAAAATTTTCAAACCAACCTGAAGGATTGTACATTGTAAATGCTGGAAATGTAGATTACACAGGCTGGGTAACCCTCGACAAGCATAGTTTTAGGAATGTGGATTATAAATCGGTTAAGAACAAAAAAACAGGCAAATCGCACAAACTTTTCGTTGCGGATAACGAAGCTAAATTTTTTGTAAATGAGTTTGAAGCAAATTCTTACCAGCAGTTTTCATTGTCAGTGGATTCATTGGTAGCTGAAATAAATCTTCCTGAACCCAAAATAATTACCGACGAACTAGGATGGCCTGTTTCTGTTTTTTGGAAAGGAATGGAAAAACCAATCTTTCAGGGAGATATTGGTAAATTTTTATCGCTGGAGTCAACCGTTGGAAAGCGCATTGAACCTGAAATATGGGAAGAAAAAGATGACTTGAAAAGAAGCGAAAAAGTAGATCAATCAACAAAAACAATATATGCTGAAGTGAAAGGGAAAGCCACAAAAACGGAGACACCCTTTTCTATTCTTTTTGAACAAGAATTTTCTCATCATAGGCTTCAACAGGCTACCAGAATACTGGAAATAAGCAAAGTTGAGCCGCGGGTTTCGGTAGAAATAAAATTTAACCGTCTATCCTCATCAAATCCAGAAGCTTTTTATGTGGAATTTCCTCTTCCAAAAACAGAAGTTTTTCCTCTAATCAGTAACGGAGGCATTGAATTCGAACCATACCACGACCAAATCCCGGGAACATGTACCGATTTCTTCGCCATTGACGGTTGGGTAAATTATGCAGATGAAAATGGAAGTTGGCTTTGGTCGTCGAAAGAAGCTCCGCTAATTTCATTTTCGGAAACACAACTGGCAGCTAAAAAATCATCGCCTCCTGAGAATATGAACAAAATACTGGCAATGGTTTACAACAATATGTGGGAAGTAAACTTTCTTAATGATTGTCCGGGAGAGATGTGCTTTCATTTTGACCTGGTTTGGAAAGCCGAACAAATAACACCAAGCAGGGCAGATGATCTAACAAACACATACAATTTGAAACCATTAATTATGCTTAACCCTGCAACACGGGAAGATAAATTTACATATAATAGAATGAATCAAATTAACTAGCGTATCCGTAAGAATAATCTTATGTAATCCTGAATGTTTATAATAGATACAAAAACACTATAAATAAACATTTACCGTTTAGTTGTTTATATGCAATTTTGCATGTATAACTCAAAGTAAATAATAAAACTTTTCAAATATGTCAAATCGTTTAATTGGTGACCTGCCAAAGGTAGGAATACGTCCGGTAATTGACGGGCGTGAACAAGGTGTCCGGGAATCGCTGGAAACACAGGTTATGGATCTTGCAAAAGCTGCAGCCGACTTTATCGAAAGTAATTTAAGGTTCCCCAGTGGCGAAAAAGTAGAATGTGTTATTGCCGATACTTGTATTGGTGGTGTTGCTGAAGCAGCTATGTGCTCGGCAAAATTCAAAAAAGAAGGAGTTGGTGTTTCATTAACCGTTACCCCATGTTGGTGCTACGGAACCGAAGTTATGGATACCGATCCGCTTCTTCCTAAAGCTGTTTGGGGATTTAATGGTACCGAACGCCCCGGGGCAGTTTATCTTGCAGCAGCCCTGGCAGGATATTCCCAAAAAGGACTGCCAGCATTTGGAATCTACGGAAGGGATGTTCAGGATGCCGGAGACACAAACATACCTGCCGATGTGCAAACTAAAATACTGCGTTTTGTAAAAGCTGCGCTGGCAGTGGCTCAAATGAGCGGAAAATCATACCTGTCAATTGGATACAGTTCTATGGGTATTGCAGGCTCAATGGTTGATGGAAATTTCTTCCAGGATTATTTAGGCATACGCGCTGAATTTGTCGATTCCGTTGAGATCTTAAGAAGAATGGATGAAGGCATTTATGACGAGGATGAATTTCAAAAAGCCCTTGCCTGGACAAAAGAAAACTGCAAAGAAGGTGATGACCTGAACAATCCAGACAAACAAGTGGACAGTGCCCGTAAAGAAAAAGAATGGGAAATAGTTGTTAAAATGACCCTGATTTGCCGCGACCTTATGATCGGAAACCAAAAGGTTATTGAAAAAGGTTTCCGCGAAGAAGGACTTGGAAGAAATGCGATTTTGGGAGGTTTCCAGGGACAGCGCCAGTGGACAGATTACCAACCGAATGCTGACTTTACGGAAGCAATCCTGAATTCATCGTTCGACTGGAATGGTATCCGGCAGGCATTTGTTTTTGCGACCGAAAATGATAGCTTAAACGGTGTTTCCATGTTGTTTGGTCACCTATTAACCAATACCTCACAAATATTCTCTGACGTAAGGACTTACTGGAGCCCCGATGCAGTGAAACGTGTAACTGGTAAAGAGCTAACAGGTAAAGCTGCCAATGGAATTATCCACCTGATTAATTCCGGATCAACAACCCTGGATGCTACTGCCCAGCAAAGAGATGCCGACGGCAATCCGGCAATGAAGCCTTATTGGGAAATTACAGAGGAAGAAGCACAAAAATGCCTGGACAATACGCAGTGGCCTGCTGCCATTCGTGAGTATTTCCGTGGAGGTGGCTTCTCGTCACTTTTCAAAACCGAAGGGGAAATGCCAGTTACCATGAGCCGTCTGAATTTGGTAAAAGGAATTGGTCCTGTGCTTCAAATTGCGGAGGGTTACACCGTTCAATTGCCTGAAGATGTGCACAAAATACTTGATGTCCGTACCAATCCGACATGGCCAACAACCTGGTTTGTACCAAATACCACCGGAGAAGGGGCATTTAAAGATGTGTACAGCGTAATGGCCAATTGGGGCGCAAACCATGGCGCAATCAGTTATGGCCATATTGGTGCCGATTTAATTACCCTGGCTTCCATGCTACGAATCCCGGTTAATATGCATAACGTGAGTGATGACGATGTGTTCCGTCCAAGTGCATGGTCGGCTTTCGGAAGCGATAAAGAAGGTTCTGATTATCGTGCATGCCAAACATACGGACCGCTTTATGGAATTAAAAAATAACTAATTCAGGGAATTTTTAGATTTCCTAAAATATTTTAAAACTTACTTTTCTGTTGGTAATCAAGCCAAAAGATTGTTTACAAAATAGGGAAGTAAGTTTTTTAAATCTTTGGGTGATGCGGATTCTATCCGCATTATTATTTAAGCTAATAAAACTCTCAACACCTAAATTCTTATAGTTTGATATTCATTCCTCTTGGTGATTCCTGTGAACCTTGATTGTTCTTATAACCAATAATATTAAAAAGAATTATCCTACAGCTTCATTAAATCACTTTTTATCGCCCAAGCTATTCTAACTCAAATGCTTTGCGGTAGTGTGCAGGCGATATTCCGGTAACCTGTTTAAATATCCTTGAAAAGTGGTAACGATCGGCAAATCCTGTCTGGCTGGCTATCTGATCAATACTTGCACTTGAATGGTGCAATAACACCATGGCACGATCAATCCTCACCCTTTTAACATACCGTTGTGGTGACACTCCTACTTCTTCAGTGAACAACCTGGTAAAAGCATTAGTAGCCAACCTAGTTTGTCCTGCAAGCACACGATTAGTCAAGTCTCCATCCAGGTTTTTTTGAATATATTTTATAAGGCTTAATATTCTGCTGTCTTTTGAAATTACATTCCAGCAATAATTAGGTAGTGCAGCCAACAAATCATTAATTAGCGAATGCACCGCCAACTCAGAATAGAAACTAAAGCGGGTATAATCGGCATACCACTGCTCTTTAATAATTTGAAGCTTTTCGAGGATATGATTGGTTACCTTGAACGTATAAATTCCCGGGGTAACATTATCGTAAGGCATTCCAATGTTAAAATGAATAAACAGATGTAGGATATCACTCAATTTAAGCAATTCCTCTTCCCTCAACTTGCTTTCAATTCGCTCACCTACCATCACAAAACCACTTTCCGGAATCTCGTTGTTAAACAACCACGACGAATAGGAAGTATTGGGTGCAATCATATACAAAGTATCGGGCATCAATTCGATAGTTTGCCCTGCATATTTAACAAATGCGCCTTTTTTCGGGTTATGATAAATCCGCCAAAAAGGGAAGGAAAGTTCTCCAAATTCCCAGTTTTTTAACCACCAAAAACGGCAACAATGAACCTTCAGGCTAAAGCCGGGGAAGTATTGCGATACATCTGAAGGGTCTCCTTTGTGTTGTTCCCGTATTTTTGTGTCCATATCCAGATATTTAAAACAGATACAAAATTACTAAATTTATACATTTACTTTAAGAATTATATTTCTGACTTTTACGCTTCATTTGCAAAGCTTTTGAACATTAAGTTTTTTTGCAAATAGAATTATTTTAAAACCTGATAAACTAATTTAAATACAACAATACTAAATCAAGCTTCCTTTTGAAGGTTCAGTATTTCCTTTTTTAAAGTGGCATTTTAGTTTTGTTCTGATAACAATCTGGTATGAAAGATATTGCCATTGTATTTGATTGCGGCGCAACAAATGTCCGGGTAATTGCCATGGATACATCCGGAAAAATCCTGGCTTCAAAAACAACACCCAATGAAACTGATGAAGATCCAAATTATAAAGGGGGAAGGATTTGGGACATCGATAAAATGTGGCAAAAATTGATTGACGCATCACAACACGTAACTTCAAATATTGATACAAACCGAATTGCAGGGGTTTCAGTAACAACCTTTGGTGTTGACGGGACTTTCCTGGATAAAGATGGTAAAGAATTATACCCGGTTATTTCATGGCAATGTGAACGAACACAAGCGATCATTGATAATATTGGGAAATATATGCCACTTTTGGAGGTCTATAAAACAAGCGGCATTTTCCCCTATGCGTTTAATACCATCAACAAAATGATTTGGTTCCATGAAAACCGCCCGGATATCCCCGAAAAGGCACATCGATTTTTGTTTATCCCCTCCCTGTTCATCTATAAAATGACTGGTGCCATGCAAAATGAAACAACCATGGCAGGAACCTCAATGATGTTCGAACTTGGAGATAGGGATTTCTCGACTGAGATTCTTTCAAAAATAGGAATTGAAAGAAGCCTGTTTGGCGAATTAGCAAATCCCGGAGAAAAAGCGGGCGAACTGCATGCCGCAGCAGAAAAAGAAACCGGCATACCAGAAGGCACTCCGGTATTTTTTGCCGGACATGATACCCAATTCGCAATATTCGGATCGGGGGCAACACTTAACCAGGCTGTACTAAGTTCGGGGACCTGGGAAATATTGATGGCCAGGACTGAAAATTTTAAAACCACGGAGAAAGAACTGACTGCCAACCTTACTTTCGAATCGGACCCAATACCCGGAGTTTATAACATCGGGCAAAACTGGATTGGTTCAGGTGTTTTGGAATGGTTCACCAAGAACTTTTGCTCAGGCTTAAGTGGTAGCGACCTGTACGAAACCATAATTGGCGAAGCAGAATTGGTAAATCCCGGGGAACATGGGTTATTTGTAAATCCTGATTTCTATAAAGAATCGGGACATTCAACTGGTGGAAGTATATCCGGGTTGACAATCAATACATCGCGCGGCGAAATTTACAGGGCAATCCTCGAAAGTTTGGCATTTCGTTTAAAAGAAGGATTGGAAGCGCTGGAAGAAGCCGGAAATTTTAAAGCCGAAAAAATACTTTGCGTTGGCGGAGGTTCTAAAAACAGGCTTTGGAACCAGCTTAGGGCGGATGTTTGTGGTATTCCAATTCAATTAATTGATCAAAAAGAAACCACAGTTTTAGGGGCTTCGTTATTTGTGTTTTCAGGAGCCGAATTATATTCATCTCCTGAAGAAGTAAGAAATCATATACCTTATAATCCAACCGTGATATCGCCTTCTGAACAAACCGAATTATACAAAAAACTATATCAAAGGTTTTCTGAAAGCAGATAATTATATCTTTACAAACAACAACTAAAAACTATATCAAATCTTAATTTTCTCTCATGAAAGACCATTCAAAACAAGTTGTATCAAAGCAATACTTGCTCCCGTTTATAGTAATTACAAGCCTTTTTGCCCTCTGGGGTTTCGCCAACGACCTGACAAACCCGATGGTGGCTGCCTTTCAAACTGTTATGGAAATTTCTACCAAAAGTGCATCGCTGGTTCAGTTTGCATTTTATGGGGGTTACGCTACAATGGCAATTCCTGCCGCTTTATTTATTCGTAAATTTGGTTACAAAAAAGGTATTTTATTGGGATTGGCACTTTATGCCATTGGGGCTTTGTTATTTTACCCGGCAGCGCAATTCGAAGTATTCACATTCTTTCTATTATCGCTATATATTTTAACCTTTGGCTTGGCATTCCTTGAAACAACTGCCAATCCATTCATCCTTTCAATGGGCGATCCGGAAACAGCAACACGCCGTTTGAACCTGGCACAGGCATTTAACCCACTGGGTTCGATTACCGGGATGTTTATTGCAACCCAGGTAATCCTGAAATCGTTGGCTATTGATAAAATTGACAATTTTGCGGCTTTGGATGCAGCTCAAAAAGCAGTTCACCGGACACATGATCTGGGAATTATTAAAATGCCTTATATCACCCTGGGATTTGTTGTGCTGGCAATGTTTATCATAATTGCTTTGGTTAAAATGCCCAACGGAAGCAAATATACCTATGCATCAAGTGCTACGGATACCTTCAAACGATTGATAAAAAACAGGCAATACATTGAAGGCGTTGTTGCACAGGCATTTTACGTGGGAGCACAAATCATGTGTTGGACATTTATTATCCACTATGGTGAAAACATTGGCCTAACGAAAGCCCAGTCGCAAAACTACAATATTGTTGCCATGGCAATATTTATTTCAAGCCGCTTTATCTCTACCTTCTTAATGAAGTATGTAAATTCACGGAAATTATTGACCATTTTTGCCTTTGGCGGAATGCTAACATTGTCAGGCGTTATTTTTATTCAGGGAATGGCTGGAATGTACTGTTTAGTGGCAACTTCGGCATTTATGTCGCTGATGTTCCCAACCATTTACGGAATTGCGTTAAACGACATGGGCGAAGATGCTACCCTTGCTTCGGCAGGATTGATATTGGCAATTGTTGGTGGTGCCGTTATGCCTCCCCTTCAGGCTGCCATAATTGATTTGGGAACTGTTGGCTTTTTACCAGCAGTGAACGCATCGTTTATCCTACCCTTTGTTTGTTTTGTAATTATCGCATTCTACGGATACCGATCTTTCAAAGCACTTAAGGTTTAAACAAGATATTATCAGATAAAAAATAAGGGATAGTTCATTTGAGCTATCCCTTTGCCATTAGAAGTTTTAACTGTTTGTCTTTCAGCTAAAAAATATTTTCGTTAGATTCTAAAATTCAATATCATATAATCCTTCTGCATCCTTTGTAAACCAATCCACACTCATATCGGTCATTGGGTGGCTTCTTAAGCGTTCAAGGATTTCAAAGCTGATGGTTGCAGCATGCGCTCCCGCCATGCTAACCCTATGAACCTGGTCGACTGTTTTAAAGCTGGCTGCCAATACTTTTGTTTCCAAACCATAACATTTAATGTTGTCCACTATGTTTGAAACCACCTCGATACCATGCGATGAGATATTATCCAAACGGTTCACGTACGGCGCAACCCAATCGGCACCTGACCGGGCAGCTACCAAGGCTTGTTGCTGGGTAAAAATAGCTGTTGCAGTCACATTTATACCTGCATCTTTAATCATTGGCATGGCTTTATAGCCTTCGGCAGTAACCGGGATTTTAGCATAATAATTATCTCCCAGTCCATACTTAGCTTTGTATGCCTTTGCCTCACGGAGCATATCTTCCGCTTTTTCACTTATCATTTGCACATGAAGCATTTTATCCTCAACCAATTCAATTAACTCCGGAAGAATAACCGACATAGGTTTCTTCTCTTGGGCAATTATCGTTGGGTTTGTCGTAACCCCTTCCAGTGGAAAGTAATAAAACAACTGTTTTAGCTCCTCAATATTTGCTGTATCTGCTACGTATATCATTTGATTAAGTAATTAAAGTTATAAGTTGGAAGTTTGGAGTTATAAGTTTTCAAAATCAACTTTCCACTTCAACCTTCAAACTTTGTTTATGCATTCGCTAACAAATAGGTTTCAGCTTCAACGCTCCACAAACCATTGTGTTTTTTACAAATAGCATCCAACTCTGCGAACAAAGGATTTGTTTTTCCTTTTTCTGCAAAATCCGCAATGGCTGTTAAAGGCATTTCAATATGGTTGTAGATCAGCTTTTTACCTCCAGGTATATTCGGCAGGTTTAAGGTTGTGTCGATCACAGCATTCAACCCACCAATGTGGGTAACCAAACCGGCAGGATCCAGCCCTTTGCTCATCACATCCAATGCTTCTTTCATGTCCTCTGTGTTTCCACCACTGGTTCCAACAATATGGGTGAATGCGTAGTGTACATTGTAAAAATTCAATGTTGCTTTAAATTCAGGGTTGGAAGGACCGGCAAAGAAATTCAAACAACCATCGAAGGCAAGAATTGCATCGCCTTGCTCCACAACTGGAGTAACCGGGGCAAAAACAAACACATCGTTATACCCCTCACCGTCAGTAAGGTCTTTTAATCCTTTAACCGGATCCGCCATTTCCGCGGTATTTACATATCGAAGGTCGATCCCTTGTTGTTTGGCAAACTCAACGGTATATAAGCTTGCAGCGCGGTCGAGCCTTGTTTGGTCAATGTCAGTAACCACCAATAACGAAGGTTTTCTGTCTTCGCGTCTTAGAGCATAGTTGATAGCTGCCAATCCCATCGGACCAACACCCGCAAGAATAGCCATTTTCCCACCGTCCACAATTTCCATATCATGAACATACGATCCAGGTGTGGTGTGGTAATTTGCATGCATTGCACCAATCACACATGAAAGTGGCTCAGACAACGAGGCTGGATAAAAACCTTCACCATGATAAGGTAAAAGACAACCCAATTCCATCACTTCTTTTGGGATAATCACATAAGTTGCATCACCCCCAATAAATTGATATGAATAACCCGGGGCACTTAAAATACCCACTGGCCCGTTTTTATAATTCAAAGCCGGCTGAATTGAAAATTTATCACCAGCTTTAAATTGCGATGCCCACTTTGCTCCTACCTGCACCAATTCCCCGGCAAACTCATGCCCAATAATAATCGGGTTTTCGTTTACATCGTTTGGAATCCTTTTGTGGTCGGTTCCTTGTGTAGCTGCTTTATAGGACGACATACAAATACTATCGCTAACAACCTTTGCCAGAATTTCATCTTCTTTAATTTCTGGAAGTTCGAAAGATTCTAACCTTAAATCCGACTTCCCATATAATCTTACTGCTTTTGTTTCCATACCATTTAGTTTTGAGTAGTGAGATATGAGTAATGAGAAAAAATCTCGTGACTCGTGACTCGCTACTAATTACTTGTTATTTTAACATTTCCTGGCCTCCGGTAACCGGAATGGCCTGTCCTGTTTCATATTCCTGTTCCATCACGTAATATACTGCCCTCATCACATCAATGACCCGACAACCGCGCCCGGCAGGCACTTGTGCTTCGTAAAAGTCTTTTACGTCTTCAATGGTTTTGGCACCTTTTACTTTTCCTGTATTAAGGTATTGAACAAACAAACCTGTTTTTGGATCGCTCCAAAGTGGGCCATCGAAGAAATTACCCGGACAAACAGAGTTTACTTTCACCCTTGATGGCATTAACTCCAATGCAAACGACTGGGTTAACCCAATTCCCCCAAATTTACCTCCGGCATAAGCAAAGTTTTTATTACTCCCTTTTAATCCTGATTTTGAATTAATTTGAATGATATCGCCAAAATAACCTTCTTTGTTGGCAGTTTGTAATTTTAGGACTTTCGATGCTGCTTTGGCACAATAGAAATACCCGGTATAATTTACCTTGGTCATAAACTCAAAGGTTTTGGGGTCCATTTCGTCCAATCCTCCTGCGCGCAGCACCCCGGCATTGGAAATTATCACATCGAAACCACCAAATTCACACACGGTTTCGTAGATAAGGTTTTCAACCGATTCAAAATCAGAGACATCCACTTTTACAAATTTGGCTGAATTATCGCCTGCTTTCGCATTAAGTTCAGCAGCATATTCCAGACCTTTTTCTTCGTTTAGGTCGGCAATGATTACGTTTCCACCATCGTTCATAAAATACTCAACCAATCCGCCACCAAAACCTTGTGCACCACCTGTAATTATTGCTGTTTTTCCGGTTGCCCTTCCAGGATTTGTAGAAGTTTCGTCGCATTTACCTGTTTCTAAAAGCTGCCCCAACTGTTTCGAGGTTTCAGCAACGGCGACCAATCCAAGCCCTTCAAGGTTTATTAAGCCTGTAAAATCATCGGCTTTCGATTTAACATCGTTAATAATTTCCTGAGGAGACATTGTTCCGTCCACCACCATATTGGCTTTTGTTGCATCGCCATTTTCAACGATCCGGGCTACCTTAATTTTATCTTTGGAGAGAACCATCCTGATGGCAGGAAGAATCTCTGTTATTTTCTTATCAATCATAATATTTACTCTTTATGTCTTAAGCAAAATATTTGGCTAAAACTGCCTGACCTAACAAAACAAATTCTTCACGTTTGTCCATTTTTGCATTTCCCTGGGCATCAACATATCCTTCTTCGCCCTGGGCAACCAAATATTGATGAGCAGCAGTAACACATGCGCCTTTAAACGAAATTGCTTTCAGTTCATCATCCAAATCAACACCACCGCGAGTGTCAACGGTTAATGGGATTAATTCCGGTGTGTTATGTTCCGTTCCAAAAGTTACCACTATTCCGTTACTCCAGAAAAACGAAGCATATTCTTTTAATAATTCCAATCCATTACGTCCGGGAATAAACTCGATGGAATAAATGCCCCTCTCTAAAAGTGTTTTTAGCAGTGTTTCCTTATTTTCTTCAAAATCGGTATATCCACCATTTTTATCGTCTGCCAAAAGCGGATAGGTTGGTATGCCCCCGGCATGAAGAATGATTTGTTTTACCTCTTCCACATCTAAAAATGCCCTTGGGTCTTCTTCAACAAAAGCCTTTCCTCCAGCTTTTAATAAGTTGCCTCTGATTTCGTTTTCCAAAGAAGAATTATCATCCAAACTTGACGATACGGCTTTCCCCCCAAATAGTTTTTGGAAAAATTCACGCTTTTTTTCATCGCTTGTATATTTTTCATACGCTTTAATGCGCAAAACTTTTGCGATGTGCCTTTCGCGTACCTGACCCTTGGCGTAATCCTTCATGATTTCGTCCATACTTAACTGAAATCCGGCATCAATTTCGTTCAATAAAACATTGGTTTTACCGATCATTGCCGCCACCTGGTTCAGCGTTTCTTTAAGCACAACTTCCATCTTTGAAAGGAAGGGCTCTTCCAATATTGCCGGGAATGCAAGTCCTTTCCCCGAGAAATAAGTCCTTCCGGGATTGTTAGGATCGTTAACCCGAACCCCATTTTTCTGATCTTCGGCATTTAAGCCAATATATTCAATATTGAAAAGCGGAAAAACTTTGTTTTTAATGGCATGCTGGTAAAACTCTTCGTATCCGGCAGTGGTGTAGAAATCGTTGATGCCCAACACCTGTACATTTTCTTTAACAGCCAGTTCAAATATCTGAGGGATATCTTTAAAGGCACTAAACGAATAAGGTGTGTGGATATGTGCATTAACTTTCACATCGCCCAAAGCAGGAGCACTGTTGTTAAACCAGGATATTAATTCCTCTTTATTTGGATAATCTTTTAAAAAGTTCATTGAATGTATCTATATGTTTTACGTTTAAAAGTAGAAAGGAAAAGTGAGGTAAATAAAACCTCCACTCTTCCTCATCAAATCTACATTTAAGGCAAAACTTGTTTATATTCCTACTTTACTTCTTCTTATTTTTTCAGAAGTTGTAAAATTATTTTTTACTACATGTCCATTTAATGGGACAATTTTTTCGTGAATTGCATCGATAATCCAGTCGGCTGTTGGGAAGAAGAAATCTTCCAATTCGTAAGCCGGGGTAATCCAGTTTCTTGAACCAACCACTACCGGAGGAGCATCCAACTCATCGAAAGCCATTTCAGTAATATTTTGAGCCATATCTTTTAAGAAAGAACCTCTTTCGTTCGCATCACTCGTAAGTAAAATCTTACCTGTTTTTTTCAGGGATTCAATTACTGGTCCGTAGTTGAAAGGCACCAATGAACGGGCATCGATAACTTCTGCCGACATTCCGTATTTTTCTTCCAATACTTTTGCAGCATCCAGTGCCCTGTATAAGGTTGCTCCAATGGATACAATTGTGATGTCTTTTCCTTCTTTTTTCACATCCGGTTCACCGAATGGGATTTCGTAATACTCTTCAGGTACACCACCTTCGTGGAATTGCTCACCAATGTCGTAAATACGCTGGCTTTCGAAGAATACCACTGGATCGGTTCCCTGAAGTGCCGCGTTCATCAAACCTTTTGCATCGTAAGGAGTAACCGGGAAACAAACTTTTAAGCCCGGAATATGCGCTACCAGCGACGACCAGTCTTGCGAGTGCTGTGCACCATATTTCGATCCAACAGAAACACGGATAACCACAGGCATTTTAATCACATTACCCGACATTGCCTGCCACTTCGGAAGTTGGTTAAATACCTCATCGCCACAACGACCAAGGAAGTCGCAATACATAATTTCAGGAACCACACGCCCACCGCACATGGCATAACCAATGGCAGTTCCAATAATAGATGCTTCTGAAATTGGCGAGTTGAACAACCTGTGGTAAGGCAGCGCTTCTGTTAACCCGCGGTAAACAGCAAATGCCCCACCCCAGTCACGGTTTTCTTCACCGTAAGCCACCAATGTTGGGTCTTTATAGAATCTATCAACGATTGCTTCAAACAAACCATCTCTTAATTGGTATTGTTTGATTTTTGAGAAGGCTTTTCCTTCGGCATCAAAAGCAAAACGCTCTTTGTTTGCAATTTGTTTCACCCTTGGGTTTTCTTCCATCGGATGATTCACATCCACCGGACGGTCTTCCATTTTATCGACACTACCATCGGAGAACATCATATCGCCAATAATTTCAGGATGTTTCACCAAATCCATTCTTGGGGAAATTTCATCGTTGATTGCCAGGGTCATGGCATATTTCATCAATTCTGTAATTTCAGCATTCATTGCTTCCAGCTCTTTTTCTGAAGCAATTCCGGCTGCAACCAATTCTTTTCCGTAAGAAGCAATACAATCCTGAGCTTCCCATGCTTCCACCTCTTCTTTAGAACGGTATGAAGAAGCATCGGATGGCGAGTGCCCGCTGTACCTATAAGTTAAGACATCCAGTAGAACAGGACCTTTTTTATCGGCCAACAATTCCATTTTACGTTTGTAGGCATCGATAACAGCCAATGGGTTGTATCCATCCACACGTTCGGCGTGCATGCTGTCGCGGTTTACACCTGCACCAATTCTGGCAGCAATGTCGTAGCCCATGGTTTCACCACAAGTTTGTCCACCCATACCATATTGGTTGTTCATAATATTGAAAATAATTGGCAGCCCACCTTTTTGTGCACCTTCCCAAAGCTGTTCAAATTGGTCCATTGCAGCGAATGAAAGACCTTCCCAAACCGGACCACAAGCCATGGAGGCATCCCCAATATTGGCAACTACAATTCCTTTTTTCTGGTTCACTTTTTTGTACAATGCAGCACCCACTGCTATATCGCCCGAACCACCAACAATTGCGTTGTTCGGATACACCCCGAATGGAGTAAAGAATGCGTGCATCGATCCACCAAGTCCTTTATTGAAACCTGTTTCGCGGGCAAAAATTTCAGCCAATGTTCCGTAAACCAAAAATTTCCTGGCAAGGGAATAAACATCACCCTCGTGGTTTTCAGACACGATTTTCAAGGTTGCTCCATCAAAGAAATTGGTCATAATATTCATTAATTCATCTTCTGACAATTTATGGATAGCCGACATTCCTTTAGCTAAGATTTCACCGTGCGACCTGTGTGACCCGAAAATAAAGTCTTCGACACCTAAATGGTAAGCCATACCAACCGCAGCCGACTCCTGACCAATGGAAAGGTGGGCAGGTCCCGGGTGATTATATTCAATTCCTTCGTACTCACCCCGTGTTTTAATCAGGTTTAGCATGGTTTCGAACTCACGGATCAATTGCATGTCGTGGTAAATGGCAAGCAACTGTTCTTTCGAGAAGTTCGCTTTTTCTTCTTCAATCGACTTATCGTATTGGTTTACAGGAATATCTTTAAACTTAAGTTTTCCTGCTTTTCTAACTTTTAATGGATCAATAAACTGTGACTTAGGCATGATATTTTGTTTTTATGTTTTTTATCTTATTCATTTTCTATTTATTCAGTACTTCAATAACTCAGTTCAATTTTTATTTGTGTCCAAACTCAAAAATGGATTCTTTAAATATTTCTGAAACTGTTGGATGTGGGAAGACGACCTCTTCCATTTCTTTAAGTGTCATTTCGGCTTCAATTGCCAGGCAAGCCCCGTAAATCATTTCACTTGAAGGATTCCCAAGCATATGAACACCAAGCACTTCGCCGTATTTTTCACCTACAAGCACTTTACAAAGCCCGCTTCCGCCTTCGTTTTCGGCAATAAACCTTCCGGCAAAAGCCATTGGTAATTTTGCCACACGGTATGCAATGCCCTTTTGTTTGGCAGCCTCTTCGGTCAATCCCACACCTGAAATTTCAGGATTGGTATAAACCACACCCGGAATTGCATTGTACCGCATTAGGTCTTTTCTTCCCATAAGGTTATTCACAACCACTTCCCCTTCGCGGGATGCAGTGTGTGCCAACAACGAAAATCCGGTGACATCACCAGCAGCATAAACATTCGGAATGTTGGTCCGCATTTTTTCATCGACCTTAATACCGCCTTTGAAAAGTTCAACACCAAGGTTCTCCAATCCAAATCCCTGGGTTACAGGTTTTCTTCCGACACTCACCAATATTTTTTCTCCGGAAACCGTTTCTTCTTTGCCATCTTTTTCAAAGATCACTTTGTTTCCGTTCACTTTTGTTACCCTTGACGACAAATTAAAAGTTATACCTTTTTTGCCGTACATTTGGCGGAGCATTGCGCTCATTTCCACGTCCATTCCTGTGAGGATTTCATCCAACATCTCCACAATGGTAACGTTTGTACCAAGGCTGTTAAAGAAACTGGCAAATTCCATCCCGATAACACCTCCGCCAATAATGACCAGTGATTCCGGTTTTTCTTTTAACTCAAGTATCTCCCGGTTTGTTACAATAATATCACCTGCTTCGCTGATACCCGGAATTGGTGGCACAAATGCTTCCGATCCGGTACAAATTAGCAAGTCTTTAAACAGGTAATCCGTTCCATTTGCTGAAATCTCGATACCCTTGTCTGATTTCCCTTTGATATAAGCTTCGCCTTTTACGGTCTCCACTTTGTGCATTTTCATCTTCACTCCGACACCACCCACAAGCTTTTTTACAACTTTTTGCTTGCGTGCCATCATTTTGGAAAAGTCGAATGATAAATCACCTGCTTCAATGCCATATTTATTCCCGCTTTTTGCGGTATCGTAAACCTTCGCGCTGTATAAAAGGGTTTTGGTAGGGATACATCCTTCATTCAGGCAAACACCCCCGAGTTCTTTTTTTTCGAAAAGCACAACTTTCAACCCTTTTGCCCCAGCCCTTTCGGCAGCAACATAACCACCGGGACCTGCTCCTATTATCGCTAAATCATACATATCATTTCAGCTTTAAAATTCAAATTCGAGGTTTTCAATTTCAATGGCAATTTGTTTCAGGAACCTGGTTGCTTCACCACCATCAATTGCCTGATGATCGTAAGTTAAACTAAGCCCCATGTAAGGAACAAAACCATAAGCACCATTTCCTAAATCTTTCGGACGTGGCACGATGGTATTTACACCCAAAATAGCCACCTGAGGAAGATTGATTACCGGTGTAAACATCTCCACTCCATAGTTTCCAAGGTTGGAAACGGTGAATGAAGCAGCTTCAGATGAAAGCAATTCAGGATCGATGCTGCCTTCGCGGCAAGTTGTTGCCAATTGTTTTGCCTGATTTGCAAATCCGGTAATTGAAAGGTCATCGGCATTTTTAATTACAGGAACCATTAATCCACGTTCGGTATCAACAGCAAGACCAAGGTGAACTTTATTAAAATATTTTACGCTATCACCCAGAAAATGCGCATTTGCAGCAGGGAATGCTTTTAAGGCTTTAATGACAGCGAAACACACCATATCGTTCAGGGTAATGTTAGCTGCACCTTCTTTTGCTTTAATTTTCTGCCTTAACTCTAACATCCGACGTGCATCGGCACCTAAGTGGTGGGTTAATTGGGCAGAATTTTGCAAGGAAGCATGCATTGCTTTTGCAATTAATTTACGGATATGCGGCAATTTTTTGATTTCGAAATCTTCACCATAAACTGGATTTTTCGATTGCAGGTCGGCAGCTTTTACTGCACCTGCCAAACCAGAGCCTTCTGCAGCTGGTTGCAATCCTTCTGCCTTCGCAACCTCTTGTGCCAAAGGTGTTGCTTTCGGAGAAGTTGCAATATAAGCCTGCACATCGCGTTCGATAACCCGATCTTCAGGTCCGGTACCCTTTATTGTTTCATAAGGAACCGCTTTGCTTTCTGCCAGCTTTTTAGCCCTTGGTGAAATTTTAACTTTGCCGTTGGTTGTAACTGCCACTGAAGGAGCAGCAACTTCAACCGCCGCAGGAGTTTCAGGCACTTCTTCTTTTGCTTCTTCAACAACTTCAGCTTGTGCAGGGGTTTCAGCTGCTACACTTGCACCGCCTTCGGCAAGTAGTGCATCGATGTTTTCGCCAGCCTCTCCGATAATTGCAACATTCTGCAATACAGGGACCTCATCTCCCTCTTCGCACAATATTTTTAACAGGACGCCATCTTCTTTTGCTTCTTCTTCAAACGAAGCCTTATCGGTTTCATAAGCAAACAACACGTCCCCTTTTTTTATTTCATCTCCTTCGCTTTTCATCCATTCGGTGAAAATGCAGGATTCAACAGATTGCCCTTGCCTGGGCATTATCACAAATTTTGCCATTATTAATATAGTTTTGCAACAAAAGTAAACTTAGCAACTTGTATATACAAGTTAATTTATTCTTTTAATACAATTATCTAATTTTCAATATACTAACCATGTTTACAAGTTACTTGTATTTACATCTTATTAATATTATCTTAACAACTTTATTTAAAAATATTTTATTTTCTCACAACAATTTTATAATCTTTGCATGAATAAAGGTTTGGAAAAAATCCTTCAAAGCTATGCAAGCCAAAACACCAATACCACAACATAAGCAAATTTACGAAATCCTTCGAAAGCACATCAATGAACGGATTTATGCAGAAGGTGATGTACTACCATCGGAAAATGAGCTGTGCGTAACCCATCATGTTACCAGGCCAACCATACGCAAAGCTTTGTCGCGACTTGCCCATGAAGGCTACATCAAAAAGAAACAAGGCAAAGGCAGCATTGTAATGGGGCAGCCCAAAGGAATTGGCATTTTGTCGCTAACGGGGACAACCTGGGCCGTTGGAAAAGAAAATTTAACCACCACCATCATCGTTAAACCCGAAATCAGGACCTGGGAAAATGCATTCTCCTTCCCTCTTCGCGAAGATGAAATTGAAGTTGGTTGCTTTTATTTTGAGCGCTTGCGTATTTTAAACAAACAACCCGTGTTTTACGATACCACCATGATCCCAAACAGGAATTTGCCAAGGTTTACAAGCCGTAACTGGGAAAACAAATCGTTGTTCGACACACTTAGGACCGTATATCAAATTGAGATTATTGGGGGGGAACAACGCCTAATGGCGATTACTGCTGACGAAAAGCTTCAAAACTTTTTCAAGGTGAAACCCGGGCACCCGATTTTACAAGTTGACCGAAAAATGGAAACCAACAGGGAAGGTTTTTTTATTTATAGCCAAATTTTTTGCGATTCATCGAAAAGTCCTTTGTATGGCACATTTTAAGACATAAGAATTCGTTTCCCTTCCGAATTAATACCATATTTGTTTCAATTTAGAAATCAAGCCATTTTTTTTTAAAAAACCATAAAAACAATTAAACCAATGAAAATTTTTATACCCATAATTACGTTTTGTTTTTTCTGCAGTTGCACCGAAAAAAAACAATCAGATACTTTTTCGAACAAAATAGAATCCATTCCGACCATTGATATGGTTGGACAGTTGGCAATGCCCGACACCATTGCCCCGGTTATAGCCCCGTTTGAAATGCCGCATTTTGAAGCTCCTGGCTTTCCGGAAAGCTCCATTAATATTGTTGAAAGAAATGCCAAAGAAACAGAATTGGCGACCAATATCATTCAAAGTTCGATTGATGAACTTAGCAAAAAAGGGGGTGGAACAGTGATTGTCCCAAAGGGCAATTGGAAGAGCGGACGGATCAGCTTAAAAAGCAATATAAACCTGCATATAGCCGAGGGTGCGGTTTTAAACTTCAGCACCGAGGTAAAAGACTATCAGCCTGCAGTATTCAACCGGGTTGAAAGTATTGAGGTCATGTCGTTGGGTGCATGTATTTATGCAAACAATCAGGAAAATATTGCCATTACGGGAAAAGGAAAACTTATTGGTCCGAACAGCGGAGAAATAAAAAAACGAATCTACAATGAGGCGATTGAAAGTCTGGTTGATCTGTCAAAACCAGCCACAGAACGCATCCACGATGGGTCTAGGGAAGATTGGATACTTCCTCCTAAGTTTATCGCCCCAATAAACTGCAAAAATGTTTTAATTGAAGGGGTATCGTTGGAAAATACCGCTTTTTGGAATATTGTACCCACCTATTGCGATCATGTGATTATTAGGGGAGTTTCGGTAAAATCGGAAGGTATTCCCCGCGGGGACGGCATTGACATTGAATCTTCGAAAAACGTTTTGATTGAATACTGCACATTAAGCACTGGAGACGATGCTTTTACCATGAAATCGGGACGTGGCGAAGACGGACTGAAAGTAAATAAACCAACGGAAAATATTGTTGTGCGTTATTGCCTGGCACGGAAAGGTCATGGTGGAGTGACCTGTGGTAGCGAAACGGCTGGAACTATCCGTAATTTATATGTGCATGATTGTGTGTTTGATGGAACGGGTGTTGGCATCCGGTTTAAAACGCGTAGGCCCAGAGGTGGCGGAGGTGAAAACCTGTACTATGAAAGAATCCGTATGAATTTGGAAGCTACTGCCATAAAATGGGACATGCTAGGCACCCGCGCCTATGTTGGTAATTTGGCAAACAGGCTTCCTGCACGAGAGATTAACGAATTAACGCCTTTTTATCGAAATATTTCTATCTCGAACATCATTATTGAAAACAGTACTTTTTTTATGAAAGTAATTGGCATACCCGAATCGCCACTTGAGAACCTAACGATTGACAATGTAAATGCTAAATGCTCAAATCTGGCAATTATTCACGATGCTGATAATGTCAAAATAAGCAATACCGAAATAAAAACAGACAATGCCATTATGGATATACTTGGCGGAAAAAATATTTCGTTTGATAAGGTGTTGATTAAAACCAAATCTGACGGATTGAAAATGCCAAATGAAACCATCCAAACAAACAATATTCAACTAATGCCCTTGAACTAACAAGCATGAAAATATTACTGATACTTGGCCATCCGGACAAAAATAGTTTTAACCATGCCATTGCTGAGGCAGCTCGTCAAAAACTCTTTGAAAACGGGCATACAGTTGTATTTCATGATTTATACGCCGAAAAATTCGATCCGATAATACAACAGACCGAAATCCCCAAAAATGGTATGATAGATGATCTTATAAAACAACATTGCGCTGAACTTACCTCAAGCAATGGGATTATTATTGTGCATCCCAACTGGTGGGGACAACCCCCGGCAATTTTAAAAGGATGGGTTGACCGGGTTATCCGCCCCGGAGTTGCTTACGAATTTGAAGAAGGTGACGGCGGTGAAGGCGTTCCCATTGGTTTGCTAAAAGCCAGCACTGCATTGGTTTTTAATACCTCAAACACCAGCGCTGAACGCGAGGACAACATATTTGGCGACCCACTGGAAAGGCTTTGGAAAAATTGCATTTTCGATTTTTGTGGCATCCAAAAGTTCTACCGAAAGATGTTTCGGATTATTGTGACAAGTACTTACCAACAGCGCAAACAATGGCTTGTAGAGGTTCAGTCAACAATTGATAACTATTTTCCAGAAACTTAAGACGAACGATGGATTGTGGTTGCAGCACTTTGTGCAGCCGGAAAAATCGTCATATCGGCAATTTGCACGTGCGCAGGTACACTAATGCAATAATAAATAATATTGGCAATATCCTGGGCAACTAAAGGTTGATAGTTTGCATAAACCGCATCTGCCTTGTTTTTATCACCTTTAAACCGCACCATTGAGAACTCAGTTTCAACGGCACCCGGAGCAATGTTCGTTACCCTGATACCATGGGGCACAAGCTCCAGGCGCATGCTTTTGCTGATGGATTCAACCGCCGCCTTAGCAGCACAGTAAGCAGTTCCTTTTGCATAAGCTTCTTTTCCGGCAATAGAGCTAAGATTTACAATATGCCCGCTTTTATTGGCAACCATCAAAGGAATAATCATTCGGGATACATAAAGCAATCCTTTAACGTTAAAATCAATGCTGTTTTCCCAATCGTTTAAAGAGCTTTCTGTAATAAAATCCAAACCATGCGCACCACCGGCATTGTTAATCAGGATATCAATATTTCTCCAGTTTTCAGGTAAACTTTCAATACTTGCTTTAACCTCATCAAGGTTTCCAACATCGAAACTTAAGATGTGAACATTTACATTTTTACTTAATTCATGCGCCAGAACCTCAAGTTTTTCCTTTCTTCTGCCACAAATAATCAGATCGATATTGTTTTGGGCAAAAATCCTTGCAGTTGCCTCTCCTATTCCTGCCGTTGCCCCCGTTATAAATGCTATTTTGTTCATCTTATTTTAGTTTTAATGGTAGTGCAAATCTCACTAAAAAAGATTAAAAAAGTAAGCATAACCATGAAAAACTTATGATGCTAATGTGTATCGCCCGTTAAAGCACCACAAATGGAGTAAGCATCCCAAATGAATGTTCATAAAAAAACAATCTTACATATTGCTATTGGTTTGAACTTTTGCTAGTTTTAAACAATTAAAAATTAGACACCTTGGCACACAAGCCCCAAATAACATTATCGTTCGGCACCCACCATAAAATCCCTGTGGTTCTTATGGATTTCTCTTATAATGAGATTTTAAAGTCGCGCCTAAAAAAATGTTACCCTGATGCCAGATGGAGTTATAGCAAAAAGACTTGGATAATGCCGAAAGAAAAATTTGAATTGCAATTCTTCTTTCACAATTTTATTGATTTGGCTTTTATTGATTATTCCCAGATTTTACCTAAACGAGAAGTTGATATCATTGAACCAATCAAAATAAAGAAGACGGATAATACTGATGCTGAAGTCCCTAAATATTATATCGATCTTTTACGACAAAAAAGATATAGCCCAAGTACCATAAAAACTTACGTACATTATTTCAGAAAATTCCTTTGCTATTTTAAAAATGAAGACATAGACAATTTACCGAAGGAGCGAATAAACAGTTATTTATTGGAACTCATTGAAAAAGAAAACATTTCGATAAGCCAGCAAAACCAACGGATTAATGCAATTAAGTTTTACTATGAAAAAGTGCTTGGACTGGATCCGGAATATTTCAATTTGGAAAGGCCCAGAAAGGAACAAAAACTACCAGATGTATTGAGTAAAAATGAAATTGGAGCGCTCCTGTCATCGGTTGAAAACATTAAGCATAAAAGCATGCTGGCTTTGATTTATTCGTGTGGGCTAAGACGAAGCGAAGCAATAAGCTTGAAACTCGAAGACATTGATGCCAACCGTATGGTCATAAAAATAAGGGGTGCAAAGGGTAAAAAAGACAGGTATGTACAACTTTCGGAAAAATTGCTTGATTTGCTTAAAGATTACCAAGAGGAATATAAACCGCGTACGTGGTTATTCGAGGGGCAAAAAAGCGGGCAATATGGTGCCGAGAGTATTTCCAGGTTTTTAAAATCAGCGGCACTAAAAGCCGGGATTAAAAAGCGCGTTTACCCCCATATTTTAAGGCACAGTTATGCAACCCATCAATTAGAACAAGGGGTTGACATACGTTTTATACAGCAATGGCTGGGGCATGAAAGTTTAAAAACAACACAAAAATATACGCATGTATCGGAGCAAAATTTTAGGAATTTCAGGAACCCGTTGGATGATTTGCTATAGCAATAAACTCGGGTTATCCCCCTTTAGTGGTACGCTAAACCAACTTGACAATAGGGATATAAACGGACTCCTCCGGTTACACCAACGTTATAACACATTTAAAAACAAATATTTACAGGGCGTAACTTAGTATAAAATCAAATGTAATTTAAGGGTATTTCTTTTATTAATTGAAAAAGAAGAATGTAAAACCCCTTGGGTTTTGTTGGTGTTTTATGGAGCAAGTTAAAATGAAAACCACAGCCAATTTTAACTTGTCCATGAAAATTTAAGTTTAGTGGTTGAAAAATTTTAAAAGGTAAAACGTATAATTCAAAAGGACTGCCCGTTTGAAGTTTTGTGCACCTAATAAAAAATCCTCCGGATTTTGTTGATGATTTTTCGCCAGTATCTTTTTTGAAGCACTACCCCATTTTTAACTGGGTTTAATAAATGAACGAATGTGGTTTTTAATTTTAAAAAAATGGAGAAATTAATCCAGCTTAACGAAAATTTGGAAAAAGTTTAATAAATTGTAGCTCAATAAATAATGATAACCAGTTGACTGATTTTTAAGTCGGTAAGATTAACACCAAGCTTTTTTAACACCCTAAAAAACTTGACATTTCACCCTCGGACAAAATCAGGAATTTTAATAAAAAAAGAAAAAACGTGTTATAACACAGTGCAAATTGCATAGCGGCAACAGTGGTATGCGTTCGGCGGATTCTCGCTTCACTGTTCATGTCCTCGCGGACAGGAACGCTCCCCGAAATCCGCTCCGCATCTTGCACTAACCGTTACATGCAAGCTTGAAAACAGAGCAAATATGAAACTAACTGATAAACAAATTGACGAAATTGCAGACAATTTAGATTCTGGAATGAAATGTTTTTATAATCTCAAAACAGGAGAAATAAAAACTATCATCAATATTGACAATTGGATTGGTGCTGACGAAGAACCATGGGAAGAGGATATTAAAGAAATCGAAGAAAATTGGGATAATTATGTTGAGTTTGAGGGAATGTCAACACATGAATCATTCAGAATAATGGCAGATTTTGCTGAGAATATTGATAATGATAAATTACAAGAAAGGCTAATAAATGCTTTAAATAAATCCAAACCATTTGGAAATTTCAAGTGGCAAATTGATAACTCTGGCGATTACCGACAAGAGTGGTTTGATTTCAAAAAGGCTTGCTATATTGATTGGGTTAAAAAACAAATTCAAATAAACAATCTGGATAAAATTGGATAATACAGATTTAGATAAAAAAGTAAAAAGTTTTGTTCATTCAAACCGTTTTGAAAAAGGGATTGTTTGTGTGGTAGATATTCTTATACAACTGGATTATTTGTCAAAAAAGAACTATGATGATTGGCGATTTGGCAGAGTTGATTATTTAGAGAAAGTTTGTACGGTGAATTTGAGCAAACTTACGCTGATTAACAAATTGATTAGAAAACACTCAATGGACTTAGGGCTAGAAAGTTCATGGACAGGATATAATCAATTTGGAAAAGGATTAAAAAAACGTTTAAGATTTAGCAAATCTGGGAAAAAGAATATTGAAGATGGCTATGCAACTCATTATCTTGACAAAAAGAGAATTAAAGAATTAAAATTAAAAAAAGCCAGCATGTAACAAAGTGTCATATGTAATGCGGGTTTCAGCGTTTTTTTTGGCTGCGGCACGTTGTTGCAACACCGCCAATTCGTCTTTGACGATTGACGGGAAATTAGTAATATTGAATAAACGAATTGGCTACGTGCGAGTTTGAAAGTTCATCACTTTCAATCCCGCACTCCACATACACAAACCGTCAGACTGCGCAATAACCTCCAAACCAAAAAAATAATTACAAATTGTTTATAAGCCCTGCAGTTACCAACACCTTGTAAACCATACGTTTGTTATCTTTATTAGCAAACAAAACATCTATCTCAATGGACTTTATTAATGGGTTCTCAAGGGATCAACTAATCATGATGGACTTTGAAGCAAATGTAGCTCGCGATTCGTGGGCTAGAGTTGTCGACTGGTTTGTGGATGCACTCCCACTTCATAAACTAGGTTTCAAAGATGTACTCAATTCTGAAGGTAGGCCTCCGTACAGATCAGTTGATATGCTCAAACTATTTATGTACGGGTACAAGAAAAAGCTTCGGTCGAGCTACCAACTTGAAGAAGCGTGCAGGGTAAACCTCGAAGTAATATGGCTATTGCGGGGACTTAGACCATCGGCACGTAAGATCGCATACTTCCGCAAAGACAACAGCAAGGCTTTCAAGCAAGCTTTCCGGCACTTTGTGCTTATGCTTAAAGAAATGAATCTCATTAGCGGTGAAACTATTGCTATAGACTCCTTTAAAATAAGAGCTCAAAACAGCCTGAAAAACAACTTTAATCAAGCTAAGATTGATCGACATATGGAGTATGTCGATACTAAAATTGACGAATTTGAAAAACAGCTGGATACCCAAGAAATGGATGACAGCCAAATCAAAGAAGTGGAACAAAAAATAGAAACCCAGAAAAAACGACGCAAACAATACAAGAAAATTGAAAAGGAACTTCAACAAAGTGGTGAAACACAACTTAGCACCAATGATCCAGATGCCAGATCAGTAGTACTGCACCGAAATGTAGTTAACGTAGGATACAACATACAAGCAGGATGCGATGGAAAACATAAACTATTTGTAAATAATGATACTGGAAGGGTTAACGACACACATGCCCTGGCTGATATGGCATTGGATGCAAAAGCACTCTTAAGGGTTGAAAAAATGGACACCCTCACAGATAAAGGCTACACAACCGGGCTACATATTGATACCTGTACAAAAAACGGGATAACCACCTACAGTTCCCCAAAGGCACACTCATCTCAGAACAATGGACTGTTCGATATGCAAATATTTGAGTACGATAAACAGAACGACACTTACACATGCCCCGCAGGAGCCATACTTACCACAAATGGGACAATATATAAAAAACGTAAGCATCGCGTAAAACACTACAAAACCAAAGCATGCAATGGATGTAGCTTACGTGAAAAATGTACCGAGAACAAAAGAGGAAGATATATTGAACGAAGTATATATCAGGAAGCCCTCGAAGAAAATGAAAAACGGGTAAATCAAAACCCCGAATACTACAAATTGCGCCAGCAAATTACCGAACACCAGTTCGGAACACTTAAAAGGCAATGGGGATTTACTTTCACCTTAATGAAAGGAAAACAAAACGTACTTAGTGAAGTAAACCTAATGATGATGTGTTACAACCTTCGTAGACTTATGTCAATTTTTGACCTAAATGAATTAAAAGCAAGGCTGGAAAAACTTGTCCTTTACTTTTTTGCCAAATATGGGCTAAAATGCTCCATCTTATGCAAATAAAAATTGCACCAAACGAAAAACACATCAGAATATTAACTACCTTTAATGACCTCTAAAAACCTCAAAATAATGAACTATAGACAATACCAAACATACAAACATTGTTATTGCGCGGACTCCCGTTACCGCCAAGTGAAATAAAGACAGCGAAATACAACAATTTACTACTTGAAAAATGTATGAAAAAGCCCACGCACAAACAGCACATTTGCAATTCGCACACGCCGACGCAAAACCAAAAATAGCAAAAGAGCAGTTTCTTTTCCATCGCACGATGGAAATGATTATTTTTATTGCTTGATACTAAACCAGACAAATGAGTATATTTCAAAAATCCGTTATAAATAATCACTTATCACAACTTGACAAAGACCAAGTTGACAAAGCATTTGCAATATTCAACGAGAATTATTCTTTCTCAAAAATTGCTGAGATTCAGAAGATGAAAGAGGAAGAATATCAAGACGGATTTCTTCGGGATATTTTTGTAGATGTGTTTGGATATACTTTAAAACCAGCGGATAATTACAATCTTGCACGAGAATTTAAAAATCAGACCGATGGCAAAAAAGCTGATGGTGCAATTTTGAAAAACGACAAAGCCATTGCAGTAATCGAGTTAAAATCGACAAAAACAAAAGACCTTACAAACGTTACTCAGCAAGCATTTAATTACAAAAACAATCAGCCCGAATGTAAATATGTGATTACATCAAATTTTCAGAAATTGCGTTTTTACATCGACTATTCCAACGAATACGAGGAGTTTGATTTGTTCAACTTGCAAAAAAACGATTTTCAACTTTTGTTTTTGTTGTTACAAAAAGACAACATCTTTACAGATTTACCGCTAAAACTAAAAACCGAAACCAAGTTTCACGAGGAAAACATTTCGGACAAACTGTACAAAGATTATTCTTCGTTCAAATACAAAATTTACAACAACCTTGTAAAAAACAATCCACAGTACGACAAACTCACGCTGTTCAAAAAATCGCAAAAATTTCTCGACCGATTATTATTTGTGTTTTTTGCCGAAGACACTGGATTAGTTCCGCCAAATGCCATTTCGAAAATTGTTGAGCAATGGCAGCTTTTTATCGACAACGATGAATATTTCTCGCTTTACAGCCGATTTGTAAAATTCTTCATTCATCTCGACAAAGGACACAAATACAAAACTTACGATTTGCCTGCCTATAATGGCGGACTGTTTGCCCCCGATGAAATTTTGGACAGCATTACAATTGATGATGAAGTGCTAAAAACCGATGCTTTACTTTTGTCTTCGTACGATTACAGCACCGAAGTTGACGTAAATATATTGGGACATATTTTTGAGCATTCGTTAAACGAAATTGAAGAAATTACAGCCGAAATAGAAGGCACAGCAACCGACAAAAACAAAACAAAACGAAAAAAAGACGGTGTTTTTTACACCCCAAAATACATTACGCAATACATTGTTGAAAATACCATTGGAAAACTATGTATCGAAAAGCGCGAGAAATTAGGTATTCTTGAGATTGAATTTGACGAGTCGATTAAAACTAAAAACGGAAAAATATCAGCCAATGGGAAAAAGCTGTTTGAAAAACTACAAGCTTACAAAGATTGGTTATTTGATTTAAAAATTGTTGACCCCGCTTGTGGTTCGGGAGCTTTTCTGAATCAGGCACTCAACTTTTTAATTAACGAACACCAACAAATTGACGATATTATTGCAGAACTGACAGGCGAAAAATTGCGTTTGTTCGATACCGACAAAACCATTTTAGAGAAGAACCTTTATGGCGTTGATATTAACGACGAAAGTGTTGAAATTGCCAAACTTTCGTTGTGGTTGCGCACCGCACAAAAAGGGCGAAAACTTTCGAACCTAAATAATAATATTAAATGTGGAAACTCACTAATTAACGACCCCGAAGTAGCGGGCGAAAAAGCATTTAACTGGCAAAACGAATTTTCTGAAATTTTTGCAAATGGTGGTTTTGATGTGGTTATTGGGAATCCGCCGTATGGCGCTAAGATTTCAAAACCTGATTTTAAATTCTACAATGCAACATATGAAACAGCTCATTATAAACTCGATACTTTTTCTTTGTTTATAGAGAAATCTATGAACATAATAAAAGAAAATAGAGTAATCGGATTAATAGTTCCCTATACTTGGCTGACAATACAACAACATTCCAAACTAAGAAAATTTGTTCTAAAGAATAATCTTCAACAAATAATTGATTTACCAACTAAAATATTTTCTGATGCAGACTTAGACACAGTAATTTCAATTATAAGAAAGGATAATTTCGGAAAGGAAGTGCAAATTGGAAAAATATTTACAAACGAGATTAAGCTATGTAATTCAATATCTTATATCAATATTAAATCCTCAGCTGATTTCTTGATAAATGTAAACCTAACAAATACCGATTATAAGATACTTGATAAGATTAAAAAGGTAAATAAGCTAACTGACTATTTTGATGTTTCTCAAGGATACATTCCATATAGAAGAAGTGATTTAATTATCAAATATGGAGAAGAAGAAGGAAATAAAATTGTTGATGAAAGACTTTGGCATTCACCTCAAAAAATAAATGAAGATTTTAAACAGGAAATTCAAGGTAAAGATATTAGCAGATATTCTTATAGTGAGAGTTTTCAATTTATCAAATATGGAAAACATTTAGCAGGATATGTTGACCCAAAATATTTCAAATCACCTCGAATATTAATTATGGAGGTTACAAGAGGAGATAAATACGTTTTGAAATCTTGTTTAGTTGAAAAGGAATTTTATAATACTCCCTCAATCATAAATATAATATCTAAAAACAATAATATTGATAGCTTAAAATATTTATTGACAATAATTAATTCAAGCCTATTAACTTGGTATCATAAAAAAGTTCATCCAAAAGCGAATGCTATAACTTCAATTCCTAAAATCTTAGTTAATGATGTTAGAAACCTGCCTTTTAAATCTTTAGAGAACGAGAGTCTACAACCATTTTCTGAAAAATCAGACGAAATGCTTTTACTCAATAATGAGTTACAAGAAAAAGCTACACGCTTTCTCAGCCGCATAAAAAGCAATTTCGAAATAGAAAAAATTAGCACCAAACTTGAAAAATTTTACGATTACGATTTTAAAACATTCGTTACCGAACTCAAAAAACAAAAAGTAAATCTTTCTCTCACAAAACAGGATGAATGGGAAGAATATTTTAATTCCTATAAATCAGAAATAAATCAACTTCAAATCGAAATTGAAAAAACTGACAAGGAAATAGACCAAATGGTTTATCAACTTTACGGATTAACCGATGATGAAATCGCCATTGTAGAAAATTCAATAAAATAATTATGGACAACAATAGCCAGCAAAATATAATCATTTATAAAACTGCCGATGGCTTAGCGTCAGTAGCTTTATACGCCAAAGACGGCAATATTTGGATGAACCAAAATCAGCTTGCCGAACTTTTTGCCACCTCAAAGCAGAACATTGGGCAACACATATCTAACATACTGGAGGAAGGAGAATTAGAAGACAATTCAGTTGTAAAGAATTACTTTACAACTGCCGATGATGGTAAACAATACAATGTTACTTTTTACTCGCTCGATATGATTTTGGCAATCGGTTTTCGGGTTCGAAGCAAACGCGGCACACAATTCAGAATTTGGGCAAATAAAAACCTGAAAGAATATATGGTAAAAGGGTTTGTAATGGATAACGAACGACTGAAAAACCCAGATGGTAGACCCGACTATTTCGATGAATTACTGGAACAAATTCGGGATATTCGTGCATCGGAAAAACGTTTTTACCAAAAAATAAAAGACTTGTTTGCACTTAGCAGTGATTATGATTCTGATGACAAATCAACTCAAATGTTCTTTGCCGAGGCACAAAACAAACTTCATTATGCCGTAACAGGAAAAACCGCCGCCGAATTGATTGTTGCACGTGCAAATGCACAGAAACCAAATATGAACTTAACATCTTGGAAAGGTTCAATTGTTAGGAAACAAGATATTTACATTGCTAAAAATTATCTCACTCACGATGAAATTGACACATTAAATCGTTTAGTAGTTATCTTCCTTGAAAGTGGAGAACTGAGAGCTAAAAACCGAATGGATATAACAATGGATTTTTGGCGTGAAAATGTTGATAGAATCCTTGATTTTCAGGACAAAAGAATATTAACAAACGCTGGCTCGATAAGTAAAGTTGAAATGGAAAAACAAGTAAGTGAAACTTACTCAAAATTTGACCAGAGGCGAAAAGAGTTCGAAGCACTGCAAGCAGACAATGAAGATTTGGAAGAGTTGAAAAAATTAGAACAGGAGATTAAAAGTAAAAAGAAAGAATAATTGCCAACGCTTCGTAGTCAAGCACATTGGCTGGTCGCACAAAAAGCCAACACACGTCCAAAACCAGCCAAAGAGCTTGCCTACCCCAACGCACGGCAGACAGAAAATGTGTAGCAAATTGTAAGAAAATGAATGAGAAGAATCAACACCAGGCGGTAACAAAATGTATAAATCATTGGGCGGTTCGTGCTGGTTTAAAGGGTGTTACATTTAATAAAATTTGTAGCGGTTTGAAAGGAAAGTGCTTCGAAATGCCCAACGCTTCATACACCAACCGTTGTGGGTAATTTGAATAAAATCTCCTAATTTGTGTAAAATTTGGAAATAATAGCTATATAATATACATTTACTAAAAATTCCAAAAAAATGAATATTTAGGAGATTTTAGTTATGATAGAAGTTCCACCAAAAATTGACAAAAAGAATTTCTCAAAAGCTTTATCAATGCTGAGAAATAAAGAATGCCTTGAGAAAATTAAGACGATAAATAATAAATATCTCTATTGGGACAAAGTTAAATACCAAACAAAATCCGACGATTTTTCTCCAATCGACTTATGGACAGCAATCAAACTAACCAGAAGCTTAGACTATAAACATCTCAAATTTGGAAAATACAAATTTTCATTTTCTCAAACAGATTATATTCAAAAGATATTACATGAATTTGATTTAAATATTGGAGGAAATTTAGGTGCGCAAAAATTAATTCCAGAACAAGAAAAAGATAAATATTTAATTAGTTCAATTATGGAAGAAGCAATTGCATCTTCTCAAATTGAAGGAGCAGTAACAACAAGAAAAAAAGCAAAAGAAATGCTTCGCAAAAATGATAAACCAAGAAGTAAGTCTGAGCAAATGATTCTTAATAACTATCGAACAATCCAAACGATTGTTGACTGGAAATCACAACCACTTACGATAGAATTGTTATTGCATATCCATAAACTGATATCAAATAATACGCTTGACGATAAGAATGATGAAGGCACATTCAGAAGCAGTAATGATATTTATGTTGTTAATCATATTGAAAGTGAAATAGTTCATACTCCCCCCGACTATAAAGAAATTCCAACTTTAATAGAAGATATTTGCGATTTCTTCAACAACGACAAACATGATTTTTTTATTCATCCTGTGATAAAAGGAATCATTTTGCATTTTATGATAGGCTATATTCATCCATTTGTTGATGGAAACGGAAGAACTGCGCGAACCCTTTTTTATTGGTATCTTTTATCAAAAGGATACTGGCTTACAGAATATTTGTCAATTTCAAGATTAATTGTAAAAAGCAAAAATCAATATGAATCAGCTTATTTACATACCGAGAATGACGAAAATGATTTAACCTATTTCATCAATTATAATTTAAAAACTATGGATAAAGCATATGATGCTTTAAGAGAATATATTCAACGAAAAATTGAAGAGAAGAAATACATTACGAATTTTCAAAGAATACAGTTTATTAATAATCGTCAAGCTGAAATTCTTAAATGGTTTTATGATGAGCCGCATTTACTATTGACCGTAAAGGAAGTTGAAAACAGGTTGAGCGTATCAAATCAAACAGCAAGAACAGACTTACAACAACTTATTCAATATGGATATGTAGAATTAATTCAGATTAACAAAAAGAAACAAGCTTTTGCAAGAATTTCAGATTTTGAAAATAAAATAAAAGAAAAAACTACCCACAACAATGTATAAAAATAATAGCCGAGACAGTAGTAAATTTAAAGGGTATAGCCCGCTTCAACTTTCTTGTAACTTGACAGATAAGTGTCACGCAGTCGGCTACTATTCTTATACTCACCGTTGGCGGTAATTATGTAAAACTTTAAATATAGAAAATATGGCAATTCCAAAAGTATTTATTAGCTCAACTTGCTATGACTTAATGCAAATTCGAGATAGTTTGTTTGAATTTGTTAAGGAATATTATTACGAACCTGTCCTAAGTGATAAAGGAGATGTTTTTTATCATCCAGATTTACATACACATGAAAGTTGTATTAATGAAATAGAAAACTGTCAATTATTTATATTAATCATAGGTGGTAGATTTGGTGGAAAATATAAATATGATGCGACCAAATCAATAACAAATGCAGAATATGAAGCTGCAAAAGTCAAAAACATACCTGTATTTACGTTTATCAAAAGGGAAGTTTATGAGGATCATAGATTATACCAGAGAAATAAAAAAAATAAAGAAGTAGTAGATAAAATTGAATTTCCATCTATAGAAAATCAAGAATATGCAAAAGATATTTTTGAATTCATAAATAATGTTAGACAAGCAAATGTTAATAATGGTTTTTTTCCATTTGAGTTTGTAAATGAAATTAAAAACAACCTTGGTAAGCAATGGGCAGGTCTTATGTATGATTTTCTAAACCAAAGGCTAAAATACAAAGACCAAAAAATTGTTAGTCAAACTTTGGATAATTTGACATTTATTAATAAGAAGACAGAAGAAATAGTTGAAAATATATATAAGCAACTAATGCCACAAACAGCCCAGGAAGAAATTAATACAACTGATAAAATTTTAGATGGAGCTAGATTCTACAACTCCATTTTTAACTTGTTTGAATTGAAAGGCTTTTCAAATAGTACTGATAAAATTGCAATTATTAATCCGAGTAAACTTACTTGGTATGAATACCTAGCAGAAACAAATGAATTTGAATTAATAGATAAAAATAATGTTCCTTGGGCAGATGAGATAGATGAACAGCATAAAGATATTAAATACTGGATAAAACCTATAAATGAACCTAGATATTGGGGCGCAACAAATAATAGGAATCATCACCCGAAGATTAAAAGTATTATAAACCTGTTCGAGGAGTTCAAAACATTATCAAAGAATGAAAGAAAAAAGGCTTTAGAAATAACTACCGCCAACAAAAGCTATATGTAATGCGGGGTTCAGTGGGTAATTCAACCGCGGTTCTTCGTTGCAACAACGCCAATTCGTCTTTGACGATTTGGCTATAAAAACAAAAATATGAATAAACGAATTGGCTCCGTGGCAGCCTGACAATGAAGTGTTTCAAAGTCCCGCACTCCACATAGCCAAACCGTTATGGTTCATTTTGAAAATCAGGGAGTTACAAAACAGGCACAATTACAGGATTATTAAGATATAAAATGTTCTTTGGAAAGGTATTGAAATTAAAAAAAGCCAAACGGTAATTTTGGCTTCCAGTCGTTGGTACGGTAGTCACCGTTGAAGACTTTCTTCAGGACGTATACGAACGTCAACAACGACTGAACGGAAGTTCGGGAAAAAAAATGACAAAGTCAAGTGTTTTGCATCCCGAACGCATTGAATTTCAATGGAAGGGTTAAAAAAACATTTTACATAAATTCAAAAAAGTAGTAGATTTAGAGGAGTTTTTGAATTTGAAAAACAATTTAAAATTTAAACAAAAAACCAAACAGAAGAAAAATTTTAAACCGTTAGAGACTTAAAAATCCCGGCATACAGGGAACAATCCTTATACCCGTATAAAGTTAATACCCTGTATTTAAAGTGTCTGTTTGGGGCAGCGGACTGTTTTTCGAAACACCCGTTTTTAATTGAAGAGAAGAAAAAATTAAAAAACGTAACCATAACACTGTGTAGTATTGCATACCTGGGTGAGCAAAACCCAGGATCCCGGTTTCAACGCAGTTTTTTCCTGCCTTTCAGTGCAGGAAACCGCCCGCAAACCGGTACGCAACATACACCAACGTTGTATGCAATACGAAAAACACTAACTTGACATCACAAAAAGACATATACTTATCTAGAATTGGCAAAGTACATAACTATGTCAACGAAAACCTTAACAAGAAAATTTCCATTGCGGAGTTAGCTAATGTTGCTAATTTTTCGTCCTTCCATTTTCACAGGATCTTTCAAGCTTTAATGAATGAGTCTGTAAATAATTATATAAATAGAATAAAGCTTGAGAAAGCAACACAGAAGTTAAGTTATACAGATAAGCCAATATTAGACATCGCTCTAGATTGTGGTTTTTCTTCAACAGCTACTTTCTCTAGAGCATTTAGGAATTATTTCGAATGCTCACCTTCTCATTATCGGAAAAAGGGTCTCCCTAAAGATAGCAGGATTTGCAAAAATATACCGACTGTAAGCGAGTATATTTGCACAATGAATGATGAACAAACAGTTATTATCAAGGAACTTGAATTTAAAAAAATAGCATATATAACAGTTTATAATTCATTCGAAGAAGGTAAAGTATTAAAATTTTTAAAGTTGATAATTGACTGGGCGAAACAAGTGAATGTTTATAAACAAGGAGATATTTTAGGAATGTCGTTAGATGATGTAATGGTTACACCGAAAGATAAATATCGTTATTTGATTGGTATAACTATTCCTGAGGATTTTGTGTTTACTCATTCACAGATTAAAAGTATGAGTATTCCTAAAAGTAAATATGCAATCTCAAAAGTAAATGGAACAATAGAGAATGTGATTAATTCGTGGAATTATTTGTACAATACTTGGTTAATTAATAGTGATTATGAGCCTAATCATTTATATGCTTTTGAAAAATATTTGGACAAAGAAAAAGCCAATGATTGGTCAAATTTTGATTTAGAAATTGCTTTACCAATTAAAAGTTTAAGTAATTATTAATTAAAAAAAAACAAAATGAAACTAGGGACATTTTCTATTAGCTTAGCAGTTAAAGATTTAAAAACATCAAGAGATTTTTACGAAAAATTGGGATTTACCGTTTTCCATGGAGATGAAAAAATGAATTATTTGATACTTAAAAATGGTAATGCAACAATTGGACTATTTCAAGGGATGTTTCCAAACAACATAATGACATTTAATCCAGGTTGGGATGAAAATGCAAACGTATTAGAATCATTTGAAGATGTTAGACAGATTCAAAAAGAATTAAAAGCAAATAACATCTCGCTAGTTGCAGAAGCAGATGAAACTACAACTGGACCAGCCAACATAATGTTAGTTGACCCTGATGGAAACCAAATATTGATTGACCAACACGTATAACAAAGTACTGCATACAACAATGTATAAAAAACATAAGTGCTCAGTGCTTTACGAAACTTTCGAGCATTTAATCAGCTCCGCCAAATCTGCGATTTGACGGGTTTGTTTAATATTTTAAATTTGTGTCAAAACGCAAATTTGGCTCAGTGCAACTTGACAGAGAAGAGCTTCGAAATCACTTACGTTTCTTATACTAAACGTTATACACAAGGCTGAATTCACAGTAGTTAATTGATCAATTTGAATGCAATTAAAAAAAGAAATAGAAATAGAAATACAAAAAGATAATTTCGGAGCTATAAATGCTATTCGAGGATATCGAAGGCAATTTTTGTATTCTCTTTTTAGAATATTAAAAGATCGTGAGAATGACTTAATTTTCCAACCTGAAGGATTATTTGAAGATTTAGATATAAAAAATAATAAGGGTGAGTATATCGAAACCATTCAAATAAAAAACACAAAAGGTGTTCTCTCCTTTTCTGATTTGTTTTCAAAAAAAGACTCCTTTTTTAAAAGGGCTAAAAATTCAATAAATGCAGGGACATCGCAAATAAAACTTGTATGCTTTGGTCAAATTAGTGATGAATTAAAAGATGTTTCGTTCAATAAAATTCAAAAAAAGCTATTAAAAAAAGGATTTACAGAAAATCAAATTTTAAAAATAAGCTCATATTACTCCTATGAAATAGTTTCAGAAGAAGATATTCGAGAAAAGATATTAGAATATATAAAAACCATAGAATTATTTGTTGATCCAGAAATCACTTTAGATTTACTATTATTTTGGTTATTTCAAATAGCAGAAAAACAACTAATTATTACTTCCAGAGATTTTGTTACACAACTAAATTTAACATGTAAATATATTAGTGAAAGAATTGATTTTAATACAAATTTTGGAAATACCATTCAACCTCTAGAATTAAAAAGCTTTTCAGATAAAAATATTGAGTTATACAAAGAAGGCTTTTATTATGGTGTCTCTGCAAAATATGAGCATATATTAGCTGGAATTGATGTAATAAGACATGATAGATTAATTGAGATACAAAATGCATTTAAAGAGAGTAATGTTGTATTTATCCACGGAGCATCAGGTCAAGGGAAAAGCACACTTGCATATAGATATTTAAAAAATAACCAGTCACAGTTTGCATCCTATGAATTAAAACTTCGATCTGATTTCAAGGAAGTTCTTCGAACAATAAACAGCCTAGCAGCACTAAGTAAAGATTTAAAATTTCCAATAGTTTTATACATTGATGTTACATCTCAATATCTACACTGGGAAGAAATTATTAGAGAACTTTATGATAAAATCAATATTCATTTTTTGGTGACAATTCGTCAAGAAGATTGGAACAAATTATCAATTGAACACCTTTTTAAGTTTGTTGATATAGAACTAATATTTGATAAAACTGAAGCGAAAGAATTATATAAAAGTATATCTGATTATAAAACTGATTTAAAGTTTGTAGATTTTGAAGAATCTTGGAAGCATATTGGTGAAAATAGTCCTCTACTTGAATATGTCTATTTAATAACTCAAGGAGAAACATTAAGAAGTAGATTAAAACAACAAATTGGTAAAATTCAAGAAAAAGTTGAATCAATTGGTACTAAAGATATTGAAGTTCTTCGATTTGTTTGCTTGTCGGATTCTTACAATTCAAGAATTAATTATAAAGAATTAATAAATTACTTAGAAATAAGTAATCCATCTGTGTACATAGATTTTTTCAGAAAAGAGTATCTATTGCAATTAACTGATGATAAATTTTATCTCACAGGATTACATCCAGTAAGATCAAAAATAATTACTGAAATTTTATTTAGCGACAATATTTTTAATGACAAGTTTGAATATATTGATAAATCCTTAAATTTTATTCATGAGCACGATTTGCATAATTTTCTTTTATGTGCATTTGAAGACAAGTATGAAATAAATCGATGCATTACATGCCTCTCAAAAGTAAATTTCAAAACATGGTCAGGTTATAATAATGTTTTTAAAGGACTTATCTGGAAGGGAGCATTTGATTATGTTTTCACAGAAAATCTAAGTGTTTTTAATGAAATGTATGAGCTATTCAAAGATAGTTGGTTTATATTTTTGAAAATAGATTTCAGTGGGCTAAAAAAACATGAAGGATTATTGGATGTAATTAAAATCTTTCATAAAGATGAAGAAACCCAAAACAATATTATTAAATCATATGACACAATAAATGAAAAACTCACTACTCAGGAAAATATTTATAACTATAGTAAAAAATGGATAAGTAATAAAATACATTTTTCAGCAGATGCAGAGAATGACAATGAATGGGATTCCTTTGGTGAATTTTTATTTTGGTTATGTCAGATTACACCTGATATTAATGTTGAAGTCAATTTTGATAATTTAAAGAGATATTTTGAAAACACTGCTTGTATTAATTGCATGTCTACTGTTTTATTAGGGCTTAAAGTTTCAAAACTAATTGAGAAGAACAAGATATTATTGTTAGAAACAATCTTTCTCAAAAAAGTTAGAACTAAATATAATATTGCCATTCTTAAAGTTACAGATGACAAGGTAACAACCAAATATTTTTTCAATTTAGTAGATGGGATTGAAGAAATTGGAGAAAAAATATCTAAAAATCCATTTCATGAAAAAACTCTAGAGATTCAATATATTTTACGAAAGGCATTTCCGGACAAACAAGAATTTGAAATTAATGGCTATGGGTATAATATTTTTAAATTAAATATGCCCGATGACACACATAAATGTATGTCAATTGAAAATTTACCTATAAAGAACTTAACTGAATTAAACGCTTTAATAATCAATCTATATAATTTCACATTAAGATTAGATAATTGGAAAGAATATGTAGAAAAAATAGTTGAGCGAAGGAAAAAACAAATTCACGCAATAAATTTATTAAAAAAGGGATTAGTCTTATATTTCAAGGATAACGACAAGGGGATTAACTTCCTTGTCGATAATGAAAAAGAAATAAAATCAAAGATTTCGGAAGAAAATTATTCATACCCTAAATGTATAATTGACAAATGGGGATACCAGTCGGAAGGAGTTAATTATGATATAACAGAAAAACAAAACCCATATCAAAATTATGTTTTGCATAAATTTGAGAATTTCAAAATATCAAAACAAAATTACTACAGTAGTTCACAAAATTTTACAAACCAAAGCTTTTCTGAAATTGCTAATAAAATAAAAAGTTTAAATGACCCTAATTTTGAAATTGAGGATGATAATTTGAAAAATGTTTCTGAGATAAATTTATTTGAATCACTGTATAACCTTACGATTTTTCATAAAGAATTCGATCGTCATTTTAAAAAATTTGTAAATACATATGAAACAAAAAGCTTATCTAAAATTGAAACAAATGTCCTTCTTGAATTAATGTCAATTTGGAAAACATTTTTATATTCTCCGTATAGATTAAATAAATCAGTTGCTAGAATGGCAAATCTGAACTTTGAATTAACAAAGAATCAGCTTTTGCAAAAGATACTTAAAGAATTTATTAGGCTTCAAAAAGAAACTGGATATATTCATAATATCAATACTGAGTTAAATGAAAAAAGACTCATTATTCAAATAAACTCAACAAGTGCTGAATATATTGAATCTTTGGGAGCTTGTTTTGAGCTTATTATTAATGTTTTCTCATCAATGAAACATACTTCAATTAAAAATCTAATTACAAAATTAAGTTTTGAAAGAATATCCATTATTCCTTTATTTAAAGGTAATCCAATCAATAATAAATATTGGGAATTGCCAATATTTCGAATTGATAAAATAAATGAGATTTTGAATTCTGGTGAAGAAATCAATAACATATTTGAAATATTTGACTTCCCAACAGATATTAAAAAAGAATTATTGGAGAGTGAAGGATTAATTCCATGGAATGAACAAATTGCAGAAATAAGATATTATGAACATTTAATGGAACTTATTACTTCGTTTAAATATATTCTCACTCAGATCAATGAGCTACAATTTGAGTTTAATAATCTTGATAATATAGGAAATGAAATCTTTATTGATTATCAAAATAAAGCTATTAAATATTTTAAAAATCTTATTAAAGTGAATAAATCAGGAATTGATGTTATCAACTCATTAACTTTTATAATTGAAGACGATTTCTCTGAAATTGAAAATTGCATTTCTCAATCGATTAATTTAATTAATAACTTAGATGTGAATGAAAATTTAGCTTCAGTTGACATGAATCTGATTTCAAAATATTCTGAAACATTAGAAAATAATTATTTGATTTTCTCTGAAATAATGATTTCGCGTTTTTTGAAAATAAATTAATAAATGATAAAGCCCAGTGTATAACACGTGTTAAATTTAATTGCCGGGGCGGTGGTAAATTCAACGTTTGTAGCTCGCATAAAATTTGTAACAGTTTGAAAATTTAAAAGCACGTAATCGGCAACTAAACTTAGCACCACCGTTATAACACATTTAAAAACAAATATTTACAGGGCGTAACTTAGTATAAAATCAAATGTAATTTAAGGGCATTTCTTTTATTAATTGAAAAAGAAGAATGTAAAACCCCTTGGGTTTTGTTGGTGTTTTATGGAGCAAGTTAAAATGAAAACCACAGCCAATTTTAACTTGTCCATGAAAATTTAAGTTTAGTGGTTGAAAAATTTTAAAAGGTAAAACGTATAATTCAAAAGGACTGCCCGTTTGAAGTTTTGTGCACCTAATAAAAAATCCTCCGGATTTTGTTGATGATTTTTCGCCAGTATCTTTTTTGAAGCACTACCCCATTTTTAACTGGGTTTAATAAATGAACGAATGTGGTTTTTAATTTTAAAAAAATGGAGAAATTAATCCAGCTTAACGAAAATTTGGAAAAAGTTTAATAAATTGTAGCTCAATAAATAATGATAACCAGTTGACTGATTTTTAAGTCGGTAAGATTAACACCAAGCTTTTTTAACACCCTAAAAAACTTGACATTTCACCCTCGGACAAAATCAGGAATTTTAATAAAAAAAGAAAAAACGTGTTATAACACAGTGCAAATTGCATAGCGGCAACAGTGATATGCGTTCGGCGGATTCTCGCTTCACTGTTCATGTCCTCGCGGACAGGAACGCTCCCCGAAATCCGCTCCGCATCTTGCACTAACCGTTGGGCATAATTGAATCCAAGAATGATGGAATGTTTTATAATAAAAGATATTGAGCAAATTCCAAAAGAATCATTAATAATAGATTCTGCAAAATGGAAGAGAAATGACCTAAAGGATTATGATAGGATTGATCATCATATAACTCTGGATTGGGTAAATTTAGACACACTATATAAAACCTATGACGATGGTAGATTTAACCAAATCATTTTATCTAATAAAAGGATTATCAGTTCATACTTAGATCCCGATGCGATAATTTCAGCAGGAGTTATTAAAGCGACACTAGATAATAATATTAATTTAATAGATTTTCGCAATAGTGATTTAGGCAAAATACTCTATTCCGCCTCATTTTATTGTGACTATAATTCTTCTTTCGACAAATTTCCAGATAATATAAACCTATTAGGTCACAAATTGGAAACATTTTTAAGATACAAAATGGAAATTGAGATTGGTGAAGATAGGGGAAAAAAGCTAACAAAATCAGACTTAGATATTTCAAGTAGTTTTTTTGAAAAGTATTCATTTAAAATAGCTAAGATGATAATATCAAATTCTTTACACGAAGATGTTTTAGCATTTGATGACGTAGGTTATATCAATGATATGGCTAGTTATATAGTAAATAATACTCAAAAAATCAGCTCAGAATTTGGACTCATTATCAGCAACTCTAATGATAAAAGATTAATTCCAAGAGCTTATTATAAGGTACTCAACAAACAAATAATTGTAATGAGAGTAATTGATAATATTGAAAATTCCTCTTGTCAAATATTTGTTGGCGTTAATCCACTTATTAAAAATTGGACAAACTTTAATTGCAAATTACTAGCAGACAAAATTCTAAACATAAGTAAAGACTGGGAACTTAAAGGAAGACGTAATATTATTGCTATTCGAGAAAAGAATAACTATAGAGATTTAATTGATATTGTAAAATCATTAAATTATTCGGACTGTTTTGATGAATGTAATCTTGTAACTATTTATAACAATGGATGATTTTAAGATTAAATACTATTCCCAAATAGATGACAAGCTTTACAAAAAATTATTCGAGTTTGAAAAAGAATTGTTTAGCACAAAATATAATAGCTGTCCAACTACTTTTGTCGAATTCTGCAAAAAAAGAACACAAAGTAATATCATTGCTTTTACTACATTTAATGAGAAAAAGATAGTTGGCACAATCGTTTATGAAAAGGTTACCCAAGATCATATTTACTGTTCGATAATTGGAGTATTAAAACCATATCGTAATCATGGTGTATTTATCAATTTGTTGATTCAATCAATTAACCAATTAAAATCTGAAGATTACAAGTATTTGTCTTTATGGTGTGAAGAAGATAGCTTCCTACCAAAGTTGTTCGATAGATATATTAATCGGATTTCAAAAAATAAAAATCTAACGGAAATAGAAATGCAGTTAATAGATCAATTTTATTCGATAAGACCAAACAGAAAGAATATTCATTCTACTAGCAGAGTTTCTATTGGATTTTACACAACTATACAAAAGACAAAATCTAATGCAATTTTTGTGGCATATAACTTAAAATAATATGGAAAAAATACTCAAAGCTTTAGTCCCCTACTTAGATAAAATTCAAGAGTATACAAAGACTTTTATTATACTAGTTTTTGTTGCCACATTAGCATTTCTACTCTCGAAATTAAGTTTTGAAGTAGATTCTGACAATACTCTAATTATTTGGTTAAGTAGCATTAACACTTTGTTGATTATTATCTTAGCTTTTGTCAAACCTAAAGTAAAATCAAAAGAATTCAGAAATATTCAAGAAATCAGGTTACGAGTTGAAGATTTACTAAAATCAAGCAAAAAAAATTCTAAGATAGTTCAGACCTATGTAAAGAATAATTTAATAGCTAGTAGCAACGATGATTTAATAGATTGCGTTATTAAAAAAATTGAAGATGAAAAGTTGCGACCAATGGTAAATCGAATATTTGTAATTTTTGATCCTTGGGATATAAATTTCGCTTATCATTCAAAAGAACTATCTACAGGTATCAATTTTTTTGAGCAGAAGTACGGTGATAATCTAACAAACTATTTCTTGTGCTCAAATAATATACAGCATGATAATTACTTCATACCCAATATTACAATTGTTGATAAAAAATGCTTAATATCTTTCCCCAAAAGATTAAAAACAGACAGGATAAAATATCCCAAAAAATTAGTCCACAGACATAATGAAACTACAACAACTGGAATAGAACTAAATGATTCTGCACTGACCAAAAAGTATCAAGAATTCTATGGAAATATTATATCAATGGATATTGAAGAAATTAAAACTAATTTTTGGTTTAAGGATGGATTATCCTACCTATATTCAGTTGTTTATTCCCTTGCAAAAGAATTGTATTCGTTTAACAACCTAAAAAACAATATTAAATATCTTGGCTTAGTTGGAAGTGTTGCACGTGAGATAGAGAAAGAAACTAAATTAGGTGAAATAGATTTTAAGGTTGAAAATTGTAATGATTTGGACTTGCTCATCATTTTAGAAAATGGAAATTGCAAAGATACGATCGAATCAATTTTCAATATTGCAGATGATGTTTGTCGTAGATTTTCAATTGATAATGTTATTAATTTCTTTACTCATAAAATTTCAACACCTATCAAATCCGCTTCTATTATTAATTCAAAAATAAATATGCCGGTTCACTTATTAATAGCTGATTCAAGGCACTTTGAAAAATGGGATAAATATATAACAATTGATAGGATGGCTTTCAATACTACTTTCACATGGGTAAATTCAAATAATAAGAGTAAAAATCGAGAACTAAATGATTTCTTTGAATATGACAACTTCATATTGACTGATTTGTTAAATGGTGTTTATGGATTAAAAAACTCTATTCTTATTTTAAAAGAAAACAAATCTATACTTTATAAGGAATGGGACTTGACCAAAAAAGAAATTAATAAAAAAGAATATGAAAAGTCATTACAAAACATGGAAAAATCTATGTATGCTAAGTATGCCCTTAAGTGGTGTACTATTAACTTTTGTAATGCAAAAGATAATAAAACAGTTAGTAACGGTGAATATATTTCAGATTATAATACTGCACTAACTAAGATTGATAAAATTATAGGTTCAAATCAGACTTCTCTTTTAATGGAAATATACAATAAACCTGTTGAATTTATAGATGATAATGATATTTCTATAATAACAGATTCATTAGAGAAACTTTTGGACGTTGCTGAAAATCAAAACAACTATGCCCAACATTTTGTATAAGTAATGGCAGGCAATATGGCAAATATCAAGGTTTGTAGCCCGCTCAAACTGCGTAATGGTTTGACAGGAAACTACCACGCAATCTGCCACTACTCATACAATTTACCGTTATAACACATTTTAAAACAAATATTTACAGGGCGTAACTTAGTATAAAATCAAATGTAATTTAAGGGCATTTCTTTTATTAATTGAAAAAGAAGAATGTAAAACCCCTTGGGTTTTGTTGGTGTTTTATGGAGCAAGTTAAAATGAAAACCACAGCCAATTTTAACTTGTCCATGAAAATTTAAGTTTAGTGGTTGAAAAATTTTAAAAGGTAAAACGTATAATTCAAAAGGACTGCCCGTTTGAAGTTTTGTGCACCTAATAAAAAATCCTCCGGATTTTGTTGATGATTTTTCGCCAGTATCTTTTTTGAAGCACTACCCCATTTTTAACTGGGTTTAATAAATGAACGAATGTGGTTTTTAATTTTAAAAAAATGGAGAAATTAATCCAGCTTAACGAAAATTTGGAAAAAGTTTAATAAATTGTAGCTCAATAAATAATGATAACCAGTTGACTGATTTTTAAGTCGGTAAGATTAACACCAAGCTTTTTTAACACCCTAAAAAACTTGACATTTCACCCTCGGACAAAATCAGGAATTTTATTAAAGAATCCACCCTCAAAGAAGGTGGACTTATAAGAAAGCCCCTATAAGGGGCCAAAGTTGAGCCGATGTTGCTCTTCGAGACGTTCTTGATCTTCTTGATATTTCACGTATTTCTTGATCTTATCTTCGTCAAGACCGATTGTGTCAACACAATATCCTTTGGACCAAAAGTGATTGCCCCAATATGGTTTTGTTCGCAATTGAGGATAACTTTTGAAAATCTTAATGGCGGTTTTGCCTTTCAATATCCCCATTAGTTGCGATATTGAAATCTTGGGTGGAACACTGACAATCAGATGAATATGATCTTTTTGAATATTCATCTCCATCATTTCACAGGATTTCCATTCCAACAACATCGGGATGTCATGCTGAAGCAGTTCCTTGACAAGACCTTCAAGAACGCGAAATCGATACTTGGGTGTCCATACAACATGGTAAGTACACCTATAAATTACATGATTCAATTTCTTAAAATTACTCATGTAACGAAGTTAAATAATTTTTAGGCTTAGCCAATTAAACATGACCACCCCCGAAGGAGGTGGTTTTAACGATTATAATAAAAAAAGAAAAAACGTGTTATAACACAGTGCAAATTGCATAGCGGCAACAGTGGTATGCGTTCGGCGGATTCTCGCTTCACTGTTCATGTCCTCGCGGACAGGAACGCTCCCCGAAATCCGCTCCGCATCTTGCACTAACCGTTGTATGCAAGTGTAAAAAATCTAAACTCAACACATTGACACGACATAGAAATATTGAAACAATTAAAAAATATTGACTGGATTGGAGACCTATTGATAGGATGATACAATTTGAAGGGAATTTATTTTGTTTTTCTTCCCCGCGCAAAGACAAAGAAACCCCACCGCACAAAACAACACATTTGCAAGCAGCTGCAAACCTGCCCTACAATCCATGCTTGCAAAAGAGTTGTTTTTTTAGCCGACACACCATTTTGTTAATATTCAATCTTTTGACATAAAATACTCTGCTTTAGAGAGGTTAATTACAAGTTGGTACTATCTAATTATTTAACACTTAGTGTAAAATAATTTTACAAAGTTTCTATTGGACAAATAGAAAAAACACTGATAATGTTCAAGTTATGAAATTGGCATTTTATTTGGGTCATATTTAAATCATTTAAAATACAAGAAATATATTTTAAATGACAAAGTGCAGAATACAACTAAAGAAAATCCTGTTAAAACATTTTAATTAAATCAAAAACTTAATCTTATGTTTAAAAATAACCTAAAAATTGCCATTCGAAACCTTTTTAAGAATAGGACTTTTTCTTTTATCAATGTTTTCGGACTTTCCCTCGGGATTATCTGCACCATTTTTATTCTGTTATGGGTACAGGATGAATTAAACTTTGACAGGTTTAACGAAGATGCCGATCAAATATACAGAGTCGTTCAATACGACAATGATGGTATAAACTCACGGACACCAGCGTTGTTTGCACCCGAATTATCTGCCAACATTCCTGAAATTGAAAGCTATACACGAATCTTCAAACTCCCGGTCGTCATTTTTAAGCATGATCAGAACATTTTTCAGGAAGGCAATGGAATTGTTGTTGATCCTCAGTTCTTTTCAATATTTAATTATCCTTTCGTTGCAGGAAATCTGGAAACTGCGTTTTCGGCACCAAACAATGTAATTATTACAGAGACTCTTGCTAAAAAGTATTTTGGCAAGAGTGACCCAATTAACCAAAACATCAATATTGACGGGGAAAGCGCTTCGGTAATAACCGGAGTTATTAAGGACATACCAGAAAATTCTCATCTGAAATTTGATTTTGTAGTACCTTTCAGCCTTCTGGAAGCTATTGCATCGGACGATGTAAACAATTGGGGCGCATTTAACTATACAACTTATCTAAAGGTGGCTTCTGGAGCTGACATTACTTCAACATCTCTTAAAATCAATCAAATTGCAAAGGCTAAACTGCCTCAGCAGATACTTGCGTTTTGGAAAAGATTTGAACTCCAGCCCCTGTTAAAATGCCACTTAAGTGCCGATGTATCAAATAGTCATTTTTTAGGCAATTTTACCGTTGTTGAATACCGGAATACGGTTTACATTTTCTTGTGTATTGCTTTTTTTATTCTTCTTCTTGCCTGTATCAATTTTATGAATTTATCTGTTTCACAATCGGGTGGAAGAACACGGGAAATAGGAATGAAAAAAATATTGGGTTCATCCCCGGTTCAGCTTAAAAAGCAATTTCTGATGGAATTTTTCCTGCTAAGTTTCATTGCCCTCCTTTTTGCAATAATCGCTGTGAATGTTTTGTTGCCCTGGTTTAATCAGATTAGTGGGAAATCGCTTGTATTAGATTATAAAAAGAACATCTTGCTTTACATTGGTATTTTATTGCTGACAACCCTTTTAGGGGGAATTTATCCGGCATTCAGACTAACTTCCTTGCCCCCACTTAAATCTTTTAAGAACCAGGTTTATGGAACTTTAAAAGCCAGCAGAGTAAGGTCATACCTGGTCATTTTTCAATTTATAATTTCAATTATTCTTATCTCCGGGACATTCATAATAAATAAGCAGTTGCAATTTATTCAGAATAAAAAATTAGGTTTTCAAAAAGAGGATATCGTATATATCCCTATCATGGGTAATGCCGGAACCCGGTATCAAACAATGAAAGAAGAACTCCTGAAAAATCCCAATATTTTAACTGTTACTGCAAAAGATTGTATACCAACCACAACACTCCGAAACCTTGTTGATTTTTTCTGGGACGATAAAAAAACAGACCAACAAGTAATGATGGAGTTAACCAGTGTTGATTACGATTATTTTGAGGGACTTAATATTGAGTTTGTTGCAGGCAGAAGTTTTTCGAAAGACTATCCCGGCGATGCCTCCCATGCATTTATTCTAAACGAAGAAGCTGTGAAGGAAACAGGAATAAAATCGCCTGTTGGAAAGCAATTTGCCAGTTGGAACAAATCAGGAACAATCGTCGGTGTTATCAAAAACACAAATTTTAAATCATTACATGAAAAGCCAAATCCACAAATCTATCAGGTCATGCAGAATGTCCAGGAAGAAGCCGGCATGACCGGAGTGATGCTAATAAAACTCAGTGAAACAAAACCTCATGAAACCATCTCGTTTATTGAAGGAACATGGAAAAAATTGGTAAATGATGCTCCATTCGAAGCTCATTTCCTTGATCAAACCTATGATCAACTTTATGCAGCAGATAGAAAAGTTAAATTAATAGTTGGCTATTTTAGTTTTATGGGCATATTGATTGCCTGCCTTGGACTTTATGGCCTTGCTTTATCATTTGCGGACAAACGCAAAAAAGAAATTGGTATCCGAAAAGTAAACGGAGCAAAAGTTTCTGAAATACTTTCCATGCTCAATAAAGATTTTGTAAAATGGGTTGTAATCGCTTTTGTAATTGCTACGCCTGTTGCATATTACGTCATGAACAAATGGCTTGAGAGTTTTGCCTATAAAACTGAATTAAGCTGGTGGATTTTTGCCTTTGCCGGACTATTGGCGCTTGGAATTGCAATGTTGACAGTTAGTTGGCAAAGCTGGCGGGCAGCGACGAGTAATCCGGTGGAGGCATTGAGGTATGAGTAATTAAAGAAAAAACGCCCCTATTTGTTAGCACATTGGCAAGCCTCACAAGCCAAGCTCAAACCAAAGCTTGCCAAAGAGCTAACAAAGCCAACCCTAAGTACCGCCTTTAAGGGCGGTTTGGGGTTTACCCACCCACAAAAACAAAATAAATTTGTGCTCCGTATCAAGGTTTGTGCAGATTGAAAAGAAAACTGTTAAATTTGTTAAAACTTGTAACGGTTTGACTTTGAATAATAAACACCAGCATACAACACGCGGTATAGTTAATAAGGGTTTCAATGGTTTTTGGGGCGTAGTAGCCCGCTTCAACTATTATTGTACCTTGATAGGTAAAAAGCCCGCAATCCCTTACTAACCATACCGCCACCGTTAGGGCACATACCCGCCAACTGCACAACAGTACAAAATGAGAGAATTGAAAATAGATAACGAGCAACTTATAGAACAATTCGGGGAAAAGATTTCAAGATTATCTCATCGAATGATTTGGAATAAAGAATTGGCAAAAGAAGCTACCCAAGAAGTATGGTATGAGATTTTAAATAGCCTTGACAATTTCCGTTCTGAATCCAATATATCTACATGGATTTATTCAATTGCCAAAAGGACGATTCTAAAGTACGCTCAAAATGAACGGATTTTAAAATCAGCGGATTTAGATACACATTTTGATTTGGAAAACATCAGTTATTCTGGAGAGGAACAAGACAAAAAGGAATGGGTAAAAGAACAATGTGATTATTGTTTAACAGCATTCTGTCATTGTTTAACAAATGATGCAAGATTGATTTTTCTTTTTCGGGATATTGCAGAAATAAATGATTCTGAAATAGCCCAAATTATGGATTTAAAAGAGGAGAATGTGAGACAAATTGCATTTCGTTCGAGAGAAAAAGTAAAAAGTTTCATGCAAAAGGATTGCGTATTGCTTAGTCCTCAAGGAAATTGCAGGTGTAGGATTAGTAAACATGTAAAGTCTGTTGAGCTTGACAAAGAGTATGGCAAACTTTCAAAAGCCGCAGGATTGATAGACATATTTAAAAAATTTGATAGAGAATTACCAAGAAAGAATTATTGGAAAAAAATTATCGATGAAGTTGTCACAGGATAATGATTTTCTCCACTAAACAGATGTATGTTTAATTAAAATGGAGAAAAAATGGATTACAAAAAATTAACAGCCCCTTGTGGCAGAGATTGTTTCAATTGTTATTTCTATCTGGCATCTAATAATGAAAAATACAAGATTGGACTTGCAGAAAAAATGGGATTAGAGCCTGAAAAAGTTGTTTGTAAAGGTTGTAGGGAAATTGAAGGAAATTGTCAGATTTTAAAAAATTATGGATTTAGTGGAAACTGTAAAATTTATGATTGTGTAAAGGCTCATAATGTTGAATTTTGCAGCGAGTGCTCTGATTTTCCATGTGATTTACTTCATCCATTAGCTCATGGAGCGGATAAATTTCCACATAATCTAAAAGTGTATAATTTGTGTATGATTAAAAAAATGGGACTGGAAAATTGGGCGAAAAATAAATCAAAGTTATCTTGGGATAGATATTACAATGATAAACTTGATACATGTGTATAATGATTGAGAATTAATATGTACGTGCCCTAACAAATTGTAAATTGCATTGCGGGGTTCGTGGTGTGTCGTACACTGGATTCTCGTTTCGCAGTTCCGTGTCCTCCGGACAGGAACGCTCTTCGAAATCCGCAACGACAACTTACAAGTGACCGTTATAACACATTTAAAAACAAATATTTACAGGGCGTAACTTAGTATAAAATCAAATGTAATTTAAGGGCATTTCTTTTATTAATTGAAAAAGAAGAATGTAAAACCCCTTGGGTTTTGTTGGTGTTTTATGGAGCAAGTTAAAATGAAAACCACAGCCAATTTTAACTTGTCCATGAAAATTTAAGTTTAGTGGTTGAAAAATTTTAAAAGGTAAAACGTATAATTCAAAAGGACTGCCCGTTTGAAGTTTTGTGCACCTAATAAAAAATCCTCCGGATTTTGTTGATGATTTTTCGCCAGTATCTTTTTTGAAGCACTACCCCATTTTTAACTGGGTTTAATAAATGAACGAATGTGGTTTTTAATTTTAAAAAAATGGAGAAATTAATCCAGCTTAACGAAAATTTGGAAAAAGTTTAATAAATTGTAGCTCAATAAATAATGATAACCAGTTGACTGATTTTTAAGTCGGTAAGATTAACACCAAGCTTTTTTAACACCCTAAAAAACTTGACATTTCACCCTCGGACAAAATCAGGAATTTTAATAAAAAAAGAAAAAACGTGTTATAACACAGTGCAAATTGCATAGCGGCAACAGTGATATGCGTTCGGCGGATTCTCGCTTCACTGTTCATGTCCTCGCGGACAGGAACGCTCCCCGAAATCCGCTCCGCATCTTGCACTAACCGTTAACGCCAATATTAAACTGAAGCATGATACCAAAGTTAAAATTAGGAAGTCCAACATTTGCTACTCATTATTTGAGGATGCTTGCATTTGGAACAGAGAATACCATGTCAACAGGAACTGGTTTTATCTACGAATACGAAGATTATTTATACCTAATAACTAATGGGCACAATGTGACAAGATTAAACCCACAGCAAACAAAACGAATAATAAATTCTGCTGCCTTCCCATCTTTAATAAGCACTAAGACAAGGTTTATAAATCCTGCAAATCCTGATTTAATTGGAATCACAGAACCTTTTGTAATTGACTTATATGAAGACGAAGAATTTAAAAAACCAACTTGGTTTATTCATCCTGAGAAAGGATATTTAATTGATGTAGTTGCAATACCCATTGAAAATTGTGAAAGAATTCCAAAAAACATCAAGTTTTTCCCAATAAATAAATTCAATTTTGATACAGAATATCCACCCGAAATTGCCGATGATGTTTTCATTCTGGGCTATCCGTTTAATATTACTGGACAACTTGAATTACCAATTTGGAAAAGGGGAACAATTGCATCTGAACCAGTAGTTCCAATAGATGGATTACCCAAAATGTTTATTGATACAGCAACACGTTCGGGCATGTCTGGTTCGCCTGTAATAATGAAGCGTACTGGAATTCATGGTTACGATGGAAAACAAAAAACAGGAAAAGAAATACTTGGAACGATACATAACTTTATTGGAATTTATTCAGGAAGAATAGGTGCAGATGATGAATATAAAGCTCAACTCGGAGTTGTTTGGAGAGAAGAAGTAATTCTGGAAATATTGAAAGCCAAAAAGAAAAGTGACATTAAATTTCAAATGATATAAACTTATAATTATGACAATATTAAAACCTTCTATCCCTAAGACTTTAATAGCATTGGTGCTTGGTATTCTGACATTTAGCATCGGATGTGATGAGTCTATTGAAGATATTATTGAGGAACCAGTTATTTCTCATGGAACTTTTACTGATACAAGAGACAATAAAACTTACAAATGGGTAAAAGTTAACTCTACAACATGGATGGCAGAGAATCTGGCTTACCTTCCAAAATTAGATTCAACGGTCTATGTTTATGGATATGAGGGCTATGATGTAGAAGTGGCTAAAAATTTAGATAATTATAAGACTTATGGATGTTTATACAATTGGAATTCAGCTAATAAAAATTGTCCTGAGGGGTGGAGATTACCGACCAAGGAAGAATGGCAGGGATTGGTTGATGTTGTTGGAGGAGAGAATATTGCAGGAAAGATGTTAAGAGAAGAGGGATTTCAACATTGGAAAAGCACATTCAAATATTACTTTAATGGTTTGGGCTATGGAAATTATGATGAATTTCATTCTATTCCTGGACTTGATTCCATTGGTTTTGCAGCGCTACCAGGAGGTTACGCACAATTTGGATATTCAGGTCATCCATACACCTATAACTTTGGTCAATTAGGAGGCTCATGTGCATTTTGGGGAACTCCATTGGACGATAACAATAATGCGGTCTATGTTCATATTTGGGGACATCAAGAAAGGGCAAGAATTAGTAGTGAATATTATTCTTATGGAAATAGTGTTAGGTGTGTTAAGATTGAAAATTAAAATACAGGCGTTAACAAAGTGTCATATGTAATGCGGGTTTCAGCGGTTTTTGGGGTTGCAGCTCGTTGTGGCAACACCGCCAATTCGTCTTTGACGACTTGACGGAAAACATGAAATATTGAATAAACGAATTGGCTCCGTGCGTAATTGAAAGTTTTGTACTTTTAATCCCGCACTACACATACACAAACCGTTAACACCAATTTAAATAGTGCTCCGTAACAAAACTAAAAATGCATGAATGAGTATCAGAAAATAATTAATTCGATAGACCAGAAAGGATACTATTCAAATTACATTTCCAATATTTCCAAGCAATTTGAAAAAGTAATTAATTCGGGTCTCATAGATGATAATCTGCTTATTCAAAAATGTAAATGGGAAATAGATTTTTTCAACTTTGACATTGCAGATGGTAAAATAATACCAATGTTTTCAAGTACTGATAAATCAAGTAATATTTATGAATACCCAAACTTCAATGATATAGGAAATGACGGACTGATATACTTAATATCCAGAAGCGAAAAAACAAATTCCAATCAGATTAAAGCTCATTATTATCATCTACTCTGGCTTTCTCCGAAAAAGAACCAGCTTTTTGCGACATCATCAATTGATAGTTATTTTGAGATTCTACGAGTAAACGAAAAAGAAAATTTTTTAAGTTGGTATGAAACAGTAAAAACGATTAAAAATCTGTTTATCGTTGCGACAGAATCAAATCAGCAAATAGCAGATGTAAAAGACCTGATTATAAAATTTATAAAACAACTGGATTTAGGGATTCAAGAATCACATTTCATTTTAAAAAATTTGTCAAGTTTCATGATTGACAAAAAAAAGATTTTTAAAACATCAGATTTTGAAGCAAACATAATCAAACTGGAACAATTATGTGATTTAAGTTTAAAAGGAAATGACTTTTATAAAACCTTAGACTCACTTAAACTATTGATTAACATCAAGGAAAAAAGACAAGAAAATTGCAAATCAAATAAAAAGCAATTAGCCGAAACATACGAACAACTTGCAAATAATAATAACAGTAATGATTTAATTTCATACGAAAATTACCACAAGTCGTTATTAATCTATAAAGAAATCAAGGAAGACAATAAGATAGTTGAGATAGAAAAGGCAATTACTGAAATGAAGAAAAAGAGTAATGTATTTTCTGATATATCAACTGAGATTAATATGGAGACCGTTATTAATTACAGCAAGGATTTAGCAAGCAAATTAGTTGCTTTACCTCCCAACAAGATTATTCAATATTTAATTAATTCTGTTGAAATCATTCCGCAAATTGAAAAAATTGAAGAGGAAGTCAAAATACAGAAAACAAGTTTTTTAGATATTGTTCCTGCCATACTATTTGACAGAAATGGGAATGTATCACAATCGTTCAAAACAGATGAAGAAATTAAATATTACAAGTACTTAAAAACGTATGATTATGACTTTAAGCTTCTAAAAAACTTTGTTATCCAAGAGCTAATTAAGGAAATCATAAAAAATGATTCTTTCACTCTTGTAGATTTAATACTTTACTTAAAAGAAAAATCTTGGTTTGGTAAGAATCTGACTAAGCAAGCATTTGGAGAAAGATTTGAATATAACTGGCTCAATAATCTATTACCTTCAATTAATGAATATTTTAATCAAATAAAAATAAATCTAATTCAAAGAAATGTCTATCCTAATTTAGTATTATGTACAGATAGTTTAGCCTTAAAATTTGAAGGGTTATTTAGAGACCTTTGTGAGCTTAACAAAATCACAACTTTTTTTATAACCAAAGATGAACATGGTGAGGAAATATCAAGAGAGAAAGATATAAATGCACTTTTAAGAGAACCTAAACTTAAAGAATTACTTAATCCTAGTGATTTATTTTTCTTTAAATATCTATTAGTTGAAAAGGGTGGCTACAATCTTAGAAATAAGGTTGCTCATTCATTCCTAAATTACAATGATTATACAATCGAAGAAATGAACTTACTTTTTGTTGCAATTCTTAGACTTGCGAAATATGATTTTGTATTTGAAAAAAAATAAAAAACTGGTGTTAACAATGTGTAAATTTAAAAGCGGGCGCAGTGGTATGCAAGCAGCGGTAAGCCGCTCATTCTCTCGTCCGTATGCGGACAGAGAATCACACGCAAACCGCTTCAAAACTTACACCAACGTTATAACACATTTAAAAACAAATATTTACAGGGCGTAACTTAGTATAAAATCAAATGTAATTTAAGGGCATTTCTTTTATTAATTGAAAAAGAAGAATGTAAAACCCCTTGGGTTTTGTTGGTGTTTTATGGAGCAAGTTAAAATGAAAACCACAGCCAATTTTAACTTGTCCATGAAAATTTAAGTTTAGTGGTTGAAAAATTTTAAAAGGTAAAACGTATAATTCAAAAGGACTGCCCGTTTGAAGTTTTGTGCACCTAATAAAAAATCCTCCGGATTTTGTTGATGATTTTTCGCCAGTATCTTTTTTGAAGCACTACCCCATTTTTAACTGGGTTTAATAAATGAACGAATGTGGTTTTTAATTTTAAAACATGGAGAAATTAATCCAGCTTAACGAAAATTTGGAAAAAGTTTAATAAATTGTAGCTCATTAATTAAAGAAACAAGTTGACTGGTTTTTAAGTCGGTAAGATTAACACCAAGCTTTTTTAACACCCTAAAAAACTTGACATTTCACCCTCGGACAAAATCAGGGATTTTAATAAAGAAAAAAAATAAAAACGTGTTATAACACAGTGCAAATTGCATAGCGGCGGCAGTGGTTTGCGTTCGGCGGATTCACGTTTCACCGTTCATGTCCTCACGGACAGGAACGCTCCCCGAAATCCGCTCCGCATCTTGCACTAACCGTTATGGTTCATTTTGAAAATCAGGGAGTTACAAAACAGGCACAATTACAGGATTATTAAGATATAAAATGTTCTTTGGAAAGGTATTGAAATTAAAAAAAGCCAAACGGTAATTTTGGCTTCCAGTCGTTGGTACGGTAGTCACCGTTGAAGACTTTCTTCAGGACGTATACGAACGTCAACAACGACTGAACGGAAGTTCGGGAAAAAAAATGACAAAGTCAAGTGTTTTGCATCCCGAACGCATTGAATTTCAATGGAAGGGTTAAAAAAACATTTTACATAAATTCAAAAAAGTAGTAGATTTAGAGGAGTTTTTGAATTTGAAAAACAATTTAAAATTTAAACAAAAAACCAAACAGAAGAAAAATTTTAAACCGTTAGAGACTTAAAAATCCCGGCATACAGGGAACAATCCTTATACCCGTATAAAGTTAATACCCTGTATTTAAAGTGTCTGTTTGGGGCAGCGGACTGTTTTTCGAAACACCCGTTTTTAATTGAAGAGAAGAAAAAATTAAAAAACGTAACCATAACACTGTGTAGTATTGCATACCTGGGTGAGCAAAACCCAGGATCCCGGTTTCAACGCAGTTTTTTCCTGCCTTTCAGTGCAGGAAACCGCCCGCAAACCGGTACGCAACATACACCAACGTTAGCCATAATTTTTACAAAATGACTCTCAATGACAAATAGAATGATTACTATGAAAACGAGAATACTTACAATCGGATTGATTTTACTATCATTTAGTTTGACAAGTTGCGGACAAAACAGGCAAAAAAAGACCGTAGCAATTATTAATAAATTGAATCTGATTGAGAACCAAAAAACAAATTATAAATTTCAGATTGAGCCATTAAAATATCAAGCATCAGGAAATGACAGTATTCGGATTGTTGAATTAGAGAAACAATTATCAGATGACGAAATAGTTAAAAAGATAAGTTCCGCTTTTGATGAAGTTTTCAGTGACAATGAAATAAATGACATTTATAGCTTTATTCAAACAAGCGCTTTTGATAAGTTTTTTCAATCTGGAGAGACTTACAAAATTATTGCATTGGAATTTAAAGATATTGACAAAGAGATTGATGAAATTACTAATAATTTTAGCCAATCAGCAATAAACAAAATAGTTGAGTTGCCGAAAAAGAAATTTGAGCCAATACTAGTTGACAAGGAAGATGGTTTTTATGAAACTGTTAATTATTCCTACTCCACGACAAATGAAAAAATACAATTAGCTGATAAACCCTCCTTGACTTCAAATGATATTTTGGAAATAAATAAGACTTATAGTAATTATAATGACCGACCTGAAATTAGTATCGTGTTTACAAAAGACGGAGCAAAACAGTTTTACTTATTGACAAAAAAGAATATTGGAAAACCAATAGCAATTGTAATCGCAAAGCACATTGTTTCGATGCCGACTGTGAATTCTGAAATTATTGGAGGTAAAGCTAGTATAAGTGGAGACTTTACAGAGGAGGAAATTGACAAAATGATTGAAATCTTAAAAGAAAAATAAAAAAACTATGGCTAACACGTGGTATAAGGCATGGCTGGGTTTGTGCGGATTCGACAAGTCGAATCTCGTCCCAACCTCAGTTTCGGTCGGACTGGTCAGACTCTCGTCTGACCGCCACGACCTCATACCACCACCGTTGTGTTGAATTTAAAAACCAAATATAAAATGAAAATACTATTTAAAGTACTTATTCTGATACTAGTCGTATCCTGCTCAAAAAAAGTTGAAACTACGCAAAAGGACAAGTTGATAATAGCAGGTAAGATTGAAAACTGTAACAGCAAATCAATTCAGGTTATTTCACCTGAATATCTAAAAACAGGTTCTCATCTTATAAAAGTTAAAGATGATGGCACTTTTAGCGAAACAATTCCAATATATCATTATCATGACGTAAATATAATATTGGATAATCAATTTGTTAAATTGCTCAATAAACCAGGAGATAGAGTACATATTCATATTATAAATAAAGACTCCGTAATCTTTTCGGGAGATAACAATAAGACGAATTCTGACTTACGCTTGCTAAATAAAAAATATGGAGAACTCTATCAACAAGCTCAATTCTGGAAAAAAGATGAATATACTCCTTCCAAAATAGTCAATTACGTTTCTGATTTTTATTCTAAGAGCGATAGCTTGCTATTAAATTATTCAAGTCAGATAAAATCCGATTCTGATGCAATAAGTTGGATAAGAACTCAACTTTTATATAAATGTACTGATGAATTATTTGAATATGGTCTTCATAACATGAAAGATATTCCAAGTGATTATTACGATTTCCTCTCGGAATATAAAATGCAAGATGATGCAAAATTTTGCTCAGAATACTACTCCGATTTTGCCAATAATTATTTTGGTTATCAGTTAAACTCGACTAATAAATATCGCGATGTAATGGATTTATTTAAACAAGGTAAATCAATTGATGCGGCAGGTGTTTATTTTAAAAGTATTTCAGACGAAAAAAACAACTTAATAACACAAATAAATGCGGCACAGATGCTTTTCTGGAACTTAGAAAACTACCCTGCTAAGGTTGACTCCTTGTTTGAAAGGTATAATTCGGTCTTTGCGGAGAATGCACTAAAAAAACAGTTGCAAAGTTCGATTGACAATAAATTAAATGCAAATTTTAAAACACTTGACGAGCTTTCAAAGATGGAGGGAATTGGTGAAGTATTTCAACAAATTGATACTGAAAATAAAGTTTTATACATCGATTTTTGGGGAACATGGTGTGGAGCTTGTATTAACGAATTTCCAAACTCAGCTAAACTTTACGATGAATTAAAAGACAATGACATTGAATTTGTGTATTTATGCGAGCCTGCAGATAGTGCAACTTGGGAAAAAGCTGTAAAAAAATATGATTTACATGGCACTAATATTCTACTAAATAAACAGCAAAAGATTTTAATACAGTCCTTATTTAATATTGTTGGAATTCCTAGGTATATGATTGTAAATAAGAACGGTGAAATTATTAATGAGAATGCGGAAAGACCTGGCTCTGGAAAACTCAAGAATGAACTAATAAAACTAAGTATGCAATAAAAAACTCAACACAACACAGTGTAAATTTTATAGCGGGCTCGGTGGGGTGCGGGCAGCAGATTCACGCCCGAATACCCTTTCCTGCTGGAAAGGATAATAGCACGCAAATCCCCTACAAAACTTACACTAAACGTTAGCTGCAACCTTAAAAACAACTACGAACAATGAAAGATGCAATTGAAAAAAATGTTCATCACATAATTAAAGCATGTAGTAATCTAAAAGAGGAAGCAGCGTATCATGTTCTAAATAATGAAAGTTTCTTAAAAGATGCTAAAGCCATCTTACGATACAATAAAAATGATTTTAAAATTCAAATAATTTCTTCTACTCCACAGTCAAAAGAAGAATTTGATAATCCTTTTAATTTTTTGGATGGAAAACTAAAACTCAGAAGAAATGAACGTGAATTAGTTGCAAATGTTGAAGATATAAAATCGCTAACTCAAACATTAACTGACCCATTTATTACTGCCTTTTATACAAAATCAATAATTGCAGATGAGATAGAATTAACAAATAAACTAAAACATATTGCATGCATTGAAATAGATGAGATGCCTAATTTTTCTGCATTTCCTATCAAAGCTGTTAAAATTGGTTCAATCACACATTTCAGATATTTTGCTACTTCAATTAACGGAAATACATACGATTGTTATTGTCACGAAAACGAAGATTTAAATAAGGCTTATCTATTTATCGAATCAATGGAAGAGGTTGATATTGATGAATTCAAAGAATGTGCAGACGTGATTTTGCATTGTATTGCTATTTTTAATGGAGATTGGTATAGAAATGATTTGTTTATTTATTCCAGTAAAATAGATGATGAAGAATGGACAGGATATAAATCTTTACAATTCCACTTTGTTGGAGAATCCATCATAGAAAAATATAGATTATGTGACTCAATGAGGTGCTCCCAGTATCTTGAACATGTCGGTCAGAAAAAAAATAGTAAAAAGCTATGCGCAGGGATGGACTCAGAAATATTAAACAATATTGCTTCAAAGATTTACAAAAATTCAAAAATCAAGAGAATAATTGAATTGTTAATTGAAGGGACAAGCACCAAGAATCTTGTTCTTAGAGCTTCTGTCTATTCTGTCGCTATCGAGACTTTAACAAATATTGTTTACAATGAAAATGAATTGAAACTGAAACCAATAAACGAAGAACGTTTGGCAGAAAAGGTAACACAAAAATTACTTGAGGTTATTGATGAATACAGCTCATTTATGGAAGATGAAACAATAAGTATTCTAACTAAAAAAATCAACAATATAAACAAACCGATTAATGTTGATAGATTAACTAAATCATTTTCAATATTAGGAATTAAATTAAACGAGCATGATGAAAAAACACTAAAAGCCAGAAACAAATTTCTACATGGTTCAACACCTTTTAAAAATTTCGAAATTGACAAGAATAAAGAAAAAGAATTCATACTAATGACATCTAAATTAAGATTATTAATCTCAATGTTGTTGTTGAAATATCTTGGATACAAAGGACATATTTATAATTATTATGGACATAATATGTCAATGGATAAAAAAACTCTAATAGAACATTTTGTAAGATTTATATAAAAAGGCAGCAGCCAACAAAGTGTCATATGTAATGCGGGTTTCAGCGGTTTTTTAGGCTTCGGCTCGTTGTTGCAACACCGCCAATTCGTCTTTGACGATTGACGGAAAATTTGAAATTATGAATAAACGAATTGGCTCCGTGCGGTTTTGAAAGTTCATCACTTTTAATCCCGCACTCCACATACACAAACCGTCAGACTGCGCAATAACCTCCAAACCAAAAAAATAATTACAAATTGTTTATAAGCCCTGCAGTTACCAACACCTTGTAAACCATACGTTTGTTATCTTTATTAGCAAACAAAACATCTATCTCAATGGACTTTATTAATGGGTTCTCAAGGGATCAACTAATCATGATGGACTTTGAAGCAAATGTAGCTCGCGATTCGTGGGCTAGAGTTGTCGACTGGTTTGTGGATGCACTCCCACTTCATAAACTAGGTTTCAAAGATGTACTCAATTCTGAAGGTAGGCCTCCGTACAGATCAGTTGATATGCTCAAACTATTTATGTACGGGTACAAGAAAAAGCTTCGGTCGAGCTACCAACTTGAAGAAGCGTGCAGGGTAAACCTCGAAGTAATATGGCTATTGCGGGGACTTAGACCATCGGCACGTAAGATCGCATACTTCCGCAAAGACAACAGCAAGGCTTTCAAGCAAGCTTTCCGGCACTTTGTGCTTATGCTTAAAGAAATGAATCTCATTAGCGGTGAAACTATTGCTATAGACTCCTTTAAAATAAGAGCTCAAAACAGCCTGAAAAACAACTTTAATCAAGCTAAGATTGATCGACATATGGAGTATGTCGATACTAAAATTGACGAATTTGAAAAACAGCTGGATACCCAAGAAATGGATGACAGCCAAATCAAAGAAGTGGAACAAAAAATAGAAACCCAGAAAAAACGACGCAAACAATACAAGAAAATTGAAAAGGAACTTCAACAAAGTGGTGAAACACAACTTAGCACCAATGATCCAGATGCCAGATCAGTAGTACTGCACCGAAATGTAGTTAACGTAGGATACAACATACAAGCAGGATGCGATGGAAAACATAAACTATTTGTAAATAATGATACTGGAAGGGTTAACGACACACATGCCCTGGCTGATATGGCATTGGATGCAAAAGCACTCTTAAGGGTTGAAAAAATGGACACCCTCACAGATAAAGGCTACACAACCGGGCTACATATTGATACCTGTACAAAAAACGGGATAACCACCTACAGTTCCCCAAAGGCACACTCATCTCAGAACAATGGACTGTTCGATATGCAAATATTTGAGTACGATAAACAGAACGGCACTTACACATGCCCCGCAGGAGACATACTTACCACAAATGGGACAATATATAAAAAACGTAAGCATCGCGTAAAACACTACAAAACCAAAGCATGCAATGGATGTAGCTTACGTGAAAAATGTACCGAGAACAAAAGAGGAAGATATATTGAACGAAGTATATATCAGGAAGCCCTCGAAGAAAATGAAAAACGGGTAAATCAAAACCCCGAATACTACAAATTGCGCCAGCAAATTACCGAACACCAGTTCGGAACACTTAAAAGGCAATGGGGATTTACTTTCACCTTAATGAAAGGAAAACAAAACGTACTTAGTGAAGTAAACCTAATGATGATGTGTTACAACCTTCGTAGACTTATGTCAATTTTTGACCTAAATGAATTAAAAGCAAGGCTGGAAAAACTTGTCCTTTACTTTTTTGCCAAATATGGGCTAAAATGCGCCATCTTAAGCAAATAAAAATTGCACCAAACGAAAAACACATCAGAATATTAACTACCTTTAATGGCCTCTAAAAACCTCATAATAATGAACTATAGACAATACCAAACATACAAACATTGTTATTGCGCGGACTCCCGTTACCGCCAAGTGTAAAAAGACAGAAAAACGATTGACAAATTAGACTAAAACAAAACCAAATAATGAGAGCCAACACACAAAACAGCACATTTGCAAACCCCACAAGCAGACACACAACCAAAGTTTGCAAAAGAGCTGTTTTCTTGCCAATGCTCGCAATTAACCGATATAAAAACCTATGGAATTAGATTTTAAATACTTGTTTCTAAAGCATAATGATGGTGCAAGATACATCTTTGAAAAAGCTTGTGAAAAGACATTTAAAAAAGAATTTGAAGATTCTTATTCTGTTGAATGTAATCCAGGAGACGAGGGGATAGATGTTTTTGTTGGTGACTTTACAGAGCCAATTGTAGTCTATCAATGTAAATTCTTTCTTGATTCGATTGGTGAATCTCAACGAAATCAAATACGGGAATCTTTTAAAAAATCAGTTGAGTCCAAAGAATACAAACTTAAAGAATGGTACTTGTGTGTTCCAAAGGCACTGGGTATTGAGGAGCATAAATGGTGGGCGAATTGGAAAAAGAAAAATGTACAGAAATATAATATCAAAATTGGGTTAAAAGACAGTACTGAATTGTTAAGTCTGATGCGAAAGCATAAGATTGATGAAGAAGTTTTTGAGTTAGAGGATAAGAAGAAAATTAATGAGATTCACAATTTTTTGATTGAGAGAGAGAAATCAATTAAAGAAATATTCAGCAAGCCACCAGAAATTGATTACACAGATAGTCCATTTATTTTAAAACTAAGGTCTGCAAAAATTAATGAGCACATCAAAAATTACGAAACTCAATTTTTCAATGCTGAGATTTTAGAAAAAACTGTAAAAAGCAAAGGTGTAAAAAAATATGAGAAAGAACTTGAAAGTTTAAAAATCAATATTCATGATTTGTGGTTAACTCAATACACTAAACTTGCAGAAAAGGAAGATGGCAATAAACTAATTGGTTCCGTTAATGAAAGAATTGAGGATTTACATAACTCTGCTTTAAAAACATCTCTAGAAATCAGCGTTCTTGAAAAAAAAGGAATCCTTCATCAATTTGCAGATAATTGTGAATTAGGTTGGGTGAAAAATTATAAGGAAAGTTTAGCTAACTATTTAAAAGAAAGGAACCAAAATGGAAACAGATAAAAGAATCGAATTTCTTAATAGTTACATGAGAGTTCTGACGCTTCTATTTGGATTCAGAGGAAAGAAAGCATTTCAAATGACTTTTGATAAATTAATTCTTTATGATTTCTATTTAAAGTATCCACTAACAATGTTCGGAGAAAAAGAAAGAGAACAAGCCTATGATTTTGAAGAACTATATTCTTTTTATCATTCTGAACCAGACAGAGATAGCTATCATAAAATATTACGTTTTTTAATAGCCAAAAGATTGGTCGTAAAAAATATTTCTAAAGGCTCCTTCATTTACATCATAACTGATTTGGGCGAAGAATTAATTAAATCAATCGACAGTCCATATGGAAATCAATTAATTGAATATTCTACAAAAATCTCAAAAGTTGTTTCGAAACTAAGTGATTTCCATGTAAAAGAAGCTATTCATATTAAGACAAAAGAAAACATTAAATACTCTTATTAAATGAAACAGAATCTATTCATACATTCCTTGACACTAATTGGATATAGAAAGAACTATTCAGTTGAGTTTAAGAAAGGGCTTAATTTTATTACTGGACCAATTTCCACAGGGAAATCATCAATCCTAGAATTTATTAATTACGCACTTGGTAGTAAAGACCATAAAGATTACTTAGAAGTCAAAAGTAGCTGCACAGATGTTGAATTAATAATTGAAATATCAAACATAAAATATAAAATAGTTCGCCCATTATTTTTATTTGACAGACCATTTAAATTATATACTTGGGATAATTCGATTCAGGATTTCCCTGAGTCCTTTGACATCTTTGAAGTTTCTTCACCCAAAAATGAAAATTCGCTTTCTAATTTTCTTCTTTCTAAACTAGATGTTCCAGAAATATCAATATCAAATCAAGCTTTCAGTTTTAGGGATTTATTTAAATACTGCTATGTGAATCAATCAAATATTGATTCAGAAAATCTTCTAAACGAGAAGTATTATGCATCTGACTTTAAGAGAAGACCTACACTTGAAATTATACTAAACTCACTTAATGAAATTTTACACGAACTGAAAGAATTAAAAAAACTAAAAAAAGAAGATTTAAATAAATTTCATGAACGCAAAAATGCAATAGTTGATTTTTTGTCGAATGTTGAACTTAATGTAAAGCCTGAAAGTATTATAGAAGAAAAAAATAGTTTGACATCACGAAAAGAACAATTGTTATCCGATTTAAATGCACTGAAAGATAGTGGCAAAACAAAGGATGATTTTACAAAATCGTTAGAAGCCCAACTATTCATTTATAATAGAAATATTAATATTCTAAGAAATAGCCATCAGGAGATTCTTGATTATAAAAACAAATTGCAACTCCTGAGAAACCAATACAATAAGGAATTAGTCAAATATGACTACTTATTAATGGCACAAGGTAAAATTCAAAAAATTGAATTTGATTCATGTCCTTCATGCAATTCAGAAATAAAATCATCAGATTTCGGTAAGTGTGCTTTATGTGGTAATGAGTTGACTGATTTAGATTCAGATGAAATTGCAGCTTTAAAACTTGAAAAGAAAAGGCTATCATCTAAAACAAAAGAACTTGTTGAATTCATCGAAAAACAAGACCTTGAAATCGAAGAAATTTCGAAAGAAATAGAAACCTTTATTAAAAAAAGAGCAAAATCAGAAGAAAAACTAAATGCAGCACAACAGGTTTATATAAGTCCTTTAATTGCTCAAATTGAAAAGCTGAATAGAGAAATTGGTGAAATTGATAAACAAATAGAAAATATTGATTCAGCAAACAGAGTTCAATTGGAACTTGCAGAAATTACAAGTGAATTAAGAACTGCAGAATTACGTTATGAAGAATTGGTTAATCAAATTAAAGATTTAGAAAATGAAAACATAAATTTTGATTTGATTATAAAACAGCTAAGTAAAACATTTTATAATACATTAAAAGCCTTTGATTTCCCGAAACTAAGTGACGCATTTATAAATGAAAAAAACTATTTACCATACGTCAGAAATGTAAAATATGACAATCTTGGAAGTGGCGGTGCAGTAACACTAATCACCATTGGATATTTTGTCTCTATTTTAAAAACTGCCATTCAGTTAAAAAAGACTTATCATCCTGGTGTACTAATGCTTGACACAATTGGGAAAAATCTTGGAACAGTTGACAATGTCAATGAAGAAGATGAATTTAGAGACCACAAAATATTTAGATTAATGGTAAAATTTCTTACTGATTTTGCAAATATGAATAGTGATAAAGTGCAGCTAATTCTAATAAACAATAATATAACCGATGATGTATCTCAAAACGATATTATTGTACAATTTGATGGAAAAGGAGACCACGGATTAAAATACGGTTTAATTGATGACATGATATAGTCCAGCAAAGAAAGTCAAGCACATTGGCTGGTCGCACAAGCCAACGCAAAACCAAAACCAGTCAAAGAGCTTGCCTTTTCCAACGCACGGACTGACATTAAATATGTAGCAAAATGAAAGATAAATGACTGAAAAACAAACACCAGGCGGTAACAAATTGTATATGGCAGGCGGGGGTTTTAGCGGTCTGACAAGTCAGACCTCGTGCCCACTTTTCTGCGGGTCTGACACGATTTCTCTGCGAAATCCCGCCCGACCACATACAAGTGCCCGTTATAGCCAATTTAAAAAATGATGCAATGAACAATACTTTAGAAAAAATAAAGAGAATTAAAGTTGACTCAATCTACGGAAAGAAAAAGCATTTTAATGCCGCAGATAGAAAACAAAATATTCATTATTGGATAGGTGTTCCTCTTGTATTAGTTAATATAATTACGGGGACATCATTATTTATATTATTAACAGAAAATGTTGAAAACTGGCTTAAATATTTGCCTGTTGTTTTCGCATTTATTGCAGCAATCCTTGGGGGTTTACAAACGTATTTTAATTTCAATAAAAAGGTAGAAGGACATAGGAATTGTGGAAATGATTATCTAGCTGTATTAAAGAAATGTGACAGACTCCAAGCACTAATTGAAGACAACCTAATTTCGATTGATAGAGTCCAAGAAATTTTAGAAGAAATAGGAGTCGAAATAAATAGAATAAATAAAGTAGCTGAATCTTATCCTACCTCAAAAAAAGATTATCTGAAAGCCCAAAAAGGAATAAAAGATGGAGAAGAAAGTTATTTGCCTGAAGAATTAGATTTATAATTTAATACCCAAATATTTCGATATGTTAACAACGACAGTTTCTGATTATAATAAGATTTATAAAAGTATAGCTAAGAATTTAGATATCTCAAATGAACAATTTGAAAAAGCAATTTCACACTATGAAGCAGTTGCAGATTGGTTAACGCGTGAAAGTTCCCCTTTAAGATTAAATAATCCAGATATATATGTCCAAGGTTCTTTCAGCTTAGGAACAGTGATTAAACCATTATCTGGAGAGGATGAATTTGATATAGACCTGGTTTGTAAACTAGATTTACATAAAACTAATACTACACAAGAACGCGTAAAAAATAAAGTCGGTGATAGGCTAAAAGCCAACTCAGACTATAACAGAATGCTCTTAGAAGAAAGTGAAATATGTTGGACATTAGAGTATCAAGAAGACCCCAAATTCTTTATTGATATTCTTCCATCTATAAATGATGAAACTCAATGGTTACAAGAACTTGCTGTTCCGCAAAGACTAGCACAGACCGCTATTTGTATAACAGACAAAGATTCTCATGATTACATAAGAATTACCAGAAACTGGCGAAAAAGTAATCCCAAAGGTTATTCTTCTTGGTTCAAAGAACAAATGACAACCCAATTTTCACGACGTTTGCAACTTCTTGCAGAACATCGTAGTGTTTCAATTGATAAGATTAAAGAATACGAGGTAAAAACACCGCTTCAGAGAGTAGTACAAATATTAAAGCGTCATCGAGACATAATGTTTGGAAGTGATGAGCATAAACCAATATCTATTATAATAACTACCCTAGCAGCTAAAGCATATGCCAATGAGGATAATATTGTCGATGCAATAAAAAATATCCTTTTAAAAATGCCTTCATTTATAGAGACCGTAAATGGTGTTACTTGGGTAAGAAATCCAATTAACCCTAGCGAAAACTTTGCAGACCAATGGGAAAAGCACCCAATAAAAGAAACTAATTTTCGAGATTGGATTTCAAAAGCTAAAATCGACTTAGTAAATATTGTAGGAACAAAAACAGTTAATGATGCAAGAATACTACTGGGTGAAAACTTGGGCAATAGAATTGTTAATGAATCATATAGTAATGCAGGATTCGATATTATCTCAGAATCATCACCTGCTTTAATAAGACATAAATCAATTGTAAGTTTAGCTGTTCACAAAGAAACTCCAAAGTGGACAATGAGGCTGGAAAATACGATTTTTGTATCTGCCAGATATAAAGATGGAAACTCTTGGTATACAGTTACACCGGAAACAATACTTCCTAAGGGTAAAACTGTAGTATTTGTAGCTCGAACAAATGTTAAAAAGCCATTTGATGTTTTTTGGCAAGTTGTAAATACAGGTGAAGAAGCGAAAAATGATGGTCAATTGCGAGGTTCTATTTTTAAAGCTAAGACTGCTGGTGCAGGTGGTTTAAGATACTCTGACTATACTGCATATACAGGAACTCATTGGGTTGAGTGTTATGTAATTAAAAATAATGTATGTGTTGCAAGAAGTAATGAAATTTTTGTGCAAATTAAATAAAAAACTGGCTATAACAAATTGTAAATTGCATTGCAGGGTTCGTGGTGTGTCGTACGCTGGATTCTCGCAACATCGTTCCATCCTCACGGACAGGAACGAGCTCCGAAATCCGCAACGACAACTTACAAGTGACCGTTAGCAAACATAATAAAGAACAAAATGAAATACATTATCACATTAGTAATTACAATTCTTATTTTTTCTTGTAATGAGAATAAAAAAATTGAAAATGAACTAATGGATAAATTTGAAAATATTCTTGGAGAAAGTGAAACAAAATATCTCAATGAAATTGTTAGTGATTTTGATTCCTATTTAAAAACAAAATACAAAGACACAAATTCAGATTCAGAATTGAAACAATACTTGAAAGATTTGTCTGAATCTAAATATCCTGACTTTTGGAAAATTGATAAAATGAAGTTGGATAAATATTTAAAAAGCAATTTGTTTGCAAAATATGACTCGATATATCCTGATTCCGTTTGGTTTAAAGATAATGAGATTAATATTCGATTTAATGAACTTGGAATTACAGAATCAATAATACCAATTAAAAGAAAAAAACAAGAATTAAATGTTGATTCATTGATAAGTTCAATAAAAAAAACGCCAAAATTAAATGAGTTTGAACCAAGCTATTTTCAAATCGCACTTGAATCAATTATGGAAAAAGATACATTAATATTAAACTATATTGATGCAAAACAAACGGCAGGAAATATTTCTCTTCGACTTATTGCTAGTGGACTTCTTTATAATTTAAGTCCTGAAAAAGAATATTTTGCAAAGAGAATAATGCTAATGGAAATGAATAAATAATAAAATTACGTTTGCTAACAAAGAACTAAGGTAAAAACCAAGCTTTTTTGCAACTATTTTTCTTTTTGAATTCCCTTTTTATTTTTGGGAGGAAAGTTCAAAAAGAAAAATTATGCTTGTAATGATACCGACCTGTATTCAGGGCTATACTTAATTCCTGATTTGGCAATTGAAAATGCTTGCTTTATTAACTTGTTCGTTACTGCAATTAGTGCTAGCTTCTTTGACTTCCCTTTAGCTACAATCCGATCATATAATGCTTTACATTGGGGATTATTATACGATGCAGTAAAACTGCACATAAATAAATAATTCCGCATTATTGGATTGCCTTTCTTTGATATCCGCGAACGTCCACGGATACTTGTCCCTGAGGATCTTTCGACCGGGGATAACCCGAAAAATGCAGAAACCTGACGGGCATTGTCAAAGGTACTAAACCCATTGGTGCAGACAATTAACATAATAGCAGTCTTCTTCCCTATTCCAGGGATAGAGGTTAAGTTACTTAGCAGTTCTTTCTCATGCTGTTTTATCAATAATTCGATCTCGTTCTCAAGCAGTTTAATCTCAACATTAACTTGGCGGATTTGCCTTCTTATGGAGGTAAGCAATTTTCCTTTTACCCCTTTATCTTGTAGGCTCATCAGTTTGTTCTTCAGTGCTGTATTTTGCTTAAAGTAAAGGGTTATTGTAGTGTGCATATCTTTACACCTATCTATATAAGAAGGGCTGGGAACCCACTTCGTCACGCCCTGATCATGAGCATACTGCGCAATCATCTTTGCATCACCCTTGTCTGTCTTATTGTGCTGAAGTTTCATTTGAATGAAACGCTTTAAAACCAATGGATTGATCACAGATACAGAAACATCATTCTCGTATAAATAGATCGCTAATTGTTGATAGTAACTGCCTGTATACTCCATTACACACCAACTACTGCTTTGTAGTAAGTGCGAGAATTCCGAAAACCCCTCAGGATTATTATTAAACTGCCTGTGCCCAATATCAGCACCCCATACATCAAATACCTTTTTTGAGATATCAATACCAATAAAATTTGTACTTTTATTCATAATAATGAAATTTTGAAAGAACGGTGCTACCTGGATACTACAACCTAGAAACAGGCTTTTTGCCCAAAGAACTAATCGTATTTAAGTAGCGAAAGAGTGGGGATTTTCATTGTTGACGAGTTCGTAGACTCAAAATGTAAAATAACCTTAATCCACTCTTTCGTTCTTTTTGTTAACCTTGAAATATATGAAAAATCAAACTTAGGAAATGTAAATGTAATGCGGGTTTCAGCGGGTAATTCAACCGCAGTTCTCCGTTGCAACACCGCCAATTCGTCTTCGACAATTGACGGATAATTTGAAATATTGAATAAACGAATTGGCTCCGTGCAGAATTGAAAGTGCATCACTTTCAATCCCGCACTCCACTTACACAAACCGTTATGCATTATTTGACAAAGCACGAAAACAAGATTAAATACCCAATCAAAAACAAAAGTGGATAATTTAAGAAAAATGTAAATGGCAAATATTTTAACAAATCGCATTTTGACTTTATTCCTTATTCAAGGTTTAGAAATCAGGCTTTGTCGTGTTGCATTTCTATTAATACTCGATTAAAAATAGAAGAACAATGGAATTAGAGGAAATTGAAGAGAAAATCATGAAGTACCAAATAGATTATGAAATTATTTATCATACGGTTGCAATAAAATCAAAACAAGACGCAATAGGATTGTTTAATATTGAAGAAACAGCTCCAACTTTAATTCTCAAGACTGATTTAGGCTTTTATACATTGATCATCTCAGGAGAAAGAGAAAAGATAGATTTTAAAGCATTAAGAGGACTTTTAGGTTGTAAAAAGCTTGAGATGGCTAAAAGGGAAGAAATTGTTGAAATGTTTGGTGTCGAAGCTGGACAAGTTCCAATGATTGGACTTGATTTACCATGTATTATTGACAAAACTCTTTTAAAACATAATCACATTTATGGAGGTACAGGAAATTGGAACTATACTTTAAAAATTAGTCCCAATGATTTAATTAAAGCAAATAATGTTATACTTCAAATTGATTGAAAAATAAAAACAATGCATAACACATTGTATATGGCAGGCGGGGGTTTTAGCGGTCTGACAAGTCAGACCTTGCGCCCACTTTTCTGCGGGTCTGACAGGATTTCTTCCAGAAATCCCGCCCGACCACATACAAGTGACCGTTCAGTGGCATTTGTCCAATTACTTTTAGGCAGGCAAAAAAAAGCTGACTATTTATGTAACTCTTTGATATTTCTACTCGTCATAAAGACATTAATTAATAAAAAGAATAATTTATGAAGCAATTGAAAATAAATAGTTTAACAATATTAATCATTATTATAAATTCTATTGTTGCAAATGACGTACTTGGTGAGCAATTAATGAAATTTTCTAATATATTGTCTTTTACAGTTAAAACATACGACGGTCTTGAGTTGCCGGCACGGGTGATAAATAGCGATAATCATGATAAAAAAATGATTCTGTTTATAAATGGTAGTACACCATACGATGAAAAGGGTAACCTTGGTGCATTTTGGACAGATGAGGGTAAAATAATTACGGAAAAACACGATTTCTACCTTCGGTTTATTGATTTAATGTCGAGCAAGGGCTATTCAATAGCAACCTTGGCTAAACGAAGCTTTGTTTATCCAACAAAAATACCACGACCCAATATTACTGATTTAGCATTGGACATAAAATTTTATATTGATGAGCTCAAAAGAATGGGATTGTTGAAAGACGAAAAAGATCTGGTTATAGTTGGATATAGTGAAGGTAGTGTAGTTGCAACAAAAGTACTCAGTATTCTAAAAAATCAGCCCTATGCATGCATTTTATTGGGTTCAGCTACTTTTGAGAACAACTGTAATACTCATTCGATTGAGGATTTTTATATGACGGACGTTTTGCGCCGGTTGAAACATTGGAATGATGAGCAGATTCAAACTGAGTTCTTACAACTATGTCAGATTCAAAAAGCCTTGTTAAACATGACTGAAGAAGAATTTGAAAATAAATATAAAAATTCTAAGCCCTTTGGATTTGGATTTGCAATGTGGGAATCCTTTTATATTGATAGAGAAGGTGCTTTTTACGATCCTGTGCCCAGTCTTTTATATGCAAATATTCCGGTTTTAATATGTATTGGCGAGAATGATGTTTCCATGCCAATGACATCAGCAAAAAAAGTCTATGAACAACTAAAAAACAATGAATTACCGGTGACCTTTAGATATATAGAAAATGAAGATCATCAATATAAAAAATATGATTTTGTTCCAATTATTGATACATGGCTGAACAGTAAATTCCAGTCCACATCTTTTATCCTGCAGAAATCCGATTCTGTAATAATTGAAAAGTATTCAAGGATGAATGAATTAAATAATGAAATATCTGCTATTCCTAATGGAGGTGGATATTCAGAAAGAATTATAAAATGTTATCAAAAAGCTGTTGAAAATAAAATGCTTGATGCAGATAGTTGGTTTACTTTAGGATTAAAACTTTTTGCAGATGGTTTTAATGATGAGGCATATTATTCATTTTCTAAGGCAGAAGATAGCACATTTGTATTATATTTTGCAACATTGGTTTGGATGGGGCATCTAAAAGACCTTAAGAAAAATAGAAAAGAAGCTATTGAGTTGTATCAAAAGGCCTTTAATGCCTATCCGGGATTTCCAGTTCAGCATGACAATTGGAATATTGTTATAGATAAAACATGGATTGAAGAAAGAATAAAAGTTCCCTTTAGAGGAGTTAAATAGAAGTTTAATCGAAATCAAACGCCACCGAACACGCAATATAGCAAATGGCGGGGGAAGTAGTTAATCAAAGCTTTGTATCTCGCATCAGAGTATGTAACGGTGGATACGAACGTGCCCCGCAAACAGCCACTTGCCATATTGCCAAACGTTATGCCCAATGTTGAAAAACTGAGATTTGATAGTTAAATGACAAAAACCAAAATTCATAAAGACGAAGTTGACTGGCTAATTTCAGTTTTCAAAACATCAAATGACGAAGAATTAAAAAAGGAATCACTTGAGAAACTTTTAAAGTTTGGATTAGATAAAAATCAAATTGATGAAAGATTTATAAAGTTAGAATCAGAAGAAAAAGAATTAAAAGCATTTGAAAAAGCATGGGAAAAACAAAAGGAAAAAAATCAATTTGAAAAATATTCATTAATTGAAAAAACCAGAATATTTTTATTTGGTCCTTATGAATTTTTTAAAAATTTCAACAGTGGATTAATTGATTTAAAAAAGGAAAATTACAAAATAAAATTTCGTCAAAGACTGGTTCTTTTAATTGCTGGGTCATTTTTCTGGATAATTCTTGGGATTGCAAGTTTTCAATATTTCGAATACAAAAGAATGCGAGAAATCGAAAAAGTTGATATTACTGATTGGGAGAAAAATAGAATAACAAATGAATGAATCATTGAAAAAATGAGTGCATTAAAAATAATTGGAGGAATTTTAGCAATTGTTGTTGGACTTTATTTTGGATATCAAGTAGTGTTTCATCCAATTGAATCAGAGGAGGATATTAATAAAGATAATTTAAGAGGAACGATTGGTTCAATTCTCGCAATTGTATTCGGAATTTCGCTCCTTTTAAATGGTTTGGGAATATGAAACAAACTGAGAATTAAAATTTATCATGATTAAAAGAATAAAAAAGATAAAACACAGGGCATAACAAAATGTAAATGTAATGCGGGTTTCAGCGGTTAATTACACCGCAGTTCTTCGTTGCAACACCGCCAATTCGTCTTCGACGGTTGACGGAAAATTTGAAATTATGAATAAACGAATTGGCTACGTGCGAACTTGAAAGTTTTGTACTTTTAATCCCGCACTCCACTTACATAAACCGTTATAACACATTTAAAAACAAATATTTACAGGGCGTAACTTAGTATAAAATCAAATGTAATTTAAGGGTATTTCTTTTATTAATTGAAAAAGAAGAATGTAAAACCCCTTGGGTTTTGTTGGTGTTTTATGGAGCAAGTTAAAATGAAAACCACAGCCAATTTTAACTTGTCCATGAAAATTTAAGTTTAGTGGTTGAAAAATTTTAAAAGGTAAAACGTATAATTCAAAAGGACTGCCCGTTTGAAGTTTTGTGCACCTAATAAAAAATCCTCCGGATTTTGTTGATGATTTTTCGCCAGTATCTTTTTTGAAGCACTACCCCATTTTTAACTGGGTTTAATAAATGAACGAATGTGGTTTTTAATTTTAAAAAAATGGAGAAATTAATCCAGCTTAACGAAAATTTGGAAAAAGTTTAATAAATTGTAGCTCAATAAATAATGATAACCAGTTGACTGATTTTTAAGTCGGTAAGATTAACACCAAGCTTTTTTAACACCCTAAAAAACTTGACATTTCACCCTCGGACAAAATCAGGAATTTTAATAAAAAAAGAAAAAACGTGTTATAACACAGTGCAAATTGCATAGCGGCAACAGTGGTATGCGTTCGGCGGATTCTCGCTTCACTGTTCATGTCCTCGCGGACAGGAACGCTCCCCGAAATCCGCTCCGCATCTTGCACTAACCGTTGGGCGTAATTTGCGGCACACAATAGGTATCAATTGAAAATAATGAAACTTGGATAATGGATAATCAATTACTTAAGGAGAAAAAGTTAATATTCCTATTCTCTAAACTAGAAAAACTCAGAAAAAATAATGTGCATTTAGCACTTGTAATAGATACCTTTATTAATAATGCAAATAGCTATCTTGATTTGATTCAAATTTCAGATAGAATTGGAAAAATTGATATTGACTGTTCTCCAGAACGATTGAAAGATACTATTGACAATGTTGATATTAATTCCTTTTTTACAAACTATGATATCTATAAAAGCATTGACCATCCTTTTAACTTACGAAAGGATTATTATAATAACCTAAGCGAGTTATCTAATTATTCTGATAAATTAGAGAAGTTAGTAATCGATTTTTTACAAGCTAAAGAAGAATCATGTGATAAATGTTCAATTTTAATTCATATTCTTTTTGAAACCCTCATAAATAGAAATATAGAATATCTAAAGTTATTATCAAAACCAAAAGAAAGAGCAACCTTACTAGGATTGAAAGCACAGGTAAATGGTGATAAATTTTTAAAAGAAGATTTTGAACTATACAATTCATTTATCGAACAAACATCCACTGATTTTAATGAAATTCTTCAGGTGTTGCTTTATAAAGTAGCTGATTTTCTTAGTCTAAATTATAATCCAGACGTAGATAAGTTTGTTAATCAAAAGCTTGGAAATAAAAAATATTACTTGGATAGTTCCTTAATATTACGGCTATTGGGCATAAATAATGAAGTCAGGGAAAGTAGAACTCAAAGATTAATTGATTTGCTTTCTAGAATTGAGGGAATCCAATTTTTTGTACATGGTGAAACATTAGCCGAGTCTCAGGACAGAATTAATAGGCTTATTGATGATGCATTACCTCTTTTAAAACGAAACAAAAAAAATCTTAAAACGATTGAAAAAAGAACGGGCAAAGGTTCTAATACTGTTGATTTGTACTTTAGAATGAAACTGAAAGGAGAAGTGTCTAATCCGCATGACTTCCAATTGTACTTTTCAAATATTACCAATGTTTTAAAGAGAAAACTTGGGGCTGATAGGTTTAGTATTGATAAGGACAAAGTCAAAATTGAGAAATCGAAATTTAAAGACCTTAAAGATAAACTAGAAACAACAGATAAATCTCAATTCAGAATTAAACACATTTCAAGATTGTTAGCCCATATTGAAAATAAAAGAGGGGCAAATAATTATAACCTTTTTGATATTGAATACTGGCTACTTACCACAGATAATAAGACTCTTTCAATTGACTCAGAACTTTTAGAGTTGGAAGACAATAAAATAAAAAGCTCTTGTATATTACCAAGTGAATTATTACGGCTAATTGAAAGTGCAGGAGAAATTAAAGGAGAATATATTGAGGTATTTAAAAAGTATATGATGTATTCTAATATTTATCGTGAAGACTATGATAAAAATGAATCAGAATCGATAAATAAGATATTGACTTTAGCTGAAAATGCTGCGAAAAGTAATTATGATATTGATTTCTACCTTGACAACCTGTTTGATAAATATAGTCTAGAGGAAATTGCAAAAAGAATGTCAAAGTTTAAAAACATTGAAGATAGAGAGCAAGTAATTGTTGATTTGTTTTTAGAAGCAAATGATAGCTTTTTTGAGAGTAAATTTGTTCTTTTGGAAAAAGCTGAATTAAAAAGGCTTGGTAGATATTCAAATATCCTTTTCACAATAATATGCTTTTCTTTACCTACTCTTGTTCTGGCATATCTTCTAAACGTATTAATTAATAAAGATTTAACTTGGTCTGACCCCTTAACATATATTAATCAGGAAAATTTCAGTAAGCTTGAATTAATTGTTACAATAGTTGAATCAATTTTAATAATTGGTTCATTTAATGCATTTAAAAAATATCGCTTCAAATTCAAAGAATGGTTTGTTACTAAACTAAGAACTAAAATTTGACCGAAATCATTGAATAGATGAAAATAGTATTAGATTCAAATATCATTATAGCTGATTTTTGGTTGCAATCAACCAATTTCAAAATCCTTTTTGAAAGTGTAAAAAAAGGCAATTTAGAGGTTTATATACCAGAAATAGTATTAGATGAAGTCGTTAATAAATACGATTCAAGGATAAATAAATCAAAAAATGATATTGAGTCTGAATTAAAAACATTTCATAAACTCACGAAAGAAAAACAGAAATTTACAATATCTGACGAATTGCTTCAGAGTTGCTTGTCAAAATATCAAGAACATCTTCAAAAGATTGTAAAAGAGAACAATATTATAGTTTTGCCTTATCCAAAAACAGAACATAAGCTTCTTGCAAATAAAGCAATGTTGAAACTAAAGCCTTTTAATTCAAATGAAAAAGGTTATAGGGATTGTTTGATTTGGGAAAATATAAAATCCCTTTTAACAGAAGAAGAAGCTGTAGTTGCTTTACCTGAATTGGTTTTTGTTACAAACAATTATAAAGACTTTGCAACTCCTGAATTTGAATTGCATTCAGATTTGATTAAAGAATTAGAAAATGAAGATTTTGACCCAGATTCAGTAAGAATTTATCAGAACTTAAGTGAGTTTAACGAAAAGCAAGTTAAATTATTCTTTACTCAAGCTAATACATTCGAAAAGAAACTGAAAGATGGGAATATTTATGATTTTAAATTACTTAATGTAACGAATGAGTATTTACAAGAGGATTTTATTGGCTCACAATTAAGCCATTACGAATCAGACTATGAAGATGATTTTAGTGAGCCAACTGTGCGTGGTTTTGAAGATGAGTACAATATTGAGATTACTTCTGTTAAAAAAATGACGGCTAATGAATACATCGTAGATGTTGAATTTGAGATAGACACAGAAATCGATTTTTTCATGGAAAAGAGTGAGTATTGGTCTTTAGGTGAAGATAAAAAAGGTATTTCGGTTGAAGATGCAGATTGGAATAGGCATATGATGTGGGTATGCTCAAACACTGATATATCAATATCAATGACAATTATTTTAGATACTAATTTAGAAGTTATAAGTTGTCAGATAAATAAGGTGAATAAAAACTACGCCCAACAATATGTATAAGTAATGCCGAGTAAAGTGGGTAATTTAAGCCTTTGCTCTTGTGTCAAAATTCATTGTAATTTGATACGGAAGTGCTTCGGAATTCGGCACTACTCATACAAGTAACGTTATGGTTCATTTTGAAAATCAGGGAGTTACAAAACAGGCACAATTACAGGATTATTAAGATATAAAATGTTCTTTGGAAAGGTATTGAAATTAAAAAAAGCCAAACGGTAATTTTGGCTTCCAGTCGTTGGTACGTTAGTCACCGTTGAAGACTTGCTTCAGGACGTATACGAACGTCAACAACGACTGAACGGAAGTTCGGGAAAAAAAATGACAAAGTCAAGTGTTTTGCATCCCGAACGTATTGAATTTCAATGGAAGGGTTAAAAAAACATTTTACATAAATTCAAAAAAGTAGTAGATTTAGAGGAGTTTTTGAATTTGAAAAACAATTTAAAATTTAAACAAAAAACCAAACAGAAGAAAAATTTTAAACCGTTAGAGACTTAAAAATCCCGGCATACAGGGAACAATCCTTATACCCGTATAAAGTTAATACCCTGTATTTAAAGTGTCTGTTTGGGGCAGCGGACTGTTTTTCGAAACACCCGTTTTTAATTGAAGAGAAGAAAAAATTAAAAAACGTAACCATAACACTGTGTAGTATTGCATACCTGGGTGAGCAAAACCCAGGATCCCGGTTTCAACGCAGTTTTTTCCTGCCTTTCAGTGCAGGAAACCGCCCGCAAACCGGTACGCAACATACACCAACGTTAGCGTTCATTCCCCACATCAGAATAACTGATTAATTTCTGATGCTAACGATAAAATTTTTAGGTTTTTTCAAAGAAAATCACAAGGAAAAATGAAGGAATTGACTATGAATAAAGGGATACTGAATAAAAACAACAAAATTTGACGTTAGTCAGAATTTTGAAAAAACTACAATTATGAAAATTTACGAAATACTTGAATTGTCCTTATATTTAGTTCTTGGTTCAGGAATTGGAACATTTATAACACAAAAATATTTTGAACATAGACTTGAAAAAAAATTATATCGCTTTAACAAACTTTACACTGACAAACTTGAAATTATAAAAAACCTTTATCGACTTTTAATACAAGCAGAGAAAGCACTTGATAAGTTATTAAGTCAAAGAGAACCAGATGAACTAGAGGAAAAAGATAATTTTAGAAAAACAACAATGGTGAAAATGGATAGCTTCATTGAATATTTTGAAGAAAATGAAATTGTATTTGAAAATTCAATTATCGAAATAGTTTCGCAAATAAGTGACAAATTTAATAAAGCAAAAAGCACACATGTTTTTGCTAACATGATGGAAAACAATAGAGGTTCTAAAGCCTGGGAAAAGGCAATTGAAAAGAAAAATAATTTACATGAAACACTTGTGAAAAATGAAATGCCTATTCTAAAAGAAAAATTGAAAATCGAATTTCAAAATAAATATCGACTACTAGATAAATAAAGTACTAAATGATAAAAACCCAGATGTTATGAAAATCGAATTTCCAACAAATTTAATAGAATTTATACTAGCTGGAATATTAATTGAAGCATCATTATTTCTTTTAATTCCAGATTTGAAAATCGAAAGCAATTTATTTTGGAGTTTAACTATGATAAGTGGAGCATATATTTGTGGACTTGGGTTTAATTCAATTGCAACTTACTATTTCTCCAGATTTGTAGGCAAGAAAATTGAAATCAAAAAAATATTAAAAAATCGACAGTTTCTTGATATAGCAAAAGAAGAAGTTGAAAGTATGTTTAGCATAAAAGTGTCTGACAACATTGATGATTTAAAGAAAATTAGTTCTCTAATGCACAACAATCTTGTAACATTAAGTGAACATTATAGAATACATCATGATTATCAAATGAGATTATATAGAATGTCTAGAACTGCATTTGTTATTGTAGTTTACTGGATACTGTTTCTTTTCATAAGTGGAATTAATATTATTCCGAATAAATTAATTTCAACTCTTTATAAATCACATTTTATAATTTTCTGCCTTCTACTTTTATTACTAATTTTTTTGGCTATTGCATTACATTTAGCAGCAAGAAATAGAATTTCATATATGGCTGGAAATTCTTTTAGTCATTTTGTGGCTTATTTAAAAATGAAAGAGAAAGAGAAAAAGAAAAAAACGAAACGCTAACAAAAGCTATATGTAATCCGGGGTTCAGTGGGTAATTCAACTGCAGTTCTTCGTTGTAACACCGCCAATTCGTCTTTGACGATTTGGCTATAAAAACTAAAATATGAATAAACGAATTGGCTCAGTGGCAGCCTGACTGTGAAGCGTTTCAAAGTCCCGCACTCCACATAGCCAAACCGTTAGCATGCATTAAACGAAACCCCTGTAAGGAGCTTAAAACAAGACTAAAATGACTAATAATTGGATTTTCAAAAGGACATTTTTTACGAGTATATAACTGGTCGATTTTTAACAATTGACCTTTTTTCAATTTAACCGGAGATGATTTTTGTTGGAGATGGATTTATTATTAAAACCTGACTGTCGGACAAAATGGGACTGATCAGGCGGAGCTGTAAATAAACGGAGAGTGCAGAGAGTTATCGAGAGTTTAACACAGGATTTTAAAGCAAAAAAGCAGAGAGTTCTGTAATTGGCTGAGTGGCTAAAAACGACTAGACTGTTTGATCGTATAAACAATTTTAAAAATTTAATCGCAGCCATTTGAGAGAGTGGATAAAAATCAAAAACAAATTGGCAGAGACTTTTATAACCAGAGTTTAAAACAAAAAATATCAGCTTGATTAATTCATATTTTTGGAGTTAGTTTTTTTTTACAAAATTGGAGAGATCTTAAACTTGACCGATTGAATTTTAATGACTTGGAAATTTCACATTTAAGTTTCAGGAGACAAAACCAGACTCAATTCAAAAAAACAAGACAAAACAAAAAACTCAAAACAATCACCCTACCCGATTAAAAAAATGACTTGATTGATTTTCCATTTTCAAAAACGATAACTAGATTTGGAATTCACTAAGCAAAACGATTTATAAAACATGACTGATAAAAAATTAAAGATTAAAAATTCAATAACGCATGCTAACAAATTGCATATTTCATTGCGGGTTCAGTGGGTTGCCGTCTTCGGTTCTCGTCTCGATTATCCTTTGTCCTTCGGACGGATAATCTCATCGCAAACCGCAACGACAACATGCAATTTTCCGTTATGCCTTATTTAAAATCGAGCACAGGTTTGTTTGTGTAGCTTGAAAGTATTATAGAGGTTTGAGGTTGACCATATAAAGAAACTTTATCAATAACATTTTCTAGCTCTGAGTTATCTTTGACCGCAACTTTCAGAATAACACTATGTTTTCCTGTTACTTTAAGACACTCTTGTACCTCTGGAATATCGCTTAAATTCTCAATTAATCTTTTAAAATTCATGAATAAGACATCCAAGTAGATAATAGCCTCTACATTTAACCCAAGTTTGCTTTTGTTCAATTTTAAAGAATATCCATCAATAATACCTGAATCTTCAAGTTTTTGAATCCTTTCAGCCACAGCAGGAGCAGACAAGCCAACTTTACGGCCTATTTCGGCATATGTACTACGGGCATTATTTTGCAGTACTTTTATGATGTTCACACTTAGCTTGTCCATCGATATCAAAGTTTAAATTGACTAATTACTTTAATTCAAAGATAAAAATTTAATTTAACCTTAGATTCAAAATACAAATTGACCGTATACCTTTTAATTTTGTTAAATATTAATTATAACTTAAAATTACAAGGTATGTGGCAGAAACTTATGATATTATTGGCAAGAAGTGAGAAGTTAAAATTGTTCTTTCAATCGAGAAAACAGCTCAATCAACTTGCGACTAAATTTGTTGGAGGACAAGATGAAAATGAAGCAATACAAACGGCAATTAATTTAATGGATGAAAAAGTCTATACATCATTGTTTTATTTAGGAGAGTATGAAAAAGATATGGAAGTAATTAATAAAACAATCTATTCTCTTCAGCTAATCTCTGGATTATTATCTCGAAACGACCTCGATATCCATATTTCAGTAGACCCAACCCAAGTTGGACTTCAAATTGATAAATCAAAATGTTTTAACAATTTAATTGCGATAGGCAAAAAAATAAAAGAAAACCAACTTGAACAAGTGGATACCTCGAAAAAGTCATTTTTAATGCTCGACATGGAAGACTCAAGTGTTTGCGAAGAGACTTTGAACTTTTACAATAAACTTAAAGAAAAAAAAATACCTACAGCGATTACATTGCAAGCATATCTATATCGAACCGAGGCTGATTTAAAAAATATAATAAAAGGCAATAATGCTGTTCGACTTGTAAAAGGAGCTTTTGCAGAAAGAAAAACAATAGCATTTAAATCTAAAAAGGATGTTGATAAAGCTTATAGAAAACTTGCAATCATAATGTTATCGGAGGAAGCTAAAAAAAGTGGATTTTATCCAATTTTCGCAACACATGACAACAGAATGATAGAATACATCAACAAGCAAGCACACGAGATGGGATGGGAAAAAGGTGATTACGAGTTTGAGATGCTATTTGGAGTAAGGGTTGATTATCAAAAGGAACTTGTGAATAATGGATACAAACTTAGATTATATTTGCCTTATGGAAAAGATTGGTGGCCATACGCAATTAGGCGTGTAGGGGAAAAACCACAGAATATAAAATACTTGCTTAGAAATTAATAAAAACAAGGCATAACATTTTGTATAAGTAATGGCAGGCAATGTGGTAAATATCAAGGTTTATAGCCCGCTTAATCTGTGTAGCGGTTTGACAGGAAATTACCAAGCAATCTGCCACTACTCATACAATTTACCGTTATAACACATTTAAAAACAAATATTTACAGGGCGTAACTTAGTATAAAATCAAATGTAATTTAAGGGTATTTCTTTTATTAATTGAAAAAGAAGAATGTAAAACCCCTTGGGTTTTGTTGGTGTTTTATGGAGCAAGTTAAAATGAAAACCACAGCCAATTTTAACTTGTCCATGAAAATTTAAGTTTAGTGGTTGAAAAATTTTAAAAGGTAAAACGTATAATTCAAAAGGACTGCCCGTTTGAAGTTTTGTGCACCTAATAAAAAATCCTCCGGATTTTGTTGATGATTTTTCGCCAGTATCTTTTTTGAAGCACTACCCCATTTTTAACTGGGTTTAATAAATGAACGAATGTGGTTTTTAATTTTAAAAAAATGGAGAAATTAATCCAGCTTAACGAAAATTTGGAAAAAGTTTAATAAATTGTAGCTCAATAAATAATGATAACCAGTTGACTGATTTTTAAGTCGGTAAGATTAACACCAAGCTTTTTTAACACCCTAAAAAACTTGACATTTCACCCTCGGACAAAATCAGGAATTTTAATAAAAAAAGAAAAAACGTGTTATAACACAGTGCAAATTGCATAGCGGCAACAGTGGTATGCGTTCGGCGGATTCTCGCTTCACTGTTCATGTCCTCGCGGACAGGAACGCTCCCCGAAATCCGCTCCGCATCTTGCACTAACCGTTCAGTGGCATTTGTCCAATTACTTTTAGGCAGGCAAAAAAAAGCTGACTATTTATGTAACTCTTTGATATTTCTACTCGTCATAAAGACATTAATTAATAAAAAGAATAATTTATGAAGCAATTGAAAATAAATAGTTTAACAATATTAATCATTATTATAAATTCTATTGTTGCAAATGACGTACTTGGTGAGCAATTAATGAAATTTTCTAATATATTGTCTTTTACAGTTAAAACATACGACGGTCTTGAGTTGCCGGCACGGGTGATAAATAGCGATAATCATGATAAAAAAATGATTCTGTTTATAAATGGTAGTACACCATACGATGAAAAGGGTAACCTTGGTGCATTTTGGACAGATGAGGGTAAAATAATTACGGAAAAACACGATTTCTACCTTCGGTTTATTGATTTAATGTCGAGCAAGGGCTATTCAATAGCAACCTTGGCTAAACGAAGCTTTGTTTATCCAACAAAAATACCACGACCCAATATTACTGATTTAGCATTGGACATAAAATTTTATATTGATGAGCTCAAAAGAATGGGATTGTTGAAAGACGAAAAAGATCTGGTTATAGTTGGATATAGTGAAGGTAGTGTAGTTGCAACAAAAGTACTCAGTATTCTAAAAAATCAGCCCTATGCATGCATTTTATTGGGTTCAGCTACTTTTGAGAACAACTGTAATACTCATTCGATTGAGGATTTTTATATGACGGACGTTTTGCGCCGGTTGAAACATTGGAATGATGAGCAGATTCAAACTGAGTTCTTACAACTATGTCAGATTCAAAAAGCCTTGTTAAACATGACTGAAGAAGAATTTGAAAATAAATATAAAAATTCTAAGCCCTTTGGATTTGGATTTGCAATGTGGGAATCCTTTTATATTGATAGAGAAGGTGCTTTTTACGATCCTGTGCCCAGTCTTTTATATGCAAATATTCCGGTTTTAATATGTATTGGCGAGAATGATGTTTCCATGCCAATGACATCAGCAAAAAAAGTCTATGAACAACTAAAAAACAATGAATTACCGGTGACCTTTAGATATATAGAAAATGAAGATCATCAATATAAAAAATATGATTTTGTTCCAATTATTGATACATGGCTGAACAGTAAATTCCAGTCCACATCTTTTATCCTGCAGAAATCCGATTCTGTAATAATTGAAAAGTATTCAAGGATGAATGAATTAAATAATGAAATATCTGCTATTCCTAATGGAGGTGGATATTCAGAAAGAATTATAAAATGTTATCAAAAAGCTGTTGAAAATAAAATGCTTGATGCAGATAGTTGGTTTACTTTAGGATTAAAACTTTTTGCAGATGGTTTTAATGATGAGGCATATTATTCATTTTCTAAGGCAGAAGATAGCACATTTGTATTATATTTTGCAACATTGGTTTGGATGGGGCATCTAAAAGACCTTAAGAAAAATAGAAAAGAAGCTATTGAGTTGTATCAAAAGGCCTTTAATGCCTATCCGGGATTTCCAGTTCAGCATGACAATTGGAATATTGTTATAGATAAAACATGGATTGAAGAAAGAATAAAAGTTCCCTTTAGAGGAGTTAAATAGAAGTTTAATCGAAATCAAACGCCACCGAACACGCAATATAGCAAATGGCGGGGGAAGTAGTTAATCAAAGCTTTGTATCTCGCATCAGAGTATGTAACGGTGGATACGAACGTGCCCCGCAAACAGCCACTTGCCATATTGCCAAACGTTATGCATTATTTGACAAAGCACGAAAACAAGATTAAATACCCAATCAAAAACAAAAGTGGATAATTTAAGAAAAATGTAAATGGCAAATATTTTAACAAATCGCATTTTGACTTTATTCCTTATTCAAGGTTTAGAAATCAGGCTTTGTCGTGTTGCATTTCTATTAATACTCGATTAAAAATAGAAGAACAATGGAATTAGAGGAAATTGAAGAGAAAATCATGAAGTACCAAATAGATTATGAAATTATTTATCATACGGTTGCAATAAAATCAAAACAAGACGCAATAGGATTGTTTAATATTGAAGAAACAGCTCCAACTTTAATTCTCAAGACTGATTTAGGCTTTTATACATTGATCATCTCAGGAGAAAGAGAAAAGATAGATTTTAAAGCATTAAGAGGACTTTTAGGTTGTAAAAAGCTTGAGATGGCTAAAAGGGAAGAAATTGTTGAAATGTTTGGTGTCGAAGCTGGACAAGTTCCAATGATTGGACTTGATTTACCATGTATTATTGACAAAACTCTTTTAAAACATAATCACATTTATGGAGGTACAGGAAATTGGAACTATACTTTAAAAATTAGTCCCAATGATTTAATTAAAGCAAATAATGTTATACTTCAAATTGATTGAAAAATAAAAACAATGCATAACACATTGTATATGGCAGGCGGGGGTTTTAGCGGTCTGACAAGTCAGACCTTGCGCCCACTTTTCTGCGGGTCTGACAGGATTTCTTCCAGAAATCCCGCCCGACCACATACAAGTGACCGTTATGCATTATTTAGCAAAGCACGAAAACAAGATTATATACTCAATCTAACACGAAAGTGGATAATTTAAGAAAAATGTAAATGACAAATATTCTAACATATAGCCTTTTGACCTTAATCCTTATCCAAGGTATAAAAATCAGGCTTTGTCGAGTTGCATTTAAAGAAATACTGGATTAAAAATAGAAGAACAATGGAATTAGAGGAAATTGAAGAGAAACTCATGAAGTGCCAAATAGATTATGAAATTATCTATCATGCGGTTGCAATAAAATCAAAACAAGACGCAATAGGATTGTTTAATATTGAAGAAACAGCTCCAACTTTAATTCTCAAGACTGATTTAGGCTTTTATACATTTATAATCTCAGGAGAAAGAGAAAAGATTGATTTTAAAGCATTAAGAGGACTTTTAGGTTGTAAAAAGCTAGAAATGGCTAAAAGGGAAGAAATTGTTGAAATGTTTGGTGTCGAAGCTGGACAAGTTCCAATGATTGGACTTGATTTGCCATGTATTATTGACAAAACTCTTTTAAAGTACAATCACATTTATGGAGGTACAGGAAATTGGAACTATACTTTAAAAATTAGTCCCAATGATTTAATAAGAGCAAATAATGTGATACTTCAAATTGATTGAAAAAAGTAAAAACAATGCATAACACTGTATATAGCAAATAGGCGTGATAGTAGTAAATTCAACGGTTGCAACCCGCTTCAACTTCATATCGGTTTGATAGTTTTGAAGCACGCAATCGCCTACTTGCCATATACTTAACGTTCACCATTTTAAACCAAGGAATATGAAGACTAAACTTTACTACATTTTAATTCTTTTAGCTCTAATTTATTCTTGTAATCCACGGATAGATAATCCTCTAATGAATTTTCAAATCGGAGAAAGTGAAGAATCATGGAAGAAAAAAATAAAACAGGATTTTGAGAGTGGGTTATTAACTGAGCAATACGAAAATGAAGATATTTATAGATACTATTTTGTTAATGGCAAGGATAGCATTTTTGCAGATGTTCACTTCAATTCTGACAATTATAATTTCGGGAAATTACGAACTTTAAAATTTGATTTAAGAGGTGATACTACCAATTATTTTAGAAAAAAAGAATACATGCGGTCATACGGTCCCAGGAGTATTAAAACGGTAGATAAGTTATTAGATTGGTTTATTGAATATTATGGTTCACCGAATGATTCCATCCCTAAAATTCCTTTAGAAGAACAAGTTGCATTATTAAATAAAAAGCTGAATTCTGACGAGAAGTTTCAAGAAATTTATTACATAAAACCAGAAATGGGCGCACTAATTTGGACTAAAGATAATTACACCATTGAATTCTATCGACAAGAAGAAATAAAACTGCCTTTCGACACTGTACCTGTTCAAGACTATAGCAATGCTTATATTGTGTATAAAATCAAAAATTTAGAAGAAGAATTAAAAAAAGTTACAGAACCAATAAGAATAAAATTCTCAGCTAAAGATGTAGCTCATGTAAGTGTTGAATATCCTGAATGGGAAAAATTAAATAACAAAAATTATTGGGAATACGACTATGAATTTAAAATCGATATTTCTCAAGTTCAGCGGATAGGAAGAGAAGAACCACGAAATATTACTGATGTGCAATTTGATATTGTACTCACAGATGCATTTGAGAATGAAATTTGCAGGTTACGGGATATTAAATGTGAATTAGATGAGCCGATTGAATTACACAAAGGTTTTCTCATTCCCTCTGTCGATTTTGTATACACAATGCAATATAATTCCCATTCTAATCACGTCGATGTAATAAATTTAGAAAAAGCAAGAGAATTAAATAAGACCAACAAACTTAAGTGCCATTCCGAAGTTACGGCAGTGGTTTTTGAGGACGGAGAAGTTTTAAAATAATAAATGGATTTCGCTATGTATAAAGAAATATGGGACTGGCTTGCAACAATTCTAATCGCATTAGGAAGTGCTGGTGGTATAATTTTAGCACTTTCCAAATGGATAGGAGGAATATTGGCAAATAAGTTACTTGAAAGTGACAAAGCTAAATATCAAAAAGAACTTGAAGATTTAAAGTCTAAATACCAGACAGAACTTGAATCAAAAAAGAACGAACTTGAAAAATCAAAAGCTCTATTCCTTCGATTCTCGGAACACCAATTTGGAATCTACAATGAATTATGGAAAAGCTTATGCGATTTGAAGTTTTCTGGAGAAGAACTTTGGGAGAGTGCAGAAACTTCAAAATTAAAGAAATATTCGCAGCAGTTAAAAGTTACAAGAATAGCGGTAGAAAAAAGTGCAATACTAATTGAGAGTGAACACTATAAGCAACTGATTGAAATTTTCAAGCATTTTGAAAATTTTCAAATTGGCAAATTGTCTTTAATAACAATCAGGAATAGGACAGTTCATGAAATACAAGACCAAGGTGTTGACAATTATCAAATCAGAAATCTAATACAACAAAACCAAGAAGAAAAAAATAAATATAACTCACTTATTGAAAAGATACTTGAATCATTCAAAAACCAGATAAAAGGAGAATAAAAAAACGGTGTATAACACGGTACATATTGCAGGGCGGGGTTCAGTTGTACGCCAACTGCGGATTCTCGTTTCGCAGTTCCGTGTCCTTCGGACAGGAACGCTCTTCGAAATCCGCCCCGACAACATGTACCAACCGTTCAAGCCCAATTAAAAAACAGAAAACATTCACATATAAAACTATAAAAATATGAATGATATAGTATTTTTTATTTTAGGATTGTTATTTGCCATACCATTAGGAGTTACTGCTAATTTGTATACTCCGAAATTTCAAAGGTGGATTGCAGTTAAAAGTAACAAACGAGCAGAGAAACAAAGGAAAAATATAGAAAAGGCATACCTACAAATAAAAGAATTCCATACAGACAGGACGAAATTAAGAGAATATTTATTAGGAGTTATAATTAAGACTACATTGATTGGAGCAATAATTGGAATACTAGCAGGAATATTATATGCAGTTCCTCAAATTTTAACTGTTACTGTACCAGAACAATATCTAACCGAGACAATAAAAGTTACAGGGCCCGAAGAAAAAACCGAAGTTTACAATGAAGATACTGATGAATTAGTCGAATCTGTCACTCAGACAGAAACATTAACGAGCATTCCTAAACGATCAGTATATCAATACCTGATTCCGATTACCAGTTCATTAGCTCAAGTATTAGCAATAATAGGAGCCATTTTTATTTTGAATATTTCAATGGGGGGAATAAGAACATTGAATCAGGTTAATAATTTTAAAGAATATGAGGTGTCAATTTTGAAAATAATAAAATAATAAGACATAAAACCAAAATAGATGGAAGTAAATAATATTAAAGCAATTTATAATTTACAGAGATTCTCAATCCTGCAAACGAAACTAAATCCCTCAACGTCAGATTTAATATCAGATTCCTATGCATATGCATGGTATGATAATATTTATCCATATCTGCATGACTCTGATATACATTATGACTTGAAAGAATGCTTCTCTGTAAAAGAAGAACAAGTGAAAATAATTGCTGAAACCGCAGACAAAAATTGGTTAGACAAAAAGAACCTCAATTATTATCAATACGAAAGGTTGTTTAGTTGGAATGAGGAATATAAAAATTATGGAATTGGACGAGTTGAGCTTCTTTCTGCCTTTAGATATTTTTATCTTAAAGGAATCTTTGATGATGATTTTTGGAATAAACTATTAGAAGCTAGTGAATATCCAATAGAAGCAAGTAGCATAACAAAAGAATTTAACCAAACAGACTTATACCTAATCTAATATGGAATATATCGAAATTATAGGTTTGATTGGTTCTATTGTTTCTATAATAAGTGCTTTTATTGCTTTTTGGGGAGTTAGAAAAGTAAGGCAAGCTAAGAATGAGATTTTTCTAAAACTTAGAATAATGAAGAATTCCGAATTTCTTAGTTTAAATCGCTCTATCTTATCTCAGTTGAAACAATTAACCACTGCAAAGAAAATACCGATAGGTACAAATTTCGATAGGATAATTGAGGAATTATTCAATTACTATGAGAGTTTGAGTCGATTAAGACAAAACGTTAAGTTGAAGGATAAGATTATTGATAACCATTTACAAAAACTTAGAGGTAATATTAATGTAGCAAAAACACTTGACAGAAAGGATTCTCAAAAAGTTGTGGACGTATATACTGAAATATATTACTATTTAATTGAGATTGAGAAAGATGTTTTAAAAATGAATAATGATGAGATAGAAAAATAAAAGGGCATAACACGCGGTATAGTTAATAAGGGTTTCAGTGGTTTTCGGAGCGTAGTAACCCGCTCCAAAATTTGCTGTATCTTGATAGGTAAAAAGCCCGCAATCCCTTACTAACCATACCGCCACCGTCAGACTGCGCAATAACCTCCAAACCAAAAAAATAATTACAAATTGTTTATAAGCCCTGCAGTTACCAACACCTTGTAAACCATACGTTTGTTATCTTTATTAGCAAACAAAACATCTATCTCAATGGACTTTATTAATGGGTTCTCAAGGGATCAACTAATCATGATGGACTTTGAAGCAAATGTAGCTCGCGATTCGTGGGCTAGAGTTGTCGACTGGTTTGTGGATGCACTCCCACTTCATAAACTAGGTTTCAAAGATGTACTCAATTCTGAAGGTAGGCCTCCGTACAGATCAGTTGATATGCTCAAACTATTTATGTACGGGTACAAGAAAAAGCTTCGGTCGAGCTACCAACTTGAAGAAGCGTGCAGGGTAAACCTCGAAGTAATATGGCTATTGCGGGGACTTAGACCATCGGCACGTAAGATCGCATACTTCCGCAAAGACAACAGCAAGGCTTTCAAGCAAGCTTTCCGGCACTTTGTGCTTATGCTTAAAGAAATGAATCTCATTAGCGGTGAAACTATTGCTATAGACTCCTTTAAAATAAGAGCTCAAAACAGCCTGAAAAACAACTTTAATCAAGCTAAGATTGATCGACATATGGAGTATGTCGATACTAAAATTGACGAATTTGAAAAACAGCTGGATACCCAAGAAATGGATGACAGCCAAATCAAAGAAGTGGAACAAAAAATAGAAACCCAGAAAAAACGACGCAAACAATACAAGAAAATTGAAAAGGAACTTCAACAAAGTGGTGAAACACAACTTAGCACCAATGATCCAGATGCCAGATCAGTAGTACTGCACCGAAATGTAGTTAACGTAGGATACAACATACAAGCAGGATGCGATGGAAAACATAAACTATTTGTAAATAATGATACTGGAAGGGTTAACGACACACATGCCCTGGCTGATATGGCATTGGATGCAAAAGCACTCTTAAGGGTTGAAAAAATGGACACCCTCACAGATAAAGGCTACACAACCGGGCTACATATTGATACCTGTACAAAAAACGGGATAACCACCTACAGTTCCCCAAAGGCACACTCATCTCAGAACAATGGACTGTTCGATATGCAAATATTTGAGTACGATAAACAGAACGGCACTTACACATGCCCCGCAGGAGACATACTTACCACAAATGGGACAATATATAAAAAACGTAAGCATCGCGTAAAACACTACAAAACCAAAGCATGCAATGGATGTAGCTTACGTGAAAAATGTACCGAGAACAAAAGAGGAAGATATATTGAACGAAGTATATATCAGGAAGCCCTCGAAGAAAATGAAAAACGGGTAAATCAAAACCCCGAATACTACAAATTGCGCCAGCAAATTACCGAACACCAGTTCGGAACACTTAAAAGGCAATGGGGATTTACTTTCACCTTAATGAAAGGAAAACAAAACGTACTTAGTGAAGTAAACCTAATGATGATGTGTTACAACCTTCGTAGACTTATGTCAATTTTTGACCTAAATGAATTAAAAGCAAGGCTGGAAAAACTTGTCCTTTACTTTTTTGCCAAATATGGGCTAAAATGCGCCATCTTAAGCAAATAAAAATTGCACCAAACGAAAAACACATCAGAATATTAACTACCTTTAATGGCCTCTAAAAACCTCATAATAATGAACTATAGACAATACCAAACATACAAACATTGTTATTGCGCGGACTCCCGTTCAAAAATATTAAACCAAAAACAATAACACTAAAATAATGAAAATCAAAATTTATCTTTTTATTCTCGGCATAAGTCTGTTAATTTCAGCTTGTACGCAAAAAGAAAATACCTGTATAATTACAGGAAAAGTTATTAATCGTCCTCAAAGTACTGAACTTCGACTAACTAAATCATTTGTTGATTTTCGTTCGCAATCCGCAATTCAAATTCCAATAAAAGACAGCACTTTTTACTATGAATTACATTTTAAAGATATAGAAGCATACACACTCGTTTTTGATGATGAGTTTATTCAAGGCGCAATGCGTCCAATTACTTTTTTTGCCACCGATGGGACAATCAATATGGAACTTTATCCTATGAATGAATACAAAAAGAACATTATTTCAGGTGGAAAAGAAAACAGTGATTTTATAGAATATCAAAAAAACAAAATGGATGAAATGGGTGAACTTACAAAACCCATACAGGATAGTATGAGGATATTGCAAGCAAATGACAATTATAATAGTCAAGAAATGAAAGACTTGCTGGAAAGACTTAAAAATACTGAAAAACAAGAGGACAAATTTAAGATGTATACCGAGATTAATGAAATGTACCAATCAGGAGAAGGATTAAGTATTGCGGCACGAAAACTCAATGCCCAATATGATTCTATTTCAAAACTATTTCAAGATAGAGAAGTGGAATATTTGAGAAATAATGTCACAATTCCATCTTATTATATGCTAATACAAGCAATTATTTACACAAAGGATTTTCCCAAAATATTCGAATTAGAACCTTTAAGAAACTTGCAGAAAGTATTTTCTTCCAAATTTAAAAATCACTCTTACACAGAATATAGCAATGAAATATTATGGCGTATTGCCAATTTAAAACCAGGTGGAGAATTTTTTGATTTTACGTTACCAGATACAATTGGAACTGAACATACACTTTCAAAAGAGATAAGTGGGAAATTTGCATTCATTGATATTTGGGCACCTTGGTGCGGACCATGTATTGCTAAAAGCCGTGAAATGAAACCAATTTATGACACTTATAAAGACAAAGGATTTACGGTTGTTGGAGTCGCTTCTAAATACGAGGAATTTGAAAATGTACTAAATCTTCTGAAAAAAGATAAATATCCATGGATAACATTGGTAGATAAACCTGAACTTGACTCTCGAATCAATGAACATTATGGAATTGAGATGGCAGGAGGCGGATGCGTCTTAGTTGACAATTCTGGAAAAATAGTTTTAGTAAATCCAACAGTTGAAGATGTTCAGAAAGTATTAGAAACCAATTTGACCGTGAATTAAGAATGAAAATACTTTTGCTAACACGTGGTATAAGGCATGGCTGGGTTCGTGCGGATTCGACAAGTCGAATCTCGTCCCAACCTTCGTTTCGGTCGGACACTCAGACTCTCGTCTGACCGCCACGACCTCATACCACCACCGTTATACACCATTTTGAACAAAGAATGAAAAACGAGTACTTCGATTAATTAATAATAAAATCAAAGATTAGAAATACAAAAATTGAGACAAGAAATAAAATATCAAATCAGGGTAAGTTTTGTGATGATTTTAGATTTATTATTCACAACTGGATTCCTATTTTTATCACTTATTTTTTTGAAAATTGGTGGAAAAGAAGGATTTGATTTTGGAGCAATATTTTTAGGTCTTCTTTTTTTGTTTATCGGACTACTTCCACTCTTCCTTTTTCTTGATTATTTAATATTTAGTTTTTCAAGAAAAGTTATAATTGACGAAAAAGCAGGAATTGTTCAAATAGAAAATTATCCTGGATTTAGAACTGAAAAGATTAAAAACATTAAATCAGTAGAAATCTATGAACTAGTTAATTCCAGACTGATTCCTTTTAGTTTTAGTTATGCAAAGTATTTTTTGGCTAACGGTCAGTTTTTCATTGTAACAAGTTTTATGACTAATTCATACTACGTTCCTAATGGACAAAAACCTCAAATAATAGAAACAATTTTCCCTAAAATAAATACCAAAACGAAACAACCAATTAAGGTAAAATCGGAGAAAGAAATTTATATGGAAAAATATGAGGGATACGCCGACAAGGAATTAAACGAGATTGTAAATCCTAAAAATGGATATCGACAAAATGCTGTGGAAGCAGCAAATGAATTAATAGAAAAACGAAAAAACGGTGTATAACACGGTACATATTGCAGGGCGGGGTTTGGTGGTACGCCAACTGCGGATTCTCGCATCGCAGTTCCGTGTCCTTCGGACAGGAACGCTCTCCGGAATCCGCCCCGACAACATGTACCAACCGTTATAACACATTTAAAAACAAATATTTACAGGGAGACACTTAGTAAATAATCAAATGTAATTTAAGGGTATTTCTTTTATTAATTGAAAAAGAAAAATGTAAAACCCCTTGGGTTTTGTTGGTGTTTTATGGAGCAAGTTAAAATGAAAACCACAGCCAATCTTAACTTGTCCATCGTGTTAAAGTTTAGTGGTTGAAAAATTTAAAAAAAATAAAACGTATAATTAAAAAGAACTGCCTGTTTGAAGTTTTGTGCACCAAATAAAAAATCCTCCGGATTTTGTTGGTGATTTTTCGCCTGTGCTTTTCTCAAAGCACTACCCCATTTTTAACGGGGTTAAAAAAATGAAAGACAGTGGTTTTTAATTTTAAAACATGGAGAAATTAATCCAGTTTAACGAAAATTTGGAAAAAGTTTAATAAATTGTAGCTCATTAATTAAAGAAACAAGTTGACTGGTTTTTAAGTCGGTAAGATTAACACCAAGCTTTTTTAACACCCTAAAAAACTTGACATTTCACCCTCGGACAAAATCAGGGATTTTAATAAAGAAAAAAAATAAAAACGTGTTATAACACAGTGCAAATTGCATAGCGGCAGCAGTGGTTTGCGTTCGGCGGATTCACGTTTCACTGTTCATGTCCTCACGGACAGGAACGCTCCCCGAAATCCGCTCCGCATCTTGCACTAACCGTTACCGCCAAGTGTAAAAGACAGAATGACATTGACAAATTGCTAATAAAACAAAAATCAAATAATGAAAGCCAACGCACAAAACAGCACATTTGCAAGCCCCGCCACTAAAGCCAAAACTTCGGCTTGCAAAAGAGCTATTTTTTTCAACCCGCAAATCTTTAAACTATGAACATAGGTATTTTACATTTAACTGACTTACACATAAAATCGAGTGAAAATTTTCTTTTATCAAGAATTGATAAGATTCATGATAGCGTAAGAATAGATATACTAAAACTTGAAAGAATTTATTTTGTAATTACTGGAGATATTGTTGATAAAGGAATAAAATCAGCATACTCCCAAGCAAAAAAATTTCTATTCGATTTAAAAAACAAACTGGAATCAATAAATGAAAAACTGATTATTAAGTTTATAATCGTTCCCGGAAATCATGATTGTAATTTTGACTACGATAACCAACTACGTAGAAATTCATTAAATAAAATGGGATATGATACACTGGGTGAAGATAACAGTGTTATTGATTTATGTTTGACAGTCCAAAATGATTTTTGGGAGTTTTATAGCGAGTTTAACGACTTGCCTTTAAACAAACTTTTTTATCAAATACATGAAACATGGGATAATAACAGTATTTGTTTTAATTGTTTAAATACTTCTTGGATGTCCAAGAAAAAAGAAGAAATCAATTTGTTTTTTCCCGTGAAAAGATTTGATAATCACGACGAATTAGAAAAGGGGAAAATAAATATTTCTTTATTTCATCATCCTATATTCTGGTTTACTCCAAATGGGTTACAAAATAATCGTAAAGAGTTACAAAGTTTTCTTGAAGACACCAGTTCTATTATACTTTACGGACATGAACACGAAGAAGAACATAAGAAATCCATTGAATTGTGGTCAAATAGGGAGACATTATATTTTTCTGGGAAGATTTTGCAGGATAGTTTAAACAAAGAATCTGGATTTCAACTTTTACTTCTTGATGCAAGTAACAAAAAAGGACAGATAAAACAATTTATCTGGAAAGACGATATTTACGTTTCATTAGCAACAAAAGATATACATCTAAATGGTGACCGTTTTGGAACTAAAAGATTTAAAAATAATATCGATTTTTTAGATGAATTGAATTCAATAAGAATTCCAATTTCAATTGAAAATAATCCCCATTTAAAATTGTCGGATTTCTATATTTTCCCTGACCTTGAAAGGACCGAACAAAACAGCAGTGATATAGATTCGTTTTATGATTCTGAAAAATTGATTTCAGAAACAAGTTTCTCCACTTGTATTATTGAAGGTGAAAATCAATCTGGAAAAACGAGTTTACTTTCAATGTTATATCGAAAATTTGTTGAAAATGAAAAATACCCATTATTAATAGATTGTAAATCCTTTAAAACTACTGAAGTCGACAAGGTTTTAAAGTCTGCATTTTTCCAACAATATAGTGGCGAGGCACTTGATTTTGAGAGATATCTGCAATATGAGCAATCAAAAAAAATCATTTTGCTTGATAATCTTCAAGGTTTATCTTTTAACTCAAAGACAATCAAACGAATTATTGAAGATTTAGAACTCCGTTTTGGCAAGGTAATAATAATAACAAATACACTTTATGGTCTATTATCCAAAATTGAGGCAGAGTTTGAAGAATTGGCAGTGTTTTCACTTAGACCTCTCGGTTACAGAAAGAGAAATAAACTAATCGAAAATTACCATAGACTAAGTATTCCTGTTTCGACCATTACTGATGAAATTCTGTTAGAAAGGACAAAACATTCATTCAATCAAGTGGAGTTAGTCTTAGGAAATAAATTAATGCCTTCGTATCCAATATTTGTTTTATCGATACTTCAAACGATGGTTTATGCGAAACCAACTAATTATGAACAAACATCATATGGATACTGCTATCACTCTTTAATTCATATTGCTCTTGCAAACAAAGCAAAGGTTGACAATGAATATATTGATACATATTTTAATTTTCTCTCGGAATTCGCACTACATCTATATAGGACTAAACAAGGAATTTTCACCGAACAAGTATTAAGCAATTTTTTCACTGACTACCAAAAAGAATACCACGTCGCTTTTTCATTTGACAAATTGAAAGAAGCACTTTTAAGCTCAATGCTAATTCTTATACAAGATGATGAATGGAAATTTTCGTATGAATACATATACTATTTTCTTATTGCACGTAAACTTGCTGAACTCATTGGCAAGGAGGAAGGGCAAAGTGCAATTAAATATTTATGTTCCAATTTACATGAAGAAAAGAATGCGAATATCCTGATATTCATCGCGCATCACACAAAAGATGATTTTTTGATTCAGGAAGCTACGTTTACAGCAATGGTTCCCTTCGAAGACATCGCACCGATTACACTGGAACGACACGGTCATTATTACGATATGATTAAAGATATTGTGAAAGAAATTAGTTCTGATATAATAGAGGCTTCAAGTAATCCAGTTGAATCCCGGGATAAAATATTAGAATCCCAAGATAAAATTGAAAAAGAAAGAAGTAATCACAAAAATGAGATTAATAAAATTGAAGAAAATGAGGGTTTTACTGAATTCATGACTCCTTTTTTTCAAGCATACAGAGCATTGGATATTGTTGGACAAATAATTAAAAATAGAAAAGGCTCTATCCCTGCCAATCAGCTTGTTGATATGATAGTTGAATTATACAATACTGCTTTTAGAACTATTAGTTTTTTCGGGAAAACAATACTTGAAACAAAGTCTGATTTTATAGATTCACTTGCAGGCAAAGTTGAAGATGGAGACACAAAACTAAAAATTGAAAAGAAAGTTAATAGTTTCTTTCAATATGTATCTCTTCAAATTTGTTTAGGTGTTTTTGGGAAAGTAATACATTCTGTGGGACAAAAAGATTTGAAAGATTTATTTATTGAAGCTGCAAAAAGAATAGATACACCTGCCGCAGATATTGTTACATTTAGTATCAATTCATATTATGGCAAGTTGTCAACTGGCGATGTACAAAAAATTGCCAAAAAGTATGAAAATAACCGTGTTGCTATGAAAATTATAAAAGCAAGAGTTAAAGCATACTTGTATCAAAACTTTGTTGATTACAAAAAAAGACAATCTTTCGCAAGTTCATTAAAAATGCAAATTGGACCTCCGCGAAGATAGCCAATATCTATAGTCAAGCACATTTGTAGGTCGCACATGCCATTTCATGACCAATACCTACAAAAGAGCTTGCCTTTTCCAGCGCACGGACTGACATAAACATATAGCATATTGAAAGATAAATGACTGAAAAACAAACACCAGGCGGTAACAAATTGTAAATTGCATTGCGGGGTTCGTGGTGTGTCGTACGCTGGATTCTCGCAACATCGTTCCGTCCTGCCGGACAGGAACGAGCTCCGAAATCCGCAACGACAACTTACAAGTGACCGTTACCTGCAAGGCTGAAGAAAACCAAAAAACAATAGTAAGAATAAAACTAAACAGTTAATAAATAATAATGCAAAATCATAGGAATCTAATTATAACTACAGGAGGTACAATTGGAGGCAAAGTATCAAGATCAATGTTAGAGGGTGAAACAATTTATACCTGCGATCAATTTACAGAAATCTTATCTGATACCATTCTATCTATCCGAAATGTTCACGGTATTGAAGTTACAATTGATCATTGTTCAATTTGTGATATAGATAGTTCTGATATTGAAACTAAGCATTGGATTGATATTGCCAATAAGATAATAGATAGTTATGACGAATTTGATTCATTTATCATAACCCATGGAACAAATACTATGGGTTATACTTGTTCTGCTTTATCATTTATTTTTGCTAATAATGGGAAACCAATAGTTGTAACTGGATCCCAGGTACCAGCAGGGATGCCTGCAAATGATGCGAAAACTAACTTAGAGAATGCACTTCGAGTGTCTGTAATGAAAAGTCATGGTCATTCATTTAAAGGAGTTGTTGCTGTTTTTGGGAGCCACATCATAACTGGGACAAGAGTTAAAAAAACGACAGAGTTTGATTATGATGCATTTAGGTCATTCCAAACGGGTAGTATTGGAAGGATTGGAAGAATTATAGATATTGATTATCATAATTTAGAAAAACATAACAGTTATCTACAAAACTCAAGATATCCTATAGCTAGTAGTTCACGAGATTTGATTTACCAAAATAATTTTGATATGCGAATTATTTCATTCAATGAGTTTCCTGGTATGGATGATAGTGTCTTTAAAACTCTTGTAGAAAGACATGACGTAAAAGGATTTATTTTGAGAGCTTTTGGTGCTGGAGATGCAAATTCTAGCTTAATCCCAGCTTTCGAGTTTTTGAAAGAATCTCAAATACCTATTGTTGTAACGACCCAAGCACCTAATGGTAATAGTAATTTCCAAGTCAATGAACCTGGTGCATTTTTAAGGGAAAATAATTTAGCCATACCTGCTTACGATATGAGTATTGAATCCATTACCACTAAACTTTCATGGTTGTTGGCTAAAAGACAAGCATTAACAATTACATATGAACAAATTGGGGAACATATGGTAACCGACTTAAGAGGTGAGATTAATGTTTTATGGGAAGTGAAAATTTAGTTTTAAAATAAGAAAATTTGTGAAAATAAAATACAAATCAAAATGGAGAAATTAAAAGTATTTGTAGGTTCATCATCTGAAGCTAAGGCAGTAGACATGCAGATAAGAGAAATTATTGAAGACTGTGATGTTCTGGTAAGACCATGGAGAGGAGTATTTAAACCAGGTGAATATGGATTAGAGTCTTTATCAAAAATTTCTCATGAAGTTGATGCTGCAGTTTTAATAGCTACAAATGATGATGAAACATGGTATAGAGGTAAAAAAACAACCTCTCCTAGAGACAATATCATTTTTGAGACAGGTCTTTTTATTAGAGCATTAGGACGTGAAAGAGTTGGTGTCATTGTAGTTAAAAATGAAGAAGGAAATTATCCAAAGTTACCAACTGATATGTTAGGTTTAAATGTAATAGTCCATGATCAAGACAAACCAGCTAAAATTGAACATAGTATCTCAAAATGGATACTTGATATTACAAAATCAAATATAAGTACAAATAGTCTTTTTAATAACTCAATTGATTTCATAAAAGAAAGAATTAATACAATGCCAGTAGAGTGGAAAAGCGAAATTGAAGATTTTATCTTGTCACCCTTCAAATTAATAACTGCAAATGCTCTGGATGGTAGAATTCATCTTACTACAGGTCAATATTATGATTCAATTAATTCAGAAATGAGAAAGGCAAATTCAAACACAGAAATTAGAGCTCTATCATTATTAAATCCTAGAATATGGAGTGAAGATGAAGACCAGAAAACATATTTAGAAGCAAATTATGCTGCTGGAAATAATAATGCTACAATAAAACGACTTTTTGTTGTTGAAGATCAAGAAGTACCCAAATTATCTAGCGTTATTTCCAAACTATTCAAAAATAATATTCAAGTTAAAATTTTATCCAAAAAGCGATTTTATCATTTTCATCCAAAACTGAAGGATTGTGTAATAATTAATGACAATGGAAAATTAAAAAATTATGTTTCTAATAGAGACCTAGACTCCTCAAAGCTCAGAGGCGGCGAACTTTATTTACAACATTATGACTCCATAGACAAGATTGAAGAATTTGATAAATTCTGGGAATTAGGAAATATAAAATCCATAGGAAATAAAATCAAAAAAGACACTAAGATTATACTTGATTCTAATCCTCCTGGTCAATTGATGAAATCATTTGGAATCAAAAAATCTGTTGTTTCGTGTGAAAATGCAGCTAAAGAAAGAGGAGTTCCTTTGGCAAATGAACTAAAAACTTTAATCCTCTATTCAACAAGATACGGATTAGTTGCAGTACATTTACCTGGAGATGGCACCCTTTCTCTAAGAAAGGTAAAGAATGCTTTAGAAAGCAGGGATGTATGTTTAGCTGATCCTGAAGACCTATATAAATTTGGAGAGAATCATAATACTAATATTACAGCTGGTACTGTATGTGCAGTACTTAATCCTGTTTGGTCAATGCACCATCTAATATCCAGACGATTATTATCTTTAGAATATGTCACAACTAATAATGGAACAAAAACTGCTTTCTTTAAATTTGAACCTTGGATTTTATTAAAAGCTCGTTCTGTATTGGAAGGAGATTTTGAAAAATAAAAAAACGCCCAGCAGGTAACAAAGTGTCATATGTCATTGGGCAATCATCGGAAAATTGAAACATGAGTGCATTAAATAAACACAATAGTGAATTGAAAATTAGGCACTTCGAGTTGCCCAACGCCACATACACAAACCGTTAGCCATAATTTTAAAAAGAGCATGAAAAGACACATTTTTATAATAATTGGTATAATTTCTCTTTGCTCATGTCAAGGAGTAAAGAATGACTATTTCCAAAATGAATCTAAAGTCATAAATGAAAAAATTATTTATAGTCTTCAGAAAATTCAGGAAAATTATATGCTTAATCCTGCAATGGCAAAGCCATATTTTATAATTGCTGATTATTTAAAATCCAACTTTGATTCAATATTAACCTTCGTTGATAATGGAAATAAAGTTCAATTCCAAAGTGGAATTGAAAAACTCTATAACACTATAAAATCAGACTCATATTTTGACTCGGAATACATTAAAGAAATAATTATCCCAAATCGTTTCAAAAAATGGGCTGGCAATGTAGACAATTCAAGCTATTGGGAAAATAAAGATATTTTAAAGTTGGATTTGCTCAATTTGGAAAATGAACTGACGAGTTACTTGTACAACAGTATCGAGGCTGACTATTACAAATTTAACAAACTAAAAGCAATAGTTGTGGATTCTTCTGAGAATATAAAAGTTGGAGAAACTTATCATGCAAACATCTTTTTAGCAGCAGAGGATACAACGGTTTATCCTACAATAATGGTCACTGATTTGTCTCAACCAGACAGTATTTTGCTTTTAAATAAACCTGATAATGAGAGATTATTTCTTATTGAAGCGATTGACGGTAAAGGTATTTACAAAATGGAGGCAAATGTACCTGGCAAGCATGGATTCAAAGGAGTAGTTCTAACACGAAACTCAAATGGAGAAATTGAAAGGTTTATGTTCTCTAAAGAGTTTATAGTAAGAAAATAAAAAACTATGGCTAACACAGTACATATTGCAGGGCGGGGTTCGGTGGTACGCCAACTGCGGATTCTCGCATCGCAGTTCCACGTCCTTCGGACAGGAACGCTCTTCGAAATCCGCCCCGACAACATGTACCAACCGTTGTGTGCAAGTTTAACGACACCACCGAAACAATTTATTTATGGGATATTTAAAAGAATATATTAATAGAATAACAATTCTTCAAAAACAAGATTGGGAAATAATTGCATCCTTTTTTATCAAGAGAGAATATTCGAAAGGAGAAAAACTCATAAAAATTGGAGAAACAGAAAAATATCTATCATTTATAGAAGAGGGTATTATTCGGTACTATATTCCCGATGACGAGAAAGAATTAACTTTCGGGTTTAATTTCGACAAAGAATTAACTTGTGCTTTTGATTCATTTATAACTCAACAACCGACAGAATATGAGCAAGAAACTTTAACAAAAACCATTATTTGGAGTATATCATATTCAGATTTACAAAAGGTTTATAATCAAACTACAATTGGTAATTTCTGGGGTCGATATGCAGCGGAAAATTTATTCCTGCAAAAAAGTAACAGAGAAATATCATTACTAAAATACACAGCTAAAGAAAGATACTTGGATTTACTTTTGAATAAATCACATATAATGAAAAATATTCCACTTAAATATATTGCGTCATATATTGGAGTTACTCCACAAGCATTAAGTCGAATCAGAAAAGAAATTTGTTAACATAGATTCATTTCACAAACAAATTATTATTGGGAATTTTGTCGAAAAAATTAATTGAATTATGAAATTACCAATAGAAGCTTATGGAAATCAAATCTTAAGACAAAAATGTACTGATGTATCCATAAAAAATGATGAATTATCACGTCTAATAGAAAATATGTGGGAAACAATGAATTATGCCAATGGATGCGGCTTGGCAGCTCCACAAATAGGGGAAACAATTAATTTGTTTATTGTTGATACAAAGTCAACGTATGAAATGATAGAAACCGCAGATAGGATTGGATATTTTGAGAAAGATGACAATGGCATTACAGAAACATTTATCAATGCAAAAATCCTAAGTTTTTCATCGAAGAAATGGACTGATTATGAAGGCTGTCTAAGCCTTCCTGGAATATCAAAAGACGTAGTACGTGCGTGGAGTATAAAAATTGAATATTACGATTGGGATTTCAAGAAACAAACACGAGTTTTTGGAGGATATACAGCAAGAGTCATACAACACGAATACGACCACACCAAAGGCATATTGTATATTGACCGAATTAACCCGTTGACTAAAAGATTAATAGAAGGCAAATTGAAAAAGATTTTGAGAAAACAAATAGAAACTAAATATTTAATGAAGTTTGGAAAACAAAAACCAGCACACAACAAATTATAAACGTAATGCGGGGCGAAGTAAGTAATTAAACGAAAGTGAACTAAACAACGACAGTGGTAACTTGAAAGGAAAGTGCGTTGAAACCCGCACTACGCTTATAAGTGGCCGTTAGCAACAAGGCTAAATTAATAAACATACAAATGAAAAAGTTTTTTGGAATATTTCTGTTTATAATAGCAATAGCTATTATTGGATATTGGTTATTCTCAAAGCTATTTGAAAGTAAAATGGAGAATAAGGATATCTCGAAAGATAATTTATCATTTTACTATACATATCCTCCAAAACTTGAGCAAGGTGAAAAGGATACGATATGGCTATCAATTAAAAATAATTCTGCGGATACCATTTCAAGTTTATGTATAAAATTTGATTTTCAAAATCTAATTCCTATTAAAAGCTCTATAATTCAAAACTCGATTGTTTATCCCAATGAACAAATATCTTTTACAATGCCAATCAAGCAACTTTACTATAACGTCGAAGATTACTCAATGGATACCTTGAATTCCTCTTCCAATCGACAGTTAAAGAATAAAGCAGATTTTTGCTTCGAAGCTATTTGGTATACGAAATGTGATACAATAATTAAAGCATGCGAGACAAGAAATGAAATAAACATTTTTTCTCCTGAAGTTCAAAAAACAAAAAATTGGTCAGCAATTTTTGCTCTAATTATTTCTATTCTAACAATTTTCCAGTCAATCAAGTCGCTTGGAATAAAGACATTAACACAATATATATTCAGACCAAGAGAGAGATATTCATCTACAGAGAAATTAGATTTTAGTTGGAATGACATTTTGAATGAAAAGAAAAAACAAAAAATGTTGAAAAAACGATTAGCGGATATACTAAAACATAATTGGATTGAAAAGGCAATTCTTAAAATTAATTATAAAAAAAGCAAAATTACTATATCCAATAACATAGAGTGGTTAACAATAACGAAAATGGATAATGAAACTGACCAACTTTTAATTGAACTATCATCTAATGAGAAACATACTTTGGTTTTGAATAATAATAATAACGATAATAGATAAAACCTGAAACTCTATAAGGAAAAATAAAATGCAAATACTCTACATAATTGGGAATGGTTTTGACTTAAATCTTGGTCTTAAAACAAGCTATAATGATTTTTATCAATACTATAAAACGATAGAATCCAATAACACCAATGTTAAGAAGTTAAAAGATAATATCTCAAAAACATATGACAGTTGGGCAGATTTAGAACTAGCTCTTGGTAATTACACTCAACATTTAGATAAAGTTGAAGAACTTGATGACATTTTACTTGATATTGGAGAGCAACTTTCAAAATACTTGCATTTAGAAGAAGATAAACTTAAAAATTATGAAATCAACCAAAAAAAGTTCTTTGACTATTTGTGCTTTCCAGAAAATTTATTTCTACCCGCTGACAAAGAATACATTTCTGGAATTAAGAGCAAATGGAAAAATCACCAATGGAATCTAAACATCTTTACTTTTAATTACACTTCAGTTATAGAAAAAATACTGGGAGACAAACAAAAAAATATTTTTCTTGCCAATCATGACAATAATATCCCAATCCAATTTGGAGAAGTTAAGCACATACATGGTTATTTGGACAATGACATGGTAATTGGGGTAAATGATACTTCACAAATAAAAAACGAGTCATTTTATGACAATCAAGATATTTTAGAATCAATTGTTAAAAGTGAATGTAACCGAGCAAATAGAAGTAATATAGATAAACAATTTACCGGTAGAATAAATTCTGCGAACCTTATTTGCATTTTTGGTTCTTCCATTGGTCCGACTGACAATAAATGGTGGGAATTGATAGGTGAAAGACTTAAATCCGATTGTCATTTAATAATATTCACAAAAGGAGCTGAGATTTCTCCAAGAATTAGGCACATGCAAGCGAGAGCAGAAAGAACAATAAGAGATTCATTTTTAAACAAGACTAACCTAAATGAGAAAGAAATGGAAACGGCTGAAAGAAAAATATTTATTGGACTAAATTCAGGAATATTTGATGGAATATTAAATAAAATTGAGAAATAAAATAAAGCCCAGTTGCTAACACGTGGTATAAGTCATGGCTGCTTTTGTAGTGATTCGATATCTCGAATCACTATATAAACTCTCGATTCGGTCGGACAATTACGAGCATTCGGAACCGCCACGACCTCATACCACCACCGTTAGCAAACATTTGAAATGAAGACCATTCGATTAATATTGACTTTTTACAAATCATTTGCAGTTGCAAGTTTTTCGATAACTTTTACCTGCTTGGTTCTTTTGTATGGTTTTGGACCAAAAGGAATTTATGTAATTCAACCTCTATTTTGGTTTAAAATCGTTACTCTCGCAATAATCGTTTACTCAATAAATGTTTATAAAAAAAATGAATTTTATTATTATAAAAATCTTGGATTATCAAAGCTCAAACTGTGGATTCCAATATTAATTTTTGATTTTTTGTTTTTCTTAATTACCATAATAATCATAGCCTCCAATCTTTATGAAACACTCCCTGGAAGTTGATAGTATAATTCTTGAATTTGACACCAAAAGAGTTCTTCAGGATGTTTTTCTCAAAAATGAAACGGGGAAAACAACTGGAATACTTGGGCGAAATGGAACGGGAAAAACTTGTATAATGAATATTATTTATGGAGAACTTAAAACAAATAATAAATCAATTCGGCTGGATGGGAAAGCGATTTTTGATGGATTCCGAAATCCTGAAACAATAAGATATTTACCTCAATTTAATTTTATTCCGCGAAATTTTAAAATTAAAAGAATTTTTAAAGACTTCAATTTAAATTTTTCGGAGTTCATTGAATACTTCCCGGATTTTGAAAAATATTACAATTTTAAATTAAAAAGTCTTTCAGGAGGAGAAAACAGAATTTTAGAAATTTATTTAATTCTTGCTTCGAAAACAAAGTTTTGTATGTTGGATGAACCATTTTCACAAGTTATGCCAGTGCATGTAGACACAATTAAAAGTATAATAAACGAAGAGAAGAAGAATAAAGGAATAATAATAACCGACCATTTATATGAGCATATAATTGATATATGTGATGAAATTTATGTTATTTTAAATGGCAAAACTTATTTAACAAAAGACAGAAACGATTTAATAAAACTTGGATATATTAATAAAAATTAAAAAACGTTTGCTAACAAAATGTAAATGCAATGCGGGTTTCAGCGGGTAATCCAACTGCAGTTCGTTGTTGCAACACCGCCAATTCGTCTTTGACGATTGGCTTAAAAAAGAAAATATGAATAAACGAATTGGCTCCGTGCGGTTTTGAAAGTTCATCACTTTCAATCCCGCACTCCACTTACATAAACCGTCAGACTGCGCAATAACCTCCAAACCAAAAAAATAATTACAAATTGTTTATAAGCCCTGCAGTTACCAACACCTTGTAAACCATACGTTTGTTATCTTTATTAGCAAACAAAACATCTATCTCAATGGACTTTATTAATGGGTTCTCAAGGGATCAACTAATCATGATGGACTTTGAAGCAAATGTAGCTCGCGATTCGTGGGCTAGAGTTGTCGACTGGTTTGTGGATGCACTCCCACTTCATAAACTAGGTTTCAAAGATGTACTCAATTCTGAAGGTAGGCCTCCGTACAGATCAGTTGATATGCTCAAACTATTTATGTACGGGTACAAGAAAAAGCTTCGGTCGAGCTACCAACTTGAAGAAGCGTGCAGGGTAAACCTCGAAGTAATATGGCTATTGCGGGGACTTAGACCATCGGCACGTAAGATCGCATACTTCCGCAAAGACAACAGCAAGGCTTTCAAGCAAGCTTTCCGGCACTTTGTGCTTATGCTTAAAGAAATGAATCTCATTAGCGGTGAAACTATTGCTATAGACTCCTTTAAAATAAGAGCTCAAAACAGCCTGAAAAACAACTTTAATCAAGCTAAGATTGATCGACATATGGAGTATGTCGATACTAAAATTGACGAATTTGAAAAACAGCTGGATACCCAAGAAATGGATGACAGCCAAATCAAAGAAGTGGAACAAAAAATAGAAACCCAGAAAAAACGACGCAAACAATACAAGAAAATTGAAAAGGAACTTCAACAAAGTGGTGAAACACAACTTAGCACCAATGATCCAGATGCCAGATCAGTAGTACTGCACCGAAATGTAGTTAACGTAGGATACAACATACAAGCAGGATGCGATGGAAAACATAAACTATTTGTAAATAATGATACTGGAAGGGTTAACGACACACATGCCCTGGCTGATATGGCATTGGATGCAAAAGCACTCTTAAGGGTTGAAAAAATGGACACCCTCACAGATAAAGGCTACACAACCGGGCTACATATTGATACCTGTACAAAAAACGGGATAACCACCTACAGTTCCCCAAAGGCACACTCATCTCAGAACAATGGACTGTTCGATATGCAAATATTTGAGTACGATAAACAGAACGGCACTTACACATGCCCCGCAGGAGACATACTTACCACAAATGGGACAATATATAAAAAACGTAAGCATCGCGTAAAACACTACAAAACCAAAGCATGCAATGGATGTAGCTTACGTGAAAAATGTACCGAGAACAAAAGAGGAAGATATATTGAACGAAGTATATATCAGGAAGCCCTCGAAGAAAATGAAAAACGGGTAAATCAAAACCCCGAATACTACAAATTGCGCCAGCAAATTACCGAACACCAGTTCGGAACACTTAAAAGGCAATGGGGATTTACTTTCACCTTAATGAAAGGAAAACAAAACGTACTTAGTGAAGTAAACCTAATGATGATGTGTTACAACCTTCGTAGACTTATGTCAATTTTTGACCTAAATGAATTAAAAGCAAGGCTGGAAAAACTTGTCCTTTACTTTTTTGCCAAATATGGGCTAAAATGCGCCATCTTAAGCAAATAAAAATTGCACCAAACGAAAAACACATCAGAATATTAACTACCTTTAATGGCCTCTAAAAACCTCATAATAATGAACTATAGACAATACCAAACATACAAACATTGTTATTGCGCGGACTCCCGTTATAACACATTCCCCACATTAGAAAAACCAATTAATTTCTCCAGCTAACGATAAAAAGTGCCCTGAACAATATTTCCATGTATTTTTGGATTGACCCTACGCAAGGCCGTTTCTAGCAATGGTACTATTAAAGTCCGTGCGTTCATTCTGGTTGGAATGTAAAAGCCTCGAAAGTTGAGTTTCCGAGGCTTGTTGATAATTTCAGTGGTGGTACTGACATTTATTGTCAGTAACCCCGTTCAGAATAATTCTCAATTCAAAGGTACATTTCCTTAGGGTCATTTTAAAACAACTTTAATTGAATTATTATGGCAAGGAAAAAGAAAATGGAACTAGACATTATTAACCACAATGCAGCTGGAATTGATATTGGTAGTAGGTCACACTATGTTGCTGTGGGGCAATCGCTGGAGGATGTGAAAGAATTTGGGGTTTATGCAGAAGACTTAGCCGGGCTTTGTGAATGGCTTGTATCTTATGGCATTACATCGGTAGCAATGGAATCGACAGGGGACTATTGGCAAAACCTATTTGCAGAACTTATAAAATATGGTTTTGATGTGATTTTATGCAATGGAAAATTTACCAAACATGCGAAAGGGAAAAAGACCGATGTGAAAGATTGCAGGCACATACAAAAACTCCATGCCCTTGGCTTACTTACAAGTAGCTTCCTCCCTGATGAAACAACTGAAAAACTAAGGACATACTGCCGCCAAAGAAGCAATATCATATCATTGGCGGCAGGGGCTTCACGTAAAATGCAAAAGTATTTGAAATTCCTAAACTTTCGCTTAGATGTTGTGGTAAAGGATGTATGTGGGCTCACTGGAATGAAAATAATCGAAGATATCTGCAATGGAAACCTTGACCCCTATTCCTTAGCTGAACACAGACACTATAACTGCAGGAAACCCAAGGAAGAAATTGCAAAAGCATTGCACGGGAATAACAGGGAAGATTTCTTGTTTGGGCTAAAACAAGAATTTATGTGTTACCAATTTTATCAAAAACAAATAAGGCAATGCGAAAGGAAAATCAATAATTTTATTAAAACCGAATTGAAGCTACAACCTGAAAAACTGAAATTGAAAACAACCGAAAAACCTTATAAACGGATAAACAAAAATGCACCTTCAATCAAAAACTTCAACCAAGTAGCTTACCAATACTTCGGCGGGGTCGATTTAATGGCTATTGAAGGGCTAAGCCATGCCACAGTACTTTCAATAATCAGCGAAATTGGACCCAGTGGGTTTCAAAAGTTCCCTAGTTCTAAACAATTTGTTTCATGGCTCCGCCTTGCTCCAAATAATAAAATATCCGGTGGAAAAATCCTGAGCAGCAAAATCCCAAAGGGAAGCAATAAATTAAAAATTGCATTAAGGCAGGCTGCAAATGCAATTGGCAATTTAAAAGATACACACCTCTCAGACTTTTTTAAAAGGGTTGCATACCGCAAAGGAAGGCAAGCTGCAGTTAGTGCTACAGCAAGAAAACTAGGTGTGATTATTTGGAATATGGTCACTAAAAAGATTCCTTATAAACCTCCAACAGAGTATTTATTCTTAGACCAGAAAAGAAAGATGGGAATAGCCAAAAGAATTAAAAAACAAATCGCTAAATTTGACTTAAAACCCGAAGATGTTGGCCTCGGTAATCCTTTGAACCCCAGTCCAAGTACTTTACGTTAGTCAGAATTTAAAAACAAATATTTACAGGTCGACACTTAGTAAATAATCAAATGTAATTTAAGGGTATTTCTTTTATTAATTGAAAAAAAGAATGTAAAACCCCTTGGGTTTTGTTGGTGTTTTATGGAGCAAGTTAAAATGAAAATCCCTGACCAATTTTAGCTTGTCCATGAAAATTTAAGTTTAGTGGTTGAAAAATTAAAAAAAGGGAAAACATATAATTCAAAAGAACTGCCCGTTTGAAGTTTTGTGCACCAAATAAAAATCCTCCGGATTTTGTTGGTGATTTTTGGGCAGTAGTTTTTTTCAATGCCCTACCCCATTTTTAACTGGGTTAAAAAAATGAACGGCAGTGGTTTTTAATTTTAAAAAAATAGAGAAATCAATCCAACTTAACGAAAATTTGGAAAAAGTTTAATAAATTGTAGCTCAATAAATAATGATAACCAGTTGACTGATTTTTAAGTCGGTAAGATTAACACCAAGCTTTTTTAACACCCAAAAAAACTTGACATTTCACCCTCGGACAAAATCAGCGATTTTAATAAAGAAAAAAATAAAAACGTGTTATAACACAGTGCAAATTGCATAGCGGCAGCAGTGGTTTGCGTTCGGCGGATTCTCGCTTCACCGTTCATGTCCTCACGGACAGGAACGCTCTCCGAAATCCGCTCCGCATCTTGCACTCACCGTTAGCAACTATAATAAAGAAGACCTTGCAATTAAATAAAACCAATTAAAAATGAGAGAAATTAATAAATTACTTTTACTCGTAGTTTTAATTATCGGCTGCGTTTCTTGTAGTCAGCAAAACACGAATAAAAAAGAATCAAAAAAAAGAATTGTTATAAAATCCGAACCGATAGGAATTGATTATTCAGGCTTTGAAGATAGAAAATCAAAAAATTTTATAAAAGGGAAGGTTCATAATTGGCTTACAGATACCATTTATTTAACTACATTACCCTATTATTCACCTTACTCCAATAAAACTTATTATCAAATCTTAACAAAAGACAGCACTTTCCAATTTGATTTTCATGATATTGACAAACCAGTAATTATCCAACTGACTTCGACAAAATCTGCAATTGATAGGAATATAAATTCCTTGCTATTTGACAACTTGACTGACAAACATTATTATGGTCAATGTGCAAAGTTCAATACATACCAGCATACCACCTATTTAATGGAACCTAATGACTCAATATTGGTTGAATTGACCTTCAATAGTTGGATTGAAAAATTATCAGAGAAGAAAGCAAAATATCTAAAATCATTGGGAGTAAAGGTTAAAGAGGATAATACAGTCAGAGATTTTGGTAAAACAGGAATAAAATTCTTAAACCCTAATAAAAATAGTTTGGAATATTACCAAAAGTGGTTTGCAGTTGATGATGAGTTTGACAGTGAGATTGAACGTTCAAGAAATGTAAATGAAGCCTATAATAAAGTGTATAAATTGAAAGAAAAACTTTTATCCGACTTGCATCAAGAAGAATCTAACATCACACCATTTCTATTCAATCATTTAAAGGCTTACATTGAATTTGGTGCGAGAAAAGAGTTTCTAAAAAGTTTAATATTAAAAGACGAAGATTATTTAAAAGGAGATGTAAAACCAGAAATAATTGAATTCTTAGAATTTGATAAAAATACTATTGACTTTGCCGTACTTTCATCTGACCAATACAACGATTATCTTGAATTTTATCTGACCTATGAATTTAATAAGAGAAATGGAAATAGTTCAAAATATTACCCATTCAGCAAAGAAAAATTTGAATTAGTAATGGAGGTGCTACCCGAAGAATCACAATACTATTACCTTGCAAATCAATTATTGCATCAGGAGAATACAATAGAAAACAAAGACCTCTCAATTCAGTTAGTTCAAAAATATTCAAATGGGGACTTAAATGAGAAATTGGAAGAAAAATACCAATAAATTACAGTTGCTAACAATTTGCAAATTGCATTGCGGGTGCAGTGCAGTGCGTTGTCTCTGCTCCTTTCTTGACCGTCATGTCCTACCGGATACTAACGCTCTACGCAATCCGCAACGACAACTTGCAAGTGACCGTTAGCGTTCATTCCCCACATTAGAAAAACCAATTAATTTCTCCAGCTAACGATAAAAAGTGCCCTGAACAATATTTCCATGTATTTTTGGATTGACCCTACGCAAGGCCGTTTCTAGCAATGGTACTATTAAAGTCCGTGCGTTCATTCTGGTTGGAATGTAAAAGCCTCGAAAGTTGAGTTTCCGAGGCTTGTTGATAATTTCAGTGGTGGTACTGACATTTATTGTCAGTAACCCCGTTCAGAATAATTCTCAATTCAAAGGTACATTTCCTTAGGGTCATTTTAAAACAACTTTAATTGAATTATTATGGCAAGGAAAAAGAAAATGGAACTAGACATTATTAACCACAATGCAGCTGGAATTGATATTGGTAGTAGGTCACACTATGTTGCTGTGGGGCAATCGCTGGAGGATGTGAAAGAATTTGGGGTTTATGCAGAAGACTTAGCCGGGCTTTGTGAATGGCTTGTATCTTATGGCATTACATCGGTAGCAATGGAATCGACAGGGGACTATTGGCAAAACCTATTTGCAGAACTTATAAAATATGGTTTTGATGTGATTTTATGCAATGGAAAATTTACCAAACATGCGAAAGGGAAAAAGACCGATGTGAAAGATTGCAGGCACATACAAAAACTCCATGCCCTTGGCTTACTTACAAGTAGCTTCCTCCCTGATGAAACAACTGAAAAACTAAGGACATACTGCCGCCAAAGAAGCAATATCATATCATTGGCGGCAGGGGCTTCACGTAAAATGCAAAAGTATTTGAAATTCCTAAACTTTCGCTTAGATGTTGTGGTAAAGGATGTATGTGGGCTCACTGGAATGAAAATAATCGAAGATATCTGCAATGGAAACCTTGACCCCTATTCCTTAGCTGAACACAGACACTATAACTGCAGGAAACCCAAGGAAGAAATTGCAAAAGCATTGCACGGGAATAACAGGGAAGATTTCTTGTTTGGGCTAAAACAAGAATTTATGTGTTACCAATTTTATCAAAAACAAATAAGGCAATGCGAAAGGAAAATCAATAATTTTATTAAAACCGAATTGAAGCTACAACCTGAAAAACTGAAATTGAAAACAACCGAAAAACCTTATAAACGGATAAACAAAAATGCACCTTCAATCAAAAACTTCAACCAAGTAGCTTACCAATACTTCGGCGGGGTCGATTTAATGGCTATTGAAGGGCTAAGCCATGCCACAGTACTTTCAATAATCAGCGAAATTGGACCCAGTGGGTTTCAAAAGTTCCCTAGTTCTAAACAATTTGTTTCATGGCTCCGCCTTGCTCCAAATAATAAAATATCCGGTGGAAAAATCCTGAGCAGCAAAATCCCAAAGGGAAGCAATAAATTAAAAATTGCATTAAGGCAGGCTGCAAATGCAATTGGCAATTTAAAAGATACACACCTCTCAGACTTTTTTAAAAGGGTTGCATACCGCAAAGGAAGGCAAGCTGCAGTTAGTGCTACAGCAAGAAAACTAGGTGTGATTATTTGGAATATGGTCACTAAAAAGATTCCTTATAAACCTCCAACAGAGTATTTATTCTTAGACCAGAAAAGAAAGATGGGAATAGCCAAAAGAATTAAAAAACAAATCGCTAAATTTGACTTAAAACCCGAAGATGTTGGCCTCGGTAATCCTTTGAACCCCAGTCCAAGTACTTTACGTTAGTCAGAATACTGAAAGAGACAACTAAGACAACATAGAAAGAACCAATGAAAAGCCAACGCACAAATAGCACATTTGCAAGCTCCAACACACAAGCCGAGACTTCAGCTTGCAAAAGAGCTATTTCTTGCCATCCCACACTGCACCTCGAAAAGTAACAATATGAGAGACACATTATTTATAAGCCATGCGACACCGGAGGATAATGAATTTACAATTTGGATTGCTTCCCGATTAGAGTTAATGGGCTATAAAATATGGATTGACAAAGAAGGCTTGCTTGGAGGAGAAAGATTCTGGAAAGAGATTGATGGGGTTATCAGAAAACATGCGTGTAAAATTCTTTTGGTCTATTCAAATAGCATTTGTTACAAAAATGAACCTGGCGAACTTAAAACAGGAATCAACAAAGAAATAGAATTAGCTGAGAGTATCGCAGCAAATGAGAGAATTAAAGACTTCATAATTCCAATGCATATCGACAATTCGCCATATGATTTATTTGTTGGGTCGAATATGTTAAACCACATTCCGTTTAATGAAAATTGGGCAACTGGTTTTGAACAACTTCTAAAAAAACTTCAAAAAGATGAAGTTCCAACCTCAAATGAAATAGAAGAATCGTCTATTGCCAATTGGTTTGAAAACAAATACGTTAATAAAAACGATATCATTGACAAAACGGAATTGTACTATTCCACATGGTGGACATTTGACAACATGCCTGAAAAGTATTATTTATATGTTTTTGAGAATAAGGCTCAGGCTGAAGCCATTTATAAATCAAATGAAATACCGATTGGAAAAATATCGAATGTGCTAACAACATTTGAATCTGAGCTAAATACAACTATACAGAGAAATGAAGAATTAATTGAAATTACTCCCAAAGAAAAACATATTATCTCCATTTCAGATTTACTTTTTGGATTTGAAAAAGAAAAATTCCCAACCCACCGAGACGCTGAAAACCATTTCAAGAAACTTCTAAACCAATGCTTTTTTCAGCTTATGAAACAAAGTCGATTGTATTGGTATGAACTGTCAAATAAAAAGTTTGCATATTACTATGTGCCAAATACATTAGAAAACAAAAGAATTACTTTTGAATATCCTTTTAGGGGAAAACATAAAAAGAAGAAAACAAAAACATTATTTGGAAAACACAAATCATTAGGAAATTGGCACTATGCAATTTCATCAAAACCTTCACTATATCCTTTCATTGGATTTGACTTAAAATCTCATCTGGTTTTTACTACCAATGGATTTCAAACATGGGATGATAAAAAGAAAATGCATTCTCAAAGAAGAGCAAAAGGTCGTCGTTTCTTTAATGAAGAATGGCGAGACATGCAGCTCGCATTCATTCAAGGACTAAAAAACGAAGACGGAGAAATAATTCTTGAAGTTGCAAAAGATAAGTTATTGATATTTAAAGAATGGACAGAAATGTTTTGGGCTGATTTTGGTTATTTAGAGCCTAAAAATAAAAAACGACAAGACCTTCTTAACGAATACTATTTTGAAGAAGAATGATTAAAGAACCTGAAATAATATACCTTTCTGAACCCAACTTAACTTTTGGTTATAATCAGAAAACTGCTGACCCAAGAGATGGACTAACTCTTTTTGGACCTTACTCTAGAAAAAAAATAACTGGTCAGGTAAATGTTGGAATAATTGGTCCTCAAAAATTGAGAAGTAACTTAATCTCATATTTAGAAAAAATACATTCTCCCGTAAAAAGTTTAGAAACAGACTTTGCGCGACCCGATTTTCCGGGATTAGAAGCAACATTTGGGATATTTATAAACTTTGAAAGCTTACAAGAGATTGAAGTTTCTGAAATTGAAATCAAGAAATATTTAAAATACACTGATAATCACCAACGTGTTCACAATTTAGTTAATCTGTACACCGATAAATTAATTGATTTTGCAAATAAAGAAGAAATACCGGTTACTGTATGGTTTGTGATTATCCCTGAAAGCATTTACCAATTTGGAAGACCAAATTCAAGAATTCCAACCTCAGATGATAATATTAAAATTGGATTACCCAAAAAGGAAAGAGAATCTATGCAACAATCGTTGTTCTTCCAGGAGGAAAATGATATTCTAAAAGAAGCCTATCAATTTGAAGTCAATTTCCATAATCAGCTTAAAGCAAAACTTCTTGATGAAAAAATCATAACCCAAATTATCAGAGAAAGCAAGATTGCATATGAAGAGCTTTGGGATAACGAAGATAAGATTGCACTTGAAAAGAAATTTGACTCAGCCAAAGCTTGGAATATTTCCACAACATTGTATTACAAATCAGGAGGATTACCTTGGAGATTAGGAGAAGTTCGAGACAATGTATGTTATTTGGGCTTAGTCTATAAGAAACTTGACACGAATGAAAACAGCCGAAATGCATGTTGTGCTGCACAAATGTTTCTGGATTCTGGAGACGGAATGGTTTTTCGAGGCAATATTGGTCCTTGGTATAATCCACAAAAAAATGAATTTCATTTGGAAAAAGATGATGCAATAGATATTATCACTCAATCTCTTGAAGCATTTAAAAACTATTCACCGTCAAACTCATATCCTAAAGAAGTTTTTATCCATGCAAAAACATATTTTGAAGATGATGAGTGGGAAGGTTTTCTCGAAGCTGCCCACGCTAAGTGTAAAATAATTGGTGTAAGGATTAGAGATGACAGAGCATTCAAGTTGTATCGAGATTTTTCTTATTGCATACCAAGAGGTTCATGTCTGGTTTATGATTCAAACAGAGCATATCTTTGGACAAGAGGCTTTATAACCAGACTACAAACACAGTTAGGTTTAGAAACACCAAATCCTTTAAATATTGAAATCACAAGAGGAGAATCCAATATTGAGACTGTGTGTAAAGATATTCTTGCGCTCACAAAATTGAATTATAATACATGTTCATTCGCAGACGGTTCTCCGGTGACATTAAAATTTGCTGAATCAATAGGAGAGGTCCTAACCGCAGGAAAAAATATTCAAGGCAATGTTTTACCGTTTAAACATTACATTTAAACCAAAAGGAACGCCAAAGAATTTTAATTTTGTAATGTGAGTGAAAAAAAAGCAAATATCAACTTATACAAATCACTTTTCCGAGGAAGAGCAGATATTTATGCAGTTCGTTGGGAGAAGGATGGACGAAGTGGATATATGCCAGCGTACAAGGTCGATTGGACGGACTACAATAAACACAAAGCGCAGGGAGGAACTTTTAAAAATTACAAAAAGAAAGAGTATTTACCATTCGATAATTCTGCAATAGAATCGCACCTTTCAGGCGACGAAACTTGTGGTATTTACCCCTTGCTTGAAGACAATACTTCGTTTTTTATTGCAGTTGATTTTGATAAACAAAATTGGAAAGAAACAATTTTAAAACTACACAATACTTGTTCAACCTTCAAAATCCCATCTTACATCGAACGTTCTCGTTCTGGCAATGGAGGTCATTTATGGGTGTTCTTTGAAAATGCCTTTCCTGCACAACAAAGTCGAAAAATTATGTTTGAGTTGCTACGGCACTCAAATATTATTTCACATTTCGAAAAAGAACCAAGTTTCGACAGGTTGTTTCCGAATCAGGATTATCATTCTGGCAAAGGAATGGGAAATTTAATTGCACTTCCATTTCAAGGAAACTCAATGGTGGAAGGCAATTCGTGTTTTATTAATCCCGACACTTTTGAACCAATTAAGAATCAATGGGAGTTTTTAGAATCAATTAAGAAGGTTTCCATTTCGGAACTAAAAAAGCTCTACGAAAAATTGTTTGATGTTCAACCGAATGACGTTTTTATATCCTCTCCAGAGCATAGCAAACCGTATGAACTGGAAATCGTTATAAGCAATCAGATTTACCTTAAAAGGATTCAGTTAAGTCAGAAACTAATCGTTTTTCTGAGGGAACAACTAAATTTTTATAACTCAGATTATCTTGCAAAGAAGAACCTTGGAAAAAGTGTTTTTAATACCGAAAAGTTCTTTAAGTTAATTGAAGAATCAGAAAATGAGGTTATGATTCCACGAGGTTTTTCGGCATCATTGGTTCAATTCTGTACCAAAGAAAAAATTCCTTTCAAAATAATTGATAAACGCGAGAAAAAAGATTCCATTGATTTTGAATCAGAGATTAAACTGCAAGAACATCAGGAAATTGCATTAGAGAGAATACGCGAAAAAGATTTCGGAGTAGTTGTTTCGCCGCCTGGTTCAGGTAAAACGGTAATTGGACTTGAAATAATTGTAGAAAAACGACAACCTGCTCTTATTATCGTTCATAGAAAACAGTTGTTTGACCAATGGATTGAACGCATTCAGGATTTCTTGAAAATCCCCAAAAAGGATATTGGGCAATTTGGAAATCAAAAGAAGAAGATTGGCAAACAGATTACTATTGCGATGATTCAATCTTTATCGAGATTAGAAGATTCTAGCGAAATTTCAAATGCATTTGGAACAATTATTATTGATGAATGCCATCATATCCCTGCAAAATCATTTCGAGAAGCAATTGTTAATTTTAATGCGTTCTATTTGTATGGTTTAACAGCCACCCCGAAAAGAAAAAACAACGACCAAAAGCTGATTTTCGTTTATATCGGGAATATTCTTCATCAAGTTAATCAACAGCAATTTTTGGCTGAAAGAAATATTAAAACAGAGATAAATATTAAGGAAACAGAACTGTTTGCACCCTTCGACTATAAAATAGATAAATACGAAACAATTTCGAGAATCCTTATTCATGACACCCAACGCAATTCGCTAATTCTTCATGACATTGAAAACAATGCAGAAAGATTCAAAACAATTTTGATTTTATCTGAACGAAAAACGCACGTTGACATTCTCAATCTATACTTAAAAGACAAGTATGAAACAATTACAATTCATGGAGATGATGCGGAAAGTGCCAGAAAAAGTAAAATCGAACAAATAAAACAGGGGCATTTCAAGATAGTAATTTCAACAGGTCAATTCTTTGGAGAAGGAATTGATATTAGTAACTTGGAGTGCTTGTTTATTGTTTATCCATTTGCTTTCGAAGGAAAGTTAATTCAATATATTGGTCGAATTCAACGTTCAATAAATCCACCTGTAATTTTTGATTATAGAGACTCAAAAATTGATTACTTTGAAAAAATGTTCAAACAACGAAAACGATATTATAACAAACTACTAAAATAGATGCCAGAGAGTCAAAATATAGAATGGAAAGAAAGTTGGAGGGATGAATATCTCAAATGGATTTGCGGTTTTGCCAACGCCAAAGGTGGAAAAATTATCATTGGCAAAAATGACAGTGGAGAAATTGTCGGTGTTGCAAAGGCAAAGCGATTAATGGAAGATATTCCCAACAAAATTCAAACACAACTTGGAATTATATGCGATGTCGATTTAAAAGAGGAAGATGGAAAAGATTACATTGAAATTGATGTAAAACCATACGATGTACTAATCTCCTATCAGGGCAAATATCATTACCGAAGTGGGAGTACAAAGCAAGAACTCAAAGGGAACGCACTCAACAAACTTCTTTTAAAGAAGGCTGGCAAAACATGGGATGATGTCGTTGAACCACGTGCCAAGCTTGATGATATTGACATTTCAGCGATTGAAGCCTTTAAGAAAGGTGCAGCTACAAGCAAAAGATTGCCGTTTATTGCTGATGAAGAAAATATTGAGCAAATTCTTGACAACTTACTTTTATTGGAGGATGGTAATCTAAAACGTTCAGCAATTCTTTTGTTTGGGAAGAATCCATGCAAGTTTTTCATAAATGCTTTCGTAAAAATAGGGCGGTTTGGACAAACAGACGATGACTTACGTTTTCAGGAAGTAATTGAAGGAAACGCGTTTCAATTGCCTGATAAAACCCTAGAAGTTCTTGACCGAAAATTCTTCGTTTCTCCAATTTCGTACAAAGGATTACAGCGTGTGGAAAGCTGGGAGTATCCTTACGAAGCTATTCGTGAGGTAATTTTGAATGCGATTGTTCACCGAGATTATATGGGTGCGCCAGTCCAAATTAGTGTTTACGACGATAAACTCATTGTATGGAATGAAGGTTCACTGCCGGAAGACTTAACATTTGAGGACTTAAAGAAGAAACATTCATCTCGTCCTCATAACCCAATTCTTGCAAGTTCATTTTTTAAAGGTGGACTAATTGAAGCATGGGGACGTGGAACAATCAAGATTATTAATGAGTGTAAAAAAGCTGGACTGCCAGAACCAATAATTGAATATTCGTCAGGCGGAATTAGTGTGACAATTTTAAAGAATCAGTTTAACGAAAAAAATCTAATTGAAATTGGATTAAGTGCAAGGCAAATAAAGGCTGTAGAATACCTTAAAGAAAATAAAAGTATAACGAATAAGATTTACCAGGAAATATGCGAAGTATCAAAAGCAACAGCAACACGGGACTTGACAGAATTAATTGAAAAATTCAAGCTGTTAGAAAGGTCAGGAGAAGTTGGAGCAGGAACATCGTATAAACTGATTGGCTCATAATTGGCTCAATTGGCTCATAAATGATTCAATATGGACTCAGACATGATTGCCCGCCCTTCGCATTCAAGCACATTGTCTGGTCGCACTTGCCAACACACAACCAAAACCAGCCAAAGAGCTTGCCTGCCCCATCGCACAGACGAAGGGAAGATAAAGTACGAAACGCTAACACTTTGTATAAGTAATGGCAGGTAAAATGCTAAATATCAAGGTTTATATCCCGCTCAAGCTGCGTAGCGGTTTGACAGGGAAGTGCCACGCAATCTGCCACTACTCATACAATTTACCGTTAGCGCAAATTATAAAAATGAAAAAACTCACTCTCATATTAATAATATCACTGATATCAATATCATTTGGTTGGAGTCAAAACCATTATGTTAGAATTGAAATTCAATTAATTGGATACGATGGAATTTCTCCATTCAAGTATTCAATTTCTAATTCGAACAATGTAAGAAATTACAATACCATAAAACCAGATAGTTTAGGACGAATTGTTATTCTAAAAAATATTGACTCCACTAAATTCTTTGGATTTCACTATCGGAATAAAGATGAAAAAAGCGAGTTTTATGAGGCAAGGCTTATCCTACAACCTGGTAACAAATACTCAATTATTTGCAAAAGCCATAAATACGCTGACTACAATGTTCCTTACAGCCCTGATATTTTTAGTTGGAAAATAGACAATGGCGACCAACTGATAAATTATAGAATGGATATGGGGCAAGTGTATTACAATTTATTTGACAATGGAACGCAGGGGTGGCTCTATAGAGAAGAGTGGGACTTATTAAAACCAGACTCTTTACTTATAAAATTGGCTGACAGGACAAATAGGCAGGTAGAAATTTATGCCAACCTTTTAAGTAAAGGAGAAATTGACAAAGAATTCTTTGAAATTGCAAAATTGAATGTTGAATATTTTAATGCCTACAGACTGGCTAGTACAATTGAGTCTAGCTGGTTTTATAAGCGGAGATTTGAAATAAAAGATTCATTAATAAATAATCAGTTAATTGATGTTTACAAGCAATTATTCCAACTTTATCCTGTAAAAGGGAAAAGACTTGAAGATTTATTTGTATCTGAGCGATTTATTGATGTCTATCTTAATTACCTTGAAAGTTTTAAAAATGGCAGTTTTTCTGTACCTAAAAAAGGAACTGATTGGCGTTCATCAGGAATTGAGGATATTAAACTAGATATTTCTCCTGAAGTTTATAAAAATTATAAAGCTAAAAATGCAGTTAACAATGTAGGTTCTCTTAAGTTGGAGGCTTCAAAATCAGCAAAGGATTTTCTGGATAATAATCCTGATATGAAACAAACAATTTATGGAGATTTATTGGAGAATATTTTGATTCCAAGGTCTGAAGCATTTGATAGCCTTTCACTAAGAGAATTACAAGATGATGTTATTTTCTTAGATGAACAAGAACCAATACAGGCATATTCTCAATTATTGAGTAAACTAAATAATAAACCCGCACTAATTGATTTCTGGGGGACTTGGTGTGGACCATGCAAATATCAATTCAAATACAAAGACTCTTTGAAAACGTTTCTAGACGAGAATGAGATTGAGATGGTATATGCTGCATATGAATATAACCCTGACAGAGAAAAATGGAAAAAAATAATTGCTGCTTATGAGTTAGTAGGTAGTCATTTAATGATTGGTGATAATTTGAAAAATGACCTGAAAAAACATGGAGGAGAAATAACGGGATTTCCAACTTTTATGCTAATTAACGACAAAGGTGAAATTGTAGAATCAAAGGCGCATTTCCCTAGTGATGGGGAAAAATTAAGAGAACAAATTAAAGACAAATTGATAAATAACTTGCGCTAACAAAGAACTAAGGTAAAAACCAAGCTTTTTTGCAACTATTTTTCTTTTTGAATTCCCTTTTTATTTTTGGGAGGAAAGTTCAAAAAGAAAAATTATGCTTGTAATGATACCGACCTGTATTCAGGGCTATACTTAATTCCTGATTTGGCAATTGAAAATGCTTGCTTTATTAACTTGTTCGTTACTGCAATTAGTGCTAGCTTCTTTGACTTCCCTTTAGCTACAATCCGATCATATAATGCTTTACATTGGGGATTATTATACGATGCAGTAAAACTGCACATAAATAAATAATTCCGCATTATTGGATTGCCTTTCTTTGATATTCGCGAACGTCCACGGATACTTGTCCCTGAGGATCTTTCGACCGGGGATAAACCAAAAAATGCTGAAACCTGACGGGCATTATCAAAGGTACTAAACCCATTGGTGCAGACAATTAACATAATAGCAGTCTTCTTCCCTATTCCAGGGATAGAGGTTAAGTTACTTAGCAGTTCTTTCTCATGCTGTTTTATCAATAATTCGATCTCGTTCTCAAGCAGTTTAATCTCAACATTAACTTGGCGGATTTGCCTTTTTATGGAGGTAAGCAATTTTCCTTTTACCCCTTTATCTTGTAGGCTCATCAGTTTGTTCTTCAGTGCTGTATTTTGCTTAAAGTAAAGAGTTATTGTAGTGTGCATATCTTTACACCTATCTATATAAGAAGGGCTGGGAACCCACTTCGTCACGCCCTGATCATGAGCATACTGCGCAATCATCTTTGCATCACCCTTGTCTGTCTTATTGTGCTGAAGTTTCATTTGAATGAAACGCTTTAAAACCAAAGGATTTATTACAGATACCGAGATATCATTCTCGTATAAATAAATAGCCAGTTGTTGGTAATAACTTCCTGTATATTCCATTACACACCAGCTACTTGTTTTTAATAACATCGAAAATTCAACAAACCCTTCAGGGGTATTTTTAAACCGTTTATGCCCAATATCATTTCCCCAAACATCAAACACTCTTTTTGAAATGTCAATACCAATAAATTTTGTACTTTTAGTCATAATAATGAAATTTTGAAAGAACGAAGGCTACTTGGATACTACAACCTTAAAACAGGCTTTATGCCCAAAGAACTAATCGTATTTAAGTAGCGAAAGAGTGGGGATTGTCATTGTTGACGAGTTCGAAGACTCAAAGTACATAATAACCTTAATCCACTCTTTCGTTCTTTTTGTTAACCTTGAAATATATGAAAAATCAAACTTAGGAAGAACATATTTCAGAGCGGGGTTGGTGCTGTTTGTAACTGCGGCTCTCGCATCATCGTTCCGTCCTCGCGGACAGGAACGCGCTCCGAAATCCGCTCCGCAACATGTACCAACCGTTAGCACCAAGCAAAAACACGTAAAACATTAACATATGCCAGATAATAATCAAAATATTGAGGAAATAAAACGAGAATACATCAAAGATTTGTATGCTGATTATCGTTATGGAATTCAGAAATTTGATACACAGGCACTTTATTTGAGCAGTGGTGCATTGGCTATTAGTCTGACTTTTTTAAAAGATATTGTACCGATTAATGAAGCTGTATGTCTGATTCTTTATTATATCTCTCTAGTTCTATTTGGACTTACAATTTTAATAGGTTTTGTAGCTCATTACATTTCATCGAGACTGATAATGGCTAGAATTAAAAGAATTGAGCAAAATGATTTTAATGTTCAAGACAGCGATTGGATTAGCGGAATAAACAAAGTAATCATCGCAACTCTTGTGATTGGAATAGGATTACTAATTACCTTCACCATGATTAATATGAATTCTGCGAATAAGAAAGAAGAAAAACCTCAAGCAAGTAGTATACTAATAGAAAAGACTTTGAACGACAGTACATCAATCAAGATTAACGGAGAAGTAAAAAACTGTCTTTATATTGACACATGTAAAATCATTAAAAATTAAGATTATGGCAAAAGAAGAAAAACCAGTTCAAAATGAACAAAGTAAACCGATAACAGAACAGGGTGGACAAAATATCCAAGGTGAGCAGATTTTTGAAAAAGCGATGCCTGTACAACCGATTCCACAAGCATTGACTAATCAACCACAGCCAACTAGTTCGACACAAAACCAAACTTCTGGTGATTCAAATAGTTCAAGTGGACAAAGCTCATCATCGACAGAAAATAGTAATAATTCAAATTCTGGAGACTAATGCCAGGTGCTAACACGCAATATAGCAAAAAGCGGTGAAGTGCTTAATTGGAAAGGGTTTAGCCCGTTTCAACTTCATCTCGGTTTGATAGTGAATCGCTAGCAATCCGCTTCATGCCATATTGCCACCGTTATAGCCAATTTTGAAAAAGCAGCAAAATCAATGTATAAAACAAATCAAACTGACCATTTTTTATTTGAGAATATTCAAAATCAAAAAGAAAGCCTACGCTTGACTTTTCTGAAAAATTTTGATACACAAGAAAAAACTCTTGAATTGCTTCTTACAGGAATCAATCATGCAAAGTTCAATGAATTTGAGGACACAAAATTTATTTGGAATATCGCAGCATTCATTAACATCATATCATTTGATTTTAAAATTGTTGGACAAGATTTAATGTTAGCCGAAAACGAGTGGCAAAAGCGATATTATGCACGTCAAGCATCTTTGATAATTTATGAATCAATAAATGATTTATTTGACCTATTAGGAAAAGAATTTAAAAATCTTGTAACTACTAAAATCTCTGATTCAAATATTACGAATGAATTAATAAAAGTAAAAAGTGAATTAAATGCTTATAAAACCAAATACTTTGATTCATTGAAAGATATAAGGAATATTTCTATTGCTCATCGTGATAATGACTCTATAAAACAAATTAATTCAATTATAAATATTTGTTGGTCTGATACAATTGGAATGGTAACAAGTTTTGACAAAATCTTAAATCATCTGGGAGAGATAATTCAACGTTTAATAAATATTGGATTAGAAAAATTTGAAGAACTTAAATTGAAAAATAAAATGCAATAATTATGGTCGTTTGCATTCATCCCGATATATTGAGTTCAATTATCACAGGAATAATTGCTAATATCCTTTTCACATTAATTCTTATTTATGGGGTTCAACAATTCAGATATTGGTATTTTTTAAAACGAAAATATAATAACAAAACATTTCACTCATTCTGGAAACGATTTCCTGAGGATGCTATTCAAGAGATAAATTGTAAAGTACGAGGAAATAAGATTATTTTTTCTGGGAAATCGCTAAACAAAAAAATTAGTGGATTTGATGGTCAATTTATTATCAATCCTGTGAATTTAAAATATGGAGAAGGATACCACTTTCATGAGCACACGGATGGTTTTGCTTTCTCAAAAATCATTATCAGAGATGATAGTACATTTTTTGTTGATGTTCCATACACTGGTGTTAAAGAAAATAACAAACAAAGAAAAGTGGGTTATATTGTATATCAAGCTTTTATATGGAAATTGATTGAAAATAAAATATAAAAAACTGGCTATAACAAATTGCAAATTGCATTGCGGGTGCAGTGGTGTGCGTTGTCTCTGCTCCTTTCTTGACCGTCTTCGTCCTGCGGACGCTGACGCTCTTCGAAATCCGCAACGACAACTTGCAAGTGACCGTTAACGCTAATATTGAAAAAACAACCAAAAACAATAAAAATGAAAAATCTACTAAAAGGACTATTACTACTTTTCATTATTACACAAGGATGTAATAAAAGTGAAATTGATGAACTCAAACCGAGTCCCGAATATCCTTTTGTATATTCCGAACTGAGTCAGGAGGAAATGTCAACTGAAATTCAAAAATTCAACACAATCAATTCTGTTGAAAGTTTGACATTAAACGATTTTGGAATTTTATCGGGATACGTTCCTCTTGATTTAAGTAATGGGCTTGACTCGTCAACGGTGAAAAACAATATTTCGTTTATTGTAAATACTTACTCACATTTTTTGGGGATTTCAAACCCTGAGAATATTAACATTGGAACAGATTTTAGTATTCGACTGACTGGCGGAGTTAATGTTGCTTTACTTGACTTTTTTAAATATGGAGAAAATGCTTATCCATATTTTTCTGTTAGCCAAACAAACCTTGAGGAAAGAGATATTGAACAAACTCAAATTTCATTTTATTTTTCGACAGAGAATAATCAAATGGTAATTAGTGGTCGTTGGTTTCCTGAGACTTTTGTCCCTTCGACAGAAATAAAAAATCAGCAAGATGCTTTAAATATCGCTGTTAAAAATATCAATGAGAATCATAAAGAAATTACACCTTTAAATTTATCAAACGTAGAAAAAGAAAATTTTAGAAAAGTATTTTATCCATTGCAATCTGATTTAGGAATTGAGATGCGTGAATGTTGGGAAGTAATAATTTGGGATAATACTGTAAAAACACTTGTTGATACTCAAACAGGTGAAATAGTATATTTTCTCGAATATGGTCACATGATTTAAAAAATGACAAAAAATAAAAATACTAGCGTTAACAAAGAACTAAGGTAAAAACCAAGCTTTTTTGCAACTATTTTTCTTTTTGAATTCCCTTTTTATTTTTGGGAGGAAAGTTCAAAAAGAAAAATTATGCTTGTAATGATACCGACCTGTATTCAGGGCTATACTTAATTCCTGATTTGGCAATTGAAAATGCTTGCTTTATTAACTTGTTCGTTACTGCAATTAGTGCTAGCTTCTTTGACTTCCCTTTAGCTACAATCCGATCATATAATGCTTTACATTGGGGATTATTATACGATGCAGTAAAACTGCACATAAATAAATAATTCCGCATTATTGGATTGCCTTTCTTTGATATCCGCGAACGTCCACGGATACTTGTCCCTGAGGATCTTTCGACCGGGGATAAACCAAAAAATGCAGAAACCTGACGGGCATTGTCAAAGGTACTAAACCCATTGGTGCAGACAATTAACATAATAGCAGTCTTCTTCCCTATTCCAGGGATAGAGGTTAAGTTACTTAGCAGTTCTTTCTCATGCTGTTTTATCAATAATTCGATCTCGTTCTCAAGCAGCTTAATCTCAACATTAACTTGGCGGATTTGCCTTCTTATGGAGGTAAGCAATTTTCCTTTTACCCCTTTATCCTGTAGGCTCATCAGTTTGTTCTTCAGTGCTGTATTTTGCTTAAAGTAAAGGGTTATTGTAGTGTGCATATCTTTACACCTATCTATATAAGAAGGGCTGGGAACCCACTTCGTCACGCCCTGATCATGAGCATACTGCGCAATCATCTTTGCATCACCCTTGTCTGTCTTATTGTGCTGAAGTTTCATTTGAATGAAACGCTTTAAAACCAAAGGATTTATTACAGATACCGAGATATCATTCTCGTATAAATAAATAGCCAGTTGTTGGTAATAACTTCCTGTATATTCCATTACACACCAGCTACTTGTTTTTAATAACATCGAAAATTCAACAAACCCTTCAGGGGTATTTTTAAACCGTTTATGCCCAATATCATTTCCCCAAACATCAAACACTCTTTTTGAAATGTCAATACCAATAAATTTTGTACTTTTAGTCATAATAATGAAATTTTGAAAGAACGAAGGCTACTTGGATACTACAACCTTAAAACAGGCTTTATGCCCAAAGAACTAATCGTATTTAAGTAGCGAAAGAGTGGGGATTGTCATTGTTGACGAGTTCGAAGACTCAAAGTACATAATAACCTTAATCCACTCTTTCGTTCTTTTTGTTAACCTTAAAATATATGAAAAATCAAACTTAGGAAGTACATATTTCAGAGCGGGGTTGGTGCGGTTTGCAACTGCGGCTCTCGCATGAACGTCATGTCCTGGCGGACGCTGACGCTCTCCGAAATCCGCTCCGCAACATGTACCAACCGTTGTGTGTAATGGCGGAAAAGTGCAAAACATGGGCATTTTGACAAAAATGATAATGAAATAATGGCAGATAATCTTTCTTCACATAAATCATCGAATTACGATACTGAAGTGATTAAAACAATACCTTATTATGACTGTTTTCATGGTGAAACAATTAGTTTAGTGAAATCTATATTTCAAAGTTCAAAAAAATGGCTTGATACAGGATGTGGTACTGGGAATTTAGTTGAAAAGGCTTTGATTGAGTTTCCTGATTTTAGATTTTATTTAGCTGACCCTTCAAATGATATGTTGAGCATTTGTAAGAAAAAATTTGATAACTCTCAAATACAAATTATTGGTAATAATGATACTGCAAGTATAAATTTCGACTTCAAAGTTGATATTATTACAGCTATTCAAAGCCATCATTATCTGGATACTAGAGGCAGGGAAATAGCCACTAAAAATTGCTTCGATTTATTAAATGACAATGGAGTATATATAACATTTGAAAACATTAAGCCTGTTAGTCGTTTCGGAATTGAGAACGGTCTAAAACGTTGGGGAAATTATCAATTAGAAAGGGGTCGAAAAAAACCTGAGGTGGAGAAACATAAAAACAGATTTGATAAAAAATATTTCCCGATTAAAATTTCAGAACATTTTGACTTAATGCGACAAACAGGATTTCGATTTGTTGAACTATTTTGGATGTCAAATATGCAAGCAGGATTATATGGAATTAAATGATAATAAAAGCCACATACACACAACAATGTATATAAAACATTTGGCAGATAGTGCTAATTTTAAGGTTGTTACGTTTAATAAAAATTGTAACGATTTGACAGGTAAGTGCTTCGAAATGCCAAACGATTTCATATACTCAACGTTAACGCCAAGCTTGAAAATCAGGCAATACACAAAATAATTATCTTTACATCTATGAAAAAAGATATACAGAAAAATCAAAATAACCTGATTGACAACATTAAAGAAATTATTTTCTCCGCAAGAAAATCTGTGGCAATTAATGTTAACAATGAGCTAATTACAGCGTATTGGAATATTGGGAAAATAATTGTCGAAAATGAAAAGGCAAATAACATTGACAATTCTTCATCAAGACAAATAATTCTTGAATTATCAAAACAATTAACTGATGAGATTGGAAAGGGATTTTCAAGGTCAAATCTTTTCAATATGAGAAAATTTCACTTGGAATATCCAGATGTCCAGACAGTGTCTGGACAATTAACTTGGTCTCATATATGTGAACTTCTGATTATCGAAGACACTCATAAAAGAGAATTCTACGAAAAAGAAACAATCAACTCATCATGGTCGGTTCGGGAATTAAAAAGACAAATTGATAGTTCGCTTTATGAGCGGTTATTGCTTTCAAAAGGAGAAACAAACAAAAAGGAACTTTTAGAATTATCCCGAAAAGGACAACAGATATTAAAACCTCAAGACATTGTAAAAAATCCTTATGTATTTGAATTTCTTGGAGTACCTGAACATAAACCAATTTTAGAAAAGGAATTAGAGAAAAAATTAATTCGGCATATAGAAGACTTTCTACTGGAACTGGGGCGAGGGTTTATGTTTGTTGGTTCGCAGCAAAGAGTAACAATCAACAATACCCACTATTACGTAGACATGGTATTCTACAACAAAATTCTTCGGTGTTATATTCTGATTGAGTTAAAAACCACCAAGTTGCAAATCAACCATGCCGGACAATTAAACACGTATTTGAATTATTTCAAAACAGAGGTCAATGACAAGGGCGATAATCCGCCTATCGGTATAATTCTATGCGCTGAGAAAGATGAAATTGCAGCAGAATATATCCTCGGAGGACTAGAAAATAATGTATTTGCTTCAAAGTTTACATATGTTTTACCGGACAAAGACGAACTTATTAGAGAATTGGAAAATGTAATTAAAGAATAAAAGCCAGGCGTTAACACGTGGTATAAGTCATGGCTGGGTTTGTGCGGATTCGACACAGTCGAATCTCGTCCCAACCTCCGTTTCGGTCGGACTGGTCAGACTCTCGTCTGACCGCCACGACCTCATACCACCACCGTTATAACACATTTAAAAACAAATATTTACAGGGAGACACTTAGTAAATAATCAAATGTAATTTAAGGGTATTTCTTTTATTAATTGAAAAAGAAAAATGTAAAACCCCTTGGGTTTTGTTGGTGTTTTATGGAGCAAGTTAAAATGAAAACCACAGCCAATCTTAACTTGTCCATCGTGTTAAAGTTTAGTGGTTGAAAAATTTAAAAAAAATAAAACGTATAATTAAAAAGAACTGCCTGTTTGAAGTTTTGTGCACCAAATAAAAAATCCTCCGGATTTTGTTGGTGATTTTTCGCCTGTGCTTTTCTCAAAGCACTACCCCATTTTTAACGGGGTTAAAAAAATGAAAGACAGTGGTTTTTAATTTTAAAACATGGAGAAATTAATCCAGTTTAACGAAAATTTGGAAAAAGTTTAATAAATTGTAGCTCATTAATTAAAGAAACAAGTTGACTGGTTTTTAAGTCGGTAAGATTAACACCAAGCTTTTTTAACACCCTAAAAAACTTGACATTTCACCCTCGGACAAAATCAGGGATTTTAATAAAGAAAAAAAATAAAAACGTGTTATAACACAGTGCAAATTGCATAGCGGCAGCAGTGGTTTGCGTTCGGCGGATTCACGTTTCACCGTTCATGTCCTCACGGACAGGAACGCTCCCCGAAATCCGCTCCGCATCTTGCACTAACCGTCAGACTGCGCAATAACCTCCAAACCAAAAAAATAATTACAAATTGTTTATAAGCCCTGCAGTTACCAACACCTTGTAAACCATACGTTTGTTATCTTTATTAGCAAACAAAACATCTATCTCAATGGACTTTATTAATGGGTTCTCAAGGGATCAACTAATCATGATGGACTTTGAAGCAAATGTAGCTCGCGATTCGTGGGCTAGAGTTGTCGACTGGTTTGTGGATGCACTCCCACTTCATAAACTAGGTTTCAAAGATGTACTCAATTCTGAAGGTAGGCCTCCGTACAGATCAGTTGATATGCTCAAACTATTTATGTACGGGTACAAGAAAAAGCTTCGGTCGAGCTACCAACTTGAAGAAGCGTGCAGGGTAAACCTCGAAGTAATATGGCTATTGCGGGGACTTAGACCATCGGCACGTAAGATCGCATACTTCCGCAAAGACAACAGCAAGGCTTTCAAGCAAGCTTTCCGGCACTTTGTGCTTATGCTTAAAGAAATGAATCTCATTAGCGGTGAAACTATTGCTATAGACTCCTTTAAAATAAGAGCTCAAAACAGCCTGAAAAACAACTTTAATCAAGCTAAGATTGATCGACATATGGAGTATGTCGATACTAAAATTGACGAATTTGAAAAACAGCTGGATACCCAAGAAATGGATGACAGCCAAATCAAAGAAGTGGAACAAAAAATAGAAACCCAGAAAAAACGACGCAAACAATACAAGAAAATTGAAAAGGAACTTCAACAAAGTGGTGAAACACAACTTAGCACCAATGATCCAGATGCCAGATCAGTAGTACTGCACCGAAATGTAGTTAACGTAGGATACAACATACAAGCAGGATGCGATGGAAAACATAAACTATTTGTAAATAATGATACTGGAAGGGTTAACGACACACATGCCCTGGCTGATATGGCATTGGATGCAAAAGCACTCTTAAGGGTTGAAAAAATGGACACCCTCACAGATAAAGGCTACACAACCGGGCTACATATTGATACCTGTACAAAAAACGGGATAACCACCTACAGTTCCCCAAAGGCACACTCATCTCAGAACAATGGACTGTTCGATATGCAAATATTTGAGTACGATAAACAGAACGGCACTTACACATGCCCCGCAGGAGACATACTTACCACAAATGGGACAATATATAAAAAACGTAAGCATCGCGTAAAACACTACAAAACCAAAGCATGCAATGGATGTAGCTTACGTGAAAAATGTACCGAGAACAAAAGAGGAAGATATATTGAACGAAGTATATATCAGGAAGCCCTCGAAGAAAATGAAAAACGGGTAAATCAAAACCCCGAATACTACAAATTGCGCCAGCAAATTACCGAACACCAGTTCGGAACACTTAAAAGGCAATGGGGATTTACTTTCACCTTAATGAAAGGAAAACAAAACGTACTTAGTGAAGTAAACCTAATGATGATGTGTTACAACCTTCGTAGACTTATGTCAATTTTTGACCTAAATGAATTAAAAGCAAGGCTGGAAAAACTTGTCCTTTACTTTTTTGCCAAATATGGGCTAAAATGCGCCATCTTAAGCAAATAAAAATTGCACCAAACGAAAAACACATCAGAATATTAACTACCTTTAATGGCCTCTAAAAACCTCATAATAATGAACTATAGACAATACCAAACATACAAACATTGTTATTGCGCGGACTCCCGTTGTAAGCAATTAAAACCGAGATGCTAACAGAATACTCAATATCTGACATAATTATTTCTGGAACAGTAAATGATTCTTTTTATGCTGGAACATTTGAGGATGCAGAAGACCCCGATATTCATTGGCCTCACAGGCATGATTTCTTTTCGCTAGTTTGGTTTACAGGCGGATTAGGCATTAACGTGATTGATTTTGAAGAATACGAAATACAACCCAATAGATTATTTCTTACAAAACCAAGTCAAATTCATAATTGGTCGTACAATAATGATACGCGAGGATATATTTTAGTGTTTGATAAACATCTGATTTCAAATTTGTCTTTAGAATTGTTGAGTACAACATATTTTGACCTAGACACTGATACAGCATACTTTTTTAAGACTATAATTGAAAATTTAATTAAAGTAATAGTAGAAAATGACGAGCTTTCCGAGCAAGAAATTAATGCGAGTTTGAAACTCATCTTGACAAAGTTAGCAAGACTATCAGGTAAGGCTTTCCAAAAACAAATATCCAAACCAAATGAAATTCTTAATTTTTCAAAACTCATTTTAGATAATGTCTCATGCAACCTAACGATTAAGGAGTATGCTGACAGATTAAATATAACGACAGAAAAACTTAATGAGATTTGTAAAGAATATTATGGGAACAGTCCTAAAAAGATTATCTTGGATAAAAAAATTACTGAATCAAAACGACTGCTTCATTTTTCAGACTTGAGTGTTAAGGAAATAGCATTCCAATTGGGGTTTGAGGATAGTTCATACTTCTCACGTATTTTTAAACAAAGAACCAGATTATCTCCATCTGATTTTAAAAATAAAAGTACCTGATTAATTAGGAAAAGTGCTAATACCCATCTCTTGTATATATTTAGTTTTGCTGTAAAAAATGAAAGATTTAGTAGTTATTATCCTTGTATTATTATCGGTACAAGGTTTTAGTCAAAATAGTAAAACAGAAAACATGGACAGTACAAAAACAGAAAGGTTTATCAGAGGTTGGGAAAAACTTAAAGAAATTGATGGAGAAGCTGGCGAGAATGTAATAGAAAGTTTAAAAGACATTTCTCCTGACTTAGGTAAATTCACGATTGAATATCCATTCGGCGATATTTATAGTCGGGAAATATTGGATAACAAAACAAAAGAAATTGCTGTTGTCGCAGCCTTGACTGCAATGGGAAATGCAAAACCTCAATTGAAAGTACATATTAATGCTGCATTAAATGTAGGAGTTACACCAGAGGAGATTTCAGAAATAATGATTTTGATGAGTGTATACGCAGGATTTCCTTCAGCATTAAATGGTACATTTGCATTAAAAGAAGTATTAAGCGAAAAAGCAGACAAAGAATAACTGCTTACAACATTTTGTATAAGTAATGGCAGGCAATGTATCAAATATCAAGGTTTGTAGCCCGCTCAAACTGCGTAGCGGTTTGACAGGAAACTACCACGCAATCTGCCACTACTCATACAATTCACCGTTGGGCGTCATTCCCCACATTAGAAAAACCAATTAATTTCTCCAGCTAACGATAAAAAGTGCCCTGAACAATATTTCCATGTATTTTTGGATTGACCCTACGCAAGGCCGTTTCTAGCAATGGTACTATTAAAGTCCGTGCGTTCATTCTGGTTGGAATGTAAAAGCCTCGAAAGTTGAGTTTCCGAGGCTTGTTGATAATTTCAGTGGTGGTACTGACATTTATTGTCAGTAACCCCGTTCAGAATAATTCTCAATTCAAAGGTACATTTCCTTAGGGTCATTTTAAAACAACTTTAATTGAATTATTATGGCAAGGAAAAAGAAAATGGAACTAGACATTATTAACCACAATGCAGCTGGAATTGATATTGGTAGTAGGTCACACTATGTTGCTGTGGGGCAATCGCTGGAGGATGTGAAAGAATTTGGGGTTTATGCAGAAGACTTAGCCGGGCTTTGTGAATGGCTTGTATCTTATGGCATTACATCGGTAGCAATGGAATCGACAGGGGACTATTGGCAAAACCTATTTGCAGAACTTATAAAATATGGTTTTGATGTGATTTTATGCAATGGAAAATTTACCAAACATGCGAAAGGGAAAAAGACCGATGTGAAAGATTGCAGGCACATACAAAAACTCCATGCCCTTGGCTTACTTACAAGTAGCTTCCTCCCTGATGAAACAACTGAAAAACTAAGGACATACTGCCGCCAAAGAAGCAATATCATATCATTGGCGGCAGGGGCTTCACGTAAAATGCAAAAGTATTTGAAATTCCTAAACTTTCGCTTAGATGTTGTGGTAAAGGATGTATGTGGGCTCACTGGAATGAAAATAATCGAAGATATCTGCAATGGAAACCTTGACCCCTATTCCTTAGCTGAACACAGACACTATAACTGCAGGAAACCCAAGGAAGAAATTGCAAAAGCATTGCACGGGAATAACAGGGAAGATTTCTTGTTTGGGCTAAAACAAGAATTTATGTGTTACCAATTTTATCAAAAACAAATAAGGCAATGCGAAAGGAAAATCAATAATTTTATTAAAACCGAATTGAAGCTACAACCTGAAAAACTGAAATTGAAAACAACCGAAAAACCTTATAAACGGATAAACAAAAATGCACCTTCAATCAAAAACTTCAACCAAGTAGCTTACCAATACTTCGGCGGGGTCGATTTAATGGCTATTGAAGGGCTAAGCCATGCCACAGTACTTTCAATAATCAGCGAAATTGGACCCAGTGGGTTTCAAAAGTTCCCTAGTTCTAAACAATTTGTTTCATGGCTCCGCCTTGCTCCAAATAATAAAATATCCGGTGGAAAAATCCTGAGCAGCAAAATCCCAAAGGGAAGCAATAAATTAAAAATTGCATTAAGGCAGGCTGCAAATGCAATTGGCAATTTAAAAGATACACACCTCTCAGACTTTTTTAAAAGGGTTGCATACCGCAAAGGAAGGCAAGCTGCAGTTAGTGCTACAGCAAGAAAACTAGGTGTGATTATTTGGAATATGGTCACTAAAAAGATTCCTTATAAACCTCCAACAGAGTATTTATTCTTAGACCAGAAAAGAAAGATGGGAATAGCCAAAAGAATTAAAAAACAAATCGCTAAATTTGACTTAAAACCCGAAGATGTTGGCCTCGGTAATCCTTTGAACCCCAGTCCAAGTACTTTACGTTAGTCAGAATTTTAGGACAAGATCGAAGATTGTTTTACTTTTGAAAAAATTGTAAGAACATAATGAAAAAATTAAATAAAGTTTATCATATAGATGCTAGGGAAATCGAAACTATTATTGATAAACCTATAGTAGACGTCACAATAACTTCACCCCCATATTTTGACCTAAAAGATTATGGATCAAGAAACCAAATAGGTTATGGTCAAGATTATGCTAATTACCTAAATGATTTAAAATTCGTTTTTGGACATGTTTACAACATAACAAAAGAAAACGGGACACTTTGGGTGATAATTGATGCATTTCGACGAGATGGAGAGGTAGTACCACTACCATTTGATTTCTCAAATACAATTAAAGAAATAGGATGGAAACTTCAGGAAATCATTATTTGGGGTAAAGACAGAACAGTACCGTGGACTCATAAAGGTCAAATGAGGAATTTGTTTGAATATGTTCTTATGTTTTCAAAAACTAATGATTACAATTTCTATATTGATAAAGTCAGGGATTTTGAGACCTTAAAAAAATGGTGGGTTAAATATCCTGAAAGATATAATCCGAAAGGAAAAACACCTGATGCTATTTGGAACTTTGATATTCCAACTCAAGGATCTTGGGGAAATGGATATATCAAACATTTCTGCCCCTTGCCTGAAGAAATGATAGAACAGATGTTAAAACTAACAACAAAGGAAAATGATTTGGTATTAGATTGCTTTGCTGGCTCGGGTGCCGTGTTATCAAAAGCTGATAATATGAAACGAAAATATATTGGTACTGAGCTAAATAAAGATTATATCAATATGTTTGAAACTTATCTACAAAATACTGGTGAGAAAAAACGAGCTGAATACGAAAAGCACGAAAATAATCAAATGAAACAGCACAAGTTTCAAAAGTTAATATTGGATCTTCGCGCGTTAAAATTTGCAAGAGTATTTTACCAGAAACTTATGGATGGGAAAACAGATGAAATCGAAAGAATCTATGTTGAAAAATCAAAAGCAAAACCAGAAAAAACAAACAGCCTAATTGTTGTCAATTATTATATCCTAATAAAGAATCCCTCAAAAAAATTAAGCCTTGAACTTAAATTACAAAAGCTTTCTGATAAAGCTCCTCTATCAAAATTTGGAATAGAACCCATATTTCATTTTACATCAAGTCAGAAAAAGTTTAATCAAAAGTTTGAAGAAAAAAAGGTTTTCTTTTATTCTTCAAAAGTCACTCATAAATATATAGATACCTCTAATCATCCGCATTCAATTGCCTCAAATATGAAAAAGGCGTTAATAATCAGTAAGATTATGGTTGATCTTGATGAAAAAGACTACGAATAAACACCATGGCAAGAGTTACGAGAAAAACCAAAAGAAAAAAGAGAAGGAAACCTACTCCTGAAGAGCTAGAACAACGTAATCACCGGAAAGAAATTCGTGCAGTATTTAGAAATGCAGGATTTGAAAAGGTGTTTTCAGTTAGCGACAAAGAGTTTACATTTAATGGTATGACTAGCGACTTTGATGATGTGTTTGTGAATGAAAATATTATTGTATTTGCTGAATATACTATTACTAAATCTAGTAAAATCTCATCTCATTTAAAACCAAAAAAGATAGTCTATGATACTATTCTAAATAGTAAATCAGAATTTCTTGAGTTTTATGAAGATTTATTTCCGACCTTCTTGGAAACTAGAGATGACTTCTATGACCATGATCAATGTGAAATAATTATTCTTTATTGTTCAAGAAATAGCATAAATCCAAAACATAAAGCCTTAATAACAAACATATCATACTTTGATTATCCAATTCTAAAATATTTTAAAAGTGTTAGTGATGCTGTAAAAAAATCTTCAAGATTTGAACTATATAGTTTTCTTGGATTATCTAATGAGCAAGTTGGAAAAAATTCAATTAGTACTGCAAAACCTGCAGATAAATATAAGGGATCAATATTACCACATTCACATAGTAATTTTGCTAAAGGTTTTAAAGTTGTTTCTTTTTATATAGATCCTCAATCACTACTAAATAGAGCTTATGTTCTAAGAAAAGATGGTTGGCGTGATGAAGGAAGCCTTTATCAGAGGATGATTTCAAAAGGTAAGATAATAGCAATAAGAAAATACCTTGAATCAAAAGAACGAGTTTTTATTAATAACATTATCGTAACTCTACCGAGTGTCACAAAATTAGTTGATGAAAAAGGGAACACGGTTGACCCGAACAAATTGACTAAGACTGAACCAGTAATTATAGAGATACCTACAGGATTTAATGTTGTAGGACTAATTGATGGTCAACATAGAGTATTTGCATACCACGAAGGAGGGGATTTTGAAGAAAAAATAAGTAGACTACGTATAAAACAAAATTTACTTGCTACTGGTATTATTTATCCAGACAACGTAAAAGATATTGATAAAACTAAATTTGAAGCTAATTTATTCCTTGAAATTAATTCCACTCAGACTAATGCAAAATCTGATCTCAAGCAAGCAATTGGTTTATTATTAAAACCTTTCTCATCTGAATCCATTGCAAAAGCAACAATAAATAGGTTAAATAATCTTGGTCCTCTGGAAGATTACTTTGAAAGGCACTTCTATGATAAAGACAAAATTAAAACAACTTCAATTGTTAGTTATGGGATAAAACCTATTGTAAAGTTAAGTGGAACAGATAGTTTCTTTAGTATATGGGATAATCCTTTCAAAAATAATTTGTTGAAAGAAGATGATATTGATTTATTACATGAGTATATCAATTTCTGTACTGACAAGATTAATGAATTGTTAATAGCAGTAAGAATTAAAATAGATAATTCAAAATGGACTACCGATAAGAATGTTAAAAATAAGGTTCTTTCAACAACTGCTATTAATGGATTTATTGTGTGTCTTCGAAGAATTATTTCAGAAGGAAAAATTGGAAATCAAAAATATTATGAAAAAAAACTATCAAAAATTGACCGATTTGATTTTAATCAATATAAATCAAGCCAATATGGAAGAATGGGAAGAGATTTATATGATCAATACTTTGAATAAAAACGAAACCTAACAAATTGTAAATTGCATTGCGGGGTTCGTGGTGTGTCGTACGCTGGATTCTCGCAACATCGTTCCGTCCTGCCGGACAGGAACGAGCTCCGAAATCCGCAACGACAACTTACAAGTGACCGTTGTGTGGCATTTAAAATTCCGTACGTTGTAGCAATATAAATTCTTAATAATATGAAAATTGCAGTTCTCATAGTAGGTAACCAAAATTCAGGAAAAACATCAACAATAAGAGCATTGATTAATACTCAAAGCAAAAACTCTATTTCAATAATGAGAAGAGGTTGGCAGAGGATATGGCTTAATTCTCAATTCAAATATTTAAACTTAGATGTTTACTGCGTCCCCTCCTCTCCCTCTGAGACAAATATTAAACTGAGTGACAGGTTTGCTCAATGGATGCCTGACGTGCTAATTCTTGCTGAACAGACAAATGGACAACACTACTCAGATACATATACATTTTTGACTCAGAATAATTACCTTGTTTTAAACTATCAAATAACTAACTCCAATGGAACTGGAGATTGGGAGCGTTTTGACAATTCAAATAAATTGATGAAACTTAACAACAGAGTAAATACTATTATTAATGACCTTAAAATTACTATTAGAAATAATAATATAATATAGAATAGCAACAAATGGGAAAGCTCGTAAAACAATTAGGTAGTATTGAACGACATCTACACAAAAAAGACATCGTTGACTTAGCAACAAATAATGCCCAGGCAATTATTGAAAATGACAAATATGACCTTCTCAAAGTTTTCATTGAGTTAAAACGCTATGAAATATATCTAAAAGGGCTGATTTCTAAATTAAAGAAACCTGCACTTGACAAAGCAACAACGACAAATAAAAAATCATTCGACTACAATGATGCAAAGATAAATATCTCGACACGAACAAAATGGAATTTTTCCGTTGATAATAAATGGAATGAACTTGATGAACAAATAAAACAACTAACAAAAGAAAAAAAGGAAAGAGAAAAATATCTAAAAGATAATAATAAAGTGAGAGAGGTTATAGATAAAGAGACAGGAGAAATCATAGAAAAATTTGAGCTTCCCAAAGAAATTGAGTATGGTCTGACTGTCCGATTATAAGATGAAAAATTAAAAAACGCCACACAACATTTTATATATTGCATAGCGGTTTTGGTGGTGTGCGTAGCTCGGATTCCCGCATGATTGTCTTAGTCCTGTCGGACAGACAATCACCCGCAATCCGCTACGACAACATATAATTTACCGTTAGCAAAAATATTAAACCAAAAACAATAACACTAAAATAATGAAAATCAAAATTTATCTTTTTATTCTCGGCATAAGTCTGTTAATTTCAGCTTGTACGCAAAAAGAAAATACCTGTATAATTACAGGAAAAGTTATTAATCGTCCTCAAAGTACTGAACTTCGACTAACTAAATCATTTGTTGATTTTCGTTCGCAATCCGCAATTCAAATTCCAATAAAAGACAGCTCTTTTTACTATGAATTACATTTTAAAGATATAGAAGCATACACACTCGTTTTTGATGATGAGTTTATTCAAGGCGCAATGCGTCCAATTACTTTTTTTGCCACCGATGGGACAATCAATATGGAACTTTATCCTATGAATGAATACAAAAAGAACATTATTTCAGGTGGAAAAGAAAACAGTGATTTTATAGAATATCAAAAAAACAAAATGGATGAAATGGGTGAACTTACAAAACCCATACAGGATAGTATGAGGATATTGCAAGCAAATGACAATTATAATAGTCAAGAAATGAAAGACTTGCTGGAAAGACTTAAAAATACTGAAAAACAAGAGGACAAATTTAAGATGTATACCGAGATTAATGAAATGTACCAATCAGGAGAAGGATTAAGTATTGCGGCACGAAAACTCAATGCCCAATATGATTCTATTTCAAAACTATTTCAAGATAGAGAAGTGGAATATTTGAGAAATAATGTCACAATTCCATCTTATTATATGCTAATACAAGCAATTATTTACACAAAGGATTTTCCCAAAATATTCGAATTAGAACCTTTAAGAAACTTGCAGAAAGTATTTTCTTCCAAATTTAAAAATCACTCTTACACAGAATATAGCAATGAAATATTATGGCGTATTGCCAATTTAAAACCAGGTGGAGAATTTTTTGATTTTACGTTACCAGATACAATTGGAACTGAACATACACTTTCAAAAGAGATAAGTGGGAAATTTGCATTCATTGATATTTGGGCACCTTGGTGCGGACCATGTATTGCTAAAAGCCGTGAAATGAAACCAATTTATGACACTTATAAAGACAAAGGATTTACGGTTGTTGGAGTCGCTTCTAAATACGAGGAATTTGAAAATGTACTAAATCTTCTGAAAAAAGATAAATATCCATGGATAACATTGGTAGATAAACCTGAACTTGACTCTCGAATCAATGAACATTATGGAATTGAGATGGCAGGAGGCGGATGCGTCTTAGTTGACAATTCTGGAAAAATAGTTTTAGTAAATCCAACAGTTGAAGATGTTCAGAAAGTATTAGAAACCAATTTGACCGTGAATTAAGAATGAAAATACTTTTGCTAACACGTGGTATAAGGCATGGCTGGGTTCGTGCGGATTCGACAAGTCGAATCTCGTCCCAACCTTCGTTTCGGTCGGACACTCAGACTCTCGTCTGACCGCCACGACCTCATACCACCACCGTTAACGCCAAGTTTAAAAAAGACAAAACACAATGAAAGCTAAATTTTTAGGACATGGACTTGATTCAGAAAACAAATTCAATGTTGGAAAGCAACTTGCTGTTTCATTTGAAAGTTCTAAATATGAAGTTTTTAATGGATTTGTTGCATTTGCCGCAATTTCGGGTGTAAAATTGCTTGCGCCTTTTATTAAAAAAGCACGGGAAAATTATAAGCAGATTAGATTTTTCATAGGTGTTGACAATAGAGGAACTTCAAAAGAAGCATTGGAATACTTAATTCATGAAAACATTGAAACTTATATATATCACGACAAAAACAATATATAACTTACCATCCAAAATTATTCATATTTGAAGGTTCAAAACATGCTCGGATAATAATTGGTTCTTCTAATCTCACAAGCTCAGGAATAAGAAACAATATTGAGTCATCGATTCAACTTGATTTTTTCACTGCCACTGACAAACAAGGACAAAATGTACTTGCAGAGATAAAAGATTATTACGCTGATTTATTAAATCTTAATTCAGAGAAACTTAAACCACTTGACGAAAACTTACTAAATGAGCTACTAAAACAAAACTTACTTTTTAATCAGTTTCAACGTGGCGACAAAAAAACTGAACCAAAAACCAATGATGGAGAAAACCAAGAAGAACAAGATGAAAGTATCGAAATACCAAAATTTGATATTGAAACTGGTTTTGAGCAAAAACACCAAAAGAACAAATATAAAGAACGGCGTTTTACTGCCGGCGATTATGAAAGATTCGAGACTTTACTCGACCGATATGTCAATTATAAAAGGGACGTTAGACCATCAGGAATTGTAAGTAAACATACTGATGATAGAGAACTGTTTCGATGGTATCAAAAGATGCACGCACTTTATAATAAAAAAGGGTTACCTAAAGACATTGAAAACATATTAAGAAGCGTTGATTTTCCATTTTCGGGAGTGGGTATTCTGCGAAAAAGATTAATTAAATGGGATAAAGATTTTCAGAAATTGGTTGACTACAGAAATAAAGTAACCCCGACGAGTAAATACACACATGTTCCGCAATTCACTAATAAATCAAATCCCTATTATAATCTTGCAACTTGGTGTGTCATGCAAAAACAAAGACGAAAAGGAAATTACACACCTTTATGGACAGAATATGAGGAGGACAAAATGAATTCTATTAATTTCTTGTGGGACGCTTCGATAGCAGGCAGCAGACCCAAAGATGAAAAATGGGCTGATAATTTAGTTGAGTTGGAAAATTATTATAGCAAAAAGAAAAATGCAAATACAGTACCTTCTCAAAAGACAACGCTCGGTCACTGGTTAAATGACCAGATGACTTTAAAAACAAGACAGGAAAGAGAAAATAGAACCGATTTAATAAGCGAAATCAGAATCGAAATGCTTGGCGAATTACTCGCAAAGAATGACATTGAATGGGAATGGGAAAAACAAAAACATAGAATAGGAATAGAAAATAAAATTGAAAGCTGGAGAACAATTGAAGAATTGACTAATAGTGGAAAAATTAAAACTCTGACTGACAAAGAAAAGAAAGTTGTCAAAAAGATGCGTAATGATGTTGCACAACTAAGAAGTCAAAGTAAAAGGTGGAATAATGACAAACACAGATGGAAATATGAAATTCTCGACAAAGCAGGATTTCCTTATGATAAACAATAAAAACCAGGCGTTAACAAAAGCTATATGTAATGCGGAGTTCAGTGGGTAATTCAACCACAGTTCTTCGTAGCAACACCGCCAATTCGTCTTTGACGACTTGGCTATAAAAACTAAAATATGAATAAACGAATTGGCTCAGTGGCAGCCTGACAGTGAAGCGTTTCAAAGTCCCGCACTCCACATAGCCAGCCCGTCAGACTGCGCAATAACCTCCAAACCAAAAAAATAATTACAAATTGTTTATAAGCCCTGCAGTTACCAACACCTTGTAAACCATACGTTTGTTATCTTTATTAGCAAACAAAACATCTATCTCAATGGACTTTATTAATGGGTTCTCAAGGGATCAACTAATCATGATGGACTTTGAAGCAAATGTAGCTCGCGATTCGTGGGCTAGAGTTGTCGACTGGTTTGTGGATGCACTCCCACTTCATAAACTAGGTTTCAAAGATGTACTCAATTCTGAAGGTAGGCCTCCGTACAGATCAGTTGATATGCTCAAACTATTTATGTACGGGTACAAGAAAAAGCTTCGGTCGAGCTACCAACTTGAAGAAGCGTGCAGGGTAAACCTCGAAGTAATATGGCTATTGCGGGGACTTAGACCATCGGCACGTAAGATCGCATACTTCCGCAAAGACAACAGCAAGGCTTTCAAGCAAGCTTTCCGGCACTTTGTGCTTATGCTTAAAGAAATGAATCTCATTAGCGGTGAAACTATTGCTATAGACTCCTTTAAAATAAGAGCTCAAAACAGCCTGAAAAACAACTTTAATCAAGCTAAGATTGATCGACATATGGAGTATGTCGATACTAAAATTGACGAATTTGAAAAACAGCTGGATACCCAAGAAATGGATGACAGCCAAATCAAAGAAGTGGAACAAAAAATAGAAACCCAGAAAAAACGACGCAAACAATACAAGAAAATTGAAAAGGAACTTCAACAAAGTGGTGAAACACAACTTAGCACCAATGATCCAGATGCCAGATCAGTAGTACTGCACCGAAATGTAGTTAACGTAGGATACAACATACAAGCAGGATGCGATGGAAAACATAAACTATTTGTAAATAATGATACTGGAAGGGTTAACGACACACATGCCCTGGCTGATATGGCATTGGATGCAAAAGCACTCTTAAGGGTTGAAAAAATGGACACCCTCACAGATAAAGGCTACACAACCGGGCTACATATTGATACCTGTACAAAAAACGGGATAACCACCTACAGTTCCCCAAAGGCACACTCATCTCAGAACAATGGACTGTTCGATATGCAAATATTTGAGTACGATAAACAGAACGGCACTTACACATGCCCCGCAGGAGACATACTTACCACAAATGGGACAATATATAAAAAACGTAAGCATCGCGTAAAACACTACAAAACCAAAGCATGCAATGGATGTAGCTTACGTGAAAAATGTACCGAGAACAAAAGAGGAAGATATATTGAACGAAGTATATATCAGGAAGCCCTCGAAGAAAATGAAAAACGGGTAAATCAAAACCCCGAATACTACAAATTGCGCCAGCAAATTACCGAACACCAGTTCGGAACACTTAAAAGGCAATGGGGATTTACTTTCACCTTAATGAAAGGAAAACAAAACGTACTTAGTGAAGTAAACCTAATGATGATGTGTTACAACCTTCGTAGACTTATGTCAATTTTTGACCTAAATGAATTAAAAGCAAGGCTGGAAAAACTTGTCCTTTACTTTTTTGCCAAATATGGGCTAAAATGCGCCATCTTAAGCAAATAAAAATTGCACCAAACGAAAAACACATCAGAATATTAACTACCTTTAATGGCCTCTAAAAACCTCATAATAATGAACTATAGACAATACCAAACATACAAACATTGTTATTGCGCGGACTCCCGTTATGGGCAAGTGAAAAAAACAGCATAGTGACAATGAAACAGATTATTGAAAGAATATTAAAGATTGAAAATGGATTTAAGCCAATTGAAATTGAGGCAGTGAAGATTTTTAAAACAAAACCAGTCCAAGAGTCAATGATTATTGCTTTGGAGTTATTGAAAAGTGATAAGTATCAAGTTAGAAGTCTTGCTGTATTTTTATTGGGATTTATTTCATCGACTGATTTAAAAGCTTTACAGATTTTAAGAACAGAAGTTAGTAAAGATACTAGTTGGCAAGTTCAAGAAATCCTTGCTAAATCATTTGACCAATATTGTAAAGATATTGGATATGAGAAATCCTTGACAACAATTAAAGATTGGTTAAATGATAAAAATCCAAATGTTTGTAGAGCAGTAACCGAGGGGTTAAGAATTTGGACAGGTCGTCCTTTTTTCAAGACCAATCCTCAAATTGCAATAAAACTGATAAGTCAACATAAAGCTCATGAAAGCGAATATTTAAGAAAATCGGTTGGAAATTCACTTCGAGATATTTCTAAAAAACACAAAAAACTTGTTGATGAAGAATTGGCAACATGGAATTTATCTGATATAAAGATTAATTATACCCAAAAATTTGTAACTAAAAATAGGAAATAACATTATGAAGAATTATGATAACTTCTTTTTCCCATCAGATAATTTTGATGATAGTAAAGAATTCTATTCTAAAACATTAGGATTGTCAGTAAAATTTGATTTTAGTGACCACGGAATGATAGCTTTTAAAGTCGGAAAAGAAGAACCTGCAATAATAATAAAAGATCGTAGTAAATTTCCAAATGCAAAACCAGCACTATGGATTGAAGTAGAAGATGTTCAATCGCTTTATCCTGAAATGAAAGATAAAGGGGTTAAATTTTTAACTGAACCTTTCAGAATAAAGACAGGTTGGGCTGTAGAATTTACTGACCCTTCTGGAAATCTTTTGGGGATTACTGACTATAAAAATGAATAAAATGCAACACCAGCCCATAACAAAGTATAAAAATAATAGCCGAGATAGTAGTAAATTCAAGGGATGTAGCCCGTTTTAACTTTCATGTAACTTGACAGGAAAGATGCCCGAAATCGGCTACTATTCTTATACCAACCGTTGGCGTGCATTCCCCACATTAGAAAAACCAATTAATTTCTCCAGCTAACGATAAAAAGTGCCCTGAACAATATTTCCATGTATTTTTGGATTGACCCTACGCAAGGCCGTTTCTAGCAATGGTACTATTAAAGTCCGTGCGTTCATTCTGGTTGGAATGTAAAAGCCTCGAAAGTTGAGTTTCCGAGGCTTGTTGATAATTTCAGTGGTGGTACTGACATTTATTGTCAGTAACCCCGTTCAGAATAATTCTCAATTCAAAGGTACATTTCCTTAGGGTCATTTTAAAACAACTTTAATTGAATTATTATGGCAAGGAAAAAGAAAATGGAACTAGACATTATTAACCACAATGCAGCTGGAATTGATATTGGTAGTAGGTCACACTATGTTGCTGTGGGGCAATCGCTGGAGGATGTGAAAGAATTTGGGGTTTATGCAGAAGACTTAGCCGGGCTTTGTGAATGGCTTGTATCTTATGGCATTACATCGGTAGCAATGGAATCGACAGGGGACTATTGGCAAAACCTATTTGCAGAACTTATAAAATATGGTTTTGATGTGATTTTATGCAATGGAAAATTTACCAAACATGCGAAAGGGAAAAAGACCGATGTGAAAGATTGCAGGCACATACAAAAACTCCATGCCCTTGGCTTACTTACAAGTAGCTTCCTCCCTGATGAAACAACTGAAAAACTAAGGACATACTGCCGCCAAAGAAGCAATATCATATCATTGGCGGCAGGGGCTTCACGTAAAATGCAAAAGTATTTGAAATTCCTAAACTTTCGCTTAGATGTTGTGGTAAAGGATGTATGTGGGCTCACTGGAATGAAAATAATCGAAGATATCTGCAATGGAAACCTTGACCCCTATTCCTTAGCTGAACACAGACACTATAACTGCAGGAAACCCAAGGAAGAAATTGCAAAAGCATTGCACGGGAATAACAGGGAAGATTTCTTGTTTGGGCTAAAACAAGAATTTATGTGTTACCAATTTTATCAAAAACAAATAAGGCAATGCGAAAGGAAAATCAATAATTTTATTAAAACCGAATTGAAGCTACAACCTGAAAAACTGAAATTGAAAACAACCGAAAAACCTTATAAACGGATAAACAAAAATGCACCTTCAATCAAAAACTTCAACCAAGTAGCTTACCAATACTTCGGCGGGGTCGATTTAATGGCTATTGAAGGGCTAAGCCATGCCACAGTACTTTCAATAATCAGCGAAATTGGACCCAGTGGGTTTCAAAAGTTCCCTAGTTCTAAACAATTTGTTTCATGGCTCCGCCTTGCTCCAAATAATAAAATATCCGGTGGAAAAATCCTGAGCAGCAAAATCCCAAAGGGAAGCAATAAATTAAAAATTGCATTAAGGCAGGCTGCAAATGCAATTGGCAATTTAAAAGATACACACCTCTCAGACTTTTTTAAAAGGGTTGCATACCGCAAAGGAAGGCAAGCTGCAGTTAGTGCTACAGCAAGAAAACTAGGTGTGATTATTTGGAATATGGTCACTAAAAAGATTCCTTATAAACCTCCAACAGAGTATTTATTCTTAGACCAGAAAAGAAAGATGGGAATAGCCAAAAGAATTAAAAAACAAATCGCTAAATTTGACTTAAAACCCGAAGATGTTGGCCTCGGTAATCCTTTGAACCCCAGTCCAAGTACTTTACGTTAGTCAGAATGCTAAAAAATCGTACCATGAGAGATATACTGATTAAACCCATAGGTTTCGTTATTAATGATAGGATTGAACCGATTGATGATAACTGGTCATTTGTTGAATCAATTATTCAATTGGCTGATGATTTCCCCGATGAATGTTTCGATGGGATTGAAGAGTTCTCACATTTGGAGATAATTTATCATTTTGACAAATCTACAAAAACCTTCATTGGAAGTGAGCATCCAAGAGAAAACAAGGATTATCCAAAAGTTGGTATTTTTGCTCAAAGAAAAAAAGATAGACCAAATCATATTGGAGCAACTATTGTAATTTTGATTCGTCGAGATAATCGAAAATTGGTTGTTAAAAACCTTGATGCAATAAATGGAACGCCAATTATTGATATTAAACCCGTATTTAACGAGTATCTTCCAATCGGTGAGGTGAAACAACCTAAATGGACAAAGGATTTAATGAAAAATTATTGGTAAAACTATGATATATAAAAAAGAACATGCTGCCGAGTTTGAGAAACAAGGCGTAAAAATGCGGGTTTACAACTCAAAAGAAGATTGTCCGGAAGCTTCTGTAGTTTATCAGGAAACAGAGAAAGGTCATTTTGAGGAGTTTTACCATAGCAAGAGCAACTTTATTTATTACATAATTGAAGGATATGGTACTTGGTTCATTGAGGACAAAGCCTATGATGTTTGTGCAGGAGATGTTGTGATAGTTCCGCCCAATAAAAGATTTTATTTTAAAGGTTCTTTAAAGCAGATTTGTATTACATCGCCATCATGGGAGCCTGAATTTGAACATCACGTAAGAAACATTGAATAGTGTAAACTTAATAGTAATCATTATGAGCAAGTATTTATCACCCTTAAAATTAAAGAATATTCTAAGCTTGGTTGGATTAGTAGTTATTGGTTTTGGATGGCTTCTAATAGACCAGATTTTTTTACCAGAAACATATCAGCGTTTTATAGCTTTCATCATTTTGATTTCAATATTATTCTATTTGCAATTTGTGCTTAACAAGCCTATAAAAGTTATACAATATGCAAATACTATAGCATTGATTACGGTATCTTTCATCTTGATTACCATATTGATATTGCACGTGTTGATAAGGAATGATTTCTCATACAAACAAATAATAATTTTGACTTTATCAGGTACATTGCCTTATCTAACAGGATTTATATACATTAAGACTAAGAAAAAATAATGCACGAACGCCCAACATCGTGTATAAAACATTGGGGTTTAAGTGGTTAATTTAATCGTTCTGCACCGCATCGGCGTTTGTGTCGGCGGATAGGAACGAAGCCCGCAATCCCCAACGTTTCATACACGCAGCCGTTGTGTGTAACTTTAAAAAAGAGTGCGACTCTGCAAAACTTGATAAAGAATAACAATAATAAAAAGATAGATATATGGACAAAAAAAGCATAGTGATAATAGGATTAGGCGGTGTTGGAGGATATTTTGGTTTTAAAATAAACGAGTATAATAAAACCAACCAATTAAACCATATTTCCTTTGTCGCAAGAAAAGAAACCTATCACAAAGTTAAAGCTAACGGACTTGTATTGATTTCTCCTGAACATCAAAATAATATAACAGTTCCTGATTCAATTGTTCAAAATATTTCAGAAATTCAAAATCCTGATTTAGTATTAATTTGCGTTAAAGAGTATGATTTAGAAAACATATGTGACCAACTAAAAAAAGTTATTTCTAAAAACACAATTCTTCTGCCAATGATGAATGGAGCAGATATTTATGATAGAATTAAAAGCAAAATTCCAAAGAATATAGTATTACCTTCCTGTGTTTATGTAGCTTCTCATATAAAAGAAAAAGGAATTGTAGAACATAAGGGCAATTCTGGAAAACTAATTTTTGGTAAAGACCCAGAATTCATAAAACAAGATATTGAATGGGTAGAAAATTTGATAAAATGCAGTAAGATTAATTACAATTTTAATAAAAACCCATTTGTTGACATTTGGACAAAATTTATTTTCATCGCAAGTTTTGGGTTGGTTACTGCCAAGCATAATTCTTCAATTGGGACTGTTTGCCAAAATAGACAACAAAAAGAAGAGGCTCTGAGAATTATGAATGAGATTAAGTTGATTTCCGATAAAAAGGGAATTGGATTACCAGAAAATATTCTTGATAAGACCTTTGAAAAAGCACAGACTTTTCCACCAGATACACCAACGTCATTACAGTTAGATGTTCACTCTGGAAAAGGAAATACGGAATTGGAATTATTTGCAGGTGCTATAATAAAATATGGAGCTGAATTGGGAATAAATTGTAATCATACAGTCAGAATCTATGAAGAAGTAAAAAGCTACACACAACATTTTGTATAAGTAATGGTAGGCAAAGTGCTAAATATCAAGACTTATAACCCGCTCACACTGCATAGCGGGTTGACAGGAAAGTGCCACGCAATCTGCCACTACTCATACAATTTACCGTTAGCGGTAATTTAAGAACAGTTCTGCAACCAAACTCTGATTGATAAATAATTATGAATATCTGTAAAAAATGTAAAAGTGAATTTCAAGGAAATTATTGTTCTAATTGCGGACATCCTCAAAAAACAGAAAGGATAAATGGTCGTTATATCATTTCTGAAATAGGAAGTGTATTAAATTTTCAGAAAGGAATTTTCCACACAATAAAGGAATTGCTAATAAGACCAGGACAAAATATTAGACAGTTTATTTCTGAAGATAGAAATAGACTTGTAAAACCAATTTTATTTATATTAATCTGCTCATTAACCTACACAATATTTGTTCAGATTTTTGATTTTAAGGATGGATATATAGATTTCCATTTTGATGATTCAGATTCAACAAACAGTTTAATATTTCAATGGATAACTCAAAATTATGGTTATTCAAATATTTTAATATCAGTATTTGTGGCTATATGGATTAAAATATTTTATCGCAAATATGATTATAACTTTTATGAGATTCTTATTCTGTTATTTTTCGTAACTGGAATGGAGATGCTAATGTTTTCATTCTTTGGTGCACTGGAAAGTTTAACAAAAACACGAGTGTTAAGCTTTGCAGCTCCCATTGTTTTCATTTATGCTATCTGGGCAACTAGTCATTTTTTTGACAAAAGAAAAGTATTGAATTATTTTAAAGCTATTATTTCTTATTTTTTAGGGTTGATTACTTTTATTTTTGTAGCATTTGGGTTAGCAATTTTAATAGACATGATAAAATAAAGAAATAAAATATGGAAATAAAAATACTAAGAGATTTAAGTGATAAAGAACTTGTAAAGAAAACAAAGGAAATAAAGAATGATAAAATAATCGGAGCAATAATTATCGGATTTACTGTTGGAATTGCAATTTATAGTGCAGTAAAAAACGGTTTAGACTTTTTTACTCTTTTCCCTTTATTATTAGCCTATATTATGATTAAGAATTCTTCAAATAATAAATTACTGGAAAGAGAAATAGAAAAAGAAATTGAATCCCGAAATTTGAAATAAAAAACTACCGCTAACATTTTATAAATGTAACAGTGGGTTCAGTGGTATGCCAGCGGCGGATTCCCGCTCATTCTCTCGTCATTACCATGACAGAGAATCTCACGCAATCCACTGCTCCACTTATAATTTTCCGTTAACGCCAAGTTTAAATGACATTCTACAAACATGAAAATCAGACACAACGAAATAGAAATTGATATAGTAGACCCTTTCTCAAATTGCAAATTAGAAAGGAAACAATATGCATTTGTTCTGACCGACATTGTAAAGAGCTTCAATGATGGATTTGTACTTGCAATTGACAATCAATGGGGAACTGGGAAAACCACATTCGTAAAAATGTGGAAACAGTACTTAGATAATAACGATTATAAAACATTGTACTTTAATGCTTGGGAAAATGATTTTGAACAAGATATTTTAGTTACTCTGATTTCTGAATTAAAAGAATTAAAAACCTCAAAGAACGAAGAATCATTTAAAAAAGTTGTAAGCAAAGCTGTTCCTCTTGCTAAAAGTTTAGCATTGGGACTACTTAAAACCCAAGTTGAGAAACATGTCGGTAATGACTTTTTAAAAGAACTTATAAATCAAACTTCAAGCACTTTAACAGAAGGACTTCAAGAGCAAATTGAAAAATATACCAATAGGAAAAAAAGCATTGTAGAATTCAAAGAATCTTTGAATAAATTTGTTTCATTGACGACAGATGGGAAACCTGTGATTTTCATAATTGATGAATTAGACAGATGTCGTCCAAATTACTCAGTTGAATTATTGGAACAGTTAAAACATTTATTTTCAGTTCCGGGAATTGTATTTGTACTTTCAATTGATAAATTTCAACTTGGAAATGCTGTAAGAGGAGTATATGGTAGTGATTTAATAGACTCTGATGAATATTTAAGAAGATTCATCGACATTGAATATTCTATCCCTGAGCCAAATACAAAGTTATTTTGCAATTATCTTTTTAGTTATTTCGAGTTTGATGAATTCTTTTCACATCAAGAAAGATTAAGGTGTCACGAATTACAAAATGACAAATCACATTTTATTGATTTTGCAATATCGCTATTTAGATATGGAAAATTACCATTAAGAGTACAAGAAAAAATTCTAGCACAAGCTCGACTTTCACTTAAACAATTTGGTCCAAATATTTATTTAATCCCAACACTTTTTGTTTTACTTATTTATTTAAAAATTAAGCATAAAAAAGTCTATGATTCTATTAAAAATGCTGAATACTCGCTACAGAGTTTAATCGACAATGTGGAGTCTGTTTTGCCTGAAAATATCAATAAAGATGATTTAAGAATGTTTCTGTATGCCGAAGCAAGGTTATTACAGACATATAATAATGACAAGGAACACCATTTGAGAGAACAATTAATTATAAAAGGCGACGAAAACACAGCAGACAGATTGGCAATAAAATCTAAAATAGACGCGTCGGAAAACAATGAAAAGCTTTTGGGAATAATTGATTCTTTCAATAAAAATTATTCAAATATGAATGATGTCGGAATCAAACATTTAATAAAAAAAATTGAGCTAACTGAGATAATTAAAATGAATTAAAAACCAGGCGTTAACACGTGGTATAAGTCATGGCTGGGTTTGTGCGGATTCGACAAGTCGAATCTCGTCCCAACCTCAGTTTCGGTCGGACTGGTCAGACTCTCGTCTGACCGCCACGACCTCATACCACCACCGTTATGGGTAAATTAAAAAAATGACGATTACAGAACTTACATATTATACAATTGCTGACAGAATCATAGGAAAATCTGATTCTAAAATCTATGTGGATTGGGCAATAGACATGATTTCAAAAGGTCACGAAAGTGAGAATATTTTAATTCTAGCAGGACTTGACCATTCTGACTCAGAAGAAAGAGAGAATTATTTGAGAGAATGCCTACACGATTTAAAAATAGACTATCCAGCAGACAAAAAATATTTGTTTAATTTCTATTCTATCAACCTTTCTAAAAAGGTGATCAAAGGAGATATTACTCCTCAGACAGGATTAACAAAAATGAATGAGTTGTTTTTTGAATCTGACTATGCAAATTATTTATCAGCCTTTCAGGATTTGCAAGAAGATATTGATTATTTGAAACATTCTGGTCAGACAATATTCAACTCTGGACTTAAATTAAAAAATATTGATAAGTATATCATAAACGAGTTTCAATTATTTCTTGACTCACTGAAATTTGAAGGCAAGGATTTTAGCAATAAAGTAATTTGTAAAAAATGTGATTCAGTAGTTGAACCTGAGATGAAAAAAAAATGGAGTATTTTAGAATTAAAACGACAAAATTTTTATTGCTGTCCGAAATGTTCATCAAAAGATTTGTCTGGTTGGAGTAGTCAGACTGGAAAAAAACTAATAATCGATAAAATGACCCGTAATAATTTAAATATTAAAAGCTAATGGACTTTTTTCAAAGTACAATAATTGTAGTAGCAATAATTATAGGAATATTCCTCCTACTCTATTTTGTTCCAATTGGACTGTGGTTTGCAGCTACGATTTCAGGAGTGAAATTATCAATCTTCGAATTAATCCTTATGAGAATTAGAAAATCTCCAATTCAGGAAATTGTAAAGGGTTTAATTATTTCAGTAAAAGGAAAGCTAAATTTGACCAAAGATGAAATTGAAGCTTTTGGTCTTGCTGGTGGAAACATAGAAAATGTTGTAAATGCAATGGTTGTAGCAAAAAAAGCAGGTCTAGAGCTTTCTTTCAAAGATGCCACTAAAGCAGATTTAAATGGTATAAATATTTTTCAAGAGATGATAGATAAATATGAAAATCAAAAAATCAAATAAAATCTACCCATAACATTTTGTTTATTGCATTGTGGCTCAGGCGGTTTGATAACTTCGGTTATTCGTACTACATTTAGTGGTACGCGGACAGGAAAGCTCTCGCAATCCACAACGACAACAAACAATTTTCCGTTAGCGGTTATTTTAAAACAAAACTAAACCACAAATAATGCTATTAGAAAAAAAATATTTAAAACTTGGTGAAACATATTTGAAATTTGATTTTGAATATAATGAGTCAAACATTCTTTTAATTAAGGAAATAATTTTAACCAATTTCCCCGAATTAACACAACTCAAGAGTTTAAAAAGAGATGACCTTAAAATCTCAGTAGAATTTGACGAAGGTTCATTAAAAACACGAATAAAATTTTGGGGTACGCTGATAACAATTTATATTGGAATTGGACAATATGGGTCATTCCGAGCAGGATTGAGAGAAATAGAAAAAGATATGCGTACTCTGTCTGAAAACATTATTGAAAGAATTGACCATAATCCAAATATTAATTCAGAAAATATTCTCAGAACCGAAAAAAGAACTGGCTTAACCGGTAAGCTTAAAAGAATTCTTAATCGCCTTGAATATTTGTATGGAAATACACATGATTTATCCCCGAACCAATGGCAAGAAGAAATACTTAATAATTTAAAACAAGAAATTTCTAATATCCTGACTCTTTTAGAAGCTCAAGAGCAAGAACAATTCTTAAACGAGATTCCAAATGAGTTGAGAGAAAATTTACCTCAACCAGAGAATAGGAAGGTAAATTTTTATATGAGTAAGTATGCGATAAAGCCTGAAGATATTGTTGAATTTATAGATGAATAGTAATATGAAACTCGTCTCAAGAAATCATTTAGAAGATTGGGCAAAAAGGATAGACTCAAAAGGAGATTTACCATATTTAATTTCAAGACTTGTGAGAGCAACAACTCCTATGAGCACACAATCCGATATTCCTTCTGGTAGCGCTGCTTATATAGGTGGCTGGGATGGTATTGTAACTTGTGAAGAAGATACAGCATATGTTCCCAAAGGGACTTCATTGTGGGAATTTGGAACAGAGGCAGATAACAAGGGTAAAGCTGATGATGACTATGACAAAAGAACTGCTTACTCCTTAGGATATTCTAAACAAGAATGTGTTTTTATTTTTGTTACTCCTCGATATTGGAAAAAAAAGGATAAATGGATTGAGGACAAGAAAGCCCAAGGAATTTGGAAAGATGTAAAAGTATATGATTCTTCTATTTTAGAGCAATGGTTGGATATTGCGTTGTCAGTTTCAAGATGGTTTTCAAGTTTAATCGGAAACTATCCTTTTGATGGCTTAATGACAGCAGATGAATTCTGGGAGGAGTATTCAATCGGTCCCAATGGATTAATATTAGCACCGGAAGTCATTACTTCGGGAAGAGAATTAGAAAAACAACAATTATTAAATATCCTTAAAGGTCAAGCCAGTATTAAAGCCATAAAGGCCTCGACTAAAAATGAAGCAATTGCATTTATAATAGCATCTGCAAAACAATTTGACAAAGACGAATCTGAAAGATTTTTTTCAAAGTCATTGATTATTGATACAGAAGGTAACTTTCGTGGCATTAGAATTAATACAGCAACAGCCTTAAACCTAATTCCAAGATTCGAAGAAACACAACCTTTGTATTCTGCTGTTTCAAAGGGACATCATGTCCTAGTTCCATTAGGGGCAGATGATAACTTCAATCAAGAGACAATAGTATTACCAACTATTGATAGAGATGGACAAATAAATTCATTAATAAAAAGTGGTATTCCTAAAGGTGATGCTGAAAAGTTTTCAAGAGAATCAGGGAGGAATATAACAATACTGAAAAAACTTATAGGATTCCCACATTCAAAAGCTAAATGGCTCGAAACCGAAGATATTCGAGAAATAATACCGGCACTTATTTTAGGTAGATGGAATGAGACCTATGAAGGAGACATAGAACTTATTGAAATTTTATCCAGCCAAAAATATTCTGACTATTTGGCTATTTTAAATAAATGGAAAAACTTTGAAGAATCTCCCATTCTTCAAATTGGTGAAACTTGGCGATTAGTTTCTCCATTAGATTTATGGACAACTCTTGCAACATCTCTAACACAAATTAATCTACAACAATTACAGGAGTGCTTCTCATTAGCATATAAAGATGGTAATCCGCTTATAGAACCAGAAAACAAAGATGATTTTATAAGTTTTTACAATAAAAAACGGCGATTTTCTAATTGGGCAAGAGAAGGGCTTACTCAATCATTAATATTAGTTGGCCGATTTGGTGACGGATTAAATATGCCAAACCAATCAAATCATCAATTGTGGGTTGATAAAATAATTCATGAATTATTATTTGACTCAAATGGTGATTTATGGATTTCTGTTGACCATGAACTTCCACTAATTTCGGAAGCTTCACCCTTGAGTTTTTTAAAGGCAGTAAAAAATTCTCTTTCTAAAGAACATCCTGAGATTATGGATATGTTCAAAGAAACTGACGACTATTTTGGTTCGTCAAGTAGCCACACCGGCCTATTATGGGCATTAGAAGGTTTAGCGTGGGTGCCGGAATATTTAAGAGATGTTGGATTAGTATTACTTAAACTTGCAAGATTAGACCCTGGTGGCAATTTATCAAATCGCCCAATCAATAGTATAACAGAAATATTTAAAACTTGGCACTATCAAACTTTAGCTCCTTTTGAGGAGAGAATGGAAGTTTTAAAATATATAACAGATAAAGAGAAAGATAAAGGATGGACGTTATTAATGCGAATGTTACCCGAAAGCCATGGAACTGCATTCCCAACACACAAAATGCGATGGCGAATTTTTGATAAGAATACTAATTTAAATTATACATATCAAGAAATTTGGGATACACACACTTTTGTATTAACTCTATTGTTTGATTTGTTTGATTATGACGAATTTAAATTCTCCCAACTTTTAGATGATTCGGTTAATTTATCCCCAACAGATAGAAATAGAGTATTAGAATGGGCAGAAAATAATTATTCTAAAGTATACCAAAAACAATATGAGACATGGCATACACTTAGAAAATTGCTTAGTCATCATAGGACATATCCAGATACAGATTGGGCACTGGAAGAAAAAGAATTAGAAAAATATGAGCAACTTTATAATAGACTAACGCCAAAAGATGCAATTAATAAGAATATCTGGCTCTTTAATGATTATTATCCAGCTCTTCCTGAGGGATTAAAAGATGATGCGACAGATTCTGAAAAGAAATATGAACAAAGACAAAATAAAATAAATCAATTAAGAATTGAAGCAGTTAAAACCATTATTGATGAAATAGGTTTAAAAAGGAGCGTTGAATTGCGTAACTCAGTAAAAGAGTCGTCTACTTTAGGTGAAGCATTTGCAGAAGTGATTAAAGATGAAGGTGATGTTTTAACTGTTTGCGAGTGCTTACAAGACTCTACTGATACAATCAGATTTATTCATGGATTTGTATTCAGAAAAGCGATAAGGGAAGGTTTAGATTGGATAAAACAGTTAGTAATAAAATTGCTAGCCAAAGGATTTGGTCCAAAACCGATTTCACATATTTTAATCCCCTTAAATCAAAATTCAGAATTATGGACGTACATATTAACTCTTGGAGATGAAATTCAAGCAGAATATTGGCAAAATGTGAATCCACATTTTTACCATATTCCTGATGAGGATAAAATTTATGGTATAGAAATGCTGATTAAATACAATAGATATTTTTCAGCAATTGATATTAGTGCCCATTTTTTAAATATAATATCTACTGAACTCCTGTGTGAATTATTAAAAAAAGCAGCTACGGAAGATTCAAAAGAGCCTTTTAGAAATATTGGCTATGAAATTGAGAAGACTTTTAAAGAACTTGATAATAGAACAGATTTAGACAAATCAATTTTAATAAATCTGGAATGGCTTTACCTTCCTATACTTGATTCTTATGGCAATAAAAGAAGCCCTATCATTTTACAAGAAGAATTAGCTAAGAATCCTGAGTTTTTCGTCGAGGTTATTAAGTGGGTTTATGTTCCAAAAGACAAAAAAAAGATAGAAGAAGAAAGAAAAGATATCTCGGATGAGATAATACAAAATAGAGCTAAACAGGCATATCATTTACTTCATTCATGGAAAAAGATACCAGGGATGAAATCTGATAATTCTATTGATAAAACAGAATTACTTGAATGGATTACAAAAGCTAGAGAAATAGCTAAAAAAGCTAGTAGATTGGAAGTTGCAGATATTCACATTGGTCAGGTTTTAGCTCAGTTTCCTGAAAACATTCCGGAATGGCCTCAAGAAGTAATTTTTGAAGTTATTGAGGAGATTAATTCTGAAGGTATGAAAAGAAATTATTCTTCAGCCCTTTTTAATAAAAGAGGTTCATCCACAAGAGGACCTTTTGAAGGTGGAAATATTGAAAGAGGACATGCAAAATACTTTGAGAACTTGGCGAATGACTCTAAAAATAAATTTCCTAATGTATCAGAAATATTTAAACGTTTGTCAGAAGGTTATTTAATCGATGCTAGACGAATGGATGAACAAGCAGAAAGAGACAAACTGGAATATTAGGCAATTAATTAAGAAAATGGAAGAAAAAAACAACCGCTAACACGTGGTATAAGGCATGGCTGGGTTTGTGCGGATTCGACAAGTCGAATCTCGTCCCAACCTCAGTTTCGGTCGGACACTCAGACTCTCGTCTGACCGCCACGACCTCATACCACAACCGTTATAGCCAATGCTTGAGGAAAATAACAGATTCAATTACATTGGTTAGTGATCAAAATATTTGTATTTTCCAGTTTTATTCAAAACAATAATAGTTTGAGTATGAACACCAAGGAAAAATTAGTTAACGAAACCCTAAGATTTATAGCCCAAAAGGGTTGGACAAATGATGAACGTGAATTTTTTGATTCATTGTCATTGTTCCTTGCCGATAAACTACAAGTGGCTTATGTTTTGATTAACAAACTTAACCCCGATGGACAAACTGCCGAAACACTTTCTATTGTCTCAGGTGGAGATGTTAAAACAAATGTTAGTTATGCCCTAAAAAACACACCTTGCGAGAATGTTATGGGTAAGAATCTTTGTTGCTATGTAAAAAATATTCAAAATTTATTTCCCAAAGATTCAATGTTGGTAGATATGCGCGCAGAAGGCTACATTGGCATTCCACTTTGGAGTATTAAAGGCGATCCACTTGGATTAATAGCCCTTCTCGACACAAAACCAATAGAAAATCCGGAACAAATAAAAACAATTCTTCAAATTGTAGCCATTAGGGTTGCTCACGAAATCGAAAGAAATAATTACGAACATGAACTTATTGATAAAACCAAAAAAGCAGAAGAAAGCGAAAATAAATTTAAAGCTGCATTTTATACCAGTCCTGACTCGGTTATCATTAGTACATTCAATGGTGAATATGTAGAAATAAATGAAAGTTTTACTAGGATATCAGGTTATGCAGAAACAGAAGTAATAGGAAAAACATCTTCTGAAATTAATATTTGGGCTGTACCGGAAGATAGAAATACTTTTGTAGAAACACTCAGAAAAAATGATTACATCGAAAATTTTGAAAGTTTATTCCGTACAAAAAATGGAACAATTGTTCCCGCATTGGTATCTGCCCGAATAATTATGATTAAAAATGAACCCTTTATTTTATCTGTTACAAGGGATATTACTGAAAGGAAGAAATATGAAACCGAACTAATAAATTCTAAAGAAAGAGCTGAACTCAGTGAAAAAAAATACCATGAATTATTTACAAATATGACAAATGGGTTTGCCCTTCACAAAGTGATTACAAATGAAAAAGGTGAACCTGTTGATTATATTATTTCCGAGATAAATCCTGCTTACGAAGAAATGATTGGAGTTAAAGCAGAACATGTATTAAACAAACGGATTAAAGAACTATTCCCAGCTATTGATAATGAATGGATTAGGAAAACTGGAAATGTCGCCTTAACAGGAGTCCCAGACTATCATGAAATATACTCAGGTATTAATAATAGGTATTTTGCAATTTCATTAACATCCTCTGAAAAGGGATATTTTAATTCCTTTTTTAATGATATTACAGAATTAAAACAAAATGAAATTGAATTAGTAAAAGCCAAAGAAAAAGCAGAAGAAAGCGAAGAAAAATACCGTTTACTCTCAGACCTGAATCATGAAGGCCTCGCAATACACGATAAGGGTCTACTCCTGGAAGCCAACAAGGCCTTTTATGATATTTTTGGATACTCCGAAAAAGAATTAAGCGGTAAATATGCAATCGACATTCTTTTCCCTGAAGAGTCAATCAAAATTGTACTTATTAAATTAAAGCAGCCGAGTGTAGAGCCTTATGTCCTAGAGGGAATTCATAAAAGTGGGCGGCATCTGTGGGTTGAAATACAAGGGAGAGATTTTACATTTAGGGGTACTCCTGCCCGATTTGTCTTATTCAGAGATATAACTGAAAAGAAAAAACAGGAGGATATCATTCTTGAAAGTCACAAAAGATTCAAACGTTTAACTGAACTTACAAACGAAGGGATATTAATTCATAAAAACGGTATTGCAGTCGATGTCAATCCGGCATTTGAAAGATTTATGGGAACAAGTCGTGATAAACTGCTAGGAAAGAATTTTATCTCCTTTTTGAATAATAAAAAAAGCCAGGATATAATTCAAACCGAGATGAAGAAGGATTATGCAAGCCCTTATGAGGTTGAATTAAGAAATGAAAAGGATGAAAACATTACCTTGCAAATTACTTCCTACTTTTTATCAAAAGAGGAGAATCTTCGGGTTGCTCTTGTTCGCGAAATTACAAAAGAAAAAGAAGAAGAAAAAAAAATAATGAATGCCATAATAGAAGCAGAGGAGAAGGAACGGAGCTACTTCTCAAAAGAACTTCACGATGGCTTGGGGCCTGTTCTTTCGTCGTTAAACATGTATTTCGAATGGTTGTTTGATACCGATGAGTTGAAAGAAAAGGAATTGATTTTGAAGAATGGCATGGAAAACATTAATGAAGCAGTTAATATTGTAGATGAAATTTCGAACCGCTTAACGCCAAGAACCTTAAATAGTTTTGGTATAAATGCGGCCATCGAAACTTTTATTTCAAGGTTACAAATTGGCGATAGTTTACAATTTCATTTCTCAAGCAATTTAACGGAAAGACTGACGATGCACCGCGAAGCGGCCATTTACAGGGTAATTACCGAATTAATTAATAATTCGATGAAACATGCATCTGCAAAGAATATAACTATCGACATTAGTTATAAAAAAACGGATAATTATTTGATTATATTGTACTTAGACGATGGTGTAGGTTTTAACTTAAAAAAAGCTTTGAAAAAGAATGAAGGTTTTGGTTTAGTAAATATTATGGAGCGAGTTAAAACTTATAACGGAAATATTAAATTTACTACGGCTCCCGGGAAAGGGCTAAAAGTTGAAATGAATTTTTATAATGCAATTCAAATAAATGAGAATTAATGGCTAAACTATTAAAAATAATTTTGGTTGACGACCATGCATTGTTTCGCAATGGCTTAAAACTACTCATCGAAACAAAAAAAATTGGGGTGGTTATAGCCGAAGCAGAAAACGGAACGCAGTTTTTATCTCATCTGGAAAGGATTAAACCCGATTGTGTTTTAATGGATATTGAGATGCCAATTATGGATGGTATTTTAGCCACAAGAAAAGCTCTTGAAATATACCCCGATATAAAAATACTTGGACTTTCCATGTTCGGCGATGAACAATATTATGGAAGAATGCTTAATGCAGGTGCAAAAGGATTCCTGCTTAAAAAATCAGGATATGCAGAACTAATTAAAGGGATTACTGAAGTAGTTAAAGGCGAAAGTTATATTTCAGCCGAATTACTAAGAAGCATGATGATTAATAAGTATCAGGGGCATAATAAATTAAATGAAAAAGAAATTAGTGATGATATTACTGACAGGGAATTTGAAATCCTTCAACATCTTGCAAATGGTTCATCTACCGACGAAATTGCAGATAAATGTCATCTCAGTCCCAAAACCATCAATAACTACAGAAGTAGCCTTTTAACAAAAACGAATACCCGAAACACGGTTGAATTGGTGATTTTTGCATTAAAAAATAATATAATCAGAATTTAAAATTATTACTTACAAAAAGGCCGTCAATTGTAAAAATATCATCCGAAAAATTACTTCACTTACCTTTTATCATTTTCCTTACGATTCTAATTTAATCGTTTATTCGCATACGTTATGCTTATTTTCTTAATGTGAGATTTCTCACACCCTTTTGTTAGAATTCTCATATCAAAATGGTTAATAGTCCTCTTACCTATTGATTTTTAAAGTTGAATCTTACACACCAATTATTAACGCAAAATATCTTGTATGGAAACAACCTATAAAATCAATATTGTAGATGATAATCTTACGTTTCTAAGAGATATTGAATTATTTCTTAAGATCCGATTAAATTGCCAGGTAACAGGCACTTACCATACAGGAGAGGAAGCAGTAGCGAATATAACACCTAGTTTAAATACTGATATTGTTTTAATGGATATCAACCTGCCCGGAATAAACGGAATTGTGGCAGCCAAGAGGATATTAGAAAATAATAGGAACCTGAAAATAATTGCTATTACACAGGAAACATCAAGTATATATATTAAAAGTTTAATCGAATCCGGGATAAAAGGCATTCTGTTAAAAAAAGATTTGTTTAGGGAGCTTTCTCTGGCTATTGATGAAGTAATGAATGGGGAATATCATTTCCCTGTAGAAAATAGCAATTATAACAAAATCCTTAAAATTTGATAAGATTAAGCAAAAATAGCACGACAAAAACCTTTATTTCCAATTGCGGAAATACACAAAAACTATTAAATACGAAAAACCAATACAAAGACATATGTTCAGTAATCAAATACAAGGGTATGAAAAAGACATTGTCAAACTGTTCGATTTTAGCCCTGACTTGTGCGGGATATTTCGAGTAGCAGATGGGAAAATTCTGGTTGTCAACCGCAGTTTCTGTCAACTCTTTGAATATGAGGAACAAGAATTACTTGGAAAAACCTCCACAGAATTAGATTTGTATTATTACAAAGATCGTGATCGCTTTAGTGAAACGCTAAAGCGGGATAAACAGCTCACGAATTATGAAGTTAGAGTACAAACAAAAAGTGGTAAAATCCTCACATTAATAGTAGCAGCATTTTTTATAGAATATAAGAACGAACAATGTATTTCTTTTCAAGCACACGATATAACCGAGAGGAAAGCCATTGAAGAGAAACTTCGTTTAAAAAACAGAGAACTTGAACGCGCCCAGGAAATTGCAAAAATTGGTAGTTGGTATCTCGATTTAAAAACCAATGAAGTAAGTTGGACCGAGGAATTGTACAAAATCTATGGTTTCGACCCTTTAAAACCGGTTCCGCCTTACACCGAACACATGAAGCTCTTTACTAAAGAAAGCTGGGAGCTTTTATCAAAATCGTTACAAAATACGGTGGACACCGGAGAACCTTATGAACTCGAACTACGAACCGTACGAAAAGATGAAGCCAATGGTTGGATGTGGGTTAGAGGCGAGCAGGTAAAAGATAATAACAACAATGTTATTGGTCTTTGGGGCGCAGCTCAGGATATTACAGAACAAAAGCGATGGAAAAAAGAACTAATTAACGCACGAGAAAAAGCCGAAGAAAGCGAAAATAAATTTAAAGCTGCATTTTATACCAGTCCCGACTCGGTTATCATTAGTACATTCAATGGTGAATATGTAGAAATAAATGAAAGTTTTACTAGGATATCAGGTTATGCAGAAACAGAAGTAATAGGAAAAACATCTTCTGAAATTAATATTTGGGCTGTACCGGAAGATAGAAATACTTTTGTAGAAACACTCAGAAAAAATGATTACATCGAAAATTTTGAAAGTTTATTCCGTACAAAAAATGGAACAATTGTTCCCGCATTGGTATCTGCCCGAATAATTATGCACAAAAATGAACCCTTTATTTTATCTGTTACAAGGATTATTACTGAAAGAAAAAAATACGAAACAGAACTATTAAATGCCAAAAGAATAGCAGAAGAAAGCAAAGCCAATATAACAGCAATCATTGAGGGTACAAATCATAGCATTTGGGCTTTTAACAGAAACTATCAAATTTTATATATCAATCATATATTTCAAGAAGAGTTTTTAAAATCATTTGGCGTTCTTCTTGAACCGGGAATGAGTGTAGTTGAAGCTCTTCCAGAATCACTAAGACCACTTTGGAAACCTAGATATGACAGAGTCCTCGCTAATGAGCAATATACAGTGGAAGATGCGGTTCCAATTGATAATGATACAGTATATATAGAAGTATCATTTAATCCAATTGTCAAAAATGGAGAGGTTATTGGTGGTTCATGTTTCGGAAGTAATATTACTTCACGAAAACAGGGAGAAATAGAATTAATAAAAGCCAAAGTAAAAGCTGAAGAAAGCCAGAAACAGTTTATGGCTTTATTTGAGCAAAGTCCTTTAAGCATTCAAATTTTCAATATTAATGGAATAGCAATAAATGTAAATCGCGCATGGAGAAAACTTTGGCAAGTACCAATCGATTATCAAGAAATTAATAAATATAATCTTTTTGAAGATAAACATGCTAAAGAAAGGGGTTGGTTAAATTATTTGGTAAAAGCCTTTGAAGGAGAAACTGTACACATACCTGCTTTGGAATACAACCCACAAGAAAATGGAAATTTGGGTCGAAAAAGAATACTTCAAGCAACTGCTTTCCCTATAATTATTAATAAAAAAGTAGAAAATGTTGTTCTAATACATCAGGATGTTACTGATTTAAAGAAATATGAAGCAGACCTAATTGAAGCCAAAGAAAAAGCAGAAGAAAGCGAAGAAAGATTTACACTAGCAATGAATGCCGCAAAAGATGGCTTGTATGATTGGAACCTTGTAACAAATGAGATTTATTACTCTCCCGGATGGAAAAGCATGCTGGGATATAAAGATGAGGAACTTCCCAATGATTTCTCTGTTTGGGAGAAGTTAACCGAACCGCACGATGTGCAGAAATCATGGGAATTGCAGCAACAATTAATTAATAAGCAGCGTGACCGTTTTGAAATGGAATTTAAGATGAAGCATAAAGATGGGCACTGGGTTGATATTCTTTCTCGTGCAGATGCTGTTTTTAATGAAGATGGGAAAGCCATAAGGATGGTGGGGACGCATATTGATATATCAGAACGTAAGCGTGCACAAGAAAAAATACAGATTGCCGAAGAAAACTTAAAGAATACATTTAACCTATCACCCAGCATAATCTCAAAAGTAAATTTAAATACGGGGTATTTTCTTGAAGCAAGTTCTGCAGTAACAAGAATATTGGGTTACACTATTGAGGAATTTACATCAAAGCCCATATGGGAATTTATTCATCCTGATGATAAGGAAAAAACAGATGTTGTTGTGGCAACTCGTATTAGTGGAAATGACATAACGTACTTTGAAAATCGTTATTTGTGCAAAAACGGCTCATATAAATGGATGGCATGGCACGGAAGACATGGCGATAAAGATGGAATTGTGACTACAATTGGTTCTGACATTACTGAACGTAAACAGGCAGAGATTGAACTTATAAAAGCCAAAGAAAAAGCAGAAGAAAGCGACCGTTTAAAATCGGCCTTTTTGGCGAATATGAGCCATGAAATACGAACTCCAATGAATGGAATTTTGGGCTTTTCAAACTTGCTAAATGAGCCCGGTCTTGAAAGTGAGGAGCAACAGGCATATATTAAGATTATTCAAAAGAGTGGTGCTCGCATGCTCAATATTCTTTCAGAAATTGTAGCGATTTCAAAAATTGAATCAGGTGCAGTTGACTTGCAAATAAAGCAAGTGAATATAAATAAAAAAATGGAGTCTGTTTATGAACTCTTAAAACCAGACGCTACTGCTAAGTCAATAAATTTTTCCTTAAAAAACAATTTGCGGCTAAGAGAACCTATACTTAACACGGACGAATCAAAATTGGATTCGATTCTTACCAACCTCGTTAAAAATGCAATCAAATACACAGATGAGGGCTACGTTGAATTTGGTTACAATCCTAAAGAAATAAACGGCAAAACCTTTCTCGAATTCTATGTAAAAGACACTGGTCTCGGGATTAGAAAAGACAGAAAGGATGCCATATTCGAACGTTTTATCCAAGCTGACATTGAAGATGTAGGAGCAAGGCAGGGAGCAGGATTAGGATTAACAATTGTAAAATCTTATGTGGAATTGTTGGGTGGAAAAGTTTGGGTGGAAAGCGAAATGGGAATAGGGTCAACATTTTATTTTACATTACCATATAATACAAACCCTAAAGAAAAAAGCGTTGATAAAAATGATTTGCCTTCTGAAAAAGATAGTACGCAAATTAATCCCGAACTATCAGAACTCAAAATATTAATTGCAGACGATGATGAAACCTCCTTAATTTATCTTTCAACAATAATTAAAGATATTACAAATAACGTCTTAGTTGCCTCTTCGGGAATTGAGACTGTGAAAATCTGCCAAAGCAACTCTGACATTAATTTGGTTTTAATGGATATTCAAATGCCTGAAATGAATGGTTATGAAGCTACTAAACAAATAAGAGAATTCAATAATGATGTAATTATTATAGCACAAACTGCTTTTGCAATGGCTGGCGACAGAGAAAAATCAATTGCAGCAGGTTGCAACGATTACATTTCAAAACCAATAAAAAAAGACAAATTATTGTCATTAATTCAAAAGCATTTTAATAAGTAATTAATTGAAACCAGACGTCCATGAGCCAGAAAATAAAGCACATGGCTATAACAAAGTGTATAAATCATTGGGCGGTTTGTGCTGGTTTCAAGGGTGTTACACTTAATAAACATTGTAGGGTTTGACAGGGAAGTGCTTCGAAATGCCCAACGCTTCATACACCAACCGTCAGACTGCGCAATAACCTCCAAACCAAAAAATTAATTACAAATTGTTTATAAGCCCTGCAGTTACCAACACCTTGTAAACCATACGTTTGTTATCTTTATTAGCAAACAAAACATCTATCTCAATGGACTTTATTAATGGGTTCTCAAGGGATCAACTAATCATGATGGACTTTGAAGCAAATGTAGCTCGCGATTCGTGGGCTAGAGTTGTCGACTGGTTTGTGGATGCACTCCCACTTCATAAACTAGGTTTCAAAGATGTACTCAATTCTGAAGGTAGGCCTCCGTACAGATCAGTTGATATGCTCAAACTATTTATGTACGGGTACAAGAAAAAGCTTCGGTCGAGCTACCAACTTGAAGAAGCGTGCAGGGTAAACCTCGAAGTAATATGGCTATTGCGGGGACTTAGACCATCGGCACGTAAGATCGCATACTTCCGCAAAGACAACAGCAAGGCTTTCAAGCAAGCTTTCCGGCACTTTGTGCTTATGCTTAAAGAAATGAATCTCATTAGCGGTGAAACTATTGCTATAGACTCCTTTAAAATAAGAGCTCAAAACAGCCTGAAAAACAACTTTAATCAAGCTAAGATTGATCGACATATGGAGTATGTCGATACTAAAATTGACGAATTTGAAAAACAGCTGGATACCCAAGAAATGGATGACAGCCAAATCAAAGAAGTGGAACAAAAAATAGAAACCCAGAAAAAACGACGCAAACAATACAAGAAAATTGAAAAGGAACTTCAACAAAGTGGTGAAACACAACTTAGCACCAATGATCCAGATGCCAGATCAGTAGTACTGCACCGAAATGTAGTTAACGTAGGATACAACATACAAGCAGGATGCGATGGAAAACATAAACTATTTGTAAATAATGATACTGGAAGGGTTAACGACACACATGCCCTGGCTGATATGGCATTGGATGCAAAAGCACTCTTAAGGGTTGAAAAAATGGACACCCTCACAGATAAAGGCTACACAACCGGGCTACATATTGATACCTGTACAAAAAACGGGATAACCACCTACAGTTCCCCAAAGGCACACTCATCTCAGAACAATGGACTGTTCGATATGCAAATATTTGAGTACGATAAACAGAACGGCACTTACACATGCCCCGCAGGAGACATACTTACCACAAATGGGACAATATATAAAAAACGTAAGCATCGCGTAAAACACTACAAAACCAAAGCATGCAATGGATGTAGCTTACGTGAAAAATGTACCGAGAACAAAAGAGGAAGATATATTGAACGAAGTATATATCAGGAAGCCCTCGAAGAAAATGAAAAACGGGTAAATCAAAACCCCGAATACTACAAATTGCGCCAGCAAATTACCGAACACCAGTTCGGAACACTTAAAAGGCAATGGGGATTTACTTTCACCTTAATGAAAGGAAAACAAAACGTACTTAGTGAAGTAAACCTAATGATGATGTGTTACAACCTTCGTAGACTTATGTCAATTTTTGACCTAAATGAATTAAAAGCAAGGCTGGAAAAACTTGTCCTTTACTTTTTTGCCAAATATGGGCTAAAATGCGCCATCTTAAGCAAATAAAAATTGCACCAAACGAAAAACACATCAGAATATTAACTACCTTTAATGGCCTCTAAAAACCTCATAATAATGAACTATAGACAATACCAAACATACAAACATTGTTATTGCGCGGACTCCCGTTATGGTTCATTCCCCACATTAGAAAAACCAATTAATTTCTCCAGCTAACGATAAAAAGTGCCCTGAACAATATTTCCATGTATTTTTGGATTGACCCTACGCAAGGCCGTTTCTAGCAATGGTACTATTAAAGTCCGTGCGTTCATTCTGGTTGGAATGTAAAAGCCTCGAAAGTTGAGTTTCCGAGGCTTGTTGATAATTTCAGTGGTGGTACTGACATTTATTGTCAGTAACCCCGTTCAGAATAATTCTCAATTCAAAGGTACATTTCCTTAGGGTCATTTTAAAACAACTTTAATTGAATTATTATGGCAAGGAAAAAGAAAATGGAACTAGACATTATTAACCACAATGCAGCTGGAATTGATATTGGTAGTAGGTCACACTATGTTGCTGTGGGGCAATCGCTGGAGGATGTGAAAGAATTTGGGGTTTATGCAGAAGACTTAGCCGGGCTTTGTGAATGGCTTGTATCTTATGGCATTACATCGGTAGCAATGGAATCGACAGGGGACTATTGGCAAAACCTATTTGCAGAACTTATAAAATATGGTTTTGATGTGATTTTATGCAATGGAAAATTTACCAAACATGCGAAAGGGAAAAAGACCGATGTGAAAGATTGCAGGCACATACAAAAACTCCATGCCCTTGGCTTACTTACAAGTAGCTTCCTCCCTGATGAAACAACTGAAAAACTAAGGACATACTGCCGCCAAAGAAGCAATATCATATCATTGGCGGCAGGGGCTTCACGTAAAATGCAAAAGTATTTGAAATTCCTAAACTTTCGCTTAGATGTTGTGGTAAAGGATGTATGTGGGCTCACTGGAATGAAAATAATCGAAGATATCTGCAATGGAAACCTTGACCCCTATTCCTTAGCTGAACACAGACACTATAACTGCAGGAAACCCAAGGAAGAAATTGCAAAAGCATTGCACGGGAATAACAGGGAAGATTTCTTGTTTGGGCTAAAACAAGAATTTATGTGTTACCAATTTTATCAAAAACAAATAAGGCAATGCGAAAGGAAAATCAATAATTTTATTAAAACCGAATTGAAGCTACAACCTGAAAAACTGAAATTGAAAACAACCGAAAAACCTTATAAACGGATAAACAAAAATGCACCTTCAATCAAAAACTTCAACCAAGTAGCTTACCAATACTTCGGCGGGGTCGATTTAATGGCTATTGAAGGGCTAAGCCATGCCACAGTACTTTCAATAATCAGCGAAATTGGACCCAGTGGGTTTCAAAAGTTCCCTAGTTCTAAACAATTTGTTTCATGGCTCCGCCTTGCTCCAAATAATAAAATATCCGGTGGAAAAATCCTGAGCAGCAAAATCCCAAAGGGAAGCAATAAATTAAAAATTGCATTAAGGCAGGCTGCAAATGCAATTGGCAATTTAAAAGATACACACCTCTCAGACTTTTTTAAAAGGGTTGCATACCGCAAAGGAAGGCAAGCTGCAGTTAGTGCTACAGCAAGAAAACTAGGTGTGATTATTTGGAATATGGTCACTAAAAAGATTCCTTATAAACCTCCAACAGAGTATTTATTCTTAGACCAGAAAAGAAAGATGGGAATAGCCAAAAGAATTAAAAAACAAATCGCTAAATTTGACTTAAAACCCGAAGATGTTGGCCTCGGTAATCCTTTGAACCCCAGTCCAAGTACTTTACGTTAGTCAGAATTTAAAAACACGCAGTAAATAAGACTATAAATAGCAATGATTAAAGAGATTACATCACTAAAAGATAACAAGATACAATTAGCAAAATCACTCAATTGCCAGAGAGGAAGAATTGAGAATAGAAAATTTCTAATTGAAGGTTTAGAAGCTATCGATTGGGCTATTGAATCCGATATAAAAATTGACTTTATATTAATATCAAACAAGATTAAAGAGTTTGATGACAAATATTTAAAATTTGGAGTATTTAAAACGTCAGAAGGATTACTAAAAAAAGTAACAGATACAAATTACGTCATTCCAATTATTGCAATTGGAAACATTAAATCAAATTCAGCAAATAATGATTTTTGTGTCGTTCTTGATAATGTAAACGATTTTGGAAATATCGGAACCATTATTCGTTCAAGCCACGCTTTTGGTATCAATAACATTTTAAGCACAAAAACAAACTTTGACTTATTTCAAAAAAAGACAATTGATGCTTCAAGAGGTCGTGTTTTCGACACAAATCTAAAGACGTTTTGCAATCCAAGTGAGACAATAGATTACTTAAAGCAAAATGGCTATCAAATTGTAACCACCTCACCAAGAGGAACACAATTACAATCTTTAGTTAAATTATCAGATAAACCAGTTGCTTTAGTAGTGGGCAATGAAACCAACGGCGCATCGAATGAATTTATGGAAAATGCAAATATTACTGTTCAGATTCCAATGTATAGCGAAGTTGAAAGTTTAAATGTCGGAGTAGCAACCGGAATTAGCATCTATGAATTAAAATTAAAACGAGTTTTAGGAATGATTGAAAAACAAATTAAATCAACTATTGGGAGAGAAATTAATGTGACGGCAATGTTGATTAGAGAAGCATTAGATACAGAATTAAAAAAAGTCTCTACCCTATCAAGCTGCCAACTTTTATTTATGATGGTGTTAAAATGTGATACAACAATGACTGTATTGGATGCTCAAAAACAATTTGGAATTCCTGACAGTGAAATAAAGAATCATTTTGAACCGTTAATATTTGATGGTCTAATAAGTATTGATTCTTCAAACAACATTATAATCACAGAAGCTGGTGTTGAAACAATCGGAAAACTATGGACTATCATTGAAAATACCGAGAAAAAAATGATGGAAGATTTTTCGGAATCTGAGAAACAAGAACTAAAAAGATTGTTAGATAAAATTAAAGAAAAGTGTATTGAAATTAAAAACGTGCCCTAACAAAGAACTAAGGTAAAAACCAAGCTTTTTTGCAACTATTTTTCTTTTTGAATTCCCTTTTTATTTTTGGGAGGAAAGTTCAAAAAGAAAAATTATGCTTGTAATGATACCGACCTGTATTCAGGGCTATACTTAATTCCTGATTTGGCAATTGAAAATGCTTGCTTTATTAACTTGTTCGTTACTGCAATTAGTGCTAGCTTCTTTGACTTCCCTTTAGCTACAATCCGATCATATAATGCTTTACATTGGGGATTATTATACGATGCAGTAAAACTGCACATAAATAAATAATTCCGCATTATTGGATTGCCTTTCTTTGATATCCGCGAACGTCCACGGATACTTGCCCCTGAGGATCTTTCGACCGGGGATAAACCAAAAAATGCTGAAACCTGACGGGCATTATCAAAGGTACTAAACCCATTGGTGCAGACAATTAACATAATAGCAGTCTTCTTCCCTATTCCAGGGATAGAGGTTAAGTTACTTAGCAGTTCTTTCTCATGCTGTTTTATCAATAATTCGATCTCGTTCTCAAGCAGTTTAATCTCAACATTAACTTGGCGGATTTGCCTTTTTATGGAGGTAAGCAATTTTCCTTTTACCCCTTTATCTTGTAGGCTCATCAGTTTGTTCTTCAGTGCTGTATTTTGCTTAAAGTAAAGAGTTATTGTAGTGTGCATATCTTTACACCTATCTATATAAGAAGGGCTGGGAACCCACTTCGTCACGCCCTGATCATGAGCATACTGCGCAATCATCTTTGCATCACCCTTGTCTGTCTTATTGTGCTGAAGTTTCATTTGAATGAAACGCTTTAAAACCAAAGGATTTATTACAGATACCGAGATATCATTCTCGTATAAATAAATAGCCAGTTGTTGGTAATAACTTCCTGTATATTCCATTACACACCAGCTACTTGTTTTTAATAACATCGAAAATTCAACAAACCCTTCAGGGGTATTTTTAAACCGTTTATGCCCAATATCATTTCCCCAAACATCAAACACTCTTTTTGAAATGTCAATACCAATAAATTTTGTACTTTTAGTCATAATAATGAAATTTTGAAAGAACGAAGGCTACTTGGATACTACAACCTTAAAACAGGCTTTATGCCCAAAGAACTAATCGTATTTAAGTAGCGAAAGAGTGGGGATTGTCATTGTTGACGAGTTCGAAGACTCAAAGTACATAATAACCTTAATCCACTCTTTCGTTCTTTTTGTTAACCTTAAAATATATGAAAAATCAAACTTAGGATGTATATACAAAATAGGCGAGATAGTAGTAAATTCAAGGGCTGTAGCCCGCTTCAACTTAGTAACGGCTTGATAAGATTGAAGCCCGCAATCGCCTACTTTGCATATACTTACCGTTGGCGGTAATGTAATAAGAGTGCATTAATAAAAATTAAGATTCAGAAATTTGATGAAAAAGAACATAACAACAATTGCATTTGATGCTGACGACACTTTATGGGTAAACGAACCATATTTTCAGAAAGCAGAAAAAGAGTATTGTACTTTACTTGAAAATTATCTTCCACAACATTCCATTTCGCAAGAACTTTTTAAAACCGAAATAAAAAACCTACATCTTTATGGATATGGAGCTAAAGGTTTTTTATTGTGTATGATTGAAACCGCAATCCGAATTTCAAACAAAACCGTTTCAGTAGACGTGTTTGACAAAATAATTGAAATCGGACACGAATTATTGCAAAAACCCATTGAACTTTTAGATGGCGTTCAAGAAACATTAGAATTCTTAAAAGATAATTACAGACTCATCATTGCAACAAAAGGCGATTTATTGGATCAAGAACGAAAACTAAAAAAATCGGGATTAGAGCATTATTTTCACCACATAGAAATTATGAGTGAGAAAAAAGTAAACGATTATCAAAAGCTACTTAAACATTTGGATTGTCAACCCGAAAACTTTTTGATGTTAGGCAATTCCATTAAATCCGATATTATCCCAGTCTTAGAATTAGGTGCAAACGCAGCCCACATTCCTTATCACGTAACTTGGACACACGAACAGCAAGAAAATAATCTAAAACACAAGAATTTTATTCAACTAAAATCAATAAATGAAATCATAAATCTCTTAAAATCAAAATGAGAAAATTAATTGACATAGAAAATTGGAACAGAAAAGAACATTTTCATTTTTTCTCTCAATTTTCCGAGCCATTTTTTGGAGTTACGGTTAAGGTGGATTGCTCTAAAGCTTATTTGAAAGCAAAAGAAAAACAAGTTTCATTCTTTCTCTACTATCTATACCGAGCGTTGAAAACGGCAAACGAAATCGACAATTTTAAATACAGAATAATAGATAATCAAGTTTATGAATTTGACACTGTAAATGCTTCGCCGACCATAAATAGACCGAATGGAACCTTCGGATTTGCTTATATGGACTATTTTGAAGACGAAGATATGTTCTACAAAAAAGCATTAGAAGAAATTGAGAAAGTTCAAAACACAAACAGTCTTTTACCTGCAATCTCGGGCGAAAATGTTATTCACTTTTCAGCCGTTCCGTGGATAGATTTTACAAGTATCTCGCACGCAAGAAATTTTTCGTACCCAGATAGTTGTCCTAAAATCTCGTTCGGTAAGATGGCTAAAGATAATGGGACTACAATAATGCCAATCTCTATTCACGCTCACCACGGACTTATGGATGGCTATCAGGTTGGATTGTTTATTGACAAGTTTCAACAGTTAATGAATGAATAAAACACTACCGCCAACATTTTGTATAAGTAATGGCAGGGAAAGTGGTAAATATCAAGGTTAGTAACCCGCTCAAACTGCGTAGCGGTTTGACAGGAAATTACCACGCAATCTGCCACTACTCATACAATTTACCGTTATGCCCAATTGCAAACGTTGGACATATTGATGTTTAATTTTTAGCCAAGACAAGTTGAACTGCGTTAATTGCGCGCTCAATATCACTTTTATTTGTTTTCCAATTACATACGGAAACACGCATACAGCGTTTACCTTGCCAGGTAGTACCACTAAAAAAAGCTTCGCCGGATTTAATGATATCTGAAATAATTTTGTCTGTGAACTCGTCATGATCAACATCTGTCGCGTTACTTTTCTTGCTGAGAAAACGAACCAATCCTTGATTGATTATTGGTTCCCAAATTAATTCAGTACAGGGAAATGCGCTAATATGTGTTACAAGATTTTGCGTATATTGACAAGTACGTTCAATTAGTTCAGCCACTCCTTGTTTGCCAAGTTGCCTGATAGCGGCATAGGTGGCGATGCCACGACCCCTGTGAGACCATTCAGGAGTCCAGTCGATTTGGTCACGGGCAATCAAATCGTGTGTTAAATAACTTGCAAGGTGAGACATGGCAGCCTGATGAGCCTTTGAATCGGTAATAAAGGCGTAACCGCAATCATAAGGAACGTTAAGCCATTTGTGACCATCAACCGACCACGAATCAGCTTGCTCTACTCCAGTTAGCAAATGTTTATATTTAGGACTTGTTGCAGCCCAAAGTCCAAAAGCTCCATCAATATGAACCCAGGCGCCATGTTCATGCGCGAGGGGGATAAGCTCCTCAAAAGGTTCAAATACTCCTGTGTTAATGTCACCAGCCTGCAACAATACAATGGTCGGTTGGCCTGCATGTTCATGAAGTCCCTTCACGAGGTCTTCGACTTCTAAATGCATCTGTTTATTTACAGGTAATTCAACAACATTATCATTACCTATCCCAAGCAATCGGACAGAACGCTCTATTGAGCCATGCCGTTGGTTATTACTTAATATTTGGATTTGAGGTGCGCCATTCAACCCTTTTCGCTCCACATCCCAGCCATATTTGGCTAGTAAAGCATTTCGAGCAGATGCCAGACAAGTCACGTGTGCCATTGAACAACCTGTTACCAGAGCAAAACTAGCTTGCTGAGGTATACCAAGCAGCTCTTTCAGCCATTGTCCACAGATTTCTTCAATAACGGCTATGGCTGGTCCGCTAGCGTACAATGCAGCAGGTTGATCCCAAACGGAGGTAAGCCAATCAGCAGCAAGGGATGCAGGCAATGAACCACCAACTACCCAACCAAAGAACCTTCCTCCTGAAGTACTTAGCAATCCGCCTTCTGTATCGGCAACTAATTCATCAATAACTTTAGTTGCGTCCATACCTTTGTCGGAAAGAGGATAGCCCAAACGTTGGCGTAAGTCAGCGAGACTTGCAGTTGCTGATACTGAAGCTTTGTCAAGGCTTTTGATATAGTTCAATGAATGGGTGAGGGTAGTTATAAGTAATTTTTGATAATTCATCTTAATAAAAAAAATTAAACTATAAATATTATAGTTGCAAAACTATATATAGTTAACTATTTTTGCAAGAACTATCCAAATGGATAGCTGTCTAAATAATTTATAATTATGGGCTTTGAGCGTGAAATTGAAATGATTAAGGTCAACAGAAAACTATATCCATGCAGTACAAGTTTGGCCATGGCATTTATAGGAGGTAAATGGAAAACTGCTATTCTGTCTCACTTAAAAGACAGGGAAAAACGCTACCATGAGCTGAGAAAAGAAATGCCGACTGTTACCGAAAGAACCTTGAGTTTGCAGCTAAAACAATTGGAGGATGATAGTTTGGTTTCAAGAAAGGTAATTATCAGGAAACCACCGCTTAAGGTGGTTTATAAATTAACCCCTTTTGGAGAATCAATTATTCCTATAATTGATGCGATTACCGAATGGGGAAATAAAATCGCTATGGATAAAGGTGAAATTATTAGAATTTAGTAAGATAAAATTTAAGCAAAAGGGCATAACAAAGAACTAAGGTAAAAACCAAGCTTTTTTGCAACTATTTTTCTTTTTGAATTCCCTTTTTATTTTTGGGAGGAAAGTTCAAAAAGAAAAATTATGCTTGTAATGATACCGACCTGTATTCAGGGCTATACTTAATTCCTGATTTGGCAATTGAAAATGCTTGCTTTATTAACTTGTTCGTTACTGCAATTAGTGCTAGCTTCTTTGACTTCCCTTTAGCTACAATCCGATCATATAATGCTTTACATTGGGGATTATTATACGATGCAGTAAAACTGCACATAAATAAATAATTCCGCATTATTGGATTGCCTTTCTTTGATATTCGCGAACGTCCACGGATACTTGTCCCTGAGGATCTTTCGACCGGGGATAAACCAAAAAATGCTGAAACCTGACGGGCATTATCAAAGGTACTAAACCCATTGGTGCAGACAATTAACATAATAGCAGTCTTCTTCCCTATTCCAGGGATAGAGGTTAAGTTACTTAGCAGTTCTTTCTCATGCTGTTTTATCAATAATTCGATCTCGTTCTCAAGCAGTTTAATCTCAACATTAACTTGGCGGATTTGCCTTTTTATGGAGGTAAGCAATTTTCCTTTTACCCCTTTATCTTGTAGGCTCATTAGTTTGTTCTTCAGTGCTGTATTTTGCTTAAAGTAAAGAGTTATTGTAGTGTGCATATCTTTACACCTATCTATATAAGAAGGGCTGGGAACCCACTTCGTCACGCCCTGATCATGAGCATACTGCGCAATCATCTTTGCATCACCCTTGTCTGTCTTATTGTGCTGAAGTTTCATTTGAATGAAACGCTTTAAAACCAAAGGATTTATTACAGATACCGAGATATCATTCTCGTATAAATAAATAGCCAGTTGTTGGTAATAACTTCCTGTATATTCCATTACACACCAGCTACTTGTTTTTAATAACATCGAAAATTCAACAAACCCTTCAGGGGTATTTTTAAACCGTTTATGCCCAATATCATTTCCCCAAACATCAAACACTCTTTTTGAAATGTCAATACCAATAAATTTTGTACTTTTAGTCATAATAATGAAATTTTGAAAGAACGAAGGCTACTTGGATACTACAACCTTAAAACAGGCTTTATGCCCAAAGAACTAATCGTATTTAAGTAGCGAAAGAGTGGGGATTGTCATTGTTGACGAGTTCGAAGACTCAAAGTACATAATAACCTTAATCCACTCTTTCGTTCTTTTTGTTAACCTTGAAATATATGAAAAATCAAACTTAGGATGTATATACAAAATAGGCGAGATGGTAGTAAATTCAAGGGCTGTAACCCGCTCAAACTACATAGCGGTTTGACAGGAAATTACAACGCAATCTGCCACTACTCATACAATTTACCGTTACCGCCAAGTGTAAAAAAACAGAAAACGATTGAACAATTTGCAACTAAAAGACAAAAAAGAATAAACCAAATAATGAACAGCCTACGCACAAAACAGCACATTTGCAAACCCCACAACCCGACACAAAACCAAAGTTTGCAAAAGAGCTGTTTTCTTGCTGACGCACTTTAACCAATATTTCGGCAGCATTTCGCTTTTGCTGCCATTTTATAGATTATTTTTTATCTTTGTTTAAAAAAATAAAATTATCGCAACTGAGAAGCTAAATATTGAAGAATTAAAGGACGCGTTTAAAGATGTACAATCTTTAAATACTAATGATATTGTTGATTTTTACAGGTCAAAAGAACCAGAATTAAAAACCACAACAATTAATTGGAGAATTTACGCTTTAGTTCAATTGGGGGTTTTAACAAGAATTGGTCGAGGTAAATTTATTTTAGGTAATAGTAAAGTTTATATACCTGAAATTTCCCGTAAACTCAAAGCAATTAATTCAAAATTAAAAAAGGAATTTCCTTATTTAGAAATATGCTTATGGAATACATCCTCTTTCAATGAATTTATGATTCATCAACCAGGCAGATTTTACATTTTGATTGAAGTTGAAAAAGATGCCACTCAATCTGTTTTCTTCTTTTTAAAAGAGGCAAAGTATTCTGTATTTCTTGACCCAACTAAAGATTTAATTGAGAAATATCTTCCAGACGAAAAAGAAACTCTTATTGTTAAACCATTAGTCACAGAGTCACCTACTCAAAATATTGAAGGATTAAATACTACGACCATAGAAAAAATGTTGGTTGATGTATTTTGTGATGATGTAATTCTCTCTGCCCAACAAGGCTCTGAAATGAGAACCATTTTTCAGGAAGCTATGAATAAATATACAGTCAATGAGAACCGTATGATTCGGTATGCAGACAGAAGAAGAAAAAAGGAAACTTTTATGAATTATTTAAGTTCAGTTTCAAATTTACGGCAGCAATAACAACTTGCTGCCAAATTATGGATTATGATTGACAAAGAAAAAATAACATTAGAATGGATTGAAAAAGTATCTAAAGCGAACCGAAATGCGGATAAAATTTTGGTTGAGAAAGTTATTAGAGCTTTTTTACTTCTCGAAGGTTTGGTAAAGCAGAAACAGTCTTTTGTTTTTAAAGGTGGCACAGCATTAATGTTACACTTGAATTCTGCAAAAAGATTATCAATTGATATAGATATTATAATATCGGAAAAACCTAACAACCTGAACGAAATTTTGGATAAAGTAGTAAAAGAGCAAGGTTTTATTAGAAATGAGGAACAAAAAAGAACAGCAAATACTAAGATTGATAAAGCACATTATAAATTCTTTTACACACCACTCCATAAAACCAGTAAGGACGAGGAATATGTATTACTTGATATTCTTTTTGAAGCGGTGCACTATCAAAAATTAGAAAACATAAAAATTCAATCATCTTTTGTTCCGGAAAAGGAAGCTCCCTCAACTGTGAAAACACCATGTTTAGAAGACATTACCGGAGATAAGCTTACTGCTTTTGCGCCTAACACAACCGGAATTCCATATTTCAAAGGAGAGGATAGTATGAGTATGGAAATTATAAAGCAGCTATACGACATTGGCAACCTCGCCGATAATGTTTCTGATATTGAAACTATCAAATCAACTTTTAAAACTTTTGCAGCAACAGAACTTTCATACAGGGAATTGGACAACTTAACGGAACGTGATGTTATTGAAGATATTTATCAAACAGCCCTCTGCATTGTGACAAGAGGCGCTGATGGTAAGGGTGATTTCGAAGAATTACAAAAAGGTATTCAAAGAATAAGCCGATTTGTGTTTTCTGAAAGTTATCATATTGAAAAGGCAATTGTACACGCCTCTAAGGCAGCATATTTAGCAACATTAATAAAAGAAGATACTGCGAAAATTGAAAAATATAATAATCCGCTGCAAATGAAAGATTGGATTATTGGAGAGCCAATGAATACAAAACTTAACCGGTTGAAAAAATCAAATCCGGAAGCTTTTTTTTATTGGTACAAAATTTCCCAAATGCTTAATACCGCACAATAACAAAACTGATTAATGACGAACAAAGAATTTAAAAAACTGAAAGATGACCTTTGGTTGGCAGCCAATAAGTTACGTGCAGATAGCGACTTAAAATCGAACGACTACTCGCCACCTGTTTTGGGCATCATCTTTTTAAAGTTTGCCGATATAAAATACAGTCAGTACGAAAAGGAGATAAAAGCTGAGTTTGAGAAAAACAAAGGAACTCGAATGGAAGAACCCATCGAGAAAATTGCCATTGAAAAATGTGGTTTGTACATTCCCGACACTGCCCGATACGACTATTTAAAAGACTTGCCCGAAGGCGACCAGGATAATCCAATTGACAAAGCAGTAATTCAGGCAATGAAAGACATTGAGAAACATGTTATTTCATTGAAAGACACTTTGCCAAAAGATGAGTATTATGAAATCACCAGAAAAGGACAAAGCCTTTTAAAACAACTTTTAAAACTGTTCTCAACTATTCCCGATGACAGTAACGGCGATTTATTAGGCAAAATCTATGAGTTTTTCCTTGGTAAATTTGGTTTGGACGAAGCACAAAAAGGTGGAGAATTCTTTACACCAACTTCGGTTGTAAACCTGATGGTTGAATACATTGAACCTTATCACGGAAAAATATTCGACCCGGCTTGCGGTTCAGGGGGTATGTTTGTACAAAGCGCCAATTTTATTCGCCGACATCATTTACAAAAAGGTGCTGTGTCTCCCATTTATGTTTACGGACAAGAGAAAACCTTGCAGACAGTGAATTTGGGAAAAATGAACCTTGCCATTAATGGACTTCGTGGTGAGATAAAACAAGGCGACAGTTACGCCGAAGACCTTTACGATAGTTTCGGGAAATTTGATTTTGTAATGGCAAATCCTCCGTTTAACGTAAAGGAAGTAAACGAGGACACTGTAAAAAAAGACAAACGTTTTACCGAATATGGTTTACCAAAATCAAAAAGCAAAAAGAAAGGTGCCGGAGTTGTTAATATTCCAAACGGGAACTATTTATGGATTAGCCTTTTCGCTACTTCTTTAAATGAAACCGGAAAAGCCGCACTTGTTATGGCAAATTCTGCAAGCGATGCAGGACATTCGGAATACGATATTCGCCAAACCCTCATTAAAAAAGGTTTGATTTCGGGTATGCTCACTTTGCCCAGCAACATGTTTAGCACGGTTACGCTTCCTGCCACACTTTGGTTTTTCGATAAAAGCAAACAGATTACTGATTTTGAAACACAAAAAGACAAAATACAAATCCTTTTTGTGGATTCCCGCAACGTGTTCCATCAGGTTGACAGAGCGCACCGTGAGTTCACCGACGAACAATTGCAAAACCTGGCAGCCATCAATTACCTGCGAAAAGGCAACCGCAAGTTTTTCATCGAATTGGTACACAGCCATTACACCAATGCTTTTGAACGCTTACCAATTTTAAAAGACTTGTTGCAAAACTCTGCAAAATCGCTGCAAGCACAATTTGAAGCTTTTGAAAAATGGATTGCCACAACAAAGCCAGGAAAAGAACAAAAAGAGCTTTTAGACAAAGAACAATTTTTTGAAAAACTAAAAACATTTGCAATCGCAGATACCCAAAAAGTAATTCAGGATATTGAAAAAGCACTGGCTGATTTCGCAAACTACAATCAAAACTTTGACACAGCAAAACCGGATGAAACAAACACGGCTCAACATACGCTATTGCAAGACAACGAAACGCTTTTATCCGATTATCTTTTGGTAAAAAAAGCATTGGAGAAAAGTTTCCGGAAATACGAAAGCTTGTTTAAATTGGCAGAAAGCCATTTAAAAACAAAAGACGACAAAGTTTGGAAAACGCTTGAAAAACCAAAAGAAATTCGTTTGTTGCTCGACAGACTAAATGAATACAGCAACCTTGTAAAAAACAACAATTACGAGGAAGAAGAAAAAAGCCCCGTTTATTTCCTTAAAATGGCGGAATGGCTGCAACAACGTTTTCCGTTGGCAAAATACGAAGATGTTACGGGACTTTGCAAATTGGCAGGAATTGAAGATATTGAAGAACAAGATTTTTCATTAAATCCTGGGCGTTATGTGGGTGTGGTAATTGAAGAAGACGGTATGACTGAGGAAGAATTTGAGACCGAAATTAAAAACCTGAATACCGAACTCACTTCTCTTAATTTAAAAGCTTCAGACTTAGAAAAAACGATTAACCAAAACCTTCTAAATCTTTTTGAAAATGAGTGAGTGGGAAGAATATAAAATAGAAGATTTGGACATTGCAATCATTGATGGTGATAGAGGCGTGAATTACCCAAAACAGGAAGAATTCTTTGAAAAGGAATACTGTTTATTTTTAAATACAGGGAATGTAACACAAGAAGGTTTTGTTTTTAATTCCTGCAATTTTATTTCAAGACAAAAAGATGAAGCATTAAGAAAAGGGAAATTAATTCGCAATGATATTGTATTAACGACAAGAGGAACAGTTGGAAATTCTGCTTTTTATAGTAAATCAATACCTTTTGAAAATGTCCGAATTAATTCTGGTATGATTATTTTAAGAGCAAAAAATAAAATTATAGCAGACTCATATTTATATCAATTATTAAAATCATCAATTTCAAGAAATCAATTTGAATTATATTCGAGTGGCAGTGCTCAACCTCAATTACCAATTAAAGATTTTAAGAAAATAAAATTTCATATTCCCCCACTTCATGAACAACACCGCATAGCCTCCATCCTCTCTACCTACGACGAACTCATTGAAAACAACAACCGCCGCATTGCCATTTTAGAGCAAACCGCAGAGCAAATTTACAAAGAGTGGTTTGTGCGCATGCGTTTCCCCGGTTATGAAAATACCGAGTTTGAAAAGGTTGTGCCGAAGGGGTGGGAAATTAAAAAGATAGATGACGTTACTTCATTAATAACAAGAGGAATACCTCCAAAATATGACGAAACTGGTAGTTCTTTGGCTATTAATCAAAAATGCATTCGTGATGGCAGAGTGAATATTGAATTAGGTCGGAGACAATCAAAATCTTATCCAAAAACAAAACAGATAAAATTTGGCGATATTTTAATTAATTCTACTGGTGAAGGAACATTAGGTAGAGTGGCTCAAATTTACTTTTCTCCAGAAAAAGTTACGGTTGATACTCACGTAACCATTGTAAGAGCTAATTCAGAAATAAATATTGATTATCTTGGTTATTACCTATTATCACTTCAAGAATATTTCGCATTCATGGCTGTTGGTTCAACTAACCAGACTGAATTGAGTCGAAACACTATAAAAAATGCGAAGATAATTTTACCTGGAATTAATTTGCAAAATAAATTTTCAGAGTTGATTCGTCCTTTAAGGCTGAAAATTGAAAATCTTATATCTAAAAACCAAAACCTCAAACAGACCCGAGATTTATTATTGCCTCGATTAATCAGTGGAAAATTAAAAGTGTCTGAACGGTGATTTTTGTGATTAAATGATTAATATGATTATGATTAAAGAAGAATATAACTACTCCGAATTAACATCTAAAATAATTGGTTGTGCTATGGCTGTACACAGTGAATTGGGTAATGGTTTCCAGGAAGTTATTTATCAGCGGGCATTAGCCATTGAGATGTCAATAGCCGGAATTAATTTTAATCGGGAATTCGAAATGCCAATTTATTATCGCGAACAGCATATCGGGACACGTAGGGTCGATTTTTTGGTTGAAGAAGTGGTTTCAGTCGAATTGAAAGCAATTACAAGTTTGGAAGATGTTCATTTTGCACAGGCAATCAACTATCTGGAAGCATATAATCTGGAAATTGGTTTATTGATTAATTTTGGAGAACGCAGCCTGAACTTCAAACGACTGACAAATAAAAAATATAAAGTCTGAACAGTGATTTATTTGATTAAGTGATGGGTATGATTTTAAAAATGAGCAGAAATGAATAAGAAAGACTTAATAATCAAGGTAATCAAAAGAATCATACCAATCATGGTTCAGACAATGAGATAATAAACCAATCATAGTTCAGACTATTATGGCAAACTTTATAAGCGAAGACGATATAGAAAAAAGAGCCATCAAGTTATTGTTGGAGCAACTCGATTACGATGAGCATTTAAATTGCTTTACAGCCGACGAAAAAGATTTAAATGACGGCAGCAATCGCACAAGCAAAGAAGAAGTTGTTTTTACCGACCGTGTTCGGAAAGCATTAACAAAACTCAATAATGTTCCTGCCGAAGCCATTGAACAGGCAATTCGTGAATTGGTAAAAGGTCGTTCGGGCATGAGTCCCATGCTGGCAAACAAACAAGTGTATGAGCTTATAAAGGAAGGATTTACAGCCAAAGTTTTAAACAAGGAAGGCAGAGAAGAACCAAAGAAAATTAAATTCATCGATTTTAATAACCCGACAGCAAACGAGTTTTTGGTGGTTTCACAACTTTGGATTCAGGGAATGCCCAAATTCCGCAGACCCGATTTAATTCTTTACATCAATGGAATTCCGCTCGTTTTCATTGAACTGAAAAATTCAAGTGTGGAAGTCAAAAACGCATACGACCACAATTTACAAACTTACTACAAAGAGATACCACAACTGTTTGTTTACAATGCGGTAAATATTCTCAGTAATGCCGTTGAAACCAAATTAGGCGCTTTCAAGGCAGAATACGAGCATTATTTCGACTGGCTACGGGTTGAAGATGAAAAGCAGGATGTGGATAGAAAACGGGTGAAGGAATTTCAGGTTAGTTTGGAATTTGCCTTACGTGGCTTGTGTTCCAAAGAACAACTGATTGATTATGTAGAAAACTTTATCCTTTACCACACAAAAGGTGCTTATAAAATTATTGCCAAAAACCATCAGTTTATTGGGGTTAACAAAGCTGTAGAAAGTTTTAATAACCGGGAAGGAAAAGATGGGAAACTTGGTGTTTTCTGGCATACACAGGGTAGCGGCAAAAGCTTTTCGATGGTTATGTTTTGTCAGAAAATCCAACGAAAATCCGGAGGTGATTTTACTTTCTTCATCGTAACCGACCGAGATAATCTGGATGGGCAGATTTACCGTAATTTCCTGAACATGGGTGTGGTAAGAGAAAAGGAAGAAGTAAGACCCAAAAGTGGAGAACAACTTCGTGAATATTTATCAGGTAACAAACGTTTTGTTTTTTCACTCATTCACAAGTTTCGTTATCCAAAAGGAAAAGAGTTTCCGTTGCTTTCCGACCGCAAAGACATTATTGTGTTGGTCGACGAGGCACACCGGACACAATATAAAGACCTGGCGGAAAATATGCGTTTGGGGATTCCCAATGCGCAATATATTGCATTTACTGGTACACCGCTTTTAGGAAGCAAGCGACTTACCAATAAATATTTCGGTGATTACATCAGCGAATACAATTTCAAAAATGCTTACGAAGATGGTTCAACCGTTCCACTATTTTATGACAAACGAGTTCCAGAAGTTCAGTTAATCCGGGATGATGAAGATTTGAATGCAGATTTGGCGGAAGTGGTTGAAGAAGAAGATTTGTCGGATGCACAACAAGCACGTTTAGAAAGAGAATTTGCCAGTGAATTATCGGTTATTCGTAATCCTGACCGATTAAAAATAATTGCTCAGGACATTGTAAAACATTTCCCTAACCGTGGTTATAAAGGTCGTGGGATGGTAATTGCCATTGACAAATTCACTACGGTTAAAATGTTTGATTTAGTTCAACAATATTGGCGTGAAGAAATTGTAGCACTTAGAAAAAAAGAAAGAACAGCTAAAACCGAAGAAGAAAAACAGCGAATAAAAGAGACCATCAAATACATGAATTGGGTGGAGATGGCTGTGGTAATTAGTTTTGATGGAAGCGAAGAAGAAAAGAAAGCATTTGAAGACCGTGGATTGGACATAACGCCACACATTCGGAAAATGCAGAAATTGGATGAAAACGGTCATGATTTGGAATATCGTTTTCAGGAAATCCCTGACGACCCATTCCAGTTAGTTTTTGTATGTGCCATGTGGTTAACGGGTTTCGATTCGCCGACTTTAAGCGACTTGTATTTAGACAAACCTATGGTTGGGCATACATTAATGCAAACCATTGCCCGTGCAAACCGTGTTGCTCCTGGGAAAATCTGTGGAAATATCGTGGATTATTACGGTGTATTCCGCAATCTAAAGAAAGCTTTAGCTGCCTACGCAACAGGAGAAGATGAAAAAGAGGAAGATGGCGAAAAAACCGGTGGAGGCAATTTGCCCGTTGAAGACAAAGAAAAACTGTTTGAATTATTAAGTCAGGCAATTAAGGAAGTTGATGAGTACTGCTTGCCATTAGAAATCAAGCTGGATTTGATTTTAGATTCAGGAGATACTTTTGACGAAATTAGTCTGTTTGAAGCATTTGCAAATAAACTACTTGCCAATGATGACACGAAGAAAAACTTCTTTGTCTACTCAAACACAGTTGAAAGTCTTTTTGAAGCTTGCAAACCTGAGATTTACGGCAGAAGAAATGAATTCGAATTACTTGAAGTTATTCGTTATCTCCGCAAAATAGTTGACCGCCAAAAATTCTCTGGCAATTTGGAATCTGCCCGTGCCAAATATGCTGATATTATCGACCAGTCAATTACAACAGTTGAGGAGGAAGAAGCGAAAAATTCGGGTTTTGAGATTAAAAAATCAAAAGTAATCGACATTAGCAAATTCGACTTTGACAAACTCAGAGAAAAGTTTAAACAGGCAGAATACAAGCACATTGAGATTGAAGATTTAAAACTATTTATTGAGGACAAACTCAATAAACTTCTAAATCAGAATGTGACCCGTGTAAATATTGCCGAGAAATTACAACGGATAATAAATGAGTATAATTCAGGCTCTCTGACAGTTGAGAATTACTTTGAAGACTTGATTAACTTCTCGAAAGATTTAAGAAAAGAAGAAGAAAGACATATCAAAGAAAACCTTACAACCGACGAACTTGAACTCTTTGATTTAATACGTCAGACCAATAAAGAACTGACAAAAAAAGAAGAACAAATAGTGAAATTGGCTGCAAAAGGTTTACTAAAAAGACTGAAAGAAGAAAAAGAAAAAATATTAGTAACAGACTGGTATAAAGACGAAGTAGCGAGACTGACAGTTTTAAAGTTTATAAAACAAGCCTTAAATCCTGACTTGCCAAACAGTTATAATCAACCAGTATTTGAGCTGACATGTAGTAAAGTTGTAGAACATCTTCAACGTTTGGAAGAAATGGGAAGACAATGGGCAGCGTAAGCCCACGCTAAGTCAAGCACATTTGCAGGTCGCACAAGCCAATGCAAAACCAAAACCTGCAAAAGAGCTTGCCTTCTCCATCGCACGGATTGACAGAAAATGTGTAGCAAATTGAAAGATAAAATGACTGAAAAAATAAACACCAGGCGGTAACACGCGGTATAGTTAATAAGGGGTTCAGTGGTTTTCGGGGCGCAGTAGCCCGCTTTAAAATTAGCTGTAACTTGACTGGGAAAAAGCCCGCAATCCCTTACTAACCATACCGCCACCGTTAGCAAATAGAAGAAACGCGAGCCTCAAAAGACAGACATTTTCTTAAATAATTTTAATATATTCTCTTTGATTTGTTATCTTTAAAGATAACTTTGCAATATGAAAAGACAGATAATTTTTTACGAGAATTACTTTCTTGATTTTTATAAGGATTTAGACATCAACGTAAAATCCAAGATTAAATATGTACTTGAATTAATTAAACAAGTAGAGAGAGTTCCTGTAAAATTTTTATCACCAATGACTGGCTATGACGGATTATTTGAAGTAAGGATTGAGTTTCAATCAAATATTTATAGAGTGTTTTGCTGTTTTGATGAAGGAAAACTAATTGTTTTATTCAATGGATTTCAAAAAAAGACACAAAAGACTCCGAAAAAAGAGATTGAAAAAGCAATGAGAATTAAAAAAAGATTATTTTGACAGTAAAACTAAATAACATGACTGATTATAAAGGAGTAAATACATTCGATGATTTAATTGAGAGAGAACATGGCTCAATTGGCACTGACAGCAGAAATGATTATGAAGAAAAAGCTCAAATGTTTATAATTAGCGAGATGCTTAAAGAAGCAAGAAAAGAAGCTAAAATGACTCAAGAGCAACTTGCAGAGAAAGCTGGAACTAAAAAAAGTTATATATCAAAGATTGAAAATGCAAAAGGAAACATTCAACTTTCAACACTAATTCGGATTTTTGAAAAAGGACTAAATAAAAGGATTGGGTTGACATTTTTATAAAACTACTCACCCTAACATTTTATAAATTCCATGGCGGTTTCAGTGGTATGCGAGCAGCGGATTTCCGCTCAATCTCTAGTCCGTACCCGGACAGAGATTCACACGCAATCCGCCACGTAACTTATAATTTACCGTTGTGTGTAATACGAGACGAACAATAATAACACTTATGATAAAATTAATTTGACATGGATGGATTTATAAATTTCCCACTTTTTCTGGTATCATCAATACTGATAATAATTGCACCTGGACCAGATTTTATTTACGTAACGACAAGAGGAATTTCAGAAGGAAATAGAGCAGGTTTATTATCAGCCTTAGGGATAAGTATGGGGCTGTTGGTTCATACTTTATTTGCGGCATTCGGATTGTCTGCAGTGATTCAAGCTTCACGATTAGCATATTTGATAATAAAATATTTAGGTGCTGGATACTTAATATTTATAGGAATAAAAGTTCTTTTAAACAAAAAAGATTTCAAAAAAGAAAGTTTAAAATCAGAGATAAAAAAGCAGAATGTATTCAAACAAGGAGTAATTACAAATGTGTTTAATCCTAAAGCTATCGTGACATTTATGGCATTTCTTCCACAGTTTGTTGATGTTAAAATTGCAAATCCTATAGCACAATTTACAACTTTAGGGATGATTCTATCAATCATGGCAGTTCTCTGGTTTGGTATTATTGGATATTTTTCTGGTTCAATTGGAACTTACGTAAGAAAAAATAAGCAGATTCAAAATTGGATTACCCGTATTAGTGGATCTGTTATGATTCTATTAGGGTTAAGATTAGCAATGAAAAAAGATTAAGTACTACACACAACATTTTGGCTTCCAGTCGTTGGTACGGTAGTCACCGTTGAAGACTTGCTTCAGGACGTATACGAACGTCAACAACGACTGAACGGAAGTTCGGGAAAAAAAATGACAAAGTCAAGTGTTTTGCATCCCGAACGCATTGAATTTCAATGGAAGGGTTAAAAAAACATTTTACATAAATTCAAAAAAGTAGTAGATTTAGAGGAGTTTTTGAATTTGAAAAACAATTTAAAATTTAAACAAAAAACCAAACAGAAGAAAAATTTTAAACCGTTAGAGACTTAAAAATCCCGGCATACAGGGAACAATCCTTATACCCGTATAAAGTTAATACCCTGTATTTAAAGTGTCTGTTTGGGGCAGCGGACTGTTTTTCGAAACACCCGTTTTTAATTGAAGAGAAGAAAAAATTAAAAAACGTAACCATAACACTGTGTAGTATTGCATACCTGGGTGAGCAAAACCCAGGATCCCGGTTTCAACGCAGTTTTTTCCTGCCTTTCAGTGCAGGAAACCGCCCGCAAACCGGTACGCAACATACACCAACGTTGTGTGCAAGCGGGACTAACGTGTCAAACAGTAGAGGAATGATAACCCGAGTTTTTTTCGTATTATAAAATAGTGCATAATGACCAAGACCGAGATTAGTAAATTGGATGATTTTTTTATTGGTGACAGGGTTAACTTTAAAGAGACCATCGAAAGACTTTTAAATGAAGTAGGGAAAGAGATATGTTTTAAGATAAAAGTTCTAAAAGCTTCGATTCAACTTTGTGATAAAAAACCATTTGCAGTATTTGCATTTCGGAGAAGTAAATCATATTTTTTCGTTGAGTTTTACAGTTCAGCAAGTATTGATTCCCCAAGGATAATTAAGACAATTAGAAAAGAAGGACTAATAATAAACAGAGTAAATATTTTATCAAGCGAACAGATTGACAGAGAATTATTGTATTGGATTCAAAATTCAAAGGAGATTGCGGAAAGAAACTGACCTATGAACCAAAGACCAGAATTAAATACCGAAATTTCAATTGAGGATTTCAAAGACTTTTATTGGTATAAAGAGGAATTGATAGATTTTTGCCGTTCTGAGAATTTAGATAAAAGAGGAGGAAAGATTGAGTTAGCAAATAGAATTGAGAAATTTTTACAAACAGGAGAGCGAGTATCATATCAGGAGAAAAAATCAAAAACATCACGATTTGACTGGAATACTGAAAAATTGACTATTGAAACAGAAATTACTGATAATTATAAAAACACCGAGAATGTAAGAGAGTTTTTTATAAATCAGGTAGGGAACAAATTCAAGTTTAATGTAAAATTCATGAATTGGATGAAGTCTGCACATGGTATGACTTTAGGGGATGCCATTGAGCAGTGGGTTTCGATAACAAACGAAATGCGCACAGATAAAACGGAGAAAAAGATTGCTCCACAATTTGAGTATAATACCTATATCCGAGATTTTTTAAAAGACAACCCTGACAAATCATTACAGGATGCGATTAACTATTGGAAAATTAAGAAGTCGAAGCCTGGCGGTAATAAATACAGTAAATCTGACTTGGAATGATTGGTGTAAAGCAAAAAATAATTGAGAACCTTTGCTACACAGACCTTGTGTATGGAAGGATTAATAAAAAACTAACAACTAATCTTTCAACTGGACAGATTGAATTGTTTATTGGCAAGGTTTTAAAAGAGACTGATGAAAAGTCCTATGACAAGAGAGGAAAAAATTATTATGTAACTAATTCTGAGAATAATGTCAGAATTACAATAAATTCAAATACTTTTAGAGTGATAACAGTAGATAAATTGAGATGAAATGAATGAATGCCAGCACACAACAAAGAACTAAGGTAAAAACCAAGCTTTTTTGCAACTATTTTTCTTTTTGAATTCCCTTTTTATTTTGGGAGGAAAGTTCAAAAAGAAAAATTATGCTTGTAATGATACCGACCTGTATTCAGGGCTATACTTAATTCCTGATTTGGCAATTGAAAATGCTTGCTTTATTAACTTGTTCGTTACTGCAATTAGTGCTAGCTTCTTTGACTTCCCTTTAGCTACAATCCGATCATATAATGCTTTACATTGGGGATTATTATATGATGCAGTAAAACTGCACATAAATAAATAATTCCGCATTATTGGATTGCCTTTCTTTGATATCCGCGAGCGTCCACGGATACTTGTCCCTGAGGATCTTTCGACCGGGGATAAACCAAAAAATGCTGAAACCTGACGGGCATTGTCAAAGGTACTAAACCCATTGGTGCAGACAATGAGCATTATTGCTGTCTTCTTCCCTATTCCTGGAATGGACGTCAGGTTACTTAAAAGTTCTTTCTCGTGCTGCTTAATCAATAACTCAATCTCTTGCTCAAGCAACTTAATTTCAGCTTGAACATGTCGTATTTGCCGCTTTATGGAAGTAAGTAATTTGCCTTTTGCCCCTTTATCTTGCAAGCTGATAAGTTTGTTTTTAAGTGCTGTGGTTTGCTTAAAATAAAGGGTTATTGTAGTGTGCATATCTTTACACTTATCAATATAAGATGGGCTTGGAACCCACTTCGAGACCCCCTGCCCCTGAGCATACTGAACAATCATCTTTGCATCTCCTTTATCTGTCTTATTATGTTGTAGCTTCATTTGTATGAAACGCTTTAAAACCAATGGATTGATCACAGATACAGAAACATCATTCTCGTATAAATAGATCGCTAATTGTTGATAGTAACTGCCTGTATACTCCATTACACACCAACTACTGCTTTGTAGTAAGAGCGAGAATTCCGAAAACCCCTCAGGATTATTATTAAACTGCCTGTGCCCAATATCAGCACCCCATACATCAAATACCTTTTTTGAGATATCAATACCAATAAATTTTGTACTTTTATTCATAATAATGAAATTTTAAAAGAACGGTGCTACCTGGATACTACAACCTAAAAACAGGCTTTTTGCCCAAAGAACTAAACGTATTTAAGTAGCGAAAGAGTGGGGATTTTCATTGTTGACGAGTTCGTAGACTCAAAATGTAAAATAACCTTAATCCACTCTTTCGTTCTTTTTGTTAACCTTGAAATATATGAAAAATCAAACTTAGGATATGTATAGTACATAAGGGTTTCAGAGGTTTTCGAGCGGTATCACCCGCGTCAATTTTGGGTAGTAACTTGATAGTTTTGAAGCCCGAAATCCCTTACGACACCATACACTCAACGTTATGGCCAAATTTAAAATAAGATACAAATGAAAACTACCTTTACATTATTTGTTATTTTGCTTTCAATGACTTTTGCAAATTCGCAAAATCTGGAATTGCCATTTTATGACGATTTTGAAGAATCCATCCAACAGGATGCAACATTTTTGAACTGGACCACTGAGAATCTCAAAGGTTGGCATTATTGGCATATTGTTCCCGGCCAACACATGCGTTTCGAAAACAATGACGCGGACCAAGATGACTGGTTAATTACCAAAGCTATTAACACAGGTGATGCAGATAGTTTGGTAATTAAATTTAACTACTTATATAATTTTAATGGAACAAAACCCAGATTATTTTACACTTCTGAGTATACAGGTAATGCACAAAATAACAACTGGATTGAAATATCATACGAACTTGGAGAAAACACAGAACAATGGTATAGTTCGGGCGAACTTATTATAAAAGCACCAGAGTCATTAGTTTGGTTAGCTTTCCATAGCGACCAAAAAGCAAATCAGGGAATCTATTTTTTACTCGATAATTTTTCTGTATCGAAATATGACCCCGTTAGAACTATTAAAGCTGGTGAAACCGAGCATTTCGAATTCTACACCGACAACGAAGCCAACACAGACTTCTGGTTCGAATTAAAAGATGCACTTGAAAACAGCTTCCAGAAATATTGCGGTATTTGGAATATTCAAGGAAAAGAAGATTATATTGATAAAGATATCAAAACAAAAATCTATTATTTTGATAAATCCAACATACCTTATGTCAGTGAATCGACTCCAGTAATCAAGTCAGGCTTTTTCGACCGGGAAACAAAATCCATCTACCTTTCGCCACTAAACACTACCGAAAAGCAAGATTATTATGGAAGCCTGGAAGGACTGGCAATTAATACATTTGCCGGATATGCGAAAAAGCACCAGCTTTCCCGAGAACAAAATGGATTCGATGGTTTACCTAATTACTTTGTAGAGGGTTTTGGTTTATATGAACAGGGATTTCGCCCTAGATTGGATTCAATTATTAAAGCTAGGGAAGAACACCCTTATGATTTTACCCATGAAGACCTTGATATAATGGATGTTTTTAGCAGCACGTACGAAAAAGACATTATTGTTTCGTATGTCGAAGCACAAATTGTAGGTTTATTGGATTATAATGGAACGGCACCTTACGGTTCTCATATTCCAAGATGGAATAAACATTTGATTCATTTTTATGACACAACCGATGTTGTTCGGATAAAAAAATATGCATCAAACGAAAACTTTGATATTTACTGCTCTGCGCGCGACACCATGTTTATTGACAGCTTTTTTGTTTGGTTGGAAAGACCCCGCCAATTTTATATCGATTCCTTCCAGATTGAGGTAAACCGAAAATTCACCCTCATTATTTACTTCGATGAAAAAACAGGAATGGATATGACAGGCTATGACAATTGGAATGGAGGAGCTGGAGGGATGAATATTTCCCCTCATCACTTCGGCTTTGGAATTTATGATAGATACAACGGGTTGCTTGCACATGAATTTGGACATGTTTATAACAGTGTTATGGCCCCTGAAATGCCTTTTGGTTTTTATCACGAAGGAATGGCCGAACTTTCTAATTTGATACAAACGGGAGATGAACATTTAGATTCTTATTGGGAAATTGACTATGTTTTTAATTATTACCTAGACAAACACGGACGCGAACCAACTTTAGAAGAAATAATAAACAACCCACATGCAGGCCAGCCAGGATTGGAATATGGGATAGATTGCTATTTCTTTGGCTTTGCTTTTATGTGTTACCTCCGCAACACCGAGGGCTTGCTAAAAATGAAAGAGTTTTTTACTTCAGGACTTGACTTCAATGTTTTCGAGATGAGTTATGCCGAAATTGAACAAGGCTATATCGATTACCTAAAATACCTGAACACTTTACGTGATTTTAATTCACCCACCCTAGTAATCAACACAGGTATTACTTTACAACCTTGGACATCGACAATTATTACAACTTCAAACCTGCATGCAACAGACGAGGAGGTAACTGATGAAAATTTACATTTCATTATGAGAAAAGCACCGGAGCATGGACATTTGGAAAAAGTCAATAATCCGGGTATTCCTGTTTTTAAATTCACCGAGAAAGATTTAAAAGACAATCAAATAAAATACGTAAACAATAGCAGTATTAGCACCTCGGACAGTTTCACTTTTAAGCTTACAGACAGAACATTCATTATTGACTACCAAGCTTTTACAATCAATATTTCCACGTCAACTGCAATTTTAGATTTGCCAGAAAATAACTATGATTTGCAGGTTTTTCCTAATCCAATAAATTCTAATTCAAGAATAGAATTCACATTAAAAAATACCGAAAATGTTGAGCTTGCTATTTTCGATATACAAGGAAGAAAAATATCAAATATCTTAAATAAAAACCTAAACGCAGGAAATCATGCATATCCAGTTGGGAAATACTTAACTAAGAAGGGTGTTTACTTATGCAGATTCAAAATAAAGAATAATATTTCAACAGCAAAATTAATAGTGTACTAACGTTTCAAAGAAAAGAATTATAAAAATCAAACTTAGGATATGTATAAGTAATAGCGGTTTCTGTAGGTATTCAGGCGTTTGTAGCTATAATCAGCCCCGCCAAATCTACCGATTTGACTATTTAAAAAGGTGTAGCTTTGGCTACTTAGTAACTTGATACGAAACATCTTTAAATCCGCTACTACTCATACATTTAACGTTACCGCAAATGGTGAAAAGAATGCAGAATGTATAGAAAATTGAAAAATATTAACAAATCAAGCATTCTTTGTAAAGAAAACCCATTTCTCTTTACAGAATGAGCTATATTTGTAAAGAAACTCTAAAAATCTTTACACAATGAGTCAAAATGAAAATTGGAAATTAAAAGAACTGCCGTTGACTGTTGACGTTGAGACGAAAGCAGTTCTTAAAAGTTTGCCTTCGGCACATGCTGCATTGGCAGAATTAAAAGCAATCGCATCGACAATTCCCAATCAAATCATTTTGGTCAATACACTTGGACTGCAAGAAGCAAAAGACAGTTCAGCAATCGAAAATATTATTACAACACATGATGATTTGTACAAATCAGAATTAAACCTTGACTCATTTAAATCACTTGAAGCGAAAGAAGTTCAAAACTATATTTCAGCATTAAAAAAAGGATTTGAACTTATTAAAACAAGAGGATTAATTACAAATAATATAATCATTGAAATTCAAAAAGAATTGGAAGGAAACAGCGCTGGATTTCGAAAACTTCCAGGAACTGCTTTAAAAAATTCTTCGACTGGAGAAACAATTTATACTCCTCCGCAGGACATCAATGAAATAACTAAATTGATGACAAATCTCGAAAAGTTCATCAATGACCCGTCAATGTGCGATTGTGACCCAATTATTAAAATGGCGATAATTCATTATCAATTCGAAAGTATCCACCCATTTTACGATGGAAACGGTCGTACAGGTAGAATTATAAATATCCTCTATTTAATTATCGAGAAATTGCAAAACCTTCCAATCTTATATTTAAGTAATTATATTATTCAAAATAAAGCGGATTATTACAGGCTTTTACAAGAACTCCGAGACAATGAAAAATGGGAGGAATGGTTGTTGTTCATAATTCAGGGAGTTGAAAAAACTTCTCGTGAAACCATTGAATTAATTATCCCAATCAAGGACTTGATGATGGAGTATAAACATAAACTTCGCGACAATTATAAATTTTATAGTCAGGATTTACTAAACAACTTATTTAAACATCCTTACACAAAAATTGAATTCGTTGTCAACGACTTAAATGTTTCAAGAATTACAGCTGCTAATTATTTGAATAAACTTGCGGAAGATGGGATTTTAAAGAAAGAAAGAATTGGAACCGGAAACTATTATATAAACGAAAAATTATTTAACCTATTGACAAAAAGATAAACCACTTGCGGTAACACGTGCTAAACCAAATTGCATGAATAAATTGATAACAAATACAGCTTTAGCTGGGCTTCGAGCCAAAACGTGCCAGAACAAAACGCTAAAAGCAATTTGGCACCTGGAATCTAACTCCCGGTATATAAAAAGGGAATATTCAAATGCGCTTCGCCCATTTGACGGTAGTTTCATGCATAGTGGTTGGGATAATATGGTTACCGCTAAACATGAAATCCCTTTTTATATCCCTACGTTCTCTTCCAGGAACTGCGTTTAGCTCGACATTATGCTTTATATAAAAACAACACAAAAGGTATTAATATGAATAGATATTTATTGTTGATTTTACTTCTTATTCTAACCAGTTGCAATCTTAATAGGAATACTAATAATTCTTCAGATTTAGAATTTACAAATGCCCCCGGAGAGTATCTTTTGAAAAATAATTCTAAAGAGATTGAAATACCTTTTGAAATGTATGCCGGAAACAAACCTATGATTACCGGAACAATTAACGGAAAAAGGGTTAAGCTCCTAATTGATAATGGAAAACTTTTTGATGAAATTTGGTTTTATAATGGAGAGGTGGATTCAATTGCTTTGTTTTTTGAATCACAAGATGCAGATTCTCTTATCGGGATTGGAGAAAACAGTGCAAGCCAGATATTTGAGGGAAACCAAATTAATGTTGATTTTAAACAAATCCTATTTAAAAACCAACCAACTTTAATATCGCCATCTGCTGCTGGATATGCAGACTTTTTCCCCGGAATTAACGGACAAGTAAGTTCTATGCTGTTTAAGCATTTCATTGTAAAGTTTGACTTTGAAAATAATATGCTCAAACTAATTGAACCAAAAACGTTTAAAAAGTCCAAAAATCAAAATGCAGTAAAAATGCACAAAAGGGAAAATGGCTCGTATTGTTTGCCATTTGAATTGCACACAAAAACAGGCTCAGTTCATAAAGTTTTGTTAGACATAGATATTGGAACTGTTTTCCCACTTTATTTAATTTCTAATCATACAAACAATATCCCTATTCCTTCAAATGTGGAAAGGAAATTTTTGGGAGTGGGTGCTTCAGGAGACTTATATGGTTACAATGACACTCTAATAGAATTAAGATTCGGTGATTATGTTCTGAAAAATTATCCTACAATGATAGTGAAAGCAGCAACAAATGCAGATACAAGCATTGTTGAATCCGGAACATTTGGCATTGAGTTAATGAAACAATTTAATGTTACTTTCGATTATTTTAATGAAGTATTATATTTCGAGCCCAATAGTAATAATGCTAAACAAATCAATCGGTAATGAATAAAGAGTTACTAAAATTATATGTATTTTTTCTTACGTCTTTAATAATTGCATCTTGCAATAATGATAAAAAAATCAATTATTTAGCTGACGGCATTTATGAAATTATAGATACAGATTCAGGGAAAGTTCAAATTCAACGTAAAACTCCCGTTGCTCTAAGAATGGAGAAACTCAAAATCCCAGGACTGAGCATTACGGTTATAGATAGTTTTAAGACACAAGAAACTATCACTTATGGGGAAAAAGATAGTGTAAATAATGAAGTAACTAATAATACATTATTTCAAGCTGCGTCAGTAAGTAAATACGTAACAGCCATTTTAGTTCATCACTTTATAGAAAAGGGGCTCCTCAATCTAGATACTGATATCAATCAATATCTGAAATCTTGGGAAATGCCAACAAATAATTTCACCAAAGATAATCCCGTAACACTAAGACTTTTATTAACGCATCAATCAGGATTACCCAGCACAAACTTTGCTTATGACAAAGAAAAAGGAATGCCAACATTAAGTCAAGTATTAAATGCTGAACCTCCAGCAATTAACAAACCAGCCGTTCCAGAATTTATCCCCGGAAGTTCGTGGTCATATTCCAATATAGGATATGCTTTAATTCAACAAATATTAGAAGATGTTACGAATAAATCGTTTCAAAATATTGCGCAAACAATACTCTTTGAACCTTTGGAAATGAATTCCAGTACTTTTATCTATCCTTTACCTAAAAGTCTAAAAGATAGAGAGGCTATGCCTTTTAATAGTAATGGAGAACAGAAATTGCCTGACTTAGACTCTCCTGCGAAAGCTCAAGGTGGCTTAATGACTTCCACTGAGGACTTGGCAAAGCTAACATCTGAATTAATGAGAGCTTATAAAGATAAATCTAAGGTTTTCTCTAAAGGATTAGTGAATAAACTGATTAATAAAGAATTGAAATTACCATTCAAGTTCTATGAGCAAACAGCCTATATGGGACTTGGTGTTCTTTTGATTGGAGAAAATGAGGATATTGCATTTCTTCACAATGGTTATAATTCTCCAGGCTCAGTATGTATTGTTATTGGTTTCCCTGAAAAAGGGAAAGGGGCAGTTATTGCATCAAACAGTGCAAATGGAGAACATTTGTATTTAGAAGTAATTGCGACTTTGGCAGATAAATATAAATGGCCATCAGGACAATTTTTTAAAAGACTAAGGGAATAAATACAAAGCATAACAATGTAAACCAAATTGCATGAATAAATTGAAATAATTACACAAAACGAATTGATTGGTCTGGTACTCCGTTGGTAGGGCGGTACAGTGCGAGGGAATTTATTTTGTTTTTTCTCTCCCCCCCTCGAAAAGATATATTAAATCCCTGTCCACATTGCACACATTAGCAAAGCCCCACGAGCCAATTCCAAAACCAAAGCTTTGCCAAAGAATGCAACCGACCATAGGGAGCTCACGAACACTTTTAGCAATAATAAATATGTGAGTAATTTTGCCGACCCACTCAGAACTAATTAGGAGGCAAAATATTACTTTTGAAATTTTGAAAAAGTAAATATGCGATATATACTAATAATTTCAGGATTACTCATTTTTAGTCAGGTTTTTGCCCAAAACAGAGTGACCTTCAAAGTGAAAGAAGAAACAGGTGATAACTTGATTGGGGCAAGCATAGTTATTGAAGGAACTACAAATGGCACAATTACAAATACAGAAGGTATAGCATCATTTGATAATTTGCAGGATGGAAAATATGTGTTTGTAATCTCATTTGTTGGGTATGAAGAAAAGGAAATTGAACTTTCTTTTCCCAATGATAATAATAAAACAATTGAAATTGAATTGGAAGCCGGACAAGAGCTGGAAGAAGTGGTTATTGCTACAACTCGTTCATCAAGGTCAATACAGGACATCCCCACAAGAATTGAAGCAATAACTGGTGAAGAACTTGGAGAAAAAGCAGCGATGAATTCCAGTAATATAGGAATGCTTTTACGTGAAACAACAGGTGTTCAAATGCAACAAACTTCGCTTAGTTCGGGAAATATGAGCATTCGTATTCAGGGATTGGATGGTAGGTACACGCAAATTCTAAAAGATGGATTTCCCCTATATGGTGGTTTTGCCGGAGGACTTTCAATTATGCAGATTCCTCCGCTTGATTTAAAGCAAGTTGAACTCATAAAAGGAAGTAGTTCCACTTTGTATGGAGGCGGCGCAATTGCTGGTTTGGTAAATCTGATAAGCATTACACCAGAGGAAAAACCAATATTGGATGTTATGTTCAATCAAACAAGTGCCTTGGGAACAACAGGAAACCTTTTTTATGCCCAAAAATATGGTAAAACCGGTATTACATTTTATGGTGCTGCCGGTAATCAATTCCCATACGACCCTGATGAAGATGGATTTTCTAATTTACCAAAAGCTCAAACCTATAATTTTAACCCAAAGTTTTACTATTACATTAACTCAAACACCGAGCTTAGCTTTGCAATAAATACAGCCTATGACAAGCGCAACGGTGGTGACATGGAAGTTATAGCTGGAAACGAAAACAATGAACATGTATTCTTTGAAAAAAATATTTCTGAAAGATATTCAACACAATTAAACTTACAAAACACAAAAGAAAACAGAACAATAAGCTTTAAACAAAGTCTTTCCTATTTTCAGAGAGAATTAACTGTGCCAACTTACATTTTTAGCGGAAATCAAATCTCAAGCTTTACCGAAGCAATGTGCAATTTGCATAGAAACGAAAAATCAGAATGGCAAATTGGCTTAAATCATTACCTTGAAAAGTTTACAGAAGACCAAACGGATTCACTGCCAGTAAGAAATTATTCACATAATACTGTGGGTGGATTTGTTCAGAACACAACCGATTTAAGTGAAAAATTGATTTTTGAGGCAGGTTTAAGAACCGATTACAACAACGATTACGGTGTATTTGTATTGCCCCGATTCTCAATCCTGTATAAGGCAAACAATAAATTTAGTTCTCGCATTGGCGGTGCAATGGGCTATAAATTACCCACCATTTTTACTGAAGATGCAGAAAAACTTTATTTCAGGGGAATCCAACCTTTATCAAACGACCAGGTTAACGCCGAAACTTCCATTGGTAGTAATTTGGATTTAAATTACAGAACAGCTTTTGGCAATAATATGACTTTCTCTATCAATCAACTGTTTTTTCTTACACAGCTTAAAAATGCTTTAGTTCTTAGAGAAAATAGCATCTCCAATAATACTTATTTTGAAAGTGCTGATGGTAATATCTTAAGTTCAGGCATCGAAACCAATATCAAGTTAACCTACAGCGATTTTAAACTTTACATGAATTATACCTTTATAAATACCGAGTTGAAATACGATAATATTAATAATCAAAAACCACTGACCCCTAAGGATAACTTGGGATTTGCATTAATGTATGAAATAGAAGAAAAGTGGTCAACAGGTTATGAATTATATTACACAGGTAACCAATTTGACAATCGGTACAACAGAAAATCTGATTATTGGATGATGGGATTTATGCTTATGCGGATGTTCGAGAAGTTTTCTGTATTTATAAACTTCGAAAATTTCACAAATACTCACCAATCGCAATTTGAACCTGTGGTACTTCCACCCACAAACAATCCTACATTCGTTGATATATGGGCTCCGACAGATGGATTTGTATTTAATGCCGGAATAAAAATCAGCATATTGTGATTTATGGGTTCCCAACTTTTATACGAGTTATTTATCTGAAGATGGAAATACATTAGTCCATTTTTGGGTAAAAAAAATACTAAACAACTATGGATTGAAAATCTATAGGTTTTATGAATTCGAATGAAATTCGATAATTAAAATGATAATTGGCGGGAAGGCAGAAGGCAGAAGACGGAATAAAAGCATAACGAACTCTGGATTTAACTTCGGGCTTCGTGCTTGAAACTTCCATCATAAAAAGAAATTTATAGAAACTAAAGTAGATACAATGATCCCAATTTGAATCGGGAGCAGAGCCTGCTCCGAATACAATTCGGAGGTTTTAACCTTTAATTTGAAAATAAAATAATTATATTGTAAGAGGTTTTCTTATAAAATAAGTTTAAAAGGTACTTTGCTGATTAATTCAAGCTCACCCAAATTCAGTAAGGTACCAAAATAAATTGCTTACTAACTAACAGTTGTTTAGGGAATTATTAATTTCCCACAAAGAAGTGAGCGGATTTAGCAAAACAAAAGGAGCATCTCAAATTTAAATTCGATGATTCTCTTTTGTAAACAAAGAACTTATGATACATTATAAAAAAATCATAACAGGTGAGAAACAAACCAACATATCAAGACTTAGAAAATCAGATTACTGAGCTTAAAAGGCAAAATGAAGTTTTAAGGTTAAAGAAAAATCCAACTAATTTCAGTGCCGACAAATACAGTAAAATGATAGGTAACATAGGAGATGTTATTGTTATCATAAACGGAGAAGGTTTAAATGAGTATAAAAGCCCAAACATTGAGAAATTTTTTGGATGGAAACCTGAAGATGTTGTTGGAAAGAATACTTTTGACAACGTCCACCCGGAGGATTTAGAATATGTACAAGATTTTATTGAAAAAATTATACGTGAGCCAGGTGTCGTCCGAACTACAGAACTAAAATACAAATGTAAGGATGGATCCTATAAATGGATTGAATTTACATGCTGTAACCTACTACATGATCCGGATATAAACGGACTATTAGGCAACTATCGCGATATAACCCAACGAAAACAAGCTGAAGAATCTCTGCGTATAAATGCAGAAAAGTACCATGCAATTTTCAATAATGTAATTGACACTTACTATGAATCATCCATTGACGGGAAAATTCTGGAAATAAGTCCATCCATTAAATTCACATCAAAAGGGCAATATACAGCTGCTGATTTAATTGGTAAGTCAATGTATGAAATTTACAATGATGCAAGCGAACGTGAGGTTCTTATTTCGCTGTTAAAAAAGGAAGGTATTGTTTCTGATTTTGAAATAACCTTGAAAAACAAAGACGGATCATTGGTCCCTTGCTCAATTTCATCAAAAATTATTTTCGATTCACATGGACAACCCTCAAAAATTATTGGTAGTTTAAGAGATATTACAGAACGAAAAAGGTTTGAAGCAGAATTAATTACAGCAAGAAAACGCGCAGAAGAAAGTGAATCTCGTTTTAGGGCATTGTATAACGCATCTTTTGGAGGAATTTGCGTCCACGATAAAGGAATCATTCTGGAATGCAATCTTGGATTATCAACTATGTCAGGATATTCGATAGAGGAACTTATTGGAATGAACGGGCTGTTATTAATCGCTGAACGATCACGAAAACATGTAATGGACAAGATTTTATCGGGCTACGAAAAACCCTATGAAGCATTTGGAGTGCATAAAAATGGACACGAATTTCCGATGCGTTTGGAGGCAAGAAATATACCATACAAAGGCAACATGGTTAGAACAGTTGAATTTAGGGATATTACAGAACAAAAAAAAGCTGAATTGGAAATTATAAAATCTAAGGAAAAAGCAGAAGAATCTGATCGCTTGAAATCTGCATTTTTGGCGAATATGAGCCACGAAATACGTACGCCAATGAATGGTATTATTGGATTTGCCAACCTGCTGAAAGAACCAGGACTAAAAAGTGAACAACAGCAAGAATATCTTGATATCATTGAAAAAAGTGGGGCACGAATGCTGAATATTATTAATGACATTGTTAGTATTTCGAAAATAGAATCCAATCAAATGGAAGTTAACATTAAGGAATCAAATATTAACATGCAAATGGAATACATTTACAGCTTCTTCAAACCTGAGGTTGAGGGAAAGGGCATGCTTTTTTCATATCAAAATTCACTGCCTTCCGAAGACGCCATCATAAAAACCGATCGCGAGAAGGTTTATGCTATCCTTACAAATCTTGTTAAAAATGCCATTAAGTATAGTGACAAAGGTTCCATTGAATTTGGTTATATAAAAAAGGGGAAATTCATTGAGTTTTATGTAAAAGATACGGGGATAGGTATTCCAAAAAACAGGCAAAAAGCCATTTTTGATCGATTTGTACAAGCAGATATTTCAGATAAAAAAGCATACCAGGGCGCTGGTTTAGGATTGTCCATTTCCAAAGCGTTTGTTGAAATGTTAGGTGGAAAAATCTGGGTGGAATCAGAGGTAGGGGAAGGAAGTATCTTCTATTTTTCACTTCCTTATATTGTTGAAAAGAAAAAAATAAGTAGTTCAGAAAGCTCAATTTTGATTCCTTCTGAAGAAAACTCACTCAAAAGGTTTAAAACACTAATTGTGGAAGATGATGAAACATCTGAAAAGCTTATTTCTATTGCCGTTCAAAAACATAGTAGTGAAATAATTTCAGTCCGAACAGGAGCTGAGGCAGTAGAAGCTTGTCGTAACAACCCGGACATAGATATCGTATTTATGGATATACAATTGCCGGAGATGAACGGATATGAAGCAACTAGTCAAATTAGACAATTTAACAAAGACGTTATTATTATTGCACAAACTGCCTATGCATTAGAAGGGGATAAAGAAAATGCAATTACAGCTGGTTGCAATGACTATTTATCAAAACCCCTAAAGAGCAACGAAGTTAAAGAACTATTTACTAAATACTTTTCAAAATAAAATGATTCGACAATAATGTTTTATGGACAGCTATTCAAACATTGGCAATAATTGCATGAATACCTCAAAATGGGAACCATAATCCAACATAAAATATCCGATTTATATCAAACCCTCGATTTGCCGGTTGAGAGGGAAATTGATTTTACGGTGTTGAGTATTCCTGATATCCATCCCAAAATTCCATTTAAGTCACCAAAATTACGTGCCGATTACTTTTCATTCATCTTAACCAAAACTGGTTCAGGCGTTTATTTTCTTGATGACCATAAATTCCCATTCGGATCAAAGTCTTTTTACTTTACAAATCCGGGGCACATTAAATCGTATAATTTGGATGTATCAGAAGAAGCCTATATTATTGCCGTAACCGACAACTTTTTAAGGCAAAACGTTCATGCCGAAATTTTTACGGAATTTCCTTTTCTATTGTCAGAAAAATCGCCACCCGAAAACCTATCCCAATCTGATTTTGAGGAATTTTCAATCCTTTATAATCAAATTTTAAATGAATTCAAAAAGGATTCAGATTTCAAAGCCAGAATCCTTGGAAATCTTTTTATGGTTTTGCTACTGAAAATTAAAGAGAAGTTTTGGTTAAACTATAATCCAATTGAAGAAGGCAATCGAAATTCACAAATCGTAAAATTGTTTAAACAACTATTGGAATCGGAGCTTAAAAAGATTCTGGGAAATGCGCAAATTGAAAGCAAATTGCAGGTTCAGTATTTGGCAGAACAAATGAACCTCCACCCTAATTATTTGAACTCGGTTATCAAAAGCAAAACCGGGAAAACAATCAACGACTGGATTTCTCACCAAACCATTATCGCCGCCAAAAACCTTTTGATGAACACCTCCTACCCTTCTAAAGAAATTGCTTATAAATTAGGATTTAGCGAACCCACGCATTTTAACCGTTTCTTTAAAAAACACACCCTTATTTCTCCCGGAACATTTCGAAAAAAAAACAATACCACAACCAATCTTTGAAATTGGTCATTTCTTGTTTGATTAGGGTTATTTCGTTAAAAACTTAATTGCTCATCTTTGTATTAACATGAACAAAATGACGATAGTTTGCCTTAATTAGTCAATAAGCAGAACAGGTAGCTCAAAAACATTGACAGCAATTAAATAAGTAATTACTAAATCCTCTTCAAAACGGACACCAATTACGAAGAAAAATTAAAACTATATTTAAAACATTCAGATGATGAGAAAAAGAAAAATCGGAAACAGTGATTTGGAAGTATTTCCAATAGGATTAGGAACCATGGGCATGTCAGAATTTTATGGAGAAACCAATGAAAAACAGTCCATAAATACCATTCATAAAGCCATTGAGCTTGGAGTAGATTTTTTTGACACTGCAGATATGTATGGTAGCGGACACAATGAAGAATTACTTGGCAGGGCATTAAAAGGCAAATTTAATCAGGTAACACTCGCAACTAAATTTGCGAACATGCGTGGTTCAAACGGCGAATTTTTAGGAATAAACGGCAAACCTGAATATGTGAAACAAGCCTGTGAAGCCAGTTTAAAACGCCTTGGCATCGATACCATCGATTTGTATTATTACCACAGGGTCGATCCCAAAACGCCCATCGAAGAAACAGTGGCAGCAATGGCTGAGCTGGTAAAAGAAGGGAAAGTCCGTTTCATTGGCCTTAGCGAGGTAAATGGTGAAACGATAAAACGTGCTCATGCCGTGCATCCAATCTCTGCAGTTCAATCGGAATATTCAATTTGGACAAGGGACATTGAAGATGCAAATTTGAATGAGTGCCGCGAATTGGGGATTACAACAGTAGCTTACAGCCCGCTTGGGCGAGGGGTTTTAACCGGTAAATTCGACTCATTTAACGACCCAAACGACTTCAGGACATACTTGCCAAGGACTAACGCTGAAAATTATGAGGAAAATAAAAAGATCATAGGAACTGTCGAAGAAATTGCAGCTTCAAAAAATGCAAAAGCATCGCAAGTTGCACTCGCCTGGATTCTTGCAAAAGGCGATGATTTTATTCCAATTCCGGGAACAAAACGGGAAAAATATTTAATTGAAAACCTTGATGCCCTGAAGATAGAATTAAGCAAATCTGAGGTCAATGAACATGATAAGCTTTACAAGTTTGTAAAAGGACAGCGATATGATGACCATTCAATGTCAAATACTTTGCGATAAACAAAAGTTATCGATATTAAAAAGATAAGTTAAAATTTATGCCAAATAGGGCCTAAATACGGTAGCAGAATGATATTCTGCTATTGCATCTTCTAATGCTTTGATTTTAAATAAATTAACTCAAACAGAAAAATATGCAGAATTAAAAGAAAAAACGTATTTTGCAGCCATCTTTTGATTGAATAAATGGCATCCAATAAAGAAATAAATAAGGCGATTTTTGCCATGGAACAGTTCTTAATGTTCCTCTACATCTTTTCCGAGCTATAAAGCTTCCGGCCCGGTTTCACCTTATTTTAATCGTTTGTCCTGCAATCCGGGGCAAAATCCAGTTACAATTTCTTTATCAATTTTTCAACAAGTACAAATGGAAGCTAAATACCAGTGGATTAACTCGTTAATTTCAAAGAACAAACATGATTTCTCGAATTTCCCCAATATTAACTGGGCAAATTTTTATACCATCGATACCCATCAAACGAAAAGAGCAAGTATTTTGCACGAAATAAAAACTAAGCCTCTTTTTAAATCAACCAAACCCTACGTGAACCATATTTCGAAAGGTTGCCAGATTTGCGGTTCGGGAAAGTGGAGCTGTTTGTTTATCACCAATAAATGCAATGCAAAGTGCTTTTATTGCCCTACCCCGCAATTAAATGACGAACTGCCATCCACACAAGGACTGGATTTTGCAAGCCCCGGAGAATATGCTGATTATATCAATTATTTCGATTTTGATGGCGTAAGTTTTAGCGGCGGCGAGCCTCTGTTATACTTTGAACGAGTGCTGGAGTTTTTAAAAACCTTAAGGCAAAAATGCAAACCAGATCTTTATATTTGGATGTACACCAATGGAATTTTAGCAGACAAAGCTAAATTGCAGGCTTTAGCTGATTTGAACCTTAATGAAATCCGTTTCGACATTGGCGCTACCAATTATCGTTTAGATAAAGTAAAACTCGCAAAAAATATTATCCCAAATATTACTATAGAGATTCCTGCCATTCCCGAAAAAAAGGATCTCATAATTGCCTTGATCCCTGAAATGGTCAAATCAGGTGTGACCAACTTAAACTTACATCAACTCAGGCTTACACCGCACAATGCCACTAAACTAATTCAGCGAAAATACAGCATTATAAGTGAAGAAAGGCCTTTGGTTTTGGATTCGGAAATAGCAGCACTAGAAATTATTAAAGAGGTTCAGGAAGCAGGTTTCGATATTGGAATCAATTATTGCTCTTTTCATTTTAAAAACCGCTTTCAAAAAGCCGGATATAGAAAAACTATCACTAAAAAAATAGTTCCAGGTTCCCTTTTAACCGAAAATGGTTTTCTTCGCGAATTCGACGGAAAAAACCTGTCTTATAAAAGCCTTAAGCTTTTCAATAAAACCCTTGGTTCGGCTGATGAATCGGTAATTGATATTCAAGGAACTGCTCAATCCTTTAAAATAGTGAATCAATATACGGAAAACAATTTATCCGAAGAAGATGCGAATGTAGTTATGAAATTAATTGATAATGAGCATGATGAAATACCAAACGATCCATTTTTATTTAAAATTTGGCAATACGAATACATCGAAAATGGACTTCGGGATTTATAATGAATATTTATCCATAAAAAACATAAAGCAAGCACAGTTTCATTTTAAATAATATTGTCAAAGCAATTGTGCTATATTTCTCAAAATCGAAAAAGCCATTAGTTTTGATTTCGATTTTATTTGATGTGAAAAAACATCCAAAAAATTAACATAGGTGAATTTTTTCTTAAAAGAAATTTAGGACTTTTGCAGCGAATTATAATGAACAGAACCATGCAAAGCATTCGTAGCAAAATAATAATTGGTTTAATTAAGCATAGGCATTTATTCAAATTGAAGTTAAAGCCGGAAGTTGTCGATGAAAATTTCTCGGTGCAGGATTTCCGTGATAGTATCGATAAAGCATCTGCCAGGATTAAATTACCTAAAAATATTTCGGTTGAGGAAACCTCCCTTGATGGTATAAATGCAGAATGGATAATTCCGCAGAATCCTCTGAAAGACAAAATCCTATTTTATATTCATGGTGGTGGTTTTATTTCTGGCTCTTGCATAACCCACCGGATGCATGTGGCTAAATTTGCAAACAAATGTCAATTAAAATCACTGGTATTTGATTATCGTTTAGCACCGGAAAATCCTTTCCCCGCCCCACTCGATGATTGTGTCACAGCATATAAATGTATTCTTAAGCAGGGATATAAACCTAGTGATATTATTGTTGGTGGCGAATCGGCGGGAGCCACCTTAACCTTGTCCTTACTACTTGCCTTAAAAGAAAACAACATTCCATTGCCTAAGGCTGCATTTTCCATTTCACCAATTACCGATTTAAGGTGCAAAACCAGTTCATTTATTTATAATGCCAAAAACGATGTGGCGCTCATGGGCTCATGGACATACTGGGCAAACTTTTATATTTCGGACAACGATCCTACAAATCCACTTTTATCCCCTCAATTTGGTGATTTAAAGGGATTACCTCCATTATACGTTTGTGTTGGCACACATGAAATTCATTACGACGATTGTGTTAATATTGCGGGTAAAGCTAAAATTGAAGGCGTCGAAGTTACTTTTAAAGAGTGGGAAAATATGATCCATGCCTTTCCTCTGTTAACTCCTCTGTTCCCTGAAGCCAAGAAAGCCTTTCAGGAGATTTGTGAATTTATTATTATCCAATTTCGTTAGAACATAAACTAATTATTAAAGCTCCCCTAGCACATATTCTTACAGGAACAAAAAAAATACATATATTTGTATCTATATATTTATATATTACAAAATGGAATTTAAAAAATTAGAGATAAAACAAGAAGGAAGCTGGCTTAAACGAAAATTAGCTTTGCCACACACCAGGAAAACACTTATTTACATGCTAATTGGTGCCATTGGTGCTTTGGTCTATTATTATTTTGCAGAAGATAAAGCCCTCTCGGAATTCACTGTTGGAGAAATTCTTAAAACTATGGCTTTTGGTATTTTCCTTGGATTCTTCGTTACAAATAGTCCCTGCGCAAGAGGTAGGTGCTAAGCCCTATCCTATTTTACATATTTATCCCTCAAAGCATTTATGGCATCCTGATCCATAGGAACCATGCTTCCCAAATTCTGAGAAATGCGTAATGACTTTGCACTGAATTCAGCAACCTCCAAGCGATCAAAAGTTTCCAAAAGTTGATTACCAGTAACTATAAAACAGTCATTTTGAACCAACACTGCCCTGACTTCTTTTCCAAAAGTAACAGGAATGGAATCCTTTCCAATATAGGATGAATCAAATGGAAGTTCAGGTATATCCAATAAGGTGAAATAACTCTCCGGAATGGTCCTTACACAAAATTCGACATCGCTTATGCCATAAGCCATTAGGTTTGGAGGATAGGCAAAAATGATGGAGTTGATTTGAGGGTTTTGCATGTAAATCGCATTATATTTAAATAAATCATCGAACGAATTTTGATTTTCCGCAAATTGTGAAGCTTTTACTTTCGTCAAATTCTCCGGCTTTAATTTCCATAATGGAACATTCGGCGGCGTAATTAAAAATTCCTGATCGTTTAAGCGAACCGAAATTGTTCCCATAGTTCCGAACAGCAATTTTTGCTTACAGGCTCGCGCAGCTATCCTACATATATTTTCCCTGATATTATCTTCATCAGGATTTAAACCTTGATTCTCGGTTCCAGAATTCCCTGGGCTTTGTATAGCTCCTTTTAATAACTGGTCTTTCTCCAAATAATTTACCTCTCCAATGGCTTTCGCATGAACGATTGTTTCTGCGGTATATTCAATATTTTCGAACCGGGCATAGGCTTCCGATAGACGCTTTCCACCAACAACAACCCCGTGGTTTTCCATAATTATTGACAAATACTTTTGGTTTTTGAAAGCATCGGCAACAATTCTCCCAAGTTCGTTACTACCAGGAATTGCAAAACCACAGTAACCAATCGAACCACATTCCTGGTAACTTTTAGGAGTAATGCTAACATTCGGGATTTTATGAACCGTACTTAAAGCAACCAACGACGATGAATGGGCATGCACGATTGCTTTTATATCCGATCGAACCTCGTAAATTGCTTTATGGAATGGATATTCTGAAGATGGTTTATGCCGACCGATAATCGTACCATCAGGTTTTATACAACACATGTCCTTTGCGGTTAAGTTGCCTTTATCAACCCCGGATGGGCTTACCCAAATGTCGCCATTTTCTTCGATTATGGAAATATTTCCACCCGATGATGTGGTCATACCCATGTCGTAAATCCGTTGCAGTACCATTACAATCTGTTCTGCCGGAGGCAAAAGATCCATATTGTGCATATTCATCAACGATTATAAAATGGAAAAGGTAAGAAATTTAATGGGCTTCAAAAAATACCCATCCGATTTCCTACCTCTATAGTTTTAATTAATCAAATAGTTCCTCGTGGTTCACATCGAGCTTTCCTGCTATTCTCCTCTTTTAGGGGAGATGTCAGCCGGAAGGCTGACAGAGGGGTAAATAATGAAAATTCGTGATTTTGCCTTGAACAAAATTGAAGCTGATAAAAATACTCCATGGTTTGAAAGAGGATAATCAAATCTCCGAATTTTCTTATTTTAAAATGATTTCCACTTTTTTAATCCCAGATCAATGTCCGGCAGTGTTTCGCCAGCGATTGAATCCCAAATTACCAAGGCTGCACCCATAGCACTCGAATTATCAATTTCGGTGGTAAACACCTCTTTATTTGGATATAAGGTTGCCAACATACGAACAAATATCTCGTTGCGGGCGAAACCACCGGAAACATAAATGCTTTTTGTGCCGTCGCCATCATCCGAAACCAAATCAATTGATTCTGCATCAAGAATTGCCAAATCGAACATCAAACGGTGATATGCTTCCTTAAAATCTTTAAACTGGCTTAAATCAACCGATTTATCGACGTAATCTTTAGGCATGCCGTCTTCAAAGAAAACTTTATTGGTTTTTCCCAGTTTTAAAAACCCTTCAATTAGCTTGCTATCGGTTTCAATTTCCTTATAGCATTTGGTATCAACCTGAAAATGGGAACAAAGATAATCGGTATTCACATCGTGAATGTAACCCATAAACAAACGTGAAGATTTAACTGCCTGCTGTTCAATGCTCAGGTTTGAAAGGCAATCATTCTTTAATTGTTCCGAACTGAGAGGAGAATTGTTAAACGGGTTCATATTGATACACCAGGTTCCGGTTGACACCAGAATAAACTTTTCTTTGCTCCCTTTTAAATACGGGACCAAAGAAGACGAACTATCGTGGATACCGATACCTGTAACAAAATCTTTCCCGGCAAGAGAAGTTGCAAATGTATTTGTATTTGGAATTGGTTCGGGTAGGTTAAAACCCTCATTTTTAATCCACTCGTGGTAACAATTCGAATCAAAATCCCACATAAAAGTGTGGCACCCAATTGATGTTGGCTCAGAAACAACCTTGTTCGTTAACAGATAAGATAGATACTGCGGAAAGTGCAAAATCGATTTTACTTTATTAAATACTTCCGGCTTTTCTTTTTTTAACCAAAGCATCTGTATTCCCGAATTTAACAATAGCCCAAGCTTTGGGCTCGCCGTTTTCCTGCAAAATTCTTCCTCACCACCATATTTTTCAAACAGCTCTGATTGAATCGATTCCGGTACTTCCTTTAAATAATTATAGATTGGGGTCAAACGCTGTCCTACTTCATCTAAAAATGCCAGGGAGGCACCATAAGTCGAAAAATTTACGGCTTTCAGTTCGAACTCATCCCCTTTAATAATTTCCTCCAGGGTTGATTTCATCCAAACTTCAATTAAATCAATATCATCGCACTCCACCGAATCTTCATCAACACTGGTTTTAAATTCCTCTTCAATGCAAGATACCACTTTCAGGTTTTCATCGAACAGGAGGATTTTTTTATTGGTTTTTCCGATATCAAATATGGCGATTACCTTTTTTTTCATACGTCGTTCAAAATAGATTCTACTTTAGTTTTATTTGGTTTTCACCAATAAATTACCCCTTTTTTGCCACCTGGCGCCTGTAATTTTCAACTTCCCAATTATCGATAAAATCAATCTGAGCCTGGGTCATAAACTGTTGCCCACCAAAACTTTCGGCATAAAAACTCACTTTCATCATATTCAGGAAAACGTCTTGAACGGTTTGAGCCGACTTTTCGTTTTCTTCGATCGTTAACACCCCAAGCCCTTGAATAGCAACTACTTTAGGGGCATAACCATTTTGCTTGGTAAACTCCTTGATGCCATTTGCAAGTTCTTCCTGATTTTGCGAAACAAAAAGGTATTTCGATTTACAATAAACGATGTCATCGGGCGTAAATGGATAATTTACTTTTTCGAACGCTTCACGCGACGCCACAAATTTTTGAACAAGTTCATTATTTTTAAACAGAACTGCACCCGATTCTGAAAGGACCTCTTTTTTAAGGGAAGCCAGATATTCATTTCCCTGATCGCCCAAAGCAATTTCCTCCACAGAAGGGAGTTCGTTTACAATTTTTCCCTGTAATATTTCCATTAGGTTTGCATAAACCGACTTAATTTCTTCGGCAGAATCAGCCCCAACAAATACACCGTGGTTCTCTAAAAAAATTAGGGTTGGTTCTTTGCCAAACTTAGCACGTGCTTTGATCAATTCCGATTCAACTTTTTTGAACAGGACATAACCCGGATCGGTATATTCAACAAATAATGCTTCTTCGCCAAACAACTCTTTGGTCGTTTCCTTTGCATTATTTGAGCACATCAGGGCATTTACCAAAGTCGGGTGCGTGTGCACCACAAATGGGTATTCAATAATTTCGTGCATCGAGGTCTCCACTGAAGGCCTTTTATCTGCAGGATAAAGAATTGCATCGTGCAAATCTTTCTTAACCTGCGCTTCTCGTTCGGTTGAATCAAGGCTATAACTTTTTGTTACGATGGTGCTTAATTTTTCCCTCGAAAGGCAAACAAACCCACCCTCATCAATAGTAGCCATTGATGAGCCGCTTGCTTTTACCCATAACTTATCGGCACTTTTATACGAAGTATTTCCGCCTCCGGCAATCACAAATGCCGGATTGTTTCCATAAAACCGGGAAACTTCTACTAAGTCTTTTACATTCTTGTCCATTTCAATTATTCCTATTTAGATTGTAAAAAGAGGAAAGAAGTTGATAAAACTCCTTTCCATTATTTTACACTATCGTTTTGATAAAATTTCCTGTTCGTATTTTTGAATTTCAGCGATATAATCTTCACCCACAGGCACGTTGTTCTGTAAGCAATAGTAATCCCATACTGCGCCAAAAGGTTTGGTTTTTAGCTCTTCCAACATTGCCAACCGTTCAAAGTTCTGGCCTGCTTCTTCCATTTGTTTGATGGTAGCAGTAGGTTCAAGCATGGCAATCATAAATGCTTTTTTAGCAGCCCTGGTACCCACAACATAAGCACCAATACGATTTATTGAAGCATCGAAGAAATCAAGCCCCACATTTACACGATCGAAGAAATTATTTCGCACCACTTCGGAAGCAATTAATTGCACATCTTCATTCAGTGTAACCACATGGTCTGAATCCCAACGGATTGGACGTGTAACGTGCAACAGGACTTCATCAACAAATTGAAGGCATGATGAGATTTTATCGCCAACCTGCTCGGTCGGATGAAAATGCCCATTGTCTAAACAAATCAATTTGTTACGGCTAATGGCGTATCCCAAATAAAAATCATGCGAACCAACGGTCATTGATTCAGCACCAATCCCAAACAATTTACTTTCAACCGCATCTTTCATGTATTCTTTTGGGTAGTCAACAGCCATTGCTTCATCCAACGACTTTTTTAACAATTCACGGTACCCATTTCTATCGATTGGGGTGTCTTTAGAGCCATCCGGAATCCAGGTATTATGGACACAGGGTGTACCCAATTGTTTTCCAAACTCTGCAGATATTTCACGGCACCTTTTTAAATGCTCAACCCAAAATTTGCGGGTTTCTTCATCTTTCGATGACAATGTAAATCCTGAATCTGCTTTTGGATGTGAAAAACAAGAGGCATTAAAATCCATACCGATGCCTTGTTTTTTACACCAGTCAATCCAGCTTTGGTAATGTTTAACTTCAATTTGGTCACGATCAACAAATTCGCCTCCAAAATCGCCATAAATGGCATGCAGGTTTAAGCGATGTTTTCCGGGCAGCAATGAAAGTACTTTTTCAAGGTCGCCTCGCATTTCGGCAATACTTTTTGCCTTACCGGGATAATTACCGGTTGCCTGTATACCACCACCTGAAAGCTCAGCATCAGGAGTTTCAAAACCACCAACATCATCGGTTTGCCAGCAATGCAAACTAATGACTACCTTCTCCATATCTTTTAGTACCTGATCGGTATCAATTCCTAACTCTGCATATTGTTCTTTTGCCAAGGCGTATGCCTTTTTAACTAATTCTAAGTTTGCCATTTTATTTGATTTATTGCATGTAAAAAACTTCTTCTAATTCTTTTGACACCGGCGAATTATCCGGGTTTGTATCCATAATATCAGCCATATAAGCCCACCATTTTTGTACAATTTCAGTTTGCCCCAAATCCTGTGAACCACCATCTCCTTCTAATTGCTGAAATGCAAACAAGGTATTGGTTTCCTCATCTAAGAAAATGGAATAATTGCTTATACCTGCCTCTTTTAAAAGTTGTTTCAACTCCGGCCATATTTCGTTATGCCGTTTTATATATTCTTCCTTTTGACCTTCTTTAAGGTACATTTTAAAAGCCAGCCTTTTCATCGCTTTTGGATTTAAGCTTACATTGAATTACCAATTCCTACAAGGAATACGGAAAGAATAATTACCGTTATCCCTACCGTAATCGTCATTTTGGTCTTTTTGCTAACGCCCTTCCATTCTTTACGGTAAATTCCCCACATGTTTGCTGTAAGGATAATGGTTGACATGTGCAAAATCCAAGAACTTGCTCCATTGCCCATTTTACTTTCACCCATTCCGTAAAAGAAAAACTGAAGGAACCAGGTTGTTCCCGCCAAAGCTGAAAATAAAAGGTTTTTTGCGATTGGCGAAGATGAATCTACAAAATCACCATACGATTTGTTTTTTATGCTTAGGATTGTGGTCCAAACCAGGTTGGTTGTTAAACCTCCCCACATAATAATTACATAAGAAACGTTATTAGCAAAAAGAGGATTATTTCCTGAAGCTACTGCAGCATCAGCCATAGGTTTGCCAGACTCAATCCCGAAATTCATAAATGAACTTAAAATACCAGAAATAATTGCAATGATTAATCCTTTAACCAAGCTAAACTCTGCAACGCTTTTTTTGCTTTCTTCTACCGAAATTTCTTTTTCTTTAAGCATTCCTGCCCTGCCTGAGATTGCAATTCCGATAAGGCAAACCAATACCCCCAATAAAACCAATTGCCCCCCGTTGGTTGCCATCATATCGGTGAATGAAACTTTGCCTTCGGTTGGGTTAATGTTGTAATAAATAGATGGAACAATCGCACCAAAAGCAGCACAGAATCCCAGAGTAACCGAGTTGCCCAGCGACATTCCAAGATAACGTACGCCCAATCCGTAGGTTAAACCGCCAATCCCCCACAGCAATCCCATCATGTAGGTAAAATTTAATACACTGCCAGAAGTTGAGCGGATAATTTCAATAAAATTTGGTGCCGTTAGGTAAGCAGCAATTGGCGGAACAATAAGCCAGGAAAACAAGCCCCCAACAATCCAATAAGTTTCCCATGACCATTTTTTCACCTTATTGTAGGGCATGTAGAAACTTCCTGAAGCAAAACCACCAAGGGAGTGATAGATAATACCAAGTATTACTTGCATAGTAGATTTTTAAAAAAGTTTAATAATTTTGATGTGCTATTGAAAATTTAGTTGACACCAAAAATATACTGATCCATAGAGGGAAACAATACATAAAATGATTATACATTTGCACATTTTGGCACCATAATGGAGGATTTCTTTAAATATCTTACCCCAGGCGAAGAAGATAAATCTTGGGGGCTTTACCTCAACGTTGCTGGCAAATCGACCATTGCCCCGAAAACCATTTATCCGGACATACACCACCCTTCCGGGTATTTCTTTAACTGGGAAAAAGGACGGATTTTAGATGAATTCCAAATTAACTATATCACCGAAGGAAGTGGTGAATTGGAAACTGATTTTGGGAAATTTTTAATTAAACCGGGAACCTTAATGATTAATTGGCCGGGAATTTGGCATCGCTATCGCCCGAAACAAAAAACCGGTTGGGTGGAACATTATATTGGCTTCGATGGGGAACTTGCCAAACAATTGCTTGCCAAAGATTTATTTTCGCCCGAACGCCCATTGATTTATTGCGAGCTTAGGGAAGATTTTATTGATACTTATTACAAAATATTTGATCTGATCCTAAAAGAAAAACCGGGTTTTCAACAAGTCTCCTCAGGGATGATTGTAAAACTTCTGGGCTATATAGTTGCTTACCAAAAGCAAAAACAATTTTCAGGAAAAAAAATCGAATCGACCATTCAAAAAGCGACTTTCAGGATGCGGGAAAATATTGCCGCCGAAATTGATTTACAAAAACTGGCGAAGGAACACAATATGGGCTATTCTTATTTTCGTAAGATGTTTAAAAAATATACGGGAGTTTCACCGCACCAATACCATCTGGAATTAAAAATTATGCGCGCTAAAGAGCTTATTTTATCGTCCGATAAAAGCATTAAAGAAATCAGTTTTGAACTAGGGTTTCAGTCGATTTATTACTTCAGCCGTTTGTTTAAAATTAAAGTTGGCACAAGCCCAAGCGACTTACGAAAATAAAAACATTCCTTGATTCTACAGGATTTCAATTTTATGAGTCCCAGGATTAAAAGCAGGTAACCATTGTTAGTTTCTGCCTTTTTACCATCCAGTTTACTGTTCCCTATCTTTAGTCCTTTCAATATGAATTCGTCGATTGTATTTCCCAGAACGTGAACAATTCAATTTACATCAGAAATATTTGCTTTCCGATATTTTCATTCAATTACTTTAAAACGATCTTTGACTTAAAGTACATTGAAATTACTAATTTGTTATTCATTATAGACTTCTATTGGAACTTACTTTTTTAGTAAAAAAGAATAAGCCCCTGGCTCAACATCCATCGTAATTGTTTCGTTGTTTCGCACGATATGTTTTATTTCTTTTCGGCTTTCGATTTTGCCACCATCCACCAAAAAGTCCTCCCCCTCATTAATCGGGACAATTACATTAGCCGAAGTATTTGGTGGAATGGTCACGGAAAGTTCGGTCCCATCGTCTGTTTTGCTCCACTCTGTACTGATGATTCCATAATTGGAACTATATTCTGCTTTGGCAGAGTTCAATGGACTTTCAAATATTGGTGCGATTTGTATTTTCTTATAACCAGGTTCCAATGGGGCAAGGCCTGCCATCCTTTCATACATCCATTGACCAATTGCACCATAGGCATAATGGTTGAACGAGTTCATACTTGCATCTCCAAAACCATCCTTATGGCTATAACTGTTCCAACGTTCCCACATGGTTGTAGCCCCCTGGTTGATGGAATAGAACCACGAAGGATATGTTTCTTTGAAAAGCATTTCAAACATCACATCGGCATGTCCAAACTTATCTAAAACAGGAGCGAGCAGCGGCGTTCCTAAAAACCCGGTACGCAAATGTCCGCCTGCATCATCAATTTTTCGCAACAGATTTTTAATAGCCTTATCCTGCTTTTCTATTGGAATTAAATCAAAACCCAATGCAAGCAAATATCCGGTTTGCGTTTCAATTTTGGTGGTCAATTTTCCTTCTTCGTCCATAAATTTAGTATCGAATGCCAGGCAAATTTCCTTGTGAAGTTCTTCTAATTCGGACACTTCATTATCCATCCCTAAAACCTTGGCAGCTTTTAAGGTTAATTCTACCGAACGTGCAAAATAGGCAGTTCCAACCAGATCAGGTGGAGTGTCGGCACTTCGGTCCCCTTCAACGGAAGGATAAGGTTGCAGCCAGTCGCCATAGGTATATATGCCTAAAATATGATTTTCAGACTCGGAATGGTAATAATCCACCAATCCGCGCATCATCCGATAGTTTTCATCCAAAATATTTTTATCGCCGGTCCTGAAATAGATCTCCCATGGTATAACCGTTGCGGCATCACTCCATCCGGTACTTGCTTTTCTTGATAAAATATTAGGCACAACAACCGGGATGCTTCCATCTTCGCGCTGTTCTTCACGCATACTTTGCAACCAACTTGCCCAGAAAGAATAAACATCACAATTAAACATTGATGTTGGGGCAAAAACCTGTGCATCGCCAGTCCATCCCAGCCGTTCATCGCGTTGCGGGCAATCAGTCGGAATATCAAAAAAGTTCCCCCTCAAACCCCAAATAATATTGCTTTGAAGATGGTTTAATTTATCGTGCGAAGTGGTAAATGTACCTGTTTGACCGAAATCGGAATATTGTACTAATCCTGTCACCCAGTCTTTTTCAGGTTCTGCACCTTCATCGAAACCACTTAATTCGACATAACGGAATCCATGGAACGTAAACGTCGGTTTCCAGGTTATAATTCCATCTTCTTTGGGAATATAATAATCGGTTGACTTTGCAGAACGGTAATTCTCGGTATATAAAGTTCCATCCTTTTCGAGCATTTCGGCAAAGCGAATGGTGACCTTTTGGTCTTTCTTCACCGGAACATTTATTTGTGCTACGCCAACCATATTTTGACCAAGATCAAATACCACTTTCCCATCATCAATTTTATTAATGGTTAATGTCGGCAATTCCATTTTTGATTTTACGGTGTGGTGACGTTTAGGAAGAAGTGTAAATTCATCTCCAATTACTTCCGAGCTTACTTCAGCCCAGACTGACTCATCAAAACCGGGCGAACTCCAATCATCCAGCTCCAGATTTGCATCGTATGTTTCACCGTCATAAATACCTGAAAAACGAATCGGTCCCTGGTCTGTACCCTTCCAGGTATTATCCGAAAGAACTGTTTTTTTTGTTCCATCTTTAAAGGTAATTTCCAGTTGACAAATTGCTCGTGGATATGGCTTTTTTATCCACTGTGAAGCCCGGTAACCAATACGTCCTGAGAACCAGCCTTCGCCAAGTACAATGCCAATTGCGTTATCTCCCTGCTTTATTTGATCGCTTACATCGTAGGTCAACGATTCGATCCTTTTTTTATAAGGTGTCCAGCCCGGAGGCATCACATCCTCTCCCACTTTTTGACCGTTAATCTGAGCTTCGAAAATCCCTTTCGAAGTGATATAAAGCCTGGCTTTTTCTATTTCCGAAGAAACAGTAAATTCTTTCCGAAGGTATTCCGGAGCATATGCTTCACCATCTTTATCGGGCAACGAGATCCAGTTTGCCTGCCAATCCTTATTCGTCAATAACCCTAATTCAAAAAAAGCAAGTTCACTCCATTCAGATTCTTTTCCATCCTGGTCCCAATATTTCACCTGCCAATAAATTTTTTGTCTGGATTGTAACTCCTTTCCACCATACTTTATCCATAGAGATTCTTCCGAATTTTGTTTCCTACTATCCCAAATATCTGCATGATCAGGCAACAAATCAGCACTACTAGCAGCAACAATCCGATAGGCAGATTGCGAAATAATACTACCATCAGCAGGCAATTTCCATGAAAAGCTTGGATTCGCATCGTAAAATCCCAAAGGATTTTCAAAACCTTCGCTTACCTTCAGTGAGTGTGGGGAAGGAACAATTGTACACGCGCTTATAAAAAACAAAGCGACGATTGTAACTAAAAAAGTACCGGCATTTTTACTCATGATTATTGATTTAGGTTCGTATGTACTAGTTTATAAAGTAAAATTTAACAAGTCGTTAAAGCAACACCCTGGCGGTAACAACGATGCTTGTACATATTTCAACATTTATTACTTTAGGGTTAAGACATCCTCGGCAAATTTATACGTTGCCTGGCGCACTTCATCAACACATCCTGAAGTTAGTTCGCATGCAATTACGTGGTTACCAGCATCAGGAAATGCAACTTTTATTTTTTGATCGCTGGCTGTACCAAGCTGATCAAACATTTTCAAAATAGAACTTACTTTCACAATGTCATCCTGGTTCGCTTCATCTTTATAATAATAGCCCACAAAAACAGGAACCGTTACGTTTTTGAATACTTCCGGCGTCATGCAGGCTTCAACCAACTGCTGCAAATAAACGGTCGCTTCCAAACGGTATTTACAATTCCAATACTGACAATCTTTGGAGTCAAAGTCTTCGTTGGTAACCCTGTATTTGCTTTTATATACTTTTCGTGCAATTTGCAACCCCCAGGGTTTGGAAAGCAAAAAAGCCGCGCTGTTATTTATTTCAACATTGGGCGAAAACATGATCAGGGCATCCACATATTCCGGAAAATCAGATGCCAGTTTTAGCGATAAAGTCCCTCCGGTCGATGTACTCATGATAATGACTTTTTTTCCCAACTTTTGGGCAACCATCAGTGCTTCTTTTGATGACTCCCATAAAGCATTAGGGGTCATATCAATCAATGCATCTGTGGTTTCGATACCATGTGATGCCAACCTTGGAAAATAAGCGTTCATACCATACTTTTTTGCAAATTCCATGTTAACCGGATACCCTTCGTACCATGATGCCGAAAATCCATGCAAATACAATAAGCAATAATCTGTGCGCATTCGTAAACTATCATTGTTCCAAATTACCCGTGACTGGTTATCTTCTTTAATGGAAAATGCAGCTTCTTTTTTCTCCAGATATTTGTCAAACGAAGAGATGCTTCCCTGAATAACTGGCAAGTCTTTATTTAATTCTGGCTTTGGAGGTTTTGGACCTAAAAGGTATGCAATAATCAAAATAGCAATGGAAAAGAACAGTATCTTTTTTAGTTTCTTCATTTCTGTTAAATGTATTTTTTTTGTGCCTAATTCAGTTTTTTCAATGTAATAAATATATTGATAGTAAAAGTACAACAACCGGGTTAATCTTAATATAAAATAATCAGATTTATAATCTAAAAATGTAGTTCAATAAAATTAATTCCATCATCAAAACAACAATCAAGCTCAACTTTTGGATAAAAGGAAAATACTTATGACTTTTACTTATTCACATTTTCAAATTCAAAAAATCCTACATACGATGAAAAAAAGAATCTTTCTGGCGCTCACTATTATCTCCCTTGTTTTTCAAAGTTTTGGGCAAAGTGAAATAATTCCTTTATGGAATACAACGATCCCGAACTATCAATCTTCGGAAGAAAAGGAAGAAACGAACAATAGCAGGATAGAGTGGATAACCAAAGTACAAATTCCGACCCTCGAAATATTTTTGCCATCGAAACAACATGCTACCGGACAGGCAGTTGTTATTTGCCCGGGCGGAGGGTATGTTGGCCTTGCTTATGATTGGGAAGGAACCGATTTCGCCAAATGGTTCAACTCGAAAGGGATTGCCGCTTTTGTGCTTAAATATAGGATGCCCCAATCAAAATCGGTTGTGATTGGGAAAGATGCACCCTTGCAGGATGCACAAAGGGCTGTTCGTATGGTCCGCAATTATGCAGAACAATGGCATGTAGATACAAATCAGGTTGGGATAATGGGCTTTTCTGCCGGAGGCCATTTAGCATCGACCCTCGGAACCCATTTCGATCTGGACAATTTTGCAAAAACCGATAGTGTTGATAAGCTTAGCGCCCGACCCGATTTTATGGTGCTGGTATATCCGGTCATCACCATGGACGAAAAATGTACGCATATGGGATCGCGTGAAAACCTGATTGGCAAAAGCCCTAGCCAGGAATTAATCGATTTTTATTCCAACGACATGCAAGTGAAAGAGAATACCCCTCCATGCTTTATTGTCCATGCTTCGGATGACAATGGCGTACCTGTTGAAAACAGCTTGCGTATGTACAGAAGTCTCATTGACAAAGGTATCCCTACTGAAATGCATATTTATCCAAGCGGAGGGCATGGCTTTTCATTTGGACTCGGGAAAGGGTATTTGCAAAGTTGGAACGATCGTTTGTATGATTGGTTGCAAACATTAAATTAGAATTTCAACATTTGTGGATAATTATATTTGTTAGTGCCAAATCCTAACAAGAAGTATTTACAGAAATAATGGCATAAGTTGAGTGAAGCACAAAACCTAATCTATTGGTAACTCATTCTGCTTTGGTTTAACTACAACCGTTCCTTTAGGAGTATTTATCACAGTTTCAAAAACTCTATGTCCATTTTCAAGCCTGCTACGAGTATAATTCTTTTGACTATATATTATTTCAATCAGTTCTTTTGCAGAACTCTGAGCACTAAAATCTTTCATATTCCATTTTAGCACATCATAAAGTAATAAATCCGTGCATTTTTTATATACCCCATTTTCCAATATATAGAAAAACCAAGCTTTATGATCATTACGATAGAATGGGAAATACACGTCAATACTATCGAGTTGGCTTTTATTTGGCGTTCCCAGGAATGCTGTATCTAATGCACTTAAACGGACAGGGAGATCATATCTTGTCCCCCACATAGGTGTATAAATGTATTTTTCATTATTAATATTATCGTGAAAATAAATATCACCTAAAATATAAATGGTTATATCAATATCGGGAATGGGTTTTGGGACCCAATTATCATAGAAAGATTGCAAAGCGGCCTCATCTAGATTGAAACTTTTATGGATATAAAGCAGTGCCTTTTTTGCATCTCTATCAAAAAAAGTAGGAACAGCAGTTGCGCAAAATGCATTTAACCACACCGGAGAATACCCCTTGTTTTCTAATTCTCCATTAGTAACTTTAAATGGATCATCATACATAACAACAGAGTCAATTGTTATATGTGACAATGAATAAATTGGCAAATTCCTTTCTTGAGCAGAGCAAAAATTTGTTAATATGGACAATAGAAGTATAATGAATAGATGTTTCATAATTAAACTTACTGGTGATTTATATTGGAAAGTATTTGGGAACAAATGACAAACATGACTTTATATAGTGTTTTTTATCTTGTGTTCAAGAAGTTACATTTATTTCTTTATGTTATTTGAACAAAGTAACTATTTTCATTGGTATTTACATTAGTATTATGCTGTTAAACTTAAAATATTATATGAATCCCTTAAATAAAGTCATTGTTGTCAGGTAAAATATATTTCGTCCCAACAGGACTTCCTTCTTAAATATGTAACTCCGATTCTACCAACATCTTGCCCCTCTGGGGCTGTTCCGTTAGGAACTCAATATGTGTAGAAATAAAATACAAGCCCCAATACCTTACAGTTTCGTAGGAACGTAATAAAATCATAAGTGCAGAGATAATTGTAAAATATTATCGGACATCAATGAAATAAAATCAGGAAAAAGAAATCTTTATTCAAAACAGAAATAAATATTCATTGTTGCTTTTTTCTGAAAGTTTTCGGGTGATGCGGATTCTATCCGCATTATTCTTCAGCGAATAAAATTCGCTGCACCCAAATTCTTAATGTTCGATTTTCATTTCTGTTGGTGATTCCCGGGAATCATGAATGTTTTTTATTTTCAGTAATTATTTGATATTTAGGTGCACTAATGTTAATTAAAGATTAGAAACATATAAATTAATTCTCATGAACTACACAAAGTCAATTAAAATCCTGACTGGAAATCTATTATTTTTATTTGTATTCATACTTTCAAATTCTTCTGATGCAGAAGGAACCAGGCTGCTTAGGCAACCCAGCATCAGTTCATCAAAAGTTGCTTTTACTTATGGAGGTGATTTATGGGTTTCGGATATCGATGGGGGAACAGCTTTTAGGTTGACCAGCACTGCTGCCGTTGAAAAAGACCCACACTTTTCACCTGATGGAAAAACCATTGCTTTTACTTCGAACCGAAGTGGTTCCGATGCCGTTTACACAATCCCGGTTGAAGGTGGCTCAGCAATCCGCCTGACCTGGCATCCAAGCTCTTCGCGTGCCAGGGCTTGGTCTCCCGATGGAAAACAAGTACTTTTTTCTTCAACCCGCGAATCAGCACCAACTACCTTTGAACGATTGTACACCATTCCGGCAAAAGGAGGCCCTGCAATAAAACTAGCCGAACAACGTGCCACCAATGGTTCTTTTTCGCCATCCGGAAAACAAATAGCCATCGACGGGGTAAGGCGCTGGGATGAAGAATGGAGGGCATATCGGGGTGGACAAAACACGCCGCTCATCCTTCTCGACTTGAATGATATGAGCGAGGTATTGTTACCCAATGAGCGCACAACCGACACTCAACCTTTGTGGATTGGTGATATGGTCTATTTTCTATCGGATCGCGATTGGACAGTGAATATTTGGGCATATTCTACCAAAACAAAAGAACTCACCCAATTGACCAAATTTAAAGATATCGATATTAAAAGTTTATCGGGCAACAAAGAAACACTGGTGTTTGAACGAGACGGACTCCTTCATACACTCGATTTAAACACAAAAAAAACAACTCAATTAAATATTACTGTAATTGGCGATTTCCCCTGGGCAAACACCAAATGGGAAGATGCTGGAAAGAGTGTGCGCTCGGCATCTCTTTCACCAACAGGCAAGAGGGCAATTATGGAATCACGTGGAGAAATATTTACAGTCCCTGTTGAACATGGTGATGCCCGGAACATTACGCAAAGCTCTGATGCCGCCGACCGCTCGCCAATTTGGTCACCAAAAGGAGATAAAATTGCCTGGTTTTCGGACGAAGGCGGAAAAGGTTACGCCCTGAAAATAACAGATCAGGATGGTATGTCGGAAGTAAAAAGTATTTCCATTGGCGAATCAAAACTGGGCTGGGAGCCGACATGGTCGCCCGACGGAAAACTAATTGCATTCACCGACGATGATGTCAGGATTCGGGTTGTTGATATTGAAAATGAAACAATTACTACTGCTGATGTAGGTGGCAATAACCTTGAAAGGGGAAGTATGGGCTTAATTTGGTCATCAGATTCGCAGTGGCTGGCTTATGCAAAATCGGGAACGAACGGGTTCAGGCAAGTGAAGCTTTGGTCAAACAAAACCAAGACTTCCAAATCCATCACCAATCCTTTTGCCGATTCTTTTTCCCCGGTTTGGGACCTCGATGGCAAACATCTCTATTTTCTTGCCAGCACCGATCTTGCCTTAGGTTCAACCTGGGCCAACACCAGTTCTATGACTGCTGACCCAACCTACAGGGCTTATATCGTTAACCTTCAAAAAGAGGAAGAATCACCCTTCAAACTTAAAAGCGATGAAGAACCGGTAGAAAAAGAGGAAGAAAAAGACAAGGACAAAAAAGAAGAAACAAAAGCAGATAAAAAAGACGATAAGAAAGAGGATAAAGCGGACGACAAAAAAGAAGACAAGTTAGACGATAAAAAGAAAAAAGAAAAGGATGCTGAAGAAATAAAAATCGACTTTGACGGTATTGCCCGAAGGATTATGCCTTTACCGGCTCCAACAAGGCCATACAGGGGTATGTTACAGGGACCTTCAGGATCGGTATTTATTGGAGAATCGGTTCCAAATAAAAGTGGATTAACAATCCAGAAATTTGACCTGGAGAAAAAAGAGACCAAAGAATTTATATCAGGTGCACGCAGCGTATCGGTATCGGCAAGTGCAAAACAAATGCTTGCCCGCATCGGAAGTAGCTGGAAGGTAATGGAAACATCGAAATCCAGCGGGAAAGATGGAAAATCCCTAAAATTGGATTTAAAAATAAAACTGGACAGGATTGCCGAATGGGAGCAAATGTTTAACGAAGCCTGGAGGTACGAAAAAGACTATTTTTACGATCCTAATATGCATGGCAGGGATTGGGACAAAGTGTATAAAAAATATGAACCATTGGTGCCATTTATTAAGCACCGAACCGATTTAACCTATATTCTCGATCAGGTGAACGGGGAACTTTCTGTTGGGCATAGTTTTGTATTCGGTGGCGATTACCCCAAAGTTGAACGGTCTTCGACTGGCTTATTGGGTGCCGACCTTGTTCCCGAAAATGGAAGCTGGAAAATTAAACGGATTTATACAACCGAAAGCTGGAACCCTGGTTTAACAGGTCCCCTTGACCAACCTGGAATGAAAATAGAAGAAGGAAATTATATTGTCGGGATCAACGGAAAAGAAATAAGCGATCAGGATAATATTTATCAATACCTGGATGGAACCGTTGGGAAACAAACGACTTTACATATCAATAAGGAACCAAAATTTAAGGATTCCTGGAAAGAAGTGGTTGAGCCAATCCGTAGCGAAAACTCATTACGACAACGCACCTGGGTGGAAGATAACCGACGTATGGTTGATAAACTTTCTGGCGGAAAACTTGGCTATGTGTGGGTGCCAAATACCGGAGGTCCCGGTTTTGTTTCCTTTAACAGGTATTATTTTGCACAGCAAGACAAACAAGGTGCCGTAATTGACGAACGCTTTAACGGCGGTGGCCTGCTGGATGATTATATGGTTGATTTAATGACCAGGACCATTCGGGCTGCACTCACTAATGAAGTACCCAACGGAAAAGCCATGAGGCTTCCTGGCGGAATATTGGGACCCAAAGCACTTCTTATTAACGAACTGTCGGGCTCTGGCGGAGATTTCTTTCCATGGGCTTTCAGGCAACAAAACGTTGGTCCTTTAATCGGCACCACAACCTGGGGAGGATTGGTAAAATCGTCGGTGCATTACAGTTTGGTCGATGGTGGCGCATTAACAGCACCCGACAATGCTGTTTTCGACCCGGTTAAAAACGAATGGATTGCCGAAAACAAAGGCGTAGCACCGGATATTGAAGTGCGGCAGGATGCCTTGTCGCTTTCACAGGGTAAAGACCCGCAACTTGAAAGGGCTGTGCAGGAAGTTTTAAAAATGCTGGAAGAACAAAGTGAAATAAAAGTAACACCTCCAACTTATTCGACGCCAGCACTGAAGAAATAGCCCATATATGGGTACAAAAGCCTTCCAGAAAACAGGAGCAAAAAATTGGTTTCTGTTCTTTTGGGAGGCTTTTTTATTGGTGCAATTAGTTTAGAAAAACCACTATCTTAGCAATACTAATCAAATCACTATTGAAATGAAACTTATACCTATTCTCCTGTTCCTAATCATTTTATTTGGTTGCCAGCACAAAAAGTCAGAAACCACCAAAAATGATCAATCACAAACATTTTACGTTGGAACCTACACTTCTGGCGACAGCAAAGGAATTTATAAGTGCACCTTAGGCGATGATGGTGTTTTAAGCAATAAAGGTTTAGTTGCAACAACCGAGAACCCGGCATTCCTGACCTTTTCTGCCGATAAAAAATTCCTGCTTTGTGTAAACTCAAACCGGCCTCAGGATGGTTCTATTTCATCCTTTAAAATCCTCAAAGACAGCCTTACCTTCTTATCTAAAACAACTTCAGGCGGTCCTGGACCATGCCACGTATCAACAAGCAAACAAGGCTTTGTTGTGGTTACAAATTACACCGATGGAAGTTGCTGTTTGATCAAAATTGATAAAAACGGAATACTCTCGGAGTTATTGGACTTTAAAAAACATACGGGCAATGGAATCTCCGACCGACAAGATGCCCCACACCCACACTCAGCCTGGTTTGAACCTGATGGCGACAATATACTGATGCCGGATTTGGGAACCAATGAAGTTTGGATTTATAACATTGATACAACGATTAATAAACTACAACTTTCAGCACAGCAAAAAATCATGATGGCCCCCGGAGCAGGTCCCAGGCACCTGACTTTTCATCCAAATAAAAAATGGGCGTATGTGCTAAACGAACTGGATTGTACCGTTACACACCTCGAGAAGCAGGATAACGGCACTTATTCCGTTAAAAATTCTATCTCCACCTTGCCAGATTCATTCACAGAAATAAATACCTGTGCCGATATTCACACCTCAAACGATGGAAATTTTTTATATGCCTCAAACAGAGGCCATAATAGCCTGGCAATTTATCGAATTACCAAAGAAAATGGGAATTTAGAATTGGTTGATATCGTGCCTACTTTGGGCGAAACCCCGAGAAATTTTTCCGTATCGCCCGATGATAAGTATGTAATTGTAGCCAATCAAAACAGCAACAATATTGTCTCTTTTAAAAGGGATCAGGAAACAGGTTTGCTAAGTTTTGTATCGAAAATAGATACTCCTTCCCCGGTTTGTATCCTTTTCGAGAATTAAGAATGGAATATTAGCTTGCTTAATACGATAAATAAATGCAAATATGATTGGGTCGAACATTAAATTCAAGGTGTTTAAATATGTAATATCTTGTCACAGCTTTTGAGGATCAAATAGATAATTAAGTATTTTAGTGCAGGTTTTGTACAAAAGTCAACTTATTAAATGTCTTCCGGCAACAAGAAATACTTATATATCCTGGTAATTATAACCATCCTGTTACCTTCAGGATTTGTGGCTATTTTTGAATTACAAAGCCTGCAAAAAAATGAGGAAGTTGTTGAAAATGCCTACAACGAACAACTGGATGCAATTCTAACCTCTATAAACCAATACTCCGATGATGCGCTCACATCGATGGCACGGGAAATAGGTTTTTCGTTTAGGGAAGAAGATACAAACCTGAAAAACGTATTATCCAATTATAGTTATATAAAAACCTTTTTCTTCCTCGATAGTATCCCTCAGAATATTTCCATTTCTTCTTTATCCCCTGAAATAAACCTCGATGACAAAGCGCATTGGATTTCACATGAAATACAAAACAAACTAAATACCCTAAAACAATTCTATGAAGTTGGTTATTATCGCTTGGAACCGTTTAATATTGAAAATACGGATTTCGTATTTTTTGTTTTTTTGATCAAGAAGGATAACCAACTGCTCCCGGTAGCTGTCCTGGTGAATGCATTGGAATTTGTAGCGGAGGGGCTTGATGCGCAAATACAAAAAATCGCAGGTGGGCAATTTGAAATTGCTGTAATAAACAAAGAGGATAGCTTGCTGTACCGTTCCATCCGAAACAACGATGAAATAAACATTGAACTCACCAAACCATTGAGCAATTTTTCAGATTATAAATTAGGAATTGCCCTCGAGGGGAAAACGATTGGCGAATTAATTCAGGAAAGGTCAAAATGGAACATCTACTTTGTGGGTACCGTTAGCTTTATTCTTCTTTTGGCAGCAATGTTGGTAATCCGTATTTTGAGCAAACAAATTGAACTCACTAACTTAAAATCAGACTTTGTATCGAACGTATCTCATGAAATAAGGACTCCCCTTTCGCTAATTAATATGTATGCAGAAACCATGGATATGGATCGCGTTCCTAGCAAAGAAATGCAACAAGACTATGTCAGGACCATACTCCAAGAAACGAATAGGTTATCAATATTGGTGAATAAAATCCTGAATTTTTCACAAATCGAAAAAGATAAGAAGACATACAACCTTGAAAAAACAAATCTGAATACCCTTATTGAAGAAACTTATAATAATTACATTCCTTATTTAAAAAAACTTGGGTTTTCCCATGAACTAAAACTTGATTTACGGATTGAAAATGTGATGTTAGATCCCGATTCAATTAAAGATGTGCTGATCAACCTGATTGATAATTCAATTAAGTATAGCTTTGATAATAAGTCGATTGTAATTAAGACTGGTGTTTTTGTAAACAAAGTATATTTTGAGGTAATTGATCATGGTATTGGCATTAGTGAGAAAGATAAGAAATACGTATTTGACAAATTCTTTCGGGTAAGCCGCAACGATGTTTCAATTAAAGTGAAAGGATCGGGTTTGGGACTTAGCATTGTAAAACACATCGTGGATGGGCATAACGGTAAAATTGAAATAAAAAGCAAAATCAAAAAAGGAACTACCTTTAGGATATTATTTCCAAAAGCAACCTAGGATATGGAAACAAAGAAAAAAATATTGGTCGTGGATGACGAACCTGATTTATTAAGGGGTTTACGTTATAATTTTGAATTCGAAGGTTACCTGGTCGATTCGGCAGCAGATGGAATTGAGGGCCTCGAAATGATACAAAACAACAAGTATGACCTGATTATCCTGGACGTGATGATGCCAAGGATGAATGGACTTGAAGTTTGTAAAAAAGCCCGGCAAATCGGATACAAATCACCCATTATTTTACTCACAGCCAAAGGCGAAGAAATGGATAAAGTTGTTGGGCTTGAACTCGGTGCCGATGATTATATCACAAAACCTTTCAGCCTTCGCGAATTGCTGGCCAGGGTAAAAGCAATATTAAGGAGGTCATCAATAATGGAAGAACAAATAAACGAAAAAATTGAGATCGGACGCCTGAAAGTAGATTTAAAAACCTACGAAGCATTTTCCGATAACGAACCCGTAAAAATGTCGGCAAGGGAAATCGAGGTGCTTAGCTATCTTTATCGCTATAAAGGAGAATCAGTTGACCGTTTCGATATTATGAACGATGTTTGGGAAACAAATAGTGATGTAACCACCAGGACCATAGATAATTTCATTGTTCGTCTTCGTCAAAAAATTGAGCTTAACCCTTCACATCCAAAACATATCTTAACAATTCACGGAAAAGGATATAAACTAAATCCTTGAAACAAAGCTACCCGCATGACATAGTTTTGCACAAATGTGACAAACTATGACACTCTATTATTTCATATTGACAACTCCAAACACCCTGTAACCTATCTTTGTATCGTAAATTCATATCATCATGAACAAATACATAATTTCATTAATTACCAGTTTTATATTTTCAGCCTTGTCTGTATCTGCACAAGATTTCAGGCAAGTAAAAAACCTTTCGGGTAGTTGGAAATTTACAGTTGGCGACAATATTAATTGGAAGAACCCTAATCTTAACGATTCGGACTGGGACCAATTAAAAGTTCCGTCGAGTTGGGAAAAACAAGGATATGATGATTACGATGGAATTGCCTGGTACCGAAAAACATTTCACCTGGACCCATTCAAAGATAAAATGAAAATATTCCTTTTGTTGGGAAAAATTGACGATGCTGATGAGGTGTATTTAAATGGTGAACTCATAGCAAAGTCAGGAAGTTTTTTCCCGAATTTCGTTTCAAGCTTTGATGCCAACCGAGTATATCCTATACCAATGGAAAAACTCAGGTTCAATTCAGATAACACATTGGCAATCCGGGTGTATGATACCCATGCTGAAGGCGGGATCGTTTCAGGAAAAGTTGGGTTTTATGTCAATTACGATGCCAAATACGTCAATATTCCGCTTGAAGGTAACTGGAAGTTCAAAACAGGTAAAGACAGGGATTGGAACAAAAAGAAATTTAATGACCTATCATGGGATGAGATACAAGTCCCAAGTTTCTGGGAAGACCAGGGGTATATGAATTACGATGGATATGCTTGTTACCGAAAAACATTTGTGATTGATAACGATGTTGATTTGGATGACTTGTACCTTATTTTAGGCAAAGTCGACGATTTTGAATACATCTACATCAACGGAAAATACCTGGGTTCTTATGAAGATATCCAACGCAATTTTAAATATAAAAACAAAAGTGATATTTGGAGAAACAGAAGGTATTACCGAATACCCGATGGGATGTTGGTGAAAGGGACAAACCAAATTACTGTTAATATTTATGATAGGCATGGAGGTGGTGGAATATATGAAGGTCCCATTGGTATCACCTCAAAAAGTAATTTTCAAAAAATAGAAGAAAAGTATCATCAAGACCGTAACATTTGGGAAACGATTCTTGAATCAATAATTGACTAATCATGATAAGGAGCATCCACATAAAAAGTAATTTGTTCTTCCTGCTTATTTGCGCTGCTTTGATAAGTTTTGGCAACAAGGATTATAACAAAAAAATGATGCAGGAAATTAGCCTTTCTGGCGATTGGAAATTTTCAATTATCCATTACCACGAATGGCAAAACCCAACTTTTAATGCATCAGCATGGGAACAGATTAAGGTACCCGGCAACTGGGAATCACAAGGCTACAATGGCTACAACGGATATGGTTTCTATAGAAAAAACGTATGGATATCAAATGATCTAAAAGAAAACGAGCTTTTTCTGGTCCTCGGATATATTGACGATGTAGATGAAGTTTTTTTTAATGGGCAGCGAATTGGTGCAACCGGAACCTTTCCTCCAAATTTCAAAGGGGCATTTGAAGCTTTCAGGTCTTATTTGATTCCCGATAACCTAATCAACTATAATTCGGACAACATTATTGCGGTTAAGGTATTTGATATGCATGGCTCTGGCGGAATAATTAAAGGAAATCCCGGAATATATATCAGGGAATATCCCATTAAAACCGATATCAATTTGGTAGGACAATGGAAATTCACAACCAATAATCGGGACGAATTTAAAGAGCCCGACTATAATGATAGCGATTGGAACGAACTGGTTGTTCCAGGTTTTTGGGAGAACCAGGGTTTTAAAGGCTATAACGGTTTTGCCTGGTATCGTAAGCAATTTCAAGTAGACAACACTTTAAATGAAGATTATTTGGTTTTCCTTGGCGGTAAAATCGACGACTGCGATCAGGTTTACCTAAATGGTGTATTAATTGGACAGACCGGTACCAACGATATTTTACGAAAAGGCTATGGAAATCTATCCGGAAGGTACTTTAATTCAGAAAGGGCATACGTTTTTCCAAGCCACCTGCTAAAAAAAGGGAACAATACAATAGCCATCAAAGTTGTTGACCCACGCGGCGATGGTGGAATTTACGAAGGTCCAATCGGAATAATTAAACAATCACAGTTTAGGGAATATTGGAAAAAAAGAAGTAAAAAGAACACAGGAACAAATTACAAATGGCAAACAAAGTCAAAATAAGTAATTGCCATATAAGCATATAAAGCTAATCCCAACAAAACGATGTTTGGGAAATATGAGAACTATAAATTAATCAAGTAATTAAAACAGAAAAAAACAAAGTCATGAAAACAACAATCTTTTTACTGGCAATGGTTTTTGCATTTGGTTTTTGCAATGCAAATTCGAGAGAAAAAATGGAATTTAAAGAACTAAAAGTTCAAACCTACCTTACAAAAACACAACTTGGTTCCAATTCTTTAAATGTTGCGGTATACAACGATGAAGAGTTTAAGGAAATTTGCAAACTGGTTGATCGAAAAAAGTCAAAAAAACTGGGTGAAAAGGTATTCTCAGATATCTGGTCAAAAGCAGAATACCTGACCGATGAAGAAGACAAGTTTGGTTTTAACAAAGTATGCTGCCGTGTAAAAGGTTATAATCCCGAAAACAACAAAATAAATCTTGAGTTTAACGTAAACTGCACACCTAATGCACCATCTGAAGGAAATTATAAAATTTCATACCTCGTTAAGGAAGGGTACAATTACGGAATTAGCATAAAATTTGAGAAAAAGCATAACATCCTGTTTTTTATCTCACCCAATGAATTGGAAAACCTTGCCAAAATCGAAAATTGGGAAAAACATTAAATGTCAGAGGACATTTATTTCATAGTTTTAATCAAGTATTAGGGGGAACTGTTCAGTTCCCCTTTCTTTTGTATAGTACTTTCTATTTATTCAAACCTTTCAATATTATAATTGCAAATTGTAAGGATTATTGACATTTTAACTGTGAATACCTTTCATTAAAGGCAAACCCACTCAAACTAAAAATTCTCTTAAAACTACGTTTTTTATTATTGATTATCCTAATAACCTTCTTCTGTTTGAAATACCCGATACGATAAAATAATACAATCAAACTCTTGAAATTGAGTGTAAAATAGCCTACCTTGGGATATTGAACACTTAATTGCATTGCGAATCGTATCTACTTTTTCAATCATTTTGGGCATATGTCAAATTCTAAATCCGACAAGGTAACATCCCTTCATTTTAACGACCTGTTTAATATCGAAGAAATACAAAATCTTCAAGATGTCTTTTCCGATGTACATGGTGTTGCTTCTATTATTACCGACATCGAAGGAAAACCAATAACTGAAACCAGCAATTTCTGCAGATTCTGTTCACTTATCCGTACGACCGAAGAAGGAAGGAAACGCTGTTATAGGTCCGATGCGGCAATAGGTTCATTAAAACTTGATGGTCCTATAGTTCAAGCTTGTCTAAGCGGAGGATTATGGGACGCCGGAGCCAGCATAACTGTTGGAGGGAAACATTTAGCCAACTGGTTAATTGGGCAGGTGCGAAACGAAGATCTTGATCATCAAGAAATACTTAATCATACAGATGAACTTGGATTGGATAAGGATGAAGTTCTAATGGCATTGCAGGAAGTCCCGGTTATGTCAACGGAGCAATTTAAAAAAGTATCAAACATGCTTTTTATTTTTGCAAATCAACTTTCCGAAAAAGCCTATTCCAATTATTTGTTAAAAAGACAAATCGCTGAAAATAAAAGGGCTAATAAAATCATAAAAGAAAGTGAAACCACTGCGCGCCTATTTGTTGAAAACACACCTCTGCCGGTGGCAATGTTCGACAACAACATGAAATACCTAATGGTTAGTAAAAGATGGAGCATTGATTATGGACTGGGAAATCAAGTTTTGATTGGTCGGAGCCACTACGATGTTTTTCCTGAAATTCCGGAAAGATGGAAAGAAGACCATAAAAGAGTATTGTCAGGCGAGGTTTATAGAAACGATGCCGATAAATTCATTCGTGCTGATGGAAGCATCCAGTGGTTAAGATATGAACTCCGACCATGGTACAATGCAGATGATTCTATTGGCGGCATTGTCATGTTTACCGAAGATATTACGGATCGGAAAAAAACAGAAATAGAAATTAAGGAAAAATCCAATTTTATTGATAACATTATCAATAGTTCCGCATTAAGCACCTGGATCTCGGATAAAAACGGCACTGCTATTAGGACCAATCAGGCATGCCTCGACTTCTTCGGTGCAAAAGAAGAGGAAGTGATCGCGAAGTACAATATTTTTAAGGATGAGGTTTTAATGCGGAAAGGTGTAATGCCAAAAGTAATAGATGTTTTCAAAAAAGGTAAAGTAGCTAATTTTATTATCGACTATAGCCTTGAAGAAGTCAATCATGTAAAAGTTAAGAACCCAACAAGAAAGGTTGCAAATTCGATTATCACCCCGGTTTTTGACAGAAACGGGACTATTACAAATGCAATTATTCAGACTATTGACCTAACTGAAATAAAAAAAGCAGAAGAGGAACTCAAAAATAGGGAAACCAGATATAATACCATCCTGCAAACCGCACTTGATGGGTATTGGCAGGCTGATTTGGAAGGCAATTTATTGGAAGTGAACAATGCTTATGAAAACATGAGCGGTTATAGCAGAGAGGAACTGCTAAGGATGAAAATTTCAGATATTGAGGCAAAAGAATCAAAAACTGACACTATAAACCATATTCAAAATATTATAAAAACAGGTATGGATAGATTTGAAACCATCCATAAAAGAAAAGATGGAAGCCTGTTTGAAGTAGAAATAAGTGCTAAATACATTCCTCTTGAGGGCGGTCGGATAGTTACTTTTTCGCACGATATAACCGAGCGAAAAAAAATCCAGAAAGCCCTTCTTGAAAGCGAAAATAAATACCGCACACTTTTTGATCAATCTGGAGATGCTATTTTAATAATCAAGGACGGCAAATTTGTCGATTGCAATCCTGCAACTATGCAAATGCTTGGTTACCAAAACAAAGAAGAATTGCTATCGACCCACCCATCTGAGCTTTCACCGCTCAAACAACCCGACGGAAAAAATTCCTACGAAAAGGCAGATGAAATGATGGCTATTGCATATAGCAAAGGGACCAACCGCTTTGAATGGGTTCATAAGAAAAGAAACGAAACCAGTTTTTATGTTGAGGTACTGCTAACTGCTATTTCAATTGAAAACGAAGAATTCCTTCATGTGGTTTGGCGCGATATTAGCCAAAGAAAAGCAGCTGAGAGGGAGTTGATTGAAAGTAAGACCTTGTTTGAACAATTATTCCTGCAATCATCATTAAGTACACAGCTTCTTGATAAAGATGGCTGGTGCATAAAAATCAATCCTAAGCTTTCTGAACTATTTGGGGTTAAACCCGAACATATTGAAGGCAAAAAATACAATATTCTGCGAGATGGTGAAATAATAAGGACTGGTGTAATTGACTATCTTAAAAAGGTATTTAAAGATAAAAAACCTCAAACTTGGGAAGCAAATTTTGATGTTAAACATGCTTCGAAAACAACGGGAGTACAGGTCTCAAAAACGGAAAAAAGATATTTTAACAATTGGTCGTACCCAATTTTGAATTCTGAAGGAGAATTAATATATGTAATCATTCAGCACCAGGATATTTCGGACCGCAAAAAAGCGGAACAGGAAATTCTTGCTGCCAAAGAAAAAGCAGAAGAAAGTGATCGCCTAAAATCAGCATTTCTTGCAAACATGAGCCACGAAATCAGAACGCCCATGAATGGGATCCTTGGATTTGCCGACCTGCTAAAAAAACCAGAGTTAAGTGGAGACAAACAATTGAAATATATTGAGATTATTGAAAAAAGCGGAAACAGGATGCTAAATATTATCAACGATTTGATTGATATTTCGAAAATTGAATCGGGGCAAATGAATGTTGTGAAGGCAGAAACAAATATCAATGAACAAATCGAATATATTTATACTTTTTTTAAACCTGAAGTTGAACAAAAGGGAATGGAGCTATCTTTTAAAACCCCACTAACATCAAGCGAAGCAACCATTTCAACCGACCGTGAAAAAATATATGCCATTCTCACCAACCTCGTAAAAAATGCCATTAAGTACAGTAATGAAGGAGCCATTGAGCTGGGATATAAAAAAGTTAACAGTAATCTCCAATTTTATGTAAAAGATTGTGGCATTGGAATACCAAAAGAGAAATTGGAAGATATTTTTAACCGCTTTTTTCAAACCCACCAATCGCTTTCCAGTGGATATGAAGGAGCAGGTTTAGGCTTGGCCATCAGCAAGGCCTATGCAGAAATGCTGGGCGGAAAAATGTGGGTTGAGAGCGTTGAAGGAGAGGGATCAACTTTTTATTTCACCATTCCTTATATTAACAAAAACAGCCCTTATGCGGGCAGACAGGTTCAAAGTTCGCAGGCAATCAAATTAGAAGATAAATTAACCATTTTAGTTGCGGAAGACGATCCAACGTCCGAACTTTTTATTAGTGAAGTGTTAAACCCGATTGCAAAAAAAATATTAAAAGTCAACAACGGGCATGACGTAGTGAAATCTATTCAGGAAAATCCGGAGATCGATGTCATATTAATGGATATTAAAATGCCGGGTTTAGATGGTTACAAAGCCACACGCGAAATAAGAAAATCCAATCAAGATGTGGTGATTATTGCCCAAACCGCATTTGGCTTGGCGGGCGATAAAGAAAAAGCCATCAAATCAGGTTGCAATGATTATATTGCTAAACCAATCAAACAAGAAGTACTGTTTCAACTCATTGCCAAACATGTAAATAACTAGACCAATAAGCACTGGAAGTACATAGGTTTAAGATTGAATGAAATTCAAAAGAAATAATGCAAAAAATAGACATAGGAGAGAGTAAAAGCAAAATGATTCTCAATACTCAAATATCTATACTCAAATCTACTTCATTTTAAAATTGAAGTTTATAGAAACTAAAGTAGCTGCAGTGATGCCGATTGAATCGGGAGCAGAGTTTTAACAATTAACTAGAAAATAAAAACACCGACCTTTTATATTAATTTTGATCGGCGCTTCTACAAATCTTATAGGTGAATTTATTTAAGCCATTGATCTAACCATTCTGCAAATATCCTTTGCCATAAAATACCGTTTTGGGCGTGTAAAACCCAGTGGTTTTCGTTCGGAAAGAACAAGAACTTGGCAGGAATATCCTGTAAAACAGCAGCATTAAAAGCTGCCATTCCCTGATCGTACGAAATCCTATAATCATTTTCACCATGAATAACCAAAATTGGGGTATCCCATTTATGAACATATTTATGAGGTGAAAATGTGTATGATCTTTGAGCCGCAGCATTTGTTTTATCCCAGAATGCGCCGCCCAAATCCCAGTTTGTAAACCAGTTTTCTTCGGTTGTAAGGTACATTTGCTCAAAGTTAAAAATACCATCGTGCGAAATAAAAGCTTTAAACCTACCATCATGGTTTCCGGCCAGAAAATTCACGCTAAACCCGCCATAACTTGCGCCAACAGCCCCTAACCTATTCTCATCCACATATGGTTCTTTGGCCACATTATCGATGGCAGCAAGCAGGTCTTCGATGTTTTGCCCGCCATAATCTTTACTGATCTGTTCATTCCAGGCATGGCCAAAACCAGGCAATCCTCTTCGGTTTGGTGCCACAACCACATAGCCGTTGGCAGCCATCATCTGAAAATTCCATCGGTACGACCAGAACTGGCTCACAGTACCCTGAGGACCGCCCTGGTTGTATAAAATGGCAGGGTATTTTTTCGTTTCATCAAAATTTGGTGGCAAAATCACCCAAACAAGCATTTCTTTATTGTCGGTAGTCTTAACCCATCTTTTGGTCACTTTGCCCATGCTTAACTGATCTAATAAACCTTTATTGATGGAAGTTAAAGGCTTATCGGTTCCGGTAACCTTGTCGACAATATACAACTCGGCGGGTTGCGACATCGATACTTTTTGCGCCACCATCACATCATCTGCAGAAATTATTGCCTGATAGTTATGAACCCCTTCGGTAATCCGAACGATATTTCCATTATCAATATTCAACCTGTAAATTTCGTCGGTTGCATGTATATCGCTGATAAAATAGATGGTCTTGCTATCACTACTCCACACCAGTCCTGCCGCATTTTGGTCAAAATCACTGGCAAAATCAGTCTTTTCACCTGTTTCAAGGTCAGCCACAAATAGCCTGTTTTTATCCGATTCATAACCATCCCTTTCCATGCTTTCCCAGGCAAGATATTTACCATCGGGCGAAAAAACGGGATTGATATCATACCCCATCATCCCAGAAGTAAAATTAATGGTCTTTTTGCTCTCAATATCGTACATATAAATCTCGGAGTTGGTAGAAACAGCGTATTTTTTCCCGGTTTTCTTTTTACAGGTATAAGCAATTGTCTTTCCATCAGGGCTCCAGGTAATTTGTTCCATTCCCCCGAATGGTTTCATGGGTGAGTCAAACCGTTCGCCTTCCATAATATCAATCCCTTCGGCAACTTTGCCCTTTTTATAATCAGCCACAAAAATATGGTTGTACGTATAATCATGCCATGTATCCCAATGCCTGTACATCAAATCTGTTTCAATCCGGGCATTTGTTTTTGGCAAGTCCGGATACATGTCATGAACCGATTGATCGAGTTTGACGCTTTGTAAATAATAGATTTTACTCTGATCGGGCGAATAGGCAAATCCTGAAATACCACCTTCAATATTTGAAATCTGTTTCTTTCCTGTGCCATCGGGATTCATTTCCCAAAGTTGTGTATCGCCTGATTTTGGGCTTATGTAACCAATTTTTTTACCATCAGGCCTCCAAAGAACATTAAATTCATTTTCAGCAGTATTGGTAATATTTACCGGATCGCCACCCATGGTTGGTACTACATACACATCGCGGGATGATTTATCTTCTTCGATATTAAAATAGGTCACCATGTACAAAACGCTTTCCCCATCAGGAGAAACCTGCGCCCCCCCTAGCCTTCCAAAGCTCCAAAGAACTTCCGGGGTCATTATATCCGAACTTAATTGCCTGGCTTCAGGAATATAATTCCCTGGGGTTTCTTCCGAAACCTTTTCCTTACAAGACAAAAGAGCAAGAAGTAAGAACAGAATTCCAAGTACTTTTTTCATATTATTAGTGTTTTTAGAATGATTTATTTCTGCGGATAAATTTAATAGAATTGTATGAACAAGACTATGATATCTATCGATACATTTTTGAGTAAATATGTCTGTGTTATTAGTAAGCTAGCATAAAAACATTTACAATCAAGAATAAATTACGGAAAAACAATTGATATATTACCACAAAAACGAATGATGAGTACCAGCTCACCCGTGCATTTTTCATACATTTATTGACTTTATTAAATCAAGAATTATGATTTTAAGAAATTTGTTATTGGTTGGATTAATCTTTATGATGATGTCGTCAGTTGCTGAAGAAAATCAGAATAAGGAAAATTTAAAACCACGCATTGTGGTGCTTACCGATGTTTCCACTTGGGAAACTGATGATAGTGAGTCTCTTGTGAGGCTTCTTGCGCATGCTGACTTATTTGAGATTGAAGGAATAATTTATACAACTGGTTGGAGTCTTGAAATTTTGCGTGATGATTTTTTTGGTTTAATTCATGATGCCATTGATGCCTATGAAAAAGATTTACCAAATCTCATGAAACGTTCTAATCAGGTTGACTTTAATAAAGATGAATCAAAGCAAATAATTGGATACTGGACGAGTCCGGGTTATTTAAGACAACATACTGTTTTTGGGAGTAAACAAAGAGGAATTGACAAAATCGGCAAAGACAACATTTCTGACGGTAGTAATTTAATTATAAAACTGGCGGATGAAAACGATGAACGCCCACTTTGGATTTTGCTTTGGGGTGGTGGGAATACCCTGGCACAATCTATTTGGCAAGTTCAACAAGAAAGAAGTGAGGGGGAATTAAAGAAATTCCTGCATAAGGTGCCAACTTATGCAATAACCGACCAGGACCGGTCATATAAAGCAGGTACTCCGTACAACATTAGTTCGCATCAATGGATGAGAAGTGAGTTTGAAAAAGACTTACTGTTTCTTTGGGATGAGTGTGCCTGGAAGTACCAAAATGGTACAGGAAAAACGAATTGGAGTGAATATGCCCAGCATATACAAAATCACGGAAACCTTGGAAAAGTCTATCCAAAGTATAAATTTGGAGTTGAAGGTGATACCCCATCCTTCCTTTATGTAATGCCAAATGGCTTAAATGACCCACTTATCCCAAATCAGATAAGTTGGGGCGGTTATTTTGAATGGGGAATTTCCCCCGATGATTCCACTTTTGCATACACTAATCATAAAGAAAAAGCCAATGAAATTTGCAATAAATATGAAACCTATTTTTATTCGGCAACCTTCAATAATTTTGCTGCCAGAATGGATTGGGCAGCAGAAGGTAAGGGAAATCGAAACCCAATAATGGTGATTAATGGAAATGAAGGAATTAATCCTATTCACATAGAAAAAAAACAAGGCAATTCAATAACGCTGGATGCCTCACAAACTTTCGATCCGGAAAATGACCAATTGAGTTTTAAATGGTGGATTATGACTGAAGCAGGCACTTACCAGAAAAAGGTAATAATTCAAAATGAAAATTCAGATAGAATAACATTTGAAATACCATTCGATTCGGCAGGTAAAACAATTCATATTATTTGTGAGGTAACAGACAATGGCTTGCCTGCATTGACAAGTTATCGTCGTATCATTGTAAACTAAAAGTCAACATCAGTCTCACATCCCGAAAATATTCAGTACCAAGTCGTAGATTTTAACCCTCAATAATCTTAAATTGACTGATTTGCATTATAACTTCTAAACACGATAAACAAACATTAATTACTGATCCACTGTATTTTATCTACAAGTGGAGCACGGGTTCGAGGTGGCCTTTGGAAGTTCTCATCTGCAATTCCGAGAATAAAAAACCCGAGGCAAACATCATCCTCTTCCAATTTCAAAAATTCGCGGATCTGTTTTGAATAGCATATGTCCCCAGTACTTAAATATCCTGCAACGCCATAAGCTTCAAGGCTTAAATAAATATTCTGAACGGCACACGCCACTGAAACCAAATCTTCCTGCTGTGGGAATCGTTTATAGGGATCACGTTTGGCAATTATTGCAACAACATGCGATACCTTTTTGTGTTTCTCATCGTATGCATCGTATTTAAAATCAAAAAACTTATTTTCCGGGGTAATTTCTTTGTAAATCCGTTTTTGCTCTTTAAAAAAGCTTTTAACCCCGTCTTTTTCGAATACCTTAAAAAACCAGGTTTGCCCTAATCCGTGACTGGGTGCCCAGGTTGCATTTTCCAGAAGCTTCTCAATTAATTCGTTTTCAATTTTTTCGCCTTCTTTTAAACCGTTTACAAAGGTTGATTTTCGGTTTCTGATCCATGAATCTATTTGGCTTACCTTATTATCCATAACTTTAATTTTTATGATTCAATAACAATTTAATATTACGGATGTTTGTTATTTAACAAAAAAAAGAGCCGCTCCTTTTTTATAAGAAACGGCTCACATCTGGCTAACAGCCTATCAGTATTTTTTTTACTTAAATCTGTTTAAAAAAATCATTCCCTTTATCATCGACAATAATAAAGGCCGGGAAATTTTCCACTTTAATTTTTCGTACAGCTTCCATACCAAGTTCAGGGAAATCGACAACCTCAACCGACTTAATACTGCTTTTGGCAAGAATAGCAGCCGGTCCGCCAATCGATCCCAGGTAAAAACCTCCATGTTTTTTACATGCATCGGTAACTTGTTGCGACCTGTTGCCTTTTGCCAGCATTACCATAGAACCTCCATTCGCCTGAAATTCACCTACATATGGATCCATTCGTCCGGCAGTAGTTGGTCCAAAGCTTCCAGAAGCCATTCCCTTTGGTGTTTTTGCAGGACCTGCATAATATACCGGGTGGTTTTTAAAATAATCAGGCATTGGTTTGCCTTTATCCAACATGGCTTTTATTTGCGCATGTGCAATATCGCGGGCTACAATTAGAGTCCCTTTTAAGTTCAACCTTGTTTTTACAGGATATTTAGCCAATTCTTTTCGGATGTCGTCCATGGGTTGATCAAGGTCAATTTCCACAGCGGGCTGCATTGCAGGAGCTTCTGCCGGCAAATACTTTTGTGGTTCTTTTTCCAGTTCTTCCAGAAAAATACCGTCTTCGTTTATTTTTGCCTTAATATTCCGGTCGGCACTACAACTCACACCCATTCCTACCGGACAAGATGCAGCATGCCTTGGTAAGCGGATCACCTTCACATCGTGCACAAAGTATTTTCCTCCAAACTGAGCACCAATTCCAACTTCCTGGCAAATTTTTTCAACTTTTGCTTCCCATTCCAAATCTCGGAATGCCTGTCCACCTTCATTTCCTTCGGTTGGTAAATGGTCGTAATATCCTGCCGATGCCTTTTTAACGGCTGCCAAAGTAGCTTCAGCAGAAGTTCCGCCAATTACCAAAGCCAAGTGGTATGGTGGGCAAGCCGAAGTACCAAGGTCCATTATTTTTTCCTTCACAAACTTTGTAAGGTTTTCTTCGGTCAGCAACGATTTTGTTTGTTGGTACAAAAATGTTTTGTTACCGGAACCTCCGCCTTTAGTTACGAACAAAAATTCATAAGAATTTCCCTGTTCCGCATAAATATCTATTTGCGCCGGAAGGTTTGTCCCCGTATTTTTTTCATCGAACATACTAAAAGGCACTACTTGTGAATACCTTAAATTACGTTCATCAAACGTATCAAAAATTCCCTTCGAAAGATGTTTTGCATCTGAAACCCCTGTATAAACATCTTCCCCTTTTTTTGCGACCACAATAGCTGTTCCTGTATCCTGACAAGTTGGTAGTTCACCTTCAGAGGAAACCACCTGGTTCATTAACATTGTGTGCGCCACAAATTTATCATTATCAGTTGCTTCAGGGTCTTTAAGAATTTTTGCCAGCTTTTCTAAATGCGCCGAACGCAAATAAAACGAAACATCCGAAAATGCTTCTTTTGCCAGGAACTCCAGCCCCTCAGGAGCAACTTTTAAAATTTTTCTTCCATCAACCTCAATGCTTGAAACAAAGTCTTTGGTTAGCAAGCGGTATTTGGTTGTATCTTTTAAAATTGGAAATGGTTTTTGGTATTTAAAATCGGTCATGATATAATATTTTGAACTGTTTTCTCCGTACAAATATAACTTTAATCCTTCCAGTATTTAAATTGGAAACAATGAAACCGGGAAATTTAATTTAAGAGAAACATGAAAATAGGCTTCAATGGAAAGAAACTATAATCCTAAATTTAACTGAGCATTTGTTGGTTTATCTTTTTTATATTCCTCCACCATATGGTCAATTTGTGGAAGGCATTTGCCACATGTTGTGCCGGCAGTAGTAATTTTCTGAATTTTGATGGTAGAATCTGCACCTTTTCCAAGGGCATTTAAAATCTCCTTTTCAGAAACCATACTACATAAACAAACCAACCTGTTTTTGCCCATTATATTAGATTTTCAAGATCTCTGCCCCTGGTGGAATTAGCTTAAAAATTGATTTTCAGTAAATATCTTTATTTTCCGGTAAATATTAAAAACCTCATCTTTCTTTGGAAGCGTATTGTAAATCTTTTCCATGTACCTTCTTTCATTCAAAAGCTTAAATGAAGCCTTGAAATTAAGGTCATAAACCCACGACATTTGCATAATTTTAATATCGTTTTGGTTTTTAAGGGCTGCTTTTGGCACAAGCATTTCTTTATGGATTGCTTTTACAACTTCTTCCGAAATCGTTGGCGTGTCAGGGAAATCCCATGTAATTGTATGGTTTGGCTCCCTGTCTTTATTCGAATAATAATCGGATAATACCTTTAAAATATCCAATTTATCGGCATCCCTAATCAGTTTCGAAAACAATTGTTCCCTCTGGTCTAACTTGGGTGAGATTTTAAATTTGTTATGCCCGTCAATGGCTGTAAGAATCAGGTTTCTTGACTCCTCCTTAAGTGCTGATAATGCCTCCTGCTCATTTAACACTTTAATGCCCATTTGTGCATGATCCTCCGACTCGGCATCGTTAAAAGTATTGTAGTTGATCAATTGTGGAAATCGGCCAATGTCGTGAAACAAGGCAATAAGCGTAGCCAATTGAATATCTTCTTCTGGCAACTCTAAATGTTTCGCCAAGCCCTCAATATTTTCAATAACCCGGAAAGTATGTCCCCTTTTTATCTGAAAATTCCTCGTATTACTTTCGTCTAAACCTTTAAATGAGCTAACGTATCCTTCAAAAAAAGCAATACTCTTTTTCACAATATCCATATACTCTAAACTAATTTTGGGCTGCTAAATTATATTTTTCTGCCCAAAAAATGCTTCCAAATTATCCCTGTTTATTAACAAACCTAATGCAACAAGCCGTATCTTGCTCAAAACGTTGCACTTAAATGTAAATCGCAAAATTAAATGCACGTATTTTCCTGGAATCTTTAATTATTCTATCTTAAATTAAAAATGCTGTACAACATATTTCTTAATGTTTGCTTAACAGTTCGTAATGTTTTACAGCATATCTTTGTCATAGATTTTTTATCATAAGTTTAGGTTTGATTAGTTTTATTGATTTAGTTAGTTTAGTTAGGTTAGAAAAGGATGAGTGTTGACTCGTCCTTTTTTTATGACCTTTTATCTCATACCTCCCGTGCTTTCCGATTACGATAATTTGAATTTTTAAAGCCCCCCGAATGAAACCTACAGTCCGGTTTATAATCCGAATTGTCCGATTTTTGAATAATATCTTAGGCAGTTGACCACAACAGGCCATATAAATACCTAACAAAAAGCACATTACAATTTAAAATCCCATACACATGAGTTCATTCGAACTATTTCACGAAATATTCTATTTTTAAAATAAAATGCTGCAAAACATATTTCTTAATATTCCCTTAACAGTTCGTAATGTTTTACAGCATATCTTTGTCGTAGATTTTTTATCATAAGTTTAGGTTTGATTAGTTTTATTGATTTAGTTAGTTTAGTTAGGTTAGAAAAGGATGAGTGTTGACTCGTCCTTTTTTTTTGCCTTTTTAGTAATTTAAATCCTTAACGATACAGCTCGGCTGCTCTTCTCGCATCCAGTTCTTTTTTCATTAAGTCACATGTTTTTTGATCGATACTATAGAAAAACATCAATATTGCGCACGACATGTAAAGAATACCAGGAAAAACCGAGATCATTAGTTTTATTCCTGTGATGGCTGTTTCGGTTTGTTCTACGTTTGGGGTAAAATTAAAAATAGCAAGCAACCAGCCAGCCAGTGCTCCACCTATTCCCCACCCTGCCTTTTGTGCAAATGTGGCTGCTGAGAATACCAAACCTGTTGCTCTTCGTCCTGTAACAAATTCGGAATAGTCGGCGGTATCAGCAAGCATTGTCCAAAGCAATGGCACGGCTGGCGCGTAAGACATTTTCGCAAGTATATTAAATGTATAAACCAAATAAATATCCTTTGCCCCGGGCAGGTACAATAGAATAAAAAAGAAACCGGACAACAATGAACTAGCCAGAAATACATTTCGTTTTCCAAAACGTTTAGCCAGGGGCTTAGAAAACGGTATAGCAACAATTAAGGCAATCGTACCAATAACATTGAACAACTGTACATTTTCTTCTTTTCCAATATAATATTTAAAGTAGTATGCAATGGATAGGTTTTGCATGGCAAACATTACAAAAGAAATTATCCCAACAAAAAAAAGGATTACCCAGGGTTTGTTTTCAAAAAGGTTCCGGAAATCCTGTTTCAAATTTTCTTGTTGTGTTTTAGGCGGCTGTACCCTTTCTCTGGTCCCTTTGAAGGTAATCATAAATAGAAAAAAACTTATCAAAGAAAAAAGCATCAGGGTATATTGGTAACCTTTGGCATTATCTCCTTTCCCAAAGTAAATGGCAAGCGAAAGGGCGGTTCCGGAAACAATAAATTGACCTGCAAAAGCGAAAATAAAACGGTAAGAGTTTAACCCTGCCCTCTCATACGAATCTGAAGTCATTACAGCACCCAGCGATGAATAAGGCAGGTTTATAGCTGTAAAAACAGTCATTAGTAAGATATACGTAATACCGGCATAAACCACTTTCCCGGTATTTCCAAAGTTGGGTGTGGTAAACGCTAAAACAGCCAAAATGCTGTATGGTAAAGCCATCCACAGAATATAAGGACGGAATTTGCCCCATTTGGTTTTTGTTCGATCGGCAATAATACCCATAATCGGGTCACTTGCCATGTCCCAAAAACGTGCAATTAGCATAATTGTACCTGCTGCTGCAGCAGAAATACCAAAGGTATCGGTATAAAAAATCAAAATCCAAAATCCTACCATATCCCAAACAAAATGGGATGCTGTATCGCCTAAACTATAGGCTATTTTTTCTTTGAAAGTAAGCTTTTTGTCAGATTTGCCCATGGTAAGCGGTTTAACTTAATTCTTCATGACTTTGGGGTTGACTTCAAAAAAAGAATAGGTTCTCGACCATTCAACGGTTTGCCCGGCTTGAACATTAACATCATAAAATAACTCTGGGCTAATTACATGTTGCCACCCCCACAGGTTTACTTTACTTGTTTTAAAACTTCCGTTTTCACCGATGCCTATATTGCTTTTTGTATTAATAAGTTCCCAACTGGCATCGACACTTTCGCCACCGCTAAGGTTGCTATAAAAAAACTGCTCGGTGGGCATATTGTCGAATGTAATTTCATTGAATCCAACTTGAACTTTATTTTCCGGGTTTACAATCTCGCCAAGACCTGTTGTAATTTCAAATGGAAATTTCAGGGTATAATTTTTCCCAATCAATTCATTGTTAATGGCCAAAAAATTGTGGGTATATTCATTTGTTTCGATCGCTTTTTCCCCGGTATTCTGTAATTGATATTTAATATTAAAACCACTTTCAAGCAATTCAATTTCCTTGGTTAAATAATAGGAGTAATCATTCACAAGTTGAGATTCACAATTTATTATGATTTTATTCTTTCCCTGAGAAACGCTAAATTTTGCGGGTTTAATCGGATATTTTTTACTAAAGCTGTAAGGTTCATTATCTTTTTGCAGAATACCAATCCCAATTTTGTGAAACCAATCACCTTCTTTGGTTTCATCATATGCGATTGGTGCATCAATACCAAACTCGCTATAAAACCCTTTCCCGATTTTATCCTCATTCTTATCGGTCCGTTCAATACCTGATACTTTAATTCCTTTATAGGTGACGTCAACAATTTTGCCTGTCCAGTCGAACCGCGAAAATTGATAGTTATCCAATGGTGGGTCGATGCGTATTTCGAGGTTTTCGTTTTTTAAAACATAAGAAGTTGCCCTAAATTTTTCTTTTACTACATGAAAGGTTTCCTTTTTCTTTCGATTGATATCAACGATACCCCAATATTCTTCGTTTGGAGTCCCATCGTATGGTACACCGCTGCTATTTGGCGCCCAGCCTCCCGGATCGTAATCATTAGGATTACCCGCTTTCCATAAGCCATCGGTAAATGAGAACAAGGCTATTCCTGCACAAATATCTTCATTCTTTAAAACAACATCTAAAATTTTAGTATTGGCATCGGCTTGCACCTTTTCGTTAATGCCCTGCTGGTATCCATGGTTAGAGATCGTCATATAACTATCGGCTCCTGCCTCGGAAAGGTACATCGGTTTAGAGCACATTTTGCTCCACTCATTAAAAATGGCTTCCGGATTATCCCAGCGGTACACATTCATTCCCCAAACATCGATATTAGGGCACATAGCCAGAGCCAATGAATCGGGCAACTCGCCATGTGCTGTTGCAACCGGATGATTCGGATCGTTTTCGTGGATTAACATGGCAGCATTGTTTAGGGCAGCATACCAGTTTTTAAGGTCGCCATCGAACCATTCAGGGTGGTAATTATATTCATTGCCCAATTCCCAAAACAAAATTGCTTTGTGGTTTTTGTAGCTATTCACATAGTCGATAAACGTTCCGGAAAGAATATCAAAATTACCATTCTGATTGAACCCAAATCCGATAATCACCTTCATGCCGGCAGCATCTATTTCGTTTAGCACATCCTTTTCTACGATTGGTTCATACACTCGGATTGTATTTATACCTGCCTCCTGCATTAACGAGAGATCCTCAGTTAAATTGGAGAAACTTCGAATTACGCTTCCCCTTGGCACCGGATGATAACAAATACCTTTAATTTGATAGGGACCATTATTAACCAGCACTTTTCGTTCTGAAATGCTTACAAAATCATGATCAGGGTTTTTGCATGATGCGAAAAAAATTGCGATCAACACATATAAGTAAATCTTCATAAGCATTTCTTATTAAGTAAACTGTTCATTATAAATAACATTGCTGAACAAGTATCTAATGGTTTTAAGGTTCAACAACAATTTGATATATATAAAAGTGCCAAATACTTGAGAAAACTAGCGTTTTACTTTTCCCCTTCGAACAATTAAAGCTTCCCTGATTTCGTGTGCCTTTTTTTCCGTTATATCGTATTTCCAAACAATAATAATCGCCATTAATGCAGTAATAATTGGAATTACAATATCGGCTATCCTGAGATTAGTAAGGGCTTCGACAGATTGCTTATCAATATTTTGATCGAACCCAACGAGGGATAAAACAACACCGCTGGTTAATAAGGCCAATGCCGTTCCTAATTTTACCATCCACCAATAAACAGCTCCAAACATTCCTTCCCGACGCTCCCCGTTGTTTAATTCATCCAGGTCACAAACATCAGCCGTCATCGACATCATTAGTGTAAACAAACCTCCAATTCCAAAAGATAAAAATGGGATTGGCATAAACATAAGCCATGGATTTTCAGGGTTAAAGCCCCACCATTTGAGGGCATAACCTAATATTGAAATAAGGGTTGCAACAATGAAGGCATTTTTTTTGCCAAGTTTTTCAGACAATCTGGTAACAATAGGAATTACCAAAAAAGCTGTTGCCATTGCGCTAACGGTTCCAAACCAGGCAGGCCATGTTCCTGATGCAACTTTATCACCATCAAACAAATAGTAAACAATAATAAACATGGCAAACTGGGCAATGGTTTGAAAGCCATTAAAGATTAAAAATGTTGCACCGCAAAGTTTCATAAAGGGCTTATTCTTTATCGTAAGTTTGATGCCCCGCATAAATTCTTTGATATTGACAGCCAGCTCTTTCACCGACAAATTTGCCATTTTATCTTTATCGGGAACAATCATTTCTTTATTAAAAAGTGCGGGCATTATTCCCAATACCATACAAATTGCCCCTACCCAAATTGACAAAGTCCTTGCCCCTTCGGGCGCAGAATCAAAAATGGCAGGTTCGTATATTATGACCCAAAACCAGGGGGCAATCATCCACGCAATTTGCCCCATCCACTGTGAAACTGCCATCAAGCGGGTTCTTTCATTATAATCAGGAGTCATTTCATAACCTAGCCCGATTAATGGTGTTGCAAAAACGGTATATCCGATGTAAAAAAATATGGAAACTATTAGAAAATAAACAAAGTTATAGGTTTGTGTTTTTTCAGGATTTAATTGCCACATTATCATAAATGCAACGCCAGTAATTACACTTCCAACCAATATATATGGTTTTCTTCGCCCCCATTTTGATTTTGTATTATCGGAAATAAAGCCCATAATTGGGTCAGTGAGGGCATCCAGCAAACGTGGCAGAGCACCTAAAATACCAGCCAGTATTGGATTCATATTTAACGACATCACTAAAACAACCATAAAAACCCCTAAAGCAGCGGGAAACAATTGGTTTGCCAAATGTCCTGAACCGAATGCAATCTTTTGTCCGTAGGGTACACGATCTTCCTTTGCTGTTTTGTAATGTGCCATAGAAAATGGTTTTATTAAGTTAAAATTCAGACTAATATGGGTCGATACTGTTTTTTTTCATAAGTAATTTGGGCTTACGATCAACCGTATAAAGCCCCCAGTGTTTTTCTGCACCCATCGGATTATTTGGGTCTCCTTTCCAATCCTCATCAAATGCTTCAAAAAAGAAGGTTGTAATATTCATTTCTTTCGACCAAGCCATCAATTTCTTATAATATTCTGCTTGGTTTTCTTCGCTTGCCCTATCCAAAAATTCGGAGGCTATGGTTGCCCATCCTGCTTCGCTGATTACTATTTTGCCATTAGGAATTGATTTTTTTACTTTTTGGATATTCTCAATGGTGTAAGACATTCCCTCATTGATATCCTTCCCTTCCCATATCGGATAAACGTGTACAGAAAGAAAATCGACTACTTCAGCCAATTTAGAACCGTGAGCAGCCCACCATTCATAATTTTCGGCAACAGTTACCGGTTGTTTTATGTCTTGCTTCACGCGATTCACATAAGAAATTATGGTATCTGTGTTTACTTTATGATCGTTCCAATCTACAAGGGCTTCGTTTCCGATATTTACTGCAACAACAATTTCGGGATACTCATTTGCGAGTTGTATGCCTTTTTGAATTTCAAGCGAATTAGAAATTTTGTTTTTAAACAACTCATCTTCCGGTATTGGTGCTGTTAACCAAGCACATCCCTCATGATTGCTTAGTTCTGCTTTAAGCCAAATGCCAAGCATTACTTTGATATCCAAATCATATTCGTTTATAATTCGCAGAACCATTGATGAATTTTCACCACAATCGTACAATCTTATAAGATGAAAATCCATTTCTTTTACAATTAGGTTCAGATCTTCCAATATTTGTTCATCGGTAGGGTTACTTGCGCCTACCCCTCTATCAGGATGCTGGCCTGAACGATATCCGGAATAACAAACAGCCTTGGTTGTATTCGAGAGTAAATCTTTTTTTTCCTGTTTGATTTCTATATGGTCCACAAGCTTATTTTCATGCATTTTAAATGGTTTATTTGAAGAGGCTTTAAGAGAAAAGAATAAAAGAAGCACGACTATCCGGCAGCCAAAAAACATCCATCTATTAAACCCCTTACTACTCATAACCCGACTCTTACAAAACATTCTTTAAATTTCCATCCTTGTCCCAAATACCCCAGTAGGCACCCACATCACCTTCATCTTTCACCTTCCATAATTCATCGAATCCTGAGAAATACATCACTTCTATATTTTCCTCTTTGCTCCATTTTTGAGTGTTGATAAAATATTTCATGGCATTAATGGCAGAAGGCTCTGAGCTTTCGAAATTTGAGCCCCGGTTTGGCCATCCGGTTTCACTGATGATTACTTTTTTCCCATTGCCTGCTTTAAGGGCATTGTAGTACATATTTTTCATATATAGCAACGAATAATCAATATGGCATCCCTCCCAAAAAGGATAACAATTTGCAAAAATCACGTCGCAGGCTTCGGTAATCAATGGCCGGTTGCTAAATTCATAGTAAGCATCAACATAGCCGACTTCGATATCCGGTAATTCTTTCTTTACACGCTTTATGTATCTTAGGAGTTCCTCTTCCGACAACTCCTCCCTGTATAAAACTTCATTGCCCACGGCAACCAAATCGGCATTCCCTGCTTTTGCAAGCTGAATGAGATTTTTGATTTCTTCTTCATTTTGCTCTAAATCGTCACTTAACCATGCCCCAACCATGACATATAAACCATGCTCTTTCGCTATTGCCGGAATAAGCTCGTTCCCGTCGGTACAAGAAAATGTGCGAACCCATTTGGCATAAGGTTTTATAATTTCAATTCGCTCCCTGATTTGTTTTTCCCTGATGAGTGCGCCAGGTTCTTGCCCATCAACATAAGCACTAAAACATACGCCATGAATTCCATTATTTAGGTATTTCATAAACAAACCAGATAACCTTTCATTTGAAATATCCGAATAATCAATTCCGGCCAGAGACATTATATATTCACTTCGTAAAGACATATTCTGTTTTTTATTTGTTACAGTTTTGCATAGAATTCGATTCGCTCAACTTTTCCGTTTCGGGCAAATACCGCTGAACTGATTTCAGGAGGAAGCTTATTGCCTGACAACTCTATAATTTTATCATCTTTTAGTTGCACCACAATTTTTTCACTGTCTCCAAAAGTGCCTATCACGGGTATTTGACAAAATGTAAGTGCAATCTGATGTTTTTTAAGCTGGATGCTTTTCTGCCTGCCCGATAAATCAAAAAACAAAAAATCGCGTTCTTTGGTAAGAATTTCATTTTTGTTGAGCAAACCCGTTTCAAATTGTATCGAACCATTTTTCACAATGATTCCGAATTCCCCAAATCTGGTCAGCACATCTTCTTTTACCTGACCTGTTAATCCCGGTTGCTTTGCCCCCGAACCTGCAGGGGTATGCGAATAGGCATCTGTTGGAAATGCCCCATATAATTTTGGGGATTTGTATAGACCTAAGCCTGCTTTTAGTTCGTAATAATGACCTTTTAATTTGCCAAGAACCTCAGGGGTTGCATTCTCTTCAATTCCTTTGAAATAGCATTCCTGGCATGCAAGCATGAGTTTCGAAACCATGTGCCAGTAAATACTTCCCAACCCTTCATAAGCAAAGAACGTCCCCGACCTGCCTGTAAAAGACTGATGATCAAATACTTTTTCATACCAATCCAATATTGTATCAATTTCATCATGGTTTAATTCTGTATCCTGATCGATTTGCAGTTTTTGCAATGCATCCTTTAAAACTGCGGCATTTCGAAAATTCCCGTTAAAATGAAAACTTCCGGTTTCATCTTTGGTAATAATTGAGGAATTACCGTTTGAGAAGATTTTTTTCACTAATCCTGAATCCTGCAAAAATTCTTTTGGAATTTTATTTTTCTCAACAAATGAAGGTAATTCCCTGTCGGGGTAAAGTAAATAACTATACTGATCGTGCCTGAAAAGCTTACTTGTTTTTAATGCATCAAACACATCTAAACTCTCACGAACCGACAAATAACCAGAACTTAGTACAGCAACTTGCCCTTCAAGCATTTCATACAATCGACGGATTGAGACACGTTCATTTCGAGTGGAAATTAAATTATATGAATGAAATAATCCATCCTCCCTTCTGTTTTCCTGGATAGACGTGTCCATAAACTTGATGGCAAGTTTAAAAAACTCCGAAATCGTTTTTACAGAAAGGGCAAGTTTATTTCCTGAAAAGGAATTCTTATAAATAACATTTCGGTAATCGCTTGCTGCCTCGCCCAAAAGTTTAATAAAGCGGAATCGGTTTTCATCAGAAAAACCTTTATCAAGAAGCGCAAGGTTATTTGCCAGATATGAATAGGTTTGAAAGAAATGGTGATATACTTCTTCTGAAACCAGGGCTTCTTGAACCTTGGTATTTTCTACTATATTTTCCCAGAATTTTAAAAACCTCCTTAGGTAATATAGTGTTACCATTGAAACACCATTGCCTACCAAAGCATTATTTGCATCGTTCCATTCGGGGCGTTGTGTGTTTAACCAGATGCCCGCACCAGGAATAAAATTGCTAAGCTTTGCGAGAAGGGTGACCAAAATTTTCTCGGTAAGGTTAACTTTATAAATATCCGAATTATTTGACTCCAGGAATTGTCCGTCGGAGCCAATTTCTAAGGTAAGTTTATCAATCTTCGTATTTAAATCATGGTCAAAAACGATAGTGTTTTTAGGATCAATCAATAATTCATCAAACGGTTTAATTTTATAGGGTACGTTAGCATAACCAAAAATTTCTTTGGTCATTAACCCTTCGAGCATTCCAGGGTGGTACTTTGTCGATTGTTCCAACAGTTTCTGAAGGTATATGATCTGATGGTCTCCCCAATATCCGATATATGCCCATGGATCATGCGGATCGGGCCTTTCCCAGTCCAATCCCTCCCGGGTTATTCTATAAGGGTTGTAGCCATCGGCTGTTGAAGCATTAAGAAAGATGCTCAACATGCTTTCGATATATTCCGGAAATGAAAGGCTTAAAGCTTCCCAGTTTTGAAATATATCGCGCCAATTGCCTTGATAGCTTAGCTTTTCGCTTCCATCTCTGTTTTTTGTTTCAATGGAAAATTGATTCCAAGGCCTGCTGGGGTCACCATGCCGACGGCTAAAAGTTAATGGCAAGTAAGCATAACACAAGCGTTCTAAATCAGGATCATTAAGTTGTTGTGCCCATATTATCAGTTTTGCTTTTGTATTTACTCCAGTCAATTGTTGCAGTTCATGCCCAAACTTTTTAAAAATACCTTTATTTGATTGTTTTAGGTATAACTTAAAATCGTTCAAATTAATGTCATAGTTGTTTTGAAATACCCCTCCACGCATTACATTGAACATTGTATTTGAAAAGTGGCGTGCACAGCTCAAATCTTCGTTTCCAATTTGCAAACCATCTGATTTCGCAACAATTTCAATTAGATTTTGTGTTCCTTTTCGGATATCATCATGAACCAATTGATCAATATTTTTAGAAGATGAAATAAACAAATCAAGATTTGCGACTGCTGTGGCATCTTGATTAACTTCAGCCGCAAAAAACCACTCTTTGCTTTCTTTGGCTGCTAAGTCAAAGCGAGAATTTAAAAGGTATACGCCTCGCGAAGCACGGATGTTTAGTTCTGTTTCCACGCTCAATCCCCTTGAAAACCTCAAAATCTGCTGCCCTGAAATAAGGACTTTTGAACCAGTACCTATTCCATATGACCAAACGGTAGTTGTTTTTAATGCTTCACTTGGCTCAGCTTTGTCAACCGGAATTGCACTGAGCATAAAAAGTCCGAGCATACTTTTTTGGATGAGTTCATTCTTTTTATATGCATCTAACAGGTTGCTGTATTCATTTTGGAACGCATAATCGGCACCGTAAGGCAAAATATTTACGATACCGTCCAATAAATCAAGAGTGATATTTGATTCACTAAAGTTTGAGATTTTGGATTTTTTAATCCACCCAAATTTTTCGCTATTACACCAACAATATTGAAAGCTAAGCCCTAAATCATAATTAATCTCCTCAAAAATTATTTTATTGCCATAAATGCTTTTATAAAGGTTGCGTTGAACGGAGTAAAGTTTTTCGGATTCTACACTAAAAGGTTCCCAAAGGATGGATTTTTGATCGAGTGAAACGAGAAAATAGCTTTTGCTCCCTGTTTTACCCCTGTAATCGTGTATTTTATCTTCCGTATAATAAGGGAACAAGGCATTGTTACGATCTTTTCTTCCTGCTGTAAGTCCCCCATTGCTTGAAATGAACATCCAGTGATTTGAATCGCTTACGATGGTCATAAAAAAATCGGGCATCTGATCGTAATTGTCTATCTTATAAAACTTTTCGTTTTCAATTTCAACAAATTGCCCACCAACTTCTTTTTCTTTAATCCTCAATCTAGTATTCCCAATATAAATATCCTTCTTCCCCATTATCAAAATAATTTTATAGCACTACAAATGATCCGCTTAATGTTGCTTCTGAAGAACCACCAATCCACAATTGAAATTTTCCGGGTTCGACCACGTCTTCCATCTCCTGGTTATAAAAAGACAATTCGGATGTGTTTATTTCAAACGTTATTTCTTTTGATTCACCTGCATTTAACCTTATTCTTTTGAATGCTTTTAGTTCCTTCACTGGCCGGGTAATATCGCCAACTAAATCGCGCACATATACCTGTACCACCTCTACGCCATCAAAATCACCTGAGTTTTTCAGCAAAGCCGACATAACTATATCTTGCCCAATTTTCACTTCTTTATTTTTGATTTTCAAGTTGGAATATTCAAATTTCGTATAGGATAATCCATAACCAAAAGGAAATAAAGGTTTGTAGCCCAAATCGAGGTAATGAGAATTGTTCCCGAGCGAGGTTTGCATTGTTTTAACGGGAATATCATCGATACTCGTCCAATTGGTTGAATCTGCAGGCCGTCCGGTATTTTTATGGTTGTAATAAACAGGGATTTGACCTGATGATTTTGGAAAGGTAACGGGTAATTTTCCGGAAGGGATTTCATCGCCAAACAGCAAATCGGCAAAGGCAGCCCCTCCCATGGTTCCAGGATGGAATGCATATAAAACGGCATCGGCATATTCAGCGATATCGCCAATTGCCAATGGTCTCCCTGCCATGATAAACAGTATGATTGGCTTGCCCAAATTTGCAATGGTTTTAAGCAATTCATTTTGAGCACCAGGCAAGTCTATCTCCGCCCTACAATGTGCTTCACCCGAAATAATGGCTTCTTCGCCTAGGCAAAGGATTACCGCATCAGATTGATTTGCAATACTCAGGGCCGGTTCAAATCCACTTTTATCTTTTGACCTACTATAACTCAATCCATTTGCAAACAACACCTTTTCATTTCCTAGTTTATCCTTCAAAGCTTCTAATGGCGTTACAGATAAACTTGTATCGGCATCGAAAATCCAGGTTCCAAGTTGTTCGTATTTTTGGTGGGCCATTGGACCAATTACCGCAATTTTATTAATCTGTTTTGAAAGAGGAAGGGCATTCTCTTTATTTTTTAAGAGAATAATGCTTTGCACTGCTGCTTGTTTCGCTGCTTCCAGATACTCTTTTTTTGCAAATATATTTTGATTTTCACGTTCAACATAAGGTGTTTCAAATAGCCCCATATCAAATTTAATTTTAAGTATCCTATAAACTGCTTTGTCCAGTAAATCTTCATTAATGAGCCCTTCTTCGAGAAGTTCTTCAAGATGCGATTTGAATGAACCTGATGCCATTTCCATGTCAATTCCAGCAGTAATTGCTTTTTTTGCTGCATCTTTTTTATCAACAGCAAAACCATGTGCAACCATTTCTGTAATTGATGCCCAATCACTTACTACAAATCCCTCAAAATTCCATTCATAACGAAGTACCCGATCAAGTAAAAACTTATTTCCCGTGGCCGGCACTCCGTTTAATTCATTAAACCCTGACATAAAAGTCCCGGCTCCGGCATCCTTTGCCGCTTTAAACGGTTTTAGATATACATTTCTAAGTTCTCCTTCGGGAATCATGGTTGTATTATAATCACGGCCTCCTTCGGCGGCACCATATCCTGCAAAATGTTTGGCGCAGGCTAAAATGGAACCATCCGAGCTTAGGTTTTCACCTTGAAACCCTTTTACCATTGCAGCTCCAAGCAACGAAGCAAGATAAGGGTCTTCGCCAAGGCTTTCAGCAATTCGCCCCCAGCGGGCATCTCGACTTATGTCGAGCATTGGTGCAAATGTCCAGTTGATACCGGACGACCATGCTTCTTGTGCTGAAATGCATGCCCCTTTCTCAACAATCTCTGGGTTCCAGGTAGCTGCTTGCCCAAGTGGAATTGGGAATATTGTTTTAAAACCGTGTATGACGTCTCTACCTATAAGGATTGGGATTCCTAATCTACTTTCTTCAACAGCTAAGCGTTGTATCTCATTTAGTGTTTCAACATTTACTTCATTTAATATTGAGCCTATTTCCCCTTTAATAATCCTTTGCTTTAAATCTTCGGTAATCACTCCTCCAAACCCATTAACCTGGCACATTTGCCCAATTTTTTCATGGAGGCTCATTTTCTCAATTAATTCAAGGATTTTTGAATCATCCATAACCGGAGTTTCTTTTTTATGCCCGGAGCACCCAAATATGCCCGAAAGAAATAGGATTAAGAGTATATTTTTTAGTTTCAACATACGATTAGGTTATTATATCTAATTATGTTTAATTTTAAAGACACGAACATAGTCCACTTCCATAATCTGAGGGAACGATTCATTATCAATACCTTCCACACTTCCCCAGGCACCACCAACGGCAACATTAAGTATAAGGTAAAAAGGTTTGTTGTAGGGCCATTTGGAGTCACCTAATCCTTCATTTTTATATTCAAAAAACAGTTGTCCATCCACATAAGCCCTCACAGTTTCTGGCGACCATTCCCATGTATAAGTATGGAAGTTTTCACAAGCACCATTAATTCTTATGGTATCTGTTTTTTGGGTCCCATTTTGCCATTGGTAGTCTTTCGAATGGGCTGAAGCATGAATGAGCCCCTTGTTGTGTCCAACATGTTCCATGATATCAAATTCACCAATATCAGGCCAGTTCCCGTCATTAAAAGACCATCCGCCTGGCATCATCCATATGGCAGACCAGGTGCCCCTTCCCGAAGGAAGTTTTGCCCTGGTCTCGAATCTACCATATTTCCATTCTGCCTTAGACAATAACCTTGCGGAGGTGTACTCTTTCCCCTCGTAATTTTCTTTTAATGCAATAATTTTTAATACCCCATCTTCAACTTTTGCATTTTCAATTCTTTTTCTTGTGTAAAACTGAGCTTCATTATTTCCCCAGGCATGTATATTTCCTTCGGTATCGTAATCCCATTTTGTTGAATCAGGCAGACCATCATAGTTGAAGTCATCCTCCCAAACAAGCTCATAGGCAATGGACACAGATTTGTCGTCCTGTTCTCCGCTTTTAGTGTTTTTGATTTTGCAAGACATAGCTGTGATTAAAATCCCGAACACAAGAATAGTATATATGAAAGTTTTCATTGTTTAGTTTTAGCATATTGATTTAGTCATACCAATTTGATTGTACCTAATCCAAAAATTGGTAAACTCTTACATAATCGATTTCCATTGTTTGCGGAAAGATTGAATTGTCTATTCCTTGTGCCCCGCCCCAGGTTCCTCCTACGGCAATATTCAGGATAAAGAAATGTGGTTTATCAAACGGCCAATTATCTTCTGTTTTGGTAGAAGGATTGTATGTATGTGTTACATTTTCAGGAGAATCGCTATAAAACACCAATTCTTCTTGTGTCCAAATCAATCCATATACATGAAAATCTTCCTCTGCAGTCTCAAGGGCCTTCGAACTTCCATCTCCATTATTTCCAGATCCAGCAGCTGTGTGCACAGTTGAATGGATAGTATTTGGCTGATAACCTACATATTCCATTATGTCTATTTCGCCACAAGCTGGCCAACCCACGTTATCAATGTTCCCTCCGAGCATCCAAATTGCCGGCCATATCCCTGTTCCTGATGGTAGTTTTGCCCTTATTTCCATTTTTCCATAGGTAAATTCTTTTTTCCCTTTGCTTATCATTCTTGTGGAAGTATAAGATCCGGCTACCTTATCATCATTTACCTTACTTGTGGTTATAATGAGCTTCCCGTCTTTTACCTCCGCATTATTGCCATTGGTATAGTTTTGGAGTTCGCTGTTTCCCCAGCCACTTGCTCCTGTTTCGAATTTCCAATTATTTGTGTTTACAGAATTCCCATCGAATTCATCGCTCCATACGAGTGTGAAATTGGAAACATAATCGGGGTCGTCTTGTGTTATCACCACCGTTTTTTCAAGAGAAAAAATAGCTGCTCCCTTTGTTATTTCCAGTTCAATGTCATACGATCCTGAAAAAGGAAAATAAGCTCTCACACTAGGTTCATTATCCACAATCATATCGGCATACAACCACCTAAACGAGTCATAATCTCCTTCAGAGGTATTTACAAGATTTACATAATTTCTATTTGCAGCATCAATTTCGGCGGTAAATGAAAGTACCAAATCTGATTTCAAAATGTTTACGGTCTTAGTTGCGACCTTTGTATTCCCTGTATAATCGAGTACTGATAGCCTAACATCATAATCGCCAGCCTCAGGATAATATACTTCGTATTGCTTAGACTTGTTTGTTGTTGTTGCTGTTTCCCCGTTTCCAAAGTCCCACTCCAGTGAATAATATTCTCCCTCTGACAGGTTCACAAATTTTACATTATTGTCATCAATAAAATCAATACTAAAATCTGCAATAAAGTCTTGACCATCTTCTTTTTCACAATTGACAAGAAAAATTAGTGTTGGGAAGAGTAAAATATGGAACCACCGGATAACTTGTAATTTCATTGCGCCCTATGTTTGTTTCTTAATGACTTTAAATTGGAAGAATTGACTAATATGGAGTTTGAGAAAGACGTTGCTCCGGAAAATTTTATTTCCTTATGCAACGTCTTATAATCCCTAACTAAACCAAACTTGCATTCAAAAATTATTGTACTGGTTTCACGGTTGTAAATGTATGGTACCAAGCATATGTATTATCTTCGGCTACCCTAACTTTTAAGAGGTTATCTGTCACCTGAATAATTTCATATTCACTTGTTCCAACATACCAACACATAAAACCTCCATCAGAGAAACTCATGGTTGTGCCCCTATATCCTCCATCGACTGTTGCTATAGAAGCAGAAGGAGAAAAAGAAACATTTTTCACCCCATAAATCGAAGGTACCACATCTTCCCCATGACACACATCACCTTCAACACCAATTTTGCCCGCATAAGTTCCCGGAATAAATGCTGACCCGGCTGTTTGCTCGAATGTTAATCCATCGCCTGTTTTGGTAAATACGAATTCGGCGTCATACATACATTCCTTCTCAAAAGGTGCAGCGTTATACCATGCGGCATAAGTTTTTCCTGCATCTTCGAAATTTGGTCCTAATCCTGTATGCCCAGGTTGATCAGCTGCCCAGTACCAAGTTTTAGATGCCCCTCCTGTCAGGAACTCCAAAGCTTCATCGTCTGTGAAACTACTAAACACTTCTACCTGAACTGTTTTGCTTGAAGATATTCCGCCTGTCCCCACAGCAATTACTGTGACATCGTAAGTGTTAACCCCGGTTTTCGAAAATTGATGGCTTATGGTTCCATCAGGTGCTATTTTATTGTCTTTCCCATCACCAAACATATAATTGAAGGTAATTTCGTTATCTGCCGATGCAATGAAATTAACCAAACCACTACCGTCTCCGTATGGATTATCATTATCTACCCCAACGATCTCATAAGTCAGCTCCACATTAACCGGTGTTTTAAGCTCTCGCAATTCATATTCATCTTTTTGGCATGAACCAAATATTACAAGCATGCCTATAAGAATTACCAATATATTTTTATTATTCTTTATCATTTCTCGAAGATTTAATTGGTTAATTTGAATTCATCAAAATAGTAAACTGAGCCATCACCTGAATTTCCGAAGTCAAAGAAAATAACTACTTTAACATATTGAGCAGCAGGTGCCCCACTAAAATCATAGGTAAGGGTTTCCCAAGCATTGTCCACAGTAGAATTTAAATCAACTTCGTGTACAATACTTGCATCGGCGTTTTCAAGTTTTAGCTTGATTACGATTCCACTTTTTGGCGACCAGGTTTGAACACTAATTTTACTGTAGTTTTCAAAATCCAAGGCGTCAACATCGAAAAATATTCCTGCCCATGTTTCTGCCCCGCTTGTTTTCGTAAACTGAGCTACAAAATCTGTTATGTTTTCGCCTGATGCATCAGGATTTGCTACCACTTCTACTGCAGCATTTCCAAATTCGGTAAATGTTGGAGCTTCTCCTTCAAAATCCTGAAAATCCATGGAAACGACACCGCCTCCTTCATTTGCCAAAATCACATCGTCATAGAAGTAATCACTTCCATCACCTGTGTTTCCGAAATCAAAGAATAAAACAATCTTGACATAATCGGCTGCAGGTGCAGCGCTAAAGTCGTAAGTAAGTTCTTCCCAGGAATTAGCTACTGTTGTATTCATATCAACTTCGTGCGTAATACTCGCATCGGCATTTTCCAGTTTCATTTTAACAACAATTCCACTTTTTGGCGACCATGTTTTCACTTTAATGTTGCTGTAAGAATCTAAATCGAGCGGATCAACAGCAAAGAAACTTCCCGCCCAGGTTTCGGAACCACTTGTTTGCGTTTGTTTGGCAACAAAAGCACTGGTATTTAAGCCGCTTGCATCGGGATTTGCAACAACTTCACTTGCTGCATTTCCGAAATCGGTAAATACAGGAGCATCGCCCTCAAAATCCTGAACCAAAGAGAACAATGGGATTTGGGCAAGTTTTAACTGAATATCATCAAAGTAATAAATGGCATCATCTCCAACATTTCCAAAATCAAAGAATAGTACAATCTTCTGGTATTCGCTATTCAAGTCAACAGCGGAGAAATCGAAAGATAATTCTTCCCATGTATTGGCAACAGTTGTATTTGCATCAACCTCCATATTAATATCACCGTTGGTTAGGTTTTCGATTTTCAATTTCACAACTGCTCCAACTTTTTGTGACCAAACTTTCACTTTGAAATTCGTCTTCACTGAAAAATCAATTGGATTTTCAAGGGTCAGGATTGTTCCTCCCCAAGTTTCCGCTCCAGCAGGTTTTACTGATTGACCTACCTTAGCACTTATATTTAATCCACTTGTATCCGGATTGTCAATTACAGAAGAGCTAACTCCGCCAAAATCAGTAAATGCATAATTAACGGTGAACGATTCAAAATCGATTGGTAGATTGATCGGGTCTGATGCTGCATCTATGGTAAGTATTTCGTTATACTCAGTTGTTGCAACTCCGGCACTCTTGGCAATCACTTTAATTTCATAGTCTCCGGGCTCAGCATAGGTATGTGTTGCAGTTTCGCCGGGAAGCACGTGTGTTGCCTCTTCGTTTTCAACATCCCCAAAATATATATCAATAATGGTTGCAAAAGTTGCCGTTGCCGAAATCGATACTATTTTAGGATTTGTTTCATCTTTGGTGATATTAACAACCAGGTTTTCAGGCGCCTTAAACGTTACGTTTAATTCTTTGGTAACTTCTGTTGCAAGCCCTGTAATACCATGTGCTTTAATTTTTACGGGATATACACCTTCAGGATAGGTATGTGTCGCTACTTCAAGCAAACCTAATTCTGCAGACGCACCATCACCAAAGTCAACTGTATAACTTGCAGCTCCATCTGAATTTGGCAATATAGTTACAAGCCCGGTATTGTCTTGTGTAATATCAAAAACTGCATTTACATTCGCCGGAGCCGGAAGATAATCAAGCGAATACAGTTTATCTTCATCTGTTATACATGCGAAAGCAAATAACAAGATGAACATGTATGTGAATATATTTTTGATTAATTTCATTTCAATAAATTTTTCGGTTTAATAATTAGGGTTTTGACTCCAGTTTCCATTTGAGAAATCAATCTCTTCAAGAGGAACTGGGAATAGTTCGTGTTTTCCGGCAACAAATCCATCAATTTCGTTTGCCGCCCTACCTGTTCTTACTAAATCGAAGAAATGGTGTCCTTCGCCCATCAATTCAACCCTTCGCTCATGATATATGGCATCGGTTAGTGCCTGTCCGGTTAGAGTAATTGCATGGTTTTCGTCTCCAAACGCCCTTTCACGTACCATTGAAACGTACTCCTGAGCTTTGGCATCTGATATCCCACCACGGTTATTAGCCTCAGCAGCCATAAGCAATACATCGGCATAACGAATTGCCCGGTAATTGTTAGGATTGGTCAGGTTCAAATCTCCCTGTGCATCATCACTCCTTTTTCGCGGTAAATATTTTCTATTAAAATACCCTGTATGCTCATTACCAGTGGTATATTCTGCCCCTGTTTCTGCTGCCCAGGCTTCAATGTCAAGGATTGTGACGTCTTTTCTAAGGTCTCCAGGTTCAAACTGGTCAACCGCTTCCTGGGTCGGAACATTGAAGCTAAACCCCGGAGTGAAGTGTGGACCAGTATAACCTCTTACCCCGCTGAACCCAACAGCCACATTTCCTTCGCTACATTGTAAGCAACCAAAACCAGCTCCTTCAACGTCGGTGTATTGCACTTCAAAAACTGATTCGATGTTGTTTTCACCTTCATCTTCAAACATGGCATCGAAATCGCTAGCTAAATCATAATTCCCGCTTGTAATAACTTGTTCAAGAATTGCAGCGGCTTCCGAAAATTTTTCCTGATACAAATAAGCTTTTCCAAGCAAAGCCTGCGCTGCTCCTTTTGTTACCCTTCCGGTTTGTGCCGGGGTTACTTTCAATGCTTCGATTGCAGCAAGCAGGTCGGTTTCAATTTGTGCATAAACATCGGCAACCGAGGAACGTGGAATGGTTGTTTCATCACCTAATTTAAAGCGCTCATCAATTTTTAGAGGTATTGGGCCAAACCATTTTACCAACTCAAAATGGTAATATGCCCTCAGGAACCTTATTTCACCAATCATTTCTTCTTTCTCACTAAAATCAATTTTATCTTTAAACTCCATAAAATAATTGGTACGTTGAACCCCCGCAAACATCCAGTTCCAAATATCCCTGAGGTTGCTGTTTGTGGGCGTGTGTATCATGTCATCGATCTGCTGCCATCCGATTACATCAGTAGGGTTTTCACCTCCGCATAAAGTATTATCCGAAGCAAATTCCCCAACTATGACGTTTGCATAGGTTGACTGTAACATATCATATGCTGAAACCAGGGCATTGTAATAATCATCGACCGAATTGAAATAGTTTTCAGAATCGATGGAATATTCAGGCGATATTTCCACATAACTATCGGAACATGAAAACACCCCTATTGATAGTATTGCAAAAAGCGTTATCGTTATTTTTTTAAGTATTCTATTTTTCATTTTCCTTATTATTAGAAGTTTAGATTTAATCCGAATGTATAGGTTCTTGCTGCAGGATAAAATCCTGAATCAAAACCACCTCCAATAGGGGCACCACTTGATGCTGCCGGATCGTAACCTGTATAATTTGTAAGAGTGAAAAGGTTACTAACACTTGAGTATATCCTTAAAGATCCTATCTTAATTTTTTCAGTAATATTTGAAGGGATGGTATATCCTAATTGAATATTTTGCAATCTCAGGAAGGACGCATCTTCAACATAAAAATCTGAAAATATTGTATTTGAAGTTGCTGCGGTAGTCAAACGCGGAACACTGTTGCTTGTTCCCGAACCTGTCCAGCGATCAAGGTTATAGCTCAATTTATTCGCATTTGGTTGCGTTCTTTCATAGTTACGAACCATTTCGTTACCAATTGATGCAAAAGCATAGGCAATAAAATCAAAACCTTTATAATTTAAAGAAATATTTAAGCCCATTGTGACTGCTGGAATTGGATTCCCAATGTTGGTACGGTCATCACTATCCAGTTTACCATCTTTATTAACATCCACAAAACGGATATCACCGGGTGCAGCCTCAGCTCCCAAAGCAGATTGAGAAGGATGCGCATCAACTTCTGCCTGATTTTGGAACAATCCATCGGTTTTATACCCATAGAAATATCCGATAGGCAAACCAACTTCCATGCGTGCCGGTGCTGGTTGACCAACACCAAAGCTACCACCTTCAACAAAACCAGAACCGTTGTTGACTTCTAATACTTCGTTTTTAAGTGTAGTGAAGTTGTAATTTACATCGAAGGTTAATTCGTCAGTTATACTTCCGCGTGTACCTATAGCAAACTCAAAACCACTATTTCGAACAGTTCCGGCATTTACTGTTGGTCCAGCTGCACCAGGAGCTGCCACCCCTAAAATACCTGAGACTGGAATATTACCAATCAATAGGTTTTTGGTAGTTTTAATAAAATAATCTGCATTTACATCAAGGCGGTTATTAAAGAGTTTCAAATCGGCCCCAACATCAAACTGTTCAGATTGCTCCCATTTAATTGCTGGATTCGGGCTTGCCCCTACCGCTGTTCCATTTACTAATATTCCGTCGAACACATAGGTAGCTTCACCTCCAAGTTGTGAGATATATTGATAATCTGAGATTTTATCAGATCCTAAAATACCATAGCTCAACCTAAGTTTTAACAGATCAACATTTTTCTTATCTGCCATAAACCCCTCCTTTGAGATATTCCATCCCAATGTTGCCGATGGGAAATAAGCCACCGTGTTATCAGGTCCAAATTTTGTCGAAGCATCGCGTCGTAGCATCGCCGAAAGAAGGTATCTTCCTTCATAATCATATTGCAACCTGGTGAAATATGAAAGTCGCCGTTGATCATAAGTCCATGAACCAACCGATTTAGAATTTGGAATTCCATTTGCTAAACCAATATCAGCAAAGTCCCATGAATTGTTAGGCACATCGTAACCTGTTCCGTTTAATGCGTTCCCCCAGGTTTTAAAAACTGTTGTTCCTAAGGTTGCCGTTACGTTATGAGCTTCGTTAAAGGTATTGCTATATGTAACAAATGCATCAAAAGTGTAATCGTTGAAATTTTGAGCATCCTGAGTTACACTGCTTCTACTAACATCAAATACTTTTCCTCCGTAATCAATTATTTTCGCAAAACTTTTTGACCTGCTATTTGCGGTATTAAATCCGATCCGGGTTGTTGCCTTTATTTTTGGTGTGATTTCAAAATCAAGGCCAAAATTTCCATTCCATTTTTTAAGGTTATAAGCGTTGTGCGTATTAGCTATTTGAGCCAATGGGTTAATAATTTCAATACCCAGGTTTCCGGGTGCCAGAAAAAAGTCACCATTTGTGTCATACACCGGAATTGTTGAAGGCATATTTAGCGCATTAAACAATACGGATGCTAAACCAAAATCGTTAAACGATTGTCGATCAATGTTTGTAAATATCAATGAAGATTTGAACTTGATCCATTCAGACAAATCAGCCCCCAAGCTAATTTTTGCTGTATTTCTGTGGAAACCAGACTTGTCGCCACCAATAATACCTTCCTGATTAAGGTCAGAGGCACTTAATGCATACACCATATTTTCTGAACCACCTGTTATACTTATATCATTGCTAAAGATTGGGGCCGTTTCAAAGAGTTCATTTTGCCAATTGGTTCCTTTTCCAAGGCTTGAAATATTGGTATAAGGTAATTCTTTACCACTTACAGCATAACTTTCGTTCAAAAGAACAGCATACTCAGTAGCGTTTAAAACCGGAAGTTTTCTGGTTGTTTCCTGAATTCCAATCGAGCTATTAATACTTACTTTTGTTTTGCTGTTTTTCTTTCCAGACTTCGTTGTTACCAGGATAATCCCGTTTGCACCTACGGTTCCATAAATTGCTGCCTGCGCATCTTTAAGAACAGTAATTGTTTCAATGTCGTTTGGGTTTAATGTATTTAAATCACCCTGATAACCATCGATTATTGCAACCGGAGATGCATCGCCATTGGTTGAGATACCACGGATACGAATATCCAATCCTGCTCCCGGTGCTCCAGATTGTGTTGTAACATTTACACCGGTCATCGTACCCTGCAATGCTTGTTCAACTTTTACAGGTTTAAGGTTTTCGATGGTTTCGGCATTTACCATGGAAACAGCCCCGGTAACATCTTCTTTTTTCTGTGTTCCATAACCAATTACCACAACCTCATCTAATCCGGTTGTTTCAATTTCCATGACTACGTTAAAACCATTACGGCCATTTACTGCAATTTCTTGTGATTTCATTCCGATAAATGAAAACTGCAAAATAGCATCTGCGGGCGCGGTGAGTTGAAACCTACCATCAATATTGGTAATAGTTCCGTTGGTCGTGCCCTTCACTACCACGGTTACTCCGGGCAACGATTGTCCATCATCGGCTGAAGTAACTACACCACTGACAGCCAGATCTTGAGCCATTAGGGCTAAAGACCAAATACTCATCGTAAGTAAAGTTAGAATTCTTTTCATCAATACAATTCTTTAAAAGTTTAGAAATAATTTCGTTTTACAATTCCTTACAAATTTCGATAAGGCTATCAGCATTTCATAAAAAACAGCTTCGACAAAAACTCAACAACAACTAAAAAAAACACATCAAAAATACATCACATAAATTACAATGGACTATATATCAACATATTAAAAATCAAATTTGGTTCTTTACAAACCATTCACAATTTTAAAGGGAAGGATGAATATATATGCTCTCCAGCATACATAATTTCAATTTATTGGAATTTTAAACAAATTTATTCAATTAGTAAACGCTTTGATAACTAAAATGTTTAGCCTAAAATTTGTAAAATAATTAGATTTTCATTAATAATTCTGACAGATTTGCAGATCGATTAAGTTCCATTTTTTTGCGAAGTCGATATCGGCTTATTTCGACTCCCCTGACTGAAATATTCATCAAACTTGCGATTTCTTTGCTCGACATATTCATTCTAATATATGCACAGAGCTTCAAATCTTTTGGTCCTAGGTTCGGATAGCTTTGCTGAAGCCTTTTTAGAAATTCCTCGTGAACCTGTTCAAAGTGGACTTCAAATACTTTCCATTGTTTTTCGTTATCAATGTCTTTATCGATTCGTTTTACTAAAGTTTTAATACGCGATTTTACAGATGGATTTGAGGTATCCATATTTATTTTTTGAAGATCGGATTTTACCAGCGCCATGAACTTATTTTTTTGAATGATGCCCATCGTGGAATTTGCCAATTCTTTTTCTCTAAACTTCATGGTAGCCCTCAATTTCTCGTTTCTGTGCCTAATGGTCTCCTTTTCGGCAAGCAAAGCCGCCTGTTTTAATTCGTTCTCGCGATCCTTAAACTTAGCTTGTTGGCGTTCTTTTTCTTTTTGTTTCGATTTTTCGATACTTCTTTTGTAATACCAATATGTTAGAAGAAGTAGTAACATTATTAGCATGGCATAGCACATAAATGCCACGTTTGTTTTATACCAGGGTGAAAGAATAATAAAACTTACCATGGAAGGCTCACTTTCAAAACCAAAAGTATTTTTTGCCTTTACCTTAAATGTATATTCTCCTCCTGGAAGGTTGGTATATTCTTTATAAGTTGTTGGCAACCAATTTGACCATTCAAGATCATAACCCTCTAATTTATAAGAAAACAATGAATGCTCGGCACCTTCAAAATAAGTAGAGGAAAATTCAAACCATACATCATTATACCTATTTTTTATTTCAGGAAGGTAGTTTTTATCAATCGCATATTTTTCTCCGTTAACGATAAAGCCTTCACGCGAGGTTCCCATGGTTTTTATATGTGCTAAAAACTTTTTGCCATAGTCTTTTTCAAAGTTTACGGAATAATGGGCAAACCCATCTTCGATTCCAAATAGTATATTTGACTTGTCAATTTCCGAAACAGATTCAAATCCTTGTATAGCTAATCCATTGATTTTTGCAAATGGAGCAGTAATATTGCTATAATTACCATCTTCGAGCTGCCTCAACACGCCAAATTTATTGTCTCGTGAATACCAGATATTATTTTCATTATCAAGTTTTAGATAACTAATTTGCAACTGGTTTTGTAATTTTTCGTTCAACTCAGAATATGGCACAAATCGGTCATTGTTTTCATCATATTTAAAAATCCCGTTTTCGGTTGTAAAAACAATTTCATCGTCTATTTTAAATACATTGATGCTAAGGTTTGAAGGAAACCCCTGTTCTTTTCCATATAGAACAACTTCTTCTACTTCCTCAAGAGTATTGTTTAGTTTTATTTTAAAAACACCTATAAAACCATGTGAAACCCATAGCCTTCCTTTATGATCAAATTCAATCATTCTGGAAGACTCTTTAAAACCACTAATTTTTTGTACAAATTTCCATGTCCCATTTGTTTTTCTCAACAATGATAAACCTCCATAATTACCAGCAATCATATAATCAGGATTTTCTGGTACTTTCCTAACACACCAACATCCGTCATTATTTGCTATTTGACTGGAATTTATTCCTGAAACAAGAAACAATCCATTGTTATGGCAGCAAAATAACTCGCCATCAATATTATCAAGCTTCCACACTTGCCCGCGTGTATTGTAAACCGGAGTAAATATTTTAGATGAACTTTTGTAATCTAGAAAATCATCCCATTTTGCAGTAAAGAGCCCTTGGTTTGTACCTAAATACAAATCTTCTCCGATACGAATTGCATCATATCCAGTACCTATATCGTAATACTCCTGAAAAAAGCTAATAGGGGAATTTATTTCCAAAAGGTCAATACCATTGTCAAGCCCAAGCCACAAATTCCCTTCACGGTCGTTAAACTGACTAAGAATTGTATTGTTCTGTAATCCTTTATCTCTGTTAATTTGGTTTAATACCCTGCCTTCCTTATCGCTTATCAGTAAACCATTCTGAACAGTGCCAAAAGCGTAGTAGTTTTCACCCAGTAAAGTACCACAATACAATTGGTCTCTTTTTAAAATATCATTTACTTCAGCCTCCCAAGGCGAAAAAGATAATCCATCGTATTTATAAAATCCTTTAAATGCCGTGCCAACCATAAACTCCCCATCACTGATCGGCAACAAACTCCAAATCTCAGTGCCTTTGAAAAAATCCCCATCCGAAAGATATTGAAGCTGGTTATTATTAAAAACCATTAATCCATTAAGTTCATCATATACATATATAATTCCATTGACATTATATGAAAAATGGAATTTTGATTTTGGTTTTGTAACTTTAATTGTATCTCCGTTGTAATTAAAAATACCATAAAAGGACTGGAATATGATTCCACCCGGCGTTTTATGTATATTCCATATATGGTCAAAATCTTGTTCCGATTTATTCAGGTTCTTTGATAAGGAATGATAAATAAATTCCCCTTCCGAATTATATTCAAAATATCCAAATTCAGCGAACGCCCCCACGTAAACTCGATTCCCTTCTGCCATTACTGCTCTAATAACAGTTCCGTTTGGAACTGCATAGAGTTCCCAGTGAGTGCCATCAAATTCTAACAACCCACTATTATTAGCAAAGTACAGGTGATGATTTTCGGTTTGAGTTATTCCCCAATTTTGATTTCCTGCATCATAATCGAGGCGTTTGTAATTATGAATGCTTGGTATTCCACTCGTTTTTATTTCAAATGAATACAAATTTAATGTGAAGCAATAAAAGATTATAAAAAATATAACCCTCATAGTTAGCTTATTTTAAGTATATGTTGAAAATAAACAAAAACCGTAATAAAAAGAAATATTTTTTTGTGGAAAAATCCCTTTTTTAATAAGCTGGATAATCGATATTGGATAAAAATAATCCTTCGGCTGGGGCAGATGCTCCGGCAGCACAACGGTTTTTTTCTTCGATAATAGATTTGAATTCTTCTAATGTGATTTGTTTTTTACCCACTTCAAGCAAAGTCCCAACAATTGCCCGCACCATATTTCTCAGAAACCGGTCGGCTTTAATAGTAAAAACCAAGAGATCATCCTTCTCTTCCCACTTGGCGTAACTTATTGTGCAAATATTTGTTTTCACATCAGTGTGCAACTTGCTAAAGCTGGTAAAATCTTTGTAATTCTGAAGAGCCTCTGCTGCTTCATTCATTGCATCAATATCCAATTCTTTGAGATATTTGTATGATGTTTCATCAATGAATGGATTCTTTTTTCGGGTTATATAGTACTCATAGGTTCGCGAAACGGCATCAAACCTGGCATGGGCATCATCAGGCACCTTCCAGATTTTCTGAATTGCAATATCCTTTGGGAAATAGCTGTTAAGTTTATAGGCAAAGTCAGATTGATCCAGGTTATCGTTTATAGAATCAAAATGCGCTACAAAAAAACTTGCATGCACACCTGTGTCCGTCCTTCCGGCACCAACAAGGGCAATGTTTTCCCTTAATATAACCGACAAACCTTTTTCCAAAACTTCCTGCACAGTAACTGCATTTGGCTGAACCTGCCAACCATGGTAATTAGTTCCTTTGTAACTTAATTGTATGAAATACCGTTGCAAATCAATCACATTTAAATTCACCATAAAAATGAGAATTATAATTTAATTCTTCCCAATTGGTTAAGATAAAATAAACCTTTTTCGTTGATATTAATTGCACAAGCCTCATTTGCAGTTTGATATTGGCAACAATCCTTTTGTTTAGCCATTCTCCATCTAAATATTGACAATTTTTCGGTGTCATTTTTTCACAAAAAAAGTCAATTTGACATTTTTACCATTTTAAGAAGCACAAATATTCACAAACATATCTAATTGTTTTACTGCAACTTACCTAATAAAACTATGCAGTCCCCAAAAACATTTTGGTATTTTATTTGGATAGGTTTCAGCGATCGTGTGATTTGCGATTATTGAAGATAATATAGTATTAACATTAAAATTAAGGAGGGAAAAATCATGACAATTGTAAAAAGATCCAACAATTTCTATCCATCTTTCCCAAGTCTTTTTGATAATTTCTTTGGGAATTCACTGATGGATTTTTCTAACAGTAATTTTTCAAGTACAGAGACAACCTTACCGGCTGTTAATGTTATAGAAAATGAAGAAGCATTTGATATTGAAGTTGCTGCACCGGGAATGGAAAAGAAAGACTTCAAAATTGATTTGAACAACGATTTGCTGCAAATTTCATCGGAAAAGAAAGAAGAGAAAGATGAAAAATCAGGAAATTACAGCAGGAAGGAATTTAGTTACCAATCCTTCAAAAGGTCGTTTACTATCCCCGAAAATATAGTTGATCGGGATAAGATTAATGCAAAATATGCCGATGGTATTTTGCGGATTCATTTACCGAAAAAAGAAGAGGTTAAACCAAAGCCTCCGAAAGAAATTAAAATTAACTGATAAACAGATTAGGGCAAAGCACTTCTTTGCCCTATATTTCTGTCGCAAACAAAAAGCACTTAATAAATTTTAACACAAAAAACCCGTTATTCTATTCGTAATGCATTATTTTCGTGCTTTCGAAAAAAAACATAAAAAATTATAAAATATATCCAAATGGATCAGGCAGTTGATATCAAAGAATTAAACGAAAGAATTGAAAAGGAAAGTAAGTTCGTTGACATGATCAACATGGAAATGAACAAAGTTATCGTGGGTCAAAAACACTTGGTTGAAAGCCTATTAATTGGAATGTTATCCAATGGGCACATACTTTTGGAAGGTGTACCGGGATTGGCAAAAACATTGGCAATTAACTCATTGGCGCATACCATTAAGGCGAAGTTTTCGCGCATACAGTTTACGCCTGATTTGCTTCCGGCAGACGTTATCGGGACAATGATCTACAGCCAGAAAAAAGAAGAGTTCTCGGTAAAAAAAGGACCGATCTTTGCAAATTTTGTACTGGCTGACGAGATTAACAGGGCACCCGCTAAAGTTCAATCTGCACTACTGGAAGCAATGCAGGAACGACAAATAACTATTGGGGAAGAAACCTTCAATTTAGAAGAACCATTTCTTGTAATGGCAACGCAAAACCCAATCGAACAGGAAGGAACTTACCCTTTACCTGAAGCACAAGTGGACAGGTTTATGCTAAAGGTGGTAATTAACTACCCTAAAAAAGAGGAAGAAAAAATCATTATCCAACAAAGCCTCCTTCAGGAATATCCTAAAACACAGGCAATTCTTTCGCCAAAAGATATTGTGAATGCGCGTAACGTGGTGAAGGATGTTTATATGGATGAAAAAATTCAAAAATATATTGTTGACATCGTATTTGCGACCAGGGAACCAGCCGATTATAAGTTGGAGAAATACAAGGATATGATTTCGTTTGGTGGGTCGCCACGTGCGAGCATCAACCTTGCATTAGCCTCAAAAGCTTATGCTTTTATTAAACGTAGAGGATATGTGATTCCAGAAGATGTCAGGGCAGTATGTCCAGATGTGATGCGCCACAGGATTGGATTAAGTTACGAAGCAGAAGCAAACAATATTACTTCCGAAGAAATAATTGCGGATATATTAAATACAGTTGAAGTACCTTAATACAAGGACATATTATAGAATTCAATTGTAAGTTTTTATTCGATCATTAAGACTTTGAGACAACGTGGAAACCAGTGAACTATTAAAAAAAGTACGCCAGATTGAGATTAAAACACGTGGGATATCCCGGAATATTTTTGCAGGGGAATACCACAGTGCTTTTAAAGGAAGGGGTATGGCATTTTCAGAAGTAAGGGAATACCAATTTGGTGACGATGTTAGGAATATTGACTGGAATGTTACTGCACGGTACGGACACCCTTACATCAAAATATTTGAGGAAGAACGGGAATTAACAGTAATGCTCCTTATTGATGTGAGTGGATCGAGGGATTTCGGATCGTTCGAAAAACTCAAGAAAAACATCATTACCGAGCTTTCTGCCGTATTGTCTTTCTCTGCCATTCAAAACAACGATAAAATCGGGGTTATTTTCTTCTCTGAAAGCATCGAGAAATTTATCCCACCTAAAAAAGGGAGAAGCCATATTCTTCGAATCATTCGGGAATTAATTGATTTCACACCGGAAAATAAAGGCACCAATATTACGGAAGCGATCCGGTATCTCACAAATGCAATTAAAAAACGTTGCACCGCTTTTGTTATTTCCGATTTTATGGATAATAATCCTGAGCTACAACAAGCATTATCGATTGCAAACAACAAGCATGATATGGTTGCACTCCGGATTTACGATGACCGTGAAAAAGAAATTCCACCAATAGGAATGCTTAAACTCAAAGACGCCGAAACTGGCAATTATATTTGGGTTGACAGCAACAGCAGAAAAACCAGGAATGCTTATAAACAATGGTGGGATGAGCATGAATACAGGCTCAATGCAATGTTCACGAAATGTGGTGTTGATAATGTTGAAGTAAATACTAACGAGGATTATGTGAAAGCATTAATGACCTTGTTCAAAAAAAGAGGATTGAAGTAAATATGAAGAACATACTTAAAATACTATTTGTCCTTTTAATTGTAACGGGATTTGTTCAAAAATCAGGTGCACAAAGGGTGAAAGCCACTGCCAGCCTCGATTCAGCACAAATTCTACTTGGCGATCAGGTAAAACTATTTCTTCAGTTAGATAAACCAAAACATATTCCGGTCCGCTTCCCAATGGTTCCTGATACAATTGTAGGATATATTGAAGTACTTGACCGTTCGAAGATTGATACATTTGAAGGGGAGAATGATGATTTCGAAAAATTAATCCAAAGCTTCACCATTACATGTTTCGACAGCGGGGCATACCGAATTCCGCCCTATTGGTTTAACATTGAAGTTGATGGCATTAACGATTCAATCCCGTCCAATGGTGTTACCCTGCAGGTTTATAGCATGCCGATTGATACGACCATGGGACCAACCGACATCAAAATGCCATACGATGCACCACTTTCACTGAAAGAGGTTACACCGTACATTTTGGGGGTGATTTTAGCAGGTGCAATATTGTTCTTTATTCTATATTCTATTAAAAGGAAAAAGAAAAATCAACCAATATTCGCAAAGCCGGCAAAACCAAAAGAGCCTGCACATATTGTCGCACTTAGGGAATTGAACCGCATAAAAGAAGAAAAAATCTGGCAAAAAGATAAAATCAAACTTTACTATAGTGAAGTAACGGAAGCATTAAGGGTTTATATTGTAGACCGCTTCCAAATTCCGGCAATGGAACAAACATCTGACGAAACAATTGCCGAGTTTAAAAATCAAAAAGAACTATTGTCCGACAGGGATTTCAATAAACTATCCGGCATTCTGAAACTGGCAGATATGGTCAAATTTGCAAAATACAAACCAATGGCCGATGACAACACTGCCACACTCGATGATGCATTTATATTTATTAACGACACCAAAGTGGAAGTTGTAAAAGAAGAAAAACCGGAACAAAAAGAAAAATCTGGTAGTAACGAGGACATAAAAAAAATAGAAGAATAAAATGTTTGATGGATTGACATATAAAAACCCTGAATTATTTTACCTGCTTTTGGTAATCATACCAATAGTAATATGGTATATTTTCAGGCAAAAGAAAAATACAGCAAGCATTCAGGTTTCATCAACCGCATCGCTCGCAAAAATGCCAAGAACGCTTAAACACTACTTAAGGCATTTGGTTTTAGTGCTTCAATTAGTAGCAATTGCCTTGTTTGTGGTTGTCTTGGCAAGACCACAATCGTCACGAAGTTGGGAAAATGTTACCACCGAAGGTATTGACATAGTAATTGCCCTTGATATTTCAAGCAGTATGCTTGCAATGGATTTCTCGCCCGACCGATTGGAAGCAGCAAAAAACGTTGCAATGGATTTCATTTCAGGCCGCGAATACGATCGGATTGGTTTGGTGGTTTTTGCAGGAGAAGCATTTACGCAATGCCCCTTAACAACCGACAGGGCTGTTCTGCTTAACCTTTTTAAGGATATTGAAAGCGGGATGATTGAGGATGGAACCGCCATTGGCAATGGATTGGCAACATCGGTGGCCCGAATAAAAGACAGCGATGCTGTAAGCCGGGTGGTAATACTTTTAACCGATGGTGAAAACAACCGCGGCGAAGTTGCACCAGTTACAGCAGCCGAAATTGCAAAAACCTATGGCATACGTGTTTATACAGTTGGAGTAGGTACCATTGGAACAGCTCCCTACCCTTTTCAAACTGCCTACGGTCCGCAAATACGTGATGTGGAAGTCAAGATTGATGAAGAAACATTACAGGAAATATCGAGGATAACTGATGGAAAATATTTTAGGGCTACCGATAATGAAAAACTGGAGCAAATTTACAAAGAGATTGATGCTTTAGAAAAATCTAAAATTGAAGTGCGGGAGTTTAGCAGAAAATCGGAAGAGTTTTTGCCATTTGCCGTAGCGGGTATTACGCTGCTTATTTTGAGCCTTATTTTAAAGACAACTATTTTTAAAAATATTCCTTAAAGAAGTTGGAAGATGTTTAGATTCGCAAATCCAGAATATTTTTGGGGACTCGTAATAGTTCCAATACTTATATTATTTTATGTCCTTTCCAGAGTTGCACGAAAAAGGGCACTCAATAAATTCGGAAAGGAAGAAATAATCTCGTATTTGATGCCTTATTCATCGAATAGCAGGCCTGCCATCAAATTTGCCATATTAATGCTGGCACTTGTTTTCTTTATTGTTGGAATTGCAAGACCACAATTCGGATCGAAATTAAAAACAGAAAAGCGTAAAGGAGTTGAATTGATTATTGCATTGGATGTATCCAATAGTATGTTGGCGGAAGATATCCAGCCAAACCGTTTAGCAAGGGCAAAAAGGGCAATCTCCAGGTTAATTGATCGGCTGAAAGACGATAAAATTGGCTTAATTGTTTTTGCCGGTGATGCTTATACCCAGCTTCCGATAACAACCGATTATAATTCGGCAAAATTATTCCTTGCTGCAGTTAACACCGACATTGTTCCTAAACAAGGTACAGCAATTGGCTCGGCTATTGATCTTGGATTACACTCGTTTGCACCAAATAGCGAAGCCAACAAAGCAATTATTGTTATTACCGATGGTGAAAACCACGAAGATGACGCCGTTTCGGTAGCAACAGAGGCAAATGAGCAGGGAATCGTGATCCATACCATTGGCATGGGTCTGCCGCAAGGAACGCCAATCCCTGTATACAGGAATGGTCAAAAAGACTATCGAAAAGATAAAGATGGGAAACCGGTGGTCACCAAACTTAATGAGCCTATGCTGGAGCAAATAAGTGCAGCAGGTGGAGGTATTTACGTGAGGGCAAACAATGCGCAAGTTGGCTTAAATGCCCTGTTTGACGAAATTGGAAAAATGGAAAAAACAGAATTGGAATCGAGGGTATATTCTGAATATGACGACCAGTTCCAATACTTTTTTGCCATTGGTTTATTGTTATTATTATTTGAATTTATTATTCTGGATAGAAAAAATAAGTACTTAAAAGATTTTAAACTGTTCGGAACTACTAAATAATAGATGATGAAGAAGCTTATTGTTATCATATTGATATTTATAGGAATTGGCGTTCAGGCTCAAAATGAACGCAAATTTGTGAGGGAAGGAAATAAACTCTTCATGGATGCTGTAAGGGATACATCAAAAATTGATACAGCTAAATACATCCAGGCTGAAACAGAATACAGAAAAGCCCTGGAAAAAAAGCCCAACGACCTTAAATGGGATTTTAACCTTTCTGATGCAATCTATAAACAACGGAAATTTGAAGAATCGGTTGAGAATTTCGACAGGCTTGCCGAGCAAATGGAAGTGCCAGTTGAAAAAGCAAGGGCATATCATAATAAAGGAAATAGTGAATTGATGCAGCAAAAATTTGACGAAAGCATTGAATCATACAAAAAGGCATTACGGCTCAATCCTACCGATATGGAAACAAAATATAATCTGGCTTATGCACAACTGCTGAAGAAAAAACAGGAACAACAACAGCAACAGCAGCAACAAAACCAGGACCAGAACAAGGATCAGGATAAAAAACAGGATAAAGACCAAAATAAGGATCAACAAAACCAGGATCAGAATAAAGATCAACAGAATAAAAACCAGGATCAAAACAAAGACCAGCAAAATAAGGATCAACAAAAACAACAAGACCAGAAAGACCAACAAAAACAGCAACAGCAAAATAAAATTTCGAAAGAAAATGCGGAGCAATTGTTACAGGCTTTACAAAACGATGAAAGTAAAATTCAGGACAAGGTAAAAAAAGCAATTGCAGCAAAAGCTAAAAAGACAAAGGTTGAAAAAGACTGGTAGTTAAGAGTATTTTGTAAATTTGAACGATAAAATTCAAACGAGAATATGTTAAAGAGATTTATCCTATATTTTTTCTTATTTATTACGGTATTTAGTGCTAGTGCACAAGATGATGTCCAATTTACAATGACGGCACCAAATGCGGTCGCTGTTGGGCAGCAATTCAGGCTAACACTTTCGTTAAATAAAAAAGGAAACAAAATCCACTTGCCCGATCTAAGCAATTTCGATTTGTTGATGGGTCCAAGCACCTCAACCCAACAAAGTTTCCAGAGTATTAACGGAAGGACCAGCCAAAGTACAACCTATTCATATACATATATTTTAAGGGCAAAAGCAGAGGGAACATTTGAAATTAGGCCAGCATCCATCGAGGTTGATCGAAAAGTTGTTGAATCAAATTCATTACGTATTCAGGTTGTAAAAGGAAATGCCAATGCACAATCGCAACAAAGGCAACAATCATCGTCCGGAAATACTTCAGGGAACATAAGCAAGGATGATTTATTTGTCCGCGTAATCCTTAGCAAAAGAAATGTTTACAGGGGCGAACAAATAATTGCAACTGTAAAACTTTATACCGCACCGGGTTTGCCACTCTCAGGCTTCGAAGAAATTAACCTTCCTTCCTATGAGGGTTTTTATACCCAGGATATTGATATCCCGCAACAAATAAATTTGCAGCGCGAAGTTTATAACGATAAAATTTATCAGTCCGGAATCCTCAAAAAAACAATCCTTTTCCCGCAACAAAACGGAACCATCACCATCAAACCATTTGATATTTCTTGCCTGGTAAGACAGCAAGTCAGGGCAAGGAGTTTCTTCGACGATTTCTTCGATAATGCACGAACAGTGAAGGCCACTGTAACCAGTCCTGCTGTTACGGTTAACGTAAAAGACCTGCCTGCGGCACCTGCTAATTTTTACGGAGGTGTTGGTAATTTTACTATTAGTGCCCAACTCAGCGAGCAAAATATTTCGGCAAACGATGCGGTAAATTTAAAAGTTACGATCAATGGTAACGGAAATTTAAGGCTTATTCGAAATCCGGAGATTACCCTACCGCCCGATTTTGAAGTATATGACCCAAAATCAACGGAAAATATCCGTTCAAACGATAATGGAATGTCGGGTTCAAAAACCATTGAATACCTTTTCCAACCACGTTACGAAGGAGATTACACCATTCCTCCAATCCGCTTTGTTTATTTCGATCCTGCGTCTCAAAAATATGTGACCAAAACAACACAGGAATTTGAATTGCATGTGGAGAAAGGCACCGATGAGCAATCAACCACAGTGGTGAGTTCACTGCGAAAAGAAGATGTTCAATTAATCGGTCAGGATATTCGTTTTATCAAACAAAACAACGCCAAACTTCGTCAAAAAGATATAACATTCTTTGGCTCAATTGGTTTCTATTCCTTTTATGGTGGAAGTTCTTTACTTTTCCTTTTACTCTTCCTTATTTACAGGAAAAAAGTGAAAGAGAATGCTAACATTGCACTCGTAAGAAATAAAAAAGCGAACCGTGTGGCAGTGAAAAGGTTAAAAGAAGCTGCAGGGTTCATGAAAAACAATAAAAACGAGGAATTTTATGATTCCATCCTTAAATCATTTTGGGGCTACCTGAGTGACAAATTAGGGATTCCGGTTGCCGACCTTAGCAAAGAATCGGCAAGTGCCCAGCTTCTTAAAAGAAGTGTTGAACAAAGCCTCATCGACGAATTTGTGGATATTATTGAGCAGTGCGAATTTGCCAGGTTCTCTCCAAATAGCGGAAATGAAGCCCGCCACGAGTTCTATAAGCAGGCTGAATCTGTCATAAGCAGGATGGAAAAACAAATAAAAAGGTAATTGGGTTATGAAAAATATATTTCTATACATATTATTATTCATCGGATTTACTGGTTTCGCACAAGAGTCACCGGAAAATATACTTGACCAGGCAAACCAATTATACGTTTCAGAAAAATACGAAGAAGCGGTTGACCTTTACCTGCAACTTGTCAGCCAGGGAAATGAGTCTGCCGAACTGTATTTTAACCTGGGAAATGCTTTTTACAAGAGCAACGATGCCGTACACGCAATTCTGTACTACGAACGGGCATTGCTTCTCGACCCGCATGATGAAGATATTGCATTTAATTTACGAATCGTGAACCAATATGTGGTAGATAATATTGAAGAACTCCCTACCCCGTTTTTCCTTAGATGGAGGGAATCGGTTGTAAACCTTTATCCGGTCGATACCTGGGCAACAATTAGTATCGTTTCTTTTATCCTGTTTTTAATATTGTTTGGATTATTCCTATATAGCAAATCGGTGGGTTTAAAACGATTCTCATTTTTGCTTGGGATTGTAATCTTTATATTCAGTGGTTTCACTTATTCGTTTTCATATAAACAAAAAAAGAAATTGGAGCAGCGCGATTATGCAATTGTGCTTTGCCCGAGGGTTACGGTTAAAAGTTCGCCATCCTCAACCGGAACAGATCTGTTTTTGATTCATGACGGATTAAAAGTTCAAATAACCGATAGTTTAAGCAATTGGAAAGAAGTCAGGCTTGCCGATGGCAATCAGGGGTGGCTCAATGATTCTTGCATCGTAAAAATCTAAATTGCCACAAATTTAAATTTTCGACCCTATAAAAAATTTATTCGAAACTTAAGTTAAATATATTTAGCTGTAGATATGTTTATGTCTTGATCCTTTCATTTTTATTTAAACTAAATTAACTTTGCCCCGTAATAATAAATTTATTGTTAAAATGATTAGTAATTTATTAGAAGGAAAGACAGGGATAATTTTTGGTGCATTAAACTCAGAATCAATTGCCTGGAAAGTTGCGGAACAAGCGGTAGCCCAGGGGGCAAAAGTGTTACTCACCAATACGGAAGTGGCACTGCGTATGGGTACCACAAAAGAGTTGGCAACAAAACTAAATGCAGAAGTAGTTGCTGCTGATGCAACAAATGTTAAAGATTTAGAAAACTTGTTTTCCAAAGCAATGGAAGTTTTTGGCGGACAAATTGATTTTGTATTACACTCAATCGGGATGTCGCCAAACGTAAGAAAGAAAAGGGTATATCCCGATCTTGACTATAATTTCCTTAGCAAAACATTAGATATTTCAGCCGTTTCGTTTCATAAGGTAATCCAAACTGCTTATAAAATGGACGCCATTAAAGAATGGGGTTCGATTGTGGCACTGAGTTATGTGGCTGCACAAAGAACCTTTTATGGATACAACGATATGGCCGATGCAAAAGCCCTGCTTGAGTCTATTGCAAGAAGCTTCGGTTATATTTATGGTCGCGACAGAAATGTTAGGGTAAATACCATTTCACAATCGCCAACAATTACCACTGCCGGAAGCGGAGTTCGGGGACTTGGTCAATTGCTCGATTTCTCGGAACGGATGTCACCCCTGGGAAATGCAACAGCCGAAGAATGTGCAGATTATTGCCTGACACTTTTCTCTGACTTAACAAAAAAAGTTACCATGCAAAACCTCTTTCACGATGGAGGATTCTCGAATGTGGGAATGAGCCTGCGTGCCATGGCACAATACGAAAAAGGGTTGGAAGTTGGGTATGGTCCGAATTCATTGATAAAAGAAGAATAAGCATACAAACAATGTATATGAATCCCGGCAATTTTTGTCGGGATTTTTTTGTGGTTTTTTAGTTTTTTTAAAACTATTTTACACTCCTGCTTATTAAATTTGCTGTGTAAACTTTAATTCAAATAGCCATGAAAAAATTTGTTTTAACAGCACTTACAATCAGCTTATTATCGTTTGTTTCACAAGCACAAAACGATACCATAAGCAGCACTCCCGATGAACAAATCACGGTCAATAAAGAATACGATGAAAACGGGAACCTAATAAGGTTTGATTCAACCTATGTTTATCAATGGAATGGCATGGACACTTCGATCAACTTCAACGGTGGAAACATGTTTTCTTTTGGGTTTGACCACATGCCGGATATGCACCAGTTACTCAATGAATTTTTCAACGATTCAAGCAATTATCCTTCACCTCTTAACGATCCGTTTTTTAGCTCACCATTCGGAATTGATCACGAATTTATGGAGCAATGGATGGAGCAGCTCAACGGATCCTCGATGGCGCCTGACAGCATCATGAATTCGTTTCAAAAACGATTTAAACACCATCAATTTCCAGACAATTTTTTTGATGGATTTAACCAACAAAGCCCATCGTTTAACAGTAAACAACAACAAGAAGAGTGGGAAAAGTTGAAGCAAAAACATGAAAAAGAACTTCAGGAGTTCTATAAAAAATGGGAAAACAAAAATCATTAGCAAAAAAAACGCCTTGATGATTCATCAGGCGTTTTTAATTTCAGGGAATTCTTCTCCACTAATCCACTTTCCTTTTAATACTGCATCCAACAGGCTTTGTTTCCTGTAGTGCAATACTTTCCCCTTTTCCAAGATTGTTCAGTGCATCGTTCAGGTATGCTTTCGAAACCCCATCAGCACTTTTGTAATTATCATCAATTGCTCCTTTATACACCAATTTTTTGCTTCCATCAAAAAGAAATACATGGGGAGTTGTTTGCCCGCCAAAAGCATTGGCCAGTTTACTTTCTTTATCCAACACATAATTAAAGGTATATCCGGCTTCACCGGCATGATTTTTCATATCTTCTAAAGAATCGCCACCCGACCTTTTATTATAATTCGAATTTAAAACAATCATACCAACCTGGTTTTTATCCGCCAATTCTTTAATCCCGTTATAACGGTCTTCCCATGCCAAAACAAAAGGGCACCCATTGCAGGAGAACATTACCAAAACACCATTTTCTTTTGCAGCGTCTTCAATAGAAATCATTTCTCCGGAAACAGCTTCCATTTTCACGTCGGTTAAAACAGCTTCGTCCCCAACTTCCAATTTACCAACTTCCTGACTTGCAAAAACGGAAAGGCATGCAAGTAATAATCCAATAAATAATACTCGTTTCATGACACATTTATTTAGTTAAATACTACATTAAGTTATTTTAAATCAAACAACTGAAAAACACCAATGCAATTTATTTGTTCACCAAATAACAGAATTTAACAAACCATTAACTACCTGCGTAAACCTTTTCAGGCATGCTTGGTTATATACGAAAAAGTGACATGGACCTACAATCAGTCAGAAACGATTATACAAAAAGTACACTCCGTGAGGAGGATTTAACAGAGGACCCAATTATAATAATCCAAAATTGGGTGAAAGAAGCATTGCAACAAAACATAGTTGAAGCCACAGCAATGAGCCTTTCTACAGTTGGGAAAGATGGATTCCCGAAAAGCAGAATTGTTCTTGCCAAATCGATATCGGAAGAAGGGATTTCTTTTTTTACAAACTACAACAGCCAAAAAGGAAGGGATATTAAATCGAACAAAAAGGTTTCACTCCTATTTTTCTGGTCCGATCTTCAGAGGCAAATAAGAATTACCGGATTGGCAGAAAAGCTTGACCCGAAAACCTCTGACGAATACTTTTCTTCAAGGCCTTTCGAAAGCCAGATCGGTGCAATTGTTTCCCAGCAAAGTAAAATAATAAAATCGCGTGATGAACTGGTTGCGAAGTTTAATGATTTAAAAAATGAATTAAATACGCAATCGATAAAAAGACCTGACAACTGGGGTGGTTACATCGTAAAACCTATGACAATTGAATTTTGGCAAGGGCGTGAGAACAGATTACACGACAGGTTTTTATATGAATTGAATAAAGATGTTTGGTCCATAAAACGCTTAGCACCGTAGGGATATTATTCTCCAAAATCAAGCTTGAAACGGTTTTTCAATTCGTCCAATTCGGGGTTCTTTTTAAGCATTTCCTGAAATTTCTCGGAATCGGTATAAACAATTCGTTTCCGCTTTTTTGCTTCAATTTTTGTGATCAGGTCAATTTTTGAATTTCGCAATTCCTTTCTTAAAAAGGATATCAGCTCAGGCTTAAAATTTCGTACAACATCTTCCTGAACGGAATTCTCGATGCTAACTTTAAGCTTATAATCTTTCGATAATTTTGGAACTTCCGATAAGGTTGCAATTAATATTGGCCGGTCAGATTTTTGCTCCAAAAATTCCTTCCATTTTTCATTTAGCTGCTCTTGTGTAAAAGGTTCCTCCTCTTCGGTATTTGTATAAAGTGCATGTTGTTCTTTAGCAGACAATTGCTTTTCACCGGGCAATTTCCCATTCAGGGCATCCATAACTGAAGGGCTGGAAAACCTGCTGCTAACTTTTTTACGTTGACCCTTACTTACATTCGGTGTTTTGGCTTCCCGATTAGGGCTTGGGCTTGGCTTTTCAGTTGGCGTTTGTTTTTGCGGACTTGCCTTTGGTGCAGGTTCTTTTATAGCAGAGAATATCGGTTCAAGCATGCCGCTTGAAGCATCAACTATTTTTTTTTTAGGCTCAGTTGAGCAATCCTTATCAATGCCAGTTCAACCAGCAACCTTTTGTTTTGACTTGTTTTGTATTGTAAATCGCATTCGCTGGTAATTCCCAGGGCATCAATCAGAAATTGGTGCTCGCAAGCTTGCGCCTGGCTTTTGTATTGCTCCTGAATATCTCCGCCAACTTCAAGCAATTGAACTGTTACCTGATCTTTTGAAACAAGCAATTCGCGCAAATGGCTGCTTAATCCGTTGATAAAATGATGCCCATCGAATCCTGCATTTAAAACATCATTGAATATCAACAATACTTCCGGCACTTCGTTCTTAAGCATGTGGTTTATCAAGCGGAAGTAATAATCATAATCAAGTACATTAAGGTTTCCGATTACATCTTTATAGGTAATTTCTTTTCCCGAGAAGCTAACAATCTGGTCGAAAATAGAAAGTGCGTCCCTCATTGCCCCATCAGCCTTTTGGGCGATAATATTCAATCCTTCATATTCCGCATTTACCCCTTCGCTTTTGGCAACATACTCCAAATGCCCAACAATATCTTTAATATTGATCCTGTTAAAATCAAAAATCTGGCAACGGGAAAGAATGGTTGGGATAATTTTATGCTTTTCGGTGGTTGCCAATATAAATATTGCATGCGCAGGTGGTTCTTCCAGTGTTTTCAGAAAAGCATTGAAAGCCGCTTGCGACAACATATGCACCTCATCAATAATATAAATGCTGTATTTACCAATCTGAGGCGGAATCCGCACCTGTTCGGTAAGATTTCGTATATCATCCACCGAATTATTGGATGCAGCATCCAATTCATGGATATTGAACGATCTGTTTGTATTAAACGATGTGCATGATTCGCATGCATTACAAGCTTCCTTATCGGCTGTTAAATTGGTACAATTTATTGTTTTTGCAAAAATCCTGGCACAAGTTGTTTTTCCCACTCCCCGGGGTCCACAAAATAAATATGCATGCGCCAATTGATTTCCTTTAATGGCATTTTTTAAAGTAGAAGTAATTGAATCCTGAGCAACTACAGTTTTAAATGAATCCGGACGGTATTTCCTTGCTGATACGATAAAATTATCCATGTATTTTCTGCTATAACAATAGTTTCAAAGATACATATTTAATGCTTTTAGGAATGGAAAACTTATTAACAAAGCGGCAAAATCCGGAACAATATTGTTTAAAAAACTTTTTTTGATAAACGGAAAAATATCCCTGGTTTCCTATTCAATACTTATCTTTATAGCTGAGCATCAAATTAGTTCCAAACATAGCTTGCGATAAATAATTTAGAATGGAAAAATGGATAAATAAATACTACACCCTGATACTTATTGTATTTGTAGGGATACTATTTTTTATTCGCGCCGTTTTCTCGTTTGCATTAGAACACGATGAAGCCGAGATGGTCTTATTGAGCCAAAAACTTGCCTTTGGATACAACCAGCAACCACCTCTCTACAACTGGTTAATTATTCTAACAAATAAAATTTTCAACGACATCTTCATCAGCAGTCTATGGTTTAAAAATGTGTTGTTCTTCGCTATTTTTTTCTTCATTTATAAAGCAGCACTTTTGCATTTTAATCACAAGGTTTATGCTTTTTTCTCGAGCGCAAGTTTGGCAATACTGAATCATTTCTCCATTGAATCCTTGGGTTATACGCACACATTGCTGGTAATTTTTGCGGTTGCATTTTTATTTTGGGTTGTTGCCAGGTTAATGATTAAACCAAACATCATCAATTATTTGCTCCTCGGCATTGCGCTTGCCATCGGATTTTTATCCAAATATAATTTTACCTTAAGTGCCCTGGCAATTTTTCTGGCTGCGTATTTTCAAAAACCTTTACGTAAATTCATTTTGAATCGGAAGCTCCTAATTAGTATATTAGTTTGTATGCTTATTATTGCACCACATTTATTTTGGTTATTTGGACATTTCGACCAAACCGCATCAGAAACATTGAACGACTTAAAAAACACAGAAGTACAAGGAAAACTCCAACAAATAGTAAGTGGCTTGCTGGAACTTGTAAAACAAATAATTGTCATTCTTCTCCCCTTGCTGGTTTTTATGCCAATCTTGATTAGAAGAGAAATTAAAAGCCTTTTTAAGCAAAGCTCATCGGACTTTACAATGTTCATTGGCAATACAATATTAATCTCAACCGTTTTAATCATTTTTGTTATAATTATCACAGGTGCGGGTCAAATGCACACTCGTTGGTTGCTGCCAATATTTATTTTTGCCCCCCTTTATATATTTGGAAAAATTGATGCCATACCTAAGTTAGCCGAGAAAAGGATGAGACATTTTATTGTTTTTCAATATATAGGCTTTGGATTGGTCACCTTATTTTTTTTAGTTCGAATTGTATTTGCAAGCGACATTGGCTACAAAGACCGCATTAACCGACCATATAACACTTTTGCAGATTTTCTGAGAAATGATTGGAAAATCGATCAAAAAAACGTTGATCTTATTGTATCGCATAGACGTGAAGTTGGAGGTAATATGAAAATCTATTTGAAGGATTTCCCGATTGAAACATTGGATTACAACTGCAATTATTTATTCCATCTTAACCTTGTGAAAGATCCCAAAAACGTCCTTTTAATCTTTTATCCAGAAAATAAAGAAAGCGTATTGGGATGTTACCCCGGAAACAAATACGAAATTAAGGAGCAAGGCAACTTCAAACATTTACTCCACTATTCCAACACCAAGGAATTTGAATTCGTGTTTGCCTTGCTAAGCAAAAAATAAACCTACCAGTCTATATGATCATCAATGAACTGAATAAGGCTTTTTGCCATTATTTCCTGTTCATTTATTGACGGATGCCCTGGTGTCCCCTTATAAGGCATTATATGCGAATAAATATCCTCATCATCAATGTTTGCCAAGGCTTTTTCAATAATTTCAGGCCACTTTGAACCAGGCTTGGAGGCATCCATAGTACCTAATGCACAAATAATTTTTGCTTTCGGATAATGCCCCCGTAGATCGGATATAAACTGTTGGTAAGCAGAAATTATAAATTCATCAGACGGTGCATTTTCGCCAAAATTTGCCTTATACTCACGCCCATTCGGGAAATTAAGCAAATAAGAATCGTTCTGAAACAAATTTACCACAACAATATCAGGAGTGTATTTTGCAAAGTCCCATTTATCGGATTCATTGTTCGGATCCAGCTGATCATAAATATCCGGCATTTCATAAGGAAACCAGCTAAGTACAACCCCAATCCCGCTTTTACAAATGCAATGGTATTGGGCATCGAAATGTCGTGCCGTGATTGCTGAATAACTCAAATAATTGTTGGTAAAAGTGCTATCTGGCGAATCTTTACCTGAACTATCTTCCACAGCATAACCAGCAGTGATTGAGTTTCCGTAAAACTCTATCTTTCTTTTTTTTTGCTCAGGCTTAGGCAGTACCTTTGCTGCCCCTTCAATTTGAAATCCATAGAAAGTGGTTGTTCCACGATTAAATTCCGTTCTTTTAAAAATCTTCACACTATGTTCGCCATCGGAAAGTCCAGATGCCAAAGTAAGATTTTGTTGAAGTGTATCCGGTCTTAAAATAAACGGTTCGTTCCCATCCACAAAAATATTGTAATAATTATCTCCATTAGAATCTTTAAAAATACCCTGAATTGTTTCCCCTTCAAAATTTATGGTAATTGATGTACCCGACCAATATAAATTAGCCCCATCGCCATTTGTTGTATCTACCCTGCCCCAATATTGGATTTCAGGATGATTGTAATTTACCAGAACGTTTTTATCATGCGAACAGGAAATAGTAACAGCAATGCATAATACAAGCAGATAATTTTTTATTTTCATAAACTTAGTGTGATTAATATTTTTAAATGGAAGATTGTTTTACAAATAGGATACGGAAACTTATTGATCTTCTTTTTTCCCATTTTTCATTTTCTGATCCTGCGATTTAATATTTTCAATGGTGTAAAAAGGAAGAAAGACGAAAAAGAAAATGGCAAGGCCAATTATGATTCCAATTTTGGCTGAATTTACCGTGAATAGCTGGATAAATAAGGAAGCGCCCACCAGCATAATTGCCCCTGGTCCGGCGATATATAACAAAATCTTTTTCATTTTAATAATGCTCTTTTAACGCTTTTTTATAAACCGACAACGCCCTTTCGCGCGCGAAAGAATGGTCGATAATCTTTTCTGGATACTTCTCTGTCCCGAATTCCGGAACCCACTTTTTAATATACTCAAAGTCTTTATCGAACTTCTTTTGTTGACTTTCGGGGTTAAAAATACGAAAATATGGGGCAGCATCACAACCACAACCTGCAGCCCATTGCCAACTTCCGTTATTCGAAGCAAGCTCAAAATCGAGTAGTTTCTCTGCAAAGTACGCTTCCCCCCATCGCCAATCAACCAATAAATGTTTTGAAAGGAAACTGGCAGTAACCATTCGAACCCTGTTGTGCATGTAGCCAGTTTGATTTAACTGCCTCATTCCCGCATCTACCAATGGATAACCTGTTTCCCCTTCACACCAGCGATAAAAATCAACCGTATTGTTTAACCAATCGATGTAATTGTATGCTTTTTTAAAAGCACTGTCTTTTACGTGAGGGAAATGATACAAAATTGCGATAAAAAAATCGCGCCAAATGAGTTGCTTCAAAAAGGTTAAAGAAACAGATCTGCATTTATGCACTGCTTCGCGAATACTTACAATTCCAAAACGAAGGTAAATCCCCAATCTGGATGTATTATCCAGCGAAGGAAAATCCCTTTGCCCATCATAATTCAACAATACATCCTCATCTAAGCTATAAAGCTGAATAGGTATCTTTAAATCCCTGAAACCCATCGTTTCAAGTTCCAGCAAGCTTAAGGCAGGTATCTTCATAAACCCCGACAGATGCTTTTCACTGTTAAATGTTGAGATTCCTTTAGTATCTAGTTTTTGAAGCCATTTTTTGCTATAGGGTGTAAAAACCGTGTAAGGTTTGCCATCTGGTTTCAGGACTTCATCCATTTCAAAAACCACATGGTCTTTAAACGACTGAAATCCAACACCGTTTTCTTTTAAAAAAGCCTCAACCTCCATGTCCCGTTTTATCGCGTAAGGCTCATAATCCAGGTTACAAAAAACATTTTCAATTGTATAGGTTTCTTTTAACTCTTTGAATGCCTCCATTGGCGAGCCATAAAAAACCTTCAAAGAAGATCCGGCAGCTTCAATTTTTTTCTTTAAATCCTTAATTTGCCCATAGATAAAAGAAACCCTTCGATCTTCCGGGTTCTTTAATTTTCGAAGGATATGAGTGTCAAAAATAAATATTGGCAGCACAGGTAATTTACCTGATAACGCTTGCAATAAACCTGCATTGTCATGGAGGCGCAAGTCACGCCTAAACCAGAAAATATTAATTTTCTCTTTCACTTTTTATGATGCCCCAGCGGCGGCAGCAGCATGAGCTGCCCTTATTGCCCGGTTAATACCTAATACAATATCTTTTTCTCCCTGCGTAATTGGTGGATTTACGGATAAGGCTTTAAGTTTTCTTCTTGCCTGTCTTCGATTTTCTTTCTCTGAAAATATATTTCTCAAGATGTTTAAGGATTTGAGCAATATCAATTCAATTAGCTCTTCCTTGTTTAATTCATTCGAAAAAATTGCATTTGAAACCCTCCTGTTTAGCTCCCTGTGCATTTTATAATCAAGAATATGCGGCTTTTCCCACTTAATGAATAAAAACTGTTTCTTTTCGATACTTATTAACCTTTTTTTCTCCATTCTTGCGTGGAGCAAACGTTTAATCCGAACACGTTTTGTCGACATCCTGCTCAACCAGAACCGTATTCTTCTTGGGTTTTGGATATTTCCCCAAAGACCTAAAATATAGGAATAAATTTCATCTTCATCCCGGCTTTCCCGTACCGATATTTTACCATTCGCAATGTCAAGAATTGATTTATGCAACATTTCAATCAATAATGCCCCATGAACAACAATATGGATTTGACTTGACGCGGACATACTAAGCCCGCCTTTTTCGCGCCTTATCGATAAAAAATAGAGTTTCTCAGAAATACGTAAACTTTTTTCCATCTTCAAAATGTACTTTTAGTTTAATTTATTGGTGTAATTTACAACATTACAATTACATTTATTACTTTATTCTATTTGAAAACAGTATTATGTCGAAAGGATTTGCAAGCGATAATAACTCAGGAGTACACCCGGAAATATTAAAATCGTTGGCTCTCGCCAACAAAGAGCATGTTGTAGGCTACGGTGATGATCACTTTAGTCAAAAGGCAATTAAACGAATAAAGCAAGAATTTGGAGACGATACTGCCGTATTTTTTGTTTTTAACGGAACAGGTGCCAATGTCTTGAGCTTGGCTTCGGTGACCAACAGCTACCACTCTATAATCTGCGCCGAAACCGCCCATATTGAAGAAGATGAATGCGGGGCGCCAGAAAAATTTACTGGCTGCAAACTTCTTCCGGTTGAAACCATTGAAGGTAAAATTACCTGTGAGGGAATACAAAAACACCTCAAGGGATTTGATTTCGAGCACCATTCTCAGCCGAAGGTCATTTCAATTTCGCAAGTGACTGAACTTGGCACAGTTTATTTGCCCGATGAAATTAAAGCGATCGCAGATTTAGCGCACAAGCACAATATGTATTTGCACATGGATGGGGCAAGAATTGCAAATGCAGCAGTTGCCCTTAATTTGCCCTTCAAGGCATTTACACGAGATTGCGGCGTGGATATCCTTTCGTTCGGAGGAACGAAAAATGGAATGATGATGGGGGAATCGGTCCTTTTCTTTGATCCTGAGCTGTCACTGAACTCAAAATATATTCGCAAACAAAGCATGCAGCTATACTCAAAAATGAGGTTTGTTGGTGCGCAATTTCTGGCTTATTTTGAAAATGAGCTATGGCGGAAAAACGCTGAACATGCCAACAAAATGGCAAAAATACTCGAACAGGAAATCAAAAAAATATCGCAAATAAAACTCACACAAAAGGTTGAAGCAAATGGTGTTTTTGCAATTGTGCCCAAAGAAATCATCAATCCACTTCAAGAGAAATTCTTCTTTTACATTTGGAACGAAGAAAATTCGGAAGTTCGATGGATGACATCGTTTGATACCACAGAAAACGAAATCCATGAATTTGCCCGATTAATAAAAGAATTGCTGAACTAATGGGACTATTTAATTATTATCCAAATAATCCCAATGAACTTGATTCTGATTTAGAAAAGAGAATGCTACTGCACAGCATTTTGTTCTCTTTCATCTTCGTTTTTTTCTTTTTTTTGGTCGAGGGCATCGAACAGGTTTTTAATTTAAACTTTGTTAAAGGAGGCGTTTATCCTTTGCACCTGGAAGGATTGCCAGGCATTCTTATATCCCCATTCATTCATTCCGATTTTGGGCATTTAACGAGCAATGCCGTTCCGTTCTTTATTTTACTAACTACTTTGGTTTATTATTACCGCAAAATTTCCTACCGTATTTTTTTCCTCATTTATGTTTTCTCCGGAATTTGTGTTTGGGTTGGAGGACGGGCTGCATGGCATATTGGTGCAAGTGGTGTTGTTTATGGTTTGGCTGCATTTCATTTGGTAAGCGGCTTTTTAAGGAACGATGTTCGTTTGTTAACAGTTTCGGTAATCGTTGTTTTTTTATATGGAAGCATGTTTTGGGGCTTGTTCCCAATTAAACCCGACGTTTCATGGGAGTCACACCTTTGGGGTGCCTTATCTGGCTTATTCCTTGCCATTTATTACCGAAAATATACTGTTCGAAGGAAAAAATTTGATTGGGAAGATGAAAGTGAAGACGAAAACGACCAGGAAATTGATGGACCGGATAATGAAAATCCGACAAATGTGTCCACTACCCTAGATTAAAATGAGTTTATATTGATCCAAATAAATAGTAGATTTGGGTATTAATAGATAAAAAGTTCTATTTTTGCGGCCAGTTAAAATTAATTGAAGTTCTATATAGGATGATAAGCAGACGAATAATCAGAATTAAGGTATTACAAACATTGTATGCCTACTACTCCTCACCTGAAAAGTCGATAAATAACAGTGAAAAAGAATTGTTATTGGGAATACAAAAAACCTTTGAGCTATACCACTACATTCTTGACCTTTCGCTGGAAATTGTGAAATTCGCCGAAGAAAAAATCAATATGCGGCTTAAAAAATTTCGTCCTACGGAAGAAGAACTTAATCCAAACAAAAAATTCATTAACAACCGCCTGGTTTGGCAATTGAAAGAAAACAAAAAACTGAACTTATATATCGAGCAAAAAAAGCTCACCTGGGTTGACCATCCTGAATTGATATCGGAATTGTACAAACGAATGGTTGAATCCGATTTTTACAATGCTTATATGGCAAGTAAAGAATCTTCCTATTCGGAAGATAAAAAGTTTATGGAAAAGCTCTTCAACAAAGTAATATTAACCTGTGAAGAACTTTACGAGATTTTAGAAGAAAAAAGCATTTATTGGAACGATGATATTGAATTTGTTATTTCAATGATTGTTAAAACGTTTAAACGGTTTAGTGAGAGTTCGGATAGCAGTCAAGAGCTGATGCCATTATTTAAGGATGAGGAAGACCGTCAGTTTATGATCGATTTGTTCCGAAAATCGATTATTAACCACAAAGAATTAAGGGATTTGATTGATCTCCATTCTCGCAACTGGGAACTGGACCGTATTGCATTTATGGACATATTGATTATGCAATTAGCCTTATGCGAATTTCTGGAATTCCCTTCAATTCCTACAAAGGTGAGCATGAACGAATACATCGAAATTTCAAAATATTATAGCACCGATAAAAGCCGGAACTTTATAAACGGAATTCTTGACAAAGGCTTAAAAGACCTAAAAAAAGACGGGAAAATATCGAAAGCCGGAAGAGGTTTGGTTGGTGAAGCCTGACAATGAAAAATTTATGGCTCATAGGTATTTGTTTTATTTTCGCCTGTTCGGGAAATAAAAAACCTGAAAATCAGGAAAAAGGAACGATTTACGAAAAATCAGGAATCACAGAATTTGTTGTTAATAAAGAAATACATAATTTTGGTGAAGTAATTTCAGGCGAAGTCTTGGTGTACAGTTTTACGCTTAAAAACACTGGAAAATTTGCGCTAAAAATAAATGAAATAGAGGAAGGTTGTGCTTGTATTATGGTAGAAACAAACAATTTTCCACTTTCGCCGGGAGAAGAAGGAACAATAAGTGTAAATTTTGATTCATCAGGGCTTTACGGGGATCAATTTAAAACAATAAGCCTGAAAGTAAATACACTGGAAAAAACAAAAGAGCTGGCAATTGCTGCCAACGTAATAAATGAAAATATAAATTATAAATATTAATTTGAATATTATGAATTCTATTTTATTAATGACACAACCACAAGGGCAAGATGCCAACCCATTAATGTCCTTTCTTCCACTAATATTAGTCGTAGCCGTTTTTTATTTCTTTATGATCAGGCCACAAATGAAACGTCAAAAAGAGTTAAGGACTTTTCGTGAAAGTTTGGCAAAAGGCGATAAAGTGGTTACAACCGGTGGAATTTATGGAAAAGTAACCGACATTAAAGACAATGTAGTAATCTTACAAGTCGATAAAGAAGTAAGTTTAAAAGTTGACAAGAGTGCTGTTGTAAAAGATATGTCAGACGCTCCGCAACAAAAATAAAAGACACAAAATAAATAGTCGAGAGGGTTGGTTTTTTATCAACCCTTTTTTTTGTCCCAAATTTTCCTTGGATATGCTATGAATTGGCTATTTTTGTTCATCAAACAAATCGAATGGATAATAAACTGTTAAATAAATATTCCGGGTATTTCAAGATAGAAAAATACAAACAAGACAGTAGGATTGTAATATTTTTAATCTGCCTGTTAATTGCAACTGTTTTGTGGTTTTTAAATGCCCTGGGGAAAGATTATACAACTCAAATTGATTATCCGGTGAAATATGTAAACATGCCCAAACAGCAATTTTTGGTGAACGATTTGCCAAAGCATTTTACATTAAAAGTGAACGCGCATGGCTTTACATTGCTAAGACATAAACTGCACCTATCGTTTACACCAATAGTTTTGAATGTAAACAATATGGTAAAAAGCCAACAAGGTCAAAATAATATTTATACAGTCAATACAATTTCGCTGACCAACAGGATTTCGCAACAAGTAAGTAATGAAATAAAGATTTCGGAAATATACCCTTCGTCGTTTACGATTGTTCTTGATAGCATGAAAACCAAACTTGTTCCGGTTGCTGTCAATATTGACCTTAAATTTAAGCAACACAACAACTTGTCTTCACCAATCAGTATCGAGCCAAAAGAAGTAAGTATTGAAGGGCCGGGATCAATTCTGGAGAAAATTGACACCATTTATACCCAAAAGAAGATATTTGAAGGCTTAGACCAAATGGTAGAAGAAGAGTTGGATTTAATTGAGCCAGACAAAACCAGTCTTTCAGTAAAAAAAATAAAGGTTAAAATACCCGTTAGTCAGTTTACCGAAAAAGTGATTAACTCACCTATTGTAATTGCCGGAAAACCCGACTCGGTTAAGATTAAATTATTCCCATCTACATTAAAAGTTTCATTCATGGTCGGATTAGATAAATTTTCCGACATTGGCGAAAGCGATTTCCGCTTTGTTGTGCCTTTCGCCGATATTTTAGAAGGGAAACCAAATGTTGGTGTTCAAGTTAAAAAATCGCCTGAATATATTCTCGATTTAAAATATACACCAATGAACCTCGAGTACCTCATCGAAAAACAGAAAAAATGACTTTGAAAGTTGGTATTACTGGAGGAATTGGTAGCGGCAAATCGGTGGTTTGTGAGATTTTTAAATGCCTTGGTGTTCCTGTTTTTGAAGCAGATATTGTTGCAAGAAACCTACTAAATGATAATCCGCTGATTAAAGAGGAGCTTATTCGCCTTTTCGGCACTTCAATTTATAGTGGGAACAATACCGTTGACCGAAAAAAATTGGCTTCTATTGTTTTTAATGATGACTTTGCATTGCAAAAACTGAATTCCCTGGTACATCCTTTGGTACGGGAAAATTTCCACGAATGGTTTTCCCGTCAAAATTCAGCGTATGTTTTGCATGAAGCGGCGATTTTAATTGAAAGTGGTTTTTACAAGTTAATGGACAAAACAATACTTGTTGTTGCTCATGAAGAAACAAGGATTAACAGGGTAATAAAAAGGGATAAACTGGATAGGGAAATGGTTCTGGAACGCATTTCGAAACAATGGGACGATCAACAAAAAAAAGGGTTTGCTGACGAAATAATTGATAACAACAATAAAATGTTAATACCACAGGTACTCAACATACACGAGTATCTCACGCAATTAACTAAAAATAAAAATTGACATATGGCAAAATTTGGAAAATGGATTGGTGGTGGACTTGGTTGGGCTATTGGTGGTCCAATTGGCGCGATATTTGGATTTGCAATTGGTTCAATGGTCGATGGTTCGGGCAATGTACACAGTTCACGTTCACCTTACAGCCGATCCGGAAGGTCAACAACCGGGGGGTATGTTTCAAGTTTGTTGGTGCTGGTTGCAGCAACCATGAAAGCTGATGGAAAGGTACTTAAATCGGAATTGGATTATGTGAAAAAATTCCTTGTCCATAATTTTGGGCAAGAGTCGGCAGCTGAAGCTATTTCCATTTTAAAAGATATCTTAAAACAGGAAATCCCGGTTACGGAAGTTTGCTTACAAATTAAGCAAAACATGAATTACTCATCAAGGCTGCAATTGATTCATTTTTTGTTTGGGATTGCCAATGCCGACGGGCATGTTGACGAAAGGGAGCTAAAACTGATTGAACAAATTTGCGTTGCAATGGGGATCAATACACCCGATATTGAATCCATAAAAGCAATGTTTGTTAAGGATACTGGTTATGCATATAAAATCCTGGAAATTTCAAAGGATGCCTCAGACGACGATGTGAAGAAAGCTTACCGCAGAATGGCCATGAAATATCATCCGGATAAAGTGAATTACTTGGGTGAAGATTTCCAAAAAACCGCAAAAGAAAAATTTCAGAAAGTTGGCGAGGCTTACGAACAAATTAAAAAAGAAAGAAATATGGCATAAAAAAAGTGCTGATAGTTTTACCATATCAGCACTTCAATATCTCTTAATTTGTGCGTTTTACTTAACCAGGTCTTCAAATTCAATACTGGTATAATCTTTTTCTAATTCTTTTGACACTTCGGCCTCATCTTTAACCTCGTCTATTGGGGAATCCATATATGAACCTGAATCTTCTGTATCCTGTATTTCCGGCTGGTTATTCCGGATGTAATGGATAATTTCTTCTAAACTATCTGCAAATTTGTCAAAATCTTCTTTGTAAAGAAAAATCTTGTGTTTCTCGAAATGAAACCGACCATCGTTTTCAAATTTCTTTTTGCTTTCAGTAATGGTCAAATAATACTCTTCGTTGCGGGTACTTTTTACATCAAAAAAATAGGTTCTCTTTCCAGCCCTGATTACTTTCGAATGAATTTCTTGCTTAAATTTACTCCCACCATCATTCGTTCCTTCTTTTTTAGAAAAGCCATCCATGGTTAAAATAGTTATATTAATTAGTTAGATACCTTTTCAAAAATAAAAAAATAAACCTAATAAACTCAAAATGTGTTGACAAACACTATGAAATTGGTACTATTTCGTATTAAACACATCTAATTTAGAGTCATTCTAACAAGAATTCTGCGAAAATTTAGACTAACGCTAAAAATAAAGGTCTATAAACAACTAATTTATAGACCCTTACCAAGCTTCAAAAACAAGCTATTATTTGTATATTTCTTTTTTTGCCGATAATAAGGTGTTAAGCAATAAAGATACCCTGGTCATTGGACCAACACCTCCTGGCACCGGAGTTATATAAGAACAACCTTCGGCAACCTCGTCAAATAAAACATCACCTTTAAGTTTCCAACCCGATTTGGTTTGGTCCGATTTAACCCTTGTAGTTCCAACATCAATTACAACTGCACCTTCCTTAACCATATCTTTGGTTACAAATTCAGGGTTTCCCAGTGCAGGGATCAATATATCAGCGCTTTTACAAAGTTCTTTCAGGTTTTTAGTGCGGCTATGCGCTACAGTTACCGTGGCATTTATACTTTTTTGCGACATTAAAATGCTTAATGGGCGGCCAACGATATTACTTCTTCCAATCACCACACAATTCTTTCCACTGGTTTCAATATTATACCTTTTAAGCAACTCAATAATACCAAATGGTGTTGCCGAAACAAAAGATGGCAATCCGATTACAGTCCTTCCAACATTGATTGGATGAAACCCATCCACATCTTTTTCAGGATTAATGGCTTCTATTATTTTTTGCTCAGAAATGTGCTTTGGCAATGGCAATTGAACGATAAACCCGTCAAGCTCATCATCTTTGTTTAATTCATCAATTTTTCCCAGCAATTCATCTTCGGTAACATCGTCTTCAAAACGAACCAAAGTTGACTTAAAACCGACTGCTTCACAATCTTTGATTTTGTAGGCCACATAAGTTTCACTTCCTCCATCGTGCCCAACAAGTATTGCAGCCAAATGAGGTGCCCGTTTACCTGAAGAAACAATTTCTTTTACTTCTTCTGCTATTTCTGCTTTTATTTCTGAAGCAATTTTTTTACCGTCTATAAGAATCATTAATGTATAATTTATTTATAAATTGATTTTTCAAGATAAATTGAACCTTTAAAACCTCCTTTTTTGGCTCAATCCACTCATCATTCGTTGCATGTTTTTACCCTGCGAAACCATCTTCATCATTTTCCTGGTTTCTGTAAATTGTTTCAACAAACGGTTAACTTCCTGGATACTTGTTCCTGATCCATCGGCAATCCTTTTACGCCTGCTACCATTCAACAATGCCGGATTTTCCCTTTCAGGCTTCGTCATTGAATAAATGATGGCTTCGATGTGCTTAAATGCATCGTCATCCATATCCACATTTTTTAAAGCTTTCCCCATTCCCGGAATCATTGAAGCAACATCTTTGAGGTTACCCATTTTCTTGATTTGGTTAATTTGCTTTAAAAAATCGTTGAAATTAAATTGGTTTTTTGCAAGTTTCTCCTGCAATTTCTTTGCTTCCGCCTCGTCAAATTGCTCCTGTGCTTTTTCAACAAGCGAAACAATATCACCCATTCCAAGAATACGGTCTGCCATTCGGTTCGGATGGAAAACATCAAGTGCATCCATTTTTTCGCCCGTACCAACAAACTTGATCGGTTTGGTAACTACCGACCGAATAGATAATGCGGCACCACCTCTTGTATCACCATCTAATTTGGTAAGCACAACACCATCAAAATCAAGGCGATCATTAAACTCTTTAGCGGTATTCACAGCATCCTGACCAGTCATTGAATCGACCACAAACAAAATTTCGTCCGGATCAACTGCCTTTTTAATGGAGGCAATTTCGTTCATCATTTGCTCATCAATTGCCAAACGTCCAGCGGTATCAATGATTACCAAATCATTCCCTTTTTGCTTTGCTTCCTTAATCGCTGCTTTGGCAATTTTAACAGGATCTTTCTGCTCGATATCTGAATAAACAGGTACATTTATTTGCTCCCCAAGAACTTTTAACTGCTCAATTGCAGCCGGACGATAAACATCACACGCCACCATCATTGGGTTTTTCCCTTTTTTCGATTTTAAAAGGTTGGCCAGTTTACCTGAGAATGTTGTTTTACCAGATCCTTGCAACCCTGACATCAAAATAATTGACGGATTTCCTTTTAGGTTTATATCGGTAAAAGTACCACCCATTAATTCGGCAAGTTCGTCATGCACAATTTTGGTCATCATCTGACCAGGCTTCACGGCTGTAAGTACATCCTGCCCAAGGGCTTTTCTCTTTACAGTATCCGTAAAGGTTTTTGCTATTTTAAAGTTGACATCAGCATCCAATAATGCCCTTCGAATATCTTTTAATGTTTCAGCAACATTGATTTCGGTAATTTTCCCCTGCCCTTTAAGCAGTTTAAACGACTTCTCGAGCCTATCACTTAAATTGTCAAACATATTCTTTTGAATTTATCTCTTTTACAACCCAATTGGGGCTTGCTAATTTGCTGCAAAAATAATAAAAATGTGGTAGTAGCCGCATAAAAAAAGACACTCTTGAAATATGAGTGCCTTTTAAATATCTTCTTTTGAGAGTAATCTTTGCTACATCCCTGAAAACTTATTGTTTTTAACTTTTTTTAACAAATTTCATTCAAATAAACGTCTGAAATTGTAAAAAAAGGGATGCGGTTTTAGATATGTTCTACTTCAAGTGGACTAATTTTTACTACTTTCCCACCATCTGAAACAATAAAGTTGTGGTTTCTTTCTTTCTTAAATTTAAGTAGTTTCTCGCGTGTAATTTCAAGTCCTACGAGAATTCTTTCTTTGATAACTTTTTCCTTAGCCGTCATAAAAAGTATTCAATTTTATCGCGTCAAAGATAATATTATTTTTAATATCCATGCTATTTCCTTTATACCCCTCTGCAATCAGTTCAGAATGGATTCTCGAATTGTCAAAAAGCATCCAATAATCACAAATGGGCAAATATAGCTCGAACAAATTTTTAAGCCCGGCATAATACCTTCTTTTCACCACCTCCGGCTTTACATCGTGCCCACCTTCAAGCACACGGTTTTTCACACGTTCATTTGCCAACTGGACCGAATCAAGCCAAAAAAATAGCAGGGTTACATGATAGCCCGCCTTTTTAGCCTTTTTAATAGTACGAACAAATACCTTTGCAGCAAGTGTTGTTTCAAAAGCAAAATCAACGCCTTTCTCAATTAATTGATTAATTTTTTTTAGCATTATTTTTCCGGATTCAATGGCTGCATTTGAATAGTTTAGCGGCGAAAGCCCCTTTGCTATTTCGTCCGAATTAATAAACTCATGGCAATCCAACATTTCGGGCAAAACCGTGAACGATGCCGTGGTTTTACCAGCTCCGTTACATCCTGCGATTATGTAAATATTTGGCATTTATTCTTTCAAGTAACTAATAAGTTTGCAAAAATAATTATTTGAGCGTTGTTTTAACAACAATCTTAAAAATACAGTTGTTTAATTCGACTGCAATTTTGGATTTTCTTTACCTTTGACATCCAATTTTGAAGAAAAGAAATGAGTAAAAAGTAAAGAGTAGCGAGAGAAGATAATACAAATAAGTTTCTCTATACTCGTATCTCTTTACCAAAATCAACATACATAAAAAAAGCTGAAAGCATCAGCAATTGAATTAAAGGCTTTCAACCATTAACTAGATTATGAACAAAAAAATCATACAAATAATTGCGGAAACGTTTAGCCTGAATATGCATCAGGTTGAAAATACCATTGAATTACTGGAAAATGGGGCAACAGTACCATTTATATCCAGATACAGAAAAGAAAAAACCGGAAGCCTTGATGAAGTTCAGATTGCCCGAATAAAAGAAAAATCGGAGAAGTTTGAAGAATTAGAAAAAAGAAAAGCAACAATTCTGACGACTATTGATGAACAAGAAAAATTAACCCCGCAATTGAAATCGCAAATTGAAAATTGTTTTAGTAGCACCGAACTTGAGGATATTTACCTGCCATTTAAACCTAAGAAAAAAACCAGGGCTTCGGTTGCTAAAGAACGTGGCTTGGAACCACTAGCAAAAATTTTAATAAAACAATTTGAAAAAGATCCCGAAGAAAAAGCCTATTCGTTTATCAACCAGGATGTTGAAACAACGGAAGATGCATTATCCGGAGCAAGGGACATTATTGCAGAATGGATTAGCGAAAACACCAAAGCCAGAAACATTGTACGGCAAAGATTTGAACGAAATGCGCATATTCGATCAAAGGTGGTGAAAGGAAAAGAAGAAGATGGTGAAAAATTTCGCGATTATTTTGATTGGGAAGAACCCTTAAAAAAGTGCCCATCACACAGGGTTTTAGCAATGAGAAGAGGCGAAAAAGAAGGCTTCTTAAAAATCAGTATCACTCCCGATGAATCGGAAACACTTGAAAATCTTGAACGTTACTTTGTCCAGGGAAGAAATGAAAGTTCGCAACAGGTTGCTCTTGCAGTGAAAGACTGCTACAAACGATTATTGCTTCCATCCATTGAAAATGAGTTTGCAAAACTAGCCAAAGAAAAAGCCGATCAGGAAGCAATCAGCGTGTTTGCAGAAAACCTGAAACAGCTTCTTCTGGCTGCGCCGCTTGGGCAAAAAAGGGTAATGGCGATCGATCCGGGATATAAGTCGGGGTGTAAAGTAGTTTGCCTTGATGAACAGGGAAACCTGCTCCATAATGAAAATATATATCCGCACAAACCTCAGGAAGAACGAAAAATGGCGGCAAAAAAAATCACATCGATGGTGAGTGCCTATCAAATTGAGGGTATTGCAATTGGGAATGGAACAGCCAGCCGAGAAACGGAATATTTCATTAAAAAGCTGCATTTTGACCGTGAATTGAGCGTTTACATGGTTAGCGAAGATGGTGCCTCTGTGTATTCAGCATCGAGCATAGCCAGGGAAGAATTCCCTCAATACGATGTAACCGTAAGGGGTGCAATTTCAATCGGAAGAAGATTAATGGATCCTTTGGCAGAGTTGGTTAAAATTGATCCAAAAGCAATTGGGGTCGGACAGTACCAACACGATGTTGATCAGAAAGAACTTAAAAAATCACTCGATACGGTTGTTGAACTGAGTGTAAACAAAGTGGGCGTAAATGTAAATACAGCGAGTAAGCACCTGTTAACGTATATTTCGGGACTAGGTCCCCAATTGGCACAAAACCTGGTTGATTACCGGAAAGAAAATGGCATGTTTAAGTCGAGAAATGAACTTAAAAAAGTGCCACGAATGGGTGATAAAGCTTTTGAACAGGCAGCGGGATTTTTAAGGATACCTGACGCCAAGAATCCGCTTGACCAGTCGGCTGTACATCCTGAATCATATAAAATTGTTGAAAAAATTGCCAACGATTTAAAACTTAAAGTAAACAATTTAATTGCAAATGATGAGCTGCTTGATTCTATTGATTTGAAGAAATACATCAGTGGAAAAGTTGGATTGCCAACCTTAACAGACATTTTGAAAGAACTCCGGAAACCCGGACGGGATCCGAGGCAAATTATTAAAGTATTTGAATTCGCTGCCGGCATATATAAAATAGAAGACTTAACAGTTGGTGAAATAATCCCCGGAATTGTTAACAACATTACCAAATTTGGTGCTTTTGTTGATTTGGGCATTAAAGAATCCGGGTTAATACACATATCAGAACTTGCCGATAAGTTTATTTCCGACCCTAATGAAATCGTAAAACTGCACCAACATGTGAAAGTTAAAATTATCCAGGTGGATATTCCCAGAAAAAGGATACAGCTATCCTTAAAAGGGGTTGAGCAAAACTAGTACCTGTTTTTTTTTATTCTTCAGGGGTGATAGCCCAAAGGATAATATAGACCAATGTGCCCGGGAAACCTGCCGAAACCAATGATAAAACTACGTATAATATCCGAACGATCGTTGGGTCAAGGTTGATGTACTTTGCGAATCCTCCTAAAACTCCACCAAGTACACGATCCCTCGATCGGTACATTCTTTTTTTATTGTACTGATTGTTCATAAAGCATTAATTTTCACCAATTTCTTTATCGTAAAGATCTTCCTGGTTTTCAAACTCATCGTCTAAAAACCTTTCTGCTTCCTCAAGAAGTTGCTCAATGAGGTCTTCATTTTGTGGGTCTTCGTCAAGCCAATGAATGTGTTGATTACTATAGAAATCCTCAATATCGCTTTCTACAATAAATCTGGGTTTTTCACAGTGTACTACAAAAATGGTATCGGGCGTTTCCTGTGAATTGTCGGCCAATAGAAATTTAGGTAACATAACGTGCAGTTTTAATTTATAAACAAAGATACGGAATTATTGAATCGAGGTATAAAATTATCAGGTATTTTATATTAAGAATGCTTTATTTCTCAACGATTCCAAGCATCCTGATTTAATTATTTCTTATCCTTTTTCTTAAAAATATCTTTTATTTTTTCCCACACTTTTTTCTCGGTTTTAGGCTCTTGTTGTTTTGGAACTTTCGGTTGGTCATCCTTTTTATTTTTTCCAAATATTTTTCCTAAATCGAACCATTTCTTTTCTATATCCAAAGCTTCTCTGTATTGCGGAATATCAATTTTTGCCAGCAACTCTTCTGATGGAGGATCGAACATCAAGGATTTCCAGTCCTTAAATTTAGCATCCCGATAAAGTTTATGATAATATTTTCCAACGATTGGAAGGGCCATATATCCGCCTTGTCCATAAGTGATTGTCCGGAAATGAATGGAAGGATCTTCGGCACCAACCCAAACACCGGTAACCAAATTTGGAGACATCCCGACAAACCAACCATCCGATTGATTTTGGGTAGTTCCGGTCTTACCCGCAAAATCTGAATCAATCCCATAAATTGAACTCATTATACTCCCTGTCCCTGTCCTTACAACCGACTTTAGCATGTGCGTAATTAATTTACAGTTTTCAGAATCTACAACAGGTTCCGTGTCCTGTTCATTGGCAAAGGTCTCTAAAACGTTTCCATTTTCATCGGATATGGAAACCAGATAATAGGGTACAATCCTTCTCCCGGAGTTTGCAAAAGTAGCATATGCACATACCATTTCCTCCAACGAAATGGAAGCAACCCCCAAAGCCAAACTTGGGTATTTGGGCAAATCGGAACTTATTCCAATATCCCTGGCAACACTTATTACATCCCTAACTCCGGTTTTCATCAACACATCCACTGCAACTGTATTTAAGGATTCCGACAACGCACCTTCCATCGAATAAAATCCGCCATAATCATCGTGCGAGTTTCTAGGCGACCAGTCGTCATATTCATTGTATACTTTTTGCTCATTCGGGAAATAGGTATCCGGGGCTATTCCATCTTCAAGCGCTGCCAGATAAACAATTGGTTTAAAGGTTGATCCAACCTGTCTTTTTGATACCGTATGGTCGTATTTAAAATAACGGAAATCTATTCCTCCTATATATGCTTTTACTTCCCCGGAAAACGGGTCTAATGAAAGCAATCCGGTATTCAGCAATTTCAGGTAATGTTTGATTGAATCTAAAGGGCTCATTTCCTTTTGCTGGATTCCGTCCCATGTGAAAACTGACATGGTATTTTTTAATTTAAATTCAGCATCAATTTGTTCTTTGCTTACACCTTTTGCAGCCAATGATTTGTAACGTTCGCTTCTGTTTATTGCCCTTGTGAGCGTCCCCATATTTGATCCCCAGGGTGCTCTGCCTTTCCAATGGGTATCAAATACTCGTTGTAATTGTTTCATGTGCTCATCAACGGACATGTTGGCATAGCGCTGCAAGTCATAATTAATGGTTGTTTGTATTTTTAATCCATCTGTGTAAAGATTATATGGCGTACCATCAGCTTTTGAATTTTCTTCGCACCATTTGACCAATTGTGGCCTTAGGTTTTCAATAAAATATGGAGCTGGTCCCTGGTTATAGGTAATAAGCTTGTATTTGACACCTAAGGGTTCTGCCTTGTAAAAATCGCCTTCGGCTTTCGTTAGGTAACTATATTTAACCATTTGCTCAATCACCACATTTCTTCTTTCAAGTGCCCTTTCGGGATGTGTTCTTGGGTTATACGTGGTGTTTGCCTTAAGCATTCCAACAATGGCAGCTGCTTCGTTTACTTTTAATTGTGAAGGTTTCTTGCTAAAAAAACGTTCAGAGGCAGTTTCTATCCCAAAGGTATTTTCGGCAAACGGAACGGTGTTCAGGTAAAAAGTGAGAATCTCATCCTTTGAATAAATTTTTTCGAGGCGATAGGCAATTATTGCTTCCCGAAGTTTATTAACGGGCATAGTAAAAATGCTGAAGTTTTTTCTGGGATAAAGGTTTTTTGCTATCTGCTGGCTTAAGGTGCTCCCTCCCCCGGCATTTCTGTTTTGCAGCAAAATTGATTTAACCAAAACTCGTAATAATGCCAATTCATCAATGCCCTTGTGCTCATAAAACCTTGCGTCTTCAGTGGCAATCAAAGCATTTATTACATTTGGCGATATCTCGTTAAAAGTTACATTGCTCCTGTTTTGTATATAATACCTGCCCAATATTTTTCCGTCTTCCGAGAATACTTCAGAGGCAACCGGATTTGTAATTTTTTGCAATTGCCCTTTCGTTGGAACCGGACCTGTAGCCCCCAAATAAATGATTATGAAAAACAAGATGGATAGCAGCAAACACACCAGGGCTGCTTTTAATAAAAACCTACCAATCTTTTTGAAAACGCTTCTTTCCTTTTGGTTGGTCTTCCTTTTGGCTGCAGATGTCTTAGGTGATGATTTCCCTTTTACGGTAGGATTTCTTTTAACAGGACTCTTTTTAACGGTTGTAGCGGTATTTTCTATTGGATTTTTTTTGGTCATGTATTCTTCGTTTATCAAAACTAAATGATTGCCCATTTAAGCACAAATTATATAACGTACGTTTCCACGGATTTATGCACATTTAGTTGTCAATATTTAATAAGAATAACATGATGCTAAAAAAAATTCTTCATATAACACTAGTCACAAAGAGCATATAAGTTTAAGACTGAATGCCTACCTGTCCGAAATTCAGGGAATTTAAAGAAAAGGAATAAAGACATAAGTATTGAATATTGAGATAAGAAAATGCTTAATTTTGGTCTGCATCTTAATACTCCTATATCTATACTCCGATTCATTATTCATTTAAAATTTATAGAAACTAAAATTACAGAGCCTGCTCCAAATAAAATTCGGAGATTTTAACCATCAACTAGAAAATTAATATCTAACTTGATGGCTTAAATCTATTAAAATGAAGATCGCAATAAGTGGGGGAAATGGTTTTATTGGCAAATCATTAGCACGCAAATTAAGCACATCCGGACATGAAGTTATTCCAATTCAACGAAGTTTGTTATATGGTGACGTTACTGAACTAGCTGCCCATATTTTTGGGAGCGAGGCAATTATACATTTAGCTGGCTCACCTATTTTACAACGATGGACAAATAAAACGAAAAAAACAATTTTTGACAGCCGGGTTCAAACAACCAAAAAGCTGGTGGAGGCAATTTCATTAATAGATGGGAACAATAGACCCAAAATATTTATATCCGCTTCGGCAATTGGAATTTACAAAGCAGGACTTGCCCACACGGAAGAAAGTCCTGTTTTTTCAGAAGGCTTTATGTATCAAGTAGTATCTTCATGGGAAGAAGCATCTGCGTTATTGCCTGAAAATGTACGTAGGGTAATTTTAAGGTTAGGAATTGTAATTGGCAAAGAATCGCAAACCATAATGAAGATGAAACCTATATTTTATTTGGGTTTGGGCGCAACGATTGGAAATGGCAAACAAACATTTCCATTTATTCATATTAAAGATTTAACGAATGCCATTGTATGGAGCCTTGAAAACAGCGAAGCAACGGGAATTTACAATCTTGTTTCACCTGAAAATATTACCAATAAAGATTTTACCCATGAATTTGCTAGGGTTTTGAAAAGAAGGGCAATTTTAAAAATCCCCACAGTTCTGTTGAAAATAGCTTTTGGAAAGGCTTCAATGATTTTAACTGAAAGCCCTCGGGCAATTCCCAAAAGATTATTGGAGCAAGGATTTGAGTTTACGTATCCAACAATTGAGAAATCGTGCAAAGAAATTACTTCTTAGATTGGAATTTCGTTTCACAATCTGCACTTTTGTTAACTTAATACTCCAACATTGACCGACAAAGAACTGTTCATAAAAATAATAAATGGGAATAAATTGGCATTTGATCAGCTTTTCCTGAGTTATTATAAACCTTTATGCCATTTTGCACTTTCTATTTTATTTAATGCTGATGATGCAGAAGAAGCGACTCAAAAAGTATTTATTAACTTATGGGAGAATAGAAAAAAAATTATTTGCCCGGATAAGCCAAAATCTTATTTATACAAATCAACCTACAATCAGTGCTTGAAGGAACAAAGAATAAGGATTACTCGCGAAAAGTATCAAAAGCAATATTTCATACAATTACAAAATACTGATGACAATGATGATGCATTCTATAATTTGGAAACAATAGAACATTTATATGATGCAATTCAGGGGCTTCCGGAAAAATGTCGGCATATTTTTATTCTTAACAAATTGGAAGGCCTAACCCAAAAAGAAATTGCAGAATATCTTAGCGTTTCAACAAAAACAGTTGAAAACCAAATAAGGAATGCTATTGTTAAATTGCGTCATGAACTCAAACCTTTTTTACACCTATTGCCTGGCTACTTCCTGTTTCTTCAAAATTTCTAATACTTTCTTTTAATTTTTTTTAGGGGATGTTAATTTAAGATGTCTCTTATAAAGAAAAACAAATATGAACCTTTTTCCCGATGAGAAAATAATTGATTTTCTTGAAAATAAACTCACGAAAAATGAAAAACGAGAGTTTGAAAATTGGATTTTAAGTTCAGATACCAATAAAGGATACTTTGAGGATTTCAAAAAAATCTACGATTCTACTCAAAAACTAAGACTTGAATTTTCGCCTGATGAAATTGGTGCTTTGCGGAAGGTAAAACAAAAACTTAAATACAAACTAATTATAACCTGGGCGCAAAGAATTGCAGCTATCCTTATTGTGACTGCAATATTGGGCAAATTTTTAATGCCAACACTAATTCAGACAAGATGGGTTAAAATAGTAGCTACCGAACAACAAACGTTGTTCCTTCCTGATAGTAGTATGATTATCCTCACAAAGAACAGTAGATTAAAATATCGTAAAAACTTTAATGGTGAATACAGAAATGTTGACCTTGACGGCAAAGCGTATTTCGAAGTTAAACCTGATAGCCTAAAGCCTTTCATTGTCAGCACAGAACTAACTCAAATAAAAGTACTTGGCACCAGATTTTTAGTGGACGCTACTGAAAAAAATACCCAAAAGGTAATAGTCGACTTTGGCAAAGTTTTATTTGCTTCACGTCAAAAAAAAGAAAACTCAATCGAATTACATAAAAATGAAATTGGAGAATTCAACCTTGTTAAAAACTCTATTCAAAAATCTACCAACATTGATTTAAATTTTAACGCATCGTTCTCCAAAAAGTTGGTGTTTGACAAAGCCACCCTTTCTGAAGTTATAAGTGACTTTGAGAAGTATTATAATACAAAAATAAATATACTGGATAATAAAATTGAGACATTACGTTTTTCAGGCACTTTTAATAACAACTCTTTAAGTGAAGCTCTTGAAACCTTGTCATTAACCCTTGATATAAATATACATAAAGCTAATTCTAATTATATAATTACCCAATGAAAACCCTTATAGTTGCAATTACAGTAACCACATTAAGTATATGTACAATATTCGCCCAAAGCTCAAAAAAGACTACTTTTTTAAATGTTATAAGCAAAGTAGCGCAAGCTGAAAATCTGGAAATCAGCTATAATCCTGATAATGTTCCTCTTGATGACAGTACTTGTTTTGAATTTAGTCAGTTCACTGATAGCTGCTATTCAGAAATAGAAAAACTATTGAACGTAACGATTTCTAAAAACAAAACCCATATAATTATCAAATCATCCGAAAGTGAAAAAATAAGAATTAGCGGAATTGTGATTGATTCGGTTACACAAAAACCTTTGCCATATGCACATCTACTTATTAAAAATTCAGGAAGCGGAACTATCTCTAACATTATAGGAAGATTCTCATTTCAAATAGCAAATAAAAATAAAGGTTTCAATTTAGAGTTCTCATTTATTGGGTATGAAAGCCAAACAATCACCATTCCTGCTGAAAATACCGAAAATTTGATTATCAAACTAAAACCCAGGCCATACGCCTTAGCCGATATTTATGTTTTACCTAATGGCAATGAAGCAGTTGATATTGTAAAAAGAGCAGTAAAAAACATCAAACGAAACTACGATAGAAACACGCATCAAATAGAAGCTTTTTATCGAAATACGAACTACCGGGATACAACTGCCACCCAACTAATAGAAGCCGCTCTACTAATAGAAGATAAGGGCATTATGCACCAGGCAACAACAACAAAAATAGAGTTAAAAGAAGTTCGAAAAAGTACTAACTACCAGATTCCGATGGACAAGAAACACAAAGCTGCAATTAAAATAATGGAAGAATATTTTGGGGGACACCGAAACATTTTTTACAGGAGCTATAGTAATTATGTAAGAACTTATCGTGATGATTGGTGGTATAAACCTCTCACACAGTACACAACCTTCAAATACGAATTTGAAGGTTGCGAATGGATGGATTCGGTTAAAGTTTATAAAATAAGATTTACTTATGACCAACTTTGGCCTGACGGAAGAAGAGCTTCAGAAAATAAGAACATAGACAATGGTGGATTTATCTATATCAATTCTGAAGATTGGGCTATCTTAAAAATAGAACATTGGTGGAAAGCGATTTCTAAAAATCACCTGCAAAATTTAGCAATAAAGGATAACTATATATCCAAAAATGAAATAGGGTACCAGAAAATAAACGGTAAATATTACCTGAAATATAAGAGTGGTTTTTTCCCTCCAAACGGCAAAAATTTTGTGTATGAAAATCCGGATGCTCCCGAGAAAGAAAAAATAATTAAAGAGCGGCAATATGCCGAAATGACTTTGCTTGTAACCAGAGTTGTTACGGATAAAAAAGAAATGGACAAGATTCGTTACCGTGAAAAGCTTGCGAAAAATGAAAACTCTTATGAAACCAAGTATCCTTACAATCCCAGATTCTGGAACAACTATAATATATTGAAAGAAAATCCGGTGGAAGAGCAGTTCGTAAAAGAAATGGAATGGGAAAAATCACTGGATATTCAATTTAAAGAAAACTCATCGAACCATGCTGAAGTTGAATAATCTAAGTAAGAACTTTGGCAAAAAGATCGCCATTGATTACTTCAATCTGGAAATTAAAAATCCTGGTCTCTATATTTTTGTTGGAACCAACGGGTCAGGAAAATCAACTCTCTTTAATATTATTTTTGGGCTTATACCACCGAATATTGGAGAGGTAATATGCGCCGGAGAAAATATAAGGTTAAAACCACACAATATCAGTTTTTCAACTGAGCCTTTTATTACAGAGCCATCTTTAAGTATTGAAGATCTATGTAATATTCGTGCCAGTATCAAGAATGCCCCGAAAGAAGAAATCAATGAATGGCTTAAGTTCTGGGATTTATCCGAAGTAAAAGCTCAACCATTGAATTCACTCTCTACCGGTATGGTTAAACGACTCAGTATTGTTTTATCTCTTATTGGAGCCCAAAAGCTTCTACTTTGGGATGAACCTTTTAACGGGCTTGATCCTGTTGGCATTAATAAATTAAATATACTTCTGGAAAAATTAATTTCTGATAATAAATATATTCTTTTGTCCACACATCTTTTAAATGAAATAAATACCTCAAATGCGACTTATTTTGTATTTCGAAATGGTAAACTGATCGGCTCAATCCCACCAAACATATCGAATACAAAAGATTTAATTCTGCAACTTTTAAATAATCCATAAATGCATAAAATTGAACTTAAACTTTTACGCAGCAGGAAAATTATCCTCCCCTTTGTAATGGTATTCATAGTGATGTCGTTTATCGCTTTTATTTCATTTTGGATAGGAAATAAACAAAAAGCTTTTGAAGGAGATGAACTGGCCAGCTATGTCTCAACACAGGTCTTCCATTCAAAAGAATTGGCATTTTTCTTTCTTATTTGGATGATACAACATTCTGTACATTTAAACAAAAGTGGCTTTTATAAATGCTTATTAGTTTTCGGATGGACTAGAGACAAGTTATACTCATACTTCTTATTTCAGGTTGGTTTTAATGCTTTCTTATTTATGTTAATGAATTATATCTGTAATTCTTGGTTAAGTTTTTTTTATAGCATCAACCCAATACAGCTTGCTTCTCAAACTAACTTCTTTGAAATATCTTCCCAGTTTTTATACTTTTTCCTAATTGGAAATTTTGGAATTTTTATTGGTTCATTGTACCAAAATTATGTAATTCTCCTACCTGTGTTGATCTATTGGATGCTAGAATTCTGGATAAGTAGTTTCCTAAAAAACAAATTTGAGCTTACTATTGGAGAATTTTTGCCCTTACAATCTGTTCATCAATTAATTGGAGAGAATTATTTGTCTTCTGTCAGTATTCTGCCTATCGCAGTTTATTCTATCATAATCTTCTTCGGTCTATCATTACACACTCAAAAAAGAATGTTTATATGAAGATAAAATTCCCAATAATTATAAGCATGAGCTTTGTCATTGCAATGATCCTAAACAATGAGCTTGCTATATATAGTTCAACAAGATTTTACAATACTGCTGATTCCCCAGATTTACCAATTCGAGCAATTTTAAAAAGTGACGATTTGCTTTCGGATGAATCAGAAACAGAAACGTTGGTAATTAACCTTTGGGCAACCTGGTGTGGACCATGTCAAAAAGAAATTCCACAACTAAACAAGTTGGTAAATAAGTATGAGAATGAAAACACCTTATTTCTAGGTGTAACAACTGAATCAGAAAATAAAGTATTGGAATGGATTGAGCTTCAAAAAAATGAACCCAGATTTTTTATACTTTACGAAGAAAAAAGACTAACAAATTATATTTTCTCTTTAAATCCAGATAGCTCGATAAAAAAAGGTAGATACCCGGAATTACTCCCAACTAATGTGATCATTCACGATAAAAAAATATTATATTTTAAACAAGGTTACTCAACTGAAAACCTTTCGAATATGGATGCCGTTCTAAATTCTTTACAATAAGCTTAAATTCTGACCTTATCTCACAAGTATAAAAAAAAACCTCCAGTCCATAGACTGAAGGTTTTAATATCATTAACAAGTAGTTATTAGTCAATTTGAGGACCAGCAGCAACCAATGCTTTACCAGCTTCGTTGTCAGTGTATTTAACGAAGTTTTTGATAAAACGGCCACCAAGGTCTTGAGCTTTTTCATTCCACTCAGCAACATCTGCATAAGTGTCGCGTGGGTCAAGAACTTTTGTATCAACACCTTTCAATTCAGTAGGAATTTCAAGATTGAATACTGGAAGGTTCTTTGTAGGTGCACTTTCGATAGAACCATCAAGGATAGCAGTAATAATACCACGTGTATCCTGGATAGAGATACGTTTACCTGTACCGTTCCAACCAGTGTTCACCAAATATGCTTCTGCTCCATGCTCTTCCATTTTTTTCACTAATTCCTCACCGTATTTAGTTGGGTGAAGTGAAAGGAATGCAGCACCAAAACAAGCAGAGAAAGTAGGTTGCGGAGTAGTTACACCACGCTCAGTACCAGCTAATTTTGCAGTAAATCCTGAAAGGAAGTGGTATTGAGTTTGTTCCGGAGTAAGTTTAGCAACTGGAGGCAATACTCCAAATGCATCAGCAGTTAAGAAGATAACTTTGTTTGCGTGACCTGCTTTTGAAACTGGCTTAACAATATTTTCAATGTGATAAATTGGGTAAGAAACACGAGTGTTTGCAGTTACCGAACCATCGTTAAAATCAATTTTGCCATTCTCGTCAACAGTAACGTTTTCAAGCAATGCATTACGTTTGATTGCACCATAAATTTCTGGTTCAGCTTCTTTATCCAAGTTGATAGTTTTTGCGTAACATCCACCTTCGAAGTTGAAGATACCGTCATCATCCCAACCGTGCTCATCGTCACCAATTAGCTGGCGGTTTGGATCGGTTGAAAGTGTAGTTTTACCAGTACCTGAAAGACCGAAGAAGATAGCAACATCACCGTCTTTACCAACGTTTGCAGAACAATGCATTGAAGCCATACCAGCTTTTGGCAAGTAGTAGTTCATCATAGCGAACATACCTTTTTTCATCTCACCACCATACCAGCTACCACCGATAACCTGCATTTTTTCTTTTAGGTTGAATACCGTGTAAACTTCTGAATTCATGCCAAATTCTTGCCACTTATCATTTGAAGTTTTTGAAGCATTCATTGCAACAAAATCAGGCTCTCCGTAAGTTTCCAATTCTTCAGCAGTTGGACGGATGAACATATTTGTAACAAAGTGTGCTTGCCAAGCAACTTCCATGATGAAACGGATTTTCAAACGAGAGTTTTCGTTTGCACCCAAGAAAGTATCCACTACGAATAAACGTTTTCCTGAAAGTTGTTTTGTTGTAATTTCTTTTAAATGTGACCAAGCTTCTTCTGAAACTTTTTTATTGTCGTTTGGAGACTCAGGAGAAGTCCACCAAATATCACTTGATTCTTCGTTATCAACGATAAATTTGTCCTTAGGAGAACGTCCGGTAAATTCACCTGTCATCACGTTAACTGCATCCAACTCAGTTAACTGACCTTTTTCAAAACCTTCCAGTGAAGGGTTCATTTCCTCTTCGAATAGTTGCTCGTATGAAGGATTGTATACAATTTCTTTTACATCAACAATTCCGTACTTGCTTAAATCTAAATTTTTCATAACTACTTAATAATTAACTTTTTAATGCGACATGATTCAAATTTACTCGGGCACAAAAATAATTTTTTTTTCTTATTGGGTAGGCAAAATCGGACATATACGGACTTATTTCATTACAATTAAACATTCTCTTAACACATAAACATAATGCATTGTTTTTACAGGCAAATATTATTACCTACGCCATAAAAATAGAAATGTTGCAAACACGATTTTGCTTGCAACATTCATAGAGATTATTATTGTCAAATAAAATTATGACCTTGGATGAAATTGGTTAATGGTTGATTTCAGGTAATCCCTGTCCAGATGAGTATAAATTTCAGTTGTTAGTATAGATTCATGCCCAAGCATTTCCTGAACGGCCCTCAAATCGGCACCTCCGTTTACCAGATGGGTAGCAAATGAATGCCTAAACGTATGCGGGCTGATTTTTTTATCCAATCCTACTTTAGCAGCAACATTTTTAATAATTGTAAAAACCATCACCCTGCTCAACCGTTTCCCTCTCCTATTCAGGAACAGCACATTTTCGCTCTCTTTACTAACTTTAAGTAATTTTCGCTTTTCGCTAAGGTATTTGTTAATTTCAACAATTGCACTTTTGCTTATTGGTACAAGCCTTTCCTTTTCCCCTTTGCCTTCAACTTTAACAAAACCCTGTTCGAAAAACAAGTTTGTTAATTTTAAATTCACCAATTCAGAAACACGCAAGCCACAACTGTACAAAGTTTCCAGCATCGCTTTGTTTCGCTGCCCCTCTGGTTTCGACAAATCAATACTGCCAATAATGCTATCAATTTCTTCCATTGAAAGTACAACGGGTAGCTTTCGTCCAATCTTAGGCGCTTCAAGTAACGATGTGGGATCACTATCCACTTTTTCCTCAATCAAAAGGTATTTAAAAAATGATTTTATACCAGAAATCGTTCGTGCTTGGGTTCTTGGACTAACCCCATTATTATTTAGATACTCCAGAAAACTTTTCAGATGTGTAAGTTTCACATTTTCCGGTGACATTGCGTTATAGTTATCTTCCAGAAAAAGGGCCAACTTCGTAATATCATTAATATATGCAGCAACAGAGTTCTGCGATAATGATTTTTCTAATTTGAGATAATTTTCGTATCCCTTTTTGCTGTCATCCCATTTCATAACAATTGTTTTAACTTTGTTTAGTAAACACTTTTGTATACTTTTGGTTGAATAAAGCCAAACTATTACTTTGCTATTTGCCTAGTAATATGCACAATACATAGTTAAATTACATAATTTTTACTACGTATCAAAAAATAAATAGTTATATAAAACAATTAAATTCCCTAAAATATAAATTATGTTTATCAACGGTATAATCTAATTTGAAATAATATTCTACAATGAAGCTATTAATCATCAATGGACCAAACCTGAATTTGTTGGGCAAAAGGGAGAAAAATATATACGGCGACAAAAATTTCGAAGAGTTCTTTTCCTTGCTCCAATCCGAATATCCTGAAATCGGATTAACCTACTTTCAATCCAATATCGAAGGTGAATTATTGGACAAAATCCATGAAAATGGTTTTGATATCGACGGCATTATAATTAATGCAGGTGCATATACCCATACTTCTGTAGCACTTCGTGATGCAATTGCCGGGGTAAGCACTAAGGTAATTGAGGTTCACATTTCAAATACTTTAACTCGGGAAGAATTTAGGCACAAATCGATTATTGGTCCTGTATGCACAGGTTGTATTATGGGTTTCGGATTATTATCGTATAAACTTGCAATTGAAGCATTTATAAACATGAAGGCAAATGAATAATTTCAAATAGAGTTTAGCCAAACAATTGTAGTTAAAGACTTTACAAGTACCCTATTAACAATATTCTTACTGCTTGCAGTAAACTAAACGTTAAGGATAAAAGGTATATTAATAAGCTTAACAATTAATTTCCGTTCCGATTAAAAAATAAAATAGCTTTGCGCCGCGAAATAAAAATAGATATATGAGACTTACAAAAATAGTAGCAACCATATCAGACCAAAGGTGCGATATCGACTTTATCAAATCTTTGTATGATGCAGGCATGAATGTTGCCAGGATCAACACGGCCCATATTAATAAAGAAAGCGGTAAAAAAGTAGTTGATAATATTCGGAGCGTATCGAAAGATATTGCCATATTAATCGACACAAAAGGACCGGAGATCAGGACCGTAAATTTAGAATCGAACCTGGAGGTTAAAGAAGGTGAAACGATTACTATTTCAGGTGAAAATTTCTCCTCAAAGCTACATCAATTGCATGTTTCCTACCCCGATTTTGCAAAAAGTATCCCGATTGGAAGCAAAATATTAATCGATGATGGTGACATTGAATTAGAGGTGAAAGAACAAAAAGACGACTATCTTTCCTGCCTGGTATTAAACAATGGAACGATTAAGAATAAGAAAAGTATAAATGTTCCGGGGGTAACTATTAACCTTCCTTCACTTTCTGAAAAAGACAAGGATTTTATCCTTTTTGCGATTGAAAATGACCTGGATTTTATTGCCCATTCGTTTGTTCGGAACAAAGAGGATGTACTTTCTGTGAGAGACATATTAAACCATCATTCGAGCACCATTGAAATAGTCTCAAAAATTGAAGACCTTGATGGTGTTAACAATATCGATGAAATTTTAGAATATTCAGACGGTATTATGGTTGCACGGGGCGACCTTGGCATTGAAATCCCGGCAGAAAAAATTCCCGGCATCCAGCGTTTGTTGATCCGAAAAGCTGTTCAACAAAAGAAACCGGTAATTATTGCTACGCAAATGCTTCACAGCATGATCGAACATCCAAGGCCTACCAGGGCAGAAGTTAGCGATGTTGCAAATGCCATTTATTCGCGAACCGATGCGATTATGCTTAGTGGTGAAACTGCTAATGGCAAATATCCTGTTGAAGCGGTAAAAACAATGGACAAGATCGCACGGGAATCAGAAAAAGGAAAAGACAAAAGGAATGATTTCACCATCCCTGCAATTCACCAGGAAATTCCAACTTATTTGGCGCAATCGGCAATAAGGGCTGCCAAGGAACTTAAACCAAAGGCAATTATCACCACAACAACGACAGGAAGGACAGCCAGGTATTTAGCTGCTTATCGATCAGATGTTCCGGTTTTTGCAAAATGCCACTCATCATATGTAGTCAGGCAAATGGCCTTGTCTTATGGTATATTCCCAAGCTACTTACCTATGAAAAAGAATAAGTTCAGGATTGAAAAAGCTGCCATAAAATCATTGATTGAAGATCAAAAAATTGAGAAAGATGATTTGATAATTTATGTTGGCGGAAGGTTTGGAGAAGATTGTGGAGCGACTTTTCTTGAAATTTCGAAAGCCGGGCAACTAAGCAAAGGGCATCGTCCGAAAAAAGAAACTGACTACAAAGATATTTAGACACTGAATTGATGTAAAAAATCCCTGCCAATTTGAGAACAAGTTAGCAGGGATTTTTTTATTACCTGAAATCGATGATTTCTATATCGTGGTAATTTGCCGTGTTAAAAACAAATGTGGATTCGGCCATTGGCTTATTGGTTTCCATTTTTGCTATTTCCAAAATGTAAACATTGCCTTCGTGCCCATAGGTAATCGCTTTTTTAATCAACATGGTAGTTTTATCAATACACATGGTGATTTTCTTAAAATCCTGATCATCCGTTTGCGGAATAAGGTCGATATAATAGACTGATTGCCCTTTTTCCTTTTTCTCTTCAATAAATTTATAATCAAACCCCTCTTCGTAAATCTGGAAAATTTTTGCCGGGTCCATCAAGTCATCTTCGCTATCTTCCCTATTCGAAATACTCACCTGGTTCCCATCTTCCTGGTATGCCCAAATGGTTTGTCCGTCGGAATAATATTGAATACCTATATCCGGCAACAATAAGCGGTATTTATCCCCTTTTAGTTTTAAAGAATACGTGCTTTTCTCTGAAATTTTCTCTTCCTTATTTTCCAGGGTATATGCTATTTCAGCAGATATGGTCTCATAAGACTTAACTTTTTCACTCACCTGATCTAAGATTTCTTTTGCCTTTTTATCTTGTTGTGCAAAAGCAATTGTTGTGAACAATAAAAGTAGTATTGTTCCTAAATTCTTCTTCATTCTAATTTTTTTAATTCAAGCCATTCAATATTTGTTCCAAACTATATTCGTCTTGTACATGAACCTGTCTTGCTTTGCTTCCTTCGCTCGGTCCAACAATTCCTGCAGCTTCCATTTGGTCCATAATTCGACCCGCGCGGTTATAGCCAATCGATAGTTTTCGCTGGATCATGGAAGTCGATCCCATCTGGTTCAATACAATTAACCTTGCTGCTTCCTCAAAAAGCTCATCCACATTATTTAGGTCGGCTTCAACACCTTCCTCGCCTTCACCAACATATTCAGGTAATAAGTATGGATGCGGGTATGCCTGTTGCCCGGCAATGTATTCACATATTTTTTCCACTTCCGGCGTATCAATAAATGCGCACTGCACCCTTGTTAGGTTACTTCCATTGGCAATTAACATGTCACCTTTCCCAATTAACTGGTTGGCGCCCGGCGTATCAAGAATTGTCCTCGAATCGATCATTGATGCCACTTTAAAAGCAATCCTTGCCGGGAAATTAGCTTTTATCACCCCGGTAATAATATTTGTTGATGGTCTTTGTGTTGCTATGATCATATGAATACCGACTGCCCTTGCAAGCTGTGCAATACGGGCAATTGGCAACTCTATTTCTTTGCCTGCAGTCATGATTAAATCGGCAAATTCATCCACAACAACCACGATATAAGGCAGAAAATGATGCCCTTTTTCCGGATTTAAACGTCGGCTGATAAATTTTTTGTTGTATTCTTTGATGTTCCTGGCATGTGCACTTTTCAGTAAATCATACCTGGTGTCCATCTCAATATTAATAGAATTGAGCGTATTTTTAACCTTCTGGATATCGGTAATTATAGAATCATCCTCTCCTGGCAATTTCGCCAGAAAATGATTCTCGATGGAAGAATAAATACTTAATTCAACCTTTTTGGGATCGATAAATACAAATTTTAATTGCGATGGATGCTTCTTGTACATCAACGAGGTTATCATCACATTTAAACCAACTGATTTACCTTGTCCGGTAGCCCCAGCAACCAAAATATGTGGCATTTTAACCAAATCAAACATGTACGTTTCGTTTGAAATGGTTTTCCCAAGCACCATGGGCAATTCCCCGGTCGACTCCTGGAACTTTTTAGAACTGATGATTGACTTCATTGAAACCACTTCCGGATTTTGGTTTGGTACCTCAATTCCAATCGTACCCCTTCCCGGAATAGGTGCAATAATCCTGATTCCAAGTGCTGCAAGGCTTAACGCAATATCATCCTCCAGGTTTTTTATTTTTGCAATTCGAATACCTGGTGCGGGTACAATTTCATATAGGGTAATTGTAGGTCCAATGGTTGCACGAATCTTGGTGATTTCAATTTTATAATGCCTTAGGGTTTCAACAATTTTGTTTTTATTGGAAATCAATTCTTCGTTGCTTACCTCCGCATTTCCAAATTGGTGATCGATCAACAACTCGATGGTTGGGATTTTGTAATTTGACAATTCCAGGGTCGGATCAAAATCTTCCATAACGGTTTCAGCCTGATTTCCCTCTTCTTCTTCAAGCTTTTCCTCTACCGTTAATTCCGGATCGGCTACTTCATCATTTTTCGCAACAGCTTGTTCCTCTATTTCCAATTCCGTTTCATCCTCTTCTTCTTCGATCGGTATTTCAATATCATCCTCTGCTTCGTCCGGATCAAATATTGCCTTTACAATATCATCATCGTCAATTACCTTACTAATTGATTCATCAAAAATCATTTCCCCTTCAGAATCCATTTCATCATCTATTTCTTCCGACAACCCTTCTTCTTTTGGTTTTCGTTCGAAACGTTTTTTTATCCATGGCAATGTATTCTCGAAACTAACAACTGCAACAATTAAGGCACTTAAGAACAATAACAAAACTGTCCCGGTTTTTCCCAACATGGAACTTAGCCAAACCGACATTACAAATCCATATTGCCCACCAATAAATGCATAGCTTCCACCGCTATTGTTCATGAAAACCAAACCAAGAAATATAGATATCCAAACGATTGAAAGAAGCGATAGAAGAATGGATTTACGAAGCTTGGGAAGCTTCCTGCCCAATACCTTTAATCCAAATTGAAATAAAATATAAATAAAAATAAAAGAAGCAATCCCAAAACCTTTATTGATAATTAAATCAGACACATAAGCACCTGTCTTTCCTGCTTTATTTTGCACATTTATGCTCGAATTAAAGACAAGTTCTTTTGCATTAATGTCCAATTTACTATGGTCGGCTGCCCCAAAAAATAAAAACGAAATAAACGATATCAATAAATAAGAAGCAACAATGAGAATCAGAATCCCGATTATAAAATAAAATCGTTCATCTTTATAAAAAGGAATACCGCTAGCCTTGTTTTTATTTCGTTTCGGAACCTTTCTTTTACTTCTTTTTTTTATTGCCATTCTTTATGTTATCTGTAAAATGATAATGCATGCAAATTTAATTAAAAATATTCAGTCATCCTTTATTGGAAACAATTTCAAGGCTTAGTATTCAACCTTTCACCGTTAATAAACATTATGGGAACCAATTATCTTTTTTATTGCTCTGGTATTTTAATTCATAATTAAAGCCCGAAATTGAAAGCAACTAAAATTTCTTACAAATCAGAATCCAACAAATCTAAATAAAATCAATTTTGAATAATTAAATGTATGAAAATAAAAGTTTAATATTTCCTAACTTAAACAACTGTTTAATAATAGAATACGTTGATTACGCGAAGTTATTGTAATACACTATATTTAATGCATTATTTTAATCGAAAAAGATGAAAAAGCTCGCAGTAGTTGCGTTAGGTGGTAATGCGTTGCTCAGGGGCGATGAACATGGCACCATTGAAGAACAAGAAAAAAACACAACGGAAACCCTCGAAAACCTTATATTCCTTATACGTGATAATTACGACCTTATTATTACACATGGAAATGGCCCGCAAGTTGGGAATATCCTTTTAAGAAATGAGGCTGGCAATGAGTTGTACGGTATTGCGCCAATGCCCCTGGATATCTGTGTTGCCGATTCGCAAGGTGGTATTGGATATATGATTGAACGAATGATCCGTAATGTTTTGAATAAATACGGATTGAAAAAGAATGTTATTACCATGGCCACAATGGTAGAAGTAGATCCAAATGACCCGGCTTTTCAAAACCCAACAAAAAGGATTGGCAAATTGTATTCTCAAAACGAAGCTGAAAAGCTACAGAAAGAGAAAGGATGGATATTTAAGTCGAGTGCCAAGGCAGGCGGTGGCTTTCGAAGGGTTGTTCCGTCACCCAAACCAAAAGACATTATCAACAAAGAAACCATTGAAATGTTAGCAAGGCAAGGCAATATTGTTATTGCCGCCGGAGGTGGAGGCATTCCTATTTATTTTGATAAAAATCAGGATGTTAGAACAATGGACGCTGTTATTGATAAAGACATGGCTTCAAGCCTTTTGGCGATAAATGTCAAAGCAGATGAACTTTATATTTTAACAGATGTGCCTTTTATTTACAAGAATTATGGATTGCCCAACCAGGAGAAATTGGAGTTTTTAGATTTTAAGGATGCCAAGAGATATCTTGACGAAGGTGCTTTTGGTGATGGAACTATGGCCCCGAAAATTGAAGCTTGCTTATATTTCGTAGAAAATGGGGGTACAAAAAGTGTTATAACTGAAGCAACCAAATTGGAAGATAAATCTTTCGGATCGAAAATTACAATGGAATATGAGTAATGAATGAGAAAATACATAAATGAGTGAATGAGTAAATAAATTAAGAAATACAAGATGATGGACTTAAAAAACAAGAACTTTTTGAAACTTTTGGATTTTGCCCCTGAGGAAATAACCTACTTACTTCAACTTTCAAAGGACCTTAAAAAAGCAAAATCTGAAGGAAATGAAAAGCAATATTTATTGGGCAAAAATATTGCACTTATTTTCGAGAAAAGCTCCACCCGCACACGATGCGCCTTCGAAGTAGCAGCATACGATCAGGGTGCACACGTAACCTATTTAGGTCCTTCGGGTTCGCAAATTGGCACGAAAGAAACCATGAAAGATACAGCCCGCGTGTTGGGAAGGATGTACGATGGAATTGAATACAGGGGCTTCGGGCAAGATGTGGTTGAAATACTTGGCGAATATGCAGGAGTACCCGTATGGAATGGCTTAACAAATGAATTTCATCCTACCCAAATATTAGCCGATTTCTTAACCATGATGGAGACGAGCGATAAACCTTTATCCGAAATAAAGTTTTGCTACCTTGGCGATGCCAGGAACAATATGGGAAATTCTTTAATGGTTGGGGCAGCAAAATTAGGAATGGATTTCAGTGCAGCAGCACCGTTCGAATGCCAACCCGCACCAGATTTGGTTAATGAATGCCGCGAAATAGCAAAAACTACCGGCGCTAAAATCACCATCTCTGAACAAGTGGATGAAGTAGTAAAGGATTGTGACTATTTATACACCGATGTTTGGGTTTCGATGGGAGAACCCGATGATGTCTGGGCAAAACGGATCGAACTGTTACTTCCTTTCCAGGTGAATAAAAAAATCATGGAACTAACCGGAAATCCTGATATTAAATTCCTGCATTGCTTACCGGCATTTCACAACCGGGACACTAATATCGGGGAAGAAATCTATCAAAAATTTGGGATCGAAGCGATGGAGGTGAGCGAAGAAGTTTTTGAAAGTGATGCGTCTGTTGTATTCCAACAAGCCGAAAACAGAATGCATACCATAAAAGCAGTTATGGTTGCAACACTTGGGGATAAGTAAATCATGGTTGAGAATAAAAAAATCCTCTCAACTTTTAATTAGAATAGCTGAGAGGATTTTATGTTATTTGATTATTCCACCATTTTGATGGTTTTTAACCAATCGTAAAATAAATCAGGCCATTGGTCTGATGGCATGTTTTGTTTTGTTATGCCGAATCCGTGGCCTCCATCCTGAAAAATATGCATTTCAGCCGGAATATCGTGTTTTTTTAAGGCCAGATAAAATTCAATAGCATGCCTTGGATTCACTGATTTGTCGTTATCGGCAAGCACTAAAAATGTGGGAGGTGTATTTGCAGTCACGTTTCGCTCCGACGAATATTTTTGAATGATATCCCAGCCATCGTTCTCGCTAAAAAGCCTGCTTCTTCGTCCTTGTTGCACATCTTCTTCATGAATAAAAATAAAAGGATAAAGCAAAAGGTTAAAATCAGGACGACAGCTAAACACTTCTGCAGGATCAGTTGCATCCGGGTTTCCAAGATCAAAAGTTGTTCCGGCCATCGAAGCCAAATGTCCTCCGGCGGATGCACCACCTACCCCAACTTTGTTTGGATCGATTCCCCATTCCTTGGCATGTTGGCGAACGAAGCGCACTGCCCGATTAGCATCTTCCAATGGCACCTGATGATGACCATAGTTTGGCAAACGGTATTTTAACACGATTCCGGCAACACCTTTGCTTTTTAGCCACTCTCCTACTTCATATCCTTCGTGCGACATGGCTTCCCTTCTGTATCCTCCACCCGGCATAAGAATTACAGCTGCACCTGTATTGATTTCTTTTTCCGGTAAATAAACATAAAGTTTTGCCACTGAAATATTAGACACGCGGTTATTGCCTTCATCCACTTCAGGACCAGACAAACCATTATCAGAAGGAGCGCCGTTTGGCCAAAGGTCCAAGAACTTGTCCTGAGCATTTAAAGTAAGAGCAAAAAAGGTTAGGGTAATTAGGTTAATTAATGTTTTCATTGATTTAGATTTTTGTTAGAATTAAGAATTATTATTAATAAATGACATGCAATTTTCACAAAACCCCTAAAAAATACAAATAAAAATCCTGACAAAAGTTAGGAATAGTTTTTTTCAAAGTTTTACAAACAAATAATTACATAAACAAAGAAGGCTGCCCAAAGGCAGCCTTCACCAAAACCAAACTATAAGGAGATAATATTCCATTATACCTTATATAGGTACAGAAAACAATATTATCAATCATGGGTTACCACACCCAGTCCTTCTATATTTTTATGTACATGCGGATGACCTATATATTTAACCTTACCCAAGCCTTCGATTTTAGCATCTAAATTATCGACAGCATAAACGCTGGCAGTGCCAACACCTTCGATCTTAATATCTACATCATTAGCTTTCAAATCCCGGGCATTGATATGCCCTGCCCCCGATATTTTTGCTTTAAATTGTTTTGTTACACCTTCCAAATCAAATAAAATACCGCCTTCTCCTTCTACGCTAAGATAGTCGGCCTTAATGTCCATTTCTATTTTTGCACCACCTTCAATATAAATAAAAACATCCTTCAAATCAACATACCCATGAGTATTCAATTTTACGCCACCTTCAATATAAATTTCCTCTAAATCAACAAAGGTGATATATAAGGAAATTGGCTTGAATTGAAACCAATCTTCGGAAATGGTCAACCTTAAGGATTCTCCATCGTCATCAATGTCAAGTTCATGAAAAACATCCGGATTGGTGCTTTCAATTTTTAACTCAGGCGCATCCCCCTGTCGAAGGAAAACCTTGTAACCACCCTCAATATGAAGTTTTGTAAAATTAGAAATATCGTAGGTTCTTGTATCCCAGTCGTCGTGGTTGCCAGCGCTTGCAGAATAGGAACATTGGGCAAGTAAAAAACCAATCAGGAAGCCAATTGAAGTAAATTTCAGGATTTTCATAGCAGTTTGTTTTTAATACACCTAAAATTAAGATATACTGGTACGAAGCAGTGAACAAATTCGATAAACAGGTGAATATTTTAGATAAACAAAAAGATTACCACTTATTGTTCCGAACCATTGTTGCTATTTTTTTCTGAAATGCCTGCAACCATGCTTTTGGCAAAAAACAATCCGTAAAACAATAAAAGGTAAAATATAGATGTAAAAACCACATCCAGAATATGAAGCCCGTTAACCTTTAAAAAGTGATTGATTATATATAGAAGCGATCCGAACGCTAAGATGATCAAAACCTGTAAAAATTGCCCTGTTCCCTTTTTCATTAACGAAAGTGCAATACTTATCCAAATTATACCTAATAATAAGATAATTACAGATTCTAAAACCTCCCCTTTTAAAATTCCCAAAATACCAAAAACCATTGGTAGCGCACCAACCAAAACAAATGACCTGGCAAGGCTTTTAATAATTTTTACTTTAAGCTCAAGCTTATCAACTTTGGGGAAAAGTTGCCCCTTCATCGGCTGCACCCTATATTTTTCGTGCAATAAATCTTGTTCCGAATGAATTAACCCACGCTTTATCGCCTCATCAATTGCAAGTTGTGCCGCAGTTTTATTATAATGATCCCTTTTTTGTAGGATTTTAATAATTTCCCCATCAGAATAACTATTCAGCTTTGTTTTAAATTCTGCTACAAATTCGTCGTCTTCAAAATAATCAAGCATCACATCAATTTTTTCCAAAAATCAAGCTTTTCCTTATGATTTCCAAAACTTAAGGTTAAATTGATATGCACGTAATAATATATTGTTATCCAATAATCCCTTTTAAAAACAAACTATTTGTATTTTAGCAGTTCATAAACCTTAACTAAACCACTATGTACTGGAAGTACATAGGTTTAAAATTGCATGAAATTCAAAAAAAATAATGACAAACGTAGACATGAGTATCGAGTAACGAGTAGGAAGAAAAAGTAAAATGATTCTCAATACCGAGATCTCCGTACTCAAATCTATTTCATTTTAAAATGGAAATTTATTGAAACTAAAATAGCTGCAATGTTTTAATCATTAACTAGAAAATAAATAATTATGTACAACTTCGAATATAAAAACCCTGTAAAAATTATTTTTGGAAAAGGTGAAATCGCAAAACTTAGTTCCGAAGTTCCAAAAAACAGCAAAATACTTTTGACCTATGGAGGTGGGAGCATTAAAAGAAATGGTGTTTACGACCAGGTTAAAAAAGCATTATCGGATTATAAATTAATGGAATTTGGAGGCATTGAAGCCAATCCTCATTATGAAACCTGCATGAAAGCAGTCGAACTTATCAAAGAAAAAAAAATTGACTATTTGCTTTCCGTTGGTGGCGGATCGGTATTGGATGCAACCAAATTTATTGCTGCAGCTGTTTATTTCGAGGGCAGTGATCCTTGGGATATACTTGCAAAAAAGGCTGTTATCCGTAAAGCAATGATTTTGGCAGATGTTTTAACCCTTCCGGCAACAGGCTCCGAAATGAATGGAAATTCGGTTATTACAAAAAATGAAACAAAAGAGAAGCTGGCATTTTCATCTCCTTTGGTAATGCCTCAATTTTCAATCCTCGATCCGGAAACCATTTTTTCATTGCCCGATAAGCAGGTTGCTAACGGCATTGTTGATGCTTTTGTGCACGTAATGGAGCAATACCTCACTTTCCCGGTGAATTCGCCCATTCAGGATAGGTTTGCCGAAAGTATTTTAACCACTCTTGTGGAAGAAGGACCAAAATGTTTAACAAATCGGAAAGATTATGACTCAGCCGCTAATTTTATGTGGGCAGCAACAATGGCGCTGAATGGATTAATTGGTGTAGGGGTTGCGCAAGACTGGGCAACACACATGATTGGACATGAATTGACTGCTTTTCATGGAATAGATCATGCGCGTACTTTAGCGATTGTATTGCCAGGGGTAATGAAAGTAAACAGTGAAAGTAAAAAAGAAAAGATCCTTCAATACGCTGAAAGGATTTGGGGGATTACAGATGGTGATGACAACACAAAAATTGCTGCTGCAATTCAAAAAACAATTGATTTCTTTGAGTCCCTATCGGTACCAACAACCTTAAATGCCTATAAGCTTGGAAGAGATACCATTGTAAAAATTGTGAATCGATTTGTTGATCGTGGGTATAACCTTGGCGAGAAAAACGATATTAATCCTTCAAAAATCCAACAAATATTGGAAGACCGGTTATAATCAATACGTATCTTAAGAATAATGCTTCTTGTGAACTTGAACGTAATTATCAACAAGCGAGTTGTATCTGGATAAAAGATCCAGGTATATCTTGTTTTTTGGGCAAAATGCATGCGTTTCAATTTTACAGACCGATAATACTTTGGGCGAAGTACCTGTTAGGAAGACCGAATCATATTTTTCAAGATCGTTTAAAGCAACTGGTTCTTCCCTGAAACCGTATCCCAACTCTTGTATTAACTGAATCACTTTTTGACGGGTAATACCGGGTAAAACATGTGATGCCGGAGGGGTAAGAATCGTTTTCCCGAGTATGAAAAATACGTTTGAGCGGCTTCCTTCCGAGATATAACCATTTGAATCAACCAACAAAACTTCGTAAAGGTCCTGTTTTTGAATCAACTCATTTGCAGTACCCCGAACATTTTGCTGAACTGTTTTAATCATTGGGTTTACCCGTTCCATATGCAAAATTCCAACGGGGACGCCATTTGTATAATCCGTTTCAACGGGATATTTATGGGGAATAAAATAAAATTTCCAAGTGAGTTTTAATTCTTTATAGCAAAATAACAGCTTTATATTTCCAGTTGTTAGCTGATTGGAATGGATAAGCGTATCTAAATCCTCTTCTATTTGCTTTTTATGATTCTCAGCAGGAATTGCGGATAAGCGGCATGAAACCAGAAAGCGCTGCAAATGATCTTCCCAAAAGAGTGGAACTCCGTCCATCAATCGAAGTACTTCGTAAATCAGGATACCATCTTTAACGGAACATTCAACAAGATTTTCACGGGGCATAAGCCTACCGTTTTCAATGTAATATTTTCCTAATTGATTATACATCCCAACGAATTATGAATATCTGCAAAAGTAGTTTATATAAAATGGATTTATGCCTTTTTTGCTGATCTATTCAATTAGGAACTACCTGTTTTGAAGAACAATTTTTTTCGTGACCTCATTAGTTTCGGTACGAACCCGGATGTAATATATTCCACTGGCATATTCCGACATATCTAATTTTATACCATTTTCAAGGTTAAATTCTTTAAACATCACCTGAATTCCTGATTCATTATAAACATTCACTTTAAGTTCCCGATCGGGAGAATTTACGATTCGAAGGTTGACCTCCCCTTTCGTTGGATTAGGAAATACAATTGCATCAAATCTATTCTCAATATCCAAAATATCAGTAATTAAACCATTATTAACCCAGATTGTAAAATTAATGTTGCTCACTTCGGGTTGCTCTTCGCTTAATGTAACAAATACTGTTGTGTCCTGCGTAAAAAACTGTACGCTCACAATAATTTCATAGGTTCCAAGGGGCATATTTGTAAATCGGTAATAGCCATCGGAATCGGTAAATACCGTATCCACATTTTCGGAACCCGATTTAAGGATCATCTTTACCTCCGGCGCCGGATCACCTTTTTGCTCCTGGTTATCCAGTGAGATGGATTTATTCGGAGGTGTACCAGTATTTGTTACCACCCTTCCGGAGATTGAACTAACCATAGTTACAAGTATATTGAATTCATCGCTCACGGTTTCGCCGTCCAAATCGCTTGCAATCACTTTAACAGTAGTACTGCCCAAATGATCGATGCTATCAGGATTAATTAATAAACCGTTTTCGCTTTCGTTAAAACTTATCCAACCTGGCAAGCCGCCTCCTTCAACCAAAGTTGCAGAAAAGGAAAGTTCATCATCAATATCTATATCTGAAAAATATTGGTTCAGTTGAACGGTCTTTGTTTCGTACAATCCCATTGCCAAATCGGGTATTTGAACCTCAACCACGGGAGGATCGTTTACAGGGGTAACCTGAACGAAAACCGTGTCATTAGTACATGCAATCCCCGGAACTCCCGAATCGCAAACTGATACTACAATTAAATCATTGCCATAATAGTCAGAATCGGGAACATACGAATAAGTCCCATCAGGCATTACCGTAAAATCTCCGTGTGAAGGTTCAAGAATAAGTACTGAAGAAGCTGTAAGTACTGTTCCGTCAGGATCGAAATCACCGGAATCAGTTAAATCACCCTCCCCGGCTTGGTCTTCAGAAATACTAATTGTATCGTTGTCAATAACGGGTACATCATTTACAGGCTGAACTGTAATAAATAAGGTATCGTTACCACAGTTGCTAATTGGCTGGTCTTCGTCACAAACGCTTAAAACCGCCATATCCGATCCATAATAATTAGCATCCGGAACATAGGTATAAATTCCATCCACTGAAATCTCAAGTGCTCCATGTTGTGGTTGAAATACCCATGTAGTTATTTCTAATTGGGTAAAATCAGGATCGTAATCATTCCCGTTGAGCAATAACCCACCTGCGGTTTCATCTTCGTTGAGGATTAATGTATCATTGCTTATAATTGGAATATCGTTTACAGGGGCAACGGTAATAAAAACGGTATCAAATGAGCACTCACCAACAGGAATTCCAGCATCGCAAACTTCAACCACAACCGTATCGAAACCAAAGTAATTCAAATCCGGAATGTAGGTAAAATCCCCGTCCATATTAATGGTAAACTCCCCATGTTCTGAATTTTGTGCTAGAATCTCTGTTGCAATTAAATCATCTCCTTCTTCATCGTAATCGTCCCCAAGAAATATTGTCCCATTAATCGTATCATCCTCAGGAACTTCAATTCTTTCATTTGCCAAAACGGGAACATCGTTTACCGGAACAACAGTCATATATATTTTTGCTGAATCAACAAACCCATTGTCATCCCAAACCTTATATTGCAAAGTGTCATACCCGTTATAATTTTCATTTGGAAAATAAGTCAGGGTTGCATTCACATGGTCTAATTCAATATTACCATTTGAAAAACTATCAATAATGGTAAATGTTGAAGGATCAATGTCCTTATCGCAATCCAAATCGTTTGATAATGGCAATATGGCAACTCCCTGATCTTCGTTTACGCTTATGTTATCGTTTCGAGCAAGCAAACTAGTATAGGTTGTAACTGTTTGCACACAAGTGGTTTTATTGCCATCCATATCGGTAACCATCCAGGTTATATTTGTTATCCCTGTATTGAATTTTTCGTTGAGGTCTCCAATTCCTGAACGTATAGTTGCACCAGACAAGGTATAGGAAACGATTGTATTTGAACAATTGTCTTCAACATCCGGAGCTTTAATATTGAGGGTTGTATCACAGGTATTTTTATTTGCCTGCACAATAATATTGTAAGGACAGGTAATTTTGGGTTTAATATTGTCCCTAACCGTAACAATTGCTTCACAAGAATCAATATTTCCGCTGGAATCATAGGCGTATAGAAATACACTATTTGCCCCGGTATCGATGCATGTAAATTGATGCTTTTTTATATAAACACTGTCAATACTACAATTATCGTAAACCATGGATAATACAAAGCCGGTATCGATAACAGCCAATCCTTCTTCGTTCAAATACACCGTTGTATCCCTGCAAATAACCACCGGGTTAATTGTATCTTTTACAAGCACTTCAGCCTGACAAGCATCTTTTAATCCCCAATGGTCATAAACTGTAAATATTATTGTATCCAAACCCAAATTATCACATCCAAACTCCCACTTATTTAATGCCATTGAGTCAATCCAACAATTGTCAACACTTCCATTATCAATCGAATCTGGTACTAATAATGCAATTCCAACATCGTCTAAATAGATAGTTTTTGTTTTACAAGAAGCCATAGGGGCAATGGTGTCTCTAACCAAAACATAGGCTTCTACAGAATCTCTATTACCACTGGAGTCCATCACAAAAGCCCATCCCTGGTTGATTGAATCACCCGGGCAGTTAATGGTATCCTGGCTCAACCAAACGGAATCAACCGAACAATTATCGTATGTAATTATTCCAAAATCAGAGGTATCAAAATCCGCAAAACCAAATTCATTTAAATAAACACGGGCAGTGTCATTCACTTGTATCGTTGGTTTTATGGTATCTTGCAGTGCTAATTCCACCCACAATGAGTCTATATTTCCGGCAGAATCAATGGCATTAATCTTCACATTAAGTGATGAAACAGAACAATCTATAGTATCCGGAACTGCCCAAACAGAATCTACCCCACTACAATTATCCGAAACAATAACAGAGAATAGTCCAGTATCTATTTTAACACCTCCAGAGTTGTCCAGAAAGGCTAGCCCTTTGCTTGCATTAATTACAGGTGGAGCAGTATCTGTAACAACAACATAAAAACTACATGTAGCACTGTTATCTATCCCAACCGTATCCCAAACTGATATTTTTACCTGAGTTGAATCAGCATAAAACATAGCCCCGGAGCCAGTACCCATTCCTCCTTGAGAAACAATTCCGCCAACTAAAAATGAAAAACTAATGCTATCGATACTTTCAAATCCGGAAGTAGCTAAGGTATCGTATACAGCAACTCCAGAATCGCATTCGTTGATTAAAATATTATCGGGACAAGTAACAGATTGTGAGTAAGCCATATTAGCCAATAAAATGCTAAATAAGCCGAGTAGTTTATACACTGGTTTCATAATTATTGCTATTTATTTGTAGAGTGTATTCAAAAAATATATAGGTTCAAAATTATAACAATAAACATAATGAACAAGACGAAACAGTTAATTTAAAGCCAATAAACGCTTGTCTATCATTGTACTGATGTCAATAAAGAAGGATTCTACCCATCAATTGACAGACAGAATCCTCGTAGTCCAAACCATAAAGTAGAGTAAAATGGTTCACCTTTCGGTATCTTTCACCAAGAATTATTGAACATGCACTACGATATCCTTGGTTTAAATTTTAATACAAAATTACCAACAAATCCAATAATTTGCGGTGGTTAAAATTTAATAAAAGAGAAATTTGCGTCGCGATAAAGGTACAAAAAAAAAATATCCAAATGCAAGCTGTTTATCCAAAAAAATCAGAACCCAAATTGAGCCCTGATTTTGATGGTATAATTAATTGAACTTATTCGTAAATTAATAGGAATTTTTATCTGCGATCCAGGATTATCTTCCTAACTATCTCTGTATAATCTGTTTTGATTTTCATAAAATACATCCCGCTAACGTGCTTGCTCATATCAACCTGCATTTGCTCTCCTGGATTAAACGTTTTTCTGAGTACTTCTTTTCCCGCTAAATTAAGTACCCTAACTTCCAATTCGGAATCTTGTCGTCCAATAATTTCGATGGTAACGATACTTTTTGTTGGATTTGGGTATAAAGCAAGCTCAAAACCAAAATCCAGCTCCTCCGTCCCGGTTGGCCAGTCAATTACACAAATGCTAAAGTTATCGGTAGTGGTTGCACCAGAAGCATCGGACGCAGTTGCCCGTAATTCATAACAGCCAATCATGTCCCTGGTTGGACTAGCTGATAATGTACCATTCGAATAATCCATCCAAGCAGGTAATGGATTTCCATTGGCTAAGGCGAGCCCAATTGTTAAATTATTGTCGTCAATATCATCAAATTGCACGCCCAATTCAGAACTAATTGCTTTTTTCAGGATATGATCCGCAATAAGCACTTCGTCGGGTATGGTATCCACAACAAAAGGAGGATCGTTAACAGGGTTAACCGTAACTGTAAAGTCTTTGACGATAATATCTACTCCTCCATTAGCTGTTCCACCGTTGTCCATTACCTGAACCGCAATAGTTGCCACACCACTTTTGTTCGGGGCAATATTTAATAGTAATGTTCCTGTCGTAGCTCCTTGTGCATAGTTCAAGGAAATATCTGTTATTAAATCGTTGTTATTAGATATTACACTAACCGAGCTGACCATTTGAGGGACACAATCAACTCCCGGGCCTATCCCACTTAATGGAATGGTAAGCACTCCAGCATCTTCATTAACAACAATATCTTGAATCGGATTTAATTCAGGCGCAGCATTGTATGTGGAAATATTTACTGTAAAACTTAATGTATCCCAATTTCCCGATCTGTCTTTGGCGATCCACCTTTCGTTAAATACCCCAAGTGGATAAACCGTATCTTGCCCAAAACCTTCCAATAAATAATACCTGAATATACCACAAACATCCATTGCCTGAATCTGCGGATAAGTAAGGAAAGTATCGCAAATACCTGGTTCAAGTACAATATGGATGTCATCCACAGGATCAAATACAGGTGCAATATTATCCACTACTTCCACAACTGAAGTACACGTTTGAATGTTTCCGGCAAGGTCTGATATAGAAAGTGTTACTTCATTATAGCCAATATTGGTACAAAAATAAACGTGTTTGTCGATATCCAATTCCACGGTACCTGCACCATCAAAGCTTCCATTGTCAACATCATCTTCCATTAGCAATTCTTCCCCAAATTTATTAAGAACAAGTTGAACTGTATCCATGCAATTTGCGACTGGTTTTACCGTGTCAACACTTGTAATGGTGAAAGTACAAGAATTGGTATTTCCTACTTCATCTTCCGCAATAATTAGTATGGTACTTGATTCACCGTGCTCAGTAAGGGTCTCATTTCCGAGGATACTTTGTTTAAGATTCACTGAATCACAATTGTCAACTGCAGTAGCCCAATGTGTCATGTCACCAATCAGGTATTCTCCATTAAGGTCTAAATATACGGCTGTATCTGAACCACATATTATGCTTGGACCAAAATGATCTTCGGCTGTGATGGTAAAGCTGCACGATTTGGTATTGCCATTGCCATCATCGGCAGTAATGGTAACCAGCTCGGAATCGCCTTCTCCTATGAGTTTTGTGCCAAATGCAACAGACTGGGAGATCGTATCCACGCCACAATTATTCATTGCTGTTGCACGGAAACGTAAATCACCAATGGAATATTCACAATTAGAATCTAAATATACAGTGGTATCAGCATTACAGGTTATAACTGGGCTTATGGTATCATCGGCGGTGATGGTAAAACTGCACGATTTGGTATTGCCATTGCCATCATCAGCAGTAATGGTTACTAATTCCGAATCACCTTCCCCGCTTAGTTTTGTGCCAAATGCAACAGACTGGATAATCGTATCCACGCCACAATTATCGCTTGCTGATGCCCGGAAACGCAAATCACCAATTGAATATTCACAGTTAGAGTCCAAATAAACCGTAGTATCTCCATTACATGTAATTTCAGGACTAATGGTATCATCGGCAGTGATGGTAAAACTACACAATTTGGTATTGCCATTGCCATCGTCAGCAGTAATGGTTACTAATTCCGAATCACCTTCCCCGCTTAGTTTCGTGCCAAATGCAACAGACTGGATAATCGTATCCACGCCACAATTATCCGTTGCCGTTGCCCGGAAACGTAAATCGCCAATTGAATATTCACAATTCGAATCCAAATAAACGGTAGTGTCTCCATTACAGGTAATTACAGGACTAATGGTATCATCGGCAGTGATGGTAAAACTACACAATTTGGTATTGCCATTGCCATCATCAGCAGTAATAGTTACTAATTCCGAATCACCGTCCCCGCTTAGTTTTGTGCCGAAAGCAACAGATTGGGTTAATGTATCTATGCCACAATTATCCGTTGCCGTTGCCCGGAAACGTAAATCGCCAATTGAATATTCGCAATTGGAATCCAAATAAACCGTGGTATCTCCATTGCAAGTAATCACAGGACTAATGGTATCATCAGCGGTGATTGTAAAACTACATGATTTGGTATTGGCATTGCCATCGTCCGCACTAATAGTAATAAGCTCTGAATCGCCTTCTCCAGTGAGTTTTGAGCCAAAAGCAACAGATTGGGTTATCGTATCAACACCGCAATTATCGCTTGCCGAAGCCCGGAATCGTAAATCACCAATTGAATATTCACAATTGGAATCCAAATAAGCGGTGGTATCTCCATTACATGTAATCACAGGACTTATGGTATCGTCGGCAGTGACTGTGAAACTGCACGAGTTGGTATTACCATTACCATCGTCTGCAGTAATAGTAATAAGCTCTGAATCGCCTTCACCAGTTAGTTTTGTACCAATAACAACAGATTGGGTAATTGTATCAACACCGCAGTTATCACTTGCCGATGCACGAAAACGTAAATCACCAATACTATATTCACAATTAGAATCTAAATATACAATTGTATCTCCATTACATGTGATGAAAGGGGAAACCGTATCAATAATAGTCAAAGTTGCTGTACATGTTGCAAAACTATTGCTTTCATCCGTGACTGTTAATGTCACAGTATTTTTCCCCAGATGGTTACAATTAAATGCTGTTTGTGACAAGCTAAATGAAACATCACCACAATCGCTGCTGCTTCCATTATCCATCGAATCAGCAATTGCAGTTGCAGCACCCGAAACATCCAAATAAACCGATGAATCCCTACAAAGAGCATTTACGGTACAAGATTGTCCTTGAATTCTAAAATTGTAGGTTGATTCATCCGAATCGTCATTTGAAATTGTAACATCCGCAGTTCGCAATCCTATAGCAGTCGGATCAAATGTAATTTGAAACTCTAAACTATCTAGAGAATTGATAGATGAAGCTGATGGCTGCATTGTAACCGTAAAATCGGAAACATGGTCTCCTGAAATTTCAACCAATGGACTTCCTGAAAGGGCAAGTGTTCCGGAACCTGAATTTTTTATCCAAAATGAATTTACATTGGTACTCCCAGCTAAAGGCACACTGCCAAAATCGGTAGAATCTAATGTACTCGGGATTGTATCTCCATCTACTATTTCGATTAAATTACCCAGAACAAGGATTTCGGGCGCAGTTGTTCCGGTACCGGCTATGCTAAAATTATAAGGATTTTCATCGGGATCATTATTTTCAATGCTAACTTCTGCTGTTTTTGTCCCAGCTGTAGCAGGGTCAAACACAAGCTGAAAAGTTGTAATACTATCTGGGGCAAGCAAAGTATCCGGATCAAGTAAAACTGAAAAATCAGAAGCATCTGTGCCGGTAATTGAAACGATGGTAGAGCCATTCAAAATCAAGGTATCATAACCGACATTCTCAATCTCAAAGGTTCTTGTCACCGAACCTGAGAAAATTTCAGCATCCCCAAAATCAGTAAAATCTGCAGTTTGAGGTGAATTATCACCATCTATTATTTCAATAGAATTACCCAAAACTTTCATGTCCTGATTACTGTTTAATGCCCGCAATGTTGGATAATCAGGGGCATAAGTGGAAGTAATCCTTTGACCACCAGAACCATTTGGCAATCTTTGTAAAGAACGAATATCGCCTAGACCTATCCCATTTTCATTTACCTGGGGCTGCCCCGGGGTAAGTGTATCAATTAACGTAGTATTATCTGCATCATCGGTATCGTAAACAATAGCGTCAACCAAATTGTAAGAAGTAACCGGGGTATCATCAGGAAAGATGGTATCGCTAGCAACATAGAGTGCAATTGCATCAGGACCGTTTTGTAAATTATTATCAGTAAATACAATATCTGGACTTACAGAAGAGTTTCCAAGAATAAAAAACCCGTTTGCATCGGTCGAATATCCATCCAGATCGATTCCGTTTGTATGTCCTCCCAAATCATAGGAATTATTGTCAAAACCATTAAAAGTCACTAAAACCAATCCATCCAAAGGAGTATTCCCGCTTCCCCCATCGTAGAGTTCGATAAACTCTGCATCATCACCAGAACTAGGAGTATCTGCATCAATTTCGTTGATTAAAATAGATTTCATTTGTTGATTCACAGGATTACCACTTGCACCCGAAGTCAAATATTTTTCTGTTAATGGATCACCATTATATTCGCAAACCATAACCCTGTACGTGCTGTCAGGCATAAGACCTTCCGCAGTTACCGAAGTTCCAGTCCCATTATAAATACAATACCAGCCTGATGTTCCAATTTGGTCACCCTGCCTGAAAAATGCATTTGCAGCATAGGTTGATTTATCGACCGGAGATGCTGTTCCCGAAGTCTGTTTAGCTATAAACACAGCACGTTTAGCACCACCTCCATTAATCCAGCTAATACCCATTTGTGTGGTTCCAACATTTGAGAACACCAAGGTACTAGCTTGAATAGTTGGAGGAGAAACAACTGTAATAGTCACAGTTGATACAATAGACAAACCATCGTTTAAGCTGTCATTTGACCCAGTCGAGCTTCCAGTATCGCTCAAAGAGATAATTGTAACTACACGGTTGCTTGTATTTGGTGAGCTTGAAGTGTTTTTATAGGCAAGGGTATTGATGAGGGAGTTCATCGTTGCAACCGGAATCCCCACTGCTTTAAAGATTGTTACTGTTGCCATTGTTCCGGCTAATGAAACCGAAGCAGTCATGGAATTTGTAGAAGTGGTTTCAGAATTAGAATCGGTCAGTTCCACATCGGTACCATCGATAAATAATATTTCATCTGAACCATCATTTACATTAGTAATCGTAAGAATTAAGGTATCAAGGTTTTGTAACGATTCAATTGTTGAAGCATTTGCACCGGAAAACAAAACCTGTGCAGGCAAGCCATCGGTGTATGTTGGGTCTGTACCGGATGCTGTTAAGGTAGGTTCATCGTTAATGGCAGTTATTGAAACAGTACGTGTATCAGAATTACTTCCCGCATTTGTATCTGTTGCCGTGAATGTTATTGTCCGATTTGCAATATCAGGATTATCTGAAGTATTGCGGTATCGTACAGATTGCAACACTTCCTGCACATTGGCATTGGTGGCATCAGAGTCAAATGTTATTGTAAGCATAGTACTTCCTGTAACTATTCCCCCACTTGCACTTAAATCACCAATATCGGTGCCATTTGCAAAAATATTTGTTCCACTAACTGTAATTGCAGTTCCATCGCCATCTGAATCGTTTATACTGAGTTCGTCTGCAGACTCTGCACCTGCCGTAATCTGTACTTTAAGTGTACCTCCATTCCAATCTGCATCGCCATCCGAATCGTTTACTGTTCCAGCAGCATCAACCTGGATTGCTGAGATGTCTTCTGTATATGCCAACGCAGCATTATCAATTGAAATTGAGGGATCGGTATTCAAAGGTATTATCATAAGTTCAGTTGTAGTAGATATATCATTCAAGCTCGAAATAGTATAAATTGTTTCGGGTGCAGTTCCATCCAAATCACATCTTCGAACTGTACCATACCCAATATCAGTGAACAATACCTTATCATTTAATAAATCCAGAGCAATCTCTCTGGGAGTTTGAGTACCATCATCAGCAACTAAAACTTCCGGGGAACTGCCATCAAGATTGGCCCTACATAATTCATCATTTAGAGTATAATAAATTTTCCCTCCTGCCCCGTCAACTGTCAATCCTCTTACCGTGCCAGAAAGAATGGATTGAATATCACCTCCATCAAGATTACATGAACGAATTCCGCTAGTCAAATCAACATAATACAACCTACTATTAGTCATATCAACTGCAATTTGATTAGGATCATGGGAACCATCATCAGGAACAATCGTTTCAACAGTTGTACCATCAAGATTGGCTCTTTTTATCGTATAATTATTCAACGAAAAATAAATCTTCCCAGCAGTCGGGTTAACGGCAAGCCCTTTAACTGTAACAGATGTGACTACTGCTGATTTAGTTCCACTATAATCTGATTTATTGATAGTTTGTGCAGTTGCGTCATAATAATAAAAAGTACTGTTTTCGGGATCAACACATAAATCTTCCGGTTGATGAGAATTATCATCGGGAATTATATTTACAACACCTCCTCCACTTAAGTTTGTGCGATATACGTCATAATTTCTTGTGAAAAATATATAATCTTGCGCAGCAATGTTGGTAGAAAAGAATAATAAAATCGTCGAAAATAAAATTATATAAGTGGAAACAATTCTATTTTTAGCCATAATCCATGTGTTTGATAATTACTGATTTGTTTTTGCATATATTCTAAAATATATATCTATTGAAATACCAACTTTTCAAACAATTGCAAGTCTTCATATTCAAAAAATCAAGTATTCATGGACGGGAATATAAAGAATTAGTATCATATGTATTTAACTAGATTATATTGTTATTGAACTTAAAATCAGATGCCAAAATAGTATTTGGTTATTTTTGACATCTGATAATATCATCGTCCTGGTAGATCTAATTTCTTGATGGGAATATGCCAACCGTACAAATAATATAATTAATTGCTAATGAGGGCTGGTACATAGGGAAAGAACTATTTCCGCCAGTGTTTCCTATCGAACCTGATTTCATTTGTACATTTGGTGCCTTTGTATTGTAAATACTTTGTCCTGCACTTCTTCCATCAGCACTTGCGGACAATGAAGTAGATCCATTTGCAGGGGCTGAAAGTTCTCCAAGTTCTGAATTGGCATTAAATGTATGGGAATGGGAAGGGAGTTCATTTGGGCTTAAGGTTTTTAACTCTACCCCTGTTTTCTGCCCTAACCTCCAATCGTAATTTGAACCATTACCTCGTCTTGGTCCCATGGGAACCCTTCCTCTTAAATCAGGCAATGCAAATGTAGTTCTCCCATCACCTCCATAAGTTGTCCCCAAAATAGAAAACAATGCTGTATTCTGGCTTATTGACAACAATTGTCCATCACAAAAAGCCCAACCACGCGGGGCATAGGTTCCGGCGAACATCTTAATTTCTCCAAGCATAGGTTCCTGGGCATTTGAAATTCCAAACCCTGTAAAAAAAAAGAGAGTAATTAAACTTAGATTTAGCAATCTTTTTTTGAAAGTTACTTTTTTCATTGTGTGTTTGTTTTAAATGAATAATAAATAATAAATCGACCAAAAAATATATTGGTACATCGCTGAGTTAATCATTAGTTATTCCGAAACAATTCATCCATTAAAAAGGTTTAAAACCTAAAATACTTGATGAATCTTTTATCGTTCGAAGATCAAGTTACAATTTAAAACTTAATAATTCAAATAGATTGGTGTTATATAAATTTGAAACGATTATGAAAAGCATAATCAAGACCAAGGGGTATAATGCAAGTTTCAATCATAGAAAGAAACATTTATAAAACGAATTAACTATTTAGCGCCACTATTTTCGGTCTAAAATTAATTTCTTCACTATTTCTTTTCCGTCCATATTTAATTTTACGAAATACAATCCGCTAGCCTGGTGACTTAAATCGAACTCGACATTGTTGGTATTTTTAAATGTCTTTTTAAGCACTCTGTTTCCTAAAATATCTGAAACAAGCAATTCAGCGTTTGATACGTTTTTTCCAATAATTTCAAGAGTAACCTTATCCTTGGCAGGATTTGGATACATGATGACAGTATTTGTCCCATTTAAATATTCCTTTGTATCGGTGCATAACTGAACCTCCAATTCGAAGGTGTCGCTTGCTGTTAATCCTTCAGAGTCGGTTGCAATTACTTTTATTATATAAACCCCTGTATCGGTCATGCCCGGATTGAATGTTAATTTGTCGTTTTCAAATTTCCCCCAACCAGGTATTGCTGAACCATCTCCTAAGGAAACGTTTATTGAAAGATTTTCATCGTCAACATCGTAAAACATTTCACCCATACTATTCGGGATTTCCATCTGTAATAAACTTAAAGAACATAAAACCTGATCCGCCAAAGGCTGCACACAAACCGGAGGATCGTTAACCGGGGTAACGATTACTTTTAATTGTTCAACCGATGTATCCAGCCCGCCATTATCCGTCCCTCCATCGTCTTTCACGCTAACTGAGATGTTTGCTATTCCGCTTTTATCAGGCGCAATGTTCAGGATTATATTACCGCTTGGATTCCCAAATGAATAGTCAATATCCACACTTTTTACCAAATCGGAATTGTCGGTTGATGCCGTTAAGGAAACAATCCTTTGCGCTTTGCAATCGCTTCCTGTACCTATCCCGGAAATTGGCACGGTCACCAAAGTTGAGTCTTCTTCGACGGCAATTTCATGATCAAGCTCTATGGATGGCGGATCGTTTGGAGAAATTAAAGTCACGGTAAAATTAAGGGTATCCTTATTCCCCGCCATATCTTCTGCAATCCAGGTTTCCAAGGTTGTACCCAGTGGGAATTCACCTCCGGCGCCCAATCCATTTAACTGGGAATACATGACCTCGCATGCATCAGAAGCAAATATATTTGGATAAACATCAAGGGTTTTGGAGCAATTCCCTGGCTCAAGTATTTCAATTTTATCTTCTACTTTCTGAAAAACAGGAGGGATATTATCAACGACCCAAACTTTTGACCTGCACCAATCTTTATTCCCGACAGCATCGTAAACAGAAACTTTTACACTATTTTCGCCCAAATCGTTGCACGAAAACCGATTGGTATCTAACTCTATCGATACGATCTCGCAATTGTCAAAGGTCTCATCCTCCAAGATCAAGTTTGAGGGATAAATTAGGGCAAACCCCGATGAATCCAGATCCACCGTAAAATCGTCACACTCAACCACAGGTTTATAGTCATCATCCAATTCTACTTGTGAAAAGCACACTGCACTATTACCAGATTCATCTATCACTTTAATTCGCACTGAATCAGGATTATTCAGATAAGAACAATCGAAAGATATATTTGAATAGGAAAAGTTCAGGTTCTCCAATGAAGAACAATTATCAACCGTTCCTTCCGTCATTTCAGCCAGGTTTTCCTTACCTAAAACAAGCTCCCCGCTTTCCCATAGGTTAACTTTAATATCATGGCAATGAAGTTCGGGGACCAAGGTATCGTAAACTTCCACGAGGGAAGAACAAAATGCCGTATTTCCACTGATATCTTCTGTGGTCATATTCACGGTAATTTCCCCAAGATCATTGCAAGTAACTTTTGTTATATCTAACCACAATTTATTTATTTCGCAGTTATCAAACGATCCGCCATCAACCATAGAAGGGTAAATGGAAGCTTCCCCATTTTCATCTAAATATACTATTATGTCCAAACAAACTGGAGTTGGCGAAACAGTGTCTTTAACAATTACTTCCGAGCTACAACTATCAATATTCCCATGAATATCCTCCGCACAAGCTGTTATGGAAATAAAATCCGAGGTTTCTATTTGCTGATTTTCGTTGAGTAATCCGGGCGAATCCTCCAGCGGACCATCCCAATTAAATTGATCTGATCTGGAGCCATTTCCTGTTTTCTGCAATGAATAACCTATTTGTGTTGATGAGCTTTCACTACCTGGTATTTTATCGGCATTAAGTCCGATTGCAGGACCATTAGTGGCAAGAAGTTCATCTTCGTAACTTATAAAATCAACGATGTATTTATTTTTATCGACCAATGCAATTCCATCGGGACCATTTTGGATATCGGCAATCGGGAAAGCCAATGCACCATAACCATTGGATTCGTTTGGAAGCGTTCCCGAAACTTGAATACTATCGTAAAATTCACCATTCGACCCATTGTATAAAAATATATAAAACCCATCCAGGCTAAGCCCAGCTGTTCCCGCAATTTCAACAAATTCATTCACATCGTCCGATGCATTGTCGTAATGAAACTCATTAATCCAGAGTGCTTCAATTGGGGTAATCTGATCGCATTCGAACAGTGTATCACTAATACCGACCGATGCAATACCACAGGCATCATTTGCCAAACTAACAAGGCTTTCGGGTTGAATTGTAACCTTTCCTACTGCATCAAGGTAGGCATTAATATTTTTGCATTCAATTTCAGGTGCTGTTACATCTAAAATATTCACAAATGCCAGGCAACTATCTATATTTCCAACAACATCTTCTGCAATAAGATATACAGGCATCCCAACTTTTGCCGATATGGACTGACCATCGTTAATTTGGCCTAGGCTGGCAGTCGAAGGAGACTTCCAATTAAAATCCCTGGCAGAAGAACCATTTCCCTCTTTTTGGAGAGAAAACCCTACTGGCGTTGAACCATCCTCTGCAACACCAATATCAACAGAAGTTTGCCCCGAAGCTATTCCGTCTGTTGCTGTAATTGTTCCTTCATAACTAATAAATTCAATCACTTTACCGCCTTTAACCAAGGCAATGGCATCAGGACCATTTTGCAATACTTTTTCAAAACTCAATGCACCAAAACCATTCCCTTCATCGGGCAATACCCCAGACAATGTTATGCTTCCATATTCTTCTGAATCGCTACCGTTATACAATATTATTTCATAATCCGTAAGGTCAATCCCTGCTGTTCCGGCAAGTTCAACAAACTCACCCACATCGCTACTTACGTTATCGTAATGGAATTCGTTGATCCAAATTTCAGATATTCCTGAATTATTGGATATGTCGTTACATTGAAAATCTGTTTTGCTTACAAATAATTTTGCTAAACCATTCAAATCAGATGTTCCATTATCCAAATCATCTACCGTTATTGATGCATTGCCGGAAGAGTTTAAACGTACTTCTGCATCCATACAATCTATATCAGGAGCTGTATTGTCCACAATAAAAGTTTCACTTGGACCCGCTTCCGGGCATAAATCCCCATTGGAATTTTGGGCACTTCCGGCTGCAATGGAAATACCCAAGGTACCATTGCCATAGATATTGGAAATTACGATTGACCGGCTGGTATCTGACAAAATATTGATATGATATTCTGCAAATGCAGTACCACTGGTATTTAATTTTACATCTGCACTATCAAGGCCTACTGAAGACACATTTGTGTACAGAACGGTATATGTCACACTATCCGTGCTTGTGATTTCTTTTGAAGGTTCGCTAATAACTATTTCCGGTTCAGGAATAAACTCATCGTCATCTAAAATGGTACATGCTATTTGTTGCGTTCCATCTTCTACCCCATTTACAACACTTGCGATGTCAATTACCACTTCTTCATCCCCTTCTTCTTCAGTATCATCAATGGGGTATAAAGCAACCATTCCTATTGTATCTCCCGCCTGAATGCCTATAGTTAAAGAGGAAATCCCAAAATCAGTTCCCGAAGCAGTGCTTGCAGCATTTACTTCCAGGGTTAACGTAACATCATCGCAGGCGATATGGCTAAGATGAGCGATTATTGTATCGGTTCCTCCATTTTCTTCTATGGATAAATCCGTCTGGCTCAAGCTTACTGATGGCTGGCCAGGGAATCCTTGATTTGTATTTAATAATCCCGGGGAACTTTGTGAAGGAGCAGTCCAGGAAAAATCATCCGGATCACAGACTAAACCAGTTTTTTGTATGGAATATCCAATCAACGTACTCCCTGTTTCAGAAACACCAACATCTGATGAAAGCATGCCATTTGCAGCTCCTTCTGTTGCAGTAAATGACCCTTCGTAACTAATAAATTCCAGTACATCTGAAACATTATTTACCAATGCAATACCTTCCGTGCTATTCTGAAATCCGGAATGTAAAAATGAAAGTGCCCCATACCCATTCCCTTCGTCAGGAATAGTACCGCTTAAATTTATGGTAAAAGTAATTCCCCCATCGGAACCATTATAGTGTATGATTTCACATTGATCAAGGTTAGTACCTGCGGGTCCGGCTACTTCAACAAATTCGCCTGTATCTCCGCCATCATTATCATAATGAAACTCATTAATCCAAATATCGGTAATTGGCGTACCAAGCATAGCATGCCCAAAACCGGGTTCCACAATGTTGTTCCAATCCTCACTTATTTCATTTACGGAGGGATTCTTCCCAAAACCAAGAAATGGATTTAGAAAAAGAATTACAAGACTAAACAAAACAATAATTAATCGAATTCGGATAGAATAGCAAGAAGTTAACAAGGGCAAAGAACAATTCATAAATAGCAGACTTAAAGGAATTTAGAAGTAACAATTACACTATCAGGTAAAAACCTGCCAACTAATTTACAAATTATTTAACGGAAAACGGAACTGAAAGAGTTAATTTTTTATTTCATTAAATTGAACATAGTTTCTTATAAAGAACGTCATTCTAAAATGTTCATAAAAAGAAAAAATATCACTTATATACTTTATGCAAGCTAAGATATAAAGCAATTGATTAATATAATTAATTCAGAAGAAACATAATTAATTTAATATAAATCCTTTCTGCCCTCCAAAGAGAAACAAAAGGGATTTATACTTAAATTTTAATTGCTTACAACCCCTTTTAAATTAAGGCTTCCGAGAACAGCATTCTTATAACTTCTGCCTATTGGCAATTCTTTACCCGGAACCTCGATACTGGAAGCCGTAAATGCTTCTATTTTCCTCAAAGAAACAATAAATGACTTATGAATGCGCATAAAATCATCGCTTGGTAATTTTTCCATCATGTAAGTCATACTTGTCTTAGTAACAATTTTTCGTTTCTCTGTATATATCTGGATGTATTCACTAAGCCCTTCAATATAAAGGATTTCGTTTAACAAAACCTTCACAACTTTTTTGCTCTCTTTAACATAAATGAATGCTTCCTCAGAAGCAATTCCCTGGTTACCTGAAGAAATTACGGAAGAATCGCTGGGAATAACCAGATAGTATTTGTTAATGGCCTTTAAAAAACGTTCAAAGGTAATGGGCTTGAGTAAATAATCGACCACATCGAGTTCAAACCCATCAAGGGCATATTCACGATAGGCGGTTGTAATAATAACTTTGGGCGGGTGTTTAAGTGTTTTAAGAAATTCAATACCAGTAATTTGAGGCATTTGAATATCCATAAAAATAAGATCAATTTTTTTCTCGCGCAATATTTGTAAGGCTTTCATTGCATCTCCACACTCATCAGCTATTTCAAAATTTTCGAGTTTTTGAACATGGCTTCGCATCAGGTCACGCGCAAGAGGTTCGTCATCGACAATGAGACATTTTGTTTTCATAGTTAATCGTTTTCTTATTTGTTGTTTACTGGCTTTTTTATATGTAGCGTTTTCTTCTCATAAATTACTCCAGCTATTTAAATATTTCAATGCTTACTTCCCTGAAGTTTGCATCTTCGTTTTGTATTATCCGGTGTTTTCCGTTGTAATTGTATTGCAATCGCTTTTTTGTTAACTCAATATTTGAATCATTTTTTAGGGAAAAATCAGTTTCACTCCATACCGTGAACGAAAACAAAATGTATTTCTTTTCGATTTTTATAACCAAAGTTGTTTCAAATTCATTGGTATTGTTATGTATTTCGCGAAAAGCAATATTCAGAAACGGGAAAATCAGCAATGGAGGGATAACAGAAAGCATAATTTCTCCATTAACCACCAAGGTTGACCTAAGCCTGTTCCCAATTGCCAATTCCTGGATAGCTATAAAATCTTTAATCAGTTTTATTTCCGTTTTAATTGGAATTAATTCGGCATTCGCTTCGTAAAACAAGCTGTTAAGGAAGTCTGATATTTTAACAATCATTTCCGGGGTATGTTCCGATTTCTTTTTAGCCATATTTTCGAGTTCCTCAATCAACGAATGAACAAATTTTGGCCTTAATTGAAACCTGAATATTTCCAATTCTGTTTCTAACGTTTGAAGTGCAAGCTCTTCTTTTTGGTTTTTTGCCCCATGCCATGATTTAATTGCCCTAATGGCTATAAAAACAAGTATTATGTAATGGTTGCCCACACCACTTGCAAAAATATTTTTCACGTTTAGATACCCAGGCTCGAAAACCTTTGACGGATCAAAAAGCTTAAATACCAATTCATTGCTTACTATCAATTCAAGAATTGAGAAGAAAAACAAGAAGCAAAATATGGCAATGATAAACCTAAGAAAATCACGTTTAAAAAAGAATTTCGGGACTAACCAATAGGCAACCAAATAAGTATGTGTAATAAAAATTGGTAGTGTAATTAAATAATAAGCTATCCAGACATTCATTTCGGCAATTCCTTGTCCCAGGCTTTGAATCGCGGTAAAACACACAATCCAAGCTGTCCAAAACAAAAAATGGAAGAGAATAAGTTTTATAGGAATATGTTTGCCCATTAATTGCATCTAGATACTATTAATTTTTAGTTGCGCAATAAAGCTGCCTTCAAGACACTTTGTTTGAAAAAAATAATCTTCTCCGTATAACAACCCGAGCCTTGTTTTCAAGTTGCTCAAACTGGAACCGTCATTTTCAGTGGCAACTCTCTTTTTGAATCCTTTGGGTTTGCTATTTTCTGTTGTAAAATGAACTTTGCCCTCTTTTTGTGTAAGAAGCAACTTAATCCATGGCTTGCCTGCATCAAGGCTACTCCCGTGTTTAAAGCAGTTTTCGACCAAAACAAAGAGTACCATTGGTGGAATTTTTACATTTGCATAATCTCCTTCGATGATAAACTCCACTTTAAGCCTGTCGCCATATCGAAGTTGTTCTAATTTGATGTAATTGTCTAAAAGTTCAAGCTCTTCGATAATATTTACATATTTTTTCTGGCTTTCGTCGATAATAAACGACATCATTGTTTTTATCCGGGCAATTACCATTAGGGTCTTTTCCGGGTCAAGCAACGAAAGTGCATATAAGTTATTTATGGTGTTAAACAGGAAATGCGAGTCAAATTGCGCTTGCAAAAGTTTGTTTTGCGCCTCGAGGTACTGACTTTTTAATTTTCTTCTCAAATGATCATCGCGCAAATAATCTTTGGCATATTTAGCCACACAAAACAATGCCACTATAAAAGACATATCTTTGGTATTAACCAAAATAAACCTCAGGTTGATGTGCCCTGTCCTTTCAATATTTTCAGGTGAAAGTGAGGCATAAAATATAAAATCGGAAAATAAAAGCTTAATAACCGAAAGCCCGACGCCAACAAGGGCAAATAAAAGAATAAACCAAAAAATCCTGTTTTTTAGGAGCAATTCAGGGATTAGCCCGAAGATGGTTATATATGCATATCCGAAAAAGAAAAAAGCATTGGCTAAAACCATTAAAAAGGTTTGAAACAAACCATGCTCGTGCTTCTGGTTAAATAAAAACAGGGTAAAAAGCAATACTGTTGTAAGGAAAAAGAATAAATGCCTTGAAGCCCTGTACCTAAAATCGGTATGAAATAGAAACTTACTCATGCCTGGCATGTTGAATATTAAGCACAGCTAAAAAAGATTCATGCCCTTCTTTAAAAATTAGCTTGTTTCTTCCTGGATATAATAGTTTCAGTCTTCGTTTTACATTAGACAACCCTATGCCTTCATTAATATGTGCAGTAACTTCTTCAGTGGTAGCTGTATTTTTCTTTGGAATGCTATTATGAGCTTTAAACTCTATGTCTCCATTGCCCACGGTTAAAGCTATTTTTATCCACGGATTACCTGAATCCATGCTGCTTCCATGCTTAAAACAGTTTTCTACAAAGGTAAACAAAAGCATTGGTGCAATTCGATACCCTTCAACATCACCAACCACCTCGAAATCAACAAATAACCGCTTATTATAGCGCATTTTTTCAAGCTCAATAAAATTCGTAATTAGCGAAATTTCTTTTTCCAAATCAATTTCGGCATCGTTGCATTCGTATAAAACTGAACGCAACAAATCTGCAATTTTGGCTATTCCTTCCGATGTTTTCGATGATTTTTCTAATGAAAGGGTGTATAAATTATTCAAAGTATTGAACAAAAAATGTGGCTGCAATTGCGCTTTCAACTGGTTCAATTCGTTCAACAAATTTTTCTTTTCCGCTTCATGTTTTTCATTCTGCTGCTCAATCCATTTTTTCGTCATTTTTATGGCAATGGCACTACCCACCATAAGACTGGTTTCGAGCAATAAATAAACATATGCCACATCGAACATCGAATCAAGGGTAACTTCCAGCGAATTAAGCGTTCGTATAAAAACGCGTTCACCCAATGTTGCAATAAACAAGCTTAAAAACAGCAGTAACAAAGCAGGAATTATCCTTCGTTTTCGGATGTAGTATGGCAGGTAAACATAAATAGTCATGTAGGTGGCTAACATTATAAAAGGCAACATGCAAGTTGTCTCCAATAAATACCACCCATAATTGTTCCCATATTTTCCATAAACCATCCCAAAAAAAAGGACATAGGTTAACCAGAAGAGAATATGGAATAAGATTCTGTTATTTAAGATTCTATACAATTTAGTTGCTGTCTGAATATTATATTTCATTAAAGATAAAATATATTCGCTGTCCGTAAAAAGCCAGCAGCCCAAAATAGGCCTTATTACATATAATTAATAGGACAATACGAGCATTTAACAGGTTAAATTTTGTTGTTTGTCGGTACTTGTTGGTCGTTAATTGAATAGCCCCGTATCTGAGTGATACAGGGCATAAAATTGAAATTCAGGCTCTACGGCTCCTCAACCGATTGAGTTTATCTTTATTAATTCACCGCTTCAATCAAAAGAAAAGCCCCATCCTCTGATGGGGAATTTCAATTTGATTTTCATAATCTCTATGAAAAATTTGCGCTATTTGTGAATTAAAATGTTCCTTGGTATTCGTCTTTAATAAGGTTCGGGAAATAACATGCTATTAAACCCAGCAGTTCACCCTCAGTTTTTGGCTTTTGTGAAATTACCCTTTGCGTGTAATATCCTTCCTTATCAAGCACTGCTTCGTTCATGTCTTTTGGGATTTCCTGATAGGCTTTCCTTATTTTTTTCACCCCAAACACACCGTTTTTACACACATATTCAACTTCAAATGTTTTTGCTTTAAGAATAAAGCTTGTACACTTTTTTTCAGGGATTACACCAATCCGAATATCTTGTTCAGAGTTTGAATATTCCAATTGGTAAGTTTTAAGTTCAACTCCGTCCAAAACTAAAGGATTATCGCATTTTGCTACTTTATAATCTCCAAAATCAGATAGCGATTTGCCGGTGATGGTTGAAGCATAGTTCGTATGTACTTTCGATTTTGTTTTTGTTTTGCTTGCTTCTGCGTTCATGAGCACAAGTGCCAAGCAAATGGTCATGATAAATAATTTAATCTTCATAGCTTTAATTTTTAATTGTTTAAATACATGGCTTTATTTTATCTATTTCAAATATATGTAACAATCTAATAGCTATATATTTATTTCAACTAAGTACCGTTTAGTTCCTGTGAATGATTGATTATTCCTGTTAAGGCTAATTATATGTAGTTCGCAGACAAAAAGGTGTATTTCACACGTATATGAAGTTTTACACACCATTTTTTTATGGTTTGATGCGGTATATAGTTTCTGTTTATAGAATTAATATTGAAAAAACATTCTTGATTCATAGGAATCACCAACAGAAATGAAAATCGAGCCATAAGAATTTGGGTGCAGCGAATTTTATTCGCTGAAGAATAATGCGGATAGAATCCGCATCACCCGAAGACTTTCAGAAAAAAAGGCTGTACCACTAATGCGATACAGCCTCTCTTGCAGTTATTTAGCGAAGTTTAGAACCCAAATCCTTTAAAACTTAGTAATTCTTCATGATCTGATTCATTAATATATTCGTTCAAAAGCTCCGGACGTATGGAACCCTTGATATAAACCAGGGCATTATCATCGCCGCCCACCAGCACAACCATTTCTTTAATTACCCCTTCCTTCGTGATTTTACCAACAATTGTAGCTGATTGGTCATCGCTTTTAACAACAAGCAATTCCTCGTATTCGTTTTGTTGGATCAATTCAGCAAACTCTTCATGGAAATTTACAGAAGCATTTATTCGATCATCGTCAACAGCTAAAACTTTAACCCGGTCAATACTTGCGAGCAATTCTTCTTCTCTTTCATCTAAATCGGCAATCAGGGAAGCAATACGAATGGCAAATCCCGGTACAGTAACAGCAACAATTCCGTTTTCGTGCCTGTATTTTGAAAACGCTTTTGATACTCCTTCGTTATATGTACAGGATGAAACTATCAGGGCGGTGAACAACAGGGCAATGGACATTTTTTTCATGGCAAATCAATTTATCTTTATTTATGACGTTTGCCCTGAATTTATGTTACATCGCCACAGCAAAATATTTTTGCTCAACTACTAGGCTCTTCGAAGTACATCAATTCAGAAAAACCAAAAATCACTACATTTGAATTACAGGATTCAACCAATAAGCAGATAATGAAAATTAGATTAATATCCCAGTTTTTTCCCTTTATCAACAGCCGGAATTCCTTTCTCCATCCATTCTGGTGCTTCGTCACCTTTCAAATAATGGTTGAAAAACTGAAACATTCTTTTTGAAAGGTCAACCCTGTTTGCCCAACTTTCGGCTTTCAGGTTATGAGGCTCGCCATTGTAGGTTAGCAACCACGCTGGTTTGTCTAAACGCCGAAGTGCTACAAATAACTCAATACCCTGGTACCAGGGAACTGCTCCATCGTTATCGTTGTGCATCATCAGCAAAGGCGTATTTATTTTAGGTGCATTAAATAAAGGGGAGTTTTCGATATAAATTAACGGCCTATCCCAAAGGGTTCCTCCCAATCGGCTTTGTGTATGCTCATACTGAAACATCCGGCTCATACCAGATTCCCAACGGATTCCACCATAGGCACTGGTCATATTACTTACCGGGGCCCCTGCCATGGCAGCCTTAAACATTTCGGTTTCGGTTACTAAAAATGCAGTTTGATATCCTCCCCAACTTTGTCCTTGCAGCCCAATGTTCTCTTTATCAATAAAAGGCCTGGTAATTATCAGGTTATTTACCCCGCTTACGATTGCATTGTAAGCACTTTGTCCCGGATAACCATCTTTGTAGGTTATATCGGGAACAAATACACAATAACCATTACTTGCATAAAATGTTTTATTTATGGTTGAACGGCTCGGATAAGGAAAATAATGCCTGTTTTTGGTATGTACACTTCGTTCGTAGAAATATACGACCATCGGATATTTTTTCTTTAAATTTAAATTTTCCGGGGTGTATAGAAGCCCCCGCAAGTTTTCGCCAGTGAAAGAAGTCCACTCAACTACTTCCACCTTTGCCCAATTGAATTCACTTTGCTGCGGATTGGCTAAAGAAAGTTTTTCGGCATGTTGAAAATGCAAATTACTGCTCCAAAGATCAGGGAATACTTCAATATTTTGTTTTGTCCAAATTATCTTATCTGCATCTTTTGCTTTCGCAATATTGTCAAACATGTAGTGATCCATCATTTCCAGTTTTGGATCTTTGGCATTATCCAATATGGCACTGAAATAACCCGATGCCATTGTTCTTTCGTCGAATGCACTTAAAAATATCCGCTCATCGGAAGGAATAAATTGTTCTTCCTTATCCAGCTTTACATATTTTAAACGGGTTTTATTCCGTCGTCCAAAAGCATGCGTAGCATTTACCGGGACCCGGTATCCGGCAGGATCAATTTTCCAGATATCGTATCGGTCATAAATAAAAACAAATTTGTCATTTTCGCTCCAGCCAGCAATCCCGTAAGGTCTTGGATCGATGGGCATATCGTTGGTTTCTTCATAAAAGTTCACCGGAATAGCCTTTGTTAGGGCTACCTCTTTGAGTTCACCCAGGATGGTTGACTGGCAATAATAACTGCTATCAGCGGGTTCGTACCAAACTAAATATTTCCCTGTTGGAGACAACCACACATGTTCTTTTTCCATCAGCACCTGTCTTTTTATTCCTGAAGGAATATCCACTAAATAATAATCGGCACTCCACTTTCCAGTCCAGCTTGTTTCGCGTTGATATGATTTAGTGTCTCTTCCAAGGGCAACATCACCGTTTTGTTTTTGGATAAAACGAAGGTTACTTATGTTCAAATCTTCCAATTGAACAAACCTCTTTTTCTCAATATGGAAAACCCCTATATAGGTTCGTTTTTTTTCTTTCGATGATTCTACTTTCTGTTGTGGCTGAATTTTTAAATCTTTCCAGTTCCAAATATCCAGTTTTGGTTTTTCTTCTTCAAGCAACGAATCTTCCGGTTCTGGTTTTGGGGTACTTGCCATCCCGACAAACAACTTGCTACCGTTTTCTGAAAAGGAAACATTCCCATTTTCACTCGGCGACCACCCTAATGGTACTCCCAGCATATTCGCCTCAACAACTACTTCCGGATTACCGGTTTCCGTATGTGTATAGTACATTTTATACACTTTTTCTTCAATGGTATCAATAGAATGCAGAAATGCCACCTGCCCTCCCAATTCATCGGCAGTTATTTTCTTTACCCAGCCCTCACTGCTAAATAGCTCCTTTGTGTTATTCGTTTCTGTATTAAAATAATGTACTGTAGAATAAGTATTTATGGAATCTTTTGCCTGTGATACAAAAACAATCCCGTTTCCTTTTTTTGCATAAAAGTATTCCGTTACATAATGGAAAAGCAAGGTATCTGCATTCGCAATATTAAATAAAACCAGATCATCACCTTCCGGTTCTTCTTTCTTGTCCTTTTTAACTTCTTTTTTTTCGTTCTCAGCTGATTCGTCACCTTCTTCTTTTGAAACTTTTTTCTTTCCCTTTTTAGCAGTAAAAGCAATCCAACTGGCATTCTCTTTTGGCAGTTTATAGGATTTTACATTGGGGAATAGTACTGCTGAATCGTGATCAAACACATAAATACCCAAGCTATCGCCCGGCATTTTATCCTTTTTAACTTTGTCCTTTTTTGCTTTCCGAATGGTCGATAATGGTTGTTTTATATGATAAATGATAAAATCATTGCCTGATCCGATTTGAGCCTTATAACCTCTAGGCAGAATATGTTGTTGCTTGTGGTTGTGAACTACCAGATTCCCATCGCCTTTTTGGGGATTAATTTCGTAGGCAATTACTTTCCCATCGTTCGAAATGATCGGATTTTTAAGTGTATTCCATGTTGAATAATTATCCATTGTCAACACCTTTTTTGCAGGCTGTTGAGAAAACCCAAACAAGGGAATTAATACAAATAATAGAAGTGTGAATTTATTCATAAGATTATCAATTAGCTTAATTAAATGCGACTTATAATAAATTGGCTATTTTAAAAACTTCTTAAATCTACAAATTATGTTTTTCTGAAGCCTAAAATACTATTGGTTATTTTTAGCGTATAGAATTACACCTTTGCTGTTTTTGCCGTAATTAGAAACAAACAAAAAGCCCTTCCCGCTATGGAAAGAGCTTTGATTCAACTATTTATATTTTTCGATTAATTTTTGGTGTGCGTATGCAAGCCGCATTCTTTTCCGGTATTGTTTTCCCACCACCAGCGTCCGGCACGGAAATCATCGCCCGGTTGGATTGCCCTTGTGCAGGGTTCACAACCAATACTCACAAACCCACGATCGTGAAGCGCGTTATAAGGCACATTATGTTCTTTTATATATGCTTTCACATCCTCAAGGCTCCAGTTTAACAATGGATTGTATTTGACCAATTTAAATCCCGGGTCGTAAACAAAATGCTCGAGTGTGCCCCTACCGCTTGATTGATCTGCCCTAAGTCCGGTTATCCAGCATTCTTTTTTATCTAACGCAATTTGCAATGGTTTGACTTTTCGAATATGGCAACATTCCTTTCTGTTTTCGATCGAATTATAAAAACTGATGGGACCTTTTTCGTTTAAAAGTTTCTCAACATCATCAGCTTCCGGAAAATATGCTTTGATGGATTTTCCATATTTGTCTAAAGTTTTATTGTAAACTTTGTAGGTTTCTTCAAACATCCTTCCAGTATCGAGAGTAATCACCTCAATGTCAAAATTATTTCTAAATATCATATCCGTGATCACCTGATCCTCGTACCCAAAACTGCTCGTAAAAACAATTTTACCGGCGTATTTCGAGGCAATAAATCCAAGTGTTTCTTCCAAAGACTTTTCGTTAACTTCTTCGTTGAGTAGTTTAACAATGTTTTCGCTTGTCATAATTAAGGAAATTTAAGGTGTTATTATTCAATATACAAAACCAAGCCTTTCAGGTATTCCCCTTCGGGATGATAAATATTTACCGGATGATCTGCCGGCTGGGTCATTTGGTGCAATATGCTCACTTTACGGCCAGCTATTGCCGCCCCTGAAAATACAGCTTCCCTGAACTTGTCTTTCGAAACCACTTGAGAGCAGGAAAATGTGAATACTATGCCCCCGGGACGAATTTGCTCGAATGCCCTGGCGTTAAGTCTCTTGTAACCTAATAAGGCACGATGCAAAGAATCCCTGTGTTTCGCGAAAGCAGGAGGATCTAAAATTATGAGGTCGTATGTATCTTTTATATCTTTTAAATAATCAAAGGCATCAACTGCAAAAGCTTTATGCCGGTCATCGTTTTCAAAATTTAAAGAAACGTTTTCGTTGGTAAGGTCAATTGCCTTAGCCGATGCATCAACTGAATGTACCAGGTTTGCCCCACCGCGCATTGCAAAAAAGGAGAAGCCCCCGGTATAACAAAACATGTTTAAAACATCACGTCCTTTTGCGTAGGTCTCTACCAATTTTCGATTTTCGCGTTGATCAATAAAAAAACCAGTTTTCTGACCGCTTTCCCAATCCACATTAAACTTCAATCCATATTCAGAAACCTGTTTTGCTGTTTCTTTTCCAAATAGGTAGCCATCTTTAAATTCAATTTTTGATTTAAACGGCAAAGTCTTTTCGCTTTTATCGTAGACCGCAGTTAGTTTATCTCCCAAAACCTCAACGAGGGCATCTTTCAATTGCTCCCGAATTAGGTACATCCCGATAGAATGCATTTGCAAAACTGCAACTCCGTTGTAATAATCGATGATCAATCCGGGCATTCCATCCCCTTCGGCATTTACCAAACGAAACACATTTGTTTCCGAATTATCTGCTAAAAATATTTTTTCACGAAGTGTATATGCTGATTGTATTTTTTGTTTCCAAAAATCATAATCCGGCGTAATCTCTTCAAAAGAAAAAATTCGGACTGCAATGGAACCAATTTGGTAATGGCCTATTCCAAGAAATTCATCTTTATTGGAATAAACAGCCACCACATCACCTTCATTAACAGGCCCTTTTATTTTTTTTATCGCACCTGAAAAAACCCATGGGTGAAATCTTTTTAACGATTGATCTTTCCCTGATTTTAAAACAACACTTGTAAATTGGCTGTCCATAAATAACTAATTGGTATATAAATTTTGATAGATTTTTAAAGCCGCCCAGGCATCAGTTGCGGCATATATTTGCTGGGCTTCGGTGAGCATTTCTGCTTCCCAGTTCGAAAGTTGCTGCGCCTTCGATATCCTGCAACCCAATACGATGCCCATTATTTTTTTAAGGCTAAAATTCTGGATACCAAACTCCTGTACCTGATCCTGCAATTCTACAAATCCATTTGGTGTAAATTTCTTAATACTTTGTAAAACTTTAATATCGTCTCGGATTGCAACCCCGGCTTTAATAATATCTTGTGATTTTAAAATATCTACAATCCTGTTTGGCAAACCAATTTTATTAAGGCGAAATAAAAAAGCTTGATCGTTTGTTGAAAGCTGAAGCAAAGCAACCTGGTTTACATTTCCTTTTTTAAAGGATGGCCTTGTTTCCGTGTCGAAACCAATTATCTTTTGTTCTTTCAAATATCCTGCAATTGGGTCAACCTGGTTCATATCTTCAACAATTGTAATTGTCCCATCAAACTGAACCAAAGGCAATTCCGCTAATTCTTCTTTTGTTATACTTTCTTTAAACATACCCAAATTTAAATTTCGCCATCCCTGAACTGATCAAAAAAACCATCGACCCAATCGGTTTCGCTATTGGCACTTTCTTCTGAAGAACTTCTATCTTCCTCTGAAACTTCATCCAAATCTTTACCGCTAACCAATAAAGCATGAATGGGCCGCAGCACATTTACAAGATTTTGTCCCCAATACTGTTCAAAACTTAAGATGCACTCGCTAAGCGAATCGTTCATTACTTCTTCGTTGCCAAGACTAAAAGAAGTGATAAATTCCTTCAAATCCTGATAAATATCCATTAAGTTTTCTGAGATTGTATTTTCAATTGCTTCTTCGCTAAATTCCATTCCTGCCGCAAAAACTTCTTTAAATGCATCGTGTTCCCCCAATAATTTCATCCATTTTTGTAGCAACATATTGTAATCCAGTTCCGATACAAATTTTTCCAATTCCTCATCCAAAACCGGTTCAACTTTCGGTAGCATAGAAGCTTTTAAGTAAACCAGTGGAAGGATCTTCTGAAGCCTGCCCAGCATAACAGACAAAGGTTCATTCCCTTTGCCTTCCATCATGTTGCAATATTCATTTGCAACCGTTACAAACTCAATAACATTTTTAGAATAAACTATATGGCCTAAAGTACCTTCGCTCATGGCATTTTACTTTCAACATGCAAAAGTAACAAGTTTTTTTGATGTGCTAAGAAGAAAGCAAAAAAGCTCCAAACAGATTAATGTTAATATGATTTATTGCAAGCAGTTGACGAAGCTGATTTTCAAACGATGGCTTATTCTTCCTGAGCTTCTTAAATCGACTACAAATATCTATTTCTTCGTACCCAACATCCCTTTATCCTTTTATCTTTTATCCATTACTTTTATTCTTTCCACTCGAGTTTTTTATCAACTCTGTAAATAACTTTTTCATTATCGATCAGCCACCGAAGCACATCCATTATTTCGTCCTGGTTTCCTTTTAGCTTCATAACCAATTCATCGTAAGTAATCGGATCCTTCAGGATTGATTTTACCTGGCTACTAATTTGGTCAAACTCAAACTGGCTGAGTTCAAGGGTATTTTTTGATTGGCAAACATCGCATTGCCCGCATCGGTTCGATCCGGCTTCCCCAAAATAAGAAAGCAATATTTGGCTTCTACACCTATCTTTTGATGTTGCATAATCAATTACTGCCTCAATTCTTTTTTGAAAATCATCTTTCCGGACATCGTAATTTTCTCTTGAAATAGTTACACGTGATAAACTTAACCTCTCTTTCGAGAAAAAGATATAAGGCGTCCTTTTCCTTGGGATATAGTCAATAATTTTATGTGAATCGAGTTGCTTTAAATATTTGTAGGTTACATCAGGCGAAATATTTGCACGCTTCGAAAGCAAGTCTTCGTCAATTTGAACGTAGCCGGTGAATAAACCTGTGTACGATCTAAGGATTAACTTTATGAACCCGTCGAAAGAAGCATTTGCTACCTGAAATTTATAAAGATCATCCCGGCTAACAATAAAGAGCACCCGCGAAGGGCTATCCACTTCATCGGTATATTCTATAAACCCCTGGCGTTGTAACAACTTCAAGCTGCTGTAAACACCTGCCATCTGAAACTTGTACGATTCGCAAAACAATGCAAGGTTAAATTCGAATATTTGGTTTTTGCCAAATCCCTCGGCAACCTGTAAATGATTACAAAGTGCCTCATAAACCCTTTTAATCGTGTCCATAGGGGGAAATGCAGTACTTACATATTTCTTAAGTTTGATTTTGTCGGCGTTATTGTACAAAAGCACTGCAGCCGCTTTGTTTCCATCCCGTCCTGCCCTTCCGGCTTCCTGAAAATAGGCTTCTAAAGAATCGGGTGGATCAAAATGGATTACAAAACGGACATTTGCCTTATCAATCCCCATTCCGAAAGCATTGGTCGATACAATGACTCTTGTTTTGCCACGCTTCCAGTTTTCCTGTTTTTTATTTCTTGTTTTCGACACCAAGCCAGCGTGGTAATAATCAGCCGATATGTTTGCACGTTGCAGCATTTCAGCTAACTCACGGGTGGTTTTTCTACTTCGCACATATACTATCCCTGTGCCTTTCACTTTTTGGATAACTTGTGTAATGTACTTGTGCTTATCTTCTTTTTCCCGAACCAGGTATTTTAGGTTTGCGCGGGTAAACCCAGATTGAAAAACATTTTCTTTTTTAAACCCAAGTTTGTTTTGGATATCGCCAACAACCTTTGGCGTAGCAGTGGCGGTAAGTGCCAAAATTGGCACATCGGCAACAAATTCTTTTAACTCGGGGATTTTCAGATAACTTGGCCTAAAATCGTATCCCCATTGCGAAATGCAATGCGCTTCATCCACAGCTATCAAATTAATATTAATATCCTTTACCCTCTCCCGAAAACGTTCTGTACTAATCCTTTCCGGTGATATGTATAAAAACTTATAATCCCCCCATACCACATTGTCCATGGCAATTTTTATTTCCATTGGCGACATTCCGCTGTGTATCGCCAAAGCTTTTATCCCTTTCTTTTGAAGGTTTTCAACCTGATCTTTCATCAAGGCAATCAAAGGCGTAACAACCAAACACACACCATTTCGCGACATTGAATACACTTGAAAAGTAATGGATTTCCCACCACCAGTAGGCAATAATCCCAAAGTATCCTGACCTTTATCAACCGATTGTATAATTTCGAGTTGCAAAGGCCTGAACTTTGTATATCCCCAATACCTGGTCAATATTTGTGTGAATTTATCAGCCATTAACTTTTAAGAATTGATTTCAACCTTTAACAATTTTTATACCCGAAAAGCCTATTCGGGGTAAAATAAAAAACAAGAAGTATCTTTATTTTTTGTAGTTTTGCCGTTTAAATAAAAATATAAAAATACAAACAAATGTCGTTTCTATCAGAAAAAATATTAACAGAAGGTTTAACCTTTGACGATGTACTGCTATTGCCTTCATATTCAGAGGTTTTACCCCGGGAAGTTGACTTAAAAACGAAGTTTACACGTTCCATTGTTTTGAATACTCCAATTCTCTCGGCAGCCATGGACACCGTTACCGAATCAAAATTGGCTATTTCGATTGCGAGGGAAGGTGGCATTGGTGTGATCCATAAAAACATGAGCATTGATGAACAGGCAAAACAAGTAATGATTGTGAAGCGCGCTGAGAATGGAATGATTTACGATCCGATTACCATTTCTAAAGAAAAAAATGTTCAGGATGCACTAAACATTATGGCGAACTTTAAAATTGGTGGAATTCCGGTTGTAACCGAAGACAATTACCTGGTTGGGATTGTCACCAATCGTGACCTTAGGTTTGAAAGAAACATGAAACGCCCGATTTCTGAAGTAATGACTTCCAGTAATCTGGTAACAACAACAGAATCGACAGACTTGGAGCGCGCTGCCCAAATTCTTCAAAAACATAAAATTGAAAAATTACCGGTTGTAAATAAAGACAATAAACTGATTGGACTTGTCACCTATAAAGATATTACCAAGGCTAAAGACAAACCTTTTGCGTGTAAAGATGAAAAAGGACGGCTTCGCGTTGCCGCTGCTGTAGGAATTGGCGCTGATACCCTCGAAAGAGTGGACGAATTGGTAAAAGCTCAGGTTGATGCCATTGTTATCGATACCGCACACGGTCATTCAATTGGTGTACTTGAAATGCTTAAAAAAGTAAAGGCAAAATACCCTGAAAAAGAAGTTGTGGTTGGAAATATTGCAACTGCCGAAGCTGCAACCGATCTTGTATTGGCAGGAGCAGATGCAGTTAAAGTTGGGATTGGACCAGGATCAATTTGTACAACCCGCGTGATTGCCGGTGTAGGCATGCCGCAACTTTCCGCAATTTATAATGTGGCTAAAGCAATCAAAGATTCTGGGGTTCCTGTAATTGCTGATGGCGGAATTCGATATTCAGGAGATGTGGTGAAAGCTCTTGCTGCCGGAGCTCACTCTGTAATGGCTGGAAGCCTGTTTGCCGGTGTGGAAGAGTCACCAGGTGAGACCATTTTATTCCAAGGTAGAAAATTTAAATCGTACCGCGGAATGGGTTCTGTTGAAGCCATGCAAAAAGGATCAAAAGACAGGTATTTTCAAGACATGGAAGAAGACATCAAAAAACTGGTTCCTGAAGGAATTGCGGCAAGGGTACCGTTTAAAGGAATGTTATACGAAGTCTTATTCCAGATTATCGGTGGATTAAGGGCCGGAATGGGCTATTGCGGGGCTAAAAATATCCAGGCATTGCAACAGGCCAAATTTGTACGGATCTCAAATGCCGGGGTACAAGAAAGTCATCCTCACGATGTTACAATTACCCGCGAAGCTCCAAATTATAGTGTTAGATAGTTTTATTAATCGATTTACATTAACCTTATATTTAAGAATATTCTGAATATGCCAAACTTTAAAATTGTTGCCAATATGTTAATAGCCATCATCCTGTTTTCAGGTTCTGCAATGGCTAAGAGAGATAAAGGAGTACTTTTAAAAATCAATGATAAGCCAATTTCGACCGAAGAATTTGTTCGTATTTATGAGAAAAACAATAAGAACCTGTTCGATGAAACAAAAAAGCTTACACCAAAAGAATATTTAGAATTATTTATCAACTTTAAGTTAAAGGTCGAAGAAGCCCAGGCACTGGGTTTAGATACCATAAAAACTTTTCTGGATGAACTAAACGGTTATAGAAAAGACCTGGCATCCACCTATCTTACCGACATCTCCTTCAATGAAAAAATGGTGGAAGAGATGTACCGGAGAAAGACTCTTGAGGTAAATGCCAGCCACATCCTAATAAGGCTCGATAAAAATGCCACTGGAAAGGATACGTTGGACGCATATAATAAAATCGATGCTATTAGGAACAGGATTGTTGATGGAGGGGCAAACTTTGAAAAGCTTGCTTTTGAAAATTCTGAAGATCCATCTGCTAAATCCAACAAAGGAAAACTTGGTTATTTTTCAGCATTTCAAATGGTGTATCCGTTTGAAGAAGCTGCTTTTACAACCCCTATTGGAGAAATAAGTAAACCTGTCAGGACTGACTATGGTTACCATATCTTAAGAGTGAATTCTATTCGTCCGGCAAAGGGACAAATTAAATGTGCCCATATTATGAAGTCGTTCCCGGAAAATTCGACTACAGAGCAAAGGAACAAATTGAAAAACACCATTGATTCTGTGCATACACTACTTGAAAATGGCCGTGATTTTGCTGAGCTTGCCAAACAATTTTCAGATGACAAACGATCTGCAAAAAATGGTGGTGAAATTCCTTGGTTTTCTACCGCAAACATGATCGCATCGTTTAGTGAAGCAGCTTTTGCACTTGAAAAAGATGGTGATTATACCGATGCTGTTGTTACATCTTATGGATATCATATAATCAAACGCCTGGATTACAAACCAATACCCCCATTTGAAGAAGTAAAAGGGGAAATCGAACAAAAAATCCGAAAAGACGCAGACCGCTCAAACCGGAACAAAGCAGCTTTTATTACAAAGATGAAAAAAGAATACCAATTTCAAGAAAATAAGGAAAACCTTAAATCTTTTTACCAGCAAATAAGTTCTTCTACGAATTTGGAAGATTTAAAAAACGAAGAGCCAGTTGAACTCTTTATGCTGGATAGTATTTCTTATACTTCCGACAGTTTCCAAAAATACATTGAATCACATCAATTGCAACTGTCAAATATAAGCGAGTCGGTATACAATCAAATTTTCAAAAGCTGGGCTGAAATAGAGATAACCAATTATGAAGATAGTAAGCTGGAAGAAAAATATCCCGATTTTAAATATTTACTGAAAGAATACCACGATGGTATTTTGTTATTCAATCTTTCGGAACAAAAAATATGGAATTTTGCAGCAAACGATACTACCGGATTGGAAGCATATTACAATGCAAACAAAGACAAATATTTCTGGGGAGATCGTTTTAAAGGACTCATTATCAAATGCAAAAACCAGGAAACCAGGGATAAAGTTGATTCGTATTTAGAAAACCAGGTTCCGGTTCAAGAAATATTGGACATTGTGAATACTGATGATCAACTTGTAACCATTGAAGATGGTGCCTGGGAAAAGGGAGCCAACCCAATCGTTGATTACTATGTTTGGGAAATGGAGAAACCAAAAAATATCGATGAGAACCTGGTTTACATCCGTGGAGATAAGGTAGGTAGTGAAGCGAAAACCCTGAATGAAGCACGGGGAATGTACATTTCCGATTATCAAAACCATTTGGAAAAGAAATGGGTAGAAGTTCTTCGGGATAAATACAAAGTAAAGGTTTATAAAAGCGTACTTAAAAAAATTAAAGGAGTATAGTGTACAAGCACTTCATATATATCATTTTCGCAATAGTGGTATTCGGTTGCGACACACGTACAGAAGATGTGAAATTGGCAAGTGTTGAAGAAAGGGTATTGTACCTTTCCGATTTAACTGCATTTTTGCCTGATAATTTGTCGGCAGAAGACAGTGCGGCCATGGCACAAGACTTCATTAGGAACTGGGTACGAAAAGAACTCGTTTTAAATAAAGCAGAAGAGAACTTAAGCGAAAACAATAAGAATGTACAAAAAGAGTTGGAAGAATACCGACAATCGCTAATCACCTATAAATACAAAAAGGAATTGGTGAGGCAAAAAATGGATACAACGGTTACCGAGGAGCAAATTTTGGATTATTACACTAAAAACCAGTCAAATTTTTTACTGCGAAATAACATTGTAAAAGCTGTTTTTATAAAGATACCGAACGAATTTGCAGAACCTGACCGTTTAAAATCGCTGTGTAACGAGAACTCCGAAGAAAGCCTTAACGAACTAAATGATTTTTGTATAAGGTATGCGAAAGCTTACGATGTTTTTAATAACAAATGGGTGAATTTCAATGTGGTTAGCACAAATATTCCGGAAGATATTACCAATCCGGAAAGGTATTTGGCACGAAACAAGGTAATTGAAACGCGGGATTCGAGCTACTATTACTTGGCGTATATTAACGATTATAAATTAACCGGACAAACTGCCCCGGTGGAGCACGTTAGCGAAAACATTAAAAACCTGATACTTAATACCAGAAAAATTGATTTTCTGAAAGATACCGAAGAAGAGATTTATCAGGAAGGGATCAGATCCAAAAAATTTAAAATATATAATTTTGAAAATTAGAGCCATGCGGAAGAGATTAAACAGAAAGATTGTGGTAATGGTTTTGTTACTATCGCCATTTTTTACAATTGCACAAGACAAGGTTATTGACCAAATAGTTGCTGTTGTTGGGGGGAATATTATTCTGAAGTCCGATATTGAACAGATGTACATGCAAAATCAGGCATCCGGAATAACTTCTGATGGCGACATGAAATGCGAAGTTTTAGAAAGCTTGCTCATCGATAAATTATTGCTTGCAGAAGCCGAATTGGACACCTTAATTGAAGCAACACCAAGCCAAATCAACCAACAGTTAGATGGCCAAATTCAGCAATACCTTGATTATTTTGGTTCGGAAGCTGCAGTGGTTGATTATTTCAAAAAACCTTTGGCACTTATTAAAGCCGATATGCAGGAAATGATTAAAAACCGTTTGCTTACCCAGCAGATGCAGAGTAAAATTGTGGAGAATGTTACAGTCACTCCTGCCGAAGTAAGGGCTTTTTTCCGGAAAATGAAGCCGGAAGATATTCCTGTTATACCGACACAATATGAATATGCACAAATAACCCTGCAACCAAAAGTAGATCCAAGCGAAGAGAACCGGATTAAATCAAAACTTAGGGAGTACAAAAAAAGGATTGAAGAGGGAACCAGTTTTGCAACCATGGCAGTAATGTATTCCGAAGGACCTTCGGCATCGGTTGGTGGCGTTATTGGTTATTCAGGCCGTGCGCAACTTGACCCTGCCTATGCGGCTGTTGCTTTTAACCTGAAACCCGATAAAGTTTCTAACGTGGTTAAGAGTGAATTTGGCTACCATATTATTCAATTGGTGGATAGAAAAGGTGAAAAGATTAATACGCGGCACATTCTGATGACACCAAAAATCGCTCCCGAAGCAATGGAAGAAGCATCAAATGCATTAGATACACTTGCAAATGCGATCCGTAAAGAAGATATAAGCTTTGGTGAAGCAGCAGCCCGTTATTCCTTTGATAAACAAAGTAGGAATAACGCTGGTATGGTAATCAATCCAAATACAATGTCATCGAAATTCAAGATTGAAGACCTTGACCCGGATGTAAGTAAAGTAATCACAAAACTGCATATCAACGAAATTTCGGAACCATTTAAAACCGAGGACCCAAATAGCAGGCAATCGGTATATAAAGTTGTGAAACTTCTTAAAAAAGTGGAAGAGCACAAAGCAAATATTCAGGAAGATTACCAGGCAATTGCCAATGCTTTCTTGGCATCAAAAAAAGAACAAGTTATGCAGGAATGGATTTCAAAACAACAAGCTGATAATTACATCCATATTGATGAAACTTACGGAAACTGCAACTTCAATTATAAAAATTGGTTAAAATAAATAGATTCCAATGAAGTATAAAAACGATGTGGAAGCCCTGGACGCCCTGAAATCAAAATTTGATCTTCTAAAAGCAGAAATACAAAAAGTCATTTATGGGCAGGACGAGATTATAAACCAGGTTTTAATTTCCTTATTTAGTCGTGGGCACTGTTTATTGATTGGAGTTCCCGGATTGGCAAAAACTTTGCTGGTTACCTCAATTGGAAAAGTTTTAGGTTTAAAATATAACCGAATCCAGTTTACGCCAGACCTGATGCCATCGGATATTACAGGAACCGAAATCCTGGACAAAGAACGTCAGTTTAAATTCATTCAGGGACCAATTTTTACGAACATCCTATTGGCTGATGAAATTAACAGAACGCCTCCAAAAACCCAATCGGCACTTTTGGAAGCGATGCAGGAAAGGGCAATTACTGCCGCCGGCCAACGATTTGAGTTGGACAAGCCATTTTTTGTTTTGGCAACCCAAAACCCGATTGAGCAGGAAGGGACCTACCCTCTTCCCGAAGCACAGCTCGACCGTTTTATGTTCTCCATTTGGCTTGATTACCCTGCACTGGAAGATGAGCTTACCATTGTAAAAAATACGACTTCAACCTTTAACATGGAGATCAACCCTGTAATTTCAGGGGAAGAAATCCGCTTTTTCCAGGAATTGGTGCGGAAAATACCGATTAACGATAACGTTCTGAGGTATGCCGTTGGACTGGCAGCAAAAACCCGCCCCGGAACAAAAGAAGCATCGGAAGTTGCCAACCAGTACCTGAAGTGGGGAGCAGGGCCAAGGGCATCGCAATATCTGGTTTTGGGCGCTAAAACACATGCGGCAATTCATGGCAAATATTCGCCCGATATTGAAGATGTGAAAGCAATAGCAGCCACAATATTACGCCATCGGATTATTAAAAATTATAAGGCGGAGGCTGAAAACATCCACGTAGATGAAATAATCAATAAATTGTTGTAATGAAGGAAATCTTTCCTGATAAAACATTTTTAAAAGTTACCCATTGCCTCGTTGCTGGACTGGTAATACTTGTCTTTTTGTTTTCTGGTTCATTATTGGCACAAGAAAAAAAACGGGTGGAGATTATCCATGCTGATGAACTCATCCAGAAAGATGATATAAAAGACGCACAACGACTTGTGGGCCATGTTGAACTGATGCACAAAGGGGCATTAATGTTTTGCGATAGTTCATATGTTTACAATACCAGCAATAATATGGATGCTTATGGAAATGTGACCATAAACCAGGGAGATACGGTGCTTCTTCACTCGAACTACTTGTTTTATAACGGGAACTCGCGCCAGGCAATTGCTGTGGGAAATGTGCGCCTAATTAATACTAAACAGGGAACAACACTTACTTCTGATACCCTGAACTACGATTTGGAAAACAACATTGCCTACTATCAGGATTACGGGCAAATTGTGGACAGTACCAATACCCTCACAAGTATTATTGGACAATATTTTATGAACCAGGATTTGGCTTACTTTTATAAGGATGTGAAGGTACAAAACGAGGATTTTACCCTGTTAAGTGACACTCTGATTTATAACACCAGCACCAATATTATTAGTATTGAAGGGCCAACAACTATCTGGGATTCGGTAACCACTATTTACGCCGAAGACGGCTGGTACAATTCGGTTACGGGAGAATCGGAACTGATTAAGAATACTTTTATCCAAAACAAAGAACAATCGATTCGCGGCGATACCATCGAATATTTTAAAAAAGCCGGCAAAGGCCATGCCTATGGTTCTGTTGAGCTTTATGATCAGGAAAAGCAAATAAAAGTGAACGGCAATTTTGTTGTCTACGATGATAACCTGAGTATGTCGTTAGTTACCGATTCAGCGCTTCTGACACTGTATAGCAAAGAAGATACTTTATATTTACATGCCGACACCCTAACCTCAATACCCGATACCGTGATGGATGAAAAAATCGTAAAGGCATACCATTCGGTCCGTTTTTTCAGGAACGATATTCAGGGCAATTGCGATTCATTGGTGTATTATACAAAAGACTCGACCATTTTTTTACATACCAATCCTATTTTATGGTCAGGAATTCGCCAAATGACGGCAGACCTGATCGAAATGAAATCGTATGAAGATGCACCAAACGAAGTACGAATGAACAACAATTCATTTATTATCTCGAAACGGGATTCCATTATGTTTGACCAAATCAAAGGGAAAAAAATGATAGGTTATGTACAAGATGGATCTTTACAAAAAATTGACGTGGAGGGAAATGGGCAAACCTTATATTATGCAGTGGATGAAGATGAAACGGTTGGCTTAAACAGTGCAGAAAGCAGTAAACTTCAAATAATTTTTAAGGAAGGGGCAGTTCACCGGATAAAATTTCTTTCGAGTCCTGAAGGTGTCTTAAATCCATTGGGGCAACTGGAAGATGGACAAAGGAAGTTAAGTGGTTTTGGATGGCATGCCGAAAGACGGCCTCTAACCAAAGACGATGTGTTTAAAACAACTCCACCTGCCAAAAATCCTTAATAAAACATTCACTTAAAATACATAGTCTTTGAATCGAATGAATGCCAAAGGTAAGTTTGTTAAAATTGAAGTTTTTTTGCTGCAAAGAAATTCGAAAACGGAGGAAAAACATTGAACCATATACTTCCTGACTTCGGTCATTAAGCTTCGGTCATTTTAAAATGGCACAAAAAAAGCAGGATTATAAATCCTGCCCTTAAATCTATCGTAGAATAATTTTAATATTCATCTTCGTTAAAGAAAAAATCATCCTTACTCGGATAATCTGGCCAAATGTCTTCTATATTTTCATATATTTCCCCCTCATCTTCAATCTCCTGCAGATTTTCAATTACCTCCAATGGTGCTCCCGAACGAATACCATAATCAATCAATTCATCTTTAGTCGCTGGCCAAGGGGCATCTTCCAGATTCTGTGCTAATTCTAATGTCCAATACATTGCAATTAATTTTAGAGGTTATACAACCAATTTTTAAATTTTTGCGAATATAAAAAATTAATCGAAAAAACAACTTCTTTTTATAAAATTATTTGCCGTCCCAAGGGGTTTCTTTCAAATTGTTATCAAAAGTGAATTTTCGTGCCATAATAAACAGCAAATCGGACAATCGGTTTACAAATAGTTTAATATTAACAGCAACAGGTTCTTGTTCTGAAAGTTCCACAATTTTCCGTTCAGCCCTTCGGCAAACAGTGCGCGAAACATGGCAAAAACCAACCAGTTGGTTTCCAACCGGAAGTATAAAATTGGAGAGTTCGGGAAGGTTTTCTTCAAAATGGTCAATCGACTTCTCTAACCTCTGTATATCCTCTTGTTCAATCGACAAATGACTGGTCACCTTCTCCCCTCTTTCATCGGATGCAAGCTTCGAACCAATCGTAAATAATTTGTGCTGTATAAATTGGATCAAATCTTTCACTTCTTGTTCCATATCGAACGAATGCACCAGCCCCAAATATGAATTCAACTCATCAATAGTTCCATAGGCTTCCAATCGAATATGGTATTTTTTCACCCTCGTTCCCCCAACCAATCCGGTACTTCCGTCATCGCCGGTTTTAGTATAAATCTTAAACTCTTTTGCCATTTTTAATAAATCGGGTTTTCATTCACCTCATCTGTTGCAATTTCTCCGTCTTTCAAACGGATGATCCTGTGTGCATGATGGGCAATATCTTCTTCGTGGGTAACCATTATCAGCGTATTCCCTTTTTTGTGGATTTCTGCAAATAGCTTCATGATTTCTTCCGAAATTTTCGAATCAAGGTTTCCGGTTGGCTCATCGGCAAGCAATATCGTCGGGTTATTCACCAATGCACGCGCAATTGCCACCCTTTGCCTCTGCCCTCCCGAAAGTTCATTCGGACGGTGTTCCATACGGTCTTCCAATCCTACTTCGGTAAGTGTTGCAACAGCCTGCTCATGCCTTGCTTGTTTTTTTGTTCCGGCATAAATCAAAGGCAACATCACATTCTCCAAGGCTGAATTCCTGGGCAATAAATTAAAAGTTTGAAAAACAAAACCAATTTCGGTATTCCGGATTTCCGCCAAATCATCGTCCGAAAGGCTGCTTACGTCCTTGTTATTCAATACATACTTTCCGCTTGTTGGCGTATCTAAACAACCAATAACATTCATAAGTGTTGATTTACCCGAACCTGAAGCCCCCATAATCGCAACATACTCGCCCCGGTGGATGTCTAATGAAACCGATCGTAACGCGCGAACTTCCTGGGTTCCTACTTTATAATTTTTTACAATTGAGTCTAACTGAATAATTCTTTCCATGATGAAAGTTTCTGTTTTTATGGTTATTTGTAATGCGTGCTAATGATTAATTACATAATTCTGCTTCTGAAATTTGCTGTTAACAATGGCAATCCCAAAAGTTTGAAATTCGATACAAACCGAAATTTCTTTTTTATCCTGAAAATATTCAACCATTTTTTTCATTTGAAGGTCCTTGAGCTTCCTGAAAACAATGATTATTGGTTCATTGCCTTCAAAATTAAAGTTTTCGTTATTACAATAATTATTCCAGATTATAAATGTATTGCCTTCAAGCGGATTAAACATAATTTCTTGTGTTTTTTTAACACAAAATAACTCGGAAACTTCCACGTCAGGAAGAACCACCTTGCAAATTTGCTCAATTTTAAGGTCCTGTTCTCCATACACCTTAATTTGTTTTGGCTGGAAAAAGTTCAGTAAGCGGAACAGCACTTCCAATTCTTCTTTTTCTTGTTTTGAAGCGGATATTTTTTTTATCTCATCAAAAGCATAAAACGGATACCGGGAAAAAATAATCTCGGTGACCAACCTGTAAACAAAAGGTGAGTGAATTCCTTTGCCCCATTTGTTACTTTTGATTGTGTTCCCCTTCATAAATTAGTATTCGATCGTTTTATTTATCAACAAAAATCAGAAATTTTAGGACATTTCTATCCTGCAATGTATATTTAATTCTTGAAACGGTGGTTTACAATTTTCAGAACGTATATTCATGTACAGTATTTTAAATCAGGAGATAAAATTTTTGCCCAGTGTCGGTCCCAAAAGAGCTGAAATATTGGAAAAGGAATTGGGAATAAAAACCTTTAATGACCTGATTTATTATTATCCATACAAATATATCGATCGTACCAAATTTCATAAGATTTCGGAAATAAACGCCCAAATGCCTTTTATCCAGGTGAAAGGAAAAATTATTTCGTTCGAAACCATTGGAAACGGTACCAAACAACGCCTTATTGCATTGTTTAAAGACGAAACCGGTGTCATGGAATTGCTTTGGTTTAAGGGTGTTAAATTCCAAAAAGAATCGCTGAAAACCAATGTTAGCTACATCGTTTTCGGTAAACCTTCGGAGTTTAACCGCAAAATAAATGTGGTGCACCCCGAAATGGAACTGGAAGATGGGCAGCAATTAAAACCTTCGGGTTTGTTCCAGGCATTTTACAACACTTCTGAAGAAATGAAAAAAAAGTTTATCACATCAAAAGTGATGAACAAATTACAGCTTTTGCTGCTCGAAAAAGTGAAAGGTAAAATCCAGGAAACCTTGCCTGAATATATCCTGCAAAAGGTAAAACTCACTTCGCTGGAAAACGCACTTACCAATATCCACAAACCACAAAATACCCTTGAATTACGAAAAGCCCGGTTCAGGCTAAAATTTGAAGAATTGTTTTTTGTGCAGTTAAAAATACTGAGCCTTAAACACCAACGCGACTATAAATTCAAGGGCTTTCAATTCGAAAAAGTTGGCCATAACTTCAATTCATTTTACAAAAAATATTTGCCCTTTGAGCTTACCGATGCCCAAAAACGGGTAATTAAAGAAATTCGCAGAAATGTTGGCGGCACTCACCAAATGAACAGGTTGATACAGGGCGATGTGGGAAGTGGGAAAACGCTGGTTGCACTAATGAGCATGTTGCTTGCAATTGATAACGGTTTTCAGACAGCCCTGATGGCACCAACCGAAATACTCGCCCAGCAGCATTACAACTCCATATCTGCCCTGCTTGATGGAATGGGCCTGAACGTAGCATTGCTTACAGGAACCAGCAAAGCTTCCGAACGAAAAACCCTGCACGAACAATTGTTAAACGGCGAAATACATATTCTTATTGGCACACATGCTCTAATTGAGGACACGGTAAATTTCCAAAAACTCGGCTTGGTAATTATCGACGAACAACACCGCTTTGGCGTTGCACAAAGGGCTAAACTTTGGAAGAAAAACCAGTTGATTCCGCCACATGTTTTGGTGATGACGGCAACCCCTATCCCACGCACCCTTTCGATGACCATGTATGGCGATTTGGATATTTCGGTTATTGATGAGCTCCCACCCGGCAGAAAACCAATACAAACCCTTCATTTTTATGAAAATAACCGCGCCAAGGTTCATGATTTTATTCGAAAGCAAGTGAACGAGGGACGGCAGGTGTACATTGTTTATCCTTTGATTAGCGAATCGGAAAAGATGGACTACAAAAATGTGGAAGAAGGCTACCGGATGGCAGTAGAAACTTTCCCCGATATAAAAATCAGCATGGTCCATGGACGGATGAAACCTAACTTAAAAGAACACGAAATGCAGCGCTTTAAAAACCATGAAACACAAATTATGGTTGCCACCACCGTAATTGAGGTGGGCGTTGATGTTCCCAATGCTTCGGTGATGGTAATTGAAAGTGCCGAGCGCTTTGGCTTATCGCAATTGCACCAGCTCAGGGGACGTGTAGGGCGTGGTGCCGAGCAGTCGTATTGTGTGCTGATGACCTCCTACAAACTGGGACTTGAAACGCGCAAACGAATTGAAACCATGGTGCGCACCAACGATGGTTTTGAAATTGCCGAAGTAGATATGAAACTTCGTGGTCCGGGCGATTTGGAAGGGACCCAACAAAGTGGGCTGGGCTTCGACCTGAAAATTGCAAACCTGGTGAAGGACGGTGAAATTTTGCAATTGGCACGTGATACTGCCGCCGGGATTTTAGACGACGATCCGCTTTTGGAAAAAGAACAAAACAAACAATTGCTTGCCTACATTTTAAATAGCAAAAACACAGAATTTAACTGGGGCGTGATTAGTTAGAGCCTCTAGCTTTTAGCTTCAAGTTCCGAGTTACGAGTTGCGAATTGGATGTTGGGAAAAATAATAGAAAACTATTGGAATTCGGTCATTCTTGTCATCTCGAACAAAGTAAGAGATCCTTTTCTTGCTGCGAGCTCCGAGTTACGAGTTGCGAGTTGCGAGAAATATGTCTTGATTTGACTCGCGGCTCGTGGCTCGCGGCTCGTGACTATTTAAACCCGCTCTAAAGAACCCACCCATATTGATAATCGAAAAATATATGTTTACCTTGCAAGTGCTACGGAACCCGGCAACGCACAACAAAGCACAGAAGAGAAGAAGCCATTAAAAGGCGCAAACGCAACCCCCGGATTTCCACCAGCATTTTAGGTTAGAATTTGAGAGTTAAACGTTTAATGTTGAATATATCATTGATATTAAATTAGATATGTGTATAAATAAACAATCTAATTATTGGATTACACATACATTCAAGGCTGAAAAACTTGGCATGCAACGAATAAGCGACATAATCAATGCACAATGTGCAACGATTAATTTTAAATACGACAAATAAAGACTATTTTTGTTGCAAATATTAAGACGAATGAGCAACTATATACATCAAAAAGACAATTGGCCTAATTTTATCTGGGCAAATGATGAACTTGTAAACTTACTTAGCGAAGCGAGAAATTTGCAAGGACGCTTAATTGGTAGAATGGAATCATTAGGTTTCGATTTGAAAACCGAAGCTTTGCTTGACACCTTGACTTTAGACGTTTTAAAATCAGCAGAAATAGAGGGAGAACTTCTAAATCCTGTGCAAGTCCGTTCTTCAATTGCACAAAAATTAGGTATGGAATTCGCTGGTTCGGTTGCATCTGATAGAAATGTTGACGGGATGGTTGAAATGATGATTGATGCAACCAATAATTGTTTCAAACCAGTAACGGCAGACAGACTCTTTGACTGGCATGCCGCATTGTTTCCAATGGGGAGAAGCGGAATATTTAAAATAACCGTTGCAAATTGGAGAAAAGATACCACTGGTCCAATGCAAGTTGTCTCTGGTACTGCTGGAAAAGAAAAGGTTCATTTTCAAGCCCCGGATGCAAATTTGATTGAAAAAGAAATGACCAGTTTTTTGAATTGGTTTAATGGAAATGATAAAGTTGATTTAGTTATTAAAGCTGCTGTTGCCCATCTATGGTTTGTTACTATTCATCCTTTTCAGGATGGAAATGGGAGAATTACAAGAGCATTAACAGATATGTTGTTGGCTCAATCGGATAAAAGCAACCAGCGATTTTATAGTATGTCGGCGCAAATCAGAATAGAAAGAAAACAATACTATGAAATGCTTGAAAAAACTCAAAAAGGAGACCTTGATATAACAGATTGGATTAAATGGTTTTTAAGTTGTTTAATTAATGCATTAAAGGCAACCGATAAAATTTTGACACGAGTATTGTTAAAAGCAGATTTTTGGAACAAACACTCAAAAACAATCATTAACGAGAGACAGAAAAAAGTACTAAACAAATTATTGGATGGATTTGATGGTAAATTTACGTCAATGAAATGGGCTAAGATTGCTAAATGTTCAAAAGACACGGCAATTCGTGATATTAATGACTTAATAAATAAGGAAGTATTACAAAAAGAGTCGGCAGGAGGAAGAAGTACAAGTTATGAATTAGTTGAAAAAAGCAAAAAAAATTGAAACCCCAGTTTGTAACAAGTTGGATATAGCAGGCGGGGATTTTAACGATCTGACACTCCCAATTACATCGGGATCGCCCGACCACATACAAGTGACCCTTAGCAACTTTTAAAATCCAAACGACCATGAAACAACTCATCTTTACAATTACAACTTTATTGACTTTTTCAACTTGTTTAAGAAGTCAAAACTATGTTCCGTTTCCAACGGAGAATGCCCAATGGAATGTTTATCTTGAATCTAGTATTTCAGAGCGCCCAAAAGATACTGTGCTTCTGCAATATGTATTAAATTCAGATACGACCATTAACCAAATAGAATATAACAGATTGTGTATAAAAAGTAATGGTTCAAATACAGCATCTCTTATTCCTATTGGCGGCATAAGAGAGAAAGATAAAAGGATATATTTTATAGGAAATGATTTATTAGGCAATCCTCATAATGGAGAGTTACTTCTATATGACTTTAATATCCAGGTTGGCGATACAGTATTTCATAATGACAATGGTTCTTTCTTTTCAATAATTGAAGCTATGGACACTGTTGAAATCAATGGCGAATATAGAAATCGATATAAAATAAGTCCGGATTCACACAACAATAATTTTTACTTTCCGGATGATGAATATTGGATTGAAGGAATTGGAAGTATAAAAGCTGGATTATTGGGACACATAACAATGGTTCCAACATGTTGCTATCAATTTTGGGAACATATATGCTTTAAAGAAAATGAAGTGGTCAATTATTTAAATCCTACGTTTAGCGATTGTTCTGCCTCCAATTTCTTAATGGATGTGAATCTTTTTAAGACAGATCCACAAATTAAGATTTACCCAAATCCCGTAATGAATCAGTTACAAATTGAGAATAACCCTAACGAAAACTTAAAAATTAAAATCATAGACATTAGTGGCCGTTCAATTATTGAGCAACCGATAAATGAAACAAAAACTATTATTAAATTGGATATTCGTTCCGGCATTTATAATATCCTGATTACAAACAAAATTGGACAAATAACATTAACTCAAAAAATAATAAAACAATAAAAACTACTTGTAGCAATGTACATATTGCAGAGCGGTCACAATAGCTATTGAGACTCGCAGTCAGGAATTTTCTCAAAAACCCGTTCCTGCTAAACACACCCAACCTTTTAAGACACAATATTATGAGAAACACAACAGCAATACTATTAATTTTAGCTATTTCATTTCTTGGAAATAGTTGTCGTGAGGAAAACGTTGATACGCCTACCACCACTACTTATAAAACCCACATTGATGGATTCGCACAAAAAGGCCCCTTCAACACTGGCACAATCGTAACACTGCATGAATTGTCTGATAGTCTTTATCAAACCGGATTGAACTTCAATACTACAGTTTACAACAAATTTGGAAGCTTCAGCATACCCAATATTACCTTGAATTCAAATTATATTGAATTAATGGCCGATGGATATTTCTTTGATGAGTTTTTAGGGACAACAACAGATGAAAAATTAGTGCTTAGGGCAATTGCTGATGTAAATGATACCTCATCTATAAACATTAATATATTAACACATATTTCTGTTAATCGGATAAAATACCTTGTTGCCAATGAAGGTAAGAGTTTTACGGAAGCCAAAACGCAAGCCCAAAATGAGATTCTTGACATATTTGGAATGGCTGATACGCAAAATCAGGATTATACTAAACTGGATATTACAAAAAAAGAGGACTCAGACAAAAAATTATTAGCCATATCAAGTATAATTATTAGTTACTGTAATCATTATTTAGCTCTCCCAAGGCTAACTGAGTTTTTAACAGAGATAGCCCTTGATATAGAAAAAGATGGGAAGGTTGATTCTGAAGAAATTTTAGAGGAATTAGCCACTAGGGCCGAATTCTGCAGCATTGGCAGAATACGAAAAAACCTTTCGATATTTTATGAAAACGATACAACCTTTAACGGTTTCCAAGAATATATAGATGATTTTAGAGAATCATCAAAAATTGAACCTGTTTTGAAATTAGATTTTGCTAAAAAAAATAACATAGGCACCAATTTACTGGGATTAAAAGACAATGCCATTTTGGATACTACTACTGAATATTGCTTAATTCCTGGTTTAAATGGTGTTAAAGAGATTGAATTTGAAATTTATAAAACAAGCGAGTCAGGGCAAATCATTTATTCACCAGACGAGTATAAAAATAGTATTGACGGATGGATTTATAACAAGTATGTTACTTCCTACCCTTTTTCATATACAAAAGGATATCAGATATTTACCAGAAACTTGTCTGCAGCCTCTGAAACCCCACTAAAAATAACTTTAAAAGGGAGTGGTGAATTATTACTAATAACCAAAATTAGCTCAGACTTATTCGATGGTTCTTGCGCTGAGCAAAGTATTCACACATTTATGAAATGGTAATTTTTTATTTAGGAATAAAGTGTTACTTATTATCATCAACTAAAAACTAAATCAAATTAATTAACTTAAGTTGCTACTTATAGCCTTAAAAATAAGGATTTAAGGATCTCAAAAATCAAGTAGTATGAACAAAAAGATATAAGTTTTTAACAAAAAAGCTCTGGGTAGCAGCATTTTATGGGATAATTAGAAATAATCCTCCAGATTTCTGCTGCGAAACAAAACAACCTGGAGGATATGATTGAAAAATCGATTGCAATTTATACAATTCTTGATGATTTGTTGAAAGAATTAAAACATACTGAACCAAAAAGCCGGAACATTTCGGATGCAGAAGTAATTACCACAACAGTTATCTCTGCCCTCTATTTTTCGGGCAACCAAGAAAAGGCTATTTGCTTTATGCGTTCGGTAAACTTAATACCGAACATGCTTTCTAAAAGCCGTTTCAACAGGAGGCTGCACATGATACGGGATTTAATCGTTGACCTTTTCTTTCAACTTTCAGGAATGATAAAGGGATTAAATATTGAATCGGAGTATATCATTGAGAGTTTCCCAGTAAAGACCTGTGACAATATGAGGATAGCCAACTCCAAACTTGTGCAAGGGGAAATTTACAGAGGCAAAAAAGCGACCATGCGGCGATGGTTTTATGGCTTTAATGTCCATGTAATGGTAACCACTGAGGGTATTCCGGTAGAATATACTTTTTTACCAGGCAGCAAACATGACTCGGAAGCGTTAAAACAACTACCTTTCAATTTAGGGCAAGGGAGCCGGGTCTATGCTGATGCCGGCTATACAAATTATAAAATTGAGGATATGCTTCAACAGGCAGAGAAAATTGAACTACTAGTAGCCAGAAAAAGCAATTCCAAAAGAAAACGTGAACCCTATCAGGAATTCCTGATAGAATCAATGCGGAAACGTGTTGAAACGACTTTTAGTGAAATATCGACATTGCTGCCAAAGAAGATCCATGCGGTAACAGATTATAGATTCATACTAAAAGTAATAATGTTCATATTTTCATATACATTAAGCAAAATTGAAAACTAGCAACTTGAGTTAATTAATCAAACATGAAAAACTTTTTATCAATAATTATTTTGACGCTACTATTCGCCTCTTGTAGTCAAAAACAGCTCGATATCGATTCATACGAATTTGCAGAAATGGAGATGCAAGAAGAAATATTGCCAATAACAAGACAAGAAGGAATCAATCCACCTGCACCTCCACTGCCTCCAGTCAAAAATCAAGATGTGCTTAAAAAGAAAATCATCAAAGATGGTCGAATAGGAATAGAAGTTCACAATTTGGAAAACGCTAAGTCTGAAGCTGATACTCTGGTTAAAAAATATGGCGGATATTATGCCAATGAAAGGTTCAATAATTCAAACCATGAATCTTCATATAACTTAAAAATAAGGGTGCCTTACAAAAATTTTGAGATTCTTATAATTGCAATAGAAACAGGAAATGGAGAAGTTAAATTCAAAGAAATTGATGCAAGGGATGTAACAGACCAGTTTATTGATTTAGAAACAAGACTTCAAACTAAAAATAATTATCTGAAGCGATATAATGAATTATTAGCTAAAGCTCAAACAGTAAAAGACATTCTTGAAATTGAGGAGAAAATTCGTAGAATTGAGGAAGAAATAGAAAGCACAACAGGCAGGATCAAATATTTAAGTGATCTAGTGGAATATAGTACGCTTGATTTGACAATTTCGAAACAAAAAGATTTTAAATATAATCCTGCAAATAGAGGTAATTTCATTGAAAATTTAAAACAAGCTATATCTAAAGGATGGTATGGAATTGTTGACTTTACACTCTTTTGCATTAAACTTTGGCCACTTTGGATAATAGTTATAATAATCCTTTATACTTGGAGAAAATTGAAAAAAAATAAACAGAATAAATAACTGATCGTAATAAATTGTAAATTTCACTACTGGGAAGGTTGCGGATTTATCGTCTCGCAATTAATTCTTCTCAAATATTAACGAGCTTCTAAATTCGCTACGACAATATTCAATTTTCCGTTCAGAAATTAATAAAATGACAAAACCAGAAACCAAATATTTTACAAGCAGGCAGGAGTGGAGAAGATGGCTTGAAAACAATTTTGAGACAAGGGATGATATTTGGTTGGAATACCCAAAAAAAGAAACAGGGAAAAAGAGGATTCTATACAACGATGCAGTGGAAGAAGCCCTGTGTTTTGGATGGATTGACACCACAATTAAATCACTCAATAAGGAAACGTCCATACAGCGCTTTTGCAAAAGAAGGAAAAACTCCACCTATTCCCAGCCCAATAAAGAACGCCTAAAATGGTTGTTAGAAAATAACCTGGTTCACAAGTCTGTAGTTAAAGACGTAGAAAAAATAGCGAACGAAGAATTTGTTTTTCCTGGAGATATTATCAAGAAATTAAAAGCGGATAAAAATACCTGGGAAAATTACCAGAAAATGTCGGAACCCTATAAACGGATCAGGGTTGCATATATCGAAAGTGCCAGAAAAAGGCCTGAGGAATTTGAGAAGCGCCTGAACAATTTCATAAGCAAAACCAAAGAGAACCAATTGATAAAAGGCTTTGGGGGAATTGAAAAGTATTATTGACTAAACTGCTATGCATTGAAAACAAATAGGTTATAAAAATTCGAAAGAAATTCGACAATTAAAATGATTATTGGCGGGAAGGCAGAAGTCAGAAGACAGAAGAATAGCATGACAAACTCAGGAATTAACATCGGGCTTCGTTCTTCAGGCTTCCGTCATAAAAATGAAACTTAAAGAAACTAAAGTAGCTGCAATAAACCCCATCAAAATTGGGAGCAGAGCCTACTCCGAATACAATTCGGAGGTTTTAACCTTTAACTTGAAAATAAAAACTGAAGACAACATTTTGTAAATTGTATTTGGGTGTTATTTTAAACTAAATCTCATAATTTACGTTATAACATATTACATCTTTCGCCGGGCTTTGAGTCCAAACATATCAGGACAATACATATAAACCAATTTCAATCTGAAATGGAATATATTAGATGCCGTGGCAACTTAAAAAGCCTGAAGGGCTGAAGAACAAACAGGACCAATAAGTAGTGAAAAAGAAAAACAAAAAATGGTTTATTATTACTTAAATGGAAAATACCATTCTATAATTTCAATGGATAGATATTTACAAAAGATCAAAAAGTTTAACAGGAATATTTTTTACTGCTATAACTATGCCCCTGATGTTTTTCATCCACCAAAATCCTTTTTAGTATAAATTGCAATGTGATTTGTTCTAATGTGATAACACCTTAATATACCAGTTGTGCATCCCTATTTGCCTTGCACCCAAATTAAACAATAAATTGATAACAAAAATGAATTCAAAATACATGTTGACAATAGCACTGTGTATGCTATTTTCGACCCTTTTAGCCCAAACCGAACAAAAAGAAATCAGCTTATTAGACCTGGAAACAGGCATGCCAATAATACAAGCCACCTTTCAATATGGGAAACAAAATGGAACCTCAGACAAAAATGGCACTATCCGTTTTAATTTTATTGAAAAAAATATCCTGACAATCTCTCATTTGAATTACGGTTCATGGTCGTTATCTGATAATGAACTTAAATTAGCCATCCAAAATAAAGTTCTTTATAGAGCAGAAGAAATTGTAAACCTCTATCCTGTAACTATCATAGCAGTAAAACCGCACAGCACGCAGCCCGAAAGTAAGCTCAAGATAAAATCACAGGAACGCATGGAGCACGATGGTGCTCAAATACTTAACCAATTACCCGCATTCAACAGTATTCGCAAAGGAGGCAATTATGGATTTGACCCTGTTTTTAGGGGGTTTAAGTATGACCAGTTAAATGTGGTGCTAAACGGGGCACAAAGTGCAACAGCAGCTTGTCCCAACAGAATGGATCCACCCACAAGTCAAATGGCACCTAATATGATAGACCGCATTGAAGTGTTAAAAGGTCCATACGCACTTCGTTACGGAAATGGTTTCGGAGCAACCATAAACTTTGTGCCAACAAGTCTTCATTTCACAACCGAACTAGATGTTTATGGCAGGTTATCGACGGGTTACGAAAGTAATGGGGATATTGCAAGCGGAGAGGGACAGATAGGTTTTAGTGGCAAAAACCATGATATTAGTCTTTTGGGCTCGTGGTCACAGGGCAATGATTATGCTGCTGGTAATGGAGAAACAGTACAAGCAGATTTTCAGCGTGGTAGTTTTGGGGCGAATATCGGCTTCAAAATCACTTCAAACCAACAACTTAGGCTTTCCGCTATTTATAACCGTGCCAGGGATACGGACTTCCCGGCCTTAGCGATGGACTTAAGGGAAGATAATACCTGGATGTTCAATGCAAGACACAATGTTCAGTTTGCGAAAACAAAGCTTCAAAGTTGGAACACTACCCTATATGGTTCTTTCGTTGACCACTTAATGGACAATTTGCTCAAGCCCTTGGATCCACGAATGCTTAATGCAGAAACCGCCGCCAAAACCTATAATTTTGGTGGAAGGACAGAAGGTATTTGGCATTTTAGCAGTGGTCTTTTATATGCTGGAGCAGACCTTCGTATGGAAGGTGCGGAAGGCACAAGGATTAGAGAGTTTTTAATGGGACCAAATGCAGGGAACACTTTTGAGGATAACGCCTGGCAAGATGCAAGAATCAGTAAGACCGGTTTTTTTGCCGAATATCAGTTAAACGGATCAGCTTTTGACTACATATTCTCCGGAAGGTTGGAAATTAATACATCGAATATTAACGATGCCAGTGATGAGTTTACCCAAATTTATCCGGACACTAAAACCACCAAGGCATACCCAAGTTTTAGTGTTGGTATTCTTAAAGATTTCAATACCACCATAAAAACCAGTTTATGGCTGGGACGAGCTCAAAGAAGTGGTGGCCTTACCGAACGTTTCATCAATTATTTCCCTGTGGGGCAGGATCCATTTGAGATGTTGGGCAATCCCGAGCTAGACCTTGAAGTAAATAATCAGGTTGACCTTACCTTCCAATGGAAGCCCTCTAAACATACAGCAATTAATACAGATATATTCGTTTCTTACCTTCAAGATTATATCTATTCCGTTATCGACCCAAACCTTGTACCCCGCTTGCCGTCTAGCCCGGGCGTTAGAAGGTTCATCAATATAGATGAAGCTTTCAAAACCGGATTTGAAATTAGTTGGTCGCAAAAACTTTTTGCAGGCCTGCAACACCAATTAGGAATAGCTTATACCTATGGTCAAGATATGGAACGCGATGAGCCTCTTCCGGAAATTGCCCCTTTTGATTTGAGGTATGCACTATCGGGCAGTTACCTTAAAAATAAATTAAGCCTTGAGCTTGTTATTCGCTTTGTCGGAGAACAATCAAGAATATCTAATGAATTTGGGGAAACGGTAACCCCTTCATTTACACTGTTAGATATTAATATTGGCTATCAGGTTTCGGATAAACTTTCCATAAATGCAGGTGTAAAAAACCTGTTCGACGAAAACTATTACGAGCATCTTAACCGTTCTGTGAGAGGGACAAACAACGCCATATTTGCGCCAGGAAGAAATATTTTTACGAATCTTAATTTTACATTTTAAATCAGTGAGACCATGATTTTGTTTTCCAAATCATTCAGTCGAACTGATCCCGAGGGATAGACGAGGGATCTCGTGGGTTTTATTCCCCGCACCTTGGTGCGAATAAAATAAATACTCAAATAATAATAAGGGAATAAAAATGCCTGCAATAATTGGCAAAAAAATAACATGATGCCAATTCGTTTGTGTTGAGTATTTTCGTACCAATATGAATTTAATGAGAATAGAAAAAATTACCAATAACAAAAAGCAGTACCTTGACCTATTACTATTGGCAGACGAGTCGGAGGAAATGATTGATAAGTATTTGGATAATGGCGATTTGTTTGCCTTATTTGATAATGACCTGAAAACCATATGTGTGGTCACAGCAATAGACAGTGATACCTGTGAATTAAAGAACATAGCAACCTACGAGAAATACCAGGGACAAGGATATGCCAGCGCACTCATAAAGTATATTTCAGATTATTACAGAAACAACTTTAAAACGATGCTAGTCGGAACAGGAGAAACCCCGTCAATACTCTCATTTTATGAAAATTGTGGATTTGAAAAATCCCATATCATCAAGAATTTCTTCACAGATAATTACGGCCACCCAATGTTTGAAGATGGAATTCAACTGATTGACATGATTTATCTAAAGAAAAACTTATAAATCCCGCAATTACGCAGCAAGCCAAATGGAAAAATCAAATTAATTTGTAAATTCAGCTCTTAACGGTTTCCAAAGCAATTTACACAGATCATGGGATTAATTAAAACCTTAATTTTTACTACACTTTTTATTTTTGCCATTAGTTGCACAAATTCCGTAAAAAAGACTTTCAACTATTCCCCTCCTGAATCAAAGGGATATTCGTCAGCGAAACTCGACTCATTAAAAGATTTTCTAGAGAAAAGCGGTACTTCGTCGTTGCTTATTTTGGTGGATGGTGAACTTATTTTTGAATATGGGAATACGGCAAAAAAGCACCTCATCCATTCCGTTCGAAAATGCTTGTTAAATTCGTTAATCGGGATTGCGGTTGAACAAGGCAATATAGATACTTCCATGACCATAAAAGAAATGGGAATCCAGGATGTATCTTTACTTTCTGACCTTGAACAAAATGCACGAATTGCTGATTTGCTAAAATCGCAATCGGGGATTTACCATCCGGCAGCAGCAATGTCGCAAGGCATGATCAACAGCCTCCCACCAAGAAATTCAACAAATCCTGGAGAACAGTACTACTATAACAATTGGGACTTTAATACCCTTGGAGCTATTCTGGAACAACAAACCGGAGAAAGTATTTATGACCTCTTTCTTAAGGAAATTGCAGCGCCAATCGGGATGTCAGATTACAAAGGGAGGTATGTAGAAATTGACGGTGAGGCAGAAAATGTTAAACTACCTAAAACAGATGGATTTTATCAATACGAAAAAAGTAAATCAAACTATCCTGCCTACCATTTTAGGATGTCGACCAGGGATTTAGCACTTTATGGACAACTTTATCTAAACAAAGGAAAATGGAACGGTAAACAGATTATTCCCCAAGACTGGATTGAAGCAAGCACTTCACCAACTGCCATTTACGATGATGACTATAATTTGGGATATGGAATGCTATGGAAACTCAGGTTATCGGATGATAAGAAAAAGGTAGTTTCGTTCTATCACACAGGGGTTGGAATTCATTTACTGGCAATTTATCCTGCACGTAACATGGTCTTGGTACACCGTGTTGATACCGAAAAAGAGTATACGTATGAAAAAAGTAATTTCTATAAAATGATAGGACTTGTAATGAACTCAAAAATCAAGAAATGATCTATCTCAGATTAGAATCAGATTTAATAAAACATATTGAACTATTTATGTTCTAAAATTATCAACCTGATTTACAAAATTAGATTTGACCTAAACAAAGAAAAAACATGCAAATAAAAGTGATCGTTTTAATCCTTATAAGTATCCTCCTAAATAATACGCAAATCATTGCCCAATCAAAAAGCAAACTATGGTATAAACAACCGGCGGCTTGTTTCGAAGAGAGTTTGGTACTGGGAAATGGCAAAATGGGGGCTTCGGTATTTGGCGGGGTTAATTCCGATAAAATATATCTGAACGATGCAACACTCTGGTCGGGCGAACCCGAAGATCCAAACATGAACCCTGAAGCCTATAAAAGTATCCCACTGGTTCGCGAGGCACTAAAAAACCACGATTATCAGTTAGCAGATATCCTCAACAAAAATACAAGGGGTGTGTTTTCAGAATCGTTTGCACCGCTCGGAACCCTGACATTTAAGTTTAAACACCAGCGAGATTACCAGAAATATTACCGTGAGCTGGATATCACAAATGCCATTTCAAAAATTAGTTACAAAGTAGATGGCATCAAATTTTCACGGGAATATTTTGTTTCTTATCCCGATCAAATAATGGCAATTCGTTTAAGTAGTTCAAAAAAACAAGCAATTAACGGTTTCATTGGATTTGAAAGCCTTTTAAAATACCAAACAACAACTTCCGACCAAACCATGGTTGTTAATGGATATGCACCATACCATGCTGAACCCAACTATATGGGCGATATTCCCGATGCAGTGTTGTTCGATAAAGAACGGGGAACCCGCTTTACCTCATTGATCCATATAAAAAATACAGACGGAAACATTGCCTGCACAGATAGTACAATTGAATTATCAGGCTGTAGCGAAGTAGTGCTTTTGGTTTCGATTGCCACAAGTTTTAACGGATACAACAAAAACCCGGCAACCGAAGGGAAAAACAACGAAGAAATAGCTTTGAACCAATTAAACCATGCGGCGAAAAGCAGTTATGATGAATTGAAGCAAAAGCACATTCAAGATTATCAGTCGTTCTTTAACAGGGTAAGCGTAGACCTTGGAGAAACCACCGCCCCGGATTTGCCCACCGATGAACGTTTAAAACGTTATGCGAAGGGATTGGATGATAAAAACCTTGAAATATTGTATTTCCAATTTGGGCGCTACCTGCTTATTTCAAGTTCAAGAACACCGAACGTTCCTGCCAACCTGCAAGGTATTTGGAACCCTCATTTGCGACCACCATGGAGTAGCAACTACACCATGAATATTAATGTTGAGGAAAATTACTGGCTGACGGAAATCGCAAACTTATCAGAGATGCACCAACCATTGCTTGGTTTTATTGAAGGACTTGCCGAAACCGGAAAAATAACCGCGCGTACCTTTTACGGGGTTGGAGGCTGGGTTGCTTGCCACAATTCAGACATTTGGGCAATGAGCAACCAGGTGGGGGATTTTGGCAACAACGACCCAAATACGGTTATATGGAATATGGGTGGGGTTTGGCTTTCAACCCATTTGTGGGAACATTATCAGTTTACCAAAGACCAACAATTCCTAAAAAATAAAGCTTACCCATTAATGAAAGGTGCTGCCCAATTTTGCCTGGAATGGATGGTAAAAGATGAACATGGGAAATGGATTACCTCGCCGGGAACCTCTCCCGAAAACTTATTTCTGACACCCAATGGCTACGCAGGTGCTACTTCTTACGGTTGCACCTCTGATTTGGCGATGATTCGGGAACTGTTCGACGATGTGCTTCTCGCTTCAGAAATCCTCGGCATTCACGATGAATTCGTTCAACAAATTCATAAAACAAGTCAGGACCTACATCCATATAATATCGGAAAAAAAGGAAACCTGCAGGAATGGTATTACGATTGGGAAGATGCCGATCCGCTGCACAGGCACCAATCACACCTATTCGGTTTATACCCGGGACATCACATAAATCCAATGGAAACGCCTGATTTGGCAAAGGCTTGTAAAACTTCGCTCGAAATGAAAGGGGATGAAACCACAGGATGGTCGAAAGGATGGAGAATAAACCTTTGGGCACGGCTTCGTGATGGTAACCGCGCCCATAAAATGTACCGCGAATTATTGCGTTATGTGGAGCCAAATGGATTAACAACTTTGTATGACGGAGGAGGCGGAACCTACCCTAACCTGCTCGATGCACATCCTCCATTTCAGATTGACGGAAACTTTGGAGGTGCAGCTGCTGTGATTGAAATGTTGATGCAATCGAACAACGAAAAAATATATTTATTGCCCGCATTGCCCGATGCCTGGGAAAGTGGCTCAGTGAAAGGAATTTGTGCCCGCGGTGGTTTTGAACTTTCATTTAAATGGAACAACAAAAAGGTAGCAAGTACTGAAATTTTAGCAAGGTCAGCTGGAAAAGTAACCTTAATAAATGGCAATAAACAAAAATTCGTTGACTTAAAAGAAGGGGAACAAACAATAATTAATTGGGAAGAATAATAAGAAATGAATCCAAGAATTGAAATTTTAAAGGAGAAAAAATTAGTTGGCAAACGATTAAAAATGAGCCTAAACGACAATAAAACTGGCGAATTATGGAAAAGTTTTATGCCACAAAAAACGAAATCCAAAATATGCTTTCCGATGATTTTATTTCGATGCAAATCTATAAACCTGGCTATTTTTCGAACTTTAAACCAATGAACGAGTTTGAAAAATGGGCAACAACGGAAGTTGCAGATTTTGAAAATGTTCCTTCCAATATGGAAACATTTGTATTGCCAGGCGGGTTGAATGCGGTTTTTGATTATAAGGGCTTAAGCAGCGACACCCGAATATTTCAATATATTTTCAATACCTGGCTCCCAAACTCAGAGTTTGAGTTAGACGACAGGCCTCATTTTGAAGTATTAGGCAAGAAATATAAAAACAATGACCCGGATTCAGAAGAAGAAATCTGGATTCCTATTAAAAACAAGGAATAATAAAATTTAGAAATATTCATGATCCCGGAAATCAACAACACAAATAAAGATTAAACTATTAGAATTTGGGTCCAGCAAATTCTATTTGCTGAAATAATAAAGCGGATAGATCCTGATCAAATCGGGACACATCACCCGAAGACTCTCAGAAAAAAATAGAAAGAAAAATTTTAACAATGGATAACACAATAAAATATGTTCACACAAATATTATAGCGAAAGACTGGAAAAAGCTTGCGCAATTTTATATCGTAGTATTTGGCTGTGAACCTTTATACCCCGAAAGGGATTTATCGGGGGAATGGATGGATAAATTGACAAAAATTTCCGGGGTGCGGGTGAAAGGTATTCATTTAAATCTGCCAGGGTATGATAATGGACCCACATTGGAGATATTTAGTTATGAGCCGGCTTCGGACATGGATGCACCTAAAATAATCAACGGATTTGGATTTGGCCACATTGCATTTCATGTAGAAGATGTTGAAGGTACCTTAAATAAGATATTGGCAAACGGGGGAAATTTCTACGGTGAATCCATTGAAAAAGCAATTCCGGGCGTATGTATCCTTAAAGCAGTTTATGCGGTCGATCCTGAAGAGAATATCGTTGAAATCCAACATTGGTCAAAAGAATAAGCTAACCCTTTGATAATTTTCATTGCAAATCATTTGAAATCAAAATTGCTTTTAAAATTTGTGTTAAACTTTATTTGATTGAAAAGAAAATCTTATATTTAGTTTCCATGGAAACTATATTTTATTTATATTTGTTGCCATGGAAACTAAAATTCAACAAAAAACAAACGAAAACGAATTTCCGTCGATTATTATCGGAAAAATAATGAACATCAGTGGTATCCTTCAACGCGAAGGAAATCGCTTACTTCTTCCCTATCAGCTTAACCAGCAACAATTTTCAATATTGTTTGAAATTGCAAAAGCCAAAAAGGTACAGCAAAAAAACATGGTTAACCGCCTGATGCTCGAAAAAGCACACGTTTCGAAAGTTGTAAAAAAGCTACAAACGATGGGATTAATTGAACTAACACCCGTGCCCGAAGATAAACGATCAGCATTTTTATCAATGACCGAAAAGGGGCAAAAAGTGGTAAACGAATGCCGTGCCGTTTTCCAGGAATGGAATAAAAAACAGTTCAAAACCTTTACGCCAACAGAAATATCCCTGATTTTAGACAGCGTTGACAAGCTACAAAAAGCTTTCCTAAACAAAAACTTACAGGCAAACAACGAATAACCAGGACCTTCTTTTATAACAAATAAAAACGAAATACCATGAATATCGAATCGATAAATTTAGCTTATTTCTCACCAACAGGGACAACAAAAAAGGTCCTTCAGGCAATTGCAAAAGGCATTGGGAATAAAAATGTAGAGCTTACGGATATTACCAAGCCAGCTGATAGGGAAAAAGTATTAAAAACATCAGAAAAAGAATTGCTAATTGTTGGGGTACCGGTTTATATGGGACGGGTACCAGCACTCATTGGCGATTGGCTAAACCAAATAAAAGCGAACAATACCCCTGTGGTTTGTATAGCTGTTTATGGCAACCGCGAATTTGAAGACGCCCTTTTAGAACTTAAAAATATAGTATCGCAACGTGGTTGTGTCCCAATTGCAGGTGCCGCTTTTATCGGTGAACATTCATTTTCCAGTACTGAATTGCCAACAGCAAAAAACCGCCCTGATTTGGAAGATTTAAAAAAGGCTCAAGCATTCGGAGAGAACATTGCGAAAAAACTAGCACTATTTCCTACTGGTCAAATACCTGAACTAAATGTTCCGGGGAACTATCCCTACGGCGGCATCACTCAGCTTTGGGATGTGGACTTCCTTGAAATTAGTGACGAATGTACACAATGCGGAATTTGCGCAAGTTCGTGCCCAACTGGAGCAATCAATCCAGAAAACAGCTCTTCCATCGATATTAAGAAGTGTATTACCTGCTGTGCCTGCATTAAAATTTGCCCAAAAATTGCCCGATCAATGAAGGACAGTCTCGTGAAAGATGCAGCAATCAGGGTAAACCAAAATTTTGGAGGAAAAACACGTAAAGAACCAGTAGTTTTTTATGCATAGAATAACAAAGCCATAACAATTCGAAATATAATAAGGCTGTTTAAAAAAGTGAAATTAAAGTATTTTACGCTTGCTTTTGATACAAGGATTAAAAATAGAACACTGATTTAACTGATCATGCAGGTGATTACAGATAAAAATCCGTGAAAATAAGTTTAATCCGCATTATCTGTGTTCCATTGAGCAAATTTCCTTCTTTTATTTGCTTTTTTCGCAGCCTAATTTTTTCCATCAAACTATAAATTATCAGTAAATTGCGGCTTCTTAATAAACAGAATAATTAAATGATCCAGGATATTTACCCACACACCTTCAGCAACCAATTTAAAGCACTAACAGAAATTCACGAAAACGATTACATTTTTCATTTTAGGAACGATTCACTTCTTTTAAAGCAAGTTGGCAAAGAATTGGAAATCCCTAAAAAGAAAGATTTAAAACAATGCAACGAAAACGGGATATTTCTTTTTACACTCAACAATATTAATTGTTTTCTGATACAGGATTGCCAAATTAATGATTCGAATGATTTAATCTATCATGAATTCAACTATTTCCGAACCATAAACCAAAAAGAAATAGAATGGAGCAGCGTGCTTGCCTACCAATTAATGAATTGGTATTCAAACAATAGGTTTTGTGGTAAATGTGGATCGAAAACCGAATTAAATAAAACAGAACGGGCAATTATTTGTCCATCCTGCCAAACCAACTTGTTTCCTCCTATTGCACCTGCAATCATTGTGGCAATTCTTTCGAAAGACAAAATATTGCTTGCACAGGGTGTTAACTTTCGTAACAATATGTACTCACTGGTTGCCGGCTATGTCGATATTGGTGAAACCATTGAAGAAACCGTTGTTCGTGAAGTAAAAGAAGAAATTGGGATAGATGTAACTAACATCCGGTACTACAAAAGCCAACCCTGGCCATATTCCGGATCGATGATGATTGCCTTTATTGCCGATGGTGATGAAACCCAAACCATTAACATCGATAAAAATGAAATTGCCGATGCAGCATGGTTCAACAAAACGAACTTACCCAACTACCCTACCGAAAGAAGCATAGCAGGCGAAATTATTGAGAAATTTATCCAGGGGGAACTTTGAAAGCATCAATTTAACAGTTTTAGTTCCAGCCAACATCTTTTCGGAAAAGCAAAAAAGCCAGGATATACAGCAACCCTGCAATTAGTAATGCCGCATTAAATCCCCAGGAAAAAACAACAAACATAATCGCAGTTGATCCAATTACTGATGCAATTCCATTAACTGCAAAACCCCAATCAATTAGTTCTTTAACGCGCAATCCTCCGCGAGGGAATGGCATTCCCATATAAAACCCTAGAGGAAAAATGACAATAGCAGTAACCACTGCTCGCCAAAATACGGGGATTCCTCCAAATAAATCAACAAGTAGGTTAAAACTTAGTATAATCAATAGCAGCAAGCCTATTATACGTATAAAAATGCAACGGGCTTTTACTCTTTTGGCAAAACGGCTTCCGATACCCGAAGCCACCAGCATGGTAAATAAAACTGTTGCAATGCTATAAAACGAAGCCCCGATTAAAAGTGAAAATTTTTGCATCAATACAATTTCAATAATGATATAAGCCAGGCCGAGTAAAAAGAAATAGAGCCAGGGTTTGGTCCTCAGTTTTTCCCTGCTTGTAAAATAAGGGACAAGGAGAAATGGGATTACAAAAACCATTATTATTGCCAAAATACCAATCAGCAATGATTTTGTTAATGGGAAACCACTAAAATCAGAAATAACCGATATTTGTTTTAGGCGTTCAAATCTGAAATTTTTCATCCTTCCCAATTGTGCCACAAAAGGTTTATTGTCGGTTGTTGGGCATATATTAATCCGTGCTGAATCCAACTCAGCCTTCCATCCATTCATAACTATTTTATGAATAAGGTTATTTTTTGCCGTATCAGCTTTCGGATACAAAAGTTCTTTGGCGCTGCGCTGACCATTGGCTAACAATCCATAGGCACTAACTATCAAATCTTGTGTTACAGGCTGCTTCGATAACAATAATAAATTTCTTCGAAGGCCAGGGATGTTATAAACCACAAAATATTGTTCCGGATTGTCAACGTGAAGTTCCTTCAAAGCTTCCATTAAAGTACTAACCAAACGGGGCATATACATTTGGTGTTCCATTGACAGAAAACCTTTGTCCGATAAAGCATTCCAATAATCGATAAAAGCCTCTTTGGTAAACAGGTAGTTTTCTGCAAATGCAAACGATCCGGAACCAAGGGCTGCCCAGGTATTGGAACTAACAGAGTAAATAACATCGAAATTATTTTTAAACTTTCGAATATAGGTTCTGCCATCCTCCGAAATTACTTTTACACGCGGATCGTTGTACAAATTCCCGGTGAAATCGTTGCAGGTAATAATGTTGAATTCTTCTTTATTATCTATGCTATCCGGGATTATATAACCGGAAACATCCCCTTTTGTTAGCATTTTATTGATGTGCGGGTTCACTTCAACGGCATGGACTTCAGCAGCCCCATAAGCCAAGGCCTGCAGAACATCCATTCCGCCACCAGCCCCCAACGATAAAAAAGTGCATTGATCGAACCTATTTATCAAGTTTTTAACATCAATATCCCAATTCTGAAGTTCCGGATTTTCAAAATTCCCATCGAAAGCCACAACACCCGAATTGGCAATATTATCGATATTTAAGCCCCTGTAAGTATCACCATAATCGTATAACTTTAGCTTTGACATTGCATCCCAATGTTTATAAATCACTGGAGCCCTCTCCTTTCTCCCCGATTCAATCAAGGAATCTGCCTTTCCAATAAAAAAAACAAAAAACAATATGGGTAAAACGGATAAATATTTTTTTCCGGGTGCAAAAAATGCTGCAAAAATCAATGGTAAGGAAATTAAAAATGTGGCAGATTGTGTTCCAAAAACATTCATTAAAATAATTGTTAGGACAACGCATAAACCTGCGCCCAGCAGGTCTGCCATGTATAATCGAGGAAGGTCTTCAGAGTTTGTTTTGAAAAGAATTGCCAACGACATACCTCCAAAAAAGAACGAAGAGCTTAATAAAAATATGGAGCAAAGAAATTTAAACGTTGTTTTTATATCTGTAAATAAAGTAGAAAATTGAAGGTCTAATTTAAAAATGACAACAGGTCCTGCCAGCGCAAAAATGGCAGCAATAGCAATGTAACTACTTACAAATTTCAGGTTGCTAAGTTTGTTGAATAATCGGACAAATAGGCTTCCCATTCCAAGCCCCATTATAGCCAATGAAAGAATTAAAAATGAAAACGTATAATAAAACTCTGCTGAATATATACGCGTCCAAATGAGTTCAAGACCAATTAATGATGCTGAAAGAAGTGCAACAGTTAAATACTTACGAAGATTCATAATTTTGATTTAAAGATTCGTTTTTTTCTTTTAACCAAATAGCGCAGATGTAAGATGAATTATTTGTTTACAATCGCTGCCCATAATTACAAACTTGCAACTATTTTTTACTCTTGTTCATTTATTTTCAATCAATATCTTTTTATCAATGATTACTTCATCCGGAATAAGTAAGATTATTCCAGACCATCATTAACCAAAACTTTCTCTGCCCACAAACAAAATATTAACTTTAAAGGCTGGAAAATCATGCAATAAGCCATAAACGAATTTTGAATTATAAATTATGTCAAAAAAGATAATTACGTACATCATTTTCATTCTTGTTTCATTACAAATAAGTGCACAGCAGGCATCAATAGTTGAATCAGGTGCCTGGTTTGAATCAATTTATATAAAATGGCAAGCACAGCAAGGTATTGACAGCTTCCATGTTTACCTGAACGGGGAAGAATATAATAATCTCAAAATCGATGATCCTTTGATTCGTAATTATGGAAGCTATTATCGGGCTGATGTTCCAGGACTTCACTCGGGAACCTATTCTTTGAGGGTTGTTCCAATTATTTCGAATTCGGAAGGTGAAGCTACTTCCAGTCCTTCATTGGTTGTGGAAAACCATGATCGTAGTGGTTTTGCATTTTCAAATAACCGCATTCCTGGTGCTTATAAAATAAATGGTAGCCCGAAAGATAATGCGGTAATTTTATACATCACAGAAAATACAAAAAACACAATTTCCCTTGAAGTGACAGGAGCCAACTCTAATCCATGCGTGGGGTTGCAAAACATTTTGGATGGCTTTAAAAAAGGAAAAGATACTCGTCCGTTAATAATTCGTTTGATAGGTCAAATTACCGATCCTGAATATTTAAACAAGGGCGATATTGTGATCGAAAACGACCTGAACCCAAACAGTTCTATTACTTTTGAAGGTATTGGTGATGATGCAGTTGCCGATGGTTGGGGAATACGAATAAAAAATGCTGCCAATGTCGAAATCAGGAATATTGGGACCATGAATACCAATAGCGATGAGGGCGATAATATCGGATTACAGCAAAACAACGAATACATTTGGGTACACCATTGCGATTTTTTTTATGGTGATGCCGGAGGAGATTCTGACCAGGCAAAGGGCGATGGAGCTCTGGACTGTAAACGATCAACTTACGTCACCTTTTCGTACAATCATTTTTGGGATTCCGGCAAATGCAACCTTCTGGGATTAAGCGAAGAAAGTACCGAAGGATTGTTCATCACCTATCACCATAATTGGTACGACCATTCCGACTCCCGGCATCCGCGCGTTCGTTATTATTCTGCCCACGTGTACAATAATTATTACGATGGAAACGCAAAATATGGAGTCGGGGCAACCAATGGCTCATCAGTATTTGTTGAAGCAAATTATTTCAGGAACTGTAAATACCCGATCTTAACTTCCATGCAGGGGTCTGACGTTTGGGATGAATCAACCCAAAGCAATGATTACTCCGATATGCCAACCTTCTCAAAAGAAGACGGTGGAAGTATTAAAGCATTCAATAATTATATGAGCGGGCAAAAACGTTTTGTTCCCTATGCCTCCTCCACTTTCCCAAATTCTACGGTAGATTTTGATGCGTTCGTTGCAGATAATCGAAACGATGAAATGAGCAATACTATTATTTCATCACGCGGGGCAAATATCTATAATAATTTCGACACCAATACGGAAATTATGTATGCCTACACACCTGACTCGCCTCAGGACGCAAAAGAAAAGGTGGTCAATTTTGCCGGAAGAACGCATGGCGGTGACTTTCAATGGTCATTTAATAACGAAGTTGACGATGTTTTATACGATGTAAATTCAGCATTGAGAGATGCATTGAATTCGTATCAAACCAGCCTGGTTTCTATTCAGGGTGATGGAAAGAGCAATGGAAATGGAGGAGATCCCGGAGGCGGAGGGACCGCCGAAGACCGGGTACATAATTTTACGGAAGATGGAAAAACGAGCACATTTTATACCATTTCAGGTAACCTTTCCGACTCAAAAGGAACGGTAATTTATAATGGTTTGACGCTCATCCAATGCCTGAAAATTGAATCGAGTACCAACATTTCTTTCACAACTAGCCAGGAAGCAATCCTTACCCTCGTTTTCAACGAAAGTTTTACGGGTGAAATAAAAATTAATGGCACAAGCTATCAGGCAACCGCCGGAATTTTAATTTTGACCATTCCTGCAGGCAACTATCAAATTACCAAAGACAATGTTGCGAACTTGTATTATATGAGTGTTGAATATACCACTGCAATAAATGACTTAAAGGATGCTGAACTGGTTTTATATCCAAATCCTGTAAAAAACATCCTGCATATTTCTACTTCCTTCAATATTGAAAAAATTGAATTATACTCAATTAATGGAAGGCTTATTGAAACATTTGAGAACAATTCCAACAGGTATAACTTGCAACATCTGCAAAGCGGCACTTACCTTTTAAAAATTACGACACCTAAAGGAGTATTTAAAAGGGTGCTTGTGAAAAATTGAAGTGATCTTCAGGATTATTCAAATCATTCTTTCGCCAGCATAAATAAGAATTAAACGCTTTTGATTGAACGAATAAGTCAGATAACTTGGACTACCCATCAAGAATTTGGCTACTTTTGCAAGCATGCTTTCTGACATTCAAATTGAAAACATATTTGCGCTTGATTATCCAATAATTGATGTTCGTTCGCCAGGGGAATTCAAAAAAGGACATATCCCGGGAGCGATAAACATTCCTTTATTTACTAACGATGAGAGGGCACATATTGGCACTGTTTACAAACAACAATCAAAAGATGCCGCAATTGATTTGGGTTACAAATATGTAAACCCAAAACTCGATGACTTTATTAATTCTTCCCTAAGAATTGCTCCCGCTAAAAACGTGATAATCCATTGCTGGAGAGGTGGAATGCGTAGCCGTTCGTTTGCAAAACACCTCAGTGATAATGGTTTTAACGATGTGCGCATAATTATTGGGGGATATAAATCCTATAGAAACCAAGTTCTTAACCAACTGGGGAGAGAAACCCCCATCAAGGTATTGGGAGGATTCACAGGCAGTGGAAAAACATATATACTGAAAGAGCTGCAAAAACTGGGAGAACAAATTATTGATCTGGAAGGATTAGCCAACCACAAAGGTTCGGCTTTTGGCTCCATAGGTGAAAAGGAACAACCAAGTGTCGAACAATTTGAAAACGACCTTTATGAACAATGGCAAAAACTGGACCTGACTAAACCTGTTTGGGTGGAAGACGAAAGCCATAACATTGGTGCTGTTAGAATACCAATGCCCTTTTACAGGCAAATCAGAAGTTCCCGATTATTTTTTATTGATATACCAAAAAACGAACGTGCCAAACATCTTGTTTCAGAATATGCCAATTGCGATGATGTTGAGCTTGCAAATTCATTGGAGCGCATATCAAAACGGATTGGTGGTTTAAACTGGAAAAATTCTGTGGAGCTTTTGAAACAAAACAAGTACCATGAGGTTGCATTAACTGTGCTTCAGTATTACGATAAAGCCTACCTGAAGGGAATGAATAAACGTGAAGGAGCAATGGTCGTAAAAATTCCACAAAACACCGTGAACCACGCAAATAATGCATTCTTAATAAAAACAATTGCCAAACAATATGAACAACATTAAACTAACACAATACAGCCATGGTGCAGGCTGCGGGTGTAAAATTTCGCCAAAAGTATTAAGCACTATTTTAAAAACAACCAGTGTCGCCCCCATTGATTCAAAATTGCTGGTTGGGAACGACAGCCGGGACGATGCAGCAGTTTACGACATGGGTGATGGTACAGCAATTATTAGCACCACCGATTTTTTTATGCCCATTGTGGATGATCCGTTTACTTTCGGTAAAATTGCGGCATGCAATGCAATTAGCGATGTATATGCCATGGGTGGAAGCCCACTTTTGGCAATTGCAATTTTAGGCTGGCCGATCAATAAAATTGAAGCTGAAGTTGCTCAAAAAGTGCTGGAAGGCGGTCGACAAGCATGTCTGGAAGCTGGAATAACACTGGCAGGCGGTCATAGTATCGATAGCCCTGAACCAATTTTTGGACTTGCTGTAACCGGGAAGGTTAAAATCAATAATCTTAAAAGAAACGATACTGCTACCGAAGGATGCAGGCTTTATTTAACCAAACCTCTCGGGGTCGGGGTTTTTACTACTGCACAAAAACAAGGAAAATTAGCTCCGGAACATCAGAATATTGCCCCCGATTCGATGGCAACTTTAAATAAAATCGGCGAAAAATTAGCGACTGTTGATGGAATAAAAGCAATGACCGATGTAACCGGTTTTGGCTTGCTGGGGCACCTTACTGAAATGTGCGAAGGCAGCCGCCTTTCGGCTGAAATAGAATGGGATAAAATCCCAATATTTGAAAGTACACCTGAATACATTGAAAAAGGATGCATGCCGGGCGGAACGCATCGAAATTGGGAAAGTTATGGGCAGCAAATTAAGCTAAAAGAAGACAACCAAAAACTAATCTTATGTGACCCCCAAACCAGCGGGGGATTGCTGATTGCCGTTGAAGAAAGTGCGTGTGATGAGGTTGAAAAATTATTGCAGGAAAATAACCTTAATGCAAAACCTTTCGGTAAACTAGTTGCTTCTTCCGAAAAGCTAATTATGGTTATTTAATGGGAGAGCAGAATCTAAAGCCATAAAAGCAACCAACAATTTAACATGCGTATTATTTCCTTAAATATAAGGGCTTTGTAAACCTTACGGAACATTGATTGTTGAAGGTTATGACAGGGTCACTGCCCGTAAATTGACAATAGGAAATTGCATCACAATTAATTACGTACCTTTGCCCCCTTAATTATTTACCATCCCGAATAAATTTACCCCAACAGTTGTTCTGGATTAACAATTTATATTTCATGCGATTTAACGATTTAAAACTTATAACGCCAATATTAAAAGCACTTGGCGAAGAAAATTATATACATCCTACCAAAATCCAGGAAAAAGCTATTCCTCTGATATTAAACGGAAAAGATGTTTTGGGAAGTGCACAAACAGGAACTGGGAAAACAGCTGCTTTTGCTATTCCAATTTTGCAGCATCTAATGCTTGATAAGAAACAAAGAACCGATAAACGCCAAATTCGGAGCCTTATTATAACCCCTACACGGGAATTGGCAATTCAAATTGGTGAGAGTTTTACTACTTATGGTATGTACACAAATATTAAAAACACGGTTATTTTTGGCGGGGTATCACAAGGAAAACAAGTTTCGGCAGTGCGTCAGGGAATTGATGTATTGGTTGCTACACCGGGCAGGCTGATAGATTTGATGGATCAGGGAATCATACACTTGAATGGCATCGAATATTTTGTTCTGGATGAGGCAGACAGAATGCTTGACATGGGTTTTATCAATGATATTCGTAAAATAATAGCAAAATTACCAGAAGCAAGGCAATCCTTGTTTTTTTCAGCGACTATGCCAAAGAATATAGTTGATTTATCAAAAAAAATCCTGAAAGATCCGGTAAAAGTGGAAGTAAACCAGGTATCTTCAACGGCAAACACAATCCAACAATACATCTATTACACCAATAAATCAAGTAAGAACAAGCTGCTTATCCACATCCTTAAGGACCAAAGCATCCGTCAGGTACTTCTTTTCTCGCGAACAAAACACGGTGCCGACAGAATTGTAAGAAACCTAAAAAAAGAAAAAATTAAGGCTGCTGCCATACACGGTGATAAAGCCCAAAATCAAAGACAAAAAGCGTTAGCCCAGTTTAAAGATGGGAAGATAAGGATCTTGGTTGCCACCGACATTGCTGCAAGGGGAATCGATATTGACAAATTAAAACACGTGATTAATTATGATATCCCGAATATTGCCGAAACCTATGTTCACAGAATTGGCAGGTCAGGCAGGGCAGGGGAAGAAGGCATTGCAATTTCAATTTGTGAACCTGAAGAAAATATCTTTATTAAAGACATTGAAAAATTAATTAAAAAAGAGATTCAGCAAGTGGAAGATAACCCATACCCACAAACAGATAAAAAAATGACCAAAGCCGAGAAAAAGGATTGGGAAAAAGAAAAGATACTTAGAAAACAAGCTTTTTTTGCAGCTAGAAATAGCAAGAAAAATAAAACGGGTTCATCCAAATCGTTTCGAAAAAGGTAATTGTGGTGAACCAGCTTTGATTATAAAACAACATGCGATGCCCTCAGCTTTTCGCCAAGGAAAAATCCTGCTCGTTCTTCAAATGTTATCACCGATTCGGTGGTATAATATTGTGTGGTCTGGTTCTTTGAACACCTCATTTCCATTTCAGGATGCCTTTGCAAATAATCAATCAGTTTTTCACCAACAACAGCTCCCTGTGAAACAATTTGTATATGGTCAGGAATATATTTTTTAATGCTTTCCAGAAGAAATGGATAGTGTGTACATCCAAGTATTAAAGTATCCAGTTCAGGATCCTTTTGAAGGATGCCTTTCAGGTTCTTTTCAACAAAATAATTTGCACCATCCGTACCTATTTCATTGTTTTCAACTATTGGTACCCACATCGGGCATGCTTCCTGCACAACGGAAATAGTTGTTTTTAAGGTGTGCTTAAATTCCATAACATACGACTCGGAATTCACCGTTCCCACAGTACCCAGTACTCCTACCCTTCCACTTTGGGATATTTCTACCACCTTCTCAACACTTGGCCGGATAACCCCCAACACTCTTTTGGTTGGGTCAATTGTTGGCAAATCGAGCTGCTGTATATTCCGTAGTGCTTTTGCCGATGCAGTGTTACATGCTACAATAATCAGGTTGCACCCCAACTCAAACAACTTCTTTATAGCCTCCAGCGTGTATTGATATACCGTTTCGAAAGACCTTGTTCCATAAGGATTCCTTGCATTGTCGCCCAAATAAATATAATCGTATTTAGGAAGTTGTTTTTTTAGTTCTTTTAGAACTGTTAAACCTCCATAACCTGAATCAAAAACCCCTATTGGTGAATACTGTTTGTCCATGCTATAAATTCGTACACAATATAATCAAAAAAGCCATCTTCAAATAAAATTGAAAATGGCTTTTCGTAAATTGTATCTTGATTCTTATTGAATTCCAAGTTTTGTTTTTACCAAAGGAAGTATATCCACACTGTCGTTTGATTTATACAGCAATACCCTTGTGCCTACATCAAATACATATAATAAGCCTTGCTCTTTTCCAACTTCTTGAACAGCATCTTCAGCTTTTTTGAATATCGGGGCCAGCAATTCATTTTGTTTGGTTTGCATTTGTTGTTGCGCTACCTGATTAAAATTCTGAATTCTTTGCGTTAGGTCCTGAAGGTCGGAAGCAAGTGCATTCTTTATAAAATCAGAAACAGAATCTTGTTTTGCCTGAAATTCTTCCAGTTTTTTGGAATATTCTTCCTGCATCACATCCATTTGTCCCTGCAATTCGTCCTGGAACTTTTTAAACTCTGCCTCAGAGTTTGCTCTTTCAGGCATAATTTGAATAAGGGCTTGCAGGTCAATGTGCCCGAATTTTGGAGCTTGTGCACTCGCAAAACTTACTGTAGCAACCACAAAAAGTGCTATAAGTAGTGTCTTTAATAAATGTCTCATAATCAAGTTGAGTTTAAATTTTTGGTCAAATATAGAAATTAATTTTTATATCCAAGTTTTTGTAAAACCTGATCGCTTAGATCGTATTTTGGATTGGTATAAAGCATTGAAACACCGCCTGCTTTATCGAAAATAACGGCGTAGCTTCCATCGTTTGCCAACTCGGAAACGGCATTAAAAATATCGTCTTGAATGGGCTTCACCAAACTTTGACGTTTTTTATACAAATCGCCATCTTGTCCAAAATATTTCCGTTGTAATTGCTTGTATTCTTTCTCTTTCGAGATAATAACATCTTCCCGTTTTCTTTTCATATCTTCCGATAGCAAAACGCTTTCTGCCTGAAAATCCTGATACATTTGTTCCACTTCGGCATGCATTGTTTCAAGCTCTTTTTGGTATTGCCTCGATAATTGATTCAATTGATCCTGTGCAGCTTTATATGCGGGAATATTTTCCAAGATATATTCGGTATCCACATACGCATACTTTTGGGCAAAACCAGCCCCGATTGCGAAAACCAAAATTAAAAGTATTAAACTTATTTTCTTCATGACTTATTATTTTAATTGAACGTTAACCAATATTCAAATACCGAGCCAAATCCGTAACTACTAGAACTGCTGACCGATAACAAAATGGAACTGGCTTCCACTTGCATCAGGTTGCCCCAGGATATCGTCGAATCCATATCCCCAATCGATTCCCATTAAACCAAACATTGGTAGATAAATCCTCACACCTATACCAGCAGACCTTTTTAGCTTAAATGGGTTATAATCCCTAAAACTTGTTTCGGCATTACCAGCCTCCAAAAATGCAAGCCCATAAATGGTTGCACTTGGTTTCAAAGTAACCGGGTACCGCAATTCCATTGTAAATTTAGAATACATACTTGAACCGTTACTTGGGCTCAGGCTATAATCTTTATATCCACGTAATGCAACGTAATCGGTACCATAAATATTATATCCCGACATACCTGATCCTCCAACAATGAACCCTTCGAAGGGAGAACGGCGGTTTTCATCGTAGTATCCCAAAAATCCAAATTCATACGCTGTTTTTAATACCAGGTTCCGGTTTTTCGAAACAGCATTATAGTGTTGCCCTTTTAAGAGCCATTTGTGGTATTCAATCCATTTAAATTTATCTGCATTTGACACATCGTCCCGGCTTGCATCTATACCATCAAACCACGAGAATGGCGGTGTAATTTTCATGGAAAGTGATACGTTTGAACCACTTCGTGAATACAAAGGGTTATCCACAGAATTCCGACCGAAAGCCGTTTTGAAACTTAAGTTGTTAAATGTTCCATTCACTTCACCATTATCGTCAGCAAGGAAATAGAAATAACTTCCCATGTTTTGCAGGTTATAATGCTCCATCGATAATTCATGGTATACGGTGAAGTAATCATCCGGCCAGGATAATCTGTACCCATATCCCAAAGCTAAGGCCGATGTGGCCCATACTTGATCGTCTGAAGGATCGGTATCCTCTGTGTAGCCATAATTTCCATAACCGTAGCCGCCATAGCCGCCATAACCATAACCGCCATAGCCGCCGTAGCCGCCATAACCGCCGTAGCCGCCGTAGCCACCATAACCACCGTAACCTCCATAGCCGCCGTAACCACCGTAACCACCGTAGTTAGAGTTGTACCTGTTGGCACTATAGTTAATTTTTGAATACGACAAGGATACTGATAAGCTATTTGGTTTTTTGCCTCCCAGCCAAGGTTCGGTAAACGAAAGGCTTACAGTTTTATAATATTTACCACTGGTTTGATATCGTAAACTTAATGTTTGTCCATCACCAGTTGGCAGTGGCCTCCATGCTTCTTTATTAAATATATTCCGAACGGAGAAGTTTGCAAATTTAAGTCCTACCGAACCAACAAACATACCTGCTCCCCATCCTCCTGATAATTCAATCTGGTCGTTTGCCTTTTCCTGTAATTGATAATTAATATCCACTGTCCCATCTTCCGGGTGCGGAATTACATCGGGATTAATTGCTTCCGGGTCAAAATGCCCAAGCTGCGATAATTCCCTGTAGGAACGCATAATATTACTTTTGCTAAAAAGATCTCCCGGATAAGTTCTTAACTCCCTTCTGGCAACATGCTCATGGGTTTTTGTGTTTCCACTAATCAAAACCCGGTTAATGGTTGCCTGTTTACCTTCAAACATCCGCATCTCGAAGTCGATGGAATCGGACGTAACATTTACCTCAATCGGATCAAGGGAGAAAAACAAATAGCCATTATCAAGGTATTGGTTATTAACACCATCTTCATCCTCACTCAACCTTTTGGTCAATAATTTTTGGTCAAAAACATCGCCTTTTTTAATACCAAGTACTGCACCAAGATATTCGCTAGGGTACACCGTGTTTCCAACCCATTTGATGTCCCTGAAATAGTATTTATTTCCTTCTTCGATCCAAAGTTCGATATCCACACGATTATCCTCTGCCTTTTTTACGGAATCTTGTATTATAATTGCATCCCGATAACCTTTCTCGTTGTATTTTTTTATCAGGTTAATTTTATCTTCTTCAAATTTTTCTTCTAAAAACTTTTTGGAGCTAAAGAAGTTCTTGATTTTCTTAGCTTTTGTTTTTTTCATGGAGCGTTCGAGCAAGCCACTCTTGATATTTTCATTTCCATGGATAATAATATCGTTGATTTTAACTTTCTCTTTTTTATCCACATAAATATCCAGGATTATACTGTTGTTTTTGGTGGTATCATCGCGCTGAATAATATTTACCTCTGTATTTAAGAATCCTTTTTCGTGAAAAATACCATTGATAATCCTTTCGGCATTATTTACCTGATTATCAGTGACTTGGGACCCAACGAGCAATAATACTTTCTCGGTAATATCATCTTTCTCACTTTTCGACACTCCAAAGAAATTAGCTGCAGACAGACGCGGACGTTCCTGTAAATAAATTTCGATCCAGATTTGGTTACCTTCAATCCGACTTGCAGAAACAGCTACATCAGAAAATAAACCCTGTCCCCATAATTTTTTAATGGCACTGGTTATTTTCTCTCCGGGAACGATAATCTCTTCCCCTTTTTTTAATCCTGATAATTGAACCAGGACTTCTTTATCCAGGTATTTAATTCCGGTGATTGTAACATCTGCAATAGTATATGTTTTTGGACTATCGTAGTAGATTGAAAAATTAGTATTTTCTGTATCTTGTCCTACTGCACCAATAACTGTAATCGCCAAACAAAACAAAAGTATTATTGTTTTCTGCATCCTTTTCAAATTAATTTGCCTCTATTTGTTCACTTGTTTTACCAAATCTTCTTTCTCTTCCCTGAAAATTAAGGATTGCTTCAAACAGGTCTTCTTTCCTAAATTCGGGCCATAATTTATCCACAAAACACAATTCGGAATAAGCAATCTGCCAAAGCAAGAAATTGCTTATCCTGCATTCGCCGCTCGTTCTGATTAACAATTCCGGATCGGGAATTCCTTTGGTTGACAAGTAAGTATCAAATAATTCTTTATTTATATTTTCAGGTTGGATTATCCCATTTTTAACATCAACAGCAATGCTACGAACAGCTTCTGTTATTTCCCATTTTGAGCTATAACTTAATGCCAAAATAAGGTTCAACCCTGTGTTTGATTCTAATTTTTCGATGCACCTAAACAATTTTGCCCGAACATCTACCGGAAATTGATTGGTATCGCCAATTACGCCCAATTTTACGTTATTCTTGTCCAGGTCTTCGCTCTCCTGTTCAATTGCATGCACAAGCAAAGCCATCAACGCATTTACTTCGTCTTTTGGGCGTGCCCAGTTCTCGGTCGAAAAGGCATACAAAGTTAAATGCTTAACCCCAACTTCGCCGGCACCTTCCACCACCGACCGCACTGACTGAACGCCATGTTCATGCCCGTAAACCCTGGCTTTTCCGTGCTTTGAAGCCCATCGTCCATTACCATCCATAATAATGGCAATATGTTCAGGTATCTGGTTTTTATTTAGTTTATCTTTTATCGACACTCGGCTTATTTTTTACTATCGTAAACAGGACATACCTGGTTTGTAAGGTTAATAGAATAGGTTAAGTTGATACCTACAAAAGGTACATAATCGTTGTTATGCCACTTGTCAGCATATCTATATTCTGTTATCACTGGGTCCCCTCCATCAGTTGCAGGTACAGATACTCCATACGCAAAAGGATCATCCAGGTCATCCAATCTGTCGTCCATTAGTTTTCGAAACTGGACTTCGAGCCCAACTCCCAATTTTTTTCCAAAAGTATATTTAATTCCCATCCCAAATGGAATAGACATTTCAAAAGCGGGATCATCTGCATTAACATTTTCAACCAGGGTATTTGGATTTACGTTTATAATGTTATTATATAAATCTTCCGTGATACTGTAGTCATATCCGGTAAAACCCAATCCAGCCATAATATAAGGTGTAAAAGGCGTGTTTTTTGCCCCAAGAATATAATTTAAATAGTTAATTTCTATCATCATACTCATGTCTTGTACTGATTTTTCAAACATCCATGGTGTATTTTCAATATCGCCAACTGCACCTACTTTTCCACTTAAAAAGCTTGTTCTGAGTGCTACCCTTTTGTTAAAATTATACCTAAAAAACGCACCAAACACTGGGTTTATCGATTCACCATAATTAACTGTGGTCATATCCCCCCAATAAGACGATGCCCCAATCCAAATCCCAATATCTGCTGTTTTTTGAGCAAATCCTGAAAACGATAAAAAAACTGCTACAATAATCAATAACTTTTTCATCAATGCTATTATTTGTTTTACAAACTTTAGTCTCAGGCATTAAAACGCTACTTTAAAATAAATTACTTTTAAGCTAAAAACCTCATGAAGAATTAATAAAAAAAGGGGCAATTTAAGTGTTAATTTTTTGCTTCCCCCACCTCACAAAACTCTACATAAAGCTCTAATAATCAATGAACATAGGTCTTAATACTTGTCAACATAACAGCTTTCAAGAGCTACAAAAGTAATATAATTCTAAAAATAACATACCTGATAGTTATTATAAAACCCAAACAAAGATTAAAAATTGTTAAGCCTAATAAGTTTTTTAGTTCCTCTTATCCGCGCCCCACATGAGTTTGTTGCGAAGAGTGCTTAGAAATGAATGCCCTTTTAGGGACAATGTTTTTAATTTGAAATCCGCTTTTTTCACCCTAATAATCGTGCTGATTTCGACACTAGTAGAATTTGAATCGAGGGACGTTAAAAAGTGGCTTCCCCTCCCCGATACTTTTAACACTACTTCCTGTGTATCTGGCACAACCAAAGGTCTTACTGTGAGGTTATGCGGAGCAATTGGTGTAATTACAAAATTCATGGCATCGGGTGTTAGCACGGGTCCGCCAACACTTAATGAATAGGCTGTCGATCCGGTGGGCGTTGCAATTATCAAACCATCGGCCCAATAATTATTCAGGAATTCACCATCAAGATATGCTTTAATATTGATCATCGAAGACGAGTCGGTTTTTAGGACAGTCATTTCATTCAAAGCGTAATTGAAATCAAGCTGTGCAGTTTCACCCTCCAGTTTTACATCAATTAACGATCGCTCAATTATATCAAACTGTCCATTAAAAATGGCAGCCAGGGCATCTTCAACTTCGTCTTCGGCAATATCAGCCAAAAAACCAAGCCTTCCGCTGTTTAATCCAACCATCGGTATATCGTAATGCTGTATGCATTGAAGGGTTTGTAAAAAGGTACCATCTCCGCCAATACTGAAAATAAAAGAATTGGTAAGGTCAAAATCGGTATGACTATGAAAAAAGGTGTTATAAAATGGCGTAAATTCGAGATTAGATATTAAATGGTTATAGAAAGGTTTATACAATTGGACTTCAATTTTATTCTGCTTAAAAAAATGAAAGAACTTATCCAAAACGGGTATAAATCCGGAATCGACAGAATTTCCAAAAACTGCAACCTTCATCTGTATTATTTAAAAATTCATGTATTTCATAAATTGCTCAAACCTGTCATCGTATAAATCATCGAGGGCCGAATCGTCCATAAAGACTGCCTTTATATCATAATCGTATCGCATTAATGTTTGTTGAACAGCCGATAAATCAATCGAATTCAATTTGATGGTTACAAGCAAATTTTTGGTCCCCGGTATCCGGTTAATAAATGAACTTAATATTTTCACATTATTACTTTCAACGATTTGCGCAATTTTCGCCATAGAATAATTGTGAATGTTCATTTCTAAAAGTATAACCCCGCCGGGTTCATGCACCGAATATAAATTAGAAAACCGCCTTGCCAAATCATAAAGAGTAATAACGCCCATAAATGCATGTTCATCGTCAAGAACCGGGACTACACTCAATTTTAATTTGTACATAATTGAGGCAACCTCAAAAATATGTTGCGAAAAATGAACATGAGGAGTTGTTAAATTCAGGTCTTGATCGAACAACACCACATCTGCCAAATCCAAATCATAAACCATCTTATCGGAAATAATCCCAACATACCTGCTTTCATCAACGAGCGGCAAATGCGATACCCTGAAAACATCCATCCAGTTCAGTGCTTTTTGCCCTTTATCATTTTTCCGCAAGGCAGGCACCACGTCCGATATAAGGTTTTTGGCAATCAAAACTTCTTGTCTAAATTTTACCAGTTCATTTCTTAGTTGTAACTTGCACCACTAAATTGTTTTGCAATGACCAGATTAAGTGTAAATATAAATAAAATTGCAACATTAAGAAACTCAAGGGGAGGAATTTACCCAAGCGTTACAGAAGCTGCAATAAAATGTCAAGAATTTGGTGCTCAAGGAATTACAATCCACCCCAGGCCCGACGAAAGGCATATTACCAGACAAGATGTGTTTGATATAAAACCCTTGATTAACACAGAATTAAATATTGAAGGCTATCCTAGCGAGGATTTCCTACAAATGGTGATTAAGGTTGAAGCCGATCAGGTTACGCTGGTTCCCGATTTACCGGGGCAATTAACCAGCGATCATGGTTGGGACACTTTGAAGAATAAAAGTTTTCTGATAGATGTGATTTCACGATTGCAAGAAAACAATATCCGCACATCCATATTTGTCGATCCGGACCTAAAAATGGTGGATGGGGCTAAAGAAGTTGGAACTGACCGTATTGAATTATATACCGAGCCCTATGCGAAGTATTATCCTGAAAGCCCCGAAAAAGCGATCAAAGACTTTGTTGGTGCTGCAAAACAAGCCGAAGTACATGGAATTGGTGTAAATGCCGGGCACGACCTTAGCCTTGAAAACCTTCGTTACATGCATATCCACATTCCCAATTTGCTGGAAGTATCCATCGGTCATGCTTTAATTGCCGATGCCTTGTATATGGGACTTGAAACAACGATTCAGAAATACCTTGACTGTTTAAAGTAATTATGGAATTGTTTTACCGGAAAACAGGAAATGGAAATCCCTTTATAATTGTTCACGGACTTTATGGAGCATCTGATAACTGGCTGTCCATTGGTAAAAAATTGGGAAAAACGCATACGGTTTACATGCTTGACCAGCGAAACCACGGTCTATCACCCCATCACGACGAGCATTCGTTTAAATGCATGAAACAAGACCTTGCCGAATTTATGGACCAACATAAAATTGAAAAAGCAGTACTGCTCGGACATAGTATGGGCGGCAAAGTCGCAATGAGTTTTGCAGCTGATTACCCTGAAAAAATTGAGCGGCTGATTGTTGCCGATATTGCCCCTAAAGACTACCTGCTTTTAAATGAAAATAGCCAATATTACCTACACCGGAATATCCTTTTGGCAATGATTGATATTGACTTCACCCAAATGGAATCGCGGGAAGACATACTATACTACTTAGCTGAAAAGATTGATGATACCCGTATTACACAGTTCCTTCTTAAAAATGTAGCAAAAGACAAATCTTCGAAACTGTTTAAATGGCGCTTAAATCCAGAAGCCCTATACAATTATTTGGATGAGATTGTTGGTGGGGTAAATAAAAACTGGTTTTCAGACTTAAAACCTATTACCAACTATCCTGTAAAATTTATTAAAGGGGCTAATTCAAATTACATTCAGGAAGGGGATTTTGCGTTGATCAAAGAAATTTACCCGGATGCCAATATTGTTACAATTCCTGATGCAGGGCATTGGTTGCACGCCGAACAACCCAAATTATTCCTGAAAGCCATAACAGAGTATTGGTAAAACTGGGAAAATCTGTAAGTGTTCCAACTGTCATACTCTTTAATTAAAAGGGATTTCTCACTACGTTCGATGTGACAGGGAATATATAGTAATTGCTCTAGCTATTAACTGCAAGCCGAGCCTCAAGATAAGTCATTTACTCGCCTCTCGTGACCCTTGACTCGAGACTTGAAAAGATTTCTCATCACGTTCGAATTAACAGGGAATACAAATTATTTGCTCAAGTTTTTGCTTTTAGTTGCTTCTTACTACTTGCTGCTCGAGGCTCGGGACCCGGAACTTAAGGCTCGAAAAAGATTTCTCACTGCGTTTGAAATGACAGCTTGAAGCCTGGGGCTAGAGGATTGAAGCTAGAACTCTCCCCTACCTGTTGTATATTTTGGTAATATTTTTTAGAAACAAGACATGTCTTTGTTTCAACTGCTTCCATTGAAACCGCCATGCCCAATTCCCGTTTGCAGTGCCGGGAACATTCATTCTTGCTTCTTCGCTTAACCCTAGCAAATCCTGCATAGGAATAATTGCCATTTGAGCAGTTGAAGCCCATATCGAACGAATGAGTGCCTGAACGATCTTGCGACTTCCAATCTGATAATAATTTTTCACAACGCGTTTTTCTTTTAGTGTCAATGAAGAATACCACCCTTTTGTGGTATTGTTATCGTGCGTTCCGGTATAGGCAATAAAAGCAGTCGCATAATTATGGGGCAAATGTTCATTGGTTTCATCCGAGGCAAAGCCAAATTGCAAAACTTTCATTCCTGGCAAATCGAAATCGTCCCTAAGGTTTTTCACATAGTCGTCAATTTCACCAAGATCTTCAGCAATAAGGGGTAAATAGCCAATCTGTTCTTTAAGCTTTTGGAGGAGCTCGTATCCATAAGCTTCTACCCATCTCCCGTTTTTAGCAGTTTCTTCATTCGCATCGACCGACCAATAAGACGAAAGCCCACGAAAATGATCTATTCGAACCAAATCAAACAGATTCAGGTTAAAATGTAACCGCGCCAACCACCAACTGTAGTTTTGTTTTTTCATTTCCTGCCAATTAAAAACTGGGTTTCCCCACAATTGACCATCATCGCTAAAGTAATCGGGAGGTACCCCCCCAACCTGTGTCGGTTTTAATTCTTCATCTAAATGAAAAAGTGATGGATTTGCCCAAACATCTGCACTGTCGGCAGAAACATACAGAGGCAAATCGCCAATTATTTTTACACCCTTTGAATTTGCGTATTCTTTAAGTTCAAACCATTGTTTAAAAAACAGGAACTGTTCAAATTTTTGAAAATCGATTTTTTCCTTTAAATCTTTTGAGTATTTGGTAAGAGTTTTTTTATCCCTGAATTTTAAATCATGTTCCCATTCATTCCAAACAAGGCCTTTGAATTGCTGCTTACATGCCATAAATAGGGCATAATCGTGCAGCCACCATGAATTACTATCGAGAAAAACCTGGTATTCATTTAATAAATCGCCATTTTTTTTGAAAGTGAAAAAAGCCTGTTTAAGTATGGGCATTTTCCAGTCTTTAATCAATTCAAAAAGCACTTTATTCTTCTTACATTTAGGCGGTTTGATTAATTCTTTTGTGGAGATCAAACCATACTTTTGAAGCTTATTTAAATCGATGAGCATTTCATTCCCTGCAAAAGCAGAATAGCATTGATATGGGGAATCACCATAGCCAACCGGCCCTAAAGGCAATATTTGCCATACTTTTTGATTCGCATCACTAAGAAAATCGATAAAGCGAAATGCATCGCTTCCTAAAGTACCAATTCCTTCGCTTCCAGGCAATGATGTAATATGTGTTAAAATGCCACTTGTTCGGTTATTCATTTATTCAGCAACTTTAAGCTGTAAAAATATATTAATATTTGAATTCTGAGTGAACTCATAAAAACTTACCCATCATTATTTAGTCATCTACGATTGATTCCTTTTTGACCGGATCCACAAAAATATACTGCGCAAAATTTGCAGTTCTTGAATAATTTATTGTACATTGCTATGCAATTCGATTTCTTCCCAAAAAAATCTATCTATTTCATATTTGAGGAGTTCCTTTAATAAAGGGAACAAAAAGTAAAATTATTGTAATTGAATGGACGCAATTAACAAATTACTTTACAGCAGGATTCCAAAAAATTGGAATTATGGAAAGAGGCGTGAATATAAACTCATTAACGCTTTATTCATTCTTTTTGGAACAATTGCCATACTGTTTATTTTCATTAGTTTGAATATGAATTCCTATAATGCTGCAGCTTTTCATGCGATAATAGCATTGGGATATCTTTTCGGGTATTTAAACCTGTTTAAATTGAATACAAAACAGGTGCGCTTGTTTTTGCTTTACAGTTTTATTGTCCCTGTTTTTATTTATTCGTTATGGATTTATTATCCGGTTGAAAATTCAATCATTTCCCACTATTCGCCACTGATTATCTTATACATTGTTTTCCCGGTGATAGCAGCTCTGTTTGAGTTATCCATCCCAAAACACTTTTTAATCACCTTCGGGCTTTTGGTTTTAAACTTGCTGGTGCTGCAATACGTTCCAGATAGCTTTTTTGATGTAATGCCGATGTATTACGATAAGGTACTGGTTATAACAGCTTGCCCAGTTTTTGCTATAACCATGGTCGGAATCCTTACCAACGAAATAAACGTCAAGCATAAAATATACGAAGCCAATGAAAAGCAACAATCGGAGAAAGTGAATTTAATATTAACTGACCTAAGCAAATCACTCAACAAATTAAAAGCACAAAAAATCCAAATCGAAGTGCAATCAAGGGAGCTTCAGAAATTAAATAATTCGAAGGACAAATTGTTTTCAATTATCTCGCATGATTTAAGGGGACCGTTTAACTCCATTCTTGGATTTATCGATTTATTGAAAATCAACAACTATTCGAAGGAAGAACAAGTTCGTATTATCCACCTTCTTCACGAAAGTGCAAACAATGTTTATACATTGATAAACAACCTTTTTGCCTGGTCGCGATCGCAAATGGGAAAAATACAGGTGCTGCCAACAACAATTGATATCAACGATACCATGTACGAATGCATCCAGATTTATTCGATCATTTCAAAAAACAAAAATGTCCGTATTTCCCATTCCTCCATAAATAATTTAACGGTTTTTACCGACCCGAATATTTTAATTACCGTTTGCCGAAATATTCTTAGCAATGCCATAAAATATACCCATCCCAACGGAGAAATCCATATAAATATTGAAGAGCAAAACGAAGGAATAAAAATAAGTATTAGTGATAACGGAATTGGTATTGATCCGAAAGATATCGCTTCGCTTTTTTCATACGATGGCAATATTAGTAAACCAGGGACGGAAAATGAATTAGGAACCGGTTTAGGACTTCCGATTTGCAATGAACTAATCAGAAAAATAAACGGCAGAATTGAGGTCGAAAGTGCTTTAGGGAAAGGTTCAGTTTTCCATGTGTTTGTTCCACATTCTTCAAAAAACAACCAAATTTACCGACCAGTTAAAGAACATTCCAAGCTTTATATTTAATAGATTTTCAATATTAAAGACAAAGTATTTTACAATAAAAAAAAGGACGATAAAATTAAATATCGTCCTTTTATGCTTAGCAGAAATTGTAATCTAACTAAACCAAACGTATGAAAAAACTACCTGTCTATAACTGAATATATTTTAAAAATTCTTCCCTAATGCTTTTATCCTTAAATTTCCCAGAGTATTCTGCCGTAACAGTACTACTACTTTCATCCTGAATTCCCCTTGAGGAAACGCACATGTGTTTCGCGTCAATTAAAACCGCAACATCGTCCGTTTCAAGAATAGTTTTTAGTTCGTTTGCTATTTGAATAGTCAAGCGTTCCTGCACCTGTGGCCTTCTGGCAAAATAATCAACAATCCTGTTTATTTTTGACAAACCAATAACCTTTCCGTTCGAAAAATAGGCAACATGGGTTTTCCCAACTATTGGTAAAAAATGATGCTCACAGGTAGAGTTCATATTGATATTCTTTTCTACCAGCATTTCACCATAATTAAATTTATTCTCAAACAACGATATTTTAGGTTTATTTTCTGGATTTAGCCCGTTAAATATTTCTTTCACAAACATTTTGGCAACTCTGTGTGGAGTACCATTCAAACTATCGTCGCGTAAATCAAGTCCCATGATATTCATAATATCCCTAAACTTTTCTTCGATTAAGCCAACTTTTTCATCGTCATTTAAAACAAAAGCATCATCTCTTAATGGAGTTTCAACTGAGGTTGCAATGTGGTTATCCCCAATTATATCGTGCCCGTTTTGATCATCCAACGTAATATGTATTTTCCCATTTCTTGTTCCGTTTACAGGTTGGAATGCTATATTTTTTTTCATGGTTACATTTTTAAAATCAAATTTCAATCCTAATAACAGACCAATAAGTATTTTGTTTAATTTATTTTTAATTTATATGAACAAAAATACATTCAAGCAAGACAAGAATAGACTTATGCAAGTATAATACACTATATATCAATAACCTACAACCAAATCTTTTACTGTTAGAAATATTTTCTTTGCATTACATTATCAAGTCAAGGTGGCAACATTTTTAATTATTTGTGGTATATTTATATACCTGAATAAAACACACAATAAGAAATGAATCTGTTCACGAATACTCTTCCAGTCATATCCCCTTCCCGATTAATAATTAAGATGAAAAATGCTGTTTTAATAAAATGTGCAATTATTTATTTGACATTTCAATTAGTATCGTTCCCAGCAATAGCTTATGCAAGCGAAGCAAAACATATTATCCCACCGGATAGTCTGCACCCGATTGAACTTTCCATAAGTCTGCATATCAACAACATTTATAATATAAATACCCTGCACGAAACGTATCAAGTGGATGGTTACCTGGTTTATACCTGGTTCGATAACCGGATGAAATTTGACCCTGCAACTGCTATTTGCGATCCTGAAATATATATCAACGAACGTGCATCCGAACTTATTTCAAACTCCATTTGGTTTCCAAGCTGTGAGTTTGTCAATGTTCAGGGCAGCCGGGCCAGCCCAAACATACGGATCGAAATTAATTCTGACGGTAAAATTCTTTATACCGAGCGCTTTTTTGAAACATTTATCGCCAATATGAACTACAAAAGCTTTCCTTTTGACACACAATTTTTCAATATTATTGTTGAACCATGGGGCTATAATAATCAAAAAGTGGTTCTCACAAATCCAAAATTATACCCCAACTTGAGCGAAAGTGGCCAGGTTATCGATAAATGGCAAATAGATACAATGTATGCCCAAACAGCTGAAAAAGTTTATGACCATTTGGGCACAGATGATAAAAAAAGTAGGACTTGGTCGCGCGCCATATTTGAAATAAAAGCCAAACGGATGTCAGGGTATTTTATCTGGCAGGTTCTTTTCCCTTTGATAATAATCATTATGGCTTCGTTTGTAATTTTCTGGATTACCGACTTTGCTATACAAATCGGTATCGGTTTTTCTTTGATGTTAACTGTTGTGGCATTTAACTTTTACTCGGCATCTATTTTGCCCAAACTTCCATATAACACATATATCGAATCAGTAATAATTGTCGGGTATGTATTTATTTTTCTGGGCATAATAGCTGTAACCATCAATTATCGGCTTAATAAATTCAAAAACAAGACTGATAAAAATAAACTATTGAATCTTTTTAGAATAGTCTTTCCTATCTCATATCTTATAACAATGTGTTTAACCTACTTGCGTTTTAATTGCTAAACAGAGGGAAATTCTTGTTCGAAACTCATCGAGGATTTATATATGTTCATTTGCAAAATGTTTAAAACAGATACAGGTTCACGCAAGAAAAATACAAGCTTTTTTAGGAATCATTCTTAACTTTGGGAAGATATAAACCGTTAATACCGACTGAAAATGAAACATCTACTTTCAATAGTACTAATCCTTTGCTTAAATTTCACACTCGTTTTTTCACAATCCACGTATCAACCAAGCGAAAAAAACCTCGAAAACCGGGAATTGTTCCAGGATGCAAAATTCGGAATGTTCGTCCACTGGGGGGTATATAGTGTACTTGCCGGCGGTGGCGAAGTCGGAATAGCAGAGTGGGTTATGAACAAAAGGGAAATCCCGATTAAACAGTACGAAAAGCTGCCTGCTTTTTTTAATCCCACTGCCTTTGATCCTGCGAAATGGGTTTCATTGGTAAAAAAAGCCGGAATGAAATACATAACCATCACCAGCAAGCACCACGATGGGTTTGCCATGTATGATTCTAAGATCAGCGATTACGACATTGTTGATCGAACCCCTTACGGTAAAGATGTGTTGAAACTATTAAAAGAAGAATGTGACAAACAAGGCATAAAACTGTTTTTCTATTATTCACAACTCGATTGGCATCACCCTGATTATTACCCGCGTGGAAGAACAGGACAGGATTACACAGGAAGGCCTGAACATGGCAATTGGGATGCATATATTAACTATATGAATTCACAACTCTCCGAACTCCTTACCAATTATGGGGAAATCGGAGGTATTTGGTTCGATGGCATGTGGGATAAAAAAGATGCGCCCTGGCAATTGGAGAAGACTTATAAATTAATTCACGAGCACCAACCGGGGGCATTAGTTGGTAGTAACCACCATTTAGATCCGTACCCGGGTGAAGACTTCCAAATGTTTGAACGCGATCTGCCCGGCGAAAATACAATGGGATTTAATGTAACCAAAGAAATTTCAGACCTACCCTTAGAAATGTGCGAAACAATGAATGGTTCGTGGGGGTTTAATCTTGCCGACCAAAATTACAAGTCAACAAAAACTTTAATTCAGACTATGGTAAAATCAGCAGGTTATGGTGCAAATTTTCTATTAAACACCGGTCCCATGCCCAATGGGGAAATACAACCTGAAAATGTTTCGACCCTACTCGAAATGGGGAAATGGATGGAGAAATACGGAGAAACTATTTATGGAACCAGAAAAGGTCCCATTTACCCGGGCGATTGGGGAGCTTCAACTGTTACTAAAGATGGGACAATATATTTACACGTTTTACAGGTAAAAGGAGAAAACCTGCTTCTTCCAAAAATTGAAAAAGAAATTCATTCCATTTATTATTATGGAAGCAAAGACAAAGTGGATTTTCAAAATACGGATTATGGGATTATTTTACACATTCCAATAGATAAGCAAGATGATATTGACACCATTTTGGTAATTGGATAAACGATAAAAATCCTTTACTCAAAAGCTTAGAAAGACCCATTCTAAATAAGAAAACCTCTTTATTTATACCAATATTATTTCTATTTTTCATAATCATATTCATCTATATAGATACTTGAAAATATCTATGTGAATTTTAATGAAAAAAATTGAAACTTTTAAGGAAAAAACTTGTTATAAAATAACGACTCCTAAAAGTAAATTCAGAAATTAAATTTATACATATGTTTGATTTAGACCTGGTAAAGGAAATTTATTCAAAACTGCCAACGAGATTAGATAATGCAAGAAAAGTTTTAGGAAGGCCTTTAACTTATGCAGAAAAAATTCTTTACACCCATCTTTTTAACAAAGAAGAAGTAAAAAACTATAAAAGGGCAAGTGATTATGTTGATTTTGCCCCTGACAGGGTGGCCATGCAAGATGCAACTGCACAAATGGCTTTACTACAGTTTATTAACTCTGGAAAATCGTCAACAGCCGTGCCTTCAACTGTTCATTGTGACCATTTAATCCAGGCACAGGTAAATGGATTAAAAGATTTGGGTGTTGCTAAAAACATCAACAAAGAAGTATATGACTTTCTGGAGTCGGTTTCGAATAAGTATGGGATTGGTTTTTGGAAACCAGGCGCAGGAATTATTCACCAGGTTGTTTTAGAAAATTATGCTTTCCCCGGTGGAATGATGATTGGGACCGATTCTCATACTCCCAACGCTGGAGGACTCGGAATGGTTGCCATTGGAGTTGGAGGAGCAGACGCTGTGGATGTTATGGCAGGAATGGCATGGGAGCTTAAAATGCCAAAACTAATTGGTGTGAGGCTTACGGGAAAACTAAATGGATGGTCATCACCAAAAGACATTATCTTAAAAGTTGCCGGAATTCTTACCGTTAAAGGTGGAACAGGTGCAATTATTGAATATTTTGGAGATGGCGCAGAAGCAATTTCTGCAACCGGAAAAGGAACGATATGCAACATGGGCGCCGAAGTTGGTGCAACCACTTCGCTCTTTGCCTACGACGAAAGTATGGAAAGATACCTGAATGCAACAGGCAGAAAAGAAATTTCTGATTTGGCAAATACCATTAAAGGGCATTTAAAAGCAGATCCCGAGGTTTACGAAAACCCTGAAATTTATTATGATGTATTAATTGATATTAACCTATCGGAACTTGAACCTCATATCAACGGTCCATTTACGCCAGACAGAGCAACGCCTATTTCTAAAATGGGCGAAGCAGCCAAAGAAAATGGTTGGCCGACTGATGTATCCGTTGGACTAATTGGAAGTTGTACCAATTCATCTTATGAAGATATTTCAAGAGCAGCATCCATTGCAGCGCAAGCTGTTGATAAAGGATTGACAGCAAAATCAGAATTTACAATAACACCTGGTTCAGAGCAGGTAAGATATACTATCGAACGTGATGGCTTTATCAAAACCTTTGAAACAATGGGCGCCAGTGTTTTTGCAAATGCCTGTGGTCCGTGTATCGGTCAATGGGCGCGACCGGGTGCCGAAAAAGGCGAAAAAAATACGATCGTGCATTCTTTTAACCGGAATTTTTCAAAACGCGCGGATGGAAACCCTAATACCCATGCTTTTGTAACTTCTCCTGAAATGGTAACAGCATTGGCAATTGCAGGCAAATTGGATTTTAACCCAATAACCGATTCGTTGGTAAACAACAAAGGGAAAAAAGTGAAACTTGACCCTCCATCCGGATTCGAACTTCCTATTAAAGGATTTGAAGTGGAAGATGCCGGTTATCAGTCGCCAGCAAAAGATGGATCAAACGTGCAGGTAGATGTAGCTGATGATTCGAACAGGTTGCAATTGCTCACCCCATTTAAACCCTGGGACGGGAAAAACATTGAAGGTGCAAAACTATTGATCAAAGCTCTTGGGAAATGCACAACCGACCATATATCTATGGCTGGTCCCTGGTTAAGGTTTAGGGGACATCTCGATAATATTTCGAACAACATGCTTATTGGCGCTGTGAATGCTTTTAGCAGCGAAACAAATAAGGTTAAAAACCAACTTACAGGAGATTTCGATGAAGTTCCTAAAGTGCAAAGGGCATATAAAGAAAAAGGCATTCCAACTGTTGTTGTTGGTGATCACAATTATGGGGAAGGTTCATCGCGCGAACATGCTGCCATGGAACCACGTCATTTAGGTGTTGTAGCTGTAATTGTGAAATCGTTTGCACGGATTCATGAAACCAACCTCAAAAAGCAAGGCATGCTTGCACTGACTTTTGTGAATGAATCAGATTATGACCTCATTCAGGAAGACGATACTTTCAACTTCCTAAATCTTGTTGAATTCGAACCTGGAAAAACAATTCAGGTTGAAATAATGCACGCCGATAATACAAAGGATATTATTGAACTGAACCACACATACAACGAACAGCAAATTGCTTGGTTTAGGGCAGGTTCAGCATTAAATTTAATTAAAGGAAAAGCATAAATAATACTATTCATTTATAAACCAATATATCTTAATTAATTCATTAAAAATGTCAAAAATTAAAGTAGCAAATCCTGTCGTTGAACTTGATGGGGACGAAATGACCCGGGTAATCTGGGATTTTATTAAACAAAAACTGATTCTTCCATATCTGGATATTGAGTTGAAATATTACGATTTAGGAATGGAAAACCGCGATGCAACCGATGACCAGGTAACCATTGACTCAGCAAATGCAATCAAAAAATATGGAGTGGGCGTAAAATGTGCAACCATCACACCTGACGAGGCAAGGGTTGAAGAATTCGGGTTAAAAACCATGTGGAAATCGCCCAATGGAACCATAAGGAATATTTTGGGCGGAACAGTTTTTCGTGAACCAATAATGATTAACAATGTGCCAAGGTTAGTGCCCGGTTGGAAAAAACCAATTTGTATCGGAAGGCATGCTTTTGGCGATCAATATAGGGCTACCGATTTTCTTACAAAAGGAAAAGGGAAACTCACCATTACTTTCACCCCGGAAGACGGCAGTGAAGCTATTTCGCATGAAGTTTATGGATTCGAAGGCGACGGATTAGCGATGGCAATGTACAATACCGATGAATCGATCAAAGGATTTGCACGTTCATGTATGAACCAGGCCCTCGACAAAAATTGGCCTTTATATATGTCAACCAAAAACACGATCCTAAAAAAATACGATGGAAGGTTTAAAGACCTGTTCCAGGAAATTTATGACAACGAGTTTGCCGATAAATTTGAGGCTGCTGGTATAACTTACGAACACAGGCTCATAGATGATATGGTTGCCGCCGCATTAAAATGGGAAGGTGGTTTTGTTTGGGCTTGCAAAAATTACGATGGCGATGTGCAGAGCGATACTGTCGCACAAGGATTTGGATCCTTAGGCTTGATGACCTCTACCCTGGTAACACCAGATGGAAAAACCATGGAAGCAGAAGCTGCCCACGGAACTGTGACACGACATTACAGACAGCACCAACAAGGGAAACCTACTTCAACAAACCCTATTGCTTCCATATTTGCATGGACAAGAGGATTAGCTTTCAGGGGAAAACTCGATCATAACCAGGAACTCATAAATTTTGCGAACAGCCTGGAACAAGTTTGCATCGAAACTGTTGAAAGTGGTAAAATGACCAAAGACCTTGCATTAATTATACATGGCAGAGATTTAAAAGAGGAACATTACCTTACAACAGAAGGTTTCCTTGGTGCTATTGATGAGAATTTACAGGCTAAATTGAACTAATATTTTTTAGCTGAACAGTCTGATAAATTCAGCTTTTTACTTTAACTTTATTGGGATTCAGGAGTATAAATAAGAAATATCCTAAAAAACCAATAATTGACAGTACAGATTAGATGACGAATAAAATTACAATTGACAACAAAAAAATAGTAGTTCCTGATACACCAATTATTCCGTTTATTGAAGGTGATGGTATTGGAAAAGATATCTCTATTGAATCACAAAAAGTGATTGATGCTGCTGTTGACAAAGCCTACGGAACTTCCAAAAAAATACTTTGGAAAGAAGTGCTTGCAGGCGAAAAGGCTTTCAAAGAAACAGGGGAATACCTCCCGCAGGCAACAATCGATGCTTTTAAAGAATATTTGGTTGGTATTAAAGGTCCCTTACAAACACCGGTTGGTGAAGGGATTCGCTCATTGAATGTGGCTTTAAGGCAAACGCTCGATTTATTTGTATGCCTCCGTCCAATCAGGTGGTTTAAAGGCGTGCCATCACCCATCCGCTATCCTTCACTGGTTGACATGCATATTTTTCGGGAAAACACCGAAGATATTTATGCAGGGATTGAATATATGGCCGGTGGTGTTGATGCAGGTAAACTGAGGGATTTCCTTATAAAAGAAATGGGAGTTGACCAGATTCGCTTTCCTGAATCTTCATCGTTCGGAATAAAGCCGGTATCAAAAGAAGGATCGGAAAGGCTGATTAGGGCAGCTTATAAATATGCGATTAAGAGGGAATTACCCTCGGTCACCCTGGTGCATAAAGGCAATATCATGAAATTTACGGAAGGTGCTTTTAAAAACTGGGGGTACGACCTTGCGGAAAATGAATTTGAAGGTCAAATGTTTACCTGGCGACAATACGATCAAATCAAAAATAAGGAAGGTGAAGATGCTGCTAAATTAGCCTTGAACAATGCTAAAAAAGCCGGAAAAGTTATCGTTAAAGATGTAATCACTGATGCTTTCTTACAGGAATCCTTGTTAAAACCATTCGACCATTCTGTAATTGCAACCATGAACCTGAACGGTGATTATATCTCAGATCAACTTGCAGCAATGGTTGGAGGTATTGGAATTTCACCCGGGGCAAATATCAATTACAGGCAGGGTTATGCCATTTTTGAGGCAACACACGGCACTGCTCCAAATATTGCAGGAACAGGAAAAGCGAATCCAAGTTCATTGATCTTATCAGGGGTTATGCTCCTTGAATATTTGGGTTGGAACGAGGCCGCCGAGCACGTGTACGATGCTATGGAGCATACATTTGCCAAGAGAAGGGTAACTGAAGATCTTTATGCACAAATGGAAGGGGCAACTTTATTATCCACTACAGAGTTTGCAGACGAAATAATTAGAAATATGCACTAAAAAAGCTACAAGCTTTGAGCTTCGAGTTACAAGCTAATAAAATAATAAAAACAATATACTATTATGGAATACATTAAGTACAGGTTTTATCAGAAGGCAAACAAATGTGCCAAAGAGTTTCAAAGACTCAAAAAAGAACATGCTAATGTTGTACTTGGAGAAGTTACCTTAGGACAAGTACTAACAGGAATGAAAGGTATACCCCTGTTGGTTACCGATACTTCGAAATTAGATCCAGCAGAAGGAATCCGTTTTAAGGGATACACAATCCCTGAATTAAGGGAGCTGCTGCCAAAAATTAATCCCGATGGAGAACCAATTCCTGAAGGTCTCTTATATTTAATGTTGATCGGTGAAATCCCATCACAAGAGGATGCATTAAACTTATCAAGGGATTTGGCCACACGCGCTCACGTACCTCAACATACTTTCGATGTCATTGATGCGATGCCAAAGAATTCGAAACCTATGACGCAGTTTAGTGCGGCTATATTATCAATGGCTACTGAATCCACATTCCAAAAAGCCTATCGTGCAGGAGTGAGCAAAAAGTATTATTGGGATGCTACTTACGAAGATGCCATGAACTTAATTGCTCGTTTGCCGCATATTGCAGCCTATATTTACCGCCGACAGTTCCATGGTGAAAAACATATTGATCCAAACCCACGCTTAGACTGGGCTGGAAACTTAGCACATATGATGGGCTTCGACTCAGAAGATATTCGTCGATTGTTCCGTCTGTATATGATTATTCATGCCGACCACGAAGGTGGTAACGTATCGGCACACACCGCTCACCTTGTAGGATCAGCACTTAGCAATCCATATTATTGTTACGCTGCTGCAATGACCGGTTTGGCTGGCCCTTTGCATGGCCTTGCAAATCAGGATGTTATTTTTTGGATGTTTGAAATGATTGAAGAGCTTGACACAGATACACCAAGTGATGAACAGGTTGCTGAATACGTAAAAAAGACTTTAGAAGAAGGTCGTGTGGTTCCGGGTTACGGACATGCTGTACTTCGTAAAACTGATCCCAGGTTTACGGCTCAGGAAGAATTTGCCAATAAATACATAAAAGATGATAAAATGGTAAATTTAGCGAATCAGCTTTACCGGGTTGTTCCCCCAATATTAGGATCAATTGGAAAAATTAAAAATCCATGGCCCAATGTTGATGCATATAGTGGTTCGTTGCTCTATCATTATGGAATTAAAGAATATTCCTTCTACACTGTTATGTTTGGAGTTTCACGTGCTTTGGGTGTTTTAGCATCCTTGGTAAACGACCGAATTTACGGTATGCCAATCGAGCGTCCAACATCTCACCCACTTAGCTGGTTTAAAGAACAAGCAGAAGGAAAAGGTTCCGATTGTTAAATAGCAATAAAATATTAAGAATATTAAAAGCCGGTAAAAGCCGGCTTTTTTATTATATCAATATTGTTTAAACAATAAGAAAAGATTTTTGCGTTCTGATGTAACATCTTACGCTATTTTGGGTCTATTTCTTAAGAAAAACGTATTGAATGAAAGAACTAACAACCTTAATTATCCTCTTTATTGCTTTTGCAAACTTTTCCCAAAACATTCCAAAAAAACGATATATAACAAACCGCATTAACGAATCGGACATATCCATTGATGGCAAATTAGATGAACCTATCTGGAAGTCCGCACAATGGGAAAATAATTTCACACAATACGAACCCTCTGAAGGAGAACCTCCAACCCAGCAAACCGAGTTTGCAATTGTTTACGACCAGGATAACTTATATGTAGCGATTAAAGCCCTCGACAGAGGAAAAGATAGCATTTCAACCAGGTTAACGCGTAGGGACGATACTGACGGTGATATGGTAGGCATTTACCTTGACACATACAACGACAAGCGAACATCGTTTAATTTTATAGTTTCAGCAGCTGGTGTAAAATCAGATGCCTTGGTGAGTAACGATGGTGATAATGAAGATTTTTCGTGGGATGCTATATGGTGGGCAAAAACATCGATTAATAAGGATGGGTGGATTGCCGAAATGAGAATTCCGCTCACACAGTTAAGGTTCGAAAGCAATGAAAACCAACTCTGGGGGATGCAGGTTTTAAGGTACATTTTCCGGAAAGAAGAACTTTCAGCCTGGCAGCCAATGAAAAGGGAAAATTCGGGATGGGTATCTAAATATGGACAAATAAGTGGAATTCAGAATATTCAGCCCCAGAAAACATTGGCAATAATGCCTTATGTCGTTGCACGGACCGATAATTATGAAAAAGATCAGGATAATCCATTTTTGGCGTCGGGGAAAAACAACGACCTGAACGTTGGGTTTGATGCAAAGGTAGGATTAACTAACTACCTCACACTTGATGTGACAGTAAATCCTGACTTTGGACAAGTGGAAGCAGATCCTTCGGAGGTAAACCTATCGACTTATGAAACATTCTTTCCTGAGAAAAGGCCATTTTTTGTGGAAGGAAAAAACATCCTGACCTACAAACTTATGTTTGGTGATGGCAACCTGGCATACGATGGGCTTTTTTATTCAAGAAGGATTGGTAGAAAACCGCATTATTACCCTGATTTGGATGATGATGAATATGCAAAAGTTCCGGAAAACACAAAGATAATTGGTGCTGCAAAAATTACCGGCAAAACAAAAACAGGTTGGTCGATAGGTGTATTGGAAAGTATGACAGCAAAAGAATATGCCAGCATCAGTGCAGTTGAAAATTCAAGAAAAGAAATGGTTGAACCTTTTACCAATTATTTTGTGGGAAGGTTGCAGAAAGACTTTAACAAGGGAAATACCCTGCTTGGCGGAATGGTGACTGCAGTGAACAGAAACCTGGAAGAAGATCAATTGGATTATTTACATAAAGCTGCTTACTCGGGTGGGATTGATTTTGTACATCAATGGAACGATAAAAAATGGGAACTTACCATAAGTTCTTATTTTAGCCATGTTACTGGTTCCGAAGAAGCAATTACCAACACACAGGAATCGTACCTTCGATTGTTTCAACGCCCCGATGCCAATTACCTGAAACTCGATTCAAGCAAAACATCACTCACCGGGCAAGGTGGAAAAGTTGTGCTCGGCAAACTAAAGGGGAACTTAAAATTTATGGGTGCACTCGCATGGAAATCACCCGGATTGGAATTAAACGATGTGGGTTACATGCAAACAGCCGATGATATTTTTCAGGTAATTTGGGTGGGTTACCGATTTTATAAACCATTTTGGTTTTTCCGTGAAGTAAATTTAAATTTTAACCAATGGCTCGACTGGGATTTCGGAGGTAACCTGAAAGAAGCCGGAGGAAATATTAACTGGTACGCCCAATTAAAAAACTATTGGCGAACCTATGGAAGCATCAACCTTAACGGTAACCAGCTTTTAAATTCAGAACTTCGGGGTGGTCCGTCGCTTATTATTCCGGGATATAAAAACTATTTTTTGGGATTTGAAACCAACCAGCAAAAGAAATTTACGTTTGATTTCTCAACCGGCCATTATTTTAGCAACGAAAAAGGATTTAGAAACATACAGAGGTACAATTTCGGACTTGGTTTCCGCCCAATGAAAACCCTCAACATTTCACTCTCGCCCGGAGTCAACATCTATAAAAATGATTTACAGTATGTAACGCAAGAGGATTATAAGAATGAAACAAGGTATGTTTTCGCTCATATCGACCGAAAAACACTTAATATGTCGCTTAGGGTTGAATACAATATTACACCTGATCTTTCGCTTCAATATTGGGGACAACCGTTTATTGCATCGGGCGAATACTCTGAATATAAATTCATCACGAACAGCAAGGCCGACAATCTGAATGATCGCTACCAAATGTATTTACCAAATCAAGTGAGCTATAATGCATCTTCGGAAGTGTATTCGATTGACGACAACGGAGATAGAGCAAACGATTACTCATTCGACAAGCCTGATTTTAATATTAAAGAATTCCTTTCGAATATGGTCCTTCGCTGGGAATACCGGCCAGGCTCTACCTTCTTTTTGGTATGCTCTCAAAATATCCGGCATTCGGTGTCGGACGGTTCCTTTGAGCTTAACCGCGATTTGGAGCAACTTTTTGAAGAAAAACCATACAACGTATTTCTTCTAAAATTTTCATATAGGTTTGGAAGGTAGGATTTTGGCCCCAATCCCTCCCACTGTAACGATGGGACTGAAAACTGACATTCCTTAAAAGCCAATTGAAAACCTTACACCCGGATAGGCACCTTTTTTCCCAAAATACAACTCAGGATTTATACTGATAACATTATTAATCCGTTTTGTAAATCCAAATTTAAATGTGTTCTTCTCAAAAAAATCACCATTCCTGTCCACCAAATACCCAAATGATAGTCCAATCCAATTTTCTTTTTCCGGATTTGAGGACATATTATGCTCCCACCCTAATGAAAGAAAACTATTAGTTTGAAAAGGCTTATCCGATGTGCCAGCAGAAAAATCATACATTAATTCATATTTGGCAAAATAAACATTTCGTAGCATCGCCTTTTTTCCAAATGCCAAACCTACCCTTGCATGAATATCGGTTACAAAAGTGTTTTTTATCCAACCCGAACCAATGCCTCCCGAAAGTTCCAACATATCGGAGGTGATTGATGAAGTTTCATCTAAAAAATACGATGAAAAATTTCTATTTTCATCCAGAATTAACCATCCGTTTGTGAGTTTTCTGTTTTGTGGGATGTTTGCATCTGCCAATTTTAGTTGTTCTTCAAAACCAGCAAGTAATACTTTCTTTGCATCTTCTAGTTTATTAAGGAAAATACTTATAAAATATTTTTGGTTTTCAAACACCAATACATAGTTTGAATTCGCTTTGAGCAACTTCTGCCCCTGAAATAAAACTGCTTCACTTTTACTGACCTGTTGTTTTTCGAACTCAAGGGTTTTATATACACTTTTGCCATAACTATAATGATCTTCTACTTTAATCACAACCCTCTCGTTTGGTTTTGCTTCGGAAATTTCCACGTTTTCGAGCTCTTTTAACAAGGCTTTTACCTCATCGGGAATATGGGCGCTCTGAATGGTGTTTACTTTTAGGTCGAAGGCCGAAACCTCCAGTATAATCCCATCCATTTGGATTCGGATAGTATCACCCTTAAAATTTTCCTGTGCGGTAACAAAATGTCCGATCAGGATTAAAATAATTGTAATAAATACTGTTGTAATTGTTTTCATGGCTTTTTGTATTTCTTATCTATTATTTATAATCGATGTATTTGCATCTATTTTACTGTTTTTCATTGCGTTATTGAACAGCTTCAACTCCATTTTCGGTGTTTCCACCTTATTGTTATTTTTCATTTGCTCATCCGTCAATTTGGGCTTTAGTACAAATGGTGGTCTGTTATCAGCTGAATCCTGCGCTTGTTTATTTTTTAATGCAATTGCCTTTTCATTTTCCAGTTGTACAACTTGTTCTTTCAAAGCATCCACATCCTTTGCATATTGCTTCTTAATCATTTCCAAACGGGTTTTTAACTCGTTCAGGGCTTGGTTATTCGATTCTTCAATTGTATTTAAAACTGCTTCCCTGGCAGGTTTGTCGACATAAATAATACACTCCTTCTCAACAAGTTCAACTTCCCTAACTACCATAGGTTCGATGCTTAAAAGCGAATCGATTTTTGATTGTAGGCATTGATTGGCAAATTCCAAATCCTTTATCTCGTTATTTGATTTCGATAGGAAAAATATCCCGGCAAATGCTCCTCCGAACAAAAAGAAAGCAAAGAAAACAGCTGCGATTTTCCAGATAAACGGGACAACACGTCTTGGATGCCTGGCAGCATTAAGCTGTTGCCACAAATCTTCTTTATTTAGAAAATTTGATAGACCATCGTTTTTTTGAATTATTTCCGCAATTTTATGATCCAAATGCCCTTCCATAACTGTTGCCTAATTGTTTTTGTAAAATCTTTCGTGCTTTAAAATATTGGGACCTTGAAGTGCTTTCCCCGATCTCTAAGGCCTGTGCTATTTCTTTATGAGAATAACCATCAACCACAAACATTAAAAACACTGTTTTATATCCATCCGGGAGATTGTTTACAGTTTCCAATAGTTCCTCATCATCCGGCTCTGTTTCCATTTCTTCACCTTGCAATCGAACATCATCTATATTCTCCACCTTAAACAGGGTATGTAAATCTTTACGTTTTTCCATCAATGCTTCGTTTATTACAATCTTTTTTAACCACCCGATCAACGATGCCTCATTGATGTAAATAAAATCGGGAAGCGCAGTAAATATCTTTAAGAAAGCTTTTAAAAGAATGTTTTGGGCTTCGTCATTATTTGCTGTATATCGACTAACCACAGCAAACAAAAGGTCAACGAATTTATCGTAGAAAATTTTCTCAGCCCTACGATCGCCTTTTTGGCATTTCTTTATTAGAATTTCCGTATCCACAAATTTTTAATTAGTCTCTTTACCCAGATAAATGCAATTTACAACAGAAACGTTGCCTGGGCAGATTAAAAAATGTGATAAAATCTAAAAAAACTAAAACAAACTTACTGTTCCATTTTATAGATGGTGCTTTATATGGATAAGGCTTTCTTTGGAAATAGAAATAGTTATCGCTTTTAAACAAAAAGCCACTTCCATCGAACGATGAAAATGGCTTTCCAGGAATTGTATATTTAATTTATTCTATCTCAAGGACTTTACCACCCACTTTAAATCTCGCTGATTTTAAATTGTTCGATTCCTGTCCTTCCAAACCGGGTTGCCTTCCTCCAACAAAAACCGTAAACCAGCCTGGTTCTATTACTCGCTTATCGTTTTTATCGATCATCGATAACTGACGGGCATCTAATGTAAAAGCCACTTCTTTTGTTTCGCCAACTGCAAGATGAATTCTTTTAAAGCCTTCCAATTGATGGATTGGACGCGGCGTGGATGCTTTTTCATCTTTCAGGTATAACTGTACCACTTCATCACCATCCATTTTGCCCGTATTGGTTACTGTAACACTCACGGAAACCTTATCGCCGGTATTGATTTTTTCCGAAACCCTCAAACCACTGTACGTAAAATTTGTATAGCTAAGTCCAAAACCAAATGGATAAAGAGGTGTATCTGTAAAATAACGGTATGTCCTGCCAGCCATGTCATAGTTTTCAAAATCAGGCAACTGATCAACTGATTTATAATAGGTTACCGGTAACCTTCCGGCAGGGTTATAATCGCCAAAGAGAACATCGGCAATGGCATTTCCTCCTTCTTGACCTGCATATCCGGCTGACAAGATTGCCTCTAAATGATCGTTTGCCCAATTGATTGCCAAAGCGCTACCGTTTAATAACACCAGGATAGTTGGTTTGCCAGTGGCTTCAATAGCCTTCATAAGCTCAACTTGTGTTGCCGGAAGCTTGAGGTTTGTTCGGTCACCACCATTAAAGCCTTCCACCTTTATACTCATTTCTTCCCCTTCCAATCGTTGCGACAAACCAAGTACGAGCACCACGGCATCGGCTGATTTTGCAAGGTCAACTGCATCGTTCATCCTATTCTTGTTAGGAACCTGCCATAATAATTTCGCATCCGAATCACCATACCAGTTTTTAAATTCATATACAAATGCGTATTTCTTTCCAGCTTCCAGATCAACCGTATATTCTTTATAGAAAGCGTGGTGTTCACTTCGCATATTAATGATTTCTTTACCATCTAAAGTTAATTTCAGTTCAGGCATTGCCCACGCACCAATTTGATATGTACCACTTACTGGAGCGAGTAGTTCACCAGTCCAGCGAATGCTAAAATCGTTGATCGGTAGACGTGGATCTGGGGCACCCAATTCCCAGTAAAAATCAATTTTGTCATCGATTCTCGTAAACAATGGCTCACCCTGAAAATTGTTGTTTGCAAAATACTCGCCTTTAACACCTTGTTTTCCATCTGGTGTAGTTAAATAAATTGAGGGTATTGGCTGCATATTATGAATTCCATCCGCCAAATCAGCGCCCTCGGCATATTTCACATTCACTTGCGGCTCAAGTTTATTTTTAATCCCTTGAAGCACAGTTACCGGATTTTTAGGGATTCCGTTGTAATTACCCACAAGCGCTTCCCAATTGTCTGCATTGGGACCAATTACTGCAATTGAATTTATTTTTTTGGAAAGTGGCAAAGTATTGTTCGAATTTTTGAGTAAAACAATACTTTTTTGTGAAGCTTCACGTGCGAGTGTAGAATGAATATCGGAAGCATTCACACTAATTGGGATTTGCGCATATGGCACCCTAATATCGGGATCAAACATACCCAGTTTAAACCTTGCCGTGAACAACCTCCCAACGGCTTTATCAATATCTTTTTCGGTAATAATGCCACGAACAATGGCTTCTTCAAGTGCCGGATAGGTTCCTCCGCAATTGAGTTCTGTTCCGCCAATCACAGCGGCAGCAGCAGCTTCAGCAGCATCTTTCGAATAGTTTTGGTGCTTGTAGAAATCACTTATTGCCCCACAATCGGAAACAACGTAACCTTCAAACCCCCATTCGTTTCTGAGAATACCATCTAAAATTGGGTTTGCGCAGCACGGATAACCACGAAACTGATTATAGGCCCCCATGACCGAATAAACATTGGCATCTTTCACCAAGGTTCTGAAGGCAGGCAAATAAGTTTCACGCAAATCCCGCTCACTAACTACGGCGTTAAATTTATGCCTTACTGGTTCAGGACCAGAGTGAACTGCATAATGTTTTGCGGTAGCGACTACCTTTAAATAATCAGGATTATCGCCCTGCAAACCTTTTACAAATTGAGCACCCAATTGTCCGGTAAGAAAAGGGTCTTCACCGTAAGTTTCATGGCCCCTTCCCCATCTCGGATCGCGGAAAATATTTATGTTTGGCGACCAAAACGTTAAGCCCTGGTACATTCCCCTTAACCCTAACCGCTGATATTCGTGATACTTTGCCCTGGCTTCATCCGATATAGCAGTTGACACCCTAAACAATAAATCATTGTCCCAGGAAGCAGCTATGGAAATTGATTGTGGAAAAACGGTTGCATACCCCGACCGTGCAACACCATGCAAGCATTCGTTCCACCAATTGTAAGCCGGCACACCCAAACGTTCAATGGCAGGTGCCCTGTAAACCATTTGGTCAATTTTTTCTTCCAATGTCATTTCCGACACCAAAGACTGAACCCGCTCTTCGAGAGGTAAACTATAATCCTGATAAATAAATTTATAGTTTTCTTGTGCATGTACAGCAAGGAGTACAAAAAGAAATAAATTGGTTAAGATTAGTTTCATAGGTTTAAATTTTATTTTATCTGTTCTGTTCTGTTGTGGTACAAATATAATAAAATTAATAGATATTCTAATTTCAATTTAGCATTCAAAATTAATACGCCTAATCATTTAAAGATACAGCTATAGATACAAACTCTAAGAGAATTTTAACAGAATACTTTCACTTAAGAACTTATGTGGACAGCAAAATAAATAGATTTATTTCATTTAATATAAATGTTTCTTAATTCAAAGCCAAAGCCCTCAAAAACGTAAATAGACTTTAGATTTCCTTTATTTATAAATTGACTGTTTCTAAATTAGCTTATTCCCAAAACCATTAATACAAACATATGTTACTTTATATCAACATTCTACATTGTCGAACGAATCATCAGTTGCCTATGATTAAAGGAATAGAGCAATTCTTAGCTCTATGAAATCCGAAAAATGCAGGCTCTAATTGTGATTTTCAAAACATACATAAACATATCTACATTATTACATTATCCAATATTTTGAGAATTAAGTCGTTTTTTGTTTAATTTTACTTAAGCCATTCAATAACATAATATTTTTAAATACAGATGTCAAAAACCATCCACAATATATATCTTTTTATTCTAACATTGATTGTGGTCGTTGTGTTTATACTCCTGATGATTAAAGGGTTAAACTACTACTCCACGTCTTTCAGCGAGCGCTTTTATCATGAACAACATGGAATGCTAAAACCAAGCGGCTTTTGGGGGCATGGCTTGGGAATCATTGGCTCGGGTTTATTATTGTTTGGGGTTTTTGGATATATGGCAAGAAAAAGAATGCGCATATTTTCCAGGATAGGTTATTTAAGGTATTGGCTTGAATTTCATATTTTCCTGTGTTCTCTGGGACCAGTATTAATCCTTTACCATACCGCATTTAAATTTGGTGGAATTGTTGCCATAAGCTTTTGGAGTATGGCTGCAGTAGTCGTCAGTGGAATAATCGGAAGGTTCATATATCTCCAAATTCCTAGGACAATTGAAGGCCATGAAATGAGCATGAACGAGATAAGCGAGCACAAATCAGATTTAAGGTCCAAACTGAGTGAAACTTTTGGTTTAAAAAATGAAACACTCGAAAAAATTACCATAACCATTAATCAGGAAAATAGCCAAAAATCAGGAAACGAATTTGTTCAGTTTCTTGACAGTTTCAAACAAGAGAAGATCATATTAAAGCAAATTAAGCTCGAATTAAAATCGCAAAACATTTCGAAAAAAAGTCAACGAAAAATAATTGTGCTGATTAAAAAAGAGTTGGTGCTTCAACGTAGGATCAAATGGTTGATCTCAATGCAAAATTTATTGAGATACTGGCATGTAGCCCATCTTCCATTTGCCCTTATTATGCTTGTGATAATGATCGTTCATGTAATTATTGCAGTTACATTCGGATATAAATGGATTTTATAATTGACATAATGCTACTAGAAAACATACTTATATATGGTTCGGTTGGGATCTTCCTGGTCGGTGTTTTTTACTTCTATTTTCGGAAACTTAGCAAAGAGTCAAAAATTGTCGGTGAAAAAATTGAAAACGCAAAAAAAGACGGATTGTTTGAGCCGGTCTCTTTACACCCGGTAATCGATCCAAATTCATGCATAAAAAGTGGTGCGTGCGTTACTGCGTGCCCCGAAAAAGATGTATTGGGAATTCGCAATGGCAGGGCAACCACTATTAATGCCAGCAGGTGTATCGGGCATGGTGCATGTTTTCATGCCTGCCCGGTCCAGGCAATTACACTTTGTATTGGAACCGAAAAACGTGGCGTTGACCTTCCGCATGTAAACCAATCATTCGAATCGAATGTGCGAGGGCTTTTTATTTCAGGTGAAATGGGTGGAATGGGACTTATTAAAAATGCTGTTGAGCAAGGCAAACAAGCCATGGAAAATATTGCTAAAAGCATCGACCATAAATTGGAAGCCGATTACGATGTTATTATTGTCGGTGCAGGCCCTGCAGGAATATCTGCTTCGTTAACCGCAAAAAAACATAAATTGAAGTTCCTTACCCTTGAACAAGATTCATTGGGTGGCACTGTTTACACCTTCCCAAGGTCAAAAATTATAATGACAGCCCCTATGGATTTGCCTCTACACGGGAAAGTAAAATTATTTGAAACAAGTAAAGACGAGCTTTTAACTTTATGGAATGAGGTATTAGGTAAAAACGAAATCACCATCCAGGAACATAAAAAGGTAGATGCAGTTATTGAAGGTGAAGGGCGTTTTATTGTAGAAACTTCGGATGGTGGGCACTACATTACAAAAAAAATACTGCTGGCAATTGGACGGCGTGGAACACCAAGAAAATTAAATATCCCGGGGGAAATAAGCACGAAGGTTGCTTACCGTTTGTTGGAACCCGAAATGATTCAATCTAAGCAAATAATAGTTGTTGGTGGTGGCGATTCGGCGGTTGAAGCGGCATTGTTGCTCGCCGACCAAAACAACGTTACGCTATCATACAGGGGCGAGGCATTTGCCCGTATAAAGCCTAAGAATAAAGAGAAACTGGAAACCGCAATTTCAGAAAAGAAGATAGAGGTACTGTTGAATTCAAATTTAAAATCAATACAAAAAGAGAACGTAAATATCCTGCTAAAAGAAACGAATAAAGAACTAATCCTTCCAAACGAATTGGTTTACATTTTTGCGGGTGGCGAGCTTCCAACCGAATTCCTGAAAAGTGCAGGAATAAAAATAACCCGGAAATTTGGGGAAGCCCTTCTAAAACATGGATAAAACAGAGTATTGTAGATGAGACAAGTGTTCACATATGGTTTTATTTTTATTTTGCTCGCATTTCAGCAATTAAGTGCCCAAATATCACCTGGGGATTTATCAAAGGCACATGCCCATCTTGAGGGAATTTCAAATTGCACAAAATGCCACGTTCTGGGTAAAAAAGAAACAACTTCGAAATGTTTGGAATGCCACACTGAAATTCAAAACTTAATCAACAATAAAAAAGGGTACCATGCCTCTACGGAAGTAAAAGATACCAAATGTGCCAAATGCCATGGTGAACATTTCGGAAGGGAATTTAAGCTCACTAAATTTGATACACTTACGTTCAACCACGAGCTTACCGGGTTTAATTTAATTGAAAAGCACGGGGAACTTTCTTGCGAGAAATGCCATAATCAGGAGTTGATCGAAAACAAGGTTTCTCAAAAAAAAGGACATACCTATCTGGGCTTGGGAACAAGCTGCCTTTCTTGCCACGATGATTACCATCAGAATTCGTTGTCACGTGATTGCGCCTCATGCCATAACCAAACGAAATTCAAACCGGCTCCATATTTTAATCACGAAAAAACCGAATTCCAATTGCTTGGAAAGCATAAGAATGTGGATTGTGAAAAATGCCATAAACTGGAAATTGCTGATGGTGTTAAGTTCCAGCAATTTGCCGATGTCAAACATGACAATTGCACCGATTGCCATGAAGATGTCCATAAAAACAAGTTCGGGCAAAATTGTACGAAATGCCATACGGTCGAATCTTTTCATGTAGCCAACAAAATTACCGATTTCGATCATTCAAAAACGAATTACCCGCTTCTTGGAAAACATATAAATCTGGATTGCACAAAATGCCATAAAGGTAGCTACACCAAATCCGTCAAACACGAATTGTGCTCCGATTGCCATGAGGACTATCATAAGGGACAATTTAAAAAAGTCGGAAGAAATTTGGATTGTGCCGATTGCCACACCAATGAGAATTTCACCCAAACTACGTATACCATTGACCAGCATAATCAATCGGAATTTATTTTAAAAGGAAGCCATCTTGCAACACCATGTGCCCTGTGCCATAAAAAAGATGAAACATGGCTATTCAAAGAGATTGGAACGGAATGTACCGCTTGTCATGAAAATATCCATAAAAACCATATCAGCAATAAATACCTGGATAATGGGACATGCTTAAACTGCCATACCGAAGAAAACTGGAAATCGATAAAATTTGACCATGCCTCCACCAACTTTAAATTACTTGGAAAACATAAGAACATTGATTGCAAACAATGTCACTTTCCCGTTAAAAATGAAATTATTACGCAAATCTTCAAAGGACTTGATCAAAATTGCTATGCCTGTCATGACGATAAACACCATAAACAGTTTGAAAAAAATAAGCACACAAATTGTGAAAAATGCCATACAAGCAACAATTGGAAACCAGATAAATTCAACCACGATAATACCCGCTTTAAATTAGATGGTGCCCATGTAAAAGTGGATTGCATCAAATGCCATTATGTGAATAAAGAGCTTGGAGATTTTGTTGTTTATAAATTTAAAGATATATCATGCAAAAGTTGCCACTCATAGCGTTACTAGTAGTTTTTGCACAACTGGTTTTTGCCCAATCGCCCCATGGTGACGGGTTAAAAATTAATTGCAGCAATTGCCATACGACCAATAGTTGGACCTTTTCGAGCGATTCGGCAAGCTTTGATCATAACCAACAAACCCAATTTATACTTGAAGGGCAACATCAATATACAGATTGTAATAACTGCCATGTATCTTTTGTATTTTCAGATGCAACTAGCTCTTGTGTGAGTTGCCATAACGACATGCATAACACAACACTTGGGAGCGATTGTGCCCGTTGCCACAATGCAAATTCCTGGATCATTGAAAATATTACAGAACTACACCAAAATGGTCGTTTCCCCTTATTAGGCGCGCACAATTCTGCCGATTGTTCCGATTGCCATACCTCCGTTTCTTTATTGGAATTTGAACCTTTGGGAGTTGAATGCGTTGATTGTCACCGACAAAATTATTTGGAGACTAGCAACCCTAACCATATTCAAGCCGGATTATCGGAAAACTGTATAGAATGCCATAATATTAATGCCCGGGAATGGTCGTCATCGGGCTTCAACCATAGTTTCTTTCCATTGGAAAAAGGACATGAAATTGCAGACTGTGCACAATGTCACGGAAATAATATTTTTGATCCGCTTTCGAACGAATGCAGCTCATGTCATTTAGCTGATTATTCAAATGCTAATAATCCTTCCCATCAGAGCACTGTTTTTTCTACTTCTTGCGAAGAATGCCATTCGATAGATCCGGATTGGAAACCTGCAAAATTTGAAGTGCATGACCAGTTTTATTTCCCCATTTACTCTGGTAAACACCGGGGAGAATGGGATAATTGTTCGGATTGCCATACACAAGCGGATAATTATGCGGTGTTTAGTTGCACCGATTGCCACGAACATGAAATATCCAAAATGAACCGTGAACATGACGACGTAGGCGGATATTCATCCAATAGTTATGCTTGTTATGCTTGTCATCCGCAAGGAAGAGAGGATGGTGCATTTAACCATAGTAACACAGGATTCCCATTGACCGGGGCTCATATTGCCAATGATTGCCTTGACTGTCATTCACAAGGTTATTCAGGAACCTCTTCCGAATGCATTTCCTGCCACACCGACAATTATAACCAGGCTGCCGAGCCAAGCCACACTGCTGCCGGGATTGCTTCAACCTGTGAAGATTGTCACACCACCACTGCATGGAAACCTTCTTCGTTTGACCATGCCGGAACTGGCTTCCAACTCGATGGTGCACATGCAGGGCGACAGTGTTCCGATTGCCATGCCGGGACAACCGTCGGAGCAGGGCCCGATTGTTACGATTGCCACCAGCAGAACTATACTAATGCAGAAAACCATGTACAATCGGCTTACCCACACGACTGCACGCAATGCCACAATACCACCAACTGGGAAGATGCAACTTTCGACCACGATGCAACCAACTTCCCATTAACAGGGGCGCACATAGCCACAGAATGCCAAAGCTGCCATACTTCGGGTTACGCAGGCACACCTACAAACTGTTCTGCTTGCCACACGGATAATTACAACCAGGCTGCCGAGCCAAACCACACTGCTGCCGGGATTGCTTCAACCTGTGAAGATTGTCACACCACCACTGCATGGAAACCTTCTTCGTTTGACCATGCCGGAACTGGCTTCCAACTCGATGGTGCACATGCAGGGCGACAGTGTTCCGATTGCCATGCCGGGACAACCGTCGGAGCAGGGCCCGATTGTTACGATTGCCACCTACAGAACTATACTAATGCAGAAAACCATGTACATTCGGCTTACCCACACGACTGTACACAATGCCACAATACCACCAACTGGGAAGATGCAACTTTCGACCACGATGCAACCAACTTCTCATTAACAGGGGCGCACATAGCCACAGAATGCCAAAGTTGCCATTCTTCGGGTTATGCCGGGACTCCAACAAATTGTTCGGCTTGCCACACGGATAATTATAACCAGGCTGCCGAGCCAAGCCACACTGCTGCCGGGATTGCTTCAACCTGTGAAGATTGTCACACCACCACTGCATGGAAACCTTCTTCGTTTGACCATGCCGGAACTGGCTTCCAACTCGACGGTGCACATGCAGGGCGACAGTGTTCCGATTGCCATGCCGGGACAACCGTCGGAGCAGGGCCCGATTGTTACGATTGCCACCAGCAGAACTACACTAATGCAGAAAACCATGTACAATCGGCTTACCCACACGACTGTACACAATGCCACAATACCACCAACTGGGAAGATGCAACTTTTGACCACGATGCAACCAACTTCCCTCTGACAGGGGCGCACATAGCCACAGAATGCCAAAGCTGCCATACTTCGGGTTACGCTGGGACTCCTACAAACTGTTCTGCTTGCCACACGGATAATTACAACCAGGCTGCCGAGCCAAGCCACACTGCTGCCGGGATTGCTTCAACCTGTGAAGATTGTCACACCACCACTGCATGGAAACCTTCTTCGTTTGACCATGCCGGAACTGGCTTCCAACTCGATGGTGCACATGCAGGGCGACAGTGTTCCGATTGCCATGCCGGGACAACCGTCGGAGCAGGGCCCGATTGTTACGATTGCCACCTACAGAACTATACTAATGCAGAAAACCATGTACAATCGGCTTACCCACACGACTGTACACAATGCCACAATACCACCAACTGGGAAGATGCAACTTTCGACCACGATGCAACCAACTTCCCATTAACAGGGGCACACATAGCCACAGAATGCCAAAGCTGCCATACTTCGGGTTACGCAGGCACACCTACAAACTGTTCTGCTTGCCACACGGATAATTATAACCAGGCTGCCGAGCCAAACCACACTGCTGCCGGGATTGCTTCAACCTGTGAAGATTGTCACACCACCACTGCATGGAAACCTTCTTCGTTTGACCATGCCGGAACTGGCTTCCAACTCGACGGTGCACATGCAGGGCGACAGTGTTCCGATTGCCATGCCGGGACAACCGTCGGAGCAGGGCCCGATTGTTACGATTGCCACCAGCAGAACTACACTAATGCAGAAAACCATGTACAATCGGCTTACCCACACGACTGTACACAATGCCACAATACCACCAACTGGGAAGATGCAACTTTCGACCACGATGCAACCAACTTCCCTCTGACAGGGGCGCACATAGCCACAGAATGCCAAAGCTGCCATACTTCGGGTTACGCAGGCACACCTACAAACTGTTCTGCTTGCCACACGGATAATTACAACCAGGCTGCCGAGCCAAACCACACTGCTGCCGGGATTGCTTCAACCTGTGAAGATTGTCACACCACCACTGCATGGAAACCTTCTTCGTTTGACCATGCCGGAACTGGCTTCCAACTCGATGGTGCACATGCAGGGCGACAGTGTTCCGATTGCCATGCCGGGACAACCGTCGGAGCAGGGCCCGATTGTTACGATTGCCACCTACAGAACTATACTAATGCAGAAAACCATGTACAATCGGCTTACCCACACGACTGTACACAATGCCACAATACCACCAACTGGGAAGATGCAACTTTCGACCACGATGCAACCAACTTCCCATTAACAGGGGCGCACATAGCCACAGAATGCCAAAGCTGCCATACTTCGGGTTACGCAGGCACACCTACAAACTGTTCTGCTTGCCACACGGATAATTATAACCAGGCTGCCGAGCCAAACCACACTGCTGCCGGGATTGCTTCAACCTGTGAAGATTGTCACACCACCACTGCATGGAAACCTTCTTCGTTTGACCATGCCGGAACTGGCTTCCAACTCGACGGTGCACATGCAGGGCGACAGTGTTCCGATTGCCATGCCGGGACAACCGTCGGAGCAGGGCCCGATTGTTACGATTGCCACCTACAGAACTATACTAATGCAGAAAACCATGTACATTCGGCTTACCCACACGACTGTACACAATGCCACAATACCACCAACTGGGAAGATGCAACTTTCGACCACGATGCAACCAACTTCCCATTAACAGGGGCGCACATAGCCACAGAATGCCAAAGTTGCCATACTTCGGGTTACGCAGGCACACCTACAAACTGTTCTGCTTGCCACACGGATAATTATAACCAGGCTGCCGAGCCAAGCCACACTGCTGCCGGGATTGCTTCAACCTGTGAAGATTGTCACACCACCACTGCATGGAAACCTTCTTCGTTTGACCATGCCGGAACTGGCTTCCAACTCGACGGTGCACATGCAGGGCGACAGTGTTCCGATTGCCATGCCGGGACAACCGTCGGAGCAGGGCCCGATTGTTACGATTGCCACCTACAAAACTATACTAATGCAGAAAACCATGTACAATCGGCTTACCCACACGACTGTACACAATGCCACAATACCACCAACTGGGAAGATGCAACTTTCGACCACGATGCAACAAACTTCCCTCTGACAGGGGCACACATAGCCACAGAATGCCAAAGCTGCCATACTTCGGGTTACGCAGGCACACCTACAAACTGTTCTGCTTGCCACACGGAAGATTATAATAGTACCAGTAATCCTAATCACGTCAGTCTTGGGTTATCGCTTACGTGCGACAACTGCCATACAACCAACACTGGCTGGGAGCCAGCACAATTTCCCGATCATCAAAGTTATTATGCATTAAATGGAGCGCATGCAAGCATTGCAAATAACTGTTTCCTGTGCCATGAAGGCAATTACACAAATACACCAAATACTTGTTTTGCATGTCACACAGCGGATTATAATAGTGCCAATGATCCAAACCATTTAGCTGCTCAATTCCCAACCGATTGCGAATCTTGCCATACGGAGAATGCCTGGGAGCCATCAACATTTGATCATGATGGACAATATTTCCCAATCTATAGTGGAGAGCACAGAGGGGAATGGAATAGCTGTGCAGATTGCCACACTACCGCGTCAAATTATGCCCTCTTTTCGTGTACCGATTGCCATGAGCATAACAAAACAGAAATGGACAGTGAGCACCGGGGCGTAAATAATTATGTTTACAACAGTATTAATTGCTATGCATGCCATCCCCAGGGAAGAGCAGATGATTAAAGATGGATTTATGGCTAAAATGAATACGCATATTAAATACCTCATTATATTTCTGTCATTGGTTGGCATTAATACATTTAACAATCATACTTCTGCACAAGAAAATATCTTAATAATAGAAGGCGCAGTTTCATATAAGACCGGGAATAACATCTATGTAAAGTTTGCTTCAACTTCTGGCATTGAAAATGGGGATACTTTGTTTATGAGAATCGAGGATATCTTAAAACCTGTATTAACGGTACAACATCATTCTTCTATTTCCTGCCTGTGTTCATATATCGAAGAACAGAAATTGGAAGTTGGTGCTAAAATTTATGCAAAAACACATTTCCATGAAAAGCCAAAAACTGTTGTAGAGGAAATAGAAAATAATCCTGAAGTCGATTTGCACGAACAAGTTCTAAAAAGCGAAACTACAAAACCTGTGAATGAGCAATACAAGGAAGACATTTCAGGTAGATTATCAATAGCTTCTTATTCAAATATTTACAAAACGCAAGATAATAGTCAGCGATTCCGCTATACCTTGTCCTTCAAAGGAAACCATATTTCGGACTCAAGATTTTCGTTGGAAAGCTACATCGCCTTTACCCACAAACTAAATGAATGGGACGAAGTGCAGGAGAACCTGAACAACGCACTAAAAATATATAGCCTGGCATTGAATTATTCATTCAACAAAAACACTGATTTATGGATAGGGCGAAAAATAAATCCGAACCTTGCCAATATTGGAGCGATGGATGGTTTACAGGTGCAACATACAATTGGCAATTTTTATTTGGGATTGGCAGTTGGCTCCCGACCCGATTATTCCGATTATGGACTTAACCTGAACTTATTGGAGCTTGGCGCTTATTTCGGTCATTCTTTGAAATCGGAAATTGGTCAAATGAAAAGCTCGATTGCCTTTTTCGAACAGACCAATCATTCAAAAACCGATCGAAGGTTTCTATATTTTCAACACAACAATTCGCTCATCCCAAAGGTTAACCTCTTTTCTTCCGTTGAAATTGATTTGTATAAAATCGAAAATGAAAAGGCAAAATCAACCTTTAGCTTAACGGGCATGTACCTTTCCCTGAATTACAGGTTCTCAAGAAAGTTATCGATGTCGGCTTCTTACGACGCACGAAAAAATGTGATTTATTACGAAACTTATAAAGACTATGCAAGTTTAACAGCACTGGAAGCAGCGAGACAAGGCATCAGGCTTAGATTGAATTATCGCCCTTTCAACTATGTAAGTTTTGGTCTAAATGGGGGTACACGCTTTATGAAAAACGATGCCAGAAGAACAAATACACTAAGAGGAAACGCCACGTTTAGTAAAGTTCCATGGGTAGATGCTTCGCTCACGTTATCGGGCAATTTTATGCAAACAAGCTATCTTGATGGCGAAATTTATGGGGCGAGGCTCACAAAAAACTTCCTCCATGGCAAATTAAATACAACAGGAAATTATCGATTCGTAAATTTCCGATACATAAATACCAACTCAGACCTCAAACAACATATTGGCGAAATAAATTTATCATGGCAACAAAACAAAAAGTTATACCTTTCTGTTAACTTTGAAACCACGTTTCAGCCAAGCGACAGCTACACAAGAGTATATCTGAGCGTGCGGAAAAAGTTTTAAATAAATATTCTCTGAATCAAAATAAAAAGAAATGAAAGTACTTTCGATAATTATTCTAAGCCTCCTTGTTTTATCGTGCGTAAAAAATAAAAATTATAAAAATACCGAAGCTGAAGTTCAAACACGGCCACATACGAATATGTCTGGACCAATGGCTTCGAACCACGTTGTAAAAGTTGAAGAGGTTATTCAAGGAAGTACTTATACCTATTTGCTGGTTGCTGAGAACAATCAAAAAAACTGGCTGGCAATCAATAAAATGGACATTGAAGTCGGGGATGATTGTTATTATGAAAAAGCCTTAAAAATGGAAAATTTCACCAGCAAAGAGCTTGACAGAACATTTGATGTGATCTACTTTGTCAGTCAGCTTAGCAAAGATCCATTAATGGTGAATAGCAGTCCTGCAGTTTCGGGGCACATGGGAAAAGCCCCGTCAACCGAAAAAGAATCAATCAACATAGAAAAAACGGAAGGAGAACTTACCATTGCCGAATTGTTTAAAAACAAAGAATCGTCTGCAGGGAAAACAGTGAAAATAACCGGAAAACTGGTAAAAATTAACACCGGGATTATGGACAGAAACTGGCTTCATTTGCAGGACGGAACCAGCGACAATGGTAATTTTGACTTGACCGTTACTAGCCAGGATATTGCTGTGGTTGGCGAGGTTATCACAGTTGAAGGAACTCTCGCCGTTAATAAAGATTTTGGAGCGGGTTATTCCTACAATTTGATCATCGAAAATGCCACAATAGAAACTTCAGGGAAAGAAATTTGATACCGTTACGCGATTCTCACTATTTATAAATCAATTGGTTGTTAAGAACTAATATGTTCAAAAAGCTAAATTTTTATTCAATTCGTAACTATTTTTTGCCAGATACTTATGGATTGATACTTTTGGGGCATGATTTCAAGACCAATTGTAAGCATTGCAGGCAAAAACGGACCTTTTCTGAATGTGATAAATGCGCTTAATCAGCTCGATTTATCATCTTTAAAAAACAAACGTATATTAATCAAACCAAATGTGGGGCGCATTGCACCTGTTGATTCAGGCTATAATACGCACCCTGAAGCAGTTGCCGCCATTATTGAAACGCTCACCAAAGTCGGTGTCGAAAAAATTGCCATTGGTGAAAGCCCTATTGTGGGTGTGGATGTTTTTCAGGCATTTAAACGTGCAGGTTTTACCGAAATGGCTGCCAGATATGATATTGAACTGATTGATTTCAATTCAAAGCCCCCGATTATAAAAAATATACCCCACCCCCGCATTTTAAAAGAAACCAAAATTTGTCAGCAGGTTTACGATTTCGACGTGTTGATTTCAGTCCCGGTTACCAAAACTCATATGCACACTGGCGTTACATTGGGCATTAAAAACCTTAAAGGATGTTTATACAGGCACGAAAAAGTGCGTTATCACCAACTGGAATACATTAAAAAGGTCTATCCCGAAAAGACCCTGGACTCTGCCATTTCTGACCTTGCTTCGGTATTAATGCCCGACCTGACAGTGGTTGACGGATTTTTAGGCATGGAAGGCTTGGGACCTTCAGGAGGGGAAGCTGTAAAATCAGATTTTGCTGTAGCTTCATTTAATGCCATGGGTGCCGATGTGCTGGCGTGCAAATTAATGGGGCTGGATGCCGAAGAAGTACCCCACCTGAAAATAATCTCAGAGCGAAACAAATTGTCCATTCGGGTAGAAGATTATGAGGTTGTTTCCGAAAATTATGAGAAATTTATCCACCCCTACCATAAACCCCCAACCGAAATATCCATTCAATTTCCGGGAGTTGAAGTTCAGGACATCGATTCATGCAGCTCATGCCTTTCCACATTAATGATGTTTTTGAAACGTTTTGGTGAAGATATGAGTCAATATGCATTGTGCGATGGCAAATTCCATATTGCCATTGGCAAAGGAATCACCAAAGCCATGGACGGATCTGTGTTTGTTGGCAACTGCACCAGGCACATGAAAGATAAAGGTGTTTATGTAAAGGGCTGTCCACCAGTTGCCACGCGTATTTATGAAGCCATTGTTCACCACGAACCCGATAAAAACGAAGAACCGATTTAAGAAGTGTTTAGTTAACAGTTTTCAGTCGCAGTGGACATTGTACAGTTGCAGTTGTCAGTTGTCAGTCGAGGTATGCAATTACAGTATACTATAAGCATTGCTATTTAACCGCCTGTTTACTGTGACAGAGACTATTTCTTTATTCAAAAAAAGAACCGTTCTTTTTGTTTTATAGGTATAGAGAACGGTTCTCTTTTTATTAAACATCAACCTGTGCTTTTCCAGCTCTTGAAAAAAATCTAAAAGATTTAAAGTAATTTAAGGTCTTAATCGTCTACCTTATTATATGGTAGAAATAAGTACAATATCGTCCATGGCAAAAGAGCAAAAAATCCTTGATGCCGTTCAGGAATACGGAAAACGCTTGTTTGTATTTATCAGAAGCCGGGTACAGAGCCATGAAGATGCCGAAGATATTTTGCAGGATGTTTGGTATTATTTCAGTGCGGCTATGGATTTGGAACCAATCAGCCAAATAAGCGCATGGTTGTACAGGGCAAGCCGCAACCGGATTATCGACAAGCAACGAAAACACGAACCTCAATTACTTGATAACCTGGCTTATGAAAACGAAGATGGGGAGTTTTATGATTCGGGATTCTTATTATCCGATGAAAATACCCCAGAATCGGAATTGGAGCAACAATATATCATGGAGCAATTGCTTGAAGTCCTCCAGGAACTACCCGACAAACAACGCGATGTTTTTATCTGGAATGAATTGGAGGATTTCACACTTCAACAAATTGCAGACAAAACGGGTGATAATATTAAAACGATCATCTCCAGAAAACGCTATGCCGTGGCGCATCTGAGAAACCGTTTAGAGAATTTATACAAGGAATAGAAATCATAAAAAAATAGAAATCATGATGTGGGAAAACAGAAAACGAACAACTAAATTTTGGATAAAAGCGATAATTTTTATTCCATTGGCAATTTCAGCAGGCATAATCATTTTTGGGGGTGTGGTAATGCTTCTTTGGAATGCGCTTATACCAAACATATTTGGCTTAAGTGCCATTACCTTCTGGCAGGCGTTGGGAATACTTGTTCTTGCCCGGATACTTTTCGGTGGATTTGGGAAAAATCATCATAGCAAAAGCAAAAGCAGGTTCGACCACAGGACATGGATGAAATTAAGCCCAGAAGAACGCGAAGAAATGAAAAAAAGATGGAGAGAACGATGCCACCCTGTAAAAACCGCCGAGGAATAATTACTTGGTGCGCACCATTTTTAGTGGCTTAAAATACCCCTAAACATTCCCTGCCACAACCTGTTATCAACTACAAGGATATGACCAATTAATCAAACTCTTATGTTTTTAACCATCGTCAATTCATTTTTACGGTTCCTGCTCGAATTAGCAGCATTAATTAGTTTCGGTTTATGGGCATGGTCGCAAAACACGGGACCGAAACAATACCTATTAGCGATTGGGATTCCTGTGTTTGTAGCAGCGATTTGGGGCATTTTCGCCGTAAAAAACGATCCAAGCCGATCAGGAAAAACAGTCGTTCCCACACCAGGTCCAATTCGATTTTTATTCGAAATACTGGTTTTTGGAAGTGCTTCAGTAATCTTGTTTCTTTTAACCTACAAAATACAAGCACTTGTATTTTCAGGATTTGTGGTCCTCCATTATACCCTTGCCTATGAACGGGTCCGATGGTTATTTCAACAAAAATAGGCTCATCTGCCCAAAAGAAACTATTTTCGTATCTATATAATATCGACCTCATCTGCACAGCCCTACCCTTTTCTAGGACTTACCTGATAATTCAGGCGTTTAATCCATTTGCTTATCCAATCATTTGTCAAATCGAATAATTTGGCCTTTAAACAAAATTGATCTTTTTTAATGACCATACTGAGCACAAATACCATTTTAACTTCGCGTTAACAACCCGACCAATATAAATTATTAATTTTGTGCCCATAGATTTCCAGCACGTAAAGGAGAAGGCACCGAGAGGAGATACTGCAAATCCGGAATTCTTTACAAATAAAAACCAAAACAAATTTCCCATGAAAAAATTTAATTTTATCACGGCTATTTTTATTTTCACCATGCTCCTAAATAGCTCGTGTAAAGAAGATTTCGCGCAATGGCGCGGAATAAACAGAGACGGTATTTACCAGGAAACCAATTTGCTGGATCAATGGCCCGAAAACGGACCGGAAGAGATTTGGGCGACAGAAATCGTCGGTACAGGCTACGCATCGCCAACTGTTACAAACGATAAACTTTTTGTAAACGGCGAAATCGATAGCATGAGTTATTTATTTGCCTTTAACCTTAATGGTGAACTTTTGTGGAAAACACCCAACGGAAAAGAATTCTTCGGAAATGGATTTTCAGCAACCTATCCGGGCGCAAGATCGGCCCCAACAGTTGTTGGCGATCTCGTTTATTCATGTTCAAGCCTCGGCAGGATTTTGTGCTGTGATGTAGCCACTGGAAAAGAAGTTTGGACCGTTGAAATGGTCAAGGACCTTGGTGGCTATGAAAACATGTTTGGATTTTCGGAATCGCTGGTTGTTGAAGACGGAAAGGTATATTGCTTCCCGGGAGGTGTGGAAACCAATTTTGCTGCCTTGGATATGAATACCGGAAAACCTGTTTGGACTTCAAAAGCACTGAGCGACACAAACGCCTATTGTTCACCAATTACCATAAACCTTCCTGAAAAGAAAGTACTGGTAATGTCAACACGCCATAACCTGCTAACCGTTGATTGCAATTCTGGTGAATTGCTTGGCTCTTATCCTATTGTTTATAAATACGACGGAGAGCATTGCAACACCCCTATTTATCAAGACGGTCATATTTATTTCGTTACCATGGACAAAGGCGCTTGCGGTGCTGTTAAGCTTAAATTGTCGGATGATGGAACGCAACTCACCGAAGTTTGGAGAAACGAAAAAGTAAAAAATGATTTTAGCGGGTTTATGGTTTTAAACAATAAGTTTTATACCACCATTAAAGGCAATTGGCTAAAAGCCCTTGACGTGGAAACAGGACAAGTGATTGATTCCCTGCAAAATGCATATGGTAGTATTATTTATGCCGATAATAAATTTATCACTTACGGACGAAACGGAACGGTTAGTTTGCTTTCTGAAAAAGAAAATAAGCTGGTCGAAAACAGTTCTTTTAAAGTTCAAAAAGGAAACAGGCAGCACTTTTCACATCCGGTAATTGCCAAAGGCATTATGTATATCAGGCATGGAAAAGCTTTGATGGCCTATAAAATAAAATAACCTATCATTTTAGCCCTTATTCTATACTTTGAAGTTTAGGTAAAACTTTACAAAGTAAAAGAAGCTCCGATCTAAATCCGGGGCTTCTTTTACTTTAGAGGTAAATTGTACTAAATAATAGCAAAATACCCCCTGAATAAACTGGAATAACAATAAGTTTATGCCCAATACACCTATGGCTTAAGTTTCCCTCAAAACTTCCAATAATATTGCTTCCCCCAAAAATGCCACTTCGTTTTAATAAGGATTTTTGCCTGAATAACACTAATTAAAATCGTAAAAATTCAATCCTCCAGGAATTAACCTCGCACAATTTAACAATTGTAAACACCTGGTTTTCAACTCCTGCCAATAGGCATTAAAAATTGGCACTCCTGTATTAATAATTCTTACCGACTATTTTTTCCTTTACACAACAAGATTTAGAATAACACCTGTTATAGTGCGGAAAATTTTACCTGCAAAAGGGTGGCTTTTTCAAATCAATCTTCCGGACTAAGCAGTAGGATTTTTAACAATAGCTAATTAGTAAAAACAATACCAAATAAATTAATAACCTATTAAAACAAAAACTATGATTAAAAAATTAGTATTTCCAGCACTTGTGCTCTTTAGCTTCTATTATAATGCTCTGGGGCAAGATCCAAATGACCCAATTAATTATCGTGGAACCGGATGGGGAAACCTTTTCCCATCGGAACAATTAGTATTAAATGAAAATTTTATGGGATTTGACTTCTTTCATAGTGATTCCAATCCTGCCTCCGGAAACAGTGATAATGTCAACGATCCTGTTTCAGGCGACCCGATCTACGGATTTAAAGACGATTCCATGTATGTGAATTTTCTGGGTTCGAGTGATCAGGCCAGATATATTTTCCACCAGTGTGCATTTGCCCCGGAATGGCAAACAGCCTATGCGTATCGTGATGCAACTGAAAATACCACAAATGTCTCCGATGGTTTTGTTGAGATAAGCAGAACCTACCCGGCAAGTGGCGGAAACCTACCCATGACACACGGTGAATTTATCCTGGATTTAAGGCAACTTAGTTATGTGGAAGTTGTGGAGTGGTCACACTCAAGTTGCGGAGGTAACAAACGTGGAGTAATGTTAGAATTTAGTTTCGATGATGGTGCAAACTGGGATACCTTACGCTACCAGCCCGGACAAGCGCAATTTAGAACAGGTTTCACCAAAGATGTTAATTCAGGCATAAAAACCGACAATGAATTTAGCTGCGAATATTCGGCATTTGGTATGACTTGGGAAGAAGGTATTTACACCGACCAACCCCTTATGTTACGCTTTGGAGAATGTAACGGACAAACTCCCCGTATCCATGATGTAAGGGTTTATGGAGTGCCTCTGAATACTGCAGCAGAGCAAATAAACCTTAATAAACTGAAAGTTCACTGTTACAATAATATTGTTCGCATATCAAAATTAGCAGATGCTAAGATTTACGATCTCTCAGGTAAATTATTGTTGTCAGCTGAAAACACCAATTACATCAACCTGAACCACTTTCAAAAGGGGGTTTACCTTGTGAAGGTTCAAAGCGGCAATGCTTATGGAACCTCAAAAATCTTATTGAATTAGTTCAACGCATATTAATTATGTACAAAACAGCAATGAAGTTTTAGCTCTGTATCCATACATAAACATGATCATAACTAGATGATTTACAGGATGTGCCATTTCAAATTATGGTTTGGCACACCTGTATTTCAGAATCAATCAAGGAACTTTTTAGAACCAATAATTTTCAACTATAGAAATAAGAGAATTCGCCAATTGCCAATACACTGAAAATAAACTAAAAGCCGATTTTATTCATACACAAAAACATTCCCTCCAAAGCCAGCTTACAACGATGAATACTTAAATACCAGACAACTTTATTTTACTAACTTTTAAACAATTTTCATGAAAATTAAACAAATTATTCCTGAATTGGGAGCAACTATTTTTAGGATTCTATTAAAGGAAAAGAAATTCCTTTTAGTTGTTCTTGCTCAGCTTCTACTTGCTTCTTCCCTATATTCGCAGGGTAATCAATCCATGAATGTTTCAGGATATGTAACAGATGAAAAAGGAGAAACAATGGTTGGGGTTAACGTGGTTATTACCAACACAACCAGAGGTACTATTACCGATATTGATGGTCATTATTCTATAATGGCAAACCCGAATGACACCCTCATGATCTCATTTATTGGTTTTGATGTTCAGAAAATACCAGTGAACAGCAGAAGCATTATCAATGTCACACTTCACGAAACAATCAACGATCTTGACGAAGTTGTAGTGGTTGGTTATGGTGAAGTAAAACGGGCAAACATGCTTGGTTCTATTTCCAGCCTTTCAGCGAAAGAAATTGAAGATTTTCCTGCCCCAAACCTTACCAGTTTACTGGATGGAAGAATGGCGGGTGTTTCGGTTTCCCCTGCCCAACCTACAGGTATGCCGGGAGCTTCAACTAGAATTCGAATCAGGGCCGAAACTACCTTTGGCAACTCCGGGGAAGGTGCAAAAGATCCTGCCCCTCTTTATATTGTCGATGGTTTTCAGGTTTCGCAGGCGACTTATGATATGCTTAGCCCTTCCGATATCGAGAGTTTTTCAGTATTAAAAGATGCATCAGCAGCGGTTTACGGGAGCAAAGGTGCCAACGGTGTTGTGTTGGTAAAAACAAAACGGGGCAAAAAAGGAAAACTGAGAATTAGCTATTCAGGCAGTTACGGACTTATGGATGCTACAACCCAAACCGAAATGATGAGTGCTTATGATCATGCCAGGGCAATCAATGCACGTTATCCTAGCGATTCAACCAGGTATATTTATCCAGTTGAGCTGGAGGCAATGAAAAATCAAAATTATAACTGGCTGGACGAAGCCTGGCAAAAGTCTTCTGTGACCCGTCACACCATCAACGTCTCTGGTGGCTCAGACAAAGTTAGCTATTACGCCGGTGGAAGTTATATGTACACTGAAGGAAACTTCGCCCAAATGGGAATTGGTCAATATTCGTACAGGATTGGACTGGATGCACAGGTAACCGATGCAATAAAAATATCTGCAACGGTCTCCCTTGACAATCGCGATTTTACAAGGCCATATGTTTCTGGTGCAGGATCAAACACCATGGAAGATTTATTTGAAGTCCTCCTTCAAACCCCAAAATGGACTCCTCCTTATATTAATGGTTATCCTGTTGGAAATAATTTATCGTTTAATCCTTTGTACTTATTTGAATCGGAAAGTTATCGTAGAAATGTAGCTAAAGGAAATACTTTGAACCTTAGTGCTTCTTACGATTTTCAAAAAATTAAAGGCTTAAAGGCAACCGCATCATTTAGCAGAAGGGAATCTAACAATTATTCAAAAGACTACATGGTTCCCTATGATTTATACCTCTTTGGATTTCCTTCAGAGGATTATAAATACATTCTGAACAACGAAATTCAATCTGTAAGGACAGTAAGCAACAACGACCGTATCACTGAAACCTATGGTTTTGGTTCAAGCTACCAGTTAAACCTGAGTTTAAATTATGCAAAAACCATTGGAAAACATAGCATTTCATCCTTCCTTACTTATGAACAAACTGAAGGCTATGGCTATAGTTTTAATGCACTTACCGAAGGTATCCAAACCTATGGATTGGAACTTCAGGATGCATTCTTAACACCTTCAACAAGTGGAGGAATGTCAGAAAGTGGTGATTTGGGTGGAGTATTCCGTTTGAATTACGGATATGCAGATAAATACCTTATCGAATCAACGCTTAGGTATGAAACCACAACCTTGTTTTCGCCAGGAGAAAGGGAAGGTATATTTCCGGCAGTTTCGTTAGGTTGGGTCACCTCAGAGGAAAAATTTGCGAAAGATAAGCTTTCATTTATTGATTACATGAAAATAAGGTTCTCTATGGGATTATCGGGATACAGTTCAGTGTCACCCTACGAATACACTATAAAATATTCACTTTCTGATAGCCATCATTTGTTAGGTACCGATGTTCCCTTAATTGGATTGGGCATAGGAGGGAAAACAGACGTAGCAAGTATAGGTGTTACATGGGAAAAATCATTGATGCATAACTTAGGTCTTGACCTTAAATTCTTAGATAACCGCCTAAGTGTTACCCTTGATGCATATTATACCTATCAATACGACATATTAGACAAGAGGACCGTTGAATTTGCTGTAACTGCCGGATTGGGTGAAATGCCCGGCGAAAACCTTGGCCGTTTAGAAGCTTGGGGATTTGATGGTCAAATTGGATATAGGGGAAAAATAAACAATGATATGTACTGGAACATAAGCGGTAATTTCTCATTTGCTACGAACAGAATTATTGAAAGGCCAACCGAGTACCCTGAAAATGATTTTAGGTATCCTATTGGGCAAAGTACTTCAGCTGCCGGCAGAGAAGAAGGATTCATTTGCAATGGCATAATCAGGACTCAGGAACAACTGGATGCAATTAACGCTGAATACATGGAAATATGGGGACATGATTATTTGATCAATGGAGCCCCTGCCGGATTGGGAAGCTTTTATTTTGAAGATATCGGACGCCCCGGGAATACCACCATTGGAGAACCAAGAACCGTGTTTGAACCCGATGGGGATATCAACGACTACGATAAGAAATATGTGGAAAGAATTGGTGACCAACTAACCTGGAAACATTTACTTCCTACAAATATATCCATGGGAGGTGGATGGAAAGACCTTAGGGTAAGCATGTTATGGTCGATGGCTTATGGCATTAGCAACCAGGCAGTTGATAAACTTGCACGTACAGTTCCAACAACAACCGAAAATTCCCCTGCATTTTGGAGCGATTTCTGGACGCCTGAGAATCCAAATGCCAAATACCCCAGTCCCTTTTATGCTGGATCAAACCAATGGGTATCGACATTTTGGATGAAAGACATATACCAATTAAGGTTAAAAAACTTAAATATTTCATATAGCGTACCTCAAAAAATTTCTCAAAACTGGGGAATAGGTGAACTTAGGATTTTCTTTGCCGGAACCAACTTGTGGTCACCTATTACGACCTTCAAGTATAAGGAAGATGCTATTGCACGTTACAATACCTACCCATTGCTGAAAACATTCACATTTGGACTCAACCTCAGGCTATAACAGAAATCAGTTCATGAAATCAAATCATAAGATTATTAAAATGAAACGAACATGAATTTTTATCATTCAAAATTCACACAATAGGATGATTAAAATTTATGTGAGTTCCTGAATGTATTCTCCCCATAATTATCGGGATTGAGCATTCAGAAATCAAAAAATTTTAAACAGATGAAAAATAAAATAAAACAAATGAAACCCTATTCTTATGTACTTATTGGAATAGTTTCAATATTCTTTTTCTCGTGTCAGGATGTATTGGACAAGCATGATTTAACCACATTGGATGATCGAATCTGGGAAGACGAAACCCAAATTAAATTATACATCAATAATCTGAATTTAAACAATATGCCGGGGGCATCTTTCGGGGGAAATAGTCCATACAGCGATGAGACCTATTCTTCAGGGACTCAATACACCAACCTTTTATATGGATTTACGACTCCAAGTTCTATCAATACCATGACTGTTTTCCATAAAGATATGTACAACCTCATTCGCCGCATAAATATTGGGCTTAAAGGAATCAAAAATTCATCGATCCCTGACAGTCTTAAAGGTGAACTTGCCGGACAGGCTCTATTTTTAAGGGCCTACCGGTATTGGCAATTGGTCAGCTTATACGGTGGGGTACCCATTGTTAAGGAAGTACAAGACCCTTATGAAGGATCTGAAGCCCTTGATGTTCCACGGAGCAAAACAAAAGATGCAATTGAAGAAATTATTGAGGATTTGGATTTAGCCATCGAAGGCCTTCCAATAGATTGGACACAAATTGCGGACAAGGGCCGTATTACAAGTGGTGCTGCAGCAGCTTTTAAAGGCAGGGTACTACTAGCATGGGCTAGTCCAATGTTTAACCCCAACAACGACCAGGATAGATGGCAAAGGGCTTACGATGCCAACAAACAAGCAGTTGACCTTTTATCCCAAATGTCGGTACCAAGGGCACTACACCCTGAATTTGAATCCATTTTTACGTCAAACGTAATAGAGAATGCTGAAGCGGTTATTTTTCAAAGATATAGTTTAAGTGCCGGAACTGATTATACACATGGTTGGGAAGGCAGCGTACGTCCCTATTCAGGAGGCGGAGGTGCGGGATTCAGCCCTACCTGGGAGTTAGTTAAAGCTTTTCCTATGGCGAATGGTAAAATGATCAGCGAAAAAGGTTCGGGGTATGACTCAACCTACTTCTGGCAAAATCGCGATCCAAGGTTCTATGCTACTGTTGCTTATAATGGTTCGCAATGGGAAATGAGTGGCCGTGATATCAGTAACGTTTGGACATTCCGGAATTCAGTGGAAGGAAACCGGGCCCCAGCAACGGGTTTTTACAATAAAAAAGCCACTGACCCAACAATTGCAAGGACCGATATTGGCCAAACAAGCACAGCATGGATCGAACTTCGTTATGCCGAAGTATTGTTAAACCTTGCAGAATGCGCCAACGAGATTGGGTTTCAAAGTGAAGCATTAGAATATGTACGTGCCATACGTGAACGTGCTGGAATTGAATCTGGTGGCGGAGAATTCGGGATATCAAATTCTGTTTCTCAAGAATTCCTCCGTGAAATTATAATGATTGAGCGTCAAGTAGAATTTGCTTTCGAAAACAAACGAGTTTGGGATTTAAGAAGGCGTAAAATGTATAGGGAAGATTTGGGTGAGCATGTTAAAAAACTAAACGGAACCCAAAGGCATGGTTTTACGTACCGGGCACTTGGAAGCTGGGGACGAACAATTTCAGATGCTAGCTCACCATACAATGGATGGCTACAAATCGACACAGCTATGTATTTTGGGCATATTGATTTAAACGATGTAAACAGTTTTAGTAAATATTTTACGGCATCGCTTCGAAACCTGGATACTTACCAAGGGCAAATTCAACCAATTGATTACCTGGAGTTATACGACTTTTTCGCTGTCCCTTCTTCCGTTATAGAGAAAAGTCCTGCTGTTGAGCAAACTTTAGGCTGGATCAACGGAACATTCGATCCTTTAGATGAATAGTAATAGGTTCTAATTGTAGAGAAATTTATTTGGTCAAATTGTGGAAATATGACAAAAAAGGATAGGTAATGTAGTAAATAAAAAGCCTATCCTTTAAACAATTAAAAAACCAAAAATCACATTAATTAAGATGAATAAAACTTTATTTAAAACTATTTTTTGTATTCTGTTATTTTCCTCCTCAATTTCCGTACAAGCCCAATGGCCACAATGGAGAGGTGAAGATCGAAACGGACATTGTCAGGAAACAAACCTCTTAAAAAGCTGGTCTGAAGCTGGACCAAAACTGGTTTGGGCTATAGATTCGCTTGGTGATGGATTCTCTTCAACAATCGCGGTAAACAAGACCCTATACACCATGGGTAAGATCGATTCGATTGAAATTTTAAGCGCCCTCGATTTTAACGGGAAAGCCCTTTGGCAAACTATTGTCGGAAGGGCAAAAAAAGGAAATTCATGGCCACAAAGCCGTTGTACCCCAACCTTTGATAATAATAAAATTTATACAATAACTGTAAATGGAGATGTGGCTTGCGTTGACGCAAAAACAGGTAAAATCAACTGGCAAACTTCCTATGTAGATTTTGGCAGCATTGGTTTCGACCTGGAAAATTTTGGGATAACGGAATCCCCACTTATTGTTGACGATAAACTAATACTGTCCCCAAGTGGCAATAAAACAACTGTAATTGCATTGGATAAAGTCACGGGTAACACAATTTGGCAGTCAGAAAGCCTAGGCGACTCCACTTCATTTACTTCTCCTGTGCTTATATCTGCAAAGGGTAAAAAAGCTGTTTTTGCATCCAGTTATAAGCACGACTTTTTGGTGGATTGCCAAAATGGTAAAATTTTATGGGAGGAAACGCATAATAGCTGTATGGTACCTCAGGTTATAGATAATAAAATCTACCTGACTGGTGGTTATCATCACTACGGAAAAATGCTTCAATGGAACGATATTTATAAAGAACCCGAATTAGTTTGGACGGACAGTATCAAAGCCAACGAACTGGGAGGGTCAATTTTGTATAAAGATATGTTGATTGTTTCAGGAAATTCGAAGGGCGTTTTTTGCCTCGATTCGAAAACCGGGAAAACCTTATCCTCTATCAACAGCATGAACTCATGTAACTTTATGGTAGCCGATGGCTTGCTGTATTGTTACGAAAGCAAAGGAAACCGGGTAGGGCTCCTTAAAGCAAATGGCAATGATTTGGAAACAGTCGGATCATTCAGGACAAGCGCCGGTAAAGGTCCGACAATTGCACATTTATCGATTGCCAATGGATTATTATTGGTCAGACGTGGCACTGTATTAATGGCATACGACATCAAAAAATCTTAAAAATAATTTAGTTTAGTAGTTATAAACCAAAAACGGATGGAACGTCCAATAAAAACGATTGTAACTTGGATTTTTATTTTGGTTGTTTTATTTACTTTTAAAATAACCGAAGGACAAGATCTATCTAACGGGAATCTCCATCTCACAACGTCAAAATTAGATAAAATCGAAAAACTTATGCAAGGGAAAATTCAGGACAATTCCCTCGCAAGTGTCGAATATATCCTTGCCAATAAGCATGGGATAATTGATCATAAAGCGATCGGTTATTTAAATCTTGACGATAGGGATACCTTGAAAAAGAGGAGTTTATTTCGGATTTATTGTACTGCACATCCGTTTAAGGTAGCTGCTACACTACTATTGGTTGACAGAGGACTTTTATCAATAGATGATCCACTTTCTAAGTATATTCCTGCATATAAAAACATGAAAGTTTTGTCGGACGATAGTACGCAAAAACCTGTTCCGGCTAAAAGGGAAATTACAATTTATGACTTATTGACCGGGCAATCGGGTATTGGTACCAATCCTGATTTTTTTAAAAAGCACGGAATTTATAGAGACTCAAGCCTAAAACACGATGTGCTTAAAATCGCGGAAATGCCGCTTCAAAAACAACCGGGCGAAGGTTTTCAATATGGCACTTCGCTAAATGTGCTAACTTATCTTATCGAGCTTATTAGTGAAACCCCTTATCACGAATTCCTCAGGAACAACCTGTTATTGCCCCTTGAAATGTACGATACCGATTTTTTTATCCCTACAGAAAAAACCCATCGTTTCGGATCAATGTACACCTACGACCGGAAAGATAAGAAATTGAACCTTTATGAAGATTGGAAAAACAGTGTTTTCATAAAGGAACCTGTGGTTTACCACGGAAATGCACATATTATTTCCACGCCCTCCGACTACCTTAATTTCGCGAAAATGATGCTCAACAATGGGATGTTTCACGGGAAAAAGATACTCAGCCCAAAATATATTGAAATGATGATTACAAACCACCTCCCCGACAGTATTATTGGTAGCAATTGGCATGTTCGCGACAAAGGCTGGGGAATGGGCGGCTGGGTTGATAAAAATGGCAGGTATGGCAAAACAGGCGGCGATAACATCTCACTGTTTTGGTTGGATAAAAAGAATGAACTTATTGGTATTATTTTCCATAACACCGGAGGCAACTATTCAATCTTCAATGATTTTATGGATGAGGTGTATAAATTGGATTGATTTTATTTAAAATTTCTCTGCAACTTAAAACTATTGGACCAGTCTTATTAATTTTCAAAATGAAAAAACATATTTTAATTCCATTCTGCTAATAATAGCTTTCTTAAGTCCTGTAAAATCTCAAAATTTTAATATAACCAGGGAAAAAGGACAGGATTTTCAATTAAAATTATCACAAATTAATTTAATTTGATACAATAACTACGTAAATCAGAATGTTAAAAGAAGTATACGAAATAAAAAACCTTTGAAAAAATAACAAAAAGGAGACTAAGTACCTCCTTTTCTATTTTGCAACCTATTAAGAATCTTTTCTGAATTACATTTTCCAGATATATTCAGCTTCTTTAACATCTTTTGATATTACACCATCATATCTATAAATAGTCCTTTGGTCAAGGGTCTTAAACATCGGACTATGCCAGTATTTAGGCACAACAGTTGATTTAATATCACCTTTAAATTCATCCAACAAAATAGGATTATTTGATTTTCCCCTTATTAAATTGCCATTGGTATCCATAAGTAACCATTTGTTGGTTAAAGAAATGGTTTTCTCAAACAATACATCAGTATACCTCGTTATAGGCATATTAAGCCCTTTAACATGTTCATATGTTTTTTTAAGGATAACCTGCCCTGCTTTATTTAATAACAACGCCAACCGTGGCTGTCTAAAATCATTATAATAAATGAATTCCTTGATTGCATTATCTTTTACCTTTTTATTTTTGCTATCGTTTGGGAAATCTATTTTTACAAACTCATACCCAATCTTAAACTCAATACTCTTGTCATCAATAAAATCGTACCTGTACCCACTAAAATCCAAGTTATTTTTATGATTGCTAACAGTACCTTCATATTTAGATTCCCCATATGGGCTAATGGTTGAAAAGAAAAAGTTTGTTCCATCTGTCTGAAACTTCCCAACCTCACTATTCACCTCTTTCGTAAACCACGTTAATACTTCTTCGATTTCACTCTCTGTTGATGCTGCTATGACTGTACCATCTTTGTAAAACCGTAAATAACTATAGGCCCTTCCCTTTTCATTTTGATAAATACCATCAAACCTAATACTCTTGTTATGAGAACATGAAATAATAAATGTTGATAATACAATTAATAAATAACCAGATAATTTTATTGGCATAAAACCATTTTCTTTCTTGTTAAACATTTTTGCCCCTCCTTGATTATTTTGGATAAATAGCTTTTAACCTAAGAATTACAAACAAAACCTATTCAAAAGATTGTCAGAAAAGGCAGTTTAAAACTACCTTTATTATCATTCCCCAAACACGAAATTCAGGATCATATTACACTTTAAAGTTAACGAATATGCCCTTCAATCCCAACATAAAAAATCATTAAAACAATTTATCTACGTAAATACTAATAACATGGAAATAAGAAAAGTACAAAGAAAACAGGCTAAGATTAAATAAGCCCTGCAAGGACCTTCGGGTTCTGGAAAAAATATGTCAGCACTACTGCTTGGAAAAGTGAAATAGCAAATTATTCTAAAATAGCAATAAGTGATACTGAAACCCACTCAGCGGACTTCTACCCCCATCTAATTGAATAACAATATTATAAACCTTTAAAGACCATTCTCTTCTGAGATTTATTCAAGTTATTGGAACCTGTGAAAAAGGAGAAATGGAAATTATTGTTATTGATAGCATCACTTATGAATGGGATGGATTATGAGTTTACTGAAGCTTTCGATCTGGATATTAAGCACAATGCCAAAGCATCAAAAGAAAGGACAGGTCCTTTTACGAGAAATGTTTCAACCACAATATTATCAAAAAGATCAAAGACAAACTAAATTCCTTATTAACTTTGAGCGAGAAACGGGGATCGAACCCGCGACCCTCAGCTTGGGAAGCTATAATTTAAATTCTATTTATTTCAAAACATTTCCGAAAAATGCACTATTTACAGCCATTGTAGAAATTACAATGTGTTAAACTTTGAAAGAAAATGCATACTTTTGAAAGAAATGTTTCAACCATGTTTCAACCAAATTTAAAGTATGGCATCAATAAAAGTAATTCTTTATGGGCATAAAACCTTAAAAGACGGTTCACATCCAATCATAATTCAGATCATAAAAGACAGAAAAAGAAAAACCATTTCAACAGGTCGTTCAGCTTTAACTTCTCAATGGAATGATAGGACAAACTTGCCCAATAGTAAGCACCCAAACCAACAATTACTAATTTCTAGAATAAAACGTATCAAAGCAGATATCACCGATGTCATATTAACATTAGAAAACAAGAAGAAGGAATTTACTGTAAGTGATATTGTGATGTCCTATCAAAACAAAAAAACGGACATTACATTTAATAACTACTCTGCTAAATTAATAGATACATTAAAAAAAGCAGGTAAAAACGGCAATGCAATTGTTTATCAATCTTGTTTAGAGTCAATAAATGATTTTACTAAAAATAAAGATATTCGCATAGATGAAATTGATTACCTTTTCATCAAAAGATATATTGAATACCTTGAACAAAAAGAAACCATATTGTATAAAGGAACTGAAAAAGAAACCAAAAAAAAATTAACCACTAACGGAATCTCTTTTTATCTAAGAACATTAAGGGCAATAATTAACAAAGCAATAAAAGAAGATCTAATAGAAGAAAGCTCCTACCCTTTTAAAAACATTTCCATTAAGACCCAAAAGACCCGCAAAAGGGCTGTTAACAAGGATGTAATTAAAATGGTTGAGGAGTTGGATGTTTCAAAAGAAGATAACCTTCAATTATATAAAGACTTGTTCATGTTTAGTTTTTACAACAGAGGGATGAACTTTGTAGATATGGCATACCTAAAAGTAGAGAACATCGAGGGCGTAAGATTAATCTATACCAGGCAAAAGACAGGACAACAATTCAGTATAAAAATAACAGATAAAGCCAAAGCAATTATAGATAAGTATAATAACTTAAAAGTTCCAGAATCTTATATATTCCCTATAATCTACAGAAAAGACAAAGAATATCTGGATTATAGGAATGCGATGAGGTTAATGAATAAAAAGCTGAAAAAGATTTCTGAATTACTAAAGCTTGATGTACCTTTAACAACATACGTAACCAGACATAGCTGGGCTACTATCGCTAAAAAACAAGGTATATCAACTGCTGTAATTTCTGAGGGATTAGGACATGAGTCTGAAGAGACAACACAGGTGTACCTGGATAGCTTTGAGAATGATGTTTTGGATCATGCTAATGAACTAATAATTCGGTAAAAATGACAAATAGCTTTAACCATTTTGTTGAGATATATACAAAAAATATCAATTTTGAATTTTGGGATGATATTGATATTAAGACACTTAATATTTTAGATAAATATACTTTGCATCATGAAAGTTATAAAACTCCGATAATGTTGGAGCAAAGACTAATAGACTTATCATTTAAGTTGCAAAATGAGTTTCTTAATAAATCCTTTGAAGTAAATGATCCATTAAATTATCTAAATACACTAAAAGATTCTGTTGAAAAACTAAAAGGATTATTTCATGAGAAATCCTGTAAGTCTAAATTGTTTTTATTACCAAAAAATGTTGGAAAAATAAAGCAAGTTTTTCTGCCAGGTGATCATGATGATGATAGCCCTGGTTATAGATATTGGGACATTGAAAAATTGGAAGAAAAAGATTTGGAAAAAATTGCCATTTACACGTCAATTAAAGTGAAATATATTGACAACCTTAAAGGTAATGTAGATACATTAATATCCAATTTTACAATTAAAAATTCAAATCATAAAAAATTAAAAACAAATTTTTCGGAAGATGAGCTTGCATTACTTTTTAAGTTACTGGATATAGAGAAGAAGTTTGATAGAAAATATCCTGTTGAGATTATTCGAATGCTTACTAATTCATTTACAACAAAAGGAACAGATAGTATTGATGAAGATTCTATAAGAAATAAGTTCTATTCACCTTCAGAATCTGCAATTTCAAATATTAATGCGCTTCTTATAAATCTAAGACAACAACTAATAAAAGTTGAAGAAAAAATGACAAGATAACCGTCTGTTATTATGGACTTTATATAAAGGTTGCACAACCCCGTGCAACTGTTTTAGCAATACTTCTTAACATACTTTTACCTCGAAGCTTGAAGCTAAGTAAACTCCAGCTTAGCCCAAGCGACTGGAGGTTTTTATAAGTAGAATCCAAATATTATTGAAGATGGATTTAGAAGTAGAATTTAAAAGATTGAAAGAAGGTCAAGAAAAAATCCTTCAAATTATTGCAGGGAGAAGTAGTCGTAAAAATGATGGTCTAAAAGTTTACACATTAGACGAAGTAGCAAAATTCTTCTCTGTAACCAAAAGAACCATTTATAACTGGAAAGAAGAAGGTAGGCTACCAGTAGTTGTTATTGGTTCAAAATCCTACTTAACTGAAACTCAATTACAGGAGTTCCTTACTAACCATGAGGTTAAATCATTTAAAATCAGGAGGGCTATATAATGAGTTGTGGATGTGACACTATACCTGTACCTAATCCAGCTATTGAACTAGGTTCAATAGCAAATGAAGGAAGCTTTATTTTCTGGAATGCTGGTGGAGAAATTGACGTACACCTATTGTATGAGTTCTTTAACAGGGAAGGCATCAAGCTTTTCTTCCCCGAAGATTCCAAATGGAAAAAGAGTGAAGCCCTCATTGTTAAAATGAATAACAATATTGTTTCAGAAATTAATGTTGGTTACCTTCTGTCATTAGCCAGGAAACATATTCTGGAGTGTACAGAGGAGGAGGGTAATCATGGAGCAATTTTAAATTCACTACACAAGAAAGTAAGTTTCTTTAGTGACAAAAACCTTAAGCTTCTTAAAAAAGCAGATATTGAATTCCTTACAGACACCAGGGATGCAGCTTATTTCCCATTTATAAATGGAGTAGTTGAAATTAAAAAAGAATCAATTGAACTTAAAGCATATGATGAATTCGACCAGTATATTTGGGAAGAGAGTATTGTCCAAAGGGATTATGAACCTTTCTCCGAGGAACAACTTGTTGACTCTTGTGACTTTAACAGATTCATTGAAGACCTTGTCAGGGTTGAAAATGAAGAACATAGAACTTCAAGAAAAAAGGCTCTACAATCAGCTGTGGGATACTTAAGCCATAGGTACAAAGATCCAGCTGTTAATAAAGCTGTAGTTCTAATGGATATATTTGTGAATGGAATGCCTAATGGCGGAAGTGGAAAAACACTAATCTCAACAGCCATTGGAAAACTCAGAAACCAGTCAATTATTGATGGTAAAAGTTATGATCAGAAACGCTGGTTCAGGCTCTCTACTGTAGAGATGGGAACCGAGTTACTTCTTTTTGATGATGTTAAAAAGGATTTTGATGTAGAACAGGTATTTCCTCTTATGACAACAGGGATGCATATCCAAAGGAAGCACAAGGATGACTATTTCATAGCCTACGAAAAGTCTCCAAAAATAGTGATAACAACAAATTATGCCTTAAATGGAGAAAGCAGTTCTTTCAGAAGGAGGATTTATGAGTTTGAAGTATCTGACACTTATAATGCTGAAAATACCCCTAGGGATAAATTTGGCAGGAATTTTTTCGATGAGTGGGAAGATACAGATTGGATAAAATTCTATAATACAATGTTTCATTGTATCCAGATTTATCTTGAAGATGGCTTATTAGAGTCAGAACCAATCAATATTAAATATTCAAAATTGATTAATAATACCAGTCTTGAATTTATAGAATTTGCACAGACGAATATTACTATAAATAGCCAGTTAGATAAAAAAAGCCTTTTCGCTATATTTATTGCTCAATTCCCTGATTTCAAGGTAATGTTAAAACAAAGGACATTTACTGAATGGTTAAAAAGATGGGGTGAGTTTAAAAAATATAAAGTAACAGAAGGACATACTGGAAATATGAGATATATTGTATATTCTGAGAAACCTACACCCTAACGCCAACTATGTAACCAGTCTAATGCCAAGCAGGATCTTTGGTTGGGTGTATGGTTTTTGGAGTTTTAAAAAGAAATTATTATTCAAGGCTCACCTTCGGGTGGGCTTTTTTTATGCACCAATCCCACTACTTTACAATAAAATCCCTAAATTGTACTTTCAAATAAAAACCATAAAAAACCCTATGTCAGAAGACCAGAAGAAACAACTCCAGCAACAACTTTGGAATATAGCAAATACCCTACGTGGGAAGATGGATGCTGATGAGTTCCGTGATTATATCCTTGGCTTTATTTTCTATAAGTACCTATCAGAAAGGATGCACCTTTATGCCAATGAGATTTTAAGTGAAGACGGCATTAAATATGAAGAAATAAAGGAAAATACAGAAGAAGGGCAAGAATACCTGGAAGCTGTAAGAGAGGAAGCTATAGAGCACCTTGGGTACTTCCTAAAACCTTCTGAACTATTTGAAGAATTAGCTAAGCGTGGGAAAGGCAATGGGAAAAGCAACTTCATTCTGGAGGATTTAACACTCATCCTAAAGCATATTGAACAAAGTACCATGGGTACGGAGAGTGAAGATGACTTTGACAACCTGTTTGAAGACTTGGACTTAACCTCCACCAAACTTGGTAAAACAGAATCAGCTAAAAATGAGCTAATAGTTAAAGTCCTAAACCACTTAAGCAACATAGATTTTGAATTACAAAACACTGAATCAGATGTGCTAGGAGATGCCTATGAATACTTGATTGGACAGTTTGCCAGTGGTGCAGGTAAAAAGGCTGGTGAGTTCTATACACCGCAGGAAGTGTCCAAAATACTTGCTAAACTAGTAACTACAGGTAAAACGAAACTACGCTCAGTGTATGACCCAACTTGTGGTTCTGGCTCTTTATTATTACGTGTAGCCAAAGAGGTAGATGAGGTAACAGAATTTTTCGGACAGGAACTTAACCGTACAACCTACAACCTTGCCAGGATGAATATGATTCTACATGGTGTTCATTACCTGAAATTTGATATTAAACAGGAAGATACCTTAGAACACCCACAGCATGTTGAGGATAGGTTTGAGGCTGTTATAGCTAATCCACCATTCTCAGCACAATGGAGTGCTAACCCTCTATTTATGAGTGATGACAGGTTTAGCCAATATGGTAAACTTGCTCCTAAAAGTAAGGCTGATTTTGCCTTTGTAACACATATGATACACCAATTGGCTGACAATGGAACTATGGCTGTTGTATTACCTCATGGGGTATTGTTTAGGGGGGCAGCAGAAGGACATATAAGAAAGTATTTAATTGAGGATAGGAACTACCTGGATGCTGTTATAGGATTACCTGCAAACATCTTCTATGGAACCAGTATTCCAACCTGTATTCTGGTATTTAAAAAGTGCAGGGAACAAGATGATAATATCCTGTTTATAGATTCCAGCCAACACTTTGAGAAAGCTAAGAACCAGAATTATTTAAGGGATGAAGATATTACCAGGATTGTAGAAACCTACAGAAGCAGGGAAACTATAGATAAGTATAGTTATGCAGCTACTCTGGATGAGGTAAAAGAGAATGATTACAACCTGAATATCCCACGTTATGTGGATACTTTTGAAGAAGAAGAGCCTGTTGATTTGGAAGCTGTATCTGATGAATTAAAGGCATTAAATGAGGATATAAAAGCTACTGATGAAAAGATAGCTGATTTCTGCAAACAACTAAATATCTCAACTCCTTTTTAAGATGGTAAAATTAGATAATAAAATACCACTTTTAAGATTTTCTGAGTTTAAGGGAGAATGGGATATTTGTTCTTTAAAACAAATATCAAAAGATGTTTCGTATGGAATGAATAGTGCAGCAACTATTTATGATGGTTCAAATAAATATTTACGCATAACCGATATTGATGAAGAGTTAAGAATATTTAAGCCTAATCCATTGTCTTCACCAAAAGGGAACTTGGAAGAAAAGTATAAATTAAAAAAAAATGACATAGTTTTTACAAGAACAGGTGCCAGTGTAGGTAAATCTTACATATATAAAGAATCTGATGGTAATTTGTATTATGCTGGATTTCTTATCAAGTTTTCAATAACAAAAGCAAATTCATACTTTGTTTTTTCAGCAACATTAAGACCTCATTATAAGAAATGGATACTGGTTATGTCAATGAGGTCTGGTCAACCTGGAATTAATGCAGAAGAATTTAAATCGTTAAAATTTTTAATTCCCTCTCTCCCAGAGCAACAAAAAATAGCCAGCTTCCTAACTGCTGTTGACGATAAAATCCAGCAACTCACCAAAAAGAAATCCCTGTTAGAGCAATACAAAAAAGGGGTGATGCAGAAGATATTTAAACAAAGAATCAGGTTTAAAGATGAGAATGGGAAGAAGTTTCCTGAGTGGAGAATGAGAAAGTTAAACGAAGTACTCTATGAGCATAAAACTAAAAGCACAGGAAATGAAGAGGTTTTTTCTGTATCTGTTCATAAAGGATTAATAAATCAGATTGAACATTTAGGAAGAAGTTTTGCAGCAAAAACAACTTCTCATTATAATTTGGTAAAGCCACATGATATTGTTTATACCAAAAGTCCCACAGGTGATTTTCCATTAGGAATAATAAAACAAAGCAAAATAGATAAGGATGTTATTGTTTCTCCTTTGTATGGAGTATTTACTCCTGAAACTGCTGCACTTGGATATATTTTAGATGTTTATTTTGAATCAAAAGTAAATGTTTCTAATTATCTCAGTTCTATAATACAGAAAGGAGCTAAAAATACTATCAACATAACAAATAGCACTTTTTTGTCAAAAAAAATATTGTTGCCAGCTTCACATGATGAACAACGAAAAATAGCAGACTTTTTAATCTCAATAAGTGACAAAATAGAACACGTAAACACCCAACTGGAAAAAACCAAAACCTTTAAAAAAGGACTATTGCAGCAGATGTTTGTGTAAAAAAATAAAATATATGGCTACATTATTTAAAAACGTTAGTTACAATCTACAAACCATAATCCAGCAGATTCACATGGGAACTATAGGTCTTCCAGAAATTCAGAGACCTTTTGTTTGGAAAGACACAAAAGTGAGAGACCTTTTTGATTCTATGTATAAAGGTTATCCTGTTGGATATTTTTTATTTTGGGCAAATGCCTTCAATAATTCTGAAAAAACTATCGGAACTGAAACCAAACAAAAGGCTGCTAATTTATTAATAGTTGATGGGCAGCAAAGATTAACATCATTATATGCCGTAACTAAAGGCAAGGAGATAATTCGGGAGAATTATACAAAGGAAAAGATAATAATTTCTTTTAAGCCGTTAGAAGAAAAATTTGAAATACCAGATGCCGCATCAAAAAGGAGTCCTGAATACTTGCAAAATATTTCAGATATATGGGCAGATAATGCTAATCTGTTTAAAATAACAAACAGTTTTATTGCAAGACTAAAACAAAACAGGACAATAAGTGAAAAAGAAGAAGAAGCAATTCAAAATAATATTCAAAAATTAAAGAATTTAGAAAGCTATCCATTTTCTACATTAGAATTAGATGCTAATATTTCTGAGGAACAAGTAGCAGATGTATTTGTAAGAATAAACAGTGAGGGCAAAAACCTTAATATGGCAGATTTTATTCTCACATTAATGAGTGTTTTTTGGGAAGATGGAAGAAAAGACTTAGAAACATTTTGTAGGGAAACCAGGATTCCCAATAAAGAAAAAGCAACTGCATTTAATTTTATAATTGAGCCTAAACCTGACCAAATGCTTAGGGTCTCTGTTGGATTTGGTTTTCATAGAGCAAGACTCCAATATGTTTATAGTATTTTACGTGGAAAGGATTTAGAAACAGGCAAATTTAGTGAAGAACGCAGAGAGGAACAGTTTAATATTTTAACACAAGCACAGAAGCAAACATTAGATATTCAAAACTGGCATGACTTTTTAAAAGCAATTAATTTGGCTGGTTTTATTAAAAGTGATTATATCGGTTCAGGAAATAATTTGCTTTACAGCTATGTGTTCTTTCTAATTGGGAGAGAAACGTTTAAAGTGAACTTGCATGAACTCAAAAATCTAATTGCCAAATGGTTCTTCATGAGTTCTATTACTAAACGATATACAAGCTCTCCTGAAACTCAAATGGAAATGGATTTGGCTAAATTGAGAGGAGTAGCATCAGCAGAAGCTTTTGTTAAAGTAGTAAATGATATAATTACAACATCAATTACTAATGATTTTTGGACAATGATTTTACCACATGATGGTTTGGCAACTTCATCTCCCAGTTCTCCTGCTTTATATGCTTACTATGCTTCTTTAAATATATTAGAAGCTAAAGGACTTTTTTCAAATTTAAAAATTAGCGATTTGCTTCAACAAGGTATTAGGTCAAAAAAATCAGCATTAGAAAGACATCACTTGTTTCCAAAAGCATACTTAGAGCGAAAAGGAGTTGTAGACCAAAGAGAGAGAAATCAAATAGCAAATTATGCATTGGTTGAATGGGATGACAATATTAATATCTCCGATGATGCACCACATGTTTATTTGCCTAAATATTCTTCAAGGTTTAGTGAAGAGGAACTTAAACAAATGTATTATTGGCATGGTCTTCCAGAAAATTGGGAGAATTTGCAATATTCAGATTTTTTAGTTGAAAGAAGAAATCTTATTGCCCAAGTAATAAAAGATGCCTTTAACATACTTCTAAAAAGGTAGAAATGACCCGACAACCTGAGCAAATACTGGAAGACAATCTGATTAAACATCTTGAAACTTTAAGCTACAAGAATGTAAAAATTGCTGATGAGGCAGACTTGCTGCTCAATTTAAAAAAGCAGATAGAAAAGCACAATCATGTACAGTTAACAGATAAGGAATTTTCTCAGGTGCTTAACCACCTTGACAAGGGCAATGTATTTGAAAAAGCTAAAATTCTGAGGGATAAAATGCAGCTCACCAAAGAGAATGGTGATTCTGTGTATTTAGAGTTTATCAATCAGGAACAATGGTGTAAAAACACATTTCAGGTTACAAATCAGGTATCAGTTGAAGGGAGCTACAAAAACAGATATGATGTTACCATTCTTATTAATGGTTTGCCACTGGTTCAGGTGGAACTTAAAAGAAGAGGCTTGGAGTTAAAAGAAGCCTTTAACCAGATCAATAGGTATCAAAGGCATTCCTATTGGGCATCACATGGACTATTCCAGTACATCCAGCTATTTGTGATCAGCAATGGTGTAAATTCAAAATACTATGCCAATAACAAACGCCAGTCCTTCAAACAAACCTTTTACTGGAGTGATGAGGAGAACAAAATAGTTACACAGCTGGAACAATTTACGAATGAATTTTTGGAACCATGCCACCTGGCTAAAATGGTTACTAAATATATTGTCCTCAATGAAGCCCATAAAATACTAATGGTACTACGCCCTTACCAGTATTATGCCACAGAAGCTTTAATAGAAAGGGTTAAGAACACTACCAAAAATGCCTATATATGGCATACAACTGGTTCAGGTAAAACGCTAACTTCATTTAAAGCCAGCCAAGTAATTATGAACCTGCCTCAGGTGCATAAAGTAGTATTTGTAGTTGACAGAAAGGATTTGGATTTCCAGACTACTAAAGAGTTCAATAGCTTCTCAAAAGGAAGCGTAGATGGCACAGACAATACCTATAAACTGGTAAAACAATTTTCCGATGATACCAAGTTAATAGTTACAACTATCCAGAAACTAAATACAGCCATTAGCAAGCAAAAGTATTTAAGAAGGATGGAGGGTCAAAAGGACAAAAGAATAGTATTTATATTTGATGAATGCCACCGTAGCCAGTTTGGGGAAACACACCAAAAAATTGTTTCTTTCTTTACCAACCATCAGCTATTTGGGTTCACAGGTACACCCATATTTGTGGATAATGCTTTTACAAAGAACGCTATTAAACACACTACAAAAGAACTATTTGGGGAATGCTTGCATAAATATGTGATTACAGATGCCATCAGGGATGAAAATGTACTGAAATTTGCAGTGGAATATATTGGCAAGTACAAAGAAAAAGAGGGAAGCCAGGCTTATGCAGATATTGAAGTAGAAGGTATAGATACTAAAGAGTTATTTGAGTCAGAAGACAGGATAAGTAAAATTGCAGATTATATTCTAAGCTTGCATAACAGGAAGACACATGGCAAAGAATTTACTGCCCTGTTTTGTGTGAGTAGTATTGATATACTTACAAAATATTATGAGCTTTTTAAAGCCAGAAAAGAGGAAGGGAAACACAACCTTAAAATAGCCACAGTATTTTCCTATGGGGTAAACGAAGATGATAAAGATGCCAATGGTATATATGAAGAACTACCAATGGTTGCAGAACAATCTGCCCAGTATAATAGTCATAGTCGTGAAAAACTGGATGGTTATATAAAGGATTATAACCAGATGTTTGGTACAAGTTTCTCCACCAAAGACAGCCAATCTTTCTATAATTATTTTAATGATATTTCAAAAAAAGTAAAGAACAGGCAGATTGATATTCTGCTCGTAGTAAATATGTTTTTAACTGGGTTTGATAGCCCAAGCTTAAATACACTTTATGTAGACAAGAACCTAAAGCACCATGGGCTTTTGCAGGCATTTTCAAGGACGAACAGGATACTAAACGAGCAGAAGTCCCAGGGAAATATTGTCTGCTTTAGAAACCTTAAAAAAGCCACAGATGATGCCATAACTTTGTTCTCAAATAAAGATGCAAAAGAAGAAATCCTGATAGAACCTTATGAAGAATATACCCAAAGGTTTAACAAGTCTTTTGAAAAATTATTGGAGATTGTTCCAACTGTAGATAGTGTGAATGAACTGCCAAGTGAAGAGGAAAAATTGGAGTTTATTAAAGCTTTCAGGCAATTGATGAGGCTAAAGAATGTCCTCTCTAGCTTTGTGGAATTTACCTATGAAGATCTGGATATGGAGGAACAGGAATTTGAGGATTACAAAAGCAAATACCTTGACCTATATGATTCCATTAAATCCAGCACTCAAAAAGAGAAGGATTCCATTTTGGATGATGTTGATTTTGAACTGGAACTCATACACAGGGATGAAATAAATGTTGCCTATATTCTTTCTCTATTGGCTAACCTTAAAGATGCACCAGAGGCGGAAAGAGAGAAACACAGGAAGGCTATAATTGACCTTATATCAGGTGAAGCAAGGCTAAGAAGCAAAAAGGAACTGATTGAGAAGTTTATCCAGGAAAATATGCCAGAAATAGAAGATGCAGTAGATATCCCAGAGGCATTTGAAGTATTCTGGAGAAAAGAACAGGAAGAAGCACTGGAAACACTTTGCAAGGAAGAAAACTTGGTTCCTGTTAAGCTACAAAATGTAATAGAGAACTACCTGTTTACAGAAAGGAAACCATTAAGGGAGGATATTGTAGCAACTCTGGAAACTAAGCCCAAAATAAGGGAAAGAAAAACTATAATTGAAAGGGTAACACATAAGATATTTGACTTTGTAGAAACCTTTATCAGTGGGATGGCTGGATAGAATAAGTACAAAAATCAATTAAAGATAATTGGACAATTAGAACTTCTTTTTAGCCAGTAAATACTATCTGAATGAATCTCTAAAATATCAATAGGCTCACTTACCGTTTCCGGTGATTTCTCACATTCTATTTTGATCAACTCATTAACAATTTGACCAGGTTTTTTGTCTTTGAAAAATGTGGAATCTTTGGCTATTTGACGGTCAATAGCAGTACTTTCACCTAAGCAAAACAATCTCCAATCTTCATCTTCGAACATACTTGACTCATAATATTTTTGGTCTATTTTAATATTAACTCTAATAGAATCATTCATATACAAGCCAATAAAAGAATAATTTGGGTTACTATAATTATTTCCAACAATAGCTATATTTAGAATTAATCCATTATTTTTTATTATCCTTTTCCAAAGTTTAGAATTATTTCGTTTTTGAATAATCATATATTTTCTTAATTGGTTAGCAAGGTTGCTTGATATTCCTTTTAATAAAGTTGAATCTACATTTATATTTCTTTTTATTAATTCATTTAATAAAGATGCTACATGAAAATCTTCATTTATAAAACCTGCTATACTATAGTAGTAATCTTGAGATTTATAAATTTTAGGATATTTTGTAAAATACCTCCCCGAACTATCATTGAAAATATTTTCATGATTACTATCCGAGCCAATTACAACCATCGAATTATTAATGAAAATTACAATTGATGTTGCTGAGCTACACAGAGAAACAATTGAAACTATAATTGAAAAAAATAATTTCTTCATTCTCAAAATTACTAAAAATTATTAGTAGTTTATTATAAATCCATTACTCCCAACTAAAACCCACCTCTAAGCCTTGTGAATAAAAAGATTGGGCTTATGGGTTTAGAAATTGTAGAAAATAATTCAATAGATTCTATGATCAAATAAAAAAAACAGATTATATTATTGGCGTAATTTGCGATCAGTATATAATCAAAATGTTCGAACAATATATTCTAGCAAGTAATCTAATTAGAATCACAAAAAGATTTAATATTACTTCACCAATAGATTCCAGTTTATATACACCTTCATTTAAAATAATACCTGGCAATAATTCCAACATTATTAGGAGCAATCAGGTTAAAAAGTTAGAACAAGCTAGTTTTGGCTTAAAAAGTTTAAGTTCAAAGTTGCATGAAGGAGTTTCATTTGTGAGGTCAGAAGGAAAAAGAAACCTATCTGATGATCCAAATTACACAGGTTCTAAGGCAATATTTCTAGAACCTGAGTTTAAGAGTCTTATCAGGTCACAAAGATGCCTGGTAATTGCAGATGGCTTTATTCTAAAATCGAATAATAAAGCATATCTAATATATCTAAGAAATAAGAAAAGACCATTTGCCTTTGCAGGAATTTGGAATAAATCAAAAGATGATGAATTAACATTTGCGATTTTAACAACAACATCTAATTCATTAGTAGAAAAGCTTGGTCACAAACGTATGCCTGTTATTCTGCATATGGAGCAAGAACATCCATGGCTTAGAAAATCGACGGAATTATCAGAAGTACTTGGAGCACTTAATCCATATCCACATTTTTTAATGAATGCTTATCCAGTAGATGCCAAATTGTTGAATAGCGGAGAAAATGACATTTCCATAATTCAGCCAATTGGGAGTCCTATATTACATGAACCTAAAGGTAATTTGAATAAAAAGAGAAAGAAAGTCATAAAGAATGTTTCAAATAATCCAACCCTAGGTGATCTTGCAGGGTATAAAACATAATTTCAAAGTTTTATATAATCCTTAACCCCATACACCCAAACCTGCATAATTAAAGGGATGTAGCAGGATTTAGGATGGGCTTGGTGGATTTATATAATGCAATTACTAATTCTAACATAATTTCCTAGTTCTAATAAAAATATTTGCTATTTGCTCTCAAATAAATTTGCAGATACCCTTAAAGGATAATTTAGACTAACAGACTGATTATTAGATACATAAATTTGGCATTCTAAAATATTTTGCTTATCTTTGTAGAATATATAATAATAGGAAGAGACCATTATAATTTCAGAAAAAAAGAATAGAAAAACATACATACACTACAAACAAAATATCTCAAAAACTTCAGTCTCATCCTTCAAACAATTAATTAATGCTAAGAGAAATTAAATTTATTTCTCCAGTGAAGTATAGTATCTGGTGGAATTGCATGGGAAGAAGTGAATGTATTTGTATGATTAACAATGGGGGGAATTATAATGGAATCTAATATTGTAACAGCAAAAAGATTAATAGATATGAAATTAAACAAGATTCCAACTCTGGTAGAAGGATTGTTGCCATCAACAGGATTAGTAGTATTATCTGGTCCCAGTGATTCTGGGAAAACAACTCTTGTAAGACAACTATCAACTGATATAGTTACTCAAAAGGAAAAATTTTTGGAATTTGATTTAAATGCTAGGCATAATAGAGTAATTTATGTTTCTACTGAAGATGACCAAAATGCAATAAGCTTTCTACTTAACAAGTATAATCTTACAGAGGAAGAAAAGGCAAAAATGGAGAACTTAACTTATATATTTAATTCAGACAACTTAGTGGGAGAGATTGAAAAGATCCTAACTGTTTCACCTGTTGATCTAATTGTTATAGACACTTTTACTGACTTATATCCAGGTGATCTTAATATGAGCAATAAGGTGAGGGGCTTTTTAAATCAATATAGATATCTATCACTTAAATATCGTTGTCTGGTTGTTTTTATTCATCATCCGAATAAAAAGGCAGATATGGAAACACCAAATAAAAGTAGTTTGCTGGGATCACAGGGTATAGAAGCAAAAGCAAGACTTGTACTGGATTTTAGAAAAGAACATGCAAACCCTGAATTTAGAAGATTATATATTACTAAAGGAAATTACATATCTGATGATAGAAAGAACGTAGGTTACAGGCTAAAAATGAAAGATGATCTTACTTATGAAATGTTGGAGAATCAAGTATCTCTTTCTAGTTCTAATCCAACAATGAAACAAAATTTGGAAGATCAGAATAAAAAAATAAAAAGAGTCCATGAATTACAAAAAGAAGGAAAATCTATTAGACAAATAGCTGAAATAATGCAGGGCGAGGGTATACAGATAAAACCTACTTCAGTCCATAAATATCAAAAAATGGAATGTTCGCCTGTTCAGACTCCTTAGGAAGTATAGTGAACGAACAGTAATATTTAGATTATATTTTTAAATTATATGTGTTCGTTCACTCTCTCCCCCTAGTGAAAAGAACACTGAACATTAGATATCATTTGAGGGAAAACTTATATCTAAATTATCATTAGAATTGATGAGACTATAACATTCATACACTTTTTTAATGCAATCCAATTATTAAGTATTCCAGCTATTTAATAATAATAAACCTTACCCGAAATTCCTTCTGAGTTTCTAGAAAGTAAAAACCATAAGAAAGCGCTATAAATAAGATTTCATGATAATACTTGTCTTTAGAATCTAGAAGAATATATAATTGGTGAACTAAAAGAAACAAGGGCAGCTCAACAGCTGCCCTTCTAATGTTAACCTCCCAAACAAACAAGAGGAAGAATCCCCCTTGATTTTTTTTATTGGCAAAAACAATTGGAACATGCAGGATTTTGTATGAGACCTTTAAGGCAAGCATGATTATTCACCATTGAACAATTGTTAGTGCAAATACCATAAAAATCGCCAGAATTAACCGTGGTTGTATTACAATAAACCATACCTAGAGACATCGAATTAGTAATTGTTCCTCCTGCCCATTTCCCAACAAATCCACCAACATTTTCATCAGAGCTAACAATTCCTCCTGCAATGCAGTTATTAATAGAGCCAGACCAAATTTGTCCAATAAAACCACCTGAAGATTGTCTTAGTGAAATACCATCTGAGAAAGTTAAGGCATTTCCTGTTGAAGAGCAACTTGTAATCTGACTTGGGTGAATCTCTCCAATAAATCCACCTACAATATTATTAATTGTACAAACATCTGCGGATGAATGACAATCATTGAAAAAACTATTTTTACCGTACCCACAAAATCCACCTCCATAAGATCTACATAGAACATTAGATCCTGCTTGAGAAATACAGTGTTCTATTCTTGCTCCAGGGTGGTTAAATCCACAAAAACCACCTACATATATGTTCTCTTTAGCTGAAATCTCATTTAATGTTGTACATCCTATTATAATTCCTTTATTTGCACCTACAAATCCTCCTATATCACGAGCTTGCATGACAACGGACCTTCCAACTCCTTCAATACTACAATTTACTGTGGAAGATAATATTCTTCCAAAATTGATTCCAGCTAGACCTCCAACATTAGCTGACCCTTTAACATTACCTAATTCCGTTTTGCAATTTGATATATAACCTTTACTCCACCCACAGATGCCACCAACTATGGTATTACCTTCTATGTAATATTCATATAAGTGAACTCCATTTACTATACCCAATGAATCAATAATCCCAAATAAACCGACGCTTCTTATTGAAGGTTTTAATAACTTTAGTTTAGAAATTTTGTAATTATTACCTAAATAAATTCCATTGAATTTTGTGGTAGAGTTTCCTATGGGTTTTGCAGAAATATTAAAACAATCTATATCGTCTATTTGAACAAATTTTTTATCCCAATCAGTAGGGGTGTCCATTAAATCCTGCAAATCTGTTGGAGTCGCAATCTTATAAGGGCAATCTAAAGTTCCATTTCCTCCACTGTATTGACAAAAGGAACTAATTGTAATCGAGAGAAACATTAATAAAAATATTAGTTTTTTCATGTGAAATAATTTTAGTTAATAATAATAAAGAAGAGTATATGAGTAATTCGATCAAAATCTAAATGTATGCATAATGCCTTCTTAAATTGGTGATGTATATCTGGAAGCACAGCGTTAATGTATTGATTGTTAACTCTTACTAAGTTATGACAACTTCCTTAGACAAACAACCTAAACTGACATAATTTCATTACATATTTATCTTTTTTAGAAAAATTCATATCAGTCATTCACTTTTTTTATAAAAAATTGACCTCTCTATTAATAGTTTTCGAAACTGAAAATTGGTCAGTGCCCCCCCCTTGTTTTACAACTGGTATAATCTGAGGTGTAGATGCTTAAGTACTGCATCAGCAGACAAGCCCCCCCCTCTTTCAAAAAATTGGGTAATACCCCACCCAATTCAGTAAATCAATTTATAGTACTAAAAAATAAATCAAATCAAATTTCCTCTCCCATACCAAACCCATGGGATTTAGACAATTTCAATATCCCAATAAAGAAGACATAAGTTTTAACTAAAATTGATTGCTATGGTAAAAATTATTGATTACAAAACACGAATGAGTGCAGAAGGAGAACCATTCATCGCCTTAATAGTTATGGATGGAATAACCCTTGTAAAATCTAAAGAAACAGGTATGTTTTATGCCACCAGTAAAAAGGCAAGTATTACATCTACTTTTAATGAGGAAACAGCAAAAAGTTTAATTGGACAAGAACTGGAAGGTTCTGTTCAACAAGTGGAATGTGAACCTTATGAATACACCAATGAAGAAACTGGTGAGGTAATGGAACTTAACCATCGTTGGGTATTTGTAAAAGACGGAGAAACAGTTGAAACCACAGTTAAGCGTGAACAACAGATTGAAGAACCTGAGTTGGTTTAATCCAGCAAAAAGGCGGCAAACGTGTCTCCTTTTTCAATTAAGAAAATTGCAATACATATGTTATTTCGTACAGGTCTTTATGCTGAATTTTTATCCCGTTTTTTGAGAAGGTTTATTCCCTGTAATGTATGTAGAAATTAAAAACCACTGAAAAAACAGAAAGAAAGGACAGCTTGAGCGGCTAGTCCTTTCTAACATAAAGACTTTTTTCACCATTATTCCAGTTGCCAATTATTCTTTCCTCTTTTTTGCCTTGTGGTTTATGAATAATGTCCCCACTATAATTGGCATTCTCTCCAAGAATTAAATATCTACCTGGTGCTAAATATTCTAATAAATGCTGATCAAATTTAATTCCATTATTGCAACGATTATAACAGTAATCCGATGGAATTACACTTGATCCCTTGGTATTATATTTTTTGTTAAGACCTTGTTTTAACTCAGAAGCAGTTATTGTTTGTCCTTCTTTTCCTTGCAGAAATTCTTTAACCTGTTCATATATAGTCATACTTCAATTATTTAATACTAAAGGTAAATCATTCTACCTAATACTGAAATCAAATATTTACATATTTAATAATTAACACATTATGGAACTTAAAAAAGCACAAAGAATGCAATCTAAGATAAAGGTTGCACTACAGGGTCCAAGTGGCTCAGGGAAAAGCTATAGTTCACTACTTATAGCAAGTGGATTAACCAACAATGATTGGTCTAAAATAGCGATAATTGACACTGAAAACCACTCAGCAGACCTCTACTCCCATCTAGGTGAATATAACGTCTTAAACCTTACTAAACCATTCTCTCCTGAGAGATATATTCAAGCTATTGAAACCTGTGAAAAAGCGGGGATGGAAGTCATTATTATTGATAGCATCACCCATGAATGGGATGGATCAGGAGGGATACTTGAAGTACATGGAAACATGACTGGAAATTCCTTTACTAACTGGGCGAAGATGACCCCGAGGCATAATGCATTTGTACAAAAAATCCTACAAGCTAATTGTCATGTAATAGCGACAATCAGGACTAAAACCGATTATGCACTTACTGAAAGGAATGGCAAGTACATACCTGAAAAACTTGGTCTAAAAGGTATTACCAGGGATGGTATGGATTACGAATTTACGGTAGTTTTCGACTTGGACATTAAACACAATGCCAGGGCATCCAAAGACAGGACAGGGCTTTTTATGGATAAACCAGAATCCGTTATTGTTCCTGGTCATGGTATTAGGATTAAACGTTGGTGTGAATCAGGTATTAGTTTAGCTAGTATAAAATCAGAGATTAACTCAGCTAAAACAGTAGAAGAACTAAGAACCATTCTCAGGGCACATCCTGAAAATATACAAGCTTTGGAACCTTTGGCACTTGCACGCAAAAAGGAATTAAACTTACAAATTATTAACAATACTAAAATTTCAGGAAATGGAATTGATAAAAATTAATCATAAGGTTATGCCCGTTGAGGATATCGAGCCCATAAAAGAACCAGCTACATCCGACAAGCATTTTATGGAAGCTAATACAGTTCCTATGTCTTTAGAAGAACTAAGCAATAAACATACAATACCAGTATTTGCGAAGGATAATGAGAGTACAGTGTCCCACCAACAATTTATTGAAACCACAGCTAATGTGGCAGAACAGATATTTGGTGGAGAGGTTATATTAAAACCTGCTGTAAGGGTTTCTCATCCAATAAAAGGTAGGATTCCACAGGCAGTAGGGAAGCCAGCAAAAGAGCTCCTGGAGCATGAGAAAACCATTTATTATGAAAGAATGGCTTTTGCTATTGAAATACCCTCAGTAAATGGGGAAGTGGCTAATAATGGATTGAATTTGACTATAGGAGGTGTACGCGCGTATAATCTTGAGAATCTACATTCAAAAAAGTCGGAAGAGAGGTTTAAGTTGTTTATAGGCTTTAAAAACCAAGTATGCACAAACCTATGTATTTCGACTGATGGTTTTAATGCTGATATAAGGGTAAGAACTATAGCGGAATTGGCTAAACATGCATTCGACTTATTTGGTGAGTTTAATGTTTATAGGGAGATTGAAAAGTTTAATAATCTACCTACAACAATAATTACAGAATCACAGTTTGCACAGATTATTGGCAGGGCAAGGCTCTATCAAAATATGCCTTTAAAACTAAAAAAAGATATTCCACAATTCCCTCTTTTAGATTCGCAGGTAAACATGGTTGTTAAAGACTATTATTCTGATGAACCTTTCTGTCGGAATGAACATGGGGATATTAATCTTTGGAAACTTTATAACCTGTTTACAGGGGCTAATAAGATGAACTACATTGATAATTTTCTTGATAGAGGTGTAGGATGCCAACAATTTGTTGGTGGATTACATAAAGCTCTTGGAGAAAGTAAGCATCATTGGTTTGTTAATTAGAGGTGTCGCCAAACATTCACTCTAACATGAAAGTACAGCCTTTATCTTTGAGATATAGGCTGTTTTTTCCTCAAAAACATTAATCATGAAAACTAAACACCTTATAACTCATCTGATTAGTGAACAAATTCGTAATCAGGTACTAATTTTTGCATTTGAAAATTTAGGATTTGATTGCAACAATTACACTTTGAATATCAGTGAAGTTGTTTTATCACTGGTTGGTTTTAATGAAAAATCAGACACTATTTGTAAACAGTATTTTGAACTGCTGGAAAATGCAGTAAAAGAAACAAGCTATTTAAATATGGATGAAATGCTGGACAAGTGGTCAGCTATTATTTATTTCAAGTTAATTGAAATCAAGTCAAATGAAATTTTCCCTTCTGGTTAAATTTGAGGTTGTTAATTTGCAACTTCAACATCAATTAATTCAGCAACTGAAATTTCAAGAGCCTGACTAATTTTATAAAGAGTAGAAATAGTAGGATTAGTTCTACCAGCTTCAATACGGGATAAGTTAGCTTTTTCAAAATTACAAATAGCTGCCAGGTCTTGTTGAGAAATACCTTTAGATTCTCTCAAGCTCTTTATCCTATTTCCAATTTTTATTTGAAGTTGGCTGATATTCATTAGTTATCATTTCTGACAACTAATATTTTGTTTTATATTTAACATGTGGTTATCATATATGATAACCACAGAATAAAAACCAAAAGCATATGTCCTATTTGAGTATCTCAAATACTTCATAAGTCCATGCTTATCAAACTAACCTCACCATTGGGCTTTGGTGAAAAAAATAAAAATATTATGAAAAATCTAATTTACTTACTCTTATTTCCATTATTGCTAATTTCTTGTTCTAAAAGTCTTGATGATGGTTTTGAAGATGCAAATCCAGATATAAAAGAAAAACTATTATCCAGAGTTGAGGTAATATCTGATGATCAAGACTTAAATGGGACAAATACTTTCCATTACGATTCAAATAATAGGTTAACCAGCATTACTAATGGTGAGGAAACACAATTTTTCAATTATTACGAAAGTGGTGAAATAAAATCTATAACAGGAACTTCAGAAGTGCTTGATTTTAGTGAACCGTTTGAGTCGTCTTATGGAGCATATGAATATGGTGATGTTCTAGAATATGATGATAAAGGAAATCCAAGTGTTGTTGAACTTCAAAAGAAGAATTTTAGGATAGGTCGGGTAAATAAAGTAGTAATAGCCCATATAAGCTATGATTCAAATCCCAGTCCTTATTATTACACAATCAAGGCAGCAGGATTAATTGATCTTATGGATAAAGTTAATCTGGATTTCGGAGCAACTCCTGTTGAACTTATTAAAGCTAAAAAGTTAATTCCATTTAATAATTTTAGCTTGATTATTATTAAAAATTTGGATGGTACAACTGATTCCGAAGTACATTTTAATAACACCTATGATGATGATAAGTACTTGATATTGTCAAATGTTTCAATATTATCAGAAAGGGATACTGAAACAAACATTTTCAGGTATTATTATAAATAAATTAAACATTTTTAAGCGCTAGCCTCATTTGATGCTCTCAAATAAGCTACAGTCCCCCGCTTTTTTTGTATAACCTTCATTTATGAGAATGAGATGTAATAAAAAAATACAATGGCGAATAAAACTTTTAATTCTGTATTATTTCAACAAATTGATTATATGGAGAAAATGTCTCAACCATTTGAAAAGATTATTGATGAAAATGTAAATGATAAAGAAGAGCACGACAGGTTATTCCAATTGTATAACCTTCACAAGTCAATAATCAGTAACCTTTGGGAATTAGTTCAGGAAAGAGGAGGTAGACGCTCGATTGGAGATTTAATGTCCTACTTGGCAGCTAAAAAAGGTGGGGCTAAACTTCTAAATCTCCAAATAGAGCACATGCAGGCAACATTAGAACAATTAAGAAAAGAATTTCATATTAAAGCTTTCTTTACCTCCAATTTTAATAAGGACACTTCTGAAATTTTCATGGTTGAATCTATAATTGAAAGTTTAACAGAACTTAAACAACGAAAATATTAATTATGAGAAAAGAATCAGAAGTATACAAAAAATTAGTACAGCAATTGATTGAGAAATTCGGAACACAGGCATTTATAGGCATTCAGGAAGATATTGCAACTTTGACAAAAAACATAGAGAAAATGTATTTGGCTGTTGATAAAAAAGATAATGATAGTTGGGATGATTTTGACTGTCAGCTGCAAAACATAATTCAAAATGATTTTGAAAAAATCCAAAATGACAATTCGATTAACTATGCTTTAAAATATCTTGATTTCCAACATTATTATGTTGCCTTTAGGCAATTGGAAAACAAATATCAAGATAAGTATTTAACGGCAGTATTTTTTTTCTCCCGTGGAGTTCTTGATAATTGCTGTTCCGAAATGGCATTGAAACTTCAGAATTTTAAGCTTTAATTATAAACAACTATCTCATAAAAATGAACAAAACTAATGAACCAGCAATTTCTACATTAGCCAAGGCAGCCATAAAATTATTTGAAACGCAAGACCATAATGGCGCAATAACTTTATTTAATGCAATTTTTCAAGGCATCCGAAATGAACCTCAACAACTAAAATCGGCAAGCGATCTTTCGAATATTGGAAAATCTCTATTGCTAATGTTGCAAATGAAAATGTCTGATGACATCGACAATTTGCAAATGATTGCAAGTGTAGCTTATTTTTGTATTTCTAAAGAAATTCGTGAAAAAAGAAAGAATATTGATTTAATAAAAGATAGATTGCAACTTCTTCAGATTGGACATGAACCGCTAATATATACTGTAATGAGTGCATTAGATTTAACGCAAGATTTCATGAGTGTGTTGGGACAGAATGCTCCTTTTGAGGCACGTGACGCAATATATAAAATGCAAATAGCTGATTTATATGAAAATAAAAAACTTCAAAAACAATATCCGAATCTTAAAGAACGAATGAATGAATTTGAACACAAAATAAATAATAACTTCTTTTTACCAGATAAATCGATAAAAAACGTAGTTAAATCAGGATTAAAAAATCATGAGAAATTATTTCTATATCTGGAGAATAAAATATTAAAAAATGAAGATGTTATATTTTAACAGAAACTTTTTAATAAATGACTGTCCAAATAGAAGAAAAAATAATTATCAATGAGGAGAAGTTTACTCTTCTTTCTAGACCATTTGAACCATTTCTAAAGGCATTAGATGTTAACTTATTGCCACTGAGAGGTACTTTTCGTGGATATATAGGGGAATGGACTATTGAAAATAATGTTCTCTATTTGTCTGGTATTAAACTTCGTTACAGAGCAGAGGATGAGGATAAATTGGCTCCATTAAAGATAGATGGGGTGATTTATCAGGCAACTTGGTATTCAGGCGATTTAAGAGTTCCTTTGGTAAAGCCCATATATTACCACTCTAGCTATCAACCAGTCTATACTAAAGAAATGCATTTAAAGGTTAAAGAAGGATTAATTGTCAATCATAAAATAGTAGAAAATGAAGTTCCAAATATAGAAGAAGATAACCTTCCTTTTTAGTATTTGACTTTGTGTTAAAATGTTTCAACTATGTTTCAACCAACAAATACACAAATAATCAAAACTTGACCTAATATACTCATTTACAGAGAGCGAGAAACGGGGATCGAACCCGCGACCCTCAGCTTGGGAAGCTGATGCTCTACCACTGAGCTACTCTCGCTTAATTTCCCAACTTTAAATTTTTACAAATAAAAGCATTTTTTGGCAAATTTACACCTTCGGCAACTGCCATTTATCGCGATACGATACTTTTGCAAGCTCATTGGCTGCTTCTTCTTTAAACTTCTTGGCATTATCGTCCCAATGGATGACCTCTCCTACCCTGTAGGCGATATTTCCCATCTCTGAAATAATAGCAACTTTGGCTCCAACTTCCACCGATGCGTTTGGCGTACCACCTTTACGGATGCACTTCAAAAAGTTTTTTACATGCAATTGCAATCCATCTTCAGTACCTTCTTTTTTTACGGCTTTCATCCAAGGTTCACCGCTGGCATTATCCTTATCTGGGAATATTTGCCATCCTGCCCTTGTCAGAATCAACGTACCTTTGGTTCCCACAAATGCTACACCATGCCCGTTGCCATAAGGACCAATTCCCGGATTTAATCCACACTCCCATAGCATGGTATGTGTTGGGTAATTATATATTGCCTGTTGAATATCCGGTGTTTCAATCACTCCTTTTTCATGTAAAAACATTCCTCCTCCGGGTGAAATCTTATCCGGGTAACCGGCATTCATTGCATAAACAGCGAAGTCGATAAGATGAACCCCCCAGTCGGTCATGGCACCACCTGCATAATCCCAATACCAACGGAAATTATAGTGAAACCTGTTTTTATTAAATGCTCTTGCAGGTGCGGGTCCTAACCACATGTCATAATCCACATTAGCCGGAGTTTCAGCATCAGGAAATGCTTTATAAGGTTCATCGTAACCCTTGTAAATCCATGCTTTTACAAGGTTCACATCACCCAGTTCGCCCGACTGCACCACCTCCGAAGCATCGAACCAGTGTTTGGCGCTTCGTTGCCACATGCCAACCTGCACCACCGAGTTAGGATATTTTTCGGCAGCCCTAACCATGGCATGGCATTCTTCAATACTGTGTCCCATCGGTTTTTCCACATACACATGTTTTCCGACTTCCAATGCCATCATCATCATGATGGCGTGCCAATGGTCCGGAGTTCCTATTATTACGGTATTAATATCCTGGTTGTCCAAAACATGCCTAAAATCGGAATAGGTAATCGGACGCTTTTCCGTTAGTTTTTCAACTTCGGCAGCTCTTTCTTCTAATATGGTCGAATCAACATCGCACAATGCGAGACACTCCACATTTTTTTCTTTTAGGAACGCTTTCAGGTTGCTAAACCCCATTGACCGGCAACCGATTAGGGCAACTGTTATTTTATCGTTTGCCCCGTTGCAGGCACTTAAAATTGAAGGGGCTACACCAATTCCGGCAGCTACCACAGCTGAATTTTTCAAAAAATTACGTCTGTCTGATTTCATGCTATTGGTTGATTTTAGTATGGTTTAGAATTAAATTCAAATATAACAATTAATAGTTTTTTACCTATTTAAACAAGTAATTTTTCCAATTCCTTTAAATAGAACTAGACCTCTATACGTTGGAAGTACATAGGTTTAAAATTGAATAGAAAAAAATAATGAACAAAGCAGACATGAGTATTGAGTAATGAGCTGAGAGAAAAAGCAATATAATTCTCAATACTCAAATCTCTGTAATCAAAACTACTCCATTAAAATTGGAAATTTATGTAAACTATAGAAGCAGCAATGATCTCAATGTGAATCGGAACCAGAGCCTGCTTAGAATACAATTCGGAGGTTTTAATCATTAACTTGGAAATCAAACAAATTTGATTATTAACCGATCGGTCATTCTTAACATTTTTTTAACACAAAATACCATGCTAATTAGAAAACAAGCTCTTATTTTTGACCAACCGTTCAGTCATAATTTTAAAAACATGTCACCAAGAACAAGCGAACAGTTTGATAAAATAAGGCAGGAAAAGAAAAAGCTCATCCTTGATACATCCCTGGAACTATTTGCAGAGAGGGGATTTCATGCCACATCTATAAGTCAGATCGCTAAAAAAGCCAAAATCTCAAAAGGACTGGTTTATAATTATTTTGAAAGTAAAATGGATATTCTCCATGAAATCTCGAAAGAAGGCTTTCACGTAGTTTTTTCCAATTTCGACCTTAACCATGATGGAATTTTATCAGAGGAAGAATTTTATTACTTCATCCGTAAAAGTTTTCAAATGGTGACTGAGAACCATAAATTCTGGAAGCTTTACTTCTCATTAATGGTACAACCTTCCATATCTGAAAATTTCCACAAAGAATACGAAGAAAAAGCCGGTCCCATGTTTAAAATGATGCATGATTTTATTGCATCAAAAGGCAGTACCGATCCCGATGGGGACTTAATGACCATCAGTGCGTTGATTGAAGGAGCAATGCTTTATATCATTGTGGCTCCTGACATATTCCCTGCTGAAATTATGGAAGAAAAAGTGATTAAAGGAATCACAAAATTAATCAGTAAATAAACCTTCAATGCCATGAACAATACAACAATCAAACTTCACAAAAAGGGGAAACAATTGAAATCCAGACTTTCTATAAGCCAATACAAGCAAACAAATAATAATAATCTTAAATAATTCTAAGATGAAACGAAAAATCATATTTATCCTTTTAAACCTACTTGCTTTCGCATCGTTTGCACAAGACATAAAAGCAATTATTAAGGAAGCCGATGAAAAATTCCGGGGTATATCGAGTACCGGAGAATATACCATGATTATTGAACGCCCATCATGGTCGCGTGAAGTAAGCATGAAAATGTGGAGCCTGGGAAACGAGTTCAGCCTTATCTATATTTCAGCCCCTGCCAAAGAAAAAGGGCAAGTCTTTCTGAAAAGGCACAACGAAATGTGGAATTGGGTACCATCAATCGAGCGGATGATAAAAATACCACCTTCAATGATGATGCAATCGTGGATGGGATCAGACTTCACAAACGACGATTTGGTAAGGGAATCGTCGCTGGTGAAAGACTATACGCATAATTTAGTGGGCGAAGAAAATATCCAGGGTTACGATTGCTATAAAGCAGAGCTGATCCCTTACGATGATGCCCCGGTAGTTTGGGGGAAAATTGTTATGTGGGTATCGAAAAAAGAACATTATTGGTTGCAGGCAGAGTACTACGATGAAGATAACTATTTGGTGAATACCGAAGTACTTACCGAGATTCAAAAAATGGATGACAGGATGATGCCAACCCGCCTGGAAATGATCCCTGCCGATGAAGAAGGGCATAAAACAATCTTGATTTTCAAAAATATGAAATTCAACGTCAACCTTAAAGAATCGTTTTTCTCGCAACAGAATATGAAAAGGGTGAGATAAATGAAATGAATGAGTGAATGAATGATAGAATGCGAGAATGTACAATAAACACAATAATATGATTTTGAAAAAAGATTATTTAGATATCTCAAGTCATTCAAGAGGATTTCTCACTTCGCTCGAAATGACAAGTGGTTACCTTGTATTTCAATCATTCAAAATTCAGTCAATCGTAATTCAGTAACTCAGTAATTCAGTAACTCAGTAATTCAGTACTTCAATAAATCAGTAATTAACAAAAATATGTATACAAATTTAAAACTAGCCTGGAGGAATGTTTGGCGCAACCGCCGAAGAACATTTATCGCCATTTCTTCCATAGTTTTTAGCGTACTGCTTGCTTCGTGGATGCGTTCCATGCAGGAAGGGTCTTATACCAGCATGATCGATAATGTTGTGAAATTTTATTCCGGATATTTGCAGGTACAGGATTCCGCCTACTGGAATGAACGTACCCTTGACAATGGTTATGAAGCATCCGAGGAGCTAATTTCAAAAATCGAATCGGTTGACCAGGTAACGCTGGTATCACAACGCATTGAATCCTTTGCACTGGCTGCCAACAAAATGTTCAGTAAACCGGCAATGGTAATGGGCATCGAACCCGAGGCAGAAAACAAAATCACGAACATCTCAAAAAAAATAAAAACCGGTGAGTTTTTAGCCTCAGGCGATAAAGGTGTTGTACTTGGAAGCGGCTTGGCAAAATACCTTGAACTTGGCGTTGGAGACACCCTGATTATGATCAGCCAGGGTTATCACGGCATAAGTGCCAACGGCCTTTTCAGGGTAAAGGGGATTATGAAGCACCCTAATCCGGAATTCGACAAGCGCCTGGTGTTTATGGAAATTAACCAGGCAAGGGAATTCTATTCGGCGTATGGAATTTCAACATCACTGGTGGTTATGACCGACGACAGTTACCAGGTTAACCACATTAAAAAGGAACTATCCGCCTTGATCCCAGAAAAAAACAAGGTGATGACCTGGATTGAGATGCAGCCCGAAATTGAACAACTTATTCAAAGCGACCGCGGCAGTGGCATCATTATGCTTGCCATACTATATATGGTAATTGCATTTGGCATGTTCAGTGTAATTATGATGATGGTGAAGGAACGAAAACGCGAATTTGGGGTTATCCATGCCGTTGGTATGAAAAAAACCAAAATATCCATCATTGTATTTTTTGAAACACTATTAATTGGGATGATCGGGTGTAGTATAGGATTGCTGATAAGCTATACTTTCTGCTATTACTTTTACCTAAACCCAATCCCGTTAACCGGGGAATTGGCAACAGCAACTGAACAATACGGGATGGAACCTTACATGTTCTTTTCTCTAAAGAGCTCGTTGTTTTATAGCCAGATGATCCTTGTTTTCCTGATCAGTTTGTTCATCTCTATTTTCCCGATTATTAATATTCATCGATTAAAAATAACCAAAGCTATGCGTGCATAGTGAAAAAATAAGAAGCATTATGATATGGTCAATAGCATGGCGTAACGTATGGCGCAGTAAATCAAGAAGCATAATCATGATCGTTGCCATTGCCCTTGGGCTTTTTGCAGGGGTATTTACCATGGCATTTATGGGTGGTGCAGTAGCAACACGTATTGAAGCAGCTACCAAATCGGAACTTGCCCATTTGCAGATTCATGCACCACGTTTTTTAGAAAACAACAATAGTGAATACTATCTTGAAGATTCGGAATCATTGATGCATGCCCTTGAAGCAAACGACACGGTTGTTGCCGTAAGCCGGAGGCTAATTGCCGAACCTTTTATTAACTCTGCCCACGGTGCCGGAGGCGGAAAGTTACTTGGAATCGAACCGGAAAGGGAAAAACAGGTAACCGATATTTGGGAACATTTGGTAGATGGAACCTATTTGGAGAAATCAGGGCGAATCCCCCCTATTTTGATTGGTCAAAAACTTGCAAAAAAACTAAAGCTCAAAGTGCGTTCGAAAATTAATGTCCAGATGGTAGATATGAGCGGGCACCTTTCGTCAAAAGCATATAGGATTTCAGGAATCTACAAAACTTCCAATACCGGGTTTGATGAAATTAGCATGTTTGTTCTTTACGACGATTTAAGGACTCAATTGGCAATGCCGGAAAATACAGCCCACGAAATTGCGTTGCTCATAGAAAATGGTGATGAAGCTCCCATCGTAAAACAATCCATCGAAAATATAGCAGGCGAAAACGAAGTAAAAACATGGAAAGAAATTAGCCCCGAGATGGCACTTCTCACAGATTCAATGGACCAATATATGTATGTGTTTATCCTGATCATTTTATTGGCACTTTGCTTTGGGATTATCAATACCATGCTCATGGCTGTACTCGAAAGGACAAAGGAAATAGGAATGCTGATGGCAGTTGGCATGAATAAAGGCCGGATATTCATTATGATCGTTGTAGAATCGATAATGCTTACCCTCACGGGAGGAATTTTAGGAATTATTTTGGGCTCATTGGTTTGTAGCTATTTTGAGACAAGGGCAATTGATGTTTCCATGTTCTCCGATGGCTTGGAAAAATATGGGTTCGCAACCCAAATTTATACCATGTTAAAAACAGATACTTTAATCACACTCACAGTACTTGTAATTATAACCGGGATAATTTCAGCCATTTATCCGGCGAGAAAGGCCCTAAAGCTTAATCCTGCCGAAGCAACCAGATCGGAGTGAAAAAATGAACTGAATTACTGATTCGTTGAAAAATGATAACTATAAAGATTATAGATTTGGGATTTTTCAGGAAACGGCAATTACAATGTCATCTCGAAATCCAAAGGATGAGAGATCTTTAAATAATTTTTCTTTAAAACAGATTCCTATCTTCGATCGGAATGACAAATAATTAAAATGTGACAATAGATATGAGTTTTAAAAGCTCTTTTAACAAAAATATTTACAATTAAACACCATAAAAAATGAACATTATAGAAATCAAAAACCTGCACAAAATTTACAACGACGACTCTGTTTCTGTCCATGCTGTAAATGATGTAACTGTGGATATCCAGGAAGGTGGATTTACGGCTATTGTCGGTCCTTCAGGATCCGGAAAAACAACTTTACTGAATATAATTGGTGGATTGGACGATGCCACCCAGGGAAGCGTAACAATTGGGGATACGGTAATTACCGACCTTTCTTCCAAAAAATTAACCAACTTCAGAATGGAAAATATTGGCTTTGTATTTCAGGCTTATAACCTAATTCCTGTACTAACAGCCAAAGAAAACGTGGAATTTATTATGCATCTGCAGGGTAAAAACAAAACAGACCGCGACAAAAGGACCACGGAACTCTTGCAAGCCGTCGGATTAGGCGAAATGATGGAAAGAAGACCATCGAAACTTTCAGGAGGACAGCAACAGCGAGTTGCAGTTGCAAGGGCTTTGGCATCGAAACCAAAATTTGTTTTAGCCGATGAGCCTACAGCAAACCTGGACTCAAAATCGACAGAAAACCTGCTAAATATTATGCAGAAACTAAATAAAGATGAAAATATTACGTTTATTTTTTCGACACACGACCAACGAGTGGTGAACAAGGCCAAAAGGGTCATCACCCTTGAGGATGGTAAAATAATTAGTGATATCCGAAAAGATTAAAACATGCTAAAGGAGGTAAAAAAAATAAGCATTATCCTGCTGTTGACACTTTTTTGTTCCACGGTTTTCGGGACTGAAAACGAAAACTTTTGGAAACGAAAGGGCTTAAACACCGCTGAAAATATTTCTTACCTCACTACACTCGAAAAAGAAGTGGTTCATGAGATCAACAAATTAAGGTTTGATCCGGCAAAATATGCCAGTGATTTTATTGAGCCGCTGGGCAAAAACTACAAAGGAAAATTGTTCTATTACCCGGGCGACCAGGCATTAAAAACCAAGGAAGGTTTAAGGGCCCTGCAAGAATGTGTCAGGGAGCTGAAAAAACAAGCTCCATTACCAATTATTGTTCCAGACAAAGGGCTTTCGTATGCAGCGCGTCACCACGTAAAAGACCAATCGAAAACGGGAAAAACAGGGCACGCAAGCAGCGATAAAAAAAGCTTCAGGCAACGAATCGAAATGTTTGGCGACTGGCATGTCAGGATTGCTGAAAACATCGCTTATGGAAATATCACAGCCAAGCAAATCGTTATTTACCTTCTGATTGACGATGGCGTGTATAACCGTGGGCACCGGAAAAATTTCCTGAATAAAGATTTTCAAAAGGTTGGTGTTGCCGTTGGGCCTCATCCCTATTACGAAAAAATGTGTGTCATGGACTTTGCTGGTTCATTTCAAATGACAAAAGAATGAAAACAATAATTACTGGAAATAAAACCTTATATCCAGCCATCATCATACTTTTATGCCTGGTTCATCTTTCAGGCTTTTCGCAAAATAAATTGAATGCAAACGGATATGTAAAGTATCTGACCATGTATTACCACCCGAAGGTGGATATTCCCGGAATTGAGCAAGATTACCTATTTGCCAACTACATCCATAACCGCCTGAATTTTAGATGGTATGCCTCAAACGAGCTAACATTTGCATTGGAATCCAGAAACAGGTTGATATTTGGGCAAATGGTGAAAGAATATCCGGATTACAAAAGTACAGTAGATGTTGATGGCGGTTTTGTTGACCTGAGCACAACCATTGCTTCCGGAAATAGCTGGTTTCTCCATGCATTTATTGACAGGGCATGGATGGACTACAGCAAGGGAAATTTTCAGGCGCGAATAGGCCGCCAACGGATTAATTGGGGAATAACCACTGTTTGGAACCCCAACGATATTTTTAATACCTTTTCGTATTTCGATTTTGATTACGAAGAACGCCCTGGCACCGATGCTATAAAACTTCAATATTACACCGGAACAACTTCATCGGCGCAACTGGTTTATAAATTTGGTGAAAACTCGGATGATATGGCACTTGCGGGCATGTACCGGTTCTCGAAATGGGAATACGACATTCAGCTTTTTGCAGGTTGGGTAGGCAGCGATTATGTTGCCGGAACAGGTTGGTCGGGCGATATTGAAGGTGCCGGGTTCAGGGGCGAAGTGTCGTGGTTCACGCCAAGGGATAATAGTTCCCAAAGCCAGGAAGCACTGGTAGCAACCCTATCGGCTGATTATTCCTTTAAAAACAGCCTTTATATTTCAGGTGCTTTTCTTTTTAACAGCATTGGTACTTCCGAAAAAGCTGGCGGAAGGGACCTTTTCGTGCAAGACATATCGGCAAAAATGTTGTCCTTTGCCAAGTATTCTACTTTTGCACAGGTCTCCTTTCCAATCACACCAATTTTTTCTGCCAGTTTTAGTGGCATGTTTAACCCTTCCGACAAATCGTGTTACTTTGGACCTGCCTTCACCTATTCGCTCGGAAACAATTTGGAGCTAATGGCTACCGGACAGTTGTTTTTCGGTGATTCGGAAACTGAATTTGGTGACTATGGACAGGTTTTATACGGCAGGCTTAAATGGGCGTTTTAATAAAGCTTATTTTATCGCAACGTTTTGTTGCATATTAAATAGCACGAAAAAGAAATACTTGCATTATATACCCAAATGATATACTTTTGTAATATCAAAAGCATAAATTATGAAAACAGTATCATTAAAAATTGACGATTCAATTTTTGGAGAAACCGAAAAAATTCTTTCAAAAATTAATAAACCAAGAAACAGATATATAAATGAAGCAATAGAATATTATAATAGATTGCAAAGACGTGCTCTCTTGGAAAAAAAATTAAAAAAAGAATCTGATTTAGTAAAAAAAGATTCAATGGCAGCACTAAAAGATTTTGAGGAGATTGATTATGTCGATTAATCAATACGAAATCTGGATTGCAGATTTAAATCCGCAAATAGGAACAGAACCTGGAAAAACAAGACCAGTTCTTACAATCCAAACAAATCTATTAAATCAAATTCCGCATCCATCAACAATAGTTTGTCCAATAACGACAAATGTTAACAAGGACTCTGAAATATTGCGAGTTCACATAAAAAAAGGAGAAGCAAATCTACATCAAAACTGCGATGTTATGATTGACCAAATTAGAGCAATTGATAATAAAAGACTTGTTAAAAAAGTTGGAAACTTACCTCAAAACCTGATAGAAAAAGTAAAAGAAAACTTACTAATAATTATGGATTTAGAATAATAATTGAATTATTAAATTTTACAAGATCAAAAAAAACAATTAGCTTGAAAAACAATACTACTACCCTGCAAACACATTCCGCTAAAGCTGACTTTTGCCCGCGAAACTACGTTTCACTGCATTCAAAAAACATTCATAATTCATAGGAATCACCAACAGAAATGAAAATCGAACCATAAGAATTTGGGTGCAGCGAATTTTATTCGCTTAAGAATAATGCGGATAGAATCCGCATCACCCGAAGACTTTCAGAAAAAAAGATGGGGGGTTAACTTATGTTTATTTCTGAGTAAGTGAATAAAAAACTATTTGATTTCCACCGTTACCTCAGTAGCCAGTTGATTACTTAGGTCAATTAAATAATCCTGGAAATAAACGGGATCGATGAAACGTTCATCGCTTAATTCCCAGCATGCAACCGCATAATAATCAATTGGTTTTTCATTCTCTATTTTCAATTTCGCTAAAAATGTGGTGGTAATTTGTCCTGTCTCAGGCGCTTTGGTATAATCAATATAAAGGTCTTTCGGCAAGATTAAGGCCAAGCCAAGCCACCAAACTTTATCGTAGGTTTGTTTGTCGTGCGTATAAAGAACTACGTATTTATCATTCTCTGTCAACACTGTAATATCGTTTTCGGTATTGATATTTACAAGGCCAACCATCAATGCTTCATCGCCCTGAATGCCAGACACCTTCACCGAATTTTGATAACCATACATTCCTGGCCAGATGGATGTATTTTCTTCCACGGAATAGTTGCGTCCATTTGCATCCCAATTTTTATATTGATAGTTAAGTACCGACTTCACCGGACCTTCAGCCAAAATATTAAAACTGGTTTCTTCCACATTATTTACCGAATCATCAACCGTAACCCCCAATCGAACCAAATCATCCCCAATTTGCAGGGCATAGCCTCCAATACCAAGCGAACTTCCAACTGCCAGCACATCGCGCCCCCAGTCTTCCATTGCATGGTAATTATCTTCCACTGCACCTTCTGCATTGATCCCAACCGTTTCAGGCGAAATTTCAGCAACTTTTTTACCAAATAAATCTTTGGCATTTCGTCCATCAAAATAATGCCTAAAACCTACCTTGTCATTTTCCCACGACGGACCATCAGTTTGATACGGCTGATAACCTAAAGTTTTTGGTAAATCGCGCGCCATTAAAACATCACTTACAGCCGCTTGAACGGGTGTTGTTGCGGAAGACCTCTTTCCAAATCGTGCACTGGTACGTTTTACAAATTCAGGGAGGGTATCAACCCATTTTAACTTTAAAGTTTCACTTGAACCTGCCTGAAGTGCTACCACAAAAAACAATTCGTCCCATTGCTGGTCACCGTCCAAGTCGTTTAATTGAGCTGGTATGGTATCGCCTTTTTGACTGGTAATCAATGGTAAAGATTCTCCATTTTCTGCACATTTTATATCCGATCGTTTTATAGAAATAGCTTTATCTTGTAAATCAAACATCGATGAATTGCCAAGAACAATTTGATGTACATCGGTTTCTTTATTCTGGCTGCAGGATAAAAGACCGATAATAAATAAAACAGCTAAAAAGTTTGGTACTAATTTTTTCATATTTTATAATTTTAATAAAACCCAAATATATTGAAGTTGAGCTTCTTTTTTAATTCTTCTGAAATCTTGGGGGTAAGCCTATTGCTTCATGCACTGTTATCCTGGCGTTTTACAAGTACATCCCATCAAAGGTATCACTGATTAAAACTATAATACCAAAGAAATCGCCAATTTATTAATGGTAATCCCTTACCCCATCTTCTTCGATATAAAAAATTGCTGCTTTGGTATTAACTTTTTCTTTATAAAATAAAAGGGCGCTGTCGTTCAATTTAGCGGTATGGTTTTTCAGCAGGCGGTACATTTCTGCCCCGGCAAAAATCATTGGACCATAACCATGTGCTGCCGCTGTATTCACCGGGCGATAATAATAAAATGCCGGATCGTAGCCCATTCCTGTGCCAACGCAAGTTCCTTCAATTGCCCCCTGTTCGTCCACTTTAGTTGATATGCCATGCCATCCGAGCATCGTTTGCGAACCGTAGACAAGCATATCGATCCAACCTTCGTTAATAGCCTTTGCCATACAATAAACATAAATTGCGCTTGCCGATGTTTCCAGATACGAGTCATTACGGTCTAATAGCTGGTGCCACAAACCTTCGCTGGACTGCAATGCACAAAGTCCCTGGATATGGGCTTGCAGCAATGCCAATACTTTTTCGCGTCCCGGATAACCTTCTGGAATTGCATCCAACACTTCTACTTTTGTTAAAAGTGCCCAACCATTTGCCCTTCCCCAATGAAAGGCAGGATGCGGGTTCATTGCTTCAACCCAACCGTGGCGGTACAACCCTTTTTCAGGCATAAACATCCGGTCCGCAAAAAGCACAACCTGTTTGACTGCTTCATCGAAATATTTTGTTTCGCCCGTTAGTTTGCCCATGTTGGCAATTGCAGGGATTCCCATAAACATGTCGTCGAGCCATACGGTGTTTTTTTGAGGCCGGTTGCGGGCAAAAATCCCATCAGGAAGCCGATATTCTTTATTGATGATATGGTCGAAATAACGGTCAATTATGGCTTGACCATCAAAATCAACATTTTCCATTTTTGCCTTAATCATTGCCGAACACATGGCTCCTGCATCGTCCAAGGCTTCAGGGCGCAAAAGCTGCCTCATTTGTGGGTCAGCCTCGCTGTTATCTTTCGGCAATACAGGGGCAAAATATGGCGCCACTTCCGATAAAAATTGGAATCGGTCGGCCACATATTTTTTATATCGGGCATCTCCGGTTATTTTGGATGCATTTAACATGGATGCATAAGTTACGCCCCACATGTAGTTGGTAATACTAAATGTACCCTGATGAATAATCGAATTTCTATCTATCTTTTTGTAATCCGATATTGGCTCTTTTGTATTTTTATCAAGAACCCCGATTGGGGTTGACTCTTCCAAATAGTTCAGGATGCGGTCCATTACTGATTTTATTTGCTCAGGGCTTATTTCGCCGTATGGGGTTTTATAGCCGGGCTTTGCCAGATATAATTTTGTTGCAGCATCTACTTTTTTTATATCTACATATTGGGCATCTGCACCAATCACCACAACAAGCAAATTAAATGCTAAGAGAATAAAACAGATTTTGTTCATTTGGCTTTATAATGGTAATTCCGATCCTGTAATTTTGTTGGTTAATGTAATTTATTATGGGGTTTCTTGCTTAACTTTCGTATACCAATCCTGCCACGTTTTTTTCATTGCCTCTAGTTCTTCAGCTTTTTCTTGTGACAAATCGTCTGTCTCATTTGGTTTTTCCGACATATCGTGCAATTCCCATTTGTCTTCCCAGAAAACGGCTTTCATATTACCGTTTCGTACAGCGCCACCAAATTTCCACTGCCAAAACAACGGCTTATTGCGTTCAATTTTTTTCCCTTCAAGTGCCGGCATTAAATTAACTCCCTGCATGGGTATAATTTCTCTTCCTCCGAATGTTTTCGGGTATTCGGCACCAGTTAATTCAATAATGGTTGGCATAACATCAATCAGGTGTCCGTATTCAGTGCAAATCTGATTTGTATTTTTTAAACGATCGGGCCAACTCACAATAAATGGGGTACGGATACCTCCTTCATGGCTGTAATTTTTCCAATACCGAAGCGGGGTATTTTGCACTGTTGCCCAGTTTTCGCCAACCTCTTCGTAACTTGCAACATTACCAAAGTCTTCCAGTTTATCGGATTTAACTTTTGCACCCGATAGCTCGGCACACCCTCCGTTATCCGAAGAAAACATGATAATGGTATTTTGCAATTTGCCCTGTTGTTCGAGCTTGTTTAATATCTTTCCAATATTTTGGTCAGCCCGGTCAAGCATTGCGGCATATATTTCCATTCGCCTGATTTCTTTCTCAAGTGCGATCCCTGATAGTTTGCCCCAACTTTCGCTATCCATTTCAATATATGGATTCTTACTTTCATTGATCAAACCCATGTCAACCATACGACGGTAACGTGCTTTTCGAATTGCTTCATAACCTAAATCATACTTCCCTTTATATTTTGCAATATCCTCGGGCCAGGCATGTAATGGATAATGAGGTGCCTGAAATGCTACATACAGAAAAAAGGGCTGCTTCGCCAGTTCATCTTCTTCCAACCATTCCAGTGCTTTATTTGTATAAACATCGGTAGTATAAAAGTTTTTGTCTTCGGGTGTGTATGGAGCATAGGTAATTGAATCGTCACACCAATAACGAATTCTTCCTTTGCTGCCAGGGATTTCTTCGCCTTCTCTTTGTTCTCCTGGATTCCAATAATTACATGCTCCATCCCTTAAACCATAATAATGGTCAAATCCCCTATCGTATAAATTTTCAGTACCATGATGTTTCCCAGCTGCAAATGTTCGATATCCTGCTGTTTTTAACACTTCTCCAAGGGTTACTGAATTTGTCATTGCAACAGGTTTTTCGTCCATCCCACATTGCTGTGCATAAAGTCCGGTTAACAAACAGGCCCTGGAGGTCATGCATTTAGCGGTATTGTAAAACTGCGAAAAGCGGATACCACTTTCAGCGATTTTGTCAATATTTGGTGTTTCTATTTCTCCACCATAACATCCAAGATCGGAATATCCCATGTCGTCAACCATAATGTACAGGATATTAGGTTTTGGGGATTCGCTTTTCTCCATGCTGCATGCAAAAAGAAATAAACAGATGATTATCCAAAGCTTTTTCATAAGGTTTATTTTAGTTTAAAAAGGTTCCTTAATTCGTATTTCAGTTGGTTTTAACTTAAAAGCATAACCTTGTTTTCAGCTTTAAGCGTATTTGTTAAATACCACAAATCTTGCAAAACAAAGTGAGAGCAAGCTATTGCAACTGTAATATTAGAATAATAAATAGAAAAAAGGAAACAGAATGGTTCAAATTTCCCTGAATCGAAATAATTTGCAATAAGATTTGTTTTTCAAAGCCATCAAAAGGATTCACCAAAAGCGATATAAAATCCGCTTTGCCCATCACTTCCAATAGCATAATCTAATCGAAGATTAATTGATTCGGCTTTATCGATGAGAAAACGTAACCCTATTCCAAAGTTGGGTTTTATTGTTTGATTTAAATTAGCGTAATCACCATAAATTGTGCTTGCGCCCCCGAAGGCTGCAAAACCAAAATCTTTATAAACCGGAATTCTGGTTTCCACTTGCACAAGGCCCATGTTTTTATCGCGATACCTCCCGTAAGAAATACCGCGTGCAAAATAATCGCCACCAGCCAACGAATAATCAAAGAATGTGGGCGTTCCAATTGTGAATGAATTATAACACCGAAGTGCAAAAATAAATTGCTTGTTAAAGGTGCTGTACTTGCGGTAATCCAGAATTAGTTTTGAATAATTCTGATTACTGAAATAGTACCCAAAACTGGCAGTAAAATAGCTTCCACTGCTTGCGTTAAGGATGTTGTTTCTTTTATCGTTCAATAATCGAATAGCGGGACCAATTGTTGTAGCATTGGTTAATTCTTCATATTCATTCGCCGAATTAGTCAAAGCAACTTTGTTGTAATCCTGAAAGCTTAACCCAAGACCAATGAACACTTTTTTCCCGACATTTTTTAATACATTAATATCAAAAATACTTCGATTACTGTCGAACAATACCTTTTGCAATTCCGTAGAATTTGCTCCTAGTCCGTAATATGAATCGGGGTATTTTGAATAATGGATTTTCCCTTGCGTAAACCAACGTTCTTCTTTAAAATAATAATTCCAGGTACTTTCCAGGATAACTTGTTTGTTCCATGTATAATTAAACTCAAAATCGGCGTTAGACACCCTGGTAACAGAATCAGCGTACAAGTTAAAGGTAAAAAGCGTAACCGCGCCAACATACGTGCTTGTTTCCGGTGCATACCCAAAAGCAGGTACAGGCAGAATCCCAATTTTCTTTTTATCTTTCGCGTAAACACCTATAATAGTGCTACCCAAAATGAATAACAACAGATATTTTTTTATCATTTGAGTTTATTCGTTCTTAAAAATACATTAAAAATAATTCGGGCACTGAACTTAACAACATGATGTACAATCCCACTTTTACCCAACTTTGTGAATTAATGAGATGTGGAAAATACAAAATAAATGGAATTAAGATTCCTACGATTACCGTGGATAGTAAAAAATAGTTTTGTGGTGCAGCATGTAAATTTATCCAAGAAATTTCGGAAGGAAATCCTGCATACCAGGTAATTACCAGCTTCGAGAAATACAAATATGCCTTAAAAAATACGACATAAAACAGATACTTCCCGGCATTTGAAGGAAATCTTTTTCCGTATGCCAATAAGCAGATAACCATTCCACTGAGAAATGAAGAATAGACAATCAATATGGGATCGATCGATGAGTAATGCTTCCCGTTTGCAGCACCGAACTCAATTTGAAAAAGGACATCTACAAAAAGGCACAGCAAAAACAGAATAGAATTGCGTTTTGCATCTGTGTATTTCCAAATTGTTTTTTCTATACCAAACAACAGTAGCACCAGCACCAAAAGCCAGTCGAGTAAATGCGTGAATTTGTAGGATTGATAAAAAACAAAAAGCGCTAATCCTGAAATAATAAATAAAGCAAAATCAAAAAGCTTAAATTTAGATTGACTCAAATCCCACTTGGATCGGACAGTAAATCCTAAACGACGAAAAAGGGATAAGCCAATGCTTAAATTAAAAATCAATACTGATATTTTCTCCAAATATTCCACTCAAAAGTCCGCTAATTGTTATTTTGTCATATTCCTCAAAAGCAGATACGATGGTCCATTCTGCATCCAATGGTTAGCCAGTTGTTCTTGCTGATTTGGAATCATAATTGAGTAGGAACCGAGAATAATATCTTTGTCGCCATCCTTGTCCAAATCGCCAATATCAAAAGTTATCCAGCGCCCTTCAAGGTGCTGAGGGAAGGTCATAGCCTTAAAATTATCGTTCCCATCATTTTCAAGATAAACGAACGATTCTTTGGAATGATTAAAATAATCGGGGAAGTAGGAAATGGCAGCGAAATCCAGGTCTCCATCCAAATCAAAATCTTCGCAAGCTGAACGATAAGCCCCGTAAATGGGGAAGAATTTATATTCTTCGAATTTATTTTTTCCATCGTTTAAATAAATCCGCACACCATGGTATGGTTTGGGCGCTTCGCTAAAGTCGGCATTGTCGCCTGCAACATGCACAATGTCTAGAAATCCATCCTTATTATAATCTACCATTTCGAAGAAGTTCGAACCCCAGGCAGGCGGGAAACGTAGCACACGGTCTTCCTCAAATGTTCCGTCGCCATTATTGTAGTAGTAAAACAGGCTTTCATCACCCTGTGCAAAAAGCGCAGCAACATCGGGCAAGCCATCTCCGTTAAGGTCGTTCACATAGGCCATAATTGCACCCGGAATTTTTCGTAAAATAGTTTCTTTAAATTTCCTGTCGCCCTGATTTGTAAAAAGCGAAAGCCTCCCGGTTCGATGACCGTATTGGCAAATTAAAAAGTCGAGCGCCCCATCGCCGTTAAGGTCGGTAACACGGGTACAAACCGGACGTTGCAAACTATCTAATATGGTTGTTATACCCGTATATTTATCTTGCCCGGGGGTTTTATACATAAATGAAACTTTACCCAATGGGTCGTCGGTAGGGAAAAGCTGCCCCATGCTTGTAATAAACAAGCCATTTTTATTGTTGTGCATATCAACCACAGCTTGTGGAACTACCATCCGGTCTATTTCTTTTCCATTTCGTTGGAAAAATACCATTTGACTTTTATCGAATTTATGGTCGGCAATAATATATTGGCTCATTTCTTCATCAATCCTGGTCATTGATGTCATTGGTGGCTTCATGCTGGAAGGAGCATAATATGCTTTAAACCTGGGCAAGTCAACTTTAATATCCAGGTTTTCAGTCCTAATCATCTCATCGGGTGCTGCACCAAGGTAATAGTCCCTTATTTTTTGCAATTTTTCGATGGCAATAATTGGTTTCTCCGGATAAATATTTGCTCCTTCAACCAAACGCCCTCCATAATTTTTTTCGATTAAACCCTGTCTCACCTCTTCAGGATCGGTAGAAAATTCCCTCTTTTCTTTCAAACCCAACCTTTCCGAAGTTTCATCGTAAGCACATGCCGCCCTTTGTGCGAATTCACTGTCGTAATATCCAAGAAATGTTTCCATGGAAGGAAGAATTTGTTTTTCCCAGTATATTTTACTCCATAAATCGGGCTCGGGGTATTTATGGCACATCTGGCAATAAATTTCAGAAAGCTGTTTACCATTCATGTCATCGCCTGTTTCGGGCAACTGTTTAAAATAGGGGTTTTCAACTGAAACCACATCAGCTTGTTTGGTGCCTGTTTTTCCTTTATTCTGGCAACTTAAAAGTGCAAGGAGTGGTATTCCAATTAAGAGTAATTTTTTCATATCATATAGATTTTTTCTGATTCATCAATTCTAATGTCTTATCTAAGTCTATTTTACTGAAAAACATCCACCTGTAATGAATTCAGGTAATGAATAATTTTCCATCGTTCTTCCATAGTTAAAATGGATTTATATTGCCCCATGTAATTTTTGCCCAAACTAATGCTAACAAACATTTCACCAGAAGTTAAATCTTTCAATTCTTTATTAAAAGAAGGTGGCGGAGGAAATTTTTTTAATTCTACCAGAATACCTCTCCCATCGCCTGTCCCATGGCATTGAGAGCAGAAATTCGCAAACAGGTTTTTCCCTTCTTCTACAATATCTGGTGAAAAAGGAACTGGATTTTTCAATTCTTTGATTTGTTCCTTACTCAAGGTATCTAAAAAACTTTCCGTAGAATTAAATCCAATTGGGCTGCCCTCCGGTGCGGGCAGCAAACCATTTTGTGAGAAAGAACTTAAAGGTTCGCTGTACGATTTTGGCGCAAGGGAATAAGCCATTTCAGGAGCATATTCCCAGCCACGGAAGTTTTTATTTACATATTTAAAGTATATATAAACCAAGACAAACAAAATCGGCAATCCTATTTTAAGCGCTTTTTTTAGCATTCAATAATTTTAATTTCTTTAAAAGTTTTCAAAATATATTGCTTTTCAGCTTCATCTTTTACGTTCAAAAAACAATAATAAGCATTAGGCAAAATTTTAATCGGATCATCTTCTTCCTTTATCGAAATACTACGAATAAAGCGGAAGATGTAAACTAATGCCGCAAACAAAATGGTAATTTCAAAAATAACCGGCAACCAACCAATTATTCCCGAAAGGTTTTGTGGTTTATTTCCAACCTGATGTTCCCAAAAAGAATTAATAGCAATTATAAAAAGTATCCCCAAAACAATTCCTATTAAAACAACGGCAAAAAGTAAAAAACGAGGAATTGTGCCCTCATCTCCAAGAGTAAAATAACCCGGAGTCCTGGTTTTTTCAATGGCAATATTCGAAGCTTTTAATTGCTCCACAATTGCGTTAAATTCCACTTTATTTTCAATTTCAACAATCAACATTCTATTTACTTTTTTTCAAATGCGGGCAGTAATGGAATATGTTTTTTAATAAATCGGTACATCCATAGAAAAAGTCCGAGAGTACCCGCAAATAAACTCACATCAACAAGCGTAGGGTCAAATAGGAAAACGGGCTGGTCTTTAACGCCAGTTTCCATTGTTTTTATTACAATCCAGTACCTTTCGAGCCACATTCCAATTAAAATTCCGAACGAAACAACAACTCCTAAACTGCGCTTGCACTCTAACTTTTTGTGCCATAAAAGCAAGGGCAGAATCAGGTTCAAAAAGATCATTGCCCCAAAAATTTTTACTGATTTTTGACCAAATATTTTATACGTCAGTATTGCTGATTCCGTTTCCTCCCCAAATTTAAAAATCTGGTAAATTTCCATAAAATAGAAGAATGCCATCCCCGCTGAACAAATCCGAATTAAACGATTTATTTTTGATCGTAATTCAGTTGTATATACTTCTGCAATTTTCTTATTAGAAGAAAGAAAAAACAGTATGATCTGGATCATGGCCAGACCTGAAAAAATAGCTCCCAAAACAAAGTAGGGTGGAAAAAGAGTATTGTGCCAGCCTTTTACGGAGGTAACTGCAAAGTCGAGGCTAACAATACTATGCACCGAAATCACCAATGCCGTCACCAAACCAGCAATTATCAATGTTACTGAATGGTGGATTTGCCATTGCCGGTTACTTCCATTCCAGTTAAATGCCAAGGTTTTAAAAATCCTATTTTTTAACGAATGATTATTGGTGATCTTCATAAGATACAAATCGGGTACAAGCCCAAGGTAGAGGAATAATATGGAAACGGTGAAATAGGTTCCGATGGCAAAAAAGTCCCAAATTAATGGCGAATAAAAGTTTATACCCAAACCACCTAGCCTACCTGTAAATGGAACAAACCAATTAAGCAACCACGGGCGCCCCATGTGAATTAGAGGGAAAAATGCTGCACAAATCAATGAGAAAATGGTCATTAGCTCTGCGATTCTTGAAATTGATTTCCGCCAGTTTTGATTGAAAATCAAAAGTATTGCCGAAATGAGTGTTCCCGAATGCCCGATGCCAATCCACCAAACAAAGTTGGTAATTGCAATTCCCCAATTTATTTGATTGTTGTTTCCCCAAGAGCCAATTCCAATATTTAATGTTTGGATTATTCCCCAAATGCCAAAGCCAATTAGGAGAATAATCAGCAAGTTGATGACTCTTTTTGATCTTATGGAGTTGGTCGATATGTATATCTTATCATTCAAACTTTCAGCCTGTTGCTCATATAAATCACACTTGGATTGGCATTATAATGTTTAAAAAGCTGGTACTTTGTTTTGCTCTCATTTGCGATAAATCCTGCACCCTCTTCCGAATTTAAATTGATTAAACGAATTGCTTTGGCGGGGCACGAACTTGCACATGCCGGCTGGGCATTTTCCACATTCATTTTTCTGCCTTCCAATTTTGCATTTTCACGCTCTTCCTGAATCCGGTGCTGGCAAAAATTACATTTTTCCATAACCCCTTTTGTGCGCAGCGTTACGTCCGGGTTCAGCATTAAATTACCAAATTTAGATTCGCTGGAGTTCAATTTATCAAAAGGAGGTTTTCGGTAATTCGACCAGTTAAATTTACGCACATTATACACACAATTAGCAGCACAATAACGTGTTCCCACACAGCGGTTGTACACCATTTGGTTTAATCCATCGGAACTGTGGGTAGTTGCCAAAACCGGACAAACACTTTCGCATGGCGCGTTGTCGCAATGTTGGCACATTAACGGAAGATGCAGGATTTGACCGTTTTCCAGCTCATACCGCTCAATCTTCAACCAGTCGATATCCCGTTTTTTTAAGATTTCACTTTTGCCAACCAGCGGAATGTTATTTTCAACCCGGCAAGCCACCACGCACGAACTGCAACCAGTGCATACGTCCATATCGATTAGCATCAGCCATTTTTCGAATTTCGAATATTTATCTGCCTTCCTTAAAATCTCCGTTTCACTTATTTTTGTCAAATATTCATTGGGCAATTTTGTGGTGTGGTGGATTACCGCCATTTCTGCATTCCCATCAATTAATTTAACCTGTTCAACCGTCCAGTGCTTCTTCCATTTATTGTCGGAAAAGATTGCAGGGTATGCATTTATTCCACAGGAATTATTTGTTGTTCTATATCCTAAAGCAAAACCAATGGTATTTTTAGCCTGACCACGAACAGAAACTGCTGGTGCATTTAAAACATTATTATTAAAATGAACTTCCAAAAGCGGATGCTGTATTTCCGTTTTTCCATTCAGAATACGATTTAAATCATCGGGGTTTAGCGTAAAATAATTATCCCAGCTAACTTTCGTAATCGGATCAGCTAGTTCATGCAAAAAGTTGTTATCCCGGTTTTCGCCAATTCCCATTTTTGAATCGTTAAAGAACTGAAGGACAAACTCATTTTGAACATCGATTTCAGGATAACTTGCTTCAGAAAAAACAACCTTTTTAAAGATCGAGCTTTCTTGTTTAATTTTAAGCTTGCCTTTTGTCTTAACTTCATTCCAAACCAGCTGTGGATTGTTTTCGGCTAATGGAATAATATTCTCGAACCAGTTTGTTTTTAAGTAATCTTTCCACTCTTTCGGGTTTTCGCTCCAACGAAGCAAAATTTCGCCAGCAGACCGGGTGTTAAAGATGGAATTGAAAACAGGTTGCCCCAAATAAAAAGTTTTGTTATCAATTTGAGCATCTGACCACGATTCAAAATGATGTTGGGAAGGGGCAAGAATTGTACATTCATTCGAGGTTTCATTTTCGGCATCAAATATCCCAATACGATTTGGAATTTCGAGTATTTTTTTAGCAAGTTCTCCTTCCCTATCCAAGAAATAAAAAGGGTTTGTTTTATAAAAAATTATGGTTTCGGCAGAGTCCTCCAAAATGCTTTGAAACTGGTTTACTTCAGAATTGGAACAACACAATAAATCCGGATGATTTGACAAAACTGTATTGTCAATATTTTTAAAATAGGAGTTTAATTCAAGTACCAATTGATGAATAAGCACATCGTCGCCACCATATAATAACAAACTTTGCTGACGATAATTTTCCAGAAGAATCAGTAATTCTTCAACCCTTTCCTTATTTTCTTCAACTAAAATTTGATAATTATTTCTAAAACAACGGGCGTGCAACCCAAAAATTAAATCATCTGTTTCATCATTGCCTAATGGAACTCTATTCGTCGCATTCGATCCTGTTAGTGAAAATACTGATTCGTACTGCAAATGGATAAATTCACCCCCGAATTGTTTTTTTGCAGCAGAATATTGAGTCGTATTTTTGCTTCCATTTAACCAGTTTCCAAGAAAATCGCACTGAAAACCAACAATACATTTTGCTTTGTCAAATGCAAAAGTTGGGATGGAATTATTACCTGACAGTTTTTGGTTGGCAAAAGCCAGAGCCGAATAATTTTGCGGTGAAAAGATAATTTCTTCACAGTTTTTCCAGTAGGTTTTAAACTCTTCGATTGCCTTTTTCTCGGTAGGACTAATCAAATATGGAAGGACTAAAAGTACCTTTTTACTTTCTTTTTGACTTATTTCCAGAAGCGAAACAACCTTATTATCAAGATTTTCCCAAAATATTGTTTGCTTATTAAAGGAAGGTTCTTTTAATCGGTTTGGATGGTAAAAATTAACAAGAGATGCTTGAATACGGGCATTCAATCCTCCCATGTTAATTTCGGAATTGGGATTGCCCTCGAGTTTTATTGGGCGATTATCGATAGTAGAAACAACAACTTCGGCAAAATCAGAATGGTCGTAGAAAAAAGTGCGGTATTTTTGTTTTTTACCGGGCACATAATTTTCCAGCTGGTTAAGGAATGGAATTAATTTTTCCACCTTTGCCTGACAAGCGGGCAATAATGCCCCACCAGTTAAAACACCTGTCCATTTCAGAAAATTTCTACGGTTTTGTTTCATCCTTTCTTCTCAATTATGGCATTTGTAGCAATCTAATCCCCCCATATTCTTGTATACTTTATAAACGGTATCGGAGCGTAAGGTAAAATTTGCCCTTTCATCGGCACTCATCGCCTTAAAATTACTTGTTTCTTTTTCCGAATAATACCCAACCAAAGGGACATTGCTTGTTGTATGACAATCAACGCACCATTTCATGGTTAGCGATGCCGCCTGTCTTATTTCCTTCATTTCTTCTACTTTCCCGTGACATTGGTTACAGGTGACATTTGCATTAAAGTGGATTTGGTGATTAAATCGTGCATGATCAGGAAGGTTATACACTTTTACCCATCCTAATGGCATTTGTTCTCTATTGTACTCTTTTGTTTTAAAATCGAATCCTGCCCAATCGTACAATTTAGCAATTTCAAGCGTATCTGTTAAAGTGCCTTTGTTTACATATTTGTGGCAATTCATGCAAGTTGAAAGAGGCGGGATTCCGCCATGCTGCCCTTTGTAAGCTTCATAATGGCAATACCTGCAAGTAATCTTGTTTTGAGTACAATGCACTTCATGGGAAAAAAGAATGGGCTGTTTGGGTTGATAACCTATAAAAATGCCGATGTGGTTTAGTTCGATGAAAGAAGCGGTTACAAGGATAAAAATGCCAATACTTTTCCATCGCTTTGCAAATAGTTTTGTAATTGGGATTTTATTCGAGATACTTTCAAAATATTTACAAAGCCATTTTCTTTTAAGAAATGCAATTGAAATCAAAAATACAATCAGAACTACGTAAACTATCCAAATTTTTGTGGTTTTAACTTTTGGTGCCGGGGCTACATATTCAAAATATGCATCACCTTCAAATGTTTGAATAAATTGCCAGATAGAATCTATCTCAATATTCGATAAACTATGTTCAGGCATGATTGTTTCGTCATAATCCTGATAAACAGCTATAGCAATTGAGTCGCCAGATTTAATAACTTCCTGAGAGTTTTTCACAAAAGCCTGAAAATATTCTAACGATCTGATTTTCTGAATATTTTTTAAATCTGGACCAATTAATTTTTCTTTTCCAATGGTGTGGCAAATAGCACAATTTTCGATAAAAAGAGATTTTCCGTCATTACCAAAACCGGGCAATTGATTTGCAATTAGGATGCAAAATAAAAGGATATTTTTAAGGCTACATTTCATAAACAAATCCAATTGCCGTACCTCATTTTAAAGTTTTTCGATACTTATAAATATACTTTAATTAAGGGAAAAACCTGCATAGACGTTCTATTTCTCATTATCTGTTTTGCAATTTGGAATCGTTCCAGTTGAAGCAGGCTATTTGTAAAAAACAATTGAGCTATATTGATTAACAATATAACCCAATTGTATTTAATGTTTATATAATTATCTGGATTTAATCCAGTAATTTCAACCTGCTAATTTGAAGGGTATCCCGGGTTCTGTTGTAGATTAGGATTTTTATCCGTAGCATCCTGCGGGAATGGCCACAATACGTTATGTGCATCTAACTCAAACAGGTTCAATTGAGGTTGATATAATGCAATTCTATCCAACTGTGTTTGCGTTGGTGTAAGTACATTACCGTCATCATCAAGCATTGGAGGAATTGTATATGTGCACGAAGCAATTTTCTCGGAGAGTAATCTTCCGGTCCGGACTAACTCTTCATAATCCTGTCCTTCGTAACATAATTCCCGTCTGAACTCTAAATAAATTGAATCCCTAAGAGCATCCTTACTAATGCTGGTTGGCAAGTCTGGTATTCCAGCCCTGAACCGCACCCTGTTTATATATTGCACGGCATTTGCAGGACCTTCACTTTCATTTGTTGCTTCAGCGGCAACTAAAAGAACATCGGCAAAACGTAAAACCCGAATATTGTTTTCATTTCCACTAAAGTGTTCCGGCTCCCTATACTTGGCAACGTGAGGCGAAGGATATGTAAATTCATACCAGTGTACAGTTTCTCCAGTTGTTCTATTAGGGTATTCAAGGTAGAAAGTTGCAGCCTTTCTTTTATCGGTATCGCTGAATTTGCCATAAAAATACATGTTTGCATGGATACTTCCCCAGTTACCTGGCCCCCAGCCATTACCATTTGCTTCGAAGTTTTGGCTCACAGAATGATTATTAGGGGAAACACCGTTATACTGCACCTCAAACAAACTTTCTTTATTATTATCGTGATCACTGCTTTCCCACCACAGATCCTTCGGATCATCCATTAAATCAATGCCACTTGAGTTGTTTACAACTGCAACAGCATTTGTTTTGGCATCTGACCATTTCTGCTGGTATAATTGTACTTTTGCCAAAAGCCCCTGTGCTGCTTCTTCACAAGCACGTCCGATATCTGAGCCTGAATACTCGCTTTTTTTAGGTAAAACAGATACTGCATCTGTTAAGTCCTGTTCTATTTGAGCATAAACTTGCTCTGCAGTATTCTTGGGCAACTGTAGTTCCGACAAAACAGAAGTATTGGTTTCATTTAATACAATAGGTACACCACCCCATCTTCTTACCATATTAAAGTAGCTTAGTGCCCTTAAAAATTTGGCTTCTCCAATAATTTGCGCCTGAAGAGTTGCATCCATGTCAATATTCGGGACATTATCTATCACTGCATTGGCATCGTTAACCGCTTTCCAGGTTTGGTTCCAAAGGTTACGGTTATATCTGGTATTGGTAATCATACGTGCATCGTATAACATTGCAATATCCATCCTGTCTGAATTAGGAGCAGTTAAGCGAGTGAAAACGGCTTCTCCGGTATGGGCACTAGCTGTAATCTGATAGCGTCCATAATAATTATTGCCTGCTATTGCGGCATAGGCTGCATTTACAGCAGCTTTTGCATCATCCGCAGTTTTGTAGAAATTAGCAGGAGAAATGGAACTTTTTGGAACTTCCTCAAGAAATTCTTCACAACCGGTTCCAAAAATGAAAACGCTTACTAATAATATATATAAATATTTTCTCATTTTAATTAAGTTTTAAAATTAAAAGTTAAGTTTTACTCCCAGAATAAAAGCCTTTGCAAGAGGATAAGAACTAACATCGTATCCAAATGCACCCTGGGTTCCAACACGTCCATTCGTATCCGGATTATAACCTGTATAATCAGTAATAGTAAATAGATTTTGTCCTGTTAGATATACCGAGCCATTAAACGCCCCGAATAGGTTTTCAGGAAGGTAATAACTTAGTGTTATTTCTCTCATTCTCAGATAAGATGCATCTTCAAGATAAAAATCAGATTCACCTCTGGCACCAGCTCCTCCAACATTTGGAGCATTTATACTGTAAGGTTTAGGATATTTAGCATCTGTATTACTTGGTGTCCAATAATCTGTCATTTCAGCCAACATATTCTGACCACGACCCAAATTGGTATTGAAAGAACGCATCATATTAAATACTTTTCCACCTTGCTGTCCCTGAAGGAACATCCTCAACTCAAATTTTTTATACTTAATATTCGTACTAATTCCATAAATAAAGTCAGGGTGAGGGCTACCTATTTCGGTCCTGTCGGCAGATGTAAGGGAACCATCTTCAGTAACATCAACATATTTTGCAAATCCTGGTTGAATACCTGGTTGTATTGATTGCAATGCGTCTGCTTCTTCTTGCGTACTAACCAGTCCATCATATTTATAACCATAGAATACACCTATCGGTTGTCCGACTTTTACATATGAATTTATTACCTGTCCTGCAAAGGTAAGGCGGTTCGTTTCAAATGAAAGATCCCCAACTTCATCCTCATTACCTAAAGAGGTAATTTCATTTTTATTGGCTGAAATGTTGATTCCAAGAGTCCATGACAAATCATTGGTACTTATGATACGCCCATCGACAGCAAATTCCCATCCTTTGTTTTCCATTTCACCAATATTCTGAATAGAAGGTTCGGTAATACCAGAAGATTCAGGAAGTTGAACTTCCAGCAAAAGATCTTTTGTTTTTTTAACGTAGTAATCACCAGTTACGTTAATCCTGCTATCCAAGAATGAAAGATCCAGTCCAACATTTACTTGATTGGTTGTTTCCCATGTTAGGTTAGGCACGGCTACACGAAATGGTCCAAAAGCATTAACAAGGTTTCCGTCAAAAACGTAAGTAGTACCTTGTAACAAGGCAAGAGATCCATAAGGTGCTAATTCCTGGTTTCCAACAACACCATAACCTACCCTTAATTTTAAGTTATTAATTGCATCGGCATCAGCCATAAAGCTCTCATTATTAATTCTCCATGCAACAGAAGCAGATGGAAATGTAGCCCACTGTTTACCTTTAGCAAATTTTGAAGATCCGTCTCTCCTAAGTGTTGCTGTTATAAGATACCTGTCATCAAAGTTATAATTTACCCTGCCGAGAAATGAAGCGATAGCGAAATCGGCATAATTTGAATTGATTTGTGGAACCAGGGATCCATTACCTAAATCATGAGAAGTGGTAGCATTTGATGCAAAACCTGAACCAATAATCTGCTGGTATTCTTCAGTTTCTTTCTGAATTGTAAAACCAGCTAAAGCACCTAAAGTATGTTGCCCAAAATTTTTGTTGTAATTCAAGGTATTTTCATTCAAGTATGAACTCCTGTGAACCATACTTACTGTAGCCCTATTAAAGTTTGTAGCTCTACCAATTCTATCGGTAGTGAATACATGCCTCTTTCTTTCTTCAATATCAGCACCAACACTTACCCTTAATTTTAAGTCATTTGTAATAGAATATTCGCCAAATAATGATCCTAAAATCCTTGTAGTTACAGCTTCATCACTACGTTCATTTATGGAAGCAACCGGGTTGTTATTGCCTTGTGCATCAGGTACCTGCCAGGCATCCATATCCCGGTTGGCGGAATAAGTCACACCATCCGCCATATAAACATCCAATAGAGGAGACATTTGCAATGCCTGTGATGTAACTCCAGTAGTTGCTTCACCTTCAACATTGGCAGCATTATTTATTGATCTCGAAACTGTTAGGGAATTTCCTAACTTCACTTTCGGACTAACTTGAATATCAAGATTACTCCTTAAAGAATACCTATCGAATCCGGAGCCTTTAATTACACCATCCTGATTAAAATAGCTACCAGAAATATTGTATTGAACAGCTTCGCTTCCTCCACTAACACTTAGTTGGTAATTAGTCATTATGGCTTGCCTGAATATTTCATCCTGCCAATCTGTATCAAAAGGAGCTGAACCGGTAAATAATGCAGGTTGACCAGAATTTGCTGCACCGGCATTCCAAATATCCATATATTCTTCCGCATTCATCATGTCTATTTTATTGGCACTTTGTACTCCAACATAAGAACTAAATGAAACTTGCGGTTTTCCTACTTTTCCCCTTTTTGTTGTTATCAATACAACTCCGTTTGCACCACGTACACCGTAGATGGCACATGCCGAAGCATCTTTAAGAACTTCTATTGAAGCAATATCTGCGGGGTTGAGGGAAGCTAATGGATTTTGAGCAACAGTCGCTCCGCTTTCACCCATTGAACCGCCACTCTCAACTAAACCTGTACCCTGAGAGGTATTAAATTGCGATTCTCCTGTAATAGGGAACCCATCAATTACGTACAGAGGTTCACTTCCGTTTAGGATAGAGGTGTTACCACGAATTTTTACACTAATACCTCCACCAGGGGCACTTGAATTCGAAGTAACTGCTACCCCAGCTAACCTTCCTTGTAATCCTTGAGATACAGAAGTTACAGGAACAGAGTTTAGTTCTTCTGCAGATACAACGCCAACCGAACCGGTCAAATCGCTTTTTTTCATGGTACCATAACCAATAGCAACAACTTCATTAAGCCCAATACTGGCATCTTCCATCGTAATATTGAAAACTGTGGTTGAACCTATTGGAATTGACTGGGTCACCATACCAACAAAGGAACATTGAAGGGTTTGGGCATTTGCAGGAACACTTAAAACAAACTTTCCTTCGATATCAGACACTGTACCAACAGTTGTGCCTTCAACAATTACACTTACCCCTGGAATAGGTTGACCATCGGTGCCGACAATGGTACCAGACAGCTCTTTGTTCTGTTGAGCAACATCACCCCCGTAATTTCCTTCCGTATTCTTTTTAATCACAACAATGCGATCATCAATTTCATACGTAAACCCGTAGGGCGAAATAACCTGATCCAAAACTTGTTCAACCTTTGCATCTCTTATATCCATGGATACATTAGGCAAATCTTTTAAGAAGTCGGACCTGTAGAGAAAATAGAAGTTACTTTGTTCTTCAATAGCGCGAAATACTTCTTCAACCTTGGCATCTTTCAATTTTAAAGCTAAGGAAGTTTGCTGAGAATAAACACTTGCAGAAACCTGAACCAGGCTTACAAACAAGAAAAACAATACAATTCTTGCCATGAGAAATAGTTTTTTACATCCCTTCAAGGGAATAGTAACAAATCGTTTTTTTTTCATAAATTTGCAAAGTTTTAGTAAAACATTTAGTTAACTGTAACTGAGTGTAATGTGGGAAATGGTGCGAACATTTCCCACTTTTACAATATGGTTATCCTTTCATTTTCTATAATAAATTCTACTTCATTTGTTTTTCCAATTTTACACAATACTTCTTCAAAGTTTGAATATCGAGGCAAGTTCCCGGTGAAACGCATGTCTTTCTTTTCAATATCTTGAAATACAACTTCAACATCGTACCACATGCTAAGGGTTTTCATGATATCAGAAAGGACCTTATCCTGAAAAACAAATCGTCCGTCTTTCCAGGCGGTTAATGCATACACATCTACCAGTTTCTTTTCAATGAAATTATTCCCTTTTTCAATGGTACTCTGTTCGTTCGGATATAAAATCTTTTTTATTTCAGGATTGTTTTTAAGCGATACCTCCACTTCACCATTAACAAGCGTGGTATAAATAAATGGATCGTTTTTATAGGACATAACATTGAACTGTGTACCTAAAACTTTTATAACCTGATTATCTGAAGAAACCAGGAAAGGAGATTTTGCATTATGTTCAACCTCAAAATAGGCTTCACCAATTAATTCGACCCTACGTTCATTATCCGGAAAAAATACAGGATATCGCAAAGTTGTTTCTGAGTTCAACCACACTTTGGTGCCATCGGACAGTACCAAATAAAATTCGCCACCACGTGGCACTTTCAAAGTGTTGTACTTTAATTCTTTTTTTTCTTCATGCTGCCCAAGATATTCAATTTTATCTCCGGTACTTTTAATAGTTGAAGCACCTTCTTTTAGGAAAAATTCCTTTTGATTTGAAAGATCATGAACCGTACCATCATCTAAAATAAGGATTGCTTTATCAGTTCCGGGCTTGATGACTTGTTTATTTTGAACAATTGATTGATTAAAAAATTCTTTATTTGTAAAATAAAACAACGAAAAGATTATAATAACTGAGGCGGCAGCAGTTGATATAACAGTAGCGAAACGTGATATGCCAGCTCTGCGGTTTTCTGAATGTTTAGAAACTATTCTCCAAGATTTTTTTAATTCTCCCGGAATATTTTCAAATTGACTACCTTTTTCGTAATACTGTTTTGCACTATTAAAAAAATGTTGATGCTTTGGCGATTCGCTCAGCCAATTATTTAGGTGTATCTCTTCTTCCTCAGAAATAGCTTTATTAATTTTTTTCCAGATTATTTCAAAATCAATAATATTTCTACTATTCTTCATATTAAAATAATAAAGTTGTTAGTATGACACACCAAAACTTATTTTGGGTGACAGATTTATAAAAAATAATTTAAGTGACTTGTTTTAAGTAGTTGCGCCCTAAGTTTTCTTTTGGCCCTTTTAAGTTGGGTTTTAACCGTATTTTCAGAAATATTGTTCAATTCCGCAATTTCTTTGTATTTTTTTCCATGCAGGTATTTCAATTTAAATACTTCTGCCATTTGCGGAGGTAAATTGTCAATTGATTCTTTAATCAATTGAATACTTTTAACATCGATCCACTCAGGTTCATCATCATTCAATCTTGCCTCGAGATATAATAACCTATGTTTATCCTTTATTTGAAGTTCCCTCAAATAATTTAAACAGCGATTTTTTACCGACTTATATAAATATGCCTTGATTGATTCTGTGATTTCAAGTTTATTGCTATTCTCCCAAAAATAAATAAACAGGTTTTGAACGATATCCTGACAAGCGGTTTTATCAAAAATAAAACCTTCGGTATATTTTATCAAATGGGGATAATATTCGTGAAACAAAGCTTTAAAGACCTCACGGTTCTGCTTTTGTATCTCATTGAGCAGTATTTTATCCTCAATTTTCATTTGATAAGTTAGTTAGTTAAATCATTTGCATCCGGTATGCTTCAATATTTATAAAACAAGCATAACGATATGCAACATATCTTCCCATCAAAATTACATAATTTTCAACGAAGATTAAAATTGAAATAATCTTCTAGTATTACTTCTTTTAAAAAAACAACCTTTATAGCTGATTATCAACAATTAAATTTCAAATGATAAGCCAATTTATTGAAATTTAGTTGATTCTTGAATATGGTTTTTAACGTTTAAATTGCAGTTTGATTATTCTATTATTCATTGTTCTGCAACTACCCTTGAAGAAAAAATGTATTGTATTAAGATCGCTTTCTCAACTCAACATAATGCTGCAATTTTAACTCCCTGTGCCCGGTTTAATCTAACGAAATCTTATAGGTTATAATCCTATTCCCCTTTAAATCAGGAATAATAATTAGGTTCTTTTCTTCAACATACTCAAAATCGGCAATGCTAATATTTTCATTTCTGATATTAAGAATCTCTGAACATATTCCCTCATTATCAACCAAATAAATACTTCCCTCAAGGTGAGAAACCAAATAACCTTGACTGCATTTTTTTACGCCATCGATTATTCCCGGACCAATATTGCTCAGCACTTTTATTTCTTTCGTAGATAGGTTTATGGATTTTAAGCAATTGTCGCCATTAATGCCCACAATCAAATTTCCCTGATCATATATAATCCCGTTTGCCCGATAAATTTCATTGGTTTTTAGCCACTCTTCCACCACACCATTTTTAATCCTGTAAATCCTGTTTCTGTTGCTAACAGTTACAAATATCGAAGTGTCTGGTGCAACGCCAATATCATTCAGAAAGCCGTCCTGGGGAAGATAATAAGTCCTTTCAACCTCATCTTTATCAAGGTCAAATTCAACAATTCCAAAACGTTCAACAATAAAAAGCCTATTTTTAAAAATGCAGATACCAGTTGGTGTGGTCAGATTGTTGATCCATTTTTTTTCAACGAATTCTCCATTTAAGTCCGATTTGGAAATAAAATGCCGCCCATATTCCTCTCCGGTTTTTACATTGCTGTTGTAATTTGATGCGTAAATAAATCCTCTTTCAGAATCAAAAACCACAGATTCAGGACCTTCATATACGGATTTTGAGCTCCACAATTTTGTAAGTTGTGCTTTGCCTAAATTAGGTGCATTGCATTTAATATCAGTCCTTACTTGAGAACTGATGTTTAAGAAACCACCCAAGGTTATCCAAATGAACGCACTAATAAAAACTACATTTTTCATATCGATAAAAACCTAAAATTACATATTTATCATGGTAAAATTTGCATATTTTCAACTGTTACGTTCCAAGTCCCATCTTGTGGAAAACCCGGGGCATTTATTTCAGGCGCCCCATCCCATCCGGCTGCCATTAAACCAATTGCTGCCAGAAATGAGCTATTTACCGGAAGATAGGCAGGACAGACCAATCCTTCTTTTGGGCGCATCACATAACCACTTTTATTAAATTTTGCTTTCGGGGCATCGTTGCAGACAATATCAATGGCCTTTTGCTGCTCTCCCAGTCGCGCAGCGGTAAGCGCACCTTTACCGAGGCTCCAGCTCACAAAACTTGGTAAACCGTTTCGTTCGTATATGGCATTAAACGTATTGCGCATAATATCTTCATCGATCATTGGGGTTTTAGGTAGGTAACCCAGTGCCATAAGCATTGCCGATGAAAAGTTCCGGCTTCTGGAATACATTGTTGGATCAGACTCAAGCTCTACATATTTCCCATCCTGAACAGTTGGGCGTGCCAGTTTTTGTAATATAGCGTCCCATTTCGGATCCCTTTCCATGCCAAGCCTTTCGCGCCAGTCCTGGGCAACTTTTAATCCGTGGTACCATTGGGTCAATTCGAAACTTGGGTTTTTAGTTTCATTTTCCTCCGTACTTTCATTTACACTTTTTATGGGTGGACCTAATATATAACGGTCGGTAGCAGCATCATAATAGGCATATGAGGCCAGGAATTTTGCCGATTCGAAGACAATATCACGGTATTTCTCCAATGTTTCTTTAGTAGGATGGGCGCGATAAACCAATTCAGACAAATAGATCGGGTTAGGTTGGTTCCAAATAATATAAGGATTGATGTCGCCGGGACTTGGCCTGCCGTTAATTCCTGCCATTTTGGGCCAGCGGGAACCTTCGAAACCTTTACTTTTAGCATCAGCCATCGCCACAGGTAAGATTTTACGGTACCATTGCAATCCCTTTTCCAATAAATCAGTATGGTTCCACTGATAAAACTGGGCTGCATGTATCCAATAAACTTCTGAATTATGCTTCCCATACCAACTGATATGGGCAAGTCCCGTTTCCTGTGGTGGGAATGCTCCTGAATAATTTACTTTAACGAGGTATTGCGAGAGGACTATTCGTCGCTCTAGTTCTTTTGCCCTTGGATCGGTGCATCCCGATAAATCAACGGCACCTCCTTCTGTCCAGTATTTTTCCCAAGCCTGGGCGCTTGCTTTCAATGTTTCATCGAAAGATGGAGATTCCCTTTCTATTTGCTCAGGATAGAATTCACAAACAAGTACCAAACTGTCTGTACCGTTTGGTTCAAGGTTGAATGAATGGTTACCGTTTTGTTTCCAAATGGCATTGCCGTTCCAATTAATATTTACAAAATATCGGGCAGAATCAATCATCCGCTCTATTTCAACGCTATTTTCATCCTTATTCGTGACAATGCTTTGATGCATTTCCTGCTTGCCCCAATCAAAAGGAGGTTTGTTCTTAATGGAAAGATCGTAAGAGTATGGGAATCTAAACGCAGGTTTCAATTTTCCTGATGAAAGCAAGGGCGATTTAATTTTAAAAGTTACCATGCTTAATTCGGGATGGCAAACAGTTTCAACATGAACGGGTGTTCCTTCTATTTCATAGGAACTTGTAATTAACCCTACCCACAAATCTAATTTTTGATGGATATTTTGGATGGCTTCCATTTTAAGAGGCTGGCTATTTTCATCACACAAACTAATTTGTCCTAACGGGATTGGATGCGGATTTTTACGAAAATAATCACCGGCTTCGCTGTGCTGGTCACTTGGGTAATATATCTCACGGTCATGAAACTTATTGGGTTTCATGGCATCACGAAGATTTAAGTTATTGACATTTGGAAATGAATGCCACGCCCAGCCACATTGTGTTTCAAGAGGAATACCATTGGTATAATAATAGTCCTCCAATGTTTGCATCCCGGTTACATCAGCGGTAAACGCAAAATCACCATTGCCCAACGACAATGGCGCTAAAGGATCTATTCCATCAAGTACTACATTATGACGATTTACTAATGCAAACCGATCAATTGTATTTTTAGATTTTACAGGTTGATTGCCCCGGTTGCACCCAGACAAAGTAAGCGAACCGACTAAAAAGAATCCATAAAATATTGCTGTACGTGTTTTCATAGTTCATCGTTTTAACTCGTTTGGTTTACCAGAAAGATATTTTCTTAATAGGATTTAGTTTTCCAATACGTTATTATCAGGTGCCCACTTTTTTTGCCACTCAGGATACGCATCCAAAACTGCTTGAGGTGCATAAGTGTACCAACGATAACCACTTCGACGTTCCCTGCCCAAATCACTCATATTGTAAAGGATTTCGCCACTCCGGTCACAAAACAAAGGACGTCCGGTTTTTAGCTCCGAATATCGGGTCCAGATCAGTGGGGCATTCAAATCGTGCACAATCCGTCTGTCGTATTTATGCTCCTTGTATTTTGACACATACTTTGGTGCCGTTGGATCGTCGATGCAACGAGTGTGAAGGATTTTTGCATCGTTAAACCATTTCACAGCTCCCTGAACCGAGGCAATTACAGCATCATCAGGTTTATCAAGGCTCATCAATAATAAAACGATTGGCGAACTTTCATCGTTTCCTAAACTTGGTGGTTCGAATGTTCTGGCCCAAGCCGGCAATAATGTAACTTCATCGTGTTGTTGGCACCAAACTTTTAAAACACCGTCTTCTTTAATTTGCGTTCTTAAAATACAGTCCAAGCCTTTATCAAAAGCAGCTTTCGCCTTTTTTCGCTGATTATTATCCAAAAAAGAAAAGAACGGTTTGTTATCATTGATTGCTTTCAGAACGTTCATAACCCCCACATAGCCTTCATCATTAAAAGTTATATGTTTGCTATACTCGTTGTTCTCGGGAAGTGGCGGGTAATACTGGGGCCATCCTCCATTTTCATATTGGGCTGAAAGGATAAAATCAAGGCCTTTCAAACAACCTTGTTTATATTTTTCGATTTTGGTTATTGAATACGCTTTTGCAAGGTATATAACCTGTGGGTGTGTTGTTGAATTATCGAATGTGGTACTAAGGATTGGTTTTACCGCACGCAATTTTTCTTTTTGTTCTTCACTAAGAACAGCCTGCATATCGAAGTTTTTTGGCCAACCACCGTTATCTCGCTGAAATAACAGGATATTATCGGCAATCTGTGTTATTTCCGTTTCTTTATGCTGAGGCCTTCCCGGCAAGGGAGCTATTACCGATGAGTTTGTAAAAAAATCATACCAATGATTTGTACTGTTTGAGAACGGGCTCATATCGATCTTTTCTTTTCCATCATTAGCCAGCTCATCCTGAGCAAGCACATTGAAACTGGTAAAAAATAGCAAGACGATAATTTTGAATAATAAAGAATACTTACCACTCATAATATGTAGAATTTAGATTAGTTGTACTATAAAATTAAAATATCAATTGCCCAATTAAAAGATGTTCCAGTAATTGGCAAAGTCGGGTTTCAAGCCCGAATAAAAAATATGTTCAGACAAAATCAGTTTGTACGTAACAAACTAATATTCAGACAAAAAGTAATAATCGCCCGAACCAAGTTCAAATAAAGCCCTTCTGCCTTCCTTTCTTATTAGCTTCACGCCATCAGCATGATCAATTTTTTTACCGCTTTCGGTAATGTTCATTTTTGAGTTTACCGGAATGTAAACATGCGCTTGTGTGTTTGCCGGAATATTTATTGTCCAATTAAAGGTTGAAGCGTCTTTTTTCCACTCACTCGTTATTTTTCCATAAGGTGTTTCGTACGAAGCATTCACATAATCCAAACCATCAGGTAATTCGGGTTTCATTACAATAGTTTTAAACCCTGGATTTTCAGGATCGGACTTTATTCCGGCAAGGTTCTCATAATACCAGGTAATCAAATCGCCCAATAACATGGTATGGTTGTATGAATTCATATTTGGCGCGGCTGTATTTCCATTCCATAATTCCCAAATTGTGGTTGCCCCATTTTCAACCATATATCCCCAACTCGGATAGGTGGTGTTGGTCGCAATTTTATAGGCTAAATCAGATCTTCCATAATTGGTTAAACCACGCATTAACCATTGTGCCCCAATTAGTCCGGTGCTTAAATGCCCTTGGTTTGTAACTTCGATGGTATGTACGATATTGACAAATACTTTATCGATATGCTCTTCAGGAATTAATCCAAAATAAAGAGGTAAAAGGTTATCTGTAAGTTTATTGTTTCCATAAAACGAATTTTCCTGATTATAAAATTTGGCATTGAAGCTCTCTTTAATTTTTTTGCCAAGTTCAGCATATTCAGCAATATCTACTTCGTTTCCAGTTCGTTTAGCAAAGTCTTGCATCATTTGCATGAAATAATAGTAATAAGCAGTGGAAATAAGGCTACTGGGCCTTTTTACATCGCCACTTTTACCCCGCCCTGCTTCAATCGAAACCGGAGGAACGCACCAGTCGCCATAACTATCTTTGGTAACAATATAGTCGTCAGTCATATAACGATCGCGCATATACTGAAGCCATTTTTTCATATAAGGATAATGCTTTTCAATAGGCTTCTTGTCCCCGAATTGTTCGTATAACATGTGGGCAATGATCAGGTAAGTTCCCGGCCAGGTCATGTTATCGCTATAATACCTCCAATATGCCGGGGCGACATCGCAAATTGCACCATCTGCTTTTTGTGAATATTTAATGTCATCCAACCATTTGGCATACAATTTTCCGTTGTCAAAAACAAAACTTTCACCGCGTGAACCAATCGCCCTATCACCCAACCAGGGTTGCCTTTCGTTACGCTGGGGGCAATCAACAGGCATTCCTTTGTAATTTCCAAGAATTCCCCAATACGCATTCTTATAGATCTGATTGGTGATTTTGTTGGAAGTTTCAAATGACCCTTTGGTTTCTATGGAATCGTACACTACCCTTCCCTGGAAGTTTTCAATTTTCGGTTTGCCCGGGAAACCTGTTATTTCCACATAACGAAATCCATGGTAGATAAACGATGGCTCCCAAACTTCTTCTGAGCTTCCTTTGAGCGTATAAATGTCGGTAACCTTTGCATCGCGGAGATTTGCCATTGCAAGTTCACCTTCATCGTTCAATATTTCTGCAAACCGCAATTTCACCTGATCACCTGATTTGCCTTGTACTCTCATTTTTATCCATCCCACCATATTCTGCCCCATATCCATGATGAATGTATCCGGCTTAATTTCAGTAATTGAAACTGGTTCTAGATCCATCATCACCTTCATGTTTTCATTCATTTGCGCCTCAAAATCACCCCGTGGTTCTTGCACATACTCGGCGCGTAGCCAATTGCTATCATCAAAACCTACGGTATTCCAACCAGGCATCTCCTTTCGTGCATCGTATTCTTCCCCATCGTACTCATTATTGCTTAGTATTGGCCCATCTGCAGTTCCTTTCCACGAATTATCCGTTTTAATGCGTTGTAAAGAACCATCAGCGTATTCAATTTCTAATTGAAGTAGCATTTTTGGGAAACCAAAGTTTTTGATTTTATAAGGTTTGTAATGCTGACGCATGGTGTAATACCTTCCATTTCCCAAAACAACGCCCAGGGCATTTTTCCCGGTTTGAAGATTATTGGTTACATCGAAAGTATTATACTTCACATTTTTAGTATAATCGGTGGGTGTTGGCGCCAAAACCTGATCACCGATTTTTTCGCCATTGATATATAATTCATACAAACCAAGACCAATAATACTTAAAGTAGCTTGTTTGATTTCTTTTTCACTACCAAATTCTTTTCGGAAATACCGAGCCGATAAACGGGCGTGAAATGAATCTTCATCCCAAGGGAATGGACGATCGAAACCAATCCAACGGCCACTCCAATCTTTATAATACAAAAGCCCGATACTCCAAAAAGCAGGCTCACTCCAGGCACTTTCGGTATTCCCTGACCAGACTTTCACTTTCCAATAGCATTTGTCACGACTTCTTAAACCCTGTCCGTTATAACCAACCAAATGGGATTGATCAGAATCAACAGTTCCTGAATCCCAAATGTCGCCCTGGTTATTTTCAAGTTTATCAGGTGATGAAGCTACCAAAATGCGATAAGAAGTTTGAACAATACCCCTTTCTTCGCTACTAAGTTGCCAACTTAACCTGGGTTTAACAACATCAATCCCAACGGGATTAATCAACATTTCGGTACGCAGATTACTAACTTTTAACCTATTCGATACGTTGCTTTTTACGGAATATGAAAATAAAGTTAAAATTGTAAGTATAAAAAAAGCTGTAATCTTTCTCATCGTAATCTGTCTTCTTAAGTTGTTAAAATAATTTGAACTTTTTGATTCCGCCAATTCAATAAAGAATTAGCAACATCTACATCAAATGCAGGTTTCAGGACAAATATAATTTTTTCAATCCGTATCCTTGTCAAAAAAAGACCTTGCTTTCATGGATACGAACTTGCCTTCATCAAAAAACTAAGCCTTGATTACTTCGTGTTTATCAATAAAATCAGGGTCAAATACAATCCCCATGCCTGGTCCGGTTGGCACTTTAACCACACCTTCGTTTGGCAAGAGGCTTGAACTATTGCATTGAAACGACATGTCTTTATTAAATGGCGTTTTTAGTTCGTGATAAGGTCCCGCATTTGGAATTGCAGAAACAAAGTGCAAGGTATAAACATAGCCAATTCCTGAAACATGCGGCACATGGGTTTTCCCTAAGGCATGCGCCATCCTGGCAACTTTCATTGACCGTATAAGTCCTCCAAAATAAAACATATCAGCCTGAACAATTTGCAGGGCATCGTTAGCGATCAACCACCTGAAGTTTCGCATGCTTGGTTCTTGCTCGCCACCCGATATCGGAATGCTTAAAGCATCAGCCACTTGTTTGGTTTCTTCGTACCAATCAAATGGAACAGGCTCTTCATAAAATGCATAATTATGCTCCTGCATAATTTTTCCGATTTTTATTGCTTCGGCAACATCGTACGACCCGTTTGAATCGGCACAAATAAACATATCATCGCCAAATGTTTTACGCGCCAGCGGAATAAGCTTTTCTGACCTTCCAACAGGAATCTCCGGATGGCTCATTCGCCCGCCAAGCTTAAACTTTATTGCTTTTGCTTGTGATTTTTCCAACTGTTGTTTTAAATGGTCGATGGTTTCTTCCGGAGTAATATAACGTTCGCTATTTGCCTGGTAAAGGTTGATTTCTGGATTGTAAATTTTATCGCTGATCAGCAAGCCCATCGGCACATTCGCCATTCTTCCCAACATGTCGAGGATGGCAAATTCGATGGTAGCTAGCGGCACCCAAAGCGCAACACTTTGTAATTTATAATTGCTTTGATACACATAAACCTCATCTAACAAAGCTTCTAAATCGAGTGCATTTTTACCGATAAAAAAAGGCTGTAAACGATTTAGAAAAATCGGATATAATGTATCAAGACCACCATGTGCAAATGCAAAACCCTCGACCCCATCAGTTGAGCGCACCCTACAGATCAAGTTCTTTTTATATTTTAGCAACTCAAGTGATTCAATGATCACCGGTGAGGAAAACAGGTTTGTCCTTAAAACCGGGCGTTTAAAAGCTTCATCGATTTTAAGGTAGTTATCGATGTTTGCTTCGGAGCTGCAAGCAGATAAGGGCAATGAAGCAGCCAATCCGCCAGCAACTGAAGCTGAAATAAATTTTCTTCGATTAATTGCCATAACCAAAAAATTTATGTTTTAAATTACTTCTGATATTTCTTGATGACCAAGTATTTAAGCTCGGTATCTCCAATATTGCTAATTCCGTGCTCGATATTCGCCGGACAATAAAAACTGGTAAGCGGGCCACCCGTAGTGGTTTTACCATCCAAATAAAACTTAGCTGTGCCTTCCAAAACAAAAAAGAACTCGTCTTCAATATGTTTATGCGGTGCATGGGTTGCCTGATGTGGTGCCACAACACTCATTTTTAAAGTTCTCCCGTCAATAAAGTCTTTATCGGCAAACCAATACTGATACCCAACGTTTGTTTTGACTGATTTTTCCACATCGAACTTATTGACACAATTCTCAATGTTAAATTCCTTTTTCATCGGATCCTTCATTTCTTTTTTATCTTGCGCTACGCCCGAAAATGACAGTAAAAACACAAAAAGCGCAACTAACCCACCAAACACTTTTGACTTTTTCATTGCAATTTATTTAAGGTTATCGGAATTACTTCCATTCAATTACCAAATTTTTAATAAGGGTCGCTCCACTGCCTACTGTTCCCGTATGTTGAAATTCAAGACCGCCAAAATCATTTGATTCGATTTTGCATTCCATATCTAAAACCTGCACCACTTCAGGGCGGTTTGGTTCAACATAATATTCAGCATTTGTTTCGGCATGTGCCTTTATTTTGTTCCCGACAGTTTCAATGGTAATAAAACAAGGTGTCCGGTAACAACTTGTTGACACAGGTTCGCTAATGGCTACAGCGTTTCCATTTGTATATTTTACAAAATAACAGTCAATTGCATTGTGGTATTTGGTTGTACGGATTAATCGTAAACCATAACCATTAAGTGTTTTTGTATCGAATTTCAGGCAAATATCCATGTACTGTGCACGGGCACTGCTAAAACCTTGTCCGGCAGTTTTCGATGGCATTGCAGTTAAGCTTATTTTCATATCGCCGAACTTATCGCCAACGGGAGTATACCTTAAGCGTGCACCTTTGCTGGCCTGCACAAATCCGGTATCGTCGGCAGCCCCGTTTATCCCGGGACCATAGTACCACGGATCACCACTGTTGTCAGCTTCCCAATTAAAGTCGTGTGTATCTTCCGGAGCGTAACAATCCAATGTCCAGAAACCGGGAATTACCTCAGGTTGGTATTTTGCCGACATACTTTTTAAATCGGCAAGCAAAACAGATGCACCATTTTTTACATCATTGGCGGATATTGATTGATCAAAAACAACAGAAACTGCATCTCCAGCTTCGCAACGGATATGTTTAGGCTGAACTTTTGCCAAGATATAATAGCCAATATCACCTTTGGAAAGTTCGTACGTGTATTTTGGCGATTTTTCCCTTGAAACGGCAATTTCAATTGGGTTATTACCATTTTTATCTGTGCATCGATACCAACTTATCAACGACTGGTCTTCGAAACGCATATCCAGTTTATATTTGACGTTCAGCATTCCATCCATTTTTTTAATGACTGGTTTGGATACAAAATCGGGTGCATCTAGAAACGAAGGTGCAATATAAAGCACGCTTGCCGATTCCAAACCATCAGAAGTACTAGCAACAATAATTACTTCTTTTGTTTCGTCCATATTATTGGTTGGAATCACCTCACAAGTTCCATCAGCATTAGGTTTTAGTTGGGCAAATTTTTGAAATTCGGGAGCTATCGACCAATTTATATCAGTTCCCTTAATTTCGAAATTTCCATATTTTTTCACTGCACTGGTCAATAAAATGGTTTCTTTGCCAGTCTCTATGGTTTTGCGAGACGGTAAAACTGTAAGTTGAGTAGGTAAATCAATATATTTTTTCCCATTTACTTCTTGCGCTTTTAAAACCAAATCTTTCATATTCATCGGATCCCAATCATCATCACCGCGCAATAAATTATAAATGTTATAAACAACTTTATTATCGTAATCAAACCGATAGGCATTTAATACGTTTTTACCAGCCATTTCAACGGTTGCGTATGGATGATGCATATCAATAAATACTTTTTCACCATTAAATTGGTTTTGATATTGATAATGACGTTCCTCAAGCGGGGTTTTCTCCTTCCACCCCCAATAGGATGAATGTTCTCCTTCCATACGAGAATCTAACACAGCGATTGGACCTCGGCTTTTAATCAAATATTGCTCGCCACGTGTGAAAGATTTTATGTCGCAATTTAAAAAAACAGCTCCGGTCCCGGATGTATGCCCAAAAGGTTTAGATGCGTAAAACTCAAAAGTACAATTCAAATAAACTCCGGTTGCCAGCGCATCATCAGTCGATTCAAAGTGGCAACGGTCAAAGAAAGTACGTCCACCGCCAATTAGTGGACAAAGGTTTAAACGGCTTACAAAATGGCTATTACGGGCAAAGATTTTATCGCCACGACAAAATGCCAATTGTGCCTGTACTATGGCTGAACCCCGTTTTTCCCTGTTAAGTTCCGGCTTTAATGGATACTCAAGATCGATGTTACAATAATTTCCTAAAGTTACATTCTCTGTACTTGTTCCATTGCCGACAATATTAAACATGGTAAAATTACCTTTTGATCCCATGGTTTGTCCCCGGTTACAAGCCAAAACTACATTTTGCGGATCATCTGAAAGGCCATAAAATTTTAGCCATTCACAATCTATCTCCAACCCAAAAGGTGCTCCACCAATTCGTTTGGGCATCCGGATTGCCGGATCATCAGGGTTGTCGATCCAATAAACCCATGGTGCAATATAAAGAACCATTGGTGTGGCTTCAGTTCCATCGGTTAATTGCTGTGAAGCTTTGTTCACGGAATTAAATACATATTTATATTTAGCGACTTCCTCATCGCTCATTTGTCCATCAATAAAAAATGCATTCGGTCCCAACTCGATCTTATTCCCTTTGTAAACAATATGATCTCCGTTGAATATTAGATCCTGGTACAATTCTCCCTTATATGCTTGTGAGAAAGCAGAAAATTGCAGGGCTAATAATGTAAAAATTATAGTTAGTGATATGCTTATCTTATTCTTCATTTGAGTTTTTTTTTATAGAAATTTTGCTGGAAAATTATTCCCTTAAAAATCCAGCAAAATTCATGTAATCGTTATAAGTCAGAGAAAAAATAAACAACCTGTTTTTCAAGTAATAAAACCCAGGTATTATCTCCACTCTACTGATTTCTGGGTATCCTCGGAAGATTGAACTGAACGAAGATAATCCAAGAGTACCTTCATATTTCGAATATACAATCCGGTAGAAATAAATTCCTGATCGGTTTCGTTCATGTAAGGAGAAGTGTCGGTTTCATCTCCTACACGTGTAGATGCATATTTATCGGTTAATTCTGTTTTAACCCCATCTCCAATATAAGGGTTACTAACGAATACCCTTTTTGTTAACCAACGGTTTTGATCGTCAAGCGATTTAATAATATCTTCAACACCCTTTTCATCAACATCCCTGAAAAAGTTATACCTATTCAGGTCGTAATATGTTTGCGGTGAACCTGTACCTTCAAATTTTCCAGGCTTTAGCGGTGAATCTTTGGTTGCTTCTTCAGGAGTGAGAGCCGATACCCTTTCATATTCCTCCTTTAATTGATCAATTGGCACCCGGCCTTTTCCGTAATAATGGCCAAGCAAATTCTTGTCGTTTTCATCGGTATAATAGGTTCCATGGGTAACATTTGAACCTTTTCTGTGCACATAAATTGGTTTATTTGTTCCAGGATCCACAAAGGTTGGATGCGTACGCCAACCTTCCACCTGATCTTCTGGAAGTTTAACTTCTTCTAACCATTTAATTGCTTCAGGCACGTGTGCCAAATATTTCTTGTCGCCCGTAAGTTCATAAAACTTCAGGCATAGCATTGCATTTTCGAAAGTTGCACCTGGAAGAAATGCTGCAGGCTCATAGGTTCTGGCACCGGCAACTTCAAGGTTCAGGTTTAATTGCTGCCCCCAAGCCCCACATCCATCCTGGGAAATTATATAAAAGTTCATTCCACGCTGAATTGGTTCAAGAAACCTTTCCTCGCCCAGAGACAAATAACACTGAATTAAAAAATGGGTGTTTTCCCAAATTACATCATCGTTAAAGGTATAAAACGAGGTATAGTCAGGGAAGCCATCTTTACTATGATCATATTTTAAAGGATATCTTTGAGGCCAGCCTCCCAAAGGATATTGACTTTTCAGCACGAAATCAATTGCTTTGTCCAAAGCCGGCTTATACGCTGGGTCCATTTTTTCAAGGTACATACGAAGCAGAAACCTTGCAGCGTCAGAAGTAATATCATCATCGAAGGTTGAATTTCCGTAGTAATGTTGGAATTCTTCCAAACGCCATCCGTTTTTACCAATAGTACTATACCATTGTTTTAAAGATCGATCGCCTGCGAAATCAATCATATAATTCCAGCCGCCCTCATTACTTTGACCCCAAATAATTGCATTTGCTGCTTTTTCGGCTGCTTTGTAGTAATATTCGTTGTTTGTTGCCCGATAAGCATCAAGAAATAAGTGCCCCATACTAATGGTACCCGGATGCTGCAACCAAATCATGGTTTTATAGGCTTCCATTTCACCCCACTGCCGCGAAAAATCAGGCATATAACTCCATACGTACCCACCATTGGTTGAAACATCTTCTACCATAAAACGGGTAGCTTTTAACATCGTTTCCTTAATTTCTTCCTGGATTTTTGAATTATCTTTTGCAAAATTTGAATTGCATATGAGCATGAATATCCCAAAGGATAATAAAAGAGATAGTTTGTTCATTGGTTTAAATTAATTTATCTGGTTATTTCTTATCTGTCTTAGACTTCTGTTTATTAGGCAAAGTTTAACATAAATTGTCCTTAATGGACAAAGGACGGGGCGTTTGCCTGATCGCCAATAATTATATTGCTAAAAATAATGTTCTCTGTATCGGTCATGCTCATGGCGTTCATTACTGAATCGATGCGAATGTTTTTAAAATATATTTCGGATATCTTTTTTTCAGGGAATCCTTGAACAACAATTCCCCCAGCAGTTGCTTTTTTGCAGCTGATGTTTTCGAAATACACATCCTTTATTGTGGTAACATGTCCTTCTCCTTCGTTGTGGTAATAAGAAGTTATATAAATACAATCTTGTACCTCACCAAGGTCAATGTTTTTTATATAAATATTCTTCATAAAACCACCTCTGTCAGGATTTGATTTCAGGTAAATACCCCTTTTTAGTTTTCCGGCAAAGCCACAGTTCTCCACAAAAACATTTTGCACCCCGGCCGACATTTCGCTACCTATAACAAGTGCATGAAGCCCCATAAACTTACAATTACGTACCACAATATTTTCAGACCTGACTTTTGAAGCCCTTCCTTCATTATCACGACCAGCCTTGATTGCTACATTGTCATCAGAATTATTAAATATTACATCTTCGATCAATACATTTTTCGAATATTCAGGATCAATACCATCGTTATTTTTATTTTGGGCGTCGTAACGAACCGCCCTAACAATCACATTTTCACACCTCAAAAGATGCAAGCACCAAAACGGGGAGTTAATCATTTTTACGCCTTCAATCTTCACATTCTGGCAATCAAAAAATTGAACCAGGTGTGGTCTTAGGTAATGCCCTTCTCCAAATACGCGATCTGAAATTGGTACATTGGTGTGGTTCATCTCGCGGCTTAAAAGTTGATCGGCACTTTGCTGGTCGCGCCATTGTGCCCAGGTTTTTGATGCATTACCATCGATTATCCCTTTACCTGTGATTGCAATATTTTTGCAATCTTTTGCATAAATAAATGGGCTGTAATTATAAAGAAAAGTGCCCTCCCAACTAGTGCTCACTACCGGCAAATAATCCAATGGATTCGATCCAAATTTTAACCTTGCCCCTTCCTCTAAATGAAGGTTCAAATTACTTTTAAGGTGAACCGGTCCATTTAACAAATAGCATCCGCTTGGAACAATAAGAGTCCCGCCTCCTTTTTTTTGTAATTCTTCAATGGCTTTTTGAAAAGCCAATTTATTATCCGTTACAGAATCGTTTACAGCACCAAAATCCATAACATTAAGCGAAAACTCAGGGATTATTGGTTCACTGATCTGTTCGATGATGCTTTTTGCCGTAACAAGCTGTGTATTTTCTTCAACAGTTGGGGTACTACATGAAAATAAAAATCCGATGGATATAAAAATGATGGTACAATATCTTAACATATTTTATATTGATTTAGTCTGATGTTTTTAGGTTTCTTTATTATTATCTAAAAATAATTTATTGCTTACAATTTTAATAATGAATTAACTAGCTTTTATTCCTAAGCACGCTTTTCAAGAAATGAAACTTATCGATTAATCGTATTAATCATTTAAGTTTATAGGAACAAGGAATTCTTCCTTAAGATGGTTTCAGAACTATGATTTATTTCTTCATAAATTCTTCTGGTGCCAATGCTCCTGACGAAATACGGACCTTGTAAATTTTCCCTTTGTACCACGACACTTTATTTTGGCGTACGCCAATTGAACTTATTCCACCTTTGATAGGCAAGAATGAATAATCAGTACTTAATTCCTTTTGTCCGTTTACAAACGTTGTCATACTTTTTGAGTCAACAACCAGGGCAACATGGTGCCATTGACCAAGGGGATGGATCAATGTTTCATCGATTAATGCAGTTTTATTATTGCCTGAAGCAACAAAGCCATCAAAGTACCAATTTGATTCCACAGCCCTAATTTCCAGCAGCATCCGGTCAACGGTAATTCCCCCAACATGAACAACGCGCTGTTCGAAAGGCGCATCCATATCAGGATGAAAAATCATTTCTACAGTGAATGCCTCTAAACCTTCCAAAGGCATCTCAGGGAATTGTATGGCATCGTCAATACCATCAAAATATACCGCCTGTCCATACTTGGAATCCACAACTTTAGGCTCACCTAATATTTGGTAGGAAGGGTTATTTGAATTTAACATTTCTGCGGGTTTCCACTCCTTTACTACCTTATTTTCAGATTTTACTGATTCTGCAGAATTTACACGTGAAGAACAAAATGCACACAATAGTACAATCAAAGAAAGAATCTTATACATTATTGTTGGTTTTAGATTAAATAGTAAATATACAATTTAATTGTATATCGCCTAAAGTAAAGATAACGAAATAACCCGTCACAAAACTGTGACGGGTTATAAATAAATTACTTATTAAATATAATTTAATTGACTAAAATTATTCAGAAGCGTGGCCATAACCTTGAGTTATCATACCATTTGACCTTGAAAGTGTTTCATAAGGAATAGCTCTGATATAACGAGGTGGCTGTTGTTGCGTATAATATGCATCTGGATATCCTCTGAAAATATCTTCAGTATATTGACTCTTATTGGCAACAATATTTTCTCCCCAAGGAGATTTCTCATATCCATCAGCTTCAAGAGCTGCAGCAACAGGACCATCCGGATCGATATATTCGTATAATCCACGGATTGCCAAGTTTACTTTATCACTGCTTAGAGTTGCAATATAATCTGTCCATAAATCACTAGTTCCCCTCCAACCTGGCACTAATACCGGGTAAGTTGGATCATCAGTAGTAATCCCTGCAGGAGTTTGTGTAGTTAATAAATTCAAAGAAGGATCAATATCTTCTTTAATATTTACAAACTTGGTCCAAATCCAACGAGAAATAGTCATTCCTGTTTCTGGGAATGTATAATATCCAACAGTTTCCAAACCAGCAACCATAGCTCTTTGCCTGTCACGTAATTTTTGAATCCTTTCCGGCATGGTTCCATAAAGGGTCATGTCCCAACGGGTTTTACCTTCAGCACCTAATTCCAATTTACGTTCAAAAGCAATTGCGTCAATTAAATCCTGGCCTGAAAGAGCATTCACATAAGCAGTAACTTTTTCAGCTTGATCGGCAGCTGAGAATGCACGGCTACGAACTTTTGTTAAATAAGTTTTTGCGGTACTAGCATCTCCTGTAGCAGCAGCTGCATAAGCAAGGTCTAACATAACATCACCCATACGTACTTGCTGCCAGTTACAACCTGATTGACGTTGCCTTGTAGTGTAAGGATCAGCAAAACGAGACTCATCTAGTTTATTGTGGGCCAAACCACCTTTTTCACGGCTACCTGGTTGGAAGTTGATCAGTTTTTCTGATGCTGCTCCAGAGTTGGCAGTTACACAAGCAGTAACGTCACGACGTTTGTCTCCTGGTATAAAATCGCCATAATAATAGCTGGCATACAAACGGCTTTGTCCGTAGTTTTTACATGGGTAAGCATTAGAACCACCACCACCTGATGGACGGCCAAATGAATAAGGGAAATCAGAGTTTTGAGTTCTGGTATACCCTGTTTCAAAAATTGATTCCGGGCTGATTTGTAGGTCCATTAAATATTGGAAGTTACGTTGGAATGGATTATCAAATCCTGCTCCTCTCTCATCAGACTCAATTAAATATGCAGAACCCGGGTTATTTACCACTTTCAAATAGTATTCTTTTGCAGTGTTCATATAAGTAGCCCAATCACTACGCCTAACATATTTAGCCTGCCATGTTGTATTATCAACTCCCCACTGGTCAAAAGAAACACTTCCATAATCAAAGTCAGTACGACGTAATTGATAACCTGCAGCATCAAATGCCAATCTTGCAATTAAATAATCACCATAAGTACCTGAAAAACGCTCAGCATTAACACCGCCTTCTCCCAGACGGTACATTAATGGAACTGCTTTTTTAAGGGCAGCTATTTCTTTGTCATAAATAATGTCACGAGAAGTTAAGCCCAAAGAATCTGTTTGAGCAGTCGTTCTGATTGGATAGTCAAAATAAGGAGCATCTCCAAAGTAACGAATCAACAGTTTGTAACAAGTAGCACGGGCTGCAACAGCTTCGCCATATACTTGAGTCCATTCACTTGGAACACCAGCAGCAACAGCTTCCTGATAACCTTCTTTGCTTTCAAAGGCTTCAATCATGATGTTACAACGATTAATTATAATGAAACACTCTCTCCATTCGTTCGCCGAGTTACCATCGTTAATGTTATACTCTGATTCAAATAATCCTTCCGGAATATGACGTCCTTGAGAAGCATAATTTTCAGGGTGGCATTCACTATCTGAACCTACAACCTCAGTTTCGTAAAACATTAAACGGTCAAGATCGTGCCACAGGTCATAAATACCAGCTAATACTTTTTGTGCTTCGCCCGGAGTTGCAAATACGAAATCTTCATCAACGCTTGATGGCGCCTGCACATCTAAAAAATCTTTTTCACATGCCGTAAATCCCAATACAAATACGGCAAGCATACTATATAATAACTTTTTCATAATTTACGAATTGTTAAAAATTAAAAATCAATATTAACTCCTAAAGTAAATGTACGCGCCCTGGGATATGAATTATAATCCAATCCAGGTGTTGGATAGAAAGAACTACTGTCTTCATTTACGTTAACTTCCGGATCAAAACCAGAATATTTCGTAAATGTTAAAGCATTGTAGATTGATCCATAAATACGGAACTTGTTAATTCCAACTTTAGTAAGTACGCTGCTAGGCAGAGTATATCCAATTGTCACAGTGTTAAGCCTTAAGAATGAACCATCCTCAACACCAAAGGTCGAAAATACAGCACTTTCAGGATAAGGCAAATAGGTTGTTGCATTGGCATTTAGTGCATCCAATGCAGCTGGATCAACTACTTTAGTTAACTGACCTCCAACAATATCGTAGATTTTATAGTGACCTGCTTGCTCCTGGTATCTGTTTCTGAACAAACCAGATTCTTTGTTACCCAAGTAAGTTTCAACGTGAGCAGCGTTGTAAATATCGTTGCCATAACTCCAGTTAAAGTCTAAACCAAAGTCAAAGTTTTTATAATTACCACTAATGCTAAATCCACCAGTATGAGCTGGGTTAGTATCCCCAATTACTCCAAGGTCATAATCATCAACAACTCCATCAGGTACTCCGTCAGGACCACTGATATCTTTTAGTTTTTGAACACCTGGATATGCAGTTTGTGATCCGGGTTTATTTTCAAATGTTCCATAAATATTTGGTAATACCCCACTTGCAGGATCAGCAATTCCATCTTTTAATGTATAAATCTGTGTAGCTGCATCGTAGTTAAAATCATCTGTTGTATACCATCCTTCATGAACATAACCACGAAGAAGTCCAACAGGTTGACCAACGGTCAAATAATAGTCGTTACGAGGATTTAGGCGTACTCCTCCAAAACCTGAACTATATTCTCCATTGATACTTTCTGCCAACTCATCCACATTATTTCTGTTCACATTTATATTAATGCTTGCGCGAAGGTTAAAATCTTGAGAACGAACAATTTCTGCAGATAATGCAAGTTCGATACCTTTGTTGCTTGTTGCTCCAATATTCTCCTGGGTGAACTGGAATCCTGTAAGGTCAGATACCGGAGTTACCAAAAGAAGGTCTTTTACTGTATTTTTGTATAATTCCAAAGATCCTGACAGCTTGCTATTAAATAAGGCAAAATCAAAACCAAGGTTCCTCGTAATGGTTGTTTCCCATTTCAAATCAGGATTTGCAATTAAGTTAGAAGCAGGAGTATAGCTTGGCTGCCTAACTTCATCGATTGACCATCTGGTTGTACCTGATGCCCAGCTTTGTTTCCATAGTTCTGCACTAATTGCATCGCTACCTACACTACCATAAGAAACCCTCATTTTTAAGTTATCCAACCAATCGGCATCTTGTAGGAAAGGTTCTTCTGACATACGCCATGCAAGGGCTCCTGCCGGGAAATATCCCCAACGATTACTAGGAGCAAATCTTGAAGAACCATCCGCACGGAATGTTCCGGTAAATAAATACTTGCTTTTATAGGTATAATTTACACGACCAAAATACGACTGCAAACGATTTGCAATACCAGTGTTTGATGCAATGGTAAAGTTTTCACTATCCCTTCTAAGAAAGTCGTTCATATTTGCATAAGCACGATCTGCATCGTATGAAGCAGGGAATTCATTAGCCCTAACATCAAGATATTCAGATCCAGAATCTGCAACCTCCATACCTGCTAAGAAATTTAAGTTATGATCATCACCTAAACCTTGCACTTCGTAGTTAACAGTGTTTACCCAACGTAAGTTCCATCCTTCGGATGACCTTATTTGAGCATCTCCTGAATATAAAGCTGTACCTGTTCCATCTAAATAATTTCTGGAGATAGCACCCCACCAACGGTTTCTTTTTGACCAACTTGCACTAAGACCTAAGTCGGTCTTGGCAACCAAACCTTTAACAATTTCCCAGCTTAATGCTGTATTTGCTACTAACGACCTGCTTTTTGTGACGTCTTCTGTATCATCAATTATTGAAACAGGATTGTAAACATCTTGTAATAGTGCATTGTAATCACCTAACTGAGTATTGCTTGTCACATCCATATCCCCAAGTACATCTTCTGTTGCAATCGGTCTGAACCAATAACCTTGAGAGTTACCTGCGTTATTACCAGTTTCAACATTTGTGTAACGCGTATTGATGGTTAGATCAAGGTTATCACCTAATTTTTGATCTAATTTGAATTGAACGTTGGTTCTTTTGTAGTAAGATCCAACTTTCATCCCGTCCTGATCCATGTGGTTAATCGCAAACAAATACTTAGAAGTTTCTGTTCCACTTGTAATATTAAAATTGTGGTTGTGTGCAAAAGAACTGTTATACAATTCTTTATTGAAGTCACGGCTAGGAACATTTTTATAATAATCTATTCCACGAGAGTTGCTACCTTCAAAACGACCAATTGCCCATAATCTTTCCCAAGCATCAGCATATTGGTCACCAATTGCAGCAGCATAAGCCCAGTTAAATGCAATATAGTCGTATCCTTCCATTACTGGAAGATACTCAGGTACAGTATTTGCCTGAACATAGCCATCATATGTAACTTTGGTTTTACCAACTGAACCGCTTTTAGTTGTTACAATGATTACACCATTTGCACCACGAGCTCCATAAATTGCAGTTGAAGAAGCATCTTTCAAAACATCAATGCTTTGAATTTGGTTAGATGGAATATTGCTTATAGAACTAACAGGGAATCCGTCAACAATGAATAGAGGATCATTACTTTGGGAAATAGAACCACCACCACGAACACGGATAGAAACGTCAGCACCCGGGCGACCGTCTTGAGATACAACATTTACCCCAGCTAATTTACCTTTTAACGCTTGAGCTACATCGGCAACCGGAGCTGCAGTAAGCTGTTCAGTTGATACAGATGCAACAGCACCGGTAATATCTTTTCTTCGTGCAGTACCATAACCAATGGCAACTACTTCAGATAAACCAATTGTTTCTTCTTCCATTGTAACGGTGAACGTAGAATTAGCACCAATGGCTACTTCTTGCGACCTCATTCCAACAAATGAAAATAACAAGGTTTTTGCATCTTCAGCGACACTAATTTGGAAAATACCGTCGATATCGGTTATTGTTCCATTAGTAGTACCAGCTTCGATAATTGTGACTCCTGGAATTGGTTGCCCATCAGGTCCGGTAACAATACCAGTCAACTGCTTCTGTTGTTGCACTGCATTCGCATTGTTAATGGCAATTAAGTTATTTTCGAAAATTTTGTATGTAAAATCTTCCTCAGAAAAGATCTCTTTCAAAATCGTTTCAATATTGGCATCTTTTACGTCCAGGTTAATAACTCGATTAACATCGATTGCTTCGTTACGGTAAAGGAATTTGAAATCTGAGTTTTGCTCAATTTCATATAAAACTTCACCAATTGTCGCATTCTTTTGTGAAATACTAAGCTTTGCTTGCTGCGAATAAACTGACGCAGAAACATGCAGTATTGACAAAAGCATAGAAAAACATAATAATCTAAACATAAACAATAACTTTTTAATTCTCCACTTTTCCACAAAGGGAGAAATTCGATTTTTTTTCATAGTTTTGATTTGAATTAAGTATTATTAATTTATGATCTCGTGAACCGGTTAATTTCTGCAACAAATTGCCGGTTCTTTTTATTTATTTTTTAATGGTTATTAAATCCTGATCTACTTCAAATTTGAATGATGATGCAAACTGTAATGCATTCAGTGCCTGATCGATACTAATTTCTTCAAAGGCACCTGAGAACCTGTATTTTTTTACTTCTTTATCCTGAAACTTAATTTTTGCCCCATATCTTCTTTCCAACTCAACTGCAATACTTTCAAAAGTTTCATTTGCAAAAATCATTTTATTATCTTTCCATGCTACTAATCTTTCAGCTTCCACATTTTCGTCAATAATCAACTTTTCCTTTGTACGCTGTTTTATCTGATTAGTTGGAATTTCGGCAGCAAATATTTCATCTGCTAACAAACGCCCCTCTTTTTTAATAAATGTTGCTTTTTGACTAGGTTTCAGTTTAAGAATTTCCTTCTCTTCCTCGTTATTGTTCAGCTTATTTAAAGTAATTTCGCCTTCGATTAACGTGGTCTCAATCAATCCTTCTTCGGGGTATGATTTCACATTAAATGTGGTACCTAGCACATCGATACTTAAATCTGATGTTTTAACAGTAAAAGGACATGTTTTGTCTTTGGAAACAACAAAATAACCCTCGCCTTCTAATTGCACTATCCTTTGGTCTCTTTCAAAATGGGTTGGATACGTTAATTTACTATTTGCGTTTAACCAGATTTTCGTTCCATCTTCGAGGGTTACAATGCTTTTTGCTCCAGCCGGGGTTTCGATGGTTTGTGAAGTAGATGCTAAAGCAACCGGGGTAACTTCCTTATTAATAAAATAGTTTTGTGTTAGCAAGGTTAAAGCAACTGTAATAATTACAGCAGCAGCATAACCTGCGACATGTTTAACAATTCTCCTTCGGAAGGAAATTACTTTTTTATTTAAAATTGAATTGATTTCGGAATATACGGTTGAAGCATTGTAATTATCCGGATTTAGGTTAATCTCTGTGGTATTAAAAGCAATTTCAATTTCTTTATAAAATTGACGGTTTTTAGAACTTTGCTTTTTCCAGATAAGAATCTCTCGAGCTTCTTCTTCAGTAGCATTCCCGGACAAATAACGAATAATTGCTTCTTCCATTAAAGATTTCATAGTTAGGTTCTACATTAGTAAGACAATCTAAATTGCCTTGTCAGTTAAAAAAATGTTAAATTATTTTAAAAAAAATAGCCGATAAACATCAAAATAATTGAAATATAATGCTTTAGCATCTCCTTTATTTTTACTATTCCTATTGAAATTTGTCGTTGAACAGTATTTGTTGAAACATTAAGCTTATCCGCTATTTGTTTTATGGTCAAACAATCTTTTCTGCTCAAAAGAAAAATTTCCCTGCATTTTTCCGGAAGATCGTTAATTGCCAAGTCAATTTTTTGTTCCAGCTCATTAGCAAGTAAGGCAGATGCGCCATTTTCTTCGGTGATCAATGAAAACAACTCTGCATTTTTTATTTTTTGGGCGTATTCCTCCTTGTTTTTAGCCGTAAGGCTTTTCTTTTTAAGGAAATTTAGGCTTTCATTTTTGACAGATTGATATAAGTATGCAGAAATAGATTTCTCAACAATCAAGTAATCCTTCTTTTCCCACAGTTTAATGAATACCTTCTGAACAACTTCCTCAGAATCGGAATAATTTAGATTATGCTTTTGGGCAAAATAACAAAGGGGCACAAAATAAATTTTAAATAAATCCTTATAGCTTCTCTCGTCCAACACTAACCTACAGAGTTACATTCATACTAAAGTAATGACTTATTTTTGGTACAAATTTGAAATTTATTTTATTGATTTCATCTTTTTTCAAATGAATAATTGCACTTTTTTTTTCTTTCAATTAAAACCCCCTGTGTGCGTGGCTCTTCTGAAATCAGAAATCATAACAATATAGTAACAAAAATGCTATTGAAATCCCTTAAACAATATGTTTAATAATGCAAATACTTTATAGGTCGAGCCTACTACTATTGCATTTACTAATAAGAATAGTTTTCAGTTATAATGGATTATAAATAAAATTATCAAATACTACTTTCCCATTTCCAAAAGCATACAATCCTATGCGCAAGCTTAGAAACTCGGCAAAAACGTTGTGGTTATACCCGGTGGCATCAATGCTCCGTTCAACACGGCTCCATTTTTCTCCATCAGCACTAAAGTAGAAGCTCACTTCGTTTTCATCGTTAAGAATCCTTAGGTAACCATGGTTTCCAATGGTGTTTTCTTCGGAAATTTTTCTGGCTCTTTGAACAAAAACTTTAAATGAATTCTTATCCGCCTCAAGACGTGCATTTCCCACCGTATTGTAATAAGCACTTAAACCAATGGTTACATCATCATCCAAAGTAAATTCAACCTGAACTTCGTATTTTCGGTCGGAAGCATTTACCAGCAGCAAATTTGAACTTCCAAATGAATCACCTTCAGCATCCATAATCATAGTCCCGTTTTCAAAATGCACCAATTCAGGGGTGTACTTTTTAAAGAATTGCCATTGAAGTCCAAGTTCATTTGCGGAAAAGTCATCGGATAGGGAAACATCTTTTACGGAAGCTTTTCCTGCCGGGCTTTGTAAAATTTCACCACTATTAACTCCTTCCGGAACCCTGAACCAATTATCGTCGGTCCATTCAATTGGCATCATTAAAGTTTGGCGTCCAAGCGTATGAAATCCTTTTTCGTATCCGTGATACATCATCCAGTAATTTCCATCCACATCATCCACCAAAGTTCCGTGTCCCTGGCTCCACCACCTTTCTGCACGGTTTTCGGTATGAATTATTGGATTAAAAGGTGAATTTTCCCACGGGCCATAAGGTGACTTTGATCGCGCTGAAACTACCATGTGAGAGGTTGCAGGACCTGCGGTTCCTCCTTCTGCTGATGTTAAATAGAAATAGCCATCTTTAACCGTCGATTTTGGCGATTCAAGGCAAAAACATTCTGTGCTCCATTCCACCGGGAAAACCCAACCATCGTAATTAAATACGGGCTCACCAATCACGGACAACCCATCATCCGATAATGGAACTGTATAGCCCTTCGATAAATACAAATGGCGCTTGCCATCCATGTCAACCACATGCCCGGGATCAATAAATCCGGGAAGTTTTAAATCTACTGGATCGCTCCATGGTCCTTCAGGGGAATCCGCTGTAACTACCCAATTTGTACCTCCTGCCGGAAAGTAGATGTAATATTTATCTTTGTGCATGATTAAATCAGGTGCCCAAACCGAACCAACATAGGTATGAAGGGCATGGCAAACTCTTTTCCAATTTACCAAATCGGTTGAATGCCAAACAAGCAAGCCCGGATAATACTCAAATGAGGAATGTGTCATGTAAAAATCTTCCCCAACCCTTAAAACAGATGGATCAGGATAATCGCCCCCCAATACCGGGTTTTGATAGGTGTTGGCTTGATCATTTACAACGGATTTTTCTGTGTTATTTTTACCCGAACTACAAGATACAAGCAGTCCAAAACATGTAATAACAATTATGGATATTTGGATCAATGAATTTTTACTTATTCGTTTCATATCGTGGATTTTATTAAGGAATGCCTTTAAGAAAATAAGGCTATTGTTTATACATTTAGGTGAATAAATTAGTTTTATTTTCATCGTAAATATAATTTAATTATATATTAAATTTAGAAATCGTTAATCTGAAAATCGAATACGGTTCTCTCCCGACAGTTTCATTAGGTCTTGTAAATCATAATATTTCAGTACCCCATACAATACATTTGAATAAACATCGCGCTGTAAAGGCTTGTCCAGGTACTCTTTAAATGATTTAACCGACCTTGAAATTTCTGCCCGTCCTATTCTTTCATCAAGATAAGTAGCATGAACCACTGTTGGACCATACAAACCATTTGCGATAAGCTCAACATTTCTGTCTTTCAGTAACGAATCGGTTTCAATAAAATCAAGTACTGACATAATATCAATTACCCGTTGTCCCATAATTGGTTTGCCAATATGCATGCTAATCATTGCATTTCGATATTCTTTGTTCCAAAATTTGGTGTCGTTCAGGCTTAATGGGTCTAATGTTTCCCCAAAGCCGCGCAAATCGGGCACTACTAAAATTGTGTTTTGATTGATATACGAAGAAACGGTGTGGTCATCGCCCACCAATTCTGATTTCCCATCTTCGTTAAGATAAATGATCAGAGAACTTTCAGGTTGAACATTTTCAGGTATAAGTACAACACACGGTACTGGCATTTGCCCTACCCTCACAATCTGGTATTTAAACAAATCGTAATTACGCAATTTCATTGATCCGGTTTGCTCAGGCCTGATTTTAACTTCCGGGATTGTTAAACCAAGAAGCTCTGTTACTTTGGCATGAATAACTTCCTTGTCCTGCTTTACAAACTCAGCCCTTTGAGCAGCATAATTATCAGCCAATGCCAAGTTATAATCAGGAAACGAAACAGCATCTGGAATGGAAGTATTTACCTGTCCGGTTTTTGTGCATTGAAGTTCGTCGATTGGTACAGAAATCCTTGGTCCTTCATGAATAGGTGTCGGATCGTCCAGCAGCCATCGTCGGAACCAGGTTGTTAATTGTTCGCGGGTTTCCTTAGGGATTTCGTGCCCACGTTCGGTAACGTAAATGCTTGCTTTCTCAGGGCTTCCAAGCAAACCATAGGCTTCTTTCAGTTCCCGAAATGCATTTTTCACACTCCAATAATCGGCATTATTATCGTATCGCGATGCCATTATTAAAACCGGCTTCGGAGCCATCATAAGCACAAAGTCGGCTAATTCCAATTGTTCTTTTCCTTCGTAAGGAATATGCTGGCAACCATCAGCCGGACCATACAATTCAAGCATCCGTTCGCGTTGCGAAAAATAAACGCCAATTGCTGCCACTTTAATCCGATCATCGAGCCCAATCATATAAACAGTTTGGGTACCCCCACCTGAACTTCCATAAACCCCAATTTTCGACGGGTCAATATCATTTCTCGTTAGCAGGTAATCAATGGCACGATGATTATCCCAAAATTCATAAGCAGCAACACTGGAACCAAGTAGGTTTGCCCCTGAATTCAAAATGGTATGTCCGGTTGTTGCACCACGGGTTAAAGACTGGCTATCTTTATCGAGAAACTGGATTCGTTCCCCTTGCCCAACCGGGTCAACCACCATTACGGCAATTCCATTTAATGCAAACTGAATTGCACTTGTTGATGCAGGTATCTTCCCCCTTAATCCATGACCACATAGTTGTAACGAAGCCGGGAAATGACCATCGCCATCCGGAATATAAAGGTTGGCAGTAACGTACCTTTTTGGTGAGCTCTCGAAAATAATCTTTTCTATTCGGAATCCTTCCTTTTGTGATACTCCAACAATTTGACCATTCAAATCTCCAATTGGAGGAAAGTCCCCGACAATTTTTTTGTATCGCGCAATAATATCCTGTTGGTAATCAAGAAATTTTTCTTTTGAAGACAAGTCCTCTGTAAATTTTTCCTGACGATCGGCATATTGCTGATGAACTTCGCGCAATAAGTATTTATTATAAGCTGAGCTTATTCGCCAGCTTAAAGCATTTGTGTTTTGCTGGGCTTCCACCGGCATAAAACATACACATAAGAACAAAACGGGGATTGAACAAACGAGTTTTTTTAGTTGATTTTTCATTGGTTGGTTGTTGTATTAATTATTGGGAAATTAATTTAAATATTCATACAATTAGTATAATTTCCGCAGTTTAGCAATCCTAAAATACGGAATTTAAATATATCTCCTTTAGAATTCGTGTCATAATTCAACAAAAAGGCAATCGATTGCATTATTATCCCAAATCAGATCACATATACATAAAAAATATTCATGATTCTCAGGGATCTCCAACAGGAATGAAAATTAAACTATAAATGTTTGGGTGCAGCGAATTTTATTCGCTGAAAAATAATGCGGATAAATCCCGATCAAATCAGGGACGCATCACCCGAAGACTTTCAGAAAAAATGCCCTGCATAACTGCAAGGCATTTAAACAAATCCGGGGGCAAATTTTATTTATTGTTTTTTCCAAGCATAAGGATTGAGCTTACCAAAACTTCAGTTATATATTGCGTTTCTCCATTTTTACCTTCAAACGATCTGTTTTTAAGTTTTCCTTCAATAGCTATTTCCGAACCTTTAACAAGATAATTTTCTGCAATTTCAGCCTGCTTGCCCCAGGCAACTAATTTGTGCCAGGTTGTTTCCGATTGTTTATTTCCATTCTCGTCTTTGTAAATTTCGTTGGTTGCTATCGAAAAATTAGCAACTGTTTTTCCACTGTCCAACTTTTTTATTTTAGGTGCATCCCCTAAATTTCCAATAAGCCTAACACTATTTCTTAAAGCATTCATAATAAATTATTTAAATTAATAAAAACGAAATTATTACTTCAAAGATAGGTGGCTGTAAAAAGAGGATTCGGTAGTTAAACATTTGTAAGTGCTTACAAACGTTTTTAATCGTTTGTAAACGTTTGCAAACGGATATATATTTGTTTATCTTTGATTTACGAATTAATAAAATCAATCTAAAAATTTAAATTTCCCCAAATGGAAGAAAAAAGATGCCTTGATTGTGGTGAAAAGCTGGTTGGAAGGATCGATAAAAAGTTTTGCAACGATTCTTGCAGGAATTCTTATAACAACAAACAAGTTAGCCGTTCCAGTAATCTGGTTAGAAGAATAAACAGGATTTTAAAAGTTAACCTTCGGGTATTGGAAGAATTAAACCCAAATGGCAAAACCACCACAACAAAAGAAAAAATGCTTCAAAGTGGTTTTAATTTTAACTATTATACAAATACCTACACCACACGTGAAGGAAGGATTTATTATTTCTGCTATAATATGGGTTACAGTGAACTTGATAACGGGCGGGTTATTTTAGTAAGGAACAAAGAGAAATAAGAAGAATAGTAAAATGAAAATCATTTTTCCTAATGCCTATAGAATTCGAAGCAGAAGACATATTTGACCAAATTAATTGCATACACAAATGAGGAAACAGGCAATTACCGGTTACCCTCGCATAAAGAACTACCAATAATTAGAAAAAAAAGGAAACTTTTGCCATGGCACAATGAAATATCCATAACTTCCCTCTTATGTAGTTATTAATTAAGCTTTTACATGGGTTCGAGTAACTTCTCAATTATACTGTTATTGTAAATCGTCATTTATAAACACGTAAAGTTTCCTGGTGATTTTGATTGAATAAACACGTTTTAATACTTTTACAACGATATAATGGATACATAATCATTCATTTTTTTATTTAACCAAACATGTTTATTCAATAATAATTATAAAGCAAAATGGAAGTTTCCAAACTTATAGAGGTTATCAACTCAGACTATGAAAAAATATATGCTTTTGCATTTCGTATGATTGGAAATCATGAAGACACGAAAGATACCCTGCAGAACTCTTTTATTAAAGCATACACTAATATTGAAAAATTCAGAGGTAATGCATCTATTACCACCTGGTTCTATCGCATTGTTATTAATGAAAGCTACAGGTATTTTGAGACGCTAAAAAAATTACCGCTACAATTAATTACTGAAAACCTTAATATTAGCGAAACACATTTTTTTGAGAGTATTGAATATGAACGAAAGATTGATGATGAACTTATTATTGAAGAACTAAGGGAGCGTTGTTTATTTGCTTTTCTAAAATGCATGCAAAAAAACCAAAGGGTATGTTTCCTGTTAAAAACCTGCCTGGAATTAAGTATTAAAGAAATTGCCGAGGTAATGAACCTGTCGGTCGAAAATGTTAAAGTTACCCTGCACCGGGGCAGAAAACGTTTACAGGATTTATTTAATAACCGTTGCAGCTTAATCGATCCGGAAAACCCTTGCAAATGCTATTTATGGATAAAATATATGAAGGATAATAACCGTAAATTGCCCCAGGGATATAATCAAATTAAGAACGATAGACTAAAGCAGCAACATTTTATTAATATGTCAGCCCTCAAAAAAATTGATTATTTATATTCTGTGGAACAATCCATTTCGAAGCCGGAATTTATCAACCAACTGCAATTATTGTCTCGAAGTCTTTAATTTTTCAAATTCAGTTGTAACCTTTTTTTCCCTGCCTGGGTCTAACTACTTTATTTTAAAATTGACGAAATGGAAAATAAAATTGTTGCCCCTTGTGGTATTGACTGCTTTAATTGCGAAGTTTATAAAGAAAATGTAACTGATGAACTGCAAACCAGGGTATCTGAATCGACCAAAATACCTAAACATCTGATTAGTTGCAATGGATGTATTGATGGGAATATCTGTTTATTTCTCAATATACAGGGACAAAGCTGTAAAACCCTTAACTGTGTGAAAAAGAAAGGTGTTAATTATTGTTTTGAATGCAATGATTTCCCATGCAGCTATTTAATGCCTTTAGCTGACGGTGCTGATAAATTCCCTCAGAACATAAAACTTTACAATTTATGTTTGATGAAAAAACTTGGCATAGAAGCGTGGATGAAGCAGGCAGGCGATATCAGGCACACCTACTTTACTAAAAAAATCGCAATTGGTGAAGGAGGCAGTAAGTGCTAATCTATATGCAGATAAAACAACTAAATGATTATTAGAAATTAAATAATTTGAATTTATAATGTAAATTAACATGAAAATGAAAAGAAATAATTTTTTAAGCAAATGGGTATTGATAGCAGGTATTGTGATCACAATTACTGGTATTCTGCACAATTCATTTGCACCTGGAATGCATCAACAAATATTAAAAAACGATGCAATAAGGGATAAAGCACACCAATTAACCTATTTTTTTGTTTTTTGCGGAACAGGGTTCATATTTGCAGGACTTTTAACAATTTATTCTTCATTTTATCTAAAAAAAAGAGAAAAATGGGCATTCATAATAGCTATGAGCTCGGGAATATTTGTCGCTCTCGGGGATTTAACGGCAATAGCTTATGCCAAGTTTGAAAATAATCCGTTGATTTATGCCGGATTAATATGTGCGGTTTCAAATATTATACTCTTACTCACTTTTGCAGGTTCATTTAAAAAGGGAAAAAACAATATTATACAATAATGGATGCCTCGATAATTATTATATTGAACGCATATAAATATTAAAAATAAATTCCTCTTCTTTTTAAACTTTTATGCCTCGAACAAATTATAAAATTCCAAAGAATTTTTTTTTGAAAAATTATCTACTGGTTTGTCTTGTCGTTTCATACATAACTTTACATGCACAAGAAAAGCAAAAAAGCGTTGAAGTTAATCCTAGTGTTTCATACTTAAAAATTAGAGATAATAATTTTTCTCCAACGGTGCACAAAGGGACTCTTTTTACCCCTAAAATAGGTTTTGCAAGCGAAACCAGCGGGTATCTCGACAGAACCAGTTATCAATTTACAACAGGGAATATCGAACTAAATCAGGCTAATCCTGGCGAGAATTCAACCAGCAATGTAATTGGAGGTGCCATTGATTGGATACATGTGAGAAAACTACATTCCAAATGCAATGAAAAGGTTTGTATTAGCATTGGGGGTGTATGGAACAATTCCTTTATAAAGTATAAAAGAGAATACCCCGAAAGCGATGATTCTTATTATTTATTTCAAAGCTCGCTGGGACCGGCTATACATTTAAGAAATCGGAGCAAGTTAAACCAACAGAATTTTATACTTGAGCAATACTTCACTACTGCTCTAATCTGTTATGCTGTTTACCCTTCGTATAGTTCTTATATGCCCGATAATGTAATTCAACATGACCTTGATGGTGTTACAGTAAAAAATTACCTTTTCGGCGGAAAAGTTTTAGCAATAAATAAATACCAACGGCTGTTCTATTCCGCGAATCTTGGAATTGAATTAAGTAAAAAAACCACTTTAAAAGTTAATTATACATGGGAGTTTATCAACATTGTACGAAAAAATAACTATGTGCAGGCAGGTCACCATATAGGTTTCTCACTAAATGTACTACTAAAATGAAAAAACTGGTAAAACAATTTACACTGCTGTTAATTATCCTCCTGAATATCAGGTGCGAAAATATTTTGTTAGATAACAATCCCCAAAATAGTCCTTCCGAAGTATTTGAAGCTTTTTGGAAGGGCATTGATGAGAAATACGCCTATTTCGAACTTAAAAACATCAACTGGGATTCGGTGTATCTGTGCACAAAACCGCTGACACATGACAACATGAGCGATGAGGAGTTATGGAATGTACTTAGCCCAATGCTCTGTGTTTTAAAAGACGACGGGCATACCAGTTTAAGTGGTGATGGAAAAGAAACTCAATGGAATGCCTGTAATAATACAACTTACAAAAAGAATTTTGACTATAACCTACTTATCAAAAATTACATTAGTACCCCAATAAAATATTCGGGTCCAATTATGTACGAAATAATTGATGATATTGGTTATATGTACTATTCAAGTTTTGGAGATATGGTTACAGATGAGAATATTGATTTTTTGGTAGATTATTTTAAAAATACCAAAGGGCTAATAATCGATATCAGGGGAAACCAGGGAGGTGCCGATGAAAATGGAAATAGAATCCAAAGCAGGATGCTGAACGAAAAAACACTGGTTGAATACATTTATTATAAAAACGGTCCGGGACATTCCGATTTTACTGCCCCACAAAAATTACACATCCTGCCGAAAGGTACGAGCCAATACTTAAAACCAATTGCAGTACTTACCAACCGTAGTTGTTACAGTTCAGCGAGCAATTTTGCCTCACGTATGTGGGCATTACCTCATGTTTCGCTTATTGGCGACACAACCTTGGGCGGGGCTGGAAGGCCTAAGTTTTTTGACTTGCCCAACGGTTGGTTAGTTCGTTATTCATCAAATTATGCACTAAGGGTTGATGGTTATAACTATGAAAACGGAGTGCCTCCTGACTACTATGTGGAACTCGAAAGCACAGATAAGGCAAATGGAAAGGACGCTATTATTGAATTTGCGATTTCATGGATTAAATCGAATCAGTGATTTTATATTATTTGTTTTAATTAACTCAAGTTGCTAGTTTTCAATTTTGCTTAATGTATATGAAAATATGAACATTATTACTTTTAGTATGAATCCATAATCTGTTACCGCATGGATCTTCTTTGGCAGCAATGTCGATATTTCACTAAAAGTCGTTTCAACACGTTTCCGCATTGATTCTATCAGGAATTCCTGATAGGGTTCACGTTTTCTTTTGGAATTGCTTTTTCTGGCTACTAGTAGTTCAATTTTCTCTGCCTGTTGAAGCATATCCTCAATTTTATAATTTGTATAGCCGGCATCAGCATAGACCCGGCTCCCTTGCCCTAAATTGAAAGGTAGTTGTTTTAACGCTTCCGAGTCATGTTTGCTGCCTGGTAAAAAAGTATATTCTACCGGAATACCCTCAGTGGTTACCATTACATGGACATTAAAGCCATAAAACCATCGCCGCATGGTCGCTTTTTTGCCTCTGTAAATTTCCCCTTGCACAAGTTTGGAGTTGGCTATCCTCATATTGTCACAGGTCTTTACTGGGAAACTGTCAATGATATACTCCGATTCAATATTTAATCCCTTTATCATTCCTGAAAGTTGAAAGAAAAGGTCAACGATTAAATCCCGTATCATGTGCAGCCTCCTGTTGAAACGGCTTTTAGAAAGCATGTTCGGTATTAAGTTTACCGAACGCATAAAGCAAATAGCCTTTTCTTGGTTGCCCGAAAAATAGAGGGCAGAGATAACTGTTGTGGTAATTACTTCTGCATCCGAAATGTTCCGGCTTTTTGGTTCAGTATGTTTTAATTCTTTCAACAAATCATCAAGAATTGTATAAATTGCAATCGATTTTTCAATCATATCCTCCAGGTTGTTTTGTTTCGCAGCAGAAATCTGGAGGATTATTTCTAATTATCCCATAAAATGCTGCTACCCAGAGCTTTTTTGTTAAAAACTTATATCTTTTTGTTCATACTACTTGATTTTTGAGATCCTTAAATCCTTATTTTTAAGGCTATAAGTAGCAACTTAAGTTAATTAGATATACATAACAATATGGAAAATACTAATAAAGACTTTTTAAATTCATTGGATTTGATCGATAAGGAAATGGAAAAACATATTCCTTACGTGCTGAAGGACTTATGGGAATTGGGAAGTATTCCTGAATATATTTATCAGTTGATTGATAAGAATATAGATAAAAAGGAAGTAAAAACAATCATTGATCTTGGTTGTGGCAAAGGTGCTGTTTTGATTTATCTGGCAAATAAATTCGATTTTAAAGGTATTGGGGTTGATATTGTGCCCGAATTTATTAAATCGGCTATTCAATATTCCATTGAAAATGATGTTAATAAGCGGCTGGAATTTAAAGCCGATGATATTCGGAATTATATAGGCAATAATAAAACATATAACATTGTCATTTACGGATATGACTCCGGGATACTTGGTGATGTTTATCAAACAATTTCGCAATTACAAAATAATATATCAAATTCGGGTTTTCTAATTTTAGAAATTGCATCCACCCTTAACGGAAAAGAGAGAATTGAGGGATTGCCCACCGAAAAGGAACTAGTGGAACAACTGAACAAATCAGATTTAAAAATAATTGATAAAATATGCTGGAGTACAGATACAATCAGAATAATCAACCATGAAAACAACAAATATATAAATCAGCGAATTGAAGAACTAAAAGAAATGTATCCTGAACATATCCTGATCTTTGATCGATATATGTCGAACCAAATTAATGAATGTAACCTGATTGAAAATGAAATGATTTGTTCAACATGGTTACTAAAAAAGATACCCAATGGATCATCTTAACGATGAATCGTCGGAATAATCTGAATGAATATAAATTTTGAACTTTATTATTCTAAAACCAGTTTTTTAACAACTTCAACCCCATCAATTTTCAATTTTATAAAATACATTCCTGCAATGCAATTGTCGAGCTTAAATTGAATTAAGTTGGTTATTGAATATTCGTTTCGATAAACTTCTTTTCCCGAGATATTTAGAACGCTAACCTCGACTCCCGAATGGTAATTTCCGTTAATTTCGATGTTTACCATACTTCTTGTGGGATTTGGGTATAGCTTTAGAAATACAAACTTCTCCAATTCATCAATCCCCGTTGATTCCTGGATAATTTGAATTTTGAATACATCGGTAGCAACCAAACCTCCCACATCTTTAGCAGTCACTAAAATGTTATAGAGGCCTGTATCGGCTTCCAAAGGAGTTACCCTAAGTAATTCACCTGAGAAATATCCCCATGGAGGCAAATCTTCCCCACTTTCGAGCGAAACACTTATTTCCATTTGGTCATTATCAACATCATCAAAAATTTCGCCCAAGGCTGAAGGGATATCCACCTCCAAAGTTTTGCCAACATTAACCTCTTTGTCTTCAATCGGGTTCAGAACATACGGCGGGTGGTTTACATCTTCAACAATTACCGCAAACTCTTTGATCAAGGTATCGACTCCCCCATTTTCAGTGCCCCCATTGTCTTTGATCAATAGTTTTACATTCACCGTTCCCCATGAATACTCCACAAATTCAACAACAATACTTCCTACTGTATCACCAGGTATAAAATTAACAGTGAGCTGCCCTACCAAATCGTTATTATCAAATGTGCAAATAATGGTATCAATTTGTTGTTCTTCACAATCGTTCCCTGTATTTATGCCTCTAATTGGAATGGTAATCGACTCGTTCTCTTTTCCAACTATTTCTTCAATATCATCTATTGAAGGAGGTAAATTTACAGGTTCCACAACTACCTTAAAACTTATTGTATCAGTATTGCCTGCGATATCTGTTGCAATCCATGTTTCAATGGTTTCGCCCAAAGGAAATTCCCCTGATCTGCCCAATCCGGCAATTTTCTCATAGCTAATACCGCAATCTTCAGGTACGGCAATTTCAGGATAATCCGCCAACGTTACCGAGCACTTTCCTGAATCCGCTAAAACATATATATCTTCAATTGGGTTTATAACCGGTGGCACGGTATCTACAACAGTAATGGTAAAACTCATGGTATCGGTATTGCCACTCGCATCGGTGGCTACCCAGGTTTCGGTATTTGTACCAAATTGATATTGCCCGGCTTCACCTATTCCTTCAACTTTATGATAAGCAACACTACATGCATCCGTTGCAATAATTTCGGGATATTCAACAAGTGTTGCACTGCAACTTGCTGCATCAACTTCTAGTGACATATCCTCAACCTTGCTAAATACAGGTGGTTCAGAAAAATACCTTATTGTTCCACTTTCAACAATGGAATCTGAACTGTTTTTAATTTTCACCTCGAAATATCTGTCTTCAACACGCCCACACTTATTCTCATAAGTAATATGCTCGATCACGGACTTCAAGATTTCTGCGCTTGGTTCAATATAATTATGTGGTTTTAAATAAATATCGTCGATGTATAAATCGCAACCAACTTTAAAGCCGGCCCTGTAATCATATGAGCCATTCAAAAACCAAAAACGCAAATTGTCGCCTGTTAAATTCAATTCTTCCCGACGGTTAATCCATTCATCGGTTGCCGGACCGAAATCGCGAAACAATTGTTGGAGAGATTCTCCTTCATCCCATTTTGCATTATTGTTGGTATCAATAAATACAAAACCAAAAATATCTTTATAATCGTCTGTCCGAACTGTATTTGCGGCATTGTACCACAAACTTATTGAATCGCCTGCCTGCCCAAAAAATGGAGCGCTAACCACCGAAGGTGAATGAATTGTTCCGTATCCATATTCCGACCCAAGATCGTTATACGAAAATATCCTTCCACTCATATCGAGCCGTAATCCATATTTTCCACTATGGCGGGCTTCTTCTGTTACCATTGCGTTTGATGACCCGGGAAAAAGATCATAATGTTTCCAATCGTCAACGGTCGAATTGGTATCGGTTTCAAATCCTGGTGGCGGTCCCTGAGCCCACGATTGCCCATTCATTTGGTTCATTTTAGTATCAACAAACCACGAAGTTAAATCGCCCGTTTCAAAATCGGCATAAGGGATTAAAGTATTTCCTTGAAAAATAATTTGAAGGGCATTCCCATTTAAGCCATTATTTATATGGTTGATGGTTCCTATCCTTGCATCATTCCAAAGTAGTGCATTCCCGGCTTTGGAAAGTTCTCCTCCATCCTTAATGCTTAAAAAATCCAGTGAATCAGGATTGGTAATTCTTATTTCTAAAGTGGCTCCGGCAAAATTAAAACCATTATCCTCAATCCCAATGTTTGAATCAATCCGAAGAGGTATATCACCTTCATGATAATCCCCACCATTCAGATTATTAATGGATTGTGCATAAGTGTTTGTGAGAATAAAAGAAAACAGTAAAGTGTTGACCACTTTAAAAATACATCTCATAAGAAAGATAACGTTTGACCCTTTAGTTTTATTGGGCAATAAAGCTACTAAACATTCCATGAAATTTGAAGTAAAATTTCAATTATTTAGATCGCTAATTTAATCCAATTCCAAAAGCCTCTAAAAGTCCCACGAATTCAGCGTCACAAAAAAAGGGCCCTTAAAAGAAGAGCCCATTTAATAAATAAAATATCCTTGTTTTTTAGTTTCTGTTTAAGATGAGTTTTTTAAAGGATTCTTTACCATCTATTTTCACTTTAACAAAATACATACCTCCGACATGGTTGCCCATATCAAACTGAATTGGATCCTTGGTATTGAATATCTGCCGGTAAACTTCTTTTCCTGAAATATCCATGACCATAACCTCAACATCGGAATTGTAATCCCCTTTAATTGCGAGCGTTACCCAATTCTTTGTTGGATTTGGGTACATATCAACATCCAAATGGTTTTCCAATTCGTTAAATCCGGTTGGCCAATCAAGGATGCATAAATTAAAAGAGGTTTTTGCAAACATTCCGCCCGAATCGGTTGCTTTTACATCCAACACATAGCAACCGGTATCAGCACGCAACGGGGTAATGGTTAAAACATCGTCCTTGTACTCGCCCCACGATGGTAATGAATAACCATCATCTAAGCGTATGTTAATCGTCAAAATTTCATCATCGATATCGCCAAATAAATCCCCGGAAGCCGAACTGATATCAATATTGAGCATTCGACCGGCAACCACTTCCTGATCTTCAATTGCTCCGATTACATATGGACCATCGTTTACAGGATTAACAATAACCGAGAAGGTTTTACTTATCGTATCAATGCCTCCATTTTCAGTTCCTCCATTGTCTTTTGCAGTTACAGTAATTAAACATTCCCCGTTCATTTCAGGATCAATATTCATTTTAATACCGCAAATTGCATCGCCAGGCACATAAACCAATGAACTGATTTTAACCAGGCTGGTGTCGCCCGATGTTGCTTCCACTGTAGTTACCATTTGATCCGTACAATCATCCCCAATACCAATTCCTGTAACCAATACGGTAACTTCATCTTCCCCCTCTTCCACAACCAGGTTGTCGATATCGTTAAAAACCGGGGCATCGTTATAAGAATTAATAGTCACGGTAAAACTTAAAGTATCTGTATTTCCTCCGGCATCGCTTACAACCCATGTTTCTGTGCTGATGCCAACCGGGAATTTCGCTTCGCTTCCAAGTCCGTTGATGAGCGTATAAGTTAATTCACCACAATTATCTACAGCAGCAATAGCCGGGTAAATAATTTCATTTTCGCAATTTCCTGGTTCAACATCCTTTTCAATGTTGGTTACATTTCCAAACACCGGCTTGCTATTATCAATAATATTCACTTGTGTTGTGCAATATGCAGAATTACCATGAACATCGACAACCGTTAATTGTACATTCTCGGTCCCAACATCGGCACAATCAAACGAATCTTTTGAAATCTGAAGGGATTCAATTCCACATGCATCATAACTACCCCCATTTAAAGCCCCAAATGGGATTGCCCACTTTGGAATCGTATCTGCATTACCAACATCGTTCAACATCAATGCAGTAATAACTGCCAATCCTGAATCGTCTAAAACAACATCCAGTTCATCTTTACAAACTGCAACAGGTTCGGTTGTATCAATAACATTTACAGGGCAATAGGTCCATGCTGAGTTTCCATTGGTATCGATAGTTGAGATCATGATCTGAACAGGAACCGTATCAACATCGGCACAACTCAATGAATGTGTATTAAACGAAAAATATTTATAAGGGATGGAATCTAAACAATTGTCCCATGAATTTTCGACCAAAGCCATTTTTATGGAATCAACCAAAATAAATTCGTTTTCGTCGATAAGACTAACAGTTAAAGGAGAACATACGATCCGGGGATCGAAATAATCCAACACAAGAACATCGGCATCACAAGTAGCTGTATTGCCAGCAATATCTGTCACTAAAACATCAATGGTAATTGTATCACCCAAATCGGCACATGTTAAGGTATCCCTCGAGTAAGTGAATGAATACGAACAATTATCATACACGGTATCTAGCAGCAATTCAGGGGTCATAACTGCATTTCCGTCTTGGTCAAGGTATGCGACAGTTGAATAAACACAATCGATAAACGGATCAATATCATCATCAAGATTTACCAAAGCCGAACAAGTTCCAATGTTTGAGTTTATATCCTGCACATATAAGTTAACCCTTAAAGTTCCGGTATCGGTGCAATGAAACGTATAGGTATCGAGCCACATGGTATCAATTCCGCACTCATCCGTTGAATGATCGTTTATATCGGATGCAGAAACGCTAGCCTTTCCATAATCATCAAGCTGTGCTATGTAGTCTTTACAAATCGCATGTGGAAGAAGGGTATCCAATATTGTAACATTGGAAATACAGATACTACTTGAACCGCCAATATCGGTTACTGTAACGGTATCTTTTAATGTTCCAACATCGCTACATTGAAAATCATACTGAGTTAAAACCGTGTCGCTTAAACTACAATTATCCGTTAAACTTTTTATTAGACTTGCCTTGCCAATGGATGCCTGACCGCTATTGTCCAAATACAGGGTGAGGTCACGGCATTTTAAATTGGGAAGGATGGTATCTAAAACAGAAACAGTAGCATCACAAGTAGCTGAATTTCCCGAATAATCCGTAGCGGTAACTTCCACTAAAACCGTGGTTCCTGTTTCGGCGCAGGATAGGCTTTTATGGGAATAGCTAAGCGTATAATCACAATTATCTGAAACTCGGTCTAAAAGTAAAGCATTGGTCATTGCGACAGTATCTACCAAATTGATATAAACAAACGTATCGTAAACACAATCAATCTCCGGCTTTAAATTATCTTTTACATGGATGGTTGTCTGGCAAATCCCCACATTCGAACTTCCATCAGTGACAGTAACCGTTACGCTGGTATCACCCAACATTGAGCAATCTAAATCCAAGGATGACAGACCATTAATTACAGTATCAGCAATGGAACAATTTTCAACAACCGAATCTAAAACATTCAGATAACTAACCGTTACATCACCGTTCGAATCAAGGAAAACAGTATCAGGGGAACAATAAACTTTTGGTTTAATTGTATCAGCCACAGTGACCGATGCAACACATGAGGCCGTAGAATCCACCTGGTCTTTTACCAAAACTGTGATCAAAGTATCTGAATCCAAATGGGCACAGTTCAGATTGATGGTTTTTACCGTATTTAATAAAGTATCGCTTAAGGTGCAATTATCACTTGCTGATTCTAAAACATGCTGCCAGGTAACAGTTGCTTCGGCATTGGCATCCAAATAAACCGTTGTATCGTTGCAAGAAACCTTCGGCGCACTCGTATCTGCAATGGTAATCTCAAAGCTACAAGTATCGTTATTGGTACCAACCGTTGTGTCATAAGCAACTAGTTCAACCGTAGTGGTTCCATAGGCAAACAAACTATCCGATCCAGTTCCAATTCCGCTTCCGGTTGTTACACCAGTGAATGTAAACCTTACCGAATCGGTATCGGTGTAATCAATGGAATAACTTACAATTGTAGCTGAACAATCATTAACAATAGTATCGCTATGACAGGTAATTGTTGGAGATGGTCCAATATCAGATACCACTTGTAATGCACGGCTTTTAACGGACTTACTAGATTGCTTAGGAATTTCGGTATTATCAGCAAAAGCATATGTCGCCGAAAATAATAAAACGAAGATCAGGCAATTCTTCAAAAGAAATAATACGGAATTGGTTCTCATGGTAAACTTTTTAGATGATATGGTTTTTTATTCTTTAATTATACAATGTAAATCCTGCATTTATCCTGGCACAAACGCTTTTACTTCCTTAATTACAAGGAATTTATAATAATTTACTTTGGTGGTTGTATTCAAAATAATGTTGAGATTACAGGGTACAATTAATTTATGGAATCTAAAGATAATAGAAAACAATATCGGAACAAATTTTTGTCCTAATTATGTGATTATATAGAATCTGTTTAAAGCTATTTGTCATTGGAAGATTACATTGGTAGGATCTTCTCAATTACATAAAATATTTTAAAACTTCGATTAGATAATTTGTAGAGGAATTCTAATCAAGACTTTACAAAAAAAGCAGGGGTGTTTGCCCCTGCTTTTTCGTTATATATGCTTTTATTATTGTGTTGTTTTGTTCCTTTACCTTCGGTCTAGGATGAGTTTCTTGACTATTTCCCTTCCGTCAACATTCACCCTGACAAAGTACATCCCGCTGACCTGTCCGCCCATGTCGAAACGGATTTGGTTGTTTTGCATAAACCCTTTCCTCAGTACTTCTTTCCCCGAGATGTCCATCACGACAACTTCAAGTTCGGTATTGGCACCTTCCACGTCAAGGTTCACCATCCCTTTCGCCGGGTTCGGGTACATCTTCACGTCAACCAGGGATTCAAAGGTTGCGGCTCCCGTTGTCCAGTTTAAGATACAAAGGTTAAAACTGGTCGTTGCAGACAAGCCATCAGAATCGGTTGCCGTTACCAATATCTCCACACATCCGGTATCCCTGCGTGTCGGGGTTATGGTCAATACATCGTTGGCATAATTCCCCCAAGATGGTAGCTCACTGCCATCGGCAAGCGTTACTTTTATGCTTAAGGTTTCGTCGTCCTGGTCGTCAAACAAATCTCCGCAATGGCAACTGATGCCTACTTCCAGTTCGTGGTCGGCAACAACCTCATAATCGATGATTTCACTTACCAGGTATGGTGCCTTGTTATATGGGTCGACTACCACAAGGAAGCTTTCCTCAAACGTGTCAATGCCGCCATTGTCCGTTCCGCCATTGTCTTGTACCGTTACCGTTACCATCGTACTGCCCGACATGCCAGGGGCAATGCCCAAGATAAGTTCCCCTTCGCTGTCCCCTGGGGTATATACTACTTCGGTGCTGGTGACCAACAAAGTGTCAGCTGCACGGGCACTTACTATTGTGACCAATTGTTCCCCACAGTCAACCCCTGCTCCAATACCAGTCAATGCTACCGATATTTGTGCCGTATCCTTATCGATGTGCACAGTCCCTAACTGATCTATTACCGGGGCAGCATTGTACGTGCTTACTAGTACACTAAAGCTTAAGGTGTCGGTATTCCCGCTTTTGTCCGTAACAAGCCATTTCTCTACGCCCTCCCCTATTGGGAACAAGCCGTCAGGGCCTTGCCCTTCCAGTAAAGTATAGCTTAGCCCACCGCACTGGTCAACTGCTATTACCTCTGGGTAAACAACCCCTGTCGTGCAAATGCCTGGTTCCAGTTCTACCACTATATCGCTTACAGGCACAAACTCAGGTGCCACCACATCAACTACATGCACAACAGATTCACAGCTACCTGTGTTCCCGTGTGGGTCAGATACGGTCAATGTAACTGTTTTAAACCCTATATCTTCACAGCCAAACAAGCTTTGTGATACCTCCATTGCTGCAATGCCACAGGCATCGTAACTGCCACCTTCCAGGTCGTTGTACGTGCGTGCCCAGGCTGGCGTGCTCTCTGTATCGCTACCGTCATTAATGTCGCTGGCTGATACTATTTTGCTCCCTGTGCCGTCCAAAGTTATTGTTACCGTATCTATACAGTTCGCCGTTGGGGCGATTAAGTCAACTACTTCTACAGGGCAAACCGCTGTGGCAATATTCCCTTGCCCATCACCTGCCGTTATAGTAATTGTGCTTCCCCCGTTCAGTACATCTACACATTCAAAGGATACTGCACCAAGGCTTATGCTGTCCATTGGCAAGATGCCGGCACTGTTGTCCCAGGTGCCCGCCAATAAGGTTTGTTTGTCTGTTCCGTCTACCACATATTCCCCGTTTTCCCATAACACAAAGGTGCTTTCGTTGCACACAACCACAGGGGCAATGGTGTCAAGTACCGTTACCGTTGACCCGCAGGTGGACTGGTTGCCACTTGCATCTGATACGGTCATGGTTATAAGGTTGGTGCCTAGTTCAATAGCCCCAAAAACGCTTTTTGAAAGGCTGAGTCCAATGCCGCAGTTGTCTGAACTGCCATTGTCTATTTGGGCTGCACTTAGGGTAAATGACCCAACAGAATCAAGGTAAACATCTATATCCTGGCACAAGGCTACCGGTGAAATGGTGTCCAGTACAGTCATTGTGGCCATTGATGTGGAAACGTTCCCTTTGTTGTCGACAACCGTTAATTCAACATAATTGTCCGTGCCCAGGCTTTCGCAGCTGAAACTGTCTTTATCTATGAACATTGTATCAATGCCACAATAGTCAAAACTTCCGTTGTTTACCTGTTCCGCCGTAAGGGTTACTTCACCGTTACTATCAAGGTACAGGTCCAGGTTATGGCTTGCCGCCATTGGTGAAACCGTATCTAAAATTTCAATGGATGCCGTCTCGCGGGTTATGTTCCCACTGTTGTCTTTGGCATAAAGGCCCACTTCGCGCATTCCCAAATCATCGCAGTCAAAACCTTCCAGGTCCGTCCACACTGAATCAACCGAGCAATTGTCCCATACGCCCCCGTTGAAACCTTCGGCACTGACAGCTAGTTCGCCCTCTGCATTTAGGTATAAAGTTGCTTCGTTTATTGTAATTATGGGTGATATGGTATCACGTACGTTGATAATCGCTGATACTGAATCCATGTTATTGCCTGCATCTTCACCGTACAGGTAAATGGTGTTCAAACCAAGCTCCGAACAGCTAAAGGTATCCCTGCTTAGCCATGTGCTTTCAAGCCCGCAATTGTCGCTACTGCCGTTATCTACATCACTAACCTGTACTAAAACTTCCCCATTGCCATCAAGGAAAACATCTATGTTTTTTGCCTGCATAACCGGGTTAACCGTGTCGGATACCGTTACAAGCGCTACTTCAGAACCGGTATTGCCACTGGCGTCTTTCGCATAAAGCGTTACGCTGTTAACACCTACATCGCTGCAGTCAAAGCTTGACTGGCTGAGCCACATCGTGTCGATGCCGCAGTTGTCCGTAGAACCATTGTTGATGTCCATCGTGTCAATTGTGGCGTTGCCTGTACCGTCAAGGTAAATGCTAATATTGTTTGCCTGTACAACAGGGGTGGTTGTATCTGATACGCTTAGGGATACCGTGTCAACAGAGATATTGCCACTGCCGTCCTTGCCATACAAATATAATGTTGCAGTGCCCAGGTCGCTACTGTCAAAACCTGACTGGCTGAGCCACATCGTATCGATGCCGCAATTGTCATAAGAGCCGGCATCTACTTCCAAAGTGGATACTTCCCTTGTTCCACCTGCTCCAAGCCAGACACTTAAGTCCTGGCCAGTTACCGTTGGGTGGATGTTGTCTTCTATGCTTACCGTAAGTTCCTGCTGCCCTATGTTCCCTGAAAGGTCTTTGGCATAAAACGTTACGGTATTGTTGCCAAGGTTGCCACAGCCAAAACTTTCCTGGCTAAGCCAAATGCTATCTATTGTACAGTTGTCGGTGCTGCCGTTATCAACTTCTGGGGCACTAACGCTGGCCTGCCCGTTTTCATCCAGTTCCAAAGTGGCATTGGTGGCGCTAACCTCAGGGCGCGTGCTGTCCTGTAGGTTGATGCGCACCTGGCAGTTCAGGATATTGTCTGCCTCGTCCGTAACATATAATTGTACCGTGTATGTCCCCCCTCCGTAAAGTAAATCCCCGCAACCGTATTCCGGGGATACAAAATTAACCTCCAGGTTATCGCCCAAGGTACAGTTCTCAAGTACTTGTGACTTCACAAGGTTAAGTGCCGCTGAAACTGTGTCTACTTCCACGGCGCCATTGCCGTCAAGGTAAACATCTAATGTACTGTTGCAGATGCCCATGTCACGCGGTTTCTCGTCATCGGTCACCGTCAGCCAAAAATCGTCGTACGATTCATTGCCCGACTCATCGGTAACGGTATAATAAATATGTGTTTGCCCCAGGTTAAAGCCCTGGCTGTAATAACCAACCTGCCCTTTGCCCGAACCTGTGGTCGAACCTTCCATCTCCCAGGTCAATACTGCATCAGGGCAATTGTCGGTAAAGGGCAAAAACGGTACGTTGTAAGCCGCCTTGCAGTCTGAGTCAATATCATGTGAGGTTCCAATCGACTGGTCGTGCGATGGCGTAATGATTGGGTACTCATCGTCCAAAACCTCTACCTCCATTACATCCTGCCTCCAGTTGCCTGAAGCATCTGTCGCGGTATAGGTAATGGTGGTAACTCCTTTATAAAATACGTATGTGCCGATCTGGCCGCTTCCGCTGGCTTCTACCGCACCCGTCATCTCCCAGGTGAGCCCTACTGTACAGTTGTCATCGTAATAAGCATCAGGGATTGCCCTGCTTGTTGAACAGTTGCCCATACCATCGTAAGACGTTACCGTGGAAATGTCGCTGGCAGCAACAACCACAGGATGGATGGTGTCCAGCACCAATACTTGTGAAATCCGTTGGGTACTTAGCCCGTTTACATCATTCAAGGTAACCGTTACCGAAACCTCTGTATCCGCATCATCGCAATCGAATGTATATATATTGAGGGTAGTATCCTCTATCCCGCAATTGTCGGTGGCACTGCTTACAAGTTCCACTTCGGTGATCGATGCGCTGCCAATGCTATTTAAATAAACCGTATCGTTCACCACGCTCAATACCGGCGGGGTAACATCTTCTACCGTAAGCGTAAACACTTCGCTATCGGTTTGCCCATCGGCATCTGTTACGGTTACCGTAATATCACTGTAACCTTGTTGGTTACTCGCTGGACTAAGGGTGATTGTCCTTGAACCTTCAGAACCACTAAAAACTATATTTGATTCGGGTATAACCGACTGGTTGGAAGATGTTGCGCTTACGCTCATCTGGCTCCACTCCGATTCGTTGTCTGCAATGGTAAAACCTATCGCTGATGTGGGCGTATTTGGACAGATTGTGACATCATTAAAGGCAGTTATCGTTGGCGGGGTGCTGGCTGCACGTGAACAGCAGTACTCTGAGATATCCACACGCTGGAGGTTTTTACACCCCCCCGTGGCTGCCGTAAAGCCCCAATATACATTACTATTGTTGTTAAAAACACTGCTGGTAAGGTCTATGTTTACATTAAACAATACACTTCCTTCGTATGTTACCTTAAAATATTTGGTCGTGGCATTCCACTCGAAAATGGCATCGTGCCAGTTCCCGTCTTCAAGGTTGCTTCTTGCTGAATAAGGTGAGTGGGCAGCGATGCTTCCTTCCCCGTTTTTAACAATGGCAATATGGTCGTTGCTTGTTGGGTCGGCACCCCCATTGTAATAGGTGTCAAACTCAACGGCATACGATGGGCTGATCCCCTGGTAGCCCATACCACCACCTGAACTACCTGCATTGCTTGATAGTGGCTGAAGAACAAACGCTATTCCATCGGCACCACCATCATCGGTCCCAAGGTAAATCGATGAGGTCACTTTAAAGTCATAGTCCAGGTTGATCCGCATCTTCCCCCAAACAGAACCATTTTGGCCCAGTGCATCAGGGGTCAAGGTAACAATGTCACCTGAAAGGCTTGCATTGTTGTTCAGTACAAAATCGGATGCGGTTATATTGTAGCAGGTCATCGGGGTTGTCCAAAATGACTTTTCTTCGCCATAAATAGTCCCCAAACTGTTGGTGGAATAGCTCCTGTAATAATACCTTGTCCCTGGCTCCAGCCCTTCCAGGTACTTGCTGAAACTATGTGTGCTGCCTGTGGAACCTTCGTTCGTCTTGGTGGTCAAGCCTGTTGTTGGGTTTGGTGATGTGCCCCAGACCAATCCATGCGCAGTGGGCGTTGGGTTGCCAACTGTTGTTAGGCTCCCGCTTATTGAGGCCGAAGAGCTTGCAACAATCGTTGCATCGCTGGTGCCTAATACCGGTGGGGTGTAAACAGTAAAGGATCGTACACCGCCATAGCTTATTCCCTGGCTGTTGGTTGCGTAGGCCTGGTAATAATACGTTGCGCCGCTTGATAAGGAACTTATCGTTTCGCCAAAACTGCCTGGCATCTCTCCAGTGCAAGCCTCTTGTATTACACCGGTCCCTCCTATTGTGGGATTTGAATTGCTTGTGGAATAAACCACACCTATGGCACTGACGCTCGCACCGCCATCGCTTGTTACCGTACCGCCCAAATAGGCACTCGTGTAACTTATACTGCTTGCAGAACTTGTTGTTACCGAAGGGGGTAATATGGATAAAGTTGAAGCCGAAATTGAACTTGAATTTAAACTTTGCCCATTGGCATTTTCAGCCCTAACCCTGTAATAGTATGTAGTTCCTAACGAAAGCCCTGATACTGCCTTGGACGTTGCTGAAACACTCAAATTATTATACGAACTTAATATATTACTAAATGTATTATCGGTAGCAACATCCAATCTATAATTTGTAGCCTCGGCAACAGAGCCCCAATTTGCCGTAAATGAATTTGTGGTTATATTCGTTGCAGATAATATTGCTGGTGCTACAGGCACATTTGGTGGGGTTACCCCACAAATGGCAAAAATCCCAGTCCAACCACTTTCACTTGTTTTTCTAAAAGTTAAACTTTTTACAACTTTTGCAGGGTTAACAGAAATTGTATTGTCAAACAATTTAAATAAGTTTTCACTTCTATCATCAAGTACCCCTGCACGAGTCACCCTAGACAAGCCACTTATTGCAATATTAGAAGATCCCCCCACCCAGTCAGGGACATTAAAGGTAGCTGCGGCGACACTTGAACCATCGCTATAATTAATTGTGACGCTAAATGTTGATGCGCCTTCGGAACTTGTTGCTAATATTGAGATTGAATTATATGCTCCAGGACTTGCAAGGGTTAATGTATAATTTGCATTTTGAACATTCATGAATATTGCATTGTTTCCCGAATAGCTTGCCAAATTATAGGTAATATTATTATTAGCACTACTAATAATCTGGTTATTAGCTGGCAATCCTTTATAATACGTATTTAGAAATCCATGTTCAAAAAACACCATGTTGCTTCTATCAAATGCTATGGTAGTAGTACCTCCACTTTCTAAAACAATATCTTGGTTAAATCCACTTACAGGAATAGGAGAATAACTTTGTGAAAAGCCAACAAAACTACATAACATTAAAAAGATCAAAAGGATGTAAGAATTTTTCATGATATTTGGTTTTATTTTTTGATTTTGTTTTTTTAATTCCTGTCAAACAAAGTTCAATACTTAAAAATGAAAATTTTGACCTAACAATTACTAACAAATGTACATATCGGGAACTATGTCCCAAATAGGGAAATCCCCTATTCCTACGGGAATTATTAACTATATCTACTTCATTATTTCCATTAATATTTAACAATTCCAATCTTATTTATTTATCCAAATAACTTTTCATTCAGCAAGATACAGTTATGAACATAAGATTATTAAAAACAAGACTAGAGTAAAAAGGGAATCTATAGCACACTCAATACTGAACATAATATCAAGCTCTGGTTTGACTTTTACACTGCACTTCCATACACGATAAAAACAGTAATCATCGTTCCGATGATCAATTAACCATTAAAGGAAATAAATATCAGATGCAATAAAAAGGGTGAAAAACTGAATTTTATCGTCTAGATCACTGATTTTTATTCAGCAAATTTGAAATTTGGGATTAAAACAAAAAGCAGAAACCTTTAGATTTCTGCTTCCCCAATATTATTAATGTTGGATATAAACCCCTAACTCGTTCCTTATTTTTATACCATCGGATATTTTTTAAATACTTCCTCTGATTTCATAAGTATGTCGACATATTGTGCACGCTGGTAGGTGAACGGGTCTTTCATGTTTTTACGGGATAGCTTGCCCCTAAAATCAGCCAGGCTTTTGTATTCTTTCTTTTCCATCCATTCGTTTAACCCGGTCAGGATGTCGGTAACCACCGATGGTGAATTTTTATAAATGGTACTCACCACCTGCACTGCATCGGCACCAGCGAGGATCATTTTTATAACATCTTCCGAAGAATGGATTCCACGGCTTGCACATATACTACCATCGAGGTTGCCATATAAAAGACCAGCAAAACGTAATGCCATCATATAATCTTTTTCGCCGCTCAATTCCCATGGATAAAAATATTCTTCTTTATCAATATCAATTTCGGGCTGAAAAAAACGGTTGAACAACACATAGGCATCTGCCCCAGCTTCGTCAATTTTTTTGATAAAATTCAGGGGATTGGTATAATACAGGCTTACTTTCACGCTCACAGGAATATTAACAGCCTTTTTAATAGCTTTTACAATTTGAACCTGCTTGTCTTCAATCGACTGCCCTTTTACCTCAAAATAGCCCGGAACGGCATATAAGTTAATCTCCAAACCATCAACACCTGTTGCTTCCAACTCCTTTGCATAATCGACCCATGTTGGCTCATAAATCGCATTTAAGCTTGCAAATACCGGAACATCCACACTTTCTTTTAGCTTTTTCACATTGTAAATGTGTTCTTTCGGACCTGCATGTTCCAAACCCGGAAATAGGTTTGTCATTTCTGCATTCCGGTTTTCATATTCCGCTAAATCTTCGTCCATTTGAAGGCTTTCCAACTGGATTTGTTCTTCAAATAACGATTTGTATACGATGGCCCCAATTCCTGCATCTACGACTTCTTTTATGCTTTCGGGTTTTGTTACTAAATTACTGGCACCTAAAATCAAAGGATTTTTTAACTTGATGCCCATGTAGGTGGTTGATAAATTTGCCATAACGTTGATTTTTTTCTTGTTTAAATTTCTATCTATTAAACTTACAATCCAAACATTTTGTTCAACAACATGCGGAAAAAAATTCTACAGAATTTCAATTTACGAAACAACAATTAATTTCAGGGCAAAAAATTTAAGTATTTGGGGGCGACATTAAAATTTGAAAGTTCTCGCTGGGAAACAGCAAATTGAAGATAAGTTATTTACTCCTCTGTCTGTCTATCGACAGACATCTCCCCTTTAAGGGGAGAACAAAAGGAAACTCCGTGGCAAGTATGAGGATTTATACGATTAAAATTTCGACCTCTCAAATACAAGATTTTATGAAACTAAAGTTAATGATAGAGTGATAGCCTGATGAGCAGTATTTAATTCTTCAAGAAAAATGTAATTCTTTTCTCCTATCAACTCACCCTGATTGCGACTACGTCACAATCTTCCCTCTCTATGCATAGAGAGGGACAAATAAAGAGCCAGGAGGATTTGCTTATGGCATATTTATATAAAAGGTCTTTAGAAGCGGCGCATAAAAAAAGCCCCGAAGCAAAACTCCAGGGCCTTAAAATATAATAAGCTGTCTTTCCTAAAAGGAATTTCTTACATTAAGCTCAATGTTACTGTTAAACCAGCCATTACAACTGAAACCATGGTCATCAGTTTAATAAGGATATTTAATGAAGGACCTGAAGTATCTTTAAAAGGATCACCAACAGTATCGCCAACTACACCAGCTTTGTGAGCTTCGCTTCCTTTTCCTCCGAAATTACCTTTTTCGATGAATTTTTTAGCATTGTCCCATGCACCACCGGCATTGTTCATAAATACGGCCAATGTAAACCCAGCAGTTAAACCGCCAGCCAAAAGGCCAATTACACCAGCAACACCCATAAATGAACCAACAACAACAGGAACAAAAATTGCTACCAATGAAGGAAGCAGCATTTCTTTTTGCGCACCCTTTGTTGAAATTTCAACACATTTAGCATATTCCGGAACAGCTTTTCCCTCAAGGATACCTTTGATTTCACGGAACTGGCGGCGAACTTCGTCAACCATTGCACCTGCTGCACGTCCCACTGCTTTCATGGTCATTGCACTGAATACGAATGCCATCATCGAACCAAGGAACAAACCTCCCAGGAACAATGGGTTAAAAAGGGTAATATCATAAGAAGCTGCTAAATCCTTTACAGAAGCAGTTTGAATTTTCACAAGTTTGAAACCTTCCTGTGCAGCCGGGGCGATATCGTTATAAAAAATGTATTCTCCTTTGGTAATAAACCCTTCACCACCTTTGGCAATTTTTCCAAACCATAACCTCACTTCTTCCATATAAGCCGAAATAAGAGCCATGGCGGTAAGTGCAGCCGAACCAATTGCAAAACCTTTACCGGTTGCAGCAGTTGTATTTCCTAACATATCCAGAGCATCGGTTCTTTCACGTACTTCTGAAGGAAGTTCTGCCATTTCGGCATTTCCACCAGCATTATCAGCGATCGGGCCAAATGCATCGGTTGCCAACGTAATACCCAGAGTTGAAAGCATACCTACAGCAGCAAATCCAATACCGTAAACTCCCATTGCAAAGTGCGTTGCACCACCTGCAGCCCAGAATGAACCCATAATTCCAAGAACGATTGTTACAACAGGAATCCAGGTAGAATACATCCCCACAGCGATACCATCGATAATGGTGGTTGCAGGTCCTTGTTGAGCTTGCTCAGCAATACCCTTTGTAGGTTTGTACTCGTCGGAAGTAAAATATTCAGTAGCCTGTCCAATAATAACTCCTGAAGCCAGACCAATAATTACAGCCCAGAATACTCCCCATGTTACCCAGCCTAAATAAGCCATTACTGCCATTGCAATTAAAATTAGTACAGAACTTCCTCCAGTACCGATTAATAATGCATTTAACAAGTTCTTCTGAGTTGCAGATTCTTTGGTGCGAACCATAAAAATACCTACAATAGAAAGAATAATACCAATTGCAGCAACAATCATTGGAGCCGTAACCGCTTTAATAGGATCAATACCTGTGTCTGTAAGAACGATAGCCGGAAGCGCAGCCCCAAGAGCAGCAGTTGCCAAAATTGAGCCTGCATACGATTCGTAAAGGTCGGCACCCATACCGGCAACATCACCAACATTATCACCAACATTATCAGCAATGGTTGCAGGGTTACGTGGATCGTCTTCAGGAATACCTGCTTCTACTTTACCAACAAGGTCAGCACCAACATCCGCTGCTTTTGTATATATACCACCTCCAACACGTGCAAACAAGGCTTGCGTAGAAGCACCCATTCCGAATGTTAACATGGTGGTAGTAATTTCAATTAATTTTTGTGATTCAGTTGTTCCTTCATGAACGAACTGCAATCCTGCAAAATGGAAACCAGCAGCCATGTGCTCAGGTGTAAAAACAACTGAAGTTAGGAACCAGTACCAGGCTGCAATATCTAGAAGGGCAAAACCAACAACAACCAAACCCATTACTGCTCCACTTCGGAATGCGACCTGTAATCCTTTATTTAAAGATTTTGAAGCTCCGTGTGCAGTTCTTGCTGAAGCAAAAGTTGCAGTTTTCATTCCAAGGAATCCACACAAGCCGGAAAAGAATCCACCTGTTAGGAACGCTATTGGAACAAATGGGTTTTGAACCCCAAAATAAGCCATGATGGTCAGCAATACAAAAAGAACAACGAAAACAATCGTTACCACTTTGTACTGACGTTTAAGATATGCCATTGCACCTTCGCGCACATATTGTGCAATCTCTTTCATTCGGTCGGTTCCCTCCGAATTTTTCATCATCGATTTAAAAAAGAACCACGCAAATACCAACGCCAATATTGAGGCAAATGGTACCAATAAGAAAATGTTACTCATAAGGTTATAGATTTTATGCAACGAATGTTGCTGTTTGATATATAATAATTATTGATCAAATCAATCATAAGTAATGACCAGCTTGGTTATAGTTTTATTTTGGTTTGAAAAAAATTTTTCCAGTAAACAAAGATAATTTTTATAACGGAAATGGAAAGTTTTGGGCTAGGGAATGCTTTTAGATTGAAAATAACTTAACATTACGGTTTTAAAGGAGAAACGATTATCTCGTAATTTATTGATCCAGTTATTTTTGCTTGATGATTACGTGCCTTTTCCATTTTCCGGAAAAATAGTAAACCAACAAAACACATAAGCCAATGGTCCATGAAACAGGGAGTGCCCACCAAATTCCGGTTACCCCGATCTTCTCCGACCACCAAATACTAATTGGCAACCTGACCACCCAAAGTGCGACTACAGTCGTAACCATTGGGATAAAAGTAGCTCCTGCACCACGCATCATTCCCATCAAACTGAACATCACAGAAAACAGGATATAAAATGAAGAAACAATTACCAGGTATTCGCGACCAATTTTAATAACTTCCGGATCATCAATAAAAAGGGTCATTAATTGGTGCCCGAGCAAAACAATTAAGATGGTAATAAATATACTGTACCCCCCCGAAATATAAAGGGTAGAAACCAGGCCCCTTTTAGCCCTTTTTTCTTCAAATGCCCCTAGGTTTTGCCCCACAAAGGTTGAGAGTGCCGAAGAAAATGTAATCGAGGGCATTTTAGCAAAAGAATCAATACGCAAGGCAACGGTATATGCAGCGATTGCTGCCGTTCCAAAACCATTAACAATTCCCATAATAGCCATCATACCAATGGCAACAAACGACTGTTGAAACCCCGTCGGCAAACCTATCCTGGCGCACGACTTGAAAATTTCCCGGTCAAAATTCAGTTGTTTTATGGAAAAGTGTATCACAGGATGCGTTTTGTTTAAATACCAAATCGCGCCAAAAAAAGCGAATCCGTGTGCCATTACCGTAGCAATTGCCACACTGGCAATTCCCCATTTAAAAACCACCACAAATAATAAATCGAGCATGGTATTTAGCAATGCCGCAATTATAATAAAATACAATGGGGTTTTTGAATCGCCCAAGCCCCTGAGAATTGATGTTGTTCCATTAAATCCAAACAACAATACCATTCCCGCAAGGTAAATATTCATATAAAGTTTTGCGTCTGGAATAATCTCTTCGGGCAACCTGATTAGCCTTAAAATTGATTCACTAAATGCAATCCCGATGATTGAAACCAGCACCGATGCCCCAAAAAAGAAAATATAAATGGTATCGATTGTTTTTACAACATTTTCATTGTCTTTCGCCCCAAAATATTGAGAAACCACAGTGCTGGCACCACTACCAATCCCTACGATGAGCGATATTAATGTCCATAAAACCGGAAACGATGCCCCTACAGCTGCAAGTGCCTCTTTCCCGAGCACATTGCCGACCACAATACTGTCAATCACATTATACAAATTCTGGAAAATGCTTGCCAATACCAGTGGTCCGGAAAATTGAAGGATTTGTTTGGTTACGTTTCCTGTTGTAAAATCTCTCATCCGAAAATAATTGTGTGCAAGCTTACTAAATAATTTGCTGTTTCAAAAATAGAAACACTTTAAGGTTCAAATATGAAGGCAATAATTAATGAAACACCGGTTTTGTTTAGATGTTTAATTCCTTTAAACTTTTCAAATATTAATTCTTGTTTATAAAACAAAAAGGCAATTTGACATGGTTTCTTTATCCTAAATAATCAACTACTTTTATAAAAAATTATGGAATGAAAAAGAAGGTACTTTTTGTATGCCTGGGAAATATTTGCCGATCGCCCAGTGCAGAAGCTGTTTTTTTAGACCTAATTAAAAAGGAAGGAATTGCGGACAATTACGTGGTTGATTCTGCCGGGACTTCAGGGTGGCATGTGGGGGAAAAAGCCGATGCCAGAATGAGGAAACATGCTTCAAACAGGGGGATTAACCTGCTCAGCTGTTCCCGAAAATTTGATCCGGGATTTGATTTCGACGACTTTGATTATATCATTGGAATGGACGATAGCAACATTGCCAATTTAAAAGCGGTTGCCCGAAGCAAGGATGATATTTCGAAGATTTATAAAATGACCGATTTCTGTAAGGAATTTACTTATGACGAAGTTCCAGACCCGTACTACGGAGGCGATGCAGGTTTTGAACTGGTATTGGACCTTCTGCAGGATGCTTGCGAAGGTTTGCTGGATGCGATTGAAAAGGAATGAAAAGTGAATTACTGAGTTACTGAAGGATTGAGTTACTGAAGGATTGAGTTACTGAAGGACTGAAGGGTTGAAGAATTGAATGATTGAATGATTGAATACAAGAATGATAAAATGTTAAAATGCTTAAGTGCATGAATAGTTTTTTAAAAAGTACAACTTTTAGGGCAATATTAGCATGTATGCTTTGGTCAACGGCCTTTGTTGGTGTGAAAATTGGTTTGAGATACCATACACCGCTCCAGTTTGCAGGAATCAGGTTCTTTATATCCGGACTAATGATTTTGCTCTTTTTAGGAAAGTTTCGCTTATTTCTTTACAACCTGAAAACCTATTGGCGCCTGATTTTAAAACTATCAATTGTTCAGGTATTTTTCATTTATGCGTTTTTTTATTCAGGGATTAACCTCGTTCCCAGTTCATTGGCAGCAATGATTATTGGTTCGCAGCCATTATTTATTGCAATAGTTTCCCACTTTTCGCTAAAAAACGACAAAATGACCCTCTTAAAAACATCGAGTATTTTAATTGGGGTAGTCGGTATTTCAATTATTACCCTCGGTAGGCAAAAGGTAGAATTTAAAGGGGAATTGGAATTATTGGGAATTGCATTACTCTTAATCAACAATATCATCTCTGGCTTTGCAAATATTATTGTATCTAAAAGCCCGGCTAAAATTTCGCCAATGGTTTTAAGCTCCAGCTCATTAATGATTGGCGGGCTCATGCTATTAATTGTTTCCATTCCTGTAGAAGGGCTAACATTGGGTCCTTTCCCTCCGACCTATTATTATGCTCTTGCCTGGTTAAGTTTTCTTTCGGCTGCTGCCATCACCATTTGGTATGCTTTGCTAAAAAGGCCCGGGGTAAAAGTTTCGATTTTAAATGTCTGGAAATTCCTGATTCCGGTGTTGGGAGCTATTTTGGGATGGATAATTATGGCAGATGAAAACCCGGATGTGGTTTCCATTATCGGGATGGTAGCCATTTCGATTTCCTTACTGCTTTTGAATTATTCGAACCGAAAAAACAGCAAAAAAATAGGACTCAAGCAAACTTAAGTCCTATTCTCAAAATCTCTTTTATATTACCAGATTACAGGCCTTTGCTCCTCAGTCCGATATAGTTTATCTCCTTCAGTAATATTAAAGGCTTCGTAAAATTCAGGTACGTTAAACATTGCTCCATTTACACGAAACTCACCCCATGGGTGCACATCTTCCTGAACCAAACGTAACAAAGCTTTATCCCTGATAACACCTTTCCATAACTGTGCATACGCCATGAAGAAACGCTGAACATCGGTAAATCCATCGATTGGTTTTGGTGCTGGTTTTCCTTCCAAACTCATTTTATAGGCCGCTAACGAAACGGTTAAGCCTCCAAAGTCCGCTATATTTTCACCCAACGACAATTCCCCATTTACGTGAACATCGTCTAAAGCAACAAATCCATTGTACTGATCAACCAGCAATTGGGTCCGTTTTTTAAATTCTTCACTGTCTTTGACAGTCCACCAATCAATCATGTTCCCGTCTTTATCGAAATTACGGCCCTGATCGTCAAAGCCATGGGTCATTTCATGGCCAATTGCCATCCCAATAGCTCCATAATTCACTGCATCATCGGCATCGGCATAAAAAAACGGAGGTTGTAAAATTGCAGCAGGGAATGTGATGTCGTTCATTAAAGGATGATACCCTGCATTAACCGTTTGCGGGTTCATTCCCCATTTTTCTTTATCAACTGGTTTGCCAAACTTGTCGAGGTTTTCGTAGTAGGCAAATTTATTTGCACGACGGATATTCATCACATACGAATCGGTTTCAATTTCAAGTTTTGAGTAGTCGTCCCACTTATCGGGATAACCAATTTTAACACCAACCAATTCTAATTTGGCAAGTGCTGCTTCCTTGGTCGAATCGCTCATCCATTCGAGGTTTTCAATACTGTGCTTAAGCGACTTTTTGAGATAACCCACCAATTCTTCCATTTTTGCCTTCGACTCGGGAGGGAAATATTTTGCCACATATAATTGTCCAAGTGGTTGTCCCAACGATCCATTGGTCATATCTACTACCCTCTCCCAACGTGGTTTGTTGGTTTTACTTCCAGATAAAAATTCGGAATAAAAAGCAAAATCCTGGTTTACAAAATCAGAACTTAAAAACTCGGCTGAGCGATTGATCAGGTTCCATGTTAAATAAACTTTCCAGTCATCCACAGAAACTTCTTCCACAATTTTTCCTACTTCCTCGAAAAACAAAGGCATGGCAACGATTACATCACCAAAATCGGTATCGCTGATATTTTCAAAATACTTTCCCCAGTTAAAGCCCGGTGCCAATTCCGACAATTGGGTAAGGCTCATTTTATTGTACCATCCGGGAAGGTCGCGTAGCTCAAGATTGGTTTTTGATTTTTCTGCCAGCCTGGTTTCAATGCCCATTACAATATCTGCGTTTGCATTTGCGGTTTCTACGTCATCGCCTTTTAGCTCAAACATTTTTGCCACGTGCTTCACATATTCTGTCCTAATTTCTTCAGAGCGCTCATCATCTTTGGTATAATAATCCCTGTCGGGAAGGCCAATGCCCGCCTGCATCAAGTAGAATTTGTAAATTTTACTGTTCATCAGGTCCTGCTCAATTCCTCCATTAAATAATGGATCAAGCCCGTGAATATGAAAATGTGCAATTAAATCCTGAAAATCGTCCTTGGTTTTAATATTGCCAATCAAGTCGAGTTCGGATTGTAAAGATGAGATTCCTGCATTTTCAATTTTTGCCGAATCCATTCCTTCCGCATAAAAATCCCTGATTTTTTGGGTAATAGTCCCTTTCTCAGCATCGGTATTTTTAGCGACCTCTTCTAAAAGTGAACGCACATCTTCATCTCTTTTTTTCCGAACTATGTCAAACGATCCATAGCGCGAACGATCATCGGGAATCTCTGTATTTTTAATCCAGTTTCCATTTGCGTAACGGAAAAAATCATCTCCCGGTTTTATGCTAACATCCATAAATTCAGTTTTTATGGCAGGTTCCCCCTTTTGTGCACAGCCACCAGAAACAATCAATAATGCGGCAAAAAAGCCACCAAACGCAACAAACGATAAAATTCTTTTTATTTTTTTCATCTAAATCTATTTATTACTATTCAACAATTCTATTTGTATATGTGTTCTTCATTACCAAATAATTACACCAATCTTTTTTTGCAAAGAAAAACAATTAATATTTTCCAATCCAGGCAGAAAGTCAGATATTATTAGTTAAATTTATTATCGATTATAATTTAACTTTCAAAAACATGAAGTATTTTATCGTAGCTATCGCAATCTTCCTAATCATCAATATTTCATATTCCCAGGAGAAAATTGAGGTTTTGATTGAACCTGTTGAAATGTCACAGGGCGTTCAAACTTCGTTCACAGTTTTAATTCCCGAAGCAAATATGGAGCTGGCAGAAAAAGAATGGAAAAAATTCTTAAACGACAGACCGCTTGGCGAAATATTAACCAAAGGCGGGGCAAGGACTTTTGAAAATGCCTATAACAGCATTGCCAATATATTTTCGAAAGATAAAAAACAAAGCGACCTAACTTCCCTAAAAGTGATCAGGGAAAACGATGAGTATGTTGCCATTAATGTTGTTCACGACCAGGTTTCGCAAGTTCCCTTTGATATTTACGGCAAATTCAATATCAAAGAAAACGGTATTGAGGTGCATAATTTTTATCGATACTCAGACTCAGTTTTTATAGCAAAAGAAGATCATAATGAGGATCTTATTACTTCATTGACCCTTTATACCAAAATGTTCGGCATTGAAGCCTACAAGGCTGTGTACTATAACTATATAAAGGAAGAAAAAAAGATTTTGAGAAAAGAAAACGCCACATTAAAAGGGCTGGAAAACAAAAATAAAAATATACATAAAAATATTGCGAAACTGGAAAGTAACATTGATGATTTCCGAAGCGACATCGAATTTAAGACGGAAGATTTAGGCAAAATCAAAAAGAAAATTTCGGAAACCAAGGATAAGATGTACAAAATACCCAAAAAATCGATCGAATACGAATCAATGAACGAACTCAAGAAAGGGTATGAAGGTGAATACAAAAAAACAAGGGGACAGATAAAGAAGAATAAAAAGAAGATTAAGAACAGCCAAAACAAGATAGTCAAACTGAATACCAATATATTGACCAATGAAGCTGAGCAAGAGCAACAGCAAGAAGTTATCGATGCCCAGGAAGCTGTAATTGATGCATTAATTGTGAAACAGGAAAATATAAAATAAGGAGCTAACTGTCAGCGTGCTGTCTTTTTACAGGAAGTGGGAATTTCTTACCACCAGCTTTTTTGAGGTATTTCTTTAAAGGGTATTTTTGAATTTTACCTTCCACCCTCCCTTTATTTTCCACGATGGTGATTTCTGAGATTGTAATTAACTCTTTACTCCCTACAAACTCGGTTCCAAATGTCGGAACCATTCCATCTGCATGCCCATTTTTTAGTTTTGATATTTTCAGGAAATGGCACCCGGCAACATCTGAAAAAATAATTGAACTGTTCTTCTCACGATAAGCTGCCTTAAGGCTATTTCTGTATTTTTTGTAAAGCTTTCTTGATGCTTTTACTTCCGATAAAAACTCTTTCTCCTCATCAATTAAAACCTTCAAATAATAAGTTCCTTCCGGTAATTTTGAGAATGTAAAATGTCCTTTCTGGTTGGTAATTTCCCTAAAAACCAAGTCGCTTTCGATGGGTGCTTCCAGAATAATCTCAACGCCCCAAACTGGTTCTCCGGCATTCGAAAATTGGAATGAAAATATGAGTATAAAAATGATGATGATAATCTTTTTCATAATAATTAGTTTTTTGTTTTTTCAATTGGGTCAAGCCCTCTGCGATGTCTTATATTATTTATAATAATATCTTTTCTGCATAATACAAATTGTGAAAAGCCTAATTGTTAATATTACTATTAACATAGTTTCATATCCACTTCAAATAATAAGTCTACTTTGCTTGTAAGGTACAAAAAAGATGCGTATGACAAACTTTAAAGAGTTACCAATTGCATCTAACAAATCTGAATACTTTTATTTATATTTTTCAGACATCTCCTTTTTTTCTAAGCGCTCATAGGCATTAAAAAGAGCTTGTTTAACCTGTTTGCTTGGTGATATTTTGTAGGCTTGATCCAGATATTTCACTGCCAGGTTGTACGAATCCCACGATTTAACCTTTTCCTTTCGATAATTACTGTAATCAACCCTGTCCGGGTTTTTAAGTTTGTTATAGTTGTTTACAGAAGTATCATAAATTGACGTTGCTTCACGGTAATACAATAAACCGAGCTGTGTTATGGCTTTGACATTTTCAGGTTCAGCACTTAAAACTTCTTCAAAAACAAGTTTTGCCTCTTTGTTGCTCCCCCCCATTGCCAGTGCCATGGCTTTCATATACAATACTTTTGAATTTCCGGGTTTATAGCCCAATATTACATCGGCCATGCTTTTTGCCTTTTCGTAGGATTTTGAATTGTAATAGAAATACAGAAGTTTTGAATCGTACCTTGACTGTTGGTCAGGGAAGCGCTGTTTGCATTCTAAATAAACTTTCTCAAGTTGTTCATTATCCTTTGCTTCTTTGGCAAGTTCAATCAAACGATCAATTACATCTGCATCCTGGGAATTATGATCAAAGGCAATGGTATAAAATTTTTGAGCATTTGCGTTATCTTTTAATTCATAGGCGCAAACTCCGGCCAAGGTCGCACACCACCTCATCTTTGTAGTATCATCGGAACCTATTTCAATTGCTTTTGAAAACTGAAGTAGGGCTTCCTGCAAATTATTTTCTTCAATGGCTGCATTTCCTTTGTCCGCATAAGATTCAAAGGTTTCCTGAGCAATAATATTTGTGGCACTAAGTAGTATAAAAAGGATAATAATAACTGGTTTCATGACATTGATTTTTAAAAGTCCGGTAAAAATAAAGAAAATATTTTTTCAAGTTGCAAAAATCAAGCCTAAGCAGAAATATTCCATATATTTTACCATATAGTTAAATTATTTAGTTAAATCTTTTGGTCAAATATTATTTTTATCTATTTTTGACCAGCTGGTTAAATCAATTAGTTAAATTTCAATAATGGACAACATAAAAAAAGACAATACAGAACAAAAAATTTTGGAGGCTGCTCATGCAGTATTCATAAAAAAAGGCATGGATGGAGCCAGAATGCAGGAAATTGCAGATGAAGCAGGCATTAACAAATCGTTACTGCACTATTATTTCAGGTCTAAACAAAAACTGTTTGAAGCCATTTTCAGAAAAATATTTGCTAGTGCTTTCCCAAATATTTCCAGGCTAATGTTATCTCACCGTCCTATAGAAATTAAGATAGGGATGTTCATTGACCAATACATTGATTTATTGACAAATAATCCATACCTGCCCAATTTTATATTAAAAGAAATTAATAGAGACCCTCAATCACTTGCCAAGGCAATTAGCCAACCAGAATTAAACTCTCATGAAGTTCTGTCATCGATCAACAAGCAAGGAATTAATCCTCGTGAAATATTTCAAATGTTTGAAAATGAAATGAAAGCTGGTAATATAAAAAAAATGAATCCTGCCGACCTAATGGCCAATATTCTGGGCTTAAGCATATTTCCTTTTGCGGCAAAACCACTTTTAACGATCATGTTTTTCAATGGCGATAAAAAAGCCTACAATAATTTTTTGAAGGATAGGAAAAAAACAGTGAAAGAATTTGTCTTAAACTCGATAATGATAAACAAATGAAACAATTAATTATCTTATTCATCATTCCTTTTCAGCTCTTTGCAGCAGAAAAGGTGTCCTTAGAAGATTGTCAAAACTGGGCACGGCAAAACTATCCGGTTATAAAAAATATGGATTTATGGGAAAAAGTTTCTACTCTTAATCTCGAAAACATCCATACAAACTATTTGCCCGGCATTAACCTAAATGGACAGGCAAGCCACCAATCTGAAGTTACCAACGTACCAATTAGTATTCCGGGAATAGCCATACCGGAAGTTTCAAAAACACAATATAAATTATATTTGGACTTTAAACAAACGATTTGGGATGGAGGATTAACAGCAGCACAAAAAGAGCTAGAGAATGCCGTTTTAAGCAAAAACTTAAATTCGGTTGAGACGGACCTTTATCAATTAAACGAGAAAATAAGCAAACTTTGGTATTCCGTGATGTTCACAAAAAACAACAAACAAGTCATTGAAACCCAGATTTCTACTCTCAATGAAAAGGCAAAGGTCATTGAATCAGGCATTAAAAACGGAATATTGGAGCCATATAACCTGGATATAATTACCGCCGAGATTATTGGGCTAAAACAGAATATCACGGAAATGGAAACTGGTATGGAGGCTTCCTTAAAGGTGCTTTCCATTCTTACCGGAAAAGAAATAAATTCAGCCGAGAATTTTGTTCTTAAAGATACAGAACTGGCATTAAACAACGACTTAAACCGCCCGGAACTTGAATTATTCAATAGTCAATCGGAACTGCTGGATGTGCAATCGGAACTGCTGGATAAAACCAGAAAACCAAAGGTATTTGGATTTGGACAAGCCGGGTACGGCAAACCAGGATTAAACATGTTAAGCGATGATTTCGACCCTTATTATCTGGTCGGGATTGGCCTCAATTGGAAAGTTTCCGACTGGAAAAAAAGCAAAAGGGACAAACAATTGCTGGAACTTCAAAAAGAATTTATACAAACACAAGAAGAGGTTTTTCTTCAAAACCTGTCCATTCTTTTGGAACAACAGGAATTAGCCATAAAAAAAATCAAGGCTTTGATCCTCTCCGACCAGCAAATCCTAGAACTCCGGAAAAAAATAACCGCCAGCTCTGCATCGAAACTTGCAAATGGGAATATTACCTCAACCGACTATTTACAGGATATGCAAGCCGAAACCATCGCCAAAATAAAACTAGAAACACATAAAATTCAATTGATGGAAGCCAAAACAAATTATCAAATACTAAAAGGACTTTAAAATGAAACGAACATGAATTTTCATCCTACCAAATTCACACAAAAGGATGATTAAAATTTATGTGAGTTCCTGAATCAAAAAATTTTAAACACATGAAATATTTACTATCAATCGCACTCGTAACACTTGTTTTGATTTCCTGTAAAAACACAGAAAATCAATCAGACGCTTATGGCAATTTTGAATCTGAATCGACAATAGTATCGGCTGAAATTGCAGGAAAAATACTTGAACTTAAACTTGAGGAAGGGCAAACAATTAAAAAAGGGGAAACCTGCGTTGTAATTGATACCACCCAAGCTGTTTTATCTATTGCCCAAATAAAGGCAAAAAGCGAATCGGTCAAGGCAAAGAAATCAAATATTCTTTCACAAATTTCCATATTTGAAGAACAGAAAAAGGTATTGGAAGTTGAAAAAAATAGAATTGAACGATTAATTGCAGATGGTGCTTCAACCCAACAAAAACTGGACAATATTAATGGGCAAATTAGTGTGATCGAGAAGCAAATAGCAAGTACCAAAACACAATTTACCTTGATTAACAAAGAATTGACAGTGTTAAATTCACAATTAGACATCGCTGTCGAAAAACTTCACAAGTCATTTATTAGTAGCCCCATAAGTGGGACTATTTTAAACACTTATGCCGAAGAGGGTGAATTGATAATGCCGGGGAAAGCGATTTTTAAAGTTGTTGACCTAAGCGAACTTACCCTGAAAGTATACATAAGTGGGGCAATGCTTCCATCGGTAAAAATCGGGCAAGAGGTAGATGTTATTATTGATGCCGATAAAGATTCGAACCAAACCCTTAAAGGGAATGTTTCCTGGATTTCTTCAGAAGCAGAATTCACGCCTAAAATTATCCAAACAAAAGAAGAGCGCGTAAAACTGGTTTATGCCGTAAAAGTGAAGGTAAAGAACGATGGCAAGCTAAAAATAGGTATGCCCGGGGAAATAAAATTATAAAAAGCCCCACCTAACCTCCCCATAGGGGAGGAACACTTAATAGATTCTATGATGAACGAACCAAATAAACAAATAGATTTTCCCCCTTTGGGGGAAATACCCAAAAGTGAATGGGGCCTTACGATTAACAACATATCAAAATCGTACAATGACGTAAAGGCGCTCAACGATATTTCCCTTTCCATTTCTAAAAATGAATTGTTTGGGCTCATTGGTCCCGATGGTGCCGGAAAAACCACCTTAATGCGCATAATCACCACCTTGCTTTTGCCCGATAAAGGTTCCATAAATATGAATGGAATGGATGTGGTCAAAAACTACAAGAGCATCCGTAAAGCAGTTGGGTATATGCCAGGCAGGTTTTCGTTGTACCAGGATTTAAGTGTCGAAGAAAACCTTCAGTTTTTTGCTACGGTTTTTAATACAAGCATCGAAGAAAACTACGATTTGGTGAAAGATATTTACAAGCAAATTGAACCATTCAAACATCGATTGGCAGGTCAATTATCGGGCGGAATGAAACAAAAACTTGCCTTATCGTGCGCTCTAATACACAAACCCGAGGTATTGATTTTAGATGAACCAACCACTGGTGTAGATGCCGTATCGAGAAAAGAATTTTGGGAAATGCTCAAAAACCTTCAGGAAAAAGACATCACAATTATGGTTTCAACACCATATATGGATGAAGCTGATTTATGTGACAGGATCGCCCTTATCCAGGACGGAAAAATACTGGATGTAGATTCACCTAAATCAATGGTAAGGCGTTACGATCGAAAAATATTAGCGATTAAAGCAGAAGATATATATCGATTGATAAACGATTTAAGGGCATTCCACAAAACAGAATCTGCGTATGCTTTTGGACAGTTTATTCATTACACCGCCATCGACAATGATGTTGAAGTTTCCGAAATAGAAGTATTCTTAAACGAAAAAAAACATAAGAACATCGTGGTCGAACAAATAGAACCAGGAATTGAAGATGTGTTTATGGGACTTATGAAAAACGAGAAGCCCCTCCCAACCTCCCCAAAAGGGAGGAGTTAAAGAAAAAATAAAACCATGGAACATAATAATACTTTTCCCCCATTGGGGGAAATACCCGCAAGGGAAAGGGGGCTTGAAAAAATAATAACAGTAGAAAACCTGGTAAAGAAATACGGAAACTTTTATGCCAACGACCATTTGACTTTTGATGTGTATAAAGGTGAAATATTTGGCTTTCTGGGTGCAAATGGCGCTGGCAAAACAACGGCAATCCGGATTTTATGCGGTTTGTCCTCCCCTACCTCTGGCATCATTAAGGTTGCCGGATTTGATATCTATAAAGAAACCGAGAAAGTTAAAAAGAACATTGGATATATGAGCCAGAAATTCTCTTTGTACGAAGACCTGACCGTTTCTGAAAACATCACCTTTTATGGAGGAATTTACGGTTTAAGCAAAAAGCAAATTAAAAGCAAGGAAAAAGCTTTATTGAATAAACTGGACCTGGAGTCCGCTAAAAATAAACTAATTTCGGATTTGCCACTGGGCTGGAAACAAAAATTGGCATTCTCCATTGCCATTTTGCACGACCCAAAAATTGTATTTCTCGATGAACCAACAGGCGGGGTTGATCCCATCACCCGAAGGAAATTCTGGGATCTTATTTACGAAGCGGCAAACGAAGGTATCACCATTTTTGTAACCACGCACTATATGGATGAGGCTGAATATTGCAACCGGGTATCAATTATGGATGCAGGAAAAATTGAAGCATTGGACACGCCCGACAATTTAAAAACCACCTACAAAGCAAAAAACATGGATGAGGTATTTGTGAAGATTGCACGTTAATAAATAGCTACAAGCCTCAAGCTTATAGCTTCAAGCTAAAAAACTAATGTTAACCTTAAATATTTAAAATGAAAGATTTCAAAAAAATGATGGTTTGGCAAAAAAGTATTCGAATGGTGAAAATGATATATAAAAATACGGGACATTTCCCTAAAGAAGAAATATTTGGTATAACAAGCCAAATTAGACGCTCAGCAATTTCTATCCCGTCAAACATAGCTGAAGGATCGGGAAGAGGAACTGATAAAGAATTAAATCATTTTTTAAACATTGCTCAAGGTTCAGCCTTTGAGCTTGAAACTCAACTAATCATTGCAAATGAATTAAAATTTATCAACGATGAAAATTATGAGATATTAATTGAAAATTTAGGAGAAATTCAGAAAATGATTACTGGATTCCAGAAAAAACTGAAATAAGCTAACAGCTAGGAGCTAATGGCTAGAAGCTTTAAATGATAAGATCTGTGTACTATCTTACGACTTAGGACTAAATAATTATGACTCAACTAAGATCATTCATAAAAAAAGAATTCTTCCACATTTTCAGGGATGTGCGTACCATGGTAATCTTATTTGGAATACCAATTGCCCAGTTATTGATTTTCGGAACGGTAATAAAAAGTGAAATCAGCGATGTGAAAATTGCGATTTACGACCAATCGAAAGACGACATAACCCAACGGATTACCAACAAATTGCTATCATCGGGCTATTTCATTCTGGAAGAATATTTGGAAAGCACCAACGATGTGGAAGCGATTTTCCGAAAAGGAAAAGTAAAAGAAGTTATTGTTTTTGAAAGCGGATTTTCGGAGGCTTTTATAAAAGAAGGAAAAGCAAAAGTGCAACTTATTGCCGATGCTTCGGATCCGAACCTGGGCAGGCTTGCAATTAATTACACCAAAGGGATCGTCAATGATTTTGTGCGCAAAGAATATCCTGAAATGAAAATGCCCTATGTGATTGAAACCAACCTGCGAATGTACTACAACGAAAACCTAAACAGTGTTTACATGTTCGTTCCCGGAACTATGGCTATGATCCTGATGCTCATCTCTGCTATGATGACTTCCATTTCAATTACCCGTGAAAAAGAAATGGGAACCATGGAAATATTATTGGTTTCGCCACTAAAACCAATTCATATCATTCTTGGAAAAGTCGCGCCCTACCTGCTTCTATCTATAGTGAATGCAATTGTGATCCTATTAATCGGGCACTTTGTTTTTGGTGTTCCTATTATTGGCAGCCCTATCCTTTTAATGGCGGAAAGTATTTTGTTTATTATGATGGCTTTATGCCTCGGAATTTTGATTTCAACGGCCGCTAAAAACCAAATGGTAGCCATGTTTATTTCCATGATTGCATTAATGCTTCCTACAATTCTGCTATCCGGGTTTATATTTCAGATTGACAATATGCCAATTCCGTTACAATACCTGAGTACGATTATGCCGGCACGTTGGTTTATACAAATTTTAAGGGATATTATGCTGAAAGGTTCGGGTTTCATCTTTATTTGGAAAGAAACTGCAATCCTTACCGGAATGATGGTATTTTTTATCGCCGTAAGTGTGAAGAAATTTAAGATAAGATTAGAGTAGCTAGCAAATAGTTACGAGTTACGAGTTACGTTGCGAGTAGATTGGAATGTTTAACCTAAAATAATGCACAATGAAAGATTTTAAGAAACTAATTGTTTGGCAAAAGAGTATGGAACTGGTGAAAGTAATTTATCAAAATACAAAGACATTCCCAACTGAAGAACAGTTTGGGCTAACGAGCCAAATTAGACGATGTGCCATATCCATTCCTTCTAACATTGCAGAAGGCTCAGGACGTGGTTCAAAAAAAGAAATGACACATTTTTTGAATATCGCATTAGGATCAGCATATGAACTAGAAACACAATTAATTATTTCAAAAGAATTAAAGAATCCACCCTCAAAGAAGGTGGACTTATAAGAAAGCCCCTATAAGGGGCCAAAGTTGAGCCGATGTTGCTCTTCGAGACGTTCTTGATCTTCTTGATATTTCACGTATTTCTTGATCTTATCTTCGTCAAGACCGATTGTGTCAACACAATATCCTTTGGACCAAAAGTGATTGCCCCAATATGGTTTTGTTCGCAATTGAGGATAACTTTTGAAAATCTTAATGGCGGTTTTGCCTTTCAATATCCCCATTAGTTGCGATATTGAAATCTTGGGTGGAACACTGACAATCAGATGAATATGATCTTTTTGAATATTCATCTCCATCATTTCACAGGATTTCCATTCCAACAACATCGGGATGTCATGCTGAAGCAGTTCCTTGACAAGACCTTCAAGAACGCGAAATCGATACTTGGGTGTCCATACAACATGGTAAGTACACCTATAAATTACATGATTCAATTTCTTAAAATTACTCATGTAACGAAGTTAAATAATTTTTAGGCTTAGCCAATTAAACATGACCACCCCCGAAGGAGGTGGTTTTAACGATTATAATAAACTATTTGCCAAATAAAGATTTCGAAATATCCAATTTGATATTAGACGAAATTCAGAAAATGATATTTGGATTAAAAAAATCAATTGATAAATAATCTCGTATCTCGTAACTAATACCTCGCAGCTAAAATATGAAAACAATAAAATACATCCTACAAAAAGAATTTAAGCAGATTTTTCGGAACAAAACCATGTTGCCCATGATTTTTGTGATTCCGATTTTGCAAATGCTCATTCTGGTATTTGCAGCCAATTTAAACCTGCAAAAAATCGATATGGTGGTGGTTGACAACGATCTATCTGAAAGTTCACGCCAGCTTGTTTCCAAATTTGACGGAATCCCGTTTTATCACCTTAACAAAACCACTTTCTCGGTACGCTTGGCAGAAAATGATTTAAAAACCGATGATGCGGATATTGTTATGATTATTCCCAATGACTTTGAACGGGATTTAATGCGCGAAAACAAAGTGGGAGTCCAATTACTCATCAATGCAATTGATGGAAATGCCGCACAACTTACCTTCGGTTATTGTAATGCTATTATTGCGGATTTTAACAAAAACCTGGTTGCCAACTGGAAAGGAATTGCCGAATTTACCCCGCCGGTTTCGGTTGATATCACCGAAAATTACTGGTTTAATAAAGAGTTGGATTACAAATGGTACATGGCTCCCGGTATTTTAGCGGTATTGGTAACTATTATCGGGATGTTCCTCTCGGGGATGAACCTGGTTCGTGAAAAAGAAATAGGAACCATTGAACAGTTAAACGTTACCCCTATTAAAAAATACCAGTTTATAATTGGCAAACTTGTGCCCTTCTGGGTAATCGCCCTTTTCGATTTGGCACTGGGCTTAATCATTGCAAGGATTGTTTTCGACCTGCCAATTGTGGGCAGCATTCCACTCCTTTTTGGTTTTGCCGGACTATACCTGATCAGCGTTTTAGGACTGGGGCTATTTATATCCACGGTTTCAAACACCCAACAACAGGTTATGTACATCAGCTTTTTCTTTATGATGCTCTTTATACTTATGGGTGGTATTTTTACTCCTGTGGAAAGTATGCCCCACTGGGCACAAATGGCTGACAGGGTAAATCCAATCTACTATTTTATGCGTATCATGCGAATGGTAGTACTCAAAGGCTCAGGATTTTTCGACTTGTTAACAGAGTTTTTCTCCCTCTTAGGCTTAGGCATATTTTTTATTAGCCTCGCCATTTGGAAATACCGGAAAACAGCTTAAAACAAAGATTGAATTACTGAATGATTGAGTGATTGATTTACTGAATGATTGAGTGATTGAATGATTGAGTGGTTAAAAGTTGAATCATGATAGTATATAATTTTATTGAAACTTGATTACTCGCTCAAATCCATAATCCTATCTATTATTTCTTTGGTGGTTTGAACCATCAAGTCCTTTCTTTCCTCAAAGCTACCTTGGGCTATCCTTACTTCAATAATGGTATTCAATTGATTTTTGAAAATAAAAATTGCAACGCAATCTGAATACCACCAAGGATGCTCTAAATCATCACCTGTTCCTGTTTCAATAATACATGATACAGTACTTATCCTTCGTTCCATAGCCTCAAGCGCCTTATCTTTCGACTCAAAAACAGAAACAAAAATATGCTTCCCATCATTTTCATACCCAAGCCCATCACCATAAGCGGAATAACTATTAAAAGGACCCGAATCAGTAACCGGGTCTCCTGAGCCAAAAAAATCGGATAAATTCTCTATATGCAGTTCATCCAGCCTTGCGGCATTAAAAAAACTTTTTTCAATATCTTTTTCCCTACAAGCTACAAAAGACATTAAAGCAACAATAAAAATTAAATGTTTCATTTTCCCTCTTGATATTTGTTTTGCCATGCCGTTTAATTGATGACAAACACTCAGCAATATTTTAAAAACAGCTCTGAATTCACCCTAAAATATTTTCGGCAAGGCTTTTAATATATCAATTACTTCATCCCTTTTCGTGTTGAAGTAATAATCAAATTTTCGCTGGGGCATAGTTATTCATTCCAAAATTTATAATTCACTACGCTCTCTGTCAATAGATTCCCAGAAACTTTTCATAGTTAAATTTAATGCTCTTTAGGAGACCTCCAACCATTTATCCATTTGCCATCTTTGTCAACCCGAAGATAAAATACATAGAGTATATCATCGATATAACCTTCACACTTTACAATAAATTCATCAAAATCCACGGTTACTTCAAATGTTGAATCAATCATATTGTTAAGGTCCCAATACTCTTCACAAGTATTTTTTATTTCTTCATATACACCTGAATCAATTTCAGAAATTTCAGGAAATGTAAAATCTGAAAATTCATCGTCATTTTTATGACATTGACTTAACGACCCTACACTAAATAAAAACATGAGAAGAATAATACTATGAATCACATTTCTTTTCAAGAATTTAATTTTTTTTGATTTACAATTCCCCATTTTTCAATGCTATGCCATGAAATTTAATTGATGACAAAAACGATATAAATGATTTATTTGTAACAATAAGGTAAATTATTGAAATCCAGGGGTACAGTTCCGTTATCTGATTTTGCTTTCTGTGTGCATCCGGAGTCCAAACATCTTTTTAAAAATAGATGTTTTTGCAGTATAAAACAAAGTTGCCAGGTATTTTATGTTGAACAATATCATTAAAAACCAAAAGACAAATAATCTTTGCGTTTAACTTTCTGCTTCTAAAAACGCTCCCAATTTAGTATCAACTTTGGCTGTATGGTTTAAAAACCAGTCCACCAGAAATTCTATAAACTTTTTAGCATTAATATATTGTACATCAAAAAATCCTATTTTCTCACTTAATCCGGTGAGGAGTTTATCATGTTCTTCTTTATGGGTGGCATAATCCGGATAATGTGCTAATTTCATTAAGTTTTCTTCACTAATAAAATGAAAGTCAGCATATTTATACAATTCCCGTAATAAAGACAGAACATAATCTTTTGGCTGCTTTTCGGTGAATGCGTGATCAATTTTTCGGATGATCTTTAGGAAGATCTTATGTTCATTGTCAATTTCAAAATTACCTATTTCATATTCCTTTTTCCAAATCAATTCTTGGTTCATGGCGATAATTTTCCATACAAGTTAGACAAAAAGTTCATGAAATGCACAATTTCGCCCTGGAAAATTCTTACAGAACATTTGTTTAAATCGCCTAATATGAATGATTTAGCTATACATGCTGGTCTATCAGGATTGTATTTCCATCCGGGTCGAAAAAAACCAGGCTTGCAGGTCCCGAGGTGGTTTCATCTGCTTCCCTTTCGAACTTTACACCTTTGTTTTTAAGTTCTTTTTGAATTGTCCGTACATCATCATACTCTTCGAGCAACTGTGCATTTTCATCCCAGCCCGGATTAAAGGTCAGGATATTATTTTCAAACATGCCCTGAAAAAGGCCAATCAATGCATTGCCATTTTTCATAATCAACCAATTCTGTTCTATATCGCCCGCAAAAACTGAAAACCCAAGATTCTCATAAAACTGTTTGGAAGCGTGAATATCCTTCACACTTAAACTTGTAGAAAAAGCACCTAATTTCATATTTTTAATTTTTTAAATCATAACTACATTGTCATTTCGACGAATGAGTGAGGAGAAATCCCTATATGCGTTGAGATCTCTCACCCTTCGGGATTCGAGATGACACATTAATATTATTTCCAAAACTGAAGAAGCAAGCCAAAAACAATAAATAGGATCAACTGGTAGCCTCCCTGGATCAAAAAACGTGACCACTTTAGTTTTCCCGACTGGTTGGTCCACATAACAGCCCCAGCAAGGGTTGGGATGATAAACGCAGCCCAAATCCATAACGACCTTTCCAAACCACCCACGCGTTGGGTATCGGCAATTAAGTGTGCCAGAACCAAAACCTGGAAAAGGGTCAAAATAAACTGAACAAAATATAAGGGTCCGGCCGATTTCTGCATTTTCTTGCGGTTTTCCAAATTACTTGGGTCAACCCCAATTATTTCCATCCATTTTTTACCAAAAATAGGTCCGTACCAAATTGCGCCAAGCACCATTGAAAAGACTGCCCCTGCTCCAATTGCCCAATAATTTACTTCGATTGCTTCCATTGTTTGTTTATTTAGTGAATTAATAGCCAAACAAATGAAGCCAAAAAAGTGTTCAATTAAGCTCATTTTACATTTGGAGACTTGAAGCTTATCGCTAAAGGAGTGCAGCTTTTTACGTCCCTAATACCTTCCTATTAGCTTTTCGGTACATTAAAGGGCTCATTTGGGTAATTTTATGGAACGCCTTATTAAAATTGGAATAATTTCCATACCCAACTTCGCTGCTAATAAATTCGATACTTTCATTAGTGGTTGTTAATTTCTGACAGGCATTTTTAATGCGAATCTCCAATAAATAATTCCCAACAGTTTTACCGGTACCCGCCTTAAAAAAACGACAAAATGCATTTTTATTCATATGGATAAGTCCAGAAAGATCGTCAAGGCTTATGCTTCGATTAAAATTTTTAAACATATATTCCACCACCAAATTAATACGTGGATCAACGTTTTTTATTTTTTCCATGGCAGCCATATATGCCGGGCTGGATAATAAAGCAATCTCATCCGAAGTTGTGATATTGTCCAAAATATCAAGCAAACCAATGATTTGAGTTGATCCTTGCTTCAATGGAAATTCCTGAACCTTCGAAGTAATAAGTTCTTTTAATCTACCCGTTATCTTTATTCCTCGGTCCAATGTTTTATAGAGCAAATGTTTAATGTTGAACATTTCTTTAGCATCCATAATATCCCCGGCAAAATCCTGCCTGAATTTTATGACCACTGCTTTTGTCTCCAAAGTACTATCCGGTTCGTAAAAGCAAGGTGCACTTTTCCAAATATGCGGAAGGTTACTTCCGACCATCACCAAATCCCCTTCCGAAAAATTTTCGATGGAGTCACCGATAATGCGTTGTCCAAATCCTTTTTGTACAAAAGTCAGTTCAATTTCGCGATGATAATGCAATGGATTGTAAAAATATGGAATGCTTTCATTTTTGCAATCGATTGCCTTTTCAAAGGTTGTATTGGATGAAATTAACAAAGGTTTCATAGGAAAATGCTAATATTTGACACAAAATAGCAAAAATGAACCATAATCAAGGTATATTTTACATATACCTTTGTAAAAATTAACAACTACATTATGAAACCAGCTAGATATATAATCTCTCTTTTGGTACTTGTCCTGGTCTTTCAGGCATGCGCCAACAAACCCCAAAATAAACAATTACAAGAGGCTATTTCCACCATGAAAAAGGCAAGCACTTTTATGGTAGAAAAAGTAAGTTATAAGGGTGGATATGTTTGGAATTACACACCCGATTTATCACGAAGTTGGGGTGAAATGGAAGCAAAACCAAGCATGATTTGGACACAGGCACCGGGAACACCAACCATGGGAAACGTATTTATGGAAGCCTATTTTGCAACAGGCGATGAATATTATTATAAAGCTGCAGAAAAAGTGGCAGATGCATTAATTGCAGGACAACTGCCTTGTGGTGGGTGGAACTATATTATTGATTTTGACGGAGAGGAATCATTAAAAGACTGGTATGAAACCATTGGAAAAAATGGCTGGAGGTTAGAAGAATTCCAGCATTATTATGGCAATGCAACGTTCGACGATGAAGCAACATACGGACCTGCTTTGTTTCTATTGCGCATGTACAACCAAAAACCTAAACCAAAATTGAAACATGCCCTGGAAAGTGCCATCCAGTTTGTGTTGGAGAGCCAATATCCTTCAGGAGGTTGGCCCCAACGCTACCCCCTAAAATTCGACTATTCGAAAAACAACCGCCCTGATTACAGTTCATTTATTACACTAAACGACGATGTGCATAGAAACAATGTCCGCTTTTTATTGATGTGCTACCTTGTGTTAAAGGAAGAAAGGTTTTTAGAACCAATTAACCGGGCAATGGACTGCATTTTGCAATTACAACAAAAAGCCCCGCAGGCAGGTTGGTCGTGGCAATTTACCACGGATATGAAACCTGCTGGTGCCCGGACTTATGAACCCGAAGGGCTTTATTCAAACGCTACCTATTCATGCATTAACATGTTAATGGATTATTATGAAATCACTGGTGAACAAAAATTTATGGACGCCATTCCTCCCGCCATTGATTTTTTAAAATCCATTGCCCTTTCGGATGAAATGACAAAATATTACCCGCGAAACCTGGCACCAGGACAAAAATTATATCCTTCGTGTACCGAAGTTGGAACCAACAAAGCTGTTTATGTGCACCGAGGTGGCTCAAACGCTACCAACGGAGAATATTATTCCGATTACAATCCTGAATACCAGTGGATGCCAACATTCTCGATGAGGGCTTTGAATGTTTCTATTTTGGAAGATCGTTTTGAATCTTTGAAAAAAATACCGAAAGATGAACTGCTGAAAAAATCACCTCTAAACACAAAACCTTCACTTGAAAACTATTTGCCCCGAAGGAAATTTAAAACTAATGAACAGGAAATTGAGCGGATTATTTCAGAACTTGTTAAAAAAGACTTTTGGGAAGGTGTTTATGCCAATTCCAATCCATTTATTGGGGATGGTCCTGCAAAACCAACGGAGGGTGATTATCGTTGCACCCAGGTGGGCGATAAATACGATACTTCGCCATACAGATTGGGAGAAGACCAAAGGGGAATTACTACGTGGCAATATGTAATTAATATGTCAAAACTTATAGAATTTGTAAATTCACAAGAAGAAAATTAAATCGATTTCCAATGAAAAAAACAATCTTATACCTTACATTTCTGGCTATATCTGTTAGCGCCTTTGCCCAAACAGGGAAATGGTACACCCAGGGCAATTTCGAACCGAAAATACGCTTAAAATATACCATCGAAAACACACTTGATTTTGACAGGGAAAACAGCCCGGTGGTAATCCCACGAGAAGATTTTCCGATGCCAGATATTCACGAAATGTGGATAACTATTGTTGATCCGTTGCTTGAACCATCGCCCGCTCCATCGGCTGAGTTATTAGACCGCCAGGGGGGACATCAACTAAAAGAGGAAAGTAATGGACATGCCATATTCCATCAGTTGGACGATTTAGACAAGGACGGTATTTGGGACGAATTGTTTTTTCAATTGAACTTAAAAGCCAAGGAAAAAAGAACCATTTATATATATATTGGAGAAAATATCCGGGGATGGAACCCACACCGTACGCACGCAAATATTGGAAGTTATTGCCGCCATCAAATGCCTTTCTGGGAAAGCGAAAACATAGGATGGAAAATATGGTTTGCCAATTGCGTGGATGTTTTCGGGAAACGTAAACCCGTTTTAATGTCTAACCAATTGTATATGAAAAACCTGGATGGTTATGGTGTTGCTTATGAGAATGAAGATTTTGGCAGCGATATTCAAAGTGTGGATGTCAGTTTTGGAGGTGGTGCCGTTTGTTTGTTCGAATTCAAAGACAAACCGGAAATAAGCAGCCGCCCACGGTTTACCCCTGTACATTATGAAAAGGTTCCTACAACGATGTGGAACGCAGGGCAAATCTCAGATACACGTTATGCTTACGAAGTTATTTGCAATGGCCCCTTAAGGTCAACAATACGTATTAAAACCATGAACTGGAACTCGGGAAATGGTTTTTATGAATACAACCAGTATTATACTGCATATGCTGGTCAAAGTTATTGCACATCAAAGGTAACATATACCACATTCGCCCCAAAACAAGCCGGGGTTTTAATGGGATGTGGAGTCCGAAAAAAACCTAGGGAAGATAATTTTGTCCAAAAAGGAGGTATGCTCATTTCTTCCGGTCCCGAAAATATAAAAGATCCTGAAAACATTGATGACCGCGATATTTGGCAAATCCCATTTATTGGTGTTGGATTAGTGGTTAAAGACAAATACAATCCTAAATATCAATTTATTGATGAATTTAATGGAAACCATGCCTTTAGGATTGAACCCGATGCAAACCATAGCTACGAATACATGATGCTTGCCGGTTGGTCGGAAGGTGTTGTTTATAACAATAAGGAAAGCTTTAGCGCATACGTTGAAAAATGTGCTAGAGAGTACAATACTCCTATACAATGTAATTTTATTAAAACAGAAGAACAATAGAAAAATGAGATTTTAAATTAATGGTAGGTGTCTAAGAATAAGTCAATGATGGCGGAATAACGAAATTTTATTTGTTCTGCCTGCTTATTCTTCACAAAACAACTGACGCAAACCAACAAAATACCATCTTCAACTAACTTATTACCAACTATATACCATGAAATATTTTATATTATTTCTTGCAATAATATGCATATTTACAACCAGCTACTCCATTGAAAAAGGAGACACTGAACCAGCAGTACTATCCGGATTGGCACGTATGGAATTTGGCTCGCAGTCGCTTAGCAACGGATTCGATATTAATAACAATAAACCTGTACACCGCCCTTTAATATTCTTTGACCTATTCCAAACTGGTTTTGAGCTATTGTCCTGGGGATCATTCCCAATTGATCGGTCCATGAAACTAAACGATCTGATTGAGTTTAGTTTTCGTTACAATGAAGATAAATTGATCGGGCAAACGTTTCAATTTAATTTTCACGGTTTTATTTGTTACAGTTTTGCGCCCAATAACCACCAGTACTCATATACACCTTATCCGAACTCGGAAGATCCTTTAGCCCCTTGGATTGAGCCCTTAGGATTAAAACAACTTTGGAAACTTAATATGGGAGTATCTTTTGAGAAACTAGTTCCCCTTTCTAAATCTTACCTCGTACCAAGTATCGATATGTATCATATTATGCCGGCCGGAGATGCCTATTTTACCAAAGGCTGTGTGTTTAATTTCGGATTGAAATATGATAATTCCATCAATGATAAACTTGAATATGGATTTAATTTCATAGCCATATACTTTGACAAAGTTCGTAACTTTCATACCTGGGGGGCGTTTGTTTTTACCAATAACTGGAGCTATCAATTAAACAAAACCCTGGCTTTACAGGCAAGGCTAAACTATCAGGTTTCGCCGGATTCAAGAATTAACGCCGACAATGAAGTTTGGTTGAATGCCGGAATCGAAGTTTCGTTTTAACAAGCAATAAACAATGCAATCATTACATATAAATAACTTTTTGAGAGAATATTTCAACCGTTAAATCGGAAGAATTATTTGTGTAATTCACAAAATAAATTGAAAAAATTTGAGTGCTCATAAAAGATGAGTTTCTTTTTTTAAGTTGGGGGAATGCGTTTAACGTAATTATTTCCTCCAACTTTTTTTATTCCCACCACAAAAAACCTTATAATTCTGGAATATGAAAACTTAGGCATTTTTCTTTTCCCCAACTAAATATGCCAGAGGGAAACGCCCTTTAATCAGTTCATTTTTTTGAATACCAAAACCGTTTTGAATTATTTGCTGCTCAAAGCCCTTTAGGCTCCATCGGTTTATAATTTTAAAACCACCAACTAATCCGGCAAATTTCGCAAATAGTATGTCTTTTTTGGTTTCCCCCATACAAAAAGTAGGGGCTATAAAAATCCCATTGTCTTTTAACAACCTTCTTACTTCCTGAAATGCCCTGTCGGGCTCGTAAAGCAGGTGCAAAACATTGGTAGCAATCACCACATCATATGACTTATCAGGGAAATTAAGTTGGTATGAATCCTGCACCTGAAAATCAATATTGTTAATTCCTTGTTCCGTTTGTTTTTGTTTGGCAACTTCGATCATTTCAGGCGAAATATCGGTTGCAGTGATGGATTCTACCTTCGAACAAATTGCAAAAGTAACCAGTCCGGTTCCGGCACCAATTTCCAAAACTTTGTGACTACTTTTTAAATCTTCTTTCATATTTTTCAGGAGGCTCACATAGGTAGCATCCAGGGTTCGTTTCATATACGAATCATACCTCCTGGCAAACTTATCCCAGAATTTTTTCTCTTGGCGTTGACGGTTTTTCATTTTTTGCTTACGAATTATATTAGGAAACCCAAGGTACAAACCTTTCCTTAATAATCCAGCTATTATTTTCTTTTACCAAATAAACCATATTGGCATCAGCACCCAAACTGGCATAAGAATTCACAAACTCTAAATAAGCTTGAGTCCTATCTTCATTATAAGCAATCCTTGTAAATTGTAAAATTCCACTTACATCTTCATACTTCTCATAAAAGGCATACCAGCCTCCATTTAAATCATCATCATTATCTTCGTTTCCCTTTGAAAAAATATAGGAAACCTCCTCGTTGGATACGACCTTAATTTGATTGCTTTCACTTGTAAAATTATCCGCGAATAACACAGTTGAACTATTAACCGAGTTCATAACAGTTAATAAGGTTTGGTCAAAATCAGGATAGTTTTCGTTTAGGGATGCGATAAAATTAGAATTTTCACGTTCAACATGTATTGAAACCTCTGTGATTGATTTTTGTTTCACCACATAATTCTGTTGGTGATAAATTTCATTAACAACATAAGAATAAATTGCATAATCTTCATCCGCAATCTGATCGGCTTGTTCCAAATTAAAAACTGGTTCTTCAATCGTTTCTTTCTCGCAACTGACTATTAAAAAACTTGCTAAGATAAAAAGGATGGTGGTTACATTTTTTAGGTTCATAATTTTTGGTTTTTATTTATGGATGCAGCGTACTGCTAAAGGTTGCGTTGAGCAAAAAAATAACGACTATGTTTAATAAATATTGTCAGGAAATGGAATCTGCATCAATTAAAGTTAAGCACTAACAACGAGTGACTTTTACCCAAAAGCATCAGTTGTAAATGAACAAAAGCCGACAATCAATATTGCAACCATCTCAGGGCTGCTTCTTCGGTTGAAAATACTTTTACAATAAAGCCCACTTCCCTATACACCTTATTTTCGAAAAGCATGGAGCCTGCCACCGAATATGGGTCGTCAACAATAAGTGCCTGTTTCTTTCCCTTAACGATGGGTTCAATGGCTTTCATATAGTCAATAATCATTGAAATATCCTCCAACTGCATTTTAAATGTTCCGCCACGATAATCAGAAAGTAAATTATAGTGTAGTTGTGTGAACTCCGACATTGCCAGAAATTTGGCCCAGGCATCTTCTATTTCTTTGGCATAAATTAACCCTGAATGCCGGTAACGGATTATTTTTAGGGTGTGGTCTAAATGAATTGAATACTTCATTATTGCATGACTGAGGAAAACAAATAAAATACAGTAACCTAATTTAAGAAAAATTTATCACTATTTGACAATTTATTTTCGGACAGGACCTTCAAGTTGCATTCTACCAAATTAGAAGCCATTCTTGTGGATGTGATGCCCAAGTTGCCTGGTCCAGGCTATGATATCCTCTTCATTCCAATTATCATAATGAAACTCACCTTTCCTGCGCACTTTGCCACCAAACACCATCTTGTCAAACAAATCAATTTTGTATTGATTAGTGTATTTTTGAATGTACTTTTCAATCCCTTCGTTGATTGCCTCTTCTTTCGTAATCCCGTATTTTTTTACCTTATTCATCGTTCCGCCAGCAGTAATAACAACTATTAAACGTTGATTTGCCTTCCGGAGCGACTTTAGCACCCTGAGGCATTTGCTTACCCATCGCCCCGAAACTATGGATGTACCAATAACCAGGTTATCAAAGTCATCCAAACGTTTTTTTATGTTCGAAAAAGATTTAATGTTTACAACCTCCACATCGTGCAAAAATTCATCCTTCAGCACCTGCGCAATTACCTGGCAAGTTTCTGTTGTGGTTCCTTTTCTGGTACCAAATACGATCAATGTTTTTTGTTTCATGGCTACTATTTCTTGTATAATGGACTTACCAAATAAAACTCTCTAATCTATTCCCAAGTTTAGATTTAAATCTGAGCTTTTTGGGGCACCTAAAATAAATCCGCGCCAACATTGAATTTTTAATTTCGTTTGTAAACAAATTTACCTGAATATTCTTTATTGTCCTGCATATTTAGCAATTCATAACAATAGACCCCATTGTTGCAATCCTTAAGTTGAAATTCGATCCTATCCTCCACAATATCTTTCATCCAAATCATTAATTTCCCGCTGCTATCGTAAATTTTAAATGAATAATTGTTACGCTCACGATTATTGAATTCAACAACACCTTTCCCGGTCATCGGATTTGGATAAACCTTAATTTCATTTTCTTCGTGGTCTAATTCCTGAATCCCAACAATATTTTTGTTTGACAAAGGAAAAAATAATGTAAGAACTGTATCCGTTTCGGTGAAAAATTGGAAATCGGTACTTGAAAATTCATAGGAAGACGTAGAACTTAGCAGAAAAGGTCCCCAGGCCCCATTACAACAACAAGCATCGAACCAACCTCCCGGCATCCAATCTACCAAGCATGAATTAATGCACGTTGAATTGAACAAGGTTGAATCCCAGGTAATTTTAACCGGGGGATATTTCGATTTTATGGTAACCATGGCAGACTCCCCTTCAAATGAAGCCCCAAAATCGCAGGTGTTTTGAGTAATAAGTTTCTTCGATTCAAATAGTAATTGATCCCTATTATTCAAGTGATTACATTCCAAAGGATATTGATAAGCTGCTCCCCTGACTTCAAACACCGAATCGTAAGGATGATCTGAAATATCCATCTCCCCAAACATGGTATCAACATTGTGGGTCGCCAGGTCATCATAACCTAAAATAACAGAATCCTTGTTTCCCATTGCATCTTCAAAATGCAAAGTGAATTCAAACTGTTGTCCATTTACATTCAATTGAAATAGTGCAAAAACCAAAAGGATAAGGTAAACTGATTTTTTCATAATGTTTAAAGTTTTAAGTTAACGAGGCAGGGTAGATTTGTATTCTGTTTTATTTGGAAATAGTTTAAAATTGAATCTAGGTTATTTTTTCTCCCCTCACACGATACAATAGTGCGAGAGCGATTTAATACAATTGATATTTAAAAGAGAAATCCGGGGGTTGCAGTTCTTTTTCTGAATCGCTTTCACTGTGTGCAGCCGGGTTTCAAACAATGTCCCTAAAATTAGGAATAAATACAGGAAATAACAATTGTGCGAGGTTTATTTAGCAATCTAATAGATCCTGTTATTAGATTCCAATAAAATTTTAATAAACCAGCCCAATTTTGGGCGATGCGATTTTTAAATCTTTTGTTTTTTCAATTTTATATGGGGCTTGTCGCTCAATTTTGTAGGTTCTTTTATAAAAACCCAGATGTAAAAAACTTTCATACCATGAAATCGTGCAACTTTTATCGGTCATTTTTACGACAGGTCCAAATCTTTTTGTCAATAATCTCTTAAGCTTCTTTAGATCACCCTTTTCAACTGTAAGATCGCCTGATGTATTATAAAAGTTATATAGTCTTTCCATCTCCTTGCCGGAGAATATGACATTACCTTTTGTATAGTTTGAGTGCCATTTTAAAGCAAAGTTTTCACCAAACAAATGAAAATAGAGAAATTGTAAGTAACCAAATTTACTGTCGTCGGGAATAATATTGTTTTTTGCTTTGTTTACAGAATCTTCGGCAAAACCAAAAAGGATTTCATCACGTCTAAAATCGTTTACATCTTTCGGGATATCCGACTTATCGTATCCGGTACTTTTATAGAAATTGTCAAGATGTTGTTCAATAAAATCTTCAATAATTAAAGAATCATAACGAACATACAAAGCTGGTTGTCCATAAGTCCCAAAATCGCAATACGTGCAGTACAATTTTAGGTTTGGTTTTAATTCTAATTTATCAAACAATCCAAAATAGGTGGAAAGGTTAAATGTTGTGGTATCAATTGAAAAGTGTTTTGGAGGTTGCTCCGCTTTTAGCATTACCTGATCCTGGTAACTCTTTATTTTTTCAATAAATGCAAAATAGGATTGACAACTGGCTTCATAATTAAAAGTCAATAACAGTATAAATATCGATATTTTACGAATTGTATTAATCATTATTCACTGTCTTCAAGTATTGGCTGTGCGCTTGATACTTTTTTAAAAAATCCATCTGCAAAAACAGCATGCCCAAAACCGCAACCACAGTTAAAATTATCTGCTTTTTCTTTTACAACAACTCCGTTCTCCGAAAAATCAAATTTAATCTGACAAGATGGGTCAATATCCGGAATGGTATAAATCGAGCGATTCCTGTAATAATTTAAAGTGTCAACAAAAGAGCCTGAATTATAACTTGGCGCCCCTTTGCAAATCATAAATGCCATAACGATTTTGTCTTTGCTGATTTTTTCAACTTGAATATTCCCAAAATATCCATACGTATCGTCCCCTATTATCTCTGTTTTGCTTTCAAGTTCGTATGTTCCTGTTGGGTTCACATAGCTTGGTTGACATGACAAATTTGTCAACAAAATCCAGCCCAATAATATGTAAATTGTTCGTTTCATAATCTATTTATCGGCTAGGAAGTTTTGCAATTTGATCTTTTTATATTGCTCATAATCTATAATTTAATCCGATTCCAAAATTTATAGGATTATATGGCAATTCCCTGTCAGTGTTCGTGAATTTGTAAATGAATGTGCCTCCAAGTTTTACATTAACCTTTAGTTTCTCGCCTCCAAACCTGATAAATCCAACTGGCTCAACTAATATGCTTTTATCGTGATAAGAATTAAATGAACCTGTCTCCGAAATCCAGCTGTAATAATTTTTATCGGTTAAATTTGAATGCAGATACCCGGCTTTTAGCCCAATCCCTGTCTCCAAGTTTGATGTACTGCCTGCAATTTTACCGAAATTAAGTTGTCCAAAACAGAGCTGATAATCACCTAATAAGTTGCCCGGATTCGCATCTTTATAGGCATTTCCATAACCATAGCCGAACCCACCATAAAGTTCCAAAATAGTATTATCTCCCCTATTCCGGTATATTCCCGATGCAACCTGAACATAGTACTTGTCATCTGCCCCAACACTCCCAAATCCCTGAACTGCAATTTTATCGGTCAACCCGTATGAGATTGTTGCATTGGCTGAAGGAACAATTGAAATTCCGGCATCCACTCTTAAATCGTTCTTTTCACTGATTAAGGGAACGTCGGTTGTCATTGGGTGATAAACCGAATTACACGACATTGTTAATGAAGCCAAGAAGCTATAGACCAGTATTCTTTTTTTCATATTTGCAGGTCTTCATTTATTATTGAGCGTAACTTATATAGAGCCTCATCCCACTTACAAGCATCAGCTATCGCGTAATTGCAAACTATGCAATATTTTGGCATTGGACATAACCTAGAATTTTTAATGAATATTATTCAATCCAATCAAATGAATTAATAGTAATCCCCCTATAACAATCGTCCGCACATCCTTTTGGAACAAACCCACAAATTGTCATTAGTCCATTAATTTCTGTCTGAAAATATATGTTATTGTTTTCTTCGTCTACTACTAAATAATCGCTTGCACAGCTAGCGTATAACTCGTCAATTGTCATGGGGGCTGCTCCTTTATCATGAGTCCCCAAATCATTTTTTGTTTCGAGATATGTATCAATTATTTCATGTGGATTATTAGGATAGTCTACATGGTACTCTTGATAAATTCTGGATACTACCTCACCATTTATAATTTTCAGTTCAGTAGTGCAACTAAAACCTGTCCATGAAGAAAAAGTTGTCTGGTAAACATAAGAGTTCCCATTTTGGTTTTTTAAATAACTCCATTTATCATAACTCTCTGAATAAGAAATTCCATTATGCCCAGACAAATGTGTTAATTCAGATAACCTGTTCTCTATTGAATCATCACTTTTTTTGCATGAAAAAAGAAGAATTAGACCTAAAAATAATAGTTTTTTCATTTCTTATATTTTAATTAATTATTCCTTTTTATACTAGTTCCCTGATTATTGTATTATGTAATATTATACCTACGCGAATTTGCAATCTGTATTAATATTATTTACAAACCATTAGCTCTGGAGTTTAATTAAGTTAAATATATGTTTTGCTTAAAAAATCCGGGGGTAGCAGTTCTTTTCTGAGTCGCTTTTTCTATGTGCAGCCGGGTTTCAAACAATTTGTCTAAAAGTAAAAATAATAACAGGAAATAACAATTGTATCCCGCTTTATTTTGTTTCTGAAAAATAGTGCCTAAATTTAGTTCTCCAACTAAATTACTCATCTTATGAAAGCAAAATAGATCCTCATCTCGGCAATCTTGATTGGGCGGAAGGAAGCTTCCCCACCCCTTTGGTGTTGTTAAAGTAAAGCATACAAAACTTCCGAATGGTGAAATAGAAACAAAAATTGATGCGCCTGAGGGGATTACTATTTTATAAATTAAGCACTTAGTTATATCCTTAAATAACCGTTCCTTCTTTTGAGATTTTAAAAGGACCGGTTCTATTTTTTGCTTTTAATAGCTAATCTCAATTTATTGCTACTTTTTAAGGTTCTTAAGTAAAATTCTAAACAACAAATTTTAATTGTTACTTTTGCGGAAAATTAAAAAACACTGTTGTGGAAAATTTTAAGGAGCTCGGAATCGGAAAGAATTTCGTAAAAGGATTAAATGAATTGAATATTGTTACCCCAACTGAAATTCAAAAACAGGTAATTCCTTTGCTGTTGGAAGCAGATACAGACCTTGTTGGACAAGCCCAAACCGGAACAGGAAAAACTGCTGCTTATGGTTTACCCATGCTCCATAGAATTGATCCGCAACAAAAAGTTGTTCAGGGGTTGGTTTTATGCCCAACACGTGAACTGGGGCAACAAATAGCCAAGCAATTTTTTAAATACACCAAATACACTGCAAAAATTTTCACGGAAGCCGTTTTTGGAGGCAAACAAATTGAATGGCACATAAATGCCTTGAAAAAACCTACCCATATTATTGTGGCAACACCCGGAAGGTTGATCGACCTGGTAAAACGAGAAGCTGTTGATCTGAGCAATGTTAAAATGGTGGTTTTAGATGAAGCCGACGAAATGCTAAGCATGGGTTTTAAGGAGGAACTGAATGAAATACTCGGGTATTTATCATCGGTGAAAAACAAGTGGCTATTTTCAGCAACGATGCCCGATGGTATCCAGAATATGGTGGAACAACACCTCTCGCCCGATGCCCATAGAATTGAAGTTAGCGGCAAAAATGTGATCAATAAAAACATTGAACACCAGTTTGTTATTTGTAATGAGAATGAAAAAACACAAGTGCTTGTTCAGTTTTTAAAATCGCAGCATAAATACCGCGGCGTAGTATTCTGTAAAACCAAAGGCATTGCCCAAAATCTGGCTAAACAGTTAAAAGCCCGAAATATTGCATGCGATGCCATTCACGGTGATTTACTGCAAAAAGAACGTGATAAAGTGATGCGTGCCTTTAAAAACAAAAGCTTGCAAATACTGGTTGCCACCGATTTGGCAGCACGCGGACTGGATATTGAAGCGCTGGCATTTGTGGTACATTACCAATTACCCGATAAAGACGAATATTATACGCACCGGAGCGGAAGGACTGCCCGGGCAGGAAGGGACGGAATTTCGTTGAGTATTGTTACCAATTTTGAACTGAAACAAATCAGGTATTACGAAAAACTTTTGGGCATTCACTTCAACCAAATCAGGCAAGTGAAATAGCAGACTGGTTACTGGTTGCAAGTTGCTGGTTACTGGTTACTTGTCCTGTCTTGCATATTGAAAGAGATTTCTCACTTCGTTCGAAATGACAGTTTGAAACTTGAGGCTTGAAGCTAAGCTTGAGACTAGTTCCAACTAAACCATTCATCAAACTGTAGCTCATCCATTGGGGTTGGAATGGCAATATCGTGGTTCCATTTGATGGTTTCAACGTCTTTCTTAAATTCACTGTTCGAATAAAAATCAAAAAAATCCTTATACATCACTCTCCTCCTTAAAAATTATTTGAACTTCTTCTTTTCCTTCTTCTGATTTCAATTGATAATCGGTAGAAATGGACAACTTTACATCTTCTGTTGCTGCCAAGCTTACCAATTTCTCACTTAGGTTTGCTTTAGATTCCTGATCACAATCTTCGTTAAAATGAACCAGTACCAGGTTTGAATCATGCTCATCAAAACGAAATAAAAATGCCGTATGGTTTACAAATACCAAATCTTCGTATTGATATTCCAACTGATAACCCGAACTCTCAATCAGATTCATTAATTTTCCTAATGGCCTTAGTGCAATATTTTGTTCCATAAACTCCTTCTTAACTTGTAACAAGCATCACATATGCCTGTTTTACTTGTTTTAAAATATTGTGGTCAACTTCATCAGCACATTGTACAACCTGTAAATTGAATGCTTCTTCAAACTCCTCGTCCGTGAATTCAAGGTCCAGTTCCTTTAAATATGTACGAACGTCATCCGCCGATCCTAAACTGGCCAAATATTGACGAAGCTGATCTTCTGCTTTGTAAATTTCCGTGAAATAAATAGCATTTTGTATCGACATCGCATTTATTTTTACACAAACATCGAAATTATACAATATAATATATCTTTTTGGTATTTTAATTATTCAATATTAAACAATTTGTTTACATACCGATAATTTTGCAAGAATAATGTTTGTTGTAATCAAAACACTTAGGTTCTATACCTAATTTACATTACCTCCCGTATTGCAAATTATCTCAAAAGCCTATAAATAATGATATACAGCAAGTTTAAATACATGAACTACGCCAGCAATTTGCCACAAAGACTCCAAGACACCAAGGAGCACAAAGCCTATTTATTTAAAACCTCTGGGCATTAAAAGCATGTAGGATTAATATGAATTCAATAAAAAGCAATATTTAAATAGAAATATGTGTAATAAGATTTTCAAAAATCTAAGTACTTAATACTTTCATCTTGATACTTAATCTTATATGGCACTTTTTAGAATAATGTCACCTTCGTTTACGCCAAGTTCTTTTGCAATAATATGGCATTTAGCCTTTAAAAGAAAAAATACAGGCTTATGGGTACCCGACAGTCCTTCAAAATTACCCTGCCCTTTGCTAATAATCATATCAGCTTCGTCGAATTTGGAAAGGAACCTTTTATTGCACAATTTTAAAATCGTTGCCGGGGCTGTTGAGCCGGAAGACATAATGCCCGCCACATTATCAATACCCGAATCAATTGCATCTTGTTTTGTTACATCATTGATTACAGGAATACCCCGAACCACAAAATTCACGGGTTTTCTAAGCTCTTCAATGAGTACTTTGTCAAAAACCGATTCCCCTGCATTATCGCCCAGGTATAAAACAGAGCGTGCTTTTTGTAGCGTAGCCTTAAATTTGAGATAATCGAAAATGGCAAAATCCTGATTAAGTGAGCGTACCAAATTTTTATAGATATTGAATTTTTTATTCACCCCCATATCAATAATATTCCCGGCAATTGCAATGCGAATGGCAGTCAATAATTTATCCTCTGAATACTCCACTGTTTCTTTTAGTTCGGGATACAGGGCAAGGCTTTCACGAATATGCTGCTGTTTGAGGTCTTTGTATGGATCGATTTGCCCAATTGTTTTCCGGATTTCTTTATAGATAATATTGGCCATTTCCGGAGGGTTATTTTGCATTTTAAAGTGTTTTATTTTGGCACCAATGGTATCTAGCAAGGCTTTTATGTGAACATCTTCCATGCCTGCTGCCCTGCCGGTGTTCAGTGCCTGCTGCATAAAACAAGGAATACAATCTAGGTATGTTTTCATGGTTAAAGTTGGTTTATCCAATTAAAAAAAAGGATGCCAAAACCTGTTTGAAATGCCGCATTAAACAACAAAGCAGGTAATGGCATCGAGATAGAATTGCTAATTTTTATTCGCTTGCAATAATTTCATGGAAGCATTTTCAGCAGCTTTTAAAAGTGGATAACCCGCTGGCGATGCCGTTAATAAAGGATGGGTTCCGATTTGTGCCGTTAGCAGTGAATTAATGCTCATTCTGTTTTGAATGATAAATCCAATAAGGTTGGTAAGTTCACCCACCGAAAGTCCTCCAAACACCTCACCTCCAAGGATAATCCCGGCTTCCCTGCCCACAATCAGTTTTACAAATTGTTGATGCGTATCATCCAAAGATCCGGGGTGCCTGTCAATTCCTTCGGCAACACCTGTTACAATATCAAAACCTGCATCTTTTGCCATGGTTTCTGTTAACCCTGCAACCCCAAAACCTGAACCTCCAAGTGCCGTTGCAAATATGGATATGGTTCCGCTAAAAGTTTTTATGGCCGATAACTTGAAAAGGTTCATTCCGGCTACCCTGGCTTCGGCACAAGCTGTTGACGCCAACATTACCGCGCTTGGCTGGCGCGTAAGAAAATCTCGTTTCTCGGCACAATCACCAATTGCAAAAATATCGGTATCGTCGGTGCGCATGTATTCATCCACTTTAATAAAACCTTTGTTGCTAATCGGGATATGCGATGCTGCAGCAAGTGTTGTATTTGGACGGTAGCCCATCGCCAGGATCACTGCATCGGCATCCAGGGTTTTATCGTTATCAAGCACTACCGATTTGACTTTTTCTTTGCCCCTAATTTCTTTTACACCAGTTCCGGCGAGTACCTGCACGCCGCGATCGTCAAGCATCGTTCGTACCCTTGACGATATGTCTTCATCAAATGCCAAACCTAAAATCCTTGGAAGCTTCTCGATCAGGGTAACTTCTTTACCGCACTTTTTCAATTCATCTGAGATTTCAACACCTATAAATCCGGCACCAATAACAATTATTTTTTGGCAGCTTTCCAGCTTCTGCTGCATTCCATCCAAATAATTTTTATCCTTCGGAACGGTAAATACATTTTCCAGATCAACTCCAGGAAGCCATTCCGGTTTGTAGGGCAAAGACCCGGTCCCGATCACCAATTTGTCAAAAACAATGTCTTCACCGTTTTTTAAGGAAACTGTTTTTTCTTTTCTATTGATGCTAAACACCTCATCATAAATAAATTTTATGCCGTTTGACTCAAACATTTTTTGAGCCGGAAGAATATTTTTATCGGTACAACCAACAGATCCAAAAACATATGGTATCCCACATGGGATCAGGGTTTTATCATTCATTGAAACCACAACAAACTCCTTTTCCGGATAAATCCTTTTTCCGGTGGTAGCAGCCACCAAACCAGCAGCACTACTTCCAATAATCAATACATCAGCTTTCATATTTTTTTATTTTGACGGATTTGGACAAGACTAAAGCTATTACTTTGATTGCCATCCTTTTTTACTATTAATTAATACTTGTAAGTTCTTCGAGTTTTTGATTTTTGTAAGCTTCGAAAGCCTGTTTGGTAGTCATGGAGCCTGCCCCCACAAATATTTTTATTTGAGCGCTTTCCAACACCTTAGCAGCATTTTGTCCCGGACCATTTCCAGTGATCAGAACGTCGGCTTCCAGGTCAAATAACTTTTTAGCGGTTATTGGTCCAGCCCCATGGTCTTGTTGTGCTATTTCGCTGTTATCAACGCAGCTAAACTCATTTTTCTCCTCATCGAACAGGCTAATGTATTCCGCCCTCCCAAAACGTGGATCAATTGCCGAATCCCAATCTTCTCCTTTCGTTGTAAATGCAATTTTCATACGAACTCTTTTAAATGGTTTCTATTAATAATTTTATTTTCTTCCAGCTGTTTTCAATCTTTTCGATAAGTTGCCCATCGCCAAATTCCAGAATTGTTTTCCCCTCGATTATTGCTTTTGAAAATGAATCACGGTAGGCAATATTAGAAATATGCGTAATTCCTTCATTTTCCAGAAACTCTTCTATTTCCTTGGTTTTAAGAAAATTCAAATCGTATTTATTGATAATGCACGCACTTGGAATATTAAATTTCTTTACCAAAGCATACACCCGTTTTAAGTCGTGAAGTCCTGAAACGGTTGGTTCGGTAACCAACACAACTAAACTGGCTCCGGTAAGGCTTGAAACAACCGGGCATCCAATACCCGGAGGCCCATCAACTAGAATCAGGCCTCTCTGTTCATTTTCTGCAATTTCACGAGCCATCTTCCGCACTTTCGCAACCAACTTGCCAGAATTCCCGGCACCAATATGTAAGGCAGCATGTACCATTTTACATCCATCCCCAATATCCGAGATATAGGTCTTTCCAACCATATCATCCTTCATGGCAATGGCACTTGCCGGACAAATTCGGGCACAATAACCGCATCCTTCACAAGAAATATTATCTACCATAAATTCACCGCCATTAAAGTCAATTGCCCCGAACCTGCATTTTTGCGCACATTCCCCACATTTTATGCAAGATTCGGTATTAATTTGCGCCTTATATCCACTATAAAAGTCCTGTTCATTTCTAAAATCAGGATGAAGAAGCAAGTGCATATCGGCTGCATCCACATCACAATCGATTGCAACAACATTGTTTTTTTCCAATTGAATAAACGATGAAGTAAGGGAGGTTTTTCCTGTGCCTCCTTTTCCTGAGATGATTACTATTTCTTTCATCTTACAACGTTTTTATGATAAAAGACATCATCCGCAATCTTCGTAAATTCATTTTCAATTTCCGGGAACTGTTTATAAATGAGTTTCCCTTCGGAATATAATCTTGCAACAGCCCGATGGTTTGGTATTTTGGAAATTATAGGTATTTGATTATCATCACAATATTCCTCAACAGCCTTATTACCTATTCCGTAACGATTAATGACCACACCAAATGCTTTCCCGAGAAGCTTCACAGTTTCAACTGCCAGCTTGAGGTCGTGCAAACCAAATGGAGTTGGTTCGGTTACCAGGATAACATAATCTGCATGTTTAACAGTCTCAATTACCGGACACGACGTGCCCGGTGGCGCATCAAAAAGGATAAGTGATTCTTCCGCAAAACTTTTGTCGAGATATTCTTTTGTCTGCGCAATTAGGGAAGTGGATTGCTCCTGCCCTACTTTCATTCTACTTTCAATAAAAGATAGATTGCCGTTTTCAAAATGTTTTATAGTCCCTAATTTTTGTGGTGCCATTGGCAAAGCTTCTTCAGGGCATAATTCGGAACATGCGAAGCAACTGTGGCAAAGTTCGGGAAACACCATGATTTTTTTTCCCAATTGAACAATGGCATTAAAATTACAATGTAGTTGGCACTTGCCGCAGCTCGTACATTTTTTCTCATCCCAGACCGGAACCATCGAATATTTATCTTCTTCACCCACCAATTCGGCATCAATAAACAAACCTGAATTAGGCTCCTCCACGTCCAAATCCACCAAAACAACCTTTTGGAAAGAACTAATAAAAGATGCCAGGTTGGTTGAAACAGTCGTTTTTCCGGTCCCTCCTTTTCCACTTGCAATTGCAATTATCATCCAACTAAATTTTATTTAATACCCTAAAATGATTATCCGGTAAGTCCTGAATAATTAAGAATAAACAATAAGCTTAATTATTGAACACAAACCATTAATGTGTACATTGATTACCCCCTGTAACCAATGCTTCATCCATATATTTTTGAACCAAATTTTTGGGAGAATCAGGTTCTACACCAACACAAACCTGGATATTGTTTTGTGTGAAAAGATCTTGGGCCTTTTGTCCCATTCCCCCTGCAATTACAACCTGAACGCCAAGTTCCGATAAGAATTTTGGATAAACCCCGGGTTGATGCACTGGAGGTGTAATCCATTCCTCGTCGATAATAATTCCATTTTCGGTGGCAACCAATGCGAAACTCTCGCAGTGCCCAAAATGTTGGGTTAATTGCCCGTTTAGTGCGGGTATTGCAAATATCTTTTTCATTTTTGTGTCGTTTTATTTGTTGTTGTTTTCAAGAAGCTCAATTTGGTCTTTTAACCGGTTGATCTCATCGCGCATTTGCTCAATTTCAGAATTGGAAACCTCCACATTTAATTGCCTGCCCCTACTCCTCCAACCATATGTGTTTCGAAACGCGCTTCTGTTCCCTCTTCCAAAGTTTCTATTTAGACTGGGTTCCTGCTCAAAATTACCTGAACACCACCCCATTCGTTTCCCTGTTCGTGATCCGTTTCCCATTGGACCTGTTTTATCTTTTCCTGGCATAACTTGAAGTTTTTTATGATTTAATCATGCAAATATAATGAACTTATGTTCTATTTAAAAATTAAACCAAATTTTATTCAGAAAATAAAGAATAATTGTTTAAAGGGTTTTGTGCGTATAAATATTAATACAATTAACACAGGCACGATATCTAATATTCAGATATTTTACCGCGAAGGGTTGTGTTATAAATAATAAGAAGTTTTTAAAGGTTAAGAGAAGAAACCCTTTTGTTTATGGCTATTTTAAACCCAATAATAAACCATGCTCGATTCGAAATTCTGCCGTTTCGCGTGAACCAGTTTTTAATGCTGCTTTGAAACCCTCATTCATCATCCTCCCGGCTTGTAATGGAAAAGCCAAGAGGTTCACAATGCTATCTTCTTTTTCAGGTTCTGTATAAAATTTCCTGCAAGTGGTTACGCTCATTGATAAATAGATCCTGCAAGCCATCGGGCGGGCTTCGTACGCAGAACAGGCTCCATCGATCAATAATGGACATGGTGATTTATAGTTTAGCATCTCGCTGCTACTAAGTTTTTCCACCACGTCATTCTTTGCTTTCGCTTTTTCTAAAATCTGATTTATCTGATCCTTATCGAAATTATTGGCAATAAAATTTGTCAGGTAATGAATTTCGTGCGACAAAGCAAAAATTGGTTGATGGCAACACCACGAACATCCTTTTTGGCAATCAACATTAATTTTTTGAGCTTTAGCATAGTTCAACAGAGAATCAATTAAACCGTCAACCTCGGAATATAGCTTAGACACTGCTTGTAAAATATCCGAATCTTTTAGTCCGCTTTCAACCGCCAACGAACCAAGTTTATACCCATCTGAATAAAAGGCTTTATCTTGTTCTGAATATTTTCCGTGCTCCATATGCTTTTAATCTTGCACGCTAAAAGTAAGCCCAAAAATCAGAGCATGCAAAAATCTATCTAAAAATCTGCCATCAAATTAATTTGAAAAAACATGTTCCGGATTTATAATTTATCATACCAACATTGTAATAAACGTTTAAATTTGCCAACAAACAGTTCAACTTAAAACACGACACTGATAAAATTATATGAACCAAGTAAATACCTCCCTAAAGCTTTCAATTTTCATAGCTTTTATTTTTAGCCAGCTTCCTTTGTTTTCGCAAATCGCACATAATGAATGGATCGATGAGCAAGGACAGTTAAATTATAGTTCAATGGATTTTTGGTATGCAAGAAACCTGGTTGAATCGAAATTACTCAGCGGGGATACCATTCATTTGTTTGAAGTTGGATTAGTTGATACCGTATCGGATTCATATAATCTTAAATTAAAAGACCCAAATTCGCCATGGGGAACGTCAAACGTATTTACCAAAATGATGTTTGATATTGGGAATACAAGGGTATTTCCCGAAAAAAGGGGAAATGGCTATTGTTGTCGTTTGGAAACAAAAATAAGGAGTGATAATCTCATTGGTTTCAAAGTTGATGTGTTACTATCAGGGACCCTTTTTCTTGGCGAATTGATTGAGCCTGTTCATGGAATTAAAGATCCAATTAAAAATGTGAGCCAGGGAATTCCTTTTAACCTTAAGCCAAAGGCTGTTAAATTTGATTATAAATACCAAGTTGGAAAAACACGGATAAAAGCTGCAAACAATATCTCAGAAGCTGAAGGCGAAGATAAAGCCGAGTTTTGTGTAATCCTGCAAAAACGTATGGAAGACAAAGACGGGAACGTATTTGCCACTCGTATTGGAGGCGCGCGGGAATTTTATTCGGATAGCCAAATTGAATGGGTAAATGGCGCTACCTATCCTGTTTTTTATGGCGATGCTTCGAAACTTGAACAATATGATCCAAATACCATGGGACTTATCCCATCGGTCGGAAAAGTTTATGTAAAAAATTCTAAGGGCAAAATGATGCAAATGACCGAAACCGGATGGGGGAATCCGGAAGATGTGCCAACACACATGATTTTATATTTTACCTCAAGTTACCAGGGAATTGAATATATTGGTTCAACCGAATCGGTCTTTTGGGTAGATAACATTGAATTTGTTTACTAAATTCAATTGTTCACGTTTTTTCCCTGCTTTAACCTTTCAAAATAATCCAAAGCTGCTTTCCTAACTTTTGGTGCCAATAAAAGCGACGCCAATACTGTTGGGAAAGCCATCAGTGCAAACGAAATATCGATAAGCCCAATAATGACATCCAATTTTGCAACTGCACCAATTACAACGACAATCACAAATGCATAGTTATAGAAATGCTGGTATTTTGCCCCGGCAACAAAGCCAAGACATTTAGTTCCGTAATAAGGAAAGGCAAATAAGGTGGACATGGCAAAGAAACTCACGCACAAAGTGAGAATATATTTCCCAAAACCGGGAATACTTGCATCGAAGGCATTCGCTGTGAGCGTTATTCCATCGGCAGATGGATTTTTCCATGCCCCGGTAATGATCAACGCCAAGGCAGTCATTGTACAAATTAGAATGGTATCGATTATTGGTCCCAACATAGCAACCAAACCTTCACGAATGGGTTCACTGGTTTTAGCTGCCCCATGAGCCATTGGTGCGGTTCCCAATCCGGCTTCGTTGCTAAAAGCCGCTCTCCGAACACCAGTAATTATGATCGCTCCCAGCGATCCGCCAAGAACTGCATCACCTGTGAATGCATCATGCAGTATTTCTTTAAAGGCTGGAATTATTTCGTCGGAATTGGAAAAAATGATGAACAAAACGGTAATAATATAAACTGCGACCATAAATGGTACGACTTTTCCAGTTACACTGCCAATCCTTTTAATGCCCCCTATAATAACAATGCCCACAATAAGCGCAATAATAAAACCTACAATCAGGTTGTTCTGAACCGAAGCCTCCACACCATTTGGGACCAAAACTACATCACGGATTACCTGAACCAGTTGATTTGCCTGAAACAACGGCGACACCCCGATCATTCCGACAATAGAGAAAAACACCGCCAAGGGTTTCCAGTTTTTGCCAAGACCTTCGGTAATAAAATACATTGGACCGCCCTGAATTACCCCGTTACTATCTTTGCCACGGTACATTACAGCCAGCGAACAGGTGAAAAATTTAGTACTTACGCCAAGGAATGCTGAAACCCACATCCAGAAAATTGCGCCCGGACCTCCCATGGTAATTGCCACGGCAACCCCGCTAACATTTCCCATACCAACTGTTCCGGCAAGGGCTGTTGAGAGTGCCTGGTAATGTCGTAGTTGCCCGGGTTCATTGGGATCGTCGTATTTACCACTAAGAATTCCCAAGGCATGCCCGATATACCTGAATGGGATAAGTTTGGAGTATAAAAGAAAAAATAAACCTCCGCCAAGAAGTAAGACAAGAACAGGCGTTCCCCAAATCCAATCGGCAGTTTTAATAATTAATTCACCAATATTGCTATGCATATTTAAAGAAACAGCAAAAAAACGATAATTCAAAAAGTATGTACCGTAGTGTCCATCAAATTATTCATCGTTGCTTTTGTCCTTGCTTTCGAATGCCTTAAGCTTTTCTTTTAATTCTTTTATTCGAAACTCCCGTCCAACAAATAGTTCGTTATACTTCTCAAGCTCTTCGTTTTTGGTTTGTAACTCTATGGTTCGATCATTTACCATTTCCTCCAGGTTTTCACGATAATTCCTCAATTCTTTTTCCGCTAAAACCTGTTTGGTAATATCCAATATCAATCCTTCGACATAAAGCAATTTATCGTCATCAGAAAAATGTCCGTTCCCCTTTTCCCAAACCCACTTGATTTCTTTATCCCTCGTTACAATCCTATATTTTACTTCATAATTTTTGTGGTTATCTAAACCCTTTTGAACTTGTTCGTTCACTTTTTCGCGATCTTCAGGATAAATTAATTGATTGTACGAAACCACTTTGTTTCCAATAATCTCATCCGCTTTATAGGCAGTGAGTTCAAAGCAGTTTTCGTTTAGGTATTCCATCGTCAAGTTTTCATCGTTTCTGCACCTAAAAATCATTCCCGGCAAATGCTGAATTAACGAAGCCAGCATATTTTCGCTTTCCCTTAATTCACGCTCAATTTTTTTTCGTAGGAAGATCTGTTTTTTAAGTTTTATGTTTAAACGAAAATAAAATATTGAAATACCGCCTACAATGATCAATAAAAGGGATAGTACTCCGAGAACCTTCCAAGGTATTTTTATATGTTTTTGCTGATAGTCTTCATAAAATAATCCTTTCAAAGAAGACTCATTTTTCAGTAATGATGTTCGTTTATAAATTTCGATTATACTTTCCCATCTTCCCGGATTAGAATAACCAATTTCGAGTACATCCGGCATTATCAATTTTCGCGTGTGTTCTGCTTCATATTGAAGATGTTCAATTGAATGCCGTTTTGAATACTTATTGTAAATAATTTGAATTAATTCATCGGTATTATCCAGGGCATAATTCCACCCTTGCAAACTTGCTGTAACAAAAGCTTTTACCAGTTCAGGGTTCGCCCTTAAAAAACTTTCGGAGCAAAACAGCAGGTCGCCATAAAAGTCAATACCTCCCATTTGAGGTGTTATAATACGATAGTTAAATGCATTTTGATCCAACAAAAAAGGCTCATCGCTTAAGTACCCTGTGATGGCATCCACCTCACCATTAATTAATTGGTCGGGGCTGAAATAGTGGTTCAGTATTGTACATTGTTCAAGTTCAACACCTTCATCGTTCATAAACGCAATTAAGTCGGCAGCATGAGGTTCAAGGGCAATTTTTTTACCAATAAGTTGCTGCATATTCTCAATTCCGGAAGCCGTTGATGTAATTAAAACCTGGGCTGAGTGCTGAAATATCGTTGCCAAAATCACCGGATCGTAGCCTTCATCGCGCATTAAAACAACATCGGACGTGGACACCCCAAAATCTGCTTTCCCATTAAAAACCGACAAGCCCGGCTGTTCCCCTGTCACAGCTTCAATCAATTCAACCTCTAATCCTTGTACTTTATAATAGCCTTTTTCAATTGCTGCAACATAACCGGCAAACTGAAACTGATGTTTCCATTTCAATTGCAAGCGAACTTTTTTTAGGTTATCATTTGCCTGGTTCGTGGCAAATGTTGCAAAAGAAAACAGAACAACCATTAGCAAAGTAACGATTGAAATAACGGTTTTTCTCATTTTAATTTAATTTGATCCTAATTTTAAAACTTACCGGCTAAACCATATAATATTTAGTGATCATAAAGGGAAGAAAAAATAACGTATATTAAGATAACACAATGAAAGCAAAAATTCAAGGGTATTATACAGGAATATATCAATAAAAACCTCAAACAGAGAGAATAAATTACCAACTTTTGATATCAATTCAGCCGAAAAATAGTTACATTTGATAGTGTTGAATAAGGTAAAAATGGACAATCATTTTCCAGTGTGCAAGTTGTAAATATGAATTCGTTAAAATGAAACGAACATGAATTTTCATCATTCCAAATTCACTCAAAAGGAGAATTAAAATTTATGTGCGTTGCTGAATGTATTTAAATTTTTTGAACATTCAGAAATCAAAAAATTTCAAACAGATGAAAGATTACAAAAAATATTATATCCTGAATGCAGAACCTTCGGATGTTTATAATGCATTAACGAATAAGGAAATGCTTGAAATATGGACGGGAGAAAGTGCGCAAATGGAGCCTGTTGCCAATACAGAGTTTTCATTATGGGAAGGGAGTATTTCAGGGCTAAACCTGGAGTTTGTACCGAACGAAAAAATTGTACAACAATGGTTTTTTGAAGGACAGGAGGAAGACTCAATTGTCACCTTTAAATTATTTCCGCATAAAAAAGGAACCAGCTTACAGCTCATCCATACCAATATTCCGGATGAAGCTTATGAAAATATAACCACTGGTTGGGACAGCGATTTTTTTGCAGCTTTAAACGAACTTTTTTACTAATGTATTCAGCACACTACCTTAAAGAAAAACTTCAGCTTCAACAACATCCCGAGGGAGGTTGGTTTAAAGAAGTTTACCGTTCCGGGAATTCTATTCCTAGTAATGTTTTATCAAACGATTATTCGGGCGAACGGGATTATTGTACTTCCATCTATTACCTTTTAAATGGCGATGAGTTCAGTTTGTTCCACAAAATCAAATCCGATGAAGTATGGCACTACTATACCGGAAATTCGGAAATAGAAATCGTGCTTTTAAAAGACGATACGCTTGAAAAGAAATTAATTGGTAATGGAACAGAGTTTCAAGTAGTAATTCCGAAAAACACCTGGTTTGCAGCTCATTTAAAATATACTTCGGGATATGCCCTGGTGGGTTGCACAGTTAGTCCGGGATTCCATTTTGATGATTTTGAGCTTGGAAACAGGGAGAGCCTTTTGGAACAATTCCCATTTGCAAAAAAAGAAATCCTGCTTTATACAAATTCTTAACAGGAACCAACGATGTGCATGGCAGCTTTTATCCCGTCGGCGGCGCTGGAAATAATTCCGCCTGCGTAACCACTGCCTTCGCCAACAATATATAAATTTTCGAATCCTGATACTTGTCCGTTTTGTTCCCTGACAACTTGAACGGGTGACGATGTTTTGCTTTCAAGCCCCAACAAGTTGCCCGTCTCAAACCCTTTCATTTTTCGTGAAAAATCGAGCAATCCTTCTTGCATCGAGTTAACTATTTTTTGGGGAAGCATCTCCCAAAGGGGTGCCTCAACCAATCCAAGCGGATAACTGGTTTCCTTTGACTTATTCGAACTACTTCGATGCAAAAAATCAGGAATGCTACAAATTGGTGACTTATAACTTTTTGAATAGTTAAAAAACTGTTCCTCTAAGTTTTGAAGCCAATCCAATATTTCCAAGGGTGACGTTTCTTTGCCAAGCAGTTCATCAGGATGAATGCCAGCAACACAAGCTGCATTTGCAAATTGGCCATCGCGTTTATAATAGCTCATCCCATTCACAATATTCAATGATTCATAGGGCGTTGCCGGCACTATCATGCCCCCCGGGCACATACAAAAAGTGAATACCGGGAGCCTACCATTTCTATTGGATGTTAAACGGTATTCGGCGGCTTTCACTCCGGCCAGCTTTTTTACCCCCCACTGCGCCTGGTTAATTACTTCCTGTCGATGTTCCATTCGCGCACCTAAGGCAAAATTTTTCGTTCGAAAAGGAATCCCTCTCCTGATCATCATTTTGTAAGTTTCAACGGCAGAATGCCCTGTAGCAAAAACAAAATAATCAGCCTCTAGGACTCCGGCAGAAGTACTAACAGAATCTATATAGGATTTATTGATTTTGATATCTTCAAGCACGGTTTCGAATAGGATCGTTCCCCCAAGTTCCTGAAAACTCGCGCGAAGATTTTTGGTAATTATCTTTAGATTATCGGTCCCTAAATGTGGATGGGTTAAGTACAGTATTTCTTCAGGTGCCCCGGCTTTTACGTAATTCTCCAGGATAAACTGTTTCTCCAGGGATATCCTTTTAGACCGGGATGTTAATTTCCCATCGGAAAAAGTGCCCGCACCACCTTCGCCAAATGCATAATTGCATATCGGGTTAAATATTCCTGATTGCTCAAACGCCTGAATTCCTTTTTCGCGCTTATCGACATCGGCACCACGTTCAATAAGTGTTGTTTTTATTCCGGCTTGTTGCAAAACCAAGGCAGAAAATATTCCTGCAGGACCGCTACCCACTACAATTGCTTTTTTACCAGATTGGCATTTCGGGATTTCCAAGGTTTTCTTTGCAGGCAACTCCCCTTGAAGTTGTTTTGAAAATACAGCTAATCTTAACTGCCAGTGAATGGCAGTTTTATTCCGGGCATCGAGGCTTTTCCCTAGAATTTGATAGCTAAATTCAGATAATTTTAATTCTTTACGTATCCGGTTTTTCAATTCCTCATCCGAATAAGAAGATGCCATTTTTATGTTGATTTCCTGATAGCCCATACCTGCATTAGAAATTCAAATGTAAGCAAAAAGAAGAAATGTTAATCAATTAACTCGACAGCCTAATTATCGCCTTTTTTGTATGCGTTAAGTAGGATTCTCTGCACCAATCCCGGAGCAATCCGGTTAACACAGGCATTAAGCTTTCCGAGGATAGTAAATGTTGAAAAAGATTTTCTTTTCTCCACCATTTTCATGATCCTTCGTGCAACTATGTGGGCAGGCTCCTGTTTCATTTTTTCGCGCGAAGGCAGCGGAGTTTCGACACCATCTTTATTTAAAAATGTTTTTCCCGGATCGTTTTCGGTAAAGCCAACATAGGCAATTCCAACGTGGATACCCGTATCGTGCAATTCAATTTTTAGTGATTCCACCAGTGCCCTGAGTGCCATTTTCGTACCACTGTATGCAGCATAAGCACCAAGCCCATGGATACCGGCAAGACTGCCCAAATACATGATGCTGCCTTTAGTTTCTTTAATAAATGGAATAGCTGCTTTGGTCATGTAAACCGATCCCAGGTAATTTACATCAACTACTTTTTTGAATACTTCGGGGCTGATATCTTCGAGAGTACCCTGAGATGCAATCCCGGCATTATTAATGAGTACATCAATTTTCCCAAATACCGACAAGCTGTGCTTTACCAGTTTCTTACAATCTTCATATTTTGAGATATCGCCTGCGCAGGATGTTACATCAAACCCTTCCAATTTAAGTTGCGATTTAGCCGATTCCAAACGTTCGCTATTTCTGGCATTTAGAACTACTTTTCCTCCTTTTATGGCGATTTCCCTCGCCAAATTGTATCCAATCCCAACACTCGATCCGGTAATAATTACAGCTTTATCTTTCCACATAATATTCGATCAATTAACAATATTTGTTTTCCTGAAACCAATGATAACACTCTGATATGGCTTCCTCTATTGGCGTTTGTGGCATTTTTAATTCGTTTACTGCATCGGAACTATCCACAAATTGGTTTTCGCATGAAATCCGGGCCATCGGATAAGTTATCAATGGTTCTTTTTTCGTAATCGAACCAATTGTTGTTCCGGCATATCCTATGGATTTTACGACCCATCCCGGGATTTTCAATTTTGGAGCCTGCCTGTTTACAATCGCAGCAACCTTTCCAAAAAAGTCCTTATACGACAAGTTTTCATTCCCTGCTATATAATACTTCCCAATTGTGCCAATCTCAAGGGCATTGGCAATGGCTGTGGCAACGTCACGCACATGCACAAAATTTCGTCCGCCGCCTGTATAAATCTTCAATTTGCCTTTGGCAATAGCAACAATCATTTTCCCCGAACTTGGAAGCGAATCAAAGGGACCAATCATATAGGTTGGTAGAATGGCAATAGCCGGAAGGTTTTTGTTTTTTACAGAATCAAGCACATAATTTAAAGCATGGTATTTGGAATCGATATAGTCAAGTTTAAACTTTTCTCCTGGGTAAGAATAGTTCGAACCTGGCTCAACATTGGCATTTACCGAACTCCCTGAACCAATGTAAACAAATCTGGAAATATTGTTTTTTAAGGCAAAGTCAATTACATTTTTCGTACCCTGAATGTTTACTTCGCAAACTTTCGTTGACCGGGCTGGCCAAATTGCGGTACTTGCCGCTGCATGAATCACTGCATCCACATTATTTGTAAAAGCAGCTTCCATGCTATCCGGTTTAAGAATATCACCAGTAAATTTTTGAATTGGTAAATCGTTAAGTGTGTTTGAGCGAGAAGAAGGATGCAAAAAAACACTCACTTTATGTTTTCTTTCTAAAAGCAGCCTAACCAGATTGCTTCCGAGCAGTCCGTCTGCCCCGGTTACCAGTACATGCATGAATTGATTTGTTTAAAGTCAGATTTAACAGATTTTAAAAGTATAAAAAACTTTCGAACATTTTATTTTTTTGACAGGTCGACACAAATCAACTCCTTATCGTTCCGAATAAAAACGTGGTTGTTTGCCATCGCCGGATGCGACCAGGTAACACCTCTTCCGAGTTGTTTTTTTGTTGGTTCGATTAGTAAAGCACGACTGATTTCTTCGTACCCAACCGGGCTAAGTTTAGAGATGATCAATTCGCCCTGTTCGTTAAACATCCAGGTTTTTGTTTCGGATTGCATGAAATGGATATTTGCCCACCTGTTTCTTTTTACTGCAGTTTGATCTTCCCAAATCCGGTTTCCGGTTAATAGCTGAAGGCAACGCAGTTCACCATAACTGTCCACTCCATAAATATAATCCTCAAGAATCAGAGGTGTATTCATAACGCAGTGCAAGGCATCAGTATTTCGTTCACTCTCTCCTTCCCGTTGCCAAACGATGGACGCAGAAGTTAGATCATCATTCAGTTTAACCAGCATTGATCCATTATAAAAACAACTTACAAACAGGTAGTTTTTGTAAAAAACAGGCGTAGCGATAGCCATTCCGGATCGCAAATTCCAGGGGATTTGCCAAACCACTTTACCTGTGTAACTATCCAATCCCGACAAGCTGTTTTCAGTCCAAAAAACAACAATCTTATTTTCACCTTTACCGATTACAATGGGAGCGGAATATCCGGCCATATCATTCAGGTTTCGCCAAACTTCTTTGCCAGTATTTTTATCCAATGCCAAAGCACAAGCGTTGTTGCTTCCGCTTATCTGCAAAACCAATTTTTCATCCACAATTAATGGGGTTGCTGAAATTCCCCAGATTGGCATCCTTATTTTATATTCCTTATTTAAATCCTTTTCCCAAATAAGTTCGCCCGTGTTTGCATTCAAACAAAACAAATTCCCCATGGTGCCAAGCGCATAGGCTCTATTGTTTTCAATAACAACCGATGCTCGTGGCCCGGCAGGGTAACCCACCCCACGGTATTCACAATTATAGCTGTATTCCCATACTTTTGCTCCTGTAGATTCGTCGAAGCAAAGTATTCTTTCCGCTTCCGTAGGTGCCTCTAACCTATCCGTTATATACACTTTCCCGTTTGCCACTGTCGGACCCGAGTAACCCGCGCTAATTGGAACTTTCCATTTAGGATTCAATTGAGAAGTAGCAAATTCATCAAGCATACCACTATCATCGAAAACTGCATCGCGATTTATTCCTCTCCAATCCGGCCAATCCTGTGCTACAGAAGAAAGCGTTAAAAGTATTATCATGAATAAAACGAATGTATTTTTCATAATTGTCAATTTAAAGTCAAAAATGGAATATATAATTTTTCCGGCTTATTTTTCAAAATCAATCATAGCTTTCATCACTCCATCGCCATAAGCTGCTACCAGGTCGAAAGCAGCTTTTGTTTCGTTGAAGCCAAAATGATGTGTCGCCATTGGTTTCACATCAACCAATTGATTGGTAATCATGTCCAATGTTTCCTGTACGCTTTCGTTTTGCCTGCGTACATTTTGGATACAAATTTCTTTACGCCTTATTTTATCGGCACTTAGGCTCCAGCAATCAAATTCAGGAATCCCGATCAGCATGATCTTACCTCCGGGCTTTACCATGTCAACAGCATTGTCCATGGCATCCTGTTGTCCGCAACATTCGAAAACGATATCCAGCAATTCGGGAACCTCTTTTTGCGCTGAATCTACCACATCTGTTTTATCGGGATTTGCAGTCCATGATGCCCCATTCTCTTTAGCAATGGCAAGCCTGCCATCAATTTTATCGGTAACAAAAGTTGCTTTTACCCCTTTGGCAGCTGCTGCAAACAGGACACTCATCCCGATGGGACCAAAACCTAAAATCCCTATTTTCGCATCTTTCACTTTTTCAGCCAGCTTCACAGCATAAACCCCAATTGCCAAAGGTTCAGAGATTGCCGCTTCGTCGTATGACATGGAATCAGGAATTTTAAAACAACTGGTTTCGGGCATTATAATATACTCCGACAAGCAACCATCTGCTTGTCCAGGGCATCCTAGAAATGTCAGGTTCCGGCAAGTATTGTGCCTTCCGGCAAGGCATTGGTCACATTCCCAGCACGGCATGGCTGGTTCAATGGCGATCCTGTCCCCGACTTTTACATTGGTTACTTTTGAGCCAACAGCTTCCACCATTCCGGCACCTTCATGTCCAACCGGGAAAGGGTACTGAACTACCTGGCTGCCTATTTTTCCAGTGGTGTAATAATGTATGTCGGAACCACAAACGCCCAATACTTTCATTTTTATTAATACATCCGTATCATTGGTCAGCATTGGTTTTGGAACCTCTTTCATTGCCATTTGCCGAATCCCGGTCAAAAATATTGTCTTCATTTGATCTTATTTGATTTTTAATGCTTTTACAAACATACAATCGAATGGACAAAAACAACAATAATGATTCTTTTAAATATCGTGTTCTAGATAAAACTTCATAAATAAAGGGTATTAAATCGGGAATATGATATCCTAAAAATCTTAATAATTTAAATCAGGTTTTGTAACAAATTTGCATCAAAATAGAGAATCATTTAGTTAGAAATTGTATGCAAAATTCAATATTCATTGGAATCATCAATTGGAATGAAAAGCATACTATAAGCATTTGGAGCGAATCTTTATTGAAATAATAATGCGGATAGAATCCGCCAACCAGAAACTTACAAAATCGGGTAGATGGTCAGAGAGATAAATAAAAAAATAAAGTCTCTCTGATGCACCTCCCACACCACCCGGCATACGGATCCGTACCAAGGCGGTTCCTCAATCACACTCTTACCTGCTTATAATAATCGGACATAAAAATATATCCAGCTCGCTTTAAACGCTCATTGGTTATACTGGAAGCAAGAATTGGACTATTGGAAGTGCGCCAGTAAGCCTTACGCGTATTGGCGAATTCATAAGCTTGGTATTTATTAATTCCGAGCTTAATTAAATTTCGCCATTTAGTCTTGACCTTTTTCCATTGTTTCCAGATTACCATCCGCAGTCGGCGACGATACCATTTATCAACCTTTTTAAGCAATTTTTGAATGTCCGCGTATTTGTAATAGTTAATCCATCCTTTTATGAATAGTGATAATTCACGCTTACGCTTTTCGTTTCCCCATCCATTACTTCGGCTTGTTAATAAACGAAGCTTCGATTTCATTTTAACAATGCTTTGAGGATGAATACGAAAACGAACTACTCCTTTTGATTGATAAAAAGAGTAGCCTAAGAACTTAATTTGGTTAAAGTACACCACCGAAGTTTTATCGCTGTTTACTTTCAAGAAAAGACTCCCCTCTATAAACTTGGTTACACTGTTCTTTATACGTTCTCCTGCTCTTTTGCTTTTGCATAAAATCACAAGGTCATCTGCATAGCGAACAAATTTATGTCCTCGTTTATGGAGTTCTTTGTCGAGTTCGTTTAGCATTATATTGCCCAACAGGGGACTAAGTGGCCCACCTTGAGGAACGCCTGCTACACTTTTTTCAAATTTATGTTCTACCACAACACCTGCATTCAGATATTTATGGATTAATGAGATTACCCGGCCATCTTTAATTGTGCGAGACAATATTTCAATTAATTTACTGTGGTTTACCGTATCGAAGAACTTTGCCATATCCAAATCAACTGCATATTTATAACCTTCGGCTATAAAATCCTTACATTTAAACAAGGCTTTGTGTGTACTTCGTTTTGGACGGAAACCAAAACTATTATTTGAAAACTGTCGCTCATAAATTGGTGATAAAACTTGATGTACCGCCTGTTGTATCATCCTGTCAACAACCGTAGGTATACCTAAAGGGCGTTTTGATTTGCCATCTTTGGGAATTTCTACCCTGCGTACAGGATTGGGGCGGTACTTTCCCGATTTAACCTGCTTTATCAGATCTGCCCCATTTTGTTTGAGGTAGCCCTTTAATAGTTCCACGGGTATACCATCAATTCCATGACCCCCTTTATTCCTGCAGACTTGTAAATAAGCCTTGTTTAGGTTATAAGGGTTCAAAACCTGACCTAATAAACCATCTTCCTCGGGGAGTGCTACAGTATTGTTTTCAGTTATCCAAATGGAAGTAAACCCTTTTGCATTACCTCGGTGTTCCGCACCTACTTCCTGCAAGGAGGTATCTTTCGATATTTCCTGTTGTAATCCTTTCATTTGGTAACAGTCATTAATACTGTCGATTAAAGTTCAGTCCTTCTCTCGTTAAAAAAAAACGAGGTACTATGACCTCTGCTGACTTCTCACAGCAAACCTTTTTCGACCATGTTTCATACATCCTGTTTCAACACGTCTGCAAGACCTCCCATGGTAAGGTAAATCACTTTCATTCCATGTACCCACATCATTTACACTCCGCTGTCCGTGTAGTATTTGGACTTTGTTTTGTTTGGCAAACTCATCCCAACGGATATGCCTGATGATGTTCGTGTTCCTCGGGTCGGAATTTTGCCCCCAGCTTCCTTCAGATTATATCTCACGATAAGCACCCTTGCCTTGAGCTAGTGGTTGGCTACTACAAACCTCCACAGTGGACTTGCACCACCTAGTAATTTACCATGCACGGCACACCAAAAAAGGGAAGCCTTTCTTGACTTCCCTTCTGTCGGGGTAGCAGGATTCGAACCTGCGACCCCCTGCTCCCAAAGCCTGTTAGCATTGCTTCATATCGAGCTGATATACTGCTTGTTACTTTTATTTGAATTTTAAAGTTCAAAGATAGTTCAAAGAACATGCTATTTTTTTCGGTCCCCGGTTAGGCTTTTTAACCGGATTATTTCATTGTCTTTATATGCAATTTCAAGTTCCAGGGCATTGATTTTTTTTGTTGCCTCCTGCAGTTGCTTCCTTAATGATGCAATCTGGATATCCTTCTTTGTTACTATTATTTCATCGTTCATTTTATCCCAAATTGTTTATCGTTTTGAAGGAAATGTGGGCGCTCCCTGACTTTAATACCCTCCAGTGATTCATCAACGGTAACTTGTTTTTTTCGCTGAAGTATCTGGAAGGTGTCAATTAACAAGTCCATATCTGCTTCGGTATAGACATTTTTGTCCAGCTCTTCATATTTAATCTCTCCAAATGGTATTTTGTACAACTGCCTGATCTTGTCTTCCAGGAAACAGATATAACTAACATGGGCGTGCTGAAGTGCATAAAATATCCGGGTTTTATCGGTATGTGAATGAAATTCCATGCGTTCCCATTCAAGGATGGTACCTTTCCATTTTACTGTCCTCCAAAATAAGAGGTTGAAAAATTCCCATTTTTCAAATACCTCTCTCATGCTGATACTTACGATGTTTGTCTTCTCCCCTTTCTGAAAGTCATTAAATTCACCTGCAAGCTGTATTGCTTGCTTAAAATCTTTTGATCGGCTATTAGGGAATATCAAACGTAGTGAATAGGTTGGTATCATTTAATCAATTTTTATAGCCAATCCCGTAATTTCAAAATCAGTGAAAGTCAATACCTGTTCACTTGTTAATTTTATATTTATAACACCGTTTGCACCTAATGATTTGGCTTCTTTATAAAGTTCATCAAGTACCTCGTTAACATCCCAATCTTGCTTAGGTGTTTTTTGATTTATTGTCATTACAGGAGTTGTGTTGCCTGAATACATTTGAAGCTTTTTCTCATTAACGATGTAACCAGAATTGCATTTGATAGATATCTCGCCTATCGTTTCATACTTTTCTCCGATCACAGTTGTACTCATTAAAAAGCCCTTATCGTTGTATGGTCTAAAGTCAAGGAAATAAACTTGCTTTCCATAAAACTTCCCGGAAGTACAACTACATATTATCACAAGAATGATGGATGCTGATAATATGTTTACAGTTTTCAATTTTCTTAGTTTAGAGATTACTTTTTTCATTTTATTTAATTAAAGGTTAATACATTATCAGCGCAAAGCCTGATTTCTTCCCAATTTGGGACAAATTGTAATTATTTGAACATTTGTTGTTTAGCATAATAAAAAAATACATAAATTGCTGCCCGGTCTATTTTTCATACAGTAACTTGTGGCTGGCGATATTGCCGTTTACATAAGTTACACACAATGAAAAAAAGATCATTTTTATTAGTTGCAACCTTAGTTGCATTTTTTGCTTTAGCAGTAGTTACCTCAAGTTGCACAATTGGAGATGAAATTGACGAAACGATTCAAATCGACAAGGACAAAATCAAGCCGCCCACTAATGGGTAGTATTTTGGCGCTTTTCATTGCTGGTATCCCATATTGCATGTACTGGTATATTTTTATTCCGGAAGTGGCAATATGGGAGCCACATTTTATAATCCCATCGTTTCAAATCGGAAACTTTTATTCACCAACTGTTTATTTCACCTTTACATTCGAAGATAGGTTTTGGCTATCAGCGCATACATTTGCATGGATGATAGCCGGGCAAACATCTGAAACACTTGTTTACATAATTGCGGCATACGCTGCCAGAAAGTGGGTTCTAAGTTTCGCTTTTTTGTCAGGTGTTGCAGTTCAAATTTTCAGGTTTTACGGCATAATCGAAGATTCACAGGCATACGTTGACGAATGGGACATGATCCACACCATACCAACATTTATAATTATTTGCATATTGATTATTATCTTAAAACTATATTACCAGCATAGGCTAGTAACGGTCAATGCTTACAGGGAGTTGATGATACTCCGGAAAAAACTAATGTCTACCCGCAATATTGAAAGTGAAGATGAAAAATGAGGCACAAAAAATCAAAGAACTAGTAAATAGGGCTTATGAACTGAGAGAAAAATACGAATCCGGGGATTATGACCCAGATATCCTTTTATTTGAATTAGACCAGCTCAGGGAAGAATTTAAACGTGCTTTTCGTAAAAATGCAGCTTCAATTTCCCAAATGGACCTATCCTTTTTTACCCTCAGCGGCCTTAGCCCTAACTGATTGACTTATATCATTTATATCAAAAAAAGCCATTACACCATTTAATTTCTGTTTGACAAGTTCTAGTTCATCCTTAACTTGATCGAGTTCAGACCTAAGAATCTCAATTTCGTTATTCTTGCCTGCACTTTTAGTCAGCATTTGACCGACCCCTTCCAACAACCACTCAAAACTAATCTCCTCATAAGTTGTTGAGAATCTTTTTAAGAAATTTTTTGTCAAGTATTTTTCATTTCCTGATAATGCCAATGAAATACTTGATTTATTGCTAGCAAGGTCTTTTGCTATACCAGCCTGATTAGAAATCCTCCCTTTTTCTTTTAAATAATCTATTGCTTTGTTTATTCTGACAAGCTCTTCCATTCAAATGAAATTCAGGCATATACAAACAAATATGCGTTTTTAATAAAAATAATTCTACAAAAATTTGTAATTACAAATTAAATGTTTGTATATTTACACCATGTAAAAACAAATTGTTTGTATTTACAACATTAAAAATCGGGAAGGTGGTCCGCTGACGGCAATCTAACGACCGCCTCCCTTTTTGAAACTGATTATTAATTCAAATTTCAATTCAAATATAATGAATAAACACGGTGTAAAAGAAAAAATCAGTCCAAATTCTGAAAATCTACCTTTTGCAGAGTATTGCGACAAACTTAAAGAAGTACCTAAAGCACCCGGGGAGGCGTTTACCCCTCTCGAAAATTTATTTTTTGCAATTGCAGAAGCAACGGGAAAGCATCATGGGTCTGCAAGGCGTTGGTACTACGGTACAGCGAAACCTGGACTACTAGAAAAAAAGGCGGTCGCTGAGCTACTTGAATGCGATGTTGAACTTCTTTGGTCAGAATCATAATGATAACAAACACAGAGTTTTATCTCACCCCAAAAGGGGACGTGATGGTGCATACCGACAAAGGCACAAAAAAGCTTGAATTTACCATGCGTGATTTTGTACACAAACTGTACTTGATGTTTTGGGACTTATACCCCGAAGCAATGCAAGCATGTGATAAGGAGTATCATAAGTTCAAGACACTTCCTGCGGTATTTGAATTTATGTGTGCGCGCCGGATGATTAAATGCAATTTCGGAAGCTTCGACAATGTAATGGACATTGACCACCTGGGAAACTTCAATTTTGAAGATGTACACTGTGTACTACGCGGGGAATGTCAATTGGAAGGTATTGTTTGCAGGCCCAAATTAAATACAACCCTCACAGAGCGCGAAATGCAAATAATGGAACTACTCTTTGAAGGTGTACCTCAAGAAGATGTTGCATCAGCTTGCGCCTTGAGCATTGAAACTGTCCGTTCGCACAAACGGAACTCACTGAAGAAACTTGGCTTACACTCCATGGCAGAATTCAATACTTACGCCCGTCAGAAAAACCTATTCAACAAATAAAATCAAATACCATGAACAACGTAGTAACAACGCCAATGCCTGAAGTTCCGGATTATAACCGGGCCAGGATGGAAATCATTAACTCAATGGGTTTGCAAGGGTATTTAAACTCTTACAAAAGCTTCTTAAAGATGCAGTGGTTAACACGCACGGAGGTACAGAAAGAAATGAACCGTGTTTACTGGAAAGCTATTCACGAAATGCAATCCGGTTATCGATACAATTAATAATTCGAAAATTAAAAAGCACAGCCCTGCATGACGTTGCAGAGGTGTTAAAACATATTTATTCAACTCGCTTATTTCAAAAATTAACAGTGCAAAATGGACGAAGAATTAAAAATATTGGTTGACGAAGTTTATACATCGGCATACAATTCAGGAATGATTGACCTAGCAACCCACCTCGGGATTTTAGATCAAAAAGTTACCGAAGCCCAGGCCATAAAAATGCATGGTGAAAAACTATTGCGCGAATGGAGGCATAAAAAATGGATCAAAACATATCCATCCGGCAACCAGGTACGGGCAAGGTTTTACTACAAGCGCTCTGAATTAGAGGTCGCTTTACAAAAAGAAAATTTATCAAATGCCGTTGCCCGGCATAGTGTAAAACAACTACTAAAATCAAAATCGTAATAAAATGAAAACAGTAAAAATCAAACGGATGTCCCTTCGGAATTTCAAGGGCATTAAAAGTTTTGAAGCCGAATTTAACGGCACTACAAAGATTTTTGGTGACAATGCAACTGGCAAAACAACACTTGTTGATGCTTTTATGTGGCTGCTTTTTGGCAAAGATTCAACCGGAAGGAAAGACTTTGCAATTAAAACATTCACCAAAGAAAACGAAGTAATCCACAAATTGGACCATGAAGTTGAATGTGTATTTGACATTGACGGTGACATGGTTGTCCTGAAAAGGATATTCCGGGAAAAATGGGTAACCAAACGGGGATCACAAGAACCGGACCTTCAGGGACATGAAACTTTGTTCTTTTGGAACGAGGTACCAATGCAAGCCAAAGAATTTCAGGCAAAGGTTGATGAAATCATATCCGAACAAACCTTTAAGCTGATCACATCGCCGTTTTATTTCAATACGTTGAAATGGCAGGAAAGAAGGAATATCCTTACGTCAATTGCCGGAAATGTGTCTGATAAGGAAATAGCAGCAACCAGCCTTGAATTCAGCGCCCTTTTCAATAACATGGGCAAAAAGACGCTTGATGAATTCAAAAAAGAGGTTTCAGCTAAAAAGAAAAAGCTAAAGGATGAACTAAAGGAAATCCCTGCAAGGATTGATGAACTCGTAAGGAATACACCGGAGGCAAAAGACTGGAAGTGGATTCAGGATGAAATTGAAACCGTTAAAAAGAACATCGACATCATTGATGAAGAACTTATCGGCGGTGCAAAGGCTAACCAGACTGTATTGGACAGGATCAAAAAACACCAGGAGGATATCAATGACTTAAAAATAAAAATTTCCAACATCGAGCATAAAGGACGGCAAACCTTTCAAAACCAGCTTAACGAGAAAACCTCCGCCATATCAAATGCAAATTCGGAGATTCAACGAATTGAAAGAAAACAAGCGTCCAACGGCGAAGAAATAAATAGGCTTAAAACCTCCATAAAAGTATGGGAAGAAGCCCAGGAAAACCTACGTAATAAGTGGGAAGAAGTAAACGAAGAAGCATTCCCTGGTTTTAACAAAGGTGAATTTGTTTGCCCAACGTGCAAGCAAGAACTTCCCGCTGAAGTTGCACAAGCAAAAAAATCTGAACTGCTCAGTAATTTCAATGCCAACAAAGAACAACGGCTTACAGAGATAAACAAAGAAGGCTCAGGCTACTCTATTAAAATTGAAAATGCACAGAAAGAAATAGCTGCATTGTCAATGGTTGACCTCACAATGGAGTTGAAAAAACAAAAAGACATCATTACACAATGGGAGAATGAAAAGCTTCAATCGGTTCAATCTATCCTTTCTGATGATCCTCAATACAAAAAATTGAATGAAGAACTTCAGGCTTTGGAAAACATGCCCGAAGATAAACCGGGACAGAAAGTTGATAATTCAACATTGAAAGAAAAAAGAAGGGGGCTTGAATTAACGCTCGATGGTTTGAAAAAAGACTTGGGGATAAAATCACAAATTGATGCTTCTGAACAAAGGAAATCTCAACTCCTTAAACAGGAAAAAAGCTACTCTTCACAGCTTGCCGAATTGGAGCAAACAGAATTCACAATTCAGGAATTTATTAAAACAAAAGTTGACAGTTTAGAATCAAAAATCAACTCCCTATTTAGTGGTGTAAAATTCCGGATGTTTGATGAACAGCTAAATGGAGGCTTAATTGAATGCTGTGATACTATTATTGACGGTGTACCATGGGCAGATGCAAATAATGCAGCCAGGATCAATGCCGGTATATCAATTATTAACGTCCTTTCAAATCACTTCAAACAAATTGCACCTATTTGGATCGACAACTCCGAATCCATCACATCCATTAAGGATACAGATTCACAACGTATTGAGCTCTATGTTTCAGAAGCTCACAAAGAATTAGAAGTAGTTTAATAATCACTTAAAATCAAATTGAAAATGACAAAAGAAGTAGCAGTAAAACAAACTGCAGTAGCTCAATTTAACTTTTTTGACAACAACCAGTTTGCAACAATGCAAAGGGTATGCAGCATGTTTGCTGCAAGTGAACTGGTTCCAAAAATGTACCAAATATCTGAATCAGGGAAAGAAAAGGCAATTGCAAATTGCATGATTGCAGTTGAGACCGCACAGCGTATCGGTGCAAGTCCTTTAATGGTAATGCAAAATATGTATATAGTTCATGGGCAACCTGCCTGGAGCGCGAAATTTCTTACAGCAACGGTTAATGGATGTGGAAGGTATGATTCGATCAAATACAAATGGGACAATCTTGGCAAAGTCAAGTTTGGAGGGGTTGATATTGACAACTGGTCATGTATTGCATATACATCAGAGAAAGGATCGGATGATGTCTTAGAATCTATTCCGGTTACTATCGATATGGCAATCAAAGAAGGATGGTATGGAAAGAAAGGCAGTAAATGGCAAACAATGCCCAAACTTATGCTTCAATACAGATCAGTTACTTTCTGGACACGGGCATACGCACCTGAGTTATCAATGGGCATACGGACTGAAGATGAAGTGAAGGATATCATTGATGTTTCTTATGAAGAGGTTAATGATAAGAGCAACGCCAATTCCAAGGAAATGAAAATCCCGGAAGATAAAAAAGAGGGTGATACACCCAAAGCTGAGGACAAACCTGGTTCTGGTCAAAAATTAGATACCCTCGAAGTCCCTTCACTTGAAAAAGCCAAAGAGATATTAATTAATGATTTTGGTGCATCTGCCGAAAACCTCCCGGATGAAGCAGCAATCAGGGAAGCAGCTGCCGGGCATGGGATCGAAATAGTAATCAAAAAAGGACCAAATTTCTAAGCCATGGGAGAAACAAGAAGCTGCTTTAATTGCACAAAACAGTCGGTTTGCTTTATTTCTAGCGCTCTAATTAACACCCTTCAGGACATTAGATCACACATTGATAGCCAAGCTTCTCCGACTACGCACAAAGATGTTTTTGATTCAATGGGGAAATGTTGCATCGCATATAAAGAAAAATAATTGATAATGAAACTACGGGTCTTGGGAAGCTCTAGTAAGGGTAACTTGTATTTATTAACAGCAAATAGCGGACAAACACTAGCCTTAGAGGCTGGTGTCCGCTTTGCCGAGGTTCAAAAGGCAATGAATTTTGAAACATCAAAAATAATCGGGTGCATAATTACCCATGAACATGGTGACCATTCTCAATTTGTGAGCCTTTTCTTGACAAATGCAATAGATGTATATTGCTCAACAGGTACGGCAAAAGCATTTAAAGCATTCCGGAACCATCATAGGGTAAATGAGATCAAAGCAAACACCCTTGTTACGATAGGTGAATTTAAGGTAATACCTTTTGATGTTAAACATGATGCATCTGAGCCATTTGGTTATTTAATACAACATCCGGAATCCGGTACAATACTATTCCTTACCGATACCCATTATTGTGAATACACCTTCCCGGGATTAAACAACATTTTACTTGAAACCAACTACGATGAAAAAATACTTGATGAAAACATTAAATCCGGAAGGCTTACACCATCTATCCGGAACAGAATCACCACAAGCCACATGAGCCTTCAAACGGCAAAGGAACTACTGCAAGCTAACGACCTGACAAAAGTTAACAACATTGTCCTCATACATCTATCTGACGGCAATAGCCATGCATATAAATTTCAACAGGAAATTAAAGCCTTAACTGGAAAGAAGGTAACTGTTGCTGACAATGGTGTCGAATTAAACCTAAACAAAACTCCTTTCTAAAATGAAAACATTCAATAAAATATTCAGCATCCAAACGCTTGTAATTGCCATAATATTCATCGTTCTGGCAATTACAGAGCTATTTATCGGAATAATTGAATCACGTGGACATTGCCTTTGGGCTGCATTGCTTTTGCTAGTAGTTGCATTGGCATTATTTCAGGATTATCTCAAACAAAAAAAATATTAAAAGATGTACAAAACTATTGAAGTGCATGGACAGCACCATGTGGTAAGGGAAACAAAACGCCAACCATCGCTAAGGGGGTTAACCCAGGGCGTGGTAATCGAAGAACCGAATTATAAAAACACCGGAATGGCGCTTTGTGGAATACTTAAAAAGGATCAAACGCTTGCTGAATTCATAGAAGGGTTTGAATTAAAAAAGGGTAAGAAAAAAACAAATGATCTATCACTAGATGATTGAATGGGGGTTCAATAAGTGATTGGTAGGCACTGCGGCTAATTGGATAGCCGATACCGGTTCTGGGGACAGCGGCTTCAGCTGTGGAATATTCCAGGGTAGCAATATAGACACGTGTTGCAAGTAGGTTCGATCCCTGCCAGTGCCACAAGTTTAATTTTTAAACAATAATTATGGAGATTACGAGACAAAAAGTAAAAAAAGTAAGCCTAAAAGATAATAGGCTCGAAGCAATTATGGAAGTTGACTTCAAAGGTACCGATCCCGGGGGCAATGAGATTGAAACCACGGATGAAGTAGTTAGAAAAAGTTCACAGGTAATTCATGCCGATTTGAAAATTGCCTTGTCAGCGCTGAAAGCTCACCTGATAATCATTTGTGAACAACCAGAAGCTGGTCAGGTAGATGATATTTACAATGCCGCTGGATATGCATTTGACAACTACGAGGTCACAGGTTACACCATTGGAGGATCTGATGAAAACGAGGGAGTAACAATCATAGGGAAAAAGCTGCTTAAAACTGGTCAGGTGCTTAACCTTATTGCTCCATTCACCAAGTATGAAGATGAAGACGGGTATAAATATGGCAATGCTCTTTCTCAAGAGATAATGGGTTGCGACCATGAAGTACTTGCTTACCTAGATGGAAAGTGGGGAATAGTTCAACAGGAGTTTGGTTTCGATGAAGAAGGTTCTACGGGTGATGATGCACAAATGCAAGTTGTTAACCAGGGTGAAGAAGTAGCTGCCTAATGCAAATCGTACTCGAAAATACGGGCAATTTCAAAGTGAGCTTTAAGTACAACCCTACTTTGGTAAATTTTATCAGGCAAGTTCCCGGGAGGGAGTTTGACCCAAAACAAAAAGTATGGAAAGTTCCCGGAAGCTCAAAACCTGATTTGATAAAAGTGGCTGAAAATGTTCAGAATTTCCAACGTGTGGTTTGGAAAAAGGAGGAAGAAATAGACCCAAGGTCAGACAAATATTTCATTCCACCTATGCCTGAACTTACCGTGCCACATGGTTTGAAATACGAACCAAAACCATATCAGGCACAAGGAATTGCCCGTGGTTTGGAGTTAAAGCGTTATTTTAATGGTGATGATCCAGGCCTGGGAAAAACCTTTGAAACCATAGGCACGGTCAATATTGCCCACAACCTTTATCGAAGTTCTATTCCTGCCCTTGTTGCTTGCCCTGGATCGGTAAAATACCACTGGCAACGGGAATGGTCAAAGTTTACCGATTTAAAAGCACTGGTCTTAACTGATGAACTACTTGATTCGTGGCCTTATTACGTTAATTCCGGATTATTTCATGTGATCATTGTAAGCTTTGGAAGCCTTCAAAAGTACTTTGTCCAAACTATCCGCACGGCAAAGGGCAAGCCAATGTTATTTCAAGACATTGTTTTTAAACCAACTATTGACCTTTTTAAAACTGTCATTATTGATGAAAGCCATAGGTGCAAGGAACTGACTGCACAGCAAACAAAATTTGCAATTGGCATAGCAAACGGAATTGCGAAAAAGAAAGAATGGAAGATTAACCTGTCTGGAACCCCGGTTGTTAATTTACCAAAAGACCTGAAAGCCCAATTAATGATAATTGACAGGTTGAATGATTTTGGGGGCAGCAGGTATTTTGACCAACGCTATTGTAGTGGGATTAACAAAGCATCAAATTTACGTGAGTTAAACGCCAAACTATGGCAAACATGCTTCTTCAGAAGGACTAAAAACGAAGTTAGAAAAGACCTTCCCCCGGTGACAAGGCAAATTATATCATGTGATATTTCAAACAAAAAGGAATATACCCTTGCACAAAAAGATTTCATCAACTACCTGAAGCTTTATAAAGAAGAAAAGGATTCTAAAAAACAACGTTCAATGCGCCATGTTGCAAGGCAGAAAATGAATGTTTTGTCAACAATTGCAGCTAAAGGGAAAATTAAAAGTATCGTTGAACATGTTAGGGACTTCCAAAAATCAGGCAAAAAGCTGCTTATCTACGCTGAAAACCATGTTGTTGTTGATATGCTGCTCAAGTACTTCCCTAAAGCTGTTTGTATTACCGGTAGGCAAACCCCAGAAGAAAAACAATTCGCAGTTGATTCTTTTAGTAGAAACCCAAAAGTTACCCTTGCAATTATGTCTGAAGCTGGCGGTACCGGAACTGATGGGCTTCAAAATCAATGTTCTGAGATAGATTTAATTCAACACCCTTGGCACGATGCAGGGCTTAAACAAGTCATTAGCCGAGTTGACAGGGGTGGTCAGAAAGAGCCTGTAAATGCCCGAATTTGGCAAGCAATTAATACGGTAGATGAAAAGAAGTGGAAGATTGTTGAAACCAAGAAAAACATTGCTGATAGTGTTACCGGTGATGCTGATATCGTTCAGGAAGATATTGTTGATATGATGGTGGAAATGTTTAACGATGAAATTGAAGGATAGTTATGAAAGCACTACCAATGCCAACATTATCATTTAATGAATCTCAAAAATATTGGTCTGAGATACTCAAAATGTGCACTTCTCCATCGAAAAGTCAAGGGATTCTATCTGAATTTAGAAGGGATGTTAAAGTTGGAGATACGTATTTCAAGAAAGGGACAAAAGGATTGGCTAGACCTTTTAATCCGGTAGATATATTCAATAATCAAAAGAGATACAATCGTGAGCTTAATGATAAAATCATGGGAACGCCTTCACTGATGAATTCATACGACTTTTTCTTCATGAGAACTAAAGAAGGAAAGGAATATGTATCGACAATTCACACACATGTCTCAGAATTTGATATCAGACCAGTAGATAGACAATTAACCTTTGAATTTTGATTATGAAAACTCTATATCAAGAATTAGAATCATTCCAAGAATCGGTTTGCGATCTTAAAGAAGCAATTAAAGAAAGCATTTTCTTTAAGCCTTTATCCTGGCTCCTACACCATGCCAACAGGCAGGGCAAAAACGAGAATTTTTATAAAATCAAAAACAGGATCCTCAAAAAATACGGAAAGCATATCTGTTACGATATCCAATTCATTCCCGGAAAGAAGTGCTGGACATGTGGGGGAACTGGTGTTTATGAGTATTTCGACATATTCACCGGGAAAGTATATGATCGTGATTTCTGTCGGCATTGTTCAGATGGTTGGTACAAACGCCCGGTTTGGAACATCCTTGCAAAAGTAAGATTTGGGAAATATGAGTTTCACCAACCTTGGAAGAGGGTATATGAGAAGCCTGATAACGGCATTGTCCCATTCGAGGGGTATATAGACCATAATCGAAGTAAATACGGTGAATTTGCCCTGTTTGTGCTGTTCCTGTGCTTTGAAAAAGGATACTTGAAACGTTGGTACAAAATGCAAGGGCATGCGTGGTGTTCACGCTGGTGGCGTCCTAAGAATTGGGCGAACAACCTTATCCACATCATCAAGCATGGAAAACATTCTATCCCATACATGAACCTCAAACGCAAATGCATTAAAGTAAAGTTCACAAAACCAATATTCGACCACCACAAGGTTGAAGTAAATGATTTACCATTTTAAATAATGATAATCCTGTACAACATATTGACCGGGTACCTGGTTGCGCTGGCGGCCACTAAGGAGGTAGAATTACTACGCTCTGTTTCAGGCAGTCTTGAACATGGAAATGTTGCACAATGCGACAACAGGCGAATCATGCCCGTGATCGTTGTGTGGATTATCGAGTTTATAACACTTGCATACGATGATTATTGACGGTTCAAATAATTACGACACAAACAAAGCAGCTACCAGCCAACGGAGCTGCTTTTGGTGGTAAACAGTAAAAGCTAAAATCATGAAGCAAATAGAATTAAAGCACATAACACCTTATTTAGCATATCATCTCAGGTGTGAAGATGAAAATGGAAAAATTGGGGTCTTATCTGGAATTGATTTCAATGGCGATCCTATTAGTTTTATGAATTACACTATTAGTTACGACTGGCAAGTATTACCAGATTCAAGTTCTTGGAATGTGTATAATGATGGGAATGCAATATCAAGAATAAGACCGATCCTTCGCCCCTTATCTGACCTTACAAAAGAGATTGTGCATAATGGGGAAAAGTTTGTGCCAGTTGAAAGGATTCTAAAGATATTGGGAAAATCATTGGATCATCTTTCAGATAATGGCAAGGTGATGGCATATGATAGGTTTAAAACAGAAATTATTACAAAACAACTTCCATGTAGGTATTTTGAATTTTTATTTGAATGGCACTTTGATGTATATGGTTTAATCCCTGAAGGTCTGGCAATAGATATTAACATATTAAACAAAGAACAATGACCGATCGGGAAAAAAGAAAATCAAAGCTAGCCGAGAAGTTCATGTCCGCAATCCTTTCTAATTCAGAAGTGATCCTGGCTATTGGTGAATTGAAACGAAAGCCGTTTGACTGCTACTTAGATGAAGTCGCAAATGTGGCTTTCGAAAGTGCTGAAGCTTTTCTTAGAAGGGAAGAAAAAGAATCAAAAAACTAATCTATATGAAACAAATTATTGAATGCCCGGAATGTGGTAAACCTATTATTGCAACAGTTGTAGGCAATGACACCAAACTGGCTAATGTTGAAGGTGTGTCAGACAAAGTAATCTATTGGAAACATGAAGGGTGCTCACATGGTTCATCAATGGATCCTGAAGATATAAATATACTCAAAGCTATTTCTATTCAGCAACCTTGGGCGTGGTTAATAATCCGTCCGGATTTAGAATGCGAAGCAAGGGAGAAAGCAAGGGAATCTGGCGAAATAAAAGACATTGAAAATAGAAGAACGCTCAAAAACCTGAAAGGGAAATACCTTATACATACTGGAATAAAACCAGACTGGAAGGGATATTTTCAGCATTTACACAATAACGCCATGATGGATATCGTACCAAATGAAGGCATAAAGATGGGAGGCATTATCGGCTGGGCAGAATTTGACGGTTCTGTTCAAGAATCAGATTCCCCTTGGTTTGCCGGACCCAATGGACTTGTAATAAAGAATGCCGGAAAACTTGACTTCATCCCCTGCAAAGGAATGCAGGGTGTGTTTTACCCTAAAATTGATTGATCATGTTAAAGATATTCGCAAAACGTGGAACAACTGAAAAAGCTTTGATTTCAGTCCCAAGGGAATTTGTTGTTGAAGCAATAAAAGCACTGAATAAAAAACACGGTGGGAATTGGGTTTTGGTTGATAAGATCAAACCTGGAGAACTACTACTTTTTGATGATGGGTTGCAGTACTTAGGCTTTCATGGCAAAGATGAAAGATACTGTTCTGGAATAAATAAAATTGATTGACATGAGAAGGTTAGAAATAATTGAACACTATAAGTCATATTTCGGCACTGAAGATATGCCCTTGAGTGAAACCGATAATTTAATGATTGCCTGGGCTGAAAGCCTTTTATCCGATGTATTGAATGCAAAAAACGACCTTATTATCACTGGATTTAATCTCGATGATATAAAGCGGGTTACTGAGATAATCGACATTTGCGAAAAAGAGGATAAAAGGGTGATTGTCATTGGCAACAAACAAAAATATGCCGAAAATATCCCTGAAGTACGCGAACTTGTCATTGAACCACTACCTAAACTTATCGAGCCTTTTATTCCAAATGAGAAAAGGACAAATCACGAACGCCAACCTTCAAGGTTTGGTAAAAACAATAGGAGAAGATAATCATGGCATATTTTTCAAACAGTACAGAAGGACAAGTTTTTGAACAACAATGCGCTAAATGTAAATACGGGGAAGATTCTTGCCCGATTGCTTTAGTTCAAATGACCTACAATTATGAGGCTGTGGGAAATGAAACAGTCACAAAGATACTTAATACACTTGTGTCTAAAGCTGGGGTTTGCCAAATGAGGGAAACCTTTAAAAAAGACCTGGCTTCCGATGGAAGTAAACAGCAAAAACTATTTTAAACTATGTTCCTGGATGATGAAATTTACAATATTGGCATAGAGGCTCAACTAACCAAAAAAGGAATAGAAGATGCAGTCCTAAAAATCCACAATGCTTGTTTTCAGGCATTGACTAAACAAATTGGGAATAGTAACGATTCAACACACATGATAAAATGTTTCAACCGGGTCAACAATTCTTACAAACTCGCTGTGAAAAGGCTTAAAAAAGTAAATAGGGGGTTTATTATTCCTGAAGGATTCAGAAATTGGATTGAAGCAGATATTGAATTAAAAGTTATTGCTAGGTACCTAAAGTAAATTACACTCAACCTTGAGACTTGGAAAACATACCAACGGGATTTCCTGCGAGTTTGAAATGCAGGATAAATTCATTGAGTTCATGGATAAAACAAATGAATGGCTATCATCATTTCAATATACCGACAGAGGGCAATATATTGTACGTCCTGAATTCCTGGTTTCCCAAGTTGGACGTAGGGCAGATTTCCTTATGATATCACCTTCCGGAAGATTAATTAATGTTGAAGCGAAGTGTAACGATTTTTCAACCATGTTAAAACAGCTCGATGATCATGCTTTGTATTGCAACTATTCTTTTGCCTACATCCCCGACTATTCACTTACTCCTGAATGGTTTAAAAAATCCCTGATCAAAAGGCGATATGGATTAATAGTTTATAACAAAACCCACAAAACGGTTACAGAAGTCTTAGAAGCGCACCAGAACCTAAAAATAAATAAACGATTGAGGTCTGATGTAATTCGAATGATTAAGGCTGCAATTGAAAGGGAAAAACATAAAATTCAAATAGAAAAAATAAACAATAGTCAACAACAATTTAATTTTTAAATAATCACAAATATGAAAAGCATCAATTTTAAAGAATCAAATTGTGGAATAGGTTTCACGCAGGAAGAATACAATGGCATTTATGCCCACAGGGAAGAACTTCCAGACCAGCCAGGGGCAATTCAATATACCATGTGTTTTGAACTTTCCGAAGCAGAGAAAAAACAAGTTGCAGAAACAGGATGCATCTGGTTAAAAAGGTTACAACCTAAAGGATTAGGGTTTCACCCTATCGGACCGGATTTGTTGAAACCAGAAGGTTTTGAACAGATAACCCCCGAAGAACCAGTAATCGAGTTTATCGCTGAAAACTTTGATATCCTAACGTTAGACTTGACAAAGGTTAATTACTTCTATAAAAAACAAGCGGTTAAACACCTTGGATTGAAACCAGAGGGGAAATCTGAAGAAGATTATGACAAGGTACTTTTAGAAGCCCAAAGCAAAGAATAAAAAGTACAATTTTTATCGAAAATTATATACAACTTTTAACTCAGATTATATAATGCCCAAGGGTACCTGTATAGAATGCAACAGAAGCACACCTTCCCTGATAGATACACCTGAAGGGAAAGTGTGTTTGCAATGCTATTCAGGCACTAATTCAAACGGTGAAAAGCGCAAACACTCAACCGAAGAAGCAGACATGCAAACTGAGTTCTTCAAAACATTCCACACCATTTTCCCAAAAGTTCCGGACAAACTTATTTTTGCTGTTCCTAATGGTGGTAGCCGAAATAAAATTGAAGCTGCAAACCTGATGCGCCAAGGTGTGAAATCCGGGGTTGCAGATGTAATACTTTTAATCCCAAGAAAGGGTTTTGCAAGCCTCTGCATGGAGTTTAAGACTTCAAAGGGCAAACAATCCGATGAACAAACAATCTTTCAAAAGCAAGCGGAAAAATGCGGCTCTAAGTATGTAATTGTACGGAGCGTTGCAAATGCAATTGAGATAGTGAAGGATTATCTAACTTAAAACATTAAATTTGAAATCATGTACAAACCAAAATTCCCATCACCGGAAGAAATAAAAGTGGTGATTGATAAAATTGAAACCAGGCTTCAGGAAAAGCCTATCAATATGCATAAAAACTTTCATGTAAAAGAAGGTTTTACAGATTGTATTCGGATACTGAACAATAGGCTTGAAAACCCGAACAATCCGTATTTTATGGCAGAGAAAGATTCTGAGATTGAATTATCAACCCAAATATACAGAGATCAAATGAAAGGAATAGATAAATTGAAAACCCAGGAAGGCAGGGCAATTGCAATTCTATGTGTTGATTATCTCAACGGACGTGTTAAGGCAGAAAATATTTTAAATATCCCTATAAAAAAGAGATGATCATGTATGAAAGAGATATAATGCTAAAACAGGTTAGAGAAGTTGTTAAAATATTTGGATATTTCACAATGCAAGACGTTAGACAACTTACATCGGTTGGCATTAAGGTATTTGATAAATTCAAAGAAGGTGATATTCGGGAAGGTAAAATAACCTCTGAAATGTTCAATAAAGCTTTTCCTCAATAAAAAACCCGGAGCAACAATGCAAGCCCCGGGCCAAAATCTAATAAAATCAAATGAATAAAACAGACTACAAATTAACAACCTAACTAACTACCTTAAAATATAACTCAATCAAACTTTTCCCAATAAAAAACTGCCCAGGAAAATACATCCCCCGGGCAGCAAACTAATCTATGAAAAAACCTACTCCCGTAGTTATTTTTTTGATACTTTATCCCCTATTGCATTTAGAATCCCATTAAGCAATGCCGGACCGGCCAGGCCGTTTGCAATTAATCCACCTGCAAGCCCATTTAATAAAGTCATCAATATACCCATATCGTTAAACATGCCCCATCCAAATAAACTTGCAATAAAGGCAACAATCATCGATATCAGGATGGCATAAACCTGTTTTACCCACTTTGTCGTAGCTTTTATCTTTCGGATAAAAATCTCAGCCAAAGCAACAGTTGTGGTACCAAGGGCAGCCAAAGTGCCTACATAAACCCCAGCATCAAATTCGCCGGGTAATTCTTCTACTAAAGTTTGGGCCATCAGAACCATTGGTAACATGAACACCATCGCAAAGACGTAAAGAAACATTAGAAACTTTTTCATTGTGTTGATTTTTTAATTTACAATTTATCGATTCTTCCGGAATATCCTCTGGAAGATGTTTTTTTTCTTTTCACTGATACCGGTAATTGTATCTACAGGTGCAGAAGGTGACAGGTCAAACATTTGATTGTCTAATTCAATCACTAACCTTCCGTCTTGAGTAGTTTTAATTTTATCGAACCGATTCTCAATTTTGTATTTTTCCTGGCTTGCCAAATTTTCATAAGCAACCAGTAACCTTTCATATTTCTGCTCTAGTGGCCTCACAACTACAAATTGCATTGCCACGATTATCAACGCTCCCCATAATAGGTTTTCAAGCCAATTAGGAAGCTTCTTTTTTAAGAACCCGAATACTGCAGTTAATGCTTTCATTTCATTACCCTCTTTAAATAATTGTCATACCTCTCAATAAACTGGTTTCCCTTTAAACATTTATCGGAAAACACATCGATTGTGTACCACGGACGCGTTTTGGGATAAGAACCATCACCTTCCCTTGTGATAGCGTTGCCAATTTCATCAACCTGCTCGAAAGTATCGGGATCAAATTGCCCTTTGGAACTGGTATTCCCTTCGTAACCATACACATTGTTTTTATCAGCAAAAGCGCTTACTCCAATGTGGGCATATCTATTTAGCCTGTCATTGTGAAAACCATAGTTAATCCCTGCTAATATCAACTCCTTTGGTGGTTCAACGCCCCATGATCTTTCCCAAATAACATTCGACTTAAACCAGTCAACAACCCTGGCACTTTCAGGGTTTGAAACATCTGCATAGGTAAATATTTCTGTTTGGCATGCAGCGCACCAGGCGTATCCCTTGTCGCCATCGAGACCGCAAAGCTTCATCGCTTTTGTGATCCACGGATGATCATTGTGCCCGGTTAGCTCACGGACATGCAACCAACGTTTTGCCGAAGCAACAATGTTGTACCTGGTTTCTTTTTCGAACCTCTCCCAACGGGCTTGTTTTTTACTTATGTCCTTGTCATCAATATGACAAAGGCAATTAGTAAAACCCATCGTTCCAAACGCAATAATAAGAATTGCTGAAAATCTGATAAGTTGTTCCATTTTTTATTTTCTTTATTCATGAGACTATCACCATACACATCTGAATATTGCGCCCAGAAATAGAGCCGGATCAAAAACATGACTACCAAAAAAGCTATTGTATTAATAACTAAACTCCCAATTGTTTTTTCGGTCACCAACATTGGGAATAGTTTATATACCTCCTGTACTACCTGTTTGTAGAAAACACCAAGGATTATTGCTAAAGGCAACATCCAAAAGTCAAACACCAACCTTCTCCAATTGATTTTTTTATTCATCTTATCCAGTTTTAGAATTAATAATTATGTCTTTTAGGTCATCCACCTTATTAAACAGAATCTGATGATCTTCCCTATTCTTATTTGAAATGCTTTCAAATCTAACATTAAAATCATCCTTCACGTCCTTTATATCTTTTCGGTGAGTTTCTTTCATTTCCTCAATGTCTTTTTCCATTGCAACAATCTTTGTCTTGACTGCAACGATATCCGTTTTAACAACAACATAAACAGCTATAATTCCCCCCAGGAGTACTAAAATCCCAACGATTAACCCTCCAAGTTCTAAGTAATCTCGTGCAGTCATAGAATGTATTGAAATGGTGATTCATATTAAAGTATTATTCTTTCTCTTTATTCTCTTCTCCTTCATCCAAAAAGTGAGACAATACCCACATTGCGCCTGAATCAATCTTTGCATCTTCCGGGATTTGATCAATTTTAATTAGGTGAAAATTAACCTCGATATCAGGTGCTGTTTCAAGGTACTCAGCACGCTTTTTTTCTTCTTTAATGCCCTGCATTGATTCACGGATTATCTTGGATTCCTTTTCTAGGATATCACTGTTTTTCCTTAGGGCATACTGCAATTTAAAATGAGGTATATCCCTAAGAAAATGGGCATTCTCGACTTTTTTTTCGGTGTACATTAACTGAAATGATAATGCATCATTTAACATCAATAAATCTTGTGCTTTCATTTTTATATAATTTTCATTATTAATAAGGTGAAATTCGTGTAACTATTCTTGGAAATAGAGGCCTGTTCGAATCGATATTGTTTTCTAAAAAGAAAATAAAACCTACATTGCTATTGAACGCAGTATCTCTCACATAAGGTAATGTATTGTCATAACAAACTTGGCTTATCGTTGATCCGAATACGACCGAGGACGATGTTAGTGCCATAGACATAGATTCAACGGCAGTATTATAGCTTCCCATCAAATCTAATGATATATAAACCTTATTGTTAGCTGTACTTATCTCAAACCCGAATCTAGATAATGTAAAATCTGGAATAACATTGCCAAAATCGGATGTATCAGAACCCGATGGAAGGACAAAATTGGAGGATAGCTTAAATACATGTCCCCAATGAACAGGTTGTTGATCTTCTTCTAGTAAGATACACTTATCTCCCGATTCTGTAAAACAGAATCCCCTAGCCCCTTTATAACCTGGAGATGTAATCATTTCCGTCTCGTAAGGTGCTCCAGATGAACTGATATCCCAATCCGTATCTAAAGGAATTGTTCTAATATAAGAACTTGCTGTTACTGTCGTTTGATACCCTGATAACAACATTATCCTATCCCCACTTGCTGAAAATTGCATATCCATCCAAGAATACCCTGAATGATAATTCGATGCGTCTAAAAATGATTTATATCTGAGATAAACAGCCGTGTTGATGTTTCTAGGAACTGGCAAGTAAAATTGGGCCAAGCGATAAGAATTTGTTGTACCCGGAATATACCCAAAAACAAAAAGATGCTTACCATCGGGTGATACATAGATAAATAAACCGACAAACCGCGATGTTCCAAAAGGGTTTGTTATTGACGTTGTACCTTCGGTTGGTGATGGTGCTTCGTAGTTTCTCCACCTTCCTATCTCGTAAGGTTTTGTCTTTAATGCTGCAAGTCTGGCCGCCGCAGTTGATTCAGGGTTATAGGCAGGGTCTAAACCTTCGGCAATTATATATTCGTATGTAAACAAATCCTCCGTATTTGCCACATCTGATGCATTTATAAAGAGCTCATCAGCGATATCTTCTATTCCAAAATTTGTTGTTGGAACTGCCATTTATTAAGGTGTTAAGTCAGTTGCAAAAAAGTAAACATTGTTTTTAAAGCGTGCCTCATTTGTCGCTGAGTTTATCGAAAAAACATCTTCCGAACCGTCATTAAAAACCATATAATTCCCGTCTTTCTTCCATTTCCAAGTCCCGGCTAGTTCAAAATAACTAGCTTTAAATAAAACAGATGAATTTCCATTTAACAAAGCCAATCTTGCGTTTAAATCGAATGTCAAATCTGTTGCACCTGTAACTGTATATTTGGCGACTGCACTAGGTGAAGCATCATTCCAAGAAACATTAGAAAGATACCCGTCTGTTCCTCCGGTTGGAAGGTCATAATATCCACGTGTACCGCTTGCATTGGTACCGTAGTACTTATTATTTCCTGGGGTTTCTGAATCATTAACAAGTTTTACCTTTGTCCCTGTCGATCCGTCACCAGTAATCGAGTATTCTGTCTCAATTGTACCACTAGTAGGCAAATCATACCAGCCTTTTGTTCCTGAAGAATTCGTACTATAACATTTATTTGCTCCCGGTGCGCCTTGATCGTTTACCAGCTTTAATTTGTCCGAATCTATCCCCTGTCCAGTTATCGAATTATCCGAAGAAACAGCAACAGCAAACCAACCTTTAGAACCAGACCTGAATCCATAGTAAAACTTATCGCTTGGCGTTTCGACATCGTTTACTAATTTTAGTTTAGAACCAGAAGAACCGTCTCCCGTAACTGACATTTCTGATGAAATTGTTCCACCTGATGGCAAATCGTACCAACCCTTAGTGCCAGTTGCATTGGTGCCGTAGTATTTTGAATTACCTGGTGTTTCAACATCATTTACTAAATTCAACGTCCTGGAAGATGTTAAAGCACCGCCACCAGTAATTGAATACTGTGGTGAAATACTTACAACATTTGTTAAATTTCCCCAATGAACAGATGCTTGCCCGGAGGTTTGCAAATTTGTTTTTGTGTAATATCGTTCGTCTCCCCGAGTATCATTATGGTATTGGGAATGATCATCATCTGTTAACCCTGAGAGCCCTCCATGATCTGAAACACCGCCTCCAATTCCAGACCCATCAATAGTCATAACTTTTTCAGATGAAAGATCACAGACAATGCCTCCTGTCCCTGTAAATATCAACATTTCCGTTGTGTCTATCCTTGTCGAAAACGACCTATCAGGATTTATTGATTTTACATTCCAATAATCATAATATTCGTAATCATGCCAACCCTTTGTTCCTGAGTCGTTCGTGCCATAATATTTTGAATTACCAGGTGCGGAAGCGTCATTGACCAGTTTTACCTTTGAGCCAGTTGAGCCATCACCGGTGATAGAATATTCTGTCTCGATAGTAGATGCCCCTCCCGATGGTAGGTCGTACCAGCCTTTAGTTCCATCACCATTTGTTCCATAGTATTTTGAATTACCTGGGATACTCAAATCACCATCAAGCCTTATTGGGGTCGATGCCGTCCCATCACCATTTAAAGAGTGTGTTGTCTCTACACTTACACTTGAAGATGAACCACCAATTGTTATCCTTTTATTTACAGAATCTAATGTTGCTGTAATCCCACCGCTCCCGGTAATCTCAAAGGTGTTATTAGAATTAATTCCCACTGAATTTTCACCATCTGAAATATTCCAGTTTTGATAATTATCATAGGGATGATCGTGAAGAAGGGCATATCTGCCATCTAAACCTTTTGTCAATGATTCTAAGCCATATCTACCTAATGTAAGTATTCCAGTAGCTGTATCAAATTCAATGCTGCTTACATAGTTGTTTACAGCCGTCTCGCTGAATGATTTTATTGGTGTCCGAATATGACTGAAGTTTGTGGACCCTTCATAATATAAGCTAACTGTCCGTTGGGTTTCAGAGGTCGTTTTAAAGAAATATTTAAACACCAGCCGATCTGTTACATCAAGAACAAAATCATCTTGTAAAGAAACACTACTGTAAAGCGTGACATTTGTGTTTTCAATTGAAACTGAATGATTAAATAATTCCGTTTCAGTTCCGGAACCATCCCTTTTAAATACCCTAATTACAATTTCATTAACCCCGTCTAAAAAATCTACTTTGGCGAATGTTTTAAACAGCCAACCTCCGGACAAAAGGTTTATGACCCCCGGATAACCAATGTCAGTTGCAAATTCATTTATTAGAACTTCCCCCCCGGTAGCAATGGCATTTGCCGTATCGATTTGCTCTTCATTGTCTGGATTTACCTTTAAAGCTTTGTTGTAATCGGTAATATCAGATGAATTATTGTGCAAATAATATGTTTCTCCGGTTGCAATTGGTTGTGGTGTGATACTTAATTTCTGATCAGAACCTATGCTTGCATAATTCTGTGAATCATCAGCGATAGTAACGGGGGCATGTGTTTGTGACATGTTTCCGCTTATATCAATTGTTTTGGTTTCTTCATCCAGTGAAACCTCAATCCCACCACTCCCGGTAATTTTTAAAGAGTTTTCGGAAAGTATTTCATTCGAATTTTCCCCAACGGAGATTGACCATTTTTGATAATTGTCATAAGGGTGGTTATGTAAAAGGGCATACCTTCCATCGAGGTTTTTCGATAGGGTTTCAAGCCCTGACCTTTCCAACGATAAAACACCAGTAGCAGTATCAAAACCAATATTGTTAACGAAATTATTTACACCTGCCGATCCTTCAAGGTTTACCTCAAACCATTGTTCATCTTTGGCAACATACGTTTTCCCATCTGCCTTTGGGAAGAAATTATAAACATGCTTTTGATCTATCCGAACAGGGACGCCCCCGGGAGTAATACCGTCATGAATGTAAAGGTCGTACCGTGTACGTCCATATACCAATTCATCCTCTTCAAAAATCCTGGCAAAACTCGTATATTGCCATGGTATTTTATTCTTTAATACACCGTATGTACGTTTATCTTCTGCCATTAAACCTTGTATTCAGCAACTTTTTTACAATATTTTTCACACCAATCTTTTAATTGGATTGGTGAAACCCTCCAATGTTTTTTGAAATGCTCCTGATATGTTGCCCTATTGATCAACAATCCCACATATTCCGTGCAATAAAGCTGATCATCAGCCTTTAGTTTTTTTCTTCCAAGCCAGATGCCCAGAAATATTTCCGGGATGAATTGAATAAAATTGATGAATTGATATTTCACACCCTCGTACAATTTTGTGTCCTTATCAATAATATATAGTTGCTGTACGCTAAATGGAAATTCATAAATCAATATTTCACACCTTTTATTTTGGTAGCAATTGATATCACGGTATTCAATACCATGTGCTAAAGCCTCTGAAATCTTATTCCCGGACAGTCCAATTGCTGCATGATTGTAAACTCTTTGTGGCTTTCTAAACCTCAAAAGATAGCGGATAAACATCCCAATATGAATTAACCTTGCAGAAAAATTATAGCTGCGGATCAATACTATTTGACCGGGTTTTACTTCCATTATAAGAATGCTTTTAATTGTGAAATGAATCCTTCCACAAGCGGACCGCGCACTATGTATGTTTTTGCGGTTTCTAGTGTCAAATTATCTATTTCATCATACACCGTTGTCCGATATGGTAATATATTGTTGACCAATGCTTGAAAGTCAGACGGGAACTGTACTTGCCCTGTTCGCAACGGGTCGTAAATATTTTTTACTGCGCTGACAATAGACGAAATTTCCCTGATCACTGCTCTAGTGTCCTCTCTGTGCATTTCCTGATATTCTTCCAAGGTTATAAGTATCCTATCTTTCACTTTCCAGAACAATACCCCATTTGAATCTACATCCACACCATCAAGCATTTCTGTTTCTATGTCGATCTCTGGCTTATCTGGCTCTGGATATACACCTTTTGCCGCCAAATCTTTAAGGCTTAACGCCTGGGCGAACATAACTCCTGGGAGTAACTTCTTTAAAATCCCTTTTTCTACAATCTCTTTGTTTTTTACCTTGTAATACATAAAGTTAGAATTAAACTGGATTAACTATAATAGCGACAATGTGATAACTGGCACTTGTGCTTACACCGCTATTTCCAGCATTAACATCACCAGATTCCGTAAGTGTTTTTGTGGCAACCATCGTTGGCTCAGGCCCCGAAGTGCCAACTTCCTTTGTCCAACCACTAGGGGCTGAATAACTTATGTAAGCAGTGCCATCATGAATAACGCAAATGATATGAAGTCCATTTTCAACCGAAGATGAAAGATCTGGAGTTGGTATAGATGATCCGGCATTTTTTGATCCAATCACACTGTAAGAATCAAAAGGTATTATTGAATTACAACTTGATATCCTAGTAATCATTCCCCTTATTCGAGATGTGCTGGTTGAAAACGTATAACTAGCATCTTCATCTGAACTGACATATCTATAATAAACACCAATACATCCAGAAATAGAATACGCAACACCTGATTCATACATAATCTGAGTCCATCCGCTAGGAACGGTTAAAACCGATGAAGCATAGTTGCTGTAAACAAAAGCAATCAATAAATCCCCTTCCTCTGCATTGGCTGGCCTTGGCACACTTATGCTGCTTCCTGTCGAAACCCTGTATGATTCGGTTTCATATACAGGAGGGCTTTGGTCTAATATGTCACTAGCGGTATTCGCTGAAAATCCCCTGTTAAACATTTATAACATTAAAAAAGAACTTAACATTTCCATTTGCTGCATCAACTCCAGCCTTAAGCTGGAATATTCCTTCAACGCCGTTATAATCCACCGAGCTATCCAATGGTTCATAAGCGGACATATCAATCGAATAAGCCCCTTTAACAAACCACTCCACAAACTTCCCAATAACTGCCCCTGTAGTATTGAGGGTAGGAGCCGTGATATTTTCGGTTAGCTGAGTATATATTATTATCGGATCGGCATCCGTAAACCCGATAGTTAAAGCTCCGGCATTGGATGTTTTTTGGGTTGCCCCGGAATAATTCGGCTTGCCCGTTACATCTGACCAGTCAGGAACCCATGTGTCCGCCCTATAAGGGTGACTATGTGTAGGCGCTTTTCCATCCAATGCATCTTGGAGGTTTGTAATCTCAGCAATTGTATGACTGTGAGCTGTTGGGGCAAATGTTGATGGTTTGCCTGTTACGTCATTCCATGTTGGTACCCAAGTATCAGCCCTGTATGGGTGTGTGTGAACATCAGACTTTGCATCTAAAGCCGATTGCAACCCTGCAATGTTGGAAATCCCAAGCGTATCTAATGTTGATTTGTTTTGTTTGATGTAATCAACTATTTCCTGCAATTCATCCAGCGTTGTATCATCGGATGTCAGCAAAGTATTGATATTATCAATCAGTCCCTTTAACACTTTACCTTGGTTGGCACTTAGGGGCTTATTGTTTATAATTGAAGTTAAATCATCAACAACACCGCTTTCCCTCAAAATTGTAGCATCGAGTGCCTCGTAATCTAATGCAGGAATTCGATCAACATTTATGTCTTCAGCTCCGGTTACAGTCCAATCAATAATCTGGTTTGCAGTTAGGGCATTCTGTTTTGCGTTCCAGGTGTTCTTTTCTGTATCAGTAACAGTCCTATTGTTTTCATCCCATTCAATTGTACCTGGGGCTTGCGTACCTGTATGTGATGATCTGGCTAAATAATATGCGGCATTTTGCCCATTTAATTTTTCAGTATCATCGACCACGCCACTATCATTGGTATCATAAATACCCTTGGCCATAAATGAACCTGTAATTTGAAGTTCATTAATCTTTACCGGAAGTATTTCCCAAGCTGCGTTCCATCTGAAAATATTGAACGTCACAACCTCTTCCCCCCAAATTGTTGCATCCTCCTGTACAATGTAACAATCATCTTGCTCTTTAACTTCTGGTTCAGGAGTATCCGCCCATGCAAAACCCTTCACATTATACCCTGAGAATTGCAACTGAACCATAGTTTGGGCAATGACCAAACTGTTTGCATTTAGCTGTGAATTCCAATCAAAAACCTTTGTTCTGGGTTCTGATATTATCCTAATTTCTTTCATTCGTCTATTAAATATTGGTCTTCATAAACATCAACTGCAGGGAACAATAATGCATCCCTGAATAATACGGCTGGATGGTCTGTATTTTCTACATCCCTTCTTCCTCCTAAAAGCTCAATTTCGACATGGTTCATGTGTTCAGGATTGACATATTTGTTGACATCTGAACCATTAATAAATTCCTCCAGGGTAGCCTTATTGGCTTCCATTTCGCCAACCGAGTTTCCCCATAGCATGGAAGCTTTACGAGTAGTGCCAAGTACTTCTTCAAGGTGACCTAATTTGTAAAGAAGATATTCATCATATATATAATGCTTCATCCGGACGTGGTCTTCTTCGATGAAGATTTCAATTTGGTCCTCACCTTCAGCAAGTGGTACTTTTGCATAAATGAAATGCCCAACATCGGAACTTAGCGTGAAACTCTTTTCCTGTACATCCCAGGTCCTTGTCGGGTCGTAATCCTCCCCTTGATCAATAAGTTTTTTTATTTCATATCGGTTCTTATTGTAAAAATTGTGGTGTATAAGCTTCCCGGAAGAAATAATGACCTTATTAGCATCATCATCAATATTGGGTTGCACCAATGCACCCCTTAATGAGAATTGAGGCACGCCCGAATCATGTGCCAACATTCGGGGATCGATACTTTCATCCCTAACAGTACGGTCAACGTCTTGTAGATCATCAGAAGGGTCAAACAGCCTATTTCTTAATTCTGTCGCTGTTTCCTTCTCTTTTCTCATTGATTCAACTGTTTCCTTATCAGTATCCTCAATAGACCTTTCAAGCCTTTTAATACGGTTCTCAGTCAGCTCCCTTCTGTTTAGTTTGCGAAAATCGAGTAATGTTAAATCATAGATATTATTGCAAACGTTATAAATCAGGGCACTTATTCTCCGTAATCCATCAATCGCATAATCGGCATCAACAACCGTTATTTTATCCCCAACATCAAACCCACCTGGATTAAGCAATAAAAAGGCTGGGTTTATCTTTCCTTTATATGGATAATATGGAATTGACCATTTATCGATGTATTCCTGAGCAACTGCTTTGAGTTCTGTTTCGGCAATAGAAACATAAGTTTCAGGCTGGTCAATATCAACAAGCGTATATTCATCACCTGCTTCAATCCTTAAATCTGCACTTGGGTATTGTCCCCCACGTTCATCCTTTTGTGGTATGATGTAAATATGTTTGTAGTCATGGTCGTACATTTCAATTTCGAACTCAAACCCTGCTAAGTTTCCGGTTTTCATCCTGACCTTTGCGGTTAGCCCTCCAAGCAAATAATCGTTGATATCAAAATCAATTGAACTATCGGTGATGCGATAAATCCCCCCCGGGAAAGCCTCCTTTTCAGCAATTGACAATTGCTCCGGGTCCTGATCTGCCATTTTCTGAAGATATGCAGTTACGGTTGAAGTACGTTGCGGGTAATTGTCCTCAAAATAAACGATCTTCTCATGCCGTCCATAAAGGTCAACATTCTTTTCCAATGGATTACCGGTAAACGAAAGCCTTTGTAATCCCCCCCGGTATGTTGGTTTTAAGTTCTTAGCTGCACCATAGGCATAAAGAACTGTGCACAGTTCATTACTGTTCGGCCTTTCCCTTGTGAGTGAATAAAGCCCATTTCCTTTCCCATACTCCAAGGTAATTTCTTTCGTATTCCCTATCTGTTCATCGATATTGATAAAGTAATAAGCATCCCCTGGGATTAGCTGAAAATGAAACTCCAATTCATATTCAGAAACAATCCTCTTTAATACATCATAACAATTCTCAGCTGAAAACTTATGGTTCTTTTTAATCGTTGAAACAATAGTTCCTTTTTGGAATTTGCCAGGAAGGTGCCTATCTGAATTCTCACAAAGAAGGTCTATAATATCCTCCAAATTGCCGTAAAAATAAAAGTCGCCTTCCCCTTCAAAAAGGTAAGAAGATTGCCTTAAAAGCAATGTTTGATGCTCAAGCCTGAAATTATAAATATATTTGTTTGAGCTGGATTTGGTAAATTCCGGATTACTGAACAATAAGAATTTTTCATTGTCCACCCCGTTGGAATTAATATTTACATAATCGTATTTTTTAAGGTTCAAAATACGGTTTGATTCAACGGTCATATTTGCATAAAACTCTCCTTGAAGTGTTTTATTTACAGTCAGGTTTTTAGTCTTTACGACTTCAATTATTGGGCTTCCACTTCTGTGATTAAATGAAACCAAAGTAAACGGCGAATCACCATGAACTGTAATCCGCAAGGTAAAAGTCCCAACCTGTACATCCAGCACATAATTTGTTTCCCTGATAAAAACAACCCCGGAACTAATTGAACAATCTGATAATTCAATATATGGGGTTTGAAATGTAGTTTTCCCTTGTTCTTTTAAAGCTGAAGTAAATGCCCTAAGTTTTGCTTCAAAAACACCATAACCACCTTCCGCAGAAATCCAACAATTTAGGATTATTTCCCGGTCGTTGTATTTTGGTTCTTCCTGCCAATAATCCAACCCATCTTCATCAAGCCAATTGTACCCTTCTGTTTGAAGCTTTGGAAGGTCAAGGACACCGGAACTTCTGGATACCATTACCCCGTATGTTTCGAAATCTATTGTTCCAAATGCCCAGCTCATTATTCAGTGATTGTTAACGTTAATATTATCTCAACGGATGTATTATAAAAGTATATTTGCATACCATTTTTTACTACACACATTTTATTAAAGTAGTGGTTCGTTAATATCCATTGCTGCTTCAATTGGCTTCTTATTTTATTCTGAAAATTTGTGATATACTGTCCCATTACGACTTTACTAGAGTAAAAACCGATTAGCCTTATCTTGACATTTTGTTCATCGAGGACCAGGAGATTGCTTTCATAATCATGTTCATCCAAAATGTCTTTAAACTTTGGAAGGTCATGGTTGCCTTCTAAGCGGGAGAGCCTTAATCCAAAAGTTGACAGCTTCACCCCACCTACTTGTTGAGTTTCTACCATTAAACAGCTTGTTTTAAGTAATCATTCATTTCCTGAAGCTTCGAATCTATATCTACAAGCTTCTTATTATGCTTGGTGTTTTCCTCGATTTTTTGAAGATAGGTTACCGATTGGTTTATTGCATCCAATTGCTCAACACCAGTGAAATATGTCTTTTGTTGAAGTTCTCGCATGGCAAAGAACTGCCCGGCAATCAACCCTGCTGTTTCTTCGGTAATGCCTTTTATTGCCCCGGTAATTCCCTGTTGAGAATCAGTCAATTTTTCCCACGATAAGGCATCCCCTGAAATTTGTATCGCACCATCTACCAATGTTTGACCGAAACTTATTATTCCATTCCATACCCCCCTTAAATATTCTATTTCTTCCTCAGTATATCCATCTTCTGCAGCCTTATATAGTTCTTCGTAAAATTCTTGTATCGGTCCATTAAGCAATTGGGATTTAATTGCTGAAAAGATTGCATCACGCATAAGTTCTTCAAAACTATCTGCAAAGTCTTCTGCAGATCCTAAGCCATTTCTAAATCCTTGTACAATTGCATCAGCAATACTATCTGCTGTGGTGCCGGTAACAAGTTCATAATAGGCATCCTTTAATTCATATAGTTTATCAATATATTCCCCATACTGTTCAATTAGGATCTTAATTTCTTCATTCCCAGATGCAGCATATTGATCAATCAAGTTTTCATAATTGATCCTATTTTCTTCAATCGCTGTTTCTATCGCTTCAACTGAAAAGGCATTATATCCACCTCGACCGCCTCTACCAGTATTATACCCGTATGATATATTTATGTCCCTAACAGGCAACACTAAATCAACATTTGCAAGTTGGTTTAGCCTATTAATTAACCAAACCAAATCAGCCCCAAGAGAATTTACAGCTTTACCATATGCTGATAATTTTTCAAGTCCAAACATTCTATTGATGTTTTGCTGAAGATTTTCGAATATCTTATCTGCATTGGATAACGACTCTTTTAGTGCATTGATTTGTTGTTCCTGTAATTGCTTCATTTCTGAAACACTATCCTTTTGAAGTTTAGCGATCGAAGTTATTATTGACAGTAATCCAGTGTAGTCTCCGGAAACTATTTTTGCAATCCCTTGTCCAACTCCAGTAAGGCTTCCTACAATTCGGGCTAAATCTGAATCTGATCCACTAATAATGCTTGCTAACTCACCCCATTGATCAATAAACTCTGTAACTAAATCAACACTTTTTTTGAGCCCTTTTTTATTCAGATCATCGATGCCTTTGTCGGCAATTTTTATAAACTCTTCAAGGTTTTTAATTTCTTGCTTGTTTTCTTCTTTACCGGATTTTTTTAATAGGTCTATTTTTAGCTGTGCAAACTTTTTCGCAATCTCAAGCTTTTTCTTCTCTAACTCAACCTCTCTATTAAGCCCTTTACTGGAAATCTCAGCCCTTTGAAGTTCGATGTCTTCTTCAAATTCTAGCCGTTTTAAACCTGATTGGATATTTGCTTCATCAATTGCCTGTTGGCGTTGTTTGTTAATGCCTGGTATCAGGTCAACTTTGCCAGCCGCTTCGGCTTCTTTTACCAGTCCATCATAAAGGTTATTAATACTTCTTATCTCGGCTTCAATATCGGAAATGAAGCTTTCAGTTGACCTTTCCCATATACTTTTTACCTTCTCTGCAGTTTCTTCGTTTATTTTCTCTATCCGTTCATTCTTCTTAGCTTCAGCATTGACCCGGAGCTCATCAAATTTTTTCAATTCTGTTTCCGGAAGTTCCAATACATAACCCTCATCTCCAGGTTCAAATCCTTTTGTAGCATTCCAAGCCTTAAGGTATTCTTGTTGTTGTTTATTGATACGGTCAATTTCCTGCTGATAAGCAAGTTCAGCTTCTTTGGTCTGCCTTTCAACACCATCCCTCATAATTGCAACCTTTGATGCCTGCAATTGACGTTCAAGTTCAAGTTCATTGTCGGCATATTCTTCTAAAGCCTGTTGGCGCTCCTTGTTTGCCTTATCAATTTCTTTTTGCGCTTTTCTACTGACACCAGTCAATATGGAGAGCTGTGTTTCATATTCTTTGATCTTCTTTTCCTGGTCCTCGATATCAGTCACAGAAGCAGTTGAAGTATCAGCCCTCAATTCTTTTAGTTTTCCTTTAGCTTCATCAAGGAGTTTTTTTGTCTGATCAATTTTCTCAGCAATTGTTGTTAATACTTTTGGATCGGGATCCTGCCCACCTCCGATCCCAAGTGCTTTCAAATATTCTTCATAGGTGGTTTTAAGGCTATCAGTTTGTTCCTCTAAATCTAACTCACTGGTGATAACGTCCTTTATAGATTGAATAAGTGATGATGTTCCTGAAAATGCCCCAAGTCCTTCACCACTTAAGTCTTTAAACATTTTATTTATATCGATACTGAAGGTATCAACAAACAGTCCAGTCTCTTGATATTGTTGCTTAACGGAATCCTTGTATTGTTCAATCAGTGCTTTGAATTGTCCTTTCTGAGCATTGTTCAGCTTTTTCGAAACATCATCAATTGAGGTATAAAAATCTGTTAACTGCTTTTCGTATCCTTCCTTCACGCTGCTAAGCTGATCTTCCTGAGCTTTGAAGGCAAGATTTTTCGCGATTGCTTCAGTTACGGCATTTTGAGCCTTCTCAACCTCATAAAGATTACTTGCTTCTGTTAGTAAATTTGGAAGGTATTCCTTATAGGTAGTGTTGACATCATCGAGGGCTTTTTTGTGTTCTTCAGTTCCGTCCTTTGTATTTTTTACAGCATCAAAGCGTTTTTTTACAGCTTTGGTTTCTTCGTTTAAATTCCTTGTGAAGTCTGCAGATATTTTTGCTGCTTCATCGGTTTTCTTTCCATATACAGTCAAAACAGTAACCAAGGATGCTACTGCTGCCAGGATTAATGCATAAGGGTTTGCCTTGGTTGCAAGGTTGAATGCAATTTGGGCATCTTTGGCTGTTTTAATGCCCCTGGCCAATTCAAACCATGCTTTTATATTCCCAGCTGCTACAGCTGACTTTTCAACCACGGAAACTGCAATAACAGCAGCTTTATAGCTTCCATACGTTGCAATTAATACCTTAAGGATATTCAGGACATCTTCATAGTTGTTTACAAGCTCAGTTGCACCTTTAATGGTACCGGCAATAACACCCTCATTTTGTTGACCAATTGAATTGAGCATTTTATCCCATGCATCGGCGAAATTGGATGCTAAACCAGTGATGGTTTTAGCCTGTTTGTCCATAAGGTTATTGAAGCGCCCACCTTCGTCTGTCATGGTACGGAAAGCCTCTTTAACATCATCGAACCCAATTTGGCTCCTTTCTACCATTCCGGCAATCTTATCATCTGCTACACCTAAGTTTTTAGCCAACTCAGCAACCAATGGCACACCAGCAACGTTGAAGTCCCTTAGCTCCCTTCCGGTAAGTTTTAATTGGGTACGTACCTGGCCATAGTTAAGAATTAACCTTTCAATCGGAACGGAAAGCCCAGCGGATACATCACCCATTGATTTGAGCGTAGGAAGTATATCATCAGCAGCAACCCCATAGGCTAATAGTTGCTTGGTTCCTTTGGCAACGTCCTGTAATTGGAATGGTGTACGGGCAGCAAAATCAACAACCTCTGACATTAATTTATCTGCCTTTACTTTACTTCCCAACATTGTTGTGAAAGCAACATCCAACTGTTGGTATTCGCCCCGGACACTGGCAATATCTTTAACTAACCTGGTGGCTTGAAATACCGAGAAGTAAGTAGCCAGACCTTGCCCCATCCTGCGGGTTATATCATCAATTTTTTGCCCTTCTTTGCCGAAATTATCAGACATTCGGGAAAGTTGGGTATTGATATTTGTAATATCCCTTTGAAGCTGTACCCCATCAATCCTTGCATCAAAATATAGTGCGCTCATTTTTCTATGTATTTGCCAAAGTGTTTCTTTAAATGTTCAATAGTTCCAGGTATTGCATCTTCGTCATGACCCTTTTTCCCCGGACCAGGTTTTGAATTGTATTTGTAATATGGAAGGTCCCTCATTTGCATCATCAAATTTGACCAGCTCTCTTCCCACATTACATCATGCCATGATATTTTTAAGGTTTTTCGGATAAGGGCGATTGTTCCCCAGAAGGTTTTTCCTCCTTTGGTTTCACCTTTTGATTCTTCTTTTCTTCTTTCTTCATCAGAAAGTTCATCGCTGGTGTCGATTCCATAATACGATAAAAAAAAACCGGCCCGGCTTGGCGTTGAGCTATTAAGAAATAATTATACAGGTATTCCATATCCTCTGTTTTATAAAGCATTAGTAGCTTGATGAACCTGTATTTCCACAGCTTGAACAACTCCATATTAATAACCGCAGTTGCAATAATTCCAGCGATTATCTTAATATTTTTGCCTTTTTGTAAAAATTCCTGAATAGTTGGGTTTTCCATGTCAACATCTTCAAGAGTCAACACCTTCTGGCTAATTCGGACATTTGTCCCGGGCTTTAATGGTTTTATTGTCAACGTTATTTTTTTCCCAAAGAAAAAAGGGACATCGAAACTTATTCCTTCATCAACCAGGGTAGCCCCAGCTTGGTATTCTATTTTTTTATTCTTATCCATATTTTGGAATTAAAAAAAGACCGACCACAGTATGCAGGCGGTCTTTAACCTAACTAAACTTAATACGCTATTTATGAAGCTGGGAAAGCAATCTTGTATGGTGATTCCCCGTTCCCGGGATCAAGTGCCGTTGCAGACGCTTCAACCTCCAAAAGACTTGCCCTTCCAATACTGCCGTCAATTCTGCCCAACACAGAAGACTTATAAATACTGAATTTGATTCCTTCTTCTGTTTCAATTTCAAGAGCTAATTCCTGCGCAATAACAGAAGCAGGTCCATTGTATGTATTAGCATCAGGAGCTTCACCTCCTTTAACCTTCACAAGGTTTTCCGGGGTCATATCATACGCCCTCCATTTCACTTTCAAAGCCCCAGCATCGGTAACAACCGATTTGACCGGAGTAGTCGTTTCTTCAACCTTAAAGTCCTTGGTTTGGGCTTCATCTTCTGAAACAGTCAACGACCCTTCAACTGTTTGGGCCCACTGGGTCATACTCCCAGCATCTGGCATCGTATTCGAGCCAGTGGGTGTTCCGAATTTTACGGATTTGATCCCATATACATATTTTGCCATAATCTTACTTATTAATTATTCTTACTATAAATCTCACATTTGCATAATGCTCATCGTGAGCATCTTCTTTCTCAGTTTTTTCAAATTTGAAATCGATAAGGATATTGAACTGATCACCTTCCGAGTGGTATTTATCGAGCAATGAGATAATAGTCTTCTTATTTGCTTTTAGTTTCTCTCGGTCGGGCACCCCTTCCCCTATATCTTTCACATGATAGTTGGCATTCACATCGCATTGCTGCATTACGCCCGTTCCAATTGGTAAAGCGTTTACAACAATGTATTCATCAGGATCTTCGCTTGTTGGCTTTTCCCCAGGATATACAATCGGATATACTTCTTCAAGTAAATCGATAACCTTATCAATCGCTGTGTCTGTAATTTCCATTAGGGCACGTTTAATATTGAGCTTATATATCCAAAGTCCAGATCATCTTCGCCAAACCCGGTATCAATACCTTTACGGTTATACCGATCTTTGAACTTGAGTAAAATACTCTTCAAGTCAATTAAAGCAACTGTCGATTGTGACGTAATCACGTTGTAACCTTTGCTTTCAACATGGCTTGCATAATCCATCCCGGCAACGCCGATTAATTGATATCCTGATTTATTTGGAACGTCATTAAGGGCTTGTATGGCAGCAGAAATCCCTTCCTGGGTACCATCAAGCTTCTGGTTAAATATCCTTCCGTTAATGAGTATAAAATAACCTATTGAAGACCTCAGGTTTCCAGTCCTGTCCACATAATCACCCCTTGATGGTTGTTTGACCCCTTTTGCCTTTTCAGCTTCGGTCAATTCCCTTTGCTTCCAATACCCTTCGATTTTGAGGTTCTCTTTGGCATCCTTGGCGAATGTTTCCCCAACAAATTGAAATACACGGATTATTCCACGTTCGATCTGTGCTTGCCCTTTTTTGAGCTCTTTTAATACATCATGATTGGTATGACGTGCAACTAAACCCATAACATGGTATTTTTTTGACCGTTAAATTGACGTTTCAATTCGCATTCAACTACTTCTTCCCCTTCTAAGTAAAGGCTAACCTTTGACCCAAAACCGTACTTAACATTGACTTTAGGCATCGATACAGAAAATGAATAATTCACTTTATTGCCATCATCGCCTTTAATCTCTGCTTTGTATTCATCTGCAGGTGTGGCTTTGCATTTACTTGTGTAAGGTTCTGAACTTCCCACAGGTTTTAAATTGTGGTTTGCATCCTTTTCAAATTTTGAAGCTGATGGGGTAATTATTACGATATGTGGATACCTTACCATGACCTACTGGCTTTCCCTCTTGGAACTTTTGACCGGACTAATGCCAAAGCCTTCTCAGGTTCACCATTTGCCCGATATAATTCTTTTGCCCTTTTTGTGTACCACGCCCTGGGATACTTCACGGTGAGTTTGTTTTCCGAGAAATCCGGCAAGCCCCCAATTGATGCATACAAATCAGCAGCACACAAATTAACAGTGGTCATTAAATCAGTAGTATAATTGACCGCACCATCAACAGCACGGTCAATTAAAATCTTTTCAAGATGGTTACTACCTTCATCAAGACCAGGAAAAGCCAATATGGTTTCACTTACGTTCATTCCCTATTATGCTTCCAAATTTTCTTGTTCTACTTCACTTCCAAGGAAGAACGCTGGTACATTGTCAGTACCTTCAGTATCTTCATTTTCGCTCCAATTGGTTGCATCAGTTTTGATGATCCACATTGATTCAGGATCATCGATCACCGGAATAGAATTGGCTTCTGCCATTGTCCATTCTTTAAAAGGATCAAGCGTTGACCACTTTTGCAAAAAGATATAATCTTTCTTAGTGGTTATTGCGATCTTCTTAAGGGCAGCTGATGCTTCAGCCATAATAGGACCATGTTGGATATTTCCAACTTTCAGATCAGGCACCAAGGTTATCCTTCGGTCTTCCCAAGGGTTAACAGTTGTACGCTTATGGGATTTATCCTCTATCCTTACGGCGGGGTTGACCTCCACAATAATAGGCAAACCTTCTTCAACCAGGTATTGGTTGATGGTTGACTTATTTGCAACAACATTACTTGTTATCTGTTTCCATGCTTTAATACGTGCAATGGTCTTAGCTTGCTTTTTCAACCTGGAGAACTCTTCAGTACGCATAATTGCATACTTTAACGTTTCACCCTGTTTTCTTGCATCATCGCGGGCTTTTTCAAGATCAGCAATACCGTCTGCGTTAGCAGCGTCTGCCCAATCTACTGATGCTTTCAATTTGTTTTCAGCTGGCATTCCGCATCCAACAAATTCAGCTGTAACAACACCTTGGTTATTTGAAGCGCTTAAGGTAAACCCGCCACGGCTCATTAACTGCATTGCCCACCACTCCATACGTCCACGGACAGCGTTGTAAACAAAGTCCTGATCTTTAAATGCAAGGTTCAATATTTCCATTTGGTCCGCATCGCCTTGGGCATCCTTGACCAAATCATAATATTCTTTCAAATCACTCTCGTTCATACCACGTTTTACAGCAGTTTTTGGAATGTCACCTGACATTTTAGAAACTACTTCACGCGTTTTTTGAGGAGCGCTTGAATCAAAACTGATCACATCAGCGATTACAGGTGCGCCCTTTTCCCCTACCAAGGTTTCCCAAGTGAGTTTTGATTTCTTCTTAATTCCAAAGAAATTTGGGTGAAACATTGGTTTTACATGCTTGGTACTTAGCCTAGCACCCATGTTTTTTTTGTTCACCTGAACAATTAAACTTTTTTCCATTCTTATCTAATATTTATGGGTTACAGATTATACAAATCGAATATCCCTTAATGCTGCTTTTAGCCTTGCATCAATCGGGAATGGCATCACTGTTTCATTAACCTTACCAGCTTCAAGTAAACCTGCTGTCTGGTTGGCTACGGTCAAATTCACCTTCGTTTTAGTGATTGCTAATTGAGAGTATTGATACGGTTTCTCACCATAATTCACGCCGTTTGCAAATACGGCTGTATCATCCGTTAACACACCTCCAGTTTGGTTTCCATCCCAACCAGCAGAGCCAACAGCAGTTGCCAAAGAGAAATCCAGGCCAGGGGCAACCAACCCAAGAGCACGAATTGCAGCCTGAATTAAAGCTGCATTATTGTTTGCGGCAGTTGTATCCGCGAGAGAAATTGTAAGAACCCCGTCTTCAAAATCAACCGCAAGGTTGTCATCAGCAGCTTGTTTAATTTTAACAACCAATCCATTAAAGTTCTCAGGAAGGGAACCAACGGGTATTGAAACCGTCAGGGTATCTTCAACATCATCGGTAACAACCGCTGATGCAGCAACACCGCCAAGGGTATCAACAGTTTCAACTTGGTATAAAACCGTACCAGCAGTATATTCCAATAATGCCCCATCATCAAATCCAAAAGTGTCATATTCGCTTTCAGTTTTATCAACTGAATTAAGTTCCAATGCCACTTTCCCACCAGACAACACGTCACCAACTTTAAACAAATGGTTCTTTGCAACCCTCGGGGCCGAATCAGAACCTCCTTCGACAATTTTTGCCGTTTTAATAACATGCCACAACCCGTCACTGTCTTTTCCGACTACAACGAGAGGCGGCAATTCATCCAGGGCTACACCGTTAAATGCTACCCCAACCATGTCAGCACGTGAAATTGTGCCTCCTCCAATCACATCGGAAATCTCTTGCTCAATCCCGGGATGGTATTGGAATGATCTTTCAGTTTTTCTATACATAACTTACTTTTTAAGGTTAATAATTATTCTATTCCCAAGTCAACCACACCCGTGTTGCTTGAACTATCATCTTTATTCATGAGCTCCTCCCATTCTTTCTCACTCCTTTCTTTAGGCTGTTGGAATGCTGGGGTGAATTCCCCTTTTTCAACTTTTTCGGTAATTGCCCCTTGTTGTATGCCTGTATATTCTTCTTTCAAGGCTTCAACCTGGTCTTCAATTGATGTTTCGGAATTAAGGTCAATCCTACTCACCCATCCTTCGGGCAATTTCGCACCTGTAATTAGCTTTGTTGCTGTGGCTGTTTTTTCGGCAGTACTAACATCCTTGATGTTGCCAGTTACCATCTCAGTCAATTTCTCAATTTGCTTATTTTGGTTTTCAATAAGCTCTTTTATGGCAGGATCAACCTTTGAAGTATCAGGCTCCTTTTTTTCAATTGGTTTACCATCTTCGCCAAGGTTATGCTTTTCCCTGAAAGCTTTTACAGCTGCTTTTTCAACGTCCGCTTGAGATGATTTTTTACCAGCTTCTTCAGCTTCGACTATTCCCGGAAGAATATTTTCTTTAAATGAATCGACCGCTGTTTCAACACCTTCAGCTTTTTTTACTTTGAATGCCTTTTCAATACGCTCAGCATATTTTTTGTCAACGCCTTTGGTTTTACAGGCCCTTTGAATGGTTTCGAGTATTGTCATTTTTAATATATTAATTAGACTTTACCCTTAAAGTATAAAACAAGGAAGGTTTTCTCAGATTTGGGAAATTGGATGTAAATTTTGTATCTTTGTCATGACGAATCTACGGATTCGACGACCGCGGGCCAGGTAGTTTACTATTTGGCTTCTGCTTTTTTATAGAGCTGTATTAACTCATTATCCTTTAACAACCACACTTCTGATACATGAGCTGCTTTATTGTCGCGGATATAATCATAAACTCTCTTTTTGTAATACCATGTTTTATGACCGCAGTCTTCAATGATTATTCTATCAGACTGACCAAATCCCCTTGTGAACATATTTGAAAGATTACGCTTTGGACTATTACGTTTCGTTGCTTCGTGTTCAATGAAAAAACCATCCACCCTAAGATCAGGGCACTTCCCATAAAACTTTGTACCCTTCAATTTACCAAATATCTCTTGATAAGCCTTGTCTTTTGTGGTATTGTAACTTGGAAGTATTTCAACTTTCTTACCTTGATTTGCAAAAAGTTTTGCACTTCTTAGGACTCCCTGGTAATCCTTTGCATTTCGGTTGACACCATGAAGTATATTCAAACTACCATTGCCATTAACCTGAACTGCCTGATCAAAATATTTTGAATTGTCTTTAATCAAATATGATTTAGTAGATATTTTGTTTTTATCCAGCTGTTCACTTAAATATTTTCTTCCATTAGCTGGAAGGTCTTGAATATACTTGGCGTTTGAAAAATCATCGTTCACCAAGGCATCAAGGAAATCATCTTCTTTCATTAAAACAGGCGTTGCCGGACAAATACAGAATGGGTGCCAACCTTTGTACACGTAATCTTTTGGGTATCTCCCTACCATTGAATCACATATTACACAAGGACCGCTATTTGAACTCGACCTTCTAATATCAATACCCAAAACAAATTCGAGGTTTTGCCATCGTTCGTGATCTGTCAACCTGTAAATTTCATTGGTATTGGTAACTGCCAAGCGTAATGCATTCTTGTAACTTGATCGGTAAACACCAGTACCGGGATTGTAGTCCTTCATTGGAGCTGATGCAACCAATTTACCGTTTGAATTCCTAATGCGGTGAAACCTTTTGTCCGGATCTTGTAAGAGTTGCCTAACATCTTGGCTAATTAATGAAGCCGGACGGCCTGTAGCCAAACCAGAACCAAGGTAATACTCAATATTTTGCCGGGCTGTACCTGTAACTTTCCATACCCTGTCTGAAAGGTCTAATCCGTCAATCTTTCGGTTCATGAATGTTTTAAGGATTTCGGCATTTCGGGCAAACATACCGTTTTTTACCACATCGGAAATCGGTAACTCTTTAATGAAAGAATTAACCAGATCATCCGTTTTTACATTGCTTCGTTTCCACGCATCGGATGAATATATATCGATATTTTTTAAAAGCTTCTTATGAAGCTCAGCTAATTCATTCTCGATAGCTTTTTCAATATTTGCACTCCTTACCCAAACATCATTGAGCCCTGTATTTGCCCAATTGGTCATGTGTACGCCTATCTTACGGACAAATTCATCGTAGATGTACTTCACGCTGCCTTGCTGCTGCAGAAGCTTTAAAATATGCTGTTTTTCATGGAAAGAAAGACCTGACATCGAATAAATAAATGTGAATTTTGCTTTGTTTTTCATTGTGTAGAATTTTGTTTTGAGCGTATTCTACACAAGAATTCAGTTTGCGTTCAAATTACTCTTCCCCAAAATTTAATCCAATCGAATTATCTTTTTTAGCCTCCCTTGCTTCATCCTCGTCCATACGTGCGAGTTCATCATCAACATCACCTGAAGGTGTAAGGGGTGATTTTTCAACAATTGTCCTTCTTGAATTAAATGGTTTACCCCCACCTGCAATTGACAGCACCTGTGCATCTTCGACTGGGTCTTTCGGTAAGATTGATTCAAAGTTCACCGTGATCCAGTTATTTGCAAGTTGGTCCCGGTATTTGATGTTTGTTATATTTGCAATTCCGGCTGACACAACAGAAACACAGCGTTGAACGGCTGGTCCGAATGTTTCCATATTCTCAGATGCTTTTATCTGGGCATCCAATGTCATAAACCTACGTGCAACCCCTGATAAGTTTCCTATGCCAATTAAGTTATTAAACGATAAATCCGGGGTTGAAGAACCCCCGTCCATTTCATTCTTTAACTCTTCCAGTTCTTTTTTGACAGAATCAATTGACTGCTGCCATGCCAAAAACTCTGCATCCCCGTGTATTGGTTTGCCCGTTTCTTCATCAAACTCTACAGGGAACTGAAGTTCCTTACCTGTGGTTTCCTTACTAGGTAGGTTGGTTTCCCCTATCGTTTTTAGTATTGGCTCAGCAAAATAATCATTGGTATCAGCCGTACGCGAAAGCCTCATTTCCCTTGCATCCATCAATGGGGCAACTTCTTCCCACTCCGGCTCAAATATATCCCCATAAACTACAGGGATTAACCCAAATGGGTGATCAGCCTCCAATACCTCCCAATCAGAATCTATTTTAGTTCCGGCAATCATCTTTTCCCTTGTCCATATCAAAACCCTATCCCGGACTACCCCTTCAATCCGGACCTGGAATTTATGAATGAAACCATCCATATCATCCTGATCATCAACATGCATGTAAAAATCATAATCAATATCGGATTGGATTGGTTGTTTTAAAACTTTTGCCTTGAGTACTGGGATTTTCTCACCATTCCATTTAATTGAAACAGCTGGGTAAAATACAATCGCGCTTTTTGTTTCTGATAGGACTGTCCTGGCAAATTGTTTAATAACTGAATGCATTTTAAGCTTGCGTTCCCATACTTCTTTAAAATGCTCGTAACCATCGTTTGGATCTTCTGCAGAAACAACCATTTTGCCCCCAAACATAAATGCAACTGAAGTCCGTACTAATTTTTTAGGAAAATTTGTCACAATCCTGGCAACAGGGACAGTCTTGTCTTCTAATTTTAGTGGGTTTCCTTCTTTGTCTTTAAGTGTCTCGGAATAAACAGCTTTCGTTTTATTTTCCCTTCGCCCAACAGAAGTACTCCTACGTGTCCTTTTGCCTTTGTATTCGTCCAGGTACTCCCTTACTTCCCTTCCTTCGATAACATCAACACAAAGCTCATCAACGACTTTCCCAAAATCATCATTTTCAAGAATTGAATATATATCCGGCATAATATTCTTTTCTCTTAAAATATATTTGAAGCAGTGTTTTATCTGACTCCGGTAGGGCGGGCAACTTGTCTTGGTTTCTTTTTGAGGTTTAACCCAAGGCTTGTAACGAATTCGGCTAAAATTGTCATACCATCAGGTGCATCATCATGCTTATTGCCACCTTCTTTTTTATATCTGGTCAAAGCTTTCATGAAACGATAATAATCAGAGCCCTTTTCATACTCTGACTCTTCAAGAAAACAACAATGTTTTTTAATCCAACCGGATTTCATCAATATCCTAGTCTCTTTATTCTGTGTAGTCGGGCGGGTATGTATTTCGCAATTTCCCTTTTCAGCTCTAACAATCTTCCGAATGTTTTTCCCAAATATCCTTCCTCCATTATTACTTTCAACCCTCATTTGGTCACATTTAGTATCAAGTATAGCTTGTGCCAACAACGGTTCTGTAACTTCAACAGGATCCTTTGTGAATATTACATTTGTAATAAATATCTTTTCGGAATATACCGGACCAATAGGTGCACACAGGTCATCATCTCCCTTATCTGCAACATCACAAGCTCCAATAACACCGTCAGGTTCACCTTTTAAGTCTGCTAATTTGAATTTCATTAATTGAGAGTTAGGGAATAACAGCCCCTTGGCCTCAATTGGATTTTGCATGTATTCAGCCTCCCAAATGCTTTCATCAATATCAGAACGAACCTCATGATAATACTCCGTGGTATGTACATCAGCACAAAAAGTTTCATCATTTTCATCCAAAGCAGGAATTCTGACTATTTCGTCATATTTATCTTGTTCTTCAAGTCTTCCAAGGACATCCGTTTCGCTCCACCTGGTACCAATATCAATGCTGCAACAATTACCTTCGAGCCTTGAATCGTGTGTTCCCTGTTTCCAACTCCACACCTTCTCATTTGTTGTATCAGATAGAGCTTCCTCAAGGCTTTTATAAAGGTCATCAGTCATTGCTAACATGGAAGCCCCAAATCCAATAATTGTTCCTCCAACACCACCGCCAAAGTAGCCTACTTGACGTGATTTTGATAAACTCCAACCTTTAACATTTTGTTGATCACTTCTTAATTGTATTTCCGGGAAGATTTCACTAAATCGTTTCGATCTGATAATATCACGTGTATCATAAGAAAACTTGTTATATAAAGGATCGGCACAAGTGTTTCTCATGATTGATTCTTCGGGAAAGTGCCCCAGCATCCAAGAAGCAAACAATGAAGCAATATAAGATTTTCCAGCCCTTGGCGGCATCGAAATAGCTAAACGGCGAACCAATCCGGATTTAAAGGCAATATAAATCCTCATTAAAGCTTCGGCTACCAATTTCAAGAAAGGTCGCTTTGAGAAAAACTTTGGATCCATATACATACAATAAGCCCAAAAATCCCTTAAGGCTTCACGCTTCCTTCTTATTATAGAGGCTTCAGCTTGTAAAAGAAGGATTTCACGTTTTGTCAGTTCCTTCCTTCTTGTCAATTTTACCGTTTTTAATAATTGTTTCTAATTCTTCATCGGAAAGGTTCTCTAATTCACTTTTTAAGTCAAGCGCCCCTGAGATATTAGTGTCCTGTTTATTCTTCCAATTATCAGAATCACGGTTGGTCAATGTAAATATTATTGCTGCAGTATCCGGCTGAATGTGCTTTTCTGTTTCAGCGTGTTCTTTTATTTTAGTCTTAGCCTTGCCTTTATCTGTAACCTCACCAGTGCCTACTCTTACGGTTCTCTTTTCAATTACAGTATAACCCCTAATTTTTTTTAAAAGTGATTTTTTTGCTTCAGCTGCAAGCAGGAGGTTAAAGTTGTCCTGGGCTTTTTTAATGGCCTCCGAAAACTCCGGTTTCTTTGCCTTCCAATCATAGTATGTACTTTCAGAAATATGAACCAGGGTACATATTTCAGCTACGGTGTAACTGTCTTTTTCGTGTAAGTCACATATATCCTTAACTATCTTTTTGTTGTACCTTGCCATCTTTACCCTCCATTTCGGACAGAGAGTCGGCAATATCTAAAACAGTTTCAAGTTCTTCGATCTGATGTTCAAGCTTAACATATTTGCGTTTATCCGCACCAGAAGGAACGTCTTCCAGTGCCTTTTCAACAGCTTCGAACTTCTTTCTTTTCAGTTTCAGTCTTTTTTCCAACACCTCTCTGTAAATACTCATGGTTGTTTTCATAATGACGGCAATCAATTAATTTAAGCCGTCTAATTTATATTTTTTTCTTTAATTCTTCCCTTATAATACATGGTACAGCATATTTCCAGTCAACTTTATGGTGCAATCTTTTATTTTTATCTCCCATTAAAGATATTTTAGTACAACTTGGTCGAAACAGTAAAGTATAAAATGATTTTACATACGTACCCTCGTTCAAATAGAATTCGGTTAATCCACCGCTATTGCTTTGTGTTTCTAACTGCTCCAATCTATAGTCACAAATAGTTAGAAACAAATCCCCAATGGCACCGTAATTTACATAAGTACAAACATCTTCGTTAATCCTGCCAATGAAATTAAAAGGTCGTTCAGTTGAACAAACAAATAGATTCATGGCTTTTCTTGATAACTTTTTCTTAAAAACACTCGAATTATCCCCACCAATAAAATCTCCTCCCTGTGCCATGCAAAGAGTTTTGGCATTTGTTTTTTTGAAATAATTTAGCATTGAATCAAATGCGAAATTTAAATCTTTTATGTTTTTAACTTTGGTTAGATAATTTCCATTCCCATCCTGTGTATATCTAAATGAAATATAATCATCATCAAGGACAAGAAAATACTTTATACCCAATTTTCTCGCAATATCAAATACCGCATTTCTAGCATATACAACAACCCTATCATCATTAAAATTATCCGCAATATCAAACCTGCAGACATAATCAGATTTCTTAAAGACGTGAATAATATTTTTAAATTTTTCTTTATACTGATCAAGTTGGGAATCATCGTCCGAGCAAACTACATATGTTTTTCCACTATAATTACCCTTTTTAAGTGTCTTAATTGTGTGCACCTTAGAGGCCCTACCATATGACAATATGAAAACAGCAAAATCTTTATTCTCCATGTTCCTTTCTATATTGATCTGCAATTTCTTCAGAAAGTCTAACATAGCCGGCTTCAATAGCCTTATCAAAATCAATTATTACCAAAGCTGAATCCTCCATCAGTTCTTGCATTATTTTCTGTGCATGTGCATAATATTCTGCAATAGCTGAATAATTAAAAACTAAATGCCGAGTGGCAGCATATCTTAAAAATTCCTTTTCTCGTTCTGGGATATTTGCTTCCTTTATTTTATTTAATAATTGATCATACTTATCAACTTTGAAAAGTTCTTCAAGTTTTGGAGGTTCGCTTTCAATTGGTTCATATATAGGGGATTTTATCTTTTTTGAATAACGATTGATATCATTTGTGTCAATATTATCATCGATATCGAAACCCTCGATTTCAAACTCCCAAAGGTCAAGTTCTCCCGGGGAGAATTCTTCCAGTACTAAATCCATGTCAAACATAGAGGTATCGGAAGCGTGGTTATCTGCAAGTGCAAGGAGTTTTCTTTTTTCATCATCCGAAGAAAGGTCATTCCTTTTCACGACAACCAGTTCCTTGCCGTCTGTTTCGATTACACGGACAGGCAACCCAAGTTCCTGGGCTTGCTCATAAACACCATTGCCGGCAATTAAAACATTGTCTTTGTCTACTAATACCGATCGACCAGCTCCGCAATCTTCGAGGCTCTTCTTAATTACGCGTTTGTTCTTGTCGGTGTGTATCCGGAAGTTCTTTTCATCATACTTGATATCTGGCATGTACTTTTTTATATAAAGTATAAGTTGAATGAAATGCTTCCGAAAAGCATCACAAACACACTATTAATGGCGAAAAAGCGTTTAAATAGTGTTGCAATGGTGTTTAAATAGCGTTTAAATAGTGCGCTTAGAGTGTAATAATCTGAATGAAATTGTAATAAACTGAATAATTTTGTATAATTTTGAAGTGTTAAAATAATTGTGTAAAGCAAAAATTTATCTTCTACCGACATGAAAAAAGCTAGCTATAGGGGTATACCTTGCCGCTATAATTCAGTTACTGATGAACTCGTTGGGAGCAATTGGTTTTTAGACACTATCATTTCAATTATAATTTTTTTCGATGCTTATATTTTAAAAGTGGATGGTTTCCCGGTTTGGGTAGAAGTGGATGATTTAGAAAATAATTAAACAATTTACCAAATCAATTGTCATAATAACATAGTACGAATTTATTCGTAACAACATAAAAAAAGCAGCCCCCGCTACATAGGCTGCTCGAATCTACCAGATGAAAACTGCCACGTAAACATCTGGTGTTTTGGATCAATAATTACTTACGTTCTTCAGCGGATACCCAAAAGCGAAAAAATTTCGCTTTTTTGGGGTATATCCAACGGTTTCCCCGACGGATACGCCTACAAAAGATTAACTTCTCTAAGCGCCCTGTTTCTTTGTTGTTTCTGTATTCCATAAGGAATTAAGATTAACGTGGTGATCTATTTGGCTCACCTATTGCCCCCCTAGCATTTGCTTGGGCTTACAACAAGGCAGTAGCGGATACCTAGTATATTCTTCTCTCGAAATTTTCCACCCGATCCAGGTACTTTCACATCCATGTTTAATTTTAGTTGGAATGATCACCAGAAACGCTATATTAAAGAACTGTTTGTAATAATCTATAGCAAAGATACTTAAAAAACAAGTTTTTGAGATTTTTTTTGGAAATTAAGTTTTTAACAATTATTAACACAGTATTGGTCTATAACAAACTCTCACCTTTCAATTTTGCTTTTATCAGCTGTACGACCTTATTGTAGGTTTCATAAAGTTCTTTTTTAGGTTCTGGACCTGGCCATTCTGAAAATGGTAAATTATGTATAAAACGATGTTCAAATATTGCCATAGCTTCAGTTGAGAGGTTTAAATTCCCGACAATTGACCTCACTTGTGAAGTTTGGGAAAATATCCTTTCTGGTTTGTCATCCTGGTCATCTGGTTCATCAATGATTTTTAACCGACTAAAATCAACATCATCAACAAGCTTTCCCTTTTTAAACTTACTCTGATAGGGTGAAGTTTTTGAATAGACGTTCAATTTTATCATCCGGAGCACATATATATCGATAAGCTTATACCTTCCACACTTCGAGGGCACTTCAACCATGTTTTTTAATTTAACAGGATCCTTGCTTAATAATGCCAGGATTACTTCATTTAATAAATCATAGGTTTCATCCTGCATTTCATTTTGAGAGCAATGAAAAAATGTGTAATCAAGCCAGTTTTGATAATGTTGTTCTATATAGTTGTTGATAATTGCGTCCATTTATTGAATTAAAAAGGGTCATCATCTTTTTCATAGAAACTACTTTGAACCGCTTCTTCAACATACTCCTTCGGCACATCATAATCAAAGAAATTGGTAGTACTTTTATTGAAATTCAGTATAAATGAACCAACTCCAACGTTTCTACCTTTCCCGATTATTATTTCAGCTGTACCATCTGTACTTACATCCCTGTGTAGTTCAGAATGTTGTTTTTTTCCATAAAATTCAGGCCTGTAAACCAACATAATTATATCAGCCTTTTCTTCCAGCTGTCCAGACCCCCTAAGCCTTGACATATTAGGCCTTGGATTGTTTTTATCCCTGGAAAGCTGTGATATTGCAATTATTGGAATATTGAGTTCCTTAGCTAAATTCTTTAGTTTTCTGCCAATATCTGCAAGTGCCGATTCAGTATCTGCACCTTTTAAATCCTGAATAAAATCTACAACTGCAAGCCCTATGTTGTACTTTATTTTTAACTTTCTTATCGATGTACAGATTTTATCAACATCATTGGTAGATTGATCATCAAAATAAATAGGGAGGCTCTTCATCCTTTCTAATTCTGAGATTGCATACTTGCGGACATCTGCCGTGAGCTTATTGTACATCAGATTTTTAGAATTTATTCCTGTCTCTTGGGCTGTTGTCCTAGCTACAAGTTGTTTCTTTGTCATTTCTGTACTGTAAACTGCAATTGGAATCCCGTCCTTAGCAATATTCCGCACAGCAGTAACGGCAAGGGATGTTTTTCCCTGTGACGTTTCGCCAGCTATTATAATCAAATCTGAATCATGAAACCCTCCAGTAAACTTGTCGTATTTGGTTAATCCGGTTTTGATACCAGGTTCAACATCAGAAACCAAATCCTGGATCAATTCATCGGTAGCATCTTCATAAGTTGACGTTGAATCTTCAGTATCATAACTCATTGTGTTCGCCAATTCATTCTGAAGGAAAGAAAAAATATCATCAATATCTACAGCAGGATCATACGCTTTTTTCAATGATTCATTTGCAATACGGATAACCTCCCTTTTGGCGAATTCCTGTTTAATAATCCGAATATGATGCTCAATATGTGCTGCGGATACAACCCTTTTTGTATATCCTGTAACCTTTGCCGGACCACCAACTTCGTCCAAATAGCTGTTTTTCGCCAGCCTTTTTGTTACCTGTAACAAGTCAACAGGAATTGATTCATTGGTCAGTTGCTCAATACATTCAATAATTTTCTGGTGTTCATCCTTGTAAAACCACTCTTTCTTCACCGGGTTGTTTATAAAACAATCCCTTTCAAGCATCATTGCCCCTAAGACTGCCTCTTCAACATCTATTGCTTGCGGGGGAACCTTTCCTAATTGAGTATCGTGGTTGTTCTTTCTATCTGGTATCATATTGCTGTTTCTTGTGCTTGGTATGTTTGATTAGATTCATTATCGTTTTTATAAACCCTGTTCATTTTCATTGACACTGCATTGGCAAAAGTTGATTCCCAATCAATGTCAACTGTACGTGCCCTTTTCTTTTTTCTCCAACCAACTTCTTTAGCCAATAATTCACACAGGATTTTTCAATTGATTTCAGAATATCAACACCTGGGTTAAATTCTTCTTGTTTTTTAATCCACTGTTTGTCATTAGAAAGCCGTTTGAATTCTTCTCGAAGCTCTTTTAAGTAAACTTTAAAATCTTTTTTCCAGACGGGAGGAGGTTCAACATTATCCCCCTTGGGGGGTAATAAAGGGGGGTTATTTATTCCTTTACTTTCCTTTACTTTACTTTGTGTACTTTCGGGATCGTTTTCCGTACTTTCTTCCGCCTTTCTTCCGCCGGAAACTGGGTTTCTTCCGCCGGAAACTGTTTTATCATCCAAAATCCAATACTCTTTTTCATTTAGATCGACCCTTTTTCGTGTCGCCTCATTCCATCGTTTTTGTATCCCTTGCGATGTTAAAATTTGGTGTTGGGTAAATATTTCCTCATTAAAAAAACGGTACTTTACGAGTTTTAAAACTACATCGGTTACAAGTTGTTCCCCAACTTTTGTTTGGTTTGCAATTTTAAACTTCAACCCATCAGACCACTGTAAGAAATAACCTTCCCGGTATATCGCACACAGCAACCTTATCACCACCATTTCACCTTTCGCCCCAAATTCAACAGATACAGGTAACACCTTTTCATCTTCGAAGAAGTCAACATCAAATGAAAAGTAGTCAATTCCTATTCTTTTTGGACGTCCCATAAATATTATTTTATTGCTTCTTTTAACTCTTTATTTTCAATCACCAATCCATTTATAATTTGAAGGATAAATGATAATTCATCACATTTTTTTGCCCTTGAACCAAACCTTTCATCCATACCTGTTTTTGTAGCAAATCTCAACAACCCAGCATTATGACAAGCCATTAGGACGTCATTTATTTCACCTTTGGCTTCAATACCGTCCATGATGGTTTGAAGGACTAAAAGGCTTCTATTGGTCAATTTTTTATCAAATATTTTCATAGTTTAATTGGATTTACGTTCATCGTTTCAAGGTTCAAATACACCCCCCGGTAATCAATTGACCCGGTACTGAGAAGTTTCCAAAGCAAAGCACCCCCCAGCTGGGCAAGTGTCGAATTAATAAATAAATCTTGTTTTGAAAGTGCTTCGGCAAGGGAACAGCTTGGGCCCGATTCTTTTTCATTTATTTGTGTGAGGTCAAAGTATTGGGCAACCGTTGGTAGTTTGTTTATTGCAACTTTTCCATCAACCTCAGGCTGCTCGATTTCGCATGATCCGAGGACAATTTGCCCGGTGTTCCTTCCATTGCCAAAGTCAAGCCAATAATACTCCTGCTCCTGGTCATTTTGTTGCACCCTTACATCTTTAAAATGCTCATTGTAACTTACCCTGCTTTTAACATTATCAACACAGGTAATTGTAATGTTAGCCCCTGAGTGTACTTTTCGTTCGAATACTACCGGCATTGATACCCATGACAACCCAAAAAACCTATTGTTACGGGTGACTAAAACATTGGCTTTATTAAGCCCTAAATCCGGTTGGCTAAACAATTGCCGTCCAAGGTTTGCCTCTGTAACTTCATCCGGGTCATAAACAACAACATGCAATCCCGGATGCCCGAATTTAAACAGCGCATGGTCGATCCTTGCCAAAGTGGTCAATACCTGGCTGCCAGTTCCACCACATCCGATTAAATTAACAGTAACAGGGTGTGTTGGCATTAATAAATACTTCTCCGTGTAATGTATCGGTTTCATAAGATTCTTTAACTTTTAGTTTTGGGAAAAGATCTATCTCCCTGGTCCTGAAATAAATTGAACTGCAGCCATGTTTTTTAATTAATGACTTACGCAACTCCCTAAGGGCAGCAAGGTCTTTAACATTCTGCTTTTCAAAGCTTGTTTTAATAGATCCATCATCATAATTGAATGTTATTTTATCAATCCTTATACTTCTTACATATTGTTTCATCACAGTAAGTCTTTAATTGTTTTTTTACGAATTGGGATCAGTTCATCCAATGGAAATTCACATCCTGTTTTGATGCATTTTTTTGTTACCGATGAAAGGTTTCCCTTAATAGGGTTACCCCCTAAAAGATGGTCAAACTCGGACAGCCAAAATTTATCTTCCCACTTCTGGATGATTGATAAATACGTAAGTTCAGAAGGTTCTTTTACTTTTGCACTTCCAAGGCAAACACTTCCGGAGTTTGTATTGAAAAATGGCGCTTGGTAAAGTTTGGTCTTTAAGCTGATACCTCTTTTGCGTTTTACAGCAAAAACAGATAACCCATTCCCTTCAACCTTGTAAATTAATCCCGGTAGGTTCATTTCCCCAGTCGGTATGTTTAGCTTCTTAGAAAAAAACATCCTCCGTTTTTCAGGTTTCCGGTACCAAATATATTTTTCATGGCCAGGCCTGCAATCTGCGTAAAGCATAAAAGCCGGAACAGTTCCATGAACAATATTAGATGATGCATTTGTGAGTACCTCTGATATGTCGGATAGGCACTTTTCAGTTAAAGGGACACCTTCCCCCATTTTGCCTTTTACAATATCCCTGCGTTCGAGATAATAAGTGGAATTATCTTTATAAACCACTATTGCCATTTTAGGCTTTAAACTACTGGTTAATTGTTCAGTTAGCTGGTTCATATTTATTAATTTTTTCAATTAATTCAATAAACCAATCATAGAATTTCATAGGGTAATCAGATATTTGCAACAATTCTTCAGTTGATGGGTCCAACCTCATGCATTGCACTGGTTCCCCGCCCCCGAATTCGCCAAGTTCCGAATTTATAACCCTTACTAATTGATCCCATAAATAATCTTCATCCCAAATTATTGCCAATATCCTTTCAAACTCAACACTACCATTGTCGTACGAAATGTTTTGTTCATCTGGCCGGTATGAGAAAGAATCCATCCTTTGGGAAGATAACAAGGGTATCCCTTTAAGAATAATGTTCAATAATTCCTGATCTTGTGAACTAACTTCATTATAGATAGCCTTGCATTCTTTTTCCAGGACACCAGGTGTAATGCTTATTCGGGATATTTCATTAAATAAATCCGGAATTTTACCTTCAGTGTACATCTTTGCAACACGAATATCTTCTTCGTCATACTCCGTAGAATATTCAAGTATTTCTCCAAACCATACATCAACAATGTAATCTATATCCATATGTTGCCCATGGAATAAAATACCTTGTGACTTGGAATAATAAGACACAAATTGCTTGAATATTTTTGCCATTTTCGGCTCCATAAGTTCAATGTTCTTAATTGGAAGGAATACAAATTGGTTTGGAAAATCCGAATTAGCGTAGATAACAAAATACAGCTCGTTATCTACGACATCAAAATTCAAACTGTATTTGTCTGGTATTTGCCTGTCAAATTCATTGTATATTCGAATCAAATCATCGTAATACTTGCCTGTCAATTCAGGGTCGAATTTCTTGCCCAAAAGATGGCAATAGTTTAATGCAGAATTGTATAAAAAATCAGTATTTGTAACATTGAAAGACAAAACCGAACTTAAAGTTTCATTACGTTGATATTCCATTTCCGGACTGACAATATCATGAAACTCACAGTTCAAAAAACCATTTCCATCCCCTCCCTGGGGAGTATCCGTTTTAACCTCTCCTGAGTTCCATGCTGAATATCGGAGCGGTTTTGTTCTTGTATCAATACCGCCCCTAGTTGGTTGTGAAACCGCTCTATGCTTCTTTTTGATTGCTTGCATTTCTTCATTAACCTTTGGTGCCTACGGTGGTTTTAAACTCATAAATAGCAGTATCCCCTTTTATTTCCGGACCATGAACCGTTGAAGTTGTCAATTCCGGATAGGTATTTGAGTAGAAGTTCATCACTTCATCAGGCGTGAAGTCAATGTTCGGATCGGACAATTCGTTGTCCTTAATTTTGAACACCCTTTTTAGTGTTTTAATGTCTAGTGCCATAGTTATTCCTCCTTAAACAAGCTGTTTTGACTTAACTTTTCTTTTATTTCATCCAGCATCTTCTCAACTTTCGCCATTGGGCTTATTGAGAGTTTTTGTATTTGTTCCAGTACATTGTATGCCCCTTTCAAATCATCCTTCCCTTTGAGTTCATCAACCTTTTTGAGCAGATTTTCAATTTTCTTGTTCCTTGCTTCACCTTCTTTTTTCTCCTTCTCTTTGCGCTCCTTTTCAGCCTTGCTATTTGCTTCAGCATCCTTGATTGATTTCTCATGGTCAGACATATTGGTCAATAATCCAGTCGAACCCGTAAGTGGTGCAAAAACGGTAATAAAAAACTCTTTGTCCAGTTCTTCAGGTGTACCAGTTAAAATCAAAGGTTTGATTTTGTTTTGCGCCGGATCATCCAGCTTTTGCGCTTTCGGGATAATGCTTACCGTTAGTTTCCCTCCTTTTGTTCTAATAGAGAGGTTCAAGTCAATTCCCTCTGGAACCAACTCTCCAATTTGTTTGAAAAAATTATTCATGATTTGATTTTTGTGATTTTGAAATTTTTTGACAATTAGCATATATGCGATGGTACAAGCCACCCCAATAATTATTGATATCGATATTATAAATACTGCCAGCATTAAATATTGATTTGCATTGGCATAATCAGGATCAGCAGTTTATCAGTAGTATCTTCTTCTTCCGGAAGCGGGTCTAACAAAGCAGCAATCTTTGAATCCTTCAAGGATAATTGCATGTATGAAGTATCGATACAATTGATGCAGTTTTCAAGTAAAGAACCCTTAAAACCAATTTCAATACGCTCAGAGGATGAGTATTCACAAGTGACAGTTTCATTGGCTGAATTCTGAAAGTCGTTATCTTGAACTTTCATTGACAGTTGGTTTTGATCGGCAGTCATTACAACCAACTGTGTTTTTCCAGAAAATAACGATGCACGTCTTAATGCGCTACTAAACTCTTTTGTTTGAACTTTTACCAGCTTATCATTTGATCCTGGGATTACAGCCCTATAATTTGGGTACCTTCCCTCAAGTAACCTGTATATTACCGTTGTTTCATCAAATTTTGCACAAACGTATTTTGATGCTACTTCAAATTCTATCACATCAACACCCGCTGATATATCGGCAAGTATCTTTGATATTTTAATAGGTAGTATGAACTCAAAACTCTTTTCAATTGCCTCTGGTGAATCTACTTTATGCTCAAATAGGCCCATGATGTTTGTATTCGTTGACACAAATGAAACCTTGTTTTCATTCTCCCGGGATTCAATAAATACACTCTGCATTATTGGCCTTAAATCATCGGTTGAAGCAAAAGAATGAACTGCATTAATTCCATTGCGGAATGATTGGCTTTCAAAATGCACCTGGTGGATTATCTCTGCTTTGTTTTCAATAATTGAAAAATCTTTTGGATCAAGTCCGGTAAAATGAAGTGTCCCGCCTTGGTGTTTTAAATCAGTCGAAAAGTTCTTCACATCGATGGTTAATTCAAGGGGCTGCTCTGGAAGTTCTTTTAAAACATCCTGCAGCAGTTTTGATTCCATCAGGAATTTAAATCCGTCCCCGGAAATTTCATCCGTGTCAACATTGGTAGTAATATTACCCTTTGAATCTGCCCCGGTTACTGTCAGTTTGTTTTCATTAACTTCGAATAAGAAGTAATCATGTGCAGGGATAAATGCCTTGCCAACTATTTTTCCCACGGTTTTCAATTTGTTCCGTAGTTCATAGCTTGATAAAATAATTCTGTGTTTTTCCATTTTGATTTGATTTATATTAAAAGAGTTGTAATTGTGTTACTGATTTATATTCTTGGATTAATGGGGTTTCAATAGATGGTTTTGCAGGTTCTTTTTGGGGTTCATCCTTGGTTGGTTTTTGAAATGAATTCATGTGAAGTTTCCAGAAAACAGATTCATCTTTGTTTTCTACGACCCTATAAATTGGAAGGAATGCACCTTGAAAATTTCGATAACTAACTTCCCAGGACTTTGTATAATCCATTGTAATAGCATTCATTTGGGCTATTTCGCCCTGAAGGGAATTAAGCAATAGGTTAATTACTGCCATTTTACAGCAAGTGGCATCAATGTCATTTCCAAACAGGTAAACATTCCTATTTCGTTTACCAGCTGCCAAAAGCATCCTTCCACTACCACAGGTGGGGTCAAGTACAGTTTTTCCATCTTCCATTTCAGGAATGGTAATTTGGCTCATCATGTCGCAAACATGTCCAGGGGTGAAAAACTGCCCATTCCTTCCATGGCTAACCAAATCCATAAACAAATCTCCCAATGCATCATGGAAACCCTCTGAAGCACTGCCGAGCAATTCAATCATTTCCCTGAACTTTGGATACAAATCCGAATATTTATTTTCCCAATAGGAGAAATCCCTATCCTGATCCCAAAATTTCATTACCAGAAGTGTGTAATCAACAAAATCAATGAATACTTCAGAAGCGTTAAATTTGTAAGTAAATTTGTTGAACGATTCAGTAAACTGCTTTTGGGCTTCGTGCGGCTTTGGATGGCCAATTGTATCTTGCAAATCTGATAACAATCCTTTTAACCCAGACCGAATGTCATTTTCATTTTGGATTAAATCATTTAGTATTTCTTCAGGCTCCCTATAATCCTCCGGTTGATTTGAAAAATCCTCCTTTGGTTTTGCTTGACAGGTGCTTTTTGATACTTGTTTCTGTTCGTTTGCTTTTGATTTAGTTCTTTTGAATACAGGGGGCTTTATTCCCTTATCATTGTCAATTACTACAATACATGCTGAAATATTAGTCCCACTTTCTTTAAATGCCCCAGCTTCAATTTCGTAAACCTCCGCTTCTGTGTCTTGAATGAATTTTTGGAAATCCGCTTCTTTTTTCCCGGAAGTAAATCTCCAATGGTTTGACATTATTGATACCAACCGCCCAAAGACATTTAAGCAACGGTACATTTCATATACATGCTCAATATCTTGGTTTTTCGAAAAAGGCGGGTTTGCTATTATTCGGTCATATTTCCATTTCTGTGCAGGATGTGAGCCGTCTGGATTTAGAAAATCTTCCCCTATAATATCTACGTATGGAATCTTTTCTAAGCACGTCCTATTGAGGTCCATTAACTCATAACAATAAACTGGTTCATTTGGGTGCTGCTCGTGGATAGATTCAACAATTGCACCTTGCCCGGCCGATGGCTCTAAAATTAAATGCCCTGGGGAATGGATATCTGCCAATTCAACCAAACGGTCAGCAATTGGCTTTGGGGTTGCAAAAAATTGAAATTCTTTCTTTAGGTTAATTTGTTCACCTTGACACAATTTGTCAAGAAGTTCTGTAGGATCCTTTTCAAAAACGAAAGCTTTTATCTTTCCACCTTTCCACTTTCCACCAATTAGTTCAAGTGACTTTTTAACATCAAGGTAAGCATTGCGGTCAAGTTGTATGTTGGGCAATTTAACGTTTTTGCCCTGTACTGTGCATTGATTTAGTATGTCTTTTGTTTGCATTGCATCATTTTTTTTATGATGCCCTGCTGACGTTGAGAAGTGTTAAATTTTGGCATAAAAAAAGCCGGATCACGAAACTATTGTTTCATGTCCAACTCGCTAATTTCACTACAAATATTAAAATAAATATTTAATTCCCCAACACCTTGAAAAAAATTTATTTTAAAAGGTCGAGTACTTTCCTGTTAATTTCATCGTAAATCGAGTAATCAATATCGATGTAAATATCAGCCATTTTGTAGTCATTATTCACGTGCCCAAGGCAAAAATCAATGTCAGCTTTTGATATCCTGGCTTTGTTCCGGGCAAGGCTTGCCCAGCTGTGCCTAGCCCAATTTGAAGTAATTTTTACCAGCCCATTATCTTCACAAATCTTTTTAAAACCCCTGTTTACGGCTTTCATAAAATTATATGAGTGGCAATACCGTTCTTTGATTGTTGATAAAAACCCATTTTGAGAATATTTATCGATCAATATTTGTAATTCAGGTTCAATCTTAATGGATAAACGAAAATTATTAACGTTTTCATCAGTATCGGTCTTAGCTCGTTCATATTCTATCCTACCGTTTACCGGGGGTTGTAAGGTAAATAAATCCTTTACGTTTATTCCCATTAAGTAAAACATCATCATAAATACATCTCTCGCCAGCTGCTGCCGGAATGTATCAAATTGCATATCCCTTATCATTTTAATTTCATCGATCCCTATATTCTTTCGTTTTCTCTTGTACTTAGGAATCTTAGTTTTTTTAAATGGGTCATGGGGTATTTTGATTATATCTAATTCCTCATTATTATAGTGAAGCAAGCATTTATTGAACAATGATCTGATTGCACGGACATAATTACTGATCCCACCAGATTCCAAAGGCTTTCCCTTAGGCCCTTTGATTGCCAATTGCTTCATAAATTCGGTTAGTTTCATAGATGTTATTTCCCTGACGTCTATTATCTCGGAGTTATAAAACCATTGCAAAACTTTCAATGAAGTATCGTACCACTCGGCTGTACCTTCTTTTTTTGTCTCAATAATTACAGTATTGGAGAAAGCAACAAAATCAATCGAATCATTATTTAATTCTTTGTCAATAATGTGGTTCTTCAAATCCTTACAAGACATCTGCCTGAGCCTACCAGAACCAAGCTTTACGGCTATTTTACGGTATGTTTGGATAATATCACCGATCTCAAGGTTAATAATGTCCGCATCATAATAACTTTCCAGTACTTCCCCTGAAGGTGCAAGGTATTGGGGCGGGATATAAATATCGGTAGGTATATACTGAGATAACTTATTGTGGTAAACCCGAATCTTAATATTCGTTGTACCATCATTTTTAATATGTTTAGGTGTTGAAAACACCACTGCTTTAAATGTTGCCATCTTGATTTATTTTAAATAAACCAAGCCCGTTTTTCCATGCTGCAAAAAAGTTCAAAGATAGTTCAAAGAAACTTCAACGTTATTTTGCCTTAATAACCACAAATAAGGTCAATTTTAAGCAAAAAAAGCGAGGGATACAGGCTTGTATCAACTCGCTTAAATCTTTTAAAACGCTGTCTCTCAGCGCCTTTTTAACTGTCGGGGTAGCAGGATTCGAACCTGCGACCCCCTGCTCCCAAAGCAGGTACACTAACCGGACTGTGCTATACCCCGAAAATATTTTAATGCGGTGAGGGCGGGATTCGAACCCGCGGTACAGTGTTACCCGTACGCTGGTTTAGCAAACCAGTGGTTTCAGCCACTCACCCACCTCACCTGAAATATTTTTTTGAGTTGGTTTTGCATCTCCTAATTATGGTTATGCAACTCCCCTCACTTTTATTAACCTCTAAAGAACTATAAAATCACCACCATCTATAAACTCTGTATGAGCAAAGGCAGATGACCTTTTTTTTACGTGCGTGCAAATGTATTAATTGTTTTTACATTGGCAAAATCTTTTCAAAAAATATTCAGCAATTCATGTACTTTTTTGGGATAGCTCGCAAATCGCACCGTTTAGAACAATTGCCAAATGGCTTTCAGTTGGTGCATTCAATTTAGAAACAACTTTATCCTTTCAGGATATTTCATTGATAATAAGGTTACAAAATTTAGGCTGTTTCTAAACAAGAATTTTTATTTGCGAATGATTTGAAGAAAATATACATTTGAAACATACAAAACAGTTCATTCAAATAAAAGATATTAGTCCGCATTGGTTCTTAGTTGGTAAACTCAACATTTTTAATGAAACCGAGAAAGCTTAAGATTGTGAAGGCAGGCCTTGTACCTTCGATTTATCGTTGGGAGTCGAAAGACCGGTGGAAGTTTGATCAGTTTGGCACTCAAATCCTGTTTACAGGGGTTTTACAAACAGAATTGATGCGGATTCTTTTTTTTATTCCTTTCGGTTTCTTAACCAACTCGAAACAAAATACAACAATAATAGTGCACTCATAAATACCGCCACTCGGGAAATATAGTCTCCATATCTCACGTAAAAAGTAAGGTGTTTATTCGTCTTGAGCTTTCCTTTAATTGTTGCTTCTTCCCACCAATTTGTTGCTTGAGATATATCTCCTCTTTGGTTAATAAAGCACGATATCCCGGTATTTGCCGATCTCGCGATACTTCTTCGGGTTTCAATTGCCCTTAAACTAGAAAAAGAAAGATGTTGCTTGTAACCTGGTGTGTTTTTCCACCAACCGTCGTTGGTAATCACAAATATCAATTCCGCCCCTTTTTGAACAAATTCAGAAACATATTCGCCAAACACTGATTCGTAACAAATTATTGCAGCAACGGGCGTACCATCTAAAGCCACCAAATTAGTAGGTTCATCCTGTTTGCCAAGCGTTCCTGTTGTTCCTCCAAGGTTAATAATTAATTTTTCCATGATTTTCATTAATCCCCGAAAAGGCATTTTTTCGACACCAGGCACAAGTATTGACTTGTGGTAACTTTGTACTTTTCCCTCGCTATTGATCATTAAAGCGGTATTATAAGCATCGAAACGGGTTCCATCGTTCATGGTTCGTGCAGTCGATGAAAGTACTTCCCCTTCTTCATAAATTTTATAGGTAGAAGCACCAATCACAAAATTTAAGTTTGTCCTCGATGTTGCAAGTACCTCAAGCCGTTGAAATTGCAGATAATCTTTTATTCTTTCTTCTATCCATTGTTGTTCCAATACAGTTTCGGGTCCAACCAAAAACTCAATAGAATCGTTTAAAACCTGGTTTGCCAGGCTAATAAACTTACTCACCTTTTCGTTGTTTGCACGCGCATTGTGGCTTTCTGAATACGGATCGATATTTGGCTGGACAATGGCAATCGATTTTTCATCCCCAATTTCTTCGTACCTGGCATAACGCACTTTGGATATGACCATTGGTACCAGAATTATTAAAACCAGGGTGGCAATAGCTATTAGATGTGGTTTTGCCGACTTGCTTGCCACCACTTTTTTAAGAATTTGAAAGAATAGCAAATTAATTATCAGCACCCAAAGCGATCCGCCCTGAACACCTGTAACTTCGTACCATTGAATTAACTTAACATTATTGGCGAAGCCGTTACCAAGTTGTAGCCATGGCCATTCAATTTGCCAGTGGTAATGAAAATATTCGAACGACAGCCAGAATACAATCAGTGCCAGATAACCTAATCTTGTAGGAAGCACTGTTCTGACTTTATAGGCCAGCCACCAAATAGCTGACATTAAAAGCGAATTTACGAATACCGCAACCATTGCCCCAAGTACCGTTGCATGCATCACCCACCAGGTAGTTAACAAATTCCAAACAATAAATGCCAGGTAGGCATGTCCCCAAAACGAAATGCTTAAAAAATCCTTTTTGTTATTTTGAAAATAGTCTTCCAACAATAAAAGTGGAAGAAAAGCAACAAATAATATCCACCCGGGAAATCCGAGCCAGGCTAAGCTTAACAATACCCCAGAAATAATGGAAAGCAAAAAACGGAGACTTCGTTTCATGAAAACTACTGATTTATTTTATTTGCAAAAATAGCGGATTTCTTTTTTGTTTCGTTTTCGAATATATAATCGATTCGTCCGAGCATCAATCCACCCCACCAAGCCTGGTTCACAACAACCATTTCGCCTTGTTTATTTTGAATTTGAAGCGGAGACTCCATATAGGTATGGGTATGTCCCCCAATTATTAAATCGGTATGTTTGGTATTCTGGGCAATAACAACATCACTAATCGTTTTATTTTTATATGAATGCCCTAAATGCGACAGACAAATAATCAAATCACAATTCTTCTCTTTTTCAAGAAATTTTTCCATTTCGAGGGCAACCTTTAGGGGATCGTTATATATTGTTTCGCCATAATGGCTTTCACTCACCAAACCTTTTAACTCAACTCCCAAACCATATAAACCAATCTTTAGCCCCGATTTTTCAAAAACTTTATATCTGGGGAATTTGCCTTTTAATATGGTATTGCTGAAATCATAGTTGGAACATATCAATGGAAATTGGGCATATCCTATGGAATTATTAATCCCTTCAAGTTTGTTATCGAACTCGTGGTTACCAATGGTACCTGCATCGTACCCGGCATGGTTCATTGCTTTAAGAATAACTTCCCCTTTGAAATAATTAAAATAGGGCGTTCCCTGAAACATGTCGCCTGCATCAAGCAAGAGGGTGTTAGGATTCTGTGCCTTTACCAATTTTGAATATTGCGATATTCTTGCCAATCCGCCCTTTCCATTATATTTATCACTGGAGCCCGAAAATGGCTCAATGTGGCAATGCAAATCGTTGGTATGCAAAATTGAAATAACGGTCAACTCTTTATTTGCCAATAGCTCAAAAGGTAAAGAGGAAAGGTAAAACCCGGTTCCTCCGGCTAAAATATTTTTAACAAACCTGCGCCTATTCATTGTAAATCCTCCCATCCAGTTTTGATTGAATTATTTCGCCATTCCGATATTTTTCCGATAAATTGTTGATGATGATTTCACGGAGTAATTGTTCGCTATCCAAAAAATCAATTCGGTCGTTTTTTAACACGTCCATTTTATCCCCGCCTCCGGCAACATAATCGTTGGTAACAATCCAGTACTCTTTTACGTCACTTAGTTTTTCCAAGCCAATTATAATATTTGTTGCCTTGCTTTCTTTTATCCCGAATTTAATCCCTGCAACCCCATCGCCTCCATTGGAGGCAAGTTGATCTAAAAACTCCTTCATTTTTAATCCATTGAGCTTTACAAAAACCATTTTATTTTCGAAGGGCATCAATTCAAAAACATTTCGAACGGTTATTTTCCCTTTCGGGAGTGAAGCCCTGATTCCTCCATAATTTACATAAGCCATATCCGGCAAAAAACTTAAATTGTTCTGCTTACAATATCTCTTTCCTTCTTCCAACAACAAATCACCCATAAAATTTGACAACAAACCTTCTGGTTTATCTTTATCCATTTCAATTTCAGATATTCCGATCACAGTCGACATATCTTTCTCCAAACTATCTTTATACGATTTAATAACATTTGCAAATGAACTATCAGGTGCTATTAGTTCAGAGGTATTTGCCAAATTACTGGTTTCTACCTTAAATGCATCATACTTTGTGCGGCAAGAAAAAGCGACAACCGTAATTATTAACAGTAATTTGTATAAAACTAATCTCTTCATAAACTGATTATCATTAAAAATCTTTCTATAATTAAAGACTATTTGGTTTGTTATTTGTTTACAAACAATTATTAAAAAATTTTAATTGAATGATTTATTCAAACTTACATATAAAAAGATGGAAGAGTGTTATTTTAATGCTACTAATTTCTCATCTTTTTTTAATTTCTTATGCCCAAACCGAATATAAGGAAGTTATAGCAAAAAGTGGCGATGGGATTTATGTGTTATTAAGAAGGTACGACCTTCCTCCGGCAACTTATTTAAAAGAATTTGTAGAATTAAACAAAGCTAACCTGGGAAAGAACAACACCCTGATTGCCGGCAAAAAATATAAATTACCTGTAAAAACAAATTCCGAGAATCCTACAGGCGCCACCTATCCTATTTTTGGAAAGAAATACGAAACGATAAGCCCGCAAAGTACCAACTTGAAAGGAGCTGTTTATTATTTGGTTGGAGGACACGGCGGTCCTGATCCTGGCGCCATTGGAAAACTCAACAACAAAACCTTGTGTGAAGATGAATATGCATACGATGTAACCATTCGTTTAGCCAAAAATTTACTGGAACACGGGGCGACAGTTTATATGATTACCCGCGACCCCGATGACGGAATACGCGACGAAAGCTATTTAAGCCCTGATAAGGACGAAGTGTGTTACCCGAACCTGAAAATACCTTTAAACCAAACCAAAAGGCTGAGGCAACGAAAAGATGCGGTTAATAAATTGTACTTAAAACATAAAGGTCAATACCAACGAATGATTGCAATCCATGTGGATGCAAGAAGCAAAGGAGACAATATCGATGTTTTCTTTTACTACGATAAAAGAAGCCAACCAGGAAAAGAATGTGCTTTAGGCCTGCAAAAAACTTTTCAGGACAAGTACAATGAACATCAACCGAACCGTGGATACCATGGTACCGTTTCGCCACGAAATTTGTATGTGCTTAAATATACCTACCCGGTAGCAGTTTATATTGAACTTGGGAACATTAACCACTACCGCGACCAGCAACGATTTATTGTGGTAGATAACCGCCAGGCCGTTGCAAATTGGTTAACCGAAGGTTTGATTAAGGATTACAAAAAATAGAAATATTTAACTTAACTAAATCACCTTACTGACTACAATAATCAAATTGTTCGTAGTTGCATTTTTCCTGATTGCCTGGTATAATGGTGTGCCTGGTAGTTCCGGTCTCATTTACGGCATATTCAAAACAAAATGTAATAATATCATCGAAATAAAGCTTCATTGGTGTTCCGGCAACCTCGTGGGCACCACCGCAAACAGTATAGAGCCAACAAGGAACATCCAGTTCATTTAGCTTGTCTGCAATTGTTTTTCCACCATGAAGGATCAAATACCCCTCGTCGTTTTTATTACAATAATGATGTGGCGCAGTGGCATATGGCACCAGGTTGTCGCAGGTTCCGTGAAATAATAGTGAAGGAATTGCTGAGCCATGGTAAATCACCGAAGTATCAGGAATTGCACCTGCCATTGAAATAACACCCGCATAAGAAACAGGTCCCGAAGGCAAATCGTAACAATTTTCAGGGGTATAGCCAGCATTTAACACAGATTCTGCTCCGGCGCTACCTCCCATCAAAATGATTTTATGCGGATCGATACCAAACTCTTCACGGTTATTTATCAAAAAATAAGTGGCATCCTGGATATCCTCAACTGCTGCCGAAAAGGTATTCAACTTGTCTTGTGCCGCACAATCGCAGCCAAATTTGGTTTCCGTGTCCTTTCTAGTCAAACGATACGACATGGAAGCAGAGGCATAGCCCAATTTTGATAATTCTTTACAAAAAGTAACTATCCCGGCGGCATCTCTTGAGCCACCGCTAAATCCACCACCATGAACAAAAAGCAACAAAGGCTTATGGTCTTCAGCGTCAAACTCCGGAAGGTAAACATCGATTTTTAAGTCCAATCCATCTTTTATCACATAAGTGTAGGTATTTTTACTAACTGTATCCGTAACTTCTTCCACGTAGCGCTTTTGGGCAACCAAGGAAATACTAATAACTAATCCAATAACGATGAATAATAATTTGGCCATAACTTTCTTCTTTGATTTAGGCAATATGATTTCTTCCTGCCCTGAAAGATAAAAATAATTTAGTACAAATAATCTTGGTGGTATTCTAAAACAAAGTTTTGCCTTTGGCCAGCGATTGCTCGTGAAGCAACAACCAACGTTTATTTTCAATCCCCCCCGCATATCCGGTCAATTTACCATCAGTACCAATAATCCTATGGCAGGGAATAATTATTGGAATTGGATTTTTCCCATTTGCCAAACCAACGGCGCGCGTGTATGTTTTCCCTCCAGTCTTCATGGCAATATCCAGATAACTAAAGGTTTCCCCAAATGGAACCTTTGAAACCTCATTCCACACATCCCTTTGGAATTCTGTTCCTCCCGGTGCCAGGTTAAGATCAAATTCCTTTAGTTTCCCCGCAAAATATAACTGAAGCTGGCGTTCTGCATCCTTTAGGATTTCAGGGACGACTTCCGAATCCGGTTTTTCTAAAGGAGAAAACGAAATGGAGCAAAGTGCTTCATTACTGCCTTCGAGTACCAAGGGTCCAATGGGCGTGCGAATGATTTTAACAAAAGTGTCTTCCATGCTGAAAAATAAAAAGATCGAAGACTTTATTTAGCTATGTTTCTCCAGTCCAAATAAATCAAAAGGTGGTTTACTGAAAATATCGTTCATAAAAACCACCAGCAGCGCCAAAAATAAAATGAAAAGCACCACTATAATTATTTGAGACCACGATGTTTTTTGGATATCGTGCCTTGATTTTATATCGCAAACCTCACCCGGGCAATATTGCACTTTATCTTTAAAAAATAGTGGATAAAACTTACAACCAAGGCAAATTCCGAAAACCGATTCGAAAAACAAAAAGATAAGGCAGATAAAACAAATCAATCCGGTAATCGGGCTAAATGAATTCACCAAAACAATCAAGATAAACATGGTTCCTGCAAGCGCAATCCCGATTTTCCAGGCAAACTTTTTTTGTCGCGCCCCTACATATTCCGGGGTTTGGTTTCGAACAATCAGGCGACCGATAATAAGCGTTGGAGCAAATTTAGGATTGATTAAAACCCGAATTAAAATATCCGTCAAAAAGCCAATTACCGCATATTTCAACATTGTAAAATCGCCACCTGCTGCTTGCTGAATAGAAATAAACATGAACAAGAAAAGAATTCCGGCAGCAGCCCGAATTTCCCTTTCATTTAATACAGGAATATCATATCCCTCCACATTTTCACCAAACTGAATAATTTTTTTCATTGCTTAATTTTTTTTTGACAATTTATAACCACATCTCCTTTTTTATGCCCTTCTTCTACATATGCATGGGCATCTGCAATTTGTTCCATGGAATAAACCCTGTCGATTACCGGCTTAATAATTCCCTGCTCCACAAGTTCTTTGATAAGGTACAAATCTTTTTTCTTTTTATAGGCTTTTCGCAAACCAGGTGCCGCAAACCTTACAGTTTTACTTTCTGATGATCCTGCAATTTTATGTATAAAACTAATAAGTGTGGGAAAGGTTGTCAGATAAATATCTTTTTTTAGTAAATCTTCAAAGTTCTTTGAATCAGGCTTCTCATTTTCCTGAATGCTTAAAACCTTAGGTGGTCCAAACTTCTTATAAACTACTGCTTTCATTGCTTTTGGGATTGAGGATCATCGTTTGGTTCATACATAAACACTTCCTCTAAAGGGGTATTAAATGTATGTGCAATGCGAAAAGCCAATTCCAACGAAGGCGAATACTTTCCTTTTTCAATGGCAACAATGGTTTGCCTTGAAGCGCCTACCCTGTCGGCAAGGTCTTGCTGAGTCATTTCATTGGCGTGAAAGCGTAGTGTTCGAATAGTATTTTTTATTGTTGTTTTTTTCATCTTAAACGCCTTTCCGGTAATAATAAATTTGTGAACCGTTATCAATAATCTCGGAAATAACACCACTTACTACAAAGGCAATAAAAAGCCCATAAACCGGCATCCCAATGGCAAGTCCGATAATGCTTAGCATAAATCCGGCTGAAAACACCCAATGAGAATTACGGATTGCTTTTAATTTGATCAATTTATCCCTTTCGTCTTCTTTGGGAATATCGTCTTCGCGGGTTGCAATTGCATTGAAAATATGGAAGATAATGTAAATAACGATTCGGGCAACAATCGAAACCCCAACAAACACAAGGAATACAATTCCCCATGAACGAAAATCTTCTTCTAAATTAATCCTTCCATCTAAATGCCTTTGATAAACCATCCATGCATATACCAATGTGATAAATAAGGAACTAAAAATGTTCACAATGTTTTCTTTTTCTCTGTACGACATGACTTTTTCTTTTATAATAAATTTTACATTTTGAATATTTAATTTGACACAAAGATATATTTATTTTACATTTTGTCTACTATACTTTACATTTTTATTTAAAAAATTTCACCTTTGGCTCTATGAACTTGCAAAGAACTACCCTTGGAAAGCTTACGGGGCATTAAAAGGAATTCTACTTTTATCGCCCAATGGTGCTCATAATAAGACTCATACATCCCTCGACAAAAGCTCGGGGATCCCTGCCTGTACTGCGATTTCGGCAGGCAGGAGTTCGACTAAGTAATTTCAGTTCAATTCGTTCCTAAAATCACAGTCTCACCGATTTAATCCTTTTAATAATTGTGGAATTATAATCCAATCCTGCCACTTTTTTTGTGTGCACAAGAAATTCTTCAGGATCGAGGTAGCATTCAATAAACGGTAAGGCAGGTGCATAATAAAAATTTCCGCCCACTTTTAAGGATTTCAGAATTTCTATGTATTTCTTTCCGTAAGCCAGGTAATTACCATCATCGCGTAAATTGTGATGGATAAAATGATTGGAAAAACCAAGGTTACTAATAATGGTTCCCCATTGCCCAAACCCGTATTCATATTCCAGCCAGTCAGCTGTGAGACGGTTACTTTCAGGAAACGAAAAACGATCGATGCCAACAATCGAAAAACCTTGATCAGATAAGTATTTAACGAGCAACCCTTTTTTTCCGCAACCAACGTCCAATATTGGCTCCATCAAACTTTCGGTTTTAATGCCCAAAATATCAATTTGTAGCTGCGGACTGTATTCGGAACATGCCACAGGATCGATTATTTCCCCCGCACCTGAATACATTTTCCTTGCAAATGCATTGTTTTTTTCCAACCACAATTGTAAGTTTTGATAATGCTTCGCCGAAATGGTTTCTAAATTAGCTCCACTGGTTTTAAATGCAGTGAACAGATCCCGATAAATCTCTTTTAGTTCCTCTTTCGCCTGGGTATTAAACGAATAATATTGATTGATCCTGCAAAACTCATTCAGAACCTTGTCGGCTGTATATTCAATTAAAAAGCTTTCCGATTCAGTATCAAGCACCCCAATTCCGGCAATTGCCTGAATGGTTTCGTCAACAAATTTAAACTCTGTTTCCCCACTATCACGGAACAGGTTCTTTCCTTTGTTGTATTCTATTTGCCTATCAATATTTGTAAGGAATTTATCCATTCAAAACTATCTTAATAAGCTGCAAAAATAACCATTTGAAATCGACCTAAAACAAATGTCCGCTTTTATTTCATAATGCAATTAGGATCGAATTATTCAAAACACCCTCTAAAGAATTCCAATAAGGGCTCCGTTATAAGTGTTTCCCCGGATTTGCCAATTGCCTCATTTATTTCGGAATGTGAATAGATACTTCCATCCACTTGGTCAACAAAAACTCCAGCTTCCGTTAAAGCCTGAATAAAAGCGTTTGCTTTTTCAATCCTTTCGGAAGTCCCCCTTTTAGCAATAAAAAATTTCGGATAAGTAGATTCTTGATTTATGTTGTAAACAGGCGATGCCTCCACATTCTCATTTGAGTTGGTACCAAAGGCATTAATATACAGATCGCTGCCCCCATCAACCATTGTTTTTACGTTGTATCCTTCGGTATCGATTGCAGCTACCCCTTTTACGACCGAAAAAGGCATGCCTTTATTTTCGATAAAAGATTTTCTGGTTCCAAGGAGCGAAACAAGATGCGCCCCGGCACTATGCCCGAAAAGGGCAATTCGTGAAGGATCACCACCAAAATTTTCAATATTGTTGTAAATCCAGTAAATAGCATCCGAAATATCGTTATTATGGTCCGGGTATTTTATTCGGTCCGGGTTGCTTACTTCGTATGGGATAGGGCTTAGCTGATAATTTACACTTACAAAAAGCCAATTTTCAGACTGAAAAAGGTTCACCTTATCCTCCATATTATTGCTTTTATCCCCAATACACCAGCCACCGCCATGAACCCAAACCACAATTGGTTTTTTCTCGGAGATTTTGCTGGTATAATAAATATCAAGGCTTAATAAATTTGGCTCGACATCGTTAACAGACTTATATTCAATAGTCTCCATCAGCCTTTCTTCATTATCCGGCTGTGTATCCTTGTCTTTGTTGCAAGAAAAAAAAGCTAATATCCCGAAAACAATAATACAATACTTGTTCATAGTGTTAAGACTATTTTGAAGCGCAAAAGTTTGTTTTGTTGTATTAAATTAGCACAAACTTACTCATTACCCACCAAATCGTACAAAGTATTGTAAATTACTTTCCCGTTGTTGATTACAAATTCAATTTGTTTTTCAGATACTTCCCTGCCATGGATTGCTGCATTACAAATAGCCAGCACATCCCTTGTAAGCCCGATAATATCCCTGTCGAGCAAGTCAATGTCGCGCAAATCGTTAAGCATTCGGGTTGGACTAAGCACACGGTTCTTTTGCGAAAAATATTCGTTGTAATTATTCCAGATTTTGGTAATCAGTTCTTCCAGGTTATACCTGATTTGAAACAGTTGCATGGAAACTTCAGGTGTGTCGAATTTTTGTTTTAGCCCGGCAATATTTAACCGCCCCGAACCGAAGAAAGAAGCATTGGGGTCTATGGAACTTTTATCCGAATTATACCTTTTCTTTAGTTGTTCAATCTCCTTTTCCAGGATTGGGATTTTTGAATCGGACGGTGGAGGACCATAACCACCAAAGATGACCTGCTGGTTATTGGTATTTTTCACCTCCAGTTTTAAGGACTGGATCTCGCCTTTTACATCTTTGTTGGCGGTAGTAATTTTTTTCACTTCATAGTCTCGTATTTCAATCAATTTTCCTTGCGTTTCTATCTTTCCATTCAGGGACAATTGTTTTAATCTCCAATTCAGATAACTGTCACCTACATCAAAATCTGTATCAACAAGTGTTTCTCCAATTATTCTTGCTGCTTTTTGAAAATTCTCATTACAATGAGATAATAAATAGGAGTCGAAATAATCCGTTTTCTCAACGTTGATTTTTCCATTATTATCACAAATCCATAATTCTCCATTTTCTGATTTTACTTTTTCCCAAAGACTTATGTAGTCTGTAAGTTTGCTTTTATCAATTATCTCAAATTGTTCAAAAATATCTTTCACTTGAAAAGTTGCGGTTTGATTTAATGCTTTGGGATAAATAATATCTCCGCGTATTGACCTAACAGGAGTATTGAAATTGGCAATAGAAATGGGTTTGTCGAACTTTGATAAATGGTATATTAGTCTCGCTGTACTTATTATTTCAGAAGCACAATGCCCAGTCCAAATAAATACACTATTAATATTGTCTACATGTTTAACAATTGCTTCTATGCTTTTTATGTCTTGTTCTACCGGGGGATTTGGATTAGCTCCAAAAACTTTTTGCAACCAATTTATCCTTTTTTGAATATCTTCATTTGCATTTATATCACAGGTTGGTCCAATGTTTAAAATGTCATCGAAGCTTATTATCTGATTTTTGTTTAGGTCAATTACATTGCTGTCAATTAACGTTCTTTTTCCTATTCGTCCAAAAACAATATGAATATTTTCTTTTTGCATGCTGGTTTAGTTTTTCATAATACCGCCATCGGAAAATTGTATGTTGCGTAGCGGATTACGGTGCGATTGTCTGTCCGCAAGGACAATCGGGGCGAGAATCCGCCCCACGCATACCACTGCAACCGCTATGAAATATACAAAATGTTAGCGGTAGCTTTTAATTTGGTAATACAATAACACGGAAATGCATACTATCTTCGTTTTTATAATCAGGATTATCTGTTTTGGCGTTAACAATAAATAATTGAGATTTACTAACTAATTCTGCTGTAATAGGAACACTAATTCTATTTGTTAAACTCTCAATAAGGAATCCGTCCAGAGTTCTTAATTCATATTTTATTTTTCTATTTTTTGGATCAAAGGCTTCAATGATTATTTCATATTCATCACCCACTCGTAATATAGGTTCTTTATTTGTGTTTGATTTGTCATTCTCCCAAATATTGCCTAATGAATCAGAAACTCTATGAATCTGGATAAAATAATCGTCTTTCATTTGGTTTTTGTTGTGGTAGATTGTAATTAATGTTTTTAAATCGAATAGAATCCCTTTTAATAATAATTCCTGTGAAAGAAGAACTTGTCTTCCATGAGCTATTGTATTTCTTATTTTTTCAACTTCATCAAAAAAAACTTCAAATCTTTTTTTATCTATTAGAATAGGTTTAAACAATTCCCAATTTTTATTAATAATTGGCTTGAGGTCATAAAAATCGGAATAAAATATTAACCTATTTTCAATCAAAATTCCCTTATGTTTTTTCTTCTCAATTTCTCTTTTTTCTTTCCATGTATCAACTCTTTCAGTTGTTACATTGTATGCGGAATCATCATTTTCTCCAATCAATTTTATTATTAATTGTCTAAGTGTGTTTTCGTATTCTATAATCATAAATAGATTGAATTTGTGAAAGTTAAATTACCGCTAACGGTCACTTGTAAGTTGTCGTTGCAGATTTGGAGCTTGTTTATGTCCGGCAAGACTGAATAGCGATTAGAGCCAAACCCAGCCATGCCTTATTCCACGTGTTAGCATTTCGTTTTTTTTCTTTATAATTAGTCCTTATATCTTTCGTTATTATTCTTAACTTCCGAAATAGGAAGATTTAGTTCTGAAATTAATTGTTTATAATCTTTCAAAATCTTATTATCGAATCCGTAAAAATCAATAATAAAACCGTTACCAGAAAAGCCTTCATGTTTTTTAAAATAAAAGCTATCACCTGCATGTCCGGAGAACTCTTCTCTGAATTTTGAGCTCAATAAATTGTGAGCAAACCTTATAATTGCACTTTTATGAGTTTCAGTCATTATTATTGTACAAGAGTCTACAAGTTTATTAAATGGTTCGTTGTATGTACCAATGCTATCTTCTACTAAAACCATACTATCACAATTAACACTGTATTTCTCGTAGTATAAATGAAAGTTTTCATCTTTTCGTGTTGTAATCAATATGTTTTCCTCATGTCCGCCCCATTCTCCACATTCTGAGAACCGAGCATGCAAGTCTACAATTTTTCTAGTTCCACGAAATTTACTCGTTTCATAAGAAAAGAAATCTTCATTTTTAGTCTGTGCTTTATTCTCACAAGAAAATATAATTAAAATGAAAAGTGTATATATGTATAATTTCATTGTCTTGTAGTTTTCAAAATTCTGACTAACGTCAAATTTTGTTGTTTTTATTCAGTATCCCTTTATTCATAGTCAATTCCTTCATTTTTCCTTGTGATTTTCTTTGAAAAAACCTAAAAATTTTATCGTTAGCATCAGAAATTAATCAGTTATTCTGATGTGGGGAATGAATGCTAACGGTTTGCATATGGCTTGTGGCGGTTTCGAAGCACATTCCTGTCCACCAAAACCAAAGCTGGCTACGGAGTAAAAACCTTGCTGGCAGCTGTTCACCCGCCATGAGCTATATGCTTCCTAAGTTTGATTTTTCATATATTTTAAGGTTAACAATAAAGAACGAAAGAGTGGATTAAGGTTATTATGTACTTTGAGTCTTCGAACTCGTCAACAATGAAAATCCCCACTCTTTCGCTACTTAAATACGATTAGTTCTTTGGGCATAAAGCCTGTTTTAAGGTTGTAGTATCCAAGTAGCCTTCGTTCTTTCAAAATTTCATTATTATGACTAAAAGTACAAAATTTATTGGTATTGACATTTCAAAAAGAGTGTTTGATGTTTGGGGAAATGATATTGGGCATAAACGGTTTAAAAATACCCCTGAAGGGTTTGTTGAATTTTCGATGTTATTAAAAACAAGTAGCTGGTGTGTAATGGAATATACAGGAAGTTATTACCAACAACTGGCTATTTATTTATACGAGAATGATATCTCGGTATCTGTAATAAATCCTTTGGTTTTAAAGCGTTTCATTCAAATGAAACTTCAGCACAATAAGACAGACAAGGGTGATGCAAAGATGATTGCGCAGTATGCTCATGATCAGGGCGTGACGAAGTGGGTTCCCAGCCCTTCTTATATAGATAGGTGTAAAGATATGCACACTACAATAACTCTTTACTTTAAGCAAAATACAGCACTGAAGAACAAACTGATGAGCCTACAAGATAAAGGGGTAAAAGGAAAATTGCTTACCTCCATAAAAAGGCAAATCCGCCAAGTTAATGTTGAGATTAAACTGCTTGAGAACGAGATCGAATTATTGATAAAACAGCATGAGAAAGAACTGCTAAGTAACTTAACCTCTATCCCTGGAATAGGGAAGAAGACTGCTATTATGTTAATTGTCTGCACCAATGGGTTTAGTACCTTTGACAATGCCCGTCAGGTTTCAGCATTTTTTGGTTTATCCCCGGTCGAAAGATCCTCAGGGACAAGTATCCGTGGACGTTCGCGAATATCAAAGAAAGGCAATCCAATAATGCGGAATTATTTATTTATGTGCAGTTTTACTGCATCGTATAATAATCCCCAATGTAAAGCATTATATGATCGGATTGTAGCTAAAGGGAAGTCAAAGAAGCTAGCACTAATTGCAGTAACGAACAAGTTAATAAAGCAAGCATTTTCAATTGCCAAATCAGGAATTAAGTATAGCCCTGAATACAGGTCGGTATCATTACAAGCATAATTTTTCTTTTTGAACTTTCCTCCCAAAAATAAAAAGGGAATTCAAAAAGAAAAATAGTTGCAAAAAAGCTTGGTTTTTACCTTAGTTCTTTGTTGTGCTTAGTTTTTTATTAATCAATTCTATGTGACTCTTTAAAGTCATGCAACTGTCCTGTTTGAATGTTTATCTTTAAATGTCTGAAGCTCCAATCATCCGAAGTTAATGTTACTTCCCAATTCAGCCCATTGACAGACAGTCTCGCATTGTCATTATCCTTCATTAATCCCCAATGTTTAAGAATTTCAAGAGCTTTTTCTCTGGTCACATAAATATTGCAGTTAGGTTGTCCATTGCATACAGGAACATTATTGGGAAATTCAATGAAAATCTTTCCTTCGTTGTTTACAGAATATTTGTATTCAATATTAATTCTCTCGTAATTGGAGGTGAAGGTTCCGATACGAACTGGTTCTTCTCTTTTAAGGACAGGGTAAGTGAATCCAACGGACAAAGCGAAATTTCTTCCATTTTCAGAATTGTAAAAGCTGTTTATATATAGATCTACATTACTGCAAAGAAGTTCAGTACCAAGATTTTCTCTCAGATCATTAAAGCAAATTTGAAAAACCGAATCATGGTTAATTTTGGAATCAGGGTCGTAAAAGTATTTGTTGAAATCTTTAGAATGAAATTTTGCATTTATCTGCTTGTCAGATTGAAGCCTATAAATGTCGGAGATTACAAATTTCACAAGAGAATCAGCACTTTGGTCAAATGGATACCGACATCCAGTCTGTCCACTTGTTTGAATGGTTATAGTTATAAGGAATAATATGGTTGAAATGAGTTTCATTTTAAATTAAGCACAACGTACCAATAACCCAACAATCCTCCAAAGCAAAAAAGTCTCAATTACCATCACAGCCCAAATTAAACCAAGAAAGCTCAAGGATTTTATAAATCGTAAACGGATAAATTCTATGGAAGGATTGTGTGCCAAGGTGTTGATTTTTAAACGTCTCCTAAAGTAGCAAAAGTTTGGAATTTTTACAAATAAAAAAAATAGTCGATATTGGTTTTCTTCTTCATGCAATTTATTCTAAACCAACACAAAAGAGCCCAAGAAAATTCATGATTCCCGGAAATCAAGAACAGAAAAGAAGTCAAACTAAAAGGGTTTAGATGCAGCAAATTTTATATGTAAAAAAATAATGCGGATAGATCCTGATCAAATCGGGACGCATCACCCGAATTTTCACAAAAAAGCCCGGTAAAAATTACCGGGCCTTTACTTGTTATTCGCTGATTAGTAACGTTCGCGTTTGGTGTATTTCGTGTGCAACAGATGGTGCGAAACTTCGCCAAGAGGTTCTTTTAAGAAGTCTTTGTACAGTTTCAACACTTCCGGGTTCTCGTGTGATTTACGGATAGGCATTCCATCATCTTCGGCATATATTGCTTCCATCCGTTTTTGCCTGATTTCTGGGTTGGTCGGAATTGGTTGTCCACCACCGCCGAGGCAACCGCCCGGACAAGCCATAAATTCGATAAAATGGTAATCGGCAGTGCCTTTTTTAACGGCATCCATTACTTTTTTTGCGTTCACCAATCCGTGTGCAATGGCGCATTTTAACTCTACCCCATCCAGAAATGCCCAATCTTTCACCGGGTTTTCGATTTTCACAGAGGCTTCTTTCACGCCTTCCATTCCCCTCACCGGGGTAATGTTCAGGTTTTCAAATGGCACTTCGCGCCCGGTAACAATTTCGTAGGCAGTTCTTAATGCTGCTTCCATCACACCTCCGGTAGCACCAAAAATAACTGCAGCCCCGGTTGATTCGCCCATTAAACGGTCGTATTTGGTATCTTCCAGTTTCTCAAAATCGAGCCCGGCCTGTTTAATTAAAATTGCCAACTCACGTGTAGTTAACACATAATCAACATCACGGTGCCCGCTGTCGTGCATCTCAGGACGGTAGGCCTCAAATTTTTTGGCGGTACATGGCATTATCGATACCGAAACAATATTTTCCGGCTCCAGGTTCCTTGCTTTTGCATAGTAGGTTTTCACCAAAGCGCCAAACATTTGTTGCGGCGACTTACAAGTGGAAAGGTTATCCAAATGTTCCGGGTACATGTGCTCAATGTACTTGATCCAACCTGGTGAACAGGAAGTAGCCATTGGCAATGCAACGGTTTCGTCTTTGTCAACCAATGCTTTTTTCAATCGAGTAAGCAACTCGGTCCCTTCTTCTAAAATGGTAAGGTCGGCCGTAAAATCGGTGTCCAAAACCGAATCAAAACCCAAACGTTTTAAGGCAGCCACCATTTTTCCTGTGATTCTTGTTCCAGGTGGGTAACCAAGTTCTTCGCCCAATCCAACCCGAACAGCAGGTGCAGTTTGCACCACCACATGTTTTTTAGGATCGGCAATTGCTTCCCAAACCTGCTCAATGTAGTTTTTCTCCACCAAAGCACCCGTTGGACAGTGGTTGATACACTGGCCACAATTGGTACACACAACTTCGCGCATTGCTTTGCTAAAGAAGGTCGAAATTTTCATCTGGTCCCCTTTCTGGGCACAGGTTAAAGCATTCACCCCCTGCAACTCGGCACAGGTGCGCACGCAGCGCTGGCAGCGGATACATTTGCTATCGTCCTTGATAATAGACGGGGAAAAAGAATCGATGGTATAGTTTTTAAAAGGCACAAGCTCGATAAAATCCTGTGTCATTATTTTATATTCTGATGCCAGTTCCTGCAATTCGCAATTTCCATTTCTGTAACATTTGGTGCAATCTGCATTATGTTCCGACAACAAAAGTTCAATGATGTGCTTCCTTGAGTTACGGACTTTTAAACTGTTCGTAAGTATTTCCATTCCCTCTTCACAAGGGGTTGCGCAGGCAGCCGACAAGCGTTTTTGCCCTGCAACTTCTACAACACAAACCCTGCAATTACCCGCAATACATAAATCTTTATGGTAACAAAGTGTAGGTATGGTAATTCCCAATTCTTTGGCTGCATCCAGAATAGTGGTATTCCTGGCAACTTCAATTTGGAATCCATTGATCGATAAATTTACTTTTTTAGACATATCTTTCTCTATTTTTCAGGTTTGTAATTAATAGATCATTTCTTCACGGAAATTTTCAACAATGGAAGAGAAGGAGTTTGCCACCGATTGCCCCAACCCGCACTTAGCGGTATATTGCATGGTTTCGGTTAAGCGTAGCAGTTTTTCCAGGTATGAAGCTGGTTTTTCACCGCGTTTTACTGCCTTAATTCCCATTAACAATTGCTGGCAACCTACCCTACAAGGGGTACACTGTCCGCATGATTCTTCCCTGAAGAATTCGAGATAATTGTCTAATACATTAAACATTGACCGGGAGCTATTAAATAGCATCATTGAACCACCCGTTGGTAAAGAAATTCCGGTAAGTTTGCCCTGGAAACCAATGGCAGCATCTTTAAAGCTTTTGCGAGGAACCAAAAATCCGGATGCCCCGCCAACCTGTACGGCTTTGGTATCGCCATCGCCAAATTCATATACAAAATCCTGAAGGCTCATTCCAAGCTCCAATTCATAAATACCCGGTTTTGGTGTATCGCCCGATACCGAGAACAATTTGGTTCCCCTGGAATATTGTACGCCAAGGTCGTAGAATTTTTTAGCACCATATTTTAAAATGGTAAAAGCATGAGCAAGGGTTTCCACATTATTAATAACTGTTGGTTTGCCCATATATCCTGCACTGGTTGGGAATGGAGGTTTATTTCGTGGTTCCCCTCTTTTTCCTTCCATTGATTCCATTAAAGCGGTTTCTTCACCACAAATGTAGGCGCCGCTTCCCATGAAAATTTCAATATCGAATTCCAGTTTGATTTCGTTGCAATAATATTTAAACTCCTCAATTGCTTTGTTTAATTCCTCTTTCAGGAATTTATATTCACCACGGAGATAAATAAATCCTTTTTTTGCACCTGTAACGTAGCCACAAACAGCCATAGCTGTTAATACTTTGTACGGCACTTTCGAAAGGATTTCCCGATCTTTAAATGTTCCTGGTTCGCCTTCGTCGGCATTACAAATAATATATTTTATATCGCTTTTGGCTTCCGAAGTAAGTTTCCATTTCAATCCTGTTGGGAAACCTGCGCCACCACGACCTTTTAATTCGGAGCTAATTAGTTCGTTTAGTATTTCTTGCTTATCGCGCTGAAGCGTTTTACTTAAAACCTTCTCATAATCATTCTCGTTCCTGAAAATAAAATCTGCACGTTTTAATTGATGTGTACTTGCCATAATTACCTCCTGTTTTTAGTCTTGATTTTTTTTCATATACGCCGAAAGGACTTCCCTCACCTTTTCGGGGGTAAGCTCGGTGTACACTTCATCGTTAATTAACATTGCAGGAGCTTTGTGGCACCATCCCAGACAATTTGTTTCAAGCAGCGAAAAACGGCCATCTGGTGTGGTTTCTCCGATTTTTACTTTTAACATGTCCTGAATGGCAAAAATCACCTGGTTTTTTCCTTTCATCGCGCATGTAATGGTTTTACACACCCGGATAACATACTTACCCATTTTCTTTGCTTCCAGAAATGAGTAAAAAGTAGCAGTTCCGTAAACATCGCTTGCCGGAATATCAATTTCCCTGGCGATTTCTACCATGGAGTATTCCGAAAGGTATTTTTCCTGTTCTACAACGCCTTGCAGAATGGGCAATAAACTTTCCCTTTTACGACCATGCTTTTCTGCTAAATCTTTGATTAGAGATTGTGTGGGATTCATTTGAAATTTTGAAAATTAGTTGTTTATCAGTATCGGTTATTGAAGTAAATATTTATTAACTAAGAGCGCCAATTAAGGCCAGATCATGTAGCTAAAAAAATACCTTTATGAGGTATAAGTTTCGGTTGATGCAAACAAAAATAGTCAGTAAAGTCTTTTAAAACGAACACTTTAGTCAATGTTTATTCTGTTCTTCAACATACTATACTGAACATAAGACAGAACTATTCTAAACAAGGATGAAAACATGATTTTTGTCAAATCTTTTCGACTGTTTTTAACTTTGGTTCTTAACCAAAATATTCTTTGAAGAATAAAATAATAAGGTTGCCACAATCGTTTAAAAAATATTGAATAGGGAAAGCAACCTTTTTAGTTTCACTTTGTCTATTAAATATAAAGCCATCAAAAAAAACGTTCATTTTTCAAATTAGCCAAACGAAAATTGAACAAAGCCATAAAAACAATTAGAATTTAAAAATGATTAAACAATGTTCAGAAAGATTTTACTCCTCGACATCCTTTTCCTATTGATCCTTGTAGCACCAACAAGTTACGGTCAGCTTTTAATCGTAAATGGTTATATATTGAACTCCAATTCAGGTGAAAAAATGAAAAATGTTAGTGTATTCGAAAAGAACACCAAAATAGGGACTATTAGTAACGAAGAAGGATATTTCCAACTAGTGCTTCCATCAGGTGATATTGATATTACGTTTACCGATAACTCATTCTTCCCTCAGGAAACGCAATTGGAACTGGTATCGGACACAGTTATTAATGTGCAGATGAATTTGTTAAAAGCGCCTAAAAACCAGCCCAATAAACAAAACATACTACTTGACAAGCAAACTGCTTCGCTTGGTTTTCTTAAAAACAATAAAAAGCAGAACGCGATTAATTAGTAAGTTCTTCCATGATTTGCCCGCGGCACCTGTCGGGTACCGGAATGCCGATAATATCGCAAAGCGTAGGTACTAAATCAATTGCCGTTTTTCTGGCTTTTACATTTTTGGATTGAAACCTGCTCCCGTAAAAGACCAATGGGATATGTGTTTGGTCGGTATAATTTACCTTTTGAAATTTATAACCTGGTTGCCATCCCTCTTCCAGGATGTATGAAAAATCACCTGAACGATTTTTACTGAAGGAATTATAAACCGCTGCATTTGCATTGTTGCCACTTCCACCCTTCTCAAGTTCATAGGCAGGAATAACAATTTTAACGCCCTCAAATTGGTTAATGAACGACGAAGCTTTTTCAATCATTTCCCGCTGATCGATATTCTTTTCATCAATAAGCTTATGGTTCAGGTAAATTTGTTGACCCGAAACCTGCTCAATCCACTTGCCTTCACCATAGGTAATGTTTAAAACATTGGTTAAAAGTGCCAAGGCTTTTTCCGGGAAAAACTCCCCGACCGCAATGTTAAACTCATCTTTTAAATAAGCCACGGGGTACGATGCCGAGGTATTTGAAGTAAGGTATATCACGAGGTCGTCTTTCGCATATTTATTTTCAAGCAAATCAATTAAACTGCCTATTTGTTGGTCAAGCCGAAGGTAAGTGTCTTCCATTTCAAGGGAAGTTGGTCCAAAAGCATTGTTCATATAATCCATGGAAGAGAAAAATACGGTGAGCAAATCGGTATAATTATCACTACCCAAATCTTCACTTTTTAAAAGTTCGGAAGTAAAATCACCAATAATAGTGTTTGCAAAAGGCGTGGTTTTTAATGGCTTAAAACTCCCAGCCCTGTTCACATATTTTGAAATGGTATGCGGAAAAGTGTTCCATTTATCGTAATATCCGCTTTCCAAAATGTATTCGTCCTCCAGGCTTTCGGTATATTCTTCCTGGGGAAGAAGCGTTACCCAATTTCGATAACTGTATTTATTGGCAAAACCATCAGAATTAAACAAACGGACCCAATCAGGAAATGTATTCAGGTAAAACGAACTTGAAACCATTCTTCCGGTTACCTCATCGAACCAATAGGCTGCATCTGCAGCGTGTCCTGCCGAGAAAATAGATGAAACATCGTTCATGGCAACACTAAAAACCTTTGATTTTCCCATGGTGAAAATTTTCAGGTTATCGCCGATGGTACTTGCCATTAGTTTGTTCGGCGAAGTATTCCCGGCTTTTGTATCCGACCCTACAGTAAAATAATAATCATCTTCCACACAATTAACTTCCTTTTCGGTTAACCTGTCGTACCACGAATTGGCAATAATTCCATGCGTAGCCGCATAAACCCCGGTAAACAAAGTTGCAGTTCCGGTTGAGTAGCTTTGAATATGCTGTTCCATTTTAAAATTTGAAAAAACGGTTCCTTTTGAGTATATTTTTTTAAATCCGTTTTCCCCAAATTTATTCCAATACCTGTCGATATAATCCGGGCGCATATTTTCAACAATAATCCCAACTACGAGTTTTGGTGTTCCTTCCCCGTTATTCCTCAATAATTGCGCTTGTAATTGGAAGCTCATCAACAATCCCAACACAACACAAACAACATTAAAAACCCGATACTTCATCTTCATTTATTTATGGAATATCAAATGTAAAAAAACAAAACGGCAAGTCAAATACATATTGAAGCTTAGTTAAATTTAATGGATATACACACAGGATATTTTACTTATATATTCAATGAAATGAAAAAGATATGAGTACAGAGTAGTGAGTAAAAAGAGAAATAAATTTCTCAATACTCAAATCTCTATACTAAAAACGACATTCAAAAATAGAAAAGTATAGAAAACATAAAGTAGCTGCTCCTGAATACAATTCAGAGGTTTTAACCATTAACAAGAAAATAAAAGTAGGGTAAATCAATTGTCGTTCGGTATAAGGTTAAATCAATCATAAAAACAAAAAATTATAGTCATGAAAAATTATTTTGGAATTGTAGCACTGGCAATGATCGTAAGTTTATTTTCTTGCAATAAAGAAGATGCTGACACCCTAAGTAACTCAAGCGAAATATCAACCAAATCGGTTCAGATTGCCGCCAATGAATCGGTTGCAGAAAATGCAGTTGCCGAATCGAACTACGAAGCAGACTTTTATTTAAACGCCGAAAAAGCCCTGACAAAAAGGTTTGGATTGGGAAATAAATGGAAATGGATGCCTAACATGCGTTATAAAATGGGACAATGCCCTGATGTAACAATTGACACCACTGAAACAGGTTATCCAAAAACCATCACCCTGAATTATGGCGACAGTACTGTTCTAAAAAATGACCGTGTGATTAGTGGGATTATTGAAATTTATATCTCCGCAGAAAAACACACGGATGGGGCTTACCGGGAAATCACCTACGACAATTTTAAAGTGGACACCATTGCAATTGCAGGAACTTCAAGAAGCACCTTTATTGGCGACAACGTAAGTACCAGGTTATCGGAAATGACCAGCAGCCTTGTTTTTACATTTGACAATGGTTTGGTGATTACCAGAACCGCTGAAAAAACCAGAGAATGGATAGAAGGAATAGATACGGACACCGATCAATCGGACGACAAGATCCAGATTACCGGATTTGTGAATGCCATCACTTCGGAAGGGGATGTGTATGAAAAAGTAATTGTTACACCATTGATTAAAATTGGCGATTGCAGGTACGTTGTGAAAGGTGTGGTTGAAATCACAGAAAACAGTACAGTGGTTTCATCTATAGATTATGGCGATGGCGAATGCGACAGTGTTGCAACACTTACCCAAAATGGTGAAAGCATTGAAATTGAGTTAAAAGGAGGCAAAAACAAGCATAAAGGAAATAATGGGGGGAATGGCAACAAATAGTTAGATTTGGTTAGAAACTACCCAGATAATTGTAGGTTATATTTCTGGGTAGTTCCTTAAAAATCATTAATTTTCAGTTCTCTATTTATTGAAAGAAATAAACATTGACGAAAGAGGAATTTAAAAATCTATTTGATTCGCATTTTGATGATGTCAGGCGTTATCTTCTTTATCGCTCAGGAGACGAAGACCTTGCGACCGACATTGCCCAGGATACTTTTATGAAGGTTTGGGAAAAGCGGATAAAAACAGATGGCAAAATAAAAGGCCTGCTCTTTAAAATAGCCAATGATTTATTTATTACGCGATACAGAAGGGATAAACTTGAATTTAACTATTTTAAGCACCTGCAAATAAACAACGATTCTAATTCTCCGGAAGAAATATTGCAGTTTGAACAGACAAAAAAGAAATACAAGTATGCGCTTCGCGAAATGCCGGAGAAACAACGAACTGTGTTTTTATTAAGCCGTCATGAAGAATTAACGTACAATGAAATTGCAATTCAAACCGGGGTAAGCGTAAAAGCTGTAGAAAAAAGGATGAAAAATGCCTTGGAATATCTGAGAAAAAAGCTTCAATACCATGGATAACAAAAAACAACATAAAATAAATACCCAAATTGAGCGCGAAAGCAAAGCATTGTTTTCACAGGGTGATGTTGTTTGGAAAAAATCCAAGGAAGAAGTTTGGGAAGATACATTTGCGAACCTGGTGGAAAAGCGCACTAAACAAATTTATTTTAGTAACCAGGTTAAACAACTCTCTATAGCTGCTACCATTGCTATTTTAATTGGAACCGTTGCTTTTTTCTGGTTCCACACAAAAACCATGATTTGCCCGGCCGGTAAGCACCTGGCAGTAGTATTGCCCGATGGCTCAAAGGTTCATCTCAATGCAAGCTCACAAGTTTCTTATAAACCATTTACTTATTACTTAAAAAGGGAATTGCATTTTGAAGGGGAAGCGTTTTTTGAAGTTGAAAAAGGAAAGAAATTTATTGTAAAATCAGAAAAAGCAAGCACGCAGGTACTCGGAACCACATTCAATATTTTTACCCGTGACGGCGAATATAAAATTACCTGTTTAACGGGCAAAGTTAAGGTTAGCTCATCCATTAACAATTCGGTTATTCTTTTACCACGCGACTATGCCGAAGTGAACGATAACGGAGTAATCCAAATTACCAATAATTATAATTCTTCCAGGGAAATTGCCTGGCAAAACAACGAATTCTTTTTTACCGGGGTCGCTCTTTCAAAAGTATTACAGGAAATAGAACGGCAATATGGCGTAAAAATAAAATTAGCCCCTGAACTCGATTACAACGTAAGTTTGAATTTAAGTACTAAACACAATATAGAAGACGTTTTGGATTATGTATGTCTGCCACGTTTGCTTACCTTTACCAAAGAAGCAGATGGTACTTACAATATTGTCCAAAACAATTGATGAGTGAGAATAAAAAAGTTACTTTTTATTTTAGTAATTCTAGGTAGTTTGACGCAGGTGGTGGTCCAAGCACAAAGCAAACTAAAAATAGAGGTTGACCATCAGCCTCTAAATGTGTTTTTATTGGAATTACGTGAGAAGCATCAATTCCAGCTAGTTTACGATGAAAACCTGGCTTCCAATTATTTTGTTTCCATTTCTGGTGAGTTTAAAAACCAGGAAGCGCTTATCAGCAAAGCTTTAAAGGGATTAAAGCTGGAGTATAAAAAATCAGGAGATGTATTTATTATCTATCCAAAGTCTAAAGGCATTGCGAAAAACGATACTCTTCATCGGCACAAAATTCAAGGACAGATTTTAGAAGCAAGCACTTATGAACCATTGCCATATTCAAATATCCTGGTGAATAACAAGATTGTTGAGTCCGACCAAAAAGGCTATTTTTCATATGTCGCTTCCAACGATTCAAGCTTTTCGTTAAAAATCTCACACCTGGGATATTATATTTACGACACGGTTATTACGAGGGATTTGAACAGGACTTTTTTTCTTCATCCTTCGTTAAAACAACTTGGGGAAATTACCGTCACAAACAACCTCATCGAAAAATCAACCCATATTGGCGACAAGCCCGGGAACATAACCTTAAACCACAATATTGCCCCTTTCCTTCCAGGATATGGCGATAATTCGGTATTCAACCTGGTGCGTTTAATGCCGGGGATACTGGCTGCCGGGGAACAATCGTCGGATTTAATGATTTGGGGAAGCTACGAAGGACAGAGCAAAATCAGTTTCGATGGTTTTACGGTATTTGGCTTAAAAAACTACAATGATAATATCGGGGTGGTAAATCCATTAATAATTAAGAATATTGATGTTTATAAAGGTGGGTACGATGCCAGCTTTGGCGACAGGGTTGGAGGAATTGTAAACATTAGTGGGAAGGATGGTAACCGGAAAAATGCAGGCTTAAATTTAAGTATTAACAACTCTACAATTAATGCCTTACTTGAGGTTCCGATCCTAAAAAAATCGACTTTAACAGCAGCCGTTCGAAAAACCTATTACGAACTTTACGATCCTGTTAAACAAAATATAAACAGGAAAAGAAACGATAACAGCAATGGAAACGAAAACGGAACTACAAATTATTCGGTTGACCTGAATGCGTTGCCTGACTATAATTTTTCCGATTTCAATCTAAAATATTCATTGTCTGGCGACAACGGCGACCTTTTTTACATTAGTTATTATTATGGTGGCGATGACTTTAATTATGAATTAGAAGGCGATGTTGCGAATACAAGGATTTTCAGGACAGAAACAGAAGAAAACCAACAGATGGGCGGATCGGCATTTTACAGCAAAAATTGGGGAAATGGAAACTCAAGCAACATCATCTTTGCCTATTCAAGCCTTGAGAATAATTCCTTCGAAGAAAACAAGACCGAAAACTTAAGAAATGGCAAAGAAAAAACACAAAAATTCGGAACCATTGATAACCAAATCTCAGAATCATATATAGAACTGAAGAACAGGGTTGTGTTCCCAAAAGGGCAAAACATGGAGCTTGGGTTTGGCTACATCGAAAACAAAAGTAAATTGCTAAGCACATCTTTTGCAAGTACGGTTTTAAATCAAGACCTGATTTCAAAAAGATTCTATGGTTTTGTTCAGGACAACATGTCATTGGGTAAGAATTTTCAAATAAAAGGCGGCATTCGTGCCACTTACTCAAACGATTTTAACAAACTATATGTTGAACCAAAAATTTCGTTTGCACTGCATTTCGACGAAACATGGAAAATAAATGCTGCATGGGGAACATACAATCAATATATAGCCAAAGTATCGCAGGTTGATAGCGTTTATAATTACAGTTATTTCTGGACCATCCCTGATAGGGAAAACATTCCTGTTTTGCATGGGGAACACTTTGTTGGAGGGTTGAAATATTTTAAAAACGACCTCACCATTTGCCTGGAAGGATTTTACAAAACAACCACCGGCTTAGCCCGCTTTCATAGGGGAAACAATAGAATTGAAAGGGGATTTTACGATGGCGAAGCTCAAAGCAAAGGGCTTGACTTTTACATCAAAAAAGAGTATAAGAATAATTTGATTTGGCTGGCATATACCTTAAGCAGAACAGAAGAAAGGTTTACTTTCCAACGAATTTATGAATATAGTCCGGCGTTGCACGATCAAAGGCACGAACTGAAAATCGCAGGAATTTTAAATATCAAATCGTTTTACCTGTCGGCAAATTATGTATTTGGATCAGGATTTGAAAAAACAAGGGAAACATTGGAAGAGGGTGAAACGGATATCCCTGTTTACAAACGCCTGGATGCATCGCTTGTTTATAGGTTCACACCCAAAAAATTTAAAATGGAAGCCGGGCTCTCCATCCTGAATATCCTTAACTATGAAAACCTGAAATTTTCTAATTTAAGCAGGGTATCAACGGGTGCATTAAGTTCCGTAAACGTTTATGCCGAAGCTGTCCCGTTCTCTCCTTCCCTTTTCCTGAAGTTAAAATTTTAGAAAAAGGGGCTGTTTAAAGCAACCATATTTCTCCAAAACCATCTTCTCCATAATATCTATGAATTAAATTTGATCAATGACAATACGAAAAGAAATCCCTTCAGATATACCAATAATTTATAAGCTATACGAATTTGCGTTTGAACAGGCAAACGAGGCAGAATTGGTGAATCGAATCCGTACCGGAAAAAGTTTCATTCCCGATTTATCGCTTGTAAACCAGGACGATAATCAAATTACCGGACATATTTTGTTCTCTAAAATTAAAATTGGTGAAGACGATTGCCTGTCGCTGGCTCCAATGGCAGTTCTACCTTCACGTCAAAAACAGGGAATTGGAAGCAAACTTATTACCAGGGGTTTGAGGATTGCCAAAACCATGGGATTTCGTTCAGTTATAGTTTTGGGCGATGAAAGCTTTTACCCCAGGTTTGGTTTTCAGAAAGCAAATAAATGGGGCATTACATTTCCTTTTGATGTGCCAGAAGAAGCATTTATGGCATTGGAACTTATGGAAGGTGCCTTAAAAGGAAAATCTGGCAAAGTTGTTGCATACCCGGTAGAGTTTGGAATTTAAACTTGAACTATTAACTAAACCACTATGCACTTAAAGTACATAGGTTTAAGGTTGGCAAAAATTAAAAAAATATGAACAATGCAGACAAGAGTATTAAGTAATGAGTAAAGAGAAAAAAAATAATTCTCAATACTCGAATCTCTTTACTCAAATTTACTTCATTTAAATAAAAATTTATAGAAATTAAAGTGCAGTAATAATCCCGATGGAAATCGGACTTAATCATTAACTCTATAAAAACGGATAGCTATGAGAAATACATTATTGATTGTGATTTTGCTTGTTTTGGGGAACCAGGTTCTCAGTCAAACCAAAAATTTTATTGATCTTCCTTATATGGAGGTCACGGGCACCGCTGAACTTGAAATTGTACCCAACGAAATTAGCATTGATATTACCCTTAACGAGTCTGATACCAAAGGAAAAGTTTCCATTGAAAGCCTGGAAAAAGATTTGCTTAAAATTTTAAAATCATTGGAAATTGACGTTAAAAAAGACCTTAAATTAAAAGACTATTCCAGTAATTTTCGATTCTACAAATTAAAAAAAGACGACATCCACAAATCAAAAGAGTACGAATTGCTTTTACATGACTCAAAAAAAATAGGTGCACTTTTTTACAAGCTTGAGCAGGCGGGAATTTCAAATACCAATATTTCAAACTTGGACCATTCGGAACTGGAGAGTTTTAAACTTCAGGTGAAAACCAATGCCATCAAAGCCGCAAAAGAAAAAGCTTCGGCACTTGCCAATGCCATCGGACAGGAAATCGGGAAAGCAATTTACGTGCAGGAATATGAACAGTTTAATAATTATAGGGAGGCAAATTCCATGATAAAAATAAGGGGAGTTAGCAGCATTGTTGCAGATAACCTTCCGGCAATTGAATTTGAAAATATCACCTTAAAAGCGCAAATGCTTTGCAGGTTCGAACTTAAATAAACCACTATGCATTGGAAATACATTGGTTTAATTCTCGAATGAAATTCGAAAAAAGAATATCTTGGATGGAAGACAGAAGTCCGAAGCCGGAAAGGAAAACATCAACAAATTACGTTCTGACTTCGGGCTCCGGGCTTCGGTCAAAAAAATTATAGAAACTTAAGTACTGCAATGATCCTGATCAGTATCGGAAGCAGAGCCTGCTCTTCGAATACAATTCGGAGGTTTTAAACAATTAACTTATAAAAAACAGTCAATTAATTGATTATAAAAATCTTACTCGCCCGCCATACTCAGGGCATAAATCGCAAAGGAAGCAAGCCAATGTTCGCCCATATAATCACCATCGGTAATATTTGGTAAAGAAAACTGAATATGCTCAACGGCAATTTGTTGCAAATGGGCATATTCTTTTAGATCCGATGCTATTCCGAAAAGGCACCAGGCCCTGCTAAAATTAAGCCCATCTAAATGCACCATTTTGCCATCGCTCCTATCTGATACTTTGCCTTGCTCCCAAAAGAAATTTGTATCAGTGAGTTGGGGTAAAAAAGCTGCAAGCCATGTTCTGTATTCGTCTTTAGGCAATACCCTTCGCATAATATCGGCTTCCTCCAAACACGGAGATAAAAAATCATACCCGCCGGGCTCCCATGTCAACGGACAACCAGTATCGGCTAAATAAAAATCTTTTGCACGTTTTTCAATCAATGCTTTCAATTGTGCATTTCCAACCGTGTTGCAATAATCCCAGGCAAATGCCATCCCAAACGCGGTATTGGTATGCTCTCCCACCCTGATTGGATAATTTAAACGTGGCAGGTAATCCAAATACTTTTCAATAATCAAATTGGTAAGTGGTTGCAGGTTGGCTTCCAATTCACGGGCTAAATCCGTGTCCCAGGTGTGCAATTCTTCTGCCAGTTTTAATAGCCATGCCCAGCCATAAGTACGCTCATACGATTTTTCACTTTCCCTCTGAAAATAGGCAACTTCGCCCAGAATATTTTGTGCGCCTAAATTTGAAACTAATCGATCAATAATTTCTTCTTTCCCATCCAGATTTGGAAACATCTTTAACAATTTAACCAACATCCAATGCCCATGTACCGATGAGTGCCAGTCGAAACAGCCGTAAAATGCAGGATGCAACTCTCTAGGCGTCCCCAGTTCATCTTCTGTCCCAAGGGTTTGGCTCAGTTTATTGGGAAACTCCTGCTGCATGCACTTCAATGGTAGTTTTACCAAACGGTTTGCCTGATCAATGTTTAATGAAACAGTTTCATGCATGAATTTCTTTGTTTCTTCAGAATTGTCAACAGGTTTTTTATTGGATGTGCATGCTATTAAAAGAAATAAAAATAAGAAAGAGGCTATTTTCTGCATTGCCAAGGTTTTAAATGATTTGAAGATTAAAATTACACTTTTTCACCCTTTTAAGGCAGCGAATTAATTGAAAAGATCGTACATTCATTCCTCACAAAATTTGTATTGTAAATTATGAATATTGCAATTGTAGGAACAGGCGGGGTTGGAGGATATTTTGGCGGGCAACTTGCCAAAGCAGGAAACCAGGTGAACTTTGTTGCCCGGGGCGAACATCTAGAAGCAATTAAAGATAAGGGGCTTCAGGTGAAAAGTGAAAAGGGTAATTTTACGATTCATCCGGCAATGGCAACTTCTCAAATATCTGACCTGAAAACTCCGGATTTGGTTATTGTTTCGGTAAAGGCATGGCAGGTGAAGGAAGTCGCTATGCAATTAAAACCAATCATAGGTAAAAATACGATCGTGTTACCGTTGCAGAATGGCGTACTGGCAGCCCATGAAATTGCGGAAATTGTTGGTAAAGAACATGTTTTAAATGGTTTATGCAGGATCATCAGCAAAATTGAGGCGCCTGGCATTATCCACCATATAAGTGTTGAACCAACCATTGTTTTTGGGGAATTTGACAATCAAAAAACGACAAGGGTACAAAACATCGCGAATACTTTTTATGAAGCAGGTATAACCAATATAATAGCACGTGATATTGATGTGGAAGTCTGGAAAAAATTCCTTGGTATTTGTATTAGCGGATTGATTGGTTTAACAAGGTCTTCTTACGGCGCAGTATTGGATTTTCCGGAAACAAGAAAATTATGTACCGATCTTTTTACCGAAATCTACCATGTGGGCAAAGCAGCCGGGGTTAACCTTCCTGAAAATATCGTGGAAGCAACACTTGGTTTTCTTGACAAAATCCCATACCACTCCACAACTTCGCTGGCAAGGGATGTAATGGAAGGGAAACCTTCAGAGATTGAGTACCAAAATGGAACCGTCGTTCGTTTGGGCGAAAAATACTCGATTCCTACTCCCGTGAATAAATTTATTTATGATTGCATAATCCCAATGGAAACAAAAGCGAGAAAAAGCCTCCCCTAACCCCTCCAAAGGAGGGGAAATAATCTATCCCTTCATATCTCAAGAACTCAGGCAAATTTTTTATCAGTCAACTTTTACCCCTCAATTTCTTTAAACGTTACCCCTGCTTTGGTAAATCCTTCCAAAAGCAGATCGGGTGATTGGGGCCTGCCATTTTTAGTAAGCACGCCTGTAACCCGGGCATCAACACACAGTTTTTCATCGGATTTTCGTAAAATTTGCTGGTCAAAAATAATCCTTAACCTACCCTGTCGCCCCATTTTAACACGCACCAAAAATTCATCGCCCGGACGTAAAGGGTATTTATAATTTAATTCAGCTTTAATAACCACGGCATCAATGCCATCGTCATGTAGTTTTGAAAAGCTGTCGCCCACCTGCATCATAAACTGATGGCGGCAGTGCTCTAAATAATGCTGGTAATTGGCATTATTCACAATACCTTGTATGTCGCATTCGTAGTCACGAACTTTTAGTTCTATTTCAAAATCAAATTCTTTCATTTTTCTTTCTAAATTTTGTAATATAAGGCAAAGCAAATTGGGTACTTCAGGCTGTAAAAATTACTTCACCATAAAATCAAGCAGCTTATTGCCTGCCAAATACCCCTCCAAATGATCCCCAATTTTTACCGGACCAACTCCGGAAGGGGTTCCTGTATAAATTAAATCGCCAATTTTTAAGGTAAAATATTTCGAAACCTGTTCAATTATAGTATCAATTGAAAATATCATATCTGATGAAACGCCGTTCTGAACCTGTTCCCCGTTAATATCAAGACTAAATTTAAGGTTGTTCAAATCGCCCAGTTCATCTGTTGGAATAAACTTGCTGCTAATGGCTGCAGAACTGTCGAATGCTTTTGATTTTTCCCACGGGAGCCCCTTTTTTCTTAAAGAATCCTGAAGGTCACGGGCCGTAAAATCTATTCCAAGCCCAATCTCATCGTAATACCGATGAGCAAATTTTTTATCAATGCTTTTCCCCAATCGGTTAATCTTTACAACCAATTCAATTTCATGGTGCACATTCGATGAAAAATCGGGGATATAAAACGGATCGTTGTTCCTTAAAAGTGCAGAGTCGGGCTTCATAAAAATTACCGGCTCGGTGGGGATATCGTTGTTCAATTCTTTGGCATGGGCAATATAATTCCTGCCAATACAAATTATTTTCATATTTAATTGTTTAATAATTTGATGTTCAAAGACTCAGGACATACCAGGCAAATAAAAATATATGCCGAAAGTATTCCTACATCATGCGTAATTTGATGTTTGTGAGAACTTTTTTCGTATATAACGGAAACTCGCCGTTCATGATCCAACCAAAGTAACCAGGCTGTTCGCGTAATACTTGCTCTACAGGCACTCCTTTGTTTTTCCCGAAGTTAAAAACTTCAACCCCGTTATCATCGTACACAATCCGTCCGATAAAATCAACATTTTTATCGTAGCTTGAAAAATCGCTAAGTTTTTCCACATCGTTTACGATTGGTTTGGTTTTTATGCCTTTATTGTCTTCATATTCAACGTCCTGGTACATATCAAGTTGCGATTTCAAAACTTCCAGGGTTGCGCGTGTATCAGCCAGGGCACCATGTGCACCAACCAGCTCTTTCTGACAATAAAATTTATAGGCTGCTGCAAGTGTCCTTTTTTCCATTTTATGGAAGATTGCCTGCACGTCAATGAATTTCCGTTTTTTAAAATCCATTTCAATGTCTGCCCGTAAAAATTCTTCGGCAAGCAAGGGAATATCAAACCTGTTCGAATTAAACCCCGCTAAATCGCATCCTTCAATAAACTTCGCCATTGACTTTGCTATCTCTTTAAACGTGGGTTCGTTCTTAATATCTTCATCGTAAATCCCATGAATAGCAGATGCTTCAGCAGGAATTGGCATTTCAGGATTAACCCTTCTGATTATTTCTTCCTCCGAACCATTAAGGTTAACTTTAATCAAAGCAATCTCAACAATTCTGTCCGTTACAATATTTATTCCTGTTGTTTCAAGGTCGATAAAAACCAAAGGATTTTTTAACTGAAGATCCATATAATAGTTGTTTTAAAATAAAAAAGGTAGCCTTAAAACCTACATCCAAAACATTGAAAAATAGATTTTAGGGATACCCCACAATTTTCACTTGTATGCTTTATACGTTAATCATCATAGGCATAAGAAGCATCAAAAGATCTTCATCTTCCAGTTCCTTTTCTTCCGGCAGCAATAATCCGGCCCTGGTAGAATCACTAAGCTCCACTTTCACATCGGCAGATGAAATATTTGAAAGTATTTCCTGAAGGAAGGTTGATTTAAACCCAATTTCAATTTCATCGCCTTCGTATTGGCAACTGAGTTTTTCAACCGCCGAGATTGAAAAATCAATATCCTGCGCACTCACAACCAATTGGTTGTCGGCCAGGTTTAATTTAATAAGGTTACTTGCCTGATTCGAGAATACAGATACCCTTTTTACGGTGTTCAGCAATACCAATCTGTCAATTACCAGCGCATTCGGGTTGTTTTTCGGAATTACCGAATTATAGCTCGGATAGTTTCCTTCCACTAACCTTGAGATTAGTTTGAAATTTGTTAATTCAAAAAAGGCATTCTTATCGTCAAATTCTAATTTCACATCGAATTCTTCTTTCGGCAATAAAGATTTTAACAATGCTGCAGGCTTTTTAGGAAGTATGAAAGAAGATTCAATTTCTGCTTTTGCATCTGTTCTTCTATAACGCACCAACTTATGTGCATCGGATGCCACAAAGCTCATGAAATCAGGTGTGAGTTCAATATATATACCGTTCATTACCGGTCTTAATTCGTCATCAGCCGTAGCGAACAATGCCTTGTCGATTCCATTCAACAACACATCGTGGTTCACATTAATTGATGCTGCACCATCTGCATTTAAGGTTGGCAATTCAGGAAAATCTTCACCGTCTTGTCCAACAATGCTAAATTTACCATTCTCAGAAAAAATTACAATTGCAAACGATTCATCATCAATTTGAAATGTAAGTGGTTGCTCCGGAAATTCTTTCAAAGTATCAATAAGCAGCTTTGCCGGGATTGCAATTTTCCCTTCTCCTTCCATATTGTCCAATTCCATGCTGGTAATTAATGTTGACTCAAGGTCAGAAGCAGTAATTGTTACATTTGAATCGGTAAGTTGGAATAAAAAATTATCTAAAATTGGCATGGTGCTTTTACTACTTATTACCTTACTGATAGCAGATAAATGGCGTAGTAATTCGGTGCTGGAAACTACAAATTTCATTGGCGTATATTTACTTTTCTGTTTTTTTAAAAATTTAGAAACAAGAAAAAATATTTAGAGCCTTCAATCAAAGAAAAGACCCACTTTTTCTTTTAACTATAAGTACACGAATATACAAACTTTACTGTTATTTACCTATTGATTAAAAAACGTTTTTTCAAGGTTTTTTTAACGCGAAAACTTATAGTGGCGTCTCAAATTATATGCAGAACCAAAAATCACAACCAAGATAACTGGAAGTAAAACATTTAACAACTGCCATTTCTTTCGGGTTTCCCTCAATTTTGCCTTGTCGAGAAGGCGAAGTTTAAGTGTCCGGTTTCGAAGCTGCATAATCCCAACTTCATCGTTTAAATAATGGATTGCATTCAATATATACTCCTTGTTGCCAAATGTTCTCTGGGCTACCCGATCGTATCCCAATGGCATCATTTGAGGCTCATTTCCCGAATAAATAACCTGATTTGCGAGAAGGCTTGCATCTGAAAACACCATCATCTTTGTAGGTTTGCTTTCTCCAATAATATTTCCGGTGTAACCAAGGTTTTGTACCATACGGTTTTTAAATGCCGATTCGAACTTGCCTTCCAACAAAATACCCGTTGGGATAAATGGTATATTGAACATTTCGCGGGCAGGTGGATTATTAATATTCTCAAGACTTATCCCGGCAGGAGTCCTGACTTTTCTTCCGTATGGAGATGTGGAAAGAAGTACGGTTTTTTCTATGTTTTCGTTTGGTGAAACAGTATCGATGGAAGATACAAACTCCGACATTACAAGGTTTAAATTTTTGCTTAAAGGATGATGGTCGGATGGAGTTAACAAGGGTGAATAATACCAGTTTTCACGGGTAAATTTTTTCTCGGTTCCGGGTGCTGCAGTGTTTACCAACAGTTGTGAACAATATACATCCTGAATTAAATCACTGTTTAAGCGGACACCATATTTGAACAACATGTCGCCAAGGTTTAAGTTTAATGGGAACGCCATGGTCATGTGCCCTTTGCTCAAACTATCAAGGCTCACACGCACCGGATCAATGAACCACATAATTTTCCCACCCTGCATCAGGTATTGATCAAGTACAATTTTATCTTTTTCATTAAAAGCAATGTTTGGACCTGCAACAATTATAATATTTTGTTTCTCCGGTGCTTCTGAAAGTTGTTCAACTGTGATCCTGGACACATAAAAATCGTTCAACAAACTATTACTAATATCGTAAACATCCCATTGGTTTAACTCCCCATGCCCCTTCAAAAAAGCCAAATTTCCTTTGCTTTCCTGGGTCAACCTTCGTATGGCATTTGCAAATTCAAATTCAATTCCTTCGATGGAATGGTTTAAATTCATTTCGTTACTAAATCCCTCGCTCCGTTTAAGAAAATTCAGGGAAACCTGCCTGTTCCCATATTTTAGTATTGCCCCCGGGTAAAGCCTAGTGGTAACCACTCCCTGGTCGGTAGTATTTCGCACATCAAAAGGTTTTATACCTTGTGACTCAACCCGTTCAATGAATTGTGCTTTTTGTTTTTCCTTTTTTATTTGAAGGGGATCTGTAACTGTGAACTGAATTTTCTTAGGTGCATACACATCCAGGTCATTCGCCTTATCTTCAATTGCCTTTTGCAACCTTTTCAAACCAGCGGGCATATCCCCTGCAAGGTATAGTTCAATGTATAAAGTTTCATCCAGCCCCGAAACGATTGATTTTGTCGCTTCAGAAACAGAGTACCTTTTATCGCCAGTGAGGTCGATCCTCAACGTTGAATTAGTTGAAAATATGTAGATTATAAGGATGGAAGCAAAAAACAGAACCTGATTTAGTAGGGAATTTCCGTTGGATTTTCTTCCCTTTCGAATCCAAAATTTGGAGATGCCCAAAATCAGGATTACCATCCCCACAAAATATACCAGGTCAGAAAGTTCAAGTACACCACGGCTAACGGCCAGGTAATGTTCATTTATGCTTAACCAGGAGAATACATTCGCCAATGAATTTGGCATTCCGGCTTGACCAATAAAATCAAACCCAACATAAAAAATAAAGGAAAGCACCATTGCCACAATAAATGCAACTATCTGGTTATCACTCAATGATGAGGCAAATAAACCAATAGCAACATAAATGGCAGCCAGAAAGAACAAGCCTGTAAACGATCCCCAGGCTCCACCAATATCAATATTTCCAACTGGGCTGCCAATTTGGTATACCGAATAGAAATAAATGAGTGTTGGAAACAACGAAAGGATGACTAAGAACAGACCTCCTAAATATTTTGCAATAATTATTTTACTATCGGAAAGAGGTCTTGTTAATAAAACTTCCATGGTCCCTTGCTTTTTTTCTTCTGCGAAAAGGCGCATGGTTATGGCAGGAACCAAAAAAAGGTATAACCATGGAGCCAGTTCGAACAAACCATCCAAAGTTGCATAACCATTATCTATGATATTAAAGGAGCCGGAGAAAACCCATAAGAATAGACCATTTGCCAATAAAAAAGTAACCAGAACAATATATCCGATTAAAGATCCCAGAAAACTATTTATTTCCTTTTTTAATAAATAATACATATTTGTTGAACCTATATTTTCACATCATTTCACAACAATGTAGTTCTATTTATTTTCAAGTTAATGGTTAAAACCCTGCAATTTCATTGCAGCTACTTTAGTTTCTATAAATTTTCATTTTAAAGTGAAGTAGATTTGAGTACTGAGTATTGAGAATTATTTTGTTTTTTCTCTCTACTCATTACTTAATACTCTTGTCTGCTTTGTTCATTATTTTTGAATTTCATTCAATTTTAAACCTATGTACTTTCAGTACATAGTGGTTTAGTTAATAATTCAACCATTTTTTGAGCTGCCCTTTTCGCTGCCCCTGGCTTACCTACCAATTCATGCAAACGGGTATATTTTTGAAATATTCTGTTTCTATAAGCGGAATCATTCAACAGTTTATTCATTTCTGGTTTAAGGTGATCAACGCTCATCTCTTCCATAACCAGCTCCTTTATAGCCGCTTCGTTTAAAATTAAATTTGGCAGCGAAAACAGCTCAATCTTTATCAATAATTTACGAATGAGCCGTGCAAGGTATTTATTCCCTTTAAAAGTATATAAAACTATTTGAGGCACATTAAACAATGCGGTCTCAAGGGTGGCTGTGCCTGAGGTTACAACTGCACAATGTGAATGATTTAAAAGTTCATACGTTTGATTAAAAATAACAGGTATTTCAATACCATCCAGAACCGTGGTGTATAAATCAGCAGGTATGGAAGGTGCCCCGGAAATTACAAATTGATAGTTGGGATCATATTTTTTCATTGCCGCCATCACCGGAAGCATTTGTTTTATTTCCTGTTTTCGGCTTCCGCTCACCAAAGCAACAATTGGTTTTTCATTAAGGGCATTTTTCTTCCTGAAATCATTTTTCGAAAGGGCTTTGCTTTTAAATTCTTCGATGGAGCCAACCAGTGGGTTTCCAACATAATGAACAGAATAGTTATGCTTTTTATAAAATTCGGTTTCAAAAGGAAGTATAGTGAACATTTCATCAACAAAAGCTTTAATTTTTTTTACCCTCCATTCTTTCCAAGCCCAAACTTTTGGGGAAATAAAATAAAAAACCTTTATCCCATTCTTTTTGGCAAACTCAGCCATTTTCATATTAAAGCCGGGATAATCAATCAAAATCAAAACATCCGGGTTATAGGACAATAAATCTTTTTTACAGAGTTTCATATTTTTCCGAATGGTCCTGATATTTGCCAGGACTTCGAAAATCCCCATAAAAGCTAATTCGCGGTAATGTTTCACCAGATTGTCGGATTGAGCTTGCATAAGGTCACCACCAAAAAACCGAAATTGAGCTTCTGCATCCAAATTCTTCAATTCTTTTATCAGGTTTGAACCGTGCAGGTCTCCTGATGCTTCCCCGGCAATTAAATAATACCTCATCCTAGAATACTTTTGATAATAAAACGACTAAGGCATAAATAATCGTTGCCATTACAACCCCACGTGCAGCATAATCCATTTTCTTTCGGACATACAAAAGAAACAATACGAGATTTGGAAAAACACAAACACTCATTATTTTAAACATTAAGCCATTAAACCACAGATGCTCAATGTACTCCAGAAATTTAAGATCCGGGTATTTTATCAAATAAAGTCCAATAAAAAACAGAATAGGAAGTACAACCCCTCCTATGAATCCTGTTAAAAGAGTATCGTTTTTCTTTCTTTTCATCAGAATTTCCAGCTTTTTAAATCTTCCAGCAATTGGTAACAGGTCATGTCAACACTAACTGGTACAACCGAAACAAAATTGTTCTCCAATGCATAAATATCCGAATCGTTTGTTTCGTCCTCAAAACTTTTAAAATAGCCCGACAACCAAAAATAATCCCTTTTATGAGGATCCGTACGTTTTTCAAATTCTTCCATCCATTTTCCACGTGCTTGTCGCCCAACCTTTATTCCATTTGGTTTGCCGGTAGGAATATTTACGTTCAAACAAGTAAATCCGGGCAGGCCATTTTCAAAGACCAGCTGTAAAATTTTAGCACTTACTATTTTGGCACGCGAGAAATCAGCATCGGGGCTATAATCATCCAATGAGAAAGCGATGGAAGGAACCCCGTGCAAACAGCCTTCAATTGCACCTCCAACTGTTCCGCTATACAATACACTAATCGATGAATTTGCACCATGGTTAATGCCCGATACCACGTAATCTGGTTTCGTTTCAAGCAATTGGTTAAAGCCAAGTTTAACACAATCAACTGGTGTGCCATTGCATTGATAAATGAGCAAACCATCGGTTTCTTTTACAATAGTTGCCCGAAGCGGTTTATCGACTGTTATAGCTGCAGATTTTCCCGATTGAGGGGTTTCCGGAGCAATAACTACAACATCCCCAAAATTTCTGACAACATCAATCAACTCATTAATCCCCTTGGCGTTTACACCGTCATCGTTAACAACTAAAATCAAAGGCTTTTTTGTCATTCTGAGTATTTTATGAGAAACAAAGATAACTAAAACAAAAGGATGAAAAAGGATAAATTATACGATTTTGATTTAACCACTATTGCATTTATAAAAATTTATATCCCTTTAAAATAACGCATTAAGATCAACTCTTGGCCATCTTTACATACTCTCCAAAAATACCTGAAACAGAAAAATTATTTTTTATTAATAAAAACGTAATAAGTAATTAAAGATCAATACATAATATACGAGTATTTTGTACCTTGTATTGAAAATAAAAAGTCAAAGCCATGAAATGTTTCCTCTTATTCGCCTGCCTTATTATTAGTTATTCTTTGGCTGCCCAGTTTCCCTCATTCAAACACCATATAATTGGTGAAACAGGATTTCATATGGGGCAAACAGCGCTGGTTGATTTAGATAACGATTCGGACTTAGATTGGGTTTTCGGGGAATCAGGAAAATTATCTTGGTTTGAATATCAATCGGCAGATAAATGGGTACTGCACCCTCTTGGCGAAGGGGCACTTAGCGATCTTGGGGCATGCGTTATGGATATTAACAACGATGGCAAAAACGATTTTGCAGTTGGTAATGGTTGGTACGAAAACAGCAGAGATCCCGTTAATATTCCTTTTAAGTTTCATTTTAACGCCTGCCCGCCAAGCAACGGCATGCTTGCTGTTGATATTAACGGAGATGGGAAAAAGGACATTGTTTCAAATAGCAATTCACAGTTAATGAAACATTTAACATGGCATAACATTGGGAACAACCCAAATGAACAATGGCAAACTAACATTATTGGTCGAAGTATTTATTTAGGCATTACCCCAAAAGGTTATGGTGATTTGGATAACGATGGGGATGTTGATATTGTTAGGGGAAATTCCTGGTTTGAAAACACAACAGGGAATGCATATTCGTGGACAGAGCATCCGGTGCTGGTGCCTAAAAAAGGAAACTCATTTGGCGATAAAGGATTGGGCTTAAAAGTTTGGGTTGCCGATATGGATAACGATAATGACTTGGATGTTGTGGAAGCCGAATGTGGTATTACAAATGCCAGGGTATTTTGGTTCGAAAACAGAAACCAGGGGAAAAAATGGAAGTGCCATCCAGTGGAAATGATGGCAAGCGGACAAGATTTCCACTCATTGGCAGTGGTCGATTTTGACTTGGACGGAGATCTGGATATTTTTAGTGGAGGAGGCCCTTTGTCAACACAAACATTTCAATGGGTAATTTGGGAAAACATAGATGGAACTTCAACAGAATGGAAACGCCATATAATACTTGAAGGATTTCGGTGCCATGAAGCACAGGTTGGTGATGTCGACAATGACGGGGACATAGATATTTGCTCAAAACCATGGAATGGTTATGTGCATGTTTTTCTTGAAAATAAGTTGATCAATAAAGAAAATGAATTATCAACTTCAGAAAAATAATTGTAACATTTCAATCCAGTATTAAGGATTATAAAAGAGATTCCAGTTCCGGTATATTAATTAATCAGAATATTTAAGCTTATTAGTTCATTATCTGATAAATAACAGTACCTTTGCGCCCTCCTTAATTCAAAAGAAAAATACGAATAAAATGAATTCGGGAAACGGCGTAACAAATACACAATGAATTTGTTACATTACATTATACAAAATTCAATATGATAGAAAAATTTTCAGAGGCGGGATTAGATTCGCAGATATTAAACGGCATTGCCGATTTGGGATTTGAAACCCCTACCCCAATACAGTCACAAACACTGCCCTATATATTAAAAAACAAGCAGGATTTGGTTGCACTTGCTCAAACCGGAACCGGAAAAACTGCCGCATTTGGGCTCCCAATCCTTCAACTGCTCCAAAAAGATGCGAGGGACATACAAAGCCTCATTTTATGCCCCACACGGGAATTGTGTATGCAGATTACATCGGATCTTGAAAAATTTACCAAATACTTGCCACAAATAAAAATATGTGCTGTTTATGGAGGTGCAAGCATTGAACCGCAAATTAATGCCCTAAAAAAAGGAGTCCATATTGTGGTTGGAACACCGGGCAGGTCGCTTGATTTGATCAAAAGAAAAGTACTTAAAGTACATTCTATAAAATGGCTGGTACTTGATGAAGCTGATGAAATGCTGAATATGGGCTTTAAGGAAGATTTGGATGCTATTTTGGAAGGTACGCCTGCCGAGAAAAAGACATTCCTGTTTTCGGCAACCATGCCCAACGAAATTTCAAAAATGGCGGAGAATTATATGTCCGATTATGAAACAATAAAAGTCGGGAAACAAAACTCAGCCGCTGCGAACGTGAACCATGCCTATTTTATGGTTCAAGCCAAAGACAGGTTCGAAGCACTTAAACGAATTGCCGATATTCACCCAAACATATACGGAATTGTATTTTGCAGAACAAGACGGGAAACAAAAGAAGTTGCCGATAAAATGATGGCAGGTGGTTATAATGCCGATGCCTTACATGGTGATTTATCGCAATCACAGCGCACATATGTGATGAACAGGTTCCGAAGTAAGCAACTTCAAATATTGGTTGCAACCGATGTTGCAGCTCGTGGTTTAGACGTGCAGGAGCTTACCCATGTAATTAATTATAACCTTCCCGATGATTTGGAGGTATACATACACCGAAGCGGACGGACCGGAAGGGCTGGAAATAAGGGGACATCTATAACCATCATTCATAGCCGCGAGAAAAATAAGATCAGGCAATTAGAAAAAATGGCTAATGCCAAATTTGAACGACTGATGGTCCCGACTGGTGATCAAATATGTGAAAAACAATTGTTTAACCTGATCGACAAAATAGAAAAAGTAGAACTGGAAGGCAGCCAGATCGATAAGTTTATGCCAACCATCTACGAAAAGCTCTCAGGCATGACGAAAGAAGACATCATTAAACATGTGGTATCGGTTGAATTCACGAGGTTTCTCGATTATTATAAAAATGCCAAAGATTTAAATATCGATGTGAACGAAAGTCGTTCTTCATCGTCTGAAAGGAGAGGCCGCAGAGAACGCGGTAGGAATAAGGAACAAGACTTTGACACCAGAAGCCGCGGCGAAAAAAGAAGCAACAGAGGCGACATTAGAAGTGACGGACGAAGAGACAGGGGGGATCAGAGAAATGAATTTAAACGTGACCGAAGCGAAGGAAAAAGAACAGGCAGACCTTCAGGAGAAAAAGGATATACACGCTTTTATGTTAACCTGGGATCAAAAAAAGGTGTTGATACTGCCAGGCTGATAGGCATAATCAACGAATCCACAAAAAACAAAGAAATCCCGATTGGAAAAATCGACATTATGAAAAAGTTTTCCTTTTTTGAAGTGGACAGTAAATATAAAAATGAAATTAAAAAAGGATTTGGCAAATTTAGTTTCGATGGCTCCGGTGTTTTGGTGGAAGAATCAAAGCCAGATGTTAAAAGTACAGGCGAAAAGCCAAGAGATCGAAAAAGAAAAAAAGACAGGCATTCACGATCATAAATAGAAAGTTTTAGTCGGATGTCAGAAGCCAGAAGAGGGAAGAAAAATCAGTTATACGAATTAATACTTCAGACTTCGATCTTTCGAAATAAAAATTTTAGGAAACTATAGTTGTCGCAATAATCCATATCTGATTATGGCGCTGGGATTTAACCCTTAGCTTGAAAATAAGGTACATTGCATAAAGCAAAAAGGATTTAATTTTCAGTTAAATCCTTTTTTATTGAACAATAGTATTTTATGGTAAAAAACAGCCTAAAATCCTTATCCTAAATTGGTATTTTTTGTACTTTGTACAACTTCAAACAATACCTTTTAAAACGACAAACATGAGTTTTGCAACTGTTATTAATTGTATGGACGGAAGGGTTCAATTGCCTGTGATCAACTATCTTATAGAAAAATTTGGAGCTGAATATATTGATTCTATCACCGAACCGGGACCCGTAAAAATCCTTGCAGAAACCATTGATCCCAAGAGCCTTGAATCCATGGTTAAAAAAATAGATATTTCAGTAAAAAAACACGGGTCCAGAAAACTGGCTTTGGTCGCCCATTTTGATTGCGCCGGAAACCCAGAACCAGATTATGTGCAAAAAGCGCAATTATTGCGTGCAGTTAAAAACCTAAAAGATTTGGTTGACAGCTCGGTTGAAGTAATTGGTTTATGGGTGGACACCGATTACTCAATTACTGAAATTTAGCATTATCTGAACTTAACAAAGTTATAAGGAATACGACCCTGGACAGTTAATTAGTTCAGGAAAGTCTTATATTTCAAATTCTCAATATCTTTTATGTTTGATGCTAGCCTAGTTATTTTTAAGGTTTTTTGTCAGATTAACACGTCATTGTGAATTTTGCCCTTTCATCAAATGAATGCGCATCGAGTATTATTATTGATTCTTTTCGAGGTCTTTAATTTTGTCCTTTAATTCCTTTATCCGGAACTCCCTGCCAACGAATAGTTTATTGAAATTCTCAAGTTCCATATTCTTTTCCTGCAACTCCTGGGTTCTTTCTTTCACCAATTCTTCCAGGTTTTCTTTATGTTTTTCGAGTTCGTTTTCAACTTTTTTGATTTCACTTAAATCAACGGATTGGATGATCGCATTCGTTACATTTCCATCAACACCAAATACAGGGTTTATGATGGTACGAATAACTTTGTGTTTAAAACCGGGCATTGTGATTTTTTCCTCTGGAAAATCTTTATAGTCAATCATGAAATCGGCAAAACGCCCTGAAGTGAATACGCTCTCAAGCTTGTCCTGGAATCCGGTCTCGATAAAGTTCACATCTTTTAGAATCGAATAATTTCCAATAAACTCTTCGGTTTGAAGACCGCAAAGTTCAAGGCATGCTTTATTAGTTTCAATGGCAACACCGCTTGCATCAGCAATCCACATGCTCACTGCGGCATCTTTAATGATTGTATTTAAAAAGTTCGTTTTTTCAAGCAACTCTTTTTCCGATTTGCGCAAATCAGAAATATCTTTAACAGTGGCAAAATAAACAATAGTATTACCACCTGGGTCTTCAATCCTTGCGGGTGAAATAATTGCCTGGAACAGCTCCCCGTTTTTTCTTTTTAGCGTTAATTCTATATCAAGAAGGTTTTTACTATCTTGCTTGGAGAAGAATTCCAACATCTGCTCGGCTTTCTCTTCGGGCCAGTACGAATACGGTGGTTCTTCTCCCAATAGTTCTTTTTTTGAATAACCGGTAATGCGGCACATCGACGAATTTACATCCAACAATACCCCGGCCGCATTGGTGATGCAAAAACCATCTTTCATTGATTCAATCAACTTGTCTGAAAACACCCTGGATTCAACCAATGCCTGAATGGCTTTTTTTCGTTCAGTAATATCACGGCACGATATTAAAACCTCACCACCGGCAAGGTTTACCTTTTTGATATTGATCAATAATGAATGAAGATTCCCCTTTTTATCGGTAACCGAACGTACAATATTTTTGATTTCGCCTTTCGATTGCAATTTTTCCGCATGAAATAAATTTTCCCCTAAAACATATTCAATATTTCCCTTTTCTAATAATTCATCCCGTGAGTAGCCAAAAATTGCATCTTTAGAGTTACATACAAATGTAAAGTTACCTTCCATGTCGGTTACATACACCGCATCGGAAACACTCTGTAAAATTTGCTGAAATAAATAAGAATCGTTATTCCCTGATTCCAGAACCGGCTGTTCATCAGATTCTTCGACAATTATTTTTTTGGTGGCCCCGGCCAGAAATAGCAATTCAGAAAGATCATCCGAATATTTATTTCCGGTTTTCTCCTGGAATTCCTTTATTTTCATTTGTAGCTCGAAGAGTGACTTCAGAGCTTTTCGCGTCTTCATTAATTTTTACAATAGGATTTGTGATGCAAAATTTACAAAAAAAATCAGGATAATAAGAACTTTTATTGCCAAAAGTGTCCACATTGCTGATAATCGGTGTTATTTCCACTCTCAGTAAGATTTATATTACCAATGTTGCAAACTTTTTCAAAAATCAGCATGACTGATGTAATGACTTTCAAGTGCCAACGTCTTACCTTTGAAAACGAGAATACAAAAACAAGTTGATGATTGCCAAAGATTTTAAAACAACGGTATTACCGATGAGTAGCAAGCTGCTTCGTTTTTGTACACATTTTTTAAAAGATGAAGATCTTGCAAAAGATGTAGTGCAGGACTTATTTCTGAAGCTTTGGCAAAAGCGCGACGACCTCACAGAAATTGAAAACATGGAAGCGTTTACCATGCGCATGGCTAGAAACAAATGCCTGGATTACATCAGGGCAAACAAAAAAACTTCAATTGAAGGTGAAATAAGCAGAAAACAGGAACAAGAAACAACGGATGTTCATTCAACGCTTGAATTATCGGAATCGGCACAACAGATTAAGAAATTGATTTACAAGCTGCCCGATTTGCAACGACTGGTTATGCAATTACGCGATTTGGAACATTACACCTACGATGAAATTGCCGAAGCCAGTGGATTAAAAGTAAACGCGATCAGAGTAAATCTTTCGAGGGCACGAAAAAAAGTTAGGGATGAATTTTTAAAACTCGACACCAATGAAAATTACAAGGGTAAAACAATTACTGCAACTATATTTTGATGGAAAATCGTCTTTTGAAGATGAAAAAGAATTAAGCAATTATTTCCAATCGGAAGAAATTGACGATGAAGTAAAGGAATATGCGGAGTTCTTTGGAGGAATTGTTGAAATATCGGAACAAGATTCGAATGCTGATCTCCAGGAAGAAATCATGGATTATATATTGGAGCAAGAGCACCAGGATAAAAGAAAGTACCGCAACATGTGGCAAATGGTAACAGGAATAGCGGCATCGGTAATAATTGTTCTCGGAGGACTCTTATTCTACCAGCAACAGCAAAAACCATTTGAAGACACATTTGAAACGCCCGAAGAAGCTTATGTTCAGGCAGTAAAAGCGCTGCAACTCATGGGAAGTAAATACCAGGTTGGCGTTGATCAACTGGAAACGCTGCAAAAATTTAATGCCGGAATTGAACCTCTTGAAAATATGGAGAAACTTGCCAAAGCCTCCAAACCATTAAAAGAAAGTGCCAAAACATTAAATAAAGGAATTGAAGAATACGAGAAATTAAAAGAATTAAATAACCAAAAAAACGAATAACATGAAAAAGTTAGTTTTATTATTAGCAATTATGGTGCCTATGGCATTGTTTGCACAGAAAAGCCCAATCGACAAATTGTTTGAAAAATACGCCAATAAAAAAGGCTTCACAACCGTAAATATTTCGGGTGCCCTGCTTGGTTTTGCCAGCCAAATTGAAACCGGACAAGACGGAGTTGGAGATGTTTTAAAAGGATTGAATGGAGTACGGATTTTAACCGTTGAAGACCATGAATTGAATCAAAAACTGGACTTTTACAAGGAATTGGAAAACGATGGATTCTTTAAAAACCATGACTATGAAGTGCTAATGGAAGTTACTGAAGAAAACGAGGTTGTCCGCTTTTACGGTAAAAATGCCGGAGAAGGAAAACTTGCGGAACTGCTTATGGTTGTTGGAGGTGACGAAAATGTACTGATAAGTATCCGGGGGGTGATCGATCCAAAAGACATTAGTAAAATTACCAATTCATTGGATATTGACCTGGGAGATATGGATGTGGATATTGACATGGATTAAAAATTCCATCTCATTTTGAATAAAAAGGTTTGGTTTGTTTCGTGCAGATCAAACCTTTTTTTTTCCTGTTCAAGTATACTTCATTAATATAAAGAACCCGTGTTTTACTTGCTTCTATGAGTTTCTCATTCTTAATAATTTCACTATCTTCTCTACTAATAATTCTTTGTTTATTGGTTTGATTATGTAATCGTTACAACCTGCATCAAGTGCTTTTTGTTGATCACCGTCTGACGCATATGCTGTCTGGGCTAGAATTGCCACCCGGGTGCTTATCTTCCTTATTTCAGAGGTTGCACTAATACCATCCATGCCAGTCATTTTTAAATCCATAAGAATTATTCCAATTTCAGGATTTTCATTAAAAAACTGAACTGCTTCGAGGCCATTTCTTGCATGGATTATTTTACAATTATAATTTGACAATATTCGTTCAAGATAGAAATAGGACACCTCGTCATCTTCAGCAATAAGTATCGTAATGTCATTAGGAAATACAAATTCTGATCTATTCTGCTCTTTATTTATTTCTTTATCAACTGGATTATAAGGTATTGTGAAGGTAAACTCGGCACCTTGTCCCTGTTCAGATTCAACCCATATATCCCCCCCCATTAATTCAATAAAAGCTTTGGATATAGACAAGCCTAATCCAGACCCTTCAGTTCCACTATATTTATAATTTTCAGCTTGCCCAAAACGTTCAAAAATTATTTTCTCCTTCTGTTTTGGAATTCCGATACCAGTGTCTTTTATTTTAAAATAAAGCATTTTATCAGACAATGAATAGCTAAGATCAATTCTGCCTTCTTTCGTAAATTTAATTGCATTATTGATAATATTAGAAAGTATTTGCTCTAGTTTAATCTTATCAACAATAATTTGACTTTCATTGTTTGATAAACCCTTTATAAGAGTTAATTTAATTCCTTTTGCATCAACCTGTGGTTTGAAGAAGTTATAGATCTTCTCCATTAAGCTGTTCAAATTGGTTTTTTCAGGTATAATTTCTATTTGATTTGATTCAATTTTAGAGATATCAACCAAGTCTTGAATAAGCCTTAACATACGGTCACCACTTTGCTCAATCAAACTAACATATTTATCCTTATTGCCTTTAGTTAAATCTTCATTTTTTAACAATTCGGCAAATCCTAGTATTCCGTTCATTGGAGTTCTGATTTCATGGCTCAAATTGGCGAGAAAGGCAGTTTTTAAATTATCACTTTCTTCGGCTTTTTCTTTTGCTTTTACAAGAGCACTTGTCCT